>CAWKPF010000002.1:2887500-4741237 GCA_963851415.1 uncultured Acidobacteriota bacterium
CCACGATCCACACCCCCGCGGCATCGGTCTACGTAAACTTCTCGTCCGCTGCACGCCGGGAGCGAGACGTCGTTCCGGCCTTTCTGCTCGGGGGTGCGATTGCAGCCCTGATGCCCCTGCTCGCCGGCTGGATCGGCGCCCAGACCCTGGCCACCTACGGAGCCGACTCGGGGCTGCGCAGCTACCAGGCGATCACCCGGCTGGCGGTCGATCTTTCTCCCTGGCTCGGTGGGATCGCAGTCGCCGCCATCCTCGCCGCCGTCATCTCGTCGGGCGGACCGATTCTGTTGGCCAGCAGCACCATGCTGGTGCAAGACTGGCTCCCGGCAGGACGAAACCTTTCCTCAGCGGCACAGCTGCGGGCCTATCGAGTCACCACCGTCCTGTACGGCCTGCTCGCGGCCTTCATCGCATGGCGGGCCGAGATCGGCTCGATTCTCGACCTCTTGCTCCTGGGCTTCGCAATGGTGGTTCCCCCTGCCATTGCCCTGGCCTACGTGCTCTACTGGCGACGCACGACCGAGGCTGGCTGTTTCTGGGGGATTGCCAGTGGTTACCTGCTCGGGCTCGTCTGGTACGGGCTCATCCGCTGGGCGGCCTGGAGCGGGTGGCAGCTGCCGGACGACCCCGGGACCGGTGCCCGCTGGTTCCACACCTGCTTCGTTGCCGGGGGCGAGGGAATCGACCCCTCCTACCCCACCACCCTGGTACCGCTGGCAGTCGTCCCGATCGTTTCCCTCCTGACGAGCCGCGCCGCTGCGAGCGAAGTCGATCTCTCCCGCTCGAGGGCCTTCTATCGGCGTCTGGCGGGCAGTGCTGGGGAGTGAGCCCCCCCAGGTCTCGGGCTTCTGAGCCCTGCGGTCGGACTCGGACCAGGAGGCGGCTCACGGGTAGTAACCGGTCATCGTCGTGACCTCGCTTCCAGCGCGTCGCGTTCGCACCTGGACTCGGCGGAAGCGCCCGTCGTCCCTCGTGTTGGAGGACTGGTAGGCAATCAGATACTGAGAGCGGAGATCTCGCTCGATCTCAGCGTAGATAAGCGCCAACTGTTCCTGGCTTCGAACGAAGAAGCTCCTTCCGCCGGTCACTTCTGCGACACTGCGAAGAAACCCCCTCTCATTCCCCTGGAGACCGAGGCCGATGGTGTAGACCGTCACGCCTGCCCGGCGGGCATACTCGAGCGTCTCGCTCGCGGAGAACCGACTGACCTCGTCCTTCCCGTCAGAGAGCACCAGCAGAGCCCGCTGACCGCTGACACCAGCGAAGTAGTACAACCCGAACATGACGCTGTCGTAAAGCGCCGTCTGTCCCTCGGCGGTCAGGCCCGCGAGACCACCGCCGAGCGCCCGCAGGTCACTCGTCGCCTTGACCGACACGGTGGGGAACCGATTGAAGGTGATCACCGCGGCACGGTCCTGCTCGGCGATTGCCTGTTGAAGGAATCCGAGCGCGGCGCTCCGGGTCGTGTCGAGTGCCCCTCGCATCGAGGCGGAGTTGTCGATCAAGACCGCGACGTGAATCGGGAGGTCCTCGACCCGCTCCAGACGCACGATCTCCTGTCGCTCTCCGTCCTCTTCGACCACGACCTCCTGGCGGTCGAGGTCGGTCACCGGCTCCCCGGATCGGTCGGTGATCGATGCGTAGAGCTCGACGAACTCGACCTTCATGGCCTCGGAGAGGTCGCGGTCGTTGACGAACACGACGTCCTCCGTCCGGTTGCCATCCGCCAGCACCGCCACTGCACGCACATAGCTGAGACGAGTGGCTCGAGCGCCTTCCGGAGGCAGCGCGACCGGAAGCACGAAGGGCTCCTGGTAGAGGGTCGCGGTCAGCTCCTCATCGAGATAGATGTCGAGACGTTCCAACACGGAGTTCTCGGGCACGGAGACGTCCGCACGGATTCTCATCGAGTCGGCATAGGTGCGCCCGGGCCGTGGCTCGATAAGAGATACCGAGAAGCGATAGCTGCCGGCGTTGACGACCAGTTCGTCATCGGCCACCTCGCGTCCGGAGGCGTCCAGCCCGACGACTCGGAGCAAGTGAGGCTTGGGAAAGGGCCCCAGGTCGATCTCCACGTTGAAAGGCGGCTTGTTCTTGATCATCAGCGGCCGATCGTCGAGCAGGAACGACACCTGTTCGATCTCGGAGCCTGCTGCAACGGTGTCGAAGCGCACCAACCCGGTCAGGAGCGTCTGCGTCGGAGGAACGAGCCGGATCGAGGTCTCTCCGGTCGCCACGGCGGCGGTGGCTTCTCGAAAGATCCGGGCGACGCCCTCGTCCAACGTGGAGGCAACGTCGAGATCGTTCGTCAGCCGCGGCACCGTCAGCTCGTCCTCCCATCGAAAGTAGCGGTTCGCGTTGATGTCTCGCACCAGGAGAGCCAACGTGTAGTCGCCCGGTCGCACGTAGCGCTGAAACGCGATGGGCAGCTGGTATCGGTCGCTCTCGGTGCCGTGCTCCTCGAGAGTCGGAATGGAGAACTTGTAGCGGAAGCTCTCGAGCAGCTGAGCGTCGCGAACGATCTCGCCCACCACGTCGAACTCGTACGACCGGTAGCCCGCCAGGTCGGCACGCTCCGCCTCGTGTTCGTCGACCAGGAGGGTGCCCTGCACCACGGTGCGGCTGCGGTGGCGACCGAGAAAATCGACGGTGAAGGAAGCCCGGAACAGCTCTGCTTCCTCCGGTAGCTCGGCGGTCTCGGAGGCAAAGGTGGTCACCCACTCCGCATTCCGCGGGCTCGGCTTGGCCAGCACCCGCGACAACTGCCACTCATAGTGGGCGCCAGCTCCCCGGAGCTCAGCCACCACCTCCGCGAGCAACGCTCCATTCATACAGCTGCGGGCAGCTCGAATCGAGCCCTCGATCGAGCCACTTCGGCCCGGCACCCAGAGAGACGCCTCTGCCTCTGTCATGACGGGCTGAACGAATACGAGGACAGTGCGGGAGTCGAGCGTTCTGCTCCCCTGATAGATCCAGATCTCGGCCGGAATCCGTGTGGTACTACAGCGGACTTGAATGCGGCGTGTCGGACGACCATGGACCAGCAGAACCCGGGCCCGCGCATCGGAGATGCTTCCGAAGGTCGATCGGACGTAGGCCAGGTTCACCTCCCACCGCTCGCGCGCTTCGTTCCGTGCGGTTTCGGGATAGGGGTCTCGAACTCGCCAGAACTCGCGGATGAACGCGTCGCGTTGGTAGTCACGACGAAGGCGCAAAAAGAGCTCCTGTTCCGGGAACGTGATCAACGGCTCGACCGCGGTGAGCCACTCTGTGAAGCGCGGCGCCATTCGAGGAGACTCCTCGCCCGGCGGCACCTGGGCCGCGGCGGCGCTCAGCCAGAGGGAGAGGATGGCGAGCGGGCACAGCCTGCGGCCGGTTGCCCGCCCTCGACTCCGAGATGGCCGAACTCTCACAGGCTCGAGACACGCGCTCCGGGTCCTCTCGCTCTTCACTTCTCGGCCCACTCCACAAGACTTCCGGTAGCGTGTCGTTCGCGCGCCGCCGACTCGATTTCCCGCGCCCGGCACGACGCCCGGAGCAGGCAGGTATACTCTAGTGTCCGTTCATCAGCACGTGTCGGATTCCGACTCCGATCCGACCGTCGTCGCTGAGTCCGTTCCCCTCCCCTTGGAGTCGGGCGTGCGCAGCACGAAGGACCCCACTCGGAGCCCGCATTCCAGACACGCCCAGCATCCTAGATTCGGAGAGTACGTCATGAGAGTTCCCCACAGCATTGTCCTACTCGCGTCATTCATGGCACTGGCAGCTTTCGTGGTGTCGCCGGTCGTGGCGCAGCTGCCGCCAGACGCCGTCGATCTCTCCAAGGTCAAGATCCCGGAGACCCAGAAGAGTGCGGAGCTCTGCCCGGTGAATCTGGTACCCTCCGCGGCCGACGGAGAGAGCTGGGAGTACCAGGGCACGACCTATCGCGGCTCGGAGCCCGGAGCCAAGGACGCTTTCCTCGCGGACCCCGAGAAGTTCGTTGAAGCAGCCGAGAAGGAGCGTTGGATCAACAACTTCATGCTCGCGATGAGCACGATCTGGTGCCCCATCACCGACGAGGTCACACCCGGCGGTCGAAAGCAGACCGAGGCCCTTGGCTTCAAATGGGAGAGTTGCTGCTCCTTCTGCGACGAAGAGATGAGCGGCGACAACTTCGAGGAAGCCCTTGAGCGCCTTCGGGCCCGCGCCGAACAGTCCTACGAGCTCACCGGAGGCGTCTACGTCGAGGGAGCCTCGAGTCCTGTCGAAGGCGCGATCAAGGACACATTCTGACCTCGGGTCGCGAACGTTGCCGCGCATTACCCGCGTCTACACTCGAACCGGAGACGATGGCACGACCGCGCTCGGTTCGGGGGAGCGCACGTCGAAGGACTCGCTGCGAGTTTCGGCCTACGGAGACGTCGACGAGTTGAACTCGGCTCTCGGTGTCGCCCTCTCGACGGGTCTCGAGCCGAAGCTGATGGCTCTGCTGGGGCCGATTCAGAACCTGCTGTTCCACCTCGGCGCCGATCTCTGTGTGCCGAGAGGCGAAGAGGAGCCCGCCTCGGGACCCTGCCTCTCTCCGGCGCACGTCGATCGCCTCGAAGAGGCGATGGACAGCTTGAGCGAGACACTCGAGCCGCTGGCCAACTTTGTCCTACCCGGTGGGACCCCTGGGGCGTCACAGCTTCACGTATGTCGTACGGTCTGCCGCAGGGCGGAGCGCAGCCTGGTCGCACTCGCTCGTGAGGAGCCTGTCGACCCGATCAATGTGCGCTATCTGAACCGTCTGTCGGACTGTCTGTTCGTGATGTCGCGGTACGAGAACCACGCGAACGGGACGCCCGACGTGCTCTGGGACAGCCGGGCCTAGTCCGGCCCGAAGAGAACGATCGGGCCCTCAGCCGAGAACGGTCTCACGAACCACCTCTTCGATCGAGGTGACACCGTCACGGATCTTGCTCAGTCCCGAATGGCGCAGCGTGAGCATGCCCTTCTGGATCGCCTTCTGGCGCACCTCGTAGGAGCTTCCCCCCGACAGCACCAGTTCCCGGATCTCGTCGTCGAGCACCATCACCTCGTAGAGCGCAATGCGGCCCTTGTAGCCGGTATTGGAGCAGCGCTCGCAGCCCTTGCCGCGAAACATCTGCAGCCCTTCGGTCTCGTCTTCAGGAAAGCCGATGTTGACCAGTGCGGCGGGCGCAACGTCGTAGGGCTCTTTGCACCCGGTGCAGATGCGTCTCACCAGGCGTTGTGCGACCACGAGGTGCACCGAGGTGGCGACCAGGAAGGGCTCGACGCCCATGTTCATCAGGCGGTTGATCGTGGAGGGTGCGTCGTTGGTATGGAGAGTCGAGAGCACGAGATGGCCGGTCATGGCGGCCTTGATCGCGACTTCTGCGGTCTCGAAATCTCGGATCTCGCCGACCAGCACCACATTGGGATCCTGACGGAGAAAAGAGCGCAGTGCCGCGGCGAAATTGAGCCCGATCGACTCCTTCATCTGCACCTGGTTGATGCCGTGCAGATTGAACTCGACCGGATCTTCGGCGGTCATGATGTTGACGTCAGTCGTGTTGACCCGCTGCAACGCCGAATAGAGAGTGTTCGTCTTTCCGGATCCCGTAGGGCCGGTGACCAGCACCATGCCGTAGGGCTGCATGATCGCGTGCTCGAACCGCTGGAGCGACTCTGACTCGAACCCGAGTTTGGTCAGGTCGAGCATCAGATTGTCCTTGTCGAGAAGTCGCAACACGATTTTCTCGCCGAACAGGGTGGGTAGCACGGACACGCGATAATCGAGATCTTTGGCCTTGCCCTGGATCTTGGTCTTGATCTTGATGCGGCCGTCCTGGGGCAGTCGCTTCTCGGCGATGTCCAGCTTCGCCATGATCTTGATACGGCTCGTGATCGCCTCGCGCAGGCGCAGAGGAGGCGACATCATCTCGTAGAGCACGCCGTCGATCCGATAGCGGACTCGATACTCCTTCTCGTAGGGCTCGATGTGGATGTCCGAGGCGCTGCGCTTGATGGCATCGGTGAGGATGACGTTGACCAGTTTGACGACCGGTGCGTCCTCCATCGCTTCGGTCAGCTCGTCGAGATCGACGTCCTCCTCCTCATCGAGGACCTCGAGATCCGGGTCGACGTCTTCCTCCAGGTCGTCCATCACCTTCTTCAGCTCGACCGCGTGAGTAGATCCGTAGTAGCGGTCGATCGCGGAGCGCAGGATCGTTTCGGAGGCGACGACCGGCTCCACTCGATAGCCGGTCATGAACGTGATGTCATCCATCGCGAAGACGTTGGTCGGATCGATCATGGCGATCGTGACCTTTGCGCCGGTCTTCGAGACGGGCAGGATGGTGTACTTTCGCGCCACGTCGGCGGGAATGATCTGAATCACCGTTTCTTCGATCGTGATGCTCTCGAGGTTGATCGAGGGCACGCCGAAATGTTGGGAGAGGAAAGAGACGAGCTCTTCGTCGGTGATGTGCCCGAGACGCACGAGGTTGGTTCCCAGGCGACCTCCCTGGTCCCGTTGGGCAGCGAGAGCTTCCTGGAGCTGAGCCTCGGTGATATGACCGGCGCGGACCAAGAGCTCACCCAGTCGGTTGTCCATCCTTCGTTCCCTCGTTGTGCGGGTAGCGCCCCCGAAGCGGCTCTGGAAATGGCGGGGGCAGTGGCTCTCCAGAGATCTCTCCGCGAACTCCGTTTTCTACGGAATCTCGCCAGCGCACAACTCTAGCAGGGGCCCCAGATGCGGTCAATAAAGTGGCGGGTCTGAGGCGCGAATGGACCCCAGGAGTCCCCGAGAAGTCTTCAGGTTCCCGACTCGAGGAGCTCGAGCGAGCGCGAGGTCACTGCTTCGACGGGAAGTCCGAGGAGACACAGACGGGGGCCATCGAGTCTCTTGTGGCAGTAGCTACAGGGGAGGGGTCTCTCGACCACGCTCGCGGGGGCTCGCCAGGGCCCATGTTTCCGCGGGTCAGTCGGTCCCATCACGCAGACCACCGGCGTCTCGAGGGCGTGCGCGAGGTGGATGGGGCCGGTATCTCCGCCCAGGACCAGGCGAGCGCCGCGCAGCGCTGCTGCCAGCGCCGGCAGAGAAGGAACGTCGAACGGCTCGACCAGGCCTCCCGATGCGGCCGCCGTGAGAACGCCGAGCTCTCGTTCTCCCGGGCCTGTGATGGCGACGATGCGCAATCCCGTCTCCCGAGCGAGATCTGCTCCGATCTGACCCCAGCGAGGCGGCGGGTACTCCTTGTTCGCCCATCCGGCTCCCGGGAGCAGGACGATGTAGGGTCCGTCGTCGCCGAGAGGTGAACGTGCTCCAGCACAGAGTCGATCGCCGTCGAAGTCGACCGGGTCTGTGGAGATACCGAGCGGCGCCAGAACGCTCAGGGCTCGTTCGACGGCGTGCGCTCCGAGGGCGCGGCAGCGATGAGTCAGCCACAGCGCGCTCGACGGCTCGCGCCGCTCGTTGGCCGCGAGTCCGATTCTCACGGGGCAGCCGGACAGTCGAGCGATGGCGGCCGACTTGTGGTTACCCATGACGTCGAGCGCCAGATGTGGATCCGCCAGGCGAAGGTCGCGGCGAAGTCTGGCCAGATCGCCCAGAGTGCGCCTCGACAGCGGCTTGTGGCGCCAGTGTCGGGTGCGTACCTTGATCAGGCTCTCGATATCGGGATGTCCTTCGAGCAGCGGGGCAAAAGACTCCTCGATCACCCAGCTGATCGTCCATCCCGGGCGATGGCGCCTCAGGGCTGCCACGATCGGCAGGGCCTGGACGATGTCACCCAGGGCACTGGTCCGGATCAACACCACTCGCAATCGGTCACGCGCCGCCAGTCGGCGAAGGGAGGGCTGGGGCTTCGCCGAGTCGTCGGGCAGAGCCGAGACCTTCGTCACGGCAGGGCTCTGACTCGGGCGATCAGGTCGCTGGTCGCGTGGTCCTTCGGATCACCGACGAGGGCCGTGCGTCCACCGTAGGCCTGCACGATCGCGAACTCGGGAACCTGCTCCGGAGACCCATAGTCGGGACCCTTGCAGTGCACTTCGGGCTGGAGGGTCTCGAGCAATCGCGCTGGAGTGTCGGAGCTGAACACCACGACGTAATCCACCGGTTCGAGCGCCGCAAGCAGCTCGGCGCGTTCTGCAGCAGGGACCACCGGGCGTCCCTCTCCTTTGAGGCTCGCGACCGATACGTCGTCGTTGATGGCCACGACGAGGCGATCGGCTTCGGCCCGGGCCGCACGCAGGTAGCGAAGGTGCCCGACGTGCAGGAGGTCGAAGTGGCCGTTGGCGAACGCCAGGGAGAGGCCGGCCTCGCGGAGTCGTTGGCGCTCCGCGAGCAGCTCCTCGGCATCGAGAACTCGTCCCACTAGGGCTCCTCTGGTGCCGTCGGGAAGCGGATCGCTTCGAGTGCCCCGAGATCCGTCTCCACGGCCCGCACCAGTTCCTCTGGTTCGAGGGTGGCCGTTCCGGCCTTGGCCACCACGGCGCCGCCGGCGTAGTTCGCGAGCAGTGTCGCCTCGAGAGGGGTGGCGCCCGCGGCGATCGCCAGACCAAAGGTACCGATGACGGTGTCCCCAGCGCCGGTGACGTCGGCCACCTGGCTCGATCCCGCGGCCGGTACCACCGTCAAAGCGATTCCGTCGGTGCAGCGTTCGAAAAGCGCCATTCCTTCGCTACCGCGCGTCACCACCACGTAGTTTCCGCCGAGTTTGTCCAGCAGTACTGGCCCGGCGGCCACGAGATCGTCGTCGGCTTCGAGCGGACGACCGGCGATGACTTCCGCCTCGTCCTGGTTCGGTGTCGCTGCGTCCATGCCGCGAAAGTCAGCCAGTCGGTAGCGTGAGTCCACCAGGAGCACCGCGGCCTCGCCGAGTGTCTCGCGCAGCCTCGGTACCAGCCGCGGGTCGACCCCTCCGTAGCCATAGTCACTCAGGATGACGACGGTCGGTCCCGACGTCGCGACCGAGCCCGCCGAGACGGCCTCGGCAGCGGCAAGGACTCGTTTTGAGAGAGCGGCGAGTCCGGGCTCGTCCGGGTTCCTCTCGGTGCCCGTGTCGTAGCGTACGATCTGTTGCTTGACGGTGTGGCGAGCGCCTCCGAGAATCCGGGTCTTGGTCGGGGTCGTCCAGTCGCCGTCCTCTTTGATCCATCGAGTGTCGATGTCCATTTCGCGCAATCGTGCGAGCAATGCTGCGCCGCTCTGGTCACGACCCACGCTGCCGATCGGGATCGGTCGGCCGCCCAGGCTGCGGACGTTGGCGACCGCATTGGCCCCGCCGCCGGGCACGAGCTCCTCTCGCTCGTGCTGCAGAATGAGCACCGGGGCCTCGCGGCTGATACGTTTCGGATCACCGAACAGAAAACGATCCGCCACCAGGTCGACGAGCATCAGCACCTGCCTCTCGTTCATGGCGGCGATCAATCGATACAGGCGGCCTGGCTCCGGAACCGGGGGCTCGGGAAGCATGGGCTCGGGAAGTTCGGAGTCGGCGCACGGGGAATCCCCAGGCTGCGCGACGCCGTCCGGGCTGCTCATACGCGCGCACTGTAGCACGCACCTCGCGCAAGTCTTTCACCCCCGACGCGCCTTCGTCTCGCGTCCCATGTAGAGTGAACCCAGGTGAATCGAGGAGCGTGAGAATGACGGCACCGACAGGGAGCTCCAGGGGCCCCGAGTCTCGAACGGAGAAGATCCGCGCCGACGCGTCCGGGGAGGCTCCACTCTCGCCGACGCGTCGCAGAACGAAGCAGGGAATGAAGGCGCTCGACCTTTCCTCGATCGGCCTGGTCTTTCCCGTCGCGATGTTCCTGGGATACTGGGTGGGTGGTGTCGTCGGAGGGTGGATCGGCTTCCAGAGGCCAGGCCAGCTGATCGGTGGATTTCTTGGAATCGTCTCGGGCTTCTACAACGTGTACAAGGTCGTTCTGCGGCTCAACGCCGAGGCAGAGGCCCAGGAGCGTAGAGCCGGTGGCTGACTCCGAGGGGGCTTGCGTGTCCTCTGAGCCCGAGGCCGGAGACCAGACCGGGGGGTGGTCGGCCCTGCGGGAATCTCCTCCGGTCCGGCGAGTGGAACGGTTCATGTTCGTCTACGGGGTGGTCGCGGCGGCCGCTGTTCTGGTGGTCCGAGGCATGGCCAGCGCCGCTGTCTTGACACTCACAGTGACGGCCGGTATCTTCCTTTTCCGGGCGTTGCAGTTACAGGTGAGCCTGCTGGAGCCGCGCCATGATGGCCGTCTCGGCCCTCTCGATGGCCTACTGCTTCTGCTGCGTCTGTCCTTCTTGGGGGTGCTCCTGCTCGGGGCCCTCTATCTCGGGTCGAGATATCAACGAGCACTGATCCTGGGTCTGGGAGCCCTTCCGATGGCGCTCATGACGGAAGCGGTCTTGCAGGCCCTGGGGATCGTGCGAGGTTCTACGAATGGCGGCTGAAGGCGAGCACTCGATTTTCTACGGACCGGTGAATACCGTCTGGGAGAAAACGGTCGAGGCGGTTGGGATGACGGACAAGTGGCCGGCTCACGTGCCCGACCACGTGATCATGTCGATCTTCGTGGTCGTCGTCTGCGCGTTGATCTTCATCCCGCTCGGGCGCTCACTCAAGAAGGACCGACCTGGCGGTTTTCAGCAGATGATGGAGCTGCTCTACGAGGGGCTCTACAACATGATCGAAGATGCGGTGGGGCACGGTGCCGGCAAACGGTTTCTTCCCCTGATTGCCAGCTTCGCGATCTTCATCTTCATCTCGAACCTGTGTGGCAGCTTCTTCTTCCTGCAGCCTCCTACGCAGAGCGTCAACGTGACCTTCGCGCTTTCGATCACGGCCTGGGTCTTCTACCACTTGATGGGGCTGCGCTCTCACGGCCTCGGCTACTTCAAGCAGTTTCTGGGTCCAGGACCTCCGCCGATGTGGTTGTGGCCCTTGATGCTCCCCATCGAATTGATCAGCCATGCCGCCCGTGTGTTCTCGCTCGGTCTGCGTCTCTATGGCAACATCTTCGGTGAGCATATTGCCCTGGGTATCATCGCGAGCCTCATTCCGTTCCTGCTACCGCTGCCGATTCAAGCTCTGGGTCTGTTCGCGGCACTGATCCAGACGTTCATCTTCATCATCTTGACGACGTTGTACATCGCCGGTGCGGAAGCCGAAGAACACTGATCCCGGGATACCGATTTCTCAGCCCTTGCCGCACAGGCGGCTCAGCAACCTCAAGCAATGCCGACTCAGGAGGAGTCTTGGAAATGAAGAAGTGGTCATTGATGGTACTCATAGCACTCGCGTGTGCCTTCGTCGCTCTACCGGTGATGGCAGCCGAAGCCGAGGGTGGCACCGGCGGGCTGGGCTTTGGAATCGCAGCCATCGGGCTGGGTATCGCCGCCGCAGGAGGTGCGCTGGGGCAGGGTCGCGCCGCGGGAGAGGCTTGCGCTGGTATGGCGCGCAACCCGGGCGCCAGTGCTCGTATCCAGACGGCTCTTCTGCTCGCCCTGGCGTTCATGGAGTCACTGGTCATCTTCACCTGGGTGATGGTCTTCCTCAAGGGTTGATCCCGGCGGCTCGCTGATTCGCTGACCTGGCCGGGGAGCGTCGTCTCCCCGTGCCACCTTGGCCTCTCCAGGAGGACATCGGTGTCCACCGGAGAGGTCCGCCGCCCCCGGGTTTCCGGACGGGAACTCGTATTTGCGGCCCCTTTTTCGCTGTTTCGTTGCCGGCGTGAATCCTCTTCGCAGTTGGCACCGAACATGCTTCTGGAAAGAGCACAGTGGTCGACGTGTCGATACCCTCGATCGGGTCGGACGAACGAAGCCGCGCGATCGGGGGGTCAGTGCCCCGGTTCCGACGTGGAACCAGAGGTCTGGAGGCACACACCGGCAGGCGACCGTTCTGAGCGATCCAGGGAGTATCGATGGCTACGGCAAGCGAACAGCACAAGCGGGGATGGGACTTCGAGGCGGCGGCCATGCCCTACGTCGACAGTCTCTACAACACCGCCTATCGCATGGCGCGCAATGCCGAGGATGCTCAGGATCTGGTCCAGGAAACCTATCTGAAGGCGTACAAGTACTACGACAAGTTCCAGGAAGGAACGAACTTCAAGGCCTGGCTGTTCAAGATCCTCAAGAACACGTTCATCAACAGCTACCGCAAAAAGCAGCAGCAGCCGGCCCAGAGCGCGTTCTCCGACATCGAGGACACGTTCGAGTCTCGCTTGGACGACGAGGTCCTGCGCAAGAATCTCACTCCGGAAGACGAGCTGCTGGAGCATGTGCTCGATCAGGACGTGCAGCGGGCGCTCGACATTCTCCCCGAGGATTACCGCATGGTCGTCGTGTTGGCCGATCTCGAAGGCTTCGCCTACAAGGAGATCGCCGAGATTCTCGACGTTCCCGTGGGTACGGTGATGAGCCGACTCTATCGAGGGCGTCGCTTGCTCGAGAAGACGATGCTCGACTACGCTCGCGAGCATGGATATCTGGGCGAGGAAGAAGTTCCGTCGAAGATGCGTAGCCGAAGCGCGGCGACCTGAGACCGTTCCCTCGAGCGCTCACTCCCTCTCCCGCGGGCAGAGGCCCCGGACGCAGTGGTGCCGACTTCGGAAGGTCTCTGGCCGACCGTTGGCCAAAGCATTTCGTCCCTGCTTCGTACCGAGAGCCAGGAATAAGTTCCGGCAGGGTGTCGTTACAGTCCACGGGTGATACACCTGCCGGGTGGTAACCCGCACTTCATTCTCCATTGGCAACGAACCCTCTGGACGGCCGCAATGATCGAACGGACCAAAGTGACCGAACTGCTCTTTCGCGCAGTGGACGAAGAGCTCGATCTCGAAGAATCCGCGTTGCTGCAGAGGCAGATCGATAGTTGTGAGGAGTGTGCCCGAGAGGCGGTTTATGTCCGCGCCGTTGTTCAGCTGGTCAGGCAACGGTGTGTCCGAATCTCGGCGCCGATCAGCCTCCGCCTGCGAATCCTCAATCAGTTCGATCACAGACGCCGAGAGCAATGATGAATCGCAGCCCCGTTTGTGGGCGGCTTGCACGCACGGCCCTTCTCCTGGCTGTGGTGACCACCTCCGCGGCGTTCCCCCAGGGTTGGCGGCTCGACGGTCTCGATGGCGCGAGCCTCGACTCGAGCCAGCTGAGCTCCGGGCAGTTCGTGCTGGTGTTCTGGGCATCCTGGTCGCCGAGAGGGCGGGACGTCGTAGAGCGCGTCGCTGCACTCAATCAGCAGTTCGGTTCCCGCGCCCGTTTCTATCTGGTCAACTTCCAGGAAGACGAGGCCACCGCGAGGCAGTTTTTGGGCAATCGCCGGAGCGTTCCGGTCTTGCTCGACCGGGACGGGGCTCTTGCCAAGCGTCATGCGGTGCTGAACCTCCCGGGCCTGGTCGTGTTCAAGAACGGTCAAGCCGTCTATAGCGGCCGTTTGCCGAACGACGCCGCGGCACTGCTCCAAGGGCATCTCGACTAGTCCAGCACGGACTTCTCGAATCGCTCCAACGACGAGGATGACGTCGACACCGCGGCGCAACCGCTGTGAGACGAGGCGGGACGTGATACCATCCCGCCTGGCCTCGACTCCGAGGCCCTTTTCCTGTCATGAGCTTACGGTTGATTCACGGGCGCAACTCAGCGCTTGCACGCATCGCTTCGCTGCTCGTCGTGTTGACGATCCTGGCGGGGCTGGATCTTGCCATTCGGGCGCTCCGCGCCGAGGCGGGATCGCCGCTACCGGTCGTCGCGACGTCACCCTTCACTGGCGTCTTGCTGCCTGGAGGCGATCTCTCGCCGGAGGTGCTCGAGGACAGGCCCGTTCCCGTGGTGTATCGCTTCGAGCGTGGCGACACCCTGCAGCGCGTTTTCGAGCGCCTCGGGCTCGACCGGTCCGCGGCCTGGGAAGCGGCGCAAGCAGCGATCAGGCGGGTCGATCCCACCGCTCTGCGTGCCGGCGAGCGCTATACCGCGTACTTCGCAGGAGACGCGTTGACTTCGGTGTCCTGGAAGCTCGCCGAGCAGGGTCGATTCTGGATGGATCGCGACCGCGGCGGGTGGTCTGAGCGCATCGAAGCCTCGCAGCGAACGGTCGTACGGCGAGCCGTCCGGGGGACCCTCGAGGGATCTCTCGAGAGCTCGATCATCGAGGCGGGGGCTCCCGCCGTCCTGGCCTATGAGATGGCAGACGTTCTTCAATGGGACCTCGACTTCAACCGCGATCTTCGATTCGGTGACGAGTTCCAGATCGCATTCCAAGAGAGTCGGATCGACGGACGTTTTCACAAGATCGAGTCGATCGAAGCGCTCACCTACAGGAATCGGGGTCGCTCACTCGAGGCGTACCGCTTCGGCGACGAAGGGCTCTACTTCGATGCCGAGGGTAAGCCGCTGCGCAAGCAGTTCCTGCGCTCCCCGCTCAAGTTCTCACGCATCACCTCGCGATTCAGCCCACGGCGCTTTCACCCGGTGCTGAAGAAGTATCGTCCGCACTACGGAGTGGACTACGGCGCACCCAAGGGAACGCCCGTGCGGGTGACTGCCAACGGCGTGGTGTCATCGGCAGGGTGGACGAAGGGTGGGGGGAAGACAGTCAAGATTCGCCATCCGAACGGCTACCTGACGGCCTATCTCCACCTCTCGAAGTTCGGCGCAGGAGTCACGGCGGGCGCGCGAGTCAAGCAGGGAGACGTGATCGGCTACGTTGGCAGCACGGGCCTCGCGACCGCCTCGCATCTCGACTATCGGGTCCAGCAGAACGGCACGTGGATCAATCCACTCTCCCTGAGCGCCGAGAACCAGCCCGCCGAGCCGATTCCGGCCGACCAGCTGGCGAGCTTCGAGCGCGAGCGTGAGCGGCTTCGCGGCTGGCTCGATTCGGCTCCGTCGACCCCTTCGAACGCGGATGACTCCGTCGTCGCACAGGCTGCGCCGAGACCGGGAGCGTCCGCGAGCAGCCCGGCCATGGCCAGCACGGACTGAGCGAGCCTCCGTCGGTGAGTGCTGCGGCGTGGGTGACCGCGCGGACCGGATGCCGGGTCGATCTCGCTGGCGGGACGCTCGATATCTGGCCCCTGGGTGTCCTTCATCGCGGTGCGAGTACGCTCAATGTGGCGATCGATCTTCCCGTCGAAGTCACGCTGGGTCCGTCGGAGCGACCCTGCGTGATCCACCGCGACGTCGAGGGGGGTGAGCGCCGTTTCGACGGTGACTGCTGGAAGAGCCTGCTCGACGCCCCCGAGACTGCCCTACCCGCGTTGATCGCCGAGGAGCTGGGTCTCGGCGAGGTCGAGATCGGAATCCGGAGTACGGCGCCGAGAGGATCGGGCCTCGGCGCGAGCTCCTCGGTGACCGTTGCCCTGCTGGCCGGGGGGGATCGCCTTCGGGGCGCGCGACCGAGCGAGCCCGATCACCTCGTTGCACGGGCAAGGGATCTCGAAGCCAGACTGATGGGCCTTCCGACCGGCATCCAGGATCACTTCCCGGCGGTTCTGGGTGGAATCCTGCAGATCGAGCACGGGATCGGGGGCTACCAGATCAACCGAATCGAGGGCGAGGAGATGAACGGATTCGAGTCCTCGCTGCTGGTCGTGTACTCGGGGCAGAGCCATTTCTCGGCCAGCCAGAACTGGCAGATGATCCGCCGTCGCCTCGACGGTGAAGCGACGAGCATCGATCTACTCCAGAGGATCGTCGAGGTGGCGGGCTCGATGGTCGAGCCTTTGCGAGCCGGAGACCTGCCTCGAGTCGGAGAGCTGATGAGCGAGGAGTGGCAGGCTCGCCGCCGGCTGGCGTCCGAGATCGAGACTCCGGCACTGGCACATCTGCTGCGGTGTGCTCGGGAAGAGGGGGCCTGGGGAGGAAAAGGGTGCGGTGCGGGTGGAGGAGGGTGTCTGGCCCTGCTGTGTCCGCCCGATCGGAGGGCAGCGGTGGCAGAGACGCTGGAGGCCGAAGGGGCCACGATTCTCGAAGCACCGCTGCGTCGGACCGGGCTCGAGGTGACTGGCGAGCCGAGGTGACTCGGCTGGGGTCAGCGACCCTGTACCCGGCGCTCCAGCGCGTCCCAGGCTTCGAGAGGACCGAGATCCTCTCCGAGGATCAGTTCCCGGGAATCGCTCCAGCCCTCTTCGTCGATCGCCTCGCGATACCGGATCCGGTTCTGTTCGCCGATCCAGGCGGCGATGACTCGTCGTCCATCCGAAGACAGGAACAGGCGATCAGGCGATCGGTCCTGGGTCGTCGCTGCAAAGCGGGAAACCCGCGAGACGGACCCCTGCCCGTCGGAGCTTCCATCGGAGACCGGGCCGCTGACCAGACCGATCAGGATGATGTGAGCGCGTGCCTTGCGGATCTGATCGACCGGTCCGGGTCGCAATTCCCGCGCGCCGATCAGGATGATGTGCGCCCGTGCCGCTTCCGCCACGGAGATTCGCACATCGTCGAGATCCTCAGCGCAGGCTCCCGCCGACGCGGTGCTGATCAGGGACTCGGCGCGCGCCGCCAGATAGTGGCGCAGGCTGTCCTGCAGTGGCTCGCCGAGCGCCAGGACCTCGTCACCGAGGAGGCGTCCGAGTGCCGCCGCTTGATCGCTCGAGCAGGGATCGAGGTTCGTGGTGCGTACGAAATCCTCGGCGCCGTCGGCCACCTCGGTGAGCTCCCCGGGCAGCGGGCTCACGGTCAAGGTCACCAGCTCTCCGCTGAGAGTGTGCGTGAACGCGATGGCCACGGAGTTGTGATCGGGGCCGGGCACCACGATTGGCTCGATGGTGGCGAAGCCCACCTCGGGGGCCTCGACCGAGTCGGGCACCATGGCCGAGAGCGAATGGACCCGGTTGGGGCTCTGGAACTCTCCGTCGATCAACACCAGCGGCGCATAGAGCGCGCCTGCATCCTCCTCCTGCCATACAGTGTGGAGGATGGTCCGTTGGCGAGCCGGCTGGTCTCCCTCGGCGGGCAACGCATCACGGGTGACCGCGAGATGGGGAGTGCTCTTGAAGCTGTAGGGGTTGCCCGAGACTTCGATCACGTCGCCCCAGTCTTGCCCGCGACGACCGACCAGATTGATCTCCGCGTTGACTCGCTCGGTGAGGCTCGACCAGGCGATGTAGAGAGTGTCGGAACCGGCCTCGTAGACCAGCGAGGCGCTACGCTCGACCCCGCGGCTCGCGGTTCCCGGGACCAGAAGGCGCTCACTCGAGTCTCCCCGGATGATCTCGAGCGCCAGGACCACATTGCTCTCGCGAACGGCCTCGCCCTCCGGGAAGAGCTCTCCGTAGGTCCCGACCAGGACCCTCAGCAGCTCGCCCTCGGGTCCCAGGACCGACTCGGCAGCCAGGGCCGCAGGCGCTGTCGCGACCAGCAGTGCGAGTAGGGCCAATGCCCCGAGCGCCGTGCGTCGCAGTAGGTGTGAGAGGTTCATCGCGGGTCTCGTGTCTCGATCAGGCGCGCAGATTGACCATCGAGCGCATGTCCACCGCCATCAGGAGATGGAGAATCCCGGGATCCCCGGGGTAGAAGCGCTGCTGGAGTTGCTCGAAGGCGGCGAAGGCAGCGGCCTCGTCGCCATCCTGATTGGCCACCTCGCCGAGGAGATAGAGCGCGTTTCGCACCGAGTCGTCGTCCTCGAACCGCAGCGCGAGCTCGAGGGCACGCTCGCCGTGTCGACGGGCGTGGCGGAGCCGGCCGTTTTCCAGATGGGCGAAGCAGAGATCGAGATGGGTCGAAGTGCAGTATCCCCAGGCACGGTGACGACGCAGCGTCCGCAGGCTCTGGTAGAGAAGGGTGAAGGCCTCGTCGAATCGCGCTTCGAGGACACGGCAGTAGCCCATGTTGTCGAGCACCCGAGCCCGCCGCAACTCGTCTTCTTCCGGCATCAGGGCGAGGGCCCGTTCGTAGGAACGAATCGCCTCGGACTGAGCGGAGTCGGCGAGCAGCAGGTTGCCGAGCAGGTTGTAGGCCGAGGCGCGGTACTGCGGTGCTTCGCACTGAACGGCGTGATCTCGCGCCAGCCGCGCGTAGAACAGCGCCTTCTTGAACTCCTTCTCCAGCTCGAAGGTGCGTGCCAGGTGATAGGCAGCCAGGGTGCACGGCACCTCACCGGCGTTCGTGCTCAGCACCTCGCGCAGAGCAGCACGCTGCGCAGCCCCATTGCCCAGCTCGACAGCGACGGCGACCCGATTGCAGACCGCCATCGAGATCAGAACCTCGTCCCCCGTCTGACGTGCCAGGCACTCCGCTCGAGCCAGCAGCTCCTCTGCGCGCTCGAGCTCGCCGGCGGCCGCCGCTTCGTGTCCGAGGTCGCGCAGTCTCTCGTAGCCGTAGCTTTCGCCGTGCTCGCTCGAGTCGGGAGCGGGTGACGGCGCTGTCTGCGTCGCGTTTTCCGACGCCTCCGGATTCGGGGAGCCCCCGAAGGGAGTCGCAGACGGGAATGAGAGAAGTTCAGACATCAGTGGGACGCCGGAATTCGGTAGAGACCCCCGGCGTCGATCCAGAGATCCTACGAGAGGCCGGTAGGACGGTCAACGCCCTCAAGGGTCGGGATTCCCGGCCGTTCGAGGCCCAGCCACTCGACCCCTTCAAATGCTAGCATAGCATTTTCGTTCCTTCCGGGTGGCCGTCGAACGGAGATGGCCGCCGATCCTCCAACCATCCAATCGCGGTCGCACTCCGAGCAGGCTCTCGGGCTGCGACCTCTTCGACATACGGAATCTCTGACATGGATCGACCACACACGCGTGGATGCAGCTTCGGCGAGAGCCGTCGGGAATCGAGTCAGCGGATTGCGCTCTCGATCGTTCGGGGGCTGGTCCTGCTGCTGGCCGGCGGGCCAGCACTCTGGGCCGCTCTCCCGGCGAGCCAGGAAGCCCAGAGCCAGGAAGTAGAGAACCAGGAAGCCCAGAGTCCACCGGCACAGGGCTCCCAGCCCCGGCAGGCCGAGCCGCCGGACGGCGTCTGGCTGGAAGACGAGCAGGGTCAGTACTACCTGCTGCAGTACCCGAAGGAGGAGGGCACCTACCGCTGGCTCGACCGGGAGAAGGGGCTGCTTCGTTTCCGGAACTCGCCGATGGTCAAGATCGACCATGAGGATGACGAGTTCTTCTACGTGCGGGTGAACAAGCTGGAGCCGCGGCCATCCCCGAAGGAGGGTCCCAGTGCACAGGAGCTCGAGGCGATGGAGGCCTCCTATCCCGGCACCCCTCCGCAACAGGATCTCCTCGAAATGAGACCATTCGAGCAGGGGCTGCCGAACTCCGGACAGTGGCGCAACGGGTTCGTCGTGGAAGACATGAACGGCGACGGTCATCTCGACATCGTCCACGGCGCGGCGCGCAAGAGCGGCAGCAGTCCGGTCATCGCGCTGGGGGATTCCCAGGGCAACTGGCGGCGCTGGGAAGCGATGTCGTTGCCCGAGCTGCCGTTCGACTACGGCGACGTGGCGGTGGCGGACTTCAACCTCGATGGTCATCTCGACGTGGTCTATGCCATCCACCTGCGAGGCTTCATCGCTCTCGCAGGGGACGGCAAGGGAGGCTTCACCGACATGAGCGAGGGACTGCCGATGCAGGGCGTGGCCGGTCGCAAGACCCGCGCCTTCACCAGTCGCGCCATCGTGGCCGCCGATTGGAATGGAGACGGTCGCCCCGACCTGCTCGCCCTGTCGGAAGGTCCCGCGTCCGCGGAGCAGATGGCCGAAGGGGTGGAAGCCCTGCGCGGCAAGGCGGCGTTCTTGAGTGAAGCAGAGGGCTCCTGGAGCGCGATCTCGTCCGACCCGGGCGACGACGCGATGGGCGATCACCTGGCGGTGGGAGACCTCAATGGCGACGGGCGACTCGACTTCGTGACCGATGTGCGCATCTCGGGCCGCAAGGACCTGGTCAACATCCAGACATCGGCTGGGCGCTGGGAGCGTCGAGAGCTCGAGGCACTGCGTCCCACCTCGACAGCCTGGGCCGTCGAGGTCCACGATCTGGACGGGGACGGCGATCTCGATCTGGCCGTGGCCTATCGGAGCTTCGAGATCGGCGGTGCCCGCGACGGAATCGATCTCTTCTACAACGATGGCTCTGCAGGGTTCGAGCGCCAGGGTCTGGTGTCGACGAAGGACAACGTCGCCTACACGGAAGTGGGGGCGGGGGACGTCGATGGAAACGGGTATCCCGACCTCGTGGCTCTCGACGCGCAGGGCCAGGCCCGTCTCTACCTCCAGCGAGCCGCGGGGGAGTTCGTCGAAGAGGTGTCTCCCGAGCTTCTGCCCGACGAACGGCACCGCTACTGTGTGGGGTATCGGGCCCGTCTGGTCGATCTGAACCGCGACGGCCGTTCCGAGCTGCTCGCCAACTTCGCCGGCGAGCCCGGGAGCGAGGCGGTGTTCGGCGAGTTCGAGCGGTGCCAGGCGCGAGGGGCGATCCGAGTCTGGACCGCCTCGTCGACGGAAGGCGAAGCGGAGGATTCCGAATCTCCGGGCTCTTGACAGTTGTCTACGATCGACCTATGGTTCCAAGTCGACAGGGGAGACCGGTCCGGATTTCGGTATTCCGGGCACCATCACGTTTCTGAGAATCACTCGACAAGACGGGCTGCTGAAGGGCTGATGGGGAGTCGGCGAGAGGCTCGAGATCATCCCGGGATGGATTTCCGGTACTTGATTTCGTAGAATGCCGTCAGCCTCAGCAGCGAACATCCAGTTGGCCCGATGACATAGAGACATAATGCAGCGTCGGAGGACCGGTTGAAACAGTTCGAGTACGACCCCAGCGTCCGCTGACCGGCAATCGACCACCTGGCTCGGCAAGCTCTCTCAGAACAGTTTTTCTCAATACAAGTTCTTTCAATACAGTGAATTAGAAATTCGACTTCGAGATCCGTTCTCGAAGCGAGAGTTTTAGACTTCGGCCGGATTCACGGCTCGAGATTCAAAAATCTTTACTAGGAGGTGATGGGCTCACACGAGGGACTGTTGGTTTGCAAGTCAGAACGCCGCTTCACCCACGAGGGGTGACACGGTATTCCGAATGTAAGGATTTCAAGCACTCAGACAAGTGCAACCAAGGAGATTGTCTGAAAATGAAGAAGCTAGTTGTACTGTTCGTCCTCGTGAGCCTTCTGGCTCTGGGCGGCCAGGCCGTGGCCGAGCTCGGCACGATCGATAATGTGCCGGCCGCCACTCTGTTGCTGCCTCGTTTCGAGGTAGACCTCGATTCCGCCACCGGAACGAACACCCTGTTCTCGGTGAACAACGCCTCCGCTGCGCCGATCCTGGCGCACGTTACTGTCTGGTCCGATTGGTCGGTGCCGGTCGTCGACTTCGACATCTATCTGACGGGCTATGACGTCCAGACGATCAGCATGTACAACGTGCTCGTGGGCGGCAACCTGCCGGCCACCGGTGCGAGCGACACCCTGTCCAACCAGGGCGCCTGGTCCGATGCGCACATCAACTTCCCGGGCTGCGGTATCACCGCTCCGACGCCCCCCGCCTACGCCCAGCCGGCGATCTCTCCCGGTTTCCGGGATCACATCCAGGCTTGGCTGACGGGCGGCGTGAGCCCGATCACCAATGACTGCGCTTCCGACGACCTCTCTGCGGTCCTCGGTAACCTGGCCCGTGGCTACATCACCATCGACGCCGTCGATGAGTGTGACACGGCCTTCCCGGGCGATCCCGGATACTTCAACGAAGGTGGCACCGGCATCGCGGTGAACGATAACGTCCTCTGGGGCGACTTCTTCATCGTCGACGGTAACAACGATTCGGCCCAGGGCTACACCCTGGTCCACATCGAGGCTGACGACGCGCACCTCGGCAACGCCCAGTGCGTGCCGGATGCGGAGACCCAGTCGTTCTACTGCCGCTACGATCCCTTCGGTGGTGACAACCGCGAGGCTCTGCCGAGCAAGTTCGCCACCCGGTTCCTGGCCGAGAACGACTTCTTCACCGGTGGCACTCAGCTGCTGACCTATCGCGATCCGGGCGAGGAAGGTGCTCCGTACGCCAACTGCGTCGGTCCCACCCTCTTCACCGAGGCAGCGATCAACGTGTTCGACGAGGAGGAGAACCCCTTCACCGTCGTCACCGGTGGTCCTTCCGGTGCTCCGCCCGCGGAGCAGCTCTTCCCGTTCCCGCGGGAGAGCAACCGTACGCTCGTCACCAACCAGCAGGCTGCCCAGGCATACATCCTGAACACCGGTAGCTTCCAGTTCGGTTGGCTCTACCTCAACTTGAACGGTGCCCAGACGGGTAGCGACGTTGAGAAGAACCAGGCGTACGTGCTGACCACCATGAGCGCTGACGATCGGTTCAGCGTGGGCTACGACGCCATCCAGCTCAACAACCTGTCCGGCGCCGATCTCGGCCCGGCCACGCTTGAGCCGGCTGGTGACTGAGTCCAGTTAGGTTTCGATTCGAGAAGGGGCTCGGCCTTGTGCCGGGCCCCTTTTTTTGCCCGTACCCTTCTTTCCCGGCCCCTCCTGGCATTTCTCTTCGTCCGGGCCGGCGACGTTTCCCTCCCCGCTCTTGGATCGTTCCCTCTCTTGTCGTGGCGCTGCCGTCTGTGTATGATGTGGCGACATATTCGGTTCTTGGCATGGGCTGCCTTCGGCTCGACCCGGGAACCGGGACGGCGAGGAGATCGTGGAGCTCCAACGATTCGAGGGACTCCCTGGCTTTGACCACTGGATGAGCTGCTTCGCACACCACTGCACTTCACCTGCACCTGCAACCTGTACTTTGCTTCCATCTGCTTGTCTGAACACCTGGACAGAGGGCCTCAACCCATGAACATCCTGACTTCTCTCCTCCGGCCTCGCCGTACTGCGGCGGCACTCCTTCTCGGGGGCTTGTGCGTGCTCGCGATGGCGGTCGCGTCGTCCGCCCAGGTCACTCCGGCAACGGTCGTGCCCGAGGATCGGTGGGGCACTCTCGAGCCCCGGACGATCATGGGGGACACGACGGCGTACAACTTCGAGTTCGAGCCCGGGTGCGACCAGCCCTTCTGGTTCGACCTGGAGGTCGCAGGAGGCATGATCTATACGGTCACCGGCAACGGCTTCGAGATCTGGGACTCGCGCGGTCGAGGTGCCAATCCCCAGCTCGCGAGTGCCATCTGCAAGCCGTCGATCAACGCCTGGAAGAAGAGCGACAAGGACTTCTACACCACCAGCATCGCGGCACCTCCAGCGAGCACCCTCGGTGGCTCGCCGTCGACGGTGGTTCTCGGAGTCGAGGGCGGTATGGGAGTCGTCGTCATCGACGTCACCAACCCCCAAGCTCCCGCAAGGCGCTATCAGGACGAGGGAGAAACGGTCCGGGGGATTCACGCGACCCGTATCAACGGCCGTGACTATGCGGTGGCCGCACTCGAGAGTCGAGAGCTCGCCCTCTACGATCTGACGGCTGCCGAAGCGCTGAGTCCGAACTGCGTCGACTCCGGCGGAAGCCGCAGCTGCGGCGTGTACCGTGGGCTCCTGACCCACAACTTCGACACCGTGGAGAGCTTCTTCAAGGTCAGCGGAGCCGATCGATTCCTGCTGGTTCGCTGGGGTGCCAAGACGGTCGTCTACGACCTCGAACCGGCGCTGAGCGGAGGCAGCATGCGCTTGATCGCGGAGATCGGTCCCAATCCGCTCGACTTCACCGCTTGGGTCGACGGGAACACCTTCTTCTTCGCCGTGGCCGAAGGGGACGTCACCAGTGTGTACAGCGTTGGCTGCGCGTTCGGGACCGGATCCTGTACCCCGACCCTGGTCCAGTCTCTTTCCACCCCCGGGGGGCCGGCCGAGAACGGGGCGATCCTGAAGAGCGACACGGTGACGTACAGCCACGACGGTGGCTCCGGCTACCTCTACGTGGGGTCCACCCAGACTCCAGCGGGAGGACCGCAGCGCGAGTACCTGTTCGACGTGTCCAATCCCAGCAACCCGATCGAGCTCACCCCCCAGGAGCATCCGGATGGCTACTGGGGCTGGTACTACGAGACCAATCCGACGGGCTTTCGCCACATCGGCCCGCGCACGGCGATGGTGGGAGATGGCTTCCTCTATCGTGCCGCCTGGGCAGTGATGGATGTTCATGAACTGGTCGGTAACCAGCCGCCCGTGGCGCGGATCGGAGAGATCGCGGGTCCGATCTACGGGGGTACGTTCGTCACCTTCCAGGATGCCTCGAGTCAGAGTCCCGACTCCTGGTCGTGGAAGCTGCTCGATGGCGCCACGGAGATCGACACCAAGGTCGTCCAGAACCCGACGTTCTCGCTTCCCGACGAGGGACCCTACCCGCACACCTACACGGTGCAGCTGGACGCACGTAACTCCATCGGCTGGAGCGAGACTTCTGCGGTCGAGACCTTCCAGGCGCTCGACCCGGCACCCAGTGCTGTGGTCACGGCGAACGTCAGCCAGTCCACTCCGTGTGGCACGGTGAACTTCGCGCTCTCCGACCTGACCGGCGTCGGCAGTCCGACCCGGTCGTGGGACGTGATCAACGGCAGCGGTGCTTCGCAGGGGCAGTCCGGCTCCGGAAATTCACTGGAGTGGATCCTTCCGGGAAACCAGGCTCTGGGCAACTATCGGGGTGAGCTGACCCTCAGCAACGCCTTCGGTACCGAGACATTCACCAGTCCGGTCGTTCAGGTGCAGGCGCTGCCGACCCTGGGAGCCCCTCAGCTCGCTGCGCCGGCGGTCGAGTTCGGCAACGTCGACTTCTCGGTGAGTGCCGCTGGCGCGACCGAGTGGACCTGGGACTTCGGCGACGGAACGGTGGAGAGCTACACCGATCCGACCATCGGGCCGAACCCGAGTCACAGCTACGATGCCGTGGGCAGCTACTCGGTGACCGTGACGGTCGACAATTGTCGCGACGCAGAGAAGTCGACCAGCCAGACCGTCCAGATCGACGAGATCGTTCAGTTGGCGGTAAAGAAGTTCGATCCCCAGTTGTTCTGTGTGGGCAGCCTCTGCGAGGGCACGGCCAATGTTCCGATCGGCTTCACGACGATCGCCGAAGGCAACCCGACGCTGTTCGAGTACGACTGGGACGGCGATGGGAGCTGGGACGAGACCTCGACCACCCTGGTCACCACGCACACCTTCACCACCCTGGGCAGCTTCACACCGAAGCTGCGCATCACCCGCGGCAGCGCCACCGCAGAGGGCACCAGCAAGACCATTTCCTTGAGCGTCGGTGCCAGCCCGCCGTCGGTCAGCGTGACTGGACCGAGCCGCGGAACCATCGGCCAGAGCTACGTCTTCTCCGCACGAGCGAGCAACTGCACGGCGACTTCGTGGACCTGGGAAACGTCCTCCGGTTCGATTGCTGGATCGCCAACGGCGTCTACGGTGAGCGTCAGCTGGTCCTCGGCCGGCTCGAAGACCGTGAGAGCGACGGCAGCGGGCAACTGCAACAGCGCGTCCGGTACGGACTCGATCAACATTTCCAGCGCCACCGCTCCGCCGCCTTCGGGTGGGGGTAATCTGGTCCCGAGCTTCTCGATCAGCACCAGTACTCCGATGACCGGCGAGGAAGTGACCTTCGACGCCAGTGCGTCCTCCGGGTCCCCGACCAACTATCACTGGAACTTCGGCGACGGAGTGGAGCAGAGCGGCCACGAGTCGGTGGTCACCCATACCTACCAGAACCCCGGCACCTTCAGCGTCACCCTGACCATCGGAGCGCCGGGTGACTGTAACTTCAACTTCTGCTCCGAACAGCAGATCAAACAGGTCGTCGTCGGCGGAGACTCGACGGGCGAGCCTCCCGCACCACCGTCGGACGAGGAAGAAGAACCGGAGTACGATGGCACCTGCGAGCCCAGCGCGGAGACCCTCTGCCTCAAGAATCGTCGTTTCGAGCTGACGCTCGACTGGGTGAAGCCCGACGGCGAGACCACGGCGGCAATGGTGGTTCCCGAGGTCGGTAACGAGGACTCGGGTCTGTTCTACTTCCTGAACCCGAACAACTGGGAAGTGTTGATCAAGATCATCGACGGATGCTCCTTCAACGAGCGCTTCTGGGTGTTCGGAGCATCCAGCACCAACCGTGGTCTCACCCTCAGGGTCACCGATACCAAGGCCGGTGAGGTCGTCGAATATCGGACCGAGTCTGGACAGCCCGCACCGGCGACTACCGACAACGACGCTTTTGCCACGTGCTTCGTCGGAGACGAAGGCGAAGGCGATGGCGGAGGAGAGGGTGACGGGGGAGACGGCGGCGGTCTGTAGTCTCGGCGCATTCGGACTCAGCGTGCGAAGGCCCGTCCGCGGCGAAACCGTCGGTCCGTTCTCCCGGCACGCGAAGCATCGTGGCACCTGATCGTCTGTTTCTCCTCCGCGAGATGGTGAAGCGGGACTTCCAGGCCCGCTACGCGGGCTCGGCCTTCGGCTTCGCGTGGTCGCTCCTGCAGCCGCTGTGGACTCTGGGGCTGTTCACCTTCGTGTTTGCTGGTGTCCTTCGCATCAGTCTGCTCGGTGAGCGCACCGAGAACTTCGCCATCTTCTTGTTCTGTGGCCTGCTACCGTGGATGGCCATCAGTGAGAGCCTGACCCGGTCGGCGACCTCCATCACCGACAACTCAGAGCTGATCAAGAAGATGCGCTTTCCGGCCGAGCTCCTGGTGATCTCGATCGTCTGCGTGGCGCTCATCCACAGTGCCATCGCCGCCGGCATCTTCCTCGTGGTGCTCGCGGTGATCGGCCAGCTCGACCTGAGCGGTCTTGGCCTTCTCGCTCTGGCCCTACCTCTTCAGATCGCCATGACCCTGGGACTCGGTCTTCTTCTCGCTTCGGTCCACGTCGTCTTTCGCGACACGGCACAGATCATCGGTCTGCTGCTCAACGGTTGGTTCTACTTCACTCCGATCGTCTACTCGCTCTCGCTGGTCGGGGAGGATCTTCGCCGGTATCTGGAGCTCAATCCGCTGACCCCCCTGGTCGGGCTCTATCGCTCGGCATTCCTGGGCGGAGAGCTCTCCGATGCGGGCCGCCTGTTACCGTTGGTGCTGGCCGCGGGGCTCAGTCTGTCCCTCGGCTACTGGCTGTTTCGTCGCATGAAGCCGCAGTTCGCGGACGAGATCTGAAGGCGTCAATCGTTGAACGAGAGTGAATCCGTGGTCCGTGTTCGCGATCTGGGAAAGACCTATCGGGTCTTTGCCAGTCCGTGGCATCGACTTCTCGAGGCGGTCACTCGCCGGCCGCATCACGTTGCCTTCCGTGCCCTGGAAGGAGTCAGCTTCGAGCTTCCCGCCGGCGAGAGCCTCGGGATCGTGGGCGAGAACGGCGCGGGCAAGAGCACCCTGCTCAAGTTACTGGCTGGGGTCTCTGCTCCGAGCCGAGGATCGATCGACGTCCGAGGTCGGATCTCTTCCATTCTCGAGCTCGGCTCGGGCTTTCATCCCGACTTCACGGGGCGTCAGAACATCCGGATCAACGCGGCGCTACTCGGACTTCCAGAGGCCCGAGTCGAGGAGAAGATCCCGGAGATCGTGGCGTTCGCAGAGCTCGGCGACTTCATCGATCGCCCCGTGAAGTCGTACTCGACCGGAATGGCGATGCGCCTCGCATTCGCGATTGCCACCGAGGTCGAGCCGGATGTACTCATCATCGACGAGGCCCTCTCGGTGGGCGACGGCTACTTCCAGAAGAAGTGTATGGACCGCATGGTCTGGCTCACCGACCGGGGAACGACGCTGCTCTTCTGCACCCACGCCATGTACTACCTGACCGCGTTCTGCCATCAGGCTTTGTGGCTTCGTGACGGCTCTCTCGAGGCGCTCGGGCCGGCGCGCGAAGTCGTGGCGTCCTATGAGAGCTACCTCCTTCGGAAATCGTCGCAGCGGCGTGAGCACAGCGACCTGGCCCAGCTGCCCGAGCTCGAAGGGGGCCCGGCCCGTTTGACGCGAGTCGAAGCTCGACCGTCCGGCCGTCCTCTGGCGCTTGGCGACTCGTGGTGTCTCGATCTCGAATGGGAGAGCCAGGAGGAGCAGTTTTGTTTTCATCTCGGCGTGGGTCTCGATCGCGAGGATGGAGTCCAGGTGACCTCGATCAGCAGTCAACGCGATGGACTGGAACCCTTCACGGGCCAGCTCGAGTACCGGGCTTCGCTCGAGATCCCCGCTCTGCCGGTGCTCCAGGGCGAGTTCACCGTCTACGTGTATCTGCTTGATGAAGCCGGTCTCCACGTCTACGATCAGGAGATCGTTCGGGGAGGACTCTCGGTGCGTGCGAACCGCTACCGTACGGGATTGCTCGACGCCGAGCACCACTGGCGAATGGAAGACACGCTGCTGCCACCGGGGACCCCCGAGGCCCTACCAGGCAGGGGCGTCACTGGATCGGTCGAGAGTGAACCCGAGGATAGCGAGAGGGCGGAGCTGGCATGACCTCAACGACCGTCGAACCGACCCCAGGCAAGCCCAGTGTTCTCGACACGGCTTCCGGCCGGATCCTGATTGCCGAGCCGTTTCTCCACGTCGAGCCGGGTAGGCTCTACAATCCGCTGACCGATCGGTCCCTCCAGCCGGAGGACCGACACTACGACCTGCTGCGCTCCCTGGTCCTCGGCCACGAAGGCGCCCCGGAGCGACTCCCTCCCGAAACCTGCTCCGAGTTGCTGGAGCGGGGTTGGCTGGTCGAGCCTGCCGAGGAGCTCGCTCAGCGCTATCGCCTCAAGTACGTGTCCCTGGAAGCCCACACCGTCTGCAACCAGGCCTGTTATTTCTGCCCGGTCTCGGTAGCGCCGAGGGACGCACACTTCATGTCGATGGAGCTCTACGAAACCATCGCACGACAGCTGGCCGACCATCGCGAAACCCTCGAGGGGGTCTCGATGATCAACTACAACGAGCCGACACTGGACCGACGATTCGTCGATCAGGTGGCTCTGCTCCGCCGCTACGGCCTGCCGTCAGCCGTGCTCACGAACGGCACCGGTCTGACCCCGAACCGTGTGGATTCGATCCTGGGGCTCGGCGGCGTCGAGTTCCTGTCCGTGAATCTCTCCACCCTCGATCGAGACCGCTACCGCTCCGATCGTCAGGAGGATCACCTCGAGATCGTGCTGCGCAACCTCGACTACATGCGGGACAAGCCTGTTGCGGCCCGCATGGAGATCGTCGTTCTCGGAAAGGGGGACGAGATTCACCGCCAGGACTTCGAGCGGGTCGAGCGGCGTTTCACCGGCTCGCGCTTTGCTGTCCTGCACTACGAGGTGATGGATCGGGCGGGCTTTCTCGGAGTCGGCTTGCGCCCCGGCAAGCCGGTCCAGGATCTCTGTGGCTGTGAACAGACGGGATCTCGTCCTCTGCAGTGGCTGCACATCAACCCGTTCGGTCAGTGCGTCCTCTGCTGCCAGGACTACAACGAGAACTACGTCGTCGGCGACCTGACCGAGAACACTCTCGAAGAAGTCCTGGAGGGGCCGGCAATGGCGATGATGCGTCGTTGGGCGTATGGTCTCGAGCAGGCGCCCGAAGACTTCATCTGCCGCAACTGCGTCTACGCACTCGTTCGAGAGTGACCGGAGAGCCTGTGCGGCTGGCGTGTGTGCTCGTTCACTACCACACACCGGAGCTCCTCGCGCGAGCCGTCGGCGGGCTGCGCCGAGAGCTCGAGGAGGCCGTCGGGGCTGATTTCGATCTGATCGTGGTCGACAACGGGAGCGACGCGCAGTCGATCGATCAGCTGCGTTCGTTACCCGCCCGAGTCCTCGAGGCTCCGACGAACCTCGGGTACGCGGGGGGTCTCGACTATGGTCTGCGTCGGTGTGAAGGCGCGGACTTCCTCCTGGTGGGAAACCCCGACCTCGATCTTCGGGGATGCGTTGCGCCATTGATCGACCAGTTGACCGAAGTCGGCGTCGCGGGCCCCCGCTTCTACTGGGACGAGCAGCTGCGATTCGTGATGCCTCCCTCCGATCCGACCGACCGCCGGTTTGCGTTGGCGGCAGCGCGAGCCGGTGCGAGCGGCGAAGGAGCCAGGAAGGCACGGGCTCGATTTCGAAGCCATGCGCGGCGTCACTGGCAGGCAACCCAACCGGTGCCGAGTCACTCCCTCAGCGGCGCCCTCCTGGCTTTCCGGGCAGAGGCCTGGCGTCGCGTCGGGCCCTTCGACGAAGGATTCCGACTCTACTTCGAGGAGACCGACTGGCTGGAGAGGGCCCGTCGGCTCGGCGTCGAGGGTCGGTACGTGCCCTCGGCACGGGTCCTTCATCAGCACGCCGTGAGCACTTCGTCTCACCCGGAAGCCAAGGACTGGTTCGAGCAATCGGCGCTGCGCTTTCGCCTTCGGCACTTCGGGCGCCGATTCACCCGTCGCCTGGAGAGAGCCTCTCGTGAACAGGCGGTTGGCCGGCTCGAGCCGAGCGAGTCCATCCCGGAACTGCCCAGGCCCCTCGACCTGAGCCCGTGGCTCGGATCGACGCATGGTTCCTCGGGCCTTTGGATCGAGGTCTCGCCCACGAGGGTCGGGTTCCCGTCCGTGGGCGAGCTCCTCGAGCCGACGCCAGCGGGAAGTCACGGCGCCTGGACCTTCCCCGAGTCGCTGCTCACCGGGCTGGGTGCAGACTCTGCTCTGGTCTACCTGACCGACGACGCGGGTCGAGAGTTGGCCGTGTGGCGACTCTCACTCTCGGTCGGCGCCTGAAGCCCCTGGTCAGAAGAGGTCGCAGTCGCCCATGGTGCAGTAGTAGCGCTGCTGCAGGTCCTCGACCGGGTCGCTCCAGCAAAAGGGCACCACGACCATTCCGAGACCATCGGGCTCGGGCTGTCGCTCGAGGCCGAGGACCTCCAACCAGCCTTGCCACCAGCCCGGCACGGTGGAGAACCACGAGGTGAGCCGCGGGGCCGACATCTCCGCGGTTGCCCGGGCAACCAGCTCGACGCATGCCTCTGCATCGTCGGGGCGCACGAGAGCGTCGCCCCAGACCAGTCGTGCCGGGCGATCGCCTTCTGCCTCCCGACGGCGAAAGACACTCCAGCCCACCAGCCGATCCTCTCGCCACGCGAGATAGAGCCGGTAGTCGGCGTCGGGGCAGTCCAGGTAGCGCCAGCGCAAGTAGCGTGCGCGGCGCTCGACCAGAATTCCGTAGTCCGGTGCCACCTGCTGGAACAGATCGTCGACCTGCCGGGCCACGGGGTCGGTCAGCTCGTCGATCGCCTCGACCCGGTAGCGCTTCAGGATCCGTTGCCGGAGACTGCGCTGAGGCAGTCGCGTCCCTTCGAGATCTCGCTCCAGGTAGGGGGCGTCGAAGACTCTCTGTGCCCCGACGTAGAGCCGTGAGAACTTCTGGATATTGCCGGTGTTGAATCCGAAGTTGAGATCGATTGCGTGATCGCAGTGACGGGCGTAGAAGTGCCGGGCCGAGCGGGCGAGCAGGCTGGTCGGGCCCCTTCCCACCGAGCGCACCGAGCGAGCCGTCATCGTGTCGCCGACCTGATGGCAGAGGCGGCGGCTTTGCGAGGCTCCGTCGAAGACTGGCACGGGATAGGCGCAGTACTGCCCCACCACCTCATTCTGCGGCGACTCGATCACGGTGACACGGTGGGCCCCCCAGGGGTTGTGTTCGTATTTCCATCGCCAGTGCGCCTCGCTTCGGGGGTGGTGGAAAGAGACCGCGAAGAGATCGAGGAGCGAAGGAAGGTCGTCCTCGCACATCTCGCGGACCCGGTGTCCGTCGAAGCGCAGCTCCAGCAGCTCGAGCGTGTGCGGCGGGCTCGGGGAAGTGGCCAGGCTCGGAGTGAGATCGTGGCCTTTCTGGACCCGGAACCCCTCGGCGGCGAGGGCCGCCAGAAGGTGTTGCCTGGAGACCGGATGCGTCGAGGGATCGTCCCAGTTCCGGTCCGCGACCCAGTCGAGGACGACGATCCGTGTCGAGCCGTCCGCCGAACGGGCGAGCCGACGCCAGAGCTCCGGATCTGCGCAGGGTCCACCGGCGAGCAACAAGAGCACCGTGCCCCACGGCCGACTGGGGGTCGGCAGACTCTCCCACTGCTCGCTCGCCAGGACGCTGAGCGACTCGGCATCTTCGGCGAGCGCCTCGGTCCGGTTCTTCTCGAGGCCGGGCCGAGAACCGTCGAGAACGAGACGGGGACCCTGAGAGCCGCTCAGTGCGGCCCTGAGCCACTCGTCGAGGGAACGATCCTGTCGGTCTTGCGCGAGGGCCGGCAGTGCTCTGAAGTCTGTCCGATCCATCTCGCATGCTGCTCCGGAAGATCTGAGCATTGTAGCGCTCCGAGGTCGGGTCGCGGTGCCCCCGGGAGCCCTATAATGACGGCATTGCGACTCACGGCCGGTGCCTCTGCTCTTTCCCGGCAGCGGGCTGCGAAGAGGCGAGCCGTTTTCTGGGAGGATCGGCTCACCGCCGGCCCTCCCTCCTCAATTCATCGAACGGAAACTCAGTTCTTGAGCCCCCCCCTGGCACCCCCCGGAGCCACTGAAGTCGTGGCAGCGCGACGAGCGCTCGTCGTCGCCCCGCACTACGACGACGAGGTTCTCGGCTGTGGCGGCCTGATCGCCAGCCTGCTGGCTGCTTCCTCCGAAGATCCGGCGGTGGTGCGGGTCCTGTGGTTGAGTGACGGGAGCGGCGGAGTCGAGGGCGCTCGAGACCCATCGGGCTACTCCGCTCGGCGTCGCGCCGAGGCCGACGCGGTGGCCGCGCGACTGGGGTTCGAGTCGAGGCATCTCGACCTTCCCGATGGCGTCCTTGCCGAGCGCACGGACGAGATCGTCGAGGCTCTTCGATTCGAGGTGGGGCAACAGGTTCCGGACCTGATACTGGTCCCGTCGCCTCTGGAGCTGACCCGAGATCACCGCGCGGCGTTCGCGGCACTCTACGACCTGCTTGCCCCTCTGCGGGACGGAGACCCCCTTCACGACGCCCTCCGGGATGTGACCATCCTCGCCTACGAGGTGAATCGGCCGCTCTTTCCCGACCTTCTGGTCGACGTCGGAGGAGCACCGCTCGAGGCGATCGCCGAGGCAATGGCGCTGTACGCCTCGCAGCAGGAGAGACACGACTATCTGGCTGCCGCTCTCGGTCTGCGTCGGTATCGCACGCACACTCTCGCGCCGGCGATCGAAGCGGCGGAAGGTTACAACCGTCTCGAACTCGACGACTTTCGGACACGTTCGCTCGATCAGTTGGCTCGCCACCTCGGGGCCAGTCCGAGGCTGGAGCAGGTCGACGAGGGACCGCTCGTCACAGTGATCGTGAGGACCTTCAATCGCCCGAGTCTCCTTGCCGAGGCGCTGGACAGCCTGGCGCAGGGGGTGTATCGCCGGGTCCAGGTGGTCGTGGTCAACGATGGCGGAGCGCCGGTCTCACCGCCACAGGACTATCCCTTTGCACTCGAGGTGATCGAGTCCGGGCGCAACCAGGGTCGGGCTCTCGCCGCCGAAGCCGGCGTAGCCGCAGCCCAGGGCGAGTGGATCGCCTTTCTCGACGACGACGATCTCGCTGCCGCCGAGCATCTCGCCACCCTGGTCTCGGTCGCCCGGAGCGTCGGGGAGGCCGTGGTGTACTCCGACGCCGCGGTGGGGGTCTATGAGCTGGCGGAGTCGGGCTGGGAGTGTGTCGAGCGTCGACTGCCGTACTCGCGCGACTTCGACCCCGACCGCCTCCTGGTCGACAACTACATTCCTTTCAACACGCTGCTGATCCGACGCCGGCTCCTGGAGGAGCTTCGTGAGCGGGACGGCTACTGCTTCGATCCGGATCTGTCGTTTTTCGAAGACTGGGACTGCCTGATCCGGCTCTCGAGCTCGAGCTCTTTCGTTCATCTGGCCAGGGTGACCTGCGAGTACCGCCATTTTCGGGGGGCCGATCATCACGTGTTGGGAGGCGCCGCGGTCGAGCGATCCGATTTCTCCGAGCTGAAGGCGAGGGTTCTCGATAAGCATCGGAGCCGCTTGACCGCCTCGTCGCTGGCAGCCACGGTGATGCGAATGCGCCAGGAGTCGGTCGACCTGGCCGAGTCCGCCATGCAGGAACGGCGTCGGCTCCGGGCTCGCCTCGACGGTGAGGTGGCCGAAGTGGCCCGTCTTCGCCAGAGCTTGATCGAGCTGCGCAATGCCTATGAGGCGCTCGAAGGGGAGACTCAGCGTCTCTACGACGACGAGCGGGCCCTGCGCTCCACCGTCGACGAACAGGGGGAGCATCTCGGTCGCACCTATGGCGAGATCGATCGGCTGGGGAGGTTGATCGAAGAGATGGAGCAAACTCGAGCCTGGCGATGGCATCAGCGCCTGGCGCGGTTCAGGGGCGGCTCTTGAGCCGGATTGCCCTGCTCTGTAGCGAGCCGCTGCGCACCCGCATGGCGGGGATAGGCATTCGCTACCTCGAGCTGGCCAGGCGTCTGCCGGCGTTCGGTATCGAGGTCGTGCTGGTCCACCCGGCCGAGCCGAGCGGCTGCGGGACCCCTGGAGCCGAAGCCGTCGGGATCGAGACTCCTTGCGAGCAGCGGCCCTTCGAGCGCGGCCGCCTCGCTGCCCTGACCGCCGACTGCAGTGGTGCGGTCGCGCAGGGGCAGTTGGCCAATGATCTGGTTCTGGAGGTTCCGGATCTGCCCGTAGCGATCGATCTCTATGATCCCTGGCTGGTCGAGAACCTGCACTACTACCAGACCCTCGGCCTCGACCCGTGGCGGAATGACCATGCGACCTGGATGCTGCAGCTGCAGCGCGGTGACTTCTTTCTGTGCTCGAGTCTCGAGCAGCGGCTGTACTACCTGGGCCTGCTGACGGCTCTGGGGCGCGTCAATCCGGAGATCGTGGCGGCCGACCCTGCTCTGGTGGGACTGATCGACATCGCTCCCTTCGGAGTGCCCGACCGGCTCCCAGCTCACCAGCCCTACCTGGACTCCGATGGGCAGTCCGCCTCCTCTTCCGGCGAGGGTCGAAAACGCCTGCTGTTCGGCGGGCTCTATGATTGGTACGACCCACAGACCGTGCTCGACGCCCTGACACTGATCGATCGTCCCGAGCTCGAGTTGCTGTTCATTCGCAATCCCAATTCCGGTGCCACCCCGCAACGCCGCATGGCCGAGGTCGAGCAGTGGGCGCGGCGGCGAGGATGGTGGGGGAATCGGATCCGTGCGCTCGACTGGATACCCTACGAGCGTCGATACGATCTTCTTCGCGACGTCGAGCTGATGGTCGCGACCCACCGACCGAGTCTGGAGACCGACCTGGCCCTGCGGACTCGTTTCCTGGACGCTCTGGTCGCCGGCTGTCCGGTGGTTGCCAGCGAAGGGGGAGCCTTGGCTCGTTTGCTGACCGAGAACGACGCCGGATGGCTGGTGCCTCCTGGAGATCCGGAGGCGCTGGCGTCCGCTCTGAGCGAAGTGATTCTCGGGGGCGATCTGGTGCGGGCTCGCGTCGATCGGGCCCGAGGCGTGGCCGAGGAGTTCGCCTGGGATCGGGTGCTCGAGCCGATCGTGCGTTTTTGTCGAGCGCCGGCCCGAGACTCCTTCAAGGAACGGTTCGCCTCGCCCCTCGAGACCCACGCTCCCGCCGACTCTGGCGCTTTTCGGCTGCGCCGATTCCTACGCACCCGGCTGGGTGGAGGGTGAGCCTGGACGATGGCACGAATCGGTAGTGCGGCAGTCGCTGTGCTCAGCTGGAACGGGCTGGAGCATTTGAAGATCTGTCTCGACGCTCTCGGTGAGCAGCAGGATCCAGGCATCCCCTGGGAGATCTGGGTGCTCGACAATGGATCTTCCGACGGCACGGCGGAGTGGCTCGAGAGCACTCGCCCGGAGGTGAAGTTGCTGCGTTCTGAGCGCAACCTCGGCTTCTGCGTCGGCAACAACCATCTCATTGATCACATCGATGCGGATGCAGTGCTACTGCTCAATAACGACACTCGCGCTCAGCCGCAGTGGCTTGTGGCCATGATCGAGGCTCTGTCGGCCGCCCCGGCCGACGTGGCAGCCGTCTCCGGGCTGATCCTCGACTGGGAGGGAGAGCGACTCGATTTCGGACGGGGCATCATGACCTTCGATGGCCACGCCTTTCAGCATGGATATCGACGACCTCTGGAAGAGGCCCAGCTGCCCGCCGACGGCAGTGAGCTGTTCTTCGCCTGTGGCGGCAACATGATCATCCGTCGCCGTAGCTTCCTCGACGCCGGGGGGTTCGACCCTCGGTACTTCGCCTATCTCGAGGATGTCGATCTCGGTTGGCGCTTGTGGGCCGGAGGTGAGCGAGTGCTGTTCAGTCGAGACGGCGTCGTGCACCATCGTTCGATGGCAACCAGCGATCTTCTCGGCGCCTTCAACCGTGGCTTTCTCTTCGAGCGCAATGCCTTCCTCACGGTGAGCAAGAACTACGACGACGAAATGTGGCCGCTCCTCATGCCGGTCGTGGAGCTGGTCTTGCTGGCTCGGACGCGCACCCTTCTGGTGGAGAACAACCCCGGTGGCGCGCAGCTGATCATCGACCCGCACGCTCTACCCCAATCCCTCTCGCTCGAGGTGAAGGGCACGACTCCCCGGGTTGCAGCCTCGTCTCGGCTCTCTCATCTGAAGAACCGACTGCTCGAGCTCGGCCCGTCGGAGTTTCTACGGCGGGGGTGGCGCCGAGTCGCGGGTGGGAGAAGGGCCTCGGCGGACTCGGTCGCGCTGACCGATCCGCGCTCGGTTGCACAGCTGCGAGCGGCCCATTCGATTCTGGTCGGTCTCGATTCCGCGGCTCAGATCAGGCAAGTCGCACGACAGCGCCGGGTCCGAGCCGACCGAGAGATCTTCGAGCGATTCCCTCTCTGGTTGGTGCCCACCTATCCAGGTGACGAGGTCCTGTTCGACAGCCCGGGCTTTGCCTCCTGGTTGCCGCCGGGGGTGGAACTGGAACGGGCTCGACTCGACCAGGTGATGGAGACGTGAGGGCAGAGCCAAGCGCCGTGGACGAGCCTGCGGTTTCGGTGGTGATTCCGACCTTCGATCGGCTCGAGATCTTGCCCGAGGTGCTCGAGGGCCTCGAGCGCCAGCGAGAGGCGCCGCCTTTCGAGGTGATCGTGGTCGACGACGGCTCGACCGACGGCTCGTCGGAGTGGCTCGAGCGTTACGAGGGGCCTTGTGTCCTGCGTTGGTATCGCCAGTCGAATCGAGGTCCCGCTGCTGCGCGAAATCGCGGGATCGAGGAAGCCCGCGGCGAGATCGTGGCCTTCCTGGGGGACGACACCGTCCCCGAGCCTGGATGGTTGGCCTGCCACTTTTCGGCGCATGGAGGCCAAGAGAGAGCTGGGCGGCGTCAGGAAATGGCGGTGATCGGCTACACCGCCTGGCACCCACGGATGAAGCGGACGCGCTTTCTCGACTACATCAACGAGTACGGGCTGCAGTTCGGCTATGCCTTGATCGAAGATCCCGACCGCGTTCCGTTCAACTTCTTCTACACCTCCAATCTGTCGTTGCCGCGCCGGCTCCTGCTGGAGGAGCGATTCGACACGGGCTTTCCCTACGCGGCCTGGGAGGACATCGAGCTGAGCTACCGGTTGACGAAAGCCGGGATGAATCTCCACTATCGCCCCGACGCCCGCGTCCAGCATGATCACCCGACGGATCTCGACCGGTTCTGCGAGCGTCAGGAGAGGGCAGGCTACTGTGCCGTGGTCTTCTACCGGCTGCACCCGGAGTTGGGCTCCTTTCTCGGCATCGGGGAGGCCGGTCCGCCTCCTGTGCCTCCCCTGCGCCGACAGCGATGGGAGAGAAGGCTGGCCCGCGCCTTGCAAAGGCTTCCCGTGACCCTGGCCCCCTTGTGGGAGGACGTCCTGCGCTTTCACTACATCGCAGGTCTCCAGCGGGGCTGGGTCGAATTGCACAGCGGGATCGGCTCGGGGGCTTCCGGTTCCCTGGCCCCTGCCAGCGATGCTCCTGACAGCAAGGAGACCCGTCATGATTGATTCTCGTGCCTTGGTGTTCGCTGCTCTCGTGCTCTGGGGCATGGGCGCCGTCGCCTCGTTCGGGGCGGCAGAAGGAGGGCGCTATCCGGACTCGGGCGCCCTGGACCTCGATGTTCGCCCGGGCAAGACCGAGGTGTGGGTCAATGGGATCTATGTGGGCGTCGCTGATGCCTACGACGGGTTCCCCCGCTACCTGTGGCTCGATCCGGGTGAGGTCCGAGTGGTCTTGTACAGTCCCGGCTATCGCACGATTGCGCGCGAGTTCACGATCACGAGCGGTGCCGTGACCCGGATCGATACCCGGCTCGAGAAGGGGGAGTCTGCTCCGCCGGAGACCCTGTTCGAAAAGCCCACCGCTCGCGCGGACGCCCGCATGGCGTCAGACCGCGCTCGGGTTGCCGGACTGTCCCTGGAGTCGGTCGGCCGAGAATCGGTCCCGCACTCGGGGGTCCTCGCCGATCTGGGCTCCGATCCTGCGCGTCTCCTCGTCCTGGTTCGTCCGAGCGACGCCGCGATCTACCTGGATGGCCGCTTCCTGGGAACCGGCGAGGAGCTGGGCGTGCTCCACGCCGGTCTGTTGATCGCCCCGGGCGGTCACGTCGTCGAGGTGGTCAGGCCGGGTTTCGCGAGCCGCACTCACGAGTTCGTCGCCGTAGCCGGTGAGGACCAGCGACTCGAGCTGGAGCTCGAGCCCGAAGAGCCCCCCTAGCGTTTCGCGGACATTCAGCGTTCTGCGACGACTCGGGCTTCTAGTTTGAGCAGCCAGGCCTTGCGCTTGGTGCCTCCGACGAAGGTCCCAGGGCCGCCCTTGGCTGGGGTCACCCGGTGGCACGGCACCAGGATGGGGATGGGGTTGGCCACCAGAGCTGCCCGCACCAACCGGTAGGCTCCCGATTCTCCCGCTGCGGCGGCGAGCTGTTGATACGTGCGGGTCTGGCCGTAGGGGATCTGGGTGCACTGGAGCAGGATCTTGGTGGTCAGCTCGTCGAGACCGGCGTGCGAGAGATCGAACTCGAGTCTCAGGTCCCGTCGAGCGCCAGCGAAGTACTCCGAGAAGCGCCCTACGACCTCGTCCAGGAAGTCGGAGCGGTCGACTTCCTTGAGTGGAATGAACTCGCGTTTCTGCTTGGCGGTCGGAGCGAACACCAACCTCGTTACGGTTTCGCCGTGCAGCTCGAGGCCGAGGATTCCCAGGGGCGACGGCACCAACAGCCGCTGGGGCGGCGCCACCGTGGCCTCCGGCGGGCTCTGAACCTGGGAAGCCTGCACCATGTCGGCGAAGGCTACCATGCCTGGTCGGAACATGAAGACAGAAATACTAGTATAACCAGCAAAGAGTCTCTCCAGGAGGACACTATCTTTCGAGACTCGTGACTCTCAGGGGGATTTTCTGCCACCGAGCGCTCATCACGGCTGTGCCCAGAGCACCGTCTCCTGCATATCGACATCGCGGAATGCTCCGGACGGGGAGCTCGAAGGTGGTCGCGCCAGCGAGGGGAAAGGGCTCGAGCTGCAGGCATCCATCGAGCCAGACCCCCCGCAGTCCACCCCGCTCGAAGGGCTCTGGCCATCGGTTGCAGGCGACCAGGGACAGCCAATCCACCAGCGCCAGCCAATGGTAGAGGTTGGCCAGCTCGGTGTCAGGGCACCCGGTCTGCTCGATCAGCTCCGTGCGACGCTCGGCCAGATCGGTCGGTGAGGATGAACCGCTCGAGCCCTCGGATTCGCCGAGCAGGTGGAGCGCATGCTCCGTGATCACCAGCGAGGCCAGTGGATGGTGCGCCGCGTAGCGCGCGGTGCCTCGCTCCCACAGTGCTCTGCGCTCGGGCTCGGGAAGGGTCATGAAGTCGTGCGGGCGGTCGCCCTCAGGATGCAGGAGAGGGGCGGCATCGATCTCACGCCAACCATTGTCGTGCTCGCGGACGGCGAACAGCAGTTCCTCGAAGTCGGGCAGACGCTGGGGCGGTGGAGTCCGCCAACTGGCCAACAGTTGCGCCGCGAATCTCGCATGGTCGCCCTGGGTCACGAGCAGCCATCGGTCGGTGTTCTCGGGCACCACGATCATTGCAGTCCTCAGGGTCAGGAAGTCGTGCAGTACACTGATTGCTCGTCTTTTCCCAGAATATGTCTTTGGAGAGTGCGGATGTCCAACCGATATCGCGAGGCGGCTCTCGAATATCACTCGCGGTCGCCGCGGGGCAAGGTCGCGGTCGTTCCGACCAAGCCGACGGCCACACAGGAGGACCTGTCGCTGGCCTATACGCCGGGGGTGGCCGAGCCCTGTCTGGAGATCGCCGCGGACCCGTTGAAGGCCTATGAGTACACGACCAAGAGCAACCTGGTCGGCGTCATCACCAACGGCACTGCAGTGCTCGGTCTCGGGGACATCGGGGCTGCGGCCTCCAAACCCGTTATGGAGGGCAAGGGAGTGCTCTTCAAGCGTTTCGCGGGCATCGATGTGTTCGATATCGAGGTCGACACCCGGGATGTCGACGAGTTCGTTCGAACCGTACGCCTGCTCGAGCCCACTTTCGGCGGCATCAACCTCGAGGACATCGCTGCGCCGGAGTGTTTCGAGATCGAGGAGCGGCTTCGCCAGGAGATGTCGATCCCCGTCTTCCACGACGACCAGCATGGCACTGCAATCATCGCTGGGGCGGCTCTCCTCAATGCCCTCGACCTGGTAGGCAAGAAGATCGACGACGTCAAGGTCGTGTTCTCCGGAGCCGGAGCCGCGACGTTGGGGTGCGTGAACCTCTGGCTGCCTCTGGGGCTGGAGGCGAAGAACGTGATTCTCTGCGACAGCAAGGGCGTCATTCACGAGGGTCGGCGAGATGAGGTGGCACCGCACAAGCGGCCCTTCGCTGTGGCGACGCCGGCGCGCACACTTGCCGAAGCGCTGATGGGAGCTGACGTGTTCGTCGGCCTGTCGGTAGCGGGTGCGGTGACCCCGGACATGCTCCAAGGAATGGCAGAGAAGCCGATCGTCTTCGCGCTGGCCAATCCCGACCCCGAGATCGGTTGGGAGGAAGCGCGGGCCGCTCGGGAGGACGTGATCATGGCCACCGGGCGCAGCGACTATCCGAACCAGGTCAACAACGTGCTGGGGTTTCCGTTCATCTTCCGGGGCGCGCTCGATGTGCGCGCGACGGAGATCAACGAAGAGATGAAACTGGCCGCGTGCCGAGGGCTCGCTGAGCTGGCACGCGAGGACGTTCCAGACGCGGTGCTGAAAGCCTACGGGCTCGAAAGCCTGCGCTTCGGTCCCGAGTATCTGATCCCCAAGCCCTTTGATCACCGAGTTCTGCTCAGGTTGCCTCCGATGGTCGCCGAGGCGGCACTTCGCACCGGTGTGGCCCGGGAGCGCATCGACGACCTCGAGGCCTACGGACGGACTCTCGAGACCCTGGTGTCGCGTCGCTTCGAGGTCATGCGCCAGATCATCGATCGCGCTCGAAGGGCTCCCAAGCGTGTCGTGTTCACCGAGGGGGAGCATCCGAAGGTGCTCCGTGCGGCGAAGATCCTGCTGGAGAGGGAGATCGCCCATCCGATCCTGCTGGCCCGGCGGCATCAGATCGAAGAGCATCTCGAGGAGCTCGATCTCGATCCTTCGAGCTTGACCATTATCCATGCTCCGGACTCGGAGCGAGCGTTGCACTATGCCCAGCGGTTTCACGAGCGCCGGCGACGCGAGGGAATCACCCTGGAAGACGCGCAGAAGCGAATGCGGACCCGCAACACCTACGGGCCGATGATGATCGCCGAGGGCGACGCGGACGGGCTGATCTCCGGGCTGACTCAGGACTATCCGGAGACGATTCGACCCGCGCTCGAGGTAATCGGCACTGCACCCGGGATTCGACGCGTCATGGGCGCCTATATCCTGATGCTCGAGGATCGGTTGCTGTTTCTCGCCGACACGACCGTGAACATCGATCCGAGTGCCGAAGATCTGGCCGACATCGCGATCCTCACGGCTGCCTTCGCCCGCCGCTTCGATGTCGAGCCCAGGGTCGCCCTGCTGTCTTTCTCGAACTTCGGCTCGAACCGCCATCCCTCGGCTCGAAAGGTGAGCGCGGCGGCTCGGCTGGCTCGCGAACGGGCCCCCGATCTCCGCGTCGACGGGGAGATGCAGGCCGACACGGCCCTGCTGTCCTCCATCCTCGACGAGCGGTACTCGTGGAGCCATCTCGATGGCCCCGCCAACGTGCTCGTGTTTCCGGAGCTCAACTCGGCGAATATCGCCTACAAGTTGATCTGGCGACTGGCCGGGGCAGAGGCGATCGGCCCGGTGCTGCTCGGCATGCGACGCCCGATCCATGTTCTCCAGCGCGGTGTCGAGGTGACCGACATCGTGAACATGGCCGCTCTTTGTGTGGTGGATGCGCAGGAGGCAGCTCGAAGGGAAGAGAAATCGTAGAAAATCAGTGGTAGAGTAGACACGGGTAGAGATGTCTCTGCGCTTTTCCGTGGTTTGCGGAGCCGGAAGCGAAACCGTCGAGACGGACCTCCGGGTGGCCGCAGGAAGTGTGATCTTCGAGAAAGGGAGGTGGACCCGTGACACGAGTTCGAAGCATGGTTCGTAGGGGCGTGCTGCTGAGCGCGACCCTGGCTCTGGTCTGCGCAGCCGCCGCCATCGGCGGCGATCGGCCCAGGATTGCAGTGTTGGAGTTCAAGGCGAAGGCCGATCAGCAGTGGTACCACTGGTGGAATCAAGGTGGTGCCGCAGCAGCTCAGGACGTGTTCGTGACCGAGCTGGTCAAGACCGGCAAGTTCCGCGTCATCGAGCGCGAGCAGCTTTCCGCGTTGATGGCGGAGAAGAACCTGTCGCTGTCGGGCGACGTCGATGCTTCGAGTGCGATTCAGGCGGGCAAGCTCCTCGGAGTCAAGTACTTCCTGACCGGCGCAGTGACGGAGTACGGCACGTCGACGGCCGGAGGCAGTGCACCGAGCGTCGGAGGGCTCCCGTCGTTCAGTTTCAAGAAGAAGACGTTCGCCGCCGCCATGAATGCACGGCTGATCGATACCGAGACCGGTGAGATCGTCTGGGCGGACGAGTCGCGAAAGGAGACCAAGAGCGCCAAGGTCCGAGTGGCCGGGGCCGGTGGCGGAGCCGATGACCAGGCCATGTTCGACAAGGTACTCAAACCGGCCGTGCAGGACCTGGTCGCCAGCCTCCGGGCGGCAGACATCTGAGCGAGCATCGCCGGGAAGCGATTGCCCTCGAGCGCTTGGCTGGTGGAGGAGCTGGCCGAGGCTAGCTGTCGTTTTCGAACCGGACCTTGACCCGGGTCCACATCCGGACCCGGACACCGTTCTTGGTCGCCGGCTCGAAGCGGGTTCGCCGGGCGGCCGTGGCTGCCGCCTCGTCGAATCCCCAGCCTGCCCCCTCGATCACACGCGTGTCACGCACCTTTCCGTTCTCGTCCACCAGGACCTCGAGCGTGACTTCGCCTTCCCGCTTGAGTCGGAGCGCTGCGGGCGGAAACACGGGTCGGATCGGACTGGTCCGAGTCGGCGGCACCACGCCGTCGCCCGGGACCACGAGATCGCCCACCTGGACTCGTTCCCGGCTTGCTGAAGGAGCAGAAGGCGGCGCAGGTTCAGCAATGGGCTCGCTGGGCTCACCGCTCGCGCCGGTCGTGGTCGGTCCGGCATCGAGAGGAAACGGGCTGGTGGCTGCAGGCGTGCCGGCTACCTCGATCGTCCGATCTCGAGGTATGGGGTCAGTGGCGTCTTCCCCGGTGCCCGAGTCCGTGTCATCGGGGTCGGACACGGGTGTGCTCCGATCCGTGGCCGGCGGGCTCGGCTCTCGTCGTGGCGCGGGGGCGGTCGCGACGGGGTCGGCAGCGGCGGTTGCGCGCTGTTGCCTCTGCGACTCTTCCAGCTGGCTGCGTAGGGCCTGGATCTCCCCGTCGTACTGCTGGCGGAGAGCCGCCTCCACCGCGCTGGTGCGTTGAGCGACCATGGCGTCCAGCCGTTCCATGAGCTGCTCGTCGCTCACCGCCTGGGTCGCCTCGATCTCCCCGGCCCGACCGGGACTCGTGCCCCCTGCTCCGGCAGAGTCGATCGCGGCGGCTTCGTCGCGAGGAGTCGCTGGCCGATCGACGGCCGCTGGCCTGGGGTCGTTTCTGGCTGAATCCGCCGCGGTCTGGTCGATCGGTGTCGGCGGCGGCACCTCGCCTCGCCGGCTCCGATCCCACAGCCAGTAGCCCAGGGCGCCACCCAGCATCAACACGATCGCGAGTGCTGGAAGTAGGCGTTTGAGAGAGGGCCCCTGGCGAGCGGTTTTCGGCAAGGGGAGCACAGTGGAGCTCGGAAGCTCGAGAGAGTCGGGCACCTCGGGTAGAAGCGCTGCCGGCGCCTCTTCGGTCGCGGGCGTCATCGACCACGCCGGGTGGGAGCCGGTGACCTCGACCGGGGGGGCCGTGAGCTCGGGTTCACTCACCGCGAGGGTCGGCGACAGGAGGGTGCCGGAGGGAGTCACGAGAGCGGCGAAGTCGAGTTGACTCTCCGCTTCGAGCTCCTGGGTCTCGCGCTCGATGTCTTCGGCGAAGAGACTGTGCATGAAGAAGGCCAGGTTGAACGTGGTGGGCTTCTGGCCGCTGTCAGCGAGGATCTGGCTGAGGTTCCGATGCCAGCTCACCACCTCCGGGATGCGCTCGCCCGCGGGTGCGAGACTCTCGCGGAGAAGCTCACCGATTCCGCTCGGACCGTGCGCGGCCGCGGCCTCGACCTGTTCGGGATATCCGGGACGAAAGCCCTCGGCTCGGGGCGAGGGGATGCGCCGGCCCAGGAGCAGCTCCAGCAGCAGCACCCCGAGCGAATAGACATCGTCGTTGGGCGCAAGGGCGGCGCCACCCAGGGCCTCGGGCGAGAGGTAGCGGCCGTACTCTGTACCCAGGGCCGCGCTGAGGACCGAGCGCAGGCCGACGCCCACCTCGAAGCCGAGTACCCGTGTCTCGCCTTCGTTGGAGAGCATCACCAGGTGGGGCACGAGAAAGCCGTGAACGACTCGTTGATCCGCCACCCGTGTCTCGTACGCCACGGCCACGGCGAGGGCTGTGCGCTCCACCACGAGGAGCGCGTGCTCGGCGGGCACGGCCTGGCCGCGTTGCACGATCTGGTCGAGAAGAACTCCGAGGTTCTTGCCGGAAATGTAGTCGTACGAGACGAAGGGAACTCCCTGGACCTGGCCGAGCTCCAGTCCCATCCCGATATTCGGATTGCGCAAGGCGCCGTGAATCGTCTCTCGCCCCTCCAGATGGCTGGCGAGCGAGCGGCCCTCGAGAGCCGAGCCATTGAAGACCCGCAGCAAGACGACGCGCTCCAGTCCGCCGTCGCCGATCTGGGCGGCGCGAAAGAACTCCCCGAGAGGGTCCTCGGCGAGTTTCTTCAGCAGCAGGTAGTGACCGAACCGCTCGGGGGTCATGGCGATATGTGGTTTCTTCGAATTCGGAATTTTCGAAGCAGGTTCAGTGCCGGTTTCCCGGGGTGAACTTCCTTGATAACCAAGCTTTTAGGGATTGTCAACGGTCGGCCTGTCCGAGCAGCCTCGGATCGCCCCTGGAATCCAGCGGCGCTCTCCGCGCAGGGTCGACGACAGGGACCGTCCGGTCTCCACCGTGCCTCTAGCGATTCGGCTCGTTCTCTCGCGCCTTGCGCTCTCGCGCCCATCGATCCCGCCAGTATTGGCGTTGCCAACGCTCGACGTTGCGGTTGTGCTCGGCCAGCGTCTTGGCGAAGACGTGGCTGCCGTCGTTGCGAGACACGAAGTAGAGGTACTCCTCGTCGGCGGGCCTGGCCGCAGCGATCAGGCTGGCGAGTCCGGGAGAGCAGATCGGTCCGGGCGGCAGCCCGGGATAGCGATAGGTGTTGTAGGGAGAGTCGAGTTGAAGATCCTCGCGGCGAAGGTTGCCGTCCCACTCTCCGCTCTTCTTGAGCGCAAAGATGATGGTGGGGTCTGCGTAGAGGCCCATTCCGATTCGCAGCCGATTGGCATACACCCCTGCGACCAGTGGACGCTCCTCGTCGAGCCCTGCCTCCTTTTCGACGATGCTGGCCAGGGAGACCAGCTCTCGAACTTCGAGCGGCTGCCCTTCACCCGAGCTCGTGGACGCGAGCAGCGGAGCCACTTCCTGCTCGAACAGGCGGCGGAAGGTAGCCACCATCTTGTCGACGACCTGGCTCTCGCTGGTGCCTCTTGCGAACCGGTAGGTGTCGGGGAACAGATACCCTTCGAGATCCGTCGCTTCGGGGTCGATATCGGCCACCCGGGTTGCATCGCGCATCTGCGAAAGGAACCTCTGCTCGTCGCCGAAGCCGGCGGCACTGAGCGCGAGGGCGGTCTCCTCAAGCGTCAACCCCTCGATCACCGTGACTGGATGGGTGACGACGTTGCCCCGGATGAGCTCGTCGAGCACCTGGGGGGTGGAACGGGGACCCTCGAAGCGGTACTCGCCGGCGTGCAGCGGTGGATCCTCGAGGACCCTGATCAGGTACAGTCGAGCGAGTCGAGCGTCGGCCAGTACGCCGCGTTCCTCGAGGCGCTCCAGAATCTGCTGTGCGCTCAGACCAGGTGTGATTTCCACGTGTTGAGCCGTCGCCGGCGCGAGGGGCCGTTGCACGGTCTGCCACGCCCACCAGATCGCCGCAGCGACTCCTGATGTCGCCAGGAGAACCAGGACGGCTCCGAACAGGAGGACTTTTCGCACTAGAGCTGATCTCGCTGTTCGCGGCGCTGCTCGAGCCACTCCTCGAGCACGATCTGGGCGGCGACCGCGTCGACTCGACCGCGGTCCTCTCGAATGTCGACCTCGGCCGAGCGCAGCCGGTGACGCGCTTCGTTCGAGCTCAGGGTCTCATCGACGTAGCGCACCGGCAACGAAGACCGCCGAGCCAGCTTGTCGCCGAACCGCCGGACCCGGAGCGCTGCGTCGCCCAGCTCGCCCGAGGTGCGAGGCTCGCCCAGAACGAGGCCAGCCACTTCGCGCTCCATCGCCAACGCCGCGATCTGCGCCACGGCGGCACGATCGGTGGATCGTTCGATCGTGCGCAGCGGGATTGCCATCGTCTCGTCCTCGTCGCTGATCGCGATTCCGATTCTCCGCTCGCCGAAATCCAGTCCAAGCCATCGCATCGGCAACGACTCTCCCCCGCCGACTCGATCGGTGTCAACCACGCCCCGCCACTGCTGAGCGCGACCGAGTCACGGAGCCTTTCGAGCGGTGGCCCTGTGCTAGCATCCTCGTGCCGTTCTTTCTTCATTTCTCGCGGCACTCGCCTGTGTTCGATCATTGGGGGAGGGCCTGGAAAGCGCAGGAGTTCCCGTGCAGGATGTCGTGATTTTGAGCGCCGTTCGAACCCCGATCGGCGCGTTTCAGGGTGCCTTTCGCGATCTTGCCGCTCATCAGCTGGGTGCCAGGGCCCTTGCAGCGGCGGTCGAAGCGGCGGGTGTAGAGCCCTCGGACGTCGATCAGGTGAATATGGGTTGCGTCCTTGCGGCCGGCCAGGGGCAGGCTCCGGCGCGTCAAGTTGCCCTGGGGGCCGGCCTGCCCGCGTCCAGTGGAGCCGTTACCGTGAACAAGGTGTGCGGCTCCGGAATGAGAGCCGTGATGGTCGCGACCAACGACCTGAAATGCGGCGACTATTCGGTCGTTGCCGCGGGAGGCATGGAGAGCATGAGCCGCGCTCCGTACCTCCTCCCTGGTGCCCGGTCCGGACTGCGCCTCGGCAACGCCGCGCTGCTCGACTCTCTCGTACACGATGGGCTGTGGGATCCGTACAACGATTCCCACATGGGGAACTGTGCCGAGCTCTGTGCGCGCGAGTACCACTTCGGCAGGGAAGAGCAGGATGCCTTCGCCGAGCGCAGCTACGAGCGCTCTCGTCGCGCGACAGAGGAAGGCTGGTTCGCTGACGAGATCGTGCCGGTCGTGGTCGAGGGAAAGCGCGGAGCGACCACTACCGTAGATCGAGACGAGGATCCGTATCGCGTCGATCTCGAGCGCTTGCGAACGCTACGGCCGGCCTTCGAGCCGGAAGGAACCGTGACCGCGGCCAACGCCAGCAATCTCTCGGATGGCGCGGCATCGCTGGTCTTGTCGAGCGAGGAGTTCGCGCGCACCAGAGGATTGCGGCCGCTTGCCCGGGTGATCGCGCACGCCTCGGTCGCTCAGGCGCCCGAGTGGTTCACCACCGCTCCCGTTGTGGCGATCAAAGCAGTGCTCGAGCGGGCCGAGCTCACGGTCGACCAGATCGATCTGTTCGAGATCAACGAGGCGTTCGCAGTCGTCGTGCTGGCGTGCCTGAAGGATCTGGAGCTGGATCCTGAGAAGGTCAATGTGCACGGAGGCGCGATCTCCATGGGGCATCCGATCGGCGCTTCCGGCGCGAGGATCGTGACCACCCTGATCCACGCTCTGCGCCGAAGAGGTGGGCGCTTCGGTTGTGCCGCGATCTGCATAGGGGGCGGAGAAGCTACCGCGCTCGTTCTCGAGCGTCTCAGCGAGGAGGACTGACCTTGCCGGCAGATCGCTTCGCTCGCCGGACGCTCGCTCTGGTGGGGCTCTCGTCGGTGCTGACGATGGCTGTCGTGCCCGGTCTTCGTGCGCAGCTCCCCGAGGAGCTTCCAGTGCCGGAGGAGGTCGCGCCGCAAGAGGCTCCGCCGGAGCCCGACGAAGAGGTGGCCGAGCCCGACCCGGATCGAATTCGGTTCGAAGGAAACCTGGCACTCGAGGACGGGACCAAGGGACGGGTCTCGGGCTCCGCGGACTCGCTCGAGTACGACGGCGTCGGCCGTGCAGTCCTCAGCGGCGACGTGCGCATTCTCTATCAAGACCTGGAAGTGCGAGCCGAACGAATCGAGCTCGATGAGCAGACCCAGGACCTGGTGGCGGAAGGCAACGTGATCTTCGACAAGGGCCCGCAGCGCGTCTCGGGCGACCTCATGGAGTACAACCTCGACACCGAGCTCGGACGGATCGTCAACGCGAAGGGATCCATGGGAACCGACTACTTCTTCGAGGGGGCGGAGGTGCTCAAGACCGGCGCGGAGAGCTTCAGGGTGCTTCAGGGGAAGTTCACCTCGTGTGAGGGCGACGTACCTGCGTGGAGCTTTCGAGCCAAGAAGATCGACGTCACCGTCGATGGCTACGCCAAGGTCCGAGGATCGACGTTTCGTGCCAAGAAGGTACCGCTGTTCTACATGCCCTACCTGCTCTGGCCGGTCGAGGACGATCGCAGCACGGGCTTTCTCCTGCCGCAGCCCGGGTACTCGGAGCGTCGCGGTGTTTCGCTCGGGCTCGCCTACTTCTGGGCGATGAATCGCTCCTTCGACTCGACGTTCTTTCTCGATCTGTTCGCCGGAGGCAATCCACAGAACCTGACCGGCGACCCGGAGTACAAGCCCTCCGGTGAGTTCCTCGGGGCCGGGTACGAGCTTCGATACCGCCCGAGTGAGCACAGTCTGGGTGCCCTCGAGGGCTATGCCATTCGCGATCCGGAGTTCGACAAGCTCCGTTGGCGGTTTCGCTACGACCACGAGTCCGCGGGGCTCCCCGCGGGTCTGAGAGCCGTGGTCCACCTCGAGGACGCGTCGGACTTTCAGTACTTCCAGGATTACGAGCGTCGCGGCGATCGCAACAGTTTGCGCCAGCTGTACTCGAACGGATTCCTGACCGGGAACTGGAGGGCGCACTCGCTCTACGTCAACCTGGACCAACGCGAAACCTACTTCAACGTCAACAACATCGTGACTTTGCGACAGCTACCGGAGGTGGAGTACAAGCTCCGCTCCACGAAGCTCGGACGGACTCCGCTCTACCTCCAGATGCGCAGCGGAGCCTACTGGCTCTACCAGGACCGAGGTGACCTCCTGGAGACCGACTACGGTCGCGCCGACATCTTTCCGGAGGTGACTCTCCCGATCCGTACGGTGCCCTGGCTGTCTCTGTCTCTGACCGCCGGCGCACGCGCCACCTGGTATGGCGACAGCCTGTTGACTGCCGAGGAGAAGGCCGAGAACCCTGATCGAGACTCGGACTTCAGCGGGAGGAGTCTCACACGTGTGCTGCCGAGCGCGCGTGCCGAGATCGTCGGACCCAGCTTCTCACGCATCTTCGGGAACGAGGGAAGCGCCCGCTACAAGCACGTCATCGAGCCGCGAGTGAACTACAACTTCCTCGATGACTACGACGAGCAGGCGCTCGTGCCCCGTTTCGACGAGCTCGACCCGATCATCGGCAGCGATGTGGTGACCTACGCGTTGATCAACCGTCTGCTGACGAAGCCGGCAGGAGAAACCGGAGGTAGCGCCTTCGAGGTCCTGAATCTCGAGCTCTCTCAGGCCTACTCCGTGGACCAGAGTCGCCCGATCCAGAGCTCGATCGACGGGACCAAAACCAGCCAGACCGGGCCGGTTCGGGTGCGGCTGCGCTATCAGCCGAGCCGACGTGCGAATCTGCAAGTCGAGTCCCGCTACGACACGCTCTTCTCGAGCATCTCTTTGACCTCGATCTCGGGTACCTTCAACGTGAGCCAGCGTACCCGAGTCGGCCTGCGCTACACCAACCGGCAGCAGCCCGAGACCGGGAGAACGCTGACCGATCAGTTACGCCTGTCGTTGAGTGTGCCCGTGTGGAAGCGAGTCTCCTTCGAAGGTCAGGCCAATCTGGATTTCGATCCAGCGCCCGACGGTGCGAGTGTCCTGATGCAGCGTTACCTGATTCGCTATCGGGGCTCCTGCTACGACATGCTGTTCGAGTTCGGCGACTACAACTTCGGCGTGCGCAAGGACCGAGAGTTCCGGTTCTCGCTCAACCTCAAGAACGTGGGCTCGTTTCTCGACATCCGCGGCGGCACCTCGGAGCAGCTCTAGTGTCCGGGGCGGGTCCTTGGCGGTGATGCGAGTCCTGATTCTCGGCGCGGGAGGCATGGTCGGCCAGGCTCTGGTCGAGTGTGGCGCGGATCGCGGGCATGTCGTCGAGGCCGCCGGGCGCGCGGAGCTCGATATCCGCCGTCTGGAAGACGTTCGAAGGACCGTCCGTCGGTTTCGCCCCGCCTGGATCATCAATGCAGCGGCCTACACCCGGGTCGACGACTGCGAGACCGACCGCGAGACCGCGCACGAGATCAACGCGAGCGCGGTCGTCGGTCTCGCCTCGGTGGCGGCCGAAAGCGATGTCGCGCTGCTCCAGCTCTCCACCGACTACGTGTTCGATGGGCTCGCGACCGAGCCCTATTCGGAGAATGCCCAAACGGGACCGCGGTCCGTTTACGGCCACACCAAGCTGGCGGGTGAACGAGCGGCGCTCGAAAGCGAGCGCAACCTGGTCGTGCGGACCTCCTGGGTGTTCGGTCCGGGGGGAGCGAACTTCGTGCAGACCATCGCTCGGCTCGCCAGCGAGCGTGAAGAGCTGGCCGTGGTGACCGATCAGCTCGGAGCGCCGACCTACTCCCGGTTCCTCGCCGCGGCCCTGCTCGAGTTGGCGGAAGGCGGCCGGCGGGGACTCCTTCACTACCGTAATCGGGAGCCGGTGACCTGGTTCGGGTTCGCGCAGGCAATCGTCGGCATGATGGGCTCCCGCTGTCGGATCGTCGAGACCACGAGCCTGGAGTACTCGCAACCGGCACCGCGGCCTGCCTACTCCGTGTTATCGGTCGATCGGTTCGAGGCCACCCTGGGACGCGCGGTCGAGCCCTGGTCCGAGGGTTTGGAGGAGTACCTGCTGAGCGAGGGTCTGGCGGCGAAGACGGAGGAGGCGAGATGAGAGTCTACGTCACCGGCATCGGAGGGTTCGTCGGTTGCCATCTGGCGGCTGAGCTCCTCGTTTCCGGCCACGAGGTGGCTGGGTGCCACCTCGGTCCAGTGAGAGGGTTGCCGCGGATCGAGGTCGACCAGATCGATCTGCTGGAACCCGGGCCGATGCGAGGGCGGCTCGAGGCGTTCGCTCCCGAAGTCGTGATTCACCTTGCCGGGTTCAGTCACGTCGGCAGCTCGTGGAGCGCGCCTGCGCTCTGCTTCCGGATCAACGTTCTCGGCACGGAGGCGCTCCTCGACGCCCTCGACACTCTCGACCCTGCGATTCGTGTGGTGTTCGCCTCGAGCTCTGAAGTCTACGGAGAGGTACCGGTCGAGGAGCAGCCCATACCGGATGGCCGCGAGCCGGCGCCGGGCAACCCCTATGCCCTGACCAAGGCTGCTGCGGAGCGATTGGTCCGTGCCCGAGGTGGAATCATCGTCCGCTCGTTCAATCTGCTCGGACCGGGACAGTCGGAGCGATTCGCGATTCCCGGATTCGCGCGCCAGCTGGCGCAGATTGCAGAGGGGCAGCTCGCCCCGGTTCTGCACGTCGGCGATCTGAGTCCGCGGCGCGACTTCGTCGATGTGCGCGATGGCGCCGTGGCGTACCGATTGCTCGCGGAAGAAGGAGAGGCCGGGCGCTTCTACAACCTGGCTTCGGGCAGTGCGCAGTCGATCGGGGATGTCGTCACTCGCCTGGTCGAGCTCTCCGGGCTCGACGTGACGATCGAGCAGGATCCCAGTCGGCTTCGCCAGAACGACACTCCCCTTCTCCTGGGCGACGCGTCCGGCTTGCACGGCCTGGGCTGGCGACCACGCTACGACCTCGACGACACCCTGCAGGAGCTCTGGCACGCGGCAACAGGGTCGGCTGTCCCTCGGGGAGGTTGCCCGTGAGCGATCCCCGGCCCGTCAACGAGCCTCGAATGCTCGCCTTCTACGATCGCCTGCGGGCTCGGATCCGGTCGACTCTCGGGAGAGGAGCGCTCACAGGGAGGGCCGCGGATCTCCTTCTCCTGGCTCCGGATGTCTTCATGCTGATGCTGCGCCTCAGTCTCGACTCCAGGGTTCCGGGATCGAGCCGCAGTCTCATCGGGGGAGCCCTGCTCTACTTCGTGATGCCGTTCGACTTCTTTCCGGAAGGGATCCTCGGCGTCGGAGGGTTCGTCGACGACCTGGCTCTGGCAGCAGCGGTCCTGGCCCACGTGCTGAGCGACGAGCTCGAGCCGATCGCGCATTCCTATTGGAGTGGCCCCGGGGAGCTTCGAGTGGTGCTCCGCGACGTGGCTCGCGGAAGCGAAGCACTGCTCGGCGAGCGGGGTTACCTACGCCTGAGGCGTTTGTTCGGAAGTCGCTTCCCGGTCGGCGGCTCCTCTGCAGGCTCCGATGGCTCTGGGAAGCGATCGCCTGTCGGGGAGGAAGCGAATGAGTGGTCTCCCATCGATCAGGAGAGGAGCTCGTCGCGCCGTTGACGGAGCTGCTGGTAGATCTCCTGGAGCTGCGGAAACCCTCCGTCGTCGAAGCTCTTCTCGTCCCGCCAGAACTCCCCGAGGCCTCGGTTCCCCCAACGTTCGTAGCTCACGACCTTGATCAGGAGCTGGAGGCGATCGCAGGCGCGCACGAAACGAGCTTCCCGGCTGGTGTTCGCGTCGTACTCGTCGAGGAGGTTCGCTGCGTCGCGGGTCTCCGCGAGCGGGGCGAGGATCTCGTCGAGAGCGGCTCGTTCCGCGCTCTTCTTCGCACCGGGAGGAAGATAGTGGGCTGCGGTCCGAGGGAGGTCGCCGAAGCGGACTTCTGCGAGATCGTGCAGGAGCGCCATTTCGACCGCCCGCGAGACGTCGAGGGACTCCCTGGAGGCAAGGACCCAGACCAGAAAGGCAAGGTGGAAGGAGTGCTCGCTGACGCTCTCGGGCTCGGTCACTCCGCGTAGGAAGAAGCCCGCTCGCGGCACGCGGTCGAGCACCTGGAGCTCGAGGAAGAGATCGGTCAGAGTGTCGTTCGGACCCATGGGCGGCTCCCCTGAAGTAACCGGGATTCGGGCGGCGCTGAGGTTGTGGATCCTCTCACAAGCGGCTACGCTTGCCGTCTCGACAACGGCGATCCTGGCTGCCCCATGCCGTCTGTACTCTCCATCGTGGGAGCACTCAGGCGAGCCCTGAGAGCGGTGAGGATCGGCGGGCAACTCGACCGGGCGGGTCTTGCTCGAGTGGAGCTGTGCCCGGCGGTTCGAGAGGGCAGCACCCCACCGAGCTGTGGGCCCTCCGATGAAGAAAACCGGGGGGTACGGAGCCCGCGCCGTGGGTGTCGGATGGAGCGAGTCTTGATTCAGGAACCAGCAGTACCCCAGCCCGAAGCCATGACGCCGATTCGCGATCTCGTCGAACTGACCAAGCCGCGAGTCAACGTCATGGTGGCCTTGACGACCCTGGTGGGTGCCCTCATGGTTCCCGACGGTAAGGGTGATGCCCTCTCGATCGCCGTCACGGTGCTCGGGACGTACGTGCTGGCCTCTGCCGCGGCGGTCTTCAACATGGTGCTCGAGGAGCGCAGCGACGCGCTCATGCCTCGCACCGCGGGTCGTCCGTTGCCGACCGGGCGCGTGACTCGGCGCCAAGCGCTACTCGTCGGTCTCGCTCTCACCGTTGGGGGGCTGTTGATGCTTGCGTTCGGCGTGAACCTTCTCACCGCCGCGCTCGGCCTTGCCACCCTGGCCTCCTATCTGCTGGTCTACACGCCGCTCAAGGTCATCACACCGTGGTCGACCCATATCGGTGCGGTGCCCGGTGCTCTACCCATCGTGATGGGCTGGTCCGGGGCCGCGATCGCGAGGGGGCCCTTGGAGCCGTCACACCTTGGGGCGGAGTTCTCCTCACTGGGAATCGGTCCCTGGCTTCTCTTCGCCATCCTGTTCTTCTGGCAGTTGCCGCACTTCTTCGCGATCGCGTGGCGCTATCGGCTGGACTATGCTGCCGGAGGCCTGGCCATGCTCTCGGTCGGCGACGAGGAGGGACGTCGGACCTCGGCCGAGTCGTTGGTCTTCACCGTCGCGCTGGTGCTCTCGAGTGTCACTCCCTGGATGGTGGGAATGGTGGGGGTCGTGTACCTGGCTGGAGCGGTTCTCCTGGGAATCGGATTTCTCTACTTCGCCGTCCGATTCCGCCTCGAGTGCTCGGAGCCACGGGCCCGAGCCTTGATGCTGTTCTCGATCCTCTATCTGCCCGCCGTGATGTTGCTCCTGGTTCTCGATCGGGTCCCTTGACGGACGGTGCAGTGAACGAGCATTCGAGGCCCCGACCAGATCCCCGCGGGAACCGACCCGCTTCGCCGAAGGGTTTCTGGCGGCGGTATATGTTCTCCCTCGATCACAAGGTGATCGGGATTCAGTATGCCCTCACGGCTCTGGTGTTCCTGGCGCTCGGCTTCACACTGGTGATGCTGATGCGTTGGCAGTTGGCCTATCCAGGCGAGGCCATTCCCATGTTCGGCTCGCTGTTCGGAGAGGCGAACGCCCCCGAGGGCGTGATGATGCCCGAGTTCTACAATCAGCTCGGTGCCATGCACGGAACGATCATGATCTTCCTCGGCGTGGTGCCGTTGGTCGTGGGCGCGTTCGGCAACTACCTGGTGCCTCTGATGATCGGAGCGCCCGACATGGCGTTCCCGCGCCTCAACATGCTCTCCTACTGGGGGTATCTGGTTTCGGGTGTGGTCATCCTGGGGAGCTTCTTGGCGCCCGGAGGGGCCCCGGGGTCGGGCTGGACGTCCTACCCGCCCCTGGCGGTGTTGGCACCCCCTGGGCAGACCGTGTGGCTGCTCGGCATGTTCGTTCTGATCTCGTCGTCGCTGCTCGGAGCGGTGAATCTGATCGTCACGATCGTGCAGCTGCGAGTGCCCGGTCTCACGCTGATGCGCATGCCCTTCTTCTGTTGGGCGCAGCTGGTGACCTCTTTCCTGCTCCTGCTCGCCTTTCCCCCGCTTCAGGGGGCGGCGGTGCTCCAGCTACTCGATCGAGTCGTCGGCACCAGTTTCTTCATGCCTGAGGGACTGGTGGTGAGTGGGCGCGCGCTCGAAGTGAGCGGTGGTGGCAGTCCGTTGCTCTGGCAACATCTGTTCTGGTTTCTGGCCCACCCCGAGGTCTACGTTCTCATCCTGCCGGCCTTCGGTATCGTGTCGGAGATCCTGGCGGCCAATACCCGCCGACCGCTTTGGGGCTATCGCTACATGGTCTTCAGCTCGCTCTTTCTGGGTGGGATGTCGATGATCGTGTGGGCGCATCACATGTACCTCACCGGTATGGGCACCACGGTCAGTGCGTTCTTCCAGATCACCACGATGATCATCTCGGTGCCGTCGATCGTCATCTTGACGTGCTTCCTGCTGTCGCTGTGGGGGGCGTCGATTCGCTTCACGACGGCGATGCTCTTCGCTCTGGCTTTCATTCCCATGTTCGGCATCGGCGGTCTCACGGGTCTTCCCCTGGGTCTCGCTGCCGCCGATCTTCAGTTGCACGACAGCTACTACGTGATCGGGCACTTCCACTACATCGTGGCTCCGGGAACCATCTTCGCGATCTTTGCAGGGATCTACTTCTGGTTCCCGAAGGTGACCGGACGTCGACTCGGGGAAGGACTGGGAAAGCTGCACTTCTGGATGTCATTGCTCTTCATGAACCTCATCTTCATGCCGATGTTCGCGGTCGGGCTGGCCGGCGTGTCTCGGCGTCTCTACGACGGGGGAATGGGCTACGACTTCGCCCAGGGCGTTCTGGGACTCAACAAGATGATGTCGGTTTCCGCTTGGCTGCTGGCGCTGGCGCAGCTTCCCTTCGTGATCAACCTGGTGTCGAGCCTGCGGCGGGGGGAACGCGCCGATGCGAATCCCTGGTCTGCCACGACCCTCGAATGGACCGCACCCTCCCCTCCGATCGCTCACGGCAACTTCTCGACCCCACCCCGGGTCTATCGAGGTCCCTACGAATACAGCGTCCCTGGTGAGGCAGTCGACTTCGTGGCGCAGAGTGACCAGGGCTCGACGGCCCCCGGCGCTGTGCTCGGTGGACCCTAGGCTCGGCGGAGAGAACCGATGCAAGGTCTGGAGATTCCATACACGCTCGAGGCGAGACCCGACACCGGTCTCTACAACGGGAAGTTCGGCATCTGGCTGTTCATCGCCTCGGAGATGATGCTCTTCGGTGCGTTGTTCTCGGCCTACGCCTTGCTACGGGTCAGCGCACCCGAATGGCCTGTCGCGGCGGAGATTCTCGAGGTGCCGAAGGCGACGCTGAACAGTTTCGTGCTGATCGCGTCGAGCATCACGGTGATGCTGGCCTTCCGCCGACTGCAGGGAGGCGAGACGACTTCGTTTCGTCGTTGGTACGGCGTGACCATTCTTCTCGGAGTGCTCTTTCTCGTCATCAAGGCCTGGGAGTACCAGACGAAGTGGAGCCACGGTCTTCATCCGGCCGACAGCACGTTTCTGGCGATCTACTTCGCGCTCACGGGATTTCACGCGCTGCATGTGATCGGCGGGATCGCGGCCCATCTGTATCTCTGGGGTCCAGGATACGCGCTGCATACTCGGGTTCCCCAGCAGTACCTCAACCGAGTGGAGGTGGCTGCCATCTACTGGCACTTCGTCGATCTGGTGTGGATCCTCCTGTTCCCGGCCGTCTATCTGCTCTAGCCTCTCGAGAGCGAGTCCTCCATGTCGACCCACAGCCGTCCTGACCACCCTTCCTCCGGAGACTCGATCTCTAGAGCCGCTTCGCTGTTCCTGCTGCTCTCCGTGTTCACCGCAACGCTCTTCCTGGTGTCTCGAACGGGCCTGGTCGGTGGCAGGCGCGCCTTCGTCTTGTTCGGGCTGGCCGGCCTGCAGGCGGGCGTAGCGGCGACGCTTCTGCTGGGGGTCGCTCGGGAGCAACCCTGGGTGAAGGGTCTTCTTCTTCTGGTGCTCTTCGTGCTGATCGGACTTCTGGTCGGGCCGACCTTCTCGGCGTTGACCGCACCGGTGTGAGAACTGAAGCCGCCCTTTTCCGTGTGAAGACGACGATCGAGCGCAACGATATGTCCCGGCGATTCCTGGCTCTCTGTGTGGCGTTGTCCAGCATGGCAGTTCCTCGGGCCTCGCTCGCTTGCACCAGCTGCTTCGGGGATCCGGGCTCGGGGGAGAGCCGTGGACTGGTGGCGGGAACCCTCGTTCTCTTCGTGCTGGTTGCCGTGGTGCAGTTCGTGCTGGCTCGCTTCTTCTGGCGAGTGGTACGGCGAGAGAGGGAGTACCACGAGCGCGACGGCGAGAGGGTCATGGTAGACGCCCATCGGGAGGGAGTGCGATGAGTCGCTGGCTAGGGCTGCCGCCCGACTGGTCGAGGGATGGCCATCAAATCGATTCCGTGATCACACTGGTGCACTGGGCGATGCTCGCTCTCTTCGTGGTCTGGATGGCATATTTCGTCTATGTTCTCATCCGTTTTCGTGCCGGGGCTCACCCCGAAGCGCGACACGAGCCGGTTTCTGGGCGTTTTGCCATGTCGGTCGTAGCGGCGATCGCGCTGGCCGAGGTCGGGTTGCTGGTCGTCGTGGAGATCCCGCTGTGGGCGCGCCGCGTGCACGACATTCCGGCGGCCGAGGCGGCGACCCACGTGCGAGTGGTGGCCCAGCAATTTGCCTGGAACTTCCACTATCCCGGCGAAGACGGGGTCTTCGGTGCGACGTCGATCGACCTCATCGAAGAGCTCAATCCACTCGGGCTCGACTACGACGATCCGAATGGGGTGGACGACCTCATCACGGTCAATCAGCTGCATGTGCCGGTGGACAGGCCAGTGCTGATCGAGCTCACTTCGATGGACGTGATTCACGGTTTCTTCCTCCCCTACATGCGGGTCAAGCAGGATGCGATTCCCGGCCAGGTCGTTCGCCTCACATTCACACCGATCCTCGAAGGCGAGAGCGAGGTTGCCTGTGCCCAGCTGTGTGGGCTCAGTCACTACAGCATGCGCGGAGTCTTGACCGTGGAGAGCCAGGAAGACTTCGAGAGCTGGTATCAGGAAGAGCTGGAATACATGTAGCCTTGAGCCCTGTTCGCAAGAGCCGGAGCATCCGAAAGGCCTCGTGGTCCGGAATACCCCTGTAGGGGCTTCCGGACCCCGCGGTCCTCGGAGCCCCTCTACCGAGGAGAACCGTCGATGGAGGTGACCGATCTTCCGGCCCTCAATGCATCCCTGAACGGCCTGAGCGCACTGCTGCTCTGCATTGGTTATGGCCTGATCCGAACCGGCCGGAAAGAGGCCCACCGCTGGGTCATGTCAGCGGCCTTCGGCTGTTCGGTGTTGTTCTTGACGTCCTACGTGATCTACCACGCGCAGGCGGGATCGGTGCCGTTCGAGGGAGCCGGCGCGATCCGGACGCTCTACTTCGTCGTCCTCGTGAGCCATGTCGTGCTCGCAGCAGTGGTGCCGATTCTCGCCCTGGTGACGCTCTGGCGAGCCCTGCGCAGCGACTTCGAGCGCCATCGTCGGATTGCCCGAATCACCCTTCCGATCTGGCTCTACGTTTCGGTTACCGGGGTGATCGTGTACTGGATGCTCTACCAGATGGACCTCAGTTGAGGTCTGGCGCCCTGGAGCCGAAGGCATGACGACTCGCGACCGCAACGAAACGACACCGAATCCTCCACCGTGCCGAGGGTGGAATCTCGCGAATCGAATCCTCCTCGGCCTCGCGTTGCTCGGTACGTTCTTCCCCGCTGCAGGTACGACCCAGGACGAGAGTGCGCGCCCGGCGTGGTGGCCCGAGCCGCAGCGGGAGTTCTTTCTCGATGGTCCGGCCCTGCTCTTGAACGCGGCACAGCGCGAAGACCTCCTGGCCATGAACGAGAGCGATCGTGCGTCGTGGATCCAGGACTACCTCTCTCGAGACCCCGTGGCGGCAACGCCCGAGAACGAACTGCAGGAAGCCATCGATCGGCGGCGCACGCTGGTGCGCCAGGAGTTCCTCACCTTTCAGGATGACCGAGCGAAGCTGCTCTTCCTTCACGGCCAGCCCCAAGAGCGAATTTCGATCGACTGCGATCAGGTCTTCGTCCCCATCGAGCTGTGGGGCTACGGAGCCGAAGATCAGCGACGATACCTCGTGCTCTATTCACCGGGTCCTGAGCGGACCTGGCGGTTGTGGTTGCCCCTGGACAGTAAACGAGTGCTGTACGGGCGAGAGATGGAGTACTGGCTGGAGCAGTACGAGGAGTTGCGCCAGTACATCAGCGGCCGCCGCTTCGATCTCCAGCTGTGCAAGGACGCGAGGACCATCGATCGGATCACCGGCATCAAGGGGCTGTTCGACAACCAGGACGGGCGACCGACCAACTCGGACTTCAGCGTCTACCTCGACCCACCTTCGGAGCTGGAAGCCTGGGCTGTGCAGGCAGCGAGCACTCCGCTGCCCGAAGACCCTGGCGAGATCGCCATGGATCGGGTGGAGCTCGTCTATCCCGACCTCGAGGGTCAGCGTATGCGGTCCCGTTTGACGGTGCACCTTCCGCCGGCATCGGGGGTCGAGCCGTTCTTCGATGCCGCGACCGGGAATGCCGAGTATCGTCTTCTGGTCGATGGGCTCCTCGAGCTCGAAGGCAAGGTCTTCGAGGAGTTCAAGGTCCGATTCAACATTCCGGCCGCGGACGAGGAGCGAGCGCTGGCGCTGGTTCTCGAGCGGCGACTCCGACCGGGGCAGCAGTTTCTCGTTCGTCTGAAGGTAACGGACGAGATCACCGGCCGGTCGGTCCACGTGGCGCGACTGGTCGACGTACCACGGGTTCCCGAAGATGTTCCCGAGGTTCCCGTCTCGGAGCAGACTCTCGTCGCTCTGGCCGAGGACCTCGAGATCAAGCCGATCGCCGGTGCCGACAGTCTGGTCATCGTGCCTCCGGAGAGCGATGTCGTGCTCGGTCTCTGGCGGGCCGAGGTACTGGTAACCGGTGAGAACATCGAGAAGGTCCGGTTCACGGTCGACGACCAGGTGCAGCTGGTACGGTCGCGTGCACCCTGGAGCGCGGAGCTGAGGCTTGCCAAGTACCCGGTCGAGCAGATCATCCGCGTCGAGGGGCTGGACAGCGAAGGCGAGGTGCTGTCCTCGGACGAGCTGGTGATCAACCAGCAGCGTGGGGAGCTGCGGGTTCGAATTGTCGATCCTCCTCGGGGCAACACGGCAGAGGGCTCGGTCGAAGCGTCGGCAGAGGTCGTGGTACCGGAGGAGCGCAGAGTCACCAAGGTCGAGTTCCTCGTCAACGGCGAGTTGCAGGCGGAGCTCGGATCGCCACCCTGGCGCGCGCCGATCGAGGTTCCTCCCTCCGGAGGCGAGGGCTCGGTCACCTACCTGACCGTGGTCGCCGAGCTCGATGACGGGGCGCGCGCCGAGGACGTGCGCTTCCTCAATGTCCCGGACTTCTTCGACCAGGTCGAGGTCGACTTCGTGGAGCTCTACACCACGGTAACCGACCGCTCGGGCGCGCCGGTGCTCGGTCTCACCGAGGATGTATTCGGCATCAAGGAAGACGGACGGCCCCAGGAGATCGGTAAGTTCGAGCTGGTCGACGATCTTCCCATCACCGTGGGCATCACGATCGACACCTCCGGCTCGATGCTGGAGGCTCTCGGCGAGGCTCGTCGCGCCGCAGCGGACTTTCTGGAGCGCATCATCACACCCAGGGACCGATCGTTCGCGGTCAGCTTCTCCAATCGACCGGAGCTTCTGATGCCTCGAACCTCCGACGTGACCGCTGTGGAGGAGTCCTTGAATACGCTTCAGGCGGTCGGAATGACTTCGCTCTACGATGCGGTGGTCACGAGTCTCTACTACTTCCGGGGTGTCAAGGGCCGCCGCGCTCTGGTGTTGCTCTCCGACGGTGAGGACACGGCGAGCACGATTCCCTATGCGGACTCCCTCGAATACGCTCGGCGTTCGGGAGTGGCGATCTATGCGGTCGGTCTCAACATCGGCAAGCTTCAGTCCGGAGTGCGTGGCAAGCTCAAGCAGCTGGCGTCGGAGACCGGTGGAAGGAGCTTCTTCATCTCCCGCGCACAAGAGCTCGAGTCGGTCTATGCACAGATCGAGAGAGAGCTGCGTTCACAGTACCTGCTGGCGTATACCTCTGACCGCCCCAGCAGCGAGGAGTCAGGCGAGGACTCCTTCCGTTCGATCGAAGTCACGGTCAAGGGCAGTGGGCTTCAGGCCCGGACCATCAGTGGCTACTATCCGTGAGCTGAGGTCGCGCATTCGGGCCACGCTCCTGACCTTGGGAGCGGCGGCTTGCGCGTGGAGCGCGCCCTTGTGTGCGCAGGCCGAGGAGTCCACTCCCGGCCCCCCTGCACTCTCGGCCGTATCGCCAGCGACCGGCGCAGAGGTCAGGGAGTTTCGCTTCGAGAGGCTCGATCGCACCTACGAAGCCTTCATTACAGATCTTGCCCCTGTGGAGATCGGTGCGGCCCACGTCGAGCTCTCCTCTCCCGAGCACTCTCTGACGCTGGTTCGGCATCTGGCCCGACTCGAATCGCTCGGAATGGGGGAGTTCCTGATCGATCTGGAGGTTCGCTTCGCCGGCGCTGGAACCCTGGAGGCGGACGTCACGCTCGGGCGCATCGAGAGCCACCTGAGCGATCGGCTCGCCGTGCCTGTCCAGACCCTTCAGCTGTCGGGACGTGTTCATATCGCGGCCGGCACCGAGGGCTACCTGATCACCACCCGGGAGCTTCCTGCCGAGGTTACGGTGCACATCGAGAGTGCGTTGGCACAGCGGCTGTTCGGTATCTGCCATCAGATGGTGCTGGTGCTGGTGAATCTCGACTGTGTCGATCTCGAAGAGGCGCTTACGAGAGTGCGAGTCCCCCTCCCTCCCGCGGGAGAGACCTACCTGCTGGGTTACGACGAGTTGACCGACCCCGAGCGTCTGGCGCTCGATCAGGTCGTGCTCGAGTCTCCCACGCCGCCCTGAGGGGCCTGGCGAGAGATTCGGCAGTCAACTGCCATCGGTGGGCTCGAGGGAAAGACCGTGCAACGTCGCCGCATTGATGATGGCGCGATTGTCGGGGACCTGGAAGAGGAACGGGTTGCGTAACTCGGCGGACAGCAGCTCGGTCTTGCGATAGAGCTCCCGGTACGCGCGCAGTAGGGGGTGCATCGGATCGACGTCACGGCCGCGCTGGCGCATCCATTCGAGACCCTGATAGAGGCGCAGGTCGAGGGTCTCTCCCAGCTCGGGGTAGCGCAGCGTTTCGAGTACGGCCTCGATCGCTGCACAGAGCTCCTCGATACGTCTGTGATCGGAGACCGCGATCGAGGTCTCGAGGAGCCAGGATCGATCGAAGGTCGCGGAGAGCACATCGCCATGCTGCTGATGGCAGAGGATGGCGTTCTCGAGGTGCTGGCGGGCGTCCTCGTATTGGCGCTGTTTGAGTCGGACCCGGCCGAGCACCTGTTCGGCGTCGCCGAGCTGTTTGGAATTGTCGACCAGGCTGAGCTGGAAGTGTGCCTTGCGAGCGTCTTCCAGTGCGAACTCGCTCCGCCCGAGATGGAGGTGATTGGTCGCCACGAGCAGTCGTGAGATCGCTTCGCCGGTGACGTCGTCGCGAGAGGCTCGCAGGTCGAGTGCCTGACGAAACGGGGTTGTGGCCGCGGTGAAATCTCCGAGTCGACTCAGGGCGCGACCGATCCCGGTCAGGGCCCAGCTCACCTCGCCGTCGTGTCCGTGTGCTCGGAGTACACCTTCGGCCTCTCTGTAGTAGGAGAGCGAGCGCGGGTAGTCCCCCAGCGCGAGATAGATGGTGCCCATGGCGGTGAGCGAGGGTCCGATCTGAGAGTTCAGCTGGAGCTCGCGGCGCTCGTTGAGTGCTTCCTGGTGGTAACGGAGCGCGACCTCGAGCCGCTTCTCCTGCATGGCCACGTTGCCCAGGTGATAGCGGCAGGCGGCGGCCAGACTTCGATTCCCCGCCCGGTCGAGCAGGGGCAGGATCTCTTCGTAGAGTTTGCGAGCCTCCGGATGCCGATCCTGGCGTTGCAGGACCTTGCCCAGCTGCACCACGAGAAGGGCCTTGCGGCGTTCATCGCTGTTCTGCGCCCATGCCAGGCCCCGTTGCAGGGTGCGCTCGGCTTCCCGGTAGCTGCCCTCGTTTTGTTCCTTGTCGGCTTTGAGCGCCGTGAGTGCGATTAGACGGTCCGAGTTCTCTCCGGCCAGTTCGATGGCTCTTTCGATCGCGGAGTCGAGGTGGTTGAGCCGACCCAGGCGACGAGCGAGGGGCAGAAGAACCCAGAGCAGCTCGAACTCCTGGCCGGGGTCGCCGAGCCGTTCGCGATGGCTCTCGAGCTCCTCGGTGAGGGCCAGGAAGAGGGTCTCCTTGGGTATGTGGCTGTCACTGCGTCGGGCGACCTTGATCAGCAGCGGGATGGCATCGGGGGTTCCTGCGAGCAGTCGATAGGTCTCCCAGAGCTCCTCTGGATCCACCGGAAGCTCAGCCAGCTGAAGGCCGACGAGGTGGCGCAGCGGGCCAATGGCGGCAGGATCGATGGTCGACGCGACCGACTCTCGGTGAAGAGGACAGGTGAACGCGAGCCGTGACAGGCCGGCGACTCCGATTCGCTGGACCAGTCCTGCCTGAATCGGGACCGTCTCCCAGTTCCTGCGGTAGGAGCCCCCCACCAGAGATGTAGCTCCATTCAGTTCATCGATGGGAATGCTGGCGTCGACGCCGGCAACGATCCGTAGAGGCAGGGGATCGGCCAATCGACGCAGCTCGGCCTCGACGTGCCGAGTCAGCCGTGGCGAGGGCTCGAGGTGGACCTCTGGAGTTCCCGAGAAGAAGAAGTTGCCATAGACCCTTCTCAGGACCTTGCGCCTCACCAACTGCAGCAGGCCTTCTTCGAGTGCGAACGGGAAGCCTCCGGAGACTTCCAGAAAGCCGTCCCGCAGCTCATCGGGAATCGACAGCCCCGAGAGCAGGTTCTCACACACGAAGCCCATCTCTGTCTGCTCGAGAGGCCCGATCTCGATGTGTGGCAGATCCTGGAAGAGCTCCCTCCAGCGACCCCCGCTGCGTCCGACAATGACGGTCTGGAGGCCCCCGACAGCGGCTTTCCCGAGTAGCTTCGAAACCGTCTCCAACTCGCGACGATCGGCCCGATGAATTCCGTCCACCACGAGGCGGAGGGCGCCCCGTTGCCGTTCGAGCAGTGCGTCCACCTCGACATCGAGCTGCTCCAGCTCGTCGCGGGGCGCTCGCCACCAGCTCTGCTCGGGTCCGGGGAGGGGAAGCTCCGTTCTCGGATGGCGGGGGTCAGCCACCGTTGCACCCTCGGAGCGAAGGGCCCAGCACAGCTGTTGCGTGAGGGAGGGGCCACCGGAGCGCAAGCTCCAGGGCTGCAGGCAGATCGATCGAGCACCGTTGCCGAAGGTCTCCGCGATGGCTCGACTCTTACCGCAGCCGAGGGGTCCCGATACGACGACTGCTGCCTCGCCAGCGACCTCGCGAAGCGCAGAGTCGACCTTCGCACGGGGCACGTGGGGTGGGCGCCGGCCAAAGAGCTCGTCGTTTCGCCACGGGGGTCGTTGGGCCGGCCGGTCCAATCGGTAGAGAGGGAGCTCGCGACCCGAGGGCCCCCGATAGTTTCCGCAGGGAGCGAGGGACCATCCGCTCTCGAGCTCGTGGGTCGCGTGACCGGTGAGGTAGACCGCCGGCTCGTCGAGCTCAGGAGCGGACTGGGCGAGGTCCTGGAGGAGCGGACTGTCCGTCACGGTTGCCTGGTGCTCGTCGAGGATGATCTCGCCGGGGAAGACGAGGGCCCTGGCCCGGGAGGCGTTGGGTGCTGCCGTCAGCAGTTGTCTTCCGAGCGAGTAGGCGGTCTCGATGACCTCCGCATCGGCTGCCTGGGGGATGACGGCGAAGAGACCCGGCTCGACCGGAAACAGGCCCGGAATCCCCGGGTCGGAGGTCGCCAGCTCCTCCAGCCACACCCGATCCGTGCTCCAGACGGTCAGGAGGGCGGAAGGCAGCCGCAGCCGCAGCGAAGGTGCGAAAGTTTCGTCAAGCATGGAAAGGCGGCGCAGTCGCGGGGGGAGGGTGCCGAGAATGCCGAATCAGGACCGTCCAGGCTCCCGACCAGGAAGGTCAGCTGTCCATCCTGAACGAATCAAGCTATCGCCAAGCGGTCATTCACGCAAGGGGTCCGGGGTCTTCGTCGGAGCGCCGCGAGGGCTCGTGGCTGGCCCGGAGTCGCCTCGGGCCAGGTCGCCGCGGCGTTGGTTGCTGCCCCTCGCTCTGCTACCATGGCCCGGTTACCCCCTACCGGGCCGGGGCCCGTTCTGAGCCCTGCCAATTCGACTACCGCCGTCCGGTCGCCAGAAACACCGTCTCCGAAAGGCTCCCTCCATGACTGCTCGTCGCATGATTTCGCGGCTGTTCTATTTGACGATCGAAGATGAAGGAATGCTCGCCGAGGCCTTTGCCGGTCTGTCGAGCGACATCTTCGCGATCGCCTACAAGGTGCGTGGCACCGAGGACGTCTTCGTCGCCACCAACGAGACCAAAGACGCCCTGGATCGTACCGACGTGGCCTACAACCTGCTGGCCGAGGAAGACGGTAATCGCATCGCTCTCTACCACTCGCCTCTGTCGCGCGAGGAGCTGGCCGACTTCGAGGAGCCGCTCAAAGCGCTCGCCCTGGCCTATCGGGCCGTTGCCATTGCGTGTGTGGGCGTGAACGGGGAGTCCGATCTGGGCTTCGATCTCAGCGAGGGAGCAGAGAACTATACCTACTTCTCGGCGCCCGCAGGCCACACCTTCATCTTCCGCTTGTTTCAGGACCGAGAGGAGGCGCACGACTTCCTCGATCGGCTGACCATCGGAGACAAGAAGGCCCTCGAGTGGGCCGAGGGGATTCCCTTGGCCAGCTCGGAAGAGCTGGCCAGCTTTCACTGATCCCGCGGACCTGGTAGCGAAGGGTCGTACGCCTCCGTGGCCTCCCGTGCTCTGTTTCCCGAGGACACCTACACCGTCTCCCAGCTGGGGGCCGAGGTCCAGAGCTTCCTGTCGGAGGCCTACCGGTCGGTGTGGGTTGTGGGGGAGGTGCAGCGTCTCCGGGGCGGAGGCAGTCATCTCTATTTCGAACTGGTAGAGAAGGGTCGCGGCGATTCGATCACCGCCAAGCTGGATGTCGTTCTCTTTCGTGCCGACCGCGCTCGTGCCGAACGGCAGTTGCGTACCAGCGGACTGGAGCTCGAGGAGGGACAGGTGCTGCGCTGCCGTGGCCAGGTCGACTTCTATGCTCCGTTCGGTCGTCTGCAGTTCGTTGCACGAGACGTCGATCCCGTGTTTGGGCTCGGTGTGCTCGAGCAGCGCCGGCAGGAGACCCTGCGCTGGTTGGCGCAGCGGGAGCTGCTCGAGCGAAACGGTTCCCTCGAGCTGAGCGAGCTGCCCCTTCGTCTCGGTCTGGTGACGGCCCCCGGGAGCGCCGCGTACCACGACTTCATCCACACCTTGGAGCAATCGGGCTACGGATTCGAGGTCCTCTTTGCGCCGTCTGCGGTGCAGGGGGCCGCTGCGCCACGGGCGCTGGTGCGCTCGCTCGGGATGCTCGCTGAGCACCACGAGCGCATCGCTTCGCTCGACGCGCTCGTGATCGTGCGTGGCGGAGGCTCGAAGACCGACCTGGCTGCCTTCGATGACCGCGCCGTCGCCGAGAGTGTCGCCACCGCGCCGGTGCCGGTCGTGACCGGGATCGGTCACGAGGTCGACGAGTCGATCGCCGATCGGGTCGCTCACACCAGCGTCAAGACACCGACCGGGGCCGCAGAGCTCTTCTGTGCCCGGGTGGCGGCCTCCGAGCGCAGGTGGCAGTCGCTCGCGGCGGGTGTGGTCTCCATCGGTCGGGAGCGGGTGCGGCGAGAGCGGGATCGACTCGATCGGGCACGATCCGGTGCCCGGGCGGTGGCTGTGCGACTCACTCTCGCGGGGCGTCTGCTCGACGAGCGAGCCGCGGTTCTGGCTGCATCGAGTCGGACTCGAGTCACCGGAGCCCGGCGTCGCCTGGCCGAGGTGGGAGGTGCCGTCCCCAGACACTCCCAACGGGTTCTGACCCGTCGTGAGAAGGAGCGCTCGGCCGTTGCCGAGCGGGTGATCGCCTCCACTGCGCGAATGCTGACCCGGGCCACGGAGAGCATCGACCCACTGGCTCGGCTGGTGGCCGAGCTCTCGCCGGAACGCGTGCTCGAGCGGGGCTACAGTCTGACCCGGGACACCCACGGCAGGGTGGTGAGAGATGCGGCCAGACTCGGGGCCGGAGAAGTGATCGACACCCAGCTCGCTCGCGGTCGGGTACGCTCGCGAGTCGAAACGACGGAGACCGAAGAATGAGCGAGTCGCCCAAGTCCAAACGCGCTGCAAAGCCGGAACGAGCCGACCTGACGGAGGAAGGCGGGGAAGGGACCGGCTTCAGCGACGCCATGGCGGAGCTCGAATCGATCCTGCGTCGCATCGAGGGCGAAGAGATCGACATCGACGAGCTCGCCACCGAGTTGCGCCGCGCCACGGAGTTGCTCGAACTGTGTCGAGGCAAGATCAAGAAGGCCGAAGTCGAGGTCAATCAGATCATCGAGTCGCTCGAGTAGCCAGCGTTCTCCCCGCGCGTCGACCCCGTGACGGTTCGGCGCACGGCACTGTCGCGAGGGGCCGGGTCCAGTAGGGTGCCTGGACCTGGCGTTGTGCGAAACTGCGAGAAGAAGCAAGCTGATCGAACGGTGTGACCCACTCAGAGATACTGCTGCGCAGGTGAGGCGCTCAAGGCCTGGAGGAGTTGTCGATGACTGCCTTTCTACGATGCCCTGTCGGAATGCTTCTGTTCGTGCTGCTCTCGTCCGCCCCGGGGGCCGCTCAGGAATCCACAGCGGCCACCCCTGGGGACGAGGCGCTCTGGCTGGCGGCTCGCGAGGGCGATCTGGCTCGCGTCGAGGCTCTGGTCGAGTCGGGGGTCGATCCCGATGCCCGCACCCGCTACGGGGCTTCCGCCCTCTCCTACGCTGCGGACAAGGGCGCCGTCGACCTGGTTCGCTACCTGCTCGAGAAGGGAGTCGATCCGTCGGTCAAGGACACGTTCTACAACGGCACGCCGATGATGTGGGCGCTCTCTGAGCGGCCGTTGCCACCCGAGCGTATCGAGATCGCGAAACTGCTTCTGGCCGCCGGATCGACCGAGGCGGGAATGGCGCTCTCGATCGGCTCGCAGCTCGCACAGACCGATCTCATCGAGGCTGCGCTCACCAGTGAGAGCCTGACCGTCGAGGACGTACAGGCGGCCCACAAGATCGTCGCGGCGAAGAACTCGTCCAAGCTCCTGGACCTGATCGAGGGCAGTGAGGCCTGGACTCGTGCCCAGGCCGCGGCCCAGGACGCTGCGAGCTTCGAGTTGTCCGCCGAGCAGATTGCACGAGTCAGCGGGATCTATCGCAATGACGAGTTCGAGATGAACCTGCAGATCTTCTCCGACGACCAAGGTCTACGGGGACAGGTCTACGGCCAGGGCTCCTTCGCATTGAGGGCGACCTCTCCCGATGTCTTCCTCGCGCCCGAGGTTCCTGGTGGAGTCAAGCTCACCTTCTCGGGCCGTGCCGGCAGCGTCGAGAGCATGCTGCTCGAGCAGGGGGGCTCGGAGGTCCCCTTCCGTCCGTTCGAAGGCCCCTTCGAGCCTTCGCCAGGGCAGCCGGATGTCGCGGCCTCTGCGGCCGCACCGCTGGCGGAGGCCGAGCGTGGGCCGGCCCGCCCGTGGCCCTCCTTTCGGGGGGCCGGCGCTTCGGGCAACGCCGACGGCCAGGGAATTCCATTGGAGTGGGACGCCTCGACCGGCAGGAACGTGCTGTGGAAGACGGCGGTACCGGGAATTGCGCTGTCGAGCCCGATCATCTGGGGAGACCGGGTCTTCCTCACCACGGCGGTCAGCGACACCGCCGACACGACCTTTCGCACCGGACTCTACGGTGACGTCGACTCGGTGGAGGACGACTCCGAGCACTCCTGGCAGGTCTGGGCTCTGGAGCGCACCAGCGGCGAGGTGCTGTGGACCAGGGAGGCCGCCCGTGGACAGCCCAAGGTCAAGCGGCACCTCAAGTCGAGCCAGGCCAACCCCTCGCCGGCGACCGACGGCGAGCATCTGGTGGTGAACTTCGCGTCGGAGGGCCTGTTCTGCTTCGGGGTCGACGGTGAGTTGCACTGGAAGACCGATCTCGGCGTACTCAACAGCGGCTGGTTCTACGATCCGAGCTACGAGTGGGGGTTCAGCAGCTCGCCGATCCTCCACCGCGGGCGCGTGATCGTACAGGTCGACATCCAACAGCAGTCGTTTCTGGCGGCGTTCGATGTCTTGACCGGCAAAGAGATCTGGCGCACGCCGCGTGAGGAGATCCCGACCTGGGGCACGCCCACCATCCTGCCCTCGCCCGAGGGCGACGAGGTCGTGACCAACGGCCCTACCATCCGTGGCTACAGCTTCGAGACAGGAGAAGAACTGTGGACGCTCGGCCCCAACAGCGAGGTAACGGTGGCGACTCCCATCATTGCCGACGGGATGGCGATCGTCACCGCGAACTACCCACCGGCTCGACCGATCTATGCGATTCGCCCAGGCCAGCGTGGCGATCTGTCGCTGGCCTCCGGCGAGCGCAGCTCGGAGGCGGTGGCCTGGAGCCATCCGACCGGCGGGGTCTACATTCCGACACCGATTGCCTACGATCGGCTCTTCTATGCCATGCAGATGAACGGTCGCCTGACCGCCTACGATCTCGAGACCGGGGAGCGCATCTATCGTCAGCGGGTCGGTCAAGCAGTGAGCTTCAGCGGATCGGCGATCGCGGCGGACGGTCGTCTCTACTTCACCACCGAAGAGGGGGACACGTACGTCGTGCGGGCCGGGCGCGAGTTCGCGCTGTTGGCCACCAACACGATCGACGAAGTCGTCATGACGACTCCGGCGGCGTCCGATGGGGTACTGGTGATCCGGGGCTTGCAGCACGTCTACGGTCTGGGAGAGAAGGAGTAGCGTTCATGAAGAGACTTCCCCACAATCGACCGCGCCTCATGACCGCGGTTGTGCTCGTCGCCTGCCTGGGCGCCACTGCGGCTTCGGGCCAGAACCGTTCCTCCAGGGAGCGTGATCTGCACGAGTGGCAGGTCAAGGCCGAGAAGATGAGAACGCATCTTCTACCGGCGATGCGCGCCAACGGAGTCGATCTGTGGGTGATCATGAGCCGTGAGAACAACCCCGATCCCGCCCTCGAACTGTTCGGCGGCAACGGCATCACCGGCTGGTACGGCCATCGAAATGCCTATCTGTTCTGGGACTCCGGCGACGACCTGGAGACCACCGTCATCGGTACGCACCTCAGCGATCATCTGGAGCTGTTCTACGACACGATCCAGAGCTATCACGACGCGGAGGCGGGGCTCGCGCCGAGCCTGCGCGAGTACATCGAGAGCCGCGATCCGAAGAGCATCGCGATCAACAAGTCGCGCTACATCTCGATGGCGGACGGACTCTCGTCGGCGCTCGAGAGCTATCTGAAAGAGGCGATCGGCCCGAAGTACGTTGAGCGTCTCCGCTCTTCGGAGCCGCTCTTCATCGAGTACGTCAGCCGCCGTACGCCCGCCGAGCTCGAGATCGCGAAGGAGGCCGCCTGGATCACCTACCACATCCTCCGACGCGCCTTCTCGAGCGAAGTCATCACGCCGGGAGAGACGACCCTGATGGATCTCTACTGGTGGATCAAGGACGAGTGGATGGCCCAGGACCTGGAGTTCAACTTTCCGGCCAGCTTCGAGCTGCAGCGGCGCGGCCTCGAAGAGACTCTGGACGACCACGACGACCCGGTGATCGAGCCGGGGGACGTGCTGCACGTCGACTTCGGAGTGCGTCTGATGGGCCTGGTGACCGATCAGCAGAAAGTGGCCTACGTGCTGCGTCCCGGTGAGAGCGAGGCGCCTGCGGGGCTGCGCGAGCTGTTCGCCCAGTCGCAGCGGCAGGGGGAGATCATCGCGGGGACCATCCGCGTCGGCCGACTGGGTCGGGACATCGTCACCCTCGCCGAAGAGGCAGGCAGTGCCGAGGGCATCGAGAACCGGACTTATCCCCACGTGCAGGGCAACTGGGTGCACGGAGTCGGAGCGTGGGGCAGCCGTGACTGGCCCGAGCGCTACGGCAACCACCCCCGGCAGCCGGTGAGGGCGACCGAGTTCTGGTCGGTGGAGTACAGCGTCAGCGGAGCGATCCCGGAGTGGGGAGGGCAGAAGGTGACGCTCGCGCGAGAGGAGGATGCCTGGATCGACCCTCAGGGCATCGTGCGCTTCATGGCGGGTCCGCAGGATTCGCTCTGGCTGGTGGGGCAGCCGGCGATCGAGTACTGAGTCGAGCTATGATCGAACGACTTGCCCCACAGATTGTTCCCATGAAGGAGAGTCGTAGGATGAAGAACTCCCTGATCGTCGGTGCGGTGGTTGCATTGATTGCGTATGGTGCCCTGTCGGTGCAGCTTTCGGCTCGCCAGCAAGAAGAGCAGCGCCGTGCAGAGGCCACCTACCGGGTCGATCAGCAGGCGCTCGTGGCGGCCGAAGCCAACAAGGGCGACTGGATGAGCTACGGTCGCACCTACAAGGAGCAGCGCTACAGTCCGCTCGACCAGATCAACGCCGACAACGTGGGGGAGCTGGGCATTGCCTGGGTCTACGAGACCGGTTCCAGGCGCGGCCTGGAGGCGACTCCGCTGGTGGTCGACGGCATCATGTACACCACCGGAGCCTGGAACATGATGTACGCCCTCGACGTGGTCACGGGCGAGCCGCTGTGGACCTACGACCCGGAGGTGCCACGCGAGACCGCGATGAAGGCCTGCTGCGATGTGGTCAACCGGGGTGCGGCCCTGTACGAAGGCAAGATGATCTCCGGCACCCTCGACGGCCGCCTGATCGCGCTCGACGCGCAGACCGGTCAGCCCGTCTGGTCGACGATGACCATTCCCGAGGATTCCGAGTACACCATCACCGGTGCGCCGCGGGTGGTCAAGGGCAAGGTGATCATCGGTAACGGGGGCGCAGAGTACGGAGTGCGGGGCTACGTCAGTGCCTACGACGCCGACACCGGTGAGCTGGTCTGGCGCTTCTACACGGTGCCGGGAAACCCGGCCGACGGTTTCGAGAGCGAGGCGCTCGAGATGGCCGCCGGGACCTGGACCGGCGAATGGTGGAAGGTCGGCGGCGGCGGCACGGTGTGGGACTCGATCGTCTATGACCCGGAGCTCGATCTGCTCTATCTCGGCGTCGGCAACGGCTCGCCCTGGGACCGCAATCTGCGCAGCCCCGGAGGGGGAGACAATCTCTTCCTGGCTTCGATCGTGGCTGTGCGCCCCGACACCGGCGAGTACGTCTGGCACTACCAGGCGACGCCGGGAGATTCCTGGGACTACACCTCCACCCAGCCGATGATCCTCGCCGAGCTGGCCATCGACGGTCGGGTGCGCAAGGTGCTGATGCAGGCGCCCAAGAACGGCTTCTTCTACGTGCTCGATCGCGAAACCGGTGAGCTGATCTCCGCCGAGGAGTACGTCACGGTGACCTGGGCCAGTCACGTCGACATGGCGACCGGACGGCCCGTCGAGATGCCGGGAGCACGCTACACCGACCAGACCGTGGCCATCTTCCCCGGCCCGCTCGGCGGCCACAACTGGCACCCGATGGCCTTCAGCCCGGATACTGGCCTGGTCTACATCCCCGCCCAGGAGATGTCGGCCTTCTACGTTCCCGACCAGGGCTACGAGTACACCAAGGGGCAGTGGAACCTGGGCGTGCGCCCCGCGACTCCCGACGACGTTCCGGAGGCAGTGCTCGATCCCGATGCCGGAATCACCGCCGACCTGCTCGCCGACGACCCCCCGACCGCCATTCTGACGGGGCATCTGCTGGCGTGGGATCCGGTGACCCAGAGAGAAGTGTGGCGAGTGCCCTACACCGTGCCGTGGAGTGGCGGAGTCCTGGCCACGCGCGGGAATCTGGTGTTTCAGGGCACCCCCTTCGGGATGCTCACGGCCTACCGGGCGGACACCGGAGAGAAGCTCTGGGAGAGCTACACCGGCAGCGGTGTGATTGCGCCTCCCATCACCTTCGAGGTGGGCGGCAAGCAGTATGTGGCAGTCATGTCGGGCTGGGGTGGTGCCTTCGGGGTCATCGGTACGCGCTCGGCCCGCCTGGCGGCGGAGTCCGAAGGGCGCATCGTGGTCTATGCGCTCGGCGCCGATGGCGAAGCGATCGAGCAGCCCGAGCGCGCCCAGGTCCAGGTCACCCGGGTCGAGCACGACTCGAGCGAGGCCGACATCGAGGCCGGTCGGCTCCTGTTCAACAAGTACTGCCTGGTATGCCACGGATATGGAGCCGTGGGAGGGGGAGTGATCAACGACCTGCGCGAGTCCTCTCCGCGGATCTACGACTTCTACGACGAGATCGTGCTCGAAGGACAACGGGCCGACCGCGGCATGCCGAGCTTCGCGCCGGTGCTCGACCAGGAGAGCCTGGCCCAGATCCGGTCCTTCATCCTGTACCGGCGCGACCTGCTGATCGCCGAGCGAGCTGCGGGCGGGCAGTAGGCCTCAATTGACGGTCTGCTGACCCTGCTCGCGGTGCTGTTCGGACAGCTGTCGTAACACGGAGACCATCGATTCGCCGTCGTAGATGCCGCCGAAGAGCACATCGTCCAGCAGCAGGGTGGGGACTCCGTTGACTCCGAGCAGGATTGCGTCGCGTGTGCTCTCCTCGACGAGGTCGAAGCGATCCGCTCCTTCTCGCAGCGGCGACTCCGCCCCGGTCAGCTCACGTGCCAGCTCGATCAGCTCGGGAGTCAGCTCGACCCTCTCCTTCTCGAAGATCGATTCGAAAACAGCGCGACGCCACCGGGCTTCCGTCTGACGAGACGGCGTCGAGAGTGCGATCTGAGAGGCCGGCCGCGAATCGAGCCAGGGGTCGGGCATCTCGGCGTCGATACCGAGCGTCAGCGCCGTGTTACGGACAGTGGTCCGGACTTCAGGCGCGAAGGAGTCGCCTCGATTCCAGGGCACGATGGCGGTCAGGTCGAGGGGCCGCCACTCGAGCTCGACGCCCAGCTCGGCGATCTGGGTCTCGACCTCCGACAGGACGCAGTGGGCGACGTAGCAGAGCGTCGAGGCAAAGTCGTAGTAGAGGCGAATCGTGATGAGGTCGTGGTGTTCGTTGGAGGCCATGATCGTTACCCGAGACTATCGCTTACGGCGAGAGCAGGGCAGCACCGAGAGCGAGTGCCTCCTCTTCCGGCCGGAACCACGAGCGTCGAGTCGCTCGCGTCCGGTCGCAGTCAGACGGACGTGGCCTGCTCGAGGTCCAGTTCCACTGCCTCGTCGAGCTCGGAGCCATAGCGGCGAGCGCCGCGCACGTCTTCCATGACCCGGTAGAGCACCGGCACGAGGACCAGTGTGATGAAGGTCGCAAAGAGAACGCCGAAGGCAAGCGATGTCGCCATTGGAATGAGGAACTGTGCCTGCAGGCTCTTCTCGAGCAGCAGGGGCGTCAGGCCGGCGAAGGTGGTCAGGGATGTGAGCACGATGGGTCGAAAGCGGGCGGCGCCAGCTTCGCGAATGGCCAGGTCGACGGGAGTGCCCCCGCGGTGGCGGCGGTTGATGAAGTCCACCATGACGAGGCTGTCGTTGACCACCACGCCGGTCAACGCAACGACACCGAAGAGCGACAGCATGGTCAGGCTCATTCCCAGCAGCATGTGTCCGAAGACGGCGCCGATCAAGCCGAAGGGAATCGCGCTCATGACGATCAGTGGCTGCGTGTAGGACCGGAACGGGATGGCGAGCAGCGCGTAGATCATCACCAGGGCGAAGCCGAAGGCTTGTGTCAGAGCCCCGAGGCTCTCGCGTTGCTCCTCCTGTTCTCCGGCCAACGAGTAGGAGAGGCCCGGATAGCGCTCGAGCAGCCCCGGAAGGACCTCTGCCTCGAGGTCGGCGACGATCTCGTTGGCGGTGGCCACGGCGGGGTCGAGATCGGCCGTCACGTTCATGGTGCGACGTCGATCGGTCCGCTGGATACTGGCGAAACCTCGCCCCAGTTCGGCCTTGCCGGCGAAGGAGAACGGGACTTCGCCGCCTCCCGGCACGCGGATGCGCATGTGCTCGAGGCTGGCGAGGGAGCCACGCTCCTCGGCGGTGTAGCGCACCATGACGCGGACGTCGTCGCGGCCTCGCTGAATGCGCTGCGCTTCGGCTCCGTAGAAACCCTGTCGGACCTGCTGAGCCAAATCGGACAGACTCAGCCCGAGCGCTTCGGCAGCGGGATCGATATCGAGCTTGATCTCACGCTTGCCCGCCCGGTAGGAATCGGCGATGTCGAAGACGCCCGGGTAGCGGGCCAGGGTCTCCTTCAGTTCGCCCGAAGCGGCACGCAGCTGATCGAGGTCGACCGCGATCAGTTGGACGTCGATCGGATTGCCAAAGCTGATCATCGAAGACGAGAAGGAGAGCTCCACCGCGTCGGGGATGGGGCCGACCAGGGCACGCCAGCGATCGGTGATCTCCTTGGAGCCGATGCTTCGGTCCTGAGCGGGCGCCAGCTCGATGTTGACCTCGCCGAGGTTGGGACTCGAGGCCGTCACGCTCACCGTTCCCGCGGCGGGGCCGTTCTGTGCCTGAAAGGTGGCAAAGGGCTGGCCGCCGATGGTGGACAACAAGTGACGGTAGACCTCACCGTGGCCTTCCTCCTGGAGTTGGCGTTCCACCTCGAACGCGGCCGCCTCGATGCGGGCGACCGCTGCAGTGGTCACGCTCGCGGGGGTGCCCGGCGGAAGGGTGAGCAGCGCGACGGCGTTGTCGGCCTCGACCTCGGGGAAGAACTCGAACTTGATCCAGCCGGCGCGCACCATTCCACCGGTCACGAGGAGGAGGGCTGCAGCGACCGCCAGTGCCGCGTATCGGTACTCGAGAATCTTGTCGAGCGAAGGGCGATAGCTACGGTCGATCAGCCACGACATGCCGCCAGTGAAGAGGCGCTGGAAGCGATGCCAGAGACTCGGTACCGTGAGTCGTGGCTGCTCCTTTTCGTCCCGGTCGAGGTCTTTGCGAGAGAGGTGAGACAGATGGTTGGGCAGAATGAAGAGCGACTCGATCAGTGAGAACACGAGGCAGCTGATCACGATGATCGGAATCACCCGCATGATCTGTCCCGAGGCTCCGGGAATCATCAGGAGAGGAGAGAAGGCCGCCAGTGTCGTCAGGATCGAGAACGTCACCGGTATCGCGACTTCTCGCGCACCGTCCACGGCGGCCCGTGCCGCGTGTTTGCCCTGTTCGAAGTGGCGGTAGATGTTCTCGCCCACCACGATCGCGTCGTCGACCACGATGCCCAGCACCATGATGAAGGCGAAGAGGGAGATCACGTTCACCGAGACGTCGAAGAAGGGCATCAGAGCGACGGCACCCAGAAAAGAGACGCCGATGCCCACGCTCACCCAACCGGCGAGTCGCAGCTTGAGGAACAGCGCCAGCACGAGAAAGACGAGGACCAGCCCCATGCGCCCGTTCTCGACCATGACTCGCAGACGATCCCTGAGGATCAGCGTGTCGTCTTGCCAGGTCGTGGCGCTGATGCCCGCCGGCAGCGTCGGAGTGAGCTGGTCGACATAGCGCATGACGGCGTCGGCGATCTCGAGCGCACTCTGGTCGCCCACCCGGAAGACCTCGACCATCACCGCCGGCTGGGAGTCGAATCGAGCACTGAGGTCCGTATCGGCAAAGCCGTCGATCACCTCGGCGACGTCGCCGAGCAGAAGTCGAGTACCGTCGGCGCGGGTACGTAGCACGATCTCTTCGAAACCACGTGCGTCGTAGACCTGACCCTTGGTGCGCAGCATGATCTCACCGGCATCGGACTTCACCGTGCCGCCGGGGAGATCGAGAGACGAGACGCGGACTGCGTTCGCGACCTCGTCGAACGTGAGGCCGTAGCGTCGCAGGGTCTCTTCCGACACCTCGATCGAGATCTCGTAGGGGCGTGCCGCCGAGAGCTCCACCTGGGTGATGCTGGGCAGGTTGTTGAGCTCGTCGCGAACTCTTTCTGCGATGCTCTTGAGCGTCTTCTCCTCCGCCTCCCCCGCGATCGCAACGCTCAGGACCTTTCGCCGGATGATCACCTCCTGCACGATGGGCTTCTCGGTCTCGGCCGGGAAGGTCTCGATGGCGTCGATCCGTGACTTCACGTCGTCGAGGACCCGGCGCACGTCGGCGTCGCTCTCGAGCTCGAGGACAACGGTGCCCATCCCTTCTGAGGCGACCGATCGCACCTTCTTGATGCCGTCGAGGTCGAGCACCGCCTCCTCGACGCGCACACACACTCCCTCCTCGACCTCCTCCGGAGCAGCGCCGAGGTAGGGCACGGAGACGGAGATGGTCTGGGTCGCGATCTCCGGAAAGACTTCCATCACGACGTTGTTGGCTCCGACCAGACCCGCTGCCAGGATGCACAGCATGAGGAGATTTGCAGCGACACCGTTGCGGGCGAACCAGGCGATCCAGCCGTTCACGGCGCCTCTCCCTGGGAGTCGCTGGCGACAGGCTCGTTCACTTCGGTGATTTCGAGGGGTCCTTTCGTAGCCGCGGTGTCAGGCACGGTCCGCACCAGCATTCCGTTCGTGGGCGCATCGAGGGTCGACAGAACGACTCGATCGCCGTTGGCCAGACCCGAAGTCACTACCGCCGACTCGGCGGTAGTTCGCAAGACCTCCACCTGCCTGAACTCGATCCGGTCTCGGGGGTCGACGGTCAGCACCTGATCTTTTCCCCGCAGGGCCTCGCGGGGGATCTCGAACACCGAATCCCATTGACGCCCTTCGATGGTGGCCTGCACGAACAGGCCGACGGCCAAGGGCACTCCGCCCACCTCGCCGCGCCGGCGATAGGGGTCGTCGACCTGCGCGATCAGGGTGACCATGCGACTCTGTGGGTCGATCTCACCTCCGGAGCGCACGATTCGTCCTTGCCAGGTGTGTTGCTCACCGGCGAAGTCAGCGCTGAAGGTGACAGACGGCCCACGGGAGTAGGCTCCCGTCGAGTCCCTGGAGGAGCGGTCCAGGGACATGTCGATGAAGGCGAGATCGCGGTCGGGAATCGAGAGGCGCACCTCGGCGACGTCGATCGAGTAGACCAGGCCGAGCGGGGCACCCCGGTTGACGAACTCGCCGACGTCCACCTGCTTCGTGCGTACGCGCCCGTTGAAGGGAGCGCGCACCTCGGTGCGCTCGAGGTCGAGCTCGCTTCGGTCCAGTGCCGCCTCGGCTGCGGCGAGTCGAGCCTGAGCCTCCTGGAGCTGGGGAATCCTCAGCGTCAGGGGGCTGGCATCGCCGTCGCCGAGCTCCTTCCACTCTTCTCGCGCGACTTCGGCTTCGGCCTCCTCGAGAGCGACAGCCACCTTGGCCTGAGCGACCTGGGCCCGAGCGCTCTCGACCGCGAGGGCGTAGTCACGGTCGTCGACTCGCAGAAGGACCTGACCCTTCTGGAAGAACGCCCCCTCTTCGAAAGCGGAGGAAGTGAAGGTGACCGAGCCGGAGATCTCGGCCACCAGATTCGACTCGGTGCGCGGATGCACGCTGCCCTGAGACATCACATCGAGCCGCAGCGGCACCGCCTGGACCTCGAGAGTCCGGACCAGCGGAGGCAGGATCTCTGCTGCGACCTTCTCTACGGGGTCGCTGCTGCGCACGATGGCGAGAGTGACGACGGCGGCGATGACGAGTATGACGATTGGAAGGACAATCTTCTTGAGCATGGACCTTGCTCCGGATTCGTTCGGTGAGGGGACTCGATGGGCTCTGAGGGGTGAGAGGTCATTCGCGCGCGTCTGGCTCTTCGCTCTCCGACTCGGTGTCGAAGGCGCTGTCCTGGGCTTCTGGGGTGGGCGATCCCCCCAATGCGAGGATCAGATCGACGCGCGCGCTCAGTCGCTCCCGCTCCGCGGTCAGCCGAGCGCTCTCGGCTTGAAACGAGGAGCGTTGGCTCTCGAGGACGTTGAGGTAGTCCGAGAGGCCGTTGCTGTAGCGGTCGAGTGCCAGCCGCTCGGCGGCCCGACTCTGCAGCGCAGCTTCGGTCAGTGCGTCGACCTGCAGGTCGAGGAAGCCTTCCGCCGCGATCGCGGTCTCGACTTCCCGATAGGCGTCCAGGGTGGTCTCGAGCCAGCGAGCGGTTGCACCGTCGACCCCCGCGTCGGCGAGGTCGACACCGGCGCGCAGTCGGCCGCCCTGGAAGAGGGGCTGGAGCAGCGAGGCGGCGAGGCCCCAGACCGAGAAGTTGCCGTTGACCAGGTCGGTCAGCTCTGCGCTCGCTGTGCCTGCAGAGCCTGTGAGACTGAAGCTCGGGTAGAGGGCCCGTTTCGCCGCCCGGAGTTGAGCCGCCGCCGAGAGGGCTCGCTGTTCGGCGGCGCGGAGGTCGGGGCGACGGGCCAGGAGCTCAGCGGGGATGCCGGTCTCGAGCGGCGGCGGCACGGCAGGCAGGGCATCCGCGGTCGCCAACTCGGCGTCCGGGTACCGACCGAGGAGCGCTTCGAGCTGGCGCAGCGTGGCATCGAGCAGTTGGCGCTGGAACTCGAGCGAGGCCTCGACCGCAGCCGTCTGGGTGCGCGCCAGTCGGACCTCGAGTGAGGGGCTGAGGCCCCGCTCGTAGCGAGCCAGGACCCGGCGCTCGCTCAGTCGGCGACTGGTCAGGGTCTCCTCAGCCAGCTCCACTTGAAGCTGCGTCTCGACGGCGGAGAGATAGAGCTTGGCGGCCTGTGCGCTCACCGAGAGGCGCGCGGCGGCCAGGTCTTCCCGGCTGGCCGCGGCTTCGGTCAGGGCGGCTTTCTGGGTGGCCCGCAGGCGCCCCCAGAGGTCCACTTCCCAGCTGACGTTGAGCGAGAGGCCGACGTTGGTCGCGGTGGTGCTGAGCACCTCGTTTTCGCCGCCCGGAATCGGAAAGCCGATGAAGTTCTGCTTGCGCCTCGAACCCGGCAGACCGACCCCGACCTGGGGGTAGAGGTCTGCGCCGGCGATACGAGCTCGGGCCATCGCGGCGTCGAAATTGGCGGCGGCCACCACCAGAGCGGGGTTGTTGGCCAGAGCGTCGGTGACCACCGAGTCGAGGTTGGGATCTCCGAACTGGGACCACCAGTCGACACTCAGCTCGGTCGTTGCGTCGACGGGCTCGGGCGCACCCGCCCCGTCGACGGCGTCGAACTGGCCGGGAGGCTCGAACTCGAGGTCGGGCGGCTGGATCGAGCTGCTGCAGCCGAGCAGCCCGAGCAAGGCGATCGTGAGCGGCGCGACCTGAAGGGTTCTGCCAGGAGTCATTGAGCGCCTCCTCCGATTGCGGGTGCCCGAAATCCATGGGCGAGGAACTCGACCAGGAGGTTCGTCAACCGGGAGACGTCCTCGACTTCCGCGGGCTCGATCTGGCCGCGCGAGTGGCGCAGGATGGCGTCTCGATTGGCCACGGCCATGGCCATGGCGCCAATCGCGAAGTGAAAGCGGAACATGATCTCGTTGGGACTGAGCTCGGGAAGGGCACGGCTCAACGCGCCCGCGAAGCGCTCCACGACGGTCTCGAAGCGCGAGGCGATCAGATCCTGGATCGTCGGATCCGGATCGAAATGGCAGCGAGCCAGCATCTTGGTGAACCGGCGCAAGCCGGCTTCGCTGAGTTGGAATGCGGGGATCACCAAGGCGCGCAGGATGGCTTCGACAGTGGCTCCGTTCTCGGAGGACTCGACCCGGTCGAGTCGCTCCAGCCGCTCGGCGTTGAGAGGGCCGAGCCGACGCTCGAGGACCGCGAGAATCAACTCTTCTTTCGACCCGAAGTGATAGTTCACCGCAGCGACGTTCGCTGAGGCCGCCCTGGTCACCGCGCGCACCGAGGTGCTGGTGATGCCCTGGTCGGCAAACAGCCGCTCCGCAGCGTCGAGCAACGCCTCCTTGGTGCTGTCCGGTGTGGTGGCTGTCGTGGGATGGGTCATGGATGCGTCTCGGCGAGCAAGGGTGGGGGAGTCTCGGATGAGCAGGTGGTGAGCGAGGGCACCTTCGGGACGCTCGGCGTCGCGGAGGAGCTTCGTGGGGTAGGGTTCGGGGGATTCATACGTTTGATTCAAAAGATTGTTTCAAACGAACGATTGAATAAGGATACTCCATCTGGAGCGCCTTGGACAGTGCGCCCCTCGACCGTGCAGCGGGAATCGGAAGGCCGCGACCGAAGCAGGGCTGCGATAGAGTGCGCGCCTCATGTTCAAGCGTCAGACCACCGGCTCGGTGGTATGCAGCAGCTGCGGCCGACTGGTCGGGGTCAACGACGAGCGGTGCTATCACTGCGGTCGCCGCAAGCCCGGCTTGTTCGGATTCGCTGGGGCCCTGCGCAAGATGGGGCAGGATCTCGGTTTCGTCCCCTTTACCCTGGGGGCGTGCCTGTTCCTGTTCCTCGTCTCGCTCGCGATGGACCCGTCGGGGCTGATGCGGGGTGGCCTGATGTCCCTCCTCTCGCCGACCCCCTGCACGCTCTTCCGCCTGGGCTCGAGCGGAGGCCTTCCGGTATTCGAGTTCGGCCGCTGGTGGACCGTACTCTCCGCGACCTGGCTACACGGAGGCCTGCTCCATATCGCATTCAATCTCTACTGGGTGCGTCAGCTCGGACCGGCGATGGCTCAGGCCTACGGTCCGGGGCGTGCGGTGATCATCTACCTCTTTTCTTCGATCACCGGATTCCTGCTCACCAGCGCATCCTTCTGGTACTTCGGCCGGACGTTTCTCGGAGGAGCCTCTCTCACCGTGGGGGCTTCCGCATCGATCTTCGGTTGGCTCGGCGCCCTCATCTACTACGGACGGCGCAGCGGCCGGACCGAGATCGGGCGCCAATTGTTGATGGGATTCGTTCTGCCGTTGCTGGTGCTCGGTCTGCTCATCCCGTTTGTCGACAATCTGGCACACGTGGGGGGATTGGCAGGCGGTTGGCTGCTGGCGCGCTGGCTCGACCCGCTCAAACCGGAACGAACCGACCACACCATCGTGGCGCTGGTGCTACTGGTGCTTTCGCTGTTGGCGGTCGTGGTTTCGTATCTGACCTCCATGGATCCCCAACTGCTCGAGATGCTGGGCTGCCAGCCGTGATCGCAGTTCGGGTGCTGGGGGCCCGCACCCACAATCTGAAGGGCGTCGATTGCCATGTTCCGCACGGTCAGGTGACGGTCGTCACCGGGCCCTCCGGCGCCGGGAAATCCTCGCTCGCCTTCGACACCATCTACGCCGAAGGCCAGCGCCGCTTCATCGAGTCGATGTCCACCTATACCCGGCAGTTCCTCGACAAGATGGAGCGACCGCCGGTCGACGAGATCGAGAACGTGCTCCCGACGGTGGCGCTCGAGGCCCACAACTCGGTCAAGAACGCACGGTCCACGGTGGGCACCATTACCGAGGTACATGACCTTCTGCGTCTGCTCTTCACGCACATTGGAGTGGTGCACTGTCCCGAAGGACACGGCGAGATGGAGCAGCACACTGCGGCCTCCCTCGCAAGCAAGCTCGCATCGGGGGCTCTGGGCGAGCGGGTCACGCTGGTGGCCCGGGTGTCGAGGCCGCAGCGCGGGGCGAATGAGGCGCTGCAGGAGCTCATCCGGCAGGGCTTCGGACGAGTGCTCGCCAGCGATGACGACGAGCGTGTCGAGCGTCTCGAGCCAGGTGCCCGCTGGCTGAAGCGCCGCGATCCGTTGCCTCTCGTCCTGGGTCGGTTCCGTGCCGACGAGGGCTCGCTCGGGCGGATCCTGGCAGCCGTCGAGCAGGGTCTGTCGATCCAGGGACTGGCTGACGGAGTGCTGGATGTGCACGGCGATGTCGGGCGAACGCGACTCCGTCCCGGTCTGGCCTGTCCGGTGTGCGCGCGCCCGGGGCTGGCGCCGACTCCGCCTCTCTTCTCCTTCAACTCCCCTCTGGGCGCTTGCCAGGAGTGTCAGGGCTTCGGCCGGGTGATCGGGATCGATCGAGATCGAGTCGTGCCGGATCCGTCGAGGACGCTCGAGGAACGACCGATCGCGCCCTGGAACTCCCCGGCCTACGAAGATCTCTACGAAGGGCTCTTCGAGAGCTGCCTCGAGCGAGGTGTGCCCCTCGACCTGCCCTGGAGCGAGCTCGATCCCGCAGACCGGGAGTGGATCTGGAGCGGTGCCAGCGTGGGTCGACGCCGGAGCGGCTTCACCTCTATCGACCGGTTCTTTCAGTGGATGGAGCGGCGTTCCTATCGGGTGCACGTGCGAGTGCTGTTGGCGCGCTACCGTGCCTACCATCCCTGTGCCAGTTGCGAGGGCACCCGTCTCCAACCCCGATCGCGAGCGGTGCGCGTTGCACAAAGAGCGCTTCCGGAGCTCACGACCCTGGCGCTCAGAGATCTGAGGGAATGGTTCGAACAGACGCAGTTCTCCCAAAGCGCCTCGAAACGAGCTGGTCATCTGTTGGAACAGCTCCGCGAGCGACTCGAGGTTCTCGACCGGGTGGGTCTCGGATATCTGACCCTGGACCGACAGGCAAGGACTCTCTCGGGTGGGGAGACCCAGCGCATTCATTTGGCGGCCGCGTTGGGATCGGGCTTGACCAGCACCCTCTACGTGCTGGACGAGCCCACCGTCGGCCTGCATGCGCGCGATAGCGAAGCGCTGCTCGCGCTGCTGCACGATCTTGCCGCGCGGGGCAACACGGTCCTGGTGGTCGAGCACGATCCGGTCCTGATCGAAGGTGCCGACTGGCTCATCGACCTCGGCCCGGCAGCTGGGGAAGGGGGAGGCCGGCTCATGGCCGAAGGACCCCCTGGTGAGGTGCTCTCGAATCCCGAGTCCCTGACCGCGCGCTACCTGGGCCCGGGGGTCGTGCGCTCCCTCGAGTCTCCCGGGAGCACCGTTGACGCCGGGGAGTCGGGCACGGGGGGGACGGTCGAGATCGTCGGTGCCAGCCAGAACAATCTGCAGGACGTCTCGGTCTCCTTCCCGTTCCCGGCGCTGGTCGCGGTGTGCGGGGTCTCGGGCTCGGGAAAGTCCACACTGGTCAACGACGTGCTCTATGCCAACTTCCAGCGCTCGCGCGGCGAGGTGGAAGTCGACCCCGGTGCTGTGAGGCAGATCGACGGGCTCGAGGAGATCGAGGACGTGGTGCTGGTCGACCAACGCCCGATCGGGCGCTCGACCCGCTCCAATCCGGCGACCTACGTCAAGGCTTACGACGAGATCCGTAAGCTCTTCGCGGCGCAGCCCGACGCCAAGCGGGCCGGCATCGGTCCCGGGCATTTCTCCTTCAACACCGACAAGGGGCGTTGCCCTGAGTGTGAGGGCACCGGAGTGGTCCAGGTCGACATGCATTTCATGGCCCCGGTGAGGGTGACCTGCGACAGTTGTCAGGGTCATCGGTTCAAGCAGGAGATCCTCAAGGTCCGTCTACGGGGTCGCGACATTGCCGAGACCCTCGAGCTGACCGTCGATGAGGCTGCGCGGGAGTTCTCGGAGAACCGGTCGCTGGTGCGACGTCTCGAGCCTCTGCGAGCGGTTGGCCTGGGCTACCTTCGACTCGGTCAGCCGACGGCCACGCTTTCGGGGGGGGAAGCGCAGCGGCTCAAGTTGGCCGCCTTTCTCGGCGGTCCCAAACAGCCCGACCGTCGATCGCGGCTGTTTCTCTTCGACGAGCCGACCACCGGGCTCCATCTCGCCGACATCGAGCAGCTCTATCGCACTCTTCGCCACCTGGTCGAGCAGGGGGAGGGCGTGGTCGTGGTGGAGCACAACCTCGAACTGATCGCCGCCTCGGACTGGGTGATCGACCTCGGTCCCGGTGGGGGTGACTCGGGAGGACGTCTGCTCTACTCGGGGCCAACACGAAGTCATGTCGACGCCGTGGACTCGCCGACCGCACGGGTACTCCGAAGCCGGCTCGGTTCTTGCAAAAACGGTTGAGGGCGCGGCTCTGAGCCTGAAACCAGGGCGGCTCTCGTCGTCCTGGAGTGTCGGATCGGCATCGAGGACGGGGCAAGACGGCAGAATCGCCTCCGTTGGGGTCGCCACCAGGTTGCGAGGAAACGTGCCAATCCGTAGGATGAACGGCGCCTTCGCGGTTCCTTCCCGCTCCGGGCTCTGCCCAGACATCCCCCAGACTCCGTTCGATGGAAAACACACTCGACTCCTCCTCGCCAACTCCCGTGAGCTCCTCGTCGTCGGCCGCGCCCCCCGCGGCCTGGAAGGGCGTCATCGGTACCCTTGCCGCGGCTTTCCTGGGAGCGGTGCTGCTCTTCGGTGCGTGGTCCAAGATGCTCGACCCGGTGGCCTTCGCGCGCACGATCGAAGCGGAAGGGCTCGACTTCCTTCTCTCGGCCGGTCTGGTGGCTGCCGTTGCCCTCGCGCTCGAGGTCGGCCTCGGTTCGGCCCTGCTGCTGGGGATTCGGCGACTGTGGGTGCTCCTCCCCACAGCCGCGCTGGTGACCTTCTTCCTGTTCCTCACGGGTCGCGCCTACTACCGGTTCACTCAGGGAACCCTCGATGCGGAAGCCGGCTGTGGCTGTTTCGGCAATCTCGTCGAGCGCACTCCGTCCCAGGCGTTCTGGCAGGATCTGTTCCTGCTCGTGCCGCCACTCCTTCTGGCTTTCCTGGGTCGGAGTGCCCTCCGTGCGTGGCCCAGGTGGCGTCTCGTCGTGGTGAGTGCCCTCACGGTCGGCGCGCTGGTCTTTGCCTGGCGAGCACCGAGCCTGCCGCTGGACGACATGGCGACCAGGCTTCGCCCGGGCGTGGCGATCGCAGACCTCTGTGCGGGTGCGCAAGACGAGCGCGTGTGCATGCCGACGGTGGCGCCCTGGCTCGAACGGGGAGGGCACCTGGTGGTGCTCGCCGATCTCGAAGACGAGAGCTTCGGTGCCGCAGTGGTCGACCTGAACGAGGTCGCTCTGGCGGGAAGTCCCGGGTTGACCGTCTTCAGCGACGCGACACCCGAGCAGAATCACACCTTCTTCTGGCAGTACGGTCCGGCCTTCGAGATCACCGAGGCACCGGCTGCAATGCTCAAGCCCCTCTACCGCACCCTGCCGCGTTCCTTCCGGCTCGAAGAGGGCGTCGTCACCGAGACCTGGAACGGCTTGCCCCCACTCGCCTCATCCAAGGCTGCCCAGCCCTGAAGCACCACCGAACTCCGACGGAGAGACCGAACATGACCGTGCCTGGACCTACCCTGCCCTTCCGAGATCCCTCGCTGCGACTCGGCTTGCACCTGGCGCTCCTTTCGCTCGTGGCCGCGCTCTGCATCGCTGGGTCGATCCCGGCCCTCGCCCAGGAGGACTACGCGCTTCGCCAGGACCTCGTCGTGACCGTCGACGGCGCGCCTGACGAAGAGGCAGAGGTGTTCTTTTCACGCCAGTTTCCTTCGTATCTGATTCTCACTCCCCAGCTGTCCTCGCCGGTGCTGATCGAGCCTCGCTCCCAGGCTGTGCGAGAGGTCCACGTGCTCAAGGTGGCACGCCAGTCGGACGGCACGATCGATCTATTGAACGGAGCCCTGCTCGGCCAGGTGGGGGCGATCCAGACCGAGGGCACGACAGTGACCTTCGTCGTCGAGGGCAAGACGCTGGTGATGGCGGACAAGCCGCCACTGCTCGGGGCGCAGACCCGCTCGAGAATGGAAGCCTATTCGGCTTCCTACACCGAGTTGGCCGATCGCTACAGTCCCGATGCCGATCTCATGGCGGAGCTCGAAAAGGCCACCGGCGATATTCGGGTGCGCGTCTTTTTCGGGACATGGTGTCCCTTCTGCGCCCAGTACGTGCCGCGGATGTTGAAGGTGGCGCGCGGTCTCAAAGGGACTGCGATCAAGATGGACTTCTACGGTCTGCCCCAGTCGGGATTCGCAGCAGACACGGAAGCGTCGCGTCTCAAGATCACGGCAGTGCCGACCGGCGTTGTCTGGGTCGATGGCAAAGAGGTGGGTCGAATCACCAGCGACGAATGGCGCACTCCCGAAAAGGCATTGGCGGAGCTGGTGAGCAAGAAGTGATCGCGTCGCTCAATAGAGAGCCAGCGGGTCGATGCCACCGTTCGGCCAGAGTGCATCGACGTACTGCAGCTTGCCGGGACCAGCCAGCCGGGTGACGCCCAAAGCGCGAAGCCTGTCGGCGATCTGCGAGGTCGGTTCGGGCGCGCTGTCGGCTCCGGCCCACACCGCCCCCTGCACGTGGCCGCGCAGGGGCTCCAATGCTGCGACTCCATGCTCGATCGAAGAGACCTCCCAGACGAGAACAGTTCGACCACCTGGAGACGGTTGCAAGGGGAGTGACCGCGGGCCGGGCGCTTCCTCGAGTCGACCAGCAAAGAGGACGCATCCTGCTGAGATCGATTCCGCAGTGGTCCAGAGTCCACGCATCTCTGCCTCGCATCGGAGCTGCTGGATCGCCAGTGCCCGGGACGTGGACAGTGGCGGAGGGGGCAGCTCGAGCGCCACCCGCTCGAGGGCCTGGCTCAGGCGGCGAGCCACGATCTCGCCGGATTGCTCCACCAGGACGAGTTGTAGGGACAGACAGCCGCGCTGCTCGAACAGCGCGACGTCGCGGGCCAGAGCGAGGAGGGTCGCGCCGTCGAGCGCTTCGCCGTCTCCCGAGATCAGCGCAACGCTGAGCTTCGGTCCGTGGACGAAGACCTTTTCTCCCCAGCTCGCGCGGAGCGCATTCACCGTCGACGCGCCGCCGTAGGCAATCACCTGGTCGACTCCGTCGACGAGGATCCGCTCGATCGGGTCAACGCCTCCCTCCCAGCTCAAGGCGGCGAAGGCGTCCCCGATCGCGGGCTCTCGCGCTGCGAGTGCGTGCAGCAGGAACGGAGTGAAGCGAGGCTCCGCCCGAGCGCTCTTGAGCACCAGGGGTCGACGCCGGGCGAGGGCCGGGAGCAGAGACTGCACGGCGAGTCCCACGGGGGTCTCGGCGAGGAGCACCAGCGCTGGCGAGGCCTGGCGTCTGCGCTCGGCCAGGGTGAAGATCCGTGCGGCCACAGCAGGGGAGACGCCGGAGAGGATGACTTCGAGCGCGGCCGACAGAGCGGGCGGTGTCAGCTCGACGTGGCCGGACAGCTCCTCTTCGAGCGCTCGACGCTCGCGAGAGGCGGGATCGCCGAGCGCCGTGACCGTGTCACGCCATGCCGCTTCGAGCGCCGAATCGGAGCAGGCCGAGAGCCGGTCGAAGCCCTCTGTACACAGACGGCCGAGGAGTGCTTCAGCGGCCTTCGGGGTGAGGCTCATGCGGGAGCTTCACCGGGTGCGAGTCCCAGCTCCTCGACCGTGAGCGAGCAGCCGCGCAGCTCGGCGCCGGCCGCGCGCCCCTCGAGGACGAACCCGCTTTCGGCACGGCCGTTGCGAGCCGAGCGTCCTGGCCTCGAGGGCTCGACGATCTGGCGAGCCAGGTCTTCGGTCAGCACCGAGAGTGCCGAGCCCACGTTCGACAGGTCGAACAGCGCCAGCAGCCCGAGCTCGCCAGGCTCGACCTCGTTCATTCGAGCGGGGTCGAGAACGCGGAATCGCATCCAGGGGGGAAGGTAGAAGCAGTCCGGGTCGCCGCCCTGGAGCACCCGCGTGTAGGCCTGGCCCGTCAGCTCGGTCATTCCGTATTCGCGCACCACGAAGCCGGGCGGTACTCCGAGTCTCGACTCCACGCCGGCGAGCAGCTCGGTGCGCTCGAGCTCGCGCCGTCGTCCCTTGAATCCACCGGTCTCGAAGATCACGCTTCCACGTGGCAACTGCGCTCGGATGTCCCGCACTTCGAGGGCCTCGATCAGCTCCGCCAGGGCGAATGCCGTGGTCAGGATCAAGCCGGGCGCGGATGCGGCCGCGCGTCCTTCAAGCCAGTCGAGCGCACGATCGAGATCGACCCCGTGCTCGGTGATGGCCAGACAGCGCGGCTCCCTGGCGTGGTTCTCCAGGATGTGATCGGCCATGAAGGAGAGACTCGAATCGGGCAGCTGCGTGCGAGAGGGAATCAGGGACAGAATGGCCAGCGGTGCGGCGCCGGGGAGGCAAGCGTCGCGAAAGGTGGCATCGATGGTGGCCCGGTAGAGGTCCGGGTAGGGGTGATAGTGCACGCTGCGAGTCTCGCTGCCCTGGGTGGTACCACTCGAGCGGAAGCATTCGCGAGCCGTGGCGGCGCACAGCACGAAGGACTTGAAGGCCGAGGTGGGCACGGCGGGGATCTCACTCCAGTGAGCCACGCTGGCAGGGGTGCATCCGCGGCGATCGCACAGTCGGCGCAGCGGCTCGATGCGCTCGTACTGGAAGGTGAAGGCGCGCAGGGCCAGGCGCTCGAGCTCCTCGCTGGTGTCGCGAAGGCTCTCCCCTGAGGCCTTCGAGGGGCCCGAATCGGTGATGAACTGCTCGATCTGTCGAATCAACATGAAGGGTGTCCGAGGCGGTCGAGGACCAAGCTAGCACCGGGAAACAGGACACGCCAGCGTGGTCGCGCAGCGATCTGTAGGACACGACGAAAGCCCACGAAGTCCAGTCCTCCCCTGATAGCATCCCGGCTTCGATGGCCCCGGCATCGATTGCAGAATGTCCCAGGGGGGAGGAGATCGAGGGGATGGCTCACCGAGGATGAAGCTCGAGACACGAACCCTTCTGGGAGGCGGCCTCAGTATCGTCGTTCTGGTGGTGATGCTCCTCGGGCTCGGGCGAGCGGTCATTTCTCCCGTTCTCGATCGCCGGATCGAGGAGCGACTCGATGACGCGCACGCGCTGCACGCGCAGCTTCTCCGCGGTCGTCTCGAGTCGCTGGGACTCATCGCCGACCTGGTGGCTCGGGATCCCTTCGTGGCGGCTCAACTGTCGGCGTTGGCCGCTCCCGAGCCCGTTCCGGAGTCCGGCCCTCCGCCCGGAGCGCGCTTCCTGGACGACCCGCTGGAGCCCGAGCCGGAGAGGGTGGCGTTGGATCTCGACGCTCTCGGCGATCTTCTCGAGCAACGTCGCGACGAGGCGAGCCTGGACGCGATCCTGATCGCCGATGCCGCCGGAGAGGTTTTGGTGTCCAGAGGCGACTTTCAGGTTGAGCCGCCGCTGACGCAGATCCCCTTGGTGTCGATGACTCTGGAGCGGACCCGGGTCACCGGTCTGGTCCAGGCGAACGGCCGGCTCTTCGCGGCCTCGGCGCGCACCCTCGAGCGCGACTTCGATCCCTACGGCTACCTGCTGGTGGGAAGTGCCGTCGGCGATCGATTCGCACGCCAGGTGGCCGACGCGCTGCCCGACGACATCGCCTTCCTCGCCCTCGGCCCGGCAGGAGTCACCCTGGCGGGAAGCAGCCTTCCGGAAGAGTTGGCGGTGGCGCTTCCCAACGAGCTGAGAAAGCTGGGGCCGGTGAATCTCCTGTTGGACGGACTGGGGCGCGATCTGGACCTCGAGGGCGAACGCTGGCGCGTGCTTCCGGTGCCGCTGCGTGACACCGAGGATGAGCCCATCGGCGTGGTTCTGGCCCTGGTCTCTCGGAGCGCGATCGCCGCACCCTTCGGGCGTCTGGCGGCTGTGACTGTCCTTGCCGGACTGGTTTCGCTCTTGCTTTTCGCTCTGGCGGCTCGTTGGGCAGCGGGAGCAGTGCGGCGTGACTTGTCACTCGTGTCCGCCTCCCTGGCGGCCGCCCGCCAGGGTGACCTGGCAGGGCGGATCGCGTCCCGCACGGGGGACAGCTTCCGGGAGATCGGTCAGGATCTCGACCGCCTGCTCGGGTCGGTGCAGAGCGAGCGAGCGCTCAGCCAGATGGCCGAACGGGTCTCGCGCTCCATGAACGAACCGTTGCTCGCCGGCCGCGCCGAGAGCCCGTCCAGCTCGGAACGGATCTTGATTCTTGTCGAGAACCGTTCGGTCGCGGGAGCGCGGAGTGCGTCGGAGCCGGTACGAAGCCTGCGCAAGCTGGAGCGGGATCTCCAGTCGGCCCGAGCGGTGACCCTGCGTCGAGGTGGACGAATCGAGGGTGCCCTCGGACATCGGCTGCTGGTCAGCTTCGAATCCGCGGCTGCCGACATCGCGGTCGGCCTCGCAGCGAGGTTGGTCCGAGACATGTCGATTGCGGACAGTGCCTTCGACGAGGTGGAGGCTGGCTGTGCGGCGGTGACCCTCGGCCCGGTGGCCAGTGGAACGCTGCCGGTCCATGGGGCTCCGGAGCCGGTGGCCGTAGGATTGGTCCTGCGGCGACTCGACAGTCTGTTGCGGGAGGCAGGAGCCGGAGAGGTCGTTCTCTCGCGGGACCTGCACAGTCGGGTCGCGAGCGAGCTCGATGTTGCCGGAGTGACGGTGCGCGAACAGCGTGGGATTCTCGTGCCTCAGCCCCTGTTCGTGCTCGATGCCGAGTCGGCCGTCGTCCTCGACGGTGGGCTGCGGGGGCTCGAGGAGGCGGAGGCAGACGGCGAGGTCGCGCTCGGTTTGGACGGGATCGATTCCGGAACCGTGCTCGGGGAGCGTTTCGAGCTGCGTGAGCGACTCGGGGTGGGACGAGCGGGCCCTCTCTACAAGGCGCTCGACCGGGAGCTCGGCGACTGGGTCGCACTGCGGTTGCTCGAGGGGGGCCACTCCCATCGGGAGCGGCTGGTGCCGGCTCTCCAGGCCCTGGGAGGTGTGCGGCATTCGGGCTTGGCGAAGGTGATCGATTCGGGGATGAGCGGGGAGATCGCCTGGGTTTCCAGAGAGTTCGTGCGGGGAGTCTCGCTCGCCACGGCGTTCGATTCCGGAGCGCGTCTCGGCGCGAACGAGGTACGGGCACTGGCGCAGCAGAGCTGCGCCGCACTGGCCGCGCTGCATGGCGTGGGACAGGTGCATGGCGCGCTGTGCGCCCGCGACGTACTGGCGTCGAGCTCCGGAGCTCTCAAGATCACCGATGCGGGAATGGCCGGTCAGCACACCAGTTTCGACGATCCGCAACGGGCCCGTCTGTCCCCTGAGCAGCGCTCGGGAGCCCGTCCCGACGAGCGCTCGGACGTGTGGGCCCTCGGGGTCCTGCTCTATCAGGCTTTGGTCGGTCGCTACCCATTCGAGGATCCCGAGCATCCCGTGGCCACCCAGCCTTCGCTGGCGTGGAGTGGGATTTCGCCCCAGCTGGAGCGGGTTCTGGACGCGTGTCTCGATCCCAGTCCGAACAAACGATTTGCCTCGGCGAGTCAGCTGTGGGAGGCGTGGGCGGGCGCTGAGTCCGGGACGTGAGAGGGCTGTCGCGACAGCTCTGACAAAAAAAAGACCCCGCGACCGAGCAGGGTCTGGAGGAGGGAGATTGTCTTCTCTCGAGCGCTGTCGCGCCCTTCGGCGGGGGTGGCGCCTCATTTCGAGACATCCTCGCGAGAGGGCCGTCCCGGGGGTGCCCTGCCCGCCGTTCATCTTTTGTACGGGCCACCCGGCCGATCGGTTTATGGACTCATCCGATTTCTTCTGATTCCTCGGTCAGCTGTGCGAAGAACGAGGCTGCCACAGAGGCAGGATGCCCCGACAGACCTCCGGGCCTACCGCCGTCCGCGTCCGCGGAGTCCGTCATCCAGTCTTCGGGCAGGTGGCGAGCATAGAGCTTATGAGTGAAGCGCTTGTCGAAAAGGGCGATCACTCCCTGATCGGTGGCGGAGCGAATCAGGCGCCCGGCTGCCTGGACCACCCGCGTCATCCCGGGAATCACGAAGGCGTACTCGAATCCACGGCTGAAGCGTTCTTCGTAGTAGCTCTCGAGGAGCTTCTGATCGAGCGACACGGTTGGCAGACAGGGACCGACGATGGCGACGGCACGCAAGGTTTCTCCCGGGTAGTCGACCCCCTCGGCGAAGACCCCTCCTGCGACGGCGAGCAAGAGCACATCGCTGAACAGCGCCGAGCGCAGGGTGTCGAGGATCTGCTGACGCTCGGTCTCGCCATCGGCTCTCTGCTGCACCAATACCCGCCGGGGCATCTCCGGCAGCCGCTCGTACACCTCGGTCAGGAAGCGATAGCTGGGAAACAGCACGAGGCAGTTGCCCGGCACGGCCGTCGCGAACTCGCCGAGACGCTGAGCCAGGCGATCGTAGTTTGCCGCGCGTTCTCGCCAGGTCGTGGCCACGGTCGTGTCGATGACCACGGCTCGGTTCTCTGGTGGGAACGGGGAGGGGACCCGAAGAGAGGAGGACCGTTGAGGATCGAAACCGAGCAGATCCCGATAGAACTCCGCCGGAGAGAGGGTGGCAGACAGTCCGATCACACTGTGACAGCGATTGATCACTTCGCCAAGAAAGCGGCTCGCGTCGAGGCACAGGATGCGAATCGAGCTCTCGCCTCGTTCCCGCTGGACACAGTGGCTGAAGGATTCGTTGTGAGAGCGCTGGAGGGTGTCGAGGAAGCGAAGCAGATCGAAGTAGAGTTCCACGAACGGATCCTCGGCACGAAAGCTCTTGGTTTCGCGCCGGTGCTCCAGGTAGTCGACGAACGTGCGGTCGAACTCCGGCCGCAGTCGCCACAGTTCGTCCTCGGGCAGGCCCGCCTCGAGGGAGCCGTCGGCGGCGCCCGGCGGCAGGTACTCCTCGACGGTCGACTCGATCAACCGGGCGAGGGTCTTGCACAGCACTTCGATTCGTCCGGCGATCGAGGCTCCGGTGCCGCCACCCTCGCCGCCCCCGTGTGTCGCCAGCTCCCCGGCCACCCCGGCGATGTCTCGGCAGCGACGCGAGCCCAGCGACGGGCTGTAGTAGCCACGGCCGCGGTCGATGAGGTTGTGGATCTCGTCGATCACCAGCACCGTGTCGCCGAGGTCGTTGTCCTCGCCGAAGTCGCTCAGCGCCACATGCGGTGCGAAGGCGTAGTTGTAGTCGCACACCGTCACCTGGACTCTCTGCCCCAGTTCGAGACTGACCTCGAAGGGGCACACCTTCGCCGATCGGGCGGTGGCGAAGATCTCGTCGGGTTGGAGGGTCGTGTGTCGGTCGAGCAGCTCTGGCAGCACCCCGCTCTTCTGGAGTCGAGAGTAGTAGTCGCGCGCGTAGTCGCAGTACTCCTCGTGGCAGATCAGCTCGTCGTTGGCGCACATCCGCGACTTGGCGCGCAGGCGAAGAGAGTGGAACGCCTCGTCACGATTGAGCAGCTCGAGCACGCGACAGGCCATCTCCTGCTGGGTGGTCTTGGCGGTCAGGACGAAGATGCGCTGATCGTTCTTCAGGGCGTGGCGCAGCACCGGGTAGAGTGCGGCGACTGTCTTGCCGATGCCGGTGGGTGCCTCGACCAGGAGATGCTCGCGCTGCTCCAGAGCTGCGGTGACGCTGTCGAGAATGGTGTCCTGGCCGGGGCGCGGACGGTAGAAGGGAAACTCGAGGGTCTCAGCGGCCCGTTGACGACGCCGGCGGTTCTCGCTCTCACTCTCGTGCGCGGCGATCAGGGCGTTGAGGCGGCGCTTGACCGAGACCTCGAGTCCGGCGCTGTCGCCCTCGAGCGCGACCCGTTCGATCTGTCCGGTGCCAATCTCGATCAGAATCAGCTCCGCCGCCACCGGCTCGGCGGTCTCGCGCTCGAGGAACCACGCGTAGAGCAACGCTTGACGACGATAGATCTCCGCCGTCCTCGGGGACAGCCCGGCGCCCGGACGTACCGACTTGATCTCCTCGACCGTCAGGCTGCCGCCCTCGGTGCGCCGGATGCCGTCGATGCGACCGTGCACCTCGACCCTCCAGCCCCGATGCTCGAGCTCGAGGCATACCGGTACCTCGCGGCGGTAGGAGGGGTCCGCCTCCATGGCCCCCTCCTGATAGTCGCTGTGAATCGCCTGGCCCAGCCACATGCGCTCGAAGCCGCCGCGGTTGGCGAAACCGAGAGTGCGCAATTGTTCGGTGTCGAGGAGGTCGGCGACAGAGAGGCGAAGCGACCGGGCCTCTTCGTCGAAGCGGGGAGGCATGGGTGCAGTATACGGACCTGGGAGGGCGCTTTCCCGACGGATTGCGCGTGCGGGCCTCCCGAGCTCCTACGGGTGGCAGAGCTCCGATCTGGGGTTCGAGCGGCTGGAGCCGGCGCAGGCCCGCTCGAGAGTCTCGGGTGCTCGTCTATGATCCAGTCCATGCGACTCTCGACGATGATCCAGGCGATCGATCTGCATGCTGGTGGTGAGCCAGGGCGCGTCCTCGTCGGTGGCGTCCTCGACGTCCCCGGCTCCTCGATGTTCGAGAAGATGGTGTATCTACGCGACCATGCCGACCACCTGCGCAAGCGCATGCTGCGTGAGCCGCGCGGCTACCCCGCGTCCAACTGCAATCTCGTGCTCCCACCGACCGTTGCGGAGGCGGACGCGGGCTTCGTGATCATGGAGCAGGTGGAGTACCCACCGATGTCGGGCACCAACACGATCTGTGTCGCTACAGCACTGATCGAGACCGGCATGGTGCCCTGCGAGGAGCCGGTCACCAGACTGACGCTCGAGACTCCGGCTGGCCTGGTGAGGGTGGTCGCCGAGGTCGATGCAGGCAAGGTCTCGAGCGTGACCTTCGAGAACGTGCCCGCGTTCGCGCTCCACGTCGATCGCGAGATCGAGGTCCCCGAGCTGGGGCGGATCCGCGTCGATGTCGCCTGGGGGGGCATGTTCTATGTCATCGCTGATGCCGAGCCCTTCGGGCTGCGGCTCACGGCAGAGGAGGGCGGCAAGATCGCTCGCATCGGCGAGATGATCAAGAAGGCGGCTCAGGAACAGCTGGAGGTGTTCCATCCCGAGAACCCGGAGATCCGCGGCGTCACGATCGCACAGCTTTCAGGGCCACCCCTGGACCCTCGCGCGAGCCGTAAGAACGCCGTCGTCGTCTCCACCGGGATTCTCGACTGGAGCCGCCCAGAGACCTGGACCGGCGCCCTCGACCGTTCTCCCTGCGGAACCGGCACCTGCGCCAAGATGGCCGTGCTCCACCACCGGGGCGAGCTGCCCTTGCACGAGGACTTTCTTCACGAGGGGCCCCTCGGGACCCTCTTCACCGGCAGACTGATCCGGGAAACGAAGGTCGGCGAGCACCCGGCCGTCGTGCCCACGCTCTCCGGTACGGCATGGATCACCGGCTTCGCACAGTACGTACTCGACCCCGACGATCCTTTCCCCGAGGGCTTCACGGTCGGCGACATCTGGGGCGCGCTGCCGAGTTGATGGCCACGGAGTTGCTGGCAGGGGTCGGTCCTCCAATGGGGTGCCGTCCGAGTGTGGGCGGCGGCCGCCCTCTCGGAAGTGGCCCGCCCAACGGTGGCTCGAGCCGAAGAAGGGGGAGGATCTTCGAGGTTTTCTGGCGTCTCGTAGGAATCTTCTCGGATCGCGACGAATCTGGAGAGAAAATGAGCAGCTGCCCCCGCTGTCGACAGCTCTCCATCGGATAAGGTGCTGCAATGGCTTTCGAACAAGGTAGTGACGGTCCTCGCCTGGACCTCGAAGATCTGAAGCGCTTCTCGAAGGAACGCTTCTCCAAGGAGGGGAGCGGGGCAATCCGCTGGATTCTCCTCGCCATCCTGCTCGGTGTCGTCGCCTTCAACTCGATCTTCACGATCAAGCCCGAAGAGGTCGGCATCATCCTCCGCCTGGGGCGGTACCTCGGTCAGGAGAACGATGCCGGACCTGGGCTGCACGTCAAACTGCCCTTCGTCGACCGTCTCTACCGGGTACCGGTCGAGCGCCAGCTCAAGTCGGAGTTCGGCTTTCGCAGCCAGGAGGTCGGCGTGCGCTCGACCTTCACCGAACAACCGGAGGAGGCCAGCATGCTGACTGGCGACCTCAATGCGGCGATGGTCGAATGGGTGGTGCAGTACCGGATCGTCGACGCCTATCGCTACCTCTTCCGGGTGCGCAATGTGGAAAGCACCCTGCGCGACATGAGCGAGGCGGTGATGCGCAAGGTGGTCGGCGATCGCACCGTCAACGAAGTGCTCACGGTCGGGCGAGCCGAGATCGAGGACCAGGTCGCACTGCAGCTACAGGATCTGTGTGACCAGTACGAGAACGGCATTCGGGTCGACCAGGTCGTGCTGCAGAGCATCAATCCGCCCGACCCGGTGAAGCCCTCCTTCAACGAGGTCAACCAGGCCGAGCAGGAGCTCGAGCGTCTGATCAACGAGGCCCAGTCCGAATACAACAAGTTGATCCCGCGTGCCGAGGGCGAGGCTCTCCAGACGGTGCAGCAAGCCGAGGGCTACGCGCTCGATCGGGTCAATCGTGCCGAAGGCGACGCGCAGCGGTTCGCGGCTCTCTACGCGGAGTACCGCAAGGCGCCTGAGGTGACCCGCAAGCGGATGTACCTCGAGACGATGAACAAGGTTCTCCAACAGGCGGGTCGCACTCTGGTCGTCGACGATCAGATCGAGGGACTCACTCCTCTTCTCGGTGGGGTCGACCGCGACACGGCAGTACGTGCGACGGCCGTCCAGCCGGTGCCGGACGGGGGGTCCAACTGATGCGCGCCACTCTCGGTATCGGCGTCGTTCTTCTGCTGGCGCTACTCTTCATCCTGGGCAGCGCTGCATACATCGTTCGCGAGGACCAACAGGTCATCATCACCCAGTTCGGCAAGCCGGTCGGTGGAGCGGTCACCGAACCCGGGATTCACTTCAAGCTTCCGATCATCCAGAAGCTACAGGTGTTCGACAAGCGATTCCTCGAGTGGACCGGAGATGCCGAGGAGCTGCCGACTCGCGACAAGGTCTTCATCTTCGTAGACGTGTACGCGCGCTGGCGCATCGCCGATCCGCTGCTCTACTTTCAGCGGCTTCGCGACGAGCGCGGCGGTCAGTCGCGTCTCGACGACATTCTCGACGGCGAGACCCGCAACGCGTTGGCCAAGCATGATCTTCTCGAGGTGATTCGCACGACCAACCGAGAGCCGGCGGTCGACGAGTCCAGCCCGGACTCCCAGTCCTGGGCCGTGGTCGAACGGGGCCGCGAAGACATCCGGGAGCAGATTCTGGCCGCCGCTCAGCGCCGGACCGCCGATCTCGGGATCGAGATCCTCGACGTCCAGTTCCGGCGCATCAACTATGGCAAACAGGTCGAGCCCGACGTTTTTCGGCGCATGATCTCGGAGCGCCAGCGAATCGCCGACCGGTATCGCTCCCAGGGTCAGGGCGAGCGCGCTCGGATTCGAGGAGACATGGAGCGCGACCAGCAGCGCATCACCTCCGAGGCCTATCGCGAAGCCGAGACAATTCGAGGGCGGGCCGATGCTCGCGCCACCGAGATCTATGCCGGTGCCTACGATCAGTCCGCAGACTCGCGAAATTTCTACGAGTTCCTCAAGACGATGGAGGCATTCGAGCAGACGATCGATGCCGACACGATCTTGATGCTGTCGACCGAAGGCGACTTCTATCGCTTCCTCAAGGGAAGTGGCTGACGCCGAACCGGCCGTCTCTCGGCGCGCCTCTTCGAGCGGCGGCTTTCGTGGCTGAATTCGGGCCTCCTTCAGGAGGCGCTCTCTGATCGCGGTAGGGCACGGGCGGCCCCCTCTGCCTGCGGACGGCGCCAGCCATTCGGCATATCTCTGTACAATGTGCCGACATCTCGAGGAGACAGCATGAACTTCGTCAGCTTCCTGGGGCTGCTGGTCCTGCTCGGCATCGCGTGGCTGATGTCCTATCACCGCCGATCCGTGAACTTCAAAACGGTGCTCTGGGGCCTCGGACTGCAGTCCCTCTTCGCCGTGATCATCCTGCGAGAGGACGTCTGGAGCTTCATCGGGATGGCAGTGCTGTCCGGGCTCATCGTGGCCTACATGATCCAGCGCAACGAGCGGGTCCGACGCCACGGACTCGCCGGTTTGTTGGGAGCGCTGGCCGTTCTGGCAGTCGTTGGAGGCGGCATCGGACGATTCGGACCCCGGGCTCTTCCGTGGCTTCTGGCCGGTCTGGTCATTGCTCTGCTGGTCAATGCTCGCTGGCGTGTCATGCCTGCCGCCCAGGGTCCCCTGGGGGCGTTCCTGGTGACCCTGGGAGCGACCGCCCTCATTGCCAATGCAATGACCGGCCAGGTCATCTTCCAGTCACTCTCGGATCGGGTGGCTGCGTTCCTCAATCTGTCCGACTACGGTGCGCGGTTCCTCTTCGGGAACCTCTCGGATCCTCAGTTCTTCTTCACGTCGGAAGGTAGCGTCTGGCCCGGTTTCGGCTACCAGTTCGCGTTCAAGGTCTTGCCCACGATCGTGTTCTTCGGGGGCTTCATGGCGGTGCTCTACTACGCCGGCATCATGCAGAAGGTGATCTCTGCACTCAGTCACTTCATGCGCTGGACGCTGGGGACCAGCGGTGCAGAGACTCTCTCGTGCACCGCAAACATCTTCGTCGGCCAGACCGAAGCGCCCCTGTTGATCAAGCCCTTTCTGAACGGCATGACGCGTTCCGAGCTCTTGACGGTCATGGTGGGCGGCTTCGCCACCATCGCGGGAGGAGTGCTGGCAGGCTACATCGCCTTCGGAGTGCCCCCCGCCCACTTGATCGCAGCGAGCGTCATGTCGGCTCCGGCGGCATTGGTGTTCGGCAAGATCATCTATCCGGAGACCGAGCATTCCGAGACCGCCGGCGACGTCGATCTCCCCGAGATCGAGCGTGCCGGCAACGTCATCGAGGCGGCAACCAACGGCATCAGCGACGGGCTTCGCCTGGCGGTCAACGTGGGCGCTATGCTGCTCGGCTTCATCGCTTTGATCGCGGTGGTCGACGTGGTGTTCAACTGGACGGACGGTCTCATCGACGGGCGGCTGTTGGGAGGCGAGTACGTCGAGTACGGAAGTGGCGGACTCTCTCCGGCCGTCGGGGAGTATCGTGGCTACTTCCCGGGCTCGCTGCAGACGCTGTTCGGCACGGTGCTCGCGCCGCTGGCCTGGCTGATGGGAGTGCCCTGGGCGGATGCCGGCAAGGTGGGCAACCTGCTCGGGATCAAGCTCTCGTTGAACGAGTTCGTGGCCTACGGCACTCTGGGCACCTATATCCAGCAGAACGCGTTGAGCGAGCGGGCGGTGATCATTGCGACCTATGCCCTGTGCGGATTCGCCAACTTCTCTTCGATCGGGATCCAGATCGGCGGGATCTCGGCGGTTGCCCCCGGCCGGCGCAGCGACCTGGCCGCCGTCGGGCTGCGGGCGATGCTGGGAGGCGCGCTCGCGTCGTGGTCGACGGCCACGATTGCAGGCATGCTGATCGGCTGAATGAGAGCGTAGGGCGAGAAACGAGCCTTCCGCTCATCGCATGGTGATATGACCTGCCTCGAGCAGCCGGTGGAAGACCAGCTGCGCGTCCAGGGCATCCATCGGGCTGATCTTGATCAACGACTGCAGATCGTACGATCCGTCGACGCGCGACAGCACGAAGCCCTCTTCCGGAGCCAGGTTGAGCGTAGTCAGCTCTTCGACGCTACAGTTGAGGACGGGCACGGCGGTCATCTCGAGTCCCTCGCTGGCAAGCCGCTGGGCGATTCGTTCCTTGGCTGCGGCGAGTTGTTGCTCGATTTGCCGGTTGTCGGGCTCGAGGCTCAAGGCCGCCCGAAGGTGACGCAGAGCCTGGCTGTAGTTGCCGGCCTCCAACTGCTGAATTCCGGATTCGACGAGAACGGCGGCGTTGACGACCTCGCTCTCGGGGCTCGCAGGTGCCGCATCCGCAGTTGCCTCGGTTGCCGGCAAGTAGTGCGGGCGAAGCCGTATCAGCTTGACTCGCTTCTCCTGGTGCTCGCGGAACAGCACCTGTGAGACGTGAAACTCGCTGGCATGGCTGTGCATGCAGATCTCCCGGATCGTCCGGTCATCGTTGACCTGCTCGAGGATCTTGGCGTCCTGAGGAGAGAGCGAGCCCTCGGCAGGCTCGGCAACCGTGACCGGAAGGATGCTGTCCGGGTCGGGGATCACGGTACGGATTCGTTTCCATTCGTCGACCCGGTTGATGCCCTGCAACACCAGTCCGGTCACGTCGAGGGCGACGGCGACCTGGCCGCCCTGCAGATTCTCCGCCTCGACGAAGCGGAACTCGCCCTCGTCCCAGTCGAACAGGTCATAGACGCTCTCTTCGGTCTTCATCACCAGAATGTGCTGAAGCTCGACTTCGGTGATCGCACCGATCGTGACCAGGATCTTGCCCAAGAGGAGCTTGCTGTTCTCCTGGATCTCCATCGCCTTGGCCAGCTGCTCCTCCGTGATGTGGCCCTGTCCGACCAGGAAATGCCCCAGGTACTCGGAAGGACTGGTCGAGGCGGTCGCGACGATTCTGCCGTCGTTGAAGAAGATCTTCTTGCGGACCTGCCCGTTGTCGATCAGTAGGCTGCCGGTCTTGTGGCCCTGGGCGATCCACTGCAGGAGCTCGGAGAGCTCCATGGTCTTGAGGTTACCGGAGATGCTCATCGGTCATCCGCGGGCGGTCGTGGTGCCGCGCTGACCCTGATAGTGGCTTCCAGAGCCGCTCTCTCCGTAGGCGGTCTCGGGCTCCGCCTCCATGGTGTGGAAGATCAATTGGGCGATGCGACGACCGGCATCGAGCACGAAGGGAACCGGACCGAGATTCTGTAGCTCGAGCGTGATGTTGCCCTCGAATCCCGGGTCGCACCAGCCGGCGAGGGAGTGATTGATCCAGAGGCGGCCGAGCGTCGACTTGAGCTTGAGGTCACAGGCGACCGAGCGCGGGATTCGAACGTACTCGAGTGTCGACGCGAGCACGACCTCGCCGGGAAAGAGCTTCACCTGGGGCGAGCTGAACTCCTCTGGGTCCCGCGTAGGGCAGATCCAGTGGTCACACACGCGCACGTCGTAGCTGGCCGAGTTGACCTGCGCGGGGTCGTAGGGATCGACATGACCCTCTTCGGCCCACTGTCGAATCCAGCGGTCAGGCTTGATCATCTTGAGGCTCGCCGTAGGGATTCTGTGAGGGGTGCGCTCTAGCGAAAGCGCACCGGAGTGGTGGGGTTCTCACGGTGGATCGTATCGACGAAGCGGATCACTCGCCTGGTGAGGGACATGAAGAGGGTCTCCGTTCGGGAAGCCTGGCCGAAGAAGCGCACACCCCGCAGTAGCTCACCCGAGGTGACTCCCGTACAGCACACCAGGAGCTGTTCGCCCGGAGCGAGGTCCTCGGTCTGGTAGATCCGGTCCGGGTCGCTGATCTCGAGCTCCTCGAGGCGTCTGACCTGGTTGTCGTCCAGAGCCCGCAGCCGAGCCTGGATCTCGCCACCGAGGCAACGCATGGCGGCCGCCGTGATCACGCCTTCGGGGGCACCACCGGTACCGAAGACTGCGTGAACTCCGGTGCCGCGAACCGCGGCCGAAATGCCGGCCGACAGATCGCCGTCTCCGATCAGACGAACTCTCGCCCCGGCCTTGCGAATGTCGTCGATCAACTGACGGTGCCGCTCGCGATCCAGAACGACGATGGTGAGATCGGGGACATCACGGTCGAAGGCGTCGGCGATCGCCCGCAGGTTTTCGATGACCGGGGCGTCGATGTGAACGCGTCCGCGGGCAGTCGGGCCGACCACGATCTTCTCCATGTAGACATCCGGGGCGTGGAGGAGACCGCCCTGCTCGGCCGCGGCAAGTACCGCAATCGCGTCGGGTGCGCCCGTGGCGCAGAGGTTGGTCCCCTCGAGCGGATCGACCGCGATGTCGACTCCGGGGATGTCGTCACGTCCTGCCAGTGCACCGACCGGTTCACCCACCCAGAGCATCGGAGCCTCGTCGCGCTCGCCTTCGCCGATGACGATCCGACCGGAGATCTGTGTGTTCTGGAGCTCGCTGCGCATGGCCTCGACCGCCACCCGGTCGGAGGCGTGCCCGTCACCGAGGCCCATCGTCTTGGCGGCAGCGATCGCGGCCGCTTCGGTGATCCGGATGAAGTCCTGTTCGAAGGCTTGATCGAGGCTCACGAGCTGCCGGCCTCCACGGTCGCCTGGCGAGCCATCTCTCGAGGCATCGGTGGGTTGAAGGCGGCGATACCCGTGATCGCCTGGCCGATGACCAGGGTGTGGATATCGTGAGTGCCTTCATAGGTGTAGACCGACTCGATGTTCATCATGTGCCGCATGATGGGGTAGTCGTCCACGATACCGGCGGCTCCCAGGATCTCTCGGGCGAGCTTCGCGCACTCCCTGGCGACCCACACATTGTTGCGCTTGCACATGGATACGTGCTGCGGCTCCATGCGACCCGCCTCCTTCAACTTTCCGAGCTGATACACCAGGAACTGACCCTTGGTGATCTCGGTGATCATCCAGGCGAGGCGCTCCTGGATGATCTGATGACTGGCGATGGGCTGACCGGCGAACTGAACGCGCTGTTTGGCGTACTCGAGGGCCGTGTAGTAGCACTCCATCGCCGCTCCCAGTCCGCCCCAGCAGATGCCGTAGCGTGCCTGGGTCAGGCAGGCGAGAGGTGCGCGCAGTCCCTGGCCGTCGGGCAGTATCGCGTCGGCCGGGATTCGGCAGTCGCTGAAGGTCAGCTCTGCTGTCTCGGACGCCCGCAGAGAGAACTTCCCCTGGATGACGCTCGACTCGAATCCGGGCGTGCCGCGCTCGACCAGGAAGCCGCGGATGCCCTCGTCGGTACGGGCCCACACGACGGCCACCTCGGCGACATGGCCGTTGGTGATCCACATCTTGGCGCCGTTGAGTACCCAACCAGCTCCGTCTCGGCGCGCGACGGTGCGCATCGAGCTCGGGTTGGATCCGAAGTCGGGCTCCGTCAAGCCGAAGCATCCGATCGACCGCCCGCTGGCCAGACGAGGGATCCAGCGGTCCTTCTGCTCCTGCGAGCCGAACGTGTAGATCGGGTACATCACCAGAGAGCTCTGTACAGAGGCCAGGCTTCGGATGCCCGAGTCGCCGCGCTCGAGCTCCTGGTTCATGAGGCCGTAGGCGATCGCACCGAGGCCGGGCAGGTCGTAGTCCGGAATGGTGGCTCCGAACAAGTTGAGCTCGCCCATCTCCGGTGCGAGCTCGAGCGGTGCTCGTCCCTCGCGGTGGCACTCGTCGATGATCGGTTTGACCTTCTGATCGACGAAGGCACGAACGCTGTCGCGGATCAGGCGCTCCTCGCCCGAAAGCAGGGACTCGAAGTCCAGGAAGTCGACGCCGGGAAAGCGGCTCACGCGATGCTCCTCTCTGATCGTCGAGTCACGGCCAGCCGAGGGGTGATCCTCGGCTGCCCTCACCCGAAGGCCTCGGGTTGGCCGAAAGTGGCTCGTGCTCGAGCTCGGGAAACGGCTCGCCCGGGGGCGGTTTCTGTAGGCCCTGTGGCTGTTTTCGCAGGAATGATGGTGAGCCCGAAGCGGTCTGCGACCGTTTGGGATCGACCTTGGATGTTAGCACGCGGTCGTGGGTGATAATCGCGCTCCATGAGCGTTTTCGAGGTAGTTCGGATGTCCCTCCCGCCTTTGATCGCGGTGCTGGGAGCCGTCTGGTTCGACTGGTCGTCGCAACGGCGCGGGCAGCTGGCTCCGGAGTTCGGTCGAGCCGATCTCTCGTCTCGACTTCGGCGGGCCGCCTCCCTCGGCCTGCTGGCGCTGGTGCTCTGGCTCGGTGTCACTCAGTCCCTGTCGCTGGTGGGGCGCGATGTCGAGATCGATCTCTCCCAGGTCGCTACAGCGCAGCTCTTTCTCACTCACGCCATCCTGATGATCGGGATTCTCGGCTGGTATCTGCTCGGCTTCGTCGCTGCGGCCCCAGAGGACCGCGGAGGCGAGTGGCACGAGGAAGGGCAAGCGGCCGGGGGTGGGGACTCGAGAGGCGGAAGGGCGAGTCTGCTGGCGCTGCTCGGTCTGCGCGCCGCAGACCCGTGGCGAGAGGTGGCCCTGGGCGTGCTGGCCGGTGTCGGCGGATGGCTCCTCACGCTGGCCGCCCTGTTGGTGATCAGCCTGATTCTTCTTCGATTGGGCGGGGAAGAGGTTCTGCCGGCGGGGGCGCCGCCGATGGTCGTCTGGATTGCCGCGCTGCCGCTCCCGGTCAGGCTCGCGGTCAGTCTTTCGGCGGGAGTCGTAGAAGAGGCGTTCTTTCGGGGCTTCCTCCAGCCGAGAGTCGGGATCGCGGTGTCGACGTTCTTGTTCGTGCTCGCTCATCTCAGCTACGACCAGCCTTTCATGTTGCTGGGGGTCACTCTGCTCTCGCTCTGGTTCGCCTTTCTGGTCCGGTGGCGAGGAAACATCGTGGCCTCGATCGTGGCCCACGCCGTCTTCGACGCCATCCAACTGGTCATCATCATTCCAGCGATCCTCGAGCTCGGTGGATCCGAGGCTACGGGATGAACGGGGGTGCTCTCGAGTTCCGCCGGTCACCCTGTTCCCTGCTAGACTGCCCGCGGGAGAGTCCCTTCAGCCATGACGATTTCGCCGGACGCCCCCGAAGTTCGCCTGTCGATCGGGAGTCGTTTCGAGAACATCGAGTTGGTGCAAGTCGTGCTCGACGACTCGCTGCAGAAGCTCGGTGCCGATGAAGACGGGCGATACTGGATCGGAATCGCCGTTCGCGAGGCGGTGGCCAATGCCATCAAGCATGGCAATCGACAGGATCCGGAAAAACGGGTCGAGGTCGATCTCGGCGTCGAAGGCCAGGATCTGGTCATTCAGATCCAGGATGAGGGTGACGGTTTCGAGGTGGAGTCGGTGCCAGATCCGTTGGACGAGAGCAACCTGCTGAAGCCCGATGGCAGGGGTATCTTCTATATGCACAAATTCATGGATGAGATCCGCTACACTTTCGGTTCGCGCGGAGGCACGACCGTGATCCTGCGCAAGCGCATCTCGGCGCTCGCCGGCGAAGCACGTTCCGACGGTAGTGATTTCGCTACTCAGGAGTGAAGGAGAAGAAATGAAGGTAACGGTGCGAGAACGTGGCGGAGTCACGATCCTGGACCTCAAGGGGAAGATCACCATCGGGGTGGGAGATGTGGCGCTGCGGGAAGCGGTGCAGGAGGCCCTGACGGCGGGTGCGAACAACATTCTCATCAACCTCGGGGATGTGAGTACGATCGACTCTTCGGGAATCGGTGAACTGGTGGCGGCCTACACGACCGTGACCAACCGCGGCGGAAAGCTCCGTCTCTACGGAATCCCGCCGAAGGTCGGTGACATCCTCCAGATCACCCAGTTGGTCACCGTCTTCGACATGTTCGACGACGAGGACGAGGCGGTCGCCTCCTTCCAGTGAGGTGAGGAGCAGGCGTCGGCTCAGGCTCGCCTCCCTGGCGGTCCTGAGCCTCGCTGCGCTCTGTGGGGGGCGGCAGGCCCTCGCGCAACCGGCGTCCGGACCGGGGCCGGTCACTCCTGGCGAGACCCCTGAGCGTCAGACCGAGCTCGCGCGACTCCGCGGGGAGATCGAGTCGCTGCGCGGTCGAATCGGCCGGCTGGATGCCCGGGCCTCGGACGCCGCGGTCGAGCTGGAGCGGACCTCGCTCGAGCTCCGGCTGCAGGAGGTGCGGCTCCAGGAGGCAGTTGCCGAGCATGACCTTGCCGAGGTCGCCTACGAGCAGGCGGTCGAGCGCGAGCGCGAGACGGCCGCCGAGGTAGACAAGGTCCGCCTCGAGGTGCGCCGCCGATTCATGGCCTTCGATCGGCTGGGGGGCAGAGGCTACGTTCGCTTGCTGTTGGCGATCGATCTCGATACCGATGTCCTGCCCGCGATCCGCCAGCTGCGCTATCTCCTACTCACGGATGCACGGGCCCTGCGGGACTTCAGGAAGGCACAGCAGGAGCTGGCCCGAGAGCGGGCCGCTCTGCTCGAGCAGCAGCGCGAGGTCCAGCAGTGGGTCGACGCCGAAGCGGCCCGTCAGGTCGACCTGGAAGGGGCTCGAGCGAGGCAACGTGCAGTCTTGGCCCGTCTGGAGTCCGAACGAGATGATGTGGCCGAGCTGGCTGCGGGGCTCGAGCTCAAAGAGGAACGACTCGGGCGACTGCTCGCCCTCCTGGGCTCTGCAGACCGACAGCCTCTCCAGGGGGCTGCGATCGAGGAGTTCGAAGGAGTGCTCGACTGGCCGATTCAGGGTGACGTGGTGGTGCCGTTCGGACCTCGTCGTGACCCGCAGTACGGCACCTTGGTGCCCAACCACGGGATCGAGATCCGGATCGAGCCCGGGGAAGAGGTGGCCGCGGTGTGGCCGGGCCGTGTGCTGTTCGCCGCTCCCTTCCAGGGTTACGGCTACACGGCCATCGTCCGCCACCCGGAGCGCGCTCTGACGCTCTATGCCGGACTCGCAGAGCTGCGAGTCTCGCGTGGAGATATGCTAGATTTGGGGGATCCCGTGGGGATCTCGACCGAACGACTCTACTTCGAGGTCCGTATCTCGGACGAGCCCCGTGACCCTCTGCAATGGCTCCGCTGAGCCAGCCACCCAGACGCTTCCGAGCCCGACTCCAATGAATCGAATCAACCGAAATCGACTTGCCTTCCTCGTCTTGTCCTTTGCTCTCGTGCTGCCGCTCACATCGAGCGTGATGTTCCAGGCCGCGGCGCAGGACCGCGCGGAAGGGGACGACCTGTACAAGTACCTGTCCGTCTTCACCGAGGTGCTGCGCCTGGTCCGATCCGTGTATGTGGAAGAGACCGACCTGCCGACTCTGATGGCCGGCGCTCTGGACGGAGCCGCCGATGCGCTCGACCCGTTTTCGGTCTATGTGCCAGCCAGTCAGATCGACGGCTACCGCAAGGCAAAAGAAGTCGGCCGTAGTCGCAGTGGGATGGTCGTGCTCAAGGAGCGCGGGATCGCCTTCGTGGTGGCTGTCGACCCCAAGGGGCCCGCTGCCGGAGCCGGCGTCCAGCAACGCGACATCATTGCCAAGATCCAGGGGATCTCGACCCGCGCCATGCCTCAGTGGCAGATTCTCGACTACCTCACGGCGGACCCAGGAGCCGAGGTGGAACTGGAGCTGATCCGGCGCGGCGCGACTCTGGAATCGTCGCTCGTTCTTGCCGAATACCAGCCGTCCGAGGTCTCCGTGCAGCAAGTGCGAGGCATCGACGTCGTCCGACTGCCGCAGATCGACGAGGCCAGCTTGCAACGCCTCGATCAGCTTCTGGCGGAGCGCGGCGACGCCCGGTTGCTGATCGACCTTCGTGGCAGCGCCGGTGGAGATGCCGAGACCGCCTATCGACTCGCGGAGCGTTTCGTCGACGGCGCTCTCGGCGAGTTGGTGAGTGGTGAGAAGACGATCGAACGCTTCGAGTCCGACGAGCCGCCGAGATTCGGCGGAGAAGTGTCGCTGCTCGTGGACAGCGGCTCCCAGGGCGCTGCTGAGATTCTGGCGGCGGTGCTCCAGCAGTCGGAAAAGGCACGGCTGCTCGGTGAGACGACGTTCGGGCACGCGGGTCGCTCGAACCTGGTCAAGCTGGGCTCGGGGGCGTATCTCGATATCACCGAGGCGTACTACACCGGTCCGGACGGTAGCCCACTGAGCGAAGGACTCGAGCCCGACCTCCCCATCCGAGCGAGCTTCCTGGGTGAAGAAGAGTCCGTCGATGACGCAGTTCTCGACAAAGCCCTCGAGCTCCTCCTCGACGGGAGCGAGGAACAAGACGAGCGTTCCGTCGCCTAGTCGGGCCGATGACTTCCGGATCTCGGCCACGGCGCCGCCCGCCGAAACGCAGGCAGGGTAGCTTCGTTTCGAGACGACAGCTTCTGTCGGTGTTGATCTTCGGAGGCCTTCTCTTTGGCCTGGGCCTGTGGTTCGGCGGGCGAAGAAACGCTCCCCTCCCCACGCCGGCGGCCGGGGACGATGGTGCTGCCGAGGTCGTCGAAGGCCCGGCCGAACCGGGCATTCCGATCACGGAAGCCTCCGAGGCAGATCTTCCCGAAGGGAGTGAGTCTGCGGCGAGGTCGCCGGGGCTCGTTGCACTGGTGATCGACGACCTGGGGCGTAGTGTTTCCGATCTCGACCGGCTCGCCGCACTCGGCATCCCGGTTTCCTATGCAGTACTGCCGTTCGAGGAGCGAACGCCGGCAGTGGTGCAGTGGTTGCGCGAAAAGGACGAGGAGTACCTCCTGCATTTACCGATGCAGGGGGCACCGGGAGCCGATCCCGGTCCGGGGGCATTGCTGGCGAACATGTCCCTTGCGCAACTGCGCACCGCAACGGCTGCTGCGCTCGCCGCCGTTCCCGGGGCGGCAGGAGTGAACAACCACATGGGCTCGGTACTCTCCGCGGACGAGCGCGCGATGGCAGAAGTGATGAGTGTCCTGGCCGGGGAGAACGTCTACTTTCTGGACTCACGAACCACGGCGCAGACGCGTGCCTACGATGCGGCGCTCGAAGCTGGGGTCCCGGTCGCTCGACGGCAGGTGTTTCTCGACGGCGACCTCGATCCGGAGGTGGTGCGATCCCGATTTCTCGAGACTCTCGAGATCGCTTCGCAGCAGGGAGCGGCGGTCGCGATCGGTCATCCCCACGCTGTCACTCTGGATCTGCTGACGACGGAGGTACCCAAGGCGGTGGCTCTGGGCTACCGATTCGTCCCGGTCAGCTTTCTACTCGAGCGTCCCGTCGGGGAGCCGGCCGGCTAGCCGTCGTCCCCGCCCCGGTTCCTCCGGAGGGTATTCGCTCGAGGAGAGCGAGCTCGCCCCTTCTCTTGCACCCGGCCCTGCTGCTCTCGGGCTTTCGCTTCTTGCCAGAGAGACTCGAGGCCCTCGAGGTCGGGGGTCTCCCCTTCGGCAGGAAGCCCACGTTCCACCCAGGAGAACCGCTTTCGGAACTTCTGGTTGGTGTGTGCCAGAGCGGCTTCGGGATCGATTCCGAGATGACGGGCCAGGTTCGCGACCGTGAACAGCAGGTCTCCGAGCTCGTCCGCCAGGCGCTCCTTGCAGCGGGGTTGCTGCTCGAGGACCTCGCGCAGCTCGTTCACTTCCTCGTCGACCTTGTCCAGCACTCCCGCAGAATCGGGCCAATCGAACCCCAGCGCGGCGGCTTTCTGGGTCATCCGGTGGGCCGAGACCAGGGCCGGCATCGATCGGGGGACCCCGTCGAGCACCGAGCCGCGGGTGGCACGCTTTCTCTCTTCCCAGCGCTGGCGGACTTCCTCGGAGCTGGCGATCGACTCCTCGCCGAACACGTGCGGGTGACGCTCGATCATCTTGGCTTCGACTCGTGCGATCGCTCCAGCCAGAGTGAACCGCCGCGCTTCCTCGGCCAGCACCCCTACGAAGCAGACCTGAAAGAGAAGGTCTCCGAGCTCCTCTTCGAGCGCGGACCAGGGCTCCCCGGCGACCGCGTCGTCCAGTGCCGCAGCCGCCTCGTGAGCCTCCTCGATCAGGTAGGCGCGAACGTCGGCGAGAGTCTGCTCCTGATCCCAGGGGCAGCCGCCCGGCGAGCGAAGGCGGGTGATCAAACGCATCAGACGCTCCAGATCCGGAGCGTCCGGAGACTTTCGCGGGGAATCCGAGCTGGATTCGGGGTTTTCGTCCATCGGGGGCCTTGCTCTTGTGTAACTAGGATTGTTACGATATCTCAGCAGGGAGATCCCTGCCTCATCGCCCCCGTGATGGGTCTGGATTGGCTGAGAAATCGGCTTTTCGGGAGGTGTAGCATCCCTCCAGATCGGACCCGGAACCGCTCCTCGGGAGAGCGGCGAGCGGGTGTGCGAAGCCAAACTGACGAGGGGCAACATGGGCGACGGGAAACTCAAGGTCACGGACAATCGCATCTTCACAGAAGAGGGAGAGTTGCGCGAGGGATTCGAGCACCTCGGAGAGGACAGCTCCGAGTCCCCCGAGAGTGAAGCGACCCAGCGGCCCGAGTCGGCACAGCCGTCCGGAGACGCTGCCCCACCGCCCCAGCCGCAGCGGCCGCGGGCAGAGCCGCCGCAGCCCAATATCGCGGGCGGGCGCGCGCTACCCGATCCGCGGTTCATGGATCTGATCGCAGTGCTGGCCGAGCCCGTGGCCTTGTTTCTGGGCGACGCCCAACTGCCGGACGGCAGCAGCGCGGAAGATCTGGATCGTGCCCGCTTCTATATCGATCTCCTCGAAGCACTGAATGTGAAGACGCAGGGTAATCTGGACGCTCAGGAAGCCGCCGTTCTCGAGGACATCATCTACCGCCTGCGCCTCCGGTATGTGGAGAAGCAGGGATAGTTCCCCCCCGCTTCGGCGAGGACTGAGAACACTGGGGCTCGCAGTGGCCCTGGTGGGCTCGGTCGTGATGTCTGCGCCGCTGCCCGCCCAGGAGGAGGTAGGAGGACTCCAGGTTTCGGCAGCTCTTCAGGAGCGGCTTTCGCGCGTCAACGACGAGTGGCTGATCTGGAACAGTGCGTTTCTGCAGGGAGATCGGGTGGTCGCCGACGAAGCGCTGCGCGACCTGCTCTTCACGGTCGACAGCCTGGGTATGTCCGGTCTGCCCGAGGTGTCTCACGCGATGATCGCGCGCGGTGTCGATGCGGCCCGTGAGGGTGATTCGGTGCGGGCACAGTGGGCCTTGGAGCATGCCGAGCGGTTGTCGCCCGGGTCCCCGGAGGTGCTCTTCGGGCTGGGCAGGGTGGCGGCCCTCTCCGGCGGTTATGTGGGCGCCCTGGTCAACTGGATTCGAGGCTACGCCGAGATGTTGGACGATGAGGGGAGGCGCTTCCTCTGGTTTCAGAACATCATGCTCTGGGGGCTGTTTTCTCTGGTGCTCTCTGGGGCGGTGTTCGTCGCGGTCGAGCTGGCTGCCAAGGGTGGCCGCGTGTATCGCGACGTGGCGGGCAGTCTGGGGAGAACCCTACCTACGCTGCTGGCCTGGGGCCTCGGGCTGGTCCTGCTTGCCTGGCCCTTCCTGCTGCCCAACGGCTGGATCTGGCTCATGCTCTATTGGTCGGTCCTCCTGTGGCGACACTGTTCAGTGGCAGAGCGCTGGGTTCTCGCCGTCATTTGCGTGGTTCTCGCGATCGCTCCGGCCCTGGCACTGCAGCAGAAGAGGTCGGTGCAGCTGGCGCTCTCCGACCAGATGAGGGCGATCGATGCGATCGGAAGGGGAGACCTCTACGGTCGACTCCTGGTCGATGTCGGCCGCCTGCAGGCGACCTTGCCCGAGAGCTCCGCCGTGCATCATTTCATTGCGGATACCCACCACAAACTGGGCCAGGATCAGATCGCCCGCCCCCTCTATGCGCAGCAACTCGTTCTCGAGCCCGAGAATGCCGCCGCGCTCAATAACCTGGGCCTGTTCCACAAGGAGCGCCGCGAATACTTCCGGGCCATCGAGTTCTTCAAGCAGGCGGCCGAGCTCGAGCCCGGGCTGGTCATTCCCCGCTACAACCTGTCTCAGAGCTATCGCGATCTGCTCGAGTTCGAGGAGGCCGACACCTGGCTGGGCGCCGCTCAAGCGCTGGACTCGGTTCAGGTCAGCCAGTGGATCGACGAATCACAGGGGGCTCTTCCCATGTTCGGAGGGTTCGCTCGTCGCTCCGAGATCGAGGACGAGCTGGCGCGGGACTGGCTGGGCGATACATCGGGACTTCTGAGCGCCTGGGTCAGCAACGCGGGGTGGGCACCGGTCGCGCTCCTGGTGCCGCTGCTCGGCTTCGGGTTGTCGCGCTTCCTGGCTGCCAATCCGGCTTCTCGGCAGCCGATCGGCGATAGTTTCTTCGATCGCCTGGTGCGCTGGGCTGTGCCTGGTCTGGTCTGGGCCGAGGACGATCAGGGAGTCCGAGCGTTCTTGACCATCCTCTTTCCGGTGGCCATCGCCTGCATGCCGCTGGCCGGTCGCCTCGGATACCGCTTGCCATGGGGCTACGAGCCAGGCAACGTCGTGCCGTGGGCGGTCTCACTCGCCCTGCTAGGGGTTTTCTACCTGGTTCGCCTTCCACTGCTGTTTCGGTGAGGGATCACGAGTGAAACTCGAGGGTCGACTCCAAGACGTAGGGCTGATCGGTCTGCTGCGGTCGATCGGTGCGCTCAAGAAGACCGGAATCCTCACGGTTCAGAGTCAGAGCGACATCATTGCGGTGACCTTTCTCGAAGGGCGCATCGTTGCGGCTGACGCGCTCAACCAGCCGATGGAGGAGGGACTCGGTCAGGTGCTGATGGAACGCGGCTTGATCGATACCGATCGCTTCTCGGCCCTGATGTCCGAGGCCAAGGGGTCGGGGCAGCGTCTCGCCACCTTGCTGATGTCGCAGGGTGTGGTGGATCGCGACGAGATTCTCCGCTCCACGCGCCTGCAGACCTACCGCCTTCTCCTGCGCCTTCTGCGCTGGGAGGAGGGCGAGTTCAACCTGTTTGTCGGTGACGAGATCGCCTTCGAGGAAGGAATCGTTCCCCTGTCGATCGAGGAGTTGTTGATCCGTTCCGCGGCCGATCTGGGTTCTGAAGGGCTGCTCAAGGGCCCGGTTCCCAACCTCAAGGACATCTTCGAGAAGCGTTCGGACTCTCGCCAGGTGAGGATCCTCGGGCGCGACGGCGACGAAGTGGTGGACGACCCGACACAGGTGTGGCTCACTCTCAACGAAGCCCTCCTGCTCGATCGGATCGGAGGCGATCGCCCGGGCTCGAGCCTGGCGACCGAGACCGGACTCGACCCTGACACCGTTCGGTTCGCGTTCTATCAGTTGCTCGAGGCCGGATTGATCACGCCGGGTCGAGGATTCGAATCGGAGATCGCCAACACGGGGATGCGCGCTCCGATCCGGCAAGGGACGGCGCCCGCTCTCGGTTCGCCACCGCTCGCACCGCCTCTCGAGACGCCAGAGGCTCCTGTGGTGCCCTCCTTGCCGGCCCCGCCGCCGCTGCCGTCTCCCGAAGCCCCCGAGGCCTCGTCGGAAAGTGCACGGTCACCGGCAGACCCGGCTCGGAGCGCGGCCTCCTCATCCTTGAGTGGCACCGGGAGCTTTCCCGCGCACGAAGAGGTGCCCGACATTCTCGATACGGGGTCCTTCGGGGCCATTCGGCCGGAAGAGGTTTTGGGACCCTCTCCCGCTCCAGAGATCTCTGACTCGCTCGAGCCGGTCGAAATACCCGGGGTGCCGGAGGACGTGGCACACGAGGAGCCCGAGCCGAGGCCAGAGCGGGTGCGCTTCGACCTCGGACAGGCTCTCGACGCCTGGTTCGGGAGGGTACTCGCCCTCGGCATGCTCCTCATGCTGGCCCTGACGGTTGGCTTGCCCGGGGAACGGAACTCGCTGCTCTTCCCATATCCCTGGCAGAAGGCCCAACGACGCGACTTCGAGGATGCCCAGCGTACGGCCCAGCAGAACAAGGTGGATGCCGGCATTCGCACCTACTATCTGCTGTTCGGTCGATTCCCGGAGCAGCTCGGCATCCTGGTCGATCTCGAGCTGCTCCAGCGCGCCGATCTGCGAGATCCCCGCGGTCGAGCCGTGGAGTACGAGACGGCGGGCTCGACCTATACGCTCCAGCCCTCGGAGAGCGGCATTGCCGTGCCCGGCCTCGAGCGGACCGGTGACCTGTCGGAGGACTTCGTGCTCAGTCCGGAGCAGGTGGCGGAGTCTCGACCCGATCGCCGTCCCCTCGTCCTTCTGGACTGAGGTCTGTTTCCGGCTCCAGTCGGCCAGAATCCCCTTGTTTGCCGACGTTTCGCCTCCGTAGACGGTCCGTCAGGGCCCCTGGCCCTTCTCGGGCGGTTCGATTTCTGGGGCCCTGGCGCGTCTCGGAGGAATAAATCTTAGCTCATCGTTGTAATATCTAGTGCAGGCCGAACTTGACAACGGTTTGCTTAGGTTCATAACGTATTCGACCGTCCGCCATGGCCCAGAAAGTGCCGCAACGGAGGGAGCGATGGCCGTCGGGGGTGGTTTGCCCAGAGCGGCCGCACAGATCTTTCAGGAGGAATCCCAGACATGAGCAAAATCATCGGTATCGATCTCGGTACGACCAACAGTGTGGTGGCCGTGATGGAAGGTTCGGACCCGACGGTCATTCCCAATTCCGAGGGCAGCCGGACGACGCCGTCCGTCGTCGGTTTCGCGAAATCCGGAGAACGGCTGGTCGGCCAGGTCGCCAAGCGCCAGGCGGTGACCAACCCCACCAATACCGTCTTCTCGATCAAGCGCTTCATGGGTCGTCGCTATGACGAGGTCAGCGACGAGCTGAAGATGGTGCCTTTCGATCTTCAACCCTCGGGTGACGATGTGGTGGTCAAGATCGACGACAAGAGCTACTCGCCGCCGGAGATCTCGGCGATGATCCTGCAGAAGCTCAAGCAGGCAGCCGAGGACTATCTCGGCCAGTCCGTGACCAAGGCGGTGATTACCGTACCTGCCTACTTCAACGATGCGCAGCGTCAGGCGACCAAGGACGCCGGCAAGATCGCGGGCTTGGAGGTGGAACGGCTGGTCAACGAGCCTACGGCGGCTGCGCTGGCCTACGGTCTCGACAAGGAGGGCGATCGCACGATCGCTGTCTACGATTTCGGTGGAGGTACTTTCGACATCTCGATTCTCGAGGTGGGCGAGGGTGTGGTCGAGGTGAAGTCGACGAACGGCGACACCCACCTCGGCGGTGACAACATCGATCAACGGATCATCGATTGGCTGCTGGCCGAGTTCAAGAAGGACCAGGGCATCGACCTGAGCCAGGATGCGATGGCGATGCAGCGTCTCAAGGAAGCCGCCGAGAAGGCGAAGATCGAACTTTCGAGCGCCCAGGAGACGGGGATCAACCTGCCTTTCGTCACGGCTGATGCCAATGGCCCGAAGCACCTCAACCTCACGCTGACTCGCAGCAAACTCGAGCAGCTCGTCGGGGACCTGATCAAGCGCTCTCTCGAGCCCTGCGAGCGGGCTCTCAAGGACGCCGGCGTCGATCGCAGCGAGATCAACGAGGTGGTCCTGGTCGGCGGTCAGACACGGATGCCCGCCATCCAGAGCGCGGTGCAGGAGTTCTTCGGCCGCGAGCCGCACAAGGGTGTGAATCCGGACGAGGTGGTGGCGCTCGGAGCTGCGATTCAGGGTGGAGTCCTGGCAGGTGACGTCAAGGACATGTTGCTTCTCGACGTGACGCCTCTCTCCCTCGGTATCGAAACCCTGGGCGGAGTGTTCACCAAGTTGATCGAGCGCAACACCACCATCCCGACTCGCAAGAGCGAGGTCTTCTCGACGGCTGCGGACAACCAGAACTCGGTGGAGGTCCACGTGCTCCAGGGTGAGCGCGAGATGGCTTCGGGGAATCGGACCCTCGGCCGATTCCACCTCGTCGGAATCCCACCAGCGCCACGCGGCGTGCCACAGATCGAGGTGGCCTTCGACATCGATGCCAATGGCATCACGCATGTGTCGGCGAAGGATCTGGGTACCGGCCAGGAGCAGAAGATCACCATCTCCGGCTCCGGAGGTCTGGACGAGAGCGAGATCGAGCGCATGGTCACCGATGCCAAGGAGCACGGAGACGAGGACCGCAAGCGGCGCGAAGCGGCCGAGGCGAGAAACTCGCTCGACTCTCTCGTGTACAGCACGGAGAAATTGATCGCCGAGCACAGCGACAAGTTGGATGCGTCGATCAAGGCCGACGTGGAGAGTGCGATTGCGGAGGGCAAGAAGGCTCTCGAGGGCGAGGAAGCCGACGCGATGAAGGCAGCCGCCAATCGCATTACCCAGGCGTCGCACAAGCTGGCCGAGAACATCTACAAGAGCCAGGGGGATGCGTCGGCCCAGCAGGGGCCGGGTGCTCAGTCCGCTGGTGAGACCGGCGGTGCTGCTGGATCGGACGATGTCATCGACGCGGAGTTCGTCGACGTCGACGACAAGGCAAGCTGATGACCGGGCAGAGGAAGGAGCGCTACGTCGAGGATCTCTCACGGATTCGCGAAGAGATCAATCGACTCTTCGAATCGGCCCTGGTCAGCGCTGGAGTCGAGGCGGGAGGCGGAGCGCCTCCCGGCCTCTGGCTTCCGGCCGTCGACGTGGTCGAGGAGGATGGCTCCTTCCGGGTCTACGTCGAGCTCCCGGGAGTGGATGGCGAAGGCGTGGGCTATCGAGTGGAGGGGAGTACCGTCGAGATCATCGGAGAACGACGGTTACCTCTCGAAGGTGGTTCCAGCTTTCGTCGAATGGAGAGTCGCTACGGGCCCTTCCGGCGTGCCATCGAACTGACCTCCGAGCTCGACCCCGATGGGGTGGTCACCCACTACGAGCGGGGCGTGCTCGAGATCCGCTTGAAGAAGCGAGCATCGAAGAGCTGACCATGGCCAAGAAACGAAGAAGAAACCGCGTGATGATCAGCGTCGTGGCAGAGCGCTACGATATCCACCCGCAGACTCTGCGTCTCTACGAGCGAGAGGGGCTGCTCAATCCAGAGCGGAGCTCCGGCAACACCCGCCTCTACGACGAAGAAGCGATCGGCCGTCTGGAGTCGATCCTCGCTCTGACTCGCGACATGGGGGTCAATCTGGCCGGCGTCGAGGTGATCCTCACCCTGCGCGAGGAGATGGACCGCATGCAGAGCGAGATCGACCGCCTGCGAGAGTACGTGGAGCTCGAAGCGCGAGACCGGGCGGCCGGAGTACGCCGGCACCATGCTCTCGTTCCGATTGGCAGGGGGCCACTCCAGAAAGCCGAATAGTTCGTTTCCGGGCCCCTCTGGCCCTTCATCGGGCTGGCCGTGCACCCCGCGGCCCGCGTGCTAGCATTTCGGCATGAGGGTATCCGACGATCTTCCCACGGCGCTGAGCTTCGGGGCGGAGGCTCCGGGGTCGAGCTGTGAGCATTGTGGGGGGCGTGGGTGGGTGGTCACCACGAGCTCCGAAGGAGCGGGTGCCGCCCGGCGTTGCACCTGCCAACGAGATCGCGTCTTGCCGGACCTCCAGGAGAGGTCGGGAGTTCCGGAGCGCTACCTGGGGTGTCGGCTGTCCAACTTCGGAACCGCGCAGGCGGAAGGCGCCGGGCGCGAGCAGCTCGTTCGGGCTCTGGCCTCGGCACGCCGATACGTGGATGAGTTCGTCGAGCCCGACGGGAATTTCACCTCCTCCGGTCTGTTGCTGATGGGTCCCCCCGGAGTCGGAAAGACGCACCTCGCCACCGGCATCCTCAACGAGTTGATGGAGCGCTATCGGGTGCGCGGCAGATTCATCGATTTCACGACCCTGGTGCACGACATCCAGGCGACTTTCGCTCCCGACTCTCGAGGCTCCAAGGCACGTCTGGTCGATCCGATCGTGCGGGCCGAAGTCGTGGTACTCGACGAGCTGGGAGCGCAGAAGCCAACGGCCTTCGTTCTCGATCTCCTGTACCTGATCATCAATCAACGCTACTCCCAGCGTCGAGCGACCCTGTTCACTACCAACTATCGTCTCGATGGTCCCGCCTCGCAATCCCTCGACCGGGGGCCCGAGCGCCCCAGTCAGCTCACCCATCGGATTCCTGCCCCCCTCGTCAGTCGCCTCTACGAAATGGCCCGCCCGATCTCGCTCGATGCTGCTCCCGACTATCGGCGTGAGATCCAGATGCATCAGCATCGAGTCTGACCCTCAGAGGGGTCTTCGGAGGCTCTCCGTCGATCCCGCCCCTTGAGCTCCCAGCTCCCGAGAATCGTGTCCATGTACCGTGCAGCCATACCTGGATCCGCTATCGATTCGCCCGGACCGGCGCCCGTGCACGCCGCCGTGGGCCGGATCGTGGTGTGGACGATCCTCTTGCTCTCCGGACCGGTCCTGGCTGCGCCGCCGGTGGTTCTGCCCGCGAGCATTCGAGTCGGCCTGGCGACCGACATCGAGAGCTTCGAGCTACCCTGCTGCCGCGAACAGTGGGTCCTGAGAGTCGACGGCATCGCTTCCGGTCTGCGCGTACCGTCTCAGGGCGTGCTCGAGATCAAGCCGTCACCGGGGATCGTCGATGAGGCCGTGTACCGTCTCCAGGTGGCGGCTCTCAAGGACGAGACGCAGGCGCATCAACTGGCCGATCGGCTGAGTCGCACCACTGGGGAAGAGAGCGACGTGGTCTTCGACGCCGCGATCGATCTCTATCGCGTTCGCGTCGGGCGCCATTCCTCCAGGGCCGAGGCGGAACGAGCGGGGCGCAGGCTGGAGGCTCTCGAGATCGAGGGGAGTTGGATCGTCGCGGAAGGAGGCGAGCTGATCGATCCCGCTTTCGAGCTGATCCAGGGTGAGCGACGACGTCGCCTCGATGGACGCTGGCTGCTGGTGCGCGGCAGCAGCGATTCCTTCGTGTTCGGCGGACATCGCTACCGTGGGAGCCTGCTGCTGTTTCTGAACTCTCGCGGCAAGCTCAACGTGGTCAACCGGCTGCCCCTGGACGACTATCTTCGTGGCGTTCTTCCGAGGGAGATGGGGCCGGAGCTCTATCCGAGTGTCGAAGCGCTGAAGGCTCTCGCCGTGGCCGCCCGCAGCTATGTTCTGCGCAACCTCGGAGAGTTCGAGGAGGAGGGCTATGACATCTGTGCCACCCCACGTTGCCAGGTGTACGGAGGGATGGACGCGGAGCACCCGAAGACCGATCGGGCGATTCTCGAGACGGCTGACCAGCTTCTGATCTGGCAGGACGAGCCGGCCGATGCCCTGTACAGCGCCAGTTGCGGTGGTCATACCGAGAACGTCGAGGTCGTGTTTCCGCTCAAGAATGAGCCGTATCTGCGCGGCGTCGCGTGTCTCGAGCGCGGACCCGAGACGCTGGTGGGACGCGGGGCTCCGAAGCCGGATCTCGAAGGCTTCCTGGTCGCCTCAGTCCTGCCTGAGCGGGCCTCCTCGGGAGCGGCCGGGCTGGAGTCCGAGTTGCGCATGCTGGCTTCCCGGAGTGGCAGGCCTCGACTCGACGGCCGATTGGACTCGCTCTCTCGCAGCGCGGTCCGCGCCTTCGTGAGCGATCTCTTCGGTCTCGACCTGCGCGAGCTCGGTTCACAAGACCTGGCGCCAGGGAGCGGGCAGTACGCCGAGCGTGAGCTGACCCACTTCTTCGATCGTTCGCCTGCGCAGATCGGGGAGAGCGAGCGCAGTACACTTCTGCTTCTGGTGTCCTTACACACCGGTTTGATCGAGCGAGTTCCGGCTCACTTCCTTCGCCTCACCGATGGGGGGATCAAGCTCCGCATCGAGTCGAGGCATGAAGAATTGAGGCTCAGTCCCGACTTCGTGACGATGCGCCAGGGCTCCGACGGAGAGCGGGCGCAGTCGCTCACCCTGTGGGCGGGCGACCCCCTCGTGGTTTATCGGAACGCGCGAGAGGCCGTGGCGATCCTGGCCTCTTTGCCCCACGGAACACCCGTGACCTCGCGCAATTCGTGGAGTCGTTTCCGCACCGACACGCAATTGGCTCGCATGGTTGCCGAGCGCTATCCCGGATTCCACATGCAGAGCCTCGAGGTCAAGCGACGAGGCGACTCCGGTCGAGTTGCGCTGATCGAGTTGACCACCGCGGAGGGCAGCAAGGTCGAGATCGAAGGACTGGCCATCCGGTGGACTCTGGATCTTCCCGAGACACTCTTCACCGTGGAGCGCCAGACCCGATCGGGCCGTCGGGGGTGGATGTTCCGAGGATACGGCCACGGCCACGGTGTCGGTCTCTGTCAACAGGGTGCCCACGCGATGGCCCAGGCTGGGCACGACTATCGAGGAATCCTCAATCACTTCTACAGCGGTCTCGAGATTCGCTACGTGCAGCCGCAAGCGCTCGCGGCTTCGGCTCCGACTCGGAGTCCGGTTGTCGAGTCGCACGACGTCGAGCGCTAGCGTTGTCGGCAGATCGGGGATCGCTGTCTGGGAGGCTCGGATGATCAAGGGTTTGGATCACATCGGTATTGCAGTGCGGTCGATCGAAGAGTCGAAGGGCTTCTACGAGTCGCTCGGCCTCGAGATCGAGAGGATCGAAGACGTACCGCAGGAGGGAGTCCGAGTCGCCATCATTCCCTGTGGTGCGTGCCGCATCGAGCTGCTCGAGCCGACATCCGAAGAGTCGCCGATCGCCCGCTTCCTCGAGCAGCGAGGCCCGGGTATGCACCATCTGTGTCTACGATCCGACGACGTGGACGGAGACGATGGGACCCTTCGTGCGGGCGGCTACCGGGTGTTGCGTGACCGTCCGACCGTGGGGGCGGAGGGGGCTCTCGTGCAGTTCGTCCACCCAAAGAGTGCCAACGGAGTCCTGGTCGAGCTGTCTCAGCCGCAGGGACCGCTCGAGGTCGGGCCGGAGGAGTCGGGCGGATGACCGGCTCCTTCACCCGTGGTCGTGTCGTACTCGTGCACCTGAGCGAACCGAGCGAGAAGCTGTGGGGAGTGGTCGAGGAATTGAACAATCTCGGTCTCGTGCTTCGGGGGTTGAATGTCGGGACGTTCGACGATTGGATGGCGGAGGCGGCCAGCCGGAAGACCCCCTCTCTCGGACTCGCGACCATGTTCCTGCCCATGCGCCGGGTCGAGCGGATCTTCATCGACGAGCAGATCGGTGCGGTCGAGAGCTACTGCCAACGTTTCGAGCGAAGAGTCGGCATGACCATCGCCGCGTACATCGGCCTCGAGCCCGCAGATAGCGGAGTGGCTCCGAGCTAGGCTACGCGCCAGAGCTGGAGGGGTACCCAACGTTGGCTCTCGGCTCGAGGCTCGGAGGGTCGTCCTGTCAGAACTCGACGTACTGCATGAAGAAGTCCGCTGGAGAGAGGGCCCCTTCGTTGAGCACTCGTGCTGCGTCTTCTCCGATCTCGAACTGTCCCGCGCGCTTCTGACCCGGGGTCACCATCAACAGCTCGAGTGTCGTGAGCGGGCTGCCTGGAACGACTTCCGAGAAGGCTCGGGCAGTGGCCAGCAGGGCGGCAAACACCGCTGCCTCGTCCGAGGTCTGAATCTCGATCAGCACTCGATCCGCTGCGGTTCCCTCGAACAGACGAAACACTTCGATACCGGCGTCGCTGAGGCTCCTTTGCAGCGAGTCGGCGGCTTCGCCCGTGTAGCTTTCCCGGCGGAGCTGGGTCAAGTCGGGATAGCCCGAGGGAGTTCGCGGCATTCTCGGCTGCTGGATCCCACGGGCATCTTGACCCGCTGCCTTGCGCTGGCGCAGCAGGTCGTCGAGCGAGCGATTCGGGTGAATGCCGGACTCGTGAGGAACCGTTTCGCTCCCCTCGATCGCTACGGTGCTGCCCAGGTTGCGCGCGTTGAAGTCGTGTGTCTTCTCGAGGTCGATCTCGTCTGCTTGGATGCTGATCACGTTCCCATTGATCAGTTCGATCCGAGCGACTCCGTCCGTCACCGTGAACTCGTTGCGCGCCTCCAACTGGGTACCATCCTTGAGGACGATGGTGTAGCCGCGAGTCACCGACGCGACCAGAAACCCGAGAAGCGTCGCGGTGACGAGGGAGATCCATCTGTAACGAGTCATCTGCATCGATTGTGTTTCTCGGCCCGTTGCTGGCGTCACGGCGCCATGGGGAGCTCGCCACGCACCTCGAGAGGGACCGCGAGTCCGGTGTCCATGAGATTCCAGCTGCGCTGTAGCGTCGAACTATGATATCTCAAGGCCGACCGAGACCTCTCTTCAATTCGACCCCGAGACCGACCTCGGGCCCCCTCACGGATCGGATACGGGAGCCAGATCACGTGCACGCCATGAACTCCAGCGAAAGTGGCTTCCTCCTACTCGAGGACGGCAGCGTCCATCGGGGGCGCGTCGCGTCTCCGGGCACTCGTTTCGGCGAAGTCGTTTTCAATACTGCGATGACCGGCTATCAGGAAATCCTCACCGATCCCTCCTACCGTGGACAGATCGTCGTGATGACCCAGCCTCACATCGGCAATTACGGTACTTCAGCGGCCGCCGAAGAATCCAGAAAGGTCTGGGTCGAAGGCTTCGTGGCTCGTCACTTCACTCATCGCCCATCGGGCACCCAGGGCGAAGACGGAGACCTGGGGCCGGGGAGCGAGCCCGTCACCGCCTATTTACGTCGAGCCGGGGTCCCGTCACTCGAGGGCCTCGATACGCGTGCCCTCGTTCGCCGTCTCCGAGTTCATGGTGCCCTGCGAGGTGTGATCACCAGTGAGCGAACCGACCTGGAGACACTCAGGGAGGAAGTGCTTGCCTACCCTTCCATGTCCGGGCGTGCCCTGGTCGGTGAGGTGACCTGCAGTGAGGCCTACGAAGTGCAGGCGGTCGGAGAAGAGCGGTTTCATCTCGCGGTCTACGACTTCGGCGTCAAGACCAACATTCTGCGCTGCCTGGCCGAGCACGGGGCGCGAGTCACCGTGCTGCCAGCTTTGACTCCAGCAGAGCAGTGTCTGGCTCTGGATCCAGATGGAGTCGTCCTTTCCAACGGCCCGGGAGACCCCGAGCCGCTGACCGAGGTGATCGAGACCGTAAAGCGTCTGGTGACAGCCGACAAGCCCATCCTCGGGATCTGCCTCGGTCACCAGCTGCTCGGCCTCGCTCTCGGTGGGCGCACCTTCAAGCTCAAGTTCGGCCACCATGGAGGCAACCAGCCAGTCAGGGACGAGACGACGGGCGTGGTCAGCATTACGAGTCAGAACCACGGCTTCGCTCTCGATCCGGAGTCCTTGCCGCCCGAATGTCGCGTCACCGGGCTCAATCTCAACGACGGTACCGTCGAGTCTTTTGCGGTGCAGGATCGACCCGTCTTCTCTGTGCAGTATCACCCCGAAGCGGCGCCAGGGCCCCACGATGCTGCGCGCATCTTCGGCGAGTTTCTGGAGAGTGTCGACCGAGGAGGCTCGGAGCCCACCGTTGGCTGAGCGGCCTCGCTGGTCCTTGGCTCTCGCCCTGGCACTGCGCTACCTGTTGGGAGGCCGCAGTCGCTTGCTGGTCGGCACGGTTCGAGCCGCCGTCGGCTCGACCGGTCTGGGGGTGACCGCCATGGTCGTCGCGATGTCGCTGATGACCGGATACACCGCCGAGGTACGAGACAAGCTGCTCGAGAACGGCAGCGTGATCGTCTACCCGCGAATCGGAGACTTCGGCGAGGAGTCCCTCGCCCCCGGTGATCCACGGCCGGCGGATCTACTCGGGGTTCCGGGTGTGACTCGCGTCGAGCGGGCTGCCTACGCGCAGGCATCTCTGTCGAGTGAGCTCGAGCCGACGGGGATCGACATCATGCTACGCGGTATCGAGCCCCTGCCAGCGGACACCGCACGCGGGGCGATGCAGGCGGACGAACGACAGCTCCTGACCCGAGACGGGATCCCCGGAGTGGTCCTGGGGCATGATCTGGCCAAGCGCCTGCGCGTCTCCGAGGGCGATACCCTGAAGCTGGTCGTAGTCAGCCTCGAGAGCAGAGGTCCGCGATTCCGTTATCGGCGGGTGCGTGCGACGGGGACCTTCGTGACGGGCTTCGCCGAGTTCGATCGGAGCCACGCGGTGATCGCGAGCGACGTTCTCGAGGAGCTGGGTCAGGCCGCGGTGCTCTACGAAGTGGTCACCGACGACCTCGACGCTGTGGATCGGGTGCACGAAGTGGCCGAGAGTCTGCTCGGCGAGAACTATCTGGTGACCGATTGGCGACGACAGAACCCCGGTCTGTTCACGGCTCTCCGGCTACAGAAATGGGCGTTGTTCCTCACGCTCGGCTTGATTGTCGTGGTCTCGACCTTCAACGTCGCCTCGACCCTGGTCGTACTGGTTCGGGAAAAGATGCGAGATGTCGGAGTGCTCAGTGCGCTGGGTCTACGTCCAGCGCAGTTGCGTCAGCTATTCCTCTTTGCGGGTCTCCTGCTGGGTGGGTTGGGGACCGTGCTGGGATTGGCTCTCGGCAGCGCCATCGCCTGGCTCTTGACCACCTTTCGCCTGATCCGCTTCGACAGCGAGGTGGCTGCGATCTATTTCATCGATACAGTACCCTTCGACGTGAGGATCTGGGATCTTCTCGGGATTTCTGCGTTCAGCCTGCTGGTCACTCTGGTCGCCTGTTGGCTGCCGGCTCGACGAGCGGCTCGGATCGAGCCCGCGGTGGCCCTGCGCTACGAGTAGGCGTACGAGGAAAGGGGCCGACCGAGTCGGCCCCTTTGGGGAATCGCGCGGTCACGGCCGCGGAGTGGGCTGGATCCTGGCGAGACCCGGTCGATCCTCGGGCAAAGCCCCTGAGGCCTCCGGGTCGTGAGCCGTGCGCTCGACCTCGGATCTGAGGGGACGAGCGACGCTCGGTGGGAGCTGCGCGAGAAGCTCCGACTCTTCGATGGCGAACCGTCTGGAGGATCGGTCTTCTCGCAAGGTCTACACTCTGTATACGGAGTCAGGAGACAAAACGTTCACCGAGGAGGCTTCCTCTCCGAGGGGCCTGGCAGGGGAGCACCAAAGGACCCGAGGAAAGGGCAGGAGAGGCGCCGTTTCGTCCCGTTTTCTTCCCTGGCCGCTGGGGGCGCTGCTACACTGCGGCGCGCCGCATTCCTGCCTACGATACCAACCGATCGAGATCACGCCATGCCACGCCGTGAAGATCTGAGCTCCATTCTCGTTCTCGGCTCCGGACCGATCGTGATCGGGCAGGCGTGCGAGTTCGACTACTCCGGAACGCAGGCGTGTCGGGCCCTGAAGGGCCTGGGCTATCGAGTGATCTTGATCAATTCGAACCCCGCCACCATCATGACCGACCCGGAGATCGCCGATGCCACCTACATCGAGCCCCTGGTGCCGGAGATGGTCGAGCGTGTGCTCGAGGCCGAGCGTCCCGACGCCCTGCTTCCGACAGTCGGCGGCCAGACCGGCATCAACCTCACGCGATCACTGCACGAGCGCGGCGCGTTGGAGCGCTACGGCGTCGAACTGCTGGGGGCAGGCATCGAGGCACTGGAGCTCGGTGAGGATCGCCTCCGCTTCAAGGACGCGATGATGGAGATCGGACTCGACGTACCTTTGAGCGGCTTTGCGACCAGCCTCGACGAGGCCCGGCTGATCGTCGAGGAGATCGGCTATCCGCTCATCGTTCGCCCCAGCTTCACCCTTGGTGGTGAGGGCGGCGGTGTCGCCTTCAACCGGGAGGAGCTCGAAGAAGTGGTCCGCTCCGCGCTGCTGGCCAGCCCGGTCGGGCAGACGCTGCTCGAGCAGTCGGTTCTGGGTTGGAAGGAGTACGAGCTCGAGGTGGTACGCGACCTGGCGGACAACGCCATCATCGTGTGCTCGGTCGAGAACGTCGACGCCATGGGAGTTCACACCGGCGATTCGGTGACCGTGGCTCCCCAGATGACGCTCACCGATCGCGAGTATCAAGAGATGCGCGACGAGGCCTTCAAGGTCATTCGAAGGGTCGGCGTCGCGACGGGAGGATCGAACATCCAGTTTGCGGTCGATCCGGTCACTGGGCGCCGCGTCGTCATCGAGATGAACCCGAGGGTTTCTCGCAGCTCGGCGCTGGCGTCCAAGGCCACCGGATTTCCCATCGCCAAGGTCGCTGCGATGCTGGCAGTCGGCTTCACCCTGGACGAGATCACCAACGACATCACGGGCAAGACCTATGCTGCCTTCGAGCCGAGTCTCGACTACACCGTGGTCAAGATTCCACGATGGGCGTTCGAGAAGTTTCCGCAGTCGACCACCCGGCTCGGCACCTCGATGAAGTCGGTGGGAGAGGTCATGGCGATCGGTGGCAACTTCCGCGAGGCCTTGATGAAGGGCTTGCGGGGACTGGAGCTCGATGACACCCTGGCCGGCCTCGAGAGCTCGGTCAGTGATCCCGTGCAACTGCGCCGACGCTTGACCACTCCCCACTGGCTTCGCCTCTTTGCCGTCTTCGCTGCCCTCAGGCAGGGGTGGAGTGTGGCCGAGGTGTCGGAGGCGACCTCCATCGACCCGTGGTTCCTACGCGAGATTGCCGAGATCGTCGAAACCGAGTCTGAGCTGTCCTGCTGGGATCTCGACAATGTCCCCGACGAGCTGCTACGCCAGGCGAAGGACTGTGGGCTCGACGACGCTCGCCTGGCTTTGCTCATGGGCAGTAGCGAGTCCCTGGTCCGTGCACGGCTCGAGCAAGCCGGAGTGCGGCGGGTTTTCAAGCGAGTCGACACTTGCGCAGCGGAGTTCCCGGCCATGACCCCCTACCTGTACTCGACCTATGGGGACGAGGACGAGAGCGAGCCCTCCGATCGCGAGAAGGTGATGATCCTCGGTTCGGGGCCCAATCGAATCGGTCAGGGGATCGAGTTCGACTACTGCTGCGTCCACGCGGCCTTCGCACTCTCGAAACTGGGTTACGAGAGCATCATGGTCAACTGCAATCCGGAGACCGTGTCCACCGACTACGACACTGCCGATCGACTCTACTTCGAGCCGCTCACCCTGGAGAACGTGCTGGCGGTCTGGGAGCGCGAGAAACCCATCGGTGCGATCGTCCAGCTGGGTGGACAAACTCCGCTCAAGTTGGCCCGTGGCCTCGAAGCTGCGGGCGTGAAGATTCTCGGCACGTCTCCCGAAGCCATCGATCTCGCCGAGGATCGAAAGCGTTTCGGTGCACTGCTCGAAGAGGAGGGCATTCGCCAGCCCGAGCACGGCACGGCCTTCTCCGCTCGAGAAGCTCGCCGGGCCGCTGCCAAGATCGGCTACCCGGTGGTCGTTCGGCCGAGCTACGTGCTGGGTGGTCGCGCGATGGCCGTGTGCTACGACGAGAGTTCACTGGTCGACTACATGAGCGAGGCCGCACGAGTGTCTCCCGGTCAGCCGGTACTGCTCGATCGCTTTCTCGAAGATGCCATCGAGCTCGACGTGGACCTTCTCGCCGATGGATCGACTGCGGTGGTGTGCGGCATCATGCAGCACATCGAAGAAGCGGGAATCCACTCCGGTGACTCCGCGGCGGTGCTTCCGCCCTTCCGGGTGGACGAGTCGATGCTCGACCAGATGCGGGACGTGGCTCGTCGACTCGCGCTTCGGCTCGGTGTGGTCGGATTGATGAACGTGCAGTTCGCGATCTTCGAGGGCGATCTCTATGTCATCGAGGTGAATCCGAGGGCTTCGCGTACGGTTCCGTTCATCGCCAAGGCGGTGGGGATACCCCTGGTCGCGGTGGCCTCGCGCCTGATGGCTGGCCGCACTCTGGTGGAGGAGGGACTGACACAGGAGCCAGAGGTGCCGTGTTTCTTCGTCAAGGCGCCGGTGTTTCCCTTCTCGCGATTCCCAGGGGTGGATCCGGTGCTCGGCCCGGAGATGAAGTCGACGGGGGAGGTCATGGGCATCTCGCCACGGTTCGGCAATGCCTTTGCCAAGGCCTGGTTGGGTGCCGGTCACGAGCTGCCCTTGGAAGGCACGGCCTTTCTCTCGGTCAGTGACCGGGACAAGGAGGCTTTGCTACCGGTGGCCCGTCACCTATCGGAGCTCGGGTTTCGGATCCTCGCCACCGGAGGTACGAAGTCGTTTCTCGAGAAGCACGGTCTCGAAGCGAGTCGCGTGAACAAGATCGTCGAGGGGCGTCCGAACGTGCACGATCACCTCATCAACGGAGACGTCGATCTGATCATCAACACTCCTCTCGGTGGTGAGGCCTATCAGGACGACGCGGAGCTGCGCCGAACCGCTCTCAAGCTCGGCCTGCCGTGTATCACGACCCTCTCCGGCGCACAGGCCGCAGTCGAGGGGATCGCGAGTCTCCGGTCGGAAGGACTCAGTGCCCGTTCCCTGCAGAGTCTGGCGGAGATGTCCCGAACCCCGAGGGAGTAGTCCGGGGGCGACCCTTCCCGCCACCGCTCCTCGGCAGGAGAGAAAGCATGTCGAAGGTCCGAGTCGAGAGGGACAGTCTGGGGGAGATCGAAGTTCCAGCAGAGTGCTACTACGGCGCTCAGACGGAGCGCGCAAGATTGAACTTCCAGATCAGCGGTTTGACGATGCCGGTCTCGTTCCTGCATGCCATGGCGTTGATCAAGGCCGAAGCGGCGAAGGTGCACGCCGAGATGGGAGCTCTTCCCGAGGAGATCGCAGCCGCGATCGTTCAAGCGGCCGACGAGATCGTCGCCGGCCGGTTCGACGATCAGTTTCCCGTCGACGTCTTTCAAACCGGCAGTGGAACCTCGTCGAACATGAACGTCAACGAGGTGATCGCCAACCGAGCGATCGAGCTCCTCGGGGGTGAGCGCGGCAGCAAGGCGCCGGTTCATCCGAACGACCACGTCAATCTCGGGCAGTCGAGTAATGACACCGTGCCAACGGCGATTCACATCGCGGCCTACGTCGCCGTGGTGGATCGACTTCGCCCGGCGCTCGACCTGCTGGCGGAGTCCCTGCAGAGCAAGACCGATCAGTTCGCCTCCGTGGTGAAGATCGGACGCACCCACCTTCAGGATGCCGTTCCCCTGCGGCTCGGCCAGGAGTTCTCGGGCTACACCCAGCAGGTGCGCAATTCTCTCGCGAGGGTGGACTCGGTCCTGCCTCGTCTCGCGGAACTGGCGCTCGGAGGCACTGCCGTCGGCACGGGTCTCAATGCCCCTCCTGGATTCGCCGATCGTGTCATCGCTTCGCTCGCCGCTCGCACCGGCCATCCCTTCGTGCCGGCGCCCAATCGCTTCGAAGCTCTGGCCGCCAGGGACTCTGCCGCAGAGCTCTCGGGGGCTCTGCGCACCGTGGCTGGATCTCTTCGCAAGATCGCCAACGATCTGCGCTGGCTGGGCTCTGGCCCGCGCTGTGGACTGGGGGAGATACGGCTGCCCGCCCTACAGCCGGGTAGCTCGATCATGCCGGGGAAGGTGAATCCGGTCGTTCCAGAATCGGTGATCATGATCACCGCTCAGGTGATCGGCAACGACGCCACGGTGGCGCTGGCCGGAATGGGAGGAGATCTCGAGCTCAATGTGATGATGCCGGTTCTGGTCTACAACCTGCTGCAGTCGATCGAGCTGCTTTCGAATGGAGCCAGGATGCTGGCCGTGGACTGTGTCGACGGGCTGGAAGTCGACCTCGAGAGAGCGGAGGCGATGGTCGAGAGGTCGCTCGCGATGGTGACATCGCTGGCTCCCCGTATCGGCTACGATCGGGCCGCCGCGATCGCACAGGAGGCGTATTCGAGCGGCCGGACCGTGCGCGAGGTGGCCTTCGAGCAGGAGGTGTTGCCCGCTGATGAGCTCGACCGGCTGCTCGATCCCCGTACCTTGACCTAGTCCGAGAAGAGGCGCAGCTGCGCCTCTTCGTGTCGCTCGCCTTCGAGCTTGCCTACCCCCAGACCGAGCAAGCGCACCGCTCGTTCTCCGGCATCCGTCCTCGCCAGGAGCTGTCGGCCGACGGCAGCGAGTCCCTGGGCGTCGTCGATGGCACGCTCCAGGGTGTGAGAGCGAGTGACCGTGGTGAAGTCGGAATAGCGAGCCTTGAGTGTGACCGATGCACCGGCGAGGCCGCGCCGACTCAGGCCCTCGCTGACGATCTGGGCGAGCCGATCGACCTGCGCCTCCATCTCTTCCTTCGACTCGATATCCTCAGTGTAGGTCCTCTCGGCGCTCAGGGATTTGCGGGTTCGGTGTGGGGACACCGGTCGGTCATCGATGCCCCGAGCATAGCGATAGAGCGTGGGGCCGAAGCGTCCCAGCCGAGCTGCGAGACGGGTTTGAGACAGTCCACGCAGTTGCTGAATCGTCTCGACTCCCAGCTCCTCCCTCAGAATGCGCTCGGTGGCCGGACCGACCCCCTGTAGCGCGCGGACCGATAGCGGGGCGAGAAAGGCCGACACTCGCCGAGGAGAGACGACCGTCAGGCCATCTGGCTTCTCGAAGTTGGAAGCGATCTTCGCGACCAGTCGACTGGGGCCCACTCCGACACTCACCGTCAGCCTGCGCTCGTCGCGTACCCGGCGACGGATCTCCTCCGCCAGAGCTGTGGCGGATCCCCACTCGTGCCAGCGCTGGGTCACGTCCAGGTACGCTTCATCGATCGAGACCGGCTGCACCAGCGGGCTGAACTCATGAAAGATCGCGAAGACCCGCTCGGACTCTTCCCGATACCGGGCGAAATCGGGCGCGAGAAATACTGCATGGGGGCACAATCGTTGTGCTTGAGCACAAGGCATGGCGGAGTGGACGCCGAACTGTCTCACTTCGTAGCTTGCCGCCGCGACCACTCCTCGACCGCGTGGGTCGCCACCGATCACGACCGGCTTGCCGCGGAGTGCTGGGTCGTCACGCATGTGAACGGCTGCGTAGAAGCAGTCCATGTCACAGTGCAGGATGCGGCGCTGTGTCGTCTCGAGCGCTGTCACCGTTTGCGCAGGCGGTCGAGTTCGCGCCGGTCGCGTTTGGTGGGTCGTCCACTGCCGGGCTCACGCCGCACTGGCGGACGACGCATCAGGCGCTCGAGCGGGTCGAGCTCGATGGGTGGAGGTGTGTGGTCTTCGAACAAGCGTGGCACCTCGGTCTTCGGTAGGGGACGGTCGTGTAGCTCCTTGACGATCAGGATCCGACGTCGATCGTTGCGCAGATCGACCTCGACTCGATCCCCCGCCGCCAACGCGCGGTGCGGCTTGACCAACTGATCGTTGACCCTGACGCGACCCAGGTTGCAGGCGCGAGTGGCTTGGCTGCGCGTCTTGAAGACGCGCGCGACCTGCAGCCACTTGTCGACCCGTACGCTGCTCACGGTGCGGTCGGCCGACGACTACCGCGTTCGTAGCCGATCGAGCTTGCGATCGCGTGCGGACTCGATGCGCTCGACCTCGGCCCGGTAGTCCGCCTCTTCCTTCTCGCGTTCGGTCGGGTCGCCGAGCGTGGCGAGCTTGCCCCGGTGCCGGATGTCGAGCTCTGCGAGACTCGCCTCGGCTCGGGAGCGGACATCATCCATCTCGGCGATGACCTCAGGGGAGTAGGCTTCCTCTCTCGGAGGCTCGATGCCGCTCTGCTCGAGTTTCTCGAGGGCCCTCTCGTACGCCGACTTGAGACCTTCTTCCTTCGACATGTCAGTGAGAATAGCATTCCCCATGACCGTCGAAGCACCAGAAGACCCGGCGGGGCCCTCGAACCGTACCTCCAGGATCCTGCTCGTCTTCGTCGATGGTATCGGCCTGGCGCCGGCCTCGACGGACAACCCATTCTCGCAGTGTGCGGCCCCCTATCTCTTCGCGCTGCTCGGTGGTCCGCTCACGACGGAGACGCTCGAACTGCATCGGGACGGTCGAAGCGAGGGGCCCGATGTGGTCTTGCGCGGGATCGATGCGACCCTGGGCGTCGAAGGACTTCCCCAGAGTGCGACCGGCCAGACTGCTCTCTTCACCGGTGAGAATGCGGCGCAGCGACTCGGACACCATGTGACGGCGTTTCCGGGACCTCGGCTGCGGGAGATGCTGCTGGAGGGATCGATCTTTCGGCGGGTGGTCGAGGCCGATCGGCGGGCCACCTTCGCCAATGCCTTCTCGCCTCGCTATTTCGAGCTCGTCGAACAGCGCAAGATGCGTTACTCCGCATCGGTGTGGGCTGCGCGGGCGGGCGACCTCGAGCTGCGCACCGTGGACGACCTTCGCAAGGGGGAGGCTCTGAGCTGGGACATCACGCGGACGATCTTCGCAAGCGATTCTTCACCCAGCGTCGATCCCCTACCTGCGCGGCAAGCGGGGGCTCAACTCGCTGCGCTCGCGCGCTGCCATCACTTCACGATGTTCGAGACCTTCTTGACCGACCTTGCCGGTCACGGCCGAATCGCCACATCCGCAGGAGAGATCGTGACTCGAATCGACGAGCTGCTCGAAGGTGTGGTCACGAATCTCTCCGCCGACACGACGGTGGTCGTGACCAGTGACCACGGCAACTTCGAAGAGCTCTCTCATCGTCGTCATACGCGCAATCGAGTGCCGTTACTGGCGATTGGACGCGATGCGTGCGCATTCGCTGACGCGGGTTCACTGCTCGACGTCACACCGATGTCGCTCTCGCTCGTCTGTTGAAGACGTGCCGAGCTCGAGTGGATTGCGTCAACGCAAGGTGGAACAGGTTGTGGTTCTCGACGCTGACAAGCACAAGATGTAGCGTTGCACCCCTTGCCTTTCGCTTGACAAGTATTTCGTATTGCATATAACTTTTTGACGCAGCGAGGGTTTCTCGCTCGAGACCCGCCGCTAGCGAAGCGAACCGACACTCTGTCATCCCTCTTTCGAACCGACATCGCGAACCACCTGAGTCTCGAACGAAGGATGCGTCCGAACGGCCCCGAACCCATCTCGAAGCACCGACGTTCCATCGACAGACCTGTTCATCGATCGACCACTGGTCACGTCACGCAAGAGTCCGAGTTCGATTCGAAACTGAGACCAAGACAGGAGACCCGAACGAGTCAAGCTCACTCGACTCGCAGTCAGGCGAACGGCAGGAGCGTCTCTCGCTTCGCTTCCATCGCTCCGCGAGAATCAAGCCGAGGGTCAAATGGAGAAGGGTCGGACAATCACCCCCACTCCCTCGAGATTCGAAACGCCGCTCACCTATTGCTCTCGAGGCTTCGACCCCCACCCTCCCGAGAGGCCGGTCAATCGGTCCCACGACCGGGGACGTAGCGGGAAGAGACCAACGAGAGCCCCATCATGAAGCGAATCAACGACGAAAGATTGGATGTAGACCGCAGGAGCACCCGTCGGGTGTCGATGCGGGTTACGGGCCGACCGTGCCCATACGACGGGCAGGTGGCAATCACGCCAGCCTGCTAATTCGTCGGGCACCCGCCCGGCGGCCCCACAACGGGGAGGAGACCCTACTACCATGGCAGCGAAGAAGAAGACGACGAAAAAGAAGCCGACGGCAGCGCAGAAGAAGAAGGTTGCTGCGGCCAAGAAGAAGGTCGCCAAGAAGAAGGCCGTGAAGAAGGCCGCCAAGAAGAAGGTCGTCAAGAAGGCCGCCAAGAAGAAGGCCGTGAAGAAGGCCGCCAAGAAGAAGGCCGTGAAGAAGGCCGCCAAGAAGAAGGCCGCCAAGAAGAAGGCCAAGAAGAAGGTCGCCAAGAAGGCCGCCAAGAAGAAGGCCGCCAAGAAGAAGGCCAAGAAGAAGGTCGCCAAGAAGAAGGTCGCCAAGAAGGCCAAGAAGAAGGCCACCAAGAAGAAGGTCGCCAAGAAGAAGGCCACGAAGAAGAAGGCCACCAAGAAGAAGACCACCGCCAAGAAGAAGACGACGCAGCGACGCTGATTCGAGTCGGTTCGCTTTCCGGACCCGGGGCTGGTGTCCCGGGTCCGGCTTGTTTTTCGGCCCTCGTCAGGGAGTGGGTCGGACCCAGGGGCTGGCCCCGCGGTGTGAGGTCGGCATCTCCCCAGCACAGATCGGTCGGGGTATGCTCCAAGGATGCACGAACCGAGCTCTCCACCGACCGAGGCTCCCACGCGCTCGTCGGGCCTGGTCCCGTTGGTTCTGGCGGCAATCGGTCTGAGCCTTCTCGCCGCCGGTCTGGGCTGGTGGCTCGGTGGGCGAACCACTCAGGCGTCGGCGGACGGCAGCGCCTACCCGGAGCTGCTCCGTGTGTTCGAGATGCCGAGCGTGGATGGCCGGAATCTCGGGCCGCGCAGCTTTCCAGGGCAGGTCGTCCTGGTCGACTTCTGGGCCACCTGGTGTACTCCTTGTCACCTCCAGGCTCGGATCCTCGCAGAACTGCACAAGGAGTATCGGGATCGCGGCGTGCAGTTTCTGGCCGTGAGTGTCGGCGAAGAGCGCGAAACGGTCATCCGCTTTGTCGGAGATCGTCCTTTTCCCTACCCGGTGCTCTATGACGAGCCGGGGCGCCTCGGCTTCGAGGCAGGAGTCGTGGCCCTCCCGACCCTGATGGTGATGTCGCAGAACGGAGAGATCACCTTTCTGCGCGAGGGGATTACCTCGGGGCGGGAGCTGCGCGAGGTTCTCGACGGGCTGCTCGCCGATTCCGTGAGCGGCTAGCGAGACGGAGGGCGAGCGGCGCCGGAAAGAGGGCCGCTCGCGCTCTCGTCCGAGGAGCTACTGCAGGACGACCAGCACGACCCGTCGGTTGCGGGCCCGCCCATCGCGCGTCTTGTTGTCGTCGATGGGCTCGGTTTCGCCATAGGAGATGACCGACATCCGGTGGAGCGCGATTCCAGTCTTGCTCAGGTACCGCCTCGCGGCTTCGGCCCGCTTCTCTCCGAGAGCCAGGTTGTAGCTCTCTTCGCCGGTCGAGTCCGTGTGCCCCTGGATCTCGATGTACACGTTCTCGTTCTGCTCCTTGAGTCGAGCCGCGAACTCGTCCAGAGCGGCCGCCGCGTCTTCGCCGAGATCCGCCTTGTCGAACTCGAAGCGGACGTCCTCGTTCGAAAGTACGGTCTCGTAGAGGAACTTTCCCTCGGCCAGCTTGCCGGCCGCCATGGCACGCTCCAGAGCCTCTTGAGCGGTCTTGGACGCTTCGCTGATTCCCTCGCGGTTCTGGGCGATCGCACTCTGATTCTGCTCTACCTGGGTACCCAGATCGTTGATCTGGCGATCGGCACGATCGTTGGCCCTCGCTTCCGAGGCGGCGGCCTCGCTGCGGGTGTACTTCTTCGTTGCACAGCCAGCCAGCCCAAGGCTGGCCACGGTCAGCAGGCAACAGGTGGCAATGACGTTCTTCATCACTGTGTTCTCCTTTCGATTCAAGAGGGTCGAGCGATCTCGCGAGGGTCGACCCAGACAGAGTGTTCACGATTCCTCATCGAGGATGCGGGGAGGCGACCGAGTCTAGCCAGTTGGGTGGCGGTCCGAAGTACTCTGGGCGATGGCGCGCATGGGCCCGGCGGCTCGGCACGCGCACCTCGACCTGGTGAACGCTCCCATCGCGTGTGGAGTCCGAAGCGAACCCGAGCACGTACTGCTGGCGCAGCTCCCTAGCGATCTCCTCGCCTGCCTGCGTCAGCTGATCGGCAGTGAGCGGTCGAAAGTATCGGCCTCCCGTACCGGATGCCAGGAGTGGGAGCGGATGGCCGGATTCCACCGCTGGTGAGGCGCTTCGACCGAAGTGACTGAGGTCGAGAACATACACCGGAAGCGGGGTGCGCAGCACGTGACGTCGTGCCTCTTCGGGGTCGATCTGGCTCGCATTGTCGATGCCGTCGGTCACGACCACGGCCGCTCGTCTGGCTTGACGACCCTTCATGGAGAGCTCCGGCAGCCAGGTGATGGCATCGTAGAGGCCGGTGGTGCCCTCGGCTCGCCATCGGGCGGAGGCCTCGATCAGCGAGGCGTTGTCCTCGGTGAATGGCGTGGTCATTCGGAGGTGTGAGCCCGCAAAGGTGGCAAGAGCGAACTCGTCTCCCTCGATGGCCGATCCGAGAAGTCGATGCAACGCTCGGCGACTCGCTTCGAGCTTGTCGAGCAGGAGCATGCTGCCAGAGAGATCCTGCAGAAAGACGACACTTGCGGGTGCGTCGGTTCTCGCTTCGAAGGTTTCGATCGCGGCTGGACGTTGATCGATCCGTAGCTCGAAGTCCTCGACGGTGAGGCCTTCGACCAGCTCACCGCCCTCGCGAATCACCGTCGGAATCAGAGTCCACTGCACCTCGACCCGATCCGTGAACACGAGTCGGGGCGGTCGATCGCCGCTCGTTTGCGCCTGGCTCGGTGTCGCAGTGAGCACCAGGATCGCCAGGAGGGAGGTCAGCGCTCCGAAGACACCGGAAGCGGCTCTCGGGCGGCCGCGAGACGGCCCCGTTTGGTACGCTGTACGGCCACTCGGAGTCGACTCCCGGGCGATCGAGAGTCGCCCAGACCCCGCAGCCCCGGTTTGCGCAATGAACATTCGTGACATTTCGATCAAGTGCGGTCAGTGCGATACGTACCAGACTCTGACAGCGTATGAGCCAAGGGAAAAGTGGAATGTCTACACTTACGAATGTGAGAATGATATATGCGATCCGGCAGTGACTCGAACCCTGGTCGAGGTGCCCCGGGAACTGGACGAGTTCGCGCGTCGGGATCCCGCCTGGCGGGAGGCTGGGGGAGGGCCACGGGAGTAGGAGACTCGGCCCGAGAGAGCCCTGGTTCGAGGAGTTTCCGCGAGTTCTCTGTGCTAGCCTCGAAGCGGTGCCCTGGCATGTTGGCCGGAGCTCTCTGAAACCGTACCTGCGGGTGCCCCGGGCTGCCATGTGTCGCTGCCCTTCGGGGACACTCCGGTGGGTCCGGATCCATTTTTCACTATCGCGCCCGAGGACCTCGGTGCCACGATGGGCTTTCCTGCTGGGCGGGTTGGCGCGTGGTCCGTCTCGGTGAGGAGAAGCCGTGAGCAGCAATGTCGTCGTCCATATCGTGGGAACGGGCACTATCGGGGAGCCTTTGATCGGTCTCTTTGCAGATTTCGGCGATCGACTCGGGGTCGACGAGATCACCTTCCACAAGAGGACTCCCCTGCTCTCGGACCGGGCCAAGCTGAATCATCTGATGTCACGCGGCGCCCGATTGGCAGTCGACGAAGAGGTTCGGCCCCAGTTCGAAGCGCTCGGGCACGAGGTCACCTTCACTTCGAGGGAGGCTCTCGAACGGGCTACCGTGGTGATCGACTGCACTCCTGCGGGCAATCTGCACAAGGAGGAGCACTACGAGAAGCTCGGCCATGTGAAGGGATTTCTCGCTCAGGGAAGCGAGTTCGGATTCGGCAAGCCATATGCCCGCGGGGTGAACGACGAGGTGCTCGTTCCTGGCGAGGATCGCTTCATCCAGATCGTCTCCTGCAACACCCACAACATCACGACCCTCGTCAAGACCCTGTGTGCGGGCGACGACGGCGGGATTCACCTCGATCACGCGAAGTTCGTCTGTATTCGAAGAGCCAATGACATCAGCCAGTCCAACGGTTTCATTCCCTCCCCCAACGTGGGCCGGCATGACGATCCGGAGTTCGGGACGCATCACGCGCGCGATGCCCACTCGCTCTTCGAGACGCTGGGTGAGGATCTCGACCTCTTTTCGAGTGCCCTGAAGGTGAACACGCAGTACATGCACTCGATCTGGTTCGATATCTCCACCGCGCGACCGACCAGCTTGGAAGATGTCGTCCAGAGGTTGACGAGAAACCCCAGGGTGGCTGTGACCGAGAAGCGCGACGCCAATCTGATCTTCAGTTTCGGTCGAGATCACGGGTACTACGGCCGGATTCTCTCGCAGACCGTAGTGGCAGTTCCGACCCTGGCAGTCAGACGAGAGCGCGAGGTTTTCGGCTTCTGTTTCACACCCCAGGACGGCAATTCGCTCCTTTCGTCCGTGGCGGCGGCTCTCTGGCTGATCGATCCCGACCCACAGAGCGTCCAGAAGCGTCTCGATCCTCTGCAGCGTTGGCTGTATCGCGAGATCTGATTCGCCTTCCGCGCCGAACCACGTGTCGAGAGGGCGGGAACAAGATGACTGATTCGGGAACCGCCGTCCACCGGCAGCACGACCCCGCAGAGCGGGCACGCATTCTCGCGCAGATCGACGAGACCGAGTTGGTGATCGAGAAGCTGGTGACGGGCGGAGACGGTCTGGGCCGCTTGAGTGGGATTCCGATCCTGGTCGAGCTCGCGGCCCCCGGAGACCGTCTCCGGGTGCGACTGACAGAGCGGCGCCCCGACTACGCCCGGGCGGAGATTCTCGAGATCCTCGAGCCGGGCCCGAGTCGTCGCACGCCGCCCTGCGCCTTCTACGGACGCTGCGGAGGATGTGATCTTCAGCACATCGAGGAGGATGCTCAGCTCCGCTTCAAGGTCGAGTCCAGTCTGGAGACCTTGAAGCGTCTGGGTGGAGTCGAGATCGAGTCGCCGGTGGTCCATGCGGGCGACCGTTGGGGCTATCGACTGCGGGCCCAGTTCCAGGTCGACACCTCCGACCCCGCGTCTCCCCGCGTCGGCTACCATGTGCGACGGAGTCACGATGTCGTTCCGGTAGACCGGTGCGCGATTCTCCATCCAGAGATCGAGGCGTTCCTCTCGACGCTCGAAAGACGCCTGCCGGCGCAGCCGCCGCGGCGAATCGATGTGGCGGTGGCGAGTGACGGCAGCCTGGGCGTGGCCCCGATCGTCGAGGGCATGCCCCACGGCGAGCTCGAGCTGGCCGTCGATGGCGTGAAGATCCGTTTCGACGCGCGTTGCTTCGTGCAGGGTCATGGCGGACTCCTCGATACGCTGGTTCGAGAGGCGATCGATTCCGTCTCGACCGATGGCGGGGAAGGGGGGTCCGATTCCGAGGCAGGGACCGCCTACGATCTGTATTCGGGTGTCGGTCTGTTCGCGGTCTTTCTGGCCCGCCGGTATCCACGCGTCGTCTCGGTCGAGGGCGATCGCGTGGCCGTGCGCTACGCGCGGCGGAATCTGCGTACGGTCGGAGGGGACTCCGAGGTGATTCACCAGCGCGTCGAGCGCTGGATCAACCGGCTCCCGGAGGGCGCAGCAAGAGTGCTGGTCGACCCGCCTCGCAGTGGCCTTCCGACCGCGGTGCGGCGTGCACTCTACGAGAGGCCGCCGCGGCGGCTGACCTACGTCTCTTGCCAGCCCGCGACCCTGGCGAGAGATCTCGCTGCGCTGCGCGATCGCTATCGGATCGAGCGCGTCGCCTTTCTGGATCTCTTTCCACAGACCTCTCACGTAGAAACCGTCGTCCAACTGGTGGGGGCGGAGGACGTGTCGTGAGCCGAGGTCGATTCCGCGTGGTCCTGCAGAAGGAAGACTTCAAGTTCTCGGCCGCCCACTTCACCGTGTTCTCTCCCTCAGAGGCCGAGCCGCTCCACGGTCACAACTACCGGGTCAAGCTGGAGATCTCCGGGGAGAGTCTGGACGGGCTGGGCTTTCTCGTGGAGTTTCAGGAGTTGAAGCGCCATGTCCGCTCGGCCTGCGCAGAGCTCGACGAGCGGACCCTGATTCCGACAGCGAATCCCTACATCGAATGCCGAGAGGAAGGGTCGCATCTGATCGTCGACTTCGCGACGCGGAGCTACCGTTTCCCGTGCGACGAAGTGCTGTTGCTTCCCGTGGAGAACGCCACCGTGGAGCTGTTCGCGAGGTTCTTGTGGGATCGATTGGCGCCCCATCTCGATCGCGAACGAGTCGATTGGCTGTCCGTCGCAGTGCAGGAGACGGACGGCCAACTGTGTTACTTCGAATCCGTCCTGACCGACCACAGACCTGTCCCGAAGAATCACTGATTCGTTTCGAGGAGACGGAGAGGAGACCCTGCCATGACCCCAGAGCTCTTGAACCCGCGCCAGCGAACCGGGGCGAGGAGTCGGTCCACACTCGGCCTGGTCCTGCTTCTGGTCGCCTTCGTGGCCCCTGCCGAGGCTGCCAAGAAGCCGAGACACGTTCCGCCAGGCGAGTTGACCAATCCGCTGCTCGGTCCGAGCCATGCGCAGTGGTTGGTTGGCCCCATCTCCTGGCTCGTGACACCAGCGGAACGAGATGCCTACCTCTTTCTGGCAACGGACGAGGAGGCTGAGGCCTTCATCGATGACTGGTGGCAATCTCACTCGGAGATCCGGGAGCAGTTCGAGCGACGTCGCAAGGAGGCCGACGACGAGTTCGGAGAGTCCACCACGCCCGGGTCCAGAACCGACCGAGGGATCGTCTGGGTGATCCACGGTCCTCCGGAGAAGACCGAGCGCCTGGAGCATCGCAACGTCCTCGAGCCGACGATCGAGCGCTGGTCCTACCCGAAGTCGGCCCCCAAAGGTCTCGACGGCGAGAAGCCCGCCCGCGCCTACGACTTCGCGAAAGAGAACGGCAAGACCACGTTCTACGCTGACGACCCGGCGGCCATGCGCCGTCGTGAATTCGAGCAGCGAATGCGCCCCCCGGGTCGCTAGCGCCACGGCGCTCGGTCACCGCCCCTCCACTTCGTGCGCGTGGCCAAGGGTCCTACTCGGGAATCTTGGGCGCCAGCTCGTACTTGACGTGCGCGAAAAAGGCCTCGGTCCGTGCCTTCCACTCTGCCGGAGTGAAGCTCCCGGGCGGCGCACCGATCTCCACCACGCCGCGCACTCCGCTCTGCAGTACCTTGATGCGCAGATCCCCCCAGATGAGGGCCCACGAGGGCGTCACCTCGATCCGGCGGCTAAAGGGCACCTGCATGCGGTTCAGTGCGTCGATGACCGCACCGAGCAGCTTGCCTTCGGTCGTCTCGTAGGGGGTGTCGAACTCCTGACGGGCCGAGTAGGACCCGGGAGCTGGACGGAAGTCGTCGAGACTCAGGATCTCCTGGTACCGAGGATCCTCTGCGATCGACTCGAAATTGGGGTCGGTCCGAGCCCTGAGTCGCACCCGCTCGTTCAGGGCGACGGCAGCCTGGAGATGCCTGATGGCGAGTGCTGCGTATCCGGCCAGGGCGTAGTTCGTCGAGACCAGGTAGTTCGCTTCCGCTCCGTCCTCGGCTCTCTCTACGTAGCGATCGAAGTGGGGCGAAGCCTCGGGAAGCCGCCCTTCGAGGAGGAGCACGGCGCCGATGTTGAGCTCGTTGTCGAGCTCTTCGGGATCGAGCTTGCGGGCGACCTCGAATGCTTCGAGAGCACCCTTGAAGTCCTGCCTCGAGAGCAGAAGCCCTCCGATGTTGAGCCAGCCTTGACGGAGGTCGGGATCGAGCTCGACGGCGCGAAAGAGGTCCTGCTCCCCGGGCTGCATCTGGCCGAGGATGAAGTAGGCGGTGCTTCGCGCCAGCAGAGCGGCGGCGTTGTCCGGTTCTCGAAGGAGCAGCGTCGCCCAGCACCGCGACCGCTTGCTCGGGCTGATTCGCGTCGAGCAGTTCCTGCGCCCGAGCGAGCGAGGCGGAACCTTCCGTCTGGAGCGTAGCGGGCACCAGCGTCAAGGACACCAGCAGAGCGAGAGAGGAGATGGAGAGCGCCATGGCAGGATTCCGGACCGCGGTGATCATAGCAGGGGCGAAGAGTGCCAAATCTCAGTAGAATAAGGAGATGTCCGCACCTCCCCTGAATCCTCGCCAGATTGCCGCCCAGCTCGAGCGGGAGGTTCTCGGACAGGAGCTCGCCGTGCGCGAGATTGCCGTTGCGCTGGCCAAGAAGCTTGCTGGCTTGCGGGTCGGGAACGTGCTGATGATCGGCTCCTCGGGCTCCGGGAAGACCACACTGATGCGCGCCGTCGAAGGGTTTCTTGCCAGCGATCCACAGCTGGCGCACCGGTCCACGGTGGTTCGCATTCACGCCAATGTGCTGGGTGAAGAAGCGCTCAGTGGCCATCCCGGAGAGGTTCTGCTGCTCCGCCTGCTCGAGCGCGCGCGCGAGCAGCTCGGCGCGGACACTCCTCTCGAGACCCTGCTCCGGCAGGCCAGCCACGGGTTGGTCTTCGTCGACGAGGTGGACAAGATCCGCTCTCATGTCGGCGATCAGCCCAATGTTTCGGGAATTCGCGCGCAGGAGGCTCTGCTGACCCTGATCGAGAACGAAGCGGTCTCCTTCGATCTTCCGCAGTGGGCCGGTGCAGGGCCCTGCCGGATCGATTCGAGTGGTCTCCTCTTCGTTGCCGGAGGAGCCTTCGAGGGCCTCTACGACTCGGTCTACGATCGGGTCACCGTGGGCGAGGATCGTGGCGCACTGCAACCGGTGACGGTGGTCGAGGGGGGTCAGGTTCGAGAGGAGTTGCCCTTCGATCTGCGCGATTGGCTGCGAGTTCAGGATCTCTTCACCTACGGCATGAGCCCTCAGTTCCTGTCGCGATTCGATGCGATGGTCGTGCTCAACACCCTCGAGGCTCCCCAGTTGATCGAGATCTTCCTGAATCGGCACGATTCGTCCTACCATCAGGCGCGCGAGTACTTCACCAGCCACGGGATCGAGTTCGCCATTTCTCCCGCGGCCGTCGAGCGCATTGCTCAGGCCGCCGCTGCGCAGAAACGCCTCGGGGCTCGAGCCCTCAAGGAGGTGTTTCGTCGAGTCATGGGGCCCTACGAGTTCGATCCGCCGCGCTATGCCCGGGACGGTACGCTGTTCATCGACGTGCCCCAGGTGGAAGCGGCCCTCGACGAGGCTGAGGGCCGAGGGTGAGGGCTGATCGGAGCCTCGGAGAACGAGGAGTGGATCGCGGGCCAGCGGTGCTGGTCAGGAAACCTCGTCGCCAGGGGTCGTCTCGCTCGATGCGCCACGCTTTCGCCAGGCAATGATCCAGCCCGGTAGGAAGGTGAGCGCGATCATCGCCAGGGAAGCGATCGTCAGGTTGCGTAGGATGACGCCCCGGTCGGCCTCGCCGACGCTGACCAGCGTCGCCGCGAAGTACGAGTAGACCGCGATGATGGGCGCGAACGCGATGGCCGTCGATCCGGCGTACCGGGCGAAGGGCACCCCGACCAGTGCCGAGCCGTAGTTGAAGATCGGAAACGGGATCGGGATGAAGCGCAGCCGCACCATTGTCCAGAAGCCGGCATGATCGAGCAGCTTCTCCAGGGCGAGGAAGCGCGAGCCGAGTAGCTGGCGCACGGCCTCCTGGCCGAGCCAGCGAGCTGCGCCGTAGCAGGCGCTGGTGGCCAGGAGCGTGCCGATGTAGGTCAGCGCAAACCCTCGGAGGAAGCCGAAGACGGCTCCGCCTGCGATCATCACGGGCATCAACGGCGCCCCCAGAAGTGAGAAGGCGACGAAGCCGAGGACGAAAGCCACCGGAGCCCAGGGAGACTCCCGGATTCGAGTCAGCAGGTCGTAGAGACGCGTCGGCTCGAGATAGGCGCCCAGTGGGGTGAAGAAGACGAGCCCGATGGAGATCAGGCCGATCGCGACCAGAACACCGAGACGAATCCACAATCCTCGCCGCACGGTGAGCCTTTCAGTGCCTCGTACCGGCCCCTCGGGACCGGCGCGCTCCGACGCTAGACGAGCGTTCGGAAGTAGTCGATCGTGGCTGCCAGCCCATCGTCCAGGGGGACCCGAGGCTCCCAGCCCAAAGCTCGGCGCGCCAGGGAGATGTCGGGTTGGCGGGTCTTGGGGTCGTCCTCCGGTAGCGCCTCGAACACGATCTCGCTCGAGCTGCCCGTGAGCTCCCGAATCCGCTCGGCGAACTGGAGAATGGTCATCTCGTTCGGGTTTCCGATGTTCACGGGCGTGTCGATGTCGGAGTTCAGCAGACGCCAGATCCCCTCCACCAGATCGTCTACGAAGCAGAAGGATCGGGTTTGCTGCCCTTCGCCATAGACGGTCATCGCCTCTCCCCGAAGTGCCTGCAGGACGAAGTTCGGTACCACGCGGCCATCCTTGGGGCGCATCCTCGGACCGTAGGTGTTGAAGATCCGCACGATCCGCGTCTCGATGCCGTGAACCCGGTGATACGCCATGGTCATGGCCTCGGCGAAGCGCTTGGCTTCGTCATAGACCCCCCTGGGACCCACCGGATTCACGTTCCCCCAGTAGCTTTCGGGTTGCGGGTGGATCAGCGGGTCTCCGTAGACTTCGGAAGTGGACGCCAGCAGGTAGCGAGCTCCGTGCTCCATGGCAATTCCCAGGGCGTTGTGGGTGCCGAGCGACCCGACCTTGAGCGTCTGAATGGGCAGCTCGAGGTAGTCGATCGGACTCGCGGGAGAGGCAAAGTGGAGCACGCGGTCGAGGGGCTCGTCGATATCGAGCGGCTTGCTGATGTCGTGCTCGATCAGACGGAAATCGGCATTCTCTCGCAAGGCTGCGATGTTTTCGTGTCGACCCGTAACGAAGTTGTCGACGCAGAGAACCCGGTGCCCTTCGGAGAGCAGGCGGTCACAGAGATGAGAGCCCAGGAAGCCGGCTCCACCCGTCACCAGCGTGGTGGTCAATTCAGACTCCTCCTCGGACAGTCGAGTACGCCTCTGGCGGTCTTCCGATGGAAACGTAGGAGAAGCCCGCCTCGGCCATCTGCTGCGGGTCGTAGATGTTGCGCAGATCGATCACCGTCGGCTCGAGCATGAGCTCCTTGAGGCGCCCCAGTCCGAGCTTTCGGAACTGGTTCCACTCGGTGAGGATGACCAGGGCGTGGGCCCCCTCGGCGGCGTGGTAGGCGTCTCGACAGTACTCGACGTCCGGCAGGATCGCCCGGCAGCCGTCCATCGCTGCTGGATCGAAGGCCCGCACGGTGGCGCCCTGCTTTTGAAGTGCCTCCACGATCGGCAAGGCCGGGGAATCGCGGATGTCGTCGGTCTCCGGCTTGAAGGAGAGGCCGAGAACCGCCACGGTCTTGCCCTTCGGCTCCCCGAGCACACTCTCGATCTTGGTGATCATTCGGGTCTTCACCGCTTCGTTCACCTCGAGCACGGCTTCGACGATCTTGAAGTGAACCCCCTTCTCTCGGGCCAGGTGCGCCACTGCCTGGGTGTCCTTCGGAAAGCAGGATCCTCCGAATCCAGGCCCGGGATGAAGGAACTTGTTGCCGATGCGATTGTCGAGACCCATTCCGCGAGCCACGACCTCCACATCCGCGCCGAGCTTTTCGCACAGCGTGGCGATCTCGTTGATGAAGGAGATCTTGGTGGCGAGGAAGCTGTTCGAGGCGTACTTGATCAGCTCGGCGCTCTCGACGTTGGTGATCACGAATGGAACGTCCGCGACTCGCAGCGGAGAGTAGATATCGAGCATGATCTCCGTAGCCCTCGGGTCGCGGCTGCCAATGACCAGCCGATCCGGATTGAGGAAATCATCGATCGCGGAACCCTCGCGTAGGAACTCGGGGTTGCTGACTACGGCGAAGTCGCCACCGTCCCGACCGACGATCTCCTCGATCATGCGGCCCGTTCCCGTGGGCACCGTGCTCTTGGTGACCACCACCTTGAAGTCGTTGAGGTGGTCATGGATCGATTCGGCGACCTGCCGCACGAATCTGAGATCCGGGGATCCATCCGGGCGCGGCGGCGTGCCGACGGCGATGAAGACTGCCTGGGCTTCCTCGATGGAGGGGCCGAGCTCAGTCGTGAACGAGAGCCGTCCGGCGCTCGTGTTCTTTTCGATCAGGGTGGCGAGACCGGGTTCGTAGATCGGGATCTTCCCCCGATTGAGATCGGCGATCTTCTTCTCGTCCTTGTCGACACTCGTCACCTGCATGCCGAAGTCGGCCAGACATGCGCCCGTGACGAGGCCGACGTATCCGCTTCCAACAACACAGACACGCACGGTTTTGGGCCCTCATCGTCCGTGAGCGAGCGGAGGGAGCGCCAGAAGCAGCTCACTCTCCACACCTCCCGGTGAAGATGTTTCGGTGAAAAAGAGACTCGGAAGCTGAACGGGTCGTCGTCAGAAGGACCGCACAACAGCGGACAGCCCGTGGACGTCCCCGAGATCGGATCAGGCAGAGCTGAATGCCGCCGAGAAGCAGCGGAACGCTGGTTCCAGAATAGCTGATTCAGGCCGCACCCGACAACCTGTGGCCGGGCGATTCAGCCGCCATCGGGGCCTGATGGACCGGCATTTCCCTCGGTTTGTGGCGGTGCATCCGAAGGGACCTCCGATTGCGCGTCTTCGTAGCGCACCTCGATGCCCTTCTTTTGCCGATTCCGGATCAGCCAGCGCAGCATCTTGGACTCGTCGATGCCGACCAGGATGTCGTTGAGAGCCTCGTAGATTCCCGGATCGTTGATCAGGCGGGCGGCAGTGCCTTCGCCCTGGGTGACCTTCTCCACGGTCAGATTGAGCTGCTCGAGCAGGCGAAGCAACTCGGTCGAGACCTGATCGCCGTACTGCTCGTCCGAGATGAGTCTCGGGAGTAGACCGTCGCCGTCGTGCAGAGCTGTCGCGAGCTCGGAGAGATCGGATACGGCACCGTCCAGCTTCTCGAGAATGTTGTCGAAACGCTCCTTGCTCTCTCCCTCGCTGATCAGGGATCCGACGATTCCTTCTCCTCGCTCCACTCGGCTGAGAATCGACGATAGGTTGTCGACCGCCGTCGTGACCTCGTCGGCCAGACTCCTGTCGCTGATCAAGCGCCCGACGGTCCCCTCGCCTGCTTCGACTTGACGAGCTACGCTCTCGATCGACTTGAGGGTCGACGTGAGGGACTCCGAGATTCCTTCTCCCTCGCGCTCGGCGAGGAGCTCGCCCAGCAGACCTTCACCCTGATCCATGCGCTCGAGAATGCTCGACAGGGAAGCCGCCGTCTCGACCACGTTCTCGATGACGTCTTCCCCCGACGCGATCAGTCGATCCATATCGGTGGGGGGAGCTGCCGCGATCTGCTCGGCGGGCTGGACCACCATGAACGGTGGCGATCCCGAGGTGATCTCGATGTACTTGTCACCCAGCAGGCCAAGGGTCTTGATGCGTGCCACCGAATCCTGCCGAATTCGCTGGGCATAGCGTCGCTCCACGGAGATCCAGACCTCCAGGCTGTCCTTGGTGATGTCTTCGGGCAGAACGATGCGATCGATTCGGCCCACGATGACTCCGCTGAGCTGGACCGGGTTGCCTTCGGCGAGGCCCGCGACAGTGGGGAAGAGCACGAAGTACTCGTTGGTCTTGGTGAACAGGAAGTTCTGTTCTCCCACCATCAGGATGGCCGCGGCTGTGAGACCCAGGGCCCCGAGGAGGGTCAAACCGATGCGGCCGAGCCGGGCGTCACGCCGCATCGATGTCCTCCTCGCCGTTCAAGAAGGCGTGCAGGGCTCTGTCCGTCGAAGCCTCTGCCTCTGTCCAGCTGCCGACGAACCGAAACCGCCCCTTCTCCAGGAATGCGATTCGTTGTCCAACCCGGCGAGCCAGGGAGATGTCATGGGTCACGACGATATTGGTGACCTGAAGCTCCGTGCGAGTGCGATCGATAAGGCTACCGATGGTCGCAGAGGTCACCGGGTCGAGACCGGTGGTCGGCTCGTCGAACAAGACGACCTCGGGGTCGAGCGCGAGTGACCGAGCCAGGGCAACGCGCTTCTTCATTCCACCGGACAGCTCGGAGGGCATCTTCTCCTCGACTCCCGAGAGTCTCACGGTGGCGAGCTTGGCTTCGATTCGCTCTCGGATCCCCGCTTCGTCGAGGTGTGAGTGCTCCCGCAGAGGGAAGGCGATGTTCTCGTAGACGTTCAACGAGTCGAAGAGTGCGCCGCCCTGAAAGAGCATCGCGACGCGTCTTCGTGTCGGGTAGAGCTCGTGCTCGCTGAGCCGAGTGAGATCGATTCCGTCGAAGATGACCTCCCCGGCATCGGGCTTCTCGAGTCCGTTGAGCTGCCGCAAGGTCACGCTCTTCCCGGAACCCGACCCGCCCAGGATGATGAAGCACTCGCCCCGGTAGACGTCGAAATCGACGCCGTCGAGTACGACTCGGGAGTCGTAGCTCTTGCACAGGCCGCGAATCTGGAACAGGGGATGGTTCAAGGCTCCGGTGACTCTCGATGGAAACTGGAGCGACCGGGCAGCATCGCTCAGCTGAGTGAGCCAAGGATATAGAAGAGCTTGGTGAGGAAGAAGTCGCTGACCAGAACCATGATGGCAGCCCACACGACGGTGTTCGTCGTCGCGCGTCCCACGCCGTCCGCGCCACCCTTGGCACGCAAGCCGTTGAAGCAGCCGATGATCGCGATGAAGTATGCGAAGAAGAACGATTTGCCCACCCCGCTGGCGATATCGCTGAGGTTGAGTGCCTGAAGGACATCGTTGGCATAGAGACCGAGCGAGAGGTTGAGCTGGTAGATGGCGATCAAGGCACCGCCCAGGATCCCCAGGAAGTCTCCGATCAGGGTGAGTGCAGGCAGCATGATGAGTGTGGCTGCCAGCTTCGGCGCGACGAGCTTCTTGACCGGGTCCGCAGCCATCGAGCGGAGCGCGTCGATCTGCTCCGTGACGTTCATGGTGCCGAGCTCGGCCGTCATCCCGGACCCGATGCGACCGCCCACGACCAGAGCGACGAGGACTGGACCGAGCTCGCGGGTGAGGGACTTCGACACGACGGTGCCGATGTAGTACTTCACGCCCAGTTCGGGCAGGCTGTAGGCGGTTTGGAGTGCCAGCACCATGCCGGTGAAAATGGTGGTGATACTGGCGACGACGAGCGATCGCACCCCGAGTTGATCCATCTGGCGAAGCCAGAGCGGGATCTCGTAGGGAGGGCTGACCAGCGCCAGGAAGGCTCGGCCGGTGAGAACCCCGATCTCTCCGATCTGCTGCAGCCAGAGCTGTACCGGCTCGATCAACACCGCCAGCGTGCTGCGTGAGTCCGGTGGAGTGGGGTCCGCTGCGATCGGGTCCACGGCGATCGGATCATCCAGGGTGTCGGAGGGTGGAACCGGTTCGGGCTCTGCCGCGCAGTAGACTGGTTCGAACTCTCGGACCTCTGCCTTCCGCCGGGTTCCGGTAGCGGGCTAGAAGGAATGTACCACGCGGCTCTGTCCGTCTCGGCAGGGCAAGGAGCGGGAGTGGAGCGTGTGGGATGCGCGACACCGTCCCGGAACTTCAAGACGATGCAGACAGACTCCGATCGGACCCCAGCGGCACAGACAAGCGAGCCGGGCTGGCTCGCCATCCTCCTGGCCACCCTGGGCGCCAATCTCTTCCTCTTCTTCGGTAGTGCCTTCTTCGGCGCGTTGGCGATTCTGGTGTCTTGGATTCCGCCTCGAGGGGATTGGACCTACCGAGTCTCGCGGATGTGGAGTCGTGGACTGCTCCTGGCGAGTGGAGTGCGAGTACGGGTGCTGGAGCCACCTCCGGCCTCGGCGACGGATCGCCCCAGTGTCGTCATGGCCAATCATCAGAGTCTGCTCGATATTCCCGTGCTGATCGTGACCATGCCCGGGCAGGGGCGTTTCATGGCGAAGCGGGCGTTGTTTCATATTCCGGTGTTCGGTTGGGCCCTGGCGGCAGGGGGCTTCATTCCCGTGGATCGCACCGACCGTCGCCGGGCGGGCGAGACCTTCTCGGCGGCGGCGGACCGGTTGCGCCGCGGGGCGTCGGTGTTCGTTTTTCCCGAAGAGACGCGCTCGCGCGACGGCCGCCTACTGCCCTTCCGTCGGGGCGGATTCCTGCTGGCCATCAAGACCGGGGCACCGATCGTTCCGGCGGGCATCCGGGGCACCTTCGAGCTGCGTCGGCCCGGCAGCCTCTGGGCACGCCCGGGCCTGGTGGAGGTGCGCTATGGCGACGCGATCGAAGCGAAGGGGCAAGGAGTCAGCAGCAAGCGAGAGCTGGTGCCCAGGGTCGAGGCTGCGGTGGCGGAGCTCGCCGGTCAGCCCCTGCCGAGCAGCAAGGGCTGATGACGTCGGAGCTTCGGGCGAGGCGCTGCTAGAATGATTCTTTGCGCCGAGCGAATCGCGGCAGTCGCCCCAGCGCCCCTTCGAGGCGAGCGTGGGATCGAGTCGTACGGCGTGACCGGTCACGATTCTCGAAGTCGAGCAACGAGAGGTCAGGATGACGCAACAGCTGGAGCAGACTGTCTGGGAGGCCCTTCGGACGGTCACGTTTCCCGGGATGAGCCGTGATGTCGTCTCCTTCGGATTCGTGGAGCGTGTACAGGTCGATGGCGCCGGTGCCGTCAGTGTCGATCTCCAGGTGCCAACCCAGAATCCGGGGGCGGGTGAGCAGATTCGCGACCAGGTTCGCGAGGTCCTCGAGGCGATCGAAGGAGCGGGTGACGTTCGAGTGTCACTGCAGGTCAAGGCGCCGCGAACCCCCGCTCAAGCTCCCCAGCAAGCTGTGCAAGCCGATCGATCCCTGGTGCCGGAGGTCGAGCACATCGTCGCGGTGGCCAGTGGCAAGGGAGGGGTCGGGAAGTCGACCGTAGCCAGCAACCTGGCGGTCGCGTTGGCCGTCCAGGGAAAGAGCGTGGGGCTGCTGGACTGCGACATCTACGGTCCCTCCCAACCGCTCATGTTCGGCATCACCGACAAGCCGCGCGTGAGCGGGAATCGGCTCCTCCCGTTCGAAAAGCACGGGATCCGCGTCATGTCCCTTGGGTTCGTCCTCGACGCCGACACTCCCGTGATCTGGCGCGGCCCGATGGTGATGAAGGCGATCGAGCAACTGCTGGGCGATGTCGAGTGGGGCCGTCTCGACTACTTGATCGTCGATTTGCCGCCCGGCACTGGCGACGCCCAGCTCACTCTCACCCAGAGGGTTCCACTCGCCGGCGCGGTCATCGTCTCGACCCCCCAGGACGTGGCATTGATCGATGCCCGCAAGGGCATCGCCATGTTCCAGAAGGTCAGTGTGCCGGTGCTCGGTGTGGTGGAGAACATGTCGTTCTTCGTCTGTCCGCACTGCCAGGAGCGAAGCGAGATCTTCAAGCACGGAGGGGCAGAGCGGGTGGCGCAAGAGCTCGGCAGTCGGTTCCTGGGAGCGGTGCCGCTCGATCCAGCGGTGGTGCAAGCCTGCGACGACGGGATCCCCATCGTCGTTTCCCACCCCGATGGTGCGCACGCGGAGGCATTTCGTCAGATCGCTGACGCCGTCATCGCCGAGGTCGAACGGCGGGCCGCCGAGCGACCCGAGCTTTCGATCCTCTGAATGGTTCTCGAGTCCTCTGTTCCGATGCCCCCTCACCCTGCGCAGCGAACACGTCCCCGGATGACATGTCGGTCGCCGTCGTAGCGGATGCGCACCTCGGTGGTCCCGGTGGACCGGCCGGGCCACTGATCGAACAACTGCGGGCTCTGCCCGATCGGGGTTGTCGGTCGTTGCTGTTCCTGGGCGATCTCTTCCACGTCTGGGTCGGCGCACGTCGATACGAGACGGAGGAGATCCGTGCCGTCGTCCCGGTGATCGCCGAGCTCCGACGCCAGGGTATCGGCGTGGCCTACATCGAAGGCAACCGTGATTTTTTTCTCGAGGGCAGCCCCTACGAGGAAGCGTTCGATCGGATCGACACCGAGATCTCATTCACTCTGGGATCGCGGCGCTATCTGGCCGTCCACGGGGATGGCCTCGACGAGCGGGACTGGAACTACCGGTTCTGGCGATGGCTCTCGAAGAGTGCACCTTCGCGGTTGCTCTTCCGCCGTCTGCCCCGCCGGCTGGCTCGGCGGGTCGTCTATTCGACCGAGGAGCGACTCTCGCAGACCAACTTCAAGCACAAGGTGGAGATCCCAGAGAAGGTCTTGCGCGACTACGGGCAGACCCGACTTGCCGAAGGTCACGACGTCCTCTTGCTCGGCCACTTTCACGACCCCTGTCGTTACCGGGTCGGCGACGGGGAAGTGCGGATCGTGGATGCGTGGTTTCACGGCAACCACATCGAATGGCTCGAAGGGGACGTGGCGTGAGCCAGGACGTCGTCGTCACGGTGTTGGGTTGTGGAACCTCGACCGGTGTTCCCGTGATCGGGTGTGGATGTGCGACGTGCCGCTCCGATCACCCTGGAAACCAGAGGACTCGTAGCAGTGTGTGGCTTCGCTTCGAGGACTCCCAGGGAGCCAGCCGTTCGATCGTGATCGATACGTCGACAGACTTTCGTCAGCAGGCACTACGTGAGCGAATCGATCGAGTCGATGCCGTTCTGTTTACGCATGCCCACGCCGATCACATCTTCGGCCTCGACGATCTGCGGGTCTTCAACTTCCGTCAGCGCCAGTCGATCCCCTGTCATTCCTCTGCGGCGACGATTCGTACGCTGCGGCGCACGTTTGCCTATGCTTTCGAAGAGGGCCAGGAGGGCGGTGGCAAACCGAAGATCGACCTGATCCCCATAGTGGACCCCTTCGAGCTCTTCGGGCTCACCATCGTGCCCGTGCCGCTGCGTCACGGAGAGTTGGAAGTGTTGGGCTTTCGTGTCGGCTCCTTTGCCTACCTGACGGACTGCAATTGCGTTCCTCGGAGCAGTCGGCCTCTTCTCGAAGGTGTCGAGACCCTGATCATCGACGCGCTGCGCTACCGACCTCATCCGACTCACTTCAACGTCGAGCAGGCGATTGTTGCCGCCAGGGAGATCGGCGCTCGCCGCACCTGGCTCACTCATCTCGCGTGTGAGATCGATGCGGCCGATCTTCGGCAACCACTACCCGAAGGCTTCGCCCTGGCCAGCGATGGTCTCTGCTTTACGGTGGCGGCCGACGTCGCCGGCTTGGCCGCTACGGTGCGCACTCCATGAGCGATCTCGGCGCAGGAGCACGCCCGGGCCTCTTGTCCGAGGGCGGAGAGCCCTGGCCCGAGTCGTTGGAGATCCCGCGGTCCGGGCCCGTGGCAGGAGAAGTCGAGGTTCCGCCTTCCAAGAGCCTGAGTCACCGTTGCCTCGCTCTCGCGCTGCTCTCGGGCCGTCGGACACGGGTCGACAGACTGCTGCGTGCCGAGGACACCGATCTCTTCCTCGGTGTTCTCGAAGCCCTGGGATGGACCGTTTCGCGCGACGAGCGCGGGGTCGACCTCGAACCTCCCTCGGTCAGCGAACGGGCGGCTGTCGAAGAGGAAACGATCGAGCTCTACTGTGGCAATGCGGGGACGCTGTACCGTTTCCTGGTCGCTGCGCTCTCGACTCAGCGTGGCCGGTTTCGAGTGGACGGAGCGGCCCGGTTGCGCGAGCGCCCGATCGGGGTCCTGGCCGAGGCGATGGCCGAGTTGGGTGTCGAGGTCCGGTGGCTCCGCGAGAAGGGCTTTGCCCCGCTCGAAATCGTGGGGCCGACGCTCATGGGAGGACGCACGACCCTCGATGCTTCCGAGTCGAGCCAGTATCTCTCGGCACTTCTCCTGGCGGGGCTCCGTGCGCAGTCGCCTCTCGAGATCGAGGTCACGTCGCTCGCTTCCGCACCGTACGTGGGAATTACCCTGGAGATCCTGGAACGACTGGGTCTCGAAGCCGCGGTTCGTGTCGAGGGCGACCGCTATTTCGTCTCCCCCGTGACGAGCTTCGGCTCGTCGAGGCTGGTGGTCGAGGGCGACTGGTCGGCTGCCGCCTATCCCGCCGCCGCTGCGGCGATCACCGCCGGGAGCGTGCGCCTTCGCGGATTGCGTCGGGACTCGGTACAAGGCGACCGGCGGTTCATGGAGATCCTCGCCACCATGGGAGCGAGTGTTGTCTGGGAGGGTGAAGACCTCCGGGTCCAGGGCCCGGCGAGTCTCCTTGCGCCGGGGGACGTCGACATGGGAGACATCCCCGACCAGGTACCGACGGTGGCGGCCCTGGCAGCCGTGGCGCGGGGGACGACCCGCATCCTCGGCGTTCCACACCTGCGCATCAAGGAGAGCGACCGGCTTCACGCCATGGCCACGGAGCTCGGGCGGCTCGGAGTCGTGGTCAGCGAACAGCCCGAAGGGCTGACCCTCGAGGGTCGTGAGTGGCTATCCGAGCCCCCCACGGTCAGGGTGGCGACCTATGATGATCACCGCATCGCTATGAGTCTGACCATTCTCGGACTCCGTCGGGGAGCCGTCGAGGTGGAGCGGCCCGAAGTGGTGGGCAAGTCCTATCCGGAGTTTTTTCGCGACCTCGACCGACTGGTCGTGCCTCGCCGGAGCCCGGGAGTCGAACCGGAGCCCGATCGGGGGCAGGGAGACGGCCGCCCGAGATGAAACGGATCCCGGTCGACGAGGTGATCCACCCTTGCCTGGCGAGTGCACCCGGCGCCGCCGGGAGCCTGGTCAGGGAGGGAGGCGGCGATCCCCATCGAACGATCGGGACCCTTCAGGGTCACAGCGACAGAGAGCGTCTCGGCCTCGTGCTGCAGGGAGCTGCACTTCTGGCAAGCCTGGAGCGAGGTGGCTGGCGACTGGAACGGGGCTTCGAGGCTGCCCGGGTGACGACCGAGGGGCGACTCGTGGTGAACGAAGCAGGCCCCGGGAGCGACCCGGTGCTGGTCCAGGACCGACTGACCCGGCTTCTCCAGCTCGCCTTCGGACTCGCTCCCGGCGGAGCCGCACTCGCGGGTCGTGGGGAGGCTCGGCGTGCGGCTCGACGTCTGCTCGGAAGTTGGCGCCAGCAGGTCACTCCGCTCGATCCCGATCGAGCGGTCGTCGAGATCCTGGCCGAAGCGCCCTACCTCTGGGAGCCGCGCTATGTCATCGCCATTCAGGCTCTGGGGTGTGAGCTGCGCTGCCGCGGTGTCGCTCGCCGATGGGTCGTGGGTCCAGCGGAGAAACGAGAGCGCTTCCTGGCGGCGAGCTCCGACTATCGCGGCCTGAACGACCTGCTCAACTCGCCAGCGGCTCAGAAATTGTGGCAGGGCGAAGCCGGAGCGGACCCGATCGTCCTGGCGGAGCGCGGTCGTTGGCGACTCGCGGTCGAGGCATTCGAGCGCTTTCCTCCCCGCGACGCCGGTGCGCGGCTCATCGAGGCCCGATGTCACTTCGCCGATGGGCGCTTCGAACGAGCTCTCGAGCTGCTCCGAGGACGGCGGGGACTCGCCGAGCGCATCTTGCGCGTCCAATGTCAATATCAGTTGGGAGAGTTGCGTGCGGCTCGTCGAGCGCTCGCGAAGCTCGAGCTGGAACAGCTCGAGGGGGCGGCCACGGTCGAGCTCGGCTCGGTGGCGCTGCGGGTGTATGCCAACAGCGGAGACAAGAGAGAGGTCCGTCTCTGGATCGATCGTCTGGAGCGCGTCGGACGCTCTCGCGCCCCGGCTCGATTGTGCGCCCGAGCACTGATCGAGGCCGCACAGGGGTACTGGGATCTCAACGATGACCCTTCGGCTCGTTGCCGCCTGGACGAGGTCGCGTCGATGCTCCCCGACGACGAGCTCGACGATCGTTACTGGCAGGCGAGAGCGCTGCTGGCTCGCACCGAGGGCGATGCGGCCGAAGCGGTCCGCTGCGTCGAGCGAGCCATCGGTCGCACACGTCACCGGCGACTTCGTCGCTTCGAGGCCGGTCGGCTCTGGAACGATCTCCTGTTCGCGCGCACCGCCATGGCCGACCTCGCGGGCGCCGAGCGAGCAGGACACCATGCCTATGCTCATCTCAGTCGGTGCGATGGCCCTTCGGCTTCGACTCTCGCGCTGGCCAATCTTGCCGAGGTTCGGCTTCGACGGGGGCGACTGGACGGCGTCCGGGAGATCGTCGAACGGAGTCTCGAGGCGAATCGACTCGCCGGCAACGTGCGGGGCGGCAGCCAGGATGCGGGGCTGTGGGCCCGGTACTGGTTGGCGCACGGAGAGCCGGAACGTGCGCTCGAGGCCTGCCGTAGCATCCTCGACTCGGTGCACAGCCCGGAGGACATCTGGCACCATTTCGAGATCGCTGCGCTGGCCGTCCGAGCTCTCGGTTGGCTCGGCCGTGCACCGGAGGCGGCCGATTTGTTGGAACGACTCCCCGAAGAGGCTCTCGGGGTCTTCGAGCCCGAGGAGCGCCCGGCCCTCGTGGCTCTCGCCGGCAAGCCCGACGAGGCTCGCGCGGTGGCAGAGGCGCTCGGCGAAGGCCGGGCCGGGGAGGTTTGGCGTCATGCCTTGCCCGCAAATGCGTCTGCGCTGGGGGTGGCTCTCGACGGCTTACGTCACGAGATCGAGTCGTATCGATACGGCCGGTGCCTGCTGGACCTCCGACTGACCGGCGTGTCCATTCCCCACGGCGATCTGAGGCTCGGAGCCCGAGCGCTGGAGGATGCTGGCGCCGCGTCATTGGCCGAGCGTCTGCGACCGACGGCGAATGTCGCCTGGAGAACGGTGAGGGATTTCCTGGAGGCTGATCCCGTGGATGCCGAGGCGGTAGGTCGGCTGTTGCGCGAGGGAGGGCATCCTTCGGCACGACTACTCTGGCGTGGCGCCGACGAGGAGAGGGTACTGGTGGACGGTCCGGGCGGTTCCGTGCGAGTGTCTCAGCCGGGGCACAGCGGGAGCTTCGAGCTCGAGGGAGTCCGTGAGGTGCCCTGGAGTACGTTGCTGCGCCTCGTGGTGCAGTGTCTGCCCGGGATCGCGTCGTTCGAAGACGGCGAGGGCTCTCGCGAGCGTCGCTCGCCATCGGCTGCGGCAGATGTGGGAACCCGCCGTGCGAGGCGATCTGCACGCCGGCACGGCATCATGGGCAGTAGCGAGGCGATCAAACGGACCCTCGATCGGCTGCAGCGCCTGGCGAGCCGGGAGGTCCCGGTACTGCTTCAGGGCGAGACCGGAACCGGCAAAGAGCTGGCGGCGCGCTTGCTCCACGAAGAGAGTCCGAGGGCGAGAGGACCGTTCGAGCCGGTCAATTGTGCGGCGATGGCACAGGAGAACCTCTTGCTCTCCCAGCTCTTCGGTCACGCCAAGGGCGCCTTTACCGGTGCCGAGCGCGACGAGAAGGGCATCTTCGAAGCGGCTCGAGGTGGCACGGTCTTCCTGGACGAGATCGGCGACCTCCCGTCGGCAGCACAGGGACTGCTGCTGCGCCTGCTCGAAGCGCGCGAGGTGCGGCGCCTCGGAGAGACGCGGGTGCGCAAGGTCGATATTCGCGTGATCGCGGCGACCCACCGGAAGCTGGCGGAGCTGGTCGAACGGGGAACGTTCCGTGAGGACCTCTACTATCGACTCGCGGTCGCGACGGTCACACTTCCTCCGCTGCGTGAGCGCGAGGGCGACGTGAAGGAGCTGGCCGAGCACTTCGCGGCCAGGCTTCCCGGTTCACCGCAGCTCGCCTCCGAGACCCTCGAGCGCCTGGGGACCCACCGATGGCCCGGCAACGTCCGGCAGCTGCTCCACGTGATCGAGACGGCGGCTGTGCTGGCCTCCACCGAGGAGGGAGCCTCGGCCACTCCTCGCATCGAGCCCCGGCATCTCGATCTGGCTTCGGCGGAGGAGTCGTCGCCTCGGGGCACCTACCATGAGCAGGTCGATGCCTTTCGCCGAGGGGTCCTCGAGAGGGCGCTGACGCGCCACGATGGCAACCAGGCCGCTGCGGCGCGCGAGCTCGGGATCACCCGTCAGGCTCTCTCTCAGGCTGTACGCAAGCTCGGGCTCCAGGGATCGTGAGCGTTGCGTGAGGAGGGCGTGGCGGCGTGCTGCTCAGTCGTGGTCGGTCAAGTGATCCCAGCCCAGGTCCGGCAACGATCGCGCGCCCTGGAGAGTCTCGAGGATCAGGGAAGACCCCTCTGTGAGCACACCGATGGGACGACAGCCATCGGGCGGTTTCGATCGCGGGGGAAGCGTGAAGAGCAGCACGTAGTCCTCGCCGCCTCCGAGGGCGAGCTCCAGCGGATCCAGGCCGAGCCAGTGAGCCAGTTCCGGGAGATCGGGGGAGAGCGGGAGAGCCTCGGCGTCGAGGCGAACGCCGACGTCGCTTGCACGAGTCAGGCGAGTCAGGTCGCGTGCCAGTCCGTCGGACAGGTCGATCGCCGCGACCGGCGTACGCCGTCGTCCCAACCAGTATCCCAGCTCGAGTTGAGGCCTTGGCGCGAGATGCCGAAGCACGGCGCGTCGGCCGGCGCGTGCGAGTGCTGCGGGGAGTCGTGTCGGAGTGAGAACCGAGCGCCCTTCGAGACGGGCTCCCCTTGTCAGCAGATGGCGGCCGGCTCCCGACTCGCCAACCGTTCCCCCGAGCCAGAGAACGTCGCCGGGGCGAGCGCCCTCGCGCGCCAGGAAGCGGCCTCTTGTCGGGCGCTCTCCCAGGACGGTCAGGGTTGCCTCGAGGACGGGAGCCCGGCTGGTGTCGCCGCCCGCCAGCGTCAGGTCGAAGCGCCGACAGCCGCGCAGCAGGGCAGCCAGGTAGGCTCGGGGGCTCGCCTCCGCGGGTAGACCGAGGGCGAGAAAGGCATAGCGCGGACGAGCGCCGACCGCGGCGAGGTCGGAGAGGTTGACTGCCAGGAGCCGGTGCGCTGCCCGGGCCGCCGAGAGATCGTGAGGGTGGTGGATTCCGGCCCTCTGCGAGTCTACCGTCACCGCCCACGGCCCTCCGGCAGGAAGAAGTGCGGCATCGTTGCCGATCAATCCGCCCGTTTGCCGGTGCGCGGCGAGCCACGAGACGAGGCGATCCTCCCCTCTGCCGCTCTCGGCGTGCCCTCGGGAGGTTCGATCCTGCCGCTTCGGACTACCGTCGCGCGTCATGATCGCGGGGTGGACTCAGCGCCGACCGTGACGCCTCTCGCCGCGAGCTCGCCTCGACGGAGCTCTCCCGCGTCGTGGCCAGCGGGCCCTGACGGAGTGCCCGCGGATCGGTGTCGGCGACTGCGTCGTCGCTAGGACACAACGCCGTCTCGAGCACATCCTCGACGTGGCTCGCGAAGTGCAGCACCAACCCTTCGCGCAGTGGCTTCGGGATGTCGACCAGGTCTCGCTCGTTGGCGCGAGGCAAGATCACCGTCTTGACGCCGGCACCCCGAGCCGCAAGGAGCTTTTCCTTCAGGCCACCGATGGGCAACACTTCGCCTCGCAGAGTCACCTCTCCGGTCATTGCGACGGAGCGATCGATCGGCCTCCCCGTGAGCACCGACACGATTGCGGTCGCGATCGTGATGCCGGCCGAGGGACCGTCTTTCGGTACCGAACCGGCAGGGACGTGAATGTGTATGTCGTGCTCGGCGAAGAAGTCGGGAGGGAACCCTCGCGCATCGGCGTAGCCTCGGGCGAAGCTGAGTGCGGTCTGGCCGGACTCTCGCATCACATCGCCCAGCTGCCCAGTGAGCAACAGCTTGCCCTTGCCGCGCACAGCGATGGCTTCGACCAGCATCAAGTCGCCGCCGGCAGCGGTCCACGCCAGGCCGGTGGCGACCCCGACCCGGTCTCGATCGAGCAGTTCCTCGCTGAAGTGACGCGGAGCGCCCAGGAGACGTCCGACCCGCCCCTTGTCCACAGTGGTCCTGGTCTTGCGGCCGCTGGCGACCGTGACCGCGACCTTGCGGCAGAGAGAAGCGATCTCCCTCTCCAGATTCCTCAGGCCGGCCTCCTTGGTGTAGCGCTGGATGACTTCTCGGATCGCGGCATCCGTAAAGCGGATCTGGCTTTCGTCGAGGCCGTTCTCGTGCACCTGCTTGGGAATCAGGTGCTGCTTGGCGATCGACAGCTTCTCCTTTGCCGTGTAGCCCTCCAATCGCAAGACCTCCATGCGATCGAGAAAGGCCGCCTGGATGGGCTCGAGCAGGTTGGCTGTGGTGATGAACATGACCCTCGACAAATCGAACGGAAGGCCCAGGTAGTGGTCTCGAAAGCTCGAGTTCTGTTCGGGGTCGAGTGCTTCGAGCAGGGCCGAAGAGGGGTCTCCGCGATAGTCCGCGCCCACTTTGTCGATCTCGTCGAGCATGAAGATCGGATTGGCGGTCTCCGCCTGGTGGAGTCCCTGGATGATGCGTCCGGGCATGGCCCCGACGTAGGTGCGACGATGGCCGCGAATCTCGGCTTCGTCGCGTACGCCTCCCAGAGAGATGCGAACGAACTCGCGGCCCAGTGCTTGGGCGATGGAGCGCCCGAGAGACGTCTTGCCGACTCCCGGGGGTCCGACGAAACAGAGAATCGGACCCTTTGCGTCGCCCTTGAGCTGCCGTACCGCGAGGAACTCGAGAATGCGCCGTTTGACCCTTTCGAGGCCATAGTGGTCGGCATCGAGAACGGCCCGGGCGTTGTCGAGGTCCAGGCAGTCCTCGCTCTCCTTGTTCCAGGGCAGGCTGGTCAGCCAATCGAGGTAACCACGGATCACAGAGCTCTCGGAGCTGTCCGGGTGACTGCGCTCGAGTCGCCGGAGCTGGCGCTCCAACTCTTCCAGCGCCTCGCCATCCAGGCCGGCTTCCTTCGCCTGTTCGCGGTAGGCTTCGATCTCTTCCCCGATCTCCTCTCCCTCGCCCAGCTCCTGGCGAATGGCTTTGAGCTGCTGGCGAAGGAAGTACTCGCGCTGACTGCGATCGATCTCGCCACGGGCTTGCGAGGAGATCTCCTGCTGCATGGTCAGGAGCTGCACCTCGCGTGCGAGTAGATCGCTGACTTTCTGCAGACGGTCGAGCGGCGAGAGGGTCTCTAGAACGTCCTGAGCATCCTCCATCTTGAGCTCGAGGTTGCTCGCCGCAAGATCGGCGAGTCGGCCGGGCGATTCGAGATTGGTCGCGATCACCATCACTTCGGAGGAGATGTTCTTGCCCAGGCCGGCAGCCCGCTCGAGATTGCCTTTGACACTTCGCATCAGTGCCTGGGACTCGAGGGAGCCGCCTTCGACCGCATTGGCCTCGGAAGCTTCGGCGTCGGCCTCGGCGGCGGCAACCGGCGCGATCTTGGCCTGGAGGAAGGGCTCTTCCTGGCTCAGGTGCTCGATTCGAGCGCGCGCAACACCCTGGATCAGAATCCGGATGCGACCGTCGGGGAGCTTGAGCATGCGCATGATGACGGCGGCCGTACCGTACTCGTGCAGCTGGTCCGGGCCAGGATCCTCGACGCTCACGTCCCTCTGTGACACCAGGAGGATCAGTCGGTTCTCGGCGAGGGCGTGGTCGATCGCTTTGACGCTCTTTTCGCGACTCACCGAAAGGGGCACGATGATGTAGGGAAAGATCACCGTATCCTTCAGCGGCAGGACGGGCAGTACGTCCGGAAGTGTGACGAGCTCCTCGTTCTCGATGTCTACGACATCGGTCATGGCTCGACCTCTTCTTCCTCGGTGATTTCCTGGATGGGTATCTCCTGCACCCTGGCGCGTTGATCGGTGATGCGTGGGAAGGAAATCCGAAGCACCCCACGCTCGAGGCAGGCGGTCGCTTGACCGCTGTGCACGGTGCGGTCGAGCTCGATCTGTCGACGAAAAGCCCCCGAGGGCCGTTCGACTCGCTCGAATCGTGCCCCGGGTGCCGCCAGGACGCTGCTGGTCGAGCGTTGCCCGGCGACGGTCACGAGCTTTCCTGCACACTCGATCTTCAGGTCTTCGCGTCGAACCCCGGGGAGCTCGACGAGTAGCTCGACCGTGTCGTCGGTCTCGAGAACGTCGACGTTCGGGGCCCCCACGTCTCCCAGCGAGCCACGTCCCTCGTGCTCGATGAACTCGTTGATCAGGCGGTTGAGCTCGTCCTGAAGACGAGAGAAGAGATAGAGAAAGGAGTCGGAGTCGCTCACGCTTGGATCATGTCCTCTGCTTGAGGAGCTCTTTGAGCTCCTCCATGAATGCGTCGATGTCTTCGAACTTTCGGTAGACGGAGGCGAATCGAACGTAGGCCACCTGGTCGAGCTCGCGCAACCTCTCCATGATGAACGAGCCCAGATCGCTCGTGCTGACCTCCCGGTCCTCACGATCGTGAAGCAGCCGTTCCGCCTGGTCGACGACCTGTTCCAGCTGATTCAGCGAAACGGGCCGCTTCTCGCAGGCCTTCAGCAGTCCGGCGAGGAGTTTCTTTCGGTTGAACTCCTCGCGTGTGCCGTCGCGCTTGACGACGCGGTAGGCGATGTCCTCGATCTGCTCGTACGAGGTAAAGCGCCGTTCGCAATCGAGGCATTCGCGGCGTCTGCGGATCGTGTCCCCGTCGCGGCTCTCCCTCGAATCGACCACGCGGTCGTTGTTGGCTCCGCAGAACGGACACCTCATACGGTCATCCTAACAGCGTGAGAGAGAGGCCCTTCGCCCGAAGTCGGACGAAGGAGGAGGGAGTCAGTCTTTGGATTCGAGGGCAATGTGGAGCTTGAGAAGAAGCTCTTCGAGGGAGGGGGCACGCTCGAAGACCAGCTGATCGTGGAGGGTATCCACGACCTCGTTCGCTTCGTCCTCGACGCGCATCATGAGAGTGACCCGCCGAGCCCGGGCCAGTGCAGAACGGCTGATCTGATGCCGGATCTCGTGGGAAACCTCACGCAGACCGTTCGTTGCGACTTCCTCGGCGGGTTGCTCGCGACTGGTGGCCTGGCGTCGGATCTTCTCCAACTCGGCAAGGATGTCGACCTGCCGATTCGGCTGGGGTGGAGACACGGGCTCGGACGTGATGGTCGGTGTCGCGGTCGCCACCTGTGCCGGAGAAGCAGGTTGTTCGGCCGCTGAGCTGCCGGACTCGGGCTGTGGCTGCGGGGGCAGGGGTCGCGCGGGACGGACTGCGGCCGCCACCGGGGGAGCAGGGCTGGGAGCAGGAGAGGGGGCAGCGGGCGATGCGACCGGGGGACCAGGGGGAGACGACTGTGCCGGTCGAGGCGGGGGTGTCGCTGCGGCCGCTGCACCTGCGCCAGTGTCTCTGGGGGCACCCTTCTGCATCTTCTGCTTGATCGACATCAGAGTGAGTTTCGAGATTCCCTTGAGGGTCTCGAAAACACCAGTGCCTGCGATCGCCGAGGCTTCGTGGTACTGCCACTGCTCGCGATTGAGCGAGTCGTTCAGCTCTTCGACCGAGAGGACATCCTTGAGATCGCGCTTGTTGAACTGCAGCACGATGGGGACTTCGTCGAGCGTCAGTCCGATCTCCGCCAGATTCTCTTCGAGGTTGGCTAGAGCGTCCACGTTGGCTTGCAGCATGGGGCGCTGTGAATCGGCCACGAAAACCACCCCGTCGACGCCCTTGAGTACGAGCTTCCGAGTGGTGTTGTAGAAGACCTGTCCAGGAACCGTGTAGAGCTGGATCTTGGTCTTGAAACCCGCGATGGTCCCCACGTCGATGGGCAACAGGTCGAAAAAGAGCGTTCGATCGGTCTCGGTCTCGAGCGAGACCATTTCCCCACGAGAGTCTCCGCTGGTATGCCCGTAGACATACTGGAGATTCGTAGTCTTGCCACACAGACCGGGACCGTAGTACACGATCTTGGCCGCCATCTGCATGGTGCTGTAGTTGAAGAAGACCATTTTTGCGTGGAAAAACGCACGGGTGCAGCACAACCCGTGGAATCCGGAAGAATAGCACCCGGTCGATAGGGGGGCAAGGTAAGAAACACGAGCACCACTTGGGGAAGAATTTTCGATAAAATAGGAATCCTGGGCTGGACCCGGTGCCTGGGCAGTCGTGCCTACGGGAGTAGGGGTGAGAGGACTCGGATCCCTCCTGGACACAGGATCCGAACCCTCTGCGGGTGCAGGAGTCGGGTGGGGCTTGTTGACACCGTGGAAGGGGGCTGACTACCCTTTCCGGCACTCTGCACGCTTCCAGGCAGTCTGGGGAAGCGTGCGTTTCGAGAATTCTTTCGTGACATCGACCATGAAGACACCAGCGAGCGGTGGAGAGCTGACGGAACGGGATCAGGAGATCCTGCGTGATGTCATTCACACCTACGTGGTCACAGCCGAGCCGGTGAGCTCCCGGACCGTCGCGAAGCACGACCACCGTCTCTCGGCAGCGAGCATTCGCAACATCATGGCCGACCTCGACGAGGCCGGCTATCTGTGCCAGCCGCACACTTCGGCCGGACGCGTCCCGACGCCCCAGGGGTACCATCTCTTCATCGACTCGTTGATGACCGCTGAGAAGCTGTCTGCGGACGAGCGTCAGCTGATCGAGGACGAACTGGGAACGGTTGGTGACGCAGAACAACTCACCGCGAGCGCCTCCGCTCTGCTGTCCAGGCTCAGTCAGCGAGTAGGAATGGTGCTCACCCCGGCGATGGGTAGCGTCGAGCTCAAGGCGATCGAGTTTCTGCCGCTCTCGGACTCCCGCGTTCTGTGCGTCACCGTTTCTGGTTCCGGTTTCGTCGACAACAAGGTGGTCGAGGTAGAGGAAGAGCTCACCAGGGAGGAGCTTCAGCGCATCTCGAACTACCTGAACAAGAACTTCTCCGGCTTCACGATCGCCCAGATTCGCACGCGCATTCTCGAACTGATGACCACCGAGCGAGAAGAGATGGATGCGTTGCTGGGGAAGGCCATCCAGCTGGCGAACAAGGGTCTCGCCGACGACGACTCGGAGCCCCATCTCGTCCTCGACGGAACGGAGACGCTCCTCGATCAGCCGGAGTTGTACGATCTGACCCGCGTACGGCAGCTCTTCGATACCTTCTCCGACAAGGCACGCCTGCTTCGGCTGCTCGGCCAGTGTCTTCAGGGAGAAGGCGTCAGGGTCTGGATCGGTGACGAGAGCGATCTCACCTCTGAGCTGGATTTCAGTCTGATCGTCAGAGACTACGGCGTCGGAAACCAGAAGATCGGGACGCTGGCCGTTTTCGGGCCGGCCCGAACTCGCTACTCGCGAATGATCCCCCTGGTGGACTACCTGGGTGATCGGCTCTCGGCCGCCCTCGCCGAGACTCTTTAGGAGCGGAACGAGAACCGATGACGCAGCAGGATCACAAGCCACCGCATCCGCTCCGCGACGAGACCGATGACGACGAGGGGGTCTACGATCTCGATATCGACGAGCCGAACGAGGACCCGGAGGGTCTGATGAACGAAGCTCTGGCCGCGCTCGACGAGGATGAGGATCCAGTGAAGGAGAAGGGTGTCGGCATCTCTCGGTCAGCTTCTTCCGACGAGGCGTTGGTCGAGGAGCTCAAGGAGCTTCGTGAGCGCTCACTGCGCACGCTCGCCGACTACGAGAACTATCGACGGCGCAGCGAGCGAGAGCGTGACGAGCTGCGCAAGTACGCAGGCAGCGAGATCTTGCGCGAGTTCCTGACCATCATGGACAACCTCGAGCGCGCCCTGGCCGCGACCGGGTCCCTCGAAGACCTCACCAGCGGTGTCGAGATGATCCACAATCAGATGATCGACCTGCTGAAGCGAAATGGGGTCGAAGAGGTCCCGGCCGAGGGCGAGCCTTTCGACCCCATGGTCCACGAGGCGGTCGCCCGAGTGGAAGATCCAGGCGTCGATCAACCGGTCGTCGTCCACGAAATGCAGCGTGGGTACCGGGTTCACGATCGGCTGCTGCGGCCGTCGATCGTTCGTGTGGCAGTGCCCCCGGAAGAGGGCGGCGAGTCGGAGAGCTCGGAGTAGGGCCCGGAGTCGATTCACCGGGTAACTGGAGCAGCGAAGCAAAGTGGGCAAGATCGTCGGCATCGACCTCGGTACGACCAACAGCTGTGTGGCTGTGGTCGAGGGGCTTTCTTCGCCCAGAGTGCTCGCCAACCGTGAAGGGTCACGAACCACGGCATCCATTGTCGCCTTTGCCGAAGACGGAGATCGGTTGGTCGGCCAGATCGCCAAGCGCCAGGCCATCACGAATCCCCAGAACACCGTTTTTGCGGTCAAGCGTCTGATCGGCCGGAAATTCGACGATCCCCACGTGCAGAGGGCGCTCGAAGTTCATCTCCCCTACCCGCTGGTCGAAGCCCCCAATGGCGACGTCAAGATCCAGATCCGGGACCGTCGATACAGCCCCGAGGAGATCTCGGCGATCATCCTTCAGGAGCTGCGAGGCTTCGCAGAGGAGGTGCTCGACGAGCCGGTCAAGGAAGCGATCATCACCGTCCCCGCGTACTTCGATGACTCGCAGCGTCAAGCCACCAAGGACGGCGGCAAGATCGCAGGCCTCGATGTGCTCCGGATCATCAACGAGCCGACCGCGGCTGCGCTGGCCTACGGCCTCGATCGGCGCGACGGCTCGGAGCACATCGCGGTCTACGACCTCGGAGGTGGCACCTTCGACATCTCCGTGATGGAGCTCTGCCAGGGGATCTTCGAGGTCAAGGCGACCAACGGCGATCCCGATCTCGGTGGCGAGGATTTCGACCGCAAGATCATGGATTGGCTGATCGAGGAGTTCCAGGAAGAGACCGGCCTCGACCTGCGCGGTGACCGCATGGCGCTGCAGCGCCTCAAGGAGGCGGCGGAGCGAGCCAAGTGCGATCTCTCCGAAGTAGAAGAGGCGCAGATCAACCTGCCCTTCATCTCTGCCGACGACAGTGGTCCCCGTCACCTGTCGCGAACCCTCACTCGGGAGCACTTCGAGTCCCTGGTCGAAGAGTTGGTACTGCGTACCGAAGGGCCCTGTCGTGACGCCCTGGAACAGGCCGGAGTGACGGCGGCGGAGATCGACCAGGTATTGCTGGTCGGTGGTCAGACACGGACTCCCCTGGTCGGGGAAACCGTCCGCAAGATCTTCGGCAAGGAGCCCAACACCGACATCAATCCCGATGAGGTCGTCGCGATGGGGGCTGCCATCCAGGGCGGAATCCTCCAGGGCAGCATCAAGGATGTCGTGCTGCTCGACGTGACTCCCCTGTCTCTCGGGATCGAGACCCAGGGTGGGTTGTTCACCAAGCTGATCGAGCGCAACTCGACGATCCCGACCAAGGTGTCGCAGATCTTCACCACGGTCGTCGACAACCAGGACACGGTCGAGATTCACATTCTCCAGGGTGAGCGCGAGCTGGCTGCGGAGAATCGCTCTCTCGGAAAGATCGAGCTGGTCGGTATCCCTCCAGCGCCCAAGGGAGTGCCTCAGATCGAGGTCACCTTCTCCATCGACTCCAACAGCATTCACACGGTCTCGGCGCGCGACCTCGCTACCAATCAGACGCAGACGCTCCAGATCAACCCCGCGAGCGGTCTGAGCCCGGAAGAGGTCGAGCGTCTCGTGCTCGAGGCCGAGGAGAACGCCGAAGAGGATCGACAGCGTCGGGAGCTCCGCAGAATCAAGAACCGCCTCGAGGGCCTGATCTACACCAACGAGCGGGTTCTCGAGCAGTTCTCCGATGCGCTTCCCGACTCTGACCGCAACAAAGTGCGAGAAGCGATGGCACGAGCTCGGACCGCGCTGGGTAGCGAAGACCGTGCCGATATGGAGGCGGCGATGTTCGATCTGAACTCGGTCTCCCGAATGCTCTCCGAAGTCATGCTCAACACGACCTCCGACGACTGACTCTGGCCAGCGCAATTCGAGCGCTCGCTGCTTTGTTGACGTTCCTGCTCCTCGTCGCGAGCAGGTGCTGCTTGCACCGCCCGCGTCGAGGCATTCCGAACAACCCACGGATCTGACCCACTGCCATGTCGAAACGCGACTACTACGAGGTTCTCGAGGTCTCTCGTACCGCTACGCTGAAGGAGATCAAGTCTTCCTACCGCAGGCTCGCGGTCCGGTTCCATCCCGACCGCAACCCCGGGGACCCGGAGGCGGAATCGCGTTTCAAGGAGGCGGCCGAGGCCTACTCCGTTCTTTCAGACGAGCAGAAGCGCCAGCGCTATGACCGATTCGGCCACCAGGGCGCTTCGGGGATGCCTCCGGGAGGGTTCGATCCTTCGGTCTTCGGGGACTTCTCCGACATCCTGGGAGATCTCTTCGGCTTCGGTTCCGGTCATGGCCGCGGGCGCGGTGGTGGACGGCGGGCGAGTATCGGCGCCGATCTTCGCTACGACCTGGAGCTGTCCTTCGAGGAGGCCGCCTTCGGTGTGGAGCCGACCCTCAAGATCCCACGCCTCGAGCGATGTGAGACCTGCTCGGGTCGCGGCAGTCGCGAGGGCAGTGCGCCGACTCCCTGTCGTGCCTGCGGTGGTCGGGGGCAGGTGGCCTTCAGTCAGGGGTTCTTCACCGTGGCCCGCACCTGTCCTCAGTGTCAGGGAGAAGGGAGTGTGATCACCGATCCCTGCGAGGACTGTCGAGGAGAAGGACTGGTCGAGAAAGAGCGGAGCATCCAGGTGAAGATCCCGGCAGGCGTCGACACCGGTGCCCGCCTGCGCCTGGTCCAGGAGGGCGAGCACGGACGCCACGGTGGTCCTCCCGGTGATCTCTACGTGGTCGTTCACGTGGCCGAGCACGAGCGCTACCGACGACGGGACTACGACGTGATCACGCGCGAGAAGATCGGATTCGCCCAGGCTTCGCTCGGAGCGACGATCGAGGTGGAGACGCTCCACGGGAGCGAAGAGCTCAGGATCCCCGCCGGCACGAGCGGAGGCGAGGTGTTTCGGATCAAAGGTGAGGGCATCGATCGCCTGGAGCGTGGGGGCCGGGGCGATCACTTCGTCGAGGTCGAGATCGCAGTGCCCGAGCCCAAAGAGCTCGACGAAGAGCGCGTCGAGCTGTTGCGGCGCCTCGCCGAGCTCGAGGGGAGGCCGGTGCGCGAAGACAAGGGCGTGCTCGATCGAGTCAAGGGCCTCTTCGGAGCCGGTTGAGCCCCGCGAGGAGCTGAGTCATGACCTCGGAGCTCGGCCGGTGCACGATCGACCTTCCCGCCGAGCTCGAAGACGTGGTCGTCGCACAGCTCTGGGAGGCGGGGACGACCGGTCTCCAGGTTCACCCGAGTGAAGGGGACCGGGTGCGCATCGAGGCCTACTTCGAGAACGAGGCGCCCTCGATCCTCTTTCCTCCGGAAGTCGTGTCGATCTCACGAGATCGGCTGGTGCAGGGCGACTGGCTCGCGAACTATCGCGCGACGGCGCCGCCGCTCGTCGTGGGTCGGCGCTTCGTCCTCGATCCCAGAGAGCCGGGCGATGAAGGGGGAAGAGCTCTGGAGGCACCGGGGGACGAAGCGCTGCGTGAGGCGAATCGACCTCGTTTCCATCTCCGGCTCCCTGCGCGGCGCGCCTTCGGCACCGGCAGTCACCCCACCACACAACTGGCTGTCGAGGGTCTCGAACGTCTGGCCGACGAGGAGGGGCTCGATCGCGCCCACGTACTCGACGTCGGCTGTGGAACCGGGGTTCTCTCCTTTGCGGCTCTGCTGCTCGGTGCGCACTCGGTCGTGGCTTTCGATATCGACCTGGTATCTCCGGTCCTCACCCTCGAGAACACGGCACTCAATGAGGAGCTCCTGGGGAAGGCCCGGCCGAGGGTCTTCGCGGGCCGGGTCTCGGCGCTGCGGCCAACGGCGCGCTTCGATCTCGTCGTGGTCAACGTGTTGGCGGCACGCATTCGAGACGACATCTCGGCAGTGGCCTCCCGGGTCGGGGAGAGGGGTCGTGTCATCGTGTCCGGGCTGTTGCGTGACGAGGCCGACCGAGAGCTGGAGTACTGGCGATCGAGCGGTCTCGGGGTCGAGCATCGGACGAGCTCCGAGGAATGGAGTTGCTCGACCCTGAGGAGGGTCTCGTGACCGCGACCCTGCTGGTCGAGCCGCCAGAGCTGGCCGAGCCGCAGATCCTGGTGGAGGGGTCCTCCTTCAAGCACCTCTTCCGAGCCCGCCGGCTGGGCCCGGGCGATCTTCTTCGTGTCGTCGACGGTGCAGGTCGCGCCCGCCAGGGTGTCGTCGCCGAGGTCGAGCGCCACCTCGCACGAGTCGACCTGGGAGAACCGCTGCCGAGTTTCGAGGCAGAGCTGAAGGTCGAGCTGCTGGTCGGCTCACCCCGCCCCGAACGGGCAATCTGGCTGGTGGAGAAGGCGACCGAGATCGGAGTCAGTGCCATCTTCTGGCTGCGCACCGAGCGCACGCCGCGGGACTACGGGGAATCGACCCTCGGCCGGCAGCGCCGCGTCTCCCGCTCGGCGCTGGAGCAGTGTGGCCGGTCACGGCTTCCCCGCATCACGGTGCTGCCGGACTGGTCAGCGGTCGAGGCCCATCTGGCGACGCCGGGGTGTGTGGAGATGCTCGATCCGGAGCCTGGACCCTCGGAGTGTCCAGCCGCGCTCGATGGCCCGCTGCGTCTGATGGTCGGCCCGGAGGGAGGGTTCTCTCCGGCGGAGCGCGAGCGGCTTCTCGAGCTCGGGGTGAAGACTCGCTGGCTGGGGGAGCGGATCCTGCGGGTGGAGACGGCCGCAGTGGTCGCGGCGGCGAGGGCATTGTGCCCGCCCGGGCACCGCTGAGAGATCCCGAAGTACCGAACGCGAGACACTCCGCCCGGGGGGCTGGACTCCCGTGTGAGTGCTTTCTCTGCGAGGCGCTCGCCAGTTTGGAGGGGGGATGCTAGTATTCCTCGTCTACGCCCTCTACCGGGAGCCGCTGAATGAACATCAACGACCTGCTCAAGATCGCCGTCGAGAACAAGGCCTCGGATCTTCATCTCAAGGTGGGCTCACCTCCGGTCGTGCGCATCGACGGGGCGTTGAAGCCGCTCAACGAGATGAAGCGGCTGATGCAGGAAGACACGGTTTCGATGGCGTTCTCGATGATGAATGCGCGTCAGAAGCAGCGCTTCAAGGAAGAGCTCGACATCGACCTCGCGTACTCGGTACCGGGGCTGGGTCGGTTCCGCTGCAACATCTTCCAGCAGCGTGGAGCGGTCGGGATGGTCCTGCGTGTGATTCCGGCGCGCATCCTGTCCATGCGCGAGCTGATGCTCCCGCCGGTGTTGGAGAAGATCTGCGACGAGCGGCGGGGGCTGGTGTTGTGCACGGGGACCACGGGCTCGGGAAAGTCGACGACGCTGGCCTCGATGATCGACCACATCAACAGCGATCGTTCCGAGCACATCATGACGATCGAGGATCCGATCGAGTACGTCCACCGCGACAAGCGCTCGTTGGTCAATCAGCGAGAACTCGACGTGGACACCCGGGGTTTCGCTCCTGCCCTGCGTGCTGCCATGCGTCAGGACCCCGACGTCGTGCTCGTCGGCGAGATGCGCGACTTCGAAACGATCGAGACCGCATTGACTGCCGCGGAGACCGGACACCTGGTCTTCTCGACCCTCCACACTCTCGACGCCACCGAGACCATCAACCGCATCATCTCGGTCTTTCCGCCTCACCATCAGAAGCAGATCCGGATCCAACTCAGTCAGGTGCTGCGCTCGGTGATCTCCCTGCGCCTGGTCCCGCGGGCGGATGGCATCGGACGAGTTCCGGCCTGCGAGATCATGGTGGCGACACCGTACATCCGAGAGTGTGTCGAGAACAAAGACAAGACCAAGTACATTCGCGATCAGATCAAGCAAGGTACGAGCCAGTACGGCATGCAGACCTTCGATCAGTCGCTCTACAACCTCTACAAGTCGGGCATGATCACGCTGGAAGAGGCGATGACCCGTGCCAGCAACCCCGACGAGTTCCGACTCCGTCTCGAGGGCGTCCAGTCCACCTCGGATCTCTCTCAGGAGGCGATGGACTCCACGGTCCAGATGGTGGGTGGCGACGACCTGATGGGCGGAGAGGCTCTCGAGGGTCTCGACTCTTCCTTCGAGGTCGAGAGGTAGGTTCAGCATGGCCGGTGGCCGCTTGAACGAGCGGCGGGACGGGAGTCGTTCCACCCGCCCCTGTTACGACAAGGCGCTGGACCTGCTGGCTCGCCGGGCCCATTTCCGTCGAGAGCTCTGTCAGAAGCTGCTGGCTCGCGAGTATCCGCCCGAGGAGGTGGAGAGGACGCTCGACAAGCTGGAGCACGGCTCGTTTCTCGACGATCGCGCGACCGCAGAAGCGTTCGTGTCCCAGCGTCGTGAGCGCCGGGGGTGGGGGCGGCGCCGGTTGGTGGCGGAGCTTTCGAAGCGAGGGGTGGACGATTCGGTCATCGACTCCGCGTTGGCTCAGGTGAATCCGGAGGCGGAGCTCGATTTGGCGCGAGATGTGGCTCGTCGGTGGCGCCTGCGCTCACGGCGCGACGACACCGCTCTCAGCCGTCATCTGGAGCGCCGTGGGTTCGGTCCCCGTGTTATCGTGGAGGTTCTGGGCGAGGGCGATGTTTCCCCCGAAAGCCCGTAGTCACTAGCACTTCCGGAACCGCCCTCGGGCCTCGAGCGCAGGCGCCATGCTCAGCAGCAAAGAAATCCGTCAGAGCTTCATCGACTTCTTCGTCGAGCGAGATCACAGGCACGTTGCCAGTGCGCCCCTGGTCCCCCACGGCGACGCCACGCTGCTGTTCACCAACGCGGGGATGGTGCAGTTCAAGAACAACTTCCTGGGCCTCGAGACCCCTGAGCATCCTCGGGCAGTCACCTCCCAGAAATGCCTACGGGTTTCGGGCAAACACAACGATCTCGAGAATGTCGGTCCAAGCCCCCGACATCACACGTTCTTCGAGATGCTGGGCAATTTCTCTTTCGGCGATTACTTCAAGGCCGAGGCGATCGAGTTTGCCTGGGAACTGGTAACCCGGGTCTGGGGGCTCGATCCGAGCATCCTCTTCGCGACCGTCTTTCACGAGGACGATGAGGCCTTCGACCTGTGGCTGAAGATCTCGTCCCTCCCGGAAGCACGAGTGCTGCGCTGCGGCGCCAAGGACAACTTCTGGGCCATGGGAGACACCGGTCCCTGTGGGCCGTGCAGCGAGATCTTCGTCGATCTCCATCCGGAGTTACCTGCCGTCGACTGGGACGAGGGAAGCGAGAACGGTCGCTATCTGGAGATCTGGAACCTCGTCTTCATGCAGTACGCGCGTGCCGAGGACGGAACTTCCGAGCCGCTACCCAACCCGTCGATCGATACCGGCGCTGGCCTGGAACGGGTCACGGCGGTGTTGCAGGGGGCGCACTCCAACTACGACACGGATCTCTTCCGCCCCTTGCTCGAGTCTGCTGCCGACGCTGCAGGTCGAGCCTATGGTGTCGATCCCCAGGACGACGTCTCGATGCGAGTGATCGCGGATCACATTCGCTCGATCAGCTTTCTTCTCGCCGATGGGGTGATTCCAGGCAACGAAGGACGTGGCTACGTGTTGCGTCGCCTGCTCCGTCGTGCGGTCCGCCACGGCATGCGTCTGGGGTTCGAGGAGCCATTCCTGGGAGGCCTGGTCCCCGTGCTCGACGGAATTCTCGGACAGGCCTACCCCGAGTTGGGCAAGACGGCCGACGCCAGCCGGGCGACGATCCGAGCCGAGGAAGAAAAGTTCCTTTCGACCTTGGCCAGTGGTGCTCGTCAGGTTCAGGACGCTGTGGAGCGGGCTCGCTCGAAGAGTCGGAACGTACTGGACGGGGAAACGGTGTTTCGCCTCTACGACACCTACGGTCTGCCGATCGAGACCGTTCGCGAGATTGCCGAAGAGGAGCAGTTCTCGATCGACGAGGCGGGCTTCGAGTCGGCACTGGAAGACCAGAGACGGCGTTCGCGCAGCGCGACGAGCGGTGTGCAGGCCCAGATGGCTGGAGCACGAGGTGCGTTGCTCGACGACGCTTCGACGGAGACCGAGTTCCTGGGGTACGAGCGACTCGAGGCGAGTGCAGAGGTCCGACGCGTGGCGCGGCTCCAGGAATCCGGTCTCGAGGCCGCCGACTGCCTGGAAGAGGGGCAGACCGGAGTCGTGGTGCTCGATCGCACGGTCTTCTATGCCGAGTCCGGTGGCCAGGTCGGCGATCGGGGCGAAATGCAGTGGTCGGACGGCCGGGCGCGAGTCCTCGACACCCAGAAGGATGCGGGTGTCTTCTTGCACACCGTCGAGGTGATCGAGGGATCCTTGCGTAAGGGGCAGAGGGTCGAGCTCCAGGTGGACGAGGAGCTGCGTCGGCGCATCGAGCGCCATCACACTGCGACCCATCTTCTCCACGCGGCTCTGCGCCATCACCTCGGAGAAGGGGTTCGCCAGGCGGGTTCCCTGGTTCATCCCGATCGGCTGCGCTTCGACTTCACGCACGGTGCGCCGCTGAGCGAAGAAGAGAAGGAGTCTGTCGAGACGACGGTGGCGGAGTGGATTCGCCGCGCAGACGACCTCGAGATCATCGAGCGCGACTACGAAGAAGCTCTGGCCGAAGGGGCGATGGCGCTTTTCGGCGAGAAGTACGGCGACCGAGTCCGTACCGTCAAGGTTCCCGACGTCAGCCTCGAGCTGTGTGGGGGATGCCACGTCCGCAACTCGGGGGCGATCGGCACCTTCACGCTGGTCTCGGAGCGCGGCATCGCGTCCGGCGTGCGTCGCATCGAGGCACTGGCTGGCTCCCTGGCGGAAGAATGGCATCGCGCCCACGATCGCGAGCTCCGCCGGGCCGAGGCTGAGCTCGGGGTGCCTCCGGATCGAGTGGCCGAGGAGATCGCGCATCTCAAGGAGAAGGTCAAGCAGCAGGACAAGGAGCTCGCTCAGCTACGAATGAAGCTGCTGTCGAGAGAAGGCCCCGAAACGAGTGCAGAGGCCGCCGAGGTCGCAGGCATCAAGGTGGTGGTGAGAGAAGTTCCTTCCGCTCCCGGCAACGAGCTGCGCAACCTGACCGATGTCTTGCGCTCGCGATTGGGTTCGGGTGTGGTGGTGGTGGGCGCTCGAGAAGAAGGCAAGGTGAGCCTCCTGGTCGCGGTGACTCCCGACCTCACCGACCGGCTCGACGCCGGTCGTCTGGTCAAGACCCTGGCTGCCCATGTCGGCGGTGGCGGCGGGGGACGGCGCGACTTCGCGCAGGCGGGAGGGAAGCGGCCCGAGGGCCTCCCGCAGGCACTCGAAGCAGCTCCTGAGGCAGTCGAATCGCAGTTGCAGGAGCAGCCGGTCGAGAATTGACGGTCGCTGACTGCCTGATCCCGTCATGAACGCCCTACTCAGACTGAAGAAACCGATCTCTTCGCGTGGGTTTCGATCGCGAGCTGCTCGGCGGGTCTGGCTCGCGGTGGCTCTGGTCGCCGGGTCGGGCTGCGGTCTGCTCCCAGCGGCTGCCCAGGAGCTACAGTGGAGCCGTTCGGCCGACGGGGTCTTCTCGCTGGAGAACGAAGGGCCACGAGTGAGGCACTCGCGGGGCCAGCTGTCGGGCAGCCTGCGCCAACGCTCTCCCTATGATGGCGTCATTGCCCATCACGCCCGCCGCAACGGGCTCGAGGAACGGCTGGTGAGGTCGATCATTCAAGTGGAGTCAGCCTGGAATCCGAGAGCGCGGTCGAACAAGGGTGCGCTCGGTCTCATGCAGCTGATGCCCGAGACCGCGAGGGAACTGGGAGTGGCTCGAGCCTTCGATGCCGAGGAGAACATCCGCGGTGGCACCGATTATCTACGCCAGATGCTCGATCGTTTCGACGGAGACCTCGAGTTGGCTTTGGCTGGCTACAACGCGGGGCCGGGCGCCGTTTCGAGATACGGTAGGGTACCTCCGTATCCGGAAACCGAGCGCTACATCGACAAGGTCATGCATCTGTATCGCGGCCGAACCACCGTGACGGCCTCCACGGGGAGCTCGCCTGCTGCCAGCCAGGTCGGCTCCCAGGCCGCTACCCGACCGTTCCTGGTCCGTCGATCGGCCGACGACACGCTGGTTCTGGTCACGCCCGATTAGCCGAGAGCGCACGGTGCGCTCCCAACCATTCTCCGGTGCCCTACGAGCATGTGGAACCTGCCTAATCTGCTGACACTGTTTCGAATCCTGCTGGTACCCTTGCTCGTCGTGGTTCTGCTCACGGAGTTCGAGGGCAGCGCGTTCATCGGGCTGGGAGTCTTCCTGCTCGCCGCCCTCACGGACTTCCTGGATGGCTTCATCGCCCGTCGGCGGCGGCAGGTCACGAATCTCGGCAAGCTCCTCGATCCGGCAGCGGACAAGATCCTCACCTCGGCCGCCTTCATCTCGTTGGTCGAGCTCGGTCTGGCTCCGGCGTGGATGGTGGTCATCATCGTGGCTCGCGAGTTCGCGGTCTCGACGCTACGCAGTGTGGCGGCCTCGCAGAACGAGATCATCGCCGCTGCGGCTTCCGGCAAGGTCAAAACGGTGCTGCAGATCGCGGCCATCTCGCTGCTGATCGTCTCCGACCAGATGGGCCGTTTCAGCGTGCTTCCTCAATTGGCGCTGTGGGCTGCGTTGCTGGTCACGATCTACTCCGGCATCGAATACTTCGCCCGCAATGTGCACGTTCTTCAGGACAAGTCCACGAAAGAGCAGTAGCTCAGAATGATCGAGCGCATGCTGCAGCAAGTGGCGCTGTTCTCCCGGCGGCGCTATCGCCTCGTTTTCGCGGTGGCGTTGGTACTGACGCTCGTTTGTTTCGGGCTGTTCTCCCGCCTGCGCTTCGATACCGAGGTGCTCAACCTGCTGCCTCAGGACGATCCTGTCGTCAGCTCTTTTCGGGAGACGCTCGAAGAGTTCGGCAGCCTCGACTTCCTGCTCATGGTAGTCAGGATCCCCGAGGGTCAGGTGGTCGACCCCTACTTTTCCTACGTGGACGAGCTGGGATCGCGCCTCGAGACGATGGACGAGATCGAGTACGTCGACTATCGAATCGGGGAGATCGAGTCCTTGATCGAGGACTTCTTTCCACAGGCGTTCATGTTTCTCGACGAAGCCGGCCGCGAGCGCGTGGAGGAGCTGATCAGCGACGAGGGAATCGAAGACCGGGTGGAGGAAATCCGCCGATTGTTGCGAACTCCGCAAGCCCTCGCGCTCCGTGACCTGATCCTGCTGGATCCGCTCGGGATCTCCGAGGTCTTCTTCGATCGTCTGCTGGGGAACCGCGGCACGCTGCGTGTCGACTGGGCGAGTGGCTATTTCCTTTCCCAGGACCGCCGCCTCCTGCTGCTGGTCGCGAAGCCGAGGGTACCCGCGCAGGAAGTCGACTTCTCGCGCAAGCTCCTGCAGAAGGTGCGGGCCGAGGTGAAGGAGGTCGACAAACAGTGGGAGGAGCTTGCCGCGATCGAAGCAGATGATCCGGAAGTCGGGGACATCGAGCTGCCTCCTCCTCCCGAAGTGGGATACGGCGGTACCTATGCCACTGCGGTCGAGGACGCCCGGTACCTGGCTCGCGACATCATCACGAACGCGGTGACCTCGATGGTCGGCGTCCTCCTGCTCTTCCTGTTCGCATTTCGCCGGTTCGGTGTGCTGGTCTATGCCTTCGTCCCCCTCGCGTTCGGCCTGGTACTGGCCCTCGGCTTCGCAGCTGCGACAGTGGGCGTGCTCAATGCGATCACCTCGAGCTTTGCCGCCTTGTTGGTGGGCCTGGGAATCGACTTCGTGATCGTTTCCTACGGTCGCTACGTCGAAGAGAGACGTAACGGAGCACGACTGTCGGCGGCCCTGTCTTCGATGTGCGGCTCGTCGGGGCGTGCCGTGGTCACCGGCGGGATCACCACTGCCGCGACGTTCTATGCCTTCGGTGTGACCGAGTTCACTGGGCTGCGTCAGATGGGCTATCTGATCGGCACCGGAATCCTGTTCTGCATGGTCGGTGTGCTGGTCCTCCTTCCCGCGATGTTGGCCTGGAGCGAAGACCGCCACCACCGTCGTCAGCGTCGGGTGCAGCGCTACCTCCACGGTTTCGGAGCTGCGCCGCTGGTTCGGTTCTGCTGGCGATTCCCGAAGTCCACGCTGGCGATCGGTGCGGCGATCACGGTGGTAGCGGCTGTGGCGGGACTCCAGGTGCGATTTGTCGACAGCATCAAGCAGATGAGACCGGAGGGAAACACCGGCGTCCAGGTCGAGACCGAAGTCGGCGAGAAGTTCGGCTCGGGTTTCGACTACATGATGATGGTGCTCGACGAGGAGAGCGAAGAGGCGGCTCTTCGACGGTCCGCGGAGGTCACCGATCGTGCGAAGGAGCTGATTGGCACCGAGCTCAACAGTGTCGATAGCATCAGCTCGGTCTTGCCGCCCCTTTCGCGTCAGCAAGAGACCATCGCGTGGCTCGAGTCTCGGTCCGACCTGCTCGACTCGGCGAGATTGAGGGCGATCTTCCGGGAACATGCCGAGCGCGAAGGGCTTCGATTCGAGCCGTTCACGCACGGGTTCGATCTTCTCGATGAAGCGGCCTCTGCGCGCAGCGAGATGTCGCTGAGCGACCTGGCACACGGCGATGCGACCGAGCGGCTCCTCGAGCGCTACCTGCGGCAGGTCGACGGTGGGTGGAAGAGCGTCGTGTATCTCTACCCGCCGCCACGGACCTGGAAGCGCGAGGCCCCACCGGGCGTGGAAGCGCTGGCCGCGGAGCTGGCGCCGGAAGTGGTCTTGACCGGCGTGAATCTGGTGTCCGAGACCCTGCGGGTCCAGGTCAAGAGCGACGCCGTGGTCGCGGCGGCGGTTGGCTTCCTGCTGGTCGCCTTGTTGCTGTGGCTCGACTATCGAAGAATGACGGATACTGCTCTCTCGCTGGCGCCGCTCGTCATCGGCGTCGTCTGGATGATGGGCGGCATGCGACTCTTCGACATCAACCTCAACTTCTTCAATATCTTCGTCACCACCATGATCATCGGCATCGGCGTGGACTACGGAGTGCACATGATGCATCGCTACCGGGAGCGCATGAAGGAAGGAGACATCCTCGGCGGACTCGAAGAGACGGCCAAGGCGATCGTTCTGGCGGCCCTCTCGACCAGCGTGGGCTTCGGCTCGATGTCGCTTTCGCACTATCCGGGCCTCAGGTCCATGGGGCTGGTTGCAATCCTCGGAGCCCTCTCGACCTCGGTCGTCGCGATTACGCTGCTTCCGGCCTTCCTGCGACTGCGCCATCCCGGAGAAGACGGCTAGAGAAAGCCAGGAGACGCTGCCATGTTCGACGGTCTTCAAGGAAAGCTCCAGGACGTCTTTCGACGTCTCCGAAGTGAGGGGCGCGTCAGCGAAGACGACATCAAGCACGCCATGCGCGAGATTCGACTCGCGCTGCTCGATGCCGATGTTCACTTCAAGGTGGTGCGCGCGTTCGTCAAGCGAGTCGAGGAGCAGGCTCTCGGCGAAGCCGTCCTGCGCAGTCTGACTCCGGACCAGCAGGTCCTGAAGATCGTCCGCGACGAGCTCACGGCGCTCCTGGGCGAGGCGTCGACCGAGCTGCGGCTCCCGGGCAAGCCGTCTGTCGTCATGCTGTGTGGGCTGCAGGGCTCGGGCAAGACCACGACCATCGGAAAACTCGCCCAACGGCTCCAGAAGAGCGGTCAGCACCGTCCTCTCCTGGTAGCCGGCGACCTGCAGCGCGCGGCCGCGACCGAGCAGTTGCGACAGGTGGGTGAGGGAGTCGGCGCGCCGGTGGTGATGCCGATGGCGGGGGAGTCACTGGTCGAACTGGGGCGTCGGGCGCTCGAAGAGGCGCGGGCTTCGGGTCACGATGTCGTGCTCTTCGATACCGCGGGCCGACTGCACGTCGACCAGAAGCTGATGGAGGAGCTCTCGGAGCTGGTGAAGGTGGTCGAGCCAACAGAGTTGCTGTTCGTCTGCGACGCGATGACTGGTCAGGATGCCGTCAAGAGTGCCGGCAGCTTCGCGGAGGCACTGCCGCTCACCGGGGTGATCTTGACCAAGCTGGACGGAGATACTCGCGGTGGCGCCGCCCTTTCGCTGCGCACCGTTGCGCAGGTGCCGATCCGCTATCTCGGTGTCGGCGAGAAGTCCGATGCGTTGGAGCTGTTCCAGCCGGAGCGCATGGCCTCGCGGATCCTGGGAATGGGAGACGTGCTGTCGCTGATCGAGAAGGCAGAGCAGGCGATCGACAAGGACGAGGCCGAGCGCCTGGCAGGCAGGATCGCTCGTCAGGAGTTCACTCTGGAGGACCTTCGAGACCAGCTCAAGCAGCTGCGCAAGATGGGGCCGCTCTCCTCGCTGATGGAGATGCTTCCCAAGACCGGACCGCTCAAGGGCATCGACATGTCGCAGGGGGTGGACGAGAGCCGGCTGGTGTCGATCCAGGCGCTGATCGACTCCATGACCCCCCGCGAGAGGCGCAAGCCCGGACTGATCAGCGCGAGCCGGAAGAAACGCATCGCCCGCGGCTCCGGCCGGAGCGTCCAGGAGCTCAATCAGCTCCTGCGCCAGTACAAACAGATGCGGAAGATGATGAAGAAGATCAAGGGAGGCTGGATGAAGGGGGCACTCGGGTAGCGGGCCTCGTGGTGGGTACCACGGGCCCGCTCCTTCTACTTTCCCCCCTCCCTTCCCTGCGGGGAGGGGCCTCGCAAGCGCCTTCGGCGCGCTCGGTGGGGCCTCGTGGTGGGTACCCCGGGCCCGCTCCTTCTACTTTCCCCCCTCCCTTCCCTGCGGGGAGGGGCCTCGCAAGCGCCTTCGGCGCGCTCGGTGGGGCCTCGTGGTGGGTACCCCGGGCCCGCTCCTTCTACTTTCCCCCCTCGATCCCCTCCGCCTGTGCGCGGATTTTCGAGGTCTGTCTGGAACTGTTTACTGGGATTCCCCTTTACTGCTACCATGAGCGGTTCGTGCGCAGCGCTGGGCATGTCTGCGGGGGCTCGTTTCGGAGCCTCGGTGGGTGAGCCAACGCGCCGAGCAGCACCCCCTACAGCTTTTCAGGCAAGAGCAGGAGAAGATCATGCTGAGAGTTCGGCTTCGCCGTATGGGCGCTCGGAACGCCCCGTTCTACCGAATCGTCGTTTCGGATAGCCGAAACACGCCACTTTCCTCGTGCATCGAGGAGGTCGGCTACTACGACCCTCGCCGCAACCCCAAGGTGTTCGAGGTCGACCGCGAGCGCGTCGATCACTGGGTCGGTCGCGGAGCACGCGTCTCCGACACGCTCGGCCAGTTGATGGCCAAGTACCCGGCTGGCGGGTCCACCGAGTCGTCTTCAGAGCCCTCGAGCCCCCAGGCTTCGGTGCCCGAAGCCGTGACCTCCGAAGCCGAAGCCTAGGATCCAGCGCTGATGGCCGAAGGCACGTCCGAAGTCGCACGCCAACTCACCGAGGTGGTCAAGGCCCTGGTCGACCAGCCCGAGGGGGTTCGGGTCGAAGAGCAGGATCTCGGTCACACCGTGGTGCTCAAGGTCGCGGCTCCCGCCGAGGAGCTCGGAAAGGTCATCGGCCGGCAAGGCCGCACCGTCTGGGCGTTGCGCACCCTGCTCGAGGTGCGAGCGGCCGAGGGTGACACCTTCTTCGACATCGAGATCGTCGAGCCCTGAGGTCCGGAGGGCAGCCCACGGAGACCATCGTCGTCGGGCGAATCGTCCGTCCTCATGGGATTCGCGGCGAGGCGGTCGTCGAGTCGCTCAGCGACAATCCGGTCCGTTTCCAGCGCGGTAGCTGCCTGAGACTCAGTGCCCCGCAGCGTCGAGGCGAGCCGAGCAGCCAGCTCGTCATCGCTTCGGTCCGTCCACATAAAGGGCGACTGTTGGTCGTGTTCGAGGGGATCTCCTCTCGAGAGCAGGTCGACGAGCTGCGGGCACATTGGCTGGAGGTGCCGCGGGATGAAGTGCCGTCCTCCGAGCAGGGCAGTTTCTACTTCTTCGACCTGGTGGACTGCCGCTGCCTCGATCGCGCGGAGGGCGACCTGGGCACGGTCACCCAGGTGCTCGAGGACGGGGGAGGGTACCTGCTCGAGATCGTCGGGTCTCGCGGCGAAATCCTGGTGCCGTTCGTCAACGCCTATGTCACGAGGGTTGACGTTGCCCGGCGGGTCATCGAGACGGATCTGCCGGAAGGGTTGATCGAAGCATGCATTTCGAAGTCCTGACCATCTTTCCCGAGATCCTGGGAGGTTTTCTCGAAACCAGCCTGGTCGGCCGGGCGATCGAGCGCGGCCTGCTCGACGTGAAGGTTCACGATCTTCGCGATTTCTCCGAGGATCGGCATCGGTCCGTGGACGACGAGCCCTATGGGGGGGGCGGGGGAATGGTGATGACGGCTCCTCCCTGGCTCGCAGCAGTGCGCTCGGTCACCGAGCAGGCGCCGGCGTGGCGAGTCCTGCTCTCTCCTCAAGGGCAGACGCTGGATGACCGGCTGGTTCGGGCGCTGGCTGCCCGCCCCCGGATCGTGCTGCTGTGTGGGCGGTACGAGGGCATCGACGAGCGGGTGCGCGAATCGGTCGTCGATCAGGAGGTCTCGATTGGCGACTACGTCCTGTCCGGGGGCGAGCTTCCCGCGATGGTGCTGATCGAAGCGGTGTCTCGCCAGATTCCGGGCGTGGTCGGACTCAGCAGCTCGGTGGAGAACGACAGCTTTCGGGAGGGCCTGCTCGACCATCCGCACTACACTCGTCCTGCTTCGGTCGAGGGGCGAGAGGTCCCCGAGGTGCTGCTCTCGGGCAACCATGCCGAGATCCAGCGCTGGCGTCGGCGCAAGGCACTCCGTGCGACGTTCGAGCGTCGGGAAGAGCTGCTGGCCGTCGCAGCGCTCGAGGCCGAGGAGCGATCGCTCATCGATCGTTGGCGTCGGGAGTCGGAAAAGCCCGAGGACTTGCAACGACCCCCAAAGACGACGGATAATGAGTGATTCGGGTCCCGGCCGGATCTCGGCGGGATCGACGTCGCGTGCGTAGCACGCCAGCGCGACGTTTCTCTCTCACAATCAAGAGTTTAAATCGAATAGGTGGATACGGCCATGGAAAATCTGCAGATCGCCAACAGGGTGCACGCCCTCGAGCAAGAGTACCTGAGGAGCGACATTCCGGACTTTCGTGCCGGCGACACGATCAAGGTTCATGTGCGCGTCCGAGAGGGCGACAAGGAGCGCATCCAGATCTTCCAGGGCGTCGTCATCGCCCGACGCGGAGGCGGCAGTCGCGAGACCTTCACGGTGCGAAAGGTCTCGGGTGGCGTGGGAGTCGAGAGGATCTTCCCGCTTCACTCCCCGATCCTGAGCCAGATCGAGATGGTGCGTCGCGGAAAGGTGCGTCGTGCCAAGCTGTACTACCTTCGATCGTTGCGCGGCCGCGCTGCGCGAATCGAAGAGCGTCGTGACGAGAGAGAGATCAAGACGAGCTCCAAAGAAGCCAAGAAGAGCTCCTGAGCTGAGAGGACGAGAGCGTATCGGAGCCGAGCGCATGGCTACGTCCGCACCTCAGGAGCTGGTTGGTTTGATGGCGGAGGCATATCGCCTCCACCTGATGCGTGGCGTCGAGCAGCTGCTGGCCGATGCGGGCTTCCGCCTCGTGGCCGGAGTCGACGAGGCAGGTCGTGGGTGTCTGGCCGGGCCAGTCGTGGCAGCGGCAGTGGTGGTCGAGCCCGACTGCCTGATCCCCGGTATCGACGACTCGAAGAAGCTCGATGCGCCGGCCCGAGAGCGCCTCGCCGAGGTGATTCGAATGGAGGCGGTCGCCTACTCGGTGGTGGCGGTTCCCGCCGCCACGATCGATCGCATCAACGTTCTCGAGGCTACGCGGGCGGCGATGTTCGAAGCTCTGGGAACCCTTCGGGTTGCTCCCGACTGCGCGATCATCGATGCGGTTCGGCTGCGGGGCTTGCCCTTTCCGTCGCTACCCATCGTACGAGGCGATGCCATCAGCTTCGCAGTGGCCTGTGCCTCGATCCTCGCGAAGACCGAGCGTGACCGCATGATGACCGAGCTCGACGGGGACTTCCCCGAGTACGGTTTCGCTCGCAACAAGGGGTATGGAGCGCCCGAGCACCGGGTAGCCCTCGCCGAGCTCGGACCGACACCGCATCATCGTTTGACCTTCCGGTCGGTCCTACCGCGCACCGACGACGTCCGTTTCGCGAGCCGCGGGGAGGTTCACGCCTAGTGGCCTTCAACAAGGACAAGCTACTGAAGTCGGCCGAGAGGCAGGTCTCCAAGGGACGGATCGAAGCGGCCATCAAGGACTACCAGAAGATCCTCGCCAAGGCCGGCGAGGATCCGAACATCCTCAATCGGATCGGAGATCTGTACAAGCGCCTGCGCAAGAACCCGGATGCGATCCGGTACTGGGAGAAGACCGCCGACTGCTACGAGAAGTCCGGCTTCTACGTCAAGGCGATCGCGGTCCAGAAGAAGATTCAGCGCCTGGACCCCTCGAGCCTTCAGGTGCATCGACGCCTTGCCGAGCTGTATCACCGGCAGGGGCTGATCAACGATGCGCGCAGCCACTACCAACACCTCGTCGACCACTATCTCCGTCAGGAAGAAGCTGCCTCTGCGATTGGCATCTACCAGAAGATGATCGAGCTCGAGCCCGATGATCCCGGGCCGCGGGCACGGCTGGCAGAGCTCTATCGGCAGCAGCAGCTACCGAGCAAGGCGGTCACCGAGTATGGACAGATTGCGCACCTTTTCGTCTCGCACGGAGAGTTCGATCAGGCCAAGATGATCTATGTGCGGGCGCTCGAGCTGGACGCCAGCGACCCCGAGTTCGTGCGCCGCGGAGTGATCGCCCTGCGAGATGCAGGTCGCGTGGATCTCGCGCAGGAGTTCCTAGACGCCGCTCTGCCACTGAATGCCGAGACCGCTACGTTCCAGTCGCTGATCGGTGGCTTGAGGGGAGGGCCGCCGGCCGAGGAGCGGCCGTCCGAGAGCCCTGCGGAGCGGCCACCAGAGAGTGCGTCGGCGCAAACCGCTGCTTCTGCGGCCGATCTCGATTCCACTGACCCCGGTCAGACACTGGTGGCCTCAGATCACGAGCCGACCGGATCCTCCGTCCCCGGTGCCGCCACCGGCGGCTTCCAGTTGGTCGACACCGGCGAAACCGACGCGGCGGAGACGGGTGAGGTGTCGGAGGACTCGGCCTCCGACTTCTCGACCTTCCCACCGGTGGATGTCCCGGTGGAGGAAGTGGCGGCCGAAGCGCAGCCGCGTCCTGCAGAAGAGGTCGTCCCGTCAGAGACCAGCGGTCAGACCGACGACTCGGAGGAGTTGGGCTTCGAAGAGTTCGAGATCGAGTTCGACGATGAGCCTCCGGCGAGCCTGGTGCAACCGCCACCCGACATGCAGGAGTCCGACTCCGGGCTGGCGTTCGCGAAGGACGAGACCGGTCAGTTCGCGGAGATCGAGCTCGACCTCGAGTCCGATCTGGAGACCGGCCTCGAGAGTCGTGTGGAGCCCGGACGCGATACGGGTGGCGAGGCCGCGACGCCCCCGCCCGAGGCACGAATGGAGGACGGCTACGAGATCGAGGGTGTCACCTTTGCCGAGGCCGAGCCCGGTGAGCCTCCGGTCGAGCCGCCCGGTCGCGCCCCGGTCGACGAGCCGGCAGCGGCGGTGGATGAGATCGCCTTCGAGCTCGAGGAGTTCGACCTGCCCTCGTTCGACGCGCCCGAGGTCGTTCCCCCTCCCGAGCCAGTCGCTGCGGAGCCGGCCACCGAGTCCACCGCTGGGCCGATTGCCGATTCCCTCCCAGTTGCCCCGCCCGACGAGGACTCGAGGTCTCCCTCCAGCTTGCCCTCGGCCGGGGAGGCTCCGCCTCCCCCTGGCATCGGCGACGACTGGGAGATGGAACCGGTCGGCGAAGCGGAAGAGCCCTCGCTGGAGCCACCGATGGTCGCGCCCGCAGCCAGCGAATCCACGGTCACCCACGAGGAATCCGAAGTGGCTGCGGCGGAGATCTTCTTGCCTGAAGTGCCGGAGACCGTCTCTCCACCGGCGGTTTCCGAGCCACAGGAGCTGGGCGTCGACTCGCCGCCGCTTCCCGAGCTCGTGGCGTCAGCGCCTCCGCTGATTCCACCGACGGATCCTTCGCCGGCACCCTCCTCGGTCGCTCCGCCTCCGGGCGTGGGTCTGCCGCCGGTCGAGGTTCCCGAGACGGTGCAACGGGTCAACGACCTGCTGGCGGAGGCCGAAGTCTTCGTCAAGTACGGCCTCCAGGAGAAGGCGGTGGATCGGCTCGAAGAGGTCTTGCGCCTGGATCCCAAGCATCTCGGTGCGGCCACTCAGTTGGTCCGTTTGCAGCTCGAGCGGCGCGAGCACAGCAAGGTGGCTCCCCTCGTGAACCAGCTCTATCTGGACGTCGAAGAGACCGGGGCGATGGAGCTGTGGGGAGAGATCAAGCAGCAGCTGATCGACGAGGGGTACGGGTTCGAGGGCGAGAAGGTCGTGCAGATTCCCGGCGCCGAGGTCGTTCCTGTGGATGCACAGTCGAGCGACATCGCAGCCCCTGCGGCACAGCCGCCGGCGGCCGATGCGGTTGGGGGTGACCTGGTCGATCTGCAGGCGATCGGAGCAGAGATAGACCGAGAGCTGGGTGAAGAGATCGATCCCCGCCACGGAATCGAGGGCGATGCCAGACCGATGTCCGAAGAGGAGATCTCGTGGTTGGAGCCCTCCGAGGAGCAGAGGCCGGTGGAGCAGGAGCTCTTCGAGGAGGAGGAACAACTGTTCGATCTGGCGGCGGAGCTGCAGAGTGAGCTGGACATGCCGCAGTCGCCGGTCGCTCCGGAGGAGCAGTCGCTCGAACAGATCATCGAAGGCTTCAAGAAGGGCGTTTCCGAGAACCTTTCGCCGGAGGACTCCGACACGCACTACAACCTCGGTATCGCCTACCGGGAGATGATGCTCCTGGACGAGGCGATCGGAGAGTTCCAGATCGCCGCCAAGGATCCGAATTACCTGGTCGACAGCTGCGCGATGCTCGGTCTGTGCTTCCGTGACAAGGGACTCCCCGAGTTGGCTCTCAAGTGGTACAGGAAGGGCCTGGACGCAAAGGAGATCGACGAGAACCGGGCATTGGGAATGCTCTACGATGTCGCCGACATCTACGCCGAGACCGAGGATCGAGCCGCGGCCTACAGCACCTTCGTCGAGATCTACGGGATGAACACGAACTACCGCGACGTGGCGACTCGAATGGAAGAGCTGGCGCCGAGCTAGTGTGCCCACGGGAGTCACCACGGTAGCTACCGGATGAGTCGAGTCTTCAAACCAGGTCGGGCCGCGCTCGCGGCAGCACGAACGCGACTTTTGAGTGCCCGGCGGCGGCGAGCTCGCGACGGGGGACCGCGTGGGTCCGAGCTGGTCGCATGAAGTTCGGCGTTTTCTACGAGCACCAGCTCCCGCGGCCCTGGTCCGAGGGCGCCGAGCATCGTCTCTTCCAGGAGGCCCTGGAACAGGTGGTTCTCGCCGATCAGCTGGGCTTTGACCATGCCTGGGAAGTGGAGCACCACTTCCTCGACGAGTATTCGCACTCGTCGGCCCCGGAGGTCTTCCTGGCTGCCGCCGCGGCACGCACCCAACGAATCCGATTGGGGCACGGCATCCGGCAGGTCATCGCGAACTACAACCATCCTGCACGCACTGCCGAGACCGTGGCGACCCTCGATCTGATCTCCGACGGCCGAGTCGACTTCGGTATCGGGGAAGGCGCGACTCGCCTCGAGCTCGGCGGCTTCGGGATCGCTGCCAAGCAGAAACGAGCCATGTCGCTCGAAGCGGCGGAGCAGATCGCCAACATGATGGTGCTCGAGCCCTATCCGGGCTTCGAGGGAAGCTCGTTCTCGATGCCGTGCCGCAATGTGCTGCCCAAGCCGCTGCAGAAACCCCATCCCCCCATGTGGATCGCCTGCACCAATCGGGAGACCATCAAGCTCGCCGCGCGGCTTGGCCTCGGTGCTCTCGCCTTCGCCTTCGTCGATCCCGACGAAGCGAAGAGTTGGGTGGGGACCTATTACGACATCATCAAGAGCGAGGAGTGCGTGCCGCTGGGTCACTCGGTCAACGCCAATGTGGCCCTGGTGACGGGGTTCTCCCTGCATCCTGACCGGGCCGAGGCGATCCGGCGGGGCCAGGAGGGCTTCGAGTTCTTCGGCTTCGCGCTCAACGCGCTGGTCGCTCACGACACCGTTCCCGGATACACCGACCTCTGGGGAGAGTTCCAGGCTCAGCGCGGGAACCGGACCGAAGAGATGATCGCCCAGGCGCAGCAAGCCGGCAGCGCCTGGTCCAGCAGTATCGGGAGTCCCGAAGACATGCGTCGCCATCTCCGTTCGGTCGCCGAGACCGGTGTCGATCAGGTGATCTTCCTCCAGCAAGCCGGTCGCAATCGACACGAGCACATCTGTGAGTCTCTGGAGCTGTTCGCGGCCGAGGTGATGCCGGAGTTCCACCGCGGTGAAGTCGCACGTGAGGAGGCCAAGGCGAGTGAGCTGGAGCCCTTCGTCGAGCGGGCACTCGAGCGCAAGCCGCGTATGGCCCCCCTCGAGCGCGAGCAGGTGCCCGTGGTCAAGGCCTCGGTCAAGAAGGCTCAGGTGTCGGGTGAGCCAGGCTGAGAGCCGTGCCCGCTCGAACTGGATCTCCTCAAGCGTCTCGGCCAGCCCTCGAAGCGCCGGTGGCTGAGCTCGGCTTGCGGGCTGCGACCAGGAGGTTGGGACCGTACCAGCCGGTCGACTGACAGACGCGATCCAGTCCACGGCCCGCTACCGCCAGCGGTGGACCCAGAAAGCCACTCCATCGGTCGGTGAAGCCGGGTTGATCGAGGCCCTCGACCGGGAACACGGGCTGGGGATGGGCATAGCGGCAGCGTTCGACCTCGAGCCCGGATGAGCGAATCGATCGCAGCAGTCGAGCCCTGCGAAAGCCGTGCTCGTGACCGCCGGTCAGCTTCCAGAGGCGACGCACGAAGCGGTCGGCGGGTGCCGCGAAGAGGCAGCCGCGGAAGAAGTCGAGATAGTCCCGCAGTCGTCTTTCCTCGTGAAAGATCCAGTAGTAGAAGAGATAGAGGTGGTAGGTCGTGGTGGTGAGGATCAGCTGTCCGCCGGGCGCCAGTGATTCGGCCACGTGCCGGCAGAATCGCTCGTGATCGGGGATGTGCTCGATCACTTCCGTGGTGAAGACGAGGTCGTAGCGCCGGGCTGGAAGGGGATTCTGCCGCCGGGCGAGATCGGCAGTGAAGAGCTCGCTGTAGTGGCCGGTTCGGCGGGCTCGGTCCAGTCCCGCCGGGGAGTAATCACAGCCGTCGACGACCTCCGCCAGCTCGCGAAGCCGGGCGCCCCACGCGCCGGAGCCGCACCCGAGGTCGAGTGCGCGACGGCGTCCAGGTGCCACGGCGGCGCGGAGAAAAGCACCGAACTCCGGCTGGCTGAGGCGATGCCAGCGGGCCAGGGCTTCGAAGTAGCGATCCCCATAGATCGGGTCCGGATTCTCTCGCGAGTGCAGACCTTCGGCTACGGAATCAGTCACTGTGACGCCTCGGCTCTCAGTCCGCTCCCTCCGCATCGCGTCGGGGGGCGCCGCGTTGCTGCTCCCGGTGCCATCGCTGCTGTGCCTTCCGTCTCTGCTCGTCGATCTCGCGCAGTCGCTCGCGCAGTCGCTTCTCGAATCCGCTGTCGGCGGGCTCGTAGAAACGGGTGCCGGCGATCGCGTCCGGCAGCAGGGGCATCCCGCCGATACCTTCCTCGGTGTCGGGCGCGTAGGTGTGCCCGCTGCCGTAGCCGCTCGTCTTCATCAGCCGCGTCGGCGCATTGCGAATCGACATCGGAACCGGGTCTGCCGGGCGCTCCCGGATGGCGCGTCGCGCAGCCTTCTCCGCTTGGTAGGCAGCGATGCTCTTGGGTGCCATCGCCAGGTACAGGGCTGCTTGAACCAGAGACAGGTAGCCCTCCGGCGGACCCAATCGGTCGAAGGCCTGCCATGCGGCGAGAGTTCGCCCCACGGCATCGGGCTCGGCGAGCCCGATGTCCTCGCTGGCGAAGCGCAGCATCCGTCGGGCGACGTAGCCGGGGTCTTCTCCGGACTCGAGCATTCGAATCAACCAGTAGACCGCTGCGTCGGGGTCACTTTCCCGCAGTGACTTGTGAAGCGCGGAAATGAGGTTGAAGTGCTCTTCCCCCGCCTTGTCGTAGAGCAGGACCTTTCGCTGCGCTGCTCGGACCACGTCGTCTTCGAGCGCCTGCTCGCGGCCTTCCGCAGCCACGTCGGTGATCACCAGTTCGAGGAGGTTCAGGGCCCGCCGAGCATCTCCGGAGGAGAGCTGGACGATCTGATCGAGCGCGGCGCTCTCGGCTTCGACCCGATGTCGTCCCAGTCCCCGTTCCTCGTCCTTGAGGGCACGCTCGAGAAGGGAGCGGAGCGACTCGGGATCGAGGGCCTCCAGCAGAACGACCCGGCACCGCGAAAGCAACGCGGCGTTGAGCTCGAAACTGGGGTTCTCGGTCGTGGCGCCGACCAGCACTACGTCACCGTGCTCGACGTAGGGCAGGAACGCGTCCTGCTGGGCACGATTGAAGCGGTGGATCTCGTCGACGAAGAGCAGAGGCGCGCGCCCTCCTGACCGACGAAGACGCTCGGCCTCTGCCATGACCTCCTTGATCTCCTTGATCCCGGAGGTCACGGCGGAGAAGGGAAGGAAGGGGCGATCGGTCTCGCTCGCGATCAACCGAGCGAGCGTCGTCTTGCCGCTCCCCGGTGGCCCCCAGAAGACCAGAGATACGACCCGGTCCTGCTCGATGGCGCGGCGCAGAAAGCGTCGTTCGCCGAGAATCTCCTCCTGGCCGAGGACTTCTCCCAACTCGCGTGGACGCATGCGTTCCGCGAGCGGTGCATCGGGCGGCGGAGTCTCCCTTCCCGCAGTGCGAGCGCTCGCTGAAGCGAGCTGATCGTCGAAGAGACCGGGGCCGCCGGCCTTCTTGGGGTTCATGGGGTCGCTTCCCGCGTGGACGAGGCAGACAATCGGGCCCAGTCGATTTCACCCTCTCCGACGAAGACCTCGCCGAGCTCTCGAATGCTTGCACCCTGCACGAAGTCGAAGCAGAGGTCGGCCGGATCCAGGCGCTGAGCGACGCCCTCGTCGCGATAGAGGACGACGAAGCGAGAGCCGACCTGAAGGAGATCCCCCGCAGCGACGGCCGCTGGGCTCCCCTCTCGCCGGGGCTCGGCCGTCCAGGGCGTCTGGGCGTTCAGTTCGACGGCGCGCCAGTCGAGCTCGGCCGGTGTGAGTCCGGTAGAGGCGACCAGCAGGCCGACGAGCGGGAGGCGGGAGAAGGCGAACCCGCCGTAGGTCAGCTCCGTGAGCCGGCGGTGGAGCTCCTCGCTCGCGTCCAGAGGGGGCTCGAGCTGAGTCAGCCCGAACACGGTCGAAGCAGGTCCTGCGCCGCCCGGCAGGCTGGCAATGACGCCGGGGAAGGCATCGCCCAGTTCGAGGACATCTTCCGGTCCTGGGGACTTCATTCGCTCGGCTGGAATCACCGAGCCCTCACGATCGAAGAGCTCGATCCAGACCTGGAAGCGCTGGCGTCCGAAGTCTCGGGCCGCCTTGTTGTCCAGCAGTGCGTCGAATTCGGAGTCGAGCTCTCCGTCGACCGAGGTCAGCCGGCCCCACTCCGGATGCGAATAGTCTCGAAACACGAAGCGCTCGAGATCGGCTTCGCTCTCGAGCTGGAGGAAGGGGGAGCTACCCTCGATCGTGAGCCAGATCGGACGCACGATGCGATTCAATTCGTAGGGTCGAATCTGTTCGGCCGGGACCTCGCGGGTCGGTCCGGTCCCCTCGGCGAAGCGGATCTCGCGTGCCTCGGTCATGTAGGCGATCGAGCCGTCCGAGAGCTCGACCTCGAGGATGGCATGCAGTCGGAAGTCGGTTCCGGCGTCGATCTCGACCGTTCCGACCTCGGCGATCCCGCTGCCTGCGACCTCGACACCGACCCAGGCGGCTCTGGGAGACGGAGCTCGAGCCTCCTCGATGCGAGGCAAGACGAAGAGGATCCCCAGCAGCAGCACGCTGAGCGCGGCTACCAGTGCGATCAGCAGTCTACGACCACTCATGGTGGCTCAGCGTACAGGATCAAGAGCCGGAAGAGGCGAGTCCGGCGCTCTCTTCGACCGCCTCGACGACGGCACCCTTGGTAATCAGCTCGCCGAACACGTGCGGATCCGCGCCAGGTCGATAGAGCACGTAGAAGGGGATCGCGTAGCGACCGAAGTCCGCCAGGTACCGCGCTATGGCGTCGTTGCGGTTGGTCCAGTCCGCCTTCATGGCGATCACGCCGAAGCGCTCGAAGAGCTCGGCGACCGTCTCGGTTTCGAGGGCGAGCTTCTCGTTGAACTTGCAGGTGGCGCACCACTCGGCGGTGACGTCGACGAACACCAGCTTGCCCTCTTCTCGGGCCAGACGCTCCGCCTCGGTACGGTCGAAGGTCTGCCACGTGATGAGCTTCGCCGACTGGAAGCTCGACGCTGCCGTGCCGGCTCCCCCTGCCACGACGGCGAAGGTAGCTGCGATGGCGGCCACGATGCCGACCGTGCCGACGCGTCTGAGAGTCGGGCCGGCTCCGGGCCGGTGGCGAAGCCATGCGAACAGCGCGAGCAACAGGAGGGTGCCCTCGAGCATCGCGAGTCGGACCGAGCTGATCTGCGCCGAGAGCACGAACAGAAGCCAGACGATCGTGCCAGCCAGCAGAAAACCCATGACGCCCTTGAGGTTCTCCATCCAGACGCCAGGACGTGGCAGCAGTTCTGCGGCTCCCGGTGAAACCGCGAGCAGGAGATAGGGGAGCGACATTCCGATCCCCACTGCGGTGAATACGAGAAGGGTCGTACCGGCCGGCTGGCCGAGGGCGAATCCGACCGCGGGTCCGAGAAAAGGCGCCGAGCAGGGAGTTGCCATCAAGGTGGCGAACAGACCGGCCGCGAAGTGCCCGAGAGCCCCGTGCCCCGGCCCCGGTGCACTGACCGCGGTGGCCAGGCGACGGGGCAGGGGAATCTCGAAGATTCCCCACAGATTGAGGCAGAACAACACCAGCACGACCGTGAGAAAGGCCACGAAGCCGGGGTTCTGGAAGTGCACTCCCCATCCGGCCGCCTGCCCGGCCGAGCGGGCTCCGATGGCGGCCAGCGCCAGCGCCCAGAAGGACACCACGATGCCGGCTGCGGTCGCGAGGGCTCCCAAAGTCACTTCACGGCGACCGTGACTCGCCGCCTGGACCAGTCCGAAGACCTTGAGCGAGAGCACCGGTAGTACGCAGGGCATGGCGTTGAGAATCAAGCCGCCGATCACTGCCAGGACGAGTGTCACCAGCAGGCTACGTGGGGGAATCGCGCCCGCGGATCCGCCGGTCGTCGCGTCGCCGAAGAGGTCGGGATTGAAGGCCTCGCCTCCTTCGGCGATCGCCACGGCGGTGCTGGCGCGCGAGGTCACGGGGGCAACACAGATGCGCTCATCACAAGCCTGGAACAGCAACTCTGCCTCGATGGCCACCGGCTCGAGAGGGATCCCTTCGGGCACCGTGAAACGAGCGAGGATCTGAACTCGCCCATCGTAGACCGCCAGTTGCTCGTCGGCGAACTCACCCTGCCACATGACGTGAGGGGGATAGTCGACCTCCACTTTCGCGCCGATCCACGACTCGGGAAGCAGGACGGTGAGCTCGGTCGGGATCAGGAACTCGAGAGTCGGCTCGTGGCTCTGGATGTGCCAGCCTTCCTCGATGTCGATCACGGCGGCGAGGCGGGCCTCGTCCCCGGGGAGATAGGCGGTGCGGTCGAGTGCCAGGCTGAACGTCGCCTTGGGCGCAGCCGAGAGCTGTGCCTGCAGACCGGAGAAAGCTCCGCTCGCCAGCAGGCTACTGAGCAGGCCGGCTACTGTTGCGAACCGGCGGAGCACGGACGCGGCACGCTCGGTTCTGCGGCGGCTCGCAGACCGGTTCGGCATCGGTCGGTTCCAGATAGGCATTTCGAGTCCCGAAAGTGTCCGGTCCGGCGAGTGGCAGGGGGCCTGGGAGAGGGGTACAGAACGGACCCGCGATGTTAGCATGTGAGACTTCATGATCAGCGGCAATAGAGCATTCGACGGGTACCCACGGTGAAGCCGAATTGAAGCTGGCTCGCCGTTTGGCCCAGGTGGGCGAGTCGGCCACGATTCGGGTCTCGCGCCGTGCCCAGGAACTGCGGAGCGCCGGGATCGAAGTGCTCGACTTGAGTGCCGGAGAACCCGACTTTCCTTCCCCGGCGTGTGCCCTCGAAGGAGCTGAGACCGCTCTGCGCCGCGGCCTTACCCGCTATACGGTCTCGGCAGGTCCGCAGGATCTACGCGAGACTCTCGCCGAGCGCTATCGAGAGGACTGGAACGCTCCATGGTCCTCCCGAGAGGTGCTCATCACCGTGGGGGGCAAGGGCGCCCTCTTCGAGCTGGCGCTCGCCCTGTTCGACGAAGGGAGAGAGGTCGTGGTGCCGGCTCCGGCCTGGGTGAGCTTCGCGGAGCAGATTCGTCTGGCCGGGGCAGAGCCGGTGATGGTGCCGATGGACGCGGAGGGCGGGTTCGAGCTCGAGGCGCAGCCTCTCCTGGCGGCGCTGACCGAGCGGACCGTGGCGGTGATCCTGAACTCCCCGTGCAATCCGACCGGTGCCGTGATCTCGGAGAAGGAGCTCTCGCGTCTGATCGAAGGCTGTGCCGAGCGCGGGGTGCTGGTGGTCTCTGACGAGACCTACGAACGCTTCGTCTACGAAGGTCACCAGCATTGGAGTGCAGCACGCTGGGCCCGCGATTTCCCGGAGACGATCGTGGTCGTAGGCTCATTCTCCAAGACCTGGGCCATGACTGGATGGCGCGTCGGCTGGGCGCTCGGGCCGAGAGAGCTGATCGACGCGATGGCGAGCATTCAGTCCCATGCCGTGACGCATCCGACCACCTTTGCCATGGCCGGTGCTCTGGCCGCCTTGCGCGGCGCCGAGCGCGAGGTCGAAGTGATGCTGGATGCCTACGGCCGGCGACGCAGGCTGGTACTGGAGCGGCTCCGCTCGATGCCCGGGGTCGAAATCGTTCCTCCAGCCGGTTCCTTCTACGCGTTTCCAGAGATCGGGGCGTTGCTGGGGCCGGACTGCCCGGACTCGGTTGCGCTCGCGGAATGGCTGCTCGAGAAGGGGCCCATCGCCGTCGTGCCGGGTGCGGCCTTCGGCTCGGATCGACACCTCCGCCTCTCCTTCGCCTGTGCCGACGCTCTCCTGGAGCGTGCCCTCGATCGGCTCGGCGAGTTGTTCTCCGAGCGGGCTTCGGGGGTCGCGGAGGTGCGCGAATGACGGAGCCGTTGGGCCCGGGTCGCGAGGGTGGCGGTCGCTGGTCGCTGCGTCTGGGGACTCTGCTCGGCATCCCGATTCGTATGCACGTGACCTTCGCGCTGCTGATCGGCTGGTTTCTGGTCTGGGCGGCGAGCACCGGCCAGAACGTCCTTCTCTGGTTGATTCTGCTCGGACTGGTGTCGCTGTGTGTCGTGGCCCACGAGATGGGACACGCCATCGCGGCGCGGCGCTACGGCCTCGAGACTCGCGAGATCGTGCTTCATCCGATCGGCGGGCTGGCTCGACTGGAGGGCATTCCCAGCGGTGCTGCGGAAGTGGTGATCGCGCTGGCTGGTCCCGCGGTGAATCTCGTGCTGACGCTCGTCTTCCTGGTGGCAGTCGTAGCGGTGGGTCTGCCATTCCAGGTTGGCTCGCAGAGCTCCTTGCTCGGCTCGGCGCTGATCGCGTTGTTCTATGCCAACCTTCTGCTCTTCCTTTTCAATCTCGTTCCTGCATTCCCGATGGACGGCGGGCGAGCCTTGCGCGGGATGCTCACCATCTTCTCCGGCGAGGAGCGGGCAACGCGGATCGCCACCGCAATCGGGCAGGCGCTGGCCCTCGCCTGCGCCCTCTTCGCGATGATCGGTCCCCTGCCGGACGTGATGCTTCGCCTGATTCTCTTGATGATGGCCTTTTTCGTTCTGGCTGGGGCGAACCGGGAGATGTTGGTGCAGCGTACCCGGCGGCGGGTGCGGGGGCGCAGCGCGAGGGAGGCGATGATGACCCGCTTCGAGAGTCTCCAGCCCCAGGACACGCTCGAGTGGGCCGCACGTTTGATGTTGGCCACTCACCAGCGCGACTTTCCGGTGGTCGACGCGTGGGGTCGTCTCGCTGGGTTGCTCGATCGGGGGACGCTGCTTGCCGGGCTGAGTCGCGTCGGCAAGGAGAGTGCCGTACTCGAGTCGATGGACCGAGACCCACCAGTGGTCGGGCCTTCGGCCTCTCTCGACGACGCGCTGCAACGCCTCCAGCGTGGGCGTGCGGTGCTGGTTGCCGAGGAGGGTGAGCTGCTCGGCATGATCACCGCAGAGAAGGTGGCTCAGCTGATCGAGGTACTGGAGCACGTCTACCCCGGGCCTCCGGCCGCGACCGGGTGAGTCTCTCCAGCAGTTCCAGCAGTGTCCCCGGTCTGGCCCCTCCCTCTCGATGCGGGGACCGGCTCTGGGCTGTCGCACCGGCCTGGTATCGTGACGCCTCGCGCCACAGGGAGGATCACACGAGATGAAGAACCGAACCGAAGACGTCCGGAGAGCCCGCCTTGCGCTGAGCGCGCTCCTGTGTCTCTCGTGTCTGGCCACCGCCGCAAGCCCGGCTGCGCCGTCCAGCAAGGACACGGACTGGGCGGTCACCTCCGGCGACTTCGCCAGCCGTCGCTACGCGCCCTTGTCGCAGATCGACCGTGAGAACGTCGGCCGGCTCGAAGTGGCGTGGCGATGGACTTCACCCGACATGGCGCTGATCGAGAACAACAGCGACCTCGCCTCGCGACGCATGGGACTGGGGAGCCATGAGGGCACCCCTCTCAAGATCGGCGACCGGTTGTACATCACCACCGGCTACAGCCAGTTGGTCGCGATCGACGCGAGTCGCGGCGAGACCCTGTGGACTTTCGATCCGGAAAGCTACTCCCACGGTCGCCCTCCCAACCTCGGCTTCGTGCATCGGGGTGCGACCTGGTGGACCGACGCCGACGCGAAAGAGGGCGGAGAGCGACTGTTCTACGCGAGTGGTGCGGCTTTCCTCCACGCGGTCGATCCGCACACCGGTGAGCCCATCGGCAGCTTCGGTGAGGGTGGCTCGGTGAGCCTCACCGCCTCGCTACGTCGCGAGGTGGCACAGCGCTCCTACGGTGTCACGTCTCCAGTCGTGGTCTGTCGCGACGTCATCGTGGTGGGCTCGTCGATCGCCGACGGGGCAGCCCAGCGGGAAGGACCGCCAGGAGACGTTCGAGGGTTCGACGCACGCTCTGGCGAACTGCGATGGACCTTCCACTCCGTGCCCCAGGAGGGCGAGTTCGGCAACGACACCTGGGGTGACGAGTCCTGGAGGGTCGCGGGAAACACCAACGTCTGGACTCTGATGAGTGCCGACGAAGAGCTCGGAATGGTCTACCTGCCTTTCGGTACGCCGACCAACGACTACTACGGCGGCCACCGCCCGGGAGACAACCTCTTCGCGGAGAGCCTGGTTGCTCTCGACTGCGAAAGCGGTGAGCGTCGCTGGCATTTTCAGACGACCCACCACGGAGTCTGGGACTACGATCTCGTTACCTCACCGGTTCTGGCCGACATCACGGTGGATGGTACGAAGGTCAAGGCGGCGGCGCAGCTGAGCAAACAAGGGTTCGTCTACGTCTTCGACCGAGTCAGCGGAGAGCCTGTGTGGCCGATCGAGGAGCGGCCGGTTCCGCAGTCGAAGGTGGCGGGCGAGCGCACCTCGCCGACCCAGCCCTTCCCGACGAAACCACCCCCCTTCGAGCCCCAGGGGATGAGCGAAGACCTGCTCATCGATTTCACCCCCGCTCTGCGCGAGGAGGCGAAGGCGATTCTCGCGAACTATGACTACGGTCCGTTGTTCACTCCTCCCACCGAGCGCGGCGTTCTCGCGGTTCCCGGCTGGGCCGGTGGAGCGAGTTGGCAGGGAGGCGCCTTCGATCCCGAGACCGAGATGCTCTACGTGCCCTCCTTCACGCATCCCGTCGTGATCGCACTGCGCAAGCCGGATCCGTCGCGCTCGGACCTGGAGTACGTCGGCGCGGTCAACCCGGGGATCACGGGCCCCGATGGCCTACCACTGGTCAAGCCGCCCTATGCCAGGCTCACCGCCTACCACCTCGGCAAAGGGGAGATCGCCTGGGTGAAGCCGCTGGGTGAGGGGCCGCGGGATCATCCGCGCCTGAGAGATCTCGACCTTCCGCCCCTCGGTGATCTGGTGCGCAGCCATGTTCTGGTGACCGACACCCTGCTCTTCGTCAGCTCGGGCGCCGGGCTCTACGGGCCCGAGTACGAGACTCCCGACCCCGAGACCGGAGAGCTTCCCAGCGGTACGCTCCGGGCCTTCGACAAGGCGACCGGCGAACTGGTCTGGGAGCACGATCTCGGCAACCACACCGATGGCAGCCCGATCACCTACCTACACGAAGGGCGACAGTATCTGGTGGTGGCTCTCGGCGGAGGGAGCCGCCCGGCCGAGCTGCTGGCGTTGCGGCTGCCGGAGTGACCCCATCGCATCAGCGGAAAGGGGCCGTGTCCGAGCTGCTCAGAACAAGCTGAGATTCTCCGGCTCCACCGGGGGCTCCCAGGGAGCCAGATTGCTCGGCTGATCGCTCTCGATGTGATTCACCTGCGGGCTGACGATGTGTCCCTCGAGCCGGGGACGGGGCGCGCCCTCCAGCATGTCTACGAGCGCTTCGCCGTCGGAGAGCCCCGGATCGAGCCAGGCGTCGAGAGTGTCTCCGGCGAGGATGACCGGCATGCGGTCGTGGATCTCGGCCACTGCGCCCTCTCCCGGTCGGGTGAGGAAGCAACACGACTCGAGGCTCTGACTCGTCATCCCGTGAGCCGAACGCAGATCGATCCAGCGTTCCCACAGGCCGGCAAAGGCAAACGGCGCGCAGTCTTCGAGATGGAACCAGCGTGGCGGTTTGCCGGGACGCCGCCGGCCCTGCTGACGCTCCCACTCGTAGAAACCGTCTGCGGGAACCACGCACCGACGTCGCTCGAGCGCATGGCGAAAGGACGGCTTCTCGGCGACGGTCTCGAGCCGAGCGTTGATCAGCGCCCTCTCCGGTGGCCGTTTCGACCATCCCGGAATCAACCCCCATCGCAGTGCCGCGACCCGGAGCTCCCCTTCGGACTCGCGCCGCCGAACCGCCAGGATCGGCTGGGTCGGGGCGATGTTGTAGCGGGGAGTACACAGCTCCTCCTCGATCGAGGCGAGCGCCTCGATCGGTACGCCGAGTGCCTCGAGGGCCTCTCCGGGCTTGCTCAGGGTGTAGCGACCGCACATTAGACTGCGCTCATCTTACCGAGCGCTCGGATCGAGGGCCTGGGCTCGGAGCGAAGGAGGAGCGTTGGAAGTCGGAATTCTCTCAGACACACACGGTCGACTCCGTGACGAGGTGGTTGCTCGCCTGGCGGGTGTCGATCTCCTCCTCCATGCCGGCGATGTAGGAGACCCGGACATCCTCGAGCGCCTGCGCTCGCTGGCGCCGCTGATTGCGGTGCGCGGCAACGTCGACGCGGTGGAGCCGCTTTCTGGTCTCGCGGCGAAGCACCGAGGCACCCTCGGCGATGGAGTCGACTTCGCGATGGTTCATCAACGCGACGACATTGCGCGCGAGTGGACGCGCGAGTGCCGGTTGATCGTGTACGGCCACTCTCATCGCCCGGAGCTCGAGTGGCGGGGTCGATGTCTCCTACTCAACCCCGGCGCGTGCGGGCCGCGCCGCTTCACCCTGCCGCTCACGGTCGCTCGGTTGCGGATCGAGGGGGAACGCCTGATCCCGGAGCTGCTGTCGGTGGAGCCGGCGTCCGAGCCCGAAGTCCGCTAGAATGCCGTCGCCACCTCATCTCATCGAGAAAAAGCAGTCATGATCGTCGAGAAGCAGCATGTCCAAGGCTGTACCGTGCTCCAGATCGAGGGCGTGGTGCGATTGGGCCAGAGCGCCCAATTCTTCGCCGACGCGTTGAAGCGTGCTCTGTCAGAGGATGTGGGTCACGTCATCATCGATTTGAGCAAGATCAACTACATCGACTCGACCGGGATTGGAGAGTTGGTGGGTCACCTGGTGAGGTTCCAGGAGCACGAGCGCAAGCTGATCCTGGTCGGGCCCAACGAGCGGGTCCGCAAGTTGCTTCGCGTGGCCAACGTCGACAGCCTGTTCTCCATCTACGACGACCTCGACGCGGCACTGGCTGCCGAAGCCTGAGCGGTTCCGGGCAAGGCTTCAACGGCTCCCGGCGGCGCCGAAATCTCCTCGTCCGTGTGATAGCCTTCCGGCTCGATTCCCCCCTGGAACGGGCTACTTTCGGGCGTCGGCCGGCTTGATGTCGGCGACCCTCGGCCTGATCCGGCAACCCCCCCAGAGAACGGGCTCGCTTTCGGGCCGTGCCCGCGAAGCGTTACTTCTACGGAGGTCGATGTGGCTACCTACGAGCTCAATCCGCCGGCTGATGGCCAGGAGATCCAGTTTGCAGACGGAAAGCTGACCGTCCCAGATCGTCCGATCGTCCCCTTCATCGAGGGTGACGGCATCGGGCCCGATATCTGGAGCGCCTCGAAGAAGGTGCTCGACGCCGCGGTGGACAAGAGCTACGGCGGTGCCCGCTCGATCGCCTGGGTCGAGATCCTGGCAGGCGAGAAGGCCTACGAGAGGACCGGCGAGTGGCTGCCCGCGCAGACGCCCGAGGCGATCCAGCACTTTCGGGCTTCGATCAAGGGCCCGCTCACCACTCCCGTCGGTGGCGGGATCCGCAGTCTCAATGTGGCGCTGCGCCAGATTCTCGATCTCTACGCCTGTGTTCGCCCGGTGCGGTACTTCGACGGGGTGCCTTCGCCGGTGAAGGAGCCCGAGAAGGTGAACATGGTGCTCTATCGCGAGAACACCGAGGACGTCTACGCCGGCCACGAGTGGAAGGAAGGCACTCCCGAGGCCGCGAAGCTGATCGCGTGGCTGGGCTCCGAGCTCGGCGCCAAGATCCGTCCCGACAGTGGCGTCGGAATCAAGCCCGTCTCGGAGACCGGCTCGAAGCGTCTGGTACGCAAGGCCATCGAGTACGCGATCGCGAACGAGCGCAAGAGCGTCACGTTGGTGCACAAGGGCAACATCATGAAGTTCACCGAAGGGGCTTTCAAGGACTGGGGCTATGAGTTGGCTGCCGAAGAGTTCGGCGATCAGACCATCTCGGAAGACGCGCTGTGGAGCGAGCATGACGGCAAGCTTCCCGAGGGCAAGATCCTGATCAAGGACCGGATCTCCGATGCGATGTTTCAGCAGGTGCTGTTGCGTCCCTCGGAGTACGAGGTGATCGCCACGACCAACCTGAACGGGGACTACCTGTCCGATGCACTGGCGGCTCAGGTCGGGGGCCTCGGGCTCGCCCCGGGATCGAATGAGGGCGACGGAGTCGCGCTATTCGAGGCAACTCACGGAACCGCTCCCAAGTATGCGGGCCAGGACAAGGTCAATCCCAGCTCGGTGATCCTCTCCGGCGTCATGATGCTGCGTTGGCTCGGCTGGACCGAGTCCGCGGACTCGATCGAGAACGCGATCTCGAGGACCATTTCGCAGAAGCGCGTGACCTACGACCTCGAGCGGCAGATGGAAGGTGCCACCCTCTTGAAGTGCTCGGAGTTCGGGGACGCGATCGTCGAGAATCTCGACTGAGGCCGAGCTCCAGAGCCGCAACCGTCTGCCAACGCAACTGCCGGTCCCTCCTCGCGTATCCACCATGGGTGGTCTTGTGACCGCTGGATCTCGGTATGGACCCCAAGCTCTGCCTGAAGTGTTGCTGGTGACGTGATGCGTCTGCTCGACCGAAAGGGAGTCGTTCTCTGGCTGGTGCTCGGCTTGCTTGCCGCGCTGGCCCTGGGATGGCTGTATCCGCGGCTCTTTCCCTATCGCTACGATCGGTGGGCGGTCTCGAAGGGCGAGGCGGTCGATATTGCCCTGGAACGTCTGCTCGATCTGGGCGACCCGATCGATCGTCCGTACGTGACGGCCTCGCTGATCTCCGATCAGGAGCTGGAGGTGCGCTTGATCACCGCCAGCGGTGCTCACGTGCAAGAGGGGTATGGAGACAGCCGTCTGTCCTGGGGCCTGCACTACTGGTTGGTGCGGCTCTACGAGCGCGGCGCCCCCAATCAGGAGTGGTCCTACGAGGCGAGAGTCGCTCTGGATGGCACCGTGACCGGGCTACGCCGAGGAACTCCCCTCGAACGGGAGGGGCCGACGGCGATCCCGCTGGTCGAGGCCAGACTGCGTGCCGGGCGCTTTCTCGAGGAGCAGGGCATCGACCTGGCGGACTATCACGCACCGGTTGATCGAACGATCCAGCGCGAGCAACGAAACGATCTGTACCTACGTTACCTCGACCGCGAACGGCTGCTCGGGGACGATCTTCAGTACGGGGTCGAGGTCCGGTTTTCAGGCAGCGATCTGAGCGGCTTCACGTCCTGGAGCGACGATCCTGCGGTGCGCGATATCGCTCCGCCCCTGCAGCGGATTCAGCTGTTCCAGACCGCCTGGCTGTTCATCATCTTCTTGCTGGTTCCGTGCAGCGCGATTGCCTTCGTGCGTCGCTACCACGAGGGGCACGTCGGCGTCAGTCGCGGCGTGCAGGTCTTTGCGCTCGTCTTCGGTTCGCTGGCGATCGTCTTGCTGCTGACCGCGCGCGGAGCGGTCGAGGGCTCGGCGTTCGGGACCCTGACCCGGGGCCAGACCACCTGGGTATGGATCGCGCTCCAGCTGATGGTCTACATTCCCGCAGTGGCGACCCTGGCCTTCATCGGTTGGAGCCTGGGCGAGTCCTTGTGCCGTGGTTCCTGGCGGAGCAAGCTCGCGGCCGCCGATGCGGTTTTTCGTGGCTCTTTTCTCAATGGCACGGTCGCCTCTTCGGCACTGCGCGGCTCGGCCTCAGGGCTGGCGATCGCGGCGGCACTGCTCGGAGCGTCCTTCGCGTTGAGCCGAGCGGAAGTGGCAGCGGCTCCCGCGTCGTTCTTGACCGGGCCGTGGTGGGAGCACTCCGCATTGCCCGGAGTGGGGCTCCTGCTGATCTGCCTGGCCTATTCGCTCACCCATACGGTGTTCGGATATCTGTTGCCGCTTCCCTGGTTGGTCGACCGTGTGGGCCGGTGGCCGGCCGCGGTCATCGTCGCGGTGGCGACGGCGCTGGTGTTCGCGCCCCCCCTGCTTCTGCTGCCCGTCGGGTGGGGTGTCCCGCTGTGGATCGCGGCCTCTGGGGCACTGGTGGCGCTGTTCCTGCGCTACGACATCCTGACGGTCTTCCTGGCCTCGTTGGTGAGCACCGTGGTTCTGGGGGCCCTGCCGCTGTTGACCGCCATCGATCCTGGCCTTCAGTTCCAGGGATGGCTTGCCTGCCTCGTGTCGACCACTCCTCTGTGGCTCAGCCTGCGTCGCCTGGGCTCCCAGGAGCGCTTCACCTATGCCTGGGACGACGTGCCGCCGCACGTGCGCCGCATCGCCGAGCGAGAGCGCCAGAGGGTCGAGCTCGAGACGGCCCGCCGGATCCAGAGCTCCATCTTGCCCGAACTGCCCGCGACCCTGGCCGGGGTGGCGCTGGCGTACCGGTATCTGCCCGCGACCGAGGTCGGGGGCGACTTCTACGACGTGCTGGCTCTCGAAGATGGACGGCTTTCGGTAGCGATCGGCGACGTGGCAGGTCATGGGGTCTCCAGTGGCCTGGTGATGTCGATGGCGCGCTCGGCGCTGGCCGTGCAGGTGAGCTTTCAGCCAGAAGTCGAGGCGGTGTTCCGGACCCTGAATCGGGTGGTGTACCAGAGCGCCCGACAGCGACTCCTGACGACGCTCTGCTATGCCCTGATCGACCCGCAGAGGCGAGAGCTGATCTATGCCAGTGCAGGCCACCTCTATCCGTACCGGGTCAGTACCGAAGGTGATGTGCACGCCCTCGAGTCGGTGGCCTATCCGTTGGGTGTGCGTTCGGAGCTCGATATCGAGATTCGACGTGCAAAGCTCGGCGAGGGCGACAGTATCTTCCTCTCCAGCGATGGTCTGGTCGAGGCCTGTCGCATCGACAGCGAGGAGATGTTCGGCTTCGATCGTCTCGAAGAGAGCCTCGCCCGGCACGCCTACAAGAGTGCCGAGGGAATCGTCGGCGGGGTGCTCGACGACCTCGACGATTTCGTGGGCAATGGTGCCCCTCCGGACCCGCACTACTACGAGCGTGCGGACGACCTCACGGTCCTGGTACTGACCCTTCCCAGAGCCTCCTGAGCCGGTCGGGTCCGATCGCGAAATGCCGGACGGTTGCGCCGGAGGGCCGAATCGAGGCCGCAAAGCCTGATAAGATCCGCGCTCCGCCGGATGCGACAGCTCCCCAGCGACCGCTCCTGACTCTCGTGACGGTCCGTCGGGATTTCGCGCCCGGGGGCCCCAGAATGTGGGTCGCGGGCCGGCACCGTTTCCGATTCCGCGGCAGCGCGCGGGGGTGGGCGCCGAACTTCGGCAGATCTTCCGGCGACGACAGTGATCCTGCTTCGAGGAGAGAACTTTGAAGATCCATGAATACCAGGCAAAAGAGATCCTGCGTCGCCACGGCGCCGTGACGCCCCAGGGGCGTGTCATCGAGAAGGCGGATCAGGCGAGAGAAATCTGCGAGGAGCTGGGCGGCCGTTGCGTCGTCAAGGCGCAGATCCATGCTGGCGGTCGCGGCAAGGGTGGGGGCGTGAAGGTCGCGTCCTCGCCGGACGAGGCGGAGCGGCTCGCGGGCGAGATCCTGGGCATGCAGCTCGTTACACCGCAGACCGGCCCGGAAGGCCAGCGAGTGAAGAAGGTGCTGATCGAAGAGGCGCTCGACATCGATCGGGAGCTCTATCTGGCCGTTCTGCTCGATCGGGACGTGGGAAAGCCCCTGGTGATGGCTTCGGCAGCCGGGGGCATGGACATCGAAGAGGTGGCCTCCTCGGATCCGTCGGCGATTCTTCGCCAGTGGTTCGACCCCCACCTCGGAATTCAGTCCTTCCAGACCCGGCTGCTCGCCGACGGGCTGCGCCTCGAGGGCAAGACCGCCAAGCAGGCGGCGAGGATGATTCGCTCGTTGACCCAGGCCTACCTCGACACGGACGCTTCGCTCGCAGAGATCAACCCGTTGATGATCACGAAGGCCGGCGACGTCTACGCACTCGACGCCAAGATGAACTTCGACGACAACGCACTGTTTCGGCAGAAGGAGATCGCCGAGCTGCGAGATCTCGCCGAAGAGAACGATCTCGAGGTGGAAGCAGGCAAGTACGGTCTGAGCTACATCAAGCTGGATGGCAACATTGGCTGCATGGTCAACGGCGCCGGGCTCGCCATGGCGACGATGGACATCATCAAGCTCTACGGCAGTGAGCCGGCAAACTTCCTCGACGTCGGTGGCTCGGCCAGTCAGGAAGCGGTCACTGGCGCCTTCAAGATCCTGATCTCCGATCCGACGGTCGAGGCGGTGCTGATCAACATCTTCGGAGGGATCGCTCGGACCGATCGCATTGCGCGTGGTGTGGTGGCCGCGATCGAGGAGCTCGGCAACGTCACGATGCCGGTGGTGGTACGCCTCGAAGGCACCAACGTAGAGGAGGGTCGCAAGGTGCTTCGCGAAGCCGACTTCGACTTCATCGTGGCCGATCACATGGCTGACGCCGCCGAGAAAGTCGTCGCCGCAGTCGGAGGAGGAAAGTAATGGCAGTTCTGGTCAACAAGGACACGCGGCTCATCGTTCAGGGCATTACTGGCAAGGAGGGCCTCTTCCATGCCATGGGATGTCGAGACTACGGTACTGAAGTGGTCGGAGGTGTGACTCCCGGCAAGGGTGGTCAGACGATCGAGGGCTTCCACGTGTGGAACTCGGTCGAGCAGGCGCGTCGCGCTTCAGAGGCCAACGTGTCGATGATCTTCGTGCCGCCTCCCTTCGCCGCCGACGCGATCATGGAATCAGCGGCGGCTGGAATCGAGCTCGTGGTGTGCATTACCGAGGGCGTGCCGGTGAACGACATGCTCGCGGTGAAGTCGTTCTTGCGCGACTATCCACGAACTCGCCTGATCGGCCCCAACTGCCCCGGCGTCATGTCGCCCGGTCTGGCCAAGGTCGGCATCATGCCCGGCCATATCCACAAGCAGGGCAAGGTCGGTGTGATCAGCCGCAGTGGCACCCTCACCTATGAGGCGGTGTGGCAACTCAGCAATCTCGACATCGGCCAGTCGACCTGTATCGGCATCGGCGGCGATCCGATCAATGGCACCAACTTCATCGATGCGCTGGCGCTGTTCAAGGACGACGAAGACACCGAGGCCGTGATCTTGATCGGGGAGATCGGGGGCAGCGCCGAAGAGGAAGCGGCGGCCTGGATCAAGAAGAACTTCACGAAGCCGGTCGTGAGCTTCATCGCTGGCGCTACGGCGCCCCCGGGCCGCAGAATGGGTCACGCGGGAGCGATCGTCGCGGGCGGCAAAGGTACCGCCGACGAGAAGAAGCGGGCTCTGCATGCGGCGGGAGTCGCCGTGGCCGACTCTCCGGCGGAGCTGGGCTCGACGCTCGCAGCTGCGCTCTAGAGCTGGGAGACTCGGACCGGAAGAAGTCGTCCGGAGAATGGCCGAACAGAACCGGCTCGCCGTTCTCCCTCAATCGATCCATCCAAGACCCATCAGGAGATTCTCACGCCATGGAAAGAACACTCACCATTGTCAAACCCGACAGTGTCAAAGCCGGCAACCTCGGCAACATCCTCGCCCATCTCGAGAGGGAAGGCTTTCGCATCGTCGCTCTTCGCATGACGCATCTTGGCCAGGCCGAAGCCGAAGGCTTCTATGCCGTGCACCGGGAGCGTCCCTTCTTCGGGGAGCTCGTCGAGTTCATGACCAGCGGGCCCTGCGTTCCAGTGGTGCTCGAGCGTGAGAACGCGGTGGCTCACCTGCGTGAGGTGATGGGTGCGACCGACTCTACCCAGGCGGCAGAGGGCACGGTGCGCAATCTGTACGGCACCGACATCCAGAACAATGCGATTCACGGGAGCGATTCGGCCGAGAACGCTGCGCTCGAGCAGGCCTTCTTCTTTGCGGGGTGCGATCGGCTCTGACCGGTTCAGCCCCGATTGTCGCCAGGTGTCAGCCGATCGGCTCGAGGTCGGCACTGAAGTGACGGAGGTAGGGAGGCTCCTTGACGATTCGATAGCCCGGGATCTGCTCTTTCTTCTGTGCCAGCCGCTCTGCGACCTCGATCACGTAGTCGACGTGAGCCTGGGTGTAGACGCGGCGAGGGACGGCGAGGCGCAGGAGCTCGAGCCGGGCTCCCGGGAACATCAGGCTCCCCACCTCCACCCCCCTGACCCCGCCCTCGAGGTAGAGGGCGGCGGCCAGCGCGTGACCCGGAAACCGCTCCTTCGGAACATGGGAGAGAAAGTCGCCTGCATCCAGGTAGACGGCATGACCTCCCGGGGGCTGCACGACCGGGACCCCGACCTCCTCGAGCCGCTCTGCGAAGTAGGCGATGCTGCGGGTTCGATAGCGTAGGTAGTCGATGTCGATCGACTCTTCGAGTCCAACTGCCAGCGCCTCGAGGTCCCTCCCGGCGAGTCCGCCGTAGGTGGGGAAACCCTCCCCCAGGATCAGCTCGTTGCGGAACCGCTCCGCTTCCTGTTCGTCTCGGGTGGCGAGCAGCCCTCCCATGTTCACGATGCCGTCCTTCTTGGCGGACATCCAGAAGCCGTCGCAGCGATCGAAGAGCTGGCGTGCGATGTCGTGGGGCGAGACCTCGGCCCAACCCGGCTCGCGAGTGTGGATGAACCAGGCGTTCTCGGCGAAGCGAGCGGCGTCGAGATAGAAGGGCACCCCCGCAGCCTTGCACCGTTCGCTGACCGCGATCAGGTTGGCCATGCTCACAGGCTGTCCGCCGGCGGCATTGTTGGTCATGGTGAGCATGACCATTCCGATCTCGTTGCGCCGCTCGGCCAGGTAGCGGTCGAGCTCCCCGAGATCCATGTCTCCCTTGAAGGGAGAGCGATCGCGCGGATCCCCAGCCTCCGGCACAGGGATGTCGATCGCCTGCGCTCCGGCCTGCTCGACGTTGGCTCGGGTGGTATCGAAGTGAGTGTTGTTGAGAATGATCTGTCCCTGCTCGAATGCGGTGCGGGCCAGGATTCGCTCGGCCGCACGGCCCTGGTGGACCGGGAAGATGAACGGGAGCCCGGTGAGCTCTTGAACGACGGCCTCGAGGCGGAAGAAGGAGCGCGAGCCGGCATAGCTCTCGTCTCCCACCATGAGCGCGCCCCATTGCCGCGCGCTCATCGCGCCGGTGCCAGAATCGGTGAGCAGATCGATGGTCACCTGATCGGCACGGAGGCGAAACAGATTGTGTCCGGCCTCCTCGAGAGCCGCTTCGCGCTCTTCGCGAGTCAGAAGAGGGATCTCCTCGACCGCCTTGATGCGGAAGGGCTCGATGATGGTTCGAAATTGCCAGGGCTCCATCGTCATCACCTCTGTCGTCTTGGATTCATTGGCTCAGCTGCTCGTACTGCACGACCACCTGGGTCCCCTCGATCCCGGTGCCCCTGGCGACCGTCACGAAGAGTTTCGCGCTGTCCTGCCCGCGCTTGGCGTCGAGGGCCTCGCGGTCGATCTCGGATGTGGTCATGCTACTGCTTTCGATCTCGAAGCCGGCTTCTTCCAGAGCTCTTCGGTAGAAGGCCGCGAGATCCTCGACGCTCTCCTCACTCGAGAAGGTGAAGGCCCCACTGGTGCCCTCCTGGTTCGAGGAGGCGAACGTGGTCTGCGGTTGCGCTCCCGGTGGTAGCGGTACCCAGCTCGGGATGTCGCCTTCTCCCCCCAGGCGCGCCTCGAAGTCCGTTCCCCTGACCACCACGCCTCCGTCTTCCTCGGCCGTGAGCTCGACGCTCTGGCTCTCCCCGTCGCGGTTCGTGGTCGTGATGCGGGCGCCGTCTTCGCCGTCGAAGGTGATGCTGCCCTCGTCGCCGCTGCCGGTCGTCCAGCGGAATCGTCCCTCGGCGATGTCGTCGAAGTCGAGCGTCGCGACCTCGTCGTTCGTACGATTGCGAATGGTCATGGTCCCGGCTTCGTCGTCGGTGGAGACGAGCTCGAGATCCGGGTTGGCGCGCACGAAGAGCTCGGCCGCCGTTCGGGCCGGGTTGGCCTCGAGCTCCTCGACGAAGTCACCGGCTTTCTTCGCCACGAAGAATCCGCCGGCCGTCAGCGCCACCGAGGCGACGACTAAGAGGCAGCCGCAACCCATCGCAATCCAGCCCCAGACCGGGATGCTCTTCTTTTCGTTCATTGGGACGATGTCTCCGTGTTGTGCTTTCATTGAGAGGATCTCGTCTCCGAGGATACAGAGTTCAGGGTGGCGACCGACAGAGAAAAGGGAGTTGTCGTGGCCGAGCCGAAGCGCCCAAGGGCCGCCGGGATCTATCGATATGAAGAGCTCGAGCTGTCTGGAGAGGCCGAGCTCGCTGCCAGGCGTATGGAGGCTCGCGCGCGAGAACCGGCCAGCCGGGCGATGTTCGAGGAGCTGGTGGCACCCCTGCTTCCAGAGGCCGAGGCGCGAGTTCTGGAGATGGGCTGCGGCAGCGGTGCTCTGTCGCGGCGAATTCTGAGGAGGCGACAGGGCGCCCGGGTCGACGCTGTCGACAAGAGCGACACCATGGTGCGCACGACCCGCGCTCTGGCTCGACGAGAAGGGGTGGAAGCGCGTCTGAGAGTCGACGTCTGGGATGCCGGAGTGCCGGAACGCTTTCCCTTTGCCGGGGAGCAGCGCTACGACCTCGTGGTGAGCTCCGTGATGGTCCCCTATCTGGCCCCGGGCGAGGTCGAGCGACTGGTCGAGCGGCTCTCTTCGTTGCTGGCTGCGAACGGAGTGCTCGCCTTCGTCGAGCAGGATCTTCAAACCGATGCGCTGCACTTCCCCGATCCGGAGCTCCGGGCCCGAGTGTTCGCAAAGGACGACAGAGTGATCGGCCCCCATTGCGGCCTCGGCCTTCGGGCGATTCTCCGCGACGCGGGCCTCGAGCCTTTGGCGCCGTGCAGCTTCCTCTGGACCGTGGACAGATACGGGCCGTACCTGAAAGACCTGCTCGGCCGCATGGCCGATGACGCACTCTCCGTGGGTCGCATCGAAGCCGATGAGCGAGCACGGTGGAGCGTAGAGCTCGATCGTCTCGCGGCGAGGGGAGAGTTCTCCTATTCACTCCTCTACCATCGCATCGCGGGCCGCAGATCGGAGAGGCGGGGAGCCGCAGGGTCCGTTCGGCGAAGGGTGAAGCTCGTAGGGAAGTAGGGGAAAGCTCTTCTTGTGCCCGCAGGCGAAAGACCCCCAGGATGAGATCAGCCGAGCAAGCGGATTGCCTCGGGAATCAGGAGGAATGCGATGGTCACCAAGAACAGTGTCATCGACGAGCTATTCCAGACGGTGGAGACGCTGCGTGACGAGCTCGAAGTCCAGCTGCATCTCGCCAAGGCCGACTCCAAGGACGAATGGAAGCGCCTCGAGAAGCGTTACCAGGAGGCCAAGCGCAAGCGGGGCCCGGTCACGGAGACGATCGACGAGACCGCCAAGGGCGTCTGGTCGGGTCTGGAACAGAGTCTCGAGGAGCTGCGGGACGGGTATCGCAAGCTTCGCGACCTGATCTGAGCTCCCCCTGGGGCCTCAGGGAGGCGGCCGCTGGAGCGCACGGTGCATCGCGATCACCTGCTTGCGTAACCGCTTCGATTCGAGCTGGTGCTCGACGATGCGGCGAAAGAGTGCTGGGTCCTCGACGTACTCCGCGATCGAGCGCAGTGGGGGGATTCGTTCCCCGTCCGAGGCTGCCCGCTCCAGGCGCAGGAGCGCGCCGAAGTAGTCGTAGGTGTCCTGCACCGCCTGTGTGCGAACCGCTTCCCCGGAGCTCACCCAGGAGGAATAGACCTGTAGTCGGTCGGAGGCCATGCCCCCTTCCCTGGCGACCACCCGGATTCTCTCCGTGGTGGCGAAGCGGTCGATCAGCTCCTGTCGCTCCAGCGGGCGTGAGGTGCAGTTCGCGTCGAGCTCGAGGAGGACCAGATCGAAGTGCGTCTTCGAGCGGGGAAGGAGCGCGGCATCGGTCACCTGGACACGCACTGCCGCCGTTGGGCCTTCCTGGCTTTCCACTGCGGGCTCGATGACTTCTGCCTGGAAGATCAAGGCATCGAACGGCAGGACGGCCGGAAGTCGGCTCTGCTCGCAGGAGCCGGTCTGGGCCACGGCCGTGAGGAGAGCGGGTGCGAGCCCAGCGGTCACCAGGAACACGAGGCCTTGCTGCAGGGTGATCATCGGTCGGGACTCTATCGTGCCTCCATGAGGTGGAGCGCGGGGTTTCGGGACGAAGAAGGGACGGGTGACGTGGCTTCCGACTGGGGAGCGGACCTAGACTGCTGACACACTGCTGTCAGCAGGCCTCAGGCAGAGTCTCTCCGTACCCAGCGTCAGAGAGCGAGAGAATTCATGCGTCGGGCAGATCGTCTATTCCAGATCATCGAGCTGTTGCGCCGGCGACGTCGTGCGACCACGGCAGCGCAGATCGCGGGTCGTCTCGGCGTCTCGACCCGCACCGTGTATCGGGATGTCCACGATCTCATGGGCTCGGGGGTGCCGATCTCCGGCGAAGCGGGGGTCGGCTATCTCCTCGAGCGCAGCTACGATCTGCCGCCGCTGATGTTCGACGAGGACGAGCTCGAGGCACTGGTGCTGGGGGCTCGCATGGTGTCGAGTCGGACCGATCCCGAGCTCGCCCGCGCCGCCGATCGCCTGCTCGCCAAGGTGGAAGCAGTGGTTCCAGAGCGCCTGCGCCCTCGCCTCGAGGGAACGACGTTGTTCGCGTTCGATTTTCGCACCGATCGCGACACTCGAGACCGTCTCGGAGCCCTGCGCATCGCAGCCCGGGATCGTCGCAAGGTCCTGTTTCGCTACACCGACCGTGCCGAAGAGCGAACGAGCCGCACGGTCCAGCCGCTCGGTCTCTTCTACTGGGCCGCAGCGTGGACGTTGGCTTCCTGGTGTGAGCTGCGCGACGACTTCAGGAACTTTCGAGTCGATCGGATCGAGGACCTCGCGGTGCTCGACGAGCCTTTCGAGCCCGTCGACGGTCGAACGCTCGAGGATTTGTTCAAGAGGTACGAAGAAGGAAGCGCCTGAGCGTGTGGCTCGGTCGCTGCGAGGAACCGTGAGAACAGCGAAGAGGAGAATGGCAATGACCGTTCGGGAAATCGGAAAGCAGCTGGTCGATTTCTGCAATGCGGGGAAGGGCGAAGAGGCGGTAGCGAAGCTCTATTCGAAGGACATCGTCAGTATCGAGGCTCAGGGCAACGAAGAGATGCCGGCACGGATGGAGGGAATCGATGCCATCAAAGGCAAAGGCCAGTGGTGGGTCGAGAACCACGAGATCCACAACATGGCGGCGATCGGGCCCTTCTGTGGGCATCGGGACGACCAGTTCGTGGTCGAGTTCGACTTCGATGTCACGAACAAGCCGAGTGGGCAGCGAATGCAGATGAAGGAGGTCGGCTTGTACACGGTGAAGGACGGCAAGGTGGCGCAGGAGGAGTTCTTGTATCTGATGAGTTGACTGGGCCGAGGGGCGGGGTCCGGCGCGTCCGCGCCGCCCCCCCTCCTGCCTCTTCGGACTGCGCGGGGGACTCGTGGCAGGGGAGGAGAGGGGTTGCAGCTCCCATCGGCCCGGGGTCGACGGCTCGCGTTCGAGGTCGGAGTCGTGGTGAGGCAGGGTCGGCAGGTGGGTCGATTCGCCTTGCTCGTCGAGCACCCTCGGGTTCATACAGTTTTTACACTCTTTACAGTTTGTTCAGTCTTGACAAAACAAAACGGTTGGCTCAAGGTGTGCGGATGGAAGTCGAACACCTCGATCCGCTCACTGAATTCATCGAAAACCTGGGTCTTTCCGTCGAGGCTGACGGCACCCCCCGCATCGCGGGGCGGATTCTCGGCCTGTTGATCGTCGAAGAAGGCCCTTTCTGCTTCGACGAGCTCGCCGAGCGGCTGCAGGTCAGCCGGGGCAGTATCAGCACCAACACTCGTCTGCTCGAGGAGCGTGGGCTGATCGAGCGCTTTACGGTGCCGGGTCAGCGGCGGGACCTCTTCCGGCTGGGCAACGACCTCGAAGGCCGGCTGCTGCAGAAGAGTCTCGAGCGGATGCAGCGTACGCAGGAGATCGTCGACCGCTGTCTCGAGCGGCTCCCAGCCAGCTGCCAGCCGGCCCTCTCCCGACTGGCGACGATGAGCCGGTTCTACTCCATGGCGATCGACAACACGGTCGAGATGATCGAGCGGTGGCGAGTCAGTGAAGACTCCCAACGCCCCCATGCCTCGACCCCTTCCTCCTCCTCACGGGTTTCTTCGACAGGAGTCTCGTCGTGATTGCAGACAAAGAAGCAGCTCGCATCGAGCATGGTGGTCCCAGAGGATCCAGGCAGCAGGAGCGCGCCGTCGAGTCGCCTGCGGTGGCGGCGACGAGCTCTCGACCCGAAGCCGCGACTCGCCCCGATGAGAGTCGGCGCTCCTGGCTGACTCGTCACGGCTGGTGGGTCGCCCTCGTGGTTGCCGTCCTCGCGGTGCTCGCCTGGCGAGCGACGCAGGGAACCTCGCCCGGCACCGATGAGTTCGGCCCGACGCAGGCCGTTCCCGTTCGGGCCGCGATCGTCACCCGGGGTGATCTCGACCTGCAGTCCTCGTATCCAGGGGAGCTGGTGGGAGAAGTCGCCGATATCGCTTCTCAGGTGTCCGGTCTCCTGCGCGAAGTTCCGGTCCGGATCGGCGATCATGTCGAGAAGGGTCAGGTGCTCGCCGTGATCGACGATGTCGACCTGCGCAGCCAGATGCAGGAAGCCAAGGGGCAGCTGGGCGTCGCGGACGCGAACCAGCGGAAATCCGTCGCCGAGTCGGAGAGCGCCGAGGCGGATCATCGTCGAGCCAGCGGACTGTTCGAGGCCAACCTCATCAGCGAGCAGGAGTTCGATCGGGTGAAAGCGCAGCTCTCCACTTCTCGGGCCAACGTGGCCGCGGCGCAAGCGCAGCAGGCCCAGGCGAGCGCCCGTTTGGCCCTGCTCGAAGAGCAGCTGGCCAACTCACGAGTGTTGGCTCCCTTCTCGGGTTCGGTTTCGGCACGGTACGTCGATCGGGGAGCCCTCGTACAGCCGGGCACGGCCATCTTGCGTCTGGCAGAGGACAGCTCACTCCGAGTCCAGTTCCGCGTACCCGAGCGCGACCTGGGCGCCGTCCGCCCTGGCGTTGCCTTCTCGGCCTCCACCGTGGCCACGAGAGATCGACGCTTCGCCGGCATCGTCCGGCGGATCTCGGGCGAGGTGTCGCGCAGCGATCGCACGGCGGTCGTCGAAGGAGATCTCTCCGAGAGCGATGAGATCCTCAAGCCAGGAATGTATGCCCAGGTCGAGGTCAGCCTCCAGGAAGTCCGACAGGCGCTGATCGTTCCGGACTCGGCAGTTCTCAGTCGGGTCGGAATGGACGGCGTTCAATCGACCGGAGTCTTTCGAGTCGACGCGATGGCCGACCCGAGCTCTGTCGAGGAGGGCGCCGAGAGAGAGTCGCGCGTCGCTCGATGGACCGAAGTCACCATGATCGGTGCGACCGGCGGCCGCGCGGCGATCGAGGGCCCCGTTGCGGAGGGAGACTCGGTGCTCACCCTCGGTCATGCCGACCTGCGCGACGGCGCTGCGATTCGGGTCGTCCAGACGGAGGCGCTTTCCAGCAGCGATCTCTCCGCCTCCCTGATTGCCACCGGAGCCGCACCGTGAGTCTGTCCAAGCTCGCTGCCCACCGTCCGGTCGGCACGGCGATGCTCTACCTCTGTGTCGCCGTGCTGGGAATCGTGGCCTCTCAGAAGCTGGCGGTCGACCTGATGCCCGAAGTGGACATGCCCAGGGTCTCGGTCACCACCACCTACACCGGTGTCGCTCCCGAGGAGATCGAGAGCCTGATCACTCGGCCGATCGAACAGACCCTTTCGACGATCGAAGGAATCGACGAGCTGACCTCGACTTCTTCGGAGGGAATCTCGCGCGTGCAGGCGAACTTCGATTGGGGCAAGGACCTCAACGAAGCAGTCAACGACATTCGTGAGTCCCTCGACCGCGTGCGGGACGTTCTGCCTGAGGACGCCGACGCGCCCTCGATCTGGAAGTTCAACCTCTCTGACATGCCGGTGGCCTTCCTCGGTCTCTCGGGCGACGGAGACGTTCGTCGGATTCGGTATCTGGCCGACGACGTGCTGAGCCGACGGCTCGAGCGGGTGCCTGGAGTAGCCAGTGTGGACGTACGGGGAGGACGAGTCCGCGAGATCCAGATCCTTCTCGACCAGGACAGACTCTCGGCACTGGGCGTCACACCTCGCGAAGTGAGTGCAGCACTCAGCCGCGAGAACCGCAACGTCTCTGCCGGGGACATGCTGGAGACCGGCCGTGAGGTGCTGATCCGTACGGTCGGGGAGTACGACTCGGTAGTCGACATCGCCGACGTGGTGGTCGCGACCCGCGACGGTCGCTCCATCTTCGTGCACGATCTCGGGGAGGTGAGCGACACCTTTCGCGAGCTGACCAACGAGCTCTGGATCGACGGCGTGGTGGGAATGCGGATGTTCGTCTCCAAGCAGTCGGGATCGAACACGGTGGAGGTGGTCGACGAGCTGAAGAAGGAGATCGCTGCGATCCAGCGGGACTACGACGGACAGATTCAGCTGAGCATGCTCTTCGACGGCTCGGAGTTCATTCGTCAATCGGTGCGCAACGTCGAGATCGGAGCACTCTTCGGGGCGCTGCTCGCTGTCCTCGTCTTGCTGATTTTTCTGCGCGACGTGCGCTCGACCCTGGTGATCGGCACGGCAATTCCGATCAGCGTGCTCGCCACGGTCGCTCTGATGTACTTCAATGGCTTCACTCTCAATGTCGTCTCGCTCGGTGGCATCGCCCTGGGGGTCGGAATGCTGGTCGACAGCGCCATCGTGGTCCTCGAGAACATCCACCGCAAACGGCGCGACGGATTGCCCATGCTGGACGCAGCCATCGAGGGGAGTCGAGAGGTGAGTCTGGCCATCCTGGCCGGCACCTTGACCACCATCGCGGTGTTTCTGCCCGTGGTCTTCATCCAGGGCTTTGCCGGCGTCTTCTTCAAGGAGATGGCGGTCGTCGTGAGCTTCGCCCTGCTGTGCTCGCTGATCGTCGCCCTGACCCTGATTCCTGCGGCATCCGCCCAGTGGCTCGGAGGCCGCCAGGCACGCATGGGTCAGGTGCGTCTCTTCGGTCGGGCCACCGCGGCCTTGCGCTCGCTGGATCGCTGGTACGGCGATCGGATCCAACGAATGCTGCGACACCCCTGGCGAGTTCTGGTCGGCGCCGTCGCGTTGCTGCTGGCTTCGTTCGTTCTCTTCCCGATGATCGGAATGGAGCTGATGCCCGAGAGTGACGAGGGGCGCTTCAACATCAACGTGGAGCTTCCGGTGGGAACGCCAGTCGAGGAGACGATGCAGGCCATGCAAGCGCTCGAGCTCGCAATGCGTGGATCGCTCGAGGACGGTGAGCTCGAGCACGTCATCACGACCGCGGGCCCAGAGAGCTGGTGGCGCCCGGCCTCCGGCAATCAAGGCTCGATGGAAGTCATGCTGGTACCGGTCTCCGAGCGAGAGCGGGGAATCGACACCATTCTCGCCCGGGTTCGCGAGGCTACTGCCGACGTCCCCGGGGCCGAAGTACGAATCTACCCCTCCAGCAGCAACATGATGATGCGCATGATGCGCGGCGGCGGCGAGCGACTGAGTGTCGAGATTCGCGGTCACGACCTCGAGATCGCGGATGCGCTCGCGGAGCGCGTGATTGCAGCGATGAGTGAGGTTCCCGACGTCATGCACCCACGTCTCGATCGCGAGAAGGGCAAGCTGGAGCGCACGCTGCATGTCGACCGTCAACGTCTCGCTGAGCTGGGATTGACCGGATCGGACCTCGCCGACACGGTCGAGTCCTATGTGCTCGGTCGAGTGGCGACTCGCTATCGCGTGGCGGGCGACGAGTACGACGTGCGCGTTCAGCTGCGGCAGGAAGACAGGGCGCTGATCGAACAGCTGCCACAACTCCCCATCGTGGCCCCGTCCGGACAGGTGGTGCCGCTCGGTGCACTCACTCGCAGTGACGAACGGGTCGGACCCACCTCGATCGCGCGAGAGAATCAGCAGCGTCTGATGCGCATCACCGCGGGTCTCGGAGAACGGCCTTTCGGGGAAGTGGCTCGCGACCTGGAGCTGGCCTTGAGCCGGATCGAGGTGCCCGATGGCTTCATCGTCAACCTGGGTGGTGAGCTCGAAGAGCAGCGCGAGGTGTTCGCGGATCTGATGCTCGGAGTGCTCCTGGCGCTGTTCCTGGTCTTCACCGTCATGGCGGTCCAGTTCGAGTCACTCGTGCAACCGTTGATCATCATGACTGCGGTGCCGTTCAGTCTGATCGGAGTGCTGCTGGCGCTGGCGCTGACCGGGACGTCGTTCAACATGTACGCTTTTCTCGGGATGATCGTGCTGGTGGGCATCGTGGTGAACAACGCCATCGTGCTGGTCGACTACATCAACCGATTGCGTCGCGAGCAGTATTTCGAGCTGACCGAGGCGATCGTTCAGGCCGGGCGGCGTCGCCTGCGCCCGATTCTGATGACCACGTTGACCACCGCCCTCGGTCTCGTGCCGCTGGCGATCGGTCTGGGCGAGGGCAGTGAGCTGCAGGCGCCGCTGGCGCGGGTGGTGGTCGGGGGACTCCTCTCGTCGACCGCGATCACGCTGCTCTTCGTGCCGTCGCTCTATCTCGTGGTCGAGCGTAGACTGCTCGCCCGACGGGAAGCGGTAGCGTCCGAGAGAGCTTCGGACACGGCGGTGTTCGGCCCCGGGGGGATCGTCGGGCCGACCAAGGCCTAGTCTTCCTACTCCACAGAGGATCGAAGTAGGAAGGTCGAGCTCGAGGAAGAGCGGCCTTTGCACCTCCGAACCACCTCATGGTCGTGAGCCGCGGAGGCCGTCGATCGGCTCCTGGGTGCCCGTGGGTACCCCGAACGACGTCGCCACGGTAGACGTGTCAATGCAGAGGCCAGAGCACCGGCACCAGCAGGAGACAGACGATGCCTACCAGCACCGTCAAACCCGCTCCGATGCGTACGAAGTCGAGGAAGCGATAGTGGCCCTTGCTGTAGACCAGCAGATTGGCGGGCTCGAAGGGTGTAATGAACGAGCACGAGGCGGCGACCGTCACGATGATCACGAACGGACGAGGCTCGAGCCCCGCGAGCGTCGCGGTGTGAATCGCGATTGGAAGCAGGAGCAGGGCCGCGGCGGCGTTGTTGAGCGGTTGGGTGAGGGCCACGGTGGCGACGAAGAAGATGGCCAGAAGGCCCAGCGGCCGACCGCCGCCAGCCGCACTCGCCAGCCAGCCCGACAGCATTGCCGCGGCGCCACTCTCCTCCATGGCCGTCCCGAGGGACACCATGCCGGCGATCATCACGAGAAACCGGAGGTTGACGTAGGCACCGAGCTCGCCGGCTGGCAGACAGCCTGTCGCGACGACCAGAGCCGCGCCAGCGAGAAACGCCGTCGGAGGATCGATCAGCCCGAGCGCGCTGCAGACAACCGCGATCAGAAACACGACACCCGAGCCCAGAGACCGCCGGCCGTCGAATCGCGTCAGCACGACGCTTTCGACCAGCATGTCCTGACCGTCCCGGAACAGCGCGTCGATCTTGTCCTCGTCGCCGTAGATGAGCAGCACGTCCGCGGGGCGCAGCTGTATCTTGCCGACCCGCTCCGCCAGCAGCTCCCCGCGGCGATGAATGGCGACCACGCTGAGCCCATAGCGCTGCCGGAAGCCCCACTCCCGGAGCGTCCTTCCCAACAGCGCCGACGTGAAGGAGACGGTGGCCTCGACGAAGGCGGCGCGGTCGGCGATCAGCCGGCGGCGATGGGAGGGAGGCATGGACTTGCCCTCGATACCCTGCTCGCGCTGGATCCTGGCCAGGCGCTCGGCGCTGCCCCGAACCAGCAGGAGGTCGCCCTCCTCCATCTCGAAGTCGGGACCCGGGGTCTCGTAGCGCTCGGGTCCGCGCAGCACGGCGAGCACCATGACGCCATACCGTCCGGGCAGATCGGCATCGCGAAGCGTGGCTCCTCGGAGTGCGCTCTCGGTCCGAACGGGGATCTCGAACAGGAACTGTTTGAGATCGCTCGAGGGGTCCATTTCCGCTGGTGTGCGCGAGCCAAGCTGTGTCGACGCAGCGACCAGTAGATAGATCGCACCGACCAGTCCGATGACGATGCCGAGCGGAGTCAGCTCGAACATCGCGAGCGGCTCCAGGCCGTAGTCGGGCAGGGCCTGCGCCACCGCGATGTTGGTCGAGGTGCCGATGACCGTGCACACCCCCCCCGTCATCGAGGCAAAGGCCACGGGCATGAGATAGCGGGCTGGATCGCTGCCGAACCGCTTGGCGACGCCTTCTGCGACCGGCACGAAAAGGGCGGTCGCCGCGACATTGTTGATGAACGCCGAGATCAGGTTGACACCCCCGAGCAGGGCGGCCGCCATGCGGCGCTCGCTGGCGCGTCGCCAGGCGAGCGGAGCTTCTGCCAGCATCTCCACCGCGCCGTTGCGCAGCAGTGACCCGCTCAGGATCATGACGCCGGCAATCATGATCACGGCCGAGCTCCCGAACCCCGCGAAGGCCTCGACCGGATCGAGGATGCCCGTCACCACGAGGGTGGCGATCAAGAGAAGGGCATAGATCTCCATTGCCATCCACTCGGTCGCGAAGACGATCAGAGTGAGGAGAAAGAGAAGGAGAACGAATGCCGAGGCCATGGACGGTGGCTCCTACGAGGACCGATCGCGAATGAAGTCGACTGCAACGAGACGCTATGAGATCGAGGCGCGAAGTGAAAGAGTTCGAGTCCGAGGAGTTCGTGCGGCGTGTCTCGAGACTCGCCCTCCGTACACCCAGCATCGCTCCCGACACTTCCTCCCAATAGGCCATGATCATCACCTTCCTGGCGTTCTTCGCGGGGCTGTCCCTCCTCGTTCTGGGTGCCGAGCTCCTGGTTCGAGGCGCGTCACGGCTCGCCGGCGCGATGGGAATCTCGCCGCTGGTCATCGGTTTGACCGTGGTCGCTTTCGGGACGAGTGCTCCGGAGCTGGCGGTCAGCGTAGGCGCTTCGCTGCGGGGTCAGGCCGACCTCGCGCTCGGTAACGTCATCGGATCGAGCATTTTCAACGTGCTGTTCATCCTGGCGCTGTCGGCGGTCATCACGCCTCTGGTCGTGCAGGCCCAGCTCGTTCGCTTCGACGTACCGATCATGATCGGGAGCGCAGTCGCGGTTCTGCTGCTGGGGCTGGATGGGGTGATCGGCCGGATCGACGGCTGGCTGCTGTTCGCGGGGCTCGTCGTGTATCTCGCGACGCTGGTCCGCTGGTCGAGACGAGGGCCTCGTCCGGAGACGGAGGACGAGGCCTCCGGTAGCGAGATGGCGGCGGGGGGACTCGCACGTGCGATCGACCTGGTCTTCATCGCTTTCGGGCTCCTCCTGCTGGTGGTCGGGTCTCGTCTGCTGCTCGACGCCGCAGTCACGGTCGCCCGTGCCCTGGGCGTCGGCGAGCTGATCATCGGTCTGACCGTGGTGGCTGCCGGAACGTCTCTGCCCGAGGTCGCCACCTCCGTCATGGCCGCGATCCGAGGGGAGCGCGACATCGCAGTGGGCAATGTGGTCGGCTCGAACATCTTCAATGTCCTGGCCGTGCTCGGCCTCACCGCGGTGGTTTCACCCGCCGGGGTGGAGGTGGCGGCCTCCGCTCTGCGCTTCGACATCCCGGTGATGATCGCCGTGACGGTAGCCTGCCTGCCGATCTTCTTTACCGGGCACCTGATCGCACGCTGGGAAGGCTGTCTTCTGCTCGGCTACTACTTCGCCTACACCGCCTACCTGATTCTGACCGCACGAGATCACCAGGCGGCCCACTGGCTCGCAACAGGTCTGCTCGGTTTCGTCGTTCCCCTGACCGTGATCACACTCGTGACCACGGTCGTACGAGCTTCCCGATCAAGGTCGGCAGGCCAGGGCCAGACTCCTCTCCGGTGACACCGGCGTTGAGGAGCGTGTCCGGTGACCAGGACGCCCCGATCGTCCCAATGCCTGCGCCTATTCCGAGCGCAGCACTGCCATCGGATCGGTGCGGGCGGCGCGCCGCGCGGGAATCCAGGTGGCCAGCAGGGCGGCTGATGCGAGCAACAGTGGGAGTCCGAGCCAGGTCAGCGGGTCTGTGGGATCGACTCCATGCAGCTGGTCGGCCAACACCTGTGCGAGCAGTGCTGCCACCACCAGGCCGGCAGCGGTGCCGAGCACGACGGTTGCTGCGGTCTGGCGAACGAAGCGCACGACCAGGCGACCGGGCTCGGCACCCAGAGCGAGCCGGATCGCCGTCTCTCGTCGACCCTGGAGGACGGCATGGGCCACCACGCCGTAGAGCCCGACCAGACCGAGGGCGACAGCGAAGAGAGAGAAGACGATCAGCACTCCGGCGAGAAAGCGGCTGCGCTCGCTCTCCTCGGCTACTGCCTCGCTCAACCATCGGCTGCCCGACAGGGGAACCCCACGATCGAGGTCGCGCAGGGCGCTTTGTACGGTGGCCACCGCTCGGTCACTCGACCTCCCTCGATGGAGGACAGTCATCCAGAGAGAGGGGTTCTGGCTCCACGGTAGATAGACCTCGGGGAGGTCTTCCCCTACCAGGGTCTCGCGCACGTCGGCCACGACGCCGACCACTACCCGCCACTCGCTCTCTGCGGAGGGTTCACCGCCGTCCACTCCAGTCCCCAGATCGCTCGCTACCCGCAGGCGACGTCCGAGGGGTTGCGCCTCGGGCCACATTCGTTTCGCCAGAGACTCGGAGACCAGTGCCACCGGCTCACCGGCTGCTCGATCCGTTTCCTCGATCGACCGCCCTGAGCGCACGGGGATCGAGAGCAACGACATGTAGTCGGCCGAAACACTGCGTATCCCGACCGTGACCGCTTCACCGGCTCCCTCCGGCTCGACCTCGCTTCCGGTCAGGGCGCCGAAGGGGGGCAGTGAGCTCACGGCTGCCTGACCCGGACCGAGCGTACCCGCGAGTCGCTCGAGGAGCCGTTCGACAAAGCGAGCGCGGTCACCGTCCGTTGGATAGCTGTGGTGGCGAAGACCGATGCCGCCCACCATTCGGTCCGCATGGACGAAGCCCACGTCCGCCCGAACGAGATGGAGGGCGCTTCGTCCAGCCAGGCCAGCAGTGATCAACAGGCCGAGGGAGAGCGCCACTCCGGCCGCCACCAGCGCCCGCCGACCTCGGCTCCCCTGCACATCGTCGATCCCGCCGGAGCCGGCACGGAGTCGAGCCCCGAGTGCCGGATCGTTCAGCATGAGGGACGAGCACAGGCCGAGACTGAACCCCACCCCGGCGCACACGGTGAACACGACCAGAACCACCGGGAGGTCGACTCGCAGGGCCCCCGCCCCACCGGGGGCGCCGCGCCCGATCTGCTGTTGGATCGGACCGTCCAGGGCGCCCAGTACCAGGGCTGCGATGAGGAGCCCCAGGACCCCGGCAACCATGGAGATCAGCAGGCCTTCGGTCATCAACTGTCGCACCAGCCGATCTCGGCCCGCGCCGAGGGCACTGCGCACCGCGAGCTCTCGGCGCCGCCGCGCGGTGTGCACGAGCAGCAGGATGGCGGCGTTCCCGGCCGCGATCGCCACCACCAGGAGGGCGGCGGCCAGCAAGGTGACGAGCAGGGGCCTCAGTGAGCCGACGTAGCGCTCTTGCAGTGGGGTCGCCGTGACCCGTCCTTCAGATGCCTCCGCTATGTCTGCGCTGCCCAGGTGTGCCTTGGCTACCGAAGTGAGCCGAGCTGCAGCGGCCCGCGGTGTCACTCCGGTCTTCAGTCGGAGCAAGTACGGAAACGAGCTCTCTCGTAGTGGAGCCAGAACTTCGGCGTAGCGCTGGAACGACCAGAAGTCTGCGGGCATCAAGCCCACGACGGTGAACGCCTCCGCCTCCTCCGGGCGATCGGAGACGTAGGCATGAAACGTCATGCCGAGGACTTCGGGGGTTCCCCCGAATCGCGATTGCCAGAGCCCGTGGCTGATCACCGCCACGTTGGACGCGCCGTCCGAGAGGTCGGACTCCTGCAGCGCGCGACCCAGGCGCGGCGCCACGCCGAGCACCCGAAAATACTCCGGGGTCACCCAGGCACCGGGAGCGAGTAGGGGACCTTCGTCGCCGAGCAGCGTGAACACGTCGAGGTCCCAGTTCGTCGCCGCTTCGACGAGGGCTCCTGTCGCCTCGGAATCGGCGCTCCAGTCCAGAGTGCCGAGCTCACGCCTCACTGGAGCGGCGTCCACCCCCTCGGGGGTCTCCCAGCGCACCGACACGATGCGATCCGAATCGGGGTAGGGCAGTGGACGCAGGAGGTAGGCGTTGACGATCGCGAAGATGGCTGCTCCCGCGCCGGTGCCGGTGGCGAGCAAGAGCACCGCTGCGGTGATCGCCCGCGAGTCCTGACGAAGACTGCGTAGCGCGGAGAGGAGATCGTGAAGCAAAGTCGGAGGATCTCGACGACGAGGGTGTTTCGAGTGTGGCCGGAGCCTACCGGATGACGCAACCCGCCCAGAGCCGAGTCCGCTCTTGTCACAAAGCCATAATATGGTATTCTGACATTTCTACTCCCGCACCTGGATCACCCGAGAGGGCCCGTCGATGCCGCGCTTCAGTTCCGCGCTTTGCCTCAGCCTGTGGCTCCTTCTACCGCTCTGGGGAGTCGACACTCCGGCACTCGGCCAGAGTGCGCTCGTCACCGACGGAATGATCACACCCAAGGACGCCACCGCGGAGGCCGACATCGTCGTGGTCCAGGTCCGCACCGCGGAGGATGCCCCGGGGCCGCCAGTGGTGGTCTCGCTCGATCCTCCGCGTCTCCTTCTCTCCTCCCAAGTGATCGCGACCGGGGTGTCGCCAGCCGAGCCGCAGCCGCAGAACGTCGGCAAGTTGGCGCCGGGACTCTGGCAGACCTACAGCTACGAAGTGGATTGGAACGATCAAGGAGGAGAGCCCGAGGTCGATGGGTTCTCCGATCCCGCGTCCTTCGCGGTGACCCGGGGCGAGGTCTACCCGCAACGCATGCACCCGACCGCAGGCGAGGCCTTCTACCTCAGGGTGGACGGCCCGTGGCAGAACTCGTGTGTGCCCGAGATCGACCAGGTGTTGCTCGGGGCTCCCTCGAGGGTCGTGATCCTCGCCCGACGGACCGACTCGGTCTGTCTCCCGGAGAACGACCGACCGTCGCGCTTTCTGATCGACGCTCCAGTGGGCCCCCTGGCAGCGGGGCGCTACGAGGTCGAGGTTCGGGTGCCGGACGATTCGGCCAACGAGATCTACGCGACCGCCTCGTTTCGCGTCGTGCCCGCTGGAGAGCCTCGGATTCTCGAGGTGTGGATCCAGCCCGATCTGGAGCGCGGGGGCAACCAACTGGCGGTCGAGATCGAGATCCCCAACACCCAGACACCGGGAGGATGCTCCTCCTGGAGGGTGCTCCCTCGCAAGGCCTGGGTTCATGGCAGGGATCTCTACGGCCAGTTCGAGCTCGAGCAGATCGTGGCCCCGTGTGAGCCCACCACGGTCTCTACCTTTCGCATTCCCCTACCGGATCTCGAAACAGGCCTCTATCGCATCCTGCTTCATCGAGATGAGGTCGGCGCGCCCGATTCCGAGTCAGGCGACTCGGAGTTCTGGGCGCAATCCCCCACCCTCGTCGCGAGCCAACAGCTGAGCCAGATGATCGAAGGACGTTTCCAGGTCACGGTGACGTGGCGCGATCACTCCAATCGAACCGGTCGCGGAGTCCCGGTGACTCGTGAAGAGGGACGTTCCGCGATCTTCTCCTTCTTCCGTGAGGACAACTGGGAGCTTCTGGTCAAGGTCCTCGACGGATGCGCTCTCAACAACCACTTCTGGGTGTTCGCCTCGGCCAGCACGAACGTCGAGTACACGCTCCGCGTGGAGGACGTGCTTTCGGGGGCGACAGCCACCTACCGTAACGAGCTCGGCACGCCTTCGCCTGCGATCACCGACACGATGGCCCTGGCGATCTGTGAGTAACGACATGCGAAATCTCGATAGCAGGTACGGTGGACAGCGTCGCTGCCTCGTTCCCCTTCTGGCCGGTGTCGGTGCCCTCCTCGCCGTGACCTCAGCGATCTCCGCTCAGCCGTGCCCCACCGGTGGCGTGCTCGATGGCACCAGCGCCTACTTCGACTCGACCCTGTCTCCGAACACCTGCGCGTCTCCCGGCTCCACCTGCGAACAGGTCTTCTTCTACTCGGAGCAGCGCTTCGCTACGGCGGTGTGCCGATCCGGCCGCTGGCAACCCGAGAGCGCACCGAGCTCCGCAGCCGCGTGTCCCGAGTACGTCTTCGCGGCGGACGAGATCTGGAACGACGGCACGTATCTGCCCAACTCCTGTGACGCGGCGTCGGCCCCACTCTGCGACCACACCTACTTCTACCGGCTCCCCGACGGTGGCTCGGGCTACCGAACGGCCGCCTGCGTGGCCGGTGCGTGGCAGGCCGAACCGGCGGTCGACAGCCAGCCCTTTCGCCTGCAACGGGCACAAACGAGCTCAGAGCTCGAGACCTTCCTCAAAGAAGGCTTGAAGGCCACCTACAGTGAGTGGTCACCCTACGTCTACGGTCCCTGGGGCGGCATCGGGGGCCCGAGCGGCGCTCCACCCGACGCGGCCGATCCGGGCGCCCTCTCCGAGACGAACGTGCAGGAAGCCGGAGTCGACGAGGAGGATCGGGTCAAGAGCGACGGCGAGTATCTCTACATCTTGAAGAACTTCCAGTCGGTCCTGGCGCCCGGGTCCGTGGGGGGCACTCGCATCCGTGTTCTGGAGATGGACACCGCAGCGCCGACCGCCACTCCGATCAGCGAGCTCGAAGTCGCTCTGGGAAACGGACAATCCTCACGGGGAATCTACCTGCGCAACGAAGCCGATCAGCTGATCGTCACCGCGTCGAGCCTGTTCCTCGACTGGTACTACTGGTACAGCCCGCTGGCCTGGATCGATTCGACGTCCACGGTCGCGAGCCTCGACGTCTCCGACCCGGCACGACTCACGCAGGGCACGACGATCGAGCTGGAGGGCGAGATCCTCTCCAGCCGAAGAATCGGCGACGTCTTGTACCTGGCAACGCGCTTTCATCCTCACATCGAGGGACTCGAGTTCTATCAGCCGAGCGACGCGGGATCCGCCATGAATATCGCGCGCATCGAGGCCGCTTCCCTGGGCGATCTCCTGCCCAGCTATCGATCGGATTCCGATCCCGAAGCGCGGCTCCTGGTCGATCCTCGCGACTGCTACCTGCCCACCGAGGGAGCGCCCGTCACCACCGCCGACATCCTGACCCTGGTCGCGATCGATCTCGACTCGATGCAGCTGCAGTCGTCGAAGTGCTTCGTCGGTGCCAGCGAGACACTCTACGTGTCCCTCGAATCGATCTACCTGGCGAGCACTCGCTACGAGTACGGGCTGGTGCCGGGAGGCGACGGCACCCCCTGGATCGACTACTCACAGCCCACGGTCGAAACCGATCTGCACAAGTTCTCGCTCGACGACGGAGCCATCACCTACCGAGCCTCGGGCGTGGTCGACGGGCATCTCGGCTGGCAGATCGCCCGACGCCCCTTCCGACTCAGCGAGCGTGGTGACGATCTGCGCGTGATCACCTACACGGACGAACTGACCGAAGACAGCTCGCCGGTCGCCATCACCGTTCTCAGGGACACGGGCGACGACGAGCTCCAGCTCCTGTCACGACTCCCCAACGCCCGGCGGCCCGATCCGATCGGCAAACCCGGCGAAGAGCTCTATGCCACCCGGTTCGTGGGCGACCGCGCCTACCTCGTGACCTTCCTGGTCACCGATCCTCTCTATGTGATCGATCTGAGCTCACCCGCCGACCCCTTCGTCGCCGGAGAGCTCGAGATCACCGGCTACTCGGACTACCTCCATCCGTTCGAGAACGGCTACCTGCTCGGCATCGGCAAGGACGCCATTCCCGATCCCGGAGGCGACTTCCGAGGAGCCTGGTATCAGGGCGTCAAGGTCTCGCTCTACGACGTCAGCGATCCCGAAAGACCCTTCGAGGCCGATTCCGTGGTGCTCGGCAAGCGAGGGAGCTCGTCACCGGTGCTCACCGACCATCGAGCGTTCACCTTCCTCCCTGCCTCGGAGGAACAAAGGGCACGCGTGGCGATCGGAACCGTGATTCACGAGCGACTGCCCCCTGGAACCGCAGTCCAACCCTGGACCTTCCAGGACTGGTCCTACAGCGGGCTTCAGCTCTTCGAGATCGACACGACGGCCGGGAGAATCCTCCAACAGGGCGAGATGCCGGTCGAGCAGCACACCCCGCAGACAGGGGAGCCCCCCACGGTTCTCTATCCTCTGCGCGGAGACGATCGGTCGGTCCTGGCCGGAGACTCGATCTTCTACATCCACGGCGACGACGTCTACACCGCTGTCTGGAGCAACCCGGCAGCGTTCGAAGGTCCGAACTGAGACCGGCTCCAGCCACCGCTGCGCAGTCGCAGAAGACGTGGATCACGTCGTCCGCACGATCAGACGGCCGGCCAATGCCGATCGCCGTCCCGTCCGGAAGATTCCGGTGACTCGCCGGAACGCACGGATGAGGGTAGAGTTCGCCCTCAGGAGGGACCCATGCGGACTCCAATCGACGATTCCGCGAGAGCCCTACGCTCGCACGCCTTCGGTCGGTTTCCGGTCTCGGTGTCGCTGTCTCTGCTGCTGGCCCTCGCATATCCGGCTGCCGGAACCGAGGAGCCGGTGGTCAAGATGGCCGGCGTCCGAGTGGCAGGACCCGGCTATGGCGAGAACGGCAACGAGATCCAGCCGTTTCGCGAGAGCCCGGGCCTCACCCTGGTGCTCGTCGTCGAGGCGCCGCAAGGCAAGAGCCTGGTCGAGATCGACACCGACGAGAGCAATCTCGAGTCGATCGCCGACGATCGCGGCAACGACCTCCGCGAAGGGGTCCGTTGGGGGTACTTTCCCGAGATGACACGAGACGGTCGGTACGCTCTGATCGAGATCAGCGTTTCCGAGCGGCCGGCGGTCGACGCCGCTCGGGTCACCGTCGAGGGCTCGGTTGCCCTGCAGCTGGCGGGGAAGACGACCACTCAGCGTCTGGACTCTGCGTCCTTCCAGAGCGGATCGGTCCTCGAGCTCGATGGGGGCCGGCTGAAGGTCGAGGTCGCGGGTAAGGACCCGGAGTGGAACGATGCATTGCGAATCGTGCTGGGAACCACGACCGAGTTTCACGACACGATTCGCGAGCTGCGCTTCCTCGGCACCGGCGGCTCACCCCTGGAGACCCAGGGAACCGGAACGACCACGATCGGTTCCCAGGTGCAGGTCGAGACCTACTTCACGGGTGACACGCTTCCCGTCGGTCTGGAAGTCGAGCGGTTCGAAGGTCTCGATCAGGTCGTGGTGCCGTTTCGGCTCCAGGCCGGTCTCGGTCTCGACGGCTGACTCTGACGAATGTCGGCCGTTCTCCGGAGAGTCGCTTCTTTCCTGGTTGCCCTTCGCGTCCCATCGAACGAATTCCACCGAGGAGGTTTCATGGACCTACGTCGACTCTCTGTTCGCTCTCCGTTCCTGCTGGTTCTCCTGATCGGTGTCGGGCTCGGGCTCGTTTTGTCCTCGTCGACCTGGGGCCAGGGCGCCGACAGTCCGGAGGCTGTCTTCGAAGCGGCACAGGCAGCCGCCAAGGCCCAGGATTGGCAGGCACTGTTCTCTCTGGTCGCTCCTTCGCAGATCCCGCTCGTGGCCTTCGAAGCGGACATGGCCGTCAGCATGATGGTGGAGTTCTGGGAGGGAGACGATGCGGAGGCGGCCAAGGAGAAGTATGCCAAGGCTCGTTCGGACTTCGATGTGCCCGACGACGTCGAGGGAGAGGAGCTGGTGATCGACAACGACACGCCCCAGGAGGAGATCGACGCTCACGTCACGAAGCGGGCGATGAGCCTCTTCGAGGACGTCGATACGGTCGGGTACGTGTCGACGTTGATCGGGATCATGCTCTCGTCACCGATGATGGAAGGGCAGTCGCTGCCCTTTCCGGAAGGGCCCCTCGCCGAAGTGAGCATCGACGGCGAGAGTGCGACCGGACAGGCCAGCGAGAGGACAGTCTCCTTCGTCCAGGAGGGGGGACGCTGGTACCTGACCGCGGACGCGGTGAAGTAGCCCGTCGCACCGGGCGCGACCCACGAGAGCGATCGGCGGTACTGTTCCTGTTGTGCTTGCGGGCGTCAGGGGAACGCTTCCAGATCGAAGTCTCCACCGAGTGTTCCCGGTTCGTGGAGGTATTCCCGCACCAGACCCTCACCGTTGCTCACGCGAATCGTGAACTCGAGACCGGAGAGGCTGGCCCAGAACACCCAGAAGTGGCCGTTGATCGAGCGACCGTCGAGAACCTTGATCAGGAGCTCGAGGTTGTCGGGGCGAAAGAACCAGAAGGAACCGGTGTCGGCGGAGATGGGAGCTGCCTGCCCCGCTCCGGATCGCGGACCCGAGGGCCGCGTGGGGGCGAGCCAATCCACCTCGATCTCGAAACCGCTACCCAGGCACAGTACGGTGTCGCCGCATTCGTCACCCTGCCGAGCGACCGACGCGACCGTGGGTGCGCCGGGGCCGCGCGTCTTCGCATGGAAGGTCTGGGTGTCGGCCAGGCTGCGCTGCCCACCGGGCAGATTGTGGTAACTGCGGCTCTGGCCGTTGATGCGATCGGTCAGCTCGATCCAATGCTCGACGGTCGTGAGTGCGGAGTAGAAGAACCACCAGGAGTCCGACAGCGCCCTGGCGTCGAGCAACTTGCTCGTCAGCTCGAGGTTGTCCGAGCGAAAGAACCAGAACGCCCCGGTGTCGTCGGTCAGGGGCTGGGTGGTGGCGAGCCCCGAGCCGGATTCCCAATCGGCCCGCCACAACACCCGGGCGTTGAACCGGTCCTCCTCGAAGCGGAGATCGTGGGCGCTCTGCGTGCGGCTCCGGGTGACGCTCAGCGGATAGGAGCGCAGAGACAGGCCGGTTTCGCTGGGAGGGGTGTCGGGCCGTCGCACCTCCCGTGTGACCAGGACGCCGTGTCCCCCGGCGCCCAGCGCGAGCGAGATCTCGACCAGGCTACGATCGTCCCCGCTCGCCGGGACGAAGCTCGGCTCACCGATCGGCACGCCGGTCGGACCGAGCTCCACCAGCGCCACTCGTGAGGTGGCCGAGGGTGAGTGGGGCCCTCCGACTCCGACGTCGAGCCATGCCGTGACCGCTCCTCCGAACGGGCTGCACGCCAGCTGGAGCAGAGCGAACGCGGCGTTGACCTCGGCGGAGACCTGGATCGGCGGACCGAGAGCTCCCTGCGCGTCGATGTGGCGAGACCAGAGACCGTCCGTTTCGTCGATCGCCAGAAGGAGTGAGCCTCCTCCCGGTTGGCCGCACACCTTCGGTCCCTCGCGGTACTGGAGGCCCTGAGGACCGAACCACCGCTGTTCCTCGGCCAGAGGCCGACCGTCTCGATCGAAGCGTCGGAGGAAGAAGCCGAGATCCCGATCGCTCCGAAATACGGTCGTCACCCGGCCCCCGGTGCCGAAGGCGAGGTCGACGGCGTCGGTCACTCCGTTCGCAGGCTCCCTGTCGTTGATCAGGAACTGCCGATCGAGCGGATTCCCGGCGCGGTCGAACCGGCGGGCGAAGGCCTCGGGTGGCCAGGGAACACCGTCATCGCCGACATCACTGGTGGCCCACGCGACCCATACGGAGCCGTCGAGGTCGGTCGCGACGGCGGGCTCGGTCTGCCAGTGCTCGTTCGGCTCGTGGACCCTTCTGGGTGCGGAGCGCTCTCCCGAGGGAGAGACCGTGACGAGATGCGACGTGAAGTCGTAGAGGTCGTACCAGACGACGTACTGGGTGCCGTCCTGCCCGGTGGCGACATCGGGCAGGATGAGGTCGTGAAAGGGCAGGCCCGGGTCGAGGCGCAGCGGAGCCGTGGAGCCGAAGCGCGCGTCGAGGTCTCCCTGCGCGTCCAGAGCGAGAGCGAAGATGGCGCGCGAGCAGCAGTCCTCCTCGATCGCCTGGGACCACACGACCGTGTATCCCGAGGGACCGGCGCTCATCGTGAGGTCCCTGGAATCGAGCTCTCCCGCGAGCAGGGTCTTGGCGTTGTCGAGATCGACTCGCACCCCCTCCTCCTGGGCGCAGAGGCTGCCGGCGGCTGCGCCGAGCCACCCCGGAACGGTGAGGAGCAGGAGGATTCGACTGGTGACGGACATGTCCTTGTCTCCGCGTCGAGGGTTCTGGACTCTCGGTTCCCCGTCCAAGAGATAGTGGCACATGAGGGGCCCCGCGCAGACGCCGAATCGCTCACGGCGGCACGCAAGGTCGTTCGCGCGACGGCCGCCCGGTCAGTCGAGATAGTCGCGCAAGACCGCCGCCACGTCTGGCCGCGCGCTCTGCACCATCGCCGGCCAGGTGCGTGCACCCGCCTCCAGCAGGAGTCGCGCAGCGGCCGGGTAGTCGCCGTCGGTGCGCCAGCCGTGCACCGACCCGTAGGCCAGGGCGTCCAGGGGCGTCCAGGGGCGTCCCGCCGAACGCGTTCTTCCTCTCGAGCGGAGGCTCGGGGTCGTGCTCCAGGAGCAGCGCGACAATGGCCACCAGGCCGTGGAAGGACGCTCGATCGAGCGGCGTCGAGTCGTGATCCCCAGGCACTGCCGGATCGAACCCCAGCTCCAGCATGGTTCGGACGGCTTCGGTGCGACCCATCCAGGCCGCATCGGCGAGGAGGCGATCGAGATCGGCCCCGGCGTCGAGCAGGGCCCGGATCAACTCCCGGTCGGCGCGGGACGCAGCGAGCACGATGGCCGGCGCGCCGAAGGCGAACCAGGGCTGATCGAGCATCGGATGCGTCTCGGGGTGCCGGTCGATCAGCTCGCGGAGCGCGGCGGCGTCTCCCCTCTCGATGATCTGCCGGAAGTCCTTTTCGAGCGGGTTCTCCCGGTCAGTGGGATGAGCGTCCATGCGGGTCCTCGCTGCGGAGACGGTGGAGGTGGTGGCGACGGCTCGCCGCTCGACGGACCGCGTCGAAGCCGTACTTCCTGCGAATGGCGTCCACCGAGTCGTTGATCCGTCGATCCTCTTCGAAGAGACCGAGCTGTTCGTCGAACAGCCCGAGATTGGACAGGGCCACACCGAGCAGGCGAATCGGAGTCTCGCGCGCTCGGGCCTCGATGTACAGATCCCGGAGAATCGGGTAGAGCTCGAGCTCGGAGCAGGTCGGGCTGACGGTCCTGGAGCGCGTCAGGGTCTCGAAGTCGGAGTAGCGCAGTTTGAGAGTGACGGTGCGAGCCTTGACTCCGCGTTTGCGAGCACGCCAGCAGACTCGCTCGCACAGGGAGCTGAGCTGCGATTCGATCACGCTCGGCCGATGGACATCCTCTCGAAAGGTGCGCTCGTTCGAGATGCTCGAGGCGACGTCACCCTCGGGATCGTGCTCGCGAAACGCGGGGCGGTCGCGGCTGAGATCCGCCGAGCCCTGCCCGCGAGCCCCCCTCTGGACCGATTCGGCCCAGGCGCCGAAGATCGATCGCAGTCGGGAGAGGGGTGCCTGCGCCACCTCTCCCAGGGTGGTCAGCCCGAGCCGAGCCAGTTTGGCTTCTCCCACCGGCCCGATCCCGGGCAGCTTTCGCACGGGTAGAGGGGCGAGCAGCGCGGCCTCGGTACCGGCGGGCACGAGCAGCACCCCGGCAGGCTTGGCGAGCCCCGAGGCGACCTTGGCGAGGGAGCGGGTGCTCGCGATCCCGACGCTCGACGGCAGCCCGAGCTCGACCTGGATGGCCGAAGTCATCTCGCGCATCGTGCGCTCGATGGTGGCGTCGTCGCTGGCGTCCCCAGCCCGGCGGTACAGCGCCTCGCAGCCGTAGAGATCGAGAAAGAGCTCGTCGATCGAGGCGACCTGGAGGACCGGGGAATAGCGAGCAGCGATGAGGCGCACTTTCTCCGAATAGTCGGCGTAGAGGCCGCTCGAGACCGGCACGAAGAGGGCTCCGGGCGCTCGCTTTCCGGCCTCGGTCAGCGACATGCCAGAGCGCACCCCGAAGGCCCGCGCTTCATAGCTGCACGCGGTCACGACGCCCCGAGAGCCGGGGCGCCCGCCCACCACGACCGGCTTCCCGACCAGGGTCGGGTCGAGCAATCGCTCGACCGAAACGAAGAACGTGTCGAGATCGAGGCAGCAGATGCGGGCGTCGTGGCGGCTCACGGAGCCAGGAAGTATAGCGCAAACAGGGCGTAATACGGGAGAGTCCAGAGTAGACTCAGCCGGCCTTCCGCGAGGGGTCTCCTCGGGTGTGCACCCGCTTACCGTCACCGGCCAGTGGGTACCGCGGGAGCGCGCCGAAGAGTGAACCCGTTCCGGCTCGATTTTCTGGAGTCTCTGGCATGAGTGATTCGTTGGCCGACCGCAGGGCGCTCAAGCGCGAGTACAAGGAGAGCTATCGGCCCGCCGGCGTCTTCCGGGTGCGCAACCTCGAGAGCGGTCGCGTCCTGCTGGGCTCGAGCGTCAATCTGCCCGCTACCTGGAACAAGCTGCGGATGCAGCTCGACACGGGAAGCTATCTGATGCATCGCGAGCTTCAGAAGGAATGGAAGGCGCTCGGGCGCGAGGCGTTCGAGTTCGAGGTGCTCGAAGAGCTGGAGCCCCCGGACACCCCGGGGTGGGAGCCCTCAGAGGATCTCGAAGCGCTACTCGCGCTGTGGATGGAGCAGCTCGAGCCCTACGGTGAAAGGGGCTATCACCGGCCCCCGAAGTCCGAGTCGTGACCGCCAGCGCTATTCGCCTGCCAGGGTGAACGCCACCAGTTGAGACGGTAGTCCGGCACCCCCGGCGGCGACCACGACGTACTGCTTGCCTTCGTGCAGGTACGTCATCGGCGTTCCGTGGGGAGTGGGCTCCATCGGATACTCCCAGACCAGCGCGCCGTCGCGCTTGTCGAAGGCGCGCAGGTAGCCGCTGTCGCCCTGACGGGTCATCGAAGCCTCGTCCAGCTCGGCCTGGAGGATGAAGATCAGGGTCTTGGTCAGCACCAGCCCACCATTCGACAGGACGCCATGGGCGTTGCTCCCGAGATCGCCGAGGCCGAGATGAGCGATCGCGGGATGGTCCTTGGGACCGGGTCCGTGGGGTACCTGCCAGACGTGCTCCCCTTTGTTGAGGTCGATGGCGGTGATGCGGCTGTACGGCGGCTTGACCAGGGGAAGGCCCTGCGGGCCCGGCACGGCAGAGGGAAAGCCGGTATACCGGAACTCGGTCCGCGCCGGGTCGCCCTTTCTGAGCGAGTTGTTGGCGACCAGGGTCATCGACGGCACGTAGAGGATGCCGGTCTCCGGGTCGACCGCGGCGCCGCGCCAGTTGGCTCCCCCCGCGGGGCTGGGCAGCATCAGGGTGCCCTTCTTGCCGCCTTCACCCGCCACGATCGGAGGGGTGAAGATCGGCCCGGAGACGTATTCGTCGAGGATCTTCTTGGCCTCCGCGCGTAGCTCGGGGGTGAAGTCGATCAGATCGTCTTCGGTCACGCCCTGACGATCGAAGGGAGGCGGCCTGGTCGGATGCGGTTGCGTGGGCGAGGTCTTCTCTCCTGGCACGGTCGACTGCGGCACCGGCTTCTCCACGATCGGCCAGAGCGGCTCGCCCGTCTTGCGGTCGAAGACATAGGTGAAGGCCTGCTTGCTGACCTGTGCGACCGCCTTGATCGCCTTGCCCTCGATGACCACGTCGACCAGGTTGGGTGCCGCTGGAAAGTCGTAGTCCCACACTCCGTGGTGGACGGCCTGGAAGTGCCACATACGCTCTCCGCTGCTCGCGTCCAGCGCGACCAGGCTCTCGGCGAACAGGTTGTCTCCCGGGCGATGCCCGCCGTACCAATCGTTGGTCGGCGTGCTCAGCGGGAGGTAGACGTAGCCGAGCTCGTCGTCGCAGCTCATCATCGACCACACGTTGGTGCTACCGGTGTACTTCCAGGAGTCTTCTTGCCAGGTCTCGTTGCCGAACTCGCCCGGCTCGGGAATCGTGCGGAACACCCACTTCAGCGCGCCGGTGCGAGCGTCGTAGCCCCGGACGTTGCCGGGGGGCCACTTCGGGCCGGAGGGTCCGTCACTGATGATGGTGCCGAGCACGATCGTGTCGGCACAGACGATCGGAGGGGCGCTGTGAGTGACGGTCGAAATGCGGGTCACTTCGTCGTTGAGCATCGAGGTGTCGACCATACCGGCCTCCCCGAAGCTCGGATCGGGCTTGCCGGTCTTGCGATCGAGCGAGATCAGCTTGCGATGGTGGCTCGCATAGATCAGGCGTTCCTCGTCGCCATCGACCCAATACTCCATCCCCCGATGCTGGAAGCCCGCATTGGCAGGACGGCCTGCTTCGTAGCTCTTCGGATCGTAGGTCCAGAGGGTCTCACCGGTGCCGGCGTCGATCGCCGCGACCTGGCTGAATCCGGTGGTGACGTAGAGCACCCCGTCGATCATCAACGGCGTGTTCTTGAAGGCCCCGGCTCGCATCTCGGTGTCCGCATCCGATTCGATGGAGTCCCACCGCCACGCCTCGACCAGCTGCTCGGCGTTGTCCGTGTCGATCTGGTCGAGTGGCGAGTACTTGGTCGACCCGCGATCTCCCCCGTAGTGGTGCCACTCGCCGGAGGCGGCGCCGTGCTGGGCCAGTGACGCGGAGCAGACCAGGCTCAGGGTGCACAGGGCCATGAGAGAGGATGGCAGAAGACCGTGCTGCTTCGAGGTCATGAATGGCTCCATCGGCTCGGGGGTTGGAAGCCGATTCTAGTGCGGGTGAGTGCCTGCGATCGGATCAGTGACGTCGGGACGCTCCCCGACCCGGAGTCGCTCGCTCTAGCGGTCCCGACTCGCCTCCTGGCGCAGGACCGGATAGTCGATCCCCAACTGCTCGAGATAGCTGTCGTACTTGCTGGGGTCGTAGTAGTACTGCTTCATCTCCTCGCGGTAGGTGTCCATGATCTTCTTGTTGAGATGGATCGCGGGAGTGTCGGTGTCGCGAATCAGCGAGACGTACTTCGTTTCCTTGCCCTGTTCGTTGCGGAAGTAGTCCCAGGCCGCTTCGACCTTGCTCGGATCGAGCAGGAAGTCGAGCGCCGTGAGCGCCATCACCTTGGCGCCGGCCACGGCTCCCTTGTGCGCGATCGGGGTCGCCATCGCGACCGCACTCGACCAGTGGTGGCCGCCACCGCCGGTATTGAAGTTCGAAGGGAATCCCAGGGTGACGGTGGGCACGTTCCAGGCGACGTCGCCGATGTCGTCGGAGCCTCCCCCCAGACGAGGCCCGGTGATCGGCCCCTGCAATTCGCCGAGCTCGGTGCGTAGCCCTTCGACGCCGCCCCACGGACCCCGGGTCGGGTCGGGCTCGAAGTCCAGTTCCGCCTGGAGAGCGACAGCGAGCGCGATGTCGTCGTCGCTCCAGTCCGGTAGACCCACTCGCTCGATGTTGGCGTACATCGTCTCGGCGATGACCTTGTTGAAGTGGCGCGGCCACGCGGCGCCGAGGATGCGTGCGCTCACCTCGGTGTCGGTCATCATCGCGGCGGCCCGTGACATCTGCTCGCCGATGTCGAAGAGGCCCTTGATGTGCTCGTGGTCGATCTCTCGGAAGTAGTACCAGACCGAGGCCACGGAGGGGACGACATTCGGCTGGTCGCCGCCGTTGGTGATTACGTAGTGCAGCCGATAGGACAGCCGCAGATGCTCGCGCCGGTAGTTCCAGCCGGTGTTCATGAACTCGACGGCGTCGAGGGCGCTCTTGCCCAGCCAGGGCGCTCCGGCGCCGTGGGCCGACTTGCCGTGGAAGGTGTACTCGACGGAGACCAGCCCGTTACCGAAGGCGTCGCCCCAGGAGACGCTCAGATTGTCCGAGACGTGAGTGAAGAAGACCAGGTCGACCCCTTCGAAGACTCCGTCCCGAACCAGGAAGGCCTTGCTGCCCAGCTGCTCCTCGGCGACGCCTGGCCACAGCATCAGCGTCCCCGGGAGACCTTCTCGTTCCATGACCTCCTGGAGCGCCAGGGCGGCGGTGACGTTGACCGCCTGGCCCGAGTTGTGTCCCTCGCCGTGGCCTGGAGCACCCTCGATGAGCGGATCGTGGAAAGCCACCCCCGGCTTCTGCGAGGCCTGCGGGATACCGTCGATGTCGCTGCCGAAGGCGATGACCGGGTGCCCCGACCCCCAGCGTGCCATCCAGGCGGTAGGCATCCCCGCAACCCCTCGCTCGATGGCGAACCCGTTCTCTTCGAGGAGGCCGGTGATGTAGTTCGAGGTCTCGAACTCCTGGAATCCGAGCTCGCCGAAGCTGAAGATGCTGTCGACCATCACCTGGGTCAGCTTGGCTCGCTCGTCCACGCCGGCGAGAGCCTCGCTCTTGAGGCGCTCATGCTTCGGGTCCTGGGAGAGAAGCGGTGTGGCGGCGATCAGGCAAGCAAGGGCCCACAGCGGGAACAGTCGAGATCGCACTTCGGATACCTCGTCGGTGTTCAGGGATCGAGGCGAGCCTAGCAGCTCAGGCGGGGCTGTCCTCGGGCAGGGCCGCGACCCCAGAGCTGCGCAGACTGACCACGCTCAGGCAGCCGATCACGACGGCCATTCCCAGGAGCTGGATCGAAACGAGCCCTTCGCCGAGCAAGATGGCAGCCAGCACCGAAGTGACGACCGGCACGGCGAGGGCACACATACCACCGAGCCAGAGCGGCACGTGCCCGAGCGACCAGTTCATCAGAATGTGACCCAGCCAGCCCGAGATGGCCATGAAGGTCAGACCGAGCCAGGCCAGTGGGGACGGTGGTGGCTGAAGGCCGCTGCCGACGAACAGCGCGAACGGTGTGGCGACGGTCGATGCCACCATGGTGACCCATGCGGTGAATTCCGCAGCCGGGACCGTGCGCGCTCTCTTGGAGGCGATCAGATACCAGCTCCACGCGAACAGGGTCGCCACGGCGAACAGGTCGCCCGTGAGCGACCATTGCGACCGTCCCGAGGAGCCGAAGGCCACCAGGGCGAGCCCCGCGATCGCGACCAGGGAGGCGAGTACGTCGGGCAGGCGCAGTCGTTCACCGAAGAGGATCGGAGCGGCGAAGAGCATCACCACGGGCGTGAGCGATCCGATCATGGTGGCGTTGGCCACCGTGGTCAGCTTGAGAGCGATGAAGAAGGTCATCAGGTCGACGCCCAGTGCCACACCTCCCCAGAAAGAGGCCCGAAACCCCTCACGGGTCAGCCGGCCGCCTCTCGCATAGAGGAACCCGAGCGCCCACGCGACCCCGATCCATCCACGGAAGAACACGATCGAGAGCGCATCGAGCTCGATGGCCTTTCCGATCACGGCTGGACAAGCCCAGGCGATGACGGCGGCGAAGGCGCCCAGGACTCCGAGCGAGTGGCGTGGGTCGCCACCCCCGGAGTCCGCCGGTACGACGGGGATGCTCATGGGGAGCCGGAGTATACGGTCGGTCGGCTCCGCCCAGACGAGCTCTCCGTGAGGGAAGAGCAAGGATCGAACTCCGAGGTGTAACAAACCGGTTTCGACTCGTTTGGAAGCTCGTGAAAGGCAACCACGCCGCCAACAAGAGCCCCCAGGAGAGGAAGACCATGACTACCCATTCGACACCGATCACGAGCGCTTCGACTCACTCCGCCGCGCCCATGCCGTTTCGGCGGCGAATCTTCGCTGCGCTGGTCCTGTCTGCCGCAGCCCTCGGGTCTGCGGCACAAGCCGGTCCGAGCTACGACATCTCGCACCACCCCGACCCCGTGAACGATCGGGAACGGGTCACCATCAACGTCTCTGGAGTCCACAACAACGGCTGTGTACCGAGGTTCGAGAGGGGGCAGGTCAACGAGGGGCACCGTACGATCGAGCTCGTTCTCGAGAGTCCCTCGAACGCGAACTGCACTCAGGCGTTGACGCCCTGGGACGTCAGCGCGCGGACCGAGAGGCCGCTCTCTGCGGGCTGGTGGACCGTCGAGGTGTATTGGGGTTCGAACTACGAAAGCTATCGCTTCGAGGTCTACCGATACGCCGCCCACACGAGCCGAATCGGCTTCTCGCACCAGGAGTACGACACCAGCGAGAGCGCGCACACCGTCTACCTCAACGTCGAGCGCAGTGGCAGCAGCGACGGCACGGTGAGCGTCGACTACCAGACCAGGGATGGCAGCGCGACCGCGGGCCGCGACTACGAGTCCACCTCCGGCACCCTGACCTGGCATCACGGTGACGCGACGCCCAAGCGCATTCCCGTGGTCATCTACGACGACTACGAAGAGGAGCACGACGAGTATTTCCGGATGGAGCTGAGCCACTTCGGTGGCGACGCCGAGGCCGGCACCCACTTCGAAGCTCGGGTGACCATTCGCGACGACGATGGACACGACCAGGGCTCCTGTCGCTCCGACGAGTACACCCTGTGCCTGTTGGGAAACCGCTTTCAGGTGACGTCGCGCTGGAGAACGAAAGAGGGCAAGAGTGGCCGCGGACAGGCCAAGAGCTTGACCGGACAGTCCGGGTACTTCTGGTTCTTCAGTGAGAGCAACGTCGAGGTGCTGGTCAAGATGGTCGACGGGTGCTCCGCGAGCGGAACCCACTGGGTGTTCGTTTCCGGAATGACCAACGTCTGGGTCGAGATCACGGTCGAAGACACCTGGACAGGCCAGCGGGGCACATGGACCAACCCGCAGGGACGCGACTTTCAGCTGATCAAGGACGTCAATCGCTTCGACAGCTGCCGCTGAGGCTTCGAGCTCCTCAGAGGAGTGGAAAGGGCCGGCACCCTGGGAGGGGGCCGGCCCTTCGGTCGTGCCGAACAGGAGTCAGTCGGCCTTGAGCGTCTTCACCGGATCGATGCGCGCGGCGCGCAGCGCGGGTACCAGGCTCGCGACGGTAGCGACCAGAGCCAGCAGGAGAATCACGCTGACGAAGGTCAGTGGATCGCTCGCGCTGACTCCGACGAGGAAGCTGCCCAGCACCCGACTCGCCACCACGCTGAGCAGGGCTCCGATGACCACGCCGACCGCAGCGAGACGCACTCCGCGCTGCAGGACGCCGCCGAGCACCTGTCGCGCCTGGGCGCCCAGCGCCATGCGCACTCCGATCTCACGCGTGCGCTGCCCGACCTGGAGCGCCATGATGCCGTAGAGACCGATCGCAGCCAGCACCAACCCGACCAGCCCGAAGGTGCCGGCGAGAGTGGCAATCAGCGCTACGGGCCCGACCATGCGCGACTCGATGCGCAGCGCCAGCGGCAGCGCGTCTTGAATCGCGAGATCGGGCTCCAGGGCGAGGATCTCCTTCTGCGAGCGCTCGAGGATGCCCCCGAGGGGCTGGCGCGACTGGACCACGACGGTGATGTTCTGTCGGTAGTTCTGGCGGAGGGGGCGATAGAGATAGGGGCGAGGAGCTTCGCCCGGGAGCCGATACTTGCCGGTGGCGACCACGCCCACCACTTCGGCGGGGGTGCCGTTTCGGCCGTTCAGGCGGACGGTGCGCCCGAGCGGGTTCTCCTCCGGCCAGACCTTGTCGACCAGGGCCTGATTCACGATCACGACGTCAGGGTGCTCGCGGTCGTCCGTTTCGAGGAACCCGCGGCCCCGCTGGATCTCGGTCTCCATCGTTTCGAAGTAGTCGGCGCCGACCCGGCTGCCGAGGATCAGCATCTCGTCGCCGATCTCTTCGCCGAGGTCTCGATCGAAGCCGATCCGGAACCCGTTGGCGTACCAATCCATCGGCAGTGGTGAAGCCAGGGTCACCGCTTCGACTCCCGGCATCTCCTCGAGGCGACGTTCGGCGTTCTCCAGAAAGGCACGGCCCTCTTCCTCGTCGAGGCCGACGGTCGACAGATCGAAGCTGATCGACGCTCGCTCAGCCGTCTCGTAGCCGATGTCGACGTGACGCGTGCTTTGGAGGCTGCGCAGGAAGAGTCCCGCGGCGATCAGGAGAATCAGCGAGAGGGCGACCTGGGCGACGACCAGGACGCTCCCCAGACGCAGCTTTCGGCCCGTCATGGTGCCGGGCGTGCCCCGCAATCCCTGCGCAGGGTCGGTGCGGGAGGCGCGCAGCGCGGGGGCCAGGCCGAAGACCACGCCGGCCAGCAGAGAGACCAGCCCGGTGAAGAAATAGACCCGCAGGTCTGGTTCGGTGTTCAGGCGAATCGGCACGCCACCGCCAGGGGCCTCGAACGAAGCAATGGCCCGCGCGGTGATCACGGCGAGGCCGAGTCCGGCAAGGCCTCCAGCTGAAGCCAGCAGCAGACTCTCGACCAGATGCTGGCGGATCAACTGCAGTCGGCCGGCGCCGATCGCCACGCGCAGGCTGGTCTCGCGGTTGCGAGCCTCCGCCCGAGCCATCATGAGATTGGCTACGTTGGCGCAGGCGATCAACAGGACCCCCGCGACGAGACCCATCAGCACCGTGGCGAAGAGCCGCGCGGCGTCGCCGAGGCCGGCCTCGAGGCGCGCTTCGGATTCCGGCATGGCGAGGAAGGTGTCGCCACCGTTGTCGTCGGGGTACTCGGCGACCAGATTGGCGCTGATCGGCTCGAGCGCGGCGTTGAAGCTGTCGACATCGACCCCCTCGTGCAGGCGGCCGGTGACGCGCAGACCGCGTGAGCTCCGCGAGGCCATCACACCGGGGGCGACCAGGTCCTCGCCGGCGGTGAGCGGAATCCAGAACTCCATCTTCATCATTCCTTCCGTGCCGGAGAACCCTGGAGGGGCGACTCCGGACACGGTGAAGGGCTGGCCGTTCACCTTGACCGTTTCGCCGATGGCTCCGGGCTCGCCCCCGAATTGCTCCTGCCATGCGGCATGGCTGATCACCAGCAGAGGCTCGTGAGCTCGGATGTCCTCTCCGGAGAACAATCGGCCCAGCTCCGACTGGGTGCCCAGCGTCTCGAAGTAGTCGCCGACGACTGCGGCGCCGACGAACACCTTGGCGGGGCGATCACGAATCGCCAGGCCGAGAGTGGCCGGGAAGGCGCCACTGCTCTCGGTCAGCAGATGCTGGGTTGCCTGGCGAATGTCCTCGTAGTTGAGAACCGAAACTCCGAGAGGGAAGTCGAAGCTCTTCGCCTGGGTGTAGATCCGCACCAGGCGGTCCTCGTCCTGAACCCCTGGCAGGGGACGCAGCAGCATGCCGTTGACCAGGCTGAAGATGGCGCCGTTGGCACCGATGCCCAGAGCGAGGGAAACCACGGCGACAGCGGTGAAGACGGGTCGCTTCACGAGGCTGCGAAAGGCGAAGCGGATGTCCTTGGCAAGAGCGTCCATTGGATTTCCTCGGATCGTGAAGCGGTGAGGGGAGCCTCCGGTCTCTTTCAAGGTACGAGCGCTGCGCCGGAGATGTTGCGCTGGCCGGAGATCGGTTCTCCGATACCCCGGAAACCATGCTCCGAGCCAGTCTCCGGTCACCGGGCTCGAAGCGGAGGTAGAGTCTCCGGGAAGGTGCTCGCCATGACGGAGAAGAAACCCCAGGAATCCAGGTCGGACGACCTCTCCACGGACGACTCGGATCGCCCCACGGAACAGCTCTCGGACGCGGATTCCAGCCCGACCGAAGTGCGTCGGACGCTCCCTTCGGATGCGCGAGAGCCTTCGCAGGGCCCGACGACGCCCGGTCCCCCGCCTCCTTCGTTTGCTGCCTCGACCGTGATCGGCCGATATCGCCTGCTGCAGAAGATCGGCGAAGGGGGGATGGGTGAAGTCTGGGAGGGAGAACAGCTCGAGCCGGTGAGGCGGCGGGTCGCAGTCAAGGTCATCAAGCGCGGCATGGACACGCGCCAGGTGGTAGCCCGTTTCGAAGCCGAGAGACAGGCACTGGCTTTGATGAGCCATCCGAACGTGGCGCGGGTGTTCGATGCGGGCGAGACCCCACGGGGCCGGCCGTACTTCGTGATGGAGTTCGTCAAGGGCGATCCGATCAACCGCTTCTGCGACCGCGGGCGGCTCAGCACGCGAGAGCGTCTCGAGTTGATGATCCAGGTGTGCGAGGGCGTACAGCACGCTCATCAGAAAGGGATCATTCACCGCGATCTGAAGCCGTCGAACATTCTGGTCTCGGTGGAGGGTGACGGGAGACCGAGCCCGAAGATCATCGACTTCGGTGTCGCCAAGGCGACCAACCAGCATCTGACCGAGCGCACGCTCTTCACCGAGCTGGGACAGCTCATCGGTACGCCGGAGTACATGTCGCCCGAGCAGGCCGAGATGACCGGGTTGGACATCGACACCCGAACCGACGTGTATTCCCTCGGCGTGGTGCTCTACGAGCTTCTCGCCGGCGCCCTGCCCTTCGATCCGAAGGGACTGCGCAAGGCCGGTCTGGTGGAGATTCAGCGTCGCATCCGCGAAGAGGATCCCCCCCGCCCGAGTACCCGCGTCTCGAGCCTCGGAGCCGACTCCGTCGGCGTGGCCGAGCGACGCAAGACCGAGGCCGCCCAGCTCGTCCGACGCCTGCGTGGAGACCTCGACTGGATCACCATGAAGGCGCTCGACAAGGACCGCTCGCGGCGCTACGGGTCTGCGGTCGACCTCGCCGCCGATCTTCGTCGTCATCTCGAGAACGAGCCGGTTCTCGCGGCCCAACCGAGCCTGGTGTACCGAATGCGGAAGTTCGTTCGGCGACACAAGCTCAGTGTCGCTGCGGGGGTCGCTCTGGCGGGAGCTCTCGCCGCAGGCGTCGCAGGGACGGCGGTCGGGCTCGTCCGTGCACGTCAGGCGGAGGCTCGGGCGCTGGAGTCCCGCGACGTAGCGCTGGCCGAGCGAGACCGCGCGGAGCAGGCACGCGAGGAAGTGGAAGAGGTCGTGGATTTCATGGTCGAGCTGTTCGAGATCGCGGATCCGGAGGTGAACCCGGGCAAGGAGGTGAGCGCACGCGAGGTCCTCGATCGCGGGGCCGCCCGAATCGAGAACGAGCTCGCCGACCGTCCGCTCACCAAGGCTCGACTGCTGCAGACGATGGGTGTCGTCTATCAGAGTCTGGGGCTCTACGACGTTGCGGGAAGGCACAAGGAGAGCGCGTTGGCGATCCGGCGCAGCGAGCTCGGCGACCGGCATGCCGACGTCGCGCGATCGCTGGACGGACTCTCGAGTCTCGCCTTCGTCGAGGCGGACTACCAGAAGGCCGAGGAGCTGGCCCGGGAGGCGCTGTCGATCTATCGAGAGATCCATCCCGGGGATCACGCCGACATCGCCGGCGCGCTGAGCGATGTCGGGGTCTCGCTCTCGGCACGAGGGGATCATGTCGAGGCGCAGCGCCTCTATCGGGAGTCGCTCGAGATGGCGCGTCGGCTACCCGACATCGACGACGAAGCTCTCGAGGTCTACGTGCGCCGCCTGGCCATCGAGCTCGATGAGACCGGCGCGAGTGCGGAGGCGGAGGCTCTCTACCGGGAGTCCCTCGAGCTGTGCCGCAAGGCCTATGGAGAGGAGCACCCACGGGTGGCCTTTGCCCTCGACAACCTCGCCATCTTCTACCACTATGACGACCAGCCGGAGAAGGCCGGGCCGCTCTACCGGGAGTCCCTGGCGATGCTGCGCCGAGTCTACGGAGAGGACCATCCCGAGATTGCGCAGACCATGGGCAACCTGGGGAACTTTCTTCTCGCGACGGAGGGCCCGGAGCATGGCGGTACTCTGTCCGATCTCGAGGAGGCGGAGGCGCTCCATTCCGGCGCCCTGGAGATCAACCGCTCCTTCCGGCCCGATCACCCGTTCACGGCGGACAGTCTCTCGGGCCTCGCCCAGATTCGCGCGCTGGCGGGAGACCTCTCCGAGGCAGAGCGCTTGTTCCGAGAAGCACTTGGGGTGTACCGAGCGAAGCTGGACGACAGTCATACCAAGACGTTGACTGCGAAAGCGGAGCTCGGCTCCGTGCTCCTCCGGCGCGGTCGCGTGGCAGAAGCCGAACCCCTGATCCAGGAGGCCTACGCCGATTTGATCGCCAGCGGGCAGGAGGCCTCCGAGTTCGAGGAGGTGCTCGAAGCGATGGCCGATCTGAACGAAGCGCTCGGCCGCCCAGAGCGGGCAGCGGAGTACCGTATGCAGCTCGATTCGGGCGGAGTCGAAGAGCCCTGAGCGCAGCCGCTCGCCCGTCAGCTCCGGAGCCAGGGGAGTCGACGCGTGCGCAGCCCGAGCAGGATCACGGTGGTCGCGGCCACGAGAACGACGACGAGGACGAACCTCCTCAGACGAATGCGGCGCTCGAGCGAGGCGGAGCATTCGGCGAGTTGAGTGCGGTAGCGGTCCACTCGCTGGTCGAGGCGATCGGCGACGCCGAGCAACCAGGCTTTCTCGAGATGGCTTCGGCGACGGTAGCCACTCGGCCCTTCGTGGTACGCGAGGTAGAGGTTTCTCGAGTCGGTGGACGAGAGGCCGAGTTGCTCGCGTACCTCTGCCAGGTACCAGCCGACGAAGTCGACGGCATCGCCGAACCGGTGCCGGGCGGCCGGCTCGCCCCGCTGGCGCTCGAATTGTTGCCAGGTGACGTCGAGCGCCTGGGCATATCCGAACGCGCTCGAGGCCCGACCCCAGGGGACGATGCCGAACAGTCGGCGCCGGGCAGGACGGGCGCGGGCTCGGAAGCCCGACTCCTGCTCGATCACGGCAATCAGCAGGGCTTCCTCCACCTCCCAGCGATCGGCGGCCTGCTGAGTCAGTCGATACCAGTGCGGGCGTTGCAGGAAGAGGTCGCAGAGGTCGCCGTGACCCGAAGGAGGAGGCGCACAGACGCTCGGCCCGAGCAGCAGCAACAGGGTCGCCGTCGTCATCATGGTCAATGCGAACCAGAGGCGACGTTTCTGTTGCTGACGTCGTAGCGTCTTTCGTGAAGGTCTACGAGCCGGTGACATCGTCTCCCCATGGTGGCACGGTTGAAGGTACCCCTGTGGAAATCCTCCTTGGAACTCCTGGCCACGCTCTCCGTAGGCAGAGGTATGGTCCCGATCGATCTGCTTTCCGGCCTCGGCGCCGAGCTTCGGCAGACCCTGAGATACCTCCGGCGCCGCCCTTTGTGGGCAGGCACGATCGTGCTTGTCCTGGGTCTGGGATTGGGCGCCAATACCGCCATGTTCGCGGCCTTCGAGGCGTGGGTCCTCCGGCCTCTGGACTTCCGAGAGCCCGAGACACTGGTGTCGATCTTCGAGACACAGCTCAGGAGTGGCATCCGGACGGCAGTGTCGCCGCGCAATCTCATCGATGTCGCGACTCTCGAGACTGGCTTCGAGTCGGTCGGCAGCTACCGCCATGCGATCTTCAATTTTGAAGGGCTCGACGTGCCGGAGCGGATTCCGGGTGCGCTGGTTTCTCACGAGCTGTTTCCGATGCTCGGGGCGCAGCCGATTCTGGGCCGCACGCCGAGTCCGGACGAGGATCAGCCGGGCCGGCCAGCCGCGGTGGTCTTGATCAGTGAACGACTCTGGCGGGAACGCTTCGGGCAGGATCCGGGGGTGCTGGGGAGAGAGGTGCGCATCGATTCCCGACCCCACGTCGTGATCGGTGTGATGGAGAAGGGATTCCGCTTTCCGGAGTGGGCCGAGTTGTGGACGCCAATGGGTCTCGATCCCGAAACCGCCGCTAGGGATGAGCGCTGGCTGTCGGTGATCGGCCGTCTTGCCCCGAGTCGAGATTTCGAAACGGTCCAGCGGCGGATCCAGGCAGCGTCGGCAAGCCTGGAGAAGCAATACCCGGAGAGCAACACCGGATGGGGCGTTCTGATCGAGCCGCTGCGACGGAGATGGGTGCCGCCGGTGATCGAAACGGCCCTCACGGCTTCAATGCTCTCAGGTCTGGCGGTGCTATTGGTGGTGTGCGCCAACGTGGCAAACCTCTTGCTCGCTCAGGCGAGCTCGCGACGCTTTGAGTTGGCTCTGCGTTCGGCTCTCGGGGCCGTCCGGGCGCAGTTGGTGCGCCAACAGGTGATGTTGTGTCTGTTGCTCTCCGTACTCGGTGGCGCGGCCGGTATCGTGCTGGGCTACTTCTGGTTGGAGTGGATGATGGGTTGGGCGCCGATCGAGCCGCCCTACCTCTTCGTGATGCGCCTGGATCTCCGCGCGGCGCTCTTCACCTTCGGACTCTCGTTGGTCGCTGGACTGGTCTGCGCTCTGGCACCTGTCGTGCGCGCTTCGGGAGGCCGGTTGTCCGACGTGTTGCGGGTCGGCGGGCGGGGCAGCGGTCCCACGGGTAGCCGCGGTCGCGCCGGCCTCATCGTCGCCGAGGTGGCCCTCTCGGTGTTGTTGATGGTCGGTGCGCTGCTCATGGTAAGGAGCTTCGTTCGACAGCAGAGCGTCCCGCCGGGCTATCGGCTCCAGGGTTTGATCACCGCCGATCTCTCACTGAGTGACCCGGCCTTCGAAGAGACGGAGGACGCGCAGTTCGGGAGAGCACACTTCGTCGAGCGGTTGATCGGCGGCGTGAGCGCACTCGAACCAGTGACTCGGGTCGCTGCGACGTCATCCCTGCCTGCATCACAGAGTCATCCCGTGGCCACGGTGGAAGCGGAGGGCCGACCGCTGGCACTGGGAGAGGAGGTCCGAGTCACGGTTCAATCGATTTCCACCGAGTACCTGGAGATCTTCCAGATTCCGCTACTGGAGGGTCGGAGCTTCACGGCGTCCGAGGCGCGCGACGGTGGCGCGGTGGTCCTGGTTGCCGAGTCCCTGGCACGACGTCTGTGGGGGGAAGAGTCGGCCCTCGATCGTCGAGTCGTCTACGACGGAGTTGGAGAGGACGGGAATCTTGTGGTCGTCGGAGTCACCGCCGACGTCACCGTACCCCGCGATATCGTCAGCAGCGATCTGCCCTCGATGCAGCTCTATCGCCCCTACGGCTCGCTGCCTCGCTCCGAGGTGAATCTGGTGCTCGAGACCGACGCCCCGCTCTCGAGCCTGGCGCCCCAGATCCGAGACGAGGTTCGTCGGGCTGGAGTGGTGGCGCCCGTTTCCGAGCTGTTGCCGATGCGCGAAGTTCTGCTGCGGTCGCAGTGGGTGACTCGGTTCTTCTCCTACCAGATGGCGGTCTATGCCCTGGTGGGCCTCTTGATCGCTTCCGTTGGGCTCTACGGCTTGATTGCCGACGCCGCTCAGCAGCGCCAGCACGAGATGGCGGTTCGTCTCGCGATGGGGGCCTCGCCGAGTAAGGTGCGCCGCCTCGTCCTCGGTCAGTCTGTGCGCCTGGTGATGATGGGCTTGCTCCTCGGTCTCCCGGCTGCCCTTGTCGGGAGCCGCTTCGGTGCCACGATGCTGCTCGATACCAACGCTGGTGACCCGGTGGTCTACGCAGGCGTTGCCCTGCTATTGGTCGCCGTTGCCGTGGCGGCCAGCTGGCTGCCGGCCCGCCGTGCTTCGCTGGCCGACCCAGTGGCGACCCTGCGGGCAGAGTAGAGGGCCGAAGCGAGAGGGCGGCTAGAATGTCGGCGACTGATGCAATTCCAGCCCGGCACGTCCCTTGGCCCCTACGAAGTCCTGTCGCTGCTCGGACGGGGTGGGATGGGAGAGGTGTACGTCGCACAGGATCCCCGGTTGCGCCGACGGGTCGCACTCAAGGTCCTGCCGGCCGCGCTCTCGGTCGACGGCGGAGTCCTCGAGCGGTTTCAGCGCGAAGCGGAGTCCCTGGCCGCGTTGAGCCACCCCAACATCGTCACCATCTACTCCGTCGAGCACGATGCCGACACGCACTTCCTCACCATGGAGCTGGTCCAAGGCCGATCGCTGGCGGAAGTGCTCACCGAGGGTGCGCTCGAGGGGGAGACCTTCTTCGAGATCGCGGCCGCCCTCGCCGACGCGGTGGCAGCGGCTCACGCGGCCGGCATCGTGCACCGCGACCTCAAACCCGCCAACCTGATGCTGACCGAGGACGGTCGCCTCAAGGTGCTCGACTTCGGACTGGCCAAGCTCTCTCCCGGAGGCCTGGCGAGTCGAGACGAGACGATGGCGAGGGTGACCGCCTTCGGTGGTGTGGTGGGCACCGCCCCCTACATGTCGCCTGAACAGGCCAACGGCAGGCCGGTCGATGAGCGCAGCGATATCTTCTCCCTCGGTACGGTGCTCTACGAACTGGCCACCGGCCGCCGCCCGTTCGAGGGCGACGACCTCACGGCGGTTCTCTACGCGGTGAGCAACGCCGATCCGATTGCGCTGCGCGAGTTGCGTGCCGATCTCCCCGTGGGGCTCGAGGGGCTCGTAGCGAGATGCATGGTCAAGGATCCGCGTCAGCGCGGTCTGAGTGCCGGACAACTCCGAGACGAACTGCGGGCGCTGAGCCGAGCACCGGCCACGGCTCGGGCCCCCGATGGGCACGGTGAGAGGACCGGGTCCCGTCGCCCCGTGCTCGCGGTTCTCCCTTTTCGCAGCACCACCGCAGATTCGGAGATCGAGGACTTCGCCGCCAGCCTCGGCAGCGACGTCGTCGACGGGGTGGCCAGTACCAGTCAGGCCGTGGTGCTGCCAAGCAGTGCCACCCAGCGCTACGGCCGAGGCGATGTCGATCCGCAGAAGATCGGACGGGAGATCGGCGCTTCCTACATCGTTCAGGGGTCGGTTCGCCGCGGAGGCCCCCGCCTGCGAGTCAACGTCCAGCTCACCTCGACCGAAAGTGGTGCACAGATCTGGTCACGGCGCTACGACCGAGGGCTCGGAGAGCTCGACCTGTTCGACGCTGGTGATGAGATCAGAGCCCAGATCGTTTCCGCGGTCAGCGATGTACATGGCGTCGTCTTCGAGCTCGAGCGACAGAGAGTCCTGGGTCGACCCATTGCCGAGCTCGATGAGTGGGAGTGCATCTTCCTCTCCCTCGGCTACGACAAATTCATCGACGCCGAGCATCACCGGATGGCACGTGAGGCGCTCGAGCGCGCCGTCGAGATCGAGCCCGGGTTATCGCTCGCCTGGGGCTACCTGTCCTGGGTCGTCACCGACGAGGAGGTCTACGGCTTCAATCCGCTCCCCGACTCGATGACCAGAGCGATGGCTGCGGCTCGCCGCTCGGTGGAGCTCGACCCGCACTCCCACATGGCCCGTTGGCTGCTGTCGCGGGTGCACTTCTACCAGGGGAATCTCGACGGCTTTCTCAGCGAAAGCGAGAAGTCTCTCGAGCTCAGTGCGGAGGACGCCACCACCGTCGGCTTGATCGGTCTGTTCTCCTCCCTTTCGGGGCATTGGCAGCGGGGGGACGAGCTTCTGAGACGTGCCATGGCGCTCAATCCCTCGTACCCGAGCTACTACCATTGGGGCTTCGCCCTCGATCACCTGCGGCAGGGCCACTACGAAGAGGCCCTCGGCGAGTACCGCCGGATCGCGTTCTCCGGGAACCCACTCCTGGACGCTGTCCTGGTGGCCTGCCTCGGTCACCTGGACCGGGGCCCGGAGGCCGCGACGGCCCTCGGCGACCTGCTCGAGTTGCTCCCCGATCCCAGTCCCGAGGCGCTGCGAGTCCTCTTTCGGCGGGCGAACCACCGTGGCGAGCTCCTCGAGCAGCTGATGTCGGGGCTCGCCAAGGCGGGGCTCGAGGGAGACACAGAGCTCGCGCCCGGGTAGCGATCAACCCTCGGTCGAGGGGGGGAGTCGGCTGCTACAGTGAAGCGAAATCGACGATCCGAGCGAGCGAGGCAAGGAACATGAGCGAGGGTCAGGTAGTCCGTCTGTCCGGCTCCCTGGGGGCCGAGGTCCGAGGAGTCTCTGTCAAGGATCTGAGCCCCGACGATGCGGAGTCGATCCACTCACTCCTGATGGAGCACCAGGTCCTGTTCTTCCCCGAACAGAACCTGACCGCCGCGGAGCATGTCGCCTTCGGCCGTCACTTCGGCGAACTCGAGGGTCATCCCCATCTCGACAATCCGGTGGCCGAGCATCCGGAGATCTTCGAGCTCGCGGCCAGTCGGGGCGGGGTGGCCGACGAGTGGCACAGCGACATCTCTTTCCAGGAGCAGCCGTCGGTGATGGCGATCCTCAACATGATCAAGTGTCCCGAGGTCGGCGGCGACACGATGTGGGCCGACATGTACGGTGCCTACGAGGAGCTCTCGGCACCTCTGCGAGAGCTGTGCGAGGGTCTCACCGCGCTGCACGACGCGGCCCCTCATGGCAAGCCCGAGAAGACGACGATTCATCCCGTGGTGCGGGTCCATCCGGTCACGAGGAAGAAGTCGCTCTTCGTCAACGAGCACTTCACCCGTCGCATCGTCGAGCTCAGTCATGAGGAGAGCGATCACCTGCTCGCCTATCTGACCCGATGGGCGACCAGCCCTCGGTTCACGGTGCGCTATCGATGGAGCGAAGGGGCCCTCGCCATGTGGGACAACCGGTGCACGCAGCACTACGTGCTCAACGATTTCGTGGGCGAGCGCGTCATTCAGCGGGTCACGGTGATGGGAGACGAGGTGGCAGCTGCCCACGAGCCTCGTTGGGAGCCCTACGTGCGAACCCGCTCGGCCGGCGCGACGAGTCGCTACGATCGACAGCTGAAGCGTCACCTGCGCGAATCGGGTGGCTAGCCCGAAAATGAAGAGGAGCGCACGCTCCAGCCGGTGAACGGACTGTTGAGCAGCTCCACGTGGACCGTTCTCGCTCCCATGGACCCACCGACGACGACGTCTCCCTCGGCGACCGAAAAGAGGAGGCGGTAGCCGTAGGAGCCACGCAGGAATCGAGCGTCGTCGCAGGCCGTGTCCGCGACTCGGCAGGCTTCTTTGCGCACGACTTCGAACGGATTCTGGAGGTGCAGGGTGACCAGCGAAGCACCGACGTAGAGCATCAGAGCCAGAGCCAGGAAGACGAGTACGCTGCGGCGCCGTCGCGAGGCCGATGCTGAGTTGGGCTCCTGCATGTCAGTTCGCGTGGCGGGCGGCCTCAGCGAGCGCCGCCAGGAAGGCGCTCCGATGGTCGCTCAGTTCCTGGCCCACCGCGGTGGGCCAGGCGCTGTGGGTGACGATGACGAGGTTGGAGGTCGGGTCCATCCAGAGGAGCTGACCGAAGATCCCGATCCCGGCGTAGGTATCGTCGTCCCCCAGCCACCAGAGATAGCCGTACCCCTCGAACCCAGCACTCGGCGTGGTCGACTCGGTCATCCAGCCTGCGGGCAGCACGCGGCTTCCATCGGGGAGCTCGCCGCCCCGCATGGCGAAGAGTCCAATGCGCGCGTAGTCGCGCAGGGTGGCGCTGATGCAGCAGCCGCCCAGCTCACCCCCATCGGGCTCGTGCAGCATCCAGACGGCGTCGGACTCCATGCCGAAGGGCTGCCACACCTTCTCTTCGAGATAGGCGGAGAGGTTGCCGCCGATCGCGGCGCGCACGAGGGCACCCGCGACGTTGGTTTCGCCGGTGTTGTAGTTGAAATGCTCACCCGGTGTCTCCACCCGCTCGAGCCGCTGCATCGCGACCAGCTGGGCGTGGTCGCCCTGGGGCATGGTCGCCACGTCCGAGGTCGGGTCGGCGTAGTCCTCGTTCCAGGCCACTCCCGAGGCCATCTGCAGGACGTTGCGGATCGATACGCCGTCGTAGCCACCGCCAGCGAGGTTGGGCAGGTAGCGGGTGATGGGCTCGTCGACGCTCTCGATGTGTCCGTCGAGGATCGCGGCGCCGACCAACATCGAGGTCACCGACTTGGCGATCGAGAACGAGATCCAACGGGAGTCCTCGGTGTTGCCGAGCGAGTAGCGCTCGAGCAGGATCTTGCCGCCCTTGACGACCAGGAGCCCGGCCACCCGCTGGTCACGTACGTAGTCGTCGAGAGTGTAGGTGACGCCTTCCACCTCGTAGCTCACACCAGAGAAGTCGTGCGGAGCGGGCTCCAGAGGAAAGGGCCGTTCCCCGGCGTGGATCACCCGGGTGTCGAAGATCTTCTCGGTGTTGCGGTAGCCGTTGATCTGTTGCTCGGGAGTCCAGAACAGAATGCTGTCCCGAGAGTAGTCGGCAAAGGCCGCTGCCTCCGGATCGGCGGCTCGGTCGGCCACCATCGTTCCGCTCGCAGAAGTCTCGTCGATGTCCGACGAGCCCGCTCCGCATCCCAGGGAGAACGCGGAGACACCGACGAGGACGCTGAGAAGGCGACAAACGGTCATTGGCAAAACTCCTGACCAGGCGCGGAATGTCCGGGAATCCGACGATCAGTATAGCGACCGGGACCGAGGCCCACTGCGCCCCCTTGGATCCCACCAGGTAGCACCAGGGATCTCGTTCCTGTCGAAGCCCAGACCGACGACGGGACCGTTGTGCGTAGAGGGGGGGCGGGTTCCGGAGGTCACGGGCATTTCTTCATGAGCCAGGCCTTCACTCCAGAGCCAGAGCCGGTGACCGCGATCGAGATCGTCCACGACTGGCGCCGCCTGGCTTCCGAGCTCGACCGCTGACCCCGGGACTCTCTTGGAGACGGCGACACTCCCTGTCGTCTTCGAGGCGTCGCCGCCTCACGAAGAGCCAGTTCCGGCTGTCGGATCCGTCGGGCAAGACCCTCCGACACACCGGTGCACGATCTTTGGCGCGCTCTCCTCGGGACCATTCCCGACGAGTATGGGCTAGAGTATGAGCGTCATACTCTTGGTATGCTCCATCCATGAAGCGCGTCACCGTCACCCTTCCAGAAGAAACCGTGGACGAGATCGACCGGCACGACTCCAATCGAAGCCACTTCATCCAGACGGCCGTCGCTCATGAGCTGGAGCAGAGGCGACGCCGCGAGCTCGATCGGTCCCTCGATGCCTCTCACGACGAGGCCGACGAGATCGCGGAGGCCGGCTTCGAAGAGTGGGCCGTCGCCGGGGACGAGGCCGACCTGGATCTGGTCGACGTGGCGGACGGAACGCCGATCCGCTGGCTTCCCGGACGCGGCTGGGTCGAGACGGAGTCGTGATCCTCGAGCGTGGCAGCCTCCTCCTCGTGGGGCTCGACCCGACGCGGGGACACGAGCAGCGCGGCGCTCGACCGTGCATCGTGGTCAGCGATCCGAGTGTTGTCGCCCACCAGCGCTACCCGCTCCTCGCCGTGATTCCGGTGACGGGCACTGCGGGGGAGGGGCTGCTCTATCCGAGCCTGGAGACAGGCGAGAGTGGCCTGCGCAAACCCTCGTGGGCGCTGGTCGACCAGGTTCGCTCGGTGGACAAGCGCCGGGTACTCCGTGTCTTCGGCCGCATCCAGGATGACGAGCTCGAGCGAATCGACGCCGCCCTGCGGCTGTTTCTCGGTCTCGATCCGTCGACTGTCGCGCTCTGAGTCTGGGACTTCGGTCGTCTGCCGCCGCCACGCGGATGCCGAGGAGGATGCCGAGGAGGAAGCCGGCTGGCACGCGTCAGCCAACTGCGGAGCGTCCGCTGTGAAGGCGAATATTGCCACCGGGGATATCGTAGTGATATCATGACGATATCTACTGGAGGACTCTTCATGACCCAGGAAAAGCTCTTTCGCCCGATGTCCGGCTGGCTGCCCCTTCTGGGAATGCTGACGCTCTTCGTCGGCGGCATCGTGACCATCATCTATACAGCTGTGCACGAGCTCGCCCTTCCCTGGGCGCCCCTCGGAGGGGGGCTCGCGCTTGCGCTCTCCCTGCTGATGCTGTTCGGCTTCATGGCGATCCAACCCAACCAGGCCCGCGTGCTGCTGCTGTTCGGCGACTACCGCGGCTCGGTGCGTGAGTCGGGCTTCTTCTGGGTGAATCCGTTCTACTCCAAGAAGAAGATCTCGCTCCGGATCCGCAACTTCGAGACCGGTTCCCGGCAGCTCCCCGAACAGAAGAGCGATGCCGGCAAGGTGATCCAGAGGGCGAGCCGAACCCTCGGTCGACCCTCGAAGGTGAACGATCGGGACGGCAATCCGGTCGAGATCTCCGCAGTGGTCGTCTGGCGCGTGGTCAACACCGCCGAAGCGCTGTTCGAGGTCGACGACTTCGAGGACTTCGTCGGGGTGCAGAGCGAGGCTGCACTGCGCAACCTGGCGAGTCGTCACCCCTACGACAGCGAGGACCACGAAGTCAGTTTGCGCGGCAACACGGTCGAGATCGGAGATCAGCTGAAGACCGATATCCAGGATCGGCTCGACAAGGCCGGCGTCGACGTGCTCGAGGCACGAATCAGCCATCTGGCCTACGCCCCCGAGATCGCTGCCGCGATGCTCCAGCGTCAGCAGGCCCAGGCGGTCGTGGCGGCTCGCACGAAGATCGTCGAGGGAGCGGTCGGCATGGTCGAGATGGCCCTCGCCCAGCTGAAGCGCGACAACATCCTCGACCTCGACGACGAGCGCCGCGCCGCGATGGTGTCGAACCTCCTGGTGGTGCTGTGCAGCGATCGCCACACCCAGCCGGTGGTCAACACCGGGTCCCTCTACACCTGATGATGCCCAGGAGATGAGCAAGCGGGAGGCCTTCCTGCTGCGCACCGACCCGAAGGTGCTCGAGGCCCTGCGTCGGTGGGCCGACGACGAGCTGCGCAGTGTGAATGCGCAGCTCGACTTCGTGTTGCGCACGGCGCTGCGTCGGGCCGGACGTCTGGGCAAGGCAGACGACGCCGAGACGGCCGACGACGATTGACCGGGGATCACCTGAAGGCAGAACCAGCGGAAGGTAAAGGGGAGTCCTTCTCATCCCCTTCGCCGAACTTGGCAGTGATCTCGTCGGGGCCGAGCTTCGAGCCCATCATCGCGGCGCATGTTCCCCCAGCCGCTGCTCCCAGCCGAGAACGACCGCGATGGGATTGCGATCATCGGCCAGGGCGCGGTTGAGGAGGAACCGCTGGCCGTCCGAGGTCGCGTCGTACTGCGGATCGGCAGCTTCCTCGAGCTGCCCCTGGAACAGGGCCTCGGGGGTGCCGAGGCGCGGCTTGGCTCCGAGCTCGATCGGAACCGCCATCAGCCAACCGTTCTCGTCGGCGTAGAAGATCTCACGGCCGTCGCCGCGCCAGCGCGGGAAATTCCCGCCCTCGGAAGAGACCCGGATCGTGCCCGCTCCCGTCGGGTCGTCCAGGCGCCGCAGGTAGACCTCGGCGCGCCGGGTCGCGTCGGAGCCGAACGCGAGCCACTGGCCGTCGGGTGAGAGAGCCGCGCTCGTCTCGCCGATCCCGCCCGGGCCGAGGCGCCGGGGCTCGCCCTGCCCCTCGAGGTCGATGGTCCAGAGGCTGAAGGACCCGGACTCGCTATTCTCCTGGTAGAGCAGGCCAGCCCCGCCGGGGAGCCACGCAGCCGGGATCCGGTAGCGGTCACCAGGAATCCACAGCTGCCGGCGTCCCGACCGCTGGGCCGCCATCCGGTAGATTCCGCTCGCTCGCCCAACGCCCACGGTGGCGAATGCGATCTCAGAGCCGTCCGGCGACCAGATCGCGAGCGTGTCGTCGCTCTCCTCGCCGAGGGTCAGGGGATATGCCGTGCCGCGTTGGAGGTCATGGATCCAGATCTCACCGGTGGTCGAGCCCGGCTCGTAGCGCGACACCGCGAGCCGCCGTTCGTCGGGTGAAAGCCGAGGCCCGTAGTGCCAGACGTCAGACTCGGAGCTCACTGAGCCGATCTCCTCTCCGCGCCGATTCACCCAGACCAGCTGGGTCGCGCCCCGCTTGTCGGCGCGGTAGGCAAGCGTCCCCTGGTTCGAGACCGCCAGCGAGCGCTGCCCGGAGACGTTGATGCCCCCAGGCAGGGTGATGCCCAGCGCGACGGGGTCGCCGACCAGCTCCTCGCCACCATCGTCGAAGCGATGGGCAACGAGCGAACTACCCCTCACGTAGAGCAGGTATCCGGGCGCCGCGAAGACCGCTGCCGAGGAGGCCGGACCGAGCCGCTTCGCGTCGAGCGAGCCGATTCGGCCGAGGAAGAGCGTCCCCGGCTCGACGCCGGTGCCGGTCGACCCGTAGAAAAGGAACCGCCGGCCGTCGGGGAGAAAGCAGGGGAAGCGCTGGGTTCCGATCTCGCTCCCCTCAGGCACGCGTGTGGCCGGCTCCGGCTCGCCGCCCGCGGCGGAGATCGAGTAGAGCGTGCCCAGGAAGGTCGGCGCGTAGACGATCCGATCGTCGGCCCCCCAGCTGCCGCCCCGTGCATCCGCCGTCGATCCGGTGTCGGCGAGTGGGCGGGGGCTACCCCCGAGGAGATCCGTCACCTTGAGCCGGTTCTGCGCGAAGAAACCGAGCTGCCCGCCGTCGGGAGACCAGAAAGGGTAGCGCGCGTCGGTCGTGCCCGAAAGCATCTGCGCTGCCGGGGCGTCGACCGATCGCACCCAGAGCGCGGTGCGCCCGTCCTCGCCGCGCGAGACAAATGCGAGACGCCTGCCGTCCGCCGAGAGCGCGAGGCCGCTGACGAGAGTGAGGTCGGCGGGCGGAGCGATCTCGAGCTCGATGTGCGGCGCACTCGCGGCGTCCGGGCTCGGTGACATCAACGCCCGCGCAAGCAGTGCACCGAGCGCCAGGCCAGCGACGAGCGCTGTGGCGCCGAGCCACCAGGTCGTCCGCTTCGGCACCGGCCCCCCAGGTGCCTCGGGGAACTCCTCGTTCCGCCCACTCACGACCTCGTCGAGGACGATGCGGGCGTCGGCCATGTCGTGCAACCGGTTCTTCGGAGTGCGCTCGAGGCAGCGGCGCAGCAGTCGACGAATCGCAGCCGGTGTCGCAGCAGGCAACTTCGAGAAGTCGATCTCGGTCTTGAGCACGCCGGCGAGCGTGTCGGTCACTGTTGCGCCAGCGAACAGCGAGCGCCCGCTGAGCATCTCGTAGAGCACGACACCGAAGGCCCAGACGTCCGCGCGCTTGTCCACGGCCCTGCCACGCGCCTGCTCCGGCGACATGTAGGCGGCGGTGCCGAGGATCATGCCGGCCTCGGTCATGTGGAGCGACAGCGTGGGGGAATGAGACACCTCCGCGGACCCGGACGCGCCGCTCTCGGCCGCGTAGGCTTTGGCCAGGCCGAAGTCCAGCACCTTCACCTTGCCGTCCGGCGTGACCTTCACGTTCGCGGGCTTCAGGTCGCGGTGCACGATGCCGTGCTCATGCGCTTCTTCGAGCGCCTCGGCAATCTGCTTCGCGATGGCGATCGCCTCGTCCAGTGGGATCGCGCCGTGCTCGAGTCGGTCCGAGAGGTCCTCGCCCTCGACGAGCTCCATGGCCAGCGCCACCAGAGCGGGACGCCCGGGATCCGACGCAGGGCTCTCTTCCAGTCCGTAGATGGCCGCGATATTCGGGTGATTCAGGGCCGCGAGGATCTGGGCCTCGCGACGAAAGCGAGCGACGCGTTCCGGATCCTCCGCCACCTCGAGCGGTAGTACCTTGATCGCCACCTCGCGATTGAGCCTCGTATCCTTCGCCCGATACACCTCGCCCATGCCCCCCGCACCGATGGCGACGGCAATCTCGTAGGGTCCGAGCCGCGAGCCGATCACTCGAGACCTTCGGCCAGGTAGCGATCCGATTCGTACGGCGTGTCGGAGTGAGCGTAGGCGGCGCCGCCGGGGGTCATGGCCAGGGTGTCCACGCCCCAGAAGGGAGAGGAAGAATCATGGCTCCTGGGCCGCGTACCCGTCCCGACGATGTTCAGCGTGCATGAGCAACGGTCCCCTCACTTCCTCGTGGACGATACCAGAAGCCCATAGATGTGCAGAGGCGATGTGCGCCGGCGATGCGTCGAGCCGGACGTCTGAGCAAGGCAGGCAACGCCGAGACGGCCGTCGACGATTGACCGGGGATCATCTGAAGGCAGGGTTGCGCCAGGGGAGAATGGAGCCCGAAGAGTCGACGGACGACCAACTCGGGCCCGTGCGCTTGCCGGCGCCGGAACCGGCTCAGGCCGCCTGCCACGCTGCAACCGCTACCTGATCAACTCGCCGATGTTGCCGGACCTGAAAAAGGGAGCGGACGGGTCGCTGACGCTCTATGTAAAGAACAAGGAGCCGACGGACGCCGTTCAGAAGGCGAACTGGCTGCCAGCCCCGGATGGCCCGATCTACATGGTGATGCGCCTCTACTGGCCGAAGGACGAAGCCTTGAACGGGACATGGTCGCCGCCCAAGATCACCAGGGTGGAATGGAATTGCAGGTCGACGGCCGGGAGTGATCCGCTACTGGACGGCGGGCGTCCACGGTGGAGGACGTTCGGCGGAGGAGCGGCGCGCGCGGCTCGCCTTCTGGGCGGACTCGGGTCGAGGCACGGCATTTGCTCCCTCCCTCGGGTATGAACACCCAGCGAATCGTCTCCGCTTCGATCTTCCACCTCGCACTCGTCATCCTGGCCGCTCCCGGCCTGGCCGCCGAAGGCCGCGCGTGGGGCGATATCCACGTTCGCACCATGGACGGCGCGATCTACCCGTTCCAGTCCACCGGCGAGTACGTCGCCAGTCGCTCGACGCAGGGCGATCTCGAGGTGCAGCTGCGTCTCGAGTCGGCCGGCTTCTCGAGCGACGTGTCGATCGCGACGGTGGTGGCCGTGCGCATCGGTGCGACGAGGGCATCGGTGGCCCTGGGCCGAGAGCCGATGCTCTCGCTCGACCAGCGGCCCACGTCGCTCGCTCCGGGAGAGACGCACGAGCTTGGCGACGGTGGATGGATCGAGCGCTCGAAGCGCGACTACGTTTTCCACTGGAGTGACGGCTCGATGTTGACCGTCGACGTGCGCAGGAGCCATCTGAATGCATTCCTGCTCCCGGCCGAGACTCGCCGTGAGACGCTCTCGGGCCTCTTCGGCAACTTCAACGGCCGTGCGGGTGACGACGTCGACCTGTCGACGGTCTCGAGCGGTGGGGCGTCGCTGTCGAGAGCCGAGCGCAGCTTGACCGATCTGGCGAAGCGACTGCTCTTGGTCGAGGCGGATGCCTCGCTCGTCACACAGGAGCAGTCTCTGTTCGAGTACGAGCCGGGGCAGAGCACCCGGACCTTCCGACGCCCGAAGTCGGGGCGCGAGGTCTCGGCGAGGACCCTGCCGGCAAGCCGGCGGCGCCACGCGAAGGAGACTTGCGAGAAGGTAGGCGTCACCGATGCCGAGCTGCTCGAGGCCTGCATCGTCGACGTCGGCTATACGCGGGACGAGAGTTTTGCCGAGACCGCAGCCGCGGTGCAGGAGCGTGACGTCGCCCACTGGGACGAGAGCCTCGCGAAACGGTCCGATCCCGGCTTCTAGTCCCTCCCGCCAGCGAGCTCCCGGAGGGCCTGGCAATCGAAGTGGACAACTGCGAGTCGGTCGTATGAGTCGCTCGAGCGCGTCGACCCGACGACCTCCGAAGTTGTCTGATAGGCGAAGCCAGCACCCACGCGAATCAACAATCGCTCGAGAGCGCCGACCACGACTCCAGCGCGACCGGTCGGCTCTCTCGGGCAGCCCACTCTGCGAGGTCGTACGTTCGCCACCCGACGGAGCCCTCGTTTGATCCGCTGCGACGCTGCGCTAGGGTCAGAGCCACAGTGCGAACGACTACACGCCCGGGAGGATCGGTCATGAAGTGCTCTCGTTTCGTTCTCGGCCTCATGGCGGCAATGGTCGCGGTGCTCGCAACGACCTCGCTCGCATCCGCACAGGGGTCAGCTGCCGCTGGCTTTGAAGGCGACCGGCCCGTCGCCGTCTCACCCGGGAACCAGCTCCGGATGACGAGCAACGTGCAGCGCTGTCCCACCTTCAGCTGGGGTGTGGTCGAAGGCGCCGTTGCCTATGAGCTCGTCGTGCTCGAAGTGGGTTCTGAGAGCGCCGCCGATCGGCTGGCAAGCGCGGCAGACAGCCTTCAGTCCGAGAACGCCCCGTCGATCCGCGTCACGTTGCCAGGGTCAGCCTCCTCCTGGACCCCACCCTCGGATCTCTGTCTCGAGCCAGGCGGGCAGTATCTCTGGTACCTGCGCGAGACCGATGAGCTCGGCACTTCTTTCGGGGAGTGGTCCGAGGGTTCGTGGTTCCAGGTTCGGAACTCGCTCAGCTCGAGCTCCCGAGCCATTCGCCACGCGGAGGGTGAAGTGAGCGACGAAATGCAGGACGACCTCGAGCGTGAGCTGCGCCGGCTGGCGGAAGTCGACCTCTCTCGCTGGCGCGAGATCGACGCCCTGGTGCGCCTCGACGATGCAGAGTGGGAGCTGCTGAATGCGTTGATGGCACTCGACCCCGAGAACTGGCAGCTTCTCGACGGATACCTCGAAGCCGACGGGGAAGCCCTGCTGTCTCCTGACGGTCGTGTCCTGCGCTCGACGGACCCCGTTGAAGGCGAGAACGCGGTGCTGGTCTCGAAGTCCTTCATTACAGACGCACTGACGTCGATCCTCAGCCGAGTGAAGTCGATTCAGAGCGGAGTCTCCAACTTGACGAACCAGCTGGGCCAGGTCAGGGACACCATTCCCGACCGGACCCGGATTCAGGCTCTGCTGGAAGACCTCCTCGGAGTCGGGAATCGTGGTTCGCGACTCCAGATCGGTGCGCTGGAGGAGCTGGTTGCCGTGCTCAAGGACGAAGTGGGCGGGGTTCTCGACCAGATCGAGTTCCTGCGGCAGGACTTTGCCCTCTGGCAGAGTGACAACTGCGGCCCGGGTTGTGGAATTACGATCTTCAAGCAGGAGCTCGGGGGAGTCTTCGACCAGTTGAGCGGTGTGTGGGAAAGCGTTCAGCGACTCCAGTGCCTCACCGACGGCCAGGCCCAGATTCAAAGCCTCGCGGGGTTCGGCGAAGGCGAGTTCTTCCGCACCCTGCTCATCGACAAGCCGCCGCCACTCGTGTTGTACGCACTCGCTTCGGTGTTGAGCAAGGTGGATGGCTGGCAGAACGCGGTGGGCGAGCTCCTCGCTCGAATCCCTTCCCAGCTGCTGACCTTCTGCGACGAGGGCGGCGCGATACAGACGAGCGCCTTCGCGGATGTGAGCTTCAAGATGGCCTCCTGTCCCAAGTACCCGAAGTGGCGGCGCTGCGCTGCGCTGCGTGCCCCGCGGGTCCGGGCCCTTCTCGAGCGCCTGAGGATGAAGTTGAATGTCGGGCTCTTCGCGTTCGAGCTGTCCGAGTCCTGGACCACCCCCGACAAGGTCATCGCTATCAACGTAGTCGGCGGCGGCGGTACCAACGCGCCCAATCCCGTACACAGCTGGCCCAAGACCATCAAACTGATCACCAAGAAGCTCGACGATCTGGCCGCGAGTCTGCTCTCCGAGGGGGAAGCCTGTTTGAAGGCCGACGAGGCCCTCGAGCGCGATCTCGTTACCTGCAAGCCAGAGGTCGACTACTTTCTCGAAGAGAAGTGGTGGAACGTCACGCTCCCCGGCGGGGCGACCGTGGCGGGGGTGCATGGCGGTCGGAAAGGAGAGCTCTTCAATCTGGCGTGCCGTCGCTGGGACGAGCTCGAAGAGGCGGGCTACAACCTGTCCCCCTTCCAGACCCGGTTCGACGCGGCAGACGACTTCAACGAACTGTGTGCGGTCTACGGAGAGGCCCTGAGAAGCCTCGACTGATCGACCCGAGGGTCACGTCGCCAGAACACTCGATGTCGAGCCGGGCCGAGAAGGCGAGTGACGACACGCTCTCCGTCTGAAGATCGAGGTCGGAGCCCGCGCCGAGCGGTAAGGGTTTCGGCCGCGCTGGAAGATCTTGCAGCTCGAAGGGTCTCGAGGCACCCCCCGTACCCCTGGAATCGTCTTTGCAGCCTACCTCCTGGCGAGAGTTTGAAGAGGTCATCGATCCTCGATGACAACGAATCAACGACACATCAAAGGAGGAATCGAAACGATATGAGACGCAAGTTCCTCATGTTCTTCGCAACGACCACACTTCTGGCGCTGATGGCGTCGCCTGCATTGGCGCAGGACCCCTACGCCATGAAGGACCAGGCCTGGATTAGCATCTCCGGAACGGTGACCGCCACCGAGCCGGACGCGTTCTTTCTCGACTACGGTGACGGAACGGTCATCGTCGAAATGGACGATTGGGACTGGTACCACGAAGGTCAGAAGCTCCTCTCCGGCGACCGCGTGACGGTCTACGGTGAAATCGACGACGACCTGTTCGAAACGACTACCATCGAAGCGAGCAGCGTCTATGTCGAGAATCTCAACAGCTACTTCTACGCGAGTAGTGCGGATGAAGAGGACAGTTTCTACACCGTGACTCTGCCGATCATTCCTGCCCAGATGACGGTTCGAGGAATGGTCACCAGCGTCGATCCGAACGAGGGCGAGTTCACCATCGCCACCGAGAAGCGACTGCTGACGGTAGAGACGGACGCTCTTTCTTACGACCCTCTCGACGAGAAGGGTTGGCAGAAGATCGAGATCGGTGACCGAGTCAGCGTTAGGGGTGAGATGGACCGCGACCTGTTCGAGGGACGGGAGTTGGTTGCCGACTCGGTGATCACCTTGACCGAGAACGACGCTCGGTCCACCAGCTGATCTCTCGTGCCCATCTTCATCGCGGTGAGGAGCTCGACCCGGGTCGATGATCCGGTCGATCGCCGAGCCGGCGGCGATCCAGCGAAGCCCCTGCAAGGCCGCGAGCCTGCAGGGGCTTTGTGCTCTCGTGCAGCGCCTTCCCTTCGCTGTGGCTCAGCTGGCCTCGGGAAAGGGCGAGCTCACCTCAGTTCGCGGCCTCCTCGGCGCGCGACACCGGGCCCAGGTAGATGTCGAGCCAGTCGAGCGTCTCCCGGATGACCTCGTCCCAGTCCGGGATGTGCCCCCCATCGAGCACCGCGAAGCGCTTCTCCGGCTCCTTCATCCCGATCGCGTCGTAGAGAGGCTGCTGCTCCTGCTCGACGTCGCGCAGAAAGTCCGATCGCCCGGCGACCATCAGCGTCGGCGCTGTGATGCGCGGCGCGTGGTTCAAGGGGTGGATTTCGGGCGGGTATTTCTCCATGCCCGTGGAGAGGCCGCCGGCGATCAACACGCTGGCTCGGAAGCGCGGCTCCTGGGCGGTGAAGATTGGCCCGTAGTACGCCCCGAGGCTCACGCCGACGAAGGCGAGACGATCGGCATCGACGTCCGGCCGGGTCTCGAGATAGTCGACGGTGCGCGAGACGTCCTTGGCCCACTGCACGAGGAGGTCTCGCAGCCCCGACATTCCGCCGACCGGCTGGCCGTCGCCGCGCTCGTACATCTTCTGGTAGATCGGATAGACGAGCGCCCGCCCGCTCGCGGGCAGGAAGTCGAGGAACGCGACCTCGGCGATCGTCGAGCTGTCACGGAAGTCCAGCGCCGCGGAACCGGGGAAGTAGACGATGGTCTGATAGGGCGGAGCCACGTCCCGCGGCAGGTAGAGATAGGCGGCGATCTCCTCGCCGCCGTAGGCTGCCGGGTAGGTCACCGTCTCCCGGATCCAACGCCCGTGGCTGTCCTCGCGGGCGACGACTTCTCCCTCGATCGCCACGTGATCGTAGCTGTACTGCGCGGTGACTGCGCGGTAGAGATCGTCCCCGATCGGCTGGTCTTCGCGGAAGTCGTGCCGCATCGCCGGCAGCGGTCCCCGTAGCTCGTCGGGAACGGCCGTGACCGTCCTCATGCAGCGCACGCCCACGTCGTCCGTGCGCGCGTTGGCGTCCAGGGCCTCCCTGGCCTCGTAGAGATACTCCGGTTGGTTGAACGCACCGCCGATCACGAAGCGGTCGTCGCCGCTCTCGTTGGCTACCCACTCGCGGACGTTACCCGCCATGTCTCGCGCACCGAACTCGGTGATCGCCAGTTGGCTTCCGACGGGGGTCGGGCTCTCGGCGTTGAAGTTGCTGAACCGCAACCCTTCGTCGCTGAAGGAGGCGGCGCGGTGCCAGTGGAAGAAGGTCGGCAGCTCCTTTGCCAGGGTGTGGCAGTAGGCCTGCGCCTCGTACCAGGAAACCCCGGTCACCGGCAGGGGTCCCTCCCCCTCCGCATGCTGGGCAAGCCGCCAGCCTGCGGGCCCTGGGCGTCCGGTCTTGTCCTTGAACCGTTCCAGAGCTGCGCTCCGATACCCGTCGTCGTCGACGAAACGCTGGAAGTCGGCGTTCGAGGTCTCCAGACGATCGATCCAGAAACCGCTGACCGAAACGTCGCCGGCGCGAGTCTCCACCTCGCCGGTCGGCACCCAGACCATCTCCGCCGGCGCCTCGTCCTCCCGGAAGAGGTCCACCTCCATGGCGCCCAGGAAGGGGGCGTGCAGCCCTTCCGCCGTCCGATAGCCTTCGGCCGTCACCTGCCATCGAAAGGTCTCGGCCGGCACCCTCATTTCGCCGAAAGGTGCGGAGCCGACGTCGATCCAGGACGCCGTCGGGTCGCGGTTGGCCTTGATGGCGAGCGACGCCCCAGGTGGCTCGACCGACACCGTGATCGGCTGGCTCGAAGCGCGCAGCGCCCGGTCCAACCGCTCGTCATCCGGCATCTCGGCCAGCGCCTGCCGGGCGAGGTCCCAGGCCTCGACCATCCGTCGCTCTGCCTGGAGCGCTTCGATCCTGGGGACGATCTCGGCGTAGGTTCGCAGCGCCCGTGAGCTTCGGGTCCCCCACCAGACCCCCAGGGCAGCGACCAGGGCGAGGGCGAACGCGATCAGGGCGAGACGCGTCAGAGGGGAGCCCACGAGAGTCCGGTCGTCTGACGCTGGCGGCTCGAGTGATGCCCGGGCGGCGAGCAGCGCTTCGCTCAGCTCCGTCGCGTCGGCGTAGCGTCGCTCCGGCTCGCGCGCCAGGCATCGTTCCACGACGTCGCGGATCGGCGGCGGCACCGAGAGCGCGGAGAAGTCAGGACCCTCTCCCCGCAGTATCCGCGCCATGCGTGCACCGGCGGTGGGGCCTTCGAAGGCCTCGCCCCCCGACAGCATTCGATAGAAGAGGCAGCCGAGCGCGAAGACGTCCGATCGTGCATCGACCGCTCCGCCTTCGACCTGCTCCGGCGCCGCGTAGCCCGGGGTCCCCATGAACACGCCGCCTTCTGTCTGCCAACGGGCGGTACGGGTGGGGTCGTCGGCTTCCCCCTCGGCTGCCGACTCCAGCTTGGCGAGGCCGAAGTCCAGGATCTTGGGACGCCCCTCAGAGGTGACGAGGATGTTGCCGGGCTTGAGATCACGATGGACGACCCCGCGGCGGTGCGCAGCCGCCACGGCCTCGGCGATCGGCAGCGCGAGATCGAAGAAGCCATCGATACCCGTACCGTCCTTGGGAAGGAGCTCGCCCAGCGAACGGCCGTCGACCAGCTCCATGGTGAGGAAGTGGGTCGGCGTCCCGTCGGCGGGATGGGGGGCCTCGTCGATGGAATGGATGACCACGATTCCCGGGTGATCCAGAGCCGCGACCGCCTCGGCCTCCCGGCGAAAGCGAGCGACCCGCTCCGCGCTCATCGCCGCCTCGCGAGGCAGGATCTTGAGCGCCACCTCGCGCTTGAGTCGGCCGTCGAGCGCACGATAGACCACACCCATTCCACCGGCACCGATCTCGCCGAGAATGCGGTAGGGCCCGATCGTCTGGCCGACCTCCAGGTCGGATTCACTCTGCATGGAGTGAGACTCTACCGGACCGGTCCACGACCGCCCGCTCGAAGTGGGAGAGCTCGCTTGCTCGGATTCCAAGTCCACAGACCCCGCACGAGCCCTCCGACGACGCCGGGGGTCCCTGAGGGAAAGCCGATACCCGGAGGTCTTCCGGTGGCGCTTCCAGCGCGGATAGAGTGAGCCGTTGGTATTCCTCCAGGAGAACGTCATGCATCGTGTACTGGTTCTCGGAAGCGGCAAGATCGGCCGCATGATCTCTCGATTCCTTCTCGACTCGGGCGACTATTCGGTTCGCGTGGGCGACGTCGACGCGCACTCGCTCGAGCGTCTGCGCCAGAAGCTGGACGTCGAAACGCTCGTGCTCGACGCGACCGACCCCGGCGAACTGGCCGCCGCCATCGCCGGGTGCCAGAGCGTGGTCTCCGCTCTCAGCTTCCGCTTCAACCCCCAGGTCGCCGAAGCGACCTTGCTCGCCGGTGCGAGCTACTTCGATCTCACCGAAGACATCGAGACGACCCGCCGGGTACGCCGCATCGCCGCAGACGCGACGCCCGGCCAGATCTTCATGCCGCAATGCGGCCTGGCACCCGGCTTCGTTTCCATTCTGGCGTACGACCTGAGCAAGCGCTTCGACAAGCTCGACAGCGTCTCCATGCGCGTGGGCGCCCTTCCGAAGTTCCCTTCGAACTTCCTCAAGTACAACCTGACCTGGTCCACCGACGGACTGATCAACGAGTACTGCAATCCCTGTGACGCGATCCACGAAGGCCGTGTCACCGCGGTCTTGCCGCTCGAGGGGCTCGAGCAGTTCTCCCTGGACGGGGTCCGGTACGAGGCATTCAACACTTCGGGTGGTCTCGGCACCCTGTGCGAGACGCTCGATGGGCAGGTTCGTGAGCTGAGCTACCGCACGATCCGCTACCCGGGGCATCGCGATCTGATGGCGTTCCTGGTGCAGGACCTTCGGCTCGGCGAACGGCGCGACATGCTCAAGGACATCCTCGAGCGCGCCGTCCCCGTCACCTTCCAGGACGTGGTCATCGTGTTCTGTCACGTCACCGGCTGGCGCAACGAGCAGCTCGTCCAGTTGAGCGATGCCAGGAAGATCTATCACCGCTCGATCGGCGGAGAGGACTGGAGCGCCATCCAGATCTCCACCGCTGCCGGGGTCTGCGCCGCCCTCGATCTCCATCTCGAAGGTCGACTCCCGGGCTCGGGATTCGTCAAGCAGGAGGAGATCGGGCTGACGGACTTTCTGGCCAACCGCTTCGGGCGCTACTTCCTGGAGAGCGGTCCCCAGCCAGAGATCGAGCGCACCGAGATTCCGCTTCCGGGCCAGACGGCCGAGCGGTTCGAGTAGTCGGCGAACGGACGTAGACCGCGACGAAACGGTCGCGGACAAGAGTTGCCCGTGCAAGCCGGGTGGGGAGTGCGGGCCGGCCTGGACGCACGGGCCACTCGAGCGCCTGGAGAGGATCCCGAGTCACGACCTTCCGAGGATCAGTCCGCCCGGTCGAGCAGCCCCAGCTCCCGTTGCCGCTTCTTGGTGAGCTTTGCCGCCACCAGAGCGTGGGAGTTCTCGAACAACTCGACCAGGGCGTCCTCGGGCAACAGATCTCGCGACTCGAAGCGAATCCACGAGGCCCGCGCCATGTAGGGCGCCGGCTCGATTCCCGGCTTCGTCGTCAATACGTCGAAGGTGACCGGATCGACCTTCAAAGAGAAGGTCTCGAAATCGGGCATGTCGAACAGGGCATACATCCTCCCGCCCACCGAGAAGACGAAATTGTCGCCCCACTTGACGTCTTCAGTGGTTCCCGGAAGTCGCCGACACAACTCGAGGAGTCCATCGGCAGATTTTACTGTCTTCGATCGGGCCATGCGTCTTCCTCGCATACCCAAAGGGCTCATCCTGCCCCTGAGCCTCCGGCGAAAGCCTATGCGATAACCTCGGAGCCTTCACGGAGAAGCGGCGCCCGAACGAAACGAGGGAACCGCATGCACAGACGAACACGACTCGTCCTCTCCCTGGCAGCGCTGACCCTGGTGCCCGCCCAGAGGGGAGCCTCGGTCGAACCGCTTTCGACCCAGCCCGCGCCCCCCCGAGCCTGGTTCGCCGATTGGCTGCGCACCGTCGATGCGCTCATCACCACCGAGGAGCGGCAGGTCTTCGATGAGCTGAGCCTCGAGGAGCGCAGTCGCTTCGTGGCGGGATTCTGGCAGGCGCGGGATCCTGTTCCCGCGACCCTCCGAAACGAGGCCAGAGAGCGGTTCTTGTTCAATCTCTCGGTCGCCGAGCAGCGCTACCCCGGATGGGACGACCGCCACCGAGTGACCGTACTGCTGGGCCGCCCTGCCTACTCCGTTCGCTTGCAGAAGGAGGGGCGCACCGCTCCGACTTCGTGTCGTCCCTTCGCTGCCCTGGAGCTCTTCTTCTACAGCAGCCCGCAGGAATCGGACTCCTTGTCGATCCTCCTTCCCTCGACCGACGAGGGCTTCCGCATGTGGAATCCGGGCGACGGGATCGGCGCCGTGCTCGACCCTCGCGATCGGCAGAAGTGGGAGAGTCAACCGCCCAGGGCCATCGTTCGAGCTGCAGCGCAGAACGGCTGCTTTCTGGGCTATCCCCACGTCAGCACCTTTCTCGAAGAGGCCCTCTCGAACCCACTCGAGTGGCGCGACCTCAGACGACGCAGCCCCCTGGCCCGGCCGCGCTCGCTCGAGCCGGACGAGTACGTACGAGCCGCGAGCCACACACCTCCGCTCGAGCTGAGCCGACCGCGACTGGCCTTTCACCCCTCCCCCGATGGACGACTGCTGGTCGAGGGGAGCCTCTCGGTCCTGCTCGAGCGTGGCGTCGCACAGGGCTCGGAGTCGCCTCAGCTCGAGCTCGACCTGCTCGGGGAGATCCTCGAGGGCGATCGAGTCGTGGACCGCTTCCGGCGCAGCTATTCGAGGTGGCAGATGGAGCTCACGGCTCCCACGACCGACTCCCCAGCGGTCAGAGAACCTCTTCCTCTCGAACTGCGATTCGTGCGCCCGATCGCTCCAGGCAGCTACCAGCTCGTTCTCAGCCTGGAAGAAGCGGGGACGCTGATCGGAAGACAAGTGGTGCCACTCGAGGTCCCTGAAGTCCCGTCGAGCAGCTCCAGCCGGAGCACGCCGGCTGAATCTGACTCAGTCGTCTCGGCCGCAGTGCGTGCGACGGTTCGTCTCAAACCGCCACCGGGCCTCCTGGTCGGCACGACCGCGATCCCGGTCGAAGCGACGGGCATGACAATCGACCGGGTGGAGCTCGACATGAACGGCGAGACGGTCGCGCGACTCGATTCCCCTCCCTTCGACTTTTCGGTCGCTCTGGGAGACTCACCGAGGCCGCATCGGTTGGTCGCCCGCGCCCTCGATCGCGCCGGGAACGAGCTCGCCCGTGACCAGCTCCAGCTCAACGGAGGCCGACACGATTTCGAGCTCGATCTGAGGGTCGACTCGGTACTCAGCGACGAGAAGCTACACCTCATGGCGGAGGCCATCCCCACCGTCCCGGTGGGAAGCGACGTGGAGAAGCTCGACCTCTTCCTCGACGATCGCCTCCACGAGTCCCTGTACGAGCCTCCGTGGAACGCGGCCATCGAGACGCCGATCGAGCGCGCTCCGATGTTCATTCGCGCGGTTGCCCACCTCGAAGATGGACGGACCACCGAGGCCACTCGCTTCGTGCGACCGGTCGGCGAGGTCGACCGGGTCGAGGTTCGACTGGTCGAGCTCTTCGCCACCGTGACCGACCGACAAGAGAAGCCGGTGACCGATCTCGTACAGAGCGAAGTCACGGTGCGCGAGAACCGGCAGACCGAGCCCATCCATCGCTTCGAGCGCATCGAGGAGCTTCCGATCTGGGCAGCGGTGCTGGTCGACAACTCCAACACCATGACCGAGGAGATCCGAGTTGCCACCGACACCGCCCTCACCTTCTTCGAAGACCTGCTGGAGGAGGGCGACCGAGCCAGTCTGATCACCTTCAACCAGACTCCGCACGTCGTGGTGCCGTTCACCGACAGCCACCGCTGGCTGCGAGCGGGAGCCGGATCCATGCAGGCCTTCGGTGGGACCGCGATCTGGGACAGTCTGCTGCTGACGCTCAACTACTTCGCTGGCCTCTCGGGGAAACGAGCGCTGGTCGTCATCACCGACGGGCACGATCAGCACAGTCGCTTCGACTACGAGCAGGTGCTCGACTATGCGCGCCGGGTGGGGGTCTCGATCTACCCGATCCTGGTCGGCACTGCCCGGGAGTCGAAGGGGCCGACTCGCCTGAGGCGCCTGGCCAGGGAGACCGGCGGCGCCGTCTACACGCTTCGCCGCGCCAAGAAGGCCTCAGAGGTCTTTCGAGAGATCGAGCGCGACTTGCGCTCTCAGTATTTGATTGCCTACCACTCGACGAGCGAAGGAGCCGGGTACCGAGAGATCGACGTATCGGTCGATCGCGACGGGGTGCGAGTCAAGACGATTCGGGGCTATCTACCCTGAAGGCGTACCGCCCTCCTCGTCGCGCTCTCGCGAGTCGGCGTTCTTGTGCGCCGTGATCGCGCGGCTCATTCGAGTGTTCGTGCGTAGATCACCTTGTCGTCTTCGGGAGCGTAGAAGTCGACCAGGCGGGCCGCCTCACGGTAGCCACACCCCAGGTAGAACGAGCGGGTGGCGAGATAGTCGTCGCGCCCGGACGTATCGACGAACAGCTGGCGGGCTCCGCTGACGCGAGCGCGACGTTCCGTCTCGAGAAGAAGGCGGCGCCCGAGTCCGCTACGGTGACTCCCCGGCTCGATCGCGATCCAGTAGAGATCCCAGCTGTCCTGGGTCAGCGGGATCGGCCCGTAGCAACTGTAGCCCAGGATCTGGTCGCTGCGCTCGAGGAAGAGAAAGTGATAGCCGGACGACTCCCCCTGCTCGAGCCGCTCCTCGACCAACTCGACCGCGATCTCGATCTCGTCGGGGCGGAACAGTCCGGTGGCGCCAAGCATGGTCGCGATTCGCGGACCGTCCGACGCCCGGGCCCATGGCCGGAAGTGCAGCTCCTCTTCCCCGACTGCGGCAGTCATCGGGGAAGCCCCTGGGACAGCCCCGAGAAGAAGGCCCGCGCGTTGGATCCCAGAGAGCGTGTGCGATAGCCCCCTTCCTGGACCACCAGCGTCGGCAGTCCGAGCTCGCCGATCGCGCGCCCGTTGCGCTCGAAGTCGGCCGGCACGAGGCTCCAGGTGCCAGTAGGGTCCCCCTTTGCCGGATCGAGACCGAGCGCGACGACCAGGACGCTGGGGTCGAATCTGGTGACCGCGGCGAGTGCCCGGCGCAGCTCACGGAAGAACGCCGAACCGTCGAGCTTCTCCGGCAGCGGGATGTTCAGGTTGAATCCACTTCCTTCCCCCTCTCCCTCCTCGTCTTCGAAGCCGGTGTAGTACGGATAGGCGAAGCGCGGATGACCGTGGATCGAGACCGTGAGCACGTCGCGGCGCCGGTAGAAGATGTCCTGCTGTCCGTTGCCGTGGTGGTAGTCGATGTCGAGGATGGCGACCGGGCCCTCGGAGGCCAGGTAGTGAGCCGCCACCGCGGCGTTGTTGAAGTAGCAGAAACCGCCGAACGAGCGGTACTCCGCGTGGTGCCCCGGCGGACGCACGAGACTGTAGGCCAATCTTCGTCCGGCTTTGATCTCGTCGGCCGCTCTCAGCGTGCAGTCGACGGCCCGCTTTGCGGCCCGGAACGCGTTGCGATGGATCGGGGTGAAGGTGTCGATGCAGAAGTAGCCGGCCAGGACCGAGCGCTCCCTGGGCCGGCGATTCTGGTTGCGCACCGGGAACACGTAGGGGTAGAGCGACTTGCCCTCTTCGACGTCCTGGCAGGCGCTCTGAAGATAGGCGACCAGATCCGGGTCGTGCACTGCCTCGACGTGCCGAATCGAGCGTGCCCTCGGCTTGAGGGTCTCGAACCAGTCGGTCGATTCCAGCGCCGCGAGGATCCGGGGGATCCGCACCGGCGACTCCACGTAGCCGCGCTCGCGGACGTGGTGGATGTCGTGGCGGTCGTTGACGACCAGAGCGATCGGCTCCGGGCGAGGCTGCGGCTGCGCTCGGGCCGGTTGGCTCTTCTTCGCGTAGCGAGGGCTCCGCAGCTGGATCGGGTCATCGACGAAGGAGCGCACCACCCGGTCGACGTACTCGGGCGGGCACAGATGGGCGTACTTGCGCTCGAGAATCGCCCGCACCACCTTGCGCATCCAATCCCGTGGAATCGGTTCGTCACCGCCCAATGGATCGAGCACCAGCAGCGGCATCGGATCCGGGTCGGTCGGATCCACCGCAGCGTCGTAGGCGTTGTTGGCGATCGGCCGCGCACCGTAGCGCTCGTAGAAGCGCAGTCGCGCCGCGTTCGCCTTCTGAAGATCCCCGGGGCCTTCGGGCAGGTCGTCGGGCAGACACTCGAAGAGCAGCCCCCGGCAGTCGAGCGCCACCGCCTCACCACGCAGCTTCTCGTAGAGAGCTCCACCGATGCCTCGACTGGTCAGCCCTCGGTCGGTCGCGATGTAGTCGAGATACGTGAAGTGGAGGATCGGCTCGTGAAACAGCAGAGCGAAGCCGAGTACCTCGCCCCGCCGATCCTCCGCAACGAAGAGAATGCTCCGAAAGCCCTGCTCGAACGGGTTGCGTAGCTTCTCGGCAATGCCCTCGATGTCGCGCCGCGGGGCGTGCTCGAACTGCGCTCGCAGAATGCCGCTCGCCGCCTCGATCGCGGTGCGGTTGGCGAGCAGGACGTCATCGTAGACCCGTCGGATGAGAAACATGAGTTGTCGTGACCTATTCCGCGGGGACCGATACGGCCGTTGCCGTTCGCGTGCCGCACCGTCGCACGGCGTCGTCGAGCAGTCGATCGATCGCTTCGTCGAACGGAATCGCAGCCCGCTCGAGCGCAGCGGCGAAGCCCGCATCGGGCGAGAGACAGGGGTTGGCGTTGGCCTCGAGAACGAAAGGACGTCCCAGCGCATCGACCCGGAAGTCGACCCGGGCCCACCCCGCCAGTCCGAGCACGTGCCAGGTCGCGACGGCCAGCGCCTCGAGCTCGAGCAGCAGCTCCCGGTCCTCCTCCGGGAACTCGAAACTCCGCGGAGTGCTCGCGTACTCGAAGGAAGCGGGTACCCACTTCGCGCGAAACCCGACGATGTTGGGCTTGCCTGGCGGGTACTCGAGAAAGAGGATCTCGGCGGGCGGCAAGGCGCTCGGCTCGCCGTTGGGCGACACCAGCAGCGAGAGGTTGATCTCCCGGCCTTCGATGTAGGGCTCGGCGAAACAGGCCCCCCCGAAACGCGGAGCCATTCGCTCGAGCGAGCGCTCCAGGTCGTGGCCGTTCGGCAGTACGGCGGCGTCATCGAGTCCCGGGGAGCCGTGCTCCCACACCGACTTGACGATGACGCGGCCCTCTAGCGCGCCCTCGGCGACCGGCTCGTGGCGGGCTCCGGGCGGCCAGCTGCCCAGACCCGTCGGCACCGGAATGCCCGCTCGTGCCAGCATGCGTTTGCTGGCCAGCTTGCTCGTGCTCTGGGCCAGCCCCAGAGAGGGGGCACCGGTGAGCGGTAGCCCCAGCGACTCGACGAGCGCAGGGACGAGCGCGATCAGCCGATCCTGACCAGCAAGGCTCTCGACGAGGTTGAAAACGACGTCCGGGCGAATCCGTTCGAGCTCCGAGCGCAGCATTCCGAGATCGAGATCGCAGGCCAGACGCCGCGGGTGGTGCCCGCGCCGTTCGAGCGCCTCGGCCACGGCCTCGAGCTGGACCAGCACGTCGAGACGGTCGGGCCCGTCGCCGTCCTCAACCGTGTCGTGCAGGAGGGCGATGTGCATGTTCGCCATCGGGGGCCGAGAACAGAGCCTCGGTCGTACGTTCCGAGTCGACCCTCGCCCACGCCGAGTGGACGATCTCCGCGATCAACCGAAGGTAGGACATGCCTTCCTCGGTCGCCAGGATCGGCAAGTCGGAGTGCAACGGGTGGAGGCCGGCCAGCGGGTTGGCCTCGAGGAACGAGGGCTGCCCCTCGCGGTCACAACGCAGATCGATACGTCCACCGTCGCGACACCCCAGGGCGCGCCAGGCAGCCAACGCCACTCGCTCGGCCTCGCACACCGTCGGGTCGTGCTGCGCGCTCACGCGGACGTAGTCGACCAGCTCTTCGCAGCGCTCCTTGTTGACGTACGAGTAGACGCCCTCCTCCGCGCCCGGGCGCAGCACCACCTCGAGGGTGCCGAGCGCGCGAGCCGAGGACCCGGTCCCGAGAATACCGACGGTCAGCTCGCGCCCCGGAAGCAGCGTCTCGACCAGCACCGGTTGACGGTAGCTCTCGAGCAGCTCGAAGCATCGGTCGCGCATCCAGGCCCGGTCGTGCACGATCGACTCCGGGGTCACCCCCTTGCCGGTGCCCTCGGCGATCGGCTTGATGAACACGGGCATCTCGAGATTCACATGGTCGAGATCCCCCACGTCCTCGATCACTGCGAAGTCCGGCGTCGGCACGCCGACGGCGGCAACCAGCCGCTTGGCCGTCGCCTTGTGCAGCGTGGTGGCCGAGACCAGGGGGTCGGAGAACGTGTAGGGAATCCGGTGATGATCGAGAATCGCGGGTACCAGGGCCTCTCGACCGTACCCGTGGAGACCCTCGGCGATGTTGAACACGAGGTCCCATCGTTGCCCTTCGGCGAGTCGCTCGCACAGGCGAATGGCGTGACCGACCCGCTCGGTGCGGTGCCCGAGCTCGCGCAGCGCCTCCTCGAGTGCGTCGATGGTTCCCTCCTGGTCGAACTCGGCGGTTTCCTCCTCGGAGTAGCCGGCCTTCAGGTACTCCGTTCTCAGGTCGTAGACCAGAGCGATATGGAGGGGAGGAACGTCCGGTAGCGGACGATCCGCTCCGTATGAGCCCAGTTCCGGCATCGGTCGCTCCATCGACATGTTCGTCACGTTCGTGCTCCTCGGGGGTCCACCGCCGACGCAGCCGCGATCTCCGTGCGATCGAGACCGAACGAGGAGCCCGGGTCCGGATAGCGGAAGACCTTCCCCTCGAAATTGCGCAGCAACAGGTCCTCGCCGTCGCGGCCGACCACCGAGTCGACCTGAAGCGGGATCTTCCCGCCGCCACCGGGAGCATCGACGACGAAGGTCGGCACCGCATACCCGGTGGTGAAGCCGCGCAGTCCCCGGACGATCTCGAGGCCCTTTTCGACCGTCGTTCGGAAGTGCGCTGAGCCCGAGATCGGATCGCACTGATAGAGGTAGTAGGGGCGCACGCGCATCAGCAGCAGGCGATGAACCAGATCGCGCATCGTCTCGACGTCGTCGTTGACTCCCCGGGCCAACACCGTCTGTGACCCGAGAGGAATCCCCGCGTCGGCGAGACGCGCGCAGGCGCGCTCGCTCTCCGGCGTGCACTCTGCGGGATGCATGAAGTGCAGGCTCATCCACAGCGGGTGGTAGCGGCGCAGCACGCGTGTCAGTTGCGGGGTGATGCGCTGGGGCAGGACGGCCGGCATCTTCGTGCCGATGCGTACGAATTCGAGATGCGGAATCTCTCGTAGCCGACCGAGCACCCAGTCGAGACGCTCGTCCGACATCGCGAGCGGGTCGCCCCCAGAGAGCAGCACGTCGCGAATCTGCGGGTTGCGTCGGATGTAGTCGAACGCCTGTTCCAGTCGCGCCTCGTTGGGCCGAATCTCCCCGTGTCCGACCACCCTCGACCGCGTGCAGTACCGGCAGTAGGTCGAACAGAAGTCGAGCACGAGCAGCAGCACTCGATCGGGATAGCGGTGCACCAGCCCCGGCACCGGCATGTGGGCGTCCTCGCCCAGCGGATCGTCGGCCTCCCCCGGACCGCGCACCAGCTCCTCGGGGAGCGGCAGGATCGTCCTGCGCAGCGGGTCGGCGGGATCGTGCGCGGAGACCAGGCTCAGATAGTAGGGGGTGACCCCGACCGGCAGCATCGCGCCACCGCGCACCAGCGCTTCACGCTCGGCAGGCGACAGCTCCAGCACGCGATCGAGCTGCTCGAGCGTAGTGAAGCGATGGCGCGATTGCCAGCGCCAGTCGTTCCACTCGGCGAGGGTGGCTTGCGGGAAGTGCCTGCGCCGGAAGGACCGGGTGCAGGGAGACTCGCTCGGCCTGGAGCGTCTCGGGGAGGCGCCCGGACCCGGCTCGACCTCCGCCGGGAACGGGAGTGGAGATAGGGGAGCGGCAGTTGCCGTTACGCTACCTAAGGGGTCGTCGTCATCTTCGTCGAACAGCTCCGATTGGGCGGTGCCGTCCGACAGGGGCCTTTGCAGGCGCTCGATCTTCATTTCTCTCGAAGATCTCCGCCAGAGTCGGCGGGAGGAATTCCCGGTTGTCTCTGGCAACTGGCCGCGCAATGTAGTGAAGGTCGCAGCCGGCGTCAATAGGGAACTTTACCTGCTCGCCGAGGCCCGGCAGAGGTTCGGGCAGGGGAGACCCCGCCGCGGCGCCCAGAAGCTCCCGCGCTCGAGCCGCTCATTGCCATGAGACCGAGACACCCTCGGTGTGGATGGCCGTTCGATCTCGTCCAAACTCGGCCTCGAGCCTGGTAGCGTCCCGACTCACGGAGCCGCTCGAGCCAGAAGGAGCCTTCGACGGCCGAGAGGGTATGTTGGTGGCCTCGACGGCGCAGGAGTGTCTGAGCCGTCCCCGCGAGAAGGACCAGGGCGTCGAGTGAGCTTCGAGGAGGAGACCCATTGATCGAGATCCTGACCGACCCCGCCGCCTGGGTGAGTCTGCTCACCCTCGTGGTGCTCGAGATCGTCCTCGGCATCGACAATCTGGTGTTCATTTCGATCATCAGCCAGCGAGTCGAGCCCGCTCGGCAGCCCCTGGCGCGCAGAGTCGGCCTCCTGCTCGCTCTGGTCACGCGGATCGCGCTCCTCCTCGCCCTCTCCTGGCTGATCGGTCTCACCGCACCGCTGTTCTCCCTGCTCGACCAGGAGTGGTCGTGGCGCGATCTGATTCTGGTGGGCGGAGGTCTCTTCCTGCTCTGGAAGTCGACCCTGGAGATTCACCACGAGGTCGAGGGAAGAGAGCACCAGGCGGAGGCGAACGTGAAGCGTGCCGGCTTCCTGGCCGTAGTCTCCCAGATCGCCGTGCTCGACATCGTGTTCTCCCTCGACTCGGTGCTCACGGCGGTCGGAATGGCCGACCACGTGCCGGTGATGGTGGCTGCGATCGTGGTCGCAATGGCGGTGATGGTCTTTGCCGCCGAACCGGTGAGCGCTTTCGTCGAACGTCACCCGACGGTGAAGATGCTGGCACTCTCGTTCCTGTTGCTCATCGGAGTCGCCCTGATCGCCGACGGCCTGCACTTCCACATTCCCAAGGGCTACCTCTACTTCGCCGTGGCCTTCTCCATGCTGGTGGAGAGTCTCAACCTCTGGCGGTCAAAGAAGCAGCCCGGTGAAGCGGGGTCGGCCTGAGTCTCCGAGCTCGGCACGGTCCCGCGCCTCGGATCCGCTCCACTCTCACCAGGGGATCGAGAACCTCTGGGCGAATGGACGCGGAGTTTCACCGAGACCGAGTTCGACCCGGAGCTTCCCGACCCCCTGTTCGAGCGTCCGACGAGGTGAGCCGGACTCTCAGTCGACCGAGTTCACGGCGTAGTTCTCCACCAGCTTCGCGGGGGGATTCTGGTAGTACTTCTCCATGAACTTCGAGAACTCCTCGTTCGGCGTGTCCTGGAACTTGGCCCACGCCTCGAGGTTGTCGAACGACATCACGTAGTGGACCCGGTTCAGGCGATCCACGTTGACACTGACCTTGGCGCCGGCCTTCTCGTGAATCGCCTTGGCCGCTGTGGCCGTCCCGATGGCTTCGTTGATGCGGCCGTCGATCGGCTCCCAGATGAACACCTCGGCCACGTCACCGATCTCGCCGGGGACCACGACGTCCATACGCAGGCTTGCCCACTGTTTGGCGGAGGGCTTGGCGTTGATCTTCTCCATGAACGCCGTCCAATCCCGGCTACCCTGGACCTTGGCCTGGAACGCCGCCCAGGCGGACCAGCTCTCGAAGGGCATCACGTAGTGCATCCGGCCCATCTGATCGGTACGCACCGACGGGCTCCCACCGAGCTTCTGATGAATGGCCTTGGCCTCCTGGGCATACTGGATGCTCTGAGGCAACTGACCGGGCATCGGATCGTAGATGTTCACGACCAGCACCTGCCCAGAGGCGAACGACGACACGAGCAAGAGAACTACGAACACGATCGCTCTTCTCATGACTCTCTCCCTTCGGTTGAGGGTGGCGGAGGTCTCCTCGAGTGCCGACTCGAGCGACGCCAATCCTTCCCACTCGGGCGATCGTCAGACCGGGCCGATTCTCGCTCGGGCACGCGAAGTCATCAGCGACGCCTCGCAGCTTCTTCTCGGGAGTTCTTGAGATCGTGTCTAGCAACGATTCCCGATCCTGACAAATAGGAATCCGAACATCTTCGCGCCAGGAACAGCGATTCCCCCCAGATTCACTCGGCGGCCTTGGGCGAGCCGATGCTCGCTTCCTCGTGCATGGGAGTGACCGTAGGCGACGGCGGGAGTCGTCCTTGCGGCTTTCCTGTCGGGCAGAGGATGGACGCTCTGAAGGGTGAAGTCGGTCAGGGAGCCGGAAGCTGGCGCCGGTCCCGCTCGTCTTCGACGGCCGCCACCAGGCCGCTCCGCGCGGCCGGGAGGACGGCACCTTCGGGCACGATCATGCTGGCGAGCCCGGCACCGGGAATCTCGGCGAAGCGCTTCGCGGCGGAAGAGTCGAAGGTTCGATTCAGCTCGCTCCGACTCTCGTGAACCCCCCGCCGAAACTCCCTGGACAGTCCGATTGCGGATCTCCTCTGCGCTCGCCCGCGCGCCGCTGGGTGAGGCGAGCCGGCCACTCCTCGAAAAGCGACGGTCGTCGCCTACCTCGAACAGATCTACCGAGCAAGCGCCGGAAGGGAGTTCCATGGGGTGTCGCCGGACTCTACTGAGCCTCCTTGAACGCTCTTTGCAGCAGACCTCCCAGACCGGTCTGCTCCGCCAGCTCATCGAGGTAGCGCCGATCGAGATCCTCACCTCTGACCTTGATCACCGCCAGAACGTCCCGCCACTGCCGGTCCGAGACCTCGTTCCCCAGGCGGAACCAGATCAGCTTCTGGATCACGATGTCCTCGGCGCTGGCCACCCAGAGGCCACGACCTCCGGCAAGCTCGTAGTGCTCCCGCCGCGACATCTCGAGCCTCGTCGTCCGCTCCTCGGAAGGAATGAAGATGTCGGCTTTGAACATCGTCGCGAGATGGATGATGTTGAAGGACCTCTTACGGCGGATGGCCCCTTTGACGCGTTCCTCATCGACATAGAAGTCTTCACCGAGTAGCGCGATCCACCGCGGTACGTGCTCTCTGCGGAGGTCGGCAACGAAGTCGACGTCCTGTGTCGACCGGGGCTCTCCGTGCAAAGAGCTCGCGAGCGACCCTCCGACGAGATAGTCGACCCCCAGCTTCTCGAAGGTCTCCGCAACGAGAAGAGCGACCTCCAGAGCGGAGTCCGTCGCCATCTACTGCCTCCAGCGGGCCACGCTCACCGGGCGCGGCCTCATAGACCGCGCTCCTGCGGATCCCAATCGAAGACCGCGATCATGGTCTCGCGATCGAGCCTCAAAGCGGCGAGCCGCAGCTCGAGCTCCCGCGGCTCGAGGGGACCGTACTCCTTCTGGAGCCGCAAGGTCGCCATTGCCTCCGCCGTTCGGTTCAGGTCGACCACCCGAGCGAGCTTCTCGGCCGGAGACATCGTGGCGTAGCGCTCGATCTGCATCTGCTCGATCGAGCGATCGGTGTCGAGACTCAGAGACATGGCCGCTATCCTAGCGAAGACGTCCGGATGCCGAGGCTTGCGGGAAGTCGATCCGCTCGAAAAGTGCGCCCGAAGCGTGGCTCGTCTTGAAGTGGGTCGTACGCGACACCAGAAGAGCTCCGCCCTGGCTGAAGCACCCGTAGGCCCAGACGTCGGTGAATCGACTCCTCGGCGGGGAGCCGGGTGGCCCGGGTCTTCCATCGGGGCATTCCTCTCGGGGCTGTCGGTTCGAATCGACCGCGCCCTGGAAGCTCCGGGTCCACTATGCTGCGGCCTTTCGAAACGCGAACCCTCGACAGGGAGACGGTACTCATGTGGCCGAGGCACGACTTGACGGAGCTGCTGGACATTCGCCAGCCGATCCTCCAGGCGCCGATGGCGGGCGCGGCCTCTCCTGCCCTGGCGGCAGCGGTGTCGGCGGCCGGGGGACTCGGTGGCTACGGGGCCGCTGCGGATTCCCCCGAGCGACTGCGCGAGGTCATCCGCGAGATCCGGCAGCGCACCGAAGCTCCCTTCAACATCAATCTCTTCACTCCCGGCGCGCAGCCATCGTCGTGGACACCAGAGGACGAGGAGTCGCTGCGTGAGGTGCTCGAGTCGATGCACGTGGGGCTCGACGCTGGCCCGGTTCCGGAGCCGGTGTCGCCATTCGGTGGCTTCGACCAACAGATTTCCGTGCTGCTCGAAGAGCGAGTCCCCGTGGTGAGCTTTCACTTCGGACTGCCCGACCCCGAAGTGGTGCGAACGCTCCAGGAGAACGGTGCCAGAGTCCTCTGCACGGCAACCAGTCCCGAGGAGGCCGAGCTGCTCGACGACGGCGGCGCCGACGCCATCATCGCGCAGGGTCACGAGGCGGGCGGGCACCAGGGGACGTTCGATCCTCGGGGAGAGACCGCCGACTCCTCGCGGCTCGGCACCCTCTCTCTCGTTCCGGAGGTCGTGGATCGGGTCGACGGTACCTGTCCGGTGATCGCGGCCGGGGGGATCATGGATCGGCGCGGAATCGAGGCGGCCTTTGCGCTCGGGGCGAGCGGGGTCCAGATGGGAACGGCCTTTCTGGCGTGCTCCGAGAACACGATCAACCGGGCCTACCGCCGGCGGCTCCTCGAGAGCCAGGGCAGCGACACGGTGATCACGACGGCGATCTCCGGTCGCCCCGCCCGAGGGATCGCCAACCGGTTGATCCACGAGCTCGAGCCGCATCCGCGCCTTCCCTATCCCGAGCACTACTCGATGACTCGTCGGCTGCGGTCGGCCGCGAGTCAGGCGGAGGAGCCGGAGTACCTGGCGATGTGGGCCGGCCAGGGAGTGGGCCGACTGCGAGAGTGGAGCGCGGCGGAGCTGATGGAGTCTCTCTGTCGAGGGTCCTGATCTCGGGTTGAGGGCATCCGACGACTGCTTCGCCCTCCCTTCCGCTTGACTCCGCTCGATCCGGTGCGGCGAGGTGCCGTCGCTTTCCTACACGCAAACTTCATCGAGTCTTAAAGAGATCCGAATAGTTCACTCGCTACCCTGCCCGGGTCCGCGAAGCCCACGAGCCCCCGCAGCGTTTCGTTCACACACCGAGTGCGGTGGCTCACGGAAATCCTGCTCGTGTAAGCGCAGTGACCGGCCTCACTGTAGATGGGTGACGTGTGCCTGCGGCGAGAGCGAGCGAACTGGAGGAAGAATTCGATGCACTACCCTTCGAGACTGCCCAGGGAATCAGGCCATGCTGTCGTCGCTTTCGCTACGATTCTGCTGCTGACGAGTGCCTTTCCCGGCAGTGCCCATGCCAAGACGGTGCAAGGTGGTGACGCCGGCGGTCTGTTCCGGTGGATCAGCTCCTTCGACGTGACCACCGGGAACGGATCCGCGGTGGCCGAGATCGTCGACGCGACCATCAACGGAAAGCAACTCGTCTACACCGACGCCGCGAACGGCGAGATCGGTTTCGTAGACATCTCCGACCCGTTCCATCCGGTCGGACAGGGAACCGTCGACGTGGGCGGCGAGCCGACCAGCCTTGTGGTGCTCGACCCGCTGGTCCTGGTCGGGGTCAATACCTCGGATGGTGACTACGTGAATCCGTCGGGTCGACTCGTGGTGGTCCACCGCAACAACCGCCAGATCGTCGCTACGCACGAGCTCGGCGGTCAGCCCGATGCCCTGGCGCTCTCCCCTGACCGCAAGCTCCTCGCGATCGCGATCGAGAACGAGCGGGACGAGGACTCCATGGGCGGGTTGCTTCCCCAGGCTCCCACGGGAACGCTCCTCATCTTCGACCTGCACGGTGCTGCCAAGAACTGGGACTTCATCGAGGCGAATCTCGAGCTCGTAGTGGAGAACGCCTTCGAAGGGGAAGATCTCGAGACCGAGTTCGTCGACTTCAACTCGCAGAACGAGATCGCAGTCTCCTTCCAGGAGAACAACCACTTCGCCGTGGTCGACGGTGAGACGGGTGAGACCCTGTTTGAGTTCGCGGGCGGCGAAGTCGACCTCGAGGACGTCGACGCCACCGAAGACGATCTGATCATTCTGGGCGAGATGCTCACCAAGCGTCGCGAGTCCGATACCGTGGCCTGGATCGACAACGACTCCTTCGCCACCATCAACGAGGGAGACTACGAAGACGCTAGCGGCGAAGAGGGCGGCAGCCGAGGCTTCACGATCTACAACCAGGACGGCACGATCGAGTACGAGTCGGCGGAGTCGTTCGAGCGCTGGATCGCTTCGGTTGGGCACTACAACGAAAATCGCTCCGAGAACAAGGGCTGCGAGCCCGAGGGTGGCGAGGTCGGCGTGTTCGGTGGCCGGACACTCCTGTTCGTCGGTTCCGAGCGCTGCAACGTCGTCGGCGTCTACGACGTGAGCGACGGGGGCAGCGACCCCGTGCCGCTGCAGATTCTCCCGACCGCGAATCGGCCGGAAGGCCTGAAGGCGATTCCCTCACGCAACCTGTTCGTGGCCACCAACGAGGAGCCGATCCTGGACGACGACGACCAGCCCATCGGGGTTCCTTCGCAGCTCAACATCTATCGGGCCGAGTCGGGTCCCGCCTACTATCCCGGCATCATGTCGGCGAACGACAGTAACGGTCTTCCCATCACATGGGTGGCCCTGTCGGACCTGGTCGGCGACCCTGACGATGCAGGCATCCTGTACACGGTGAGCGACTCGTTTCTGGACGAGGGCTTCATCTACACCATCGACGTCAGCGTGACACCGGCGGCCATCATCGATCGACTTCAGGTGAATCCGCTGAACTATGCGGACGGCTTCGACTTCGAAGGCATTGCCGTCGGACCCGATGGAGACTTCTGGCTCGGCAACGAGGGACAGACTCCGGGCCCCGGAAGGCGAGAGAACGTCGTGCTGAAGGTGGACCGGGTGTCGGGTGATGTGGTGGAGGAGATCGTCCTGCCGGCCGGCCTGGTCGATATGCGACGGGGCAACGGCATCGAAGGCATCGCCGTCACCGGGGAAGCTGGCGCCGAAATCGTCTGGGTGGCGATCCAGCGCGCCTGGCCGAACGAGGGCGATACCGACCAGGTGAACACCAAGATCGGTCGCCACGACACCGCGACGGGTGATTGGACTTTCGTGCACTACCCGCTGGAACCTCAGGGGAACGGCGACTGGATCGGGCTTTCCAGCCTGACCGTACTGCCCGACGGTACTTTTGCCGTCATCGAGCGCGACAAGGGCTGGGGACCGAGCTTCGTCTTCAACGCCGAGCTCAAATCCCTCTTCGGTGTCGACCTCGCCAGTGCCGAGTTCCGGGCCTACGACGATCCGCAGGGCCTCGTCACGATCGAGAAAGTCCTCCTGCGCGACCTGCTTCCCGACCTGGAAGCAGTCAGCGTCTGGACTGCCGAGAAGGTGGAGGGTTTTGCGGTCGCCGCCGACGGGCAGGCCTATTTCGTGGTCGACAACGACGGCGTCGATGGCGCCACCGGAGAAACCGTATTCGTTCGCCTCGGCCCGTTGGACGAGGCTCTCGATCTCCCCGGACGGTGAAGCCGAATCGCCTTTTCTTCGCTGCCATCGTGCCCGATGAGGCCGCTCGGGGTCCGAACCCCCGGACGGCCTTCTCTCGTTCGTCAGGCCCGCCGAGAGCACGCCACGCTGCAGGCCCTCCTGCGACAAGCCGAGAAGGCGCCAGGAGCCTCGACCGAGTCGGCGTCACTCGTGCCGTAGCCTGACGAGCTCCTGGTTCGCCCCGCGATGCCGAGACCCTGTACCGACGCGTCGAGCAGTAACCGTCGTGCGTGCGGGTGTCGACCTTCGACCCAGGAGGGCCGTCTCCGCATCTCGTGCAGGGGTTACACTGCCAGCTCCGCTCCGCGCCCGGCTCCCACGAAGACTCGCGATGAAAGCGATCACCTACCAGCGCTACGGCCCCCCGGAGGCTCTCCAGCTGCGGGAGGTGGACAGGCCCGAGCCCGGACCGGGCGAGGTCCTCATCCGCGTGCGCGCTGCCGAAGCGACCAAGGGAGACTGCGAGATCCGGGCCTTTCGCTTTCCGGTCGTGTGGTTCTGGCTCCCGCTGAGGCTGGCGATCGGCGTTCGTCGACCCCGCCGCCCGATCCTCGGCAGCTACTTCGCGGGCGAGGTGGTCGAGGTCGGTGCCTCGGTCGATCGACTCTCGGTTGGACAAGAGGTCTTCGGCGTGACCAGTCTGAAGATGGGGGCCTACGCCGAGTGCGTGACCGTCCCGGCTCGGTCGTCTATCGTTTCGAAGCCCCGCAACATGACCTTCGTCGAGGCGGCCGCCGTCCCTCTGGGCGGGCTGAACGCGCTCCATTTCCTGCGCCGAGCCGAGATCCGAGTCGGCGAGCGTGTGCTGATCAACGGAGCCGGGGGCAGCATCGGTACCCACGCCATTCAGATCGCGAAGTCTCACGGCGCCGAGGTCACCGCGGTCGACCGAGGCGACAAGGAGGAGGCGCTGCGACGCTTCGGGGCCGATGCCTTCATCGACTACACGAAGCGCTCATTCACGACCGACGGTCCCGCCTACGATGTCGTCTTCGACATGGTCGCCAGCAGCTCGTTCCGCGAGTGTCTCTCCGTGCTTCGCTCCGGCGGGCGCTACCTCAAAGGGAACCCGCGCTTGCTCGATTTCTTCCGCGGCCTCGTCGCCAACCGCACGACCGAGAAGAGGGTCACTCTGGCGCTCGCTCGCGAGACCCGGGAGGAGCTCGAGGAGCTCGTCCGGATGATCGAGCGCGGAGACCTCGGCCCCATCGTCGACCGGGTCTTCTCGATGGACGAAGCAGCGCAGGCGCACCGGGCGGTGGAAGCCGAGCAACGACGGGGCGCCGTCGTCATCGAGATGGTCAGCTCCGAAGAGCGGGCCGAGCGGGACCGCAGCCTGCGCTAGGCTCGGGACTCGGCTGAGCGGCTGATGAAACTCGAAAGGGGGTCCCGATGAGCGCAGATCTGGCCCGTTCGCATAGGCGCTTTGCCGGTCCATGGCTGTCGCTGATCCTCTTCGGCCTCGCCTTTCAGATCGCGACCCTCCCTGCCGCTCCGCTGGTTGCAGGCGAGCCGGAGCAACTCGACCTCGGCTCACGGGTCGACGAGCTCTACGCCGACCAGCATCGCAGCGACGCCCCGGGCGGGGTCGTCGCGGTGATCGAGAACGGTCGCATCGTCCACGAGACCGCCTTCGGGATGGCGGATCTCGAGCGCGGGGTCGCGATCACCACCGACTCGGTTTTCGAGATCGGTTCGATCTCGAAACAGTTCACCGCGATGTGCATCCTGCTGCTCGAGCTCGACGGCAAGCTGTCGGTCGAGGATGACGTGCGCAAGTACGTGAAGGAGCTATCCGAGTACGAGCGCCCCATCACGATCCGTCATCTGCTGCACCACACGAGCGGCATCCGCGACATCGAGACACTCATCCCGCTGGCCGGGATTCCCTGGATGAACTACTCGAGTCACGACGACATGCTCGAGCTGGTGTTCCGCCAGCGCGGCCTGAACTTCCCTCCAGGTGATCAGTACCTCTACTCCAACTCGGGGTACCTCCTGCTGGCCGAGATCGTCGAGAGGGTCAGCGGACTGTCGTTGCGTGACTTCGCCGCGAACCGGATCTTCGAGCCACTGGGCATGAGGAGCACCCAGTTCTGGGACCATCCGTCGCAGATCATCGAGCGGCGCGCCATCGCCTACGAGGCGAGCGCCGACGGCGGCTGGGACAACGCGCTCTGGTACAACCCGTTCGCCGGCCCGGCGGGCGTCTACACCTCGGCCGGCGATCTGGCGCGCTGGGACGCCAACTTCTACGACAATCGGCTGGGCGGTGGCGCCGAGCTGATCGCCCGCATGGAGACCCCGGGACTGCTCGAGAGCGGCGAAGAGATCGAGTACGCCATGGGGCTGATGGTCGAGAGCTACCGTGATCAGCGGATGGTCTCTCACGGTGGTGCCTGGATGGGATACCGCGCGTCGCTCGAGCGCTTCCCCGACCAGCGGCTGACGATCGTCGCACTGTCGAACGGGGCACGCGGACTCGGCTCGTTCCGGGTGGCGAATCTCTATCTCGACGAGCGCCTCGGCAGACCGGACGACGAAGCAGAGTCCGAGACCTCGGGCCCCTTCGAGCCCCCTCCGACCGTTGCGCGTCCGGCCAAGGAACTGGCCCGCTACGAGGGGGTCTACTGGAACGAGACCGAGGCGGTCTTGCGCCGCATCGAGCTTCGGGACGGTGCGCTGCACTATGTGCGCGGCGAGGAGAACGCGAGTCCACTCGGAGCGCTGGAGGAGGGTGACTTCGTCATGATCGGGCCGGCGATGCGCGTCGACGTCGCGTTCGAGAACGATGCTCGAGAGATGACGGTCGTCGTCGAGGGGCAGGAGCCGTTGCATTTCCAGCGTCTCGAGCCTCCGAGCAGCGCTGCCTCGAGTTCGCTCACGGGAAGCTTCTGGAGTGCCGAGCTCGACCGGGAGCTCCAGCTGGGTCTCGTCGACGGGAAGGTCGTCGTCTCCTGGGCAGACGAGGCCACGACGGCGCCAGCCGTGATGATCGGCACGAACGAGCTGCTCGTGCAGGAGTTCGTCGCCGTGCCCTGGTATCCGCAGGACGTCCGGCTGCGCCTCACGAGGGACGGCTCGGGTGCCGTCGTCGGCCTGACGCTGAGCTGTGACATGGTGCGTGGCGTCGTGTTCGAGAAGCGGTGAGGCGTCGAGCAGCTCGAGCACCGACTGGGTCAGCGCCTCCACCTCCGAGACCACCGAGGGCCGCGGATCGATCTGGAGGAAGGGCGGGCGGTGCCTGCAGCCGCTCGGCCAGCGCCACTTCGTGATAGCACCTGCTCCGGCTCGCGGAGGGTCCACTCCTCGCGACCGGTCGAGGTCGCGAGCCAGGACGCCACGACGCGCTGAGCCGGGCTATGCTCTGAGTGTGACCAGCCCACTGCTCCTTGTGCTTCTGGCGCTTGTCGGCGCCCAGTCGAAGCCACCAACCGTCACGCTGCCGAACAATCTCGATCGACTCGACCCCGCGGTGCGAGAGTTGGTGGAACTTCAGGCGAGCGCTGTGCGGCCAGACGACGCGGCGAGCCAGGGCGAGCTGGGTCTCGTCTACGAAGCGAATTCTCTTTGGGACGAAGCGCGCGCCTCCTTCGAGGAGGCGGTTCGACTCGACAGTGCGGCGAGAGAGTGGAGGTTCCACCTCGCCCTGGCGCGCCGCGAGAGTGGAGATCTCTCGGGGGCGCTCGAGCTTCTCCTCGGGTTGGCGCGCGAGAGCATCAGCTTTCCCGCTCTGGAACAGCGCCTCGGGGATGCTCTGCTCGAGGTTGGTGATCTCGGTGGCGCACGGGACGCCTTTGAGCGTCTCACCGAACTGCTTCCGGATGAACCGGATGGCTACGTTGGTCTTGGCGAGGTGCTTCTCCGCGCCGGCGACGCCGAGGGCGCCCTTCCTGTTCTCTCCCAGGCGGTCGCGGTCGCACCCGGCTACCGGATGGCACACTACCTTCTGGGTACCGCCTACGCTCGACTCGGCCGGCAGGCCGAGGCCGAGCGTGAGCTGAAGCGAGGCGTGGGAGGAGACATCCGCTACCTCGCGAGCCCACTCCAGTCGAGAATCGACAGCTATGCCGTCAGCCTCGGCGCGCGCCTTGCTCGTGCCCGCGGGCTGCTCGCCACCGGGAGGCCCAGCGAGGCCGTCGCGCTTCTCGACGCTGCTCGCCAGCACCACCCGGAGAACACGACGTTGCTCAACAATCTGGCGATTGCACAGATGCGTCAGGGTGCCCTCGAAGACGCCGCTGGAATGCTCGAAGAGGCGCGCCGGCTGGATCCCGACAAGTTCTCGACTTACCTGAACCTCGCCTCCCTCGCGCTTCGGGCGGGGCGACTCGACGAAGCTCTCGTGCACGCTGACAAAGCCGTCGCGCGCGCACCGGAGCTCGCGGCTCCGAGGTTTACACGTGCGCAGGTTCTGGCTCGTTCGAGGCGTTATGAAGAAGCCCTGGCCAGCCTCGAGAGCTGTCTGGAGCTCGACTCCGGCAATGCACAGGCGATGGCGTTCTCCGGCGACGTGGCTCTCGCACTCGAGCGCTTCGATTCGGCAAGAAGACACTTCGAGAATGCGCTCGAGATTGCCCCGAGCCTGCTCCCAGCCTGGATCGGACTCGCTCGGTCGAGCCTCGCGCTGGGAGATCTCGCGGCCGCAGAGGCGGCGCTCGACGAGGCCAGACGGAGAGCCGGCGGTCACCCCGAAGTGGATCGCCTCGAGCGCGAACTGCGGCGATCTCAATGATGGAGGTCGGACAGAGCCGGCAAGCCACGTCGGGTCGCTTCGCGGCTCTCTGGGGGCTCTTCCTGCTGATGACCCTGCGGGTCACTTCCGCATCCCATGCCCAGGAGGCTGTACCTGCCGATGCGCCTTGGTTTCGTGACGAGTCGGCCACCGTGGGGATCGACTTTCTTCATGTTCGGGCACAGGAGACTCGTCTCTGGTTTCCGGAGATCATGTCGGGGGGAGCTTGTTGGCTCGACTACGACGGCGACGGAGATCTCGACCTCTACCTCGTGCAGGGAGGCGAGCTCGGTGACGAAACGAGGTCGTCCGTCGGAAATGTGCTCTATGAAAGCCGCCGCGACGCGAAGGGCGAGATCCGGTTTGCCGACGTGACCGCGCAGGCGGGTGTGGGGAATCGTAGCTACGGGATGGGCTGTGCGGTCGGCGACTACGATGGAGACGGCGATGTCGATCTCTATGTCACCAACGTCGGCGCCAATGTTCTCTACGAGAATCTCAGTCAGGAGACCGACCGACGGAAAGGATTCCGAGACGTTACCGAAGCTGCCGGTGTCGGGCACCCAGGGTGGGGTACGAGTGCGATCTTTCACGACTTCGACAACGACGACGACCTCGACCTCTTCGTTGTCAACTACATTCACTGGGCGCCCGAGCGAGAGATCGAGTGTTTCGCTGGTGGCAACGAGCGTGACTACTGCCAGCCGGAGAACTACAACGCGCCCGCGCCGGATCTGCTCTACCGAAACGACGGGCTCGACGACACCGGCACCGTGACGTTCACGGATGCGTCCGCCACGACCGGCATCGCGGCTGCCTTTGGCAATGGCCTCGGCGTCGCCTCCGGAGATTTCGACGGCGACGGGCGCCTGGACTTCTACGTCACCAACGATGGCGACCCGAACCAGCTCTGGCTCCAGGAGACGGAAGGTCGCTTCACGGATCGCGCACTGCTCTCCGGCAGCGCCGTCAACGGTCGCGGCCAGGCCGAAGCCGGGATGGGCGTGGTGGCAGTCGACTTGGACAACAACGGGCTTCTCGATCTGTTCATGACCCACTTGCGAGGCGAGTCCAACACCCTGTATCTCAACCGAGGTGGGTGGTTCGACGACGCCACTGCCATGGGCGGACTCGCGGCGCCCAGCATCTCTCGCACCGGTTTCGGCGTCGGGGCGGCGGACTTCGACCACGATGGAAACCTCGATCTCTTCATCGCCAACGGGCGAGTTGGGAAGAGCCTCGCGCCCCTCGCCGACGATCCCTTTGCCGAGCCCGACCAGCTCTACCGTGGCGTCGGCGACAGTGCTCGGCGCGTGCGCTTCGAAGAGGTCTCGAATGCGGAGCTCCTGGCGCAGCCCCTCGTCGAAACCGGGCGAGCCGTTGCCCTCGCGGACTACGATGACGACGGGGACATCGACGTGATGGTGGTGAACAACGGAGGACGAGCTCGGCTCCTCGAGAACCTCTCCGGGGCACGCGGTCGCTCCATCCTGTTTCGACTGATAGGTTACCCCGTCGAAGCGATCGGGGCGCGGGCACGGGTGCGAGTCGCTGGGCAGGACCAGTGGCGTTGGCTGCAGCGGGGCTATGGTTATCTCTCGAGCCATGACCCGCGTCTACACTTTGGTGTCGGCGCGGCTCCCGAGGTCGATTCGGTACTGGTGATCTGGCCGAATGGACGACGTGAGTCCTTCGGCTCCCTTCCCGCCGGACAGACGCACGATCTGCGGTACGGCACCGGCAAGCTCGAACCCTGAAGAGGTGTCATCGATGAAGTCACCGCGAAGACCTGGCGCTCTGCACACAACCCCTGCTCAGACCCTCGTGCTCCTGGTGGCAGGTTCCGCTCTCGTTCTCGGTTCGTGTGCCTCGACGACTCCACCGGATCCCGCGACTGCCAGGGAGCAGTCGCCCGAAGCCCCGTTTGCTGGGGACGACGAGGCATCAGATCCCGAGTCGACAGCGGCACTGATCGCGGCTCTGTCGCGGGCTCGAGACGAGCCGACTTCACCGGTGCGTCGATCGATGCTGCTCGTCACCGAGTGTCGCGACGAGGTGGGTCACCGTGCGCTCGAGGTCTTCGGTTCGGGGACGGCGATCTGGTCGCGCTCCACCCAGATTCGTTTCGATGAAACCGAGTTGACCGAGCTTCTCGATCTTCTCATCGCCGCGGACTTCGCGGGCATGAAGGGGGTCTACGGCGACGGCAAGATGCCCGATGCTGAGAGGCCAGACGAGCTCACGGAGAAAGGCCACCCCGCGACCCGGGTCACTTGCCGCATTGCCCTTTCGGTCGATGGGAACTTCAAGCAGTCGGCGCAGCTCGACAAAGGAGCTGAGTTCGTGGGGCTCACCGACCTCGCCTCGAGCCTGCTCGACCTAGGGGAGGCCCAACTCCCGGGCGTCGGTGCAGACGATCTGGCCGACGCCGTGACCAAGCTGGAGACGGGAGAGCTCGCGCCGGAAACGCTCAGGATCATGGTGCAGAAGAAGCCAGATCGAGATTCCACGGAGCTGTCAGGATTCCTCCTGCGACTCTCGGGCCGTACCGCAACTTGTCGCCCGTACGATCCGCAGGACGGCTACGGCCAGATCTACGAGCTCGAGATCACCGCTTCCGACCTCGAGAGGCTGATCGGCGAGTTGAGCGGAGGCGCTTCCTGGCCGGTCAACCTCTGGGCAGAGACCTACACCGATCTACGGGTGCAGATTCTGAATCACCGGCGCTCGGTGCAGGCCCGACAGTTCGCCGGCATGGACCGAGCAACCCACGGGGACGCGCAGAAGTCGTTCGAGAGGCTGATCGAGCAGGTGAACCTGCTCGCGGCGCGCATCCTCGAGGAGGGACACCTGGCGGAGCGCGAGGCCGGCAGCATCCTGTAGTCGGTCGCCCTCTTCGGGGGTGTTCGCGATACCGGCGTCGCTCGTCTCAGAAGCTGCCGTACGGATGGAGCGGCTGGCGTGACCAGTACGAGACAGAGATGGTTGACCCCGCGTCTCTGGAGGTGTGGTAGAAAGTCATCCAAGTAGCCACTTTTCTATCAGGCCGGTCTCCCCATGGAGGCCAGGCCCGAACTACAGCAGGGGAGGGAAGTATGAGACGAGCCTCATCGTTCACTGTGTCTCTTGTGTTCGGAGGTTTCACGCTCTGTGCCGCCACCGTTGCCGCGCAGACCATCAACGGCCCGATTGTCTCGCAGGAGGCTTTTCGTGGCGAATCGATCGCGCTCACCGATCTGGCCGCAGCCGCGGCAGCCGCTCCGGAGTCCTTCAGCGGCGGCGCCAAGTTCGAGCTCAACAATCCGTACGTCAACCTCCGTTCGGTCACGAAGGGCCCTGGCTTTTCGTTCCGCAGAGCCCCTACGGACCGCACGGATCCTGCCGTGATTCAGAAGCTCCACGGGAGTGACGGTACGACCCCGGCGCCCAATGTCAGCTTCGAGGGAACGAGCGACGACGACAATGCGGCTCTCCTGGGGTTTCGCATCGTGCCGCCCGACACCAACGGTGACGTGGGCCACGTCTACTTTGCCCAGATGAACAATCTGGTGTTCGAGATCTTCGACAAGGCGACCGGCGCATCGGTTCTGGGTCCGCTGCCCAACAACATCTTCTACGCCGGCCAGCCCACCTTCTGCAACATCTTCAACGACGGCGACCCGGTGGTTCTCTATGACCACCAGGCGCGGCGCTGGATCTTCAGCCAGTTCGCCTGGGGCACTCCGGAAGGCCGCCAGTGCTTCGCGGTCTCCAAGACCTCGGACCCGCTCGGCGAGTACTGGCTCTATTCGTTCGTCATGACCACGCCGGGCGCTTTCGCGGTCAACGACTATCCCAAGCTCGGGCTCTGGACCGACGGTATCTACTACACGGCCAACGACTTCACCCCCAGCCTCACGACTGTAAGCGCCTTCGCCTTGGACAAGGAGGCCATGTACGCAGGTCAGCCCGCCACGTCGATCGGTTTCACCCTTCCGTTCATCGACGGCGACGTGATCAACTACAGCCTGCTTCCTTCGCACTGGGAAGGCGACATCAAGCCCACGAAGGGGACACCGAACACCTTCATCCAGATGTGGGATAGCGAGCAGTTCTCCTTTTCGGGCGGCGGCCCCGACGGCGTCAAGCTGTGGGACTTCTATGCCGATTTCGACAGCCCCGCCGATTCGGAGTTCGTTCCCCGAGGGGTGGTTGAGCTGTTCGAGTACGAGTCGTTTGTCTGCCCGAGCCGAAACTGCGTCGACCAGCCGGACCCGGGCCTGACGGCGCTAGGCAACGGTCTCGACGCGATCGACTTCCACTTGATGCACAAGGCGCAGTACCGGAACTTCGGCAACTATGCTTCGCTGGTGTTCAGCGGCACGGTCTCGGCAGATGGCTCTCAGCTGGGTACCGCCGGTGTCCTGTGGGGAGAGCTTCGCAGCAGCAAGGGCGGTCCCTGGACTCACCACCAGTCGAGCATCTTCGCGCCAGACGACGGCGAGGAGCGCTTCATGCCCAGCATCGCCCAGAACAAGAACGGCGAGATCGCCCTGGGTTATACCGTGTCGAGTGTCGGTACCTATCCGTCGGTGCGTTACACGACCCGCCAGGAAGGCGACCCACTCGGCACCATGACCGGCGGCGAGGTCGCCTGCCACGACGGAACCGGTTCGCAGGTCTCCTCAGCGAACCGCTGGGGTGACTACTCCTCGATGAGCGTCGATCCACAGAGCGACTGCACGTTCTGGTACACCAACGAGTACTACGAAGACAACGGCTCGTTCGACTTCAAGACGCGGATCTGTTCGTTCGACACTTGCGGTAAGTGAAGGTGGCTCGTGGCAGGGATCCCTGCCACGGTCTGGAGAGGGCCGGTGCGAAAGCGCCGGCCATTTTCCTGCCCACGCGTTCGTTCCCACGGGTCTCTACAGGCGCTATGGCGGGAGGTTGCCCCGCCAATGGCAACCAGGCCCGCCAGCGGCGTGGCGGAGGCTAGCGGCCCAACTGACCGAGCTCCCCTGCACTCTGATTCCTTCAGAGCGCGCAGGCCTGCTTCACCCGCTCGTTGATCTCCCGCGACGTCATGCCCTTTGGATCGTGCGGCCATTCGCTCAGACCGGCGCTGTGCAGCGCTTCGTGGATCAGGATCGTGATCTTGCCCAGATGGCGCAGGGAGTGGAACCGGCGGCAGATCAGGATTCGACTCCCCCCGACCTCGGTCGCCGCTCCGGTACCTGGTTTGCACCGGGCCACTTCCGAGGGGCTCTCCACCTGCCGATAGTGATTTCGACTCAGCGCAGCGACTCCGTCCAGACGGAGATCCTCGAACAGGGCGCGGCAGGTCGGGTTCTTCTTCAGCAGCTTCAAGGCCGACCTGTGGGCGGCGCGTAGCGCGAACCGGTTGGGACCGTCCATCTCGGGCCCGATCTCCGCACGGCGGTAGCGGGGTTGCGAGTCCGGGGCCGTGCGGTCGACCTGGGCCAGCGACGGCTCGGCCAGGGCCAGGGCGGCGAGCACGATCCACTGAGGGGCGCAACGGACGCTCCGGGGGGATCTCGAACCGATGCGGGCGATTGGAGGGCGGGGCTCTCGTCTCATGGCTGTCTCCTTCCGGCCCCGTAGACGGGAACTGCCGACGAACCCCCTCATCGACTCGGGGGAATCTCTGGCCCCGGTCTCCCGGTTGGCTCGGTCTCCGGGTGCCCCATCCCACCTGCTAGGTTGGAGCGCAGGAGGGAATCCGTTGGCGTCGGAGAACGACAGCTCGTCCACAATCACCCGCCTGCTCATCGAGTGGCGCGAGGGAGACCCGCGCGCATTCGAGACCCTCGTGCCGCTGGTCTACGACGAGCTGCGCCGTCTGGCGCGCCTCCAGATGCGAGGCCAGGGCACCGACCACACCCTGCAGCCCACCGCCCTGGTCAACGAGGCCTACGGTCGGCTGGTCGGTCTCGAGCTCGACTGGCAGGACCGCACCCACTTCTTCAGCATGGCGGCCCGCACCATGAGACGGGTGCTGGTCGATCACGCGCGCGCCCAGCGAGCCGCCAAGCGGGGCGCCGGAGCCGTCCAGGTCTCGCTGCAGGACTTCCACGCCCAGAGCGAAACGCCGTTCGATCTGCTGGCGGTCGACGAGGCCCTCGAACGCCTGGCGGGTCAGGACGAGCGAGCCGCCAAGGTGGTCGAGCTCTACTACTTCGCCGGGATGACCTGCCCCGAGATCGCCGCGGTGCTCGAGGTCTCTCGCGCTACCGCCGAGCGCGACCTGCGCTTCGCGCGATCGTGGCTACGTCGCGAGCTGGTGGGGGACGAGGCGAGTCCCGGCTAGGAGCCTGCGCGAGAATTCGCGCGGCTGATAGAGAGGTAGCGGCGCTAGCGCGGCTCCAGACCCGGAAAGCCGATCGCATCGACGATCTCGCGGAAGCGAGGCAGCTCCATCAGTCGGTCGAACTCCAGCGAGCACGGAAGAGTGAGCAGGATGTCGCGTCGCACCTCGAAGGCCGTCTCGATCTGCGCCATCGCCTTCTCCTCCTCGCCGAGTGCCACGTAAGCTGATGGAAACCAGTCGAAGCCACGCTCTTCGAGCTCGCGCACGGTTTCGAGGGCCTCCTCTCGCCGTCCGCTCCGCGCCTGGGCGTAGGGAAGCAGACCGACCATCCAGGGCCGCAAATCGGCCCAGTAGTCGAGAGGCCCTTCGAGGGTGTTCCGCGCTTCCTCGAAGTCGCCACGCCGAAGGAGCACTTCCGCGAGAAGCAGCTCGCCGAGCCGCTTCTCTCCGGATCGAATCAGCGAGCGGGCCGCCGTCTCGGCCTCGTCCAGCCTCCCCCCACACAGGTACACCTTGCCCAGCTGATACGGGAAGAGGCTGCTCGACGGGTGTCGCTCGAGGATCTCCAGGTACTCCGCGATCGCCTCGTCCCAGCGCTGCGCGAAGACCAGGTAGCGGGCCCAGCCCCAGAGCCCTTCTCCCCCCAGCTCGCGAGCGCGCTCGAAGGCGGACTCGGCAGCGGCCCAGTCCCACTCGTGAAAGAAAAGGACCCTTCCGAGCACGAGGTGGGCCATGGCCTCGGTCTCGTCCAACTCGAGGGCGCGCTGTGCCGCGGCCTTGGCGCGCGGGTAGTACTCGGCCTGAACGGCGGGCCCGCTCGAGTTGGCGAGCCAGGCATAGGCTCCGGCCAGTTGGGCCCGGGGTTGCGCCCACCCGGGCTCCATATCGATCGCCCGCTGGAACTCTCGGAAGCTGGCTTGCACGGGCTGCAGGGACGCGGCGTTACCGGACGAAGCCTCCTCGATCCGAGCCAGGCCCCGCAGGTAGGCATCGTGCGCCTCGGGATCGATCTTCTTCGTACGGAGGATCCGTGCTCGTTCCTCGGGAGCGATCTCGACTCGGACCGCTCCCGCGACCGCAGCCGCCACTTCACTCTGGAGCGCGAGAACGTCCTGGAGACCCCTCTCGTAGCTCTCGGCCCAGAGATTCTCGTCGGTCGAAGCCTCGGTGAGCTGGACCGAGATCCGGACACGCCCGCCGGCGTGCAGCACCGTACCGGTCAGCACCTTGTCGACACCCAGCCCTCGTGCGATCTCGGGTAGCGGCACGCGGGTGCCCTTGAACTGCATCACCGAGGTTCGCGAGATCACCTTGAGCGCCGCGATCTTGGAGAGATCGGTGATCAGGGCATCGGTCATGCCGTCGGCGAAGTACTCTTCCCCGGAGGGCCCCAGGTTCTCGAGTGGCAGCACCGCGATCGAAGCCGACTCGGCGGACTCTGCCTCCCTGACGGCTCGCGCGACCAGTTCGGCCGGGTCAGGCGGCTCTTCGCCACTCGTCCTCGACGAGTCAAAGCCGAGGTAGAGCGCCAACTGCCACGAGAGGACGGCCACCAGTCCCACACCGAACAACCCCACGACGATCCGCTTCGTCCAGGGAGCCGATGGGGCGACCGTCTCGGTGCCGGAGACCCCTCGGGCCACGGTGGGCTGATCCTCCGTCGCGAGCTGGGTCGCCATGGCGCGCAGATCGTCGATCAGCTCCGCGGTGGAAGGGTAGCGATCCTCCCGCCTCTTGGCCAGACAGCGCCCGATGATCTGGCGCAGTGAAGAGGGTACACGCGCCTCGAAGTCGGCCGGCAGGTCGGGCTCCTCGTGGAGAATGGCCGAAAGGGTATCGGCGTCGCTGTTCCTGCGAAAGGCCCGCTGCCCCGTGGCCATCTCCAGCAGCATCGCGCCGAAAGCGAACTGATCGGAGCGAGCATCGACCGTCTCTCCGCGCGCCTGTTCGGGAGACATGTAGGCGGTGGTGCCGAGAATCCGACCAGTCTGGGTCTCGAGGCCGTCGCTCGGGGAGGATCCCGACTCGCCCGGCTCGGCCACGGTCTTGGCCAGTCCGAAGTCGAGGATCTTGGTCCGACCGTCCCCGGTCAGCATCACATTGCCGGGCTTGAGGTCGCGGTGGACCATCTTCGCCGCGTGAGCCTGGGCCAGTCCCTCGGCGATCTGCTCCGCCAGATCCACCACGGTCTCGACCGGCAGCGGTCCGCGCTCGAGCCGGTCGCGGAGAGTCTCGCCCTCGACCAGCTCCATCACCAGGAAGCGAATGCCCTCGGCACTCTCGATCCCGTGAATGGTGGCGATACCAGGGTGGTGGAGCGCCGCGAGCGCCTGCGCCTCGCGCTGGAATCGGGCCAGACGCTCCGGATCGGCTTCGAGGTGGGCGGGCAGAATCTTGATCGCCACGTCCCGAGCCAGATCGACGTCGGTGGCGCGATACACCACGCCCATTCCGCCCTCCCCGATCTTCTCTGCGACGCGGTAGCGACCGAGCATGCGTCCCGAGAGGTCCGCGGAAACCCGCTCCGCGGGCTCGACCGCTTCGGCGAAGGCTCGTTCGAACGAGGCACCGCTGTCGAGCGAGTGCTCGATCAGCGACTCGAGCGAGGCGCGAAGCTCGGAGTCGTCCCCGCAGGAGCGAGCCACGAACGCGGAACGCTCAGAGGTCGGCAGAGCGAGAGCAGCGTCGAACAGCTCACGCAGCCGCTTCCACCTGTCAGGGTCCATCGTTGCTCACTCGGACCTCCATCGAACCTCTCCGCTGCCGGGAATCGGTGGCCGAACTCTATCGCGTCGGCCCAAGCCGCACTCCGAACGGGCCGAAGGTCTTTCGAGGAACGCGTCGCCTCCGCTCGGGAGCGTGCACGATCTCCGGACCTCGCGTGCTCAGACCCGAATGGGACGGCCTAGGAGTCACCTACCTCACCGCGTGCCCGGCTGAGTTGCCGGAGCTCGGAGAACCAGTCGGTATAGAGGCGGATCCAGGCCTCCTCCTCGGTCCGGGGATCTTCGCTACGGAGCATGACGAAGCGCCCCCCGTCCCGGGCGACGTCGTATTCAGGGAAGGTGTAGCCGGCGGAGGCCCGCCCGTTCGGCCCGCCGGAGAGGAGGCTCGCATCGAGCACGAGCTCGGAGCGCTCGAAGCGAAAGCTCGGTGTTTCGGTGTCGACTCGGGAGAGCATGAGACCGTCTTCCGTCCGGTAGAAGAGCTCGCGCCCGTCCTTCGACCAACGTGGCTGACCGCCGCCGTCGTTGGAGATCTTCCACTTGCCGCCCTGGTCACCGAGGCCGACGACGTAGACCTCCCAGCGTCCGGACTCGGTCGAGCCGAAGGCGAGGTAGCGTCCGTTCGGGGAAACGGCAGGGAGTTGCTCGAGGAAGGGGGTGGCGACGATGGCCCGTGGCGTCGCCGGAGCCTCGGATAGATCGAGGGTCCACAGGTTGCCGTCCGAGCTCTGTACCAGCAGCGTGTCGCGCCACCAGTCGAGCGGATACCACGAGGTCGCCGGGTCGAGCTCGGCCTCAATGAGCTCGGCCTCGGCTACCCGGACTGGGGGCGTAGACGATCGTGTCGTCCGGTCCCCAGCTGGCGCCGCGGCTGCGCTCCACTTCGACGATCGGGACCTCACTGCCGCCGGTCACCGACACCTTTTTGAGTTCGTTGGGACTGGCGAAGCCGAGCCACTTGCCGTCGCACGAGAAGAACGGGTGGTAGACCGAGGTGGTGCCTCCGCCAGTGGCGTCAGAGTCATGGGAACCTCGTTGCCGTCGGGGCATGGAGCGACCTACGGGGGGCGGGCCGCAAGAGATGAGGGTCCGATACTACCGGAGCGGTGACGATGGATGGCGGATGACTCGAGGGCCCACACCCCGTGCCAAAGGCCTCCCTCCGGCTGACGCCGTCAGGGCGGGAGCTCGTGCGGCGATCGCTCTACGGCGAAAGACCGGCACCAGCGAAGCCAGCGGCGATGGGGCCGGTGGCAAACCCGGTGGCCAGCTCGGTGTTCTTCCTCACCAACATCAGCTGCGGGTCGGCCTGCCTCGACTTCGCGGACCTGGTGCTGAGCCTCGAGAACGTGACCCAGATCGGCCAGGTGACGACCGCCGACACGCAATACATGGAGGTCCGCACGCAGCCCGCCCCCTCCGGCCTCGCTCGCTTCATCATCCCGGTCAAGGTCTACCGCGACCGGCTGCGTGCGCCCCTGCAGTCCTACCATCCCGAGACCGTCTACGACGGCTTCGACTGGTCGGACGAGGCCGTCGTCGCATGGACGGACTCCGTCGTCGACGCTCAGCTAGCGGATCGGGCAACTCCGGATAAGACACTGTCGGGGCCGAGTCAAGATGCCCGGCAGAGGTGATCGGAGAATGATGAGTCTCGAACCGAGCCGACGTCTGTCACAGGGGCGCTGATTTCAGAGCCACCCCAACGCCGGCGACATTGCATGGTTCTGGAGCACCCCTGGCTCAGCAACACCAGCAACGCTGCAATCCGACTGAGGTCTCGCGGCATCGGCTCGGACCGATCCGGATCACCCCTTCACCGTCAGTCCCTGGGACGCAGCGAGCTGACCGCGTCGTCGAGCCGCATGCGACTCAGGTCCGACACGTCCCGGTCGACCGTGACGCAATCCCGGAAGTCCGCACCCGCACAGAGCTCCCAGCTACCGTCGACCCGGACCGAGGAGATGCGGTCGTTCCAGTTGCCGGGCAGTGCTCGCACGTCGGACTCGAACGTCTCCGAGGAGCCGTCGTAGTCGCGGCCGTCGTAAACGGTGATCGAGTTGCGCGCCCCCGAGCCGCCCCCGGCCCAATCGTCGTCGTCCTCGACCGAGCGCAGGGAGCTGACCCGGTCGTTGAGCCGCATGCGACCCAGATCCGGCGCGTCGCGGTCGACGGTGGTGCAGTCCTGGAAGTTGGAGCCGTCACACAGCTCCCAAGTCCCCTCGACCCGAACCGAGGAGATGCGGTCGTTCCAGTTGCCGGGCAGTGCTCGCACGTCGGACTCGAACGTCTCGGAGGAGCCGTCGTAGACAGTGATCGAGTTCCGTCCTCCCGTGCCGCCCCCGGCCCAGTTGTCGTCATCGTCATCGTCGCCCACGGGGCGAAGCGAGCTGACCCGGTCGTCGAGCCGTATACGGCTCAGATCTGACGTGTCGTCGTCGATCCTGACGCAGTCCCGGAAGTTGGCTCCGTCGCACAGCTCCCAGGCCCCCTCGACCCGGACCGACGAGATGCGGTCGTTCCAGTTGCCCGGGAGTGCGCGTACCGCGGACTCGAAGGTCTCCGAAGCGCCATCGAAATCAGGGCCGTCATAGACCCGGATCCTCTGGGCGGTGAGCGGAGTCGTGACCAGGATCAAGAGAGCAAGGCCGATCAGGCTCAGACGGAGCATTCTCATGAGACGTTCCCCACTGGTGTCGATCGCGGCTTGTCCGCGCGTTGGTCTGTCGCGGTTCGCGGAACCGCTCGGGAGTCCACGACACTGCCACAGGAAGGGCACGCCGGCTGTCGGCCAGGCGACAGTCCAGCGGCGTCTCTCCACGCTTCGGCGAAGCCGACCGTGAGTGCGCTCGAAGCGCTCCTCGTGGACCTGCAGGAAGCGCTCGAGAGGATGAACCAGCGCGCGGTACAACACCGTGCGCTCCGGGTGCCGGGCCCGGTAGGCCCGCACCTCTGCACCGGGCGACTCTGCGCCGGGCGGCTGCCTCGAGTGCGCAGCGACAGCAAGCGACATCTCCCCCCCGGATGAGAGAAGACGCGAACCGGTGCCCTCATCTGGCTGGAGTCCCGAGCCGAGCTCACGACCTGCGTGCACTCGGGGTGCACTCGGGCCGCGCCCTGAGCCAAGATCCCGAAGTTCAGCTACCGATGAGCGCGGGCGCGAGCGGCGGCCGGCTAGCTGGAAGCGCTGGCGTCGGGTCGGTCCTCGAGAGACGGCTGAGGCGAACCGCGCAATCCGCACCTGCTCGCCATCGAAGCCACCACTTCAAAGTCCGCCGTCGAGACCCAGTGATCGAGATCACGAAGACCTCCGGCTCCATCGCGAGCTTCGAACACCATCAGCGGCAGAGGCGGAAAAGGGTGCCTGTCACCACTTTTCTCACCGAGCTTCATCGAGTGGGAGTCACGGAGTACCGGTGCCGGTCGCCATCGTCCCGTCGGTTGCGCTCGTACTCAGTCAGCACCAACCAGGCGTTCGAGCTCGACCGAGAAGTTCTGGATGAGAACCAATTCCGGCGGGCTCTGCCCCTCTCCTTCGGCAGCCTCGAGGGTCACGAATCGCTCGCCGTCGGGGTGAAGGTCCCACCCGTGGAAGGAGCCGGCCGGGTCGGGCGGCACGAAGATGAGCTCTGGAGTGGCCGTTCGGAGGCTGCCTTCGGTCGCGATCGCGACCCGCATCAAGGCCCCCGAACCGGGGACCCGATACAGGATCTCTCTACCGTCTGGGCCCCAGCGAGGGAGCCGGCCTCCTTCGGTGGTGACCTGCCACCGGCCGTTGGCCACGTCAGGGAACGGCTGCACGAAGATCTCCTCGCGGCCGAACCGGTCGGAGCTGTACGCGAGCCAGCGCCCGTCGGGGGAGAGCGACGGTTCTGTTTCCTTGAATTCGGAGGCGACGAGCTCGGCACTGGAGCCGCCATCGGGAAGCGCCACGACGCCGATGTCGCCGCCTTGCATGGACGCTCCCATCGACGCATACATCAGCTGTGCCCCGTCGGGTGTGATGGCAGCGGGGGTCATACTCTCGGCGCTCGCCCACACGAGCTGTCCGTCGTCCGTCGCATTCAGAGAGCGTCGATAGATGTTCCAGGGACCGCCTCGATTCGAGGCGAAGTAGAGCGCCTCTCCGTCGCGAGACCATAGGGGGGCCATGTCCGAACCGCTGGCGAGCGTGATGCGCGTCAAGCTGTCGCGCTCGATATCCCAGACGTAGATGTCACTGTTGTCGTCCTCGTACTTCGCCAGCGCGAGATGTCGGCCGTCGAGGGAAAAGCGAGGCGCCGACCAGGCCGCCGGCCCGAGAGACGTTGGCGTCATGGCGCCGTTGCGATCGCGCCAGCGCACCACCGTTCTCAGGACAGCGTTTTCCGTAAGGCCCGACGCGTAGGCGAGTGATCCATTCTGGGCGACCGCGAAGTCGCCACCATGGGACAAGCCCTTGGTCATGACTTGCTCGACCACGGCGATCGGTGCTCCCCGGATCTCGCGTTTCCCGAGGTCGAACCGGACCGCCATCAAGGTGCCCCCGAGGCCATAGACGAGGTAGCCGTTGGGAGTGAGAACGGCGCGTCCTGCGTCGGCGAGAAGAGGCTTCAGTTCGCCGCTTTCGAGATCGACGACGGCGAGTCGGGCGCGCCCCTGTGTCGGTGCGTCATGCAGGGTGACCAGCGCCGCCTTCGAGCCGGGTAGGTACTCCGGCCACCGGATGTCGACCACTCCTTCCGGCACGACCACGTCGATCGCCTCGGGTTCACCCCCATCCGCCGAGATGCGCAGCAGGTCGGTCTCGCTGTTGCCCAGAGTGAAGAGAATCGTGTCGTTGTCCCCCCATGAGGCAGAGAGCGGAACCCTGTCGGCCGAGCGGCTGATCACCACCGGCTGGCCGCCGCGAACCGGGACCTTGTACAAGGTGTTGTCGCTGGCTCCGAAGTAGGCGAGCCACTGCCCGCCGGGCGAGAACGTCGGAGCGCGGCCGCCCGGCTCGGTCAGCCTGCGACCTTTCAGCTCTCCGAGGGTACGAATGTAGATTCCCTCCAGGGTCTCATAGGCCACCGAGTTTCCGTCCGGCGAGATGGCGAGAAGGGAGAGGAAGGGCTCGGTCCGAATAGGAGGACTCTGAGAACCGGTGAGAATCGAGCGCACGATCGGCCTTGGCGGCTCCGCTCTAGTCCCCCAGAGGGTCAGAGCCGTGATGGCGGCTCCGGCCAGAGCGGCGACGGCAAGTCGCAAGGGCGCTGCCGCTCGATTCGGCGGCGGAGCGGTCGGGGCGAGGGCCAGGGCGCTCGAGTCGGAATCGAGCAGCTCTTCGAGCTCGAGCCGTGCGTCGCCGATGTCGCGCAGTCGTCGGCGGGGGTCCTTTTCGAGGCAGCGTTGCAACAGCTTGCAAAGTGCCGGTGGCCCCGACGCAGGGAGCGAATCCCACCGCGGTTCCTGGGTCAGGACGGAGGCGATGACGTCCATGGCGTCGTCACCGCGAAAGGCACGCTCGCCACTGAGCGCCTCGAACAGGCACACGCCGAAGGCCCAGATGTCAGTACGCTTGTCGACCGCCCGACCCCTGGCCTGTTCCGGACTCATGTAGGCCGCGGTCCCCATGATCTCGCCGCGTTGGGTCGCGGCGAGAGAAAGCGTCGGAGACATCGACTGTGCGGTGCCGTCTTCGGTATGCGTGTCGGGCAGTGTCGCCTTGGCGAGACCGAAGTCGAGGATCTTGAGAGGTCGCCCGTCGGCTCCGGGCTTGATGTTGGCCGGTTTGAGGTCGCGATGGATCACGCCTCGCTCGTGCGCCGCCTCCAGGCCCTCCGCGATCTGGATGAAGAGGGGCAGGGCCTCCTCTACCGAGAGAGGGCCGCGGCTGACTCTCTCGGCCAGGGTGTCCCCCTCGACCAGCTCCATCACCAGGAAGCTGGGCTCGAGCGGCCGGTCGCCTTCTGGAGATGAAGCGTCGGGGTCGCCTGTCAGGCGTTCGGTGAAGAAGCCGAAGAGTGTCGCGATGTGCGTGTGGTTGAGCGAAGCGAGGACGCGGGCCTCGCGCTCGAAGCGAGCCATTCGGTCGGGGTCGTCTGCGACCTCTTTGCGAAGCACCTTGATCGCTACTTCGCGGCCGAGCTGGGTGTCACGTGCCCGATACACCTCGCCCATCCCACCCGCACCGAGTACGGAGTGGATCTCGTAAGAACCGAGCCTGGTGCCTGAAGTCAGGGACATCTGTTCAGCATCCTATACCGGCTCACACACCCTCTTTGATGGTCGATCTCTACTTCGCTGCGGCTCGGTTGGTCGAAAGGGCGGTGCCTTCGGCAGCACCTTCGGCAGAGGAACCGAAGCCAAGGCGACGGAGTCGGAAAAGGGTGCCTGTCACCACTTTTCTGAACGCTTGGCGACGCGTGGCTTCAGTCCGACACGAGAACCTTCGCCGGGTCGATCCGCGAGGCCCGGCGCGCAGGGAAGAACCCGGCGACGACCGCGGTCCCCGCGAGCAGCACGGCGATGGCGAGATACGTCACCGGATCGAACGGGCTGAGTCCGTAGAGAAACGAGGACAGCACACCGGATCCGAGAGCCGCCAGCGGCAGACCCACGACGAGCCCGAGCGCCGCCAGCGAAAGGCCGAGACCGAGGACGAGGCGCAGCACGTCCACAGGGCGGGCGCCGAGACTGATCCGTAGACCGATCTCGGCTGTTCGGCTGTTGACGGTGTACACGAGGACGCCGTACAGGCCCACGGCCGTCAGGAACAGCCCCACCAGTCCCAGCGCGCTCGCTACCGTGCCGGCGATGCGCTGCGGCAGGAGCGAGACGGCAAGTTGCTGCTCGAGCGGGCCGAGCTCACCGAGCGGGAGCTCGGGCGCGCGCTCGCGAATCGTGTCGCGCAGTGCGGCCGTCACATCCTGGCCCGGCCGAGTCCGCAGGATCAGGGTGGCCCGGCTGAGGGGCATCTGGGCAAACGGCAGATAGAGATAGGGAATCGGCTCCTCGTCGAGCGTTCGGTAGCGGCTGTCCCGGGCGACACCGACGATGTCGACCTCGCGCGCACCGACCGTCAGGGTGCGGCCGACGACGTCGCCGTTCTCGAAGAAGCGCTCGCGGAACGTCTCGTTGACCAGGGCCACCCCCCGCGCAACCGAGGTGTCCTGGCGGGTGATTCCTCGTCCTTCCAGAACCGGGATCTTCAGTGCCTCGAAGTAGCCCTGGGAGACCACCGCGTGCTCGATCGAGAACGCGTCTCGGTCGGGTGGCGGCTCGACGCCGGGAACCTGGACGTCGATCGTCCGAGGGAAGAAGCGCGCTCCCAGACTGAGAGGCACTCGGTCATCAACAGGCGAGCCAATCGGCTGCGCGGCGCGCCCAGCGCGGTACGGATCGCGATCTCCTGCCGTCGATCGAGCATGCGGCCGAGCAGGAGGTTGGCCACGTTCACGCACGCGATGAGCAGCACGAAGAACGCCGCCCGGCCGAGGGAACAACGGTGGAACAACGGTGGAACAACGGTGCAGGGGAGTTCGGATGACCAGGGGAAAGAACGGTAAAGAACGGAAAGAACGAAAGAACGGTGCGAAAGAACGGTGCAGGGCAATTCGGACGAAGAAGCGATGGAAGTGAGACACAGAAGTAGTGATGAAGAACGGTGTAGGGGAGTTCGGATGAAGACACCAGGTCTCAGTGGCTCACAAGGGTAATCGGCCGAGGACGACTCTGGCGAGGAGCCGCTGGACGCCCAGCGCAGTTGCCAGAGGCGTCGTTGAGCGCGCAAGAGTCGCCGAGAGGCGCACTACGGCCCGGATCACTGGCAAAGCGACCCCGAGGCTCTCGTGCCCAAACGTCTCGAATGAGCTCGGGAGCGGGCGTCGGCCTTCCGAGACCTTCACGCTCCTCGGATCGGTGGTGGCCGCCCGTGCGCGTAGCGGCGGTAGAGACCCGTCGGCACGAAGGCGTTCTCGGGAAACTCCTCGATCGCCTCGAGCTCGCCCTGGCGCAGTCTCCTCGAGGCGGCCCGGTATCGAGCCGTCCAACTCTCCAGAGCGTCCACCCAGCGCTTCCATTCCCCGAGCGTCGCCGCATGGACCTTCGGCCGCTCGCTCCGAGGAGCTGACTGCGGCCGACGACAAAACTGAGATCGATCGGTCAGATGCCGCCGGTAGTCGCGGCGCACCTGCCTGCGCTGCTCCGCGTACTCCACCCGGAGCTCCTGGACCAGCTCTCTCGTGCGCCGTGCGATCTCCTTGGGCTCCAGACCGTCCCAGCACGGCAGAGGCGACAGCTCGAGGTAGACCGTGTCCTCGAAGTCCCGGGGATTCCGATGACGGCGGCGGGCTCTGGAGGATCTGGCTCGCCGGCGACTCCGGTCGACCTCGTACCTCTCGGAGCGCCGGATCCATGTCCCCCTCATTCTCATGGCTCCGGTGAGGAGGGCCTTGACCGCGTGCACTCCAGGCCATTTCGAGGGATGGGGAACCAGGCCTTCCTTCAGGCCCTGCGAGAGCAGGTAGCGGAGCCGGGCGATCTGGGCCTCGGTCTCGTCGGTGACGGGGGTGATCGTGGAGTGCGCCTGGAAGATGCCACCGGTCCAGCCACAGAGTCGCTGGACCTCCTTGGCGATCTGGGACTTGGACAGGCAGAGGAAGTCGGCGACCTGCTGGGCGGAATCGGCGCGGAGGAGCAGATGTCCATGATTGCTGAGGAAGACGGTGAAGCAGAGGCGAAGTCCGTACTCGCGCTGAGAGTAGGCGAGGACACCGATGATGAGGAGATTCAGGAGTTTGGAGGGAATGAAGAAGTAGCGCGACTGGAAGGTCGCGAGGGTGACCTCGTACAGGTGGTCGGGCTGGATACATCTGGGTTTTCTGGCCATCTACTCCGGATAGACGCCGGGCCCGCCGCCTACCTGTCAGCCGAGCTCGAAAACAAGCCCTCGCGAGCCGCGAGCCGAGTTGGAGCCGAGTTGCCCTGAGTTGGAGCCGAGTTGCCCTGCACCGTTCACACACACACCGTTCACACACACCGTTCACACACCGTTCCCTTCACTCGGCAGTCGCGACGCGGGCCGGTGCCGAGATCGCACCGGGCCCCCGTTCTGCGACCTCATTCCCCGCCGAGTCATCCGGATCGGTGCACCCGATGGCAGCACCCGACAAGAACGCAATCAACAGTCCCACTGCGATCACGGGCTCGATGCGTCTGCCCACGGCTCTGCCTCCTTCGTCGATCCGGTTCCGATGGCGCATTATTCACGGTTTGCCCCGGGATCAACTAGGCTGCGCTCATGAAGTCCTCTCTTGCGACGACCGGTCCAGCCATCATCATCGCACTCCTCTCCCTCGGACTGGCGCCCATCGGCGGGCAGGAGTCGGCCCCCGCCCGCACGATGGCCGAGGTGCTGGCCGCATCGAGCCCGTCGGACTGGCGACCCCTCGACCCGAGCCGCACTCTGGTTCTCGAGATCGAGCGGGGCCGAGTCGTGATCGAGCTCGCGGCCGCGCTGGCTCCGCGTCACATCGAGAACCTCGAAACGCTCCTGGCACAGAAGTACTTCGACGGCCTGGCGATCACCCGAGTGCAGGAGAACTACGTCGTGCAGTGGGGGGACCCCGAGGCCGAAAACCCCGAGACGCGTCGCTCGAGCGGTCGCGCCCAGGCCACGCTCGAGCTCGAGACCGACCGCGCGAGCTCCGGGCTCGAGGTGACGCTGCTTCCCGACGGGGACGTCTATGCCCCGCGAGTGGGCTTCGTCGATGGGTTTCCCGTAGCCCTCGACGAAACCGGCGAGAGCCTCTGGCTGGCGCACTGCTACGGCATGGTGGGCGTCGGTCGTGCCGACCCCCTCGACTCGGGCAACGGAACCGAAATGTATGTCGTCATCGGCCATGCCCCGAGGCACCTCGACCGCAACGTCACCCTCGTCGGCCGGGTGCTCGAGGGTATGGAGCTGCTCACCACGCTGCCGCGAGGTACGGGGCCGCTCGGCTTCTACGAGACCGCGACCGAGCGCGTCCCGATCGAATCGGCACGTCTGGGCGACGATCTCCCGGTCGAACAGCGAGCGCGCCTCGAAGTGCTCCGCACCGACACCGCGACCTTCACGGCGCTGATCGAGTCACGACGCTACCGTCGGGAGTCGTGGTTCGCGCAGCCCGGTGGCCACATCGAGCTCTGCAACGTGCCGTTGCCGGTGCGCGAAGCGCCGTAGCCGTGAACGCTCAGTAGGCGCGATTCACGCCTCGGGCAGCGCCCGTGCGAGCACGGTGGCGACAGCGTTCCCGCCGTCTCGTGGGTCGAGGGTCCCGAAGAGATAACCCCGGTCGCGCAACCTCGAGCGACAGAAGGCGTCGGCGACCTCGTTCGGCGCATTGCGCACCAGAAGGGAGCCCTGGAGGGTCAGCGCCATCAGCTCGACCAGACGCCGTGCTCGTGCCTCGGCGTCGTTCGGGTCGACGAGCTCGGTCCGCAGGCGGTCGATCGCCGAGTCGAGATCCGGCTGAGCGCCCCGACCGAGCTCGATCTCGGCGAGCAGCGCAGGCATGGTCTCGGGCTCCCGGGCGAGTGCGCGCAAGACGTCGAGACAGATGACGTTGCCCGAGCCCTCCCAGATCGCGTTCACCGGGGCCTCGCGATAGAGGCGGGCGAGGTTCGCTTCCTCGGCGTAGCCATTGCCGCCCAGACACTCCATCGCTTCCCCGATCATCTGCGGTGCCCGCTTGCACACCCAGTACTTGCCGACCGCGGTGGCGATTCGCGCGAAGGCGCGCTCCTGCTCTCGGTCTCGACCGCCGCTGCGGGCGGCGTCGTAGGCACGCGCCAGGCGCACCATCAAGACGGTCGCCGCCTCGCTTTCGAGGGCCAGGTCGGCCAGCACCTGCCTCATCAACGGCTGCTCGGAGAGTTTGCGGCCGAACGCGACGCGGTGCCGGGCATGGTGGAGCGCTTGACTCAAGGCCTGGCGCATCAGGCCGGTCGAGCCGCTGACACAGTCGAGGCGGGTGTGGTGCACCATCTCGATGATGGTGCGGATCCCGCGATCCTCCTCGCCGACTCTCCAGGCGAAGGCTCGGTCGTACTCGATCTCGCTCGAAGCGTTCGACCGGTTGCCCATCTTCTCCTTGAGGCGTTGGATGTGGAATGGATTCCGCGTGCCGTCGGGGCGCCAGCGCGGGACCAGGTAACAGGTCGGCGGCGCCCCCTCGCGGGTCAGTGCCAGGGTGAGGAAGGCATCGCTCATCGGTGCCGAACAGAACCACTTGTGACCCACCAGCTCGACCTCGCGACCGTCGTCGGTCAGGGCATGTGCCGCCGTAGTGTTGGCGCGCACGTCGCTGCCCCCTTGCTTCTCGGTCATCGCCATGCCCAGGGTGGCAGCGCTCTTCTGCTCGGCCGGCCGCGAGCTCGGGTCGTAGCGGGTCTCGAGCACCCTCGGGATCCAGGTCTGCGCGATCTCCGGCTCGGCTTCGAGAGCCGGTACGCAGGCGAAGGTCATTGTGATCGGGCAGCCGTGCCCCGCCTCGGTCTGGGAGAGCAGCGAGTGCAGGATCGAGCGGGCGACGTGAGCCCCGGGTCTCGTCTCCCGCCACGGCAGGCAGTGCACCTCGTGCTCCATGGCCAGCGCCATCAGCTCGTGCCAGGCCGGATGGAACGCGACTTCGTCGATGCGATGTCCGAAGCGGTCGAAGGTGCGCAGCTCGGGCTCGTGCCGATTGGCCTCCCGACCGAGCTCCATCACTCGCGCGCTGCCCATCAGCGTGGCATAGGCGTCCACCGGGTCCCTGGCCCAGCCGCCTCCTTCCCGCTCGAGACCCTCCTGCAGCGGCAAGTCGATGGCCAGGAGATTGCGGTCCTCGAAGGGCGGGGGCTGGTTGAAGACGCGATGGGTTGGCGCCATGATCCGAACAACTCTACTGCACGGTCCGAGAACCAGGAGTCGTCGTGAGCGAAGAGTTCATGCTGTCGGGCGCACGGATACGTTCATCTAGAGGTCGCCGAGATCGACCGGGCGGGGACGGTTGGCTACGAGATCGAAGCTCCGCTCGGCAAGAGCGGCATGAGCGAGGCGTGGGCCGCGCGTCGCCCCGAAGGCCTTTGGTGCGAGAGTGACTCCTATTACCGCAGCAGACGGTCCGACAGGAGATCCGCCAGATCCCGTCGTGAGTCGAAGACGCCGACGATCTGCACCCTCTTCCCGTCCGCGAAGTAGACGACCCGGTACGGCCGTGCCAGCAGCTCCCGGTACTCGGTCACGCCGATTCTCCGGAGCTCGGGAACCACGCGGCCGCGATCCGGAGTCTTCTCCAAGCCGAGAATCGACGTTTTCAGGCGGTCGAAGATCTGGTCGGCCCGCTCCGACGATTCCCTGGCCTCGACGAAGTCCACGATCTCCTCGACGTCCCTCTCTGCGACGTCCGTGAGGAAGACCTCGAACCTCGCCTTAGGAGTCACGCTGTCGGCGGCGTCGTTCGATTGAGTCGAAGGTCTTGCGAGCCGGCTTCGTATGACCGTGCTCCACCGAGTGACGCCCCTGGGCAACGAGCTTGAGCATGGCGATGGAGTCCTTCATCTCCTCGTAAGACTCGAGGTCCTGGATGACCATCTTGCCTTCGCCGTTGTGGGTGATGATGAAGGGGCGCTTCGACTCGCAGACCTCCGACAGGATGTCGGGGGCGTGCGTCTTCATATAGGTGATCGACTTGATCTTCTCGGACTTGGCCACTGCGCGCGCGCTCCTTGATCGCACCATATCATGGTCTCGATTCAGTACGATTCTCTGCGATCACGCTGGAGACCGACCAGCTTGGCCTTGCGCTGCAGCCGGCTGGGGAGCCCTCGTCTGGTCTCGTGCAATTGGCTCACCGGCCCCGATGCGAGTCTCGGGATCGGCTGCGGGCGCCGCCCGTGCTGGAGGTCCTTGCTCAGGACGAGAGCAGACTCTGGCAGGCCTCTTCAGCTTCCTGCTCGCCGAGCGGGCGCTGTAGCTTGCGCGTGGTCACGACCAAGGGAATGGCCACTAGACTCGGGTAGGCATGCCACACCAGCCCGGAGCACTACCGGCCCCTGTGAGCCGGGGTCGCTCTCGAGCCGTGATGCGTCGCCCCCGCCCACGACGAGTAACCCCCATCGAATACCTGGAGAAAGACCCAATGGCCAATCGATACTTTCGCGCTCTCGCCACGCTGACGATCCTGTCGGTGGGACCTCTCGCCGCGCAGAACGAAGACTCGAGCCTCACCAGAGAGGTCGAGAGCGTCGAGCGAGCCTTCGCACAAACGATGGCGGATCGCGACCATGAGGCGTTTACCTCGTTCCTTTCGGAGGAGGCCGTCTTCTTCTCGGGGCCGAATGCTCTGCGCGGAAAGGACGCGGTGTCACAGGCGTGGCGAGTCTTCTTCGAGGAGGCCGAGGCTCCGTTTTCCTGGCAGCCCGAGACGGTCGAGGTCCTCGACTCAGGCACTCTGGCGCTCAGCACCGGCCCGGTCCGTGGTCCCGACGGAACCGTCCGGTCGACTTTCAGTTCGATCTGGCGGCGAGAGGAGGACGGTGTGTGGAGAATCGTCTTCGACAAGGGCAACCCGGTTTGCCCTGCACCCCCCGGGAATCCTTGAAGGCCCACTGCGAGCGAGCGGTCCCCCTCTCATGAAGGCCATCGTCCTCAACAGGTACGGACCCCCGGAAGCACTCTCCTACCAGGAGGTGGAGAGGCCGGTGCCGGGAGAGCACGAGGCTCTCGTCGAGGTCCACGCTTCGGCGGCCAACGACTGGGAGCTGGGGTTGATGCGGGGCAAGCCCCTGTTCATGCGCTCCTTCGTCGGCGTCTTCCGGCCGAAGGTTCGGATCATGGGCTGCGACGTGGCGGGACGTGTCGAGGCGGTCGGTCCGAAGGTCACGAGGTTCACCGAAGGCGACGAGGTCTATGGTGATCTCAGCGGTGCGGGCTTCGGTGCCTTCGCGGAGTATGTGTGCGCGCCCGAACGCGCCCTGGAGCGCAAGCCGAGCAATGTGACGTTCGAGGAGGCGGCGACCATCCCGCATGCGGCGGGTTTGGCGCTTCAGGGCCTGCGCGACATCGGGCAGCTGCGAGACGGCCAGAGGCTGTTGATCAATGGAGCCGGAGGTGGCGTCGGCACGATCGGCATCCAGTATTCCAAGCTGTTGCGGACCGAGGTCACGGGGGTCGACAGCGGGCTCAAGCTCGACTTCATGCGCTCGCTGGGTTGTGACCACGTCATCGACTACGAGAAGGAAGACTTCACCGAATCCCCACCGCGCTACGACCTGATTCTCGATGCCAAGACGACACGCTCGCCCAGTCGCTATGCACGCGCACTCCGCGACGGTGGCACCTACGTCACGGTGGGTGGCTCGATGTCACGGGTGTTTCAGGTGATGTTGTTGGCGCCGTGGTTTGCCAGGGCGGGAAACAAGCGCCTGCGGGTGCTCGGGCTGAAGCCGAACGAGGGGCTGGCCGACGTCACGGAGTGGGTGGAAGAGGGCAAGATCGTGCCCTCGATCGGCGTGCGCTATTCGCTGAGCGAGGTACCCGCGGCGCTGCGCGCGTACGAACAAAGCCGACACACAGGAAGGATCGTGATCTCCGTTCACGAGTGACCGAAGGTCTCGGCCCGGTTCCGTGTCGATAAGAACGTTCTTGGCCGCCTCGCCACAGCGGCGCGATGGGCTTGCGAGCCTACACGTTCACGTCGGGGTTCCTTGCCATACCGCACCGCCTCAGCGACCCCGCACGAGGGCGTCGAGCGCGGCCAGCAGCACCCTGCCCCGCAGATCGACCGCAACGACGTTGCCCCCCCCGTCCACGAGCACGGAACGAGGAACGGCTTCGACCTGGAAGTCCCTGGCCAGTTCGCCGCTCAGGCCGCGACCGTCGTGCACCTGAGGCCACGTCATCTCGTTGCGCTTCAGGAATCCCAGGAGATCTCCCCGACTCGTCTGGTCGAGTGAGATGCCGAGCAGGAGGAAGTCCTCTTCGGAGTGACGCTCGCGGGCTTGCGCGAGGGTCGGAATCTCCGCCAGGCAGGGGGCGCACCACATCGCCCAGAAGTCGAGCAGAACGACCCGGCCCGCCAGGTCGCTCTCTGCGTAGCGCCGACCCTCGGTGTCGACGATCTCGATGTCCCTCCACACGGAGTGGCTGGCTTCCTGAGGGCCCACTCCCTGGGAGCCGGCAGAGGCCACCAGCGCGAGCACGAGCAGCAGACCCGTCAAAACGTGAGCCCCACTCCCAAGAACACTTGCCGCGGGAACCGCGGGCCGTAGACGTAGGCCGAGTCACGGTTCGGTCCCTGATCCAGATCGGGCTGGAACTCGTTGGTCAGATTGCGCGCGCCGAGGGTCAATCGGATTTCGCGCTCGCCCGCGAGCTCGATCCTCCGCATGACATTCATGTCGAGAGTCAGGAAGTCGGTCGTACGCTCGAGGCGATCCACTTCGATGTAGCCGGCGTAGTGCGGAGCGATCATCTCGCCGGTGTAGATGAGGCCGCCGAAGAAGGTCCAATCCTCCAGAAAGCTCCACTGCACGCCGAGCGATCCGTAGTGATCGGGCGTACGGAAGAAGACGGTGCTGCCGAAGTCGGGCTCGGCCTCGTCGTAATGTGCGCGTTGGGAGACCACACCGAAGTCGACGACCAGCTGGGAGCCCCAGCGCATCGATCCCGCGATCTCCACTCCCTGCACGGTGGCCCCGCCCAGGTTGACCTTGAGCAGTTCGAGCTCGGGGGTCGTCGGGTCGTCGGCCTCCCGGTTGTAGAAGAGGTCGTCGAGTCGGGTGCGGAAGAGGTTGAGCTCGAACGAGCCGCTGCCGAGACGGCCGAACGTCGGCCGCCACTCGGCACCGAGCAGGGTGGCGAGAGACGTTTCTTCCTTCAGGTTCGGATCGAGGAACACGACCCGAGCCTGGCCGCCGCCAACCAGCTCGATGTGCAGGTCCTCGTCGAACAGCGCCGGCGGGCGAAAGCCCCTGGCCAGGGTGGTGCGCACGGAGATCGACGGTGTGGGCGACCAGAGTGCCGCCAGACGCGGCGAGACCACGGGGTCGGCGAGCGCCGAGTGATCGTCCACGCGAGCGCCCCACAGAACCGTCACGCCCTTACCGATCGAACGGTCGTCCTGGGCGTAGAGCCCCAGGTCGGTGTACGTCTCGGCAACGCGCCGGCCGTAGCCGGGTTGAAAGTCGTCGATCTGGTCGTGGGAGAACTGTGCGCCCCAGGTCACCGTGCTCCCGCCCAGGTAGTGGTTGAGCTGCAGGTCGCCGACCGTGAGGGGATTCTGGGTGGTGCCGTAGGCGAAGGAATCGAAGCCGGCACCGTAGTAGCTGTCGCGCTGCGTGTCGGAGTAGGAGAACGCCGCTCGATACTCGAAACGTGGCCGCACCAGGTGCTGCAACCGAACCGAAGCGGCCAGCCCTCGGGTCTCGATCCACTCGGTGAGCTCGGTCTGATCGGGGGGCAGATCGAACCGAAGCAGGTCACCACCCCGGCGCTCGGCCGAGGTGAGGTTCAAGTCGCCGGAGAGATGCGCCCGCTGTCCGAACGGGAAGAGGCTGAAGCGTCCACCGCCGGCCGCCAGATCCCGCGACGCGACTTCGCTGAACCCGTCGGCGTCGACGTCGACCGGATCGATCCGGTCGAGTTGGGCGTAGAGGGAGTACATGCGGTGATTGGCCGCGTTGCCGAGGTCGGCGAGCGCCTGCAGGTTGTAGCCTGGCTCGCCGCCGGTGTCGATGTAGCGGCCGTCGGCTTCGACGTGCACATGATCCGGCTGGTGTGGCAACAGATTGATCGTGCCGCCGACCGCTGAGGCACCGTAGAGCGCGGATCCGCCGCCCTTGACCACTTCGATTCCGTCGAGGAGACGTGCCGGAATCTGCTCGATGCCGTACACCATGGCGAGTGACGAAACCGACGGCTGGCCGTCGACCAGGATCTGGGAGTAGGGCCCTTCGAGGCCGAGCATGCGGACCTGGGAGAAATTGCAGTTCTGACAGTTGCTCTCGATGCGAATGCCGCTCGTGTACTCCACCGCATCGGCCAGGGTCCGAGCCGCGCTCGCCTCGATGGAGCTGCGATCGATCTGTTGGATGTGCACCGGCACGTCGGCCAGCCGCCGGTCGGTACCGGTCGCGGAGACCACCACTCGCTCCCCGTAGGCTGGCTCCAGAACCAGGCGCAGCGCAGCCGCGTCCTCGGCCCCGCCAGTAGGCCTGACTCGGCCGGTCGCCACCGCGAACCCCGAAGCCGTCGCCACCAGGGTTCCGGAGGAACGCTCCCGGAAGCAGGCGACGCCGTCCTCGGCAAGGGCTCGGGCCTCTTGGGCTCCGTCGGTGTCACTGATCAGCGTCACCTCGCCTTCCGTGATCGCTTCTCCGTCGAGGTCGACGAGCGCGACCCGCAGGGCGCACGGATCGGTCTGGATGGCCAGCCCTTGCAACGCCCAGCACGACAGTCCCCCGAGCAGACCCAGGAGTGCGAGGGGAGTCCGTGTGGGTGTAGTCCATGTGACCAAAGCAGGGGATTCCGTAGCCAGAATTTTTATTTTTGTCTTATCAAAATAGCCGAGAGATCTCCCCCTGTCAACCAGGAGCCCCTACTGTGCAGTCCCAGGGCGGTCAAACTGGCGCAAGCCGTGATCGCTCCGGTGCTGGCGAGCGTCGAGGGAGACTGCCGAATAGTTGCCGAATAGCCCTGCACCGCTCCTCCCACGCCGGCAACACGAGCGCCGTCTCTGGAGTTGCCGACTAGCCCTGCACCGCTCCTCCCACGCCGGCAACACGAGCGCCGTCTCTGGAATCAACGCGGGCGGCACGAAGAGTGCGCTGCAAGAGCGCATCCGGTGGTCGGCGATGGTAGCCTGAACATCTATCCCGGGAAGCCCGGGCTCGCAAAGGAAGCGCACTCCATGATCCCGAGCGTCGGCGATCAGTTTCGGCAATTCCGGATTCTGGAGAGAGCTGGCGCCGGCGGCATGGGCGTGGTGCTTCGGGCACACGACACTCGCCTCGGCCGCGACGTCGCCCTCAAGTTCCTGACCCTGATCGGCCCGACGGACCCGGAGCAGGCCGAGCGCCTGCGTGCCGAGGCTCGCTCGCTGGCGGCGCTCAAGCACCCCAACATCGTCACGATCTACGATCTCGGAGAAGCGGACAACGTCCCCTTTCTCGTCCTCGAGTGGATCTCCGGTACACCGCTGAGCCGAGCCGGCCTTCCGGACCGGCTGGACGTGCAGCGGTTCTTCCGTATCGCCCTGCCCGTCGCCGAGGCGTTGGCGACCGCCCACTCCAACGCCATCGTCCACCGCGACGTCAAGCCCGGAAACGTGTTGCTGGACAGCTCTGGAGAGGTGAAGCTGGTCGACTTCGGACTCGCCAAGCTCCGCGACGCCCAGCAGCAGCTGACCCAGAAGGCGGCCGTCGTCGGAACTGCGGCCTACATGTCACCCGAACAGGCCACCGGGGCCGAGGTCGGCCCGCCCTCGGACATCTTTTCGTTCGGCGTGATGGCCTACGAGCTGCTGACCGGATCGAGACCCTTCTCCGGTGAGAGCGTCTCGGCACAACTCTATGCCATCGTCCACGGCGCTCACGAGCCGCTGGCCCGCCTTCGAACGGATCTGTCGCCCGCTCTCATCGAAATGGTCGAGCGCTGCCTGTCGAAGACCCCGGCCGCGCGGTACGCCAACGGCGCGGAGCTGGCCCACGACCTGCACCGAGCCGCACGCAACGAGCCGGCGGCGCGTAGCGAGACCGTCACTCGCCCACGGCTCGCCCCCGCCCTCACGCAGTCCGCCGGTTCGGGCGCCTCCGCAAGCCCGGAGATTCGGTATTGCCGCACCGCCGACGGCGCCTCGATCGCCTACTCGGTCCACGGCTCGGGCCCGCTCCTGGTTCGCGTGCTCGGCTGGTTCACCCATCTCGAAATGGAGTGGGCCTGGCCGGCTCTGCGTCTGATCTGGGAGCGCCTCGGAGAGACACACACAGTCGTCCGATACGACGGGCGTGGCATCGGTCTGTCGAGTCCGTGGAGCGAAGACTTCTCCGAGGAGACTCGCCAAGTCGATCTCGACGCCGTGCTCGACGCGGTCGGTGCCGACCGAGCCGCGCTCTTCGGCATCTCGGAAGGCGGGTGGACCGCCGCGCAGTACGCCCATGACCACCCGGAGCGGATCAGCCACCTGATCATCTACGGGTCCTACTCACGGGGAGCGAGCCATCGCCCCGGCTATGACGCCGAGGAGGTGCGGGCACTCGAGACGCTGATGCGCAAGGGATGGGGCCGGGACACGCCGCTCTACCGACAGATCTTTACCACCGCGTACTTCGGTGTCGACGCCGATCCGGGACTGATCGCACACTTCAACCGCCTGCAGCGGGCGGCTGCAGACGGCGACACCGCCGCGCGCTACCAGGAATCGCTGCACCGACGCGGCGACGCCCGAGAGGTCATGGCCGCGATCCGCGTACCGACGCTGGTCGTCCACTGCCAGGACGATCAGATCGTGGCCTTCGAGGAAGGAAGGCTGATCGCCTCCCTCGTTCCCAGCGCTCGCTTTCTCCCCCTGCCCAGCGGTACGCACTACTTCCCGACCGACGACGAGGTGACCTACCGGCTCGCCGACGCGATCGATCACTTCACCGGCTAGGGGCGCGGGTCGGTTCCCCGGGCCCCCTAAGTCGACGTAGCGAGAAGATGACCTTCTACGAGGGGGGAGTCCACGTGCCGATTATGGCGCGTTGGCCCGGCAGGATCCCTGTGGGATCATGCAGCTACTGCGCATGGTGTGGCTTGACCGCCCAGGGGGGTAGCGTGGGTAAAACACTGTCCGAGCCGATAGCAGGGAAAGGGGAAGTTCCACCTGGGACAAGGGCAGCTTCGGCGAGGAGCCGAAGACGCCCCAAAATTCCCCCCAGGGAGTACGCCCGAAATGCTCTGATGAGGGGGCTCGCCTACGAAGACGAGTTTGGCGTCAATCCGTTCAAGTTCGGCGTTGTTGGCTCCACCGACAGCCACACCGGCCTCTCGACTGCGCAGGAGGACAATGTCTTCGGCAAGATCACGATGGTCGAACCGACGGCCGATCCGATCCGCATCGAGGAGCAGATTGCGGGACGCTTCACGCCGGACGATCCGAGCGACAACCAGATTGTCGGCGACAGTACCGCGTCCGGGCTTTGCTGCCCGTGTGGGCGCGAGAGAAAGCACGCGAAGCGCCCTTGGGACGCGATGAAGCGCAAGGAGATCTTTGCGACGACGGACACGCGGTTGCGCGTTCGCGTCTTCGGCGGTCTCGGTTTTCGGAGAGCGACCTCGCTCGGTCGGACTTCCCGGGGCTTCCCGAGAAGGTCTGCGCCTGCTAGTATGAACGTATGAAGCGCATAACAGTGAGCATGCCGGACGAGCTGAGCCGGCTCCTCGAGCGAGAAGCAGAGCGGCGTAGTACGTCGGTCTCCCAGATCGTGCGAGTTTCGCTGACCCAGATGCTCGGGGGCGAGGAAGAACGGACGATTCCGTGGGCCGGCCTCGTCTGTGAGCCCGAGATGACCTACGGCTCGGAGATCGACGAAGCCCTCGAAAAGGACTGGGCCGATGACATCGCTCGCGATTCTCGATAGCGGCCCTCTGCTGGCTTCGATCAATCGCGCCGATCCCCATCACGACGCCTGCCTGGAAGTGCTTCGCAGCAGGGAACTCGACTTCTTGATTCCTGCTCTCTGTGTAGCCGAGGTGAGCTATCTCGTCGGTCGCAGGTTGGGGCCGGGAATGGAGGCGGCCTTTCTCAGGGGCCTCGAGTCCTTCGATGTCCGGGCACCCGTGCACGACGACTGGCCGAGGATTGCAGAGTTGGTGGCGCAGTATTCGGATCTTCCCCTCGGCGGCACCGATGCTTCGGTGCTGGTGGCGGCGGAGCGGTGGGAAGCCGAGACCATCGTGACCCTCGACCGGCGTCACTTCGAGGTCGCCAGAGCCCGAAACGCTGCTCGAGCCCTGTTCCCGTCAGCGAAGTCGTAGTCGAAGCCGTTCAGCGCTCCGTGCCGTTCTCCTTGCCGGCCAAGACGTCACGTCCCTCAGGAGGTCCCTTCCCTCGGCGACCGCCAGGAGAGCGCGAGCGTCGAGTACGACTTCCCGGGGGCGATCCACCTCCCTGGCACACGAATCGCCGTGCGGCCGGGTGGCCTTCTGGGACTCAACCTGGTGCAGAGCTCGGAGGATCTAGCCCGGTCCGATCGCTTCATCACCAGTTTGATTCCGGTGGGCGAAGACACGGTGCTTGTGGGAGGCGGGGCGACCGTGTCGGCTCGCAAGTCGCGACTGAATCTGGAGGTGCGTCGTGGCTCCGATCTCGGGGAGTTTCGCGGCTTCGTCGAAGGGGACTTCCTGGGAGTGTCCGCCAATGGCAGTGAGACGTTTCGGCTCCGTCACGCGTTTGGACAGTACAAGAACCTGACCATCGGCCAGACCTGGTCCACCTTCGTGAACCCCTTCACCGGTCCCGAGGACGTTGATCTCGAGGGCGTGAACGCCGACGTGACGGTGCGTCAGGCTCTGGCACGTTGGGAGAGCCCGCTCGCGAAGGGACGGCTCTCGGTCTCCGTGGAGCAGCAGAAGGTGAGCGTCACGAACGCCATCGCCAAGACCCGCTTCTGGGACACGCTCGGGCGCTACTCGCGCAGGGGCGACTTCGCGAGCTTCTACGTCGCCGGCGTCGCCCGTCCGATGGTGGCCGAGCCGTTCAAGGTCCCCGGCAGGGGCGAAGCGACCAGACAGGAGTTCTTCGGCTGGGGTGTGACGGGAGGCGCCGACTTCTCCCTGCCGCGCCTGGGATCCAACGACGGGCTCTTGCTCACCGCGACCCTGGGGGAAGGGATCGCCCAGTACATCAACGATATCGAGTCCGCGGGCGGTCTCGATGCCTACGTCGATCCGGAGACGGGACGCCTCGAGACCCCTTCCTCGGCGTCGGTGCTTCTGTCGTACCGACACTTCTGGGGCTTCGAGTGGCGCGACTTCCGCTCCCTGCGATCGACCTTCACTCTGGGCCTGGTGAAGGTCGACTACCCGACGGAAGTGGCTGACAGTTTCCTGGAGCGAACCGTGCGCACCTCGTTCAATCTGCTCTGGTCGCCGCTCGAAGGGATCGATCTCGGAGTCGAGCTGTTGTGGGGACGGCGCGACAACGTCAACGGAGAGTCAGGCACGGCGCGTCAGGTCCAGTTCGCCACGTTCTACCGGTTCTGAGGTGGCGCAGAACGAAAATGACCCCCATGAATGGGGGTCATTCGAATTCTGCCGGCTCGAGGCGTCCTACTCCGTCGGGTACTGCGCCCAGTTGGAGCAGTGGCTGGCGACGTCGCGCCCGGTCAACTTGCGCAGGGTCCCGCCGTAGATCGCGTTCATCACGGTTCGCGGGTGCGCCACGAGTTCGCCGCCCTGGCGGCCGATGCTGCCGAAGTGGGCCGCACTGAGGCCGTGACCGGACTCGTGAATCGCCACGGTCGGGAAGTCGAAGATCCCGCTGCCCCTCTCACCGCCGACGCCGTTGTCACTCCACTCGAACTCGTCGTTGTAGTAGATCTCGCGGAAGGCGACGTCGGACTTGCCGTTGCCGTCGATGTCGGTCAGTTGGCCGTTGCCATCGACCCAGCTCAGGGTGAAGGCGACGCCGAGGACGTTCGGATTGCCGGCGAAGAACGGGAACTCGGCCGCGCTCAGGAAGCCCACCTGCGTCAGGTCGGCTTCCTGGATGAGCGGAATCGTTCCGGTCTGGAAGAAGATGTTGACGATGCCTGGGAAGCTGTTGTCGCTGTCGATGATCGTCAGCTCGAGATTGCTGCATCTCTCGGAGGCCCACACGTACGCGGACTCATACAGCCAGAAGACCTGATCTTCCAGATTCACGTCGGCGGACGTATTGAACTCGGCCGCGGCGTAGCTCACACCCGGTACGCCACCGTCGAACAGAGCGTTGCGGGGATCCCCGAAGACGAAGTCCTGGGACAACTGACCGTTGCCGCTATCCTTCTGGAGGAGCTCGAAGTTGGCGCCGTCGACGAAGAACTCGACCCCTCCCTGTCCGTCGGCGGTCAGGTATTCGGCGGTCGTGAGGACGACAGTGTGATCGGTGTAGTCTTGAGCCGTGGCAGTGATCGGCAGCATCACGGTGAGAGCGACGAGCGTCGCGAAGACGGAAGAACACTTCATGATTCGTAGACCCCTCTTTACACGATGGATGTAGTGCACCCGCACCGCAATCCTGGATTGCGGTTGGTCACGGGCAAGTTACAGATAGACGCACGGACACAATACTCGATTCGATAAGGGAAAAGAAGGAGGCTGTTCGACGGTAACCGAGCCGACCCTGAGGCGTCGCCCTGATGGAATGGCCAGGGTCCGAATCAGCGATCAGGACGGCTTCCCGAGTAGGTGCTGGCCGAGTAGGTGCCGGAGTAGGTGCGGTGCCGAGTAGGTGCCGGAGTAGGTGCCAGGCACTTTCGGGATGGGATGGTTCTGTGCGCTCCATCGGTGGAGAGGTGCCTACAAGTCTGGGCAGTGATGCTCTGGTTCTTCGCTGAGTAGCAGGGGCTGGTGGCGTGGCCACCCCTGGGAGCGTTCCCTCGACGCAGCCCAGTCCCGGCTCTCGAGAGCCAGCCTTCGTGTCACCAGATTGTCGGTTTGGGTGCGAACTCTCTACGCCGGCGGCGGGTGCCAGGTGTAGCCGAACCTGCGCGGTGGCGGGAAGCAGCCTTCGGGGAAGTGTACGCTTACCTCACCCCTGCGATAGCGCTCCGCAGCCGCTCGGTAGGCCTCGGTGAACCCCTGGTAGGCCGATCGAAGTCGCCAGTACTCCCTCTTCGTGGCGGCATGGAAAAGCGGTGCGGGGGAGCTCTGGGCGGGACCTGGTTGGGAGAAGGGGTCGATCTGGCCGAGGCGCTCGGGGCCACGGGGCCTCGTGCCGTCTGCCCGATGTCGAGCTCTGGCTTCACGGCGGATCCCACTCACAACGGAGCGCATCAGCTCGCGGTAGGCGTCGAGGGAGAGGGACTCAAACGCGGGGAGTGGACTCAGGTGAAGGGTCTCGATGCGGGTGTAGTCCTCCTCCTGTGGATCCTCTCCCCGCTTGCGGGCTTCGGTCATCGCGGTGTAGTCGACCCATTCGCCTTCAATCTCCCGGTATCCGGCGAGTCGGGCCGGGACCGTGGTGACTCCGGGCCAGTCTTCGGGGGAGGCGACGAGGTCCTCTTTGACTCCCTGGGAGTAGAGGTAGTGGAGTCGCTGGTACTGTGAGGCCTCCTCGTCGCTGATGAGCGCGGCTTTGAATGGGCGATCCCAGACCCTGCCCTGCCATCCAGTGAGTCGTTGGACCTCATCGGCGAGCCATCGTTTGATGTAACCAGCGAAGTCGGCCTGCATCTGAACGTCTCGCAGAGAGGCGAGGAGATGGAAGTGGTTGGAGAGGAAGTGGACGTCGTGAACGCGAACTCCGGTGAGACGTTGCGCTCGGGCGAGGATGCCGACAGTGCGGCGCGCGAGGCGCGGGTGGGGTCGCAGGAGGTAGCGCCGCTGCACGGTTCTGGAGGTGATCTCGACGGGGTTCCAGCGGTCGTCGTCGCGCGGGGGTAGGTAGCGAAGAGGGCGTCCCATACTCGATAGAGACGTGAAACACGGTCCGGGTCTGTCATGGGCTCGTTCGCCCGAAACCGGGTGGCACCTTCACGGCAGCACCTTCACGGCAGAAACCGGGTGGCACCTTCACGGCAGCACCTTCACGGCCGAAACCGGGTGGCACCTTCACGGCAGCACCTTCACGGCACCTTCACGAAGAACGGGGGCTTCAGGTCTGTTCCCGGCCGCCGAGGACCCGGCGCCACGCTGTGGGTCCGGGCAATCCGGGCGTCGGCAATCGGGGCGTCTCGGTGAAGGAGAACGGACGGGAGCTGATTTCGGCGCGGCCGCAGGCGGCGATCAGGAGACCCCAGAGCACGGCTCGCCGGAAGTCGAGGATTTCCGGGGAGCTGAGGCTCCACAGCGCGTAGGCCAGCCAGGCCGCGAACGCCGCGTGACCGAGCCAACCATGGCGGCGCCCCAGGAGCAGCGCTTGCACGGCGAACGCGATCTGTGCGGCGAAAGGGAGGATGCCGAACAGTCCCAGCTTGTAGAGCAGGAAGAGGTAGTAGTTGTGCAGGTAACTCGGCTGTTCCACGACGACTCTCTCGCCCTTGGCGTCGACCGTCGGGATGGCGTGGTCGATCGTCGCGCCGAGTCCGGCGCCGATCAGACGGCGGGGCCAGTTCTCCTGACGCCATGCCGAGAACGCGGCGGCGCTTTCGCCGGCGCGCTGGCTGACGGTGACGTCGCTCGTCGGGTCGGCAAACGCCCAGATGAGCTGCTGCACACGCCTGCGAGCCGTGACGAGAAAGGTCGGCTCCTGTCCGGCAACGGACGTCGGGCGAGAGGTCCAACCCCGGATCCAGGTGGCGAGACCCGAGCCGATGCTCTGGACCCGGAGGTCCTCGATCGTCCAGAGGCCGCCGCTGACCCACACTCCGACACGGAGCTCGCGGGAGTGAGACGGTACCGCAACGATCGTCTGCACAGGCGTGGCGCTGTCATTGCCGTCCAGATCGCCGGGCGACGTTTCGACTCGCCGGACCGCGGTGGAGGTTCTTCGAGATCCGCCGTCGTCAGGGGAGGTCTCGGCCGGTGCGGCTTCCGTCCACAGGCGCAGGGTCTCCCCTGCGGGGCCGTGGACGCGGGCCGAGACCCTGGCTCCGGCGGCGTCGTCCCACTCCAGGTGCGCCAGTTCCTGGTTCTGCGCCGATCCCCCGCCGCCCACGGACCAGGTCTGCGCGTCGCTCGCCAGGGGAATCGGGTCGGTTGCGAGGCGCGCGTAGAGTGCTGCCAGTACGACGACCAGCCCCACACCCCCGGCGGCGAAGTACCACACCCGTCGGCGGGCCCCGAGTGTGGTGATTACCAGGGTTGCCAGGCCGACGATGCCGGCCAGCCACTGGCCGCGAGAGAATCCGCCGATCACCAGAGCACCGGCCGCCACCGCGCCGGCCGCGACGAGAAGGCGCCCTCCGCCGGAGCCGCGCAGCCCGCCCACGCAGAGAAGGCCCACGAGCAGCGCGCTTCCGATGAACGAGACACCGGGGGCCACGGGGAGGCGATTGGACGCCACGGGACCGCTCCCCGAAGACTCCAGTCCGAAGACCGGCAGAAGCAGGTGCATCGCCAGCGCGAGCACCACGGCCGCGGCCAGGCCCCGAAGCAGCGTTCGGGTGCTGAACCCTGAGCGAAGCCAGAAGATCAAGGCCGCGAGCGGCATCATCAACATCGAGAGCGACTGACCGGTCACATAGCGAAGGGGATTGCCCGAGAGCAGTCCGACCAGGGTGCCCCACGCCGCAGCCAGGGTCCAGGCGGCGAGCCCGAAGCGGAGCAGGGAGGGGAGCGGGCGTGCCGGCTCTCGCAGCCATGGCAACTGAGCCGCGAGCAGCGCGAGGATCATCACCGCCTGCGCCGGGAGACGCAGGGTCGGCGGGAAGGGCAGTGACGCGAACGGAACGAGGGCCAGCGCGCCGACCGAGAAGGTCGCGCTGCGCCTGGCATTGCGCCGTGAGGTGAGATCGAGAGACATCTTCAACGTTGGCGTTAGTCTCGCAGATCCAAAGGCGATTTGTCGGTCCACAACCGGATCCACGACAACCATGGCGGGGGTCGCCTCCAGGACTCGAGCAGACACGAGCGCTGCGTCGCAGTCGACTGGCGGGCTCTCAATTGGAGTCCGGGTTCCGTCGTGTCACGGCTCCGGCCCAGGGCTCGCGGTAGCTCGCAACCAGACGCTCGTAGGCGGGGGCACCGTGCAGCCCGCGAAGCGCAGGGTCGATCTGGGGAGGATGGTCCGCGAATCCGAGTCGATCGGCCTCGGCCAGCTCAGTCAGCGCCTCGGCACGACGGCCAAGGAGCGTCAGCACCGTTGCGTGTCGATAGCGTGTGTGGGCCACCTGCGAACGCTCCTCGTGCTGATCTCCGAGGACCTCGAGATGGTCCAGCCAGAGCCGCTCGGCCTCTTCGAGTCGCCCTTGAAGTCCGCGCGCCTGGGCCTGGCCGAGAGCCGCCAGCGCAAGAGTGTTCTGTTCGCCATCGGACAACCCGTCCGATCGATCGACGGCCTGCTTGCTGGTCTCGAAGCAGCGCCAGGCTTCCTCGGGGTCTCCGCCGCTCAGCAGAAGAGTGCGACCGACGCCGCGGGCGGTGTTCTCCAGGAGGTCGGGCGGAACCGGATCCTTGTCCTGCACGAGCCGGAAGGCCTGCTCGAACACGACTGCCGCCTCCTCGGTACGCCCGGTTCCGACCAGCAGGTTGGCCTTTGTGATCATCGCGTAGAGCGTGCCCGGGGCCGTCTCCCCGAGTGCCTTTCGCTCGATTTCGAGCCCGCGCTCGGCGAGAGGCAAGCCCTCCTGGGCTCGGCGCTGACGGGCCAGGAGCAGCGCCAGATTGCCGAGCGTGTTGGCACTCTGCAGAGAATCTCTGCCGTAGACCCGTTCCTGGGTGTCGAGTGCTCGGCGGTAGTGGTCTTCGGCCTTGTCCAGAATGACCTGTGAGCGGTAGAGAAGGCCCAGGTTGCTCAGGACCGAGGCCACGTCGGGGTGATCGGAGCCGAGGCGTGCGGTGCGCCCTTCCAGGACCTCCTGCCAGAGCTCGTCGGCGATCTCCCATTCCCCTCGAATGTAGTGGACTGCGGCCAGGTCGGAGAGGGTGCTCATGGTGTCGACGTGGTCGCGTCCCAGGGTCCGAGTTTGCAGTTCGACCGCTAGCCCGTACAGGCGGAGCGCCTCGTCGCTGTTTCCCGTCTGGTTCGCCAGATCGGCCAGGCCGCCCAGCACCCAGGCCGCGTGTGGATTCTCCGGATCATTGCGCTGCCAGAGCTCCAGTGCTTCGGCGTAGTGATCCTCCGCCGCCTGGCGCAATCCCCGGCTCTTCTCCAACCACGCCAGCGCTCCAAGAAGCCGGGCGCTCTCGACCGGCACCGGCTGCCCGAGCTCGCGGTCGATCGCCAGAGCCTCGACATAGTTGGCCATCGCCTCGTCAATCCGGCCGAGGCGCTGCTGCGTGAAGGCCAGTCCCCGATAGCCGTAGACCGTGTCGACGTGAAGGCGCCCCTGGTACTTCAACCGTAACTCGAGCGACTGCTCGGCTGCACGCAGGGCCTCCTTCGGTTTGCCGAGCTGCGTGAGCGAGTTCGTGCGCAATCCGAGAATCGACCCGCGCAGATCGCCACGCTCTGGCAATTGCTCGATCACCACCCGTTCGGCCTCGGCCAGCAGGGCATCCGCCTCCTCCGCAGAGCCCAGCCCTAGATTCACTCTCCCGAGCGTGGCAAGTAGCTGCGCTCGGGGGCCGGGCTGGTCGTGCAGCCCCGTGCGGATTCTCTCCGAGCCCCGTTCGAGGAGGTCACGCAGCGACGGCTCCTCTCCGCCGGTCCTGTAGGGATCGGCCGCATCGAACAGATCGACCAGGAAGGTGCGAACCTGCTCGGCCTCGCTGGCACGGCTCTGGGCTTCTTCTTCGGCCCTCCGTGCGCGCACCAGTGCCATCGATACGGCGAGTACAGCGACCACCAGCAGAGTCACTACGGTCGCCGCCATCCCCACACCCAGACGGTGGCGGGCGACGAACTTCTCCAAGCGGTAGCGCAGGCCGGGCGGGCCAGCCATCACCGGCTCGTTCGCCAGATGACGTTCGACATCGGCCGCAAGCTCGGAAGCGGACGCATAGCGTCGCGAGCGGTCCTTCTCCAGAGCCTTCAGGGTGATCCAGTCGACATCGCCGCGCAGTCTCCGAACCTGGGAGCGCGAATCTTCGGTGTGCTCCCGCTCGTGCTCGCGTGTGTCGGCGAGGGCACTCACGCGCCGGCTCGGTCGGACGGGCTCCTCGGAGAGGACTCGCTGCCTCAGATCCTCGAGGCTGCTGTCTTTGTCGGTGCCACCGAACGGCAGCGAGCCCGTCAACAACTCGTACAGCATCACGCCCAACGAGTACACGTCGCTGCGTGTATCGATGTCGAGCCCGCTCGGATCGAGCTGTTCCGGACTCATGTAGGCCGGAGTCCCCAGCACCTGGAAGTTCGCGGTCATCACCGTGAGCTCGGTGAGCGGCTGAGCGATCGCCTTGGCGATCCCGAAGTCGATGATCTTCACCCGGGGCTCACCGTCCACCTCGTGAACCAGGGTGTTCGAAGGCTTGAGGTCGCGGTGGATCACGCCCTTCTGGTGCGCGTGCTGTACCGCATGGCAGAGCTCGACGAACAGGCGCAGTCGGGCCGAAGTGTCCATGCGCTTTCGCTCGCAGTACTGGACGATCGGGATGCCGTGCACCAGCTCCATCGCGAAGTAGGGGCGCCCAGTGTCGGTCTGTCCGCCGTCGAACACCGTCGCGATCGCCGGATGATCCATCACCGCCAGTGCCTGGCGCTCCGAGTCGAAACGAGCCAGCACCTCCTTGCTCTGCATCCCCTCTTTGATGACCTTGAGCGCGACCCGGCGCCGAACCGGCTCACTCTGCTGCGCTTCGTAGACCACCCCCATGCCACCCTCCCCGAGCAGGCGGAGGACGCGGTACGGACCGATCGTGTCGCGGCTGCTCAGCCCCGCCTCGAACAGCTCGGTCAGCACCGAGTCGCGGATCTCCGGCTGGCCAGGGGTGTCCTCGTCGTGATCGGGCCGGGGCCCGCGTCCGGAGTCGGGATCGGAGTTCATGGCTCAGGCCCCTTGTGGCCGGAGCTGGCGCTCGCGGCGAGAGGGATGAGGGACACAGAGAGTATCTTCGAAACCTAACCATTTCGACAGTGGTTGTCCACGAGCTCGAGCTTGGATCAGGACTTCGTGGCCTGCACGTATACTGCGCACGCATCACGCCCTCGAGGCCGTCCTCGGGCTCGCGCGGCGAGACCAAGATCTCCTGACGACCGGAATTCAGCCTGTGAGCCCGGGATTCCCGACGACCCACTGGAGTTTGCTGCGGTCCGAGAAGAGCGGCGGCGACTCGGCAGCGTCGCGCGCTGCCCTCGAGTACCTGGCGGGAGCCTACTGGGAGCCACTCTACGCCTACCTCCGGCGACGGGGCTACAGTGAGAGCGATGCCGCGGATCTGATCCAATCGTTCTTCGTTCGGCTGCTCGACGGCGAGTTCCTCGCCAAGGCCGATCCCGAGCGAGGACGGTTCCGCACCTTCGTCATCGTCTCCCTGAAGCACTTCGTTGCCAACGAGCATGCCCGGGCCGCGGCCCACAAGCGTTCACCAGGAACACCGTTGATCCCCCTAGAGCCGGCGCATGCCGAACAACGGATGCGCATCGAGCCCGTGGACGACCTCACACCTGACGCCCTCTTCGAGCGCCGTTGGGCCCAGACGGTGATGCAAAGAGCGCTGCTGCGCCTGCGCACGGAGCAGGAGCGAATCGGCCAGGGAGAGCGCTTTTCCGCGCTCAGCGACCACGTGATCGGCGACGGGGGAGCGCGTTACGACGAGGTCGCCGACCGGCTGGGGCTCTCGGTCGCCAATGTGAAGGTGACGGTGCACCGACTGCGCAAGCGACTCGGCGAGTGTCTTCGCGCCGAGATCGCCTCGACCGTCGCCAGCGCCGACATGATCGACGCCGAGCTGCGCTACCTCCTGGAGAGGATTCGAGCCCCCCGCTGAACGGCCGCCGCACCACGAGGCAAGGGCCCCATCCCGGATGGGGCCCTTTCTCCGTTCAGGGCGAGAGCGGTCCCGACGCTGCGACCTCAGGGGAAGGCCACCTTGTCGAAGGCCACCACGTAGGACGAGTAGTTGCCGTCGTCGCCGGGCGGCTTGTTGCCACCGAGCACGTGCAGGCCGACGGGCAGTCTCTTCTCGTAGATCGTCATCGCCACGTCGCCGCTCGAGTGTGTGAAGTCGAGACGCTTGCCGGTGTTCTGGAATCCGCTGAGCCAGGGAGGCTTGGAGCCATAGCGATTGTCGTGCGCCACGTACACCGTGGCCGGACGCGTCAAGAAGAAGTAGAGATGGTAGTTGCCTGCCACGAACTTGTCGTCGGCGGCCCCTCGAACAAAAGTCGCTCCGTGCAGCATCTCGGGCACCTGGGTGAAAGTGGCGTCGCGATCGGAGTAGACAAAGGCCCCCTCGTGCAATCCCTGCGGCACTGGGTCGTACACCTTGTCGGTCCCCGCCCAGATTGTCGGGATCTCGGGATCCTGGTCGTCGACGATCACGACGTAGTTCGAGAAGTTGCGGGTCTCACCTTCGGGGTAGTTGCCGCCGAGCCGGACTCGTCCAGCAGAGAACTCCTTGCGATAGAGGCTCATCCGAATCGTGCTGTTGCCGGTCGAGTACTCCACGTTCATTCCCGTGTTGGAGAACTCGCTCATCCAGCTCGGGAGGGAGTCGTATCGATCGTCGTGTCCGATGTAGACGATCACCGGCTTGTTGCTCGTCCAGCTCAGCAGCTTGGTCTGTTGGTCGAACTTGTCGTTGTTGGGCGTGCGAACGTAGTGGGCCCCTTCGAGCTGTTCGGGCACATGAGTGAAACGGAAGGCCCGATCCGTGAACACAATCGCGTCCTCCTGCAGAGCCCACCGATGGACCTGGTAGCTAGCCGTGGACTTGACAGCCACCGCGATGAACTTCAGGTCCTTCGCCGAAAGAAAGCGGCGCAGCCACCTCCAGGAAGAAAAGGCTGGCCGGTAGGTGCTCGAGCTCGAAAAGTCGCCCCACGATGCGTTGCCGATCACCTGAAGCATGCCGTTGGGCGCGTAGAGCATCGGGCCACCGGAGTCGCCCGGGCAGACGTGCTGGCCATTGGCCTGCGTCACCAGAGCGCCCGCGCTGACGGTGTCGAGCGGTAGGGTCAGAGAGCGCTTGACGGGGTTGGAGGTGTCGTTGCAGTTGCTGCCGGTGTAGCCGTAGCCTACGAGGGTGGCGAGATTGCCCTCCTGGGGCACCACGCCGGGGAGAATCGGGATGGGATTCACGCCCCGGGTCTTGACCCAGGGCAGCTTGTCGAGCTTGATGACCGCGAGGTCGTCACTCAACCAGCTGCGGCGCTCGTAGTCGGGGTGGACATAGACGGTGCCCTGAAAGTCCACATCCTCTCTCACCCAGTCGGGTCGGCCTGTTCGACGGACCTGGCGCAGCGTGAATGTCTTGCGCGAGACGCAGGTGTTGGCCTGGGGATCCCCCCCATTACCGGACGAGCACACGCAGTGCGCAGCCGTCAAGACGGTGTCGGCGGAGACCAGAGTGGCGGTGCAGTTTCCGATCGAGCCTACGGCCTGGAATTCCCCGTCCTGGGACGCAGCGCCCCCCTGGATGCGATCGATCGAGTCGGCGGTCGCAGAGGGCTGGCCTCCAGCGGCCAGGGCCGGGAAGATCGCCAGGAGCAGTGCCGCAAGGGCCGCAGCGGGCTTCGTCACGGCCAGGGCCTGGTTTCGCGGATGTCCTGCGGGTCGAGTCGAGCCTTTCATCTGAGGGTCCTCCTTCGTTGAGTCCGGCCGCTGACGGGGCGTTCTGCCCTCATGCTCCGGGTTTCACTCAGGAGTACAGATCCCCCACGGAAAGGTGACACCGCTCAGCGTAAGAAGCTCGCAGAGCCGATCGCGAGAGGCGAGCGCTCGGTCGTAGCGGCCGCTGACTAGCTCTTCGACGCCGCCAGACGATCCGCCACGATCTCGAGCACCTCCGGATCGAAGCCGAGGCCGAGATGGCTCGACTTCACCTCGACGTGCTCCACCTGCTCGCTGAAAGAGTCGATGCAGGCACGCCAGTCCACCACGCCATCCGCGCGACTGAAGACGGCGGTGATCGGCACTCGGATCGGAATCTGGTTGCGCTCCGCCACCGCATCGTCGATCGCGTCCAGGTCCTGGCCGGTAGCGGTGTAGAAGGAGGCCGCGTTCGTGAACTTCGGCCCCCCGACCACGGGGGAGCCGAGGGTCACGATGCGATCGACCAGCTCGGGCTCGTCACGAGCGACTTCGCGAGCCAGCACTCCACCGAGACTCCAGCCGACGAGACGCACGGCCTGGCCGCTCGAGCGGTGGATCTCCTGCACCCGCTCGGCGACTCTGGGAATCAGGTTGGGCACGTCGCCACGGTTGACCCCGAGGCCCCAGCCGGCGACGCGGTAGCCCCATCTTCCGATCAGCGAGCACAAGACTCTCGTCGAGCCGTCCCCGGCGCCGAAACCCGGCAGCACCAGGACGGGCTCGCCGCCTCCGCGGCCGAGTCCCGACAGCCGGCGCCACTGGAGAGCGAGCCGTGGGAAGCTGGCCATCGTTCTGCTCTCGGCGACATAGCCGAGGAGGCCCGGGGGGCGTAGCTCCGAAGGATCGAAATCCCTCATCCTCGACTCCGCGGCGTGGACCCCTCGGCCATTCGACGACCGAGCGAGAGGCCGCTCTCGAAGGCGGCCTCGACCCGACCCGCCAGACACCAGTCACCGCACAGACCGAGACGGGCCTCCGGGTCCCACCGCGAGGGCTCTCCGAGGGGCCTCGATGCCCGGGCGTATCGCCATCGATGAACCTGGCGCAGCTCCGGTGCGCGGTCGGTCGCCAGAACACTCTGCAGCGCTTCGACCAGCGTCTCTTCGAGATCTCCAGGAGGAATCTCGAGCACGTTCCTCGACCACCCCGGTGTGGTGTGAAGGACCCAGGTGTCCACGCCGTCCCGAGAGCGCCGTGGCTTGCTCGCGTCGCGAGCCACCCAGGCGACGACCGGATGCCCGGAGACGAAAGCTGCGTCGAAACCCGAGGCGAGGGGATTCTCGAAGGCGACGAGGAGAGCGTGACAGGGATCGAGGTCGATTTCCGTGAGATCTTCGCTCCAGCGGTGGGCATCCGTGAGCAGCTCGGCGGCCTGTGGCGCCGGTGCAGCAACGACAAGCGTGTCGTGACGTACCGTCTCGCCGTCCTCGAGCCGCAGCTGCCAACCGGAGCTCCGCGCCTCGAGAGCCTCGACGCGTGACGAATACCGAACCCGAGCAAAACCGTCCTCCTCGAGTGCTCGAACGAGCGTTCGAAGTACGGTGCTCATGCGCGGCGTTCCCACCCAGGCCGTTTCGCCTTCGATCTTCGCACTCGGCCTCACCTCTCGTAGTGCTCCTTCGAACGAGAGGTCGACGAGCTCGGCCCGCCAGGGCTCGACGGTCCCCTGACCCTGCCACTCCTCGACCACCCGACGAAACGCCGCGCTGCGCGCTGTGAAGTACTGCGCTCCGTGGTCGAAGGCGACCTCGAGGTCACCAGTCTCCCGGTCGAGTCGAGTCCGCCGGGTCGACATGCGGCCGCCCGGGCCACGGGCCTTGTCGTAGACCACGATCGAATCGGCAGAGCGTTCCCCTGGAAGCGTCGCGAGCGTCTGCGCGCAGGTGAGCCCCGCGAGGCCACCTCCGATGATCGCCACCGATCCGAGAGTCATCGCGTCGGCCCCGGCTGACAGCAAGAACAGAGGTAGAGCCTCCGGGAACCCACCTCGATGCGCTCCACCGGCGAGCCGCACTCGAGACACGGCTGCCCTTCGCGTGCGAAGACCGCGAAACGCGACTTCGGCCACGTCGCCCCGAGCCTCTCGAGCTGCCGGACCTCTTTCCTGGTGTTCGTCACGCCTCCGGTGTCGTAGCTTCGTCGTGGCAGCCGCAGAAGCTCACGGGCGAGCGCTCTACGCTGCGGCTCGTCGAGGTCGACCGGGCGGTGCTTCGGATGCAGTCGCGCTCGCCACAGGATCTCGCTGCGCAGGTAGTTGCCGAGCCCGGCCACGAAGCCCTGGTCGAGCAGCAGGGCCCCGAGCTGCCGACGGACGAACTCCGGACGCTCCATCCACGCGACCAGGCTCGCAGCGGTGGTCTCCGGCCAGAGCGGATCCGGACCGAGCCCGCGCAGGAAGGGATGCTCGGCGAGAGCCTGACGATCGACGACGTCGATGTCGGAAGCGCTGTAGAGCAGAGCCGAGTGGGTCGCCGTGCGCAGTCCCACTCTCAGCTGACGATTGGTGTCCGGGTCTTGACCGTTCTGCCGCACGTACCACCGTCCGTAGAGCTGGTTGTGGGAGTAGAGGGTGAGTCCCCCTTCGAAGCGGGTGAGCATCGCCTTGCCGTGGGTGTCGACCGAGTCCACTCGCTGGCCGCGCAGCTCGTCCTCGAAGGGTCTCAATCGCTCGAAGTCGAAGTGCACCTCGGTCAGGCGGCTCCCCGCGATGGCTTCGGCCACCTGGTCGGCAGCACGTCTGATCTCAGGTCCTTCGGGCATAGGTCGGAATCCTCTGCAGTCTGTTCGGCGGATCAAGGCTCCCGGATCCGAGGAATCCGTCGCGGCCCGCCAAGCGTCTCAGACTCAGCCGCGATGCTCGCTCGAATCTCGACAGAAGTCTGCCCCCTGCGCCTCCCCGTCCTCTCGACCCGAAGTCTCCTTCGTCCTTCCGGCGACCGATATCCTCGGAGTCGCCTTTCCGGCACGGACCTCGAGGCAGGGCCGAGGAGGGAAGTTCAAGTGAGTGCGCCACAGTCCCCGACCCGCCGAGGTGAGCCACCGGCGGAGATCGAGATCGATGACGGGCTCGTGCGCCGTCTGCTCGAGAGTCAGCATCCGGATCTCGCTTTGGAGCGCCTCGAGTTGGTGGCCAATGGCTGGGACAACTGCACGTTCCGCCTGGGTGAGGATCTCGCGGTGCGCCTTCCCCGCCGCGAGGTCGCCGCTTCCCTCATCCTCCACGAGCAACGCTGGCTGCCGGAGATCGCGCGCCGGATCTCGCTGCCGATACCGGCACCGCAACGCCTGGGAGTGCCGGGTCAAGGCTACCCCTGGGCCTGGAGCGTGGTGCCCTGGTACCGGGGAGTGTCGGGCGCTCGCGAGCCGCTCGCGGTCAGTGAGGCCTCGGTCTTGGGCGACTTTCTCGCCGAGCTGCATGTGGCGGCACCGGCCGAGGCTCCGGCCAACCCCTTCCGAGGGGTTCCGCTCGCGGAGCGGGAGGCGTCTTTCGAGGAGCGCCTGGCGAGTGTCCGCTCTCAGGTCGACCATCTCGACCCTCTCGCGCTCGAGGAGATCTGGACTCGCGCCGTGGACGCCCCTTGCGCTGCCCATTCGCTCTGGTTGCACGGGGACCTCCATCCAAAGAACGTGATCGTCGATCGGGGCCGGATCGCCGCCGTGATCGACTGGGGAGACCTCACCGCCGGGGATCCTGCCTGCGATCTGGCCGCGGCGTGGATGCTGTTCCCGGTCGAGGTGCACGAGGGGCTCTGGGAGAGCTACGGTCGAGCCACTGAAGACCTGCTCGATCGTGCCCGGGGCTGGGCGCTGTTGCTCGGGCTGATCTTCCTCGATGCCGGGCTGGTCAGCGATCCGGCCTTCGCTCGCCTCGGACGGACCGTACTCGAGCGACTCGCGGACTCCATGCGGAAGTAGTCGACGATCGGTGGCTGCGCTGCTCGGACCCGGAGTGGGGGGAAATGGGTCCTTTGCTACTGTGCAGCTCGACCCGGAAAACCGAATTCCCACGCCGGACGAACCATTGTGTGAACGGTATGCAGACCAGAGTTCGATTCGAACGGAGTCAGGCCATGAGGCGTAGAGACTTCCTGGGAGTCGCGGGGCTGGCGTGGATCGCACCCGGCCTCATCCTTCCAATCAGGAGAGCAGGTGCCATGGAGACAACGAAACCACTCGATTTCGAGCCGCTCGACAAGCCGAAGAAGGAGTGGCGCGAGCTTCTGTCCGAGGAGGCCTACCGGGTGCTCTTCGAAGAGGGGACCGAGCGGGCCGGCAGCTCTCCTCTCGACCACGAGAAGCGTGACGGTACGTTTCTCTGCGCGGCCTGCTACCTGCCACTCTTCGAATCGAGCGCCAAGTTCGACAGCGGCACCGGCTGGCCGAGCTTCTTTCAGCCGATCGAAGGGCGAGTGGACACCAAGCGCGACTTCAAGCTCCTGCTTCCCCGCACCGAGTACCACTGTGCGCGCTGCGGCGGGCACCAGGGGCACGTGTTCGGCGACGGACCTCCTCCGACGGGCAAGCGCTACTGCAACAACGGTGTGGCCTTGATCTTCGTGGCGGCAGGAGAGCCGCTGCCCGAATTGCGCAGTTGAGGGTGAAGATGGGTCTGCGCGGAGCCCTGGCCGCGATCGGAATCGCCGGTCTGGTCGCCTCGGTGGGCCTGTTGCGGCTCGACGCCTCGGCCGACGAGACGGCGGTGGACGACTCTGGGCTGGCTCGAGCGACCTTTGCCGGCGGTTGCTTCTGGTGCATGGAGCCGCCCTTCGACGAGCTCGACGGGGTGGTCTCGACCATCTCGGGCTACACCGGAGGCAGGGCAGCGAACCCGAGCTACGAAGAGGTGTCGATGGGCGGCACCGGTCACGTGGAAGCGGTGCAGGTGCTCTTCGACCCGGAGACGGTGAGCTACGAGACCCTGCTCGACGTGTTCTGGAAGAACGTCGATCCCACCGATTCCGGCGGCCAGTTCTGTGATCGCGGAAGTCAGTACATCGCTGCGATCTTCGCGCTCGACCAGGAGCAGCTGCGGCTGGCCAAAGCGTCGAAGAGAGAGCTGATCGAATCCAAGCGAATCGAGAGAGCGATCGTCACGCCGATTGTCGCCGAGGCCGGACCCTTCTATCCGGCGGAGGAATACCACCAGGACTACTACGAGAAGCATCCGATCCGGTACAGGCTCTATCGTCGTGGATGTGGCCGCGACCGAGCCCTCGAGCGCCTTTGGGCCGAGAGGTGAAAAGGAAAGAGCCCCGGCGCCTTGCGGCTCCGAGGCTCCTCTCGTGCGGCGCGACTCGCGTCGCGCCGACTCACATAAGCGGTCTGGCGACCTACTTCCAGGCCAACCGCACACCCAGCCGGTAGATGCGTGGGCTGACGTTGTCCTGCAGGAAGTCAGCGGTGCTGATGTCCAGCTGCCGCTGGCGGGCCATTTCGGTACCCTCGTTGGTGACGTTGAACACGTCGATACCGAAGGTCATGTTGATCGGGCCCGTGAGATTGAACTCCTTCTCGAGCCGTAGGTCCATCGTCACGAGATCGTCCAGTCGGTTGTAGTCGACGTCCGCCACCGAGATGCGCCGGCGCAGGCCGTCGGACATCAAGGGGCGCACGAAGTACATGTTGGGGTATCCCTCGCGCGCAGTGACGGCGCCCGAGACGTTGAAGCCCCATGGACGATCCGGTGCTACCTGGTACAGGCCGGTGAGATTGGCCGACCACTGCGACTGTAGGAACCGCTCGCCCTTGCCCGAGCCCGTGGAGCGCACGACGTAGGTCTCTCCGTCGACGTCGTTACGTGCCGCGCGATCGGTGTCGTTGACCACGAAGCCCTCGAGGTTGGGATCGCTGTTCTGAGTGAAGCTGGAAGGCACGCTCCACTCCGCCTTGCCGTAGTTGAGATAGCCGCGCATCATCCAGCGGTTGGCGAGTCGCTTGGTGAAGGTGAGCGCGCCCCCGAGATAGTCGGTCTCGCGGTCTCCGTTGGTCAGCAGCTTGCCCCCCGTGCGCTCGAAGCCGTCTCGCAGCGCGAAGATGGGGACGTCGTAGCTCGCCCCGCCCGGCAGCGTTCCGGTGATCGAGCCGTCCGGCACGTAGTCTGACGAGGTCTCTGTGCGCACGACGCCTTCGGGAGTCTCGATGTACCAACGTTCATCCAGGATGTCGCTGGTGTTGCGCGCAGTCACTGTCGCTCCGATCACGAACTCGGGCAGCAGCGCGTGCTCGATGCTGGCCACCAGCTCGGTGGTCTTCGGAGCGTCGAGGCCTGAGTTCGTCACGTTGGCACTCGAGAGCGCCGTCGGGTTGTCGGGATCGACACCGTTGGCACCCGCGAAGGCACCCAGTGGCTCGTTGGTGTACTTGCCGCTGGCGAGGGTCGGCTCGAACTCGTAGTAGAGGTACACGGAGCTAGCGGGATTGGTGCGATTCACGTCCGCGCTCGACAGCTGCTCGGCGAACTGGGCCAGGCTGGCCCGGATCAGCGTGTCCCGATCGCTTCCCAGGGCGTAGGTGAAGCCCAGTCGAGGCGCGAAGGTCTGCCAGGAGAACTCCGGCCCGAAGCCCGGGAAGTCGATCGCCGGGAGCAGCTCGGGGAAGCCGATGTTGGCCGGCACCTGCGCGGCCTGGTTGGTGCCCTTCTGGTCGTCGTAGCGTAGACCCGCGTTGATCGTGAAGCGGCCCAGGCTGATCGTGTCCTGCGCCCACAACGAAAAGTACTCGAGAGTCACCGGAGTCGCGATGCCGCGCATCATGGCCACCTGGGGCAGCCCGCCCTCGGCCATCGGAGTGGCGTCGGTGTAGATGTTACGGCCCGGCCAGATGAAGGCACTCGAAGTCTCGTAGTTGCGGAAGCGACCGCCGACCTTGAGCTCGTGGTTGGTGTTGCCCGTGTTGAAGAAGTACGAGGCGTCAGCCTTGAACTCCTGGTTGGGGCCCGTCGAGCTGCCGGACTGGTAGTTGTCCTGCCACACGCCGTCGATGTCCTGGAGAGTCTCGGGCGCGTTCACGCCGACACCGCCTTTGGCGGCGAGCGCGAAGCCGAAGTCGCCGAGCGAGTAGGTGCCGGTCAGGAACAGGTTGGAGGAGAACACGTGGGTGTCCTCGAAGCGGTAGACAGCCGTGGGACCGCGCTGGTTCCAGGTCGTGATGTCGGGACGGGTCACGCCCGCGCCGCGGCCGAACTTCTGCTTGTCGCCGTTGTTCCACGAAGCGACGAAGCTGTTGGCCTGGGTGAACTGGGCGTTCGCCTTGAGCGCGGTGTTCTCGAGGATGGTGTCGTCGGCGGTGCCGGAGGCGGCGTTCTGCTGGACGTCGTTCTGACCCCAGGAGCCCCACATCCAGAAGCGGTCGCGAAGAACCGCACCACCGGCCTCGAAACCCATCTCCTCGATCTCGCGGATCTGGGCGCCGGCGTAGTCGGCGAGGTCCTGGCCCGGAGCCATGTCACTCTGACCGACGTTGACGTCGGCCTGCTCGAGTGCGCCACCGAAGTAGCCGTTGGCCTTGGTGTTGAAGAACCGGGCAGAGCCGCGGAACTCGTTGCTGCCGCGCTTGGTCACCAGGTTGACGGAGACGCCAGCCGTGGTCTTGGTCACGTCGGTGCCGCCGGTGGTGAACTGCATCTCGGCGAACTGATCGAAGTCGAAGTAACCGGGCGAGGCGCCGACGGACCGCATGTCGGTGATCTGTACACCGTCCATCATGAAGTCGTTCTCGTCGTCGCTCACGCCCTGGGCTCGGAACGCGGACTGCTGCCCCGACTCGCTGCCGCCGACGTTGACACGGTCGACGAGCACGCCCGGGGTCTGGCCGACGATCGCCCACGGGTCGCGCGCCGAGGGAATGCGCTCGAGCTCGACCTGGGACACGCTGGTGCCCTGGGAGAGCTGACGCTCATCCAGCAGCGGGCTCTCGGAGGTCACGGTGATGGTCTCCGAGACGGCAGATTGAAGCACCAGCGGAATCGTGGTGTTGCGACTGATGCGCACATCGATTCCCGGGTACTCGACCGAGCCGAAGCCGTCGAGCTCCGCCTTGACGGCGTAGGTGCCCGGATCGAGGGCGAGGAAGCGGAACTGCCCCTTCTCGTCCGTCATCTGCGTCTTGTCGGCGCCCAGGCCGCTGATGGTGACGGTGACGCCCGGGAGCGCGGCTCCGTCGTCGTCGGTAACGGTGCCGTAGACGTTTCCGGTCGGGGCCTGAGCCGCGACCGGAGTCGCAAAGACACCAGCAATGAGGGTGGTCACTGCAACGGCCACGAAGAGGCCCCGCAGAGTTTCACTCTTTCGCATGATGATCGTCTCCTTTGACGAAGTGGATGGGCCGTGCCGGCCCGGAGTCGCCGACGCATTCAGGTTTGCGGCGTGTCAACCTGCAGACGCCATTGAGCAAGGCCTGTGCCGGTCTCTCAACGCCTCGACAAACCCCTGATTTTCAAGGGCTGGAGGGTCTCACTGCGCTCCGTCCCAGAGCGTCGGAGGACGGTGGGACGCGCAGGGGACGAGGGTGGGATTGGGAGATTCAAGCGGCCGAAGAAACTCGATGTTTATGAATCGCTCCTGCCGTGGTGCCTCTCGCCGCGGTGCAGGGTCGAGCTTTCGCGGTCGGGGCTCGCTTCGCGCAGGCCCCGGGACGCGACATCGCCCACGTGCGCTGGCTCTGCGCCCCGATCGGCTCTTGCGATGCAGCCGTGAGGTCGGTTCGCCATCGATGCTCTCGGGAGGAGAATCGAAGGGGCGTCGAGAGATCGCTGGGACGCAACAGGGACGACGCCGGTACCAGAGGATTCAATCGCCTGTAGGAAGACTCCTGTGACGAATGACCTCGCCGCCGTCGCAGAGGACGAGGGGCGAGCCGAGGACCTCGCTCGATCCGCATCGGGATCGCCACAGGGTCCCGTGTATGAGGCGCAGGCCGAAGCGCAGATCCTGCAGGAGCTGGTTCATCGGAGGTCTCCGCGCGGGGTGATCGAGCGACTCCAAGGGTACGGCGGATTCGAGGTCGAGGTTCCGCTGTCCCCCTTTTCTGGGTTCTTGCGTTTCCCCTCAATGAACGCAAACCAGATTCGGGAGGAGCGCCTCGCTCTCCCCGAAAGAAGAGGAGGAAGCTGCAATGTGGAAGGAAGTTCTTCGGTCGAAGAGGTCTCTGCTGTCGGTCCTGGGTCTGTCTCTGCTGATCGCCGTACCCGTGTCGGCTTCGGAGCGGCCGCTGGTGTCCAAAGCGCCCAAGAATGGAATGGCGCTCGCCGCTTCGATCTTTGCCGGAACGCCGAGCGAGGAGCCGTTTCAGGTGATCACGGGCTATGCCGAGAACGTGTATACCCAGTCGAGAGGGGGAGCGATCGAGGCCACGGACGAAGCCATCGTGCTGAATCGCGACGGCATCTACCAGATCCACCTCGAGGGCAACCTGTTCTTCGATGGTGCCGATGCCGTCGATCCAGAGGCCGCGGGGGTCTGGGGCGTCCTGATCAACGGTGAGATCTGGGCGCAGTGCGCGACCCCCTCGTTCGAGAACTCTACGGACCTTCCTGCGGCTGCGGGTCTCGATCGTATCGCCGCCTGCCGTGTGAACCTCACGGTCGAAGTCCATAAGGACGGCAACGATTTCGCTTTCGGCCGTGGGAGCGAGATCCAGGCCGCGCTGTTGTTGAACGATCGCCCTCTCGGGGAGGCGACGCTCATGATCGCCCGCATCGAAGTGATTCGCGTGGGGCAGTAGGGGCGCCTCTTTTCGGCGCGTGGGAGCAGGGGTGGCAGGGGCCACCCCTTGCCCTTTGCAGACCCCCGGTGCTCTTGCCTGATTCGAGCGGGCCGCTTGTCGCAGATCGGGGTCGAGGGTAGCCTCGGTGGCGAGGATCCCCTTGACCATCGAAGCTCCTGATCAACCCTCGCGCGAGCTCGCCGAGCTCCTCGCGGAAGCGAGAGCCGGCGACAGCGACGCTCTCGACCGCATCATGCCGCTCGTGTACGAGCGATTGCGGCTTCTCGCTCGCCGCCAATTGCGTCGGTTGCGTCCGGGCCAGACGCTACAGACGACCGGCCTGGTGCACGAGGCCTACCTCAAGATGGTCGACCAGACCCAGGTCGACTGGCAGGATCGCAATCACTTCCTGTGTGTCGCTGCCATGGCGATGCGCCAGATCCTGGTGGACTATTCGCGGCGCCGGGGCGCGCAGAAGCGAGGTGGCGACGCGCAGGTCGTGACTCTCGAAGACGTGGCCTCGGACGGCGAGGTGAGTGGTGTCGAGATCCTCGATCTCGATCGAGCGTTGCACGCCCTGGCGCAAGTGGATGAACGGCTGTGCCGTCTGGTGGAGCTGCGCTTCTTCGGCGGGCTCACGGTCGAGGAGACCGCGGCGGCGCTCGGTGTCTCCGACCGTACGGTGAAGCGCGATTGGCGCAAGGCGAGGGCGCTCTTGCACCGGGAGATGTCGGAGGGCGAGCCCGGTTGAGTCGCCGCCTGGATCCTGGGCTGTGGAAGCGGGTCGAGCCGGTGCTCGATCGGGCTCTCGATCTCGAGGGTGCCGAGCGCGAGGCCTATCTCGCTGGGGTCTTCTCGGCGGAGCCCGAGCTACGAGCCGAGGTCGAAGCGTTGCTCGAGGCCGACGAGGCGGACGGCGTGCTCGATCGGCCAATCGAGCTCCCAGGACAACCACCGTCCCAGGATCTCCAGGCTGGCGTCGAGGACGCGGATTCGGCGGAGCCACGAGACGTCGGCCCCTACCGACTTTTGCGCGAGATCGGTTCCGGCGGCATGGGGGTGGTCTACGAGGCCGAGGACCTCCGTCTGCACCGCCGGGTAGCGCTCAAGTTCCTGCCGCTCGACCAGACGCCGAGCGAGAGTCAGCTGGCTCGGTTCCAGCGTGAGGCGAAGGGGTTGGCTCGACTCAATCACCCCAACATCGTCACCCTCTACTCCGTGGAGGAGCATGGCGGGCTGCCCTTCATCACCATGGAGCTGGTGGAGGGTGTCACTCTGGCGTCGCACGTGCCGGCCGAAGGCCTGCCGATGGGACGGTGTCTCGAGTACGCCATCGCCCTCGTTGACGCTCTGGTCGCCGCCCACCGGCAAGACATCGTCCACCGCGACCTCAAACCGGCCAACGTGATGGTGACCGACGACGGCCGGGTGAAGGTGCTCGACTTCGGCCTTGCGAAGCTGGTGGTTCCGAGCCCCGCGCGCGATAGCCACGGCACGACCGAGTACAAGACGGCCGCCGGCGCCGTGATTGGCACGGTGCCCTACATGTCGCCGGAGCAGCTCGAGGGCAAGGAGGTCGATCATCGCACCGACCTCTTCTCGTTCGGGGCCGTTCTCTACGAAATGGCGACCGGGCAGCGACCCTTCGATGGCGACTCCTCGGCTTCGATCATCTCCGCGATTCTGCGCGACGACCCACAGGCACCGAGCGAACTGCGTCGCGACCTACCCCAGGCCCTGGGCAGGATCATCGACCGCTGTCTGGAGAAGAAGGTCGATCGTCGCTACGAGTCAGCGGTCGCTCTGCGCACCGAGCTCGACGAGCTCAAGCAGAGGCTCGACAGCGACTCCGTCGTGGCTTCCCGATCGCGAGTCGGGCCGGCGAAGCGCTCGTGGCTCGTCGCGGCCGCACTGGCGCTCCTCCTTGGCGTCAGCGCACTCGGTGTGTGGGGAGTCGTGCTCTGGCGCGGTCGCGGGGAGGATCGGAGCCAGCCGCCGGATCCGTCTCGAGCGGCTTCGAGCGAAGCCACCTCTCTTCCACCCGACCTGGCGCAGCTGGAAGAGGCCGAAGGCCCGCCACTGACCGAGAACCTGGAGGCCTACTTCGAGTACCTTCGCGGCATCCAGGCCACCTCGGGCACCTGGGAGTGGGAGCGCTTCCTGCGCGCGGTCGGGCACTTCGAGCGCGCCGTCGAGCTCGATCCCGACTTCGCCAAGGCCTGGGCCAAGCTGTCGATCACTCGAGCGATGGCCGTATCGAACGGCCAATACTCGCCAGAGGACCGTGAGGCGATGGTCGAGGCGAGTGAGCGCGAGGCGAGCCGCGCCCTCGAGCTGGCGCCCGACGATCCGATCTGCCGCCTGACGCGCGGCTACCACGCCTACTACTTTCGCCGCGACTACGATGGCGCCCACCAGTTGTTCGTGTCGGTGCTCGAGGAGCACAGCGGTGACCTGGAGACCGACGCCTTTCTCGCCAGGGCGATGGGCGCCATCCAGCGCCGCCGCGGCGACTACGAAGACTCCCTGAGGTACTTCGAGCGCGCCCTGAGCCTCGAGCCGAACGATATCGTAGGCGCCGCCGAAGCGGCGCGAACCCATCTCGCTGCCCGCGGCCACGCTCGCGCTGCCTCGATCCTCGACCGGGTTCTCGTCGAGGAACCCGACAGCGCCGGAATCTTCGTCACCCGTGCCTGGGTGGAGATCAAAGGCACCGGTTCGCTCGAGCGCGCTCGGACCTTTCTCGAACAGTCCCCTGGCGGGGATGCTGCGATGGTCGAGCTCAGTCGCTACGAGCGCGACTGGCCCAGATACCTGGCTGCCCTTGACCAGATCGAGCCGGGTCGCCAGACCTCTGGGCTCGGTGTCTGGCACGTGCTGGCCGGGTTTGCCCATCGCCAGCTGGGCAACGAAGAGGAAGCCCGCCGGCACTTCGAGTCGGCCCTCGAGATTTCCGAGAAGCTCTTCCTCGAGGCGGGCCAGCAGGTCGGAAACGCGCCGGTGCTGCGCGGCCTGGCTCTGGCCTATCTCGGCCGCAGCGACGAAGCGGTTCGACTGGCTGACACGCTACCTCAGCTGCTTCCCAGAGGAGACCGCTTCACAGGCCCGAGGGTGGGAGAGATCAAGGCCGAGATCCTCGCGGCAGCGGGGGAAGCGGAGTACGCCATCGACCAGATCGAGCGCATGCTGTCGACTTCGTACACCGATGCCCTCACCGTGTGGGACCTGCGCCTCGACCCGATCTGGGACCCGCTGCGCGATCACCCCCGGTTGCAGGCGCTCGTGGCTGAGACCGAGTGACATAGGGTTGATTCTTCGGGCCGGCACGACCGAGAGGGAATTGCAATGAAGCATGTGTGTACAGCTCTGGCGATCTTGATCCTGCTGGGCAGTGCTGCGGCCTGCCATGACCGGCACGGTGCGGCGGCGCCCGACAGTTCGTCTGCCGGTGACTCGATCGGCTCGATCGACTTTCGGACCTCGGCCTCCGGAGAGGCGCAGGAGCACTTCCTGCGCGGTGTCGCGATCCTGCACAGCTTCGGCTACAAGCAGGCCAGGGAAGAGTTCCAGAAGGCACAGGAGCTCGATCCCGACTTCGCCATGGCCTACTGGGGCGAGACGTTCTGCTACAACCACCCTCTGCTGGCCGAGCGCGACCTCGAGTCTCCGCGCGAGGTGTTGGCGCGCCTCGGCGCGACGCCCGAGGAGCGGGCTTCGAAGGCACCCACCCAGCGCGAGAAGGACTTCCTCGCTGCCGTCGAGGTCCTGTTCGGCGAAGGGGAGGCTGGCGATCGTCGCATCGCGTACATGGGCGCGATGGAGGGAATGTACGAGGCCTATCCGGAGGACCGGGAGGTGGCCGCCTTCTATGCGCTGTCCCTGCTGGCTGCGGTGGGACCGATGAAGGACGACACGTATCGTCTCTCGGTCCGGGCGGGTGCGATCGCGCGCGATCTGTTCGAGGAGAACCCGAACCATCCGGGAGCCGCTCACTACACGATTCACGCCTTCGACGATCCGGTGCACGCACCCCTGGCACTCGAGGCCGCCTGGCGATACTCCGAGATCGCCCCCGCGGTTTCGCATGCTCGGCACATGCCGACTCACATCTTCATTCAACACGGAATGTGGCAGCAGGTTTCCGAGCAGAACGTCTCGGCTCACCAGGCCGCTGTCGACCTTTGGGAGCCGGGAGATTCGGTTTCCGACATGGTCCACGCGCTCGACTGGGGTCACTACGGTGATCTTCAGCGGGGCGATCTCGAGCACGCCCGCCAGTGGATGGAGACCCTCGACCAGGTCGTGATCGACAGCGACGGAGCCGCACGTGCCGTCAGCACGGTGCCGCTGCTGCGAGCTCGATACATCGTCGAGACCGAGCAGTGGGAGACCGCTCCGGTGACCGACGAGTCGACGCGGCCGGAGCTGCTCGCCACCGGGCTGAGCGCGGTGGTCGCGGGTGACCTGGCCCTGGCTCGCGAGGCGGCCGCTCGGCTCGACGAGCTGGGCAGCGAGACCAGCAGCGACCGCTCCACGTTCCAGAGAGGTCCGGCGCCGGCTCGAGTCGCCCAGCGGGAGGTGGCGGCGCTGATCGCGCTGGCCGAGACCGAGGTCGAGACGGCGATGTCGCTGCTCGACGAGGGGCTCGAGCTGGCCGAGGAGATGGGTCCACCGCGGGGCTCCGCGACTCCGGTCAAGCCGATCCACGAGCTCTACGGAGAGGTCCTGTTGAGTCTGCGCCGAGCCGATGAGGCCATCGAGCTGTTCGAAGCCTCGCTGCTGCGCACACCCAACCGGCCCCGATCTCTGCTGGGGCTGGCTCGGGCGCACTCGGCGGCCGGGAACCCGGCCGCAGCCGCGGACGCCTATCGACGCTTGATCGAGGTGCGCGAAGCGCGCGCAGGCCTGGCTGACGTGAGGGAAGCGCAGGAGTACCTGGCCGAGACCTGAGGTCGCCGACCTGGCGCCGAACGGCCCCGGGCGCCGTTGTGGCTCCAAGCGGACAGTCGACTGTCCTTTCCAGGGGACGAATTGGGCCCGGGACGGGGCGAGGGCACGGGCTGCAGGTGCCGCGGGACGGCGGTTTCGGTCCTCTCCGACGTTGGCCCCGTCTTTGCTTGATAAGAGTGTGCAGAGCAGCGTCAGCGAGCGGAGGCTCGCCCGGGGCGGACGCGATCCGTGAACGGCCAGCCAAGCCCCTCGGCTCGAAGAGCGAGGCGCGACCGAGCCGGCCGGAAGACGCGAGGGGCCCCCCGATTGGAGTACCATTTCTCGAGGACCATGAACATGAAGCACGTGCAAAGCCAGAGCTCCGCGCGGGGCCGGTTCATCGGTCTGGCGGCCGCCGGAACCGTCGTCGTGCTCCTGTCGATGGGCTGTGCCTCGTCCGGGGCTCCCTCGTCGAGCTCTTCGCCGCCACCCCCACCCTCGTCGAGCGGTGCGCCGTCGAGCTCGGCTCCGTCGCCTCGGTCCTCGTCGGTGCCGCCCTCTCCGGCTCCCTCCACTGCCGATGTTCCCGCGCCTTCACCCGGATCGCCGAGTCGTCCCTCGAGCACCGGAGAGTCCGCCTCGTCGGCGTCGGACGGGAGTGAACCGGCCCCGGAGGCCCGCAGCGAGGCGGCGGCCGCGAGTGCGACGGCTGGAACGGCGTCCGAAGCTGCAGGGTCGCCTTCCCCGCAGGGGGCGTCGCCGAGCTCCCGGGCGACATCCTCCGGATCCGCGGGAGGCGGCCCCGTGACCGCTGACGAACGAGTGGCCGGCCACGAGCGGGAGCTCGACCAGAGTCTGCGCGAGTTCGACGAGATGCTCCTCTCCGAGCAACAGGAGCTGCTGGACGAGCGTGCCCAGATCGCCGATGCGCAAGCGGCTCGCCAGGGGAGCGCGGGCGCCGCTGGCGCCAGCGGCGACAGTTCCGGTACGACGGGCGGCGCTTCCGATCCCTGGGGTTTCGGCGACGAGTCGGACGACTCGAGCGAGACCGAGGGCGGCTCGACCAGCACGGGTGGCTCGCCTTCGGCGCCCTCCGGTCCGGAGCGGGAAGGCGCCGAGCGACCGGCCGGTGCCGGGCAGTCCGACAACGGTCGCGTGCCCTCCGACGTGGGTGATGGCAACGACGATGACATCGTCGCTCGTCAGCTGCGCGAGGCTGCGATGGCCGAGGAGGATCCCGAGCTGCGCGAAAAGCTCTGGGACGAGTATCGGCGTTACAAGAATGGTGAGAGCGCGCCTCCGGGCACGCCCGAGGATGGATAGGCAGGGAGGTCTGTGATGAAGCGTGATCCTTCAGAGCGTGACAGCGCGTCGAGGGCGTCGTGGCTGTGCGGTCTGCTCTTTCTGGCTGCGGCGCCGAGCGGTGTCTTGGCGGCCGCTGACCTGCCGGTCAATCTCGTCCAGGCCAGCGTCGATATTCCCGAGGCTCGCTTGCTCGACGTCGGGATCGAGGTCTTCGACCCGGGTCTCCCCGAGCTCGACGAGGACAGCCTGGAGGAGAAGGGCGTGTTTGCCGACGTGAGGAAGTCCGAGGCGCGCTACTTCGCCTTCCATCTCAAGTCGACGCTCCAGTCCACCGGTTTCTGGGGCGCGGTGCGCGTCGTCCCCCAGGGAACGCAGGCGCTCGATCTGCGAATCTCGGGAACCATCGTCGAATCGACCGGGCGCAAGCTCGTTCTCGAGATCGCGGCCTACGATGCGACGGGTCGGAAATGGTTGGAGGAGCGCTACAAGAGAGTCGCCAACGAGCGCATCTACAACAGCGACGATGTTTCCGTCGACCCGTACCAGGATCTCTACAACGAAGTCTCCAACGATCTGCACAAGCGCTGGTCGAAGCTCGATGCGGAGGATGTCGGGCGGATCCGCGACGTGGCTCTCCTGCAGTTCGCCTCGAATCTCGCTCCGCAGACCTTCGCGGGCTATCTCACGGAGGCTCGCAAGGGGCGGGTCGAGATCGCCCGCCTTCCCAGCAGCGAGGATCCGATGATGCAGCGCGTCAACCGGATTCGTGAGCGCGACTACATGTTCGTCGACACGCTGAACGAGTACTACTCGAACTTCTACCAGAGCATGGATGCCCCTTATGACGAATGGCGCTCGTTCAGCTACGAAGAGCAGATGGCGCTGCGGGCCGTCAAGCGTCAGGCGCGGATTCGGACCCTGATCGGCGCGTTGGCCATCATCGGAGGTGCCGCGGCGGGAGGGGGTGCCGGCGACGTCGCGGTGATCGGCGGCGCCTATGCGATCGAGAGTGGGTTGAGCATCGGCAGGGAGTCACGGATCCACCGCGAGGCACTTCGTGAGCTTGCGGCCTCGTTCGACGCGGAGATCGCCCCCGTGCTGATCAACGTCGAAGGGGAGACGATTCGGCTCAGCGGTGCGGCCGAGACGCAGTTTCAGGAGTGGCGCGAGCTGCTCAAGAAGATGTTCGCCGACGAGACGGGTTTTCCGCTCGACGCGAACGATTCCCCGAGTCAGAAGACCTCCCAGCCATGACGCAGTCCAGTGGGCCGGAGCGAGAGCTTCGCCCGCCGGCGCGGTTGACGCCGCCGCCGCGGCCGAAGGACTCTCCGCTGCTTCCTCCCCGCCGGAGTGGAGAGCGAGGGGGGCCGTCACCGGCCGCTCTCGTCGTGGTTTCGGTGCTCTTCGCGGCGGCGTTGTTCGTCGTGTTCGGGCTGCCACGCTGGGCAGAGCGCAGAGCCAAAGAGGCCTCCGCGCAGACCGTGGTCGATGGGAGCGAGCGAGAGGCGGCGCAGGAGAGCCCGGCCGTGGTGGAAGAGACTCCGGTCGCGGTCGAGCCAGAGCCCGCGCCGAGAGATCCGCCTCCCGTTTCTGGGTCCAACGAGGTCGCGCAGGCGCTGGCCAGGGGGAACCGGGCCCTGTCGGAGAACGACGGCTACGCGGCTGCACTCGCCTTTCGTCGAGTGCTGGAGCTCGAGCCCGACCATGTCGAAGCGGCTCGCGGCCTCGAGCGAGCCAAGCGTCTCGACGAGCTGCGCGGACTGTTGGCCGATGCGGCCGAGGCCGAGCAGCTGGGTCGCGACTCGGTAGCCAGAGCGGCGTGGCAGGACGCGCTGAAGCTCGACCCGGGTGCGACCGAGGCACGCCAGGGACTGGCCAGGCTGGCGAACCGAAACCAGGCACGGGCCTTCTCCGAGGCCATGTCTGAAGCCCTGGCGGCTTTGGAAAGCGACCAGCTCGAATCGGCGCTGAGCGCCTTGAAACGGGCCGAAGCGGTGGGCCACGATCCGGCGGAAGTGGCCGAGCTCCGCACCGAGATCGCGAACCGAGCTCGCGATCTGCAGATTGCCGAGCGAGCGCGCGGCGCCGCGGATCTCGAGCAGAAGGAAGAGTGGCCGCAGGCGCTCGATCTGTACGGCGAGCTGTTGGAGATGGACTCCACCCTGGCCCTGGCCCAGGACGGCCTGAAGCGCTCCGCGTCCCGCGCCAAGCTCGATGCGCGACTGGAGTCGCACCTCGCGGGACCGGCTCGTCTGGCGAACGACGCGGTCCTGGAGGACGCCCGGAGCGCGTTGGCCCTCGCTCGGGACGTCGAGTCTCCCGGTCCTCGGCTCGCCAGTCAGATCGATCGACTCGATCGTCTCGTGGCTGAGGTGAGTGTGCCGGTGCCCGTGGTCATCGAGTCGGACGCACAGACCGAGGTGGCGGTCTACCAGGTCGGGCGGCTCGGACGGTTCGACCGCCACCAGCTGGAGCTGCGACCGGGAAAGTACACGGTCGTAGGAACGCGCGACGGATTTCGCGATGTGCGCCTCTCTCTCGTGGTGAGGGCCGGCGAGCCGACCTCTCTCGTCGTGCGATGCACGGAGGCGATTTGACTCCGCCGTCCAGCTTCACGGTTCATCTCGTCGATGCCCAGGGCGAGCGCATGATGGACGAGGCGAGCTTCCCCCTGGCGCTCGGAGGAGAAGACTCCGTGATCGAGCTTTCGGGGGACGTACCGACACGGCCCGCGGCGTGGATCGGCCTCTCCGAGGGAGACGTGTTCGTTCAGGGGTCGGAGATCCGAGACGAGGCGGGTGAAGCTGCCGAGCTGGCGCTGAACGGCCGCCGCGTTCTCAGCTCGGAGTGGCTTCAAGACGGGGATCTGCTGCGGCTCGGCGACACCCGGATCGAAGTCGCGCTCAGTGAAGCCCGACTGGTGCTGCGGGTTCGAGGGGTAGAGCCGGAGTCGTCTTCGGGGCCTCGATTGACTCCGCCGGTCGGACCCCCTCCGCCCAGACCTCCTTCCTCTGGTCGGCCTCGGGACGCATCGAGCCGGTCGGGGAGAGACACCGCCGCGGTCATCGAGCCGGTCGAGTTTCGCCCACGAGCTGCCCGCCGGAGCGATCGCGCCAGGCAGACGGGTCGGCGGGTCCGACGGGGTGTGCTGGCCCTGGCTCTGGCCTCGGTCTCTCTGGTGGCCTGGTGGATTCTCACCGCACGCTCGGTCGCGATCGAGATTGACCCGCTGCCCGATCTCCTCACTCTCGAGAGGGTTCCGGATGGAGGCGGATGGGCGCTTCCACTCGCGGGTCGATGGGTCCTGCGCCCCGGCAGCTACCGGATCGTTGCGGAGAAGACGGGCTACCGTCGGCTCGAGGTTCCGATCGAAGTGGGTGGGGAGCATCCCGATTCGTTCGAGCTCACGCTGGAACCGCTCCCCGGGTTGATTGCCATCGACGTCGGCGGACTGGCGGGAGCCACGGTACGGGTGAACGGAGAGGAGGTCGGAGAAACTCCCCTGGAGCCGCTCGAGCTCGCGGCGGGCCGTTACGAGATCGAGGTCGAGGCCCCAGGCCACTTCGCCTGGTCGACCGACCTCGAGGTGGAGGGCTTTGGCCAATCCCAGACCGTTGCGGTCGAGCTCGCCTCGCGCCTCGGTCTCGTGCGAGTGGATTCTTCGCCGCAGGGCGCGTCGGTGTGGGTGGATGGCCGCGAGGTCGGCGCCACACCGCTCGAAGTGCCGCTGCTGTCGGGGGCGCATCGCGTCGAGCTGCGTCGGCCCGGCTACCTCCCGGCTCGTCGGCGGATCGACGTCGAGGCCGAGAAGAGCGCAGAGTTGGCGCTCGTCAGCTTGACTCCGGCCCCCGGTCGCCTCGAGGTGACCTCGGTTCCGCCGGGTGCCAACGTGACCGTGAACGACCGGTTCGAGGGAGAGACGCCCCTCACCGTGGAAGTGCCGCCGGGGGAGACGCAGACGGTCGAGCTCACTCTCGACGGCTATCTTCCCGCGGAGCGTGCCGTGGGAGTACGCGCCGGCGAGCGAGAAGGCCTCGAGTTCGTGCTCGAGCCCGAGGTCGGGCAGCTCACCGTCGAGGTCGTGCCGGAGAGCGCCGAGCTCTACGTGGACGGAGAGAATCGGGGGCCGGCCAACCAGACACTGGAGCTGTCGGCGGCCCGAGAGCACCGGGTGGAGATCCGCCTCGACGGCTACGAGAGCCATGTGCAGTCGGTGAATCCGCGGCCGGACTTCGCGCAGCGCATCGAGGTGCGACTGCGCAGCCTCGAGGAGGCTCGGGTCGCCTCGATTCTCCCGGTCATACAGACCTCTCAAGGCCAGGAGCTACGCTTGATCGACGGAGGTACGTTCCAGATGGGCGCGTCTCGTCGGGAGCCGGGGCGCCGAGCCAATGAGTCGCTTCGGGAGGTGCAGATCCAGCGCCGCTTCTATCTGGCCACCGAAGAGGTCTCCAACGCGGAATTTCGCGAGTTCCGTTCCGGTCACCGCTCGGGTGCGGCGAGCTCGTACAGCCTCGACGTAGACAGTCATCCGGTGGTCGAGGTGAGCTGGGAGGATGCCGCGCTCTACTGCAACTGGCTGAGCGAGAAGGACGGTCTCACGCCCGTGTATGAGCGCAGGGACGGTGTACTGGTCTCGAAGAGTCCGATTCCCGACGGGTACCGCCTTCCGACCGAGGCCGAGTGGGCGTGGGTGGCGCGCTACGGGGGGCGCAGTGGGGAGGGGCGCAAGTACCCCTGGGGTCAAGGCCTGCCGGTGCCGCCGGGAAGCGAGAACTACGGGGATTCGAGTGCTGCGGCGTTTCTGGGTGACACCGTCGACGGATACTCCGACGGCTCCCCGGCCAGCGCGCCGGTCGACTCCTTCGAGGCCGATGCCGCGGGCTTCTACAACCTCGGTGGAAACGTGGCCGAATGGATGCACGATCTCTACACCATCTACTCTCCGACCGGTGCTGCCGAAGTCGACCCGACAGGGCCCTCCGAAGGCGAGCTTCACGTCATCCGGGGCGCCAGTTGGCGCCACGCCACCATCACCGAGCTGCGCTTGAGCTTTCGCGACTACGGCAAGGATCCGAGAAGCGATCTGGGCTTTCGCGTGGCCCGTTACCTCGAATGAAATGGATGGAGACCCATGGCGGTCTCGTTGTACGAGCCTGGAGTCGAACCGATGTCTGAATCGAAAGTCCCGCGTCCCTTGAACCTCCCTCGCTTCGCCGTTCCGATCAGCCTGATCCTGGCCCTTCTGGCTGTCGCTGCCTTTGCAGCAGTCGCCTGCCGGGGGGAAGCCGAGCCCGGCCCCGGCGCAAGCGCACGCGAGCTGACACCGTCTCTGGGTGTCGTCGGCCCGTTGGCGGCGACTGCGCAGGAGAAGACCGGTGCCGTAGACGAGGACGAGCTCGACGAGTTCGTGCCCACCGAGGAAGTCTCGGCTGACCACTCCGTGTCGTTTCCGGTCGACATCTGATCTCCTTTGAAGGACCCTGACGACCCCCATGCGCAAACGCTACCCTTCCGAGTTTCTGTTCCAACTGGTAGCCCTGTTGGTCTCGGTGATCGTCGTCCACGCCTTCTACGTGTTGGCGGTGCGTCCCAAGGCGGACGAGATCCTGGCGGATCAGGCGGTGCAGATGCAGGCCGATCCGACCTACGTACAGGAGCGCTCGGCGTGGGTCATCGTGCGCGACTTCGAGCAAGAGGCTTGTTTCGTCTTGATGTTCTGGGCGCTCGCGATCATGGCGTACAAGGGGGTGGCAACCGCGCGAGAGCGCCGTCTGCTCGAGCTCGATCTGGTGCCCCTCGACGAGGGAACCCGAATCCTGCCCGAAGACTCGCGTCAGTATGCGCGCCAGATCGAAGGGCTGCCCGCCGTCGAGCGGGGCTCGCTGCTGCCTCGTGCCGTGCTTTCGGCACTGCGTCGGTTCGCGGCCACCGGCAACATTCAGGACGTCTCGGTGACGGCGCGTGAGGTGTGCGAAGGGGAAGCCGATCGCCTGGAGTCGGAGTTGTCCATGGTGCGCTACATCGCCTGGGCGATTCCCTCGATCGGCTTCCTCGGAACGGTCCGCGGCATCGGTGAGGCGCTCGGCCAGGCGCACAAGGCCGTCGAGGGCGACATCGCTGGAGTCACCCAGAGTCTGGGCGTGGCCTTCAACTCGACCTTCATCGCCCTCTTGATCTCCATTCTCGTCATGTTCCTCCTGCATCAGTTGCAGCTTCAGCAGGAGCGCCTCGTCCTCGACACCGAGACGTATCTCGATCAGCACCTGATCCAGCACCTGAGGGTGCCATGACCCAGGACCCGGTCGGCCTCGCGATCGAGCTCAACGACGCTGGCCTACGCGCCGTTTCGGAGCTGCGCGGGCTCCTGCCCCTGATCAGCCCGGGCTACGCTCTCGTCCGCGGGAGCTCGATCGTGACCGGTGAGCCGGCCGAGCAGCTCCTGCGACACGAGCCGCGCAGCGTTCACCATCGCTTCTGGCAGGGACTCGATCATCAGCCGCTCGATCGGCCCTTTCCTTCCGATCTGAGTACCGCCGACCTCGCGCACGCCCACCTGGAGTCGTACTGGGATGAGGTGACCCAACTCCTCGGTACGGTTTCTCCGCTCCTGGTAACGGTGCCCGGCTCGATGGACCGCCATCAGCTCGGACTCCTGGTCGGCATTGCCCGAGCCGCAGAGATTCCCCTCGCCGGGCTGGTGGATGCGGCAGTGGCGGCGGCGGTCGATACAGCGCCGACGCAAGAGGTGATGCCCGAGCGTTTGCTGCACGTGGGCCTGGGACTGCACCGCACGGTGCTGACCGAGCTGCGCGCTCCGGAGGGGCTCGCTGGCTCGGTCGAGCGCGGCCGGGTCTCCCTGGTCGAGATCGGTCGGCACGAGATGGCGGAGGCCTGGTCTCGACACATCGGAAGTCGCTTCGTGCGAGCGACCCGTTTCGATCCGCTGCACCATGCCGCCTCCGAGGAGCAGCTGTTCGGTTCGCTCGAGGACTGGGTAGAAGCGACCATCGAGGATGGTCAGACGGTCGCCGAGCTGGAGGCCGGTCGGCGCCACCATCGCGTCGAGCTCGACCTGTCCGATTTCACAGAGCCGCTGCGGGGGGCGATCGAGAGGATCTCGCGTGGCGTTGCCGAGTTGGCGACGCCGGAGTCTCTGGTTCTGCTCGACCCCGCGTTGGGACGACTGCCTTCCCTGGGGGAGCGAATCGAGCTCGAGGTGGGCTGCCGTTGGCGCCGTCTGGCTCCCGGAGCGTCGGCAAGGGGTGCGCTCTTGCGGGCGAATCAGCTCGAGGGCCCGACCGACAGTGTCGTGCTGGTCACGAGCCTGCGCCTGGCCGAGGCCGGTGCTCGAGAGTCGAGGTCCGAGGCTTCGAGTGCCCTGGCCTTCGATCCGGCTGACGAAGCCGCGCCCGAGGACTCCACACCGAGTCATCTTCTGTTTCGGGGTGTCGCTTTGGAACTGGGCTGCGAGCCCTTCGTCATCGGTTCGGGGTTGCGTGATGGAGAACGAGGACTGGCACTGGACCCTGGGTCGGGCCTGGCGCCTCGACACTGCGTGGTGCTGAAGCGAGCCGGTGAGGTGCTCTGCATCCCCGAGGAAGGTGAGACCGTGCTTGCCGGGAGACGGCTGGAGAAGGCCACACCCCTGCGCGCCGGAGACCGCCTGCGCCTCGGCGACACGGCGGACGTCGAGGTGATCCGCATCGCGAAGGGTTGGTCCTCGAGAAAGTCGCCATGAAGAGGCGGCGCGAAGCCCATGTCTTCTCCCTGGCATTTCTCGACGCAATGACGTGCGGCTTCGGTGCCGTCGTCCTGTTCTTCATGGTGATCAATGCCGCCGTGGGTGAACGAGCGGGCAAGCTCACCGGCGATCTACAGGCAGAGGTGGACCGACTCGAGGTCGAGGTGCTCGAGGGTTACGAGAACCTGGTCGAGCTGCGCAACACGCGTGAGATTCTCGACGATCGAACCGTGACGGCGCAGGGGCTGTCGCGCCGCATGATCGAGACCGTGCGCGAGGTCGAAGAGGAGTTGGCGACCTTCGAGGAGAGCACCCTGGCGCGCAAGGAGCACATCAACCAGCTGCAGACCGATCTCAAGACCCTCGAAGAGAGTGCCAAGAGGCTCTCCGCAGCGACTCCGAGCGAAGAGACTCCGGGTGACCGTGTGCGCAGCTTTGCGGGTGACGGAGATCGTCAGTATCTGACCGGTCTCAAGGTGGGGGGGCAGCGCATCCTGATTCTGGTCGACTCGTCGGCGAGCATGCTGGGCGACACGGTGGTCAACATTCTGCGCCGGCGCAATCTCTCCGACGAGGCCAAGCTGCGCGCCGACAAGTGGCGCCAGGCAGTGGCCACCGTCGATTGGATCAGCACCCAGATTCCGCAGACCAGCCGCTTCCAGATCTACACCTTCGCCGAAGAGGCCAAACCGCTGCTCGAGGGCTCGGCCGGCCGGTGGCTCGACGGCAGCTCTCGAGAGGATCTCGATGCCTCGATCGCTGCTCTGCGTCAGACGGTGCCAGCGGGCGGTACCAGTCTTCACGAGGCGCTCGACGTCGTGAGGGAGATCTCACCGGCTCCCGACAATGTCATCCTGCTGGTCGACGGCCTTCCGACGATCGGGCGCTCTCGTGGGAAGGGGAACAAGGTCACGGGTCGTCAGCGCGCTCGCTTCTTCAACCAGGCCACCATGGGCCTGGGCCGGGGAACTCCCTACAACGTGATCCTCTTTCCGATGGAGGGGGACCCGGAGGCCGCGAGCGCCTATTGGAAGCTCGCCATTGCCACCCGAGGCTCCTTCCTCACTCCTTCGCGGGATTGGCCGTGAGCGTCGACTGATATGGCACGCCGACGACGGAGACGCACCACGGAGGGATTCAATCTCTCCTTTCTGGACGTCGTGACCTGCGGGCTCGGCGCGGTCACTCTGCTGCTCGTGCTGACCAAGATCGGCGAGCCCGGGGCCATCGAACAGGCACGCCAGGATCTCGATGGCCTGATCGCCCGGCTGCAGGAAGAGCTGTTCGAGATCAAGGGTGAGACCGCCATCCTCGAGCGGGAGATGGTCAGCCGGCGTGAACAGCTCTCGAAGGAAGACGAGGCGATCGCGCGTCTGCGCGGAGATCTCTCCCGTCTGCGTGGCGAGTACGCCGCTACCGACCAGCTCTCCGAGGTCAACGACATCGTCGAGGGACGAATGCTCGCTGCGCAGCAGGAGCTGACCGAAGAGATGAAGCGGCTCCAGGCTCAGTCAGTCCAGAGAGCCAGACGTCCGCCGGACGCCCCGGTGGGCGGCATTCCGGTCGATAGTGAATACGTCATCTTCATCATCGATACGTCGGGCTCGATGACCAGCTACGCCTGGCCGCAGGTCATTCGCAAGATGGAAGAGGTGCTCGACATCTATCCCCAGGTCAAGGGGATCCAGGTGATGAACGACATGGGCCAGTACATGTTCTCGCGCTACGTCGGCAAGTGGATTCCCGACACGCCGTCGCGGCGACGGGCGATCCTCTCGATGCTGCGCACCTGGTCTGCGTTCAGCAACAGTAGTCCGGTCGAGGGGATCGAGCGGGCGATCCGCACCTTCGCCGCGCGGGACAAGAAGATCAGCATCTACGTCTTCGGAGACGAGTTCAGCGGCGGGTCGATCGACCAGGTGCTGGATCGGGTCGAGCGCATGAACCCACGCGATGCTCAGGGCGATCGATTGGTCCGCATCCACGCGATCGGTTTCCCGGTCATGTTCTCGGTGGGTGGCGTCAACGACACCACCGGCGTGCGCTTCGCGACCTTGATGCGTCTGCTCTGCGAACAGAACGATGGGTCCTTTGTGGCGTTGGGAAGCCTGCGTTAGTAGGTACTTTCCTGTAAACGCAACGAGCCACGGGCTGGCAAGTCGCGTTGCTGTCGCGGAGCTCGGCTGGCTTCGGGCTCGCCGTTCTCCTGCTGGGATCCGTCGTGTCGTCAGTGCATGCGAGTGCACCGTCGAGGTCGTGCGTCAAGGCTTTCGATAGCGGGCCCCGAGGCCGTCGAAAAAGCGGCGGCAGTACTCTCGACCAATTGGCTGTATTTGTATTGGACGTATCGGATCTTCGGTCCTATAACTGAACACGTCTACTCATTTGTTTGGCCGGGCGAGCGCTCCATGATGCGTTCGAATCGGACTCGACCGATCCCGGCAGAGGTTGGCCCCATGCCCCATTCCCGTCTCCCGCGGGCCGTCGCAGATCTCGCGATCTCTCTCTCGGTGAATCCATCGAAGGAGGGCCTCCGAGGCGAAGCGCCGCCCCACCCGGGCGAGCCGACGGGCGTCCTTCTCGGTATCGAGAACGACGAGCCGCTCCGAGCGCTCGTGGTGACTGCGAGCTCTCCAGCCGACCTCGCCTTCTGTTCTCCTTGTCGTGGCCTTGATGTTCTTGGAACCCACAGGCCGTCGGTGCTCACCGATGTGCGGAGGTAGTCCCATGTCCAACTTGTCGTCTCTCTTCTCGTTCGGATCTCGAGCCGCGGCCGTCGCCGTGATCGCGATCGCTCTTCTCACTCCAGTGCCTGCACTGCAGGCGCAGGCTCCGTCGAAGACCTACTACGTGCCGGTCTACGAGTCCGACTTCGCTGACGCGATGCAGGTCTTGGAGGATGGCGACTTCGGCGTCGTCGAGAACGTGGAGACCGTGGTCTCCATCGTGGCCACCGTCGATGGCACGGTCGTGTACTACGACCATGTCGAGGACGGCTACGAGCTCGATATCGGCGACCCGATGCAGCCGACCACTCAGGTGTGGAACCTCGACTCGGGCGACGTGCTGGGACTGCGTAATTCAGTGCCAGGCACCGGACCGCTGCCGGGTACGTTCCCCTACAGCGGTGGCGACCGCATCGCCACGTCGCGCACGGTGGCGGTGACCCGGGTCGGCTGGGATGCCGAAGTCGGTACCGTCATCGCCGGTGCCTTCGAGGTGCTCGACACCGGTGTGTGGGGAACCGAGTACGTCGCTCCGGTGGGTGAGGACGTGGCCTCGTTCAGCATGTTCGAGAAGACGTTTCTCTATGTCATGGCGAAGGAGGCCACGAACGTGTCCGTGGTCTATCCGGGTCAGCCGGCGCAAAACTTCGTGCTGCCGCAGGGAGGGAGCCTGGCGCTTCCCGATGTCACTCTTGGGACCCGCGTGCTCGCGGACGCACCGGTGCAGGCGCACATCATTGGCGGTGACACCGCGCCCGAGGGTCTCCTCGAGATGCGTTGCTACACGCTCTATCCGGTAGAGGCGTGGTCAGACAGCTACTTCTCTCCGGTGGGTAATTCCACCCTGAACGGCGATCTCACCACCATCTGGCTCTACAACGACGGACTCGCTCCGATCACGGTCGACTTCAACACCCAGGGTGTGATCGATGACGACAGCGTTGCGGTAGGAGCCGGCGCGGTCGTCCCGTTCGACATGCCGGTCGCACTCGGCGGCGAGTTCAGCAGCAGCGACGGGCCGTTCTACGCTCTGGCGACGGTGAACTCGCCGGCGAACGGGGAGATCAACGGGGTCAAACCGGACAATGACACCTGGGATTGGGGCTTCACGCTCGTACCCTCCAGTCAGCTGAGCCCCATGGCGATCGTCGGTTGGGGGCCGGGCGAAAAGGACACCCCGCTCGACCAGAACGGCAGCCCGGTGTGGGTCACCGCACCGGTGGACACTACGGTCTACATCTCTTACGACGGGGATCTGGTCGAAGAGGCCTCGGTGCCCATCCTTGCCTTCGAGTCGCTGAAGATCTTCGATCCGGACAACGATCAGACTGGACTCCGCGTGTTCACTCGCAGCGAAGGGGGGCAGCCCCCGGTGCCGCTGGCGGTCGCGTGGGGTGAGGATCCGGATACGGCGGGTCCAGGCAATCCCTATCTCGATCTGGGCACGACTGTCCTGCCGATCCGGGCCCTGGGGCTACTCAAGGAGGCCTTTCTCGAGGACGACGCGGACGGGGATGGCGTGACCAGCCCGGGCGACACCCTGCTCTACGAGCTGAAGGTGATCAACGAGGGCACCGCGACCGTGCACAACGTGGTGCTGGCCGACGAAGTGCCGGCGTACACGACCTATGTTCCGCTGAGCACCACCGTGGACGGCGTGCCGATCGCTGACGATGACACCGGAGCCGGTGCCATCACCGAGTTTCCTCTCGACGAAGACGGTCTCGACCTGGGTCACCTCGGGGTGGGACAGGAATCGGTCGTGACGTTCGAGGTCGTGATCGACGATCCCCTCTCGACAGAGGTCGACACGATTCGCAACATCGCGGTGGCGTACTCGGACGAGACGCCTCCGACCATGGTCGAGGTGGAAGATCCTGTGATCGATCCGGCGATCCATCTCGAGAAGACGGTCTTCACCGGTGCCGGTGACGAGAGCGACTGTCCCGGCAGTGAGGAGGTCATCTCGGAGGACGGAGAGACGGTCACCTATTGTTTCGAGATTCGCAACGACGGCAATGTGGCGCTCGACCTCTCCTTCGAGGATCTCGATCTGGCGATCGACCTCTCCGACCTCGCGCCCGTCGACGACAGCGCCCTCGCCGTGGGCGAGACCCGGACGTACTACTACCAGGCCACGGTCAACGGTGCCTGGTTCGACCTGGACGGGGACTTCGAGAACACCGCCGAGGTGAGCGGAGGGCCGCTCGACCCGAATGGCGACCCGATTCCGGATGCCCCGAATCCCACCGACGACGACACCGCGAACCTGACCCAGGCGCGGCCGGAGCTGGCGCTGGTGAAGTCCTCCACGACCACCAGCGTGACGGCAGCCGATCAGGTCGTGCCCTACAGCTACGACCTCACCAACACTGGCAACGTGGAGTTGACGAGCGTCACCTTGATCGACGACAACACCGATGCCGTCCCGGTCTGCGACTGGGCAGGAAGCTCCGACGGCGTGACGCCGGCCGGTATTCTTTCAGTCGGAGAGATCGTCACCTGCACGGCGGAGCACACCGTTACCCAGGCAGAGATCGACGCTGGCGGGGATCTCACCAATATCGCGACCGCGGACAGTGCGGAGACCGAGGAGGTCACCGATCAACTCGACATTCCGATCGTCCAGGATCCGGATCTGTCGGTGGAGAAGTCGTCCGCGACAGAAGCGGTGACCGAGGCCGGGCAGGTGGTGCCCTACAGCTATCTGGTCACCAACACCGGCAACATGACGTTGACCAATCTGACCATCTCGGACAACAACGTCGACGCGACTCCGACCTGTGACTGGGCTGGCAGCTCTGATGAAGCCACCGATCCAGGCACCCTGTCTCCCGGCGAAACGGTGATCTGCAGTGCCGAGCACACGGTGTCCCAGGCGGAGATGGATGCGGGCGGATTCCTGTCCAACGTGGTGACCGTCGACTCGGACGAGACCGAGCCCGAGATGGACGATCTCGATATTCCGATCACGCAGAATCCGGTTCTGGCGCTCGTCAAGAGCTCGCCTGTGACCGAGGTGAGCGCGCTCGGAGCCGTTCCTTACAACTACCTGCTGACCAACATGGGCAACGTGACGTTGACCAACGTGACCTTGCTCGACGACAAGACGGATGCGACTCCGGTCTGTGACTGGGGAACGAGCTCCGATGCCGCGACCGGCGAAGGCACGCTTTCGCCGTCGGAGACGGTGAACTGTAGTGGTGTGCACACGGTGACACAGGGTGAGCTCGACCTGGGTGACCCGCTGGTCAACATCGCGACGGCCGATTCAGACGAGACCGAGCCGGTGACGGACACAGTGACGATTCCGATCGTCCGCATGCCGGTGCTGCTCGTCCTGAAGACCTCGTTGACGACGGAGGTGACCTTTGCCGGTCAAGTCGTCGACTACAGCTACAAGGTCACCAACGACGGGAACGTCACGTTGACCAACATCACCGTGACGGACAACAACGTCGACCAGCCTCCGGGCGTGGATTGTGCCGGGGTCACGATGCTGGCGCCGGGTGCGATGACGATCTGTACCGCCCAGCGCACGGTGACCCAGGCCGAGATCGACGCGGGCGGAGACCTGACCAACATCGTGACCGCGGATAGTGCCGAGACGGATCCGGTGGACGACGATCTGGACATTCCGATCGTCAAGGCTCCCGGCATCGCCTTCGACAAGTACGTCGTCTACACGGGCGATCTCGACGAGTCGGGCGGCTTCACCCCCGGTGATACCGTGACCTACTTCGGATACGAGGTCAGCAATCCCAGCGAGGTCGACAATCTCGACCCGAGCACGGTTCCCGATCCAGGGTCCGGGATCTATCTCCTGGCGCCGGCGAAGAGCTGCGACCAGGCTCTACTGCTGCCAGGCGAGACCACCTTCTGTGTGGCGACGTATGTGTTGTCTGAGGGTGATCTACCGTTGCCGAGCTCGATGATCGATGCCGACAGCAACGGCGAGGTGAGCGTCGGCGATACGCTGACCTATCAGTTCGCCGTGCTCAACACCGGCAACGTGACCCTGACCGAGCTCGAGGTTCAGGACCCGAACGCGCCGCCCAGCTGTGGGGTGACCGAACTGGCGCCGGCGGCGAGCACGATCTGTGAGGCGACCTATGTCGTGACGCAGGACGACGCCGATGCGGGCTCGATCCCGAACACGGCCGTGGCGACGACGGAGGAAACGCCTCCGGTGGACGATACCGAGGTGTTGCCGGTGCCGCAGAACCCGGCTCTGACGCTGGTGAAGTCGGCGGACGTGGAGACGTACAGTGCGGTGGGCGACGTGATCACGTACGGCTACGTGGTGACGAACGCCGGCAACGTGACGCTGAACAACGTGACGCTGTCGGATCCACTGGCGGGTCTGGGTGCGATCACCTGCTCGCCCGAGCAGCCTTCGGTGCTGGCGCCGACGGAGCAGATGACGTGCGAAGCGACGTATACGATCGGCCAGGCGGATCTGGATGCTGGCAGCGTGGTGAATGTGGCCACGGCGGACAGCGACGAGACGGATCCGGTGGACGACTCGGTGACGGTGACAGCGAACCAGAACCCGCTGCTGACGCTCGAGAAGACATCGGATGTGTCGACGTATGACGCGGTGGGTGACGTGATCACCTACGGCTACGTGGTCTCGAACGGGGGCAACGTGACTCTGACGAACGTGACGCTGGCAGATCCCCTGGCGGGTCTGAGCGCGGTGACCTGCGCTCCTGAGCAGCCGTCGATACTGGCCCCTGGTGAGTCGATGACGTGCAGTGCGACGTACACGATCGGCCAGACGGACCTGAATACTGGCAGCGTGGTGAACATCGCTACGGCGGACAGTGACGAGACGGGTCCTGTAGATGACACGGTGACGGTCACGGCGAACCAGAGCCCAGCCCTGACACTGGTGAAGACGGCGACGCCGTCGACGTACTCGGCCGTGGACGAGGTGATCGGGTACAGCTACCTGGTGACAAACAGTGGCAACGTGTCGTTGGCGGGTCCAGTAACAGTGGCGGACGACAAGGCGAGTGCGACGTGCCCGGATGTGGCGACGGTAGGGAACCTCGACGGTGTCCTCGATCCTGGGGAGAGCGTCACGTGCTCCGCGACCTACACGATCACGCAGGGTGACCTGAACGCCGGCTCGGTGACGAACACCGCGACGGCTTCGGCCGACGGTACGGACTCGAACCCGGATGACGAGACGGTGACCGCGAACCAGGCTCCTGCGCTGACGCTGGTGAAGACGGCGACGCCGTCGACGTACTCGGCCGTAGACGAGGTGATCGGGTACAGCTACCTGGTGACGAACTCGGGCAATGTGACGATCAGTCAGCCAATCACGATCGACGACGACAAGTCCACGGACGAGGCCTGCCCGGCGACGCCGGCGAGTCTGGCTCCGGGCGAGTCGATCACGTGCACGGCGAGCTACACGATCACGCAGTCGGATCTGGATGCGGGATCGGTGACGAACGTGGCGACGGCGACGGGGAAGGACCCCGTCGGCCAGGACGTGACGTCGAATCCGGATGACGAGACAGTGACGGCTGATGCGGCTCCCGCACTGACCCTGGTGAAAACAGCCGTACCGCAGACCTACAGCGCGGTCGGCCAGGTCATCGGCTACAGCTACGAAGTGAGCAACAGCGGCAACGTGACCATCCTGGGGCCGATCTCGGTCACCGATGACAACGTGGATGCCGTGGCGGTGTGCGCCGCAGGCGATCTGGCGCCGTTGGCTTCGATCACCTGTACGGCGCAGAGGACGGTGGCACAGGCGGATCTGGTCGCCGGATCCATCGTGAATGTGGCTTTTGCCACGGGTACGAGCCCAGCGGGTGGTCCTGTTGTCTCGAACGAGGACACGGAAACAGTGACTGCCACCGTGGCCGAGATTCGGGTGATCAAGGTCCTGTCGCCGATGACCGATCCGGGCGTCTTCGACCTTCTGGTCAATGGTGCCGTGATCAGACAGGACGCCAGCAACAACGATGAAGGAACGGCCTTCGTTCCGGCGGGTCTGGTACAGGTCGCCGAGCTGGCTGGAACCGATACCAGCCTGGATGGCTACAGCACCACCCTGGCCTGCACCGACAATACGGGCGCGACTCTGGTGGACGAGACGTTCAGCAGCGACGTGTCCGATCGGTCGGCCACGTTCGAGGCCCTGGCCGGCCAAAGCGTGACCTGCACGTTCAGCAACTTCGAGGCTCCGGCCCAGACGGACACGATCACGGTGACCAAGACCGTGGCCGGCGCGGTGCCAGTGGACGTCGCGTTCACCTTCGAGGTTCGAACCGGTGCTGTGGGACAGACGGTCGATACCACGGCCGCAGCCGGTACGGTGCTCGGATCGTCGGTACTCCAGGCGCCGGACTACAGGGCGACGTTCCTGGTCGCGATCAGCCCGGACTACCAGCTGTGCGAGGTCAACGGGAACTACGAGTGGCTTGCCTTCGATCAGGTGGCAGGGGCGTTCAACCCGGGTGTCGACAACGAAGGCGGTGGCGTGGACTACGGAACGGTCTGCATCGACATCGATCCGCAGTCGGGCGACACCGAGATCAACGTCGACAACGGGCTGCGCACCGACCCGCGGACCATCGGCTACTGGAGCAACCACTGCGAGCCGAACGGCAACGGCAACGATGACCTCACCAAGTCGTTCATCCGCGATCTGGTCGCGGGCCTCTCCGGTCGGAGCGGCTTCAGCTTCGTCGATCCGGCGAGTGGAAGGATGAACATGGGGCTGGGTTTCGTACTCGGCTCGGATTGGACCCCGGATGGTCTGCGGACCCTCGAGACCCGGGGCAAGCCCGGAGGTGGTGGCCCACCCCCGGCTGCGGTGGAGTACTTCCAGTTGTGGAACCTCCTGCCGGATCCGACGGTTGGACCGACGGCGCTCGATTGCGACACCCTGACACGGATCCTCAACAAGCGAGACCTGGACGGTAGGAAGTTCGCCGAGGATCCGGCCTACAAGATCGCCTCACAACTGTTCGCGGCAGAGCTCAACCAGCTCAACGACGCGGTCCGCTGCCAGGGCGTCCTGAACGCGATCGACGATGCCCGGGATCTGCTCCAGACGATCGGGTTCACTGGCTACGGTGGCTTCTCTGAGGCGATCGAGGATCGGGAGTGGACCCAGCAGGCGATCGACCTGGCGGAGACGTTGGACCAGTACAACAACTCCGACTACGAGGCTGCGTGCGACTACGAGTCGTTCGACTACTCGGTCGATCCGCTGGAGCCGTAGGTCCATGGGCCACGGGCTCGTTCTCGTGTGAGATTCGAGGCTCGGTCCCTGTTCAGGGGCCGAGCCTCCTCTTCGCTCGGGGTTTGGAGCTTCGACTGATGTGTGCCTGCTTAGCCCTCGCCGGTGAGAGCCGGGCTAGGGCTCTTCCTCGCTGTGTACCGGGAGGGTCACCCGTACCTGACTGCCGGGGTCGAAGTACTCGACCTCGACCGCCGCTCGGGCGAGCAGGATTCCGCGACCGTGACGGTCGAAGAAGCGCTCCCGGTCGAACGTGAAGTAACGCTCGTAGTCGAAGCCAGGGCCGCAATCGGTGATCAAGACCTGGAGATGATCGCCCAGGCGGGTCAGGTTGACGCGCACGGACTTGTATTTGTTCTCCTCGAGTGCCAGGCGTCGCTCGACCTCTGCCTCGTAGGTGCCGCTCGCGAGCAGGCGGGTCTTCTCCTCGTAGCTGATTCCCAGGTTTCCATGCTCGACTCCGTTGACCAGAAGCTCGAGTACCCCGATTCCGCGTTGCGGATCGTCGCATGCCGAGCCGATGTGCGCGGAGAGCAGCTCGGCTTCGTCCATGGTCCTGATCTCGAAGGTCCCGGTGGCCAGGAGCGCGAAGCAGTCCTGGATGCGCGCCGTCATGTGGTGCAGCGATTCCTTGAGCTGGTGACTGGCCAGGGCGGCGCTGACCAGACCCTGCAGCTGCAGTGCCTGGAAGGGCTTGCGCAGGTAGTAGTACTCCCCTTTCTCGAGACCTTCTTCGACCTCGGGAGGCAGGGAACCCGGACCGGTGGAGCCGGCCGACTGGATGATCACCTCGAGGTGCTCGTGTCCTGGAATTTCGTGCAACCAGCGCAGCAGCTCCACGCTTTTTCCGCTCTGCTCCCAGTCGAGGACGACGGCATCGAGCCCGGGCTGGCCCGGTATGCTCAGGGCACTCTCGATGAGCGGCCGGGCATCCTCGACATCCGGGACGCTCTCGACGCGGTAGCCGCTCTGGCCGAGTGTCTCCCGGAGGTGCTCGAGCTCGTCGGGCTGCGCATCGATGATCAGGATGGTGGGCATCTTCGCCTCCTGGAGGGATCTGTCCTGGGCCTTCGCAGGGCGCCGGTGTGTGGCGTCCGAGGCGCGAGTGTACCGCTCGGTGAGTCGCATCTGAAGGGAGGCTTTCCGCTGCGCAACCCGCGAGCGGGTGTGTGCGTATCCCTCAGCAGGGCAGAACTCTCGGTGCCATCGGCGGTACCGCCTTCCTCTACTGCAAGGAGATCGCGATGTTCCCTAGACGCCGCCACTGGGCTCCGCTTCTGGCCGGCTCGCTGAGCTACCTGATCCTGGCGCCGGCGTGCCCCGTAGGGGGACAGACTCTCGGAGCCGTCGAGACCCTGGCCGAGGTCGACGCCGGCAGCGGCGGCATCGAGGTCGACGCGCGAGGCTATGTCTTCACGGCGGATTTCGGTGCGGTGCTGGGTGATCCGAACACGGCTGGAAGCAAGGTGTTCCGAATCTCGCCCGAGGGCAAGGCCGAGCTCTTTGTCGACGGCTTCGACGGTGCGTCCGGCAATGCGATCGACGCGAACGGGGTCTACTACCAGTCCAACATTCGAGGCAGTTTCGTCAGTCGCGTATCGTCCGAGGGCGAGATCACCGAGTTCGTCACCGAGGGAATCGACGCCCCCGTGGGGTTGATCTTCGATTCCGAGGGGACGCTGTTCGTCGCCAATTGCGGCAGCGGCTCCATTCAGAAAGTGTCCCCCGACGGGGGATCGGAGCGCTGGGTGCAGAGCTCGCTGCTGGCGTGTCCGAATGGCATCACCCATGACGGCTCCGGTACCTTCTATGTGGCCAACTTCTACAATGGAGATGTGATTCGGATCACCGCCGAGGGCGAGGTCAGCAAACTCGCGACTCTGCCAGGAGGCAACAACGGCCACCTCGTCTACCATGAGGGGATCCTCCTCGTCGTGGCTCGTTCTGCGCATCAGATCTTCAGGGTCGGGCTCGATGGCAGTATCGAGCTGGTCGCTGGCTCTGGGGACAAAGGCGGCGCGGATGGCCCTGCACTCGAGGCGAGCTTTTGCTACCCCAACGACATCGCGGTGAGCCCCGACGGCAGGTGGCTCTACCTGAACGACGTCGCTGACGAGACCAGTCAGGGGTACAAGCTCGGACCCACCCGAGTCCGACGAATCGCCCTGGCTGCGGATTCTCGAAGTGACAGGGGCGCCCGCTAAGAATTCGTTGAATTTCTTGTTTCTGGCGGTACAATCGTCGGCCATGGGGAACATCGCACGCCTGGCTCGAGGATCCGGGCCATGGGCTCTGCTGGGACTCTGCTGGCTCGCCGCCGTCTCTCCGACGAGGGCACAGGTGCAGGGTCAGGTGGAGTTTCAGGGCGAGGTGGCTCCCGAGACACCCGCCAAGCGACTCGGTGGGGCGAACTTCCGCACGATCGCAGCCGAGTCGTGCGCGGTGCGCTACTCCCAGGGTGCACTCGATCGGGCGAGTCATCTGCTCAAGCGGCTCGAGGTTCTGACCTATCACTTCAATCGATGGGGTGACGCCCCGATGTCCCTGGCGGTCTATCTACTGCATCGCGACGAGTGGAATGAGCTCGGCCTTCCTCTTCCCTTCGGCGTCCCGGTTCTGCCGGGTCGAACCGCCATCCTCGCTCCCGCGGAGGGCGACGACGGGACGGTGGAGTTGTGGCAGCAGATCCTCGGTGCCGACGGTTTGCCCCCATTGCCCGGAACCCCACTGCGTGGAGAGTACTCCCACGTTCGGTCTCTGATCGCTGCCGACGTGATGCTGCAGGTCGAGGCGAGCCGGGAGTTCGTTCGCCGTGCCCAGTGGAGTGTCGATGAGCCCTGGATGCAGGACCTGGTTGCCCAGGTCGTGGCTCGCACGGTGCATCGGGAGCACGAAGAGGAGCGACTGCCGGAGCTCGACGTGTTCTGGGACCGCGTTTCGGAGCAGATGACGCCTTTTCGAGCCCCGCTGGAGCTCTATGATCCGAACCTTTCGATTCAGGGTGGCGATGCGGGTCGCCGGTGGCTCTGGTATCAGGCGCAGCTGCAACAGGCGGCGGAGCTGATCGTGGCCCGCGACAAGAACGATTCGGTGTATCGCCTCCAGCGCCTGACCAGGAAGGGAAGAGGGACGTTGCGGTGGAACTCCCTGATCGAGCGCTACCCCGCACTGGTGGCCTGGCGCGGTGCACTGCAGCCTGCGCCTTCCTGAACGGTTCACACTGAGGGTCGATGCTCCGATGTTTTCGGATGTCGGTTTCCTTTTGAGGTGCGGAGGTGTCTCACTGGGTGGGTCACCGCGAGGCACCTCAGGTGCCCTCTCTCGAACACGGAGTCGAGTGCCCTGACTTCCCGCAGTGAAGGAGATTCGGATGAGTGCCCTTTCGTCGTCCTCCAGAGTTCTGGTCGTCGCAGCGCTGATCGTGCCGGTCGGAGTGCTCCTGCTGAGCCCTCCGCTCGCTCGTTCACAGGCTGGAGCCCAGCCGCAGGGCCCGTCCGAGGAAGCCGATCTCGGTCCACAGATCGAGGAGGCCCGTCGACTCGCGCGAGAGGGCTCCTACAGCCTCGTGGTCGATCTTCTCGAGGGGCTGGAAGCTCGGGAACTGGTCGCGCACCCGACGGCACGTCTGATCCTGGCGGATGCGCGCTGGCGCGCCGCCGCGGCGGGCAGCGGCGACCGCGAGGACTTTTCCCGGGCCCGCCAGGAGCTGAGTGAGCTGCTCGAGGAAGCGCTGCTCGAGGAAGAGATGGCCCCGGGCGACGAGCCTTCCGAATTGCCTGCCCTCATCGAGGAGTCTCTCGGCGACTCCTGGTGGCTGCCGGACACACAGCGCAACTGGGGTCAGGCCTGGCAGTACTGGAGCTCGGCACTCGCGAGATGGGCGGGCTGGAAGGAGATCGAGCCGGCTCGAGAGCGGTATCTGGGGATTGTCTTCAAGGCGGCGTCGTCCACCGACGGTGCCTCTCCGGTGGAGCGGTGGGGATGGTGGGGACAGAGTCTGCCTCTCGAGGTGCTCGAGAACGCGATCGAGATTGCTGTCGATGTCGAGAGTGAAGCCCACGCACACCTTCTGAGAGGGCTCGCTCTCCGTTCCCGAAGCCAGGAGGCACGGTCTCGCCGGGCTCTGGTGGAGTCCTTCGAGCGGGTACTCGAGTTGGGTGACCAGAGTGACTGGTACGACGATGCGCTCTATGCCTACGCGCAGTGGGAGGGACAGCAGGGAACCTTCGAGCGACGTCGCGACGGCTCTGTCGAGGTCTCCCCGGACTGGGAGCGAGCCCTCGAGCTGTATCGGCGTCTGGTGCGCGAGACACGGCCCGGGGAGAGCCCGTTCCGCCGTGTGGCGCAAGGTGCGATTACGGAGATCACCGAGGAGCGGCTCGACCTGGTGATCGGGGAGAGCTTTCTCCCGGGCTCACCCCTGCGCTTCTACCTCGGCTGGCGCAACGTCGACCAGGCCGAGATCGAGCTTCATGCGGTCGATCTGCTCGACATGTCTCTGGAGGACCTCCAGCCCTCTGAGGACCGTTCGGAGGGAGGCCTTTGGAGTACGCTCGAGCACGGCCAGGAACCGGCCCATCGTGAGGTCGTGTCGCTCGCTGTGGGATCTGCTCATGTGCCGGGGCAGAGACAGATCTGGATCGAGCGCGAGATTCCGACCGGTGCCTACCTGCTCGTGGCGCGCGCGGGATCCCTCGAGCGCAGAGAGTTGCTCCTGGTGACCGACCTTGTGGTCGTGACCAAGAGCGCCCCCGGAGAGATCCTCGCCTTCGTCGCTGGCCAGGAGAGAGGCGAGCCCGTGGCCGGGGCCGAGCTCCGGCTGCTCGAAAGGCAGGATTCGAACCGCTGGAGGGAACGCCGTGCCGTGACCGGCTCGAACGGTCTGGCGCAGCTCGCCGATCTCGACGGGACGCGGGAGCGGTTGCTCTTCGTTCGTTCCGGGGCTCGGCAGACCCTGAGCAGAGCGTGGGCGGTGCAGGGTGTGGTCGAACAGCCGTGGCGTGTCTTCACACTGACCGATCGGCCGGCCTACCGTCCCGGCGAAGAGGCGTTCTTCAAGTTGATCGCGCGGCGAGACCGGCCCGAAGGCGCGGGCTATCGCACTCCCGCAGGGGAACGCGTGAGCTATCGGATTCGAGATCCTCGAGGCTCGGAGGTGGCGGCGGGGGAGCTGACTCTGGGTGAGTTCGGTAGCGCCGACGCCAGTCTCACCCTGGGTGGCGAGGCGACCCTGGGCCTATACCACATCGAGCTGCAGGATGCCGGCGGCGACGCGATCGGTGCGGCCGTCCTGTTTCGGCTCGAGGAGTATCGCCTCCCCGAGTTCGAGGTGACGGTGGCGACGGGCGCTTCCGCGTCGGCGGAGGCCGTACGGCCGGGAGACGAGATCGCCGTCGAGGTCGAGGCGAGGTACTACTTCGGAGCGCCGGTCGCCGGGGCGACGGTCGAGCTGGTGGTCCATCGCACCCCCTACTGGCGTCCGTACCGATCTCCACGACCGTACCCGTGGCTGGGTCCGGCCCCGGAGAGCCATCGGCTTGTCTCCCCGAGACTCTCCGGCTCCGTGATCGCACGCCTCGCCGGCCGGACCGACACCCGGGGCACGGCGCACTTCACGGTCGGCAGCGAGCTTGCTCTGGACGGAGGGCTGGGTTACCGCTACCGCATGGAAGCTCGCGTGACGGACGTTTCGCGGCGCGAGGTCGTAGGCCAGGCCTCGTTGGCGGTCACTCGGGATCCGTACTTCGTCGACCTCGAGCCGCGGCATCGCATCTATCGTCCCGGAGACCGGGCGGAGGTCGACGTGCGTGCGCTCGATGGGGAGGATCGGCCTGTGTCTGCGAGTGGTCGAGTCCTGGTGAGCCGGGAGGTCTGGCGCGAGCGCTGGGTAGACGCGCGGGGTCGCACGGTGCGATCCGAGGAGCTCGAGCGCCGCCGCTCCCGCGGCTCCGTGCCGCCGGGCTGGCGCCCGGTGGAAGGAGACTTCGAGTCGGAGGAGGTTCTCTCGGCCCCCTTCCTCATCTCCGATTCGGAGGACTCCCGGGTGTCGTTCGAGGTCGAAGAGGACGGCTTCTATCGCGTCCTGTGGATCTCCGACGTCGACGAGCCCGAGCTGGAAGACCCGGTGCGAGCGCAAGTCGGTCTCTACGTGGGGGACCCGGAGACTCGGGAGCTGGGTTTGCGACACGGTGGTCTCGATCTCATCCTCGATCGATCGTCTGCCGAGACCGGTTCGAGACTGCCCCTGCTCCTCTCGGCCGACACGCCGGGGCGGTGGGTGCTGCTCACGGTCGAGGGAGAGGAGCTGTTCGAGACCCGGGTGGTCGAGATGCAGGGGCAGGCCCGGTTCCTGAGCCTGGAGCTACTGCCGGGCTATGCACCCAACGTGACGGTCTCGGCCTTGACGGTGACCGATGCGACGGTGCGCACCGACAGTGAGGAGCTCGAGGTCGCGCCTGCCAAGCGGCTGCTCGAAGTGGTGGTCGAGGCTGAGCGCGAGCGGTACGAGCCAGGGGACACTGGAGCGATCGAGGTAGAAACCCGAGACGCCGGTGGGGACCCGGTGAGCGCCGAAGTGGCGCTGGCGGTGGTCGACGACGCCGTCTTCGCGATCGAGGACGACCTGGCGGGAGACATCCGACGCTTCTTTCACGGGCAGCGCCGACCGCTGCGGGTGCAGACGAGCAGTTCTCTGCAGGAACGCCCGTTGGTCCGCGTCGAGCGAGAGGCACCCTTGTCGGGCGAAGAAGTGGCTCGAGGAGAGAAGTCGGGGTTCGACGGTGGCACCGCCGTCGCGGCCGACGCGGTGATGGCCGAATCCCGCTACGAGGCCGAGGGCGCACAGCTCGCTCGACAGAGCCCCAGTCCCAGTCCCGAGCCCAGCCGAGCGCGCGAAGACGAGGCGGGATCGGAGATCGCCGTGAGGGCCGACTTCCGAGCGACCGCTCTATGGCTGCCGGATGTGCGCACCGATGAAAGCGGCCAGGCGCGCCTCGATGTGGAGTTCCCCGACTCGTTGACCGCGTGGCGCATCGTTGCCCGCGCGGTCGATCGCTCCGATCGGGTGGGTGAGGCCACGACGACGACACGCACCGCGAAGCGCCTGCAGCTACGGCTCCAGACTCCCCGTTTCCTGGTCTCTGGAGACCAGGGCGTGTTGTCGACCTCGATCTACAACGAGGGCCCGGAGACTCGCCGAGTTCGGCTCGAGATCGAGAGCGAAGGCGATCTCGCATCGTTCTCTTTCGAGCCGCTTGAGATCGAGGTGGCTGCAGGAGACACTCAGATCGACTTCCCGGTGCACGCGGCGGCGGCGGGCGCTGCCACGGTGACGGCCACGGTGAGGTCGATCGACGACCCCTCGCTAGGCGATGCGGTGAGGAGGACCCTTCCGATCGAAGAGCACGGGTTGGAGAAGCTCCTCACGGACACCGGCGTGCTCGATGGCGAGGACAGTCTCACCCTCGAGATCGATCTTCCGACGGCGCGGCGCCGGGAATCGACCGGGCTCGAGATCCGGGTCGTGTCCAGCCCGGCTCTGGCGATGCTCGACGCGCTCCCCTTTCTGGCGGACTACCCGTATGGATGCACCGAGCAGACCCTGAGCCGATTCCTTCCCACCGTGATCACTCTCCGCACCCTGGAGCGTCTGGGGGTCGATCGTGGACGACTGGCGCGGCGGCTGTTCGAGGAAAGGGAGAGCTTCGGTGGGGTCGATCCTTCAGCGCGCGCAACGCAGGAGAACCCCGAGGAACGGCAGTCGTCGCTGGAAGAGCTGGATGCCATGGTGGCCAAGGGTCTGACGCGATTGGCCGAACTGCAGAAGGGTGACGGCAGCTGGCCCTGGTTCGAGGGCGGTCCGAGCGACCCGTGGATGACGGCCTATGCGCTCTGGGGACTCGCTCTGGCGGGCGAAGCCGGAGTCGATGTCGATCGGTCCCTGCTCGATCGCGCAGACCGCTTTCTGGTGGACCGTCTGGTCGAGTTCGAGCGCGAGCCGAACCTGCAGGCGTTCCTCCTGCACGCCGTGGTGGCCTACCGGAACCAGGGGCGCTCGGGACAGGCCCGGTCCTCGGTCGACGCGGCCTTCCAGAATCTCTGGCAGGAGCGCGATCGCCTGGCTCCTCTCGGCCGTGCTCTCTTCCTGATGACGGCGCAGAGCAGGAACGACGTTGAACGAGCTGAGGTGCTGGTACGCAATCTCGAGAACGGTGCTCGCCGCGAGCGCTTTCGCGGGGGTACGCAGACCGTGCGTTGGGGAGAGTCCCAGGGTTGGTGGCGATGGTGGAACGGGGCAGTAGAGAGCACCGCGTTCTCGCTCATGGCGCTGGTGGGCACAGACCCCGGTCACCCCCTGGTGGAGCCTGCGATGTCGTGGTTGGTGGAGAATCGGCGGGGAGCACACTGGAACAACACTCGAGATTCAGCGATCTCGATCCTGGCGCTGGCTGACTATCTCGAGACGAGCCGTACTCTCGAGAGCGATGTCGAGTTCGAGGTCCTGCTGAACGGTCGCTCGCTCGGTCGCCACGCCATCGTCGGCTCCGATGCGCTCACTCGGGCTCCGACTCGATTCCTCGTTCCGAGCGAACAGATCGGTGACGGACGGCACGAAGTCGAGGTGGTGCGGCTCTCTGGAGGTGAGCGCGGCTCGGTCAGCGAGGCCGGGCCGCTCTGGGTCACGGCCTCGGCGCGCTTCTTCTCCCTCGAGGAGCCGATCGCGCCGGCATCGACTCGCGTGGCCGTCGCTCGAATGTATGCACGCCGGCTGGCGCAGGAGACGCTGCTCGACGGAGTGCGATTCGAATCAGAGCCGTTGGCACCGGGTCAGCCGGTGGCTTCCGGAGAGCGGTTGGAGATCGAGGTCGAGCTCGAGCTGGCCAACGAAGTGGAGTACCTGATGATCGAGGATCTGAAACCGGCGGGCCTCGAGGCCGTGCTCGTGCGCAGTGGTGAGGCGCTCTGGGCGGAACGTCTCGAGGACGTAGTGTCGGCCAATGGACAGACCCACGAGAGGGTCGTCGAGCAGCGTTTCGTCTACCAGGAGCTTCGGGATCGCAAGATCGCCCTCTTTGCCGACCGACTGGGTCAGGGTCGCTGGCGGATTCGCTACGAGATGCGGGCAGAGACACCGGGAATCTTCCATGCGCTCCCCGTGACCGTGGAGGCGATGTACGTTCCGGAGCTGCGCGCCAACGGCGCCGAAAGCGAGCTGAGAGTGGTGCCTCGGGAGGAAGCCGATCTCTAGGAGAGCACGTCGAGGGCCGCTCGGTAGGACGGCAGGCCGAGCTCGGTCTCGATCGTCTCCTGCCACATCTGGTCGAGTAGGGCCGTGACTTCCGGGCTCAGCTCGTAGGCGTGCGCCCCGACTTCACCGGTGCGCACCTTCGACGAGTCGCTCCCGGCTGGAAGCCCGAGGATCGTCTCACTCAGTCCACGCATCAGCCGATCATCGAAACGGTCCTTGTGAGCGAGCATGAACTCGAGCGAAGCCTGGTGTGCCACCAGCTCGATCAGTGCATCGTCGGCCGGGATCTCGAGAAACCGGGCCACGCGACGTACCGTGCCGGGAAGGTCGTTCTTCATGTGCTCATAGGCGAGCAGGAGGAGCGAGGGATCCTCGCGCTGCTGCCACCAACTCGTGAAGTGGGTCCAGTAGTCGCGACCGTGGCTGCGGTCGAGAAACCGGGAGCGGGTGTGATCGTCGATCGAGACGGTGCCGGGCTCGAGCAACCAGCCCTCCATGAATCGGAAGAAGGACACCGCGGCGTCGCGGGGATCCCGCAACGAGACGATGTAACGACAGCCCTTCGGGATCACGGTGTATGCCAGGTGGCTCTTGTAGGCTCTCGGGCTGGCTTTCTGCTCTGCTTCGAGGTCGAGTCCCAGGTCGCTGGCCGTCTCGATCCAGGGGACGACGCGAGAGATGTCGTCGAAGTCCATGTCGCCGCCGGTGCGAAGGCCGTGGACGATCTGTTGCAGCCACGTAGTTCCCGACTTGGCGTAGGGAGAAATGATCACGTCGGAGGGGCGGGGAGCAAAGGCGAGTCCGCGAGCGACTCCATCGTTGCTGATGAACCGATCGAGCAGTGCTCCGAGCTCAGCGACGGTCGTGGCACGAGTCATCGCTGCTAGCCGAGGAAGAGAGCCAAAGCGACCGCCGTGCTGACGTGAATCAGCAGCGGCGGGGCCAGGCTCTCCGAGACCTGACGTGCCCAGCCGAGCGACAGACCGAAGAGGTAGGCTGCCAGGAAGGTGATCGCGATGGAAAGCCACTGCGAGGTCACACCGAGCCCGGCCACGGTGTGAAGAGGAAGCAGCCCGGCGGCGGTCCAGGTGGCGTAGAGGAGTGCCGAAAGGAGCGCCGGGGTCTGAGAACGCAATTTGTGGTGTCCTGCCAGTAGCCCGACGATCGACCCCTGAGCGACGCCGCGAAACAAGATCTCCGCGCCGACTGCCAGTCCGAGGATGGCCCACCAGGATGGTGCGGTCGCCAACCCGGGCGTCGCAGCGTCAGCGGCCAGCCAGCCTCCGCCCATCAGTCCGGTGATCAGGGCCACCGGAAGAGCGAAGAGCCAACGCCAGCCGACGGGACGCCGCAGTCCGACCACGCCGGGGCCTTGCCAGAAGGCGCCGACCAGGGTGAGGCTGCCCAGGAGGAGCAATCCGGTGGCGTATGCCAGCGCACGGGTCGAGGAGCCGGGGTCTGGCTGAGATGCGGAAAGGGTGAGGAAGGGGAGAGCGGAGATTGCGTACACGCCGCCCGTCGCGAGCAGTGCAACCAGCAGCGTTCCGAGCAACCGCCAGGGCGTGACCTTCGTACAGGCCTGGCGCACGGCCTCGACGATCTGAGCGAGGGAAAGACGGGTACCCCGGCCCCTCGGCGAGCCTCCGATCTCGGACGAGCCTCCCCAGCGCTCCGCCGACTGGCTGTTTCCGGCCGATGGATCGATCAGGTTGAGCCGTTCGTAGATGCGCTCGAGATTGCTGCGTGAGAAGGCGCTGGATTGACGAAGCGTGTATGCGTTCTCGTCCTTCTGCAGCACCACGATACCCAGGCGCTCTCCATAGACTTCCTTGAGCTGCTCTTCCACCCGATAGATGCCGACCTCGGAGCGACACGCGATTGCCAGCTTCTGCTCCGGTAGCTCGGCCCGGGACAGCTCTTCGATCTCGTCCAGACCTTCGAAGTCCTCGAGGCTGTAGAGCAGTCTGTCCAGAACCCGCAGCTGGTTGGCGGTGTACTCGAGGGGATCGCTCTGGGTCCAGAGACCGCTCTGCTTGAGCTCGGCCTCCTCTCGGCGAACGTGCTCGAGGTGGGCGAAGGACGAGCTCTCCAGATCCGACGGAAAACCGCAGAAGTCGCGCAGATCGAATCCGTGGACATCGATGGCGCCTTCGAGGCGGATCATGGGAACGAGCTTGCGTAGGAGACGTCGGGGAGCGGTCCTCACCCGACGGTGGTTGAGCAGGACCCAGATCGCCAGGAGGGTATCGAGATCCGGCTCGTTGGCCCACACAGTCCACTCGCGGCTTTGCAGGTCGATACCCTTGCTCACGATGACGAAGGCCTGCTCGCAGGTCGACAGGGTGAACGAGCGGATGCAGCCCTCGTGGTGGTCGAGATTGAGCACGCCGCCCTCGATATCGAGGAAGGGTGGAGACTTTGCAGCGCCGTCGAGGAAGATCGTGCCCGGTTCCGCACTGCGCGCTGCCGAGGCCGAGACCGACAGTCCTCGCTCGACGCGCACCCTGAGCGTCGGTGCTTCGAGACAAGTCAGCACCCGGCCTTCCTCTTCGCGGATTCGGTAACGATCCGGGAGCTCGACTTCCTCGGGCAGGTCGCGGTCGGACAGCCGGATCAGAGGGAGGCGCTGAGTGGTCACCTCTTTCTTTTCCCGCTCGCGCGGCTGGCTGACAGATTCAGGGGTCACGGTGGCTGAATTCTACCTCCCCGCCGCCTCTCCGAAGGTCCGAGTCTCGGCGAAATGAGCACAAGAGCCGTGACTCCCGCGTTTACGGGGACATGGCTCCTGCTACTCGGTGCTCAATTCGGTGCTGCTCGAGAGAATCGTGCCGCTCAGCGGGTCGAACACAGCGACCACGATCCGGTGGTCCTTGGCAGCCAGCAGAAGATCGGTCTCGTAGTACATGAGCTGTCCGGGGCGTGGCGGCTGCGTGCCGCTGATCGGGATCTTGTCGATCGAGGTCTCGGATCGATTTCCGTTGAGGTCCTGAACGCTGATCTGGATCTCGAGCTCGTTGACGTATCGACCGTTGCTGGGAATCAGCACGACGTCATCCAGCGGCACCCCCACCTCGAGGTGAATGCGGCGTCGATTTCGCCGTGTCTTCTCGGGTCGTCCGAAATCGAGTACGAGAGGTTTGGTGCTGGGCGGATCCCCGATCAGTAGAGAGCTCTCGACCAGCATCGTCATCTCGGACTGGCGCGATCGATCGACGTATCCGGTCCGAGCTCTCACCTCGAGCCCCGGATGCCCCTTGAGAGTGACCTCGATGTCGTGACGCACATTCTCGTCGAGTCTCTTCGGCTGGAATCCGAGCCAGTAGTACGAGCGCGTGTCCTCGATCACTCGGTCCAGGGCGTGATCGCGTTGGGCGTTGATGAGAGCCAGACCGCCGGTCTCCTCCGCCAGAAAGTCGAGTCCGGCGTGCACCAGCAACTCGCGCGGTGGCCCGGTCGAAGGAGCATTGGGGTTGTCGGAGGTGAGTGCGGTCTCGGTGCCGCGCAGCTGCGCATCCGTGCTCGTTTCGCGACGAAACCCCGGCACGTCGACCGGGTAGAGAGTGTAGGAGAGCAGGTTGGCGGTGTCGCTCAGCGGCTGGAACAGAGCGTTACGACCGGGAATCGACGTGTCGAAGGCGCCGCGAGTGAAGATCTCTTCGACACTGGATCCATAGTCGTCGACCGTGAACTCCGCTGGCGAGAAGGGCCATCCGCCCGAGAGCACGAGCATCACCTTGCGGCCCTCGGGATTGGCGAAGCTTCGCAGCGCGTAGACCGCCGCCATCACCGAGCGCTTGATGTGGTCGGTCAGCCGGTTGGCGTACTCGCGCTCGATACTGTTCAGGTTTCCGGTCAGGAACCTGGGGTCGGGCAGGTCTCCCTGCGCCATCTCGTTCATCGTGGCGCCCAACTTGGCCCGTTCGCGCCGCTGTTCGTCGTTGACCCGCAGCTCGCTCGCCCGCTGCAGCCCGTAGGTCTTGCGCTGTTTCGCCGTGCGGAAGGCTCTCTCCAGGTCTCTTGGCGAATCGGTCCACGAGCTCAGGATCGACAGCTCCTTGCCATCGAATGCGACGACGGCGAGGCGATCTCCGTCAGGCAGGTCGCTCAGCTGTTCCTCGAGATTGTCGAGCACACGGTCTCGATCGCGGGCGATCGCGAAGTAGTCGTCAATGAACAAGAGATAGTTGGTGCCGACTCGAGCCCCGGGGCGTAGCTGGGGCACGGAGGCGACTCTCGTGTCGTCGGCTGCAACAGCCGCTCCGCCCGAGATCTCGCTGAAATAGTCAATGGGCACAACGACACCGTCGACCTTCAGCTCGAAGTCTTCGACCCCGAGTCCGCCCACACGCTGACCCTGTTTGTCGACGACCACGACCTCGATGTTGACGACGCGGACGTCGACGACGTCGGAGAATGCCTGCGAAACCGGGGACTGCGGCTGAGCACTCGACGGAGTCGCGGACGCGACGAGCAGAAGCGAGGCAGAGCAGGTCGCCACTCGCAGCAGGCGAGAGATGGCTGGGACAAGAAGCGCGTTCGGGGACACCATGGGGAGACCTCCTGTGGAGTCCTCTAGCCTATCCTCCTCGGAAGTTCCGGCGGTGCGAGGTTTCAGCTGCGCCAGAGGATCCAGGCGACCAGCAGGATCAGGGCCGCCAGTACCAACGGCGGGAGGAGGAGTTGCCACCAGGCGGGTCCGGGCTCTGCCTCGAGGCGCTGGCGGCGTTCCTCCATCCATCCGAGCGCACCTCCGAGCGGTGCTTCCTGGACTCCGTGGCGACCGACGCCAGCGGATGGCAGGGTGGGTGCCGGGGGTGGTTGCAGTCCACGAGCGACCGTGCCCGCCGGAGGGCGCAGATCGCCGGGCTCGAGGGCTGCGGCGAGACCCTCCAGCTCGTCGACCACCGATCTGGCGTCCGGATAGCGGGAGTCCCGCTCCTTGGCGAGGCTGCGTTGGTGGAACCGCTCGAGCTCGATCGGCATCGATCCGGGTGATGCACCGATCGGTTTCGGGTCGCGGTTCGCGATCGACCGCGACTGAGCGTCGAAGGAGCGGCCGTGGAAGGGAGGGTCGCCGGTGAGGCTCTCGTGGAACAAGGCGCCGAGCGCCCAGAGGTCACAGGACGCTCCGACTTCTGGTTCCCGCATCCCGACCGGGCGGAGATCTCGAGGGAGTTGCTCGGGCGCGAGGTAGGCGGCCGCGGCCCAGCCGAGTCGATCTCGTGCGTCGGTCCGCTCGCGATACCGGGTCGGATCTCCCAGGTTGGCCAGCAACAGTCGGACTTCGCCTTGCACCGTCAGAAACACGGTGGCGGGGGTGAGCGATCCGTGCATCAGGCCGGCGGAGTGGAGGCGGTCGAGCGCCTTGGCTGTGCGTCGAGCCATCAAGATCGCGTCGGCGAGGTCGAGCGCCGAGGATGCGAGGCGTTGACGCAAGACCTGGCCTGCCTCTCCCTGGAAGGCAAGAAACGAGCGCGGCGCTCCCGCACCCAGGCCAACGACCGGAAGCTCACCGAAGTCGATCAACGAAGGAAACGCCGGGTCGCTGAGTGCGTCGATGGCCCGGGCGCGCTCGAGCGCGGTGTCCAGGTCGATCTCCTCGGGAATCGGCCAGATGAGGTAGCGAGCTCCGATGGCGAGACTGCGACCGCGAAAGAGCGGTGAGTGGAGCTCCCCCGGGGCGTGGTCCAGGGGACCGGTCAAGCGGTACCGGCCCAGTTGGCCCAGAGCGTCACGATGGCCTCGTCTTCCGGATTCCGGGTCGTCTCTGCTCACGCGAGTACAATATGGCCGAACGTGGAAAGCGCGAAAGCACACCCTGCCACCTGGCCGTGAAACCCGGAGTCTGTCGTCGTCGTAGCGTGAGATATGAAGACCTTTCTACTCTGGCTCATCTTGTTTCTTCTGTGTTGGCCGCTGGCTTTGTTGGCACTCGTTCTCTATCCGATCGTTTGGTTGGTGCTTCTGCCGTTCCGGTTGGTGGGGATTGCGGTGGGAGGAGTGCTCGACTTCTTGCGAGCCCTCGTCACCCTGCCTGCGCGAGTGCTCGGTAGCCGACCCCAGACTTCCGAAGCCCGGTGATCGTCGGAGGATTCGCGAACCGAGAGGAAACGGTCGCTGTAGATGGACCCCTCGACAGCCCACGGCGGCCGTGACCGTCCGATGAGCCGACTCGAGCCGGCGCCTGACAGCCGGCGTCTCGCACGACAACTGGAGTTCGTGCTCGAAGTCGATCGACTCAAGACCGTGCTGCGTGAGACGGTGTTGGTCGACGCTTCCCGTCGAGAGAACTCGGCCGAGCATTCCTGGCACCTCGCCTTGATGGCCATCCTGCTCTCTGAATACTCTCCGCAGCCGGTGGATCTCGGTCGTGTGATCAAAATGCTCCTGGTCCACGACATCGTGGAAGTCGATGCCGGCGACACGTTCTGCTATGACGACCACGGCAATCGCGACAAGCTGGAGCGTGAGCAGAGGGCGGCCGAGCGCCTCTTCGGTCTGCTTCCCGAGGACCAGGCCGAGGAGCTGAGAGTGCTGTGGAACGAGTTCGAGGACGGCCGGAGCGCTGAGGCGCGGTTCGCCACGGCGCTCGATCGCCTCCAGCCGATGCTGCACAACTATGTGACGGAGGGCCACAGCTGGCAGCGTCACGGCATTCGAAAACACCAGGTGGTCGAGCGTAACTCGAAGATCGCGGATGGAGCTCCGGATCTGTGGAGCTACGCCGAGATCTTTCTGGAGGAAGCCGTGGCCAGAGGCTTTCTCGGAGAGTAGAGACCCTCGAATCGTCATTCTCGAGGGAGACGCAGCCCCCGTCTGCATCTAGAATCAGTCGATTCCGGGCCCGGTCTACCAGGGCCCTCTCCACGCTCGTTGACAGGGGCGACTCGAAAGCGATGCATGACTCCATTCGACAGACGCTCACGAGGCGCCGCTTCGTCGGCGGCTCTGCCTTGCTCCTGGGAGGGCTGGCCGGTTGTGACGGGGGGCCCTTCGGGCGCTCGAAGCTCCGCGACGAGTTCGACGTCTGCGTCATCGGTTCCGGCTTTGCTGGCACGATGCTCGCGCGGCGGCTGGTCGATCGGGGACTGCACACCGTGCTGCTCGAGGCGGCCTCTTCCAGAAAGGACCTGCAGACCGAGGAGGGTCGGGCAGGAGAGTTCACGGTCGAGAGCGTGGGTGCAATCGACTATCCCGTCGAGTCGAGCCGCATCCTCGGCGTGGGAGGGACCAGCGGACACTGGAGCGGCGTGCTGAGCCGACTCACCCCGAGCGACTTCCGGGAGCACTCTCTGTTCGGCCTCGGAGCAGACTGGCCGCTCGAGTACTCGGACCTCGATCCCTACTACTGCGAGGCCGAGGAGCTTCTCTGGGCGCGGGGACGTTCCGTCCAGCCCGGGCAACCCCCCAGACAGTGTTCGTACCCCGAGGAGTTGGAGGAAGACTATCGTCCACCCTCGGTGCGAGTCAGGGGCGAGCAGCTGTCGTTCTTTCAACCCGGGCGTTCGGTTCGCGGGCATGGCGATCGGCCGGTGAGACTCGCAGAAGTGGAGATTCCCGAGTTCGTCCGGCAATCGCATGCAACCCTGTTGGCCGACCACCAGGTCGTGCGTCTGGTTCCGCGCTCGAGAGAATCGATCTCTCACGTCGAGGTACGCGCTGGCGACGGCTCGTCGAAGGAAATCCGTGCGAAGAGCTTCGTACTGGCAGCAGGGGTGCTCGAGAGCCCACGTTTGTTGCTGTGGTCCCGATCCAGCGAGTATCCCGAAGGCCTTGGAAACACGCACGATCTGGTCGGGCGGTTCCTCAACGTTCATCCGACCTTCCTACGGAACTTCGAAGACGGGCAGGACGAGGCAATCGTCGGGACTCATCGCTCTCTCGATTTCAACGATGAGTTCAGACGCCAGGGACTCAGTGCGTGTCACGTCCAGATCGAGCGGCCGAGAACTGGAGTCGCCCGAGTCAAAGTGCAGCCGGAGATGGAGGCCAGGCCTGAGAATCGGATCACCCTCTCCGGAGGAGCTCCTCGCACGGGGGGGCCTCCCACTGCACGCATCGCACTGGAATACTCGGAACGAGATCGACGCACGATCGAAGAGGGGACGCGGCTGATGGACGACGTATTCGAAGCCAACGGCATTGTGCCTGCCGCCGGTCGAGCGCAGTCTCGATGGCGTTTTCATCCCTCCGGAACGCTGCGCATGGGCTTCGACGAAACGAATGGCGTCGTGGATTCGAACGGTAGAGTCTTCGGAATGGAGAACCTCTACGTTTCGGGCGCCTGCGTCTTTCCGACCGCAGGGACGGCCAACCCGACCCTCACCGTCGTCGCCATGACCCTTCGCCTGGCGGACCACCTCACGAGCTGAGTCGCTCCCTCCTCCTCCTCCTCCTCCTCCTCCTCCTCCGGACCGAGCCCACCCGGAGACGCCGAGCCGGCTACACGTACCCGTGACCTATTCGGCCCGAAGGGCGACCAGGGGATCGACACGCACAGCGCGCCATGCGGGCACGAGGCAGGCCAGGGCCGCAACCACGAGAAAGACCAGGCAGGCGCCGACATAGGTGCTCGGATCGGTGAGCGCGATCTCGAAGAGAAGATCGGCGAGGATTCGGGAACCGAGCAGCGCCACGCCGGTTCCGATCGCCAAGCCCGTGGCCACCAGGCCGAGCCCGCGCTGGAGAATCCGAGTCGTGATTCCTCGACCGTCCTCGCCGAGAGCCATGCGCACGCCGATTTCGTGCCGGCGCTGGGCGACGAAACAGGCGAGAACGCCATAGAGTCCGACGCTCGCCAGGAGCAGTGCAACCAGGGCGAACAGCCCCAGCGAGCGAGCGGCAACCCGCGACCGAAGCACTGTCTCGGAGCTGCTGATCACCGACTCCATCGACCGGAGGTCGCCGACCGGGAGATTGGGGTCGAGGTCGCGAATCAGGGCTCGCAGGGGCTCGGCAAGCGACGTCGGATCGGTCGAGCTCCGAATCGCCACCCTCATCGTCGAGGAGGCCGATTGGGAATACGGTCGGTACATTCCCATGGCAGGTCCGACCGCAGGGCCGCTCATGCGAACGTCTCCCACGACTCCGACGACCTCGAACGACTTCGGTGGGTCTCCTGCGATGACGACGTGCCGTCCGATGGCAGGTTCTCCCGAGAAAAGGGTTTCGGCCATCGTCTGGTTGATCACCAGGACCGGAGGCGAGCCTTCCGTGTCGCTCTCCTGGATCCTGCGCCCTTCGAGCAGCGGAATGCCCATGGTCTCGAAATAGCCCGGCAGAACGATACGGCTGAAGGCGGTCGGCGATCGTTCGAGACTCGGGGGCGGCTTGCGCTCGTCGTGGACGTAGATGTTGTTTCCAGGGTCGCGCACCGGCAGCTGGTTGATCACGGCGACGCCGGTCACCCCCGGCAGGGCCCCGGCTCTCTGAGCCAGCTCGGTGAAGAACTGCACCCGCTGCGCGGGCTCGTACTCGCTGGCCGGGAGCCGGAGCTCGGCGGTCAAGAGATGATCGGGATCGAATCCGCTGTCGACCGCGAGCAGCGCCATGAGGCTCCTGGTGAGCAGTCCGGCTCCCACCAGCAGGACCAGCGACAGTGCGACCTGCGCCACCACCAGGCTCCCCGGCAGTCCTCCTGGCCCCGAGGCCCCGGATCGGCGCCCGCTCCTGAGTCGGCTCGAAAGCTCGAGCGGCGCGGCCCGCAGAGCCGGAATCGTCCCGAAGAGCAGGCTCGTGAGCATCGACACCACGATCGCGAAGACCGACATCGGCCAGTTCAGTCCGAGCCGGGGCTCGCCGAGGGCGGGCACCGCAACGACCTGCAGCACGATGCGTTGGAGCCCGAGAGCGAGCCCGAGCCCGGCGGCGCCGGCGACGAGAGCGATCAGTAGACTCTCCGTGAGAAGCTGTCTCACCAGCCGGCCGCGCGCCGCACCCAGGGCGGCGCGAATGGCCAGCTCGCCTTGTCTCGAGGTGCTTCGAGCGAGGAGCAGGTTGGCCACATTGGCGCAGGCGATGAGGAGCAAGAGCACCACTGCCCCGGTCAGTGCCAGGGCGCTGGGCCGAGCGCTGCCGACCATCGACTCGTGGAGTCCCGTCAGGAGCATCGCCTTGCTCGCGTTGGTATCGGGATATCGAGCCTGGAGACGTGCCGAGATCGTGTCGAACTGGCTCTGCGCCTGTTCGAGTGAGATCCCCGTTGCGAGCCGACCGATGGGAACCCAGTTGTGGTACTGACGACCTCCTGCGTAGGGCCCGTCGAGGCGGTAGGGAAGCCAGGCATCCGTGTCGAAGAAGAAGCGAAACCCGGGAGGCATGACTCCAACGATCGTGGTGCTCTTACCGTCCAGAACGAGGGGGGTGCCGATGATCTCCGGCGAGCCCCCGAGGTGGGTCTGCCAGTAGGCGTTGCTGACAATCACCACGTCTGCCGCTTCGAGCTTCGAGTCCTCGACGCGGAAATCACGGCCCAGCTGCGGCCGGACGCGCAGTGCGCGGAACAGGTCCCAGGACACCCAGTGTGTGTCCACCAGCTCGGCCTGCTCGCCCCCCGTTGCCGCCGCCGACAACGAGAACCCGGCCATCAGCGCGAAGGTCTCGAAGGCGTCGTTTTGTGCTCGGTAGTCTTCGTAGTCCTGGGCCGAAGAGGTCCAGTTGGGGCTGCCGTCGAAGGTCGTCTGGGCGATCACCAGCCGGTCCGGTTGGTCGTACGGCAGCGGCGTCATCCAGATCGCGTTCCACGCGCTGAACATCGTCGTGTTGGCTCCGATGCCGATGGCCAGTGTCAGGACCGCGAGCGTCGCGAATCCCGGGTCTCTGGTGAGCCCGCGCCATGCGGTGCGAAGGTCGTGAAGGAACGGGTGCATGAGAAGGCTCTTCGGGATCGAGGGGCTCCGCGCGTGCCAGAGCCATCGATTCCCGAAGGGGCGTGACTTTGACGGCTCTGGGCAGTGTATCTACGAAGACGTCAGCAGGCGTCGCAGGTTACTGCCCGTCTGCTCGTCCCCGTCGAAGGGTCGCCAGTCGAGCCGATCGAGCGCTCCGCACGGACGAGATGACAGGCGAAGTTTGCGTTCTGGCACTCGCGGTCCAGACCCGGATCCCCGCCTGTCTCATGGTTGGGACTCTGCTTCGACCTCAGGGACAGGTGTCGAAGGCGTCGGTGTCCTGTACGGGAGCGAACTCCTGTCGAAGCGGATTGACGTACGTTTTCACTTTGCCACTCTGGGTGTCGGCTACCGAGATCACCACCTCGACGTTGGTCAGCCCCGCCGCGAATACCCAGTAGCGTCCCGAGTCTCCGCCAGCACAGGCGTCGAGCACCTTGACGATGATCTCGACGTTGTTCGCGTTGAAGAAGGTGAAGTAGCCGGTGTCGGCGGTGAGCTCGTTGGCGATCGCGGAGCCACTGCCGGCTGCGGCGGTAGCGAAGTCCATGCGGACACGGAAGCGATCAGAGTTGAGGCAGGCGGTGTTGGCGTCGACGGAGCAGGCACCGGGGGGGATGTCGGTGGTGGCGCCGGCCTCGTTGGAGTAGCCGGAATCCCCCGCCGCGTTACGCGCCTTGACCCGGTAGCTGAGGTAGGTGCCCGAGGAGATGCCAGTGACCACGATCGATGTCGTGTTGGCGCCTTGCGTGCTCAGCTCGAGCCAGTCGCCTGTCGCCGTGCGCTGCTCGATCACGAACGAGGATTCGTCCTCGGACAGGTCGCTCCAATCGAGGGCGATCGCGCTGGTCGAGATCGCTGCAGCCTGGAGGTCCGAGGGTGACGCCGGCGGCTGGCCGCCGCCTCCGGTCTTCTCGTAGAGGAAACTGATGGCTGCCTTGTCGTCGGTGCCCAGGCTGGCTCCGCGGTCATCGCCGTGGGCCGTGGCACGCATCAGAGCCTTGGCCGCGGCGCCGGAACAGCTGCCACTACAGGCGTGAGCGAGCCCGATGGCGTGCCCCAGCTCGTGGGCGATCACCTCTTCGAATCGCTTGTCTGCATTCCCCGCGGCCAGCCATGTCTGCATCCCTTCCTGGGTCACGATGTCGGCTTCGGCGATGGGATGGGCCTTGCCGTTGGAGAAGTTCTGGACGCTGCAGAAGAAGGTCGTCGTGGTCTGCGCCAGGGTGCCTCCCCCCGAGAAGACTCCGGGAATCTCTCCGTTCGGATCTTCGAAGAGGATGACGTTGCGGTTGTCGGTGCCGGTGCTGGGCGGGGTGTCGCCGATCGTGCCGTTGTAGGCCAGGTTCACCCGACTGTCGCCGTGGTTGTTCCACGCACTGATCGAGGCCTTGACGCTGCCTGGGGTGTCGGAAACTCCAGGCTGGCCACCCTGATGGATCAGGAACCTCATCGGGGTACCGCCGTCGAACTCGAAGGCTCGGATCGGGAAGCCCCCGCTGGCGCCGCAGCCGGAGGGAGGATTCTGGGTCGAGCTTTCGATCAGGTTGTAGCGCGGCACGAGTCCGGAGAGGCTCTGGTCGACGAAGTAGTCGGCGTCGGCAGGTTCGCCGGCGGCCCTGGCTTCGAGCCAGTTCGTGAAGGCCTCCCGCTCGCGGGGGAGGTGAGAACGTCGTCGGATCTGTGCCCGGGGGTCGTTCGGAATGTCGATCTCGAGAGCCTCGCCCAGATCCCTGAAGAGCAGGGTTCGGCCCGCCACGGTTCGCTGACGGAACGCGCCCAGGCTGCCTTCGACCAACTCGAAGGTGCCTCCAGCGCTGCCGCGCAGGAAGAGGAGGAGCTGCTCACCCTCGCGGAAGACGGGAGCCCCCCACACGACCGTCACGGTGCCGTCGTCGCCGGCACCTCCTCGTTGACGGACCAGCAGGGTACTTGCCGGGACGAATCCCTTGAACACGTCGGAGACCTGGAAAAGGTAGTCCGTCGCGGTCTCCGCTCCGGGAGCCCGTTCGATGGCGATGACTTCCCCCGTGACGACGACAGAGGAGCGATCCAAGAGCTCCTGGTCGGTCGTCATGACGTAGGTGGCGGCCAGGAGGCTGGCTGGAGCCGCCAGCACAGTGAGCGCCAGCACGGCGAGGAGGCGCGGGGCGGGAGAGACAGGATTGTTGGCTTTCATCTGAATAAACTCCAATAACTTCGAAATCTTCGCCGATTCCGCCCAATCGATGCAAGTCGTGCCCTGGAGAGCGTCGAGGCAGGAGGCTCACCTCCGCCAGGGAGAGAAGCATCGTGGCCGATTCGGGCCCGCGGTCACTGCTGACGGAGCGCTTCGGTGAGCACCAGCCGGGCGACGCGGCGGGCCGGGACGAGGCTAGCAGCCAGGGTGAGGCTCAGGAAGAGGAGCACCGCCGCTGCCAGCGAGCCGGGATCCCAGGGCGAGATCCCGTGGAGAAACCCGCGCAGGATGCCCGAAATGGCGAAGGCGCCGAGCAGGCCGAGGGCGCAGCCGACCGCGAACAGACGCAATCCCTGGCCCACGACACTTCGGCTCAGAGCCTCCGGGCGGGCGCCCAAAGCCAGCCGAATCGCGAGCTCGCGACGGCGGCTGGTCACCGCGAAAGCGAGAAGGGCCGAGGTGCCGATCGATGCGAGTGCGGCTGCCGAAACCGCGAAGAGCCCGATCAGGGCGACATGGAACCGCGGCGTCACCAGAGCCCGGTCGAGAACGGTGTCGAGCGGCCGGAACGAGGCCTGCAGCTCGGGGTCGAACTGTCGGAGTGCGGTGCGAACGGCGGGTACCAGCCCAGCCGGAGAATCGGTCGTGCGTACCACGAGGTAGTTCCCCCAGCGCGGCTGTTGCCGGTTGGGCCAGAAGATCTCGGGCTCCGTGGGAGCCCCCGGAGGGAACGGCACGGGGTCCTCGACCACTCCGACGATCTCGACCTCGCGCTCCCCGACGGTGGCCCTCGAGCCGAGCGGAGAGTTCGAGCCCCAGAACCGTCGAGCGGCAGTCTGGTTCACCACGGCCACCGGTACGCTTCCCTCGCGGTCCCGCGTCTCGAAGCCGCGCCCCTCGAGTACACGACGGTCGACGGTGGAGAAGTAGTGTCGATCGACGTCGTACCAGCGGATGGCCGGCGGCTCCTCGAGCCCATCGTCGCGCCCCTCGATGAACAGCGCGTCGCGCTCGACTCCTCCGAAGAGGTCGCCGGCGGAGGTCATCCCTGCGGAAACCACCCCCGGCAGGCTCGCGACCAGCTCTCGTGCCGCGCCGTGATGCTCGACCACCTGGAGACCGGTCTCGAACCGCTCTTCGCCGGAGAGGAGAGCCACCGCCATCAAGCGGTCGGGGGGGATGGCCGGGTGCCAGCGGGACTGCTCGAGGAGGCTTCGCGCCAGCAGTCCGGCGGCGCAGAGAAGAGTGATCGCGAGGGCGATCTGCGCCACGACGAGGAGCTGGCGCAGCGACTCGTTGCCCGAGGCCGTGCGGCTGTTCGTACTCAGCGCACCGGCCGGGGGTTGACGACTGGCGCGCCAGGCGGGAATCACGCCGAAGAGCAGCGCGGTCAGTCCGGCGAGCGCCAGCGCGACCGCGAGGACTCCACGGTCGGCCTCGACCTGGTCGAGTCGGGGAATCGACGGTGGAGCGAGGCGCAGGAACAGGCGCGTGAGGAGGACGGACAGACCGGCTCCCGCGAAGCCGCCGAGGACCGCGAGCAGGGCGTTCTCGGTGAGCAGCTGGCGGATGAGCCGGAGGGGTCGGGCACCCAGGCTGGCCCGGACGGCGAGCTCACCGGAGCGTGAAATGGAACGCACGAGCAGCAGGTTGGCGATGTTCGCGCAACCGATCAGCAGCAAGAGCCCGACCGCGATCGCGAACGTCCAGAAGAGCGCGCGCACATCGCCCACGACGCGATCGATCAGGGGGCTGACCACGAGCCCCCACTCTTCGTTGGTCTCGGGGTATCGAACGGCGAGAGATTCACGAACGGCGAGTAGTTCGGATCGTGCCTCGTCGAGGGTCGAGCCGGGTGCCAGGCGACCCACCGTCACGAAGCCACGCCAGTTGCGTCGCGCATCGTCGGTGGGATCGAAGTGGAAGGGGCGCCACAGTTCGGTGTCCTTCAAGGACGGAAGAGGCACCTCCTGGGCGAGCACGCCGATCACGGTGTGGGAGATCCCGTCGAGGAGCATCTGACTCCCGAGGACGTCGCCAGCCCCGCCGAAACGGTTCTTCCACAGGGCGTAGGACAGAACGACTACCGGTTGGCCGCTGCCGACCTGATCTCGTGGCTCGAGCAGGCGACCCAGCTCCGGGCGGACTCCCAGCGTGGTCAGGAACCCCGGAGTGGCCAGGCCTCCACGCAGCCTTTCGACTCCTTCGGAGGTGCGCCAGAGGAAAGGCCAGTCCCGCCCCTGGCCGAACGAAGACACGGTCCGACTGAGGCGCTGCCAGTCCGCGACATTGGGAGGCGAGGCGACGCAGTAGCCCTCGACCGATGGATGGGTCTCGCACAAGGAGACCAGGCGTTCCGACTCGGGCACGGGCAGCGGTGCGAGCAGAACGTCGCGGATCAGGGTGACGAGAGTCGTACCGGCACCGATCCCCAGGGTGAGGGTGAGAATGATCGCGAGGCTCAGACCCGGCGTACGTCGCAGCGATCGCCAGGCGATTCTCAGGTCCTGCCCGAGCTGATCCATTGCGGGTCTCCCGAGACGATTCCCTCTCACGCTACGCAAGAGGAGCGCCGATCCGAATCGTGGAAGGTACCGAGGGAAGCGTCACGAGCCGCTCAGGACAGCTCTCCTCTCAGCGCTGCCCCGGCTCGGCTGTCCAGGGCCTCGAGCTCGTGTTCCAGGGCCCGACAGAGCCGGTCGCGCTCTTCGGTCGGGAGCTCTCTCGGTACGCGACGAGGCTCTCCAACCGCCACGATCACTCGACTGAAGGGGAGCGGAAGCACCAGTCGATCCCACGATCCGAGACGGATCGCTCGGCTGGCGGCCATTCCCAGCGGCTGAATGGGGGCGCCGGTGGTCTGGGCCAGCACCACGCTCCCCGGCTTGACCACCAGGGGGGGACCCTGGGGACCATCGGGCAGCATCAGGATCGAGGAGTCATGGCGGGCCAGCTCACGATACAGGCCGCGCAGGGCCCGCTGTCCCCCTCGGGTCGCTGACCCACGATAGACACGGATCCCGAAAGGCTCCGCCACGCGGGTGACCAGATCGCCGTCGCGGGACTGCGAGATCATCACCGTCAGGGCGCGAGGGAGTCGGCTCAGGTTCTTGATGATCAAAGTGGCGAAGAGGAACGCCTGATGGTGCCAGACCAGATAGATGGCTGCGCGCTCTGCGGTCGCGACGTCCCTCAGTCGATCGGGATCGAGAATCTCCAGGCGGTAGGTTGCCCACAGGGTCCGCAGCAGCCCGCGGGCCAACAGTGCAACCGGGCCGTGCCACCACGTCGGCGCTCGGAGCGCCCCGGGCGGCGGCTTCGCGTCGCTCAACCGAGCGCGCGGGCGTAGTCGAGGACGTCGCCGACGGTCTCCATGCGGGCGGCGTCCTCGTCGCTGATCTCTGTACCGAGGCCCTCCTCCAGCTCCACCAGCAGCTCGAGGGCCTTGGGGGAGTCGATGCCGAGGTCGGACACCAGCTCCATGGTGGGCTCGAGGTCCTTGGCCGCGACTTCGCTCATTCGTGCCAGCACGGAAGTCGCGATTTCGACCTTGTTCATTCGTGTCTCCAACGGTTCCGTTGTCGTTGAACGCATGTTCCGTCTCGCACCGTGCTCAGGGCACGAGCCGTTCCAGTTCGCCCCTCAGATAAGCCTCTCGGGCCAAGCGGCGCTGCACCTTACCACTGCTCGTCTTGGGCAATGAGCCACGGCGTAGCAGCATCAGATCGGCCAACGGGATCGAAAGCCGCCGACCGATCTGACTCCGGACGTCGTGCTCGAGCCGGGCCAGGCTGTCCTCGTTCTTCTCGCTGCTCTCGAGCAAGAGGACGGCCTGTTCTCCCTCGCCCTCCTTTCCGGGAACGGTGACGGAAAACGCGGCGGAGCGTTGGGCTCCCCCGCTTCCGGAAATTTCGTCGGCGATCCATTCGAGCTCGTGGGGCATCAGGTTCTGGCCGTGCAGAATGAGGATCTCCTTGATCCGACCGGTCAGGTACAGCTCGCCGCTCTCGTCGAGAAAACCGAGATCGCCGGTGCGCAGCCAGCCGTCCTCGAGGGCTGCCGCGGTTGCGTCGGGGTCTTGCCAATAGCCCTGGAACACTCCGGGTCCGCGGACTCGGACCTCGCCGATCTTGTCCGGTCCTCGTGGGCTGCCGTCGGGGCCGACGATCGCGATCTCGGTGTCGAGAGCCGGAGCTCCGTTCGACACCACCTCCTGCAGGCCGTAATCGGAGTCGGCCTCGGCGGGTAGCGATCGGGTGCGCACGCCCCGTCCCCGCCGGTCGAAAGACACCGCGAGGGTGGTCTCCGCCATTCCATAGCAGGGCACCACTGTCCTCGGGTCGAAGCCGAACTCCGCCGCCATCTCACTGAAGCTGTGCACCGTCTCGGCCCGAACCATCTCGGAACCGGTCAAGGTCTGCTTGATTCCCGATAGATCGAGACCCTCTAGATGGGATCGCTGGACGCGCTCGGCGCAGAGTTGATAGCCGAAGTTCGGTCCCGTGAGCAACACCCGTCCGCCTCGGGCCGCCATCTGGAGCCAGAGATGAGGCCGGGCCAGGAAGCTGCGCGGGGCGAGCAGATGGAGATTGTGACCGTTGAGCAGACTGTTGAAAGCCTGCCCGATCAACCCCATGTCGTGGTAGAGCGGGAGCCAGGAGACGATGGTGTCGAGCCATTCGGCGGTGGACTCGCCCGACGGGAGCGTGAGGGCGTCGTTGATCAGGGCCATGTGGTGAAGAACGTTGCCGTGAGAGATCATCACGGCGCGGGGCACACCGGTGGAGCCGCTGGTGAGCTGCAGGAAGGCGGTGTCTTGGGTCGCCGCGTCGAAGCCGGGCAACCGCCCCGTGACAGCCGAGGCCTTGGAGAGGTCCTCGGGCGTGACCAGAGGTTGGCTTCTCAGTGCTTCCGGGAGGTCCAGCCCGGCCAGCTGTTCGAGGAACAGCGGGGGAACGAAGACCCTCCGAGCTTCGATACGACGGGCGACCTCGAGTGTCTTCTCGATCTGGGTGCGGGGAGAGCCGATCGCCCCGGGCGGCGCGATCGAAACGGGAAGGGCACCCGCGAGATGCGAGCCGAACCATGCGTCGAACCAGTCCCAGGAAGAAGGCAGTCCGACCACGACGCGATCCCCCGGTTCGACGCCGAGTCCGCGGACTCGCTTCGCAGCCTCTCGCAGACGATCGTGCATCTGGGCGAAGTCGAACCGACCGAGAGATCTGGCGCGGCTGTCGGCCAGCTCGATGTATGCACTCGGTGACTCCCGCGCAGCGCGCTCGAGCGCTTCCGGAATGTTGCCCGACAGGATCGTCGAGAGGTTGCTCGAAGAGCGACCGGTGGAAATCACGTGCCCTCCTGTCCGCGATCGCCGATTCGCGCGTCCGTGTGACCGAGGCGCCCTGGCGGGAATCTCCCGGCGCATGTGCTCTGCCGATCCTCTGCCGACCCTGGGCGCTATCCCTTGAACTGGAGCTCGTAGAGACGCTTGTAGGCGCCTTCCTGAGCCAGCAGCTGCTCGTGTGTTCCTGACTCCATGATCATACCGGAGTCCATCACCACGATGCGGTCGGCCCGTATGACGGTCGACAGGCGGTGGGCGATCACGAGCGAAGTCCGCCCGGCCATCAGGTTGGAGACGGCGCGCTGAACCAGGAGCTCCGACTCGGTATCGAGGTGGGACGTCGCCTCGTCGAGAATCAGGATGGGGGCGTTCTTCAGCAGCGCTCGAGCAATGGCCAGGCGCTGGCGCTGGCCGCCCGAGAGTTGCGCTCCGGACTCTCCGATCACGGTGTCGTAGCCGTGCTCGAGCTCCATGACGAACTCGTCGGCATAGGCAGCTGCGGCGGCTTCGCGGACCGATTCCAGAGAGAGGTCCGAACGACCGTAGGCGATGTTGTTGCGCACGCTGTCGTTGAAGAGAATGGTCTCCTGGGTCACGATTCCGATCAGCGAGCGCAGGTTCGACAGGGGGAGCGTCCGGATGTCCACGCCATCGATCCGGATCGAGCCGGCCGTCGGGTCGAAGAACCGGGGCAACAGATTCACTACGGTCGACTTGCCCGCCCCGGAGGGTCCCACCAGCGCGATCGCCTGGCCCGCTGGGATCTCGAGGTCGAAGTTCTCGAGCACGTCACGGGTGTCGTACGAGAACGAGACGTTGTCGTAGTGAATCGACTTCTCGAGCGTCTCGAGGGGGGGCGAGGTGGCCTCGTCGACGATGTCGATCGGAACGGCCATGATGTCGGCCACCCGCTGCGCCGATGCCAGAGCGTCCTGCAGCACGAGATTCGCTCGGTTGAGCTTGCGGATCGGGTCGTAGAGCATGAAGAGAGTGGTCATGAACTGCATGAACAACTCGGGGGTCAGGCTGCCCGCGCGAATCATGCGACCCACCGAGATCACCAGTACGCAGCCGCCGACCGCGGCCAGCGACTCGATCACGGGACTGGAGAGGCTGGCCAGAACCTGTTGCCTGAGGTTGACCTTGAGGTGCTTCTCGGTGGCTCGCTCGAAGCGCTCGCTCTCGAAGGCCTCCATTCCGAAGGCCTTCACGACCCGGTTTCCGCGGATGCCTTCGGTCAAGAGGGCCGACAGATCGGCCATTCGCTCCTGACTCCGGTGACTGGTGCTGCGCATCCCCTTGCCGAATCTCACGATCGGAATCAGGAAGAGTGGTGTGGCGATGAGGCAGAAGACCGCGAGCTGGAAGTGGATCGAGAGAAGAGCCACGACGTAGACCACCAGTGCGACCGACTGTTGTGCCAGATCGAGAAGGCGACTCGACACCACGGCCTGCAGTCGAGTGACGTCGCTGATGACGCGGCTGAACAACTCTCCGCTGGTGTGCTCGGAATGGAAGCGGGCCGACTGCTGGATCAGCCGGCTGTAGAGATCGTTGCGGATGTCGGTGGTGGTGGCGAGGCCGACTCGCTGAAAAGAGTAGCTGCTGCTGAAGGCGGTGATGGCGCGTAGCAGAAAGACGAAGACGAACAGGATCGGTGCAAAGTACAGGGGCGAGCGAAACCCATTGCCTTCCTCGATCCCGAAGCGTCTCTGCAGGTTCGCGTAGAAGCCAGAAGCCCAGTCGCGGACTCGGCCCGCCGGCCCGCCGAGTCGCTCCATCAGGCCCTGTGCCGCCCCCTTGACCTCGTCGCCTGTGCCGGCCGCTTCGGCAATCTGGCCGGAGACATCGAGCGCCTCACCCCCGAGCAGGACCTCCCCGAAGATCGGGTTGAGCAGTCCGACGATGCCTGCCGTGAAGATGCCGAAGAGGAGGATCGAGACCAGCGAGACCAGCAGCCAGCTCCAGTATCGACGAAAATAGCCCCAGAAGAAGGGCAGGAGGGGCGCGTGCAGGGGTTCGCTCATGGGGTGGACCGCTCCGCACCCTCGCCCAAAGGCCGCTGCGTTGTCAAGAACGGACCCGCGCCGGAACGGGAGCAAACGACTCCCGAGGGGACCGGAGTGCGCGGCGTAGCCGTGCACGGCGAGAGATACTAGCTATGCTAAGCTCCCGCGGGCGGCGATCCTAGATTTCCGAGAATTTGGCTCGCCGTCCGAAGCTCCGGGATGTTCGCTCCGCCTCAGATCCCGGGCTCTCTCGGGAGGGGTTTGATGCAGAGAGGAAAGCGCGCCGTCATCATCGGTGGGGGTCCGGCGGGGTTGACCGCGGCCTGGGAGCTCGTGCAGCGCTCCGAGATCGAGCCTGTGGTGCTCGAGCGCTGCGACATCCTGGGCGGGATTGCGCGCACGGTGAACTACAAGGGCAACCGGATCGATATCGGGGGCCACCGCTTCTTCTCCAAGTCGGATCGGGTCATGGATTGGTGGCTCAACATCCTTCCCCTGGAGGAAGGGGCCAGCGCCGAGACAGAGATCACCTACCAGCAGAAGACGCGAACGATCGGGAGTCCAGGGGCACCAGCCGCCGAGCGATCGAGCCCCGATCGGGTCGACAATGTCATGCTGGTTCGTGAACGCCAATCGCGGATCTACTATCTGCGAAAGTTCTTCACCTATCCGATTTCGCTCAGTGTCGAGACGCTCGGCAACCTCGGGCTGCTGCGCAGCTTTCGGATCGGCATGAGCTATCTGCGAGCCCTGGCCTTTCCGATTCGCGACGAGTCGAACCTCGAGCAGTTCTTCGTCAACCGCTTCGGCAGGGAGCTCTATCTGACGTTCTTCAAGGACTACACCGAGAAGGTCTGGGGCACCCCGTGTGACGAGATCAGTGCGGAATGGGGAGCGCAGAGAATCAAGGGGCTCTCCATTACTCGGGCCGTGATGCATTTCCTGAAGGGACTGCTCCCGAAGCGGGAGTCCGATGGCACCGACATCGCCCAGAAGGGATCCGAAACCTCGCTGATCGAGCGTTTCCTCTATCCGAAGTTCGGCCCCGGTCAGATGTGGGAAGAGGTGGCACGCCAGGTTCAGGCCGGTGGCGGCACGGTCGAGCACCACCGCACCGTGACCAAGCTCTACGTGGAAGAGAACCGCATCGTGGCGGTCGATGCAGTCGACGAGCGCACGGGGGAGGTCCACCACTACGAGGGGGACTGGTTCTTCTCGACGATGCCGATGCGTGAGCTCATTCAGTCGCTCGACTGTGAAGTCCCGGCGTCGGTCCGCGAAGTGAGCGAAGGGCTGGTCTATCGGGATTTCATCACCGTCGGACTGCTGGTCGACGATCTCGAAATTCGAGAGAGCGGCAAAAACGGTGGCGGCCGGGTGAAGGACAACTGGATCTACATTCAGGAGCCCGATGTGAAGGTGGGGCGTCTTCAGATCTTCAACAACTGGTCGCCGTACATGGTCTCGGATCCGACCAAGAGCTGGGTCGGACTCGAGTACTTCTGCAACGAGGGCGATGAGTTGTGGGAGCTCTCCGACGAGGAACTGAAGACGCTGGCCAGCGAGGAGTTGGAGCGAATCGAGATCATCGATGGGTCGAAGGTGCGTGACGCAGTGGTGATTCGCATGCCCAAGACCTACCCGGCATATTTCGGCACCTATCCTCGCTTCGACGAGTTGCGTGCATGGGTCGACGACATCGAGAACCTCTTTCTGGTCGGTCGCAACGGAATGCACAAGTACAACAACCAGGACCATTCCATGCTGACCGCGATCATGGCGGTGGAGAACATTCTCGAGGGTCGAACCGACAAGTCGAACCTCTGGCAGGTCAACACCGAAGAGGAATACCATGAGGAAAAGAGCGCCTGAGGCGCTCTGGCCGGCACCTGCGACGAGCTGGCTCCGAATCGGGTCGAGTCTTCTCGCCGGTGTCGCCTTTCTGATCGGCTACGTTGCCTTCGAGCGTGGCCTCGTTCGGGGTCCGGCCGAGTTCGTCTACTGGCCGCCGCTCGAGCCGCTGCCGTTCGCCCCCATGCGTGGCTTCACCTACGAGCAGTTGGCGCGTCACGTCGGGCGCCTTCTCCTGGTCGGTCCGGGTCTGCTGCTGCTCTCGTTCGCCGTGTCTCGTTGCGTTGTGTGGCGTGCCCCCGAGGCATCCGGGGCCCGGCGATGGGCGCTCGTAACTGGAGGGCTTTCGCTGGTCGCGGTGAGCTGGCTGATGGCCTCCGTATTGGAGGGCCGGGCCCTGGTCGACGACGAGCTCACCTACACGGTGCAGGCAGAGCTGCTCGCCGAAGGCCGGCTCGCGGAGGATCGTCTGCCCCCCTGGGCACCGGAGCCCTTTACCATCTGGACACGACTCGGTGCGACCGGGAAGTACCTTTTCGGAGAGCCGTTGATTCAGCTTCCGGGGACATTGCTGGGACTTCCGGGCCTGATGCACCTGCCCCTTCTCGCCTTCACGCTCGGGCTGTGGTTTCAGATCGTGCGCCGTGGCTGCGGGGGTGGCGAAGCCGGTGCCGAAGTCGCGTCGTGGGCAACGGTTCTCCTCGCCGCCTCACCGATGGTCGTGCTGACGACTGCGACCGGGATGAGTCACGCGTCGTCGCTGTTCGCCATGGTTGCTCTCGGTTGGGGGCTGTCGCTGGCCCAGCGCGATCGACCGGTCGCCGGTGGACTCGTCGGGGGGGCTGCGCTGGGCCTGGGAATGGCGGTGCGCGTCCAGGTGGCGGTGCCCTTTGGAGGGGTGCTCGTGGGCGCACTCGCTCTCGTCTTGTGGCGCAAGCGGCAGTGGCTCGGTCTGGTCGCCCTGAGCCTGTCGGGCGGCGTCTGGGCGTTGGCCATCGGGCTCTACAATCGCGCGCTGACGGGCTCGTTCACCACGCTGCCGTGGAGCTTCTACCGCCCCCGTGAAGGGTACGGATTCGGGGCTGTGCTGGAAGGCTCCGACTATCTTCATACGGTTCCCGCCGCGCTCGAGAACCTGGCCGTGGTGGCGGTCCGTATGAACGGGTTTCTGCTCGGCTGGCCGCTGAGTCTCGCGATCCTGGCACTCTGGTGGGTGACCGGGAAGCGCACCCAGGGTGCCGCCCCCTGGCTGTGGGCGGGGGTGGCACTGGTGGCGTTCAATCTCGGCTACTACTCGCCCGGTGTCTCCGACACCGGTCCGATCTACCACTATGAGCTGGTTCTGCCGCTCTCGATTCTGGGGGCGCACGCCCTGGTCGTAGCCTTCGGGCGGTGGCCTCGCCTGACCTCGGCCGCGCTCGTGGTCCACCTCACGCTCGGAACCGTACCCTTCCTGCTCGAGCAGGCGTCGCGACTCGACCGTTTCGTCACCATGGTGCATGGGCCGATCGAGGAACTGCTCGAGCCGATCGAGCGGCCCTCTCTTCTCTTGTGGGAGGACAGTCCGAAGGAATCGGTCCGCCTGGGTTGGCTGGTGGGCGGCTTCCCGATCCGAGAGCGCTCGGATCGGGATCTGATCGTGACCTTTCCGCGCAGCGGCCCCGAGACCAGCCGCGCTCTACGCGAGGCCTACTCGACTCGGCAGTGCTGGTATTACCGGGTCGAGCCGAAGACGCTGCGCCCGATGCTCGAGCGCTGCGAGGTCGTGGAGTCGCTGCTGGCCCGTCCGGCGCAGCTGGAGGGACCCTTTCTGGCGCTGCGCTCCACCGCGATGCGCAAGGGCCTGGTGCCGTTGAACTGAGCCGGCCATGAGACGTTCAGTCGAAGGCGAGCCCAAGGGCCCGAGTGGGGGTGCGAAGCCCATCGCCGCGGACTCACGCTCCACGACTGTTCGCTCCACCTGGGCCGTGCCCCTCGTGATGGTGGCGTTGCTCCTTCTCTTGGCCGCGCCGCAGCTCGATCAGTACAACGTGACCTGGGACGAAGCGCTCGGAGATCTCTTCTGGGGGGAGCGCTACCTTTCCTTCTTCACCAGCTTCGATCCCGACTTCCTCGATCCCGAGATCGATCCCTATCCAAGAGACCACCGCCCCGATCTGCGCAGCTCAGCGTTCCGAGATCGTCCCTGGGAGTACTACCCGTTTGCCAATCTACTCGCGGCGGCGACATCGAAGGTGCTGTTCGCAGGGCTCGGAGTCCTCGACCCGTTCGATGGCTTCCATGCCGTGAACCTCGGGCTGGCGTCGTTGCTGATCGTCGCCCTCTATCGTTTCGTCCGTCCGAGATGGGGAGCGACTGCGGCTCTCCTGGCTCCTGCCCTGCTCTTGTTGGCGCCGCGCTCCGTCTGCCACATGATGGCCAACGTCAAGGATTTTCCGGAGATGGTCCTGTTCTCTCTGGCACTTCTGGCCTTTCACCGTGCCTGGGAGCGCGGGGGAGCGGGGCGCATGATCGGTGCGGGAGCGATCTGGGGCCTGGCACTGGCCACCAAGGCGAATGCCCTCTTCCTGCCGGGAGTGGTCCTCGCTGTGGCCCTCTGGGCCCGCGTGCCCGAGCGCTTCCGCGGGCGCCGGGATCGTCGCCTCTGGCTGTCCCTCGTGCTGTGGGGGGTCGTCGGCGGGACGGTGATGGTGGCTCTGTGGCCGTGGCTGTGGCCCTCGCCCGTGAGCCGGTTCCTGCTTCATCTCGACTACGTTTCGGGCCAGGTCTTTCAAGTGCGTGAGGAGAGTCTCCTGTCTCCGCTGCGAGCCATCCTCACGACCACGCCTCCCTCGAGCCTCGCCCTCGCGCTGGTCGGTATGGTCCCCCTGATGCGACAGGCCTGGCTACGCCGAGCCGAGTCGGTGCTGGTGGTGGCCTGGCTGGCGGTCGTTCTGGCGCGCCTCTACCTGCCCGGAGCGGTCAACTTCGACGGGGTACGCCACTTCCTGGAGCTTTTTCCCGCGCTGATGATCGCTGCGGGAGTCGGGGCTCAGGGGTTGACCGAAGGGCTGGGTCGAGCGTTCGGTGACAAGGTTGCGCGAGGCACGGTCACGGTCGTGGCGGCGACGGCCCTCCTGGCCAGCGCCTGGCCTACCGTGACGACCCACCCCCATCAGATCGCCTATTGGAACGTTCTGGCTGGCGGTACGGCAGGTGCCTACGCACGCGCCATTCCGCAGGCCGGCGACTACTGGGGAATGAGCTACCGGCAGGGAATCGAATGGCTCAACGAACATGCCGAGCCGGGCGCAGTCGTTGCGGTCCCGGTGGTCCAGCATGCCGTGGTGCTGGTGGCTCCGGAACGGCTGCGCTCGGATCTCGGCATTGCGCCGGTGACCGTTCCGAACTTCCCGCAGCTGGCGCCCGGTGCCATGGAGTTTCTCGACTCCGTGACCCTGGAACGACCGGTCTACGTGATGTTCGTGCTGCGCGAGGACTGGATGAACCAGCTGATGCGCGACTGTATGGAGCGTCTCGAGCCCAGTGCTCAATGGGAGCTCGACGGAGTGCCCCTGCTACAGATCTACCGCTATCTGCCCTCTGACGCAGCGCTCTGATCTGTTGGCGTCAACGCTCCGACAACCTCTCCCGCCTCGGGAAAGCGACCGAGCTCGTGTTTCGAGAACACCAGCTCGCCGTCCCGGACCACGTCGAACACCCCTCCCCGTCCCTTGACCAATTCAATGGCGGCGGCGGGGAAACGTTCTCTGATCTCGGCCTCCAGACCGGAGGCTCTGGGAAGGTAGTTTCAGCTGACGCAGTAGGTGATGGCGATGTTCATCTCGGCTCCTTGGAAGTGATGAGGGCGGTGCCCATGTAGGAGAACGGGAGTCGATCTGGCGCGGCTCGGCGTCCGCCCGTTCAGATGATACTTCGCCGGGGGAGAGTGATCGGTTTCCGTTCCGAGCGCATGGGGGGAGACGCCGGGTCCCCGTCGGGCCGGTGACGCCCGGGGGCCGGTCCAGGCTTCGTTAAGATCACCGTCCCATGACCGATCCCGCTTCCAGCGCCAAGCGTCTGCGCGACGAGATTCGACGACACGAGCGGCTCTACTACAAGGAGGCGCGACCGGAGATCAGCGATCGCGAGTTCGACTCGCTGATGAAACAGCTGGTGGACCTCGAACAGGCCCACCCCGAAGTGCGCACTCCGGACAGCCCGACTCAGCGGGTCGGTGGAGAGCCCGTGCAGGGCTTCGAGCCGGTCGAGCACGATCCACCGATGCTGTCGCTCGACAACACCTACGACGACGCCGAGCTGATCGAGTGGGAGCAGCGGATCCAGCGGCTCCGCCCGGGCTCGGAGCCCGACTTCGTGTGTGAGCTCAAGATCGACGGGATCTCGATGTCGTTGCTCTATGAGCAGGGCGTCCTGACCCAGGCGGCCACCCGGGGCAACGGTCGGGTCGGCGATCTGGTGACCGAGAACGTGCGGACCATCCGCAACCTGCCGCTCCGTCTCGAGTCCTCGGGAACGATTCCGATTCCCGCGCGGATGGTCGTGCGGGGTGAAGTGTACATGCCCCATGACGTGTTCGCGGAGCTCAACCGTCAGCGCGAGGAGGAGGCAGAACCGCTCTACATCAACCCGCGCAACACCGCCGCCGGCACCGTCCGGCTGCTCGATTCCCGAGAGGTGGCCAAACGAAACCTGAGCTGTGTGGTCTACGACCTCGCGGCGCCGCGAGTGGCCGACCGGCACAGCGAGCACATCCAGTGGCTGACACAGCTCGGTCTGCCAGCCAATCCGGGCTGGGCGGTCTGTCGCGGTCTGAGCGAGGTGCGCGACTTCATCGACGAGTGGCGCACACGGCGCTCAGAGCTCGAATTCGACATCGACGGAGTCGTGGTCAAGGTCGATTCGCTCGACGAGCGCGAGGCCCTGGGCTCGACGTCGAAGGCGCCTCGCTGGGCGGTGGCCTACAAGTACGAGGCCGAACAGGCCGAGACCCGTGTGGTGGCGATCAGTGCTCAGGTCGGACGCACCGGCGCGCTCACTCCGGTGGCTACGCTGGAGCCGGTCTTCGTGGCCGGCACCACGGTGAAGCGAGCGACACTGCACAACTATGAAGACCTGGCTCGCAAGGACGTGCGCGTGGGTGACACCGTGGTGATCGAGAAGGGTGGAGACATCATTCCAAAGGTCGTCGAGGTGCGACTCGATCGGCGGCCAGCGGACGCAGTGCCCTTCGAGCCTCCGGCTGAGTGTCCCGTCTGCGGGGAGCCCGTGCAGAGCTTCGAAGGGGAAGTGGCGGTGCGGTGTGTCAACCCCGGGTGCCCCGCGGTGGTGCGTGAGGCCATCGCCCACTTTGTCTCCCGCAACGCCATGGCTATCGAGGGCCTGGGCGAAAAGCTGATCGACCAGCTGCTGGGAGAGAAGCTGGTGAAGGACTACACCTCGCTCTACTCGCTCAGAGTGGAAGACCTCATGGGTCTCGAAGGTTGGGGAATGCGCTCGGCACAGAACTTGATCGAGGAGGTCGAAGCCAGCAAGCAGCGGGGGCTGGCGCGCCTCCTGAACGCTTTGGGGATCCGCTTCGTGGGTGAGCGGGTGGCGCGGTTGTTGGCGCAGGCCTTGCCGGAGATCGACCGGATCATGGCTGCAGGGGAAGATGAGCTGGTGGCGATCGAGGAGATCGGGCCCAAGGTTGCGGCCAGCGTGCAGGCATTCTTTGCCAATGCCCACAATCGTGAGCGCATCGAGACCTTGCGCGCTAAAGGTGTGAAGATGAGCGAAGACGTCGTGCCTACCCGCGAGCAGTCTCACCCACTCGCGGGAAAGACGGTCGTGCTCACCGGAACGCTTCAGATGCCCCGCTCGGAGGCCAAATCCCGCCTCGAGGCGCTCGGCGCTCGGGTCAGCGGGTCGGTGTCGAAGAAGACCGACTTCGTGATTGCCGGGGAGAGCGCCGGCAGCAAACTCGCGAAGGCGCAGGCGCTCGGGCTGCAGATCCTCGACGAACGGGGACTTCTGCGACTCCTGGGCGAAGCCTGATACCGCAAGACCCTCGCTTCGTGCCAAAATGGCCGATGTGAGTGGAACTACGATTCCTCAAGTGATCGTCATCGATGACGAGACCGGCTCCCGCGAGTCGATGGCGATCGCGGTGGAGAAGGCGGGTCTCGGGGTCAAGACTTTCGACGAAGCCTCTCGGGCACTGGAGTACGTCGAGGCGAATCCCGAGGTGCGGGTCGCGATCTGCGATCTGAGGATGCCCGAGATGGACGGTCTGGCCTTCCTCGAGGCCGTGCGAGAAAAAGAGCTCGATCTCGGCGTCGTGCTGGTGACCGGCTTCGGCTCGATCGAGTCCGCCGTCGAAGCGATGCGCGTCGGCGCCGACGACTATCTCACCAAGCCGGTCGATCTATACGAACTGCGCCGGCGTGTGATGACGCTGCTCGAGAACCGCGAGCTCAAGGAAGAAGTGTCGAGCCTTCGGGCGATGCTCGACAAGCGCTACGGCTTCGACAGCATCATCGGTCACTCCGAGCCGATGGAGCAACTGTTCGAGCGCATGAAGCAAGTAGCACCGACGCGAAGCAGCGTACTCATCGTCGGCGAAAGCGGAACTGGAAAGGAGCTGGTCGCGAAAGCGCTTCACCACGCCAGTCCGAGGCGGAACGAGCGATTCCTGGCGATCAACTGCGGTGCGATTCCGAGCGACATTCTGGAGAGTGAGCTCTTCGGCCACGAGAAGGGCTCCTTCACGGGCGCCGTCGCGCGCAAGATCGGCAAGTTCGAGCTGGCCAACAAAGGAACTCTCTTTCTCGACGAGATCAGTGAGCTCTATCCCGAGCTCCAGGTCAAGCTGCTGCGAGTGCTCGAAGAGCGCCAGGTGATGCGTGTCGGTGGTGGTGAGATGATCGATCTCGACTTTCGGTTGATCGCAGCGACCAACCGGGATCTGGCGCGTGAGGTCGAGGACGGACGATTCCGCGAGGACCTCTACTACCGACTCAAGGTCGTCACTCTGGAGATTCCGCCGCTGCGCGATCGAATCGCGGATCTTCCGCTGATTGCGGAGCACTTTCTCGAGGAGTTCTCGGAGACCGAGTCCAAGCCCTCGCTCGCGCTTGGCAGCCGCGCCGCGGCGGCTCTGTCCCACTACAGTTGGCCGGGGAACGTGAGAGAGCTGCGCAATGTACTCGAGTCGGTGGCGGTGTTTCACCCGGGAGGGGAGATTGGCCTCGAGGATCTTCCGCCCGAGTTTCGTGACCAGGCCACTGGCGAAGCGGCTCTTCTTCCGGTTCAGTCGCTCGACGGGGCGCCCATGACGATGGCCGAGATCGAGCAACGAGCGATCCTCGACACACTCGAGCGCACCGGCGGCAAGCGCGCCGAGGCCGCGCGGCTGCTCGACATCGGGCTGCGCACCTTGCAGCGTAAGCTCAAGGAATACCGGGAGCAGGGAGTGGCGGAGTGAATTTCAGTGTGCCCAACGGATAAGGAGTGAGCATGGAGCTACCGACTGAAGTGATGGTCCACAACGAGCTGGTGGGGTTCAAGGGAAACCGCGGGACTCTGCTCCGAGTCGCGCCCGAGGGCTATTACGAGCTCAACATCGCCTTTGGCGAGAGCCTCCATCGGGTGACCCTCCCCATCGCCACGACTGCGCTGATCGGCAGCGCGCCGGAAGTCGCGGTGACGGTGGACTTCGAGGTCGAGCGGTAGGTCTTCGCGGGGAAGCCCGCAGACTCGAGCCTGTCTGGGCCCCGCCCGCAGAGCGTTTCCGGCCATGGGGCGGCGAGTCAGCGCGCCGCCGCGGCCATCGCAGCCTTCATCTCGCGAACCGCTTCGGACATCCCGACCAGCACCGCACGGGCGACGATCGAGTGTCCGATGTTGAACTCCTCGATCTCCGCAATGGCGGCGACCCGGCCGACGTTGCTGACGGTCATGCCGTGGCCGGCGTAGATCTCGAATCCGGCTTCTCGGCCGGCTCGGGTCATCTTCTGAATGGCTTCGATCTCGGCGCTGGCGGCGGACGAATCGGGATTCTCCCAGGCCTCGCGGGTGTAGGTGTCGGTGTTGATCTCGAAGCCGGTCACATCAGCCATTCCTTCGAGGTGCCTCAGCTGCTCGAGGCGTGGGTCGAGGAAGAGCGACACCTCGACTCCGGACTCCTTCAAGGTGGAGGCCACCCGTTGAACTCGGCTCCGATGGACACCGAGGTCCAATCCCCCCTCGGTGGTGATCTCGTCGGCGCGCTCGGGCACCAGTGTGACCTGATGGGGACAGACCTGCTGTGCGATGCGCACCATGGCTTCGGTGGCGGCGATCTCGAGGTTCAGCTTGCCCCGTACCGATTCGCGTAGGCGCACCACGTCGTCGTCCTGGATGTGTCGCCGATCCTCACGAAGGTGTACCGTGATGCCGTCGGCACCAGATTCCTCGGCGATGCGAGCCCCGTCCACGGGGTCGGGATAGGGTGCTCGTCGTGCCTGACGCACGGTCGCAATGTGGTCTACGTTGACGGAGAGTCGGGTTGGATTCTGTGGCGTGCTCACGGCTCCTCTCTCCCGATCGAGCGCTCGATGGCCCGAGCGATCTGGTCCGCGTAGCGCTCGACGAGGTCTTGATCCGGACCTTCGACCATGACGCGAGCCAGGGGCTCGGTGCCACTGTAGCGCACCACCTGGCGGCCGTTCTCGCCGAGCGCTTTCTCGACTTCCGAAATCGCTTCGATCACATCCGGAAGCGTCTCGAGGTCGGGCTTCTCTCGTACGGCGATATTGGTCAGTACCTGGGGAAAGCGGCTCAAACCCGCCGCCCGCGCCGAGAGAGGTTTCCCGCCGCGCGCCAGCAGCGCCGCGATGTGCACCGCAGTCAGGAGCCCGTCCCCGGTGGTGCCGTCATCGAGGTTGATGATGTGCCCCGACTGCTCTCCCCCCAGCTTGAGTCCTCGCTCGAGCAGGGTGTGCACCACGGTACGGTCTCCCACGCCGCACCAGATCAGCTCGATCCCCTCGAGGCGGAGCGCGTGGGCGAGCCCCAGGTTGCTCATCGAGGTGGCCACCACGGCCGGAGGGTCCAGCTTGCCGGCTCGCATCAGCTCGGAGGCCCAGAGGTAGAGAATCGTGTCCCCGTCCTGGAGTGCTCCCGATTCGTCGCACAAGACCACGCGATCGGCGTCGCCGTCGAACGCGATACCGAGGTCGCACTTCTCGCGGTGCGTCAGCTCGATCAGGCGCTCGGGTGCCGTGGAGCCGCACCCGCGGTTGATGTTCTGGCCGTCCGGAGTGTCTCCGATGATCGACGCCTCGGCGCCGAGATCGCGAAACAGTTCGTGGACGAACGGAGCCGCGGCTCCGTTGGCAGCATCGATCGCGAGACGCAGGCCCGACAGCGGCCTCTCCCCCACGCTGCGCTCCAGATCCTCCAGATAGTGTCGGTGCAGTTCTGGCTCTGGAATGGGTTTCCTCGGTGGGGTCTCGCCGATCTTCGTGGCGGCCGACTCTTCGCGCCGCAAGACCCGCTCTTCGAGTGCGTTCTCGCGGCCCAGGTCCCACTTCAGTCCGCGGTGGTCGAACAGTTTCAGGCCGTTGTCGGGGTGGAGATTGTGGCTCGCCGAGATCGCGAGGCCCGCGTCAGCCTCGAGCTCGAGCACCAGACGGGCGACTCCCGGGGTCGGTAGGGTCGCGGCCCAGCGAAGTCTGCCGCCCGCCGCGGCCAGGCCGCGAGCGACCCAGCTGGCCAGCTGAGGGGTGCTGTCGCGAGTGTCACCTCCCGCGATCACGCACGGGGCTGGAGCCCCCTCGTCGATCAGGGCCTGGCCGAGCTCGAATCCGAACCGCTCGACCGTAGCCTGGTCGAGCGGGGCCTTCCCGAAGACACCGCGAATTCCATCCGTGCCGAACAGTCTCATGCCGTGAGGATCTCACGAGAAGCCCATCCATGGCGAGGCTTCCAGGTGATCAGAATAGACCGCTCGTTTCCGAGATGTCGATGGTCGGTGGCGCGAGCTCGACGGTGACCGTGACCACGCGGGGCGCGACGATGGTCACGAGTGGATCGTCGACCAGGACCTCCACCTCCTCGGCGAAGGTCACACTGTGGAAGTCGAGAGTGATCGCTTCGGTCGTCACGTGGGTAAGCTGGTCGACATGAGTTCGTGGCCCCCTGACCTCCACTCGGTCGGGTTCGACCGTGACTTCGCCCAGGGTCGCGCCGGCGCCAGGTTCTCCTTTTCGGTTCCACAGCACCGTGAGCTCTCGAGAGACGATCTCGTCGACGAGGAGATCGAGTCGATTCGGGTCGAGGCTGACGACCTCGACGCCTTCTACGGTGTTCACGTCCGAGGGACTCAAGGCGAACAACCTGCGACCCGCTTCCACCGGTGGCGGGAACGGGACGGAGACCTTGATATCGGCATCGGTGAGCTTGGTCATGACCTCTTCACTGCCGCGCAAGGTGACGTCGACCGACTGCGCAGCGTTGAGCACCATGAAGCCGCTCGGCGTGCTGTAGCTCACTGCCGCGCGAAAGACCTGGGTGACCTGAGGAACACTCAGCTGTTGGAGGCGGGGAAGATAGGAGGCGAAGATCCAGACTCCCACGGCAACCGCTATCGAGAGGATCCGCAGCCGCCAGAGCCCGTTCTGTTCACTCATGCGGCGACTCCTGCGGGGGCGTCGTCGCTGACCATGTAGTGGTACAAGGTGTTGCGCAGGGAGCGGGCGTCGAGGTCCTCGATCATCTCGCCCTCGATGACCACGGAGATCACTCCTCGTTCCTCGGACACCACGATCGCGAGTGCGTCGGTCTCCTCGGTGATGCCGATTGCCGCTCGGTGGCGGGTTCCGAAGCGGTTGCTCAGCTCGGGGTTGGTGGACAGCGGCAGGAAGCAGGCAGCCGCCGCGATGCGATCGCCCTGGATGATGGTGGCCCCGTCGTGCAGCGGTGTCTTCGGGCTGAAGATCGTCAGCAGGAGGTCGAAGGAGATCATGGAGTCGATGAGAATGCCGTTCTCGGCGTAGTCCCGGAGCCCCTCACCGCGCTCGATCACGATCAGGGCGCCGATGCGGCGCTGGGCAAGCGTGCTGGCTGCCAGCACGATCTCCTGGAAGGAGGACTCGACGTCTTCGGGCTCGGCGAGACTGAACAGCGGGTTTCGCCCAAAGCTCGCCAGGGCACGTCGAATCGGCTGCTGGAACAGCACGATGATGGCGAGAGGCAGGATGATGAGGAAGCCCTGCAGGGTGAAGGCCATCGCTCGCAGGTCGAGCAGCTGTGCCGCATACCAGATCGCCGTGAGCACGAGCATTCCCACGAGGATCTGGACCGCGCGCGTGCCGCGAATCACTTTCAGCAGGTAGTAGACGATGAAAGTCAGTGCAGCGACGTCCACCGCGTCGCGCCAGCTCAGGAACTCAATGAGCTGAGGAAAGCTCACCGCCTCTCGCCGGGGGGCACCGGTTCTACCGGGGATCGCGCATAGCCCATCTCGGGTAGACCGGCGGCGCCGGGTGCCTGCGACCCCTTTTCGTCGGCCGTACCGTCTTCCGGTTCCTCGCCGCCGTCGCCGGCGCCGGGCACCGATGGGCGAGAGTCTGGCCGCGACACATCCTGGCCGGTCATCTCGAGGATGATCTCGTAGACCTTGCTTCCGTCGATCGCTTCCTTCTCCAGAAGCTCACGGGCGATTCGCTCGAGCACTTCGGAGTGTTCTGTGAGGATCTCGCGGGCCCGGGCGTACCCTTTGTCCACGATCTTCTTGATCTGCCGATCGATCTCGACGGCAGTACTCTCGCTGTAGTCGGATCGCTGCGAGATATCGCGGCCGAGGAAGACGGGCTCGTTGCTGTCGGAGTAATTGAGCGGGCCGAGGTCGGACATCCCCCACTCACAGACCATCTGCCGAGCGAGGTCGGTCGCCCGCTCGATGTCGTTTCCGGCACCGGTGGTCACGTCCTCCTGGGTGATCTCCTCTGCGACTCGACCGCCCATCAGGATGGCGATCTGAGCGTTGACGTACCGCTTCTTGTAGGTGTACTTGTCCTCGGTGGGCAGCTGCATGGTCAGCCCGAGAGCGCGTCCTCGCGGGATGATGGTGATCTTGTGCAGAGGATCTGCCTCGGTGAGAAAGGCCGCGACGAGGGCGTGTCCCGCCTCATGGTAGGCGGTGATCTCCTTCTCGTCCTCCGAGAGCATCATGGACTTGCGCTCGGTGCCCATCATCACCTTGTCCTTCGCATACTCGAAGGACTCCATGTCGACTTTCTTGAGACTTCGGCGGGCTGCGACCAGGGCAGCCTCGTTGACCAGATTGGCGAGGTCCGCACCGGCGAAGCCCGGGGTTCCGCGAGCGATGACCTCGAGCGAGACGTCTTCGGCGAGCGGAATGGTGCGGGTGTGAACCTGGAGGATGCCCAGTCGCCCGTTGATGTCGGGGCGATCGACCACCACGCGTCGATCGAAGCGCCCGGGGCGAAGCAGCGCCGGGTCGAGCACGTCGGGCCGGTTGGTGGCCGCGATGAGGATCACGCCCTCGTTGGTCTCGAAGCCATCCATCTCCACCAGGAGCTGGTTGAGGGTCTGCTCGCGCTCGTCGTGGCCGCCGCCGAGGCCGGCCCCTCGATGGCGGCCGACAGCGTCGATCTCGTCGATGAAGATGATGCAGGGCGCATTCTTCTTCCCTTGCTCGAAGAGGTCGCGCACCCGACTCGCCCCCACGCCGACGAACATCTCGACGAAGTCAGACCCCGAGATCGAGAAGAACGGTACGTTGGCTTCGCCGGCGATCGCGCGAGCGAGGAGAGTCTTGCCGGTGCCCGGAGGGCCCATCAGCAGCACGCCCTTGGGGATCTTGCCACCGAGGCGTTGGAACTTCTGTGGATCCTTGAGGAACTCGACGATCTCGGAGAGCTCTTCCTTGGCCTCTTCCACTCCCGCGACATCCTTGAAGGTGACCTTCTTGCCGCTCGCATTGAGGAGCTTTGCCTTGCTCTTTCCGAAGGAAAGTGCGCGGTTGCCACCACTCTGCATCTGCCTCATGAAGAAGATCCAGAGGCCCACGATGAGGAGTACCGGTGCCCAGGTCAGAAGTGCCGCGATGATCGGGCTGTCCTTGGGCTCCTGCGCCGTGATCTCGACCTCGTGCTCTCGCAGCAAGGTGATGAGCTCGGGGAATTCCGGTGGCAGGTGAGTGAAGAATTCTTCGGGCTGGGCGCCGCCGGAGCGCAGTTCGCCTGTGAGGCGTTGGCCGCGAATGGTGACGCTCTGTACCCGGCTTCGCTCGACCTCCTCGACGAACTGGCTGAAGGTCAGCTCGCCACGGGGTGGCTTGCCCTGCTGGAAGGTATTCCAGAGCAGGATCACCATCACGAAGATGACGGCCCAGAGAAGCAGGGTCTTGAGAGTGGAGTTCAAGATCGGTTACCTCGACGGGGCGGCGCCTGTTGTGACGAGACCCTCGCTGAAAATACATGGGTGAGTGGGTTCGGGTTCGCGTCCGGACGACTCGATGTGCACTCGGAGCGCTTCGTAGTGATGGTCTGGAATCGAGAGGTCCCTGGCTCGGTCGGCTCGCGGCCCGGGCTCAGCCAACCCTGGCAACCAGGCGATTCGGTCACCCAGGCAGAGGAGGGGGACGCAATCCCTGTACGAAGGGGGAACGCCGACTCGTGCGAGCATCTCATTGAGAGCGGTGTCGCGCTCGAGCCAGCTTCTGTTCTCGCCTTCTTCACTACAGGTTGCTTCGAGGAACGGTGGGAAACCAGATTCACAGTGAGACATGGGTTGGATTCGATCTCCCGACCGCCGATTTCGGAGCCGAACCTCTTCGATTCCCCTGGGGAACCTGAGAACGGCCGTCCAGCCGGGACTTTTCGGCAATTCCGGATCGGCGCCATGCACATGACGCTCGACCCGGACTACGAGATCGAGCTCCGGGACCGACAACGAGCCCGGAATTGAACAAGTATAGGAGAAAACCCCGATCGGGCGCGCTTTCTTCCGGAGCGAGTACCAGGCTCCGCTGCCCTCCCATTTCCAGCCACTTCCCGCGTCGCAGCCCACACGACACGAGCCGGACATCTGACGAAGCAGCTCGGCCCGTGCTCCCTTGGTTGCGGGGAGGGGAGCGCCCGCCCGACGATGCAGGTATCCGAGCGCCAGAGGCATCAAGTCGGTAGGAAGCTCCTCGAGCGAAGCCCTGCGCACGAGGATCCCTCCGGGGACGCCGGGAATCGGAGTCGCAGGGCGAGGTGCGAGCAGTGCGTCGAGTCTTCGGTCCAGCGAGCGCATGGCATTGCGGGTTGCGTCGGCGAGCCCCACCAGGGAATCCTCGAGCACGGGATGGCGCCGTTTCAGTTGGGGAATGAGGCGCGCACGCACTCGGTTTCGTGCCGTTCCGAGCCACTGATTCGTCGGATCCACTGCCGGCCGGAGGTCGTGGCCTTCGAGGGCGCGTGCGAGCTCAGAGCGAGGGAGTGAGAGCAGTGGGCGCAGCAGCCGCCCCTCTACGGGCCGGATCGCGCCCAGTCCCCTCAGGCCCGAGCCGGAGAGGAGGCGCAGGAGGACGGTCTCCGCTTGATCGTCTCGGTGGTGTGCCGTGACGACGAACCGAGCCCCGCTGCTCCCTCGCTCGCGCTCGAGAAAGCGGTAGCGCTGGGCTCGGGCCGTGGCTTCGAGACCGCCTGCGCGTGCGGCTCTGGTGGGATCGAGAGGGCTTCGATCGAAGCGGAAAGGAACGCCGATCGTCTCGGCCAACTCGCGAGCGACATCGGCGCGTCTCGCCGAGTCGGGATCGAGGGCATGATCGAGGTGGGCGGCTTCGACTTCGATTCCGAGCGAGCGGCGCAGCTCACAGAGCCCGAGCAGTAGTGCCGTGGAGTCCGGTCCGCCCGAGAAGGCGACCAGGAGCCGGTCTCCCGTCTCGAGTCTGGCCTGCCTGGAGAAGAAGTGCTCCAGGGTCTGTCGCAGACGAGTCGATACCAACCGCATGGGGTCGCCTGGGGTACCGGTCTCTCGAAGGAAAAACCGGGGTGGTGGTGGCGGTGAAGGGACTTGAACCCCCGACACAGCGGTTATGAACCGCTTGCTCTAACCTCTGAGCTACACCGCCATCGGGGCCCGGAAAGCCGAAACGAGGGCCCGGAAGCCCTCGTTGCGGCCCTCTTGCCGGAAGGCGAAGAGTATATGACTGGTGCGGGGAAAACAGCTAGTCCGAAGTAGCCGATCCAGGGATCGACCAGGCACGAAGCAAGCCAAAAAAAGAAAAACCCTCAGCCCGAGCCACGGCGCTGAGCACCGGGAACAGGCTATCCCACGGCCGCGAGCTCCTCTCGGAGGGCTTGCGCGGGGATCCGAAAATCGCGAATCAGCGAAGCGAGTCGGCGCAGGTCGAGAACTGGCCGAAGAACTGATGCATCGAGGCCGCGAGGGCCTCGTCATTCAGTCGGTAGATCACATTCTGGCCCTGTCGCTGATCGATGACCAGTTCGGCTTCCTTGAGCACCGACAGGTGCCGCGAGATCGTCGGCTGCGACAGCTCGAAATTCGAGACGATGTCGCCGACGCTGCGCTGCTGGTCTTCGAGCAGTCGGAGAATCTGCTGACGAGTGCTGTCCGACAGTGCCTTGAAGACCTTGGTCATCTGGCGCTCGGAGCGTCGAAGGTCGGCCAGTGAGAAGTTCGGCTGCTGTTCCATGACGTTTTCCCTTTCGGTCTCGACTCCGACCTTGCGCCCGGTTTCCCGTCGCTCTTCGATCGGGTCTTGTGTTTTCCTCCGCCGGTGTCGGTTCGGGCTTCGGACCCGAGCCTCGCCATGCCTTTGGTTCCGGCGGGCACCCGCATGGTCGAGTGTGAGTATAGGTCTATCGTGTTGAATAATCCTTGAAAAAGTCATTGAAAGTGCACTTCGAGTGCTCATTCAGTGAGCGGTTTAGTGTGCAGTTCTGTATATTCGCACGTTGCCTCTGATTCGCACTGCTGCCGACGGCTCTCCGCGGTGCCGGATTCCCGCATGCGCTGGGCAACCGTTGACTTGGTTGTAGGCAATCGCTTAAGCTTTCGCGCTCCGAACGGGAGGTTAGCTCAGGGGTTAGAGCGCCTGTCTTACACACAGGAGGTCGCGGGTTCAAATCCCACACTTCCCACCATGAGACCGGCTTCCACACGAGCTGCCCGCCCTCAGGAGACGGAAGACAAACGGGGTCGTAGTTCAGCTGGTTAGAATGCCGGCCTGTCACGCCGGAGGTCGCGGGTTCGAGTCCCGTCGGCCCCGCCAGTCTCCTCCTCGAACGGGAATGGCCTTCGAGCGAGAACCTTCCAGGTCGGTTCGATCGGCCTTCAGAAACGCGGAGCGATGCGATGCGAGACAAGATCAAATTGGTGTCGAGTGCGGGCACCGGGTACTTTTACACGACCACCAAGAACAAGAAGCTCAGCACGGAGAAGCTGCGTCTGAAGAAGTACGACCCGAAGGTGCGCAAGCACGTGGAGTTCGTCGAAGAGAAGATGCGCTGAGTCGGTGAATCTCCGCCGGCGACCCGATCCTCTCCAGGAGGTCCGATTCTCCAGGAGGTGGGGGCCGAAGCGAGTCTGTCGAGGAAGAGCCCGCTCACGACGAGCGGGCTTTTGCGTTCGAGAGAGGTGCGTGGGCCGCCAGAGGCGCAGTCATTCGACGACGTAGCCCAGGGCCTCGAGCTCTTCGCGAAGCTGCTGGTCGAGCTCCTGTCGCTCGGCGCCGCCACCGAGCGTCGCGCGCCACGCCAGCAGCTTCTCCAGGAGAGTCTGCACCCGTTCGGGCTCCCCTTCGGCCAGGTTGCGTGACTCGTCGGGATCCTGCTCGAGATCGTAGAGCTCGACCCTCGAGATCGGATAGAGGTCCTTCGAGGCTCCCGGCAGGCAGATGGGCTGGACCTCGCCGGGGTTGTGGATCAGCTTCCACCGGTCTTGCCAGATCGTGGCGATCTCCTCGTCTCCGTACTCGCTGAAGACGGGGATCTCCCCCCCGCTCGTTCCCGAGGGACGTCTCGGGTCTCCGAGTCGAGGGAGCAGACTCGTGCCGTGGAGCTCAGGGGGTGCCGGGACCGCGAGCAGCTCGAGCAGCGTGGGCAGCACGTCGACCAGACTGGCCGGAGCGGACAGGCGCGAGCCCTCTCGGATCAAGCCAGGCGCGATGATGGCGAGGGGGACGTGCAGGGACGACTGGTACACCGAGCAAGCATGATAGAGGTATCGGTGGTGGTCGTAGAGGTCTTCCCCGTGGTCGGCCAACAGCACGATGATCGTGTGCTCGAGGTCGATCCGTTCGGCAACGGCGTCGAGCAGTCGTCCGACCATTGCGTCCGTTCCCATGACGGCGGCGTCGTAGATCGCGTCGAGGTGAGCCACATCCGCCTCGTCGAGAGGAATTCCGTCGGTCATGATGCGGTTGAGCACTCTCTTGTCCGCGGCGACGGGGCCCTGATACCCGGGGTCGAGCGTGGTCTCCGCGAGATCTCCACCGTTGTAATAGGGTCCGTGGGATCCGAAGTAGTGGGTCCACAGCAGGGCCGGCCGACTGGAAACGCGCTGATCGAGCCAGCTCAGGACCTCTCGATGAATGCGGCCGTCCGCTCCCCCGGCGCAGATTCGGGTGCCCCAGTCCTGGTGGTTGGCCTGACACATGTTGCTGAGGAAGGCAGCGGTCTCGTACCCGGCATCCGCCAACAGGGATGCCAGCGTGATCTGTCCGTCAGAGAAGGAGTAGCCGTTGGCGATGAGTCCGTGACCGGATGGGTAGAGCCCCGTCAGGACGGACGCGAGAGAGGGCCAGGTGGCTGCGCGCGGTGCGCCGACGCGCTCGAAGACGGCACCGAGTTGTACGAGATCGTCGATCCGTGGAGAGTTGTTCCGATCCTCGTAACCCCAGGCTCCCAGTCGATCGGCACGCAACGTGTCGATCGAGATCAGCCACACGTTGAACCCCTCGGCCGCGCCCTCCAGAGGCCGAAGCGCAGGTAGGGGAACCGGCTCGGAACCGTTGCCCTGGCCGGAGGGGGGCGCGCAACCCGTCAACGCCCACCCGAGGGTCACGGCGATCACGAGGGTCCACTCGATCGGGCTCTGGATACTCCGCTTCGTCATGGGTCTGGTGACCGCCGCAATCCCTTTCCGAGACCGAGTCGAACCGCACCTCCGACCCGCTCCTCGGGAATCTGCACCCTAGCAGTCGTTGCCACTCTTTGTGGTACGATTCGCCTGCCCTTCCGAAATCAGGACGTCGCAGGTCGGCTTGTTGCCTTGCGCGATGGCGCCGGCAGCCCGTCTCGGTGTCTCCGCTCCCCTCGACTGCGAGGAGCGGACAATGAAAGAGGATCTCGTCGACCTGGCGCGGAGATGCGCCGAGAGGTCGGACTCTCCCTGCTGGTTTCGATTTCATGGACGGATCGAACGACCCCTGCGCCGATGGGTTCAACTGCGCCTGAGCCAAGGCGGCGGCCCTCCCTCAGATGCCGCCGTGGAAGACCTGGTGCAGGAGGTCTTCTTGCGCCTGGTCGAGTCGCGCTGCCGCGTCCTGCGCCGGTGTCGTGCCTCCACCGAAGCCGAGTTGATGGCGTACCTCAGAGAGGTGTGCGCCAGCGTCGTCACCGATCGCTGGCGACGCCAGCAGGCGCAGAAACGGGTCATGCCCACCGACCCCAAGGCTCAGGCGCAGGTCGGCCCGCGCTGTGAAGGGTCGCCCGACCCCCGTGAGGATCCCGAGCGAAAGGCGATGGGGCATCAGCTGCGCGAGCGCTTGTGCCGTCAGGTCGAGGAGGTCCTGGCCGGACCCCACGCTCGGCGAGACCGCGAGATCTTCGAGTTGGCTGTGCTCGGGGGCTGGACCAGCCGCGAGATTGCTGCAGCTCCCAGCTCGAGACTGAGCGTTGCCGGAATCGACACGGTAGTCTCGCGGGTGCGGCGCCGACTCCGGCAGCGAGGCGTGGAGGCGCCCACACGATGAGAGATTGCGACGAAAGAGATTGCCTTGACGAGGCGGGAGTGTGATCTTGGCAGAGATACGTGTGTTCACCAGCGAGCGCTGTCTGTTGCACGAGGTGCCACCCGGTTTTCCCGAGTGCCCGGAGCGTCTGCTCCGCGCTCGGCTCGGCCTGGACGGACGGTGGAGCCTCTCGGAGGTGGAGTCGCGACCCGGTGGCTGGGCCGGGAAGGCCCGTGAGCTGGCAGGTCGCACGCACGACCCGGCCTACATCGACCGTTTCGAACGGCAGGTTCGCGCGGGTGCCTCCTTTCTCGACACCGACGACAACCCCGTGTCTCTCGGCACGGTGGAGGCGACCTGGGCGGCGCTCGAGGTCTGTCTGGCCACTGCCGAGTGGGTCATGGGCGACTCCGGTCGGCGCGGCTTCGCGCTCTCGCGTCCGCCCGGTCATCATGCCGAGTTCGCGAGTGCCATGGGTTTCTGCTTCTTCAACCATGTGGCCGTCGTCGCCCGCACCCTGCTCGACGAAGGCCTCCGCAGGGTAGCGATCGTCGACTTCGACGTGCATCACGGAAACGGGACCCAGCACTTGTTCGAGAACTCGCCTCAGGTGCTCTACGTCAGCCTCCACCAGGCCCCCTTCTACCCGGGAACCGGCGCCGTCCAGGAGCGGGGCGAGGGGCCTGGGGTGGGGGCAACCCTCAACGTGGCGCTGCCGGCCGGAACCGGGGGCGAGACTCTGCGGGGCTGCTTCGAGTCGAAGGTGGTTCCCGAGATCGAGCGCTTCGCTCCCGAAGCGCTGCTGGTCTCGGCCGGGTTCGATGCCTGGCGGCGGGACCCCCTCGGCGGAATGGCGCTCGAGGTCAGGGATTTCGAGCTTCTGGGACAGCGGTTGGCCGCCCTCTCTGAGCGCCATTGCCAGGGCAGAATGACCTCGATTCTGGAGGGTGGCTACGATCTCGAGTCACTCGGTGCCCTGATCGACGCGTACCTGACGGGGACCTCCAAAGTGCGAGATCTTCGAATACCGGAATAACTTGTGTTATTCTACCGAGCTTGGGTGAGGGGCTTCGATGCTTCCATATCTATCGATTTCATCGCCAGTGTGCTATAGATCGCAGATGCGGTCCCTTGCGGACGGCTGCGGAACTATCGATCGTTAAAGGGGTTTTCGGATTCCAGGAAGCTCGAAGGGCATCAGGCCGTCGTGGTCGGAAGGTCCAACCCGTAGCGAACCCCTGTTGCATTCGGATCTGTCAGTTCGGAGGAGACCTCGAAAATGTGGCGCAAGACTTGGATCTTTTTGGCGACCTTGTTGATTTCACTCGCCCCCCTTGCCGCTCAGGATGGTGTCGCTGCGGTGAGCGTGGTGAGCGCCGGCCCTTGTACCGAGACCAACAACGCGGGAGGGGGTGGGCCGGGTGCTCCGTTCGGCTACCTGGAAGGGCCCGTGTCCGGCGGCAACGTGGTCGGTGGCCTTGTCGGGCTTACCGGTTGGGCGCTCGATGACGATGGCGTCTTCGCGGTCGATCTGACGGTGGACGGCCAGGTCGTCACCCGGAGTGCCTACGGCGCCGTGCGCCCCGGCGTTGCCGCTCTGTACCCGTCCTACCCGGACTCCGACGCAGCCGGCTTCAGCTACAAGCTCGACACGACCTGGTTCACGAACGGGATTCACACGGTGTCGGCAGTGGTGACCTCGCTCAGTGGTGAGACCTCCAATCTCAACAATGTCGTGCTGCAGTTCAACAACACGGTCCAGTCCCTGCGGCCGTTCGGCACGATCGACTTCCCGAACGACAACGCCGAGTGGTTCGGGGTGTGCGATCCGAATGACTCGGAACGCCGCTATGAGGTGATTTCAGGCTGGGCTCTCGATGCCGGTATCGAGGACAACGATCACGGTCTCGGCTATGTCGAGTTGCTGATCGACGGCGTGGTGTACGCCAACAGCCGACGTGACTGCTCCCACTCTTCCGTTACCGGGGCCTTCACCAACTGCTATGGCATTCGGACCCAGGCGATCGAGGCGATCTTCGAGAGCCTGAAGGATGCGCCGCACGCTGGGTGGCGATTCGTGGTCGATCCCGGGGCACTGATGAACCTCGGTTGGCGGCCCGGCCAGCATGTGCTGACGATTCGCGCAGGTGATCAGGACTCGCAGGTGGCCAACATCGACTCGATCGTCGTCACCTTCGGCTGCGACGACTTCTTCGGCAATCAGGGATCGTTCGGCTCGATCGAGCCGGTGGCCCCGGGCTTCGCGACCGCAGTGACCCAGGTCACCGGTTGGGCGCTCGACTGGGAGGGCGTCGACCGAGTCGATGTCTACGTCAACGGTTTTCTCGTCGGAGAGGCGACCTATGGGTTCGCCAATCCAGAAGTCACCGGTCGGTATCCCGGCTACCCGGACAGCGCTCTGCCAGGCTGGGCGTTCAACCTGGAGACACGCCTGCTCAACGAGGGTCGCAATGTGATCAACGTGGAGGTGGTCGACCTCGAGAACAACCGGGTAGGGATCGGCGAGCGGGAGATCGTGGTCAGCAACCCGTAGGATCGGTCGATCGTTCCGTTCGCGGCTCGAGGCCGTCGAAATAGCGCCCTCTGTCGGTTGACAGAGGGCGTTTCTCGTTGGCCTAGAGCCCCGAGAGAGGAGTGGTCGAGAGACGGCTCGGGCCGATCCGCTAGTTGGATGTACCGAAACCGTCGTTCGGTTCGGCCACTCCCCGCACACCAGGCTGGTTCTGGTGCCAGATCTGGTCTCCCGCGGAGGCGAGGCCCGTGACGTTGCCGTAGATCACGGCCACCGCACCGGCGCCGAAGGTGGTGCCGATGGCCTCGGTCGGAACACCGATCGCCAGATCGATTCTGCCGTCGTTGTCGAAGTCTCCGGCTGCGAGTGCGGAGCCGAAGGCGTCGTCCATCTCGGCGCCGCCGTTGATCCCGGCGACATCCTGGTGCCACAGTTGGTTTCCCGTCGCCGAGAGTCCGGCGCCGGTACCGTAGAGCACGTTGACCGCCCCTGCCCCCAGTCGGCTCCCGATCGACTCGACCGGGACCCCGATCGCCAGATCGTCGATACCGTCGTTGTCGAAATCGGCAGACGCCAACGCGGCGCCGAAGTAGTCAGTGGCTTCGGAGAGACCGAGGACACTGGGGCTGTTCTGGTGCCACAGTTGGTCGTCAGCCGAGGTGAGTCCGGCCGCGGATCCGTAGATCACGCTGACCGCCCCTGCGGCAGCGGCCGTGCCGATGCTCTCACCCGGAACGCCCGCCGCGAGGTCGTCGTATCCGTCGTTGTCGTAGTCGCCGGCCGAGACCGTGGCGCCGAAGAAGTCGTTCGTCTCGGCTTTGCCTTGGATGTTCGAAACGTCCTGATGCCAGAGCTGATTTCCCGCGGCAGCGAGGCCCGAGGCAGATCCGTAGATCACGTTGACCGCTCCACCGGAGGCCACGGAGCCGATGCTCTCCCCCGGAACCCCCGCCGCGAGATCGTCGAAGGTGTCGTGGTCGAAATCCGCGACCGTGACGGAGGAACCGAAGACGTCGTTCCTTTCGGCTCCGCCTGCGATGCCTGCGCTGTTCTGGTGCCAGAGCTGGTTGTCGGTCGTGGTCAGGCCGGCGAACGAGCCATAGAGTACGTTGACCGCTCCGCTGCGCCCCAACGCTCCCACGCTCTCCCCAGGGACCCCGATCACCAGGTCGTCGTACCCGTCGTTGTCGAGGTCGCCGCTGTCCAGCGCCGATCCGAACAGGTCGTTGATTTCGGCGACCCCCAGGACATCCGGGCTGTTCTGGTGCCAGAGCTGGTCGCCGGCCTGGGTCAGACCCGCGGGGGAGCCGTAGAGCACGTTGATGGCACCGGCCGTCTGGACGGAGCCGATCGATTCCTGCGGCACACCGATCGCGAGGTCGTCATAGCCATCGTTGTTGAAGTCACCGGAGGCCAGGGAAGTTCCGAATCGATCGTCGCTCTCGGCCAGTCCCAGCACCCCGGCCGAGTTCTGGTGCCAGAGCTGATTGCTGCTCGCGGTCAGTCCGGCAGCCGAGCCGTAGAGCACGTTGACCGCGCCCGCTCCCAGACTCGAGCCGATCGCCTCGTTGGGAACTCCGATCGCCAGATCCTGCCGGCCGTCTCCGTTGAAATCACCCGTGGCGTCGCTGCTGGAGCCCGACATGCTCGGATACAGATAGCAGTGGGCGTTCCGGTCGTCGACCTCGAGCGTCCGGCCGCCGTTGTTTGGCTGGTTGAAGGCGTTCATGGTCGGGGTAGGCACGGTCGTGACCTCGGAGTGGTGATAGCCGAACAGGTGGCCCACCTCGTGGGTGGCGGTGTCCTGGATGTCTCGCACCGTCGCCGTGTCGTCGAGGCCCCACGTGAAGTCGCGACCGTTGAAGGCGATGTCGACATCGGTCACTGTCTGGTTGTCGCGAATCGTGATGATGGTGATGGCCAGCGTGTTCGTTCCCAGGAAAGGGGCGTTGCCGGGCGTGTACTCCGGGTCTCCCGTCTCGGCCCAGTAGATCGTGTTGCGGCCGTCGTTGGGACTGTTCCTGGCCGTCGTGGCCCCTGCGTGGGTGAAAGCCGTCTCCGCGCAGGGTACGGCTTGCCAGGCCCGGAAGGCCCAGTCGATCGCGGCACGGGTGCGCGCGAAGGACACGCCGTCTCCGGCACCGCTGCTGTTGACGCTGAAGCGGTCGACGTGATGGATCCAGCGGACGGTCTCGCCGGAGCCGTTGGCGACCAGGCTGCCAGCCGAGTAGGTGCCGGCACCCCCGGTCTGTTCGATCAGCCGGTAGGCCTGTGCGGGGGTGCTACCGATCAGGCCGATGGCGAGCAGTGCCACCGCCAGGCAGACGAAGAGTCCGACCTCGATCTCGCGCCGCGAGGCTGGCAAGGTGAATTGGGGGTCCTTCCTCGAGACGAGGTGATTCGTACGACCTGGCTGCAAGTGGTTGCGACTGGCTTGGTTCATGGGGCTTCTTCTCCTTCTCGTCCTTGTTGCTCGAGCCGGGCTTCGGCTCGACTTCGCCGCACGATGCGGGGCAGGTCACTGTCCCGTCGCCGTACGGACCTGGGCGACCAGTTCGGTCAGCGGCATCGTCTGGGAGTCGCTGCGCAGGGCACGCCGCGATCTCCGGAGCAGGTCGAGTTGGCCCAGGGCATGGCTGACGGCGTACTCCTCCCCGGTGTCTGGATCCGAGAGCACATCGAAGGCGCCCTGGGAGAGGCCGACCATTGCGAACGCCTCCATTCCTGCGTCCGTCTCGGGTGCTGCGCGAAGCATCAGAACGGTATCGGTCCCGAACCTCGGCGTGGGGGCGCCGATCACCAGCATGGAAGTGTCCTCCACGGTGCCGCCCGGGAGATAGACGACGATTCTCCTGCTCGACAGGGTGCCGGCAAATGTCTGCGTCACTTCGACGACGGCGCGCGTGTAGATCAGGGTCCGCTCGTCGTTCCACCGGCTTTCGAACTCGACGAAGTGCCCTCGAACGACGTGGGAGCTCTCGGTGGCGAGATCCTCGATCGATGCACGGACGAAACTGGTAGCCATCGCGCTCGATGTGATCGCGAGGGTGAGGCCGATCGCCAGGTAGAGGCTCTTGCGGTCCAGGCTCGCTTGGGTTGGGGGCATGGCGGCTCTCCTTTCTCGGAGCTTCGGGCTCACCGACTGCGCCTCGGGCTCCAGTAGGTTGCTGTGGCGTGCGAAGGTCGGTAGAGCAATCGAGATGCCACCCGCCGATCACCCGGTCGTGGGGCGTCCACGAGCGATTCGCGATCGGATCGACTCCCTCGGACTGCCTCCAAAGTGGGCAACCCAGACCGGCACGCCCCGATCGAGCGGGCGCACGAATCTGTCTCGGTCCGCGGCACCGATCGGTGTCTTGCGCTGTCCGGGCTCTGCCCCTCGAGGGGTCAGGGGGGGAGAAATGGAACGGGGCTCAGGTGGCTCTCACCACCCGAGCTCAGTTCTCCGCGACGTTCGCTTCCAAGAGCTCGCGGTCGCGGAGCAGCTTCCCGGCCTCGGGGAAGAGCTGAAGAGCTTCGAGGATCTGGTTGTCGACCTCGGCGAGGGCCCGATGGCCGGCCTCGAGGCCGAACGCGGTGGTGAGCACCTCGTAGCGCATCTGCGATCGAGCGTAGGAGTCGACTTGAGGATCTGCGAAGGCCTCCGCCACGTCTTCGGCGGTCTCGAGCTCTTCTTCCACGACCCACTTCTTGAAGGCTTCCATGTCCTGGTCGCTGGGGCGCCAGCTCTCTTCGGTGACTGGCTTGCGATTGTGCAGCTCGACTCCGAAGCGGAAGAATGCCGAGCGTCCTCGCAAGCGCTGAAGGATCGGCGCGAGCTCCTCTGGCTCGACCACGCGATCGGGCTGGATTCCCCCGCCACCGTAGACTTCACGTCCGAGGTCGGTCTGGAAGACCTCACCTCGTTCCGCGTTCTCGGCGTCCTCCCCGTACTGTGTGTAGTAGTCCCAGTAGGAGCTGTAGTCACGCTGAATGAGGCGTCCGGAAGGCGTGTAATAGCGAGCCGTGGTGAGTGCGATACCGGAGCCGTAGGGCAGGGAGTAGACGGTCTGCACCAGCCCCTTGCCCCAGGTGGGCTCTCCCAGCACGAGTCCCACGTCATGGTCCTGGATCGCTCCGGCCAGGATCTCCGAGGCCGAGGCGGAGCCCCCGTTGACCAGAACGATCACCGGTAGTCCCAGTGCGTGGTAGATACCGGAGGAGTGATAGTCGTTGAACGAACTGGGAGTGCGTCCCCGGGTCTCGACGATCTTCGACTTGCCGGGGACGAACTGGTCAGCGACCTCGATCGCCTGGTCCAGGAGGCCGCCGCCGTTGCCGCGAAGGTCGAGCACGAGCTGTTCCATGCCCTCTTCGCGGAGCGACTCGAGGGCGCGGGCGACTTCGGAGCCGGTCGATCGCGAAAAGTCGCGAATGTTCAGGTACCCGGTCTCGGGCGTCAGCATGTAGGCGTACTGAACGGTCTGCTGTGGAATCTCGGCTCGCTCGATCACCAGCAGGATGGGGTCTTCCATCCCGGGGCGGGCCAACGTGACCTCGACCGTGGTGCCCTTCGGTCCCTTCAAGTGACCGATCGCCTCGTCCTGCGTCATCGTGTCGGTCGGAAGGCCGTCGATCATCGAGATCACGTCTCCGGCCCGCATGCCCTGGCGATAGGCGGGGGTACCGGGAATCGGTGTGATCACGGTCAACTGGCCGTTGCGAGTACCGACGTAGATTCCGAGGCCGTGGAAGCTCTTCTGCTGCTTCTCACGCATCGAATCGTAGGCTTCCTTGGACAGGAAGTTGGTGTGCGGATCCAGAGAGCGCAGCATCCCGTTGATCGAGCCGTACACGAGGTCTCGATAGCTCACCTCTCCGCCGTAGTTGTCGTAGGCGACGTTGAGCAGCTCGGTGTAGGTGCGCAAGTGGTCGCGCGCATCATCGGTCAGGGCCAGGAGACTGTTGCCCAGGAAGCCGCCGAGAATCAGGGCGGTGCTGAAGAGAAAGAGAGCGATGGATCGCCAGGGCCTTCGCATAGTCCCCCACTCTATCACCAGAAAGTCTTGTTTTCCCAGAGGACTCGGCCCTCGAAGAGGCTCCTCGTGACTCGGGCTCTCGGGCCGGTCTTCCGCTTCGAAGCTGTCTTCCAGAGCCCCAAGCGCGGTATAGTAGGGGGTCATGTCATTCGGTCCGCTCGGTGTGCCCGAGCTCATGTTCATCCTCGTCCTGGCGCTCCTGATCTTCGGCCCCAAGCGTTTGCCCGAAATGGGGCGAACGATCGGAAAGGGCATGGCTGAGTTCCGCAAGGCGAGCTCGGATCTCAAGCGCACCATCGAGCGAGAGATCGACTTCGACGAGCGTCGCCCCGCAGCGGTGCCGCGAGACAAGGCTTCGCTTCCGGCCTCCGGTGCAGCGGCTTCCAGCGGAACCCCGAGTGCAGGGTCCGGTGAGACCGAGGTGGAGTCCGCTTCGGTTCCGCCTGCGAGCGCCGAGAGCAACAGCTCTGGCGCCTGAGCCGAGGTCGCGAGAACGAGTACGGCCGTCAGTGAGGTTCGCCGATTCGTGCGCCGAGCCGAAAGACCGTTGCCCTCATCTCCAGTGAGTACCCGCTCGTGAGCGAACCCCTCTCCCTACCCGAAGCCGAGGCTTCTGCCGAAGAGCTGCAGCGGATGACTCTCCTCGAGCATCTCGAGGAGCTGCGCAAACGGATCCTGCGATCCGTGGTCATTCTCTTTGTCGGGTTCCTCGCTTGCTGGTCGTTTCACGACCGGCTCTTCGAAATGTTGTCGGCACCGATTCTCGACAATCCGAACATCAACGTCGAGAAGCTCGCCTACACCACGGTGACTGCCCCCTTCATGCTCTACATGAAGATCTCGTTGCTGGCGGCGGTGTTTCTCACCTCCCCGCTGCTCTTGCGTGAGGTGTGGGGCTTCATCGCTCCGGGGCTCTATCGCAAAGAGAAGCTCTATGCGATCCCCTTCATTCTCTTCGGTAGCTTCTTCTTCATGGCCGGAGGCGTCTTCGCCTACGTTGTGGCGTTTCCTGCCGCAGTCGACTTCCTGGTCGGGATGGCGAGCGACAAGATGGAACCGGTCATCGAGATCAATCGCTACCTCAGTTTCCTCATGACCATCCTGCTCGGGCTGGGAGTCATGTTCGAGCTGCCGATCTTCATCTTCACGCTTTCTCAACTGGGACTGGTCACTCCCCGTTTTCTCCTGCGCAATTTTCGCTGGGCCGTGATCATCATCTTCGTGGTGGCGGCGGTATTGACCCCTACCCCGGACCCGATCAATCTCTGTATCTTCGCTCTGCCCACCGTGGCCCTCTACTTCGTGGGGGTCGGGGCGGCCGCCCTGGCGCAGCGAGCCAAGCGGCGCCGCGAGGCAGCCGACTGAGAGCCGTTCCCGATGTGCCCTCGGCCATGTGCGCGGGGACGAGCTGGCCGCTACAGGTAGCGGGCGACGACCGTCTCCCACTCACCGCGGGCACGCAGCACCAGCTCCACCATCTCTCGGACGGCTCCGGCTCCGCCCGGACGGGTGAGTACCACATCCACTCGCTCTCGCACTTCTCGGGCCGCGTCGGCCGGGGCGAAGGAGAGACCGGAGCGTGCGATCGCCGGTAGATCGGGTAGATCGTCTCCGACGTACGCGACATCCTCTCGACTCAATCGCTCCTGGGCGAGCAGCGCGTCGAGGCTCTCGCCCTTGTCGCTGCTGCCCATGACCAGTCGGTCGAATTGCAGATCTCGGGCTCGGCGCTCGACCGCTCCCGAGCTGCGGGCCGTCACGATTCCCACCTTCAGTCCCACCGAAGCGGCGGCCCGGATCGCCAAACCGTCCTTGGCGTCGAACGGCTTGAACAACTCGCCGTCCGCGGAGAAATAGAGCCGGTCGCAGAGCACTCCGTCTACATCGAAGAGCAGCCAGCGCAGCCGACGTGCTCGCTGGGCCAGTTCGCCCGGCAGCGAGGCCGGTTCAGCGGGTGCCAGAGCGCAGCCCCCAGAGATCGTGAATGTGAACGACTCCGATCAGCTTGTCATCGGCGGCGCTCACGAACAGGGAGGTGATGCGGTGGTCTTCCATTCTCCGCAAGGCCACAGTGGCGAGCTCGTGAGCCGCGATCGTTTTCGGCTCGGGCTTCATGCATTGGTCGGCCCGGCGCATGAGCAGCCCTGGCTCCTCGGCGGAGGTACTCAGGAGGCGGCGCAGATCGCCGTCCGAGATGACGCCGACAAGTCGATGCTCGTCGTCCACGACTGCGGTGACCCCAAGTCCCTTGCGGGACATTTCGTAGATCGCATCACGCAGCGGCGTACTCGTGTGCACTGTGGGCAGCGAATCTCCAGAGTGCATCAGCTGATCGACCTCCAGCAGGCTCCGGCCCAGGTTGCCGCCGGGATGGAGTCGGGCAAAATCCTCGAGCGTGAAGCCGCGAGCCGCCAGTAGCGCCATCGCGAGTGCGTCCCCCAAGGCCATCGTCGCCGTCGTGGACGCCGTCGGGGCGAGGTTGAGGGGGCACGCCTCTTGATCGATCACCGCCGAGAGGTGGACTTCGGAATGGGTCGCGAGTGGGCTCTCGGGATTGCCGGTGATCGAGATCAGGGGAATGGCCTTGCGCTTGAGTGTCGGTAGCATGCGCAGCAGCTCGTCCGTGGTTCCCGAGAACGAGGCCGCCAGGACGACGTCACCACTGACGATCATTCCCAGGTCGCCGTGGATGGCCTCCGCCGGATGAAGAAACAGGGACGGAGTGCCGGTGGAGGAGAGTGTGGCGGCGATCTTCTTCATGATGTGGCCGCTCTTGCCCATGCCGGTACACACCACGCGGCCGGTCGCCTTCTCGATGTGGTCGATCGCGCGATCGAACGAGTCGTCGAGTTGATCGAGCAGCCCTGCGATCGCGGCCGCTTCGATCTCGAGCACTCGGCGAGCGACCTGCTGTAGCTCACTCACTGGCGGGACGGGTCCCGTTCCCTGATCGCCTTGCGGTGCGCTCACGTCGGATCCTGTCTGTGCTTCCCTCGCCATCTCAGCGAGGTGGGAGGCTGCGGTAGAGAGCCTGCGTCCGCTCGATCAAGAGCGCGGCTCTCTCCGGGGGGAGTTGTGTCGCTCGGTCGCACAGCGCCTCGTCGGGACAGGGGTGGGTCTCCAGGTAGAGGCCTCCAGCTCCGGCTGCTACGGCGGCCATCGCCAGCGGCTCCGCAAAGCGACGATCCCCGCCACTCTCTTCGGCCAGGGCCCCCGGCAGTTGCAGGGAGTGAGTGACATCGTAGATCACGTGAACCCCTTCGGCTCGAAGCATCGTGAAGCTGCGCATGTCGACGACCAGGTTGTGGTAGCCGAAACTCGTACCTCGCTCGGTGACGGCGACGCGTTCGTTGCCCTGGGCTCGCGCTTTCTCGACGCTCCGAAGCATGTCGTCGGGGGCCATGAACTGACCCTTCTTGATCAGCAGCGGGCGTCCGGTGGCCGCCGCCGCCACCACCAGATCGGTTTGCCGACAAAGAAACGCCGGGATCTGAAGGACGTCGCAGACGGCGGCTGCCGGGTCGCAGTCGGCAGGCTGATGTACGTCCGTCAGAACGGCAAGGCCGGTCGTCTGCTTCACCTCTGCCAACAGCTCGAGCCCCTTCTCGAGCCCCGGGCCTCGAAAACTCGCGAGCGAGCTCCGGTTGGCTTTGTCGTAGGACGACTTGAAGATGATCGGTTGACCGAGCCTTTCGGACAGACTGGCCACACTCTCCGCGGCGCGGTGGAGGAACTCCTGCGACTCGATGACGCAGGGGCCCGCGATCACGGGAAGGCTCTCGCCACCGAGTGTGACACCTCGGCTCAGCTCGAAGGGGTTTGGACTCTGGCTCATCGATTCACGCTCGCCGTCTTCCGGCGGTGCCTGCCTCGCAGCTGGGTGCCCTGTCCGGGGTCAGTTGGTCCTCTCTTCTGACGGAAGCGAGTCCCCCGTTTCGGCTCCGGTGGTCAGGCGTTGCTCCTGGTAGTCGAGCGCCGCTGCGATGTAGGAGACGAACAGGGGATGGGGCTTGGTCGGCTTCGACTTGTACTCGGGATGGAACTGGCAACCGAGGTACCACGGGTGATCCTTCAACTCGACGATCTCGACGAACTTCCCGTCCGGACTCAGGCCGGAAACCGTGAGGCCATGCTCTTTGAGAACCGGGAGGTACTTCTGGTTGACCTCGTAGCGATGACGGTGGCGCTCACTGATCTCGTCGCACCCGTAGATGCGGTGTGCGAGTGTGTCGGGAGTCAATCGACACGGGTAGGCACCCAGTCGCATCGTGCCCCCCATTTCTTCGACGCCGAGCAGGTCTCGGAGCTTGAAGATGATCGGGTCCTTGGCCTCCGAATCGAACTCGGTCGAGTTCGCTTCCGTCAGTCCGCAGGCATTGCGTGCGAACTCGATCACCATCGACTGCATACCGAGGCAGATCCCAAAGAACGGAATCCTGTTCTCACGGGCGTAGCGGATGGCTCGAATCTTGCCCTCGACTCCCCGCGGCCCGAAGCCGATCGGCACGAGGACTCCGTCCACCTCGAGCATCTCGGGAGGCCAGTTGCCGGCCTCGATCTCCTCGGCATCGATGAAGACCAATTCCGTCTGGGCTCCGTTCGCGACCCCGCCGTGGAGCAGCGCCTCGTTCAGACTCTTGTAGGCGTCCGGAAGCTCGACATACTTGCCCACGATTCCGATCCTGACAGTGCGCTCGAGGTTCTTCATCTTGTCGACCAGCTCCTGCCACTGGCTGAGGTCGCGCTTGTTGGCAGGCAGGTTGAGCAGTTCGAGCAGCGCTTCGTCGAGACCTTCTCGACAGAACATCAGGGGGACTTCGTAGACCGTGTCCACGTCCCGCGCGGCGATCACTTTGTCGGCGTCGAGGTTGCAGAACAGCGCGATCTTGTCCTTCATGGCCTGTGGCAGGGGACGGTCGACGCGGCACAAGAGGAGGTCGGCGACGATACCGATCTCGCGCAGTTCGCGGACCGAATGCTGGGTCGGTTTGGTCTTGAGCTCGTCTGCGGCCCGGATGTAGGGCACGAGGGTCAGGTGGATGTTGACCGCGTTGGTGCGGCCGAGCTCGAGTCGCAGCTGACGAATCGCTTCCAGGAAAGGGAGGGACTCGATGTCACCGACCGTGCCGCCGATCTCGACGATGACCACGTCGTTGCCGTCGGAGAGTCGCAGCATCGATTCCTTGATCTCGTCGGTGACATGTGGAATCACCTGAACCGTCTTGCCGAGGTAGTCGCCGCGGCGCTCCTTGTTGATGACGGCTTCGTAGATCCTTCCTGTTGTCGTGTTGTGGTGCTTGCTGGTGATACCGGAGGTGAAGCGCTCATAGTGCCCGAGGTCGAGGTCGGTCTCGGCTCCGTCGTCGGTGACGAACACCTCGCCATGCTGGTACGGCGACATGGTGCCGGGGTCGACGTTGACGTAGGGGTCCAGCTTCATGATCGCGACCGTGAATCCCCTCGCCTCGAGTACCGCGCCGACGGAAGCGGCCGCGACTCCCTTGCCCAGAGAAGACACCACGCCGCCGGTTACGAAGATGTACTTTGTCGCCATTCTCTTCTCGCTCCTTGAAATGCTGGCGGCTGCTCCGGCCGCTCTGGGTCTCGGGACTCGTGGTTGCCGGGTCTGTTTCGGGTGGACTGGTCGTTTCGGTTGGACTGGTTGATTCAGTTGGACTGGGGCGGCCCTTCGTGCCGTGATCACCCGCTGGCGTTGGCCCGCATGAGATCCGTGACGACGGCCAGATCTGCTTGCGTATCGACTCCGATGGGCGCCTCTCGCGCCTCCAGGATGCGAATGCGGATTCCGTTCTCGAGCGCCCGCAGCTGTTCCAGGCGTTCGCTCAGCTCCAGCGGAGTCGGTTCGAGCTCGGCCAGTTCGAGCAGGGTCGACCTTTGATAGCCGTAGATGCCGACGTGGCGCCACACCGTGTGCCCCTTCTTCCCGTCCGGAACGGGGCCACGGGGGTAGGGAATCCCGGCACGACTGAAGTAGAGCGCATAGCCCCGGCGGTCCAGCACCACCTTGACTCGATTCGGGTCGTCGAGCTCGGCAGCATCGACACGGGTCGCCAGAGTCACCATGGCTTCGCCGTGCTCGGTCAGATGACGGACCAGATTGCCGACCTCGCGCGGATCGATCAGGGGCTCGTCTCCCTGCAGATTGACGACGGCGTCACAACGCCATTGGCGCGCCGCCCAGGCGATTCTGTCGGTGCCGCTGGTGCATTCCTCGGGCGTCAGTTCGCATTCGCCTCCGAACCCGGAGACGACGTCGGCGATGCGCTGATCGTCGGTCAGTACGACTACGCGATCGACTCCTGAGATCTCGCACGCCCGATCCCACACGTGCTGGATCATGGGTCGCCCAGCGAGCTCGAGCAGCGGCTTGCCGGGCAGGCGCTCGGATGCCCACCGTGCGGGGATGGCACAGATGACTCGTTGCTCAGCCACTGCAGAAGCTCCTCCGGAGGCTCCGAAGGGGGACCGCGAAAGGCTCGGGGGGTGGGTCGAGGTGGGGATCGGTGGGGTGCACACTCAAAGTTACTGTGTAGCGGCTCATGGAGTCAAACACCCGCGTCGAGCCGGCTCGACGAACGGCGAGGGGGTGCTAGGGTACTCCCGTGTCGACTCGCCTCCTGCAGACATTTCGCCCGCTCCCATGAGTGACGCGGCTTCGTCCCGAACGCCGAGGTGGCTGTTGCGGCCCCGGCTGCTGCTCGTGCTCGCAGTCTCCTCGGCGTTGTTGCTCGCCGTGCTCGAACGCTTGGAGCGTCGCTGGTCGAGTGCCTCGGTGCCGACCGGCGCGGCAGCGTGGATCTGGGCCACGGAGTCGGCTCGCAGCTCGTCCCCCGCCGCGTTCTACCTGGTGCGCGACTTCGAGTATCGAGAGGACGCCTCGTCGGAGCCTCTTCGCTTGTTGCTCGCGGTCGATGAGGAGTATCGCCTGTGGGTGAATGGCTTCGGTGTGACGGGGGGTGGGTTTCGCCCGGGCGCTCCCCTCGACGAGATCCTCGTGTCGGACCTCCTGCGCTCGGGAACCAATCGCATCGTGCTCGAGGTCCGCAGCCGGAACGGCGCGGGCGGCATGCTCGCGACTCTGCGGTCGGGCGAGAAGGAGCCCTTGTTGGTGAGTGATGCGACGTGGATCGTCGCTCGGCGTCACGAGCCCGGGCTGATCGAGGGACTGGCCCAGCCTGCGGCACCGGAGCGCCCGAAGGTCTGGCAGCGACCGGTGACCGGCCGCTGGGCTCGTCCGTACCGAGATCCTGGCGGCCAGCCCCTCGACGCTCGGCTGGCCGTGGTTCGTGAGGGTCGCGACGGTTCGGATCGGTGGGCGGACTCGATCGAGCCGACGTCGGTGCGCATTCGTGGTGGTGGAGGCAGCGGCGAGGATGTCGACGTTCCGGCCGTGCTCATCGATTTCGGCACTTCATTGGTGGGCGAGCTCGAGCTCTGGCTGGAGGCAGACCCTACGCGGGTCTACTCCATCGATTTTTCCCGCGAGGAGCCCCCGACCGGAGACGTCCTTCCAGCTCGCCTCGAAGGTGGAATTCCCTCCCCCGAGCAATCGGTGGTGCTGCTCGTTCCGGGGAGGAGTTGGTGGCGGGACACGACGACACGCGAGTTCCGGTGGGTGCGGCTGCGAGGCGTCGATAGCGTGGCCGCCGCTCGGGTGCAGTTGCACGACGACTCCCTCGGGCCTCCACGAAGACCGCCTGGAGACGCGGGAGAGGGTCCCTGGCTGTTCGGTATCGAGCCTCTCGACGGCATCGGGACCGCCACTCGCTGAGCGCGGCGAGAGGCTGTCGGCTTTTCAGTCTCCGATCGGGGGTACCGGCTCGAATTCGACCACTTCGGTGACTCCGCCGTTGCGGAACCGAAAGGTCTTGCCGATACCGAAGTACCACCAGGACACCTCTTCGCCGTCCTGCAGGCGAACTGACTCGACCTTGTCCGGTTTACCGAGTCGATCGTAGGTATCGCGTTTCTCGTCGGTGTCGAGTGACGCGAGGAAGTCACGGAAGCTCGTGAGGAAACCCGTGTCGCGAACGGTCAGCGGTACGTAGACCGGCGACCCCGTCAGGATTCGTTCGTTGAGCAGGAGGCCGGTGAGGGTTTGAAGGTGATCGTTGCCGCCGGCGGTCCGGACCGGGATGACGGCGCGGAGCTCGAAGTTGTTGTAGTAGTGGTGCCACTTCCAGTTCAGCGTGTATTCACCATTCTCGTTCGTGAAGGTGGTGATCGTGGCGGGATGCTCCTTGCGCTTCTCGAGCGTTGCCCAGTAGGTGCTTCGCCGAGACCCCTCGAGAGCCACGGTCACGCCGGCGATCGGATCGCCGGCGATATCTGCGACGACGCCGGTGATCTGGACGATCGTTCCGTCTTCGTAGGGCTCTCTCTCCTCGGCTGCCTGGAGAGAGGTCGCCATGGCCAGGATTCCGGCGGTGATGAACAGGAGCATCGGAAGTGTCGAGCTAGGGATCAGTTCGTTTCTGGGGCTCATGGTTCCTCCCATTCGATGTCGGGTGGAGGGCGGAAACGATTCGGTTCGACGCCGGCTCTATAGTCGCCGATCTCGAACCGGGTTTCGCTTCCCTCGGCGTCGAAGTAGACGAGAGTCAGAAGGCGGGTCGCTTCAGGGTCGAGCTCGACCCGGGCCTCGACCAGGTCCTGGCTCGGCTCGAGGGGGATCAGTCGGATGGCGACTCGTCCTTCGGGGTGGGGCACGCTCGTTGCACGATAGCGTTCACGAAGTGTAGCCGGGCTGAGCAGGAAGAAATCGAGGCCTGGAGTATCACGATCGTCGATCGTGTAGATCTCGCCGTGGCTCTCTCCTGGATTCCAGTAGTGCACTTTGTCGCCGCACAGCAGGAAGCTCTTGGGGAAGGGCTCGGCGTAGTCCCAACGCAGACAGTCGGGGAGGTCGACCGCGAGAGTGCCTTCCTCGCGCTCGGAGCTGTCGAATCCGGCGGGCGTGAACGTCTGGAGGTAGTTTGCGGAGAGGGGCCCCGCGGATTCGATGGCGGCCCGGAAGTGGGTCAGGGAGTCCCATGGAGTGTCGGTGGCAGCGGACACGCGCAGGGCGAGCGCCGGGTGAACCCCCAGCGCCAGGCAAACGAGTATCCCTCGCCCCAAGTGACTCATCTCATTGAGGATAGCATTTTGGGAAGTGGTTCGATGGTTTCTCGGGGGTTCGGGATTCGGGAGGTTCCGGCGGACGGGCTCGGGCGGGCTCGGCGGGTGACGGTTCGCTGGGGCAGACAGTGGAGTGGGCTCACCTCCGGTCTCGCTCGTGGTTGGATCGCGTTGGGGTGGAGGGGTCGCGGAGTCCTGCGGCGAAGAGCCGATGCAGATCGTGGCGCAGGCCCTCTGAGGGTGTGGAGCCGCTTCTAGTGCTTGAAGTGACGCTTGCCGGCAAAGAGCATCGTGATTCCGTGCTCGTCCGCCGCCGCGATCACCTCTTCGTCCCTGACGCTGCCGCCCGGCTGCACGATCGCCTTCACTCCTTTTTCAGCGAGGAGATCGAGACCGTCGCGGAACGGGAAAAAGGCGTCCGAGGCGGCTGCGGCGCCTTCGCTCGATTGCTGGGCTTTCTCCAGGGCGAGCCGACAGCTGTCGACGCGACTCATCTGGCCAGCGCCGATGCCGAAGGTCTGGTCTTCACCGGTGATCACGATGGCGTTGGATTTGACCTGGCGGCACACCTTCCACGCGAACTCGAGGGCTCGTCTCTCCTCGTCCGTCGGCTTCCTCCGGGTCGGACACTGCCAGCCTTCGGACCCCTGACGGCCCAGGTCGAGGGACTGGGCCAGAAAGCCACCGTCGATGGCTCGGAGCTCGATGTCTTCCGGGCGGGTCGCAAAGAGCGGAGAGTTGATCAGACGGAGGTTCTTCTTGGCCGCGAAGGCCTGGCGAGCGGAGGAGTCGAAGGAAGGGGCGATGACGACCTCGACGAAGAGGTCCTCGAGGGCAGCGGCCATCTCTCCGGTGGCGGGCCGGTTGAGGGCGATGATCGAGCCGAAGGCCGATACGGGGTCGGAGGCCAGGGCTCGCTCGTAGGCGGTGACCAGATCCTCTGCGCGGCCCACGCCGCAGGGGTTGTTGTGTTTGACGATCACCACGGTGGGCTCGTTGAACTGTGATGCCAACTTGCGGGCCGCGTCTGCGTCGAGGAAGTTGTTCCAGGACAGCTCCTTGCCCTGGAGCTGCTCGAAGCCACCGAAGAGACCGCCGCCCCCGACGGTCCGATAGACCGCTGCCCGTTGATGAGGGTTCTCGCCGTACCGGGGTACCATCACGCGACTCAAGTCGAGATGCAGCCGAGGCGGGAACTGGTCGTTGTCCTCTGCAGACTCGACCCCCTCGAGCCAATTCGCGATGGCCGAATCGTAGCTTTGAGTGTGGCGAAACGCCTTCAGGGCGAGGCGGCGGCGCATCGCTTCGGGCACGCGCTGTCCGCCTTCCTGGAGAGCTGTCAGGATCTGCGCGTAGTCCTCGGGATCGACGACGACGATGACGCCGTTGTGATTCTTCGCGGCGGCGCGCAGCATGCAGGGGCCGCCGATGTCGATCATCTCGACGATCTCCTCGTAGCTGGTTCCGTCGCGCTGCACGGTCTCCTGGAAGGGGTAGAGGTTGACCACCACCAGGTCGATCGGCTCGATCCCGTGCTCATTGAGCTCGGAGAGATGAGAGGCGCGGGATCGGTCAGCGAGAATACCCCCGTGGATGTTCGGATGAAGCGTCTTGACCCTGCCGCCGAGGATTTCGGGGAAACCGGTGGCCTCGGCCACGGCCGTCACTGTCATGCCCGCCTCCTCGAGGTGGCCTTTCGTCCCGCCGGTCGAGAGAATTTCGATTCCGAGGTCGACGAGGCCCTGGGCAAAATCGACGACGCCGCTCTTGTCGGATACGGAAATCAGCGCACGCTTCGCTGGCAGCATGGGAGAGTCGCTCCTGGTCTGAGGTCGGGAACTGGTGATCGGACTGGAGTGCGGGAATGACCGGTGCGAGAACTGAAGCTCGCGGTAAGAGTCGAAAACCTCGTGGCGGGTGGCCGAGTCGCAACGCGAGAGGTCTCCGGGTCGGGACACTAGCACGCGATAGGCTGCGGGTCGAAAGAGGGAGACCCATGCGCGTCAATGCGGATTTCAATTCGACTGCTAGCGTCGATGGTGAGGGGGCACGGTGGATTCCGTCCCCCCTCCCGGGCGTCGAGCGATGTCTCCTCGACCGGGTCGGCGAGGAGGTAGCGCGAGCGACGACACTCGTGCGGTTTGCTCCGCAGAGTGGTTTCGATGCACATCGCCACGGTGGTGGCGAGGAGTTCCTCGTCCTCGAGGGGGTGTTCTCCGATCCGGACGGAGACTTCGGCCCCGGGAGCTATGTGCGAAATCCAGCGGGGACGGAACACGCCCCCTGGAGCGAGCCAGGGTGCGTCATCTTCGTGAAGTTGTGGCAGTTTCAGGAAGGGGACGACGCACGGGTTCGAATCGACACCGAGAGCTCACCCTGGCGGCCCGGTCTTCTCGACGGTGTGCGTGAACAGTGCCTTCACCGCTACGAGGGGGAGAGCGTCGACCTGATGCTCTTCGATCGCGAAGCAGTCGTAGCGTGGGGCGAAGAGGAGAAGGGCGTCGAGCTCCTGGTCTTGGAGGGCGAGCTGGAAGCCGCGGGCCGGAAGCGAACTCGGTGGTCCTGGCTGCGTCACCCTCCCGGTGAGTCTCTCTCAGTGACCGGCACCGCGGGAACCCGGGTGTGGGTGAAGCGCGGCCACCTCGCACCCCCGATCGGGGTGTGATCGCTGCTCTGTCCCCCTCAGTTGGGTGGCAGACCCAGTCCCTGAGCCTCCTCCGGCGTCATCTCCCGCCCGCGCACGACCAGGAGGCGTCCCTCACTCTCGGCCGGTGTGTCGCGCTGATCCAGGCCCCCGGCCGTGATCCAGACGTACCGGAGCATCAGCGCTACGTCGCTGACGGCACGACTGAATGCCACCGAAGTCACGCCGAAAGCGGTGGAGCGATCGTCGAAGTACTGGGAACCCGGAAGCTTGCCGATGCGTCGGTACTCGATCCCGATCGACGGGTAGAGCAGACGACCGCGGGCCAGGACTCGGCTCACGAAACCGTCGACGTCACCTGCGTCGAGGAGGGAATCGCTGCCGTAGAAGATCACCGGTAGCCGGGCGCGTGCGCTCTCGACATAGGAAGCGTAGTCCTTGAAGTACTGGCTCTCCCACTGATCCTCGGAAGAGGTGTTGAGAGGGTTGTTCGCCGAGGCCATGAAGTAGGCCAGGACCCCGAGCTGGCGGGCAATCTCCGGGAACGGCTGGTGACCCTCGATGTAGTCGATCGCTCGCTGAGCCTCCTCGGCGATCACCCGATCGAGCAGTCCCGAACCGTCGAGGTTCTTGTAGTGGCGGCTCGGATCCCCTTCGCGAAAGGGAGCCACCACGCCATCGAGGAACCGGTCCTCGTGCCGGTCGATCAGGTGGAAGAGGTCGGGAGGCGACAGCTTGGCTGCCTCGATTGCGATGAGCTTCTGGGTCTCCGGGGTCCAGGCGGCCAGCCGTTGCGTGAAGCAGAAGCACAGCAGGGCGATGACGCTGAGCAGGCGCCACGCCCGGACGGACGAGGACCGCACAACGGAGGCAAGGCAGGAAGAGGGTGGACTGGTGTCTGCGTGCATGCTGGAAGGAGACCGACGTTCGTCGGCCCGGATCAGTCTATCGGGTGGCGCTCACCAGGGGATCTGTTCCCCTTTCCAGTCTCGGAACTGGCCGCTCTGTGACGGCGACGCCCCGCTGATGACCCTGCGAATACCCTCTGCGCTGTCGGTGGGCGAGAGGGTGGCACTCGGTCCTCCCATGTCGGTGCGCACCCATCCGGGGTGCAGAATCAGGACCGTGACCCCTTTCTTGGCCAGCTCGATCGACAGACCCTTCATCGAGGAGTTGATCGCGGCCTTGGAGGAGCGATAGAGGTGATGGCCACCCCCGTTCTCGCTGATGGAACCCATCACGCTCGAAATGGTCACGAGCTTCTCGAGCTCGCCAGCGAGCAGGTTCGGTAGGAGGGCCTCGGTGACTCGCATGACGCCGAGCACGTTGGTGTCGAAGACGTCCGCCCATGCTTCGAAGTCGAAGGTCCCGAGCGTCTGAGCCTCCCGCGGCCCGGAGATCCCGGCGTTGTTGATCAGAATGTCGATCGGCACGCCATCGAGCTCTCGAGCCAGGCTCTGGACCGAGTCGGAGTCGGTGACGTCGAGAGGGAGAACCCGCATCGATGTCGATCGGGCGGCCAGCTCGGAGAGGTCACTGGCGTTGTCCGGATGGCGGCAGGTCGCGAGAACCGTATCGCCATCGGCGGCGTACTGGCGGGCGAGCTCGAGACCGATGCCTCGACTGGCTCCTGTGATCAACACGGTAGTCATGGTGAGTCCCTCCTCGCCACACTCTACCGCCCGGCGCCCTGCATGCTACTCAAACACGGGATCCTGCCAGCGTCTCGGAGGCCGGTGCCGCGCCTTGACTGTCGAGCCAGGCCATCCACTGCTCGATCCCCTCATCGGTGAGGGCCGAGAGCTCGATCAGCTCACACTCCGGCATCACTCTCGAGAGATTGTCTCTGAAGGCCTCCACGGTCACGCCCGGAAGATGGGGCAGCAGATCGATCTTGGTCAGCACCACGAGATCGGCCTTCTGGAACATGACCGGGTACTTGAGGGGCTTGTCCTCGCCTTCGGTGACCGCGAGCGCCACCACATTGGCACGCTGCCCCAGATCGTAGATCGCCGGGCACACCAGATTGCCTACGTTCTCGATGAAGAGCAACTCGAACGGTGCGGCTTGGTCGGCCGGCCCGGAGAGGTGGTGCAGCGCATGGTGCACCATCTCGGCGTCGAGGTGACAGGCGGAGCCGGTCGTGATTCCGGTGGCAGTGATGCCCGCGGCCTGAAGTCGTTCGGCGTCCCGCTCGGTGGCCAGATCGCCACTCATCGCCGCGAGATTTCGCGCTCCGGCGTGTCGAGCCGTGGCTTCCAGCAGTGCGGTCTTCCCGGCTCCTGGAGAGCCCATCAGGTTGATCGCCAGCACGCCGGACTTCTCGAAGTGATCGCGGTTGTGTTTCGCGCCGCGCTCGTTGACCGCCAGGATGTTCTGCTGGATCTCGATGGGAACCAGGTCGGTGTCGCCGCAGCCACAGGTCTCACACATCGCTCGCTTCTCCTACCTCGGTTCAGGCCTCGGTGTCGGAAACCGGAGGTGAGGCTTCCCGAAGGTCCATTTCGATTCGTTGGAGGACGATCTCGTCGCCCTGAATCATACGTGCCGGGAGCTCACAGTCAGGACAGCGCAGGATCTGTCCGCGCTCGAAGTCGCGCTGGCAGCCGGGGCAGCTGAATCGGGTGGGGACCGTCTCGATGCGCAGCTCGGTCCCACCCCAACGCGCATCGTCTTCGAACAGGGTCCAGGCTCGCCGAAGCAACTCGACCTCGACTCCGGAGAGCTCTCCGATTCGCACCTCGATACTGCGCACGTCGGCACTCGCGGCACCGGCTCGGCTCGAGCCCCGCTGTGAAATCGCGTCATCGACCGTGGCCTCGACGCTGGTCAGAAGGGACTGTAGGACCGAGTACTCGTGCATCGTCTCCGCCTTCAGCCGTTGCCTTCGAAGCGAGCCTCTCGCTTCTCGAAGAAGGCCGCCATCCCCTCGGCGAAATCCTCGCCGTCCGCGATCCGCGCCAGCTCGTCGAGCTCCTGGTCGAGGTGATAGTCGAGGCGGTCCATTCCGGCGGCGCGATTGAGCAGGCCTTTGGCCACGCCGAAGGCCCGCGTCGGTCCGGCCGCCAGGCGAGTGGCCTTCTCCATGACCGCGTCTTCGAAGCCGTCCGTGGCCAGTACCTCGTTCACCAGGCCCAGCTCCAGCGCCTGGTCGGCATCGAGGCGTGGGTTCAGCATGATCAACCCCATCGCCCGACGGAAGCCGAGGAGCCGGGGGAGCAGGAAGGTCGAGCTCTCGGCGCCGGTGAGTCCGGTCTTGTGGTAGGCCCATTCGAAGGTGGCCCTCTGTGAGGCGAACACCAGATCGCAGCACATGGCGATGCCGAAGCCGCCTGCGGCCGCTACTCCGTCCACGGCGGCTACGAAGGGCTTCGGCGCGCGTCGGATCTCCGAGAGCGTCGAGTGAAGGTACTCGAGGATCTGCTTGAAGACCTCGCCCGGGCCCTGGCCGGATTCGGGAGTCGAGGTATCCCGCCCCTGCTGCAGGTAGCCCAGGTCGGTCGGCTCGCCGCCGGCGCGGATGTACTTGAGGTCGGCGCCGCTCGAGAACACGCCACCGGTGCCCCGCAGCACCACCGCTCGTATGTTCTCGTCTCGGGCCAGTTGGAGTCCCGCCTGACGGAAATCGCGAGCCGTTTCGACGTCGAAGGAGTTGAAACGCTCACGCCGGTCGATCGTGATGGTGCCGACTCCGGGGGCGCCTTCGATCTCGGTCGCGATGCGGATGTGTGTCATGTCCGGGGTCCCCGTCGCCGCCTGTCAACAGATCCGTGGCATCGGTTCGCCGTCGAGCTCGGCCAGGAGGCGTCGACCGAAGCCGGTATCGAGAATGACCGAGCCGCGGCGCTCCTCGGTGCAGGTTCCGATGACCGCTGCGTCGGCGCCGAGCTCGTGAGCGTGGAGTGCTTTCATCAGCGCATCGACAGCGCCCGGGCGGACCCCGATCAGCGCTTTACCCTCGTTGGCGACGCAGAGGGGGTCGATCCCGAGCAGTTCTCCGGCGGCCCTGACCTGGTCGCTGACCGGGACGGCCGGCTCGTCGAGCACGATGCCGACGCCGCTCTTCGTCGCCATCTCGAACAGCGCGCTGGCGAGACCACCGCGGGTCGGGTCCTTCATCGTCACGATGTCCTCGCCACAGGCATCGAGGGCGTCGCGGATCAAGCCGTTGAGGGGTGCGACATCCGAACGCAGGTCGCCAAAGAGCTCGAGCTCGTTGCGGGTCGCCAGAATCGCGAGACCGTGGTCGCCCACGGTTCCGGTAACCACCAACCGGTCGCCGGGGCGTAGGGCGTCGTCGGTGACGACCCGGTCGGTCAGTGCCACACCGCTGGTGTTGATCACGACGCGGTCGATCTCTCCTCGGCCCATCACCTTGGTGTCACCGGTCACGATCGGCGCTCGGGCCTTTCGACTGGTCGCGAGCAGTGACGCCTGGATGAGCTCGAGCTCTTCGACGGGAAAGCCCTCCTCCAGAATGAAGCTGGATGTCAGTCCAAGGACTTCCGTGGCCCCCATCATGGCAAGGTCGTTGACCGTGCCCGAGACCGCGAGGCGGCCGATGTCCCCGCCAGGGAAGATCAGCGGATGCACCACGTGTGAGTCGGTGGTGAGCACCAGCCATCGATCGCCGAGGCGGAACGCGGCGCCGTCGTCCATCTTGTCGAGGCCGATACCGTCGACTGCGCTCGGGTCGTAGCCCTCGGCGAAGATCCGGCGGATCAGCTCGCGCATGGCTCGACTTCCCGCGCCATGCTTGAGGCCGATCAACGTCTCCCCTTCGAGCGTCGAGGGCGAGCGGCTCATCGGGATGATTTCCCCTCGCTCGCGACTGCGCCAGGATGAGGGCGACCACCGAGATCGGGTCTGCCACCGTACTGATGCCAGATCTTGCAGGTGCCCTCGCTCGACACCATGCAGGCTCCCACGGGGTTCTCCGGTCGGCACTCCTTGCCGAACAAGGAGCAGCCGTCGGGGGAGGCGATCCCGGCCATGATGTCACCGCAGATGCACTGCTGTTGGAGCGGTGCGGGTGACTGGTCCCACAGCCGCGAGACGTCGATATCGAAGCGCCGGCGCGCGTCGATGGCCGCGAATTCGTCGCGCAGGCGCAGGTTGCCATTGGGCACGTGCGCGATGCCGCGCCAGCGGCCTCCGATCGGCTTGAACACCCGCCAGAGCTGGCGCTGGGCATTGACATTGCCCTCGCGGGTCACACAGCGGGGAAAGGTGTTCACGACCTCCGCGCGACCGTCTCGGATCAGCTCGAGCAGCCGGACGAGTCCGGCCAGGATGTCGAGTGGCTCGAATCCCGCGACCACGACCGGCAGTCCGTGACGCTCGACGAAGGGCTCGAACACGCCCCACCCCGTGATCGCCGCGGCATGTCCTGCCGCCAGGTATCCTTCGATGCGGGTCTCGGGCATCTCGGCGACGATCTCCATCACCGGGGGGATGTACTTGTGCGCGGAGAGAATGGAGAAGTTCTCGGGCAGCTCCCTGAGCGCGATCGCGGCGGTGGCGACGGCGGTGGTCTCGAAACCGGAGGCGAAGAAGACGATCTCCTCTTCGGGGTTCTCGCTGGCCAGCTCGATCGCCTGACCGACGCTATAGATCACGTGGATCTTCGCGCCCTTCGCCTGGGCATCGCCGAGCGAGAACCGGGTGCCGGGCACGCGAACCATGTCACCGTAGGTGACGATCCACTTGCCGTCTTCTGCCAGCACGACGGCCTCGTCGACTTCGGGCACGTCGGTGACGCAGACCGGACAGCCCGGCCCCATGATGACGTCCAGGTCCTCAGGGAAGGCCGCGCGCAGTCCGAAGCGGGCAATCGCCTGTTCGTGGCTGCCGCACACGTGCATCACCGAAGCGCGGCGTCCGATCTCTCCGGTCAGCTGCTCGAGTCGAGAGGCGAGCTGTCGCCCCCGCTCGGGATCCCTGAACTCGAGTGGGCGATTCGTCTTGCCGGACGGGGTCGGGCGTTGCGTAGTCATGTCGGCGGCCTCGGGCCTGTGGCTTCGATCTCGCCCCGCACGTCTTCCGCCATCATGTCGTCACGGGCCGCGTCGAGCAGCAGTTCGTAGAGCTCGAGAGTCTGCGCGATCTCCTCGTCCGGGATCTTCCGGATCGCGAAACCGACGTGATTGAGCACGAAGTCTCCTGCCGTCACCGGTTGGTCTACGATGTCGAGGCGCACCTCCTTCTGGACGCCCCAGAAGTCCACCATCGCACGATATTCGTCGAGCACTTCGACGACCTTTCCAGGGACACCTAGACACATGGTGGCGCTTCCTCTCGTCGTGGCAATCGGGCCTGCGGGCCCTCGGGTCCATACACCGGGTGACTGTGCGACCGAGTATGGGGCGACTCGGCGTGTCGTGCCAGGGCGGCCGTCGCGACGGCGACCTGGCCGAGGGCGATGCCGCCGTCACCGGGCGGCACCTGGCGCTGGAAGAACGGCTCGGAGAAAGGCACTCTGCTGGTCTCCATCAGGCGGCAGAGATGGCGCGCCAGCTCTGCATTGGCGAAGCAGCCGCCGCTGGTGACGATCTTCGGGATGGGCGTGCGGGCCGGATACACGCCTCGGCCCTCGACCCAGGACGCCGCGACCTCGAGTGCGGACGCCGCCAGGGTGGCGTGGAACCTCGCAGCGATCCGAGCCTCGATGGCCGGCGAATCAGGGGCTGCGAGCAGCTCCTCGACCATCGCCCGGATGGCGGGCCGCAGGTCGATCTCCCAGGGATCGCTCGCGCGCTCGATGTCGAACGAGTAGGCCTCGGGAGTCGGGTCCCAGAGCCGGGCAGCGTGATCTTCGAGCCTCATCGCGAGCTGCCCCTCGTAACGGGCCCGAGGATGGGCCAGGACCAGCGCACCCACAGCGTCGAAGTAGCGCCCGGCACCGTGAGCCCGTGGGCAGACGACGTTGCGCCGGATCATCTGACGAACCAGTTCGACGTGTTCGCGCGGGATCTGTTGGAAGAGGCGCAGCCGCTCGAGGGGCGCCTCTCCGTGGAAGGCGTCGTCGAGCAGCGCGAGCGTGAGGCGCCAAGGCTCTCGAATCGCCCGCTCGTTCCCTACCAGGGGGAGCGCCCGCAGCGTCGCCACTCGCTGGAACTCGGCGGCGTCTCCGAACAGGATCTCTCCCCCCCATGCCGTGTGGTCGGTACCCAGGCCGGTACCGTCGAAGATCAACCCGAGTACCGGACCCTCCTCGTCCAGCCCGCCCTCGGCGATCGCGCTCGCGAGGTGGGCGTGGTGGTGCTGCACGGCGATGCGCACCGAATCTCCGTCGTCGGACACGCAGGAGCGCTCGAGGGCGTAGCGGGTGGAGAGATACTCGGGATGGAGATCGTGGACGAAGATCTCGGGTGCCACTCCGATGAGGTGCTGCATGCGCTCCACCTCCTGGCAGAACACCTCGTAGGTCTCGAGATTGTCCAGGTCTCCGATGTGCGGTCCGAGATAGGCGGTGTCGCCGGCAGCGATACAGAAGGTGTTCTTGAGCTGGGATCCCACCGCCAGCGTGGGGCGCTCGACGGGGCGGCGCAGCAGGATCGCGCGTGGAACGAAACCACGAGAGCGGCGCAGGAGCACGGGAGCGCCTGCTACCACCCTGGCGACGGAGTCGTCGCATCGCGCCGCGATCTCGCGGTCGTGCACCAGGAAGGCATCGGCGATCGTACCGAGCGTTTCGAGCGCCTCGCTCTCGGTGCGAACGATCGGCTCGCCGTTGAGGTTGGCCGAGGTCATGACCAGCGGCTTGCCGACGGCGCGCATCAATAGGTGGTGCAAGGGGGTATAGGGCAGCATGAGGCCGACCCGGTCGAGGCCGGGGGCGATTTCGCCGGCCAAGGACTCTCCCCGGCGTCGAACCAGCACGATCGGGGACTCGGGGCCGGCCAGGAGGTCCTCCTCCGTGACCGTCGTGCGCGCGTACTGGCGCGCTTCGTTCAGGGACTCGACCATCACCGCGAAGGGTTTACAGTCTCGTCGCTTGCGCTGGCGTAGGCGATGCACGGTGACGTCGGACGTGGCGAGACAGACGAGATGAAAGCCTCCCAGTCCCTTGACCGCGAGGATCTCTCCGCTACCGAGCCGCCGAGCTGTTTCGGCGAGTGGGTCGACGGTCTCGATCGGTCGGCCGGCCGGGTCGAGGAGCGTCAGTCGCGGTCCGCAGTCGGGGCAGGCGTTGGGTTGGGCGTGGAAGCGACGGTCCTCGGGCGAGTCGTACTCGTGCCGACACTTCTCGCACATGGGGAACGCCGCCATGGTGGTGGCGGGACGATCGTAGGGAACGTCCGTGGCGATCGTGAAACGCGGGCCGCAGTGGGTGCAGTTGGTGAACGGATAGCCGTGGCGACGGTCGTGTGCGTCCAGCAATTCCGCACGGCACTGGGGGCAGGTCGCCATGTCTGGCGGGATCGAAACCCGTCGCCGGTCAGAGACACCGCGGCTCGTCGCTTCGCTGGTCTCGCTCGGTCCGATCGAGAAGTCTTCGGGCGCCGGCTCCACGGTGTCGAGATCGTGCTGCTCGAAGCGATCGAGGATGGCCCCCGGTGGGGGCTCGGTGCGCAGCCGGGAACAGAAACGTTCGAGACGTTCCTGACTGGCCCACGCGTCGATCGTGACGCCGCTCTCGTCGTTGCGCACCCGACCGCGGACCTGCTCCTGCTTGGCCAGGGCGAACACCCATGGGCGGAATCCGACGCCCTGGACGACGCCCCTGATTTCGATACGGCAGGCGTTCAACGATCCTCCCGCGCCACTGGTGGCGGCTCGGCGCCCTCCACGGTCGAACCGTGTTCCGCGACCGAGAGGACATAGGCGGTCAGATCCCAGATCTGATCCGGATCCAGCACCTTCCAGGCAGGCATGGCAGTCCCCTGGACCCCTTCGGCGATGGCGTAGTAGACCGAGCGAGGCGTTGCCTGAGCCCGCCAAGCCGGATCGCCATAGTCGCGCGGTGGCGGCACCAGCGTGTCATGGCGCACTCCCATTCCGTCGGCGCGTTCGCCATGACAGAGCACGCAGTTCTCCAGATAGAGCGCGCGGCCGCGCTGGCGTGCCTCGAGCGAGGTCAATGTCTCCGGCACGGCCAGCGTACGGTAGGGGTCGGGCAGGATGTTCTCCTCACCACAGCCCGACGCTAGGCCGGCTAGGCACAGGAGGAACAGCAGTCCCAGCCCCGGACGCCGGGCGAGGGACCGCATCTGCAGAAGCCGTTTCTTCATGATGGACCTGTCCCGATCGAGCCACGTCTCGCAACGTCAGCGGATGGCCGAGCGCCGCTGCCTCCTGGACGATCGCCTCGATGAGTCTCGGTAGCGCCTGCTCGATCGCAGGGGTGCGATCGGTGCCGAGATGCAGGCTCTCCGGCACGATGCCGAGGAGATGCATCGTCGGCGGACACCTCCCGATCAGCCGCATGCCGTCGAGCAGATCGGCGACGCCGATCTGGTGCACGGACAGGCGATGCTTCACTGCCGGGGCCACATCGTCGCCCACCAGACGGACCAACGTTCCCGCGGGCTCGTCGGTCCGAATCGCGTCGACCAGCAGCAGGGTCTCGGTGTCGGTGGTCCAGCTGAGGAGTGAGAGCCCCAACGTGCCACCGTCGAGGATCTCCACGCCGTCAGGCGCCTCGTACTGCTCGAGCAGTCGCTCGACCGCCACGACACCGAGTCCGTCGTCACCGCACAGCACGTTGCCGAGGCCGAGGATGAGCAAACGGTTGCCGGGTCGCCCGGTTGGACCGCACTCGCTTCCGGAGCCCTCGGTGCCGTAGTGGGACGTCATTCGAAGCCCTCTTCCTTGGCCAGGTGCTTCACGTCTTCGGCGTGCACGAACTTGTAGCCGGAGAAGATCGAGTCCATCGTGCCCATCTTCTCGACCCTGGAGACGAGAAAACCGCTCCAGACGTGATGGGCGGCGAAGCCGAACAGCAGCCACATGCAGATGTGGTGGATGTAGCGGGCGCTCTGCATGCCGCCGAAGAGTCGCACGAAGAATTCGAAGCCACGCATCGGCGAGCCGACATGAGCGTTCACCGCGTAGAGACCCAGGCCGGTCGTGATCATCACCAGGTAGAGCACGAAGACGAGCGTGTAGGCCATTCCCGCGAGCGGATTGTGGCCGATGAAGGGCGGTGGAGTCTCCCTGGCGAAGAGGTAGAACTTGAGCGTGCCGATCAAACCCTCGCGACGCCGCTTCTGGACGGGCAGGAACTGCTTCCAGCGCGACCAGCGGTTGCCCATGAACATCCAGAGAATGCGGGAGAGCACCGCCAGGACGAAGACGATGGCGAAGTAGAAGTGCACGGCCCGCGCCCACCCCATGATGAAGTGGTCGCCGGCCTCTCCGTTGGCCACCAGGAAGGGGTTACCGATGTAGACACCGCTCACCCCCAGGACGACCATCGACAGCACGATCAGCCAGTGCGTCAGGCGCACCGGCGCCTCCCACACGTAGACCGGCGAGAGGTCGAAGTGGCGGATCCGCGAAATGGACTTCGTGGTCATCGCACCTTCACCTCCAGAATCTCACGCCCGGTAGCGTCGAGCACGTGCACGCCACAGGCCATACATGGGTCGAAGGAGTGGATGGTCCGCAAGATCTCGATCGGCTGCTCCGGGTCGGCGATCGGAGTCCCGAGCAGAGACTGCTCGTAGGCTCCGGGCTGACCGGCGGCATCGCGAGGACCTGCGTTCCAGGTGCTCGGCACGATGCACTGGTAGTTGGAGATCGTTCCGTTGTCGATCTTGACCCAGTGCCCCAGGGCACCGCGCGGCGCCTCGTGGAGGCCGAAACCGCTGCACTCTTTCGGCCAGCTGGACGGTTCCCACTTCGAGTTGTCGTGGATCCGCAGGTCGCCCTTGGCCATGTTGGCACCGATCTCGTCGATCCAGTCGTCGATGCGCTCGACCAACACCTGCGTCTCGAGCCCCCGCGCGGCCACTCGGCCCAGGGTCGAGAACAGAGCCTCGGGGCCGACCCCGAGGTGGCCGAGCGCGAAGTTCACCAGTTCCTGCACGCGCTGGTGCCCGCGACCGTAGGCCACCAGCATGCGCGCGAGTGGCCCGACCTCGACGGCCATGCCGTCGTACCGAGGCGACTTGAGCCACGAGTACTTCTGATCCGTGTGCAGCCGGTCGTAGGGCGGCTCGGGGCCCGTGTAGTTGGGCCGGGTCTCGCCGTTGAAGGGGTGCAGCCCTTCGCCGTCGCCGTCTCCGTAGCTGTACCAGGAGTGGGTCACGAACTCGTTGATCTTGTCCGGGTCGAAGTCGTGCACGGTCGAGAGGTCCTTGCCCCGGATCACTCCCGAAGGCAGATAGAGCGGCGCGCCCGCGCCGTCGCCCTCGGGATACTCGCCATACACCATGTAGTTGCCTGGCCCGGCGCCGTATCCGGCCCAGTCCTTGTAGAAGGAGGCAACGGCCAACAGGTCCGGGATGTAGACCTTTTCGACGAACTCGAGCGCTCCCTTGGTCAGCGTCTTGAGCTGTCCGAGCGTTCCGGCGTTGATCGCGGCCTGCGAGTCGGGATCGATGGGAGTGGACATGCCACCGACCAGAAAGCTCTGCAGGTGCGGGTTCTTGCCGCCGAGAATGGCGTGGATCTTGATGAACTCGCGCTGCCAGTCGAGCGCCTCGAGGTAGTGGGCCACCGCCATCAGGTTGGCCGCCGGGGGCAGTCGGTAGGCGGGGTGGCCCCAGTAGGCGTTGCCGAACGGGCCGAGCTGGCCCCGCTCGACGAAGCCGCGCACCCGGTCCTGGACTCCCTGGAAGTACTTGGTGCTCGACTTGCCCCAGTCGGAGATCGACTGGGCCAGCGCCGCGGTTTCGGCCGGATCGGCCTCGAGCGCGTTGACCAGATCGACCCAGTCCAGGGCGTGCAGGTGGTAGAAGTGCACGACGTGGTCCTGCACCATCTGCGACGCCATGACGATGTTGCGCAGCAGTCGCGCATTGGGCGGGGGCTCGGCCCCGATGGCGTTCTCGACCGCTCGGATCGACGCGATCGCGTGAACGGTGGTGCAGACGCCACAGATCCGCTGGGTGAAAGCCCAGGCGTCTCGGGGGTCGCGGCCCTGCAGGATGATCTCGATGCCGCGGAACATGGTCGAGGAGGACCAGGCATCCTGAACCCTCCCGTTTTCGACCTCGGCCTCGATGCGGAGATGACCCTCGATACGGGTCACGGGATCGACGACGACGTGCGTCATGCTTCACCTCCCTTGTCGGAAGCACTCTCGGCTGGGGGCTGCGCGGGCGGTGGAGCCGTCTTGTGGAGCAGCTTGGATTTGCCGAGGTGGATCAGGCTGTGAGCCGCGAAGGCGGCGCCGACGCCGACCGTCGCCACCACGCCGATGGTGTCGATGTTGGAGTGCACCCCGAAGCCGGGTACGCCCGCGAGGTGCTGGTAGAAGGGCGTCATCTTGTCCCAGAAGTCGGGCTCGGCGCAGCCGATGCAGCCGTGGCCGGCACCGATCGGCCAGTTGGTGCCGGAGTTCCAACCGATGTTGGGGCAGTTCTGCTTGGTGACGGGGCCCTTGCAGCCCACCTTGTACAGGCAGTAGCCCTGGCGATGGCCCTCGTCCCCCCAGTTCTCGACGTACTGCGAGGCGTCGAAGTGAGCGCGTCGCTCGCAGTTGTCGTGAATCGTCTTGCCGTAGGCGAACAGGGGTCGATGGAGTGCGTCGGTGGCAGGCCAGTGGCCGAGCGTCAGGTAGTAGACCACCAGAGCGACCAGGTTCTCCCCGTTGGCGGGGCAGGCCGAGAGGTTGATCAGATTGCGCACGCCGGGAACGGCGTCCCCGACGCTCAAGGCACCCGTCGGGTTGGGTCCCGCAGCGGGGAGGCCACCGAAGGCGGCGCAGGTGCCGATGGCGATGGTGGCGGCGGCGCCGCCGCACACCTCGCGTGCGATCTCGAGGGCCGAGCGGCCTCCGATGCAGCAGTAGGCACCGTTGGCTCCGGTCGGGATCGACCCCTCGACGACGCAGAGGTACTCGCCGGGCTGCTGGTCGACGACCTCCTGCAGTCGCGCTTCGGCCTGGTGACCGGCGGCCGCCATGATCGTCTCGTGATAGTCGACCGAAAGGATGTCGAGGATCACATCAGCGGTGCTGGGGCGTCCGGCGCGCAGAAAGGACTCGCTGTTTCCCGCGCAGTCCTGGAACTCCAGCCAGACCAGGGTGGGCTTCTTCTTGGTGGTCACCGCCTCGGCGACCTGCGGGGCGGCCGAGCGGGGAAGACCGATCGCCGCCGCCATCGTGCCGCAGAAAGCCATGAAGCTCCGGCGCGACACACCTCTTCGCTCGAGTTCCTGTTGGAACCACTCCCGTTCAGACAACATCACACTCTCCTTTTCTCGCGCTGCGGAGCTCGTCGGTGAGGAGCTCCTCTGAGGATTCGGAGGCGACGTCGCTGGGAAAACCGAAGCCGGCGAAGCCGTAGGGCTTCGCCGGTATCGGTCGGTCCTTGCCTGTGCTACTTCAATGAAGCGACCCAGTTGGCGACGGTCTCCAATTGTTCTGCGGTTCCCTTGAAAGGCGCCTTGTGGTCCTTGTCGTTCAGTTGGACTTCCTTGTTCACGTACTGGACGATCCAAGCGGCTTCGTGATCTTCGGCCGTGGCGAGGTCGGGGCCGCGCATCTTCTCGGACTTGATCGTTGCCTCGATGTCTTGGGTCGAGACGGAGTGGCACTTGTTGCAGCCCTGGGCGAGGAACTCGTCCTTGCCGGCATCGTCGGCCGAGAACGCGGGGGTCGTGAGAAGGGCGATGACGCCGAGCCCGAGACTCAGCAGAAGGGTGATCTTGGTCAGGTTCTTCATGTGTGTTTTCTCCCTGGGATCGATTCGGCCCTCGTGTCTTCACGAATGGAAGGGCCGTGGTTGTGTCCCGGAGGTAGTTCGCCGACGATCATAGGCAGCCACCCCGGAACTGTTTGCCACCCCAGCGGGGGGGATGACGACTGTCCGCTCGTTCGGGGTACTCGAACACATTTGTGACTTCTCTGGAAGTAGCGGGGATGGGGGCCCCGGGTTCGAGTGAGCGCTGCGGAGCAGAGCCGAGGGGGGTTCGGGGCCCCAGAGCATTTGATTTTCGAGACCGAGAATGATGGGATCGCCGGGATGCCACCCGGCGGGGTAGCGACTTTTGAAGAGTCGTCTGCAAAGAATGCCCCGTTGGTGTCCGAATTTGTCGACACTTCGGTGACAGAGTTCGGTGACGAGGGAGTCCGGACCAGACAGAACCATGGGAACCAGAGCAACAGGTCGTACCTGTGAAGACTCCGGGGGGAGGAGAGAGTGAACGGCCCGGTTGGAGGGAGCAGGATGTCGCCGAGAGGACTGGTGTGGGGGCTGTCGTTCGCGCTGGCGCTGGTCATGCTGGCGCCTCCGCTGCACGCCGAGGGGTGGAACGGCACGATCTCGCTCGGCTATGTCGGAGAGAGTCGCAGCGGCAACGAAGACAGTTACCGCACCCAGATGGGCCTCAGCGACGGGCTGTGGCTCGAGGACCTGGAGCTGCGTTGGCGGCCGGCGGAGGAGAGCCAGTCGAGCTTCGAGCTCGAGGCCGGTGGATTCGGTGATGCGGAGCCGAGCGAATATGCGCGACTGCGCTACGAGCTCGACTCTCCGTGGACCTTCCAACTCGACTACGACCGGCGTGAGGCGTTCTATGGACTGATCGACCCCGTTCTGGCCGTGAACCGCGATGAGTGGGCGATCACCCGCTGGCGCGGTCAGGTGCGCTGGGACGGCTGGAGGGCTGCGCAGCTGGGACTCGATCTGCGCTACTACGAGCGCAGCGGTTGGGCGACTCGCTCGCACTGGGGACTCAACGAACTGGTTCCGCTGCGGGTGAATTTCGATCAGTCGATGACCGAGGTGGCGCTCAAGCTGGAGACCAAGACCCTGCCGGTCAAGCTGGTCTTCGAGCAGGGCTTCTCCATGTACGAACGGAACGATCGCTACAGTCCTGCGGGCACCGACCCGGGCAGCAGCAACACCTTCGAAGAAGCGAGTACGACTCGTTCCGACGAGATCGACACGCCGACCTCGCGACTGCTACTGACCTACGGCAAGCGGCGCACCGAAGTGGCAGGCTCCTTTCTGTACAGTCCCTCGTCTCTGGACAGCAGCGGACTCACCACCTTTGGCTACGGAGTCGAGGGCGGCTCCTTCGGCCAGATCGCCTTCGTCGACGATCTGCTCGGATCGGCCGACTTCGACACCCTGGCGGGCAATCTCCGTTTCGCCTACCGGTTCGCCCCCCAGTGGAAGGTACGATTGATCGGGATGTACCGCGATCGGTCGACCGACACCTCGCTGCTCGGATCCCGGATCCTCCGCCTCACGTCGCCGCTGGGAGACGTCAACGACATCGTCGGGCCGATCGACGATCGCAACGTGCTCGACGTCCAGGAGCAGCGTCTTCGAGGTGAGGTGGAGTGGAGCGCCAACGCGTGGAGCGTGTGGGCGGGGGCCTTCTTCGGCTCGCGCGAGACCGATTGGCGCCTGCGCAGCGACACCGACAACCGGGTGACGCGGGATGGCGACGGCTTCCTGCTCGGCTTCGGCTACCGCCCGTCGACGCGATTGCGTCTGAGTGGCGAGTACGAGCACGGAGCCTTCGATCGATATGCCTTTCGTACCGAGCCTCGCGACGTCGATCGACTCCAACTCCAGGCCGAGATCGGGCTCGCCAAGGGCTTTTCGCTGCGCCTCCAGGGTCGACTCGAGGAGGGGGAGAATCCTCGAGAGGTTGCCGGTCTCGATCACTCGGCGGATTCCTACGCGATCCATCTCGACTGGAACGCCAAGGACGGCGACACCGGCTTCGGCCTCGGGCTCGATTCGGCGGCCATTCGCACGACGACCGATCTGGTGCTGCCGAACGGCGACGATGGCCGATCGATCTACGATCTCGACCTGCTGACGCCCACGCTCTGGGGACGGGTGGGGATGGGCAGAGCCCATCTGAACGGAAACGTCGTCTGGGTGGACGACCGGGGGGACACCTGGCCGGTGAGCTCCTGGATCTTTCGAGCCCGCGTCGGCTTCGACCTGACCGAGCAGACCGAGATCTCGGTCTTCGGCGAGTACTACGACTACGACGAAGAGCGCACCGATGTCGACGACTACGATACGACTCGCTACGGAGTGGCGCTCCGCTGGAGCTTCGAATGAGGAGGGGTGGCGTGTACCGGGACCGTGAAATCCAACCCTGGCTGAGTCTCGGACTCGTGGCGGCGGCCTCGGCCGCGGTCGTGGTGGCGGTGCTCGGCTTCGCACCTGCGGCGATCAGCCAGGAGGACGAAGCCGCGGTCGTGACCTGGGAGGACTGCTATGCCTGCCACGACGAGGCCGAGGCCTACGCCACGACCTCTCATGGCCGCGCGATGGCAAGGGCCGACCAGGCGCTCTTCGACAGCTCCTGCACCACCTGCCACGGCGACGCCACCGAGCACATGGAAGATCCGTTGCCGGAGAACATCGTGCGGTGGCCGGGGCCGGATGCGTGCTCGACCTGTCACACCGACAGTGCCCAGCAGATGGCGCTGGTGATGCCGGCTCACGATCGGCGTTCGGTCGAGTGTCTCGACTGCCACGAGATGGGTCATGGCCTGGCCGACGACCCCGCGCATGGCCAGGAGGAGGACTGGCTGCTGCACTCCAGCTCCTACGAGACCTGCGGCGACTGCCACGCAGCGATCGCCAGCTCGTTCAACTGGCCGTTCGCTCATCGCAAGGGAACGAAGCCCTTCGAGTGCACCGACTGCCATTCCGCTCACAACGAACAGCGCGTGGCGAGATTGGCAGAGCACGGCAACGGCGGACTCTGCGTCGAGTGTCACATCGATCTCGCGGGGCCGTTCGTATTCCCCCATCCGGCCCATTCGGTCAACGGATGTGTCGAGTGCCACCAACCTCACGGATCGACCAATCCCCGAATGCTGGATCGGCGGCAGATCCTCAACACCTGCCTCGAGTGCCACGCCAACGTACCGAGCTTCCACGATCTTTCCCGGTCGCGCTACCGCAACTGCACCAGCTGTCACGTGGCGATCCACGGCTCCAATCGGAGTGCGACCTTCTTCGACCCCTGAGGTTCAGGCGGTCGCCCGATGCATCCTCGAACGAGAGCGTGAGAGAGAGGGAGAAATAGAGATGAAACGCTTCACCGTTGTCGCGGCGCTGGTCGCCGTAGTCGGACTCACCGGCCTGGGCTTCTACGACCCGTCCCCCGTGGAGGGCGAAGGCCCCCAGATGTCGCTGACATCGAACAGCACGGCCCTGACCGCCAATCTGCTGAAGGTCTACACGACGAGCGAACTGCAGGCCGGTGTCGCGGTCGGCAACGAGGTGTGCATCTCCTGCCACGGGCGGTTTGCCGGGGTGCGCGACACCAAGCACGCCCAGGCGCTGCGGCGTCCGCTGGCCGAGTACTCGCTCGTCCCGGGAAAGGGCGTCGTGGCCGACTATGACGGCAATGGCGTCGACGACTTCCAGCAGGGGCTCGATTTCAACCAGATCCAGTCGGCCTTCGACCACTACAAGCCGAACGCTCCCATCTTGTCCATTCAGAACGGTGGCTACTCGATCACGATCGGTCAGCTGACCCTGCCGGTGGTCATCACCCAGGGGGGAACCGGTGATTGGAAGCAGCGCTACCTCGTGCGGGTGCCGGTGAGCGGTACGCCGGACGGGCTCTCGGCGGACAACTACGTCAGTCCCGTGCAGTACAACGAGGCGACCGACGAGTACGTGACCTACCATCCGGAGAACTGGTGGGACGCCAGCGGCCAGCCCCTCTACGGTCCTGGCACTCCGGCCGCGGTGCTCGCTCAGCAGGGCCGAAGCTACTCGGAGAAGTGCATCGGCTGCCACACCACCGGGATCCGGACGCTCGCCCAGGACGGCAACGGTGAGTGGAAGTACCAGGCCTACCCGGCCTCGATCTTCAATCCGAACGATCCGGCCTATCTCGACTACGACCACGATGGTCAGGTCGACATCGTCAATGTCGGCTGCGAGGCGTGCCACGGACTCGGCTCCAAGCACGTGCTCTCGGCGGGCAATCCGGATCTGATCGTCAACCCGGCGGATCTCTCGAGCGAAGAGAGCAACGAGGTCTGCGGGCAGTGCCACGCTCGGGTGAAGTCGGTGCCGGGAGGCGTTCACGACTGGCCCTTCAACGACGCGACCGGCCAGTCCTGGAGCCCTGGGCTGGGGATTCCGTTGACCGACTTCTTCACCGACGCCTCCGGTCGTTGGCCCGACGGCGTGAACTCGCGTCAGCACCACCAACAGTGGCTGGACTTTCTGGAGTCCTCGAAGCCGGGCTTCCAGTTCCATCCGGTGGTCTGCGTCGAGTGTCACAATCCGCACCGTCCGACCAGCAACGCTCACCAGATCGTGGATTCGATCGACGACGGCGGTATCGAGATCCCGACGTCCGCCGACAACGACACCCTCTGCCTCGCCTGTCACGCCACCCATGGCGATTTCAGCGAGATCACCCCCGAGATGGTGGCGGAGTACGACGAGAACGAGTTGGAGATCGGCGGGGTCGTCAGTGAGCACACGAATCACCCCTACGGTCCCGAGCGCAGCATGGGCTTGTCCCGCTGCACGCAGTGCCACATGCCCAAGATCGCGACCTCGGCGGTGCCCTACGACATCGGTTCGCACACCTTCGAGGCCATCCCGCCCCAGAAGACGCTCCAGTATCAGGCGCAGGGTGGCATGCCGAACTCGTGCATGGCGGGCTGCCACGGTCAGCGCGTCGACCTCTACGGACTCGGTCTCGACAACAACATCACCGACTGGACCCAGTCCAGAGACAAGCGACGAGCCAAGCTGCTGGAGAAGTGGTTCGGCCAGGGAGGCACCTGGTGGGACACCTCGGATCCCGGCTCGGTGACCTTCGAGAACCTGGAGTACCTTTCGGCGCGGCCCGGGGAGTATCAGCCTCCCGAGAGCGCCGAACAAGACGGGTGATCCTCGCTCCTCGCGACCCTGTCCGGGCGGCTCCGCGGGACGTCATCGCCCACCGTGCCTCCTCTCCCACTCGATCGGGTAGGGGAGGCCGTTGGCGGAGTGGGTAGGATCGCCTCCATATTCCATTCCAGACCGGCCAGTAGTCCTCCTGACGGAACCGATCCGCTCGACGAGGTCTCCGCCGATCCGGAGAGGGGGAGGTTCGGCATGCACGAGGAGGAGGACGGGGCCGTGGGCGAGATCGAGGGGCGTGGGGAACTGAAGCGGCGCCGTGGGCTCCTGCGCTGGATCTTCGGCGGTGCGCTCGCTGGGTTCGTGGCCTCCGTGGTCTACCCGGTGGTTCGTTTCGTCAGCCCTCCCGACGTGCCGGAAGCCACCACCAACGAGGTCGAGGCGGGCTTGACCAACGATCCCGAACTGCTCGATCGCGGCTTCAAGATCGTGCGCTTCGGCTCGGACCCGGTGATTGTCGTGCGTCTGGCGGACGACGATTTTCGGGCCTATGCGGCCACCTGCACGCATCTGGACTGCATCGTCGAGTACCGGCAGGACAAGCAGTTGCTCTGGTGCTGGTGCCACAACGGGGTGTACGACCTGCAGGGGCGCAATATCGACGGGCCGCCGCCCAAGCCGCTCGAGACCTTCGACGTCCATCTGGTCGATCGAGGCGCCGCCCAACCCAAGACCATCGTCGTCTCGAAGGCATAGGCATGCTGACCAGGGTCATTTCCGAGACGATGAAGTGGCTCGGCGATCGACTGCCGATCGACGCCGCACGCGACTTCGCTTCGCACAAGACGGTGCCCGTGCATCGCTACACGGTCTTCTACTACCTGGGGGGAATGACTCTCTTCTTCTTCCTCATCCAGGTCGTGACCGGCATCCTGCTGATGCTGTACTACCGGCCCTCGGCCGAAGAGGCCTACGAGTCGATCGAGTTCCTCATGACCACGGTCCCCTTTGGCTGGCTGGTGCGCTCGCTGCACGCCTGGTCGGCCAACCTGATGGTCTTCTTCGCCTTCATCCACCTGGTGACCGTGTACTTCATGAAGGCCTACCGCAAGCCCCGTGAGCTGACCTGGGTGAGCGGTGTGGTGTTGCTGGTGCTGGCGATGGGCTTCGGATTCTCGGGCTATCTGCTGCCCTGGAACGAGCTCGCGTTCTTCGCCACCAAGGTCGGCACTGACATCGCCGGAGCGGTACCACTGGTCGGAGAGTGGACGGTGCGTTTTCTGCGCGGGGGCGATCGGGTCACCGGAGGCACCCTGTCGCGCTTCTACGGCTGGCACGTCGCGATCCTGCCGGCGATCACCACCGTACTGCTCGGGCTGCATCTCCTCTTCGTTCAGGTGCAGGGGATGAGTGTCCCGACGTGGCTTCGCCGAAAGGGAGCGCCTCAGCAGGGAGACGACGAGAAGGTCGAGAAGATGAGGGGGATGCCCTTCTTTCCCCACTTCGCGTTGCGCGATCTGTTCGGATGGACCGTAGCGCTCGGCGTCCTCGCGGCACTCGCGGCATTCCTGCCGGCGCACCTCGGGGAGAAGGCCGATCCCTTCGCGCCGGCCTACGAAGGCATCAAGCCGGAGTGGTACTTCATGTTCATGTTCGAGACGCTGAAGCTGATGCCCGGCGGCGAGATCGCCGGAATCGAGTACGAAGCGATCCCGATCCTGGGGTTCGCGCTGTGCGGCCTGCTTCTGGCCCTGGTTCCCTTCCTCGATCGAGAGAAACCGGGGCGCGAGGGGCGAGGGTGGTGGGTTCTCGGTGTCGCCGCGTTGGTCTACATCGTCGGCTTGACCGCCTGGGGCTATCGCTCGTTGACGCCGATCCTCCTGATCGCGGCCACGGCCGCGCTGATCGCATTCCTGCAGTACGCCACCCGGCACGAGGGGAGCTGACGAGATGTGGATATGGGCGACCCTGGCTGTCCCGAGCTTCAGAAGGTGGACCCGAGAGAGCGAGCCCGGTCGGTCCGGACGGTTCGCATCAGCGCCGCGCTCGGTGTTCGTCGGGATCCTGCCGGCCCTCGTCCTGGCGATGGTCGCAGGGGGTGCGGCGGCCCAGACCACGTCCTGTGAGACCTGTCATCGAGACCCGGAGGTGTTCGAGGCCGAGGGACTGGCCCACGTCGAACAGTGGGCGGGCAGCGTTCACGCCGCGGTGACCATCGGCTGTCACGATTGTCACGGTGGCAACCCGGATGCCTCCCTGGCCGACGACATGTTCGCGGCGATGGACGAGGAGTGGACCGAGAACCCCTATCGAGGGACGCCGAGCCGCCTCGAGGTGCCGGGCTTCTGCGGCCGGTGCCACTCGGATCCGACCTATATGAAGCGCTTCAATCCGGAGGCACGAGTCGACCAGGTGCAGGAGTACTGGACGTCTCGCCACGGTCAGGCACTCGAAGCCGGCGACACCACGGTGGCCACCTGCATCGACTGTCATGGCAGCCATTCGGTACTGAGTGCCGATGACCCGGCCTCGGGCGTCTATCCCACCCGTGTGGCGGACACCTGTGGCGGGTGCCACTCGAGCGCCGAGACCATGGCCGGCTATGTGACGGATTCCGGCTCTCCACTGCCCGTCGACCAGCTGGCGCGCTGGCAGCAGAGCGTGCACGCCGATGCCATGCACGAGCGAGGGGATCTGTCGGCGCCCACCTGCAACGATTGCCACGGGAATCACGGTGCGACTCCCCCAGGGCTGAGCTCTCTCGCCTTCGTGTGCGGGCAGTGCCACGGCCGCGAGGCCGAGCTCTTTCGTGCCAGCACCAAGCACGATCTCCAGATGGAACACGCCGAGTATCTCGCGGATGCCGGAGACGAGGGTTGTCTCGCCTGTCACGAAGAGTCCGAGCCGCAGGCCCAGCTCACCGATCTGCGCTCGTTCGGCGAGTGTGATGTCTGTCACGGTCATCACGGCATCGTCCGGCCCAGTGTCGCCATGCTCTCGCCCCTACCGGCGACACCGTGCGTGTTCTGTCACGAGTCGACGACCGAAGGTGGGGTGGCTGTGGACAGCGGGGCCTCGGGACGCCGTTATGAAGCCGTGCGCGACAGCTTGCTCGCCGAGTACGACGGCGGCGAGAGTGCGGACGAGCGCTTCGACTGGCTGGTCGATCGAAGCCAGGAGCTGGCGGAGCATACCCAGCCGGGAGGCTCCGGCACCCTCGCGATGCGTCCCGAGTTCGCGCGCTTGTTCACCAAGTTCCGCATCGGCAAGACGCACTACACCTATCTCGATCCGGTGAGCGGCGAAGAGCGCTCGAGCGAGGTGCGTCGCTGCAGCCACTGTCATGGTCCCGAGCCACTGCTGGGCGAGCCGACCGGCTGGGAGACGTCGAAGTCGCTGCTCGCTCGGATCCAGGAGCTCACCAGTCGCGGGGCCGAGGCGGAGAGAGTCATGCTCACCGCGCAGCGCGGCGGCGTCGAGACCCGAGCGGCCGAGGCAGCCAACGATGAGGTGGTGGATACCCAGATCGAGCTGCAGGCGTTGGTGCATGGCTTCTCGGCTGAGGAGGGGAGTGCCTTCGCCGAGAAGCAGGCCGAGGGCATCGCCTTCGCGGAGCAGGCGCTGGCGGGTGCCGAAGAGGCCCTGGGAGAGCTGCGCTACCGCCGTGTCGGTCTGATCGTCTCGCTGGTCTTCATCGCTCTCATGGCACTGGCGCTGGCGCTGATCATCCGCGACCTGCCGGACGAAGTGCGAGACGTCGAGGAAGCCTGACCGCGTCTCGGGGGTCGCCGCCTCCAGGGAGGTAGCTCAGTCGGAGACCTCCTCGCCCGCGGCGGAGTCTCCAGTCGCCTCGCTCGCACCGACTCTGCGCGGCGTCGTCATCAGACGAGGCGCCAGGATCAAGGCTGCACCGTAGAGCAGGAGAGCGGCTGCCAGGGTGATCGCGCGTCCCTGAGGGAAGTCCTCGAGCACCAGCTTGAGGCCAAGAGCGCCCAACAGCGGCCAGACCAGCCAGGCCGCCGACTGCAGGGGGCGCCAGCGAGTCGAGATCGCGAGGATCACTACCGAGACGGCCAGGACTCCGGTCCGGACAGCCGCCAGGGCACCGCCATCGAGCTGGGCACCGCTCCCGGCGAGGCCGGGCGCGGCCAGGCGCACGACCAGGGCGCCGAGGCCGAGAAAGCTCACCAGAACGACGGCGGCCCGACCGAGTCGGGGCAGCCATGGCGGCCAGATCGGGCTCGTCACCTTGAGTGGCAGCACGGCGCACACCAGTGCCGCGGCGAGGGCACCCATGGCCGCGGGCTCGAGCGCCGGCCAGGGATCCGCGGAGGAACCGGTCAGCACCGAGCGGATCTCGGCGAACAGTCCCCCGGCGAGCGCGGCAAGGAGGATTGAGAAGGCGGCGTGAAGTCCCGGGCTGACGCGATCGAGCCACACGCCGACCCCGGCGAGAACCACGGCGAAGCCAGCGAACACCCAGCCGGATTGCGGAAACAGCACCGCGATGCTGAGGGCGAGGACAGCCAGGGCGAGACTGCTATAGAGCAGGAAGGGCCATCGGTGCTCGCGGGTCCACTCGAACGCAAAGAGCAGGAAAACGTAGCCTGCCGCGCCGATCACGAGCCCCGCGCCGGCGAGAACGGTCGCCGCACGGGGCAGCTCGGCGCTCGCGATGCCGATCGCGCCGCCGAATCCGAGAAGGGTCGCGACGGTGCCCTGGATCGGCTCGTCGAAGCCGATCCTTCCCCTGCGCCAACTGTGGTAGATGAAGATCGCCAGGAAGCCGACGAACAGGGTGACCAGGATTCCGATCGTGAGTCCGGGCGACGCCAGCTTGATCTCGCCGAGCGATCCGAGAATGAGCAGAAGCGCACCGACGTCGGCGAAGGCATACGCCGTCCAGGACAACAGGTTGCCGTGTCGACCGCCGATCAGTGCCGCTGTGAGGCCGAGCAGCACCAGGATCACGGCGTAGGGCTCCTGTACGCGAGTGCCGAACATCAGAGCGATCGAGGCCGCACCCATTCCCACGACGGCGACCCAGGCGACCGGGCGAAGCCGGTACCGCTCGACCAATGTCAGAATGACCGCGCCGGTCACCAGCAGCAGTCCGGCAGCCGCCCAGGGGGGGAGGACCTCGAAGCGCACCGTGGCTTCCCAGATCAGGGGCAACGCGATCAGGGCGGTGGCGATGCCGCTGGCCGCGGCGGCGCCGCGTTGGCCTCGTGCCGCCAGTACATGACCGACGAGGGTCCAGGAGAAGGCGTATGCCAGGCCGATCGCGATCCCGAGCACTTCCGGGAGAGCACCGCTCTCGGTCATGGCCCGGAGGAGGTAGCCCCCGGCCAGCATGAGCAGGATACCGCCGATCAGTCCGGCGCCGATCCGCGCCGCCGGCTCTTCGACCGCCGGCAGTCCGACCCCGAGGATGTCGTCCTCGAGCTCCTCGTCCAGGGACGCGGCTACCCTCTCGGGGTGCCTCTCTTCGAGGAGGAGACCGGGCCTCTCTTCGAGAGCCAGTACGCGCCCTTCGAGTTGCTCGAGAGATTGCCGGGTGGCTCGAAGCTCGGTCTCCAGTCGCTCCAGTCGCTCGTTCATGCTGCCGCCTCCTGGGTCGCCGGTCGACAAGCGTCACCTCGAAGAAGGTTGGCCCTCAGGGGGCGAGGACGAGGGCGTGCGCCGACATGGATGGAGAAGGACCTGTGCCACGCTACTGTCCTGCCCTCGCCGGGTCACCGTCCGTTGGGGCAGGTCCGACGGTAGGTAATTTTCCGGGATCACCGAACGGTGTCGAGATGTGAAGATCTCCGCAGTGGTGTCGTGTCTGGTTCGAGGCACGAACGTTCTCAGGAGATCCAACGATGCCGAGAACTGCATCGACGTTCACGGGTCTCGCGGACTCGGATCCGCCCGGGCCGCCGCCCGGAAGCCGACGGGTCGTCTCGACGAGACCACCGTTCCTTTCGGCCGTTGCCACGGCAGGGATCGCCGCACTGTTTGCCTTCGGTTCGTCCCTGTCTGGTCAGGACGAGTGCACGGAGTGCCACGAGGCGCTGGGGGAGAGTGCGGTGCACGCCGACTTCGGCTGCACCGACTGTCACGACGGCATGACCGAGTTCCCGCACGATGCGGGAGAACTGTCGCCGGTCTGCGGCAGCTGCCACGACGCCGTGGCCGAGGCCACGAGCATCGGTGTCCACGCCGACTTCTTCGAGGGTGAGTGCTCGAGCTGTCACGGTGAGGCTCACGAGATCGTGGCCGTTAGCGAGTTTCGTCTCACGGTCGACGATCTGTGTGGCGAGTGTCACGACGACACTCGGGCAGAGGTGCTGGAGAGTGCGCACTGGAATGTCTCTCGGGGCATGGCTCCGGTGTGCAGTGACTGCCACGGTGCCCACGGGATCCTCGAAGCCGACGACCCGGATTCTCCCACCTACCATCTGCAGGTCGCCGTCACCTGTAGCCGATGTCACGCCAACGAGGAGCTGATGCTGGCTGCGGAGCTCGACCGTGTGGCGCCCGCGTATCACGACAGCATTCACGGGTTCGCTCTCGAGAAGGCTGGACTGCTGGTGGCGCCGAGCTGCGTGACGTGTCACGGGGCGCACGACATCCGACCGCACGCCGATCCCGAGAGCCGGACGGCGCGCCCCCACATCGTGGAGGGCTGTGCGCAGTGCCACGCCGGAATCTTTCGCACCTACCAGGACAGCATTCACGCCGAAATCGTGCTGGCGGACGGCAACGCACCGATCTGTATCGATTGTCACAGCGCTCACGCGATCCAGAGCGCTCAGGGTGGCGAGTGGATCCTGGATGTGATTCAGGAGTGCGGCACCTGTCACGAAGAGCTCTACGATCGATACCGGCGGGACTTCCACGGCCAGGCGACTGCGCTGGGCTATGGGCGTGCGGCCAAGTGCTCGGACTGCCACGGTGCTCACGACATCGTGCGGGTGTCGCATGCGGACTCGCCGGTGGGAGCGGACCATCTGCTCGAGACCTGCCGCGGCTGCCATCCCGAGGCCGCCGCCAGCTACGCCGAGTACAACCCTCACCCCGACCCGGACAATCCGGACGACGCACCGCTGTACTGGACCACCAAGTTCATGCAGTTCCTGCTCGGCGGTGTGTTTCTCTTCTTCGGGATTCACACCCTGCTCTGGCTGCCCCGTTCCTGGCAGGAGCGCAGGCGTCGAGCTCGAGAGCATGCGGCCGGTAGTGACGGTGGAGCGTCCGCCAGGCCGGCACCGCAGGAGAAAGCCTGATGACCAGCACTTCGATGAACACCGCGCGCCAGGGCTCGCCGGGCGAGACCTGGACCTTGCGCTTCACGGTCAAGGAGCGCATCTTGCACGCGCTCATCATGAGCACCTTCATCGGGCTCGCCATGACCGGCATTCCGCTCCTCTTCTCGAGTGCTCCCTGGGCCCAGCGTCTGGGGACCTTCTTCGGCGGCTATGCCGTCACGGGCTGGCTGCATCGCCTGTTCGCTGCGGTGATGATCGGCACCTTCCTCTTCCACGTCGCCGACGTGGCGTGGCGGGCGTTCGCCAAGGGGGAGTGGCGACGTATCCTCTGGGGTCCCGACTCCATGGTGCCGCAGCCCAAGGACGTCGTGCAGGTCTTCCAGCACATGCGCTGGTTCGTCGGCCTCGGTAAGCGGCCGAAGTTCGATCGCTTTGCCTACTGGGAGAAGTTCGACTACTGGGCGGTGTTCTGGGGGATGTTCATCATCGGGCTGTCCGGGCTGATGCTGTGGTTCCCGATCTTCTTCTCCAAGATCGTGCCCGGCTGGATGTTCAACATCGCCATGGTCGTACACGGGGAAGAAGCCCTGCTCGCCATGGTCTTCATCTTCACCGTGCACTTCTTCAACGGCAACCTGCGTCCGGAGAAGTTCCCGATGGACACCGTCATGTTCGACGGTCGCGAGTCGCTCGAGACGCTGCAAGACGAGCGCCCCGCCTACTACGACCGTCTGGTCACGACCGGCGAGCTGGAGGAGGAGCTGTCGGGGCCACCGAGGCAGGCCGTGCGCAGGTTCGGCTACGTGGTCGGAACCATCGTCATCGTGGCCGGTCTGGTGATGACCGCCTACATCCTCTACGGCCTGTTCGGGGCCGCCCATTGAGGGCGCGGGGCGAATCCAGCAGAGAAGTAGCCAGAGGCGAGCATCAGGAGAAACCGAGCCCCGGCGTCAGGCTGCGATACGCTCCCTCGGGTCGAGGCCGATCCTCGAACGCTACAGACCCGACGTGCGGGGTGGGGAAGCGTCCCGCGAGCCGACCCGCTTCGCACCTCGATTCGGATTGGGAGTGACCATGGCAGAGAAAGAGACCGACTCGGGTGAGACCGCACCCCAGAAGACCGCCTCCGAGAAGCCCCAGAAGCCCCGGAAGCGGATACCGGATCGCCGCGCCGAGCGTCGCAGCCTGCTCTCTCGGCTGACCGCCAACTGGTTCACGATGGGCGGCTCGGTGGTGATCGTGACTGCCTTCGTGATCTTCGGTTTTCTGTGGGTGATCGAGTCGCTGGCCGAGGAGCCCCACGGCTACGCCGGAATCGTCTTCATCTTCCTGCCACCGGTACTTGCCCTGGGCGTGGCGATGCTGGTCTTCGGCTTCTGGCTGCACACTCGCACTCGCAAAATGGAGCGGACCGGGATCGAGCCCACCGGCTTCATGCGTTGGTTCGACCTGCGCCGGACCGAGTCGCAGCATCGCCTTCTGCTGTTCACGGCCGTCTTCTCCACCCTGTTCGTCTTCACCATGGCGGTGCTGGGCTTCGAAGCCTATGAGTACACCGAGTCGACCTCGTTCTGCGGCGAGACCTGTCACGGAGTGATGAGCCCCCAGTTCACCGCCTACAGCGTCTCTCCCCACACGCGAGTCGCCTGCGTCGAGTGCCACGTCGGATCGGGAGCCAACTGGTACGTCCGCTCGAAACTCTCGGGTGCCTACCAGCTCTATGCCTATGCGATGGACAAGTACCCGCGGCCGATTCCGACCCCGATCCACAATCTGCGCCCGGCCCAGGACACCTGCGAGCACTGCCACTGGCCGGAGAAGTTCTACGGTGGTATCCGCAAGACCTACGCGTACTATCAGGACGGCTACGACGTGCCCTGGGAGATCGACATGCTGCTCAAGATCGGCGGCGGCGGAGCAAACGGTCGCGGCCCCGAGGGCATCCACTGGCACGTCTCCGAGGATCACCTCGTCGAGTACGTGGCTCGGGACGAGAAACGGATCGACATTCCCTGGGTCCGGGTGACCGATTCCGACGGCTCGACTACTGTCTACACTTCGGCGGATGACCCTCCCGACCAGGCCTTCCTCGACGCCGCCGAGGTCCGTCGCATGGACTGTCTCGACTGCCACAATCGCCCGGCCCATACCTACGGTGCTCCCGTCGAGCTGGTCAACGACCTGCTGGGCAGTGGCCAGCTGCCGCGCAGCGCCCCCGAGGTGAAGACTCTCGGACTGCAACTCCTGGCTGGCGAGTACGAGACCAACCCCGCCGCCCTCGAGGCGATCCAGTCCGGGGTGCAGACCTACTACGCCGAGGACCACTCCGAGTGGGCGCGGGCCAACTCCGGGGTCGTCGACACGGTTACCGGCACGCTACAGCGGGCCTACAGCAACAACATGTTTCCCGAGATGAAGACGCGCTGGGACGGGTTCCCCGACCACAGCAGTCACTGGTTCTTCACCGGGTGTTTTCGCTGCCACGCGGGCAATCTGGTGAGCGAGTCGGGGGAGACCGTTTCGTCCTCCTGTGATACCTGTCACGCGATCATCGGGCAGGGCCGACGGGGCGACAACTACGAGTCGGATGCCGAGGGCCTGCCCTTCCTCCATCCCATGGAGGAGGACTACTACGACGAGCCTGTGATGTGCAACGACTGCCATGACGGCAGTCTGGGCAACTGACCGGCGCGCTTCTCCGTTTCGTCTTTCTGGGAACCCCTGAGACCCTCTGAGGTCGCTTGAAGATGCGGCCCAGAGGGTCGCACCCTGTCGTCCCGGATGGTGAGGCTCGCCCTCCCCAGCGATGATCCCGCTGCACGGGTGGGGCATGGACCACCCCCAGGGGTGTTTCCGGCGTCTCCGCCCGTTCGGAGAATCGAGGCACCCTTCCAGCCATCCAGTTAACGATCATGCGGCTGGGTCCATCGATTGGGAGAGAGGGGGAGGAACATGGGACGTCGCTGGCCTTCGCGGAACTTCGCGGGAGACCTCGGGTTCTGGAAGTTCCCCGACCAGGTCGTTCGGTTGGCGATCCTGTTGATCGGTGTGGGCGTGGTTCTGGTGGTCGTTCGCGGTCGCCTCATTCCGCCGTCCTTCGGCGAGCTCGGTCACTTTCGCCCGGAAGCGATTCCCGCCAACATGGACCACGAGATTCGCTATGGCGGTTGGCAGCTGTGCGCCGACTGTCACGACGACATCGTGGCGACCCGAAGCACGTCGTTCCATCGCACGGTCTCGTGCGAGGTGTGCCACGGCCCCTCGTTCGAGCATGCCGACGAGCTCGAAGTGATGCCACACATCCCCACCGAGCGTGGCGATGCGTGTCTCTACTGCCACTCCTACCTTCCGTCGCGACCCACCGGATTTCCGCAGATTCTCGAAGCCGAGCACAACCCGCTCGATGCCTGCACGATCTGTCACGACCCCCACGATCCGACTCCGCCCGAGGTGCCGCAGAACTGCTCGGCCTGTCATGGTGAGATCGCACGCACCAAATCGCTCTCGCCGCATCGTGCGCTGGCGTGTGAAACCTGCCACGAGGCGCTTCCCGAGCACCGGGAGCATCCGCGGGCTCACCTGCCGACCAAGCCGACCACGCGAGAGTTCTGCAAGCAGTGTCACGCGGAGGGAGCGGACAGCCCGAGTGCCATTCCGCGGGTCGAGGAGCTCCACGGTGGCTCGTATACGTGCTGGCAGTGCCACTACCCCCACTTCCCGGAGAGCTAGGACATGTCGAAGCTTTACGAACGCCGCGAGCTGTTCCGGAAGGCCGCCGAGGCCCCGTGCTCGGTCCTGCTGCTGGCCGCCATCGGTGCCAGGGCCGGCGAAGCCCAGGAGGGGGAGGACGGGTACGACACCGGTGAGCACTTCTACGGAATGGGCGTCCAGATCGACAAGTGCATCGGCTGCGGCCGCTGTGTAGCGGCGTGCAAGGCCGAGAACGACGTTCCCGAAGAGCCCTACTACTTTCGGACCTGGGTGGAGCGCATGGTCATCGATGCAGAGGGTGAAGCCCACGTCGACAGCCCCGACGGGGGCATCAACGGCTTCGAGCCGCTCGATGAGGACGAGGTTCCCGATGCCATCCGCGCCTTCTTCGTGCCCAAGCTGTGCAACCACTGCGACAACCCGCCCTGCGTGCAGGTCTGCCCCGTCGGTGCGACCTTCAAGACCGAGGACGGGGTCGTGCTGGTGGACGAGGACTACTGCATCGGCTGTCGCTACTGCATTCAGGCGTGCCCCTACGGAGCGCGCTACCTCGATCCGCGAGAAGAAGGTCGCCGACAAGTGCACCTTCTGCTACCACCGCATCACGAGGGGTCTTCTGCCGGCGTGCGTCGAGGTCTGCCCGACCGAGGCCCGGGTGTTCGGTGAGCTCGAGGAGCAGGCCAGTCCGCTACGCCGCATCATGCGCATGAACTCGGTCCAGGTGCTGAAGCCGGCGCTCAACACCGAGCCCAAGGTCTTCTACACCGGCATGGACGGAGAAGTGAGGTAGTCGTGTACTCCGAACACCTGAGCCAGGCAATGCAACAGGCTTCCGGGTACATCTACCCGAATGAAGTCGAGCTTCATTGGGGACTGTTGGTCGTTCTCTACCCCTACCTCACCGGGCTGGTGGCCGGCGCGTTCATCCTCGCCTCGCTGGAGAAGGTCTTTCAGCGTCAAGGAGGTGGAGCCGACCTACCGCCTGGCGATGCTGACCGCGCTCGCCTTCCTGCTCGTCGCTCCGCTGCCGCTGCTGTTCCATCTGGGCCACCCTGAGCGCTCCTTCGAGATCTTCTTGACGCCTCACTTCCGATCGGCGATGGCGATGTTCGGCTTCGTCTACGCCTGGTACCTGATGCTCGTGCTGCTCCTCGAGATCTGGTTCGAGTATCGAGCCGACATCGTTCGCTGGAGCGAGCAGGAGACCGGTCTGCGTCGCCTGATCTACTGGGTCTTTTCGCTGGGCTCGCGCGACCTCTCACCCAAAGCGCTCGCCTTCGACAGCAAGGCGGTCTACGCCATCACCGTCGTCGGCATCCCGTCGGCCTTCCTGCTGCACGGCTACGTCGGCTTCATCTTCGGCTCGGTCAAGGCCAATCCGTGGTGGAGCAGCGTGCTCATGCCGATCGTCTTCCTGTTCTCGGCCATCGTCTCCGGCATCGCGCTGGTCTTGATCCTGTACTACCTGACCACCATGTGGCGAAAGAAGCAGCTCGACCAGGCCTGCCTGGACAAGCTGGCGTCGTTCCTGTTCTACGCCCTGATCATCGATCTGTCGCTCGAGACTCTCGACTTCATCCACCGGCTCTACGAGTCCGAGGAGTCGATCAAGATTCTTTCGGAGCTGATCTTCAGCAAGCTGTTCATCAGCCTGACCATCGTTCAGCTGCTGATCGGGACCATCGGTCCCCTCGTCCTGCTGGCGATCGGTCGCTTCTCCTCGCTGCCGGCCGAGCTCAAGCGAGTGATCTACTTCATCGCCGCTCTGCTGGTCCAGGTCGGCATCTTCAGCACCCGCTGGAACGTGGTGATCGGCGGCCAGCTGTTCTCCAAGAGCCTGCGCGGGCTGACGGTCTACAAGCTCGAGCTCGGAGGTCTCGAAGGGCTCTTCGTCGTCGCTCGGCCTTCTCATCCTGCCGTTCCTCATCCTCTTCGTGCTGATCAAGATCCTTCCGCCCTGGGACGACGCGCGGCCGGAGGCGGCCCTGCCCGAGAGCGCAGCCCCCTGAGGGAGGGGGGTCGCGCAAGGCCCGATGCGGGCCGCCGCAGTTGACTCGAGTCCGGGCGACCTGCTAAAAACCCTAGCCTCAGTGCCCAGGTAGCTCAGTTGGTAGAGCACCTGACTGAAAATCAGGGTGTCGGTGGTTCAAATCCGCCCCTGGGCACCAATGACCCTGCCGTTTGCGCCGATGCTACAGCCAGTTCGGCGGGCTACGGGCAGGTCGGGTCAGGCAGCGGCGGACCCCTTCTCGGCGCCTCCTGCGGGCGGCCTCGTGAGCTCGGCGAGGGCGGGGAGGATCAGGAGCGTCGCCGCGTAGCAGAGCAGGATGGCGATGGCCACCAGAGCGCCGCCGTGGCGGAGCCCCGGCACGCTCGAGAGGGTCAGGCTGCCGAAGCCCAGACAGGTGGTGAGCGAGGTCAGAAGCATGGCTCTCGAGGCCGTGCGCACCGCCGGGCCGATGTCACTTCCCCTGTGGTCTCCGTTGGCTCGCGGGCCGAGCAGGGCGTGGAGGCCGTCATCGATGCCGATGCCGAGCACCATCGGTATCACTGCGACCGCGAGCAGGTCGAGCTCTCCGGGGAAGAACCCCCACAGACCGAGCGTGAGAGCGAGTGCGGTGGCCACCGGAAGCAACGCCAGGGCGGCTCGGGCCGGGCGACGGCGAAAACTGATCCCGAGGACCGCAGCCATCGCCAGGAGGGCGAAAAGGGCGAGCTGGGTCAGGTCTCGTCGGCCACGCCGCTCGAGCTCGGCCGCGATCTCGGTGGTCGAAGCGAGCTCCACATCCAGTCCCCCGTCGCGCGCTTCATCGACCACGCGCCGGAGGGTGCCGTGGATGATCTCGGGGGCTTCGCCGGCAGTGCCTCGGACCGAGAGCGCCACAGTGCCGTCGACGGCGATCGATTGCGCAAGCCAGGGGGGCGGACTGGTGACCGGGCCGAGCGACTCGCCCCGGGCGAGCGCTCTGAGCGGACGGGTTCCGTCCTCGAAGGCCAACGGATTGATCCCCTCGTCGCGCAGTGCCGTCTCGAGCCGCGACACGGCCTGCTCGAGGGGGAGCGAACGCAGGATCTCGGCGCGACGGCTGCTCTCCCGGGGGCCGATCAGCCAGTCGCTCGGTGTGCTGACCGAGGCTCGCTCGCCGAGCGCGCCACGGAGTCGCTCGGTCACTCCGCGGGCCACGCCGAGGGCGTCCTGGGTCTCGCTCGGCCCGACCAGAACCGTTGCGCTTTCACCGCCCAGATCGAACAGTTCGGCCACCGCGATCTCGGCGGCACGGGCCGGATGGTCGCTCGGGCGCATCGTCCTCGGGTCGGTCGAGAAGGAAAGACGCATGAGCCCGGGAATGACGAGCAGGAGCGCGAGGGCCCAACCGCTGAGCACCCAGCGTGGTCTGCGTTCGGCGAGATCGACCGCGCGCTGTCCGATCTGGCCGAGCAGCCGCCAGGCCGGTCCGGGGGGGCGGCGCGCGATGCGGTCGCCAAAGGTGCGGAGCCAGAGACCTCCGACCAGCCACGACGCAGCGAGCATCGTGAGGATGCCGATTCCCACCAACAGTCCCAGCTGGCGCAGCGGTACGAGACTGCCCGTGAGCAGGACCAGGAATCCGGCGGCGGTGGTTACCGCGGAGGTTCGGATGGCTGGTCCCGTCTCCGCTACGGTGCGGCGCCATGCGGTGTCAGGATCGTCGCCCTCGAGGCGATGCTCGCGGAAGCGGGTACCGCCATGAATCGCATAGTCGACGCCCAATCCGACCAGGATCGCAGCGAAGCCCATGGCCAGCCCCGAGATGGTCTCCAGTCCGATCACCAGGATCGTCCCGGTCCAGATCATGGCCGTACCGATCACGACCAGACCTCCGAGTGGCGTCCAGGGCTCGCCGAACGCGAGAATCACGATCAGGCCGCAGGCCAGGAGCGAGGTTGCCACGGTGATCTCCATATCGCCTCGGAGCAGAGCCTCGTCCTGTGCAGCGTAGAGCGGCCCTCCGACGGCGAGAAGCTCGAGATCGGGATTGGCGGCGCGCAACTCCTCCTCGGCGTCCTTCAGTTGGCCGAGCAGCCGGCGTCCCGCCTCCGGATCGAGCTCCGAGGAGCGCGGTGTGAGGACCGCCAGAGCGGTGTGGCCTCCTTCGGCGATGAAGGTCGAGGTCAGTGGATCGACGCGGATCGTGGAGGTCTCCATCGCCAGGGCGGGAAGGTCGCCGAGGAACCCGAAAGGGTCGCCGAGGAGCCATTGGCGCTCGACTTCGGAGCCGAGGCGCATCAGGCGTCGATGGAGCAGAGCGGCGCGCTGGGTGATGGCGTCGGGCTCGAGCAGCGCCTCTGCGCGGACACGGTACTCCTCGTCATCGCTGGCCGACAGTAGCAACGCGGACCGGGGAAGGACCTCCTCGAGGAGGAACGCCTCGTCGGCGTCCTCGAGGCCGACCCGCACGCTGGCCACCTCGCCCCTGCCCTCGAGCCGCTCCTCGAGCTGCCAGGCGGCCTCCTGAATCTCTGCTCCAGCATCTGCAGAGTCCCTCTCTCGCTCTCGCAGGACGACGAACACCGTCTCCGTGGCGCCGAAGTTCTCGAGATAGCGTCGATAGGCGGCGCTGGCCGGAGAGTCGGCGGGAAGCAGCGAGGCCAGGTCGGCCTGGGGCCGAATCCGGCTGGCGATCGGGACCAGCAGGGCAGTGATTGCGAGCAACGCCAGGAGAGCGCGGGACGGTTGCGCTGGGATGAATCGCATCAAGAGTGGGCCTCGGCCGCAGGCAGGGGGGGAGTCTATGGGATTGGAGCTCGGACCCGAGGGTCGTCGCGGTCCTCGCTCGTGGGTGAATCGAGTAGTCTGTCGATGGATATCCTTCTTCTGGCAGGCTCTCGGGTGGTCGATGCCTGCCCTTTACCGCGAGGCACCTCGTTGATGAGTTGGAAAACGCTTAGGTTCCACCGGTCGAGCCTGTTCGTAGTGACCCTGGTCGTACTGACCTGCGTGCCCGTCCTGGCTGCCGAAACGGAAGTGATCGATCGGTACAGCATCACGGCGATGGGCAAGGGCCACAGCGGCCTGGCGGCCGGTAAGGCCACGAAGCTGACACTCGTCATCTACCGCTGGACGACTCCCGAGGAGCGCCGGGACATCATCACGATGATGGGAGGCCCGGATGGCAAGGCGATCATCAAGAACCTCGAGACTCGTGAAGTCGTCGGTCGACTGATGATCCCCGGTCAGCCGGGAGTCGATCTGCGCTACACGTGGAAGGTCGACCAGGATGGGAAGACCTACGTGGTCGGAGCGGCAGAACGATCGCTGCTGTCGGAGCCCGGGGCGGTGACCGGTGACGCGAAGTTCTATGTCGCCGTGATGCAGCTGGAGCTCGATGCGAGCGGCAAGGGAACCGGCACGTTGGCGCCCGGGATCGAGCCGGTCTTCTATACCAACGGCACGGTCAAGATCGAGGCGAGCGTCGGCGATCCGATCGACCTCACCCGCGTCGTCCAGGAAAAGCCGAAGAAGAAAAAGCAGTAGCTGCTTTCGGCTAGTTTCGGCGGTCGACCAGCAGCCCGTCCTTCATCAGCAGTCGGGTGCGTGCATGCGCGGCGATGTCGTCTTCGTGGGTCACCATGACGATGGTGGTGCCGCCCTCGTTGAGGCCGTCGAGCAGTGCCATCACCTCCTGGGAGGTGGTCGAGTCGAGATTGCCGGTGGGCTCGTCGGCGAGCAGGATCGACGGCTCGTTGACCAGCGCCCGCGCGACCGCGACGCGCTGCTGTTGTCCACCCGAGAGCTGGTTGGGTCGATGGTCGGAGCGATCGGCCAGTCCCACTCGCTCGAGACAGAGGCGGGCGCGCTCGCGGCGATCTTCTCGACTGATCTCGCTGTAGATCAGCGGCAGCTCGACGTTGCGCAGCGCGTCGAGGCGCGGTAGCAGGTTGAAGCTCTGGAAGATGAAGCCGATGTCGCGATTGCGCACCTCGGCGAGTCGATCGTCTTCCAGCTTCGAGACCTCGGTGCCGACCAGTCGGTAGCGGCCCCGAGTCGGTGTATCGAGGCAACCGAGAAGGTTGAGAAGTGTGGACTTGCCGCTTCCCGAGGAGCCCATGATCGCGGCATATCCGCCGCGTTCGATCTCGAGATCGACCCCGCGCAGCGCATGGACCTCGGAGGAGCCGACCCGATAGACCTTCTCGACACCCTCCAACCGCAGGAGCGGGCCGTTCTCATTCGATCGATCGTGCTGCATCGCCGCTTCACTCCCAGCGTAGAGACTCGATCGGATCGAGCTGAGAGGCGCGTACTGCGGGGTAGAGCCCCGAGACCATTCCGACCGCGAGAGAGACTCCGGTCGAGAGCAGCACGGACGAGGGGGTGACCACGGTCGGCCAGCCGGCCACCGCCGCGATGATCCAGGCCACGGCGACCCCGAAGACGACCCCGAGCAGTCCTCCCAGCGCACCGATCGAGAAGGCCTCGACCAGGAACTGGAGGACGACGTCCTTGCGCTTCGCTCCGACGGCACGGCGCACACCGATTTCCCGGGTTCGCTCGAGAACACTGGCAAGCATGATGTTCATGATGCCGATGCCCCCGACCAACAGCGAGATGCCGGCGATCGCTCCCATCACGAGATTGAACAGGCGCTGAGTCTTGCGGCTCTGTTCGAGAAGGACTTCCGGCACCACGGTCTGCCAGTCCTGGGCTCCACCGTGCAGCTGGCCGAGAAGGGTGTCCACGGCACGCGCCGTGGCTGCGCTGGCCTGGCCGCGGTCGCCTCCCTCCGGGTCGGAGTCGAGTCGGAGGATGATCTCGCTCAGGGGAGACTCCAGAGGTGGGCGGTCGAGTTTGCGCAGCGCCGTCGTGATGGGGATGTAGATTGCGGTGTCGGCGGAGCCCATCGACACCCCCTGGTAGGTGCCGCCTCCCTGTCCGGGTGTCAGAACGCCGATGACCTCGAGCCAGAGGTCGTTCACCTTGAGCCACTCGCCGACTGCCAGTTGCGAGCCGAAGAGTGCCCGGTTCACCTCGGCACCGATCACTGCCACCTGACCGTGGGCACTCTCGTCGAGGGGGTCGAGGAAGCGTCCGGAGTCCAGTTCGAGCCCGGCGAGCCCCTGATAGCTCGCCGGCACTCCGAACACCTCGGCCTCGGTTCGCCGACGGAGCGAAGCGACACGCCAGACATCGACCTCCGTCTTCGGCGCTGCGAGAGCCAGACCCGGGATCGCATCGACCAGCGCCTCGACATCGCGCATGGAAAGCCCCGCCGAACGCTCACGGATCTCCCGCAGTTCGTCATCGGCGAAACTGAGGGAGCGCACCAGAACGTTGTCCACTCCGAGTCGCTCGATCATGGCCATGGCCTCCTGCTCTGCGCCGGCTCCGATCGAGAGCATCGAGATCACGGCTCCCACTCCGAACACGATCCCGAGCATCGACAGGGCCGCGCGCAACTTGTGCCCGGCGAGGTTGGACCCGGCGGTCGAGAACGCTTCTCTCAGATCCATGCTCTCTAGCTTCCCATCGATCCGCCGGGCATCGCCGGGCCCGGCTGTGCTTGCGTGCGCGAGTCACCCTCCGCGGGTGATTGCTCCGGAGACTCGAGCAGGACGATCTCGCCCTCTTCCACGCCCGATGCGATGACCACACGGCTGACCGACTGGGTCAGGATCTCGACCTTTCGCTTCTCTCCCGTGTTCCTGGTGAGTGGGCCGTCGAGAACGCGGACCCAGCTCGCCCCGTCCTCGAGGAACACCGCCTGGCGGGGAACCTGGAGTACCTCCTGACGTTCGTCGAGTGTCAGTGTGGCGCTGACCCGTTGTCCAGGCTTCATGAAGGCAGGGTCGGTGTAGTCCAGGCGGACCACGACGCCGACATACTGCACCGGTGACCCTCGGAAGCGAGGCTTGGCTACCGCTTCGACGCTCTTGATCTGCCCGGGTATCTCCAGGTCGGGTCTCGACTCGACCACCACGACTGCGGGTCTCCCGACCTCGAGGGCACCGGCATCCGCTTCGAGCACGAAGAGCTCGGCTTCCATCGTTCCGAGATCGGGAATCTCGGCGATCGTCTGGCCGCGCCAGACCTGGTCGCCGACGCGAATCGGTTCCCCTCGCCAGTCACGCGAGAGGGACGCGATTCCGTCGTGGGGCGCCCTGACGTCGAGCGCTTCCAGCGCGTCCTCCGCCCGGTCGACCTCGAGCCCGACCTTGCGTCGCTCGATCTCCAACAACTCGGACTCGGTCTTCTGCAGGTTCTTCTCCACGACCTGCATTTCGGTCGCATGGCGTTTGCGCTCTTCGGCCAACTCGCCGTCGATCGACGACTCGATGATCTCGACTCGGGAGAACACGTCCTCGTCCTCGAGTTGATAGCGTTCAGCCAGACTGGCTTCGAGCTCGGCGACGGCGCGAGTGGTGTCGAGTTGCTCCGATCGCGCCTGCGCATCGGCCTCGCTCTTGCGGATCCGATGTTCGGTTCGATCCAGCTCGGCCCGTCCGTCATCGAGCTGGTGTTCCAGCTCGACCGGGTCGAAGCGAGCGACGATGTCGCCCTCGCCCACCACCGAGCCGTCGTCGATCAACCAGGCGATCCGAGCGGGTCGCTCGAGCTGTGTGGGCGCACCTACCACCGTGACGTCGACGGCTCGCAGCAGTCCTTCGACGGTGATCTGGTTGACGAAGTCCCGACGTTCGACACGAGCCGTCAGCGTGGCTGGCTCCGTTGTGCAGCCCTGCGCACTCAAGCCACACAGCACCGCGACCGAGAGCGGGATGCCGGCGCGAGCCTTCATGAACCGGCCACGACCGCTCGGGGCTGGGTGGCGAGCCGATCGCCTTCCTCGAGTCCTTCGATCACTTCGACGAACTCGCCGTCGTGGAGTCCCAGTCGTGGTCGAACCGTTCGCCGGGTCGAGTCCGGGTCCAGCAGCTCCACCCAGGCGCCCTGGTCGTCGAAGCGGACCGCGCTGGCGGGGACGACGAGCGTGTCCTCAGCACGACCCACCTCGAGCTGGCCGACCAGTCGGTTGCCTGGTCGCATGCGCTCGGTGTCGAGCTCGTCGAGCTCGAGGTCGATCTCGATCACTCGACGTGGATCTCGCCAGGAGCGCTGTTGGACCGAGCGGCCGATGCGCGAGACCCGGGCAGTGTAGCTGCGTCCGGGATGGGCATCGAGTTGGAACTCGACCGGCTGTCCCACACGCAGGCGTGCCGCCTCCGCTTCGTCGACCTCGGCAGTGGCCATCAGAGTGTTGAGATCCGGGATCTGAACGACCGTTTCATTGCGCCAGGTGCGGTCGCCGACCTTCTTCTTCTCGCCGCGCCAGTTCGACTTGTAGATCAAGGTGCCTGTGCGGGGAGCCTTGACGCTCATCCGTTCGATGCTCTGCTCGAGGAGGGTCACTTCTCGACGGGCCCGCTCCGCGAGTACCCTGCGGGCCTGGAGCTCGGCTTGCGAACGACGCTCGAGCTGTCGGATCGCCCCCTCTGCGTACTGGATCTCGGAGATCGCGAGCTCGAGGTCGATTCGATGCTGTTCCAGCTCGTTGCGAGCGACGGTGCCCTTGGGAACCTCGACCTTGAGACGGGCCTTGCGCTCGCGTCCTTTCGCTTCCGCGAGCTGGAGTCTCGTGCGACGCATCTCGATCTCGAGATCGGTCTCGGTCTTCTCCAGGGTCGCCTCGGCCGAGTCTCGATCGGCCTGCGCCCGAGCCAGGCGTTGTTCGAGCTCGGAGGTGTCGAAGGCGATCACGAGCTCGCCGGCCTCGACGACTTGGCCCTCGGGAGCCAGGCGAGAGATCTTGAAGTCCCACAGGCGCTCGATGCTGGGCGGTCCTAGACTGGTGTTGCTGCGTGCCTCCAGCTCGCCGGTGACCTTCACCTGGACAGTCAGGTCCCGTCGTTCGACGCGCAGTCCCTCCACCTCGGGGTCCTTGCCCTGGCATCCGAGGAGCATCAGCCCCACGACGAGCAGGAGGGGCGCACCGGCTTCGCCGGGTCGAATCACGGCTCGAGCTCCGTCGCTGCACGCAGGAGCGTGCCCGCCGGTGGACCGGCGAGTAGCTGACACCAGGCCGAGGAGCACAGGCCCAGCTCGACGGGCGAGCGCTCTCCCTGGCGGCTGACCACGGAGGCGGCCGGCAGCCCTCCTGGGTCGGTACTCCAGACCAGGGCAGCCCGCGGAACCAGAGTCTCGGCCGAGCCTGTCGTGCTCGAGCCGATCTCCTGCTCGATGGTGACCCGGGCCGACATGCCCGGCAGCAGTGGCAGGGGAAGCGATCCATCGTCAGCCCGCTCGTCGACCGAGACGAGGACGGAGAAGGCGCGTGCGGTCGAGCGACGACCGCGCTGGTGGGCCACCGGATCGACGTGCCGCACCGTGCCTGCGAGCTCTCGATCGGGAAACGCGTCGAAAACCACCTTGGCTCGCCAGCCCGGAGCGACGGCCCCGTCGTCGACGTCGAAGAGTCGAGCTCGCACTCGCAGGCTGTTCAGATCGGGCAGGCCCGCGATCGTCCAGCCGGGGAAGATCGAGTCGCCTTCCTGCATGATGCGGTCTTCCTGGTGATTCTCACCGAGCTGCACGATACCGTCACGCGGCGCCCGCAGCACGACTCGATCGATTCCCGTCTGTGCACGCTCCCAGGCCAGGAGAGCCTTGTCGAGCGCGACCTGCTCCGCGGCGACCGAGGAGGCCCCCGAGATCCGCTTCGACTCGGCCGTCCGCCTGGCCTGCTCGAGCTCGAGCGCTGCCTTGTCGCGGGCCAGTACGAGCTGCTCGTACTCGCGTGCCGAGCGCAGCTGCTCCGGCACCGTGGCCGCCAGCACGGCCTTGTCGTACTCGGCCTGTTTCTGCTGCAGTTCGAAGAGGGCCTGTTCGAGCTCCGCCGCGGCCTGGGCTTCGGTGGTGATGAGCTGGGTTTCGGCCTGCACGACGTTGTCCTCGAGTTGCGCCAGGTTGGTGACCAGACTCGAGTTGTCGAGCTCCGCGACGATGTCGCCGGCGTGCACCTCGGTCCCGTTCTCGAGCAGTCTGCGGACCTGGATGGGGTAGACCCCGACATCGGGCACCACGAGCTCCGCCACCTCGGCGGCCTCGGCCACTCCGCTGAGCACGGTACGAAGTGTGAGCGGCCCACTCTCGATCCGAGAATCACTGGCCTGGGAGGCGCGCGAGTCCGGGACGGGTAGATCTCCGGCCAGAGGAGGGGCACAGCCAGTCAGCCCCGACAGGAGGACCGCTGGCAGGGAGCTCGACAGCAGCTGCAGGGCAAACAGGGAGCGGGACATCGTCTTCGAAGTGTACGGGTGGAGCGCAGACAGCGTCCACCGCCGGGTGACGGGCCGGTGTAGGGTCAGCCACTCATGCGCTCCGTGTGGCCTCCTCCCGATCGCCCGTTCTCCCCGGCGAGACTCCCCTTTTTCTACGGGTGGGCGATTCTGGCGCTGGGCACGGTGGCGGTGGCGTTCTCGATTCCCGGGCAGACCATGGGGGTCTCCGTGTTCACCGATCCGCTGCTCGAGGCCACCGGCCTGACCCGCTTGCAGTTCTCGACTGCTTATCTCTTCGGGACGTTGGCCAGCGGCCTCCTGTTGCCGTTCGGAGGGCGTACTCTCGATTCGCTGGGTGCCCGGGTAGTGGGCTGCGGGGCGGCTTCTCTCCTGGCGCTCACGCTGGTCGTCTTGAGCCTCTTCGGACGGATCACTCCCCGAATCGGACCACACGCCCCGCCCCCGATGACCGCGCTCGTGTTCGCCTCGATGACTCTGGCCTTCGCTGTGTTGCGCTTCAGCGGTCAGGGAATGCTGACCTTGACTGGCCGCACGATGGTGGCGCGCTGGTTCGATCGACGGCGCGGTCTGGTGGCTTCGATCTCTGGTGCCTTTATCAGCTTTGCCTTCTCCCTGGCGCCGGCGTTGCTGCTGACGTGGATCGCGGCCTCGGGATGGCGCGGGGCGTGGCAGGAGATGGCGCTGGCCCTCCTCGGCATGGCGGTGCTGGCCCTGGTCTTCTTCCGTGATTCGCCCGAGGAATGCGGCCTCGAGCTGGACGGCGCCAGCGTCGTCACGCCCCAGCAGCACTCGGCCGCTGCGCGAGAGAACGCACGGCTCTCGCGGCGACCCGATGCGACTCGAGCCGAGGCGCTGCAGACCCGTGCCTTCTGGGTCCTGACCCTGGTCATTGCGGCTCAGTCGATGATCGGCACCGCGTTGACCTTTCACATCGTCGATCTCGGTGCCGAGAACGGACTGAGCGAAGCCGAAGCCGTGCGCATCTTCGTTCCGATCGCCGTCATCAGCGTGTCGATGGGTTTCCTGGTCGGGTGGTGGGTCGATCGACAGCCGATCCTGCGTCTGGTGCGGGTGATGGCGCTCTTCGAAGCGGTGATGTTCGCGACCGCGGGCCATCTCGACCATCCCGTCCTCCGGTGGGTAGCGATCGGGGCGTGGGGATGCGTCGGAGGGTTCTACGGGCCCCTCACTGCGGCCGCGCTTCCTCGGCTCTTCGGTCGGCTCCATCTGGGAGCGATCGCGGGCACGATGACCATGGTGCTGGTGCTGGCCAGCGCGCTGGGACCCGCCTATCTGGCCTGGTTCCACGACACGACGGGCTCGTACCGCGCCGGTCTCTACACGAGTGTGTCGATTCCAGTGCTCCTGATCGCGGCGAGTTTCCTGGTTCGTCGGCGAGGGCGCCCTCCGACTCCGTCCGAGGAGTCCGGCTGAGCTCCGTGGATTCGACCGGTCGACTCCGCACTAGCCACGAGGGACGGCGAAGACCGAACGAGCGAGAGTTGTCGGTGCAGGCCGGTCGGCTCCCCCCTCGGAATGCTCTCACGAGCCGGTACACTGCGCGCTGGCCGCACATGGAAAGGAAGGTCGTGAACACCGACAGCAGTCTCGCCGATCGACGTCGAGGGCGCTTCCTACGGTTCCTGGGCTGGAATCTTCTCGGCAGTGCCGTCATCGCCCTGCCGCTCTTCTTCTTCGGCTCCACGCTGATTGCGAGCTCGTTCCTCGTTCTCATGGCCTTCATGAGCGTGGTGTTGGCGGGATACTTCGCGCTCTTGCGGGTCGAGTAGCGGGTCGTGGCAGACGTCTGCGAGCGAAGGTCGAGCCGACGGGCCGGGGCCCTCCGAGCGAGGCCTCACACGGGCTTTCCCCCCCTCCGGGTAGGCGATCCCCGGTCATCCCGGGCGTGCAATCTCCCGCGTGCCTTCTCTAGAGTCGTTGCATGAATATCCAAGGCTCCAAGGTCCTGGTCCTGGGTGGTTGGGGGTTGGTCGGTACCGCGGTGTGCCGGGAGCTCTTGCAGTATCGACCCCGCGAGATCCTGATTCATAGCCTGCGCGAAGAGGAAGCGCAGGTGGCCCGGCGCGACCTTCTCGAACGGATTTCGTCAGACGACGCGATCGAGATCGAGGTCTCCGCAGTCTGGGGTGACATCTTCGGGATTCGGGGGGAGTCCTCAGAACGGGAGAAGATTCTCGCGCACCTGACCGAGCTCGGTTCCAGGGATCTGGAACGATTCAATCTCTACCAGCTGCTGGTGGAACAACGTCCCGACATCGTGGTCGACTGCGTCAATACGGCGACCGGCATCGCCTACCGCGATCTGTTCAAGGCGACGGCACGAGTCATCGGCGAGCTGGACGGAGAGGGGATCTCCGAAGAGGCGGTCGAGCACCTGCTCGAGGCGCTCTACGTGCCGCGCCTGATTCGTCACGTTCAGGTGATGTATCGAGGCATGATCGATGCGGCGACGCGCATCTACGTCAAGGTCGGCACGAGCGGCACCGGGGGCATGGGCTTCAACATCCCCTATACCCATTCGGAGGAGAAGCCGAGTCGAGTGCTGCTCTCCAAGAGCGCGATGGCGGGTGCGCATTCGATGCTGCTCTTCCTCATGGCGCGCACTCCGGGGGCACCGATCACGAAGGAGATCAAGCCCGCGGCGGCGATCGCCTGGAAGAAGATCGATTGCGGCCCGATCTATCGGCGTGGCGTCCCGATCCATCTGGTCGATGCCAGCCCGCGGCCGATCGGCGAGACGTTCTCCACCAACGACCCCGAAGCTGCCCGCCTGCGCGACGAGATTCTGACCACGGCGTATATCGACACCGGAGAGAATGGCATCTTCAGTGTCGAAGAGTTTGCCGCGTTGACCACTTCGGAGCAGATGGAGTTCGTCACCCCGGAGGAGATCGCCCAGTATCTGGTGTTCGAGATCGAAGGAGGCAACACCGGGCATGACATCGTCAACGCCCTCGACAACGCGGTGCTCGGGCCGAGCTATCGGGCGGGACTGATGCGCCACTGGGCGCTCGAGCAGCTCAACATCCTGGAGCGCCTGTCCGGTACCAGAAGTGTGGCCTTCGAAATGTTGGGTCCGCCCCACCTCACCAAGCTCCTCTTCGAGGCACATCTGTTGCGCGAGTCCTACGGCACGATGACTGCCGTGCGCGAAGCCACCGCTGAAGAGGTCGAGCGTCGACTGGTCGAACTGGTGACCGCGAAACCCGAGGTCGCGAACCAGGTGGCGGCGGTGGGGATTCCGATCCTGCTCCCCTCGGGGGAGCTGATTCGCGGGCCGAGTGTCATCGTTCCTGCCGAGGCCGACCGGGAAGAGGTCACGCCCGACAAGCTCGAACGGTGGGTCGAGGACGGCTGGGTGGACCTGCGTCGCGACAACTGTGCTCGCTGGGTGGCTCGCATTCGAGCGATTCACGAGGAGATCGAGCGTCTCCCTGCAGGAGACACCTCGAGCGAGCACCTGCGCAGTGAGCGCTTCTGGCACGAAGACCGTCGCATCCAGCCGGGCAAGCTGGTCGGCTGGATTCTCTCGGTGGAAGAGCACGGAGCGCGCATCAAGAGCTGAGCCTGGCGCGCTGCGAGTGCCAGCGTCGGCTCCATTCGCTCCAGCGGGCGAGAAGGCGCACTGCCCGGTCGGCAGAACGAAAGGTGGGAACGCCTGCGCGCTCGAGCTGCGCGACCAGTGGATCGTAGAGCGCCCCGGCGTCGATCACGCAGGCCCACGGTTTCGTCGATTCGTCGAAGAGACTGCCGAGACGCAGCGCGAGCTCCCCGGTGTCGCCCAGGGTGTCGAGCGCGGCGGTCAAGGGTACACAGCCCACGAGTCCGAGATCGACCCCGGGATCGGTCAGCAGAATCTCGAAGGCACGGGCGAAGCTCTGGTCGTCCTGCATCGGCGTCACATCCAGAGGATTGCTGACCGAAACGAGGCGGTCGAGGCCGTCTCGAGAGAAGAGCTCGGCGAGCTGTTGCCGGGTCGAGTCCTCGAGGGTGGCCAGTTCCAGACCCTGCGCATGGTCGGCCATCGCTACACACTCGAAGCCGGCGTTGGAGAGGGCGCCCAGGCGGCAACCTTCGAGGGGCCTTTCTCGAAGCCTGCAGAGCAGATCCGTCATCTCGGTGAGCTCATCGAGCGTGTCGGCGACAAAGACCCCCGCGGCTTCGGCCAGCGCGCGAGTCGAGCGATAGCTGCCGGCGACGGCGGCGGTGTGGGAGGCCGCCGCATGCGTTCCGGCTGACGTGCGGCCCGCCCGATAGAGCACCACGGCGCCCCCTCGATCGCGGATCCGACCGGCCGCTTCGAAGAAGCGGAGCCCGTCGAGGGGACGAAACCCCTCGACGTAGCAGGCGACGACCGAGATCTCGGGATCCTCGGCAAGCCAGGTCAGATAGTCGCCCAGTGTGAGATCGGTCTGATTGCCGACGGTGATCAGGTAGCGCGGGTTCAGCTCGGCGAGCTTGCTGGCTCTGGTGATGGCGAGCGCTCCGCTCTGTGACAGCAGCGCCAGCGCAGCGGGCTCGCACTCCGGAAAGGCGAGCTTGGCTTCGGGAATGAACAGGGTGTCGACCCTTCCGGGCACCGAGCGCACGCCGAGACAGTTGCCGCCGTGAAGCAGAGCTCCGCCGTCGCTGCGCCGTCGCGAGCGCTCGATGGACTCGTGGATCCGGCGGACGTTCTCGATCTGGCCCGGGTGCTCCTCGAGACCTCCTGGGATGACAATCACGGCCTCGGCCAGGGCGCCGTCGAGGATCTGCTCGACCAGATCGGGAATCTGGGCCGCCGCAACGCTGAGGATGATCAGGTCGACAGACCCGGGCAGGGCGGCGAGGTCTTCGACGCAGGGGTATCCGTCGAGGCTGTCGAGCCCGGGCTTGACCACCCAGAGGTTGCCCGCGAAGCCGGCGGCCCGGAGGCGCCGCAGGATCAGTCGCCCCGGGTTGAGTGTGCGGGAGGCTCCGACGAGGGCGATCGAGCGCGGCTCGAGCAGGTGGCGGATCTTTGCCAGCGGGCGAGGGGCGGCCGGCTGCCGACTCCCGCTCGGTAGGACGGCCGTTCGTCGAGCCACGGCGTCGAGCGCCATCGGCCCGCGGTCGGTCACGACCAGCGGGTTGATCTCGAGCTCCGCCACACCTCGTGGGGGGAGTCGCCGTGCGGCCTCGAGGCCCAGTTCGAGCAGTCGGGCGAGGGTGTCGGCGGCGACCCGTGGCGGTTGGCCTCGCTGAGCTTCACTGAGGAACCGCAGGAAGGGGGTGCGCTCGATCACACCCGCGAGTCCATCCCCCGCGTGAGCCAGCGATGGAGACACGATCGCGGCCCCACCTCCGTCGTCGAGGTGCTCGCTGAGCCACTCCGCGTCCCGGCCCCCCGGGGCCAGGGTGACGAGCGGTCCGAGCTCGTCATCGCTCCGCAGTCCCAGCAGCAGCTCGCCACCGAAGGTGTGGTCGTGCTCGATCCACTCGCAGACCAGGAAGCCTGCCAGAGCTTCGCTGCTCACCGATCGGCTCATTCGTTCCATCGCCGCGGCAATCGCCTCGCCCGTGCGCTCCACGACGCGCACACCGCCGACCTCGGTCTTGTGCACAATGGTGGGAGAGAGGATCTTGACCACGACGTGATCCCCACCGAACGCGCTCAGGTCGAGACTCTCGGCCTCCCCAGGGGTGTCGAGGACCCGGTGCTCGGGCACGGCGAAGTCGAGTGCGGCGATCAGAACGAGAGCCTCGGATTCGAGCAGGAGCTCTCGTCCCTCCCGCTGCGCGCGCGCCACGGCCTCCCATGCGGCTTCGAGAGCTGGTGGGCTCAAAGCGCTCCGCATTTCGCCTGCTCGCGCCCGCTGCGATAGGCCCGGAGATTCGCGTCGACCAGTGCCGGACCGCGGTTGGCGAAGCCGTCGGCGATGACCCTTTCGAGGGTCTCCGGGCGGATCGGGAGCAGGTGTGTGGCAGCACCGGCAAGAACCACGTTGCTTGCCTTGCGTGCCCCCGCTTCGGTGGCCAGTGCCGACGCCTCGACCAGGAGCGCGTCGTTGCGCCGGAGCGACTCCAGCACGGTCTCGATCTCGGGATAGTCGGGGATGTTGCGATGAGGGTCGGCCGCCGCGACAACGGCCCCGTCCTCCGCGAGCAGCTCCAGATAGCGCAGGGCCTCCAAGGGCTCGGTGGCGATCAGCAGATCGGCCGTTCCCTTGGAGATCAGGGGACTGTGAATCGGCTTCTCCGAGACCCGCAGATGGGCCAACACGGTGCCTCCGCGCTGTGCCATGCCGTGGACCTCCGACAGTTTGATGTGGAGGCCTTCTGCCCGGGCCGCCTGCGACAGCAGCGCGGCGAGGGAGAGCACACCCTGGCCGCCGACCCCGGCCAGTACCAGGTCGAGCTTCGTGCTCGGATGGGGCGGGCGCTCGCTCACGGCTCGATCTGCTCCCGCTTCTGGGCCGCCTTGCGCTTGCGGGCGTGCTCGATGCACTCCCTGACGATGACGACAACGGAGAGACCGCGGTGCTCGATCTCCCGCCGGATCGTCACGGCCATGGCTTCGATCTTGCGCGGGTGGGGGTGTGCCTCGATGACGTGACAATGCTCGGGGTCGACGCCCAGTCCGAGAATCAGCGGCTCGAGCTGGGAAGAGGGGACCGCGGTGTCCTGGGCGCCGGTCATGCCGATCGCCTCGTTGTCGAGGATCAGAAGCGTCATGTCCGTATCGTCGTTGACGGCATCGATCAGCGGTGCCACTCCCGAGTGGAGAAAGGTGCTGTCTCCGATCACGCCGACGACCGGATAGCTGCCGGCCTGTGCTGCGCCTCGGGCCATCCCGACGGCGGATCCCATGCACACGCACGACTCGATTGCCTGGAAGGGAGGGAGAGCTCCCAGGGCATAGCAGCCGATGTCTCCGGTGACGACAAAGCCTTCGATTCCCGCGAGCGCCTCGCGAAGCGCGCTGAACGAGTCGCGGTGGGGACAGGCCTGGCAGAGCTGGGGAGGTCGTGCTGGAAGTACGGGGAGCTCGCGGTGGCTGGTGATGCGGGCCCGCAGGCCCAGGGCTCGACGGACCCGATCGGGATCGAGCTCGCCGGCCGCGGGAAGGGCGCCGCTCCTGCGCCCCTCGACCGTGACCGACACGGGGAGGAGGCCGCCGAGTTGGCGTTCGAGAAAGGGATAGCCGTCCTCGAGAACGAGGAGCCGGTCGACCCGCTCGGCCAGCTCTCGGATCTTGCGGGCCGGCGCGGGATAGGTGCCGACATGCAGGTGCGCTGGGGCTTCGGCGAGCTCGGGAAGCACTTCTCGGTAGTAGGCGAGGGCCAGACCGGCGGTGATGACGCCGAGTCGCTGGCCCGGTCCCGGGGTTGCCCCTTCGACCAGGTCGAGGCGGCTGAAGCGGCTGCCTTCGCTCCACTCGAGCTGGTGCTGCTGGCCGTCGAGCAGCTCCTGGTTGAGCCGTCGTGCGTTGGCGGGGATCAGGATCCAGGAGTTGGGCTCACCGGTCTTGTCGAGAGGGCGTTGCGGTAGCGGCGAGCTGACTGTGGTCGTATCCCGAGCGTGGGCGAGCCGTGTCACCAGCCGCACCATCACCGGGACCGCGAATCGCTCGGAGAGCTCGAAGGCCTCGCGCGTCATCTCGTAGGCCTCCTGGTGATCGGCGGGCTCGAGGCAGGGTACGCGAGCAAAATCGGCGTAGAAGCGACTGTCCTGCTCGTTTTGTGAACTGTGCATACCGGGGTCGTCGGCGACCAGCACGACCACACCGCCGTGGATTTTCACGAGCGCCGCGTTGATGAAGGGGTCGGCGGCTACATTGAGGCCGACGTGCTTCATCACCACCAGGCTGCGGCGACCGACCATCGAAGTGCCGAGCGCACTCTCCATGGCCACCTTCTCGTTGACACACCAGGACGCACGAGGTGCGTGGCCGCCATCCCGGGGTCGTGCCAGATACTCGAACGCCTCGGTCGACGGCGTGCCGGGATAGCCGTAGGCGGTAGTGATTCCCGCGTCGATCGCGCCCTGAGCCACGGCTTCGTCGCCGAGCAGGAGAAGCTCCTTCGGTGCGCGCTGCGGCGCGGTGTTCCGCGCGGGGGGAGCCATCGTTCTGGGCACAGAAACCTCCCTCGGGAGCATCCGATCATCGGGCTCCCGTCTCCGACGACGCTACCAGTCCGCTGGCTGTCGGGCTCCACCCTCCGAGGTAGGCGCGGCGAATCGCCCCGAAGGGAGGCGACTCAACAGCCGCAGCGTAGCTGCGCGGCAATCTGCTCGGTGTTGCGCTCGACCAACCGCCGCAGGGTCCCTTCCTCAGCGAAGCGATCGTCCTTGGCCTGCAGCACGCCTTCCGCTCGCAGATTGGCCAGTCCGTGCACCGAGGCCCAGGCCAGCAGGCCCATCTCGGAAAGGTCGTTCTCCTCGAGAGGCTCCTCGGCGAGCTCTGCCAGCGTCTGGAGCAGGAAATGGAAGGACCCTTCGGCCTTCTCCTGACGATCGGGGAAGCTCTCCATCGTGCAGAGCTCGTCCCAGTGCATCGTCTGGAACTCGCCGGGGTTCTCGGCCGCGAAGCGAAGGTAGGTCATCCCGAGCTCGGTCAACCGCTTGCGGGGGTCTTCGATCGTCATCGCCCTGGCCATCATCGAGTCCATGCGGGCGAATCCTTCTCGCGCGACTTCGGCCAGGAGGTGGAGCTTGTCGTCGAAGTGATGGTAGGGGGCTCGGGGACTGACCCCCGCGCGACGGGCGATCTCGCGCAGGCTGGTGCCGGGCACCCCGCGCTCGACGATTACCTCACGGGCCGCGTCCAGCAGCCCCCGGCGTAGGTCGCCATGGTGGTAGGCGCGGGTGGAGGGCGCTGTCTCAGTTGGAGAAGTCATTTGAATCCAAAGGGTACCAGGTGCACGAAACCCTACCAAGTATACACCGTATATACTTCGCTATACGGCGTATACATCAGCGCCGAGACCCTCGTCACGGAGAGGCCGCAGAAGGGCCGGAACAAAGTCCCGAGAATGCCGGTAGGGCTGCAAAGAGGAGCCAGGTAATGAAGACCGTCGACAGATTCGACTCATCGAGGCCAATGCACATCGCCCGCAGGGCGTTGTGTCTGTTCCTCCTGGGCGGGACGTTGGTCTCCATTTCGGCGGCTGCGCAACCGTGGCGGGGGAGAGAAGAGCATCTCCTCCAGATACTCGAGCATGGGGAGATCGTCGCCATGAAAGCGGTCGGCAGGGGGGTCACCAAGCCGCAGAAAGTCACCCTCGAATACGAAGGCGAGCGCATCGACGCGATCTGGAAGACCCTCGACCGCCGCCCCGACGCCCGGGTGAGCGAGAGCTGGGAGGCCGAGGTGGCAGCCTATCGACTGAGCCGGGCTCTCGGGCTCGACATGGTTCCGCCCACCGTGGCGCGGAAGATCGAAGGTGACCAGGGGTCTCTGCAGCTCTGGGTCGACGGCTATCGGCTCTATGCAGAGGCCGCCCGAGAGGGCGGGCCGGCGACTCTTTCGTGGAGTCGGCAGGTGGCGCGAATGAAGTTCTTCGACGAGCTGATCGACAATCCGGATCGCCATGCGGCGAACTATCTGGTCGACGAGGACTGGCAGCTGGTGATGATCGACCACTCTCGGGCCCTGTCTTTCGATCGCCGCGGGCGCCAGAAGGAGGTGCTGCGCGCCGTTCACTTCGACATCGCTGCGGTGAAGGGCCTGGAGAATCTCGATCGGACCGAGCTCGAGACGCTGCTCGGAGACGTGCTCTCGGGACGCCGACTGAAGGAACTGGCTCGATCACGCGATCGCCTGCTGGAGAGAGTCGCGAAGCTCTATGCCGAGCGGGGGGACTGGGTGTTCTTCCACCCGGATTCCGGTCGACCGATGAGACGTGGAGAAGTCCTGTTGGCTTCGTGGCGGGAGTCTCCGCTGGTCGTCCCCGACCGCTAGAAGTCTTGGCCCCGACGAGTTGTAGCAAAAGAGTCAAGTTTCAGAGGCCGAGACTTCTGAGCCGCGCGGCGCAGCCGCGCTTGGCGGGAAACACCTTAGGGGGGAGCGTGATACTCATCACGCGAACCCGCTAGATCTCCCTCTTCGGTGCGCGGGGCTCGCTGGGCGGCCGATGCCCCTCCCACGTCCCGGTGGGCCTGCGGGCGGCCGCACCGCCGTGGGGCAGTCTCGGCTCGCCCGCGGCGTTAAGATGCTCTTCTTGGCACCTGCTTCACCTGCTTCACCTGCTGCACCTGCTGGCCACCCACTGGAGAGACATGAGCCGATGATCCCGTTGATCGATATCCAGGCCCAGACCCGCGAGCTGAGATCCGAGTTGAGCGCCGCCCTCGAGCGCGTTCTCGACAGCTGCCAGTTCGCCCTCGGCGCCGAGGTCAGCGCCTTCGAGAACGCGTTCGCGGACTTCGTCGGCGTGCGCCACGCCGTCGCCTGCAGCTCGGGCACCTCTGCCCTGCACCTCGCACTGCTCGCGGCGGGGGTCGAGCCCGGGGACGAAGTGATCACGGTTCCCTTCACCTTTGTCGCCACTGCGGCCGCCATCGAGTACTGCGGGGCCCGTCCCGTCCTGGTCGATATCGATCCCGTGACCTATTGCATGGATCCCGGGGCCGTGGAAGGCGCGATCACCGGACGCACTCGAGCGATCATGCCGGTTCACCTCTATGGGCAGCCGGCAGACATGGACCCGATTCTCGAGATCGCACGGCGACACGGCCTGAAGGTGGTGGAGGACGCTGCCCAGGCGCATGGGGCCGAGTACCGCGGGCGCCGCGCAGGGGGGCTCGGAGAGGTCGCGGCCTTCAGTTTCTACCCGACCAAGAACCTGGGTGCTTGCGGAGAAGGCGGTGCGATCACGACCGACGACGATGTCCTCGCCGAGCGCTTGCGGATGCTGCGCGACTGGGGCCAGCAGGGAAAATACAACCATGTGCTCAAGGGGTTCAACTACCGCATGGATGGTTTCCAGGGCGCAGTCCTGGGCGTCAAGCTGCGCCATCTCGACGAGTGGACCGAGGCGCGCCAGACGCTCGCGATGCGCTACGACGAGGCGCTCGCCGACACGCCGTTGGTGCTCCCGGTGGTCGCCGCGGAGCGAACCCATGTCTACCACCTGTATCCCGTTCGGTTCGGGGCCAGAGACCGGTTGGCGGAGACGCTGCGCGAGCGGGGAGTCGCCACCGCGCTGCACTACCCGATTCCGATCCACCTGCAACCTGCGTACGCCGATCTCGGCTACTCGCGGGGAGACTTTCCGCACTCCGAGCAGTGTGCTTCGGAGGTGATCTCGTTGCCGCTGTACCCCGAGTTGACTCCCCAGCTGCAGGACCAGGTGGTCGAGGCGATCAAGGCCTCGCTCTGACCGACCCGCTCGGGATCCCTGCCACCTGAGTCCCGCCTGGCGACGCCGCGGCGTACTGCCCGGCCGGTGTGGCCGCTGAGCCTGGCGCTTCGTGGCCGTACGGCGACGCGCATTCGGGCGTCGCCCGTTGGCGGATTCGCGGGCCGTTTGCGTGTAGGAAGGGGAACAGGGAGATGACCATGAGACACGAACCGAATCCTCCTCAATTCGAACGCATCGGGAGTCGAGCGCTGGTCCTCGGTGGGGGCTTTGCGGGTCTTCTGGTAGCCCGGGTACTGGCCGATCACTTCGAGCGCGTCGACATCATCGAGCGAGACGCCGAGCCGCAGGGAGACGAAGTGCGCAAGGGGGTTCCCCAGGGTGCTCACGCTCACATCCTGATGCAGGGCGGAACCGAGGCGATCGAGCGATTGATGCCCGGCTTCGTGGCCGAGCTCCGGGCCGACGGTCTGCGAGCCGTGGACTTCGCTCGGGATGTCGCCTGGAAGCAGTTCGGCCACTGGAAGAGTCGAGCGCCTCGCGGTCCGGTGGTGCTGGCGCAGTCTCGGCCCGCGCTCGATCGCCGTCTGCGCGAGCGTGTGCTGGCTCGGCGAAGCATCCGCGTCCTGTGGCAGCACGCGGCTCTTGGCCTGCGGTTCGAGCCCGATGGTCGCAAGTTGACGGGTTTGGAGGTGCGCACAGCGGACGGAGAGCGCCGAACCCTGGATGCCGACCTGGTGGTCGACGCGAGTGGCGTGGGATCGAAGCTACCGGGCTGGCTCGCGGAGGCTGGATGGCAGCGGCCCGAGGAAGAGACGATCGATCTCGGACTCGCCTACACCACCGGGATCTTTCGCCGCCCCGAGCGGGAACGCTGGGATTGGCAGATGCTGATCGTCTCTCCGCAACCGGGACGCACGGTTCGCGGGGGCATGATCCTGCCGATCGACGAGCATCACTGGTCGGTGAGCCTGAGTGGCTACGGGGGCGACCATGCACCCACGGATGCTGCCGGGTTCGTCGAGTTTGCCCGCACCCTGGCGTCGTCGTCACTGGCGCATGCAGTGCTCCGCGCCACCCAGGTGGGTGAGATCCGGCGCTTCGTGATCGCGAAGCAGCGGCGGCTGCGCTACGACCGGATCGCACTTCCCGAGGGCCTGGTGGTGCTCGGTGACGCGGTCTGTCGCGTCGACCCGATCTTCGGACACGGCATGAGCTCGGCTGCATTCCAGGTCGAGGCGCTCGCGCGCCTCCTGCGCGCGAGGAGGCGTCGCCGCCGACCGCTGGTCGGGCTGGCAGGCTCGTATCAGCGTCGGGTGCGTCACATCAGCGAGGTGCCGTGGCGCCTGGCGGCCGGCTACCGAGCAACGGCGCAAGGGGCTTCGGGTGGGGGGCGTCGTCGGGTCTGGATGGCGATTCTGGGCCAGCTACGGCGAGTCGCCGAGGCGGGCGCCGATCCAGTGGCCCACCAGGCTCTGCTCGAGATCAACCATCTGGTGTCGTCGCCCGTGACGCTCTTCCGGCCGAAAGTCGTCGGGGCGCTGCTGCTCGGGCGTGTGCGCCCCATCCACGAGTCGCTGGTGCGTCGGTGGGCTGCTCGACGGATCAGCTCTGCGAGCGCCGGCCGGTAAAGCGGCGAAGCAGAGTGCGGCACTGCCGACAGAAGCGAAAGCCCCGGCCGTCGACGACCGCCCGCAGGTAGCCTCGTTCGCCGTAGCCGTTGTAGCCACCCTTGCTCATGGGACAGAAGCTGCCGTCGCCGGTCTTCACGAACGAGTAGTGGTGACCCAGACCGAAGTTGTGTCCGACCTCGTGGAGCCCCACTTTGACCAGGCGATCGAGCGGCAGGTCCCCCCGACGGTCCACCAGCCGGCGAGTCGAGACCACGGCGACGCTGTTGCGCTCGTCCTTGCCGCCGAACATGTAGTCGTGGAACTCGTCTCCGTCGCGCTCCACCAGATCGGCCTCGGTGATGCCCAGGATGTGGCCGCCGACCTCGGCTTCCAACGCGAGGGTGAGAAGTCCGGCCTCGATGCGCTCGAAGTCGGGCGGGTCGTACTGAACGATCTGGAACTCGCGCACGACGTCACGAAACGCGTCGAGCACGTAGCTGCCGATCTGGTCGAGTACCGAGCGGGAAATCGGCCGGCCGACGCGGACCAGTTTCAGCCTGGAGAGGGAGTGGGGTAGCGCTGAACCGGAGAGGGCGTCGGGCGTCATCGGAATGCGAATCGTCCTTGCTCGGGGGCTGATTCGATCGGATCCTTCCCGAGCAGGGGCTCGGGCCGGTTCATGATATCACCGATGAGCGGCAACCCCTTTGTTTGCAGGCTCTTGGTGTCAGCACTCGCACGTGATGGCTGCTGATTCTCGCCGGCTTCACCCCGTGCGACGGGAAACGGACCCGCGAGAACCAGGGAGTCTTCCCTGCGGTAGACTGCCTCGATTTCGTCGAGACCAGAGGGAGTGCCGAGTTGCTCAGTATCGCCTCAGGTGCCAGAGCTCCAGGGCGAGTCGGCGCCGACAGACCTGTTCGCGCTCGTGCAGCCGGAAGGACGTCGTGAGGTGAATGCTACGCAGCAGTTTGGTGGCGTCGACCGTGGTCTGGAGGTCCGTGGGCAAGGAGCCTGCGATCAGGGATCGGCCGCGGACTTCGACCCGAACGCCGACGACGACCTGATCGACCGGAGCCTCGTCGAGCCTCTCGAGATAGGTGATCTGTTCCCCGGGAGGCAGTCGGTCGAGCTCCTCGATCGCGATCGCTGCGCAAAGCAGGGGGCTCCCTCTGAGCGGCAACCTTCCCCGAGTCAGGCAGGTGGAGATCCCTGCTCGAGCGCCCCGGATTCGCACCAGTGGGGCCAGCGAAGTCTCACACATCAGCACTCGAGCTCCGGCCCCGGCGAGATGCCCGGCGACGTCACTCCGGTACGCTCCGAGGGAGAGCACCGTTTGGCCTTCGAGCGGCGCGATCCAACGTTCGATCAGAGTGGCGGCCTCGGCTCTGACCGAGGCGGCGATGTCGGCCCAGTAGCTCATCGCCGGGAGCATAGCGTTGGCGCCTTGCTGGCGGCGTGTCTGTTCGTGGGCGCGGGCATCGGCTGTGCCCCGGCGAAGCGACTACCGACTCCCCCCCAACCGATCGCCTACGATCATGCGGTCCATCTTGCCGAAGGGATGGAATGCACGCGCTGTCACAGTGGCGCCGAGGAGGGAGTCCAAGCCGGCCTGCCGCCGCTTCGCCTGTGTGCCTCGTGCCACCGGAGGATCATTCCGGATCATCCTGAAGTCCAGAAGGTGCTCGCGGCGTGGGAGGCGAAGGAGCCGATCCTGTGGCGCAAGGTCAACCACCTTCCCGATGAGGCCATGGTGCATTTCAACCACCGTGCCCACGCGCGTGCCGAGATCGAGTGTCTCACGTGCCATGGAGATCTCGCGTCGATGACGGTGGCGGAGCCCGTGGTCAACGTGTCCAACATGGGCTGGTGTGTCGAGTGTCATCGCGACAACGAGGCCAGCGACGACTGTCTGACCTGCCATCGCTAGTGGCATCGGAGAGCCGAGGAATGAACCGATGAGCGAGGATGACCGTTCGAGACAGGGTGGGCGAGTGGATCTCGAGGGCCTCGATCGGCGCGCCTTCCTTGGACTGGCCGGTTCCGCAGCTGCGCTGCTCGAGGGGTGTGCCCGCCGCGACGCGGTCTACATCGAGCAGCCCCTGCAGCGCAGCGGTATGGCCGGTGCCTCCCTGCACCGCATTTCCGTGTGCGGACAATGCGGTGCCGGCTGCCACTTCGATGTGCGTACCGTCGACGGCGAGGGCAAGAAACTCGAGGGGCTGCCCTCAGGCCCGGTCAATCGGGGCGGGCTCTGTGCGCTGGGGCAATCCGCGCTGCAGGAGTACTACAACCCGGATCGGATCACCCAGCCCATGCGTCGCCGTGGCAAGCGTGTAGCCGGGTCTGGGAACGCTCCCCCGACGGCGGACCAGTTCGAGCCGATTTCCTGGGAGGAGGCGCTCGACGTGGTGGGGACGGCGCTCCTGAACGCCGCCCGCAAGGGGGACGTCGGCGATCGACCGATCGGCATCGTCACCGGGAGTGGCGGGGGCTTCGTGGGTGCGCTCTGGCGACGACTCGCCCGCGGGCTGGGGGCTCCGCTGCCGTCGGCTGCCGAGGCCCCGGAGCTGGCCGTCGAGCGTCGAGCTGCGGAGCTGGTGCTCGGCCGCCGGGCTCTTCCGGTGTATGACCTGGCGCACAGCGACTGGGTGCTGGGCCTGGGTGCGCCGATGCTCGATCGCTGGCGCAGTCCGGTGGGCTACGCCCGTGGCATCGCACTGGGGCGCGCCGGTCGCTCCGGGCGACGGGCGAAGCTCGTCCAGGCGGAATCACGTCAGTCGCTGACCGCCGCCACCGCCGACGAGTGGCTGCCGTTGCGTCCTGGCTCGGAGGGTCTTCTGGCGCGAGCCCTCGCCGGGGTGGCGATCGGGAGCGGCGAGGTCGAGGCGGACCTCGTGGCGGGCTACCGGCGTTGGTTCCCCGCGCCCGCGCCGTCACTCGAAGAGGCGGCGGAGCGCTGCGGCATCGAAGCGGCGACCCTGCGCCGGATCGCCGGAGAACTGATGAGCGCCGAGCGTCCGCTCGTCGTTGCGGGTGGCTCTGCAGTGAGTGGAGTCCACGGACTCGGCGCCGCGGTCGCCGGGCTCGCCCTCAACGGTCTTCTCGGAGGAATCGAGCGAGGAGTCGGCGGCGGAGGAGGCGTGACAGCAGGTGCCACGTTCGGCCTCGAGCGAGAGCTGGGGGAGATCGAGCCCCTCGAGTCGATGGCGCGCCTCGGCTCCCGCTTGCGTGGAGAGGCCTTCCCAGCGGTCGAGGTGCTGCTGGTGAGTGACAGTGACCCGCTGCATCAGGCGCCGGCCGGCTGGCGATTCCCGGAGTTGCTCTCCAGCGTCGCCACGGTGGTGGTGGCGAGCGCTTTTCTCGACGACACGGCGCTGCAGGCAGACCTCGTGCTACCGATTCAGACCGATCTCGAGCGCTTCAACGCCGTCGAGCCCGAACCGCCGATCGATCGCCCCGCAGTGATGCTCTCGGCCCCCGCGCTCGAGACTCGGGGCGAAGCCAGGCACCCTGCAGACGTGGTCCTCGCTCTGGCGCGTGTGGCGCAGTCGTCGCTGCGCCTCGATTTCCCCTGGGAGAGCTTCACCGATGTCGTGGAGGCCGCCATTGGATCAGCCCTCGAGCAGGGCAGCGGAGGTGAGCGCGTGGGGAGCGTCGAGCTCCCGCCCTTCGAGGGGGAGGGTCGAGTGACGGCGAGTCGCTATCTCGGCGCCGCCCTCGAGCGGGGTGGGATCTGGGGCGACAGGCTGTCGAGCGCGCCGGTGCCGAAGCCCGAGGTGTCGGACGGCGTGACGGTGACCGAGCTGCTCGCCGATCCGGGTCGAGAGGGCGAAGAGACCGAGGGCGACGCCGAGTCCTACCCATGGAGACTCCTGCCGTTCGAGACGGTCAAGACCGGGGATGGCAGGGGTGCCAATCGCCCCTGGCTGCAGGAGCTGCCCGACCCGCTCTCCTCGGTCATGTGGGGGAGCTGGGCGGAGTTGGCCACAACAGACGCGCAGCGACTCGGGATCGCCACCGGAGATCTCTTGCGGCTCGAGTCCCCTTCCGGGGCGATCGAAGTTCCGGCCGTGGTGTTGCCGTCGGTGCGTCCAGGTTGTGTGGCCGTTCCCCTCGGGCAGGGACACTACGACTTCGGACGCTACGCGCGGGGACGGGGCGTCAATCCGATGACCCTGGTGGCGGGAGACCTCCTGGTCGCGGGCACCGAGTCGCCGGTACTGCAGGCGACCCGCGTACGAGTCGAACGGATGGGGCCGGCCGGCGCCAGGGGAGCGGTGATCTACGGCCGCGGTCTGCGCCAGGCGGAGCACATTCCTTTTGGTTGGGCACCGCATGACGTCAGGGGTCACGAGGGAGACGAAGGATGACGCGCTGGGGGATGGTGATCGATCTCGACCGCTGCACCGGCTGCGAGGCCTGTGTCGTCGCTTGCGCCGCCGAGAACAATGTACCGACAGTGGGGGAAGAGCAGGCGCGGGGAGACCGTGCAATGCACTGGCTGCGCATCGAGCGCTACTACGAGGGCGAGTTCCCCTCGGTGAAGACCCGCTTCATGCCCGTGCTCTGCCAGCAGTGTGGTTCCGCTCCCTGTGAGTCGGTCTGTCCTGTCTATGCCACGTACCACAACCCCGAGGGACTCAACGCGATGGTGTACAGCCGCTGCGTCGGTACGCGGTTCTGCGCCAACAACTGTCCCTACACGGTGCGCACCTTCAACTGGTTCGATCCCGAGTGGGCGGAACCCCTGGAGCGTCAGCTGAATCCGGACGTCAGTCGACGCGCGAGCGGAATCATGGAGAAGTGCACGTTCTGCGTGCAACGGATCTACGCGCGGCGCGACGAAGCGGCACAGGAGGGGCGAGAGGTGGAGGATGGTGAGATCCAGACCGCTTGCCAGCAGTCCTGCCCGACCCGGGCGATCGTGTTCGGCGATCTCGAGGACGAGGCGAGCGAGGTGGCGAAGATGGCGGGTAGTGCCCGGGCCTTCCACCTGCTCGAGGATCTGGGAACCGCGCCCGCGATCACCTATCTGCGTCCGGTCGATTGGCAGGCGCCCCTCGAGCCGGAGTTTCTCGTCGAGGACACGATGCTCTCCGAGTCGAGCCCAGAGCTCTCCGAGTCGAGCTCAGGCGAAGCGGGTGCGGAGGAAAGCCGTTGAGCGCCAGCACGCTCGGGAGCGGTGCCCCCGGTGAAGAGCTGTCCCGCGAGCAGCTCGATCGGCTGCTGCTGGAGCGGGTCGGCACCCCGCGCAAGGGGCCGGTGATCGGAGCCGTGCTCTTTGCCGTGTTTCCGCTGCTCTTCGCCTTCAGTTGGGGCTACCAGATCAAGAACGGAATCGGGGTGTCGGGCCTGAATCGACCCGTCTACTGGGGCTTCTACATCATCAACTTCGTCTTCTGGATCGGCATCAGCCACGCGGGCACACTGATCTCCGCCATCCTGCGGGTGACTCAGGCCGGCTGGAGGCGGCCCCTCACTCGCTGTGCCGAAGCGGTGACCGTCTTCGCGATCATGATCGGTGGGCTCTTCCCGTTGATTCACCTCGGGAGACCGCTGCTCTTCTGGTACCTGTTGCCGCTGCCGACCTATCGACTTCTATGGCCGAACTTCCGTTCTCCCCTGGTGTGGGACGTTGCGGCGATCACGACCTATCTGACCGGGAGCTCGCTCTACCTGCTGCTTCCGCTGATTCCCGACTTCGCCATCCTGCGTGACCGTGCCACCGGATTGCGGCGCCGCTTGTACAGTGTCCTCTCCCTCGGATGGCGAGGCACTCCTCGGCAGTGGCATGCGCTCGAGACCGGTATGAAGATCCTCGCGGTGGGCATCATTCCGGTCGCCGTTTCGGTCCACACGATCGTGTCATGGGACTTCGCCATGACCATGGTGCCCGGGTGGAAGAGCTCCATCTTCGGCCCCTACTTCGTGGTCGGTGCGATCTACTCCGGCATCGCGGTGTTGCTCACGGCGATGTGGCTGCTGCGTAGAGGTCTTCGCCTCGAGAAGTTCCTCACCGATCGCACCTTCAGCAACCTCGGGCTGCTGTTCCTGGCCATGACCCTGATGTGGGGCTACTTCACGTTTGCCGAGCACCTGACCGCCTGGTACTCCGGAGACGCAGCGGAGAGTCTCGTGCATCACCAGTTGATGGACGGCCGGTTTGCGCCACTCTTCTGGTTGATGGTCGTGCTCAACGTGGTCATTCCGCTGTCGGTGCTGCCCTTCCGTTGGGGGCGCAAGCCGATGGCCATCGGTCTGGTCGGACTCTGCGTTTTGGTCGGGATGTGGCTCGAGCGGTTCCTGATCGTCATTCCTTCGTTGAGCACTCCTCGGCTGACCTTCACCGAAGGGCTCTACCGGCCGAGCCTCGTCGAACTGGGGATCTTCGCCGGATCGATCGGGACCTTCGTCTTCCTCTATTTCGCGTTCACCGCGCTGTTTCCGATCGTTTCGATCTGGGAGATGCGCGAGGGTTGGGAAGAAGAGGAAGAGAGGATCGCGCATGCACGCGGCGAGATCCCGGGGCCGGGCCGCGAACGAGAAGTGGAGGCAACCTCGTGAGCGTGCTCTGGGCGGCGGTCGAGCGCCCCCGGGTCTCGGAGGCTCTCGAGGTGCTCTGGAAGGCCGGCGTGAGCAACGATCGGCTCGAGGTCCGCAGCTCGACACCCCTGTCTGCGCACCAGATTCCACCGGGCCAGCTTCGGCGCTCGTTCGTTCTGCCCGTGGCGATCGCCGGCGCCGTCCTGGGCGGCGGCACGATGATCTGGGCCGCGGTCGCGACGTCCTTCAGCTATCCGATGTATACGGGGGGGATGGAGATCGCGGCTGGGCCTCCACTCGGAATCGTCACCTTCGAGGGAGTCGCTTTGGGGCTCATTCTCGCGACGGTGGGCGCGGTGCTGATCGAGAGTGGCCTGTTTCGCAGGCGTGAGGCGAGTCCGCTCGATCGACGGGTCGCCGAGGGCCTGGTCCTGCTTCGGATCGAGGGCTCAGCCGAGACGTTGGACGAGATCGCAGCCGGTCTCGAGGCGGTCGGTGGCGAGCTCTCGCGCAGTGACGACAAGGAGCCCTGACGTCGCGCGGGCGCACCGTCGAAGCCTCAGGGAGGGCCCGACCCCTAGAATGGTCAGACGAATCTCGGATCGAAAGGGAGGTATGACGATGAAGAGCTCCAACCGTCACCTGCGCGGCTCGGACGGCCCATCCCATCGCCGCCTCGATCACCGCGCTCTCGATCAGGCGACCCGTGGGATGACCCGGCGCGACTTCGGCCGCCTGGTCGCCTGGCTCGGCGCCCTCGGTTGCCTCGAGCCGCACTATGTCGCGCGAGCCCTGGACGAGTCGCCCCGTCGACTGAGCTGGCTCGCCTATCGCACCGCCGGGGCCGAGGGGTCCTGGCAGCTCATCGACATCGAGGGTGAAGTTCCCAAGGACCTGCACGGCACCCTCTATCGCATCGCTCCGGGTCAGAGCGAGAACCACGGCGTGACGCTGAAGCACTTCTTCGACGGTGACGCCTTTGTCTCCGGATTCAGCTTTCGCGAGGGCAAGGTGACCCTGCGGGCTGGTTTCGTCGAGACCCCCGAGCGACTCGAAGAGCTGGATGCCGGGAAGATGCTCTACAGCGAGTTCGGCACGCTGGCACCGCTGCCCGAGGGTGAGCGCGCTGGAATGCGCACCAAGAACCAGCCGAGCGTCAACGTCATCCTCTACGACAATCGGCTGCTCGGTCTGTCCGAAGGCGGGCATCCGACGGCGATCGATCCGGTCACGTTCTCTTTTCTGGGCCGGTGGGACTTTCATGGCACCTTGCCGCGAAATGTGCCCTTCACCGCCCATCCGAAGGTCGACCCCAGAACCGGCGAAGCCTATGGCTTCGGCGTGGCACAGGGTCCGGGAATGGCGCTCACCGTGTTCCGCCTGGAGCCCGATGGCAAGCTCACGCAGCTGCACGCTGTTCCGATCGGCGGCTACTACATGGTGCACGACATGTTGATCACCGAGCACCAACTGCTCTTCATCGTTCCGCCGGTGCAGTTCGATCTCGCTCAGCTGTTCTCCGGCAAGGCGAGCGTGGCCGATGCGATCCGCTACCTGGAGCAGGAGCCCACCCGTTTGATCCTGGTGTCTCGAGACGGCAGTGGCGAGCCCACCACTCTCACGATGCCGGCGCACATGGTCTTTCATCATGGCAATGCCTACGAGAAAGACGGCAAGGTCGTCCTCGAGACGATCCTCAGCCCGAATAGCGGAGTGCTCGAGCTGTTGTACTCGCATTCCAAGGAGCGTCTTCCCGACGTGCCTCCTCCGCAGCTCACGCGACTCGTGCTCGATCCTGCAACGGGGAAGGTCACCGAGGACGGAGTCCTCGCCCGAGAGCAGGAGTTTCCGCGCTTCGATATTCGCCAGAGTGGCCGCGAGGCTCGCTACCTCTACACCATGGAAGCCGGAATCGAAGACGACCCGCTGGTTTCGACGCGTCTGGTGCGCCACGATCTGGCACGGGGAGAGAGCGCGAGGGCGGAGTCAGGACCGAAGCGTGCCCTCGGCGAGACCGTCTTCGTTCCGAGGGAGGGAGAGGCCAGTGAAGAGAACGGTTGGCTACTCCTCCAGGGCTACGATGCCGAGCGCGACGAGAACTTCGTCGAGGTCCGCGACGCGGACACCCTCGAGCTCGCCGCCCGGGTGTGGACCGGTCAACACTTCCCACTCGGATTTCACGGCAACTTCGTGCGCAATCGCTTCGTTGCGCTGTAGCGCTGCGCTCGATCGCTCGGCTACGCAGGTCAGAGACGCTCGAAGAGGACCGCGTAGTTGTTGGCAGGCATGTCGACGACTCGGGCGAGGGCGAGCGATGCCTCGCGCGCCAGGGGAAAGAGCTCGTTCTCCAGGTCGCGGACGCCCCAACGGCGGTCCCGTGCCCGGAGCGTGGCGTCGAACCGGGCGTTGGAAGGAGCGGTGTGCGCTCCGCCTCGGGAGAAGGGTCCGTACAGCATGAGTCTGCCCCCCTCGGCGAGGAGCTCTCCGGCTCCACGCAGCAGCCCCTCACTGACGGCAAACGGCGTGATGTGGATCACGTTGATCGAGATCATTCCCGTGATCGGCCCCTGATTCGATCGATCCACCTGCTCGGTCCAGTCGCTCGCCGCAGCATCCAGAGAATGCGGGTCTGCGACGTTGGTCAGCCCCGAATGTCTGATCCAGCCCGCGATCGACTCCCGCGACTCCGGGTCCGGGTCACCGGGCAGCCACCGGATGCCGGGTGCTGCGGAGGCAATATGGATGGCGTGCTCGCCGGTTCCGGAGCCGAGCTCGAGGATCTGGCCCAGGTCGGGCATGTGCTCGAGAAAGACCCCCCGGATCGCGTCTCGGTTGCGAGCGGCCGATGGCGAGAAGCGGCGCGTGCCGAAGGTGCCTCTGGGCTCGAGAGCCTTCTCTGGTTCGTCCACCGGTCGCGGGGCCTACTCGAAGATCGCAGTTTGCCGAGCGCCCGAGAGAAGCGTGACGTTGGCGAAGGTCGCGTCGGGGGTGGTCTGCCCGAAGGCGCCGTTGGCGATGAACCAAACACCGACGATCCGCTCGGGGCGCTTGCCTCCGACCGCTCGGTCGTAGTCTCGCGCGATGTTGCGCGTGTGGGTCACCCACTCTCCCAGACCCTCGGCGCCACTCTGCAGCACGATGTGGGTCTCGCGCTGGTCCCACCAGGGGAGGGGGCAGCGAAACGACGTGCCGGCGTCGACGTGGCCACTCCACATCCAGGTGATGTCCTGGCCGTTGTCGAACTCGATGGCGATGCTCGAATAGTCGTGGAAGCGGGCTTCGGTTTCGGGTCCCAGCGCGGGCAAGCTGTCGTAGCGCCAATCGAACCGGATCTCGGTCTGGTCGGTGAGCGGAAGGTCGAGCGGCTTTTCGATGATCTCTGCGCGGCCGGTGCCTGTTCCGCGCACGCCGACTCGATCGCCGTCCTGCCACGCGCTGTGCAGGCGGGTCTGGGCCAGGTGGCAGAGTGACTGGAATCCGTTCGGTAGAACGGGGGCGGAGCGGAAGTCCTCGAGGGCCCGCGCGACCTGAGCTTGATCGTGCAGGGCTGCCAGCCCTTCCTCGATGCTCGTCTCCCATGTCGCTGCGACGACCGCGATCTCGAGCGGGTCGCCCGTCGCCAGCGCCTCGCTGGGAAAGGTCCCGCGGCAGTCCTCGAAGCGCAGGTTGCGCGGTTTGATGGCCAGCTGGAGCTCGCCGGACGTCCGGGCGACGAACGAGTCCGTGTCGCTTCCCACGTTGAAGGTGTCGTCGTCGCCGACACGAACCCACAGCACGTCCTCGGGTCGAACCACCTCCTCGTCAGCTTCTTCCATGGGAGTGGCGAAGGCGAACAGTGTCACCCCCTGGCCGGCTGTGACGCTGAGCCCGGTCGACGTCCAGCCCTCGGGGATGGCGGCAAAGCGGGTTTCGGCGACGGCGTCGAGTGGCCCGGTACGCTCGGAAGCGGCCCGGAGATCTCCCATCAGGAGGGAAGCCTCATCCGCCCACAGGGGGAAGGGGAGGAGGGTGAGCACGAACAGCGGACGCACGATTGATCTTCGGTTCATCGATTTCCCGAGACGGTTCTTGGGGATCTGATTGTGTTGGGGCTGTCGAGGTGTAGCCTAGCAGCCGAGCCTCGAAGCCTCCGGCTCGGTTCCTGCCGCCTTCCCGACGCTGCCGGATCCCTCCGCTGAGGCAGGACTGGCGTTTGCTCGAGGCGACGGATCGCTTCCGCAGTGGCCAGTGATGACCGACGCGGCGTCACGATGGATTGTGCTGGGGAGATCCGCCTCGAAAGGGTCCTGCGTCCCTGTCGGCCTTTATCTTCGATAATGGATATAGTCAGTCGCGAAGATTCTTTCAGGAGTGCACCGATGAAGAAGGCCAGTGCCTCGGCGCCCGCTCGGCCCATGGTGACCGATTCCCTTCCCCTGAGACCGGTGGTCTACGCCATCCTGGTCACCCTGGCCGAGGCCCCGAGCCACGGCTACGCCGTGATGAAGCAGGTCAACGAACGGATCGGCGCGCGAGCGTTGCTGGGGCCCGGAACCCTCTATCGCACTCTCAAGGAGCTGCGCGATCTGGGCTGGATCGAGCCGGCGTCGCTGCCCGCTGAGGATCCGGGAGACGAGCGGCGACGCTACTACCAACTCACCACCGAGGGACGCGAGGTGGCCGCTGCCGAGACGAGGCGCCTCGAGCGCCTGGTGGGTGTGGCGCAGCGCAGCGGACTGCCGGCCGAGGGGAGGGCCGAAGCATGACGTCCGCGCGGCAGCGAGAGTCGATCGTGGTGCGCCTCTTCGCCTGGCTCTGGCCGTTCTATCCCGACTCCCAGCGCAGCGCCGCGGTGCGCGAGGAAGCGATCCAGGTGGTGCGCGATGCCGTTGCCGATACGTCGGGCCGCTTCGGACGCCTGCAGCTCCTGTTTTCGCTGCTGGCGGATGCGCTGGCCTGCCGGCGAGAGGAGAGACGAGCCCGGAGATCTCGCCGCCGTGCAGATCGCGACAGTGGCTTCATCGATGACCTCAGGCAGGACGTCCGCTACGGAGTGCGGGCTCTGCTGCGCAGCCCGGGATTCACGGCTGTCGCCGTCACCGTCCTCGCTCTCGGTATCGGCGCCAATGCCACCATCTTCACCCTGGTCGACCGCCATGGGGGTGGGCGAGGCGCTTTGGGGGATTCGCGGCTGGTACCGAGCACGTCGAGGTAGTTGTCGGTGACTCACCCATGGACGCGTCGCACGGCTGGTGGTCGGACGTGGCCTACGTCTCGCCGTGCTCGGCATCGCGCTCGGAGTCGGTGTGGCGATACTGGCGTCCCGCTCGGTCACGGCCTTTCTCTACGGCATCGAGATCACCGATGCGGTGACCTGGATCGGAGTCCCCTTGCACTTCTGGTCGTGGCCTGGCTGGCCAGCCTGGTGCCCGCGTATCGGGTCAGCCGGGTGGATCCGGTGACGGCGATTCGTGCCGAGTAGCGAGTCGAGCAGGTCAGCCGGGGAACGGTTCGGTGAGCACGGCGAGGTAGGTGCGGATCCCTTCGACGAAGTTCCCCAGGCGGAGATTCTCGTTCGGGCTGTGCTGGTTGTTGTCCCGGTTGACGGTCGGCACCGTGATCGCCGGGATCCCGAGAGTCTGAACGAAGGGGGCGATCGGGATCGAGCCGCCGGAAGTGCGGATCCGAATCGGATCGCCACCGAAGGCACGATCGAGCGCCGCCGTCAGCCAACGCCCTCCCTCGGAGTCGAAGGGAGTGCGGAAGGCGCCGTAGGAGATCTCCGACTCGAAGCGCACCAGGCGCGGATGCTCGGCTCGCTCCCGGTCCGAGGGCACGCCGTCCAGGACGACGTAGCCCTGTGCAGACAGGTGGTCCCGGATCAGGCCGACCAACCTCTCTGCATCGCTCTCGAGGGTCAGGCGCACATCGATCTCGGCGATCGCCTCGGAGGGCACGATGGTGCGGACCTCGTCGCCCACCCAAGCGGAACGCAGGCCGCGGACGTTGAGCGACGGATACTGCAGCGATTCCTGGTAGGTCGGAGCGACGCTGTCGGGGGCCGCGATGCCGAGGCGCTCGCGCATCGCCGACTCGTCGTCGGGCACCTGCTCGAGGATGCGTCGAGTCTCCTCGTCGATCTCGATGCCGTCATAGAAGCCTGGAATGGTCACCCGGCCCCGGTCGTCCTTCATCGATGCGAGCAGGGCCGCGAGTCGCTGTGCCGGATTGGGCGCGTAGTTGCCATAGTGTCCGCTGTGCTGGGGCGCACGCGGGCCGAACACCGTCAACGTCACCGTCGCGATGCCGCGGGCGCCGAAGGTCAGAGTGGGGCGGTTGGAGAGGTGCCGCGGCCCGTCGTAGATCACCAGCAGATCGGCGGCGAGGGCGTTGCGGTAGCGCTCGACGGCGGCGGGCAGGTGGGGCGAGCCGAGCTCTTCTTCGAAGTCCAGGATCAGCTTGATGTGATGGGTCGGGGAGAGCTCGGCTTCCTGGGTTGCATCGAGCGCGGCGAGGAACATGGCCACCGGTCCCTTGGCGTCGGAGGCGGAGCGGGCGAAGATCCTCCAGTCGGCATCCCACTCCCCGTCGAGTCGCGACCACGGGATCTCCTCCCAAGCGTCTCCGCGTCGCTGCTTGAGCACCGGGACCCACGGATCGGACTGCTCCCAACTCGACGGATCGACCGGTTGACCGTCGATCTGGAGGTAGATGAGCACCGTGCGGGAGGCGCCGCGACTCGGGAGCTCGGCGAGGAGCAGCGGGGGCCCTCCGGTGTCGAGCTTGCGTACCGCGAAGCCACGCTCACGAAGGACCCGCCCCATGAAGGCGACATTGCGCTCGACGTGCTCGGGGAAGTGGGCGTCGTTGGGGATGGAGAGGAGCTCGCGCAGCAGGGGGACCGAGCGCCGGGCGTAGCGTTCGGAGAGGGTCTCGAGGGCAGCCTGATCGGGCGGGCCGGAGAGCGGCTCCCCCGTCTGGGCCTCGGCGCTGCACGAGGTCAGCACGGGAAGGATCATCCACAGCGCGTAGAGGAAGAACGCCAGAACGGCGAGCCGTTGGATCGTGCGGTAGGGGAGTCTCACAGGCACCTCACGGGACCCCCATCACGGATGGCAGAAGGAGTCGCGAGGTGCGCGACCGAGTCTTCGGCTCACTCCGCGGCCCGAGTTCGCCGAAGGCGCTTGCGAGACTCCCCTGGGGGAAGGGGGGGAGAACTGCCAGCGAACCAATGGTATCCACCATTGGGTTCGCTAACCGAGACGTTCCCGAATCGCCGCCGCGAGCTTGGGCTCTCCGGCATCCTCGTAGCGATAGGTGACCCGCACGCTCGGGCGGTCGATCTCGATCACGCGAGCCAGATCGATCGGGGTTCCCACCACCACGACGTCGCAGTCCACCCGGTCGATGGTGGCCGCCAGGTCGGAGAGCTGCCGTTCTCCGTAGCCGAGGGCAGGAAGAACCTCTCGCAGATGGGGAAAATGGGCGAAGGCGTCGGCGATCTCACCTTTGGCCCAGGGACGGGGATCGACGATCTCGGCTGCGCCGCCTTCGCGGGCTGCGAGCCATCCGGCTCCGTAGCCCATCCCGCCGTGCGTGGTGGTGGGGCCGTCCTCCACGACCAGGACGCGCTTGCCACGCACCGCGTTCGGATCGGCGAGGGCATAGGGGGAGTTGCCCATCAGCAGGGTGGCTTCCGGATTGTGCTGGCGAGCGCTCGCGCGGCTCTGCTCCAGCTGCTCCTCTGTCGCCGTCTCGCTCTTGGCGATGATCAGCACGTCGGCTCGTTCCAGGTTGAAGCGCGAAGGAAAGTAGCGCAGCTCGTCTCCGGCTCGCAGCGGATCGAGCAGAGTGATGAACAGGTCCGGGCGCAGGAAGGGGGTGTCGTTGTTGCCGCCATCCCAGATGATGACGTCGGCCTCTTCTTCGGCGGCGTCGAGGATCTTCTGGTAGTCCGCTCCCGCGAAGAGCAGGTCTCCCGCTTCGATGTGCGGCTCGTACTCCTCCATCTCCTCGATCGTACAGTCGTGGCGCTCGAGGTCGTCGAGCTCGGCGAAACGTTGCACCACCTGACGATCGAGCTGGCCGTAGGGCATCGGATGACGGAGAACGGCGACTCGCTTTCCCATGTCACGCAAGACGGCGGCCACGTGACGCGAGACGGCACTCTTGCCGCAGCCGGTGCGCACGGCGCAGATCGCGACGCAGGGCTTGGTCCCCTGGATCATGGTGGTCTCGGGGTCGAAAGTGGAGAAGCGTGCGCCGGCGGTCTCGACGCGGCGACGTGTCTTCTCGACGTGATCGAGCGACACATCACTGTAGGCGAAGATCGCCTCGTCGACCCCTCGCTCTCGGATCAGTCGTTCCAGCTCTTCCTCGGGATGGATCTCGATTCCCTCGGGGTAGAGCTCACCGGAGAGTACCGGAGGGTAGCGACGGTCCTCGATGTGCGGTATCTGCGTCGCGGTGAAGGCGACGACCTCGGTCGTGGGGTCATTACGATAGAGAGTGTTGAAGACGTGGAAATCGCGTCCACCCGCGCCGAGAATGAGGATCCGTTGTCTTTCGCTCATGACCAGAGCTTAGGGTGAGCGCGGTGAACGGGCCATCGCGGAAAACCGTGCCCGCGATCCGCTAGGCTGCAGCCTGAGGAGTCTCAGTCGTGTCGAACCCAAGATTCGAGTGCGTAGCGGTCACTGTCGCTCTGCTGTCGGCCGCAGGATGTGGCGGGCTGGCCGAGCCGGGACCGCCGGGAAACGGGTTGCCCGGTCCACTGGAGGCCGTACCTCTCGACGCGGTCGAGATCGAGGACTCCTTCTGGGGGCCGCGGCTCGAGATCAACCGTACGGTCACCGTGCCCTATCTCTTCGAGCAAAACGAGATGACTGGAAGAGTCGCCAACTTTCTTCGCGCTGCAGGGCTCGAAGAAGGCGCCTACGAGGGGCGGCGGTTCAACGACACCGATGTCTACAAGGCGATCGAGGCGGCCTCCTACACCCTGGCCGCTGCTCCCGACCGCTGGCTCGAAAGCCAGGTCGATCAGCTGATCGAGTGGATCGCGTTGGCCCAGGAGGAGGACGGCTACCTGTTTCCAGCGCGCACGGTCGCCCCGGAGGATCCGGCCCCGGGGGTGGGGTCAGAGCGCTACATTCATCTCAACGGCAGCCACGAGCTGTACAACGCGGGCCACCTCATCGAGGCTGCGGTGGCTCACTCCGCCGCGACGGGAAAGACCACACTGCTCGACGTGGCGCGTCGCTTTGCCGACTCCATCGATGACACCTTCGGCCCCGAGGGCAGAAGGGACATGCCCGGCCATGAGGAGATCGAGCTGGCACTCTTCCGGCTCCACCGAGCGACCGGCGAGGTGCGCTATCGCGACCTGGCTCGCTTCTTCCTCGAGCAACGGGGACAGCCGCACGATGGAGAGCCGTACCCGGCAGACACTCCCTTCGCGATGTACAACGAGCCGCGGTATCGGCAGGATCACCTCCCGGTCGCCGAGCAGCGCGAGGCAGTCGGGCACGCCGTACGTGCCACCTACCTCTACGCCGGGATGACCGACGAAGTGCTCGAAGCCGCCACCTCGGGAGAGGACCCTGCGGTTCATCCCTACCGAGAGGCGCTCGAAGCACTCTGGCAGGACGTGGTGGCAACCAAGAGCTACCTTACCGGCGGAATCGGCGCGCGCGACACCGTCGAGTCTTTCGGGGACCCGTTCGAGCTGCCCAATGCCACGGCCTACACCGAAACTTGTGCCTCGATCGGCAACGGCCTCTGGAATCACCGGATGTTCCTCCTGGAGGGCGAGGCTCGCTTCGGAGACGTGCTCGAGCGGGTGCTCTACAACGGAGCGCTCTCCGGTGTGAGCCTGGAGGGAGACCGATTCTTCTACCAGAACCCCCTCGAGGCCGATGGCAGCGTCGGGCGTCGCGAGTGGTTCGACGTGGCCTGTTGCCCGGCCAACCTGTCACGACTCCTGGCGCAGCTGCCGGGGTTGATCTATGCCGAGGACGAGGTGGTGTCACAGGGCCACGATGACCGGGCCGGCCAGGAGGCGGCTCCGATCGACCGGCTCTGGGTCGATCTCTACGTGGGAAGCCGCGTGCGCCTGGAGCGCCGGGGAGGAGCCATCGTCATTGCCCAGCGAACCGGCTATCCATGGGATGGGTGGGTCGAGCTGACCGTCGAGGACTTGCCAGAATCGGACAGCCCGGGTCGGAACGAAGAGCGCGAGCTCGAGTTGAGACTGCGGATTCCGGGGTGGTCGAGAGGCGAAGCTGCGGGGGGCGATCTCTATTCGTGGGTCGATGCCACGCCGGCACCTCCACGGCTGCGGATGAACGGCGATGCGGTTCCTCTGCGGCTCGCCGGCGGCTTCGCGCAACTCCGCCGCCGCTTCCGGGTGGGAGATCGGGTGCGGCTCGAGCTCCCGATGCCGGTGCGGCGAGTTCGGGCACGGCCGGAGGTAGCCGCCGATCGAGGCCGAGTCGCTCTGCAGCGCGGTCCGCTGGTCTACGCAGTGGAGGGAGTGGACCACTCGGATATCGACGTCCGGGAGCTTCGACTGCCCAGGGAGGTGGCGATCACCGTCGAGCAGAGCCCCGAGCTTCTCGGGGGGATCGCGATCCTGCACGGTCTCGCGGTCGACCGAGCGGACCGGGCGGTACCGATGATCGCGATTCCCTATGCGCTGTGGGCCCATCGCGGCCCGACCACCATGGCGGTCTGGCTCGAGGAGGTCTCGGTCGACTCGGCCGGGGGAGGTACGCCATCAGAGTCGCCACTCGATGGCGATGGGTGAGGGCGTTCCCGGGGGTGCTCAAAGTCAGTGCTCAGTGTGCTCACCGAGCAGGGCTGCTCGGCTCGGAAGGGAAGAAGATCTCGCGGGTCTGTGCGCTCAGGGTGGCGGAGCGTCTGGCGCCAGGTGCGGGATCCGTACGAAGAAGAGCGCGACGGCGGCGACGAGATAGATGCCCAGAAACGCCCGGAAGGCGGGGACATAGCCGCCCCATCGATCGAAGGCGAAGCCCGCGAACGGTACTCCCAGGGTCTGGATCGGAAGCATCACGGGGCTCATCAGCCCCATTACGCGGCCGAAGGCTCGTCGTCCGAAGCACGCCCCGATCAGCGTGCCCCAGAGGGGCACGAGGCCGCCCATGCCGAGGCCGAAGACAGCCGCTCCGGCGATCAAGGGGCCGTAGCTCGAGACTCCCAGAAAGACGAGTACGCCGGTGAACTGTAGGACGATCGCCAGCCACAGTGCCAGCCGTTTGTCGACGCGGTCGCTGATCCAGCCGAACAGGATCTTGCCCACTACGCCCATGCCGGCGATTGCCGACAGCACGAAGGCGGCTCGCATCGGGACGAATCCGAGGTCGCTGGCGTGGGCGATGACGTGGCTCAACACGGCACCATTGGCGCAGAAATTCAGGGAGACGACCAGTGCGATGAGCCAGAAGTTGCGATCACTCATCGGTTCGCGCCACGAGTCGGGAGGAGGGCGCTGCGGAGGGCGTTCCTCGGCAGGATGGTAGGGCGCAATCGGTTCGATTCCCGTGGGCGCCTCTGCGGCCGCGCGGGAGGCGGCGATGACCTCGTGTTCCGGATCCGGGCGATCGCCGTCGGGTAGGAGGCCCAGGTCTTCGGGCCGATCGACGACGAACAGGCGCACGGCAGGCAGGACCAGCACCAGTGTGAGCACGCCGTAGAGCACGAATGCGCCGCGCCACCCCAGTCGGTCGATCAAGAGGGTCGCCACCGGCGCCATGATCACGCCGGAGAGTGAGATCCCCATGGTGGCGACTCCCAACGCCATGCCACGCCGACGAACGAACCAGTTCGCGACGAGTGTCGATGCGGGAAGCCCCCCGATCAGCGCAGCGCCGAGCGCCATCAGGCTGCCGAGCACGAAGTAGAACTGGAAGAGGGTTCGAGCCCTGGACACGAGCAGCAAGCCCGCCACGAGCAACAGAACTCCGATACTCATGATCCGTTTCGCCGATCCCACATCGAGCGCCCTGCCGAGGAACGGCGCCACCAGACCGTTGGTGATGCTGAAGATCGCCAGTCCGAGGCCGATGCCGAAGCGGCCGCCGCCGAACTCCGCCGCCAGTGCCTTGAAGAACGGGCCGAACGAATAGAAGCCGAAGCCGACCGAGACGAAGAGGGCCAGGAACGACACGCCGACGATGCGCCAGCCGTAGAAGAGTCGGTCCTCGCGATCGTGAATGACGACGTCCGGGCTCATGGCCGGGCAGTATAGTCGTGCGATCGCGGGACTCAGTCCGCGCGCAGGACGACGATCGGATCGACGCTCTTCGCTCTCCACGCAGGAACCAGACAGGCCAGCATCGCGACCAGCAGCAACACTGCCACGGTACCGACAAAGGTGAGCGGGTCGCTCGGACTGACGAGGAGGAGCTGGGTCATGAGGCGCGTCACGCCGAGCCCGACCACCACGCCGATGCCGAGTCCGAGCGCAGTCAGGATCAACCCCTCGCGCAGTACCATCGTCAGAACGCCTCCCTCCTCGGCGCCGAGTGCCATGCGGATGCCGATCTCCCGCCGTTTCGCGCGCACTGCATAGGACATCACTCCGTAGATGCCGATCGCGGCGAGCACCAGCGCGATCCCGCCGAACACGGCCAGGACGATCGCCATCATCCGCTGGCCGCCGACTCCGTTCTGCAAGATGCCGGCACCGGTGTTGGCGTTGATCACCAGGTCCTGGTTCATCTCCCGCAGCTCGCTCTGGGTGGCCAGCAGCACGGGGCCCGGATCGGCCTGGGTGCGGGCGACGATGTTGAGCCGGGTCACGTAGTACTGAGCGAGAGGCAGGTAGGCATAGGGCTGCGGGTCTTCGCCGGGGTTGTTGTACTTGATGTCCCTGGCGACCCCCACGACCTCCACCGGTTCTCGCCCGAAGAACCGAAATCGCTTGCCGAGGGGGTTCTGGCCCGGCCAGTACTTGTTGGCCATCGTTCGGTTGACGACCACGACCTCGACACTTCCCGGACGGTCCTGATCCCCGATACCGCGTCCAGCCTCGATCGGGATTCCCATCGTCTCGAAGTAGCCGGCCCCGGCCGCACTGACCTGCACGAAGGTGCGCTCTTCGGGGTTCTCGCCCTCGAGGATGACCGAGCGCAGGAAGGAGCCCTGGAGTGGGCCAGCCTCCACGAGGGCAGCGCTCTCGACGCCCGGCAGGCTGGCGACGCCCTCGAGCGCCTGGCGGTAGAACTGCTCGCCCTGCTCGGGGCTGAAGCCGATGAGCCCGACGTCGAAGCCGGCGACGACGAGATTGTCGGTGGAGTAGCCGAGGTCGATGTCTCGAGCCGCTCCGAGACTGCGAACGAAGAGTCCGGCACCGACCAGCGCCACCAGGGAGAGGGCAAGCTGAGCGATGACCAGGAGATTACGCGCCGTGATCCGCCGACCCGGTGAGGCAATGCCGCCGCCCTGATCCTTGAGCACGCTGACCAGCTGCGGTCTCGAAGACTGAAGCGCCGGTAGGAGTCCGAAGAGGATTCCGGTGCCGATGCACAAGAGGAACGTGAACAGGAGGACTCGCCCATCGAGCTCGAGGCCGAGCTGGAGGTTGGCTCCCGGCAGGTTTCCCAGGCCCTGGGCGATCCAGCCGCGTGCCAGGAAGGCGATCGCCAGACCGACCGCCCCTCCGAGCAGCGAGATCAAGACGCTTTCGGTGAGCAGTTGGCGTAGGAGGCGGGTGCGCGAGATACCGAGTGCGAGTCGCAGCGCGATCTCCTTGCGCCGCTCGGCGGCCTGGGCGAGGAGAAGGTTGGCGACATTGGCGCAGGCGATCAGGAGCACGATGCCGACCGTGGTCATCAAGAGTGCGGCTCCACGGGCGACGCCCCCTCGGTTGAACACCGTGGTCTCCGCGATCGGCCGGATGAGGATGCCACGGCCCTCGTTGTCGTCCGGGTACTCCCGCTCGAGACGCTCCGCGATGATCCCGAGATTGGCCTGTGCCGCCTCGATCGAGACTCCATCCTCGAGTCGCCCGAACGCCCTCACGAACAGACCGCGGCGCTCCTCGTACCAGTTGGTCTCGGCGTCGGGACGAATGACGGGGTTCATCGCCATCGGCACCCACAAGGCGGGCTCGATTCCGACGTTGAGGCCATCGAAGCCGCTCGGAGCCACCCCGACCACGGTGAAGCTGCTGCCGTTGATCGTGATCGTCCGACCGATCGCCTCTTCGTCGGCGCCCATTTCCTCGGTCCAGAAGGAGTGGTGAAGCACGGCAACCGGATGGGCGCCGGGCGCCGAGTCTTCGTCGGCGAGAAAGAAACGTCCGGCGGCAGGCCTCACTCCGAGGGTGTCGAAATAGTTGCCCGACACCATGAATCCGAGGGCGAGGGTGGGCTCGTCGCCGGTCGAGATGGCCATCCCCACGAAGTCGTACCCGGCCACCTCTTCGAACGTCTCGTTCTGCTCGCGAACGTCCCGCCAGTTGAGGTGAGACATCGCGCTCTGGCCACCCGCCCGCTCGTCCGTGGTGAAGATTGCCACCACCCGATCGGCGTCTTCGATCGGCAGCGGTTGGAGGAACACCTCGTTGATCAGGCTGAAGATCGCTGTGTTGGCGCCCACCCCGAGAGCGAGGGAGAGCACGGCCACGAGCGTCATCCCGGGTCGCTTCGCCAGCATGCGACCGGCGAAGCGCAGGTCGCGAATCAACGTGTCGATCATTCGAGCCACAACTCTTCGTCGATCGTAGCCCAGACGGCTCTCGCTCGGTGTCTCATTCGGATTGCCAGAGGAGTCGCGACCTCTCGACCGACTACTTGTGGTCGATCTGGCGCGCCAGGGCGAAGTCTCTGTCGGTCAGGCCGCCCGCATCATGGGTACTCAGCGTGAGGGTGACCTTGTTGTAGCGGATGTCGATATCCGGGTGATGATCGGCGGCCTCGGCGAGCTCGGCCACCCAGTCGACGAAGCGGATGGCGGCCGGGAAGGTGGGAAGCTCGTAGGTTCGAGTGATCGCCTGTTGCCGTGGCAGGTGCTGCCAGCCGGCCATTCTCTTGATGCGCGCCTGTACTCGCTCTGCTTTGACTTTGTCCGTTCGAGCCATTCTTCGTTTCCTTGGTTGGTTGTTGTCTCTGCGGATGCTCGGTTCAGCGCTTCGCCACCGGAACTGCTGGATCGGCTACCGAGTCTCCTCGTTTCACCAGCCAGCGGTTGAGCAGCATCAAGACCACCGCCGCGGCACCCCACTGCAGGACCATATTGCCGATACCTTCCCGCGCCATCCACGGGACACTTCGCTGCTGCCAGAACCACCACACGATCATGATCAGGGCTTCCAGCACGACCAATCGGATGGCCCATTCCCAGGCCCTTCCCAGACGCAGGTCCTGGTCGCCGACATCGACGAAGTCGATCCGGAATCGGTGGGCACCGTAGTGCAGCACCGCCAGGGCGAAGGCGAGGCCGGTGAGCATCAATGCGACCCCCCAGACGAAGTCCTGGTTGCGGAAGATCCCCTCGTGCAGTGCGGAGGGCAGTCCGGCGAGGAACACCACCAGCGCGAAGACCACCACGGTGGGCCGGCGCGGGAATCCGAGCTCGACCAGTACCCGCGCACCGACCTCGAAGGTAGCGACGAAGCTCGTCCATGCGGCGAAGACGAGTGCCAGGAAGAAGAGCACCATGAACACTGCGCCTCCGGGGATCTGATCGAACAATTGCGGCACCCAGACGAAGGTGAGGCCTTCGTTGCCTGCGCCGACGATCTCGGCAGCCGCGTCGGGGCGCTGGGAGAACACCGTGCACAACACGAGGATGCCAGCCATCAGCGAGATGGCGTTGTTGCCGAAGGCGAGCAGGCAACTGTTGAGATTGGTGTCCTCGTGTGGTCTCGAGTAGAGCGCGTAGGCCAACACCAGGCTCCATCCGGCTCCCGTGTCCCAGGCATTCTGCGCCAGGGCTTCGAGCCAGAGTCGAACGTTGCCCAGTTCGCCCCACTGCGGCCGGAACAGGAACTCGAGCCCTGCCGAGGCTCCGGGAAGAGTGACCGCGCGGATCATGAGGATCACGACCAGGACGATGAGGGCTGGCATCAGCAGCCGCGCCAGCCGCTCGATTCCCGATACACCGAAGTAGACGACACCTGCCGCGAGCACCACGGCCAGGGCTTGAAGCGCGATCGAGGCAGGGGCGAAGGCGGTGCTCTGCCAGACCTTCTCGGAACGTCCCCCCGAGAGCTCTCCGAGCAGTGCGGCAAAGAGGAAGCGAATCGTCCATCCCATCACCACCGCGTAGTAGAAGCCGATCGCCGAAACCACGAAGGCGATCCAGGCCCCGACCCAGGCAAAGCGATCTCCGAGAAAGTAGCGAAACACCCCGACCGGGCCGCGGCGCAGAGCCTTGCCCATGGCGAACTCGGTCACGATCAGGGGGATCGACCACAGCAGGAGGAAGATCACCCATGCGACCAGAAAGGCGCCCCCTCCGTTGGTGGCCGCGATTCTCGGGAACCGCCAGATGTTGCCCGTGCCCACGGCCATACCGAGCATGGCGAGCACGAGTGCCCAACGGCTCGAGAAGCGGGTGGCGGACATGGTGGACTATCTTAGGGGGCCTTGTCGGGAAGGTCCACGCTCGGGATCGCGCTCGCGGCGTGGTCTCGACGCTAGAATTCTCGCTTCGCCCCACGTTCCGTGGTCCGCTGCTCTGAGGTCCTCCGATGCCTGCCACGTCCCCGCACGACTTCCTGACGCCGATGGACGCATCCTTCCTGTACTTCGAGAGCTCGCGTCAGGCTCTGCACATCGGGTCGTGCATGATCTACGAGGGCGACATCGCCCGTGAAGAGATGATGGCCCTGCTCGAGGAGCGAATCCATCTCGCGCCACGCTATCGCCAACGCGTGCTCTTTCCGCCGATGAGCGTCTCTCATCCCATCTGGGTCGACGACCCGGAGTTCGACATCGGACGCCACGTCGAGGAGTTGTGGCTCGAGGAGTCGCTGGACGAGCGCTCGTTCGCCGAGGCCGTTGCGCTGGCGTATCAGGGGATGCTCGAGCGGGATCGCCCGCTCTGGCACGCGGTGCTCTTGCGGGGTCTTCCACAGGGCAATACCGCCGTGGTCTGGAAGGTGCACCACGCGATGATCGACGGCGTCTCGGGGATCGATCTCACCATGGCGCTCAACGACCTCAAGGCCGACGCGCCTGCGCCGACGCCGCCCGCCGAGCCCTGGCAGCCGGAACCGATTCCGAGCGCCTTCGACCACTTTCAGGAGTCGTTCGAGCATCGGATCGAACAGGTGACCAGGCTGTGGACCGACTCTGCGTTTTCCCTCTTTCGCCCCGCGCAACTCACCGCGAGAGCGCGCAAGATCGGACGTGCTGTCGGGGCTACCTGGCCGACCGCGCTGCGGCCGGCGCCTTCGACGCGCTTCAACGGACGGGTCAGCGGCGAGCTCGGTTGGACGTTTGCCGAGCTCTCCTTCACCGAGATGCGCGACATCCGCTCGGCGCTCGGGGGCACCGTGAACGACGTGGTCTTGACCGTGCTCAGCGGTGCCCTGGGCCGCTATCTGCGGTACCACGGTGACTCCACGGACGGGGTCGAGCTCCGTGCCCTGTGCCCGGTGAGCATGCGCCAACCCGACGAGCGAGGCCAATTGGGCAACCTCGTATCGTTCATGGTGGCGCCCCTGTTCGTGGGAATCGAAGACTCCGTGGAGCGACTCGAAACGGAGAGAAAGGCCATGGAGTCACTCAAGGTGGCGGGGCAGGCCGAGGGCATCTACGAGCTCAACCGATGGAGCGACTCGATTCCACCGGGGTGGATGGAGTTTGCCGGCGCGCTCGCGACGCCGAATCCGATTCTCAACACCGTGTCCACCAACGTGCCCGGTCCCCAGATCCCTCTCTATCAGGGCGGCCGCCGGCTGCTCGCCTGGTATCCCCTCGGGGTGGTTGCGGCCGATCTCGGTATCTTCGTCTCGATCCTGACCTACGACCAGCGTGTGACCTTCGGCGCCACCGTCGACGCGCACCTGGTACCCGATGCGTGGCGGCTCGGTGAGTTCCTCCACGAGTCCTTCGCCGAGCTTCGCGAGGCGGCGGGCGTGGAGGAGGTTCCGTTCGATAGGGTTCCACTTTCCGATTGAGTGACGTCCATCGCCCCGAGCCGCGCCTTCGGTCTTCTCGAGTACGCTGGTCTCCTCCCCGTTGGCTCAGTCGCTCTGGCTTTCCTGAGACCACGACTCGACTCCGAGCCGACGCTCCATCCGTTCCTGAACTCGCCGATCTCGCTGGAGGTTCTCGAGCAGGGCTCGTGCGACGAACTCGTTGCCCTTTTCGGAGTAGTGGTCTTCGAACAGCTCGCCGATCTCGTGGTGGGGGAGCTTACGCAGTGCCGCGACCAGATCGACGAAGATCCATCCACGCTCTTGTGACTCGTGCTCGAAGAAGTAGCGCCAGTGCTCGGTAGGGCTTCCCGGGGCCTCGTGATAGTCCCACGCCCCCGCCGGCAGGTACACAAGCACGGGTAGGCTGCCGTTGTCGTCACTCAGCTCGTGAAGCTCCTCGAAGATCTGGCCGGCGAGCTCGCGACCTGTGTCGTCCATGCGATCGGCATTGACGGTCCTCTCTCGGGTTCTCGGCCTCCCGGCCATGGACCTGAGCAGCTTCACCAGCGAGAGCTCCTCGATTCGTCTCATCACGATCGCCCACTGGGCGAAGTAGGGGGGCCTTCCGGGCACCGGCCGGTTCGTGACTCTCACTTCGCCATCGACCACTTCGAGGAGTGGCTTCGCGTAGCCCAGGAACTCAGCGTACTGCATTCGGCGAAAGTCGTCGGTGATGAAGGCAAAGAGATGGATGTCGTGCTGCCACTCCTTCTGTCGGGCGCGATACTTCAGGAATGCCTGGTCGACTCCGTAGCCAGTCTGGCCCAGGTTCAGAACCTCGAACCGTGGCTCGAGAGCGGCGAGCACCGCAGGCCAGGCCCTCTCGTTCCCCACGCCGTGGCCGAAGGTGTAGGAATCACCTGAACAGACGATACGAAGCCTGCCGGGAGGGAGTGCCCACTCGAACTCCGGGGTGTTGCGCAGCCCCACAGAATTGGTCCTGACATCGCGGCCCGGACCGTACATGTCATCGATGTGGATGTTCGGCTGGCTGGTCCAGCCCAGCTCGTCGTCGTGTTGCGTGAAGACCGCCTCCTTGGCCAGCTCTTGGAGGGTGTGACGGCCAAAGAAGAAGACGCTCGACAGGCCCTCGAGCAGGAGAAGGAACACCAGAGCCACCAACATGCCGAGGCTGGCCTTCCCAACGACTCTGGCGACTCTCTTGTCGAGACGCATGCCCTTCTCGCCCATGGTTCAGGGATTCACCTTTGTGCCTGGTAGAGGAGGAAGGGCTCTCGTTCCTCGAGCCACGACTCGTGGTCAGCGCTGTCCGCGGCGAGGATCTCGTCGACTGTCTGGCCGGCCTGAAGAGCGGCCCACAGCCGGTCGGTCCCGGTGAGCCAGATCAGCGCCTCGCCGCCCCGTCGCCACTCGAGCTCGGGCCGCTCCCGCAGTGCATCGAGCAACCGCACGCCCAGCTCATAGGGCCGAGCCGCGTCCGCGTCGGTCACTCGCACCTCGACGCCGTGGCACTGGACGTCTTCGAACTTCGGCTCGGGAGCGGCGGGTGAGCTTACGGGGACGAAACGGGTCGCCTTCAATTCGAAGCCGGGCACGGTGATCGCCTCGAGCGCTTGCGCGCCCGCCCCCTCGAGCCACGGTGCTCCCAGGCGGAGGAATGGGGCGACGCTCCCTCGGCCCTCGGAGACGTTGGTCGATTCGAGGAGTGCGACTCCGGGATAGGCGAGCGCGGCTTCGGGGGAGCGCAGGTTGGGAGAGGGCGAAGGCCAGGGGCGGCCGGTGTCGGACCATTCCATGTCGCGGCTCCAGCCGGCCATCGGCACCACCCGCAGCCGAGCCGCGACCTTGCCCTCGCGCTCGCGCCTGGAGTTGACCAGGAGCGCCAGCTCGCCAGCGGTGAGTCCGTGCACCAGCGGGCCCGGCGCCATGTTCACGAAGCTCGCCGGCACGACGTCGCGCCGGGCGCTCGGCGGTCCCTCGACCCGTAGGCCGCCGAGTGGGTTCGGCCGGTCGAGTACCACCAGCTCTACGCCGACCTCCGCGGCGGCTTCGAGGCAGAGGATCAGGGTGCTGACGTAGGTGTAGAAGCGAACCCCGGCATCTTGAAGATCGAAGATCAGCAGATCGAGATCGGCCAACTCTTCGGTACTCGGTTGGCGCCGTGCGCCGTACAGGCTGACCACCGGCAGACCGCTTTCCGGGTCGATGCCGTCGGCCACCGCCTCGCCTGCAGCGGCGCGGCCACGGAGTCCGTGCTCGGGGGAGAAGAGTCGGACCAGCTCGATCCGGTTGTCGCGGAGCACCTCGATGGCATGACGTCCGTCGCGGGTGAGAGATGCGGCGTGAGCCACCAGCCCGGCTCGCCCGGTCAGGGGCTCGATGCCGGCCTCCCCGATTCGCTCGAGGCCGACCCGAACCTCGACCGCGTGCAGGGACTCGTTCTCGGCGGTGGGCGGCGCCGGCCGACAGCCGCTCGCGAGCACGACGAGCGCTGCGAGAAGGGCCAACGTTGTAATCCTGCTTCGGGTCACGTCGCTCAGGCTATACCGAGGGAGGTAGAGTCGGGGGGTTCTCTTTCACCCGGAGCGATCCCATGACTGCCAGACATGACGTCATCGTGGTCGGGCTCGGAGCGATGGGCTCCGCCTGCTGCTACCACCTCGCGCAGCGCGGAGTCCGGGTGCTCGGCCTCGAGCAGTTCGACATTCCCCACTCCCTGGGCTCGAGCGGCGGCCAGAGCCGCCTGATCCGGTTGGCCTACTACGAGCATCCGGACTACGTGCCGTTGCTGCGCCGGGCCTATCGCAACTGGGACGAACTGGGAGAACGCCTCGGTCGCGAGGTCCTTCATCGCACTGGCTGCCTCTATCTCGGTCGACCGGACGATCACCTGGTCAGCGGTACGCTGCGCGCCGCCGCCGACCACGACCTGCACATCGAGGAGGTCGACCGTGCCCGACTGGCGGAGCAATTCTCGACCTTCGCCGTTCCGGAGGACTTCGCGGCGCTCTTCGAGCCCGAGGGGGGGTTCGTGCTCAGCGAGCGTGCGATCGAAGGCCACGTCGAGCTCGCCTTGCGGGCGGGAGCGCAGGTGCGGGCACGCGAAGGAGTGAGGGAGTGGAAGGTCGAGGGTGACGGCGTCGCGGTCACGACCGAGCGCGGACGCTACAGCGCGGATCGCATCGTCTTCTGCGCCGGCGCCTGGAGTGACCGTCTGGTGCGCGATCTCGGGGTCGAGCTCAGCGTGACCCGACAGCCGCTGGGTTGGGTGTGGCCGAGCGAGCCCGATCGCTACGAGATCGGCCGTTTCCCCTGTTGGGCGATTCAGGACGATGCCCCCGACTTCGAGGGGATCTACTACGGCTTTCCCTTGCTCCCGGCCTCCCGTTTCGCGGGGGAGCGCGGACTCAAGCTGGCGCACCACTTCGTCGGCACTCCTTGCGATCCCGACAATGTCGATCGGGAGCCGAGACTCGCGGATGAGGAGGACTTTCGTCCGGCGTTGCGGCGCTTCCTCCCGGGAGCCGACGGTCCGACCCTGGTGCGCCGCGTCTGCATGTACACCGTGACGCCCGACGAGCACTTCATCGTCGACCGACATCCGGAGCACGAGCGGGTGACGGTGGCCTGCGGCTTCAGTGGTCACGGCTTCAAGTTCGCCTCCGCGATCGGGGAGGCGCTGGCCGATTTCACTGTCGATGGCCGCAGTGAGCTCCCGGTCGGCTTTCTGGGGCTGGGGCGTTTCTCGGGCGGCCCGGCGCTGCCTGCGGGACCACTTCAGGCGAAGCGCCGCGGGGCGTGAGACCCTAACCGATCAGAACGGTCTTGGCATTGACGAACTCGCGAATGCCGTGGTGTCCGAGCTCGCGTCCGTAGCCGGAGTCCTTGACTCCGCCGAAGGGGAGCCGCGGGTCGGAGCGCACGAAATCGTTGATGAAGCAGGCACCGACTTCGAGCCGCTCGGCGGCGATGCGCTCCGCGAGCTTCTCGTTGCGCGAGAAGATGGCGGCGCCGAGTCCGTAGCGGGAGTCGTTGGCGACGCGAATCGCCTCTTCGATGTTCTCGACCGGTAGGATCGCGGCCACCGGGCCGAAGAGCTCCTCTGTGCCGGCGGGCGAGTCGGGAGCGACGTCGGTGAGCACCGTCGGAGGATAGAACCAGCCCGGTGTGTTCGGTAGCCAGCCTCCGAGCAGGAGTGTTGCTTCTGCTTCGACCGAAGCCTCGACCTGGCGATGTAGGTGGGCCCGGAGATCCTCGCGCGCCAGTGGGCCGATGTCACTGGTCTCGTCGAGAGGATCGCCGAAGGTCTTTTCTCTGGCCAGCTCGACCAGCTTCTCTTCGAACTCGTCTCGGACCTGTCGACACACGATAAAGCGCTTCGCCGCGATACAGCTCTGGCCGCAGTTGATCAGCCTGCTGGCGATGCACTTCTCGGCGGCCAACGAGACGTCGGCGTCCGGCAGGATCAGGTAGGGGTCGCTGCCGCCGAGCTCGAGTACGGTCGGCTTCAGGAGGCCCGCGGCGATCGCGGCGACCTCGCTGCCCGCGGCTGCACTGCCGGTCAGGGAGACCCCCTGGATCGCGGGATGCGCGATCAGTTGGGCGACTTCCTCTTCGGGCAGGAACAGGTTGGCGAAGAGGTGTTCTGGCAGACCGGCGCGGCACAGGAGCTTCTCGGTGGCGAGGGCGCAGGCCGGAACATTCGCGGCCGGCTTGATCATCACGCCGTTGCCCGCGAGCAGGGTCGGAGCGGCGAATCGGAAGACCTGCCAGAAGGGGAAGTTCCATGGCATCACGCCGAGGATCGAGCCGAGCGGCTCGAACGTGACGTAGGCGCGCTTGCCATCGATCTCATAGCCTTCGAGTGCCAGGAAACTGGCGGATGCGCGCGCATAGTAGTCGCACACGGCGGCGCATTTCTCGACCTCGGCTCGGCCTTCACGGAGGGGTTTTCCCATTTCCAGGGCGGCCGAGCAGGCGAGCTCCTCCTTCTCTTCGAGCAGCAGCTCGGCTGCGGTGGAGAAGACCTCGCAGCGCTCCTCCAGCGGGGTGCGTCGCCACTGAGCCTGAGCGATCTGGGCTCGACCCAGCGCGGCCTCGGCCTCACTGGGATGATGCCAGGGATAGCTGTCAATGGTCTCCCCGGTGGCCGGGTTGACGCTCTCGAAGGTGTTGCTCATGGTGCGGGCTCGAGCTCGCGGGGCAGCTCCGCGACGAGTCGTCGGGAAGCGGGGGCGAGAACCTCGACCTTAGCGCGATCCGGGGGTCTCCGGCGAGAGTCGCTACGTCTCCACGCCGGGCTCCGGCTCTCCCGATTCGAGGGCCTTGGCCAGATAGCGCTGTCGCGCGTCAGCGGAACCGGCATCGGCGAGGGCGCCCAGCAGGAGATCGCCGTCGGCGGTCGCCGTGAGCCCGGAGGCCAGGCGTTCGCTGGCCGCGTTGACCTGGTCTTTGGTGATGACGATCGGGCCCGCCGGCATGCCGAGAACGGTGAGAGCCAACTCCAGGGCGACTTCGGCCACGCGGGATTCCGGTACCACCCTGTTCAGCATGCCCAGTTGCGCGGCTTCGCGGGCATCGAAGCGGCGACAGGTCATCACGAGCTCCTTGGTCATGGCGGGCCCGATCTCGCGAACCAGGCGGGGGATGCCACCCCAGGCGAGAGGGATCCCCAGCTCGATCTCCGGAATCGAGAAGACCGTCTCTTCGGCGGCGACTCGAAGATCGCAGGCGGTGACCAGGAGCAGTCCTCCTCCGATGGCATAGCCGTGAACCTGGGCGACGGTCACCGCGCGCATCTGCTCGAGCGCATTGACCACTCGCAGGCCGCGTTGTCCGACCTCCCGGCGCTGTTGCCACGGCAGATCTGCCGACGCCTCGGCGGTCGAAGCGTCCTTGAGATCCGCGCCGGCGGAGAAGGCGCGCCCCTGGCCGCTCACGATCACGACCCGCACCTCGGGTTGGGCATCGAGCCAGCGGCAGGCTTCGACCAGTTCGGCCATCATGGTGGCGCCGATGGCGTTCAGGCGCTCCGGGACGCAGAGGGTGAGCCGGCCCAGGGCGTGGTCGTGGTCGGAATCGAGGGTGATCTCGAGAGTTTCGTAAGTGGGGACCTCGGTCATGGAGGGACTCCTCTGCGTCGTGCGTGGTGGCGTGCTCCTCGAGCTGCCGAGACGAGTGGTAGCTTGAGGCAAAGGTCCATGGAGAGAATCGTGCGATTCGTCAACCGAGCTTATTCCCCGCTGCCGCTCAGGGTGGCTGTGCTCTGTACCGTTTTGCTGGGGCCGGCGCCATCTGGGGCGCAGTCGACTCAGTGGCTGCTCGTGCCCGAGAGGGTGTTCGACGGAGAGAACCTGCGAGACGACACCGCGGTGCTCGTCTCGGGGTCGCTCATCTCCGCGGTCGGCTCGCTGCGGGAGCTCGGCGGCGACGCAGCCGAGCGCATCGACCTGCCGGGAATGACCTTGCTCCCCGGTCTGATCGAGGGGCACTCCCATCTGCTGCTCCACCCCTACGACGAGACCAGCTGGAACGATCAGGTGCTGCGCGAGTCGTGGGCCGAGCGAGTGGCGAGGGGGACCGTGCACGCAGAGCGAACCCTGCTGGCTGGATTCACTACGGTGCGCGATCTGGGCAGCGAGGGCGCCGCCTACTCGGATGTCGGCCTGAAGCAGGCGATCGACAAAGGTGTGGTCCCCGGGCCGCGCATGCTGGTGGCCGGTCGCGCCATCGTGGCGACGGGAAGCTACGGTCCCAAGGGCTTTGGCCCGGAGTGGGAGATGCCGCTCGGCGCCGAGCCGGCGGACGGGGCGAGTCTCGTCCAGGTGGTGCGCGATCAGATCGGCCACGGTGCCGACATCGTCAAGGTCTATGCCGACTATCGGTGGGGACCTTCGGGTGAAGCCCGGCCGACCTTTTCACTGGAGGAGCTGGAGACGATCGTCGCGACGGCCCGCTCCAGTGGACGGCCGGTGGTGGCGCATGCCGCGACCGAAGAGGGGATGCGTCGCGCCACCCTGGCCGGAGTGGCTACGATCGAGCACGGTGACGCCGGTACTCCAGAGGTCTTCTCGTTGATGGCGCAGCACGGTGTGGCGCTGTGTCCGACCCTGGGCGCGGTGGAGGCCATCAGCGGCTACCAGGGATGGAACGGGCAAGAGCCGGTGCCGGCCCGAATCGAGCTCAAGCGATCCATGATGGAGCGCGCTCGGGCGGCTGGGGTGACGATCTGTGCTGGCAGCGACGTCGGCGTGTTCGATCACGGCGACAACGCCTGGGAGCTGGAGCTCATGGTGGAGTACGGGATGAAGCCCCTGGAGGTGCTGCGCAGCGCGACCTCGGTCAACGCAGATCTCTTCGGGATCCAGGAGCGCGTGGGGCGGGTGGCGCCGGGCCTCCTCGCGGATCTGATTGCCGTCGAGGGTGACCCCACGATCGACATCGGAGCGCTGCGGGGGGTGCGCCTGGTGATGAAGGACGGTGAGCCCGTGCTGCGGCCCTGACCCCGGTCATGGGCCGACGACTTCCGAAGAGGTCTCGAAGACGAGGTCGTCCTTGAGCGAGTGATACACCGAGCAATACGTCTCGCGCGACAGCTCGATCGCGCGCTCGACCTTGGAGGGGTCGACCTTGCCGGTGACTCGGAAGTGGCAGCGAAAGGAAACGAAACGGCGTGGCGGCTTCTCGGAGCGCTCTCCCGTCATGTGAACCTCGAGCCCTTCGAGGGGCTGGCGGCCCTTCTCGAGGATCAATGCGACGTCGATCGCCATGCAGGCGGCGAGGCCGCCGGCCAGGGCCTGGGTCGGAGAGAGGTCCTGATCGGAACCGCCATCGAGCGTGATCGGCACGCCACCCACGGTGCCGGTGAAGCGTTCTGCCTTCTGCCAGATCAAGCGAACTTCCTGCTTGGGGTCCATCACTCGTCCTCCAGTTGCCTGGCTCTGTTGGGAAGCCAACGGTAGGATTCCGGGCCGCAGTTTAACCAAGGCCACCCTTCGGAATACCCCTAGAAAGGTGCGCAGATGAGGGGGTTCCCTCGAGCACGCCAGGACTCCTAGACTGATTGTGGACAACAAGGAGAAAGGGGATCGTCATGCTTCGCGTGAAACGAGTCTTGATTCCCACCGACTTCTCCGCCGCGGCGCGCCCGGCAATGGCCCGCGGCGCGGACCTCGCCCTGCAGTTCAAGGCCGAGGTCCACTTCCTGCACGTCGTGATGATGGTGGAGCCCGCGCTGTATCCGTCCTTCGCACTGCCGCCGGACACCACCGAGGCTCGGGAAGAGCTGAGTCGAGCGGCGAAGAGGCAGCTCGAGGAGTTGGCAGAGGCGCTCGAGGTTCCTGCGGAACGACGAGTGATCGAAGTGCGGCATTCGACCGCGATCGCTCCCGCGATTCTCGACTACGCCGAGGAGGCGAAGGTCGACCTGATCGCGATGGGCACTCACGGACGGCGGGGTGTTCGTCGTTTCCTGATGGGGAGCGTAACCGAGGAAGTGGTGCGCAAGGCGACCTGTCCGGTAGTGACTCTCCGTCCCGATTCGGGCGAGCAGGTGAGACCGAAGCGGATCGTGGCCGCGCTCGATCTCTCGACCCACTCGATGACCGTCATCGAGCACGCTCGCGAGCTGGCCGAGCTCTACCATGCCGGGGTCGACTTCGTGCACGTCTTGCCGTTGCCTCGGTACCCTGCCTCGTACCAGCTCGGTGAAAGTGCCGATCTCTATCTGGAAGGCCCGGAAGCGGAGCGTCGGGTGAGAGGAGCGATGGTCGAGATGGTGCATCAGAGCGGCCCGGACGGGCAGTTCGAGTACCACGTCGTCCGGGGTGACCCCTCGGAGGAGATCCTGCGGCTGGTCGAACGCGTGGATGGCGATCTGGTGGTCGTCGCTTCACACGGGATGACGGGACTCACCCACGTCCTGATGGGCAGCGTCGCCGACAAGGTGGTCCGTCAAGCCGAGTGCCCGGTGCTCACCGTTCACGCGTTCGGGCGTGGCTGGGTGCGGGAGACCGCCGCCTGAAGCGATGGGGCGTAAGATGGTCGGTGCCGGGCGATCTCCTCGTGCTGGCGAAATCGACAAGCTCGGATGGGCTTTTGCATTGACGAGCGCTTCGGCATCGGGCCCGAGAAGGTGTTCGTCGGGAGGGTGCGTGAGATGTTCGAGATTCAGAAGGTCCTGGCTCCCACCGATCTGACCGAAGGTTCGAAAGCGGCACTGCCGTTTGCGGTCCAGATCAGCCACGCGTCCGGTGCGGAGCTGCACCTGCTCCACGTCACGGAGCTGCACAGCGAGGGCGGCGGCGCGCGTGCGATGCCGCCGGAGGTGGAAGTGCGCTCGGCACTCTACGGTGAGGCAGGCCGGCTCATCGACTCTCTGGTCGAAGCGGGCGAGAAGCGCCTCCGGGTGGTGACCGAAGACCGCCGCGCCGTCGAGGCCGCTCCCGCGATCGTCGAGTACGCCGACGAGATCGATGCGGACCTCATCGTGATGGCCACCCATGGTCGCCGGGGGCTGGGTCGTCTCTTCATCGGCAGTGTGACCGATGAAGTTCTCCGGCATTGCAGCTGCCCGACTCTCACCCTGCGTGATCATGTCGAGATCTCCCCCAGTGCTCAGGGGAGGTTGATCGCCGCGGTCGATCTCGACGCACTCAGTCGGCCGGTTCTGCAGGCAGCGGCGAGGCTGTCGGCGTGGACCGGTGCAGAGGTGGAGATTCTTCACGTCGTCGATCCACCCGGTCGCACACTGCTCTATGAGGCCTATCCGGAGCTTCCCGTGGTGCAGTTCGAAGAGCTGGAGCGCGAGGTCACGTCGCGCATCGAGGAGTTGATCGGGACGACCGGACTGGATCCGACGCGCACTACCGTGCACATTGCCCAGGGACCGACTGCCGACTCCATTCTGAAACGAGCCGCGGCGCTCAAGCCGGACCTGATCGTGATCGGGAGTCACGGGAGAGCCGGAGTCGACCGGGTCTTGCTGGGGAGTGTGGCAGAGCGCGTGATTCAGCGCTCGCTGTCGCCCGTGTTGACGCTCAAGCCGGGGAGCACGCTCGCGGGAGATACCTGAGCCGAGGAGCGCCCTGCGGTCCGAGGAGAGAGCCATGAATAGTCACACCAGGGGAACGACGGGGCTCAGGGCTCGGTGGGCTTTCCTGGTGGTGGGGCTGAGTGTATGGGGCATGTTCGACCGGGCCGGCGCAGAGGAAAGCCGGTGCGCCGATTGCCACTTTGCCAATCCGTCCGAGTATCAGTATCACCTGTTCGACTGGCAGGCTTCCCGGCACGGACGGTCGGGTGTCGGATGTGAGGGCTGTCACGGGGGCGATGCGAGCTCCTATGACTCCCTGGTCGCTCATCGGGGAGTGCTGGGTAGCTCCAATCCGGCCAGTCCGACCCATTTCACGCAGTTGCCCCGCACCTGTGGGCGATGCCATCCTGCGGAGCTAAACGCCTTCGTGGGGAGTCGTCACATGGCCCTGCTGGAGCAGGGGGATGATTCGGCTCCCAGCTGCACGACCTGCCACAGCGAGGTGGGCTCCTACGTTCTTTCGACACGAGCCCTTCGATCCACTTGCGATCGATGTCACGGAGTGGGGAAAGAGGTGGCGCGTCCAGAGCTCGAGCGCATCGCCGTCGACCTTCACGAACAGCTGGACGAGGTGCGCGATCTGCTCGCCTCGGCTCGTTCCCTGATCGCCGTCGTGGAGCCTCCGGCACGCCGCGCTGAGTTGGAGTCGGACTACCGCGAGGCGCTGGCTCCTCTCGACGAAGGCATTGCAGAGGCTCACGGCTTCGAGCTCGAGGGCTTCGGGCGAAGGCTCTCTGATTCGCGTCGTCGAGCCGAGCTCCTGCTCATGAAGATCGCCAATCCCGGCGACGGGTCGCCGAGATAGCGATGAACGCCACGGTCCGGCAGACAACGGCAGGAGCGGTGGGGATTCTCGTGGCCATGGCGACGGCGTCGTGGTTCGCGGGCTGTTCGACCGGAAGCGGTGGCTTGCCGAGGACAGCGACACCGACTCGCGTCGAGCGGAGTTCCGCCGCCGCAGATGCTGCACAGGGAGTCTTGCGTGTCGATCTGGCAGCGGCCAACCGAATGTGGCCGGCTCAGCCCAGGGCCCGGAGCGTTGATGACTTCTTCCGGCTACAGGTCAGCTCGACCTTCGGTGCCTGGAGCGTCGATACTCACCTGTTTCGGGAAGGGCTGGTGGTGATCCCCTATCACGACCAGGATGGTGTCGCCGATGCTTCGGGCCGTTTTGTAGAGCGCGGCGACTCCGCACTGGCGCGGGCGTTCCCTCCGGGTGAGATCGGGATCGCCGTGCGACACCATCGCCCGAAGCACCGGACCCTGCGCATCGACGATTCCCAGACGCGCTTTCTCGACGAGGCGCAGCTGCGGGACAGTCATGTCGAGATCCTGGTCGGGGTCCTTCGCGACGGACAGCCAGGTGTAGTGACCCTGAACAGTCCTCAAGGCTACGAGAGTGGAAGATTCGGAGAGGCCGACTATCCGATGCTGCTGCTGGCTCCGCGGTATCCTGATGGGCTCAGCGAGAAGGAGCGTCGCAGATACCGCGACAACATCCGCACCTATCTTCTCGCCTTCAACGAGGTGCTTCGGTTTCCATTCGGCTATCTCGAAGGCGACCATCTGGCCGCCAGGGATCGAGAGACCGTGAAGGAACACGCGGTGATGGTGGTTCGAGCCATTGCGGGTGACCCAGTGGCGCGTCAATGGTTCGCGGAGCCTGCGAATCGCCTCTATTGCTCGGAGTTGGCCTTCCTGTCCCTCAGCGCGGGTCTCCTCTTTCCGCTGAATGCGTCCACCTTCGAGCCGCTGGTGGGTTCCGAGGTGTGGCAGCGATTCTCCACGCAGGTCGAGCGCCACGGCGCTGAAGAGCCCTCGGAGCTCACCCGACTCAATCGCAATCCTCTGGCTCGACTGGTGACCGCGACCCTCGCTCCAGAGCAGCTCGAGTCGATCTCCGTCGATCGTCGTGCAGAGGGTGGCCTCGAGGAAGACGGCGAGTTGCTGGCGCTGCGCCCCATGACGGTGCCGGACATCTTCGAACACTTCATCGCGTGGGTCGCACCGAGAGAATCGCCGCCGGAAGGGATGGATCGCGAGTCCATGGCGGCTGTCCAATCCGCGATCCTGATTGCACTCGAGCCAGAGGTGCTGCGGTTCATGGGTCTGGATCGCCGGCCGGTCGACGATCCCGAGCGCAAGAGGGGCACCGAGCTCTATCAGTCGATTCTCGCCGTGCTCGAGGCGCCGCACTCGGACTATGCGGCGATGCGCGCGGAGCTCGACCCGGTGCTTGCGGAGGCTCGAGCCTTCTGCCTCGCTGGGGGTCGCCCCAAGCGAGATCTTCTGGTTCCGCCTGTTCTGTTTCATCTGGCGGCGGCGGGTCGCTGGCCGGGAGGCCTGCTCGGGCTCCGGTACGTCGGTCACGGGATTCACTGGTCACTGGTCTCTCTCGAGGAACCGGTGGCTCACTGAAGCAGTCCCTACGGGAATGCCGAACGGTGCTACGAGCATCTCCCGGCTGGAGGTCTCTTCCTCCTCGGGGCAGACTGCACATTGGAAGCCCAGACCGCGGCCGACACAGCTCTGGTCGGCCCGAGGGAGGGAGCGATGTCGATGGATCTCAGGATCGTTGTGGTGGGTCACTCACTGCGGGATGACTCGCGACCGGTAGTGAAAGCCGGCATCGAGATCGCACGGGCACTCGGGGGGCGCACCGAGTTGGTGCACTCCTACACGCCACTGCGGCACCAGCTACGTGTCGGCGGGGCGGCATCGGATCTGCCCTCGTGGCGAGAGTTGCACGATCGGCTGGTCGACGAGCTCCATCGGCAGTCCGAATCGATGGGCGTCGATGAGCAGAACGTCGTGGGATGGCATGTCGAGGCAGGCTCACCTCACGAGGTGCTGAACAATGTTGCAGAGTCCCTCGATGCGGATCTGATCGTGGTCGGGCCCGCCGAGAGCGGCGCCCTGCGTAGGGGGGCTCTCGGTTCCACCGTCAACCGGCTGCTCCATTCCGCCCATCGCCCCATCTGGGTGGCGCGGGAGGGGGGGCGGATACCGCCGCGCCGCATCCTGGCTGCGGTGGACTTCTCGACCCACTCCCTGGAGGCGCTGCACGTGGCGGAGCAGCTTCTCGATGTGATGCGGGCGGTTCACGAAGGATCAGACCTCGAGCGCTTCGAGGTCGTCACGGTTCTCGACCCCTCCGAAGCACAGCAACCCCTGACCCCTCAGCAACTCGAGGAGTTCGTGGGCAAGGAGCTCGCGGAGATGCTCGAAGAGCACACCGGGCTCTCCTCCGCGGAAGTGGATCTGCGAGTGCTTCGCGGAGATCCCAGGGACGTACTGGTCGAGGAGATTCGCCGCGGCGACTTCGATCTGGCGGTGCTCGGCGCGCATGGCCGCGCCGGGTCGGATCGATTCGGTTTGATAGGTCGAGTCGCGTACGACCTGGCGCGCCGCGCCCCGTGCAGCGTACTGATCGTTCCGGTGGCGGCGATGTGGATCGCAGCTGCCTCGACACTCCCCCGTCGGAGAGGGAGAGCGAGACCGTGAAGGGGCCACGGGATCGCTCATGCTCGCTGAGGTCTCGGAACGGAGTAGCATCCAGATCGACCGAGTCGATCGTCATGGCGAAGGTGACTGGCTCGCTTTCCAGCAGAGTCAAGGGAGAGGGAAATGATCGAGATTCGCAAAGTACTGATCACCACCGATTTTTCTGAGGCGGCGCGGCCCGCGCTGTTTCGGGGGATCGATCTGGCCAAGCAGTTCGGAGCCGAGATCCATCTGCTCAACGTCGTGCTGATGGCCGAGAGCGCTCCGGTCTATCCGATGTTCAGTGTGCCTTCGGATACCGAGAAGATCTACCAGGAGCTGACCGAGGCGAGTGAGAAGCGGCTGCAGGCCGAGGCTGCCGGTTTGCCGGTTCCTCGCGATGAGCTGAAGATCGCTCTGACTCACGGCAACTTTGCCGCACCTTCGATCCTCGAGTACGCCGAGGAGCACGAGATCGACCTGATCTCCATGGGCACTCACGGCAGACGAGGCTTTCGCCACCTGCTCCTGGGGAGTGTGGCCGAAGAGATCGTGCGCAAGGCGAGCTGTGCCGTGCTGACCTGCCGACCCGATGTGGATGCGCAGCCGATGTCGCCTCGCCGAATATTGGCTGCAGTCGACCTCTCGGACCACTCGAGCATCGTGACCAGCCATGCGCGCGATCTGGGAAAGCTGTACAAGTGCGGTGTCGACTTTCTGCACGTGATCCCCGAGCCCCGATTTCCCGTCTACGTCGAGATCGGTGCGAGCATGGTCTATCCGGGCAACCCGGAGGAGGTCGAACAGCGCGCGATCGCCGCCGTCGAACGGGCCGTCGCCGAGGCGCCAGGACCGGACATCGACTTCGCCTGCCATGTCGTCTCGGGCATTCCCGACCAGGCGATCGTCAAGTGGGCCGAGGAGAAGCACGCCGACATGATCGTGCTGGCCTCGCACGGGCTGACCGGAGTCAAGCACCTGTTGCTGGGGAGCACAGCGGACAAGGTCGTGCGTCAGGCTCGCTGTCCCGTACTGACGCTGCATGCACGAGGGGACGACGGCGGAGCGAAGTCGTGAGTGGTGCTCTCTCTCGCATCGTCCTGGGGGTCGACTTCTCGGAGGCTGGCGGTGCGGCTCGGGAAACGGCGGTCGCTCTGTGCGACCAGCACGGCGCGGAGCTCGTGCTGGTGCATGCGTTGGAGGTCGTCTCGTTCTCGCTCGGCTTCTCACGGCTGCCCCAGCAGGTCTACCAGGAGATCCGGGATCTCGCACAGAGCCGGACCGAGGAGCTCCGTGCGGAGCTCGCCCAACGAGTCGGCACCGTGTCGGCTCGTCTGCTCGACGGCCACGCGCATCGAGCGTTGATGGATGTCGCCAAGGAGTGCAATGCTGATCTCATCGTGCTGGGAACCAGCGGTCTCACCGGATGGCGCGGGCTTCTCCTCGGCAGCACGGCTCGGCGGGTCATTCAGCACGCCGAGTGCCCGGTCCTGACCGTCCCGGCCTCGGAGTCGCCTCGCTTGCAGTTCGAACGAGTGCTGGTACCGACCGATTTTTCCGGAGACGCGTTCTACGCCTCGAAGATGGCGTATCGACTGTGCGCACCCAGTGGGCCCACCGAGTTCCACTTGCTCAACGTCTATGCGACACCCCTGCTGCAGACGAACTACGGCAGCGTGCCGACGTCGATCCACTACCTCGACGACTTCAAGGGAGAGTCACTCTCTCAACTCGAGGAGAAAGCCGAGAAGGTGTCCGCACTCGGGGCCTCAGTGAAGATTCACGCAGTCGAGGGGTATCCACCGGAGGTGATCGTCGAGCAGGCCGATCAGTTCGGGGTCGACTTGATCGCCATGGGGACGCGGGGTGCGGGGGCGCTCGCTCACCTGGTCATCGGCAGCACGGCCGAGAAGGTGTTGCAGCATGCGCCTTGTGCGGTGCTCACGGTTCGATCCGCGGAGGCCTCGCAAGAGGACGTCTCGGTATCTGGCAAAGACACCTGAGTCCGTCGAGTCCCGCGGCGTCAGTCGTCTTCCTGGATCGAGCGCAGATAGGCAACCAGTAGCTCGATCTGGGCTCGGACCTCGGCCTCCTGGTCGGCGACCTTCGATGCTTCCTGGAAGGTGTACCCCCAGACAGGCATCGATCGGCTGCCGTGGCCCCGCATCTCGGTACGCCCGTCGATCGCAGCGGCTACCTCGTTGGCGGGGAACGCTCCGTTGCTGCGCCAGGTGATGCGGGTGAGGTCGGGTGGCTTCACCCGCATCTCGGCTGCGACCGGCCCGTCGCCGCGCCCTTCCGGGCCGTGACAACTGGCGCAGTACACTCGATAGGTCACCTCGCCGTTGCGTCGAGACCTCTCCCCTTCTGTGGAGCTGGCCATCGATCCCGAGATCGGGACCCAGAGGATGGCTGCGAGCAGCAGCAGCATTGGGATTCTCATGACCTTCCTTCCCGATTTCGTCTGTCTCACCTTATCGCCATTTCGGGTAAGGTGGAGAGGTGATCTGGGTGGGCTTGGCGCTTGGCGCCCTTTTCCTGTGGCTTGTGCACGACGTCGTTCAACGGCGTCACGCGATCATTCGAAACTTCCCGATCGTGGGGCACTTTCGCTACTGGCTGGAAGCGATCGGCCCCGAGTTGCGTCAGTACATCGTCACGGGGAACGACGAGGAGAGGCCCTTTTCGCGCGATCAGCGCCGCTGGGTCTATGCCTCCTCGAAGCGCCAGAACAACTACTTCGGGTTCGGCACCGACAACGACCTCGAGTCGGACAATCTGGTGATCCTGCGTCACGCCACCTTCGCAGAGCCGGCAGCCAGAACGACGTCTTGTGCCTGGGATCCGACCACAGAGCTGCCGGCCATGAAGATCCTGGGTGGGGCGCGCCAGCGTCGAAAGGCCTTTCGGCCGGCCTCGGTCGTCAACGTGTCGGCGATGAGTTTCGGGTCGCTTTCCGCCAACGCGATCGAAGCCATCAATCGAGGAGCCTCGATCGCCGGCTGCATGCACAATACCGGCGAGGGGGGAGTCTCGGAGTATCACCGCCAGGGTGGCGACCTGATCTGGCAGATCGGCACGGGCTACTTCGGCTGCCGGAAATTGGACGGCACCTTCTGTCGGGACGGCTTTCGTGCGACGCTCGAGAAGACTCCGACGATTCGAGCGATCGAGATCAAGTTGAGCCAGGGGGCGAAGCCCGGGATGGGAGGTCTACTGCCAGCAGCCAAGATCACACCCGAGATCGCGGCGATCCGAGGGATCCCGCTGGGGCAGGATTGTCACAGTCCCAGTCGGCACTCGAGTTTCCACGATGTCGACGGAATGATCGACTTCGTGGAGGAGCTGGCCGACCGTTCCGGTCTTCCCGTGGGGATCAAATCGGCGGTTGGAGACCTCGCGTTCTGGAGAGACCTGGCGGAAAGAATGGAGAAGGAAGATCGTGGCGTGGACTTCATCACGATCGACGGCGCGGAAGGGGGCACCGGCGCGGCCCCGCTCGCATTTGCCGATCACGTGGCTCTTCCCTTCAAGCTTGCGTTCACCGAGGTCTACCGGATCTTCGCGGAGCGGGGCGTCCAGGACCGGATCTTCTTCTTCGGGTCGGGACGGCTCGGCTTTCCCGAGCGAGCCCTGTTCGCGATGGCGCTGGGTTGTGACGCCGTTCACGTGGCGAGGGAGGCCATGTTGTCCATTGGCTGCATTCAGGCACAGCGGTGTCACACGGGTCACTGTCCGACCGGTGTGGCGACACAGAATCGATGGCTCATGCGGGGCCTGGACCCGACCCTCAAGTCGGCTCGGATGGCCAACTACGTTGCCGAACTGCGGGCCGAGCTGCTGCTGATGGCCGAGGCACGAGGCGTGGTGCATCCCGCCTTGGTCGAGCTCGACGCCTTCCAGCTGTGCAGAGCAGTCGATTCACAGAGTGCCGCCGAGCACTTCGGTTACCAGCCCGGGTGGGGGCTGCCCTCGCCAGAGCAGCGGGCGTGGCTGTCGGGTGAGATCGTGTCGGGGGCGCAGGAGGGATGACGGACGAGATCCTGGCGAAAGACGGCTCGCTGCTCGACACGATTCTCGATGCGGCCGTAGACGCGATCGTGGTGATCGACGAGAGAGGGACCATCCGACGAGTCAATGCGGCTGTCGAGAGGCTGTTCGGATTCTCTGCGCACGAGCTCGTCGGGAAGAACGTGAAGATGCTCATGCCCGAGGAACAGGCCTCTCGCCATGACGGCTATCTACGGAACTACCTCGAGTCCGGCAACGCCAGGGTCATCGGGATCGGTCGGGAGGTCATCGGTCAGCGCAAGGACGGCAGCCAGTTCCCCTTGGAGCTCTCGGTGGGTGAAGCGAAGACTCCCCATCTGTTCGTCGGAATGATGCGAGACGTCTCGAGTCGCAAGGAGCTGGAGGGCGACCTGCGCCGAAGAGAACAAGAGCTGCGGTCGATCCTCGAGAATGCGACCGTCGCGACGGCGACCACCGATCTGGAGGGCAACTTCCTCGAGGCCAACCAGGCCTGCGAGCGCATGACCCAGTACGACGAGGACGAGTTGCTCCAGCTCGGGCTGTGGGGGATCTGTCATCCAGACGATCGGGACGATCTGAGGAGGTCGATCGCTGAGCTGACGCGAGGCGAGCGTACCGAGGTCAGTCTGGAGCGACATCGCTGTGTCGCCAAGGATGGGAGCGTTCGTTTCGCCTCGCTTCATGCGGCGGCGGTCCCGGGGGTCGACGGTCATCCCGAGCGAGTCGTCGTCCAGGTTGTCGATCGCACCGCCCAGGTCGATGCCGAGCGTCGGGAGCGTGAGTACCGCGAGCGTCTCGCTCATATGGATCGGTTGAGTACCCTGGGCGAGATGGCGGCCGGGATCGCGCATGAGGTCAACCAGCCGCTCGGAGCGATCTCGAACTATGCCCAGGCGGTGCGCGTGATGCTGGAGAAAGGCACCGCCTCTCCCGAGCGGTTGGACGACATCCTTGCCAAGGTAAGCGGACAGGCGCAGCGAGCGGGTGAGGTCATTCGCCGGCTCCGAGGCCTGGCAAAAGGGCGTGAAGGTGAGCGTCTGCGGGTGCGGGTCAATTCACTGGTACGGGACGTCCACAAGCTCGCAGAGGTCGATGCGCGGCTTTCGGGTGTCGAGGTCCATCTCGATCTTGCAGACGGTCTCCCCGACGTGTTGGCGGACTCCATTCAGATCCAGCAGGTGTTGCTCAATCTGATGCGCAACGGCATGGACGCCATGAGCGAGGTGCCTCCCGAAGGCGAGGTCGAGATGCGCGTTGCCACATTGCTCACGCCGCGAGGCGACATCGAGATCCGGGTCACCGACCGGGGGCCCGGGATCGAATCCGACGTCGAGGGAGAGATCATGAGTCCCTTTTTCACGACCAAGGATTCGGGAATGGGAATGGGGCTCGCGATCAGTCAGTCGATTGCAGCCTCTCATGGTGGTCGGCTATGGTTCTCGAGGAACGTAGGTGCCCCTGGTGTCACCTTTCATCTGGCGTTACCGGCCCTGCCGTGAGGTGCCTCCATGAGTGAAGATCAAGTTGTTTTCATTGTCGACGACGACGAGGCTTTCCGAGACTCGGTGGGCCTGCTGTGCGAATCGGTCGGGCTGAGCTCACGTTCTTTCGACACGGCGCGTTCGTTTCTCGAGATGTTCGACCCCTCCCTCAAGGGATGTCTCGTGCTCGACATCCGCATGCCTGGAATGAGCGGCCTCGAGTTGCAGGACGAGCTCAACAAGGCGGGGTCGACTCTCCCGATCATCTTCATCACCGGTCATGGTGACGTGCCGATGGCGGTGCACGCGATGAAGGCGGGAGCGTTCGATTTTCTGGCCAAGCCGTTTTCCCATCAGGAGCTTCTCGACCTCATTCACTCCTCCCTGGCAGGGGAAGAGGCGACACGCGCCGAGGAGCAACAGCGTCGAGAGGTCCGCGAGCGCAGCGGTCGACTCACTCCGCGCGAGAGCGAAGTGATGGAGCTCGTAGTGGAAGGGCTTGCCAACAAGGTCATCGCCAACCGACTCGGGATCAGTCAGCGAACTGTCGAAATCCATCGCTCGCAGGTGATGGAGAAGATGGAAGCCGCTTCCCTGGCCGAGTTGGTCCGCATGGCCATGCGCCTCGAGGTGGATTCCTGAGCTCTCAGAGCCCGAGCTGCGGAAAACCGAGAGGCGGCTAGGGAGAAGCGCGGCTTGGCCGTGGCGGGCGCGAAAACGTACCTTTGCGCCATGAACAGGCTGCTGGAGTACGGAGCGCCCGAGTGTCTCGGGCCCTTGGCAGCCCGACGGCGAAACCACGATCCTGATGACGAGAAGAGAGCGCTGAAGGCCGCTGTGGCTGTGACATCGGGGCATCCAGGGCCGGGCGAGCAGGAGGATCGATCTGCGCTGGCGGGGCCTTCGGGAACGGTCTACGTCGTCGATCAGGACCCTGCGGTGCGGTCGTCCCTGCGCTGGTTGGTCGCCCATCTCGACGTGCACTTCGAAGCGTTTTCCCGAGCCGAGGACCTGTTGGCGCTCCCGGCACTGGACCGAAACTGCTGCATTGTCACCGATGTGGCACTTCCCGGAATGAGTGGCCTCGATCTGGTGAGAGAATTGATCGCTCGCTCCGGAGGGTCGCTGCCGGTCATCATGCTGGCCACGCACTCGGATATACCCACCGCCGTGGCCGCACTGAAGGCGGGGGCAGTCGATTTCTTCGAGAAGCCCTTTGGAGGGAGAGCGCTCGCCCGTCGGATCGAAGAGGCGCTCGATCGCGCTGACCCCAGTCCCTGATCCACTTTCCCGAAAGAGAGGCCCGACCATGCCGCCCTACTCGACCATCCTCGTGACCACGGATTTCTCCGAGATGTCGTTGGCGGCCGTTGAAGAAGCGGCGAGGCTCGCCCGGGCGCTCGACAGTCGCTTGGTGCTGCTCCACGTCGTGGAGGACAGGGTCCCCCCTCTTCTCGATCCCAAGACCTGGGCCGACATCATGAGTCACCACGAAGCCCAGGCAGCCAAGAGCCTGGACGACTTCGCGACAAAGCACCTCGAAGGAATTCGCTACGAGACCCGGATCGAGGTCGGGGCTCCACACCGCGGCATTCTCGACGTGGCCCGGCGTCTGGAGGCGGAGCTCATCGTCATCGCGACCCAGGGCCATAGTCGTCTCGGTCACGCCCTGCTCGGTAGCACGGTCGACCGCGTCTTGCGCGCTACCTCCTGCCCCGTGCTCGTGGTCAAGCCTGACGGGGCCGAGGAGGGACTTTCGGCGAACCCCACGTCATGACTTCGATCGAGAGGGTGCTGTTTCCGACCGACTTCTCGGAAGCGTCTTCCGCAGCCCTTCCGCTGGCTGCCCAGTGGGCCCAGGCTTTCGGTGCGGAGCTTCATGTGCTGCACGTCAAGGTCCTTCACGATCTCCATTCCGGGGAGCCTGCGGAGGAGCCTTCCTTTCCGGGGTTTGCCGAGTATCTGGAGGCGATCAATCGGCGTACGGGGGAGCTGATGGATCGTCTACTCGCGAGTGGAAGTGACGACTGTCTCGAGATCCACCGGGCGACCCGGCGCGGGACCGCTGCCGCTCCGGAGATCCTGGCCTGCGCCGACGAAATCGAGGCGGATCTGGTCGTCATGGCCACCCACGGCAGAAGGGGTCTTCGCCGCCTTTTCCTCGGCAGCGTCGCGGAAGAGGTGGTTCGCCACGCCAGTCGCCCCGTCTTGACGGTCCGAGGCGATGTCGGCGCTTCGGAAAGCGGGCAGGGCAGCGTGTTGGTCCCACTCGATTTCTCGGGCTTGTCGGAGCAGGCCCTCGGCTTCGCTGCTCTGGTCTCCGGGTGGACCGGGGCGAAGGTGCACCTGCTGCATGTTGCCGAGATGGACCATCCTGTGACGAGCCCTGACGCCGTAACGGCTGAGCCGGAGGTCGCCCTCGATCAGGTGGAACAGGAGAGCCGGGATCGGATGAGGGCACTCCTGGATCGGGTCGGGATCGAGGCCGACCGAGTGGAGCTCCACGTGGTCGATGGATCGCCGAGTCACCGAATTCTCGAGTGGGTCGAAGAGCACAGGCCGGATCTCCTGATTCAGGGCAGCCAGGGCAGGACGGGAACCGCTCGTTTCTTGATCGGGAGTGTTGCAGAGCGCGTCGTCAACCAGGCGACGTGCCCGGTTCTCACCGTGAAAGCACCCCTGGCCACGAAGACCCCCGCGAGCTCGGCCCTCGAGCCACGATCGCCCGCCAGCCGATAGAATCACCGGTACACACCCCCGAGGGAGGATCGAGACGGTCGATGGGAGAGCTGGACGTTCGAGGGGTCGCTGACGAGGGCCAGGCCCGGCAGTTCACCAGGGCCGTGCTGCGCGATCTTCAGGCGCTCGAGCTGCTTCTCGAACGCGGTCTGGTGGAGAGCGGCAGGCGCCGATACGGCGTCGAGCAGGAGATGTTCCTGGTGGACGACCGAGGGGCTCCGGCGCCGGTTGCGGAACAGGTGCTGTCGCGCATCGACGATCCTCGCTTCACGACCGAGCTGGCGCGTTTCAACCTCGAGGCAAATCTCCCCCCAGGAGAGCTCGAGGGCGACTTTCTCGAGCGCATGCACAAGCAGCTCTCCAACGCCGTCCGCGTAGCGGACGACACGGCGCGCAGCCTGGGAGCCCGAATCCTGTTGATCGGGATTCTCCCGACACTTCGAGTGTCTCACCTCACGATCGACAACATGAGTCCGGTGCCACGGTACCTGGAGCTGAATCGCTCCGCGTTGAGACTCAAGGGTGGCCGATCGTTCACCATCTTCATTCGAGGGCTGGAGGTCTTCGAAGAGAGCTTCGACAACGTGATGGCGGAGGCGGCGAACACGAGCCTCCAGCTCCACTATCAGGTAGAGCCCGAGAACTTCGCTCGCGAGTACAACGCTGCTCAGTTGATTTCGCCGGCTCTGCTCGCCGCGGCCTCCAATTCACCGGTGTTCTGCGGTCGAAAACTCTGGCACGAGACCCGGGTGGCGGTGTTCGAGCGAGCCGTCGACGCTCGGTCCGAGATCGAGACAGCGAGAGGATCGCAGCCTCGGGTCTCCTTCGGCTACGACTGGGTTCGGGGCTCGGTACTGGAACTGTTTCGGGAGAACATCACGAGATATCGGGTGATGCTCACTCAGGAATCGCCTGCCGATCCAATCGAACAGATCGAGTCCGGCGTCGTACCCTCGCTCGGCGCGATGGGTCTGCACAACGGAACGATCTGGCGCTGGAATCGGCCCTGCTTCGGGTCGGACGGAGAGCAGGGGCATCTGCGCATCGAGAATCGGGTCCTGCCGGCAGGGCCGACGGTGCTCGATGAAGTGGCCAATGCGGCGTTCTTCTACGGCCTGATGACCGAAGTGCCGAGGCGCTACGGGGATCCGGCAGAACAGCTCTCGTTCTCCGCGGTGCGCAACGGCTTCATCAGCGCGGCTCGTCAGGGACTCGACGCGCAGGTCGCCTGGATCGATTCTCATCGCAAGGATGCGCGGACCCTGATCCTCGAAGACCTGTTGCCCATGGCCTACCGGGGTCTCGACTCTGTCGGTGTTTCGTCCGAGCACCAGAGCCTCTATCTGGGCACGTTCGAGAACCGCGTGAAGTCGGGAATGACCGGTTCTCGCTGGTTCTTCGAAATGCTCCGCAGCGTGGAAGGAAATCGGCTCGATGCGATGGCCAAGCTGACCCGCCGCCTGGTGGAGAATCAGGGGTCCGGAGAGCCCGTCCATCGCTGGCCGCTCGCACGGGGGAGCTCACGTCCGGCCGCCGAGATTGCCGAGATCATGACGCGGAACCTGTTCACCGTTCGCCCGGAAGACGTGATCGATCTCGCTTCGGCCATGATGGAGTGGCAGCACATTCGGCACATACCGGTCGAGAACGACCGAGGGGAAGTGCTCGGAATCCTCTCCCCTCGCAGCTGGCCTCGCCTTCTGTCGCGAGCGGTCGACGATCTGGGTACCGTCGCGGTGAGCGACGTCATGGACACGCCTCCACCGTGCGTGTCCCCTCACACCACGGTCGCCTCGGCACTTGGCCAGCTTCTCGAGTCCGGCCACGGCTGCCTGCTCGTGGTCGAGCAGTCCCGAGTCGTGGGAATCGTCACGGAGCGGGATTTTCTCGAAGCAATGGTCGCCGAGACGGAAGCCGGGGATTTCTCCGAGGGTCTCCCAGGAGACTCCGCCGGTGTGGCTTCTACGTAGTCCGCTCTCCTGAATCACCGATGGTGGGCCGGCATGGCTCGGGTCACGATCCTCTCGGAGCAGCTGCGACAATCGGCTCCAGAGAGGAACAGGAACCATGACCGCCCAGGACTCCATGCGAGGCCACCGTCGTCTCTTTCGCTCTCCCGGAGAGCGTCTTCCCGCCGTACTCAGTGCCCCCTTGATTCTCGTGGGTGTTTTGCTCCTGGGCTGGGGCTCGGCCGCCCAGGCTCAGGGAGTCCAGGTTCAGGGAGTCCAGGCTCAGGGAGTTCAGGTCCAGGGAGCTGAGGTCCAGGAAGTCCAGCCCCCGAGCGTCGAGTCCCCGGCAGGTGAGCGGAGCGGCTGTGGCGGCTGTGCGGGCATGGCCGACCAGAAGATGGCCGGTTCGGGCAAGGCCTGTGGAATGGGCGGTGGGAAGATGGCCGGTCACGCGATGAAGGGATCGGGTCAGGGTCAGAGGTGCTGCGAAGGCTCCGGTGCCGAAAGGTCGATGGGCGGCGGCATGGCCTGCAAGGGAATGGGCGCGATGGGCTCGACCACCGCGGATGCGTCTCCCGGGGCGGCCAAAGGCGGCTGCGGCGGCGATTGTCCGATGCACAATGCGATGTCCCTGGTCCACCAGCGCAGCGGCATCGAACGGCGGGTGGAGGAGATCGACGGTGGCATCAGAAGCGTCACCACGGCAGAGAACCCCGCGACGGCAGATCTGATCGAGCATCACGTGCGGCAGGTCGCGGGCCTACTCGAAAAGGGTGGGCGCATGCGCGGCTGGGACCCCTTGTTCAGCGAGATCTTCGATCACTACGATCAGATCGAGATCTCGATCGAGCGAATCGACAACGGCGTGGTGGTCGAGGAGATTTCGGCCGATCCATGGGTGGCTGAGCTCATTCGTGCCCACGCGGCCAAGGTCAACGACTTCCTGGCCAGGGGCCCTGCAGCCGTGCATGAGGCGACCCCCTTGCCGGAGCGCCCCGCGGGAAGTGAGCGATGACCCGCCACGAAAGGACTACGAGCGTGCAGAAGGGCCCTGCCAGCACTACGATGCGTGTGCGTGACCTGATGACCAGCGAGGTGATCACCGTTGGCCCCGAGGATCACCTGCTCACGGTCCAGGAGCTGATGTGGGACAACGACATTCGTCATCTTCCGGTGGTGGACGAGGACTCCGAGATTCTCGGCTTGATCAGCCATCGTGATCTGATTCGGTGGACCCACAGCGCCGAGTCCAACCTTCCGCTCTCCGCTCAGACGGACCTCTTGCGCTCGACTCGGGCGGAGGACGTGATGGTGAGAGACCTGCTCACCACGGAGGCGGACGAGGATATCCGTCGCGCGGCACAGCTGATGTTCGAGAACAAGTTCGGATGTCTGCTCGTCACCAGCGGGGACCGGCTGTCGGGAATCCTGACCGAAGCGGACTTCGTTCGCCTGATGGCCGAGGGCGACTGAGAGGGCTGCGGCGTCGCAGTGAACGCGGCGGTTCCTCTACGGATATGATTCCGAAGAGGGCCCTCAACATGTCTCGTCGCCGCGCCATGGTCTTTGCAGTCGTGCTCGTCGGTCTGGCCGGCGGCTGCGCCTCGACCGCTTCGGATTCCGGATCGCAGCTGGCGGTTCCGGCCGGCGACCCGGAGCTGGGGAGGGGTGTGTTTCTCGAAATGGGCTGTGATCGATGTCATCGCGTCGTCGGCGACGCCGATCTTCAAACGCCCAGTGTCGATCCCCCGGGTCCCGATCTCGGACTCGCGCTGACTCGACAGGCTTCCGCCCAGATTGTCAGCTCGATCATCGCCCCTTCGCACCAGATCGCGATCGAAGGGGGCATCGACAGTGCGGGTGAGTCGCGCATGCCTGACTTGAACGAAGAGCTCTCGGTGGCCGATCTACTCGATCTGGTCGCCTTTCTCGGCCTGGAGCCTCGAGGCTCCGTCCCCGACTGACGTGAGAGTCGAGGGCTTCCCCCCCGGGGGAGCCGTTCCACACACGGGAGACGCCGGTGTCCGAGTGGTTCAGAGACTTCGATCGCCAGTGGAGCGCGAGCGGGCACTCCACCATCGAAACTCATATCTCGATGGTCTTTCTCGCTCCCGAGCGCGTGTACAAGGTCAAGAAGCCGGTGGACCTGGGCTTTCTCGATTTCAGCACTCCGGAGCTTCGGCGATCCTGCTGCGAGTCGGAGGTCCAGCTCAATTCCCGTCTGGCTCCAGGCGTCTACCTCGGGGTCGTGCCAGTGACGCGCTCGCCGGAAGGTACCTACGCCTTCGGGGGAGCGGGAGTGAGGGTCGACTGGGCGGTCGAGATGGTGCGCCTGGACGAATCGAATCGAGCGGACGTTCTCTTGCGCGAAGGCCGAGTCGAGAGAGACGAGATCGAGACGATCGCGGTAACCCTGGCTCGCTTTCACCAGGCGGCGCGATGCGACGAAGAGACATCGAAGTATGGAAGTCACGAGCGAGTGAGGGCCAACGTCGAAGAGAACTTCGAGCAGACGGTCGACACCATTGGCCTCTATCTCGCCCCGCACCAGGTCCACGAGGTGGAAGCCTGGCAGCTCGATTTCCTCGGGCGCCACCGCGAGTCGTTCGATCGCCGCGTGCTGGATGAGCGGATTCGGGATGGTCATGGCGATCTTCGCCTGGAACATATCTACCTCGACGAATCCCACGGGGTGCGCATCATCGACTGCATCGAGTTCAACGAGCGCTTTCGATACGCCGATGTCGCTGCCGACATCGCGTTCCTGGCGATGGATCTGACGGCATCGGGTCGCGTCGATCTGGCCGAAGCCTTTCTGGCTCTCTACAGCCGAGAGGCGGGCGACTTCGACCTCTACTCCGTGGTCGACTTCTACGAAAGCTATCGGGCCTTCGTCAGAGGCAAGGTGTCGGGGATCCTGGCAGGAGAGCGCGCCGCTTCGGTGGAGCTTCGGGAGCGTGCAGCGGCAGACGCGCGTCGTTTCTTTCTACTGTCTCTCGCCTCGGAGCGACGCTCGCTGCTCGATCCGACGCTGATCGCGGTCGGAGGGATCATCGCTTGCGGCAAGAGCACAGTGGCCCAAGCGGTGGCGGATCAGCTCGCGGCGCCGGTCATCGCCACCGATCGAGCGCGAAAGCAGCTGATGGGCCTCGCCCCGGAAGAGCCGGTTCATGAAGAAGCGTTCTCCGGCGCGTACTCCCCGGAGGCCTCGAGCAAGGTGTACGACGAGGTTCTGCGCAGGGCCGAGATCGTGCTGCGCTCGGGTCGTTCGGTACTCCTCGACGCGAGCTTCCGCAGCCGGGTGGAACGCCAGCAGGCGAAGGCGCTGGCAGAGGGTCTCGGAGTTCCGTTTCGTTTCGTCGAATGCCTGGCTCCCGACGCGGTTTGTCGCGAGCGTCTCGCGGAGCGGGCTCGGAGGGCCCAGGTCAGTGACGGCCGGCTCGAGATCTTCGATGACTTCGTGGCCCGATGGGAGCCGGTGGAGGAGCTGGACGTGGCCGAGCACGTACGGCTCGACACAACGCGTCCGCTGTGGGCGAGTCTCGAGATCCTGCGACGGTCGATTCCGTCGTGGCCGGTCGGAGTGTGAAGCTCGCGCTTCGTGACCTTGCCGCAGTCGCAGCCCACAGGTAAGCTGCGCCGCGCGTCCGCCCTCCACCACCCCTCTCCGGGAACCCCGAGTCATGGAAGCTGGAATCGTCGGCCTACCGAATGTCGGAAAGTCGACTCTCTACAACGCCCTCACCGGCGCCGGGATCGCCAGTGAGAACTATCCTTTCTGCACCATCGAGCCGAACGTCGGTGTGGTGCCGGTACCCGACTCCAGGTTGGGACGGATCGCTGCACACATCGAGTCCAAGAAGATCCTTCCGGCCGTGCTGCAGTTGGTCGACATCGCAGGGCTCGTGCGAGGTGCGTCCGAGGGAGAGGGGCTGGGGAACCAGTTCCTTTCCCACATCCGGTCGGTGGATGCGATCCTCCACGTGGTTCGTTGCTTCGTCGATGACGATGTCGCCCACGTCGACGGAAGCGTCGATCCCATTCGTGACATCGAGACCATCGATCTCGAGCTGATGCTCGCCGATCTTCAGATGGTCGAGTCGGCGCTGGAGAAGGGGCGGCGAACGGCCAAGAGTGGTGACAAGGAGGCCAAGGCCCGGGTGGCGCTGCTCGAGCGATGCCACGAGCGTCTCGCGGCAGATCTGCCGGTCCGGGGAATGGAGATGAGCCCCGACGAGAGTCGTCGCATGAAGGGCTTCGGCCTGATCACGGCCAAGCCGGTGCTCTACGTAGCCAACGTCGACGAGAGCGACCTCCATGGCGAAGGGGAGCTCGTGGCCAGGGTGCGGGATAGGGCCGCCGCCGAGGGAGGCGCAGTCGTGCCGGTGTGCGCACGCCTGGAGGCCGAATTGCTCGAGCTCGATGAAGAGGATCGCCAGGAGATGCTCGAAAGTGTGGGGCTCGAGGAGCCCGCGCTGGCCGCCCTGGCTCGCGCTGCCTACCAGGTGCTCGGGCTCGAAAGCTTCTTCACCGCCGGCCCCAAGGAGATCCGAGCCTGGACGGTACGCCAGGGCGCCACCGCTCCCGAGGCCGCCGGCGTCATCCACAGCGACTTCGAGCGTGGGTTCATCCGAGCCGAGGTCTACACCCTCGAGGATCTGGAGCAGTTCGGGGCCGAGAAGGCGATTCGCGAGGCGGGAAAGCTACGGGTCGAGGGGAGAGGCTACGTCGTCCAGGATGGCGACATCTGTCACTTTCTGTTCAATGTGTAGTTTTTTCGTGGCGAGTACCACGAAAGCAACTATCGGCATGGTTCCCCCCATCCAACCGAGGGGGAGCCTCGCGAGCGCCTTCGGCGCGCTCAGGCGCTGGCAGTTCCTGCGACGGACCGGCTACGAAGGCCGTTTCAACGAGACCCCCCTTTGGGCACGATCGTTGGGTTACGGATCGCCCGTGGCTCCGAGCAGCTCGGAGGGATGGACCTGGTCCTCGTGGTAGCTGCCTTCCGGCTCGAGCGCATGGAGTAGGGCGAAGGCCGTGCTCTTGATCTGCTCTCCGTAGAGCTCGCCGCCGAAGGAGACCGTCGATTCGTAGGTGCGGTGGCGCCACGACTCGGGCATGACGATGTAGCCCTGGGCGTCGTTGGTGAGGCCCAGTATGGTGACGTGCTCGTAGCCGAGCCAGCGCCCGAAGCGCTCGAGTTCGGCATCGTAGACGGTGCTCAGCTCCCCCGGGATGGCGACCAGCGCGTGCCGCCCGTCGAGCGTGACGAGACCGATCTCGCTGGGCCGCCTCTCGAAGGGCAGTCTGGTACCTGCGGAGGTCGGCTGCACCACGACGTCGAAGGCGTGTCGAAGCACTTCGATCGCCAGGGAGTCGGAGGTCTCGATCGAAGGCCAGAGCTCGAGCACCTTCTGCGCGAGCGCGTGGCCCAGGGACGCGCAACGTTCGTACATGTCGTCGCCGCTCGGGGGGGCCGGGGACACATCGGCCTGAGCTCCATTGAAGTAGATCGCCCGGGCGCCCACCAGCGCCTCTTCGAGACGCTGTCGCGCATAGCCGACGAAGTCGGCGGAGAATTGCATGTTGTCGGCTCCCGGAAGCACGGTAGGGTGCGCGGGATAGTCGAACCAAACGGCGCGAGGACGCCCCTCGGCGTCGGTCACCTTGATCACCGTCAGCTGGTCTGCGGTCTCGACATTCGGCGGCCAGTCCCCGCGGTAGCGGTTGAGGCCTTCAGCCCTGGTATAGCCGAGCCCCACACGAGCGGGCGTCAGACTCTCCAGAGCTTCGAGCACGGCCGCGGTGGCGCCGTCGACGTACAGTTGGCGCATCTCGGCGTCGAACCTGCCGGCGAGCAGGGTCCCGAGGCCCGGAATGTCGAGGTAGGCACCGCCGCCGGCGTGGGTGTGGGAAGAACCGAGGAAGAGCTCTGCTGCCGGGTCGCGCTCGCGCACTGCCGCAGCGACCTGCTGCACCATGGAGAAATCGAATCCGAGGTGGTCGACTCCCAGCAGGACGAGCCGAGTGGTTCCGTTATCGATCACGAGCGCGGTCGCCAGCAGAGGATCGTGCACACCCTCCATGCCGGCCCCCGCGCGATCCCCGTATCCCGCAGAGGGGGTCCCCACCGGGGGCGTGATGTCCGTGACCCCCACTCCTGCCCGCAACTGAGCCACGCCGGGTGCACAGAGCAGAATCAGACCGAGCTGGACCAGTAGCGATCTCATGGGTGAGTCTCCGAAAGGTTGCCGACCGATTGCAGACCGGTGAGCGATCCTATCGCCGTGCTCGCCCGGGGGACTCGCGCCCGGTGGCTATATAATTGTCAAGTGGCCGCATTAAAAAAGCCGAGATCCTACCGCCAGCACTGTGCCCTGGCTCGCGCTCTCGACCTCGTGGGCGAGCGATGGACGCTCCTTCTGGTGCGCGAGCTGCTCCTGGGTCCGCGCCGGTACAAGGACCTGCTCGGTGCGCTCGACGGCATCGGGACCAATCTACTGGCGGCTCGGCTGCGGCGTTTGGAGGAGGCGGGCGTGGTCGAGAAGACCCACCTCCCGCCACCGGCGTCGGTGGCGGCCTACGAGCTCACGGCTCGGGGCCGGGCGCTCGAGCCCGTGGTGACCGAGCTCGCACGTTGGGGTCTGCCGTTTCTCCAGGAGGACGATCCGGACCATCACTACAGCGCGACGTGGGCACCCGTGGCGATGCAGGCCGCGTTTCGAGTCGATGAGGCGCGGGGTGTGCACGAGAGCTATGAGTTCCGCGTCGACGAGGTGGTCTTCCACGCCCGGGTCGACGATGTCCGGCTCGAGGCCGCACTGGGCCCGGCTCGTGATCCCGCGTGTCGGCTGGAGACGGACCTGGAGTCCTTTCGGGCGCTGGTGTCGGGCCGCCTCGAGCCCGGGGACCGCAAGCGACTGCGCTTGTTCGGAGACCCGGCCGCTTTCGAGCGATGCGGTAGGATTTTCGCGCTTCACCGTGACTCGGGTGGCGGGTAGGGAATCGGGGATCGAGCGGTCCTCTGGTCGAAGGCCTTTTTGTGAGCGACGTCCAGTCCAGCACCGAGACCACCTCCGTCGCGGCCGATCTGGCCCTGCTGGAGGCCGTACAGCGAGGGGATCCCGGGGCCTTCGATCGTTTCGTCGACCGTTGGGGTGGGCGTGTCATGGCCTTCGGTCGGCGCATGTGCGGCCATCAGGAAGACGCCGAAGACGTCTACCAGGAGACGCTGCTCAAGGCCTTTCAAGGACTCGATCGGCTGCGAGAGCCGAAGGCGTTGCGCACCTGGCTCTATCGCGTCGTCGCGACTCAGTGCCTCATGACGCGCCGCAAGCTACCCTCCAAGCGTGAAGTCTCGCTCGACGCGGTGGCCGAGGAGGGCTGGAAGGGGGTGCGTTTCGAGGATCTTCCCCCGTGCTGCGATTTGCCGATCGAATCCGCTCAGCGCTCGGAGATGCGTACGCATCTGACCCGGGCCCTGGCCGAGCTGACTCCAGAGACCCGGATCGTCTTCCTGCTGCGCGATGTCGAGGGTCTGACGACCGCTGAGACTGCCGATGTGCTCTCCATTGGCGCGTCTGCGGTCAAGATGCGCCTGATGCGGGCCCGTCGCCAGCTGCGCGATGCCCTCGCCGGGGCGCTCGGGGTGTCGCCCGCCTAGGGGGCGAGGGTCGTCCGCCGTCCAGCAGATGTGACCGATCGGGCCTGGCGTGCATCTGTGTATAGAACGCCATGATCGGCTTCCAGTGGAGCCTGAAGAGGCTCAGAAAGGACATTTCTGCCATGACCATCGAAAACAAGATCCGTGCCTTCGCGGGTTCGTTCGTTCTGATCAGTCTTGCTCTGGGCTGGTGGGTCCACCCGGGATTTCTGCTCTTCACGGCGTTCGTCGGCCTGAATCTGCTGCAGAGCAGCTTCACCGGGCTGTGCCCTCTCGAGTCGATCCTGCGTGGGATCGAGGGCCGGCGTGCTCGGGCGGCGTGAGAGGGCCGTGGACGTGAGAATCCCGCCCCTCTCCTCACCGTGGCGCCCCCTGCTCCCGGTTGCCTTCCTGCTGCTCGTGTTCGCTGGCGCCACGGGGTCTCGGGGCGCCGAGCCCGTCCAGGAACCGGCTGGAGCGGCACCTTCCGATCCCGCGCCCCTGCTGACTCTCGAGGGGGCCATTGCGATCGCCTCGCAGAGCAACCTGGAGCTCGCCCGAGCCGACGATCGGAGCGAAGCCGCGGCGGCCCGGGCAAAGGAGGTGCACGGATTTCGCTTCCCTCAGATCAGCCTGGAGGCCGGATTCGTGCGCACCGACAATCCGGTCCTGGTGTTCGGCCAGAAGCTTCTCCAGGGACGATTCATGGCCTCTGACTTCGATCTCGACAGCCTGAACAATCCAGCCGCATGGAACGACTGGTCGGCGAGACTGGTGCTCGAGCAATCGCTGTGGAGTGGGGGCAAGCTCGCCGGAGGGTCCGACGCGGCGCGCTCAGCCGCCGACGCTTCGATCGCCGATCGAGAGCGAGCCCGACAGGAGCTGGTGCGTACGGTGATCGACCACTACACGGCGGTGTTGCTGGCCGACTACGGCCGCAAGGCGGCACTGGAATCGCTCGAGACCGCGGGAGCCAACGTCGAGCTGGTCGAAGATCTCTACGACACCGGCATGGTGGTCGAATCCGATCTGCTGCTTGCCCAGGTTCGAGAGAGTGAGGTGGCCGAGCTGGTCGTGCGCGCCGAGGCGGCTTCGGAGATCGCTCGTGCCGCTCTCAACCTGACCCTTGGCCGGGATCAGGGGACCGTCTTTCGTATGCCCGAGACCCTGGTCGAGCTCGAGGGAGCTGCGCCCGGAGGAGTGGCGGAGCTGGTCGGTCGGGCCTTCGAGCAGCGACCGGACCTGGCCGCGGCACGGGATCATGTGGCCGCCTCGCAGAGTCAGCTCCGCGTCGCGAAGGGCGGACTCCGCCCCGATGTCGGCCTTCAGGCCAGCGTCGAGACTCACGCGGAAGACTTCTTCGGTAACGACGGTGACAACGCCACGGTGGGCGTAGGGCTGCGTCTTCCCCTGTTCTCGGGCAAGAGCGATCGAGCTCGGATCGCACGTGCCGAGGCGCAGCTGAGCGAGGTCAATCATCAGACCGAGCAGCTACGCCAGCAGGTCGAGCTCGAAGTCCGCTCCCGCCTCGCGGACCTGGGAGCGGCCGAGAAGCGACTCGCTCTCTCGCTGCGCGGCATGGACCTCGCCCAGCGCAGCCTTTCCATCGTCGAGGACCGCTATCGCAACGGACTCACCACCCTGGTCGATCTCCTCGAATCGGAGTCGGCCCTCACCCAGTCCCGTGTCCGCGAGGTCTCCGCACGTCGCGACGTCGTTCTCGCCCGGGCCGGCCTCGATCTGGCCACTGGGGATCTGTAAGGAGCGCGCGATGAAGATTCGAACCAGTAACGCTTTGGTAGGTATCGTCGCCAGCTTGCTGGTGGTGATGATTCCCTTGACTCTCGGGTGCGGTGCTCGGCACGAGGTCTCCGCGCCCTCCGGCGAAGCTCCGACGCCCGTCGAGGTGACCCTGGCTCAGGCTCGTCTGCAGCCGCTCGACGGAGCCTCGGCCCTGACCGGCTCGGTTCGGGCCCGGCGTCAGGTGTCTCCGGGCTCCAAGATCCTCGGCCGTGTCGAAGAAGTTCGCATCCGTGAGGGAGAGCGGGTGAGCCGCGGTGGACTCCTGGCTCGCCTCGAGAACAGGGATCTGGAGGCATCCGTGGCCCAGGCGGAGGCTGCCGTCGCCATGGCGGAGGCTCAGCTCGAGAACGCCAAGGCTCAGCGCGAGCGCATGGATGCACTGGTCGCGCGGGGCTCGGCCACGCCCAAGAACCAGGAAGATGCCGTCGCGGCCTATCGCGTCGCGGACGCCGCTCTCGCCCAGGCCAAGGCGAACCTGGCCTCCGCCCAGGTCTCTCTCGACTACTCGGAAATCCGCAGTCCGATCGCCGGATGGGTCGTCGAGCGACGAATCGAGGCTGGCGACATGGCATCTCCCGGTGTGCCGATGTTCGTCGTGGAAGACTTGTCTCGGGTCCAGGTGGAAGTTCAGGTGCCCGAGGCCCAGGTCGTTCACCTCGAAAGGGGAGAGTCCGCTCGGGTGAGGGTGCTGGATCGAGAGCTCGAGGCCGAGATCGAGCTCATTGTCCCGTCCGGTGATCCGGCGAGCCGGACCTTTACCGTGAAGCTGGAGCTCGACAATCCAGGAGGCTTCTTGCGCTCGGGGATGTTCGCGCGGGTCTCCTTTGCGTCGGATGTTCAGCAAGGCCTCGCGGTGGAGAGCTCCGCAGTGGTGCGACGCGGTCAGCTCGACGGCCTGTTCGTGGCCGGTGACGATGGCCTGCTGCGCCTGCGCTGGATCAAGACCGGTTCCAGCGTGGGCGAGCGGGTCGAAGTGCTGTCCGGGCTCGAGGAGGGAGAGCGCTACGTGGTGTCGCCTCCTCCGGGCCTGGCCGACGGGACTCCGTTCGAGACCGGGGGTGCCTCATGAGCGATTCGCAGGCGAGCTCTCGGGAGCCGGACGAGCCGCAGCTGGGCCCGGCAGGACGGATCGCTCGTTTCTTCATCGACTCCAAGCTGACTCCGCTTCTGGTCCTGGCGGCCCTCGGGCTGGGGCTGATCGCGGTGGTCCTCACTCCACGGGAGGAAGAGCCGCAGATCGTGCTGCCGGTAGTGGATCTGTTCGTCCAGGTGCCGGGCGCCTCTCCCGAGGAGGTCGAGAACCGGGTGACCATTCCACTCGAGAAGATGATGTGGGAGGTACCCGGCGTCGAGTACGTGTACTCGACATCGATGCCGGACATGGCGATGCTCACAGTGCGTTTCCTGGTCGGCGACGATCAGGAACGGAGTCTGATCAAGGTCTACGACAAGCTGGCCGGAGGCATGGATCGCTTTCCCCCCGGAGTCGGGCTGCCACTGGTCAAGACTCGCACCATCGACGATGTGCCTGTGCTCGGCTTGACGCTCTCGAGCGACTACTACAGTGCCTACGACCTGCGCCGTATGGCAGTCGGACTCCGTCGAGAGATCCAGTCCCTGGACGAGGTCTCCGAGGTGGCCCTCATCGGCGGACAGCGACGGCAGGTTCGGGTCCAGCTGGACAGTCTGCGCCTCGCTGCAGCGAAGATCGATCCCGCGGCGGTAGCAGCGGCGCTCCAGATGCAGAACGTGGCGTCCTCCGCAGGCGCCTTCGAGGAGGGCAACCGCGAAGTCCTGGTGGAGACGGGAGCCCTCCTGCGGACTCCAGAGGAGGTTGGCGACCTGGTGGTCGGCCTCGAGGGAGGAGAAGGGGGAGCGCTCCGCAGTCCGATCTATCTCCGTGACGTGGCGACGATCGAAGACGGAGCGCAGGAGCCGGGCAGCTACGTGTTCCATCGCGGGGGGGCCGGTGGCGAGCGGGGGGCTACTCCGTCGTCCGATGCGGTCACGATCTCGATCGCCAAGCGCAAGGGATCCGACGCCCACCGCGTGTCGGAGTCGATCCTGGCGAGAGTCGAGCAGCTACGCCCCATGCTCCTTCCGCCCGAGGTCGAGCTCACGGTCACGCGCGACTACGGCGAAACCGCCAACGAGAAGGCGGAGGAGCTGCTCCTCCATCTGGTGGTTGCCATCGTGTCGGTCTCGGTCCTGATCGGGCTTTTTCTCGGTTGGCGCGGTGCCCTGGTGGTGTTCGTTTCGGTTCCGGTGTCCTTTGCCCTGACGCTGTTCGTCTACTACCTCTTCGGCTACACCCTGAATCGGGTCACGCTGTTCGCCTTGATTTTCGTGACCGGCATCGTCGTCGACGACTCGATCATCGTGGTGGAGAACATGGTGCGTCACTTCTCGATGAAGAAGAAGGCGACGTTGGCGGACGCAGTTTCGGCCGTCAACGAAGTGGGCAACCCGACGATTCTTGCCACTCTCACGGTGATCGCATCGGTCGCGCCAATGGCCTTCGTGCGTGGACTGATGGGCCCCTACATGCTTCCCATGCCGATGGGAGCTTCCCTGGCGATGGGCTTCTCGCTCCTCGTGGCCCTGATCGCCGCTCCCTGGTTCGCCTACCGGCTTCTGGGCTCGGGGAGTGCAGCGCACCACGAAGACGACTCCGCTTCGCCAGGCCGACTGGTCTACCGCCTGTATGCCCGGATGATGGTGCCGCTGCTGGCGAGACCGCGTCGGGCGTGGACCTTCCTGTCGGTCATCTTCGCTCTCCTGCTGCTGTCGATGGCACTCGTACCGCTGCAGAAAGTCAACGTCAAGATGCTGCCGTTCGACAACAAGAGCGAGTTCCAGGTCGTCATCGACATGCCCGAGGGCACCACGCTGGAGCACACCTCGCGAGTCGCTCGCGAGATGAGCGACTATCTGGCGTCGATTCCCGAAGTCACCGACCTTCAGCTCTATGTCGGGACGGCCGCACCGATCAGCTTCAACGGCCTGGTGCGCCACTACGATCTTCGCTCAGGATCGAACGTGGCCGATATCCAGGTGAATCTGCGCCACAAGAAGGAGCGCGATCAGCAGAGTCACCCGATCGCCAAGCGCGTGCGTCCCACCATTCAAGAGATCGCGTCGCGCTTCGGTGCCGCAGCCAAGGTGGTCGAGGTGCCCCCCGGGCCGCCGGTCCTCTCGACCCTGGTGGCAGAGATCTACGGTCCGTCCGAAGAGGAGCGCATCCGGGTCGCCGAGCAGATCCGCGGCATCTTCTCGACCACCGAAAGCGTGGTCGACGTCGACTGGATGGTCGAGGCGTCGCAGGAGAAACGAATCTTCAGGGTCGACCGGGAGAAGGCGGCTCTGGCGGGGGTGCCGGCGTCGCAGGTGGCTCGGACCCTGCGCCTCGCCCTGGGGGGCGAATCGGCTGGACTCCTCCACGTGGCGCGCGAGCTCGAGCCGGTCGAGATCCAGATCGAGATGCCCCGTGCCGAGCGCTCTTCGATCGCCCGACTGGGTGAGATCCGGGTCGCCTCGCACAGTGGCGATCTGATTCCGCTCTCCGAGCTGGTCGAGGTGGAGATCGATTCCCGTAGAAGCGCTCGTCATCGAAAGAACCTTCGCCCCGTGGTCTACGTGACCGGAGACGTCGCCGGCACTTCCGAGAGTCCGGTCTACGCCATTCTGGCGATGGCGAAGGAGATCGACCAGCTGGAGCTGCCGACGGGCGGTAGGGTCGAGCAGTACTACCGAGACGAGCCGGTCTCGACTCGGACCGCGGCCATGAAGTGGGATGGGGAATGGCACATCACCTACGAGGTGTTTCGCGACCTCGGTGCGGCCTTCGGGGTGGTGTTGATCTTGATCTACATCTTGATCATCGGCTGGTTCGGCTCCTTCAAGGTGCCGCTGGTGATGATGATCGCGATTCCCCTCGGATTGATCGGGGTGCTGCCCGGGCATTGGCTGTTCGGTGCCTTCTTCACCGCGACTTCGATGATCGGCTTCATCGCGCTCGCGGGCATCATGGTGCGGAACTCGGTGCTGCTGATCGACTTCGTGAACGTCGCACTGAAGGAGGGCAAGAGCCTGGGAGAAGCCGTGGTCGAGGCCGGTGCGGTCCGTCTGCGTCCGATCCTGCTCACTGCCGGTACGGTGGTTGTCGGAGCCGTCGTCATCCTGTTCGACCCCATTTTCCAGGGGCTCGCCATCGCCCTGATGACCGGAGCGATTGCCTCGACTGCGCTCACCCTGGTGGTGGTTCCGCTGGTCTACTTCTTGACCGAGAAGAGCCGACACTCCCGACCGCTCCCCGACGATTGGCTTTGAGCCGACCGCAGGCGCGGCTCGCTGCGAGCGGTCACGGTTTCAGCGCTCGATCTCGGGAGTCTCGTCGCCCGCCCAGATCGGCCCGGAGAAGAGCCGGTCGAACTCGTCCCCGAAGGGATCGGTAGGCTCCGCCCGGGTCGACTCCTCGGCGCGACGCCGGGCCTTCGTGTCCTCCGCGAGCAGGGTGGCCTCGCGTTGCCAGTGCACGTACGGCCGGGAGGTGAAGCGGAGATCGTCGTTCTTGGGGGAGTAGGTGAGCTCGACTCGGGACTCTGTTCCGTCGTCTTCGAGGTAGGCCACCGTGAAGAGCGTCTCGTCGCTCAGCGGGGTGGGCTCGATCCAGAGCACCCTGTGCTCTCTTCGCAGGCCCTCGTCTCCGATGCCGAAGACGATCAGCTTCGAATGAAGCTCCACGAAACGGCCCGAGTACGACGGATCGCGGGTCAGCCAGATATCGTGCAGAGGCTCGGGGACGAACTCCGAGAGTCCGCGATCGGTGTCTCTCAAGGACAGGAAGAACAAGCCTCCTGCAGAGAGGATCAGCAGCAGCAAGAGTTGTTTCCAGTTCATGGCGAGAGCCTCGGGAAGGCGCTTTCTCAGCGCCTTGGAACGCCAATTCTATGGATTCTCGGCCTCGTCCGCCATGCTCGCCCCGTTGACTCCGATAGGCTCGGGTCCAGGGTCGCAGTCCCACGACCCGGGATTTCAGGAGCTCATGAAATGACCACTGTTGCGCGACCGCCAGGTGCCAGGACGGTGAAGGCACCGCACGGCACGGAGCTTTCCTGCCGTGGCTGGCATCAGGAAGCGGCGCTGCGGATGCTGATGAACAATCTGGACCCCGAAGTCGCCGAGCGACCGGACGAGTTGATCGTCTATGGCGGTGGCGGCAAGGCGGCGCGAGACTGGGAGTGCTTCGAGCGCATCGTGTCGACGCTGCGTCGGCTCGAGAACGACGAGACCCTGCTGGTGCAGAGTGGCAAGCCGGTCGGCGTCTTCCGCACCCACACCGATGCCCCGAGAGTGCTGATTGCCAACGCGCATCTCGTGCCCCGATGGGCAACCATGGAGGAGTTCCGTCGCCTCGACGCGCTGGGATTGACCATGTACGGCCAGATGACCGCGGGCTCCTGGATCTACATCGGGAGCCAGGGGATTCTCCAGGGTACCTACGAGACTCTCGCCGAGTGTGCACGGCAGCACTTCGGTGGCAGCCTGGCGGGACGCCTGGTCGTCACCGCCGGACTCGGTGGCATGGGCGGCGCTCAGCCGCTCGCCGCCACCCTCAACGGCGCGGCGTTTCTCGGTGTCGATGTCGACGTCGAGCGAATCCGGCGGCGGCTCGAGACGGGATACTGCGATCATCTTTCTCACGATCTGGACGAGGCGTTGACTCGGGTCCTCGAGGCGCGGGAGCGCAAGCTGGCGGTTTCGGTGGGTCTGGTCGGGAACATCGTCGACGTGTTGCCGGCACTGGTCGAACGCGGAGTGGTTCCGGACGTCCTCACCGACCAGACGTCGGCCCACGATCTCCGGGTGGGCTATATTCCGGTCGGTCATTCCCTCGAAGAGGCCGAGCGCCGTCGTGAGGCCGATCCCGAGGGCTACGAGAATGCCGTGCTCGACTCGATGGTCACCCATGTCAAGGCCATGCTCGAGCTCCAGCGTCGAGGGGCTGTCACCTTCGACTACGGGAACAACCTGCGCGGTCAGGTGGCCGACCTGCGCGGCCTCGAGGAGGCTTTCGAGATTCCGGGGTTCGTCCCCGAGTTCATTCGGCCGCTCTTCTGCAAGGGGTCGGGTCCGTTCCGATGGGCGGCGCTCTCCGGAGATCCTGCCGACATCGAAGTGACCGATCGAGCGATCATCGAGACCTTCCCTCACAAGGAGCACCTGGTGCGCTGGATCGAGCACGCGCGCGAGAAGGTCCATTTCCAGGGACTGCCGGCGCGCATCTGCTGGCTCGAGTACGGAGAGCGGAGCCAGATGGGATTGGTGTTCAACGATCTTGTGCGCACGGGCAAGGTCAAGGCACCGATCGTGATCGGGCGAGACCATCTCGACTCGGGCTCGGTCGCTTCGCCCAATCGCGAGACCGAGGGCATGAAGGACGGCTCCGATGCGATTGCCGACTGGCCGCTGCTCAATGCCCTCCTCAACACTGCGTGCGGTGCGAGCTGGGTGTCGCTGCATCACGGCGGAGGAGTGGGGATCGGCTATTCGATTCACTCCGGCATGGTCGTGGTGGCAGATGGTACCGATGACGGTGCGCGCCGACTGGAACGAGTCTTGACTGCGGATCCGGGCACCGGTGTGATGCGACACGCCGATGCGGGCTACGAGACCGCTCGGCAGACTGCGCGTGAGCGGGGCATCGATCTTCCGATGTTGGAGAGCTGAGTCTTGAGTCGATGACCGCGTCCACGGAGTATTCCGATCTCCGACCGATTCGGCTGGCTTCGCTCCAGGAAGACCTGGGAGAGAGTCTCGCAGAGTTACGCAGGGCACATCCCGGGGTACTGCGAGCACGCGCGGCCGTCGAATCCTCGCTCCGGGACGGTCAGGCCTACTACGGCATCAACACCGGATTCGGAATTCTCGCCTCGCAACGCATCTCGCGGGACGATCTGGCGCGGCTGCAGCGGAATCTGATCTTGAGCCATGCCGTCGGCCTGGGTACTCCCATACCGAAGGACATCACGCGGCTGATGCTGCAGCTCAAGATCCAGGCACTGGCGCAGGGCTATTCGGGGGTCAGCGAACGAACGTTCGAGCGCCTCTTGAAGCTCGAGGAGCACGATCTCGTGCCGGTGGTGCCGTCCAAGGGCAGTCTCGGCGCTTCGGGCGATCTGGCTCCGTTGGCTCACCTCGCCTTGCCGCTACTCGGTCTGGGCAAGCTGTGGGGAGAAGGGAACGAGCCGGTGCCGGCCGCCCATCGGCTCGCCGAGCTCGACCTGGAACCGATCGAGCTGGAGGCCAAGGACGGCCTGGCTTTGATCAACGGAACCCAGATGATGGCCGCCTATGGAGCATGGATTCTGCACAAGGCCCTCGCGCTCCAGACCTGCGCCGACCTGCTCGCCGCCATGAGCCTGGAGGCTCTGCGTGGAAGCCTCAAGCCGTTCGACCCGCGCATTCAGCAGGTTCGACCCCATCCGGGGCAGGCGGCGGTCGCGGGAAACGTACGGGCGCTGCTCGAGGACAGCGAGATCCTCGAGTCGCATCGCTTCTGCGGCAAGGTCCAGGATCCCTACTCGCTGCGCTGTGTTCCGCAGGTGCATGGCGCCAGTCGCGATGCCTTGGCCCATGTCGGGGGCGTGGTGGAGTGTGAGATCAACTCCGTGACCGACAACCCGTTGGTCTTCGCCGACGGAGACATCCTCAGCGGGGGCAACTTCCACGGTCAGCCGCTGGCTCTGGTGCTCGACTATGCGGCCATCGCGCTCGCTGAGCTGGCCAGCATTTCCGAGCGACGCACCTACCTCCTACTCGGGGGCCACGACGGATTGCCGGCTCTGCTCATGACCGATACCGGTGTGAACTCCGGTTTCATGATTCCGCAGTACACAGCGGCGGCTCTGGTCTCCGAGAACAAGGTGCTGTGCCATCCCGCCAGCGTCGATTCGATTCCCACGAGCCTGGGCCAGGAGGATCACGTCAGCATGGGCAGCATCGCTGCCACCAAGCTGCTCGAGGTCTTCCGCAATACGGAGCAGGTGCTGGCGATCGAGCTCTTTACCGTGGCCCAGGCGCTCGACTACCGTTCGCCGCTGCGCCCCGGGCGCGGCGTCGACGCGGCGCATCGTCACGTGCGCGAGCGGGTGCCCCATCGGGAGGAGGACGCCTACTTCGAGGATGATCTCCAGCGGTGCCTCGAGGAGTTGTCGAGCGGGCGTCTGCTGGCCGCGGTCTACAAGGAGGTGGAGGGGCTACAGTAGGCCCTGCGTTCGCGATGGAGGTGTTGCGTAACATCGGAAGGCTGCTTGTCTGTCCCGCCGGAGGGGGACAGGGCGGGATCGGTGCGATCGAGAAGGCGGCACTCGCCTGGTGTGACGGCCGTGTCGAGTGGGTGGGATCGGAGTCCGATCTTCCGGAGTCCTTCCACGATGCGGCGTCCTCCGACGCGCTCGGCCGTCTGGTGGTGCCGGGCCTGATCGACTGTCACACCCATCTCGCCTTTGCGGGCTCGCGAGCCGACGAGTTCGAGGCTCGGATCCTGGGCGAGAGCTATCTGCAGATCGCGCGCGCGGGGGGTGGGATCAGGAGCACCGTGCGGGCCACCCGAGAGGCCTCGTTCGAGGACTTGATGGAGGATACGCGAGAGGACCTCGCGGCCATGGCGGCCCTCGGGGTGACCACCGTAGAAGCGAAGAGCGGCTATGGGCTCAGCACCGAATCGGAGCTCCGCCTGCTCGACGTCTACCGGAAGGTGGCGGAGATCCAGTCGGTGCGCCTGGTGTCTACCTTTCTCGGGGCTCACGTGGTGGCGCCCGAGTACGACGACGATCACGATGGCTACGTGTCCCTCGTGTGCGAGGAGATGTTGCCGCAGGTGGCGGAGCGAGGGTTGGCTCGGTACTGCGATGTGTTCGTCGAGGAGGGGGCATTCAGCGCCGCAGATGCGGAACGGATTCTCGGATGTGCCCGCAGGCTCGGTCTCGGCGGCAAGCTGCACGTCGACCAACTGCACGACCAGGGTGGAGGAGCGCTCGCCGCTCGTACCGGCTGCATCTCGGCGGATCACCTCGAGCACATTTCCGAGGAGGGTATCGCCGCCATGGCCGATGCGGGTGTCGTGGCAGTCAGCCTGCCGCTGGCAGCCTTCTTCCTGCGTCAGCCCGCGATGCCCGCCCGTCGCTTGATCGAAGCGGGCGCTGCGGTTGCGGTAGCCACGGACTACAATCCCGGCTCGGCGCCGAGCTATCACCTTCCGCTGGCGCTGCTGCTCGCCTGCGTCACGCAGGGGATGACCGCCGCTGAGGCTATCAAGGGCGCCACTCGATTCGCGGCGCGAGCGATCGGACTCGAAGACGAGATCGGGTCGCTCGAACGCGGGAAGGCGGCCGACTTCGCGATCGTCGACGCGCCCCACGAACGAGACTGGATCTACCACTTCAGTGCCAACGCCGTGGTCGAGACCGTGATCGGTGGGCGAACGGTGTTTCGCCGGGCGGACTGAGGGTCTTCGATGAAATTGCGCTCTGAGTATGCGGCCGTCCCCCAGTCGCCGATTGCCGAGGCCAAGGGACTCGCGAGTCGCTGTCCGCAGGATCTCCCGCTGATCGACCTCTCGCAGGCAGCTCCCTCGCATCCTCCCGCCCGTGCCTTGCGCGAATACCTGCGCGAGTACGTCGACCGAGACGACAGCGGTTTCTACACGCCGATTCTGGGACTACCCGAAGTACGAGAGGCCCTGGCCGCAGACATGAAGTCCAGCTATCTCGCCGAGGTCGGGGCCGGATGCGTCGGTATCACTTCGGGGTGCAACCAGGCGTTCTGCGCCGCGATCGATCTGCTCGCCGGCTCGGGCGACGAAGTGCTGCTCCCCGTGCCCTACTACTTCAATCACGACATGTGGCTGCGTCTGCGCGGAATCGAGCCGGTCTATCTGCCCGTGGGCGAAGACCTGCGCCCCAGCCCCCAGTCGGCCTCCGAACGGATCACCGCTCGCACGAGAGCGATCGTGCTGGTGACCCCGAACAACCCGACCGGAGTGGTGTGTGCACCGGAGCTGATCGAGGATTTCTACCGCTTGGCCCGCGAGAAGGGGCTCGCGCTTCTGGTCGACGAGACCTATCGCGACTTTCGCCCGACGACGGATCCGCCTCACGGTCTGTTCGGGCAGCCCGACTGGGAAGAAACGCTGATTCATCTCTACTCCTTCTCCAAGGTCTTCGCCCTGCCCGGATACCGAGCCGGGGCGATCGTGGCAGGAGAGCGGGTGCTGGCCGAGGTGGAGAAGTGGATGGACTGCGTCGCCATCTGCAGTCCTCGAATTTCCCAGCAGGCGGCGCGGTTCGGACTTCTCCATCTGAAAGAGTGGCGCGAGGCGAGGAGGATCGAAATGGTGAACCGGCTCGAGAGATTCCGGGAGCTGCTGCGCGAGCTCGCGCCGGAGTGGACGATCGCCGGTGCGGGTGCCTATTTCGCCTACCTGCGCCACCCCGAAGAAGGAGTTTCGGCACAGCACGTCGCGCGACGCCTGCTCGAGGAGCGTGGGCTGCTCACTCTCTGGGGGGAGATGTTCGGTCCTGGACAGGAGCGCTTCCTTCGTTTCGCGTTCGCCAATCTTGCGACCAGTGGGCTCGAGAGCGTGGCCCGGCGACTGGGTGGAGGAGAATCGTGAACGTTCGCGTCGCTGTGGTTCAGAATCCACCCGTCTATCTCGACCTCGCAGCCTCTCTTGAGAGAGCCTTCGAATGCCTGCACCAGGCCGTCAGTGAAGGTGCCGACCTGATGGTGCTGCCCGAGGCCTTCCTGCCCGGCTACCCGACCTGGATATGGCGGCTGCGGCCAGGCTCCGACATGGAACGGTGCCAGCAGGCCCATGACCGCCTTCTCGTCAACAGCGTCGATCTGGAAGCCGGGGGGTTGGACGGGTTTCGCGACGAGGTGGCGAAGGCTGGCGTCACCGTCGTCTGTGGCCTCAACGAGCGCGACGGCGAAGGCAGCCGAACGACCCTCTACAACACCGTGGTCGTGATCGGACCCGATGGCCAGATCTTGAACCGACACCGCAAGCTGATTCCGACCAACCCCGAGCGCATGGTCTGGGGTCGAGGGGATGCCAGCGGTTTACGTGTGGTCGACACGCCTGCGGGGCGGATCGGGGTGCTGATCTGCTGGGAGAACTACATGCCTCTGGCCCGGCAGGCTCTCTTTTCCCAGGGGGTCGAGATCTATGTCGCGCCGACCTGGGATTGTGGCGAGGGCTGGGAGGCGAGCATGCGCCACATTGCCCGGGAAGGCGGATGCTGGGTGATCAGTTCCGCCGCCGCTGTGCAGGCGAGAGACCTTCCCGAGGATTTTCCCGGGTACGGGGAGCTCTACCCCGAGCCGGAAGAGTGGCTCTGCAGCGGCGATTCGATGGTGGTGGCTCCCTTCTCGGGCCCAGTCGCGGGCCCCCTTCATCGACAGAAGACGACGCTCTACGCCGACTGTGATCTCGACAAGGTCGCCGAAGCGCGCCGCTCCCTCGATGTGGCGGGGCACTATGCTCGCCCTGACCTCTTCCAACTCAGGGTCGACCGCGGGAGGAAGAGAATGGTCGAATTCGAGGAGTGACTCACCGTCGGCTCTGGCCGCTACACTTACGGCTCTCGAAAAGAGACAGAGTCCGAGCTCTCGATCGTCCAACGCAGACTTCGAGGAGAAATCCCGTGAGCCACCGAATTCGCAGTTCGTCGTCGTTTCTGGCCGTTCTGGTGTGTCTCGGCCTGGCCACCGGTCTGGCCGTTGCCGAGGACTGGTCGCAGTGGCGTGGGCCGGAGCGCAGCGGGGAGGCCACGGCGTTCGAGCCACCTGCTGAGTGGCCCTCCGAGTTGACGCTGACCTGGGAAGTGGAGGTTGGCAAGGGGGACAGCTCGCCGCTGGTCTCGGATGACGTGGTCTACGTGTTCTCACGAGTGAACGAGGCGGAGACCGTGAGCGCATATCGGCTCGGGGACGGCGAGCGACTCTGGCGCACCTCGTACGAGGCTCCGTTCAAGCCGCTGACCATCGTCGGCGAGCACGGCGCGGGCCCCTACTCGACGCCCCTGGTGGCCGGTGGGCGCCTCTTCACGCTCGGCATCACCGCGGTCCTCACCGCCTGGAGTGTCGAGGACGGTGCCCAACTGTGGCAGAAGGACGTCGGGTCCGAGTTCAAATTCGCGCGACCGTTCTATGGTGCGTCGCAGGCACCGATGCTGGCCGACGGCAAGTTGATCGTTCATCTCGGTGGCCCCGGTGACGGAGCTCTGATGGCGATCGATCCGGCCACCGGGAGAGAGATCTGGCGTTTGCCCGGCGACGGGCCGGCGTACGGCTCGCCCATCCTGGTCGAGCGAGAGGGCGTGCGCCAGATCGTCACCCTCACCCAGGGGCGAGCGATCGGCGTCGACCTCGAGAGCGGCCGCCTACTCTGGGAAACTCCCTTCAAAGTCAGCATCGACACGACCTCGCTGACGCCGCTCGAGGTCGGGGAGTCGATCGTGCTGTCTGGCAACCAGATTCCGACCCGAGCGTACCGGGTCTCGAAGAAAGGCGATTCCTGGTCGGTGGATGAGGTCTGGTCGAACGATCAGCTTTCGATGATGTACAGCTCTCCGATCTCTGCCGGGGGTCGGATCGTCGGCTTCGTGACCCAGAACAAGGGCCAGGTGGTCGCTCTCGATCCGGACACGGGCGAGGTCGTCTGGGAAGGGCCGGGTCGCTTCGGGGAGAACGCCTGGCTGCTCGCAGCGGGAGACACGGTGATCGCGATCCGCGACGATGCCACGATGTGGGTCTTTTCCGCGTCTGCGGACGCCTTCGAGCCGTTGGCGCAATACGAGCTGGCGAACAGCTCCATCTGGGCGCATCCGGCGCTGCTCCAGCGTCACCTGCTGATCAAGGATCGGGACCATCTTCGATTGTGGGAGATCCCGCCCGCGTAGGCGGGGGGCATTGCGTTCCGAAGTGGCTCTCGATACCGTCGCGCCAGGAAATGACTGTTGAGGGATGGCGAAATATGAGGTTCTTGACGCAGTTCGTGGCTTGCCTGATTCTCTTCGCGGGCTGCTGCCTGGCTCCGAGCTCGCTTTCTGCCCAGGAAGAGCACGCGAGCACGGCCGCCGAGCACCAGGTCGAAGAGCATGCGGGCGAAGAGCATGGTGACGAGCATGCAGGCGAAGCGCACGCCGAGGGTGAGCACCACCACAAGAACGAATTCGGGCTCGTGCTGGGCGGGACCTATGAGGCGGAAGAAGAGGAGACCCTCTTCACGGTGGGTCTCGAATATGCGCGGGTGATCAATCCCACCGTTCACATGGCCTTCATCGTCGAGCACCTCAGCACCGTCGATGCCTGGGTGTTCATCGCTCCCGTGCACCTCTACCCCTGGAAGAGCTCGGGGTTCTTCTTCGCTCTCGGTCCGGGCGTCGAGCACAAGAGCCGGCGTCTTGGCGGCGAGCACGGTGGCGAACACGGTGGCGGACACGAAGAGGGTCCTGGCGAGCTTCCGGCGGAGATGGAGCAGGGCGAAAACCTGTTCCTGTGGCGCACGGGGATCGGCTACAACTTCGAGATCGGCAAGCGACTGAAACTGGCGCCGGGTCTCGACTGGGACATGGTGCGCGAGAACGGTGAGTGGGTGGATGCCTTCGTCTTCGACGTAGCGATCGGCTTCGGTTTCTGACCCGGAGACCCGCGCGTGCCCAAGCAAGACCGAGGTCTCCGCGAGCTCTACCTGGACGATCCCGAACGGGCCGACGCGCGGCTTTTCGGACGCCGCCCGGAGCTGAGCCGACGCGGCTTCCTCGGGGGCTCCGGGCTGGCCGCGCTCAGCACGGTGCTCGGAGCGCATCTACCCTTCGCGAGACGTTTCCCCGGGGGGCTGATTCCGGCGGCGCTGGCGCAGAGTACGGAGCCGTTCGCCATCCCCGGCAAGGACCCGGGGCTGCGCGTGATCAACGACGCGCCGCTCTCTGTCGAGACGCCGGCCTATCTGCTGGACGACTTCGTGACACCGGCATCGCGCATGTACGTGCGCAACAACGGCATTGCGCCGACCGACCTCGATGCGTCGACCTGGACCCTGACGATCGACGGTGAGTCGGTCGAGGAGCCGCAGACCTTCACGCTCCAGGAGCTGCGCAGCGACTTCGAGCACCACACCCTGCACCTGCATGTCGAGTGCGCGGGCAACGGTCGCAGCGAGTTCTACCCGCCGGCCTCCGGCAATCAGTGGACCACCGGCGCAATCGGTTGTCCGGAATGGACCGGGATCCGGGTGCGTGACCTGCTGGCGCGGGTGCCGGTGAAAGACGACGCAGTCTACGTCGCCTACTACGGCGCCGATCGGCACTCGAGTGGTGATGACCGGGTGCCGATCTCGCGCGGTGTTCCGATGGCCAAGGCCCTCGCCGACGAGACCCTGCTCGCCTGGGAGATGAATGGAGAGGCGCTGCCAGCGATTCACGGCTATCCGCTGCGACTGGTCTGTGCTGGCTGGCCCGGATCGACCTCGGGCAAGTGGGTCAAGCGCCTGGCGATTCGCGATCGCGAGCACGACGGGCCCAAGATGACCGGCCAGTCCTACCGGATCCCTCGAGAGACGGTCGCGCCAGGCACCCAGGTGCCGGACAACGAAATGAAGGTCCTCGAGGCGATGCCGGTGAAGTCCCTGATCACGCATCCCCGCTCGGGCCTCGTGCATCGCCTGGGGACGGCGCTCGAGGTCGGGGGGCATGCCTGGGTCGGGGAAGGTCGGGTCTCGGAAGTCTTCGTTTCGAAGGACTTCGGAGCGAGCTGGCAGCCGGCTCGACTCGAGGCGCCGCGCAACCTTCTGGGTTGGCAGCGCTTTTCTGCGGCCGTGACGTTCCCCGGGGTCGGCTACTACGAGATCTGGGCACGAGCGGTCGACGACTCCGGAATCTCCCAGCCGATGGTCGTCCCCGGTTGGAATCCGCGCGGCTATCTCAACAACGCCTGTCATCGGATTGCCGTGAGGGTCGCGTGACGGGCGCGCTGCTGCCCGGGTTGCTGCTGGGTTGCGTCCTGCTCACGGGCGGGGCGGTAAAGGAGCCACTGCAGGAGCCGTCTGAAGAGTCGGCGCAGCGCACAGCGCAAGAGTATGCGGTCGATCCGCGCTCCCACCTCTACCTCAGTCCCGGTCACGACTTCGTAGTCGAGAGGTGTCGACGCTGTCACAGTCTGCGCCTGATCACCCAGACGAGTGCGACCCGTGAGCAGTGGTACGGCCTGATTCGGTGGATGCAGGAGAGCGAGGATCTCGAGGAGTTCTCCGTGCAGGAGACGACCCTCTTGCTCGACTATCTGGCCCGGCATTACGGGCTGGAGGATCGGCCTCGCCGACGAGCTCCGCTGCCGCCCGAGCTCCTGCCGCCTCCCGCACGCTGAGGGAGAGTCGGGCTTCGGCGATCTCCGGGGTCCTGGTCGCTCAGCTCCCGGCTGCTAACATCGGGTTCTCACTTTCAGTTACCTCGGGAGACGAACGATGTCGAATCGCGTGAGCCACGCCCGGCGATGGCGGGCGAGGAGTACTGGTCTGCTCGGACTGTGCTGCGGCCTGTTCCTGGTCAGCGGTGCCCCGGCCCAGACGGAGTATCAGCTGCCTTCCCAGGCTTTGATCGACCTGGTTGACGCGCCACGGACACCGTCGGTGAGCGTCGATCCGACCCGGCGAACGATGCTGCTCCTCGAGCTACCGGGGTCGCCGTCGATCGAAGAGTTGGCGGAGCGAGAGCTCCGGCTCGCCGGGATGCGATTTCATCCGCGCACTCTCTCGCCGAGCCCGGCTGGGTATGCCAACGGTCTGCGCCTGATCGATATCGAGAGTGGTCGCGAGAGCCAGGTCGAGGGACTTCCCGAGACGTCCCGCTTGAACTTCCCGAACTGGTCCCCCGACGGCAGTCGATTCTCGTTCACCCATGTGGGCGATGCCGGGCTGGAGCTCTGGGTGGTCGAAGTCGACACCGCGCGCGCGAGTCGTCTCGTCTCCGGCCTCAACCTGGTGGCGCGGAACACGCCCACCTGGCTGCCCGACAACCAGACACTGGTGGTGACGTTGGCGATTCAGGGGCCGGACACGGAGCCACCGGAGCCCCGGGTTCCGGCCGGACCCGTGGTCCAGGAGAACCTGGGGCGCACGGCGCCCGGACGCACCTGGCAGGACCTTCTGGCGAGCCCCCACGACGAGGCGCTGTTCGAGCACTACTTCACGACCCAGGTCGCGATGGTGACGCTCGACGGTCGACAGAGGGCGCTCGGTAGTCCCGGGATCATCTGGAACCTCGAGGTGTCTCCCTCGGGCGAGTACCTCCTGGTCGATCGGGTGCACCGCCCGTTCTCCTACCGGGTGCCGGTCTATCGCTTCCCCCGCCAGCTGGCGGTCTGGCACCTTTCCGGCGCGCGAGCCGGCGAGCAGGCCTTCGAGCTCGCCGATCTCGCGCTGCAGGAAGAAGTGTCGATGGCCTTCGACAGCGTGCCGACCGGCCCGCGCGACGTGCATTGGCGATCCGATCGAGCGGCGACACTGGCCTGGGTCGAAGCGCTCGACGGTGGCGACGCGAAGTCCGAGGCGACGGAGCGCGATCGACTGTTTGAGCTGGCGGCGCCGTTTGCGACAGAGCCGTTGCCGCTGGCGACCCTCGGGTTGCGTTACGCCGGAGTGTACTGGGGGAGCGACGACCTCGCGATGATCTACGAGAGGTGGTGGTCGACTCGCCAGCAGAGGACATGGCGGATTGCGCCGGGACTCGACAACGAAGAGCCGGTGCTGATGGTCGAACGCTCGTACGAAGACCGTTACAGCGATCCGGGAATGCCCGAGACACGACACGACGCGTCGGGCAAGAGCGTGCTCTTCACCTCCCCTTCGGGAGATCTGTTTCTGAGCGGGGCCGGCGCCTCCCCGGAGGGGGATCGGCCGTTCTTCGATCGGCTCGATGTGTCGGGCGGCGAGACCGAACGCCTCTTTCGCTCGGAAGCTCCCTACTACGAGCGGCCCGTGCAGCTGCTCTCTCTCGACTCGCAGGGTGAACCGAAAGCGCTTCTGGTCAGCCGCGAGTCACAAGAGGATCCGCCCAACTACTTCGTGCGCGACCTCGAGGCGGGGACCCTCCGTCAGCTGACTCGTTTCGAGCATCCGACACCGGCGCTACGGGAAATCGAAAAGGAGTTGATCCACTACCGTCGCGCCGACGGGGTCGAGTTGACGGCGACGCTGTATCTCCCACCCGGCTACTCGAAGGAGCAGGGGCCGCTTCCGGCGGTGCTCTGGGCCTATCCGCAGGAGTTCAAGAGTGCCGCGGCCGCCAGCCAGGTGCGAGATTCGCCCTATCGTTTCACGCGCATCTCGCCGCTGTCGTCGAGGGTTTGGCTCGCGATGGGCTATGCCGTGATCGACGATCCCGCCATGCCGATCGTGGGGGAGAGGGATGCCGAGCCCAATGACACGTACATCGAGCAACTCGTGTCGAGTGCTGCGGCCGCCATCGACGAAGTGGTGAGGCGCGGCGTCGTCGATCGGGATCGCATCGCGATCGGTGGCCACTCGTACGGCGCCTTCATGACGGCGAATCTGCTGGCGCACTCGGACCTGTTTGCCGCCGGGATCGCCCGTTCGGGAGCCTACAATCGCACTCTCACCCCGTTCGGGTTCCAGGCCGAAGAGCGCAGTTTCTGGGAAGCCCCGGAGGTGTACTTCGCGATGTCGCCGTTCATGCACGCCGACGAGGTGAACGAGCCGATCCTCCTCATCCACGGCCAGGTGGACAACAACTCCGGCACCTTTCCGATCCAGAGCGAGCGCTTCTACTCTGCGCTCAAGGGACACGGCGCCAACGTGCGACTCGTCATGCTGCCCAACGAGAGTCACGGGTACCGAGCGCGTGAGTCGATACTGCATGCCCTCTGGGAGACCGAGCAGTGGCTGGATCGCTACGTGCGAGATCGGGAAACGAGCGCTGCCGCGGCGTCCTCCGGCGCGGGCTCTCGCTAGGTGTCCCGGCGGCGAACTTGACAGAGGCTGCGAGGCTCGCCATGATGCCAGGTCTCGCAAGGATGGATTTCACGATGAACCCGCGAACCGGCGCCTGGATGATCAGCCTCGGCATGTGTCACTGCATGTGTATCGGTCTCACCAGCCGTGCGGGAAGACGTGCCGTCCAGATCTGAGCGATTCAGGACGAACCGAGCTCGAAGACCCGCCCGGCCAAAGCCGGCGCGGGTCTTTTTGCGTATAGAGGGAGAGACAGCCCCCAGCACCGCGCCGACGGAGTCCGAAGGGAAGAGCGCAATCCAAGGAGAACCCAGAGATGAGCGACAAGAACTACCGCTTCGAGACCTTGCAGGTGCACGCTGGTCAGGAGCCCGCAGCGGGAACCAACGCCCGCGCGGTTCCGATCTACCAGACGACTTCCTATACCTTCGATGATTCCGCCCACGGCGCTCGACTCTTCGCGCTGCAAGAGTTCGGCAACATCTACACGCGGATCATGAATCCCACGACGGACGTGTTCGAGCAACGCGTCGCTGCACTCGAGGGCGGCGCAGCGGCACTGGCGACGGCGAGCGGTCAGGCGGCCCAGCTGCTCGCCATCACCAACCTCGCACAGGTCGGAGACAACATCGTCTCCACGAGTCTCCTCTATGGTGGGAGCTACAACCAGTTCAAGGTCACCCTGCCTCGCCTGGGGATCGATGTAAAGCTGGTCGATGGCGACTCGCTGGAGACCTTCGCCGCCGCGATCGACGAGAAGACCAAAGCGCTCTACGTCGAGACGATCGGCAATCCGCGCTTCAACATCCCGGACCTCGAAGGTCTGGCTGCTCTCGCTCACGACAACGGAGTCCCGCTGATCGTGGACAACACCTTCGGCGCTGCCGGTTATCTCGCGCGTCCGATCGACTGGGGTGCCGATATCGTCGTGCAGTCGGCGACCAAGTGGATCGGGGGACATGGAACCTCGATTGGCGGCGTGATCGTCGACGCGGGCAAGTTCGACTGGGGGAACGGCAAGTTTCCGGCCTTCACCGAGCCCTCGCCGGGCTATCACGGGATGAAGTTCTGGGAGGTGTTCGGCCCGGACGGCCCCTTTGGCAACATCGCCTTCATCATCCGAGCCCGGGTCGAAGGCCTGCGCGATCTGGGGCCGTGCTTGAGCCCGTTCAACTCGTTCCTGCTGCTGCAGGGGCTCGAGACCCTGTCGCTGCGGGTCCAGCGCCACGTCGACAATACGCTCGAGTTGGCCCACTGGCTCCAGGAGCACGAGGCGGTGTCCTGGGTGAGCTATCCCGGGCTGGAAGACCACCCCTATCACGAGGCGGCCAAGAAGTATCTCCGGGGCGGCTTTGGCGCCGTGCTCGCGTTCGGTATCCAAGGAGGGGCCGTGGCCGGTCAGCGCTTCATCGACTCGGTGGAGTTGGCCAGCCATCTCGCCAACGTGGGCGATGCCAAGACGCTGGTGATCCACCCGGCCACCACCACCCATCAGCAGCTCGATGCCGAGGAGCAGCGCCAGGCCGGTGTCCTTCCCGATCAGGTCAGGGTCTCGGTGGGGATCGAGCACATCGACGACATCAAGGAAGACTTCGACCAGGCCTTTCGCAAGGCCAGGGCGACGGCTGCGACATGATCTATGCGAGCCTCAACTCTGCCGAGACGCAGACCCTGCGTCTCGAGGGGGGCTTCGAGCTGGAGAGCGGAGAGCGGCTCCCCGAAGTGGAGGTCGCCTACCGCACTTGGGGCCAGCCCGGGAAACGAGCGATTCTGGTCTGCCACGCGCTGACCGGGTCGGCCGACGCCGACGATTGGTGGAGTGGTCTGTTCGGTCCGGGCCGTCTGCTCGACCCGGAGCGCAGCTTCATCGTGGCCAGCAACGTGCTCGGTGGCTGCTATGGCACGAGTGGACCGACTTCACCGATGCCCGGCCAGGGGGTCCACTACGCAGCCGACTTTCCCCGTGTGTCGATCCGAGACATGGTGAACCTCCAAGCGGCCTGGCTCGATGCGCTCGGGGTGGAGACCCTCGAGCTGGTGCTGGGTGGCTCGATGGGAGGAATGCAGGTACTGGAGTGGCCCTTGCTCCATCCGAACAGGGTCGAAGCGATCGCGCCGCTGGCGGTCTCCGCCCGCCACTCACCCTGGTGCATCGGATTGAGCGAGGCACAGCGTCAGGCGATTCGGGCCGACCCAGGCTGGCGCGATGGCTACTACCGCCTCGGTTCCGGACCGAGGCGCGGGCTCGCCGCGGCTCGGATGATGGCGATCGCTAGCTACCGGAGTTGGAGCAGCTTCGACGACGCATTCGGCCGCGAGCTTCACGCCGAGGGGCACTTCGAGGTGGAGAGCTACATGCGGTATCAGGGAGAGAAGCTGGTCGACCGTTTCGATGCCAACACCTACATTCGTCTCACCGAGGCGATGGACTCGCACGATCTGGGGCGCGGCCGAGGAGACTATCGAGAGGTCTTGCGTCGCATCGAGCAGCCGGCACTGGTCGTGGGGATCGAGTCGGATCTGCTCTATCCGTTGCGCGAACAGGAGGAGTTGGTCGAGGCCTTGCCCAACGCCGAGCTGCGCATCGTCCGTTCGACCAAGGGTCACGATGCCTTCCTGGTCGAGCTCGAGCAGATCGACGAGATGCTGCGCGAGTTCTTCCGGGGAACCGAGACGGGACCCTCCAGCCTCCGTCAGTGCAGCTGAGTTGATCAGAAGCCGAGCTTACGGGGCAACCACAGGGACAGCCCCGGGAAGGCGGTGACCAGGCCGAGGGCGATCACCATCGCCAACCAGAGTGGAACCAGCTTCGGGACCATCTTCTCGAGCCGGACCCTCGCGGTGCTGGCGCCGACGAAGAGAACCGTGCCGACGGGCGGCGTGCACAGGCCGATGCACAGGTTGAGCACCATGACGATCCCGAAGTGGACCGGATCCATCCCGAGCTCGGTGACCACTGGCAGCAGAATCGGCGTGAAGATCAAGACCGCCGGTGTGATGTCCATGACGGTACCGACCACCAGGAGGGCCAGGTTGATCAGCGCGAGGGTGGCGAGCGGAGTGCTCGACAACGAGAGCAGCCACTCCGTGAGGCGTTGAGGGACGCTCTCGAACGCGAGCGCCCAGGACAGGCCCATCGAAGCGCCGATCAGCATCATCACGATGCCCGTGGTGGTAGCCGCCTCGAGCAGGATCGAAGGCAGGTCACGGAGCTCGACCTCCCGATACAGCACGACCGACAGCAGAGCTGCCCAGGCGACCGCGACTGCTGCGGCCTCGGTGGCGGTGAAGATACCCGCGACGATGCCTCCCATGACGATGAAGATCAGGAGCAGACTCGGAACCGCCTGCCAGAATGTCTGCCACACCACTCCTGCGTCGCTTCGCTCGCGCTCGACTCCCTGGCGACGAGCCATGACGGCTGCCACGACCGAGACGAGGAGAGCCACCAGCACGCCCGGGATGTAGCCGGCCAGGAAGAGCGCTGCGATCGAGGCTCCGCCACTCGCCAGTGAGTACACGATCAGGATATTGCTCGGTGGCACCAGTAGCCCGGTCGTCGAGGCGGCGACGTTGACTGCGGCGCCGAGCTCTCGCTCGTAGCCGTCGCGCTCCATGAGGGGTATCAAGAAGGTGCCGATCGCCGCCGCGGCGGCCACGGCCGAGCCCGAGATCGCGCCGAACAGGAGGCAGGCCAGCACGTTGACGTGGAGCAGTCCCCCGGGAAGCCCACCGAGGAGGGCGCGACCGAAGTCGACCAGTCGGCGCGCGGCTCCTCCCCGACTCATCAGTTGGCCGGAGAGGATGAAGAGCGGGATCGCCAGCAGGGCGAAGCTGTCCAGTCCGGTCGCGAAGCGCTGGGCCAGGGTGGTGACCGCCGGTAGTGCCGGAACGGCGAGCAGCAGGAGAGCCGCGGCGGTCAGGCCGAGCGTGAATGCGATCGGAACGCCCATCGCGAGCAGGAGGGTGAACAACCCGATCGCGAGTAGGGTGGTCACGTCCCGTCCTCCCTCGGCTCGTCGATCCCGACCACGGCGTAGAAGAGCATGACGGCGCCCGCCAGAGGGAGAGCCAGGTAGACCCAGCCCAGGCCGATGCCGAGCGCAGCCGAGGTCTGGCCCAGAGAGTGACTCAGCTGGACGAGGTGGCCACCACCGATGCCCAGGACGACGACGGCGAAGAGCGCGATCGCGATGCGACTCGACAGGCCCAGTAGTCTCCTTCCCCGTGCGTCGAGCGCCTGGGGAAGCAGTTCGATCGAAGTGTGAAGGCCCCGACGCAGGGCGAGACAGCCACCGAACAGGCCGATCCAGATGAGGAGGAAGCGTGCCAGCTCCTCGGTGAAGGAGCTGGGGCTTCCCAGAACGAAGCGGGTCACCACCTGGAAGAGCACGTTCAACACCATCGCGCTCATCAGCACCACGACCAGACCCTCGAGGGCGCGATCGACATGGGGTGCCAGGCGGCGGAGCCCGCTCAAGGGACCTCTCCCGAGGCGTGGGTGGCTCGGACCCGCTCGATCCAGGGCCACAGCTGAGCGTCGTCGCGGTAGCTGTCGAGCAGATCGACCGCCTGCTCGGCGAACAGGGACTTGTCGGGGCGAATCACCTCGACCCCGGCCTCGGTGACCGCGGCCAGAGCCTCTCGCGTGGCCTCACTCCACAGCTCTCGTTGCAGCGCCTCGGCCTCGGCAACGGCCTCCTGCAGCCAGTCGCGTTGTCGCTCGCTCAATCGATCCCAGGTACGAGTGCCGATCAGCAACACGTCCGGGACGGCGGTGTGCTCGTCGAGCGTGTAGTAGCGACAGACTTCGTAGTGGCGTGACAGGTAGAACGAGGGCGGGTTGTTCTCGGCGCCGTCGACCACCCCCTGCTGCAGGGCCGAGTAGAGCTCGCCCCAGGAGATCGGAGTCGGTGATCCACCCAATGCCTCGACCATGCGCATCGCGGTCGCGCTCTCCTGGGTTCGGATCTTGAGCCCTTCGAGGTCGACCGGAGTCTCGACCCGGCGATCGCGGGTGTAGAAGCTTCGACTGCCCGCGTCGAAGTAGCACAGGCCGCGAAGTCGCTTGGACTCGGGTGTGCGAAGCAACTCGCGGCCGATCTCTCCACCGAGTACGGCTCGCTCGTGGGCACGGTCGCGAAAGAGGTAGGGCAAACCCAGGATGCGAAAGGGTGGTGCGAAGTTCTCGAGTACGCTGGCCGACACCTTCGTCATGTCGAGGCTGCCGATCTGGAGCAACTCCAGGCACTCGCGCTCGCTCCCCAGCTGCTCGGAGGGGAAGATCTCGATCGTCAGCTCTCCTCCGGAGCGCTCCGCCACGAGCTCGGCCATGTGGACCATGGCTCGGTGCACCGGGTGGGTGGTGTCGAGACCGTGAGCCAGGCGCAGCACCGAGGGCTGTGCACCCCCGTGGGCCCTGCATCCGAGTCCCACGAGCAGCCAGACGGTGAGCAAGATGACCCCCAACCGCACAGAGGGGGTCGTCCTTCCGGACGTGGCAGACCTCGTCATGCGCGCTGGCGCACCACCTGCGGCTCGAGCGAGGTGAGATCGCTGATGCGAACCGGTTCTCCGCTGCGTGCACTCTTGCGGGCGGCGAAGCCGATCAGAACCGCCATCGCACCGTCTCGCACGCCTGCTGCCTGGGAGTAGGGGTCGGGCGCGGAGGGATCGCGAAAGATACGGTCTCGCATTCGGTCGTCACCGCCACCGTGACCGCCCGTCTGATGAGGGATCTCGATGATCTCCGTCTCCCCGAAGTTCGTGGTCAGGCGCAGTTCGTCCCGCTCCGGTTCCTGCCATGGCTGGCGCTCCTTGATCCACGCCTCCAGCCGCCCCTCGGTGCCGTTGAAGGCGATCCGATAGCCTTCGTAGGGCGAATAGGTGGTGCACGAGTACGAGACCTGTACGCCGTTGCGGTAGCGGATCTGTGCGGCCATCTTGTCGAAGATGTCGATCTCTTCAGAGAACACGCAGCCGTCGCGCAGATAGCCGTCGTGGTGCTCGTGGGCGACGTAGAGATCCATGTCGTGCTTGCGCTGGGTGATGTCCCAGTAGAAGCGACATTCACTCTTGTGCGGGCACGGCCGGCAGTTGGTGGAGCGCTGCGGACCGTTGCTGCCATAGAACTGCAGGTCTCCCTGCCCGTAGACCACCTCGGGATCGGAGTCGACCCACCAGTTCAGCAGGTCGAAGTGGTGACAGGCCTTGTGTACGAAGAGCGTGCCCGAACTGCGCTCCTTTCCGTGCCAGCGCCTGAAGTAGGAGGCGCCGTGGTAGATGTCCAGGTACCAGTGGAAATCGACCGAGGTCAGCTCGCCGATGCGGCCTTCCTGGAGGTACTGCTTGAGCCTTTGCCGATGCGGCGAGTAGCGGTAGTTGTGGGTGACGACGACGTCGCGTCGAGTACGCTGCCAGGCGTCGACGATGCTCTGGCACTTCGTCTCGTCGGTCGTCATCGGCTTCTCGGTCAGCACGTCGCAGCCCAGTTCCATCGCTCGGACGATGTACTGGTCGTGGGTCGAGTCCATCGTCGTGACGATCACTCGATCGGGCTGCGTGCCCTCGATCATCGAGTCGAAGTCGGTGAAGACCGGGATGTTCGGCAGCTGCAGGTATTCGCGAGCGAACTCGACGCGGCCGGGATTGATGTCGCAGAGCCCGACGATCTCGACGACGTCGGCGTAGTCGCGGACCAGATCGCGGCCCCAGGTGCCGGTTCCCCGAACTCCGGTGCCGACGAGGGCGAGCCGCTCACGCTTCGTCCCGGTCTGGCCCGTGAGGACGGCCGATCCGGCCAGGGTGCCGGCGGCGGCGATGCCGCTGCTCTTCAGAAAAGTGCGTCTGGACAGCCCTGAATCGGGCTGGACTCGTCCGTGGGCGGGTGGCGCTGTCGTCACTTCGTTCCCTCCGTCAGTCGATCACGAGTTGTCGTGCGGGACGCACCCATCATAGCGTCCCGCGCGACCCTCGCTGTTCGACTGGCGGAGGAGAACGGAGGCCGACCCGCTCAGGCGGTGTCGGCTGTCGGCTCCACCAGGCGGTGCCGGAGGGCGTAGCCCACGGCCTGAGCGCGCGAATTCAGGTGCAGTTTTTCCAGGATATTGCGCACGTGGAACTTGACCGTGTTCTCGCTCACGCCCAGCTGCTCGGCCAGGCGCCGGTTCGACGTGACGCCCTGGGTCATCAACTGCAGCACTTCGGTTTCACGGTCGGTCAGGGCGTCCGGGTCGACGTTCTTCTTCCGGCTGAACTCGTTGAGCACCTTCTGAGCTACCTGGGGCGACAAGGCCGGTTCTCCTCGCATCACTCCCTCGAGCAGGTTGAGGAACTTGTCGGAATCCAGGCTCTTGATCAGGTAGCCCTTGGCTCCCATTCGGATCGCGTCGAAGAGATCGCGGTCGTCCTCGGAACCGGTCAAGATCACGACCGCCACCTCGGGCTGGCGTTGCGTGATCACCCGCGTGGCCTCGAGGCCGTCCACGTCGGGCATCATCAAGTCGATCAGGGCGACGTCGGGGCGCAGGCGCTGCGCCATGTCAATGGCCTCACGGCCACTCTTGGCACAGCCGACCACCTCCACGTCGTGGGCGCTCAGCAGAGTCGCAAGGGAGTCTCGAAACAGGGCTTGGTCGTCGGCGATGAGTACTCGCACGGTGCTGTCCTCCTCTGTCTCGGCATTATTGCAGGCCCGTCAGTCCCGACTATCCGGGTAGGCCGCCACTACCGTCGTGGAAAGTGCCTACCCCGGCGGGTGGGAGCTCACCGGGCTCGCAGTCATGGGGAACACGAGTCCCGATGATGTCAAAGCTGTGCCCGGAGCGCCAAATGCAAATGGGCCGGGGCGGCGTTCGCCACCCCGGCCCTCTTACCGACAAGCCTCGAAACGCGGTCACCGAGAAGCGGAAGCCAACGGAGAAGCGGAACCTCTCGAAGACCGCGATCGAAGACCAGTGGTCCTGCTGCAACCTCCTCCGGCCGCCCCCGTGAGTGGGGCGCTGGGATCAGCGACCCGAGCGAGGACTGTGGAAGAAGACCGGTGCCCGGTAGCGGGCCGTGAGAGCGCTGCGAACTCCCGCCTGTATGGACTCGCTGCCGGGCACCGATGTCCTGTTTACTGGCAAGCTCGATGCCAGTCTCGAGGTGCGACGCGGGGAAACCACGCGAACCCAACGCCCGTAACGGTCAATGAGCCGCTGGTGACGCTTCCGGCCCCCACTCACGAGGTGGCGGTCGATCCGGTTTCTTGGACCCCAGCGCTTCGGGGTGGGTGATCGATCCCGGCCCGAGGTCGGCCAGGGATCTCGATCGTCGATTCGTCCCAGTTCGGAACCGTTTCGTCCCCCGGGCAGCGTCGATTCAGTTCCTTGGAGGTTGGACTGCGTGTCTGTCACCAGAAGTGATTCTCGAAGTCGGGTCACATTCTCTTGTCAATACGGGACTGCCGACCAGTGCCGACCCGAGGGGTGTCATGGTAGACAGGGGAAGCGTTGAGACATTTTCACAGGCAGTCACGAGAGTCTCGCGGTCGCGCAGCCGCCTCCGGTCTCGAGTTGCCGGCCCCTCATCGGCACCGCGACTGGGCCCGCCGCCGTCGAGTCGCGCTTTCGATGACTCCGAATGCAGCCCTTTTGCGAAACGCGTTGGCGAGTACGCCGCTCATTGACGGAAACGACGGAGGTAGCTCATGGTCCCCTCAATCAGAAATCTCGTGATGTTTGCCGTGGCCTTTTCGTTCAGTGCGAGCCTCGCCGCGCAGGTCAACGGAAGGCTGGAAGGCCGGGTCGTGCGTGAGGATGGGTCCGGAATCGGTGGCGTCGCCGTGATCATCAACGAGACGGGGGCGGTGACTCTCTCGGAAGTCGATGGTCACTTCGTATTCGCGAGTGTTCCACCGGGCAGCTACACCCTGTCTTTCACCGTGGGCGACGAAGCATCGAGCGCCGAGGTGGAGATTCGTGGGGGGGAGACCACCACCTACGATCACGGGGTCGACTGGGAGGTCTCCGTCTTCGAGACGATCACCGTCTATTCGGCCTCTCGTCGGGTCGAGCGCATCGTCGAAGCGCCGGCGGCGATCACCTCGATCAGTCAAGAGGAGATGGAGTCGGTCGCCTCCTACGGTCAACTGCCCAAGGTGCTCGAGTTCACTCCCGGGGTGGAGGTCACCCAGAACGGTCTCTACGACTTCAACTTCAACACGCGCGGCTTCAACAGCTCGCTGAATCGCCGCGTCGCAGTGAGGATCGACGGCCGCGACCCCGCGGTCGGGTTCCTGGCTTCTCAGGACTGGGCTACCACGTCCTCCGTCATGGATGATGCCGCCTCGCTCGAGTTCATGCGCGGTCCGAGCGCGGCTCTCTACGGGGCCAACGCGTTCAACGGGGTGATCAACATCGTGACTCGTGCGCCGCGCGACTTCTCGGGCGGAATGGCTCGACTCACCGGGGGTGAGCTCTCCACGGCCAAGATCGACGTCAACCACTCCGGGGGGTTCGGTGACAGCGACTGGTACTACAAGGTCGGCGCTGGCTACACCGAGAGCGGGGACTGGACGGTGTCTCGCAACGAACAGGTCGAGTACGCCGGTCTCGATCTAGAACGGATTCCCCTCATCACGGAGGACAACGAGATCTACTACGGCAACGCTCGCCTCGATGGCTACTTCGCGGGCGGCAACCAGGCGCTGACCGTCGAAGGGGGTACCGGACACGGAGCGGGTCCCGTCGTGGTGACCGGGATCGGCCGAGTGCAGGTCACCGAGAGCGATCGCCCGTGGGCCCGAGTCAACTATGGCAGTACACGATTCAATCTGCTCGGTTCCTACACCGGCCGCGATGCTCCCAACCAGTGGTCGATGCGCTCCGGACAGCCGTTGTTTCTCGACAGCAAGCGCCTCGCGTTCGAAGCGCAGGGAAATGTCGACTTCGCGGACCAGCGCGGACGTTTCGTCGGTGGCGTCTCCTACAAGGAGGAGGACATCGACAGCGCGAATCCCCAGGGTGTCCAGACCCTGATGTTCGAAGCACAGAAGGCCGACTTCTCGGCGGTGTTCGGTCAGCTCGACTTCGACATCACCGACAATCTCAAGCTGGTCCTGGCCGGTCGCTACGACGACGGTACCCTGTTCGACGGTCGCTTCTCTCCCAAGGGAGCCCTGGTGTGGAGTGTCACCCCCAACAACACCGTGCGCGTCAGCTACAACGAGGCCTTCCAGGTACCGAACTACTCCGAGTTCTTCCTGCGCGCCGCGGTATTGCCGCCGCTCACCGCCTTGGCGCCGATCGAGGGCGCGATCTGTACGCCCTTCGGAGTCGATTGCGGTCTGGACTCGGTGCCCTTTCTCGCGGTGGGTAACGAGACCCTCGACGTGGAGGAGATCCAGAGCTACGAGGTGGGCTACTCCGGCATCATCGGGGGCCGCGCTTTCCTGACCGTCGACTACTACTTCAACGACATCACCAACTTCATCACCGATCTGATCCCCTACATCTCGCCTCCGATCGGTGTCATCAATCCGAACTTCGGTGCCTACCAGGCGCCCAGCGAGCTTCCGGGGCCCGCTCAGGCCGCTCTGCAGGCGACCCTCCAGCAGGCCCTCGGCCCGACCTACTTCATCCTCTCCAACGAGAAGAACGGCGATCCGATCTTCATTCCCGTGACCTACACCAACTTCGGTCAGGCCGAGACCCAGGGTGTCGATGTCGGCTTGAACTGGTATCTCACCGATCGGTTCTCTCTCGACTTCTCCTATGCCTGGTTCGACTTCGACGTCAAGCAGGAGTTGGAGGCCGATCCGGTTCTGCCCAATGCGCCGGAGAACCGTTTCAGCGCGGGAGTGTCCTACAAGGGAGATCGCTGGGGAGGCGACCTCAAGTACCGCTGGAACGAGGAGTTCGAGTGGAGTGCCGGTGTGTTTCGTGGCCCGGTACCGTCGTATCAGCTGGTCGATCTGGGCGCCTACTGGGATTTCAACACGACCTGGGGCGTGGGAGCCAACGTTTCCAACCTGCTCGACGAGACGCACTATCAGATCTTCGGCGGCGATCTGATCGGACGCCGCGCGCTGGCGTACGTGCGGGTGGGCTGGTAGCTCTGCCTTGACCTCGCCGTGAGGCAGAGGCTACGGTGGCGTTTCGGCGTCACCGCGACCTCTGTTTCACGGGAAGGGACAGGATCTTCGCAGCGTGGGTCAGCTTCTTGCAGTCATAGCGATCTCGATCGGAGTCTCGGGGCTGTGCTCGGTGCTCGAAGCGGTACTGCTCTCGATCACCACGCCATACGTGGCGCTGCTCCGCAAGCGTGGGGATCGGGCCGGGGAGCTCCTGCATCGGCTCCGCACCCACGTCGACGAGCCGATCTCGGCGATCTTGACCCTCAACACGATCGCTCACACGATCGGTGCTGCGGTGAGCGGGGCGATCGCCCTGCGCCTCTTCGGTGAGCAGTGGTTGGCGGCGTTCTCGGCGGTGCTGACGCTGGCGATTCTGGTGTTCTCGGAGATCATCCCCAAGACGATCGGAGCGCGCTCCTGGCGTAGCCTCGCCAGACCGTCCGCCTTCGTCTTGGCCGGAATGGTGACGGTGCTCAAGCCGCTACTGATCCCCCTCGCCTGGGTGAGCCGTCTGTTCGCGCCCACGTCCCACGGTGATGCACTATTCAACCGCGGAGAGCTCCTCATGATGGCCCGCATGGGAAGGCGGCAGGGAGCGCTGGGCGAGGAACAGCTGCGCTGGCTGCATCGAGCGCTACAGCTTCACGACGTTCCGGTATCGGGCATCATGACACCGCGCACCGAGCTGGTCGCCGTGCCGCTCGATACCGACGTCGAGACAGCCCTGCGCACCGCGATCGAGGGTCGCGTATCGCGACTGCTGGTCTACGAAGAGACCCTGGACCGTCCGGTGGGGATCGCCTATCTCTACGATCTGCTGGACGCCGAGGCCAAGGGCGTGACCGATCTGACCCCGCTCCTGGAGCCGCCGTTGCTGGTCCCCGTGACGCGGTCCTCGGCGTCGTTGCTCGAAGCGATGCGCCGAGAAGAGGAACGCATGGCAGTCGTGTTGGACGAGTTCGGTGGCACCACCGGCATCGTGACCCTGCACGATCTGGTGGAGGAAGTGGTGGGTGAGATCTACTCGCGGGACGAGACCGGGGAGGAGCCCATCCTGGCGCTCGAGGGCGGCGGCTGGAGGCTCGCCGGCCGACTTGCGCTGCGAGATCTCGAGGAGCGCCTGGAGGTGACCCTGAACGAGGATCAGGTCGAGACCGTCGGAGGCTACATGCAGCACAGCCTTGGCCGTCCGGCTCGTATAGGGGACGTCGTCGGGATCGAGGGCGGCCGGCTCGAGGTCATCGAGATGACCGGGCGCCGGATCGATGGAGTGCGGCTCGATCTCGACCGCGAAGCGACGCAGCTACCCGCCGTTCCCTAGCCGACCTCGACACCCACCGGACAGCTGACTCCGGTGCCCCCCAGGCCGCAGTAGCCGCCGGGGTTCTTGGCCAGATACTGCTGGTGGTACTCCTCGGCGAAGTAGAACTCGGGTGCAGGAAGAATCTCGGTCGTGATCGCGCCGTAGCCGGCTGCGTCGAGCTGGCGCTGGTACTCGGACCGCGAACTCTCCGCCTGCTGTTGCTGGGTGGCGCCGTAGGTGTAGATGCCCGATCGATACTGGGTTCCCCGATCGTTGCCCTGGCGCATGCCCTGGGTCGGATCATGGCTTTCCCAGAAGATCTGGAGCAGCGCGGCGTAGCTGATTGTCTCGGGATCGAAGACCACTCGCACCACTTCGTTGTGGCCGGTCCGCCCGCTGCACACTTCCTGATAGGTGGGGTTGGGAGTCAGACCCGCCGCGTAGCCGACCGCCGTCGAGTAGACCGACTCCGCCTGCCAGAACTTGCGCTCGGCTCCCCAGAAGCACCCGAGCCCGAACATCGCCAACTCGGTACCTTCCGGATAGGGCGGAGCGAGGCGGGCGTCGAGGACGGCATGCCGCTCGGGTACCGGTATCGGTTCGTCCCGGCCGGGCAGTGCCTGCTCGGGGGTGGGTATCTCGAGGCTCTTGAACAATCCCATGGTGCTTCCTCCGCTGGGCTACTGTACTTCGGCCAGGGCGTAGAGCAGATCGACGTAACCCTTCTCGATCTCGGCCAGGCCGGCCAGGCCGCTGCCGGGATTCGGCTCCACGACCATGTATTCGTTGGGTGCATGGGCACCGGATCCATGCCCCAGCCCGTTGAACACCAACGGCTTCCCCAGGCGCTCGGTGAACTGGTAGAACGGGGCGCTGCCGGCGAGTCGTGGCCACACTTCGGAGACCCGCCCCCACTTCTGGAACACGGCCAGCGCTGCCTGCACGAGCGGATCGTCGACCGAGGTCTGGGCAGCGGGATAGCCGGAGAGCTTGCGCAGGACGACGTCCTCGAAGCCATGGCTGTCCAGATGGCGGCGAATCTTGGCCAACTGCTCGTCCGGGTCGAGTCCCGGAGGCAGGCGTGAGTCGACCTTGGCTGTGGCCTTGTGCGGCAGGATCGTCTTGACCCCCTCGCCGGTGTAGCCCGCCCAGATTCCGTCGACGTTGAGGGTGACGTCGTAGAGCAGCCGCAGGATGGCGTCGCGCCCCTCCAGTCCGTCGATGAAGCGCTCGACACCCAACAGATCGCGCATGTCCGCGGCGTTCCAGCCAGGGGTCACACCGTTGACCAGACGCTGCTCCTCGAGCGTAGGAGGGCGGATCCCCTCGTAGTAGCTCTCCACCAGGATCGTGTTGCCGTCGGGAGTGGTCATGGAGGCGAGCGCCTGGGAAAGGCGCAACACTGGCGAATCGACCAGCGCCTTGAACGAGCCGTGGATCTCGGCCTCGCTGGGCCCCCCCCACTCGCCGCCGTGCACCTCCATCTCGAAGTAGAGAATGCCTTTGACGCCGAGGTTCATCCGCATTTCGCCGGTCGAAGGAGACTGTGAGTTGAAGGGGAAGAAGACGCCGTCGACAGAGCGCAGCCGCTCCTCGAAGTGGTCGACCAGCTCCGGGTAATGAGGAGAGCCCAGCTCCTCTTCCCCTTCGGCCAGGACCATCAGGTTGACCGGCAGAGTCCCCTCGACGGCGAGGATCGACTCGATCGCATTGAGAAAGGCGCGCTGGGGTCCCTTCTGGTTGGTCGCCCCGCGGGCCATGAGGACCGTGCCGTGGGGGCCTTGGACCAGGTTGGCCTCGAACGGGGGCGACTCCCAGTCCTCGGGATTGACCGGCTGCACGTCGTACATCATGTAGACGAGCAGCGTGCGCTCGGCTCCCGCATCGTAGACACCCCACACTCCCGGGTGGCCGCTGGTCGGTACGACCTCGGTCTCGGAGAAGCCGAGCTCGGACAGGTCGGCGCGCACCATTTCCGCCATCTCGGCGATGCCCAGGTTCTGGGCGCTCACCGAGGGCTGCCGCAGCCAGCGTTGCAGATGGGCGAGGTGGGCGTCGAGATTCCGGTCGATGTACTCGTAGGCTTCCGGGTGCTCACCGGCATAGGCGGCGATGGCCCTCGGGTCGAAGGCCTCGGTGGTGGTGAACTCGAAGCCGGCAAGGGGGGAAGCGTCCTGCGCAGCGGAGGCGCTGGGCAGAACGATCAGAAGCGCCGCGAGAGGCGCCCATCGCCGGAGCGCTGCGCAGCAGGGGATCGAGGGTCGACGTTGCATGTTCACCTCACCGAGATCTCGTGAATCGAAGGTGGAATCATAGCTGTACGGCCTCCGGTAGACTCTCTCCGAGATGAGCGCAGGGCACTCCCACGGCGGCCACGGTCACCACCACGACTTCACCAGCATGGGCAACGTGCGTCGCCTGGCGGTGGTGTTCGTTCTGGTGGCGCTCTACACGGTCGCCGAAGCGCTGGGCGGATGGTTCACGGGATCGCTCGCCCTGCTCGCCGACGCTGGACATATGCTCTCCGACGTGGCGGCGCTCGGGATCGCCCTGGGGGCGATCTGGATCTCGCGACGCCCCGCCACCCGCGAACGGACCTTCGGCTTCTATCGGGCCGAGGTGTTGGGCGCCCTGATCAATGCAGTCGCCCTGGTGGTGATCGCGATCTTCATCTACGTCGAGGCTGCGAAGCGGTTCAACGATCCGCCCGAGGTGCTGGGAGGGTGGATGTTGGCGGTGGCTGTCGGCGGACTCCTGGTCAATCTCAGCGGACTGGTCATTCTTCGCGATGGCCACCAGCACAGCCTCAACGTGCGCGGAGCCTGGCTCCACATGGCGGCCGATACGCTGGGCAGCGTCGGTGCGATCGTCTCGGCCTTGCTGATCTGGTTGAAGGGCTGGAATCTCGCCGATCCGATCGCTTCGGTGATCATCGGAACGCTGGTGTTGTGGTCTTCGCTGGCGCTGCTGCGCGAAACGGTCGACGTGCTGATGGAGGCCACTCCGTCGCGCCTCGATCTGGATCGCGTTGATTCGACCCTCCAGGAGGTCGAGGGCGTTCGCTCCGTGCACGATCTGCACGCATGGACGATCAGTTCGGGCCGCGAAGCACTGACTGCGCACGTGGTTTCCGAGGACGAGGTCGACAGTAACGAGCTCCTCCCGAGGCTGCGAGAGCTGCTGCGCGAGCGCTTCCATCTGAACCACGTCACGATCCAGCTGGAAGGCAGTGCGATCGAGTGCTCTGATTGCTGCTTCGAAGAGGAGCCGGAGGCCGACGCCTCCGCCGAGCCCGTGGGGACCGCCTAGCGGGCGCGAGCCTCGGCGAGCGTGATGCGCTCGAGAATCTCGACCATCATCGCCACGCCGAGCCGCAGATCTCTCAGCGCGACCCGTTCGTCGTTGCCGTGGACGGTGCCCGCCTCTTCGACGGTCAAGAGAGAGGGGCGGAATCCGTAGCTGGTGATCCCGAGGTCGCGAAAGAAGTGGCTGTCGGTAAAGCCGGCGACCACAGAGGGGAGCACCAGGCTGTCGGGGAAGTGCTCGCGGGTCACGGCCTCGAGCACGCGGTAGAGCTCGGTATCGGTGCTCGAGATGGCGGGACTGAAGCTCATCAGTCGCTCGATGGTGAGCGAGGGCTCCCGCAGGATCTCCTCGAGCTCGGCGAGGAATTCGTCCGGATCCTGATCCGGGAGCAGACGGCAGTCGATCTCGGCGCTCGCCTCGGGCGGCACGACGTTGATCTTGGTGCTGCCTTCGAGGCGAGTGATCGAGCAGGTGTTGCGCAGCAGGGCGTGCAGTTGAGGCGAGCGACGCTCGAGGGCGTCGACAAAGGTGAGGTCTCGGACACTCAGTTCGATGTTCTCGAGCTGGTCTCGGTAGGCCGGGACAGCCGCTGCCAGTCCGCGGAAGTAGCGGGCGACCGGAGCAACGGCTCGCTCCTCGAACTCGTACTCGTCGAGTCGGGCCAGCGCCCGGAGCAGGCGGCTCACGGCGCTGTCCGGAAGCGGGGTCGATCCGTGACCGGGTACCCCCCGAGCGGAGAGTCGCAGCCACAGCGGCACCTTCTGGGTGACCTCGATGTTGAACACCTCTGTGGACCCGAACGTCATTCCTCCGCCGCCCTCGTTGAGGACCAGGCCCACGTTGTCGAACAGCGCGGGTCGATTCGCGATGAGCCACCCTACGCCCAGGAGGCCTCCGGCCTCTTCATCGGCGGTGGCCATGAAGATCACGTCGCGGCGCAGCGGCCGACCGCTGCGGTGCAGAGCGAGGAAGGCTTGCAGGTGGAGAATCCCCAGTCCCTTGGTGTCGAGGGCGCCGCGCCCGTACAGGTAGCCGTCCCGCAGGGCGCCGGACAGCGGCTCCTGCGTCCAGAAGCGCGGGTCGGCAGGAACGACGTCCGTGTGGTGCAGCAGCACCAGGGCCGGCTCGTCTCCGCCCTCGAGGCGCGCCCACAGGTTGCCGCGCCCGGGGGCCGACTCCGCGGTTTCGTAGGGGATTCCCTCCTGCTCCAGGATGCGAGCGAAGAACTCGACCGCCCGAGACTCGTTGCCCGGCGGGTTCGTGGTGTCGATCTGCAGGTACTCCTGCAGAAGGCGCACGCCGTCGTCCTGAAGCCGCCCAAGCCGCACGTCGTCGTTGGCCGACAGGGCTGTAGAGAGGGCGGCACAAGCCAACAGGGTGCTCAGGAAGACGCCAGGCGCAGCGGTGGGCAGCTTTGAATGCATGGATCTCGAGCACATGAATGATGGGGCGGATCTTCGGCGAGGAGCCAGCAAGCGAGGCAGCTGGCCGAGTTGGCATATTGTCACGTACCGAGAGATCCTCTCCAAATGTTCAGGTCCCGAGCGTGAGCTCGGATGGAGTCAGGTATGTCGAGTCAGAGCCCCTATGAGTCGCTTCCCAGAAACGCTGCCAACCACACCGTACTCACGCCGCTGTCGTTCTTGCGGCGCAGCGCCTCGGTCTATCCCGACCGGACGGCCGTGGTGCACGGAGCCATACGGTACGGGTGGCGAGAGCAGTATCGGCGCTGTCGCCGGCTGGTCTCGGTCCTGCACGAGCGGGGAGTGGGTCTGAGCGACACGGTAGCGGTCATGCTGCCCAACATTCCGGCGATGGTGGATGTCCACTTCGGTGTGCCGATGGCCGGCGCCGTGCTCAACGCCCTGAACTATCGACTGGATGCCGAGGCGATCGCGTTCATTCTCGAGCATGGGGAAGCCAAGGTGCTGATCACCGACACCGAGTTTTCTTCGATCATCGCGGAGGCTCTCGATCGACTCGAAGGCAAGACCGGGCGGCGGCCCTTCGTGGTCGACGTCGACGATCCCGAGGCCGTGGGGATCTCGCGCGAGCGACTGGGCGAGGTCGAGTACGAGCAATGGCTCGAAAGCGGTGACCCCGAGGCCGAGTGGTCCCTCCCCGAAGACGAGTGGCAGGCGATCGCCCTCAACTACACCTCGGGGACGACAGGCAACCCCAAGGGGGTCGTCTTTCATCATCGAGGTGCCTACCTGAACGCGCTCGGCAATGCGCTCACCTGGGGAATGCCTCGCCACGCCGTGTATCTCTGGACGCTGCCGATGTTCCACTGCAATGGCTGGTGCTTCCCCTGGACCCTGGCGGCTCAGGCCGGCACCAACGTCTGCCTACGGCGAGTCGAGCCGGGACTGATCTATCAGGCCCTGGCCGAGGAGCGGGCGACGCACCTGTGCGGAGCACCGATCGTGATGCAGTTGATTCTCGGGGCGAGCGAGGCGGAGCGCCGCGATTTCGATCACACCGTGCACATGATGACCGCTGCCGCGCCTCCGCCCGCCGCCGTGCTGGCGGACATGGCACGTCAGGGAATCGAGGTCACCCATGTCTACGGACTCACCGAGACCTACGGTCCGGCCGTCGTGTGCGCCTGGCAGGACGAATGGAGCGAGCTGCCGATCGAAGAGCAGGCGGCTCTGAAGGCTCGCCAGGGAGTCCCCGCCCTGACCCTCGACGGACTCCGCGTGGGAGACGAGAAGACGCTCGAAGCGGTGGCCAGGGACGGTGAGACCATGGGCGAGGTGTTCTTCCGGGGGAACATCGTCATGAAGGGTTACCTGAAGAATCCCAGCGCGACGGAGGAGGCTTTCGCCGGGGGCTGGTTCCACAGCGGCGATCTCGGTGTCTGGCACGACGATGACTACATCGAGTTGAGGGATCGCTCCAAGGACATCATCATCTCGGGCGGGGAGAACATCTCTTCGATCGAGGTCGAGGGGGTCCTCTACAAGCACCCTGCGGTCGCCGCCGTGGCGGTGGTCGCTCGCCCGGACGAGAAGTGGGGAGAAACGCCCTGTGCCTTCGTCGAGTTGAAGCAGGGGACACGGCTCAGCGAGGCAGAGGTGATCGAGTTCTGTCGCGAGAACCTGGCGCATTTCAAGTGCCCGAAGAGTGTCGTCTTCGGTGAGGTGCCCAAGACCTCGACCGGCAAGATCCGCAAGTTCGTTCTGCGCGACCGAGCGCGCGGGCTCTAGCGAGGGGCAGCGTGGCGAGCTCGCCGGTGCGAGCCCGCCAGCGCTGGCGTTCCTCGACTCAGTCCGAGACGGAAGAGACCCAGCTTCCCATCACGCCAGTGCTGCACCCGAACTGCTCGTGCCCTTGGCCGAGCCCGAGCTCGTCGATGATCTGCTCGCACGAGCACCCCGCCGTGTCTTCGGTGGTGAAGGAAGCGTTCGGACCGTTGCCCTGGCTGGGTGTGGTGTCGAACTCGAAGTCGCCATCGATCAGGGCCCAGCGGTTGACCCCGAGGTCCTGGGTCGGGACCCCTTCTGGAATCTCGGTCGCCGGGCACAGGTCATCCGGGTCGGGCACCCCGTCCCGGTCGCTGTCCTTGATCACATAGAGCACGATGCCGTCGTGGTCAGAAGAGCTGAGCACGGTGGTGCCGTCTTCGGCGAGGATCGCGGGGGCGTCCGAGTTGCCGCGCCCGATCTCGAAGCCGGTGACCAGCGGTGCCAACGCGCTCGAGGTCAGAGCGTGGTCGAGTGCCTGGGCGTTGCCGACGAAGTTGAAGCTGTACCGATCCTCGGGGTCGAGGAACAGCGTCTCCTTGGTCAGATCGGGATCGACCAGATCGGGCCCGTCCGCCAGGTCATCGGCTTCGACGAAGTCGCCGGCAATGCGCCCGACCACGTCGACATAGCCGTCTGAGAACTCGAAGGCGTTGAAGTCGCCGGTCACCACGAGGCGGACCCCCGGATCCACCGACTGCAGGCTCTGCACCATGGTCGCAATCGATTCGGCCTGTGCCAGACGCTTCGCCTGTGTGCGCTCCGTCTCGATGTTGCTGAGCGATCGGTTGTGCACCGCGAGGACCGAGATGGGGAAGTCGGTGCCCTCGGCGATGCAGCGCCCTTCGAGGAGCAGCGGCGGGCGGTCGTGCAGGAGCGAGCCATCGAAGTCGAGGATCTCGTTCTTGCCCAGCTGGGTGACCGCGTCGACCAGGATCGTCTGTCGGGTCAGGAATCCGATGTCGATGCCGCCGATATCGTTGCCTTCCTCGAGCCACGCGCTGTACTGGACCGTGGGCGCATACACGGCGATGGCGGCCGCCAGATCCTCGAGCTCGACGATGCTGTTCACTTCCTGCACGGCCAGGATGTCCGGTGCACGCAGGACCTCGACGATGTGGGCGGCCAACTTGTCGCGTTGGATGTCATAGCCGCTGTTGGTGGAGAAGAGGCGCAAGAGATTCAGTGAGCCCACCGTGAGCTCGGCGAAGTCGGCGGGACGCACCGGTACCGGAAGCAGCGGCGGTGCGCCGAGGCTCAGCGAGTCGGGGTGCAGCTCGTAGCCGTCGAACTCGACGGCCAGCACACCGCTCGCACTGAAGGTCGAGGGCGCCGCCAAGGCGACATTGGGAAGGCCGAGTCCGTCCGGGTCGAGCTCGAACACCTCGGGGTTGCCGTCCCAGAGCGGGAGACCCGGCACCCCGGGAAACTCGATCCCCGGCTCGCGGAAGGTGCGGGCCGGCTCGCCACCGGGTCCCACCGTGGCTGTGATCCAGGCCTCGGCGATCGGGTCGGTGCCGAAACCCTGGCTGGGGCCGGTGATCGTGCCGGCGGCCACGTCGATCCGCATGCCCTCGAAGCACTCCAGCTCGAGCGAGCAGCTCGGGGCGCCCGGGTCGGGAGACGGGGTCGCGCTATCGAAGGCGATTGGTGCAGGCAGCGCAGACCCCGAGGAGACCAGATCGACCATCACCCCAGAGAGCTCGGTCATCGGATTGGTGCGGAAGGAGGGGAACTCGGCGACCGTTCCCTGAACGTCCACCAGATCCCCTACCGCCACGGTGGGCGGCGTACCGGTGAAGACGAAGATTCCGTTCGAGGTATCGGGATCGGCGTCGGCGCGAGACTCCGGTGTCTGCAGGTAGAAGCCGTTCGGGGCGACCGCGGTGACCACGTTGTTCGTGGTGAGGGCGGTCGATCCCTCGTAGGGAGAGCGGGCTCCGGTGCCCTGGATCTCGAAGATCTCGAGCTCGAAGGCTCCGATCGGGAGGCAGTCGTTGGCGGCCCCGGGGCTACCGAGGTCTCCATCGCCATAGGGGGTCCGAGCCTCGCACCAGTTCTCGCCGACGTTGTTGTCGAGTAGTGGGTCGCGCAAGGCCATCGAGGCACCGTTGGGGTCGGGAAAGGTGGCTCCGTTGTCCCACTCGACCCGGTCGATCTCGTTGCCGGCGGTGTCGACGAGCACGATCTCGTCCGCGCCGTTGGCGAGGAAGAAAGCCGAGTACGCGTAGTCGACGGGGACTCCGCCGTTGGTCGCGGAGTCAGCACTGGCGGCGAGCACGACGTAGCCTCCGGCCGCGACCACCAGGGGTCCGCCGTTGTCGATGACGTGGCTGTCGCTGTCGTTGTCCTGGATCGTCCAGCCGTCGATGTCGACGGCGTCGCCGCCCGGGTTGAAGAGCTCGAACCACTCCCCGTCGGCATCTGCAACGGCAGACGGGTTCTGCATGATCTCGTGGATGACCATCTCGACCGGTTCGACCGGGACGCAGTCGTTCGCTTCACCAGGGGTGCCCAGGTCACCCGCTCCGAAGGGCGTACGCGACTCGCACCAGCTGGCGCCGAGGTTGTTGTCCAGGGCCGGGTCGCGCAGCGCCATGGTGGCGCCCGTGGGATCGGGGAAGTTCGGCCCGCCGTCGTACTCGACGCGGTCGATCTCGTTCAGCGCAGCGTCGAGCAGGACGACCTCGTCCGCGCCGTTGGCCAGAATGAAGCTCGAATACTCGTAGTCGACCGTGACTCCGCCGTTGGTGCCCGCGTCCGCGTTGCTCGCGAGCACGACGAAGCCTCCCGCGGCGACCACCAGGGGGCCGCCGTTGTCGATGAGGTGGCTGTCGCTGTCGTTGTCCTGAATCGTCCAGCCGTCGATGTCGATGGCGTCGGCGCCCGGGTTGTAGAGCTCGAACCACTCCCCGTCGGCGTCTGCGACGGCAGACGGGTTCTGCATGATCTCGTGAATGACCAGCTCGACCGGCTCTTCGACCGGGACGCAGTCGTTCGCTTCACCAGGGGTGCCCAGGTCGCCCGCTCCGAAGGGCGTGCTCGACTCGCACCAGCTGGCTCCGAGGTTGTTGTCGAGTGCCGGGGCGCGCAGCGCCATCGAGGCACCCGTGGGGTCGGGGAAGCTCGGTCCGCCATCGTACTCGACTCGATCGACCTCGAGGCCTCCGCCGTCGATCAGGATGACCTCGTCATCACCATTGGCGAGGAACCAGCTGCCGCCGTAGACGTAGTCCACGTTGACGCCACCGTTGGTGCTCGGGTCCGCGTTATTGCCGAGCACCACATAGCCGCCGGCGGGTACGATCAAGGGCCCGCCGTTGTTGATCGTGTGACTGTCGGAGCCGTCGTCTCTGATCGTCCAGCCCTGGATGTCGGCGGCAGCCGGACCCGGATTGTGGATCTCGAACCACTCTCCTGCACTGTCTGCGACGGCAGCCGGGTTCTGCATGATCTCGTGAATGACCAGCTGCGCGCCGCCCGGAGCCGCGACCGTGAGGCAAGCCGCGCCGAACAGGGCGAGAGTGGTGGTGCAGTGGGAGTGAATCCGGCCGATCGATCTGGACATGAGAAACCCCTCTGGAACGTCGCCTTGTTGTTGACAGGCCCAAGACTGCATTTGCGTCTTTCTGTAAGGGAATATCACACCTGCGTCGTCTGGGAGAAGGGGCCTTCGATGAAAAGGCGGTGAAGCTTGCCTGAAACGTCCGGCTGGCGAGCCTCCCGCGAGCTGCCGCTGCGCCGCGTGGTCCTAGACCGGAACGAAGGCGCCGTGCACCGTGGCGGCCTCGGCGCTGGCGAGCCACAGCAGGACTCGAGCGATCTCACCGGGGGCCGTCCAGGAGGAGACATCGGCGTCCGGCATCGCTGCTCGGTTGGCGGGCGTGTCGATCGTGGTCGGCACCACGGTGTTGACCCGCAGCGAGGTGTTCCGCACCTCGTTCGCGAGAGTCCGGGCCAGGGAAGCCACTCCGGCCTTCGAGGCGACGTAGGCTCCGAGACCCGGGGGGCTGCTCTCGACGGCGCTCGACGCGACGAAGAGAATGCTGCCGCCCGGGTCCCGTCTCATCGAGGTCAGCGCGGCCCGGGTCATCGTGACCGCGGTGCGCAGGTTGATCCGGTACATCCGGTCCCAGTCTTCGAGCGGTCCCTCGGCGAGTCCCGGCCCCCCGGCGAAGCCACCGACACCGTTCACCAGAACGTCGACCGTGCCGGTCGCCTGCACCACTCGTGCGGCGTCCGACTCGTCGGCCACATCGGCTTTCAGGAGGAGAAGGTCGGGACTCTGACCCAGCGACTCGACCATCCGATCCCGCTCGGCAGCGTCGATGAACGGCACCACCACTCGATCTCCGGCTTCGAGGAAGGCCTTGACCACTGCGCTCCCCAGGCTGCCCGTCCCTCCGGTCACGATGACATCGCGCATTCTCGACTCCTCCGGTGTCCCCCCGATCCTGAGCCCGAATCGCTGCAAGCGCAGGCGCGAGAAGCGCCCAGGCTCGCAGGAGGCTCATTCACGAGTTTCTCGGATCTCTGGGTTTGTACGGCATATGGGGAGAAGCCTACATCCTTCTGCTAGCCTCGATTCGGTTGCCCGTATGGGCATCGGAGGTCCCGGTAGAAAGCGCCATGAATCCCCGACTGATCGCCCTGTCTGGTCCCCTCGCAGGGCAGACGTTCGAGCTCGGAGAGGGCGAGTTGCTCATCGGACGCTACTCGAAGAGTGATCTCTATCTGCCCGACTCCTGGGTGTCGCGCAAGCACTGCGTGGTGACGCGGGGTGAGGACGGCACGTACTCCCTGAAGGACCTGGGCAGCTCGCACGGTACCTACATCAATGCCGTTCCGATCGGCGATCGCGAGCTGCTGCACGGGGATCGGGTGACCATCGGTGGGAGCGAGTTTCATTTTCTGACCCACGACGAACCCTCCGGAGACTCCCGGGGGTTTCTTCTCGAGCAGAACACGACCTATCACTCGGCGGCCGAGATCCCGCTGCTCGACGTGGAACAGACTCGCCCCGAGCAGCTGCTCGGCTCGGTGGCCGAATCGGGACTGAGAGTGCTCCTGCGAGCCAACACCGGATTGGGCCGTCACCGGGAGATCGCTCCCTTTGCCGAGGAGCTGCTCGAGCTCACGCTCGAGGCGATTCCCGCCGATCGAGCGGTGCTCTGGCTGAACGATCGATCGGGCGATGAGCCCGAGCTCTTCGTTCGCTGCCGCAGCCAACCGGACTCTGAGGAGGCCGGCGAAGAAACCACTCTGAGCGAGACCGTCACCCGGCGAGTGCTCGAGGAGAGACTCGCGATTTTGGCCAGCGACGTCTCCCAGACCGACGCTCTCGAGGGAGCGCACAGCCTGCACGACGCTTCAGTGCATTCCCTCATCTGCGTGCCGCTGATCGGGCAGACGAGCGAGCCGTTGGGCCTGCTGTACCTGGAAAGCCGTGCCGCGAGCCGAGTCTTCGACGAGGAGCACCTCCGACTGGTCAGTGCGCTCGCCGGTCTGGCAGCGATCTCGATTTCGAACCTCTACCACCTCGATTGGCTCGAGTCCGAGCGTCGCCGCCTCCAGAGCCTCGAGCTCGAGCACGACCTGATCGGGGAGAGCCCGGTGATGGCCAGGATCGTGGAGACCATCACTCGCGTCGCCGATTCGGATTCGACGGTGCTACTGCTGGGAGAGAGCGGCACGGGCAAGGAGCTCGCCGCGGCAGCCATCCATCGTGGAGGCTCCCGCTGCCAACGGCCCTTCGTCGCCATCAACTGCGCGACCCTGTCGGAGACCCTGCTGGAGAGCGAGATCTTCGGCCACGAGAAGGGGGCCTTCACCGGCGCCGATCGACGCAAACAAGGCAAGCTCGAAATCGCGGACAGTGGCACCCTCTTTCTCGACGAAGTGGCTGAGCTTCCTCTGGCCGTCCAGGCGAAACTGCTGCGCGTACTTCAGGAGCGAGAATTCGAGCGACTCGGTGGCAACCGGCCGATCGAGGTCGACGTGCGACTGATCGCCGCGACCAACCGGAATCTCGAAGAGGCGATCCATGAGGGGCTCTTTCGCCAGGACCTGTACTTTCGCCTCAATGTGATCTCGATCACCATGCCCCCGCTGCGCGAGCGCGGCGCAGACGTGGCCTTGCTCGCCAACCACTTTCGAGCCGAGCACTCGAGTCGGCTGAATCGTCCGATCACCGGCTTCTCCGAGGAGGCCCGTCGCGCCATGGCCCGCTACCCCTGGCCGGGGAACGTCCGCGAGCTTTCGAACGCCGTCGAACGAGCCGTGGTGATGGGGGAGGGGCCGCTCGTGGAGCTGCACGATCTGCCCGAGTGCTTCGCGGACGTCGCAGCGCCGGCCGCCGCGGAGGGAAGCTATCAGGACGCCCTGCGCGAGACCAAGAAGCGTCTCATCGTGCAGGCCATGGCCAACGCCGGGGGAAACTACACTCGCGCTGCCGAGGCGCTGGGACTGCATCCCAACTATCTTCACCGGCTCATTCGCAACCTCGGCATCAAGGCGAAGCTCGAGAACTTGACTTCATAGGTGGTGCCCGGAGAGGAGTGATGGGATGACCTCGAGTCGCGAGCGGTCGATATTGGTCGTGGTGGGACTGCTCTGGGGACTGTCGCCCGCACTGGGACATCCGATGAACTGTCGGCTGGAACGGGGTGCACAAGGCGGGTTCGTAGGCACTTGCGTCATGGAGTCAGACGCGCTGCCACTGCGTCTGACTCCTCCCGAGTCCGCGCGCAGATCGAGGCGAGGCGACGAGTTGGCGACCGGCACCTGGACGGGTGAGCTGACCCTTGGCGAGGATGGCTTCGCCGTGCAGTGGATCGTCGGGCGCCCTGCCTCGCGAAGCGACGGGCCGGAAGTGGTCTTTCGCACACCCTTCGGCTGGTTCCCCCTGAGCGCACTCGAAGTCGATGACGACTCTCTCGCCTTCACCATCTACCAAGGACGCATGGTCGGTCCGGACGAAGTCGATCTCGCCATCCTCGTGCGGGCTCGAGCGATCCTGGCCGACGAGGCCTCGTGGGACCGCGCCGACGACCGCGTGTGCCAGCCCGAAGACACGACCTTCAGCCTCTACTGCGCGATGCATCGCGCTTCTCTCGAGGAGACCGGGACCTTCGAGCATCGGCGACCGGCTCTCCAGCAGGTCCGCCTGGCGGTCGAGCATCTCTCCCAGGGCCAGGAGTTCGAGCACCGTCTTCGCGACTTCAACAACGGCGGCGACCTGGTCGATGTGCAGCGGGCCCTGGCGCTGGCGGCCCAGCGAGTGGAGCGCATCGTGGCCGGGGAGCCCTGGCTGGTCTTGCGGCCCCGAACCACCCTCGGCGTCGAGTCGGACCGCACGGCTTCCTTGGCGCTCGCAGACCTCGACGGAGACGCCGATCTCGACATCGTGGTGGCCAACGGACGTCACTGGCCGGGGCAGAATCGCGTCTATCTGAACAACGGCGAGGGGGGACTCGGTCTGCGCAGGAGCGTCGGCGACGAGCAAGACACCTCCTACGCGGCTCCGTTGGCCGACTTCGACGAGGACGGTGACCTCGACATCGCGGTCGGCAACGACCGGGTGCGCAATCTCCTGTACTGGAACGACGGGAGCGGACGATTCACCGCGGGGCCCACCTTTGGCGGGATCGAATCAACCCGGGGCGTGACTCTCGCGGACCTCGACGCGGACGGGCACGTGGACATCCTCATGACCAATCGAGGCGATCCGAACGTGATCCACTTCGGCGACGGCACCGGTGGCTTCTTGCGTCGAGGTACCTTCGGCACGGCGAACGACTCGACCATTGCGGTGGCCGTGGGCGATGTGGACGACGATGGAGATCTCGATCTGGCGCTGGCCAATCGAGACGGGCAGGGCAACTTCGTCTATCTGAACGACGGCCGGGGCGACTTCCGGGTGTCGCGCCCCTATGGAACCGGCTCGGACGAGACCCGGGCCGTCGCCCTGGGAGACCTCGATGGCGACGGTGATCTCGACATCGCGGTGGGCAACATCGACGAAGAGAATGCCGTCTATCTCGGAGACGGCACCGGGACCTTCTCGGAGAGGATTCCCTTCGGTTCCCTCGAGGGACCGACCTACGCCGTCGCGCTCGACGATCTCGATCTGGACGGCGACCTCGACATCGTCGTCGGTCAGGCCGGCGCCGAGAACGCGGTCTACTTGAATCGCGGCGACGGGCGTGGCTTCGAGGAGCTGCGCTTCGGCGATTCCGACAGCATCACCTACGGAGTGGCCCTCGGAGATCTCGACGGTGACGGATTTCCCGAGGTCGTGACCGCCAACTCCGATGGCCAGAACGTGGTCTACGCCAATCTCGCACTGTCGCTTCGGCGCTGAGAATCCGGCTCCTGGTTTACATCTCGGCGCTCGAAGTGTATTCCTTACTGAGCGGGTAGGGCCGCTACTGGCTGCAGGGCAGCGCGCACCGGCGCTCTGCATTCCCAGGACCGTAGCCGGCTTGTTGGCCTCGTTGGGGGGACTCGCGATGCTGTTGGCGGGAGTGGGTCTCTACGGCGTGGTGGCGTTCTCGGTCGCGCGGCGCACCCACGAGGTCGGGCTGCGACTCGCCCTGGGCGCCGATCGGAGCCACGTCGTCTGGATGGTGGTGCGCCAGGGCGTCGGACGGGTAGCGATCGGCCTGGTCGTCGGGACGGGGCTGGTGGTTCTCTGCGCGCGGCCGCTTTCTCGGACCCTGGTCGGTATCTCGGCGTTCGATCCGGTCACTCTGGCCGCCGTGGGTCTCCTGCTGCTCGCGACGGCCGCTGTGGCGTCGGTTGTCCCTGCTCGCCGTGCCGCCCGGATCGACCCGGCGACGGCACTGCGATCTGAGTGATCACCGCGCCGTCGCGCTTGGGCTCAGGGGAGGCGGATGCTACTGTCCCGCGCGCGGGGTCGAGTCACGCGGATCCCGCGCTATCGTTTACGTCGCAGGATTCGAACATGGCCAATCTCGTCATCGTGGGTATGCAGTGGGGAGACGAGGGCAAAGGGAAGATCGTCGATCTGCTCTGCCCCGCGTTCTCGTCGGTGGTCCGCTATCAGGGAGGGCACAACGCCGGCCACACGGTGAAGTTCGCCGACCGACACTTCTCGCTGCATCTGATTCCTTCCGGCATCCTCCACGAGGGTATGGAATGCTTTCTGGGCAACGGGATGGTGGTCTCTCCCCCTGCCCTGTTCGAAGAGCTCGATGGACTTCACGAAGCGGGCATCGACAGTGAGGGACGACTCCTGATCTCGGATCGAGCCCAGGTGCTCCTGCCTCCCCATATCGCGCTCGACAACGCGCGCGAGAGTGCGCGCGGCGAGAAGAAGATCGGTACCACCTCGCGAGGAATCGGTCCCTGCTACGAGGCCAAGGCAGCGCGCATGGGCGTGCGGACCTGTGACCTCGCGAGCGACGAGCTCGAGGAGCGCCTCGCCATTCTCGTCGAAACGGTCTCGGGACAGCTCGACTTGTTGGGCGCCAAGAGCGGCGACCTCTACGACGAGACCCTGGATTGCTGTCGTCAGCATCGCGAGCGACTTCTGCCCCTGCTGTGCGACGTCCCTTTGAGGTTGGAGCAGGGCTTCGCTGCGGGGAAGACGGTGCTCTTCGAGGGGGCTCAAGGTGCCCTCCTCGATGTCGACCATGGAACCTATCCTTTTGTCACCAGCTCGAACTCGATTGCCGGCGGTGCCTGCACGGGTGCGGGAGTTCCGCCTCAGCGCATCTCGGGTGCGATCGGCATCCTCAAGGCCTACACCACGCGAGTCGGTGGAGGTCCGTTTCCCACGGAGCTGGAGGGCGAGGTTGGTGAGCACCTTCGCGAGCGCGGCCACGAGTTCGGTACCAGCACCGGCCGGCCCCGGCGCTGTGGCTGGCTGGACCTGGTGGTGGCACGCCACGGGCGACGCCTCAACGGGGTCGAGTCGATCGCTTTGACCAAGCTCGACGTGCTCGATGACCTGGCCGAGATTCAGGTCTGTACCGCGTATCGGATGGACGGTCAGCGGGTCGAGCACCTTCCGGCCGACACCTGCCGACTCGGCGAAGTCGAGCCGGTGTACGAGACGCTTCCTGGCTGGCAAACGAACACCGTCGGTACACGTAGCCTCGAAGAGCTGCCCGCCGAGGCGCGCGACTACATCGCATTCCTGGAGCGCGAGATCGGTGCTGAGGTGGGACTGGTCTCGACAGGGCCGAGGCGCGAGGAGACGTTCGTCGCTGCAGCGCCACGTCTGCGTGAATGGCTCGGGGACGAGCTTGCAGGCGTCGAGTCCCGGATCGGTTGAGACCGTGGCCGTGCCGGGACGCTGCGCCTACTGGGACCGGAGAGCCTGCACGGGATTGATTCGGCTGGCGCGGCGCGCGGGAAGATAGGTAGCCAGAACGCCGACGGCCCCGAGAACGATGGGTACGGCGACGAATGCCAGGATGTCGTAGGAGCCGACTCCGAAGAGCAGGCCTCCGAGTATCTTGCGCACCGCGACAGCCAGAAGCAGGCCGATGGCGCCTCCGACCGCGACCAGCGTGAGGCCACCGCGCATCAGCATCCCGATCACCGACTGGCTGTCGGCACCGAGCGACACCCGGATCCCGACTTCGCGTGAGCGCTGGGCCACCGAGTAACTGACCACTCCGTAGAGACCGATGCAGGCGAGCGCAAGAGCCAGGCCGGCGAACACGGCGACGAAGAAGGCCGAGGCTTGCATCGGAAAGAGCAGTGAAGCCAGGTGGCGCTCCATGGTCTTGCTTTCGAAGACGCGCAGGTCGGGATCGATCTCGCGGCCGGCCTGGAGCATCGAGATGCTCGTGCTCCTTGCCGAGCCCGAGGTCTGCGCCAGGAACGTGAACGAATCCACGCTCTCCTGGAGGAACGGCCAGTAGACGAATGGCCGCGGTGCCTCGCTGAGCGAGCGCACCTTGGTGTCGGCCACGATTCCCACGATCTCCGCGTCGCTCACGCCGTCGGCAGCTGTCCGACGCAGCGTCTTTCCGACTGCCCGACCCTCAGGGAAGAAGCGATCGGCGAAGCTCTGGCTCACGATGGCCACGGCGGGAGCCTGAGCATCGTCGCGCTCGGTGAACTCCCGTCCCTCGAGCAGGGGAATTCCCGCCGCTCGAAAGAAGGGCGGATCGATGCTCGCGTAGTCGATGCGGTGGCTCTCGTAACCCTCGGGAGGCTCGACTCCGTCGATATTGATGCCGACGCTCTGGGTGTTGAGTAGATTGAGATGCAGGTTCGAAATCGAACCGACGGTTTCCACCCCTGGAAGAGTCTCGAAGCGTTCCCGGAGCTGCTGTACCCGGAGGGCCCTCTCCTCTTCGTTCAACTCGTTCATCGGCAACAGGATGGTCAGGATGCCGGTGGGCTCGTGGCCGAAGCCCGGATCGACCGATTGACTCGCCATCACGCTGCGCAGAAAGAGTCCAGCGGTGACCAGAAGAAGGGTGGAGGTCGCTACCTGGGCGGTGACCAGGACTCGCCGGAGGGTGAAGAGGCGCGGCTTGCCTCCCCCGGTGCTTTCGTCCTTGAGGGTCGAGGCCACGTCAGGATTGCTCGATTGGAGAGCAGGGGCGAGCCCGAAGAGCAGTCCGGCGAGCAGCGACACCCCGAGGCTGAACAGCAGCACCCGAGCGTCGAGCGAGAAATCGAAGGTGAGAGGCAGCGGCAGGGGTAGGTCCGCGCGGACCAGCCAACCGAGCAGCCCGACGGCCAGCCCGACTCCGAGCAGGCCGCCCGCCAGCGAGAGGAGCGAGGTTTCGGTGAGCAGCGCAGCAATGAGCGATCGTCGACTCGCCCCGAGAGCGAGGTGGATCGCCACCTCCTTGCGCCGGTCCGTGGCCCGAGCCAACAGGAAGCTCGCGAGGTTCGCGCAGGCAATGAGGAGCACTGCGCCGACCACTGCCAGGAGCAAACCGGCTGCCGGCACGATGAAGCGATCGAACACCGGATTCACGATGACATCGGTGGTGCGCATGGCCAGTAGACCGTTCGTGCCATCCCAGCTCTCGTGGCGGGACCCCAGATCGGCTGCAATCGCGTCGAGTACGCCCTGTGCTCGGGTCAGCGGCACTCCAGGGAGCAATCGCGCCTTGGTGAAGATCCAGTGCGATCCCCGCGACTCCAGCCGGTCGTTCTCGGAGCCCATCAGCAGCTGATCGAGCACGATGGGTACGTACAACGCCGGGCGCAGGCCTCTCAGGTTGCCCGGGTAGCTCTTCGGAGCGATACCGATGACCGTGAACTCCTGGCCGTTGAAGCGGACCGGCCGTCCGACGAGATCCGCGTCGGCTCCGTACGCACGCTCCCAGTAGAGGTGGTCGAGCACCACGACGCGCCGCTCATCGCGCGCGTCCTCCTCGGTGAATGTGCGGCCCAGCGCCGGTTCGATTCCGAGCAGGGAGAAGTAGTTGGCCGTGACCAACTCGCCCGGCAGCATCCCGACCTGATCCCCGGCCTCTTCCTGGAGGAGGGTGTAGCCCGATCCGGCGACTCCGGAGAACACCTCGGAAGTCTCCCTGGTGACGTCTTCGAGATCGGGGTAGGAGAAGGGGCTGGTGGGAAAGTCGTCCTGTTGGACGAAGATCTCGACCAGGCTCTCCGGTTCGGCGAAAGGAGTGGGTCGAATCAGGATCGAGTTGACGATGCTGAAGATCGCGGTGTTCGCTCCGATGCCGAGCGCCAGCGAGAGGAGAGCGATTGCCGTGAAGCCCGGGTTCTTCCGGATCCGACGGTAGGCGACCTGGAGATGTCTGCGGATCGTGTTCATGGGAGTTCCGGGAAGTCGGTTTCGTTCAGTGCGATTGCTGCACGGATCGGGTCTTTGCTCTTCCATACGCCTGCGAGCGGCGTCTTGTTACGCCAGGCAGTACCCATCTGGACCGCGAGGTTGGTAGAATCCCAGCGCAAAGGACGCCTCCAGACCGAGCGTTGTCGGCCGTCTTCGGGCTCAGTTATACTGCGCCGGGCCGTTAGCTCAGTTGGTAGAGCAGCGGACTTTTAATCCGCGGGTCGGGGGTTCGAGACCCTCACGGCCCACCAGTTTCGGGTCCCTTGGACCCCTTGCAGGCCGTTCAGGCCATCCAGAGTCCCCATCGTCTAGCCAGGTCTAGGACACCAGCCTTTCAAGCTGGCGACACGGGTTCGAATCCCGTTGGGGATACCATCAACACCCCTCGTTCTGGAGGGTTCCAGATAGAAGAGGCGCTTCGGCGTCTCTTTCTCGTTGTAGCAGCAGGAGGCGCATGGGAGGCAGATTGCTCAGAGCCGGCGGGGGGTGGCCTCCGAGCGGTTAACATCCGCAGGGGCCAATAGTGGGACAAGAGAGTGGAAACTAGTTGGCGAACGATTCCATGTCCTGGATCGGCACAAAAGGACTCTTCGCAGGGTTGCGGTAGACCGCCTCGTTCCCACTCTCCACATCGAGAACGTGAATCACGATCTCCTGGTTGGTTAGTCCTGCAGCGAAGACCCAGAAGAACTCCTCACCGCTCTCGTCCTTCCCCCGGAGAACCTTCACGAGTACCTCGATGTTCGCCTTGTTCCGGAAAGCGAAAAGGCCAATATTCTCTGTCAGGGCCATAGCTTCGGCCGTACCAGCATCCGTCTCCGTCGCGTACTCGAGCCAGACCCGGAATCGTCCACCCAAAAGTGGAACCGAGGCCTTCCCGTACTCCTGCGTCTCGGCAATTTCAGGCGGATCAGCCGAGGAGGGACGGTCCCCATCTTCACTCCACCGGAATGCCCCCGTGTCGGTGATCGCCTGAAACGCAGAGCCCTTGGGGTTTCGGTATGTTGCAGTCTGCCCGGTCATCGTGTCGGTCACTCGAAGATCCACCGCAAGATTTGTAAGACCAGCGGCAAACACCCAGAAGTTTCTGCCCTTGTCTTCTAGGACCTTCACCAGAACTTCAACATTGTTTTCGTTGAAGAAGGTGAAGTACCCGGAATCGGCCGAAAGATACCCCGCGTTTCCTGCTCCGGATCGACCGTCTTCGACATCCCAGTTGAGAGAAACATGGAAGCGACCGCGCTTCAGGCAGAGATTGTTGGGAGTACTGACGCATTCTCCGGGCACCGGAAACCTAACGGACTGGTTGCCTGACAGGTCCGTGGCGATAGCCGAGAGGGCACCGCCACCCACATTGGCAAACCAGCGGTTATCACCAATGTCGGAAAGCGTCACCGGAGTTTCATTCTCGAAGAGCGCGACCTCTACGGGGCCGCTCGGGTCAGCCGCTGAGACAATCACGCCGCCGTCACTTGCCTGTACATGGAGAGCGGGGCGCTGCGTGTCCTGAAGGAAGCCAGAGCCTACCGCCGCTCCCAGGTCCACCCACTTCACGAACATCTGGCGCTCCGCCTCGGTCATCATTGCCTTGTGGTCGAGGGTGCCCGGTGCGTAGTCCCGGTCACAATCGTATTGTGTGTTGGTGCACTCCGCCCCCGAGGGGTAGTCGGCGTTCGTCTTCCCGTCGAGTCGCTCCTCGTAGATCTTCCAGATCAGGAACGAGCGCCGCGACTGGAACGGTCGCACCCACGCGCTGACGTTGGTCTGCCTCCAGTTGCCGTTCGCGAGCGTCGACGCCTGGCAGTTGCCGCCGCGGTCCTGGGTCAGACAGGTCGGCGTCCTGAGGTCGAGACCTGGCCCGCCGTTTCTGACGTGGCACCAGGCACACTTCTCGTCGAGGATGGGCTTGATATCGCGCTCGAACTCTACGGTGTAGTACGGGCCGGTGAGGTCCGCCGGAACGTAGTCGGGCCGGCTCGCGACCTTGCCCTCGAACGGCTCCGGTACCCTGGCGTGAGCGTGGCACCCGCCGCAATCCACGCGCTTCTCGCCCGGCCTGACCTGATGCCAGGTCTGCGCCATGTTCAGGACCATCTTCCGCTCGTCGAGAGTCTGGAACGTGAACGGGGTATCGGCGGGGATCTTCGCCATCCACGACGTATCGCCTGGAGCCTCGGGGTGGCGCACCGGGACCTCGCCCAGAACGCGAAGGCGCTCGGCGCCGGCACTCTTGAAGTCCTGGGGCGCGCCGTCGATCCTGGGCTCCATCGCCAGGAGGCGAACGTACGCGATGTCCTCGTCGCTGTACCATCCGGCGTCGGAACCCTGTCTCGTCCAGTTGGTCGACTGTCCGTTCGCGGCGCTGTTGAAGGCGTCGATGTCGTAGATGCCCGAGCCCGGGGTGGGCTTGGTGTTTCTCCAGGTCATCGAGCTGGTGCCAACCAGGCCGTAGGGTGTCCCCTCGGGGAGCGCCGGGTCGAGCGTGCCGTCATTCGGGACCCAGCCCAGGTCGGTCGGCTCGGGTTGCCCGTGGATCGCCGACCAGGGCACGACCGCCCTCGGGTATGCCTCGTTGTAGGCCGGGTCATTCTTGACCAGGATGAACTCCTCAGGGCCGTTCGTCGGGGCACCGTCGGGGATCACGTAGATCCCGCCATCGTAGTACGGGATCTTCGGGCTCCTGAAACTGTGGTTGGCCGGTCCTGGCGTGTACACCGCGAGGAGCTGGCCGTCCGGTGCCGCGCTCGGGTGGGTGACCTTGCCGATCCCCTTGGGCGCGGTGAAGTCTCCACCGTTGGTCCACTCGGTCAGGCTCTCGATCCCCCACGGCATGAAGGGCCACCTTTCGCCGCAATTCGGGCACCCGCCTCGCGCTTCGCGAATGAACGGGTTGTCGGCCTGCTTCCAGTCCTGGAACGGGGCGCCGTTCGGGCTCGTCGCGGCATCCGGCAAGGGGAACCTGTAGAAGATCCCGAACCCGTTTGCGAAAAGGTTGTAGTAGCGCGTCGCGACCACGTCCTGGTTCGAGAGTTGAGTCACGAAGTGCACGCCGTCATTGACAAAAAAGCTGGAGAGGATCGGCTCCCAGTGTCGCCCGTCAGGGTAGATCGACCAGAGCGCCCAGAGCCGTCGGTCGCGGGCGCCTTGCGCCTCGTTCGTCGAGAACAGAACCCTCCCGTCGTTCAGCGGCGTCGGGTGCAGAGCGCTCGCGATACTCATGGGAGCCACGGGCTCGACGTTGCTACCGTCCGCGTTCATTGCGTAGAGCTGGAACGTGAGGTTGGGACCGCCGCCTGTTTGGAAGAGGTCGCTCTGGGTCTGGAACTTCGGGGGAATGAAGCCCGCCCGCGTCGAGGTGAACATGATCCGGTTGCCAGCCACGGGAACGGGTGCGGTGTTGTAGACCTTGCGCCCAGGTATCGGGTTGCCGGAGGGCGTGTCCCAGTCGTCGGGTCCAGCCAGCTCTTCGAGTGCCCGGGTCTCCAGGCTGATCCGGAAGATCGAAGAGCCGCCGGTCCTCTGCGTCGGGTTTGCGTTCCACATCACGGCGAACAGAACCGACTCGCCGTCGAAGGTTGGGAACGGATCGACGACCGAGCACGTCGTGCAGTCGTACAGCATCTCCTCCGACCCGTCCGGGTGCAGGAGCATCAGGTCGGCGCCTGGATCTATGATCGCCGAGTTGTTGAACTCGGGCCAGGTGGTGTTCGTATTGTCGCCAAACCTGACCTGCCTCGAGTAGACGATGTCGTAGTCCACGACTTGAGACGGAGCCGGTGCGCAAACCAGCAGGAGGAGCGCGACAGAGATCCAGAAGTTCTTCATCAGTATCGATTTCCAAACCATGCGTTTTGGAGCCCGCACAAAAGGAGCGAGTCGTGATCGCGGCCTCAGCCTAGAAACTGGGCTGCCGGTGGCTTGTCGGTCGCGAGTAGGTGGGCACCCATGAGGTCTGTCTCCAACTCCTGCTGCCGGTGGGCAAGCCAGGCTTCGTTGACCACCCATGAGAGTGACATCCCTGCACCAGCCTTTCAAGTGGCGACACGGGTTCGAATCCCGTTGGGGATACCAGCAGCAAGCCCCTCGTTCTCGAGGGTTCGAATAGCAGAGGCGCTCCGGCGCCTCTTTCTCGTTTGGGAGGGACGGGAGTCGCATCGAAGGCGGCGCCGTCTTTCCGGCAGCCGCGAAGCTCAGTCGCGACCGAGTACGACGTCGATCCCCTGCAGCACGAGGAAGAGGTCCTCTCCCGTCAGAGAGCCCGGAGATTCCTCGAGCCTGTTTCGATCGAGGGTGATCAACTGGGACACGTTCGCCACCGAGTCGCGATCGAGCCCCGTTCTCCTCGCCGCGAGCGGCACGTTTCCCGGAGCGTCGCTCCAGTTCAAATTGCTGGTCAAAGGCACGCAGACGACGGTCCTGAGGCGGCTGCGATTCAAAGCGTCGCCCTGGACCACCACAACGGGTCGGCGAAAGCCCGGTTCAGAACCACTGGACTCGGGAAGGCGTGCCCACCACACGTCGCCCTGGCGTATGTTCCCGGCCATCGTCCGGCTACCACTCGGAATCGCGCAGGATCGTGGCCGATGCCCGCTCGGCGAAATCGTCGTCGCTCTGATCGATCGCTTCGCAGACCTCGTCCCATCTGGCGGTGACCTGCACCGGATCCCGGCGCGCGAGGAACTCGGCGAGCGCTCTCGAGTAGATCTCACTCCTCGACACTCCGAGCTTCTGCGCCAGGCGGTCGGCTCTCGCAAAGAGCTCGTCCGGAACGGAGATGGCGGTCTTCATACCGGGAGTATAACTTCATACCTGCGGTATGACCAGGAGCTCATGGACCGCGAAGGCCCAGGCGTCCGGCCTGGAAAGGATCGCGTCCGAGGCCCAGCCCGACTCCAGTTGCGAAACCCGAGCTCAGCTCCTCGAGCGCCTCTCGCGACTGTGCCAGACGCGAAGGACGATGACCGTCTCGTAGTGAAGCCGGTATCGAAGGACGTAGGCACCCGCGCCGAACGGTACGAAGAGCTCGCGTCGCTCGGTGTCGTCATCCATTCGCGGGCCCACTCGAGGGTGTTCGGGCAGCTGCTTCGACGACTCCAGGATCGCCTGCATCGCCCGCTGGGCGGCCACCGGGTTCTTCTCGACCAGGAACTCGAACAGCCGCTCGATGTCGTCGCCGGCTTCGGGTAGCCAGATCAGCTTCACTCCGCCTCGGCCTTTTGCCGGGCTCGATCGGCGAGAGTCTCGAGGCGTGCCGTCATCTCGTCCTCACTCACGAAGGCGTCAGAGTCGAGATAGCGCTGCCACCTCTCCTCGTCCTCGCGCTTCTCCTCTTCGAAGCGCTCCTCTACGTCCAGGTAGCGGTGGATGGCGTCGGTCATCAGCCAGTGGGGCGATCGCTCCCGGATCTCACCGAGAGCCTTCAACCGTTCGCGAGTCTCCTGGTCCAGTTTGACGCCCATCGTGGACTTCTTCATTCGAGGCCTCCAGTTGCAAAGAGTAACACTTGTTGCAACCACGCGGAGTCGTTCTGCAGGCCACGCGCACGGTGACCGTGAGGCCTACGACGAGCGGTTCGGTCACGTCTACACCGGATGGCAGGGGCCCGGATGAAGGCCGAGCGAGATGTTCGGTCCCACCCTCCCGTTGCCATGCGTGTAACAAAGAGACGGTTCCCCGTTTCTCCTCATCGACGCGCGAGCCAATAGCGGCCGCAGCGAACGAGGAGCTGACATTGAAGAACGAGATCTCCCGAGCCCCGGTTGAATTGAGCGAGGACGAGCTGGACGACGTAGTCGGTGGGTGGATTGCCGTGGTCCGCTTGACGCCGACACCGGCTGGCCCTACTCCCATTCCCTACCCAATCACCGTCGAACCTCTCAGTCCCCCCGGACCCATTGTCGTCAGGCCATTGGGCACCAGGAGGTAAAAGTCCTGCTGCCCAACAGTTCCGCGGCTACCAACCACCTCCCAGGCTGTTGTAGAGCCTCACCGAATCGAGCAGGGCGAAGGCGTACAGCTGGAGCTCCTGCTGTTCCGCGAGCAGCAACGCGCGACTGGCTTCGAGAACCTCGAGTCGAGTCGCCATCCCGGCATCGAGCCGGGTGCTCACGTCGCGCAAGGAGCGCTCGAGTAGCTCCCGGCGGTCCCCTTCGTAGTCCAGCTGGGTTTCTCTCGAGCGCAGATCGATGATGGCGTTCTCGGCTTCCTGAACGGCTCGAAGCACGGTCTGGGTGTAGCGATCCCTGGCCTCTTTCAGATCCACTTCGGAGATCTTCAGGTCGATCTTGGTCTGCGGGTTGAGTGCCGGGAAGGAGATGCGCGGCAAAAAGCTCGCGAAGAAGCTGGTCGGATTGCCGAAACCGCCCGAGACTTCCGTGGGTGCACCGATCGTGATCGACGGCAGCCGCGCAGCCCGACGGGCCTCGGTGATCCGGTAGGCGGCGGAGAGTCGCTCGTCGGCTGCCACGACGTCGGGCCGACGCTCGAGCAGGTTCGCGCTGACTCCGGTGTCGATCTCGGGAAGCTGGACCAGCCCGCGCAGTGTAGCTGCCTCGAGGGCGAACGTGCTCGGCATCTTGCCCAGGAGCACTGCCAGGGTGTTGAGCTCGACCTCCCGCTGGCGGTTGAGCTCTTCCAACTCGCGCTGGAGCCGCAGGACCTCGGCCTGCTGAGCGGTGATCGCGTCGCGAGTGATGAGCCCGCCGGCGACCTGCCGCTCATAGACCGCGAGAGCCTCTTCGGCCCAGCCGATGGCCCGAGCGTGGATTCCCGCCTGCTCTTCGAGGGCCCGCAGCCGAAAGTAGGAGGCCGCCGTGTCGTGAACCAGGAAGAGGTAGCCGGCGCGCCAGTCGGCTTCGCTGGCGCGGACTTCGGCGCTCGATGCGGCCTGCTGCTGGCGGAGCTTGCCCCAGATGTCCGCTTCCCAGGCGACGTTCACTCCGCCCTGATACTGCGTGGTGGTTCGACTCAGCCCTTCGAGGCTCTGGAACGAGGCGTTGCCGCCGATGTCGGCCGAGAACTGTGGCATGCCCCGCTGCCGTGCCGAGGAGAGGCCGAGCTCGGCCTGTTCGATCCGGTAGCTGAGAACCCTCAGGTCGATGTTCTCGGAGATCGCCTCTTCGATCAGCGCAGAGAGCTGGTCGTCACCGAAGACTCGCCACCATCCGGGCTCGACTACGGTCTCGGCGTCGGGTCTCGTCCAACGGCCAGTGGTGTCCATCTCGCGAACGTTCTCGCGGGCCTCGGTCGTGGTTGCGGGCGTGGCGGCGGGATCGACGCTGGCGCATGCGGCGCTCAGCGCTGCGGCGATCGACATTGCGATGAGTGCTCGGGCTGAGTTCATGGCTGCTCCTCGAAGACGTCGGTTCCCTCTCTGGGACTCGACGATGGTAGCCGACTGCAGTTCATTGGAGATCGGGCTCACGCCTGCTGGCGACGCGCCAGCTGCGCGAAGACACCGCCCTGCGCGATCAGTTCTTCGTAATTTCCTTGCTCGACGATCTCTCCGTGGTCGACGACGCAGATGCGGTCGGCGTGGCGGATCGTGCTGAGACGATGGGCGATGACCACTCGAGTCGCCTGAAGTCGGTCCATGCTCTCGGCGACGATCGCCTGGGTGCGATTGTCCAGTGCGCTGGTGGCTTCGTCGAGAAAGAGGATGTGGGGCCGCCGGACGAGCGCGCGTGCGATCAGCAGACGCTGTTTCTGGCCTCCGGAGAGTCCGCCGCCGCCCTCGCTGATGAAGGTATGCATCCCCATCGGCATTTCGGCCACGTCGTCGGCGAGGCCGGCAAGGCGGGCAGCTTCCCAGGCGTCCTCCAGCGACAGCGACGTGTCGCCGCCGACGATGTTGCGGTAGATGTCCGTGGGAATCAGCTGGCCGGATTGAAGCACGACGCCCAGTTGGGATCGAACCTCTCGAAGATCGAGAGTGGAGAGCTCCTGGCCGTCGTAGTAGATCGAGCCCTTCTCCGGCGTCTCGAAGCCCAGCATCAGGCGCACCAGGGTCGACTTGCCCGAGCCCGAGGGTCCCACCAGGGCGACGAACTCGCCTGGTTCGATCAGGAGGCTGACGTCACGCAGGATCCAGGGCCCATCCTGCTGATAGCGAAAGTGGAGGTGCGACAGCTCGATGCGCCCCTTGAGCTGCCCTGGATAGGCCTTGAGGGTGTCGGTCTCGGGCGGCGAGGTCAAGATCGGCTTGAGGCGCTCATACATCGGAACGACCCTGAGCATCCCGAGCGAGGCTTCACTCAGCGTCAGACAGGCGGTCAGGAACATGCCAAAGGCGGCGTTGAACGCGATGAACTGTCCGGTGGAGAGGCCCTGGTTGGGGAGAGCGCCCGACCTCGCCAGGGTGACCGCCAGGGTCGCGAAGATCACCATGGAAGAGAGCACACCGAAGCCCGAATTGAAGACCTGAGCTCGGTTCTGGATCCGGCCGACCGAGAATCCGAGGCGACGCGTGTGGGCGAAGGCCTTGGCCCACAGGCGGTAGGCGTGGTCTTCGGCTCCCGCGACGCGGATCTTCGAGATGCCAGAGATCAGCTGCAGGACGAGCCCCGTCAACCTGCCCGAGGCGTTGAGGTACTCACGCTGGTAGCGCAGCTGAAGGAAGTTCGCTGCGAAGCTCACCGCGACGAACACGACCGTCAGGCCGATCGCCGCGAGCGCGAGTGTCGGACTGTAGAAGAGCATCAGGCCGAGGTAGAAGAGCGAGCTGAGAAAGCCGAGAATGGCGCCGACCCCCGCGTCCGCCAGAAGGCTTCGAATGGTGTTGATCCCCGCCGCTCGTTCAGCGAGATCTCCGGCACTGTACTCGCGGAAGAAGCCCGAGGGCAGGTCGAGGAGACGATCCCAGAGCGCAGCCTGGATGGCGTAGTCCATCCGGCTCTGGATTCTGAGCGAGGCGATGCCCTGGGTCAGGGAGAACGCTGCTGAAACCAGTGCCACCAGAAAGAGGGCGGCGGTGATCTGCGCCACCAGCGGACGATCGGCCCCCGGGATCGCCGAGTCGAACAGCGTTCCGGTCAACGCCGGCATGACGGTGCCGAGCAGCCCCAGAGCGATGCCCATGAGCGCCAATGTCACGACGTCGCGGCGCAGACCGCGAGCTCCGAAGCGCATCAGGTTCCAGGCGGTCAGGTTTCGTTCGGGAAAGCGGCGGTAGAAGCTGGTTGCAAAAGGGCTCAGCTGCTCGGCCAACGAGGCGGTGACCTTGAAGCGCTCTCCCGACCCCGGATCGACCGCCTCGTAGCTGCTGGTCGAAGTCGGGAGAAGCGCGATCGGCGCTTCGGTCGCAGCGATCTGGGCCAGCAGGGGTCCATGGTCGTGACGCCACCAGTCGTCACGCAGCGCGACCCGCCGCGCTCGCACCCGCGACGCCTTGGCGATGAGCGAAACCCGGGTGTCGAAGGCCAGCTTGCTGTCAGCCTCGGGATGGGCTTTGATCTCGAAACCGAGTGAATCGGCGATCAACGAACAGCAAGACAGAAGGGGGTCGCCGCCAGACTCGCTCTCGACAGGCCTGGCCGGGCCCCGATCCTCGTCGAGGACGTGAGCCAATTCTCGAACCGCGTCGGCTCGTGCGGCCTCTGCATGCTGCGATTTGGAACGCAGTCGGTTCAGTTCGTCGACTGCCTCCAGGCGCTTGTTGATGAACTGGCATTGGCAGAGCACCTGGTGAAACGACTCGATGGCGCGCCAGTAGCCGGGATCCTGGACCAGGGTCCGCGCCTCGTGGGTGTCGATACGGGTGACGACGCCTTCGGCGTTGGCGGCTTCGACCCAGGTACTGGGAGAGAGTGGAAAGAGTTGGCGCTGCCGAGGCCCGGCATTCATCAACTCTTCGATCTCGAGCAGGATGCTGTGCTGTGGGATCACCTGCGGGGCTCCGGTGCGGTCGAACACCAGACCCTCCATACCGACGAAGAGCAGGTTTCCTCCCATGACCTCGAGCCACACCACACCCCGTGAGGTGCTCACGCGCGCCTGGTTCTCGAGCGCCAGCCGCTCGCGGGCCTCGATGTTGGAGTCCATCTGCGGCAGCGGCACGATGTCGTCCGTCAGGCTGCGGCCGAGCGCAGCGATCCAGTCGTCGATCAGGGAGCACACGGTGGCCACCTCCGGGCGTTCCTCGATCAGCGCCTTGAGCCGTTCGATCGAGAAACGCCGAACCCGGGTGCCGGTGCGGCCCGCGGCGAGGAAGCCGTAGTTCATGCCGAGGCTCTCGAGGTCCATTCCCAACATGCAACTTCCCGCCGGTACGGTGAGGAAGTGGGAGCGCGAGCTGACGACGTGGCCGTCCTTCAGCTCGACAGAGAAGATCTCGACCACTCCCTCCTCGACCAGCCAGAGATCGTCCGGGTCCGACAGCACGAAGGGGCGGCTGCCGATCATCTCCTCGATCGCTCCCTCGCCGGTGAGCGCCAGGACCTCGGACGGGCTGAGTCGGGCTTCGTTCAACGTTCGATTCCTGCTCTGTCGACTCGAAGGAGGCTACTCACGGATGAGGGAGGCGTAGATGCCCTCGACGGACTTCATTTCGTCGTGGGTGCCGCGTTGCACGATCTGGCCGCGATCCATGACGATGATCTCGTCGCAGTCGCGAATCGTGCTCAGGCGGTGAGCGACGATCAGGCAGGTGCAGCCCCGCCGCCTCAAGTTGTCGTCGATCAGTTTCTCCGTGGTGGGGTCCAGGGCGCTCGTGGCCTCGTCGAGGATCAAGATCGTCGGATCCGACACCAGGGCACGGGCAATCTCGAGTCGCTGCCGTTGCCCGCCGCTGAAGTTGTCGCCTCCTTCGTCGACCTTCGATTGGAAGGCACCGTCGCGGGTCTCGATGACGTCGTCGATGGCGGCGTCTTTGGTGGCTCGGGTCATGCGCGCGACCGGAATCGTCGAGTCCCACATGGTGACGTTGTCGCGCACGGTGCCGCCGAAGAGGAAGATCTCCTGATCCACGGCGGCGAGCGAATTGGCGATCAGACTGCGCGGCAGCTCAGAGCGGGAAATGCCGTCGAAGAGCACTCGGCCACTCCAGGGCTCGTAGAGACCCGCAACCAGCTTGGAGATAGTGCTCTTGCCGCTGCCACTGGGGCCGACCAGGGCGACTCGTTGACCGGGCTCGATCGTGAGGTTGAATCCCTCGACCAGCGGCGCCTCGACCGGGTTGTAGCCGAAGGTGATGTTGTCGAGCTCGACCCTGCCGGCCAGTTTGATCGCTCTCGGTGCCGCGCCGTCCTGAGTGAGGGCTCGTTGGTGCTGCGGGTCGATCGGGTGGTTGAGCACGTCGTCCAGCCGGCTCATGTCGCCCTTGAGCTCCTGCAGGCTCGACCCGAAGGAGACCAGGGCGCCGAGCGGACGAGTGAAGCTGGCCATCAGGGTCTGATAGGCAATGAGGGTACCGATGCTCATCTTGCCGTTCATCACTGCGAGGCTGCCGAGAAGCAGGACCACCGCAGTGATCAGCGACTGCACCAGGCCGGGAACGGCGCCGGTGTACTGGGCCACCAGCGCGAGCTCCTGCTCGGCGCGGAGTGCCTTCGCCTGGTAGCCCGCCCAGCGGGAGAAGAACTCCGACTCCCCGCCGGTGGCCTTGAGAGTCTCGATACTCGACAGGCCGTTCATCGCCGTGCCGGTGAGCTTGCCGTCTTCCTGCAGCAACCGGCGACTGGCGTCGGCTCTGCGCCGGGAGGCGAACTGCAGGGCGACGACGTTGAGCAAAGAGAGCCCGACGCCTACCGCGGTCATCGTGAAGTCGTAGAAGAACATCAAGGTGGCGTAGAACACCACCAGCACGCAGTCGAGAAGCGTGGTGGCCAGCCTGCCGGAGAGGATCTGCGCGACCTTGTCGTTGATCATCACGCGCGAGCCGATCTCGCCGGCGTAGCGCTGGGCAAAGTAGGTCACCGGGAGGCGCAGCACGTGGTGGAAGAAACTGCTCGAGCTGCTCAGTGCCAGCTTCGACTCGAGGCGAAGCAGGTAGTACTCCTGGAAGCGTGTCAGCGCCATCATCAGGAGTGCGGTGAGCCCCATGCCGATGAGCAGGGGCCTCAGCAGGCCGGCTCGACCCGCGACCAGGATCTCGTCGATGAAGATGCGCGTGAAGGTGGGCACGACGAGTCCGGGGATCACCAGGAACAGGCCGCAGATCACGATGAAGGTGAGGGCGGCCTTCGAGCCGGAGAGTCGGCGTCGCAGCGCCGCACTCATGCTCGGGCCCTGGCCCCCTGGCTCGAAGTCTTCTCCCGGCTCGAAGGTGAGAACGATGCCGGAGAAGGCGGAGTCGAGCTCCTCCAGGCTGAGGGAGCGTGGTCCCTGGGCCGGGTCGTTGATCCAGGCCTTGCCGCCCGAGAACCCCTCGAGAACGACGAAGTGATTGAAGTTCCAGAAGAGAATGACCGGAAACGCCAGATCGTAGAGATCCTTCACCTCGTTGTACTTGAAGCCCCTGGCCACCATTCCGTAGCTGCGAGCGCCCTTGACCAGGTTGCTCGCCTTGCTGCCGTCGCGTGAAACTCCGCACTGCACCCGACACTCCTCGAGTGGGGTCCAGCGTCCGTGGCTGGCCATGATCATCGCCAGCGCAGCCGCGCCGCACTCGACCGCTTCCATCTGCAGGATCGTCGGCACCTTGGTTCGCCGGTTGGGTGGAGGGGGGTAGTCGCGCGAGCTCTTTTCCTCGGTCGGTCGAGGTGGGCCGGGCTTCTCTTGTGGCTCGACGCCGATTCGACGAGGCGTGATACGCCGGATCCCTTGGTCGAGCGGGATCAGGGTGCTCGGCAGGCGCACCTCGAGGGGGGCTGCGTCGATCATCGCCAGTTGCTCGTCGTCGACTCTTCCCGCAGGAGTCAAACGGGTGCGGTCGTACACCGTTGCCGTTGCGAGCTCCGACACGTCGGCCCGGTCGTGGGGCGATTCCGCGGGGGCAGCGGGGGTGGAGCTCACCTGCTCGGCCTCGAGCAAGAAGGTCACGCTGCCCAGGGAGAGTTGGTCGCCTGGCTCGAGGCGGGTGGCTTGGCTGATGCGTTCGCCGTTGACGGCCGTACCGTTGGAGCTACCGAGATCGCTGATCCAGCAGCCGTCGGCGCCCACGACGAGCCGCGCGTGGCGGCCCGAGATCGTGGCGTTCTGGAGCTGGAGGTTGGTCTTGACGCTGCGCCCGAGGACGAGCTCGCCGCGATCGAGGTCGTAGCGCTCTGCGATCCCCCCCCGTTCCTCGGGGGGGGTCAAGGTGATGAGGCGGTAGTCCGTCATGGGGCCAACGCAGTGTCGGATCGAGAGGGGACCATCGTCACTCGGTTGGCGCTCTCCAGAGGACCGCGCTGGCGCCGGTGAGCTCCTTGAGGAAGGGGAGAACGTACTCGGCGGGCCTCTTGGCGGCGACCTCGACCGAGGCCGAGCAGAGGGTCCCGGTGAAGACCTGGACGGGCGGACCCTGCGAGGAAGACCAGTGGTAGCCGCTCGGTGTGCTCTCGTCGACCGAAAGGCGCACGATCACTTCGATCGGGGCGCTGTTGTTGTCGGTGAGAGCAGCCACCAGGTTGGGGTTGCGCAAGGTGCGTCGCAAACCCTCGGGAGTGGCGGGGAAGTCGGAGACGCTTCGCACCTCGCCGATGATGTAACCGTACTCCTCCGGTCTGACCGTGGTGGGGGAGATGCGCGCCCGCATTCCTGGCCGGACCTTCTTGCCTGCCGAGGCCGGAATGTAGACGACAGCGTCCACGGGCGCCTCGAGGGTTTCGAGGGTCAGGATCCGACTCCCCGGCGCGACAAGGCTTCCAGGATCGAGCATCATCTCGAGCACCCGGCCCGTGTAGGGACTGACCACCTGCTGCTGCTCCTGGAGGCGAACTTCGAACTGGCTGATCTCGTTCTGGGTGGCGGCCACCTGATTCGCGCGGTCCGCACCGATCGCGCGGCTGGTCACGATCTGCTGCTCGATGGCGGCGATCTCGGCCTCGGTCTGTCGCTTGCTGGCCAGCGTCGCGAGGCCGTCGTCGATCAGGCCCTGGAGGACCTCTGCCTCCTTCTTCAGCTCTTCGATCTGCTTTCTTCGGCGGTCGTTGATCTGCTCGATGGCGGCGATCTGATCGCGGTCCTGAGCGCGCAACGCTTCGAGCTCGCGGCGGGTGTTCTGCAGGCGCAATTCGAGGTCGGGCTGCTCGACCAGCGCGACGACTTGTCCCGCCTCCACGATGTCGCCCTCGTCCACGGCAAGAGAGGCCAGCCTGCCTTCGCTGCCGGAAGTCACATCGAGCACGGCCGCACCCCGTAACAGGATCCCCTCCCCATCCACCTTGGTGGTGATCCTGCCGGTGAAGCCCCAGATACAGGCGGCGAGGATGGCGGCGCCGAGGGCGGCCAGGGAGAGCCACCCGATCGGCGAAGTGACCTTCATGAGCTCGTCGAGTCGTTCCGGTGACGACAGCTTGTCGAGTGCGGCCTGGCGGAAGAGCTTGTGCGCCATCGTTGTTCCTCGTGTTCTCGAGCCGCTTCAGGTGCGGCGAGGGCACCCTCGCGTGCTGCCCGCGCTGCTCACCCTCACGGAATTGGGAGTGTACTACCGCCACGAGCTTTCTCCCCGCAGCCACAACGGGTGCCGAGCTGCGCCCTCTCGGCTGCTACGCTACGCGGTGAGCCCGAATGAAGATCCGCGCCCGCAAGAACGACGACTACCTGGAGCTGGAGCTCGAGGGCGAGCTCGATGCACAGACTGGGGCCGAACTGGAGGAGCACTGTCGCCGTCACCAGCAGGAAGGGGCCCTCCACTTCCTGCTCGATGTCGGAGGACTGAGCCGGGTCAGTGGGTCCGGTCTGCGGGTCTTGCTGGGGCTTTCTCGCGGCCTGCCGCGCTCTGGAGGCAGCCTGGTGATCTTCGGCCTGGATCGCAGGATCGAGGATGTTCTCGAGGTCTCGGGGCTGCGGGCCTCCTTCGAGATCGCGTCCGATCGAACTGCCGCACTCGAGCGCTCGCGCGAGATCCAGGGCCCAGCCAGCGCAGAGGGCTCGCCCCGCGGAGGGCGAGCCGAAGCCGGGGAGAAGATCGACTATGCGATTCGGCTGCTCGACTCTGCGGAGCCGACCGAAGAGAGCGAGTAGGTTTCGATTCCTCAGCCGACGCGCAGGGTGAGCACCACACCGCCGAAGCTCAGGCTGTCGCCGTCGAAGACCTCGTGTGCAACACCCGTCTCCAGGCGCTGCGCGTTGGCGAAGGTGCCGTTGGTGGTGCCGGTCTCTTCGATCAGGAAGAGGCTGCCGTCTCGATTCACCAGGCGAGCGTGAGAGCGGCTCACCGAGCGCTCATCGTCGAGCGGGGTCAGGTCGATCTCCGGCACTCTGCCGACGGACGAATCGGGTCGGCCGATCAGGGCCTCGGCGACGTCCGGCAGCTCGAAACCGACGCCGGACTCGTGAACCAGTCGCACTGCGAGCGGCCGGGCGGCGGGGGGTGGCGGTGGTGCCGCGGGAGCCGCTTCGTCGACCACCGTTTCCGAGGAGCCGAGTACATCGCCCAGGCGGCGTTGCAGCTCTCGAACCCGGCCGCTCAGTTTCTTCATGATGCGCAGGGTGGTGCCGGGATTGCGCTGCAGCATCTCTGTGAACTGGGCTCCGCGCAGGGGTAGGACCCGGCAATCGCCCTTCGAGCGAGCCGTGGCGGTACGCGGCGCACCGTCGAGCACCGCCATCTCGCCGAAGAAGTCACCGCGCTCGAGAGTCGCCAGCGAAACCGAGTCCCCGTCGTCGTCCTCCAGGAGGATCTCTACCTGGCCGTCCTCGATGATGTACATCTCGCCACCCTCGTCGCCCTGCGAGAAGATGATCTGGCCGTCGGAGTAGGCAACGAGGTGGCGTGAAGGATCGGAGTCGGGGCTCATCGGGTGTCTCGGGGCCCTCGGTCAGTGGCGCGAGGAATGGCGGCTCGACGATACGTGCAGCATACCGATGCGGGGCCGCGGAATCCACGATGCGAGCCGTGGAGTCTCGGTGGGAGAATGGGGGAGTGAGGCGAATGGCCGGAGATGCGACCAACCTGGAACGGTGCTCTGCACTGCTGCGCCGCTGGGGTGTGGAGCCGAAGGTGTCTGAGGAGCTTCTGCGCTACAACGAGAGCGCCTTCGTGGCACCGCAGGAGGGGCTGCCGACATCCTACCCGCTCGAAGACGGACCGCAGGTTCTGGCTTGGCAGGAGTACCTGGAGAGCGCCGGTCGACTGGGTGCCTTCGAGGCTCTCCGAGAGCGATTGGTGCAGCTTCGTTTCCCGATCGTGGAGGGCATCAGCCGCAGGCGGGCGTATCTCTCCGCCACGAGACGGGGGCAGGAACCTGGCGCGGACATCGAGGAGCTGCGTCTCGAAGCTCCGCAGCTGTTGAGCCTCGAGCTGCATCTGAGCGCTGTGGGCAGAGTACCGGTGCTCACTGCCGGCACCCGCGGCGACTTCGTGACTTTGCTGTGTGCATTGGCGCACCGCAACGAGCCGGTTCCCGTTGCCGACTCGCAGGGTGCCAGTCTCATCACCGGTCTCAACAATTGGGATCGAGTGAGGCGATATCGAAGAGAATGGGAAGCTGGGGCGGGCAGCCGATCGTCCGAGTGGCCGGCCGAGATGGCGCGCATGGCGGCTCACCGTGAGCTCTACCAGGATCGGATCGTGCTCTTGTCGCGAGGTCCCTACAGTGATGTGCCGGCCGAGGCTGTCGGCATGGGCCCGCAGGAGTGGCTCGATGTGTCGTTGGTCTTGCGTCGGGAGCACGAGTGCGCCCACCTCTTCACCAAGCATGTCTTCGCGTCGGCGCGCAACAACCTGATGGACGAGTTGATCGCCGACTACGCGGGAATCGTGGCCGCCGTGGGAAGTTTCCGGGCGGATTGGTTCCTGCTGTTCCTGGGCATTGCAGAGGGTGGGCATCGCGGCCAGGGGCGGTTGCTGAACTACCTCGGAGTGCCCCCGCTGTCGGAGGCGGCGCAGGGGGTGCTTTGCCGCATCGTCGAGCGGGCCGCCGCGAACCTGGAGAATTTCGATCGCCGACGCGGCGAATGCCTTCGGGGCCTGGAAGGGACGGCCCGGATGATCGTCGCCCTGAGCGGGCTCACCCTGGTGGAGCTCGCCGGCGACGACGGGGAGCGCCTGCTGGAGGAAGGTCTATCCGAGCGTTGACAGTGCCGCCACCTTTGCCGAGACTTGCCCCACGCCGCAGATCGACGAGAAGTACGGTGCGCCGACGCTCGTCGACCCCGGCATCGCGGTTCGCTGGGTCGAACACGACCGATGTGAGCGTCGTCAACCGGAGGAGGCCGAAACTGGACACAGCTCTGATCACCGGTGGGGCAGGTTTCATCGGGTCGGCTCTCGTGCGGTCTCTGCTCGCGCGGGGGTGCCGCGTCCTTGTCATCGACGATTTGAGCACCGGGAGCCTCGGCAATCTGGCCGATGTCGCGGACCATCCTCGTCTCCACACCACCGTAGACACGGTCATGAATCGTTCCCTCATGACGACGCTGGTCGAAGGTTCGGATGTGGTCTTTCACCTCGCAGCGGTGGTCGGTGTCCGTCTGGTGATGGAAGACCCGATCAAGACCATCGAGACGAACATCGACTGTACGCGGCTGGTGCTCGAGCTCTGTGCCCAGGAAGGCAAGCCGGTGCTGCTGAGCTCGACGTCGGAGGTCTACGGGAAGTTGGATCGGGACCTCTTCAGCGAGGAAGACGACCTGGTGCTCGGGGCGACCTCGAAGACACGCTGGTGCTACGCCGGAACGAAGATCATGGACGAGTTCCTTGCCCGCGCGTACTTCCTGGAGCACGGCCTTCCGGCCGTGGTGGTGCGTCTCTTCAATACCATCGGGCCCGGTCAAACGGGTCGCCATGGCATGGTCGTGCCGCGGTTCATCGAGCAGGCGCTCGCCAACGAGCCGATCACGGTGTATGGCGACGGGAGTCAGAGGCGATCCTTCGCCTGGGTGGGCGACGTAGTCGAGGCGCTGATCGAGTTGGTCGCTCACCCCGGGGCGGCGGGGCAGGTGTTCAATATCGGTCACCAGCGTGACCTCTCGATCCTCGAGCTGGCCGAGCTGGTTCGGGAAGTCGCGGCGAGCTCCTCCGAGATCGTGCAGCTGCCGTACGAGTCCGTGTTCGACAGCGCGTTCGAAGATATGCCGAGGCGCCTTCCCGATCTCGGGAAGATCGAACGGTTGATCGGATACCGACCCTCGATGGACCTCAGAGAGATGCTCGAGCGGATCGTCGAGCACACGCGGGAGTCGTCGTTCGGCGCAGACTCGGGCCTGCCAACGATCGCAGTGAGTTGAAGAAGCTTTGATACGCTGGCCTTCGAATCGAACCTTTGTCCGCGCCGCGACCATGAAGGAGAGAGCCGACATGTCCGATGCACCTGGCAACAAGTCCGCCAAGGAGCTCGTCATCGAGCGCGCCTCGCACGACTCCGATTTTCGTGAGCAGCTTCGCAACGATGCCAAGGGCACGATCAGGGAGAGTCTCGGCCTCGAGCTTCCCGACGATGTCGAAGTCCTGGTGATCGATCAAGGCGACGAGTCGGTTGAAGAGAGCGAGTCGCGAGTCGTGCTGTCGCTTCCTCCGCTCCTCGCCGAGGTCAGCGACAGCGACCTGGACTCGGTTTCTGGTGGGCTCAGCTCCTGGAGTAGTTTTCGCCTGGCCTCGACTCGAATCCGACGCATCAGTGCGATTCGGTTCTCCGAGGCCTTTTCCGCGATTTGATTCGGCGCCTCAGGGTTTTCGGGCGCACGGAGACACCGGCCGCTGGTAGCGAGCCACCCAGCTCTCGGTCAGCTCGTCGGCCTGGCGCTCGAGAATTCGCCGGTCGAAGAAGACACGCCCCGGGACTTCGATCCCGAGCGCTCCGAGTGCTCGCACAGCCACCCCTTCGTAGTCGTCGGCGAGGTCCTCGTACCAGATTGTCGGGGGCGTCACCTGGTGGCGGGCAAAGAAGCTGGCCCAACGGTCGTCGTCGCGGGAGAGAAGGCCGAGAGCGTCGTCGATGGCCGCCCGATCGTACTCTTCCGTGGTCGTTGACGGACCGACGCTGCCTCTGCTGGTCCATCTTCGAGTCTGCTGCGCGCGCACCAGGGAGATGGCCTGGCGAAGGCGATCCCGTCGGCGCAACCAGAGCCAGTGTAGATCGGGAAACAATTCGTCGAGCAGCGCGGCGGCGTCCGGGCTTTCGGGGTCCTTGCCACCGAGCTCCTGAAGCAGCCCCGGGAGCTGACCGTAGAGGATCTTGATCCCGAAGACGCCGTTGGGCGTCGTGGCCCGTTGCTGGATGTCCCTGAGGAACGGGGCGAGCCCGGTGTTCACCGGGTATCCGAGTGCGGTGCGCTCCGTGGGATCGAGGAGCTCTGAGGGCTGTCCGGCGAGCCCGGTGTTGCGCAACGCCTCGCAGAGCAGGGAGCTGCCGGAGCGCATGGTGGCGGCGATGGCGTATCGCAGCCGAGGCTGGCAGGAACGATCGGCACTCGGCAGAGCGGCCCGCTGAGGCTCGTCTCCCGGGTCACTCGATGTGATGCGCTCCTCGGTGTCTCGCAGCGAGCCCGTCGTTGCGGCGACCGCCTTGACCTCCGAGATCAGCCGACGCCAGGCCGCGCGATAGCGCTCCAGTCCGTACGCCTCGACTCGAGCGCGTCCCTTCTCGCCCAGGCGACGGCGCAGCCCGGGTGAGCCGATGAGTCGGGCTAGATGGCTGCGGATCACCTCTTCAGCCGACCCTCGATCCGGATCCCGAGCCATGGGTTGGCCCGGACCCTCGCTCGGGCCCAGCAAGCCGTTCTGCTCGTGCGCTACCAGCTCGGGAACGCAGCCCCTGGGCTGGGCCACGATCGGCAGCCCTGCGGCCATCATCTCGAGCAGCGTCATCGACAGCAGCTCCTCGTGCGTCTCCGTGAGGTGGAGGCCGATGTCGCAGTGGGTCAGGAACCGCGGCACGTCGGAGGTTGGCACCATGCCCAGGAAACGCACCCGCTCGCCGAGACCCCGGGCTTCGATCTCGGGCTCGAGCTCCCACCGGCGAGCACCGGTGCCGCCGATCAACACTTCGGCGTCGAGCTCTTCGAGAGGCGGTAGGAACTCGAGGAGCCGGCGGGGAAACTTCTCCGGGGTCAGTCGAGAGAGCATCGCGATCCGCACCCGCTCGTCAGGAGGAGGGCGACGAGTCGGGAAGCGGTCGAGATCGATGGCATTGGGGATTCGGTGGACCCGGCTCGGCGGCAGATGGCGCTGGAACTGCGAGTGAAAAGCCGAGATCTCCACGTAGGCGTCGTAGCCGTCGGGCATCGGGAGGGCAGAGTGACCCACGGCGATCCAGGGCTCCTTGCCGATTCGGACCGGGCCCGAAACGGACGGGCTCCACCAGTGGTAGATCACCAGCTCGGGCTCGAGTTGGGAGAGCAGATCCCGGAGTCCGGAGCGCCCGAGAAAGCTCCGCACCACGACCCCGAGCTGGTGGAGCGCGTCGCGCAGACCCTGACCCGTGAGATCGCCTCCTTCACCGACCAGGACCACCTGAGGCGGTCGTTCGTCGTTGCTCCCGGTGTAGAGAGCCTCGACCACATCTACCAGCACGCGTCCGCCGCCGCCGAACAGAGACTCGACGACGCTGACGACGGCGTGGCGAGGGAGCTCGCGCACGCTCGGTTCACGAGCCCGGTTCGACGCGTGTAGCCCGCGTTTGGGTGCGGATAGCCCGACGGCTTCGAACGCCCGATCGCTGAACTGCCGTTCGGTCTCTTCGCGGATCCGGTCGGCCTCGGCGGGTTGACCGAGACACGCGTGGGCCACGGACAGATTGTGAAAGGCCGCGAGATGGTCCGGCGAGATATCGACCGCCCGCTCGAGGTCGGCCTTCGCGGCCTCGGGCTCGCCAATGCGCAGGCGCAAGGTGCCGAGGGTGGCCCAGGGCATCTCCAGACCCGGCCGGTGACGAGTGATCGCGGTGAGCAGGTCGAGCGCCTCGGCGTGCTCTCCGCGCTCGGTCAGTAGGGCCGCCAGGTTGTTGGTCGCTTGCGGGCTCATCGGCCGGAGTTGCAGCGCCGCTCGATATGCTCGCTCCGCCGATGCCTCCGAGCCCAGCAGCTCCAGCGCTTCGCCTTTGGCCTCGAGCGCGTCGGCGCGGTCGAACTGCGGCGACGAATCGTCTGCATTGCCGTCGATCGCTTCCTCGAGGTATCGCAGGGCGTCGTCCGGATACTCCATGGCCACCAGAAGCTCGCCCAGATGGAAGGCCCCATCGGCGGTTCTTCCGAGGTCGTAGGCACGACGAAACGCGTCGAGCGCTGCGCTCAGCTGACCCCCCCGCTGGAGCAACACTCCGAGGTCCAACCACCCGCGAGGGTCGTCGGGAGTCGCTGCGGTTTGCTGGCGCTGCAGGAGGCTGTAGAACGGGGCTTTGGCTCGATCGACTCTGAGATGACCGTAGTGATGGATCGGCACCTCGGTTTCGCCCAGGGCTCCCCCGGCTTCGAGGATCGAGGGCGCGACGCTTTGATGCACGTAGCCGCGGTATTCGACGTGTGGAGTGTTGCGAAAGAGCCGCACCGCCTGACTCGGCACCCAGCAGGGAGCGCCGCAGCTCAGAGAAGCGCTAGGGTCGCAGTCTCGCCACTTGGAGATCAGCTTGTAGGCGTAGTTTCGGATCGTGAAGAAGTAGCCGTCGAGCTCGCTCGAGGAGCTGAGACGTCGGATCTCTTCCCGGGCATCGGGGTCGAGCGCTTCGTCCCCGTCCAGCGCCAACACCCAGTCACCGCTCGCATGGGCAAGGGGCAGAGCGTGAGCCGCTGCCAGATCTCCCGGCCACTCCTCCTCGTAGACGGCCGCCCCGGCGCTTCGTGCGACCTCGACCGTGTGATCCGTGGAACCAGTGTCCACGACGATGGCCTCGTCGACCACCGGAAGTGCACTCTTGATCGCCTGTCGGATGTAGAGCTCCTCGTTGCGGGCGACGATGCACAGGGAGAGGCTCACGCCGGCAGGATAGAAGACGATGCCAGAATCGACAACAGACCCGAATCGACAGCTGACCTGAACCGACGACACATGGGTGCGGTACCCTTGAGTCGCACATCGGCCCTGTCGAGAGAACCGCTCGAGAGAACCTGGTACGTGGGAGCCTTCAGGTGAGACCACTGCTCGTGGCCAACTACGACTTCGTTCTGGGGGGCGGAGAAGTGGGGTTGCGCATGCTGGTGAACGCGCTCACGGAGCGGCAACATCAGCCAGTCCTCGCGGTTCCGGGAGAGATACCGCTGTTCGGCGAATGCGAGGAGCGATCCATCCCGAGGGGGCTTCCGGAGGGCGCGCTGGCCCTCCGCGAGCTGGCTCGCTCTTGCGAGCTCATTCATGTCTTCTCGATCCGGTCCGCCCTGATGGCGCTGCTGGCCAAAACCTCGAAGCCGCTCGTCGTCCATGAGCTGGTTTCCACCCCCAATCGCTACGATCCGATCGTCGAGTCGTTCGCGAGCGTCGTGTTGTGCAACTCACAGGCGACGGCTTCCCGCTTCGGAGAGCGTGCCCAGGTGGTCTACAACGGAGTTTCTCGGCCGAGGGAGACCGATCAACGGCTCGATCTCCGGCCGGGCCGCCGAACGATCGCGATCGTGGGCAATCTCTGCCCTCGAAAAGGCCAGCTCGATGCCCTACCCGCCCTGGAGGAGGTTCTGGATGCGCGTCCCGACGTGGATGTCGTGTTCGTCGGGCGCATCGGTGGCCCCGTCGGGCTCGCGCTGAAGGAGCGTGCCGAGACCTGGGGGGATCGGATGCGCCTGCTCGGGTTCGTGCCGAGTGTCGGCGACCTGATGGCGGATCTGTCGTTGGTGTTGGTGCCCTCCCGATCCGAGGGCTTCGGTCGCGTAGCGGTCGAGGCTCTCCGAGCCGAGGTCCCGGTTCTCGCGACCCGGGTCGAAGGGCTCATCGAGGCCCTGCAGGATCTCTCCGATCCCTGGCTTCCCGAGGACCGCACTCTCTGGGGCGATCGAATCCAGTGCGAGCTGGACCAGCCGACTCATGGTCGTTCCGAGCTCGCGGCCGCCGCCGATCGCTTCGACCCGGATCGATTCGCCGAGGAGGTCCTCGACCACTATCGCTGGGTGACTGCGGGTACTATCGACGGATCATGCCCCTCTGCCTAGGCTCGACCCGACTCGAGCGAAGCCGCGCTCGGTACACGGCAGTGGTCGCCGTGCCCGCTTTCGACGCGGAACAGACCATCGAAGCGACCCTGGCGAGCATCGAGAACAGCGTTCGCTTTCACCGTCGGCGCAACAGCTCCGACACGATCGCGCTTTCGATCGTCGACGATGCATCGCGCGATTCAACTCCCGATCTCGTCGCGGCGTTCGCGCGCGACAGTACCTTGGACGTCTACCTCCAGGTGCACGAGCGGAACCAGGGACGTGCTACCGCACGCAACCGGGCGCTCAGCGCAGTCGATGCGGAGCTCTACCTCTTCCTCGATCACGATGACACCTATCTCGAGGAGCACATCACCTGTTGTCTGCAGGCGCTGGCCGAGCACCCCGAGATCGACTTCGTCAAGACGGCGGTGGTGCTCTCCGATCCGGTCCACTCCGACTGGGAGTCCCGCATCGCAGCCAGTCTTACCCAGAACCTCTGTGTGCGAGAGCGGGTGCATCGATTGATCGGCGGCTTTCACGAGGAAACCGAAGTCGAGCTCTACGGATGCGACGACGTGCTCTACAACCGGACCCTTCAGACGCTCTTCCGTGGCCTCGAGCTGCCTTGCCAGACGGTCCGATTCGAGAGGCGTCCCGGCAACTCCTTCGATCGGCAGTACGAGAAGAAGCTCCGTCGTCCCGCCGAGCTTGCCGAGGTCACACTGAGCTCGGCTCAGCTCGAGGTGGAGCCGAGGGTCCTCGAGCTCCAGGCGCGGCGAGTCGAAGAGGTCCGTTCACGCCTCGCCGTGGCTCGGCGTCGGCGCGCCCTCGAAGACTCCGGGCCGCCGCAGGTTGCGGCTTCCCTCGGCCGAGAGCTCCGGCCGCAGGTGTATCCGAGATTCGGTGACGGGGGAGAGCGCATCTACGCGATGATGGTGACGGGCAAGAGTTCCGAGCGAGCGGCGCTCGCCCAGGCCTCGCTCAAGAGCTTTGTATTGCAGAGGTATCCCAATCGGGCCCTGGTCCTGGTCAACGACGGAGACTTCGATCTCGATCTCTCGGAACTGCCGAGCGATCGTGTGACCTCGATTCGCCCTACGGGACGACGCACTCTCGGGGAACTGAGGAACCTCGGACTCGAGGCGGTCCCCGAGGATGCCCTGTGGACCTACTGGGACGACGACGACTGGAGGCATCCGAGACTTCTCGAAGTCCAGCGCCAGGTGCTCGCCAAGCTCGAGGTGCAGGCCTGCCTGCTGACCCAGCAGATCAAGTACGACCTGCGCAACGACGTGGCCTACGTCGACTCCCACCCCGGGGGGTTCGCCGGGACGTTGCTCGCCTTCAAGCACGCCAATTGGCGTTTTCCGCACGACGCTGCGGGTGAGGATTCCGCCTACTGCGATCAGCTCAAGCGCGAGTGGCGATGGTTCCCGTGGGTAAATCCGCCTCACTTCATGATTCGTTTCTTCCACGGCGCCAATACGTGGGACGCCGAACACTTCGGTCTGAACGACCGGGTCCCAGGGAACTGGGACCTTCAGCCGAAGGGGGTTCGCTACCTTCGCTCAGTGCTGCCTGAGTACGAGTTGACGAAGCCTGGTCTTGCGGCCACCACACCCGGTCGCGAGCCATGAAGCCCTACGTCATCGCCACCCCTGGCTACACCGAGAAGTCGTGGGGAGTCCGTACGCTGCATCAACTCTGTCACCAGCTCAACGAGCTCGAAGTTCCTGCCTACCTCGCGTTGATGGGCAGTCGAGCGACGAGGCCCGACTGGAACACTCCGCAGGCGCGAGGGCATCACATCCGTGACGGCATCGTGATCTATCCGGAGGTCGTGCCGGACAACTTCCTCCGGGCCCGGCGAGTCGTGCGCTGGCTGCTCAATCGACCAGGCTACATCAACGGTGCCCAGATCGACTTCGGGCCGGAAGACTACGTGGTTGCCTGGAGCCGCATCATCGATGCGCACAAGCCGATCCTGAACTTCCAGATTTCCAATGACGGCTTGTTCCACCCGCACGATCTCCCCGAGAAGCAGGGAGATCTCTTCTATCTCGGGAAGGGCGATCCGCAGGCTCGTGTTCCAGCGCTCGAGCAGGGCAAGACCGAGATCACTCGCGAGTGGCCCGAGGATCATCGCCATCTGGCTGACACCCTCCGGCGCTCTCGCACGGTACTCAGCTACGACACGCTCTCCGGCGTCAACTACGAGGCGACCCTCTGTGGCACGCTGTGCGTGATCATTCCCAACGGCCCGTATACCCGTGCCGACCTCGCCAGGGGCGAGCTCGGCTTGAACGGCATCGCCTGGGGTACGGAGCCCGAAGAGATCGACCGAGCTCGGCGCACCCTGCCCGACGCCTGGACACGGTATCTGGCGACGATCGCCCGGCAGCCAGCGGCGGTACGAGGGTTCGTCGAGGCGACCCAGGATCGCTGGTGACGAGCTCGCGTCCACCCAGGATCCTGTTGATCGGTACCGGACGCTTCGGTCTCGAGCACCTGGCCGAATGGAAACGAATCGAAGCGCTCGGGGAGGCGGAGCTGGTCGCTGTCATGTCGAGAAGCCGACGGCGGCTACCCCTGTCGTCAGTCGGGAAGTCCCCTCGTGTCGTTCACGCCCTCAGCGACCAGGTCCTCGACGAGGTCGATGGCGTCGACATCGTGACCCCGGCTGCCACCCATGCCGAACTGGTTCGCCGGTGTCTGCCCCGCGCGCACGTCTTGGTCGAGAAGCCTCTGGCCATGATCGGATTCGAGGCCGAGGAGATCGCTGATCTCGTTCGGCTCCACGGCCGCACCTTGATGGTGGGCCATGTGTTCCGCTTCCATCCGGTGGTCTGTGAGGTCCAGCGAGTCGTGGGCACGCTGGCTGGCCGACCGCGCCGGATCGAGGCTCGGATGATCAACCCGCTTGGCTCTCGGCCCCGAGGCGCGGATCCGAGCCTCGAGCTCCTCCATCTCTACGACATCGTCGACTTCCTCTTCGACGTGGAGCCCGAAGTGATCACAGGCCACTGGCGCGGCGAGCTGCTTCGTTCGAGCCTCCGGTATCCGGGGCCCATGACCGCGACCTTCGACCTCGGTTGGGCCGGCGCTGAGAAGATCCGAGACCTTCGGCTCGTCTATGAAGACCGGAGTGTCCGTGCAGATCTGGTCGATGACCAGGTAGTGATCGAGGGTCCGGGCAATCAGATCGCGAAGCACGTGTTTCCGGGCGCACCTGGCGGTCGCGGGGCTTTGTTCGAGGAGCTCCGCGCCTTCGCCGGAGCCCTTTCACAGGGACGACCTGCGGACCCCGACGCCGAGGTGGGCACTCGCATCGTCAAGATCGCGACGGCGGCCGCCGGGGTGTGCCGATCGAGCCGACCGCGCATCGCGGTGATCGGGGGCGGCATCTTCGGCGCTACCTGCGCGGTCGAGCTCGGTTCCTTCGGCGACGTGACGCTGTTCGAGCGAAGCAAGGCGTTGATGGTCGGAACCTCGGCCCGCAACCAGCGGCGGCATCACACGGGGTTTCACTATCCGCGAAGCTTCGACACGATGGTCGAGATCGGCGAGGCGCGCGCCGACTTCGAAACCGAGTACGGCGAGGCCATCGACTGGACGGCTCCGGCCTACTACTGCACTTCGGCGACGGGGGTCGAGATCCCCGCGGCACGCTATCTCGCCGCGTGTGACAGCGGGCGACTGCGATTTCGCTTCGAGGAGCCGCCTGCGGGCGTCGTCGATTCCTCTCGGGTGAGCCTCTCTCTACGCACGGACGAGGGGGTCTACGACGTCCCGAAGCTGCGCGAGATCGTCGCGAGGCGTTTGAGCGAAGGCCGGGTCGTGACCCGGCTTTCGACAGAGGTGACGGGCGCTTCGCTACGTGGCGACGGCAGCAAGAGGCTCACCGTCGTGGGCCCGGACGGGGAACGGCGACAGTCGTTCGACTACGTCATCAACGCCACCTACGAGCGACGTAACGAGCTCGCTCACTGGCTCGGTTTCTCGGTCGATCCGTTGCGCTTCGATCTTTGCGAGCTGTTGGCCCTGCAGCTCCCGATTCCACGGGTTTCCGTGACCGTGCTGGACGGGCCCTTCAGCAGCCTGATCGGTATCGGGCCCGATGGTCGGTTCCTGTTGTCGCACATTCACGACTCGGTGCTGCGCAGCGAGGCAACCCCAGACGGCCTCCCGCCGCGATGGCCAGAACAGAGGAGCAACCGGCACAGCATGCTTCGACATTCGTCACGCTACTTCCCGATTCTCGACCGGGCCGATCAGCTCGAGTCCTGGTGGGTCACGCGGGCCGTGTTGCCCTGCGCTGGAGACATCGACGCTCGGCGGACTGTGGTGACGGACCACGGCTTCGGTTGCTGGTCGTTGCTCGGGGGGAAGGTCGTGACCTGCGTCTCCAACGCCCGGAAGGTCGCGGCGGCGATTGTTGCCGAGTGTTCGCTAGCGGAGCGACCTACCATCGTTTGACTCGTATTCGGACATTGCCTAAGCTGCAAGAAGTTCCACGACAGAGAAATGGCGGCCGAGGCAAGCCAGGGAAGCCTGCCGAGGTCTCCACCGAAGGGAGTCACCATTGAGCGTTGAGCAGGCCAAAGAGTTTCTGGTCAAGATCTCTACCGACGAAGAAGCCGCCGACAAGGCGCGACAGGCCCATGAAGCGTCGCTCTTGAAGGTGGCCGCGGAGTTGGGATTCACTCTGGATGCCTCGGACCTCGAGACTGCCATGGCCGCGATCGTCGAGGTCGACGAGCTGACGGACGACGAGTTGGACGAGGTAGCAGGCGGAGTGACTCCGTCGTTGTCGTTTCGGCCCTCCCTCTTCTCGAAACTGAGTCCCTTCTCGAGACCGGGTCGTGGTGGTTTCACGATTCGTGACAGCCTGCTCTACTGAGCTCGGAAGACCACGCTGCACACCGAAGTCCGTTGAAAGGAGCCGCGATTGAGCGTCGAACAGGCCAAGGAGTTTCTGGTCAAGATCGCCACCGACGAAGAAGCCGCCGACAAGGCACGACGAGCGCACGAGGCCTCGCTCTTGAAGGTGGCCGAAGAGTTGGGATTCAGCCTGGATGCCTCGGACCTCGAAGCCGCCATGACCTCGATCGCCGAGATCGACGAGCTCACCGACGACGAGTTGGATGAAGTCGCGGGTGGAGTGACTCCGACCCTGTCGTTTCGGTCCTCCTTCTTCGGGAAGCTGAGCCCCTTCTCCAGGCTGGCTCGTCGCGGCTTCCATCTCGACAGTCTCGGGTTCTGAGCCCAGAGTACGGCACACAGTGCGTCCTGGTGGTTGCTGCTCACCGGCAGGTGCGCACACCCGGGGCGCCGATGGCGGAGATACTCGAGCGCGCCTTCGTGGAGCGCACCTGGCGAGTGCGTGTTTGTCGAGTCGCAGGCGACCCCGATGGTGGGGTCGCGCGGCTCCTCTCGATGGCCCGGCGTGTGCTCGGCGAAGGGCCCGCACACCCTCTCCCCACCCTGATCCTGCTGGGCGACGGACCTCGACAGCGAAGACTGGCCTGGGCGCTCGGTGTCGCTGGACTGAGGCCAGCGTTTCGCCTGATCGTGCATGTCAACGCTGAACGGGTGCCGTTCGACCCGAAGCTGGCCGACCTCTTCTCTCTCGCGGATCTTGTCGTCGCCGAGAGTGAGGTGGGGATTCGTGCTGTGCGGCAGTGCCTCGAGGAAGGAGACGCTTTCGCCACTTGTCCGATCAAGGCAATTCCGCGGGCAGTCCCTCGGGAAGCGGCAGTACCCCTCTCCAGCGAGGCTCGCGAGCACGTTCGCCGCACGACCTTCGGAGTCGGGGCCGATGAGCTTCTCGTCGGATGCTGTGCCGGGACCGTCGACCATCACCGCAGTCTCCTGGCGAGTCAGGTGTTTCGAGCCCTCGTGGAAGCGGGAACGCGTCGGACCCGAGCCCGTTTCTACCTTTCGCAGCCGGAGACGACGCGGGAGCCCGTCGGGACTCGTTTCCCGGCTCTCGAAGGCCGGGTTCTGGTCGACGGCGTCGATCTTCCTCGGGCCGATTCTCCGTCCGAGATTCTCGAGCGACTCTCGTGCCTGGACGTTCACCTGCAGCCTCATCGCTTCGCCGACGTCGAAGCGCAGCTCATGGCCTCCTGCGCGCTGGGAATCGCGGCCATCACGACGCGTTTCGGTGCCGCCGAAGAGCTCCTCGAAGGGGCTGCCCGACTCGTAGAGCCCCGGATCACCCTCGATCACAGTGCGGGTCACAGGCTCGCGGTCCTGGATTCGGAGGCGGCGCTGCAGGACCTCCTCGGCCTGGCCCGAGACCCGGAAGCGCGGTCGCGTCTGGGAGCGCGGGCCCGAGAGGCGATGAGAGCCCACCACGAGAGCTCTGTGGCGGCCCAGTGGATCGACCATCTCGAGCGCTTGGAAGAGCTGTGACGAACTCCCCCTCCAAACAGCGGATCGTCGTAGTGGGGGATCACCCCTCTCTCCATCTCGGGTACTCGACGATCGGCTCGAGGGTGGCCACGCATCTTCATCAGAGCGGTCGCTGGGTCGTGCAGTACGTCGGCCGCTACCCGCGCGCCCAGAAAGGAAGGACGGAGGAGCCCTACCCCGTCTTCGACGTCCACCTCGATGGCGAGGGCGAACACGACCCAGGGAGCTGCCTCGACACCCTTCTGGGCTCTCTTCTCGGGGAGACTGGCGTGAGCGAGCGGCCCCTGGTCCTCTCGATCGGCTCGCCCAGAGATCAGAGGCTACTGCTCGAACGACTGGATGAGTTGGAGTTGCGCGCCCATCTGCGAGTGGTGAGCTACATGCCTGTCGACTTCACCCCTCTCCCGGCGCAAGCCGCGGAGCTCTTCCGACGGATCGACGTCCTGGTTCCCTACACGGCCTTCGGCGCTCGAGTGGTTCGTTCGACCTGCCAGGGGTGGCCGCTTCCTCGTGTCTCCTCTCCCATCCCGCACGGGGTCGACCTCGAGACCTTTCACCCCCCGCAGCCGGAGCTGCGGCGGCAGATTCGCGCTGAGCGGTTCGACGTTGGCGACGGCGACCTGCTGATCGGGTTCTTCGGCAGGAACAGCGCTCACAAGCACCCCGATCTGGCCCTACGCATCTTCGCTGCGTTCAGGAAGGGCAGCTTCGTGGTGTGCGAGAGCTGCGAACGGGTCACGGTAGTGGAGCTCGACTGTCTCGGTGCTCTGGGTGATCCGCCGGCGGTGTGTCCAGGGTGTCGAAGCGAGCGGCTCGTTCCCGGCTCGGGGCATGAGAACGCCAGGCTGTACCTCCACACCGAGCTGCCCGATCGAAGGGAGCGCCTCTACGCTGGAGGGTGGGACCTCGAGTCGATCTGCCGACGCCTGGACGTCGAGGCGAGCGTCATCTTCGATCGCAGCTTGCGCGCCGGTGAAGGTGTCTCAGCAGCCGAGTTGGCTCGGCGAATGGCCGCCTGCGATGTCCACCTGCTGCCCTACGATGCCGGAGGCTGGGAGCTGACCGTGCTCGAGACGGCGGCGTGTGGAGTCCCCAACGTGATCACGGACACCGCGGCGCCGCCGGAGTACGCGGCGCCGTTCTCGGAGGTGGTGTCGCCCGCAATTCGACTGCCGGGTCCAGTCGGTGACCGCGAAATCATCGATCTGGGACTGGCGGTCGCTGCCCTCGTGCGATTGGCGAGCGACCCAAGTTACCGTGAAGAGAAGGGCCGTCGAGGTGTCGACGTTGCCGCTTCCCACTCCTGGCAGAGTGTCGGACGATCCTGGGATCACCTGCTCTGGGCAATCGCCAACGGCTCCTGGGAGGGGGTCTCGCCGACCTAGGGTCGGGTCTCTAGCGGCGCTGCGAAGGCCCTCGCCAGCACCGTCCTCGGGCCATGGACGCCTCGATCAGCTTCGGGACCCAGACTTCGGGGGAAGAGGTGGCTCTGGCTCTACGGTAGTCACGCTCGGCTTCGACGGCCTCGAACCAGGCGGCCGGGAAATCCGGGCCGTGAATGAGGGCTTGAGTTCTTCCGATGCCCGAGAAGTATCGGCGCACCGAGGCGAGGGTGAGACGTTCCTCCGGGATGAGGTGTGTCACTCTGGCCTCGGGGACCCAGCGCCCCGAGTGGCCCTCACGGAGCAGCCTGCGAAAGAGACTGGTTTCTTCGCCACCGATGCGAAGCCCACCGAAGAGGCCGCGCTCGGTGTCGAAAGGGTGGCTTCGGAGTACTTCGGTGCGCACTGCAAAGTTGGCTCCGTAGGGGACGTGGCGGCGATCCAGCGCAAGCGGGGCATCGCCGAGATCGAGCGTTGCGTAGACCCCCTTCAGTCGAGACCAGGCCGCGATCAACCACTCGGGTGGCTCGCTTTCGAAGCTCGGTTGAATGGGTCCACCGAAGAAGGAAGCTGCTGGCCACTGCTCGGCAGCGCGCGCGTACGCCAGAAGCCACTCTCGATCCACCAGAGCGTCGTCGTCTGTCCAGACCGCCAACGTTCCGCGGGCCTCACGAACCGCGCGATTTCGGGCATGCGACAGGCCGAGCACCTCCTCTCTGAACACACGCAGAGGCAAGCGGTCCCTTACTTCCTGCAACACATCAAAGGTGGCGTCGCGGCTGCCGTTGTCCACCACCACGACCTCGTACTCCAGGTCGGCGACGTCGAGCTCGGTCAGTCGCCCGAGTGCGCGCCGGAGCAGGGCGCTTCGATCGCGGGTCGCGATCGCGATCGTGACCATCTTGGAGCCTCGCTTGGTCGCCGAATGGACCGAGGGGTTGCCATGCATCGTGTCGGGGGCAACATCCGGCCGATCGAGCAGCGTTCTCAAACGCGAGCTCAAGACACCGTCCAACACACCTGAGTCCGGCAGCTCGAGGAGGCTGCGTACAGCAGCCACGTCGCGGCGCCGCCAGCTCGAAGCCAGGTCACCCGCCCAGAGCTCGCGCAGGCGGGCCAGGGTTGCTGCTGCGAAGCTCGTTTCCCCGGTGCGCCCCAGCTCCCGCCAGAGGAGCAGTCTCGATCGCCACTGGCAACACAGCTGTTGGCGCTCGTCAGAGCTGATCTGATTGGCCGACAGTCGCCACCGATAGGTGGCCGTGACCTTCGTGGACCAGACGAACCTGTGTTGCAGAGACAAGCGCAGAAACAGGTCGAAGTCGACCGCCGCTTCGAGGTCTTCGCGAAAGCCGCCCACTGCGCGGATCACGTCACGCCTGGTGATCGAAGCCATGATGGGTACGGCGCAGCGCTGCAGGCAGTCTTCGAACAAGGACACGGGTGCCGAACACTCGGTGGCGATCCCCCAGGGGATCCGTCGCGGCCGCTCCGCGAAACGGACCCGGGAGAAGGCGACCGCGGCCTCTGGATACCGCGCCATCAGTGGCACCAGTGTTGCGCAGTGATCGGGATCCCATTGGTCGTCCGCGTCGAGCCAGGCGACCAGGGGGTGGGACGCCGCGTCGAGTCCAGCGTTCCTGGCCGCCGAGGCGCCACGATTCTCGTCGAGCCGAATCAGTGTGACGGGATACTCCGCCACGATGTCCGCCGATGAATCGGTCGATCCGTCGTCGACGACGATGATCTCTTCGACGGGGTGAGACTGATCGAGAATCGATTCGAGGCATTGCCGAATCCAGGGTGCCGCGTTGAAGCAGGGCACCACAGCAGTGACGGCGGGGAAGTCGGTTCGATTCTCGGCACACATCGCTCTTGCGGGATTGTACGGTCTGGCTCGCGGCGGATCCCCTGCCGCCCGCAGAGCGAGCGCCGGACTCTGTGATAGCAAGCCTGAACCATGCGTCGACTCCTGTCGCTCGAGCCTGCCCAGCGAACCGAGGTGCTGGAGCGCCTTCGGCGGGTCAGTCGTGACCGCCCGAGAGAGCAGCGCATGAACGTGGTGCTGCGCAGCGACGAGGAGGTCTCCGCGGCGCTTGCGGAGCTGCAGCGACTCTGGTTGCCGATGCATCCGGACAGACCGAAGAACTGGGACGCGACAGCCACCCTCGACCTCATTCTGCGCGAGGTTCCCGTCGACGGGCGCGTGCTCGACGCGGGTGCGGGAGTCGACTCGAACCTCCTGCCCTGTCTCTTCCTCTACGGCTACCAAGATCTCCACGCCAGGAATCTGGCCTTCGATGGCTCCTTATCGCTGGGGCCGATTCGCTACAGCCCGGGCGATATCACCAGAACGGGACTCGAAGAGGGGAGTTTCGATGCCATTGCCTGTCTCAGCGTCATCGAGCACGGAGTCGATACCGATGCCTTCCTGGAGGAGGCGGCCCGCTTGCTCCGGCCTGGTGGCCTCCTCGTAGTCTCTTGCGACTTCTGGGATGTGGGCGTTGATACTTCAGGCAAGTCCGCGTACGGCGTGCCCGTGAAGGTCTTCGACAGGGCCGAGATCGAGGCCTTCTTCGAAGCGGCAGGTCATCGAAGGCTCCGTCCCCTGGCGCCGCCGTCGCTCGAGTGCACGAATCACGTCGTCCACTGGTCGAGGGTCGACCTGGCGTTCACCTTTGTCGTGGTCGCGCTTCGGAAGGAGCCCTGAGCGGTTACTCTCTGGGTAGATCATTGAACGGGAGAGCAAGAGAATGCCGAGCGTTGATCCCACAAAGGGTCCTGTCGCCGTCACCGGGGCCTCGGGCTATGTCGGTTCCCACTGCGTCGGTGCACTGCTGAAGCGTGGATACACGGTTCACGCCTGTGTCACCGACGTCGACGATCCCGAGAAGACCGGCCATCTTCACGCGCTCGATGCGGCGCATCCGGGGAACGTGAAGCTGTTCGCCGGCGACCTCTTCGTGCCCGGGAGCTACGACGAGTCCCTCGAAGGGTGCTGCGCCGTGCTCCATGTCGGAACGGCCATGGCCTACGGCGGCAAGCACGGCCCGCGCAGCGTCTACGACGGTGCGGTCGAGGGCACCGGCAACGTCCTCGGCTCGGTGAAGAAGGCGGGCACGATCCGGCGCTTCGTCTACACCAGCTCGTTCGCGGCGATTCATCATCCGGCACCTTCGGGCTATCTCTTCACCGAGGCGGACTGGGCGAGCGACAACCGAGAGCGCGACAAGAACTGGAACGAGGAGAGCATCGACACCAACGGTACGGTGGCATACGCGATGGCCAAGGTCGAGACCGAGCACATCGTGAACCGTGCAGCCGAGGAAGACGGGCGCTTCGACGCGATTTCGGTCTGCCCCTGCGTCGTTCTCGGGCCCTTGCTGAGCCAGCGGCACGATCTCGGTGGATCGTGGCAGTGGAATGTGGCGCGGATGCTCGAGGGCCAGGCTTGCCCGAGGGGGTGGCAGGGGCTGTGGAACGTGGTCGACGTGCGCGACGTGGGCGAGGCTCAGGCACTCATTCTCGAGAGCGAGACCTGCATCAGCGGCGCTCGCTATCAGCTGACGGCTTCGGACGAGTCGGGTGAGCTCGATGTGTGGCAGCTCGAGGCGCACCTGCGAGCGCTGTTCCCCGACCTGGACATCAATGCCGTTCCTGCGGAGATGGACGCGTTTCTGGAACGCAGAGGTGGCAAGATCCACGACGGTCCGCGCGCCCGCTGCGACAAGGCTCGCGCGGAGCTGGGACTCGAGCCCCATTCGGTCGACGACACGCTGGGGGAAACGGGCCGGACGCTCATCGAACTGGGGCTCTGTGAGCCTGGCCGGGCTTCAGAATGAAGAACCGTCAGGGCGACTCGGCTTCAGGGAAGATCTTCTCTCCCTGATACTCCCTGAGCCCGCAGGATCCGTAGACCTGATATCCGTTCTCGTACAACAGGGCCGCGGCACGCGCGGCTCTTCCACCGCCGTTTCAGGCGGTGAGGATGGGCCTGTCCCTGGGGACCTCCTCGAGGCGGCTCTCCAGTTCGTCGATCGGAATGTTGACGTAGCCCTCGAGGGTGCCGAGCTCCTCGATCTCGGCGGCGGATCGCACATCGAGGAAGAACAGGTCGGGGGCCTCGAGGGCTTCGGCGATCTCGGAGGTGGCGAGCCTGGGCGGCTGGGACGACTCCGATCGATCGGGCTGCGGGTCACAGGCTCCGAGCATGAGAAGGCTCGTAGCCAGACCAGCGGTCAGGATGGTGCGTCGCATCGAGAGATTCTCCTCTGGGCGCGAATGCTACCGCACGGCGAGGGGTCAGCCGTCGGGTGCGAGGCAGAGTGACCGAGGATGAGGAAAGACCACTGCTGCGATCCGTCTCATGCGACCCCTGGAGTCCGAGATCGACGAGCGCGCTCGGACAGGGTCCGGACGGACCGGGTTTGCGGTCCGCGACGGGAAGGCGGATAGACTGCTTCGGTACTTCCAGACACCCCCTGGAAGTCTCGACCCGCTCAACTCGATCTCTCGGATCAGGGTTTCTCCAGGTCGAGACTTCTGAGCCGCGCCGTTTGCGGCGCTTGGCGGGATACACACTTGCTGGGGACCGTGCTACCTGAGCACGGGATCCCGCTAGTTCTTCAGCGAGAGAGGTCCGATGCGAATCTTCCGTGACTCAGTCCTGCTTGTCCTCGTGCTCCTTGGCTCTTCCGCTTCTGCCCAGACGACGGGCAGCGAGTGGCCCACCTACCACGGTGACCTCGGGGCGCGCCAGTATGTGCCCTTCGATCAGATCGATGCGTCGAACGTTGCGAAGCTCCAGGTCGCCTGGAGTTGGGAATCACCCGACAACGCGATGATCGCGGAGAATGCACGGCTCCGCTCCGGAGGCTACAAATCGACGCCGCTGAAGATCGGCAACCGCCTCTACGTGAACACCTCTCTAGGACAGGTCACAGCGATCGACGCGACGAGTGGCCAGCAGCTCTGGGTGTTCGACACCAAGGCCTACGAGGCCGGACGCCCGACCAACCTCGGCTTCAACAGCCGTGGGGTCGCCTACTGGACCGACGGCAAGCTCGAGTTTCTCTTTCAACCCTCCAACGACTCGACGCTGTGGGCGGTCGACGCCAAGACCGGTGAGCCGGTCGGGGGCTTCGGCGAGGGAGGCAAGGTCGACCTGATCGCCACCTTGCGCCGTGAGACCAACCGTCGTAACTACACGATCATGTCGGCGCCCCTGGTGGTGGGTGACGTGGTGATCGTCGGCTCGTCGATCTTCGACGGCCCCACTCGCAAGGAGATGCCGCCGGGAGATGTGCGTGCGTTCGACGTGCGCACCGGAGAGCTGGTCTGGACCTTTCACAATCCACCGGTCAAAGGGGAGAAGGGCTACGAGACCTGGGAGGACGGCTCGGCCGAGTACACCGGGAACGCCAACGTCTGGACCAACCTCTCGGCGGACGAAGAGCTGGGCCTGGTCTATCTGCCCTTCGGCACGCCGACCAACGACTGGTACGGAGGACATCGCAAGGGGGACAACCTGTTCGCCGAGTCGGTGGTCTGCGTCAAGGCGGCGACCGGAGAGTACGTCTGGCATTTCCAGCTGGTGCACCACGGCCTTTGGGACTACGACATTCCCGCGGCTCCCACCCTCTTCGACGCCACCATAGACGGTCAGCCGAAGAAGGGTGTGGCCGTGATCAGCAAGCAGGGGTTCGTCTACGCGTTCGATCGAGTCACCGGTGAGCCGATCTGGCCGATCGAGGAACGCGCGGTTCCGCAATCGGAGGTTCCTGGGGAGCAGACCTCGCCGACCCAGCCCTTCCCGACCAAGCCGCCGCCCTTCGAGACCCAGGGTCTGAGCGACGAGACGATCATCGATTTCACTCCCGAGCTGCGCGCCGAGGCGATGGAGATCCTGAAGAACTTCCACTACGGGCCCATCTTCACTCCGCCCGTGGTCGCGACCGCCGAGGTGCGCGGCACGATTCAGATGCCGGGATGGGCGGGAGGCGCCAACTGGGGTGGGGCCGCCTACGATCCCGAGACCGCGATGTTCTATGTACCTTCCTTCACCAACCCCAGCGTCACGGGCCTGGTGAAGCCCGATCCGGCCAGGTCGAACCTGGATTGGATCCGAGGCGCGCCTCGGCAAGAAGGCATCGAAGAAGGGCACGGTGCGGCCACTGGGATCCAGGGACCGCAGGGTCTTCCCATCACCAAGCCGCCCTACGGCCGCATCACCGCCTTCGACCTCTCGAAGGGCGATCTCATCTGGCAGGTGCCTCACGGCGACGGCATTCGCGAGAAGCTGATCGAGCTCGGTGTGCCTGACCCCGGTCCGGTGGGATCGGCCAGTTTCGCCGGTCCGCTGCTCACCAAGACGCTCCTGTTCATCGGCAAGGGCGCGATCGCCAGCCGGGTCAGTGGCGGCGGGGGAGGATCGACCCTGACGGCCTATGACAAGGCAACCGGCGAGGTGGTGGCCGATGTCGAGGTGCCGGGGCGTCCGAGCGGCACCCCGATGAGCTACATGGAAGGTGGCAAGCAGTTCATCGTTTTCGCCACCGGTGGCGGACCGCAGTCGGGCATCGTTGCCCTGTCGCTCCCCTGACGGAAGGGTCGACTACCCATGTCAGCAAAGCCAGTCTCTTCGTCTTCCCCTTCCAGGGAGATCTCTTCCTGGGATCTGGGGGTGTGTCCCACCCTCGCTCGCCCTCTTCCGGACGCGATGTCGGCCCTCACCCTGCATCGAGGCCACTACGGTCCACCGGCTCGAGCCCTGCGTTTCGAACAGGTGGCCGTACCCCGGCTCGGCCCGTCCGATGCCGCGCGGGTGCTGGTCTCGGTGCTCGCGACCGGACCCAACTTCAACACCAACTTCGCGGCGCTGGGGCTGCCGGTTCCGGTGTTCGGTCGTGGCGACAGCGCCACGGTCCACGTACCGGGTAGCGACGCCGTGGGAATCGTGGTCGACGCGGGCGCAGCGGTGACCGGGGTGAAGGTCGGCCAGGCCGTGATCCTCGATTCGTGGACCGGAGGCAGTATCCGCGGTTACGAAACCCACGACGGCTTTCACGCGCAGTTCGCCGTGGTCGACGAGGAGCGGGCGATTCCGGTGCCCGGGGCACTCCGTGGCTACAGTCCCGAGCGGCTTGCCGCTGTGATGCTCACCTACGGCACGGCGTATCGGGCCGTGGTCGAGCGCCTCGGGGTAGGTCCGACCGATTCGCTGTTGGTGATGGGGGGTGGCAAGGGCACCAGCTTTGCCGGAGCCCAGCTCGGCAAGTCCCTCGGCGCCCGGGTCATCCTGGTGGGGTCGAATCCGAGCCTCGCCGACTCCCTGATCGAGCGCGGCATCGCCGACGCCTTCGTCAATCGTCGCGAGATCCCGGCGGAGAGCTACGGTGTGCTCGAGCCCGGAGAGGATTTTGAAGAGTGGCAGGTGCGAACCGAGCCCTTTCGCGCAGCGGTGCTCGAGGCGAACGAGGGCAAGCCGGTCGACAAGATCTTCGAGCACACCGGTGGCCGTAACTTTCCGCTGCTCGTGTCGGTGCTCTCGAAGCACGGAGCGCTGGCCTTCTTCGGAGCGACCGGTCAGGGACTCAAGGGGGAGTACAAGGAGACCTTCTTCTACGACCGGCGCCGCTTCGTCATGGATGCTCGCTGGGTGTGGATGCGTCAAAAGCAGGTGGTCTTTCGTCGGAGCTCCGCTCGCGAGATCTTCTCGGAGATCGGTCTGCTTCCTGGGCGCCGGGGTCTGGTCTGGGGCGCCGACGCCTATGCGGTCGAGTTCGTCCGGGCCGCGCTCGAGCGCGACGCAATCCTGGCCGTCATCGCCTCTCGCTCCGAGGAGAGCGAGGGTCTGGCCACCCTGGCTCGTCTCGGGATCCCCGAATCGCACATCCTCGACCGGGACGGCTTCGAGCTGCCCGAAGACATGCCCGATCCCTTGACCGAAGAGGGCACGCCGAACCCCGCCTACAACAGCCAGTTCATGAACCACGCTCGTGCCGTCGGACGGGCCGTGTGGGGGGTGTTCGGGCCACGCACCAACCCCGACTTCATCGTCGAGCGTCCTGATCAGAGCACGCTTCACTTCAGTACCTTCCTGCTGCGCGACTTCGACGAGCGTGACGAGATGCCGTCGGGCTATATCGTTGCCCGGGGTGAGTCGGATCGTTCGGTACTCGGCTCCCACATGTACCGCTCCTCGCAGGCTCGGGAGACCGTGCGCCTGCTGGAGGAGGGGCGACTGGTCATGGATCAGGACGATCTCGAGATCGTCGGCCTGGCCGAGCTGCCGGCGGTGCAGCAGAAGATGCTCGACGGCACCATGACCAAGCCCAAGGGCGTGGCTCTCGTGCAGGCGGATCGTGCGGGACGGACGCTCGCCGAGTACGAGGCCGAGTATCTCGGCCAGACCCTCGCTGAGGCCGATCCGGCGGCCGGCAGGTTCCTCGATCTGCGGATAGTCGAAGAGGTGGGCATCGTTACGCTGACCCGGCCGGCCGCGCTCAACGCGCTGAGTGAGGAGCTGGTGGCGCAGCTGGCGGCGATGGCTGAGGAGATCTCCTCACAGTGCACTCTGCGCGGGCAGCGGGTCGAGGCTCTCGTCGTGCGCGGTGCGGGGCGAGCGTTCGTTGCCGGCGCGGACATCCAGGTGTTCATCGGCAAGAGCGCGGCCGCGCTGGAGCAGCTGGCCAACGCGAACATGGCGGTGTTCTCGGCACTCGAGGATCTGAGCCTGCCAGTGGTGTCGCTGATCGACGGGTTTGCCCTCGGCGGCGGCAACGAGCTCGCCATGAGTACGCACTACCGCATCGTCACGGAGAATGCGCAGCTCGGCCAACCCGAGATCAAGTTGGGCATCATTCCCGGTTACGGCGGCATGCAGCGACTGCCGAGGCTGATCGGTCCGCGCAAGGCGGCGGAAATGTCGGTCAACGGCGAGTCGATCGATGGCGCCGAGGCAGTCCGCCTGGGCCTCGCCCACGAGCTGCACCCCTCGTGCACCGCGCTGGCGCGGGCGTTCGATGTGGCGCGCGAGATGGCTGCCGGTCGGTTGGCTGTGCCTCGCTCGGACTGGGACGCGATGGCTGGGGCTCAACAGGGTGCGGTCGAGGCTCTCTTCGGGTCGCCCGATGTGTCGGCGCTGCTGGAGACTCCCACCCCCGAGGGCGCGGAGGCGACGCAGCTCGTTCCGGCGCGGCGCTACGCGGCCCGGGTCGCGCTGGAAGCCTTGCGTGCCGGCTACGAGCTCGGCTTCGGTGCCGGTCTGGCCAACGACGCCCGTCTCTTCGGTGAGGTGGTGGCGTCGGAGTCCGGGCAGAACTGGTGCGGCCGATTCCTGGCCAAGGACCCGGAGCAGTCCTCGTTCTTGACCCTTCTCGATCCTGCAGGAGACCGTGGCTGATGGCCGATTCGAGCGGGTGGACGAGAGCGATCCTTGCCTGGTTGTGCATCCTTATCTGCCCGGTCCCGGGGGCGCAGGCGGCCGAGGACGCCCTGTCGGTCTACATTTCGGTCGACATGGAGGGCATCACCGGGATCGGCGTCTCCGACATGACGCGCGCGAACGGCAAGGACTACGCCGTGGGTCGTCGGATGATGACGCGGGAGCTCAACGCCGTCATCGCCGGGATCCGAAGCGCGGCGGAAAAGCAAGGCTGGCCCGCCCCGAGGATCCTGGTCAACGATGCTCATGGCGATCAACGCAACGTCTTGATCGAGGAGCTCGCACCTGAAGTCGAGTACATCCAGGGTGACGTCAAGCCGGTGGGGATGGTGCAGGGGCTCGACGAGACCTTCGACGCGGCGATTTTTCTCGGGTACCACGCCCGAGCTTCGACCCGGGGCTTTCTCGCCCACACCGGGTCGGGCTCCGTGCGAGACCTTTCGATCAACGGGGTTCCGTGCGGCGAAGGGGAGATCAACGCCGCCTATGCCGGCGCGCTGGGCGTGCCGGTCGTGATGGTGGCGGGCGATCAGGCCTACCTCGACCAGGCAGCAACGACCTACGCGAGCAAGAGCGAACGCGTGGCCACCAAGGTCGCCATCACCGGCAGCTCGGCACAAGTCAGACCGGTGGACGTTGTACTGGGAGAGATGACGGCGGCTGCCGAGGCGGCGATGCTCTCCCTCGACGAGCAGGAACCCTGGCGTCTCGAGGCCCCGTATCGGGTCGAAATGGAGCTGAGTCGCCAGACCCATGTCGACATCGCCGTAGGAGTGCCCACTGTCGAACGGTCCGGGCCCCACACGGTGCGCTTCGAGAACGAGGACATGGTGGCCACCTACGCCCTGATTCGCATCCTCTACAAGTTCCTTTCCGTCTGAGACCCCTGCGATGATCGGCCGGCACCTTTCGCACTTCAAGATCACCGCCAAGCTCGGCGAAGGCGGGATGGGAGAGGTCTACCGGGCGGAGGATTCAAAGCTCGGACGCATGGTCGCCCTCAAGGTTCTACCCGGAGAGATGGCCAACGACCCCGAGCGTCTCGAGCGCTTTCGGCGCGAGGCGCGGGCACTGGCGGCTCTCGACCACCCGGGTATCGTGACCGTCTACTCGGTCGATGAGGGGGACGGTGTCCATTTCCTGACCATGCAACTCGTCGAGGGCGAGCCGCTGAACCGGATCCTCCCCGAGGGGGGTCTGGCACTCGATCGACTCGTCGAAATCGCGATCGCCCTCGCCGACGCTCTCGAGGCGGCCCACGACAAGGGGATCGTCCACCGGGATCTCAAACCGGCAAACGTGATGGTCACGGAGGCGGGACAGGTCAAGGTCCTCGACTTCGGCCTCGCGCGGATGACCGTGCCGCATGCGGAGGTTCCAGGTCGCTCCCAGATGGCGACCGAATTGCTCACGCGCGAGGGCGTCGTGATGGGGACGGTGCCGTACATGTCGCCGGAACAGGTCACGGGCTCGAGCATCGACCAGAGTACGGACATCTATTCCCTGGGTGTCATCCTCTATGAGATGGCGAGCGGGTCTCGGCCCTTTCAGGGGTGCTCGTCCGCCGAGCTTGCCTCTGCGATCCTGCGCGACACTCCGCGGCCGCTCGGCGAGCTGCGGGGTAACTTGCCGGACAGGCTGGTGCAGATCATCGCGCGCTGCCTGGAGAAGAACGCTTCGGACCGCATCTCCTCGGCGCGTGATCTCGGCGCTGCACTGCGCGCGTTGCCCAACGAGACCTCATCGACCCAGACCGCCATGGCTCCCGCCTCGCTGCCAGCGGTGGTCGACTCGGACCCAGCCCGCTCCGATGAAGAGTTCTGGGTCGCGGTGCTGCCGTTCAAGTACAAGGGCGCCGACGCCGACCTCGTGGCGCTGGCCGAGGGGCTGTCCGAGGAGATCGTGACCGGCTTGTCACGGTTCTCTTACCTCAGGGTGATCGCACGCAGCTCGACCGAGCGGTACTCGGGGGAGTCGGTAGACGTGCGTTCCGTCGGCAGCGATCTCGGTGCGCGCTACGTGATGGAGGGGAGCCTTCGTCAGGCGGGGTCGATGCTGCGGCTGGCCGTTCATGTGGTCGATGCCCGCACGGGAGTGCATCTGTGGGCCGAGACCTACGATCGAACCTTCAGCTCGGATGCGGTCTTTGAGTTGCAGGACGAACTGGTTCCGCGAATTGTCTCGACGGTAGCGGATATGCACGGCATCCTGCCGCGCCGCATGAGTGACAGCGTGCGGCTGAAGTCTGCCGATCAACTGACTCCCTACGAGGCGCTGCTGCACAGCTTCGGCTACAACGAGCGCTTCACCCCCGAAGCGCTGAGCGAGGCGCGGACCTGCCTCGAGCTCGCCGTCGAGCGGGCACCTGAGAATGCCGACTGCCTGGCCATGCTGTCCCTGATGTACTCGAACGAGTACGGGCACTGGGACATCGAGGACCCGGTTTCCTTCGAGAAGGCGCTGGGAGCCGCACGGAAGGCGGTTCTGTTGGCTCCTTTGAATTCACTGCCTCATCACGCCCTGGCACAGGCTCTGTACTTCCGCCGTGAGTTCGCTGCGGCTCGGGAGGCGGCGGAACGGGCGGTGTCGCTCAACCCCATGGATGCGGCGACGGCATCGTTCATGGGATTGCTGATCGCCTATTCGGGACATTGGGAGCGCGGTTGTGAACTGGCCGCAAGGGGCTTCGAGCTGAACCCCAACCATCCGGGGATGTACCACTACACGGCCTGGCATGACGCCTATCGCAAGAAGGACTACCGCCGCGCGCTGGAATTGGCGCTCAAGCTCAACACCCCGGACAACTTCTATCAGCATGCTGTGCTGGCCATGTGTTACGCCCAGCTGGGAGAGATGGACGCGGCGCATCGATCGCTCCAGGACATGCTGGCGCTCAAGCCCGACTACGGCCAGGTCGCACGCAAACTGCATGGCAAGTGGATCCAGCCGGATCTCGTGGAGCAGTTGATGGAAGGGCTGAGCAAGGCCGGGCTCGAAATCGCTGACGAGGACGAATAGGGCCCTGGGGCCGGGCCTCTATCCCAGCCACTCCGAGCAGACGCGGATCGCTTCCGCCAGCTTGTCGGGCTGGTTGAAGTAGTAGTGGGTCGCACCGTCGATTTCGACCAGCTTCTTTCGGTCGTGGCCGATGGCCTCGAACAGACGGTGGGTGTGACTGGGGGTGCAGGCGTCGTCGGCGAGATTGCCGATCACGAGCGTGGGGACCGAGATCCTGGCGGCACACGAGACCCCGTCCGCCTTCGAGTCGTCGTAGCTCCACTGGGAGAGCCAGCTCCGTAACGTGCTGAATCGGGCCAGGCCGACCGGGCCGTCGTTGACCACTTTGGGATCGCCCAGGTAGCACCAACCCGGTCTGCGTTGGTTCGGGTCGACGCTCGGGTCGAGCCAGCGCGGGTCGGCCATCGTGCCGTGGGTGGTGAAGCAGCGCTCGGCATCAGTCTCCCCGGAGGCTCGCAGAGTCTCGAGGGTCTCCTTCACCCAGGCGGTGATCCGACGGTTGCGAGCGATCTGGGCAGCTCGGTAGCGCCCGAGGAACTCCGCATCATAGGGCGGCTGGTGGGGATTGTCGGGGTGGTAGAGGTCGAGCTCGGGATCGCGATCGAAGGGCTGCCGCTCGTCGAGGATCGACGCGTCGATCCACTCGGTCAGGGTCGACGCTCGGCTGACGTGAGCGGCGAGGAGCAGGATGCCGTCTGCCGGCTGCAGCTGCGCGCGAGTCAGGTCGACCGGGTCCCCGGCGGGCGTCGTCTCGATGGACGGGCTCTCGGCCTCGGCCTGATAGAAGAGCGACAGCGACCCGCCACCGCTCCACCCGCCGAGCATCACCTCGTCGTAGCCGAGCTCCTCTCGAGCGAAGCGAACAGCAGCTCCGAGATCGACCACACACTTCTCCATGATCAGCGCCGTGTCGTTGCCCCGGTAGCGGGTGTTGGCGTAGATCACGTGATGCCCGGCCTTGGCCAGCGCGGTGACCATCGGGAGGTAGGCTCCGCCCCCGATGGGGTGGGTGAACACGATCACCCGCTGCGACGGCCGGTCCTCGGGGATCAGATGGTGGAGCTCGAGGAAGACGAGGTCCTCGGCGCCGGCGTAGGTGTCCTTGAACGGGTTCTCTTCCTGGAAGATCACCGTGCGTGGGATCCGCTGGTAGATCGCCATGTTCAGTCGAACCGCAGCGCCGGCAGCCTGGCCTCGATCTGGGCACGCTGATCCGCCCACTGGCTGGGCAGACAGAGGTCGGTGCCGAGAGAGTCGAGATCTTCGTCGACCGTCCAGCCCGGGGTCACATTCGAGAACTCGACGTTGATGCCACCCGGCTCGGTCAGATACATCGAGTGGAACCACTTGCGATCGCGTAGATCGGTGACGATCAGACCGGTACCGCTCAGCACCCGCCACAGCCTCTCCATCTGTTCCTTGGACTCCACCGTGAAGGCCACGTGGTGAATGCCACCGAGGCCCCAGTGTCCCCAGTGCGAATCCGGCTCGTCGAGCAGATCGACGAAGCCGCCGGAGCCGTCGTCGGAGAAGGTAATCCGCGTGCGGCCCTCCTCGCTGTCGATGACTCGCCCGCGCAGGAGTTTGGTGAAGAAGCCGAGCGTCAGCTCGGGGATGCGGGAGAGGAGCGTGACGCTGTGAAAGCCGCGGATCTTGGAGCTGTCGGTGAGGTCCGACAGGGCTGGAGGGTCGCGCTCGTCGTCGTGCTCGATCAGCTCGGAGGGAATCCCCGAAGGGTCTTCGTAGTAGAGCACCGCTTCTCCGAAGCGCTCGCCGCGCCGCTCGGTGGGAAGCCCGGCAGCCCTCAGTCTCGCCTGCCAGAAGTCGAGCGACCCCCTGGGCACCGAGAAGGCGAGCTCGCTGATGGTACCCTTGCCGCGCTTCCACGGAGGCAGCGGCGTGCCCTCGAAGAAGAAGTTGGTCATGATCGTTCCGGGGTTGCCCTCGTGATCGCCATAGAAGAGGTGCCACTGGTCGGCGGTCTCGTGGTTGATCGTCTTCTTGACGCGACGCAGGCCCAGGACTTCGGTGTAGAAGTCGTGGTCCTTCTGGCCGTCGGTGGCGGCGCCGGTAATGTGGTGAAGGCCTTGGATCCAGGTGGTCATGGGACGATTCTACGTGGGCAGTGTGTCGAGTTCCGCGCGAATCGCTGAGCGGCGAGTAGAGTCGAGGATACGTTCCGTATCGGGCCTGGCCAGAGAGGAGAAGAGTCTCGAATGAAGCACGTCGACCGGTACTCGTTTCGGTACTCGTTTCGGTTCTGGCCGCGGTCGGGTGTGGCTCTTCTCCTGCTCGTCGCGCTGCTGGCCGGTTGCGCCGGGCCGACCAGCGAACCCGAGGTGACGGCGGCCGGGAGCGAGCCGACGGGCATACTCGAAGACGGCCCCTACGACCTCGTGCTCACCGGGGGACGGGTGATGGACCCCGAGTCCGGAACCGACACGATTCTCGACGTCGGCATCCGAGAGGGTCGGGTCGTCGCTCTGACGATCGACAGCCTCGACGGCACCGAAACCATCGACGTCAGGGGCCTGGTGGTCGCGCCGGGCTTCATCGATCTTCATGCCCATGGTCAGGACGCGGTGAGCTCCCGGCTGCAGGCCCTCGACGGGGTGACCACACAGCTCGATCTCGAAGCGGGCGCCTATCCGGTGTCCACCCTGGTCGAGGACCGGCGGGGCGAGGCCATCATCCACTTCGGCGCCAGCGTGGGGCACCAGGGGACTCGCATGGCACACTTCGACGGACTCGAGTTGGGGCACGGTGCGACCCAGCCGCCCGAGTCCCGGAGTGGCGCCGCGGAGATGCGCTATGCCTATGCCGAAGCATCGCCGCAGGACATCGAGGCACTGCTCGAGCTGTTCGACGAGGGGCTGCGTCAAGGTGGGCTCGGATTCGGGCTCGGGATCGTCTACACACCGGGCGCGTCCCGGAAAGAGATCTTCCAGATCTTCCAGCATGCGGCGAAACGAGGCGTTCCGATCTTCGTTCACATGCGGGGCAACGTCGAGGTCGGCCCACTCGGTGACGTGCAGGAGATGCTCGCAGACGCTGCGGCGACCGGGGCTTCGCTCCACATCGTGCACATCAACAGCTCCACCGACGAGTTGGCCCCGGTAGCGATGTCGATGATCCGCGGCGCGCGAGAGCGCGGGCTCGACGTGACTACCGAGGCCTATCCCTACACTGCAGGCTCGACCTTGATTCAGTCGGCGCTGTTCGATGCCTGGGAAGGGCGCTCCGACGAGGAGTACCAGCAGCTCGAATGGCCGTCGACGGGAGAGCGGCTGAACGGCGAGAGCTTCGCGCGCTATCGGGCACAGGGTGGCTGGGTGATCATGCACACGCGCGAGGAGGAGACCAACACCTGGATCACCGCTCAGCCCGACATCATCGTGGCGAGCGACGGCATCCCGTTCCTGTATGGCCCCGCGCATCCGCGAGGCAGTGGCACCTATGCGCGCGTGCTCGGTCACTACGCGCGCGACCAGGGCGCCCTCTCCCTGATGGAGGCCCTCGCCAAGATGACGATCCTGCCCGCGCAGCGTCTGGAGGGCTTCGCTCCGCAGATGGCGCGCAAGGGAAGGATCAGTCTCGGCGCCGATGCGGATCTCACCATCTTCGATCCCGAGACCGTCATCGACCGGGCCACCTACTCCCAGGGTGACCTGCCTTCCGAGGGAATCCGTCACGTGCTGGTGGAAGGTACGCTCGTCGTGCGCGACGGAGAGCTTCAGGAGGGTGTGTTCCCGGGTAAGGCGATCGTCAGTCAGGTCACCCTCGAATAGGCGTAGCTGCGTTCTCGCCGGGGGACTCACCGTACTCCCTTCGATTGGGAGCTCTTCGAGCGAGTGAACAGGGCGGCGTCTCGGGCCACGACGCGTCGTCGAGGGGGCCCGGCGCTCACTCGGGGGTTCCACTGAGGGAGAGATCGGTCCTGAGGTAGTAGTGTACGCAAGGCCTTCCAAGGAGGTGGATGGTGACCGAGAGCTACGACGTCATCCTGATCGGTGGCGGCATCATGGGGTGCAGCTGCGCGTTCCAGTTGGCGAAGCGGGGCCTCCGGGTAGCGGTGGTGGAGAAGGGGCTCGTCGGCGAGGGTCCCACCGGCCAGTCCTCGGCCGTGCTGCGCACCCACTATTCCAACCTGCTGACTGCACGCATGGCGCATTTCGGACTCGAGTTCTACCGCGACTTCCGTAAGCACGTCGACGACGAATGCGGTTTCCACCAGACGGGTTTCCTCATGTTGGGCATGGAGGCGGAGCGCAAGGGGATGGAGGGGAACGTGGCCCTGCTTCGGTCTTTGGGGATCCGGACCGAGATGCTCGGTCGTGATGCAGTGAAGGAGCTGATGCCGGGACTCGATCTCTCCGACGTGGACTCCCTGGCTGCCTGCTGGGAGCCCGACAGCGGTTACGCCGACGCCTACCTCGCAGTGACAGCTCTTGCACGGGCGGCCAGGAAGCTCGGGGTGGATCTGCTGCAGGAGACCGAAGTGGTGGGCATTCGCTTCGAGGGTGATCGAGTCGCCGGGGTCGACACCTCCCGGGGACCGCTCGACGCGCCGCAGGTTGTCAACACCGCGGGCGCCTGGGGAGCTCTGGTGGCTCGGATGGCCGGGATCGAAGTCCCGATCGATTCGTGTCGAGTGCAGGTGGCGTTCTTTCGCCGGCCGGAGGGCGAGGAGGCGAGGCACCCGGTCGTGGGTGACTTTCTCCGGGCCTGCTACTTCCGGCCGGACACCGGGAGCCTCACCCTCGCCGGACTGATCGACCCGAACGAGGCCGATGCCATCGTCGATCCCGATGATTTTGCTCGTGGGGTCGATCTCGCTTTCCAGGCCGACGTGGGTGAGCGCCTCAGCCGTCGCTATCCGGCGATGGAGAGGAGCGAGAGCACGGGTGGCTTCGCCTCGCTCTACGCCATCACTCCCGACTGGCATCCGATCATCGACGAAACACCCGAAGGTAGCGGCTTTTTCGTCTGCTCGGGTTTCAGTGGTCATGGCTTCAAGCTCGGGCCCGCGGTTGGCGTGATGGTCGCGGATCTCCTCACCCGTGAGAGCCACCCGCAGTTCGACCCCGAACTGTTCCGGCTCTCCCGCTACGACGAAGGACGAAAGGTGAGAGGGGAGTACGAGTTCAGCATCCTCGGGTGAGGCGCTCGAAGTCGGCGGGTCGCGGCTCGAGGAAAGAGGGCATATCGGTAGACTCGCTTCCGGGAGCCCGTGCCCTGTCAAAAGGAGACTCGAGATGATGGACTGGCTCGCTCTTCGCCGATTGGCCCCGGCTGCCGCTCTTTTCGCGACGGTTCTTCTACCCCCGATTCCGGTCGGGGCTGGCGAAGGCGCAGCGCGGGCCGCCCTCGAGAGCTGGATCGCCCACCTCAACGAAGACGCTCCCGAGGCCTTGGAGGCTTTCCTTCAGGAAGCCTTTGCCGACACCTTCCTGGAGCAGGTACCGATCGAGCAGTTGATGGCAGTGAGCCAGCAGCTCAAGGGTGCCGGCCCCTATGAGTTGGGCAAGATCGAGTCCGAGAGCGACGATGCCATCGTGGCGCTGCTCGAGACGCCGAGTGGCACCTGGTTTCGCGCCCGGGCGCACGTGATCGGAGAGCCTGCCCGGTTCGATGGGCTGCTGATCCAGCCGGCGACGGCACCGAGTGGGGAGGAACGGGAGGCGCTCGACTGGAAGACCCTGGACGAGCTGGCCGCGCTCCTCGCCGAAGCGGGAGACCTGCCGGGAGTGGCACTGGCGTGGGCGAGGTTGGGAGGGGATCCCCACGTGGGTGTCGCGGGTGTGCGCTCGGCGGACGGCGACGATCGGGTCCAGCCCGGCGACCGGTTTCACATCGGCTCGATCACCAAGTCGGTCACCGCGACGGCGCTCGGTGCCCTGGTCGAGGAGGGTGAGCTGAGTTGGGACTCGACCCTCCCCGAGCTGCTTCCCGGAGTCGAGATGAACGATGCCTTCGGAGACGAGACGCTCCTCGTGCTGGTCCGTCATCGCGCGTCGATTCCTCAGCATCTCACGTTCGACGACGCAGAGATGACTCGGCTCAACGATCTGCCGGGAACCACCACCGAGCAGCGAGGCGCCTACGTCGCCGAGGTGCTCGCACTCCCTGAGCTCGATAACGACTTCCACTACTCGAACGCGGGATACGCCATCGCGGGATATATCGGCGAGACGGCGAGTGGCGAGAGTTGGGAGACTCTGGTGGTCGAAGAGGTGTTCGAGCCGCTGGGCCTGGAGAGCTGCGGCATCGGTTGGCCGGCGACGCACGAGCGTCCGGATCAGCCGCGCGGTCACTACGGTGACAAGGGCAGCCGAAGGGTGCAGGGTCTCGACGACTATCGGCTCGGTGCCTTCATGCGACCCGCGGGCGACGTCCATTGCTCGGTGGGCGACCTCGCGCGGTACGGTCAAGCGCATCTGGCGGGACTCGCCGGAAAGGACGGTGTAATGGAGGCGTCGACGATCCAGGAGCTGCATCGGGTCATCGATGAGGCGGCGCCCTACGCGGCGGGTTGGGGTGTCGATCCGGAGAGTGGGCAGCATCGGCACAACGGGTCGGCGGGCACGTTCTTCTCGTACCTGGTCATCGATCCGGCGGCGGAGATGGTGGTCGCGGTCTTGACCAACGTCGGGCCTCAGGACGGGCAGGCGGCGGCGCAGCGGGCGGTGGCCGAGATTCTGGGGCGTTTCGGAGAATAGTTCGAGGGGATGGGGGGCTCCGGCTGAGGGGCCGGGGGTGCCCGCCCGGGGGACGGCGCGAGCGTCGGCAGACTTCAGAGGCCAGGCTCGCGCCTCGGCTTCCGGCCGCGCCAATCTGGTCGGACTGCGAGTGCTCTTGCTGGCGCGGCCTCCAGACGCCCCCAGTGCGGGCACCCCGGCCCCCTCAGCCTCTTCGGCCTACGGCCACTCGCGACTGGGGGGTGTGGGGGTAGGGAGTGGGCTCCCGCCGACCTCCGGTCGACGGCTCGCGTTGGGGTCGGGTTGCGCCCGGTTTGTGCGCATCAGGCGCGAACCAAGTCCCTCTTGTACCCCCTACCCCCCCAATGGCGTCGTTGGCGTCGTTGGCAGTGCGAGGAGGCCTTCTGGGGATGGGGCCGGGGCCGCCGGGTGCCTGTGGAGCCGCGCATCCCCTCACCGCCGAGAGTGCACGGGCCACCCCCGCGCGAGCGGAACCGGAGGCGCGCTACCCTCCACAGTCCTCCAGGAGCGCGCCGGTACCCCGCCGGTCCCCGGCCCCATCCCCTCAGAAGGCCGGAGCCCCCTACCACCACCACACTCCACAAACCCCACCAACCCCACCCACAAACTCCACCGCTCGCCAGCCCCCACCAACGCGCTACCATGACGACCGTGATCCAACCACGCTACGTGCGCCAGCTCCTGCTCGACCTCGTCGGGGTCCGTCCCGAGTTTCCCCCGGAGGAGACCGACTCCGACTCCGAGGTCGCTCAGCAACAGCGGCGCGCCCTCGAGCGCTCGGCGAACCGGGCGCTCTGGGTGGTCGCGCTCGACGCCGCAGCACTGGTCGTGCTGTTGGGCTGGCGCCTGCGCAGCGGGCAGGCGGTCTTGCCGTTCGGGCGCAGCGAAGAGTCGATCTTCACCCTCGGGGTGATCGGTGTCGCGATTCACCTGGGCTTTCGCCTCGCGCAGCGCTTCTGGCTGAGAGGCGTACTCCAGGCCTGGGACGACCTGCCTCGGTGAGGCTGGGCTGGGCGTCCTCGCTCGGCTGTCTAGCCTCCGCCCCCTCCGGTCGCTGGGGCGCCGGAAGCGGTGATCTGATCGAGCGGGATGTTGTAGGCGTAGTCGACGAAGCCGATCATCATCTCGTCGTAGGTCGGCCCGCCGAAGCGCACCGGCCGCTGTGCGTTGATCTCGGTGCCCTGGGCCCGAATGAGGTCTTCTCGTTCCTCGGTGTTGTCGAAGAACATCGTGACCTCGAGGCGGGTTCCTGCAGGAACGACCCTGGGCTCCTTGTACTCGTAGTTCGTCTGCCAGTTCCAGTCGTACCAGGGCACCTCGAGGAGGGTTTCCTCGGTGCCGTCCGGGTAGTAGGCGACGTACTTGGCAAAGCGCCCACGCAGGTGCATGTGAGGCACGAATCCGAAGATGGTCGCTTCGTGCTCGAAGATCTTGGACGCTCCCACCTGCCAGTTCTGCGTGTTCGGCGGGATCTCGAAGCTGTTGTTGCCGATGCCCTCCCAGACCACGACATGTTCGACCTTCTCTTCTTTCGGCTTGAACTTGAACGCCACCTGGGAGTGGTCCCACCGGCCTGAGCCTTCTCCCGGCTCCTTGTTGTAGTGCATCTGCAAGAAGATCTGGGAGTTGGGCAGGAGCTGGCGGCCGAAGCCCTCGGGAAGGACGAAGGGCTCCGTTCCGGGCGCGATGCCGCCGAGCATTCCGGTCGAACCGGGCTCTTCGGCCTCTGCAGCGTTGCGAGAGGCGATGATGTGATGGACGACGTCGCTGCCGGGGCGGAACTCTACGGCCTCGATCCAGCGCGCCTCGGGCAGCATCTCTTCGGTGATCATCTCGGCCTTGAGGGAGATGTTGAGGTCGCGAACGTCATCCGCGATCCAGAAGGGCTCGGCCAGATTGACGACCAGGTCCGGCTTGCCGATCGCCCAGCCCTCGTAGTCGTCACGCACGATCGGATCGGGCGCGTTGGCCGGATCGCCCTGGGGCGCGCCGGCCTTCACCCAGTCGACCACCATCGCGATCTGCTCGTCGGTGAGTGTGCGCTCGGTGCGAAAGACGCCGTGGAACTCCTCGGAGGCGAACCAGGGAGGCATCTCCTTGGACATCACCTTCTTGGCGATCGCCCTGGCCCACGGACGAACCTCTTCGTAGGTCATCAGCGGCATCGGTGCGATCATGCCGCCGTAGGCCAGGCCCTCGGCACGGTGGCAGCCCTGACAGTTCTGCTGGAAGAGGGGCTCGATGTTCTTGTGGTAGGTCAGCTCGCCGCTCTTGTCGGTGGTGCTGCTCGGTGCAGACAGCGCCGGAAGCGTGATCAGAGCCATCGACAGTGCGATCGATACCAGTAGACTTCTCACTCTCATCGGTCCTCTCCCTTCGTCGGAGGCCATTGCCACGTCGACGTATCCTATCCGATCAGGTGGGTGGTTCGATCCGGAGCTCGAACGTATGAAGAAACCAGGGTTCACTGCCGCTTTGTCTCACGGACTTCTCACGGGCGTACTGCTGGGTGGCTCGCTGTTGGCTCAGCAGCCAGCAGGCGAGGCGCAGGAGCCAGCACCGGCGGTGGGTGAGGGCTCGACCTTGACGACGACGGAGGCGCAGTCCTTTCTGGGCTATTGGATGCTCACCGCCCGCCTCGGCGAGCGAGACACCAAGATGGGCCTGATCCTGCGCGGCGAAGGAACGTTGTTGACCGGCCGTTTGGTCTCCGGGTTCGGCGAGATGACGGGGGAGAACTTCCGGCGCGCCGAGGAGAGGCTGCAGTTCGACCTGGTGTCTGGCCTGGGCCGCTTCGGGGTCGAGGTCTGGCGTGAGGGTTCCGGGCTGAAGGGGCGCTTCGCCGACGAGAGCGGGTCCATCTCGGCCGATCTCAGCGGAACGGAGACGGACCGGGTCGCCCTCGAGCGCTTCATGATCCCCGCCAACGAGACCCGCATCACCCGGGGGGAGCAGATGGTCCGGCTCCGCTTCGCGACACCGAGAGCCGAAGGCCGGGATTTCGAGCAGATCGAGACGCTCGAGCCCGGCTCCGTCGTTCGGTTTCTGGAGTTTCCGGTGACCAAGCTGATGACGGATCTGAACCTGCAGTTCGGCGAGCTGGTGGTTCCGATCGAGAACATCACGGACGACTATCCCGGCGTCTACGGTCTCTGGCTGAAGCGCACCGAGGCGGGATGGAACCTGGTCTTCAATCACAAGGCCGACGTCTGGGGGACGCAGTATGACTCCGAGGCGGATCACGGTGAGGTACCCCTGGTCCTGACGACTGCCGCGGAGCCGAGCGAGCAACTGGTGGCGGAGCTCGACGAGGGGGATGACGGCAGGCTCCTGCGGCTCATCTGGGGGCCGCACGCCTGGAGCGTTCCGTTCCAGATTCTCAGCGAGTAGCCGAGGCGCTCGCCTTCTGTCGGCGCCAGCCGTAGACGGCCAACGCTGCCATCCATGCGGCGGCAAAGAGCAATCCGCCGGCCTCGCGGGCGACCTCGTCGCGGCCGTGCATGCTGAAGGTCGAGAAAGAGGCCTTCGTGGCCTCGGCGAACGCAGGCGACAGGTAGAGACCCCAGCCGAGCGCGACCAGGAGGGCAGCGAGGGCGGACTGCCAGTGAAAGCGGCCGGCGGCGGCCGTGATGGAGATCACGGCGACCGATAGGTAGAAGGCCATCCAGAGAAGGGGGTCGGGATCGTTGTACTGAACGGCCACAGCCACCAGGAAGAGAAGGGCCATGATGGCAGAGATCACCTTCATCGTTCGTTGCATGTTGGCCTCGCCTGCTCGATGGGTCGCTGCAAGGAGGGAGCCTATCGCGTCGGCTGGCGCTCTGAAGCCCGATCAGGTCGGATCGTGCAGGTCGAGAGCGACGCGCACCAGGGTCGGGTCGTCGAGATCGGTCGTCTCCCGGAATCCGAGCACCTTGCAGAGTCTGCGCATGGTCCGGTTCTCCCTCAGTACCTCGCCCCAGATCGTCTGAAGGCCTCGGTGGCGAGCGTAGTCGATGATGCGACGCATCAAGAGCACGCCGAGCCCCTGGCCGGTCATCTCCTGCGAGACGATGATCGCGTACTCGGCTTCCTCGTTGTCGGGGTCGGCGCTCAGGCGGACCACGCCGTAGATGGGTCGGGTTCCGTGTGGACCCTTCTCGGTGAGGACGAGAGCCATCTCGCGATCGTAGTCGAGCTGGGTGAAGCGAGCCGCCATCATGTGGGTCATCGTCTTCAGCGGTGTGAGGAAGCGTAGACGGATCTCTTCGGGAGTGAGGCGAGAGAAGGCGTCTCGCAGCGCAGGCTCGTCCTCGGGCACGATCGGTCGTAGGAACAGCTCGCGGCCGTCGCCCAGCACGATGGTCTCTTCGAGCTCTTCGGGATAGGGCCGGATCGCGAGACGCTCCACCGCTGGCCGATCGGTGGCGGCCACACGAACGCGAGCATCCACGGCGAGGACCCCGTTCTCGTCGGCCAGCAGGGGATTGACATCCAGTTCGATCACTTCGGGCAGGTCGACCATCAGCTGGGAGACGCGCAGCAGAGCCAGAACCAGCGCATCCAGATCGGCCGGGGGGCGTCCTCGGTAGCCGGCGAGGAGTCGGCTGATGCGGGTTCTCGAGATGATTTCCTGCGCCAACTTGACGTTGAGCGGCGGGAGGCCGAGCGCGCGATCTTCGACCACCTCGACCGCGGTGCCGCCATGGCCGAAGAGAATCACCGGCCCGAAGTGGGGATCGACCGAGGCGCCGACAATGAGCTCGAAGGCTCCTGGCCGCTCGACCATCGGCTGTACGAGGAAGCCCTCGATCGTGGCATCGGGTCTACGCTCTGCGATGCGCACGAGCATGTCCTCGGCAGCGGCGCGGGCCGCGGCAGGGCTTTCGAGGTCGAGAGCCACGCCGCCGACGTCGGTCTTGTGAGTGATCTCGGGAGAGAGGATCTTGAGCGCCACCGGCACACCGAGATCGGTGCAGTGGCGCTCCACCTCCTCTGGATTGGCAGCAGTACGCTGGGGGACCGCCGGCAGACCGTAGGCGGCGACCACTTCGGCCGCCTCGGAGGCGGTGAGCCACTCGCGTCCGTCGGCCAGCACCGCGCTGATGACCTCCCGTGCGCGCTGCGTATCCGGCGAGATCTCCGTGCTGACCAGAGGGGGTGTCTCCATCAGCATTTCTTGATTGCGCCGATAGTTGACCAGCTCCATGAAGGCACGGACCGCTCGACTCGGCGTGCTGTAGGAGGGAACACGATGCTGGGCGAAGAGCCGGCGTCCCTCGGCGATCGATTGCTCGCCGACCCAGCTGGTGAGGATGGGGCGGCGGCTCTTTGCGGCGACCTCGACGACCGCTCGAGCGCATTCGGTGGAGTCGGCGACTGCGGTGGGGCAGTGCAGCACGAGGACGGCGTCGCTCTCCTCGTCCTCGAGGAGGGCTTCGAGCGCTCGGGAGTAGCGCTCGCCGTTGGCGTCGCCGATGATGTCGACGGGGTTGCCGTGCGACCAGGTCGGTGGCAGGACCTGATCGAGGCGCTCACGAGCTGTCTCCGACAGCTCAGCGAGGCGCCCTCCTTCGGAGATCAACGCGTCGACGGCGAGCACGCCGATGCCTCCCCCGTTGGTGAGAATGGTGAGACGATCGCCGCGCGGACTCCGCGCCATGGCCAGTGTTTCGGAGGCACGGAAGAGATCCTCGAGCTGGTCGACCCGCAGCATGCCGGCGCGTCTGAACGCCGCGTCGTAGACGGCGTCGGCCCCGGCCAGAGCGCCGGTATGCGAGGCGGCAGCCTGGGCCGCCGCCTCGGTGCGCCCCGACTTGACGACCACCACCGGCTTCATGCGAGCCGCTGCCCGTGCTGCCGACATGAACTTTCGTGGGTGCTTGATCCCTTCGATGTAGAGCAGGATGGCGAAGGTCTTGTCGTCACTGGCGAGGAAGTCGAGCATGTCTCCGAAGTCGACGTCGGCCATGTCTCCGAGCGAGACGAGGTGCGAGAAGCCGATTCCGCGCGGAGTCGCCCAGTCGAGCACCGAAGTGACCATGGCGCCCGACTGGGTCACGAAGGCGAGATGCCCCGGGATTGGCGCGATCTGGGCGAAACTGGCGTTGAGGCCGATGCCCGGAACCAGGATGCCGAGACAGTTGGGGCCGGCAATACGCAAGGTGTGGGGGCGCGCCGCCGCGAGCAGCCGTTGCTCGAGAGCTTGTCCCTCTTCGCCCGATTCACCGAAGCCGGCGCTGATGACGATGACGGCACGGGTGCCGAGCTCTCCGAGCTCGGAGACGAGGTCCGGTACCGTGGGAGGCGGTGTCGCGATGACCGCGAGGTCGGGCACCTCGGGAAGGCTCGCGATGTCCGGGTAGGCGAGCACTCCCTGAATGGCGCGGTGTCGGGGATTCACCGGCATCACCGGCCCTTCGAAGCCCGATCGGAACAAATTGCTGGCGACTACCGAGCCGACCGAGCCGGCGGTCTTGCTGGCGCCGATCAGGGCGACCGAGCGGGGGTGAAACAGGTGATCGAGGTTGCGGATCGACATTTCGTAGCCGTACCTCTTTGCGGATGTGGGTAGGATCGGGAGTAGGCCGGAACCGGCGCTGGAATGGAGAGTATCTCTTGGGAGCGAACGTCGTGGGGCCACCTTTCGAGACGGGGCCGGACGCCTGGCAGTCGGCGCGCCGAGAACTCGTCGGTACAGACGGTGGTGGAGACTGGAACATGACCCGGCTCGTCCTCGAGCGCCACGTCGAGCGAGGCGACGGGAAGCGAGTCGCCCTGCGCCACATCGACGTCGACGGCCAGAAGACCGAACTGACCTATGGTGGGCTGCTCGAGCGCAGCGCCCGCTTTGCCAACGTTTTGCGCGAGCTCGGAATCCGCCGCGGCGACCGGGTTTTCAGCCTGCTCGGGCGTACGCCGGAGCTCTGGATTGCCGCCCTGGGTACGATCGCCGCCGGAGGTGTGTACTGTCCGCTCTTCTCCTCCTTCGGCCCCGAGCCGGTCCGGGCTCGGCTCCGCGCAGGCGATGCGCGGTTCCTGGTCACTTCGCTGTCGCTCTACCGGGAACGGGTTGCACCGATCGCTGCGCAGGTCCCCGGTCTGGAGCACGTTCTCTGCGTCGGATCGCCAGCGGCGGCCGACGACGTCTCGGCAGACGTCGCTCTGCATGGCTTCGCAGAGCGCCTCGCCGCGGCCTCCAGTGAGATCGCGAGCGCAGACAGCGCTGCGGAGGAACCGGCGCTCCTGTTCTTCACCAGCGGGACTACCGGAGAGCCCAAGGGCGCGGTCCACGTTCAGGAGGCGCTGGTGGCGCAGTATGCGACGGCGCGATCGGTGCTGGGTCTCGGGGTGGGGGATCTCTTCTGGTGTACCGCGGATCCCGGATGGGTCACGGGCACCGTGTACGGAATCCTGGCTCCGCTCGCCGTGGGGGTTACCGTGCTGGTCGACCAGGGTGAGTTCGACGCCCTTCGGTGGCTGAGACTGCTTCGCGATCAGCAGGTGAACATCTGGTACACGGCGCCGACCGCCATTCGTCGACTGATGCGGGTCAAACCCGAGACGGTCCGAGCCCACCGTCCGGATCATCTTCGTCTGGCCGCCAGCGTGGGTGAGCCGCTCGGGGCCGCGGCCGTGCTGTGGGGCGCCGAAATGCTGGGGCGGCCCTTTCACGACACGTGGTGGCAGACCGAGACCGGTGCCATCATGATCGCCAACCTCGTCGGCGAGCCGGTCCAGGCAGGGTCGATGGGGCGGGCGGTGCCGGGAGTGGAGGCGGCGGCGGTGCAGCGAAACGAGCAGGGGCAGCTCGAGGAAGTGCCCGAGGGAAGTGTTGGCGAGCTGGCGTTACGAACGCCCTGGCCGTCGATGTTTCGCGGATATATCGGAGACGAAGAGCGCTACGCGGCGCGCTTCTCTCAGGGCTGGTACCTGAGCGGAGACCTCGTTCGTCGCGACGGCGAGGGTGTCTTCCGGTTCGTGGCTCGAGACGACGACGCGATTCAGTCCTCGGGACATCTGATCGGACCGGTAGAGATCGAGCAGACCCTGCGCGCACATCCCGCGGTCGCGGAGGCTGCCGCGATCGGCAAGCCCGATGCCGTCGCCGGTGAGCGCGTCAAGGCGTTCGTGACCCTGTGCCCGGGTTGGCTGGCCGATGACGAGTTGAGGATCGAGCTGCTGGCCTACGCGCGGGAGCGGCTCGGCGCGGCCGTGACACCCAGGGAGCTCGACTTTCGCGACAGCCTACCCATGACGACCTCGGGCAAGATCGTCCGGCGTCAGCTGCGGGACGAAGAGCTCGCCACCGCGGCTTCCCCTGCACATGACTAGACTCTGGCGAGCAGCGCAGCGTCTTCCCCAGAGCTTCCCATCGAAGGACACCAGATGACCGAAGAGACACTCCGCAAGACCATTGTCGAATGCCTGGGCCGGGTCGTTCCGCAGGTCAGCCGAGGGCGCGTCGATCCGGCCGTGACGTTTCACGATCAATTCGGAATCGATTCGCTCGATTTTCTCAACTTCGCACTCGAGCTCGAAAAGGAGCTCGGCATCGAGATTCCCGAAGAGGACTATCCCAAACTGTCGACTCTCGCGAGCTGCGAGTCCTTTGTGCGCTCCGTCACGGCCGTCGACTGAGCGGGTTTCCGTGCAATGACTCCGAGTGCCTTCGATCGCGATCTTTTTCACGACCGGGTCGCCGTGGTGACCGGAGCCGGGGAGGGAATCGGGCTCGAGATCGCGCGTGCCCTCAGTCTGCACGGAGCGGGCGTAGTGCTCAATGATCTCGACGAGGAGCGAGCCGCTCGGGCGGCCGAATCCATCCGCGAGGAGGGGGGGCGGCGCTGCGAAGTGATGATCGGCGACGTGGGCGAGCCCGGCGTGGTCGAAGAGCTGGTCGAGCGCGCGGCGGCTCGATACGGACGCCTCGACATCGCAGTCGCCAATGCGGGAATCACCCTGTGGGGCCCCTATCTGGAGTTCTCGCGACAGCAGTTCCAGCGTGTGGTCGACGTCAATCTCGCGGGCTCCTTCTTTCTGGCCCAGGCCGCAGCTCGGCGGATGCGGGATCAGGGCAACGGCGGCCGCCTCCTGTTCGTTTCGTCGGTTGCCGGCCGACGGTCGATCGAGAGACTCTCGGCCTACGGGATGACCAAGGGTGGACTGGAGGCGTTGACTCGCAGTCTGGTAGCGGAGCTCTCGCCGTACCGCATCACGGTGAACTGTGTCGTGCCGGGGTCGACCCTGACACCGCGCAATCTCGCCGAGCACTCCTCCTACGCCGAGGACTGGGCGGCGGTCACCCCGCTGGGTCGGACTGCGACCGCGGTAGAGATGGCCCATGCGGCCCTGTTGCTGCTGGCCCCGCAGAGTGGTCACATCACGGGACAGGCGATCGTCGTCGACGGTGGGTGGACCGCGCTCGGCCCGGTTCCTGGCCCGGAAGGGAAGTCACCATGAGTCATGCCGCGGAACTTCTGTGCGATGCTCATGCGGTGCTCGGAGAGGGTCCGGTGTGGGACGATCTCTCGCAACGTCTCTTCTGGGTCGATGTCGAGAAGCACCGGATTCACATCCACGACGTGGCTTCGGGACAGGACCGCAGGATCGACGTCGGCCAACGCATCGGATCCTTCGCGCTGCGCCCCGCGGGCCCGTTGTTGATCGCCACCGAGGGGGGGCTGGCGAATTTCGAGCTCGAGAGCGAAGCGCTCGCACCGATCGTCGATCCCGAGAGTCATCTGCCGGGAAATCGATTCAACGACGGGAAGTGCGATCCGCGGGGCCGCTTCTGGGTCGGCACGATGGCCTTCGATTTCGAGCGGGCTGCCGGAGCGCTCTATCGCTACGATGGGGGCCAGGAGATCGTGAAGGTCCACACGGCTGTGACGATCTCCAATGGGCTGGCCTGGAGCGGGGACGAATCGACGATGTATTACGTCGATTCGATCCCCGGTACCGTGACCGCCTTCGACTACGATGCCGACACGGGCGCGGTCACCGATCCCCGGGTGGTGATCGACGTGCCGGCGGAGATGGGCGCACCCGACGGCATGGCGATCGATCGGGACGACAACCTGTGGGTGGCGCACTGGGGAGGAGGGTGCGTACGGCAGTGGGATCCACGCACCGGAGAGGTCCTCGACGAGGTTGCCGTGCCCGCATCCCAGGTCACGTCCTGTGCCTTCGGAGGTGCGGCCCTGGACCAGCTCTTCATCACCACGGCTCGCGGTGGGCTGAGCGACGAGCAGCGTAGGGAGGAGCCCCATGCCGGCGGACTCTTCGTCAGCCGACCGGGTGTGAAGGGGTTCCGCACCAGTCGGTTCCTGCGCTGAGCCGTCGCGCTCGAGACGGACGCCCGGAAGAATCGACCGCTGCAGCGGTAAGTGCTTCCGGGTGAGAGGGCGCCGACAGCGTCGAAGCCAGGAAAGGCGGGGGATTCCGGCCTCGGCACGCTCCTTGAAGAAGAAAGGGGCAGCAAAGCCGAGTCTGGGTGAAGGACTCGCCATGGGACCGGCGCCGAGATCTTGCTTGCGCCGAGATCCTGGTTGCGAGGAGATCCTGGTTGCCCAGATCAATACGAACAGATGAATCCGAACCGCCTGAGGAGAAATCAATGAGCATCGACCTTCTGGATACCCGAGCAACCGAGCTACCCATCGAGACCGGTATCGCCCGCAAAGACCGCCAGGCCCTGGCCGAGGCGCTGAACAAGGCCTTGTCGAGCACCTACGTTCTCTACGCGAAGACCCACGCCTATCACTGGAACGTTGCCGGACCCCTCTTCTACAGCGTTCACAAGCTGACCGACGACCAGTATCAGGACCTCGCGACCGCCGTGGACGCTCTGGCCGAGCGCGTGCGGGCCATCGGGTTTGCGGCCGTGGGCGGCCTGAAGAGCTTTCTCGACAAGAGTGCGATCGACGACGTCGACCGCGGAGCACCGTCGGCTCGCGAGATGATCTCGACGCTGGCGAGCGATCATCAGAAGCTCGCTCTGCAGCTGCGAGATGCCGTGCGAGAGGCAGACCGACACAACGACGTCTACACCGCTGACCTCTTGACCTCGAGGATCGGTGTCCACGAGGAGGCGGCGTGGATGTTGACGGCACTCCTTTCGGAATGAGCCGCGTCCGTTCGGGATCGACCCCCTCCCGTCTCCAACGGAGGAACCCTCTCGTGAATGGAGCTCCGAGAGGCTCCTCGCGCGCCAGCGCTCGACCTCCGAGAGGCACGGCTCCAACCAACCCAGAATCAAGCAGGAGACCCATGCGAAACGATATTGACCGAAGACTCCTGGAATGCCATGGCCTGAGCGAGGCCGGCCCCGACTGCGATCACAACCACCACAACTTCCTCTTCGCCGAGCTCGGCACCGGAGTTCGTGAGGGGAGTGCGTGGGATCGTGATGCCAAGGCCCGCTTCGTGTCGTCCGGGCGTCCCGTACTTCTCGAGTTGGCCGTGGGTGCCGGTGAGCCAGAGCAAGCGGCCCGCGTCAGTCACCTGGGAGTGCGACGACTGGCCGCGGCGATGGCCAGGGCTCGGCGCCCCCGATCTCCCCGTCGCGCGGTGTCGCGCCTGCGGGCACTGATGCGCCGCGCAGCTCCGGTAGCGGCCCAGCAGGCGGAGTCAGCGCCCGCCATGTGTGTCGGGCTGATCGATTGGCCCTATCTCGCCGTCGCTCGCTCCCGCCGGGGTGCGTGCCAGGTGCTGCGGGACGGTCGCTGGCAGCGCATTGCAACCGGGCCGCTCACACCGCCTCAGATGGCGGAATCTGCGCCGGGGCGTCGAGCTCCAGGACTGGGAGTGCCACGCCGAGCGGTGGACACGCGCTGGATTCGCCTGCATCCCGAGGACATGGTCCTGATCTGTTCGGATGCCGTCGCCACGGTGTTGAACACCACGCCGACCGCCGAGTCGGCGAGCGGTCGGGGACTGCGCAAGACGGCTCGGTCCTTGGTTCGAAGAGCGCAGCGACAGGAGCCCTCGAGGCCGGCGACCGCCCTGCTCGTTCGTGCCACGGCACCGGCACCGATTCCGGTCCCCCGGGTCGCCGAGCCCCGACTTGCAGACTCGGTTCGACTCGAGGTTCCCCTGCCGACTCCGGCGGCCGTGCCCGTGGCGTGCTGAGCCTCAGGGGCAATCGAGACGAGAGAGTCCGAGGAGAAGCGGCCGAGAGTCGAGAGAGGGAGAACGAAAGAGCCAGCGTGTCGAACCACTGCGGGGCGCCCTTGCCCGCTGCGGATCGGATACGCTGCGCATCATGGTGGTCCGCAACACGGTGTCGATTCTCCCCATCGCTCTGGTCGTGGCGGTAGCGGGCGTTTTCCTCGCCAGCTGCTCCGAAGGCGGGGGAGGAGGAAGCCCGACGCAACCGTCGGGCCCGAGGCTCGATCTGTCCGCCGACTCGACCACCATTTCGCCCTTCGGCTCTACGCTCATCGCTGCCCGGGCGCTCGGGGCGCAAGGCGAGGCGCTGTCCGGGCGAACGGTCGATCTCACCACCGACATGGGTACGATCGTCCTCACGCCGGTGGTCACCAACGAAGAGGGAATCGCTCTGAGCCGCCTCCAGGGAGAGGGCACCGAGGGGCGGGCGACGGTCACTGGACGCCTCGACGGCACCCAGACCGAGGGACAGGTACAGGTGCTGATCAGTCGAGGGGCACCGGTCACGATCGACGTCCGGCCCGCGGTGATCGCCCCTCTCGGTTCCGCCCAGATCTTCGTCCAGCTTCGCCAGTCCAACGGCTCGATCCCGCCGGTGGGCACCCAGGTGGAGCTGAGCACCAGTCTCGGTAGATTCACCGAGCCGACTCCCAGGACCGACTCGTTGGGTGTGGCGCGCAGCCGCATCGAAGGTCGAGGAGACGAGGGTACGGCCATCCTCCGGGCTCGCAGGGCCGACACGGGCGAGGACGCGACGACGCAGCTGGAGATCATTTCCGGTTTCGTTCTGACTCTACGTGCCTCCCAGACCTCACTGCCGGTCAACGCCGCACTGACCCTGGTTGCGACCGTCAGCACGCCGAGTGGTGTGCCCGCGGGTGAGGGGACCCAGATCGTGTTCACGGCAACCGCCGGCCGACTCGCTGCCTCGCGCGTGCCGACCAACGCCCTGGGTGCCGCCCAGACGCAGTGGACGGCCCCCGAGCAGCCTGCAACACAGGCGATCCGAGCACAGATCGCGGGGGCGACGGCCAACGCCGAACTGCTGATCGTCGTGACTGCCGAGTAGCTGCTGCTTCAGGGGCGCAGCAGCGTCTCGCCGCAGGACGGATGCGAGCTCGTCGAACGCTCGCCATCCTTCGACCAGTGACAGCTGCCCGAAGCGCTCCAGTGGAGCGAACTCATCTGAGGCCACTTCGAGATCGACGGGGCAAAGTCCGCGGTCACTCTTCGCGGATCTTGATGCCGCCGCCGGAGCTGCGCAGCTTCAGTTCCGGCCCACCGTCATTGAGCTGCCCGTAGAGCTTCGATTTGGTACTGGTGAAGTTGCTGACCCGAACCGGCAGATCAGAGGTCACGCTGCCTCCCGAGGAGCTGGCGTCGAGGTCGGCGGAGACCGAGGGGGCGAGGTAGAGAGTGACGCTTCCTCCCGAGCTGGAGAGCAGGCTGTCGCCCGTGGGTTGTCCCAGCATGTGGGCCCGAATGCCGCCGCCACTGGTGGTAGCGACGATCGACTCGTGGGCCTGGCCGATCTCGATCGAGCCGCCCGAGGTTCTGGCTTCGAGCGGCCCTCGAACCGCGCCGATCTGAATCGAGCCTCCGGAGGTCTCTGCGCTGACCCTCCCGTCCACGGAGTCGATTTCGATCCTGCCACCCGATGTCTCGGAGTCGACATCGCCGGTGACGGCCCGCACATCAATGCTTCCGCCGGAGGTTCTCGCCCAGACGTCGCCATCGACGTCGTCGATCGACAGGCTGCCACCCGAAGTGCGAGCCTTCACTTCACCCTCGATCCGATCGATCTCGATATCGCCACCCGACGACTCGATGTCGAGGTCGTAGACGGTGGGCACCTCGATCGCGAGATCGAGCGAGGTGTGACGCGTCATACGCTTGATGAGGCTCCAGTTCTTTCTGCGCTCGATCCGGATCACCACATCGCCTCCACTCTCGGTCATGTCGACTTCGTAGTCAGCCTCGATCTCCTCGGTGCTGTCGCTGCCGCGGGTGAGAGAGACCGAAGCACGGCTTCCCGGGACCGAGACGACCTCGACGTTGGCGCCGGCGGCCTCGACGGTGAGCCGGCCTCCGGCCCGAGCGTCGTAGTCACGCTCGATGCCCCGGTCGGCCAGGGCGGCTGGGCCGAGGGTGAGGAGGGAGGCACAGCCGAGAAGGCGCCACCCTGCTCCAGGTCGAAGAGAACCGGGCACGGTTCTCGGATGTCGTGAGAGTGGCGGGGTTCATGGCGTGTCTCCTCGGCACGGGTGAATCTGAGCGGAGTCTCGAGGCCGAAGAACGACCTTCAGGATGCCCTACGGCGAAGACGCAGCAGGGGTTTTGGTCGTGCTCTCGGCCCACGCCGAGGATCCGACGACGGAGCGGACGGGGAGCCGCTGCTCCTACTTCTTCACCTCGACATCATCACAGCCGAAGAAGGGGTAGCTGCTGCTCGTGACCGGGTTGACATAGGTGCCCCAGACGCAGCCCACCGTCTCTCCGGTTTCGATACCGCTGCCTTCCGCCGGAAAGCGGAGGATGCGGTCCAGATCACCGTCCTGGGTGCTCTCCGGCTCGGGACGCAGCGAGCGCTCGTAGCTGTCTTCCGTTTGGTCGGACGGGGTGAGGGCCCTGCTGCCGAGCCCAGTCCAGACGAGCTCGTGGGTACCGAATCGGACAGTCGACGGCACTACCGTCACCGCATCGAAGGCGAGCGGCAAGTCGTACTCGCCGGCCTCGGTAGTCAGGATCGCGACCGGGACCGACGGATGCTTCGAATGGAACGAGTTGGGATTGCTGCCGGGCTTGATGTTGATCGCGACCGGCAGAACACACTCGAGGACGTAGCGGGCAGTCGTCGCCTGATTGTTGGTCCAGTCGGGATCGACATCGAAGGCACTTGCCGGTCGGATCTCGTTGGCGAAGGCGACACCCTGGAGGCCCGGGGAGAGGCACCGCACCGAGAAGACCTCCGTGACGGACCGCGCCGTGCCGTCGAGCCCCGCCGTGGAGCCGGTCTGCGACAGGAAGCTCGCCGTCAAACCGGAGTCGCTCGAGGCAGTCGGCACCAGGGTCGCATCGATCGGCGAGGACGGGCCGAGATTCTCGAGCACCTTGGTGAGCTGGACGTTGGCACTCTCACCGACCAACAATTGAGCGGGCGCCGAGGAGATCACGAAGCTCGCGATGCTCAAGTCCGCGACCGCGATCACCGGAGTCGTCGTCTGGTCGGTATCGTTGGCAACGACCGGGTCGGGGCCGACCAGATTCTCGACCCGGACCCGGTTGACGATTTCCGGCGCACCCGTGCCGCCGTAGGCGAAGCCCGCGTCGACGTCGACGGTGATCGAGAACTCGAGCGACGCCCCCACCTCGATCAGGCCGAGCTCGCAGACCACGCTGGTGGCGTCGGTCGTGCAGGCCGCCGGCGCCGAGACGAGGGTGGCGCCGGCCGGCAGGGTGTCGGTCACGCGGGAGCCAAGAGCCGGGTTCGGGCCGAGGTTCGAGACCCTGACGGTGTAGGTCACATTCCCACCGGCGACCGCCGTGTCGACGTCCGCGCTCTTCGTCACCGCGAGGTCGGAGGTGTTGATGGCGTCGAGAAACTCCAGCAGCTCCTCGGACGAGTACGCAGGTTCCTCCGCGGGCGGGAAGCCGATGTTGTTGTTGGCCGCCACGAACTGGCGGAACGGAAGGGAGATCGCAGTCCAGTCGTCGTGATCGCGGAGGACATCGAAGGCGACGTTCTCGCAGCGGTCCCAAGGGTTGTCGATGTCCACCGGGGCGATCTGACGTTCCGCTTCGGGTGGGTCATCACCGTCCCAATTGATCCACTGGCTGAGCAACACGGTGTTGTAGGGCTCGACCGGACTCGAAAACACGGTGTAGAAGTCGAAGAGCTGAGCCGGATCGGTGCCGAACGGCTCGACCTCGTCGAGGTTCTCCTCGTCCAGCGCCGGCAGAAGCGGATTCCTCACCGACCCGTCCTCGGTCCAGCGTGGAGGCGAGTAGTCGACGAACCAGGTCTTGGTGCCGCCCTCGCTCCGAGCAAGAAGCTGTGGCGAGTACCCCATGACGCTGAGGTAGTTGGGCTTGCAGGCGAGCTTGACGTCTCCCCCGTGTAGAAGGCCGAGGGTATGACCGAGCTCGTGCATGAACGTGGTGGCCTTGAGGTGCGCGAGGGTCAATCCGTCGGCTCGGGGGAAGAGCAAGTCGTCGAAGTAGTCGTCGAAGACGAGCAGGTCGTTCCCCGGAGTCTCTGCCCACCCGCCGCGGCCTTCGTCGCAGCCCCTCGCCGAGAGCGCATAGCGAAAGACGAGCCCTCGTGCCGATTCGACGGGGCCGGTGGCGGAGTCGTCGACTGCGAAGTTCGCTGCCTTGACAGTGGAGAACGCGGGAGCGTCGACATTGCAGACATCCTCGACCGCTACCGCGTTGCCCCCCCCGAAGTCGTCCCCCACCGGACCGGTGACATCGGTGAGCGTGCCGGTGTCGATCCAGAGGTTGATGCCCGGAAGGCCGTCTGGATTCGGAGTCCCCCCGCCTCGACGGGGGCGACGGCGAAGGCGTGCTTGACCGCCGCCACCCAGTCGGCGGTCGGCTCGAAGCCGCCCATCCAGTCGAGCTCCACGAACAGGTCCTTGTGGTCGGGATCGGCGCCCATCGATGGAAGGTCGACATCGGTCAGGCCGTCGTCGTCGATGTCGATGCCCGAGATCTCCCACTCGTCGCGGATGCCGTCCCCATCTCGGTCTGGAAAGCTCTGCCGCACGGCCAGCGCGTCGGCGGCGCGATAGCCAACGTCGAAAGCGGCCAGCTGCTGTCCACCCCTGCGGTAGACCACGACGCGACCGGTGTCGGGGCTGAAGAGATCCTCCACCCCAACGACGACCTCGGCGGTGCCGCTGCCGGTCACGTCCCCGACGGCGAAGCCGTCCCCTCCGGTGAAGGCACTGGGAAACGAGCGATCGAGCGCGATGAGTGGATCGCCGCCAGCCCGGGAGAAGACGTCGACACGATGCGTGATGTCGCCCGCCACGGCGTACGACTCCTTGCCCTCCCGTTCCAGCTGACCCGCAGCGATGGCGTCGCCGAACGTGAACTCGGAGGGCACGATCAGGAACTGTCCTCCGTCGCTCGCGTCCCACAGGGTCACCGTGCCATCGTAGGGATCCGCGACCAGGACCTCCTTCTTGGGGTCCGAAGCAGTCTCGGTGAAGTCGTCGTTTCCCGTCACCATGTCCGCCAGCAGCAGGCGCTCGAAGGCGAAGAAGCCCACGTTGAAGGAGTCTCTGCGCCTCGACCAGCGGGTACACCGTCGGCGATGGCTTCGCTATCGGAGACGTGCTCGGCGACGAAGCCGACGAGATCGTCATCGCCTACGAGGGGACCCTGGAGCCCTTCAACGGAGGAGCGCGGGTCTTCAACCGCAACTGTGAAGAAGTGAGCTCGAGACAGGTCGATTCGCTCGACGGCCCGGTGGTGGTCTTGACCACCGGGTCGTCATTCTCTTCCAGGGTTGACGCGACTCTCGGGCGCCTCCGGGTGAGGGGGAGCTGGTGAATGAGACCGTCGAGGGCTGACGGTGGGCGACGGGTGGTTCAGCGAGGGCGGAGACGTGTTGCGGTGGGTGGATTCGGGAGCCGTCGTCGTCAACTGGCTCGAGGAGCTCGGAGCGGCTCTCCCGACCGACGGCTGACGCCTACCGCGCCCTCGCTTGCTCCACTCGCCGGATCGCCTGATCGAGCAGCTCGACACCGAGGTCGATCTCGGCGTCGGTCACCGTGAGGGGCGGGGCGATGCGCATGGTGCCGTCGGAGGTGCCGGTGCGGACGATGTTGGCGGACAGGCCGAGCTCCAGCGCGGCGTCGGTGACGGCGTTGGAGACCTTCGCCGCGCTCTGGCCGCTCTGGTCGGCGAACTCGAGGCCCAGCAGCAGACCGCGGCCCCGCACGTCCCCGATGCAGGGATGGCGCTGCCTCAGATCGCGCAGGCCGTCGGCGAGGCGTTCGCCGGCGATCTCGGCGCGCTCTACCAGACCATCGCGCTCGACGACCTCCAACACCTTGAGGCCGACGGCGGCGGGCAGCGGGTCGTTGACGTGGGTGGTGTAGAAGAGAAAGTCGCGCGCCTCTGACTGGTCAGCGATGGCCTCGCTCGTCATCACCGCCGAGAGCGGCAGGCCGGCACCGAGGGTCTTGGACAGGGTGAGGATATCCGGCGCGATGCCATCGCGCTCGAAGGCGAACATCCGGCCGGTACGTCCGATGCCGGTCTGTGCCTCGTCGAGGATCAGCAGCATGCCCCGTGCATCGCAGTGCTCCCGGAGTGCCGAGAGATAACCCGTCGGCAGGTCGAGCACGCCGCCCGAGCTCAGGATCGGCTCGGCGATGAAGGCGGCGAGGTTGCCGGTCGACTGACGGTCGAGGAGATCGAACGAATCGTCCATTTCCTGCTGCCAATCGACGCCTTGGAAGCGCGGGCGGGAGGGGTGGGGCGCCGGGATGGCAAACTGGCCCGGCATGAGCGGCCCGATGCCGCGCCGACCTGCCTTGTAGGTCGCCGCCGCCGCACCTCCGGTCATGCCGTGCCACGACTGGGAGAAGCCGACGATCTCCCACTTGCCGGTGACGAGCTTGGCCAGTCGGATCGCCGCCTCGTTCGCCTCACCGCCGGTCGAGAGCAGCATCACCCGCGGCAGGCCGGGTACCAGCCGCGCCAGCGTCTCGGCCAGATCGACCACCGGTGCCGACAGCATGGAGGAGAAGAGGTGATCGAGTCGACCGACCCAGTCGCGCACGGTGGTCACGATCTCCGGATGCGAGTGACCGAGGATCGCGCTCATCTGGCCCGAGGTGAAGTCGAGCACGCGGCGTCCCGAGGCGTCGTAGAGGAAGGCGCCCTCGGCACGCACCGGGACGAACGGTACGAAGGGGCCGCCGAAGCGGAGCATGTGCCGGCCGGCGCGAGCCCAGAAGGCCGTGTCGCTCGAGTCCGTCGTGTCGCTCATGGGTGCTCCGCGCGCTGTGGGCCGGGATCCGGTCGAGCCGGGTCGCAGGACATGTAGGACGCTTTCCGACGCTGAGACTAGCGCAGGGACCGGGCGGCCAGCCGCAGGGGAGACCCCTGAGGAGCGTCGCGGCGCGAGTACCTGGTTGGGAGGATCGATTCACCCGCCGGATCCCGGCCGGTCCGACGGGCCGACCCGATCGGCGGCGGACCCCGCTCGACGGCCGCAAGTCGAGGTCGGTAGTGGCGTCGTACAATGACGCATGATCTCCGTGTGCGCAGACACCGTTCTCGGCATGAAGCGCCATCCCTCGCTGAAGCCTGTTCTCCCTGCGACGGTCTCGCGTGTCGAGCCCCTCTTGGCAGCCGAGCTGGCAGGCGGACGGAGTGGCTGAAGAACCGGATCGAATGGCGGGATCTCCAGGCACTGCTGACGTTCGGCCAGGGCAAGGCTCGCGGGCCGCCAGGGCAAAGGGCAGGTCAAAGGGGGCCAGGCGAGCCGGTCTGCTGACTCGCGGGCTCCTGCTGACGTCGGGATGCGTGCTCATCGCTCAGGTCGCACTCTCCATCTCAGGGCTTCAGCACCATCTCGTCGATTGGCTCAGTGCTCCGAGCCGGGCGCTTCCTGCCGACCTCGAGCCTGACTACCTGGTGCTGCTCGGTGGCGGTGCGATGCCGAGCGAAGACACGTTGATGCGCATCTACTGGGCGGCCGAGGCCCTCGGGCGCTATCGGGGCTCGGACCTGGAGGCCATCGTGGCCTCGGCCACCTCGGCCGCCGCCATCCGGGACGAGTTGGTCCTGCGCGGCTTCCCGGCGGAGAGGATCCGCCTCGAGACCGAAGGGCGCGACACCTACCAGCAGGCGATCGGCGTGCAACGTCTGCTCGGTCCGAGTGCACTCGGGCGCAGGATCGTCATCGTCACCGACCGTCAGCATCGGCGCCGATCCGCCCTCATCTTCGATCATCTGCGCTTCGAGCAGGTCTACGTCTACGATGGTGAGTGGGGCTCGAACCAGGTGCCTGCCAAGCGCAGATTCAATCAGTATCTGCGCTACGGATTCTGGTCCGATCTCGCGAGTCAACCGTGGTTGGTGCGCGAATGCGTGGCCCTGGTCGCCTATCGGGTGCGCGATCGCATCTGATCCGGGTCGGTGCTCGAGCAGATCGAGCTCCGCCGCCCGGCGAGAGTCTGCGATCGACTCTGCATGAAGCGACAGTGCCATGGCCGGCCAGACCGGCCTTGAACTCTAGCGCCACCGACGACCGACCGAGACACTCGCTCAGGCCGCTTCTTCGTCGTCCTGGTAGACGCTGCCGATCCGGTGCAGATCCTCGAGGCTCTGCTCGCGCGCCTTGGCGATGCGCTGCATCCGGGCCTGGAACTGATGCTCCGAGAAGGCGACCAGATCCTCAGCGGCGACTCCGAAGGGATGCCCTCCTTCAAAGAAGGTGATGAACTCCGCGATCTGCCGATCGGTCACTGGCTTGAGCTCGGCCATACTGCTCTCGAACGCCTGCCAGGCCCGCTCCCCGTGCTCGACGATCAGTCGGCTCAGGAAGTAGACGCCGAAGGCGATGTGCCGAGACTCGTCACGCTTGAGTAGGCCTACCGCCCTTTGCATGCCGGGCATCAGCTGGTTGTCGGTGAGCATCTTGTGGAACAACCAGTATCCGCTCTCGGCCAGTACACCCTCGACGATCATGTTGTAGGTCGCCGAGGCGTGAACCTGCGCCTCGACCGAGGCATCGGTGTCGAGGCGGCGAAGCGCTTTCGGCAGCACGTCGCCGAAGATCTCCTGGTAGGACGGGTTGTAGTAGCAGCTGAGATCGCCGGGGTCACCGGTCACCTCACGAAAGAACGTCTGGAAGCAGTCGACATGCTTGGCCTCCTCCCACAGGAAGGTGGTCAGGTACATCTCCTCTTCGATGCGCCCCTCCGAGGCGATCACCCGGATCAAGGGGAGCAGGTCGAGAGTCACCGCTTCCTCGCCAGCCTGAAACTGACCGCACAGCTGGAGCACGTGCTCTCTCTGCTCTTCGCTCAGACGTTTCCAGTCTTTGCGATCCTGCGTGAAGTCGATCGACTCGGGGTCCCACACCCCATGCTGCTTCGCCTTCTTCCAAAGCCTCATCGGGAAGCTGTCGTAGTCGATTCCGTGTGAGGCGCTCTTGAAGATTCGGCCCTCGGTCATCTGATCCCTCCTTCGAAGCTTCCCTGGCTTCATGAGTGCGCAGCCGGCCGGCCGACGGATTCATCGCTTGACTGCTCGAGTGAACAAATTGGCAACTAAAGAGCTTACTCCACCGCCCGAGTCCTTCTGCTCCGTCGGGCACGGCTTCCTTCGTACCTGGTCACTCGCCCGCTGTGGAAACCCCGAAGTAGTCGCAAACGGCGTCAGACACCGTTTGAAGCTCGAGCTCCGTCAACTCGTAGTACATCGGCAGACGCAGAAGTCGTCCGGCGATGTCTTCGGTTACGGGGAGATCGCCCCTCCGGTAGCCGAGTCGGAGGCCCATGGGAGCGGTGTGGAGCGGCACGAAGTGAAACACCGCTGCGATTCCCTGCTCTCGCAGATGACGAATCAGACCGTCGCGAGCATCGCGGTTCGCGCACAGTAGGTAGAAGAGGTGATAGCTCGGTCGGCAGCCGGGACTCACGGTGGGCAGCTGCACGATACCCCGCTCGGCCAACGGTGACAGGAGCTCCTCGTAGCGGCGGAAGTTTCGTTCGCGCTTTCGGCTGATTGTCTCTACCTGCTGAAGCTGCGCGTACAGAAAGGCAGCCAGGATGTCAGACGACAACAAAGAGGAGCCGATGTCTACCCAGGTGTACTTGTCGACCTGGCCCCGAAAGAACTGGCTTCGATTGGTACCCTTCTCCCGGACGATCTCAGCCCGTTCGACATGACGTTCGTCGTTGATGATCAACGCCCCGCCTTCCCCGCAACCGATGTTCTTGGTCTCGTGGAAGCTGTAGGTTCCCAGCCCGGCGAGGGTCCCGAGGTGCCGGCCGTTGTAGGTCGCGTTCACGCCTTCCGCTGCGTTCTCGATCAGCTGTGCACCGCACTCGTCGGCGGTCCGGCCGATTGAGTCCATGTCACATGCGACTCCGGCGTAGTGTCGTGGCACGATCGCTCGAGTCCGCTCAGTCACGGCCAGCGGCACCAGAGTTTCGTCCAGGTTCATGGTGTCCGTACGGATATCGACGAACACCGGCCGGGCGCCGCGCAGCATGAAGGCGTTCGCCGTGGAGGCGCCGGCGAACGACGGCACGATAACCTCGTCTCCTTCGGAGATGTCGCAGAGGATCGCGGCCATTTCGAGCGCTGCGGTGCATGAGGTCGTGAGCAAGACCCTGTGTGCGCCGATCCTCTCGGCGATGAGCTGCTGGCAGAGCTTTGTATAGGGACCGTCTCCGCTGATCTGACCTTTCAACACGGCCTGGGCGATGAAGTAGAGCTCCTGGCCGACGATGAATGGTTTGTTGAAAGGGATGGACTGGGTCATGGTTGACCCCACCGGAGACTCACCTCCTGGTCCTTTGGCCGATCCACGCGGAAGAACCCGTAGATCTCGTCGGTCACGGCTCTGACGTCGTCGACGGTAAGGTCGTAGTAGAACGGTAGGCGGAGCAAACGGTCGCTCAGGTCTTCCGTGACGGGCAACATCCCTTCGCGGTAGCCCATACGTCGTCCCATCGGAGAGGTGTGGAGCGGGACGTAGTGGAAGACGGCGTGAATGCCCTTGGACTCGAGGTGGCTGATCAGGGACGTCCTGGTCTGGCGAGAGTCGAGCAGCAGGTAGAACATGTGATAGTTCGAGCTGCAGTGGTCGGGGATGGTCGGAAGGCCGAGTAGTCCACGCTCAGCCAGAGGGCGTAGCCCCTCGTGATAGCCGTCGTAGATCGCCCGCCGTCGCTCCGTGATTTCAGACATCGACTCGAGCTGCGCGTACAGGAACGCCGCCAGTATGTCGGAGGGGGCGTAGGAGGATCCGACGGCTTGCCATGCGTAGTGATCGGTCTGGCCACGCAGGAACGAGACGCGGTCGGTCCCCTTGTTGCGCAGCACGTCCACCCGGTCCACGAGCTCGGGATCACGAATCACGATTGCGCCACCCTCGCCACAGATGAAGTTCTTCGTCTCATGGAAACTGAAGCAGCCAAAATCGCCGATGGACCCGAGGCCTCTGTCCCGATAGGTGGCGTTTACAGCCTGGGCCGCGTCCTCTACGACCCGCACTCCATGCCGGTTCGCCACCGTCATCACCGCGTCCATTTCACACCCGACGCCTGCGTAGTGAACGGGAGCGATCACCTTCGTGCGCTCCGAGATCTCTTCCTCCAGAAGTGACTCGTCGAGATTGAGGGTGTCGGTCCGGACGTCGACAAAGCGCAACCGCGCTCCACGCAGAAAAAACGCATTGGCCGTAGAGACGAAGGTGTACGAAGGGAGGATGACCTCGTCGCCCTCGCTGACCTCGCACAGCATGGCTGCAAGCTCGAGCGCGGCGGTGCAGGAATGTGTCATCAGGACTCGCTCCGCGCCGGTGCGTTCCGCCAGCAACTCTTCACAGCGAGCCGCGAACGTGCCATTACCCCCGGTATCTCCCGAGAGCACCGTCTGCGCGACGTAGTAGAGCTCGCGCCCGACCATGAACGGTTTGTTGAAGGGAACTCTGTAGCTACTCATGCCCCCCTGTTGGCTCCCTTCAGGGCCGGCTGCCGCCGTCACGCCAGCCCCAGATATACCAGGGCGCATCGGGTCCGACGTTGAACAGCAGATCCAGAATCGAGACACCGTGCTCGAATGGCGGGTACCGCTGTGAGTACTCTGGATAGCCCGAATAGTCCTTCCACTCCAGCTCGATGCCGGCTTCGGTAAACCTCGAGGGATCGATGTAGTCCTTCGCGGCAGGGCCTGAAACATAGCGTTGGGCCGCGGACCGGGTTGCCAGTTCGAGAACTCTCTCCTGCTTGTGACTCGAGGCGTGGTACTTGCGGGAGTCGCAGAATTCCGTCTCGATCCCCAGGAACTCCCTCGAGATGGTACGGGTCATGGACTGATTCATCTCAGACAGATTGCCCCACTGGCGACCGAGATACATTTCTTCAAAGAAGTCCTGGTAGCGACTGAAGAACTCGCATTTCCCGTAGTTGTGGACGATCGATCTCCAGTGTTTGGCTTGCCAGGCCGAATCGGCGAGTGTCACGTCGCAGATCAGCCGATCCCTGTTGGCGCCTGCCGGTACGGTGATCCACTCGGCACCCTTCGACGTCTTGATCTTGTTGCGAGTGCGCCAATCTCGACTCGTGAACTGCACGTCGTCGTAGAAGATGAAGAGGTCGACATCATGGATGATGTCGAAGTACCCCTTCCACGGAATGTAGTTGGACTGGAGAATGGCAACGGTCTTCATTCGGACAATCCACTGCCGGCAGGTATCACCCAGCGCTCGCTCAGGTACCGCTACCGTTGGTGCGCGGGAGGTTCTTCGATTTGTGCAACTCGACGATCTTCACATTGTCCCCGATGTTTCGGGGCACCAGGGTCTTGGCGTTGACGAACACGTTGCTTCCCACTTGGACATCGGTCGTCAAGGTGCAGTCCATGCCGACGAAGCAACTGTCCCCGAGGCGAACCCGGCTACCGGTAGAACTACCGGACGACAGATAGCAGTTCTTGCCGATGAGGGTGCCGGCCCCCAGGCGAACCCCGATGTCGATGAAACATCCGGAACCCAGGACGACGCCTTGATCGAGGACTGCGCCGGCCAGAACGACGCAGCCCTCACCGTGCTGAGCGTTGGGCTCGATCATCGCTCCAGGATGGATGATCGAGAACAGTCGGTAGCCCAGGCCGAGCACTCGCTCGAGTGCGGCGGCGCGAGCCAGCATGTCCGAGTAGCCGATCGCGAAGACCATCTCTGTAGACTTCGGACTCGCTGCGTCCTGGCGCGAGACGTCGGAAACGCCGCCCAATGTGAATAGTCCGGGCACCACCTGCTCGCCGGACGGGCGGGTGTCATCGGCGAAGCCGAGCACCGTCGTCGCCGCGTAGTAGCTGCGCAGATGATGCAGGAGTTGCCGCCCGAGATAGCCGGAACCGTAGATGACGACCGGGTTGTCAGGCATCGTCGGAGGCCACCTCGCGCGCGAGGTATCGCAGGATCGTGGCGGTATCGGAATAGAGCGAGACGATGTCGTCCGGGTCGATGTCGAGATCGAAAGCCTCTTCCATCTCGAACATCAGCTCGACATGGCGCAGGGAGTCCCAGGCCTCGACGTCATCTACCCGGTGAGCACCGGGCGCGACGTCACAGCCGAGGACGCGGTTGAAGAGTCGCCAGAACTTCCTCTCAACGGCCGGGTCGATGCCTGGAATAGCCAGCGCCATCACATCTTCTTGAAGAGCGTCGCGAATCCTGCCACGCGACCGTTCATCGTCTGCAGGTCGAGGATCTCAGTGGGGTCGATGTCTTCCACGCCGTGTTGCGTTCCGCCGTCGTAGATGATCAGGTCGCCGGGCAGTGCGCCGTCATCGAGGCAGATGCGATCGTCTCCCACGTCGACGAATGCACCGCCCTGGTGAAAGTGCTCACCCTTACGGGTCATCGTCAAGACGACCTGAAAGAAGTCGACCTTCCCCTTGTCGGCAATGTCCTTGACGACGTAGTCCGTGTGTCGCCGGAAGAATCCGCCTCCCGCAGGATACTGATGGAATCGTGCGGCAGTCCACAGACCGTTCGGCTCGATCTTGTCGAGCGCGAAATCGGGGGGCAAGTCGGCGATTCGATTGCGAACCTGCGCGAGCCGGATGAAGGCCGACCTCATACCGTAGATGTCTTCCGACCAGATCGGGTTGTAGAAGGCCCGAAACAAGCGAGCGTCATCGTTACTGGCGGTTCGCGACTCACCACCGACGCTCATCTTCTGGAAGTTGTCGCGAACAGAATCCGGCTTGTTGCCGGCAACAGCGTGATCGTTGGCAGGATCGAATCGAGCCTTGATCTTGTCGAGCGCCTCGAGCATTTCCTGCTCCGCCACGATCCCGCGGATGCAGGCGAAGGTGTTCTTCGCCATCACCTCGCGAAGCTTGTCGACGGGTACCTCTTCTGGAGAACTGGCCTCGATCAGATCTGTTTCTACTGACAAGCTGGTCATGAACTCGGGCTCCTTATCGGGACGCTGTCGCGTCCGTTATCAATCACTGACCGCCTACACGGTCCTCTTCTGACAGTCCAAGGAAATCCAGCACTGCATCCGGCCATTCGCAGATGGACTCGCCGTGCTGACAAAACAACGCATAGGTCATGCGCTCCATACCAATTCCGATACACCCCGAGAACGCCGGAGTGCCGCTCGAGGAGCGAATATCGAAGGCGTTGCCGAAGAAGTCCATATGAAAGTTCACCGATCCCACCGCGATGTCGCGCCCCAGGTGCGGGATGGTCGCGAGCAGTTCGTATTTGAGACGATGGGAAGTCTGAAAGACTGATTTCATCGCGGCGTCGTTGGCAAAGAACGGATCCGTCGCCGTCTCGATCTTCGCACGCAGCTGCAAGTCGACGATCAACTCCGAGAGGCGATCGATCAGACGTTGTCTGCTTTCGAGCACGAACTCGCGGCTGCCAACGAACATGATGTCTCGCACGGAGAAGTTCGTCAGGCGGTCGAGCCTCCCGGATTGTGACCTCTCGTTGCGAAACACCTTGTTGTAGCAGGTATAGAAAGCGTCTTCCAGATCCTGCATCCCCTCCAGGCCGTAGTAGCAGCAGTCACAGACCGCTGGTTCGAGACCGTACTCGGAGCTCTGCATCAGGGAGTCCATCGGAACTGAATCGAAATCCTTGTCTTTCGAATATCGCTCAGAGAATGCATTGCGCGATGGATAGTCATCCTTGACCGACGCACACAAGATGACCTGCTGGGGGAACTCGTGAAAATAGTCGATCTTCTTGAACAGTCTGACAGGCCAAACCGTCGGGTACTCCTGCTCGATCGCGTTGAGCGTCGCTGCGATGGCTCTGACGGTTCGGTTCAGGCAGTGGAACACAGAGAGAAAATCGCCCTGCAGTGTGAAGAATCCCGGGTGTACGGGAATGACATCGCGGGTGGACTCGAGATGCGGTTGAGGGTCGCCTGAATAGCGAATCGGGACGTCGTTTTCGAAGACCAGATCCTTGTCGAGGCTCTTCGCGATGAACAGGAAGCGCTTCGCCATCTTCTCGATGGCTTCCGGCGTTTCCGAGTCAGGGTGCGAGATCTCGAGCGCGTTCGAAGACTGCCGGACGGAGTCCACATGAAAACTGTTTCGGATCGATTTCTCGACGAATGCGAGTTGATCATCCGACAGCACCTGCTTCAGTGGAATTCCCAGCGCAGCCATTCGTCTACTCCTCTGCCGATGCCTTCCCGTGGTGCATGAGCACGCGATCAATCACGTAGAGAGGCCTACCCTTGGTCTGGTTGTACAAACGCCCGAGATAGATGCCGAGCACTCCTTGATTCAGCAGAATCAGTCCGCCCAGAAAGGCAGTTCCGACGATTGTGCTGAACCAACCGGGAACCGACGTGTCGTCGAGGACGAGAGCGCGGAACAAGATCGATGCACCGTAGAGGCCGGAGGCTGCCGAGAGCACGAACCCTACGCCGATCGAGATATGCAGGGGGCGATTCGAGAAAGAGATCATTCCATCGAGTGCCATACGAAGGAGGCGCAGGAGATTGTAGCTTGACTCGCCGGAATGCCTGGGGGCGTGTTGAACGTCAATGTGCGCGGTCTTGAAGCCCAGGAACTCGATGAGACCCGCGAACATACGGTACGACTCGCGCATGCTGCAGTATCCGTCGACGACGGGTCGACGCATGATCCGAAACGACCCGACCGAGCTATCGAGCTTGTATCCGGAAAGCGAGCTGAACACTTTGAAGAACAGTGCCGAGGTGGCCCGTTTCCACCACTTGTGCTGTCTGCTGTTTCGTCGGGCGACGACGATGTCGAAGCCCTCCTTCGCCTTGGCGAGGAGTCGCGGAATCTCTTCAGGTTGGTCCTGGAGATCGCAGTCCATGACGACGGTCCATTCCCCCGCGGCGAGGTCCAGACCGGCTGTCATTGCGTAGTGTTGACCGAAATTGCGACTCAAGCGCACGACCACGAGGTTGGGGCACTCAGTGACGAGCCGCTTCATGACCCCCCACGAGTCGTCCGGACTGCCATCACAGACGAGAATGATCTCGTAGTCCGACGTGATCGTCGTCAAGGTGTCGGTCAGTCTCTGGATCAGCGATGGCAAGATCGCCTCGGCCATATACACCGGACTCACCACGCTGATGAACGGGCGCTTCGGACTCGCTGCCGGATCGCGGAGGGTGAGCGTGATGCTCGGTCGCTCGACCTCCATGACCCTGGCCTCGACAAGTTCCTGGTCCATGATCCTCAATCCTGCAGTACCCGACCGGACTCCGTTCGGCCGAGTGGAACAGATCGAAGTGTCTCGCTGCGGCCGAGGAAGGCCACGCCGCAGGCTAAAAACACCGCGATCGACACCAGCCGAACCAGCATCTGCAATTCGGCCCCCGCGGAAATGCCAATCAGGCTGTACATGCCTTCCGCGAGGCTATCGGTAACGCCCAGTCCGAGGGGGGTCAGGGGAATCGTTCTGACGACGGTCAGAAGCGACGTGACCGCGATGACGCCCGGGATCCCCGAATCGACACCGATGAGGCGCATCGCGAAGAGCCAGGCCGCACAGGTGAAGAGATGACCGGCCGCCGACAAAGCGATGGAAACGAGCAGCGCCGTCTTGTGTCGCGTGTAGAGCTCCAACGCGTCCAGCATTGCCGTGGGGGAGGGCATTCTGCGAATCCACGTGAGGTTGCTGCGCGGGAGAACGATGCACACGAACGAGATCAAGAAAAGGGCGGCGAGCAGCAGCACCACGTTGAGTGCCAGAAGGGTGTTCAGTTGGGGATTGCCTGAGCTCGCCCAATACAAGGCGCTCGCGCCGATTCCGAGGACCAGGAGGCCGACAAAGCCGGTCAATCTGTCCATCAGGATCGACGCTGCGCCGGCGACCATGTGCTCACGGTATCGGTTGCGGATGTGCAAGAAACGGATCCCGTCGAGCCCCAGTGAGCCGGGCAGTATGAGACTCGACGCAAGGCCCTGATAGCCGGTTCGGAGCACCTCGGCAAATGGGAGCGGGATCGACTGTGCCCTCACCAGCACGGCCCAGCGCGCAACCACGAACGTAAAGGCCGTCAACTGAAGCACGAAGATCGCGCCGAGGCCCCAGAGGCCCGAAGGCGAAAAGAAGGCTGCAAAGAGGCTCAGGTCGAAACGCCCGGTGTGGATGAGCCAGTAGATCAGGCCGGCAGCCAGGGCGAGTTTCCCCGCCAGAAGCAGACTCTTTCCGTGAACGATCCTGGCTCCCGGTGTCGGGGTCGCGGCGTGGGTCACTGCTGAAGGACCTCGGTCCCGACAGTCTCGCGAATTCGCGACAGCATGGGCCCGTTGTTGCGCAAAATAGGACCTTCGGAGAAGAGAGCCTCGTAGAACGCGGTGTCTTCAGCGAGGTAGCTGCTGACGAATCGGTGTTCATCCTCGGAGACCTGCAGGCGGTTCGGCTCCAGGGATCCCCTGGAACGCACGCTGAGTCGCTCGAAACCACTGCGAAGCAGTCGAATAGCCGAGCGCGGTAGAACGCTGTAGACAGACTCCAGAACGCGCTGGTTCGTCAGAATGCGATTCAGCAGCAAGGGATTCCGTCGGCCCGAGGCATTGATGCGCGCTTCGTCATGGTTGGTCGCGTCAAAGTGCGGCGGCAACTCCAGGAACTGCTCGATCGCCTGCAGCACGGGCAGCGAATTGCTGTTGAAAGCACCGAAGTCGTACATCAGAAAATTGTCGCCGAGTGCCTCTCGCAATTCGGTCACTCTTCGCCGGAGCAGGCCGTTGCCGAGGCTGAACGTCAGACTGCTATGAGGTGTGAGCGGCCAGTCGAAACTTTGAACGACTTCGGCGAACGAACCTACCTGGAGACCGTGGGTTTTCATGTTTCGGTAGAGTGAGAGAGCAAAATCCACGGGCTGACGAACACCGAGCACGATTCTTACGTCGCGGTCGTATTCGAGAATTCTCCCGAGCGACAGGTCGTCGAGAAAGTACATCGGGTTGATGTCTGCACCCAACGTGTCTCCCGGCATCCCCTTGTAGAGAGAATTGAACCACGCTTGCCCTTTCTCGTAGTTTGCCGAGAAGTAGTGGCTCTCTTTGCGATACGCGACGAAGATCGAGGGGTGATTGCCGAGCGCGTGGTAGAGATAGGTGGTTCCGGTTCGGGGCATGCCGAAGACGACGAAGATCCGAGGATTCCCGCTGTGTAATTGGCTCCGGAGCATCGGCTAGTCTCCGCTCGCTTCCTGGTCGGAAGTGGCGCACGTATTCCGGGAATCCTGGTCGAGATGGACGCAGGAGTCACGATTGGATCGACTCACAAAGGTACACATCGGATGCATCACGGCCTATCCCCGACGCTTATGCAGGGATCGTTCCCGAATCACGAAGAGGGTCATGATTCAGGGGGCGCAGGCAGGATTCGGAGTCCAGATTCGGCCCCCCGCTGAAGCCTGAGGATAGTGAACTCGAGGGCAACTGAGGACCCTGGTGGTCGAGCGAGCCGGTCCAGCCTCGACTCCGGCGACCCTCTGTCGGCTTTCCGGGCGTCGCTTGCGCAGACAAAGGCCGAGAACTCGTTTCGCAGGCGCCCGTCTCGTTCGAGTCGAGGGGCCCGGTCCGAAGCTCGGTCCCTCTCGGCTAGTCACCGGCTGTTCTCAACTTCAGATCTGCCGTTGGAACCACGACGTCCAACTCGCTCGGCCCCGGTAGGAGCTCTCCCATGAACTCCCACACTTCGACCTGAGAGGTCGCGGGGCTCTGGCTGGAGAATGCGACGGAGAGCGGACTCGAGTGCACCTTCTTGAAGAGATCTGGGTTCAAATCGACGGCTTCTCGCACGAGTCGCATGTCGGGGGCCAGTCGAGACTCGAGCCAGCTGTCGGCTTCGCCCCTCGAAACCACAAGGTAGCGAACGCGTCCCCGTTCGAGCAAGTCGAGAACCTGCTCGGGTGTCGTGGCGAGATTCTCGGTCCGGTGATCTGCGTAGGACGCCAGTCGGATGGCGAGAGTGCGGTCCCCTCGGATGAACTGCCGGTTCGCCTTTGGGGTGCCAGGTGACTCGATACTGCGAAATCTGAATATCAGGTCCTGGTCGAACCAGACGGAGAGAAAGACGTTGCCCGGCGTTACCGTCCGACTCAGGTAGTTGGCCACGTCTTGATGGCCCACCACGCCTCTGGGGATCTTGCTCAAGGCTCTAGCGTTGAGCCCGAGAGCCAGGCAGACGATCAAAGCCAAACCCAGCCCAGAGGGCTTGCTCAGCTTGCCGATTCCCGAGACTGAGAGCCCAGCAAGTCCCGCCAGCGGTACCAACGCGAAAAGAAAGTATCTCTGCTGGAAACCCCCACCGAGAGTGGTCGATGAGAAGGCCAGAAAACAACCGAACCAGAGCATCCAGAAGAGTCCGAGGGAGGCCCTGGACCGGTCTCGGAGGTTACCCAACCAGACTACGAGACCGACGCATGTGAGCCCCAAAAGACCCCAGCCGAGTGAATTGGGCAGCTCGCTGAGATGAGCCAGCGCCTTGTCGGTGGGTGAACCTCCGCCCAGGGCATTGTCGACGAGCTCATACCGGCTGAAGTCGCGAACGAACCGCACCCATATTCCGTTCACCAGGACATATAGGAGGCTTGGTCCGAGAAGCTCGATGCGTCTCAGCTTTTGCCGATCTCCGGCGAGCAGGAGGAACAGAAACCAGCAGGGGATGATTCCGGCAGTGGTGACACGAGACAGAAAGGCGACCTCAGCCAGACCGAATGCGAGCCAGATCCACGTCGCACGATCGGTCGCTCGCCACCGCAGGAATGCCCACGAGGCCAGGGTGATGAAGGCGAGGGCGGGGATCTCCGACATGGTGGTTCGAGACCACCACGCAATGTCAGTGATGAGGCAGAGCAGCATTCCTGATGCCCATGCTGTCGTGGTGCTGCCGCCGAGGGCTCTGACGATCAGAACCACACCCAGAGCCGTCAGGAACAGAGAGAGAGCGATGAACAGCCGCGCAGTGAAGTACGACTGGCCAAAGACGAGGAAGAAGGTCGCCAGGAGGGCTGGGTACGCCGGCGGATGGTACGGGATACTGAAGGCCGGGTATCGGGCGTAGTTCCTTTGCGCGAAACCGTAGGGGTCGTTGAGCTCTCCTGAGAGCAGCCAGTCGTGGATCATCGCCGCCCCATTCGCATACCGGGGGGCGTCAGGCCACAGCGGTCCGGTTTCCTCGACCCCGTAAAGACCCACGAGTAGCGATAGAGCGAGCAGCCCGGCAGTCAGAAGGGCGACAAGACGGGGTTGGAGGCGAATCATGGAGGCAACCCCTCACAAGGGAATCAACGCGCCCAGAGTTGTTCCAGGCACGTGCGGACGAGTAACGGAGTCTACGCCAGAATCGGTTCTGGCGCGCTGGGCACTCGACGGGGGCAGGAGGCTGGCGGAGCGCGACGAGCGGTCTTGCCCCTCGGTTCCCGGTTCAGCCCGCGTCGTCGATCTCTCGAGACGTCTGGAAGGCGGGTCGAGCCTCGCAGCGGTCGGCGTAGGCCTCGAGCACCGGTGCGTCGCCCAGCATGTTGAATTGCCTCAAGAACGAAACGCTACCGCCGAGCATGACGTCGGCCGCGCTGAACTGCCCGCCGAGAATCCAGGGTCCGGGCTCGAGTCCCCGGGTGAGGGTTTCGATCATGGCGTCATAGCTGCCCCAACCGTGGGACAATCTGTTGGGCTCCAGTTTGTTCATCTTCTCCACCATGGCCGGCTCGATCACCGCTGGCGTGTACATCATCCAGTAGAGGAACCGGCCGCGCTCGGCCGCGTCGAGCGCCGGAGCCAGGCGACCCGGGGCATAGCGGTCGCTGACATAGAGGCACAGTGCCGCCGATTCGGCGACGCCGACGTCTCCGTCTTCGAGAGCGGGCACCTTGCCCATCGGACTGGCCTTGGCAAAGCCGGGGTCCTTCGGAGCGGACGGGTCACGGATGTCGACCAGAACGCGCTCGTAGGGCTCTCCCAGCTCCTCGAGCATCCACAGGGCTCGCACCGCGCGGGTCTTCGGGCACCAGAACAGTCTCATGTGGCTCTCCTGTCGAGTCGGGTCAATTCAGGTCGGCGGCCAGGAACTCGACGGTTCTCTGCCAGGCCAGCGTGGCCGCTGCTTCGTCGTAGCGCGGCGTGGTGTCGTTGTGGAAGCCGTGGTTGGCGCCCTCGTACATGTGCATCGTGTAGGTCTTTCCGGCAGCCTTCAGGGCCTCTTCGTAGGCAGGCCAACCGGCGTTGACTCGCTCGTCGAGACCCCCGAGGTGGATGAGCAGGGGGGCGTTGATCTTCGCGACCTCGTCGATCGCCGGCTGCCCGCCGTAGAACGGCACCGCTGCGGCGAGGTCCGGGATGCGGATGGCCATCAGGTTGGTCATCGAGCCCCCGAAGCAAAAGCCCATGCAGCCGACCTTTCCAGTGCAGTCCTCGCGGGCCTGCAACCACCGGATGGCCGCGATGAAGTCCTGCTCCATCTCCCCCCGGTCCCGTTCTCGTTGCAGCGCTCGCCCGTCGTCGTCGTTGCCGGGATAGCCGCCGAGGGGAAAGAGCGCGTCGGGGGCCAGGGTGAGATAGCCCTCCACGGCGGTGCGCCTCGCCACGTCGGCGATGTGGGGATTGAGCCCTCGGTTCTCGTGGATCACGAGCATTCCGGGCAGCGTGCCCTCGACGCCCGCCGGGCGCACGAGATAGCCGCCCATCGTGCCCGCGCCTTCGGGCGAGGGGTACTCGATGCGCTGTCCCTCGATGCGCTCGTCGTCCTCGCGAATCTGTTGCGCTTCGGCGTATCGCGGCATCACCGCCTGGATGACTGCCGCCAGGGTCACGCCGCCGACGGCGAACGCACGGGCGCGGTCGAAGAACTCGCGGCGACTCATGAAGCCGTGGGCGTAGCGGTCGTACAGGTCGAGCAGCTCCTGGCTGACCTCGAAGTCGGTGCTCTGTGGGTCGTCGCTCACTGGGTATCCCTCCTCTGCCTGAACGGTCTTCTACAGTCTCTGCCTACAAGAAATGCGCCCACGTCTCGAGTGGCTCGCGTTCGGTTACGAGCTGGTTCACCGGATGCTCCGGGTCCTTGTAGCCGATCGACATGCCACAGAAGAGCATGAGTTCGTCGCCCGCGCCGACGAACTCGCTCACCGTGGTGTGCCAGCGAGACCAGGCTTCCTGAGCGCAGGTGTCGAGGCCCTCCTCCTGGGCGAGCAGCATGAACGTCTGCAGGAACATGCCGAGGTCACTCCACTGCGCCGAGCCCATCGCCCGGTCGAGGTAGCAGAAGAACGCAGCCGGGGCTCCGAAAAAGTCGTAGTTGCGGGCGAACCACTCCAGCCGGCGCGCCTTGTCCTCGCGAGCGATTCCGAGCAACCGATACATGTCTTCTCCCACCTTGAAGCGCGAAGAGCGATAGGGCTCCTCGAGCTTCGGCGGATAGACGGGGTACTCGGGCGTTTCGCCCTGTGGCCCGATCGTCGCGGCGCGCTCCCGGAAATACTCGCGAAAGCGGCTCATCGAATCGCCATGGATCACGTAGACGCGCCAGGGCTGGACGTTGCCTCCCGAAGGTGCTCGGGCGGCCTGCTCGAGCAGGCGTGCCAGGGTGTCCGTCTCGACCGGAGTGTCGAGATAGGCGCGAATCGACTTGCGAGCGGCGACGGCGTCGCGGACGTGCATCAGGCCTCCTGAATCGATCAAAGGGTGCGAGGGAGGATCTTATCCGTTGCCCGTGGAGAGGAGTCGCGAGCCCAGTACACTTCTCGTTCTATGTGCAGATTTCGAACGTTCCTCCTGCTCGCTGTCGGCCCCCCCCTTCTGGCGGTGGCCGGTCTCGCGGCCACCGTCCCCGAGGGCTTCACCTCCGAGATCCTGGCCAGTCAGATCGAGAGTCCAGTCGCCCTGACCGTGCTCGCGGACGGGCGCATCCTGGTGGCTCAGCAGCGCGGGCGCATCCTCTCGATCTCGCCCGATGGAGACAGCGCGCCGATCTGGACGGTTCCCGGGGTCAGCGCCGAAGGAGAGCGCGGGCTGCTCGGGCTCGCACCCCATCCACAATTCGAGGCCAACGGCTGGCTCTACTTCTACTACACCGCCAACGGTCCTCGGGTGCACAACCGGTTGAGCCGAATTCGCCTCGACGGCGACGCGGTCACCGGTGCCGAAGAGGTGCTCGTCGACTTTCCTCCCGTCGGGTCGGCGATACGCCACTTCGGTGGAGCGCTGGCCTTCGCCGCGGACGGGACTCTGTTCCTGGCGGTGGGCGATCATGCGGGACGGCACAATGCGCAGAATCTGTCCGTTCCGTTCGGCAAGATCCATCGCTTCCTCGACGACGGCTCGGTGCCATCGGGGAACCCCTTCCCCGGGTCGTCGGTCTGGGTCTACGGTCTCCGCAACCCCTTCACCTTCGCCATCCAAACGGAGACGGGTCGCTTCTTCGCCAATGACGTGGGGAGCAAGGACTGGGAAGAGATCAACGAGATCGAGGCTGGAGGGGACTACGGTTGGCCCGACAGCGAGGGTCCCGAGGTGAGCGGGGCCGACGTCGCCCCGATCCACGCCTACGCTCATACCGGTGGCGCCTGTGCGATCACGGGCGGAGTCTTCTACCCTCGAGCGGGTGGCGTGTACCCGGCGCAGTACCGGGGGCTCTACTTCTTCTCCGACTTCTGTGGGGGCTGGATTCGCACCCTCGATCCAGACAGCGGACAGATCACCACGTTCGCCACCGAACTGGCTGCGCCCACCAACCTCGGGCTCGACCGCGAAGGCAGGCTGCTCTATCTGTCGCGCGACGGCACCGATTCCGACGCCGGCATTCGAGGTCGCGTGGTGCGGGTGGAGGTGGCTGGAGCGCCACCGGCGCCGGAGCTGCCACGCATCCTCGAGCACCCCTCGGACGTGACGGTCGCCGCCGGCGCCGCGGTGCGATTCGAGGCCGTGGCGGAGAATGCCGAGACGCTGGAGTGGCAGCGCGATCGGTTGCCGATCGCTGCGGAGACGACCACCGCGCTGACAATTCCTGCGGTGCAGCTCGCAGATTCGGGGGCGCGCTTCCGACTGGTGGCGCGCAACGACTACGGCGAGGCGGTGAGCGACGAGGCGCTGCTGACGGTACTGGGTGGCTCGAATCCCGTGCCCGAGATCACGACGCCCGCCCCGGGGGCACTCTTTCCCACGGGCGAGACGGTCGAGTTCTCGGGCAGGGCGACCGATGCCGAAGACGGCGAGCTCGACGCGGAGCAGCTGAGCTGGGAGGTCGTGCTTCGCCACGACGAGCATTTCCATCCGTTCCTGCTGCCGGTGGAAGGTGTGGACAGCGGCTCGTTCGTCATGCCCGAGATCTCTCACGGTCCCGGGATCTCCTGGCTGGAGCTTCGTCTCGTGGCCGAGGACTCCGATGGCAACCGCGCAGTGAGCCGGCGGGCCATCGTGCCCGAGTCGCTGGTGGATGGCACACGGAGTGACCTGCTGTCGCTGCGCGAGGGTCGGTTCGTCGCGACCGTGACCTACGTCGACCCGCGCAGCGGGACGCGCGAGGGATCGTTTGCGGAGCCGATCACGCGGGAGTTCGGAGCCTTCTGGTTCTTCAAACGGTCGAATCTCGAGCTGTTCTTGAAGATCCTCGACGGCACCGATGTCAACGGCGCGCACTGGGTCTTCTTCGGAGGGCTGTCGAACCTCGAGCTCACGGTGACCGTGCTCGACACCTGGACCGGTCAGGCGTGGACCCGCTCCAGTGAGCCCGGCGAGCTGTTGGCCGACGGGGATGTCGACGCCTTTCCAGGCGAAGCGCACGGGGACCCGTCGTCGTTCGGGAAGTCGAGCAGTGGCAGCCACGTCGAGCCCAGGGCGACGACCGTCCATCTCGGCCTGCTCCGAGGGCGCTTCCAGCTCACTCTCGATTGGCGGGATCCCCGCACGGGTGCGCTCGGGCCCGGAGTTCCGGTGGCGCTCACCGACGAGTCGGGACTGTACTGGTTCTTCGGGCGCACCAACTTCGAGGTGGCCGTCAAGATGCTCGACGGGACGGAGGTCAACGGTCACTACTGGCTGTTCCTCACCGCGCTCACCGATCTGGAGCTCACGTTGCGGGTGCGCGACACGGTCACCGGACGCGAGCGCGAGTACGTCAAGCCTGCCTATCGCTTCGGAGCCTTCACCGATACGGAGGCGATGCCGCCCCCCTAGGAGGTGAGCTCGACCCATCGGATCGGTGCGCCGGACCGCCGTTAACCATTCCCGACGCTTCTCGTAGGTACTTGCATGGCAATCAGCGGTCTCTGGTCCGATCTGCGCTATGCGCTGCGCAGCCTGGTGCGTCAACCGGGCTTCACGGCTCTCGTCCTCCTCACTCTCGGTCTCGGGATCGGGGCCACCACCACCATCTACAGCGTCGTCGATGCGGTCATCGTGCGCGAACTGCCGTACGAAGATGCCGACCGGTTGGTCGCAGTGGGGGTCACCTTTCCCGGTCGCGAGTGGGACGACGAACGAGCGGGGCTGCAGCACCTCGCGGGGGCGGCCTATCTGAACTTCGAGGAAGTCGAGAGGCGTGCTCGTTCCTTCGACGAGCTGGCGGCTGCCGAGATGCGCTCGGTGCTCATGCACGATCAGGGCGAAGGCCCCGAGCTCGTACGAGTGATGGCTGTGACGCCCGACTTCCTCGACCTGTTGTCGGTGCGCCCTGCGCTCGGGCGCACCTTCCTGGAGGAGGACTACGCGCCCGACGCCGAGCCGGTCGTGCTGATCAGCCATGCTTCGTGGCAGAAGCGGTACGGGGGCGATCCCGAAGTGATCGGCCGTGAGCCAGCGGCGACCGGCTCGGACTTCACGATCGTCGGCGTCCTGCCCGAGGACTTTCGACCTCCCGAGGCGCTGATTCCTGCAGACCTCGAGTTGTGGTCCCCGCTCGTTCCGACCGATCCACGCGACCTCGATCGCGGCCGACGCTCGGTGAACATGCTCGGTCGTCTTCGAGAAGGGATCGAGGTCGAATCGGCGCGGGGTGAGCTCGACTCGATCGGCGCGGCGATCGCGGCCGAGTTTCCCGAGGGCTCTGTCTATCCGGATGGGTCCAGATTCGGCTACGGGCTGAACACGTTGCAGGCAGAAACGGTCGGTGCCTCGGGACGCACTCTCTATGTGTTCTTGGGCGCGGCCTCCCTTCTCCTCCTGATCGCCAGCCTCAACGCCGCCAATCTCCTGGCGCTGCGCAGTCTCGGTCGCACCAGGGAGCTCGACGTTCGCAGGGCCCTGGGAGCCGAGAGGTGGCAACTCGCGCGTCAGTTGATGGTGGAGAGTCTGGCGTTGGCGCTGGGCGGCGGTCTTCTCGGTATCGGTCTCGCAGTTCTGGGCGTCGAGGCCTTCTTGCGGCTCGCGCCGCAATCGATTCCGCGCATGGCCGAGGTCGCGGTCAATCCGCGCATCCTCGTTGCGAGTGCGGTCTTCTCTCTGGGAGCGGGCCTCTTGACCAGCCTGATGCCCGTGCTGGGCCTACGCCGTCAGGTAGCGCCCGGGATGGGCAAGGACGGCTCGCCTTCGATCGCTCCATCGGGGACGCGCACGCGGATGGGCATGGTCACCGTGCAGTTGGCCCTGGCACTGGTTCTGGGGGTCGGCGCGAGCCTGCTCTTTCACTCGTTCTTGAAGTTGCGCAGCGTCGATCCCGGCTTCGAGCCCGAGGGCCTCGTCACGCTGACGATGCCAATGAAGACCGAGCCGGATCAGGAGGTCTGGCGCTCGTGGAACGAGCTGCTCGAAACGGTCCGGGCCGTGCCAGGCGTCACGGCTGCCGCGGGAGCGTCGAACGTACCCTTCGAGTCGCCGAACTGGGCGCCGTGGATTCAGCTGCCGGGGGACGCACCCGATCTGGTTCGTGAGGGCATCGCCGGCTATGTCGTCACTCCCGACTTCTTCGAGGTGGCGGGAGTGTCCCTGCTCCAGGGTCGTGGGTTCGGCTCCGAGGACGGTTCTGAAGGAGCTCAGGTGGCGGTAGTCAATGAGTCCTTCCTGCGCGAGCACCTGCGCGAGAGCGTCTCCCCGGAGGAGGTGCTGGGCGCGACGCTCTACCGTACTGCGGAGGACGGCGAGGAGCGCTTCGAGGTGACCGTCGTCGGAGTGGTTCGTGACGTGGTGCAGACGCGAGCCGAGGAGGGGTGGCGCCCGGCGGTGTACTTCCCACACACCCAGCAGGAATGGCCCTACCTGATGAAGGTCGCAGTACGCAGCGGCCGCGAGCTCGCAGGGCTCTCGTCCGAGCTTCGGCAGGCCGCCGCCCGTTTCGCACCGGGGATTCCGGTGCTCGGTGTCGAATCGATCGCCGAGCGTATCCGCTCGGTGCGTACGGCACCGCGGTTCCAGGCACTGCTCTTCGGAAGCTTTGCCCTGGCCGCGATGCTGCTCGCGGCGGTCGGTCTGTACGGCACACTGGCTCACTCGGTGGGAATCCGGACCCGGGAGTTCGGGATCCGCATGGCTCTGGGCGCGGATCGGAGACGGATCTACGGACTCGTGCTACGCCAGGGCGCGCTCGTCGCGGTGGCCGGGCTGGGGCTCGGTCTGCTCGGTGCCACGGCCCTGACACGTTTTCTCGAGCGGTTCCTCTTCGAGCTCGATTCGCTGGATCCCGTCACCTTCGCTGTGGCGGTCGTCGCGATCGTGGGCGTGGCCGGGCTCGCGGTGGTGGTCCCTGCACGGCGGGCCACCCGCGTGGACATCGTCGACTCGCTCCACATGGAGTGACGAGTCGCGGGGTCCCCGGTACGGCTCCGTCCGTCGGGCGACGAGGCGACGCTGCGAGGCCCGCGCGCTCGAGTGGATCCAGGGGAGGCCTGAAGTCCCAGAGCAGGACAGGAGCTCCGAGGCTGCGTCCAGCCGCCAGGGGGAGGCGCCAGGAGGGCCATCAGGAGGCCTCCTCAGTGCCGTAGACTGGCCCGCAGGCCATGATCGCCATCGACGACCTTCGGTTTCGCTATCCGAGTAGCGACTTTGCCCTCTCGATCGATCGATTCGAGGTCGAGCAGGGTGGGCACACCGCGTTGATCGGCCCGAGCGGTTGCGGCAAGACCACGCTGTTGTCGTTGATCGCCGGGATACTGCTTCCAGACGCCGGGCGCATCGAGACGGTCGGGCAGGAGGTCCAGCGGCTCGGCGATCGAGCACGGCGGGATCTGCGCGTTCGCAATGTCGGCCTGGTCTTTCAGGAGTTCGAGCTGCTCGAGTACCTGAACGTTCTCGACAACATCCTGCTTCCCTACCGAGTCAACCGCACCCTTTGCCTCGACGCTGCTGTGCGAGCGCGCGCCGAGGACCTCGCGTCACGGGTCGGGATCGGCGACAAGCTGGAACGGTATCCTCATCGGCTCTCTCAGGGCGAGCGCCAGCGCGTTGCGGTGTGTCGTGCCCTCATTACGGAGCCGCCGCTGCTGCTCGCCGACGAGCCGACGGGCAATCTCGATCCCCTGAACAAGTCGAGAGTGCTCGAGCTCTTCCTGGAATGTGCCGAGGAAAGCGGGGCTACGGTAGTGGCGGTGACGCACGACCACGATCTGCTGCCGCGTTTCGAGCGGGTGGTCGACTTCAAGAGCTTCTATTCGGTGTCGGGACAAGAGGGGCAGGGGGCGGGCTCGTGAGTGGCACGGTGTATCTGGCCTGGCGATATCTCGTCTTCCACCGGTGGAAGACCGCGATTCTGATCGCTGCGCTGACCCTTGTCTTCTTTCTACCGGCCGCCCTTCAGATCCTGGTCGACCAGAGCGCCGAGGAGCTGACCGCGAGGGCCGACGCGACGCCGCTGCTGGTCGGCGCCAAGGGAAGCGCGCTCGAACTGGTGCTGAGCTCGCTCTACTTCGACTCGGCGCCCCCGACTCCGACCACCTGGGCCCAGGCTCAGCGGGTACAAGCCGACAGACTGGCCGACGCGATTCCGCTCTACACACGCTTCCGGGTCCGAGACCACCCGATCGTGGGCACCAGCCTGGACTATCTGGAGTTTCGTGATCTTTCCCTGGCCGAGGGACGGGCCTTCGCGAAGCTGGGCGAGTGCATCGTCGGAGCGGATGTAGCGCGCGCTCTCGATGTCGGACCGGGAGACACGGTGATCTCTTCTCCCGAGAACGTGTTCGATCTGGCGGGGGTCTATCCACTCAAGATGAACGTCGTCGGCGTCCTCGAGCGGACCCTGGGGCCCGACGACGACGCGATCTTCGTCGATGTGAAGACGACCTGGGTGATCGAGGGGCTGGGTCACGGACATCAGGATCTGGCCGAGCCGGAGGCCGCGTCTTCGGTGCTGCGCAAGGAAGGCGATCGCATCATTGCCAATGCCTCGGTGGTGCAATACAACGAGATCACTCCCGACAACGTCGATTCGTTCCACTTTCACGGTGACCTCTCCGGCTATCCGTTGTCGGCAGTGCTGGCCGTGCCACGGGACGACAAGAGTGCAGTGATCCTGATGGGGCGCTACGAGAGTGGTGAAGGGGAGACGGCGCAGATCGTCCGGCCGCGAGCGGTGATGGACGATCTGATCGGCACCATCCTGACCATCCGCAGCTTCGTTTTGGCCGGCGTCGTGCTCGTCGGGCTCGCCGCCCTCGCGACGGCAGCGCTCGTCTTTCTACTGTCCATCCGGTTGCGAGAACGCGAGATCGAGACGATTTCGAAGCTGGGCGGCTCGAAGGGCGCGGTCGCCACCGTGCTGTTTTCGGAAATGGTGTCGGTGGTCGTGATCGGCGCCCTGATCGCGCTCATGCTGAGCGTTCTCACCTCCCAGGTCGGTTCGGCTGCCCTGCGCGCTGCGCTCGCCGGGCTGGGGGCGTGACAGGGTGCGACGAGGACGGACTCTGATGCATTCCCTGAAACGACTCCTCCGGCCCGAAGCCGCGCGGCCCCCGATCGTCTTCGTCCCGGTCGGCCTGTCGTTGCTCGCGGTGATGGGTTGCCGCAGCTTCAGCCCGGCTTCGCCGGGTGACCTGCCCTTCCGGGAGCGTGCCGAGACCAAGATCGAGGAGGAAGTGAGGATCTCCACGGCGGTGTTGACGGCTGAGGAGGCGAGAGCCGTCTTCGACGCCAAGCTGTACAAGAAGAAGATTCAGCCGGTCTGGCTCGAGGTCGCCAACGACTCGGGCCAGCCGCTGTGGCTCCTACCGCGGAGTCTGGACCCCGACTACTTCTCGCCGCTCGAAGTGGCGCAGAAGACGTCGTGGATGCGATCTGGCAGTGCGAAACGCGAGAGCAGGCAGTTCTTCTACGAGCAGCAGATGCCCTTCGAGATTCCTGCCGGCGAGACCCGCTCCGGGTTCGTCTTCGCCAACCTGAGCCGAGGAGTGCGCTGGGTGCTGGTGGAGCTCTTCGGTGAGGGCGCGCACCTCGAGGTGGACTTCGTTCAGGAGATCCCGGGCCTTCGTGCCGACTTCCACGCTCTCGAAGAGGGCGATCTGTACGAGGGCCTCTTTCCGGGTCAGACGATCCTGGATCTCGACGAGGGGACGCTCTTGCAGTGGATCGAGTCGCAGCCGGCGACCACGACCAACGCGGCCGGAACCCGCGACGGCGACCCGCTCAATCTCGTGATCATCGGTGAGGCCGAGGCGGTGTGGCCCGCCTTCCTGAGTAGCGGCTGGGACCCGACCGCCGCTATGTCGACGGGCTCCGTGCTCAAGACCGGTTTCTTTGGGATCTTCGGTGGCTCGTATCGCCACTCTCCCATCAGCAGTCTCTTCGTCTACGGTCGATCCCAGGATCTCGCCCTCCAGAAGATCCGTTCGAACATCCACTATCGCAATCACCTCCGATTGTGGCTGGCGCCCGTGACCTTCGAGGGGCTGCCGGTGATGGTCGGCCAGATCAGTCGGGACATCGGAAGTCGCCTCACCACCAGGAGCTCGACCTTCACCACGCATCGCATCGACCCGAATGTCGACGACACTCGGGCGGCGCTGGTGCAGGACTTCATCCATGCCCAGTCCCTGGCGGGGTTTGCACTCGCCGGGGGGGTCGGCTTCGTGCCCTACGAAGAGCCTCGGACCAACCTCACCGGCGATCCCTGGTTCACCGACGGCAAGCGTGCCGTCGTGCTCCTGACGAGGGAACCGAAGAGCCTGGACGAAATCGACTGGTTCGACTGGGCCGGAGCCGAGGAAGAACCGGATCGCTAGCTCGAGTGGAGGAGATCGGAAGGCGGCGATTCGCTGGCGCGAGTGACGAGCCGAGCTCCCTGTCTCGTCCTCAGAAGGGCGAGAACCCCGGCGATCCGTAGCGCTCCATTCCGTAGAGGTGAAGAATCGGGTAGGCGTAGGCGGCGAGCACGAGGATGACGGCCACTACCGTCCACAGTCCGAGCCGATCCCAGATCCCGAGAGCACGCACTGGGGCCATGGCCTTGGCAAACTCGATCCGATACTCCTCGGTGCGTCGGCCCCAGACCCAGGTCGTTACCGTCACTGCGACGAAGCACATCGCGCTCACGAACAGGAGCACTCCGCCGACGGCACCGATCCTGGTCAGGGGCATCCACCGCAAGGCGACTTCTTCCTCGAGGAACGAGGCGGAATAGACCCGCCGCGGCAGGCCCAGGATGCCGGCGATGTGGTAGCTGGCCGAGAACAGGGTCATCCCCGCTGCCCACAGCCAGGGTTGGAGGCGGGCGAGAGTCACGAGACGCAGCTCGCGGCCCGCCACGCGCGGCAGCAGCCAGTAGGTGGTACCCATGAACGTCAGCGCGCTGGCCGTGCCCACGGTGAGATGGAAGTGACCCTGGATCCAGGCGGTGTTGTGCACCATCGCATTCATCGAGTAGGCAGCGTTGATTGCGCCCCCGAAGCCGCCGAAGGCGAAGGTGATCATGGCCAGGGCGACCGAGGAGAAGAGCGGGCTCTTCCACCAGGGCAGTTTGCCGATCCAGTCGAGGAGCCCGTTCGCTCCCTTGAGCCGGCCCGCCACCTCGAGCGAGGCGATCACGGTGAAGGCGGTCACCAGACTCGGGTAGAGCACTGCGTAGGTCGCGAAGGTGTGGGTGAGCTTCCAACCGGCGCTGATTCCCGGGTCGACGAACTGATGGTGGAACCCGACCGGTGTCGAGAACAGCACGAACAGCACGAACACCATGCGGGCCAGAGGGTCGCTGAACACCCGGCCTCCGACCACCTTGGGCAAGACCGAGTACCAGACGACGTAGGCCGGGAGCAGCCAGAAGTAGACCAGGGGATGCCCGAACCACCAGAAGTAGGTGCGCGCCATGACCGGGTCGATGGTCTCCACCCAGCCGAGCGACCAGGGGATGAGCATTCCCAGCACCTCGACCGCGAGCCCCGCCGTGGCCAGGAACCAGATGATCACCGTGACCAACATGCCGTGCACGGCGAGTGGCACCGGCGTACCGGGATTGTCCTTCTTCCAGCTCAGGTAGCTGGCGACCGTGACTCCTCCCCAGATCCACGAGCCGACGATCAGGAGCGTCGCGCCGATGTAGAAGACCGGATGGGCCTGGAGCGGTGGGTAGAAGGTGTAGAGCACAGAGGCCTTGCCCATGAGGATCGTGACCGCGGCAGCCACCGTTCCGAGCACCGCCAGCCAGAAGCCGAACCAGGCCACCCGTTCGCCGACCAGGCGCCCGAGCGCTTCACGCACGAGGGCGTAACCCAGACCCATGATGAAGAACGTGGTGAACACGAGCGCCATCAGCACACCGTGCGCCGTCACCGAGAGGTAGTAGAGGGACTCGCCCCGCCCGGGAAACGAGATGTCGGCGATCGACAGGGCCTGCAGCACCGCGAGGCAGGCAGCGGTGCCGAACGCGACCACGGAGACGATGAGATTCGCGTTCGCCAGGGAGTCACGCTTCGTCACGATTCGTTCTCCTCGGGCTCGAGCACGGTCAGGTAGCCGAGCATCTCGTGGTGCAGCCGTCCGCAGTACTCGTGGCAGAGCACCAGGTGGTCACCGGGCTCGTGGAAGGTGATGGTGAACTCGGTGACGTAACCCGGGATCACCATGGCGTTGGCGTTGGTTCCGGGCACCATGAACCCGTGGATCACGTCCTTGCTGGTCAGCCGGAAGGTCACGGGGACGCCCGCGGGGACCTCGATCGGATCCGGATCCCAGATGAACATCTCGGCCACTCCGGTGACGAGAACGCTGCCGTCGGCCCGGGTCTCGACGCCGGGGCTCCCGAACTCGGGATGGTCTTCGAGGGTTGCCGGATCGACGGTCTCGATGTGGCTCGGTGGATGAACGGCCTGGGAGCCGGCAGAGAATCCCAGCACGCCCAGGAAGATCACCACCAGGACGCCAGCGGCCCACATCCAGATCTTTTCGTAGAGGTCGACGTGCAAGGGTCCGGTCTCCTACTCGGTTTCGTTTCGACTTTCGATCTCTTCAGTGCGTTGCGCTCACGAACGGGGCGTCCCGCTCACGAATGGGGCAGGCCCCGGGGCACGAAGCCCAGGAAGTAGAGGGCCAGCCACCCCAGACCGAAGAGCAGTCCGTAGAGGACGACGATGGCCAGGGTGCCGCGGGGATGTCCGAGGTCGAGCACCTCGTCATCAGGGTCAGGAGATCCGGTCCTGTCACTCAACGTGCGCCTCCTCTCAGGCCAGGCGCCATCGACCTGCGCCTTCTGCTCAGCGGGAACTCGTTCACGGGAAGCACCAAAACTGCCGCCTATGAGATCGATGTGCCACACCCAATCGGGTAGGCCTCTGGCCCGGTCCCTCCGCGATTCGCCGGTGCCCTACTCGCTGCGCAGGTTGGCCGAGGGGTCGATTCGCGACGCGCGCCATGCCGGCAGCCAACAGGCAGCGAGCGCGGCGAGGGCCAGGAGGCCGATCGTGCCGGCGAACACCGTCGGATCGAGAGTCCCGACACCGTAGAGCAGCGAGCGCAGCGCCCCAGCCGAAAGCGTGGCTCCCCCGAGTCCGAGCAGCAGGCCCACGGCGACCGGTCGCAGTCCCCGAACCACGACCATTCGTCGGATCGCGGAGGCAGGGGCGCCGAGTGCGATTCGAAGGCCGATCTCTCGCGTGCGTTGTCCGACCAGGACGCCCACTGCGCTGTAGAGGCCGATCAGCGCCAGAGCCAGCGCCGAGAGCGCGAAGACCGAGAGCAGCCCAGCAGCGAAGCGCCGCGTCGCCGTGGCCGAGCGCACGACCTCCTCGAAGGCACGCACATGGCTGATCGGTTGCGCGGGATCCACCGAGCGGACCACCTCGCGCACCGACCCGGCCAGGGACTCCGGGTCGACCCGTGTGCGCACGACCAACGTCAGGAAGGTCTCGGCCCAGGCCCACTGGGCCTGTGGCACGTAGACCTGATAGCCCACAGGTACGTCCAATCCGTGGTGGCGGATGTCGTTCACCACGCCGACGATGCGTCGCTCGAGAGCCTCGGGGGGGCCGAGTCTCACCATCTGTCCGATCGCCTCCCCGTCTGGAAAGAGCTCCGCGGCCGCCGTTCGGTTGATCACCGCCACCGGCTCGGTCTCCTGGCGGTCCCGCTCGTCGAGCCATCGTCCACGCTCGATTCCGATGCGCAGCGTCGAGAAGAATCCCGGGGTCACGACGAAGCGATCGGCGTTCGGTGCTGCCTCGGGGTTGCCCACGTTCCTGTTCGCCACATGAATGCTGTACCCGTCCACACCGCCACCGAGGGGAAGTGTCGAGACCGCCGCCGCAGCCTCGACGCCGGCCAGCCCTTCGATGCGACGAGAGATCTCTTCGTAGAAGCGAACGGCAGTGGCGATCTGGTCCTGGGTCTCTCCCTCGCGAAAGCGGGGGCCCGTCGCCCAGAGCTGCATCGTGATCACCTCGCCCGGGTCGAATCCCGGCTCGACCGCCAACAACCCCCGCATGGTGCGCACGAGCAAGCCCGACCCGACGAGAAGCACCACGGCCAGGGCCACACTCCCGGCCAACAGCATCGACCGCGTTCGCCAGGTCTCCACCGACTGGGTGCGTCGCCCCGAGCTCTTCGCAGGTCCGAGGTCGCGTCGCGCGAGATGGCGCAGCGGCGCGAGCCCGAAGACCAACCCACTCACTCCCGTCACGACGATCGTGGCCAGAACCACTCGCAGGTCGATTCCGACCCCTGCCAACCGCGGTAGCTCCGCGGGACCGAAGGTCTCGAGCAGGCGCACCGCGACCCAGGCCAGGCCGAGACCCAGCGCGCCTCCGAAGCTCGACAGGAGGACCGATTCGGTCATCAGCTGCCGGGCCAACCGGGCCCGGGTCACGCCCAGAGCGGCTCTCACGGCGATCTCGTGCTCGCGCTCACTGGCCTGCATGAGGAGCAGGTTCGCCACGTTGGCGCAGGCGATGAGCAAGAGCGCCGCGACCCCTGCCCAGAGTACGAGCAGGGCCGGTCGCACCGGACCGAGGAACACGTCGCGCAAGCGACGCACCTCGATTCCGGCGGCGTGGTACTCGGACGGATACTGTCGCTCGAAGTCTGCGACGAGAGTCGACAGGTCGCGCTCTGCGGCTTCGGGACTCACCCCGGGAGCCAGTCGGCCGAGCACGCGTAGGTGGCGGCAGGTTCGGCAGGCGAAGGAAGCGCTGGCGTCGTACCCGAGTGGGTACCAGAGCTCCGCGCCCTCGTACATGAGCTCGGCCACCAGATCGTCGAAGCCGGCCGGCAGGACACCGACCACGCGGTAGTCGCGGCCGCTGATGTCGACGGTCGCACCGACCAGGTCGGGGTCGGCGTCGAAACGACGCTGCCAGAGCTCGTCACTGAGTACCACGACACGACGGCCTTCCCCCGGGTGATCCTCCTCCTCGGTGAAGGAGCGACCCAGCGTCGGATGGACGCCAAGCATGTCGAAGTAGTTCCAGGACACCCGCATGGCGTTGACCCGTTCGGCTTCACGTCCACCGCTCGCCAGCGTGGCGGTCGACGCAGCGATGGCGACCATCGAATCGAAGCTGTGCGAGCGCTCTCGCAAGTCCGTGAAGGTGAGATAGCCGAGGTTGGACGGGTCCTCGCCCAGCTCGGTTTCGGAGATGCGCACGAGCGAGGCGGGACTGCCGTAGGGAAGAGGCTCGAGCAGCACCTTGTCGACCACGGCGAACATGGCGACGTTGGCTCCGATGCCGAGTCCGAGGGTGAGCACCGCGGTCAGGGTCTGCATCCTCCGGGCGGTCATCGTGCGGAGGGCGTAGCGCGTGTCCCGCACCAGGATGTCCCTGTGCTCGGAGGGCGCAGTGCGGAAGAGATCGAGCACCGTTTCCGCCCAGAGCCGAATCATCGGTATCCCCTCCGGGGTCGCCCGGCGCTCCGTTTCGAAGGTGGTCTCCATCTCGCTGGCGTAGAGCGAGCGAGTCTCCTCGGGCAGCAGACGCAGGAGCGCGAGATAGAGACGCTGAGACAGGGGACGCTTCGTCATCGGAGACTCCTCGGTTCGCAGATGAAGCGAGAACGGGAAGAGATCAGGCTCGTCGCGGAAGCGCGAGCTGTGCGCGGGCCTGCTTCAGCGTTTCCTCGAGCCGCTGTGCCTCGGCCTCGGCGACCGCTCGGCCACGCTCGGTCAACCGGTAGTAACGCCGGCGCTCGTCGTCGAGCACCGGATCGGGTCGCTCGCTGGTCTCCTCGATCAGACCCGCATCGACGAAGCGCTTGATGACGGTGTAGAGCGTCGCCGTGCGCAGACGCACCTTGCCGTCGCTCCGGCGCTCCACCTCTTTGATGATCGCGTAGCCGTGCTTCTCGCCGTCGGCGAGACTGACCAGCACCTGGAACATCGCAGGGGTCAAAGGGAGGTAGGGTGCGGGATCGAATGTCTTCATGTTCGGCATACTATATCAACGATGGATATAGTCTACGGGGAGAGAGTGCCAGGGTTTCGGCGAGTCCACCTCGGAGCCCGAGGTCCAGGGAACCGGGTGCTAGGATCGGCCGTCAAACGGAGGAAGTCCTCGCCCACGCTCGAGAACTTCCAGAAGGGATCTGGCCGTGCGCAATCTCGCCTTTTTCTCGCTGATCGCTCTCTCCCTCACCGCCCTGCCGGTCCTCGCCGAGGACGGTGGAGAGGTCAGGCGGATGGCGAACGGCAAGCCCGACCTCTCCGGGGTCTACGACGCCGGCACGGTGACGCCGATCGATCGCCCGCCGCAGTTCGGCACCAACCTCTACCTCGCGCCCGAGGAGGCGAAGGCTCTCGAAGAGGAACAGAGGGAGTTCTGGGAGAACGCCGAGTCGGAAAGAAGTGGCGGCGCCGTCCAGGGAGGCGAGAACAACAACATGTTCGGCGCCGGCAACGTCGGCGGCTACAACATCTTCTGGATCGACCCCGGCTCGGAAGCCGTCATGGTGGACGGTAAATTCCGCACTTCGATCATCTACGAGCCCGAGAACGGGCGTCGTCCGCCGATGACGCCCGAGGGAATGAAGCGAATGATCGACAACTTCAGCTCGTTCACCCACGAGAACGACGGCACGGCGTCGTGGCTCGACAAGCCTGGACACGGGCCCTTCGACGGCCCGGAAGACCTGGCCCTTGCGGAGCGCTGCCTGCTCGGCTTCAGCGGCGGCCCGCCGATGCTGCCCAGCCTCTACAACAACTACCTGCGAGTCCTGCAGACCGACACCCACGTCATGATCCTCAACGAGATGGTGCACGATGCGCGTATCGTGCGTCTCGACTCGGAGCACGATCCGGCGCACATCCAGAAGTGGCTCGGCGACTCGATCGGCTACTGGGACGGTGACACGCTGGTCGTCGAGACTCGGAACTTCCGCGAAGACACGGGGCTCTACGGAGGCGACGAGAATCTGCACGTGACCGAGCGCTTCACGCGTACGCCTTCGGGAAACCTGAACTACCACTTCCGGGTCGAAGACCCGACCGCCTGGACGGCGCCGTGGGCGGGTGAGTACGAGTGGAAGGCAAAAGACAGCCGGGTCTACGAGTACGCCTGCCACGAGGGCAACTACGCGATGGGCAACATCCTGCGCGGGGCCCGGCTCCTCGAGTCGGAGTACGACGAGCCACCCAAGCGCGACAGCGACGACTGAGCGGTTGGGCTCGGCGCGCTGCGAGGGCCGAAGACTTCGTTGGGGCGGTGCTACCCAGGCATCGACCTCGGTCGGTCGACCTCGGTGCCGATCGTCCTTTGCGACGGCCGCGGCGATCCACTTCGCCCACACTCCCTCGATGAACGAGGCCCTTCAGGTCCCGGAGGGATGCACTACCATGAAGGCGGGCCGAAACAACCAGGAATGAGACAAGTGCAAAACCGAGCTCTCATGAATCGTCTGATCAAGCCGGGGGTGGCGCTGGTGCTCCTCACGCTGGCGGTCGCGCCCGGCCACACCCAGCAAGTCGCGGCGGGAGAGGAGGCGGGCGCCGACGGCCGAACGCTCTTCCGTCTACACTGCATCACCTGTCACCGAACGTCCGGTCCGTCGGAGGGGCCGCTGCTGGCGTCGCTCCAGCAGATGAGCTCGGACCAGGTGCTGACCTCGATGACGGCCGGCAAGATGCAGCAGCAGGCGGCGATGCTCTCGCCAGAGGAGATGTTCGCGGTCACCAACTTCCTGACCGCTGGAGGCGACACCGAGCGGCTGGCCATGCCCGAGAGCTCGCGCTGCTCCCAGAGCACGATCTCGACCGAGACGATTCTGCTGGGTGGCTGGGGCGCCGATCTTCACAACAGTCGACACCAGCCCGACTCGACCCTGACGAAGGACAACGTGTCGCGTCTCGAGCTGGCCTGGGTCTTCGCTCTTCCGGACGTCGCCGATGCCCGCTCCCAGCCGGTGGTGACCGAAGACACGATCTTCGTCGCGGCGATCTCGGGCACGATCTTCGCGCTCGACCGTGAGACCGGTTGTATCAAGTGGGAGAGCGAGACCGGAGCCACCCTGCGCACGTCGATGTCGATCGGGGCGGCGGGTGAGCAGACGGCGCTCTTCGTTGGCGACATGGGTGGCACGGTCTACGCCACGAATGCCCACACCGGCGAGCCGCTCTGGCAGCAGAAGGTGGCCTTGACCTCGGCCAACACCACCACCGGAACGCCCGTGCCCTACAGCGACGAGCGTGGCGACCGTCTGTTCGTACCGCTCTCGGCGTTTGGCGTCGTATTGGCGACCAACCCCAAGTACGAGTGCTGCAAGAGCCACGGCGCCGTGCTGGCACTCGATGCCACTACGGGCGAGATCTTGTGGACGACGCACATGACCAAGGAGGCGGTGCCGACCTACGTGTCGAGCGAGGGCGTCCAGCAATGGGGTCCGTCGGGTGTGCCGGTATGGACGACGCCGACCATCGATCCCGAACGCAACCAGCTCTACGTCGGCACCGGTGAGAACACCTCGTCGCCGGCCACTCAGCTGAGCGACTCGATCGTTGCGCTCGACCTCACCACCGGTGCCATTCGCTGGTCGTTTCAGGGCACGCGCCAGGATGCCTGGAACATGTCGTGCGGCCGCGGAGGGGGCCCGAACTGTCCGGAAGAGAACGGGCCCGACTTCGACTTCGGCGCCGCGGCCGTGTTGGCGACTGCGTCGAGCGGCCGTGAGATCGTCGTCGCCGGTCAGAAATCGGGCGAGGTGCACGCCCTCGACCCGGATACCGGTGAAGTGATCTGGCAGAACAAGCTGAGCGATGGCTCACCGCTCGGTGGCGTTCACTGGGGGCTCACGGTGTCCGGCGACCGGGTCTTCGTACCGATCGCCGATCCGCCCTTTCCGCGCCCGGGCTACACCCCCCGACCCGGGGTCTATGCGCTCGAATTGGGGACCGGCGAGCTCGTCTGGTCGCACGCCGCCGAGCGCGGCTGCGAGCTCGACATGGCGAAGCTGCGCTCTTCGGACTCGCCGTGGCCCGACTGTCCCTTCCAGTACAGCTTCTCGGCGGCGCCGTTCTCGAATCGCGAGCTGGTCTTCGCGGCCTCGCTCGACGGACGGGTCTTCGCCTTTGCCGCCGACTCCGGCGAGATCCTGTGGCAGGACCACACCGTACGCTCCTACGAGGCGGTCAACGGAATCGACGCCCACGGTGGCTCGATCGACAGCTCGGGTGTCCAGCTCGCAGGGGACCTCCTGCTGGTGAACTCGGGCTACAGCCTCTTCGGTCAGATGCCCGGCAACGCCCTGTTGGTGTACCGGGTGCCGACGCAGTAGCGCTGCTCGGAGCGCATTTCGCTCCGGGGTCTCTCGACGGGAAGCGAGCGAGGCTCGCGGCCGAATTTCCTTGCCCACCCGTTCGTACCTACCGAGACCCGCCACCGACCTGCCGACAGGATCCGCGATCATGAACCGACTCCTTGCCGCTCTCCCCTGGACCTTGCTCTGCCTGTTGCCTCGGCCGATGATGTCTCAGAGCCCGGCGGCCCCAGGCACGGGAGCGGAGAGTCAACAGCCGGCGCAGGAGCAGACCCTCCAAACGAACGATCTGGGGCCGTTTGCCGGTACCTATGCCCGCTTCGCGGGCTCGCCCCGACCGGTCACGATCTCGGTCGACGGCGATCGTCTGGTGGCGCGCTCTCCCTCCGGCGGGGGCGAGCTCGAGCGTCACGACGAAGTCACCTTTCGCTTCATCCAGGGCCCCCAGGAGCTGACGTTCGTCCGGGGAGAGAACGGCGCCGAGACTGCGTACGACGGCTTCCGTCTGGGTCGGCCCGGAGCTTCCTCGTCGGGTGCGTTGTTTCGGCGCGTCGAACTGCTCGAGGCGGAGTACCGCGCGACGGCCGGGCAGATACGCCCGCACGCGCTCTCGGACGCCGTCTTGATGGGCGACCTCGTGGCGGCCCAGAGCCTGATCGCAGCCGGCGCCGACGCTCGAGAGCTCGACAATCGGCGCGGCATCGCCGGGAACAACGGGCGAAGACCTCTCCATTGGGCAGCACTGACCGATCGATCCGAGATGATCGAGCTCTTGCTCGATGCGGGGGCCGACATCGACGAGACCAACGTCTCCGGGTTTACGCCACTGCACCACGCGGCGGAGGCGAATGCACTCGAGGCCGCTGAGCTCCTGATCGCACGCGACGCGGACCTCGAGGTCGAGAACACGCGCGGCCAGACCGCGCTGGCGATCGCCCTTCGCAGCCCGGGCAGTGCGGTGGCCGAGCGGATCCGGGCAGCGATGGAGGCGAAGAAGTGCCCGGAGGGTGGCTGCCCCGAGCCGAGCGCCGCCACGAGCGGGTACACGCCGCCGCCGAAGCTCGACGACGGGCTGGCGACCGCCACCCTGTCCGACGTCGGCGCACGCGAGGAGCTGGTGTATCGGCTCCTCGCCGACCTGGAGAGCGGGGTCTACCAGAACGTCGACAGCCTGCTCATCCTCGAGGAGGGCAAGCTGGTCGTCGAGCAGTACTACAACGGTTGGACGGTGGACCGCGCCCATCCCATGCAGTCGGTCAGCAAGAGCGTGACCGGACTCCTGTTCGGCAGCGCTCTCCGACAGGGCCACATCGAGAGCCTCGAGGAGCCGATCGGCAAGTACCTGCCGGAGCAGGCGTCGCTGCTCGGGGGCGATCTCGCAGAGATCACCATCGAGGACCTGCTGACCATGTCGGCCGGCTTCGATTGGAACGAGCAGGATCCGCCCTACGGGCACCCGGACAACGTGCGTGGGCACGAGGTCTCGAGCGAGGACTCCGTTCAGTTCACGCTGTCCCGCCCTCATGTCAACGAACCGGGGGAAGTGTTCACCTACAGCGGAGGCTACGTGACGGTGGCCGGTGCCGTGCTGGTCAACGCCACCGGCGCCGACAGCGTGCTCGACTACTTCTCCGAGAGCACCTTGACCGAGCTGGGACTCGAGGGCCTGCACTGGTTCCAGCAACGAGACGGTCGCCAGAACACCGCAGGTGGCCTCACCCTGAGGCCGCGGGACCTCGCCAAGATCGGTCAGCTCATGCTCGACGGTGGGGTCTGGCAGGGTGAGCGTCTGCTCGACGAAGAGTTCGTCGAGGCGTCGCTGTCGAAGCAGATCGAGCCGCCGGGCCCCTGGAACGAATACGGGTACTACTGGTGGGGACGGACCTTCGAGACCGAGAAGGGGAGCTACGCCGCGGACGCCGCGCTCGGCTGGGGAGGGCAGGAGCTGATCCTGGTGCCAGAGTTGGGACTCGTGGTGGTCTTCACTGCGACCAACTATCAGGCCCCGACGCCGACCGCGACCATCCTGGCCCACGTGATCCTGCCGGCGTTCGAGTAGGAGCCGCCCCAGAGAACACAGGGCGCCCGGTGCAGAGCCATGGCGACCTCGAACCGATCGGTCTCCGGGTCCGTAGCTACCGTGGAGTCCGGCGCGCTTCGGTGTCGAGAGACCTCGACACGGACACGGAGTTGTGCGGGGCGCAAACCTCGGGTTAGGATCTTCCCGCCATGGAACGTCGATTCTTCGCCATTCTCCTGATTCTAGTCGTCGGCCTCGGTCCTGCGAGTGTCGGCGCGAGCTGTCTGGTGGGCGGCTGCGCGATGGAATCGATGGCCGGGGTGGCTCCGGCCCCGCACTCGAGGGACCGATCCGCAGAGCACTCCAATGGGCACTGCGGCGAGGCGATCGCGGTCGAGACCCGGTCTGCTCCACCGGTCTCGCTCGAGAACTGTTGTCGGACGATCGACGAAGAGAAGACGCTCGCGCTGTCCACGAGTCCCGTGGCGGGACCGACGGGGCTCGAGCCGACACCCGAAGCCGTGGCGGTCGGCAGGGATTCGATCGTGGCCCCCGCGATGGCTCGCGAGGCTCCACCCGGGAATCCGCCGGCGCTCTTCACGCTCCACGCTGCCTTCCTGATTTGAGCTGACCCTCTGTGTCTTGACGGGGAGCCGCGATCGTCGCGGCGCCAACCGCCATTCATTCCAGAGGAGATGCTCGATGATCCCGTTGCTCGGGTCCACCTGCAGGTGGACCGCCCTTCCCGACCCCGATTCCGTACTCAGAGACCGCCACCCCGGTCCGCACAGATCCCGTCGGTCCGGGTGGATCCCGGGACTGGCGATCACGGCCCTTTCTCTGCTCGGTCCAGCTCTGGCGGTCGCCGAGAGCTCCGACGCAGAGCCGACTCTCGAGTCGCAGGGAACACCTCCGAGCGAGGCGCTGCTCGCCCAGATCGAGCCGAGCGCCCTGAGGGAGCTGGCTCGGGAGGTTCTCGCCAGGAGTCCTCAGGTGGCCCGGGGGCGCCACTACGCCGACGCGGTGGCTGCCCTCGCCCCCCAGCGTGCGGCGCTTCCGGATCCGGTCGCTGGACTCACCTGGTTCGCGCTACCTCCGGAAACCCGGGTCGGCCCTCAGCGGGTCGGTGTGAGCCTTTCGCAGCGATTTCCCTGGGCCGGCAAACTGAAGCTGAGCGAGCGAGCGGCGCTGTGGGAAGCGGTGGCGTCGCTGGGCGACCTCGAGCAGATGCGACTCGATCTGATCACCGAAGTGCGACGCCTGTTCTACGAGCTGGCGTTTCTGCGCGAGCACGAGTCCATCCTGCGCAGCGAGCGGCTGACCCTCGAGCGCTTCGAGGAGACGGCCCGCGCTCGCTACAGCGCGGGGGCGGGACTTCAGCAGGAGATCCTGCGCATCCAGGCCCAGATCACCCGCACCGACGAGCGCCTCCTGATGTTGCGCGAGCGGCGATCCGAGCTCGGGTCGCGGCTGAATCGGTTGCGCGACCTACCGGCCTCGGCACCCCTGCCCGAGGCGTCTCTACCGACACCGCGGGCGCTCGATCTCGACGTAGAAGATCTGCGTCGCAGGGCCTTCCACACTCGCCCTGACCTCAGTGCCGACCAGGCCCGCATCGAGCAGGCCAAGCAGAAGGTGGAGCTGGCGCGCAAGGACAAGAAGCCCGACTTCAACGTCAGCCTCGGCTACACGTGGGTCGAGCGTCGTCAGGATCAGGCCGGACAGATCAATCCTCCGGAGGACAACGGTCAGGACATCTTGTCGCTTTCCGGCGCGGTCAACCTGCCGGTGCATCGAGGCCGCCTCGAGGCCGGTCTCGAAGGAGCCTTGTCGATGCAGTACGCCTCCCAGGAGGCGCAACGTGGCCGCATGGCGGAGATCAGCAGTGCCGTCGGTGACCTGGTGACTCGCGTGCCGATGTTGCAGGAGCACTGGACGCTCCTCGACGGGGTGTTGGCACTCCAGGCGCGGGAAGCCCTGAGCTCGGCCGAGACCGCCTACACCACCGGCAACCTGAACGCCGTAGATCTCCTCGACGCGGAAGTGGTGATGCTGGAGGTGCGAATGGGCGTCGCCCGCACGGCGACAGATTGGGCGATTGCCGTGGCGCAGCTCGACGGAGCGGTGGCGATGGCCGTCGAGAGAATCGGAGACGATCATGAATGAGAAGAACGCGACGTCCGCGCGAAGGCGAACCACGATCCTGGTCCTGACAGCGCTGATCGCTGGCGGAGCGCTCGGAGTTCTCGGGATGGTGGTGGGCCAGTACTTCGCGCAGCGCGGTGTGCAAACGCACGACCATGGCGAAGAGGGGACTCTCTGGACCTGCAGCATGCACCCGGAGATCCTGGCCGAGGCGCCAGGCAAATGTCCGATCTGCAGCATGGACCTGGTGAAGGTGGATCCGGCTCAGCGAGAGGCCACGAGCATGTCGGTGGGCGAGGCGAACGGGGAGCGGGAGATTCTCTTCTACCGCAACCCGATGGATGCGACGATCACGTCGCCCGTGCCGATGCAGGACGAGATGGGAATGGACTACGTGCCGGTCTATGCGGACCAGGCAACGGCCGCTACGGTGTCGGGGTCGGCGGTCGTCACTCTCAATCCGGGCATGGTGCAGAACATGAACGTGCGGACCAACCTGGTCGAACGTCGTGATCTGCGCCACCCGATTCGCACCGTCGGCTATCTCGACTACGATCCTGAGCGCATGGTGACGGTCACCACCAAGTACTCGGGCTGGGTGGAGCGTGTCTATGTGAACTATGTCGGACAGCCGGTGGAGCCCGGGGAGCCGCTGTTCGAGGTCTACTCCCCCGAACTGGTGCAGACCGAGCAGGAGATGCTTGCCGCGAAGCGCTACGCGCAGCAGATGGGGAATGCGTCGGAGGATGCGCGCATCCGTGCACAGGCGTTGGTCGATGCGGCGAGGGAGCGACTGGGCTACTGGGACATCGCGCCGGAGCAGATCGACCAGCTCGAGAGAACGGGCGAGGTGTTCCGAACCCTGACGGTGGTAGCCCCCGCGGGGGGACTGGTGATGAAGCGGATGGCGGGGCTCGGCGGGATGGCGATCCAGCCCGGAATGGAGATCTTTCACATTGCCGATCTCTCTTCGCTGTGGCTTCTGGTCGAGGTGTTCGAGGACCAGGTGAGCTGGGTATCCGAGGGAACGCCCGCCGAGATCGAGCTGAGCTACTTCCCGGGCGAGAGCTTCCGGGGCGCCGTGCGCTTCATCGAGCCCGAGTTCGACGAAGCGACGCGGACTCTGCGTGTCCAGATCGAGGTGCCGAACCCGAGCGGCAAGCTGCGTAAGGGAATGTTCGCCACCGTGAAGTTCGATCCGGTGGCGGTTCGCGATGCCGTTGTGGTGCCCCAGGAGGCCGTGCTGCGAACCGGCCAGCGGAGCGTTGTCATCGTCGACCAGGGGAAGGGGAGGTTCGCGCCCCAGGAGGTCCAGATCGGGCATGCGTCGGAGGGCTACCTCGAAATCCTCTCCGGACTCGAGCCCGGACAGTCGGTCGTGACCTCGGCTCAGTTCCTGCTCGACTCGGAGTCCCGATTGCGCGAGGCAGTACAGAAGATGATCGACTCCCGGCGACGAGAGGGCTCTCCGACGGAGAGGTCCGCGGCGCCCGTCCACTGAGGAAGAAGCCATGCTCGAGAAGATCATCGCGTGGTCGCTTCGCAACCAGTTCCTCGTCGTCGTGGCGGCAGTCCTCGCGGTGCTCGGTGGGCTCTTGGCCATTCGAGAGACGAAAGTCGATGCGATTCCCGATCTCTCCGACGTGCAGGTCATCGTGTTCACCGAGTTCCCGGGACAGGATCCCCGTGTCGTCGAGGACCAGGTCACGTACCCGATCACATCGAAGATGCTCTCGGTGCCTTTTGCCAAGACGGTCCGAGGCTATTCCTTCTTCGGCCTCTCCTTCGTCTACGTCATCTTCGACGACGGTACCGATCTCTATTGGGCACGGTCTCGTGTCCTGGAGTATCTCTCGGGCCTGAGCGCGGATCTACCCGCCGGTGTGTTACCCGAGTTGGGCCCCGACGCCACGGGAGTCGGCTGGGCGTTTGCCTACGTTCTGAACTCGGACCGGAGAAACCTCGACGAGTTGCGCTCGCTCCAGGACTGGTACCTGCAGTACGGGCTCAGCGCGGTCGAAGGAGTCTCGGAGGTGGCCTCGATCGGAGGGTTCGTGCGCCAGTACCAGGTCGAGATCGATCCAGTTCGTCTGCGTGCCTACCGACTCTCGGTGGCCCGAATCAAGAGCGCGATCCAGGAGTCGAACATCGATGTCGGAGGTCGCTTGATCGAGATGGCCGAGCGCGAGTACATGGTGCGCGGACGAGGCTACATCAGGGGCGTCGCGGACCTCGAGAACGTCGTGCTGGGGACGGCAGCGGGCGGCGTGCCGATTCTGCTCGCGGACGTCGCGAACGTGTCGATCGGGCCGGAGATCCGACGAGGGCTGGCCGAGTGGAACGGAGAGGGTGAAACGGTCGGAGGCATCGTGGTCGTGCGCTCCGGTGCCGACACGCTCGAGACCATCGAGCGGGTCCGAGAGCGACTCGACGAGCTGAAGGTGGGCCTCCCCGAGGACGTCGAGATCTCCGTCGCCTATGACCGTACCCCGTTGATCGAGAGCTCGATCGAGACGTTGACCAGAACCCTGTTCGAGGAGTTCATCGTCGTTTCGATCGTCTGTCTGATCTTCCTCTTTCACTTTCGCTCGGCGCTGGTGCCGATTCTCTCGATTCCGCTCTCGATCCTGCTCGCGTTCATCCTCATGCGGATTCAGGGCCTGGGCGCCAACATCATGTCGTTGGGCGGGATCGCGATCTCCATCGGCGTACTCGTGGATGCCTCGATCATCATGGTCGAGAACGCCCACAAGCACTACGAAGAGCGCAAGGAGGGGGTCAGTCACTTCGAGATCATCCGACGTTCGGCCCAGGAGGTCGGGCCGACGCTGTTCTTCACACTGCTCGTGATCACGACGTCGTTTCTCCCGATCTTCACCCTTCAGGCACAGGAGGGGCGACTCTTCAAACCCCTCGCCTTCACGACGACCTATTCGATGGCGATGGCCTCGATCGTCGCGATCACCGTCGTTCCAGTGCTCATGCTGTGGTTCGTGCGCGGCAGGATCCGCAGCGAGGAGAGCCATCCCATCTCGCGACTGCTGCGTTTTGTCTACACCCCGGTGCTCAACCTGGCCCTGCGTTTTCGCTGGCTGGTGATCGTCCTGATGATCGCCGTTCTCGCGGTGACCTGGATTCCCCTTCGGCGCATCGGCTCGGAGTTCATGCCGCCGCTGTGGGAGGGAGATCTGCTCTACATGCCCACGACGTTTCCCGGTGTGTCGATTACCAAGGCCAAGGAGATTCTCCAGCAGACCGACCAGATCATTCGCACCTTCCCGGAGGTCGAGTCGGTGTTCGGCAAGGTGGGCCGCGCGGAAACGGCCACCGACCCGGCACCGCTCTCCATGATCGAGACCACGATCCGACTGAAGGATCCGAGCGAGTGGCGGGAGGGATTGACCAAGGAGGACCTGATCGAGGAGCTGGATCGGGCGGTGCGCCTCCCCGGCGTGACCAACGCCTGGACGATGCCGATCAAGACCCGCATCGACATGCTGTCGACCGGCATCAAGACTCCGGTCGGGATCAAGATCGCGGGCTCCGACCTGCAGGAGCTCCAGCGGCTCGCTGCCGAGGTCGAGGCGGTCGTCAAGCCGCTGCCCGGTACCCTCTCCGCCATCGCCGATCGCGTGATGGGAGGGAACTATCTCGATTTCGACATCGATCGAGAGGCGGCGGCGCGGTTCGGCCTCACCGTCGGGGCGGTTCAGGACGTGATTCGCTCGGCCGTCGGCGGCATGAACGTGTCCTACACCGTGGAGGGATTGGAGCGCTATCCGATCAACGTCCGCTACCCGCGCGAGCTGCGCGACACCCCCGAGGCCCTGGCTCAGGTTCTGGTGGCCACCCCGACCGGAGCCCAGGTTCCGCTCGAACAGTTGGCTTCCATCGAGCTGCGAGAGGGCCCTCCCGGAATCAAGTCCGAAGGGGCTCGACCCAACGCCTGGGTCTACGTCGATCTGGCCGGGATCGATGTCGGGAGCTGGGTGGAACGGGCGCGACGTGAGGTGGCCGAGCGGGTCGAGCTGCCGCCCGGCTACTCGCTCCTCTGGTCGGGACAGTACGAGTACATGCAGCGGGCCAGGTCCCGCTTGCTGCTGGTGGTACCGATCACCCTGGCCCTCGTCATCCTCATCCTGTACGCGCATCTGAGGTCGGTCGTCAAGGTCCTGCTCGTGCTCACCGCGATCCCGTTCTCGCTGGTCGGTTCGATCTGGCTGCTCGACCTTCTCGACTACAACTGGTCGGTGGCAGTGTGGGTCGGTGTGATCGCCCTGGCCGGACTGGCGACCGAGACGGGGGTGGTCATGCTGCTCTACCTCGATCTCGCCTGGGCTCGTTGGCAAGAAGAGGGGAGGCTCGTCACCTATTCTCAGCTGCGCGAGGCGGTCCAGTACGGCGCGGTGCAGCGCATCCGCCCCAAGATGATGACCGTCTCGGCGACCTTCTTCGGCCTGGTGCCGATCCTGCTCGCCACGGGAAGCGGATCGGACCTCATGGGGCGGATCGCCGCACCGATGGTCGCTGGGGTGTTCACCTCGTTCCTGGCGGAGCTGGTGGTGTTCCCCGCCATGTACTTCGTGTGGCGGAGCCGGGGGCTCGAGCGAGGACCGCTGTTCCTCGAGAGCGAGGGCTAGCGCGGTGCGTCTGCGCGAATCATCCTCAGACCGAAGACGGTCGCGATCTGGCTCCCCGCCCTGGCCTCGAACCGCACGGTGACGCTGTCCTTGCCGCGGGCGAGCTCGGCAGGGATCGGATACTCGACCTCGTAGAAGCGAGGCGGCTCACTGCGGCCGACCTCGGCTTCGGCGAGGCGCTGCCCGTCGATCCGGATCTCGAATGCCGCCGGAGTGCCGCGTCGGTCCTCGCTGTAGTGGGTGAGAATCAGGGTCATGGGGTGCTCCGGCTCCACAGGCAGCCGGTAGGAGAACCAGCCGGTCCCTCTTCGTCCCGGGCGCCCCAGGATGCGCTGGGGCATCGACTCCTCCCCCTCAAACTGGAACGGGCGGTCGAACACGGTCTCGCCCGGCTCCAGGTAGGCGACGGTCGCGGCCTCGAGCAATCGAAGTCGCTCTGCTCGCTCGGCGTAGCGCTCCCTCTCGGTCTCCCACTCCTCTGGAGTGAACAGATCCCAGTAGGTCGTGTAGAGACGCCGGTGGAGCCGGTACATCGGCACCAGATCGAGGTCCCGCGCTCGACCGGCTGGATCGGGCTCGCGTCCGACGCCCTCGAGGCGAAACACGCGCGGTCCCTCCGCGACCGGTTTCAGCCAGTCTGCTACGGGCCGACCGGCCGCCACCAGCACCGGTACCCTGGGCGGCTCGGTACGCTCCACCTCCTCGCCGACCTCGTCGGCGTCACTCCGGCGTCGTCGCTCGATCTCGGGTCCCAGGTCCCCGGCCAACACCAGCGGCCCCCACAGGATCGCTGCGCGGCGTGGATCGTCGGGCAGCGGCTCGAGGCGCAGGGTCTTGGGCAGGGAGATCTCGACCACGTCACCGTCGCGCCACTCGCGTTCGAGCTCGATCCAGGTGCTGACCTCGGCATCGGTGTCGTAGCGGCGCAGGCCCTGGGGATCGGCCGGATCGTCTTCGATCAGTCCCTCGCTACCGGCCGGGCGGCGATTCGGAGGTGAGACCGCGATCCGCTCCCCGTTGATCCGAACGGAGAACTCGTCCGTCACCCAGTACGGGCGGCGGAGCGAGAGAAGGAAGCGGCGGGGCGACTCGAGCTCGAGCGTGAGCCGCGCCGAATCTCCTTCGGGGAGATCCGTGTCCATCCTCAGTGAGATTCCGTCTTCCGGCCAGGCGGCGGTGGAAGGGGCGTACAGGCAGACCCAGAGTCGTTCGCCCGAACGGTAGTAGAGCCCCTCACCGTGCAGGGCGTGGCTCTCCATTCCCGAGCCGACGCAGCAGGTGAAGCTGCGCTGCATGTCCTGATACTCGCGCTGCACTCCGCGTCCGACCGGCACCATGTAGCAGGTGCGGCCGTCTTCGGGATCGATCGATGCCAGGATGTGATTGAACAGCGCTCGTTCGTGGAAGTCGGCGTAGTGCACCTCGGGAGTCAACTCGAACAGGCGACGCGTGAGCTTGAGCATGTTGTAGACGTTGCAGGTTTCCGCGGTTCGGCCGTCGACCCGGTCGCTCAAATGGTCGGGCGGTCCGAAGTACTCGTCTCGACCGTGGCCACCGCTGGCGAAGCTGTGGTGCTGCACGACCCGATTCCAGAAGAACGCTGCGGCGAGCAGGTCCTCTGCGTTGCCGGTGAGGGCATAGCGGTCGGCCGAGCCGATGAGCTTCGGGATCTGGGTGTTACCGTGCACGTTCGCCAGGAAGTCCTGGTGCCGCTGGAGCGGCTCGATGAAAGCCCGATGCTCGAACTGGAACGACAGCTCGAGCCAACGAGGATCCTCGGTGTCGGCATAGAGATCGACCATGATCTCGTTCATGCCCCCGAACTCGGTGTTGAGCATGTGCTGGATCTGGGACTGGTCGAGCTCGAACAGCACTCCTTCGGCCCACGCCGCGAAAGCGATCTCGACCTCGAGCGCCTTCGTGTTGCCGGTGTAACGATAGGCGTCGCGCAGGCCGGCGAAGGTCTTGTGCAGCGTGTACCAGGGCGCCCATTCGCCGTTGAGGTCGAACGCTGCCGCCCGGATCTCGCCTCGCGCCAACTGCTCGAAGCAGCGGCGACCCCCCTCGAGGGCGCTCAGGTAGCCGTCACCGTGCGCCTCCTGGACCTGCGCCAGCTCGTCGACGACATAGTCGGCGCGCTCCTTGAAGGCTCGATCGCCGGTGGCCGCCCACATCAGGCTCACGCCCGAAAGGTAGTGGCCGGCAATGTGCCCGGTGAGATTTCGGCCGGGCCCGTCCCAGCCGCCGTAGCCCTCGGCCTTCGGGCCGAGACCGGCACGCTCGCGATAGAAGGCGAGCATTCGATCGGGCTCGAGGGCGAGCAGATACGCGCCGTCGAGATCCTGGGCGTGCCCGAGCGGTCCGCCGACGAGGCGAACCCGAGACAGACCTGGAGACTCGGCCTCCACCAGGGTGCGGTGCACGTCGCCAGGCGGACATCGAGCGTGAGCAGGAGTCCGAAGCAGAGGCGTCACGGTGGCCCCCAGGCCCATCTTCAGAACGGTTCGCCGCTGTAGCGTCATGCGCGCTCCTCCTCGCCGGCGCTCGAGGTCACTCTCTCGCGTCCGTGTGGTCCGAGGCTACTCCAATCGGGACGCTGCTCGACACTCGCTCCCCGGCTGAGGGATCGGCTCAAAACGAGATTCGCTCGATGGCCATCCAGCGGTCGCCGCTGTGCACGGGTCCGGCCAGCGGTGCGCGCGCTTCGAGCAACGGCGCGGCCGATTCTGGGAGCTCGAGCGCGGTATCCATGACGAGATGTTCGTGGCGTTCTCTCGACCCGAGGTCCAGCACGATCTCGACGCCGTCAGCGGGAGGTGCATACACGCTGATCAAGTCGTACTCTCGGTCGGCCGAGTCGCGACGGATGTTGGAGGCGTCTCGGCCGGCGATCTGCACGCCCTCGAGCTCGGCCTGTCGGTCGACTGCCAGTTGCAGGATGGTCGAGCCCCGTGAGGAGCCCAGGCGCAGGGTCACCTGGCGGCCGTCGAGGTTCGCTTCGTCACGCAGGATCTCGAGGGCTCTCGGGTTAGCTTCGGCGACGGCTCCTTCACTGTCGGGGTGCTCGCCAGTGGAACCCGCCGGGGCCACGGACGGCCAGGGATGGAACTCTGCCGGTGCCACCAGTCCCGAGTATGGAAGGCCGGTGAGAATCTCCTCCTGGTACTCGAAGCTCGCCACGTCAGCCATTGCGCCAGGCAGTGGTGCGGTTGCGATGGCCCACCACTTGGCGGTTCCCCGATCGAGGTCCTGCACGTAGCGAAGCGAGACCGGCTGCGGGCGCCACTCGGTGTAGAGAGGTGTCGTCACCAGACCGACGCCGGCCGCGAGGAGCCCCAGTGCGCAGACCGCAACGAGCCCCTTTGCGGCTGTGCGCTTCCTCTCGGTCTCGGGCGCGCTCTGGTGGGCGCGACCGCTGACGGCAAACAGGGGGGTCAGGAGCAGCAGGCAAAGAGCGAGAGGGACGTAGAACGCCGGAGCCAACTGGTATCCCTGGGTCTCCTCGAGCAGTGGGATCAGGCCTCCGAGGTAGACGACGCCACCGAGGAGTCCCGCGATCGCGGCGAAGATCCACCCGACGGACTCGCCGTCCCGATCGATCAGCGACAAGACGAACATCAGCGAGCTCATGAGAAGCACAGGCACGAGGAACGGAGCAGCCGCCAGCGGCGCCTCGGTCGCTGCTGCCACGGCCAGAGTGGTCATCCAGAACCAGACGCCGTTGAGCAGAGGGTGGAACCCGAGTCGTCGCGCTGCAGGCGCTCCCAGCAGCGTGGCTGCCAGAGCCGCACCGCTGAGCAGGATCAGTCTCCAGGGCCAGATCGTGCCCGGCCATCCCGGCGTGCTCCCGGCGAGGCGATTCGCCACCATCAGAGCGAGTGCGCATGCGGCGAGGATGCCGGCGAGAACGATCAGCGCCGCCCCGATACCGACGACGGTCGCGCCGATAGAGGCGGCGCCTCGCCGGAGAAAGACACTCACCAACAGGAGAAGGGCGCCCAGGCAGGCGAGCGGAAGCGAGAGGCTCTCACGCCACTGCAGCCAGAGGTCGAGCATCGTGGTGTAGGAGTACTCGCCTTCGATCGTTGCGAGATCGACCTCGACGAGCCGACGAAGCAGCGGCAAGAGGTTGTCTCCGTGATGCTGCAGCGTGCCGAGATCGAGGTTCTCCACCGTGTCGAGGGGCGTGTGGTAGTGGGTTCGCTCGCCCGCGAACGCGAAGTCGAGGCCCTTGACCCCGGCCCGCAGACCGACGGAGAAGTCGGTGTCGTTGGGCATACGCTCGAAGATCTCGGTGGCGATCGAGCTGGCCATCGGCTGTGAAGCGGTCTGGCGGTAGAGAGTCACCAGGCTTCCGCTACCGGGGCTGCTCCGGAGGAGATTGCTGGGGCCGGCGCTGCCCGATCCCTCGACGTTGATCAGGACTCCGGTCGCGTCGGCGTCGGGATGCTCGGCGAAGAAGGCTTCGGCGCCGAACAGTCCGTCCTCCTCGCCGTCGGTGATCACCGCCCGGATCGTGTTGCGGTAGGGCGCTCCTCGTCGCTGCGCCTCGGCCGCCAGAAGTCGAACCGTTTCGATGATGGCCGCGACCCCGGCGCCGTCATCGCCGGCTCCCGGTGAGTTGGTGGTCGAGTCGTAGTGAGCCATCAGCACGATGGTGTCGTCGGTCGTTCCCGGCAGCGTGCCGATCACATTCTCGACGAAGCCGCAGTGAGGAGATCCCTGCGCGCAGCCCAGTCCGACCTGCTCGCTGACCTCGACTCCCGCCTCGCCCAGTTTCTGGATCACTCGAGCCTTCACCCGGCGGTTCGCTTCGGTACCCATGGTGTGGGGCACCTGATCAGAAAGCAGGTAGGACAGGGTCTGTTGTGCTCTTGCGGCGGAGAATCGCTCGCCGTCGACCGTCATGGTGTCGGTTGCCATGTTCGGCGGCGGTGTGCTCGCACGCCAGGCGGTCGCGAGGAAGACCGCGACCACAAGGGTGAGAGCGACGATCAGGACCCTGGCATCAGGTGGCGGGCCACCCCTGTGGTGCGGGTCACCGGTGTCTGTCTGCATGGCCTTCTTTCAGACGATCCTGCTTCCACCGTGCACGGGGGCGCCGAGGAGCCGGGTTTCGAGGGTAGCGGTTTCGGGTTGGCAGCCATTTGACCACGAACGCCGAGCCGGGCGCCCCGGCCTGGGTGTGCCGCCCTCGGCCAATTCATCGGGCTGTGGGATCTGGCGGATCCTTCTGCTCGCTTGCCGCGGTGTCGGCTTCCACGCGGGCGAGCAAGGCCAGTGCGTCGTCGGAGAACACGGGGCTGACGGACTGGAAGCGCCGGACGAAGGCGAAGGGATCACCCAGATCCTCGATCAGTGCTTCGGGACCCTGCGCTCGCGCGATGGTGTTGGCCATGAAGAAACCTTCCGGATGGGCGCCGTAGTGGAAGAGACGCCATGCCTCGCGCGCGATCTCAGCCCCCTCGCCGGCACGGGCGATTTCGATCAGGGCCGCGTCGAACTGCGCGAGGGTCTGGGGAGTCTCGCGGTAGTATCTGTTGTACTCGTCGGCATATCCCGGCAGGTCACCTCGCCGCTGTTGGATCGGGTACTGCTGTTTGTCGATCCGATCGGCGGTGCCTTCCATGTGGAGTTGTCGCACGGCGTGGACGATCCAATACCACGGCGAGTCCTCGTCGAGGGGCGCCAAGGTGCCGACACGATCGTAGTAGTCGTGATGGAACTCGTGAGCGAGCAGGTGCGCCAGGTTCTGGTCCTGGCCCCGAGCCTGCACCAGATCCAGGTAGATCGCATCGTCTCCGGCGAACGCATCGGGCCCGAAGAACAGCAGACGCACGGGCGTCGACCACTCCTGTGGCTTGACGATGCCTGACGGCAGAGCCTGCTGGGCAATCGCGAGAGCGTCCTCGATCACCCGGGACGACTTCAGCTCGGCGTGGTAGATCGCGAGCGCTTCGCGGTCATCACGGATGCGCAGGTAGTGTTGCCAGAGAATCGCAGCGTAGCCTTCCGCGCGGGCGGCTTCGGCTTCCACCGGCGCGCGATCCGGCTGGAATGCAAGCTCCATTCTCTGCCGAGTCCGCTTCCGAGTCTCCTCGTCACTCGCGTGCCACCGGAACGCGGGCGTGGCGAACAGGGCATCCCAGGCATCGTCGTCCACCGGCACCCCGCTGGCGAGCCGGTCCTGGATCTCCCAGAAGCGTTCCACCGCACTCGTATCGAGCAGCTCCGCCGTGAGGTTTCCGGGCGAGGCTGGCGGTGGCGCTTCCTCCCTGCCACACCCGGAGGCAAGAACACCCCCCAGGAGGCACAACGACATCGCCCGGCAAAGGGCTCGGAGTGTCATCTCGGCCGACTCGACTCCCGATGGGTGCACATGAGCTCGTCCCCTTTTCTTCTGTCGACCTGCGGCGACGCGTTCGATCAGGGTAACAAACCGGGGAAGGTTCGTTTCTCCTCCCCAGAGGCCGCCCTGGGCGCCCCGCACCGAATCAGAGGAGAGAGTGATGAGTTTCCCCCGGGGACATCGGAATGAGGCTTCGGCGTTCGAGCTGATCGAGAGCTTTCGCGCAGTGGTGGCCGATTCGACCGGCTCGCCGGCGATGCGCCGGGTGTCGGACCAGTTGAGCCACATCCAGCTCCTCGCCGAGTCGGACTGTGTCGAGGCGGAAGTGCTCCTGGCGGGGCCCTGTGCCGAGCACGGAGTGGCGGCACTGGCCGCCTGGCTCGGGGTCGACGCCGAGAGCCTGCGAGCCGTGGTCGAGACGGGGGAGGAGAGAGTCCTCGCTCCGGATCTCACCCAGCCGCTCCAGGTCACTCGGATGCGACAGGGAGCGCGCTCGCCCGGCCGACGCGCCGGCGAGTGCCCGGCGCCAGTGCTGATCATGGTCTATGGAAGTCGTGAGGCCCCCGCCGACGACATGGTCGAGGAGATGGTGTGCTCGCTGCGTGAACGTCCACTCTCGATCCTGGTCGCTCCCCGTGACAGCGACTGGGCACGTGGCCTCGCCGCCGTCGGAAACCGCCAGGAATGGGCTTGTCATGGTCTGTCCTTCGACGAGCTTCGGCCGGATGGACTGACTCGGGCGATGCAGTCGCCGCCCTGGCGGGACGCCCGAGAGCTGCTTCGAACCTGGTCGGTGGCCGGGGCCCTCGAGTCGCTGCAGCGCGCTCTGGGGACTGTCTTCGAGAAGGAGCGACGCGGTTTGAAGGCCAAGCGGACTCTCCTCGCGGAGCGATCCGTGGCCGCGCGTTCTCGCCGTCAGACCAGCGCCAGCGAAGTGCTCGGTGAGGTGCGCTCCACTCTGCAGAAGTCGGTGGGTGACTTTCAGGAGACGGTGGCCGAGCGACTGGAGTCCCTGGTGGCTCCCTTCGACGGGACGCTCTCCGAAGAGATCGAGAAGCGGATCTCCGCTCTCGACGAGCTCGAACAGGAGCGGGGCACCAAGAAGATCCGCACCCGTGTTCCCGACTCCTTCCAACGGGGGCTGCTGGAACGGATCCGCTGCGAGGTGGGCGAGCTGATGCGCGCCGATCTCGGAAGGCTCGGGGCGCTCCACGAGACGCTTGCGCAGAGCCTGGCGCAGCGAGTCGCCGAAGCGCAGGGGCCGCCGGTGGTCGTCAGCTTCCAGCCGCTGGGCGAGGACGGTCCAGTTCGTCTTCTCGATCGGTTCGTCAAGATCCAGCGGCCCTACCATGGAGAGCTGCAGAAGCGGGGGCCGATGGAGTACTTCATGGCCGCGCGTCGCTACCAGATGGTGTTCTTCATGATGTTCACGACCTTCGGGTTGTCGTTCATGAGGTCGATCCAGAGCTTTGCCATTCCGGCCGGGCTCCTGCTACTCGCCATCGGGCTGCTCAACGTGGCCGACAGCACGATCAAGGAGCGACGCGAAGAACAGGAGAAGGAGCTCCAGCGGGCCCGTGAGACCCTGCGTGGAGATCTGCGCCGCATGCTCTCGGAGCTGCAGAAGGCCTGGCAGTCGATGCTCGGAGCGCACTTTTCTCGTCAGCAGAGCGAGCAGGTCGAGCAGCTCGAGAGGTCGCTGACCGCCTATTTCGAAGAGCGCCAGCGTGGCTTCGCCGAGCGCCAGGAAAAGCAGCAGCACCAGCTCAAGGCTCTCGATGGGCGGGAGCGGACGGTCGCCGACGCGGCCCGTCGGGCAGAGCAGGCGGCACGAGAGCTCTCGGCGCTGGGCGGGCAGGTGAAGGCGCAGTTCGCTTCAGCCGTGGCGGCGGGTGAGGCGGAGGCCGCTCCGCTGGCGACCGGCACCTTCGTCATTCCCCGCTCGCCAGCGGAGGAGATGTCCCGGCTGCGACGCTCGGCCGAGCGCGAGCTGGAGCGCCGGGGCCACTCGGCGGGCGAGCCTCTGCGCGAGCTGGAGAAGCTGCGGCGCAGGCACGGCTTCGAGAGTGCAGCAGGCGGGGCGGAGAAGGGCTCGACGCCCGTTCCGGTTGCTCGATCGGCCGCCGCGCCGGATTCCGAGAAGAGGCCTGGTTCTTCCGGCGTCGATCGGAGTGCGCACTCCGCTGCCGAACGGGCCCGCAGAGAGGCCGAGCGTCTGCTGCAGGCCAAGCCGTCTTCTGGCAATGGCGGGAGTGCTCAGGACGTGATGAAGAAGCTACGGGCACGGTTCGCGCGGCCGGGCTGAGTCGTGACACTCTTTGGCTGTCGTGGATACGCACCCTGCGAAGGATGAGACCCGAGTCGCGAGAGCGCGGAGTGGAAGATCATGCATGTCGGAATCGATCTCGGTACCAGTTACTCGCTGATCTCGCGGCTCGAGGAGGACGGCCGTCCGGCTCTCGTCCCGGACAGTCGCGACAGTGAGCTGGTTCACACACCCTCGGTGGTGCACGTCTCGGAGGGCAGCGCTTTTGTCGGTCCGGTCGTAGAAGATCTGCTCGAGCAAGACCCCGATATTCCGGTGATCCGATTCTTCAAGCGACGGCTCGGGGCGAGAGAACCGATCTACTACGATGATCGGGGCGAGAGCTGGCACGCCGAGGGGATCGGAGCACTGATCCTGCAGAAGCTGCGCTTCGATGCCGAGAGCCGTACGGCCGCGGACGTACAAGGTGCGGTCATCACGGTTCCCGCGCACTTCAACGACGTGCAGCGCAAAGCCGTCGTGGGGGCCTCGATGCTGGCCGATCTGCCGCTTCTCGGGCTGGTCGAGGAGCCCGTGGCTGCGGCCCTGCACTATGGCGTCGTGCGTGAGGCGCGTGATCGCGTTCTGCTGGTCTATGACTTCGGTGGAGGCACCTTCGATGCCACGACCCTGAGTCTCGACGAGAACGGCGTCTACGTTCTGGCCAAGACCGGTTTGACCGATCTCGGAGGCAAGGAGCTCGACGATCGGGTCGCCGCCCTGATGCTCGAACAGTTCGCGAACGCACTGGGCAGGGACCTCGACCTGGACGCGCGAGCCCTGCACGAACTGAGGCGCGCTGCGGAGGACATCAAGATCGAGTTGTGCGGTCCCGAAGTCGACCGAGTCTGTCGTACCGTCGTTCTGGCGGGCGAAGTGGTCGAGATCGACATCCGGCGTCGCGAGTTCGAGCGCCACATCGAGGAATATCTCGAGCGCACGGTGGAGACCACGGTGCGCTGCCTGAAGGAATCCGGCCTGGCGATCGACGACGTGTCCACGGTCCTGCTGGTCGGTGGCTCCTCGTTGGTCCCGGCGGTCGTGGATCGCCTGGGCAGTCACTTCGGCACGGATCGGCTGTGCTACCACGAGCCCAGCCGCGCCGTCGCCTATGGAGCCGCGATGCACGCCGCCCAGGTTGCCGGGGAGGCGGAGCGCTACCGCCTGCCGCCCGAGTTGCGGGGAGTCACCGGCCATCACCTCGGCGTTCGCACCGTCGATCCCGCCACCTCCCGGGTGGAAGTGGACGTTCTGGTGCGCAAGAACATGCCTCTTCCCGTGCGCGCTCGCAAGGTGTACTACACGACCGGTCCGGAGCAGTCCGAAGTGGTGCTCGACCTCGTGCAGTACCAGGAGGGGCCCGAAGACTCGGTCCCTCTGGGTCGGCTGGTGATCGGCCCGCTGGCCGCGCCGCGAGCCAACTACCCGATCGAGTTGGAAGTCGACTATCGCGTGGACGGAACGGTCGGAGTCCACGCTCGGGACGCCGAGAGCGGGATCGAGCTTCGCCACACCTTCGGGGGCGACCCCTCCGGAGACGTGGCCTACCTCTCCGCCCAGCGGGCGCTGCTTGCGCAGACGCGGCTCGGGATCGGCTGAGCCCCTTCTGCGTCGGGTCCGGGGTGAGGGGACTCAGCCAGGCCCCTAGCGGCTTCCTGCCGTCCGACGGCGGCTTCCGGCGGCAACGCGGCGGGTGGCCACCCCCTGTAACAGATCGGTGGCAACCCGTTTGTCTTGTTCGAAGGCGCAGGACGCCAGAAGACGAGCAAGCAAGAGGAGCATCGGGAAGCCATGATCGACATCAGCAACGAACAGAAGTTCCTGGCCCAGACCATCGTCGAGAAGTCGTCACCTCCGGAGGCGTTCAAGGCCGCCGGCCTACCCGCTTCGAGCCTGATTCACGTGGGCCTGACCATGGCCCAGGTGCACGAGGCCGGCTACACCCCTGACGAGCTGAGGGCCGAGCAGTTCGAGGCCCAGGAGCTCTACGAGAGCTACCCGGTCGCCGAACTGGTCGACTCGGAATGGTCGGCCGAGGAGCTCAGGGACGGAGGCTTCGAGCCGCCCGAGATGAAGGAGGGGGGCTGGGATCTGGGCGAACTGGTCGAGGCCTTCGGGATCTCCGAGCTGCGCAACGCCGGCTTCGAGGCGGCCGAACTGGTCACCGCCGGCGTTCAGGCCGAGGCACTGTTCGAAGGTGGCTATCCAGTGACCGAGCTGAGGAGCGCCGGGTTGGCGGCCAGTGACGTGAAGGCGGCCGGGGCTTCGATCGAGGCGATGACCGAGGCGGGCTACGAAGCAGAGGAGATGCGGGACGCGGGTTGGGAGGTCAGCGAGCTGCGCGGGGCCGATTGGGCCGCCGAGGCGCTGCGAGACAGCTTCGAAGGCTCCGCCTTGCGGGACGGTGGCTTCACCGCGGAAGAGATGCGCGACGCCCAGTTCGAGGTTGCCGAGCTGCGAGAAGCCGGCTACGAGACCGAGGAGCTGCACGAGCAGTTCTCGGTCCAGGAGCTGCGCGATGGGGGCATCCCGCTCCAGGAGTTGGCCGCTTCGATCGGTCTTGCGCAGCTGAGAGAGGCCGAGGTCACCGCGGCGGAGCTGCGGGAAGAGGCGAATGCCGAATGTGCCGAGCTCAAAGACTCCGGCTACGAGGGGGAGGAGCTCAAGAGCGCCGGATTCGACGCCAGCGAGATGAAGGAAGTCGAGTTCGATGCCACTGAGCTGAAGGAGCTCGGCTTCGAGCTGGAGGCGCTGAAGGAGGCGGAGTTCACCGTCGCGGAGCTGAAGGAAGCGGAGTACACGGCGTCCGAGCTGAAAGAGGCGGAGTTCGAGCTGGAGGCGCTGAAGGAGGCGGAGTTCACCGTCGCGGAGTTGAAGGAGGCGGAGTACACGGCGTCCGAGCTGAAAGAGGCGGAGTTCGAGCTGGAGGCGCTGAAGGAGGCGGAGTTCACCGTCGCGGAGTTGAAGGAGGCGGAGTACACGGCGTCCGAGCTGAAAGAGGCGGAGTTCGAGCTGGAGGCGCTGAAGGAGGCGGAGTTCACCGTCGCGGAGCTGAAGGAGGCGGAGTACACGGCGTCCGAGCTGAAAGAGGCGGAGTTCGAGCTGGAGGCGCTGAAGGAGGCGGAGTTCACCGTCGCGGAGTTGAAGGAGGCGGAGTACACGGCGTCCGAGCTGAAGGAGGCGGAGTTCGAGCTGGAGGCGCTGAAGGAGGCGGAGTTCGCAGCCTCAGAGCTGAAGGAGGCGGAGTTCGCTGCCGGTGAGATGCACGACGTGGGCTTCAGCGTTTCGGAGCTCCACGAGGCCGGGTACGAGGCCCGACAGTTCCTCGAGGCCGAGGTCGAAGCGTCGGAACTACACGGGATCTACGAGCCTCAGCAGCTCTTCGAGGCGGGCTACGAGGCGGCCCAGGTGCAGGCCGGAGGCTTCACCGCGGCCGAGGTGCGCGACGGTGGCTGGTCCGCCGGCGAGCTGCGCGGCCTCTTCGATGCGTCCGAGATGCACGCTGGGGGCTGGGAGATCGCGGTGCTTCGCGAGGCGGCCTGGAGCGCCGAGGAACTGCATGGCTCCGACTACACCGCAGCCGATCTGCTGGGCGCCGGCTACGAAGCCGCGGAAGCCAGATCGGGTGGCTGGTCCGCGTCCGAGCTGCTGACGGGGGAGTGGCCGGCCGAGGCGATGCGCAACGTCTACGAAGCGGAAGAGATGCACGGCGGCGGCTATACGGCGGCGCAGCTGCGCGACGGCGGCTGGGAGGCCGGCGAGCTGCATGGCTCGAGCTTCACCGCGGCCGATCTTCTCGAGGCCAGCTACGAGGCCGCCGAAGCTCAGGCCGGCGGTTGGTCGGCGAGCGAGCTGCGTGAGGGGAACTGGGAGGCTGCGGCGCTGCGCGGCGTGTTCAGCGCTGCCGAGATGAAGGAAGGACAGTGGGACGCGTCGCAGCTCCGGGCGGGCGAGTGGAGCGCGGACGAGCTGCACGGTGCCTACGAGGCTGCCGACCTTCGAGCCGGCGGGTTCGTTGCCGAGGAGCTACTCGGTGGCACCTGGACGCCGCAGGACGTCGCCGCGGTCTACTCGGCAGAGGAGTTCTTTCCGAGCGAGACCCAGGAAGCGGTCGCACGGGCGCAGGAGCTGGGCGGATCGGTCGACCAGATGGTCAGCCGCGTCGATCGGGTCGAGGCCGCGATGGAGCAGGCGGAGCAGGTGATCGCGGACCTCGAGAGCCGCATGGATACGGCGCTCGAGAGCTATTCGGAGCTGCTCGACGAAGCGACCCGGGCAGTCTCGGACCAGGGTCGAGCGGTCGCCGAGGGGATTTCCGGGTTGGGCGAGAGAGCGGAGCAGTTCCGAGCCCAGATCGAAACCGGCGTGGGCGAGGCGGAGCGTCGCCTGAGTGAGCTCGAGTCCGAGGCGACCCAGTGGCTGAGCGGCGCCGAGGCCCACTACGAGAAGGCGCGAGCCGAGCTCCAGTCCCTGGCCGAGCACGTCGACGAGTACCGTGAAGCGGCGGTCGAAGGGGTTCAGCTGGGTCAGCAGGCGCTCGAGCAGTTCCAGGAGAAGGCGGAGAGCGTCGGCGCCGACTTCGTCGAAAAGAAGGACGCCTTGCTCGGTCAGTACGACCAGATGGAGCAGGAGCTGGGTGGTCGGCTGGAAACAGTCGGCTCCGAGCTCGGGGGCCTCGCCGAGCAGATCACGTCGCGCGTCGAGCAGGTGACCGGTCTCCTGTCGGGTGCCTCCGACGAGAAACTGGCTGCCCTCGAGGGACTCTTCGGAGGCAGTGCGGTCGGACAGTTGAAGGAGTCGTCCTCGGCCCTGACGACGGCGCTCGGCGCACTCGGGTCGGTCGGTGAAGTCGGCGAGCAGATGCTCGAAGGCGAGGTCGGCAAGGTACTCGATGCCATTCAGGGGGTGCTCGACGTGATCGAGCCGATCCAGCCGGTGCTCGACACCATCGATCGTCTGCTGGGCTGAGCGCCGGACTACGAAGCGACACGACACACACAACAGCATTCGAGCGATAGAGGAGAAGAGAGATGTCCGAAGTCATGGATTTTGCCGAGAGTTTCGACGCAGCGCAGGGAACCCTCACCGAGATGGCCGCGTTGGCCGCCCGCGAAGCCGGCCGTCTGCAGGGCCTCGACCAGCAGCTGGATGGCGCCATGAGCGAGATCACGAGCCTCGAGCAGGCGGCCGCTCAGCAGTTCGAAGCTCTGCTCTCCGAGGTGCAGGGCGCCGGTGCCCTGCTGGTCACCGGCCGCGAGCAGGTCGTAGCGACCGCCCAGAAGCTCACCGAGCAGAGCCGGGCTGCCCAGGACGTGGTGGGCACCGTCGAGAAGGCCGTCGACTCCGCCTATGCAGACCTCCAGGCACGCATGGACGACACGATGGCGAAGGTGGGCGAGGCCTACCAGGAGGCTCAGGACACCGTCGATCAGGCGATGGCCATTCAAGCCGACGTCTTCACCGAGATGTCGAACGCCCGGGAGGCCACCGAGAAGACGCTGGCCGAGGCCCGCGCCGGGGCGGAGCAGCTCGATCAGAAACTGTCCGAAGTCGGGCAGGACACGATCAATCGATTCGCCGAAGTGGGATCGACTCTGGTGGAGAACATCGGCTCCCAGATCGTCAGTCAATTCGAGCAGAGCACCGACCTGCTCGGGAACGTCCTGGTGGGCCAGGCGAGTGACGGCTTCGACCAGGTCTGGGGCTCGGTCGAGCAGCGTCTGGGCGAGTTCGAGACGCTGTTCAACGACCTCGGCCAACGGTTGATGCAGGAAGTGACACAGGTCGGTCAACAGGTGGCCAGCCACGCCGAGGACGAGGCGTCGAAGGCGGTCGAGAAGGAGTTCGACGACTTCGTTCACGATGCCGTCGAGGCCCTGGTGGGCGAGGTGGCCGACAGCCTCAGCGCGATGACCCTGGGAGCCTCTGTCACGGGTGCCTTGGGACCGATGACTCCGGCCCTCGTCGCCGCGAAAGCGTTGGTGGGCTCGATCAAGGCGGCACTCGATCTACTCCGCAAGTTCGGGTTCTGAGCCCGCTGACGTCGACTGTAACGAAGCGGCAGTGTTCCGTTTGTACGACTCGAGACCGACGATAGGGAGACCCAGTGATGAACAACGAGATCGAACGATTCCTGACGGTGCCGGAGGAGGCGGGAAGTGCAGTCGAGGGCCTCGGTGGCCCGCTCGGCGAGCTCACCTCCTCGATGCAGGAGTGGGCCACCGAGGGGAGCGGGTTGGGCGGTGAGGTCGGGAACCTGAAGTCCACCGTCGAGCAGGGCCTGCAGAAGCTGAGCTCGCGCTTCGACGAGGCGAGTGGCGAGATCGAACGAACCATGACCTCTGTCGAGCAGGAGGCCCAGGGTCTCCAGGACTCGATCGGCGCGGTGCGCATGAACCTCGAGCAGGCGTTGACCGGCGCGGAAGATCAGCTCAGGGAACTGGGCACTCGGATGTCGGAGGGTCATCAGACGCTCAGTCAGGCCAACGATGCCGCGCAGAAGCTGATCCTCACGACCCACGAGCACGTCGAAACCGGGCGCAAGGCCCTCGAGGAGGCGTACGGAGCCGCCAACGAGAGAGTCGACGCCCTCCAGCAGAAGCTCGGCACGATGGAGCAGCAGACGCTCGAGAAGGCCGAGGGCCTGGTCAGTCACATGACCGCCGGCCTCGGAGAGGCGCAGGAGCACGTCGGCGAAATGATCGGGACGTCGTTTCAACAGATCGTCGACACCTTCCACGCCGGGGTCGATGCCATCCAGAACGACGTGATCGAGCGCGGGGTGGAAGAAGCCACCGACGAAGTCCGCCAACAGATCCAGGAGGAGCTGCAGAAGGTGATCGACGCAGTCGTAGAGCAGCTCTCTACGGTGCTCGACCGGACCAAGGAGGCTCTGTTCGGAGAGACCGAGGACGCCCGCGGAACCCGGCGCCTCACCGAGCCGATCCTGAACCAACTAGAAGGCATGGTAGATCCGCTCGAATCGGCCTTCGACCACATTCGAAGCATGGCGTCGATGGTCGGAATCGATCTCTGAGGCGAGTCGCGAGAGTTCCTCGCGAATTTCTGTAACGAATCAGATCCCGGTCGTTTGAAACCAGGGAAACAGCCCGAAGGGGTCGCCAGGCCCCCGCGGATGGAAGGAGTCGAGAGATGGACGTCAGTACGGTAGCCAGCGAGTTGGTCGGGAGATTGGAAGGCGATCTGACGAATCGCTCCCAGGAGCTGGCGGGGCGGCTCTCCCAGAGCCGCGGCCAGGTGGAAGAACGACTGGAAAAGATCCGCGCTCGCTGGGGGGTGCTGCAGGGAGCGCATGCCGGTCTGCTGGCCGAGATCGAGATGCACGACGGCGCCGCCGAGGAGTGGGCCAAGAACGTCGCGGCGAGTCTGGAGGAGACCCAGAGGAGTCTGCAGGACGCCATGAAGCGGGGCGAGGCGGTGTTCGAGAGCTCGAAGGAGGCGATCCTGTCGCTCGAGACGCGGGTCGGTGAGTTGCTTCCCGAAGCCGATGCGACCTTTGCCGCGGTCAAGGAGACGGTCGAGACGCTGGGCAGCGAGTTGACCAGTCTGGACGAGGCGCTCGAGCAGACCCGCTCGTTGGCCGACGGCCAGCTACAGGACAAGCTGTCGAGCCTGGTCGACGATGTCACCACTGCGGGCGAAGAGCGGGCCGGGCGGTTGGCGAGCTACGTCGAAGATCAGTTCATGCCTCAGGTGACCGAGCACTTGAAGGGCCTCAAGGAATCGATCGACGCCGCGATATCCACCGGCACCGAGCGCTTCGAGAACGTGAAGCAGCAGGCCGAGCAGGGAGCCAAGACGTCGCTCGAGAACTTCAAGGGGCCGCTCGGGGAAGAGATCTCGAGATTGTCCGAGACCGCCGAGTCGCTGCGCGGCACGATGGAGCGCATCGGATCGGTGGTGGAAGACGCGGGCCAGGCGGCGGGGACCGCGACCCAGCTGATGGGACAGAGCGTGGACTCGGTCTCCATCGGAGCCAAGGCGGCGGTGGGCATCCTCGAGGATCTCATCGACATCTTTGAATCGGTGACCTGAGCCCGAGAGAGCGCAGGCAACATCACCAGAATCGCGGAGAGCACGATCATGAACACGATCGCGAGAAGGACAACGGCATGGGCCCTGGGAGGGCTCGCGCTCCTGGCGGCGACGGCTCCGGCCCCGGCCCAGAAGGTGAAGCCGAAGCCTCGTCCCCAACAGCGGGTACTGGAGATCAAGCCGAAACCCCGGCCAACGATCCAGGCGAGCGAGCCCCAGGCAGCCCAGGCTGCGCAACCTCCGCTCCCGCCCCCGGTCCTCCTGGTCACCAGCGATGCCGATTGCCGGGTCGAGCTCGACGGCGCGCCTCTGGTCGAGGTCGCCACCGAAGAGGTCTCGACGGTGAAGGTCGCGGCGGGTGAGCACCTGTTGCGGGCCTATTCGCTCGAGGTCGACGGCCTTTCCTGGGACGAGGTGATCAAGGTACCGGAAACCGGTCAGGTGGTGGCCCGGATCGAGCTCGCCCAGGTGATCGAGGAGTTCAAGAACATCCGGTTCGTCGTCGAGGGAGGCGTGGTGGAAGACCACAAGACCGGTTTGATGTGGACCGAGTCCGTGCGGCGAGACGTCGACTGGAAGAGCGGCGTCGAGATCTGCGAGGAGTCGACCCGCCGGGGGTACTCGGACTGGCGTCTGCCCGCGCTGAACGAGATCTCGAGTCTCTACTGGCCCGACCATCCGGAGCCGCCCAAGTCGACCAACGATCCGGGAATGTTCAGCCCCGTCCAGGTGGTGCCGGTGCTGGTCTACGCCCCCTTCGAGCACAATCGCATGTCGTCGCTCTGGGTGCAGGACGGTGGACCCAAGAAGCCGTTCCGCTGCAGTTTCGAGTCGGACTTCGACTGCCTCAGGAGCCGCGGGAAGAAGTTGGGCGACGTGTTGTGTGTGCGAGCCGGTCAGGCCCAGTTCGCAGCTGGCGACGCGGAAGGCTCGGTTCCCTTTCCGCCGTTTTCGAGCGAGGAGGGAGGGCGCTGACCGGTGCGGGCTACTCCGCCGGAGGCCAGCTGACGCAGGAGGGGTCCCCCTCGGGGGGCCAGGTGCCGGAGAGCACGAAATCCTGTCCCGACACCTCGAGCCAGAGCGAATAGAAGGTGACTTCACCGTCCCAGCCGGTGGCCCGCAGTGGCTGCCTCTCGCCGGCCTCGACCGTGCTCCACGGCGTGCGCAGACGGGAGCTGGCGAACGTGCGAATGGTGTTGTCCTCGGTGAGATAGCTCGAGGTGAGCCCCTTGATGGTGACCGATTCGGTGGAGCGATTGCAGAAGTCGAAGCGTCCCGGTTCCAGGACCCGGACCTGCCGCTCGAGCTGTCCGAGCGAGCGCTCACTGCCCTCGAGCTCGCCGCGCACCTCTCCCTCGACCCCTTCGAGCTCGGCGACTTCCTCTCGCAGGTCCGCCACGGCGCCCTTCGAGGACTGCCACTGAATCAGGAAGAAGACTGCCAGAACGGCCAACAGGATCGTGACCACCGACACCCACCGTGTGGAGGCGGGCAGCCCGACGCCACTGCCCCCCGGGGCCCTCTCGTCCGTGTCTGTATCAAATTCCATCGTTTCCGTTTTCTCTCGATAGAAGCGGCCGAATGACCGATTCATCCTACGACGCGCCGAAAGGGCATATCAAACGGAGAGAGCCATGAAGATCCACCTGGCGGAGCAAGAGCGAGACCGAGACGCGTCCCCCCATCGGTGCGACGGGGCCGAGGGTGGCTGCGTACTGGCGACCGCTCAGGGGAGCTTCGCAGTCCGATCCGACGAGACCCGCATCGGCAGCGGCGCGGACTGCGACGTGCGGCTGTGCGCCGCCGGTGTCGAGCCCGACCACGCCGCCCTGGTGCGACGGGACGGACAGTATTTCCTGGTGGATCGTTCGAGCAGTCGTGAGACTCGCTACGACGGGCTGCAGCTCTCGAGCGCGCGGCTGCAGGCGGGCGACGTGATCGTTTTCGGTGACCAGACCTTCGGAGTGCAGTCGGAGGAGGACGGCTGGGCGCTGGTCGGGCGCGGTGAGCGTTTCGTGATCGGACACGGCGACGAGGTCGGGCGTCTGACGAGCTGTGCGGTGACTCTCGACTCGGCGTCGATCAGTCGCCAGCATGCCCGTTTCTCGGTCGAGGGTGGCGAGCTGGTGGTGTCCGATCTCGGATCGAGCAACGGAACCCGCACCGGCGATCGCCGGCTGGGCGAGATTCCCCTCCAGCTCGGAGACCGTGTACAGATCGGACCGGTGGAGCTGGAGTTGAGGGCTCGGGAAGCGGCACCGGCGGTGCAAATCTTCCAGCTGCTGGTGGGCGAGCGTCCGCACCTGCTGACCGAAGGCGTCCACCGGATCGGACGCAGCCCGGACTGCGAGATCTGGCTCGACGATGAGGCCGTGAGCCGGTATCACGCAGAGCTGATCGTGACTCCGGAAGGAGCGATGCTGAAGGACCTGGGGTCGAGCAACGGGACTCGAGTCGACGCCAATCGGGTGAGCGGCAGCGTGCCGCTGGAGGACGGCTCCTCGATCGAGGTGGCGCGGCATCGACTGTGCGTTCGATCGCGCGAGCTGCCCCCGCTGCCCGAGGGCACGGTGCAGTTGGATCTCGACGAGTGGGACAAGACTCGGGTCCTGGACGCCGAAGACGTCGACCGGCTGTGCGCCGAGATGGGAGCGGGCGCGGCCATCCCGGCGCGCGAAGTCGAGTCGGGGAACCGGCGCGCGGACGAGTCGACCAACGAGGGACGCGACGAGCCGAGCGAGGAGGAGCGGGCCCGTCTCCTCCTCGGAGTCGGAGCCGGGGAGGAGCGCTCCGAGACCGAGCGTCGCTTTCGTTCCCTCTGCTCGGAGTATCAGCTGCGGCTCCAGAACGCCCCGACTCCCCGGTTACGGGCCAGCTACGAGCAGAAGCTCGCGGCGCTTCGAGCTGCGCGCGACTGCCTGATACCCGAGGACACGGTGAGTCGTCTTCCGACCGCGCGCCCGCTGGAGCTGCGCTCCGACGACGGCAGCGCCGACGGCACCCTCGAGGGCGCGCAGCGGGCGGGCGCGGACCCGATCGACCTGGAGCCTCGCGAAGAGCGAGCCAAAGAGCCCGACCCGGCGGCCGTCGAGACCGCGACGGGCACCGGCGATGCCGCGGTCACCGGGTGGCGTCGGATCCCTCCAGCGACGCTCTGGATGGCCGCGGCCGCCGTGGTGATGGCGGTGGCCAACGCCGGCGTGGCCTCGCTCTTCTTCTCGACGCACCGCGAGGAAGCGGCCCTGAGCGCGCGGCGCGACGCCCTGGTCGCCGGAATCGATGAAGCCACGAGGAGGAATGAAGAGGTGGCGATCGAGCTGGCCCGCCTCGAGCCCGCGATCGGCCCCCTGCTCGAGAACGGCGACTTCAAGTTCTGCAACCTGAGCGAGTTCGACGTGCAGATCACATGGTTGGCGGTGGCGACACTACCGAGCGGCGGCGACTCGATGGAGCTGTGGGACACCTCGGAGGTGGGCTACGAGCCGTTTGACGTCTCGAGTGGCAGCGCCTGGCGGGGCGAGGTGGTGCGCGGCGAGAGCACCCTGTGGGGGGGCGAGCAGCTCTTCTTCGCAGCCACCGTGTGGGACGGCGTCGACGAGGTGCTGCACGGAGGCAGCGCCTACGAGCTGGGCGGCGACTGCTTCAAGCTGGACCTCGACTGATCCCGACCCTTGCCGGCCGGCGCCGGCCTACTGGATCGGAGAGTAGTCGGTCGGTTTCATCATGATCGACTCGACCTTGGCGACCAGCTTGCCGTTCTTCTGGGAGTCCTTGTACACCTTCTGCCATTCGGGGTCCGAGCCGAACGCCTTCCACATCTTGTCTCGGTCTTCGACGCTCGGGTAGGCGAGAATGTAATAGAGCTTCTCGACCCCGTCTTCGTCCTCGATCGGCTGCCAGAATCCCACGACCTTCATGCCCTGCTTCTCGAACAGTTTGATCGTGTGATTGCGGAAGCGCGCGTTCAGGTCGTCCATCTTGCCTTCGTGGGTGTGGTAGATGCGCAGCTCGTAGACCTCCGCGGCAGCGGCGGGGAGGCAGAGCCCGGCGAGAAAGGTCATCGACACGGCGGCGAGAACGAGAACGCGCAACTTCATTCGAACATCTCCTCGGTTGGGTGGGTGAGGCAGACGTTATCGCAAGTGCGCAGTCGGGGGGCCGCCTACCGGCGGGTGAACTTCTCGAAGAGCTCGTTGACCCGTTGGGCCACCAGTTCTTCCGGATTCTTGTCTTCGAGCACCTTGGCGATCGCCTTTTCGAGGAATCCGGTCCGGCCCTCTCCGTCGAGGAGCTTGTCGAGGGCCTCGCGGGTCGCGTCGCGGGCGACGTCGTCAGGGGCTCGCCCGCCGAGCAGCTTCTGGGAAACTCTCGTCATCACGTCCTCCGACTCGAGCATCGAGGACAATGTGTCGCCAAGGCGAGCCTGCAGCTGCTGTGGAGTGAGCTGATTCGCCAGAGCCTGTTCGGCCAGCTGGCGCACCCGTCGCTCGAGCACCTCTCCAGCCAGAGCTCGCTCGACCGCTTCGCTGACCAGCTCCGCCGCTTTCTCGGACTGGTCCTCCTGGGTACGCTGGACAGCGGCCGCGACGAGGCGCTCTACCGCGGCGAGACTGACGCCGGGCGTCGGAGGGAGACTCGGTGGGGTGGGCGAGAGAGCCCCGCTCGAGCGACTCTCTCTGGGACTCGCGGGCAGACTCTCGGCGAGTGCGCTGTTCACCGCGGCCATCGCTTCCGAGGAGGGCGGGCCACCGGAAGACTCCCTGGACTCGGGCGCCGTGTCCTGGGAGGAGACGGCGCTGCCCGGGCCGGTGAGCGCATCGGTAAGACTCTCGTTTTCTTCCCGGAGCCGGCGCACCTGTTCTTCGAGCCGGTCCAACCGAGCTTCGAGCTGGTCGAGCGAGGCGGTCGAGGGCAAGCTCCGGTCCTGTGGGGTCTCGGCCATGTCTACACCTGCTCTGGATTCGTGACGCTCGGTCCCTTTGGGGAACGGCCTCGGCGCGCTCGTCTCCCTGGAGTACGCACGGGCCCGATCCCTATTCTCCTCCAAAAGCTGGTTTTTCGCTGTCCTCTCCGTCGAGGAGCCGGCATGGGTTGAGTACCCGGCACCGTCTCACTGCACCGTCTCACTGCACGGTCTCACTGTGCGGTGTCGGCGGACGGACTCGGAGCCGACCGCTTCGCGGACTGAATCGCCTCCTCGAGCTTTTGCAGGAACCGGGAGCGGTCCTGCTTGCCGAGCGGGGGTGGACCACCCGTTCGAGCGCCGGCGCCGCGCAGGTCGGTGAGCAGATCCCGCGTCGCGAGGGCGTCGCCGATGTTGTCTTCGGTGAACGGTCTACCGGTGGGACTCACCACCCGCGCGCCGTGCTTCAAACAGCGGCTGGCCAGGGGAATGTCCGAGGTGATCACGATGTCGCCGCGGCCGGCCCGTTCGGCGATCCAATCGTCGGCGACGTCCAGTCCGCCCCCGACGACTTCGAGTGTGATCCAGGACTCCATCGGGACTCGAATCCAGGAGTTCGCCACCAGGGTTACCGAGAGGCGGTGGCGGCCGGCGACGCGGTAGATCTCGTCTTTGACGGGACAGGCATCCGCGTCGACGTAGATGTGTGGCAAGGAAGGCTCCGGGTCAGTGCTTCGGTGGTCCGTCTCCGGATCCTAGCGGAGCGCTTCTGGGCTGGCTGGGCCGCCTGGTCTATTCTTCGGCGAGAGAAACGATCGAACAAGACGAGCTGCCGGAGAAGGAGAGAGCCATGGCGATGACGATGCCGAGACTTCTGGGCGTGGGTGTCCTGGTCGCGGCCGGAGTGGGTACGGCTGGAGCGCAAGAGTTCGTGGAGCTCGCCGGGGCGACCTGTGTCGAGCCGCCGACTCTGCACTGTCCCGACGAGAACTGCCCGACCGATCGGGTGATCAACCCGGGTCCGGTCGTCGAGATGCAGACTCGGCGCACCTACTTCCTCGACTACCCGTGCGATCTGAAGCCGGGTGAGGACGTGACGTTCATTCTCAGCCTGCACGGCGGTGGCTCGTACGGCAACTGGCAGCGCCACTACTTTCCCCTGCTGGACTACGTCAAGGAGCATCGCCTCGTGGTGGCCACGCCCAACTCGCCGATTCGGGTCTGGACCGACGTCGACGATGCGTACCTTCAGAACATCGTCACCTCGGTCGTGGAGCAGCTCGGCAGGGAGAACATCGAGGCGTTCTGGCTGGCCGGTCACTCGCAGGGCGGTATGACGTCGAATCGGCTTCTGCGAACCGACTTTTTCCAGGAGCGAGTGGACGGATGGCTCAGCCTCTCGGGCGGTCGCCTGGGCGGCAGTCCGCCGCGCGCCGAGAGCTTCGGGCCGCCCCGCTCCTCGACCAGCACGAGGCCTGCGATCAGCCCTGAAATGGCAAAGAGCTTCGCGGAAGCTCGCAAGATGCTGAGTGAGCTTCCTCCCGGCGAGTTCTCGTTCATCTTCACGACGGGCGAGCGCGAGATGGGCGATCCCGGCCTCCCGGCCGAATCGCAGTGGGCGGACAGGCTCGGGTGCGCTGGCCAGCAGCGTCAGGGGGACATCGTCGACACGAAGGCGGGCTACGTGTACGACGGCACTCGTCAGGATCCGCCGAATCCGGCCTGGGGCCTGTTGCCCCGACCCGGAACGGCCGCTGTGTACGAGTACTCGAACTGCAAGGACGGTCGAGTGGTCGCCGACGTCGTCCGGTTGGAGAAGGGCCACACGGAAGGCCTGGAGCCCGCCGTCACCGAGAAGCTGATCGAGCTCATGCTGTCGGCGCCGGGGGGGAAGATGCGTCGGTAGGCGATCAGCGACCCAGTCGCACGGTGACCCCGCCCGGCTTCTCGAACGAGGCGTAGAAGTCGTTGCCCTTGTCGTCGACGATGAGGAAGGCAGGGAAGTCCTCGACTTCGATGCGCCAGATCGCCTCCATGCCGAGCTCCTCGAACTCGACCACCTCGACCTTCTTGATGCTGTGCTCGGCGAGGCGGGCGGCGGGGCCGCCGATCGAGCCGAGGTAGAACCCGCCGTACTTCTCGCAGGCGTCGCGCACCTGCTTGGAGCGGTTGCCCTTGGCCAGCATGACCATGCTGCCGCCGTGGCTCTGGAAGAGATCGACGTAGGAGTCCATGCGCCCGGCCGTGGTCGGGCCGAAGGATCCCGAAGCCAGCCCCTCGGGACGCTTGGCGGGGCCGGCGTAGTAGATCGGATGGTCCTTGACGTACTGCGGCAGCTCTTCGCCGGCGTCGAGTCGTTCCTTGAGCTTGGCGTGGGCGATATCGCGCGCCACGATCAGCGGGCCGTTGAGCGAGACCCGCGTCGAGACCGGGTGCCTGGAGAGCTCGGCTCGGATCTCGTCCATCGGTCGGGTCAGGTCGATCTGGATCACTTCGCCCTCGAGCTCGGCCTCGGTGACGTCGGGAAGGAAGCGGGCAGGGTGGGTCTCGAGCTGTTCGAGGAAGAGTCCCTCGGCGGAGATCTTGCCCAGGATCTGTCGGTCCGCCGAGCACGAGACGCCGAGTCCGACCGGGCACGACGCGCCGTGGCGCGGCAGACGAATCACTCGGACATCGTGAGCGAAGTACTTACCGCCGAACTGGGCGCCGATCCCGATCTGCTGACAGAGCTCGAAGATCTGCTGCTCGAGCTCGAGGTCGCGGAAGGCGCGACCGAGCTCGTTGCCCGAAGTCGGCAGGTCGTCGAGGGCGTGTGCACTCGCCAGCTTCACCGTCTTCAGGGTCGACTCGGCGGAGGTGCCGCCGATCACCAGCGCGAGATGGTAGGGCGGGCACGCCGAGGTGCCGAGCGTGCGGATCTTCTCGTCGACGAAGCTCATGAGCGAGGTCGGATTGAGCAGCGCCTTGGTCTGTTGATAGAGGAACGTCTTGTTGGCCGACCCGCCTCCCTTGGCGACGAACAGGAATCGATACTCGTCGCCAGAAGTGGCGTAGAGGTCGATCTGTGCCGGAAGGTTGGTCGCCGTGTTCTTCTCGGTGTACATGTCGAGTGGGGCCATCTGCGAGTAGCGCAGGTTGCGCTGCTGGTAGGCGTCGAAGATCCCGCGCGACAGAGCCTCGGCGTCGTTGCCGCCGGTAAAGACACCTTCCCCCTTGTAGCCCATGACGATCGCCGTACCGGTGTCCTGACAGCCCGGAAGCACTCGCCCGGAGGCGATGTTGGCGTTCTTGAGCAGCTCGAGAGCGACGAAACGATCGTTGTCCGAGGCTTCGGGGTCGTCGAGGATCTTGCGCAGCTGCTCGAGGTGGCTGGTGCGTAGCAGGTGGGCGACGTCGTCCATCGCCTCTCGGGCGATCCGAGTCAGCGCCTCGGGCTCGATCTTCAGGACTTCCCGGCCCTCGAAGGTCGTGGTGCGGACGTGGTCGGAGGTCAGGTGGCGGTACTCGGTCTCGTCGGCCGAGTGCTCGAAGATCGGCTGGTAGCGGAATTCGGTGGCAGTGTTCGACATGGCATGGAGAGGTTACACCCGGGGTGGAGCTCGCGGGCACCGGTAGTTGCCGCAAGCGCCGGAGGTGCGGCTCCCCAGCGGTGTGGCTCCCGCCGTGCGCTTTCTCGGTTCACCAATCTGCCTCTCGGGCCAGGCGCGGCTCACCGATCCAGGCCCGAGGAAAGGACCCAGCCCCCCGCAGCTGGCATCACACGATCCGGCGGGGCTCGCGGCCCTGCGTCGCGACGGCTCGTCGAGCGGGGAGCCGACGCGGCGCCAGGCTCCGTCGTCGAGAACGTCGACCACGACATCGCCCAGCCCGATCCGCGGCCTCGACCCATGGGCTCTGCCGCTCTCCCGGTCTCGAATCGCGAAGGACCGGCCGACGATCGGAAACACCGCTCGCGTCACCAGGGGCCGTGCTCCCGAGGGCGAGCGGAAGAAGAGGACGGCAACTGCCGGGTGTTTCCCGTCTCTGCGCTCGATCCAGGCGTTGGTGTGGATCGATATCTGGCCGAATCCATGATCGGCCTCCCTACCGCCCTCGATCGCTCCGAGCTCGAGCTCCCGTTCCACATAGCGGAAGAGCCGTGCCGCCGACTCGGCATCCGAGTGCAGGTCTCGATCGCGGCCTTCCGCCATGGCGATCGAGACCGACAGGGCCGAGCCCCGTAAGGCCTCGACGAGAATGTCGTTCGACAGGTCGACGCGAGAACGCTCCGCTCGGGTCTCCTTTCGGCGCTCTTCTGCGCCGAGCACGGGACCGACCCCGGAGACGAGCAGGGACAGGGGAAGAAGGACCGTCGCGATCGCAATCGCACCGTTGATGCTTTGTTTTGCGGGACTTCGTTCGGACCGAGGGGACTTCGTGAAGGGTTCCATGGGGCCTCCTGCAGAGGTGGTTGGATGCCCCCATCGAGTGCGAAGCCCGTGCCAGCCGTCTGGCTCACGGAGACGGCTGCAGACCGTCGATTCGTCGCCTCGACGATCTACGATTCTGTCGGATCGAGGCTCGCCGCAAACAACTTCGTCGTGCCACTGGAGCCGCCTGATATTCGAGTGACAGGCCTTCGAGTGACGGGCATTCGAGGGACTTTGGAGCTCGGGCAGGTGCTCGTTGCCTTCCACGCCTCGGGGTCGTCGAGCGGCGCAGGTCTGGAGATCCCCGCAACGGAGAGGTAGTCTGTCTTCATGAAGACAGACGAGATGAGCAGTGAAGAGCGACTCGCCCTCGGGAGCCTGGTCCGGATCATGGTCGGTCTCGACGGGAGCTTCTCCAGAGAAGAGTCGGCCGAGCTGGCAGAGATCGCCGCTGAGCTCGGTGAAGAGGGGTTCTGGGCTGCGGTGGACGAAGCAGGCCAGCAGGATCTCAGTGAGGAAGCCGTCATGGCGCGGGCGAAGGCCGTCCAGCGCCAAGACGCCCGTGAGACCATCTACGCCGCCGTCGCCGAGATCGCAGAGGCAGGCTCGGTGGTAGGCGCCGAGGGGAGCATGCTGGATTGGCTCGCCGGGGAGTGGGGTCTGCACCCCGAGAACGTCTCCGGCTAGCGCGCGGTGCTTCGAGCGGGAGCGCCTCTAGGGGCGAGACAGCTCGCGCAGCAGCCAGGCGCGGCCGAGCGACCGTTTTCGGTCGACCGTGCGCTGGGCTGGCCTCGTCCTGTGGCAGCGACTCCTGGCTGAAGATCACACGCTGATCGGCAACGTGAACATCTGGTACGGCGCTCTACTGGTCGAGACCGGACGTGCCCAACCGGCTCGGGGGATGATCGAGAGGGGATTCGCGATCGAGCGCTTCTACGAACGGTGGGAGTCGTGACGGCGTCGGTCTGGTTCGCGACTAGAATCGACCTGAGATGAGTCGAACCAGGTTCACGATGTTCGGTCGTCGCCCCAGCGGCTCGATGCTCGTCGTTCCCTTGGTCAACGCCGTTGTCGCCCTGTTGATCGGAGCGCCGGGCGCGGGAGCGCAGACCCCTCCGGGGCCAGGCGCGCCGACGGCGCTGGATCGATACGTCGACAAGCCCGACTCCTCCTACTCGTGGCAACTGGTCTCGGCTCGGGAGGGGAGCTACCAGGGCAAGCCCTACCTGCTCTACGTGCTCGAGCTCGAGTCTCAATCCTGGCGGCCACCGTACGAGGTCGACCGCTCGGTCTGGAGCCACTGGCTGAGCATCATCAAGCCGCTCGAGACGAAGCGCGACAAGGCACTGCTCTACATCGGCGGTGGGCGCAACGGAGGTGATGCGCCCCAAACGGCCTCCGAGCGATCGTTGCGTTTGGCGATCGAGACGAGGAGCGTGGTGGCGGACCTCGGGCAGGTCCCCAACCAACCTCTCTTCTTTGCCGATTCGCGTCGGCACGGGCGATCCGAGGACGACTTGATCGCCTACTCGCGGGTCAAGTACATGGTCACCGGCGACGAGGAGTGGCTGGCACGCCTGCCGATGGTGAAGAGTGGTGTTCGTGCGATGGACGCCGTGCAGGAGTTTCTGGCGTCGGCTGCCGGTGGCGGTCTCTCGATCGAGGGGTTCGTGGTGGCGGGTGGCTCGAAGCGCGCCTGGACCACCTGGCTGGTGGGCGCGGTCGACGAGCGTGTCGTCGCGATCATGCCGCTCGTGATCGATGCGCTCAACACCGAGGCCATCACCCGCAAGCACTACGCTGCGTACGGTTTCTTCTCGAACTCCCTCGGTGACTACGTGCGCCACGGTCTCTATCCTCACAAGCTCGGCACTCCCGAGTTCGCAAGGATTCTCTCGATCGAAGATCCCTATGAGTACCGGGGCCGCGAACGACTGCGCATCCCCAAGTACGTGATCAACGCCACTGGGGACCAGTACTTCCTTCCCGACAACTCGCGCCTCTACTTCTCCGAGATGCCCGAGGAGAAGCACCTGCGATACGTACCGAACGCCAAGCATGATCTCGAGGGGAGCGACGCCAGGGAGAGCATGATCGCGTTCTATCTGTCGGTGCTCGAGGGAGAGAGTCGCCCCCGGTTCGACTGGACGATCGACGAAAAGGGGTGGATCCATGTCGAGGTGGAGGAGAGGCCGCGCGAGGTCAATCTCTGGCGGGCGCACAACCCCGAGAGCCGCGACCTGCGTCTGGACACGATCGGGAGGGCCTGGACCTCGTCTCCGCTGGCAGAGACCTCCCCTGGGGTCTACGTAGCGCGAGCCGAAGCGCCCGAGCGTGGCTTTACAGCCTTCATGGTCGAGCTGGTCTACGACAGTAGCGGGCCCTATCCATTCAAATTCACCACCGATGTGAGTGTCCTGCCCGATGCCTTGCCCTTCACTCTCGAGGGAGCCGAAGGTCCCTGGTTGCAGAGATGGCAGGAACCAGAGGATTGAGCGGAGAAACCCATGAGCAGCCCCACTTCGGCCTGGACCGTTCGTCAGTGGATGAGCGATGTGCCACTGAGCGTCCGACCCGACACCAAACTGGCCGCCGCCTTTCTCAAGATGCGAATCGGCCAGTTTCGCCACCTACCGGTGGTCGACGCTGGTCAGCTGGTGGGCATGGTCACCGATCGCGACCTGCGCCACCCCCACATGGACGAGGCGACCCAGCACTGGCACGAGCTCTATGACGTCGACGACGACCGCCCGGTCAGCGAGGTGATGACCCGCGAGGTGCGATCGGTCGATCCCGAACAGCCCCTGCTCGACGCTGTCGAACTGTTCGTCGAGAACGGCTACGGCGCCCTTCCGGTCGTCGAGCGGGGGAGCCTGGTGGGAATCCTGTCGGTCTACGACGTCCTGCGCGGGTTGAGAGGAGCGCTGCGCAAGGGTAGCTTCGAGTAGCGGCCTGCCGGCCGGGTGACTACCGGGGCGGTACCCTGATCGTGCTCGACGACCGCGAGACGCTCGAGGAGTACTTCGAGAGCGTCGAGTACGGCGGTCGAGTCGAGCATCCGTACTCGAGGCCGTACGAGCACTTCGACGTCTGGAGCCCTGAGGGAACTGGGGTGAGGAGAGGAACGGTCTCGTGCGCTACTCTTGATCGTTCACGAAGCGGGCGGGACTCCTCCCGGCGCTTCGTGCAACGAGCTCATGAAACAAATCAGCGACCCTCATTCAGCCTTCCGACCCTGGTCGAGCGCCTCGGGCCCCGCGCCTCGCAACGCCTGCTCGAGCTCGGCATGAGCCGGCACCGTTACGTCAATCTGGCCTTTGCCGGCGACCAGAAGCTGGATCGCGAAGAGCTCAACCGCCTCTACCGTTACGAGCCGATCAGGCCGAGTGACGAGCGCTTCTACCACCTCGACAGCCTCTTCGAGCTGCCCGAGGCCAATCTGTATGCCGAGCTCACGGAGTTGTCGAAGGAGGTGGAAGGCATACCGACGTCCTCGCGCCAACTGTTCGACGATGTCCGCGCGGCCATCGACGGGGTGCACCGTTGCGGCTCTCTCAAGAGCCGGGTGCTGGCCGAGCCCGCGGCCTACCTCGAGCGCTCCGAAGAGCTGTTGCTGGGCCTCTGCCGTCTGGGGCTGCGTCGTCGCCGCTTCTTCCTGCTGACCAATTCCGGATGGTCTTACGCCGACGGACTGTGCTCACACCTCTTCGAAGGCATCTTGCCCGGGCTCGATCATTGGCGACAGCTCTTCGATCGGTGGTGGTGGACGCGGCGAAGCCCGGCTTCTTCCAGGGTGGCGACCCGTTTGTCGTTCTGGATGACTCGGGAACAAGAAGGAGACCGTCGATACACCGGAGTGGGGAGGCGCCTACTCGGGTGGTCACCTCGATGGCCTGATGCGCACGATCGATGCGCCCGGAGATACCGTGCTCTACGTGGGAGACCACATCTACGGTGACATCGTCTCCTCCAAACGAGGGTCCACCTGGCGTACGGCCCTGATCGTTCACGAGCTCGAAGAGGAGATCCAGACGCGAGAGCACCTCTGGGCTCTGCTCGACGAGCAGGCCGCCGTCTCGACGCGCCTCATCGAAGTGGGGAAGCGCCTCGACCACCTTCGTGATCTGGTCACGCTCGAGGCGGCCAACGGAGAGGAAGATACCGAGGCCCAGCGCCTTTTCGCTCAGGCGGCTCGCGAGCACCGCCTGGTGCTGCGTCGTTCCGTGCACCTGGCAGAGGAGTTGGGCGATCGATTCAATCCCTACTGGGGCTCGTTCTTCAAGCAGGGCTCGAGCAAGACGCGCTTTGCGAGTCAGCTCGAAACCTACGCCTGTCTCTACACCTCTCGGGTCGCCAACTTCGCTTTCTACGGCACCGATCACTACTACCGGGTCACACAGGACCCGATGGTGCACGAGCTGCGCTGACAGAGAAGTGTCTGGCAGCGGGGCGTCGGGCTACGGCTGCGTGGTTTCGAGGGAGGCGCCGAACCACGACAGGTTCCCCCAGCGCACCTCCCCGCTGGCGTTGTCCGACGTTCCCTGTCCGACGAACTCGAAGCTCCCGACACCGGCCGTCTCGACCGTGAAGTGGATCGTCAGCAGGTGGGCCGATCGCTCGAGGGGAGTCAGGTGGGCACGCAAGACGCCTGGCTGTCCTCCCACTGGACCGAAGCTCGGCCCGGAGACGTTGCTCATCTCGACGAAGGCGTAGCTCACGATCTCGGGTGGAAAGGTGAGGTCGAAGAACAGCTGGAGGCGGGTGGGGACCTCGGCCACGTGGAGCTCGATCGAAAAGTCAGAGCCGTTGGCGGTCGGTCCTTCGACCAGATACACGGCTCGAGTCGCGCCGTCGTAGCTGGGCGCGACGCTCGCCGTCCACTGGGGCTTGCCGCCTGGAGGCTGGCTCGGAAGGTCGTGTCGGGGTGTCCCAGCCGCAAGCGGCCAGGAGGAGAGCCAGCGCCAATGGCCACCGACCGTGTCCTTCCATGATCCCGGCGAGCCTCCATGGGCCGGCGTGTCGGCCCATGGATCATCTTGTCACAGGCCGCTCATGGGATTTCGTGAAGGACGTAGGCGTTCAGGATGGCGCGGCCAGACTCACCGGTAGACCCGGCTCCCGGCTCGAACGTGGTCACCACAGAGGAGCTCGTCGCGGTGAACTGGGCGGTCAAGTTGATCGCATCGGGCTGCCAGTCGTCGAGTATCCAGGTCTCGCCTTCCAGCGTGACTTCGACCCTGTCGCTCGTGGTGTTCAGATCGTTCGAGAACAGGAGCTGGAGCCGGTAGCTCGTTCCTGGCGTCAGTCCGCTGATCGTGAAACTCACTGGGTTGAGTGTGCCGCTGAACTGCAGATCCGAGAGAAGAGCGTCGAGGTTTGCTGAGAACGCGTCGACCGAGAAATCTCCACCTCCGGGTCCCCAGGGGCCGACCAGGCCGCCTTGATCGGTGCCGAACGTGACCCCGTTCACCGTCACCGCGCTGGGTGAAGCCCCGAAATCATTGGCGACGACGAGGAGACCGTCGCTCAGGATGTCGGAATCGCCCGAGATGACGGTCTCCGTGAAAGAGGTGGCGACGATGGGCGACACCGTCACGTCGAAGCTGCCGCTGTTGTCGTTGAAGAGGTTGTCGTTGACGCCGAACTCCAGGGCTCCCGCGGTGGTCGCGGTCAGCACCGTCGGACCAACCCCGACGAACTGCCACGGTCCTCCGCCGATCCGCGCCACGAGGGCGATTCCCGACACGCCATTCACCAGGCAGCTCGCGCTGCAGGTCCCGCCGTATCCGTCCGGCCCGACAGTCAATGAAGAACCATAGGTCACAACCCCGGTCGCCGTGACCAGTACCTGCTCTCCCAGGGCCAGCGTGCCGGCCTCCACCGGTGCGGTCCCGCCGGCGCCCGGGCCGATGGCTGTGCCGCCGGCGGTGCCAGGCACGTTGAAGGTGGCAGGTGCGAAGGCGACATGGTCGAAGAATATGCCGTCGTTGAAGCCACCGCTCACCTGGTGGATTCGAACCGAATTGATGCTCTCCCCCGGGGCGGCGTCGATCCTGACGTAGACGTCACGAACGTTGTCCCCGAGCTTCACCCAGTTTGGCAAGTCCATGATGGGGCCGAAGTCCTGTTCGTTCACGAACAAGCGGACGGCCGAAACGTCGATGTCCCCCATTCCGATGCCGAACGAGCTCGTCCCACCGGCGACGCTGAAGGTCAGTCCGTTACCCACGTCGACCTGGTCGACGTAGTAGCTCGTGCCGTCCCAGACGGCATTCGAGAACGTGGCTTGGCTGTTCAATCCGAACTCCCCGCCTGTCACTGACAGTCCGGGGACGAGGGTGAGGTCCTCGAAGTCTTCGATGATGTACCCCGTGACTCCGATGGCCGCGTTGAGGGCAGCCTCCTGCGCGGGGCTGGTTCCGGAGAAGACCACGCTGGGATCGAAGCTCGTGACGGTGGGAGCGACGCTGACGTCGAAGACCTGGACGCGGGCGCCGTAGGAGTCCGAAACGTAGATCCTGCCGTCCAACGGACTGACCGAGATGCCCCAGGGGCCGGAGGGCGCTCCACCCTCACCGGTGTCATTGCCGGACTGGCAAGGCAGAGTCGCCCAGGTGCAGACCTCGAAAGCATTGGCGCCGGTGTCCACTCCCCAGCCGAAGGTCGCCAGGAAGTCTCCTTCACCGGTAAACACCTGAATGCGATAGTTCTCCGTACCGGCCACGTACACATTGTCGGAGGCATCGACGGTGACGTTCCCTGTGAACGTGGACTCGGCCTGCCCCGCCCCCCTGAATTCCTCGCTGACAAGGCGTCGTGGCGGCGGTGCAGACCTCGAACGCATTGGCGCCGGTGTCGACGCCCCAACCGAAGGCGCGCAGGAAGTTGCCGGAGGCATCGAAGACCTGAACGCTATTGCCGTACTCCGTCGTCGCGTAGATGTCCCCGTTACTGCCAACCGCGACTCCGGCGGTGCCGGCAAACTGGCCCGCTCCGTAGCCGAAGGTGCCGCTCTGGCAGGGCTCGCTCGCCGGCGTGCAGATCTCGAAGGCATTGGCGCCGGTGTCGACACCCCAGCCGAACTTGCGCAGAAAGTTGCCGTCGCTGTCCAGGACCACGACGCTGTAGTTGTCGTAGTCAGCGATGTAGAGATTCCCCGAGGCATCGAGATCGAGGTCGTAGGGTGTGCTGAACGTCTGGCCGGCCCCGTAGGTGTCCCAGGTCGCGATCGGGATACCGAGTTTGTCGAAGACCTCGATTTCGCTGTTTAACCGGTTGGCCACGTAGACCCTGTTCAGTGCGTCGTTGACGACCACACCGGATGGGTTGCTGAACGTAGAGCCGTTGCCCCAGGTGCGAACGAAGGTTCCGGAGCTGTCGAGCACCTGAACCCGTTCTTCACCCCAGCCGACAGCGTAGAGGTTGCCGGCACCGTCTACGTCAAGGCCTGTCGGGAAAAAGAACCGTCCATCGCCGACGCTTCCCCGGTTCCGAAATGGCCGGACACCACCAGGGGGGGGGACTTGGAATGGATGGCGGAGGGGGCGGTTGGAACGGTGGGCCACCAAATCCCAGCCCCAGCCCCCTCGAAGGCGGAGGGGGAAAAGGGCCAGGGGGGTGGCGGGGTTACGGAATGGGCGGTCGGGGGGTGGGGCGGAGCCACGGGGGTGGCGGGGTGGGGAGGTCACTGGGCAACGGAAACGGCGGACCAGGAGGTGGGCCACGGGTTCCGCGGGAGCGGCGGAGCGGAGGTCGGCGGTTACCGAAAGGGCCACCACCACCCCTCCACGGGGTCGGGGAAAGAGGGGGCGGCGGACGGGGGGGTGGAGGGGGCGGTTTCGCGGAAAGACCAATGGGCGGCTGGTGGGGTTGGCTAATCAACATCCGGCCGTGAGTGGGGGGGGGTTCAGTCAGGAGATCAGCCGGCCGCACGTGAGCGCGGCCAGCCGCCGAGCGGGGAGGGCGAGCGCGGTCGTCCGGGGGGGGGGCGTGGCGGTGGGGACGGCGGGGGAGAGGGCCATCGGTCTGTAGGGCGTCGGCGGTCGACGTAGTGTCGCTGGAGGGAGTAAGGCTGGGCGGGGGAAGGCTGGAGGGAGGAAGGCTGGGCGGGGGAAGGCTGGACGGAGAAAGGAACGAAGGATTAACGCTCGACGGATTAAGGCTGGACGGATTAAGGCTGGGCGGGGTAAGGCTGGGCGGGGTAAGGCTGGACGGAATAACGCTCGACGGAAGAAGGCTGGACGGAGGAAGGCTGGGCGGGGTAAGGCTGGGCGGGGTACCGGGGGACGGGAGTCCGGGGGACGGGAGAGGGGCGGGTCGAAGTCCGGGGGACGGGGATCCGCAGGACTGGGGAGCGGCGGATCGGGGAGCGGGTCACGCACGGGGGGGGGAGTGAGGGGGGGGGCGGGCACGGGGGGGGCGGGTTGTACGCACACCGCGTGGGGGCGCGGGTACACCGACGGATCGGCCGAAGGGTTGAGGATCGCGGGATTGAGGATCGCGGGATTCAGGATCGCCGGGTTGTGCACTTCGGCATCGAGCAGAGAGGTGCCGCCGAGAAACAGCGGGTCGGGCGCCGTCGGATCGCTGTTGAGGAGAACCGAGCCCGCCAGGGTGCCGCCCAGCTCGACCACGTTCACATGGAGGGTCTCGCTGGAAGGAGAACCGCTCGAGGACAGAGCGTAGATCGTCTCTGCTGCGCTCGAATACGGCGGGATGACCACCTGAATCGAGGTCACCGACTGATCCTGAATGAACGAGGCATCGACGTCCATTGGCGACACCACCGACAGCTGGTACGTGCGCTCCTGGTTGGTGGCGTTCTGTACATAGACGACGAAGGCGCGCTCCAAGGGCACTCCACCGCTGTCGACCAACGGCCGGTTGCTTCCCGGCGCGGCCACGATCAGTCCCTCCGTGATGGAGGCGCTGTAGACGTTCTGGTTGCGGGTGCCGGTGTAGAGCGAGCCGGCCTGCCATTGGGGTGGCGCGTCGGTGAAGACGACGTCGTTGCAGCTCGGCAACGTCACCGTCGGGTCGAACAGGCTGACCTGGGCCTGGGTGATCGGAGCCACGTACTTCGACCAGTCGCCATCGGGCGGCGGAATGACGTCGCGGTTGTCGGACCACACCGCCTGCCAGACTTGCACGTCGCCGGGGTTCGAAGCGAAACGCCAGCCCTGGCCTTCTTCGAAGATCAGGTTCGGCGCTGCGATATCGACGTAGTCGCCGATGAACGGAGTGGTGCCGTCGGCAAACATCGGATAGTTCGGCGGCATGTACTCGGCCTGCACCGTCGAGTCAGGGGTCGATCCGGGGAAGAGATACTCGGTGACGGCCGTGAGGAACTTGTAACGCGAGGCCTGCGCCGAAGGATCGGTGGGCTCTGTCGTACCCGAGATCAGGCTGTAGTCGGTGAACGCCGGAGCGGCCCCTGGAAGGGCGGTGGCAACGCGCACGTCGACGGTGTGGCGCAGCCGGTCGGGCTCGGGTAGGTCGACGACGAAGCTCTCGAAGATGTTCGAGACGTCGCCGCGGAAGTCGTAGTAGACCAGCGTCAGTTGACCGCCGGCGAAGAGCAGCGAGGGCTTGATCTGATGTCCCGGGCGGTCAGGCTCGTCCACCGCGTAGGGAGCCGACCAGGTGAGGCCGTCCAACGAAGTAGACACGACGATACGCGCATCGCCTCCGGAAGGGTCCGCGTCCGCGGCAAAGCCGCGCGCGGCCCAGGCCGCGTAGATCCTGCCGTCTGCATCGACCGTCACCGTCGGATAGGCCGTCGTGCGGAAGGAGAAGGTCGTGCTGCCCTGGTCGAAGGTCGACGACTCGTCGATCTCCACCGGCGCACTGAAGGTCTGGCCGCCGTCGTTCGAGCTGGCAACGAGAATCGCGTTGGTCTGACCGGTGGAGCCGCCGGCGGTGCCGCCCCCGCCAGTACAGGTGCCCGAGCCCAGAAGGATCTCTTGAAGGTCCTTCTTGAGGTCCATGCCGACTTGCTTCTCTGGATTCTTCGGATCGGAGCCGATCGGGTTCTCGACCAGCCAGGCGTCGGCGGCCGCAATGAAGGCACTGAGCTGTTGGCCCCAGACGTTGGGATTGAAGCCCGGGACCGGGTCGCCTCCTCCCGTCAAGAGGTTGAGCTTGGCGGCGATCACTTCGTAGGCGACCTTGAATGATTCATCGCCTTTGTGCTTGGTGGCGAGCAGCTCCTGCGCCTCGGCCACCGTGTACTCGACACCGCCCACGGTGATCGACGACACCGGCCAGACCTCGCTCACTTCCCAGGACGACGGATCGGCCGGGCAGCCCGCAGCCGGAATGCCGAGAAAGGTCTCGACGGTGTCGAAGCGTCGCCACACCACGTGCACGTCGCCCGTGATGGGATCGATGCCGATGTTGGCGCCCTGATTCAGGCTGTCCGGCTGGCTGATCAACTGGTTCGCCCAGGTGTCGCCGCAGTCGGTCGAGGTCGCGAGGCGAATCTCGGAGCGCAGGTCCGCGCCTTCGCCGCCGATCGCGGCGTAGCCGACGTAGATGTTGCCGCAAGAGACGGTCTGCGCGACCGAGGAACCGTCGCGTTGGATGACGGAGAATGGTTTGGTCGATGCGCCCGGCCCGGGGATGTCGACGCCGATCCACGACTTGTCGAGGAAGACCGCGCCGTCGTCGTTGGTGTCGAGCAGCACGGTGTCGATGTATCGAATCGGGTCGCCGCCCTCGTCGTTGTTGAGATCGATGAAGCGGGAGACGAAGATGGCGCTACGCGAAGGATCGGCGCGATCGAAGACGATGCCGGAGTAATAGAACATGCCGTTGACGCCGGCGCGCACGACGGGATCGGCGCCTGCGGCGTAGCCGCAGAGGGTCGGCTCGCTCGTACTGCCATCGCAGTTCGGATCCTGGGGGTAGCCCGGAATCAAGGTCGAGCGCCAGGTCGCACCGCCGTTGGTCGACCAGAAGTAGCTCAGCCAGGAGTCGCCCGTCTCACGACCGCCCGGCAAGCCGGGCACGTCGACGGCTCGATAGTCATTGGCACCTGCCAGCAGGTGCAGGTTGTTGCGGCTCGAGAACGCCACCGAGGGTTCGTTCTGCTGACGCTGGAAGGGATCGCCGCCAGGGAAGTCCGCACCGGAGACCATGTTGACGTTGGCACCCACCACGACCGGTACGCTCTGCGCCAACGTGGGAGCACCGAAGAGCAGACTCAGGAGCAAGGCAAGGAAGCAGAAGCGGGATGAGGAATGAGGCATGAAGAATCATCTCCTGAGCGCGGGGCTCAAAGTTCAGCAGGGCGTCGGACTTCGAAGGATGGCGTCGCGGCCATCTCAGCAGCGTGTCAAGAAGGTCTGAGAATCGTGAGGAGGAGTAAGGGTACACCGAGTTCGTGTTTCGCGATCAAGAACGTACAAATCCCGGTTCTTGATCTCTTTCCTCGTTTGAAAGGCGTCGTCTCCGTCTTTGCAGGGGCTGTGCCACACGAGTGGGGACTGGCGAGCCGGCGGCTTTTCGTGTTCCGACGGCCGCTCCGGCACACCCTCTGCAAGTCCTTCGGCCCGGTCCCTCGACTCGCGGCTATCCGATCAGATAGCCGGTCCCACTCTTCGGATAGCGAAGCCGACGCTCTTGCAACCGATGCTCCCTTCGGGGAAGAGGTGGCAGGCCACCGGGACTGCCAAAACCCTCGACCGCGTCTGATCGAGTTGGCCGAGGCTCCCCCCGGGAGCCTTGCTGCGACCTGATCGACACGGGCCCCTCTCGAGCCCGTCGAACCGTAGGAACGAGTGATGAAGGTCCTCACCATCATCGCCGCGGTCTTCAGCTCAGAGGGCTTCGCGGCCGAGCTCTACGGCAGGAACCTCGAACCCCCCACGCCGCACTCCTCGCGAGTGCACCTGAAAACGGCCGGCGTCAGAGAGTTCCCAGACGGACTCGGGCGTCGGCAACCAGCTCGTTCCCCTGGCTCTCGCCTTGAATGTCGAGGAAGCGCTGGTACTCGGCGGCGGCACCTTCACTGCCGAGCCCCTGGAGCGCCTGGCCGAGGTAGTAGTGCAACGGCGGTAGATAGTGATAGGTGGGAAGATCGTCGAAGAAAATGGCAGTCGCTTCACCGCGCCGTGTCAGGCAGCGGTCGAGTTCGGAGTGAGCCTGCGCGAACGAGCCGATCTGGAGGTAGGCGCGCCCGAGGCCGTAGCGAGCCAGCCAGGAGTCGACCAGGCGACGCGCTTCCTGGAAGCTCTGGATCGCCGCTGGTGCATCACCGCCCTCGAGCGCCACCTCGCCGAGGATGAGGTGTTTCATCGCCTGTGCATCGACGCCGCTTCCGGCACCGATCTCGTCTGCCAGCGTTCGAGCCGCGTCCGACTGGCCGGCGCGCAGATGGACCATGGCCCCCTCGAACTGGACTCTCGGACTCTTCGTTGCTGCGAGAGCCTGCTCCAGAGGAGCGGCGTAGTTGCCGTCCTTCATGGTGAGCCGGGCCGCTGCCAGACCGACCTGCTTGATCCCAGCGAGGCTCGTCTGGTCGAGCGCCAGATCGGCCTCGAGGCCACGCTCGTAGAGCTCGGCCGCTACAGCCACATCACCATGGAAGAGTGCCAGGTCGGCTTCCCCCAGGTTCGCTATCGAAGAGCCGCGAGCGCTCACCGAGCCCAAGGCAGCGTAGCGCTCACGTGCCTGGTTCAAGTTGCCGCTGTCGAGCTCGGCCATGGCCAATGCCACGTAGGCCGTTTCGTAGGCTGGATTGGCCTCGATCACCGCGAGTGCTTCGGTCTGCGCTGTCTCGAAGTCCCCGGCGTACATGGCGTAGAGCGCCAGGTTGGCACGCGACAGGACGTTGTTGGGATAGGTCTCGACGGCTTGGCGACCGCGCTCGAGTGCGGCATCGAAGTCGTGAGCGAAGAAGTGGGCGAGCGCCAGATTCGACATACCTGCCTCGTCGGCCGGGTAGTTGTCAACCAGCGATTGCAGCTCCTCGACCGCTTGCTCCCAGTTGCCGATCCGAAGGTAGTAGCCGCCGCGCGTGCGGTAGCGCTCGCGCTCTGTCATACGGTCGATCCGTGCCAACGCTCGTTGATAGAAGTCTTCTGCCTCTTGCGCCTGACCGAGATTGAAGAAGGTCGCGCCGAGCCCGGCGTAGGCCCGGCCGAAGTCCGGATCCAGCGCCAGTGCCTGACGGTAGAGTGGCACGGCTTCCTGCCACGAACCGGTGGCCATCAGATCTTGTGCCCGGGCGTAGTTCTGGGCGGCTTCGAGCGAGCCGGCGGTAAAAGTCTCTTCTGCCGCTGCCGCGACGGCGTCAGGCACGGTGTCACCGAGACGACGACGCAGACGGACCACCAGCTGACCGACGGTCGGCAGCACGTCATCTCGAGTGCCGGCCTTGCGGTCCTGCTCACCGAGGGTCTCGCCCGTAACCGCGTCGAACGCCTCGAGGGAAATCTCGTAGCCGCTCCCGTTCGGTGCGATCGAGCCACCGACCACCACTCCCACCCCTTCGCTCTGAGCGACGAGCTGCGCCAGTTCACGATCGAGGGTCTTGCTCTCGGGCCGAATCGTTTCGCCGCGGGTGCGAGCGCGGCCGCGCGGAAAGATGTTGACGAACGACGCCCCCTCGAGACCGATCGCGACCGCCTGCTCGAGCGTATCGGCGAACACCTCTTCCCCGGTCTGGTTGTCGAAGTCGGCGACCAACACCGACATCGGGTCTGGCTCGGTCGCGACACCCGTTCCGCGGGCCAGGAAATAGGTGGACGCGAGTGCTGCGACGACGATCAGGGCCGCCGCGCCGCCCGCAACCAGACTCCGCCGGGTAAAGCGCGGCAGCGGCTGGCCGTGCTCGTCGAGCTCATCGAGGGCGTCTTTGAGCTCGGAGGTGGTCTGGAAGCGGTTCTCGGGGAGAGGCTCGAGGCAACGAGCGACCACCGAATCGAGAGCCTGGGGAATCGTCTCGTCCACCGTATGCGGCGAAGCGGGAGGCTCCCGCATACGGTTCTTGACCTCGGCGATGGCGCTCTTGGCGCTCTTGACTCGCCGACGTCCGAGCAGCAGGTCGTAGAGGATCAAACCGAGGGCGTAGACGTCGGCGCGTTGATCCGCGACCGCGCCACGAAACTGCTCGGGCGCAATGTACTCGAGCGTCCCGACGATGGCTCCGGCCATTGTCTGACCGAGGTTGACCTCCTGCCCTTCGAACTCGGACATGTCGATGCCGCTGGTGACCCCAGGGGCACCGGCAGCCGGGCCGGACGAGCGAGCGATCCCGAAGTCCATGAGCAGCGCGTTGCCCTCGCCATCGATCATGATGTTGGCGGGCTTGAGGTCGCGATGCACGATGCCCTTTTCGTGCGCTGCGATCAATCCATCGACGACCTGGCGAAACACCTCCAGAGCACGTGCCACCGGTAGGTGGCCCTCCCGCACCAACACCGACGACAGATCCTCACCCTCGACGTAGCTCATGGTGAAGTACTTCATGCCGTCGATGTCGCCCAGATCGTGGATGCGCACCACGTTCTTGTGGGTCACCTCGCGCGCCAACAGGGCTCACGCTTGAAGCGGGCCGACATCTCTTCGGCCATCGAAGGATCGGTCACCTCGGTGCGGATCACCTTGAGGGCAACCGCCACACCCAGCTCCTGATCCCAGGCCTGGTAGACAGCACCCATCCCGCCCACGCCGAGCACCTTGAGGATCTGGTAGCGGGCACCGAACGGCTGGCCGACTTCGAGCGGGCCGGTCGACCCCCCGGTGGCAGACGCCGAGGAGGTGGACGACGCCCCGGGCACGGGTGTTTCGTCGTCGTCAGGAGATCCCAGGAGGGTTTCGCCTTCGTGTTGCTCCGCGCTGGTTCTCTCCATGGCTCCACCGGAATCGAAGAGGGTGGCGTCTTCCTCTCCGACTGCGGTGGCCCCAATCAGAGTGGCTGCCTCTTCATCCTCTTTCGAATCTGCGAATGCTGAACCGGGCACAGGTGTGCCACAGCGCAAACAGGCCAGCTGCTCGGGGCGAACGTCGGAGCCACAGTGGTCACAATTCATGAGAAGTACATCAGTCTCTGACGTCACAGAGCCTATCTCAGGGTGCCTGGGTCCGGGGCTGGAGGAGCGGGGCATGGAGATGACCGCGAGAGGTGCCTGGTGAATATCCCGGATACCCACTCCGGTACCGAACCTGCTGTCGACGAGGTTCCAGAAGACAGCGAGTCTCTCCGGGGCGAGAGCGACGGGGCTTCTGATCCGGTCGAGAACCTTCTTGACGCTGACCACGCGCAACTCCGGGATGGAGAGTGCGGAGTCCAGGAAGTCTCAGATAGCCTGACGGCGCGCTGCGTTGCCGGCGGCATCTTGGTCCGTATGGCCGCCAGGGAGGAAGGGAGCTCGATTGCCTTTCAAGCGCTGGTCAAGACGTACCTCAGCGTCGCGGTCATCTCGGGAACCGTCATCTGGAATTCCTCCCAGGCGTTCCGGTCGAAGCCCGTCAGCTTTCCGCTTTCTGGCTTGCAATGGTCGGCTCGTTCGGAGCCATGGTCGCCTCGGTGCTATCCGGGCTGGCTCGACGCTTCCACATGGAAGAGCTTGTTGTAGATCCGCCACTGATCGTCGGTCTTGAGCAGCGAGAGCGTGTCGAGGAAGGTCATGCCCAGATAGTCGTCGCGCACTCGGGCCACGGCTGTGTCCCCCGCCAGGTCGAGCGACACGATGTCGAGCCTCGCACGCTCCCCCTTGTCCTTCGGGGAGGGCATCTGACTTTCGACGAAGCCGGCGAAGTCGGCCACGGACATCTCCTGAAGCTCACCGTGGAGGAACCCGGTGATCTTCGCGTTCGGATGAAATGCCGTGTGCACCTTCCCGGCGCTGGACTCGAACATCGAGTCGAAGTAGGTCTGAATCGTCTGCCGAATCGCCTGTTCGTCGCTCATGGCTCCCCTCCGGTCCTGGTCGTCTGGTCGTGGACCAGACTAGCCGACTCCTGCGCGCAGGGAAACTCGCCGCCGCGAAACTCGCAGGCACGAACCTGCCGGCTCGCCGAGCGCTCTTGCACACGATCCAGGACTCGGAGTCGGAGATCTGCGTCGTGCTCGACAGGCTCTCGGGAAGGCGAGCTCGTACCCGTTCCACGCGTCTTCGGCGGGAGCACCCAGCCCGCAAGCACCCTCCAGCGAGGCCTTCAGGCACAGGCGAGCGGCTCGCCGCGTCATACCCACCCGCTGTGAGGTGCCCGAGACTCCCGCGAATCTGGCATCATGTCCTCTCTGACGCCGACAAGCGACGGATCCCGAATCGACCGAGGCTGAGGTGGGTTCGCCTCTGCTGCGGGATTCCCTGCTCTGGACCGAGAAGAGGACCCATCCAGAATGATGCCCCTCAGTTCTACGATCGATCCCCGCTCCGAGGAGTTCCAGAAGAATCGGGCCGACATGCTCGAGCAGATCGCCGTGGTCGACGATCTGCTCGAACAGGTCTCCGAGGGAGGTGGCGAGGAGGCGATGGCGCGGTTGCGCAAGCGCGGCAAGATGCCGGTACGTCGGCGTGTTTCCCTGGCGCTCGATCGCGATTCTCCCTTTCTCGAGATCTCGCCTCTGGCGGCGTGGCACTCGAACTACAACGTGGGATCGGGCTTCATCCTCGGCGTGGGCGTGATTTCCGGCGTCGAGTGCGTGGTGCTCGGCCACGATCCGTCGGTGCGTGCCGGGGCCTTCAACGAGTTCAACGCCAAGAAGCTGATGCGCGGCCTCGAGATCGCGCGGGTGAATCGTCTGCCCTACGTCCAGTTCGTCGAGTCGGCGGGCGCCGATCTGCGTGGAGTGACCGGCGACGACCCGGAGGCTGCGATGCGCCGCGAGACGGGACACTTCGCCGAGTCGGGACGGCTGTTCTACGAGATCTCCGAGCTCTCCAAGATGCGCATCCCGACCGTTTCGGTGGTGTTCGGCAGCTCGACCGCGGGCGGGGCCTACCAGCCGGGGATGAGCGACTACAACATCTTCATCAAGAAGCAGTCTCAGGTGTTCCTGGGTGGCCCGCCCCTGGTCAAGATGGCGACCGGCGAGGACGCCGACGCCGAGAGCCTGGGCGGGGCCGAGATGCACACCCAGATCTCCGGCCTCGGGGACTATCTCGCCGAAGACGAGCTCGACGGGATCCGGCTGTGCCGTGAGGTGATGGCTCACCTCAACTGGCGCAAGCACGGCCCCGGTCCGACGCTCTCGCCGGACGAGCCGATTCATGATCCTGAGGAGCTCCTCGGTCTGGTGTCGCGCGATCTGCGCGGCGCGGTCGACATCCGCGACGTGATTGCCCGCGTGGTCGACGGCTCGCGCTTCGAGGAGTTCAAACCGCTCTACGGTCCGACCTTGGTGTGCGGTTGGGCCTCTATTCATGGCTATCCGATCGGCATCCTCGGCAACAACGGCGCGCTGTTCTCCGAGTCGGCGGAGAAGGCGGCGCAGTTCATTCAGCTGTGCAACCAGATCGACGTGCCGCTGCTCTTCCTGCACAACATCACCGGCTACATCGTCGGCACCGACTTCGAGCAGGGCGGGATCACCAAGAACGGATCGAAGATGATCAACGCCGTCTCCAACTCGGCGGTGCCCCACCTTTCGGTGATCGTGGGTGCGTCCTACGGTGCGGGGAACTACGGGATGAGCGGCCGCGCCTTCGGCACGCGCTTCACCTACATCTGGCCGACGGCCAAGATCGCGGTGATGGGGCCCAAGCAGATGGCCGGAGTGATGTCGATCGTCGGGCGCGCCGCGGCGGCGCGGCGCGGTATCGAGTTCGACGAGGCGGCCGATGCGCAGCGCGCCGCTCTCGTCGAGTACTTCGCCGAACAGCGCTCGCTCGGACTCTTCGCGACCTCGAGGGTCTCCGATGACGGCATGATCGATCCACGGGACACGCGGACGGTACTCGGCATTTCGCTCTCGATCTGTCACAACCAGAAGGTCGAAGGGGCCAAAGGCTACGCCGTGTGGCGCATGTAGCCGGAGAATCCATGAGCACCCAGACCATCCACCGCCTGCTGATCGCCAATCGGGGAGAGATCGCCCGCCGCATCCTGCGTACCGCTCACGAGATGGGCATCTCCACGGTGGCGATCTATGCCGACGGCGATTCCGCTGCGCCCTTCGTCGAGGAAGCCGACCAGGCCATCGCGCTCGATGGCCGCTCCTCCGCCGAGACCTACCTCGACGCAGAGAAGGTGCTGGCTGCCGCGCAGCGCACCGGCGCCGACGCCATTCACCCCGGCTACGGCTTCCTGGCTGAGAACGCCGATTTCGCTCGGGCCGTCGAGGCGGCCGGGTTGATCTGGGTGGGGCCGTCTCCTGAAGCCATCTCCGCGATGGGCGACAAGCTGTCGGCGAAGCGTCTAATGCAGGAGGCCGGGGTGCCGACTCTGCCCGCGGCGGAGCTGGCGCCGGGGGAGAGTGCCACGGCCAAGGCGAAGGAGATCGGCTATCCGCTGCTGATCAAGGCCTCGGCTGGTGGCGGTGGCAAGGGAATGCGCATCGTGGAGTCAGAGGAGCAGCTCGATGCGGCGATCGAAGGCGCCCGCCGCGAGTCCGCTGCCGCGTTCGGTGACGACACGGTGTTTCTCGAGCGCTGGCTTGCCTCCTCGCGCCACGTGGAGATCCAACTGCTCGGCGACCGGCACGGCAATCTGGTGCATTGTTTCGAGCGTGAGTGCTCGATCCAGCGGCGCCATCAGAAGATCATCGAAGAGGCGCCCTCGCCCGCGGTCAGCGAAGAGCTGCGAGCCCGCATGGGAGCGGCCGCCGTCGCTGCGGGCGCAGCTATCGGATACAGCTCGGCGGGCACCGTGGAGTTTCTCCTCGAGGACGGCACGGAAGACTACTGGTTCCTCGAAGTCAACACCCGCCTGCAGGTGGAGCACCCGGTGACGGAAGAGATCACCGGGCTCGACCTGGTGCGGGAGCAGTTACGGGTCGCCTCCGGGGAGACGCTCGGCTTTTCCCAGGAGGATCTTTCGATCGACGGTCATGCGATCGAGGCGCGCCTCTACGCCGAGGATCCGGCCAACGACTTCCTTCCCGCGACCGGCCGGGTGCTGGCCTGGGAGCCGAGCACGTCGGCGCGCGCTCGCTTCGATGCCGGCATCGAGGCCGGAGACGAGATCGGGATCGAGTTCGACCCGATGATTGCCAAGGTGATCGTGCACGCTCCGACGCGCAGGGAGGCCGCCGGGCGGCTCGCTCGGGTCCTCGAGACCACTCGGGTGCAGGGCTTGGTGACCAACCGGGACTTTCTGGTGGCCACGTTGCGAAGCCCGGAGTTCCTATCGGGCGACACCACGACCGATTTCATCGCGCGTGTCGAGCCGGAGCGTCGCCGTACCCCAAGCCGCAGCCAGCTGGCCGAAGCCGGTCTCCTGGCGGTGATGGCGGCGCAGTGTGATCGTCGTGCCGCCGCCCGCGTGCTGCAGACGATTCCCAGCGGATGGCGCAATACGGTGATGCCTCGCGAGGAAGTGATCTTCCGTGTGGGAGACCAGGAGCTCCTGGTGAGCTATCGGAAGGAGCGCGACGGCAGGTTCCATGCCGCGGTGGCTGGCCCGACCGACGAGGACTTCTTCGAGGGCAAGGCAGAGGGAGTCGAGATCAGCGAGCACCTGGTGGAGGTGGTCGCCCGGCAGGGCGAGGCGATCACCGCGGTGATCGACGGCCGACGCCTCGCGGGCGCGGTAGGAGTCGAGGCGGTCGGATTCGATCGCTATCGCTGTCTCGTTCACGGTCCGGACGGCGACTTCGAGCTCGAGCAACAACCGCGCTTCCCGGTCGCCGGCGGTGGGGGAGTGGCCGGAGGTCTGGTAGCTCCGATGCCGGCCAGGGTCGTCTCGACCCACGTCGCGGTAGGAGATGCGGCCGAAGCCGGCCAGCTTCTGATCGTGCTCGAGGCGATGAAGATGGAACAGCGAATCGTAGCGCCCGCTGCCGGCACGGTGACCGAGCTGCGGGTCGCCGAAGGGGACCAGGTCGCCAACGGTGAGCTACTGGTCGTGCTCTCCGAGGAGAAGTGAAGAGAATGAGTACCGAGTTCACCCGATACGAGGTTCGTGACGGTGCGGCCTGGATTACCCTCGACCGGCCGGAGAACCGCAACGCGCTCTCCGCCGGCCTCGTCACCGAGCTCTTCGATCACCTGAAGGCGGCCGAGGCCGACCCGTCGGCGCGCTGCCTCGTGCTCACCGGCAGCGGCAGGGGCTTTTGCGCGGGCGCCGACCTGAAGAATCCGCCCGGCAAAGTGACGGCGGAGGGTCGGGTGGTGGGGCTCGACGAGGTATTGACCGCAATGTGGGAGTGCGAGAAGCCGGTGATCGCGGCGATCAACGGAGCTGCCTTCGGCGGCGGTCTGGGGCTGGTCGCGGCGTCCGACATCGTGATCACCGCACGCGAAGCGCAGTTCAGCTTCAGTGAAGTCCGCCTCGGGGTGATCCCGGCGATCATCTCGGTGGTCTGTTTGCGCAAGCTCGGCCCGCACCAGGGCATGCGACTGTTCGTCACGGGAGAACGCTTCGATGGGGAGCGAGCGGTGGAGTACGGGCTGGCGCATCGGGCGGTCCCGCACGCCGAGCTGACCGCAGCGGTCGACGAGGAAGTGGCCGCGATTCTCCTCGGCGGCCCCAACGCGGTCGTGGAGTGCAAGAAGCTGGTTCGCGCCGTGCCGGAGCTCTCCATGGGAGAAGGGTTCGCTCTCGCTTCGGAGTGGAGCCTGCGCATGTTCCAGTCGGACGAGGCCGCCGAAGGGATGACGGCGTTCCGCGAGAAGCGCAAACCGAGCTGGGTAGCGGAGAGGACGGGCGAGCAGCCCGCAGAGCGTTCCGGAGAGAAGGGATGAGCGACGTTCTCAGGGTCGCCAACTGTAGTGGTTTCTACGGCGATCGCCTGAGCGCCGCGCGAGAGATGGTCGACGGCGGCCCGATCGACGTGCTCACCGGCGACTACCTCGCCGAGCTGACCCTGCTCATTCTGCTCAAGGACAAGATGAAGGACGCCGAGCGCGGCTACGCGCGGACCTTCCTGCGCCAGCTCCAGGAGGTGGCCCGGAGCTGTTGCGAGCGCGACATCAAGATCGTGGTCAACGCGGGAGGGCTGAATCCTTCCGGGCTCGCCGACGCTGCCCGGCGGCTCTACGAGGCCGAGGGCCTCGAAGCCGTGGTGGCTCACGTCGAGGGGGACGATCTGCTCGGCCGGCTCGACGAGCTGCAGGCGGAGGGCGAGAGCCTGAATCACCTCGACCTGGGGATGCCGCTCTCCGAGCTGGACCACCGGGTGCTGAGTGCCAACGCCTACCTCGGGGGCTGGAGCATGGTCGAGGCCCTGGAGCGCGGCGCGGATCTCGTGATCTGCCCGAGAGCCACCGATGCGGCGCTGCTGGTCGGGCCCTCGGCCTGGAAGTTCGGATGGGCGCGCGACGACTGGGATCAGCTGGCTTCGGCCGTCGTGGCGGGTCACATCCTCGAGTGCGGCACCCAGTGCACGGGCGGTAACTACTCCTTCTTTCGGGAGATCGAGTCGATGGACCGGCCGGGCTTCCCGATTGCCGAGATGCATGCCGACGGCTCCTTCGTCGTCACCAAGCACGAAGGGACCGGCGGGGAGGTCTCGGTGGGCACGGTGACCGCGCAGCTGCTCTACGAGATCCAGAGTGAGCGCTACGCCAACCCCGACGTGGTGGCCCGCTTCGACACCATCCGCCTCGAACAGGAGGGCAAGGACCGGGTGCGAGTCAGCGGCATCAAGGGGGAACCGGCGCCGCCGAGCACCAAGCTGTGCATCAACTATCTCGGTGGCTACAAGAACAGCCTGACCTTCATTCTTCCCGGGCTCGATGTCGACGAGAAGGCCGCACTCGCCGAAGAGGGGTTCTGGGAGTTCGTCGGTGGTCGCGACCAGTTCCAGGAGAGTCGGGTGACGCTGCGGCGCGGAGACCCGGAGGGATTCTCACTGCTCACCATCGCGGTGCGTGATCCCGAAGAACAGAAGATCGGTCGCCCATTCTGGAACGCAGCGATCGAGATGGCCTTGTCGAACTATCCCGGGTTCCAGATGGCAAATTCGAGCCGAGCCGCGACGGCGGTCACGGTCTACTGGCCGGCACTGGTCTCCTCGGACAAGCTCGAGGAGCGCGTGCTGATCGGAGACGTGTCGATCCCGGTCCCTCCGCCCGATGCGGCCCCCCTCTTTCGAGCCGGCTCCACCGGCCGAAGCACCCGACGGCGAGCTGCCCACGGGGCCGACGCGTCAGGTCCCGCTGGGGACCCTTCTCGGGGCCCGCTCCGGGGACAAGGGAGGCAACGCCAACGTGGGCTTCTGGGCGCGCTCGCCGGAGGCCTATCTCTGGATGGCGGATTTCCTCACCGTCGATCGTCTGCGCCAGCTCTATCCCGAAGCCCGGGAGCTCGAGGTCTCCCGTTACGAGTTGCCCAACATCCTGTCGCTCAACTTCGTCATCCACGGTTTGCTCGGAGAGGGTGTCGCGGCCTCGTTGCGACCGGATCCCCAGGCCAAGATGGTCGGCGAGGAGATCCGGGCCGTGCGTGTCCCCATTCCCGAAGTTCTGCTCGACTGATTTCCGAAGAGGACTCCCGATGACGATCGTGCTCTATCACTGCCAGGGTGCTCGCTCCCTGCGCCCTCTCTGGACGATGGAAGAAATGGGCCTCGAGTACGAGCTCGAGACGCTGCCGTTTCCCCCGCGGGTGCTGAAGAAGGAGTACGTCGAGATCAATCCGCTCGGAACGGTGCCGTACTTCGTCGACGGCGAGACTCGGATGACGGAATCTTCCGGCGCGTGTCACTACCTGGTCGAGCGCTACGGTCCGACTCCGATGCGCGTCGAGGTGGACGATCCCGAGTATGGCGCCTTTCTCAACTGGCTCTACTACAGCGATGCCACCTTGACCTTTCCGCAGACGCTCTACCTGCGCTATACCCGACTCGAGCCCGAGGAGCGCCGCGTGCCCCAGGTGGCGGAGGACTACAAGCGGTGGTTCTTCGGCCGGCTGAAGCTGGTCGAGCTCGCCACGGCCGAGCGCGAGTTCCTGTGCTGTGGCCGTTTCACGATCGCCGATATCTGCGTCGGCTATGGGCTCCATCTCGCGACGTCTCTCGGTCTCGACGAAGGATTTCGGGAGAACACACAGCGCTACTGGAAACGGCTGCAGGAGATTCCCTCCTACCAGCGCATCCGCGAGCTCTGAGCTCACCGGCTCACAGAGGCAAACACGACATGAAGCACGCCCGCATCGCCTTCGCCGTCCTGCTGTTCCTCTCGGCCTTGACTACGGCGGGTCTCGGCGTGATGACCGTCCTCGCCCCGGAGCGCATGGCCGAGGGTTTCGGGATCGTGTGGACCGGCGACCCCGGGGTCGCGCTGCTGACGGCGGTTCTCGGCGGTGTGCTGGTTTCCCTGTCGCTGTTCGTGTTTCTCGCCGCGTGGTGGTCGTGGCACTCCAAACAGGAAGGGCGCACCCTGGGCCTGATCAGCGCCGCCACCCTGCTGCTGGTGGCGGTAGTGGCCTTTGCGGTGGGTGGCTCGGTCCAGGTGCTGTTGCTCGACGGCATTCGAGGCACGGTGCTGCTCCTGCTCGGTTGGCTCTGGCGTCCGTCTCGTTGATCGCGGTGCAAGTCTCGTCTGCTCTCGAGTGTCTTCCACCAAGGGTTCGACAGGGGGTGCCCCAGATCTCGGAGATGTCTATTGAGGGTCTGACGCGGTCTGGAGCCCCAGGATCTCGGACACCAGATCCCGGATCATCTGCGCGGTCCGGGGCTCGCGAAACGAGGCTCCGTTCTCACCGACAGGAATCCTCACTGCCGTCACCCTTCCCTCGAGTGAGGGGAACCGACGTGCCGCCTCCTGGAGATACTCCCGCTTCGCTTCCTCTGCGAAGCCGCGAGAGTAGACGATGAACTGCGTCTGGGGTCTGGAGGTGGAAACGAAACCGAGAAGACCGATCAGCTTGTTGTCGAAGTAGCTCACCAGGTGCGAGTAGAGGTTCTCCATCTCGGGATCGTCGAAGGGGGGATAGCTGATACCGAGCTCGAGAACCGCCGAATGGAGGAATGCCGAGCGGTGGATCAGGATGAGGCCTGGATTCTGCTTGAGCAGCTGGTCTTCGCGATCCCACGTCGAGCTCAGAGTCTCCTTGTGCAGCACCAACGGCAGATCACTCAGCTCGTGGTTCAGATCGTCGGCGTTGGTGCCGCCGCTCGCGCGTGTGTCGACGTCGTACACACCGTAGGGCGCAGCGGTGTCCATCAGCACGACGACGCGCTCGGCCGGGGCAGTGAGGGGCGGAGCCGACCGTTGGCTGAGGTTCCTGCCGAGCCCCAAGCCGGCGAGTGCCACCACCAGCACTCCCACCGCGCCAGCGAGCCACGGAAGAAACCTGCGACTGCGGGTGTGGTCGCCGAGATCCTCCGTAGTGGGAAGGGCGGGCGCTGGGGAAGACTGCAACTCGAGGAGCTCGAGCCGAGCGTCTCCCAGATCGCGAAGTCGCTGGCGCGGCTCTTTCTGTAGGCAACGATCGAGCAGTCGACGCAGGCGCCGATGCACGGAGGGAAGCGCATCCCAGGGCGGCTCGGCGGTCTTGATGTTGACCAGGATCTCGGGAACGGTCGCGCCTTCGAACGCCCGACGGCCGCTCAGAGCCTCGAACAGGCAGCAGCCGAATGCCCAGACGTCGGTCTGCTTGTCGATCGGCTGCCCCATCGCCTGCTCGGGGCTCATGTAGGGGCCGGTGCCGAGGACCGCTCCGATCTCGGTAGACGCGGCCGCGACCGTGGGCGACTCGCTCGGGTCTTCACCGGATTCGCGCGCCGGTGCCACCGCCTTGGCCAGCCCGAAGTCGAGCACCTTGACTCGACCCTCGGAGGTGATCTTGAGGTTGGCCGGCTTGAGGTCGCGGTGGACGATGCCCCGATCGTGCGCCGCTTCGAGGCCATCGGCGACCTGCGCGAACAGCAGCGCCGCTTCCGATGGCGACATCGGTCCGCGCTCGAGTCGCTCGGCGAGATCTTCGCCCTCGACCAACTCCATCACCAGGCAGTGCCTGTCCTCGTGACGCTCGATCCCGTGCAGAGTCGCGATGTTCGGGTGGTTCAGCGAAGCCAGCATCTTGGCTTCTCGATCGAATCTGGCCAGCAGATCTTCGTCGAGGGCGAGCTCGTCCGGCAACACCTTGATCGCGACCTCCCGCTCGAGCCGGAGGTCTCGGGCGCGATACACCTCGCCCATCCCTCCCCTGCCCAGGAGATCCACTACCTCATAGGAACCGAGTCGCGCGCCGGATTGGAGTGTCATCGAGACCGCCAGTCTATTCCAACCGCGCCCGTATCACTTCGACGAGTGCTCTCCCGGGTTTCTGAGATCCAACGAGTTGCGGACCCTTCACGGCCAGGTCACAGAGTCGTCTCTTCTTGGTATCCGAGGATGCGGCACTCCACGCCGAGCCTCTCGGCCTCGTGCTGGAAGCGTTTGTCGTCGGCGACCGCGAATCTCCTCCACCAGAGGAAGGGAGCGCTGTGAGCTCCGGGCCGCGCGGGGGAGCGACGGCGAGATCTCGAGGCGCTCGCCAGCTCGATACAATGGCCGCGCCGAGCGACTGCAGCTGCCGATTGCCCCTGCACCGTGGTTCCCCACCGTGGTTCCCCCCCTTGGGGGCATCCGCATGCCCAAGGCAGGCAAGGCAATCACCTCCGCCACGTCGGCTGCGACGTCGGCGGCGAAGTCCGCAGCCAGGTCCGTCGCACGGAACGTGGTCTCGGAGCAATTGAGTCGCTCCGGCTACACCTCCACGTTGCTCGGAGAGGTTCACATGGGCGACGCCGATTCGAACCCCGGGTCCACGAGGGCTCCGGGTACGGAGTATCGGTGTGGAACATCGGTGTGGAACATCGAGACCTGGAAATGCGTACTTGCTTCTGAGAGGCACTCGATCGAGACCCACACCGTCGACAATCGGGGAGAACACCATGCTCCAAGATCTGCGACACGCCCTCCGTACCCTGCGCGAGCAGCCCGGCTTCGCTGCCGTCGCCGCTGTCACCCTGGGCGTCGGCATCGGGGTGAACGCGACCCTCTTCGGGATGGTCAGCGCCTTCTTCCTGCAGCCCCTGGCGGTGGAGGAGCCCGACGAGCTGGTCTTCGTGATGCAGAAAACGGACCTGATCGAGCTTCCCATCGGCCATTCCTTTCCCGACTTCCGCGACTATCGGGAGGGAGTCGCCGCCTTCGAGGAGATGACCGCCTTCCTCCCGAACCCCGTCCAGCTCAGCGCCAACGGCCTCGCCCCCGAGCGCACCTGGGTGGAGCTGGTGACGCCGAGCTACTTCGAGGTTGCCAAGGTGGGCCCCCAGATGGGGGCGCTCTTCGCGCCGGACCGCGAGGCGGCCGGTGCACCCGTGATCGTGCTCAACCATGGCTACTGGCAGCGCCGCTTCGGCGGCGACCCGCAGATCGTGGGCCGCCCTCTCACTCTCAACGGCGAGAGTTTCACCGTCGTCGGTGTAGCCCCGGAGAGCTTCGCCGGGCTCTCCTGGGGACTGGCGGTCAGCGGCTGGGTCCCGAGCGGGGCCACCGCCGCCCTGCTCGGAGACGGAAGCCTGCTCGACAGCCGGGGCGCTCCCGCCTGGCGCATCATGGGGCGCCTGCGTGACGGCGAGACGCTCGAGACCGCTCGGGCTCAGATCGAGGTGGTCTCCCAGCGTCTGATCGCCGAATACCCGGCCGAGCACAAGGGGAGCCGGGCAATGGTGATCCCCGAAGATCGGGCGCGCCCCGACCCGGTCATGGCCGACTTCATGCCGATCTTCGCGGTCGCCTTCACCGGCATGGTCGGGCTCGTGCTCTTCATCGCTTGTTTCAACGTCGCGAACCTGACCCTCTCCCGCAGCCTCGATCGCAAGCGCGAAATGGTGATGCGCTCTGCGCTCGGCGCGAGCCGCCTTCACCTGATCCGGCTACAGATCATGGAAAGTCTGATCCTGGCGTTCCTCGCCGGGGCCTTCGGACTCGTGCTGTCTCGGGTAGTCGGGAGTTTCATGGCGGGCTTCGCGCCCACTGGAGGCGATATCCCCGTCAACACGGAGCACGGCTTCGACTGGCGCATCTATGTCTTCACCGTCCTGATCTCGGCTCTGGCTGGAATCGGCACCGGCCTGTGGCCGGCGCTCCATGCCTCGCGCGTCGACTTGAGCTCGGCGATCAAGGAGCCGGGGACCGGTTTCGGCTTCGCGCGCCTCCGCTTTCGCAACCTGCTCGTGGTGGGTCAGGTAACCCTCTCGCTGATCGTCCTGATCTTCGCGGGGCTCTTCCTACGGAGCCTGAGTCAGATGAAGGGGCTCAGCCTCGGCTTCCAGCCCGACAACCTGCTGATGCTCTCCCTGGACTTGAACCTCCAGCAGTACGAAGACGACCGAGGCCAGGAGTTCCTGCGCCAGCTCGAGGAGCGGGTGGAGTCCCTCCCCGGGGTCGAGGCCGCCTCCTCCAGCCTGCACGTTCCCTTCGACTACGGCATCCAGATCTCCGACGTGACCGTGGACGACGGAATTCCTGGCTCGGAGGACGGCTACGTGGCGAGCTCGTTCACCGTGGTCGGTCACGATTTCATCGAGACGGCCGGGGTGCTGCTGCGCCAGGGGCGAGGACTGCGCGAGACCGACGATGCCGACGCGCCCAGGGTGGCGGTGGTGAACCAGGCCATGGCCGAGCAGCTCTGGCCCGAGGGTGAGGCCCTCGGGCGGCGCTTCCGTTTCGGGCGCGACGGCGAATGGACCGAGGTGGTCGGTGTCGCCGCCGACGGTCGCTACGTGATGCTCGCCGAGCCCAAGCGCCCGTACTTCTACCTGCCCGTGGCACAGCACTACCGTTCGCCCATGACCCTCGTGGTCCGCACGGCCACCGAGCCGACCGCGCTGACGGCGGCCGTTCGCAAGGAGGTGGCTGCCCTCGACCCCGACCTGCCGGTGTACAACGTGCGCAGCATGCAGGAGCACATCGAGTCCAGCGTCTTCGGCCTGATGCCGCTGCGCATGGGTGTCTTCCTGGCGAGTCTGCAGGGAGTGATCGGGCTGATCCTCGCGGTCATGGGGCTCTACGCCATCGTTGCCTACTCGGTCAAGCAGCGGACGCGGGAGATCGGGGTGCGCCTGGCGCTCGGGGCACGCCGGCTCGACGTGCTCGGGCTGGTCGCGCGCCAGGGGATGCTCTTCACGGTCCTGGGCGTCGCTCTCGGTCTCCTGGGCGCCGCGGGTGTCGGGTTCGCGCTCTCTCAGGTGCTGTTCGGAGTCAAGCCGTTCGACATCCAGGTCTACGCCGGAGTCACGGCTCTCCTCGCGCTGGTGGCGGGGCTCGCCTGCTTCCTGCCGGCACGCCGGGCGACGCGAGTCGACCCCCTGGAGACCCTGCGCTACCAGTAAGGCCTTCGGGCGAGCACTCGCTCGGAGCAGGCCCTCGGCATCGCGGGCCACAGGTGGAGCAGGGAGCCGGAGCAGGGAGCCCGGGCGAGTGGGGTGCAAGAACATAGCCGAGCCCCCGAATGTCGCCTTGAATCGCACCCGCCACCTCCGACTCTCACTCCTAGGAGAAAGAGCGAAGGCAGGCTGGATCGAGCCATCTCTGCGTAGATCTCCCTTCGAACAATCCTTTTTAAGGTGCCTCGACGTTGCCTCTGACAGGTCCGGTTTCGAGGGCTGTGGGGGCCTGCCGTGTCCTACCGATGGGGTCGGCCACGCAACGCCGAATTGCTCGATCCGTTGGCTATTCAGAGTCCCCCTTCGCTTCGAGCTCCTCCATGGCTTCCTTCTCCAGCAGCCGAGCGCCACGCAGGATGCCCCCGAGAGCGTAGTTGCCCTCATGGCAGGCGTACTCGTAGACCCGCTCGTCCGTCGCCTTCCAGACGTACTCGCCGGTCCACTTCGCCGTCCAGACGGTGGGATCGTGGACCGTGAAGCGATAGAGCAGGTTGCCGTCCGGCTGGCGGGTGAAGCGCTCGGTGACGGTCATGTTCTCGGAGCCGCCACGTCCCTGCACGCTCGGCCGGAAGTTCCGGGACTGGACGACCAGCGTGTCGCCGTCCCACCAGCCGATCGAGTCTCCCAGCCAGGTCTGGATCTCGTCCGGCGGATGCTCGTCGTTCAAGCGCACGATGCGGGCGTCGTGGTTCATCTCGATGAGGATCATCACGTGGTCCTCGGTCTGGACGATGCGCTTGAAGTTGTTGTAGAGCGAAGGGAAGGACGGGGTCGCACCCGAAAAGCCGAGCAGACAGCGCTCCGCGGTACCGCGCTGCTCGATGTTGTCGTAGGGACCGGGGACCACGTCCTCGAACACCCACCAGGCCTTGCCCTCGTTGGACCGTCGGAAGCTGGACAGGCGCTCCATCCGCGCCTTGCGCGCTTCCTCCGTCATCGCCGGCATCTGTCCGTCTTCGGGATCGATCAGGATCGAGGTGCGGAACTTGCCGTCGACCAGCACGACGTCGTCTCCTCGGTCGATCCAGAACGTGTTGTAGCCACCGACGTTGCCGGCCGCGCCCTCGGAGCCGTCGCCACCTTCGGGCGGCGCCTCGCGCTCCGGATCGCTCTGCTGCCCGCGCAGCTCGAGGACGAGGCGCTCCTCCTCGGCGATGCGCTCCGCCTCTTCGGGGGTCAGGTAGAGGTTGTTGCCGTACTCGCGCGGCCGCACGAGCGGCGTCAACGTGGCTCCGTCGTAGGTCCCGCTCAGATCCGGCTTGCCCGACGGCATGCGAGGGATCTCCTGGGCAGGCGAAGCCGCGGCAGCGAGCGGCAGCAGGAACGACAGCGTGAGGACGAGTAGAGCGACTCGGGGATGGCTCATGGGCGACTCTCCAGCGGCGAGATCGTTGTGGAAGAGCGGGTATCCCCCGACTCTAGCAGGCGCCCGGTGCACCACATGGAGAGAGGGCCGGCCCCCTCGTCGCCTCACTCGGTTCGAATTCGTTGCTCGAGGCTGACGGGCGGAGGGGCTAGGGCTGACCCGGGCCTGCCAGGACCTCCTCGAACCAGGCGACGATGTCGCCTTCCAGCGCCGGATGCTCCGCCAGCAGGGCGGAGCCGTGGGCCGAGCCCTCGAAGAGCTTCAGCGTGGAGGCGCTGCGCTTGCGATAGCCGAGAGTACCGGCAGGTCGGGCGGCCCCGAGGTCGCTCTTGGCCGCGATCAGTAGAAGCTGCTGGCTCGGTAGCTTCATCGCGTCTCGCTCCTCCACCGAGCTCAGCCGAGCCGAGAGCAGAGCCACCCCGGTGATCTCCGGATGAGCGGTCGCCAGTCGGATCGCTTCACCTCCTCCGCAGCTGGCACCGAGCACGCCGACCACCTCGCCGAGGTACCGATACGCGGCCTCGACGTCGGAGCCGAACCTCTCGCGCGCCTGCTCCCAATCGGCCTCTTCTCCGGCCGTCTCGAGGTCGTAGTCAGCGCTCTTGCTCTCGCCGAGCCCGCGAAGGTCCGGAGCCAGCACACGGAACCCCGCCGCGGCCAACGTGGCCCCGAGTCCGTGGAACATCGATCGATCCCCGTCGCACTGGTGGAGCAACAGAAGCCCCGGCGCTTTCTCGTCGTTCTGCCAGAGCGTGGCCACCAGCTCGAAGCCGTCGTCGCTCTCGACCACCACACGCTCGGACGCTCCTGCCAGGCCGGCGGTCATCAGGACCACCGTTGCGAGAACCAAACTCGTCTGTCTCATGGGTTGGGTCGATCCTAGCAGGCCGGTGCTCGGCGTCACGAGACGTGGCCCGTGCTCCTTCGCCACTGCTTCGTCTTTCGAGAGAAGAGCCGTCGGGCTGATGCGAGGCCCGGAAGGAAGACGCTCAGTGTCTGCGGCCTCTCGGTATTCCACGACCTGTTGGCCATTGCTGCCGGCCCACTCGGGAGTTATGTTTTCTTGTGTGGCGAAATAACGAAATGGAGAGGGGCTCGATGAGCAGCGTCGCCCGCAACCTCGGCTTTCTCGATCGCTATTTGACCCTCTGGATCTTCCTGGCCATGGCCGCTGGCGTCGGTCTCGGCTGGATCGCTCCGGGCATCGAGGGGTCCCTCGAGCGGCTTCAGTTCGGGACCACCAGCATCCCGATCGCTCTCGGGCTCATCCTCATGATGTACCCCCCGCTGGCCAAGGTGCGATACGAGGCACTCGGGTCCGTCTTCCGCAATCCACGGGTTCTGGCCCTGTCCCTCGTCCAGAACTGGGTGATCGGCCCCATCGTGATGTTCGCGTTGGCCCTCCTGTTTCTCGCGGACCTGCCGGGCTACGCCGTCGGCCTGATCCTGGTCGGCCTGGCTCGATGCATCGCGATGGTCCTGGTGTGGAACGACCTGGCGCAGGGAGACAGCGATCTGGTGGCTGGACTCGTGGCCCTGAATGCGATCTTCCAGGTCCTGTTCTACGGCGTCTACGCATGGATCTTTCTCACCTGGTTGCCTCCGCTGTTCGGCTTCGAGGCCGTCGTGGTCGACGTCGGGATCGTCGAGATCGCGAAGACGGTCGCCATCTACCTCGGCATTCCGTTCCTCGCCGGACTGGTGAGTCGGATCACCCTGCGCACCTGGAAGGGTGGCGAGTGGTACGACGACGTGTTCCTGCCGCGCATCAGCCCGATCACCCTGGTCGCCCTGCTCTTCACGATCGTCGTGATGTTCTCCCTCAAGGGAAACCTGATCGTCCAGCTTCCGCTCGACGTGCTGCGGATCGCCGTGCCGCTCGCCCTCTACTTCGTCATCATGTTCCTCGCCACGTTCTTCCTGGCCAGGCGGCCGGGCGTCGCGGCCACCTATGAACAGAACGCGACCGTTTCCCTGACGGCGGCGAGCAACGACTTCGAGCTCGCGATTGCCGTGGCCGTGGCGGTCTTCGGCATCGGATCCGACGCCGCCTTCGCGACCGTCATCGGGCCCCTCGTCGAGGTTCCGGTTCTGATCGGGCTGGTGCAGTTGTCGCTGTACCTCCGCAGGCGGCTGTACGGAATGGCTCCGACCCCAATTGCCTCTCCTACTGAGGCGCTCGCACAACAGACCATCGCAAGGAGCGAACCATGAAGTGCTACATCTGCACCAAGACTCACCACCCCGGCGGTTTTCCCAGTCAGGTGCCAGCGGTCGGAATCTGCCACGACTGCGGCATCGGACTGTGCCAGGATCACGCTCGCCGTCCGGCCGGGCCGGGCACCGAGCTTCTGTGTGCGGACTGCGAGACGCGTCGTCTGGCGACCCGAGAGATCGCCAGGGAATCGCACGAGGCGCTCGTGCGCTGACCGGCGCTTCGCCCGCTCGGTAGAATGAAGCCGTGATCGAGACCGTCGAAGTGGCCAAGGCACTGGCCGACGAGACCCGTGTCCGACTCGTCGTCGCCTGTCGCGAGGGCGAGAGGTGTGTCTGTCAACTCACGGCTCTCGTGGCCCTCGCCCCCTCGACAGTCTCGAAGCACCTGCAGATCCTCAAGCAAGCGGGTCTCCTGACCTGTCGCCGCGAGGGTCGATGGATCTGGTACGGGCTGCCCGAGACGCGCACCCCGCTCGTCTCCGACGCGTTGCACATGGTCCTTCAGGCAGCGCAGCTGAGCGACGAGACCGAGGAGGACGACCGGGCTCTGCAGAAGATCCTCTCGGTAACGCCGGAGGAACTCTGCCGGGCGTGACGGCGAGGCCGAGACCACCTTCGAGCTGATCGACGCCCTCGGCGAGCCTGTATCCGGACCCCTTGCGCCGGGTGAGACGCACGATCACCTTCGATCGCGCCGGAGTCCGGACCCGAGCTCTCGCAGGCTCCTATGGATCCACGACGCCGTTGGAGGCGGCAGGCTGTCGCCCTGCGGCGGCGCTCCGAATCCCTCCTTGAGCGGCCCGGTAGGGGGCAATCGTTCAGATTGAAAAGGCGGCATATTCCTACACGTTTCCAGACGGTAGCTCCAGGATTCTTCGGGACCCTCGGCGTGTCGATGTTGAGCGGCCGTGTCGACCCTGCTCTCCTGGCGCCACTCCAGGTAGCAGGAAAGAGGCCCCGCGGATTCCTAGCGAGACACTCTCGAATCTGGGCCTTCCAGAGGAGCAATCCGACTTCGCCGAGATCAGGAGCTGCGAGGGCGGAGGTTCTTCTCGGTCTCGCCGATGAACAGTCGACCCGCAGCCATCGCGGTCCAGATTCTGCCGAGGTCGAGATTCCAATCCACCCCGCCCCCGATCTTCTCGAGCTCGGCGAGCGACAGTTCCTCGGTCTCCTCGATGAGTCCGACTTCGGCGAACGCGTCCCGCATCTCCGATTCGGTGAAGACAAGACCCTGGTCAGTGGCGACCTCGACCATCGCCGCGATGCGTTGCGCGCGGCCGGTGCCTCTTCCGAGTACCTCCTCGAGCAGGGCAGTGTCCTCCCGAAGAGTCTGGAGGAACTGATTCGCTGCTTGTTTGCTCACTTCTGACCTCCTGGAACATCAACTGGAATCGTCAATCCGAGATGGGCGATAGAATCGTAGCTGTAGCGTAGCGAAGCAGCCGAAACGACGCGGCCGGAAGCTCTTTCGAGAGGGAGCGACCGAGGCCCTTTCTTCCTGTGCTCATCTGAGAAATTCGTGAACACCGGTAGCTCCGACAATGGCCCTTCGTCCCCTGAGCGTACCGTGCAATGCGGACGACTTCGATTCTTCGTCGAAGAAAGCGAGCTCATCGTCCCCCTGGAAGGAGAGCGAATCGCGATCGGCCGCGACCCCGACAACGACGTCGTCTTGCCTGACCGCTCGGTTTCCCGCCACCATGCCGAGCTTTCACCCGAGCTCGGGCGCTGGCGCATCCGAGACCTGGGCAGCACCAACGGAGTGCAGATCAACGGCTCGCCCGTGCCCGACGGCATGGTGGGCATCGGCGATCGGCTCCGCGTCGGCATCTTCGATCTCCAGGTCGAGCTCGACACCGACGCCACGCCCGAGGCCAACATGGAGGAACTGGCCAGCGCCACGATCGTCCGTCATCGCCAGGACTTTCTGGAGAGTCCCGAGCTGTCGGTGCTCGGTCAGTCAGAAGACGCGCACGAGGTGAGCCCGCAATCAACCCGAGTCGCCACGCGCCACCTCTCGCTGCTCAGCCGGCTCGCGCGGGAGCTGCTGCGCACCGACTCCCGGGACGAAGTCCTGTCGAAGGTAATGGAGGTCGCCTTCGAGGCTCTCCCGATCGAGCGTGGGTTCATTCTGCTCGGCCAAGCAGGTGACACGCAGTGTGAGCTCGCGCGCGTGCGAGATTGGGTAGAAGCTCGGCCGACGTGGGAGGTGCCGATCTCGCAGACGATTCTCAACGTGGTGATGCGGGAAGAGGTCGCGCTGCTCACCGTCGATGCCACCGACGACGGCCGACTCGCCGGCGGGGAGTCGATCAAGATCCATGGGATCCACTCCGCGATGTGCGCGCCCCTGTGGTCGGAGAACCGGATTACCGGCTTCATTCAGGTAGACAGCCCCCTCGAAACGGGGAGGTTGACGGAGCAACATCTCGACTTCCTCATCGTGCTGGCCAACTACGCGGCCGTTGCGTCCGAGTGGGTGCGCCAGCGTCGGCTCCGTAGCCGCCTGGAGCGCTACCATTCTCCGGCCGTCGTCGACGAGATCCTGCGCGAAAAGGCCGCACCCGACAGCGCCGAGTCCAGGCTCCGAAGAGCGGAGGTGACCGTCCTGTTCGCCGACATTGTCGGCTTCACCGCGTTCTCGGAGAAGGCATCGCCGGAAGAGGTCGCAGCACTCCTGGGCGGCTACTGCAGCCGGGCCGTCGACGTGATCTTTGCGGCTGAGGGAACGCTCGACAAATTCATCGGAGACTGCGTGATGGCCTTCTTCGGGGCGCCTGTCGAACAGCCGGATCACGCTCGGCGGGCGGTACTCGCAGGGGTCGCGATCCAGGAGTCGATGCGCGAATGGAATCGCGAGCGCGAGGGCTCGGGCCTGCCCCCAGTCCAGTGTCGGGTCGGTCTCAACACCGGCCAGGTGGTGGTCGGAGATATCGGCAGTGCGACTCGGGTCGACTACACGATCCTCGGCAATACGGTGAATGTCGCAGCGCGCCTCGAGTCGACGGTGGCCACGCCGGGGGAAGTGGTGATCAGCGAAGCTACCCGCTCTCAACTGGGCGATGAGATCAGAGTCGAAGGACTGGGAGAATACCCTCTCAAGGGACTGCAGCAGCAGGTCAAAGCCTACCGGGTTCTCCTCCATGGCGGTCTGGACGAGACAACTGTACGTTTGAATTGATAACCCGAACGGTGAGGGAACATCGATGATCGAGATCACGGTTCAGCGACCGGGAACGGGAGAGCGAACTCTCTCATTCGATCAAGACACGATTCGCGTGGGGCGCGATCCTCGCAGCGATCTCGTCCTTGACGGCGAAGGATGCTCACGACATCACGCAGAGATCCGGCACCAGGGAGGCCACTACCGAATCGTCGATCTGGGTAGTACCAACGGTCTTCGCTTCGGCGGTCGCAAGGTGCCAGAGCTCCTGCTCTTTGACGATGCCCAGATCGAGATCGGCGAGTGCACGCTCACCTTCGCGGTGAAGGGCGGCGCCGATCGCAACAAGACGGCGGTACTCACCTTCGACGAGGACGGAGCGCTTCGTGCTGTCAAGCAACCGCCCGCAGAAGCGCCGCAGCCCGTGGCGCGGGAACCCGAGCCCCCGGCGGCCCAGCCGGAGCCCGCAAGCACCCGCTTCCTGCTCGTACCCCGTGGCAAGAAGGTCCAGAATTTCAAGGTGGCTCTCGGCACCGATTACGTGATCGGCCGTTCCCCCAATGCCGACGTGGTGCTCAAGGACAAGAAGAGCTCGCTCGAGCACGCCTTGATCACGTCGCGGGGCGACCACTTCCTTCTTCGAGATCTCGGCAGCTCCAACGGAACCCTTCTTCGGGGCGAGCCCGTAACGGAGGCCGAGATCGAGGACGGCGATACCTTCGTGGTCGGCGACACGCCGATCACACTTTCTACCCAGAGATTCGACCTCAGCGACGAAGCGATACTGATGGACAAGACCCACGTCGGGGTTCGGATTCCATCCGAGATGATCGGGGGTCACACGCCCGAGGCTGGGGGGTCGGAATCGTCCACCGAGCCGCGCTTCGAGCTGCGACGTACGCTGTCGCCTCGGACCATGATGGCCCTTGCCGCCATGGCACTCTTTGCCATGGCCGCCGCCTACTGGGTGCTGAGTCGGCCTTCGGGCGAAGTGCCTGGATCGCAAGCCACCACCAGCTCCGCCGAAGAGGGCCTTCGCGTGGCTGTGCGTGCAGTCGAGCGAAAGTCCCTGGCGGACGTCATCACCGGAAGTGGGAACATCGAGCCGCTGGACGAGGCCGTGGTGGGCTCCGAAGTCGGTGGCCGAATCGTCGCATTGAACGTCTCCGTTGGCTCGACGGTGACCGCTGGCACTGTAATGGCCAGACTGAACGATCGCGACATCCGACTGCAGATCGAAGAGGCCCGCTCCTCTGTGACCGAGGAGCAGGTCGAACTGGCGCGGGAGGACCGGGAACGTAAGCAGAGGCTGTTCGACCAGGGTGTCGTCACGCGCTCGGTCCTCGACGCCTCGAAAAACAACTACTTGAGTCTCGATTCGGCCTTCAACTCTTCGCGAGCCCGCATCCGACAGCTCGAGGAGCAGCTGACGAAGACCAGTATTCGCGCGCCTTTCAGCGGAGTCGTCGTCCATACCTTCGCCGGTGCCGGCGAGCTGATTGGGCCGGGATCGCCCGTGATCGAGCTCGAGGATCAGTCTTCGGTCTTGATCGAGTTGGAGGTTGCCGATCGCGATGTCGTTCGGATCGACCTCGGACTGCCTGTGCAGGCCAGCGTCGACGCCTTTCCGGGAAGGGTCTTCGAGGGAAAGGTGAGCACGGTCGGCAGCACCGCCAATCCGGCGACCAAGTCTTTCACGGTGGAGGCCCGGATCGACAACAGCGACGGCAGCCTGCGCAGCGGGATGATCGCCAGTCTCGACATCCTCCTCTCGAGCCGAGAAGGTCTCGCCGCCCCGGCCGAAGCCCTGATCGAGGTTCGCGACGATCGCGCGACGGTCTTCGAGGCCGTGGACGGTGTGGTGCATCGGCGGGCCGTGACGGTCGGGCGTCGTGTCGACCGCGAAGTCGAGATCCTCGACGGCCTCGACGAGGGCGCTCTCGTCGTCGTGACTGGCCAGCAACAGCTGAGCGATGGAGACGCGGTCACCGTCTACAGCGAGAGCGACTGAGGCTTCGGCGCTTCAGGTCGCCTGCTCTTTGCGTAGCAGGCTGTTGCGAATTCGGCGCCAGTTCCTATAGGTACGATGGGCCTCCTTCGGGCGGACCAGCAGGGAGTAGACCACCGGGAGCAGGATCAGGATCAAGATGGTCGCTCCCATCAGACCGAAGATGACAGCACAGGCCAGGGGGGACCAGAAACTGCCGCCGAAAATGGCGAGCGGCGCCAACCCCACCATGGTCGTCAGGCTGGTCAGGACTACGGGACGAAATCGGATCCGGCCGGCTTCGAGGAGGGCCTCGTACATGCGCAAGCCACGCTCGCGCATCAGGTAGTTCGTGAAGTCGGCGAGCACGATCGAGTCGTTGATGATGATGCCGGTCAGACTCACGATGCCGATGAAGGCCATGAACCCGAACGGTTGCCCGGTAACGAACAGGCCGAAAATGGCGCCGATCACTCCAAAGGGGACCGTAAAGAGGATGACGAATGGCTGAACGAAGGAATTGAACTGAATCGCGAGAATGGCGTAGATCAGAAAGATCGAGACCACCATCGCTCGAGCCAGGGAACCGAACGACTCGTTGCGTTCCTCGTCTTCACCGCCCAGCTCGAGCGTGTAGCCGTCGGGCAGCACGAAGCCCTCCAGACGCTCGGCCACCTCGACCGCAGCGTCGCTCGTCAGCCGTCCACGGGTGTCCATGTCGACCGACACCATCCGCTGGCCGTCACGCCTGCCGATGCGCGAGTAGTCTTCACTCTCCTCGACCGTGGCCACCTCTCGCAGGGCGACCAGGTTGCCGGTGGCTGTCGGTACATAGAGCTCGAGCAGATCGGAGACCTCCGTCACCGAGCTCGGCGCAAGGCGCACCACGACCGGAACTTCCTCCTTGTCGTCCCGGTAGCGCGTCGCCTCCTGGCCGGTGAGTGCGGCATACACGGAGCTGGCGAATCCATAGGAGTCGACTCCCAACCGGCCTGCGGTGGTGCGATCCAGGACCACGTCGAGCCGTGCCAGTGGTGTGCCCAGGGTGTCACGCATGTCCACCAGACCCTCGACTCCCTCGAGACGAGCGTACACCTCGGTGGCCAGTCCGGAGAGGGTATCGAGATCGGGGCCCATGACCCGCACCTGGATCGCGGCAGCGGCTACCGGTCCCTGGGCGAGAATCTTCGGCTCCACCGTCGCGCCGGCGATTCGAGCGAGCTTCGGTTGAAGCTCGGCTACGACCTGCTCAGTGGACTGATCGAGGTCGCGGTACAGGTTCACCACCACCTGCGCATAGTCGTTGGTGAGGTTCTCGCGATCTTCGTTGTAGTAGATACGGGGGCTGCCCTTGCCGACGTTGACCGTGTAGTCCCGAATCCGCTCATCCTGCTCCAACAGCACCTCGACCTGTCTGGTGATGAGATTCGTCGCTTCGAAACTGGCCGTTCTGGGCAACCGGATGTTGACCAGAAAGAAGGGCTTCTCGGCATCGGGAAAGAACTGGATTCCCAGGCGAGGAATCGTTGCCACGGCCACGGCGAAGAGAAGAATTGCCGAGGCCACGGTGATCGCCCTGTGGCGCAGCGCTCGCTTGACCAGCTCGCTATAGGCCGCCATGAACCTGGTATCGGTCGAGTGTTGGGGGGCAGGAGGTGCTCCCTTCCACAGTGGATAGCAGAGCAGCGGAATGACGGTGAGCGCGGTGATGAGAGAGCCGAGCAAGGCATAGATGAGGGCTAGCGGCATGTCACGGATGAACAGGCCGATATCTCCACTCATGAACAGCATCGGGATGAACGCCGCCATGGTCGTCAGGGTCGACGACAGCACGGGGAGCTTGACCTGGTCCACGCCCGTAGTGATAGCCAGGAAGAGAGGTACACCCTCTTCGAGATGTCGGCCGATGTTCTCGACCACCACCAGACTGGAATCGACCAACATCCCGAGCGCCAGGACCAGACCGAAGATCGAGACTTGATTGAGGTCGACACCCGTCGCCTTCATCAGAATGAAGGCGATCAAGATCGAGAGTGGCATCGAGACGGAAACGACTGCGGCCTCGCGGCGCCCGAGGAAAAGAGAGACCATGATGACCACGATCACGCCCCCGCTGACGGCGTTGCTCGTGAGACTTCCGAGCAGCTGCTTGACTCCTTCGCCACGATCGCTGATGACAGCGAGTCGAACTCCCTCCGGCAGCGCAGCTTCGAATCTGTCGACGACCCGGTGAACCTGGCGAGATACCCTGACGGTGTTCGTGTCGTCCTTCTTGCTCGCCGTGATCAGGACCGCGGGCTGGCCGTTGGTGCGCACCCGGTAGTCGGCATCCTCGAATCCATCGGTGACCGTCGCTACATCACGAAGGTAGACGAGCCCGGCCTCCGAGCTGCCGATGACCGTGTCACGGATCTCCTGGACGGACTCGAACTCGTTCGGGTTCTTGATCAGGAAGCGCTGCTGGCCGACATCGAGATCCCCGCCCGGGATTCCCGCATTCTCGGCTGCGAGGATGTCGCGGATTCGCACCAGGGGGATGCGGTACTGCGAGATGCGGTTGTTGTCGACGTCGATGAGAATCTGTCGCTCGGGCAGACCTTCGATCTCGATGGTCGAAACGAGGTTCACCCCCTTCAGTTCGTCTTCGAGGCGGTCGGCGACCCGCTCGAGCTCCGTGTAGTCGGAAGTGCCGAAGAGCGAGACGATCACCACAGGAATGTCGGCCGTGTTGAAGGAGAGAATCTCCGGTTCTCTCGCGCCGGGCGGCAGGGAGCCCGCTTCGTCACTGAGGCGCTCACGGATCCGGTCGATCACTTCGTCCGGTTCCGAGGCGGCCTCGAAGTAGACCTTGATGTGAGACACCCCTGCCGAGGAGTTCGACGTCATGTACTTGATGTCATCGAGCTCTTCGATACCCTCCTCGAGCGGCCGGCTGACCAGACTCTCGACTTTGTCGGCGGACGCTCCGGGGAAGAGCGTGACTACGTGACAACTCCCAGCCTCGAACTCGGGGTCTTCGGTACGTGCCATGGTCAGGTAGACCCAGACTCCGTAGGCCAGGAGCGCCGCCACCGCGAGGATGAAGACTCGGTAGTAGCGAATCACCGAGGCCGTCATCCCTCGGGGAGGGGAGGAGCTATCTGTGGAATCGTCGATCTTCGCCGCGTTCGACGAGATCACGACTGTCTGATCGAGTGGCGCTGGACCCGAGCCATCCTCAGACACGATCGAATACCACCTGTTCACCCGGCAGTCTTTTTGGCATGATGTGCACAAGAGCATAACAGCAAGTCATTCGGTGTTGATCGGTTCGGAGGCTCTTCGAGACACCGCCTTCGGATCGAAGAAGGAGGAAACCGTGTCGCCCATGCACTCCAGGTTGCTCACGCTGCTCTTGGTCGTAACCGCTCCGGCGGTTGCTGCCCACTCGCAGGGCATGACCCTGGCGCAGGCGGTCGCCGAGGCGAAGTCTCAGAGCTTCGTGATTCGAGCCTCGACGTTCGGAGTCGAGGCTTCCGAGTCGGCAACACTCGCCGCCCGTGCCGACTATCTCCCGACCCTCAGCCTGCTCGGCAGTGCCAGTCGCTACGACGGCGACATCCTCTACAACCGATTTGTCGGCCCTCCTGGGCTCGAAGCTCCTGCGATTCCCGCAGCTCCCTTCGACACGACAGCGAGTGGCCTGCTCACGCTCAGCCAGGTTCTGTACGCCGGGGGTGGCATCGGCGCCCGAGTCGACGCTCAGCGAACCCAGACGGAGATGGCTCGAGATGAGCTGGAGTCGCGCACCAACCAGCTCGGTTTCGACGTCACGAAGGCTTTCTACGATGTGCTGTTGGCGGAGCGAGCGCTGGACGTCGCGCGCAGCAGCATCGAGCGCTCGCAACAGAACCTGACGGAGGTTCGCGGGCGGCGCGCAGAGGACGAGGCGCTCGAGGTCGATCTACTCGGCGCCGAGAGCCGGCTGGCCGCCGACCAATACGAGCTGATCAAGGCTCAGAACCGGCTCGAGCTCGCCCACCGAGCCTTCAACCACCGACTGGCGAGAGAGGCCAGCACCCCCGTGCAACTCTCCGGAGACCTGGCCGACGCTGCGGTGTCGCTCGATCAGAGCGGCGTCAACGAGCGAGCTCTCGCCAACAGTCATCAGATCCACCAAGCGGAGCTGGCCGTCGAGCTCGCCGACTCGATGCTCAGGGGAGCCAAGTCACACTTCAAGCCGAAACTACAGCTGCGCGCCTTCTACTCGTACCTCGACAACGAGATGTTCTTCAACGGCTCCTATTGGGGGGGCAGCATAGGCTTCTCCATTCCCTTCTTCCAGGATGTCCGAGCCGGGAAGGGAGCTGCGGCCGAAGCCAAGGCTCGCAGGGCGCTCGAAGAGAGCAGGCTCGCCGAAGCCCGCTCAGGTGTCTCGATCCAGATCGAGCGCAGCCTTCAGGCCGTCGAGGAGGCCGAAACCGCGGTAGAGCTCGCCATCAAGACGCTCGAGTACCATCGCGAGAGATATCGTGTCGGCAATGTCGCGTTCCGCGAGCAGCTGGCAACGTTCAGCGATCTGCTCGAGGACCACGCCTCGCTCCGTCAAGCCGAGCTCGACGTCCTGACAGCGATGCACCAGGCCCGGCTCGCCGAAGCGGAGGTCATCCGCCTGATCGGAGGCGTGTGAAGCCGAACGCCCTCGAGTCCCACTTTTTCTGATGTCCAAGCCCAAAGCCTCAGGAGGTCTCACCTTCGCGGAATCGATGCGCGGATGGTTCGCGCTCGACGAGACCGATCCGGTCGCCGGTTCGGCCCGAGGCCGCGAAGCCGCAAACGAGCTGGTGCTCGACGTGCGAATCAACATCGAAGATCTCCCTGCTTTTCTGGCCGACCCGCAGCACCGTGGGGGGCTGCAAGGCAGTGTCTGGCTCGAGTCCTTCGGCGGGGTTCTTGCCGGGAGCCAGGGAGTCTTCCAGCTCTTTGCACCCGGTGGAGAGGAAGCCTCGAAGCTCATGGTCTACGAGCTGGCCTTGCAGCGCGGAGGCGAGGACTACTACTTCGCCGGGAGAAAGCGCATCACTCCGGGGAACGTTCTCAGCCTCTGGCCGGAAACGACGACGCTCTATTCCACCATCCATCGCGGATCGAGCTCCGAAGCCGAGGTGATGGGCGCAGGAATACTGCGGCTCGGAGTGCCCCAACTGCTCAGGATGTTGACCGCATTTCGCCCACTGTCTTCTGGCCTGCTCCAAGCTCCAGCCAACATGGCACGATTCGGCACCTTCTTCACGAAGGAGCTCTGGCGCTCCTACGTGCTCTCGCAGGCGAGCACCGATCGGGCCACCAAAGTGGCCCACGGAGCCAAAGGCGAGCCCCGGAGCGAGCGATGAGTCGCTTCGACGTCATCGTCATCGGAAGCGGTTTCGGTGGGGCGATCACCGCATGCAGGCTCGCCGAGAAGGGCATGAAGGTTCTGGTTCTCGAGCGCGGACGACGCTGGACTCCCGAGACCTATCCGCGCAAGCCGGAGGACGACTGGATCTGGGACAACAAGCGGCCCCACAAGAGCAACGGCTGGGTCGACTATCGGTTCAGCATGGGTGTGTGTACCGTCCAAGGAGCAGGTGTGGGCGGCGGCTCGCTGATCTACGCCAATGTCTGCATCGACCCGAAGGAGGAACTGTTCGACCACGGCTGGCCGAGAGAGCTGACCTTCGAGGAGCTACGCCCCTACCTGCGCAAGGTCGAAGAGAAGCTCCGCCCGGTGCCGATACCTCCCGAGCAGAGCAGCCGCCGGTTCCAGGTCATGAAGGAGGGTGCCGAGTCGATCGGCCTCGGCGAGCGCTTCCGACCCGTGCCGCTGGCGATCACTTTCGACGAGGCGTGGCGGGACGAGGGGGGGCCGGAACCGCACGAGGAGAGTCGCTCCGTCCCGTGGGTCAACGCTCAGGGGCTGACACAGGGTACGTGCGTTCACTGCGGAAACTGCTGTGCCGGCTGTCGGGTCAGCGCCAAGAACACTCTCGACCTCAACTACCTGCCGATCGCGGAAGCGAACGGAGCCGAGATCCGTCCCTTGCATGTCGTGCGTACCATCGAACCGGCCGACGGCGGGTACCGGGTGAGTTTCGATCGGATCGTCGATGGCAAGCTGGTCCCGGGCGCCGAACTGGCCGATCGCGTCGTGCTCGCGGCAGGATCCATGGGCTCCACCGAGCTTCTCTTGCGCTGCCGCGATGAATACAAGACCCTTCCCCGAGTCAGCCCCAGCCTGGGTTATCACTGGTGCTCCAACGGGGACTTCGTCACCCTCTCGTTTCACGATCGCGAGATCTTCCCCAACCGAGGGCCGACCATCGATGCTGCCATCGACCTTCTCGACGCCCCCAAGGATCGCGAGCAGGTTTTCGTCGAGAACGGGGGGGTCCCCGACATCTTCCGCGAGCACATGCTCTCTTTCCATGTGAGAACGCTGAAGAACCTCGGACTGTACGCCCTGGCTCTCGGGCTGACCCGAGTCGTGACGATGAAGGGGAATCCGGAGGGCATGATGGTCTGGTTTGGCCAGGCAGCCGACTCCGCGAATGGTCGCCTCCACCTCTATCGCAAACCCTGGGCGCCGTGGAAGAGGGCGCTCGGCGTCACCTTCGATCACCAGTTGGGGAGAAGAGCCGTGGAGGAGATGATCGGTCTTCACCGGCGGCTGGCCGACGCCACCAAGGGTAAGATCCTGATCCCACCGTCCTGGACGGCCTTCCGGAAGCTCACCACTCCCCATCCACTGGGCGGTTGCGGGATGGGAAGCAGAATCCAGGACGGGGTTGTCGATCACAAGGGTGAAGTCTTCGGGTACCCGAAGTTGTACGTTGCCGACGGGGCGATCATTCCCAAAGCGATCGGATTGAACCCGTCAAAGACCATTGCCGCACTCGCCGAGCGGATCGCCCACTTGATGAACTGATCGGAATAGGACCGTGTCTACCGAAGGACGAGATACCAAGAACCGCGGGTCCCTCAGCTTCGAGCTCTCCCTCGCAGACGGAGAGATCATCGTCCGCGAGGGAGGGCGCGATCGTGACATGTTCATCATCCAGGAGGGCGCGGTCACGATCAGCCGGACCGTCGGAGACAAAGAGTTGATCCTCGCGACTCTCGAGCGGGGCAGCTTCTTCGGCGAGATGTCGTTGCTCGAAGGACTGCCCCGCTCCGCGACGGCCCGGGCCAAGGGGCCGACGAAGCTGCTCGTGCTGAGACGCGGAGCACTGCTGTTCAAAATCCGGCGAGACCCGACCTTCGCTCTCGAGATGCTCCACACCATGAGCCGGCGCCTGCGATATCTGGATGAAAGGATCACGCAGCTGGTTGCGGCGGGAGACGTGCCTTCCAGCGAGATGAAAGATGCCATCGCGGACTCCGAGATCGACGCGCTCAAGGACCAGACGGGAAGCGTCGCCCCGGAGAAGATGAGAGCGCTGTTGGCCGAGGCCAACGCTGCCGCGAGGCCCACGGAGCCCGAGAGTTGAGGCTCAACATTGCCGAAGACCGTCTCCTGGTGGTCTCGGACATTCACCTCGGCAACTCGTTCTTTCGGGCGGACCGCCAACTTCGAAGGTTCTTCGACTACGTGGCGGACGAGGGATTTCATCTGTGTATCAATGGTGACGGGGTCGACCTTCTGCAGACGTCGCTGCTTCGAATGACTCGCCAACTCTCGAGGACGCTCGAGCCACTCGAGCGTATCGTTCGACGCGGCTGCCGGATCTACTACACGATCGGCAACCACGACATCGTTCTGGAGCATTTCATCGACGATTTCAGCATCCTTCAGGTGGCTCCCTTCCTCAATCTCACCTCGGGCGACAAGCGAATCCGGATCGAGCACGGTCACCTGTATGACCCGGTTTTTTCCAAGAATCCCCAGCTCTACTTCTGGATCACGCGGGTGGGAGGCATGTTTCTCAATATCCACCCGGGTCTCTACCACTTTCACACCGGCTGGAAACGAATGGCCAAACTCTGGCGAAAGAGTTCCGAGGCTCCGAGCGAGGACGCCATCGGCATCAAGGGAGAATCGCCATACTTCTTGCAGGCCGTGCAAGAGCTCTGGGAGCGCGGATTCGACACCGTGGTGTTCGGACATACTCATCTGCAAGGCCAGGTGAGCAATGAGAACAACAAGACCTACTACAACACCGGTAGCTGGTTCCGCCGCCCCCACTACCTCAAGATCGAGCACGGCAACATCGAACTGCTGGAGTGGATGGATTGAGCCCGGTGTCTGAGGCGAGGCCGCCAGCATTTGAGGCGGGCCCCACCAGGCCCCTGCGGGCGCCCCCTCCGGAGCATCACCGGGTGGCGACATCGGACGGTGTCGAACTGAAGCTGACTCGCTACCGAGGCGGAGACCGAGGGCCGCTCCTTCTCGCCCACGGTCTCGGTGTGTCGAGTCTCATCTTCTCCATCGACACCATCGAAACGAACGCCGTCGAGTTTCTAGTGGAGCAGGGGTTCGATGTCTGGCTGCTCGACTATCGGGCATCGATCGAGTTGGAGTCGGCTTCGACCACCTTCAGCGGCGACGACGTCGCCCTGATCGACTACCCGGCGGCGGTTGACCGGGTCCGGCAACTGACCGGTGCTCGCACGATCCAGGCCTTCGTTCACTGCTTCGGCGCGAGCACTTTCATGATGGCGATGCTGTCGGGTCTGGAAGGGGTCCGCTCGGCGGTCTGCTCGCAGATCGCCACCGACGTCATCGCCGGGCCTGCGACCCGGTTCAAGATCAATCTTCGTTTCCCCGAGGTTCTGCAGCTCATGGGAGTCCGACAGCTGGACGCGCGGGTGGCTGAGCGGTCTCGCGGCTTCGACCGCTTCTTCGGCCAGGTGGTGAAGCACTGGCCGCTTCCCTCCCACGCTCGATGTGAGGACCCGGTATGCCGCCGGATCTCCTTCATGTACGGGCCTCTCTACCGCCACGAACAGCTCAATTCAGCGACCCACCGTCGTCTGGGAGATCTGTTCGGCCCGGCCAACATGAAGTGCCTGCACCATCTCGGCCTGATGGTGAGAAAGAAGAGGATCGTCGACTCGGCTGGCCGGGATACCTACGCGCCACAGGTCGGGCGTCTCGCGATACCGATTCTGTTCATCCACGGAAGCCTGAACGACTGTTACCTGCCCCAGAGCACGCAGCTCGCCTACGATCGGCTCTCCGAAGCGAACGGCAAGGAGCTCTACGAGCGCCGCGAGATTCCCGGTTTCGGACACATCGATTGCATTTTCGGCAAGGACGCCAGTACGGACGTCTTCCCCCATGTAGCCGAGCATCTCCTGGCGACGGCATGAAGCCGACCAGCCAGGAAGCCCGAGGTCCAATTGCCATGCGTGTTCTCGTCACAGGTGGAACGGGGTTCATCGGCAGTCGCTTCATCACTCATCTTCGCGAGAGCACGGAACACGAGATCTTCGGCCTGGCGCGCAGTGACTCGTCTGCGCGTCGGCTCGAGGGAGTCGGTGTTCGGCCGGTTCGAGGCGACCTGGGCTCGAAGGACGATCTGCGGGCCGTCGTCGAGGCCCATCCACCGGACGTCGTCGTCCACCTGGCAGCCGAAACCGCCTTGCAGCGGCACGCCGAGAAGATCCACTCGACGAACACCGACGGCACGAGAAACCTGTTTGAAGCGGTGCGGATGCATGCCCCACACCTTCATCGGTTTCTCTTCGCCAGCACGGTCGTGGTCGGCGACGCAAAGGGGCGCATCCTCACTGAGGAGGAGCCGCTGCCCGTGGCGACTGCGTACGGCCAGGCCAAGAAGTCCTCGGAAGACATGTTGCTTCGGGCCCGAGCGGAAGAGGGGTTTCCTGCGGTGATCATTCGGCCCTCGCACGTCTACGGTGCAGGGGGTTGGTTTCGAGACGCCGCCAACGACATCCGTCGCCATCGGTTCCTGATCCCGGGCAAGGGCGTGAACCTGTGGGATGTGATCCACGTCGATGACGTGGCGAGGGCTCTGGTGGCACTCGTGACCGCCAGCGAGCCTCGATCGATCTATCACGCGGTCGACGATACTCCCGTGACGATGAAGGAGTTCTTCAACGAAACGGCGCGATTGATGGGTATGGGCGAGTTGCGGCACATCCCGGTTCTCCTGGCCCAGCTGATCCGGGGCCGCGAACCGATCGCGGCCGGTGTTCGCTCCGCTCGAAGCTCGAACGCGAGACTGAAGACCCTGGGCTGGAGTCCTCGGTACCCCAACTATCGCACCGGTCTCGAGAGTACCCTCGACGAGCTGTCGAATCTCGAAGGCCGGCTTCTGCCAACGGAGCAAGAGCAATGACCAGTACCCGAATCGCGTCACTCGTTTTCAAGGCTGGCGCACTCAGCAACCTGGTCGCGGCCGCCCCGGCTTTCCTCGCCTACGACAAGCTGGTCGAGATGATGAACATGCCGGAGGCGCCGCGCTATCCCTTCCTGGTCATGATCTGGGCCTGGATGGGAGTCGTCTGGGCTATCGCCTTCTGGGAGGTCGGCAACGATCCTGTCGCCAAACGGTGGATGATCAAGTACTTCTATATGGAGAAGGGAACGGTTGCCCTCTCGATCTTCCTCGCCTACGCGAAGGGGGGGGTTCCGCTATCCATTCCCCTCTTCAGCCTCGTTACCGATGTGTTGTGGATCGTGCTGTTCGCCATCGTGCATGTGAAGTTCGTGCTTCCCGCGAGTCGAGAGTGATCCTCGGCCGAGGATCCTCATCACCGTGAACGAGACCAGGGGAGACTCCGAGGGTAGGTCTGCTCGGCCCCATGCAGCGTGGACAGCTACTGATGTCACGCGAGTGGTGCAGTCGACTCTCCAGGGGTGGAGTGGGTGGTCGCGATTCTGCGAGGAGATCGCGGACTACCCCGAGATGCAGTTGTATCTCGCGGGGGGGGCTCTGCGCGACGCTCTTCGCGGGGAAGGGGCCTCGGTCAAGGACCTGGACTTCTTCCTCGAGGAACGTCATCTCGACAGTCTCGTTCAAGCCCTCGCTCGAGAGGGGAGGATCGAGTACACCATCTTCGGTTCTCCCCGCTGGTATCCGCCAGGCGAAGAGCACATGTTTTGCGACTTGATCGGGATCGAGCGGTTTCACAACGGCCTCGGGCAATGCCGGGACATCCTCGATGTGCTGAATCAATTCGACTTCACTGCAAACGCCCTGGCCTGGGAGGTTCGCAGTCTGCGCCTCTTCGATCCGGCCAACGGCACAAGGGACCTGGAGCGGTCGAGGATGCGGGCAGTGCGCTTCGACTTTCCGAACGAACCGGTCGTCCCCGGGTGTGATCTCACCAGGCCCCAGGTGCTGTGGTTCCGCCTGGTGCACTACACGGCTCGGCTCGGTCTCGAGATCGAACCGGTCACTCTCGAATGGCTGCGCGAGCAGCGAACGGCCTTCGAGACAAAGACGAGATATGAGGAGCTCTTTCACGTACTTCACCCGGAAGCAGGCGCGGTTCTCACCCGCTATGGACTCGGATAGCACCGACCTGGCCCACCTCGCCGAGGTGGCAGCGGATCTCGTCCATCAGCTGACGGACGGCCCGCCTACCTCCGTGGAGCACATCCCCCGGGGTGCCATGACCTGGAAGTTCGAGGTGAGAGCCAACGATGAGGAACGCTTCATCGCGCGTTTCTACCCACCCGGTCGAGAGCACGTTCTGGAGTACGAGCCCGACCTTCTTCGCCGCTGCGCGCGAACGGGGGTTCCAGTGCCTCTGGTCGTCGCCGACGGGCGATCCGGTCCGAGAGCCCCCCGGCCCTACCTGCTCTACAGACGAATTCCGGGCCAGCCCCTCGCCGACCGCTGGGTCGAGATGAGCCAGGAGCAAAGGTTGCGGGTCGCACGCCAGCTACTGGCAGCGCTGCGGCTTCTGTTCACCGTGCCCATCGAAGGGTGGGGTGAGCTCGTCACCGGGCGGCGCGCTCGTGACGACTCCTGGGAGCAGCTGCTGGCCCGAGCCTTCGAGGAGGGCCTGGCCACCGCGCAACGCTCGCAGACCCTCGAGGCCGGTCTGATCCGAGCCCTTCTCGACCTCCGGGGTTCTCTCGCTGCGCTTCCACCACCCCAGGGAGGGGGACTCGTCTGGGCGGACGTCTCCCCCGAGAACGTGCTGGTCGACGAGGTGGGGAACCTCACGGGGGTCCTCGACTTCGAGAGCTGCGTCGGGGGTGCGAGTTGCGCCAATCTCGGCTACTGCCTCGCGTCTCACTTCGGAACGGGGTTCTACGAGTCGCTGCGCGACGCTGAGGAGGTGGAGGAGTCCTCCGTCTTCGCGTCGCACACCGAGCTGTACGCCGTGATTCGAGCCTTGCTCATTGCCCAGTTCGCTGCACCGGGACCCATGCCTGGAGGGCTGCCAAGAAAGCCTGTCGAGGAGTTTCTCCCCGGCTTCCGTCCGGCGACAGAGAACCTGCGACGACGCCTCGGTGAAGCTCCCGACTGCGGACTCCCCTGACGTGGTCGTGCTCTCGGGCGACGGCCCCTGAGGCATCGTTCGCCGCACCCCGTCTACTCGCCTCCCAGATCCTCCAGGTGGTTGATGTAGGGCTTCACCTTTTCCCCGGGTAGCCCCAGCTGAGAGGTCTCGACCATGCTGAGATCGACGGCTGACCCGAAGAACTGTTCGAAGAGCGCTCGGACTGGTGGCTCGATCCCGTCGCGACCTGCTCCGGGAGCCAGGACGTAGCGCACCACGAACTGATCGATCGCGATCTGCTCGATCTGGTGTTGGGTCATCGGTAGACCCACCAGAGCATGACCCAGCGAGGCTGGTGCGATCTCGTTCCCCGAGCGGTGTCTGAAGACCGTGCCGCCGCGCCCGATCAGTCGACCGAGGCGGGGAAACGAGCTGCCGCAGGCGCACGGCTCGCCCGTCCAGGAGCCGGTGTCTCCGATTCGATAGCGAATCAGTGGCATCGATCTGGAGCGCAGCCCAGTGAGCAGAATCTCTCCTTCTTCACCCGGAGGAGAAGGCGAGCCATCTTCGCGCAGGCATTCCACCACGCAGGCCGGAGCCTCGACGTGGAAGCCCTCGCCCTCGTGGCACTCGACTGCGACGAGTCCGATCTCCTCGGTGATGTAGGCATCGACAACGGGGCAGTCGAGGAATCCGGCAACGGTTCGCCTCGTCGCCTCGGAGAGCGGGCCGCCGCTGGAGAGCACGAGACCCGGGCGCATTCTGTACCGTCGCTCCGGGTCGTGCTCCCCGGAGTGCCGAAAGAGCTCCATCAGCATGCTCGGTGATGCCGAAAGAATGAACCCCTCCAGGGAAGCGAGAAAGCGCAGGACATCGATCGGCTCCTGCCACGCTGGCCGTCCGAGCCCGAAGCGGTAGGCCTTCGAGAATCCCATCGTCGTTTGCCGCTGACTCCTGGGCTTGGGAGTGTGCAGCAGAGAGACGAAGGAGGTCTTCAGGGGATGGAGACGTCCCCCGCAGGCGAATCGCCTGTACAACCGACCCAGGATCGCCTGGTCATGATGAAAGGCTTCGACGTCCTTTTGCACCGTGACGGGCTCACCTGTGGAGCCCGAAGTCTTACAGGGAAAGAAGCTCCGCGGATCGGCGCCCCTGGCCAGCATGCGGGAAGAGTCCTGGACCGCCCTTCGATCGAGTGGCGCCAGCAGGGGCAGGTCGTCGAGCCCGCGCAGCGAGGCCACGGCTCCCGGTGCGAATGTCGCTCGGTAGTGGGGCACCTTGGCATAGGCGTGCCGCACCATGGCGACCAGACGCTCGTCGGCGAGCTCACGGGCAAAGAGCTCATCGATCTCGGCGCGCGCAACCAACCTCGACTCCCGCCGAGTGGCGGGAATCGTGAAGGCCAGGTGGAAGGGGACATGTGCCTTCGCCCGAGCGGCAAGCCGAGGGAAGGCCCTCATTTCTCGACCACTCAGGCGATCGGGCACGGCTCAGGCAACGGGTCCGAAGCCTCCGCCAGGAAGGATCTTGCCGAACGGCTGCAGGATCCCGCGGATCGGACTGCCGAAACGGAGTGGACTGGTCGGCTGTCGCAGAGTCGTGTAGATCTTGCTCAGGCCACCGGCGACCTCCTCGAGTGCGGCATCGTCGAGCTCGGCACTCTTGCCACCGTCCTTCCACTCCTTGAAGCCATCGGCGCTCAGGTCCTTCGGCAGGGAGCCGACGGCCTCGGCATAGTCGTCCGTGGTGAACGCGAAACCGTTCGAATTGGCGAACGCGACGACCGCGTCCCAGCCGGAGCGAGGCTCCACCTCGGTCTCGAGCTTGCTGCTCAGAGCCTCGTCCTCTCCTACCTTCTCCCAAAAGGCCAGTACGTCTTCCTTCGCCATCACTTGCCTCCTCGGTTGAGGTCGGAGCGAGCCACGCGCGCGGGATCGCCGGAGGGCCATCCACCGCCAGTCGGTTCCCCGACCTGTCAGTACTTAATATTCCTATATTAGCACGCAGCTACCCAGGAGGCCGATTCGGGTCTCCTACAATGACCACCACCATGTCGCACAACGAGGCCGTCGAACGGCCGCAACTCGAACAGAAGTTCGTCGACGCGCTCGCCGCGAGTCTGGAAGGGCCGATGGAAAGGCCGACAGAACCCGCCCGGTGGGTGATTCTCGCCCTCCTGGTCGCCCGGCCCGAAGAGGGAGGCGCGATGCGGCCTCAGTTGGTCGTCTTCGAGCCGCGAGCGGGCTGGCGATCTCGGCTGCTGCCGCTGTCGACCGTCGAGTCGACCGAGAGGCCCATGGCGGATCCGTACACCTTCGTTGCCGCTGACTGGGGCGACCTGGAGGGCCAGGGGGAGCTGTCGTTGGTCGCCGGCGTGACCCGAGAGTCGGGTCGCTGCTCCCTGCTGCAGTTTCGACTGGATTCGCTCGACGCGGGTCCCGAGACCCTCGCCGGCCTCGGAGAAGGCGCGAGCTTCCTACGCTCGGTCTCACTCGGGGACGTCGATGGCGATGGAGCCGACGAGATCGTCCTCGGCACGAGACCGAATGGCCAGGTACTCCTGGTCGAGCCTGCCAAGCACCGGGCGGCGACGCTGATCGACGAAGCCAACTACGGTCAGCAGAGCACCAACACCCGCGAAGTCCTGGTCACCGACGTCGATGGCGATGGCAGATCCGAGATCCTCGCCGCCACGGCCAGGGCCGATACCGGCAAATGGGAAAGTACTCCCGGAGGACTCTTCCTCTACTCTCGGCCCCGAGATGCCTGGACGAAGCGGGTCGTCGACGACTTCGAGGGTCGCTCACACTCGAGAATGATGGTCGTGGGCACCCCCGGGGCCGAAACGCAACCCGTAATCATCGCCAATCGGGTCGGCATCCTGGAGCCGAATCGGCAGATCATCGATCCCTATTCCGAGCTCTACTCCTACCGTGTCAGCGACACGGGGGTGGAGCGACGATTCCTGACCAGACTCGATGGAGCGATCAAGTCGCGCGGCTTTGCCCTCGGCGACATCGACGGCGATGGCGACGACGAGTTGGTCGTCGGCACCCGTACGCTCGACGTTCCCGGTCACGGCGAGACCGCGCTCGTGTTCCTCAAGTGGGACCGAGCTCGGCAGAGCTGGCTCCGAGAGACTCTCGCCAAGAGTGGACCGGTCGGCTTCCACTGCGTGGCGGTCGCCGACATCGACGGAGACGGCAAGGCGGAGATCATCGCTTCGGACGACGAAACCGGTTGCGTTCATCTCTACCACCGCAGAGGTGCCGGCTGGCATCGTTGGCCTCTCGTCGAGACGGCACATCGACTCTTCGTCGTCAACATTCACGTGGTCGGCGCATGAAGCCTCTTGCCAGGCTGCCGCGCGTTCTCGCGAGCACGGTGGTGCGCTCGTCCCGACGCGGAGAGAGTCACGGTGCCCTCTATCTGGTCGATCTCGAGAACCAGGCCTTCGAGCTCGTCGTCGACTGGCGAGAGACCGAGATCGACTGGGCGGGAGAGGGCGGTGATCGAGGTCTCAGAGGCATCGCGTTCACGCGCGACGAGGTGCTGGTGGCGGCGAGCAACGAGCTCCTGGTCTTCGATCGGCAGCTCGCCCTCCGGAACCGGGTCACCAATCCCTATCTCGGTCAGTGCCACGAGATCACACTGTTCGACAACCAGCTCTATCTGACCTCGACCTCCTTCGACACTCTTCTCGAGCTCGATCTCGACGACTGGCAGTTCGTTGGCGCCCTCGGAATCCGGCTCTTCGCCGACGGACAGATCAGCTACCGTTGCTTCGATCCGCTGGCCGCATCGGGCCCCGAGCGCAAGGACACTCTCCACCTCAACAACGTCGTCAGTGCCGGCGGCTCGCTGCTCGTATCGGGTCGTGCCGCGCCCTTTCTGTTCGAGATCGAGCGCAGGGACCTGCGACTGGTGGCTCAGATTCCCCTGGGCACTCACAATCCGAGGCCGTTCCAGGGAGGGGTCCTGCTCAACGATACCGAAGCCCGCGGAGTGACGCTTCTGGGGCCTCCGTTCTTTGCCGAAGTGTCGAAGTGGTTCCCTGCGCCCGAGCGTGACGAGAGCGAATTGGTGGGTATCGACCCGCAGACCACTACCATTCCCGGCTTCTGTCGGGGGCTCTGTCTGCTGGAAGACGGTCTGTTCGCTGCGGGGTCGTCTCCCGCTACCGTCCGTGTTCTCTCCACCGAGAGCGATCAGCCGCTCGCGATGGTCGAGCTCACCAACGACGTCCGGCACTCGATCCACGGGCTCGAAATCTGGCCCTTCGACGAAGCGCCCGCCGAGTCGTGATCGCTATCGTTGCCCGGGCCCCCAGCCCGGCAGGCTCGGAAGATAGAAGGTTCCGGAGAGTCCTTCGAGCCTGGATCTCCCCTCTCGAGGGAGAGGCAACACGGACCTGGGGCGCGGCGTGTGCCCGAGCAGGTGGTCCGTCACAGTCGGGAGATCCTCGCAGTCCAGCGAAAGGCCTGCTCGGCTCAGAACCTCCTGGACCCTCTCGAAAGCCGTATCGTCAGCCTCGCTGACGGCCCGTCGGAGCTCGTCCCTGAGCCTGGCGTCCTGTCCGAGAGACTCGAGGAATCGCTGAACCTTCGTGGGCATGGTGCCCAGCCTAGCAGCCCGGGGCCGGTCCCCCGGAATCGCGTGCTACGATGGCTCGACTTTCACGTATCTTTTGCACTTGTGTTGAAGAGAATACGGCCTGCGCATACCTGGCGGAGGCGGGCCGGACGAGAGCCTGCAGTTCCCCTGACGAGAAAGGACTCCAGGATGAAACTCCTCTTCGTCGATCCGTGGCTCCCGGAGGACCGGGAGATGTACGGATTCACCACGCCCCAGATCGGACTTTCTTCCCTCGCGGCCACCGTGCTCCAGGCCGGGCACGAGGTCGAGGTGTACGACCTTCAGCTCCTGGAGAACGACCTCGAAGGGCTGGACGATCTCGTTCGGCGGCAACCCTTCGACATCGTGGCCTTCACGATGACCACGCGTCAGTTCATGCATGCCATTCACATTCGACAACGGCTGAAGCAGATCCTTCCCAGTGCCGTCTACGTCGCGGGGGGGCCTCATGTCACGGTGCGCCCCGAGATGACGATCGAGCTCGGAGGCTTCGACTTCGGAGTGATCGGAGAGGGTGAGTACGCTCTGGTCGAACTGCTAGCCAGGCTCGAAGCCGGAGACCCGGTCTCCGGGGTGGCCAGCCTGGTCTATCGCGAGCGCGGTGGTGAGATCCGCCGCACAGCGCCGCAGCCGCGAATCGCCTCCCTCGACGAGCTCCCTCTTCCAGAGCTCGAGGCGTTCGGTTTCCCGGAGCGCTACTCGCAGTTCTCGATGATGACCTCGCGAGGCTGTCCTGCCAATTGCAGCTTCTGTGCAGCGCGGGCGATCTGGGACACAGCCTGGAAGTTCGAGTCGCCCGAGAGGATCATGCGCGGGGTCGAGCGCGGCCTCGCGATGGGAGTCGACGAGGCGGTGTTCGTGGACGACACCATGAACGCCCAGCCCAAGCGCTTCTCCCTCTTCCTCGACCAGATGATCGATCTCGGCAAGGAGCGCGGGGCGCCCTTCGAGTGGTCGTTCTGGTCACGCATCGACGGCGGCAAGCGAACCGACTGGAAGCGTGCCTACGAAGCGGGGTGCCGCGCCGTCTCCTTCGGGATCGAGGCGGGATCGCAGAGGATCCTCGACCGAGTCGAGAAGCGACTCCAGGTCGATCTCATGCCGGAGGTCGTTTCAGCGGTTCGCGAGCAGGGAATCCGAGTGAAGACCGAGTGGATCGTCGGCCTGCCGGGCTCCTACGAAGAGCAGCTCAAGAGCATCGACCTGATGCGGCTGCTGCAGCCCGATTGGATCGAAGTGCACGCTCTGGTCCCTCTTCCCGGGACACCCTTGGGAGAGAGACCGGAGAGCTTCGGCATCCACTTCGACGAGATCGAATTGATGAAGCACGTCTCCTACAACAGCCTTGTGTCCGAAGACGTGCTGCGCTACGACTATGTCTCTCGTGCTCAATTGCAGGAGCTGATCCAACGGATGGAGGACCAACTCCGCGAACTGGGCTATGTCACACCCAATGAGGCCAGCGAAGGTGACCGGGTTTTTCACACTCCCGCGACCGGCAGGCCCAAGTCGCCGCTGCGCTCGACCGCCAGCGACTCGATCAAACGCCTCGCTTCATAGGAGGCGGCTCTAGAAAAGGGTATGGAGAAGCTCGAGACGATCCACTGGCCAGTGCACTACCGTCCGGACAATTGTGCCGTTCACGTCCGCAATGAACTGGAGATGGACCAGACGGCCAGCTCAGTCTGGGCCTGGCTGATTCGTGCGCCCTTGTGGCCCAGTTGGTACCCCAACTCGCAGAACGTCAGAATGGCCGACACCTCGGCAACCGAGCTCGAAGCCGGATCCAGGTTCCGGTGGAAGACGTTCTCGGTAACCATCGAGTCCACAGTCGAAGAGTTCGTGCCGAAGCAACGCATTGCCTGGAGTGCCCAGGCGCTTGGGCTCGACGTCTATCATGCCTGGCTGATTCGAGAAACGACCGAGGGCTGCCACGTCCTGACCGAGGAGACCCAGCATGGCTGGCTCGCCCGCCTGTCCCATCTCCTCATGCCTCGGCGTATGCACAAGTATCATCAGATCTGGCTCGAGGGCCTGCAGCGTCAGGCACGCTCGGGACCGCCGCCTCATTCTTGAAGGCAGCACAGCCTTCGCATGAGCAAAACGAACGCGGATCTCAGCCAGCCGTCGATCCGACAACCTTCTCGGTACGCTTCCGGAGCGGTACACGATCGACGTTTACCCGCTCATACAGAGCCTCGTAGTCCTCCCATTCGGTTCCGAACGCCCTGTCCAGGAATCGGGTGCCCAGCCCGTAGTTCTTGATGTAGCGGGAGTGGTGGAGTGAATGGTAGGTGGTGCTGGTGATGAACTTGCCGGTGAATCTGAGGTAGTTCTCGGACTTGATCTCGAAGTTGGCGTGGCTGAAGGAGTTGATCAGCAGGTAGCCGATGTACCAGCCGGCGACGCCGTAGAAGTTCACACTCACCACCAGATCCACAGCCGCCATCATGCCGATCATTCCCAGGCCGAAGATCAGCTTCTCCGAGAACGAGAAGGAGATCGCCGTGAAAGGACTGTTCAGGTAGCTCTTGTGATGCTCCAGATGGATCCAGTGCAGCTTCTTGAGGTGCATCATCCGGTGGGAGAAGTAATGCCAGATCTCCGCCCACACCGTGGTAGCCAGCAAGGAAAGAAAGAACGACAGCCAGGTCGTGTTCTGAAAGAACCCGAGCCAGAGGAAGCTCGCGAGCAAGACCGCATGGATGGGGGTGTGCACCGAGTTGCGGATCTCCCGGCGAAGCTGCCCTTCCGGCAGAGGCATGTCGTAGATGGTCTTGCGACACAACCTGGCGTTTCGTTGGTCGGCGAAGTACCAGAAGATGGCCATGGTGTGACCGAGTAGCCCCACCACGATCAGAACGAGCAGTTGTGCATTCGTGAACATCACATCTCCCAAAGGAAGGACTAGCGGGTTCGCGTGATGAGTATCACGCTCCCCCCAAGGTGTTTCCCGCCAGGCGCGGCTGCGCCGCGCGGCTCAGAAGTCTTGGCCTCTGAAACTTGACTCATTTGCTTCAACTCGTCGGGGCCAAGACTTCTAGCGACCCACGCCCCGAGACAGCCGTTCGCCATGCTTGGTCACGTCCAGCACCAGTGGCACCGAGGGGCCGTTCTCGTAGTGAAAGAACTTCTCTCCCGACACCACGAATCCGAGGCGCCGGTAGAGAGGAATGAGCCTCGGAACACAGTCGATGAAGCACTCGCGGATGCCTTCCTTGAGCGCGAAACTCGCCATCGCACCGATCAGGCCCATCGAAGCGGGACTCCCGCGTTTCGACTTCTCCACGATGAACTTGGTACAGATGATCGTGTGATCGGGGTGGCACGATGACGAGGCCATCCCGTAGAGGTCCTCCAGCACGCCCAGGTCTCCCTCCGTCGAGAGGTTGGCGCGCAGGGTTCCGATCGCCCTTCCGTCTTCCATCGCGAGGAACGTGTAGCCGGAATCGTCCAGATTGTCGCGAATGACTTTGCTGTCGTGGTCTGCGTACGGCGAGGAGCGTCCCAACTCTTCGCAGTAGACCCGGTAGCGCATCCTCGTCGCGACCTCCAGCATCTGCTCGTTGCGACAGAGGAGTATCTCGACGGGGAATTCGTCATCCTCCGCGAGAGAGGGCGCCAGTTGCTGATTCAGGTCGAGGCGTTCCTCAGCGGTCCTGGCGAGCGCCCGGAGAAGGACCACGGCGATCGACGGCACCTCACGCTCGATCCGCCATAGGGCCTGGTCGTCGATGACCAGTGCGGTCGTTGCTTTGCGCGCAACCGCCGTGGCTGTGGTACGACAGCCTCGGAGGAACCCGATCTCGCCGATCGGCGCACCCGGTCCCACGACGATCGGTGCGGCATCGGGCTCTACCAGGACGTCGACCTGACCGTCGATGATCAGGTACATGTCCGAGTAGTGGTTGTCCTTGCGTCGGAGCTCCTCCCCCGGAACAAAGCTGGCCCTGGCACAGATTGCGTCGAGCAATCTCGAATCGAACGTCGCCGAATCGTCACCGGCAAGAGTCGGAATCGAAGTCACCTCAGAATCTGTCTAGAGAGGGGTTCATAATACCACCGATCTTGATCCTCGACCGACGGCCTCAGGCATCGAGAAAGCGCGCCAGACGCTCCCAGACCACCTCTCGCGCACCCGTTCCGAGATAGCAGTCCAGGTGTCCGAAACCCGGGAAGACCTCTCGTTCGATGAGATCCCCATGGACTTGACGCAACAGCTCGTAGGTGCGACGGGTGCCCTCGGGCAGGAGCATCTGGTTCTGCGCGCCAGAGACCAGGAGCAGGGGAACCGCCAGCCGTTCGAGGTGACCGCGGTCCTCAGCGGTGAGGATGCAGCTCTTGCGTCCCAGGTCGGCGGCGTCTTTGACGAACGTACTGTTGACCTCGGGTACGTGCGCGCCCATCAGTTCATGGGTAGTGTCGTTGATCCGGTCGTGAGAGACGATGTCGCCGAAGGTGGCGCTCTGACGGTGGCAAGCGGCGTTGGTGCACGAGTACGACTTGGGCCAGATCGCCCCCACCAGGCCGACAACCAGGTCCCATGCACCTCGACGGGGCCCATCCGACGACTGATGCACCATGGCGTTCCCCGGCAGGAGTTGGTCGACACGGAGACCGATCTTGATCCGCGTGGCGCGGTTGAGTACCAGATGAAGACCGGCCTGGCTCGCGACGAGCGCCTTGATACGAGTCGACGGCAGGTAACCTCGTACGAGCGAAAGCAAGAGACAAGGCGCGCTCAGACAGTGGGCCAACACCGAGGCCGAGGGCCTACCGGTCTCGCCCAGCACGTAGTCGATCACCGCCGGCCAGTCGCAGCGGGCTACATCGTCGAAGGTGTACGCCTCGTGATGGGAATCGAGGAGGGGGCTGGTGCGCCAGTCGAACAGCCAGACGTCGAACCCCTGGTCTGCCAGGAACTCTGCGAAGCTCTCCTGCGTGGTGTCGGCCAGATAGGAGAGAGCCGTCATGGCCGTGCCAGGGGCCAGGATCAGTGGTCCCTTGTCGCCCCCGGCGATGTGGTGAACCTGAAGGATTGCTCCGTCACCGGCGACGAAGCGAGCTCGCACCGGTGGAGGGCAGGCCAGGGCTCGGCGCTCACCGAACAAGGGCGGATGGACTTCGATGGGGACTCTTGCAGACGCTATCATCGACCGAAGCTCCTCACCTCGTTCTGGAAGTTGCGCCTTCGAGCACGCTAGCGCAATCCTGGGGGAGAGGGAACCCGGGGCCTGGGGCCCCCGCGAAAGAGGGTCGTGCCGCTGCGTGGCATCGAGTCAGGTAGGCTGCTGATGTGATCATGAGCCGAGGCAGGAGTTGAGCGACCGCCCCGATCTTCGAAAACTGCTGGCGTCGGCCGAGCTGTTTCGAGAGCTCTCGAGCCCGATCGTCGAGCAGCTCATCTCCCAGGTGTTCCTCGTATCCTTCGAGACGGGAGATGCTCTGGTCGAACAGGGCGGCCACTCCGACTACGTCTACATCGTCACAGAAGGCCGATTCTCGGTCGAGGTAGACCAGGGAGGCGACCGTCATCGCGTCGCACACGTCGAGCCTGGCGAGTGTGTCGGCGAGATGTCTCTGGCGACCGGCGGCCGCTGTTCGGCAACGGTCGTCGCACTCGAGCCCAGTCGCGTTCTGGCGCTTTCGGTAAAGGTGTTCGAGAAGATCGGCGCAGCCCACCCCCAGGTCGGCGAGCTCCTCGAACGCCTCGTCGAGAAACGACTTCCGCGACTGGTGCTGGCGGGCTCCGGGTTGCTGGAGGGCTTCGACGAGCAGCACCTGGATGAGCTCGAATCGAGTCTCTCCTGGGTACGTCTGCGCGGCGGCGACTTCTTGTTTCACCAAGGGGATCCCGGTGACGCGCTCTATATTCTCGTGGTCGGACGACTCCGGGTCGTTGCCGATGTGAACGCCTCCGCGCGAAGACAGATCTCGGAGGTGCGGCCTTTGGCATCGGTCGGCGAGATGGCCTTGTTGAGCAATCGACCGCGCAATGCCTCGGTGTTGGCCCTTCGGGCCAGCAGGTTGATTCGGCTCTCACGCAGAGGCTTTCTTCGATTGCTCGTGCGCCACCCACAGGCCCTGTTGCCGATGGTCCATACGCTGATCGATCGACTGATTGAGTCCCGACAGGACCGCCCGGGCTTCGCTCGCCCCGACACCATCGCGGTGCAACCACTGGGGCAGTGGTCAATGGACTTCGGATCCGTCCTCGCTCATTCACTCGAAGCCCGGAGCACAACCGTGCGGATCGACAGCGCTCGATTCGCCGAGGTCCACGGAAGCGGGGCAGCAGAGAACGAATCGATGGACTCTCGATCCGATCGGATCGCGCAGTGGCTCGATGAGCAGGAACGACGGCACGATTTCGTCGTATACGAAAGCGAGCCGACGCCGGGACCCTGGGCCGATCGCTGCCTGCGCCAGGCGGATCGAGTGTTGCTCGTAGCGCATGCGTCGAAAACGCCGCAGGACATCGGTTCCGACGAGCTCATCGGTGAGCTCTCCGGCGAGCTGGAGGCAACCGATCTCGATTTGGCGAACCCGGGACGCCGAGAGCTCGTCCTGCTACGAGACACTGCCGAGGTTCCGACGGGCGCAACTGCGGCATGGCTGGCGAGCCTCGGTGTGAGTCGTGTTCACCACGTCCGCGAGGGACATTCTGGAGGAGTCCAACGGTTGGCGCGGCTCCTCTCCGGACGTGCCGTCGGCCTGGTCCTCGGAGGCGGCGGCGCCCGTGCGCTGTCTCACATCGGTCTCATCCGCGCGCTCGAGGAGCACGAAATCGCTGTCGACATGGTCTGCGGAACCAGCATGGGCGCCTGCGTCGCCGGCCTCACGGCCAAAGGCTGCTCGTGGCAAGAGATGGTCGAGCTCGGACGAACCGCGTTCGTGGACGCCCGCTTCACCCGTCGCTACAACTATCCTGCGGTGTCACTTCTCAGCGGTCGGGAGCTGGATCGGCAGCTGCAGCTGATGTTCGGAGAGACCCGAATCGAGGACTTTCCCATCGAGTTCTTCTGCGTCTCCACCAACCTCACCCGAGCGAGCCTGGTGGAACATCGACAGGGCCTCGCCTGGCGAGCCGTTCGCGCGAGCGCGGCCATGCCTGCAGTGTTTCCCCCGGCCGTTTCGAATGGCGAAGTCATCGTCGACGGCGCGGTACTCGACAACATCCCGGTGCGCAGCATGCACCGGCAGTGCCCGGGCGCGATCATCACCGTCGATGTCAGTCCACCGGTCGACGTGGAGGCCGATCCGACCTTGTCGGAATGTCCTTCGGCGGGCAACCTCCTCTGGCGCCGCATCGTCCAGGACCCGGTCGACGTGCCGAGCCTCGGGGACATTCTGAACCGAAGTCTCGCCTGCGCCGACCTCGCCGCCAAGTCAGAGCTACAGCGACTCTCGAGTCTCTACCTGACGCCGCCGATGGAGGAGTTCAGCTTCATGGGTGGCGAGCGGATCGACGAGATAGTGGAGGCCGGCTACCGCTATGCTCTCGAAGCCCTGGAGGACTTCGCAGCGCCATGAGAATTCCGACGGTGGTCACTACGAGATCAGGTCGCCTGGCAGAACGGAAACCACGGCTGTACCGGCACCCCGAGGTGTAGAATCCGCGGCGAGCTCATCGTGGCCACAAACGACGACATACCGATCATCGTGGGCGCCGGACTGACCGGTGTGGCGATCAGCCACTACCTGTCGCAAGCCCGGATGCCTCACCTGCTGCTGGGCGCCGTTCCGGGTGACCAGCCGCGACTCGGCGAGTCCATCGATCCTGCTGGCACGGTCGCCCTGCTCGAGTTCTTCCCCGAGTACGCCGAGTTCTACTTCCCGAAGCGTTACGTGTCGGTCTATTCCGGGAAGTACGCGAGCATTTGCGACTTCAAGGCCAACAGGATGCGCAGCCTGGGACTGCGAATGCTCGGATTTCGTTCTGGCGACGAGTTCGTCCACGTAGACCGCATCGGATTCGACAAGGCCCTGGCCGCGCGGACTCTCGCTCGACCGGAATGTACTCACGAGAACGTGCTGGTCGACTCGTTGCAGTACGACGAGGCGAGCGACCGGATCGAAAGAGTTCGGCTCGCCGACGGTCGGGAGCTACGTCCGCGCTATCTGTTCGACGCCACGAATCATCTCCGACTGGCAGCCAAGGCGGCCAATGTGCCGATTCAGTGGGTCAGCCGACCGCAACGCGTCGTCTTCTGCCACTATCGGATGGCAGCGAGTAGGGTACAGGCGTGCGAAGACAGTGGTTGGAAGCACTGCACGAGCCTGTTGCGTCTCTATCGACACCTGGACGGCATCGATGGGATGGCGTGGTGTATTCCGCTCGGCAGCTATGTCTCGATCGGGATCAGTGTCGAGGCCAGCGACGAAGAGCCTGACCCGGAGACGATCGTGGCGCTCGTCACCGAGGCCTACGCTCGACGGGGACTCGAGGTGCGCGAGCAGTTCCCGGAGCGCTCGGAGGTGATCGCGCTTCGCAACCGCTACTTCATCCACGAGCGCGCGTATGGCGGCAACTGGCTGCTGGCAGGGCCTTCCTTCGGACAAGCCTGGTTTCCGAGCTCCTCGGGGGTCGGGTGCGCGCTGCTCGCCGGTGCCATTGCCCCACAGTTGGTGCGTTCCCCCGATCGGTGGGGAGAGGCCTTCGAGCAGTACGTGCGGGCCCTTCTGAGGTCCCACGTCCTGTTCGACGAGATGATCTCTGCCGAGGATGGCGCCCTGAGTCGCGATCGCATCCGCAACGTGGCAGAAGAGATCGCCGGCGAGAACATCAAGAGAGTGGCTCGTCTCGCGCAGTTCCACAGTGGACCTGCAGCGCGCCTGTTCGCACGTCTGCTGCACGCTGGGGCACCCTTCATGGAAGCCGGCTGGCAGGTCATCGAGTCGGATCTCTCCGCCCAGACCTCCACCATGTTCGAAACCGCCTGACCCGACGCCCCGACCGAGGAGTCGCAGCTGTCCATCTTGCCGGCGGAGCTCGAGTCGGTGCAGGCCTTCGCTCGACTCGGCGGATACCGCCTCTCCTATTTCGATACCGGCCTGGCGGCCTCCTCACGCGCGGGCGTCGACCCCGATGGTGCTGTCGTCTTCATGGTGCACGGAAACCTGACCGGCGGCCTCGTCTTTCACGAGGTCATTCGCCTGCTGCGCGACCGGTATCGGTGCCTGGCACCCGACCTGCTGGGATTCGGCATGTCGGACATGCCCGAGGCGGAATCGGTGTATACCCTCGCGCGACACATCGACCTGATCGCGCGACTGGTCGAAGAGCTCGATCTGCACAACATGGTGCTCTGCTGCCATGACTGGGGCGGCCCCATCGGTCTGGGTGCTGCGCTGCGCCAGCGCTTCCGTTTCCGCGGCCTGGCCATTCTCAACACCTTGACGGACCCGGTCATGCAGGTTCCTGCACGGTACCGGTTGCCCCTCACGGTCATCACTCGTTGGCGCTACGCCTCGAACCTCCTGGTCAGGAAGCTCGGTCTGTTCCAGCGTCTCGGCCTCAGGTCGAGCCTCGATCGGGAGAGTCGCCAGTTCTTCGCTCGTGCGAATCACGACGCCAGCACCCGAGCCGGCATAGCTGCCTTTCCTCGGATGATTCCGACCTCACGCCATCACGCCTCGTACGAGCTGCTTCGAACACTCTTCACCGAGCTCGAGGCCTGGGACGTACCGAGCGTGGTGGCGTTCTCCGATCGAGACCGGATCTTCTCAGCTCGAGCCGGTGCCGCTCTCGCGCGAAGAATGAAGGATGCGCGTTTCGAACGGATCCGTGGGGCGCGACACTTCGTCCAGCACGAAGCACCGAACGAGGTCGCTCGTATCGTCGACAGCCTCGCCCACGGGGCTTCCCCCATGGACTAACGGACCGGCACGTACTCGCGAAGTGAGGCCGGCTTCGAGAAGACGAGGTGCCACAAGGCTCCCGATCGAGATCTGATCGCGCCCATGCCAGCGAGGTTGTAGAAGTTCCACATCCGGAAGAAGCGGTCGTCGAACTTGCTGTCGAGACTCTGAATCTCCTGCCATCTCGCTCGGAAGTTGCGCTGCCATTCGCGCATCGTGAAGTAGTACGACATCCAGAAATCGTGCAGATCCTCCACCTTGAGAAGCCCCTCTGCGGCCACGGACAGTTGCTTGAGCGATGGCATCACGCAGTTGGGGAAGATGTACTTCTGCGTGAAAGGATCGTTACCCGAGCTCGATCGATGCTGCCCCAGGGTGTGCAGCAGAAACAGCCCATCATCGTGCATCTGCCGATCGACGATCTCGAACCACTGCCGGTAGCTCTTGGGGCCGACGTGCTCGCACATACCGATGGAAACGACCTTGTCGAAGCTGCGTCCTGTTGGGTTGTAGACCTCCTCGTCACGATAGTCGCAGAAGTGAACCTCCACCGGCAGATCGCGACAAAGTCGCTTGGCATAGTCGATCTGGGGTTCCGAGATGCTCACGGCAACGACGTGGCAGCCGTAGTTCTCCGCAGCGAAGCGAGCGAACCCCCCCCAACCGCAGCCGTGTTCGAGCACGTTCTCACCAGGCTGAAGATCGAGCTTTCGGCAGATCAGGTCGTATTTGGCGTTCTGGGCGTCTTCGAGGGTCTCGACTCCGTCCTTCCAGTAGCCACAGGTGTAGGCCATCGTCTCGCCGAGGATCATCTCGTAGAACTCGTTGGACAGGTTGTAGTGGACCTGGGCCACTTCTTCCGACCGCGAGCGCCTTTGGAGGTTGGTGATCCGAGCTCGAAGAAAGTGCCACGCCAGTCTCCAGTTCTTGGAGAGACGCTCGTCGAGGCCCGCCCGGAAGACCTTGAAGGCGAGCTCGTCCAGATCGCCACAGTCCCACCATCGCATCATGTACGCCTCGCCGATGCCGAGCGTGCCGTCCCGCAGAACACGGTCGTAGAAACGCTGGTCGGATACCTGGATGTCCCAGGGACGAGAACCGTCGATCTGGACATCTGCCTCGGCAAAGAGTCCTTCGAGGGCGGCTTCCCTGCCGCTCCTGGGGCGACGTGGTGCAATCGGCAGGCGACGAACTTCAGTCAACTCCTGCCTCCTCTAGACGGCGGAGCTCGCCACGTATTCTCTGGTAGAAACGACTGCTGAACAACGCACTCGGGTCGTGCTGCCGCTTCAGTGCCACCAGTTCATCCCAACGCGGGTAGCCTCGGCGCAACTGCTCCAAGGTTGGCAGGCTATCGAACGTCAGGTAGTACCTTCCTCCCAGATCCAGGGCAGCTTCCACCAGAAGCTGATTGGACGATGCGAATTGCTCCTTCCACGACGGCGAGTCCTTGTTGGCCAGGTAGCAGGGGATCATGCAGATGGCGTCCTGGGGCGCAAAGCTCAACAACGACTCGTCGTTGGCCGGAACGAACCGGAAGTGATTGGTGAGTACCTTCAAGGAGTCACCGTGTTTCCGGAAGATCTCACCGGCACGGTCGCAGAACTCGGCGAATCGGTCCGTTGGCAAGAAGTACTTCGGAACGAGCATCTCCTTGAAGGCAGCGGGCGCATCGTCCCACAGCAGGCGTCTTCGGCTACGCAGGGTCGTCTCGCTCCCGCCGCTTTCCGACTGCAGGATCTTGATTGTCGCACGTCGGGAAAGCCGGCTGCTCCGTTGGAGCCTGGTAGAGAAGTTCACCAGGCCAGGCTTGAGCTCGCCGCGCTTCAGAGCGTCGAGAGGCAGCTTCAGATCGTCGGGAGCGTACTCGTACGAGAGGTAGAAGCCATGGCTACACTCTGCGTTCAAGAAGCCGTAGCAGAGGGGTAGCCGGTTTCGGCCTGATCGAATCTCCTCCACGTACTTCGAAACGAGAGGTCCACTCGCGTCTGCGGTGATCGGGCCCTTCGTCACGATTCGATCCTCGACCAGGCAAAGCGTTACATCGACCACCACCCCCAACAGTCCGTAGCCACCCACGACTGCGGGGAGCAACTCCGCGTTCTCGTTTCGGCTCACCCGGATGATGCGACCCTCGGCGGTGAGCAGCCGGAAGCTGTCGATGGCTTCGATCAGCGGACCGTAGTCGAAGCTCTTGCCATGGACGTTACGGGCGACTGAACCGCCGATCGTGAACAGGTCGAATTCCTGCTTCGTTGTCACGCACAAGCCGAGCGGCTCGAGTGCTGCCGTCAGCACACCCCAGTCCGCTCCACACTGCACACGAACCGTCCGGCTCTCCTCGTCCAGCTCGAGGATCCGATCCAGCCGGGAGGTGTCTACCATGAGGGCGTCCATACAGAACGACTGCCCACCCGCGCTGTGGCCTGCGCCCCTCAGTGTCACAGGCGGATCGTGACGTGCAGCATGCCCAATGATCTCGACCAACTCGTGTTCGCTCTGCGGCCTGGCGACAGGACGAACATCAGCATGCTCCATTCTCCCCCAATCAGTCACCTGTCGGCCTTCGTGCAGAAGCGAGTACGCCGTGTTCTGTTCGATTCCAGTGCCGACGCTCATGAGGCTCGCTCCGCAGCACCCCCCTCCCGCCTGTCAGCGTCGCCAGGCGGCTTTCCACGGTTCCTCTCGATGAAGTCGAGCATGCGCGGAAAGGTGTCCAGATGGTTGTTCTTGCCCATGAAGACATCCTGATGTCCGTAGCCGGGGTAGACATGCAGCTCGTGGCGGCCAGGCGCAAGCTCCTCGAGCCGGCGATGGCACTCGACGTTCGAGTCGGTAAACACTCGATTCGTCGCGCCGGTAACCAGCAAGATCGGCGTGCGAATATGAGCTGCGTACTGGAAGTAGTCGTCAGGCAACGACTCGTAGCGAGGGTCTTCCGGGTGGAACTTGACGGCGGTGTTCTTCGAGTAGGCCATCTTGCGCACGTGTCGGTAGTAGTGCATGCTGGTTCCTCCGAACAGATCTGCCCCGCGACGGTGGGTCACCTCTTGCAGGTTCTCGTGGTGGTAGAGAGCCGGCCACCCGGTCCCCCACATGATGCTCAACATGTGACACGAGGGCTCGTCACACTCTCGGTGAAAGAGCGAGACCGTCTTCGAGAAGATCTTGCCGAGAGTGATGCCGCGGTCTTCACTCCATCGCGGGTTCAGATAGTCGAACCGGAGAACGTGGTCGACGAAGAACGGAAAGATGGTCAGCTTGATCAACGACCAACGAGGCAATCGAGGCGTCAGGGCGACACTATTGGAGATCACGCTGGAGACTCCACGCGAGGCCCGTCCAAACAGGCTGAGCATGAAGGAGACACTGCCAAGGCAGTGACAAATCACGTGGATGGGACGATCGCCGACATGTTCGCGCAGCTCTTCCAACGCGGCGGGCATGTCGTTCATCGCCACGTCGTCCATGTTGAACCGATGGGGTTGAAGGTTGTAGGAGAAGCGATTGCTCATCCGGAAGTCGAGCGACCAGACATCGGTGAGTCCGTTGTCCAGGAGGAACTGCACGAGGTTGTAGTGCTCGGGCATGATGAACATGTCCGTACTGGTCGTCAGGCCATGAATGAGGAGAACCACGTCATCGCAGGGCTTGCGCCGGAACCGAGTCAGAGTCAGACCCAGTCTGTCGGGCGTGGTGAACCAGTGGTTACTGATGTCCGCGTCGCGGACTCCCTCATGCGTGTAGAGCGGGATTTCGCGTTGCACGGCAGTGGGCCTCACGAACCTGGAATGCAGTCAAGACTGATGGGGCGATGGGCTTGATCCTACTCACTCCTTGCGTGGAAGCGCCAGTGCCGTCCCCACTCGACCGAGAAAGCCACCCTGTCACGCCGCCGAAAGGGCGCGGATCTGTCATCGGAGACTTCGGCAGACGAGCGCCTTCGCCGAGCTGATCCTTCAGACCTTCGGAGATCAGATCTCTCCGCCAGAGGCAGTGCTGTCGGCCTTCTCTTCGATGGAGGAGCTCACCGCGACTGGGTCACTCGAGCGTCTCACCCGTGACCGAAGGCCGAAACGCCCCATCTTCCGATCGTTCCTGACCATGAGGAGATCGCCGCCCGCCGCTGCCGCCTATTCGCGACGGCCCTCCTTCGGACCGATCAACGACGCGGTCCCCTGGTATCGAACCACCGGCGCGATGCTGATGGCCGCGCTCCTGGCGTTTGCCCTGGGGGCGCTCTGGGTGAGGCACCGAACCGCCCGCGTGCGGCGGCGCAACCGGGAGCTCCGCAGGATGGTCGGTCATGCTACGCGTGCGATCCGGGCCAAGAGAGACGACGCTCTACTGCAGGCAGAGCAGCTATCCCAGAGCAATCAACACCTTCATCGCGAGGTCGAGATCTCGCAGCGGGAAAAGGCGAGCCACCGAGCCTTGCAAGAACGTCTCGTGCAACTCGAAAAGCTCGAGGCGCTCTCGACCCTGACTGGCGGGGTGGCCCACGACTTCAACAACCACTTGATGACAGTCATCGGCAACGCCCAACTCCTCCTCCTGACGCGCGACTCCCCGGAGTGTCTCGACGAGCAGGTCGATCACATCGTCAAGGCCGCCGAGCGAGCCGCCGAGCTTTGCGACCAGATGCTCCAGTATGCCGGACGGAGGCCGGCCCTGGTCGAGAACATCGACCTCGGTGCAACGGTCAATTCGGCCTCAGCCCTGATCGAGGCGGCCGCGGGCCACGGGCACCTCCTGAGGTTCGAGTTGGAGGACGGGCTCGAGTTGATGGCCGACCCCGCGGGGCTGAAGCAGGTCCTGGTCAGCCTGGTAGTGAACGCGGCCGAGGCGATGACCAGGGGGTCCGGCACCATCGCGGTTCGATGCGGACGGCTCGCACTGTCACGATCCGAGCTCGCCAAGATGCACTTCACAGGTGCGCTGCTCGATGGCGACTACGTCTTCCTCGAAGTGGAAGACGACGGCGTCGGCATTCCGGCGGAGCTCCTCGACCGCGTCTTCGAGCCCTTCTTCTCGACCAAGTTCCAGGGACGGGGACTCGGCCTCTCCGCAGTCTACGGGATCGTGCAGAGCCACGGTGGTGCGCTGGACCTGTCGAGTCGGCCAGGACACGGCACCCGCGTCAGGGTGTTGCTTCCTGCCGTCGCCAAGAGCAGCGCCGCCACGATCAAACCGCGCCCGCGGGGACGCTCCTGCTGGTCGACGATGAGCCCGAGGTCCTCGAGACAACGCAACGCATGCTCGAGTACGCGGGCTATCGCGTCCATATCGCGCACAACGGAATCGAAGCGTTGGAATTCCACGCCCAGTACAGCGACGAGATCGACGGCATCATCCTCGATCTGGCGATGCCGGAGCTCACCGGTTTCCGTGTGCTCGAGGAGTTGCGTGCACGACAGCCAAGTCCTCCCGTCGCCATCATCTCCGGCTTCCTCGAGAGAGAGGTCCAATCCCTCCTCGAGCCCGGCTCCTACGATGCCTTCCTGCCCAAGCCCTTCAGTTTTGGCGAGTTGGTGTCGACCATCGAAAGCCTTCTCGGACGGGGGGCCCCTCGCCTGCGGGCACGAATCAACTGAGGCGATCAACGAGAATGTTCATCAAGGGAAGCATCGGAAGCCAGACCGTACTGGGATTGCTGCGTGGACTGAATCTGGTCGGGCTGTCTGGTGCCCTGACCCTGGTTCACCGGTCGGGCCAGGCTCTGCTTGTGCTGCGCCGCGGCCAACTGCTCCACATCGCCACGAGCTCGGCGCGAGAATCCGTGGGCAGCGCCCTCGTGCTGGACGGAGTGATCAGCAGATCGCAGCTCGAGCAGGCGCTCGACGTTCAGTTCGAGGGAGAGGAGCCGCGCCGGCTGGGAGCTCTCCTGGTGGCACAGGGACTGGCCAGCCAAGAGGCAGTCGCCCGAACCCTGCGCCGACACGTTCTGGACCAACTGCAGGAGGTTGTTGCCTGGACGCGAGGAGTCTACCGCTTCGAACAGCTCTTCGTTCCCGACGAAGAGGATCTCAGCTTTTCCCTGGTGTCGCTGCTCGATGAGCTCGGGCCGCCTTCCACAGCCAAGGCCGGGGCCGAGTCCGCCTCCGAAGAGGACGACGAGGCTCTCATGGCGGTGTTCGGGAACGGTCCGGAATCGACCCACGAGATTCGAGCCAAGGCACTTCCGCAGCTGATGCATCAAGTACAGCACGTCACTTTCGAGGCTGAGCTGATTCTGCAGCTGCTCGACTACACGAGTCAGTTCGTAGATCGGGGAGTTCTCGTACAAAACGGGCCCGACGGCTTTCGAGGGATCGCCCAGTTCGGTCTCGAGACATCGGGGAAGTCCCCGAACGAGAAGATCCGTAGACTCGTCCTTCCCGCCGACCAACCCTCGATATTTCGTGACGTCACAGAATCGGGGCTGCCCGCCCTGGGACCCCTCCAGCCAACACCGGTCAATGCCGACCTGGTCGAGATCCTGGACGGGCGCGTCCCGACCTGCGCACTCGCTCTGCCATTCAAGATCGGCAACGAGGTCTCCATGATCATCTACGGAGATGTGGCAGGGGATCGCCCCATCGAGGCCGTCGAGCTGCTCGAAGCAGCCATCTCCCAGGCCAGCCTCGCTCTCGAGCGGTCTTCTCTGCAGGCCAGGATCGATCAACTCGAGAAGCAGCTGAAGAACACCCTTGTCGGACCGGTGGCGCGACTCGAGTCGGGAGGGCTGATGGGAGCAGCCTGACGAAGACGCGGGGGCGGTGATCTCGGGTGGGATGCTCGGTGATGTCGGTCACCCAGAGCTGGTTGGGTCCGTCCCTCTTGAACTGTCTGCGAATCAGATCGTGGTGGACTCCGTCGTCTACCAGGGATCACAGTCGTTCACGGGATCGACACCGCTGGCAACCAGGGCGTCCCGCACGAGGTCGGCGCATGCACGCGCGTCCTCCTCGGGTAGGCCGATGAGGAATCCGACGTCTCCGGAGAGTCCCGCAGAGCTCTCACAGGCCCAACCACCCATGCCGGTGCCGTAGGCCTCGCCGCCGACGGCCACCGCGTAGGGCTCGAGGAAGACCAGCGAGGTGCTGACGGAGTGGTAGCAGAAGCCGTTTCCACGTGGCTCGAGGGTGACCTCGCCCGCCACGAGTTGCTCGAAGAAGCTACCGGGGGTCAGGCACGGGCAGGAGGAGAGGGTGCAGACGCCCCCTTCGTCGACCTCGGTGCTGCAATTGTCGTCGACGCCGTTGCACGCCTCGTCCGCTCCCGGGTTGACGTCCGGGTCGGTATCGTCGCAGTCGTTGCCGTTGTCGACGAAGCCGTCGGGAGCCGTGCAGGCGGTCACCATTGCGGCAGAGTCTCCGAAGCCGTCTCCGTCGCCGTCGCTGTAGAACGCGAGCGGGAGGAAGTCGCCGTGGTTGTTGAGGTGCTTGGGCACCGCTCGTTCGCTGACGTTGAGCAGGACGATCGCCCCCTCAGAGTCGACGTGACAGAGGTCGACCTTGTGGTTGGCAGCGCCGGCGAGAGACGGGATGCCGAGAATCAAGACCGAGATCACGAGCAAGACGCTGCGGGATGGGCAAAGGGAAGTCATGGGTGAGGCCTCCTGGGCTGTGACGAGTCCGAATGTCGATTGGCCCTCCCCTCGAGTCTCAGGGTCGTACGGCGTTCGACTGTCGCGCAATGTAGATTTATTGGGATATCGTCAATATTCGAAGTATACTGCAAAAGGGCAGCTCGGGGAGGAGGGCACGGAGGACTCGTTGGCCCATGTCGAACATCCGTAGATCGAGGGCCTTCCGAGCGAGGCTCCCCTGGGTTGTCACGCTAGGCCTGGCAGTGGTCCTCGGCTTCGTGTGGCAATGGAAACCCGGTCCAGGCGCCGCGACTCCTCTCGGGGAGGGCGCGGCCGAGGGTGGGGCCGCCCAGGGAAAGGCAATGGGGCCAGAATCCGTCCCTTCGGCGGCCAGCCTTGCCCCGACGGAGCCCGAGCGTCCGCTGCGGCGCTCAGCTTCTGGCGCCCGAACGGGTGGAGAGCCGGACGCGACCCGAGACGCCGGGCAGGCGCTTCGTCCAGTCCTGCCGAGCCCGCTCCCGGCCCACGACGCGAAGGCGGCAGAGCCGGCCGGGCTGCGACCTCGAGACGCGGCCCGCGAAGGCGGCACGGCAAGTCTCGTCTTCGTCGTTCTCGATGCCAGGCAGTCGCCTCTCTCCGAGGCCGTGGTGACCTTGGCGAGCGAAGCGGACTCGCCTTCGGCGACGACCGGGCGAGACGGGGTGGCGCAGTTCGAAGGTCTGCTCGCTGGGTCGTACGACTTCAGGGTCGAGTCGCCCGAGCGTCCGACTCTGGCAGCCCAGGCTCCGGTCACGCTGGCCGTCGGTGAGGAACGAACGATCGAGCTCCGTGTTCCCGACTTCGACCGCGTCGTGAGGGGTCACGTGGTGGATCAGGATGGGGCTGCCGTGGTTGGACTGGCTGTCGCGGCCACACCGCAGGTGTCCGAGGGGCTCGCTCCCGCCGCCGTTCAAGCGGCCACGACCTCCGCCGGCGGTCTCTTCTCCATCCCCGGACTCGCGCCCGGCGAGTACGAACTGCGCACCGTCGCGAGAGACGCCTATCCGTCGGTGGGCGCCCTGGTGCGCGCCGGTGACGATTCCGTGATCTTGCGGGTGGTGGAGAACGCGGACTTTCGCCTGTCCGGGTCGGTGACGGATGCATCGGGAGAACCGCTCGAGGGGGTCCGTGTGACGCCCATCGGGCATTCCGGCGCTCCGGTCTTCACCGGAGACGACGGGGCCTACGAGCTGCCACTCGAAGTGCGACTCCTGAGGGGGGCGTATCCGGTGAGCTTCCGCCTCGCGGAGTACGAGGAGTTCCGAGTCACTCTGGCAGGCGAGCAGATCGAGGCCCGAGGAGAGCTTAGGCGCGACGTCGTCCTGCAGCGCATCGAGAGCCCCGTCGAGGTGACCGGACGCCTGAGTGACGGCCGCGGGTCGCCGGTGCCGGGCGAGTTGGTGCACCTGCATTCGCCCACGACACAGACGCGCTACCAGGCCAGCAGCGACGACGAAGGCTGGTTCTTCTTTTCCGAGGTAGCGGCGCGCGCCGACTACACCCTGGACGTGAGACCCCGGACTCGGTTCCGGGACTACTCGCTAGAGGGGCTCGACCTGAGTGCGGACGGCCCGCCACTCGAGGTGGTGCTGGAGACGTTGCCGACGGGTCGGGTGCGGGGACTCATCGTCACACCGCAGGGAGACCCGCTGCCAGGGTTCCGGCTCCTGCTGCGCAATGCAGCGGCTCTCGCGCAGCCGGTGGAGCTGATCGGAGACGGGGCGGGGTACTTCGACCTCCAGGAGGTGCCCGCCGGGTCGCTGACCTTCCAGACGCGCTCGTTGCCTCGGTTTCGAGTCGGTGTGCTCGAGCTGGCACCCGGAGGCGACGAGCTCGTCGAGCTCGTGCTCGACCTGGGTACCGCAGAGCTCGAAGGTCGAGTGCTCGACGGCCACGGCAATGCCGTCGTCGGGGCGGAGGTCACCCTGGGGTGGACCCATCAGGGAGCGCTGCGCAGCGACTCCACACGCCACGAGCTGACCGATGAGGCGGGGGTCTTCCGCTTCTCGGGGCTCGGCCTCGGAGAGCACAGTGTCCAGGTCAGCGCTCCCGGCCTGGCGGGCTGGAAGAGTGTGGTCCCGGCCGGCGAGAGCTGGGTCGAGATCCGGCTACTGCCCCCGGGCGAGTCGCAGATGATCACGTCTCCTTGAGCGCCCCTCCGTCTGCCCCGCGGTCGGTATGCACGGGACGGACCGGGCTGCTCTCGACCTCGGATTGGATAGCCGTGAAGAGGCGCCTAGAGGTAGCCCAGGGCTCGAAGCTGCTCGATCAGGTCCGGATCTGTGACGGCCTGGCCACCCGCCTCGGGATGAGCACCGAGCCATTGGAAGGTGAAGGAGACCGGAGGATCCGAGGCCTCGGAATCGTCGTTGGCGCGGCGAATCCAGTGCCAGCCGGTCCCGGCCTCCCAGGCCAGGATGGCGGCGGAGGTGCCGAGCTCCAAGAGGTCCAGGCTGGTCTCGAACGACGGGTCGCTCCCACGGCTCACGTGCAGAGACATTCGACTGGCTCCTGGGTTCTCGAAGAGAAGGGTGTTCGAGGTACCGGGTTCCAGAGTGAGCCGCGCTTCGCTCTCGTCGTGCCACTCGAGACACCCACAGGGGTCGGAGATCAGCTCGACCTGGTAGGGCGTGATCGGGGAGCCCGAGAGCAGGGCCGACACCTCGGATCGTCCGCGGTTGACGGCTCGCATCCGCAGCCCCGGAGCCTGGTGGAGCTGCGCCATCGCCCGGGCCAGGAGCTCAGTGGTATCGGACTCGTGACTGAGGTCGTTCAACTCGCCGGGGTCCAGGTCCAGCTCGAAGAGCTGCTCTCTCTGCTTCACCGTGTTCCAGGCGGTCGCATTGAAGATGTACTTCTGGCGGCCCGACAGGCGAAGTGAGAGGCCGAAGTTGGTCGAGGTCGCGTAGCTCCAGGCTTCCTCGGGATGGGAAGTTCGGTTCGAGGAGTCGGACATGAGTCCCGCGAGCGAGACTCCGTCGACATCGGTCGCGGGGGGGAGGCCCGTCAGTTCGAGGATCGTGGGTACGATGTCGATCGAACGCACCTGGCGAGCGACTCTCCTGCCGGCACCGTGTCCGTTGGGTGCCCGGATGATCAGCGGCACCAGCAGAGTGGGCTCGAAGAGACAGCTGTGCGCGGCGACCCCATGTTCGCCGAGGTTCTCGCCGTGGTCGGAGGTGATGACGATCATCGAGTCCGGACGAGCGCTCTCGAAGCTCTGCACCAGCTCGATGAGCCGAGAGTCGGTGTAGGCGATCGCACTGTCGTAGAGGTCGACGGCTACGGCCGCGAGCTCGCTCGGCGCCATCGAGGAAGCCTCGTCCGGATCTTCCCTACCGGAGCTCTTCGGTTGGCCACCGGCGTTCTGCCCCTGGCCACCCCCGTCGAGCGCGAGGCGCTTGACCAGCATGAAGCCGTCGTCAACGGTCGGAGTCACGCTCTGAGGCGAGACCCGGGGAGGGTCCCCCGTCCGGCCGAACGACGAGAGATAGGGTTGCCGAGGAGTGTACGGAGCGTGAACCTCGTAGGTGTGGAAGAAGAGCAGGAGGGGGCCGGCATGTTCCTCCCTGAGAGTGGCGAGCGCGGTGGCGAGCCCGTGCTCCAGTTCGCCGTCCGGCTGGCTCGGGTTCCCCCAGCCGCTCCAGAAGACCCACCGGTCGAAGCCCTGGGACAACCCGTATCTCGGATGGAGATAGGCACCTCCGGTCACGGCGACAGTCGTGTAGCCCTCCTTGCGCAGACGCTCTGCCAACAGCTCGACCGACGTTGGAACCGCGCCCTCGTGATTGACCCCGTGGCGTTGGGCGTTCAGCCCACTCAGCATGGAGGCGTGAGAAGGGAGGGTCCAGGGAGCTTGCACGACGGCCTGCTCGAACACGACCGCAGACCGACTGGCCCATGCGTCGAGATGGGGTGAGGTCGGCCGGGGGTTGCCGTAGAGGGAGAGTCGGTCTGCCCGAAGGGTGTCGATCGACACCAGGAGGACGTCGGGTGGCAAGGGGTCGGAGTCGCTGCGCAAGATCTCGGGGTGCGCCCAGAAGACCGTCGTGTCGATAGTGGATTCCGGCTCGTCAGTCTGCTCGAGCCGGAGGCGCAGGGGCCGGTCTCCCCAGTCGGCGAGGTCGACCGTGGCGTGATGCCAGCGATTCGACTGCTCGGCAGTGGCGAGTCGCTCGGAGAAGAGCACGGTTCGGTCGCCGTCCTCCTCGACGGCAACGACCCGGATGTGGATGGGGGTATCCGGGATGGACTCGGCACCATAGGCGAAGCGGAGGCGCGCTCCTCGTGGAAGGTCCACTCGTCGCTCGTGGGTCGCTCCCGTCGTGGTGAGCAGGGCGTTTCGTGTGTCTCCGTCCAGGGTCACCTGCCAAGGAAGATCCAGCCCGGGTGGGGATGGGGGGGCCAACGCGACCAGGCCGAGGAGCGACACCTCCACCGGACGACCTCGGGGAACGGACCGGAGCCGGACTCGGAGGCGTTCGACGTGCCCGGTCCAGCTCTCGTGGCGTGAAAGCTCGAAGAAGGCTCGCCCACCGGCTCCTCGAGCGTCGCTCACTCGTGCTTTTGCCGAGCGGTCCGGAGAGAAGGGCTCGTCGCGTCCCGCCCACTCCAGGAAGAGGAGGAGGTCGTCCTCCACGTCGCCGAGAGTCAGCTCGAAGGCCCCGATGCTGGAGGTGTCCAGGTCGACTCTCGCCCTCAGGGCGGCGGTCTCCGCAGCCTGCACGTGAGCGCCGGGGCTCGTTTCGCGCAGCCGGGTCTGCTGACCCAGGCTCCACGCGGCCTCGCCCGAGCTGCCGTCGAAGGACCAGGCTTCGATCGGGGCTCCGTGCTCGAGGGTGGCTCGCTCGAACCTCTGAGTGGGCGGCTCCTCGATGAAACGCTCGTGGACCCGCCAACGTTCCGTTGCTCGGCCGTCACATCCCTGGGCGAACAGCGCGAGGAGCCCGAGTCCCACGAGGGCAGGGAGATGGAGCAGTTGTCGCACCGGGCTCACGTTTCCCGACCGAGTGTCAGCTCGCAGGCCGCGACCTGGTATCGGATCGGCCAGCGGAGAGAGGTGCGGACGGGCTCGCTGTTCACCGCAGGAAGCTATCACCACCGCAGGGGCGGATCCCGGAGGCCGCGGCGCGTGTAGAAGGATCTACTCGGGGAGCTCTGCACTCTGCTCGAAAGCACCGATGTCCCAGGAGCCGTCCAGTGGCAGTAGCTCCAATCCGCCGCGTCGGAGCGAGTCGATCGCAAAGGGGGGCAGATCCACTCCGCGGTTGATCGCGTCACTCCCGGGTTCGAGGCGGAAGTCGAACGCGTCCTCGAAGCCTTCCAGTTGGTCGCTACGACGGTAGCTGCGGAAGCGCGGCGCGGCTTCCAGGCCGTTCCTTTCGAAGCGTGTACCGGCTCGAATGGATCGCAAGCTCGGGTAGTAGCGCGTCGGTGCCGACCAGAGGTCGAGCATGAGGTTGCCGGTGGACGGGAGGGTGGGCGCTCCCCAGCCGTTGCCGTAGTAGAGGTTGCCGTCGATTCGGATTCCACTGGTCTGGCCGTCTCGATCTCGGAGCACGATCCCGAAGGCTTCGTTGTCCACGAAGATGTTGTTGATGACGTCTGCCTCAATCGTCGGAGTGTCGTTCGAGGCGCTGCCGAAGCGGATTCCGTCACGGTTGTCGACCAGGGTGTTGTTCGCCAACACCACGCTGCCGTCTCGCCAACTCTTCACCAGGTAGATTCCGGATCGGCCGTTGTCGTGAATCAGGTTGCGGTAGGCGACGAAGCCGGTGCTGTTGTCGGCGTAGAGGCCGTAGCCCACGGCTCCCGGATTGCGACCGTGCGCGAAGCCGCCGCCGCGCTCCTGGGCGGCTGCACTCCAGCCGAGCACGTCGCGAATCGTGTTGCCCACGATCCAGAGGTCGCGGAAGACGTGCTTGCGCTCCGGTACACCCCACAGGCGGATGCCTCCGCAGTCCCCCTTGATCAGACAGGCCCTCTCGACGATGTTGCCGCTGACCTCGATCTCCCCGATCCCGATCTCCGAGAGGTGCAGGTATCGGTAGTGGTCCTCAGCCACCGACTCGAGAAGCAGGATGCCCTCACCTGCGATGTCGTGAACGTGGTTCTCCGAGAAGCGCAGCCGGTCGGGGTGTCGGAAGGAGATGGCGCCAGAACTGGCGCCCACCAGTTCGGCGTTGAACCCGACGTCGTGGATCTCGTTGCGTGCAATCACGGTGTCGAACATCCCGGAGCGAGTGAAGGCGTCGGCGTCACTACCTTCGTCCCAGCGTTGCGTGAGTGTGATTGCGTGAGTGTCCAAATGCGCGAGCTCGCTGTCGAGCAGCCTGAATCCCTCCAGGCTCCGGTCTGCGCGCTCCTCGCTGTGCACCTCTTGACTCAGGGTGACTCCCTTGTCGGCCCAGCGAAGACGCGAGTTCACGATCTCCAGCCCGGCGGACCGGTGGTGGATCCAGTTGTTGACCTGGTAGATCGAGCCGTTGAAGAGCTCGATGGTGAGGCCGCGCAGGTGCACCCACGATCGCCCCGTGAGATCGATGGCGTTGTCCCGCAGGGAGATCTCGAGCCGCTGCTCTGCTGGACTCGTGCGCTCGGGTGGCCACAGGTAGAGCCGCTGACGCTCCGCGTCGTAGAACCACTCTCCGGGCGTGTCGAGGAGCGCCGGGTGGTTCTCCACATAGAAGCGCGTTCCCCAGCCGAGCCCGGGCTCGTTGGCGCCGTTGCGGTTGCACTCCTCGTCGACGGCGAAACGACCCGTCGCGACGTCGTGCTCGACGATCTGCCGACGGTAGTAGTAGTGGTTGATCTCGCGATCGAGCATGATCGCCGTGGCGCCGGTGAGGTCACCGAGCAATCCCATGGCATCCACGCCACCGCTGACTTCGGTCAGTTGTTTGGACGAGCGGGTCCACCGGTCGCAATCTGGCTGCTGAGAAGGGTTGCAGCTGCTTTGCCGATGGCCCCCTTCGGCGCGCCACCAGCCCCGGGTGCGTCGGAAGACGTCACCGACCCGCCAGTCGGGCTCACGAGCCTTGGTCAGCGGGTGGATCCGGTTCTCCTCGTCCAGCCGCACGACGAACCGGGGCTCGGTCGCGAAGCCGACCCGAGCGAGATCGGTGAACCAGACCTCGGAGGGGTCGATATGCTCGGGGAGCCCGATCACGTTCTCTTCCAGGCGGGTCCAGTCGAGCCAGTCCGAGCGGACGGAGCCGCGAATGGAAACCGTGCCCAGTCCTTCTTCCGCCCGAAACACGATGGGCTCACCGCTGCGTCCGGAAAGCGGCGTTGCGATGGCCTCGCGGTAGATCCCCGGAAGGATGTGAATGAGAGTACCGGGTTGGGCGGACCAGGAAGCTCGCGAGATCGTTCGAAAGGCGGTCTCCCGGGTCCTTCCGGAATTCGAGTCGCTTCCAAGGATGGCGTCGACCCAGAGATCGGGCTGCGCCGGGATCTTGTACTCGATCTTGTCGAAGTGCAGCTCGCCCCGGGGCTCGAAATCCGGGCTCGGGGCGGTCTTCCCGATGCCGAACCGCACAGCAGAGTTCTCGAAGTGCTCGATCGATTCGATCGCGCGCACACGCCGACCATTGACCCAGGCGGCGGCCCACTGGTCCACGTGAAAGCCGAGGGCCACATGCTGCCAGCCCGTGCCGAGAGAAAAGCGGCCGCTCGGATAGTCGTAGACCCCGCCGTCGGGCCCCCGCCAGTGGAGAAAGCCTTCGAATTGACCGCTGGGTAGACGTCGAATGCGGAGTGAAATCAAGGGAGAGTGGTTGGGACCGACCACCGTCGCGACCTGGATGGAGTCGAGGGCCGGGTCCTCCTGAGGCGCGCTGGACCATTGAACTCTGGTCGGGTCGAGCCAGAAGCTGAGGTAGGCCTCGTCCGCGTCGGGGAACTGGCGGTCGGGTTCGAACTCGACCCGGCTCTTGCCCGCGCTCACGTGGACTACGAGACCGGTCGAGCCGGTGAGGCCCGAGGACTCTCGGAGCTCGGCGACCGCGCCTGGTGTGACCGCCCATGCGGAGCGTGAGGACTCGAAGTCCTCGGCGATCATCACGGTGGCATCGGAGGGTGGGTTCACCTGAGCCAGGGCCAGGCACGGAAGTGCGGCCAGCAGTGCGATCGTGCCCATGACACGAAGCGCGATCGGGGTCAGGCGGTGGGGGTCAGGCGATCGGAGGGGCAAAGTCATCTCGAGGACCTCGTTCGTCAAGGCCGGATCATAACCGCATTTTTCTTGTTTTCATCGTATTTACGGGCAGAATTGTCTCCCGGGGAGCCCGTGGGCCCCTGTCCGTCCAGGGACCGGATCGCAGGGGGTTCCAGGATCTGGCGGAGGTGCGGTGATGGATTCGGGCGTTCGCGAGCCCGCGTATCGTTTTCCAGGAATACTCGTATTTCCCGATGTGGCCGATCCAGGCGCCGTGGGACCGGGTCGGAGCTCGCCCGTGAGGGGGCGCCGAAGGGGCCGGGCGGCGAGATCGGCGCCGCCGCGCAGGACGGACGCGCAAACCCTGGGCAGGCCTGCCTCGCTCCTTTTCTCGGAGCTCCCGTCAGCGGGTCTGGGCCGACTTGAAGACCACGAACGTCATGTCGTCCGAGGGCGGTGCCCCGTCGTTCCAGTCCCGAGCGGTGTCTTCGAGCGCTTCGATGATCTCGTTCGGAGTGTTCTGGGCGACACTCTGGAAGGCCGAGGCGACACGGGGATAGCCCAGCGGCTGCGAGCCATGGTCGAGGAGCTCGGGCAGTCCGTCGCTCATCATGAGAAGGGTGTCACCCGGCGCGAACGCGGAACGCCACTGCTGGAACCGGTAGTTCGAGAATCCGCCGAGGGGAGTGCCTTCGAGCGCAATCTCTTCGACTTCGCCCGTGGCGGCCCGGTAGAGCAAAGCCGGGGGCATGCCCGCGGTGGCGAGGTCGATGGTCCCGTTCTCGATTCGGGCCAGCGCCAGGGACATGCTCATGCGGTCGAGCTTCATCCCGCAGATCGCGGTGTTGGCTTGCTGCAGGAATGCGGGCAGGTCTGCGCCGGCGCCCAGGGAGAGCATTCCCTTGATCACGGTGGCCATCGTGCCGGCGCGGCTGCCGTGGCCAGTGGCGTCACCCAGCGCGGCGACCAGTCCGCCGTTCGGTGACTGAAAGAAGTCGTAGTAGTCCCCGCCCACCTCGGTGGCCGTGGTCATGTGCACGCCGATCTCGAGCCCGGGAAGAGTAGGGAGGGTCTTGGGGAGGAGCGAGAGTTGAAAGCGGCGGGCTTCCTCGAGCTCGTGAGTCTTGCGATCGTTCTCGGCCTGGAGCATGCGCTGCTGGAACTCCTGCTCCTTGCGCAGGCGCTCCTCTTCGAGTATTCGCTCCTCTTTCTCGCTCAGCTCGAGGGCCATCCGGTTGAAGGTGCGGGCCAGCTGGCCGAGCTCGTCTTTGGATCCCTCGGGCACCCGCACCTGAAGATCGCCCCGGGCGAGGCGCTCGGCTCCCACCGTCAGAATCCCTACGTTGCGAGTGAGGCGGTTGGTGAGCAGCATGGCGGCGACGAGAGCCAGCGCCGCGATCGCCAAACCGACCACGAAGTTGCTCAGTGCGCTCTGACGGATGACCTGCAGCGAGGCGCCGATCGGCCGAGCGATGCCGTAGACCAGAGTCGCTTCACCGACGTGGCCCGTGCTGCGGTCCTCGATCACCATCCAGTCCTCGTTGTCACCCCCTGCGAGAGTCGGTCGAGTGCCGTCCTGGCCGGGCTGCCTCAGGGCATCGAGAGCTTCCTCGTCGTCCAGGTTGGCGACGTAGAGCTGGCCTGAGGGATCGAGAGCGTAGGGGATTTCTTCGCCGCTCGATCGACTGCGGGCCAGCGCGCTGCGCAGCAGAGGCGTCGGCCTCACCTGGACACTCAGGGTTCCGACCTCTCGGTCGTCGACCTCGACGGGGCTGCGGAAATCGGTGCCGAGCAGGCGGCGCGATCTCTCGGCGCTGGCATCGAGGGTCTCGAGCTCCTCGGGTGGCATCTGGCTGCGGCGTGTGATCGCACCCTCGAGGATGGCTTCCATCGATCCGCGCAGTGCGGCAGAGGTTTCGGCGTCGAGCCCCTCGTAGCGCTCGAGTTTCTGCAGCGCGTTGGCGAGCGTCTCCGAGGGGAAGATGATCAGCCCTTCGCCGTCCTCAGGAGTGAACTCGAACCATTCGACGAACTGGGCTGCCTCTCCAATGCCCTCGATCAGCTGTGAGTAGACCTCCCGGAAGTCGGTGTCGTCGCCGAGCTGATCGGTGAGCAGCAGCGGCAGGGGGAGCTGTCCCAGCTCGGTCACGAGACGCTCCATGTCTGCGCTGATCGTGGCGATCCGGGCTCCGAGCTGCTCGGTCATTGCCTGGGTCTCGGCCTCGACAGCCTGGCGAAACGCGTGGCGCGACGTGCTGTAGGAGTACAGCACGATTCCGGCCAGCGGCACGGCCGACAACAGGAAGAAGGCGAGTCCGACTTTGGTACGAAGCTTCATGCTCGGTCCCTATCTTCTACGAACATGGCCCGTAGAAGGTGTCGGATCTGCACCGAATTCCCGGAGAGGCTCTTCTCGTCCCTTCCTCTCGAGGGGGCCTGGAAGGCAATCAGGAGTTCAGCTTGACGTTGCCGCTGAAGCTCTCCACTCGCACCCGGGCGTCGCCCGAGCCCAAAGTGACGCGCAGCTTGCGCCCCGGACCGTACTTGTCGACCCGGGTCACCTGGTCGTCGGTCAGGCCGTTCTCGATCTTGCCGCTCAAGGTCTCGATCTCGATGTCGGCAGACGTCGAAGCGGGCAGGGTCAGCTCGGTGTTGCCGCTGTAGCTCTCGATCGTGAGTCTGCCGTCTCGGGTCAGGCCACCGTTGAACTTGATCGAGCCGCTCACGGTCTCGAGCTCGACCCGCGAAAGATCACCGGCCGAGATCTCGATCATGCCACTCACTGCGGAGGCGACGATGCTGTCCGTCACACCGTCGATGATCAGCGTTCCGCTCACGGTTTCAGCGTCGATTCGGCTGCTGCTGCCGGTGATGGTGGTCTTGCCACTGATGTTCTCGACGTCGACCTTGGGGAAGCTGCCATCGAGGTAGATGTCACCGCTCATCGACTCGATGTCGACATCGCCGTTCACGCCCGACACCCTGGTCATCACGCTGAGACCCTCGATCTCGATCGAGGAGTCGCTGGGCACCCGGATCTCCAGATCGGCTTTGATCTGCATGTCTCGGTTGTGCTTGCGCTCGGAGGGAGAGATTTCGATGTCGACGTCGTCGCCGCCGTCGATCTCGATCTCGGCATCGTCGCCGATCGTTCCGGAGATCTGGACCTCCTTGCGGTCCCAGCCCACGATCTCGAGGCTTCCGGCCAGGCACTCGATAGTCACCGTGCCGCCGCTGCTGGCGTCGACGGTGCGGTCGATGCGCTGCTCTGCCGCGAGGGAGCCTGCCCAGACGAAGCCGAGCAGCAGCAGGGCGGCTGGCAGCGGGGCGGTGAGCTCGAAGCGATGTGTGTGGTGCCTGTTCATGGCTGAGGCCTTTCGTCTCGGATCCCTCGGCGGGACCCTGTGGTGGTACGGGCGATGGGTCTGTGGGTTTTCGTAGTCGAAGAAGGACGTCTTGTTACCGGGGAAGAGCGCATCAGATGTGGCTCAGCCGCTTGAGCAGATCGGCCTCCTGCTGGAACTTGGCTGCGAGCAGCAGGGTCAGCCGAGGATTCTCGGGGCTCTTCCGCAGAGCGAGTCGGATCTCACCGATCGCCTGGTTGAGAGACTGGACGTCCGAGGCGACCTCGGCGGTCAGCGCGCCTCCGAGGCGAGCCTCCTGCTGCGCGACCGCCACGAGGAGGTCGCGCCGCGTCTCGAGAGTGCGGTCCTCGTAGCGCGCCAGATCAGCGGCGCTGCTGGCCGAGATCGCGGGGGCAGAGATACCTGCGGTGTCGCCAGTGCCGCCCTCGCTCTGTGCCACGGTCGTGGGTCGTGGCGTTTCGCTGCTGCGGCCCCAAAGAACGAAGAGGCCTGTCACGGCGACCAGCGTCACGGCGGCTGCGGCCTGGAGCCAGCGAGCGCCGAGAAAGGTCTTCCCGCTGCGGGCGGGAGCGTGCTCCTCGATCCCCTGGGCAATCGCCGGCCACAGGTCACCGATCGGTGCAATGTCGACGGGGAGGGCGTCGATGCGCTCGCGCACGGCCTGCCACTCCTCAGCCGCCGCCCGGCATGTCGGGCACTCGGCCAGGTGTCGATCGATTTCGGCCCGATCGGCCGCCGAGAGTCCGGAGTCCGAGTCGTCGTGCAGCCGCGCAAGGACGTCGTCGCACCTCATCGCTGGAGCTCCTCTCGAATCAATCCCCGGGCGCGGCTGAGCTGCGACTTGGACGTCCCCTCCGTGATTCCCAGAAACTCCGCGATCTCGTGGTGGCGGTAGCCGTGGATCTCGAACAGGACGAAGACCTGACGGGCGCGCAGGGGCAGACGGGCGATGGCGTGCTCGAGATCGATCTCTTCGGCCCTGCCGCTCGCACGGCCGATCGCGGAGCCGCTCGCCGTCTCGGGATCGAGCTCGTCTTCCAGGTCCTCCTTGCGTGATCTCGAGCGCAGGTCGCTCAGCACCACGTTGACGGCGAGCCGATGGAGCCAGGAGCCGAAGGCGCTTTCCCGGCGGAAGGTGCTCAGCTTCGACCAGGCACGGACGAAGGCCGACTGGGTCAGCTCCTCGGCCCGGTCTCGGTTCCCGACCATGCGCAGGCAAAGGCCGAAGACCGGGCCGACGTGATGGCGGTAGAGCTGCTCGAACGCGGCCACATCACCCTCGGAAGCTCGGCGCAGCAGCACGTCCTCTCCGAAGAGGGCCGTCTTCTCTGGGGAGGGCTGGCCTTCTGGATCGCTCTTCATACGCCTCGTTTTCGCTTGCTCAGCGAGTCTGACGGAGAAGAGGGACCAGGGTCGGGGAAGGGCTCGTTCGAGCGTACATGTGCTCACATCCGGTTGGACGCCAGCGGGGGGCCGATGGTTGGAATCGGTCCGTTGGGCTCAGTTCTTGCGGACGCCTGACTGGGTAATGAGCAGAGCTGCGCCGGTCATGGCCACGCCTTTCAGGAAGAAGGACAGCTGAATGGCCCGCATCGTGGGGTCTTCCGCATGGATCATCTCGTAGCCGTGCACCGTCACAGTGACCGGAACGAGGAACAAGACCAGGAGCCAACCTCCCAGTCTCGGGAAGCGGTTGAACAGGATCATGGCAGCGCCGAGCAGCTCGACCACTCCGGAGATCGCCACCCAGAAGGTGCGTCCGGGAATGGCCTCGTGCATCAGTGCCACGTACCCCTCGATGTCGGTAAAGTGGGTGATTCCCGATAGAAAGAAGATCAAGGTGAACATGGCCCGACCCGTCAGGCCGACGAGGGGATGTTCGAGGGTCCAGTCCTTCATCTCTGCGTTCTCCGTTGGAAAGCGGTTGCCGTGGGGTTCCAGGTGGACTCGTAGGCAATTTGGTGCAGGATATCCACAGGAGCCAACATGGAGGTAGCACCGAAGCGAGTCTGTGTGGTCGGTGCCGGCCCGGCGGGGCTGGTGTCGACCAAGACGCTGGTCGAGGCCGGGCTCGAGGTCGACTGCTTCGAGATGTCGTCCGAGACCGGGGGTCATTGGGTGCTCGACAACCCCAACGGGCGCTCGGCCGCCTATCACTCGTTGCGCACCAACACCCCGAAGAGCCTCAGTCGCTTCAGCGATTTCGAGATGCCCGAGGAGTGGCCCGACTTCCCGAGCCACACCCAGGTGCGCCTGTGGTTCGAGTCCTACATCGACACCTTCGGTTTCCGCGAGCGGATCCAGACGCGTCACGAGGTGGTGGCAGCCCGTCCGGTGGATCCCGAGGGTTGGGATGTCGAAGTGCGAGGAGAGTCGGGCCAGACTTCGACCGAACGCTACGATGCGCTGCTCGCGACCTCGGGCAGCTACTGGCACCCGCGCCTCCCGGAGATCCCGGGCGAGCTCGGCGGGAAGCTGATGCATGCACGCCAGTACCGTGATCCGAAGCGGCCCTTCGACGTGCGAGGCAAGCGGGTCGTCGTAGTGGGAATCGGCAACACGGGCTGTGAGGTCGCCTGTGAGATTGCGCAATCGGGGGCGCGAGCCGTCCGTCTCTCGGCTCGCTCCGGTCGCTGGATCCTGCCCAGACTGGCCGACGGCCGTCCGGCGGTGGAAGCCGCGCCGATGACCCATCCGTGTGATCCGGTGCCTGCCCTGTTTCGCGCGTTGCCCGAGCCCTGGCGCCAACCGCTCTTCGTGCGGATGTCGGAGCAGATGCTGGCCCGGCGGCTCGGCGACCTGCAGCGTCGCTATCAGGAGCTCGGGCTGCCGCCGGCGCCCGGCGGGGCTCTTTCGAAACGCCCTACCGTCTCGGAGGAGCTGCTGGGCTGCCTCGAACGGGGAGAGATCGTGGCGAGGCCCGCGATCGAGCGCTTCGAAGGTCCCGAAGTGGTCTTCGTCGACGGCACCCGGGAACCGGCCGATCTGGTGCTGTGTGCCACCGGCTACCATCTCGATTACCCCTATCTCGATCGGGAGCTGATCGACACACGCGATGACGACCTCGAGCTCTTTCTCGGCACGCTGCATCCCCGACGTCACGACCTGTTCATCGTCGGTGTCAGTCGACCCGCCGGTGCCTTCTGGCCGATTGCCGAGGTCCATGCCCAGTTTGCCGCGGCCCTGATCGCCGGGCGCTACGAGCCGCCGAAACAGTTCCTGATCGACCAGCGGGCTTCTCCCATCTTGAAGCGCAAGGCGCTCAATCCCGCTCTCTATGGCCTCGCCGTGCGGCAAGAGCTGCGCAAGGGGGGGCGTCGCGCCGTCCGGACGAGCCTTCGCACGAAGCGGTCTGCGTGACCTTCGATCCCTTGGAGATCTACCGTGAAAGTCCATCTCGTCGACGGCACCTACGAGCTCTTCCGGCACTACTTCGCCGTGCCCAGCCATCTCGACCCCTCCGGGAGGGAAGTGGGGGCCACCCGTGGAGTGATGGGCTCGATGCTGCAACTGCTGCGCGACGAGGCGACGCACCTGGCGGTGGCCACCGACCACGTGATCGAGTCGTTCCGCAACGAAATGTGGCCGGGGTACAAGTCGGGGGAGGGCATCGAGCCGGCGTTGCTGGCTCAGTTTCCGCTCCTCGAAGAAGCGCTCGAGGCGCTCGGCCTGGTGGTGTGGCCGATGGTCGAGCACGAGGCCGACGACGGGATGGCTGCCGGGGCGGCACTGGCGGAGCGCGACGAGCGGGTCACCGAGATTCTGCTGTGCACGCCCGACAAGGACCTGGCCCAGTGTGTGGTCGGTCAACGGGTCGTGCAGCTCGATCGGCGTCGCCAGCTGCGCATCGACGAGGCGGGCGTCTGGCAGAAGTTCGGCGTCGGGCCTGCTTCGATCCCGGATTACCTGGGTCTGGTCGGCGACAGCGCCGATGGCTTCCCTGGGCTCAAGGGCTGGGGAGCGAAGTCGGCCGCTGCGGTGCTCTCCCACTACACCCACATCGAGCAGATCCCCGACCGGGAGTCCGATTGGGAGGTCGAGGTCCGGGGCCGCAAGCGGCTCGCCGAGACCCTGGCCGAGGAGCGCGAGCTGGCGCTGCTGTTTCGTCGGATCGCCACCGTGGTGCGCGAAGCACCGGTGAGCCCGACCGTCGACGAGCTCGAGTGGCGAGGGCCCAGGCCCGAGCTCGCGGCGGTCTGTCAGCGTCTCGACGCGGATTATCTGGTGCGGCAGGCAGAGTCACTGGCGGCCGAGCGATGACCTTCTTCTTCGCCATGCTGTTCGGAGCAGTGGGGGTGGGCTACTTCATCTACGGCCGAAAGGAGCGTCGTGGCAGCATGCTGCTCTCGGGGATCGCCCTCTGCCTGTTTCCCTACTTCGTGTCGAACGTATGGCTGGTGCTGTTCGTGGGTGCCGGGCTCCTCGCGCTGCCGTTCCTCGTCGGTGATTGATCTCGAGCTGGCCCCGGAGAAGCACGGACCCGATCCGTGAATCGGGTGCCTCAACCCCATCCTCTCTCTCCTCTTTTGGAACGTCGCGCTATTGCGTGTTGGTCGCTCCGCTGGCACTCTTGCGCCGGGCTCTCTCGATCAGGGCCTGGAAACGCGGCTCCTCACGCAGGGGATCGAGATCGGGATCGTTGTCGAGCCAGCCGATCTCACTCATCCCGTTGACGATCGACTCCTCGAGACAGTCGATCGCGCGTTCCTTCTCGCCGAGGTTCGAGTACACACAGGCGACGTTGTAGAGGGTGGCCGGATTGTGCGCGTCGACGAGGGTGGCCTTCTGCGCCCACTCGAGGGCCTTCTCGTGCTCCTCGACGAAGACCAGGACTCCGGCGCCCAGGTACATCGCCCGGGAGTCGTCGGGGTTGAGCTCGAGGTGTCGCTCGATCACCTCGAGAGCGCGCTCGTACCCCGCTCTGGCTTCTTCCGGTCGCTCGAGGGCCTTGAGGACCATGGCGGCGAAGTACGGCGCCTGGTAGTCCTCGGGGTTGATCTTCGCGGCCTGCTCGAACATCGACCTGGCCTCTTCGAGCTCTCCCTGGGCGAAGAGAGCGCGGGCGAACAGGTAGCGCGCCTCGTACAGTTTGGGATCGAGCTCGATGGCCTTCTCGAAGACCGCTCGAGCCTGGTCGAACTTCTTGGACAGCGAGAGGGCCAATCCGCGGGAAGCGTTCGCCTCTGCCGACTCCGGCTCCATCTCGATCGCCTGGCGACTCGCCCGGTCCGCCTCGCGCAGGTTGTCGTCGTTGGCCTCGAAGTACATGTAGAGAAACGAGCAGCAGTCAGCGACTCCAGCGTAGGCGCGCGCATAGGTCGGATCGATCACGATCGCCCGGGCAAACATCTGGCGGGCGAAGTCGAACCCCTCCTTGCGAAACTGATAGAAGAACTGCCGCCCGCGCAGGTAGTAGTCGTAGGCCTGGACGTCGGTGGTGCCCTTTTCCTTGCGCTTCTGCTCTTTGGTCTCCTTCTCTCCGGGGCCGAGCGTCACCTGGAGGGCCTCGACGATGCTCTCGGTGATCTCGTCCTGAATGGCGAAGATGTCCTCGAGCTTGCGATCGTAGCGCTCCGACCACAGGTGATAGCCGTCGGCGACGTTGACCAACTGGGCGGTCACCCGCACCCTGTCGCCGGCCTTGCGCACGCTTCCCGACAAGACGGTGCTGACGTGGAGCCGGTTGCCGATCTCCTGCAGGTCGAGCTCGGTGTCCTTGAGCTGAAAGGAGGCAATGCGCGAGGCGACACGCAGTCCGTCGATCTTGACCAGGGCATTGATCAACTCTTCAGCGATGCCTTCGCAGAAGTAGCCCTGATCCTTCTCCGGGCTGAGGTCGGCGAAAGGCAGCACAGCCGTCGACGGGCCGGCCTTCCCGGCCTGGTCGGCGCTCTCGGCGACCTCCTCGAGATCTCGCGCGAGGTCCCTGGCCGACTGGTAGCGCCGTCCCGGGTGCTTCTCCAGGCAGCGTTTGAGCACCCGGGCGAGCTGGTCGGGCAGCTCCACTCGCACGTCGGTCACGGCTGGCGGTGCGTCACGCAAGATGGCCGAGATGATCTCGGCCGAGGTGTCCCCGCGGAAGGGCCGTCGCCCGGTGAGCAGCTCGTAGAAGATGACGCCGAGCGCGAAGAGGTCGGCGCGCGGATCGGCGGGCTGACCCTGCACCTGTTCCGGCGCCATATAGGGAACCGTGCCCATCACCATCCCCTGCTGGGTGAGGGTCCTGGTCGGCAGATCGGCACCGTCTTCGCCCCCGGGCCCCAGCTGGAGCTTGGCGAGTCCGAAATCGAGGACCTTGATCCGGCCATCATTGCCGACCATCACGTTGGCAGGCTTCAGGTCCCGGTGGGTGATTCCCTTCTCGTGGGCGGCAGTCAACGCGCTGGCAAGCGGCAGGGCAATGTCGAAGAACTTCGCCAGGTCGACGCCTCTCGGGGGAAGCAGATCCTCGAGCGACTGACCTTCGACCAGCTCCATCGTGATGAATCGGCGTCCGCTGTCCTCCTCGACCGAGTAGAGGGTCACGATGCTCGGGTGGTTGAGCGATGCGACGACCTGGGCTTCGCGCTCGAAACGACGGAGTCGCTCAGGGTCCTCGGTCATCTCCTCGGGCAGCAGCTTGAGCGCGACGCGGCGCCCCAGGGTGGTGTCTTCGGCTTCGAACACCTCGCCCATGCCACCTTCGCCGAGCTTGCCGAGGATTCGATAGTGGGAGAGGGTCTCGCCGATCATGTGTCGCCCTGAGTCGTTTTTGTTTGGGCAAGTACAGACCCCGATTGTACGACCTCTTCGCGGAGAGAGGGCGCAGAAAAGGGGGCATTTCGGAGCCGAAGCTCGAGATCCGAATCGCCGATCCTCTCTCGGCCTTGGACTCTGAGAAGGCTTATCATGCCCAGATGAGCAACGAGATCGATCTCTACTGGTCCTTCCGCAGTCCCTACTCCTACCTCGCGACGCCACGCCTGCGCGAGCTCGTCCAGGAGACGGGCGCCGACCTCGTGGTCAAGCCCGTGCTTCCGATCGCGGTGCGCATTCCGGGCTTCTTCGACACGGTCAACCCGCTCTGGCCGCCCTACCTGATGCGTGATGTGGCCCGGCTGGCCGAGTTTCACGGGATGAAGATCTCGTGGCCCCGCCCGGATCCGATCGTGCAGGACTTCTCCACGCGCCAGGTGGCCGCCGAACAGCCCTACATCCATCGGTTGACTCGCCTGGGCGTCGCCGCCGCTGACCGCGGCAAGGGGCTCGACTTCCTCTACGAGGTCTCACACCTGATCTGGGACGGCAGTGTGGACGGTTGGGACCAGGGTGATCATCTCGCCGAGGCGACGCGGCGTGCGGGGCTCGATCTGGCGCAGCTCGATGCCGAGACTGCCGCCAATGCCGGGGCGTTCGACCAGCGCATCGAGCAGAACCAGAAGGACCTCGAGGCCGCCGGCCATTGGGGGGTGCCGACGATGGTGTTCGAGGGCGAGCCGTTCTTCGGGCAGGATCGAGTCGACCTCTTGCGCTGGCGACTGGAGCAGCGCCGACCCCAGCAGACCACCTGAGTCACCTCGCGGCTCGGAGACTCTTCTCGGCCCACGGCTTTACGTCGTTCCTCTGGCATTGTCCAAGAAGTGGCTCCGGCGGGAGCGACTGCCTAGCGACTCAGGGAAGCTCCAACGCGACCAGCGACTCCTGATCTCGCGCCAGGAGAGTGCGCCCGACGAGCGTCGGAGGTGTCCAGGCTCGGCTGTCGAAGACGTCAGCCTGAGCGTGGATGTCGAGGCCATCGGGGGTCGGAGTGGCGAGGGTCAGGACGCCGTCCTCGTCGAGCGCGATCAACTTGCCGTCGGCGAGCAGATGGAAGGCTCGTGCAATCTCGCGGGTGCGATAGACGATCTCACCGGTCTCGATGTCGACCCCGGTGAAGGGAACCGGACCGAAGTCGCCGTTGGAGCCCCAGACCACGCCGCCGATCCGGATCGCGTTGCCGATGTGGATGCGCATCTGCTGGTGGGCCCAGAGCTCCTCCACTGAGGTCTTCCCGTTCGACTGCTCGAGACGGAGAACACGGCTGCCTCCGTTGTAGGCCGACGACAGGAAGAGCAGATGATCGTCCGGACTCCAGATCGGAACGCTGATGTTCAACCCGTATTGCGTTGCATGGGGGTGACTCCACAGTCTGGTGCCGTCTTCCGGAGACAGGCCGACGATCTCGCTGGTGTTGAGGAAGACCAGTTGACTCTGGCCGTCGAGGTCGATCAGCAGCGGGGAAGAGTAGCCGTTCTCGAAGTCCTGGTTCGCCCAGACCACCGTGCCGGTGCGTGAGTCGATCGCCGCGATGCCCTGTCCCTTGCCGCCGACCGGCACGATCAGCAGTGTTCCGAGGAGCAGGGGATTGTTGGAGTACCCGCGGTCCATCTCGGTGCCGCCCATTTCGCGAATGAGCTCTGTACGCCAGAGCTGCTCGCCGCTCTCTGCGTCGTACGCGGTGAGATCGCCGAAGATACCGGCGGCAATCACTCGGCCTTCGACCAGCGTTGGCGTGACATGAGGGCCGACTCCGTGCTCCATTCGATGGTAGGAGGCAAACGGGGCCGCATGGCGTCTCTCCCAGAGGGTCTCCCCGTTGTCGAGACGTGCGGCGACGATCACTTCGTCATCGCCGTCGCGGTACAGGGTGAACAGGCGATCGCCACCGACCGCGATGCCCGAGTAGCCCTCGCCCAGTGGTCGCTTCCACAGCGCTCGGGGTCCGTCCTCGGGCCATTCGGTGCCCAGGGTCGGAGCTTCGACCTTGAAGTTCCGCGCCGGCCCGCCCATCTGAGGCCAGTCCGACGCCGTTGCGGGAGCGACGGGGGAGAGAATCATCAGTGAAACGAGGGCGAGGGAAGGAGCATTCAAGGAGACGGGTGAAGTGGCTCGGGTTTTCATGGGACTGCCGTCCATCGTCGGGAGTGTGAGGGAGCGGGTCTTGCAGCACGACCGCCTGTGCAGGTCGCCATTCTAGCGGGGAGTCCCTCATGGAGTGCTCTGGCGCTTCGGATCGCGATACCATGACCGCTCCCGACTTCGGAACCCGCGCCCGAGTTCTTCGGCGCCCATGCGGCGCTCCTCACCTCGAGTGGCCTTACACTCCATGAGCAAGAACGTCTCCATCCGTCGCTCGCTGCTCTCGAGTCTCGTGCCGATTGTCCTCCTCCTCGGGACAGTGCTCGTGGCGATGAGCTGGATCGCCAGCCAGCGTACGGTGCGCCGGTTCTCGGCTTCGCTGATCGAGCAGACCGAAGAACGCACACAGGCTCAACTGCGTGGCCTGTTCCGTCCGGTCGAGCGGATGGTCGAGCTCCTCGAGCAGTGGTCTGCCGCGGGTCTGGTGGACCTCGACGATCCCGAAGCGGTCGATCGTGCGCTGATGCCTCTATTGCGAGAGTACCCGTGGACTTCTTCCGCCATCCTCGCAGATCAGAGCGGTCGCGAGCACATGCTGCTGCATTCGGGCACCTCGTGGCGAACCCGTCAGCTGTGGCGCGACGAATGGCAGGGCCGCGTCCGAGTGTGGGAATGGACCGACGACGATCCTGCGCGGCGCGCTTCCGAGGAGAGCCTCGACTACGATCCGCGGACCCGCCCCTGGTTCGTAGGGGCTCGTGAAAGTCTGGAGCAGGGGGCCGGGATCCATTGGACCGAGCCCTACACGTTCTTCACCACCGGTGAGCCCGGGATCACGGCCTCCCTCGCCTTTCGCGGTGGAGACGGACTCCTGCGCGTGGTCGCGGTGGATCTCCGGCTGGTGGACATCTCTCGCTTCACGACGGAGATCGAAGTCCACCGGCGAGGCCGTGTGTACGTGACTACCGAAGAGGGTCTCCTCCTCGGTCTCCCCCTGGGCTCGGCGGCGGAGGCCGAGGCCATGCTGGAGCGACCCGCCAGTCTGTCTTCTCCTCTGGCTCGAGACGCGGCAGCCGCTCTCGAGATCGGCGACGACGACACTTCGCTCCCGACGAGGTTCCGCAGCGGTGGCGAGAACTGGTGGGGCCAGGTCGGCCCCTTCGATCTGGGCGGTGGTCGGCGACTGCTGATCGGCGTGGTGGTTCCGGAAGCCGAGCTGCTGGGCGATCTGCGCCTTCAGCGTTGGCTCATGGGCGGCGTCACGCTCCTCGTGCTGGGGCTCGCGATGAGTCGCGCCGTCACGCTGGCGCGACGGTTCAGCCAGCCGATCGAAGCGTTGGCCAACGAGAGCGAGCGCATCGCGACCGGCGATCTGGAGCCGGGGACGCCGATCGAGAGCTCGTTGCTGGAGGTCGACCGATTGGCCGAGTCGCACGAGCACATGCGGGTCGGACTTCAGACGCTGCTCAAGATCGAGCACGACCTGCAGCTCGCTCGTCGGATCCAGCAGAACACCTTTCCCGAGACGCTCCCCGAGTTGGCCGGCTTCGATATCGACGCCTGGAACGACCCGGCCGACGAGACGGGCGGCGACACCTACGATGTGATCGGGATGAAGGGCGCTTCGGTCGCGGACCGCATCCTCCTCGAGGAAGGCTCCGCGGGGGAGGCGGTGCTGCTGCTGGCCGACGCGACCGGGCACGGCATCGGTCCTGCGCTCTCGGCGACCCAGCTTCGCGCCATGCTGCGGGTTGCCGTGCGGGTGACTTCCGACATCGCAGCCATCGGCAAGATGCTCAACGAACAGACCCACCAGGACCTCCCTGCCGGTCACTTCATCACGACCTGGCTGGGATTCGTCGATGTCAAGACCCACACCCTGACCAGCTTCAGTGCGGGGCAGGCGCCCCTGCTGCACTATCGAGCCTCGGAGGACGAGGTTCGCGAGCTGGCCGCAGACACGATTCCGCTGGGCATGATGCCGGTCATCAACCACCCGCCGATCGAGCCGTTCGTGATGGAGCCCGGCGACATCTTCGCAGTGATGTCGGATGGCATCTACGAGGCCGAGAACGCGGCGCAAGAGCAGTTCGAGACCGCGCGCACGATCGAGGTTCTCTATCGCAACCGGCATCGCTCTGCAGCCGAGATTTCCGTGGCCATCAGAGAAGCGGTGGAGGAATTCACCGGTGGTCTGCCGGCCAACGACGACCGTACGATTGTCATCCTCAAGAGAATCGCTGAGTCCGACCCACAGCCCTGAGGTACTCATGAACTTCGACATCCCCCCCGATCTCGCGGACTACCTCCTGGAGCTCGACGAGTTCATCGAGCGCGAGATCCGTCCGCTCGAGCAGGCCGACGACAACATCCGTTTCTTCGATCATCGCCGCGAGGATGCCCGCACCGATTGGGACCGTGGGGGCCTCCCCAACGAAGAGTGGGAGGCGCTCCTGCGGGAGGCCCGGCGTCGTGCCGACGCTGCGGGGCACTACCGGTATCCACTCCCCGAGGAGCTCGGCGGGAAGAATGGCACCAATCTCGGCATGGCCGTCATTCGGGAGCATCTCGCCGCCAAGGGACTGGGGCTGCACAACGATCTGCAGAACGAGCACTCGATCGTGGCCAACAACGTCGGCGCGCTCCTGATGCTCGCCTATGGGTCCGAGGAGCAGAAGGAGCGCTTCCTCGACGGACTCCTCGAGGGCACGACCGGATTCGCCTTCGGCATCACCGAGCCGGAGCACGGTTCCGATGCCACCCACATGGAGACCACCGCGGTGCGCGACGGCGAGGGCTGGCGGATCAACGGTGAGAAGACCTGGAACACCGGAATCCACAAGGCTCCCTATGATCTGATCTTCGCCCGTACCGGCGGCAAGGCGGGGGACGGCCAGGGAATCAGCTGCTTTCTCGTGCCGACCGATGCCGAAGGCTTCAAGGTCGAGGAGTATCTCTGGACCTTCAACATGCCGAGCGATCACGGACGGGTCTCGCTGAGCGACGTCTATGTCGAGGACTCGGCCGTGTTCGGGGGAGAGGGTCGAGGGCTCCAGGTCGTGCAGCATTTCTTCAACGAGAATCGGATCCGCCAGGCGGCCTCGAGTCTGGGTGCCGCCCAGTTCTGTATCGATCGATCGGTAGCGTATGCCCGGAAGCGCAAGCCTTTCGGCAAGGCTTTGGCCACCAATCAGGCGATCCAGTTTCCCCTGGTCGAGCTCCAGACTCAGTGCGAGATGCTGCGCGCATTGATTCACAAGACGGCCTGGATGATGGACACCTACGGCAACTTCTCGGTCTCCGACAAAGTGTCGATGTGCAACTACTGGTCGAATCGCATGTGCTGCGAGGCCGCGGATCGGGCCATGCAGGTGCACGGCGGAATGGGCTACTCCCGTCATGAGCCCTTCGAGCACATCTATCGCCACCATCGTCGCTACCGCATCACCGAGGGGGCGGAGGAGATCCAGATGCGCCGGGTGGCGGGCTACATGTTCGGTTTCATGAAGCAGCAGGCGCCCAAGGGCGTCACCGAGTAGCGGCCGCCGGGAAGAATGCCCGGGTTTTTCTGGTTGGTGAAACCAGTGGTGAGCTTTGTGCGTAGAAGCGCATGTATACGGTGTTACACTGCTCCCTCAATCCCAGGAGATCACCCCCCGTGAATAGCTCGAAAACGAAGACCCTCGTCCCGATTCTGGCCGCTTTGTTCGCTCTCGTTCTGATCGCCCCCGTGGCCCAGGCCGAGACTCCTCTCGAAGAGGCCCAGGGCCACCTCGACGATGCCCTCGCCAAGCTCGACGTCGCCGTGGTGTCCTACCAGGACGGCAGTCCCAAGAAGGCCAAGAAGCAGGTCACCAATGCGATCAGCGACATGTCGGAGGCGCTCGAGCTCTTCCGTGACGAGGCGATCAACGATCAGCAACGCAAAGCGGTAGAGGAGCTGCGTCAGTCTCGCCACAAGTTGGCGCAGGTCGTGCTGAACCTCGACGGCAAGAACTTCGAAACCGCGGAGAAGCAGTTTCAGGAGGCGATCGAGGCCTACAGGAAGGCCCGAGAGATCGCGATCGGTTCGATCGACTCCTAGGCGCATGAGGACCGCCGTCTCCATCGGTAGCGCCTACTACTCGGGAGACGACTGGCAGGCTCTGGTCGACTACACCCTCGAGGCCGAGCGTCTCGGAGTGGACCAGGCCTGGTCGGCCGAGGCCTGGGGGATGGACGCTGTCGTCCCCCTGGCGTACCTGGCTGCGAGGACCGAGCGCATCCAGCTCGGCACCGGGATCGCACAGATCACCGCGCGAGTTCCGACCATGACTGCGATGACCGCCCAGAGTCTGGCCACGGTCTCCGACGGTCGCTTCCTGCTCGGACTCGGAGTCAGTGGCCCGCAAGTGGTGGAGGGACTTCACGGCGCGGCCTTCGCCCAGCCCCTGGCGCGCCTGCGCGAGTTCGTCGACATCGTTCGACTCGGCCTGTCGGGTGAGCGAGTGCACTACGAAGGGCGGCACTACGTGCTGCCACGCCCCGGTGGGGAAGGCAAGCCGATTCGACTCTCGCAGCCGCCTCGGCCCGATCTCCCCATCTATCTCGCGACTCTGGGTCCGAAGGCACTCGAGTTCACCGGCGAGGCCGCCAACGGTTGGCTGGGCACCTCGTTCGTTCCCGAGCACGCCGACGTATTCCTGGATGCGCTGCGGGCAGGTGCGACCCGAGCCGGGCGCTCTCTCTCCGAGATCGACGTCCAGGTGGCGACCGGGATCGAGATCGGTGATGACGTCGATCGGCTGGTCGAAGAGCGGCGTCCGGCGATGGCGTTCACCCTCGGTGGCATGGGCTCGGCGAAGACCAACTTCTACAACGAGGCGTTCTGCCGTGCCGGCTACGAGGAGCCGGCTCGGGAGGTCCAGCGGCTCTGGATCGAACGCAAGCGTGACCAGGCCGCTGCCCGAGTGCCGGACGAGATGATCCTACGCACCAACTTGATCGGCACCGAGGAGATGGTGCGCGGGCGCATCCGGGCTTATCGCGACGCCGGTGTCGACACGTTGCGTCTGGTGCCTGGAGGGAGCAGTTGGAAGGAGAAGCTCGGCCACCTCGAACGAGGGCTCGACGTGTTGCGAAGCGAAGTCGACAGCTGGCGTTGAGAACGCGGCTGGCAACCTCGGCACGGATCACCGCGCTGCGTTGCGATAGAGGAGTCCCCGCCGGACGAGCGCCTTCTCGAGCTCTACCACCAGGACGACCACGGCCGGCAGGGCAAAGCACAGAGCGAGCTCCGTCGGGGTCAAGGGGCCGGTCTTGAAGATCGGCTGCAACCAGGGCAGATAGACCACGGCGAGCTGAAGTCCCACCGTCAACGCAACGGCAGCGAGCAGCAGGGGGTTGGTGAACAGGCCCACCTCGAGCAGGGAGTCCCGCTCGGATCGGATTACCATCGCGTGGGCGAGTTGGGCGAAGGTGAGCACGGTGAAGGTCAGGGTCCGCCATTGGTCCGAGCCACCGTGGTAGGCCCAGTACTGGGCGCCCAGGCTGAGGCCCCCGATCAGTAGCCCGATGACCAGGGCATGGGCACCCAGTCCACGCGCGAAGATCGACTCCTGGGGAGGGCGTGGAGGGCGACTCATGACGTCTCGCTCCTCGGGCTCGACTGCGAGGGCGAGACCGGGCAGTCCGTCCGTGACCAGATTGATCCAGAGGATCTGAATCGGCAGCAGCGGGATCGGCAGACCGAAGAACGGAGCCAGGAACAGGGTCCAGATCTCTCCCGAGTTGCTGGTCATGGTGTAGCGAATGAACTTGCGGATGTTGTCGAAGATCCGCCGACCCTGGCCCACCGCGGTCACGATGGTGGCGAAGTTGTCGTCGAGCAGCACCATGTCGGCGGCTTCCCGTGCGACATCGGTGCCCTTCCTGCCCATGGCGACGCCGATGTCGGCGCAGCGCAGCGACGGAGCGTCGTTCACTCCGTCGCCGGTCATCGCGACCAGCTCTCCGTTGGCCTGGAGTGCCTCGACGATGCGGACCTTCTGCTCTGGCGACACCCGTGCGTAGACTCGAAGGTGCTGCACTTCTCGGGCGAGCTCCTCCTCGTTCCACTGCGCGAGCGTCCGGCCTTCCACCACCTGTTCGGGACGCTCCGCGATGCCCAGTCGCCGGGCGATCGCGAGACCGGTCGCCGGGTGATCGCCGGTGATCATGACGGGCTCGATGCCGGCCGAACGGCATCGCTCGACAGATCGGCTCACCTCCGAGCGGGGCGGATCGATGAGGGCGACCAGTCCCACGAAGACGAGCTCGGACTCGATCGCTTCGTCTGTCGGCACGGCCGGGAGATCGGGCAGTCGCCGCTGGGCGAGAGCCAGGACACGGTAGCCGTCCCCGGCTCGCAACTCCGCCTCGTCGAGCAGTCGCTCCGAGTCCAGAGCAACCTCGCCGGTGGCCCCGAGCCGGGCACGACACACCGCGAGCACGGCCTCGGGAGCGCCCTTCGTCAGCACCAGGATCCCATCCTCGTACCGATGCAGGGTGGACATCCGCTTGCGGCTGGCATCGAACGCCAGTTCACTCACCCTGGGCAGTGCCTCCTCCAGGGAGTCTCTGGGGAATGCTCCCTGCTCGGCTGCCTGCAGCAGGGCCACCTCGGTCGGATCTCCCCGGGCTTCGTCGGCGTCGAGCTGAGCGTCGTTGCACAACGTCATGGCACAGAACAGCCGCACCCACGGATCCGGCGCCGTCGGATCTCGTCCGTCCAACGAGACCTCTGACGGTGCTCGCCACTCCCCGTCCGCCCACACCCACTCCAACCGCATCCGGTTCTCGGTCAAGGTGCCGGTCTTGTCGGAACAGACGTAGGTCACCGAGCCCAGGGACTCGGCCGCCGACAGCCGTCGCACCAGCGCATGGTGTTCGACCATCGCTCGACTTCCCAGCGCCAGGGCGATCGAGACCACGGCCGGTAGAGCCTCGGGCACGGCCGCTACGGCGAGAGTCACTGCGGTGAGAAACATCAGGCTGACCGGTTCGCCGCGCAGGATTCCGGAGGCAAACACGATCGCGCAGACGAGGAGGACCACGACTGCCAGTCGCCGACTGAACACCGCCAGCCGGCGCTGCAGAGGCGTACTCGGCGGGGATCCCTGGCCCAGCAGGCTGGCCACGTGTCCGATCTCGGTCGCCATGCCGGTGGCCACGGCCAGTCCCTGACCGCGCCCTCGAGTCACCAGGGTGCCGCGGAAGGCCATGTCGAAGCGATCCCCGAGTGGACAGGTCTCGTCTTCCAATGGATCGGGCAGCTTCTCCACGGGGACCGACTCGCCGGTCAGCGCAGCCTCTTCGATCTGGAGACCGTGTGCCTCTACCAGGCGTAGGTCCGCTGGGACCACGTCGCCCGCCTCGAGCCAGACGACATCGCCGGGGACGACGTTGCCCATCGCGGTGGTGAGCCGAGCCCCACCTCGGGTCACCCGAGCAGAGGGTGCCGACATCTCTCGTAGCGCCGCCAATGCGCGGTCCGCCCGGTACTCCTGGAACGCGCCGAAGACGGCGTTCAGCACCACGATCGCCAGGATTGCGATCGAGTCGGCCGGCTCTCCCACCAGTCCCGAGACCACCGCTGCGGCCAGGAGCACGAGGATCAGCCAGTCGGTGAATTGATCGATGAGGATTCGCCAGCGTGGCCGAACGCGTCCCTCTTCGATCTCGTTCGGTCCGTACTCCTGGAGTCGCCGTAGTGCCTCTGCCTCGTCGAGGCCGATCGTCGGATCGACGCCGAGCTGTTCGGCAGCCCGATCGACGCTCTGCGTGTGCCAGGGCGGAGAAGCCGGCCGAACGTCGTGGGATGTCTTCATGGAGTGGACGCTCTTCTCGCTACTTCCGGGTCATGCCACGGGTGAAGATCTTGCCCTGGATGATCTTGTGGGCGGGCTTGCCGCGGGTCGCCCACTCGCGGGCAAAGACCTGTCCGCATCGAGGGCATTCGAGGGTGCCCTCGGTATGGTCTTCGACGATCCGATCGACGAAGCACTTCACCAGTCCGCCGGTACCGCCCTTGCTGTAGCGGTACAGCAAGGTGCGACAGCCGGCACAGTGAATCGAGATCGTGCGGCGGTTCTTCGCCACACTGGCCGCCTCTAGTTGCGGGGCGGGGTGATCATGATGTGGGCGCCGGGGGTGCCCGCGTCCATCAACCAGGGCGCATTCGGGCCGGGTTTCTCGGAGAGCCCGGTGGTGTCGGCCGTGGCGTAGGGCAGATAGATCACCCAGCGGAGGTAGGCCTCCTTCACCTCGCCGTCCTCGTAGCCGCTTCCCGAGAGCACGTACAGCGTGCGCGGCTCCTTCGGCATGTCGAGCGTGCCGTCGTCGATCTCCTTGAACCGGAGATCGCGGCGCTCGGGGCCGGTGATGCCCTGGGCGGCCAGCTCCCGGCCGCGGGCCATGAAGGGCTCGAGCGACTCGTGGTAGCAGGCCACGCTCCAGCGATCGTCGGAGGGATCGTCGGCGAGACAGATCAGGTCGTTCTGGGCTTCGCGCAGGGTCACCAGCTTGCCGTCTGGGTCGTACCCGAGCACGCCGGCACCCTCACGACGGTCCTCTGGAGCCGCCTGGACGGCGGCCGTGATCTGGGTCTCGGCGGGAGGGATCTCGGCGGCGCCGACGGAAGATGCCAACAGTCCACAGAGCAGGGAGATCGACAGTTTGTTCATCTCGAGGATCCTCTGAGCGTTCTTCGTGGGCGGACGATTCCAGGTTCAGATGACGGCCGGATCTTCGGGCGATCCGGACCATTCCGTCATGTTGGCGGCACCGTCCTCGGTGATATAGATGATGTCTTCGTGGCGCACGCCCATCTCTCCGTAGAGGTAGATGCCGGGCTCGTCGCTGAAGCACATGCCGGGCTGCAGCGCGGTCCGGTTGCCTCTTACGAGATAGGCCCACTCGTGCCCGTCCATGCCGATGCCATGGCCGAGGCGGTGGGTCAGTACCGAGTAGCCGTCGCCGAAGCCGGCATCGGCGATCACCTTGCGTGCCGCGGCGTCCACGGCCTGGCACTCGACCCCTGGCCTGGCCGTCTCGAAGGCGGCCTTCTGGGCCTGCCGCACGACCTCCCATACCTCGCGCTGGCGATCGGAGGGCTTTCCGAAGATGCCGGTGCGGGTGATATCGCTCGAGTAGTCGTGCAGTTTGCCTCCGCCGTCGATCAGCACGAAGTCGCCTTCGCGGAGCGGTTGCGGATCCGTGGTGCCGTGAGGATAGGCCGCGTCCTTGCCGAAGAGGACCAGGGATCCACCCCGCATCCCCAATCGGGAGTGAGCGGCCGCACTCAAGGCAGCGACCTCGGACTGGGTCATACCCGGTTGGAGCGACTGGAACACGGCCCGGTGGGCGGCGACGGTGTTCTGGTTCGCACGACTCATCAGGGCGATCTCGTGCTTGTCCTTGATCATGCGACAGCCGGCAGTCACCGGAGTGGCGGAGGTGATCCTGGCGGCGCCGGCGGCGGTTCCGATGCCGTCGGCGAAGACGAAGGGCATCGTCTCCTCGATGCCGATCGTGCCGGTGCTCACGCCGCGGTCTTTGAGGATCGACGCCACGAGTGCGTAGGGGGAGGCGTCCTCCTCCCAGGCGCGGACGTCGGTGCCCATCTGGATCTGCTCGAGCGCGCGTTCCTTCTCGAAAGCCGGAGTGACCCAGGCCGGCTCTCCTTCTCGGGTGACGACCGTGCCGAAGAAGCGCTCGCTGGTACCCCAACGAGCTCCGGTGAAATAGCGCAGGGAGGTCCCACCGGAGATCACGACGGCATCGAGACCCTGTTCCGCCATCAGTCGCTGTGCCTTGGACAGCCGCGCGCGGCGTTCGTCCAGGGTGATGGGCTTGGGCTCGTCCTCTTCGGGCTTCAGAGCCTGGATCGGAGGGGGGAGCTCGTCGGCGGCGAGGATCGGCGCCGGCCCGGTCACAGCCGCGCCGGCGGCAGCCGCTCCAGAGAGCTGAAACAGTCGTCGTCTCGAGAGAGTCATCGGATCGGACCTCACTTTCCGAGGGGGTTGGCTTGGATGAAGTCGACGATGATCTCGGCGAGCTGAACACCGTGGCTCTCCTGGATGAAGTGCCCGCCTCCCTCGATCGTGACGTGCGGCTGTCCCTTGGCGCCGGGGACGCGCTCTTGGAAGATCTTGTCGCCTCCGCCGGTCACCGGGTCGTTGTCCCCGAAGGCGGTGAGGAAGGGCTTCTCCCACTCGGAGAGCACTTCCCACGCGGCGACGTTGGCCTCTCGCGCCGGGTCGTCCGGGGTCACCGGCACCCGTTGCGGCAGGATGAGCGGCCCCGCCTTGTAACGCGGGTCGGGAAAGGGCGCGTCGTAGGCGGCTTCGACGGTGGGGTCTCCCGTGCTCCGGGCGAGCATCATTCCGGTGGGAATGTCGCCGCGCTCGATCATCTGTTGGTTCATCGCTTTCCAATTCATGAAGGCCTCTGAAAGGACCACGTTGCCGATCGGTAGCCCGGTGTTCGAGATGACGACCCGAGCGAAGCGCTCCGGATTCTCGGCCACCACTCGCAGGCCGATCAGTCCGCCCCAGTCCTGACCGAAGAAGGTTGCCTGCTCCAGATCGAGCTGCTTCACCAGGTCCGTCATCGCGGCGACGTGAAAGGCATAGGTGTGCACGTCCATGTCGACAGGCTTGTCGGACCGGCCGAAGCCGATCAGGTCGGGAACGATGCAGCGATAGCCGGCCGTGGTGAGGACCGGAATCATCTTGCGGTACAGGTACGACCAGGTCGGCTCACCGTGGAGGAGGAGGATCGGTTGCCCGTCCCGTGGGCCCTCGTCGAGGTAGTGCACCCGATACCCGTCGACCTCCTTGTAGTGCGGGACGAAGGGGAAGTCCGGAAGGCTCTCGAAGCGCGCGTCCGGAGTGCGAAGGACTCCCGGCCGGACTTCCTCGGCGCCGGAGACGCCGGGGAGTACAGCGCAACCGAAGGCGGTGGTCAGCATGGGAACCACCAGTGCTCTAGTCATGATCCAGTTCCTCTCCGGAGACCTTGCGGGACGTTGGGGGGTGTCAGCCAAACCTTAGCGTATCGCCGAGTCGCTGCGGTCGGTCGAGCTCGGGGCTAGCTCCGCCGAAAGGCCGAGGCGTGACCGTGGCCGATCGTCTCCGCGAGCCGCTCTTCGTTCATTCCAGGAATCTCCAGGGCGATGCGGTGCTCCCGAGCCGCGTCCGTGTGGGAGAAGAGCGTGTTGTCAGCGTTGATGCAGGCCGCGACTCCACGCTGGAGCCAGGCGGGGAGCGGGTGGTCTTGGAGTGCGGGGATCGCGCCCGTATGGACGTTGGAGGTGAGGCAGGCCTCGATGGTCACGCCTCGCTCCAGGACCAGCTCGAGCACCGAGGGATCTTCGAGCAGAGAGGTTCCGTGCCCGATGCGCTGAGCGTGAAGACGGTCGATGGCGATTCGGATCTCCTCCGGGGGCCGTCCCTCGCCAGCGTGCACCGTCCGGCCAAGGCCGATCTCGCGGGCCCGTGTGAAGCCTTCGGCGTAGTCGTCGAGCTTCCAGTCATGACCGGAGCTCGGGCCGCCGGCGAGATCGATCCCGACCACTCCAGGTCGGTCGCGTGCGATCTCGACGAAGCGGTCGAGCAGGGCTGGCGGCTCGCCATGCAGGGCGCACAGAATGACTCCGGCTCGAAGGGGCGTGGCGCAGCAGCCGGCGAGCGCCGCATCGACGATCTCCTCCATGGGAACGTCGAGTCCCGAGGCGATCTTGCCGTGTAGCTGCGGAGCGAAACGGATCTCGAGCGTGGTGACCCCACCGGCTGATGCGTCCTCGCACATCTCCCGCGCGACACGCTCGACGGCATCGGGAGACTGCAACACCGACAGCGTGAGGTCGAAACAGGCGAGTGCCTCCTGCAGGCCCATGCCGGCATGAAAGCCCACTTCGGCGGGCACTTCGACCCCGAGCGGCGCGGCCAGCTCTTCCAGCGTGGTGCGTCGGAGCGATCCGTCCAGGTGGAGGTGGAGCTCGGGGAGTGAGGGAAGAGTCGTCACGTCGTCTCCAGGGTTTTCGTGTCGAGGGCTCAACCTACCAGGTATCCCGACTCCGACCGGACCCTGCACAACGGACGTTCTCGCCTCGGCCGCTGCACGGCTCCCGAGTGCTAGCCTGTAGCGGATCCCTCAGCCACCTCGATCCCTGCCCGAGAGGAGACGTCATGACGAGCAACGGCAACTTCGGAATGCACGGCAAGGTTCTGATCGTCGATCTGACCAGCAAGAGTCACCTCGTCGAGGACGTCCCCCAGGACGTGTATCGCCGGTTTCTCGGTGGCTACGGACTGGGCTCGTACCTCATGTGGAAGCACTTCCCTGCCGGTACCGACGCCCTTGCCCCAGAGACCTGCTTCGCCATCGTGTCGGGGCTTCTCACCGGGGTGAAGACCCCGTTCTCTGGACGCATCCAGATCGTCGGCAAGTCTCCCCTCACTGGAACCTGGGCCGACTCGAACTCCGGCGGCAGTGTGGCCATTCACCTTCGGGAATCCGGCTACGACGGATTGATCGTCAAGGGCAGGGCGGCGGAACCGACCCTGCTCGTCATCCGGGGAGGCGAGGTGCTGTTCGAGCCGGCTGGCGATCTCTGGGGGCAGCAGATTCCCGAAGTCTTCGATGAGATGCAGTCCCGTTTCGGCACCCGGCGCACTGTCGGAGTGTCTGCGATCGGTCCTGCAGGGGAGGGTCGAGCGCGGATCGCTTCCGTGATGAACGATCGCTATCACGCGTTCGGGCGTCAGGGCTTCGGTGCGATCTACGGCAGCAAGAACCTGAAGGCGATCGTGGTGGGAAGCTCCGATGCCCAGGTTCCGATCAAGGACGAGGAGACGTTTCGCGCGTTGTGCGAGGAGGTCAACAAGGAGTACCGCAGTGACATCGGCCCGCTGATGCGAGTGGCCGTGTGGTTCGCCAAGCCGAAGAGGTTCCTAGGGCCGGTCTATCGCGCCTTCGCCAAACTTGGGATGAAGATCGAGTCGCCCCAGGCAGCGATGCGCCAGCTGTGGTCCGACCGTGGCACGACGTCTGCCGTGTCGCTGTCGGTCGAGAACGGTGACGCTCCGGTGAAGAACTGGAGGGGAGTCGGGTCCCGTGATTTTCCGCTGTCGAAGAAGGGCTGGAAGATCGACGGCGCCGAGGTCGACAAGATCCTCACCAAGAAGCTGAGCTGCGGCGATTGCCCTGCTCCCTGCAAGGGAATCGTCGCGATCAAGAAGAGAGGACTCTCGGACGTGCGACGCCCGGACTACGAGACCCTTGTCGGCTTCGGTGCCAATCTGGTCAACGACGATCTCGAGACCGTCACGGCCTGCCACGATGCCTGCAACCGCTACGGCATCGACGCGGTGTCGTCGAGCGCCACCCTGGCGTGGGTCTGCGAGGCTGTCGAGCGGGGCGTGCTGACGCCCGAAGACCTCGACGGTGTGGATATGCGCTGGGGCAACGGAGAGGGCGCCCTGGCCCTGACCGTCAAGATGGGGACTGGCGAGGGCTGTGGCGAGTGGCTGCGCCATGGGAGCGCTCTGGCTTCCCAGCACGTCGGCAAGGGGGCAGAGGAGTTCGCAGTGCACGTCCACGGTCAGGAGCCCGCCTACCACGACACGCGGTTCACCTCCTTGATGGGAGTGACCTATATCGCCGATCCGACTCCGGGTCGCCACACCGCCGGGTCCGCCTCGTGGAACGAGACCTTCGGCGTCGGTTTCCCTCTGCCCGAGGCCGTCGACCAGAAAGAAGTGAACGTTCGCTGGAAGGGCACCGAGGGCAAGGGCGTCGCCCAGGCTCACTTCAGCAACTCGCATCAGGTGCTCAACGGTCTGGGGCTGTGCATGTTCACCTCCTTGACCGGCGGCCTGCCGTGGCTCGACATGGTCAACGCCCTGACCGGTTGGGGGATGGACGAGACGGAGCTGCTCGAGTGCGGCGAGCGCATCCAGAACCTGCGCGCTGCCTTCAACGTGCGCGAGGGCCTGACCCCTGGCGACTTCAAGCCGCATCCCCGAATGCTCGGCGAGGGCGACGGTCTGCTCGACGCCGGGCCGCTCAAGGGGGTGACGGTCCCGCTCGAGCAGCTGCGCCGTGACTACCAGGCAGCCATGCATTGGGATCCGGACTCCGGCCGCGTCAGCCGAGAGCGCGCCGAACAGTTGGGCATTGCCGAGCTTCTCGAGGGCCAGTTGGCGTGAGCGACTGTGGGTGTCTCTGGCGATGCGGATAAGGTCCCTGCTCACCCGGCTGGGAGGAACGGGCGAAGGTGCTGGCGACCGGATTCGGGTGCATCTCCTGATCAAGGGACGCATCGGCGAGGGCTGGTACGACCTCGATCGGAGCTTCGAGCTTCCCGACGGTGCGACCCTCTCGCAACTCTTCGAGCTGGTGGAAAGGAAGGGCATCGACATCCGGGCCGTGATCGCCCAGAGTCCCCACCTTGCCGACACGATGATGCTCAATGGCGAGCGCTGTCCCGTCGAGGAAAACCTCGAATGCCCCCTCTTCGACGGCGACGAGATCTACCTTCTGGGGCCGATCGCCGGCGGCAGCGCCTGACGCTCCGCCGGGCTCGGCAAAGGGGCTTCCAAAGCCTCAGAAGCTATGGGAAAACCGCATTGTCCCCTGGCGAAGGGCGTGCTACCGTTTCTTCCAACGTGTGGATTCAGGCCGGTCGAGGTGACATGTTCTCAAGCGTTTCCAGCCCATCGGCCACCCCTCGGGCTCACCCTGCCCGACGCTCCGGAGATTAGCGGTCCGGCCCCATTCGATCCACGCTCGAGAAAGCTACGAATTGGAGGAGATTGTCATGAAGAGGCTCATCTTTCTCGGCATCGTCGCCTTGCTGGCGGTGCCCGCGTTGGCTCAACAAACCGGTTCGGTTCTGGGCGTGGTCACCACGGACACCGGGACGCCGATTCCCGGAGTGACCGTGACGGCGACCAGCTCTGTCCTGCCCCAGGAGCGCACCACGGTCACCGACGCAGACGGCAGGTACCGCTTTCCCCTGTTGCCGCCGGGCGACTACGAGTTGACTTTCGACACCGAGGGGCTGGCGACGCAGACACTGGCGCTTACCGTGTTTCTCGACAGCGAGATCCCGGTGAACGTCGAGATGACGGTCGATGCTCTCTCCGAGGTGATCGAGGTCACCGCGTCGACCGAGATGATCGATCTGACCTCGACCGAGCTCAAGGCGTCGGTCGACTACGAGACCATCCAGGCGATTCCGCTGGGTCAGGAATACCGCGACCTGATCAAGCTGGCCCCGGGTGTGCAGTACACCGAGGACACCGTCCGAGGGCCGAGTGCCGGTGGTAACGGTCAGGACAACGTCTACCTGTACGACGGCGTGGACGTCGGACTGCCTCTGTTCGGTACTCTCTCGGCAGAGCCGGCGGCGTTCGACATCGAGCAGGTGTCGTTCGTTCGAGGTGGCGCCAAGGCGCAGGATTTCAACCGCTCCGGCGGCTTCCTGGTGAATTCGGTCACCCGCTCGGGGACCAACGCCTACCATGGCCTGGTCAACTACCAGCTCCAGTCCGCGTCGATGACCGGCGACCGGGACGTGCCGAGTACCACGGAAGACTTCGACGAAGACAAGGACTGGGCCAACCTCGCGATCGGCGGTCCGATTCTCAGCGACCGGCTCTTCTTCTACGCTTCCTACTACCGGCCTACCGTCGGTCGCGACAATCGCGACAACGTGTACGGTGCGGTGCCGAACTTCGACAGCACGCGCAACGAGTACTTCGGCAAGCTGACCTGGACGCCGAGCTCGAGCCTGCTGTTCAACGCCAGCTATCGGGACTCCGAGACCGACCAGAAAGGCTCCGGCGTCTGCGGTACCTGCGCAGCGACCACCTCCTCGGGCAACGACTCCGGGCAGAACATCCTCGTGCTCGACGGATCGTGGCTGATCAACAACCGCAGCAACCTGTTCGCGCGCTACAACGACTTCGAGAATCCGTCGATCAATACCCCTGACAACATCCTCAACATCAATGTCGGCCCTGGGGTGAATCTCGACATCGCGAATCTCGAAGGTCAAGGGCGCTTCAACGTGCCGCAGCCGATTGCCGGTAACCCCGACTTCAACGCCTGGGCCGCCCCGCTGATTCAGCAGTACGGCTACAACGACAACGGTGTCCAGACGGGTGGTGGCGCAGTGGGTGTCGACTCGACGTTCGACGACATCACCTTCGATCGAGAAGAGCTCCGGCTCGGGTACGACTTCTACCTGACCAACCACGAGCTCCACTTCGGAGGGCAGTACTACGACATCTCCGAGAACCTGCTGCGCACCTCGAACGGCTGGGGGAACATCAATCCCATTGGCGGACGCGACCCGGACTTCCCCCAGGTGTACTACGAGGCCCGTATCTGGCAGCAGACGCTCTCCGATACCGTTCCCTCGATCAAGTCGTCTTCGGAGTCGTACAACCTGGAGATCAACGACACGATCACCTTTCGGGACTTCACCTTCAATGTCGGATTCGTGTTCTCGCAGGACACCTACTACGGTTCCGGCCTGCGTGCGACCGGCCAGGGAGTCTCCGGCTTCGAGGTGTCTCCGGGAACCAAGTACAAGATGTACGAGATCGACTTCGATGAGATGATCCAGCCTCGTCTGGGCGTCAACTGGAGTCCCAACGGAGAAGACGTGGTCTACGCCAGCTACGCGCGCTACAACCCGGCCGCGAGCTCGCTGCCCCGCGCCGCCTCGTGGGACCGCAACCTGCAGCGAGAGATCGATGTCCAGTTCGACCAGAACGGCAACTACCTCGGGATCGATCCGCTGGCCTCGTCATCGGGTAAGTGGTTCCAGGCGGGCATCGACCCGCGCCAGATCGACGAGTACATCCTCGGCTACGAGAACCGCATCTCGAATCGGCTGGTCGGTCGAGCGCACTACCGGCAGCGTGAAGGTAAGAACTTCTGGGAAGACACCAACAATAACGCCCGCTCGCGCTTCAACCCGCCCCCAGGCATCCCGACCGGTGACTACGTGCCGAATCTCGACGAGATTCGTGACGAGATCGGTGGATCCTCCTACGTCATCGCCGAGCTCGACGGGGCCTTCACCGATTACTACGAGCTGAGCGCCGAGGCCGAATATCGGGGCTCCAAGTGGTACGCGCGAGGCACCTACGTGTGGAGCCAGTACTACGGCAATTTCGACCAGGACAACAGCACCGACGGGAACGACGGCAACATCTTCATCGGTTCGTCGTTCATCGCCGATGGAGCCGGCCGCCAGCTGTGGGACAACAAGTACGGCTACCTGCGCGGCGATCGCCGGAACCAGGTGAAGATCTACGGCTTCTATCAGCTGCCGTGGGACGCCACCACCGGTGGGTTCTTCATCTATCAGGACGGTCAGCCCTGGGAGGCCTGGAATGTGGAGGTCTATCGCGATCTGACCGGCAGCTCGAGCGACACGAACCGCTACGCCGAGCCTGCGGGCAACCGCAGGACCGACGAGCACTGGCAGCTCGACCTCAACTACACGCAGAACTTCCGTATCGGTGAGCGGTTCAACGTGCAGTTGCGCGGCGATGTGTTCAACGTGTTCGACGAGCAGACGGGCTACAACATCCAGAACAAGGTCAACGAGGCCAACTTCGGAGTGCCGCGCACCTACTTCAATCCGAGGCGCCTCCAGTTGGCGGTTCGGTTCGAGTTCTAGCGGGTTCGCGTGATGAGTATCACGCTCCCCCCTAGGTGTATCCCGCCAAGCGCGGCTGCGCCGCGCGGCTCAGAAGTCCTGGCCTCTGAAACTTGACTCATTTGCGACAACTCGTCGGGGCCAAGACTTCTAGCTGACCCGACGCTCCCGAACTCGACCCCTCCTGAGCTCGACCCCAGAGCGTGACGGAGGGCGTCCGGTTCGACGGGCAAAAAGGGCCCCAGTGGCCGACTGAGCTCCCCCAGGAAGGTTCGCCTTCTTCTGGGGGAGTTCTCGTTTTGAGGGTCTGGAGAGCCCGATGCGTTAGGCTCCTGCGTTCAACGGAGTGCTGCGTGCGGGGCGGTGCTGAACTGGAGCCCGGGGGCTCCGATGCGACGGAGGTGTGGAGATGAAGAGCTCGATCGTTGGTGTGGTTCTCCTGGCGGTTCTCGCTCCGGGCTTGTCCTTGGCGGACGATTGGTCCCAGTGGCGCGGACCGGACCGCTCCGGTCTGTCCAGGGAATCCGGGCTGGCCGACACGTGGCCGGAAGGCGGGCCTCCGGTGGTCTGGAAGGCGGAGGGGCTGGGCGAGGGCTACGGCGCCGTGGCGGTGGTCGGAGATCGGGTCTACGTGCAGGGGACCCGCGGCACGGACAGCGTCGTCTTCGCTCTCGATGCCGCCGACGGCAGTGAGATCTGGAGCGTGGTGCTGGGCAAGCGACTGGAGCAGGACAAGGGCAACGGACCGCGCTCGACCCCGACGGTGGTCGGAGATGAGATCTACGTGCTCAACGGCATGGGAGAGCTCGCCCGATTGAATGCCGGCGACGGCTCCACCCGGTGGCAGCTCAACATCCTCGAGCGCTTCGGCTCTTCCAACATTCGCTGGGGAGTCAGCGAATCCCCGCTGATCGAGGGGGAGTGGGTCGTCGTGATGCCCGGAGGACGCGACGGCAGCATCGCGGCGCTCGACCGGGAGACCGGCAAGACGGTCTGGACGAGCGAGACGCTGACCGACAAGCTGAGCTACTCGTCGTTGGTGGCGGCCGACGTGGCGGGGGTGCGCGCGATCGTCGGTTTCACGCAGAGTGCCGGCGTCGGCGTGCGGGCGAGCAATGGCGAGCTGCTGTGGCGCTACGAGGCACCGGCCAACGCGACCGCCAACGCGGCGACCCCGGTCGTCGGAGACGAACTGGTCTTCTACACCTCGTCCTACGGGGTCGGCGGTGGCGCCTTTCGGCTCCAAGCCTCGGCCGATGGCGTCACGGGTGAGGAGGCCTGGTTCGGTTCCAACCTGCAGAACCACCATGGGGGCGTGGTGCTCTACGAGGGTCACCTCTACGGCTTCTTCGGACCGGCACTCGCCTGCGTCGAGCTCGAGACGGGGGAGATCCAGTGGCGGGCTCGCAGCGTCGGCAAGGGCTCGCTGACCATCGCCGACGGCAAGTTGTTCCTGCTCGGAGAGCGATACGAAGCCGGACTGGCTGAGGCCACTCCGGAGGAGTACCGCGAGCTGGGACGCTTCGAGATCGCCGATCTCGGCCAGCCGAGCTGGGCCTATCCGGTGGTCAGTGGCGGCCGCCTCTACATTCGCAATCAACACGAGCTCACCGTGTACGACGTTGCGGACGTCGGTGCGGCGCCCCCGTCGGGGGAGGGAGATCGATGAGGCTCGAGCCACGGCGCATGTTCTCCTGCTTGATCCTGTGGGCGGTCGTCGGGTGGGCCTCGCCGGCGCAGGCTGCTCTGCCCGCCGTCTTCCAGATCGAGGGCGGCTACGTTTCCGGGATGGAGGTCGGCCCCGAGGGCACGGTACGCGCGTTTCTCGGCATTCCCTACGCCGCGCCTCCCATCGACGATCTGCGGTTCCGCCCGCCGCAGCCAGTGCAGCCGTGGCCGGCGCTCTACGAGGCCATCGTCTATGGCCCAGACTGCGAGCAGCCGGATCGCTCCCCCGAGTCTCTCTACTACCGGAAGTCTGGCGAGCGCAGCGAAGACTGCCTCTATCTGAACGTGTGGAGCGCGGCCGAGTCACCGAGTGACCAGCGGCCCGTGATGGTGTGGATCCATGGCGGTGCTCTGACTCGCGGCTCGGGCTCGAGCCCCGTGTACGACGGAACGAGGCTGGCCGAGAAGGGCGTCGTGGTGGTGACGATCAACTACCGCCTCGGTGCGCTCGGCTACTTCGCCCATCCGTCCCTCAGTGCCGAGTCGGAGCACGGGGCTTCGGGAAACTACGGCGTGCTCGACCAGATCGCCGCTCTGCGGTGGGTGAAGCGCAATATCGCCCTGTTCGGCGGCGATCCCGAACGGGTGACGATCTTCGGGGAGTCCGCCGGTTCCTGGAGTGTGCACGCGTTGATGGCGACGCCGCTGGCCGACGGGCTGTTTCATCGGGCGATCGGCCAGAGTGGAGCGGTCTTCGGACCCATGACTCGTCTGAGGGAAGGAACCGATGACGCTCCCTCGGCCGAAGAGGCGGGACGTCGGCTCGCGGCTGGCCTCGGCGTCGAGGGCGACGGACCCGAGGCCGCAGCCGCTCTGCGAGAGCTGTCGGCCGAGGAGATCATTGCGGCAAGGGGGTTCGCCACGCGACCGGTGCTTGACGGCTGGGTGTTCCCGCGCGACATCGCCGCGGTGTTCGCGGCCGGAGAGCAGGCCGAGGTGCCGGTGATCGTGGGCTCGAACGAGGACGAGGGTACGGCGCTCCTGGGCTCTCGCCATCCTGAGACGGTGGAGGCCTTCGAAACGATGGTTCGCTCCCGCTACGGCGACTCGGCCGACGAGGTGATGGCGATCTACCCGGTCAAGAGTGACGCCGAGGTGCAGGCGGCGGCCTATCGGTTCTACGCCGACTCTTCGTTCGCCTGTCCGATGCGCCGCTGGGCACGAGCCACGGAGGCGGCTGGGTCGCAGGCCTATCTCTACTTCTTCACTCGGGTGCCTCCGCATCCCGAGAGCGAGCGCTACGGCGCCTACCACGCGGCCGAGATCGCCTACGTCTTCGACAACCTGGATGCGCTCTCCTTCGAAGCCGAGGCCACCGACCGTGCACTGGCCGAGACGATGTCGAACGCCTGGGTGAGTTTCGCCGAGAGCGGGGATCCGAACCACGGGGGGGCTCTTGCCTGGCCGGCCTACTCGAGCGCTGCCGATCCCCATCTCGAACTCGGCGATCGGGTCGAGGTCGGCAGCGGTCTCTCCCGGACGAGCTGCGACCTCTTCGATCGCTTGTGGGAAGCGCGGTCCGGGAGCGCCGCAACGTCTTCCGGGAGGTAGCTCCTCCTACTGGCAGCGGTTCTCCAGCCAGCTGTCGATCGCTTCGAGCTGTGCGGTGACGGCGGTCACCTCGTCGCTCGCGTACTCGTCGGCCGAAGCTCGGACCCAGTCCGAGTAGGTGGCCGGCCGCGTGCCGTCGCCGGCTGCCCGCAAGACCGTGCAGCAGCGCTCGTGGTGGACCAGCTCGCCTTGCCAGTCGGCATTCATCAGGACCTCGAAGCTCGCCTGCGTGGGAAGGCCGCGGTCGGGAGTCGTCTCCTCGATGGCGCAGGTGTCGGGATCGGTCGTGAAGCCCCAGGCGGTGGGGGTCGGAGCCGAAGGCTCCTCGAGCTCCGTGCGCATCTTGTCGAGATCGGCCCGGCGATTCTGCACGGCCTCACATTCGCAGGCGGTCATCTCGGGGCTCGGCGCCGCCTCCAGCAGGTCGGCTTCGACCTGGTCTCCTCGCCCCATGATGGTCATGCGACCCGTGATGCGGGACTCCGACTCGGCTTCGAGATTCCAGGTGACGACGGCGGCTGCACCGCCTTCGGTGTAGGTGAACGAGGCCTTGTAGCGCCCATCGTCCTCGTCGAGCTCGAGCGCGACCATATGGGGGACGTTGCCCTTGAGCCGCACACCGATCAGGCCCTCGATCCGTCGCCCGCACTCCTTGATCGAGACGTCGTTGGACTTCCTCTTGTTGCCGAAGCCCTTGCCGCGCCATTGTCCCGCCTGCGGCACCGGAGGAAGGACTTCTTCGATCGCCGGCATCACGGGCGGCTGGGCGCAGACGGCCTCCCAGGATTCGGAGGCCGAGGCGGCGGCGCTCGTGGCGCAGGCGACGGCCAGGATCGCGAATGCGGTGACGGGTGCGCTTCTCATTTCGATGGACCTCCCACGAGAGTTGCGGGTCCGGGTTTCGGGGTGAGCTAGCTGTCGTCGGGGCGTCGTTCGAACTGACTGCCGTCCAGATCCAGCGAGGCGGGGGCGCCGTCTCGGCCGAGACGGAAGGTGACTTGCGCGCGTCCGCGCCAGCGCGACTGCCACGGGCCGCTGAAGGTGTCGTATTGCCAGTGCTCGAGCTCGGCCGTCCTTCGGCCGTAGTGGAGCACGAGAGTGTTGCCTTCGGCATGCACGTCGACGCGGCCGTAGAGCTCGTCTTCGTAGACTCCTGCGAAGGCCCGGGGCTCGAGACTGGAAGAGGTGCCCTCGACTCGTGAGTCGAGGAAGGCCTGGCGTGCGGCCTCCCCTTGTTCGGCGAGCCTGTCGTAGAGCACCTTCAGCTCGGCGCTCCAGTCCCGCGCCGGCTGGCCCTCTCCATGGGAGGGGCCGAGGAGATCGAACACCCGGTACATCAGGGCGTGGCGTAGCTCGACGTGATCGCGATTGGCCAGCACGATGACGCCGACTCCCTCGTCACGCAGCAGACCGTGGATCGCCACCAGACCGTCGATGCTTCCGGTGTGGAAGTCGACGCGCCGTCCCTCGTAGTCGGCCTGGAACCAGGCCAGCCCGTAGGTGGTCCAGTGGGGACGCGTCAGCTCCGCGGTGGGGTAGAAGTCTTCCGGCTCGACCATGGTCCACGGCCGGAAGATGGCTGCGATCGACTCCTCTGCCAGCAGCTGACGCCCGTCGGGGAGCTTGCCGTCTGCGAGCAGCATGCGCGACCACTGCGCCATCTCGTGCACGCTCGACCACACCGATCCGGCGGCTGCAACCGAGTCGACGCTGGCGTTCTCGATCGGCACCAGGGTGCCGTCGACGAAGTCGTGCGGGGTCGCGACGTTGCTTCGCTGGGCCGTGTCGGCGAGCAGCGGTACCGAGCGGGTCATGCCGAGCGGCTCGAACAGGCGTGTGCGCAGCACCTCGTCCCAGCTCTGGCCAGAGACGGCCTCGATCAGCAGACCCGCGGTCGCATACATCACGTTCTGGTAGGTGAACTCGGAGCGCATCGACGTCGCCGGGGGCACGAAGCGCATCCGCTCGACGATCTCGCGCGTGGTGTTGTCCTGCTCGTACCAGAGGAAGTCGGTGTTGGGCATGCCGCCGTTGTGCGTGAGTAGGTCTCGGACGCGCAGCTCTCGGGTCACATATGCGTCGTCGACCCGGAACCAGGGAAGGTGGTCGATCACTCGGTCGTCCCACGCGATCTTGCCGTCCTCGACCAGGAGGGCGACCAACGCGGCGGTCATCGCCTTGGTGGTCGAGCCGATCGAGAACAGGGTGTGCTCATCGACCGGGTCGTCGCCTCCCAGCTCGAGCACGCCGTAGCCCTTCTCGAAGACGACCTCGCCGCCGGCGACCACGGCGACGGCAAGGCCGGGAGCCTGCCAGTCTCGGACCGCCTGGGCGACGTAGGCATCGAAGTCGAGAAGGCTCTGCTTCGCGGTCGCCCCAGCAATCTTGGCCGTTGGGGATGCAGCCGTCACCGAGGTGCGAATCCGGTACAGCCCCGTGCGGGCGGTGATGAAGAGCGTCTGGCCGTCCTCGCCGCCGAACCCCGCGTTGGCGGGAAGCTCTGCGGTGGCGATCGTGCCCAGGTGCTTGCCCGCCGGGGAGAGCACCCAGACCCCGCCCGGGCCGGTGGCCCAGAGGTTGCCCAGCGCATCGACCGCGAGGCCGTCGGGGACGCCAGGATCGGGGCTGCTCGACGCATCGTGAAGAACGCGTCCCTCTCCCAGACGGCCGTCGGCGAGCACGGGGAACGCCATCCAAAGGCGCTTCCCCGCGCTGGAGTTGGCCACATAGAGAGTGCGCTGGTCGGGGGAGAGCCCGATGCCGTTGGGCCGGTCGAGCGCGGTCGAGAGCAGCTCCACCGTGCCGTCGGGAAGACGCCGGTAGATTCCGTTCCACTCCAGCTCCTTGGCCGGATCCTCGTCCTGGCGCCCGAGCCCGTAGGGCGGATCGGTGAAGTAGAGCGTGCCGTTCGAGTGGAAGATCCCGTCGTTGGGACTGTTGAGGCGCCGCCCCTGATAGCGCTCCACGAGGGCCGTGCGCTCGCCGTCGCTCGGGTCCAGGATCGCCACCCGGCGGTTGCCGTGCTCGAACAGCACCAGTCGACCGTCCGGGGCGAGCGTCAGACCGTTCGATCCACCTTCGGCTCCGGTATCGGCGTCCTCGGCCATGACCGGATCGAGGAATGTCGAAGTCCCGCGGTCGGCATCCCAGCGGTAGACCCGGTTTGCCGGGATGTCGCTGAACAGCAGATGGGAGTCGCCGGGACGCTCGATCCACAACGGACCTTCGATGAACTGGAAGCCGTCGGCGATCTTTTCGACGGCTGCCCCCGGGCCGAGAAGACTCTCGATCCCGCGCTCGAGACGCACGACTTCACCGAGACTCTGGGCCGCGGCCGTCAGGGACGCCCCACCCAGGGTCACCACCAGGGAAGAGAGGACGACGCTGCAGGCCAGCAGCGTCGCCGCGGAGGCAATACGCGCGAGTCGGATCACGAGGAGCTCCAGAGTAGGGAAGCTCGTCGATTATAGGGGTGGATTCGAGCCGCCGGCCTCCAGGAGGGGAGGCCGGCGCTTTGCACGAATTCCCAGAAACTCGGCCGCTTCCGACTCAGCGGCCCAGAGCGTGTCCGCCCTCGTTGGCCGTCAGCGGCCGACCTTGGCGCAAGCCCCCACGTCGCCCTCGTTGTACCGCTCGAGAGACGAGACCAGGGCGCCGGCCGTGTCACGGTCGAGTGCGTCATGAGTGCCGAGGCCACTGAACCCGGCCGAGGCGAGCAGCCCGTCGGCGGTGGCGATCGCCACGCTGACGCCCAGGCAGCGGGTGGCCCCGGCTGCGTAGTTCAGCTTGGCTGCCGTGAGGTGTGCCGCGAGGGCGTAGGCCGGGTCCTGCGCCTTCTTCTGACCCGTGAGGTCGCGCTGGTCGAGCAGGTTGGTGGCCTCCTTGCAGCTCGTCACCGTGAGGCTTCCGACAGAGACCGGTAGGAAGTCGATGGCGAAGGGTCCGGAGCTCCCCTTTGCGTTGCCGTTCCCCCTGGTGCTCGGCTCGCAGTGGGTCTTCCAGTAGCCCTTTCCGCGCACGCCCTCGATCGAGTCGACGATCTCCGGCACCACCTCGACGAAGGCCACGGCGGTATCCGACGCGGCGGCGACCAGCGCAGCCTCGCCGGACGCCGAAACGCTGAAAGAAGCGCTCTCGAACAGAGCCGGCGTCTCGCAGGCGAAGCTCACGGATTGGCCGACCTCGAGCTCTCCGAGTGCGCGGCCGCAGCCTTCCACGTGAGACGAGGCGGCAGTGACGTCGAAGAGGCGGGTGTTGCCATCGTTGGTGATGGTCAGGGAGACCGTCGCGGTGCCTCCAGGGGCCACGAGCTGGCCTTCCGGAGTGATCTCGAGATCGATCGACGCCGCGAGGCCGAAGTAGTGACTGCTGTCGGAGCCTTCGACCTCGGTTCCGTCCTCGGCAATGCCGATGGCCGTCGCCGTCGACTCGTACTGTCCGGGGATCGCTACGCCAGTAGCGCTACAGCTGATGAACTCACCGGGATCGAGGACGGTGTCCGAGCCGAGCTCGGGGCAGTCGATCACGATCGATGGGTCGGAGTCGGAGATCGAGATGTCACCGACGGGGAGCGAGCTGAGGTTGAACACCATGTAGCTGTGGCTCACGACGCTGCCTGCCGGAACCAGCGGGCCAGGAGCCCCATCGTCGTTGCTGCCCGCGGTCCACTTCTCGATGAGCAGCTCGTAGCGGATCAGGGCCACCGCGGCGGTGTCCTCGGAAGAGACGGCGGGTGATCCCGTCACTGGCTGTCCGTTCTGGTCGACGGGCTGGCCGGTGACTCGAGCGAGATTGAACACCTCTTCTTCGTCGAACCAGGCCTCATCGGCCAGGGCTTCTGCGAAATAGGTACGGCTCTGCCCCGGGGCCAGAGGACTCAGATCGGCGCTGCCCAGCTCGACCGAGACGAGGTCCTCCAAGCCGATTCCCAGGAGAGAGTCCTCGAAGTCGATCTGTAGCGCCACGCCTCCTCGGTTGGTGATCTCGAAGCAGAAGGTCAGAGGACCACCGAGCGGTGAGAAGACGAATTCCTGTCCGGGGCACTGGGCTCCCCCCGAGTGGCCCGCGTAGACCGTCTTCTGCAGCTCGATCTCGGCCTGGAAGACCGGAGTCCGGCTCTCGGCTCGGACGGTTGGCATGGCGGAGGCATCGACGCTCACCAGGTTGGTCAGGGCCGTCACGGTAGCCGGGACCTCGTCGTCGACGGTGACCTCGAAGACCACGAACATGAGCTCGCCCGGAGGCAGATCGCCGAGCCAGAACGGCCGCTGGTCGAGTGGGAAGGGGGTCTGGCCGCCGAAGGGCTCGTCGTCGGTCACGTCTCCCTGGGGGTAGGCGATGCTGCCTTGTACAAACGTGCTCCGAGGCACGTAGCTCACCGATTCGGGAAGGCTGTCGACGAGCGTGATCTGGCTCGCTGTCGAGGGGCCGCCATTGACGATGACGACCCAGTAGGAGAGGGTGTCGCCCGGCCCGGCAAAGCCGTTGCCGTCGAGGTCCAGCGTCAGGAAGACGTACTTCGAAACGGCCAGGTTCGCGGCCGCGGGGACGACCTTGCCGAGGTCGAGTGCGGCGCCGAAGACATCGGCCTGATCGGGTGCCTCTCCCCACGCCATCGCGAGGACAGGCGCGCCGTCTCCGAAGTCGTCGAGCGTGAAGACACGCGTTCCGGACTGATCGTGGTCCGTGAAGTCGACCAGGCGCAGGGCCTCGAAGGCACTCAGTTCGAGCACGGTCTCGGGCACCAGGTCGCCGTCCCAGGACACGTAGAGGGAGGTGTCGAAGAGTGAAGTCACCCACAGCGGGCTGGAGCTCGCTCCTGGAACGGGGTTGCCGTCGCCGGGGGCCCAGCCGGCCAACGCCATCGATCCGAGCCGATGGGCCGGTGTCAGCGCGAAGCCCCAGTCGGAGACCGCGTTGTCGGGTCCCACGCCACCGCCATCGTGATTGTCCGGGGCCGCGTTGATCGTCGCGATCGCGGAGAAGGCTCCGCCGACGCTGTGAAACGAGCCGCCCAGTCCGACCGGCATGTCGAAGGGCACGACGCTCGCGGGGGGGACCTCGAGTACGGCGTCATGAGTCGTCCCCTGGCTGTCGAAGACGACCGGCAGGTTGGCGGGAGAGGGGTTGAAGAGCCACACGGTCGTGCGATCGTCCTCCAGCTCGGAGGTGCCGACCGGCATCAGGTAGCTGGTCGACCAGTCGGCGTAGGGCGGGAGGGTGAAGCCCCGCATCTCGAAAGGGCTCTCCGCCGCGGGGTCGCCCGCGACGAGGTGAAGCTGCACCGGGACGTCGGCCTGGACGCGCGTGCCGAGCCTCACGCCGGTGAGTGCGAGGCTCGAGCCCGCTGCCAGGTCGAAGGCCTCGCCCGCGCTTCCCGGTACCTGGACCTGGACCTCGGTGGCCCCCTGGGCCATCACGAACAGGGTCGTGCGGGCAAAGAGCTCGTCCGAGGGGACGTTCTCGCCCACCGGAACGAGGAAGTCGGTGCCCCACTCGGTGGTGGGGAAGAGCTCGAGAGCGATCCCGATGTCGGCCCCCAGGCCACCGTCCCATGCCGCACGGCTGACGCTCACGGCCTGGGTCGCTCCGATGCGGTCGCCGCCGCCATAGGTCGTCTCCGCATCCTCTGCAACGGTGGGGATGGATGCGCGCAGGTTGAGCACCTGTCCGGCCCCGAGAGCCCACACTTCGGTGGACTCCTGGGTCGGCGCGCCGAGGTCGAACTCGTAGCCGTCCTCGACGTGGTCGTAGAAGACGATCGTCTCCTGGAAGGCGGAGGCGATCGAGATCACACTCTCGGTGGCGGTGACCGGACCGTGGCTGCCCTCTTCCAGAGCGAGCAGTTCGGTGGCGAACTGGTCTTCGTAGATCGGCACGTAGAAGGTCTGGACCGGCGTCTGGGCGGCGAGAGGTGGCGCAGCAAGCAGGGGGAGAAGAGCGCCCAGGGCGAGGATCGAACGGCGCAGCGGGCGAGTATCGGCGAGCTGCGTGTCCGCGATCGGTCTGCGAATCTGGAAGCGAAGGGGCATGGGATTCTCCAAGGGACGAATGGCTGCGGGAAGGGCCCCGGTGGGGCTGGTGTGAGTCAAGTGCAGGTCCCTTGCCAGCCTGGATCGCCCCATTTCGTGGGTTTCGTGTCCGTGTCGCGCCGGAAAAGCGGCGGAGGGGGCAAGGTCGCCCTGGAGGACCCTCCGGTATTTCGGGATGAACCGGTTCTCTCTTCCCTCTCTCCCCACAGGGCAACCGCTACCCCACTACAATCGGTGCATGCTGAAAACGGTGAGCGGACTCGTGGGCCTCTGGTGTCTGACCGTATTGGCGGGCTGTGCGCCCGGCGCGCCCGGGGGAGGGGATCTCCCGGAAGGGTGGCTCGACGCTGACGCGCTGTGGCAGCTCTGGGAGCAGGAGCGCATCGTCCCGACCGCGGCCGCGTGCCTGCGGCACGAGGAGCTGGTAGAGCGACTCGAATCGCTCCATCGGCAGTTTCCGGAGTCGAGCCGGCTGGAGCCGGTGGGGAGTTCCTACGAGGGCCGCACGATCCATCTGCTCTCCCTGGGCACGGGCCCGACGGAAGTGATGCTCTGGTCGCAGATGCACGGTGACGAGCCCTCGGCGACCCCCGCTCTGCTCGACGTGGCCCACTATCTGCTGAGCCATGCCCAGGAACCGTTGCCCGCGGCCATCCTCGAAGGGTTGACCCTGCGCATGGTGCCGATGCTGAACCCCGATGGCAGCGAGCGCTACCAACGGCGCAACGCCCAGGCGATCGATATCAACCGGGATGCGCTCGACCTGGCCACTCCGGAGGGGCGTCTGCTCAGGGAGCTTCGGGGTCGCTTCGAGCCGTTGTTGGGCTTCAATCTGCACGACCAGAACCGCCGCACCGGGGTTGGCGACACGCGGGCGCTGGCCACGGCCGCCGTGCTCGCGGTCTCCGGAGACGAGGCCAACACCCTCACCCCGGGTCGTGGGCGGGCCATGCGAGCCTGCTCGGCGATCGTCGAGTCGCTCGAGCCGCATCTGCCCGGTGGAGTCGCTCGCTACGACGAGGATTGGAGTCCCCGCGCCTTTGGAGACAACCTGACGGCCTGGGGGACTCCGGTGGTCTTGATCGAAAGTGGCGGCATTCCGGTAGGGGCCGACGCCTCGGTTCTGGTGCGACTCAATTTCGTCGCACTCTTGCGGGTGCTCTCAGAGCTCGTGCGCGACGATCTCGAGAGCTTCGATCCCGCGACCTATCGAGATCTACCTCGCAATCGCTCAGGCGGCTGGGTGGACGTGGCGGTGCGGGGCGGGCGAGTCTTGCAGGGGGTTGGCGAGCCCTATCGGGCCGATCTGGCCTTCAACGTGGACCGGCCGGAGCGCGTGCTCGATGGGGCGGGGGAGTGCAGTATCGAGAGCGAAGTGAGCGGCTCCTCGATATCCGAGATCGGAGACACGCGCTTTCTGGGGGCGGCGCGGATCGTCGATGCGGCGGATGCGCTCGTGGTGCCTTCCTTCGAAGTCGCCATCGACGGTTGGGGCTCGGGCGCCTCTCTCGACCAGGACCGAATCGAGCGACTCGCGCGATGGGGAGTGAGCACGGTGCGGTGGCAGGTTGCCGAGGATCGCTACTTCGAAGCCCGAGCGCTGGCGCGGCGTCTGGGAGGGCCTGGCCGACCCGGTGTGATCGTGACCACCGACGGAGTCGGTGCCGCTCCGGTGGTCGATCTCGATGCCGTCTCGGCCGATCCTCCGGCGCGGTATGCGGACCGGGTTTCCCGATTGTTCGGTTCCGCAGGCGACGCAACGGTGGCGGAGCCGAGCCTCGTCGAGCGAGCGGCGAGCCTGTGGGCGGATCGGCCATGGCCTCCCCTGAGCCCTGGTGCGACGGCTTCGTTTCTCCTGCTGGAGGGTCCCGACGTCGAGGCAGCCACGGTCGGCGCGGTGTGGCTCGACGGCGTCGAGGTGGATTGAGGGGGGGCGATCGCAGGGTGGTCAGTGCTGCCCTTCTTCACGGACTCTGCGTCTCAGTCGACGTCGGATGAATCCGTTCTCCCGCCGTTTGCGCTCGAGCAGGCGCTGGAGGAAGAGGTAGGCGACCAGTCCGATCCAGGGCGCGACCAGCAGCCAGGCCACTGCACCGTGGAACCCGGCGATGCCGAGATCGCCCAGCGCCCGCCATCCCCTGGCCTCGATCAGCGCTCGCAGTTCGGCTGGAGACATCGGGAAGGGCTGCTCGACGCTGAACAGGCGCTCACCGATGCGGATGAAGGGCAGCACCAGCGCCAGCTGGACCGGAGTCACCAGGTAGTTGGCACCCTGGATCACAGGCAGGTTGAGACCCAGCGGCAGCGCGACGACCGTGCACAGCAGGGTGGTCGTGCCGACCAGGGGGAAGAGCCCGATGACCGCGCCCAGACTGATGGCCAGTGCGAGCCTCTCGGGCGAGGTTCCCGTACGGAGAAGATGAACGACCCATCGTTGCCACTTGCGGATTCGTTCCCACACGCCCTACACCGCCTCAGCAGTCTTCGATGGGCTCGATCTCTCTCGCCAATAGCTCGTCGATCGTTTGACGTCGGGAGATCAACTCGGTTCGGTCGCCATCGACCAGCACCTCGGCTGCCTTCGGACGACTGTTGTAGTTGGATGCCATGCTTGCGGCATAGGCACCTGCGTCGTGAATCGCGACGAGGTCACCGATGTGGGCCGCGGGCAGCGGTCTCGGATCGATGATGCCCCCCTTGGTCTGGGTCATCATGTCGGCCGACTCGCAAAGAGGCCCGGCAACGACGCGCGGCGCCGTGGGCTCGTCGTCTCGTCCGACGATCGACACGTGGTGATAGGCGCCGTACAGCGCCGGCCGCACCAGATTGTCGAAGCCCGCGTCCACCAGTACGTAGTCGATGTCGCCGCTGCGCTTGGTCGCTCGCACCTCGGCCAGCAAGATGCCGCACTCGGCGACCAGGTAGCGGCCCGGTTCGACCTCCATCGAGATTTCGTGACCGAGCTCCTTCACGACGTCTCTCTTCGTTTCCTGCCAGTCGCTGACGTAGCGGTCGAGATCGAAGCGTTTTTCACCCGGGCGATAGGGCACCGGCAAGCCGCCCCCGGTCGACATCGTCTGAAGCGAGTCACCGACGCTGAGCGCCGCCTGCGCCAGACTCTCGCGAATACGCGACAGATGCTCGAAGTCGGAGCCCGATCCGATGTGGATGTGCACGCCGCTGACGTGCAGTCCGGCAGTGGCGATGCGCGTCAGGATCTCGGGCAGCTGGGCGTGCCAGATGCCGTGCTTCGAGTGGGGGCCTCCGGTGCTCACCTTGAGGTCGTGGCCGTGGCCGAAGCCGGGGTTCAGGCGCAACGTCACAGAGCCACCGGGGCGCACGGCGGCGTACTGTTCGACCATGTCGGCAGAGCCCAGGTTCGGGTGGATGTCGTGGATCTCGAGGAGCTCGAGGGTCGCTCGGTCGAACAGGTCGGCAGTGAACTCGATCTCTTCCACGGCGTAGCCGGCGAGCAGAGCCCGATGAATCTCACCGGCCGAGACCGAATCGATGTGTGTGCCCAGGGTGCGCATCTCGCGCAACAGAGTGAGGTTGGAGTTGGCCTTCTGGGCATACCGCACGCGGTCGAAGCCGGACAGCTCCTGGATGCGCTCGCGTACCACGCCCAGGTCGTAGACGAAGAGAGGGGTGCCGTAGCGGCGAACGAGGTCGCGGGCCCGCTCGTCCTCGAGCAGGCGCGGCTTGGAGAGTGGAGTTTCTGTGGTCGAGGTGGTCAAGGAGGGGTCTCGAGGTACGTCGGTCGTGAAGTCTGTCAGCGGTAGGATGCCATCCTACCCAGGAGGATGCCAATGCTTTCGCACTCACCCTCGGGACCCCGATGGCCCCGTGCCTTCGGTGTCCACGCCTCCGCTCTCGGGGCTCTCGTCACCGTCTCGGGCATGCTCGCGGCAGCCGCCGCAGGTGCTGCTGGGGTTGTCGAACATCCCGATGTGGCGTCGCGCATTGCATTGTACGAGCTGTGGGCACAGGACCAGATGCGCTATCAGCACCAACCGGGGGTCGTGATCGCGGTGGTCCATGGAAGCGAGATCGTCTGGTCTCGTGCCTTCGGGGTCCGGGACGTCGAGAGCGGTGCACCGATGACCACCGACACGGTCTTTCGCATGGGCTCGGTCTCCAAGCTCTTCACGTCGACCGCAATCTTGCAGCTGCGCGACGAGGGTAGGCTCCAGCTCGACGACCCCCTGGTGCGTCATCTTCCCTGGTTCGAAGTGCACGATCGCTTCCTCGACGATCCACCGATCACCATTCGGCATCTGCTCACCCACACCTCGGGCCTCGCGCGGGAGGCTCCGATGCCCTACTGGACCGATCGCGAGTTCCCCACCCTGGAACAGCTACGGACGATGCTGCCCGAGCAGCAGAACGTCTATCCCACGCAAACGCGCTACAAGTACTCGAACCTGGGAATGGCGCTGCTCGGAGCGGTCGTGGCAGTGGCCTCGGGTGAGCCGTACGAGCGCTATGTGAGCGAGCACATTCTGGAGCCGCTCGGGATGTCGAGCAGCTGGGCGCGCTACGAGGAGCTGGAGGGCGATGCCGGGGGGAGGGCTCGACTGGCCACGGGCTACCTGGTCAGTCGGGCCGACGGCTTTCATCCCGTGGCGCCGGAGACGCGGTCCAATGCCATCGGTCCCGCCGCGGACTACTCGTCGACGGCCGAAGACATGGCGCGGTTTCTTGCGGCGCACATGGCCTACCAGTCGACGCCCGCTGACGTGCCGTCCCGAGGGAGAGTGCTGCGTGGGAGCACCCTGCGAGAGATGCAGCGGGTGCACTGGCTCTCGGAGAGCTGGCAGAGCGGACGGGGCCTCGGCTTCTCGGTCTACCGCCAGGAGGGTCGCACGCTGGCGGGACACGGTGGCTGGGTCGCGGGCTTTCGTACCCAGGTCGCGATCGATCCCGAGGCCCGCCTCGGTGTCGTCGTGCTGACCAACAGCGACGAGGGCGGGCCGGGCTCCTATGTTCGCCAGGCCGTCGCGATGCTGTGGCCGGCCATCGAGGCGGCGACCTCCGCGCCCGATCTGCCGGAGACGGCGGCACCCGCCCCCCCTGTGCTGACCGTTGGCGAACTGGAGCGCTATGCCGGGGCGTACCACAACCCGTGGGGGGAAGTGACCGAGGTCCTCGCGTTCGAGGGACGTCTGGTGATGTGGGATCACGGCTATCCACCCAGCAGCGATCCGCTGGGCGGCCTCACCGACCTCCTTCCGGTCGGCGAGCACACATTCCGCCAGAGTGACGAGAGTGGCAACGGAGAGCCCGTGATCTTCGAGATGCGCGATGACGGGGGAGTGGCGCGATTGAAGAACGGCGCCAACTATCTCTATCCCGAGGGGTGCGGAGAGATCGTCGACCTCGAGTGCAGCTGGGGCCCTTGAGACTCGGCGGCGAGGCTGTCGGGCGAATTCGCTAGGGAGGTGTGGTCAAGGCGAGGCGCACGTGGCCACCGGCCCGGTCCAGACGGGCCTGGGCCTCGTTTCTGCTGTAGGGGCCGCGCGCCATCACGATCGCCAGTTTGACGTTGCCCTCGGCTTCTTCCAGCAGCGCGGCGGCGTCCTCGGAAGAGCGCCCGCTGGCCTGCGCGACGATCCGTCGCGCTCGGTCGCGGAGCTTGGCGGAGCCGGGCGAGAGATCGACCATCAGATTCCCGTAGACCTTGCCGGCGAGCACCATCGCCGTCGTGGTGATGGCGTTGAGCGCAGCCTTGGTCGCCGAGCCGGCCTTGAGCCGAGTCGAGCCGGTGAGGATCTCGGCTCCGGTGTCGAGAGCGATCACGAGATCCGCCACCTCGCCGAGCTCGCGCCCGTCGGCACAGGTCAAGAGCACGGTGCGTGCCCCTTGCAGCCGAGCGGCCTCGAGTGCTCCGAGGGTGTAGGGAGTGACCGAGCTCGCCGAGAGACCGATACACAGATCGTTCGCGGCCAGTCCGTTGGTGGCCTCGCGGCCGAGCTCGGCGCGGTCCTCTGCGCCCTCGCGAGAGCGGAACACGGCTTCGTTGCCGCCGGCGATCGCGGCTCGGATGCGCTCCGGGTGCGTGCTGAACGTCGGCGGGCACTCGGCGGCTTCGAGGACGCCGAGGCGTCCGCTCGTACCGGCGCCTGCGAAGATCACGTCACCCCCGCTCGCCAGCGATTCGGCGACCCACTCGGCGGCCTGGGCGATGGCCTGGCGTTGTTCGAGAGTCTTCTCGATCCCCCGCAGGTCCTCTTCGAGCAACAGCGCCACGACTTCGCTGCTGGTCAGGGTGTCGAGGTCCCGGCTGGCCGGGTGAAAGGCCTCCGTGCCGAGCTCTCCCCAGGACCTCCCATCGTCGTGTATCGCCCCGTTCTTTTCCCTCACCGGCTGACAATAGCGCGATAGGCTCGATTCATGGCTGCGGAAGAGAGATTGCGCTACGTTCTCGGGATCGACGCCGGGGCCTCCAAGACAGAGGCACTCCTCGCGGACGAGCACGGCAGGGTGCGCAGCCGTGCTCTGGGTCCGGGGGCCAACGTGCACGTCTATGGCGAAGACGGGGTCGAGCGGACGCTGCGCCAGGTCCTGGCCGAGCTGGATCCACCCGAGCCGATCTCGGCTGCCTGCATCGGCATCGCGGGTGCGGATCGGTCCGTGGAGAAGCGTGCCATGCGACGACTCTGGCAGCACCTCGGTTTCGACTGTCCCGTCGTGGTCGTGCAGGACGCGATCATCGCGCTGGTTGCAGGAGCGCGGAAGCGCCTCGGTATCGTCCTGGTGGCGGGCACCGGCACCATCGCCTACGGAATCGATCCCGCGGGCCAGGAGGCCCGATCGAGCGGTTGGGGGCATCTGCTGGGGGACGAGGGGTCGGCCTTCTGGCTCGGGCACCAGGTGCTGCGTCGCAGCGTGCGTGCAGTCGAGGGTCGAGGCCCGTCGACGGTGCTCAGCGACATGGTGGCTCAGGAGCTCGGGGTGAGTCTGCCCTCTGGATTGGTCTCCTGGGTCTACGATCAGGGGCCGTATGTCCATCGCATCGCGTCGCTGGTGGCCCTGCTCCAGCGGGGGCTCGAGCAGGGAGACGCCATGGCGCTCGAGATTCTCGAGGAGGGTGCCCGACATCTGGTCAACGCGGTCCAGGCGGTGGCAGATCGACTCCACTTCGAGGAGCCCTATCCCCTGGTCTACTCCGGGGGCGCGTTCAAGGCTTGTCCTCAGCTCTCTGACCTGGTGTCGCGCAGCCTCGAGCTCCCCGACGCTCGTCCTCTCGTGATCGATCGCGAGCCGGCGCTCGGGGCCGTGACCCTGGCTCGGGAGTGCCTCGAGCGGACCTCCGCTGGGCTCGCCGGGGCGGAGGACTGACCGGTGGAACGACAGCTGATCGTCAACGCGGATGATCTCGGGCGCACGGTCGGAATCAACGAGGGCATCCTGGAGTCTCATCGCAGCGGCCTGGTGTCGAGTGCCACCTTGATGGTGTGCTATCCGGCTGCCCGAGAGGTCGCTCGGCAACTACCGCACTACCCCGACTTCGGAGTGGGTCTTCACGTCGCGCTCACCGGAGGGCCTCCGATGCTCCCGGCCGAGCGGATACCGAGTCTCGTCGACGCGGCCGGACGATTGCCACGCAATCCGGAAGCGGTCGTGGGCTTCGAGCCGGTCGAGGTCCTGGCCGAGGTCCGCGCACAGCTGGAACGATTCCGTGAGTTGACCGGGCGGATGCCGACTCATCTCGATTCGCACCATCACTCCCACCGGCTCCCCGTAGTGCTCGATGCCGTGCTCGAAGTCGCAGCAGAGCATCGTCTGCCGGTGCGGAATTCGGGCCCAGAGGTGAAGCGGCGAGTGCTCGAGGCGGGGTTGATGACCACGGATCACTTCGTAGAGGACTTCTTTGACGAGGGTGCCACAGTGGATACGCTGCTGCGCCTGCTGCGTGACCTGCCCGTAGGCTCCACCGAGTTGATGTGTCACCCGGCGCGTGTCGATTCGGAGTTGCGTGAGAGCAGCAGCTATGCGGATCCCCGGGACGCGGAACTGGTGGCACTCACGGACCCCGGAGTTCTGGCGGCGCTCGAGGAGTCCGATGTCCGCTTGGTGAGCTTCGCCGGCCTGGCTGGAGCGTGACCGCCGTGGGCCGACTTCCTCGCTGGCTCGCATCTGCGCTGCGACTCGGGGGCCTCGTGATCGGGTGCCTGGCGCTGGGTGCGGCCTGCCAGCCGCGCGGCGAGACCTCTCCGGCTGCGCGGCAAGCCGGGCCGGCCCGATCAGGACCTGCGTCGCCGGAATCGATGCCCGACCTCCTTCTGGTGACGCTCGACACGACTCGCGCCGATGCCATGGGATACGACGTCCCGACCGTCGGTCATGACCAGGCACCGACACCCAGGCTGGATGCGCTGGCAGCGTCGGGGGTCGCGTTCACACAGGCCTACACGACGGCGCCGATGACCCTGCCGGCACATACGTCGATGCTGACGGGTCTCTACCCGTCCGAGCACGGCATCCACGAGAATGCCCGGACCCTCGATCCCAGCCATACGCTGCTCGCCGCTCGGCTGAAGGAGAAGGGATACCGGACGGCGGCCTTCGTGTCGGGTCTTCCGTTGTCCAGTCAGTTCGGGCTGTCGAGGGGATTCGAGCACTACGACGACGATTTTGGAGAGGGCATCGCCGAGCGCTCGGCCGCCGAGACCACGGAGCGGGCGCTGGCATGGCTGGGTGGGTCCGGCGGCGGAGACCCGTTGGAGCGGGCACCGATCTTTCTCTGGGTCCACTACTTCGACCCTCACGAGCCTTACGATCCACCCGAGCCGTGGCGCTCGCGAGTGGCGGACCCCTATCTCGCCGAGATCGCCGCCATGGACTCCGAGCTGGGCCGTCTGGTGGAGCGCTTCGTCGAGCGGGATGGGGAGCACCGCTTTCTCATCGTGGGCGACCACGGAGAGGGGCGGGGGGACCACGGAGAGGCTCTCCATGGCAATCTGCTCTATCAGGGAGTGATGCGGGTCCCGATGGTCGCGGGAGGAGCAGGAGTACAAGCCGGCCGGATCGTTCAGCGGCCGGTCAGCGTACGTCGGGTCTTCGACACGCTCCAGGGTTGGGCCGGAGGAGGATCGGAGTTCGATCTGCTCGATCCCGCTGCGGAGACCGTTCTCGGCGAAGCGATGAAGCCGCATCTCCAGTATGGATGGCAGCCACAGGTGATGGCCGTGCGTGATTCCCTCAAGGTGATCCGGGCCGGCACCGACGAGATCTACGACCCGCTCACCGATCCGGGTGAGATGCACGACCTCGCCGGGGAGCGCGAGGAGCCGTTGCCCTCCGAACTGCTCGATCCGCTCGAGAAATACCCCGTGCCGGTCAAGGCGACCCTGACCCAGGGTGACGACCTGGACACCGAGACGCGAGCCCAGCTGGCCGCGCTCGGCTATGTCGACTGGGGCGGCGCTGCGGTACCCCGAGCGAATCCGCCAGCGCCGCGCGACATGACCGCGCTGTTCGGCGATCTCGACCGTGGCTCGGGGTGGTTCGTGCGAGGCGACTACGAGAAGGCGATCGAGCCGTTCGAGCGCGTCGCCGCTCAGGACCCCGAGAACCTGATGGTGTGGGTGCGTCTCGGTGTCGCCCACTCACTGCTCGGGCACGAGCCGCGAGCGTCGGAGTATCTGGAGCGTGCCCGGCGGCTGGCTCCGGGATCGCTCGATGTGCGTCACTACCTGGCCATGCATCTGTTGCGCTTCGAACGGGACGAGGAGGCGGCCGCACTGCTCGAGAGCGTCCTGCAGGGGATGCCGAACCGTCTTCCTGCGCTGCAGGGTCTGGCCCGCGTTCGCGAGCGTCAGGGCCGCATCGAGGAGGCATCGGCACTGCTCGAGCGGATCGTGGCGATCACCCCCGACTCGGCGCCGAGCCAGCTTCGGCTCGGCGAATTGCGGATGGCCCTCGGTGACACCGCGGGCGCACTCTCGGCCTTCGAACAGGCACAGATGCTCCAAGGGGAGCGCTTCTCTCACGACCTCGAGCTCGGCGTGCTCTACCTTGCAGCAGGAGATCCGGCTCGGGCTCGCGAGAGTCTCGACCGGGTGCCGACGAGCCATCCGGGGTATCCGATGGCGCTCTTCAAGCGGGCCCAGGTCAGCGTGCTGCTCGACGAGCCCGACAAGCAGCGCCGGATTCGCGACGCGTTGGAAGGCGCAGACGAGACGACCCGGGTGTTGATTCGCAACGAGCGACTGTTCGAGGGGCTGGGCTCTCCCTGACTGCACCTCCCCAGGACCGAGACTCGGCCGTCAGCGCGTGACGAGCAGGTTCCAGAGCCCGCTCGCACCCGCGTCCAGTGCCAGTTGTCCGGCTCGGTGCTGCCAGAAGGTCTCGTCGCCGTCGCGGTCTCGCCAGCTCCACAGACAGCGCGTGAAGAGCTGCAGCTCGTGCTCGCGGGTGTAGCCGATCGCGCCGTGCACCTGATGCGCGATGCCCGCGACGGTACTGGCCGACGCGCTGGCCTGACTCTTGGCGGAGGCGACCGCCAGCAGGCGGGCCGAGCCGGTACTGCCTTCCGTGAGGGCTGCGCAGGCTGCGTCCGCAGCGACGCCGACGGCCGCGACCTCCGCGGCCAGTCTGGCGATCAGCTGCTGTACGGCCTGGAATCGACCGATCGGTCGGCCGAACTGCACCCGCGAGCGTGCGTACTCCAGGGTCAGGTCGAGAATGCGCTCCATCGCTCCCGCGATCATCTGTGAGCGCGCCACGGCGCCCAGACACAGGGCGTCCTCGGCCATCGGCGCGGGAGCCGGGCGCCACGAGTCCCCAGGCGGGATGCACGAGTCCAGTTCGAGCGTGGCGCAGGGTGCGCCGTCGAGGGTCGTGCCCGAGCCCAGGGTGGGGAGATCGGTCAGCACCGCGATGACGCCGTGCTCGGAACCGCGTCCGGGAGCCATCGCTACGATCGGCAGCGTGGCGGCCCAGGGAAGGGTCGCCCGGCCGATCAGTCGAGCGCCTCTCTGGTCGATCTCGGAGTGAAGCGCCGAGGGTCCTGGACCGATCCACAGCTGCACGGGTCCCCGAGGGAGCGCCAACCCGGTCCGTGCCGCGAGGTGGCGCGCCACCAGGGTTTCGGCCCATGGAATCGACAGGGCGAACGCGCCGGCGACGCGAAGTAGACGCAGTGCCTCGCCGATCTCCAGCTCGACTCCCCCGGACTCCTCGGGAAGCGTCACGTCGAAGATGCCGTTCTCTTCGAGCGAGCGCCACAGCGGCTCCGGGAAGCGATCCGCCGCGAGGCCCTGCATCCGGTCGGGCTCATCCGCGTCGGCGAGCAGCCGGGCAGCCGTGTCCTGGAGTAGCTGGATTGCAGAGCTCATCGCAGCCCCAGCCCCCGGGCCACGATGCCGCGGAGGATCTCGGTGGTGCCGCCCTGGATCGTGTAGGCCGGGGCCACCATGACTGCGTGCTCCACCAGGCTTCGGAAGTCGAGATCGTCGAGGCGCTCGTGGTTGCCGATCTCGCGCACCAGCTCCGGCAAGGCCTGCTGCAGCTGGGTGCCGAGGTCCTTGGTCAGGGCCGACTCGACGTTGGGCTGGGCTCCGGTCTCGAGCACCCCGGCCACCGAGAGGGCAGCCTGGCGCAAGGTCCAGAGCCGGGTGACGATCGCACCGAGCGCAGCGATGCTGGCAGGGGAGGTCTCTTCCTGCGTCCTCTCGCCCAGTTCTTCGATCAAGGCTCGTAGCACGTGGAGGTTGGAGAGGAATCGCTCCGGACCGGCACGCTCGTACGCCAGCTCGCTGGTGACCTGTTGCCAGCCGTTGCCAGGCTCGCCGAGCAGTCCCTGCGCCGGCACGTAGACCGAGTCGAAGACCACCTCGTTGAAATCGCGCTCCCCCGACAGGTTCGGGACCGGGCGTACGGTGATGCCATCGGTCTTCTTCAAGTCGACCAGCAGCTGACTGATGCCGGCGTGCCGATTCTCTGAAGGCTCTTCGGTCCGACAGAGCACGATGCAGTAGTCGGCCTGATCCGCTCCAGAGGTCCAGATCTTCGTGCCGCTGAGTCGCCATCCGTCGCCGTCCGGGACCGCGCGAGTCCGGATCGAAGCGAGGTCCGAGCCCGAGTCGGGCTCGCTCATGCCGATACAGAAACTCAGCTCTCCACGGGCGATCCGCGGTACCAGCTCCCGGCGCTGCGACTCCGAGCCGAAGCGCAGAAGAAGAGGGCCGCTCTGGCGATCGGCGACCCAATGAAAGCCGGTCGGGGCCCCGGCGGCGAGCAGCTCCTCGGTCACCACATAGCGTTCCAGGTAACTGCGCTCTGCGCCCCCGTACTGCTTCGGCCAGGTCATGCCGATGAAACCGCCCTCGCCCAGCTTGCGACTCAATGCGGGGTTGCGGGCGCCCCACGAGCGCCTGCCTGGCTCCCAGGTGCCGGACGCACGCTCGCGCTCGAGCAGCGCGCGGACCTCGGCTCGAAGGCCCTCGGCTGCTTCGGGAAGAGAGGCCAGGGGGAAACGGAGGTGAATCGCTGGTGGGCGCGAGAGTCGAGTCATGGTTTCCGGCCGGGCTGGTCGGAGGTCGGTCCGTGGTGCGCGGGCATCGACGTTTGCCCAGCCAGCCCTTCCTCCATCGCTTTCGCCGCGCGCTCGTTCTCCATGATCCTGGCGAGGACAGCTTCGCCTTCACGATCGAAGCTCTCGCCGATGGGGAGATTGGGCGCGAGGAACGCGCCGAACCGGAGTCGTGCCATGGTCGTCTCTCGGAAGTCGGAGGGATCGCTGGTCCAGAGCACGATTCTAGGTGAGATAGGCTGCCGCCCGCTGGTCCTGTCCCCGAGCGCAGCTTCGGGCCATGAAGTCGCCAGGGAGCCACCATTGACTCGAATCCTCACCAAACCGAGACTCGCAGCGGCGTCGCTACTCGCGCTGCTTCTCGCCCCCGCGCTCTTCGCACAGAGCAGGGAGGAGTGGGTGCAGTACCGGATCGAGTTCCCGAATCGAGCCCATCGGGAGGCCCTGGTCACGGCGAGATTCGGTGCGCTCGGAAGCGAACCTCTCGAGCTTCGGATGAGTCGCTCCTCGCCGGGCCGCTATCGCTTGCACGACTTCGCTCGCAACGTCTACGAGCTGGTGGCGCGCGACGCGGCCGGCCGCGTGATCGGTGTGACCCGACCCGATCCCTACGGTTGGACGGTGGCGGAGCACGAGGGTCTCGTCGAGGTCACCTATCGCGTCTACGGCGATCTCCTCAACGGCACCTACCTCTCGGTCGACGAGAGCCATGCCATGCTCAACATGCCGGCCACCTTCGTCTGGGCGCGAGGGCTCGAAGAGCGTCCGATCGAGCTCACCGTGGTACCGGCAGAGGGCGACTGGGAGGTCGCGACTCAGCTCCGGGGGACCAGCAATCCGTTTGTTTTTCGGGCTCCGGATCTACAGTACTTCCTCGACAGCCCGACCGAGGTCGGGCCGGTGGCCTGGCGCCGCTGGAAGGCAGGGGAAGGAGAGGTAGAGCAGACGATTCGGCTGGCGATGCACCACCTGGGAACCGACGAAGAGGTCGACGCCTACGCTGATCTGATCCAGCGCTCGATGACCGCGGCCATCGACGTCTTCGGGGAGCTGCCTCGTTTCGACTTCGGCACCTATACCTTCATTGCCAACTACCTGCCCTACGCCAGCGGCGGAGCCATGGAGCATCGCAACTCCACTCCGCTCATGGGCCCCGAGCCCCTCGCCACGCACGCGGTTCACCATCTGCACACCCTGGTGCACGAGTTCTTTCACAGCTGGAACGTCGAGCGCATTCGCCCGGCGTCGCTCGAGCCGTTCGACTTCGATGACCAGAACATGTCCGGGGAGCTCTGGTTTGCCGAGGGATTCACCAACTACTACGACGGCCTGCTGCTGCGTCGGGCGGCCATCTGGAGCGAGGAGGAGTACCTCCGCGACCTTTCACTGGTGGTCGATCGGATCGTCAATTCGCCAGCGACTCGCTACGGTTCTCCGGTCGAGATGAGCCAGGCGGCCGTGTTCAACGATCGGGGCGTCTGGATCGACCCCCGGCCCATCCACAACACCTACCTGCACTACTACTCGTACGGCGACGCGATCGGTCTGGCGCTGGATCTGGCGCTGCGCTCACGATTCGACTCCGACCTCGACGATCTGATGCGCCAGATGTGGCGCAGTCACGGACGAGACGAGGTTCCCTACCGGAACTCCGACGTCGAGGCTGCCCTGGCGAAGGTCTCGACTCCGGAGTTTGCGGGTGAGTTCTTCGCTGAGCACGTCTACGGTCGTGAAGTGCCCGACTACGAGGCGCTGCTGGAGCCCGCCGGCCTGGTCCTTCGCCCCGCCTATCCGGCGCTTGCCTGGATCGGCGACGTGGCTCTCGAGCGCACGCCCGAAGGCGACGGACTGCGGGTCGCTGGCGGTACTCTCGAAGGCAGTCCGCTCTATCGTGCGGGGGTCGACCGAGGGGATCGCCTGTTGCGACTCGACGGCAAGCGCCTGGACAGGCCCGCCGAGCTGAGGCGCGCGCTGGCGCGTCACGCTCCCGGCGATGTCGTGCCGCTGCGGGTGTCGACTCGGGTGGGGATCCGCGAGGTCGAGATCACCCTGGAAGAGAACCCCCATGTCGAGATCGTGACCAGGGAACAGAACTGGATGGAGAGCACGCAAAGGCAGCGGGCGTTTCGTCAGAGATGGATTGGCTCGGCGAGCCCCGAGGGGGAATTGTCGGCCGGCGACGATTGAGAATCGGAACGGGGTCGTTCTTCTCGTGGCGTAGAATCGGGCGCTGATCATGAGCGACTCCCTGCTTTCTCGACTCGAGCCCGATCGCCACCTACTCACAGCGGTGCGTCGGATCACTGTGAAGGTGGGCACCGGAGTGATCGCGGGACCGGAAGGGGTCTTCTCGGAGGAGACGCTTCGCCAGATCGTCGCGCAGGTCGCACGGGCCCGTCGGGAGGGTCGCGAGGTCCTGCTCGTGAGCTCGGGTGCCGTTGCGCTCGGTGCCGAAGCGCTCGGCTTTCGCCGCCCTCCGACCTCCCTCGACGAGCGCCAGGCCTGCGCGGCGATCGGCCAGTCGAGACTGATGCACCACTACGAGCGGGCCTTCCGTGAGGAGCACCTGGTGACTGCACAGGTGCTGCTCACCGGATCGGATTTCGATGGCCGTGCCCGTTACCTGAACCTGCGATCGACCCTGACCACGTTGCTGGGCCATGGAGTCGTACCGATCCTGAACGAGAATGACGCCGTGTCCGTGAGGGAGTTGGCCTACTCGGACGACGCGGCCGACCAGGCAGAGGGTGCGAAGCCCGTGTTCGGCGACAACGATCGCCTGTCTGCCTTGATCGCGAGCAAGCTCGAGGCCGATCTTCTCGTGTTGCTGACCGACGTCGAGGGTCTCTACGACCGCGATCCACGATTGCCGGACGCCAGGCTGGTGCCGCACGTCGCGACGGTGTCGGACTCTCAGACGCCCGGCGTGACCGTCGGCCAGGGTTCGAGTTGGGGGAGGGGCGGGATGCATACGAAGATCGAAGCGGCGCGCGTGGCCGCTCGGGCCGGCTGTCATGCGGTGATCGCCCCCGGCTACCGAGCCGACGCCGTCGATGCGATCCTGGGTGGTGAGCAGATCGGAACCTGGTTCCCGGCACGCCCACGCGAAGCGGCGCGGCGTCGCTGGATCGCCTTCGCGACCCGAAGCCGGGGGACTCTCGAGCTCGACGAGGGCGCCGTGGCAGCCCTGCGTGAGCGCGGAGCGTCGCTGCTCGCGGCCGGCGTACGGGCCGTGAGGGGCGACTTCGAGCGAGGGGACGTGGTCGAGCTGCGATCCCCCTCGGGCTCTCGAGTGGGGCGCGGCATCATCTACTGCGACAGCGAGAGCGCACGCAGTTGGTGTGCCGGCGAGCGTCCGGCCGGGGCTCGCAATCACCATGCCCTGGTCCATCGGGATCACCTCGTGCTGGAAGACACAATGCTCGAAGCCACCCAGGAGGAAGACCCGTGAGCTCCCCCCTCGAAGAAACTGCGTCGATCGACTGGCCGGACGTGGCTCGGGATGTTCGCAAGGCGCAGCGCCTATTGGCAGCCGCTTCGGGTGAGGCGAGGACGGCGGTACTCGGTCACCTCGCCGTCTTGCTCGACGAGCGCCGCTCGGAGCTGAGGGAAGCCAACCGACTGGATCTCGACGCGGCCGATCGAGCCGGACTGGCGAAGCCGCTTCGCGATCGACTGTCGATCGACGACGCCAAGCGTGAGGTTCTGATCCACGGACTACGCCAGCTGGCGGCGTCGCCCGATCTGATCGGCTCGGTGCTGCGCCGCACCTTGCTCGACGACGGGCTCGAGCTGACCCAGGTGAGGAGTCCCCTGGGAGTCCTCCTGGTCATCTTCGAGAGTCGCCCGGAGGCCGTGATCCAGATCGGGTCGCTGGCACTTCGCACCGGGAACGGTCTCCTGCTCAAGGGCGGCGCGGAGGCCCTGCACTCCAACCGCCTGTTGGTTTCGTGCCTCCGCGGAGCGCTGGAGCGAGAGAACCTTCCGGCCGACGCCGTGCACGGGGTCGAAGGACGCGAGCCGGTCGCTGAGCTGCTCGAATGTGACCAGGACATCGATCTGGTGATTCCGCGGGGCTCCTCCGAGCTGGTGCGCTCGATCCAGTCTTCCACCCGGATTCCCGTGCTCGGACACGCCGAAGGCGTATGCCACGTCTATCTCGACGCAGGAGCCGATCCGGAGAAGGCCGTCCACCTGCTGCGAGACTCCAAGTGTGCCTATCCCGCGGCGTGCAACGCGGTCGAGACCCTTCTGGTCCACCGTGACTTCCTTGCGCATCTGGGGCCGGTCGCCGACTCCCTGGAGGCGGCCGGAGTCGAGCTGCGTGCCGACCGGGAGGCCCGTGCCGTGCTGCCGCGAGCCGTAGAGGCGGCGGAGTCGGACTGGGACCGGGAGTATCTCGATCTGGTGCTTGCCGTGCGCACCGTGGCAGATCTGGACGAGGCGATCGAGCATGTGCATCGCCATGGCAGCGGGCACACCGACGTCATCGTCACGGAGAGCTCCGAGGTCGCGGAAGAGTTTCTGCGTCGCGTCGACTCGGCCTCGGTCTTCTGGAACGCATCGACACGGTTCGCCGACGGATACCGATACGGTCTGGGTGCCGAGGTCGGGATCTCGACCGGGCGAATTCATGCCCGGGGCCCGGTGGGAGCCGAGGGATTGCTCACGACTCGCTGGCTCTTGCGAGGTGCGGGACAGGCTGCGAGCGACTATGGGCCGGAGGGCAAGAGCTACCTGCACCGGTCGATGGCACCCTGAGGCGTGTCCACTGCACGAACGACTCGAGCTCGGGCTGTCGCGAGCACTTCGGCCAGTCGATCCCTGTCCGCCGTGATGTGGTAAACGGATCCGTCCCGGCGTCAAGGTCACGGTGACTGGTCGTGGGCGAGTCTCTGGCTCAACGCCGCCGTAGCACCGCCGCAGCCGAGCCACGGAATCGCTTCCGCGCGTTCGGCTCGCTCACCGACTCCAGGCGCACAGCGCAGACCTTGTACTCGCCGGTGCCGGTCACCGCGTCACCCGCGTCGACGGTGAGGTGATTGGCGAGCGCGGTGGGGAAGTGGAAGGGCATCCACACCGAGCCTCGTCGGACCTGGCCGCTCCACAGCGCTCTCGCCTTGACCCGTCCTCGGCGACTCACGATGTGGACGTACTGGCCGTCGATCAGACCGAGCTCTTCCCCGTCTTCCGGGTGCACCTCGACGTAGGCTTCGGGCTGCTTGTCGGTGAGTCCTTCGGAGCGACGAGTCTGGGTGGCCGCGTTGTAGTGATAGAGCGTGCGCCCGGTGGAGAGCACGAGCGGATAGTCGTCGTCCGGGTTCTCGTGGGGGCCCTTGTACTCGACCGGCTGGAAGAGCCCCTTGCCCCGCAGCACTCCCCCGGCGTGCAGGAACTCGGTACTCGGCGCGTTCGCGGTGGGAACGGGCCACTGTAGACCGCCCTCGCGGTCCACCCGCTGGTGAGAAATTCCGGCGAAACGCGGCACCAGCGCGGCCATCTCGTCGTAGATCTCCGCCGGCCCGGAGTAGTCGGGCTGCTGGCGGCCGCAGCGATTCATGAGATCGAGCAGGATCTCCCAGTCGGGCCGTGCCTCTCCCGGGGGCTCGACGGCCTTGCGGACTCGCTGGACCCGGCGCTCGGAGTTGGTGAAGATGCCTTCCTTCTCGGCGTAGCAGGCCGCGGGCAGCACGACGTCGGCGAACCGCGGGCCGTCTCGTTGAGGAAGATGTCTTGCACCACGACGGTGTCGATCTTCTCGAGCCTCGCCTCGAGCTTCGACGCGTTGGGCTCGGAGATCACGATGTCTTCGCCCATGACGAAGAGCCCGTGGATCGTGTCTCCGATCACCTTCATCATCTGATTCAGGTTGAGCCCTGGCTGGTCACTCTGCGGCGCGTCCCACGCGCGCTCGAACTTCTCGCGCACCTCGGGGTCGTCGACACGCTGGTAGCCCGGGTAGAACACCGGCGTGGCGCCGGCGTCGTTCGCACCCTGCACGTTGTTCTGGCCGCGCAGGGGGTTCATCCCGGTCGAGCGCTTGCCCAGGTGTCCGGTCATCAGCACGAGGTTCGACAGCGCGTAGACGTTATCGGTGCCGTGGGTGTGCTCGGTGATGCCCAGCGTGTAGTAGATGCCCGCTCTCTCGGTGGTGGCGTAGGCGCGGGCCACCTCTCGGATGGTCTGCGCTGGAACGCCGGTGTATTTCTCGGCCTCCTCGGGGGTGTAGCGCAGCACCGTTTCGCGGACCGACTCGAAGCCCTCGGTGTTGGCCTCGATCAACTCGCGGTCTACCAGTCCCTCGCTCACGATGACGTGGGCCATGGCGTTGAGCAGCCAGATGTCGGTGCCGGGCCGGAGTTGGAGGTGCCAGTCAGCGATGCGGGTCAGCCAGATGGCGCGCGGATCGGCTACTACCAGTCGGGCGCCCCGCGCCACCGCCTGCTTCATCTCCATCGCGATGATCGGGTGTGCCTCGGTGGTGTTCGAGCCGATGACGAAGAGGAAGTCCGCGTCGCGGATCTCCGGGATCGAGTTGGTCATCGCGCCGGCCCCGAACGTGGTCACCAGACCGGCGACCGTGGGGGCGTGTCACGTGGCAGCGCATTGATGGACGTTGTTGGTCCCGAACACCGCTCTCGACATCTTCTGCACCAGGTAGTTCTCCTCCATGGTGCAGCGACACGAACTGATGAAGCCGAGGGCGTCGGGTCCGTGTCGCTCGGCGACCGCACGCAGGCCGGACGCTGCGCGCTCCAGGGCTTCGTCCCAGCTCGCCGCCACGAGCTCTCCCGACTCGGATCGCACCAGGGGAGTGGTGAGGCGGTCTTCGTGGTGCACGAAGTCGTTGGCGAAACGCCCCTTGACGCAGAGGTTGCCGTCGTTGAGTGTGGTTCCGGGAGGCGGCGGTGTCACCTTGACGATTCGGTTGGCCTCGCGGTCGACGTGAAGGTCCAGCTGGCAGCCCACGCCGCAGAAGTTGCAGGTGGTGCGCACCTGTTCGAGCTCGGCCTCGGGCTTTCCCCAGGTGAGGGCGCCGCGATCGGCCATGGCACCGGTGGGGCAGACCTCGATGCAGCCGCCGCACAGCTCGCAGGTGGTGTCGAGCAACGAGAGCTCGTCGACCGTCGCGATCGTCGTCGAGGCACCGCGGCCAGCCATGGTGATCGCCGAGACGGCTTCGACCTCGTCGCAGTAGCGCGTGCACAACGAGCAGGTGATGCAGAGCTCGGGACGGAACTCGATGAATCGATTGTCGTCCCCCGGGCGCGCGGCTCGTCGCGACTCGGTGGCGGGCCACTCCCCGGCAGTGCCGTGTAGCTCGGCGTACTCCTCGACTCGCGACGGCACGATGTCGGCTTCCGCCGCCGTGTCGGCCTGGTGGATCGAGAGGATGAAGCGGCGGTTGCGCTCGACCTGCGCAGTGCGCGTGCGCACGACCATCCCGGGCTGGGCCGCGGTTGCGCATGACGGGCTGAGTCTGGGCGAGCCTTCGATCTCGACCAGGCAGAGGCGGCAGGCGCCAGCCGGACTGAGCCGCGGGTCCCAGCACAGGGTGGGAATCTCGATCTCGGCTCTCTTGGCCACCTCGAGCACGGTCTCTCCCGGCTCGAAGGAGACCTCATTGCCGTCGATGACGATGAGGGGATTGTTGTCACTCATGTCTTGGCTCTCGAAGGAATCAGAGACCGAACTCTTCAGGCCAGTACTTCATGGCGCTGCGCAGGGGAAGCGGGGCCGCCTGCCCGAGGCCGCAGATGCTGGCTTCTTCCATTCCCCAGGCGAGCTCTTCGATGTGTCCCAGGCTGGAGGGGTCGCGCGTCTCCTGGTAGTGCTCGAGCGCCTGGCGCAGCATGCGTGCGCCGATCCGGCAGGGTGCGCACTGGCCACACGATTCGTCTTCGAAGAACACCGCCTGGATCAGCGCGGCCTCGACCATGTCGGCACTCTGGTCGAGCACGACGATTCCCGCAGAGCCGAGCATCGATCCGGCCTTGCGCAGGGAAGCGAAGTCGAGAGGAAGGTCGATCTGCTCAGCGGGCAGAAATCCGCTCGACGCGCCTCCGGGAGAGAACGCCTTGAGCTCGCCCGTGACTCCACCGGCTTCGGCGAGGAGCTCGCGCAGGGTCGTGCCCATCGGGGCCTCGTAGACTCCCGGCCGCGCTATGTGACCCGAGAGGCAGTAGAGCTTGGTGCCGCCCTCGGTCTTGCCGAGGCCGCGGAACCAGTCGCCGCCTCGATTGACGACCGGAGGCACGCAGGCAATCGTCTCCACGTTCTGGATCAAAGTGGGTCTACCGAACAGTCCGACCTCTACGGGGTAGGGAGGGCGGAGTCTGGGGAGGCCGCGTCGCCCTTCGATCGATTCCAGGAGCGCGGTCTCTTCGCCACAGATGTAGGCGCCGTGGCCGTCCACGAAGTGCCACTCGACGCTGCCATCGATCGTTCCTGCTGTACGCGCCCGGGCCACTGCCTGCTCGAGCGACCCTCTCACGTGTCCGAACTCGCCCCGTACGTAGACATAGATGTCGTTCGCCTCGAGCACCTCGGCGGCGATGGCCAGCCCTTCCACCACCAGATTGGGGCGGCGCAAGAGGATTTCTCGATCCTTGAACGTGCCGGGCTCGCCTTCGTCGGCGTTGAGCACCACGTAGCGAACCCGTTCTTCCTGATTGAGCACTGCGCGCCATTTGCGATGGAGTGGGAAGCCAGCTCCACCGCGGCCGGTGAGTCCGGAGATCTCCAGCTGGTCGAGCAGCCACGGGGTACCGTTGTCGGCCACTCTGGTGAGCGCGGTGAACTCGTTGGTGTCGGGTGCGGCCAGATCGAGCGCCAGGCCGGGTGCACTCGGAGTGAGGTGGGTGTCGGGAGTGCCGGGGTCGCCCTCCGGATCCCAGATGGCCGGGGCGAGGTCGCATCGGCCCAGGCAGGCCACCGGGGTCGCGGTGTGGCCCTGAGCCCTCAGTTCGGTAAGGCGATCGTCGCAGCCGGCGAGCTTGCAGGACAGTCCCTGACAGACGCGAATGCCGTCGTCCGGGTGGGCCAACAAGTGGTAGAAGGTGCCGGCACCGTAGACATCGGCTGCAGGGACGCCGGTTTCCTGGTGAACTCGCTCCGCGACCCCCTCCCGCAGCCCTCCGGCGCGTTGGAGTCGCTCGAGCACCTCATGGCGGCGTGCTCCCTTGGGCTGCATCCCGGTGGGCCTTTCGTGCGAAGAACCGCTTGTACGGAAGCGGGCGGTGGCTGCTCTCGATGGACGTGTTGGACCTTCCTCGACGATCCATTGGGCAGGCTAGCACAGCCTTTTGGGTTGGCGTCTCTCCCGGCGATTCCCCGTAGGATCAGAGCGACTTCGTCGAGTCGAAGTGCCGACACTCTCCACCCTTCGAAGGTGACCAGCCATGAAAGATAGTGAATCCAGCGCCGTTTTGACCGTGGAACCCCCGACCGAGCCCGTCGCGAGTGAGGATCTCAATCCCTTTCACATCGCGCAGCGCCAGTTCGAGGACGCGTGTCGCTACCTACCCGAGCTCGATCCTGGGCTGGTCGACTTCCTCAAGCTCCCCGATCGGATGATCGTCGTCCAATTTCCGATCGAGACCGAAGATGGCAGGGTTCGCAACTTTCTCGGCTTTCGTGTCCTGCACAATCGGTCGCGTGGCCCCGGAAAGGGAGGGATCCGGTACCACCCCGACGTCACGTCTGACGAAGTGAGGGCACTCGCCTCCTGGATGACCTGGAAGTGTGCCGTGGTCGACGTGCCCTTCGGTGGCGCCAAGGGTGGCGTGGTGTGCAACCCCAAGAAGCTCACCTGTAGCGATCTGGGCAAGATCACCCGCCGGTTCATCTGGGCGTTGGGCGACAACATCGGGCCGCACACCGACATCCCGGCGCCCGACGTCAATACCGATGCCGCGACCATGGCGCGCATCTACGACACCTACGACATGATGCATCCCGGCCGCAACAACCTCCCGGTAGTGACCGGGAAGCCGGTCGAGATCGGTGGCTCACTCGGCCGCAACGAAGCCACTGCCCGTGGCTGTTTGTTCTCTACCCAGCTTGCCCTGTCGAAGGGGCTGGTGCCCGGCCTGTCGTCGGTGGAGGGGGCTACCGTGGTCATCCAGGGGTTCGGGAACGCCGGGAGGATCGCTGCCGAGTTGTTCACCGAGGCCGGGGCCCGGATCATCGCTGTGAGTGATTCTCAGGGCGGTATCCACTGTGAAGACGGGATCGATCCGGCCGAGGCGCAGGCGCGCAAGAAGGCCACGGGCTCGGTCGTCGGGTTGACGGACACGACCACGATCACCAACGAGGAGCTGTTGGCGCTGCCCTGCGACATTCTCATCCCTGCGGCGCTCGAGAATCAGATTCGAGCCGACAACGTGGCGGGGATCCAGGCGAAGCTGATCGCCGAGGCGGCGAATGGCCCCACGACTCCGAAAGCGGACGCCATCCTCTTCGAGCGCGGGATTCCGGTCCTGCCCGACATCCTCGCCAACGCCGGTGGAGTGACGGTGTCCTACTACGAGTGGGTCCAGAACAACGAGAACGAGCAGTGGGACGAGGAGGTCGTCAACGAGAAGCTGCAGCGCAAGATGGAGAGGGCGACGGAGGCGGTGCTCAAAGAGCAGCGAACCCTGAACGAGACCTTGCCTCAGCTGCAGCAGCGTCGCAACGAGAAGGGGTTGGACGGCCCGGAGCTCGAGCCGGTGAGTCTGCGCCTGGCGGCATACGTGCTGGCGATTCGCAAGGTCGCTTCGGTGACCCTGGCGCGAGGAATCTGGCCCTAGTCGGGGGCCGCGCGGCCCCCGGAACGGAATGGCGGTACCATTCTCGCCGTGTGGCGAGCCGCTTCCCTGCCCCTCGTACTTCTCTCCGGAGTCCTGACTGCGCAGCAGACCCCGCTGCCCATGGAGTTGTGGCGCGACGCCACGGCCGACCTGCTGACTCGTACCGCCGAGTGGACCAACCGGGTCGAGGTCGCCGATCTCGACGGTGACGGCTGGGTCGATCTGTTGTTCGCCAATGGAGGCGACTACTCGACGCCAGGAGAGCCGGAGCCCAACCGGGTCTTCCTGAATCGTGGTGCGGGCAGGCCGTTCGAGGAAGCGAAGGATCTCCTGGGTGGTCAGGGAGACTTTGCCCGAGTGATCAAGGTGCGCGACCTGAACGCCGATGGACACCCGGACATCGTGGTCGGGACGACCTTCGAGAGCCGCTGTCGGCTCTATCTCGGCGAGGGAGGTGGGCGTTTTCTGGAAGTCTCGGACAGTCACCTTCCGCGCCGACGGGTCAGCGTCGGCGACCTCGAGATCGGGGACGTCGACGCCGATGGCCACCTCGACCTCGTGCTCGTCGACTGGGGGGCCGGAGACTCCATGGTCAACGAGGGCGGTGGAGTGCTGCTCTGGCGTGGGGACGGCACCGGGCACTTCGGGGACGAAACGTGGAGCCGAGTGCCGATCACGCGATTCGGATTCTCCTGGGACCTCGAACTGCTCGACGCCGACAACGACTGGGATCTCGATATCGCCGTTTCCTGCAAGCGCTGTGAGGCGAGTCGCCTGATGCGCAACGACGGTCGCGGCTACTTCGTCCTCGACCGCCGCGCCCTGCCGGCCTTCACCAACAACTACGACCTCGAGCCGATGGACCTCGACGGGGACGGCGATCTCGACCTCGTGACGATCAACGATGGGGAGATCGTGGGCGGAGTCGCCCACCATCGCCGCCAGCACGTCTTCCTCAACGACGGTGCCGGGATGTTCCAGGACGCCACCGAGGTGCTGTGGCCCGACGCCGAAAACCCCGGTGAAGACGACAACATGGTCGCCTTTCTCGACTACGACTCGGATGGAGATGCCGACTTTCTGCTCGCGTCTCTCACCGGGGCCGATCGCCTCTTGATCAACGACGGCAGCGGGGCTCTGCGTCAGGCGCCCGCGGTCCTGAGTGGCGACCCGACCCCCGGGACGCTGCACCTGGCGCTCGCCGACCTCGACGGCGACCGTCGTCTCGACGTGGTGATGGCTCAGGGCGAGCATCCCACTGCCGTCGAAGAGCGGATCTTCCTCGGCAGCGGACTGGCGCCCGATACCGCAGCGCCCCATCTGCGCGTCGCGCCGCCCGAGCTCCTGGGCGAGGGGCGCTGGCGAGTTCGCGCGCGGGCTCACGACTCGAAGAGTCCCAGCCGGGCCCACGACTGGAAGAGCGTCGAGCTGCGCTGGCGAGAGGATGACCGCGATTCCGTGCTGCCCATGACCTGGTACGGCGAGTACCTGTGGCGGGCGACCGCTGAGCTCGGGCCGCAGCCGGGGTCAGACCTCGAGATCTGTGCCGAGGATGCCGCGGGAAACCGGAGCTGCGTCCGCCTCGAACCCCCGGCGTAGATGGGCACCTCGTCGGGTCGGGTGACCGGATCGGACGACGGAGGACCCCCGGGTCGAAGCCCTCCGGGATAGACTGGTCCCAATACTCCGCGCACAGAGCTGAGCCAACGACCAAGCGTGCAGCCGTGCGACCGCTTCATCCCGCCGGGGCTGGAGCGTCCTACGGGCTCGAGTGACGGTGGCCCATGGCAAGGCACTCCAGTCAACGATCTCGAGTCGGGAGGACGACATGCCAGATACTTCGTCGCGGTACCGAAAGTGCAGGAGTCGGTTCCCGATCGTGGGCGGGACGGCCATCGTCCTCGCCTGTCTGCTGCCGGGTGGGGCCCTCGGCGCCGACTTCTCCGTTGCCGAGCAGATTCTCGAGAGCGGAACCCTCGGAGGGACGCGCGGCTTGCGGGTCCGTCGAGTCGGTGCCCCGACCGCGGCGTTCTCCAGGCAGGGGAGCTACGTGTTCTACCCGGCGAGCACGATCAAGGTCCTCGAGCACCTGTATGCGATGACCCTGATCGATCAGGGTACCTGGGACCTGTTCGGGACCACGCCCAGCATCTGCACGACGAGCACGAACTGTTCGTCGGCCTCCAACGGAGGCAGCTGCGGAGCTCAGGAGTGGTGGCTGTTCACCGTCGTTCAGCAGATGATGCGCGTGTCTTCGAACCGGGCCACCAACGCCATCCAGGAGGAGGTGGGGCGGGAGTTCTTTCCCCAGCAGGCCGATCCGGCGGCCTGGGGGCGATTCCTGATGACCGGCTTCGCCCACGCGAACGTCGGCATGCCCGATACCGAGCTCGAGCACAAGCTGGGCTGTGGTGGACCCTGCCAGTTCGATCCCGCCAATCGGCTCACCCTGGTCGACATCGAAGCGCTCTACGAAGACATCGCGATCAATGCGGCCGTCCTCTCGCCCGGGATGCGCCTGACGCTGCACGACACGATGCTCAACGAAGCGAACTCGTTCGTGAATTCCGTGGTCAACCAGGAGGCGGCGTCGACCGGACGCACACAGTACCGCGACGCCTTCAAAGCGAAGATCTTCATGATCTTCAAGGACGGCAATCAGGACTGCTCGGGCAAGGACCATCGCTCGAGCGCGGGACTGATCCAGCTGCCGACTCATGGGGGAACGTACAAGCGTCTTCACACCTGGGGTGTCTTCACCGACGAGTCCCAGGTCGAGTTCTACCTTCCCGGCACCATGGCTGCGGCCACTCGTGAGCTCCTCCGCTATCCGATTCGAGCGGCTCTCCTGACCTGGGGCAACTTCTGGCGAGCGCAACAGGCGGGCACCCTGCTGACACGGGTCGAGGCGCTACCGGCCCACCAGGAGGCCACTCTGATCGGCGATCTGGTTCGCGAGGCTGGACGGGCTCTGCTCGGTTCGCAGGATGCACTCGACCAGACCGAGCGCGACTACGGGACGGCTGTTGCCGAACTGAAGGCCGCGGTGGAGCGGTTGGAGCAGGCACGCAATCCGCCGCCCACGTTGCGGGGAGGGACCGGGGAGCCTCCCGTTCCAGAAGAGCTGGTGGAGGATGTCGTCGCACTCGCCCGCGAGCTGGTCCTCGACGCGGCGGCGGTGGCGTACATGACGTCCGATGCGACCGCGCTCGCGACGGTCCTCGCCAGCATGGAGACCGATCTCGCCGAGGGGGGGCAATCGAGTGCCGGCGGCCTCCACACGGCAGCCGTTGGTCACTACGCCGATGCCGCGACGCTCGGTTCCCCTCTCGTGGACTGGGCCTCGCGGGGCCCCGCCTCGGAAGACACGGCTTCCGGCTTCGTCGGGAGCTCCGGCTGGATCTACGGCGACGATTTCGAGACCGGCGATTTCTCGTTCTGGCCTACGAGGGCCGCCCCCTAGCCGGAGGACCGGCTGCCCGTCGAGCGCCCAGGGGCGCGTTCTATGCTCGTCGGTCTATAATCGGACACCCTTTCCCGATAGCCCGGGCCCCGAAGGGGCTCCTGTTGGCGAAGAGTTCGGAGGCACGAGAGAGGGTCTTCAAGGAGGCTCGGATGTTTCGGAGCTCTCGGTTTGCCCGTTGGTTGCCCTGCGCTGTCCTCGTACTGGCCGCCGGACCCGTCTTGGCGCAGGGCGAGGACGAGCCTGCCGGAGACGTCGTCGCCGTGGCGGATCACGAGTTCTTCGAGAACCGGATCCGCCCGCTGCTGCAGCGGCGCTGCTTCAAGTGCCACACCGACGACGAGCTCGGCGATCTGCGACTCGACTCGCGCGCCTCGATGCTCCGCGGCGGCGCCTCGGGGCCAGCGGTCGTCCCGGGTGATCCCGATGCCAGTCTGCTCATCCTGGCGGTGCGGCACGAGCTGCCCGAGCTCGAGATGCCGCTCGGCGGCAAGCTCACCGATCAACAGATCGCCGATCTCACGGAGTGGGTGCGTGCGGGAGCGGTGTGGCCCGGTGAGGCGAGCCCGGCCGCAGACGTCTCGCCCGCTCCCACCGTCACTGCCGAGCAGCGTGCGTTCTGGTCGTTTCAGCCGCTCCGAAACCCGAAGCCTCCCGCGGTCGAAGACGACGGCTGGGTGCGCAACGACGTCGATCGGTTCGTCAAGGCGCGCCTCGAGTCCGAAGGGCTCGAGCCGGTCGCCGAAGCGGAGCGGCGTGACCTCATTCGCCGCGCGAGCTTCGATCTGATCGGGCTACCTCCGACCCCCGAGGAGATCGAGGCCTTCCTGGGTGACCCGTCGCCCGATGCTTTCGAGAAGGTGGTCGAGCGCCTGCTCGCCTCTCCCCACTACGGGGAGCGCTGGGGGAGGCGCTGGCTCGACGTCGTCCGCTACGGCGAAGACGACACCCGCGGATTGGCCGAAGACGGCTCGGGTCGGGAGCGCTATCCGTCGGCACACCTCTATCGAGACTGGGTGGTGCAGGCCTTCAATCGCGACATGCCCTATTCGCGCTTCGTGCAGGCCCAGTTGGCAGCGGATCAGCTTTCGCTCGCCGAGGACGAGGACCGCGAGGAGCTCGTTCCCGGCCTCGGCCTGTTGGGGATTGGCCCCTGGTACTACGACATCGCCGAGCCCGCCGTCGCCCGAGCCGACGAGCGCCACGATCGGGTCGACGTGACGACCCGCGCTTTCCTGGGATTGACGGTCGGCTGCGCTCGCTGCCACAACCACAAGTACGATCCGATTCCCACTCAGGACTACTACGCGCTGGCGGGCATCTTCAACAATGCCAACTACCACGAGTATCCGATCGGCGGGGAAGAGGTGGCGGCGAAGCTCGAAGAGAAGAAGGAGTACCTCGAGGCGCTACGCCAGGAGTTGAGGGACTTCCAGAACACCTCGAACAAGCGACTGAGTCGCATCCTGGCCCGCCAGGCCTCGCGCTACATGATGGCTGCGTGGAAGGTCACCGGCGAGCCGGAGATGGAGATCGACAAGGTCCTCTACGAGGAGAAGCTCGATCTCGAAGTGCTGGAGCGCTGGATCGATTTCCTCGATGACGAGCCCCAGCACTATCCCCATCTGACGGACTGGCAGGCGATGATCGCCGATGAGGGCGGTGACGAAGAGCGGGCCCAGGAGCTGGCCGACCGGTTCCAGCGGGAGCTGCAGCAACTGCTGGTCGACAAGCGCAAGCTGACCGAGAAGAACGAGTGGATCATCGCGCGGGGCACCGAGACTCCTCCCGACGAGCGCAAGTCGACTCCGATGCCCAACGGCTTCGAGAGCTTCTTCGACAAGCATCAGCTGGAGTTGGACACGCTCGACCGGGAACGCTTCAACCTGTTCATGGACGTGTTCGACTACGACCTCCACGGCACCGCCGACTACTACAACTTCGATCCGGGGCTGTTGAGCTTCTGGGACTGGGGATTGGAGCGCCAGCTCAGCCCGGAGGAGGTGGCGCACCTCGAGTCGCTGCGCGAAGAGATCGAGTCGGTCCGGGAGGAGATTGCCGAGATTCCCTTTGCCATGGGAGTCAAGGACAAGGAGCCCGACCAGATCGCCGATCTGGGCCTGCATCTGCGCGGCAGTCCACACAACCTGGGTGCGCCGGTGCCGCGGTACTTCCTGACGGTGCTGCGCGATCCCGAGGCGGAGCCGTTCTCCGAGGGTAGCGGGCGGCTCGGGCTTTCCGAGGCCATCGTGGCCCATCCGCTCACGGCGCGGGTGATGGTGAACCGCGTCTGGCGCTGGCACTTCGGTACGGGCATCGTCGACACACCCAGCAACTTCGGCAAGATGGGCGACCCGCCTTCGCACCCCGATCTGCTCGAGTACCTCGCCTCCGGCTTCGTGGAGAGTGGGATGTCGATCAAGGAGCTTCATCGTCAGATGATGCTGTCCACGACCTACCGGCTGTCGACCAGGAGCGAGCCGGAGAATTTGAAACGCGACCCGGGCAACCGCCTCTACTGGCGAGCCAATCGACGGCGTCTGGAGGCGGAGGAGATCCGGGACTCGTTGCTCATGGTGGCAGGACGGCTCGATCCGGAGCTCGGGGGCAAGTCGCAGCCGCTGGCCGACGATGAGAACCTTCGCCGCACGCTCTACAGCGAGGTCAGCCGTTTCCAGATCGACACCTACCTGCAGACCTTCGACTTTCCGAACCCGAGCCTCACCGCCGAGAAGCGATTCACCACGAACGTACCGTTGCAGAACCTCTACTTCATGAACAGCGAGTTCGTGTTCGAACAGGCGCAGGCGCTGGCCACTCGCTTGACGGGTGCCGTTCCCGAAGAAGATCCCGAGGAGCCCGAGCCGGACGCCGACCCCAAGGCCAAGGGCGACGACTCCGAGGGCGACCCGGACGACTCGGGCCGTGTCGACGCCCAGGAGCTGGCTGCCGCTGCGGCGATGGAAGACCCCGATCGCATCCGCAGGGCCTACGCTTTGCTCTACGGGAGAGCTCCGGTCGGAGCCGAGCTCGACAGTGGGCTCACCTTTCTCGCTCAGGCGATCAGTTCCGAGGAGGAGAGTGACGGCGACTCGAGAGTTCTCGACGCCTGGACTCGCTACACCCGAGCTCTCCTGAGTGCCAACGAGTTCCGCTTCGTGAACTGACGGCCCACGACTTCTCGACGAGAGGCTACAACCACAAGGACCGAAGCATGTCGCATGACTGCAAGCACCAGCAGCCGCTGACCCGACGGGAGGCGCTGCGCACCATGGGCAGCGGCTTCGGCATGCTGGCCTTCTCCAACCTCGTGGGCCAATCGCTCCTGAAGAGCGGCGCTCTCTACGGAAGTGACGATTCCCTGATCGGTGGTCGCCTCGACTTCGAGCCGAAGGCCAAGCGAGTGATCTTCCTGTTCATGAACGGAGGAGTGTCTCAGGTCGACTGCTTCGATCCCAAGCCCGAGTTGACCAGGTACCACGGTCAGCCTCTCCCGGGCGAGCAGATCGCCACCGAACGCAAGACGGGTACGCTGATGGCCTCGCCGTTCTCGTTCCAGAAGTACGGCGAGAGCGGGCTGGAATTCAGCGAGCTCTGGCCCCATCTCGGAGAGTGCGCCGACGACATCTGCATGATCCGCTCGATGACCACGGACATTCCGAATCACGAGCCCTCGCTCCTGATGATGAACACCGGGCACATCCAGCCGGGTCGACCCTCGATGGGCTCGTGGATCACCTACGGCCTCGGCTTCGAGAACGAGAACCTGCCGGGATTCGTGGTGCTGTGCCCCGATCAGCCCACGGTGATCGGGCCGCCGCTGTGGAGCAACTCCTTCCTCCCCTCGATCCATCAAGGCACCTTCATCTCCGACAAGGAGCCGCGACGCGCCAAGGATTTCGACCCGGAGAAGGTGATTCCCTACATCCGGCGCCACGAGAGCGTCGATGCCGACACCCAACGTGCCGAGCTCGATCTGGTCGACGAGCTCAACCGCCTTCAGCTCGAGCGCATGGGAGAGGACGATCCGCAGCTCGAGGGTGCGATCCAGTCGATGGAGACCGCCTATCGCATGCAGACCGAGGCGCCCGAGGTGTTCGACATTCGTCAGGAGTCCGAGGCCACTCAGAAGCTGTACGGCCCGGGCAGCACGGCCCGGGGCTGCCTGACCGCGGTGCGACTGATCGAGGAAGGGGTGCGCATGGTGCAGGTGTACTACGCCAAGGGCGACCCCTGGGATCACCACGAAGACATCATGCAGCATCGGCGCAATGCCCACGATTCCGATCAGGCGTTCGCCGCGGTGATCAAAGACCTCAAGTCGAGAGGACTGTTCGAGGACACGCTCGTGGTGTGCGGCTCCGAGTTCGGGCGGACACCGGTGCTCGAGACCGGTGGCGGTATGGCGGGTGGGCGCGTGGTCAACGGTCGAGACCACAACCCCTTCGGCTTCACGGTGTGGCTCGCCGGCGCGGGGATCAAGGGAGGCACGGTCTACGGTGCTACGGACGACTTCGGCTTCAAAGCGGTCGAGAACCCGACCCACGTGCACGATCTGCACGCCACCATCCTCTATCTCCTCGGGATCGATCACGAGAAGCTCACCGCCCGCTACAGTGGCCGGGACTTCCGACTCACTGACGTCTCGGGCCAGGTGATCCACGACATCCTGGCCTAGAGGACGCGCTGGAGGAACCCGCTGATGTGCCGCAACATCCGTACCCTGCACAACTTCGAGCCACCGGCAACCGCTGAGGAGATCCATGCCTCGTCGCTCCAGTACGTCCGCAAGATCAGCGGCTCGGCCAGGCCCTCCAAGGCCAACGAGGCTGCCTTCGAGCGCGCCGTCGAGGAGGTCGTCGGCGCGACGACGCGACTGCTCGACTCTCTCGTCGCCGTTGCTCCACCGAAAGATCGCGAGGCCGAGGCCGAGAAGGCGCGCGAGCGTTGGCGCAAACGCCGGGAGCGGGGGGCGGCGACGGGCTGAGGGTTGTCGTGATCGATTTCGCCACGGTTCGAAGCATTGCCCTCGCCCTGCCAGAGGTCGAAGAGCGCTCTCACCACGGTACTCCCGACTTTCGCGTGCGCAAGAAGATCTTCGCCACGCTCCGACCCGAAGAGGGTCGTGCCGTGCTGAAGCTCCCGGTCGACCTTCACGCGTCGCTGCTCGAAGGAAACCCCGAGGCCTTCTTCCTGAACGGGTGGTCCAAGCAGGGCTGGATCGAGCTCGATCTCGATCACCTCGGTGAAGCGGAGCTCGAAGCGCTGGCCGAATTGGCCTGGATGCACGTCGCGCCAAAGAGTCTGGTCAAGAGCTGGAAGGAGATCTAGGGGCCCTGGTCTCTTGGGAGCCTTTTGTCGAGCCGCACGGAGCAGAGTCCGCTTCGAGCATCTGCTGAGTGCCGTGTTCTTCGGGATGCTTGGGCGAGGTCAATCCTCATGCGCCGGGTGGCGGAACCCGGTGCTCGGCCCAGGACACCCGTCCTTCCAGGACGCAATCGCGCACTGCCCGCTCAGTCGGGCTGAGTTGACCTCGTCCGCTCTTCACCTCGACGAAGACGATCTCGTCCACTTCGCCTCTGCCCAGGCCGCGAAACACCACGAAGTCGATCGGCGCCCCCAGGAAGCGTGCCTCAGAGGGGCGACCGGGAAATCCGTCGAGAAAGGGAGCCCACTGCTCGGCGGTCTTGCCGGCGAGAGAGCGCAGGCTTCCTTGGTGGGCTCGCACGAGGCGGCGTCGCTGACCGATGGCGCGTCCGATCCGATAGGCGACGAGCGCGAGTGCGAGTGCGCCCGCCAGCCACCCGACGACGGGTAGGGTGAGCGGGTCGAGAAGGGGAATCGACGAGCTCATTCTCGCGGCGGAGGATTCGTCGGGTCGTTCTCGACAGCGGGTTCGGCGGCTTCTTCGGCGAGCGCCTGCTCGAGCAGTGCAGCCAGACGGCGCGCGGCCAGGGCGATTCGCTCCAGGGCCACGTCGAACGCCAGCTCGCGGTAGCCGTCCGGTGGTGCGCGGCCAGGCACCAGCTCCGACGGATAGCCGATGGTCTTGGTGAGCAGGTAGCTCTCGTCCGCCCAGCCCGCGAAGTCGCCGGGCCGAAGGGTCGCCTCACTGACGTGGCGTAGAGGGTGGCGAAGCTGCAGCTCGTCGGTGATTCGGTCGATCCACAGGCGAAAGGGCTCGCTCTCGCCCCTCGGTTGCCACCCTTCCACTGCGAAGTCCCAGAGTCCGTGCAGGTCGTTCCCCGAGACGTTGCGCAACGGAAACTCGTTGCCGCCGCGATCCCCGGTCTCCTCGGAGCCTCCCGGCTCCACCCGCGACGAGCAGTGAAGTGGTTGATGAATGTCTCCGACGAGGTGCAGGATCCACGCGAGATCGAGCCCCCGCTCGCCCTTGCTTCGGGATCGATCCGCGAGACGACCCTCGAGCTCGACCAGCTGGGTCACGATGTTGGGTTTCGGCGTGTCGAGGTCCACGCGGTCGATCGGGGCGAGGGAGGGGTGAGAGCGTTCCCAGAATCGGTTCACATAGTGCCAGGTCGGCCGATCGTAGTCGGGGAGATCCCGGGCCAGGTCGGGCCAGGTCGCGGCCCGCTCGAAGAAGATGCGGTCGAGATCCGCCTGCGGCAGGTGAAACGTGGGGTAGAGACCGGGCAGACCGGAATCGACAGGCGTCCGATGCAAGAGCTCGAGGGCGGCGCTACGAGTCGCGGGCGAGAGGCGCTGCCAGGCGACTCGGGCCACGAGCTCGTGACCGAAGTCGCTGTAGGCTCGAGCCGGGGAGGCCGCCAGGCACGCGAGAAGCAGTCCCGAGCAGACCCCCCAATGGCTGCGGTGGCGATCGGTGCGTCTTTGGTGCTCGAGTCGTCGGGGCATCTCGTGCATGCTAGCCGAGGTGGTGCTCCCCGTCGAAAAGGGTGAGCAGGCCGGGGCGGCGACCGGGATAGAGTCTGAGAGATCATCGTTGGACTTCTCGGAGGATCTCGTCATGGTCAACCTCTACACGCCCTGCCCCGGCTGCAGAGCGATCAATCGTGTGGATCGAGACCGAGCGCGCAACGGCACGCCCGTCTGCAGTGCCTGCAAGACGGCGCTACGCATCGACGGCTCGATCAGCAACGTCGACGGAGCCGGGCTCGAAGCGCTGGTGCAGAAGTCGCCCCTACCGGTCGTGGCAGACTTCTGGGCGGCGTGGTGCGGTCCCTGCAAGATGTTCGCTCCGACCTTTGCGCAGGCGGCTGACGATCTCGCCGGGAGCTATGTTTTCGTCAAGGTCGACACCGAGGCAGATCCTGCCGTGTCGACTCGCTACGCGATTCGGGGCATACCCGCCCTGATCCTGTTCGCCGGCGGCCAGGAGCGTGCGCGTCAGGCGGGTGCCATGCCTGCGGCGCAGTTTCGTCAGTGGCTCCAGCAGGCAGCTGCGGCCTGAGCCGCCCCTGTGCGTCGGCCTCGTCCGTCAGGGGCGGCGAAAGCGCTTTCGCTCACGCTCGACCCGATCTCGCATGACACACCCGTCCAGGTGATCGTTGACCATTCCCATCGCCTGCATCAGGGCGTACATGGTGGTCGGGCCGACGAACGAGAAACCACGGCGCTTGAGGTCCTTGCTCAGCGCTTTGGATTCGGCGGTCTGGTCGAGGGTTCGTAGCGTCGCCAGGTCGATCTTCTTCGGGCGCGCCGAGGCTTCCGGCTCGAACCGCCAGAGGTAGGTGGCGAGCGAGCCCCATTCGTCGACGACTTCGCAGGTACGCCGGGCGTTGTTGATCGTCGATTCGATCTTGCCGCGGTGGCGCACGATGCCCGCGTCGCCCAGCAGTCGCTCGACGCTGCGGCGGTTGAACCGGGCGACTCGCTCGAAATCGAAACCAGCGAAGGCGCGTCGAAAGTTCTCGCGTTTGCGCAGGATGGTGAGCCAGCTGAGTCCCGATTGGAAGCCCTCGAGACACATCTTCTCGAATAGACGTACGTCATCGTCTACCGGACGGCCCCATTCGTCGTCGTGATACGCCTGGTAGTCCGCCTGGCCGCCGTACCAGCGGCAGCGTGGCTTGCCGTCGTCCGCCACCAGCAGGCCGTCCTCCTTCTTCGTACTCATGCTGTCTCCTGCGTGATCTCGGTCGGGGTCGCGAGAGAGACGGGCTCCAGACGCAGCGAGAGTCGGAACACCCCGTACGCGAGAGCCAACGCGACGTATGCGTCCACGGCGTAGTGCCAGCCGGTGACGATCGACCCGAGGTAGGTGAGTAGTGTACCGAGCAGGAAGGGTACCCAGAGGGGTCTGGCGAACCGTCGAGCCCACAGAGCGAACAAGAAATGTGCCGCCACGTGCAGGCTGGGCATCGCCGCGACACCTCGAGTCGGGTTGAAGGAGCCGAGTCGTCCGCTCCGCCCGGCCAGAACCTTCTGGTAGTTCTCCCACAGCACCGCTTGCCCTCCGGTGGCACTGGGCATCTCCTCGATCACTCCCTGGAAGAGCTCGGGCTGCACGTAGATCGGGCCCACCGCGGGAACGGCCATGTAGAACCAGGTCCCGAGTCCCCAGAGCAGGACACACGAGAGCATGAAGCTGCGTCGCAGAGGCTCGCTTCGTGCAGTCGAGAAGAAGGCGATCACAGCCATCACACTCGGGAGCCACCAGGCATACCACTGATCGAGAAGCGTCGGCAGAGGCGTATCGCGCACCAGCTCGACCAGGAGGATGTTCGGGGACAGGCCGAGGTGGAGAAGTCGATCGAGCCTCGAGAGAGCAGAGTCCCAGAGTCGGGGGTTGACCAGGGGGATCACGACCTTGATCCAGAAGTACACGTAGGTGACCATCATGTACGCCACGTAGAGGCGTAGCCACGCCAGGAGCCATCGAGGGCTCAGGATTCCCCTCACGTACGCGCGCAGGGGTCGTGGGTCGCGCGTTCGCAGGAGGCCGATTCCGTATGTGGCCAGATGGATGCCGATCCCCAGGAGCAGGAACACCGGTGCGCGTCGCACGAAGGGTGCGAAGGTGTAGCGCAGCGTGACGGCGTTGAACGGCAGCCCCTTCACCAACAGGAAGATCACCGAGGTCGTGAACAGTCCCCAGGCGACCATTTCGACGGGATAGGGGTGGGGGCGCAAGCCCCAGCTCTCGGACGGCCGAGCGGTCGCTGCGGGTGAGCTTTCGGGATCTGGCATCGAGGCGCAGTTCGTTGCGTGGCGGGCCAGTCGCGGAGGCCCGGTGCGGTTCAGTCGTGCGGCGCGGAATCGGCGTGCTCGGTCAGTGCCAGCCGTTGGCGGACAGGAACTCGAGCAGAAGACGGTTGAACTCCTCTGGGCGCTCCATCATCAGGAAGTGACTCACGTCGTCGAGTACCCGGTAGTCCGCCTGGGGAGCTCTCTTGCGGATCCGCTTCTCGTAGGCTTCGGTCCATGCGGGTTGGCGCGCGAGGATCAGCTGCAGAGGTACGGCGATCGGCTCTTCGGTCCAGATGTCCGGGTCAGCGCCCGCCAGAAAACTGCCGAGGAGGGCCTCCTGGGGCGTAGCGACTGCCATCGACTTGATTCGGGAGCGCTCCTCCCGGGGGAGTCCATCTCCCGGCATGTCGTCGATGAAGCCTTCGACGACATCGAGGTAGTCCGCTGAAGAGAGGCTCTGCTTCATGGCCTCTACGAGCTCGTCGGTGAACATCTTCTCGAGCGCTCCATCGACCGCGACCATTCCCAGCACGCGATCAGGATGGCGACGCACGAACTGATGGACCGCCGGGGTCCCGTTGCTGTGGCCGACCGCTACGGCCCGATCGACCCCGGCGTCGTCGAGAACGGCGGCCAGGGCATCGGCAAACAAGTCCATGCTGTAGTCGCGCACCGGCGGCTCGCTCTCCCCGTGTCCCGGCAGATCGACCACCAGTAGGCGGGCGTCTCGGGCGAGACCCTCCAGCTGGTGGCGCCAGACGGAGTGATCGCTGGCCCATCCGTGCACCAGCAGGAGCGTCACCGCTCCGTCACCCGCGTCGAGGTAGTGAACCTCCCTGTCGTTCAGGGTCGCAGCCCTGGAGACCGGGTTCCGCGTCTGCGAAGACTCGCTGTCTCTGCCCACCTCGGGATTCCTCTCTGGGGCGGCGCAGCCGCCGAGACCGAGCACCATCGAAATCTGGAGTGCCCCGAAAATCGCTACTCGTGCGAGACGGGCGAAGCGGTATTCTGGCTTCCTCATGAGCCGGAGTCTATCTCGGCCAACAGAGACTCCGGAGCCAGGATCCTCCCGTCCAGCATCACCCACTCGATGTCGCGGGTCGCCTCGATGGAGACGGAGGGATCGCTGCGAAGGAGCACGAGATCCGCCTCTTTCCCCTCTTCGATCGTGCCGATGCGATCCTCGATACCGAGCACACGGGCCCCGTTGCGCGCCCCGATGGCGAGCACCTGGAGGGGTGGGATTCCGGCGTCGACGAACAGCTCGAGCTCCCGATGAAAGCTCGGTCCGGGAACGATCCATGGATTGTTGGCGTCCGTGCCGGCGGTGAGGAGGACTCCCGCGTCGTGGAGGCGCCGCGTCAGTTCGAGCACCTTCGGCCAGGCGGCCTGGGCCTCCTGGTAGTCGGTCGGTGACCAGCCCATGTCGAAGGTGAAGAAGGCGTTCCAGTTCTCGACCAGCGAGGGTGCGGCCAGCGACAGGTCCGGGCTCTGCTTGTAGAACGGTCGGTTTCCCTGGAATGCAGCATCGAATGCGACCATCGTCGGGTCGACGGAGGTGCCCGACTGGCGAAGCGCCTCGAGCATCCCCTGGATTTCGGGCCCGTCGAGGTCGACCGCGTGAAACCAGCGAAAGAACTGACGAGTGGGAAGCGGGATCGCGTCGTACTCGGCCTGAGTCTGCTCGGGCAGTAGCTTCGAGGAGCCGGGAATGATGTGGACGAGATGGTCGAGGCCCAGTTGCGCCGCTTCGGTCCAACTGGTGGCGTGCAGGTGGGCGACTGCCGGGACACCCAGTCGATGGGCCTCGTCCACACCGGCAGCGACCTCCTCGGGCGTGAGCGTGGTGTAGAGCTTCACCATGTCCACCCCAGCCTCGACCTGTTCGCGCACGGCCCGGCGAACGCCATCGGCGTTCTCGACCGCGTCGGTCAGACCGGCGAACTCGTGGTGGTCGATCACGCGGCCCGCGACGAAGAGTCGCGGGCCGAGGATCTCCCCTGTGCCGATCCGGTCGCGGAGGGCGACTCCTCGCTCGGTGTCGCTCCCCGGGTCCCGGACAGTGGTGATGCCGTGAGCCAGGAGTGAGAGCAGAGATCGTCGAGTGACCTCGGGATCGGCCCGCACCGAGAGGGCCGGAGGTCGGCCTTCCTCGAGCTGAAGCTCGACCGGGCCCAGAGTGAGGTGGGCGTGGCTCTCGACGAAGCCGGGGACCAGAAAGCGTCCGTCGGCCTCGACGATCCGAGCCCCCTTTGTCTGGTCGTCCGGCAACGAGCCCGTGGGGGCGACTGCGCGGATGGTTCCGTCGGCGACCAGCACGTCGATGCCAGGGCGCGGTGGGGACGTGTCGCCGATGAGCACGGTGGCTCCTCGGATCAGTGTCGCCGAGGGCGATTGGGCCGAGCCGACTCGCACCGTGCAAGTCGTGAGCCCCAGGAAGAGGCCGATGGTGGCGAAAACGAGTCGAGACGCGGTAGCTGGGTTCACGGTGGAGCTCCTTCGAGGTCGTTCGAAGGGATCAGTCTCTCCGTGGTCCCATTCCTTACAGAGAAGTTCTCTTGCCGTCGGATTTCTACGGAGGGTCTGCCTCGGCAACGACGTCCGCGTAGCCCTGTGGCCCGGTCGATTCGGCCCGAAGGTCCGCCTCGAGCTCGCTGATGCTCGCGAGATCCCTTTGGCACGAGCGCTCGAAGAGAACCGACCAGAGGTGGTAGGCCAGCCCGATGGCGCCGAGAGTGACGAAGGAGGAGAGTCTCCCCTTCCCGGAGACGATGAGCAGGGTCGTGAGGAACGCGATCTCGAATGCCACCACGGCGCGAACGAAGGAAACGGTGCGCAGGCCCCGGCGGCAGCGTTCCCGCCACTGCTCGAGGAACCTCGGTGTGCTCTCACCGAGAGGGCGCCACAGTCCGCGCCGGTTCCACAGGGCGTAGATCATCACGACCGCTGCCAGCGTCCAGGCGTTGACCCAGAGAACCAGTTCGACGCCGGTCGGTCTGCGTTGGATTGCATCGAGTGTCCAGGCAGCCAGGCCGATGAGCACGCCGATCTCGAGCCCGGTGACGAGCCACAGCTGTTGGCGCCAGCGTCTGGCCAGTCGCTCCGCGGGAATCGTGGTCGGAGGAGGATCGGCCGCGGCTTGCCAGAGGCCGCCGAGATCCTCGGCGTCGTCACGGTCGGGGGCGGCACGGTCCGGGCCGAAGTCGTGGATGTCACTCATGAGCTCTCGGGTGGGGCTGATTGGGAGCTCATGGTATCGAGAAAGCCACGCAGCGAGTGTCGTGCGCGATGGAGTCGCACTGCCACATTGCCCTCGGTGATGCCCAGCACCTCGCCGATCTCGCGCTGGGTGAGCCCCTCGAGATGGAGCAGGAGTAGCTGTCTCCGGGCTGGGGTGAGGCGGCGCAGAGCCTCGCGCAGCTGTTCGAGTCGCTCACGATCGGAGGCCTGCCGCTCGGGGCCCGGCGCCGAGTCGACGAGCGGGGGTGCGTCGGCGAGGGTGCTGGCGGGCTCTCGCTGGCTTCGGCCTCGGTGACTGAGGCAGCGATTGTGGGCGATGCGAAAGACGTAGGTGCGCAGTTGGCTCTCGCGCCGAAACTGCGGCAGGGCGCGCCACAGGGCCACCAGGATTTCCTGATAGAGGTCCTCCCGGGCGGCGCGGTCGCGGGCCCAGCCAGCGGTCAGTCGCCAGAGCGCCGGGCCGTATTCCTCGACCACGGTTTCGAAGGGCACACTCATCGAGCCGGGGATCTCGAGCGCCCTGAGGTCCTAGCGCTCGAAGAGCTGGAGGAACGCGGGGGAGAAGTAGTCGGCGGGGGGGCGAAACGACGGGTCGAGCTCGAGAAGGGAACCGATCTCGGCTCGCGCCTCCTGCAGTCTCTGCTCGCTTCGCTCCAGTCGTGAGAGCGCGAAATCGGCGGCTGCGCGAAGCAGATGGGCCTGGATGCGGGCCTCCGCGGTGTCGGAGAACCCCTGGAGAAGATCGAGGGTGCCCTGGTAGTCGCCTCGAAAGTAGGTGGTCGCGGCGGCACGGAGTTGGGTCGACGGTTGAGCCGCTCCGCTGACGCGGGCTGCGTCGAGCGAGTCGCCGGGGGAGGCGGTTGTCGATTCGGATCCAGGTTGTCTCGTGGCCCCCTTCTCGGGCTCGGCTGCGGGCGAATCTCCAGCGCGCTCCGGTGGCCGACTCGATTCGCCCGCCAGGGCGGGCGTGGTCGTGGCGGTCTCGGTGTTCCGGCGAGGACTGCCGGAGTCGAGGCTCTCGGCCGAACGGAGCACCGTCCTCAAGGAGGCTTCGGCGTCGGCCGCCAGTCTGGCTGCGAGCAGGGCCTGGGATGTCCGGCGTCGGCCCAACGCCTGGCCGAGAGCGGCCTCCGCCTCCTCGAGGAGCCCGACGGCGGACTCGGTGTCGGCTGCGAGGTCGGGATTCGCTGACCACGATGCGGCAGCCTCCCGGCGCATGGTGTCGACATCGTCGGAGCGGTCCCATGCGGTCGAGATGGCGGTGTTGGCGTTGCGCACGGCGGCGTCGCCTACCAGCTTGTCGATCTCTCGGAACTGGGCGTTGGAGCGGAGTGCGACTGCGGTGGCCGACTGCAGATCTTCGGTGGCACCGGTTCCTTGCGCCGAAAGAACGAGTAGATTGTGTCCGAACTCGAGGCCTCGAGTCGCTTCTTCGAAGGTCGCCTGCCAGCGCGGATCGCTGTCCCAGTGGGTCCGGAGGTCCCCGTCCCGCAGCGCTCGGGTATGGGACTGCGCGACCAGGGCGTCTGCAACTGCGTCGGCGGCAGCGAGCTGAGCGGCGTCTCCCGCGTCGGCACAGGCCTCTCGTCCTTCTCGCAAGAGGGCGAAGTCGGCCGGTGCCAGAACCGGGGCAATTCGCTGCGCCACGGCTCCGACGTAGGCCTGGGTCGTGATCTTGCAGTCGGCCCGGTGATGAGCGGCCAACCCGAGCAGCAGGTAGGGCGTGTACGGCACCGAGCCGATTCCCTCGATCTCGATCAGCCGGGCCTCGGCCGTGGACTGCTCGACGACGGCCTGCCGAGCGTGGTCGAAGGCCTCTCCCCACTTCTCCAGCTCCCGAGCCTTCATCCCCTCGGCGAAGTGGTCACGGTAGCTCTGGCCGATGGCGGGAAGAGCGCCGATCAGTATCGCGAGAAGGACCGAAAGCGATCGTACAGATCGCGGACCGTGGCCGATCCTCGCCGGCCGGCGACGTAGCGGAGACACCGAAGAGGACCCAGCGCGAGCCTCGTCGGGTCGCGGGCGACGCTGTTCGGTCCGCGTCATGGCCGCCACCCCATGCTCTCGAAGTACGTGTCGATGTCGATCGGAGTAGGGATGACCGTTTCACGGAGTCTGGCTCCAGCGGAGATCTCGATCGGACGCGTCTCCTGTAGACCTCCGGGTAGCTCGAGAGTCACCGTGTAGGTGCCGGGAGTGAGCGCGACGAAGATCGGGGTCTCGAGGGATTCGTCGGCCGTCGCGGCGAGGAGATTCCGGTCCTCGGCGTCTCTCAGGTCCACGACCCTCGCCCAGGGGATCGCCACGATCTCGACCCCGGAATCGCCGACCGGACTCGGGGCTTCGTTGCCTCCCCGGGTGAGCAGTACGCCGACCACGGCAGCCAGAACCAGTGCTGCCGCGACGGCGCTCCAGCGCAGCCTCGGGGAGAGACCGGGAGACTGTTCTCGCGCGGCCTCGAGGCGCTTCTCGAGACTCTCGAGTTGCTCGGACCCACCGTGGTCGGCGACACCCGCCGCCAATCGCTTCTGCGCGGGTCCGAGACGACCGCGCTCGAGCAGGGCTTCGACCGCGAGCGCCGTGTCGCGCTGAGCCTGGGTGCGTCGAGCCTCCTCGAGCTTCCGGGCTCGGGCACGTTCGGCCGCTCGCAAGAGGTCCTGGGCCTCGGCGTGTCCGGGGGCGATCTCCAGCGCGGTCCGGGCGTGCGCGGCTGCGAGGTCCAGATCTCCGGCGCGCAATGCCTCCTCGCTCTTCTCGATCTCGCTGGCGGCCCGACCGGCACGCTCCTCGGCGAGACGCTGCTCCATGGTCCGAGCGACCTCGGCGAAGCGCTCGTGTTCTTCGAGCGCCGTGCCGAGCTCCGATCGCGAGTGCTCGAGGATCTCTCGCGCCTCGTCCAGGTTGCCGCGTTGGAGCGCGTCAGCCACTGCGTCGAGTGCCTCTGCGACTCGCATCTCCATGCGCAGCGCTTCGACTCGGCTCTCCATCAGGTTGAGACTGGTGTTGTTTCCCAGCTCGGCACGCGTCGAAGCGAGCGCCTCCTCGGCCTCGTCGAGCTCCCCCGCTTCCAGCCTGGCTTCGATTCGCTCGAGAGCCTCGTTCAGCGCCAGATCGCGCCGGCGCCGCTCCAGGCGTTCGGAGAGCTCGGCCAATTCGGGCCTCTGCCCGTGTCGCTCGACCGCTGCGGCAAGAAGCTGCACCGCCGGCTCGACCGACTCGCTCTCCAAGGCCTTCGAGATCTCCTCCACGGCCTGGCGCACGGCGAGCTGGATTCGAGTGTCTGCGATGTGCTGCTCGAGGCTTGCCAGCTCCGGGTGGTCACCGTGAAGCTCCCGAAAGCGAGCCAGTGCCGACTCGGCGGTGTCCAGCTCGTGTTTCTCGAGCCGGCGCCGAATCTGCTCGATTTCTCCGTCGAGAAAGGTCAGACGCCGGGCCTCGGCGAGCTCGTTGGCGAGACTCTCGAAGCTCGGATGGGTTCCGAGCTGGCCGCGCGCCTGCTCGAGTGCCACCTCGGCGTCATCGAGTCGATGCTTCTGCAGCGCTGAGCGGACCTTGCTCGCGGCGTTCTCCACCTGGTCGACGAGCCTGGCTTGATCGATCTTCTCGGTGAGCTCGAGCACGAGGGCTCGGTCGTTCGCGTCGGTCTTGACCGATCGAAGTGCTCCGTCTGCGGCCACGAAATCGCCCCGTGCAAGGGCGTCGTCGATCTGCTCGCGAAGGCGCGTCAGGCGCTCCGAGCGCTCTCGGTACCCTTCTCGTATCGCCTCGTCGAGGCGTTGGCGCAGGCCGGGAAGCTCTGGGCGGTCGGGAACTTCGATCTCCAGCTCGGAGAGCCGGCTTTGCGCCGAGTCGAGGTCCCCCTGGGCAATGCGCGCATCGATCTCGTCGAGTGCGCTGTTGATCCGACGCCGTTGATCCGACTCCGCGATCTGCGATTCGACTTCGGCGATGCGTTCCGACAGGGTGCGAAGTGGAGCGATCTCTCCGAACTTCTCGACCGCGCGCGCGAGCTCTACGTGCGCCTGTGCGAGGTTGCCGTCGTCGACCTGACGCATCACGGCCGAACGGGCGTTCTCGATCGCCGAGGCACGTTCCTGCTCGACCACACTCTCGATCAGGTCGGGGCTCAGGACGGCGGTGGCGCCAGGGTCGGCCGCCTCGGTCGGCATCGCCTCCGGGAGCGAGGTCCGTAACGTTTCGAGCGCTTCGAGCACCTCTCGAAAGGAGGGAAATCGGTCGTCGCGCTCGAGGGCCGTGCAGCGCTGAAGGAAGGTCTCCAGCTCGGGTGGCGCGATCTGCCACACCTCGGAGAGTCGGCGGCCCTTCTCGTTGAGGATCTGGTAGAACAGCGCCGAGATCGAGGCGGCGTCGAACATTCGCTGATACGTGAAGAGCTCAAAGGCCACCACGCCGAACGAGTAGATGTCGGCTCGCGGGTCCACCTCTTCCCCGCGCAGCTGCTCGGGGGCGAGATAGGCGGGTGTGCCAAGGGTGATCCCCGTGTGGGTCAGCTTGGTTTCCTGGCTGGCCAGCTTGGCGATGCCGAAGTCCAGGATCTTGACGCGGCCGTCGTCGAGCAGACGCAGATTGCCCGGCTTGATGTCTCGATGAAGCACTCCGTTCTCGTGAGCGAAGAGCAGGCCCGCGGCGGTCTGGCTCAGGTAGTCGAGCTTGGTCTCGATGCTCAGCTCCGCTCGTGTGTCGACGAGGTCCTGCAGGTCGACACCCGAGAGGAACTCCTGCACCAGATAGGGGATCCCCTCTTCGTAGCCGAAGTCGTAGAGGAGAGTGATGTTGGGGTGCTGCAGGTTTCCCGCGATCTCCGCTTCACGGAGGAAACGACGCCGGATCCCTTCGTCCTCGGTGGAGCACGTCTTGATGGCGACCGTCCGTTTGATGAACGGATCGCGGCCCTTGTAGACAGTACCGAAGCCTCCGACGCCGATGCGCTCGAGGATCTCGTATTTGCCGGCTCGAGAGAGATCCTTCAACGGGGATCCTCGGGTGGAGAAGAGTAGCGGATCGTGGTCGGCCTTCACAGTCGGAGGTGTCCGCGTGGAGGCCGATTTCGGCAGCGCCGCCGCCTCCGACGGGGCGGGCGCGATTCTACCAGCCTCCGGGCTTCCGGTGGGTTCTCCGGGACTTGACTCCGTCCTCGGATATGCTTCTATTGGATGAGAACCTGGCAGTAGAGAGCGGTTCGCGCTCCCTTGGAGGTCGAGCGACGTGCAGTTGGTACTGACGCTGATCGGAACCGACCAACCGGGACTGGTCGAGGCCGTGGCGAGAATCGTCTCGGAGTACGGCGGTAACTGGCAGGAGAGCCGGATGGCTCGCCTGGCCGGCAAGTTCGCTGGAATCCTCAGTGTGGGCGTCGATGCGGCTCGGGCGGATGAGTTGATTCGGGCGTTGCGAGCTCTCGAACAGCTCGATGTTCACCTGGTCGTGGAGCGATCCGCGCAGGCCGAGGCGCCGGCGACCGGACCGCTGCTGCAGCTCGAGCTGATGGGGCCGGACCGACCGGGTCTGGTCCACGAGATCACTGCCGTTCTGGCAGAGAGAGGAGTCAATCTCGAAGAGCTCGAGACGGAGCGTCAGAGCGCTCCGATGTCGGGTGAGATGATGTTCCGGGCGCGGGCCTTGTTGCGGTTGCCGTCCGGTTGCACCCAGGAGTACCTTCGTGCCGCGCTGCACGAGGCGGCGAGCGATCTGACGGTCGACGTCGTGCTGCGAGAGCCCGACGACGAGATCTGACACGGTCTCTGCGAGGGTTTTCAATCATGTCCGAAAAGTGGTCACGCTACCCTCGGCTGGTGACCCCGCTGTCGCCACATCTCCATGCTCGCATCCATGCCGCTTCGACCGTGCTGAAGAGACCGGTCGAAGAGTTGGTGGAGCAGGCGGTCCAGTCACATCTCGCGGGACTCGCCGAGGAGAAGCGGGAACTGATCGATCGGGTGGCCGCTTCGCTTCTGCACAGCACGGAGATGGAAACGCCCCCGCCGGACGGCAGCGAGTAGGGAGCCGGGCCGGTGGGATCGACGGGCTGTGGCGTCGACCGTGTCCTACCCAATAGGATAGGCGGGTCGCTGCCTCGAGGGCGGTACCGTTTCCTTCTCGATCCGCGAGAAGATCGATGGCGAAGAGGTCCGGCGGGAAAACGCAGCGCGGTGCAGCGGGTAGTCGTCCCACGCCGCCAGGTAGATGTCGGAGAAAGGGGTCGAAGCATGAAGAGGGTACACGGAATTCTGCTCGTCGCGTTCGCGCTGACGATCTGCGGGGTGGCAGTGGGAGTGACGGCGCAAGAAGGTCCCGATCCTCAGGCGGCTGCTCTCGGCAACGGTGTTTTCCGCTCCTACTGTGCCAGTTGTCACGGCAAGAGCGCACATGGGGACGGCGACGTGGCCGAGTTTCTTCGCGTCAAGCCCGCGGACCTGACGCTGATCGCCGAGCGCAACGACGGCGTCTTCGACATCGAGATGGTCAAGAAGATCATCGCCGGCCGCGAGAACGTGCGCGGTCATGGCCGCGGCGAGATGCCGGTCTGGGGGGACGCGTTCGAGGTGGCAGGGGGCGGCGCCACTCCAGAGGAGGTGGAGACTCGCATCGACGCCCTGGCCAACTACCTCTGGACTCTCCAGAAGTAGCGCTGGCGGCCCGCGTCAAGGGTACCGCGTCGCACGCCCGTGCCTCGTGTCGCGGGCCATTCCACCTGCGTCCTAGTCTCCGAAGCGTTCGAGAATCCAGCTGGTGATGGCCTCGAGCACTTCGGGGCTCATCGTCTCCTCGATCTGGGCGTACTCCTCGACCGCACCCGTGCTGGCGGTCTGGAAGAGGTGATTGAGCTTCGGCATGCGCAGGATGGTGAAGTCCTGATTGTTGCCGTACTCGAGTGACTTCTCGATCTCGGGGAGGTTCTGGTCGGCATCGACCTGCAGGTCGAGCTCGCCGTTGATCGCCAGCACGGGCACGTCGACGGCGCGCAGAGTCGGGCGCGGGTCGTACTCGACGAAGAACCGGAACCACGGGTTGTCGACCTGCACCAGGGCGGAGTCGATCGTCTGGGCTCGTTGCTCGGCAGTCATCTCCGAGCCCTGTGTGTCCACCTGGGCGGCGATCAGCTCGCGTAGCCTCTGCGTGCGCTCCTCGCTCTCGGGAGCCACCAGCGCTTCGAGTACCCGGGCCTGGATCTTCTTTTGCTCCGCCACGGTCTCTGGCGGGACCCCCGCGGTCAGGCTGATTTGCTCGAGCTGGAGCTGCAGGATCTCCGCCCCCGGAACCCCGGGGCCGGCGAGCATCACGACGAAGGCCACGTCGCCCGAGCGCGAGGCCGCCAGCGGTCCGACCAGCCCGCCCTCACTGTGGCCGATCACACCGACTCGCGCCGAATCGATCTTGGGGTGGTTGCGCAGGAAGCCCACGCCGGCGAGGGCGTCGCCCGCGAAGGTGTCGCTGGTCGAGGTGGCGACACTGCCGGTGGATCCGCCAACTCCGCGATCGTCGACCCGGAGTACCGCGATCCCGGCCCGGGTCAGGTGGTCGGCGAGCACCAGGAAGGGTTTGTGCCCCATCAGCGCCTCGTCGCGGTCCTGAGCGCCGCTGCCGGTGATGAGCAGCGCGGCGGGGGCAAGGCCGTCGCCGCGGGGCAGCGTCAACGTGCCGGCCAGTGTCACGTCACCGCTCGAGTAGCTCACCTCCTCCTCGTCGTAGGGGAAGGGGGGCTTCGGTTCCTGAGGGCGGTTGGGCGGCTCGATGGCTTCGCGCCCCAGAGAGAATGGGAAGCTCTGCCCGCTCTGGCTGAACTCTCCGGTGATCTTCCCCTCGGCCAGGCGGCCGGAGAAGGTCGGGTTTCCGGGGATCCCCTCGATGGCGAACTGGACCGTCTGGCCATCGACCGCAACGCCCCCGAGGCGCAGCCCCTTGGCCCCTTGCGCCGGGATATCGATGGTGCCGCCCCAGCTTCCCGAGTCGTTGGCCAGATCGACCATGACCTCGAGCGACTGGGGGCCGAGGTCGATCCTCCCCTCCCAGTGGCCCGTTGCGTCCTGAGCGGCGAGCGATGAGAGCGGGGCGAGGAAGACGAGCAGGCTCGAGAACAGTGTGATGCGGGTGCGGAGTGCGACAGTCATGGGGAACCTCCGGGAATGTCGGTCAACTCTAGGCTACGCGGCCTGGGACCATGACATTCGCGTTTCGACCGATAATGACGTTTGATGAGTTGGCTGGAACGCAGGTTCGAGGTGAGGGAGAGAGGGAGCACCCCGGCCCGCGAGGTCCGGGCCGGAACAGCCACCTTCCTCACCATGGCCTACATCCTGTTCGTCAATCCCCAGATCCTGGGCCAGGCGGGGATGCCGGAGGCCGACGTGGCGGTGGCGACCGCATTGGCAGCGGCGATCGGATGCTTCGCGATGGCCTGGTTGGCGAACTACCCCTTCGCTCTCGCCCCCGGGATGGGGCTCAACGCCTACTTCGTCTTCGGCGTGGTCATCGGGCTGGGAGTATCGTGGCAGGTCGCCCTCACGGCGGTCTTGATCGAGGGGGTGTTGTTCCTGCTTCTCTCGCTGATCGGCTTGCGCTCGGCCCTCGTCGACTCGATTCCGATGGCGATCAAGCAGGCGATCCCCGTGGGGATCGGCCTCTTTCTCGCTGTGCTCGGATTGCGTGCCGGCGGGGTCGTGGTGATCGACGGCGGCAATCTCACGCTCGGCGAGTTGGGCTCTGCGGCCGCGATGCTGACGCTCCTCGGAGTGGTGGTGATGGGCCTGCTCCAGACATTGCGCGTGCCCGGGGCGTTGGTCCTGGTGATCGTGACGATCTCTGCGATCTCCTGGATGGTCGGTGCAGCGCCGCCGCCCGCAGAGTGGATGGTCGCGCCCCGGATCCCGAGTGAGACCCTGTTCGCCTTCGACCTGGGCCTCCTGGGCTCGGGAGCGCTGTGGGGAGCGGTGGCGGCCTTGCTCATGGTCGACCTGCTCGACACCGCGGGCACGCTGATCGGCGTCGGGCACCTCGGTGGCTTTCTCGACCAGGAGGGGCGTCTGCCGAGGGCCGATCGGGCCTTTGCCGCCGACGCCCTCGCGACCATTGCCGGTGCCTGTCTGGGAACCAGCACGACGACGACCTACATCGAGTCGGCGGCGGGCGTGGAGGAGGGAGGGCGCACCGGGCTGACGGCGGTCGCGGCGGGGTTCCTGTTCCTGCTGGCGCTCGTCTTCGCGCCGGTGTTCACGGCCGTGCCGCCCCAGGCCACGGCTCCGGCGCTGATCGCGGTGGGCGCGATGATGATGCGTGGCGCGGTGGCCGTCGACTGGGCACGTCCCGACGAGGCGCTGCCCGCCTTTCTGTGCGTGACGCTGATGCCGCTGACCTCGTCGATCGCGCACGGCATCGCGGGCGGACTGGTGAGCTGGGTGTTGATTCGATGGCTCAGCGGGCGGGGGCGTGAGGTGGCGCCGCTGGCCTGGGCGATGACGGCGGCGGTGGTCGTCTTCTTCGTGCTGCTGCGGGCTTGAAACACGTGTTTTGGCGCGAAAGATCGATCTCCTTGTAAGCTCCGGGAGCAGTGTCATCGCCGAATTCGGGAGTCGAGCGGGGAGACCGGGAATCGTCTCTGCGACTGCCGATGGTGTCTTCATCAACTTCTGGAGAGGTCTCGAAATGCGTTCGCTATCGTCGAGGTGGCTGCCGGTCATCGGAGCTACCGTTCTTCTTTCTGCTGCCGCCAGTGCGCAGGACAAACCCCACATCGTCGTCATCTGGGGCGACGACATCGGTCAGAGCAACGTCAGCGCCTACACCCACGGCGTGATGGGGTTCGAGACGCCCAACATCGATCGCATCGCCGCCGAGGGAATGCTCTTCACCGACTACTACGGTGAGCAGAGCTGTACCGCTGGACGATCCGCGTTCATCACCGGACAGAGCGTGTTCCGCACGGGCTTGAGCAAGGTCGGAATGCCGGGAGCCACAGAAGGGATGCAGCCCGAGGATCCGACGATCGCTGCACTGCTGAAGAGCCGCGGTTACGCCACCGGGCAGTTCGGCAAGAACCACCTCGGTGACCGTGACGAGATGTTGCCGAGCAACCACGGTTTCGATGAGTTCTATGGCAACCTCTATCATCTCAACGCCGAAGAGGAGCCCGAGCTCCCGGACTACCCCACGCCGGAAGACTTCCCGAATTTCAGGGATCGATTCGGCCCGCGCGGTGTGATTCACAGTTACGCGGACGGCCGGATCGAAGACACGGGACCCTTGACGAAGAAGCGGATGGAGACGATCGACGACGACGTGGCGGAACGGGCGGTCGACTTCCTCGATCGCCATGTCAAGGAGGGCGCACCCGTCTTTCTGTGGGTCAACTTCACCCACATGCACTTCCGGACCCACACCAAGCCAGAGAGTCTCGGTCAGGCCGGGCGGTGGCAGTCGCCTTATCACGACACCATGATCGATCACGACAAGAACGTCGGCACGGTTCTCGACAAGATCGACGAGCTCGGCATTGCCGACAATACGATCGTCTTCTACAGCACCGACAACGGGCCTCACATGAATACCTGGCCCGATGGGGCGATGACCCCCTTCCGCAACGAGAAGAACTCGAATTGGGAAGGCGCCTATCGAGTGCCTGCAATGGTTCGCTGGCCGGGCAAGATCGAGCCTGGCTCCGTGACCCGAGAGATCATGTCGCACATGGACTGGTTCCCGACCCTGTTGGCCGCGGCGGGCGAGCCCGACATCAAGGAGAAGCTGAAAGCCGGTGGCGTCGAGGCGATCGGTCGTGAGTACAAGGTCCACCTCGACGGCTACAACTTCCTGCCTCTACTCACCGGCCAGACCGACACAGGACCGCGGCAGGAGTTCTTCTACTTCTCCGACGACGGCGACCTGACCGGCCTGCGCTATGACAACTGGAAGGTCGTCTTCGCACAGCAGCGAGCGACGGGCACCCTCAACGTGTGGAGTGAGCCCTACACCTTCACCCGCATTCCGTGGCTGTACAACCTGCGCACGGACCCTTACGAGAAGGCGACCGAGACGTCCAACACGTACTGGGACTGGTACCTGGATCATGTCTACCTGCTGCTGCCGGCATCCGACTACGTGGCGCAGTTCCTGGGCACCTTCCAGGAGTTCCCACCCCGACAGAAGGCGGCGAGCTTCACCATCGACCAGGTGCTGGAGAAACTCATCGAGTCACCCAACCCCTAAGCCGTCCAGCGCGGAAAGTCGGTGTTTCGGAGCGGCCGCGTCGAAAGACGCGGCCGCGTCGCTCTACTCTTCCTCGAGCCAGGCGTTGAACTTCGGGTCCCGCTTCTCTCGGAAGGCCGCGACCCCTTCCCGCGCGTCGGGGTGGTGGTCCGCGAGCGGAGTCTTGGAGGCGATGTCGTCGAGCGACTGCTCCCAGCTCTGGTCGGCGGCGTTGTAGAGGGTGCGCTTGAGCAGGCGCAGGGCCACCTGTGGGCCGTTCGCCATCTCGCGAGCCAGCTCGAGCGCGGTCGGCACAAGGGCCTCGGGCTCGGTCACCTCGTGCACCAGACCGAGCTCGAGTGCCTCGTCGGCGCTGACGATGCGCTTGCGCAACAGGAAATCGAGGGCCCGTGGCAGCCCCATCATCTGGAGCAACAGGTAGTGGCCGCCTTCGTCGGGGAGGAGGCCGAAGCGAAGCGTCGCGCTGCCCATCTTCGCCGTCTTCGCGGCAAGGCGGAAATCGCAGCTCAGCGCCAGTGAGAAGCCGGTCTGGATGGCGACACCGTTGATGGCGGCAATGGTGATCTTGTCCAGCGAGCGCAGGGCCGTGTTGACCGGCTGGGAGATCTTCTTGAGGCCGTTGATCGTGCCCAGCGCATTGTGGTGGCCGCGCGGGATCGGTGGCACCCGGGTCGACTCGAAGTCGGCTGCGTCACCGGACCTGGGCTTGCCGGAGATGTCATCGCCCGCCGAGAACGCTCGACCCGAACCGGTGAACACGACGACGCGCACGGCGTCGTCCATGGCGATCTGGGTCAACACCTCGACCAGGTCGCGCTTCATCGGCCCGGTCATGCCATTGAGGCGCTCCGGCTGAGTGAACGTGACGACCGCAATCCCGGGATCCTCGATCTCTACCTCGAATCCCTGATATCTCCCCGCCTCCAGCATGCCTTCGTCCCCCCTCGAGTTGTGGGGACAGTTTACTTATCTCGAGATAAGTAAACTGTCCCCGGAATTCGGCCATTGTCTAGGGAAGGGATTTCGCGAATCCAGCGCGGTCGAACAGCTGACCTCGGGCGACGACCGCCTCGATCTTCTGGCTGTTGAGAATGTTCACGCGAGGATCCGCTGCCAGCAGGAGGAGGTCCGCCTGCGCGCCGACTTCGATTCGCCCGAGGTCGTGGCGGCCGATCAACTCGGCAGCGCTGCGTGTCGCAGTGGCCAGGGCCGCCGGTGGCGAGAGGCCGGCTTTGACCAGCAGCTCGAGCTCGCGATGCAACGAGGTGCCGGCGACGACGCTCGGAATGCCGACGTCGGTTCCCGCGAGCAGGGGGACTCCGGCTTCGTGGAAGGCAAGGGTCAGTTTCTCGAGGAAGGGATAGGTTCGAACCACGACCCTGTGAAAGGTCTCCTGGTTCTCCCGAGTGGTGTAGCCGTTTCGGTGGGGCTGCCAATTTGCCCGCATCGATTCGGGCATCCAGCCCACCTCGGGGCGCGACAGGACCTCGTCGATGTCGGTGGTCTGCTCGACGATGCCGTAGTAGGCGACCAGGTTGGGTGTCACCCACATCCCGGCGCTCTTCACCCGCTGCGTCAGCTCGGGGATCTCGCTTTCGTCGAGCAGGATGTCGAGCCGCTCGACTGCATCGACAGGCAGATCGTCGCGCTCCTCACTCTTCCAGGTGAAGCGGCCGTAGACGACCTCCTCGATGTGAGCAATGTGCTGACCGGACTCGATCGCTCCCTCCAGACCTACGGTCCGAACGGCGTGTCCGATCACCGGGATGCCCAGCTTCTTCGCTTCCTCGGTGACTCCCCGATAGCCCGCGGCGGAGAGAGGGTTGTAGACCTTGATCAGGTCGTAGCCCGATTCGGCCTGCATCTGTACGAGGCGTCGTCCCTGCTCTTCGGTCGTCGAGCTCGACCCTCGGAGGATCGCTCCCGAAGTCACGATGGTCGGGCCGATCTCCTCGCCGGCGGCGATGCGGTCCCGCACCTCGAGCACATTCTTGGTGCCCTCCAGATTGATCACCGTCGTCACACCGTAGTTGAGGAACAGGTCGAGCAGGCGACGCGGGCCTTCCGTGGGGCGGCTGAGGTGCACGTGGGCATCGATCAGGCCGGGCATCAGAAACCTGCCTGATCCGTCGATGATCTGGGCACTCTTCGGTGCCTTCACCTCGGAAGCCGGTCCAATCGTCGAGATCCGTCCGTTCTGCACGACCACGGTCTGCGGCTCTGCGGGTTCCTCTCCGGTCATCGGGAGTAGCGTGACGTTTCGGATCACCAGCTGCGACGAGGATCGCGGGGCGGCCGGCCGGGCGGCCAGAGGCGTGGCAACCGCGGTCGTCAGTCCAGCGACCGCGAGAATGGCGGCGAAGATGCGGGTCCTGACCCTCGAGGCCCTATTTCTCGTCTCGATCCTCACCGATTCCTCCCGCGAGTTCTTCCGGGTTCAGGTTGGCTTACGGGATCTCGGCCCGAAGGTTGTCTTTCTGACGCTTACGAGTGCAGATACCATCGGTCAGGTCAGGTCCGAGCAAGCAGCTGCAAGCACGTGCGAGCAGACGATGCGAAGAACCCGTCGGGATCTCTCGAGGGGCAATCAGGAGGGTCTTTGGTGAAATGAGCGAATCGATAGAGACGGGTACCGAGGATCTATTAGCGACGTTCGACGACGGTGTAGTCACTCTCACCTTGAATCGGCCCGCCGCGCGCAACGCCATGTCCGGGGCCATGAACGCCGCGCTGCAGGAGATGCTGGCGAAAGTCGAGCTCGATCCCGCCGTTCGCTGTGTGGTACTCACCGGCGCCGGCAAGGGCTTTTGCGCCGGCGGCGATGTCAAGGGAATGGCCAGCAAGGGCGACGGCCCCGTGACCGACACGACGATCGACGGCGTGATTCATCGCCAGCGGGTCAACCAGCGCGGCACCGCCGGCAAGCTGTTCAAGATGCCCAAGCCGACGATTGCAGCACTGCCCGGAGCCGCCGCAGGTGCGGGTCTCTCCCTGGCACTCGCTTGTGATCTGCGCATCATGGCGAGCAGTGCCATCATGACCACCGCTTTCATGCGAGTCGGTTTCTCCGGAGACTACGGCGGGACCTACTTCCTGACTCAGCTCGTGGGCTCGGCCAAGGCTCGCGAGCTCTACTTCCTCTCGGAGCGAATCAGCGCCGAGGAGGCCCTGCGCCTGGGGCTGACCAACTGGGTCTGCGAGCCCGAGGAGCTTCAGGCGAAGACCGCCGAGATCGCGGCGCGACTGGCGCACGGCCCCGCCGTCGCCTATCGGTACATGAAGGAGAACCTCAACCGGGCGATGGCCGGCGATGTCGACGACTGTCTCGACCTCGAGGCCACTCACCACGTGCACTGCGCCCAGACCGAGGATCACCGCGCGGCGGTGAAGGCCTTCGTGGACAAGAAGGAGCCGAAGTTCGTCGGGCGTTGAGTCGCACGGACCCTTCACCCGGCGTCGACCAGGTCGCCTCGGATCGGTAGGGATCCGGTGTGTGCGAGAGTTGAGCGACGAGATCGAGGTGGGCCCGCCCAGAGGCTCCGCCACCCCAACATCCCAAGGGAGGTATGGTCATGAGCGTCTTCACATTCCTGCTCGGAGTGATGCTCTACTTCGTTGTTCGGGTGGGCCTGCGCGGCTTTTTCACGGTCCGGCCGGACGAGCGTGCCGTGAAGACGAGCTTCGGTCGTGCCGAGCGTCTCGGGGGGCCGCCCGTCGAAGATCCGAGTCTCAGCGAGGACGAGCAGAAGCGCTATCGCTATCCCCAGGTGCGAGTGATTCCACCGGGCGGCCCGTACCTGAAGATGCCGTGGCAGAAAGTTCACAAGGTCTCGGTCGCCACGCAGGCGGTCGATATCGTCTGGGATCCGACCAAGAGCCAGGACACCATCGAGGCCGTGACCAAGGACAACCTGACCACCGGCGTCAATGGACAGATCCGCTATCGCGTGAGCGAGAGCAATCTGTACCCCTATCTGTTCGGAGTCTCCAGTCCGCTCGAGCACGTCATGGGCTACTTCGTCTCCGTCTTGCGCGAGCGGATCGCCAACTTCGTCGACCCCAAGGGAGCCAGTCTGGTGACGGGAGGAGAGCTCGAAGGCAGCCGGGCATCGGTGGAGCTGTCCGAGGGCGTTTCGATCAACGATCTGCGCAAGAACCTCCCTCTGCTCAACGACTTCATGGAGCAGCAGTGCCAAGCGACGGCCGGTCGCTACGGTATCGAGCTGGATGCTGCCCTCGTCACGGAGATCGATCCACCTCCAGAGGTCGATCACGCGCTGTCGGCGATCAACTCGACTCGCAACCAGGTCGCCGCCGACATCTCGACCGCCCGAGCGGATGCCGAGCAGCAGATCACGATGAGCGAGCGAGCGGTCGAGATCGCTCGCAACAACGCCGAAGCGGAGGTCGCGCCCCTGCGCGAGCTTTCACTGATTCTCGGCAAGATCAAAGAGCAAGGTGGCTCTGAAGCTCTGCGGGCCTACCGCAGGAACCTCCGCGTACCTCTCTACGGGCGTGCGGCTCGGGTCGTCATCGCCGTCGACCAGGAAGGAGAGCTGAGATGATTCTTTCGATCTTCACGTTCTTCTTCGGTCTGCTCCTTCTTCCGGTGGTGCTGACCCTGGCCCGGGTCTTCGGCCTCTACGCCGTCGTCGGAGAGTGCGAAGCGCAGGTCTTCACCCTCTTCGGAAAGGTCCTGGGGGTTCTCGACGAGCCAGGACTTCGCTTCCCGATGGCCCGCTTCGGTGTTCGCGCGTTCCTCGTTCCCTTCTTCGGCAAGAAGCACATCGTATCGACGGCGCTGCGCCAGCACTATCTGCGCAGCCAGATGGTGAACTCCGAAGAGGGCACGCCGATGGGGGTCGGAATCTGGTACGAGATGAGCGTCAGCAATCCGGTCTCCTACCTGTTCGTCAACGCCAACCCGGAGGGTTCCCTGCAGGCGAACGTCGCGAGCTCGACGATCTCGACCCTGTCCAACCTCGAGATGGAGGCCATGCTCGAGAATCGACACAGTCTGAGCCGTACGGTGCGCAACGCGGTGTCTCCTCTCAGTGAGAAGTGGGGCTATCAGCTGGGCTCGGTCTATATCCGAAAGGTGGCCTTCACGGATCGATCGATGGTCGAGAACATCACCGAAAAAGTCGTCAAGCGCCTCGTGCAGGTCACCAGCGCGATGCGCCAGGATGGCGAGAATCGCGTCGGGTTGATCCAGAGCGAGACAGCCAAGAAGGTCTCGCAGAAGCTCGCCGAGGCGTCCGCTGCCCGGCCTGCGGTGGTGGGTGAGACCCTGAACGAGATCCGGCGGGGAGACCCCGAGATTCTCGAGTCGGTGCTCGACGTCATGGAGACCGAGAAGCTGCTCGCCTCCGAGGCACGGGTCGACTTCATTCCCCAGGGGGCGTCGGTTCTTCTTCAGGTCGGTGAGGAGAGAACCGGCGAGGAAAGCCAGCCAACGGGCAATGTCGAGCGCAGGTCGGCGCGCCGCTAGATTCCATCGGCTCCCGGCCCGGGCTCCCCGAGATGAGAGCCTCTACGAAGCCGAGCGAGACTCGAGGTCTCTCCAGGCCAGTGCTACGCGTCAACCGTCCGCACAGCCATTCAAGGCGACGTCTCGCAAACCCGACGGTGAGCATCGGCCATCGAGCAGAGCCCGGATGCGTCGGACTCGGTCGCGATTGGCCTCGGCATGGTCGATCGGGTCGAGTCGCGAGGGAGCGGGGAGCATGGCGACGAGTCCCAGGAACTGGTTCGGGGTCAGGTCGGCCAGCGCGAGGCCGTAGTAGACGCGGGCGGCCTCCGGGAAACCGTGGATCGGCCGCCCTTCGACCTGTCCCAGGTAGGCAGTGTTCAAGAACAGGGTCATCTGGAGGTCCTTGTTCATCGCGCGGTCGAGCGCGAGGGCGAGGATCGACTGCCGGGGCTTTCCGAGGAGGCCTCGCATCGGACCCGGATAGCTCAGCTTGACGAGTCCCTGGGTGATCGTGGTCCAACCGGCACCCGGCGAGCGGAGATCGACTCCGGGATGGTCGAAGAAAGAGGGGTCTTCCACCATGACCAGGGCATCGAGCCACGAGGGCGGCAGGTCGGCCGCCCTGAGACCCGTGCGCTCGTACTGCTCGGCTCGCTGGAGCACGAGCGGCGTGCGGTGGCCGGCCCGCAGGAGTGTGAAGAGAAGCATTCCCGTCAGCGTTGCGAAGAGGGTTCCTGCCGCAGCGGTGATTCCTAGAAGGACCCTGGGACGCGTGCATCGCTCGAGCATGCCGAGGATCGTGTCTCGCGATTGTGACGCTCAGACGGCGACCATCGGTCGATGTGATGGCAGCGCTCGGCCTCGAGGACCAGGGTCAGTGCTCTCGATGAATCCGAGTCAGGTCACGCGGGTTCGGTTTCGGGGTCGGGCGCACTCCGGAGAGCGTCGCGATCGAGGCGACCTGGGTGCGGATCAGAGGATCGGCCCGGCCAGGCGTGCCGCCCGTGCCTTGAACCGGAACCACCACGACTTTCGGCTCAGCTCGTCGGGAGCCATGCGTCGCGACTTCGCGAAGTCGGCTTCGAGCATCTGCTCGATCTCGCTGGCGAACGGCTGATCGGCCACCACCGCCATGACCTCGAAGTTGAGGCGCATCGAGCGGTTGTCGAGGTTCGCCGTGCCTACCGCTGCCACCCGGTCGTCGATCAGCAGCACCTTCTGGTGCAGGAAGCCGTCCTGATAGCGGTAGAACTCGATCTCGGTTTCGCGCAGCTCCTCGACGAAGGTGAAGGCCGCCAGGTAGACCAGCATGTGATCGGGCTCGTCGGGAATCAGGATGCGTACGTCGACGCCGCGCAAGTCGGCGAGTTGCAGAGCCCCCAGGATGTCGGGGTCGGGCACGAAATAGGGACTCGCGATCCAGATTCTCTCTTTCGCTCCGGTGATCGCCTGCAGGAACAGCAGCGTCGCGGTCTCCCTCTCGTCGGCGGGCGAGGAAGGCACGACGATGACGCGCTGGTCTCGGGTCTCGGACTGTGCGGCCCGCCAGTTGAGCTTGCGGGGTGCCTGTTTCGTGGCCCAGTGCCAATCCTCGACGAAGGAAAACTGCAGCATCAGCACTGCCGGGCCGAGAATGCGGATGTGAGTGTCCCGCCAGTGGCCGAACTTCGGATCCCGGCCGAGGTACTCGTCGCCGACGTTGTGGCCCCCCACCCACCCCTCGCGGCCGTCGACCACCACGATCTTGCGATGGTTGCGGAAGTTGAGCTGAAAGCGGTTGCGGCTCCCCTGGGTGGTGTTGAAAGGCGAGAACTCGACGCCCGCGGCGCGCAGCTCCTCGCCGTAGCTGCGGGGCAGCTTGTTCGAGCCGATCTCGTCGTAGACGAAATAGACCCGCACCCCCTCTTTGGCCTTGGCGATCAGCCGCCGCTGCAGTGCGGTACCGACCTCGTCGTCCTTGACGATGAAGAACTGCACCAGGATGTAGTCCTGGGCCCGATCGATCCCGGCGAGGATGCTCTCGAAGGTTGCATCCCCGTCGACCAGCAGCTCGACCTCGTTGCCCCTGGTGAGCGGGAAGTCGGTGAGTCGGTTGAGCACGTGATACCCGGCAAGGACCCCCTCCTTCTCCAGTGTTTCGGGAGTCACGAGGATCTCTGGCCGAGGGGGTTCTTGAAACGCTTCGGGAACCAACTCACGGAGCCGCTCCTCGTCGAGCTGACGCGCCCCGACGTAGCCCTCGAACTTGCTGCGCCCCAGGACCCAGTAGGCCGGCACCGCAACGTAGGGCACGCTGACCAGCGAGACCGCCCAGGCGATCGCACCCTGGGAGGTGCGCGTGTTCATGATGGCGTGGATGGCAGACGCGACTCCCATCAAAGTGAAGATCAACGCGATGGTGGCGACGATCGAGCCGCGGCGCAAGAAACGGCGCCACCTGCTGCGTCCGTCTTCCTCCGGGACCTCGAGGGTCGCGTCGCTGCCGGTCTCGGTATCGGGTACGGTCATGGTGGTCTCCTGAGCCCCTCGTCCGCCCTGGGCGGTGAGCGCCGCAACAGGGCCGAGGGACAGCGCGGCCAGCGTCGTCCAGAGAATCAGGACTGCTGACAGGTGAGCGTCGAAGCGGGCCCCAGCCCTGGGCCGTCGCAGTCGAGCTTGCGGTGACATCGTGGCCTCTGTTTCTTCGTTTCGCGCGGTCTGGTTCCCGGAGTCTGGAGCATAGCGTCTCCCAAGATCGTTCAGGCGAACTTCGAGCCGGACCGAGCGCTGGCCTCGGGCGGGGATCAGAGTGCGGCTCCGCTCTGGCGCCACCACCGGTCGAGCACCAGGAGACACCACAGTTGCTCGTTGGTGAACGGGTAGTCTCTGCTCGAGCGAAGGATGCCCGCTTCCGCGAGACGGCCGAGGGCTGCGTGAAGGGGCGCCGGGTCTTTTCTCACCCACCGCCTCACCGGCATCGAAAAGCCGATCTTCGAGCGCTCGAGAATTCCCCTCGGCACGCGACCGGCGAGGTGCCTGCGCGTCAGCACCTTTCCCTCGGTGCCGCGCCGGAGCAGATCGGGGTGGAGTCTCAGTGCGAACTCGACCAGTCGGTGGTCGACGAACGGGGGTCTGGCTTCGAGCGACACCGCCATGGTGGCGCGGTCGACCTTGGTGAGCATGTCGTCCACCAGATAGGTGTGCAGGTCGGCCCACTGGAGACGCTTGATCGGTTCGAGATCGTCGCGCCAGTGGCGGCGAAAGTGGCCGTAGTCGTCGTAGTCCGAACCGGTTTCCCGCAGGAGATCGGGCGAGAGCAGGGCCAGCTTCTGCTGAGGCGTGAACGGGCCGAGGAACATGCCGTAGCGATCGACGCCGGATGCCGCTCGACGCTGCGCGGAGCGGGCGGCGGGTCGCAGCGCAGGCAGGGCCGCTGCGAGGAAACGGTTCCACGGGTTGGAGCGAAAGCGCGGTACCTTGTCGTACCACTGGTAGCCGGCGAACAGCTCGTCGCCCCCTTCACCGGTGAGTGCGACGGTGACGGAGCGTCGGGCCAGCCGCGCCACCATGAACATGGGCCACGCGCCGTGGTCGCCGAAGGGTTCGTCGTAGAGCGCCGGCATGGCGTCGAGCGCCTCGCCGAGGTCGATGCCGGTGGCGATCTCCTGATGGTGCTCGGCCCCGAAGTGCTCGGCGACGGCGCGCGCCGGCTCGGATTCGTCGTGGCTCTTCACGTCGAAGCCCAGGGTGAAGGTGCTGGCGTGCTCGAGGTTGGCAACCAGGGTGGTGGAGTCGAGACCCCCACTGAGGAACACGCCGATCGGGACGTCGGAGACCGTGTGCTCCTTGACCACGCGGCCGATCAACTCCTCGAACTGTCGAAAGGCCTCGTCCTCGTCGGTGATCTCGACGCTCGACTCCGGCTGCCACCAGGGTTCGACGACGAACTCCGCGGGTCGTTCGGCCTCCCAGATGAGGGTGTGCCCCGGGGGCAGCTTGAACACTCCCCGGAAGATCGTCTTCGGAGTGGGCACGTACTTGTAGGACAGGAAGTCACGCAGCGACGTCGGATCGACTGCAGGTCGATCGAGAGACGGCCCCGGGCCGTCGGGGGCCACGTCGACCAGCGACTTGAGCTCGGAGGCGAAGGCGAGTCCGCCTTCTCCCAACGGCCGATAGAGCAGCGGCTTGATGCCGAGTCGGTCGCGTGCGAGGAGCAGTCGTCCTCGCCTCTCGTCCCAGAGGGCGAAGGCGAACATACCGTGACACGGCTCCAGTCCTGCGGTCCCTCGAAGAGCGAGCAGCCGCAGGAGCACCTCGGTATCGGAGTGGGAGCGAAAGTCGGCCATGTCCGAGGTCTCGGAGAGGCCGGCGCGCAGTTCCTGGAAGTTGTAGATCTCACCGTTGTAGACAAGGGTGAGGTCTCCCTCGGTCATCGGCTGGTGGCCGGCTTTGCTGAGATCGAGGATGGAGAGGCGACGGTGACCGAGATGGGCCTCGCCCCGCGAGAACAACCCCTGGTCGTCGGGCCCTCGGTGCGCCAGGCGCCGGGTCATCTCAGCGACCAGTGTCCCCGAGCCTGCTCTTCCGACGATGCCTGCGATGCCACACATCCGAGTCCGGCTCCGGTTCTCCTGTTTCCCGCTCCGAGCGAGAGTAGACTACCGGCAACTCCCGCTGGGTGACCTCCCGACTGGCTGAGAGAGCCCCTGGACCGCAGGACTGGACTCCTGGACCCGGTGCAAAGAGCAGTCCGAATTGTCGGGGGCCGTTCGGCTGGGGAGGATGCTGCCGCCCTACCGACCCGACTGGGCGCCGAATCTCACCCGCAGCCTCGAAGGCCCTAGAACTTGGATCTGCCACTGCTTCGATCGCCTCCCCGCAAGGGTCATCCGCCAGCAGATCGCGCGGTGGGGTACTGGCTGTATGCAGGGCACCTGCTGACGATCTACGGGCTGGCGCTCTCCAATGCTCTCTTCGGCCTCGCCGGGGTGTGGACCGTGGTGCGCCGAGATCGACTCGTGCGTCCGCTGTGGGACCCGGTGATCCGACGCACGGATCGAATCTTGTTGCCGCTCGCCGCCTATGCCCTCTTCCTGGTGGTCTCGGTCTTCGGGTCCTACGATCCTGGCGAGAGCGTCAACAACCTGCGCGATCTCCTGACCCTCGCCACGCTGCCACTGGCTCTGGTGCTCGTGCGGGGGCGTTGGGAGGTGCGCCGTTTGTTCGACCTGCTGATTCTGGTCACCGCGCTGCACGCGCTCTTCGGGATCGGCCAGTACCTGTTCGGTGACTACGGCGGTCTCCAGGGGCGCATCCCGGGCCCGTTCTCTCACTACATGACGTACTCGGGTGTCCTGCTCGTCGGTGTCTGCCTACTGCTGGGTCGAATGATGATCGGTGAGGAGTGGCGACGGGCGTCGAACTGGATCGTCCTGCTCCTGGCGATGGTGGCGATGGTGTTGACGCTGACGCGCAACGCGTGGCTCGCCGCATTGCTCGTCGTCACCGTGGCGCTGACGGTCCGAGCGCGCCGTTGGTTGATCGCCTGGGTGGCGGGGCTGGCTCTGATGGCGGTCCTCGCGGCCGCATTGGCGCCGCAGGGATGGGCGCGTTTCAAGTCGATTGCCGATCCGGCCGATCCCTCGAACTACGATCGGCTCTGCATGGTCTACGCCGGTTGGCACATGATTGTCGAACGTCCGCTGTACGGCATCGGCCCGGGGATGGTGAAGAACCTGTACCCGATCTATCGACACCCCACGGCGCCCCGATTGCAGGTGATCCACCTGCACAACACGTATGTCCACATGGCCGCCGAGCAGGGTCTGCTTTCCCTGTTCGCCTATCTCTGGCTGTGCTGGGCCTGCGGATTGGAGGCCTGGCGCAAGTACCGGCGGGACGGGGGGCTTGCGGGGCCGCGGGCCGATCTTCTGCTCGGGGTTCTTCTGGCGCTCCTGGGGATCGCCGTGGCGGGTCTTTTCGAAGCGAACTGGCGCGACACCGAGATCCAACGCTGGATGCTCTTTCTGCTCGCAGTTCCGTTCTGCCTCGGCCCGGGAGTCGAGAAAGGACGCACGAGAGGAGACGAAGCATGAACGGAATGAGCTGGACCCCCGTTGCCGTTGTGGCGATGGCCCTCGCGGTGACGCCGGTGCTCGGCGAGGAGGCGTCGAGTCGCCTGCCCACGGAGTGGGATCCGGAGAGTGGAGAGAACGTTCTGTGGTCGACGCAGCTCGGCACGATCACCTACGGCGGCCCGGTTCTCGCCGGAGACCTGGTCGTCGTCGGCACCAACAACGAACGCCCTCGTGACACGGAGATCACCGGAGATCGCGGAGTGGTGATGGCATTCGATCGCGAGGACGGCAGCTTTCGATGGCAGGTCACCCACGCAAAACACCCCGAGGGGGCGCCGCTCGACTGGCCGCTCCAGGGTGTGTGCTCGACGCCACGCTTCGACGGTGAGCACCTGTACTACGTCTCCAACCTTGCCGAGCTGGTGGCGCTCGACCTCGCCGGCGAGACCCTCTGGCGTCTCGATATGGCGGCCGAGCTCGGAGTGGTGCCGCGAAACATGGCGTCCTCGACCCCCGTGCTGGCGAAGGGACGGCTGTACACGCTGACCAGCAACGGCCGGTCGGAGGAGGGTGTGATTGCGGCCCCGGAAGCGCCGAGCTTTCTGGCCGTCGATGCCGAGACCGGAGAGGTGTCCTGGAGCAGCGCTACCCCGGGAGCGCAGCTGATCGAGGGGCAGTGGGCCAGTCCAACCCGCCTCGAGTTGCAGGGGCGCGATCAGATGGTCTTTCCGGGGGGCGACGGCTGGCTCTACTCTTTCGATCCCGAGAGTGGCGAGGAACTGTGGCGCTTCGACGGCAATTCGAGGCTCGAAGGCGGGGTGCCGATCGAGGAGCGACACTCCTTCGTGGCTACGGCGGTGGCGCGGGAGAGTCGCCTCTACATTGCAGTGGGTCGTGACCCCGAAGGGCCTTCGGCCCCGGGTCGGTTGTGGGCCCTCGATACCACCGGCCGAGGCGACGTGACCGAGAGCGCGGTGGTGTGGACCTTCGCCGGCGAGGGGCTGGGGCGCTCGATCTCGACGGTGGCACTTTCGGCGGGAGTCGTGTATTTGAGCGATCTCAACGGCTTCGTCTTCGCACTCGACGAAGACACCGGCGCCATGCTCTGGAAGTACGACACCTTCGCGGCGATCTGGTCGTCACCGCTGGTCGCCGACGGCAAGGTCTATGTGGCAGATACCGACGGAGAGGTCGCAGTGCTGCGCGACGGCCGCGAGCTCGAGGTGCTGGCGGAGATCGGAATGCCCGAACCGATTCACAGCTCGCCAGTCGCCGCGGAGGGCGTACTGTACGTGGCGACGGATGGTCGGCTGTGGGCCATCAGTGACCAGAACGGGGACTGAACGGAGACCTTCGACGACCGAAGACCTGCCAGCACGCATCCGTCGAGAGGTCGAGGCGGAGCGCAGGGTCCCACTGCGTTCGACCGGATCGCTCGATCGGGCGGCGGCGCGGTACACTGCTTCGTGGATCACGAGTCGCAGTTGGAGCAACCAGCAGAACAGGAGTAGTGCAATGCGTGCCGCCGTCCTCAGAGAAGTTCCGGGTCAGCTGGTGATCGAGGAGATCGAGCTGTCGAATCCCGGTCCCCGCGAGGTGCGTGTCCGCACTGCGGCCGCCGGCCTGTGTCACAGCGATCTGCACTTCATGGAGGGGAAGTACCCTCATCCGGTGCCGGCCGTGCTGGGCCACGAGGCAGCAGGAGTGGTCGAGGCCGTGGGAGACCAGGTCACCTACCTCGAGCCGGGAGACCACGTCATCTCCTGTCTGTCAGTGTACTGCGGCAACTGCGAGCCGTGCTTGACCGGTCATCTCTCGATATGCACCAACAAGGCTGCCGTGATGCGAGGCAAGGGAGAAGAACCGCGCATTCGTGCGGTGGGTGACGGCAAGATGAGCCAGTTCCTGGATCTCTCCGCGTTCGCCGAGTCCATGCTGGTGCACGAGCATGCACTGGTCAAGATCGACAAGCAGATGCCGTTGGACCGGGCCGCACTGATCGGTTGCGGAGTCACCACCGGTCTGGGTGCGATCTTCAATACGGCGAAGGTCGAGCCCGGGACCACGGTCGCGGTGATCGGCTGTGGAGGAATCGGTTTGAACGCGATCCAGGGCGCGGCAATTGCCGGGGCCGCTCGAGTGATTGCAGTCGACCTCGTGCCGAACAAGCTCGAACTGGCGCGCGAGTTCGGCGCGACCGACACGGTCAACGGGAAAGAGGGCGATCCGGTCGAGCAGGTCAAGGAGCTGAGCCAGGGCGGGGTGCATTACAGCTTCGAAGCGATCGGTCTCAAGGTGGCCGCCGAGCAGGCGTTCGCGATGCTACGTCCCGGCGGTACGGCGACGATCATCGGAATGATCCCGGTGGGCGAGAGCATCGAGCTGCCCGGGTTCGCGTTTCTGCCCGAGCGCAAGATCCAGGGTTGCATGATGGGCTCCAACCGCTTCCGGGTCGATATGCCACGCTACATCGACCTCTATCTGCAGGGTCGCTTGAAGCTCGACGAGTTGGTGTCCAAGCGCATCACCCTCGAGGAGATCAATGAGGGATTCGAGGCGATGAAGAGTGGGGAATTGGCCCGCTCGGTCATCGTCTTCGACACCTGATCTCGCGATCACCCGGGGCTCGGATCGGCGATTCGTGACAGCAGAGCCGCGGGATCGGACGCGTGCACCCGCGATGGCGGTACGCCAAAGGTCTTGCGAAAATCCTGCGTGAAGTGGCTGTGGCTGGAGTACCCCAGGTCGAGGGCCAGCCGCGTCAGGTCGGGTCGACCGTCGAGGAGCGCCTGGAGCGCACGGCGCTGGCGCAGTCGAGACCGGTACTGGTGCAACGTCAGGGAGGTGTGCTGCCGGAAGATCCGGCACAGGTGGTACACCGAGCACCCCACCTCACCGGCGATCTGCTCGAGCGAGAGAGAGTCCCGGTAGCGGGAGGCCAGGAGGTGACGAGCCGCCTCGACGGTATCTCGATGACGCCGGACGACCGCTTGCGAGCCGGAGCGAGTCCGCTTCCGGTAGCGGCGCGCGTAGGCGAGCGCGATGACTCGCTCGGCCAGTCGGATCGCCCCTTCGTCTACCAGGAGCGTGTCCGACTCCTCGATTCGAGCGAGCAGGCTACGCTGGAAGAGGAAGCTCGCATCGTCGGAGGGCCCCGACGAGAAGCGAAAGAGTCTCTCGTCGAGCACGGATCCTTCGCGATCGTGGCGTGACAGGATCTGCTCGAGAATCTCCGGCTCGAGAGCGAACCAGTCTCCGAGGTCTCCACGCTCGTTGATCGCGCGGCGACGATAGACCTGTGCCGGGTTGTAGAACGTGATGCACGATCGGTCGGCGACGAAAGGGTCGTGGCCCCGGTTCTCGATCCAGACCTCGTAGTGGGGAAAGACGAACAGGTGGGCCCCGGGGAGCCCCGAGAATCGGAAGTGGGGCTCTTCGGGTCGGGCACGGAAGCGACCGATCGAAACCACCCGAGACTGGTAGACCAGTTGCTCGTCCCAGGAGGCCAACGGGAGATCGGATGTCGAGCTGCTCGTCATGGGTCGAGGTCGGGGCTCGAGCAAGATTTCGATAGCGTGGTAGAGGGTCGTCTTCTACGCTGTCTTCCGATTCTCATGATCTCGAACCCCGTGATACCGATGGGAGTGAGCACGATGCCGAAAACGAAGACTCTCCGCTTGTCTCTGGTGAAGGTCCTCGAGGCAGCCTTCGGTGCCCTGATGATGACGACCCTTCTGGCGACCGGGTCCGCGATGGCACAAGAAGCCCCCGCTGGTTGTACGGAGAAAGGGCCCCGCGAGTTCGACTTCTGGATCGGAGAATGGGAGGTCTACCTGGCGGATGGAAAGACTCGGGCGGGGAGCAATCGGATCGAGTCCATCCTGGGTGGCTGTGTGCTGTTGGAAAACTGGGAAAGTGCGTCCGGCGGCGGCGGCAAGAGCTTCAATCACTATTGGGCACAGGACCAGAAGTGGCGTCAGACGTGGGTGGACAGCCAGGGCGGTCGACTCGATCTCGTCGGCGGGTTGGAAGGCGATCGGATGGTGATGCGGGGTGATGGCTTTGCGCAGGATGGATCGGCTGTGATCCACGAGATCAGCTGGGAGCCGCTCCAGGGGGGCGCCGTGAAACAGCACTGGCGGGTTTCGAAGGACCACGGCAAGACCTGGACCGACGCCTTTCTCGGTATCTACCGACGCAAGGAGAGCTGAGCGGCGGAGCCAGCGGCCTCAGGGTCGGTGGGCGACGACGATGTACTGGGCCGGAAGGTCCTCTCGGAGGAGCTGCGCCTCGAGTCCTCCCGCTTCGAGCTCCTCGATGACCTGCTCCGGCGTGAGCCGTTGATTCACCGGAGGGCCGTGCGGGCTGTCGAGTGTGAAGTCGACGATGAAGATTCGCCCATCGGCGCGTAGCCCCTGGCTCAGGAGCCGGGAGTAGGCGGCTCGATCGCCGATGTGGTGCCAGGTGTTGACGACGAGGATGCGGTCGACGGTTCCCGCCCCGAGTCCCGGGTCGTCGGGTGCGACCACCCGTGCCTCGACGTTGCTCCATCCTTCCCGTTCTGCGCGCTCGGTCATGAACTCGACCATTGCGGACTCGACGTCGAGGCCGAGAACGCGGCCCTCGGCACCGACCGCATGGCTGAGGTGGGCGACGAAGTAGCCGGTGCCTGCGCCGATGTCGGCGGCGGTCATTCCTTCGCTGATCTCCATGGCCTCGATCACCTCGTCTGGCTTCTGCCACGAGTCGCGCTCGGCGCTGTCGAACTGCTTCGACCATCGCTCCGCGTCGTCGAAACGGTGGTGTGCGGTGTGGTGGCGCAAGGTGGAATCCTCGCTGGCAGGCTCCTGGCCACTCGTGACGGCTGCGGCGAAGACGAGCCCCGTGGCCAGCAGGAAGGGCGAGAGACCGTGACTGAGGGGTGAGGAAGACCACATGGTGTCGCTACTCCTTTGCTGTGCCGCCCCAGTCTGGCACAGACGCCCGGTTTGATTCTCCACGCGAGTCGGGCGGCGGACTCGAAGGTGCGGCCGAAGGGTTCTCGGGCCGTCGCTTTTTCGGCGGATCGGGCCCCGTGGCGAGTCGGATCGCCGGAATGAGGTGAATCCGCCACTTCTTCGGTTCTCGGGTGGCCGCAAAGCCCCCGGGAGTGGAGAATCGAAGAATGGCAGTAAATCTGCATATAGCGATATCTCAGGAAATGGCGGGGCTGAATTCCGTCTCGAGGTGGTGCTATGAGCTGTACTTTGTTGTCCCGGAAGAGGGGTCGAGCCGGGAGAAGCCTCTCGCTGGTCCTCGCCGGCCTCGGATCGCTGGCGGGGTTCTTCGCCCCCGCACTGCTCGCCAATCTCGCGATTCCCTTTGCCGAGGGCTTCGAGAGTGCCACTGCCGGCACCTACACGACGCCCCAGGACCCCGTCCCGGGGCTCACCGGAGTGCGCTTCGAGCTGACCGGCAACGCCCGCCTCAGGACGAACTACGCTGACGGGATCCACAGCGGGGCTTCTTCACTGACCATGGACAGCTCCTCCGGCTACGCCCGGGGAGATGCCATCGTCCAACTCGACCTCTCGGGGTACGACTCCTCCTGCAGCCTCATCGAGCTCGATTTCGTCTTCCGTGACTTCGGAGACGAGAACCATCAGCAGGCGGGCGCGGCAGTCGGACTCGTCACCGCGGTGCCCGGCGACGACAACGACTGGGTTTTCGTGCGTGGGTCGAGCAGCGATCCCTGGATCTTCGCCTACAACTGGGGCGCTACGGCAAGTGGTGGCTTCAAGACTCTCAGCACGGCTGCCGGCTCCGCCCTGGACCTCCGACAGGTGCTGATCGACGCCGGCCAGGACTACAGCGCCACCACCGAGGTGATGTTCCGGTGGTACGACAATTCACCTGCTCCGACCGACGGTGTGTCCTTCGATGACGTTCAGCTCAGCCACACCCAGCTGTGCAGCACCGTGAGTGGCCAGCTCGGAATCGACGGCAACGCCACCGGCCTGCTCGGCCCCTACGAAGACGAGCTCGCCGTCCCGGTCCAGGTGGAGCTCCAGGACGGCGTTTGCTCGCCCAGAGTCGATTGCCCTGTCGCCACTACCGATACGGACGGCATCTACACCTTCTCCGAGGTGCTCAGCGGCGACTACCTGATCGACGTCTACGACGACGAGCTGCCGTCGGACTTCATCCTCTCGGTCGGCGCCGACGGGGACAACGCCACGGCAGACCCGATGCCGATCACGGTCGTGAATCCCAACGATCGAACGATGAACTTCGGCTACATCGGTACGCCGATTTCGTTGCCCTATTCGGAAGGCTTCGAGGGCGCCGGCGCCGAGGTCTACGTGGGTGAGCACCATCGGATCGTGGGGGTGCCTCATGCCTTCCTGGGAGACGACCACGAGGATGGGGCGGGGCGCATGCGCGTCGCTGCCGAGCTGGCGCCCGGGTTCTACCACTCAGGCAGCAACGCGGTGACCTTCGACACCGACGCGGCCACCAACCAGCAGAACAACCTGGTGTTCACCTTCGACATGTCGGCCTACGACGTCAACGTCGACACGGTGCTCCTCGACTTCGCCTGGATGCATCACGGGGACGAGAACTCGAGCTTCGATCGCGACAACATCGAGGTTCGAGGCTCTACGAACGATCCGTGGATCACGCTCTACGACAAGGGCTACGCGCAGCAGACCGCGGCGCCCGGCGTGTGGTTCGAGATGACCGGTCTCGACATTTCGGACGCCTTGCTGAACCACGACATCGACGTCACGGACATCACCTGGGACGACCAGCAGTTCAGCAAGACCTTCCAGATTCGCTTTCGTCAGTACGACAACGCCGACGCGACGTCGCTCACCGGCGGTGACGGCGCCAGCTACGACGACATCTGCATCTACCTCCAGGGTGGAGCCGACTGCTCTGGATCCGAGATCGGCGACCGCGTCTGGAACGATCTCGACGGCGACGGTGTCGACGATCCAGGCGAGCCGGGGATCCCCGACGTCACGGTCACGCTGCTCGACGACCAGGGCGGTACGCTCGACGCGGCGATCACCGACGACACAGGGGTCTTCAAGTTCGTGCTCCAGACCGGTGGGAGCTTCGAGGTCGTGGTCACTCCGCCGGCAGGAGCGACCAGCACCTTCGATCCGGACGGAGGCGCCGATCATCGCGCCGAAGTGGTTCTCGCGGCGGTGGGCGATCACGCGCTCGATGTCGACTTCGGCTATCAGTTCAGTGGCTCGCTGGCCGGTGTCGTATGGGACGATCGAGATGCCGACGGCGCCGTCGATCTCGATGAGATGGGGATCGGCGGGATCACCGTCGAGCTGCGCAACGGAGCGACGACTCCTCGTACGACCACGACCGACGGAAGCGGCCAGTTCACGATCGACGGTGTCGGCCCCGGAAGCTGGACTCTGTTCTTGCCGACACCTCCCGCAGGCGCAGTCGCGACACATGATCCCGACGACGCCGGGATCCCGGTGTCGACTCCCCATCGAGCGGACTTCTCCCTCGCCAACGGGGAAGACAGGGCAGCCCTCGACTTCGGCTACCGCTTCGCCGGGTCGGTCGCAGGCTCTCTCTGGGACGACCTCGACCAGGACGGAATCGAAGACGGGGGCGAGCCCGGACTCGCCGGTGTCACCGTGACCCTCGAGCTGGCCTCGGTGCCGGTTCGCTCTGCCACGACCGATTCGAATGGCGACTATCTGTTCGGCGACCTTCCCGCGGGAAGCTACTCGGTGGTGATCGGCCGCCCGCCCGGGGCAACGCAGACCCTCGATCCGGATGGCACGCCAGACGATCGGACGACCTTTTCGCTGGCCCCGAGCGAAGCCCGCACGGGTATCGACTTCGCCTATCACCTGCAGGCCGCCATTGGAGGAAGGGTCTGGAACGACATCGATGGCGACGGAGTGATCGGTGGTGGCGAGGCGGGCTTGCCCGGTGCCGCGCTCGTGCTCCACGACGGCCTTTGCAGCCCGGGTGTCGACTGTCCCACGGCCACCACCGATGCCCTCGGGGACTTCGAGTTTCTGGGCCTCTCGGCCGGGGTCGCCTACGACGTCGTTCTCGACGAGTGCACCCTTCCCTGGGCTGCGAGGTCGACCGACGGAGCCAATCCCCTCTCCCGGACTCTGGGCCCACTCGAGATCGTCACCGACGCCAACTTCGGCTACCGTGCGGTGGCCTTGCCCTACTTCGAGGGCTTCGAGCACGCGGCGGCGCTGCAGTCCGCCTACACCGCAGCGACGAGCTGCATTCCGGGCGCGCCCGGCTTCTCCTACAGCCACGACAACCTCGGGCGCTTGCGCTTTGCCGCTGGGGCGGACATGGCTGTCGACGGCAACAGCTCGGCTCCGGCCAACGACTACTACCGATCCGGTATGGGTGCGGCAACGCTCGACACCTCGGCGACTGGAGACACGCAGAACGACCTGACGCTGGGGCTCGACCTCTCGGCCTACAGCGTCGGAACCGACGACCTTCTCCTCGACTTCGCGTTCATGGACCACCTCGACGAGTCGCACCCGACCGACGTCGTCGATATGCGGATTGGCGCCTCCCCCTGGATGCCGGTCTTCGACTGGAGCGCCGCCGGGGGAGAGGAGATTTGGACGGATGTCCGAGACGTGAATCTCTCCGAGGTGTTGCGCGACTACAACACCGCAAACGCCACGTCCTACGACTTTCCCGACGGCTTCGCCCTCCGCTTTCGCCAGTTCGGAGCGGGCGACGCGAACTACCCGTCCTGGGGCGACGGTGTGAGCTTCGACGACGTGTTCCTTCGAATCGCGTCAGGCACGGCGTCGATCTCCGGGGCGCTGTGGAAAGACCTCGACAACGACAGCGTCCGAGACGCGGGCGAGGGGATGCCTTGTGTGCTGCTCGAACTGTACGAGGACAGCAACGGGAACGGTGTTCTCGACGGGGCAGAAGGCTCCAGCTCGCTACGCTCCGTTCCAGCCGGAGTGGGCGGTGCCTACGATTTCTCCTTCCTTCCCGCCGGCAGCTACCTGATCGACATCGTCGACAGCACGCTGCGCTCGGGAGTCGTGCCTGCAGGCGTAGACCCGGTCGCGCTGAGCGTCGCCGCGGGGCAGACGCTCGTCGGTGCCGACCTGGCTGTCGAGGGCGGGGTGGTGCTGCCCTACAGCCAGGATTTCGAGAGTGCGACCGAAGAGGTGCATTGGGGTGACGCTCTCTGCATTCCCAATCTCCCAGACTTCGAGTTCGTCGAGCCCGACGATGCGAGTTCGAAGGCGACCGCGGGCAATGCGCGACTCGATTTCCATCGCGGCGAAGGCGAGGGCCGCCCACCCTGCTTCAGCAGTACCTGTGACAACCAGTGGAGCTACCGCAGCGGCGACCGCGCAGCGACACTGGACCAGGCCGGCAACGGGTCTCCCGACTCCCAGGGTGATCTCATCCTCCATCTCGATCTGTCGAGCTACGACGTCAGCAAGTCCGTCACCCTGGACTTCGCGCTCATGCACCACGGTCCACTCTTCCAGGTTTGGAACGACTTCGACGCGCTGGTCTACGCGAGGGGCTCGAAGGACGATCCGTGGCTCGTACTCTTCGACATCGAGGCGAACAACGGCTGTGGCGTCGCGAACTGCCCGGCGGGGCAGTGGCGTAAGTTCATGGACATCGACCTCTCCGGTGTGCTGCAGGCCGGTGGCCAGGATTTCAGTGCCACGAGTCAAATCCGCTTCTACTTTCTCGGCAGCGGTGGAAAGTACGCGGACGACGACAACCCGTGGGTGCAGGGCGGCTACACGGTCGATGACATCGTGATCAATGGCCCGAGCGCTTCGACCTTTTCGGGCCGGGTGTGGAACGACGCGGACGGCGGTGGCACACAGAACGGTGAGGAGGTCGGTCTGGGCGGTCTCCAGGTCGAGCTGCGCAACGAAGGCAACGATCTCGTCGACCAGGCGACGACCTCTCCGAGCGGTGCCTACCAGTTGGCGGCTCTCGAGAGCGGTACCTTTACCGTCATCGTCGCGTCACCGGCCGGTGGCTCGAGCACCTTCGATCCGGACGCTACCCTGCCCAGCAACCACGCCGTACTCAACGTCCCGGTGGTCGGGATGACGTTCGACGATCTCGACTTCGGGTTCCAGTTCACCGGCTCTCTGGCGGGCACGGTGTTCGACGACGCCGACGGAAGCGGCTCGCAGAGTGGCGGTGAGGTCGGTTTCGCCGGCCTTCCGGTGACCCTCTGGTCGGGAGCGGTCCAGTACGGGGCCACGGTCACCGACAGTGGTGGGAACTACGGTTTCGCCGGACTTTCACCGGCCGTCTGGAGAGTCGTCGTGGGAGCACCGCCGGCCGGAACGACCGCGACGGCCGACCCGGACGGCATTGCCACCCTGCACACGGCGGACATCAGCGTGGGCCCGGGCCAGACCCTGGTCGGCCAGGACTTCGGCTACATGCACATCGGGTCCATCTCGGGAAGCGTCTTCGACGACCGCAATGGCGACGCGACACGAGACGGCGGTGAGGACGGTTTCGTCGGAGTGGCGGTTTCGTTGCTTCTGGGTGTGACGCCCTTTGACACGACGGTGACCGACGCCAGTGGTGTCTTCGGTTTCGGTGCCCTGCCGCCAGGCAACTGGCGAGTGGTGATCGATGCCCCGCCGACGGGCACCGAGGCCACGGTGGATCCGGATGGACTGGGCACGCCCCACTTCGCTGATCTGGCTCTCAGCGCCGGAGAGGCGCTGGCCGGGCGGGACTTCGGATATCGGTACACCGGCTCCATCGCGGGTACGGTCTTCGACGACGCCGACGGGAGCGCGAGCCAGAACGGGGCTGAGGGAGGCTTCGCGGGAACTCCTGTGTCGTTGCTTCTCGGGGCAACACCCTTCGCCTCTACGGCCACCGCGGCGGACGGCAGCTACGGCTTCGCCAATCTGCCGCCGGGCACCTGGACGGTCGTGGTCGACACGCCGCCGGTTGGGAGCGACGCAACGTTCGATCCGGACGGCTTGGCGACCCTCCATCGTGCGGACGTGACCCTCAGCGCCGGTCAGGCGGCAGTGGGTCACGACTTCGGTTACCGCGCGATCGGCACGATCTCGGGTGTCGTGTTCGACGACACCGACGGCAATGGCTCGCAGGATGGCGGCGATCCGGGCTTCGCTGGCGTGCCGGTTTCGTTGCTCGACGGCGCGACGCCGGTCGGCTCGACGACGACGTCCGGGGACGGAAGCTACTCGTTCTCCAACCTGGCGGAGGGGACCTACACGGTGCGCCTCGTGACGCCTCCGGCAGGCACGGAGGCGACGGTGGATCCGGACGGCGTGGCGACCCTGCACACGGCGGACGTGGCGATCACGGCGGGCGAGAGCTCCGTCGGAAACGACTTCGGCTACCGCGCGATCGGCACGATCTCGGGTGTCGTGTTCGACGATGCCGACGGCAACGGCTCGCAGGATGGCGGCGAGCCGGGCTTTGCCGGCGTGTCGGTGTCCCTGCTTCAAGGGGTGACCCCGGTGGGCTCGACCGTCACCTCGGGTGACGGCAGCTACTCGTTCTCCAACCTGGCAGCGGGGACCTACACGGTGCGCCTCGTGACGCCTCCGGCAGGCACGGAGGCGACGGTGGATCCGGACGGCGTGGCGACCCTGCACACGGCGGACGTGACGATCACGGCGGGCGAGAGCTCCGTCGGAAACGACTTCGGCTACCGCGCGATCGGCACGATCTCGGGTGTCGTGTTCGACGATGCCGATGGCAACGGATCTCGGGATGGCGGCGAGCCGGGCTTTGCCGGCGTGTCGGTGTCCCTGCTTCAAGGGGTGACCCCGGTGGGCTCGACCGTCACCTCGGGTGACGGCAGCTACTCGTTCACCAACCTGACGGCGGGGACCTACACGCTGAACGTCGGCTCTCCCCCGGCAGGTACGATCGCGACCGCGGACCCCGACGGTGCAGGAACGCCGCACACGGCCGACGTGACGATCACGGCGGGTCAGATCGCCAACGGCAGCGACTTCGGCTACCGACACTCGGGCTCGATTGCCGGCTCGGTGTTCCAGGACATCGATGGCAGCGCCACCAGGGACGGTGGCGAGCCGGGCTTCGCTTCGACCTCAGTGTCTCTGCTGCAGGGAGCGACGCCGATCGAATCGGCCTCGACGGCTCCTGACGGCTCTTTTTCCTTCTCGAATCTCCCAGGAGGGAGCTACACGCTGCGGATCGACATTCCGCCGGCGGGCACGAATGCGACTGTAGATCCGGACGGCCTGGCTACTCTGCACGTCGCAGGCGTGACCCTGGCCCCTGGTGAAGCGATTGCGGCCCGCGATTTTGGCTATCGGTATACGAACTCGATTGCGGGCTCTGTGTTCGACGACGCCGACGGTAGTGCCTCGAGAGGGGCGGGTGAGTCCGGCTTCGCCGGCATTTCGGTGACGATTCTCCAGGAGGCTACGGCCTACGAGTCCACCACGACCGCCGCGGATGGCAGCTTCGGCTTCAGCAATCTGCCGGTGGGCACCTGGACCGTGCGGGTCGACGCACCGCCGTCCGGAACCACTGCCACTGTCGATCCGGACGGCCTCGGCACCCCTCACCAGGCAGAGATCGCCTTGGCAGCGGGGCAGTCCGTGACCGGCCGCGACTTCGGTTATCGCCATACCGGCCAGATCGCCGGCGCGGTGTTCGAAGATACCGACGGCAGTGCGGCTCAGAACGGAGCGGAGCCCGGCTTCGCCGGAGTCCCGGTTTCTTTGGTCCAGGGGGTGACTCCCGTGGACACGACAACGACAGGCCCGGACGGCAGTTTCTCCTTCTCACACCTTCCGGCCGGCACCTTCACCGTGGTGATCGACGCGCCGCCGGCGGGAACCTCGGCAACTACCGATCCGGACGGCCTCGGCTCTCTGCATCGGGCGGACGTGGCGATCACGGCAGGACAGTCGATTGCGGATCGGGACTTCGGCTACCGCTTCAGCGGTCAGATTGCGGGTACCGTGTTCGAGGACGCCGACGGGAACGGCGGCCGGAACGGGACCGAGGCAGGGTTCGAGGGCGTGCCGGTATCCCTCCAACTGGGAGCCACTCCGTACGACTCGACGACCACGGCTGTTGACGGGAGCTTCTCGTTCTCCAATCTGCCGGCTGGAAGCTTCCGAATCCTCATCGGTACGCCTCCCGCTGGGACGGCGGCGACGGTGGACCCCGACGGGACCGGAACGCCACACCAGGCTGAGCTCACTCTCACCGCGGGCCAGTCGGTCAGCGGCCGGGACTTCGGATATCGCTATGGCGGCCAGCTGGCTGGCACCGTGTTCGAGGACACGGACGGGAGTGCGGCTCAGAACGGAGCCGAGCCCGGGTTCGACGCGGTACCCGTGAAGTTGATGGAGGGTGCGAACGAGGTCGGAACGACCACGACGGACTCGAACGGTGACTTCATCTTCGAGAATCTCGCGCCGGGGGCCTACACCCTGGTGATCGAGACTCCGCCGGCGGGCACCGCGGCGACCGTGGATCCGGATGGCCTGGCGAGTCTGCACGCGGCCGAGGTGACGTTGACGGCCGGTCAGGCCCTCGCGGACCGGGACTTCGGCTACCGCTACGACGGTTCGATTGCCGGCCTGGTGTTCGAGGACACGGACGGGAGCGAGGCTCAGGACGGAGCCGAGCCCGGGTTCGACGCGGTACCCGTGAAGTTGATGGAGGGTGCGAACGAGGTCGGAGCGACCACGACGGACTCGAACGGCGAGTTCATGTTCGAGAACCTCTCGGCCGGGACCTACACGCTGGTGATCGAGACCCCGCCGGCGGGCACCGCGGCGACCGTGGATCCGGATGGCCTGGCGAGTCTGCACGCGGCCGAGGTGACGCTGACGGCCGGTCAGGCCCTCGCGGACCGGGACTTCGGCTACCGCTACGACGGTTCGATTGCCGGCCTGGTGTTCGAGGACACGGACGGGAGCGAGGCTCAGGACGGAGCCGAGCCCGGGTTCGACGCGGTACCCGTGAAGTTGATGGAGGGTGCGAACGAGGTCGGAGCGACCACGACGGACTCGAACGGCGAGTTCATGTTCGAGAACCTCTCGGCCGGGACCTACACGCTGGTGATCGAGACCCCGCCGGCGGGCACCGCGGCGACCGTGGATCCGGATGGCCTGGCGAATCTGCACGAGGCCGAGGTCACTCTTGCCGCCGGTCAGTCCGTGACCGACCAGGACTTCGGGTACCGTGCGAGCGGCTCGCTCGCCGGCTCTGTGTTCGAAGATGCCGATGGGAGCGCCGATCAGAACGGCGGCGAGCTCGGGATCGAGAGTGTTGCGATCACCCTGCTGCTCGATGCGGCTCCCTACGACTCGACCGCCACGGCGGCCGACGGTTCCTTCTCCTTCTCTCACCTTCCGGCAGGGAGCTTCACGGTGGCCATCGAAACGCCGCCGGCCAGCAGTCAGGCCACCCTCGACCCGGACGGCACCGCCACCCTGCACGAAGCCGAAGTGAGTCTGAGTGCCGGAGAGTCGCAGACGGGTCTGGACTTCGGCTATCGCTTCTTCGGCTCGATCGGCGACCTGGTGTGGGAAGACACCGACCTGAACGGGACCCAGAACGGAGCCGAGGCCGGAATTGCCGGGGTGACGCTCGACCTGACCGATACTTCCGGCACGTCGCTCTCCAGCACGACGACCGGTCCGAGCGGGGAGTATCTCTTCAGCGAGGTGTTCGCAGGGGAGTACCGGGTGCAGGTCACCGACAGCGGAGGGGTCCTGGGCGGCAAGACCCTGTGTGCGGGCATCAACCCCACGGCCGACATCACGGTCACGGCCGGGACCGCCCACCTCACGGCTGATTTCGGGTTCTGCACGACGTCCTCCGATGGGAGCATCGGCGATCTCGTGTTCTTCGACGCGGATGCGGACGGGAACCCCACCGGATCGGAGATCGGCCTCGAGATGGTTCAAATCGAGCTCTGGCACGATGTCGATGGCGGGTGCGCTCTCGACGAAGGCGTCGACGCCCTGGTGAGCACCGTGACCACCGACTCGCAGGGTGCCTATCTCTTCGATTCCCTGGCCGTACCGGCGACCTATCTCGTGAGGGTCGCCGCCGGCCAGGCACTGCTCGATGGCTTCGATCTCTCGGTCGGTTTCGAGTCGCCGTACTGCACGACCTTGACCTCTGTGGCTGTGGCCGACGGCGGCGCCGACTTCGGACTCGTGTCGAGCGACGCGCTGGCGATCGATGGGACGGTCTTCCTCGACGCGAGCGGTGATGGCGTCTTCGACTCCGGTAGCGAGAGTGGCGTGGGCGGTGCGATCTTGACTCTGTACCGCGACATGGACGGAGACGAGGCGGTCGATCCCCAGGATCCCGTCTTCGGTACGGCAGAGTCCCAGCCGGACGGGGACTACGAATTCGCGGGCCTTCCCGGAGGTGGCAGTCAGTGGCTCGTGCAGATCGACGTCACCTCGACCCCCGTCTCGGGCGGCGTGCAGACCACTCAGGCCGACAGCGGCGGTCTCGAGCCGGTGACTCTCGTCTCCGCGAATGAAGTTGGCCGCGACTTCGGCTACACCACTTCGCCGACCCACGCCCTGGTGACGAGCTTCGACGTCTTCGACGAGGGTGGCCAGGTCGTCGCCGAATGGAAGACGACCAGCGAGGTCGGTACGGTCGGCTTCTTCCTTTACCGTTGGGAGGAGACGGCCGGGGAGTGGTCCAGAGTCGACGACTTCGTGGCCTCGGCCGGAAGTCCTCTCGGCGCGACCTACCGGGTGGCCGATATGGGGGCACACCCCGGGGACGCGCTGAGCTACTACCTCGTCGAGGTCGAGCTGCGCGGGGGGACTCGCTACTACGGTCCTTTCGATCGCTCGGCCTCGGCCGGCCGAGGCTCGGGCGTGCTCGACATGGGTGCAACCCCGCATGAGAGAGACGGCGTCCATCTCGAGCGCTCGGAGTCGCGCCGCCTCGCCCTCGTCGAGGGAGATCCGACCGTCCAACGACGACAGGGTACGCCGCGCGCGGCAGCCTTGCGCTTGACGGTCGCCCGATCCGGAGTGCACTCCGTCTCGTCGGCTCAGATCGCTCAGGGCCTCGAGATGAGCACACAGCTGGTGGAGGAGCAGCTCGCCGCTGGCGGCTTCGCTCTCACCCTGGCGGGTGAGGCGGCGTCCTGGTGGAGCTCCGATGGTCGACGGCTCTCTTTCTACGCTCCCGAGCCCGAGTCCCTCTTCGGCAACGGCCTCGACTTCTTCCTCGAGCCTGGTGACGGGGTGGTGGCCCGATCCAGCCTGTCCGAGGCCACTGCACGGGTCGAGGACGGCAGCGTCCTGATCACCCGACGCTTCGAGGAGAACCGCTTCGCTGCCGCGGCAGCGGTGCGGACAGCCTCGCAGGATTTCTGGTTCTGGCGCACGCTGAGCACCCTTCCGGGCGCCGACGCGACCACCGTCGATTTCGACCTCGGGGGTGCGGGCGCGAGGGGTACGGCGACCCTCCGCATCGGACTGTTCGGCGCGACGGATGGCCCGGCTGCAGTCGACCATCGGCTGAGAGTCTGGCTCAACGGGCGTCAGGTGGAGGTCGCCCAGTGGGATGGCGCCGGGGCGCGCGAGGTCCGGGTCGAAGTCGGGGGTAGCGAACTGCTCACCACTGGCAACCAGCTGCGACTGGAGCTCGAGGGTCCGGACGAGGGCAATGCCGGTGTCGGAATCGCCTACCTCGACTCGGTAGAGATCGAGTATCGACGAGCTGCGCAGGTAGCCGCAGGGCTCGCACAGTCGGTGCGTCTGCGGGCGGTAGATCGAGCCGTCACGGTCGGTGGATTCGTCGACGGTGTCGTCGAGGTGCTCGACGTGAGCGATCCGCTCGATCCTGTGCGAATCCTCGCGACCGCTGCGCCTGGGGGTCAGGACTTCGAGGTCAGCTTCGCCACGCAGCCGGGACGAGAGTATGTCGCCACCGGGGAGAGTGCCGTAGCGTTGGCCAGAGTGTCCGCTGTTGGAGTCGGTGCGGTCTCCGAAGCCGAGTATCTGATCGTGGCTGCCGATGAGCTCGCGAGCTCGGCCCAACGCTTGGCCGAGCTGCGTCGTGCCCGAGGCCTGAAGGCTCGAGTCGTCACGCTCGAAGATCTCTACGATGTCTATGCAGGCGGCGAGGAGGATCCGTGGGCCATCCGTGCCTTCCTGCAGCAGGCCTGGAGCGAATGGCAGCCCCGGCCGCGCTGGGTGGTGCTGGTAGGAAAGGGTAGCTACGACTTCAAGGATGTGCTCGGTATCGGAGGCAACCTCTTGCCTCCACCGATGGCCAGCACGGCCCACGGTCTCTTCGCTGCCGACATGCTGTTGGGAGATGTTGCCGGCGACGATGGGATCCCAGAGATCGCCGTCGGCCGAATCCCGGTCGTGACCACGGCGGAGCTCGACCTCTACGTCGACAAGCTCGCCGATTGGGAACGGGGTCGTGGAGCCTTTGGCTCGCGAGTGGTCCTGGCGTCTGACAACGCGGACGAGGCGGGTGACTTCCCCTCGATCGTCGACTCGATGGGCAACGGCGTGGGAGGTGACCTCGAGCCGATGCGCATCGATCTCGGTGCGGACGGACTGCAGCAGGCTCGGACCGATCTGCTGGATGCACTCGGAGAAGGGGCGCTATGGATGACGTATGCCGGTCACGGAGGAGTGGACCGGCTCGCCGCCGAGGGACTTCTGACGCTGGACGATGTGCCGCGGTTGCGCACTGTCGGCCAGCTGCCGATCGTCTCGGCCCTGACCTGTGCTCTGAACCGCTACGAAGTGCCCGGGGTGACCTCGCTCGGCGAAGCTCTGGTGCTCGATCGAGACGGTGGCGCCATCGCGGTGTTCGCTCCCACCGGACTCTCACAGAGCAGCTCGGCAGAGCGATTGGGTGGACAGCTGATGCGCTCGGCCCTCGGTGTCTCGGCATCGACCCTGGGTGAAGCGATCCTGCAGGCCCTGGCCGCCAGCGGAGTGCCCCCGACCGACTTGGCCACCTACACCCTGCTGGGCGACCCGGCCCTGCAGCTGCCGGAGGGACAGCCGGCCGGTGACCTCATCGTGCGTGAAGACTTCGAGGCCGGAGAGCTCGGCCCCGGTTGGATCACCCATTGAAGGGAACCGGGGTCACTTCCACTCCTTCACTTCTGACTAGGTGAGATCGAGCTCGAGTCCGCCCACCAGTCCGGCGACCAGGTTGTAGAGCGCAGCGCCCAGCATGGCGAAGAGGAAGCCGAGCACGCCGTAGAAGAGCGGCATGACGATGATGGCTCCCAACCCGAAGAAGATCCCCAGCAGCGGCTCGGCGGAGTCGGTGCTGGCAGCGCCGATGGCGCTCCCCAGAAGCGCGAAGGCGGAGAAGATGAAGCCGAAGATGAGTCCCATTGCGGCGTAGACCGCTCCTGCTACCTTTCCTGCGGACAGAACACCGATTCGGTTGAGAGTCATCACACCTGGTCCTCCGTTGAGTCGCCGCTCCATGACGCGGCGACCGACTGTCGCCGCGTGGGGAGCTTATGCGATGCCACCTCAGTCGGCTCGCAGGACGCGGATCGGGTCGACTCCCATGGCCCTCAGAGCCGGTACGAGCGTCGCGATGAGCGCTACGACGAGGAGAATCGCTCCGGTGCTCAAGAAGGAGATCGGGTCGTTCGGGCTGATGAACAGCAGGCTCGCGGCCAGACGGGAGGCGCCGAAGGCGAGTACGGTGCCCAGCAAGAGGCCCACTCCGGCCAGCGCCAGTCCCTGACGAAGCACGAGACCGAGCACGCTGGTTCCCTCAGCGCCGAGGGCGATTCGGATCCCGATCTCCCGAGCGCGTCGATTCACGGCGTAGGACATCACGCCGTAGATGCCGATTGCCGCGAGAATCAGAGCCAGGACCCCGAAGATCCCCAGGAAGACCGCTGCAAAGCGGGGCGCGGAAAGGGCGTTGTCGACCAGATCCGGGACTGTGGCGACCCCGATCAAAGGCAGCAGCGGATCCATCTGACGAATCTCGCGTTGCGCCGCCAGCAGCGCCGGTCCCGGGTCGGTCTCGGCTCGGGCGATCAGCGTCATCGTGGTCGAGTAGTTCTGGCCCAGCGGCAGGTAGGCGTATGGCTGTGGGTCCTCTCCCGGGGCGTTGTACTTGATGTCGGCAGCGACCCCGATCACCTCCAGGGGCTCCATGCCGTGGAAGTGGAACCGCTGCCCCAGCACCTCTTCCCCGGGCCACATCCTCTCGGCCATCGTTTCGTTCACGACCACGACCGGCACGCTGTCGGAGCGATCCGATTCTTCGAAGGCTCGCCCTCGCTCGAGTGGAATCCTCATCGTCTCGAAGTAGCGTGGACCAACGACGTTGACCTGGACGAAGGTGCGCTCGAAGTCGCTGGGACGTCCCTCGAGGAAGATCGATCGTGAGATCGTACCCTGGAGTGGGCCCCCCTGGGCCAGGGCAGTCGCTTCGACTCCGGGAAGCGACTCGATACGCTCGACTACGTCGCGGTAGAACTGCTCTCCCTGCGCCTGGTCGTATCCGGCCATGCCGACGTCATGGGTGATCGCGAAGAGACGCTCGGAGTCGAACCCGAGGTCGATCTGCTGCGCCGCCACCAGGCTGCGCAAGAAGAGGCTCGATCCCAACAGCGCGACCAGGGAGAGCGCGATCTGGGCGACCACCAGTGCGTTGCGTGCGGTGAACCGGCGGCTCGCTCCGAGCATCGGTTCCCCGCTCTCCTTGAGCGAACCGACCAGCTCCGGCTTCGAAGCCTGGATTGCCGGGAGCAATCCGAAGAGCAGCCCGGTGACCACGGCGAGACCGAGCGTAAAGAGCAGCACCGCGGGGTCGAGCGCCAGGTCGAGCCGGATGTTGGCCCCGAAGGGGAGGCCCGGCAGCGCCGCCTGAATCAGTCTTCGCGCGCCCAGAGCGAGGACGACACCGAGCAGTCCACCGAGCAGACCCACCGTGACGCTCTCGGTGAGCAACTGGCCGATCAGCTGGCGACGGTTGACGCCCAAAGCCAGACGAAGGGCGATCTCCTTGCGGCGCTCGGTGGCGCGGGCCAGTAGCAGATTGGCCACGTTGAAACAGGCGATCAACAGCACCAGGGCCACGGTGGCCATGAGCAGAGAACTGGCCCCCACGATTCCTCCTCGCGCAGCGGGGAAGATCGAAGCTTCGGCGATCGGCATGACGGAGAGGCCTCGCCCCTCGTTGTCCTCGGGATACTCCCGTTCCAGGCGCTCGGCGATCAAGGTCAGATTCGCCTGGGCCTCGTCTTGCGACACGCCTTCCCGAAGCCGGCCAAACGTGAAGAGAAACAGGCCTCGGCGGGTCTCGAACCAGTTGAGGTTCGGATCGGGCTGGACGACACGGTTCATCATGAACGGTATCCAGAGAGCGGGCTCGACTCCGACGTTCAGGCCGTAGAAGTCGGGCGGAGCGATCCCGACCACCGTGAAGGGAGTACCGTTGATCGTGATCGTCCGACCCACTGCACCGGGCTCGCCCCCGAGCTCGTTCGACCAGAAGGCGTTGCCGAGGACTGCCACCGGGTGGGAACCGGGAGAAACGTCTTCCTCGGGTAGGAAGGTGCGACCGTGCTGGGCGCTCACTCCGAGCGCGTCGAAGTAGTTACCGGAAGTCATCTGCCCGAGAACGTAGATCGGCTCACCGCCAATCGAGACACTCATCGGAGCGAAGCTGTAGCCGGCCACCTGTGCGAAGGTCTCGTTCTGTTCCCGAAGATCTTTCCAGTTCAGATGGGAGAGTTGATTGAATCCAGGAGCGCGTTCGTCGACGGTCGAAATGCTCATCACTCGTGCCGGATCGCCGATCGGCAAAGGCTGCAGGAAGACCTCGTTGATCAAGCTGAAGATCACCGTGTTGGCGCCGATCCCCAGAGCCAGGGAGAGCACGGCGATGATGGTGAACGCCGGCCTGCGCAGCAGGGTCCGAAGCGAATAGCGAAAGTTGCGAAGCAGATTAGCCATGGAGGTCCTCCTGTCTTCTCCATGACTACGCACCACCAGCCGCCGGGTTGCCGATGCCGGCGCCGCGGCTATCATGCACCATGTCCAAGGCGTCTTCCGGGCCTGCTCCTCAGGGCCCCATGGTCTCGACCCCGACTTCCTCTCCGGTCGTGGCCGCCTCGTTGGTCGCCCTGGCGGCTTTCGGCTTCTCGTGCATGCATGCCCTGGTTCGTCACGTGTCGGTAGAGCTGCACTCGTTCGAGGTGGCGTTCTTCCGCAACCTCTTCGGCCTGCTCGTTCTGACACCGTTCTTCGTTCGCCACCGCTTCGGGGTCTTGCGCACCGATCAGTTGCCTCTGCATCTGATCCGGGGAGGGCTGCAGGTCGGGGCGATGACGATGTTCTTCACGGCGCTCACCCTCTCCCCGTTGGCCAAGGTCTCGGCGCTCAGCTTCACTGCGCCGCTGTTCGCGGCTCCGCTCGCGATGCTGGTCCTCGGAGAGACGATGCGACTGCGTCGTGTCGTCGCGTTGGTTCTCGGTTTCGTCGGTGCGATCGTGATTCTGCGCCCCGCGTCCGTGGGCATCGACGCGGGCTCTTTTCTGGTGCTCGGCTCTTCGGTCTGCTGGGCGACTGCGCTGGTGATCATCAAGCGACTCTCCGCGAGGGACTCGAGTGTGACGATGACCGCCTGGATGGGAGTGGTGATGACCCCGCTCTCACTCGTCCTGGCGCTCTTCGTGTGGCAGTGGCCGCGCGCGTCCACCTACCCGTGGCTCTTCCTCTTGGGCGCGATCGGTGCGCTGTCCCAGCTGGCGATGGCCGAGGGGTTTCGCCGGGCCGACGCCACGCTCGTGCTGCCCTTCGACTTCACCCGCCTGGTGTGGGCGAGTCTGCTCGGCTATTTCATCTATTCCGAGGTGCCGGAGCTGCGCACCTGGATCGGTGGGACCATCATCTTCGGCAGCACGACGTACATGGCCTACCGTGAGGCGATGCTGGCGCGCCGCGCCGCTCGCGGCGGGGCGGGCGCGCCCAGCTAGCCCACCTCGCCTCTCCAGGGAGATCAGATCGGTTCGCCGGCAGCCTTCGCTCGTTCGAGGCGCTGTCCTTCTTCGTGCTCCACCGAACGACTGGAGATCCAGAGGAAGAAGATGGCCACGGCATAGCCGAACAGGGACCACAGCAGGGCGGTGCGAAGGGCCTCCGGCGCATCGGCACCCCCGGCCGTGAGCCGGTCGCTGATCTGGCCGACGGTGTAGGGGCCGAGCGCCAGGCCGATGAAGGTCACGGCCAGGATGTAGAGCGCCGAAGCGGTGGCCCGCATCCGAGGCATGACCAACTCGTTGGCGAGCGCGACTGCCGATCCGATCCAGCACGACGAGAAGATCTGGAACACGAAGTTGAAGACATAGGCGGTGGTCTTGTCGGCCGAGCTGAAGAGGAGAAACCCGATCGGGGCCGAGAGCACTGCGCAGATCACGCCCATCCAGAGGCGCGCTTTGCTATTGCGGTGCTTGAGCAGATCGGACAGATAGCCGCCGCCCGAAACCCCGAGCCAGCCGCCCAGTGCGGCCGACAGTCCGAGCACGGTGCCCGCTTCGGACGCGCTGACCCCGTGGACCCGCTGGAAGAAGGGCGGCACCCAGAGCGCGCCGACGTATCCCACGAAGGCCAGCCAGGCAAAGCCCACCATGCCGAAACAGATGGTCTTGCTGGTGTAGATCATCTTGAAGGCGGGGCGATCGCGCAGAGCCAACCCCTGAACCCACGAGAAGAACGAGTACAGACCGATGGCGAGGGCGGTCCACTGCACGCCGCCGCCCAGCGCCGCGGTCAAGGCCCAGGCGCCGAGTGCGCAGACCGCACCGATGATCAGATTGAGGAAGATTCCGCCACTCCCGGCCCCTGCGGTGCCCAGGGAGAGAAGAGTGAAGGGCGGCAACACCGCCATCATCTCTTTGCCGAACTCGCGGAACGGATGGGGATGTTTCGGTGGCTCGGGGAGTCCTTCGCTCTGGCCGCGTACGGGCTCTCGAAGGGTCCACACCCAGATTGCCATCAAGAGGCCGGGAATACCCACCACGAAGAAGGCGACCTGCCATCCTGCGAGTCCAAAGGGGGCTTCGCCCGCCATGTAGGCCTTGTTCCAGCGGTCGACCACCTGGCCTCCGATGAGCATGCCGATACCCGAGCCGATGTAGACACCGCTCGAGTAGATCGCGACGGCGGTGGCTCGGAGCCGCGGCGGAAAGTAGTCGCCCAGCATCGAGAATGCAGCTGGGCTGGCGCTGGACTCGCCGACTCCGACGCCGATGCGAAACGTGGCCAGGCTGGCGAAGCTCCGGGCGGTGCCGGAGAGAGCCGTCATCAGACTCCAGAAAGACAGGCCGATCGAGATCAGATTCTTCCGTGTCCAGATGTCCGCCAGTCGACCCAGCGGAATCCCGAAGATCGCGTAGAAGACGGCGAACGCCGTGCCGTAGAGGAAACCGAGGCTCGCGTCGGAAAGCCCCAGATCGGCCTTGATGTCCTGCGCCAGGATGGAGAGGATCTGGCGATCGATGAAGTTGAAGACGTAGACGAGGACCAGGACACACAGGACGTAGTTGGCATAGCGCCGGTCATCGGTCCCGTTGGCGGAGTCTTGCGACACGGTTCTTCTCCCAGGTCATCGCGCGGGCTCGAGGGAGACTCAGCGCGGAGTATGCGGTCGGTAGCTCTGGAAAACTGGCGGCAATATAGCAGGGCCTCGCGGGAGCCGAGACTCAGGTCGCGAGCCAGTCACGGCAGCCGGTCCGTTCCAGGACCTCGTCGAGCTCGGGAACCGATTCCAGATCCGCGTAGCGTTGGCGCAGTGCGGTGAGGGACCGAGCGTGGTACTTCTGGGGCTTCTGCCGGAAACCTCGGCCTCGCAGGACGACGGAGAAGCTCTCGTCGCCGGCTCCGAGTCCCCGAGCATTCGCGGTGGACCAGGGTAGGAAGTAGCCTGCGATCTGGTGCTCGAGGAGTGGCTCCAGAGTCGGCGCGAGCTCTGCCCAGCTCTCGAGCTCGTGCCCCTTCTCTGGGGGCTCCGGGACCAGCATGCGTTCGATCCAGTCCAGTATCCGGGGAGCCCGCTGTCGCAGGAGTGCCCCCGCCGTGGGGTCGATCGAGGCTTCATAGAGTTGTGCATACAGGCCGAAGTCGGCCCATACCGGTCGCTGACCGAACAGGAAAGGCCGCTCGGCGAGGTGCGCTTCGACAATGTCGATCAGCTCCTCGAAGGACGCCTCGATGACCTCCTTGGTGTCCTTGCTCGAGCCGACGAAGTGCAGTCGCCCCGCCATGCGCTCCGCAACGCTCGCTGCGACCTCGGCGAGGGTGCCTGATGCAGCGTCGGGGCCGGCGATGACCTGAGCGATTCTCTCGGCGGCCGAGCGTCGGTCCTCTTCTCGCCACCAGCGGTAGTGGAACATCGGCTTGTTGACCCATTCGTCGGCGTACTCCTCGATCAGGGCCGAGAGGAAGGCGAGCATCGGATCAGCAGGCTGACTCTCGGGCTCGGGATGACGCTTGTCGAGTCGCTCGATGATCGGGGTGGAGTCCTGCATGCCCTCGTTCTCGGGAGTGACGACGAGGGGAACCAGCGGAAGGCGGGCGTACCTCTGGAAGTCGGCCTGGGTCTTCGGGGAGCGCACGATCCACCTGTGTGGGAGCCCCTTGTGGCGAAACCAGGATCGAACCTTGACCGAGTATGGAGAGAGCTCTGCACCGAAAATGCGGTATTCGTTCATGGCATCTCTCCGGGAGTTCGTATCGTGAGTGTGAGAGGCATTGTATGCGCGGGTTTTGCGCACCCGTCTGGAACCGCTCCGAGCGAGCGGTTTCGCCGAGGCTCGCTGGTCGTGAATCGCGCGGTCGACCGTCCGGGCCAGACGGCGCCCGGTGGAGCGATCGAGACGGCTGCTATGCTCGGATCAAGATCGCGCCTCAAACCGTCCTACTCCCGAACCTGCAATGGTCCAACTCGAGCGAAACGCTGCCTACTGGCTCGTCACTCTCGGCGCTGCGTGCTGGGTGAGCCTGACGCTGCTCGCACCCCTCGGACGACACGAGGGCTGGTTCGCGGCGCCGTTCGTCTACCTGTTCTTCGACTCGATCTGCCACCAGCTGCCGGAGCGCAGCTTCCATCTGTTCCAGGAGCCTCTGGCGGTGTGTCACCGTTGCTTCGGGCTCTACGTCGGAATGCTGCTCGGTCTGCTCGTCCTGCCCGTGGCTGGACATCTGCCGGAAGTGGCTTCAGGCGCGGCCGTGGTCCGTCGTGCTCTTCGCGCTACCGATGCTGATCGACGTGGCTCTGACGACGGCGAACACGCCCACGAGTCGATTTCTCACCGGACTGGTCGCTTCGTTCCCGGTGGCCCTTCTCGTATGGCTCGGAGTGGCCGAGCTTTCGCAAGTATCCCGTTCCATCTCGGAGGAGTCAGGAGCCCAACCATGCAAGACAAACTGAAGCCCGCGCTCATCGGCGGCATCGGACTCGGCATCGCCTCGGCCATTCCCTTCGTCAACTTCGTCAACTGCGCATGCTGTGCCTGGGTGATTGCGGGAGGTGTCGTCGCGGCGTACTTCTACAACCAGCAGCCGGGGCCGAAAGCAGTACCGCCCTGGGGTGACGCGGTGCTCCTCGGGCTGCTGACCGGGGCCATCGGTGCTCTGACCGGCACCATCGTCGGCATCCCCTTCATGTTCATGAATCTGGGAAGCTCGATGGCCAATCTCGACCAGCTCGAGGAGATGATGGGTGACCAGGAGATCCCGCCGGTGCTCGAGCAGATCATCGAGAGTGCCGCGACCGGTGGTTTTTCCTGTCTCGCCGTGGTGATCGGATTCTTCTTCAGTCTGGTGCTCTACTCGATCTTCGCGACGGTCGGCTCGCTGATCGGAACTGCGATCTTCCAGCCCAAGAGCCAAACCGTCTGAGGGCGCCGAGACGAGAGATCCGAAGGACTCGGAGCGTGAAACGCACCGTTTCGGTTCTGCTCTGCGGTCTCCTCGGGCTGGCTCTCGGGGGCTGTTTCGAGGATCCGGTGGAGGAGACACTCCTCGTGCGCTTCACCGAGCAAGGGCAGCTGGCGGTGCACGCGCGCGTGGAGCTGCACTGGCTCGACGACGGCTCCGACAACCAGACCTTCTTCGAGAGGATGCTCGGAATCGAGGCCGGCTTGATGGAGGGTTGGAGTCCGTGGCATCGGCGCTTCGAGCGCCTCGCGGAGCTGGGCGGGGATTCGGTCGAAGGCGACGGGGGAAGCTGGGAGCGGGCGGCGGGACGACTGGTGCGCTGGGAGCACTGGGCCCTCGCGGTGGATCCCGCCGCCGCCCTGGCCACGATGTTCTCCGACACACCGGTTCAGCCTCAGTACGCTCCCTTGCCGCATGGGGGAGAGCTGAGCTTCTTCGCGGTCGGTGGCGATCGTGCGACCCGGGCCGAGCGAGACCGGGTCGAGAACGCGCTCGAGGACTGGAGCCGATCCCTTGCCGGCTATCTCCAGACGACCGTCGCCCTGTGGAGCTATCTGGACGCGAACCCGCGGCGGGCCGTGACCGTGGTGCGGGGGATGTTCGAGGACATGGCCGATGTCGACGTCGAACTGACCGATCTGGAGCGCAGGTTGGTGCAAGCGAACAGCGATGCGAGCGACCGGGTGCTCACCATCTTCGAGCTGCCCGAAGACGAATCGTCGACGCTCCAGGAGGCCTCGCGCAGGGTGTTCGATCCCTTCCCTGCACGCCTCGTGGTCGAGGTCCCCGGCAGAGTCGTTGCGGCGGAGGGGTTCGTTCCGGTAGGGCTACCGGAAGGGAACAGAGAGACGAGATCTCGGGGCGAAGCCTCGACGACCCGGAGCTGGGCGGTGCCCCCGGTCAGCCTGTGGGATGCCTATCGAGCGATCGAAGGCGTCTGGGTCTCGCCGGATCCCCTGCTCACCCGGGTGCGGCATCTGATGGAGTCCGGAGCCGACGAGGAAGATCCTCTCGACGTCGACGCCTTTCTGAGTCAAGACTTCTTCTACGCCGCGGCGCCGGACCGAGCCGACGTGCTCGGGGTGGTGCTCGATGCTCTCGCGCCGCTGGACTCCTATCGCCTGGAGTGGCGGCAGTAGCGCGCTCAGCGCTTCCGCCGGGGCCCCGAGTATCCGCCGCGGGGGTGGATTCGCTCCGAACCGTGGCCGCGAGAGGGCTGACAGGGTAGCATTCCGCTCGTCCGGAGCCTGGCCCCGCCACGTTCTGTCGTCCACTTTCAGCCGAGGAATCCATGAGCCACAGATCCCTGCCCCCGACGCTCCTGCTCTCGCTCTCGCTCTCTCTCGCTCTCTCTCTCGTCCCGGCTTCGGCCATGGGACAGAGTCTCGACATGCTGGTGGCTCCAGCGCCGGTGCAGAGTCGTGCTGCCGTTGCGCCCGCCCGTCTGGCAGAGCGCTCCGCGTTGGCTGCAGACAGCAGCCTCACGAGTGCCGAGGTCGGCGCGATCGACGAACTGGTGACCATGCGCCGGTGGAACGACGAGGGGCGTTTGCCCCGTCGAAACGGGTTTCTCCGTCCGCTTGCTTCGCCGCGGAGCGTTGATTTCGGTCGCGTGGAGCGCAGTCGTTCCGATGCGGTCCCCTTCGAGGGTGGAGTGGTGGTTTCTGAAGCCGGATCGATACGCTGGAGCGCCCGCGTAGCGGTCGAAAACGGGTGGCGCCTACGCCTGGTCCTGCGCGAGGTCTTCCTCCCCGAAGGTGTGCGCATGTGGGTGTACTCCGACAGTGGAGAAACGGTGGGTCCCTTCGGACTCGAGCTGCGTGGCCCGGATGCGACGCTCTACACTCCGAGTGTCGCCGGCCCACGCCTGACCCTCGAGATCGAGTTGCCGCGGGGGGTGGACCCTGCGAGCGCGAGCTTCGAGCTCCGCGACCTGGTCCAGTTGTTCTCGCCGCAAGACACGGTGAGCCTGGTGGCAGGGTTGTTGCCCAAGGGCAGCGAGTGTTTGAAGGACGCCAACTGCGTCACCACGAGCCAGTGGGAGTGGATCGATCTCGTGCAACAGTCTGTCGGGCACATCCAGTTCGGCGCCGGCTTCGTGTGCTCGGGCAACCTGCTCAACAACACCAACGAGGACCTGACGCCGTACTTCCTGACGGCCAACCACTGCTTCTCGAACCAGGCTGACGCCTCCTCGCTCGAGGTGTTCTGGGACTATGAGACGCCCTCGTGTGACAGTTCGAACTGGCCCGATATCGACTCGCTGCCGCGATCGAACGGATCGGTGCTCCTGGCATCGGGCGCCAGCTCGGACTACACCTTGGTGCGACTGAACGGTCTTTCCGGGAATCGGACGTTGCTCGGATGGAATGCCAACGGCGTGGTCAACAACCAGATGGTCCATCGCGTGTCGCACCCGTGGCCCGATGACTCCCAGCTGCCCTATCCCCACGTGTTCACGCGCTATCGGGTCGACACCAGCGTGCCGATCTGCGACGGATCTCCCCGGAGCCACTTCATTCACACCAAGAACGTCGAGAGTGCGACCTTCGGCGGTAGCTCCGGAGCGGCGCTCTTGAACGTCGACAAGGCGCAGGTAGTCGGCCAACTGACCGGGGCCTGTGGTCCCGATCCCAACGACGGCTGTAACTTCGGGAACACCGAGGTCGATGGTGACTTCAAGGCCACCTTCCCCAACGTGCAGGAATGGCTGGCCCCGGGAGGCGGCGGAATCGACTATCCCCCGTGTGAGCCGGACGCCACGACCCTGTGCATCGACGACTCCTCCGGAGACGGCCGTTTCCAGATCACGATGACCTACGACAGCGTCCTCGGCGGAGGCTTCTCCGGGACCAGCCAGGCGATCGCTCTGAACGACGTCGGCATCACCAGGGGCGGCGTGATGGCCTTCACCAATCCCGCCAACCCCGAGGTGTTGATCAAGGTCCTCGACGCGTGCGGCGCTCCGCCGGTCGGCAACGAGCACTTCTGGGTGTTCTATGCGGCGACGACGACCGTGGGCTTCACGATCCAGGTGATCGACACCCAGGCCGACGTGGTGAAGACCTACAGCAATCCCGATCTGAATGCCGCGTCTCCGGTGACGGATACCGCGGCGTTCCCGACCTGCGACGTATAGCGCGCGAGCCCGCTCTGCTAGCCGAGGAGCTCGGCGACCCCGTCGCGCTCCTCGAAGAGCTCGTTCTCGGTGGCGGCCATGCGCTCGCGCGAGAAGTCGTCGATGTCGAGACCGTCGACGACCTTCCAGTCGCCACCGCTGCAGGTGACGGGGAAGGAGTAGATCACACCGTCTTTGACGCCGTAGGAGTTGCCGTCGGAGGTGACGGCCATGCTCACCCAGTCCCCCTCGGGGGTACCCAGCGTCCAGTCGCGGACGTGGTCGATGGCGGCGTTGGCAGCCGAGGCAGCGGAAGAGGCGCCGCGTGCCTTGATGATGGCCGCGCCGCGTTTCTGCACGGTAGGAATGAAGTCGTCGCGGACCCAGCCGTTGTCGACCAGTCCACTTGCCGCCTTGCCGTTGACGGTGCAGTGGCTGAGGTCGGGATACTGGGTCGCCGAGTGGTTGCCCCAGATGATCATGCGCTGGATGTCGTTGACGTGGCTGCCGGTCTTCTCGGCCAGCTGGCTCATCGCCCGGTTGTGATCGAGGCGAGTCATCGCGGTGAACTGACGCCGATCGAGCTTCGGAGCGTTGGCACTCGCGATCAGCGCATTGGTATTGGCTGGATTGCCGACCACCAGAACCTTGACGTCGGGATTGGCAGCGTCGTTGAGGGCCTTCCCCTGCGCCGAGAAGATCTTGGCGTTCTCCTGCAGCAGGTCCTTGCGCTCCATTCCCGGTCCGCGAGGCTTGGCGCCGACCAGGAGTGCGATATCGGTTCCTTCGAAGGCGACCTCGGCCCGGTCGCTCGTGACGATGTCGTGCAGCAGGGGGTAGGCGCAGTCGCGCAGCTCCATGACGACGCCCTCGAGAGCACCCATGGCCGGGGGGATCTCCAGCAGGTGGAGACTGACCGGTTGATCGGGGCCGAGCATTTCGCCGGTGGCGATGCGGAAGATGAGGGAGTAGCCGATGTGACCGGCAGCGCCGGTGATTGCGACGCGCTTGGGAGTGGTCATGGGAGAAGTCCTCGGAAAGGGTGAAACGAGAAGGGAAAGGCTAGCATAGGGAGTCGCGGCTCCTTACCGCTCTGCGGGGTAGCATCGGAGCGCGATGAGCCCTACCCGATCCGATCAGGAAGCGTCCACCCGAGGGGGGGAGCTTGCCCGTGCCACCCTCTGGTTCGACGACCGCCAGGACCTGGTCGTGGTCACGATCGACTGGAGCGAACCGGATCGGCAGAGCGAACGTCTCGAGTTCGAGCGGCTGCAGGCGGCAACCGATTTTCTCGAGCGCAACGAGTTCAGGCCGATGCCCCAGCACACCTCGATCTGGATCCTCGAGGCCCCGCCTGAGAACGTGGTGTGCATCGACGAGTGGCGTCAGGGCTGAGCCGCGAAACAAGACCAACCATGAGGAGATCGAAGATGAGCGACGTGTCGATTCCCGAGAACCTGCCCGACTGGATCAAGGATCACATTCAGCGCTACCTCGCGAGTGACGGAGAAGACGGGCACCTCTGGGACTCCTCGATCGCGGGCGGTCCCGGCCCGATTCCCACCTTGCTGCTCACGACCACCGGACGGCGCAGCGGTCAGCCCCGGATCCTGCCGCTGATCTACGGGGAGCGCGACGACGGCTACGCGATCATTGCCTCGAAGGGGGGAGCCCCGAGCCATCCGTCCTGGTACCTCAACCTGCTCGAGAACCCCGAGGTGCATATCCAGGTCGGAGCGAAGAAGACGAAGGCGCTGGCCCGCACCGCCGAAGGCGAGGAGCGGTCCGAGATCTGGAAGCAGCTGCGGGCGATCTATCCCCCCTACGATGACTACCAGGCCAAGACGGAGCGCCAGATTCCGGTGGTGGTCCTGGAACCGATCAGCGACTGAGGAGCCTCGGTCACTTCTCCTCTTGTGCTTCCGACTCCAGGAGGCGGGCGCCCTTGAGGATGTTCGGCATGGCGTAGTTGCCTTCGTGACAGGCGTACTCGTAGAGCCGATCGTCGACTCCGGTGAAGCTCATCTCACCCCGGAAGGGCTGCGTGTAGTGCTCCGGATCGTCGACCGTGAACTCGTAGAGGATCGAGGAGTCCGAGACTCGGGTGAAGCGCTCGGTGACGACGGCGCCCACCGAGTAGGGGAGTGACGTGCCGCTCTGGCGGCCCGGATGGAAGTTCGTGGACTCGACGACCAGCGTGTCACCGTCCCAGCGGCCGATCGAGTCGCCGAACCAGCCGCCCGCCTGAGGAGGGCCGTGCTCCGAGTCCAGTCGGATGATGCGGGCGTCGTGCACCATCTCGACCAGGATCATCACGTGGTCGGTCGTCTGCAGGATCCGATAGTAGTTGTTGTAGAGCACATTGAGCATCGGCGGCCCGCCCGTGCCCCCGAAGCCGATGATGCAACGTTCACCGAGGGACAAGACCTCGGGATCGGAGAGGCTGGCCCGAAGATCCCTGGACTCGCCACGCTCCTCGAGGACCTCGGGCCGGTATGGCACCTGGCCATCGGCAGGCTCGACGATCCAGGAAGAGCGGATCTCTCCTTTGACCACCCCGTAAGCCGTTCCAGGGTCGACCCATCCCGCGTTGTAGTTGCCGACGCCCGGCAGTCGCTCCACCGCGTCGGGGGCCTCACGGTTCGGATCCGACGCTTCGAGATCTTTGGCGGCACGCACGTTGTGAAAGTGACTGCCGGAGAGCTCTTCGGCCTCCTCGGGTGTGAGGACCAGATTCGAGATGTTGTCGGGGCGTGAGAGTCGGGTGAGCGACGAGTTGGTCCATACTCCCGAGAGATCCGGTTTGCCGTTGGCGTCTCGTGGAGGCTCGTAGCCTTCGGCTGCGGCCATGGCTGCCAGCAGTCCGATCCCGAGGCCCAGCGCCAGGGCCGGTCGAGTATGGATACGTAGCTGTGTGTGTACGGTCATCGTCTCACTCCTGTGTCCTCGGCTCGGAACGGTCCGAGCCGAAGGCTCTGTTTCGGGGGGCTCCAGCCGAGTCTACCCGCAGATCCCGATCTCTATCGGATTTGGATGGGCCGATGCGACCACCCCGGGGGGTGGGCCTGGGCTACCCTCCGGGATGTCTTTGCGGGGCGAAGGCACTGCTGTAATCCCCTCAGAACCTGGCTCACAGCGGAACCGGCTCACCGAGTCGAATGCGTCGACGGCGACTCAGCCCGCTGGGCCAAACCCCACGAGGGGCTCAGTCTCACAGGACCCTCGAGCACGCCGAGCGCGCGAGGGCCGGCCGAGAGCCGAGGCGTGACCCCAGGAGGATCTCTCTCGATGGCTCAGGGCATCTCCAGTTCCCCTTCTCGCACGCTGCGCACCGGGTGGGACTCTCTCCTCACTCGGATCGGCATCCCCGCCATTCTCGGACTCGGTCTCACCGGCCTGGTGATCACGTTCGCTCCGTTCCACCCGGTGGTGGAGTGGACGGTGCTCCTGCACACCCTGGTGGGTGTCGCGGTGCTGGCGCCGGTGACGGTCTACCTGTGGCGGCACTGGCTCGACTACCGGCGATACAAGCTGTCCGACATCGTGCTGCTCGGGTACGTTGCGATGGTGGCTCTGGTGGTCTGCCTGGTGTCGGGAGTCGTCGTGACCTGGCAGGGCTTGTTCGGCCTGAGGATGTCGCCCGCCTGGCGCAGTGCACATCTCTATTCGACCTATGTGACCCTGGCCACGGCGCTCGCGCACGGTGTGCTCGTTCCGTTGCGCATTCGTCGAGCGGGAAGCCTCGGGGCGGCGAGTGGACTGATGGCTCGCTCCGGCGTGGCAATCGTCCTGCTGGCGCTGGGCACCGTGGGGCTTGCCGCGGTGTACTCTGGACTGTCGTACGAGAATACGTTTCCGGAGGACTACAACTTCCTCTACGGCGAGGACCGGCCGTTCGCTCCGAGTCTCGCCGTGACCGCCTCGGGCGGTGCCTATGACGCGGACTCGCTCGCCAATTCGGCCAGCTGTGGGACTGCCGGTTGCCACGAACAGATCCTGGCGGAATGGGAGCCCAGCGCGCATCGCTACGCTGCCATGGACCCCCTCTTCCAGACGGTCCAGAAAGTGATGGCGGAGCAGAACGGGGCAGAGTCGACCCGATACTGCGGTGGTTGTCACGATCCGATCTCGTTGTTCGCCGGAGCCAAGCGGCTGTTCACGGACGACCTGACTTCCCAGCATGGCTATCAGGAGGGCATTTCCTGTCTCTCCTGCCACGGGGTCCGCGAGACCGATCTGCAGGGCAATGCCAACTACGTCATGACGCAGCCGCCCGCCTATCTCTGGCAATGGCACGAGCAGGGTGCCGGCAAGTTCTTCAGTGACTTCCTGGTGCGCACCTATCCCGACCAGCATCTCGAGCTGAGCAAGAGAGTGTTCAAGGCGCCGGAGTACTGCGCCGCGTGTCACAAGCAGTTCATCGACGCCGAGCTCAATCGCGTTGGCTGGGTGCAGCTGCAGAACCAGTACGACAACTGGAAGGCGAGTCACTGGTTCACCGAAGGCGAGCCGGAGAAAACGGTGGAATGTCGAGAGTGCCACATGCCCCTGGTCGATTCGACCGACCCCGCGAGTGGCGACGAGGTCGACTACAACCGGTCACCGGGAGATGGAAAGCATCGCAGCCATCGGTTCGTGGCAGCCAACAGTCTGGTGCCAGCTCTGCTCGAGCTGCCGGGTTGGCAGGAGCATCTCCGCCTGACCGAGGATTGGCTGCGCGGTGATTTCGAGATCCCCGAGATCGCGGAAAAGTGGCGCGAAGGCCCAGTCGTCCACCTCGCACTCGAGACTCCGCCTGATGTGGCCCCTGGGGAGACACTGCCGATCCGCGTCGTGATGACCGCCAACAAGGTCGGCCACGACTTTCCGACCGGCCCTCTCGACATCATCCAGAGCTGGGTCGAGCTCCACGTCTACGACCCCGACGGCACCGAGATCTACAAGTCTGGAACGCGCGACGAGAACCACTTCATCGAGCCCGGGAGCTTCCTGTTCAAGGCCGAGCCGGTCGATCAACAGGGCAACCTGATCGATCGCCACAACCTCTGGGAGATGGTGGGAGTGCGCTACCGTCGGGCGCTGTTTCCGGGCTACTCCGACACGGTGGAGTATCTGGTCGATTGTCCGACCACCGTGGTGGAGGGAGAACAGCGAGACCTCGCTCGCTACGGCAAGGAAGTCCAGGAGTTCGAGGTTCCCGCCGCGACCCGGCCGGGAGAGTACAGGGTGGTGGCGCTGCTCAACTACCGCAAGGTCGATCAGTATCTGATCAACTTCCTGCTCGGTGAAGACTCTGGACTCACGGCTCCGGTGGTCGAGATGAATCGCGCCGAAGTCACCATCGCCGTCACCGGTGCGCAAGACGCACTGGACGACGGCGTGGGTCCCGCGGGTGGCTGAGGGGCGGGGTGTGAGTCGCGAATCCTCGAGCTCGTCTCCCGATTCCGGTGGAGATGCCCAGCGAGGGGGGTCTTCTTCACCCGGCCGGCGGGGGCCGGCGCTCGGTCAGCGCCAGCGCCGGCTGCGAACCACCGCGACGGTACTGGTGGTCATCGGGGTGGTGGCCCTGGTCTCGGCGGTGCTGTTCTATCGGAGTCGTCGCCCCGACACGCGGCGTCCCGGGGAGGTGATGGAAGAGATCACCGAGAAGCTCAGCCGGGATCTTCCGCCCGAGGCGCCGGTTCCGGTGTTCACCGATGTCACCGAGGAGGCTGGGCTGGCTGGCTTCGAGAGCTACCGAGGGAGTCGCACCTCCCAGCTACCCGAGGACATGGGGTCGGGGCTGGCCTGGGGGGACTTCGACGACGATGGCGACGATGACCTTTTTCTGGTCGCAGCGGGGGGCGAGCTCGATCTCGCCATGGAGGAGCGGGCTGCCTCGCAGCTCTACGAGAACGTAGGGGGTGGGCGATTCACGCCAGCGGCGGGCTTCCCCGAGCTGCGTGTCCAGGGGATGGGAGCCGCCTGGGGCGACTCGGACGGGGACGGTCGACTCGATCTGGTCGTGACGGGTCTCGATGCGCTGTTTCTGTTCCACAACGAGGGAGACGGCACCTTCACCGTCGATGCGCGGTTGCCGTCCCGGCCGGGATACTGGTCGGGAGCTGCCTGGGGTGACTACGACAACGACCGGGATCTCGATCTCTATGTCAGCGGCTACGTGAAGTACGAGCTCGACCCCGGAGCGGGCCGAGCCGCCACCGAACAGTACGGGGCTTCGGTGCCCTATACCCTGAATCCCGCTTCCTTCGACCCGCTGCCGAACCTGTTGTTCGAGAACGACGGCCGAGGTGGCTTCGAGGAGATCTCGCTGCTGGCCGGGGTGTCCAATCCAGGAGGGCGGAGCCTGTCGGCCCTATGGCACGACTTCGACCAGGACGGTTGGCTCGATCTCTACGTCGCCAACGACATTTCGGACAATGCGCTGTTTCTGAACCGGGACGGCCTGTTCGAGGACGCCGGACTCTCCGCCTGGGTCTCGGACTACCGAGGTGCCATGGGTCTGGCGGCGGGCGACTGGAATCGCGACGGCGACGACGACCTGTTCATCACCCACTGGATTGCGCAGGAGAACGCGCTGTTCGACTCGAGACTGCGTCAGCTGCAAGAGGTCGCCGAAGAGGGGGCGAGCGTTCAGCTCGGCTTCACGGATCTGGCGGCACCCCTCGGCCTTGGCCAGCCGGCGCTGCACTCCGTGGGGTGGGGAACCGAGTTTTTCGACTTCGATGCCGACGGCTGGCTCGATCTGGTCGTAGCGAACGGCAGCACCCTCGAGCAGGGCGAGTCCGGCGGTCTCGAGCCGCAGCCCGCCATGCTCTTCTGGAGCCAGCGGGGCGAGTACTTTCACGATCTGGCTCCGTTCGTGCCCGCCCTGGCCGAGCCCAAGGTCGCTCGGGGTCTGGCCCTCTCCGACTACGATTCCGACGGGGATCTCGATCTCGCGATCATGCATCTGGGGGAGGGAGTTCGCCTGCTGCGCAACGACACCGAGCACGGCCATTGGATCGGCTTCCGGCTGCGTCACGTCGTGGGAGACTCGCTGCAGGGCCTGGGCGACGCATCTCGGGTCACGGTCGTGCACGGTGGCGTCGAGCAGAGCCGCAGCGTGGGCGGGGCGTCTTACCTCTCCCAGAGCAGCCGGACGCTGCATTTCGGGCTCGGTGAGGCCACTCGGGTCGATCGGGTCGAGGTGCGCTGGCCTGGGGGTGGGCCGACCCAGGTGTACTCCGGACTCGACGCAGACGTGCTGTGGCAGCTGCACGAGGGCGACGCGCAGCCCCGCCGGTTGACGGTCGCGACCCCCAAGGTCTCGTTCGAGCAGCCCACGGTGGAAGTGCCGATCTCTGAGCGCGAGCGAATCGCCCAGTTCTGGGTGACACAGCGTGCGGCCATGGACGCGCTCAAGCGCGACCGCGACGTCGAACGTGCCGCTGTCCTTCTGCGTCAGGCACTCGAGCTGAACCCCGAGCACGAGGATTCGCGCTACTACCTGGCGAACTGCCTCGAGGCCCTGGGGAACACCGAGGAGGCGCTCTCCCAGCTCGACCGGCTTCGCACGAGCAATCCCTCGAGCCACCGGGGACACAAACAGTGGGGTGTGCTGCGTGCCCTTCACGCCAGCTCCGACACCGACCTGGAGGACGCGGAGGAGGCGCTCGAGCGGGCGCTCGAGATCAACACCGAGGCGACCGGCAGTCTGGAGGTGCTGGGCGAGATCGCCCTTCTGCTCGGGCGCGAGGACGACGCGCGACAGCGGTTGGAGTGGGTCACCCAGGCCAATGTCCAAGCGTCGACGGCATACTTCCTGCGCGGCTACCTCGCCTGGAAGGGAGGCGACTCCGAGCTCAGCCGGGAGCTGCTCTCGAGGGCCCATGAAGCGCGGGGCGAAGCGTGGAAGCCCGAGGGTACCGTGGCGGAGGGAGACGTCGCTCAGCAGATGCACGACACCCGGACGCCGCTGCGTCGCTTCTGGAACGAATGGGACGGCTCCGCGGACCCGGCGATCGCCTACGACGCGCTCGATGTCTTTCTTCGCCAGAGGGGCTGAGGGACGGTCTGCGCGAGCGGCGCTCGGCATAGAGTAGCGTCATGAGTGAAGAGCTCCCTGGCGTGGTGCAGCGGTTCCTGCGCTACGTGCAGATCGATACCCAGTCGGACCGAGACTCCCGATCCACTCCGTCCACCGAGAAACAGAAGAACCTGTCACGCCTGCTGACCGAGGAGCTGCGAGAGCTCGGCATCGAGGCGGAGATGGACGAGTACGGCTACGTCTACGCCCCACTCGCCGCCACTCCTTCCGCAGCGCTGCAGGGCACTGCCGAGTCGACTCCGGTGCTGGCGTTGGTCGCCCATGTCGACACCTCCCCCGACGAGCCCGGAGGGCCGGTCAAGCCGCAGGTCCATCGCGACTACGACGGCAAGAAGCTCACCTTGTCCGGAGACCCGTCGGTGAGTCTGGATCCCGAGCGTTCCCCCGAGTTGGCCCACCACGTGGGCCACGACCTGATCACCAGTGACGGCACGACCCTTCTCGGCAGTGACGACAAGGCGGGGGTGGCAATCATCATGCAACTCGCTGAAGATCTGCTCGCCGAGCCCGAGTGGCCTCGCCCGGAGCTGCGCTTTTGCTTCACGGTCGACGAGGAGATCGGTCGAGGCGTCGACAAGCTCGACCTCGAGCGTCTCGGCGCCGATGTCGCATACACGATCGACGGCGGCACTGTGGGCCACTTCGACACCGAGACCTTCAACGCCGCCGAGGCGAAGTTGATCGTGCACGGCGTCATGGTCCATCCCGGGACCGCCAAGGGGGTCATGGCCAATGCCGCCGTCATCGCGAGCGAGATCATGGTGGCGCTTCCCAGTCACGAGGCGCCCGAGACCACGCAAGGCAGGGAAGGCTACTTCTGCGTCTATCAACTCTCTGGCGGTGTCACCCGGACCGAGGCTCGCATTCTGCTGCGAGACTTCGAAACGGAAGGTCTCGAGCGGCGAAAGCGCATGCTTCGCCAGCTGGTCGAGGTGGCTCGGATCAAGTACCCGCGGGCGACGCTCGAGCTCGAGATCGAAGACAACTACAAGAACATGAAGAGCTATATCGCCGAGCAGGATCCCCGCACGATTTCGCTCGCGTTCGACGCCGCCAGGGAGATGGGGCTCGAGCTCGAGGAGCAGAGTGTACGCGGAGGTACCGACGGCTCACGCCTCTCCGAGCTCGGCTTGCCGACCCCGAACATCTTCACCGGAGGGCACGATTACCACAGTCGTTTCGAGTGGAACACCGTGCAGAACCTGGAAGCCTCGCTCGGCTTCGTCAAACAGCTGGTACGTACCTGGGCCGAGAAGGGCGGAGTGAGCAAGGGCAAGGCACCTTGACGGCTCGCCTCGTCGCAGCCGCGCTCCTGGCGTGGCCTGTCGCAGGGGCGCTCGGGCAGGAGGTGGCCGTTCCCTTCGCCCGGACGGAGATCGAGGGGCTGGTCGAGTCCTCGGGGCTGGTTGTGAGTCGGCAGCACCGAGGGGTGTTGTGGACCCACAATGACTCGGGCGGTGCGCCCGAGCTGTTCGCGATTCGCCTCGACGGCTCTCTGGTGGGACGAATCCCGATCGAGGGCGCCTCCAACATCGATTGGGAAGACCTCGCGATCGACGATCAGGGACATCTCTACGTCGGGGACATCGGCAACAACTCGAGCCGGCGCCAGGACCTTTCGGTGCTGGTGATCGAGGAGCCCGATCCCGAGTCCTCCGAGCCGGTGCGACCGCTGCGTCGTTGGTCGTACCGCTTTCCCGACCAACCGTGGCCGCCGGACGGTGCCGAGGCGAACTTCGACGCCGAAGGCCTGTTCTGGGCACGGGGCCGGCTCTACCTGATCTCGAAGCGACGAGACGACACCCTGACCGTGCTCTATCGCTTTCCCGAGGGCGACGGCGGCGCAGAGCTGGAGCGGATCTCCAGCTTCGATGTGGGAGGAATGACGACCGCGGCAGATGTGACCCCGGACGGTCGGTATCTCGCGGTGCTCACCTACCACTCGATCGTGGTTTTCGAGCGACCCGAGGAGGGTGATGACTACTTTGCAGAGCCTCCGGTGCTGCAAACGGCTCTCGTCGTGCTCGCAACCAAGCAGAGTGAAGGTCTCGCCTGGAACGGACCGGACCTGCTGATCAGCAACGAACAGGAGCAGATCCACCGGCTGCCGGACGTGCTCGAGCGCAGGCCGGAGCGCTATCCGTAGCCGACTCGTCTCGTCTCCAGAGGGTCGAATCGTCTTGCCGGCAAAGAGTTGTGCCGGTAGGCTTCACGGTCCGGCCTCGCGTCCCACCGAAGAAAGCACGTATGCCCGAGCGCAACTACCTGAGCGGCACCGTCGAAGACCGTTATCGCGTCTATGAGCGGCTGGGTGTCGGCGCATTCGGAGAAGTCTATCGGGGCGAGGACTTGCGGCTCAGTCGCCAGGTTGCGCTCAAGCGTCTGCGGCTCGAGATCATTCCGGAGGTCGACGAGGTCAATCGAGCGCGCCAGCGCTTCGTGCAGGAGGCCCAGGTGGCTGCCGGCCTGCGGCATCCCAACATGGTCACGGTGTACGACATCGTTCACACGGACGACTACCTGATCATGGTGTTGGAGCTGATCGAGGGGCCTACGCTCGAGACCCTGCTCGCCAAGCGTGGCCGCTTCGCGCTCCCTGAGGCCGTACAGCTGATCAGCCCGGTCGCGATGGCGCTCGATCACTCCCACTCCGAGGGGGTCATCCATCGCGACATCAAACCCGCCAACGTGATGATCGAGCCCGACGGAACGGTCAAGGTGACCGACTTCGGAATTGCCAAGATCGACACTGGAGCCACGTTGACCCGCACCGGCTATCTGCTCGGCACCCCCAACTACATGTCACCCGAGCAGGCCAGGGGAGAAGAGCTCGACGGGCGGGCCGATCTGTTCTCTCTCGGCTGCATCCTCTACGAGTGTCTGGTCGGAGTGAAGGCCTTCGATGGCGAGCACGTCACAGCGGTACTGCTCAAGATCGTCGGTAGCGAGTTGCCTCCACTCGATGTCGAGTCGGTCGGTCTGCCGTCGGAGCTGACTCCGTTCTTCGAGAGGGCCCTGGCGAAGGACCGAAACGAGCGCTTCGAATCGGGAGAGGAGATGGCGACCGCGCTGCGCGAGGCGGCCATCCGGGCCGGTGTGATGACCGGTGTCAGTGCAGAGTGGCGGCCGACTCCGCTCTCCGAACTGGTCCCAGCGTCCGAGCTCGCCGCTCTGACCGGCGGCTCTCCGCGGGAGGGTGAGGGGGCCGCGGAAGATGCGGCGTCGACCTCGGAGACCGTGGCGGCTCCCAGCGGTGACTTCGAGGAGACCCGGATCCAGCCGTCCTCGGAGTTACCGGTCTTCGAGACCGGCGCCTCCCGGGCGCAGATCCAGGCGACCCCCGACGCGAAGTCTTCCTCCCCCCCAACTCTGCGGAGAGGTCCTCTCTGCGCCCGTTGCTGTTGGGTGCCGGGGCCGTCGTGGTGGCGCTCTCCATCGGCGCGTTGATGATGGTGCTGCGTCCGGAGCCGGAAACGGTGCTGCTGACGGCGACGGACCGCACCGTGCCGCTGGCGCAGGAGCCGCTCGATTTTCCGCAAGAGGCGCCGAGCTTCGGCCCCGAGGGTTCTCCCGAAGTCCCTCGAACGCAGCGTCCTCCTACCGATGCGGCGCCGCCTCCGGTACGCGAGGTACCGAAGAAGGAGTCGGGAGAGACAGCGCGCGAGCCGGTGGCCGTGTCGACGCCCGTTTCGGAGCAAGAGGTCGCTGCGCAGGTACCGAGTGCGGAAGACGTGTTTCAGCCGCCGCCCGATTCGGCCTTCGTCGCGACCTTCAGTGCCACTTCGGGCGTCGAGTTTCGAGTCCGTCCCAAGAAAGCGATCGTGGAGGTCGATGGTGAGGCCATCGGAGTCGTCGACGACTTCGACTCGGAGGCCAAGGCATACCATTTCAATGGTCCCGGAACCTACTCGGTGCGCCTCTCGGCCCGGGACTACGTACCGATGTGGCTCCGGGTGGTGATCGTCGAGGGGGCGCCGGAGAGCGTGACCCGGGTGCGCTTGAGGATGCAAAAGGGCGACGACTCGCAAGACTAGGCAGCGGCCTCTCCCGCGCGCGAGCAGCGCTGAGGCCTGGAGCCGCAGAGGTCCCGGAACGCCTCGGTTCCGGATCCGTCCGGAATGCCGATGCCCCTCTCTTTGTTGTCCCGTGAGACCCCTCAAAGGTCCTTGGTTGTGGTACCCTCGAAGGGCCTGGCCTACCCCGCCGCCCCCTGCAATCGAGCCATTCCCCGGAGAGACAAGCAGTGCCGAAGTCCGAAACGCCGAGATCCGCCTCCGCCATCAACTGGGTGCCTACCCTGTTCCTCGCGATCACGCTCGTGGTCGCCCTGGTGACGACCCCGCTGTACCTCCTCGAGTACGGGATCGGGTGGTTCGAAGTGAGTCTCGCCGTGGTGATGTTCTTGATCACCGGACTCGGCATTACCGTCGGCTATCACCGGCTGTTCAGCCACAAGGCGTTCGATGCCCCTGCCCCCATCCGTTTGCTGCTGGCTCTGGGTGGGGCGGGTGCGTTCGAAGGCTCGGCCATCGACTGGTCGAGCGACCACCGGCATCATCACAAGCACACGGACCAGGAGGGTCATCCCGGGGATCCCCACAGCATCGCCCGCGGTTTTCTGTGGGCGCACTGCGGCTGGCTGATCGTCTATCGCGAGGACAAGGCGATCTATCAGGACAATACCGCCGACCTCGAGCGGGACCCGATTCTCGCTTGGCAGCACAAGCACTTCGTATGGATCGGAATCCTCGTGGGATTTCTGCTACCGATGGCGGCCGGCACCCTTCTGGGGCCGCTCGTCGGCATGACTGCGCTGCAGGGTCTCTTCGCCGGCTTCGTCTTCGGTGGATGCACGAGGGTGGTTCTGGTGCAGCACTCCACCTTTCTGATCAATTCGGTGGCGCACATGATCGGTCGCAAGCCGTACGACGGAGAGATCTCCGCGCGCGACAACGGCGTGCTCGCGCTGTTCACCTTTGGCGAGGGCTATCACAACTTCCACCACGCCTTCCAGAACGACTACCGCAACGGAGTGCGCTGGTGGCAGTGGGACCCGAGCAAGTGGACGATCTGGACGCTCAGTAAGCTCGGTCTCGCCGGCCGCCTGCGTCGTACCCCTCCGGAGACCATCCGGCTGGCCCGCATTCGTGAGCAGCGGCGCAGTCTCGAGGCCCGGATGAGTGCCGCCAAAGGGCACGTGGAAGAGAGCGTTTGGGAGCGCATGTGCGAGCTGCAGGAGAAGATCGAGGACATCCACCTGCGCGGTCGTGTCCTGCTCGCCGAGTACTCCAAGCAGGCTCGCAACCGGATGGACCGCCAGCGCGAGTCTCTGGACGAGCTGAAGAGAGAGATCCGCGAGTTCCGCCGCGAGTTCCGGCGCCTGACGCGAGAGTGGAAGATCAGCTACCGCGAGATGGCAGGAGCGCTTCCGGCCGCCGCGTAACGCGGGCCTCGGCGCTTGCCGCTCGCGAACGGTCGGCTCGCTGGATCGGATCGCAGAGGGGACGGAGCCCGGTGGTCAGGCGCCCAGGCGCTAGGATTGCCTGCACACCCGCCGTGCAAGGAGATTCTCCATGGCCGAGCTCAAGACCACGAAGAACAGCGCCAGCGTGTCCGACTTCCTGAACGGGATCGAGGACGATCGCAAGCGCAAAGACGCCAAGATCGTGGCGAAGATCATGAAGCGTGTCACCGGGGAGCCTCCCAGGATGTGGGGCACCTCGATCGTCGGCTATGGGGAGCACCACTACAAGTACGCCAGCGGGCGCGAGGGCGACTGGATGCTGACCGGCTTCTCGCCGCGCAAGCAGGCGCTCACGCTCTACATCATGCCCGGCTTCTCGAAGTACGACTCGTTGATGAAGAAACTGGGCACGCACAAGACGGGCAAGTCCTGCCTCTACATCAGGAAGCTCGAGGATGTGGATCTCGGAGTCCTCGAGCAGCTCATCGAGCAATCGGTCGAGGCCATGAAGGCCAGAAACGCCTGACGAGCTCTTCGTGATGCTGTTCGAAATCGGGACTTGACCCTCACGTCGCGTGAGGCCCCAGGCTCTCTCCATGAGCACGAAGAGCTATCTCGTGAAGGAGGTCGCGCGGCTGACCGGAGTCACCGTTCGTACCCTCCACCACTACGACAGTCTCGGGCTGCTCGTGCCCTCCGAGCGTAGCCAGGCGGGGTACCGGCTCTACTGCAACGATGACCTGCTTCGGTTGCAGCAGATCCTGATCTGCCGTGAGCTGGGAATGCCGCTCGAGGAGATCCGACGAATGCTCGACGATCCGGGCTTCGATCGGAAGGAGGCACTGTTGGCACAACGAGAGCGGCTGCGTGAGCAGGTGCAGAACGCCGAAGCGATGCTTCGCTCGGTGGAGGCAGCTCTGGCCGCGACGAAAGGAGAGAGCGACATGGACCTGAAAGCGATCTTCGACGGATTCGACCCGAAGGAGCACGAAGCGGAGGTGAAGGAGCGCTGGGGCGATACCGAGGCCTTCAGGGAGAGCGCCAGGCGCACCCAGGGGTACACGCCCGAGGACTGGAAGCGCATCAAAGCGGAGGATCAGGCGTTGATGGCGGCGTTGGCGGAGACGATGGCAACGGGGTCTTCATCGGAGGACCCCGAGGTTCTCGAGCTCGCCGAGCGGCACCGTCTGCACATCGACCGCTGGTACTACCCGTGTCCGCATTCCATGCACGTGCAGCTGGCCAGCATGTACACGGCCGATCCGCGATTCACTGCCACGTTCGAAAAGCACGGCGAGGGGCTTGCCGAGTTCTTCGCCGAGGCGATCCGGGCGAATGCCGGGCGGTGAAGTCGGCAGGCGTGGGGTCGCGAGTCGGGTCGTGCACCGAGATCCCGGCGAGGAATAGGCGCTCGGTGAGCGCGGGAGTTACTCTTGCAGGACCGTGTTGACTCATGAGCAGGCGCGCCGCTTCTACGATCGCTTCGGGGCCCGACAGGATCGACAGGGCTGGTACGAGGATGCCGCTCTCGACCGGCTGTTCGAACACGTCGATTTCACGCAGGTCCGAGAGGTCGTCGAGCTCGGCTGTGGCACCGGCAAGGTGGCTCGCCGTCTCTTCGGAGGCTTCCTGGGCGACCGAGCTCACTACCGTGGCTTCGATTCGAGTCGCACCATGGTCGAACTGGCGCGCCAACGGCTCGAGTGCTGGTCGGACCGCGCCTCGGTCACACTGACCGACGGCTCTTTGGAGCTGCCGGTTCTCAGCGCAAGCGCCGATCTCTTCCTGTCCTCTTATGTCCTCGATCTGCTGAGCCACGAAGACATCGACGAGGCGCTCGGCGAAGCGATCCGCATCCTGAGCCCAGGGGGGCAGATCGGCATCGCCTCCCTCACCGAGGGCACCACGCTGATCTCGCGCAGCGTCTCGAGACTCTGGCAGGCGGTGCACCGTCTGCGGCCGGCCTGGGTTGGCGGCTGTCGACCGATCCGCCTCGCCGCACGGTTGGCTGGCGACCCCCGTTGGCAGGTCAGGCATTCGAGCGTCGTCGCTCCGTACGGTCTGGCCTCGGAAGTCGTCGTGGCCTGCAAGCGCGCCGAAAGCGCTGAAGGTCGAAAGGCGTAGCCGACCGGACCGTCCACGCAATCCACGCACTGCCGACGCTCGGCTTCCGGGCCGCGGCAGGTTCGGCTAAGGCTCGGGCAACGTCCTCCCCGGTGTCCAGGGAGCTCCTGCCGCCTCGGCCTCCCTCTCCAGTTCGGGAAGGGTGTCTTCGATCAGACTCCTCGCGTCCCCGAGCACGGAGGCGAACTCACGCTCGGCGATCTCGAGGCTCTCGACCTGGGTCTTCGTCGGCTGCTGGCGTGTGTCCCACTGGCTGGTGAGACGGCCGGCCCGACCCAGGACGGAGGGCACCGAGGGCTCGTTGAAGCGGCCGAGCGTGCGGTCGCCCATCAGGCGGATGCTGAGCTCGGCGATTTCCTTCTCGATCTCGGCGAGTGATGCGAAGAGGGCTGCATCGATTCCCTCCGTGTCCAGGAGGGCTCGATTCAGATGACGCACGCGCTCCTCGGCACGACCGATTTCCCGGGCGGTACCCCTCGCCTTGCGCAACAGCTCCGCGGTGCGCAGCTGGAAGGCGCTGGCGACCGCCGGGTCCGAGGTGGGGAGGGCTCCGGCGGGCATGGCTTTCACCTCGAAGCTCTGGGGCTCGCCGATCGCCTCCAGGCCGGCGGAGGTGAGCAGGGCCAGCTCGACGGCGTAGCGCCCGGGTGGAGCCAGGGGGCCCTCCGGGGGATTGGCCCAGGGGGGACGGAACCCCGGGGCGGTGAGGTTCACCGGATCCGGGGGTGCGTACCGCAGGTTCCAGTCGATTCGGTGCAAACCCGCCCTGGCCGGCCCCTCCAGGGTGCGCACGGCCTCTCCCTGGGCGTTGCGCACGGTCAGCAGCACGAGGGGTGCACGCTCGAGCGTCTCTTCACGGAGGCGCTCCCATCCCGGGAAGGGCACATCGGCTCCGTCTTTGCGCAGCTCCTTCTCTCGTTCGCGCCGCTCCTCGGAGGCGGTCTGCGCCGTCTCTTTCAGGTGGTATGTGACCAGAGCGCCATGGGGAGGGTTGGGCGCCTTGTAGTCGGTGCTGCCGAGCGAAGGTGCACCTGGAGCCTGGTTCTGCTGATAGGGCACGAACTGCCAGGCGTCTCGAACCGGAAAGAGCGTGCCCTCCTGGTCGAGGGCCCCGTTCGCGATGGCGCGCAGGGGAGAGTAGTCGTCGAGCACGTAGAAGCCACGCCCGAAGGTCGCGCCCACCAGGTCGTTCTCGCGCCGCTGCAGCTCGAGGTCGCGAAAGGCGATGGTCGGGGCTCCGCTCAGCTGGTCCCAGCTGGCGCCCCCGTCAACGGAGACGTGCACTCCGTACTCGGCTCCGAGAAAGAGGAGTCGCTCCTCGATGTGGTCCTGCTCGATCGCCCAGGCGATCTCCCCTTCCGGCAGATCGCCCGCCAGGGAAGACCAGGTGCGTCCGCGGTCGCGACTGACGAAGACGTAGGGCGAGTAGTCGCCGGTCTTGTGGGCGTCGAGGATGGCGAACACCGTGTCGGGGTCGTGCTGCGAAGCCTCCACGTCGTTGACGAAGGAGAGCTCGGGTACGCCCTCGATCGTGACCCTACGCCAGTCGGCGCCCCCGTTCTCGCTGACCTGGATCAGACCGTCATCGGTCCCGACGTAGAGCAGCCCCTCGACCAGCGGCGACTCGGAAATCGCGGTGAGAGTGGAGTAGAGCGACATCGCTCCGTTGTCGTAGAGACTGTCGACGCTCCACACCCGACCGTCCATCTCGAGCTCGTAGCGATTTCGGTTGCGTGTCAGATCGCCGCTGACTGCCGTCCAGGAGTCGCCGCGGTCGTCACTGCGCCACAGTCGCTGCGAGCCGAAGTAGAGGCGGGCCGCGGCGTGGGGCGACACCAGGATCGGCGCGTCCCAGTTGAAGCGCTCGGGAGGGTCTCCCGGCGCCGGCATCGGTTTGATGTCGACCATCTCGTGGCTGCGCCGGTCGTAGCGATTGAGCTCGCCGCCCTGGATCTCCACGTAGGCGATGTCGGGGTTCTCCGGGTCGAAGGCGCAGGAGTAGCCGTCGGCTCCGAGGGGGACCAGCCAGTCTCGATTGCGGATCCCCTCGGTGTGGCCGGTGCGGGCGGGACCGATCAAGGTGCCGAGGTCCTGCGCCCCCCCGAGCACGCTGTAGAAGGGCTCCGCATTGTCGAGGGCGAGCTTGTAGAACTGGCTGACCGGGAGATTGGGGATCTGGCGCCACTTGAGGCCGTCGTCGAAGCTCTCGTAGAGACTCGCATCGGTGCCGACGATCAGGTGCTCGGCGTCCTCGGGATCGATCCAAAGCGCGTGATTGTCGCTGTGTTTTTCGCGACCGTTGCCCAGCACGTTGAAGCTGGCACCGCCGTCTCGTGTGACGTTCAAAAACACGTCCATCTGGTACACCAAGTCGACATCGTGGGGCGAGGCCACGATCTCCTGGTAGTAGTGCGGCCCGGTGCCGTTCGACAGGTAGGAGTTTCGCTTCGTCCAACTCTCACCCCGGTCGAGGGAGCGGTAGAAGCCGCGCTCCTTGTCGTCGGCTTCGATCGTGGCGTAGACGACGTCGGGGTCGGCGGGCGACACTGCGAGGCCGATCTTTCCCATGTCTCCTGTGGGAAGACCGGTCTCCAAGCGGCGCCAGTTGGCGCCTGCGTCGGTGGACTTGTGAATGCCGGAGCCGGGGCCTCCGGCGAGCAGCGACCAGATGCGGCGACGGCGCTGATAGGAAGCTGCGTAGAGAACGTCGGGATCGCGCGGATCCATCTCGAGGTCGGTCACCCCCGTGTCCGCGTCGATCTCGAGCACCAGTTCCCAGGTGTCTCCTCCGTCGATGGTCTTGTAGAGGCCGCGCTCGCCCCCCGAGGACCAGAGCGGTCCTTCGGCCGCGACATAGACGACCTGTCCGTCTCGGGGGTCGATCAGGATCCTGCCGATGTGCTCGGAGCGCTCGAGGCCTCGCTGCTCCCAGGTCGTTCCGCCATCGCGGCTGCGATACACGCCGGTGCCCCAGGCGACGTGCCGACCGCTCACGTTCTCTCCCGTGCCGACCCAGACGATGTCGGGATTGGAGGGGTCCAGTGCCAGGGTGCCGATCGAGTAGGACGGCTGATCATCGAAGATCGGAGTCCAGGTGATGCCGGCGTTGAGGGTCTTCCACACTCCACCCGAGCCGACCGCGACGTACCACGTGCTGGGATCGGTCGGATCGACGACGATGTCCGCGATGCGGCCGCCCACCAGGGCCGGACCGATCTCGCGAAGGCGCAGCCCGGAAAGCGCGCTCTGGAGCGTAGATCTCGCATCGCTCGGCGTCGCCTCGCCGTAGGCATCCTGGGCTGTCGAAGGCTGAGAGACCAGGGTCGAGAGCAGGAAGGTGAGTGAGCAGACCGCAAGGACCGGGTTCCGGCGAATCATCGAGAGCTCCATTTCGTCGGCTTGTGTGAGCCGATGGTAGCAAGCCGGAGGGTGCGCCGGGCATGGCTCCGGACGAAGGCCACAGCGTTCGGCAGATGTGCGTGGGCGGTTCGACACCGGAGGTTTCCGGGGGCCCGCTGGCTGGCTGCGGGCTCGTTCGATCCCCGGACTCGAGTGGTCTGTGCGGGGTAGGGCCGCCGGCTCCGAGCCGATTCGCTGCAAAGACGAAGAACAGTGCGGCAGCGAGGATGACGACGGTCCACTCGCCGTCGGGATTCACCGCTTCACCCTCTTCGGTCTTCGAACGCCTCGTTCAGTTTATCGGCCCGGCCCAGTGCCCGTGCCCGGGAAAGGCTCCGGGAAACCACCCTTCCGGGTCTGTCGCCTCTGGCGTTCTTGCGCAAGGCTGTGCGGTGAGTCGCAGTATCGATTCATGACCCCCTGTTCACCGGGTAACCGGAACCTCGAGCCTTCGACGACCGGGGTCGACGACCTGGGTGACCCTCCCGGTGTGGGGACTGGAGGCCGCCATGAAGAGGGTCTTCGTCCGACCGCAACGGTGCATCGGCTGCAGGCAGTGTGAGTTTGCGTGCGCGGTGGCCCACTCCCGGAGCCTCGATCCGGTCCTGGCTCTGTTCGAGGATCCGTCGCCCCACAGCCGCATTCACGTCGACGCCGGGCCTTCGTACCACACTTCCTTTCCCAACCTGTGTCGCCACTGCGATCCGGCTCCCTGCGTGCAGGCCTGCCCGACCGGTGCCATGCACCGCGACGAGGCAGAAGACCTCGTCCTGGTCGAGCCTCGCCGCTGCATCGGCTGTGCGATGTGCGCCATCGCGTGTCCGTTCGGAGTGGTGACCTTCTACCCCGCCGTCGACGCTCTCGCAGAGCCTCGCGTCGTCGCCACCAAGTGCGACGGCTGCGTCGGCCGGCGCCGCCGGGAGCGAGAACCCGCTTGCAGCGAGGCCTGCAAGACCGACGCACTCGTGTTCGGCGACCTCAATCAGTTGGTGTCCGTCGACCGCCCGAGGGACAGTCGATCCGTGACCTACCCGGCAGTCCTGGCAGCAGCGTTGGAGTCCGAGATTCCGAGTATCCCCGAAACCGTCCTCGGTTGGCGAGGATGGGGACAGTCCGCCACCGAAGTGGCGCAGGGAGAAGCATCATGACCACCATCCGACCCGAAGAACTGGATCAGCGCAGCATCTGCCTCGACAGTCAGGCGATGCTCGCGCGTGCTCGCGAAGAGAACATCGAGACGGTCTGGGATCGACTCGCCGCTCAGCAGCCCCAGTGTGGGTACTGCGCCATGGGGCTCAGCTGTCGCAACTGCGCCATGGGCCCATGTCGAATCGATCCCTTCGGCGACGGTCCGCAGAAGGGCGTGTGCGGTGCCGACGCCGACACCATTGTCGCCCGCAACCTCGGTCGGACGATTGCCGCCGGTGCAGCGGCCCACTCCGACCATGGGCGCGACGTGCTCGAAGTGTTCGAGCAGACCGCAAAGGGCAAGACCACCGGCTACGAGATCCGTGACCCGGACAAGCTGGTGGCTCTCGCCGCCGAGCTGGGCCTGGCCGTCGAGAATCGTGCCCCGGAGGAGGTGGCCCACGACCTGGCGGAAGAGCTGTTCGAAGACTACGGCAGCCGGCGTCAAGAGCTGGGCATGTCCCACCGCGCACCGGAAGTGCGCCGCGAGCTGTGGCGCAAGCTCGGCATCATGCCGCGCGGCATCGACCGCGAGAGCGTCGAGATGCTCCATCGCACCCACATGGGGGTCGACAACGAGTACGTGAATCTCCTGCTGCACGGCCTGCGCACCAGCCTCTCCGACGGCTGGGGCGGCTCCATGGTGGCGACCGACCTCTCGGATGTGCTCTTTGGTACACCGAAGCCCGTCGTCTCCCAGGTCAACCTGGCGGCCCTCCTCGAGGATCGAGTCAACATCGCCCTGCACGGCCACAACCCGATGCTCTCCGACGTCATCGTGCAGGCCGCACAGGATCCGGAGCTGGTGGCGCTGGCCAAGGAGAAGGGAGCGGCTGGGATCAACCTGGTGGGCCTGTGCTGCACGGGGAACGAGCTGCAGATGCGTACGGGCATCCCGATGGCAGGAAACCACCTGATGCAGGAGCTGGTCATCACCACCGGAGCGCTGGATGCCATGGTCGTGGACTATCAATGCATCATGCCGTCCGTGGTCGATGTCGCGAAGTGCTTCCATACCGAGGTCATTTCGACCGCCGACAAGGCCAGGTTCCCCGGCGCGACGCACATCTCCTTCGACCCGCAACGCGGACTCGAGATCGGCAGTGAGATCGTGCGTCGAGGCATCGAGGCTTTCGAGAACCGCAACCCGAGTCGGGTGCGCATCCCGGGAAAGACCGTTTCGATGATGGCCGGCTTCTCTGTCGAGGCGATTCTCGAGGTGCTGGGGGGCACGCCCGAGCCGCTGGTCGAGGCGATCAAGCAGGGCAGCCTGCGCGGCGCCGTCGCGGTGGTCGGCTGCAACAACCCGAAGATCCCGCAGGATCACGGCCACGTGGCCCTGACCCAGCGACTGATCGAGAACGACATCCTGGTGCTGGTCACCGGGTGTGCTGCGATCGCCAATGGCAAGGCCGGCCACATGATGCCCGAGAGTGCCAAGCTGGCCGGACCCGGGCTGCGAGCGGTGTGTGAGGCACTGGGAATTCCCCCGGTGCTGCACATGGGATCCTGCGTCGACAATACGCGCATCCTGGTGTTGGCGGCAGCCCTGGCCGACCACCTCGGAGTCGATATCGATCAGCTGCCCCTCGCCGGTGCCGCACCCGAGTGGTACTCGGAGAAGGCCGTATCGATCGGAGCCTACGTGGTGGCGAGCGGAATCTATACCGTGCTGGGCGTTCAGCCAGCGATCTTCGGCAGCATGAACGTGGTCAGTCTACTCGCCGACGGGCTCGAAGAGGTCGTTGGAGCTCGCTTCGCCGTCGAGGCCGATCCGGAGAAGGCTGCCGTGCTGATCCGTCGACACATCGAGGCGAAGCGCAAGGGCCTCGGTCTGCCGGCACTCGAGCCGGAAGCGATCCAGCTCCCGCAGAGCGTCAGCGCCGCCTAGGGAGGAGATCGATCATGTGTGAAGGACACGCCCATCCCCCCCATGAACACTCGCACGAGACCTCGGACCAGGGTGCACGAGAGCTGGCATTGGATGCGGCCACTCATCACCTCCGACAGTTGAGACACTCGAGCGGCTCCGACGAACTGAGAGTCGTGATCACCGGCAAGGGTGGAGTCGGCAAGACCAGCTTGACGGCGCTGCTGGCTCGACTGATGGCCCGTCAGGACTACACCGTTCTGGCTCTCGATGCGGATCCGCAGATGAACCTCCCCTGGGCGCTCGGTCTCGACTCCCAGGAGATTCAGCGGCTGATCCCGCTGAGTCACAACCTCGACTACGTCGAGGAGAAGACAGGCGCTCGCCCCGGGGAGGGCTGGGGACTCTTTCTCCGTCTAAACCCCGACGTGCACGATGTGGTCACGCGCTTCGGGGTCACGGGCCCTGACGGTGTGAAGCTCCTCGTCATGGGAGACGTCGTGCAACCGGCTGCCGGGTGTCTCTGTCCGGAGAACTCGCTTCTCGCCGCGGTGATGGGCGCGATGAGCCTGCGCCGAGGCGAGGCGATCCTGCTCGACACCCAGGCCGGGGTCGAACACTTCGGTCGCGCTTTGGCGCGGGGATTCCGAGACTGCGTCGTGGTCAGCGACCCGACGTTCAACGGGGTCCAGGTGGCGCTGCGCACGGCACGCCTGGCGCAAGAGCTCGGCATCCCGAGAATCCACCTGGCGGTCAATCGTGTGCGCAGCGACGTCGAGTGGCAGCGAACCCTCGGACGCCTCGACGCAGACGGGAGCTTTCCCTTCGTCGCGCTTCATGCGCTTCCCTGGGATGAGGCCCTGCTGCAGCACGAGCCGAGCGTCAGTCCGCTACTCGAGGGCTCCGCAACTCCGTTTCTTCAGGCGGTGACACAGCTGCGCGATGCGCTGGTGACACCGATCCCTCAGTGGGAGGCTCTTCCATGCGCGTCGTGATTCTGGGAGCCGGACCCGCCGGTGTCACCGTTGCCGAACGTGTCCGTCGCCTCGATCCGGAGGCGGAGATCAGCCTGGTTTCAGCCGAGCCCTTTCCCCCCTATTCACCCCCCGCCATGGCCGATCACTTTCTTCGGCATCGCTCGACTGTCGGAGCCCCCGAAGGCGGAACAGAGGAGCCGCTCTTTTGGAAGGGACGTGATTTCTGCTCGCGTCTCGGCCTCGACTACCGCAGTCCCGCTCGGGTCCGCTCGGTTGATGTCGCGAACCGGCGAGTCCAGCTCGCTGACAGCGAAGGACTCGAGTGGGATCGCCTCGTGATTGCCACCGGCGCCCGACTGTTCGTTCCCCTCGAGGGACGCGAGCTCGAAGGGATCTTCGACTTCAAATCGCTGGGTGCTGCCGAAGAGCTGGTCAACGAAGTTCGAAAAGGCGAGGTCGCGAACGTGGTGATCGTCGGCGCCGGATTCATCGGCGTCGAGGTGGCGCTCCTGCTCTGCGATCTCGGTCTCCAGGTCACCCTGCTCGAGCGCTTCGACCGGGTGATGCCGCAGATGCTCGATCTCGAGACGGCACAGATCGTGGCCGAGGCATTGGGGCGGCGCGGCGTCGATCTGCGCTTGCGCACCGAGGCACTGGCGTTCCTCAGCTCCCGCCGCTGCAAGGGAAGAGTGGGGGCACTCGAGCTGGTCTCGGGAGAGACCCTGGTAGCCGACGTCTTCGTGGCGGCGAGCGGCGTGCAGCCGAACGTCGACTTTCTGGCCGACTCCACCCTGGACGTGGGTTGGGGGATTCCGGTCGACGAGTCACTGCGCACCAGTGTCGAGCACATCTACGCGGCCGGCGACGTCGCAGAGACCCGTGACCGCCTGACCGGTGAGCGCTCGGTCCACGCCATCTTCCCCAACGCCGTAGTCCAGGCGGAGATCGTGGCTGCCAATCTGCTCGGCCATGACCTGCGCTATGAAGGCTCCGAGACGATGAACAGCCTCAAGCATCTCGGAGTACCCGTGGTGGCTGCAGGTGCTGTGAACGGTGAAGAGGTGCTGCGCTGGCGATGCGGAGACCGGCTCCGTCAGCTGGTGGTCGACGACGACGATCGCTTGATCGGATTCCGCCTGGCCGGCGACATCCGTCAGGCCGGCGTCTTGCGGGCATTGATGCTCAGGGGTGATCCGGTGACCCGGTGGAAGGGCCGGTTGCTCGGTGGGGAGATCCGTGCGGCCGAGCTCGGGGGGTTGATGCAGGTGGCGTGATCCTGGTCGGCGGACACCTGGAGAGAGCTGGCGCGGAACGTCCCGACGATTCGCTCAGCGGAACGCCGCTCATGCCCGTGTCCGTAGCTGGGGCGGACCGCCGTACCGTCCGGCGAATGGGCGCTCCTCCCGGGCAAAGCCCTCGAGCGGAGAACGGATCAACTCTCGAGGTGGCTGCGGAGCAGCCAGGCGTTCTTCTCGTGCGTGTCGAGTCGACGGACGGCGAGATCCACGGACGCCTGGTCTCCTGCCTCCTCGGCTGCCTCGATGACCTGTCGGCATCGGTCCGCAATCTTCGCCTGATCGGCAACCAGATTCTTGATCATCTCTGTTGCCTTCGGAGTCCCCGTCTCTTCTTTGACCGAGGCGAGCTCGGCGAACTCGGAGAACGAGCCAGGCGCTCGGTCGCCGAGCGATCGAATGCGCTCCGCGACCTCGTCGATCGCGATCGCGAGCTCGGTGTACTCCGTCTCGAACAGGGTATGGAGGGTCGTGAACATCGGACCCGTGACGTTCCAGTGGTAGTTGTGGGTCTTGACGTAGAGCGTGTAGCTGTCGGCAAGGAGCCCCTTGAGGGCGTCAGCGGTCTTGGCGGTGGTCATGGGGTTCTCTCCGGGTGCACCTCGGGGTGCGATCGGTGGCGTGGTTGTGAGCGGTCATCCACTCTACAAGGGCGGTACACAGTCGGGACTACCCGGGGAGTGGGGACTGTCCTTGTTCTCGAGGTAGGTTCTTCAAAGATCTATTCGGCCTCTTTCGGTGTCCGGTTTCGCCTTCGTCGCGCCGAATGCATTCGAGGAGGCGGAGCTTCGAGTGGTCCCTGCCTGGCCACTCCCGGTTCGACGCGTGCGACTCCGACCGACGCGGGGTGCCGACGTGTAGAATCCGGCTGTTCGTCCAACCCTCGGAGCTGAAATCGCGGTGTCGTCTCGTCTGCGGCCCTTCGTCTCTTCGGCTGGAGCGGCCTTTGCGGCTCTGGCGATGTGTGCGGTCGTCGAGCGTGCGGGAGCCCAGACTCTCGACGCTTCGATGGTCAGTCGTTTCTCCGCGCTCGCCCTGCACTGCGCGCAGACCGAGTTCCCCAACAAGCCGGGTGACGTTGTGACGTCGTCGTCGGACCTCTCTACCCCGGCGCAGCTCCACCCGGCGTTCTACGGCTGTTTCGATTGGCACTCGTCCGTGCATGGGCACTGGATGCTGGTCTACCTGCTGCGCACCCGGCCCGAGCTCGGCGGCGCCGCCGAGATTCGGGAGGCTCTCGAGGCAAACCTGACCCGAGCCAAGCTTCTTCGCGAGGCGGCCTACTTCGCCGAGGACGAGAACAAGTCCTTCGAGCGCATGTACGGCTGGGCGTGGTTGCTCAAGCTGTCGAGTGAGCTGCGTGGCTTCGATGACCCTCAAGCCAGACGCTGGGCCGAGGCGCTGGTACCTCTGGAGCAGATCATCGTCGAGCGGATCCTCGACTTCCTGCCACGACAGACCTACCCGATTCGGATCGGCACGCATACCAATACCGCGTTCGGAATGACCTTCGCATGGGACTTTGCCCGACAGACCGATCACGAGATCCTTTCGGCGGCACTGGAGCAGCGCGCGAGGGACTACTATTTCGATGACCGGGACTGTCCCGCCGCGTGGGAGCCGGGCGGGGCAGACTTCTTGTCGCCGTGCCTGGTCGAGGCGGAGCTGATGGCCAGGATCCTGAGTGCGGATGCCTTTTCCTCCTGGCTCGAGGGCTTCCTGCCCGAGCTCGCCACTGCCGCTCCGGAGGCCCTTCTCCAGCCGGCCGAGGTGTCCGACCGGACCGATCCCCAGATCGTTCATCTCGACGGTCTCAATCTGAGTCGGGCCTGGGCGATGTATCGCATCGCGGCGGCACTGGCGCCCGAAGACCCGCGCGGCACCGTCCTGCGCGAGTCTGCGCAGCGTCACCTCGACGCGACGCTGCCCCACATCACCAGCGGCAACTATGAAGGGGAGCATTGGTTGGCCTCCTTTGCCGTCTGGGCCCTGGCCAACCAATCGGTACGCTAGACACTCGGCGCTTCCCGCGGACGACGATCCCGCGGCTCGGCATCGGCGGACTACTTCCCCTTCTCTGCCTCGGTCGCCTCCGACACCAGGCTGCGGGTGTCGATCTTCTTGAGCGCGGCGGCGAGATCCTTGAGCTGATCGAGGCCGGCGAGCGTGCGGTCGATCAGGTCTTCGAGCCTCGGGTCGCGCTGCATTCCCTGGCGCTCGAGCCAGCGGTCGACGCCGCGCAACGAGTCCATCAGCCCCTGGTCGATCGTTTCGACCAGGTCCTCCAGGAGATCGTGCACGCCGCTTTGCAGCGTCTGGATGACGCGCACCTGCTGCGCGCTGGCTCCCGCGGCTGGACGCGTCCGGGTGGCCGAGTCGATGGCGCCGCCAATCGCCTCGAGACCGCGGGCGAGACCGGAGAGTCTGTCGGTGATCACTTCGAACACGGCCGGGTCGAGCGTGGTTTGGCTCTGGGCTGTGGGCTCCGTCGCCCGCTCGGCCGTCTGCGTCGCCATCTGGGATCCCAACTGGGCGACGGTGGCGTTGAGCTGCTCGAGATAGGGGCCGAAGTCGACCGACAGCTCGCGGGTCCCTTCGAGGACCTCCGAGGCCGGCGCACGGGAGACCGCAGTCTCGATGTGGCGGCCGATCTCGCTCAGGCGCTCCGAGAGGAGGCCCAGGATCCCCGTGACCCGGGTCACCGGATCCTCCTGGTCGCCGCCCATTGCCGCCATGCGGTGGAAGGTGCGCTTGATCTCCTCCCAGCGGCCGCCTGCCGTTTCGGTGAGCACCCCGCGCAGCTCCGCGAGCTTGAGCAGGTTGTGCTCGGCGCCGGTGGTCAGGGTCTGCGCCTCGCCGAGGTAGTGGTCGTCGATCAGGGCTTCGAGCTCCTCGTCGTTCATCGCCGGGCACGATCTTCTCGGCCAGCTTGTTCATGTTGCGGTAGCTGCCCTGCAGCTGGAAGCGGCGGCTCGGTGCGGTACGCGTCGTCCTGGGAGGCGGAGTCGATGTATGCTGGTTGACCGCCAGCAGCACCTCCTGAACGCGCAGCAGGTGGCGCAGCACGGTGAGGATCTCCTCGAGCTCGACCGGTCGAGTAGGCGTGGGCGAGCTGGTCGGCCTGGACGACTTCCCCGGGGCCATGCGCACCAGCTTGTAGAGATCGTCGGGCTCGCGGCTCGCCGAGCGGCGCCAGCACCGGGTTCGAGGTGAGGGAGTTCTCGAGGTAGCGACAGCGCGAAGAGCTCGTCCTTGCCCGTCGAGGATGTCGCCGAGGTTGTAGGTGTCGGCGCGGTTGGCCAGCATGTCGGGGATCTGGAAGACCTCGCCCGACTCGGTGTAGGGGTTGCCGGCCATGCAGACCGCGAAGCTTCTTGCCGCGCAGGTCGTAGGTGCGGGTACGCCCCTTCCAGACGCCCTCGACTCTGCGCTGGGCGTCGCACAGGGAGATGAACTTCTGCAGGAACTCGGGGTTGGTGTGCTGGATGTCGTCGAGGTAGAGCATCACGTTGTTGCCCATCTCGAAGGCGAGGTTGATCTTCTCGACCTCCTGGCGCGCGGTGGCGTTGGGCGCCTCGGCGGGGTCGAGCGAGGTGACCGCGTGACCCAGGGCCGGCCCGTTGATCTTCACGAACACCAGGCCGAGCCGGTTGGCGATGTACTCCATCAGCGTCGTCTTGCCGTAGCCCGGCGGCGAGATGAGCAGCAGCAGGCCCATCAGGTCGGTGCGCTTGGTCGGCACCGAGCGCGCCGATCTGCTTGGCCAGGTTGTCGCCGATGAGCGGCAGGTAGACCTCGTCGATGAGCTGGTTGCGCACGAAGGCGCTCATCACTCGGGGCCTGTATTCGGCGAGGCGCAGCCGGTAACGCTCGCGCTCCAGCAGCTCGTGTCGCCGCTGCTGGAACTCGCGGAAGCCGGGCACCTGGCGGCGTCGGAAGCGGTCGAGGCGATCGAGAAACTCGTCGAGATCGATCCCGAGGGTCCCGCTCGGCAGCCGCGGGTGCTGGCCGAGCAGCCCATCGACGGTGGCTCGGGTGGTGGTGTGGCTGGGCTCGCGGCCGATCCGTCTCCCCGCCAGGAGCAGAACGGCGGTCTCCTGGAGCGTCCCCTCGGGTACGGAGTGTTCTCCGCCCACACCGCTCGTATAGCCCTGTAGCCAGGCGCGAGCCAACTGGAGGCGCGCCACCAGGTCCCCCTCGAGCTTGCGCAGGTCTTCTTCGAAGTCGCGATCGTGTCCACGCTCGCTCAGATCCCTGCGGAAGGCCTCTGCGAGGTCGACCGCGGCACCCGCGGTGGAGAAGCGCAGCGGGTCTCTACCCAGCTCGTCCACCAGGTAGGCGGCGGCGAGGGAGAGGCTGGCGTCGATCAGCCCGAGGCGGCGCTCCTCGCGAAACCGCTCGATCTGGTGCGCCAGCTCGTTGCGCAGTTCCTCGTGCGCCTTGCCGGGGCCGAACGCGGCCTTGAGACGATGCAGGCTCTGGGCGCGACGGCGGAGCAATTCGGCCGCTTCGCCCTCGATTCCCCAGCCCCAGTACAGGCAGGCCAGGGCCCGCGCGTCGGCAGGGTAGCGCAGCCGTCCGGCAGTCGACTCGAGCTGGAGCAGGGCCCGCAGGATGAGGGTCGCGTCGTGGTCGTGCACGCCGCGCTCGTAGCCTTCGTCGTAGCGCTGTGCGGCCCGGTCTCTCACGCGCTTGCCCAGGGCACCGTCTCCGGCGGCCGCTTCCCCGTGCAGGGTCGCCAGGCTCAGTCCGCCCCGCTGCTCCTCCGCGTCGAAGAGCAGCGAGGCGGCCAGGTACTCTGCGCGGTAGACCTCGGGGGTCTCGGAGACGAGCAGCTGCTCCCAGTACGGCGCGGGTCTCCGCGAACCCGGGATCGTCGATCCTCTCGTAGAAGTCGGTGCCGGTGAGGTGGACGACCATGCTCGTCTTCGCGAGGGACCATGGTGAGATCGATCGGCTGGGTGTTGACGCTGAAACGGTGATGGCCGAGACGGATGACCTCGGCCCCTTCTTCGAAGATCTCCTGACGGTCGCGCAGGCCCCGCGCCGCCTCCTGGCGCGCCGACTTCAGCGCCGACTCGATCTCGTCCGCCTTGACACTCGAGCCCGAGCTCGCGCAGATCGACGGTGAGGTTGCGCACCTTGGCGACCATCGGGTCGGAGGCGAAGTAGGTGTTCAGCTCCTCGGTGCTCCGGAAGGTCGAGGCGCGGCGCTCGACGCTGTCGAGAATGCGCCCGGCCGCCTGGACCAGCTGTTGGGCGCGGCGCTGGCGCTGGTCGAGCAGCTGCTGCTTCTTCGACGAGAGGGCCTCGTAGACCTCTTCCCGCTTGGTGGTCAGCTCTGTGATGAACTCGTCGAAGTCGGCGAAGCGGCTCTCGAGCTCCTCGATGCCGACCATCAGACGAGCCAGGCTGCTCGTCGCACTCCTCGGGGGTCGAGGCCATGTTGAGCGCGCCCGTGACGCTCTGACTGAACAGCTTGAACTGGGCGCCGAACTCGGCCACCGCTTCGGTCGAGCGCAGACTCCTTCGCTTGCTCTCGAGCAGAGCGCGGGTCCGGTTGAGACCGGCGAGCACCTCGGAGATCCCTTCGAGCAGCTCCGTGCGCACCGTGGCGTCGTCGATCTCGAGGCCGGCGATGATCTCGCTGAGCAGCCGAAGGCCATCGTCGATGTGCTCGAGCACCTCGGCGATCGGGGAGACCTCTGCCACCTTGGTGACCGCTTCGATCTGCTGTTCGACCTCGTCGAGTCTGCGCGTGGTACGGCTGGAGGGCCTGATCGCCACGCAGGAAGTCGACGGTGAGCGCGCTGAGCTGCTCGAACTCGCTGGACGACGATCGCTTCGAGCTCATCCACCTTCTCGATGTCGATGTAGCGCAGGTCGCGCAGGGTGATCAGATGACCGCGCTGGCGGCGCAGCTCTCCGAGCTTGTCGACGAACTGATCGGCACGGCTCCAGGATCGCGGTGTGATCGAGCGTTGATCTCGACGATCCCGGCCTCGGCGTCGGTCAGTGCCTGGGCCGCTTGGGCCCGAATCACTTCGACTTTCTCGAACTCGTCGATGAATCAGCTCGGCGGTCTTGCTGGATCTGTGCGACCGCGCCGCCCAGCGCCTCTGCCTCCTCGTGGCCGAGCCAGTGGTAGGCGTCGGTCATCTGCGTCGGCGGCCTGCGATCAGGTCGCTTCGTAGATCGGGATGGAGGGCTCTTGTTCGTCGATCGAGCGGGTCAGACTGAAGGCGTCGGAGATGCCGCGCACCAGGTCGGCGTTGCCGATGCGCTCGAGATAGCTTCCGGCCGACTCCGAGGTCTGCGACGCGGCGAACTCCGCGGTCTGGAAGGGGGTCTGCCAGATCTGCATGGCGTGCACCCGTGTCGGCTCGTCCGAGGTGGCGCGAAAGATCACCATCCGACCGTCGTCGGAAGAGCGCTGCAGCCGTGGCAGTGGATGGCGGCAGCGACCTCTTTGCGGATCAGGTTGTAGGGCAGCAGCAGCGTGCGGCCCTGTCCACGGTCGTGGAAGACGTAGAGCACGTCCTCGCCGTTGGGCGAGCGGATGCGGCGAGCGAACTCGAGCTGGTCGACCGCGCTTTCGAAGATCCGCTTCTGTCCGGTCTGCAGGTAGTAGCCGCCGGGGAAGATGATTCCGTGATCCTCGGGGAGCGCGCTGACAAGCAGTGCCGATGGCGTCGATCCGCTCGACGCTCCGAGTGCGGGTGTTGAAGACCAGGTACCGCCACTGCTCCTCGCGATAGGGCAGGATTTTGAGCAGAATGAGCGCTCCGAGCTTCGCGTAGTGGATCTCGGCGTCGTCGAGCGACTGGTCTGGGTCGTCGACCGGCTCGCGATAGATCCCGAGGCCATCCTCGGTGTTGTTCTCGATCTTGACGGTGAGGTCGCCGCCGACCGTCTCGACGAAGACCTCGTCGAGGATGTCGACGTGAGGGTGGCGTCCCGCGACATGATCCTCGCGAGTGGTCGGCATCCAGTCGAAGTCGTAGGCGGGAGCGAAGACGTGATCGCGCTCACCGCGATTGTCGATGTAGGTGGCCTCGCCGGAAGTGTCGACCGCCCAGCGCAGCACCTTCGAGTCGTGCACCGTTCCGCCGATCTGGAAGACGGCGAGAACCTTGGCGTCGAGGGTTCGCAGCTGCAGCAGACGGGTCGACTTGTAGTACTGGTAGAGCTCTCGAAAGTCCTGCGAGAACTGAGGGTCTTCGAGGAAGTCGGCCTGGGCCGGCTCGAAGGTGAAAGAGAGCTCTGGGCCCTCGTTCGCCTCGGTCTCGATGAATCGATGGCAGGAGAAGACGTCGGAGACGGCGGTTTCTCGCTTGAGCCCGATGAAGACGTTGTAGCCGAAGAGCAGCCGGTCACCGACCCGGGCGATGTCGCGCGGCACGCAGTTGTTCTCGGTGCGAATGCGCTCGTTGCCGACCACGGCGAGCTCGGTGCCGCCGAAGATCTCGAGGCGTCGGTCGTTGAGGCGCTGGGTTCGCTGCTGGAGCTCGCGCGCCTGCTGCTTCAGACGATCCCGAATGATCTCGTAGGTGCCTTGCTCGATCGCATCGGCCCTGGGACCGTCCTGCCCGGTCTCCTCAGATCCGCTTTCGATTGCCGAATTCTCGTCGGCCAAATCAGGCTCCTCAGCTCTCGCTGCCGCCGGTACCGCCGTCGACGCCCAGCTCGCGGGCAACGTCGAGCACCTTGCGCAGGCGCGCCTTCTGGTTGTCGTCTGCCGAGCCCATGAGGTGGGCGACGAATGCGGCCAGGGTCACGCTCTGCAGCCGCTCCGGAGAGCCTCCGACTCCGGTGGCGATCTCCTTGAGGTCCTCGCGCAGATTGGCTACGCCCGTCTGGTAGTCGGTGACCGCCGCTCCGGCGACCTTGGAGCGCTCGAAGAACCGGTCGAGCGATTTACCCATGCCGACCGCGCCCACCAGGCGGTCGAAGAACGCGCCGTCGCCGCCGACGATGTCGATGTTGGCGCTCTGGAGCGCCTCGGCGAGCATACGGGCCTGGGCCTCGGCGACCTCGCGATGGGCCTCGATGGCACCGAGCTCGACGTCCTTGTCCTTCTCGAGTCTGAGGCGATACTCCTCGTGCGCGCGGCTGGCGTCGGAGAGGGCCGCCATCGCTTTGGCCTTCTCCTCGATGCCGTTCGCTTCGGCGGTGTACTTGTCCCGAAGTACAGCGGCCTCGGCGCGCCCTTCTTTCTCGATCGCGGCGGCGTTCTGCTCCTTGACCTGGACCTCGGCGAGACCGGACGCAGCCTGCTCGGCCTTGATGCCTTCGGCGAGGCGGATCTTGGACTGTGCCTCCTTGTCGGCGGCTTCGAGCTCGGCGTCGGCAGAGATCAGACGCTCGCGCGCCAGAAACTTGGAGGCTTCCTCCCGCGCTTCGGCGGCCTTGATGTCCTTGACCAGGCTTTCCTGGGCCTCGCCTCGGCGGCGACGATCCTCGCCTCCTTGTTGCGCCGGGCCTCTTCGAGCAGCCGCAGTTCCTTGATCTTCTCCTCCTCCTCGGCGACCGTGCGGTCGACCGCAACGCGCTCGCGGATGATGTCGGCGATGTCCTTCTTGTGCTGCTCGACTTCCTTTTCCTTCTCGATGCGCAGCAGGTCGGTCTCACGCTCGCGTGCGATGACCTCGATCAGACGGTCCTTTTCGACCCGTTCGGTCTCGACGGCGATCACCCGCTCGCGGTTCTTCTCCGCCACCGCGATCTGGCGGTTCTTGTTCTCTTCCTGGATGGCGAGCTCTTCGTCGGTCTTGATGCGCGCAGTCTCGAAGCGCAGCCGCTCCTCGGCCTGGACCTTCTGGGTCTCGGCCTCCTCGCGTGCCTTGACGGTGGCGATCTCGCGCGCCTGACGAGCCTCGGCGTCGGCCTGCTGACGCTCGAGCTCGAGAATCGCTTCCTGGGCCTCGACGTCCTGCTTCTTGATCTGCTTCTTCTCGAGATTCTGGTGCTCGTTGGTCTTGACGTGCTCGGTGGCGGTGAGCTCGGTGATCTTGCGAATGCCCTGTGCGTCGAGGATGTTGTATTCGTCGAGCGCGGAGAGGGGTGTCTGCTCGAGATAGTCGATTGCCGCGTCTTCGAGGACGTAGCCGTTGAGGTCGCGCCCGATGACCTGGATGATCTGGTCGCGGAAGTCTTCTCGCTTGGTGTAGAGATCGACGAAGTCGAGCTGCTTGCCGACCGTCTTGAGCGCTTCGGAGAACTTGGCGTTGAAGAGCTCTTCCAGGACACCGGCGTCAGAGGCACGCTCGCAGCCGATCGACTGGGCGACTCGAATCACGTCGTCCACGCTCTTGTTGACGCGAACGAAGAACGTGACCTTGATGTCGGCTCGGATGTTGTCGCGACAGATCAGTCCCTCCTTGCCACGACGGTCGATCTCGATCGTCTTGAGCGAGATGTCCATCGTCTCCACTTTGTTGACCAGCGGCATCACCAGAGTGGGCGTGAAGGAAACGGAGATCTTCCCCGGTCGGGTGACGACGAGGGCCTGACCTTGACTGAGCTTGTAGTACATGAACATTTCCTCTTTCCTCCCGATAGCGCGATGGACCCCCCACGAAGAGGTGATCGACCGTCGATTCTTGCATAACTACGGAACCTTTGGGGCCCCAGGACGCCGAAAATGCGGCGACGATCGGGAAGGGGCTCGGAAGTCGTCGGAACTACGGGTCAAGGGGAGCCGGCATTCGTGGGTCGAGCCGCCGCTGCTACAGTTCGAGGGCTCCAGGTGAGGAGTGGCGCAGCTCGAGGAGGGTGGATGGAGAGAAGCGACTCCGGGATCGGCGGTTTCCTGGCGGAAGCCTCCGAGCGCTCCGGTCTCGACGACTTTGGCGACGAGTGGTTCCACGGCCCGCTGTCGGCCTATGCGCTCGACCTTCGATCGGAGCCCCTGACGGCGTTCGGTCGGGAGTTCCTGCGCAATCTGGCAGTGCGTGACCTGGTTCGCCGTCAGAAAGTGCTCGAGCTCCTGGGCCGGTATCCCGAGATCGGGAGGGTTCCCATCCCACCGATCGTCTACATCACCGGCCTCGAGCGCAGTGGGACGACCCTGCTGCACAACCTCGTCTCGTTGCACCGCGACGCTCGGGCGCTGCTTCGCTGGGAGCTCATGGAGCCGCTCCCCCCGCCGCAGGCCGAGACCTTCGCGACCGACGAGCGGATTGCCCGGGTCCAGCGGCCGCTGGACCGGCTCCGGGGCTCGATGTTGGAACGAATGCACTGGGTGAATGCCGACGAGCCCGAGGAGTGCCCGTGGGGGTTCATCGACTGCGTCGGCATGCTCGGGCAGGCGGTCTCGATGTGTTTGCCGAGGTGGCGCAGCTTCCTGCTCGAGCGGGATCTCAGTCGTGCCTATGAGCACTACCGGCAGGTCGTGCAGATCCTGCTGTGGAAGAACCCGGTGCCGAGGGGTGGATTCCTGGTGCTCAAGGCGCCGCAGATCGCGCGGAGCATCGATCAGTTCGCTGCGGTGTTTCCCGAAGCCCGCTTCGTGATCACCGACCGCGACCCCTTCCGAGCCATGGCCTCGACGCTGGTCATGGTGGAGTCGATCGTCGATCCCTTCTGTCGCGTCAATCCGGTCAGCGACGACGCCCACCGGAGTCGGATCGGTCTCTCCCACCTGCACGGCAAGCTGCCCCGGCTCTCCGAGTTCACCGAGCGCGATTCCGCTCGGGCACGTCACGTTCCCTACTCGCAGCTGGTTCGCGATTCGGCGACCACTGTCGTCTCTCTCCTCGAGGAGCTCGGAGTCGCCTCGGACCCGGGTCACGTCACGGCGATCGAGGAATTCCTCGCCGCGCAGCGGGCGGGTCGACGAGCCAGGCCGCCGGCTCAGTTGGCCACCCTCGGCTACGACCACGACAGCGTGCTCGCCGATCCCGTGGTCGCCGCGTACTGCTCGCGCTACGGGATCGAAGCGGAGCGCACTCGACTGACGGGAGCCAGGTCGGACTGAGCACCGCGCTGCTCACCGGGCGCCCAGAGCCAGACGCTCCGTTCCTGGGGGTTCGCTTCTCGACTCCCTCGAGTTGGGCCCTCTCGTCCTCGAAGAGCTTCGCCGCATTCTAGAATGGCGGGATGAACCAGAGACATCCGAAGGCACGGGCCGGAGGCCTGGTGCTCGCACTGCTGTTCGTCGCCGGTGCGGGTGCTGCCCAGGATCGGGGTGCCTGGCTCGGTGACCTGACCTGGCCCCAGGCGCAGGAGCGTCTGCGAGAGGCTCCGCTGGTGATCGTGCCCTTCGGCGCGGGGGCCAAGGAGCACGGCCCGCACCTGCCGCTCAATTCGGATTGGAGGGTGGCCGAGTACCTCTGCGACCGCGCCGTCGAAGCGCTTCCGGTGGTGGTGGCTCCCCCGATCCAGCACGGCTGGTTTCCAGCCTTCCGCGACTTCCCCGGAACCGAGGTGGCCGATGTCCAGGTCTTTCAGGACTACGTGCACGAGGTCGCGCGCTCCCTGGTCCGCCACGGGGCACGGCGGGTCGTGTTTCTCAACACCGGCATCGCCCAGGCGACCGGACTGCCGATCTCGATTGCGGCCCGGGAGCTTCGGGTCGAGGACGGAGTTCCCGTTCTGGTCGTGTCGTGGGGCGACCTGGAGGACCACCGCTCGGAGGCACTGCTCGAGCAGGAAGGCGGGGGCCACGCCGACGAGGGTGAGACGTCGATTCATCTCTTCCTGCAGCCCGAGCGGATCGTGACGCCGCTCCCGGGACCGGCGCCGGAGCGCTCCGCGGGACCCGGGGGGCCGGGCTATCGTCCGGGGCTCCTGTCCCGGGACGAGGGAGAGCCGGGCTATGTGCCGCAGGGCTACCTCGGGAACCCCTCCCTGGCGACCGCGGAGAAGGGGCGGAGGCTGCTGGAGATCATGACGGAGCGATGGTTGGAAGCCCTGACCGCGTTCGGGGAGGCTCCGCTGCCGGTGCATTGAAGGACTCGAAGCGGATATTCTGGGCTCGTCAGTGTTCATACTCTTCGAGAGGAACCAACGATGATGACAACTCGACGATCGATCGCCTGTGTGTCTTTGCTGCTCGCCCTCTTCGGTGGCCTCGCCCTCGCCCAGGAGATCACGGTCTTCGAAGACGGACGCTACGGAGGCAGAAGTGAGTCCTACCGCAGCGCGGTGCCCAATCTTCTCTCCGAATCGTGGAACGACAGGATCTCTTCCGTCAGGGTGGAGAGTGGGCGTTGGGAGCTTTGCAAGACCGAGGAGTTCCGGGATTGTCAGACCGTGGACAGAGACACTCCGGACCTTCGCACCCTCGGCCTGAACGACGCCATCAGCTCGCTGCGACCGGTGCGGGAGCAGTCCTCGGGCGGGGGTGAGCGTCCGAGCGGATCGGTTCGCTACGATCAGGAGCGCTCGGAGTTCGCCGTGCAGCAGGTCTATCGGGCTCTGCTCGGTCGGGACGGCGACGCGGACGGCGTCCGCCAGGGTGTCGAACAGTTCATGGAGGGCCGTTCGGAGCCCTGGATTCGCTCGGTGGCGTCGAGCCGCGAGTTCCGCGATCGCTCCGACGCAGAGGATGCGGAAGAGATCCTCGGCCAGATCTACCAGGGCCTTCTCGGACGTGGAATGGACACTTCGGGTCGAGACACCTATCTGCGCCAGATCGAGCAGGGCAAGACCGCTGACGTCGTGCTCGAGATCATGCGCTCTTCGGAGTTTCGCAACCGGCTGCCCTAGCGGCGGAGGTCCTCGCGGAAGGGAAGCGGTAGGCCCTCGACCTGTGGCGACTGTCGGCCGGTCGCCTTCAGTCGGGGGTCGCTGTTCTCTCGGCGGCTCCCGGGTGTTGTCGATGAAAGGTGCACCATTGAGCTTCGATGCGGCCGGACTCGTCGACGACGAGCATGTGGACGCCCCGCAAGCAGACGGGCTGGCCGCTCACATCTTCCCCGGACAAGGTCCATTTCACGGCAATGCGGTTGCCCGCCGGTAGGAACTCTCGATCTCTGAGAGCCAGGTGACGGTAGGAGCGAGACCACGCCGTCAGCCATTGGCGCCGCTCTTGGGCGGTGGAGTGGACTCGATGATCGACCAGATCGGCGATCACCGCGTCGTCCCGATAGAAGGACAGTGTCTTGTCGAGGTCGAGGTCGGCCAGCGAGTGAGCGTAGTCCTCGAGCGTTTCTGCCAGAAGTGGCGCAAGCTCGGGAGTCTCTCTGTTCGCGTCGTCGGACATCTCTCGATTCATCGGCTCACGGCTCTCTCTGGGTTCATGACGTACTACGGGCCAGCGAATCGACTCATTCGGTGTCCGAGCGGCGCAAAATCGCCCCAAAGGTGCTCTGGAGGCGCCTTCGCCTCTGAGGTCGGGAGAAGAAACGGCTCGGCCGCCCTCGCGCTGTGTCGGACTCTGGACTCAGCCGGCGAGAGCCCCTTGCGACAGCGACCGCGCGGCGATGGCCGAGATGAAGAGGACGGGGCAGGGAGAGCCGAAGAGGGCGTCACTCGAAGGGACGCCCTCGGTCCATCTCTTCAGAAAGCCCTTTTCGTGGACTCCCATCACGATCATCGCTGCCTCGACCTCTGCGGCGTGGGCCACGATTTCGAGCCCGACCCGCCCGGTCGCGGTGTGAATCGTCGTTCGCTCGCGAAGGGAGGCCGGAATGAGCGTGCCGAGGAGCTCGGCAGACCTGCGCCGCCGCGACTCGAGATCCTTGTCCTGCGGAGGACGACGCAGCAGGTGGTGGGTCGGGGGCTCCACGTGGAGCAGGTGAACCCGCATCGGAACCAGCCGGGCCAGTTCGAACGCATACGCCGCGGCGGTGAGCGAGTAGTCGGCGAAGTCGAGAGGAACCAGTATGTTCACCGGGTTCTCAGTAGCCCAGTCGGTCGTGAAGACGGAGGTGTCGGGCCCCCGATCGCGCAGCACGAGCACGGGCGCTGGCGAGAAGGTGACGAAGCTGGCGGTGCGCGAGCGGTGCTCCTCGGTATCGACACCGTGGGTTCCCATGACCACCATGTCGACGTGGTTGTCTCGAAGGATCGCCGGTAGCACCTCGTCGAAGTAGCCATGGGAGACCATCCCGATCGCCGCGATCTCTTCGGGAAGTGTGGCCAGGAGCTCCCGCAGGCGGGTGTCGGTCTCGACCTTTCGCCTTTCTTCGGTGGCGAGGTGCTCTTCGGTCCACATCCAGCCGACACCCATCCCGGGCCCCGGGGCAGTCTCGATGTCGTGGAGGACGATGAGCCCGGCGTCGAACAGGCGGCAGACCTCGATCCCCAACTCCAGGGTCCGATGGGTGATTGGAGAGAAGTCGACCGGGCAGAGGACGGTGTCGACCGACAGCATCGCGCACCTCCTGGCACACGCCCCGAACAGGGGCGCTGACCAGCCTTGCACAGGTTCCAGCGACAGACCACCCGGCCTCGGGTAGTGAGCCACTACCCGGCCGGAGGGGGCCCGAATCGGCCCTGCCCGGCTGCCGATTCGGAGATCAGTCTCCGAGTGACGAGGGAGCGGGCAGCGAGCGGGGCCTGGTGCCGACCAGAACGGTCGAGGGCGGAGCGCTGAAGCGACATTCGACCGTGAGCCCTGCCTGCTCGAGAGCAGATCGCTCGGCGTCGCACGAGAAGTAGCGATCCTCCCTGGACCACTCGTCGAAGTGGCGCCAGGTCTGCGCTTGCTCGATGCCCTGGGCCACCATGTGATCCGCCCAGGTCTGATATGTCTCCCGTCGTTCGTTCTCGTCCTCGGGCATGGTGACATCCGCATTGACCAGCACGCCTCCAGGACGTAGACCCGCGGCGATGCGTCGGTAGAGCGCGAGCTTCTGGTCGCGTTCCCGGACGTGGTGCAGCGCGAGGGAGGCCATGGCGGCGTCGACGTCGTCGAGCGGCTCGAAGAAGGAGCGCTCCAGAAAGATCGCCCGCTCTGCGAATCGGGTCAGCCGCTGCCGAGCCCTGGCCAACATCTCTGGATCGACGTCCCAGAGCTCCACCCGCACGCTCGGGTGCCGCTCCAGAAGTCGCTCGGCGAGAGCGCCGGTTCCGGATCCCAGATCCACGACTCGGCGCAGATCGGAGACGTCGAGGACGGCGTCGACGGCAGCGTCGAGCATCTTCTCGTAGCCGCGAATGAACTGGCGGATCGACGTGTCGTAGGCGTCGATCTCCAGGCGGAGATGGCGAGAGACCGAATGAGCCATGTCGAGCTCCGGCTCCGGGACAGGGAAGCGTGAGGCGGTCACGCTCCCCGCCCTCGAGGGCTCGTCAGGGCTGCGGGACCTTGCGGATATAGGGCAGGGGTGTTTCCCAGCCGTCCGGGTACTTCTTCTTGGCGTCCTCGTCGGAGACCGAGGGCAGGATGACGACGTCGTCGCCCTGGTTCCAGTTGGCCGGAGTGGCGACCTGGTCACTCACCGCCAGCTGGCAGGAATCGAGGAGGCGCAGAATCTCGGCGAAGTTCCGACCCGTGGACATCGGGTAGGTGAGGGTGGCTTTGATCTTCTTGTCGGGTCCGATCACGAACACCGAGCGCGCTGTGGCGTTGTCCATCGGGGTGCGGCCCTCCGAGGTGTCCCCCGAGTCTGCCGGCAGCATGTCGAAGGCCTTGACGATCTCGAGACCCGGATCGCCGATCAAAGGGTAGTTGAGGGCATTGCCGCTGTACTTCTCGATGTCCTTGGACCACTTCTTGTGGTCGCTCACTCCGTCGACGCTGATGCCGACCACCTTGCAATTGCGCTTCTCGAACTCGGGTTTGAGCCCTGCGACCGCGCCCAGCTCGGTGGTGCAGACAGGCGTGAAGTCCTTCGGGTGAGAAAACAGGACCGCCCATCCGTCGCCGATCCAGTCGTGAAACTGAATCGGCCCCTCGGTGGTGTCGGCGGTAAAGTCGGGAGCCTGGTCGTTGATCCTGAGAGTCATCGGTCGCTTCCTTTCCTGTCGGTTCGGTGGCCCAGCCCTTCGCTGGCGAGAACCTTTCCTGAGAAAGAGTCCCTCGGGGTGAGCCGCTGTCGCGCAGCGGCGAGCGTGTGACTGTTCTTCCATCATACGAGGCGCGGGACCCCCCGGTTCGCATCCATGTGCTCAGGCGCTGCAGATTCGCTGTAACCTGAGGGGGTCACTCTCTAGGGAGTCTCGGCATGAAGTGGTCCTTCCGAGTTGGCAAGCTCGCCGGAATCGATCTCAAGATCCACGTCACCTTTCTCTTGATCCTGGGCTGGATCGGGCTGTTGCACTGGCAGGCCGAGGGTACGGTCGCAGCGGTTCTCCGAGGGGTTCTCTTCATCCTCGCTCTGTTCGCCTGCGTGGTGTTTCACGAGCTGGGGCATGCCCTCACGGCTCGGCGCTTCGGGGTACGCACTCGCGACATCATCCTGCTTCCGATCGGCGGCGTTGCGCGCCTCGAGAAGATGCCCGAGAAGCCGCTCCACGAGTTCCTGGTGGCAATTGCGGGTCCGCTGGTCAATCTGGGGATTGCAGCCGCTCTGTTCTCGATGCTGACCCTCTCGGGGAACTGGGTGCCCTTGGAACGTCTGGCCGAGGATCCCGAGATGACCCACGGGCCGCTCCTGGAGCAGCTGGTCCTGGTGAATCTCGTGCTGTTCGCCTTCAATCTGTTGCCCGCCTTCCCCATGGATGGCGGCCGGATCCTGCGGGCCCTCCTGGCGATGCGCTTGCCCTATGTACGGGCAACCCAGATCGCGGCTTCGATCGGTCAAGCGATGGCGTTTGTCTTCGGGTTCGTCGGTCTGTTCACCAACCCCTTCCTGGTCTTCATCGCGCTCTTCGTGTGGATCGGCGCTGCGCAGGAATCGAGCTACGTGGAGCTCAAGGAGCGCCTCGGCGGCATTCCTGTCGAGCAGGTGATGCTCACCGACTTCCGGAGTCTGAGCCCACACGACCCGCTCGGCCGCGCAGTCGAGCTCACCATGGCGGGCTCGCAGGTCGACTTCCCCGTGGTGGAGGACGGTCAGACGGTGGGTATCCTCACGCAACCGGCGCTGCTTTCAGCCCTGTCGAGGTTCGGTTCCGACCATGTGGTGTCGGACGTGATGGACCGGGACTTCGAGGTGGCCGATCCGCGGGACATGGTCGAGCCGTTGCTGATGCGCCTCCAGGCACAGCACAGCCGCACCCTCCCCGTCGTGGGGGCGGGGCAGCTCGTCGGCCTGCTCACGGTCGAGAACGTCGGTGAGTTCTTCGCCATCCAGTCGGCGCTCGAGAAGGTCTGAAGCCGGATGCGGGACCGCTTCGATGCCGTGATCTTCGACATGGACGGTGTCCTGATCGACTCGGAACCGCTCTGGCGCCGAGCGGAGCGGGAGGTCTTCGGCACGGTCGGGATCGAGCTCACCGAGGCGAACTGCCGGCTGACGATGGGACTGCGGACTTCCGAGGTCGTGGACTACTGGTACGAGCGCCAGCCGTGGAGTCCGGCGGACCTGCCCACCCTGGCGCGGCGGATCGACTCGAAGGTGGCCGAGCTGATCGAGAGTGAGGGCGAGGCGCTGCCGGGTGCCCGGGTGCTACCGGCCAGGCTGCGTGGCGAGGGCTTCCAGGTCGGTCTGGCGACGTCCTCGGCCCCTTTGATCATCGACGCCGTGCTGCGGCGCCTCGGACTCGAGACGACCTTCGAAGTCCGCTGCTCGGCACTCGACGATCCGCGTGGGAAGCCGGCACCGGATGTGTACCTGCGGGCCGCGCACGCCCTCGGAGTGGCGCCAGGGCGCTGCGTGGCCATCGAGGACTCGATGGCTGGGGTCCGTTCCGCCCGGGCGGCGGGGATGTTCGTGGTCGCGATCCCCGCGCCCGAGCAGGCCGCTATGGAGCAGTTCGAGGAGGCCGATCTGCGGATCGGGTCCCTCGAAGAGCTCGGTCGCCGTTTCTGAGGTTCGCGGGTGTCCTGCCAGCTCCCCAGCGTCCCGCGATGCTCCGACGGGTCGCCAGTAGATGCCACACTCTCGAGATGGCTGCCGAAGCCCTCGGGGCCACCGCGACCCCGAGGGCGAGGGCTCACTGCTTCAGGGAGACCGTCACCTTGTCGATCGACCCCGTGAAATCGCTCGACCCCGAGCCATAGTCCTGCGTGACCGGGGTCTCCTTGTCGACGCCCACCCCAGCGGTCTCGTCTGCGGAAAAGATCGCGAACTCCGTTTGCGCGACCCTGGTCGAGCCCACCGAGTTGCCGTTGATGTAGAGCGTCGCGGTGCCGCCCGAGCCCGGGTTGCCACCGTCGTAGGCGAAGTCCATCTTCACGGTCGACTTGCCCGCGGGCAACTTCGAGCTCGACGTGGCCGTGAAGTTCTCCATGCCGAGATAGTTGTAGACGAACTTCGGCGTGCCCTCCTTCACGTACAGGCTCCAACCACCGAAGCGTCCGCCCTGCGCGACAATGACACCGTTGACCGGATCGCTGCCGGTTTCGACGTCGGCTACGATCTCGAACGACGTGTTCTTGATGTTGATGAAGTCGTTCTCGAGCAGGTCATACATACCTTCGTAGAGCGTCAAGGTGGTGCGCCCGAACATGAGGTCCGGTCGGCCGGCCACCTTCGGATTGAACAGCTCCTGGCGTCGGTCGTCGAGGGGCAGCACCTTGTACCTCACCGCCTCGGCGAGAAACACCGCCTGCAGCTTGGCGAGCAGCTCGGGGTGCTCCTTCGACAGGTCCGTCGACATGCTGAAGTCCTTCTCGACGTTGTAGAGCTCCCACGTGTCCTCCGGGAACCGATTCTCGACCTTTCCCCAGGGCTTGATGTGAACCGTGCCCGCGAACCAGCCGTCGTAGTAGATGCCCCGGTTGCCGAACATCTCGAAGTACTGGATCTGGTGCCGATCGGGAGCCCCGGGATGGTCCCAGGTGTAGACCATGCTCACACCCTCGATCACACGCTGCGGAACGCCGTTGACGATACGGGGCTCCGGCACGCCGATCGCCTCGAGGATCGTCGGCACGACATCGATCACGTGGTGCCATTGGCTGCGCAGCTCGCCCTTTGCCTTGATCCGGTTCGGCCAGTGGGTGACCATCGCGTTGCGGGTACCGCCATAGTTCGACGCTACCTGCTTGGTCCACATGAAGGGCGAGTCGAAGCAGACCGCCCATCCGGCCGCCATATGGGGATAGGTGGTGGGTCCGCCCCACTCGTCGTAGTACTTCAACATGAAATCGACGTCCGAGCCCTTCGGCTCGTTGTTGAAGTACGTCATCTCGTTGTAGAGCCCGTTCATCACGCCCTCGGCACTGGTGCCGTTGTCGCCGGCAATGTAGAAGATGAGCGTGTCGTCGAGCTCGCCCAGGTCGTCGATCGCCTGGATCAGACGCCCGGTCTCGTGATCGGCCATGTCGAGGTAGGCCGCGAAGACCTCTGCCTGGCGGGCAAAGAGCTTCTTTTCGTCGGCCGTGAGGTCCGTCCAGTCCTTGATGTCCGCCGGCTTGTCCGCCAACCTCGTGTCTGCCGGGATGACGCCGAGCTTCTTCTGGTTCTCGAAGATTCGCTCCCGGATCACGTCCCAGCCCTCGTCGAACTTGCCCTTCTGCTTGTCGATGTAGGACTGCGGCACATGGTGCGGTGCGTGCACTGCGCCGGGGGCGAAGTAGACGAAGAAGGGCTTCTCCGGGGTGAGCGCCTGCTGGAAGCGGATCCACTCGACCGACTTCGTGGCCATGTCGTTCATGAAGTGGTAGTCGGGGTCGTCTGGGATCTCGGCGCGATTCTGGTTGTGGTACACGGCGGGAGCCCACTGGTTGGTCTCCCCGCCGAGGAAGCCGTAGAACTCGTCGAAGCCCTGGTAGTTGGGCCAGCGAGTGAACGGGCCGGACGGGCTGATCTCCCAGACCGCGGTCTCGTGCCACTTCCCGAAGGCCCCGGTGCTGTAGCCGTTGAGTCGCAGCATTTCCCCGATACCGGCGACATCGTTGGGAAGCATGCCGGTAGCGCCGGGGAACGAGGTCGCCACCTCGGCGATCTTCGCCTGGTTGGCCGAGTGGTGGTTGCGGCCCGTTTTGAGTGCCTGGCGGGTCGGCGAGCACAGAGCCGTGGTGTGGAACTGGTTGTACATCAGCCCGTTGGCGGCGAGCTTGTCCATGTGGGGCGTCTGGATGACGCCGCCGAAGGCACTGGTACCGCCGAAGCCGAGATCGTCGAGCAGGACGATCACGACGTTGGGCGCGTCCTTCGGTGGCTTGACCTCGTATACCGGAGGGGCCTTGGCATCGCGAGCATCGAGAGTCGTGATGGGCGGGTACCAGGGAGGCCGGAGGGGAAGCTCGGTGCGATCGACTTCGGCCGTCTCCTGGGCGACGCCGACCGCCGTGCCCAGGCCCGCCATCACCAGCGCTGCGAGTACAGTCAAGAGAAACACTCGTCTGAGGTTCATACAGTCATCTCCTTCTCATCCATCAGAAACCCCCGGAGCCTGCCGAGAGATCGTGTCGATCTGCTCGACCGGCGCCAGGGTCCTCGGCCGCTCGTGCGGGAGTCTTGGGTGAGGCAGAATAATCAGAGTCTAGGCACATACTGTCATGGCCTGGATGTACGCGAGATGGAGAAGGAAGGCCTTGATCAGCCGATCCTCGACTTCGACCGACCGGGGATCCTCAACCCTTCAGCGAGTCAGAGACGACCTGTCTCGGCACGACGGTTGCCCCCCCTGAGCTCTCTATGCCGACTCGGGGTTTCTCCTCCTCGGTGCGGACGAAGGCCCTTTGGTGGCCACCGAGCCATCACACCTAGCGTTTCACTGCGCCAGAGACCGCCGCTGCGGGTTGCTCGGCGGCGGCCAGGTGGCGGTCGAGGAAGTCAGCGGCTCGGCCAAAAAGGGTGAGCCACGTTGCGTGACGGAGGAAACCGTGGACCTCGTCGGGGAAGACGAGGACCTCGTGCTCGACTCCGAGTCTGCGCAGTTGCTCCACCAGGACGACGCTCTCTTCGAAGGGCACATTGCGATCGTCGTCGCCGTGGATCAGGAGCACCGGGGAGCTCCAGCCGTCGACTGCGGCCAGCGGTGACGATTCGAAAGCGACCCGGGCCTCCTCGGGATTCTCGAGGGGGTCGTAGGAGGGCACGAAGTTCTTGATCGTACGCCGCCAATCGTGTACTCCGTGGATGTCGACTCCGGCGGCGAACAGCTCCGAGGCGTGAGCCAGGCCCATGGCGGTCAGGTAGCCGCCGTAGGAGCCGCCATAGAGGCCGACGTGCTCCGCATCGACGTCGTCACGTGCGGCGAGGTAGAGGCCAGCCCCCAGCACGTCGCGCAACTCGCTGGCACCGGCGGCACCGTAGTTCTCGGCCTCACGAAACTCGAGACCGTAGCCGATCCCACTTCGATAGTTGACCGAGAGCACGACGTAGCCCCGTACGGCCATGTACTGATTGAAGGCGTAGGTGTTGTGGTAGTAGCTGCTGTAGTGAAAGCCCAGCATCATGTGGCGCCGGGAGCCTCCGTGGAAGAACAGCAGGCCGGGCCTCTTTCCCTGGAACGAGCTGGGTGGGAGGAAGAGCTGCCCGTGGATGCGCATCCCGTCGGAGGCGGGGAAGATCACCTGCTCCGGCTCGACCAGGGAGGCGACGGGGAAGTCGTCGAGGGCCGCCGGTGCGAGATTCCTGATCTCGCCCTGCGCGGTCACCAGTCGGGGTTGGAGAGGCACGGTTCCCGTAGCGCCGACGAAGGCGATCGCGCCGGCTCCGAGGGGTACCGGGATGTTCTCGATTCCGCTGCCCGAGGTCAGCGCCCGGGGTACACCTCCCGCCGGGTCGACTCGCCAGAGATGACGACGGTCGATGTCTTCCTGGTTGGAAGAGAACACGACCCCGTCGCGGCCCGGGTCCGCGGCGACGTACTCCACCTCGAAGAATCCCGGTGTGAGCAGACGGGCCTCTCCCCCGGACGCCGAGACGGCATAGAGGTGACGCCAGCCGTCGCGCTCCCAGGGGAAGATGAGCGAGTCGCTGCGAGTCCAGGTGAGAGCGTCGTCTCCTTCCGTGCCGTAGAACACGCTGCCTCGGCCTTCCTCAGCCCGCCAGATCTCGCGTCCCTCACCGGTGGTGACGTCGACTGTGCGCAAAGACCACGGCTGGCCTTCGCGCTGCGGTCCGAAGATGGTGATGGCCTGGCGAGCCGGAGCACGCACGAAGGCGAGCTGACGGCCGTCGGGGGACCACACCGGAGCGAAGTCCCGGTCGAGCGAGGCGTCGAGGTAGCGGAGGGTCTGCTGCTCGAAGTCGAAGACGCCGATGAACGAGTGGGTCCCGCGGTCGCTCACCAAAGCGAGCCGGGCTCCGTCGGGAGAGAGACGAAGGTTTCCCAGACCTCCGCGAGCCCCGATCAACTCGACGGGCTCGGAATCGTCCTCTCCGGCGTCCTTCTCGGTGGTCGAGGCCTGCCAGATCTTCCCTTGCGAGCCGAACAGGAGGCTTTGGCCGTCGGCCCGCCAAAGGGGAGACGACCCGTCTGCGACCTTGCGCGCTTCGTCCTTCCCGTCAGTGGACACGAGCCAGATGGCTCGCTCGACACCCGCGGGATCGCTGGTCGGGTTGGGCAGTTCGCCACCCGAGTTCGGAGGACCCCCCCGAACGAAAGCCAGCGACTGGCCGTCCGGGCTGAAGGAGAGCTGTCCGATCTCCTGCCCGTCGTCGTCCCGATAGTCGGTGACGGCACGCCCCTGCCAGTCGGGGGCTTGGGCGACCCAGAGGTTGCGGCGCCCGTGGTCCGTGAATACCCAGGCCACCGCGTCACCCCGTGGGGAGGCAACCATCGCGGAGGGGAAGGGCACCGAGAGAATCTGCTCGAGGGTGAGCTCAGCGGCGTGGGCGGGAAGCCAGCAGGATGCGGCGAAGAGACTCGCTGCGAGTACGAGACGACGGGACATGAGCTGCTCCAACAGAGTTGAGGGAATGTCCGAGCATATCGGCCTCCCCACGCTCCGCCCGGAAGTGCCCTGCACCGCGACTCCAACCGCGACTTCCACCGAAGACGTCAGTCGACCCCCTCGTCCTTTTCGTGAAGTCGGACGAGGCACTCCTGCGCCACCGAGGCCACGAGCTCTCCGTCGCGGTTGTAGAAGGCGCCTCGCACGAAGCCGCGGGAGCCCGCGGCACTCGGGCTCTCCTTGGCGAAGAGCAGCCAGTCGTCGACCCGGAACGGGCGATGAAACCACATCGCGTGGTCGAGTGAGGCTCCCTGCACCGTGAAATGGGTCAGCTCCGGTCCATGGGGCTGCATCGAGACGCTCATGAAGTCCATGTCGGAGAGGTAGGCCAGCAGGGCGGCGTGAATCTCGCGGTCGTCCGGGAGTTTGCCCTTGATCTTCACCCAGGTGTGCTTGTAGGGCGGGAGCTTCGGGTGCCCCTCCCGTGGCCACATGTAGTAGCCCTCGATCTGACGGCTATCGATCATGGCGAAGCGAAAAGCAAAGCGTTTGAGGAAGGGTTGAGTCTTGGCCAGTCGCTCGTAGTAGTCCGCGTCGGACTCCAGCCCGTCCGGTGGCGGCACGTCGGGCATCTCGGTTTGATGGCTGAGGCCCTCCTCTTCGATCTGGAACGAGGCGGACATGTTGAAGATCGCCCGTCCATGCTGGATACCGACGACGCGGCGAGTGGTGAAGCTGCGCCCGTCTCGAATCCGGTCGACGTCGAAGAGGATCGGCCGCGCGTGGTCTCCGCGACGCAGGAAGTAGGCATGGATCGAGTGGATCGGCCGGTCTTCGACGGTACGGGTCGCGGCGACGATCGCCTGGCCGAGCACCTGGCCGCCGAAGACGTGGCTCCCGGGACCGTTCTGAGCACGGAAGAGGTTCTCCTCGATCGGCTCCATGCGCAGCAGTGCGATCAGGTCGTCGAGCGTGTGGCGCTGGCTCATCGAGATCCTCCTGCACGCACGCTACCAGAGCCAGGAGCCTCGACGCCTGACCGGTCGGCGTCAGAAGAGCTCTTGGACGCAGCGGGCAGCGCGTCCGTACGGCAGGGTGGAAGCGAATGGCAACGGAAAGAGCTCTGAAGGAGCGAGAGATGAGAATGACGTGGATCGGAGTGCTGATCGGGTCCTTCGTGGTCCTGTCGCTGGCGTGGCTCGCGCCACGGGTCGATTCGGAGGAGGTGACGCCCGTCTTGGTGACCAATCTCCCCGAGCTCCAGCGTATCGAGGGCGAGGTCGAAGTTCCGTCCGCGATCCCGCACGCCAGGTCTGTTCGTCTCTCGAAGGTGGTCGTCCCTCCTTCGTTGCGCTCGGATCCAGGCGATCTGGTGCCGGCCGGCGTTCTCGATGCAGCCGGTTTCACCGAGGTCGTTCTCAGTCTCCACGGGATCCTCTCGGAGGACGTGTTTCAGTCGGGAGAGGTCGGAGCTCTCCTCATCCCCGAGGATCGCGAGATCCTCCGCGCCTGGCGCGAGGATGCGCTCGCGCTCTTTCCGCTCGAGGTCAGCACGATCGCCGAGAGTGGAGCCATTCGGTTCCATGCGCAGCAGGTCGGGCGAGTGGCCTTTCCCCAGTACGACATTCTGATGTTCAACGAGACCAACCGGAGCGTCGAGGTCGATCTCCACGTCTATCTGACGAACTAGTCGTCGCGGTTCCCCGGCCAGTTAGGCGAGGGCGTCGAGGGGCACCGGTCGGGCGAAGTAGTAGCCCTGGGCAAACTCGAAGCCCAGCTCTCGACAGGCCTGGACTTCTTCTTCCGTCTCGACGCCTTCGATGAGGGTCTCGACCTGAAGACTCTTCATCAGATTGACCAGGGAGCGTACGACCTCGAAGCGTCTCGGTGAGCTCGGAAGGTCCCGCGCGAAATGGGCGTCGAACTTGACCAGATGAGGTGCCGACTCGCACAGCTCCTTGAGACGGGCCTCGCCACTTCCGAAGTCGTCGAAGGCGTGGGCGATGTGGAGGACTTCGAGTCGCTCGCGCAAGGTGGCGAGGCTCTGCGGGTCCGTGATCGCTGTCTCGTGGATCTCGAGCACGATTCGCTCGCCGCCGTGACGCGTTCGGAACTCCGCCAGGTCGTCGAGGAGCACCTCGCTGTCGCGGATCTCCATCGGGTGGCTGTTGAGAAAGAGCTGTGGTCTTCGGCCGTCGGGGAGATCGGGCAGCTCCGGTGAGATCGCGAGGGTCTTGCGACGAAACGCGGTGCACAGCTCGCGCGAGAGACCGATCCGCTCCGCGATCTGGAACAGCTCTCCTGGATTGACCGGAAGGCTGGGCCGCTTGGCTCGCCCCAGGGCTTCGTAACCGACGTTGAGTCCGGTCGTCATGTCGACGACCGCCTGGAACTCGATGCGGACGTCCTGTTCTTCGATCGAACCGAGGAACTCGCGGACCTCGCGAATCAGCTTCGGCTCCACAGCCGCCTGTGTGTGGGAGATCTGCATCGTGGGGGAAGCGATGATCTCGGTTGCCACCCTCCGCTGGGGGGCCGTCAGCCGGAACTCCTGGTCGGCGAAATGCACGATGTCGCCGGCGGCGAGACTCTGTTCCCCCTGGACTCCGCGACCGTTGACGAAGGTGCCGTTGGTGCTGCCGAGGTCGCGCACCCAGAGGCCGTCGTCCCTGGTGAAGAGCTCGGCGTGGCGGACCGAGACGCCGGGCGAGCGCAGGCGCAGGTGAGCCGTAGGCAGGCGCCCGATCAGGAAGGGCGTGGGACGGATCGAGGTGCGCCACACCACGCCCCCCTCCTCGGTCTGCCCGTGCAGGCCCCAGTCGTTGAGTTCTTCTCCCGACATATTTCGTGGCGGGATTCTATCGCGCACGGCGCCACTCCAGAGGGTGGCTGTAGAGATGTCGGGCTCTTCCGAAATCCGCGTCTTGCCGGTGGCCTGCGAGTGCCTGAGGGAGGTTTATACTGGGCGCTGAAATCCCCGCCGGCCCGGGCGCTTCGCTGGACGCTGCCGATGTCAATGCATCCGCGCTCGGGGCTGGCTCGCATCACCCCATCTGTCACGACCGCCGGCGCCGGCGCCGTTCGCGGATTCCCGAACTGTCTTCGAGAGGAGTGCCCCGTGTTCGATTTCATCACCAAGGAACATGAGCTGATCGCCAAGACGGCTCGCGACTTCGCCACTCAGAAGATCGCACCGATTGCCGCCGAGTTCGACGAGAGCGGCGAGTTTCCCATCGAAACGGTGCGCGGCCTCGGCGAGCAGGGGTTCATGGGCCTCACAGTGCCGATCGAGTACGGAGGCTCGGGCATGGATACGCTGGCCTACGTCCTGGCTCTGGCCGAGATCTCCAAGGTGGATGCGGCGCACGGCACCATCATGTCGGTGCACAATTCCCTCTATGCAATCCCGCTGACGAAGTTCGGCACCGAGGCGCAGAAGAAGAAGTACCTCGAGCCGGTCGCGGCAGGGCAGAAGATCGGTGCCTTCAGTCTCACCGAACCGATGAGCGGCTCGGATGCGGGCAGTATGCGGAGTCGGGCAGTGCTTTCCGACGACGGTTCTCACTACGTCATCAACGGTCGAAAGTCGTGGGTGTCGAACGCGCCCTATGCCGACTACATCGTGCTCTATACCCTGACCGAGCCGGAGCGCAGACATCATGGTGTCACCGCGTTCCTCATCGAAACGGACCAGGAAGGCTTCAGTCGAGGCAAGAAGGAGCCCAAGCTCGGCATCCGTGCCAGCGCCACCTCGGAGATCCTCTTCGACGACTATCGGTGTCCGGTGGAGAACCGTCTGGGCGAGGAAGGAGAGGGCTTCAAGATCGCCATGAAGACCCTGGATGGCGGCCGAATCGGAATCGCAGCACAGGCGCTGGGCATTGCCGAGGCGGCACTGGAATCGAGCGTCGAGTATGCGAAGGAGCGCGAAGCGTTCGGCAGCAAGATCGGTCAGTTCCAGATGATCCAGCAGAAGCTGGCCGACATGAAGACCCGGGTCGAGGCCGCTCGTCTGCTCACCTATCAGGCCGCCCTCGCCAAGGAGTACGGCGAGAAGAATGGCAAGAGCTACTCGCTCGAAGCGAGCATGGCGAAGCTCTATGCCTCGGAGACCGCGAGCTGGGTGGCGAACGAGGCCATCCAGATCCACGGTGGCATGGGCTACAGCAAGGAGCTACCCGTCGAGCGCTACTTTCGCGATGCCAAGATCACGGAGATCTACGAGGGAACGAGCGAGATCCAGCGTCTCGTGATCTCGCGGCACCTGACCGGCCTGCGTTGAGAACGGGCCCTGCCTGCGGGCCGATCCTCATTCGCCTTCCGGCTCGGGTGCCGAGGCCTGGCGAGTGCCGGCCACCACGATGGAGATCACACCGATCCAGATGAAGATCGAACCCTCGGCGATTCGCTGCAGAGCCCCTCGCCACTCGTGGTTGTCCGGGCGGAACGCGAGGAAGATCGCCGCCGCAGTGAAGGCGGCGCTGGTCAGGGTGTAGAAGGAGAGCCAGGGCGAGTAGCGGCCGAACACCCCCGCGAGCACGATCGCTCCGATCACGAAGCCCGCATACTCGCCGATGCCGAGGAGAGTGTGGGCGTCCTGGCTGAGGGAGCCCCAGGGCGGGCAGCCAGGGTCGCAGGGAAACAGGGGAGTGAGCGCGTAGGCGACTCCGACGGCCGCAACGCAGGTGAAGCCGATCCGAGCCCTCCTCGACCCGTCCAGGAGGCCAGCGGAGAGGGTGCAGAAGGTCAGCACCAGCAGGCCGATCGGAAGAAACGCACCGAGGGCCATCGAGGAACCGCCCGGAGCTCCCTGGGCCGAGAGCTCGCTGATGAACTGCGACACCGGGTCGTAGGCGGGGTCGAGCGCTGTGGCCCACGCGGGGATCACGGCGGCCAGCGTCGTCGCTCCGAGACCGGCACCTGCTGCCAGCAGGCGCTGCGCCATCGGGCTCGGTGATCCTCCTTGGTCCGTCATGCTCAGGCGGAAGGATACCGCGGCAGCCGGCTCCGATTGTAGGGCGATGTCGATCTGTGAATGCCTCGCACTCCCCGAGGCACGGCGGTCCGGCCCCCGCCTGGCAATGCCCGCCGAGCAGGCGTAGGCTCTGGCGTCGTGAGGCGCTCGATTTCATCCGTGGTGTGCCGACTCCTGGTGCTCTGGGCCTGGCTCGAACCGGCTTCGCCCCAGCGGGTCCCGGTCGAGCCCATCGAGGATCTCGCCGCGGTCGTGGAAAGGGCCACGAGAGTGCTGCTCGGCAGGGAGTACAGAGTCTCTCCTCTGGGAGAAGGCAAGCCTCCGGACTCCGATCCACGCTTCCGGCTCGACGCGTTCGACTGCACGACGTTTGCGGAAACGGCCCTCGCCCTGGCCCTCGCCGGGGAGCCCGACGAGGTAGACGAGGTGCTGTCGTGGCTCGATCGTCTCCGCTACGAAGAGAGACGAGCGGACTTCGAGTCTCGGCGTCATCTCATGACGACACAGTGGCTGCCCGGATTGCAGGCGCTCGGGGTGCTCCTCGAAGTCACGGACGAGGTGGCGGGTGAGGCGATGCCGCGCGTGCGACTGGAGCTCGACCTCACGCGCTGGCACACGCGCTCGATAGCGCGGGAACTGGTGCTCCCGGACGAGAGGATCCCGGTCGGCTCGTTCGATCTGCCGTACGTGCCGCTCGATCGTGCGACCGAGATTCTCGTCGAAGCTCCGGCTGGCCTGCTGCTGAATGTGGTACGGGTACCTTCGCCGAACGCACCGATCGTGATCACGCACCAGGCACTCGTGCTCGAGAACGAGCAGGGTGAGCGCGTCGTTCGACACGCCTCCGCCCGATACGGTCGTGTGCTGGATCAGAGGGTGGAGAGCTTCGTGGCCGATCTCGAACGCCCGAAGGAGTGGCCCATCGCTGGAGTCAACCTGCAGCGACTCACTCGTCCGACATCCCCGGAGAGTGACCCGATTCCGAACGGGGCGGTCCCCCCGGACTGAATCGACTACCCGGAGGGTCGTTGGCCCAGGGGGCGGGTTTGCCCCAGCTCTCCTCGAAGACCGTCTCCTGGATCGGCTGTCGGCGCAGCGGACCGTGCCGACCTCGGGGCCGCCCCAGGGTGATGCAAAGCGAGAGCTCGACAGGGTTCGGAATCTCGAGCAACTGCCGCAGCTCCTGCTCGACCCACAGGTGCCACGCGCTGAAGCAGGCTCCATAGCCCAGGGCTCGTGCCGCGAGATACAGGTTCTGGCACGCTGGGTAGACAGAGGCGCCCTCCTGGTGGCTGAGCTCGCGATAGCGCACGTAGCAGGCCAGAACGACGACCGGAATCTTCTCGAAGTGATCGACGAAGAACTGCATCGCTCCCATCGTCCGCCCCCGCCTGGAGTCGGGATCGAAGTCGCCCTCGCCCCACCCTTCCCTCTCCGCTTTCTCTCCCCAGCCCTTTCGGAAGGCGTCTCCGAGCAGGGCCTTGGCACGCCGAGCCTGCTCGCCGTCCCGCAGAACGAGAAAACGAAAGGGCTGGCGGTTGGTTCCCGACGGTGCGCGTGTCGCCGCCCAGAGGATGCGATTGAGGTCGTTCTCCGGAATCGGCTCGAAGCGATAGCGCCGGATGGTGCGGGCGGTGGCGATCGCCTCCAGCGCGCCGATTTCGCCCGGTTCGGAGTTCCGTAGATCGGTCTCTTGGTCTAGCATGGGAGCGGGTTCGGCCTTCGTACGAGAGCGTCAGCGGGAAAACTCGAATTCCTCTGATAACCTCGTGTTTCTCTGGAGGCTGGGCTGCCCTCGCCACGATCGGCTCGGGGTCCCAGGGGTCGAGACCCTACCATCCCTGTCTCGAGGCCACATCTCCGCCACATTCAATCGTTAGGTTCCTTTCTATGTTGACGCCCGAAGCCTCGACCGTCGAAACCGAAGTCCGCCCCGTTCGCGTCGGCTCCTCCGTAGGCGCCTCCTGGCGTACCCTCAAGGGCTGGATCAAAGCGCCCTTCTACACGTTGTACGAGCGTCGGTTGAGCCACCAGGTCGCCGACTGGAAGCTGCCTCGACACATCGGTGTGATCATGGACGGCAATCGTCGCTTTGCGCGCAGCGCCGGGCTGCCCAGCGTGAGCCAAGGCCATCTCCAAGGCGCCGAGAAGCTGTGGGACGTACTTTCGTGGTGCTACGACACCGGTGTCGACACGGTGACGGTGTGGAGCTTCTCGCTCGACAACTTCAACCGCGACGACAAGGAGGTGCGTTCGCTGCTCGAGCTGTTCGAGACCAAGACCCGCGAGCTGGCCGAGCACACGGAAGTGCACGGCAAGCAGGTTCGTGTGCGCTACATCGGCGAAATCGGTCTGTTGCCCGAGAGTTTGCAGGATGCGATTCGCACCGCCGAAGAAGCGACGGCTTCCTACGATCGATATCGACTCAATATCGCGATGGCCTATGGCGGTCGCGAGGAGATCACCGAGGCCTTTCGGCGCTTCCTTCGGGACCGGGCGTCGACCGGAGACTCGATCGAGGAGATCACCAACGAGCTCGACGCGGACACCATCGGGCGGTATCTCTACACCTCGGGACAGCCGGAGCCGGATCTGATTCTGCGCACCAGCGGCGAGATCCGGTTGAGCGGGTTTCTGCTCTGGCAGAGCGCCTACTCGGAGTACTACTTCTCGGACGCGAATTGGCCGGCGTTGCGGCGGATCGATTTTCTGCGCGCGCTGCGGGCCTACAACGATCGGCAGCGGCGTTTCGGTCGCTGAGCTCTTGCTGGGTCCAGACTCCTGCGTCGACGCGGAGGTCGACCAATCGCGCTGGCGAAGGAATCTCTTCTCTCCTCCTCAGAAATCGACCCCTGTCGCTCCACAGAGCCACTTCACCAGCGGCACGGGCTTGCGGCACTCGCCGGCGAAGAGCTTCAGAAAGTCCGGCTGGGTGACCCAGCTCTGTGGGATGTTGCGCACGGCGATGAAGTCTTTTCGTTTGAGCGCTTCGACCTCTGGGTGATCGGCGGAGAAGCCCTTGGGCGGACGACTGAGGGATTCTCCTCGGAGCTCGAAGTCTTTGTCGGCTTCGACCGCGCCGTAGGCCTTCGCCCATGTGGCGGGCTCGTCGGCGATGGCTTGACGAATCTTCTTGAGGGCCGGGGCTTCGGGGTGCCAGATGCCGGCACCGATGAAGCAGTTCCTGGGCTCGAGGTGGAGGTAGAAGCCCGGGGCGTAGGCAGTCTTGTGCTTCTTGTGACGGAAGTGGATGCCGACGTGGGTCTTGTAGGGGCGCTTGTCCTTGGAGAATCGCACGTCGCGGTAGATGCGAAAGATCGACCCGCCGCTCTTCTTGGGCAGGGCGTTGAAGTGCTTCGAGATCTTCGCCAGCTCGGGGCCGAAGTCGCTGATGAACGCCAGGGAGGGCTCCAGCACCTCGTCTTCGTAGCGCTGCTTGTTGGCGTTGAACCAGTCGCGGTCGTTGTTGTCGGCGAGCTCGTTCAAGAAGCGGAAGAGCCGGGGTGAGAAATGACTGGCCATCGTCAGATTCCCTTCGAAGAGAGCCCGGCTGGTGTCGCGCCGGCGTACACTCTTGTACGAGTCGGAGGATTGCTCGGTTGTGAAACGACATTCTAGACCCCGCGAGATGAAAAGACCTCTCGCGAGAGGCACGTCTCGGTTCGTGCGCGGGTGCGTCGCCCTGGCGATGGGGATCGCCATGGCCGGTACGACGCAGGCGCAGTGGCCGCAGTGGCGAGGGCCCGCTCGCGACGGCCGAGCTCCGGACTTCGAGGTGCCGGAGAAGTGGCCAGCCCGGCTGCAGAAGCTCTGGGAGGTGGAGGTCGGTCGTGGCCACTCCTCGCCGGTCGTGTCGGAAGGCCGCGTCTTCGTGCACGCCTCGACCGAGTCCGGCGAGAGTGTCGAGGCGCGGGGGGTCTCTGATGGAGAGCTGCGGTGGCGAGACGAATACTCCACGGGCTATCAGGTGACTCCCGAGGGCGCCTGGCACGGCCGCGGACCGTTCTCGACGCCCCTGGTGGCAGAGGGTCGCGTCTTCACCTTCGGGATCGCGGAGGTTCTCTCCGCCTACGACGTCGTGACCGGTCGTCTCCTCTGGCGGGTCGATTTCGGCGATCAGTTCGAAACGCCTCATCCGTACTACGGGACGTCCCAGTCTCCGTTGCTGTCGGAGGGCCAGCTGATCGTGCATGCGGGGGGGCCCGACAAGGGGGCCCTCGTGGCTCTCGACCCGTCGACGGGAGAGGAGCGCTGGCGGTGGGACGGGCCGGGGCCGCCCTATGGCTCTCTCGTCGAGCTCGAGTTGGCGGGGACGCGCCAGCTGACGGGTTTCACCCAGAACGAGCTGGTCGGTGTGTCGCTCGACGGTGAGCCGCTGTGGCGACATTCGTTCGAGGTGGCCTGGGACAACACGGTGCAGACGCCGGTGTCCACCGGGGAGCTTCTGCTGATCTCCGCCTATCAGCTTCCGCTCCGGGCTTTCCGGGTTTCGCGGGCCGACGAGGGCGCCCTGTCGCTGATGACCGTATGGGAGAACCATGAGGTGAGCCACGCCTACAGCACTCCGGTGCTGCAGAGCGGGTCGTTGTTCGGCTTCTCGCACCGCAACTCGGGACAGCTCTACAGCCTCGATCCGAGGAACGGAAAGACACGGTGGCTGGGCCCCCCACGAGCCGGTGAGCAGGCCTTTCTGGTCGCAGCTGGCAAGGAGGAAGATGCCACGGTGCTGGTCCTGCACGAGGAGGGAACCCTGCGGGTGCTGGATCCTCTGGCCATCGACTACACGTTCGACCGACAGTATGTGGTTGCGGGCAGTCAGGTGTGGGCCCACCCGGCCTTCTGGCAAGACCTGATGCTGATCCGCGATCAGGAGCAGCTCATCCTCTGGCGCTTCGCTGGCGACTGAGGCTCGACTTCGGCTGGTATTCTCCTTTCCCATGGTGAGCTCTACTCCTTCGAAGCGTCCGGTTCGGGTGCGCGTCGCGCCCTCTCCGACTGGCGATCCTCACGTCGGAACCGCCTATCAGGCGCTGTTCAACTATGCGTTCGCTCGCAAGAGCGGCGGCAAGTTCGTCCTGCGGATCGAGGACACCGACCGGGTGCGCTCCCGGCGAGAGTCCGAGGATCTGATCCTCGACTCCCTGCGCTGGCTGGGGCTCGATTGGGACGAAGGACCCGACAAGGGGGGCCCCCACGCACCGTATCGCCAGAGCGAGCGTCTGGAGATCTATCAATCCTACGCGCAGAAACTGCTCGATGCGGGCCACGCCTATCGCGACTTCTCGACCCGGGAGGAGCTCGAGGAGGCCCGGGCCGCGCAGCAGGAGAACAAGCAGTTCGATCACTACGAGCGCCGCTATCGCGATCTCGATGCGGCCGAGTCGGATCGGCGCGCGGCAGCCGGGGAAGCGCATACGATCCGGCTGAAGGTGCCGCTCGAAGGGGAGTGCGTGATGCACGACCTGCTGCGCGGCGAGATTCGTCGGGAGTGGTCGCTGATCGACGACCAGATCCTCCTCAAGTCGGACGGATATCCGACCTATCATCTCGCCTGTGTCGTCGACGACGAGCTGATGGGGATCAGCCATGTGATCCGGGGCGAAGAGTGGATCAATTCCGTGCCGAAGCATCTGTTGCTCTATGAGTACCTGGGCTGGGAGTCTCCGGTGTATGCGCACCTGCCCCTCCTGCGCAACGACGACGCGAACAAGACCAAGCTCTCCAAGCGCAAGAACCCGACTTCGATCAACTACTTCCGACGAGCGGGCTATCTGCCCGAGGCGATGCTCAACTTCCTCGCGTTGATGGGCGTGTCGCGGGCCGAGGGCGAGGAGAAGTTCTCTCTCGATGAGTTCATCGCCGACTTCGAGCTGGAGAACGTGACGCTCGGCGGGCCGGTGTTCGACATCGACAAACTGCGCTGGCTCAACGGTCGCTACATTCGAGAAGACCATGGCACCGAGGGGCTCCGCGAGGCGCTCAAGGCCTGGGCGCTCAACGACCAGATGATCGATGCCATCGTACCGATCGCCAAGCCTCGACTCGAGACCCTGGCCGACTGGGGGGCCCTGACCGGGCTCTTCTTCACCGACGAGGTGGAAGTCGATCCGGCGGAGCTCGAGCTCAAGGACAAGAGTCCCGAGGAGCTCATGGAGATCTTCCAGGTCGCCGTGTGGCGCTTCGAGGCGCTTCGCGCCTGGACGCCCGAGAACATCGAACAGGTGCTGCGCGACCTGAGCGAGCGGCTCGACATCAAGATGCGCGATCTGACGCGGCCGTTCTACGTGGCGATGTCGGGCCGGACTTCCTCCACGCCGCTGTTCGAGTCCATGGCGATCCTCGGATCCGATCTCACTCGGGTGCGTTTGCGCCGGGCGATCGATCTGATGGGAGGACTGGGTGGGAAGAAGATGAAGAAGCTGGAGAAGCGTTACGCGCAGTGGTTCGCAACCGGCCACTGAGGGAGAGCGTCTGCTTCACGACTGCGCCTAGGGATCCTCCGGCTGGAAGCGCCAGCTCCAGATCCCGGTCGTCGCCTCCGGTGTGTGGTCGCGCGCGGGCTGCGCTTCCAGATCGACTTCGAAGGGTCGACCGACGCTGTTCCCGGACCGATCTTCGAGGCGAAGGTCCACCCGAACCTCGTGAACCCCTCGACTCCAGGGGCGCTCGGGGAGGAACGTCCATCGGGTTTCCTCTCGGTCGATCTCGACGCGTCCGGTGAGCGGCTCGCCGTCCGGAGCGATGACCCGGATCCAGCGAGCCATCAGAGCCCGATCGAGCGGCTCGTCGACCGTCACGATGAGCGGCTCGCGCGATCCCGCCCTCGGTCTCTGCCATTGCCACAGCTCGGGGTCGGGGGAGTCGTAGTCCGGTGCGCTGACCCGAAAGGCCTTGCGAAACGGCGCCCTCAGTGGATGGCCCGCAGCGTCCGGCCAGGCCTCGTCGATGACCAGGGCGAAGTCGAAGCCGCCCTCGAGCGCCGGCCCGACCTCCTGCTTCGGCTTCAGGCCCGATTTGATCCGACCGGGGTCGAAGAGCAGCGTGAGCCTCGTACCGCTCGGATCCCAGAGCTCGTGCTCGAGCTCGATGAAAGCGAGCTCGACGGCACGCCCGTTCTGATCGACGATGTCGACGTAGCGGTACGCATCGCCCTGACTCATCGGCGCGGAAAAGTGCAGGTAGAGCTTGAGCAGATTCTCGGGCAGGAGCTCCGAGGAAGGAAAGACCGCCTCGACCTCGGTGGTCGGGGGCTCGTCTCCGGGCGGGACGTCCAGCTCGAGACGGAGCTCGGAGCTCGGGGAGAGCGACGCAACCATGCTCTCGGGAAGCATAAGGCGGAGAAACCCGGGTCGAAAGACCGCGATGTACTTCAGCCCTCCCTCCAGGGGGAAGCGGGGCTGGAGGACGAGGCCCCCACGATCGACCCGACAGCGGGATGCCACCGCGGGGGCGTCAGCGCTGTCGAGGTGAAGAGAGAGCAGGCCTTGCCACTGGGACGGGCTCGGAGCCTGCTCGGCGAGAGCCGTGAGGATCGGTTCGGCGAGGCCTTCGACCCGAAGCTCGGGCCGCATGCCGTCTGCGAGCGCTGCGCCACCGGCAAGGGAAAGAGTCGCCTCGTCTGCTTCCAGCGCAGGCACCAGGGTCGAGACGACCACGATCGCCAGTCGAAGCGCGAGGCGATGCGCCACCGCGGTGGTCTTCCGAGTCAGGGCAGGTCGATCGAGCGCAACCGCGCCCCCTCGTCGTTCTGCTGCAGGATGACTGCCTGCACCTGACCGTAGCGATCGAGCTGCACGACGTCATCGAGCCCCTCGATCGTGTCGTAGGTGAGGCCCGCCTTGTCAGAGACCGGTTCGGTGATCTCATCGATGTCTTCGAGCTGCTCGAGTCCGACCTTCATCACGCCGCGGCTGCTGTTGGCCATCAGCAGGTAGTCCTTGGCATCCATCTGGTAGACGATCATGTCGAGAGGCCGATTGCGGTTTCCCAGCTCGGCCACGGTCGTGCCGGTCAGCTTCTGGCTCTCGGCCAGGTCGGCCAGGGGGAAGCGCACCAGGGGTGTGCAGGTGTAGGCGGCGAGGACGTGAGCGGCGGTGCCGGTCTCGTAGAGAGTGAGCGTGCGGATTGGTGCATGCGTCTCCCACTTGCCGTGGGCGCCGTGAAAGACCTCGACGCTGGTGCCCTCGCTCACTCCGGTGAACGGGAAGGCCAGGGTGCGCAGGTTGGAGGAGAACTCTTCGTTGGAGAGGCCGGTGACGAGAAGAGTGTCGTCGACGAAGGCGAGGTCGGTGATCGCTTCCTGCCGAAGGCTGTTGCCACGGCGGTCCCTGGTCTCCTCGGACACCGGGTTGGGCAGCTCGGCCTGAGCGTAGTTGACCTTGTCGAGATCGAGCAGCTCCGGCGTGCCACCGCTGGTCACTCGCACGATGACCGCAGCGGCATCGGGCCCGAGGCCACGCGAGACCGAAAGGTAGATCTTGTGCGACAGTGGGTTGACCGCCAGGTCGTGAATCCGGATCTGATCGCGCTCGGTGCCGAGCAGGCTCGCGATGGCCGCGTCGATCCTCTCGAGGTCGAGGGGCTTGGCCTCCTCCCGCGCGGAGTCTCCTGTGTCGATGGCGAAGATCGCGGCTGACTGCGAGTCGGCGGCGAAGAGCACACCATCGGGGCCGAAGGCCAACGGGCCAATGGACTTCATCGGAGGTGTGCCGACCTTGGCGGAAGCGCCCAGGTCGACCGGCGTCGTCGCAGCGCCGACGGGTAGGGCGATCAGGCCGAGGCTCAGGGCGACAATGAGAACGACGCCGAGGTGAGGGATCGAGAGGTTCGATGGCTTCATGGCTGACTCCTTCTCGCTTCCGGTCGCCTGGACGAATCACAGACAACTGCGGACATTTCGTCAATGATGTCGGAGGTGGTGGAATGGTACACCCGTATGCTCCTGTTCGAGATCGAAGGTCTTTACGGATGCAGCGGTATCGGCGGAATCAGGGCCGTTTCAGCGGAGGGCCGCTCCACGGCTCCGTCCTCCAGCTCCCCCCAATGCTCCACCCATGCTTTTTCGGACGTCATCGATGACTCGAGCTCTCGGTGCTGGGTCACTCGTGATGCCGTGCCGACAGGGTCCGGGACTCTTTCTCGGGCTCGTCCTCGTCCTCTTCAGCGCTGCCTTGCTCAGCGGCTGCGGCGAATCGCCGCGCCGCGGACGTGTGTGGATCGTCGGGATCGACGGGGCCTCGCCCCTGGTCATGGACGATCTGCTCGCACAGCAACGCCTCCCCACCCTGGGAGCTCTCGCCGAAAGCGGGGTCTACGCACAGATCGACTCCGGGGTGCGCCCGCTCGCGTCCCCGGTGGTCTGGACCAGTGTCGCTACCGGGAAGGATCCCTCCCAGCACGGCATCCTCGACTTCACGAAGGACGAGGGGGGGCGTCGGGTCATGTACGACGCCGTCGATCGCCTGGTGCCCGCACTCTGGAACATCGCTTCGGAGGCTGGACTGAGCGTCGCGGTCGTCAACTGGTGGAATACGTTTCCTCCGGAAGTGGTCGATGGCGTGATCGTGTCCGACTACGCTCTGCCCGGCATGGACCGGGAGCGCTCCGAGTTCCTCGGCGCCGAGAACGATGCGAGCTCCCCGGTCGTTGCCTATCCTGCGGCGCGCTCGGCGCAGATTCGAGCGTGGTTGGCCGAGCCCCCTGGCGAGGGCGACCCAGCCAACCCGTTCGCGGACCCGGAGATCGTGGAGGAGGGGATCTTCTTCACCCCGTTGATCCAGCAGTACGAGCGTGATGTGGCCTTGACTCGCCTGGCCGAGCGTCTCGAGGACGAGCACGAGGCCGATCTCACTCTCGTGCTGCTCACCGGGATCGATCGGAGCTCTCATATTCTCTGGCGCTACATCGAGCCCGAGGGTGTCCCTGCCGATCTGCGGCCGCGAGAAGAGAGCATCGAAACGGGTCGTGCGCTGCTCGAGAGCTACTACGAAATGACCGACCAGCTCCTGGGGCGTATCCTGGCCCACTGCGACCTGGAGCGGGATCTGGTGATCGTGCTCTCCGATCACGGATTCGAGCCCGGAGAGACTCGGATGATCACCGGTCGCCATGCAACCGACCGGGCAGCCAGGGGGGTGCTCTTTGCTGCCGGTCGAGGAATCGATTCCGATGCGGTTGCCTCGGAGGCTCGAGTCGTGGACGTCTTCCCGACGGTACTGCAGTGGCTTCGACTACCCCTTGCGAACGATCTGGCCGGGCGTGCGCTGACGGAACTGTTCCTCGCAAAGAGTCCGCTCCTTGCTCCGCATCCTTCGGTCCCGACCTACGACGACCTGCCGATCGAGCGGCTGGATGTCGAGGACGAGGCGACGCAGTCGAGGATCGTGGAGGAGCTTCGGGCCCTGGGCTATCTGCAGTGATCCTTCGGGCTTCACGCCGCGGCGGATCGCACCGTCACGGCTCGCCGGTCAGTCCCATCTCTTCGCTGTCGGTGTCGCGGGCTCGTTCGAAGGCTGCAACGGGCTCCTCGGTCCTGACCTGCTCCAGCCAGAACACCCCGTCGTAGGGCACGCTGTTCCCCCGGGTCGAGGCGAAGTCGATGTCTCCATCGCCGTCCAGGTCCAAGGCCAGGAACTTGTCGAACATGCCTCGCTTACGCCGCGAGATGTCGAATCGGGTCCATTCCCGGGTTGCATCCCCCGGATTGGCGAACCAGGCGAGTCGGCCCAGGGAATCGTCCGCAGTGACCACTCCATCCTGATCTCTGGGGCCTCGGCTGTATCCGCCCGCCATCATGTCGAGGTCGCCGTCGTCGTCGATATCTGCAGCGACGAGGCCCACGAGCTCGTCGGGCGAGAAGGTGCCGATCGGGTGCAGCGTCCAGCTGCCGTCGATCGAGGGAGGCTGTTCGAGCCAGACCAGGTGCTGAAAGGACTCGTTGGTCACGATGTCGAGGCGCTCGTCGCCGTTCAAGTCGACGAAGTGCATGTTGAATCCGGTGACGCCGTGCTCGCCTCCAGGGGCTGCGGCGTACGATCCCGTGATCTCGATCGGGTGCTCGACGAACTCGATGGCGTCGCTGGTCGTGTTCTCGAACCAGAGGATTCGCCGTTCGGCCACCGAGCCGCCGACCACGTCGAGATCTCCGTCGCCGTCGAGGTCGATCGGCTGCGAGTTGATCGGCCAGACGATGCGGGTCAGCTCGTGCTCGATCCACGACGCGTCCTGGAGCGGGTCGCCGGTCAGCTCGAACCAGGAGATGGTGTTGAGCGTCTCTGAGTCTCCGTTCTGCTCTCCCTTGTTGGCTGCGACGACTTCGAGGCGACCGTCCTGGTCGAAGTCGGCGAGGAACACGCGGATGAAAGACCCTCGGCCCGTCGTGAGGTTCGGGATGCGCCTCTTCCACGGTGCGGTTCTCGCATGTTCGCCCGGGTTCTCGAAGTAGATCAGGTGGGCGAGCTCGACCGCCGCCATCACATCCGGGTAGCCGTCGCCGTTCATGTCGCCGATGGCCACGTCCTCGGCCGCACCGGCGTCGGGGCCCTCGGCCAGGGTGACGGAATCCCAGGCGAGCTCATCGCCCCGCTTGAAGGAGATCCGTATGTGGCCGTCGGCCACACCGTCGTACTCGGTATCGGACTCGTGCACCGAGACGATGTCCAGGTGCCCGTCGAGGTCGAGGTCGCCCATGGCCAGCCCGTCGCTTCCTGCGAGCTCGACTCCACTGATCGAAACGTCGTCGATGAGGTGCTCGCGCCAGGAGATGTAGGCTCCATTGGCGGCCTGGGCCCGGGTAGGCCGGTCACCGACTCCGGCCGGGGCGCTTGCAGACTCTCTTTGCCCGTCGCAGCCGGCTGAAGTCAGGGCCCCGACAGCGCAGAAGACAGCAGCGCGGACCAGAATCGGGAAACGGTCAGTCGCAGACATGATGGACACCTCGGGGGAGCTCCCTGGACGATCGGCCCACGGATCCGCGGGGCATGATTGTAGCTCCCCATGAAGGCCCCGAGCGACTCGACGCTAGACTGGCCGGCAACCAGTACCGCTTGGAGTCCCGCCAAATCCCGGAGAGCTCTTCCATGCCACGACGCATCAAAGTCCTTCGCCCCACGAGCTTACTGGCCGTGGCGCTGTTCTCCTCCCTGGCGTCCGGGCAGATCGCTCCGGCACAGCAGATGGCCGAGATCGAGCACTTCCATCCGAAGGGGAAACCACCGTCGGAGAGCACGCGGGCTCTCCAGGCGGCTCTGCGCGAAAGCCTCCCGTTCGAGGACGACCGGGACTTCGAAGAGCAGCGCAAAGGATTCGTGGCGGTGCCCGACTTCGATCAGATCATCGCGCCGGACGGGCATGTGGCCTGGGACATGGGTCAGTACGAGTTCCTCCTCGAAGGTCGGGACTTCGATTCGATCCATCCGTCTCTGCAGCGCCAGGCGATCCTGAACATGAACTATGGCCTGTACCAGGTCACGGATCGCATCTACCAGGTGCGCGGCTTCGATCTCGCCAACATGACGTTCATCGAGGGGGACACCGGTTGGATCGTGATCGACACGCTGACCGCTGCCGAGACTTCCCGAGCGGCACTCGACTTCGTCAACCGAGAGCTCGGTGAGCGCCCCGTCGTGGCCGTCGTGTTCTCACACTCCCACGGCGACCACTTCGGCGGCGTACTGGGGATTCTCGACGAGGCCGATGTGCGCAGCGGCAAGGTGCAACTGATCGCTCCGAAGGGTTTTCTCCATCACGTGTTCTCGGAGAACGTCTACGCCGGCAACGCGATGCAGCGGCGACTGCACTACCAGTATGCGGCTCTGCTCGGAGCCAGCCCCTTCGGGCCGGTCGACAGCGCGATCGGCAAACGGGTGGCCAACGGCCGGATCGGAGTCCTGGTGCCCAATCGCATCATCGAGGAGCCGATCGAAGAGCTCACCCTCGATGGCGTTCGAATGGTGTTTCACAACACGCCGGGCACCGAGGCCCCGGCCGAGATGAACACGTGGTTCCCCGACTGGAAGGCGTTGTGGATGGCGGAGAACGTCACCGGCACGATTCACAACATCTACACGCTGCGCGGTGCACTGGTGCGGGACTCTCTCGCCTGGTCGAAGAAGATCAACGAGGCGCTGTATCTCTTCGGCCAGGAGGCCGAGGTGATGTTCGCGTCCCACAACTGGCCGCGTTGGGGCAACGAGCGCATTCGCGAGGTGCTGCGCGATCAGCGCGACATCTACGCCCATCTCAACAACCAGGTCCTTCATCTGGCCAACAGCGGCGTCACCATCAACCAGATCCACAACGTGTACGAGGTGCCCGAGAGCCTGCAGCGAAAGTGGCATGCGCGCGGCTACCACGGCTCGTTCGAGCACAACAGCCGTGGCGTGATCAATCGCTATCTCGGCTACTGGGACGCGAATCCGGCCACCCTGGTGCCGGTCTCGCCCGAGGACAGCGCGCCGCTCTTCGTCGAGATGATGGGTGGGGCGGAGCCGATCCTGGGCAAGGCCGGTGAGCTCTACGAGAGAGGGGAGTACTCCCTCGCGGTCGAGATTCTCGACAAACTGGTGTACGCCGAGCCCGGGAACCCGGCAGCCAAGGATCTCCTGGCGGACTGCTTCGAGCAACTGGGTTATCGGTTCGAGAGTCCGAGCTTGCGCAACAGCTTTCTCGCGGCGGCCTACGAGCTGCGCTCCGGAATCCCTCGAGGCCTCCCGCCTCGGGGCAACTCCCCCGACATGCTGCGTGCGATGCCGGCTGAGCTGTTCTTCGACTACCTCGGCATCCTGGTCGACAGCCGCAAGGCGGTGGGACTGGGGTTCAAGATCAACTTCGTGCTGCCCGACACGGGCGAGCAGTTCGTGGTCGAAATGAGCAACGCCACGCTCACCAGTATTCAGGGCTTCCAGGCCGAGGATGCCGATCTCACCGTCGAGATGGACCGCTCTTCGCTGCTCGCCCTCTCGCTGCAACAGGTGACCGTGTCGGAGCTGATGTCGGCCGGTCGGATCCAGGCTCGGGGCAACCTCCTGGTCTGGCAGCAGCTGCAGGGAACCCTCGGGCAGTTCGATCCCTTCTTCGAGATCCTACCGGGCACCAAGGCGTCCGCCGAGGAGCCGTCCGATCTCGAAGAGGGAGCCGGGTAGTGGCGCGGGCTGGAACGGTCGAGGGACCCGGAGCAGACAAACTGCTTCGTACCCTGACGCTGGTCCCGGCCACGTCCATCATCATCGCCAACATCATCGGGACCGGCGTGTTCGTGAAGGCTCGGGTGATGACGTGCAACCTGGGCTCGCCGGGCATGGTTCTGCTGGTCTGGGTGCTCGCGGGGCTGCTCTCGCTGGCCGGGGCGATGCTCTATGCGGAGTTGAGCACCCTGATGCCGCGGGCTGGCGGTGAGTACCACTTCATCGGTGCCGCCTATGGGCGCGTCTGGGCGTTCCTCTACGGCTGGACGAAGTCCCTGGCCGTCGGCGCGTCGGCGGCGGCCATCGCGATCGTTCTGGTGGTCTTTCTCAACGATCTCCTCGGTTCTCGGCTGTCTCCGCTGATGCTGCGGATCCTTCCGGTGGCGGTGATTGCACTGTCGACGGTGTTGAACTTCACCTCTTCGCGGGCCAACGGTCGGGTCGCCACGGTGCTCACGGCAGGAAAGCTCCTTCTCGTGGCCGGCATCGGCGTCGGCGCTTTTCTCTTCGGTGACGGCTCGTGGTCGCATTTCGGCGCTGCCTGCGCCGACTGCGCGTGTGCGGACGTGCCCGAGAGTGCCCGGTTCGGCGTGACGGGCTTCGGCGCGGCGATGCTGGGGGCGCTCTGGGGCTACAACGGCTGGAACGTCATTTCGATGATCGGCAGTGAAGTGAAGGACCCGAAGCGAACCCTTCCGCGGTCCCTGATCGGTGGCACGATGATCGTGATCGCCCTCTACGTGCTGGTCAATGCGGCCTACTTCTTCATCCTCTCGCCCGAGGAGGTCGCGGTCGTCCCGGAGTCGTCGTCGGTGGCCTTCGAGGTGGTGGTTCGACTCCTCGGCGCCGGAGCGGCCTCGCTGATGTCCGCCGGCCTCATGGTCTCCGCCTACGGGACGCTCCACGCGACGGTGCTGACGGCGTCTCGTCTCCCGTACGCGTTGGCGAGGAGTGGGCTCCTTCCGCGCGTCCTCGCCCGACTCTCGGCCCACAGTGTTCCGGTGTTCTCCGTGTTGGCGATCGGCGTCTGGTCGATCGTGCTGGCGCTGACGGGTACGTTCGACATCCTCACGGACATCTACATCTTCGTCTTGTGGATCTTCTACGCCATGACGGCCATGGCCGTGTTCACCCTCAGGCGAAAGTACCCGGACGTGGATCGCCCGTACCGGGTCCAGGGATACCCCGTGGTGCCTGCCCTGTTCGTTCTGGTGGCGTTCTACCTGCTCGGCAACACGCTGGTCGCCACTCCGGGACGAGCCCTCGCGGGTGTCGGCCTGGTGATGGCGGGATTGCCGGTCTATGCGTACTTCACCCGGGGTGGACGCGCACAGGTCGAGGGCTGGATCGGCGACGAGGACTAGCGGGATCCCGTGCTCAGGTAGCACGGTCCCCAGCTAGCGTGTTTCCCGCCAAGCGCCGCAAGCGGCGCGGCTCGGAAGTCTTGGCCTCGCAAAACTTGATTTCTTTGGTACAACTTCTGGGAGCCAGGACTTCCAGTGCGTCACGGTCCGCGCTACTGGTTTCTCTTCTGGATCCGGGCCCAGGTGTCTTTGAGCGTCACGGTGCGATTCCACACCGGCCTTCCCGGTCTCGAGTCGGAGTCGACCGTGAAGTAGCCGAGCCGCTCGAACTGCACTCGCTCACCAAGCTCGGCTCCTGCGAGGCTGGGCTCGAGCTTGGCGCCCTCCAGGACCTCGAGACTCTCGGGATTCAGATCGTCGACGAAGTCGCGGTCGCCGGCTCCGGGCTGCTCCTCGTTGAACAACCGGTCGTAGAGTCGGATTTCGGCGGCGATGGCGTGCTCGGCGGAGACCCAGTGCAGAGTCGCCTTGACCTTGCGCCCGTCCGGAGCGTCACCGCCACGGGTCGCGGGGTCGTAGCTGCAGCGCAGCTCGACCACTTCGCCGTGCTCGTCCTTGATCACCTCATTGCAAGTGACGAAGTAGGCGTAGCGCAGTCGGACCTCTCTCCCGGGAGCGAGGCGGAAGAACTTCTTCGGCGGGTCTTCCATGAAGTCGTCCCGTTCGATGTAGAGCTCTCTCGTGAAGGGAACCTTGCGCGAGCCTGCCGACGGATCTTCCGGGTTGTTGATCGCGTCGAGCTCGTCGGTCTCACCTTCCGGGTGGTTCTCGATCACCACCTTGAGGGGGCGTAGCACCGCCATGCGCCGAGGAGCGATCCGGTTGAGGTGCTCACGGACCGAGTACTCGAGCAGGGCGACGTCGGTGACCGAGTCGTTCTTGGTCACACCGATTCGTCCGCAGAAGTCGCGCAGGGATTCCGGCGTGTAGCCGCGTCGCCGAATGCCACGGATGGTCGGCATTCGCGGATCGTCCCATCCGGAAACGTGACCCTCTTCGATCAGACGGCGGAGTTTGCGCTTGCTGAGGATGGTGTAGCCGAGCTGGAGCTTGGCGAACTCGATCTGCCGGGGTCGGTGAGGCACCGGCAGGTTTTCGATGAACCAATCGTAGAGCGGGCGATGGTCTTCGAACTCCAGCGTGCACAGGGAGTGGGTGATCCCCTCGATGGCGTCGGACTGGCCGTGGGCGAAGTCGTAGCTCGGGTAGATATGCCACTCGTCTCCGGTGCGATGGTGAGCGGCGTGCAGAATCCGGTAGAGAATCGGGTCGCGCAAGTTCATGTTGCCCGACGCCATGTCGATCCTGGCGCGGAGCACGGCCTCTCCCTCCTTCAGGTCTCCGGCACGCATCCGCTCGAAGAGCTGCAGGTTCTCGTCGGGCGAGCGATGGCGGTACGGGCTCTCCTTGCCGGGCTCGTTCCATCGTCCACGGTATTCCCTGATCTCCTCGGGACTCGAGCTGTCGACGTAGGCCTTGCCCTCGCGGATCAGATAGAGCGCCCACTCGTGGAGCTGACCGAAGTAGTCGGAGGCAAACCGCAGCTCGTTCCACTCGCAGCCGAGCCAACGGACATCCTCGAGAAAGGCCTGGACGTACTCGTCCTCCTCGGTGATGGGATTGGTGTCGTCGAAGCGCAGATTGCACGTTCCCCCGAACTCCGCGGCTACACCGAAGTTGAGGTGGATCGACTTCACATGGCCGATGTGCGGGTAGCCGTTGGGCTCGGGCGGGAATCGAGTGGCGACGCGCCCCTCGTTCTTGCCCGCCTCGACGTCTGCGCGGATGGCGTTGCGAATGAAATCGAGAGACTCGGTGGGCGTCTCGGCGGAGTCGGTCGGACGGGCTGCACTCTCGTTATCGGTCGTCATGACGTCTCTCGAGCCTCGGGCACGGGTCCGGCGGGTGGCCCTGGTGGTGAAACCGTCAGACTATCAGCGTTTCGTGCGATACAATGAGGGGCTCATCCGCCCCGCAGCGGGCCCTCTCCGCTCCAGAATCCACTCCCCGTCGGAGGGTAGCTTTCATGACACCACAAGTCCTCTCTCGCTCTCTCGGTCTCTCGCTCGCGCTGGTTCTCGCTGTGAGCCCTGTCGCCTGGGCATCGTCCACGACCGATATTCCGGAGACGGTGACGTTCTCCGAGCACGTGGCTCCGATCTTCATGGAACACTGTGTGGCCTGTCATCGTCCGAACGACGTGGCGCCGATGTCGCTGATGGGCTACGACGAGGCCCGGCCGTGGGCGAAGTCGATTGTCAAGGTCGTCGCTTCGCGAGAAATGCCCCCGTGGGACGCCAGCCACGAGTACGGGGACTTCTCCAACGACATCAGTCTGGACGACCGGGAGATCGCGTTGATCTCCCGTTGGGTCGAGCAGGGAGCCCCGCAAGGGGACCCAGCGAAGATGCCCGCAGCGCCGGAGCTTCCCGAGCCGGGTAGTTGGAGAATGGGGCGCGAGCCCGACTACGTGATCGATCTCGCGGAGATCGACGTGCCCGCCGACGGCCCCGACCTCTTCGTCACCCAGGTCTACGGCACCGACATTCCGGACGGCAAGTGGGTGCAGGCGGTCGAGCTGCTGCCGGGCAACACCCAGGTGCTGCACCACGTGGTGGTCTACCTGGGGCCCTTCGGAATGGGGGACGACGACGACGACGAGAGCAATGCGGGAGTGAGCCGCACGATCTACCTCAACGAGGCCGCGAAGCGGAATCCGGGAATCGCCGAGACCCCTCGCATCGGTGGCGTCTGGGTGGCCGGAAGCCCCCCGAGTGAGTTCCCGAAGGGGTACGGACAGCCGCTCCAGAACAACCAGCTGGTGTCGTTCAACATGCACTATCACCCCAGCGGCAACGCGGGCAGCGACTCCTCCAAGCTCGGGCTCTACTTCGGCGACGGTGAGATGGAGAAGGAGATCACCACGGCGTTTGCCGCCGACCCGGGAATGTTCATTCCTGCCGGAGCCGGCGATCATCACGAGTCGGCGGTCTATCTGTTCTCGCAGGACAGCCAGATCCTCTCGCTGCTCCCCCACATGCACAATCGCGGGAAGTCGATGCGCTACACCCTGCGTCTGCCCGACGGCAGCCAGCAGGTACTGCTCGACGTGCCCGAGTACGACTACGACTGGCAGAACATCTACCATCTGCGTGAGCCGGTGGTCGCCCCTGCCGGATCGATGGTCGAGGTAGAGGCGGTGTGGGACAACTCGGCCGACAACCCCGCCAATCCCGATCCTACGATCGATGTGCCGTGGGGTGACGGCACCAACAACGAGATGCTGGTCGCCTTCTTGAACTTCGTCGCGGAGGACGGCAAGAAGCCGAAGCCGGTCCGAGTCTCCGAGAAGATCGATACCCTCCTTGCGCGGCACGCCGACGAATACGCCTACGCCATCACGCCCGAAGGGATGGGCTTTGGTCAGGTCTGGGGACTCGTGTTGCCGCCGGAGGGCGAAGGCTCCTTCTATCTCGCGTTCGGCCAGCTGATGTTCTCGACCTCGATCTCCGAGGTCCATCGGCTCTCCGAGAACGAGCTCGCCTTCACCGCGGCCATGATCACGAGCGCGGGCGGGGCTCAGATGCCTGTCGGCTTTCTGGCCACGTCGCACGACGACGGCACGATCGACGGAGAGCTCTTCTTCGGCCGTCAGGTCGATCCCGCCAGCGTGGAGTCGATGCGCGGCACGGGCCGAGCCTTCAGCGGACGCAGTCGGGCTTCCACCGCGACGGCCGCTTCTTCCGGTGGAGGCTGACACGAGCGTTTCTATTCCAAGCCGTTGAGGGGGCTTCGGTTCTTGCCAGGGCCGTCCCCGAGTGCGTCGTAGGATGGAGCTCTCGATGAATCGTTCGACCTCCCGACGCTATCTGCCGCCGCTGGGCCTCTTCGCGACCTACTCGCTGGTGTCGGCCGCGATGGGTGTCCTAGTGGTCCTCATCATGGGGGTCGGGCGAGGCAGCCAGTTCTCGCTGGGGGCTTTCGGTGCCGGGGCCTTGCTCGGCATCTGCCTGAACGCGGGCGCGACTCTGGCAGAGGCCGGGTTCTATGCGCTGCTGGGAGTGAATCGGTCCTGGGCGCTGGCAGCGCGGGCCGGACTTTCCGCCGTGACCTACTTCGTGGGTGGAGGGTGCGGCTACCTGGTCGCCAGGGCGATCAGCGGGACGCTGGGATTCAGTGCCTTCGACCTCGAGGGCGGAGTGGTGGCGACCCTTCCGGTCTTCGGACTGGTGACGGTCGCAGTGGGGATGGCCTTCTTCGTCGTGCGAGTGCTCAGCGGACGATTGGCCCACAGCGTGGCCCGGATCAAGGAGCAGGAGCACGCGGAGAAGGAGCTGTTGACCGCTGGCGATCTCCAGCGCCGGCTGCTGCCACCAGGAAGCGTGATCGGAGCCGGCTATCGGATCGAGGCAAGGAACCTGCCGGCGCGCACCGTTGCTGGTGACTTCTACGACGTGTTCCGCTTGCCCGGAGACGCGATCGGTCTGGTGGTCGGCGACGTGGCGGGCAAGGGCCTCTCGGCCAGTCTGCTGATGGCCTCGGTGAAGGCGATGTTGCCGTTGGTCGCAGCGGATCGTTCGGTCACGGAGACGCTGATCGAGCTCAACACGCGACTGGTTCGCGACCTCGGCCCTCGGGAGTTCGTAGCGCTGGCCTTTGCGCGCTACGAGCCCCGCACCGGGAGAGTAGAGCTGGGCAATGCCGGCCTCCCAGACCCCTATCGACTCGCCGGAGAGCCCGAGTCGATCGAGGCGCCCGGTGCGCGCCTTCCGTTGGGAGTTCGCTGGCAGGTGGACTACGGCTCGATCGAATTCGTCCTGGATCGGGGCGAAGCGCTACTCATGCTGAGCGACGGGATTCCAGAGACTCTGCTCGCCGATGGCTCTCCGCTCGGCTACGAGACTCTCGACTCGCTGCTCGGTCGCAACGGTGCGGATGCTGGGGAGTGGCTCGATGGTCTGCTCGCGCGGGTGCGTGAGCGCGGCAACGGTGTGCAGCAGGACGATTGGACCGTGCTGCTGCTCGAGCGCGAACGGTAGCCGACTAGTTCCGGAAGGCATCGGCGGCGCGGTACGCCTCGATCACGGCGCGCTCGCCCTCCTTTCCCGACCTCGAGTTTCCGTGCTCCATGCCGACGATGCCATCGAACCCCTTCGAGTGGATGTGCCGGAAGACGTTGCGATAGTTGATCTCGCCCGTGCCGGGCTCTTTGCGTCCGGGATTGTCGCCGACCTGGAAATAGGCGATCTCGTTCCACGCCCGGTCGATGTTGGGAATCAGGTTCCCCTCGGTGATCTGCTGGTGGTAGAGGTCGTCGAGGATCTTGCACGAGGGGGAGTCGACGGCGCGGCAGATCTCGAAGGCCTGCGGGATGCCGCTGAGAAAGACTCCCGGGTGGTTGCTCCAGTGGTTCAGTGGCTCGAGAACCATGACCAGGCCGCTCGGCTCACAGATCTCCGCTGCGCGTCGCAGGTTGTCGATCACGTTCGCAGTCTGGTACTCCCACTGGACCCGGGTGCTGAACGTGCCGGGGACCACGGTGCACCACCGGGCGTTGACCCGTTTCGCCACCTCGACCGCTTTGGACATGTCGCCTTCGATTCGCTGGCGCATCGCCGGATCATCGGAGGCGAAGGTGACCTCGCTGAATTCCGCGTGGGCGACGAAGACCCCCATCCTCATACCGAGGCGGGTCATCTCGCGGGCGATGCGCTCCTGGACTTCGACGTCTCGCCCTGCCATGCCGTTGTCTTCGAGCGCACGAAAGCCCTGGTCATGCATGAATCGGAGCTGATCGATCGGATCCTCACCCGCGGAGTGACGGAACATGCCGAAGTGCGGGGCGTAGTCGAGTCGGAAGACCGAATCTCCCTGGGTCGCTGGGGACGGTTTGGAAAGCGGTCCCAGGGCGGCGGTCAGGCCTGTCGCGGCCGCGACCGCGATGGCGGTTCTTCGATCGAGAGTGGTTTTCTCCGAGGGGTTTCGGTTCGGCGTGTCTTCGCTCATCTTCCAGGCCTCCCTTCCTACTCGGGCGCTGCGATCGCATACATCACGTCAGCCGACAAATCGATAGCCCATGCCGTGAACGGTGAGCAAGTACTGCGGCTTGGACGGTATCGGCTCGATCTTCTGGCGGAGCGAGGACACGTGGACATCGACCGTCCGCGTGTAGGGGGTGGAGTTGTAACCCCACACCTTGTCGAGCAACTCGTCCCGTGACAGCACCTTGTTGCGGTGTTCGATGAAGTGGCGGAGCAGCTTGAACTCGAGTGCCGAGACACCGATGGGCTCGTTGTTCCTGGTCACCTCGGCGGACTCGAAGTCGATCGTGACATCGCCGAAGCCATAGCGCTGGAGCTCGCTCGCCGGCTCGCGCCGGCTTCGTCGCAAGAGCGCCTCGATCCGAGCCAGCAGCTCGAGGACTTCGAAGGGTTTGGTGAGGTAGTCGTCGGCGCCCAGCTTCAGGCCGACGACTCGGTCGGTGACCTGGGAACGGGCGGTCAGCATCAAGATCGGCATCTCGCTGCCACGCTGACGTAGCTCCTTGCACACCTCGAAACCGTCCTTCTTGGGCAATGCGAGATCGAGCACCATCAGATCGAAGTCGTTCTCAGCGGTGACCTCGAGCGCGGCCTCGCCATCGCCAGCCGTGGTCACTTCGTAGCCCTCGGACTCGAGCCGGTCGCTCAGGGTGAGCACCAGACTCGGCTCGTCCTCGACCAGGAGTATTCGTGCCTTGCTCAACCTCGAGCCATCGCTCTCTCCGGATCCGCTGTATCGAACATAGCCGTCGCACCGTCCTCGAGTGTCGTATTCAAGCTGCGCGCGGCAGGGTGACGCGGAAGATGGTCAAGCCGGGGTGGGAGTCGACGTCGACACGGCCCCCGTGGAGGTGAACGAGATGCCGGACCAGGGCCAGCCCCACTCCGCTTCCTGGAACGGTGCCTTCACTCGCGAGTCGGCCGCGAAAGAAGGGGTCGAACACGTGAGGCAGCTCTTCGGAGGGGATTCCGGGCCCATGATCCTCGACCTCGATGACGATAGAGTCCCCGAGATCGTGTGCGCGCAGCGAAACACGGGAGGCCATTTCGCCCTTGCCCAGTGAACCGTACTTGATGGCGTTGGTGACCAGGTTGTCGAGTACCCTGGCCAGCGCCGAGGTATCGGCTTCTACCGTGCCGAGCTCGGAATCCACCTCGATGTCGATCGCCGTGCCGTACTCGCTGCGCAGCCAGTCGCTCTCTTCCACGGCTGCCGCGAGCATCGGCTCGAGCGCGACCGGGCGACGATCGAGGGTGTTGTTTCGATCCGATTGCATTCCCGACAGCTCCAGCGCCTGGGCAACCAGTCCGCCGAGCCTCTTGCCTTCGCGCAACACGAGTGCCCCGTAGCGTTGCACCTTCTCGGAGTCTGTGACGACGCCGTCGGCCAGGTTCTGCCCAGCTGCACGGAGCGCTGCCAGCGGAGTGTTGAGCTCGTGAGTGATCCCAGCCACGAACTCCAGCTGTTGATGGGCCAGTCGCTGAGCGCGGCGGGTACTGAGAATCAGCACCCCCATACTGGCACCGAGAAGTGCGAGGACCCCGAGCCCCACCGCCAGATTGTTGCGGCGCGTGCGCTCCACCGCGGTGGTGAGCGAGCCTTCCCGGTGTCGCACCTGGAGAATCCACTTGCCCTCGGTGTACGCGTACTCGAGGCGGGGCTCCGGCTCTCTGGGGCTCGGATCTCGAGGTCCCGAGACTCGAGTGCCGGGCCGACGCGCCGGGTCACCGAGCTCTGGCGGTCCGGGTCGCCGGCGCGCGAACACCAGATCAGGGTAGGGGCGGAAGGTGAAGAAGTCGACGCTGGCGTCGGTCTCCACCAGGGGTTCGGTCAGGGTGTCGGGGGAGGCGAAGAGGACCTTGCCGTCCTCCTGGCGTACGACGGCGACTTCGAAGGCGTCTCCCGTACCGACGCCGAAGTGAAGGGCTACGAGGTCGGGGAGGAGCTTCTGCTCCAGGTATTCTTCGTCGAGAATCAGCGCCGTCCAGTAGGGAGCCTGCTCCGGCGGGTCGAATCTTCGGCGAAAGCTCAGTCCACGCCCCTGCTCGTCCACTGGGAGCAGAAGAGCCGGGAGCCGTGCATCGAGAGTCGGCACCGGTGCAGGTAGGTCCCGGAGCTGAGCGCCGAGGTCCTGCACCGACGCTTCCTCTCGGGGATCGAGGCTGTGCTCGAACGTGTCGAGGTAGGGATCGAAACGCCGCGCCCGGGAGCTCCCGCCGGCGCGCGCATCCGGTTGCAGTACGAACACCTCGGCGAGAAGCTCGGGATAGCGGGAGGTGGAGTCCCAGCGTTCGAGGGCCCGGGCCAGATGCCGCTCCATCGTGTGGTTGGCGGGGTCGAGATCCTCACGCACCCGGCGTCCGCGGGTGTCGAACTGGAACAGGAGCGCTGCGCGGGCCAGCTCGCGGTCGATCTCGTCGACGAAGCGAGTGGTCGCTGTGGCGAGTGAACGCTCGAGCCGTTCACGCTCGGCTCGACTCACCTCGCCGATCCAACGCCACTGCAGCGTTGCCAGCAGGGCGAGTAGGACCGTCAGGCTCACCAGGACCGCGAGAGTGCCGAGGTTGCCTGGGACGCGGATCGAGCTCCTGCGGGGTGACATGCCGCGCAGTGTACACCTGGGGTCCTGCTCGAAGAACGGACTGTGAGTGCTTTTACAGGGGCTTCAGCTGGGCTTTACAGTGCTTACAAAGACGTTGCCAGGCGTTGACGACCCGGCAGGTCGTGGAGCCGTATCTTGTGGTGGATGTCGAGAGCCTCAGAGTCGGTGGCCATGGCACGAGGAACTGAGAGACACCCAGGAGAAGACCGGGACGGGTCCCCTGCGCAGAGCAGGAAGTCAGTGGGTCGAGGGTTGCAGTGATTGAGGGCCTTCGACATCCATCAGAGAAACACGACCCCTCAACGAGACAGACACGAGAAGAGAGAGACGAGAAATGAGAAACAAATCCGATCGAAGAAGTCCCCTTCGCCCGTTCGCAGCGGCGATCCCGATGCTCCTCCTGGTGGTGACCGCCGCATGGGCCCAGCCGGGTACTCGCGGTCCTCGGCCCGAGGGCGAGCGTGGCCAGCGCGATCGCGGTGGCGATCGAATGGCTCGAATCGTCGAGTTCCTCGACCTCACTGCTGAGCAGCAGGGGCTTTGGAAGGCGGCGCACGAGGAGCACCGTGCCTCGATCGAGCCGCTCTTCGAGCAGATGAAAGTCAATCAGGAGGCGCTTCAGTCCGCGCTCGACACGGATCAGCCGGATGCCCTCGAGGTCGGTGAGATGGTGATTGCGGGGAAAGGACTGCGCGAGCAGATCGAGATGTCGAAGGAAGCCCTCGACAGCGCGCTCCAAAGTATCCTCGATGCCGAGCAGCTCACCAAGTGGGAGGCGTTCCAGGAAGCACGCGGCGGCCGAGATCGTGGCCCCCGTGGCCATGAAGGACGCGCAGGCCGCACGAGGTTCACACCCGGCGGCTTCGAGAACTAGCGGGATCCCGTGCTCAGGTAGCACGGTCCCAGCTAGCGCGTTTCCCGCCAAGCGCCGCAAGCGGCGCTGCTCGGAAGTCTTGGCCTCGCAAAACTTGATTTCTTTGGTACAACTTCCCGAGGCCAAGACTTCTGGCGCAGGCTCGGGTATCGCCGAATTCGGTATGAACCGGCCTGATTCGGTGAGAGGCTGGCCGCTCCCGTTGGGAGCGGCCTTTGTTGGTGAGAGGCTTCTGATTCGTGAGGGAAAAGAGTTCTCGGCGTGCTCCGTGCTTGGTAGTCTTCGCCCGTGATTCAACCCACCGATGCCCGCTACGTCGTCCTCGCCCACGGTAAGCTCGACGTTCACGACGCGAAGACTGCTGTTTGCCTGATTCGCTACCGCCCAGAGGCGGTGGTCGCGGTGATCGATCGCGAGCGCGCCGGCAGTCGTGTCGGCGATGTGCTCGGCTTTGGAGGCGATATCCCGGTCGTTGCAGAGCTCTCCGAAGCACTCGGCGACGAGCCCGATCGTCTGTTGATCGGAACGGCACCTCCGGGTGGAGTCTTGCCGGTCGAGTGGCGAGCCGAGCTCATCGAGGCGCTCGACTCCGGCCTCGATCTGGTCAGTGGACTCCACTGGCAGCTGAACGACGATCCGGAGCTGGTGGCGCGCGCTCGCGAAGCGCAGCGGCAGTTGATCGATCTACGAGCGGTGCCCGGTGATCTGACCACCCCACAGGGGCTGCGCGATCAGGTGAGGGGCCGGGTGATCTTGACGGTGGGCTCGGACTGCAACGTGGGCAAGATGACGGCCAGCTGGGAGCTCAGCCGGCAGGCCGAGGCACGAGGCGTTCCGGCCCGCTTCGTGGCGACCGGCCAGACCGGTGTCCTGCTGGCCTCCGCCGGGATGGCGATCGATCGGGTGATCTCGGATTTCGTTTCCGGCGCGGCAGAGCGGCTCGTCTCCGAGTCCGACTCGAGCACCTCGGAGCCTTCCTTGATCCTGGTCGAGGGACAGGGGAGTCTGATTCACCCCTTCTACTCGGCCGTCACGCTGGGTCTCCTTCACGGCTCCAAGCCGGACGCGATGATTCTCTGTCACGTATGCGGTCGAGAGACGGTGCGCCACTGTCCGGAGGTCGCCATTCCGCCACTGCCGCGTTTGATCGAGATCTACCAGGAAGCGATGGGGTGGATCCGTCCAGCCGAAGTGATCGGTGTCTCGCTGGCGACGTTTCGGCTCGATGACACAGCCGCGCGCCAGGCGCTTGCCGACGCCGAACGGGAAACCGGTCTCCCCGCAGAGGACCCGGTACGATTCCCGACCGGCGCCTTGCTGGAAGCGTGTGGGAAGCCGACGGGGGTGTCCACTTGACCAGCGAAGAGCTTCGCGGAGAAGAGGACGATCTCGAGCCGCAGGCGGCCGATCTGCTCCGGTTCTGGTTTGGCGAGGCAGAGGACGATCTGGCCGTCAACCGGGAGAAGTCGGACCTCTGGTGGGGGCACGCCGAGGAGACCGACCAGGAGATCCGTACCCGCTTTTCGCAGCTGCACGAGAAGGCGGCTGCGGGAGATCTCGACGGCTGGACCCAGAGTGCTCGCGGCACGCTGGCCCTGATCCTCGCACTCGATCAGCTGCCCCGGAATCTGTTTCGCGGTAGCGGACGGAGCTTTGACACGGACCCTCGTGCGCTGGAGCTCACACTGGCCGGGATCGAGGCGGGCGTGGACCGGGAGCTACGCCCGATCGAACGCCTCTTCTTCTACCTGCCGTTGGAGCACAGCGAGTCTCTCGAGATGCAGCGGCGCTCGATGAGCGCGTTTCGGCAGCTGGCCGCGGAGGTTCCCGGGTCGATGAGGGAGACCTTCGAGGGTTTCGTGGATTTCGCGCGCCGCCATCACGAGATCGTCGAGCGCTTCGGTCGCTTCCCCCATCGCAACTCCCTGCTCGGTCGTGAGTCGACCGAGGAAGAAGTCGCGTTCCTCGAGCAGCCGGGCTCGTCCTTCTGAGAAGGCGGGCTCGTCCTCCAGAAAGGAGTTCAGGAATCGATGGGCGTACCCCAGCCCAGTCGGCTCCCGCTCTTCTACTTCGGCGTCGCTCATCTGTCGCTGGCCGCTGCCGGTCTGACTCTGGCGCTCGAGCCGACGTTGCTCTCGGGCTTCTTCTACCAGTCGCCGATGATGGCCTCGGTCCACCTGGTGACGCTGGGCTGGATCAGCGGCTCCATTCTCGGCGCTCTCTATATGGTGGCTCCAATGGCTCTGGGCGGTCGGCTCGTGGAGAGCTGGTTGGACAAGGTGTCGTGGTTCCTCTTTCTGCTCGGCTTCACCGGGATGGCCTCTCACTTCTGGCTCGACTCCTGGAACGGCATGCTGTGGAGTACGTGGCTGGTGGTCGGGAGCGTCCTCTTCGTCGGCGTGCGAACGCATCGCGCGCTGCGTCGGGCACGGGTCGACTTCGGAGTCAGACTGCATGTGAACCTGGCCTTTCTGAACGTCGCGATGGCGGCCGGTCTGGGCATGCTGTTGGCCTACAACAAGATGGCCGAGCCACTGTTGACCATTCGTTCCCTCGATGGGGTGTACGCTCATTTTCATCTCGCAGCGCTCGGCTGGGCGACGATGATGGTGATGGGGGTCGGCTACCGGCTGGTCCCCATGCTGCTCCCCTCTGCCATGCCCGGTGGGCTCGCTTCGGTGACCAGTGCGCTCTCGGTCGAGATCGGCGTGCTTGGGCTGGCTGCGAGCTTTCTGTGGCGCCCGGCTCTACGTGGGCCCTTCGCGCTGTGCGCCGCCCTCGGCGTGGTCGTCTTCCTGGCACGAATCGTTCGGCTGCTCGCTCAACGCAGGCCGCCGGCTCGCGGCCTTCCCCGACCGGACTTCGGTCTGATGCACGTGGCACAGGCGATGCTGTATCTGGTGCTGGCCATGATCCTCGGTCTGGTGCTCGTGTTCGAGGTTCCTGGAGACGAGGTGCGGATTCGTCTGATTCCGGTGTACGCCGTGCTCACTCTGTTGGGCTTTCTGGCACAGATGATTCTGGGGGTGACTGCGCGTCTGTTGCCGCTCCATGCGTGGTTTCGTTCCTTTGCCGCTCGCGGCGGCACCCAGCCTCCGGCGCCGCCGTACTCAGTCACCAGGCAGGGGCTGCTGGCCGTGGTGCTGATCCTCTGGACGACGGCGACGCCACTGCTTGCCGCCGGGCTGTACCTGGAGTCGGCGCCTGTCGTGGCGGCAGCCGGCGGAACGATCGTGACCGCGGCTCTCGTCGCCGCGGTTCATTGGTGGTCGGTGTTTCGTCGAGCGAGCGAGGCCTGACCTCAGAGTCCTGAGCTCAGGGCTGCTCGGTGACGGCCGCACCCATGATGAAGCCCATCACCATTTCGTCCGTCGACGGCTGGCCAAAGCGCACCACGCGCTCGTTGTCGAAGCCGTAGAGTGCTGCGCGATCGGAGGAGTTGTCGTACCAGGCGGTGTACTCGATGCGTGTGCCCTTGGGGAGTCGCTTGAGCTGCTCGTAGTAGTAGACGATCTGCCAACTGAAGTCGTAGCGTGGAACTTCGAGCAGGACCTCGCTCGTGCCGTCCGGGTAGAAGGCCTCGAACTTCGCCGCCTTGCCTCGCATGTGCATGTGGGGCATGAGCGAGATGACATCGGTATCCTGCTGCACGACTGTCGACAGAGGGCCAACCTGGTAGTTCGGGTCGTTGGCCGGAATCGCGAAGTCGAACTTCATGAGGCTACTGACGCCGGAGCCGAGTTTTCGCGACAGTTCCTTGTCGGCGAACTTGAAGCCGATCGAGCTCTGATCGAACACTGCCGTGCCCGGTCCGCTTTCCTTGTGGTAGTGGATGTCGAAGGTCACCCGAGAACCCTTCTTGAGCAGGAAACCGAAGCCGTCGGGATACACATTGGCGTCGCTGCCCGAGGCGGTGCCTCCCATGTACTGACCGGCGTTTTCCGGTGAGGGCGCAATCTGCATCTGGTTAGGGAACTCGGGGGGGGGCGGCAGCTCACCGTTCGCGTCGGGCTCCAGCAGGTGCAGATTGAAGTGATGGATCACTCCGCTGTCGGGCTTGCACTGGAACGCCACCACCCAACGATCGTCGGGAAGCATCTCTTCGGTCAGATCGACCGAGAAGGCAGCGTAGAGATCATCCACGTCGTCGCCGACTTCATAGGGCTCCGTCATCGTCACGACCAGGTCGGGCTCTCCGATCAACCAGCCGTTCTGAATCTCGAAGACTCGCGGTGGCGGTGCGTTGCTGGGGTCGCCCGGGGTCGCTCCGGACGAAGCCCAGTCGAGCAGGGTCGCCTTTTCCTCCTCGGTGAGTACCCGCTCGTTGGAGAACACGCCATTGTGCCGGGGGTGGGCGTCCCAGGGCGGCATCTCGCCCGATTGGACCTGCTTGGCGATCGAGCGCGCCCAGGGGCGCGTGTCTTCGTAGGTAGTGAAGGCCATCGGAGCACGCATGCCGCCGTAGTTGGCGCCGTCGGTTCGATGACACTCCTGACAGTTGTCCTGGAGGATCGGCAGGACGTCGCGGTAGAACGTGGTCGGTGGATCGGTGCTCGAGGGAGCGGACCCCGCACCGATCGCGAGCAGGCCGACGAGAGCGAGAGTGGGGAGAGCGACAGGCCGGAATCGGTACATTTCGGGCTCCAAGAACGTCGTATCGGGTGAGGCTAGCTGCGAGCGTCGGCGTCGTCCAGCAGGGTGATCAGACTCGAGGTGTCCCAGCGTTTTCCTCCGTGGGCTTCGACGTGGGCGTAGAACTGGTCCACGACCGCGGTCACGGGCAGTCGAGCGCCGTTGCGTCGTGCCTCCTCGAGGGCGATACCGAGGTCCTTGCGCATCCACTCGACTGCGAAACCGAAGTCGAAACGGCCCGCTGCCATCGTTTCGGCCCGGTTGTCCATCTGCCACGATTGCGCTGCTCCCTTGGAGATCGCTCCCACCACGGCATTGGGATCGAGCCCCGCACGCTTGGCGAAGGCGAGTCCCTCGGAGAGGGCCTGAACCAGTCCGGCAATGCAGATCTGGTTCACCATCTTCGTGAGCTGTCCCGCGCCGGCGGGGCCGAGCAGGGTCACCGCCTTGGCATAGGCATCGATCACCTCACGGGAGCGTTCGAACGCCGACGTGCTGCCACCACACATCACCGTGAGAGCGCCGTTTTCGGCGCCGGCCTGACCCCCGGAGATCGGAGCGTCGAGGAAGCCGACCTTGCGCTCGCGACAGGCGGCGTCGAGCTCCTGCGCCAGGGTCGCGGATGCCGTCGTGTGGTCGACCAGCACGGCTCCGGGCTTCATTCCGGCCAGTGCCCCCTCCTCGTCGAGGATGACGGCCCGTACGTCGTCGTCGTTGCCGACGCAGCAGAAAACGAAGTCGGCGTCCCGGGCGGCCTCGGCTGGTGTGGCGGCCCGGCGACACCGGATGTCACCGTCGGCGCGATGCTCTTCCATCCATCGCTCGGCGCGGGTTGCCGTGCGATTGAAGATCGTGACGTGGTGCCCGGCACGGTAGAGGTGCCCCGCCATCGGATAGCCCATGACGCCGAGTCCGATGAAGGCGACGGGGTGGGCCGAGGTCTCGGAGGTTTCGCTCATCGTTGGCTCCAGGCGGACTCCGCCACGAATGGGAGGGAATGGGGGGATCATATCGGTCCTCTCGAGAGCCCGGAATCTGCGTATCGGCCGGTGGGGGCGGTGAAGAGTTGTGGAACCCGTGGTGACAGGTGCCGTACAGTTACCTCGACCAGAGTGATGCGGAGCCTCGGATGCGCAAGTTCGGCTGGGCAGTGATGATGGTGCTGAGCGTCGCCATGGCGATTCATGCCTGGAGATTCCTCCTGGTGAGCCCGGAGACGCTCTTCCCGGACACGTACGACGGCGAAGGGAGCGCTACGCATTTCTCTGTCCTCCTCGAGGAACACTGGCTGCGTTTTGCCTCCCACTTCGTCTTCGGGCCGATCGCGTTGCTGGTAGGACCACTCCAATTCCTCGGTGGTCTGCGCCGGCGCTCCCCCCGCCTTCACCGGGGGCTGGGCTACCTCTATGCGGTTTCCGTAGCGATCGCGGGAATGGGTGGCCTCGTCCTGTCGGTCGGGAGCTACGGGGGGCTGACCACCCACATCGGCTTCGGCATGCTGGCGGTCCTGTGGCTGTGGTTCACCGCACTGGCAGTGTGGCAGGCGCGCAACCGTCGCTTTGAAGTACATCGCCAGTGGATGGTGCGCAGCTTTGCTCTGACGTTCGGTGCGGTCACGCTCCGTCTGTGGATTCCGTTCTTCATGATGCAGGGTGTGCCCTTCGAGGCGGTCTACCAGACCGTGGCGTGGTTGGCGTGGGTGCCGAATCTGCTGGTGGCCGAGTGGCTCTTCGTCCCCCGTGGCGTAGTGGCTGCTGCGTGAACGAGTTCGCGATGACGGTGACAGGAGTAGGGCTTTCGCGTGACTTCTACGAGCGGGATGCTCGCGAGGTCGCACCGCGTCTCCTCAACAAGGTGCTGCGCCGTGGAACCCGCCACGGACGGATCGTCGAGGTCGAGGCGTATGTGGGAAGGATCGATGAGGCGAGCCATGCCTATCGCGGCGAGACCGCTCGCACCCGCGTGATGTTCGGGCCGGCGGGACATCTCTACGTCTACTTCACCTATGGAATGCACTGGTGCGCCAATGCGGTGTGCGGCGAGACTGGAGAGGGGGCTGCGGTCTTGATCCGCGCTCTGGCTCCTCTGGAGGGGCTTGCTGCGATGCGAAGGGCCCGTCGGAGTGGAGTGGGGCGCCGTCTGGCCGAGCGAGAGCTCTGCTCGGGTCCAGCGAAGTTGTGCCAGGCCTTCGGCATCGATTGTCGTTTCGACGGTGCGGATCTGGTCGGAGGCGACCGGGGCGTGACGATTCTCGACGATGGTGTCGAGCCCCCGGAGCGGCCTGATCGGGGGCCGAGAATCGGCATCAGCAAGGCCGTGGAGCATCCCTGGCGCTGGTGGGTGCCGGGTGATCCCAACGTGTCGCGCTGAACGCGTTCATGCGAGAATGGCGAGGAGGAGAAGCACCATGAAGATCTGTCGCACTCTGCTCTGGACGTCCCTGGCTTTGGCGGTTGCCGTGCTCACGGTCTCCGCAAGCGCAGCCAGCGACTCGTATGGGGAAGGACTCACGGCTGCCGAGCCCATCCGGATCGCCGAGCTTCTGGAGAAGCCGGAACGCTATCTGGACCAACTGGTCAAGGTCGAGGGGCTGGTCGAGGACGTGTGCCCGATGAAGGGTTGCTGGATCGAGATCCTCGAGGAGCAATCGCAGAAGACCCTCCGCTTCAAGGTGGAAGACGACGTGATCGTGTTTCCGATCGAGGCCAAGGGGAGCGCTGTCGTCGCAGAGGGAATTCTGCGTAAGCACGAGATGTCGAAGGAGCAGGCGATCCAGTGGCTACGTCACCTTGCCGAGGAGCAGGGAGAGTCCTTCGACGAAGCGACGGTGACCGGCCCCATGGACGTCTACCAGCTCGAGGGGATCGGGGCCGAGCTCAGCGCCCACGACTAGGCGTTACGTCTCAGGACGTTGAGCCGGCGTGAACCGGGGTGACCGGGGGTGACCGGTGCCGGTGGGTGACCGGTGGGTGACCGGTGGGGTGACCGGTGGGGTGACCGGTGGGTGACCGGTGCAGGGCAATTCGGCACTCTGGGGCGGCACGGTTCCGAGGTGCGCTCGCGGACCGCATCCAGGACACTCAGCGGCCCTCTTCCTCGGACCGGATGTCGACGAAGGGACGACTCCCTGAGTGCCATGGCTCGGATTCGCGCTCGGCCAATCCCCGCTCGACGTCCCTTGCATGCACTCCGTCTCTCGCCTGGCCCGAGCAGGGCTCGGAGGGAATCCATGGCACCTCACGGGCGTGCGTCAGGGTGTGGCCGAGGCGCCGAGCCTCCTGACCCTGGTCGTTTGGGCGGTGGTCGCCCGTGATTAGGGCCCAGCAAAAGGCCTGTCGGCACGAAGGCGTGCTCGGGGAACTCGCCGATCGCTTCGATGAAACCCTGCCGCAGTCGCGCTGAGGCCCGTCGGTACCGCTCGGTCCAATCCGCGTAGGCGTCGACCCAGCGTTTCCACTCCTGCACCGTTGCAGCGTGGATCCTGGGGGCTTCGCTGCTGACCGATTGGGCCGGTCGGTGGCAAAAGAGAGATGGGTCACACAGGCACTTGCGAAAATCTCTGCGCACCAACTCTCGTTTGTCTGCGTGCTCGTCCATCAGTTCTTGAACGAGCACACGAGTCCGTTTCGCGATCTCCTTGGCATCGAGATCGTCCCAGCAGGGAAGCGGCGATAGCTCGAGGGTTATCTTCTGTTCGAACGCTTTGGGCCCTAATTTCCGGTGGCGCCCTCGAGAGCTCTTGCACCGCTTGCGACTTCGGTCGACTTCATACAGCTCCGAACGGCGGATCCAGATGCCCTTGAGCTGCATGGCTCCGGTCAGTAGCGCTTTGGCCGAGTGGACCCCTGGCCACTTGGAGGGATGAGGAACCAGGCCTTCCTTCAGCCCCTGCGCGAGGAGGTAGCGCAGTCTCTCGATCTGGGCCTCGGGCTCGTCGGTGACCAGAGTGATCGTGGAATGTGGCTTGAAGATGCCTCCGGTCCAACAACAGAGCCGCTGGACCTCTTTGGCGATCTGGGACTTGCTCAAGCATAGGAAGTCCGCGACCTGTTGTGCCGAGTCAGCGCGAACCAGCAAGTGGCCATGGTTGCTGAGAAACACGGCGAAGCAGATACGCAGTCCATACTTGAGCTGGGAGTAGCCGAGGATGCCAACGATCAAAGCATTGAGGAGTTTGGAGGGAATGAAGAAGTAGCGCGACTGGAACGTCGCGAGGGTGACCTCATAGAGGTGGTCCGGGAGGATGCAGCGGGGTCTTCTTGCCATTACCTACTAGAGACGCAGGCCCGGGGTTCAACCTGTCAGCCGTACGCGGAGTGGGTGCCGCCGGGCAGTGGGTGGAGTCCGAGCGGATGCAGCGAGTTCTTGCCCGGGGAGCGGTGCCGAACACCCCTGCACCTTCTCGGGGAGCGGTGCGCCCCCTGCACCTTCTCGGGAAGCGCCGCTGGTGGTCTCCCGTGGCCACTTTCGGGTCGTCACACACGTCCCGTGTCCGGTGCCGTTCAGCGTCGGGTGCGCGCCTTTCGTCCCCGAGAACGATCACTTCGCACCCGCCAGTCCCGGTTGTGTCGAGCTGCGGTTGGGCTAGCTTCGGGGCACTCTGACCAGATAACCCAAAGGCGAAGCGGGCAGCGAGGATCGCGATGGATGACAAGAAGACTCGTGTCGGTGCCGTGGCGCTCGCCACGACTCTCGTGATCGTTCCCTGCGTCGTGACGGCGGGAGCCTCTTCCTCCGAGGAGGGGGCAGACCGTGACGGGAGGGTGGTTCAGGTACCGCGCGTCGACGTCGGCGAGGTGCAGCTGGCAGGTCGACAGGCGATTCAGTTCGAACGCTCCCGAGGCTACGCTCCCTTCCACCAGTTCCAGTTCGAAGATCGGATCGAGGAATCCGCGATCGTCTTCCGTCATCGTCCGACCGAGGACGGAACCTCGGCCTACAAGATGGTGCACTACGATCACGGCAATGGGATCGGCCTGGCCGACGTCGACTCCGACGGCCTCCTCGATCTCTACTTCACGACCCAGGAGGGGTCGAATCAGCTGTGGCGCAACCTCGGTGGCGGGAAGTTCGAGGATGTCACCGAACGAGCGCATATCGGCATGGCCGATGTGGTGAGCGTCGCTCCTGCCTTCGCCGACATCGACAACGACGGGGACCCGGATCTCTTCGTGACCACGGTGCGAATGGGGAACCGACTGTTCCGCAACGAAGGTGGCCTGCGCTTCGTCGACATCACCGAGGCCGCAGGGGTCGGCCACACAGGGCACTCCTCCGGCAGCGTCTTTCTGGACTATGACCGCGATGGTCTGCTCGATCTCTTCGTGACCAACGTCGGCAAGTACACCAGTGAGGAGCGTGGTGCGAGCGGCTACTGGGTCGGATATCCCGACGCCTTCTTCGGTCATCTCCACCCCGATCGCACGGAGCGCAGCATCCTCTATCGCAACCTGGGGGGGAACCGGTTCGAGGACGTCTCGGAGGCGACCGGTCTGATCGACGAGGGTTGGGCCGGTGATGCGAACATGGTCGACCTGAATCGAGATGGCTTCCCCGACCTGTATGTACTCAACATGCAGGGTGACGACCACTACTACGAGAACGTCGAGGGGCGACGCTTCGTCGAACGCACTGCGTCGTACTTTCCGAAGACGCCCTGGGGCACGATGGGAGTGTCGGTCTTCGACTTCCAGAACGACGGGTTGATGGACCTCTTTCTCACCGATATGCACTCCGACATGTCTTTCGAGCTCAAGCCCAACGCGGAGACCAGCAAGTCGTTCATGACCTGGTCGGACGAGCATCTCCAGGGCGGAGGCAACAACATCTTCGGCAACGCCTTCTATCTCAGCAAAGCCGAGCCTCCCTTCGAAGAGGTCTCGGACCGGCTCGGTGCCGAGAACTTCTGGCCGTGGGGGACGACGGTCGGGGACCTCAATGCCGACGGCTACCAGGATGTATTCGTGGCGGCCAGCATGAGCTATCCGTTCCGCTATGGCATCAACTCGGTGCTGCTCAACGACGCCGGCCGTCAGTTCCTGCCGGCGGAGTTCGTACTGGGAGTCGAACCGCGCCGCGATGGCCAGCTGCGGGTGCCCTGGTTCGAGCTCGAGTGTCCTCGAGAGCCGCCCTCCTGGCTGCCGCCTCTACACGGACTGAAGACTCTGTACGAGGAGTGTAGCCATCTCGAGGGGACGGTGACGGTGCTGGGGACACTGGGGACGAGGACTGCATCGATCTTCGATGTCGAGGGCGATGGCGATCTCGACATCGTGACCGGTGAGTTCAACGCGCTGCCACAGGTCTTGATCAGCGATCTGACGGAGCGGTCCGAGATCCGGTTTCTGCAGGTCGAGTTGATCGGCGCACGATCGAATCGCGACGGTCTCGGTGCGACGGTACGGGTCGTGACGCCTGATCAGACCTTTCATCGCTACTACGACGGCAAGTCCGGCTATCTCTCGCAGGGCACCTATCCTCTCTACTTCGGCCTCGGCTCGGCGGAGACGGTGACTCGCATCGAAGTGGAGTGGCCTTCGGGAGCCCGCCAGATCGTGAGCTCGGGGATCGAGCTGAACTCGCGGATACCGATCCACGAGGCCGAGTCACCCTGATTCGGTCTCCTGATCGAGTCTCCCTTCAAGTTGTGCCGCGTCGATCGGGTGCAGGTCGCTCAGAGCTCTATGTCCATCCCGAGTGCCTGCACGAGGAAGGCCCACTGATCGGCGAGGTTCTCGATCTGCATCCAGGTGGGCTTTCCGGCTCCATGACCGGCTCGCGTCTCCACGCGGATGAGCACCGGCGCCGGACAGCTCTGGGCGGCCTGCAGCGCCGCCGCGAACTTGAAGCTGTGCCAGGGCACGACCCGGTCGTCGTGGTCGGCGGTGGTCACCAGCGTGGGCGGGTAGCACGTTCCCGTCTCGACATTGTGGTACGGCGAGTAGGCGAACTGTGCACGGAACTCGTCTTCGTTCTCCGAGAGACCGTAGTCGGTCTGCCAGTTGCGTGCGTTGGCACTCGGTAGGTGGTAGCGCAGCATGTCGAGCACGCCAACGGCAGGGAGAGCGGCACCGAACAGATCGGGGCGCTGGGTCAAAGAAGCTCCGACCAGGAGTCCGCCGTTGCTGCCGCCCTGGATCGCCAGCTTGGGTGTGGTGGTGTAGCCGTTCTCGATCAGCCACTCGGCAGCGCCGATGAAATCGTCAAAGACGTTCTGTTTGCGGTCTTTCGTTCCCGCGAGGTGCCACTCCTTGCCGTATTCGCCACCCCCCCTCAGGTTGGGGATGGCCAGTACGCCACCCATTTCGAGCCAGACTGCGCGCGGCAGACTGAATCCGGGGGTCAGCGACACGTTGAAGCCGCCGTAGCCGTAGAGCAGGGTCGGATGGCTACCGTCGAGCTCGATCCCCTTGCGATGCGTGATGAACATCGGGACTCGTGTGCCGTCCTTGCTCTCGTAGAACACCTGCTTCGTCTCGAAGGCGTCAGCGTCGATATCGACCTCGGTGCGACGGAAGAGCTCTCGATCGCCGGTCTCGATGTCGTAGCTGTAGATGTTGCTCGGCTCGGTGAAGCCGGTGAAGGTGTAGAACGTCTCGGGATCGTCCCATTCCCCGCCGAAGCCGGAGACCGAGCCGATGGCGGGGAAGTCGACCGTTCGCACGAGCTCGCCGTCGGGGCTGTGAATGTTGACCAGCGGGTTGACGTCCTGGAGATAGCGCGCCACGACGTGGCCGCCGACCAGAGAGGAGCCCTGAAGAGCTTCTTCGCGCTGCGCGATCACCTCGCGCCAGGCCTGGCGCTCGGGATTCTCGATGTCGATCGCGAGTACGCGCCCTCGAGGAGCGTCGAGAGTCGACTCGAAGAAGAACGTGGTGCCCTCGTTGCCGAGAAACGAGTAGAGAGCGTCCCAGTCGTCGAGCAGCTTCACCACCGTCGAATTCGCGGTCGACAGATCACGGTAGTACACCGCGTTCTCGAGGTAGCCCTCCTGGATGCTCAGGATCAGGTAGCGTCCGTCGTCGGTTACCGTGGCGTACGGATTGCGCTCGGCATGTTCGGGGATCTCGTAGACCAATTGGTCCTCCGACTGGTCGGTGCCGATCCGGTGGAAGTACACTGAAACCGCCTTGCCGTCGTCCCCCTCACCGTCCGCGCCCAGCGGATAGCGGCTGTAGTAGAAGCCCGACTCGTCTGCCGCCCAGGAGGCTCCGGTGAACTTGGTATAGCGCACCAGGTCGTCGAGCTCCTTGCCGGTGCCAATCTCCTTCACGGTCCAGGAGTCCCAATCGGAGCCGCCGTCCGACTTGGCATAGGCGACATAGCGCGCCTCGGGGCTGATCGAGAGACCCGCCAACGAAACCGTGCCGTCCTCGGAGAAACCGTTCGGGTCGAGGAGCACCCTGGGCTCGCCGTCGAGCGCGTCGGCAACGTAGATGACACTCTGGTCCTGCAGGCCGTCGTTGCGCGAGAAGAAGTACTTCCCGCCGCGCTTGGAGGGCTGTCCGATTCTCTCGTGGTCCCACAGCTCGGTCAGTCGCCGTTTGATCGCTTCGCGTGCCGGGATTGCCTCGAGATAGGGCTGAGAGATGGCGTTCTGGGCCGCGACCCAGCGAGCCGTGTCGGTGCTATCGAGCTCCTCGAGCCAGCGGTAGGGATCCTCGATCGTAGTACCGAAGAAGTCTTCCGTGACGTCGACGGTGGGAGTGTCTGGGTAGTCGAGCGCGGAGCTCGCCTCCGGAGGGTCCCCGCCGGTGGGAGCGCAGGCGCCAGCCACGAGTGCGGTGGAGGCAAGTAGAACGAGGAGCACGCCCGTGCCCGGGGGAAGCGGGGACGCGGACGCAGAAAGGGTGGCAACGGACATGGCGGTTCTCCTGGTCTCTATCGGGGAACGAGTCTCGGTGAGGAGCCCACGAGCGTGGGTCAGGCTGCGCGGATGAGCTGTGCAGGACGCAAGTATAGTCGCCGCATCGATGAGGCAGTAGCGATGAATCGAGTCGTGTTCAATCCGCGCGGCCGGGTGCGGACCGTCTGGCGGGTCTTGCTCTATGGCAGCCTCTTCGTACTCGGCAGCACCGCTAGCGCCTTTGCACTCGCCCTGCTCGGTTTCCGCGGGCCGGGGCTGGCTGTCGACAGCATCCCCGCCTACGCGATGCTCTGCCTGTCGGCACTCGTGCCGGGTGTTCTGCTGGTGACTCTGGTGGAGGGCGTTCGGCGAACGCCAGGCTCTGTCCTGGGAGTACGACTCCATGATCGAGTCGGCAGAGAGCTGCTGCAGGGCGCGTTGATCGGGTTCCTGATCGTGCTCGCGGTCTGGCTGGCGATGGCGTTGTCCGGATTGGTCGAGGTGAACCTTGCTCCGCTTTCCCTGCTCGACCTGATCGGTGCCTTCCTGGTGCTCCTGCTGGCAGCCGCCTTCGAGGAGCTCTTCTTTCGGGGGTATCTGCTGTCCGCGCTGATCGACGGAGCCGGGATGCTCACCGGGGTTCTCCTGACGTCCCTGATGTTCGCGATCGCTCACAACAGCAACCCTGGAGCGACCTGGCTGAGCTTCGTCAACACGACGTTGGCCGGCGTACTGCTTTGTGTGGCGTACCTCCGCACCCGGTCGCTGTGGTTGCCCACGGCAGTGCACGTCTCGTGGAACTTCACCCTGGGCGTGACGCTCGGGCTGCCCGTGAGTGGCATCGCCCTCCCGCAGCGCATTCTGGAGAGCGATCTGACCGAACGCGGTGGCAGGGCACTGCTGGTGACCGGCGGCGACTACGGTTCCGAGGGTGGTCTGTTGCTGACCGTGGTGGTGCTCACGACGATCGCCTGGATGTGGCGCACGGCGTGGCTCCAGCCCTCCGCACAGATGGAACCGCTCTGGCTATGGCGTGTGAGTGAGGTGCCGGAGGACCGCTCGGGGCCATCGGGTGCGAGCGACTCAGGCACCCCGCCTGACGACGTCCCGCACGAAGCCTGAGACCGACACGGCGATCTCCTTCCTGACATCGTCCGGGTCGCGGCCCGAGCGCTTCAGGACCTTGAAGGCGTGGTCGGCGCCGTCGACGACGTGCAGGCGAGCGAGGGAGCCCAGACGCGAGCAGACACCCCGCAGTAGCTCGAGCTCCGCCAGGTCGTCACGAGTACCGCTGAGAAAGAGCATCGGGATCTCGACTGCCTCGAGATGCTCGGCGCGCTCGATTCCCGGCTTGCGGGATGGGTGCAAGGGGAAGGCGAGGAAGATCAGCCCCTGGACTCCGGGTAGGGCCTCGATGGCCTGCGCCTGGGAGGTCATGCGGCCCCCCATGGAGCGTCCACCGGCGAACAGAGGCAGCTGTGGGCGCAGGGTGTGCGCCAGCTCGACGGCAGAGCGCACGGTTCGATGGAGGCGGGCTGGGGGATCGGGGCGACGGGTCCCGGCTTCCATGTAGGGAAAGTCGAAGCGCAGGGTGGCGACGCCGACTTCGGCGAGGTCGCGAGCGGCCTGTTCCATCAACGGATGGGACCGACCGGCTCCGGCGCCGTGAGCCATCACGTAGAGGCACCGCGCGCTCTCGGGCTCGAGTAGGCAGCCAGAGACCCGAATCTCTCCTCGGCTCCTGGACGGCACCGTGATCTCGAGAGGCAGCTCCTCGGTCGGTGTCGGTTCGTGCTCTGCGCCGCTCACGTCCGGGGGCGCGCCGTCAGGGAGAAGTTGCGGCCGGCCATTTCAGCGAGCGCTTCTCCGATCGCCAGCGAGGCCGTCGCCGCGGGCGAGGGTGCGTTCAGCACGTGCAGGGTTCGTTCGTCCCCGTCCAGAGCGAAGTCGTCGAGCAGCGCGCCGGATCGATCGAGGGCTTGTGCGCGAATCCCGCAGTTTCCGGGCTCGAGATCGCGGGGCTCGATCTCGGGCACGAACCGGCGCAGCGCCCGCGCGAAGTTGTGCTGGCTGCCCGCGCGAAGGTACTCGCGAGCGCCAATTCGCCAGAAGCGACCGGCCAGGCGCCAGAATCCGGGAAAGGTGAGGGTCGACAGGGTGTCGCGGAGAGAAAAGCTCGGCGGACGGTAGCCCTCTCGGTGCAGTGCCAGCACAGCGTTGGGTCCCGACTCGACCGAGCCGTCGATGCGTCGGGTCAGATGGACCCCGAGGAACGGAAAGCGAGGGTCGGGTACCGGGTAGATGAGATTGCGCAGCAGGTGACGTCGCTCGTCGATCAAATCGAAGTAGTCGCCGCGAAAGGGCACGATGCGCAGGTCGGGACTCTTCCCGGCGAGGCGCGCGACGCGATCGCTTTGCAGACCAGCGCAGTTGATCAGGTGCCGCGCTTCGAAGGCCCCTGCGGAGGTCTCGACCACGACGCCGTCGCCGCGCACGTCGATTCCGTTGACCCGGGTGCCGAGATGGAGCTCACCACCGTTCTCGCGTAGCTGGGAAGCGTAGCGCTGGGCCACGACCTTGTAGTCGACGATCCCGGTCTCGGGTACCCAGAGCGCGTCAAGACCCGTAGCGTGAGGCTCGAAATCGCGAATGCGCTCCGCAGGGACTCGCTCGAGTCCAGCGAGTCCGTTGGCTCGGCCGCGCGCCTCGAGCTCGTCGAGGCGGGGAAGCTCATCGGGCTCGGTGGCGATCACCAGCTTGCCACAGATCTCGTAGGGCACCTCGTGGCGTTGGCAGAACTCGATCAGTTGGCGGCGACCTTCGAAGCAGTTGCGTGCTTTGAGCGAGCCTGGCTTGTAGTAGAGCCCGGAGTGAATCACTCCGCTGTTGCGGCCCGTCTGGTGGGCGGCTGGGCGTGGCTCTGCCTCGACCACGCCGACTCGCAGGGAGAAGCGCCGAACCAGTGCCAGAGCGGTGGCGAGGCCGGTGATGCCGGCGCCGACACACAGCACGTCGTATCCGTGCGTCGCTTCCCGGCTCATCTACTCACCGCTGGACGCTGACTCGTCTCCGGCCAGGGTCTCGCCCATGGCCTCGGCGGGCTCGATCTCGGCCCGTGGGTAGGTGCCGAGTACGGTCAGCTCACGCGTGTGCGGAGCGATTGCTGAGAGCGCTGCGCTGACCGCCGAGGAAGAGGCGTGTCCTTCGACATCGAGATAGAAGCGATACTGGAAGGGGCGATCCGGGACCGGCCGCGATTCCAGTTTCGTCATGTTGACCGAGCGATCTGCGAAGTGGCGGAGCACGTCGGCCAGATCGCCGGGGCGATGGCCTGTGGCGAGCATGAGAGACGTCTTGCACGCCGCGTCGGGTGGGCAGGTCGCGGGCTGGAGGGACACCTCGACGAAGCGCGTGTAGTTGCCCTGCTGGTTCTGGATGTTGGGACAAACCACCTCGAGACCATAGGAGCGAGCGGCGGAGTCGCCGGCGATCGCACCGATCGAGGGGTCGTTGCCCTCCCGGACCTTCCGCGCGGCGCCCGCGGTGTCGAAGGCGACCTGAGGACGCATCCAGGGCCGGGCGCGAAGGAAATCTTCGCATTGGCGAAGAGCCTGCGGATGAGACAGTACGAGTACGATCTCCTCCTCGGAGGTGCCGGGAAGAGCCAGCAGACTGTGGGAAATCCGAGCGATCACCTCCGCGGTGATCGAGAGGTCGCCTTCGGTCAGCAGATCGTAGGTTTCGTTGATCGAGCCGGCGGAGCTGTTTTCGATCGGCAGCAGGGCGAAATCGGTGGTGCCGTTGCGGACGCTGTCGGCAGCCTCGTGGAAGGTTTCGAAGCCCGAGAGGAGAATGCCCCCGGGGCGGTCGCGATAGCGGCGCTGAGCAGCGAGGTGGCTGTGCGACCCTTCGACGCCCTGATAGGCGACCCGAAGCGGCGTCGTGGCGAGCTCACGCAAATGGGACTGCTGGTGAGAGATCGCCATCTCGAAGATGAGACGGAAGATGCTCTCCATCTGATGGGGATCGAGATCCAGCTCCGCTGCGGCATGACGCACACTCTGCAGCACCTGCTCCTCGCGGAGCTGATCGCGCAGCGGGTAGGCTGCCTCGATCTTGGCCTGGGCGATGTTCTCGGCGACCCGCATGCGCTCCTGGAAGAGCTCGAGGATGGAGCGATCGACCGTCTCGATCCGCTCGCGCAGGTCGTGCAGATCGGAGGGGGGCAAGGTGGCGTCTCGGGGAGGCTCGGACACGGTGCAGGCTCTCGCGGTGGAGGCGTGGGCTCGATCCTCGTTCGGAGGAGGGCGACGGTCGAAGGAAGAGCGTCGGAGTATAGCGCTGGGTCCTCGGGGCCTCCATGGGGTCGTTCCCTCCGGATTCGAGAGGACCTCATGTATTCGATTTCGCGGCCTTCTAGTAAACTTGGTGGCAGGTGGGGTGAGGTGTGCCAAACCCCCCGCCCCGTACCAGGGACTCGAGTTGGGAGAACTCGGGAGCTGGAGTCGCCCGTTGGTGGTGCCGAGGCTCTCGGTCGGAACGACGCAATGAAGATCTTCGTGGGTGCCAGCAACCGAAAGGCGATGGACCCGGACAAGCTCCGGGTGCCCGTCCCGGACACGCTCGAGGTGATCATCGAGGACTTCGTCGGCTTCATCAAGAAGTACGCCTCGAACATCTCGAAAGGCGGAGTCTTCGTTGCCACCGATCGACCCATCGAAGGAAGTCAGCAGCTGCGCATCCACTTCCGATTGGAAGATAACTACACTCTCATCCGGGCCCTCGGGTCGGTGGTGTGGATCCGAGCGCAGGACGAGTCGCCGTCTCGACCCGCCGGAATGGGGATTCGTTTCGATTGGCTCGATGAGGAAAGCCAGAGGCTGATCGACAAGATCGTCAGCAACTTCATCAAAGAGGGAGGACGGCCCTTCAAGCTGGAGGAAACTGCCCCGGCCGGGACCGTCATTCCTCCGCGCTCCGAGCCCCCGGTCTCTCCGGAGGAGGCCTTTGCCGAGGCCGAGGCGGGGGAGGCTGAGGAGATGAAGGACGAGGCTTCGCTCGCTCTGGAGCGAGCTCTCGGAAGCAGTTCCGGTGGGGGATCGGCAGAAGACGAGAGCCTCGGTGGGCTGGAGGCGTCCGCGACGTTCGCTCCCGGAATCGATCGCTCGGAAGGGACCCCTGAGGGCTCGGACGAGTTGCCTCGCGCCGCGTTCTCGGAATCGGTGGCGTCGTCTCTCGAGGCGGACCCGGGCCAGGCTCCACTCACACCCCCTCCGATCTCGATCGATCAGGCTTTGGGCGCGGTCGCGGATCCGCTGGCAGATGTCGGACCTGCGCCCGATCCCATTGCGGGGACATCCCTCGATCCGCCGGATGCGCCTCTACCGTTCGACCTTCCCCAGCCGGGGGCCCCATCGGCCGGGCCCGATCCCTCGCTACCGGATTCGGCCCTGGACGACGATGACATCGAGCTGAATTTCGACGTCATCGATCCGCGAGTGGAGGAGCCGGCCTCCGGGGAGCCGGCGGGCCTCGATCTCGGGTCCGGTCTCGATCTCGATCTCGATCTCGACGGTGCCTCCGACCTGGGGCTCGATCTCGGTCAGTCTCCGGCTGCGAGCGAAGACCTCGCGAGTGAGCTCGGGGACCTCGGCACACCGGATGCGACGGACACCTCCGATCAGGACTTCGCCGATCGCCTCGACAGCGCGCTCGACAGCGCTTTGCCCGACGGCGGCGCGGGCCCCATGTTCGAAATGGCCAGCACGCCGGAATGGCCGCCTGCCGAAGGGGGCCCTGAGCCGGAGCCCCAGGGGCCGGAGATGCCGGCGGATTCACTGCTGGGGGGAGCCGAGCTCGACGAGCTGCTCAACGCGCCCTTGCCGCTGGCCGGTGATCGGAGGCGCGGGCTGTCCGAAGAGGGTGCCGCGAGACTCGATTCGATCCTCCCCGACCTCGACGAGCTTCCGGGACCGACCCCGCCGATCGGCCTGACGCTCGATCCGCCTGGCGGGTCGGCGTTCGACTTCGGCGGTCCTTCGGGCAGCGACGTGGATCCGGTTCCCGAGGCTCAGCCTGCCCCGGAAGCGGCGAGGCCGGCGCAGGTCACTGCTCCCCTCTCCGAAATGGTCCTGTCCACCGGGGCCTTCGATGCGATCGGACCGGAGCCCACGGGCACTGCGCGAAGATCCCGGGGTAAGGGGGCTCTCGGTGCGGTCCTCTCCGCTGCACGGGTGCTTCTCTTCGTGGCCCTGTTCGTCGGCCTCGGGGTGGCTGGCTACGTGGTCGTCCAGCGCTATCTGGCGCAGATGAACGATGACGGCTTCCCCGAGGAAGGTCTCACCACCGAGGAGGTCGACACCATCGGCGGGACCGAGGCGCGCACCCTGCTTTCGATCATGCAGGGCGAGGGTGGACCACAGATCGAGGAGCTGACCGATCGCCCTCTGGGCAATCTGACCGTGGTGCAGAACATCACCTGGGAGCAGAGAGAAGACGCGACTGTAGTGATCATCTGGGCGGATGGTCGCTTCACGCCGACCACGACCTCGTACGCGCGCCTGGGCGAAGACCCGCCGCGTGAGGTCGTGCGCATCCTCGGTGTCGAGGGGCCCTACTCGCCTGCCGAGGTCATCATGGAAGAAAGCCCACACGTGCAGTATCTACGCATCGGATACCACCGTGGGCGTCAGTTCGACGAGCTACACATCATCGCCGAGCTGGTGGAGCCGGCAGTCCAGCTCAAGAGATTCGAGCTGGACGGGTCCCAGCTCCGGTTGTTCTTCGCTCCCTGAGCGTCGACGCGGCCGTCACGCCCAGGGGTCGACGATCACCTTGAGCTGTCGGCGCGCCGCCATGTCGCGCAGGGCGGACTCGACGCCGGCCAGCCCGACTCGGTCGGTCAGGAGCTGATCGCTGGGGACCTCGCCGCGCGCCAGCGCATCGAGGGCACGAGCGAACGTCGCGGGACGGTGATGGTAGACCCCCTGCACGATCAGCTCGTCGTAGTGCAGGGGACCGGTGCCGAAGACCACCCGGCTGTCGGGCGGGCAGCCGCCGAACAGGAGCGCGCGCCCTCCGGGTCGGAGGCAGTCCGCCGCGTCGCGCCAGCCGGACGGGGTGCCGGTAGCGTCGATCGCGGCATCGAAGCCGAGCGGGTCTCGGGCCGCACCGCGCACTGCAACGGCGGCGGGGCAACCGCGCTCGACCAGGACGGTCTCGACGGCTCCAAGGGCGCTGGCAACTCGCAAACGCGAGGGGTTGGGGTCCGCACTGGTCACCCGGTGCCCCGCCTGCCGAAGTACGTGGACCAGGAGCAGCCCGATGGGGCCGGAACCGAGCACGATGACGTCCTCCTCGCGGCTCCCGCCTGGAGCGTGCTCGAGGGTCTCGAGGCAGTGCAGCACGCAGGCCAGAGGCTCGGCGAGAGCGGCTACCTCCGCTGGGAGAGAGTCCGGGCAGGGCAGACAAGCTCGTTCGGCGAATCGAGCCGGGATCGTCAGGTATCGGGCGAAGGCTCCGTTCAGGTACGCGAGGTTTCGGCAGAGGTTCTCGCGCTCGCGTCGACAGTAGTCGCATTCGCCACACGGAACCGAGTTGGCCACCGCGATTCGTTGGCCGATCTCGAAACCGGGGCGGCCGTCTCCGATGCCCACGAGGGTCCCCGCCATCTCGTGCCCGAACGCAGACGGGGGGCGAAGCATGGTCGGGTGCCCGCCGCGCCGAAAAACCTTCACGTCCGTGCCGCACACGAGGGCCGCATCGATGCGCATCAGCAGTTCCCCCGGGCCCGGAGCGGGCACTTCCGTCTGACGGAGCTCGGTGCGGCCCGGAGCGGTCAGATAGACAGCCGGGGCAGAGACGGGAAAAATGCTCGGTGCTTCCACGGGGTGAGACTCTCAGGGTGTGAGCACGACCTTGAGGGCCTCGCGGCGGCGAACGAGGTCGACGGCCCGGGCCAGCTCGGTCAAGGGAAGAGTGTGGCTGATCAGCGGTCTGGGGTCGAGTGCCCCTTCGGCCAGTAGTCGCCACGCCTCGTCCTGGTCCTGGGGGCCGCCGGAGTAGCTGGCCACGAGACGCCTTTCGTGACGGAAGAGGGCATGCAGGTCGACGCGGCTCTGCTCACCGGGGGGTGCGTGGGCGAAGAGCACGATGCTGCCTCCCTCGGCGGCGATGCCCAGCGCGGTCTCGAGGGCGAACTCGCCCCCCACGGTGTCGAAGACGACCACGGCGCCGCCTTGTCCCAGGAGTCGAGGGAGAGGTTCTCCGGGAGCGGCGGTGGCTGTCGCGCCCAGCGCCGAGGCGAGTCGTCGACGCGGCTCGATCGGCTCGACCACCACGATCGGGGCCTCGAATCCCAGGGCTCGCAACACCAGGAGGTGGAGGAGCCCCATCGAGCCGGAACCGATCACCGCGACCGCACGCTCGCGATTCTCGAGATCGAGACCCGAGCGCCGGATCCCTCGCACCACGCAGGCGGCGGGCTCGAGGAACAGAGCCGCCTCGTCCGAGAGCGAGTCCGGGAGTGCGCGCGCCGTGCGCTCGACGCCGCGTCGCGTCACGCGGACCCTTTCGGAGAATCCGCCGGGGTGGAGCAGATTCTCGCGAAAGGCACGGCACATCGTCTCGCTGCCCCTCCGACAGGGATCACACTCTCCACACGGGAAGTGGTGCGGCACGGCAAGGCGCGTCCCTTCCGAGAACGTGGCCCCCTCCCCCCGCGCGATCACCGAGCCGACCAACTCGTGGCCGAGTACCGTGCCTCGAGGTAGCTCGTCGGTGTCGAGCTTGAACAGGTCGGTCCCACACAGGCCGCACGCGTGGAGCCGGAGGATCACCTCGCCCGGCCCCGGAGCTTCCATGGGCAGCTCGACGGGGGAGACGCCGCCCTCCCCGTCCGTCGCCATGGCACGCGTGCGCTCTCCCCGTGGTGTGACGCCTCTCGCCGTGGGCGGGGAGGGGCCGGGTGGTGCCGTCATCGCAAAGCGTCCCTCGGGCTCACTCTTCGGGCACCTCATCTCCGGGCAGGGTTCCTTCCGGCAGCGGGACGGAGGGGGGCATCTCCTTCACGTAGAGATCGTGCTTCGAGTACGGAATCTCGATGTGCTCACGCGCGAAGCTCTTGTAGACCTCGATGTTGAGCTCGTGAAGGACGCGCCCGCGAAGCACCGGCTCTGCGACCCAGACGAGGAGCTCCAGGTCGAGAGAGGAGCCTCCGAAGCTGCGAAATCGAACCCGCGGCTCGGGGTTGTCGAGCACCAGCTCGTTCTTCGCGGCGACCTCCATCAGGACCCGCTGGACCTGGTCGACGTCGGAACCGTAGGCGACTCCGACCTTGACCCGGACCCGGAAGTTGGGCGACGGACCCCCGCTCTCGTTGACGATCTTGGCGTTGCCCAGGACCGAGTTCGGGATGGTGACCTCGACGTCGTCGCGAGTCAGGAGTCGAGTCGAGCGCAGACCGATCTCGGTGACCTCGCCACGCTCCCCGGTGTCGAGGTTGATGTAGTCGCCGACCCGATAGGGAGCGTCGGCGATGATGAAGACACCCGAGAAGAGATTGGCCAGGGTGTCTTTCGCCGCGAAGCCGACGGCGATGCCGACGATGCCGGCGGAGGCGAGCCAGCCGGTCACGTCGGCGTTCCAGACGAGGATCAGCAGATACGACGCGATGCCGAAGATCAAGACCTTCGCCAGGTTCTCGAACAGGGGAAGCGTGTCCCGCTTGATCATGCGGGGACGCTCCTGCTCGGAAAGTCGTCCGAGTACGAGCACGCTCAATCGCGTCAGAGCGAGGAACCAGAGAAGGACGAGCAGGGAGGCCAGGACTCCGAAAGTGATGAACCGGACACGGTCCGGGAGATCGAGCCGGCGCGCCGAGAGGTAGAGGCCGAAGGTCAGGACACTGGTGAAGATGGGGCCGTGCAGGACCGCGAGGACACGATCGTCGAAATCGGTGCTCGTCTTGCGCGCCCAGCGGCGTACGACCGAGGTCAGGATCCAGTCGGCGATCATCGCGAAGATGACCGAGAGAACGATGTGCACCGTTGCCTGGAGGGCGACGTTGGCGCCCCAGCCCGGGATCCACTGCTCGATCTTCGTGTCGATAGCGTCGAAGAGTCGTTCCGGTGCCTCCAGGACCTCGGAGGCCCCGCTCGGCGTCTCTGGAGGCGATGTCGGATTGTTCTGCATCAGGAGTCCCGCGTTCGAGCGACGATCTCGATCGGGAGGTCGTCGAAGGTGGGGGGCCAGTCGAGGACCAGGCCGCCGCTCACTCTCCTGGCGACGTCCTGGCCGTAGAGGTGAGCGATCAGATAGAGAGCAGGAGTGTAGCTGCGGGCACCGCCGACCGAGGTGATCGAGCGCCCGTCGTGAACCATGGTGACCTCGCGGCGCAGATCGAGGTGGGGGAAGGTCTCGGCGAAACGGTCCTGGTCTCCCGGAAAGGTCGTGACGGCGCGACCCTCGAGCAGGCCGGCCTGGGCGAGCACGAAGGCGCCGTCGCACAGCGACATCACGAAGCGTGCGTTCGTCCCCGTCTCCCGCACCCAGTCGATCAGTCGCTCGTCTTCGAGATCGCTGTCCATGCTGTGCTCGGCGCTGGGTACCACCAACACATCGATCTTCGGGACGTCATCGAAGCTGTGATGCGGCTGAATCACCAATCCCTCGTAGGTGGTGATCGCCTTACCGTCGGGAGACACGGTCAAGACCTCGATGCCGGGAGAGGGGTCGGTGTGGAAGGGGCTGTGGTGCAGGATGTCGTAGGGTGCCATCAGCTCCGAGTTGTAGACACCGTCCACGATCAGGAAACCGGCCAGCAGTGGGCGGCCAAGGTCGAGATCGTCGGGAGGCGGCGGCACCGCGACCGGTCCAGGGGCCTGTTCTCTGTCTGCGGTAGCCTCGGTCGTGTCGGTCGAGGAGCAGGCAGGCAGGCCGATCAGGCTCAGGGCGAGTGCTGCGGTCGCGACCTGGGTGCGGAACATCGTGGGTCGTCCTCCGGCGGATTCGAGATCAGAAGGTCACTAGAATAGCGAAGCAACACACCTTCGATGAGCGAATCCGGGAGATTCGCTCGAGCCGACGCTCGGAAGAGGCGGACCTCGAATGCTGTCAAGACTCACATCGATCGGCCTCGGGCTGCTTGCCCTGGCCATCCTGGCTGGAGCTTTCGGTGCGCATGGGCTCGAGGCACGCCTGGATGTTCGGGCACTCGAGCTCTGGGAGACCGCGGCTCGCTATCTCGCCTACGGTGCGCTGGCCCTGGTGGTGCTCGGCCTCGCGTCCCACCGTCCGGGGGTTCGACCGGGTCTCCTCGGGGCGGCAGCGGCGCTCGTGCTCCTCGGCGTCCTCGTGTTCTCGGGGACGGTGGCGGCGCTGGCGTTGGGCTCGGCCCGCTGGCTCGGTGCGGTGACGCCCCTCGGTGGAGTCGGAATGATCGTGGGGCTGGCGCTGGCAGCGGTGGCGTGCTGGCCCCCGGCCGAGCAGTAGGGCGAAGCCCCCGAAGGGGCCGGTGCTCCGTGCGGGAGGGCAGACCGTCCTCGGCTTTCTCCGAGTGGTGCCCACTGTTAGCATCTCCCTGACTTCGCCATCATCGCTGCGGCCTCGCAGCTCGATTCATCCACAGTTCGTCGCCGCGTGCGGTTTGCGAGAGCCGCATGGGGTTTCAGAAAAGGAGCGGTTCATGCCCAACGGCATCTTTCCCATACCGGACCCCGTCAACGAGCCGATTCTCGATTACGGTCCCGGCTCCCCGGAGAAGGCCTCGATCAAGAAGCGGCTCGACGCCATGCTCGGCGAGCAGATCGAGATCCCCATCATCGTCGGCGGAAAGGAGATCCGCACCGGCAACACGGTCGACGTGGTTTGTCCGCACGACCACGGACACGTGCTGGCCAAATGTCACCAGGCGGGCGCCGCCGAGGTGAATCAGGCCGCCGAGGCGGCAGCAGAGGCCTGGCACGAGTGGTCCGAAATGGCCTGGGAGTCGAGAGCCGCGATCTTTCTCAAGGCGGCAGAGCTGCTCAGCGAACCGTGGCGCGATGTGATCAACGCGGCCACCATGCTCAACCAGTCGAAGACCGTGTTTCAGGCGGAGATCGACAGCGCGGCCGAGCTGATCGACTTCTGGCGCTTCAATGCGTCCTACGCACAGCAGATCTACTCCGCGCAGCCGATCTCTTCGAAGGGAGTCTGGAACTACGTCGAGTATCGGCCTCTCGAGGGGTTCGTCTTTGCGGTGTCGCCCTTCAACTTCACCTCGATTGCGGGCAACCTGGCGACCTCGCCCGCGATGATGGGCAACACCGTGTTGTGGAAGCCCGCTTCGACGGCCCTCTACTCCGGGTACTACCTGATGAAGTTGTACGAAGCGGCGGGTCTGCCTCCAGGCGTGATCAACTTCCTTCCCGGGCGGGGCTCGCAGATCGGCGATCCGGTGATGGCCCGTCCCGAGCTCGCCGGTATCCACTTCACGGGGTCGACTCCGGTTTTCCAGGGGATGTGGAAGGAGATCGGAGAGAAGATCGCCCGGTACAAGAGCTATCCGCGCATCGTCGGAGAGACCGGTGGCAAGGACTTCATCTTTGCCCACCCCTCGGCGGCTGTGCAGGAGCTGTCGATCGCGATGCTTCGCGGCGCCTTCGAGTACCAGGGGCAGAAGTGCTCTGCGGCCTCGCGCGCCTACGTGCCGAAGTCACTGTGGCCCGAGGTGAGTGAGCGTCTGCGTGAGGAGGTGGGCCAGATCGAGATGGGCACTCCGCTCGACTTTCGCAACTTCATGGCCGCGGTGATCGACGAGAAGGCTTTCACCACACACTCCACGGCCATCGACGAGGCCAGGGCCGGAGGCTACGAGGTGATCACCGGGGGCGGCTACGACAAGTCGGAGGGCTACTTCGTCGAGCCCACCGTGCTGCGTGCGGACGATCCCGAGGCGCGTCTCATGCGCGACGAACTGTTCGGGCCGATCCTGACCGTCTACGTGTATGACGACGACAAGATCGACGAGGCTCTGACGCTGTGCGATACCACCAGCGCCTACGGTCTGACCGGAGCGATCTGGGCTCAGGACCGCAAGGCACTGGCCTCGATGGCGGCGCGGCTGCGTCACTCCGCCGGCAACTTCTACCTCAACGACAAGCCGACCGGTGCCGTCGTGGGTCAGCAGCCCTTCGGCGGCAGCCGCGCTTCGGGCACCAACGACAAGGCAGGCTCGGCGGTGAATCTGCTGCGCTGGGTCTCCCAGCGCTCGATGAAGGAGACCTTCGTTCCCCCTTCGTCGTTCGCCTATCCGCACATGGGGGAGAGGTAGGGGGAGCGTCAGTCGGGTCGAATCGCGGGGAACAGGTCATCGGGTAGGCTTCTGGGCACTTCTCGTTCGTCGCCCTCGAGGAGGGGCAGGCCGATGCCGATCTCGACTGCTGCCGCAGGAACCCGACTGCCGTCCTCCACGCTGGAGGTCACCGTCCGGGAGATCCTGGCCTACGCGGCCGGGATCGGGGATACCAGTTCGGAGGTGTTCGACGACCGGCGCGAAGGTCTGCTGGCACCGCCCCAGCTGTGCGTCCGGCTGGAGTGGCCCGTGGTCAGTCACCCGATCGCTCGCGAATGTCTGGGTGCGTCGGCCGAGGAGCTGGTGCGCGGAGTCCATGCATCCCAGGACTCGCACTTCCATCGAGCCATTCGTCCGGGAGAGAGACTGGTGACCGAAGGCCAGCTGACCGCGGTGCGCTCGACTCGGGCCGGGGCTCTGGTGTGCACCCGGCTGTTGACGCGGGATCGGGACGGAGATCCAGTGGTGACCAGCTGGAGCCATTCGATCTACCGCGGTGTCGAGACCGATGGGGGCGATCGCGAGATCGAGGAGGCCCCAGCGCTCGATCGGGGCTCGGCCGAGGGGTACGAGCGGGTCGAGATCCCCATCGCTCGGGAGATGCCCCACATCTATACCGAGTGTGCCGACATCTGGAATCCGATTCACACCGAGCTGGCAGTGGCGGAGAAGGCCGGTCTGCCCGACATCATCCTGCACGGCACCGCGACCTGGGCCCTGGCCGGGCGGGAGATCATCCGGCGTTGGTGTGATGGCCAGCCGTCACGACTCGAGCGCCTCTACGGGCGTTTCACCGGAATGGTGATTCCCGGTGAGCCGATCGTGATTCAACATGGTCCTGCCGGCGACGGTAAGGTGTCCTTCGTGGTCTGGAACCATGAAGGCGAGCCCGCGATCTCGGACGGGTTGGCGGAAGTAGAGACCCGAGGTTAGGGCTCTGGGGAAGAGGCGCTCCCCTCTCCCCCCGAGCGCGCCCTTGGCGCTTGCGAGGCTCCCCTTGAGGGGTTGGGGGTGAAGATCAGTAGCGGGCCGGTGGTCCTTGACCACGGTGCCCCCGAGCGCGCCCTTGGCGCTTGCGAGGCTCCCCTTGAGGGGTTGGGGGTGAAGATCAGTAGCGGGCCGGTGGTCCTTGACCACGGTGCCCCCGAGCGCGCCCTTGGCGCTTGCGAGGCTCCCCTTGAGGGGTTGGGGGTGAAGATCAGTAGCGGGCCCGTGGTACTCACCACGGTGAACGCTACGGCAGGTCCATCGCCGGATTCTGGTCGAAGAAGTCGAACGGCCGCAGCTCGAAGCTGTGCCACATCACCGGCATGACCGGCCAGTCCTCTGCGCGCACGAAGTGGTGCATTCCGACGGTGTGCCAGAGAACGATGTCTCCCTCCTCGAGCGAGCGATTCTCGCGGGTCCAGCCTGGCAGTCCCATTCCGGGCTCGCTCATCGTCGGGTGCTCACCCGCAGCGTAGAGCTCATCGGGGTCGTGAGGTGTCACCCAGAGGTGATGGTCGATGAAACCGGCACGCCGGCGCGGATAGTCGTCCGGCGAGAGCAGGGTCACCGCGTTGCGGCCGGGCTTCAGCTGGTAGCTCGTCGGATAACCGACATGATTGCGCTTCGAGCGGCTGGTGACTCGCCAGATCGCCGGACGACGCAGATCGATGTCGAGCTGTCCATCGGTCTCACGCAGGGCGTTGCTGCTTTCGATGACCCAGAGACTTCGTCGCGGGTGGTCCTCGGGCAACTCCTTGGCCACGTAGCGATCGATGCGCAGATCGTTGTCGGGACCGTCGACGTCGAGGTCCATCCGGAAGCTGAAGTAGTGGTCGTGATTGACTGCCACGATGTGGGGCTGGACGAAGTGGCCGTACGCATCGGCGGAGGCGGCGGGAAGGGCGTCGGCGGTCGAGCCGGCACCCACCCCGACGGGGGAGCCTCCTTCACTCGCGGTCGGTTGGGAGACCGCTTTCGATTCGACGATGCCGGTGGCGCCGATGGCGACTCGGATGGAGCCGTCCTGCTGGAAGGTCCAGTCGAAGACGTAGTCGTAGTTGCCGACGACCGCTGCGCTGCGCACCACCAGGTCACGCTTGACTCGGCTCTGCGGGCCGTCGGCGCCGTGGCGCCAGGCCATGTCACCGGCTTCCCGCTCGAAGACGCAGAGCACCCCGGGCACGTCGACCGGTCTGCCGTCGCTGCCGGCGTTCACGGTGCTGAGGTACTCGGCGTGAGGCGGACAGTCTCCGTCGACCAGAGGCTTCAGGACGCCGAAGGCGGAGAACTCTCCGAGATCCAGGAAGTTGCGCTGATACCACGCGTAGGACGGATCCATGTAGGGCACGAACATCTCCGAAAGGAAGCCCTGGTAGAGGATCTTGCGGTCGTCCCAGGTCACGGTGGAGACGATCGGTCCGACGCGCTGGTCGGCCCGCACGTGAAAGCGCCAGTTCTGCCACGTGAACACGTTGCCGTCGCGCTGGTACCCCGGACCCGCGGGCTGGGTGGTGGAGAGGGGGGAGGGGACTTCCCGGCGCTCGCCGATCGACTCACGGTCGTACTCGGCCCAACGCGGCCCCGCTTCCACGACCTCTTCCTCGACCAGGTGGATCACTTCGCGGAGCTCGAGATCGACGACTGCCGTGACGCCAGGGATCTCTCGGGTCCAGGAATTGCGGGCCCGGCGGGAGTCGGAACAGGTGTAGTTTGCGACCCGGCGCCCTTGCTGCTCGGGGGTCGCGTAGTAGCCGGGGGGAGGCCCGCTGCAGTCGACGAAGTCCAGGTCGTCGTAGCCGCGGCGTGCCAGTGCCGCCTGGACTCCGGGATCCGCCTTGACGACGTCGCCCATCCCGACGATCTCCGCTCCGGTCAGGTTCACCTCCACACCTTCCAGCTTTTTGAACGAGAGGACGGTGCGAGCGGTCAGGTCGAGCTCGGCTTCGAAGGCCTCGCCATCGGTTCGCAGGATGGCCTTGGCGCGGCGCGTGATCGAGTCTCCAGCGCGGAATCCCCACACCTCCCTCTTGGGCGGCTCTACCAGTTGGACCAGCGTCAAGGCGGTGTCGGCCTCGAGGTGTCCCGCGGACCGCAGCAATTCGAGCACGTCCCAGTACTCGTTCCAGCTGAGCGGGTCGAGTGGGTGGGAGACGGCCCGTGCGGCCGGCGCCGTGGCGAGCGACAGCGCGACCAGGAAGGAAACCACGACGGCGAGAGCGGAGCGGTGCATGACGTTCCTCCTGAGGCGAGACCGCGTCGGGTCTCTCTGGATGGGGAGTGTGGCTAGCAGTGTAGTGCATGGAGTCGCTGCCCTGCCGAGCCTTCGAGACTGCAGGAGGGAAGGGGCAAGAGCTTCACTTTCTATGATTTCTCGTGATAGCTTGAAGGGGCCCCCCGCGTGAGGTCCTCTCACTCCTCTCCCTCCGAACACGCCGTGCCATCGACACGTTTTTTCCCCCGAACCCGTGGTTTGCGGAGGGGCCACCGTTTCTGGGGCTCGGTCCTGGTGGGACTGTTGGCGCTGTATTTCTGCTCGCTGTGGTTCAACCGCTACTTCGGGGTGACCACGGACGGCTGGTTCTTCTTCTTCGCCCAGCAGTTGACGCGAGGGCACATGCCCTATCGCGACTTCCACCTCTTCGGGCCGCCGCTGCACGTGCTCGAGCAGGCGCTGATGATCAAGGTGTTCGGGGCGCACATGATCGTCCCTCATCTCTTCGGACTGTTGCAGCGGGTCGTGATCGCGGTGGTGCTCTTTCGCTGGCTCTCCACGATCTACAAGGACTGGGTCGCGCTGCTCGCCAGCCTCTTCTGTGTCGTGCTGTTCTCGACCGACATCGCCGATACCGTGTTCTTCTACCACCACGATTCGGTGTTCTGGGGAGTGCTGGCCGGCTATGCCGCTCACCACACGTTGGCGGCGGGACGCCGGGCCGCTCAGCGATCCGAGCGGCTGTGGGGGCTCGCGACCGGGGTTCTCGCCGGAGCGACGTTCGTCGACAAGCAGACGACGGGTCTGGGCGTCAGTGCGGTGCTCTTCGTGATCCTGGTGGTGCTCGGAGCTCGTCGAGCTTCCGGTCCAGAGGGCTCCGTGGCAGGACGGGCCTGGGCGTCGGCGTGGCCCTACGTTGTGGGTTGGATCGTCCCGGTCGGTCTGGTGTTCTCGTGGCTCGCCTCTGAGGACGCACTGGCCCCGTTCTTCGACCAGGTGTTCATTCACGCGTCCGCCAAGGGCTCGCTTGCCGTCGTGGTGACGCGCCCCTTCGCAGGGGCTCTCACTCGGCCCACACTCCAGGTCGCTGCCGGGGCGGCTCTGGGGGTCCTGGCGATCGGCTTCGTCGGCCGGCGCTCGATCTCGCGCCTCGCCCCCTCGGTCCTCGCCGGACGGCGGCTGTTCGCGCAGTGGGCGTGGCCCCTGGCGACTGCGGGCGCGGTGCTCTTCGTGGGAATCGCGCTGGCGTATCCATGGCTCGAGGTGCCTCGACTGCCTCGGCTCGTGGCGGCCTACGTGAGTCTGTTCGGCAGCATGGCCTACAACGTCTACTTTCTGGCCAGACTCGTGCGCGAGCCGCTCGATGCCCGAGACGAGACTCGCTGGCTGCTCGCTGGAGTGTCCTTCGGTTTCGCCTACTCCTTCTCTCTGTCGTGGCCGGCGTGGGAGCTGATGGTGATTCCCGGCGTGGCGTTCCTTCTCGCCGAAGTGCTCGACGTGAGGGGAGTCGAGGCGCCGAAGGTTGCCTGGCGAGTAGCGGTGGCTGCGTTGGCCGTGGGGCTCGTCATCCAGGCGACCCACAGTCGTCTCCGCCAGCCGTATCTGTGGGGCGGGTGGCTCGAGCCGTCCGTGCGGCAGTCGACGACGATTCCCGATCACCCGGTGCTGGCGGGCTTCGAGCTGTCGGCGACGACCAGCGAGTTTCTCCAGACGGTGGCCGGCTTGATCGCCAGCTACTCGGAGCCCGACGAGCCGGTGTTCGTGTTTCCGCACCTGCCGATTCTCTACGTGCTCTCGGAGAGAGCTCCTTCCACCTTCTGCTACGTGCATTGGTTCGACGTGGTCAACGACGACCTGGCCGAGGCCGACGCACGGCACCTCGCCGAGAATCCACCCAGGGTCATGGTGGACTACGAAGTGTCGCCCGGGGAGTGGGCCGGCAACGAGCACGACTATCGTGCCGGCCAGCGCTCGGGTCAGCGCTCCGTCGTCGAGACGGTGCACCGCATGGGTGCCAGCGAGCTCTACGCACTGGTGGCCCGGATCCCCGCGCCGAACACCGGAGCGACGGTGAGCGTGTGGGTGCGGCGCGACTGAGGCCCTCGGGCCCCACGATGCAGGGGAGGCTCAGCTTGTCATGACGACTCGGATCGATGTCCTGGGCGCAGGTGTCAGCGGCCTCGTGACGGCCTGGCTGCTGGCGAAGCGGCGCAACGACCTGGAGATCCACGTCTGGGAGCGCGACGCGAGTCCCGGCGGGCTGGCGGGCTCGTTTGCCACCGAGGATTTCGCGGTCGAGAAGTTCTACCACCATCTCTTCCGTCGTGATGTCGCGCTGCAGCGCCTGCTCGCAGAGCTGGGTCTCGAGGACGACCTGCGCTGGCGTCCGGCTCGCACCGGCGCCTACTATTTCCAGCGGCCCTATCGGTTGTCCTCGCCCCTCGATCTACTGCGTTTCGAGCCGCTGCCCTTCCTGGATCGAGTTCGCATGGGTTTGATGGTGTTGCGTGCGCGCATGGTCCGCGATTGGCACGAGCTCGACGACATCAGCGCCGAGGCGTGGATTCGGAAGGTCTCGGGGGATCGGGTCTACGAAGTCGTCTGGGCGCCGCTGCTCCACGGCAAGTTCGGTCCCCATGCCCGAGAGGTGTCGGCAGCGTGGCTGTGGTCCAAACTGGTCGATCGCGGCGGATCCCGGGATCGCAGTGGCTTCGAGACCCTGGGCTACCTGCGGGGGGGGCTCGGCCGGATGTTCGAGGCCCTGGTGCATGACCTCGAGGAGCGCGGTCACCGAGTCCATCTCGGGAAGTCGGTGACGACCTTGCACGCGGCCGACGAGAGCGGCACGCGCCTGGCAGAGATCGAAGTCGCCGGCGAGCGCCTCGCCACGGACCGGGTGGTCTCGGGTCTCCAGGTTCCGGAGCTGACCAGGGTGCTGCCGGTGGAGGCGAAAGCCTATCGAGACCAGTTGGCCAAGATCGACTTTCTCTCCAACGCTTGTCTCGTGCTCGTGCTCTCACGGTCCTTGTCCGAGTTCTACTGGACCAACGTCACCGATCCGGAGGCGCCGTTCGTCGGCATCGTCGAGCAGACTCGTTGGGCCGACAGCGAAGACTTCCAGGACCGTCATCTGGCCTACATTTCGGCGTATGTCGCTCCGGACGATCCGCGTCTCGAGATGGAGCCCGACGCTCTTTTCGAGCACTACCTGCCCTGGATCCGCAAGATCCTCCCGTCCTTCGATCCGGAGTGCGTCGAAGATCTCTACCTATGGACCGCCGACCACGCGCAACCGGTGGTGCGGGTGGGCTATCGGCACCTGGTGCCCGAGATCTCGACTCCGATCGAGAATCTGTTCGTGTGCACGATGGCGCAGATCTATCCCAACGACCGGCAGGTTTCGAACGGAGTGGAGATGGCGGGCAAGACCGCCGATGCAGTGCTGGCCTCCCTGTGAATCAGCCGTTTTCTAGGGCCTCTCGGCCGGTCGCGCGGCGTCGCTGCCAGAGCCACAGGACCAGGGTGGTGATCGCCAAGAGGCTCGAGCCCAATCGGAGCCCGGTCGCGAACCCCGGTGAGCGATAGCGGATCTCGAGCCGTTTGGCACCGACGGGAACGGGCACCAGGATCTGCCCTTCCGGAGCACTGGAGAGCTCCACAGGGGTGTCGTCGATCCGGGCCTCGAAGGCTTCGTCGAAGAGGAATGCCACGAGCAGCGTGGCCTCTTTGGCGACCGACCCGAGATCGACTCGTAGGCGGTCGCCCCGGGTCTCGAAGTCGAGGTCCCGCCTGGCCGTCGCGCCGTCTTCCTGCCAGCGCACCATCGGTAACGCCGCGGAGTCGCGATAGAGCAGTCGATTCTCGTCCTCGTAGATCCGTTCCAGCTCTGGAGAAGCCAGGAACGAATCGAAGGCCAAGACGGTCGGTCCTGCCACCTCGGGCTTGGCGACCAGGTACCAGCGAACACCCCAGGAGCGAAAGTACTCCGCAGGCACGTCGTTGCCCTTGAAGACGCCGTCGTGCACGACTCGCATCGGATCGCCGTTCCTGAGGCCGACGACGCGCTCGGCTCGGTTGCGGGAGATCAGGTTTTCGTAGCCGCCGTAGGCATAGACATTGAACAGGGACGCATAGTCGAAGCCGATGAGGTGGGAATCGAGTGGAGCGTGGGCCGGGTAGCCGAGCGACATATAGCGCTCGTCTCCCAGGACTTCGGCGAGGGGCTCGACGAGCGGCGGTCGTTCGAGGTGCCTGCGGGCGTTGAAGCTCCTCATCGGGAACAGCCAGTACAGGGCTGCGAAGGAGACCAGCTGAATCACGACGCAGAGAGTTGCCGCTGCTCGCTTTCGGCCTGGCGAGGCATGCCACGTCCGCAGCAGCCAGGTGAGTGCGAAGGCGGTGATAAGGACCAGAAAGAGCTCGGCGAAGAGGTTTACACGAAACGGCCAACGGAAGCGGTTCAACACCGGGACGAAGTAGAGGACCGGACTGAGGGCGCCCCAGCTCCAGAGGAGAGCGATCACCAAGCAGGCGACTGTTGCGGTCGGGGCCGGCTGCCAATGCCGCCGGGCAAGAGCTCCTTTCGGCAGCCCCAGAGCCAGCGCGGCGATCGGCGCCGCCAGGGTTACCCAGCCAGCGAAGGCGAGGTGGCGCATCGCTCTTGCTCCCCAGGCCAGAGGAGGGCGAGCATAGTAGTAGGGATCTCTCACGAAGGGATGAACCGCCGAGAGGATCCACTCGAGCGGAGAGTAGGCAAACTGATTGAAAGCACCGTAGGTGAGCGCTCCGGCCCGCCGGACGGACGCAGCCGTTGCGAGCTGGTAGGGCAAGACGAGCCACAGGGTCAAACAGAAGTTGATCCAGATGCTGAGCCCATAGGCCGCCGTTCCCGGAGGACGATGCCCTTCCCTTGCGCGATGCACGAGCGCGGAGACCGAGGCGAACACCACCTCGAAGATCATGGAGTAGATGAAGAACTGGATGTGGCCCATCAGGAACAATGCGGCGCGGGTCGAGAGGATCGCTGCGAAGACGCGTCCCCGAGGTTGGCGCAGGAGCATCGAAGTAAAGAGCAGCATCCAGGGCAGATAGGCCACCACTGCGCTGGCTGGAAGCCAGGAGTTCGACATGAACACGGCCATGCTACACAGGGGCCAGGAGATTCCTGCCACCATCCCCGAGGCCGGTTCGAGCCCCCAGGCACGACACAGTCGCGCTGTAGCGAGTGCGCCGCAAAGCAGGTGCGCGATGACCAGTATGTCCAGCGCTGCCTGAATATGGCCGAAGAGGAGCTGGCTGAGCCCGGCGGCCAGATGGAGGGGCGGATAGAACGCGAACCCCGCGCCGATCTCGAGCATCGGGATCCCGAGCAGCTGATTCCAGTTGAAGAACGCTAGCGAGCCCCCGGCGAAGCTCCGCAGGACCGAAGCCAGCAGCCCGAGCACGGCTACCCGATTGTCGTCCTGGAGGAAGTAGTAGGGATGGAGGAGCTCCGTTCCCGCCAGGATGGCAGCGACGGTCACGAGAGAGACCAGCTCGGCGTCCCACCTCTTCCCGGGTAGGGGATGGCTCGAGCTGGTCGCAGAGTCGGCGCTCGGTCTGGCCGGGTTCATCACTGGCGCAGGAAGCAGGGGCAGGGATGGAGAAGAGCCGAGCTCTCTTGCGCGGCTCTACGGGCGGGGCGACTCTATCAAGAACAACCGATTTCCCCGGAATCCATGTAAACTGGTCACTATGTCGAGCACGGAACTGCAGCGGGAGCCTCCTGAGGACGCCCCCTCGGCTCCAGAGAGTGCCAGCTCGGTTCCCGAGTCGGCTGCGCCGACCATTCCCATCACCCGGCCGTGGTTGGGTGCCGAAGAGGTGGCCCGTGCGACGGCCGTGATCGAGAGCGGTTGGGTGACCCAGGGCAGCAGGGTGGAGGAGTTCGAGCAGCGGTTCGCACATCGGTGTGGAGCCGAATACGGCGTGGCCGTGTCGAACTGCACGGCAGCACTTCATCTGGGCCTGCTGGCTCTCGGTGTCGGCCCGGGCGACGAGGTGATCTGCCCGTCGATGTCATTCATCGCTACCGCCAATGCGATTCGACACGCGGGTGCGGAGCCGCACTTCGTCGAGGTCGACCCCCGCACGTTCAACATCGACCCGGCCGCCATCGAGGCGGCGATCAGCGAGAGGACCAAGGCAGTGATGCCGGTCCACCAGATCGGACTCCCCTGTGACCTGGATGCTGTGAGCGAGATCGCTCGCCGGCACACGCTCCCCGTGCTCGAGGACGCCGCGTGTGCGATCGGCAGCGAGTATCGAGGGCGACCGATCGGCAGCCACGGTCACGCGAGCTGCTTCAGCCTTCATCCGCGCAAAGTGATCACCACGGGAGAGGGCGGTATGATCACTACCGACGACGAGGCCCTCGCTCACCGGCTTCGTCTACTCCGTCAGCACGGAATGTCGATCTCGGATCGGGTCCGCCACGGATCCAAACGAGTGGTGAGGGAAGAGTACGTCTGCGTGGGGTTCAACTACCGCATGACCGACCTCCAGGCGGCGCTCGGACTCGCCCAGCTGGATCGGCTCGACGCCATACTCGAGCGCCGCCGCGCGATCGCGCTGCGTTACGACGAAGCGCTGGAGCACCACCCCGTGGTCGAGCCACCCCACGTGCCGGAAGGTCTGCGCCCGAACTACCAGAGCTATGCGGTTCGCCTTCGGGAAGGCGCGAAACTCGAGCGCGAAGTTGTCATGCAGCGGCTGCTCGACGCTGGCATTGCCACTCGCACCGGAATCATGCTCGCGCACCGCGAGCCGCCCTATCGGGAGGGCAACTGGAGCCTGCCGCTCTCCGAAGACGCCAGCGATCGCTCTTTCCTGCTGCCGCTCTTCCCGCAGATGAGCGAGGCCGAGGTCGACACCGTGATCCGAGCGCTGTTCGCGGTGGCCGACTAGCACCTCAGACGGAGGTCGCCTGTGCGTCCTCGCCGTAGCCGGTAGCGTCGACCCAGTCGACCAGCCGTCGTAGGCCGGTGGCCAGATCGACCTGGGCTTCGAAGCCGAGCAGGCGACGCGCCTTCTCGGTATCGGCGAGCCGCCGCGCGACCGCGTTGACCTTCCGCTCCTCCGCGTGCTCCGGGGTGAGGTCGCTGCCCATGATCTCGAGCAGCAACTGGGCCAGTTCGAGGAGAGTGGTCTCGGTGCCGCTCGCCACGTTGAACACCTCGTCGCTGATGTTCGACTTTGCCGCCAGCAGGTTGGCCCTGGCAATGTCCTCGACGAAGACGAAGTCCATCGACTGCTCGCCGGAACCGAAGACCACGGGGGCCAGACCGTCGCGGATGCGGTGGATCCAGCGAATCATGACTTCGGTGTAGACCCCGTGGACGTCCATGCGCGGCCCATACACGTTGAAGTAGCGCAGCGCCACATAGTCGAGTCCGTTGCTCTCGTGGAAAGTGCGCAGAAGCCCCTCGTTGAGAACCTTGAGGGCTCCGTAGAGGGTGCGATTGCCATAGGGATGATGCTCTTCGCTGGTGGGGAACTGTTGCGCCATACCGTAGACCGACGCCGTCGACGCGGCGACGACCTTGGAGACTCCGGCCTCGACGGCTTGCTCGAACACGTTGAAGGCGCCCTCCCCCAGTACCTCGAAGGCGACGCGCGGCTCGGCGGCGCAACGAGTGATCCGGATCGCCGCCTGATGGAACAGCACGTCTACCCCGTCGAGCGCGGGACGGAGTTGATCGAGGTCTCGGATGTCGCCCTCGATCACGCGGACCCCACCGCGTCCAGCGGCGGATTCCAGATTGCCAATGGTGCCCCGCGAGAAGTCGTCGAAGACGCGGACCTCTTTCGCACCTTCGTCGAGACAGAGGTCTACGATGTGCGAGCCGATGAGACCCGCTCCCCCGGTGACGAGAATGGTCTTGCCCTGAATAGAGGCGAGATTCGATTTGGTCGTCATGACGATTCACCCAGTCGAGTTCGAGAAGGAGCTAGCCGACGGGAGGAATCTCGACCGGTGCGCCGCGTGAGGCGAGCGAGGTGTTCGTGGCCTCGATCAGCTCCATGATGCGGATTCCCTGATCGGCGCCGCTCAAAGGAGTCTCTCCAGCCATGATGCAGCGGCAGAAGTGCTCCGCCTCGGTCTTCAGCGCTTCTGTCCGCTCGAGGTTGGGTGTCCAGACGTCTCCGGTGCGATAGGCAACGAGGATCTTCGTATCGCTGTCCGGATCCGAGGGCTCCGCCTTGGTGATGTCGACACCGGCGTCGTAGATCTTGACCTTCTCACTCGGCTCGACGTCGTCGTAGACGATCATGCGCCGACTTCCCCCGATCAGCGTGCGTCGGATCTTCACCGGTGCCAGCCAGTTGACGTGCACGTGGCCGATCAGGTTGGAGTCGAAAAAGCAGGTGATGTAGGTCTGGGTCTCCGGACGGCCGTCGAGGTGGGCGATGCCGGTGGCCGATACGGCCTCCACACGCCGTGGAAGCACGTAGTCCATGATCGACAGGTCATGCACCGCCAGGTCGAAGACCACGTTCACGTCTTCCTGGACAAGGCCAAGGTTGACCCTGACGGAGTCGTAGTAGAGGACGTCGCCGAGTCGGTCGTCATGGACCAGCTCCCGGATCTTGCGGACCGCCGGGGTGAAGAGGAAGGTGTGGTCGATGGTCAGCACCAGGGACAGACGAGCTGCCTCGTCGCGCAGTCGGCGAGCCTGGTCGGCAGTCTCGGTGAACGGCTTCTCGAGCCAGATGTGCTTGCCGCGCGACAGCGCAGCGGACGCAAGCTCGTAGTGGGTCGACACCGGAGTGGCGATGGCCACGGCTTCGATCTGGGGGTCGTGAATGACCTCCAGGAAGTTGGCCGTCGTTCGGATGCCGGGATGGCGGCGTGCGGCCAGCTCGCGGCGCTCGGGCCGCAGATCGGCCACCGCGACCAGTTGCGCGTCGGTCAGCTCTGCAAAATTGCGCGCCAGGTTGGGCCCCCAGTACCCGTACCCGACCAGACCGATTCGGATCATGAAGGGGAAGTTCTCCGCACTATGCATCGAGGGTCCACCGGGATCCGGTGGCATTCAACGGAGTCTAGCAAGACTACAGAAACTTCACTACCGCGTTCCCTCTTTGGTGCCCCGGTCGCCTCGGGGGTGCCGCCACAGTTCCCACCGCAGCCACGACATGTCGAGCAGCGCACGCTGGATGTTGCTCCACTTGGCGGAGGAGGGTACTCCTGCCTCTCGGCGGAAGTAGTCGCACTCCACCTCGCGAACGCGGTAGCCCATCGCGTGGGCCCGGATGATGGTCTCGGCGGTGATGAAGGAGGTGGCGTCGGAGCGAGTCGGAATCGAGCCCAGGACTTCGCGGCGATAGAGCTGCACGAAGTTGAAGTCGCGAACGGGAACTCCGAACAGGCCACGAATCAGGGTCCGGTTGAGCCAGGAGACGCCCCGACGCAGCCGCCCGACTCCAGGATAGGTGCGGCGCCCGACCACCACCACGTCGGTTTCTGCCATGTGGGGAACGAGAGTGTCGAGACTCTCGTAGCGAAAGGGGTAGTCGGCAGCGTTGTGGGTCACCCAGTCGAGGTTGACACGCGGAAAACCCACCCTCAGCGATCCACCCTGGCGGAGGTTCTGCTGGTTGCGCACCGAGGTCACCTCGGGAAAGCGTTGGACCATCTCTGCGGCGACCTGCGCGGTCGCGTCCGAGCTGCAGTCGTCGATCACCAGGATCTCGAAGTGCCCGACCCGGCTGCGAAGAGCGGCTACCATGAGAGGGAGGTTGTGTCGCAGGTTCTCCGCGTCGTTGAAGGCGGGCAGAACGACGCTCAGGCCGATCTCGGGGTAGCGTGCGGCGGATGCCTCCCGCGGCTCGAGCGGCTCCACCATGTCGTCAGAGCACCCTGCGGAAGTCGGTTTCCGGATCGACCTTTCGCACAGGCTTCGCCGGGACGCCGTAGGCGAGCATACCGCGTGGGATCTTGCCCACGACCACCGCGCCGGCTCCGACTATGGCTCCTGCGCCCACCTCTGCCCGGGCCGCCAGAGTGACGCCGGTCGAGAGGAAAGCTCCCTCTCCGACCCTTGCGCGCCCGCCCATGCAGACTCCTGGGCTCACCGAAGCCCCGTTCTCGAGCACACAGTCGTGCTCGACGATCGCGCCGGTGTTCACGACCACCTGCTGCTGCACGATTGCCCCGGTGTGAACGACTGCCCGAGGGAGGATCACGCTGCCATCACCGATCGACGCGGTGGGGGACACGATCGCCGAAGCGTGCTGAGCGACTCCGAAACGAGCTCCCTGGGCGGCCAGTTCCTGGGCAATACGCAGACGAAGCAGGTTGTCGCCCAGGGCCAGAACCACTATCCCTGCGAATTCTTCTAGCTGGGTCAAGGGCCCCAGCACCGGGGCCCCCAGCACGCTCGATCCGTGGAGCTCGGGGTTGTCGTCGAGGAAGGCGATTTCCGTTTCGATGCCACTCGAGCGCAGCGCCTCCAGGACGACCCGCCCCTGCCCTCCGGCTCCGACGATTCGCCAGGGGACTCTTGCTTCCGAGTCTGTCGAGCTCACTCTGCTAGACATCGTTCGAGGTTCTCGACGACGAAGTCCTGTTGAGCCTGGGTCAGGCCTGGAAAGATCGGAAGGAAGAATGTGGAGCGGGCGGCGTGCTCGGTGTGTGGGAGCGCAAGGTCCTGCATCGTCGACGCGAACACTGGCTCGTGGTGGAGAGGTTGGATTCCTCGTCGGCAGGAGACCCCGAGATCTGCCATGCGACTCGTCAGCCGATCCACCTCCACAGTAGCCGCGTCGGTGAGCTTGACGCAGTAAGAGGAGTAGCAGTGCTCCGCCTCTTCGGGAACGAAGGGTCCTTCGAGCTCCTCGATCTCCGCGATTCGCTCGTCGTAGTAGCGCGCCAGGGCCCGGCGCTGTTCGAGCATGGTCTCCACCCGGCGCATCTGTACGAGACCGATCGCGGCCTGGATGTCGGTGAGGCGGTAGTTGTAGCCGGGCTCGTGGTAGCTCTGGAGAATGGCGCCCCGGGCCTGATGGCGTGCGAGATCCGAGACGCTGGCCCCGGTCGAGCGCAACTGTCGGGCCCGCTCGGCCTGCTCGGCATCGTCGGTGACCAGCATGCCACCCTCGCCCGTAGTGATCATCTTGCGTGGGTGGAAGCTGAAGCAGGCGGGAATCCCGTGACTGCCGAGGCGTCCGCCCCGGTAGCTCGCTCCGAAGGCCGTTGCGGCGTCTTCGAGCAGGGCGATTCCGTGCCGTTGGGCTACTGCGCGGAGTCCATCCAGATCGGCAGGCAAGCCGATCTGGTCGACGATCATGAGCCCCTTCACTCGAGGAGTGATTCGTTTCTCGACATCGGCAGGGTCGAGGTTGAAGGTCCGTGGGTCGATGTCGGCGAAGACCGGCTGTGCGCCCGCCATCAAGACCGCGTTGGCGTTGGCCATGCATGTGAACGAGGGCATCAACACCTGGTCGTCACGTTCGATCCCCAGGGTCCGCATGGTCAGGTGCAGAGCGCTCGTTGCCGCGTTGGTCGCCACCGCGTGGGGGACTCCGATCCACTCGGCGACGCAAGCTTCGAACTCCGCCACCCTGGGTCCGAGGCTGATCCAGCCCGATAGCAGCACTTCGCGCACCGCCTCGACCTCTTCTTCTTCGAGCCATGGTCGCATCAAGGGCACGTGATCCACGAACAGATCAGAGCTCATCGAGTGCCTCCCGCCGCGCGTCCCGCCAACACTCGAGCCGGAACGCCCGCTACGACCTCTCCTGCGGCGACGTCGCGGGTTACCACGGCTCCGGCGCCGACCAGCGCTCCGGCACCTACCTCGATCCCGCCGAGCACGACGACCCCGCTGCCGATCGAGGCCCCCTTTCGTACCGTGGTGCGCAATAGCTCCCAGTCGTCCTCCGACTGCAGCCGGCCATCCACCGCCGCTCGAGGGTGAGAATCATTGACGAACATCACTCCGTGTCCGACGAAGACCTCGTCCTCCAGGGTGACCCCTTCACAAAGGAAAGAGTGTGAAGAGATCTTGCAGCGCTCTCCGACGACGACGCCCTTCTGGATCTCGACGAAGGGCCCCACGGTCGAGTCGCGCCCGATCTGGCATCCGTAGAGATTGACCAACTCGGGGTAGAAGATCCGGGCTCCCTCTCCGAGAGCGACGTCATCGGCGACGGGCATGAGATTCTCCTAAGCGGAAGCGGTCACGGCCACCGACTCTTCGACGGCGTTGACGACCGCCTCCACGGCTGCGTCGTTCATCTCTGGATAGCACGGAAGGGAAAGCTCCTGCTCGGCCATGCGCTCGGCCACCGGAAACTGGCCCCGACGATAGCCCAGCTGAGCGAGACAGGGTTGGAGATGGATCGCACACGGGTAGTGGATTCCAGTGGCGATGCCTCGCTCATCGAGAGACTGACGCAAGCGGTCGCGTTCTCCCGAGAGGACGGCGTAGACGTGGTAGACGTGCCGGCCCCTCGAATCGGGAGTGGGAAGCTCGATACCCTTCACTTCTGCCAACTGCTGGTCGTAGGCGCGGGCCACGCGTCGGCGCTCCTCCGTCCAAGCCTCGAGATGGCGCAGCTTCACGCCCAACACCGCTCCTTGCAGCCCTTCCATGCGGTAGTTGAAGCCGAGCAGTTCGTGCTGGCCCTTCTCTTGCTGTCCCCAGTCCCGCAGGGCTCGGACCCGCTCTGCCAACTCGTCATCGTCGGTGACGACCGCGCCGGCCTCACCGTACGCACCGAGGTTCTTGCCGGGATAGAAGCTGAAGGCGCCGAGGCGTGCCATCGAGCCGGCGCGGCGAGGCTCGCCCCCCAGATCGAGTCCGCTCGCGCCGTGGGCTTGCGCTGCATCTTCGACCACCAACAGGTCGTGATCCCTCGCAATCGCGAGCAGGGCGGTCATGTCGGCGCAGCGCCCGTAGAGGTGGACCGGGATGAGGGCTCGAGTTTGCTCGGTGATGGCAGTGCGCACGAGGTCGGGGTCGAGGGTCCAGCTCACCGGATCGACGTCGACCACTACCGGGGTCGCACCGGTGTAGTGAACTGCGGCCGCGGTGGCGAGAAAGGTCATCGCGGGCACGATCACTTCGTCCCCGGGGCCGATGCCGGCAGCCAGCAGCGCCAGATGCAGTGCGCTCGTTCCGCTGTTGGTGCCAATGGCGTGCCTCACTCCTACGTGGGCAGCAAAGTCTCTCTCGAAGGCTTGAACGCTCGGACCGAGGATGAAACTACAGTTCTCGAGCACCTGGTTGATCGCGATCTCGATCTCCGGACGGATCTCGCGATATTGAGCCTGGAGATCGAGATAGGGAACCCGTAGCGTCATTGGGGAGTCTCCTTGCAGCCATCGTGGTTGACGAGCACCCTGCTACGCCCGCAGGGCTCTCGCCGGCCCGTCTAGCACCCTAGCAACCCCTATCTTTTCTTTCAAGACTAGTAAAACAGCACCCGGCGATCCTCAGCATTCCTCCTCCTCAGGCCAGGCTCGAGGACGACTCGACTGGTTCCGGTGCGTCGGGGACGGGTCGGGGGTCCTTCCGCAGGTTCGAGCCGCCCATCAGCCAGAGTGGCATCCCCGGTAGCCCCCAGGCCACGAGGGAACCTCGAACCAGCAATCCGAGCATGAATCCTTCACTCGCCGTGCCGAGCCCGCGCCGAACCATCATTTCCTGAAAGGCGACTTCCATCAGTCCGAGTCCACCCGGGCTGATCGGGATCGCTGTGGCTACCCAGGCCGTCGGCACCATCACGAGATAGTCGTAGTAGCGAGCTGCCTCGATTCCGGCGAGTCCGCCCAGCACCCAGACCGCGGTGATGGAGCAGACTTGCGCCGAGATCGCGACCAGCGCCGCGGCCCCGAGGAGAAGCGGCGCATCACGAAAGCTCTGCAGGGAGGCGTCGACTCTCTGCCAGGCGCGGCGCAGTGGGGCCCACAGCAGGTGCTGCTTCGAGGCCAGGAGTCGACGCACCCAGGGCGAGTAGGCAACGAAGGTTCGACGACCAGAAGGGCCACCAGAAGCGCCGATCAGGGTCGCGAAGAGCTGCTCGCTGCCGCGCGGATCGAGCAGCAGTGCGGCCAGTCCGGCCAGGATGAGGACTCCGAGGCCGAGTATCCGGTCGGCGACCAGCGTCGACGCCACCTCGATTCCCTTGCCGGTTTTCCGGATCGCCTCGTACCCCTTGATGACGTCACCGCCCGCGCCACCGGGGACGAAGGTGTTGAAGAACAGGCCCAGAAAATGGAGTCGAGCGACGCTGGCGACCGGCAGATCAAGTCCGGCGGCCCTCAGACAGGAGCCCCCAGCGCACACCGATCAGCCCGAGCCCGCATCCGAAGAGCGTCATCGGGAGCCACAGGCGACCGAGCTGAATCCGGCTCCAGGCCGTAGCGAGTCCCGGCAGAAGGAGGACGGGCCCGTCCGGCGACACCAGGCGGGCTGGAACGCGGAGTTCGACCGGCTGAGGGGTCTCGGTCAGCAGCAGATGAAGCTCAGGGGCATCGGCCTCGTGCGGCTGGACGAAGAACCGTTCACCGACGCTCACCTCGTTGGCTCGAAGAGGACGTCGGGCACCGTCACCCTCCTCCACGATGAGGGACGGCGACTCTGCCTCGAGAGGGGCTGTGATCTCGGCGGCGTCTCGGATCTCGACCCGAGAGACCATGAACCAGACGATTCCCGACAGCACCAGCAGCTTTGCCAGGAGGGCGAGGCGTGAGCGGGTGCGGGGGCCGAGGGTCATGGACATCACAAACGCAAGCTAGCAAGTCACGGCTTTTCTCGCAAATCTTGTAATTTACCTCCTGGAGAGGGGCCCCCAGCGAGCCCTTTGGAGGATAAGCTCCGAAAATTGCGGCGCGCGAAGGCCGTTCCTCAAGCCAGGGGCGAGAGTTCGTGCTGTCCATCTCCCTCTTTGCAGTGAGTCTCCGAGCGTCCGCGGACACGGACCCTCAGAGACAACCGGGTCGATGCCGACCCTCATGGTGCCCTCAAATTTCCTTCAACCCTGGAGGCTTCTTTCATGCCAACCGGATTCCTGCTCCGCCGCTTCGAGTCGACCGATGGCACCGCCATCGTCTGGAACGATCGGGATTACTCGTATTCCTGGCTCGCCGAGCGCTTTCGTACCTCTCCTGAAGCGGATCGAGGAGCTCCAGGTGCCGCGGGGCTCTGTGGTGGCCATCGAGGCCGATTTCTCACCCTCCTCGACGGCGCTGCTTCTGGCACTGGTGCAGCACGGGTGCGTCGTCGTGCCACTCACCGAAAGCGTGCGCCAGCAGCGCGAAGAGTTCCTCGAGATCGCGCAGGTCGAGCACAGCTTTCAATTGGACTCCGACGACGAGCCTGCTCTCGAGACCTTTGGCAGAGTCGCGGATCACGAGCACTATCTGGAGCTTCGGGATCGTGGCCACGCTGGTCTCGTGCTCTTCTCCTCCGGCTCTACCGGCAAGAGCAAGGCCGCCGTTCACGACTTCCATCCCCTGCTCGAGAAGTTCCACGTCGAGCGTCAACGGATGGTCACGATCTCGTTCCTGTTGTACGACCACATCGGTGGTGTCAATACGCTGCTGTATACCCTGTCGAATCGGGGGACCCTGGTGACGGTACCCGAGCGCACACCGGACGCGGTGATGGCGGCGGTGGAGAAGAATGGCGTCCAACTGTTGCCGACGTCTCCGACCTTTCTGAATCTGCTCTTGCTGAGCGAGGCGCACCAGCGGCACGACCTGTCGTCGCTCGAGCTGGTCACCTACGGTACGGAGCCGATGCCCGAGACGACCCTGCAGCGGTTCCACGCACAGTTTCCCCACATACGGCTACAGCAGACCTACGGGCTCTCCGAGGTCGGGATTCTGCGCTCGAAGTCGAAGAGCTCCGACTCCCTCTGGCTGAAGATCGGAGGAGAGGGCTTCGAGACCCGTGTAGTCGACGGCTTGCTCGAGATCAAGGCGCGTTCGGCGATGCTCGGCTACCTCAACGCGCCGAGCCCGTTCACCGAGGACGGCTGGTTTCAGACCGGAGACAGCGTCGAGGTCGACGGTGAGTTCTACCGCATCCTCGGGCGCAAGTCGGAGATGATCAACGTCGGCGGCCAGAAGGTCTATCCGACAGAAGTGGAGGGGGTCATCCGGCTGATGGACAACGTTGCGGATGTCACCGTCTACGGTGAGAGCAATCCCATCGTCGGTCAGATCGTCTGCGCAGATGTGAGGGTCGAGGATCCGGAGTCGAGGCGCGAGCTGGCCTCTCGCCTCAAGAAGTTCTGCGGCGAGCGGCTCGAGAGTTTCAAAGTCCCGGCACGAATCCGTTTGACGGAGGAGACACTCCACTCCGAGCGCTTCAAGAAGATGCGTCCGAAGCAAAAGGCCACGGCCGAGTCGACTACTGGCGGTGGCGGGGCTTGACGCGTGAGTCGCGCTTCCGGCTCGAGAGGACCTTCGGCCGGAGGTAGCCCGTCTCAGAGCTCGCCATCGAGGTTCTCGAGCAACCGGACGTAGAACCGAACCCCTGCGATCATGGAGTCCTCGCGGACCCGCTCGTTGGTGCCGTGGATTCGCTGCATGTCGTCACTCGCCATCTTCAGCGGACTGAACCGGTAGACCTGGGTCGCGTACTCGTTCATGTGCCGAGCGTCGGTGCCCGCCATCACCAGGTACGGAGCCACGATGGTGCCCGGAAAGACCTCGCGGATGCTCCGGGCGAGCGTCCGGAACCCGTCGCCGTCGGTGGGGGATACCGGGGATGGCTCGCTCGCGAACTCTTCGGTGAGCTCGACTTCGACGCCTGTGCCCGCGACCGCGTCGCGGACGTGAGCGACGACGCTCTCGATCGAGTCGCGAGGGTGGATGCGGAAGTTCACCCAGGCCTCGGCAGTGATCGGGAGGACGTTGTCCTTTTCGCCGGCCTGGAGCATGGTCGGTGCGGTGGTGGTGCGCATCATGGCGGCGGTGGTCGGGTCCGATCCGAGCACCCGGGTCAGGATCGGTCCGAACAGCCAGCGGTTGGCCACCAGCAGTCGGATGGGAAAGCCCATCTCGGGCGCCAGCGTTTCGAACATTTCGGCCGAGGGGCCGGCCAGCGCTGCCGGGAAGGGTCGGGTGTGGAGGCGGCGAAGCGCGTCGGCGAGCACGGGGATCGCGCTGTCGGGAGGCGGCGTCGAAGAGTGGCCGCCCACGCCGTGGGCGGTGAGCTTCAAGGTGGCGTAGCCCTTCTCCGCGATGCCGACGACGGCTACGGGGCTCTCGAGGGGCAGCAGACCCTCGGTCAACGCGCCTCCCTCGTCCAACACCAGGGCCGGCTCCGGGCCTCGAGCGGCGATCAGCGACGCCATCCGACGTGCCCCGTCGCTACCCCCGATCTCTTCGTCGTGGCCGAGGGCCAGCCAGACGGTGCGCCGCGGCCGGTGCCCGCGAGTCGCGAGATGTTCCGCGGCCTCCAGCATCGCGATCAGCGGCCCCTTGTCGTCGAGCGCGCCGCGACCCCACAGGTAGCCTCCGGTGCGTGCGCCCGAGAAGGGCCGCTCCTGCCAGTCCTTCTCGGTCCCGCCGAGCACCGGCACGACATCCTGATGGGCCATCAGCACGGCAGGTGGAAGCGACGGGTCGGCTCCCGGCCATCGATAGAGCAGCCCATGGGAGCCGACGCGCTCGATCTCGAGCGTCGCGTGGATCCCGGGATAGGTCAGGGCGAGCCAGCGATGGAATCCCGCGAAGGCCTCGTCGTCGATGGCTGCTCGCTCTTGCAGCGAAACGGTGGGAAAGGAAATCGCCTCCGCGAGGTGTCCGAGGATTGCCTGGTGGTCGAGGTCCACCAGGGGAGCCGGGTCGACGTCGATCTGCTTCGAGTCGAGCCGGGCGGTCCGGACCAGTGCGAGGGCCGCTACGCACAGGAAGACGGCGAGAAGAGCCAGCAGGAGACGGCGCACGGGTCTGTTCATGGTCCCATCCTAGCGGTGCGCTCGGAGGCTTTCCCTTGATAGCCTGCCGCTCGTGACGAGATCCGAGCCCGATTCCCGCCAGTCTTGCCTCGCCTTGGACGGTGAGGGCGTGCTCGCTGCCGCCCGTGAGCTGCTGCCCTGGATGACCGAGATTCGGCGCGATCTGCACATGCATCCCGAGCTGGGGCTCGAAGAGCACCGCACGTGCGGTCGCATCGAGTCGCTGCTCGACGAGATGGGGGTGCCCCACCGACGCGTGGCCGGGACCGGTGTCGTCGGCGACGTGGCGGGAGGTGCCGCAGGCCGGAGGGTGGCATTGCGCGCCGACCTCGACGCGCTCCCCTTGTTCGACGGCAAGGACGTCCCCTACCGTTCACAGATTCCGGGGCGCATGCACGCCTGCGGCCACGACGTGCACACGACCGTGCTGCTCGGTGCGACGCGACTCCTGGCCGAGCGTGCGAAGGACCTCGAGGGCTCAGTGCGACTGCTCTTTCAACCGGCGGAGGAAACGGTCGGCGGGGCCAGGCTCTTGATCGAGGCCGGCGCTCTCGAAGGGGTGGACGCGGTTTTCGGCCTCCACGTCGATCCGGAGATTCCGGTGGGAGCCTTCGGGTTGCACCGCGGCCAGCGCAACGCCTCCTCGGACGCTATCCATCTGGTGATCGAGGGCAAGTCAGGTCACGGGGCCTACCCGGCCGGAGGGATCGATGCAATCGTGGTGGCGGCCCAGGTGATCTCGGCGCTGCAGTCGGTGATCAGCCGAAACGTCGACGCACGCGACAGCGCAGTGCTCACCCTGGGTACGATCCGTGGCGGAACGCAGAACAACATCCTCGCCAGGCGCGTCGAGCTGACGGGCACCCTTCGCACCCTCGACCCGAGGATCCGGGAATTGGTCCAGCGCCGCATTCGGGAGACTTCGCAAGGAGTGGCAGCCGGACTGGGAGGCAGGGCCGAGCTGCACATCGAACCGGGCTACGACGCCTTGATCAACGACGACTGGGCCACCGATGTGGTCGAGCACAGCGCCGTCGAGCTGGTGGGCAGCGACCGCGTCTCGGTGGCGCCGCGCCCCAACATGGGGGTGGAGGACTTCGCCTTCTACCTTCAGCATGTGCCGGGCTCGTTCTTTGCCCTCGGAGTGCGCAACGAGGCGCGCGGCATCGTGCACTCGATTCACCACGAGCTGTTCGATGCCGACGAAGAGTGTCTGGCGTATGGCGCCGCGGTGCAAGTGCTCAACGCGCTTTCAGCCCTCGAGCCGCGCAGTGACGACTGAGAGTCCGCGTCCGGTCTGACGGTACGTTTTCGGGAGACGCTCTGTGCTCAACAAGATCTGGGCCTCCTTCTTCTTCATCGCCTTTGCCGCCGGACTGTGGCGATGGCTGGCGATGGGCGACGAAACGGTATGGGCGGCGATGGTGTCCTCGACCTTCGAGATGGCGAAAGTCGGGTTCGAGATCGCGCTCGGTCTGACCGGGGTGATGTGTCTGTGGCTCGGCGTGATGCGACTGGGAGAGAAGGGCGGCGCGGTCGACATCCTGGCCCGTGGTTTCGCGCCACTGTCGAGACGCCTGTTTCCGGGAATCCCCGACGGCCATCCGGCAATGGGCTCGATCGTGATGAACATGGCGGCCAACATGCTCGGTCTCGACAACGCGGCGACTCCCCTCGGCCTCAAGGCGATGAAGGAACTGCAGACGCTCAACCCCGAGCCGGAGGAGGCGACCAACGATCAGATTCTCTTTCTGGTGATCAACACTTCGGCGGTGACCCTGATTCCGGTGACGATCTTCGTCTACAGAGCCCAGATGGGCGCTGCCGACCCGACCGATGTGTTCATCCCGCTCCTGGTGGCGACGTTCTGCAGCACGATGGTCGGGCTTCTGGTGACCGCCTCGTTTCAACGGCTGCGCCTGCGAGACCCGGTCGTCCTGGCCTACCTCGGCGCGATGTCCGCCCTGGTTGCGGGGCTGGTGCTCTACTTCTCTTCGCTCGACCGAGAGGCCATGGAGCGCCAGTCGCAGCTGGTCTCGAATCTGGTGATCTTCCTGGTGATCGTCTCGTTCGTCGCGCTCGCGGTGCACAAGCGAGAACCGGTCTACGAGACGTTCGTCGACGGAGCGAAAGAAGGCTTCCAGGTCGCGGTAGGGATCATTCCCTATCTGATCGCGATGCTCGTGGCTATCGGAGTGCTGCGATCGAGTGGTGCTCTCGATCTGCTCCTCGATGGCGTTCGTTTCGGGGTCGAGCGTATCGGGCTCGACGCTCGGTGGGTGGACGGACTTCCTACCGCGCTGATGCGTCCACTCTCGGGGAGTGGTGCCCGAGGCATGATGCTGGAGACGATGGAGACCCTAGGCGCCGACTCGTTTGCCGGGCGGCTGGTGAGTATCGTCCAGGGGAGTACCGAGACGACGTTCTACGTGCTGGCGGTCTACTTCGGCGCGGTGGGGATCAAGCGCACCCGGCACGCCATCCCGTGTGGGTTGGCGGCGGATGCCGCGGGGGTGATCGCCGCGATTCTGGTGACGTACCTCTTCTTCGGCTAGCCCCTCGAGCGTCGGCGATCGTGGCTCCGGCGTTGCTGGCGGGGCCCCTCTAGAAGTCTTGGCCTCGGGAAGTTGTACCAAAGAAATCAAGTCTTGCGAGGCCAAGACTTCCGAGCAGCGCCGCTTGCGGCGCTTGGCGGGAAACGCGCTAGCTGGGGACCGTGCTACCTGAGCACGGGATCCCGCTAGCTCTCTTCGAGGACCGCGGCGGGAAGGGAGAGTCGAAGGCTGAAGCCCCCCCGCTCTCCTTCGAGCAGATCGATGGCGCCCTCGTGCAGCTCGGCGATTCGTCGGGCCATCCTGAGGGCCAGGGCGATCGTGGGCTGCCCTTCGCTGCGCGTGGCCAACGACTCGAGTGCCCAGGCTCCCTCGAGCTGGGTGAAGGGTCCCGGTGTCTGGGCCACTTCGATCTGGAGACGATGATCCCCCCAGCGGCCGAAGCGCACGGAGAGGCCCGAGCCGGGGCCTTCGCCGAGGAGCCCCATCGCGGTGCGCAGCATTCCGGCGAGGGCGACCCGCAGCAGGGTTTCGTCGGCCCAGGTGGTGAGTGTGCGGTCCCGGATCTCGCTGCGCAAGAAGACCCCTAGCAGCTTGGCTTCGGGCTCGAGGTTCTCGATCTCTCGCTCCAGCAGGCTGGCAGCGTCGACCGGCAGCGGGGTCACCGAGCTCGAGGCCATGGCGTCCTGGGCTTCGACGAACCACAGCGCTCGCTTGGTCTCGGCGGTGATGATGTCGAGCCCAGCCCGGCCGAGCAGCCGACCGGGATTGGCATGGATCGCCTCGACGCACGACAGCACGGTCTGAAGGCTGGCGGCGATCTCCTGATGACTGGTGGCGGCCCGCTCGACCGAGCCCCCGGGACGCATACTCTGCTGCACCCGGCATTCCTGGGCGAGCTCTCGGGCCCGGTCCTCACCGACCTCGAAGACGAGACAGGGCACGTGACGGAGTCCAGCCTGGCGGGCCGCGGCGAGTCGGGCTCGACCGTCGATCAAGGCGAAGCGATCGTGGCTGGGCCTGACGAGGATCGGCTGGAGCACTCCATGATCTCGAATCGAATCGATCAGCTGTTCGAGCGCGATCGGGGACGAGGCCTGCTCGGTCCCCTCGGGGGCGGCTACCGATTCGATCTCGAGCCACTTCAGTCGGGGCGTGCTCTCGTCCTCGGAGAGACGGCGCACGAACTGGGCGTCGTGGCGCATCCGATAGCCGCTCGGAAGCCCTTCACGCTGGGGAGCGTCCTCGTCGTCGACCAGGCCGGCGAAGGAGGTTTCCGCGTCGGGGTCGGGGCCGAACGGTTCCCTACCGCGAGACTCGGGGCCGCGAGATTCAGAAGAGTCCTCGGGCAGGACGTCTTCGAACAGGTCGGCGAGCCGGGACGGCACGCCATCCCGGGGCGGATCGGGCATCGGCGAACTCCTGGAATGAGGATAGATCGACGTGGCAATGTCTACCAGAGCGAGAGGCCGATCACAATACTGGCCGAGGGGTGCCGGCGAGATCCTCGGAGCCGTCGAACCCTGGGGCTACCAGTCGAGGCGCAACAGTGTGAAACGGCTGTCGGCCGAGCGGAAGACCACGGGGCTGCGCCGTGCGTCATTCAGGAGCTCGAGGAAGGCGCGAGGCCAGGGGATTCCCCGATTCACGTTCTCCACGAGCACATGGGTCACGCCCAACTCTCGCACTGCTGCCTTGATTCTCTCGCTGTCACCGGCGTCGCTCGAGGTGCGGTCGTTGAGAAAAGCGGCGAGCTGGGAGGCTTCGAAGAAGGAGTCGGCGATGGCGTCGCGCTCGACGAAAAAGGCGCGGTTGGTGTTGACCAGCATCAATCTCGCGTCTGCTGGCAGTTGCTCGTCGATCACCCGGTAGATGGGGCTCGGTACGGCGTCCTCGAGTGTGGAGCCGTGGCGCAGCAGATCGGCGAGAAGGCGTGGATCCTGGCGCAGGTAGATCCAGGCGGGCTGGAGCAGCAGTGCCCCCGCTGCGGCCGCGGCCAGCCAGGCGACGAGTCGAGACCACCGTGCCTCGAGCCGGCCGGAGACAACCAGTAGAGCGCGACCTGCCGCGGCGGCGAGCACGGGGATCACCGGAATCAGAAAGCGGATCTGCTGCGAGGTCAACGACCAGAGAAGGAAGAAGATCGCCGCCGCGGCCAGCGCTCGGCGCACCAGCCGGTCTCGCCATGCACCGACCAGAGTGAGGGGAATCAAGACCAGCCATGCGCGTGCCACCTGTCCGTCGAAGGTGCCATATCCGAAGTCACCCAGCGCGATCACGCGCCAGGGCAGGAGCAGGTAGTCCAGCGGTGCGCGGCCCATTCCGATGGCGCTCTGCCACGCCGCGTGCTGGCGTCCGAGCTCGGCGCTCCACTCCGGGCCGCCGAACGTGGACCAGAAGAGTGGGTAGACCGGGTTTCCCGTCAACAGCCAACTCTTCGCCAACCAGGGGAGCACGAGGATCGACGGCCCGAGGAGCAGGAGCGCCTCGCGAGCCCAGGGCACGGGTGCTGGTTCCTCGCTTCCTCTGCGTCGGAGGCCGAGGAGGCGACTCGCGGCCCAGATCCCGGCGAGCGTCAACGGCGCGAAGAAGCCGTTCAGCTTGATGCCGGCGGCAATCCCCGAGAGCACTCCGGCCGTGAGCAGCCGCCCCTGGCCGAGCCCGGCGTTTCTCCCCTCCGAGTCTTCTTCGAGAAACCGGTGGAGAAAGAGAAAAGCCAGAGCGAAGTAGAAGGCGTAGGCGAGATCGACGTAGGCGATGCGGATCTCATAGAGCACGACCGGATTCGCCAGGAAGAGGACGGCTGCAATGGTCCCGGCGAGTCGGTCTCCTCTCAGCGGGCTCGGTGCTGCGTCCGCGTCGGTGGCGCAAGGGCGGATGACCAATGCGAAGGCCGTGGCGGCGGCGAGCAATCCGAAGACGAAGTGGAGCTGCTTGGCGAGTACCCGACCGTCCAGGAGCAGCGCGAGCGCGTAGAGAAGCTGGGTGTTGAGCGGCCAGTTCGAGTAGACGTTGAACGGCAGCCGGGTGAAGCCTCCCTCTTCGAGGTAGAGCTTCGGAACCGTCAGGTGGTAGACGTCGGCGTCCCAGGCCAGGTCGGGCCGCTGGGTGTGAATCCACAGTCCGAGGCCCACGGCGAGCACTGTCAGGCTCAGGAGAGCGGTGGGGAGTCGGTCGATCAGGGCTGGGGGCAACGACGGTCCGGAGCCCGAGGGGAGGGGGTATCGACGCAGTCCGGCGAGCCCACCGATCGTCGCGAGGACGATGCCGGCAAAGACCGGTCCGGAGCGAAGCAGTCCCAGGGTGGCGAGCAGGAAGAGAACACCCATCCAGGCGGCGGCCCCGAGAGCCAGGCGAGCCAGCACGCTGTCGAGGTGCTCGACAGCGTTACCGGAGGGGAGGCCCTCGGCTGTAGAGGTCTGCGTTGCCGAGGACCCTGCTGCCGAGGACCGTGCCGCTGAGGACCGTGCCGCTGAGGTCTGGGGCGCGTCTCGCCGGAGCAGGAGGACCGCGCTTCCGCTCAGAAAGAAGAGAAGGAGCAGGATGAGCAGCCAGAATGCGTTTCCGACGAGATAGAGCAAGGGGTCTCGCGGATCGCTACTGGGAGCCTCTGGTGGAACGGAGGCGACCGACGGCGTGCATCATGTCTTGGACGGTGGTGTACTTCTCGCGCACCTTGCCCTGGCTCTCCCCGCGGGAGATCTCGTCGGTGTCGAGGTCGGTCCAGTCCCGGTAGCTCACGGAGTCGATCCCCCGCTCGCTGAGGAAGGCAGCGATCGCCTCCACGTCGGGCTCCACGGCTTCGCTCACGCGGCCCGCTTCGAGATCTTCGACCATCCTGGCCACCGTGGCCTCGGAGTCCGGTCCGTTGGTGCCGATCAGTCCGCTCGGGCCGCGCTTCGCCCAGCCGACGACGTACTGGCCGATCACCGGATCTCCTCCGACGGAGTCGAGGAGGCGTCCCTCGTCGTTGGGGAAGACTCCCCAACGGTCGTCGAACGGAACGCCGGGCAGGGCGACACCGCGGTACCCCACTGCTTTGAAGACCAGCTGCACCTCCAGGCGCTCCGTCTTCCCGTTCCCGCGTGGACGCGGCGTGCCGTCCTCGTCTGGGTAGAGCTCGTTGTGCTCGATCGTGACGGCCTGGAGTTTCCCGTCGTCGCCGTGAAACTCGGTAGGGGAGACCAGGAAGCGGCAGCGGACCCGACAACGTCCCCCGGTCGCGGGGAGTTGCGCGGCCTCGGTCAGGTAGTCGAGGTTGCGCTGCGCGCTCTTCTCGGCACCGCTCGCGAGCCAGCTCGCGGTGACCTCGTCGACCTCGACGTCTGCGGGATCGATGATGAGATCGCAGTCTTCGAGCGCGCCGATCTCCTTGATCTCCTTGGTCGAGAAGGCCGACTGGGCGGGTCCTCGACGGCCGAGCACGACCACCTCTTCGACAGCGCTCGAGCGCAGCGCCCGAAGAGCCTCGTCGGTGATATCGGTCGACGCCAGCTGGTCGGGGTTCTGGGCCAGGATTCGCGTGACGTCCATGGCCACGTTGCCGTTGCCGACCACGGCGACTCTCCGAGCCGAGGTCAGATCGAACTGCCGATCCTGGAAGTCGGGATGGCCGTTGTACCAGCCGACGAACTCCGTGGCCGAGTACACCCCTTCGAGATCTTCGCCGGGCAGTCCCATCTTGCGGTCCGACTCGTTGCCCACGGCGAATACGATCTGGTCGTAGAAGCGCGCCAGTTCCTCCACGCTGAGATCGCGCCCGATCTGTACGTTGCCGAAGAATCGGAAGCCTTCGTGCGCAGCCGTCTTGTCGTAGACACGGATGACGTTCTTGATCTTCTGGTGGTCGGGAGCCACCCCTCCCCGGACCAGGCCGAAGGGGGTCGGCAGCCGGTCGAACATGTCCACCTGAACCGTCAGCTCGTCGTGTTTGAACAGCCCCGCGGCCGCGTAGAAGCCACTCGGGCCGGAGCCGACCACTGCGACTCGAAGGGGCCGATCCTCGGTTCCGAGTCGTGAGCCGCTGGTTGCGTTGTCGGACATGAAGCAGCTGACCTCCTGAGATTGGCGGAGCCGGGCGGGTGATCTCGCGGCCGGAATGCGGTGGCTATGATAGTACGCCTCACCGCACCGAGCCGGGACTGCTCAGGAGACTCGCCATGACTTCGCAGAATGTCCGCGTGGAGCGCGACGGGGCAATCACCACCGTGGTGCTGGCACGGCCCGAGGTGCGCAACGCGGTCGACAACGAGACCGCCCAGGCATTGGCCGATGCCTTCCGAGACTTCGATGCGGACGGCGCGGCGCAGGTCGCCGTGCTCTGGGGGGAGGGTGGCTCGTTCTGCTCCGGCGCCGACCTCAAGGCAGTGGCGCGCGGAGATCGGACCCCACGCTACGAGGCGGCCGCGTCGTACGAAGGGGACGGACCGATGGGGCCCTCTCGGATGAAGCTCTCCAAGCCCGTGATCGCCGCGGTCAGCGGCCACGCCGTCGCCGGTGGGCTGGAGCTGGCGCTCTGGTGTGATCTGCGGGTGTGTGAGGAGGACGCGGTCTTCGGAGTCTTTTGTCGACGCTTCGGCGTGCCGCTGATCGACGGAGGTACGGTGCGTCTACCCCGTCTGGTCGGACTCTCTCGGGCGCTCGACCTGATTCTGACCGGGCGTCCGGTATCGGCCGAGGAGGCGCTCCAGATGGGGTTGGCCAACCGGGTCGTGCCGAAGGGTACCGCTCGGGCCGAGGCCGAGGCCCTGGCCCGCCAGCTCTGCGCGTTTCCCCAGCGCTGCATGCGCACGGATCGTGAATCGGCCTATCGCAGCCTTGGCTCGAGTTTCGACGATGCGATGCAGCGCGAGTTCGCCCAGGGAATCAAGGTGATCGAGGAGGAGTCGATCGCCGGAGCGACGCGTTTTGCCGAAGGAAGGGGTCGACACGGGAGCTTCGACGATCTCTAGCCGTCGAGCCGGGCTGACACTCTCCCTTTGGGGGTGAGAGGGTCCCGCTGGGCGGTGATAGCCTGACGGCTCGCTAGAGACGAACCGACGAATGCAACCCACGCTCGACCTCGACACCCCGGAGCTCGAGACGCTGCCGCAGCGCGTCATCGTGACTGCCGGTGCGTCCGGACTCGGTCTGACCATCGCGACCGCGTTCTCCGAGGTCGGTGCCCGTGTCCACATCGGCGATGCTTCGGCTCGTTCGTTGGCCGAGGCGCTGGGCGACCATCCGGGAATTCATGGCACGGTGGCCGACGTGGCGGTGCCTGATGACGTCGACACGATGTTCCGCGAAGCTCTCGAGTGGATGGGTGGGCTCGACGTGCTGGTGAACTGTGCGGCGATCGGCGGGCCGCGGGCGGCGATCGAGCACGTCGAGGCGGAGGAGTGGGAGCGCACCCTGCGGGTCAATCTCAGCGGGGCGTTCTTTTGCATCCGACAGGCGTCGTCGATCTTTCGTGCCCAGCAGAGCGGGTCGATCGTCAACGTCGCCAGCACGTCGGCCCGGACCGGTCTGCCGATGCGCACTCCCTTCGTGGCTTCGATGGCAGGAGTGCTCGGTCTGACGGCGAACTGTGCCCGTGAGCTCGGTCCCGACAACGTGCGCTGCAACGCCGTGCTGCCGGGGGTGCTGGAGGACGAACAGGCCCGCGAGCTGGTCGAAGCCAGGGCGCGAGAGCGTCAGCAGTCCGCTGAAGAGGCCGAGGCGGAGTTCCTCTCTCACATCTCGATGCGTAGCTGGATCGACAGCACAGAGGTGGCCGACGCCGTGATCTTCCTCGCCTCCGACAGGGCCCGCCACATCACCGGGCAAACCCTGGGGGTGTGCGGGAACGTGGAGTGGGAGGGGTGAGCCGTTCGTGCCGTGGATCGTGGTTTTCACGAGCTGACGCGGCATCCCGCCCCTCGATAGTCTCGAGACGGGAAAGGAGACTCCGATGACTATCGACACCCCAGCAGTCGCAATCTGTTTCGAAGGCGAGACCTCGTCGACTTTCGAAGAAGCCGTAGCGCGGTGCCGCGAAGCACTCACCGAGGAGGGTTTCGGGGTTCTCTCCGAGATCGATATCCAGGCCAAGATCAAAGAGAAGCTCGGGATCGAGCGCGAGCCCTTTTTGATTCTGGGGGCGTGCCATCCGCCTTCCGCGAATCGGGTCCTCGACGCCCGACCCGATGTCGGTGTGCTGTTGCCCTGTAATGTCACCGTCTCGGTGGAGAAGGGCCAGACCGTGGTTCGGGCAATGGATCCCTCCGGCGTGATGTCGATGCTCGGTGACCCCGTGGTCAGCGAAGTCGGGGCCGAAGTCGGCGCGGCGCTGGCACGGGTCATCGCCGCCGTGACCGACTGACCACCGGCAGAGGCCGACCTTCGGGCGGGGTCTGGCCCTGGGCCTATCTTTCGGCTGGGCCTCGGTCTATACTGCGCGAGATTCATGGCGCCCCCCGGTTAGCGCCCCTGCAAACGCGAAGCTGGCGCGGCGTCTCCCTCCTCGAAAGACTCCCCCGAACGCACAATCCCTTGTAGCTCCGTCTCGAACCGGCCCGTCTCACGACGGGTGGGCCGGAACTCGTCCTTTGGAGCAACCAATGCCTTTCGAACAACTCGGCCTCGAGGCCGGACTCCTGCGCGCGGTCAAAGCGCAGGGCTATACGCAACCGACCCCCATCCAGACGCAGGCCGTGCCTGTCGTACTGGCGGGCCACGACGTTCTCGGTCGGGCCCAGACCGGCACCGGGAAGACCGCTGCCTTCACTCTCCCGATGCTGCAGCTGCTCGGCTCGCGGCAGAGCAAGAGCCGTGCGCCTCGGGCGCTTGTGCTGACCCCGACCCGCGAGTTGGCGGCCCAGGTGAACGAGAGCGTCGAGACCTACGGTGCGCACATGAGGTTGCGCTCGACGGTGATCTTCGGCGGCGTCTCCATCAATCCCCAGAAGAGCGCACTGCGCCGCGGCGTGGACATCGTGGTGGCCACGCCTGGCCGCCTGCTCGATCACGCCGGACAGGGCACCATCGATCTGTCGGAGATCGAGATCCTGGTTCTCGACGAGGCCGATCGGATGCTCGACATGGGCTTCATCCACGACATCCGCAAAGTGCTGAAGCTGTTGCCGAAACGCCGCCAGAATCTGCTCTTCTCGGCCACGATCTCCGACGAGGTGAAGCGCCTGGCCGACAGCTTTCTCTACCAGCCTCGCTCGATCGAGGTGGAGCGCCGCGCGACGGCGGCGGAGACGGTGACCCAGCACGCCTACCGCGTGGAAAAGCAGCGCAAGCGCGATCTGCTGATCCACCTGATCGCATCAGGGGACTGGTCGAGGGTGCTCGTGTTCACCCGGACCAAGCACGGAGCCAACCGGCTTGCCCAGCAGTTGGTGCGCGCCGGTATCGAGGCCGCTGCCATCCACGGCAACAAGAGCCAGACGGCCCGGACCCGGGCGTTGGCTCAGTTCAAACAGGCACAGGTGCGCGTGCTGGTCGCGACCGACATCGCGGCTCGCGGACTCGACATCGATCGCCTGCCGCACGTGGTCAACTACGAGCTGCCCAACGTGGCCGAAGACTACGTGCACCGCATCGGCCGCACCGGTCGGGCCGGTGAGGAAGGCGCCGCCATTTCACTGGTCGGAAGTGACGAGGCCAAGTATCTCCGCGACATCGAGCGCCTACTGAACAAGGAGATCCCGGTGCTCCCGGTGCCTCACTTCGAGCCCTCGACACTGGCTGAGCTCCCGGAGCGGTCGCGCCAGACGGAGTTCAGGCCGCACGGTCAGCGTAAGGCGTCGGCCAAGAAGAAGCCGCGTCCCGTGGGCAACTCCCGACGTGGACAGTCCCGCTCCGGCAGCAACGCTCAGTCTGGGAGCGGTCCCGCTCCGGCTGGTCAACGCCGGCGTCGTCCGCGCAGTGGTGCTCGGCGCAAGGTCGGCTAGCGACCCTCCGATCCCTGGCTCAGGGAGCGGTTTCGCGCATCAGTTCTCGCGTGAGACTGCCCCCTGAGAGGACGGCAACGGAGAGGCCGCGCTCTTCTGGGGAAACCTGGAGAGCTGCGGCCACCGTGATCGCACCAGCGGGCTCGACCCACATCTTGTGACGGTGGGCCAGGGTGCGCACCATCTCTCGTGTGGCGTCGTCATCGACGGTGACCACCCGGTGGGTGAGATCGCGCAGCATCGGGAACATCTCTTCGGTGATGTAGGGCACCGCCACTCCGTCGCAGATCGTCGAGCAGGGGACTTCCACCGGAGCTCCCCGCTCGATCGCGGCGCTCAGAGCCGCGCAGCCCGCAGGTTCCACCGCCCAGATGCGTACCTTCGGCAGCAGTGCCTTCAAGGCACTCCCGACGCCGCCCATCAATCCACCGCCGCCGACCGAGACGAACAGCGAGTCGATCTGGGGAAGGTCGGCAGCGATCTCGAGGCCCATGGAGCCGTGCCCGGTCAAGACCCGGCGATCGGTCCAGGGATGCACGAACGACCAGGGTTCGGACTCCCAGCGGTGCTCCTTGAGGTAGGCGAACACCTCCTCGGTGGGCACCAACACGGGGTCCCCGCCCAGCGCGCGCACGGCCTCGATCTTGGCCGAGGGGGCACTCTCGGGCATCAGGCTGCGCGCCGCCACGCCGAACCAGCGCGCGGCCCAGGCGAGGGCCTGTGCCGTGTTCCCCGCTGACACGGTGCTCACTCCCCGGGTCCGCTCCTCCTCGCTCATCGAGGCGACCGCCCAGAAGATGCCCCGCAGCTTGAATGAGGTCACCGCCTGGAGGATCTCGGGCTTGAGCAGGAGCGCCGGCTCGGCGAAGTGAAGATCGTTGTTGCGGTAGGGCACCAGCGGTGTGTGAAGGACCACCTCGCGGAGCGCCTCGGCGGCGTCCCGGATCTCGGTGAGGGACGGTGGAGACAGGGGGCTGGACATTCGGTCGATCCGCTCGGAAACCGCGTCAGACACTAGCAGGGCATGGGAGCGGAGTTGCTGGAGGCCGGGGAATCGGGTATTGGCCGATCGGCCAGTTTACGCTATGATCGGCTCTCCCGAGCGCTCACGCGGCGAAGTTGGAACGAGCGCCGGCACCATCAGCAAATCAGCACTGCGACCGTCGTTGCAGTCCCACGACCATGGCCCGGTCGACGACCAGGGTCAACTACCGAAGGTGAAACCACCATGAATCGGACTCTCCTCGTGACTCTCGTCCTCGCTCTCTGCCCCCTGGTCGCGTTCGCGGCGACCGCCTCCAACACGACCGACGTCGAACAAGTCACCTGGGCCGATCAGATCGCGCCGCTTCTCTACGAGAAGTGCGCCACGTGTCATCGCCCCGACCAGGTCGCCCCCATGTCGCTTCTCGACTACTCCGACGCCCGTCCCTGGGCCAAGTCGATTCGCAAGGCAACCACGGAGCGCACGATGCCGCCCTGGTTCGCGAATCCGGCGCACGGCGATTTCGTCGAGGACTCGCGTTTGAGCGACGACGAGATCGCCTTGATCCAGGCCTGGGTCGAGGCCGGCGCTCCGGCGGGTGACCTCGACAAGGCACCCGAGCCGCCGACCTTCGTCTCCGAGTGGCAGATCGGCGAGCCCGACGTCATCTTGACCATGGCGCCCTTCGAGGTGACGGACGACATGGAGGATCACTACCAGTGGGTGCAGGTGACCAATCCCCTTGACGAGGACCGCTGGATCAAGGCGATGGAGGTGCGTCCCTCGTTCATGGAGGGTGCCCATCACAACCTCACGTATGTCGGTCCGCCCGACGCCACGCTCGAGAGCATCCAGGGTCTCGGTCGCACCGAGACCGAGTTCATCGTCGGTTGGGCTCCCGGCGTGCGGCCGATGATCTACCGTGAAGGCTTCGGCAAGCTGCTCCCGGCCAACAGCACCATCTTCTTCCAGATGCACTACCACAAGGATCCCGGTCCCGGTACCGGTGGCATCGACCAGACCTCGGTGGGCCTCCAGTTCTACGACGAGCAGGTCGACAACAAGGTCGCCACGATGTGGATCGTCGATCCGGTGCTGCGAATCCCGCCCGGCGAGGCCAACTACGTCTCGAAGTCCTCGGTCACCTTCGAGCACGACGTCGAGATCTTCAACTTCACCCCGCACATGCACCTGCGTGGCAAGGCGATGCGCTTCACCGCCATCCGTCCCGACGGGAGCGAAGAGGTTCTCCTCGACGTTCCGAAGTACGACTTCAACTGGCAGCTGACCTACTCGCCGACCGATCCCCTCGTGCTGCCGGCCGGCACCACCATCGCGCTCGATGCGGTCTTCGACAACTCGGCCGACAATCCCGCCAATCCCGATCCGTCGGCCGTGGTGACGTTCGGCGAGGCGACCACCGACGAGATGATGATCGGCTTCATGGACTACACCTTCGTCGATCGGGCCAAGCAGGTCGACATGCCGACCTATTCGGTGCCGGAAGGAATGCGTGAGCAGTTCGACCAGATCCGCCAGCTCCGTGAAGAGCAGAAGGAGAAGGCCGGGGTCGAGTCGGGCCGCGACTGATCGACATCGGAAGAAACAGCTTCTTGCTGAACGAGGTCTTCGTCAGCACCGACATGGACGAGGATCGATCCGAACGACATCGAGCGGGCGGGCGCATCGGTTCCGATTCGCCAGCCCGCTCTCGTCCTTCGAGGAAAGGGTAGCCAGCCATCGGGGCGGGGTCGATGACTCCGTCATCTGCTACGGTGTCAGCGGCTCTTCGTGAGAAGGGAGCGACGATGGCTGAAGCGGTGTTCCCTCAACGTGTGCTCGTCCTGGTCGACGGCTCCGACCGGGACAGATCGGTCCTCGGTCGGGCGGCACAGCTGATCGACCGCACCGGTGGGACGGTGATCGCCCTGCGGGTCGTCGAACCGCCTCGCGGGTTGTTCCTTTCGCCCGAAGCCCGGACACGGCAGGAGCGGCTCTTCGGCCGCCTCCAGTCGGAGCTCGAGGGCGAGCTCGAAGAGGCGGTGCGCTCAGTCTTCGCTCCGGGTGTGTCCGCGACGTTCCAGGTCCTGCGCGGGCGCCCCTTTCAGGAGGCGATCCGTGAGGTGATGCGTCGCGATGTCGACTTGGTGCTGGTGGGGGCCGCGCCTGGCAGCCGGGGAGGCGCCGAGCTCGACAGTGAGGTGTTGCACCTCCTTCGCGACTGCCCCTGCCCGGTATGGATCGATCGGGGCCGAGGAGCGCCGGTACAGCGGATTCTGGTCTCGGTGGATCTGGAGCCCGCGGAGGAGAGTCTGCCTTCCTCGAGCGCTTCACTGATGCGCCTCGGTCTCGCGGTTGCGGAGTCGGAGAAGGCTTCGCTCCACGTCGTGCACTGCTGGATGCTGTATCGAGAAGAGAGCATGATGCGTCTTGCCGGTGAGGCGGCCGAGTGGCTCATCCACGAGGCCGAGGCGCGCCACGCCCAACGTCTGCACGGCTTCCTCGGTGACTTTCGCCTCACCGGGCGGAAGGTGGAGGTTCATCTCGAGAACGGTCGCCCCGAGGAGGTCATACCGCGACTCCTACAGCGCGAAAGGATCGATCTCCTGGTTCTCGGCAGTCTGACCCGGTTGGGGGTCTCGGGTCTGTTCATCGGGAGCACGGCGGAGCGTTTGATTCATCGCGCGAGCTGCTCCCTGATCGTGGCCAAACCGGAGGGTTTCGAGCCGGCAGTATCCCTGGACTCGTGAGCCTCCCTCTACCCCTCTTCTCTCGATGACTCCCGAGATCGCCCTGGTCTTCGTACTGATCGCTGCGGCGCTCTATTCCTTCGTTACTGAGCTGCTGCCGATCGAAGTGACGGCGATGACCCTGCTGGCGCTTCTCCTGTTGACCGGCCTCGTCACCACGGAGGAGGCACTGGCCGGCCTGAGCAACAAGGCGGTGGTCACGGTCGGCGCAATGTTGGTGCTCAGCCACGCCTTGGTGAAGACGGGCGTGATCGACCAGCTGGCCGAATGGCTGGGCCGACGCGGCGCCAACTGGCCCGGGATGGTCGTGATGCTCGCCATCGCCGCGTTGTTGTCGGGCTTTCTCAACAACACTGCGGTGGTCGCGATCTTCGTGCCGCTCGCGATCGACCTCTGCCGGCGCTCCGACATCAGTCCCAGTCGTGTCTTGTTGCCGCTGTCGTACGCGGCGATCGTGGGGGGCACGCTGACACTCATCGGCACCTCCACGAATCTGCTGGTCAGCGCGATCTCCGAGTCCTCGGGCTACGGTGCTCTGGGGATGTTCGAGTTCGCTCGGTTCGGCGTTCTGCTGTTGGTGGTCGGCCTGGGGTACGTAGCCCTCTTCGCACCACGGCTGTTGCCACCTCGCCAGCCGGCGCAGTCCCTGGCAAGACGATTCGGTCTCGCTCCCTATCTCGCCGAGTTGCGCGTCGAACCGGAATCGACCCTGGTGGGGCAGTCGCCGCGCGAGAGCGCGATCGGCAACCGCTACAACGTTGCGGTCTTGAAGGTCCACCGTCACGGCCAGCGCCCCGTGAGTGGGGTTGCGGACACCGTACTCGAGCCTGGGGACGTGATGCTGGTGAGGGGGGCGATCAACGACCTGATTCGCCTGGAGCGCGAGCTCGGAGTCAAGCTGTTTGCCGACGCCGAGCCCTCGGAGGAAGAGCTGCGGGCCGAAGGGCAGGTGCTGGCTGAAGTGATCCTCCCCGCTCAGAGCCCCCTGATCGGCAGGACACTGCGAGGCATCGACTTCCGGCGAGTCTACGACGCACAGGTGCTGGCGATCCAGAGCGAAGGGCAGACCGTGTTCTCCAACGTGGCGAATCATCGGCTCACGGCATCGTCGAGCCTACTCATCTTCACCACCGAAGAGCGACTCGAACAGTTGCGGCAGTCGGAGGACTTCTGGGTGATCTCCGAGCTGGAGCTGCGGCGGCGCCGGGAACGGACCTGGTGGCTCGTGCTGCTGCTCTACCCAGCGGTCATCTTGTTGGCGGCTGCGGGTGTCGTCGACATCGTCAAGGGTGCGGTCATCGCCACGATTGCTCTCTTGACCTTCAAGGCGATGAAGCCCAGCGAGGCCTACCAGGCCGTCAACTGGTCCGTCTTGTTCCTGATCGCCTCTTTCGTTCCTCTCGGTCATGCGATGGTGTCGACCGGAGCGGCAGACCTGCTCGCCTCGCTGCTGGTGTCCTCGGCCGGCTTCTTCCCGGAGAAGATCACGGCCCACGCGGTCCTCGCCCTCCTGTATCTGACGACCATGCTGACGACCCAGCTCGTGTCCAACAACGCCGCTGCCATCATCGTCCTGCCCATCACCTTCAGTCTCTCCCAGACGTTGGGAGTCGATCCGAAGCCGTTCATCATGACGGTGTGCTTCGCGGCTTCGGCGGAGTTCATGACGCCCTACGGCTATCAGACGAACCTGATGGTGTACTCGCCGGGAAAGTACCGCTTCATCGACTATCTGAAGTTCGGGACTCCTCTCAATCTGACGTTCTGGGTGCTCGGATCGCTCTTCATCCCGGTGCTCTGGCCTTTCTGAGCCGGCGAGGCTGCCGAGTCGGCGGGCGCGAAAGGGTGGGAGTCCACCACTCGAAGACGTCTTGGCTGCAGAGGGTCCCCGTTCTAGTCTTCGAGTAGCCGCCGATCGAAAGGAGTTGAGGCTACGGTGGGTTTCGACACCGAGTACTGGCGCGACTTCCTGAGCCAGGTCGGGGACGGAGTCGCCTCCTGGTTACCGGCTCTCGGAGGAGCCCTTCTGCTCCTGGCGACCGGCTGGGTCGCAGCTCGGTTCAGTCGAGCCTTGATCGGGAGTGTCTCGAGGCGCGTCGGGATCGACCGGCTCGGCGAGAAGGCGGGGGTTCAGGCCTTTCTCGATTCACTGCCGCACAAGACCACCGCCAGTGCGCTGCTCTCGCGCCTGGTGTATCTCGTTGTTCTGCTGGTCTTCGTGATGGCGGCGGTAGAGAGCCTCGGCTTGAGCGGCGTGACAGAGACGCTCGGCCGCCTGGTCGCCTACCTGCCGAACATGATTGCTGCGGTCCTGGTACTTCTCGGCGGAGCACTGCTGTCGCAAGTCATCGGCGACACCGTCGGGGCGGCGCTCGCCACCCGCTATGGCGCCGCGGCTGGGCACACGGTGGGCAGCGCCGCGCACTACGTTCTGCTGGTGGTGGTCGCGATTCTGTCCCTGCAGCAGCTGGGCGTGGATACCGCACTTCTGGTCACTCTGACCATGTCTCTCGTGACGGCAGTGGCGTTCGCTCTGGCGCTGGCCTTCGGCCTGGGCAACCGTGAGCTGGCTCGCAACATCATGGCGGGCTTGCACGCCAAGGAGGAGTTCGAAGTCGATCAGCGCCTCCGCGTTCAGGGACACGAGGGGAGACTGGTCAGGATCGGGACGGTGAAGTCCATCTTCGACACGGAGGACGGCCGGCTTTCGCTCCCCAATCTGCTGCTGATCGAAGATGAGGTGCTCGTCCTCGATCCTGGCTCTGGGCATGTAGCCGATCACAGCGGTCAATCCGATGTCGAAACCGGATCCGTCGACTGACCGCCATGCGTCGACGGGCGCCTCCCGCCGGCACTACGCTCGCGACGCCGTCGGAGCCGTCGTGCTGCTCGCGGGACGCACGGTCGAGGGAGTGGTATCGATGCTGGCGCCGGTGGCCGACCACTTGCCCAGGCGCAAGAGCCCGGGACGCGAGCCCTCGTCACCCTCCCGTCTGATCGAGCCTCTTCGGGTTCTCCAGCCCTACGTCGCTCGAGGCGCCCGCCGGCTCTTCAGCCGACTCGGTGTCGTCGTGCTCCTGAGCGCGGCCGTGCTGCTGCTGCCCACTCCGACCGGCCTCTCGAGAGAGGGTCATCACGCTCTCGTCGTCCTCGTCTTTGCGGCCGGTCTGCTGGCCGCGGAGCCGGTTTCGCTTCCGATCGCGGCGCTCATGATCCCCGTCGCGCAGATCGCTCTCGGCGTCGCCGATGCCCCGACCGCCTTCGCGACGTTCTCACGACCGGTGGTGTTTCTGGTGCTCGCCAGCCTCTTTCTCGCCGAGGGGCTCCGAAAGCATGGGCTCACTCGACGGCTGGCGCTCGGTACCATCGTGCGCTCGGGAGGCCGCGTCAGCCGGCTGGTGTGGGGCTTGATGGTCATCGCGGCGGGAATCTCGATGTGGGTCGAGAACACGGCGACGGCCGCGGTGCTGATCCCGGTTGCGCTGACCATCTCGCGGCGAGTGACCGATCGCGATCAGGCCAAGGGACTTCTGGTGCTGCTGGTGCTCGGCATCGCCTACAGCGCCAGTCTCGGCGGCATGGCCACCATCATGGGCTCGGCCTCGAATGCCGTCGCCTCCGGCTTCCTGGCTGAGATTCGACCGTGGACCTTCCTCGACTGGCTGGCGTACGGAATGCCCTGTTTGCTGCTCCTGCTGCCGCTGACGTGGTGGCTGCTGTGTCGCCTCGTGCCGATGAAGGTCAAGACACTCGACATCGGGCCGGCACGGGAAGAGCTGGAGAAGCTGGGGCCGATGAGTCGTGCCGAGCGCGAGCTACTGGCGGTGATGGGAGTCGCCGCTCTCCTCTGGGTCTCCGGCTCCTTCCTCGAATCGGCTCTGCGGCTGCCGAGCACATTGCTCTCGGCGGCCGTCGTTGCCGTCCTCGCGGTGGCCTATCTCGCCATCCGCCAGATCCTCAGCTGGGAGGATGTCAAGGGCGTGAGCTGGGGCATCTTCCTCGTCATCGGAGCCGGGCTCTCCCTGGGCGAGGCCCTGACGCGCACAGGAACCACCGAATGGCTCGCCGGCTGGGTTGCTCCGCTGGCGACCGAGCTGCCGCTGTTTCTGAGCTTGCTGGCGTTGGTGCTGCTGTCGGCTTCGCTGACCAACCTGCTCAACAACACGACGATCGCCGCTGTGCTCGTGCCGGTTCTGATCCGGCTCGCTCGCACCGATCCGTCGCTCGATGCGGTCCAACTCGTGCTTCCGGTGACCCTGGCAACCACTTTCGGCTACTCGCTACCGTCGGCCTCCGGACGGATGGCCCTGATCGCAGCCAGTGGCATCGTCGAGCGGCGGGACATGATCCGGTACGGTCTGGTCGTGTCGATGGTCAGCTCCGGCGTGCTGGCCCTGTTCTTCTACGGTCTCTCGATCCTGGGATGGGTGTGAAAGGGAGGAAGTGGCATGGGAATTCGCGTTCTGGTCGTCGGTGCGGGTCCGGTGGGCGCCGCCACCATTCGCCAGTTGCAGAAGAACCCGCACCTCGAGATCGTCACCCTGGACGCGGGTGAGCGGCCCTTCGCCGTCGAAGAGGGGGTCGTCTCCCACATCGACATCCAGGAGGTGCTCACCCCTCTGAGCCTGGACTTCGTGCTTGCCCAGGCTCGTCCCGACCTGATTCTGTGGACGATCGCCACCGAGGATCTGGCGCTGGGGCACGCGCCGGGGATCGATGTCCTGGGGCAAGCCTTGCGCGAGGAGATCGCCTCGATCTCAGAGGTGCCCGTGATCGAAGTTGCCCGCGGCGTTTGACAGAGAATCGTCAGGGGGGTCAGGGCCAGTCGACCGGGATGCGCACGGTCTCGAGCTCCGGCTCCCCCTCGTCCGTGACCTTCGACTGGCTGGGCTCCGCTCCCGCTGCGGCGGCCCGATTCGTTCGACAGCAGACGTAGCCTTCTCGCCGCCCGAACAGGTAGAGGTCGCGCAGGATCTCGACGTCGTGCTTGCAGTACTCCTCGATCAGGTCGAGGCGTCCCTGCTTGTACCACTCGAGACTCTGCAGTCCGTCCGCGCTCTTGTCTTCGCCCAGGGTGGCCTGCGCCAGATGAGCCAGGCCCAGACGGCCGCTGATCGTGCGCTGCACGTCCTCGAACAGGTCGAGGGTCGGCAACGTGCGTCGGTAGTCGACCCCGGTGTAGCCCGAGAGCACCGGATAGTCGAAGCGCACCACGTTGAAGCCCACCACCAGATCGGCGCTCTCGAGCTCGGCGACGAGCTCGGGGACCTGCGCTTCGGTGTAGGTGTGGAATCGACCTTCCTCGAGATGACAGGTGACGGCGATGGCCACTCCCAGTCGATGCAGGTTGTGCCAGCCGCCCACCTCCTCCGCGGAGCGCCGGGTCTCGACGTCGAAGAGCACGGTGTGATCGACGACTCGGGGAGGAGGGGTGCGGCGGGGCGGCCCGGAGCGGCCGCGAGGGGCCTGGCGTCGATGTGAGCGGCGGGCTCTGCGAGGCGCGGTGGGTCCCGCCTCTGCGGCTGGTTCCTCTCCGACGGCCGGAGGCGGGGCCGTTGCCGCAGGGCGGCGCGAGACCGGCTTCGTCGACGGCCGCTCGGTTGGCACCGGCGCTTCGAGGTTGAACAGATCGTGTCGCCCTCGGCCCGCCGCCACCGGGGCGGGACGACCTTCGGGCGAGAGGCGAAACACTCCCACCGAATCGGTCTCCGGCTCCTGGATCGATCCGCTCCGGTCTTCGGGCTCGACACGGGGCTCCGGGATCTGGTCGGCCAGGGCTCCTTCGAAGTCGATCGGGCTCTCTCGATCGCGCAGCAACCGGATCAGCCGAGCGGCTCCCTGCTTGTCGAGCGGCCGATTGCCGTTGCCGCACTTCGGCGACTGGATACAGGACGGGCATCCCGCTTCACAAGAGCAGCTCGCCAGCAGATCGTCGACCCGGTCGAGCAGCTCGGGAAGGCGTTCGAAGCCGGCCTCGGCGATGCCCACGCCGCCCTCGTGACCGTCGTACACGAAGACCGCGCCGCAGCCGACCTGCGGATGATGGGGGATCGAGATGCCGCCCAGATCGTTGCGGTCGCACAGCGCCAGCACCGGGAACAGCGAGATCGCAGCGTGCTCGCTGGCGTGGAGCGCCCCCATGAAGTCTTCCGAGCGCTCCCGTAGCGTCTCCTCGAAGCTGCGTGGTGCCGCGAACCAGAGCGCGACCGTTTCGAACTCGACCGGCGGCAGCTCGAGCTCTTCCTGGCCCAGCTTCTCCTGCCCGAAGATCTTCTTGCGCTCGTAGCCGACCACCCATTCGGTCACACGCACGCGTCCGATCCAACAGTGCAGCGATCCTTCCTTTCGCTTGCCGAGCAGCTCGAGGATGGTGGTTTCTTTTTCGGTCAGAGGGCTGGTGAAGTAGTCGACGCGGGTCGGCTCGGCCAGTGCCTGACGCTTCTCGAGATCGAGCTCGACGATCAGGAACTGGCGGCCGGCGTGGAGATAGATGGCCCCCGGGTGACACTCGCGTTGGACGCGGGCTCCGTCGACGGTGCCGATCGTGCGGCCCGACACGGAGCTGACGATCTGGAAGGTGCGTCCACCGCCGCGCAGGCTGATCCCACGGTGGGGCGACTTCGCGAGACAGAGAAGCTCCCTGCCGTCTTCGGACTCGGCCAGCTGGAACTGACGCAGCAGGTCCCCCACGACTGGAGCGTGGCGTTCGAGATAGGGGCGGTCGTGCTGCTTGGAGAGCGGGAGCTCGGCGGCGGCGCAGAGCAGATGTGCACCCGCGATCGCGTCGTTGCCGGCGCTCACCACGAGAGGCTCGCACGTCTGGTTGAGGAACTCGTCGGGGTTGGCCAGCAGATACTGGTCGAGGGCGTCGGGTAGCGCCACCAGCGCCGTGACCGATTCTCGGCCCTCGCGCCCGACCCGGCCCGAGCGTTGCCAGGTGGCCATCATGCTGCCCGGATAGCCCACCAGAATGCAGGCGTCGAGTCCCCCGACGTCGATCCCCATCTCGAGAGCTGAGGTCGAGATCACACCGTCGAGCCGTCCCTCGAACAGATCGCGCTCGATCTGCCGGCGCTCGTCGGCCAGGAACCCGGCCCGGTAGTTGGCCACGCGGCTCTTCAACTCCGGCTTCTGCTGGCCGAGCCACTGGTGCAGCAGCTCGGTGATGCGCCGGGCCTTGGTGAAGACGATGGTCTTGAGTCCGGCGTCGAGGAGCGAGGTGAAGAGCTGGAGCGTGGTGGTGTAGGGGCTGGTGGAGGGCTGGTAGAGAAGGAAGTGTCGACCCTCCCGAGCGGCACCGGAGGTCTCGATGCAGGTGAAGGGACGGTCGGCGAGGCGCTCGGCGAAGCCCGCGGCGTTGGTCGCGGTGGCGGAAGAGGCGATCACCACCGGCTCGGAGCCATGACGCCGGCACTGGCGGAGCAGGCGCTGCAGTACGTGGTGGAAGTGGGTGCCGAACACGCCGCGGTAGGTGTGGAGCTCGTCGAGCACGATGAATCGCAAGGTGCGGAAGAGCTCGGTCCACTGGGCGGCGTTGCCGAGCAGGCCGATGTGCAGCATGTCGGGGTTGGAGATCAGCACCCGCGGCGGCTCTTTACGAATCTTCTCGCGGGCCTTGCGCGGAGTGTCGCCGTCGTAGATCTCGCACAGCGAGCCGTCTCCGTCGCCGGCGTTGCCGAGTCCTGCGGCCCGCGCGAGCTCCAGGAAGTGACTGCGCTGGTCGCGCCCGAGCGCCTTGAGGGGGTACAGGAAGAGGGCTCTCCCCGGTTCCCCTGCCAGCATCGACTCGAGAATCGGGAGCTGGAAGACGAGCGACTTGCCGCTCGCGGTCGGCGTGGTGATGAGCACGTTCTCCCCGCGTCGCGCGGCGGCGATGCCCTCGATCTGATGGCTCCAGAGGCGCTCGATGCCGAGCTGGGCGAGAGCCTCGCGCAGCTCGAGCGGCAGCGGCGGATCGAGCTCGGCGAAGGCGTTGGGCTGCCCCGGGAGGTACGCCCGGTGCACCAGCTGTGAGCTCAGATCGCGGTGGGACTCCAGGGAGTCGACCAGTCCGTTCAGGGTGGAGACAGTCATCGTCGGTTGGCTGGCATCGTAGCAGTGCACGAAGTCGGCACAGGGTGTCCCTTCGGGGGCGCTGCGGCGGTAAGATCGGTGGGAACACCCGCCGCCCTCTGCATGCCCGAGAAGGCGCCAAGGAGACCCCCGTGACCGAGACTCCGACTCGCCCTGCCGAGACCCCATCTCTCTCCGCTCGACCTTCCGGAGGCGAGCTCATCGCCCTGGAAGACCGACTCGGAGCACACAACTACAAGCCGCTCGACGTGGTGCTGGCGCGGGGCGAAGGCGTCTGGGTGTGGGATGTCGAAGGCAAACGCTATCTGGACTGCCTGGCCGCCTACTCGGCGGTCAACCAGGGGCACTGCCATCCGCGTATCGTGGAGGCGTTGGTCGAGCAGAGCCGCAAGCTGGCCCTCACCTCTCGCGCCTTCCGCAACGACCGGCTCGCCGAGATGTACCAGGTGCTCGTCGAGGTGAGCGGGTTCGAGCGCGTGCTGCCGATGAACACCGGTGCCGAGGCCGTCGAGACGGCGATCAAGGCCGCTCGCAAGTGGGGCTACAAGGTCAAGGGCATTCCGGACGACCAGGCCGAGATCCTGGTGTTCGACGGCAACTTTCACGGGCGCACGACGACCATCGTGGGCTTCTCGAGCGAAGAGCAGTACCGCCATCAGTTCGGGCCGTTCGATGGCGGTTTCCGTTTGCTGCCCTACGGTGACGCCGACGCCGTGGAGGCGGCGATCACGCCGAACACCGCGGCCGTGCTCATCGAGCCCATTCAGGGCGAGGCCGGAATCGTGATCCCGCCGGCAGGCTTCCTGGCTCGTTTGCGTGAGCTCTGCGACGAGCATCGCGTACTGCTGATCTGCGACGAGATCCAGTCGGGTCTGGGGCGCACGGGACGGATGTTCGCGTACGAGCACGAGGCGATTCGTCCCGACCTGGTGATCCTCGGCAAGGCACTGAGCGGGGGTCTGTACCCGGTCTCGGCAGTGCTCGCCGACTCGGAAGTGATGGATGTGTTCCAACCCGGTGACCACGGCTCGACCTACGGTGGGAATCCGGTAGCGGCCGCTGTCGCGATCGAGGCGCTGAGAGTGCTGGTAGAAGAGGACATGGTCGGGCGCTCCGACCGACTGGGTCGCTACGCGATCGAGCGGCTCCAGAGCAAGACGTCTTCGCTGGTCGAAGAAGTGCGCGGGCGCGGCTTGTGGATCGGTATCGAGCTTTCGACGGAGGCGGGCGGAGCCCGTCGCTTCTGTGAACGGCTCCAGGATCGAGGCTTGCTGTGCAAGGAGACGCACGAGAACGTCATACGCTTCGCTCCGCCGTTGGTGATCGAGCAGCAAGAGCTGGATTGGGCCCTGGAGCTTCTCGAGGAAGTGTTGGGTCTCGAGTGAAGCCAGCGGCAAGAGCTCCGCAATGACCCGGACCGAGTCGATCCCGGTCGATCAGCCACCGGCTCTCGGACCGCAGCTCGTGGACGAGCGGGTGCGCGCGATCGAGCGCCCGTCCCAGAATCTGCTGCTCTACTACGCGCTGACCTCGCTGTTGCTCGGTCCGCTCTTTCCGCTGATCCTGATTCCTCTCTTCTTCCGCTACCGCTCCCTGCGCTATCGCTTCGACGACGAGGGAGTCTCGATGCGCTGGGGCATTCTCTTCCGTAAGGAAATCAGTCTGACCTACGCGCGGATTCAGGACATTCACCTGGCGAGCAACGCGGTGGAGCGTCATCTCGGCCTGGCGCGGGTCCTGGTGCAGACGGCGAGCGGCTCCGCCGGCGCCGAGATGACGATCGAAGGCGTGCACGAGTTCGAGTCGGTGCGGGATTTCTTGTACCAGCGCATGCGAGGTGCAAAGGGACTTCGCGATCCGGGGGCTCCGGTCGCTACGGGTGTCGAACGCCCTCAGCGTGGAAACGCGGCATCGGAGGAGGCGGCGGAGCTCGGGTCTGCTCTGCGTGAGGTCACCGCGGAGCTGCGGGCTCTGAGGGAATCGCTGGCGCGCCGGGGTGGGCGGGGGTGAACCTCCTGCGCACACTCTTCCTGCAGCTGCTTCGGGTGCCCGGCCCTCCGGAGCCGCCGCCCGGTGCCACCTCGTCGGTGTCTGCGTTTCGGGCATCGTCGAGATACCTGTCCTACCGCATGATCGGTTGGGCGATCTCGCAGCTCTTCGCTCTCGCCGGCATCCTCTTCTTTCTGTTCGTCTTTCGCATCGAAGACCAGGTGGACTGGGCCTACGGTTGGCTGTTCAGTGTCTTCGAGCTGCTCGCGCTGGTCGGCTTCGCCTTCCAGTTCGTGTGGAGCTTTCTGACGATCCGGCTCGATTGGGAGCAGCGCTGGTATCTGGTGACGGACTCGGCCGTGCGCATCCGGGAAGGGCTGTTTCGAGTTCGCGAACAGACCATGACGATTGCCAATATCCAGAACATGCGCGTGACGCAGGGGCCGATCGAGCGCCTGTTTCGGATCGCCGATCTCGAGGTGCAGACAGCGGGGGGTGGCGGCGGCCGCAAGGAGGAATCCGGGAAGGACTTCCGCAAAGACAATCTCCACCTCGGGCGGCTCCGAGGTCTCGAGGATGCGCAAGCCGTGCGCGACCGGCTGCGCCAGGCCGTGGCGCGGCATCGGGACTCTGGCCTCGGGGACCCGGACGACGTGAGTGCTTCGATGCCAGCCGAGGGCCGCGTGGGGTCCGCGCCGCGAGAGGAGTCCCCCGTGGCGGTCCCTGCCCTCGACGTGCTGGATGTGCTCGATGCGGCCCGTGCCCTGGTGGCCGAGTCGCGCGCGCTGCGTGCAGAGTTGGAGGCGCCCTGAGGTGCCCGAGCTGCCCGACATCGTGGTCTATCTCGAGGCCATCGAGCGTCGGGTGCGGGGGCATCGGCTGGAAGGCATCCGCCTGGGCAGTCCGTTCGTGCTGCGCTCCGTGCGCCCGAGCGTGGAAGAGGTGAGTGGCCGCGAGGTGACCCGTGTGCGCAGACTCGGCAAGCGGGTCGTTCTCGAGCTGGCTCCGGAGGGTCCCGGCGCCTACTTCGTGGTGATTCATCTGATGGTGGCGGGTCGCTTCCAATGGAAGGACGAGACCGGAGCGAAGCTGGTCAAGCGACGCGGGCTGGCGGCCTTCGACTTCGACAACGGAACCCTGATCCTCACCGAAGCCGGTTCCAAGCGACGAGCGTCGATCCACCTGGTGGCCGGCGAGGCGGGCCTTGCCGAGCACGAGCGGGGAGGACTCGAGGTGCTCGAAGCCGATCTCGGGCAGTTCGCCGAGCAACTGCGACGCGAGAACCACACGTTGAAGCGCTCACTCACCGATCCGCGACTGATGAGCGGCATTGGCAATGCCTTTTCCGACGAGATCCTCTTGCGGGCGCGGCTTTCGCCGATGCAGTGGAGTACCCGTCTCGATGAGGAGGAGGTCGAGCGCCTGTTCGAGGCGACCCGAGCGGTGCTGACCGAATGGACCGACCGGCTGCGCGAGCAGACCGGAGAGGGATTCCCGGCGAAGGTCACCGCCTTTCGTCCGGAGATGGGAGCGCATGGTCGCTTCAAAGAGCCATGTCCCCAGTGCGGTTCTCCCATTCAGCGCATCGTCTATGCAGAGAACGAATGCAACTACTGCGCGCAGTGCCAGACCGGGGGGCGGCTCCTGGCGGATCGCGCGCTGTCGCGTCTGCTCAAGAAGGACTGGCCCCGCACCCTGCAGGAGCTCGAAGAAAAGCAGCGGTAGCGTCCTCCCAGGGGGACGGTCCGGCACATCTGGCGACGCTGGGTCGAGTCCCTGCGGTGGTTTTCTGCCTGGCATGCGCCTTGCCTTTGATCAAGGCACGAGGTCACGGCACTCGCCGGTGCCAGCGGTCGCTCGGAGTCTCCACTCTCTTGCTCGGGTGACGGCTTTCTCGACCTCGAAAACAGGAGGCTGCGATGATCCCTCTCCGAGCACGCTGGACCGCTTCGGCACTTTCCCTCCTTCTGTGCTCGGCCGTGCCGCTGGCGGCCGAGTCCTCACCCGGCGATGCCGCGCTGGCCCGTTTCGACGACCTCACCGAAGTCAAGGTGGTCAACGTGGAAGCCGTGGTCACGGACCGTCAGGGCGTGCGTCTGTTCGGGCTGTCGCCCGAAGAGTTCGAGCTGCGGGTCGACGGTCAGCCCGTCGACATCGAGTACTTCACCGAGGTCCGGGGCGGAGTGGCTCTGGCGAGGGAGGCGATCGCAAGCCGGTCCCCGGGTGCGGTGTCGCCGGTCGCTCCCGGCCGGGCGCGGGGAACCAGCTACCTCGTGTTCGTCGACGATTTCTTCACCCTGGCATCCCATCGCGACCGCGTCTTGCGCGCCCTCGAAGGGGAGCTCGACTATCTGGGGGAGAGTGACCGCATGGCGATCGTCGCCTGGGACGGGCAGGGCGTCGACCTGGTGCAGAGTTGGACCGGCTCGAGCAGGGATCTCACGCAGGCACTCCGCCGCGCCGAGGATCGACCGGCAGGCGGGCTTCATCGTCGGAGCGAGCAGCTGGCCTTCGACTCGGGCCATGGGCTCGTCGGCTCGCAGAGCTACCGTGCGTTCGCGCGCGGGGTCGCCCGCCGGGGGCTGGATGTCCAGCAGCGCTCCTATACCGAGATGTTGCTCGCGCAGATCGACGGCATGGTCGCGGCGGCCAATGCGACGCTGCGCGGTTTTGCCGAGCCGGAAGGTCGCAAGGTGATGTTGCTGCTCTCGGGTGGCTGGCCCTATGCGCCGGCCGACTACGTCGCCGGGAACCCGCTCGATCCGGTACTGAGCTCCTACTATCCCCGCGATTCTGCAGTCTTCCGCTCTCTGGTCGAGACCGCGAACCTGGTGGGCTACACGCTCTATCCGGTCGACGTGCCCGGTCTCCAGAGCACCGCCCACGCGGACGTCGGGCGTGAGTTTCGCGGCGCCCGCGGACTCACCGATATCGACTTCTATCGCGAGAACGAGATCCACTACACCCTGCGCTACCTGGCCCAGGAGACGGGTGGGCGCGCGTCGATCAACAGTCAGCGGGATCAGCCCCTCGAGCGCGTGGTCACGGATACCCGCTCGTTCTACTGGCTCGGTTTCACACCGGACTGGAAGGAAGACGGCGCCGATCACCGCATCGAGGTGCGCTTGGCGCAACCCGGCCTGCGGGTGCGCACGCGCTCGGGCTACACGGATCTGACTCGCCAGGAGCGGGTCGCGATGACGGTGGAGAGCGCCTTGCTCTTCGGTTCTCCTGCCGCAGAGAACGGTCTCGAGGTCGAGATCGGAGCGCCGCGCAATGCAGGGCTGCGCAGGATGGAGGTTCCTCTCGAGCTCCGCCTGCCGGCAGAGCTGCTGACATTGCTACCGCAGGAAAGCGGCTACGTCGCCGATCTCGAGGTGCTGGTCGCCTCGATGGACGTCGACGGTGCTCGCTCCGACGTCAGTCGAGAGCCCTTTCGCGTGGAGCTGGCCTCGGCGCCGACCATGGGGCAGGAGATCGACTGGCATACGACCCTGCGCATGCGCCGCCGCGATCACGAAGTGGTCGTCGCCATCTACGATGCGGTGAGCGGTGAGCTCTGGTCGACCACGACGCTGGTGGCAAAGCCACGGGGGTAGCTCGAAGGCTCGAGCAGGAGGCAGTGCTGGCCGTGAGGAGGTCGAGCGAAGCGTGATACACATCACGCGAGCCGATCTCCTTCGGCTCGTCGATTCCGCGGCAACGCATGCACGGAGTGAAGGCGCTGAACAGCCCGATCCTGGTTCTCCTGACGGTGTGCTCGGTTCTCTTCGGCCAGAGCTGCGCCACGGACACCCGCGGCCCGGAGCCGCCGCCGCTGGTCGCACTCGACACCCTGCTCGCCCCCCGGAGCTACGATGCCCCTCGGCTCAGCCCCGACGGTGAGCAGCTGGCGTGGCTGGGCGAGCTCGACGGGGTCCAGAACCTGTTCGTGGCACCGGTCGACGATCTCGACGCGTTCCGCGCGCTCACCCGGCGGACCGGTCGTGGACTGCAGGTGCGCGACGTGAGCGGCAACGTGCTCTACCGGTGGTCGCTCGACGGTCGGTTTCTGCTCTTTCCCCAGGACCAGAGCGGTGACGAGAACTGGAATCTGTGGCGCATCGATGTCTCGACCGGGGAGGCGGTCGATCTCACAGGGCTGAGCGGGATGCGCGTCGAGTTGCTCTCGCTTTCGCCGTCGGATCCGGGAAGGGCCCTCGTCTCGATCTCGGAGGGGCTCACGGGTCTGCCGCAGTTGTTCCTGGTCGACCTCGAGACCGGCGAGCGCGAGCCCGTTCTCGACAACCCGGGCTTTCTCGGTTTCGTCGCAGACCACGCCCTGCGGCCTCGCGTCGGTCTGGCTCTCAACGCCGAAGGCGGAGTCGACCTCTTCGCCCGAGAGGGGGCCGAGTGGCGGCCGATGTTCTCGGTCGCGGCGCAGGACCTCCCGGCGCTGCAGGCCTCCGGCTACCAGAAGATCACCCGCTTCGATGCCGAGAACCGCAGACTCTACTTCTATGACAGCCGTGGCCGCGACACGGCAGCGCTGGTGGAGTGGGACTTCGAAGCCGACCGATTGGATGTGCTGGCCTCGTCGGCAAGGGTCGATCTCGCCGGGGTGCTCTATCACCCGGTCACGCATCGGCCGCAGGCCTACGCCACCAACTGGACCCGCGCCGAGTGGCATCCGCTCGATCCGGCGCTCGAAGCCGACCTCGCGTTCCTCGCGGAGGCTTCCGAGGGCGATCTGACCCTCGAGAGTCGCTCTCACGACGATCGGCGCTGGGTGGTGCGTTTCACCGTTGCCGAGGAGCCCGAGGTCTACTGGCTCTACGAACGGGACGAGAAAGCACTTCGTGAGTTGTTCACCGCCACGCCGCAGCTCGAGGGCTTGACACTCGCCTCGATGCATCCGGTCGTCATCGAGTCGCGCGACGGGCTCGATCTGGTCTCCTACGTAACGATTCCGCCGTGGCTCGATCCGGACGACGATGGACGGCCCTCCGAGCCGATCCCGCTCATCCTCCTGGTGCACGGCGGGCCGAGTGACGAGCGGGCGCAGTACGCGTCGGCGCCCTTCGTCCAGTGGTTGGCGAACCGCGGCTACGGCGTCTTCTACGTCAACTACCGGGGGTCTCCCGGATTCGGCAAGCAGTTCGTCAACGCGCAACGACTCGAATGGGGCGGCAGGATGCACGACGACCTGATCGACCAGGTCGAGTGGGCCATTGCCGAGGGCATCGCGGATCCGGATCGAGTGGCGATCATGGGCGGCAGCTATGGCGGCTATGCCACTCTGGTGGGAATGACCCTGACCCCCGAGGTCTTCGCTTGCGGCGTCGATCTGGTGGGACCTTCGGATCTCACCCGGTTCATGCCGCACTGGAACGTCGACACGATGGCGAAGGTGGTCGGAGACCCGCGGACCGAGGAGGGCCTGGCGCTGCTGCGCTCTCGCTCACCCTTTCACCAGGCCCACCGGGCGCGCCATCCACTCCTGATCGGCCAGGGAGCCAACGACTCCCGGGTGCCTCAGGAGCAGTCGGACATCATGGTGAGACGTTTGCAGGAGGCCGGTGCCGAGGTCACGTACCTCCTCTATCCGGACGAGGGGCATGGACTGACTCGAGGAGAGAACCAGCGCGGCTTCTGGGCCGTGACCGAGGTCTTCTTCGGTCAATGTCTCGGGGGCCGGTTCGAGCCCCTGGCCGATCAGCTCGTAGGCTCGAGTGTGACGGTCTCGGCGGGTGTCGAGCACATCCAGGGCCTGGCCGACGCGCTGGAGCGTCGCTGAGGGAAGTCGAAGTGCTGACCGACATGCATGCCCATCTGGGCGACGCGAGCTTCGATGCGGACCGCGACGAGGTGCTCGCCCGAGCCTTTCAGGCCGGCGTGTCGCGAGTGGTGGCCGTGGCCGAGACCCTCGCGGACGCGCAGAGGAACCTGGAGCTGGGGCAGCGGTATCCCGGGCAGGTTCTACCCGCGGCGGGGCTCTACCCGACCTATCTGGATCTCGAGCACTGTGCCGCGATGGAAACGCTGATCCGCCGCCACGGCGATCGGCTCGCGATGATCGGCGAGGTCGGGCTCGATCGTTGGAAGGTGAAGGACGAGGCCGAGCTCGAGCTTCAGCGGGAGATCTTCGAGCGCATGATCGCGCTCTCGCTCGAGCTCGACCTGCCCCTCAACGTGCACTCCCGCTCCGCCGGTCATCATGCGATCGCCGTCCTCCTGGAGCGTGGAGCCACTCGGGTGCAGCTGCACGCCTTCGACGGCAAGGCGTCCAGAGCGATGGTGGCGGTGGAAGCCGGCTACTTCTTTTCGGTGCCCCCTTCGGTGGTCCGCTCCCAGCAGAAGCAGAAACTGGTCCGGCGGCTGCCTCTCGAGTGCCTTCTGGTCGAGACGGACAGTCCGGTGCTCGGGCCGACCCGGGAGGAGCGCAACGAGCCGAAGAACGCGGCGCTCTCGTTGCAGGTGATCGCGGAGCTCAAGGGAATCGCCTTGGAGGAGGCGCGAGTCCAGGTGGAGGAGAACACTCGCCGTCTGCTGGGCGAGGCGGAAGAAGGCTGACCTCCGAGCCCGTGTCTCAGGGGCTGCTCCGCCCGGTTTCGGCGTCTCACCGTTCGGATAGTCCCTCACCGAAAGGCGAGACCCGGAAATTGTGGAAAACTCGTCTTCCGAAGCCCCCGGAAGACCATGAAGTGTGAGATGCTGCGGTCTCCGTAGGTTTTCTCCCGCCACCTGTGCATGGCATCCGCCGTGCAGATAGCTACAACCGATAACGAAAGTGAGAAGAAGGCGGCTATAGTCCGCAGGTCCTTCTCATGGTGGGCGCTTCGAGACGAAGAGTCTCTCGGCGCCCTCGGTCCAATCATCACACCGAGGTGCCTTTGGCGTCGGTAGGAGTTCCGCCCATGCGTACGCGATTCATCGTTCTGCTCGCCCTGAGCTCCCTCAGCGCTGCCCAGGCTCAGCAGGCCCAGCAGAACATCAACGTTCTTCCCGTCGCGCCCCAATACAGCAACGCTCCCTGTCGATTGGACCTCGACGGGATCGGTGGCGTGAACGATGTATACCTCGAGAACGGTCAGGTCCTCCTCGACTCTGCAGAGGCGGAGACGCTCGTGGATTGCGTCGAGGACCCGAGCTGGTACTTGCGCGGGGACGGCTTCGCCAATCGGCAGGTCGAGCCGACCATCGCCGCGTCGACACGCAACCCGAATCATCTGATCGCGTTCTTCAACGACTATCGCGCGGTCGACATCCCGAACGATCCGGAGCCCACGGGCCTGGCCGACAAAGACGCTGAAGACAGCGACGTCGCAGATCCGACCGCGATCGAGCTCGCCCAGGCCGAGCCCGAGGTGCAGAAGTCGGCCCCGGTCGCGGCCTCGGAGGCCTTCATCGGCGCCTCGTTCTCCTACGATCTCGGGGTGACCTGGAGCGGTGGCTTCCTGCCGGGTGGTCCGGAAGACGACTCTCCCGCCTCGCTGGCGTCACCCCTGAAGGGGCTCGAAGCGGGAACCGATCCCGTTGCCGTGTCGATGCCGTGCGGGATCGTCCATGTGGTCGGCATCGCGTTCACCAGGGGCGACGAGAGCAAGATCTTCTTCTCGACCTATCAGGACACCAACGACTCGGCGGTCGATCACACCTGGCGGTATCTGGGGACGACGGTGCTCGAGAGCGGCAACAATGCCGAGAACGGGGTCTTCCTGGACAAGCCCGATGCCGCGGGCGACGTGGTGCGAGACGGTTCGAGCTCCGATCCCTGTGCGCACAATCTCTACGTCAGCTACACCACGTTCAACGGCCAGAGCACCAACGGCTCGATCCAGACCAAGGTCAACTTCACGAAGGTCGCGATGGACAGCTCGATCACAACGAGCTATCCCGCCGGTGGAATCCCCTTCGCGACCCAGCGCATCGACCAGCCGTTCAATCAGGGCCAGGGCACGGCCATTGCGGTCGATCCCGGCGACGGCGCGGTCTACGTCGCGTGGCGCCACTTCTTTTCTCCCGACGCCATCCTGGTGCACAAGTCGACCGACTACGGAGCGTCCTTTCCCGGTAAACCGAAGGACATCACCAAGAGTGTCGTCCTCGAGAACTTCGACCAGCCCTCCATCAGCTCGGTGGCCACCGGGGCACCGCTCGACGACGTGGCGTTTCGCTCCAACGGCTTCCCCGACGCGGTGGTCACCGACGACGGTACGCTCTTCGTGGCATGGCAGGAGCGGGTGGACGTCGCTTCGGGGCCGGGCTCGGGCTCCTTCGGGCATCCCGATCCGAACGGTAGTCCGCGGATCGTGATGATGCGCTCGAACGGCAATCTCAACAGCTTCGAGAGCGTCGAGGGCGTTTCTGGAGACCGGGTCGCGGTGGATTTCGGAGATCGCGACGTGGGCTGTGACTTCCCGGCCACTTCCGATGGCTGTCCCGAGCCGGGCTTCGGCCTTCTGCCGCAGGAGCGGGCCTCCGGTCCCCAGGTCATGCCGAAGCTCGGCTTCGGTGCGGGTCAGTTGATGCTGACCTACTACGAATCGCGCGGCCTCGCCGACTTCACTACCGACACGATTGCCGAGATCGACCTGAGCACCAACGGCTTCATCGCCGGCTATCGCCGCCTGCTCGATCTGCGGGCCGCCGTGCTCGATCCGGCGACGGGACAGCTGATCTCGACGACGCAGGTCTCGCGCTATCCGATTGCGCCCGAGGCGGATCTCTCCGATGGGGAGACGCTGGAGGACGTGGTGAGGACCTGCAACTTCGAGGGAACGAGCTGCGTGCCCGCGGTGCATCGCGCCAACCTGGTGCAGTCCGGAGGCGGCATGATCGCCTTCATCGGCGACTACAACGGGCTCATCCCCGCCGTCGATTTCGTGGTCGACGACGCGACGAGAGGGTGGCGCTGGGCCACGGAGCCGGGCGATGTGCCCAGTCAGGGCTTCCGGGCGATCTGGTCCGACAATCGCAACGTGGCGGAGCCTGCGGGCGATCCGTCGACCGCGATCTTCGAGTTCCAGAACTACGGTCCGCCGGGAGTCGGCGGCGCGTGCCTGAATCCAGGCTCGCGCAACACCGACGTCTACACGGCACGCATCGACACCGAGGTGTTGGTCAGCACGCCGACCACCTACAAGTCGTTGGCGAACCAGGCGCGGACGTTCCCGTTCTCGCTTACCAACACTACCGGTGACACGGTTTTCTATCGGCTGGCGATCACGACGGGATCGCAGTTCGCCTCTCTGCGTCCGCTCGACGAGGTCGACGTCCAATCGGAGCCGGTCGCGCTGCTTCCGTACTCGAGTACCTCGAGGGTGGTGTATGCCGATGGTGCCCTGGCGCTGGACTCGGACGATCCCGGCCCGATCCGGGTGAACGTCTACGCCTTGAACTGTGATCCAGAGCAGCTCTACGTCCCCTGCGCCGAAGACCCGGTGCTCGGCTGCGTGGATCCGGACTATGTGTGCCCGGATGGCCCCCTGGTCGGTGCGGCCGTGTTCAATTCGGACCCGACCAACCCGGCGGATCAATCGGGGGAGAGCGCCGCCCCGTTGGTCAGCAATCCCCTGGTCTCGAACCCGTTGGTCAGCAATCCCCTGGTGTCGAATCCGCTGGTGTCGAACATCTCGGCGAGCAATCCGTTGGTGTCGAACCCGTTGGTCTCGAACCCGCTGGTCTCGAATGCCAGCCCGGATGACGTCATCGACGTCACCTGGACCGTGCAGGCCAATCCGGCCTCGACCGACACGTCGTTCTCGCTCCTGCCCATCCTCAATATCGACAATGCCGAGGCCTTCCTCGAGAACTACGACTTCCAGCTGGTCCTCTACCGCACGTCCTCTTTCGGCGCGCTCAACGCCGAGGCCTGTGCGGCCTACGGCGCGAGTCAAGATCAGGTCATTTCGGTGGTCTCGACCAACCAGACCGCGACTCCCCTGGTGTCGAACCCGCTGGTCAGCAATCCGCTGGTCAGCAATCCCCTGGTCAGCAATCCGTTGGTGTCGAACCCGCTGGTCTCGAACCCGTTGGTGTCGAATCCGCTGGTCTCCAACTCAGCGTTCACGGTCGGCCCCTCCGACGCGACGGCCGCGAGCGGCGCCCGAACGGTGGCCACGCGCATGGCGGGCGGTGACACGCGCAGGCCCCGGGCCAACGATGTGGTGAACGTCCTGCTGAGGGCGATCAAGAAACCGGGTGCGCCGGACGATCTTCCCTTCGTTTTCAATCCGAACATCGATCCACCCAGCCTGACGCTGTTGCGCTCGGATTGCGATCCCCAGGTCGACCTCGATTGCCTCCTCACGACCGCGCCGGACCTCGAGCCGGGCTTCGTGCCCGAGTTGAGCGAGTCGGTGTCACCGGGCGTGCCCTTCGACTTTCCTCCGCTGCAGGGCGACCTCGACAACGACGGCTTCGCCGACGCCTGGGCGTTGCTGAACAACGGCAAGAATCCCGCTACCGCCGAGAACCGGGAACTACGTCACGGGTTCTATCTGTCGGTCGATACCGAGCTGGATCTGCAGCCCAACGGGCAGTTGGTTCCGTGCGAGGCCGGTGAGATCGAGGGCTTCGACTGTGATGCTCTCGTCGGCACGATCGTCTCGACGCGCAACCCGCTGCCAGGGGGAGAGTTGGAAGCCTTCGGGCCGACCGAGCTCCTGCTTCCGACTGGTCTGCCGGGGGGCAACTACAACCTGATTCTCCGCGTCGACGATCTCGAGGAGGTCTCCGAGTTCGACGAAGTGAACAACTACAGGACGCTGGAAGCGATCGTTCCGCTGAGCGTGATCTCCAACTCGCCTCCCTCCGCTCTCGCGGCCTCCTTCGAGCTCAAGGAGAACGACGGCGCCCAGCCGGCCTTCGAGGGTGCTCTGGCTGCCACCGACACCGAGGCCGACACGGTCACCTTCGAGCTGGTGGGTGACGACGATGGCGACGGAGTGCTCGAGACCGCGAACGGAACGGTGACCCTGGTCGGCGATCCGGTGCAGCTGGTCGGACCTTCGGGCGAAGTGAGTGTGGGCTTCGAGTACGTCCCCGTCGACTTCTACTCAGGGCCGGACAGCTTTTCGTTCCGCGTGAGCGACGAAGAGTCCGAGACCTCCGAGGCCACGGTCGACCTGGATGTGCTCGCGGTCAACTACCCGCCGTCGCTGCCCGGGGGCGTGACCCTGGTCCTGCCGGGAGTCGAAGAGCCTTTGCCGGGAGAAACCACCCAGAGCGAGGGGATCTTGAGCGCCGAGAACGATGAGGGCGACGTGATCTTCGCGATTCTCACGACGCCGACCTTCGGCACCGCCATGTTCGACTCCTCGCTGGCCTGTCCGGCCAGTCTACTGGCGGAGTTCCCCGATGCCCTCTGTTCGGCAGGCTCGCCCCAGGCGTGTCCTCCCGACTCTCCGCCCAACCTGGTCTGTGCCGCGGTGACGATCACCTACGAGCCGGATTCCGATACCGAAGCGCCGCCCGAAGGGCTGCTCGACACGTTCGTCTTCCGGGTGTTCGAAAGCGACGACAGCGGTGAGCCGACGATGGTGTGCGGCGAGAGCGGGACCGAACCGTGCTCGGTCGACGGCAACGTCGAGGTGGAGATCGAGTTCGTCGACGACGCTCCCATCGCCTACGACCAGGCGTTCGCCGTGGCGGAGGACGGTAGCCTCACGATCGACCTGAGCTCGATCGCGCCTCCAGCCGCCGTCGAGCCCGATGGTCAGGCACTCGGTCCCTGGAGCCTCGTCTCCGGACCTGTTTGCGTGGTGCCCTCCGCAGGCTGTGCCGCCGGGGTGCTCGACTTCGGTGCCAACGGCGCCTTCAGCTACTCGGCAGCGCCCGATGCCTTCGGGATCGTGACGTTCCAGTTCAAGGTGAAGGACGAGAACGGCAACGACTCGAACGTGGCCACGGTGACGATCGACGTGCAGGCGGTGAACGATGCGCCGTTGGCGGTACCCACCGCGGTGACCGTCGAGCAGAACAGCTCGGGCAACCAGCTGGCGCTCTCGGGTACCGACATCGACGTCGGCGACGCGCTGACCTTCGCCATCGAAGGAGCAGGGTCCGCCTTCGGGTCGCTCGCCAACCTGACGCCGCAGCCCCCCTTCCAGGCCACGGTCGACTACACCCCGATCAATGGCTTCGTGGGCGAGGACAGCTTCGTCTTCTCGGTGACCGATCTCGCTGGAGCGGTCTCGACCGCCACGGTATCGATCACGGTCGAGGATCCCTTCCCGGACGACTGCTTCATCGGTCTCCTGGATCCGTATCCGTTCCCCTACGATCCGGTTGCGGAGACCTACTCGGTGCGGCGGGGAAGCTCGGTGCCCCTGAAGTGGCAGTACGCCGACTTCACGGTGCGCTGGCCGCCCCAGTGTGGTGCACCGAAGGACACGGGCTTCCTCTTCAACCAGGAGGATCCGCAGAGCTCGCCGTTCATGGTCGAGATCACCGGTCCCTACTCGCCGCAGGGAAGGACGTGTGACCCGGCCAGTGAGGTAGGAGCCTCGTTCGTGATCACGCCAGCGAGCCCCGGCAACAGCACGTTCAAGTACAGCGGGGGCTCGGCCACTCATCAGCTGAACTGGGACAGCAGCATCGACCAGAGTGGGAACAGTCTGCCCCGGGGGTGCTACAACGTCCGCGTCAAGCGGTCGGACACGGGGCAGGTCGATGGTCCCTACCCGATTCGGCTGCGCTGATCGAGCTCGGACCGCGAGGGTGGGTCGCTGGAGCGATCCACCCGCAGGGTCTTCTGACCCTGGCTCGGGGCTCGAGAGCTGGATCGACTCGTTGATATGTCCGCAGATCTCAATCTGGCTCGGTAGGACTCCTCGCGCCAGGAGAAACGACGGGTTAGTCTTGGACTCTCGCCCGCGCTTCGTTCGCGGAGGCATTGCGACTCCATGATTTGCACCCACTGCGGCACCGATCTTCCCCAGACCGAGGTGATCTGTGCTCGCTGTGGCACCCCGGCGCCGGGGAGCGAGCCCGCGACCCTGCTTCTGGAAGAAGACGCCACCCTGATCGGCGCTCCGGGGGAAGGAGAAGAGGACGCCACCCTGATCGGCGGCCCGGGAGCCGGAGACGAGGACAGGAGCGACCGCCCCGCGTCGGACTTCGATGGGACCCTTGTCGACGGGGAGCCGGTTCCGGCTCGCGTTGGCGTGGACTCCGGACCGCTCGATGTCGGCATGCCCTTCGGTGAGCGCTACGTCATCCTGAAGCAGCTGGGAGTGGGTGGCATGGGTGCCGTCTACCAGGTCTGGGATCAGGAACTGGGCGTTCCGGTCGCGCTCAAGGTGATCCGGACCCAGGCCGAGGACGAGCTGATGGCCGCCGAGATGTCGGCCCGGTTCAAGCGCGAGCTCCTGCTCGCCAGAGAGGTCACCCACAAGAACGTCGTACGGATCCACGACCTCGGCGAGGTCGAGGGGATGAAGTACTTCACCATGTCCTACGTCAAGGGCGAGGATCTTTCGACGATCCTCGCCGAGACGGGGCGCACGACGATCGAGCGTTCCCTCGAGATCTTCCGACAGGTCGTCGACGGCATGATCGCGGCGCATGAGAAGGGAATCGTTCATCGCGACCTCAAACCGGCCAACATCATGATCGACGAGGAGGGGAACGCCCTCCTGATGGATTTCGGCATCGCCCGCTCGTCCGGGCCGGCGGGGCCGGGCGGACAGGACTCCCTGGCCAAACGAATCGATCCGGACACTCTCGAGTCCGGCGATGCCGTGAACCTGGGGGAGACGATCGTGGGCACGATCGTCGGGACCCTCGAGTACATGGCTCCCGAGCAGTTTCGTGGACAGGTCGTCGACGAGCGTGCCGACGTCTATGCCCTGGGCCTGATCCTGTACGACATGATTCTCGGCCGCCAACGGGTCCGCTCGGCAAAGAGTGCGATCGCCGAGGTCAAGCGGCGCATCCGCGATGCCCCTCTTTCGCCGCGTACGATCGACCAGACGATTCCCGAGCCACTCGATCAGTTGATCGACAAGTGCCTCTGCCCGGACCCGGAGGAGCGCTTCCAGAGCACCACCGAGCTCAAGCAAGCGCTCGACCTCCTGGACGAATCGGGGGAGCTTCTTCCGGATGCCACTCGGCGACGCAGGATCCTGACCGCGGCGGGAGTGGCCGGAGCGATCGTCGCGGTCGCCTCGACGTATTTCCTCGCGCGAGGCAATGTGGTGGTGGAGCCCGATCCCATGACGGTGCTGGTCTCCGACTTCGTCAACGACACGGGTGACCCGACACTCAGCGGCACGGTCGAGCAGGCGCTGGCGATTGCTCTGGAAGGGGCCTCCTTCATCAACATGTACCCCCGCGGTACTGCGCTCGAGACCGCGGAGGAGCTCAACCCGGGTGGCGGGCTCGACGCCGATGCCGCCCGGTTGATTTCGGTCCGTGAGGGGATCGATGCCGTGTTCACGGGCCGCATCGAGCCTGCGGGACGCGGATATCGAGTCGAGGTCGAAGGTCTCGACCCCGCACTCGAGCCGGGTGAGGGAAGACCGCTCGCGGCGGCTCGCGCTCGAGCAGGGAGTCGGGACGAGATCCTCGAGGCCGTCGCTCGACTGACCACCGAGCTTCGCCAGGAGCTCGGCGACACGGCGCCGAAGGCGGGGCAGGACGCCGCTGCCGAGACCTTTACCGCGTCCTCGATCGAGGCGATGCAGGCGTACGCGACAGGACAGGATCTCTTCTACCAGGGCGATTTCGAGGGGGCGATCGCCGCCTATGAGCGTGCAATTGAGGAGGATCCACAGTTCGGTCGCGCCTTCGCGGGCCTCGGAGTCTCCTACAACAACCTCCAGCAGCCGGAGAAGGCGGAGGAGAGCTACCAACAGGCCCTCCAGCAGCTCGATCGGATGTCCGAGCGTGAGCGCTATCGAACCCTGGGCGGCTACTACCTCATCGTTTCGCGCAACTACCGCAAGGCGATCGAGAACTACGAGAAGCTGGTCGAGCTCTACCCCGCGGACCGCGCGGGTCACGCCAACCTGGCTCTCGCCTCCCTCTACAACGGAGACTACGATCGCGCCATGAGCGAGGGGGCGGCGGCGCTCGAGCTCGAGCCCAACAATGTCGTGCAGCGAATCAACTACGCCAGCTACTCGCTCTACGCGGGGGACTTCGAGCGCGCCCGAGCGGAGGCGGAGGCGTTGCTGAAGGAGCAACCGGAATTCGGCTATGCCCAGCTCATCCGGGCTCGGGCGGCGCTGGGAGCGGGTGACGAGGCCGCGGCGCGGCTCGCCTACGGGAAGCTGGCGGGACCGTCCGGCTTCGGTTCGCTGGCGGTCGTGGGCATGGCGGATCTGGAGCTCTATCTCGGAAGGCCCGATCGCGCGATCGAGTACCTCGAGGAGGCGGAGTTGGCACGCCAGGGCAATCGGAGCTCGGCCGCGGAGGACGTGATCCGTGCAGAGGCTCTACTGGCACTCGGTCGCGACGCCGAAGCGCTCGAGTGGGCTCGCCGCGCGGCATCGTTGAGCGAGCAGGAGAGCGTTCTCTATCCTGCGGCGAGGGTGCTGATGCTCTCCGGTGAAACGGAAGAGGCGATCCAGATCGCCAAGCGACTGCAGAACATGTTGCAGAGTCAGACGGTCGCCTACGCTCGGCTGCTCGAGGGGGAGATCGCGCTGCGCGACGAGAGGTTGTTCGATGCCCTGGAGTCCCTTCGCGACGGTCAGCAGCGCCATCCGAACTGGATCGCGAATCTCCTCCTCGGGGTTGCCTATGTTCAGGCCGACCAGTTTCCCGAAGCGGTCGACGAGCTCACGCGGTGTGTCGGCAACCTGGGCGCAGCGACCGATGTCTTCGTCGCGGATCTCGCCACGCAGCGCTACTACCCCGTGGCCCTGTACTGGTTGGCACGGGCCCAGGACGGACTCGGAAACGGCGCGGCCGCAGAGGAGAATCTCCGACGCTACGTCGAGATCCGTGGCGGGTCGACGGCGCCCGATCCGATGCTCCAGTGGGCTCGAGAGCGCTTGGACGCGCAGTAGGTTCCGGGACCTGATCGGCTTGCTCGGTATGAGGTCCCAGGCAACGGTTGCGCACGGGATGACGTGAGATGTCGCCGAACGACTCGATCTCGCCGGGCTCCGATGCCGAGCTGGAGCTCCGTTTGCCGGAGGGGCGCACCGGGTTTGCGCCAGGGCAACCCATCGAGGTCGAGGCGCGCTGGTGGCTGCGCGAGCCGGCGGAGACGATCGAGCTGCGTCTGGTCTGGTACACCAGCGGCCGTGGCGATCAGGATGTCGAGATCGTCGAAGTCCGGCGACTGCTGGGCGCCGCACAGGGTGCACCCGCGAACTACTACGGACAGGGGCAGACGGGAAGTCGGACCGTGCAGTTGGAGCTGCCGCCAGAGCCCTACTCCTTCTCCGGGCAGCTGATCACCCTGACCTGGGCACTCGAGCTGGTGGTCGACGAGGGGCGGGCTTCGACGCGTCGTGACATCGTGAGCGCTCCGGGAGGCACCGAGGTCCGACTACGCGCGATCGAACCGGCAGCCTCAGGGTCGGGGCCCAGCCCTTGAGGTTCTCGCTGGGAAGGCGTCGGCGTGATCGGGGGTCGAGCGATCGGCCTCCCGATCACAGAGCCGTGTCGGTGCGCCAGAGCGGCTCGAGAGTCGGCGGCGGTTGTGTGAGCCTCTTCTTCGGGATCTTCCTCCTGGCCGGTTTGGGTTTCCTCTTTCCGTTCGCCAAGGCGGCCTGGCAGATGGTCGAATCCAGGGGGTGGGAGGAGGTCGATTGCCGGGTAGTGTCGAGCCGGCTCGGCTCGAGCTCCGACGACGACGGAACCACCTACCGTGTGGAGATCACCTTCGAGTACGCCTACCTCGGCGAGGAGAGAACCGGTGATCGGCACGATTTCCTGTCGTCGATGTACACCAGCGGGAGCAAAGGCAAGCAGCGCCTTGTCGACCGGTATTCCGCCGGGAGCTCATGTCGGGCCTGGGTCGATCCGCAGAACCCTTCGCAGGCGGTTCTCGATCGAGGGCCCAGTGCTGCGATGGGGTTCGCGCTGATTCCGCTGGTTTTCGTTCTCGTGGGAGGGGGAGGTGTCGCTGCAGGCCTGGGCTGGGGGTTCTTCGAGCGTCTGGGCAGGAAGGGGGCGAAGCCGTCGCAGGTGGGGAGGGCGGTGACTCCTTCTCGAGAGATCCCGTCGGGTCCGCTCGTTCTGAAACCGGCGATGGGGCCGGTGGGCAAGGTCGTGGGCATTCTCGCCGTGGCGGGTTTCTGGAACGGTATCGTCGGGATCTTCGTGGTTCAACTGTGGAAGGACTGGTCGAGCGGGGCCTTCGACTGGTTCCGGTTCCTCTTCCTGATTCCCTTCGAGTTGATTGGCCTCGGTCTGCTCGGAGCCATTCCCTACGTCGTCCTGCAGTCGTTCAACCCCCGAGCGATCCTCGAATTGGATCGATCGAACCTCGCCCTGGGGGACGAGGTGGATCTCCGATGGCGCTTTCGAGGGCGGACGGCTCGTTTGCGGCGCCTGACGCTACGACTGAAAGGTCAGGAGTCGGCGAGCTATACGGTAGGAACCGATACGCGAACGGTGACCTCGACCTTTCACGAAGAGATCGTCTTCGAGACCCGGCATCTCCAGGCGATGAAGATCGGCGCGGCGCGGCTGCGAATTCCCGGTGACTCGATGCACACCTTCAAGGCTCCCAGAAACCGGATCGAGTGGTGCCTCGAGCTGCACGGGGAGATCCCCCGCTGGCCCGACGTGGACGACAGCTACCCGCTGGACATCGCCCCCCACGCGGACACCGCTCGGGCCGGTGACGGCAAAACGGATGCCTCGGAAGACAGGTGAGACGGGTGCGACCTGCGGACAATCCCTTTCGCGCCCAGCGCATCGACGCACTCGCGTTCCGCATCGAGCGAACGCGATGGAGCCGGGCCCTGGAGCGATTCGAGAAGGAGCGCTGGGCGGGTGCAGTGGTCGGTCCTCATGGGCACGGCAAGAGTACAGCGCTGCGGCGCTTGCACGAGCACCTCGAATCGGAGGGTCGGACGGTGCGCTATCTCCGTGCCGATCGGGAGCCGACACTGCGTCGACTGTTGCGCGGCGCCGAGCCCGAATCGGTCTTTCTCCTGGACGGGGTCGAGCGTCTCGGTCTGTTCGCACGCCGATCCCTACAGGCCCGGGTCCGGCGACACGGAGGAGTGGTGGTGACTCTCCACCAGGCGGGCCTTCTGCCGACGTGCCTACGCTGTCGCACGAGTGTCGCCCTGCTGGAGGCGCTGGTCGAGGAATTGACCCTCGACGTCGCGCCTCGAGCTCGCCAGTTGCTGCCCGAGCTGTTTGCCCGTCACCGGGGAAATCTTCGGCGCTGCCTCTTCGAGCTCTACGATCGCTGGCCCGACCTGTCAGACGCTTCAGCGCAGGCGGTGCACCGGGCGGAGGAAGAGGAGCGAGAGCAGACCGATCGCAGCCGCTGCGACCCCGTTCGCCACCAGCGTGGTGGACGCGTCGAAGCGACTGGTGAGCAGCCCGGCCTGGCCGTAGCCGATCGGCATCGAGGCGAAGAAGACGAGTGAGTACATGCTCATCACGCGGCCCATCATCCGAGCCTCGGTGTTTTCTTGAATGAGGGCGACGACGTAGTTGATGAAGACCGAAGCGCCCATGCCCCAGGCCACCAGCAAGGTTGCGGAGAGCGGGAGACTCCGGCTCGATCCGTAGGCCACCAGGACCAGGCCGCCCGCCAGGTTCGATGCGCAGATCGCGTAGCCGCGGCGCGGGAAGGGACGAATCGTGAGCAGAATCGAGCCGAGAAAGACGCCTGAACCGAAGCAGCCCCAGAGGATGCCGACCCACTTGTCGGTGGCTTGGAAGATGTCGGGCACCACCAGGGGCACCGTCACCGCGAAGGGGCCGATGAAGAAGACGCCGGGGATGGCACCGAGCAGGAGAAGGCTCGAGATGGTGGGCTCCGAGCGAACGTAGCGGAGCCCGTCGACCAGGTCGCCCAGCACGTCGCGGCCGGTGAGGGTCGGCTGGTCGGTACGGATTCCGGCGAAGAAGGCGGCGGCCAGGATCAGGAGGCCGACCTCGGCACCGAAAGCGACGGTGAGCCCGCGATAGTCGGTGAGCAGACCTCCGACCGTCGGGCCGAGAAACTGCAGCGCTGCCATGTAGCCCATGGTGCCGAAGATGACCCCGTTCTGGAGCTGGCTGCGCCCGACCAGCTGGGGAAGCATGCTCTGTCGAGCCGGGTTGGTGAAGGCGCCAGCGCAGCCCACCGCCGCCGCCAGGGGGAAGACCGGCCAGATGCTCTCGACCTCCATCGCGGACAGAAAGACGTACGCGAGCGAGACCAGGGCGGCGACCGCGAAGGTGCGCACCAGGATCTGGCGACGCTCGACCCGGTCGGCGATCGTACCTCCCACCAGCGCGACAGCCGCTGCAGGCGCCGTCTGGGCGATCAGGGCAGCAGAGATGGCAAGCGCTCTGACTTCCAGATCGACTCGATCGCGAATGAAGATCGGGACCGTGACCGCCTGGATGCCGACCCCTGTCCCGGCCACCAGGGAGGCCAGCCACCATCGTGTGAAGTCCCGAGAACGGAACGGGTTCCGGCCCGAGTCTTCGCCCTCGGTCCCGGTGCCGCGATCGTTGTGCTCGGTCACCATGCGAGGCGGCTCAGTCGCCGGCAGGTGCCAGCCAACGATCGACCAGAGCGGCGGAGGTCAGGTCGACGCGGGGGAGGGCGGACATGGTCACTCAGGCTTGCGGTGCGGCAGCCTCGGCGAACATCCAACGATGCCCCTCGAGGTCGACCGCGCGATACATCCGGCTGCCGTGGCTCTCGGTAGGCTCCGCCACCACCGAGGCTCCGGCTTCGACCGCCCGCCGATGGTGGGCATCGACGTCATCGACGGTGCAGTGCAGTTGGCAGTGCACTGCAGGAAGCTCGCCGGCACTGATCAGACCCATCTCCGGGTATGCCGACGCCAGAAAGAGAACATTGTCTCCGAGCCCCAGCTCGGCGTGTCCGATGCGGCCATCCTCCATCGGCATGCGGCTCTTCTCTTCGAAGCCGAAGGCCCGGCACAGGAACTCGATGGCGGCGGGAGCGTCGGAATAGGTCAGGTAGGGGACGATTCGCTGCGGTCCTCGGGGGTAGCTCATGTTGGCTCCGGTTCCAGGAATGAAGGGTCGACAGTCTCTACGAGAAGGAGCAATCCGTGAATCAGGTTGAGGTTGCTACGACCAACGATCCAGAGGAGAGCCCGAATGAAGCTCCATGCTAACGCTCGACTGACCGTTCACGGCAGAATGCTTCTCGTTCAGCGAGTGGTGGAGGAAAGAGTGCCGGTGGCGCAGGCCGCGGCCCGCGCCGGCGTGAGCGAGCGCACGGCCTATCGGTGGATCCGGCGCGATCGGGAGGAAGGCCAGGATGGGCTGCACGATCGCAGCTCCCGGCCGCACCGCAGCCCAGGGAGGACGGCACCGAGGAAGGTGGAGCACATTCTCCGGCTGCGGCGACAAGGCCTGGTGGCCTGGGAGATTGCAAGGCAGGTGAAGGTGCCGCGCTCCACGGTCTCTCGGATCCTGGGCCAGCGAGGTCTGGGCCGCCTTCGGTGCCTCGAGCCGAAAGAGCCCGTGCGGCGCTACGAGCGGGAGCGTCCGGGCGAGCTGCTGCACCTGGACACCAAGAAACTCGCTCGGATCACCAAAGGGTCCGGGCCACCGGATCCATGGCGACCGCTCTCGCCGGGTCAAGGGTGCGGGCTGGGCGCCTCCTTGCAGGTCATCCGACAGAGCGCACTCAGCAACTTCGTGGTCGGCCTGGCGATCGCCGCTCTGGCCCTCGTCACGGCCATGCTGCTCACCAACCGTCTCACCCGCAACGTCGGCATCCTCACCGTGGGTGCCGAGCGTCTCGCTCGCGGCGATCTTCAGGTGCGGGTGCCCGAGGGATCCAAGGACGAGCTCGGCCAGCTGGCTCGCACCTTCAACCGGATGGCCCGGGAGCTGAGCGAAAAGGAAGAGCGCATCCTCGAAGAGGAACGACTCCGCAAAGAGCAGGAGTTCCAGCAACGCATGCTCCAGGCCGAGAACGATCGCAAGAGCCAGGAGCTCGAAGAGGCCCGCCGCTTTCAGCTTTCCCTACTGCCGAATGCCCTGCCTACCCTTCCTGGACTCGAGATCGGAGTGCACATGACCACCGCGACCGAGGTCGGAAGGGACTACTAGCACAAAGACAGAACGGAGTCTTGGATCTATGGGAACCTGAGTGAGAGTCGCCGTCGTAACCGAAATCGAGTCGACGAGGCAGACATCCGAAAGATCTCCAGAGACCCCAGCTACCGGGCGAAGCGAGCGGATATCTGGCTCGTCCAAGACAAAGCGTACGCGGTAGGGCAACCACTTGTTCCAGCCCTCCGGGTTTGTCAGAGGTGCGGCGGCGATACTGCCGTCGGGCTGCCCACTGCAATCGTCGACGGACGAGTACGTTGTGAGGTTCAAGGTGCATTGGCCCGACAGGTTCTTCCGCGAGCCTTTGATCTCGATGAGTTTGCCCTTCAATTGTGAAGCGGGGGGGAGACACGGCCCGAACGCCCTGAGCGCGCCAAGGATTCCTCCGCCAGCGACCAGCTCCATTGCTCCAAGCTCGGGATCACCATCGCCTCCGGCCCAGCCATCAACTCGGCCCTCCTGCACTTGCCTCGATCGAGCCGCGTTCGAGTTCCAGCCCCAGTACGCCACCTGCAAAGCCCAATGGGCAGAGCCCGAGCACGTCAGGGCGCGCTGCAACGTGCTGTTGCACGCCAGGCTGGAGCGAGACTCAGACCGAGGTGGCCACGATTCGCCTGGTTCGAGTGCGAAGCGACGACCTCACACGTTCCTAGCGCCGCAAGGCCAGAACGCCCGCGGCAGCCATGGCGAGTCCGGCGAGGGCCAGGGCCCAAGACGAAAGAGTAGGAATGGTCACCGGCGGCGGGATGAGCTGTACCTCGACCGAGTCGAACCAGCACTCCGTGCCGATCCTCCCGTGGACGGACAAGTGGACGCGCTGGCCGATGAACCGGGTCTCCGTCTGAGGAACGTCGTACTCGTAGGGCAGGAACGGCCCCGGATACCAGGGATTGGCGCCGTCCGGTGGGAACACCGTCCAGGCGTCAGGGAATCCCTCACACACGGGCTCTTCGTCGTAGGCGGAGAGGCCGATGTCACACTGACCCCAGACGTTCCCGGGCTCGTCGAGGCGCTCGGTGCGTCTCTGGCCTACCAGCCGAACAACGTAACCCTGTCCGAGGGGAAACTGCGGCAGGCACGGGCCCATGGCTAGATAGGCCTTCCCGAAGGGCAGTCCACCGACCTCGAATCGCGCGGATCCGGGGTCGCGAGATCCGAGTACTCCGTCCCACGAGACGATCGCGTCCTCCGCTCCGACTCCTCCCAGCTCCCACTCCTCCAGATCCTCGGGCTCGTCGAAGTCGTAGCGCGCCAGCACCTCGTAGGGCTGCGCTCGTGCAGAAGCCACGCACAGCACCGCCGAGGCCAGAACCAAGTACGAGAGAGCTGGGCCGACACCTGCCGGCGCTTGCTTCAGTAGGCCTCGCGAGAGCATCAAGGCTCTCCATCGGTGACATGACTGCTCCACTCGACGTCGAGGTCCTCGAACGAAGTCTCGAAGCCATCGACGAAGATCCAGCTCGGGGCCAGCGACTCGGCCACCGTGATCGGTCGAGTCATCGATCCGGCCACAGCCGGTCTCGTCGTCGATCCCAGGTACCGCCACGTCCACTGCAGTCGCACACAATAGCGCCTCGATCGAGCCGGGATTGAGCGCTGGATTGGCATCAAGAACACGAGCCGCTGCGCCGGCGACCAAGGGAGACGCCCAGGATGTTCCCGTGGCGAACACGGTGTCTCCCTCTACATAGCCGTCGGAGCCCGAACGATCCGTCGTCAAGACGCGGTCGCCGAGGGCTGCCGCAGCTAACCCCGGCCCGAACTTGGATTGAAAGTCGATGACGGTATTTCCGCAGACATCGACCGACTCCCCGCGAACCAAGAGTCGCCTTTCCAGGGAGAAGTTCAGCGCGCCGACCTTGCTGCAAGTCCCCCCGGCCTCCATCGACTTGATCGGTTTCAGGCGGGCCTCCTTGTTGGCAATTCCCTCCGGAAGGCCCGACGTGCCGCCACAGGCCGCGATCACGCCAGATACGGAGGTCTCGTGCACGTCCCATTGGACTTCAGGAGCTCCTCCCGGTCGGCAACTCCCCTCCGCGATCGGAACCGTGCACTCCCATCCAGCCTCCGGCCCGGCCGGCTGATTCAGATTGGGATGATCTGACTCGATCCCGTCACCGAAGACCGCCACACCCACCAGGGGCCCAGCCGTGCAGAGCCCCATCGGGTCCGAAGGGGGTGGAGCCTCTTCGAGGATCTCGGTCGGAAGAGGCAGAACGGTCCCGAAAGCCAGGGTGATCTGCTCGATCTCCGGCGCTTCCTGCAGAATCTCCACGCGATCCAGGGCCCGAAACAGATGGCGGTCGTCGACCGCCACGCGATAGAAACCCGGCGGATCGAACTGGCGACGGGGAAAGGCCTCTCCGAGACCGAGATCCAGAAAGAGCAACCGCGCCTCCCCCTCGCCCAGTTCATCGCTGACCTGGACGAACGCCACTTCTTCGAAGAACATCGGGCCCGAGCCCTCGACATCCGTGCGGAAGAACGCGGGACTAACCCACCCGTCATCACCGAGGATCCACTGCAGCACAGCGGTGAGCGCCGGAGCGCCGAAGCCCGGAAAGGCGGATCGGGTAAGGGCGGCACAGGCGGAGACGACGCGTTCGCCCGCGAGAAGAGGATGATGCCACCGAGGTCGATCGGTGGCGCGTTCGGCAGGACCTGCCCCACCTTGTCGATGATCGTCGCCCTCGATGCGCCCGGAGCCGGCATCACGCCCACCGTGCGGGCATCTGGTGCAATCTCGATCACACCCTGCGGCGTGGGGTAGTCGAACAGGTTGAGCTCAGGCAGGGACTGAGCCGCGATCGGTCCCGCGCTCAGCAGGCCTACGACAAGAGAGAGAGAGAGACTGTCGAACCACGCATCGGCCCTCCTCGACATGTCGGTCTAGCGACCTCGAGTATGACGTATCTCCGCGATCGGCGCGGGTGGGGTCTCAGCCGCCAATAGGCTGAACGGTGCCGAGCCCAGCACGCGGCCGAATCAGAGAGTCGGCCGGTGAGTGCCGACGTGGAGCCGAGTGGTGCCTCGAGGTATCGCCGGCTGTCGTGGGCTCGACTGATCAGGAAGGTCTACGAGGTGGACCCGTTGTTGTGCCGGTACTGCGGCGCGGAGATGAGGATCGTGGCCTTCGTGGTCGAGGCGTTCTCGTTGCGGCGGTTGCTGGCGGGTGTGGGGCTTTGTCCTCAGGAGGCCGAGCCGTTGTCGCGGGCGCCTCCCGGGGAGGGGGAGCTGGTGTACGAGGCGGTGCAGGGCTGACGTTGAGGCCGGGCCGGGCCGGAGTCGGTCCCTGGCGGAGCTGTGCTCGGTTGAGAGGATGGGCGGCCGCTTCCGGCTTCGTGAAGCTCCTCGGGGGCTGCTGGCGGAAGGACGCGGCGCGTCGACCGGTCCGTGATGGCCTCGCGGAGCCCTGAGGACCCTCTTCGAGCCGCGTCGTGCCCTGCGCTAGGCTCAAACCCAGAAAGGAACTTCCTACACGTCTCCTATGAAGCGACCAGGCTCCATTCGAGGTAAAGAGTCGCGCGCCTTGCCGCCTTCTGAACGAGACCCGAGCAGGCGAGACCGACAGATTCCGGACTTGCCTTCCCCATCCGGTCACTGGATCTTGATCGCGACCTTTCCGATCGTGCCGGTGAACTCAAAAGGAGCGCGATCTTCGTAGTTCTGCGACACCACAGCCCCCAGGTCAGCACCGATATTCATCGTTTCCGTCGTCGAGAACCCCCTAGGAACGCCAAGCTTAATTTCGCCTTTGGCTACCTCAGAGCTGTTCACGCTCATCGTCATGATCCCGCCAGCAAGCGGGTTTTCGATACTTCCGCTCTGCGCGAATTCCAGAAGGATCGTGTGCGTGCCTGCGGCAAGAGGTTCTGCCCCCTTTACACTGAATCGCGCACGGCCTAAAAAATTGTACCCGTAGATCGGCATGCCATCTTCCAGCTACAGCGTGAAGCCCGCGCTCGATCCGCCTGATGCGATGATAACGCCGGACGCGCCTTCCTCGGGAACGGTGAGGCGAACAGCCGCCAGTCTCCGGTCGCCCGACGACTAGGGCCTTTGGACCAGGCCCCGGCGCCAGTTGCCGATCAGGGGGTTACGATCGGGAAGTTGGGATCGAACTTGTCGAGCAGGCCAAAGAACTTGCCCAGCACAGACTTGTCGCCCTCGACCTTCATATCTCCGGTCCTGATCGCATCGGCCATGTCGCGCCCCGCGAAACTGATCTGGTCCATGACGCTGCGGTTGACTGTAACTGTGGCCTGAGCCTTGGGATCGACCTCGCCCAGAGTGTAGTGGAGCGTGCCGTTATCGACGCCAATGTCCGCCTTGTCGCCGGTGTCGGGCATCACGAGATTGAAGCTGAGCGGCCCGACCGCGGCCGCCTTGGGCCCGTTGAGTGCGACCCCCAGGAAGTCGAGGAAGGACTCAAAATCCATCGCGCGCACGATGTCGGCACTGCCGGCACCTTTCGTCGGGACCTGGATGCCCTCACGCAATTCCTTGGCGCCGGCGAGGTAGAAATTGCGCCAGGTCGCGTTTTCGGCCTGATAGCCCAACTGCGTCAGCGTGTCGGCGAGCAGGTTCTTGGCCTCGGTATTGCCGGGATCAGCGAAGACCAGGTGGTTGAGCGCGGTCGCGACCCAACGGTACTGCCCTGCCGCGTAGTCGACACGGGCCTTCGCGATCACCGCGTCGGCGCCGCCGGCATATTCGACAAACTTCTTGCCCTCCTCGACCGGCGGCAGCTCATCAAGCTCGGAAGGATTGCCGGAGAACCAGCCGAAATAGAGTTGGTACTGCGCCTTGGCATTGTGGTTGACCGAACCGTAGTAGTCGCGCACGGCAAATTGCTTGAACAGGCTGTCGGGGAGCTTCAGGTCTTCGCCGACTTCGAGCATGGTTTTGCCGTGATTGGCAAGCCGTAGCGTCTGGTCGTGGATATAGCGATAGACGTCGCGCTGCCCCTTCCAGTGGTTGACGATCCGCTCGTTGCCCCAGGTTGGCCAGTGATGCGAGCCGAAGCTGATCTGCACATCGTCGCCATAGCGCGCGATCATTGCCTGGAGGTATTTCGACCACAGCAGGCCGTTGCGCACCTTGGCGCCTCGTAACGAATACAGGTTATGCAGCGAGTGGTTGAGAAGCTCGGCCTGCATCAATGCCTTGCTCTGCGGCAGGTAGAACATCAGCTCGGTCGGCGCCTCGGCATCGGGTACGAAGAAAAAGTCAATTTGCACGCCGTCGACGATCTCGGTCTGCGGACCGCCATCGGCCCCGCCGGTAATCGTATGGTTGGCCGGAATGAGCGTCGGCGTGCCAATGCCGACCGAAGTCGTCAGGCCCAGGCCTGAGCTGAGCGAGGCTGTCGGCGACTTATCGAGGATGTTGCCGTACATGTAGTTAGCGCGCCGCGCCATGTGATTGCCGGCAAGAATGTTCTCCTTCACGGCTTCTTCGAAGAAGCCCACCGGAGCATAGACAGGGACGTTTTCATAGCCTGGGACACCCTTGGATCCGCCGAAGTGGTCGAGGTGGCTATGGGTGAAGATGATGGCGCTTACGGGAAGCGCGCCGACCTTTTCGTTCAGCAGCTTGATAGCGGCGCGCGCCGTTTCCATCGACATGAGCGGGTCGACGATTATCCATCCGGTCTTGCCGCGAATGAACGAGACGTTTGAGACGTCAAGCCCGCGGACCTGGTAAATGCCGTCGGTGACCTTGAACACTCCGTTGATCGCGTTGAGTTGCGAGATACGCCAGAGCGAGGGATTGGCGGTATTGGGCGCGGCGGCCTCCAGGAAATCGAACTTGCCGGCATCGTAGACGACTTGGCCCTCGTCGTTACGGATGGCCGGATCGTCGAGTGTCCCGATGAAGCCGCGTTTGGCATCGTCAAAATCGGTGGTGTCACCGAACGGCAGGGATTGAAGGACCTGCTGATTGGCTGCGATAGTCGCTTGCGAAGCCGACTGCGCCAGTGCCGAGCCGCTGGCAAACAGGACAGCGACGGTCATAACGACGGCATGAGTTGTGCGCTTCATTTCAATAATCCTTTCGACGTGTAGTCGATCGCTTTTCCGACCTGAGCCTATTGCACCCTGCGGGGGGCTCAAGGAGGGCTTCGCAGCGCCGCCAGGTGAGTACCTACGCGACTCCTACGAGCGGTGTGCACCCGCACAGCCCGCGAAGACCTTCTGGAAGCCCAGAATCGCCGCCCGTCCGAGACACCGGAACACAGCTCCGCCCTGGCCGAACCGCGCCTGGCCCAGCTTCAACCGTCGACGGACTCGTACACGAGCTCCCCGGCGCCCGGAGGCGCCCGAGACAACGGCTCGGCCTCCTGAGGCCCCACCCCCAGAGCCTCCACCAGCCGGCGAAGCGACGAGACCTCAACAACGAAGGCGACGATCTTCATCTGGGCTGCGCAGTAGGGGCACAGCAAGGGGTCGATCTCATACACCTTCTTGATCAGGCGAGCCCACGACAGGCGTTTCTGCCTCGGGGGCCGATCCAACTCGGCCGACGCCGGCGCTTGCTCAGTCGCCCCATGCTTCGACTCGGCTTTGCAGCGTTTTCCCCGAGCGGCATTGGAGTACCAGGCCCAATAGCGAACCTGCGGCTGGCGTGGCTCCGCCACGTGATCCAGGACCCGAGCGAGAAACTCCAGCACGTCGAGTCGCTCGGACTCCCCGAACGGACCGCCTCGCCGCGACGCCCGAGGATGGATCGCGACCTGTTCGCGCTCTGCATCCCATTCCAGACGATCCAGCACCAACGGGCACCGAGCCATGTAGCGACCCAACCGAGCTGCCTCCCCCCGCGTCTCCACCCGAACCCCCGCGTGCACCGAGAACCCACTGTGTTTCCAGGACAGAAGATTCTCCACCACCTCCTGAGTGATCTTGTCCCGGTCTGCCAGAAGGCGCAGCACCTCCGCTCGCCACAGACGCTCGACGTGCTCCGTATCCGCCCACAATCGATGACGGAAGCTCCCGTCAGGGAGGCACCGTCGGTCACCAACAGGTGCACATGTGTCAGTGATCGCCCATATGGAGCCATTCGGTGATCGGCGTAATGGAGCCACCCCATGATCGGCGTAAAGGAGCCACCTGGGGCCGGTTGGAGTTGAGCTGAGGGTCTCGGACTTCCACGGACAAGGGTAGCTTCCTCAGAAATCAGAGGAGGCACCCGATGACCAATCGGAGGTTCGAGATGTATGAGTACCGACAGGTCTTGCACCAGATGCGTCTGGGCGCATCGGATCGCCAGATCGCCCGCCGGGGGCTGATGGGGCGCAGCAAAGCGAAGACTGTGCGGGCGGCGGCGCTTGCGCGAGGATGGCTGGAGCGGGGCTCGCCGCTGCCGGAGGACGCGGAGTTGTGCGAGGCGTTTCGCCCGCTCCGGCGCCGGAGCTCGGTGTCGAGTGTGGAGCCGTACGGCGAGCTGGTGACGGGGTGGCACCGAGAGGGGATCCAGGCCACGACGATCCACGATGCCCTGGTGCGGCTCAAGGGGTTCGGTGGCAGCTACTCGGCCGTACGGCGATTCATCCAGAGCCTGGAGCCTTGCCCTGACGTGACCGTGCCGCTTCGGTTCGAGCCGGGCGAGGCTGCGCAGGTGGACTTCGGGCGAGGGCCCGATCTCCCCGCGCGGGGAGGCGGGGTGATCAAGACCTGGTTCTTCGTCATGACCCTGTGCTGGAGCCGTCATCAGTACGCCGAGATCGTCCTGGATCAGCGGGTGGAGACCTGGCTGAGCTGCCACATCCACGCCTTCGAGTTCTTTGGCGGCGTGCCTCGCCAGGTCACGGTGGATAACGCGAAGTGCGCGATCACGAAGGCCTGCCGCACCGACCCCGAGGTGCAGCGCGCCACGGCCGAGTTGGCCGAGGGGTACGGCTTCTTGCTCGATCCGTGCCCTCCACGCGAGCCTCAGCTGAAGGGGCGGGTGGAGTCGGGGGTGGGCTACCTGAAGAAGGCGTTCCTGCCGCTGCGCGAGTTTCGGGATCTCACGAATTCCAATCGCCAGCTGTGGGAGTGGATCCTGGGCCAGGCCGGCAATCGCACCCATGGCACGACCCGGGAGAAGCCGCTCACCCGGTTCCGGGAGACCGAGCAGGGACTCTTGCAGCCACTGCCGACACGGCGCGTGGAGCCCGCGGCATGGCGCCGCGTCAAGGTGGCTCGCGACTGCCACGCGCAGTACGAGCAGTGCCGCTACTCCGTGCCGTACGGTCACGTCGGGCAGAGCCTGTGGCTACGAGCCGCCCCCTCGACGATCCAGCTCTTCTCGGGCACCGAGATGGTCGCCACCCATGCGCGGCTCTCCACGCCCCGGGAGCGTGGCACGGTGCTCGACCATCTGCCTCCCGAAGCGCGGGCAGTGCTGGAGCGCACGCCCGAGTGGTGCCGGGATCGCGCCCGGGAGATCGGCCCGTCGTGCCTGGGCCTGGTCGAGGCCCTGCAAGGCGACCGGGTGAGCGTGCGTCATCGAGCCGTGCAGGGAATCGTGCGCCTCGGCGAGCGCTTTGGCGAAGCTCGGCTCGAGGCTGCGTGCCGTCGGGCGTTGGCCTTCGAGCACCTCCAGTACCGGGCCGTGAAGACGATCCTGGAGAACGGCTTGGACACCATCGAAGACGAGGAGCCGGCGTTCGATCGGCTCAGCGACGCTTACCTCGGCAAAGGTCGCTTCTGCCGGGACCTCAAGAACCTACTGATCCATTGACCACCGAAGGAGAACGACATGAATCCGATGCCAGAAATCACTCCGATGCTCAAGAAGCTGCGCCTCTCGGGCATCCTCCACACGCTGGACGAGCGAAACCAGGAGGCCGTGCACAAGAAGCTGGCCTACACCGACTTTCTCGCCCTGGTCATCCAGGATGAGGTGGCTCGCCGGGAGCAGAAGAAGTACGACCTGCGCGTGCGCCGCGCGGGGTTTCGCTCGACCAAGACGATCGAGCACTTCGAGTTCGACTTCAACCCGAAGATCCCGGAGGCCTTGATTCGCGATCTCGCCACCTGTCGCTTCCTCGAGGAGAAGGCCTCGGTACTGATCGCCGGTCCGTGCGGCACGGGCAAGTCCCATCTCGCTCAGGCGCTGGGACACTGTGCCGTGCGGGCCGGGGCGACCGTGCTCTTCACCACCCAGAGTCAGCTCCTGGGATCTCTGCAGGCCGCCCGGGCCACCGCGACCTACGAAAGGCGATTCCAGTCCCTGTGTCGCCTCGACCTCTTGCTCCTCGACGACTTCGGACTCAAGCCACTGCGCTCTCCTCAAGACGAGGACCTCCACGACCTTCTCGCCGAACGCTACGAGCGCGGATCGACTCTCGTGACCAGCAATCTGGACTTCTCAGAATGGGGCGAGGCCTTTCCGAATCAGCTGCTCGGCGCTGCCACACTCGACCGCCTGCGCGACGGAGCCTATCGAGTCGTGCTCGATGGGAAGAGCTATCGCAAGCCCAAGCCGATGCCCAAGCCCGCACGCTCACCGAAGCGGCCAAAGATCCAAAACTAGGGGGTACTCAGCCATGGACCCGATCGAGATCACCACGCACACGGCCTCTCACAAGGTCGCTTTCCGCGGCAACGACCGCCAGCTCGCGCGCGCGCCGCGTTTCCGTAGGAACCTGGGGCTGGAGGTCAGAAAAGACTCCCTCCAGCTAAACTGACAGTCTGAAGCAATGTCCGAGACACTCAGCACCCTTCCACCCGTGGCTCCATTACGCCGAACATGGGTGGCTCCATTAGGGCGATCATTGACAAGAGCGAAGGTCCCTACGAGGAGCTCTATCGCATCCAGGAATCGGCCTACGGTTGAGGGAGATCCTGACTTCACTCCGAGCGCAGCTCGTCGACCACCGGAAGGCATCCGCGACAGCACAACGAGCCCATGGCCAGCTCATTCCCACGCGAGACTCGATCTCCTTCCATCCCTTCGTAGAGAGGGCTCGAGCTCCGACCACATCGTGCCCCAGGTGATGCGTCGTGCCTCCCAGCCGAACAGATAGGCGGCACGCCACCGTTCGTAGTCGTCGGCTTAAGGGACGTTGGAGCACTCTCGGTACTCAGAGCACCAGTGCTCATCATCGCCCACGATGTCGAGTGCGCCTGGAGCCTCTTCGTCCTCGAGCGCGGCCGGCCGCGATAGCTGGATGTGCTCCTGTTCATCGAGTCAGTTTGCCAGTCACATGCAACCTGACAACGCCGACCCCAGGGCCACCGATGCACCCTGTCGAGGAATCGAGATCCTTCGCTCCGCTGCCGAAGAGCTCCTGCCCGAAGCCCTGCTCGCGCTTCACGATCGGGTACCGGGCCGACAGCCTCAGCCGAAGGCCGCGATCCCCATCAACCCCTGCTTGGACTCCTCCTGGAGGAAGGCGCTGAAGGGCGGGGTCTGCTCCGCGACCCACTCGTGAAAGGCCGCGTTTTCCTGAATGTCGTCGGCAAGTACGAGAGCGCGCTCCGAGAGGTGCCGGGACACGTCACGGAGCTCCGCGCGCTGACTCCAGTAAGTGTGGAGCGCATCGTGCACGAACAGATCGATCGTGCCGAGACGAGAAAGCAGGCCCGGCAGGACTCTTCGGCTGCTGCCACGATGTAGCTGCCAACGCGACCTGAGCTCCTCTGGCACCAGGATACCGACGTAGTCCTCCACCCTCGGACCCAACGGGGGTAGATCGATGCTGTGAAGCACACCGTCGCCTCCGTTGGCTTCCAACGCACTGAGAAGGAAGGTCGAGCTCACCCCCGACGCGACCCCGGTCTCCACGATCTTGTTCGGCCGAATCAACCGGACGCCGAGGTAGCACAGCCGTGCCAGGACGAAGTCACCGTCATGCACCGCCGTAATGGGGTTGTTGCGGCGGGTCTCGGCCATGCGCTCCTGGACCCGGCTCTCGACCGCCGCCGCCTCGTCGCGCAGGAAGTCTGCCTCGCCTCCGAAGTGGCGGACCAGGTCGCGCTCGACCTGCTCGAGGGCAGTGGTCAGATACTCGGGGGGCCGAGTCATCAGGCGGCCCATCCTGACCTCTGCGACGTGGCGTACCCGATCGATCGCTTCGCCGGGGCGCCGAATCACGACCGAAAGGAGGGCCCTAGCCTTCTCCGCTTTGGACACCGTCATGGGCCCTGAAGGGTAGCACAGCGGCGCGGATTCTCTTGTGCGCCGTAGCGTGGACGAAGCTCGCCGGGCACCCCGTGGCAGCGTAGGCCTGACCGGCTCCGCGTTTGCACGCGGGATCGCTTCCCTCTCTCCCGCGAATCGCGCTCCAGCTCAGCGGCGTGCGGCGTTATTGGCTCGACTGAGACGCCGGCCGCTAATCGCTCAGGGCGATCTCGTAGATTTCGAGCAGACGGGTCAGTCCGACCTCGGGGGTATAGCGCTCTTCGTAGTCCCGCCGTGCCTCGATTCCGGCCTCGCGGACCGCTCTCGGCTGGGAGGACAGCTCCTCCACACGAGCCCGCAGCGACTCGGGGACACCGGCGTCGAACAGCCAGCCATTGCGCCCCTCCTCGATTACCTCTGCCATCGCACCCAGCCGCGAGCCGAGAACCGGCAGGCCACAGGCAAACGCCTCGATGATTGTCATCGGGAAGCCCTCGTACCACAGCGAGGGGAAGATCAAGAAACGAGCGTGCTTCATCTCTTCGACTACACGGGGGTTCTCGACGCGGCCGAGGTACTCGATCGAGGGATTTGCACGACCCGCCTCTCGGCACTCCGCCTCGAGCGGCCCGTCGCCAGCGATGCGAAGCGGAACGTCGAGCCCTCGCCACGCTTCCAGAAGAGTCTCGATTCCCTTCTCCTGCGACAGACGGCCGACGAACAGAACTCCGTCCGCCATTTCGCCGCGCGGGCCGGGATCGACCATCCGAAAGTTCGCTCGGCGCACCACCCGCTCGGCGGGAAGACCTCCTTCGATCAGCTTGTGCCGGGAGAATTCTGTCGCGGCGACGTACAGCCGCACCCGATCGCGAAAGGTCCCCAGAGCACGATGAACGGAGGTCATCGACCCAACGACGGCGGTCTGCAAGCGCGAGTCGTGGTAACAGGCATGAAGCACACCGGGCCATGGCACGGCGCGCCCCAGGCATTGCTCGCACACGGCACCGTCGCGAAACAGAGTCGCCCGTGGGCAAGTCAGGCGGTAGTTCTGGACCGTCTGAACGACGGGCACCCCCGACTCGACGCAGGCGTAGTAGATCGAGGGAGAAAAACGAGGGAAGAAGTTGACCACGTGCACCAGGTCGGGCCGGAAGGCCGAGAGCAGGTCCGCCATGCGCCGACGCCACCGACTCGACCACACGGCGTCGACCGCGAAGCGAGCGCGGCCGAGGAGCCCCTCGGGCACCTCGTTGTGCGCAGTAACCGGCACGACCTCGTGACCTGCCGAGAGCAGGAGAGCCACGTCCGACTCGAAGACCTCGTCCTCGCCTCCTCGGTGGAGGTAGCGGTTGCACACCGCGACGATACGCACGTCACCGCACCTCCCTGTGAGTCTCGCCGCGCCCCAGAGCGCATGCGCCGACGAGCCCTGTCACGAGTAGCCGTACTCCCGGAGCTCTTCACCGAAGCTCCGCTCGCACTCCTCCAGGAGATCGCTTCCCTCGAAGTGCCCTCGAAACCCTCCGATCTTCCCCGAACGAAACGTCGGGCTGACCTCGCTGAAGGTCTCGGCGCAGAGCCGGCCGAGCAGCTCTTCGCTGCTTCGCACTCCGACGTGCTCGAGGATCGCCGCCACGACTTCCCTCTGTCGACTTGCCCCACCCCCTCCTCGCTCTCCGATCAGATCCTCGAAGTGGACCTTCATGACGGAGTCCGAGAGCTCCGACCCGAGCCAACCCCGGTAGCCGCGCAGTCGCTGCACCATCGAAGGAAACCCCGTTTCCTCACTGCCCCGAATCGCCAGCCGGATGCGCTCGTGCAGGTCCGGGGTCTGCTGGAACAACTCGTAGAACCGATGCTGCGGCTGCCGGGGGATGTAGTGCGCCAGCGAAACGGCCACGTCGCGGGGGTCTCGCAGCATGAACAGGCCACGGACCCCGTGCCCCGACAGGGCCGCGCCGAACTCCGGACGGTACGCCCGGTGACTGACTACGACCTGGCCGGGGCGCGTGGTGGCGAGAACCCTGGCGAGACCTCCATACCTGTCGGAGTTGCTCTCGTCGAGAGTGGGCAACAACCGCCGATATAGATCGGGATGAAGGCAGAGCAGCCTTTCCAGGAGATGGGTGCCCGCTTTGGGTAGCGTCACACACAGAACGCGCGGCCTCTCGCGGTCGGCGAGCACGCGCCTGAACAGGTCGCTCGGTGCGAGACCGAAGCGGCGCAGGTCCCAGACCCGGCGACGCAGGGTCGCCATTCCTGCGCCGTCACGCATCGGAGCTCTCTCCGTCCGATGCGGGCGCTGAGCTCACCAAAAACCGATTCTCGAGGGACCGACTCTCGAGAGACCATGCCGAGGCCATCAGCAGGAACACCGGACCGGTCACGGTGATGTAGTGCAGCGTGTTGTCCGCCAGGGAGTTGACGACGATCACCGTCATTCCCAGGACGGCGGTCAAGTGTGCCGAAGCCAGCACGGGGTCCGCCCGATCGACCGCCGACACCCAGCGTCGATAGTGCCACACCAGCGGTGCGCCCAGTGCCACCACGAGCAGGATGAGTCCCGCGGCCCCTGCGTCGTGCAACACCTGAAGGTACTCATTGTGAGGGGGGTACTCGCGCGGCGGTCGCTCTCTGCCCGGCCAGTAACGCGAGTCGGCGATCGCCTGGCGCAGGTGTCCGGGGCCTCGCCCGAACCACGGCTGCTCGCTCCACCGCTCGAGGGTCACGCTCCAGAACACGTCCCGACCCGACACGTTCAGCGACTGAGGGATGTCGACCAGCTCCTCGGGAGGTCGGACGAACATCCGCTCACGCACCCCTGGCAGGCTGATCAGGAGGAGGAGAGCAACCACTCCCGCGACCGCAAGGCGTAGGACGTTGCCCGGAAGTCGACGTGGCCGCATGCCGCCGACCAGGAGCAGGAGCGGAGCCGTCGCCAGAGCGAGACGCGAGAAGGTGAACGCCACCAGCCCCAGAGCGAGCAACGAAGCAACCCTGCCGCTCTGCCACTTCGCCATGCGGTAGCGCCACCGCGGCAGTGCTACGCAGAGGATGAGCAGGGCATAGGTCGCGACCGGTCTGCCTCCGAGAATTCCCTTCGGGCCATTGCGAGTGAAATCGATCAGTCCCGCCGGAGTGCTGATCGCATAGATGGCGAACGGAATCACGAGACTCGCCACCAGCAGGCGGTCGAGTCGCTCCCGCGAGATTACGGGCTCCCCTCTCATCACCGCTGCACCGACGATCGCGATCAGCAGTGGCAGGAGATAAAGGGCCACGTCCTTGAAGCCCGACACCACGCCCCCGTTCGCCAACCACCAGATCCCCGACCAGCTCGCGAACACGGCCCAGGGGACGATCGCGGGCCAGAGTCGCAACTGATCCAGGCGGGTGACACCCACCGCTCCCACCATGACGGCGATGGCGAGAGTACGGGCGCCGCTCCCGGACACCCCACCGCCCAGATCCTGCTCGATCCCGCCCAGAAGACCCGCCAGGGCTGAGCTCAGAACCACGATGTAGATCAAGAGCCACGGCCAGCGAGCCACCGCCAGCAGCACCGGAGCCCCGAGGGCGAGGGCCAGAACCGGCATCAGAGCTGCGGAAGGCACCAGAGCCACCGCGACACCGACGGCCGAAGCGGCCGCGAGTGCCAAGGGTATGGGAGCACCGAGCCGCTGAACCGTCACCGGTAGCCATCCCAGGGATCGACTTCCCGCGCCAATGCCGCGAGGCGGGAGCTCTGTCGAGGCGAGAGGGTCTCGCTCCATCCCCTGACCTGGCCTCGATTGACGAAGCGGAACCGCTGATCGGTGCCCCGGTGAAAGGACGCGCGCTCGGCGTCCTCCCGCTCGCGCAATCGCTCGACGCTGTTGTCCTCGATCACGTTCTCGAGCACACCCTCGTCAACCGGCTTGCCGAGGAACTCCACGATCCGCGCGAGCTGCTCGACCGGCTCCGCCCGGAGCTCCTCGTAGCGCACCACCAGCAGCGCGCCGCTCGTTGCCAGCGGACTGCCCTGCCAGGTGGCGTAGTGTCGCTTCCACGTGGCGAAGGGGTTCACCTTCCCCGCAACGAAGGCGTCGAGGAACGCGTCGAGGTCGCCGTCAAAGAAGCCGCGCCAACGCACGAATCGATACTCCGAGACGGCCACCGCACGAATGTCGCGCAGAAGGTAGACCGCCTTCTTGTACTCGGGCCGCCAACATTCGTGCGTCTTGAGCAAGCGCCCTCCCTCCGGCAGGGAACGGGGCACAGAAGAGGCGGCCTCGATCTTGCCTACCACCGAGTCGTCGGCATCGAGCTCAGCAAAGCTCGCGGGACGCCCTTCGAGGAGCTGGAAGAGGAGAAAGCGCAGCCACGTGTTCCCCGACCTCGGATACGAGGCCAACATCACGTCGTGCGCCTCGAGATCCCGATGACGCCACCACGTGAGTGGCCAGCGAAGCGGAGTTCGAGCCAGCGAGTGGCGAGCTCGACGCAGAGCCGAGCCCCTCCCCACGGCTTGCGGTGCCGAGTCCGGCGCCCTTCCTCGATTCGTCGGCTCGGCGGTCATGGCGCTCAGCAGCGATCGCGGATGAGCGCGAATCCGATCGCGAGACCGAGCCCGATCAACCCTGCGATCGCCACCCGCATCGGCAGATGCTGTCCAAGGGGTGCCCGGGGAGTAACCGCTTCGGATGCCATCCGGATCGGCACGAGATCGCTCTGAGCACGCGCCGATACCAAAGCCTCCCGATGGCGGGTCGCGACCTCCTCGCGATAGCGCAAGGCCTGCTCCAGCTCACGGTCCAACTGGCCGTCGACAACCTCGAACTCACGCACCAACGACTCTTCTTCGAGCAGGCGACGACGCTCCTCGAGCTGGAGATCGGCGAAGCGCGTGTACTCGAAGCTGGTCCGCTGCGCACTGAGAGATTGCTGTGCTGCAGCGAGCTCGGCCAAGAGTCCGGACAGCGACCCTTCGGCCGCACTGCGCAACAGCCGTTCCTCGGCGTTAGCGACCGAGCCCGCGAGGTCGAGATAGGCAGGATTGACCTGTTCGAAGAAAGACATAGAGCTCTCGGGCGCCGGCGCGGCCCGCTCGCTCGACACCACGATGCGATCCGGCACGTCGTGGGAGACCAGCACGAGCCGGTCTGGGAGTTCGGCGAGCCGTCGTCGCTCCGCAAGCACGATCTCGAAGGCCTGCCGTTGTGCCAATGCCAGCGCGTCAATGGTCTCACGAAACGTCTCGAGCACCCCGCCGAGGCGCTGACGCGCCTGTGTCCGGAAAGCGTTCAAGCGCTCCTCTTTCACGGCGACCGTTCCGGTCAACCGTTCGCGCCAACGACCGGCGAGCTTCGCCCTGCTCTGTTCGAAGGTCTCGCGGTTGTCGCTGCGGGCCGTCTCGAGATCCCGGACACGCTCCTCGGCCTCCGTGAGGGCTTTCTCCATCGCCTCGACGACGGCACCGAGCTCGTTCTGCCGCAGCTGGCCCAGGTGCTCGACGAAAGCTTCTGTCCAGGCGTTCGCCATCAAGATCGCGAGTTCGGCCGAGTCCGCGCGGGTGGTGACCCCGATCATCGGTGCCAGCGCACTCTCCTCACGGCGCCTCACGAGCATCTGGCTCTCCACGTTCTTGCCCACCTCGAAGCGTACTTCGCGACCATCGGTCGCCTGCTCGACCCGCCGCTCGGCGGCTTCGAGCACAATGGGCGACTCCAGGATCCACTGCAGCCCGTGAAGGGGCAGAGGCTTGCCCTCGATGCTCGTTTCGAGCTCCAGCTGCGAGACCAACAGGGTGGCGGACGCCTCGTACTTCGCCGGAATCAGGCGGCTAACGAGCAGCGTGGCCACAATGGCGACCAGCGGGATGGAGAGGAGCCAACCCCAGTGCCGTCGGACGAAATCGGTCACTGCCGCCCAACCCAGACCGTGGGCCGGAGGAGGCGACGATCCCGAGGAGGAATCGGGAGCTCCAGGAAACTGGTTCAACGGGGCTGTCATCTAGAAAGATCCGGGGCCGCTTGACTCGGCGCAAGGGGGGCGAGGGAAAGGCCGGAAGACAAGCAGGATCCTACACCAGTGCAGTGCGGCCTCGCGCTCGAGACGCGATCCCTCAGGCAGTCTCCCCCGCTGGGCTTGCAACAGTGAGCGGGTAGCCCAGACGTTCGAGGAGAGGCTCCCAGCGGGTGTCGAGGAGGGCGCGCTGCTCCGAGTCGAGCCGATCACGCCAGCCCGCGGTCTGCCCACTGTTGACGTGGCGAAGATCCCCCCGGGACTTGTGGAGTTCACTTGCATCCTCCTTGACCCGCATGTTCTCGATCGTATTGCGCTCGATGGCACGGGAGATGTCGGCGACGGTGGCCCGCACCCCGAGATGGGAGAGGACGCTTGCCAGAACGCTCTGCGGGTCGGCTCGTAGCTCCTCGAAGCGAACGATCAGCAAGCGGTCTCCGAGGGGACTGTCCAACCAGCTCTGCACATGCCTGTTCCACGCCCCGAGCCCATGCACCCTGCCCTCCAGAAAATCCTCCAGGAAGCGATCGAAGTCCTGGTTCGAAAAGCCGTGCATGGTCTGGAAACGATGCTCGGAAAGGACGACCGCCCGCGGATCGCGGACCAGGTACACGGCGTGGCCGTATGGCTCCTGATAACACTCGTGAGTCTTGATCACCCGTCCACCTCCAGGAAGAAGTGGCGGTGCGGATCGGTGGCGACCCACGTAAGGAAGCAATCGACCGGCACCCTCGAAGCTCGGATCCTCGCCCGTCAGGAGATCGGCGAGCAGAAAGCGGAGCCAGGTATTCCCCGATCGGGGGTACGAGGCGAGAAAGAAGTCGCCATCGCGCAGCCCTCGATGCCGCCAGGCGAGCCTCAAGGGGCGCATTCCCGAGCGAGCCAGGAGAAGACGTGCCTGCCTACGAAGTGGGCGGATCCACGGGAATAGGGGTCGGGTCAAAGCTCTGGCACTCGTTGACGGTCGTTTTCGTTCCGGGTCAGGCCAGCCCGGGGTCCTCAGCAAGGCCCACCTGGCCACTTTGCTCCCTTGTTTCGTCCCTGCGCGCTGATTCTCCGCCGGAGCCGCGGTTCCATGATAAGCCCTTGGGCACGCCTCTCGAGGACAATTGAAGCTTGTCACCTACCGGAGAGGAGTCGGTAGCATGAGTCGGGGACTCGTATGAGGTCCGTCACGGGAAAGCGCTGCACGAGCTCGAGATCTACACGGACGACGTGCTGTACGACACCGTGTCCAACCTCGACAACCCGTTCGAGATCGACCAGGTTCGCGGGGCACAACCTCGGAGCCGTGAAGGCGGACGCGAACGGCACTTTCAACGTTGACGACTTCGTCGCCACTCGCCTCAAGCCTCTCGCTGCCAGTCCTCCCACGCCAGTCGCCATGGGATCGGAAAGCCGGCCACTCCTTCGGGAGGCCGGCTCTTCTACCTGCGACCGGAAGGAACCTCAGGACGACCAGGCGTCCGCGTTGCCGCCCTCGAAGCCGTCCGAGAATATCTCGCCCGTGCCGACGGCCCCCTCGTAAACTCCCTGATCCCAGGCTGAGCCCTCGCGCGTCTCACCGACACCGAAATGATCGAGAAGCGACGTCAGGCTCGCGGGCAATCCGGTGGTTCCGGCATCGACCGCATTGCTCCCGACTGCCAAGCGGAAGTCGGGGCGAGAGTCGTCGAGCGCATCATGATCACTGGAGTCGTAGTCGACGAAGCCGGGGCTGGCGTCCTGGCCGGCTTCTTCGAACGGGGTGTTCGCACGAATCGCCGAAACTGTCTGGTGGTGCTCCTGAGAGCCCGTGTGCACGATATTGAGATTGCCCGCCGACGACACGGCGCCGAGCCACCCGTTGTCGCTGTAGAGGTTCCGGTCGATCAAGAGGTTCGTGTACTCCGAGTCCTGATTCGCGAGCACCAGGCCGTACGCGGCGCTGTTGACCACGAGGTTGTTGCGCACCTTGGTATCGACGTGGTCGTGGGTATCCTGATAGAGACCACCCAGGCGAATCCCGACGGTGTTGTCGGCCAGGACATTGTTGAACAGGATCATCTGGCCGTCGCGCCAGTAGCGAATCAGATAGAAGCCGGCGTTGCCGTTGTTGTAGGCCACGTTGCGGTAGAGGTGCATGCCGGAGGTGCCGTCCATGTAGAAACCGCTTCCACCAGCTCCAGGGATCGCGCCATTGTCGTAGTGCCCCCGTTGCTCCCCGGCCCAGCTCCAGCCGAGGATGTCGCGGAAGGTGTTCCCGACTACCAGGAAGTCTCGAAACACATGGTTGTCGGGAGGATGTGCCCAGACCCGGATCCCCGCGCAGTCGCTCTTCATCTGGCAGTTTCGCTCGAAGACGTTGTCGCGAAACAGCAGCTCGCCGACCTTGATCTCAGCCGACGAAAAGTCGTAGCTCGACGCTGACTGCACGACACTCTCGGAAATCAAGAGGCCCTCGGTCGCGGTGTCATGGACCCAGTTGTCCTCGAAGGTCAGGCGATCGAGGTGACGGAACATCATGGCGCCGTTGCTGGCACCATCGCCGTTGGAAGGTCGAAAACCCACATGGTGCAGCTCGTTGCCCCGAATCACGGTGTCGAAGAGACCGGAGCGCGTCCAGCTGTCGGCGTCGCTCCCGTTGTCCCAGCGCTGGGTGAGCCGGATCGCGAGATTGTCCATCTCGTGGATCTCGTTGTCCTCGATGGTCAGCGATTCGACTCGCTTGTCGGTGTGCGACCCCGCCTCCATGGGCTGCTCCGCCGCGATGCCATTGTGGGCCCAGGCGAGCGAGCAACCACGCACCGCAACACCGACGGATCGATGCGACACCCAGTTCGAGATCGAAACGACCGTCCCACCGTAGAGCTCGAAGTCGATGTCACGCAGCTCGATCCACGAGCGATCGGACAGGTCGAACGCGGTGGAATGCCGCGTGATCTCGAGAGACTGCGAGGCTGGATTTCCGGACGACGGCGGCCACAGGTAGAGCCGATCGTTCGAGGTGTCGAACCACCACTCTCCTGCCTGGTCGATGAGAGTGGGATCGGATTCCACGAAGTACTTGGTGCCCCAACCGAGTCCAGGCAGACCGCCCGCCTGATTGCTCGCCTGGTCGACCGTGATTCTCCCGGCACCGACGTTGTGATTGGTGATGGTTCGCACGTACTGGTAGTGCGCCCGGTCCAGGTCCTGTGCTCGCAGGACGGCGCCCGTGAGGTTGCCCAACGTGGTGAGGTTTCCTGCTTCCACGCCTGCCTGATTGTCGTTGGCGGCGTCGGTGAGCTGGGACGACGATCGGGTCGCGGCATCGCAATCGGCTGACGAGCTCGGGTCGCATCCGGTCGCGGACGACCCGCCTTGTGCCGTCCACCAGCGCTCGCTGTGCTTCCACGGCTGATTGACGGTCCAGTCGGGCTCGCGCGACAACGGCAGTCGCTCGACTATCGAGCCCTGACCGTTCAGCCGTACGACCATGAGCGGGGGCCCGTCCAGCTGCCACGACGAGAGGTCGGTCCACCAGACATCCATCGGATCGACCCCGGCAGGCAGACCGATCGTGTTGGAGCTCAAGCGAGTCCAGTTGAGATCGGCACTGGGCACCGAGCCGCGCACAATGACGGTTCCGGTGCCGTCTTCGGCCTTGTAGACCGCCGGCTCGCCCTCGGCCCCACCCTGACCGGGAACGACCGTCTCGCGATAGACCCCGGGCTCGATGTGAACCGTCGTACCGGCACCTGCGAAGTCGGACGCCCGCCCGATCGTGGCGAAGGCCGTGCCCGGCGTCAGTCCGTCGTTCGCGTCGCTCCCGCTGCTCGCGTCGACCCAGAGATCTCCGATGCGAGGCATCTCGAAGCGGACCTCGTCGAAACGAAGCGTCCCGGTCGGCTCGATCAACGTACTGTTCAGGGTCTTGCCGATCTCGAGAACCGAGGCGCAGTCCTCGAAGTGGGTCACACCCGCGGTGATGGAGCGCACGTTCACGCCGTCGACCCAGGCGGCGACCCACGAGTCCTCGCGGAATCCGATCGTGATCTCCTGCCAGCGATCGGGCAGAACGAAGGTCGTTCCGAGATCCCACTGAGCGCTGTCGGCACCGTCTCGCCACTCGATCCAGCCGAGGTACTGGCCCCCGGTCTGGTAGAAGCGGATCGCCACCAGGTTCTTGAAGTTGGGCCCCTTGATCGCCGCGATCTGCACGGACCGGTCCCCCACGAAACCGCTCCCGGGATCGTTCAGCGCCACGCTGTTGGGATCGAACCAGAAGGTCAGATAGCCCTCTTCGGCTCGCGCCACGGGCCGGGAGCCTCCAACGACCAGGTGACTCTCGCCCGAGTCGATCGTGACCTGCAAGCCCTTCGCGCCGGAGCGCGCGGCCGCGGCCACCGTGGCCACCGTACTGCCGGATGCGATCGTCCAGTTCTCCAGCGAACCGTCGAACTCGTCCGCCAGCACCGAAAAGACGGCGGGAACCGTTGTCTGCGCCAACCCCGTGCATGGCCAGAGCAGAAGTAGTGCGAGTGGGAGCAGGGATTCGAGCGGGGGGAGGCGTGGGGAACGCATGAACTCCAGATGATATTTCGTTGTTTAGCTATAAGCAATTCTGCGCCTGGCAGTGACTGCTCACGGTATTCCGACCTGACCGGCGCCTCACTATCCCCACTATCAATGCAATCGAGTAAATGCGGCCCCTCTGAGCCAGCGTGTTCTTCATGATAGGCTTCCATTTCCGGTTGTGCGGATACAGCCTTTCGCTCCGTGGTGAGGTAACCTACCTACCGGGCTTCTGCAGGCAGCAGTGGAGCCTGTTCGAGAACGACCGCCGCGACCCGGCACAACGTCTTCTTGACAGTCTCCAGCGGATATTATAGAAAGGGAGCGATAAATTTATGCGGCCGACATTCGCTCGTGACCGCAGAGGAGGAACGATCCCCATGAGCAAGTGGATGACAGCGCTAGGTCTGACCCTTCTGGTGACCGCCCCTGTGCTGGCTGCACCGACGATCGACGTCACCAACGCTGCAGCGCTCACTGGCAACTTCGGCCTGGGCGTGGATTTCGACGGCACCGGCGGCATGGCTTACGTTCAGTCGAACCATCCGTCGGACGAGCGGACGATCCGCGTCGATCTCAACATCAACCCCAACAACATGAACATGTGTCAGGGCCAGAACTGCCGCTGGGCTTTCCTGCACACCCTCGGCAACCGCGAAGGCACCGGTCAGAAGAACGCGTTCCTCGCGCTGCTCAAGGGAAGCAACCCGGGCACCACCACTGGCTACCGGGTCATCTTCTGGGTGAGGGACTTCGATTCGGCAGTTCCGGGCAACCTCAAGGGCGTTCTCGGTCCCTTCGTCCAGGGCGACGCCAAGACGAAGATCAGCGTCGAGTGGACCGCCGCGACCGGCAACAACACCAACGACGGTGAGTTCAAGATCTACAAGGACGACGTGCTCTTCGCTACCGAGTCCAATCTCGACAACCCCTTCGAGGTCGACTTGATCCGCCTGGGTCACAACCTCGGCGCAGTGGCATCCTCGGCCAACGGCACGTTCTACGCCGACGACTTCGTCGCGACCCGCTTCTAGGTCGACCAGGACCTAACGGGATCGGAAGGCCGGCCACTCCTTCGGAGGGCCGGCTCTTTTTGTTTCCGCGACTCCGCCCCGAGGTCCGCCCGGAACCCGGCTGGGAACTCTCCCGCTCGAGGGCGGCTGCTCGTGCAACCGGCGGCCTCGAAGGCACCCTCTGAGCGAGGCGACCCTTGGAGGGAGGCCGGGGGAGGAAGGCTGCCTGGATCGCCGTCACGGTCGGCACGAGCGCGCTCCACGTCGCCCTTGCCTCCAGACCCTACGAAGACTAAGGAAGGGCTACCGATTGGCTTCGAGCCGGAGACGGCGATAGCGCACCACCGGCTCCTCCGGTCCAGGCGGCGGGTTGCCGGAATAGCGCAGCTCGATCTCGTTCCGACCCGGTCGAATCAGCAGGGGGATCTCGAGCTCGACGGGCTCCTCTTGTTCGACCCGCCAGCGTCCGGCGAGCTCCTGGTTGATTCGTACGACCAGCGACCGCGCTTCCACCCGCGCATCGAGCGTCGCGTACAGGGTCCCGGACCCGGCGTCGTCGGAAAGGAAGACGATCGTCGAGCGCTCTCCCCACCCCGCACGTTCCCCTTCATCGATCGGACCGAGCCCGCTCAGCGCCACCGGTGGCAGGACCTCGGCCAGGAGGTCGGCGGTACGCGGCAACTGCGACGATTCGCCCGTCGAGCGCGCCATGCCCAGCCGTGCCAGCTCGTCGGCGATCCAGTTCGCGACCCGATGGTGCCCCAGGGTGTTCCAGTGGCTGTCGTACGGCACCCCGACCGGGTAGTAGTGGTCGCGGGCCTGGAGGCCGTGGCTGGAAAGGAGCTCCCGCACGGAGATGACGGGGATCCCGCGGCGCCGGAAGGCCTCCTCGACACGCCGGGTTCCATATTCGGGCTGCAGCGCCGGCTCCAGCTCACGAAGCCGCCCGAGCCACTCCTCGTCGAACTCTCGTGGAAAGGGCACCACCAGACCGATCATCGGGATTCCCGCCGCCTCGAGCTCCGAGACGATCTCGTCGAGCAGGCGTTCTGTGACACGCCAGCCCTCGACGACGGCGGGAGGCTGGGCTCGCAGCGGCACCATCGAGTACACCGTTCCTCGATGCTCGAGTCCCCGCGCCGCCGCCTCCGCCAGCGCCCTCTGCCTTCGATCACGCACCACGTCGCGCAGCTGCCGGGAGTTCGACCCGACAACGTGGCGATACTCCCAGGTGAAGCGATTCTCGACCAATCCGAAGAGGCGGGAGGTGCGCCGGGCCCGATCCCTCCAGGGAAACAGCGCCGTAGGCTTGAGGTCCTCGCCTTCGAGCACGAAGTAGGGACGATGCACATCCTGAACGCTGCAGGTGCGAGCCTGTCCCAGGTTGTTGTTGCAGAGATCGTTGTAGGGCAGCACCTGGAGGACGACGCCGTCGGGCTGGAGCTCGAGACCGTGGTGGCGCAGTGCGAGCAGTTCCTGCGCCGTTCCCCAGCCCGACATGCCGAGGTTGATCACTTCCCACTCCACCGGATCGGCCGCGGAGTCGACAGCGCCGTTCAACTGCCGCCCGAGCTGGGCTGCGAACGTGCTCTCCCAGGGGACCCCCCGACCCTCGGTGAAGGAATCCCCGAGCAGCAGGAGGCGACGCGTACCCGGTGCCTTCTCTCGGTCGATGGGCGGTGTGCGAAAACCGCGCTTCTCGATCCGGGTCGAAGCGGCAGGGTCCCTCACCCACCCTAGTCGCGGGTCGTAGCGGAGTCTCTCGGAAGGATCGAGATCGAGGCCCGCCAGGCGCACTCCGGCCTCGAGGAGAGCCAACGACAGAGCAGTCGACATGCAGAGGAGCGCGAGCTTCGCGCGCCATCTCGGCCTCGATCGAGTCGCTTCTCGGGACGCCACTTCGCCCGAAGAATAGCCGATTCGATCAGCACGCCGCCGAACGCATCGGCGCGTTCGACCAGTGGATTCCTCTCTTGGCGACTCCTCTGCTGAATCGGCTCGCCTCCGCCCACCGCGGCACGCGCTTGGCTTCGCTCCAGAGAGACTCTCGATCCAAGTCAGTCACGACTCCATCCTCCGTTCCCGCATGGTGCCCATTCGAGCGCGCAGGCGTCGACCGACAGCACGCTCGGATGCATCGAAGCCAAACCACCAGAGCGTGCTTCCGAAAACCAGCACGGTGGCGAGTCCACCCAGCAGGACCACCGGCCACGGACGAAGCTCCGTTCCCCAACGCAGCGCCGCAGGAACGATCGACGCCAGCAAAGCTGCCAGAGAAACTCGCGCAAGAGACCAATCGTAGGGCCGAAGGCCGTTTCGCTTCATGGTGAGCACCGTGGCCGTGCCGAAGAGCACGATCAGAGTCACACCCGTGCCCATCGCTGCGCCCTCGATCCCGAACCGAGGAATCAGGAGAGCGTTGAGAGTCAAACTGAGCGGCACACTGCACCCCGACAGGATGAACCAGGCCCGCTCCCCTCCGGTCATCATCAATAGCTGCCCGACTGGACCGGTCGCCGCGTTGAAGAACTGTCCGAGCCCAAGAATGATCAGAGCGGAGGAAGCCCCAACGTAGGCGCTGCCGAAGACAGCCTCGAGGAGTTGAGCCGGAAGGATGAGGATCATCACGACGACTGGCACCGCGAGGTAGAGGCACCAACGCACACCGATTCGAAAGAGACCTTCCACCTCGTCACGTCGCCCCTCGTTCCAGCACCGTGCCACGAGGGGCGAGAGCATCGCAGAGATCGATGCGATGATGATCACGAAGATGACGTTGAACTGGACAGCGGACTGGTACAGCCCCACGGCCGCCTCGTCGAGGAAGTAGCCGACCATCAGCTTGTCCAGCCAGTAGAGGAGGAGGACGAACGACGTGCTACTGAGCGCGTGCAGCGCATAGACGACGATGCGGCGATTCGACACCCTGTCGCTGCTAGACTCACCTGGCGCCTGCTGGGCCTGTTCGCGAGCCAGAGAGCGCCTCAAGCCGAGCCCGCCCGAGAGCGCGGCCACACCGTAGGACGCCGTCACCACTCCAGCAGCCCAGGCCACAGGCGACTCCGACAAGAGTGCGAGAGGCAACAGCGCGAGGGTCAGCGCGGGCTGGATGAGATCTTGCACCCAGGTCGCCGCAAACGCCCTGCCTCGGGTGCGCAGGGACGCCGCCACCAACGCGACCAGGGCCGCCAGGGGAACCGCCAGCGCCAGGGTTCGGAGCGGTGCGACGACTCCCGGCGAGTCGAGCACACTTGCCAGAATCGGAGCGAGGGCACGGAGGGAAATCCCGACGATGATGGCGATCGACAGACCCCAGACGAGAATCCGCCTCACCGTCCCAGCGCTGTCACCCTTGAGTTGATCGAGAGAGCAACCCACCGAGGCGAATCGGGTAATCGCCTTATCGAAGCCAGCAATTCCAGCAACAGTGGCCAACCGGAAGGCCGCCCACGCCAGGGTGAAGACTCCGAACGGAGCCGGTCCGAGCGAGCGGGCAAGTACGACCTGCGTCAACAGCGCAAGTCCTCGGCCAAGGAATCTCCCCGCCAGAGTCGTAGCGGTTCCGGCAGCCAGTCGAGCGACAGTTCCGGTAGCTACCGGGCGGGGCTTGGTGGGCTCTGCCGACATGGCTGGCCGCGCTCAACCCAGGTCGCGAACGACGCCGAGTGCGAAGGCCGAGCAACGCAGCAGATTGAGACTCATGGGAGTGCGCGGCACGACGGCCTCGGCAGCGGTTTGGATCGGCACGCCTCCGCCCTGGGCTTGCAGCGACAGCAGCGCACCACAGTGACGCTTCGCAACGGAATCACGGTAGTGCAACGCCTGCTGGAGATCGCGTCCAAGCTGGTCGTCGAGCAACCCGAACTCCCTGCGCAGCGACTCCTCCGCCAGCTGGTGACGTCGCTCCTCCAACTGGAGCTCACCGAAGCGCGCGAACTCGTGACGCGTACGCCGACGCAACAGCGTCGCGGTCTCGAAGTTGCCGCCGATCTCGAGCTCGATCTCCTCACCGCCCGAATGGGCCGCGATTCGCTCCTCGGCCGCGCGCAGCGCGCGCAGCGACTCGAGATTCCACCTGAGGCTACGAATCGACAGGGGGTTCCCTTCGATCCTCGACTCGGAGTCCAGCTGCGAGACGACCCACGTCGTAGGGGCCTCGTAGCGCTTCGGAACCAGCCGACTGGCAGCGACCGTGGTCGCAACGGCGATCAGAGGTAGCCCCACCAGGATCAGCAAATGGCGGGCAAGAAAGTCGCGCAGCTGCGCAAAACCGAGCTGTCGCAGCGGACCTGGCGTGGAATCTGGCGGTTCAGGAAGCTCGTTCAGGGGAGGAGTCATGGGGACTCGGGCTTTCGATGGACCGAGGAAAGAGAGGCCGGCAGGCGACCACGATCCTACACCAGCGTCACCGGTCGACTGCCGTCGCCGAGCTGGTCATCGCCCGCTGGTAGGCGATGTCTAAGGGGTGGTCGACAGGCAGAGGTCCCTGAGCAACCAGCTGTTGGAGGATCTCCCTTGATCATCCCTCCCGCCGCGACCAGCGAGGCCTTGCTCGAGGCTTCGCCCAGATCTCGCGGCCGGAGCTCCAGGCCGGCTTGAAGCATGACGAAGAAGATCCAGTTCGGTCAACGCGCGAAGGACCGCGTCGTCGCTCACGCCCGCGAAAACGGGCTGACGGTCAGAGAACTGATGGGCCACGAGCCCCAACACGATGCCCGAGAGCAGCTCGCCGACCAGCACCAGTTGACCGAGACAAAGGCCAGCTACCGGGCCATCGAGGTTGCAGCGAACGAAAGGCCACGTATGACCGCGCTCGAGACCGTCTTCGACGACCAGGACGAGGCAGAATGGATTGATACCTGGGGTTACGTGAGCCCCCGCGGCAACGAGCTGGTCGCTGCCCGCATGGCGAGCGCGCTAACTCGGCTTCGTGTGGGCGACGCGACTGCCGAATAGGTGCTACCCAGGGGTGAGGCCTGTGCGGGATGGACCCTGCCGGCCGGCTTCCACGATCCTCTCCATCACCGCAGAGCGCGATCCCTCGATGCCACCAGGCTGGGGGGAAGAGCTGGCCCGGAAGGTCGAGATGCTCGTCCCTTCACGGTCGGTGGCCCCAGCTCGATCGAACGTGTAGTAGATCGCTTTCTCGGCCTCGAGCCCAGCGCAGCTTCGCAGGGGGTCTGAGGAGGGTTGCGGCGGTCGAGGAGCGAACGACGGAGCAGAATGGGTCGCCCGAGAGGGTGCGAACACAGACCGTGGAGCCTTCCGGAGACCGAAGCAGCCTCGCGTGATCTCCACGCAACACGGCTCCGCCAGGACCAACTCCGCCCGGCCCCGCTTTAGCCTTCCACGGCCTCGTACACCAACTCCCCCTCCTCCGGAGGCGCCCGCGACAACGGCTCGGCCTCCTGAGGGCCCACTCCCAGACCCTCCAACAGCCGCCGCAGCGAACACACCTCCACCACGAACGCCACGATCCTCATCTCGGCACCGCAGTACGGGCACAACAGAGGATCGATCTCGTACACCTTCCTGATCAGCCGAGCCCACGAAAGACGGCGACGGCTCGAGGCGCCATTCGGTCTCCCGGCGTCACTCGCCGGCGAGCTCCCTGAGTCGGCCGCCGACTCGGCCTTGCGACGCTTGCCCCGTGCAGCATTCGAGTACCAACCCCAGTACCGCACCTGCTGCTGACCAGGCTCCGGCACGGGATCCAGGACACGAGCTAGAAAGTCGAGCACGTCCAAACGCTCCGAATCCCACATCGCACCGCCCCGCCGAGACGGCCGAGGATGAACCACCACCTCCTCGCGGTCGCCGTCCCACTCCAGACGATCGAGCACAATCGGACACCGAGCCATGTACCGGCCCAACCGGGCGGCGGAAGGCTTCTCCTCGACTCGCACCCCCGCATGCACCGAGAACCCGCTGTGGCGCCACGACAACAACGACTCCACCACCTCCTGGCCGATCTTGCCTCGCTCCACCAGCAGCCGCAGCACCTCGGACCGCCACAGCCGCTCCAGAGCCTCCCCATCCACCCACAGCAAGTGCCGGAAACTCCCGTCGGAGTGGAAGCCGCCGTCGGTGACCAGCAGGTGCACGTGCGGATGCCAGAAGTGACACCCATAACACCCTGAGTTTCAGATCCCGTGTCACCGTCCGCTACCCCTTCCACGCGTTGCACGGGAGACGACTGGAAGTGGTGCGAGCTCCGCGTCAGGGTGACGGCGCGTACACGGTGGTGGACCCCGGGAGGCCGGCATCTGAAGATCCCGGCCTGGATGTTCAACCCTAGCGCTTCGCAGGCTCACCTTTCCACCGCGGGGCTCGTCGAGCCCCGCGCTCTGGTTCTTCTCGCCGAGCTCTGTGGTCGGTGCTTGCTCGCGATGCAGGTGGGGTCGCCGGTGGTGGGTAGCCTCTCCTCCGTGGAACTGAGTCCGGAAAGGAGAGGACGTGGTGCAACAGCTTCGACTCGAGGTCGATCTCGAACGAAATCGAAGCGATCTGGCCGTACCGATGGCCAAGGACGCTCGAAGGGCGCTGGTGGCTCGGATGGCCGAGGCGCTGGTCGCGGTGCACAAGGCCCGAGAAAGGAGAAACGATGAGCCGTCCAAAGAGCAGTCACAAGCTCACGCCTGAGCACCTGGCGCGCAAGGCGGTGGTGTACCTGCGTCAATCGTCGCTCAGGCAGGTGCGCGAGAACCTCGAAAGCCAGCGACTGCAGTACGCCCTGGCCGAGGAGGCTCGCGAGCTGGGATTCCGCGAGGTCGAGATCGTGGACACAGACCTTGGCTCGAGTGCCTCGGTGGGGGCGGCGCAGCGCCTGGGTTTCGATCGATTGGTCGGGTCGGTGGCCCGCGGCGAGGTGGGGATGGTGCTGGGTCGGGAGCTGTCGCGCCTGCTGAGAACGGACAAGGACTTCTGCCGCTTGATCGAGGTGTGCCAGAGCTTTGACACGCTGATCGCGGACGAAGGCCAAATCTACGAACCCGAGATCCATCGACGACCAGTTGATTCTGGGGATCAAGGGGACGCTGAGCGTGGTCGAGCTCAAGACGATCCGGACACGCATGTGGGAGGGCCAGCAGCTCAAGGCACAGCGGGGTGAGCTGGTGCGGCTTCTTCCCGCCGGCTACGTACGGGACACCACAGGCCAGGTGGTCAAGGATCCTGATCAGCGAGTGCAGGAGGCGATGGAGCTGATCTTTCGCAAGTTCCGCGAGAGCTGGAGCATGCGCCAGACTTTCAAGTGGTTCCATGTCGAGGGGGTTGAGCTGCCCGTGCACAAGTTTGTGAGCGGGAAGCGGCAGGTGGTGTGGCAGCTGCCGACGCAGTCGTTCGTCTCCAACGTCTTGCGCAATCCCTTCTTCGCCGGCGTGTACGACTACGGTCGTCGACAAACCGAGGTCGTTTTCCAGGAGGGGAAGCTAAAGAAGCGCACCGGCCGCGTCCGTTCGCCGCAGGAGTGTCGGGTGTTCATCCGCGACCACCACGAGGGGTATATTCCCTGGCAGAGGTACGAGGAGAATCAGCGCATGATTCGGCGCAACGCCTTGCATCTGGAGGGAGACGAATCGGTAGCAGCGGTTCGCGAGGGGCAGGGCTTGCTCGTAGGTCTGTTGCGTTGCGGTCGTTGTGGTCGCAAGCTGCACGTGCGCTACTGGGGCAGGAAAGGAACCGCGGGTCGCTACGGGTGCAAGGGCGACTACGATGCGGGTGGGCAGTACTGCCTGGCGTTTGGCGGGAGTTTGGTGGATCGGCGCTTCGCCGAGGAGCTCTTGGAGGTGATCTCGCCCTTGGGTGTCGAGGCGAGTCTCGAAGCTCTCGAGCGACTGAGCGAGCACCGAGACGATCGCCACCAGGCCCTGGTGCGTCAGATCGAGCAGCTCGAGTACGAGGCGAAGCGAGCCTTCGAACAGTACGACGAGGTCGACCCGCGTAACCGCCTGGTGGCCAGCCAGCTCGAGCAGCGCTGGAACGACAAGCTCGAGGAAGTGGAGTCGGCGCGCTCGGCGACGTGTAGGAAGTTCCTTTCTGGGTTTGAGCCTAGCGCAGGGCACGACGCGGCTCGAAGAGGGTCCTTAGGGCTCCGCGAGGCCATCACGGACCGGTCGACGCGCCGCGTCCTTCCGCCAACAGCCCCCGAGGAGCTTCACGAAGCCGGAAGCGACCGCCCATCCTCTCAACCGAGCACAGCTCCGCCATGGACCGACTCCGGCCCGGCCTCAACGTCAACCCTCCACCACCTCGTACACCAGCTCCCCCTCCCCGGGAGGCGCCCGCGACAACGGCTCGGCCTCCTGAGGACAAAGCCCCACACCCTTCAGCAACCGCCGCAACGAGGACGCCTCGACCACGAAGGCCACGATCCTCACCTCCGCGCCGCAGTACCGGCACAACAACGGGTCCACCTCGTAGACCTTCCTGATCAGTCGAGCCCACGACAGCCGGCGATGCCTCGAGGCACCACTCGGTTCCACGTCGGCACTCAGCGGCCAACTCTCTGATTCGGCCCCCGACTCGGCCTTCCGGCGCTTGCCTCGTGCCGCATTCGAGTACCAACCCCAGTACCGAACCTGCTGCTGACGAGGCTCGGGGACATGATCTAGCACTCGAGCCAGAGACCCTGAAGAGACCGCCCGGCGGACTCTCCAGTGAACGCCGTGGGGTGACCGCCGAAGGCGGTAGCCCGCAAGAACTCGAGCACATCCAACCGCTCCGACTCCCCAAACGGACCACCTCGACGAGACGGCCGCGGCTGGACCACCACTTCCTCGCGATCGCTGTCCCATTCCAGACGATCGAGAACGATCGGACATCGAGCCTCTCCACACATCGGCGGAGCCGACCGTGGGAACGCTCGAAACGCTCCTCGTAGACCTGGAGAAAGCGATCGAGATGATGAACCAGCGCCCGATACAACACCGTGCGCTCCGGGTGCCGGGCTCGGTAGGCACGAACCCCTCCCGCGGGCGGCGGTCTCGACGGCGCAGCGGCGGCATGAGACATCTCCCCTCCGAAGAGAGAAGACGCGAACAAGTCCCGTCACCTGCCTGGCTGGTGCGGCCACCGGCGGTCTACATAAGCCGATCCTCTGGATCTGCGACACCGAGGCCCAGGTGGTGAAAGAGGGCACCGACACCGTGGTGCACGAGCTGGGTCACCACTTCGGCCTAGGTGTGAAAGCTCAGTAGGTTGTTCAGGTTCATTCGGGTTCCTCTGAGATCATGAGGTTGCTACAGCCAAATGACTCAGAGGAGAGACCCGAATGGAGCTTCATGCTAACGCCCGTCTGACGATTCACGGCAGATTGCTGTTGGTTCAGCGGGTTGTGGAGAGAGGAGAGCGGGTGGCGCAGGCTGCGGCCTGCGCCGGCATCAGCGAGAGCATGGCCTACCGTTGGATCCGTCGCTATCGCGAGGAGGGCCTCGCGGGTCTGCAGGATCGAAGCTCTCGGCCCCACCGGAGCCCCGGGGAGACGCCGGGGAGGAAGGTCCAGCGCATCCTGCGCCTGCGTCGCTGCGGCAAGGTGGCCTGGGAGATCGCGGAGCAAGTGAAGGTGCCCCGTTCGACGGTGTCTCGGATCCTGCGCCAGGGCCTGGGTCGCCTGAGCAGCCTCGAGCCGAAAGAGCCGGTCCGGCGCTACGAGCGAGAGCGTCCGGGCGAGCTGCTGCACCTGGACACCAAGAAGCTCGCCCGGATCACGAAGGGTCCAGGTCACCGGATCCATGGCGATCGCTCCCGCCGGGTGAAGGGGGCTGGCTGGGAGAACGCTCACGCAGCCGTGGACGATCACACCCGGCTGGCCTTCGTCGAGGTCTTCCCGGACGAGGGCCAGCACTCGGTCACGGAGTTCCTCCGTCACAGCGTCGCCTGGTACGCCGAGCAGGGCCTTCGCATCGAACGGGTGCTCACGGACCGCGGCTCGGGCTACCGATCTCGTCTCTTCAACGACGCCTGTCGCGAGCTCGGCATCCGCCACCTCTACACGCGGCCCTACACGCCCAAGACCAACGGCAAGGTCGAACGCTTCATCCAGACCCTCGCCCGCAAGTGGGCCTACGCGAAGTCCTACTCCAGCTCGAAGCGGCGAACACGGGCCCTCCCTACCTGGGTTCGCTACTACAATCTCGAAAGACCTCACCACGGTCTCGGAGGAAGAACCCCTTGGCAGCGACTACGCGCAGCAGCCTGAACAACGTCCCTGAGACGTAACAACTAGGTGACGACGACATGCCGTACTGAGGCCGTGCTCATCGGTAGACGCTTCCCCGCTGCCCGATCTCCAGCACAAGGACCTCCAACTCTTCGTCCTCGATGCGATAGACGATCCGCAACGACCCGACTCGTAGCGACCGATGGCCGACCAGGGGGCCCGCGAGCGGCTTGCCTCTGTGCGCGTCCTCGCCAAGACCTTCGAGGGCACGATCCAACCGCTCGAACAGGCGGCGGTCTGCCTTGGCGAGCTTCAGGTAGCTCTTCCGAGCGTGACTCGAGAGCCGGACCGTCGTCACCGATCGAGTTCCCGCCGGACCTCCGCCAGCGAGTGGCCTCCTCCGCGGGACAGCTCGTCATCGGCCTCGACGAGCCTCTTCACCATTCTCTTGTCGGCGAGGATCTCGAGTGTTTCCAGCAGCCCTTCGAACTCCTCGGAGGAGAGCAGCACCGCTTCGGCCCGGCCCCTCCGGGTGATCACGAAGCGGTCGAATTGCCGATGCGCTCGCTCCAGGAGCTCAGAGAGACGGGGTCTCATTTCGGTCAGGGAAACGGTCTCGGTGGCCATGCGGTACCTCGCTGTGAAGTATACATGATTACGTAAACCTAATCTCGCCTCTCCGTCACTGAAAGTAGAGCCGCGCCAATCGTGGTCGGACGCGAGACGGCCTTCTGAAGAGGCTTGTGATCAGCGCTCAGCTAGTCGACGATCTACCATCCAGCCGAGACCCGAGTATCAAAGGGCGTGCGTCGAGTAGGCTTTCGGGGTCTATTCGACGAGGGTCCCCATTGCTCCGGTCCGTGATCGCAGTCCTGTTGGTCCTGACACCATTCCTCGAGGGCGTCTCCGCTCAGCCCACCGAGGCGGATCTGGAGTGGTTCGAGCAGGAGGTCCGGCCGCTTCTCGCCAAGAGATGCTTGGCCTGCCACGGCCCCGATCGCCAGCGTTCCGGACTGCGGCTCGATCACATCCAGACGATCCTCGAGGGCGGCGAACGCGGACCGGCGCTCGTGCTCGGAGACCCCGACGCGAGTCTGCTCGTCGGAGCGGTGCGCTACGACGATCCGGATCTGCAGATGCCGCCGAGCCGCAAGCTCGCGTCCGAGGATCTGGCCACGCTGCAGGAGTGGGTCCGGCGCGGAGCGCCCTGGCCCGACGAGCCGCCCCCGGCGGCGAACGTCGAGGCAGAGGTCTTCGACCTCGCGGCGAGACGCGCCGAGCACTGGGCCTGGCAGCCGCTCACAGCACCCCCGGTGCCCGGTGCGGAGCCTGCGGACGACAGCGCCGCCATCGACGCCTTCATCCGGTCTGAGCTCGAGGAAGCCGGACTCGAGCAGGCGCCGGTCGCCGAGCCCGAGATCCTCGTGCGCCGCCTGTCCTTTGCCCTGCGCGGACTGCCGCCGTCGCCCGACGAGGTTGATGCCTTCCTGCGCGACGGTCGTGTCGACGCCTGGGAGCGGCTGGTCGATCGCTGGCTGGCGTCGCCTCACCCCGGCGAACGGTGGGGCCGCCACTGGCTCGGTCTCATGCGCTACGCGGAGACACACGGGCACGAGTTCGACTACCCGATTCCCGAGGCCTGGCGCTATCGCGACTACGTGATCCGCGCTTTCAATGCGGACGTGCCCTACGACCAGTTTCTGCGCGAGCACGTGGCCGGAGATCTGCTCCCGGATCCTCGCCGTCACCCGGAGGAGCACTTCAACGAGTCGATCATCGCAACGGGCTTCTGGCACCTCTACCAGGCCCACCACGGCCCGGTGGACGTGCGCGCGGACGAGGCGGAGCGCGTCGCCAACCAGATCGCCGTCTTCTCGAAGACGTTCCTCGGCCTGACCGTCGCCTGCGCCCGCTGCCACGATCACAAGTTCGACGCCATCTCCACGGCCGACTACTACGCCCTCAGTGGCTACCTGCAGAGCTCCCGCCGGCAATACGCGCATCTCGACCCGCGCGGCCGCATCCGCTCGGCGACCGAAGCGATCGAGTCGGTGCGCGAGGAGGCGGCACGGGCGCAGGAGCGACTCACTTTGCCCAGCGATGCCGCCGGGGCTCTCGTGGTCGCCAGCGGACGACTTCGCGAGGCCGCCGGTCGAAGGCCCTTCGACCCCGAAACCTCCGGCTCCCTACCTGTGACCGCCTGGGAGCGAGCGCTCGAGGACTCGCGGGTGCAGGCCCCCGGCCACCCGCTCCACTCCTGGTATAGCTCTCGCTGGAGGATGGATTCGGCGACGACAGTCGCCTCGCCGAAGCGCTCGCGAGCTGGCGCGACCGCAGACCGATCCCGTATCCGAGCGGAGATTCACCTCCAAACGACTCGCCTTCGAAGGCCTCGCCTCCGAAGGATGCCGAGGTCTTCGCGAACGGGAGCTTCGGCGGCTGGACTCGGTACGGCATGGGCTTCACCGACGACGGAGGCTGGAGCGGCGACGGCCCGCGGGGTCGCCTCTGGGCCGCGACACCGCACAGCGGGCTCCTCTCCCACCGCCATCAGGGCACGATGCGCTCGCCCACGTTCACGATCACCAGGAAGCACATCCACTATCGACTGGCAGGCACGAAGAGCCGGATCCGCCTGATCATCGACGGCTACCACATGGACCGCTACAACCCCCTGATCTTCCAGGAGGTCTTGTTCGACGTCGAGAGGCGTGTAGGGATTTGCTTTTCAGACCGTGGGCGGATCGGAGCACTGGCTGCGGCTCGAGAGGACTCGGAGAGCCCCGCGAGCCGTTCGTGGGCTGCTATCCCCGTCAGGTCAGGCCGTCAACAGCCCCCGAAGAACATCCCCAACCTCGAAGGGCGCCCGAATGTCTCCACCGCAACACAGCTCCGCCAGGAACCGGCCCCGCCCCGGTCCGGCACTAGCCCTCGGCCGACTCGTACACCAGCTCCCCAACCCCCGGAGGCGCCCGCGACAACGGCTCGGCTTCCTGAGCACCCAGCCCCACACCCTCCAACAACCGCCGCAGCGAACACACCTCCACCACGAACGCCACGATTCTCATCTCTGCTCCACAGTACGGACACAGCAGAGGATCGACCTCATACACCCTCTTGATCAGCCGAGCCCAGGACAGACGGCGGCGACGCCGGGACCGATCCAACTCGGGCGACGACGCGGCGCCCTGGGAAGCTACGGCCGCCAACTCTGCCTTGCGGCGCTTGCCCCGAGCCGCATTCGAGTACCAACCCCAGTACCGCACCTGCTGCTGACGAGGCTCCGGCACGGGATCGAGAACGCGAGCTAGAAAGCTCAGCACATCAAGACGCTCGGACTCCCACAACGGGCCACCTCGCCGAGACGGCCGCGGCTGAACCACCACCTCCTCCCGCTGCGCGTCCCACTCCAAGCGGTCCAAGACGATCGGACACCGAGCCATGTACCGGCCCAGTCGTGCCGCCGCCGCCTTCTCCTCGACCCGCACCCCCGCATGCACCGAGAACCCGCTGTGCCGCCACGACAACAGCGACTCCACTACCTCCTGGTTGATCTTGCCTCGCTCCACCAGCAGCCGCAGCACCTCGGCCCGCCACAGCCGCTCCAGAGCCTCTCCATCCACCCACAGCAGGTGCCGGAAACTGCCGTCGGGCAAGAACCCTCCATCCGTGACCAGCAAGTGCACATGCGAGGCGGCTCAGTCGCCGGCAGGTGCCAGCCAACGATCGACCAGAGCGGCGGAGGTCAATCGTGAATCAGGTGCGAAAGTCCTTCGGTCGCAGCCCGAGCTTGCGCAGCTTCTGTTGGACGTTCTGGCGGTGCAGACCCAGATCGAGCGCCGCCCGAGACACGTTGCCCCGATGGCGGCGCAGCGCGTCGCTCAGGGTCCTGCGCTCGAAGCTCTCGATCAAGCGGGCCTTGGCGGTCGCAAAATCCTCCCCGTCTGCACGGTGGGGGCTCCGGGCGTCGGCCCCCGGGGCGGGCTCGATGACCGCCGAGGCCGCCTCTCTCAACTCACTCGGGAGATCGTGCGCAGTGACGAGGTCTCCGCGACAGAAGATGGTCGCGCGCTCGATGACGTTGGCCAGTTCGCGGACGTTTCCGGGCCAACGGTAGTCGAGCAGAATCCGCTCGGCGGAGGCGTCGAGACGCAGTCGATCCCCGGCATGGGCTCGAAGGAAGTGCCGAGCGAGTCGAAGCACGTCGGAGCCGCGCTCGCGCAGCGGTGGAACATCGAGCTCGACCACCCGAAGGCGAAACAGCAGGTCTTCGCGAAAGTTCCCTTCGTTCACTGCCTCACGCAGATCGCGGTGGGTCGCCGCCAAGACGCGCACATCGACCTCGGTCGATCGGCTCGAGCCGACCGGCTCGACCATTTCCTCCTGCAGCACGCGCAGCAGCTTCGATTGGGCGCCGAGCGACATGTCGCCGATCTCGTCGAGCAGCAGGGTGCCACCATCGGCTTGCTCGAAGCGTCCCTTTCGATCGCGATCGGCTCCGGTGAAGGCACCTTTGACGTGGCCGAACAGCTCGCTCTCCACCAGAAGGTCGGGAATCGCCGCGCAGTTCAGCGCGACGAAGGGCTGGCGCGCTCGTCGGCTGTGGGCGTGGATCTGCCGGGCGACCAGCTCCTTTCCCGTGCCCGACTCTCCGAAGATCACGACGCTCGCACGACTCGGCGCCACCCGCTCGATCGCGTCGATCAATGCCACCATCGGGGCCGATTCTCCGATCAGTGTGTGGTCTCCGGCGAGTCGATCGAGCTCTGCCTCGAGGAAGTCGGCCCGGCGCACGAGCTGCCGATGCTCGAGGGTCCGCCGGACGACCAGTCGGAGCTCGTCGATATCGAAGGGTTTGCTCAGATAGTCGCTGGCTCCGGCCTTCACCGCCGCTACCGCCGAGCGCACGCTGGCGTCGGCCGTCACCACGACCACAGGAGGCGAGCGGTCGAGCTCTGCGATGCGATCGAGTGTCGTGAGGCCATCCATCCCGGGCATGCGCAGATCGAGCAGCACGAGATCGATCCCCTTTCCCGGGCGCTCGAGCACATGGAGGCACTCGGTGCCGTCCGCCGCCTCCAGGAGCGTGTACTGGCCGTCCTTCGAGAGCGCGCGCACGACGCCACGCCGCGCAGCCGGCTCGTCGTCGCACACCAGGATTCGCCGTGGCGGCGTCGAGCCGTCTTCGGGTGGGAGCTCGGTCATCGCGTCGCCTCCGGGCCGACCCCTCGGGTGTGGGGAGCTGGCACGTGCAGGGTGAATCGGATCGCCTGGTCCCGGTTCTCGAGGGTCAGCTCGCCTCCGAGCTCGGCCGCGCGCTGGCGGACCAGGGCCAGCCCGAGCCCGGTGCTGCCGGGACGACGGTTACCGACAAAGGGCTCGAAGAGTCGTCGGGCCAGGTCAGGCTCGATCGGGTCTCCGGCGTTCTCGGTCCAGAACTCGACGCCTGTCGAAGGGTCGTCTGAAGGGCGGAGCCCGATCGACACGGTGCTGCCGGCCGGTGCATGCTCGATGGCGTTGAGCACGAGGTTGAGCGTCGCGGTCTGCCATGAGGAGGCCTTGCCGGGAGCCGAGACCCCAGAAGTCAGAGCGGAGCGGTCCAGCTCGATTGCCCTTCGTTTGGCTTCGTGATCGAGGACCCGCAGCGTGCGCTGGAGCAGAGTGGAGAGGTCGACACGCTCGGTTCCGTCCAGATCCGGGTCGAGGGGTGCCGGTCCCGCGAAGGCCAACACCTCACGTGCAACTTCATCGAGTCGATCGATCTGGTCGACGATCAGGCCGAGGTCTTCCGCTCGTTCCCCTCCCGGTCGCTCCCTTTCGAGCTCCTCCTGCACCGTTTGCGCGAGTGACTTCATGGCCGAGAGAGGATTCTTCAGCTCGTGAGCCAGGGCCGCAGAGACCTGTCCGAGTGCGCCGAGTCGTTCGCGATCGGCCAGCGCTCGCTCCGAGGCGAGCCGCTCTTCGGTGAGACGCCGCATCTCGATGGTGGTCGAGAGCTGGCCCAGCAGGAGCTCTACGGCACGCATCTCGGCTTCCTGATAGCCACCTCCGCCCCGAGAGGCGAACAACCCCAGGAGCCACTCCGTCCGGTTTCCGATACGCAACGGAAGCACCGCGTGCAGACCGCCGTGGAGCAGGGCGGCGGCGAGCTCCGGGCTCGGTGCGTCGAGACGATTGAAGCCTCGTGGGTTCTCGGCAAAGTGATCGCGCAGCCGGGGTAGCCAGGGAGCCTCCTGCGTCGAGTCGTACCCAGCGTCCACGTCGGCACGGAGGAAGCGGGCTTCCGTGTCGAGCCACCGCCCGATCTCCTGGACGGTCAGTGTACGCAGGGTCTCCTCGGTACCGTCCAGGGTGCGAATCCGACTCGCAACGCTCTCCACTTCGGCAGGGGTGATGCGCTTCTCGAACAGGGCCCGGAAGCGCGGGTGGAGGTCGGCCCACTCCGCGAGTGGACTCCAGAGGATCGCAGCGGCGAGCGCCGCCAGAATGCCGAGAGCGGCGAAACGTCGAAAGGACTCGGTGTCGGCGACGCCCCCGAAGGCCCCGATGAGCATCGTGAGGAGGACCAATCCGATGACCAGGGTGAAGTGACGCAGCGAGCGCATGGAGAGTGAGAGACGCAGCAGGTTGTAGCGCTGGACGAAATAGACGAAGCAGGCCCCTAGAAGTAGCCCCGACAGCTCGAGCCCGAGGGCCCAGAGCGAATCTGCCCAGCGGGGGGAGAGTGCCGAGCGGACGATGCCGCCCGCGGCGAGCAGTGCGACCGTGAGGACCAGGGTCCACAGGAGAGATCGGGCGAAGATCCGCAGCTCGGGGTCCGGGGTCAGCCGTCGCACCCGCGCGAGCAGCGTGCCGGCCAACAGCGATGCCGCCGCCGCGTGAGTCAGCAGCAGCGGATAGAGGGACCAGGCCTGCTCGCTCATCGAGCGACCGTTGCGGTCGAGGATGGCGAGGGTCGGTACCACCAGGGGGAACAGCGGAATCCAGGCCAGGATCGGCCAGAGGGGGGAGGGAGTCCGGCTGGAGCTCCCCGAGGCGGGGTGACCGGGGTCGAAGGCTGGCAGGGCACGACAGGTGTGGACCAGGAGCGGCCACGAGACGAGCCAACAGGACGCTCTTGCGAAGTCGAGAACGCTCTTGACCCTCGAGGCCCGGAGCGCTCCGCGTGTCGCGTCGCCGAGCAGCAGCGGTCCGAGGGAGACCGCCAGCGAAAGGGCGAAGAAGGCGGTGAGGGAGAGCGTGAGTGCGCGCGAGGACCAGCCGGGAAGCGCCGACGGTTGGCGCAGCAGCTCCCGACTCAGAAAGCCGTAGAGCAGGGTGCCGACCAGCAAGGCCAGCAGGTGGCCATAGAGCAAGGGGTCGTTGTGCACGGCGGAGAGGGACACATCGAGCCTCGGAGAAGGAGCGGCGGAGTGCACCCTGACAGTGCACCAGTCGAGAGACTAGCAGTCGGCCCTCCAGCCGGAGCGGCCGACGATCGCGGTGCCGTGCGTAGCGATCAGGCCCGAGCCGGGAGAGAAGGACGCGCTCGGCTCACGGCGCCGAAGGCAGAGAGCCGGGAGGCGCGAGGAGCAGGGTGGGATCGACCCGTGCCCCCTGCCAGCGCAACCCGAAGTGGAGATGCGGGCCGGTGGAGCGGCCGGTCGATCCCACCTTTCCGATCAGCTGGCCACGCTCGAGGCTTTCCCCGGGCTCGACCAGAATCTCGCTGAGGTGAAAGTACATCGAGATCAGGCCGCCCCCATGATCGATGAATACGCTCTTGCCAGCGAAAAAGTGATCCTCGGCCAGGGCGACCTGTCCGCCCCCTGCCGCGTGGACCGGCGCGCCAGCGGCCGCGGAGTAGTCCCGGCCGGTGTGCGGGCTGCGTGGCTGGCCGTTGATGAAGCGGCGGGAGCCGAAGCGGCCGCCCTCGGGCAACGGCACCAGGGGGGGTGCGAGCGGCAGGGTGAACTCCGGCTCTCCCTCGCGTTGCCACAGGGCCGCGATGCGCTGATTCTCGCGCTCCACGCGAGCGAGGTCTTCGGCAGACAGGTCGACCTTGCTCTGGTCCTTGATGGTCAGACGTTGGACGGGATAGGGGTAGTCGCCGATCGTGAGAAGGAGCTCTTCGTAGCGCCCGTCCTCGAAGGTGCGCATCGCCTGAAGGTCGGTCTCGGAAAGCAGGTCGACGGGAAGGAAGCAGCTGTCGTCGATGGCTGCCCAGCTGCGTTCGCCCAGATGACAGGTCTGGGTGCCGGGGGCGCTCCATCGGACCACCGAGCCGGGAGCCACGGTGACTCGTGGCTGGGCGGCGGCCGGAGCGGTCGGATTGCACAGGCCCAACGGGACCGCCAGGGCCAGACCCTGGAGGAGGAGGACGGATCTCGAGGATGCTCGGTTCATCGACAGCTCAACTCCTGGATTCCCCTGCGTCGGATTCCCGACGGGGGATCGCATCGATTGCCTCTGGATTCTGTACCGAGGAGAGGTCGCCGAGATCGGCTTCGCCGAGATACCGGGCGCGGACCAGGCGACGCAGGATCTTGGCGCTCCTCGTCTTGGGCAGATCGTCCACGAAGACGATCCCGCCGGGCCGATCGACCTTCCCGAGCCGAACGACGACTGTGGCCTCCAACTCGCTACGCAGCGTCTCACTCGGTGCCACGCCGGGAGCGAGGACCGCGAAGCAGACGATTTCCGTGCCCTTGATGTCGTGAGGAACTCCGATCGCCGCCGCCTCGGTCACGCGGCCGGTCTCGATCAGTGCGCCTTCGAGCTCTGCCGGTCCGATTCGTCGGCCTGCGACGTTCAGTGTGTCGTCAGAGCGCCCCTGAAGGAACCACTGCCCATCGTCGTCGATCAGTGCCCAGTCGCCGTGGTTCCACACGTCGGGCCATCGCGACCAGTAGGCCTCGAGATAGCGCTCGGGGTCGCCCCAGAGGCCGCGCGTCATCGACGGTGCCGGCTCGGTCGCGACCAGGTATCCCACCTCTCCCCGCACGGAGTGCCCCTGTTCGTCGAAGACGTCGACCGCCATCCCCAGTCCGGGTCCCACCAGCGTGCACGGCTTGAGTGGATCGATCGGCAGGGGAGAGAGGAAGCAGCCGATGATGTCGGTGCCACCCGAGATGTTGATCACGGGGCAACGGCCGCCGCCGACATGCTCGAAATACCATTGCCACGATTCGAGGTCCCAGGGCTCACCGGTGGATCCCAGAATGCGCAGCGAGGACAGATCGTGACGCTCGATCTCCTCGGTGCCGAATCCCATCAACATCCGGATCGCGGTGGGCGACACCCCGAACACCGTGATGCGATGCTGCGCGAGCAGTCGCCACAGCTGGTCGCTCGCGGGCCAGTCGAGTCCGCCCTCGTAGATGAAGACGCAGGCGCCGTGGAAGAGTCCGCCGAGGATCGACCAGGGGCCCATCATCCAACCGATATCGGTGAACCAGAAGAAGCGATCCTGCGGCTTCATATCGAAGGCGTAGCCGACTTCCTTGGCCAGCTGAACCATGGTGCCGGCGTGAGAATGCACGGTCCCCTTGGGCCTTCCGGTCGTGCCCGAGGTGTACAGGATCAGCGCCGGATCCATCGATTCCATCTCGGCCGTTTCGGTGCGGCCGCGACCGGAGGCGAGAAAGTCGAGCCATTCGTGGTCCCGACCTTCCTCGGGCTCCGGGCCGCGAGAGGGCTCGTCCCCAGCACGGCGACGCACCAGGACGACGCTCTCCAGGCTCGGGCACTGCGCAGCAGCCTCCTGGGCGGCGGGCCAGATCGGGATCCGCTTCCCGCGGCGGGTCGAGGCGTCTGCCGTGAAGAGTAGCCTGGCCTCGGCGTCCTGGATGCGTTCGGCGAGAGCGGCAGGGGCGTAACCCGAGAACACGGGAATGAAGATCGCGCCGACGTCGAGCGTGGCGAGCAGTTGTACGACGACCTCGGTCACCATCGGCATGTAGGCGGCGACCCGATCACCACGGCCGATGCCCAGCCGACGCATGGCGGAGGCGCAGCGCTTCACCTCGGCTGCCAGCGTTCGAAAGGTGTAGGAGACCTGCTCCCCGGTCTCGCTGAGGCCGACGAGGCAGAGGTCGTCGCCATGCTCACTCACATGGCGACCGAGCACGTTGTCGACGATGTTGAGACGTCCCCCGCTGAACCAATCGGTCCAGGGCACTCCCTTCGAGGTGTCTCGAACGACGTCGAACGGCCGCCGGAACTCGATTCCCAGATCTTCGATCACTGCCGGCCAGAACCAGTCCGGATCAGTCGCCGAGCGACGTCGCAGTTCGTCCACATCGTCGATGTGGTGTCGACGCATCAGGCGACTGACGTTGGACTCGGCGAGCAGCTCGGCGGAGGGGTGCCAGACGAAGGAACTCAAGAGGAACTCCGGGAAGTGACAGTGGTGATCGTACCCGAATCGCTGTGCTACGCTGCCTTGCGTTTCATCGAGTCAGGCTGAGGGTCTTCCGCCGAGCGGTTCTATTCGATGCAGTTCGTCTATGCCACGTTGCGTCGCCTCGGGGTCGATGTTCGCCCTGCCGAAGCCGGGCTGACCCTCTGTCTGTTCTTCTACTGCTTTCTGGTCGGTACCTTCCAGTTTGCGGGGAAGGCGGTGCGCCAGTCGACCTTCATCGATTCGCTCGGCGCCCAGATGCTGCCCCTGGTGTACTTCCTGGTGGCGGTATTCGCCTACCCGATCCTGCGCTTCTACACCGGCGCGACCAGGCGTTTTCCCTGGCATCGGGTGGTGGCGGGTACGGTGCTCCTGCTCGCCGCCAGCCTGGTGCTCTTCTGGGCTTTGTTCGAGCGACCGGACCCCTGGATCCGCTTCGTCTTCTACATCTGGATCTCGATCGCGACCGTGATGGCGATGAGTCAGTTCTGGATGTTCGCCAATCGTCTCTACGATCCTCGACAGGCACGCCGGTTGTTCGGACTGATCAGTGCGGGAGGGCTGCTGGGCGGCACTCTCGGTGGGCAGATCGTGCGAGTGGTAGCGCAATGGGGCGAGACCCGTGACGCCCTGCTGGCCGGTGCGGCGACTCTGGTGCTGATCGCTCCGCTGGTGCGGTTCACCGAAGGTCTGCGCAAGGAAGACGATTTCGACCCGAGCCACAGCCGCTCGATCCCTCTGATCACGGAAGATGACAAGCGCTCCGTGTTCGAGGTGATGAAGGAGTCTCGACTGCTGCAGCTGATCTCTGCCGTGATGTTGCTCGGCATCATTGCGGGCCAGGTGATCGACCTTCAGTTCAACTGGATCGTCGAACAGAGCACCGCCGATCTGCAGGAGCGGACGGTGTTCTTTGGCTGGCTCTACAGCATCATGGGGCTTTCGGGTTTCCTGTTCCAGCTGGTCGTGACCAGCCGGATCCATCGCGCCCTCGGTGTGGGCTTCGCGATGAAGGTGCTGCCGACTGCGGCCTTCCTCGGGACGATGTTCCTGATGGGGAGCTGGTTCGTGTCGCTCTCCGTCGTCTTCTGGATCCTCGCTGTGCTGAAGGTCGGGGAGAACGGTTTGCGATACTCGCTCGACCAGTCCACCCGCGAGCTGCTCTTCGTGGCGGTCCCGGAGAAGGACCGCAAGAAGGTCAAGGCGTGGGTCGACGTGTTGGTCCAGCGACTCGGAAAGACCCTGGCCGCACTGTTGCTGCTGCCCGTCACCTTCGAGTGGCTGACTCCGATTCAGGCAGGAGGCATCACGCTGGTGGTGTGTGGCTTCTGGTTGATGTGCAGTGTGCTGGCGCGTCGGGACTACGTCGTGGCGTTGCGCAACAGTCTGACCAATCTCGAAGTCGAGGAGACGCGCTCTCGGGATTCGGTACCCCGGATCGACGACATCACCGCTCTCGAAGTGCTGGTCGAGTGTCTCGGAAGTGCGGATCCGGCGGAGGTGCTGCGCAGCGTCGATCTGCTATCGGCCTATGGGCGGTCACGACTGGTACCCCCCTTGCTGCTCTACCACGATGACCCCACTGTGCGCCGGCGGGTGCTCGGCGTGCTGGCCGACGAGGGGCGCCGCGACGCCCTTCCCCTGGTGGAGAAGCTGATCGCCGACGAAGATCCGGATGTCCGGTCCGAAGCGATTCGCTCCCTTGCACGTCTTTCCGGACGAACGGGTCCGCTACTGATGCGCCCGCGGCTTCGCGACGCCGACCTTCGAGTTCGCTCGGCGGCCATCGCGTGCCTCGCGAATCAGGGCACCGAAGAGATGCTGGCCGAGGCCGAGGGGGCGCTCGTCGAGTTGATCACCGATGCGGATCCGGAAGTGCGACGAGAAGCCGCCTGTGCCCTGGAAGAGGTGCGAGAACCGATCTTCCAGCAGTATCTGGTGGGCATCCTCTATGACCAGGAGCCGAAGGTGGCGGCTCAGGCGATCCGGGCGGTCGCCCAGCGGGCGAAGGACGCCGCCTGCTCGCCGATGTACATCCCGATCCTGATCGCGCTCCTGCACAATCGGCGAGTCAAGCATGCCGCGCGTGAGGCGCTGGTGGCGTACGGTGAGCGCGTCATTCCCGCGCTCGAGCACTTCATGAACGATCCGCTCGAGCAGATCTGGGTGCGCAGAGGGCTGCCCAAGACCCTGGCCCGGCTCGGAACGCCGTCGGCCCAGCGGGCGCTGATCGCTACGTTGGGTGCTGCGGACCTCTTGTTGCGGCGCAAGGCGGTCGAGGCTCTCCTGGCCATGGACCGCCGGCTGCCGGACGAGCTGAGGCCGGCCATCGAGCGTAGCGTGGCCGACGAGTGCACTGCCTATGTGCGCAGCCTGACTCGTCTGCTCGGAGTCAGCTCGCAGGACAGCTTCGAGTTGGCGATCGGGCGAGTTCGATGGAGAAGTGGTGTCGAGCCGAATCTCCTGCAACAGCTGCTGGCCGAACGGATCGAGGGGCATCTCATCAACCTGCTCGATCTGCTGACCCTGCTCTCCGATGACGACGAGGTGGTCGCGGTGTGGCGGGGTCTGCTGGCGCGCAATGACCGCTATCGCGGACACGCCCTGGAGTATCTCGACACCGTGCTGCCTCCGACGCTTCGACGCGCAGTGCTGGCGGTCATCGACGACCTTCCTATCGACGAGCGGTTGCGGCTGGCGCGAAGAAACCTCGGCATCGAGGTACGAAGTCGCACGGAGACCCTCAGAGAGTTGGTCACCGAGCCCGAGCCCGGCGACGAGACCTCTCCCTGGATCAGTGCAGCAGCGATGCAACTGGTGGCGAGCGGAAGGGAGTCTTCGCTCTATCAGGAGCTGGCACAGCTGTCCAAAGAGGACGGTGAGGGACACCCGTTGCTGCGTGAGACGGCGCAGTGGGCGCTGCGCAGCCTGCGGTGATTCCGTCGCCCCTCGGGAAGGCGGGGACGAAGCGTCGGTCTGGAGGGCTGGATGCCGGTCCCCCGTGATAGTTTTACCTAGCCCATGAAAGCCTCGATCGATCGCGGTTCCGCGAGCTTGACCAGCATCGAGAAGGTGATGCTGCTCCAGAGCGTGGAGCTGTTTCGGTTCTGCAGCGCGGAGGAGATTCTCCGCATCGCAGCGATTGCACAGCTCCGCTCGTTCGCGGAGAACGAGGAGATCTTCCAGACCAACGACCCGGCAGAATTCCTCTACTGCGTGGTCGAAGGCAGGGTGGGGCTCGACGGACACAACGGCTCGTTGACCGAAGTGGGCGCGGGTGGTGCCTTCGGCGTCATGGAGATTCTGAGTGGCCGACTTCGGCAGCGTAAAGCCAGGGCTCTCGAGCCAACCACCACTCTCGCCATGGAGGGCGAGGACTTCTACGATCTTCTCTCCAACAACATCGAAATCGTGAGGGCTCTTTTCCGAATGGTGCTGAACGAGCGTTCGGGTGACCTCCACGATCTGAGGTGACTCCATGAAACGCGGCTTCGCGCTGTATCTACTGATATCGATTCTCACAGCAGCGCTGCCGGTCTCGGCGGTGGAGCGGACCGTCGCGATCGGCGACGTTCACGGTGCCTACGACGAGTTCGTCGAGATCCTCACCGCTGCCGGCCTGATCGACGAGCACCTGGACTGGGTCGGGGGACAGACGGTCCTGGTGCAAACCGGTGACCTTCTCGACCGCGGCACCGGATTGAAGGAGGTCGTCGGACTGCTCCAGAAACTACAGGTGCAGGCCGAAGCTCGAGGCGGGCGCGTGATTCCCCTGTTGGGGAACCACGAGGCGATGAATCTTCTCCGGATTACTCGCGATGTCTCACCGGATGCCTATGCGGAGTTCGCAGATTCGCGTTCCGAGGAACGGCGGCGGGAGGCGTGGAAGGATTTCTCGCGTTGGAAGCGGCAGCGAGCGAAGCGACTCAAGGAACCTCGGCCGACCCTGGGCGCTGCGGAGGAACAGGCTTGGATGGATGCTCATCCCCCGGGCTATCTCGAGTACCTCGACGCTATGGGGCCCAGGGGCGAGATCGGCAGGTGGCTGCGAACACTGCGCGGCACGGTCAAGGTCGGAGACGGAGTGTTCCTGCATGGTGGCATCACACCCGCCATGACGACGATGACCGAGAGCCAGGTCAACCAGCGTCTGTGGGACGAGGTGTCTCATTTCGATGGCTGCCGGGAAGAGCTCATCAGGGACGGAGTGATTCACGAGACCTCGACGACCCTCGAGATGGCCGACCAGGGGATGAAGGAGGTCCAGGCGCTCGTCGAGCGTCTCAACCAGCGTCTGCCCGAACCGCTGGCCGAGCAGCTGCGCGAGAGTGTTCGGGTGCTCGAGGAGTGTGTCGATTATCAGGATTGGTACCTGGTGTCACCCGACGGCCCCCTCTGGTACCGAGAGTTCGCCAAGTGGACTCCGGAGGAGGGAACTCCGCTGCTCGATCGCATGCTCGAGTCGCGAGGGGCGCGCTTCTTTGCGGTGGGTCACACCGTGCAGAAGCCGCCGCGGATCGAACCGCGTTTCGACTCCCGGGTCTTCCTGATCGACACCGGCATGCTCACCAGCGTCTACAACGGACGCGCCTCGGCGCTCGAGATCGAGGGTGGAGAGTTCACCGCGATCTACGTCGACGGCCGTCAGCCACTGCCAGCCCCTCCAGGAATCGAAGCGCTGCCGGCGGACTCGAAGGAGAAGCCGACCAGGAGGTATCTCGGTCCCGGCGGGGAGACGCTTCCCTTCCTGAGTGACGACGAGGTGCTGGGGTTTCTTCAGACCGCTGAGATCGTAGGGCAGGAGGGCATTCCGACAGGGATTACGAAACCCCTCAAGTTCGAGCTCGACAAGGATCGACTGAAGGCCTACGCGGTGTTTCGTCATCTCGAACGAGAGAAGGATGTGCATCGCACCGAAAGCGGGCGCATCGTACAGCGTTTTCGCGACAGCTTCCGCTACGAGGTGGCCGCCTACCGACTCAGTCGGCTCCTCGGTATCGATCAGGTTCCGCCAGCGGTGTTGCGCAGGTACCAGGGGGAACCGGGCTCGCTGCAGCTGTGGGTCGAGAACGCGATGACCGAAGAAATGCGTCGCGAGGCTGATCTCCAGCCCCCCGAGCCGGTCTATTGGTCGCGTCAGATCGTGCTGATGCGCTTCTTCGATGCCCTGATCCAGAATCTCGATCGCAATCAGGGAAACGTCCTGGTCGACAAAGACACATATCAGATCTGGTTGATCGACCATTCGCGCTCCTTTCCCATGGTGGAGGAAATCCCCGATCTCGAGAGGGTGGTCAAGCTCGATCGTGAGGTCTGGCAGCGCTTCCGCTCTCTCACCGAGGACGAGATTCGCGCGGCGCTGGGTGACTCGCTGACCGATCACGAGTTGAGCTTCCTGATGAGGCGTTGGCGCACGATCCGCGATCACGTCGAGGGCCTGATCGCGGAGCAGGGCGAGGAGATCGTCTTGTTCGACCTCGGGGAGTACGGTTACCCCGGAGAGGCTCGGTGACCGATTTCGAGAAGCTCGGGGCGTTCTACCTGGGCCGAGTGTGGAACGCCGAGCGCAGGCAGGTCACCGACGAGGCGCTGCTCTACGACGCCAAGGATCTGACCACGCACGGCGTGGTGGTCGGGATGACCGGGAGCGGCAAGACGGGGCTCGCTGTGGGGATGTTGGAGGAGGCGGCGATCGACGGGGTCCCCGCTCTGGTGATCGATCCCAAGGGCGACATGGGCAATCTCATGCTCTCGTTTCCGGAGCTGAGAGCTGCGGACTTCGAGCCATGGATCGATCCGTCGGAGGCGGGGCGCAGCGGGCAAACGGTGTCTCAATACTCCGAGACGGTGGCGGAGCGCTGGCGTCAAGGCCTTGCCGACTGGGGTCAGGATGCAGAGCGGATTCGGCGCTACCGAGAGTCCGTCGAGGTCTCGATCTACACGCCGGGAAGCACCGCGGGCCTGCCCCTGACGGTTCTCAAGTCGTTCGCTGCGCCTACCGAGCCGGTTCGTTCGGACCCTGACCTCATGCGGGAGCGGGTCGATGCCGCGGTATCCGGACTGCTTGCGCTACTCGGGATCTCGGCCGATCCGATTCGAAGTCGGGAGCACATCCTCCTGGCAAATCTGTTCGATGGAGCTTGGCGGGCGGGAGAAGACCTCGATATCGAGCGGTTGATCGGGCAGATCCAGTCGCCCCCTTTCGAGAAGCTCGGCGTGCTCGACATCGAGAGCTTCTTTCCAGCGAGTCAGCGAACCAAACTGGCGATGCAACTGAACAGTTTGCTCGCGTCCCCCTCTTTCGGTGCCTGGCTCGAAGGAGAGCCGCTCGAGATCGAACGGCTCCTCTACACGCCGGAGGGGCGGCCTCGGATCGCCATCTTGTCGCTTTCTCACCTCAGTGAGACCGAGCGCATGTTCATCGTCACCCTGGTGCTCAACGAGGTGGTGGCTTGGATGCGGACGCAGTCGGGCACCAGTAGCCTGCGCGCTCTGGTCTATATGGACGAGATCTTCGGGTACTTTCCGCCCTCCGCCAATCCTCCCTCGAAGCAGCCCATGCTCACGTTGCTGAAGCAGGCCCGTGCGTTCGGAGTCGGCATCCTGCTGGCTACCCAGAACCCGGTGGATCTCGACTACAAGGGGTTGTCCAACTGCGGGACCTGGTTCATCGGGCGACTGCAGACCGAGCGCGACAAAGACCGGCTGCTCGAGGGTCTGATCAGTGCCTCGACGTTGTCGGAGGCGACCCTCGATCGCCGTCAGCTCTCGGAAACGATCGGCTCGCTCGACAAGCGAGTGTTCTTGATGAACAACGTGCACGAAGACGGTCCCGAGCTCTTCCAAACGCGCTGGGTGCTGTGCTACCTGCGCGGCCCTCTGGTGCGCGATCAGATCGCTGTCCTGATGGAGGATCAGAAGGCGGCGTCGCGGGCCAGGCGGGAGGAGCGCATCAACGATGCCCGTGCGCTCCAGGAGAAGACGGCGCCCGCCCAGGCCACGGAGACCGCCTCCCGCCGCCCGGGGCTGCCTCCGGGAGTCGAGTACTGCTACCTGAGCCCCGAGCGCGAAGTGGGCGAGGGGCAGCGCCTGGTCTACCGCCCGATGTTGGAAGGGCGGGCCGAGCTCCATTTCAAGCGGGCGAGCGCAAAGGTGGACGAATGGGTCGAGGTGCTGGTGGTCGCTCCGATCGTCGAGGGATCGCGCAGTCTCGGCTGGGACGACGCGCGGGAGCTCCCCGCCGACTCCGAGCTCCGCAAGCGGGGGCTCTCGAGCTCCGAGTATTCGTCCTTGCCCACCGTGGCGACTCGGGCGAAGGCTTGGCAGTCGGTCCCTTCGAAGCTCTCGTCGCAGCTCTATCGGAGCCGGACTCTGAAGTTGTTTCATCACCCCGAGATGAAGCTGTATTCGCGCGTTGGTGAGAGCGAGAGTGATTTCCGGCGTCGCGTGAAGCAGGAGGCCGATGAGCAACGGGATCGAGACGTCGAGGCGTTGCGGACTCGCTACGCTGCGTCGTTGAAGACGCTAGCGGGCAAGATCGAGCGAGCCGAGACCCGGATCGAGCGTGAGAAGTCGCAGTTTCGGGACCGTTCGCTGCAAACCGTCATTTCGCTGGGTACGACGGTGATGGGCGCCTTGCTCAACCGCAAGGTGGGGACGGGGACCGTGAGTCGGGCGGGGACGGCCGTCAAGGGGCTGAGCCGCGGCGCCAAGGAGAAGGACGACGTCGACCGAGCCGAAGAAAGCCTCGAGCGACTGGTCGAGGAGAAAGCCGAGCTGGAGAAGAGATTCGAGGCCGACAAGACCGCGATCCAACAACAGCTCGATGCGTCTCGGCTCGAGATCGAGACCCTGACACTGCGCCCGACCAAATCGGACACGGTAGTCACCGAGACCCGACTCGTCTGGACTCCCTGGTCGATCGACGAAGACGAATCGGCCGTGGCGTTGTGGAATCAAGGGGTCCCGCTGAGCGATGCAAGCGACTGATTTCAAAGGCCTCCGGGGCTGTGGGCGGAGAATGATCAGAAGGAACCTGCCGATTTTTTCGAGTTGGCCCCTTGCGCGGGAAAACAGTTTGCGGTTATCCTAGTTTCTGGCGGTATTGGTGTATGCCTATGCGCACTTATCTTCGATTTGCACTTGCCCTCTTTGTCTTCGCCCTACCGGGGGTGGCAGGAGCGCAGCTCGACCCCTCGATCGACATCGAGCAGCTCCCCTGCCTGGAGATCGAGGCGAACCGAGCGGTCCGAGCGACGGTGCGCAACGACGTACCTGGAAGCGAGGTGCGCCTCTACTTCCGTCGGTTGCACGAGCTCGTCGAGGACTTCTACTGGATCGACATGAATGCCGAGGGCGCCGGGTCATACTGGTCCGTGTTCCCCAAGCCGGCCGACGAAGAGCTCGACGAGAAGAAGCTCGAGAACGACCGTCGTGAGCTTCTCGCCTACAAGGAGAAGCTCCGCGCCCAGGGCAAGTCGGACGACATCGACCAGTACGAGGAGGCGCTCTGGTGGCGCGTGAAGGAGCTGTCGAGCGACCGCAACCCGAATGGTGATCTCGATCAGGAAAAGATCGAGATCCGGGCGGCGGAAGGGCGACTCGAGACGCGTCATTGGATGGAACAGCTCGACGACGCGGCCTTCAACGAGTGGCTCGCCGAGCTCAAGAACGAGCCTGCCGAGTACTATGCCGCAGTGTTCGATGCCTACGGTCGCCGCGTCGCGATGACCGACGTCAAGGTCGTGGAAGTGCGCAAGAAGTGTGACACCGAGTTGAACCAGGCGGAGCTCGGTCGAGCCAACAACCTGATCATCGGAGAGACCGCGGAATGGCAGATCTCCGAAGACGTGTTCCACTGGCTCTGCGACGGCGTCGTGTCCCGAGTCGATCTCAATGGCATCTGGCGGGCCGACGATCGGTGCCGCGCCTGTGTGATCGCCTGGTGGAAGAAGAAGAGCTTTCTGGTACCGGCGGCAGGCGGTCTGACCACGACCGGGGTGGTTCTGATCGGTCGCGACGATCCGAAGCCCGCCTCGCCCACTCGTCCCTGAGTTCCGGGGACAGTTTACTTATCTCCCAATCCGGGGACACCTTACCTGGCTCGACTGCTTATGGGGGCGTCATGATGTCCCCAGAACTCGAGATAAGTAAACTGTCCCCGGCGAGCTGGCGAGGAATGCGAATTAATTGACGTATCGAAGTTTTGCTATATACTTCCGATCGGGCGGCCGAGTGCAGGGCCCGCCGTTGACTCTCGAACCCTGAAAGCCTGGCACGACCCCTCGACGACGCTGGCTCGCTTCCCGTCGTCCGTGCCGGGCACCCTACCCGCGGCGTTCATGAGCTTCACGGCGATCTCCTGCACCGCCGCCCGATTTCTTTGACGCCCGAATCGATCGGGGCGAAGGGCCTCTAGTTCACCGAGGAAGCCCGAGTCTCCTTCCAGGGCCGGGCTCCTTCCAGCTGGGTGGCGAGGCGAAACAGGGTAGCCTCGTCGCCGAACGAAGCCGCGAACTGCAGGCCCACGGGCAGACCTGCCTCGCTCCAGTGCAGTGGGACGGACATGGCGGGATTGCCGCACACGTTCATCAGTTGGGTGAAGGCGATCGTCTTGAGCAGGGCCGGAAGGAACTCTTCGGACGCTTTCTGGGCGAGAGAGAGCTTTCCGATGGCCTGGGGGGGCGCTGCCATCGTGGGCGTCAGCAAGACGTCGCAGCCACCGAAGAACTCCGCCACGCGGCGACCCGTGGCGTGGAGGACTTTGGTGGCCCTGGCGTAGTCCGCGGCTCCACGATCCGCCACGGCCTGCCAGGTGGCCCACGTGAGGGGCTCGACGTCGTCGTCGGGAGCGACCTCTCGGCCGAGCTCTCGGGCGCGATCCTCGATCAACGCCCCGACGTTGGCGCCCACGATCAGGCGAGTCGCGTCAGCGACCGCCTCACGATCGATCTCGGGATAGGCCTCGAAGACCTGATGGCCCAGCTCGCCGCAAAGCGCCGCCACTGCTTCGACCGCCCGCACGCACTCGGGATCGGTCTCGACCCCGTTGAAGGCCTCCACCGCCACAGCGATGCGTAGCTTACCCGGGTCGTCACCGACTTCTTCGAGCAGGGGGCGCTCGAGCGCAGGTGCCGCATAGGGGTCTCCGGGGTCGGGACCGGCCACAGCGTCGAGCAGCGCCGCGCTGTCACGAACAGAGACGGTGACTGCGTGGCCCGCGCTCATTCCGCTCCAGCCCTCGCCCATGTCGGGGCCCATCGGCACCCGAGCGCGGGTCGGCTTGAGACCGAAGAGGCCGCAGCAGGACGCAGGAATGCGGATGGATCCCCCTCCGTCGGTGGCGTGGGCAGCCGGCACGATCCCTGCGGCCACCGCGGCGGCCGCGCCCCCGGAGGAACCACCTGCCGTGTGCTCGTGACTCCACGGGTTCCTGGTCACGCCGTGCAGAATCGACTCGGTGGTGGTGGTCAAGCCGAATTCGGGCGAAGCGCTCCGTCCGAAGATCACCAGACCCGCTTCCTTGTAGCGCCGGACGATCTCGGCATCGTGGTCGCAACGGAAGTCGGCATACATCCGAGATCCGTTGGACATCGGCGTGCCGTCCATCTGGGAGTAGAGATCCTTGAGCAGGAACGGCACGCCACCCAGGATTCCTTCCGATGTCCCCCTCGCGATCGATGCCTCTGCCAGCTCCTCGAAGCGATAGACGACCGCATTCAACGTCGGATTGCACTCCTCCGTGATCTCCAAGGCGACCTCGAGTAGTTCTCTGGCGTTGGTCTCGCCGCGTCGGACCAGCTCCGCCAGCCCCAGTGCGTCCGAAGTCAGGTAGGCATCCCTCAGGCTCATCTCTTCTCCCTCGAAGCGAATCGAATACTGCGCGAAGAGACCGATCCTAGCCGAGCTGGACCAGCGTTGCTCCCCATCCCCCCGCTTCGGGTGGGGCGTCGGAAATCGAGATCACCCTCGAGTCACGTTCCAGGAGGGTCCGAACGGTCCGCCGTTGCACGCCGATACCGCGGCCGTGGATCACTCTCACCTCGCGAAACCCCTTGTCCCACGCTGCATCGAGCCAGTCACGAAGGACGTCTTTGACCACCTGCGGTGGAAACGAGTGGAGATCGAGCACGTCGGTGATCTCCAACTCGTGCACGGGAGGCTCCCAACCGTCGGGACTTCCGAAGTCGTCGTCGAAGAGGTCTCGATCGGGATCGTCGCGTTCCGCGCCCATTCGGAGTCTCCTCAGCCGAACAGCTTGAGAAAGGTGACGAAAGCAGTAAACCCGGTCTCCGGCCCGACCACCGGCACGCCGACGTCGAGTCGAACGATGCTGCGCCAGGGGCCGACGAACGAGCCCGCTACGCCCACTCCGGACAGCAGCTCGTTGTCGAGGCCTGAGGCTTCGTCGGTGGCCCACGCTGCGTCGACGATGAGGTCCGCGCGCACGACCTCCGCCAGGTTCACTCCGTAGGAGACCCTGCTGGCGTAGGCCTTTTCGGCCCGAATCCGCGCGGTGCTGTATCCCTGGACCCGCACATCGCTGAAGGGGCCGAATTCGTACTTGCTGAAGCGATCGAGGTCGTTGCCGTCGAAGTAGTTCGCCTGGACGCCGAACTGCTGGAAGCGAGGCAAGAACCAGGTCTTGGCGATTCCGGCGCTCCACCGGGTGTACTGATCTTGAGCGGGATCGTACTCGGTGTTGCCGGGAAGGCCCCAGAAGTCCCAATCGGAGCGCAGGCTGTAGGTTCCGCTGAGGTTGAGTCGATAACCCTTGCGGATGTACCGGGCTCCGATCGTGAAGTTGTGATCGATGTGATCCTGCGGGACGACGAAGTCCTCGGCGGTGTCGCTGGTCGTATCGAATCGATTGAAGCCCAGGCTGTACTCGAACTCGACTCTGAAGAAGTTGCCAATCGGGCGGCCCAGCGATAGATCGATGCTCGGCCGGAAGAACTCGACGTCTTCCGACGGAGCCTCCACTCCGTCGCGATAGGCGGTATCGGTGCCGGGGATCGCGAGCAGGAATCCGTCGGCACCCGCGGACCAACGACTGCCGAACAGGCTGGGAGTCGCGACGTCGGCGATCACCAGAAGGCCTCCGAAGAAGACGTTGTACTGGGCTCCGGTACCCTTCCAGTCGAAGTTGATCCAGTTGACACCGGCCAGGGGAACGGGAAAGTCCTGCGACTGGTCGTAGAAGACCCCGCCCACCAGGAAGAATCGGGTCGGATCGGGCGCCGCGACCACTCGCTCTCCGGTCTCCTTGTCGACTTCGAGGTAGCGCAGTCCCTCGTCGGTATCTCGGACCATCGTGGCCTCCGAAGCCAGAATGACCTCTCGGCGCTCTTCGAAGTCGGGCGGATTGATCGCTACGTTCGTCACTTCGATCTGCCGCTCCACCACCAGGGCTACATCGAGAACCGAGAAGATCTGCTGCCCGGTGAGTCGAAGGGGAAGCACGATGCTTCCCGCCTCCCAGGCGGCGGGCGCGCCGGAGGCATCGATCGGACTGAAGAACCGGGTCTCCTGATTCGAGGTGACATCACCGACCAGGCCGAGCTGTACGGCGCTGGTCTTCACTCGCGCGAAGAGCTCCTTGTCGATCCAGACGGTGCCCTGGAACAGCGTTCGTCCGGGCTCTACCGCCACTGCGGGCTCGAAGTCCACCACCCAGCAGTCGCGGCCCTGCGCTTCGCCGTCGCCGCGAAGTCGGTAGCGGTACTCCCTGGTGAATGTGATGTCGGCGGGCATCGCGCTCGCCTTTTCCGGCTGGAAGAGCGGAATCTTGGGGATGCGCTTGTTCCTCCAGCGGACACCGTTGACGAAGAACTCCTGCCAGGCCCAGTCGTAGCCTTCCCCCTCGCGGTAGAAGAAGTCTCCGCGGAATGTGGTGTCGAGACTCGTCGTACCGGCGCCGGCCTGAAAGCGAAGAGAGAGCGAGTTGATCGCGGTGTAGGTCTGAACCTGACGGCGCTGGGCGTCCTCGAAGGCTTGCAGGCGCCGGAGAATCTCCTCGACGGGCATGGTTCGAACGTCCTCTACGTCGACGCGCTCCTCGACTCCCTCGGAGCCCTCGAGCTCGGCCCGCGTGACGCGGTCGAGCTTGAGAACGACCACGGGCGGTGGCGTCTCGAGATCCAGGACGTAGCCGTCTCGGGTACGCCGGCCGCCGAACAGCATCGACTCTTCGAGAGTCTCGGGATCGTAGGTCGCGGGGCTGGTAATCTGCCGATCCGTGAAGGTGAGCGTGAGCTGCTCCGCCCCTGGCGGGGAGCGCACCACGACTCGAAGACCGAGATCCTCGCCGCGCACGAAGCTCCATGCGTCGGTCCCGGTGGGGACGGAGTAGGGGTCGGCCGAGAGATCGCCTCGGAACTCGCGCGCCAGGAGCAGAAGTGGGCGCAGTCGTTCTGCGGAGAGATCGGTCGTCTCGAAGAGGCTCAGGGAGGCTCCGAGGCTCGCGTCCTGCGCGGCGTCGATCAAGGGTCGATAGGGATCGGCAGCGGAGCTGCGGCCCTCGACAGCGATAGCGACACCGGGATCGAGTTGGCGCAGCTCCTCGACGGCCCTCTCGAGATCTCCCTCCGCCAGGCTGGTGGCGGAGAAGGTTACACCGTCGACGTAGGCCGCGACCTCTTCGCTGTAGAGTGCCTGGAGGTAGCTGGAGGAAGTCGGCAGGTCAGCGGTGAACACCTGAGCGTCGGGGCGCGCCCCGGAGATGGCCACCGCCGCTCGCTTGATCAAGAACGCATACTCGCGGGCTCCCGCCTCGTCCATGGCTGCGGAAGTGCCGGAGGGGAGCCAGTCGAGTTGGAAGCGGACGTCGTCGTCGGCAGACCTCGCCAGCTCGGCCAGTCGCGCGATCTCCGCGTCCAGGGCGACGACGTTCTGAAGCAGAGGTGACGTGGTGCGGAAGACGACTCGCTGCCAGGGGATGACCCCCGGCAGATCGATCTGGGTGGAGTCGCGGGGTGACGGGCTCGAGAGGTCGGCGCTCCAGCCGACGTAGAACGTGGCCTCCTCGGGAAGGGCCGGGAGGGTGTCGAGTGCCTCCTTTGCCGCCACGGGGTCCCCGACCAGGATCCCGGCGCAGGGTTTGCACATTCGAGGTCGCTCGGGGCTCTCCTGGGCCATCGAAACCGAGAAGGGAGCCAGGGCCGCGGCGACGATCGCCAGCGTGATCATCGCAGCGCTTGCGGGGGATGCGAACAGAGATGGAGAGGAAGAATCGCGCATGAAAGTCGTCACTGCTCACAGGAGTTCGAATGGGAGGAGGAGAGTCGGCGCGGGAAAGGTCGGTGAGGGCGCCGACCGGGTGATGCTACCGGAGCCGAGGCAGGAAGAGGGGACTCAGACACGAACCTCGGCAGATCGCCCTCGAAGCCGGACCACTCCGACCAGCACGATCGCACCCAGCAGCAGTCCGATCCCGGGCGGCAGCCCGAAGGCCGAGGGAAGGTAGCCCAACAGCACTGCGATCAGACCGACCGTCACCGCGTAGGGAAGCTGGGTGCGCACGTGGGCGAGATGGTCGCTGCCTGAGGCCATGCTCGAAAGAATCGTGGTGTCCGAAATGGGAGAACAGTGGTCTCCCCACACGCTGCCGGCCAGCACGGACGCCACGGTCGCGAGAAGAACTGCCGAGTAGGCGCCACTTTCGGCCGGGTGTCCCGCCGCAAGGCTCAAGCTGTGGCTGATCGGGATCACCAACGGGGTCAGGATACTCATGGTCCCCCAGGAGGTGCCGGTCGCGAAGGCCACGGCAGCGGCGAGGACGAAGCTGATCGACGGCAGGAACTGAGGTGCCAGGCTGTCGCTGATCTGTTGCACGAGAAACTCCGCCGTCCCCAGGTCCTCGCACACGGCCCCCAGAGACCACGCGAGGATCAGCACCACGAAGGCGGTCAGCGTCGCCTTGACTCCGTCGACCGCAGCGGCGGTCGCCTCTCGGATCGAGAGGATGCGTTGGCCGATCGATAGGGCCATGGCGATCATGACGCCCGTGAGGCTGGCCCAGAGAAGGGCCTTGTAGCTGTCGGCGCTGGAGAGGACCAGTCGCGTCCACTCGAGGGGGGACTGATCCGAGCGCGTGAGATCAGCCGACCCGGTGATCCAGAGGCCGATCAGCGTCATGGCCGCGACGGCGGCGATGGGAGCGACCGCGTTGCGCGCTCGACGCGGCTTGCCGTCGGGAGGCTCCAGGGCACCGTCCCCGAAGTCTGCCAGTGGGGTTTCTCCGGGCGCGAAGACTTCGCCGCGCTCGACGGCTCGGCGCTCGGCCTTCCACATGGCTCCGAAGTCGCGACCGAGGTAGGCGATCGTGAACCCCATGACCAGAGCCAGCCATTGGTAGAAGCGGTAGGGGATCGAGGCGACAATGGTGGTGAACGCGTCGCGTGAGGAGCCGATGGCAGAGAAGGCGTCCCCGACCAGGCCGATCTCGAAGCCGATCCAGGTCGAGATGGGGATCAGGCTCGCTACCGGAGCGGCAGTGGAGTCGACGATGTAGGCCAGTTTCTCGCGGCTGATCTTCAGCCGATCGGTGATCGGGCGCATCGTCGGCCCGACCAGCAGGGTGTTCGCGTAGTCGTCGAAGAACACCAGCAGCCCCATGGTCCATGTCGCCAGTTGCCCCCGGCGCCGCGACGTAGCGTACGGCTTGAGTCTTTCGACGATGCCGATGGCCCCGCCGCTCTTCGAGATCAGTCCCACCATGGCGCCGAGCAGCGCCGAGAACACCAGGATCGAAGCGTGGTCCTGATCCACGATCGCGGGCACGATGTAGCTGTCGATCGTGCGTGCGAACGCGACGAAGGGGTTCCAACCGTTGCCGAAGAGAGCGCCCGCGAACACCGCGGTGAAGAGTGAGATCACCACGTCGCGCGTCGTCAGCGCCAGCAGGATCGCGAGGATCGGCGGCACGATCGAAAGCCAGCCGAGTGCCGTGATCTCAGCCTCGGCGGCCCTCACCGCCGAGGTCAGCAGGATCAGAAGCGAGCCCGCGGCCAGCACCGTCAGTCGCTTGCGGAATCGGACGGCCCGGAGCTGTGGTGCAGCAGGCACGAGGAGAGCTCGCTGCTATTTGCCCGACGCGGCCTTGCCTTTGGCGCTACCGTCCTTTTCGACACCGCCCTCGGCGTCAGCCTTGGCGTCCCCCTCGTCGGTGGCTTGCACGTGCCTCTCTCCGCTGCGTGACGGAAGGCCCATGGCGTCTCGGATCTTGTCTTCCAGTTCGTCGGCGAGGTCGGGATTTTCGCGCAGGAACTGCTTCGAGTTCTCCCGGCCCTGGCCGAGTCGGACGTCGCCGTACGAGAACCAGGCTCCGCTCTTCATCACGGGCTTGTACTCGACGCCCAGGTCGATGAGCTCGCCGTACCGGGAGATTCCGACGCCATAGTCGATATCGAACTCGGCCTGGCGAAACGGTGCCGCGACCTTGTTCTTGACTACTTTGACTCGGGCACGCGAGCCGACCACCTTGTCGCCGTCCTTGATCGAAGCAATGCGACGAATGTCGAGTCGAACCGAGGAATAGAACTTGAGGGCCCGTCCGCCGGTCGTCGTCTCGGGACTGCCGAACATGACGCCGATCTTCTCGCGAATCTGGTTGATGAAGATCAAGGTGGTCTGGCTCTTGGCGACGATCGCGGTCAGCTTGCGCAGCGCCTGCGACATCAGGCGTGCCTGGAGGCCGACGTGCGAATCGCCCATCTCGCCCTCGAGCTCCGCTCGCGGCACCAGCGCCGCGACCGAGTCGATCACGACCACGTCCATGGCGTTGGAGCGGACCAGCATCTCCGCGATCTCGAGAGCCTGCTCGCCGCTGTCGGGCTGAGAGACCAGCAGGCCGTCGATGTCGACACCGATGTTCTCGGCGTACTCTGCATCGAGCGCGTGTTCCGCATCGATGAAGGCGGCCGTACCTCCGAGGCGTTGGGCCTCGGCGAGGATCGAGAGCGCCAGGGTCGTCTTGCCGCTCGACTCCGGTCCGTAGATCTCGACGACCCGACCGCGGGGGACGCCGCCGGTGCCGATCGCCAGATCGATGGCGAGCGAGCCCGTGGGAATCGAGGGGATACCGAGATGTTCCTGCTGGCCGAGTCGCATGATGGCGCCCTTGCCGAACTGGCGCTCGATCTGGGTCAGGGCACCGTCGATCGCCTTGCTCTTCTCGGCCTCGTTCAGATGGGTGGACATGATGGGTGAATCTCCTTCTCTTGAGGGTAGGAAGCAGGCCGAGGGCCGAGGGCTGGCGAAACGCACTCCACTCCGGATCGGTGCTTCGAGAGGCGAAGCCCGAGCGCCCGGTTTTCCGGAGTAGGCTGGTGTTCGTCGAACCGTCGAGGACCGCCTGAAGGCGACCAGTAAGGGTAGAGTAAGCGTAATGGAAGCGGGAAAAGCGGTCAAGACACCAGAACTGGTGAAGCGCCTCCAGGCACTCGGCGGGCTCGAGGTGAGACCGGACGCGCCCCTGGCGAAGCTCACCACGCTGCGCATCGGTGGTCCCGCCGATCTGCTGGTGGAGATCTCGTCGGAGGCCGCGCTCGAAGCGTTGCTGCGGGAGGCGGTGCGCGAGTCGACGCCGCTCTGGCTCCTCGGCCAGGGTTCCAATGTGTTGATCCCGGACGCAGGGCTGCGCGGGGTCGTACTGCGCCTGCGGGGTGAGTTCGAAGAGTGGACTCTCCACGAGCATGGACAGGGTGCCGTGGTCACAGCGGGCGCGGCGGTGCCGCTGGCACGGCTGGCACAGCAGGTGACGCGTCGGGGCTTCCTCGGCCTGGAGGCGCTGTCGGGCTTTCCTTCCACCGTCGGCGGCGCGGTGTACATGAACGCCGGGTGCTATGGCACCGAGATCAAGGACGTGCTCGAAAGAGCCCGGTTGATCGATCGCGCCGGAGAGTGGAGAGAGATCGGGGTGCAAGAGCTCAGGCCTTCGTATCGCGCGACCGCCCTGCAGGGCTCCGGCTCGATCGTCACCCGGGCCTCGTTCACCCTCTCGCAGGGTGATGGAGAGGCTGCGCTGTCGCGAATCAAGGAGCTCAATCGTCGGCGATGGGCCAGCCTTCCCTCGGGAAAGCCCAATGCCGGATCGGTGTTTCGCAATCCGCCGGACGACTTCGCCGGGCGCCTGATCGAGGAGTGTGGGCTCAAGGGTGAGACCCGTGGAGGAGCCCAGATCAGTGAAAAGCACGCCAATGTCATCGTCAATCTGGAGAGTGCGAGCGCCGACGATGTCTTCGAGCTGATGGTTCTGGCACGCAGTCGAGTGGCCGAGCGTTTCGGCATCGAGCTCGAGCCCGAGTTGATCCTGACCGGTGAGCTGGCTCCACGGTGGCGAGGCCTGACGCGTGCGGTAGACTGACGGACCGCTTGTTTCGTATGTCGAAGGGAGAAGGAGTGTGCTGATGACGACGACACCGACCCACTCACCGACCCACTCAGCGACCGTGGGACGCTCCAGGAGCGTCGCGCTGGCTGGATGCACGATTCTGCTCGCTGCCGTGTCCACGGGCTGTCCGAAGCTGACTCCCGTGCAGGAGCTCGAGGCACGGCGCGCCGAGTACAGCGCCGAGGTGCAGAACTTCTACCCGGTCGAGAGTGAGCCGGAGGTAGTGGTGACCGAAGGCGAAGGGACCGAAGACGAAGGGACCGAAGAGGCGCCGATCGAGCTTTCGCAGCCCGAGCCCCCGGTGATTCTCGTCGATGTGCTGATCAGCACCACGGCTCGGGAGAAGCTCGACGGACTCACGATCGATGTCTCTCACGGGGACTCCCAGGGGAACGAGAAGGAGGTTCGGAGAATCTGGATCGATACCAGCGACATCGAGCGGGGCTCCGGGGCCCAGGTGACCCTTCGCCTGGAGGACCTGGACTACGTGGAAGGAGATGGCTTCCACGCCCAGGTGCGCTCGCCGATTCCGGAGTCGGAACGGTCCGAGTACCGGGAATTCAGCTCGATCGGAGAGTAGAATTCTTTAAAAAGGGAGCTTTCTTGCTTATAATGATCTTTCGATCTCGCGGAGCCGCGGCGTCATTCGGTCGGCCCGGGCTCTGACGAATCTCAGGCAAGGAGGCCCTGCGCGCCATGACCCGCGAGAGTACGGCGATACTGTCCCTCGAGGACTTCGACTATGCCCAGGCGATCTCTCGCCTGGAGGAGAACGTCGGCACGGTCATGAGAGGCAAGCGCGGGGTGATCCGCCTCGCGGTGGTCTCGCTGCTCGCCAAGGGCCACGTGTTGATCGAAGACGTGCCCGGCGTCGGCAAGACGACGCTTGCCCAGGCGTTGGCTCGTTCCCTGGGAGTCGACTTTCAGCGCATCCAGTTCACCAGTGACCTGCTGCCCTCCGACATCATCGGGCTGTCGATCTTCAACCAGTCGCAGCAGCAGTTCCTCTTCACGCCCGGGCCACTCTTCGCTCACGTCGTTCTGGCGGACGAGATCAATCGCGCCTCCCCCAAGACCCAGTCGGCGCTGCTCGAAGCGATGAGCGAAGGACGCGTCACGGTCGATGGCGAGCAGCACGAACTGCCCGAGCCGTTTCTCGTGCTGGCGACCCAGAATCCGCTCGAGCACCATGGCACCTACCCTCTGCCGGAGTCCCAGCTCGATCGCTTCTTGATGACGCTGTCGATCGGCTATCCGGGTCGCTCGGAGGAGCGAGAACTGTTGCTCTCGGGGGGAGTGGAGAAGACACTCGCCGAGCTCTCCCCGGTGCTCGACGCGGATCGGCTCGGCCGCCTCCAGCGTGCAGTGCCTCGCGTCCAGGTGGCGGACAAATTGGCCGAGTACCTGCTCGACATCGCCGAGGCGACGCGTCAGGGAGGCGATTTCATCCTGGGGGTCTCGACGCGCGGTGTGCAAGGCCTCTATCGGACGGTCCAGGCGTTGGCCCTGTATCGGGGACGAGACTTCGCGATTCCTGATGACGTGAAAGAAGTGGCGAGCTCGGTCCTGGCTCATCGCGTCGTGGTGCGACAGAGCGTGGGTGAACTGGATGCGGCGCGGGCGGCAATCGACGAATTGTTGGACCGCCTACCGATTCCCGTTTGAGAGGGCTTCGCAAGGAGAACCCATTGAGAGTGAACGTGGCGCGCTATCGACGCCCGCTCTCCGGATTCCCCGGCCTCCAACTCACCCGGGTGGGCGTATGGACGGTTCTGTTCACCGCGCTGATTGCACTGGCGGCGACCAACACCGGTAACAACGCTCTCTACATGGTCTTCGCGGCGCTCCTCGCCCTCCTGGTCCTGGCGGGACTCTCGGCGCGCATCAACCTGGCTCGACTCGTCGTCGAGGTCGAGGCTCCCGCCGAGGTCTTCGCCAATCGCCCCTGCTCACTCCTCTTGAAGGGGCGCAATCAGAGCTACCTGTTGCCGAGCTGGCTGGTCCAGGTGTCGGTCGATTCCTCGCCCGGAGTGCTGCTCGCTCACCTGCCACGTCGCTCGCTGACCCCGCGATCGCCGGTCGAAGTGACGTGCGAGCTGCTGTTGTCGAGGCGGGGTGTGCATCGGTTGGAGTGGCTTCACCTCTCGACCCTGTTCCCGTTCGGTCTGATGCAAGCCACTCGTCGACTCCCCCTGCGTCTCGAGGTTCTGGTGTACCCCGAGGTCTTTCCCGCAGCTACGAACGAGCCCGCACGACAGCGGCGAAGCGGAGAAGAATCCTCGCTTCTCAGGGGGTTCGGTTTCGAGCTCTGGGGTCTTCGGGAGATGCGCCCGGGGGACGACCCCAGGGGCATCCACTGGAAGCAGACGGCCAGGACCGGGGGCTACATCTTCCAGGAGCGCCAGGCCGAGCAGAGCCGTCGGGTGGCGATCATGCTGGACAACGCCACCGGAACCCTCGACGAGGAGCAGCGGTCCCGCTTCGAGAGGCTGGTCAGCGAAGCCGCGACGATGGCTCTCGAGTTCCTCGGCCGTGGCTACGAAGTCGAGCTGGTGACCCGCGACTGCACCCTCCCGGCGCGTGCTGGCCGAGCCCAGCGCAGACGGATCCTGGACGCGCTCGCTCGACTCGAGACGCTCCCCATCGCGTCGTCGGCGTTGTCGGGGAGTGACGGCACCCCGGAGTTGCGCCTCGCTCTGCACCCGCTGGATCGGGAGGCCCCTCGACCCGAGGATGGGCTGGCCCCGGAGATCGGCCCCGGGGTGGCGGAGGTGGCAGGGTGATCGCACAGCGCCAGAAGCGGCTCCTGCTCGGTCTGCTCGCGGCGGTAGCCCCGCTCCCCCTGCCGTTCAACGAGCCCAGGCCGCAGGGGGTCGTGGGAATGGGCTACCTGGCCGCCTATCTGGCATTCGTGGTCTATTTCTTCGTCCGTGCCTACCGCGATCGAGTGCCTGAGCTTCGACTGTGGCAGGTGAACCTGCTCGGTCTGCTCTACGTTCCCTATCTGATTCTCGACGTCACACTGCTCTGGCAGGGCAACCTGGTCCGCCCGATGATGCATCTCGCCCTTTTTGCCGTGGCGGTGAAGCTGTGGTCGATGCGAGACGATCGTGACAAGTGGCAGGTGCTGCTGGGTGTCTTCTTCATCTTCCTCACCTCCATGGCCACCAGCACCCATCCCTCGATCGTCCTCTACCTGGTGGTGTTCGCTGCGCTGGCGCTTCTCCTGCTGACCCGGTTCACCTACTTCCATCTGCAGGGCCTCGAGTCCGCGCGTGGGCGTTTGATTCTCGGGCCGCGCTCGATCAAGCGTTACGTGTTGGGGTTCACGATCCTGGCTGCCATGGCCGCCGTCCCGATCTTCGTCCTGCTGCCGCGGCTTCGTGACCCCTTTCTCCTCGGCGGAGGCCAGGGATCGGGAGGCAACTACGGTACCGGCTTCAGCGACCAGGTGACTCTCGATGTGATCGGCAACATTCGGACCAGCCGTGAAGTGGCTCTGCGTGCCCAGGTGGAGAACGAGGACGCCGTGGGTGAGTTCAGACTCAAGGGTGCCACCTACGATCGGTACGTTGGCCGGAGCTGGATCCAGAGCTCGGTCTACCGGGTCGAGTCGCCGATGCAGGGCGTGTACCGACTGAACGAGGGGGAGGCGGTCAACACCATGAAGATCTGGCTGCAGCCGCTGCGCGCGCGCAGCCTCATCCTCCCGGTGGAGACCCTCTCGCTGGATCTGGACGTGCCGGTACTACAGCGAGACTACGGCGGCGCGCTCTCGCTCTTCTATCAGCCGCGGGAGACTCTCGAGTACTCGGTTGACCTGGCTGCCGGTCAGTTCCTTGCCGGCCGCCCGGCCGATCCGTCGGATGCGGAAGACTTCAGCCTCAACGAAGTGGGGTTCTCGGAGAGGATCCGAGCGCTGGCTGTCGAGGTCGCCGGAGAGGGCACTGTCGAAGAGCAGGCCCGACGCATCGAGAGCCACCTGATCTCGGAGTACGAGTACACGCTCGACTTCCTGCGACGCTCCGCAGAGCAGCCGATCGAGGACTTCCTCTTCACCTACAGGAGCGGACACTGCGAGTACTTCGCGTCGTCGATGGTCCTGATGCTGCGCTCGATCGGAATTCCAGCTCGCTTCGTGACGGGCTTCCTGGGCGCCGAGTACAACCCCCTCGAGGGCTACTACGTGGTCCGCCAGAGCAATGCCCACGCCTGGGTAGAAGCGTACCTTCCCGAGATCGGTTGGCGGACCTTCGACCCGACACCCCCTTCCGGGCGGCCGACGGCCGAGATGCCGTCTCTCGGCCTCCTGCTGCGGCAATCGTGGGACTTCGTCGTCTTCCGCTGGGACCGCTACATCATCGCCTTCACCGCGGAGGACCAGGCTCGAATCCTGGCTCGGTGGCGTCAGCGTCTAGCGGACTGGTGGCAGGGAAGAGGCGAGAACGTCGATGTCGCCGACGGTCCGGCTCCGGCGGAACCGCCCGCTGCCCCGACACGCCGACTCTCTCCGTGGCTCACACTGCTGGTGGGGTTGGTTCTGACGGCGCTCCTGGGCTTCGGCGCGTGGCAAACCCGGCCTTCCCCCAGCGCTCGGCGAGCCTGGGTCCTGCTTCGTCATCGTGCTCGACGCAGTGGGGTGACCCTCGACGGCTCCACGCCGCCGCGCGAAGCGCGTCTTCGCATGGTGGCTCGCTACCCGACGCTCGCGACTCCGTCCGGCCGGTTGCTGGAGTTGTATCTGCGCGAGAGCTTCAGGGGGGATCTCCTGAAGGAGACAGAGCGTGAGGAAGTCGTGCAGGCCCTCAGCGAGGCTCGGGAGACTCTTCGGGAGGCGTCGCGACGTCGAGACTCGGGGCGTCCCAAGCTCCTGCGCCGAGCTTCGTAGCGTCGGAGCCGTTGGCGCGCACGACCCAGGCGCGATCCAGCTCCACCCGACCCCCACCCACGGGTGACGTTTGAAGGAGGAGCCAGGCTGGGGAAGGCTCGGCGAGCGGAAGGGGCACTACTACCCGGACTACGTCCGTGTCGATCGATCGGAGGAGCTCGCTGCGATCGGCCGTCTCGAGCAGCACCCGCAGGGTCGGCCCCGGGTCCTCCTGCTCCGGGCGAAAGTGCAGGCCGTCGAGGAGGAGCTCCTGGCCAGGACCGAGCTCGAGGGGCCAGGCTACCTGGATGCCGGCGGGCAGAACGACTCCGCCGCAGCGTGCCTGTGCGGGGGAGAGACGCTCGCCATGGGTTTCCTGTGGGACGCCCTCGGCGTGCCAGGAGGGCTCGACCAGAGCGAGTCGATCCCAGGCGATGGAGGGACTACGGTCGGGCTGTTCGTGCACCCTCGAAGGGCGCAGCACGAGTCGGTTGTTTCCCAGTACCTGGGAGTCCACCGGCACGGGCAGCGCCACGTCGCTCAGAGACTCACCGATCGCCACCGAGCCCAGCCCGAATCCGTTGAGCTCGATCTCCGCCGAAAGAGTACCGGCGGCGGTCAGGGCAGGATGTGCGAAGGCTCGCGCTCGGAGCTCGAATGGCCGGCGCTCCAGAAGGAATATCTCGAGGATCGATTCAGGCCCCTGGCTCCAGGCGAAGGTCGTCCCGTCGGCCCTCCGCTCGTTCCACGACCAGCCGCCGAGCATGGACGCTCGCGCCTGCGGGGCTCCGACATCGAAGGTGCGTCGCTCGTGGCGCTGCTCGGCGATCGGGAGGGAGTGTGACAGGTCGTAGAGGCGGTTCTCGACCGGTTCGCGGCCCGGACGACCCTCGGTGTGACAGCCGGATGTCGGGAGGGTCGCCAGGAGCGGGAAGAGAGCCCGGAGCAGGAGAGGAACCAGCCGCATGATGGAGGAGGCTAGCAGGGAAGCGAGTGGAGTCCTGGCGCTGATACCGTTCGCCCTACGATGACCTCGGCTCTACGAATCGGCTTCGACGCCCGAGCTCTCACCCCGCCTCGCGTGGGTACGGGTGTCTACCTGGGACATCTGCTCGCACGTGCGGCCGAGCTGGCGCCGTCGATCGAGTGGTTGGCCTATGGGTCCGGGACCCTCCGGCGCATCGATCTTCCTTCGGAACGAATCGAGCCGCGCCCGGCCGCGGGGAGAGGCTCGCGCTGGGGCTCGGTCTGGCTGCAGACGGCTTTGCCGTCGGCGGCGCGGCGAGATGGGCTCGATCTCTTCTGGGGGCCCAATCAGGTCCTTCCTCTTCGTCTCATCGGGAGCCTGCCGACGCTCGTGACCCTTCACGATCTGGTGTTTCACCGATATGCCCACACCATGTCGTGGCGCAATCGGCTCACCGTGGCGCCCGTGGTGATGCGTTCTCTACTCGGCGCCGATCGCGTTCTCGCCGTGTCCGAGACCACGGCGAGGGCCGCGGTCGTGGACCTCGGGCTCCCAGCAGAGAAGGTGAAGGTCGTGCGCAACGGAGTTCGTGCCGACTTCGCACCGAGTGACCCTTCGAGGTCGCGGTCTCGCGTTGCGCATCGCTTCGGCATCGAAAGGGACTTCGTGCTGTTCGTCGGCACCTTCGAGCCCCGCAAGAATCTGGGTGCCCTGCTCGATGCCATCGCCTCACTGCGCGATGCTGGCCGTTTCGACGGTCAGCTGGTGCTGGTCGGCGGCTCGGGCTGGAAGAGCGCGGGTCTCGAGTCCCGCCTGGCCGATCCCGTCTGGCGCAGCACCGTCGTCAGGCCGGGATACGTCGAGCCGGAGGCGCTCCCCGATCTCTATTCGGCGGCTCGTCTCTTTGTCATGCCCTCGCTCTACGAGGGATTCGGAATCCCGGTGCTCGAGGCGATGGCTTGTGGCACTGCAGTGGTGTGCAGCGATCGAGAGCCGTTTCGCGAGGTGGCCGGCGATGCGGCGCGGCTGGTTTCACTCGAGCGACCGGGCGACTTGCGTGAAGCGATTGGCGAACTGTGGCTCGATTCCGATCTTCGCTCGCGACTGGCCGCCAAGGGACCCGAGCGAGCGCGCCTCTTCTCGTGGCGCGACTCTGCACAGCGACTGCTCGAGATCATCGAGCAGGTAGCTGGACGGGCCGCGGAGTAGACCGGGGCGTGGCCCCCATGGCCTGCGCCGAACCGTCTCCCGTCGTCGTCTTTGCAGCGGGGAGCTAGTAGGCGTTCTTGCGCAGACCGTGGCGCAGGGTCATCCAGAGGATCTTGAAGTCGAGCCCCAGCGTCCAGTTCTGGATGTAGTACAGGTCGTACTGCAGGCGCTTGCGGATCGAGGTGTTGCCGCGCCACCCATGCACCTGGGCCCAACCCGTGATTCCGGCTTTGACGCGGTGGCGGACCATGTAGTTGGGAATCTTGTGGCGGAATTCATGCACGAACGCCGGCCGTTCCGGTCGGGGTCCGACAATCGACATCTCTCCCTTGAATACATTCCACAGCTGTGGAAGCTCGTCCAGGGAGGTGCGGCGCAGGAAGCCTCCGACCCGTGTGCGACGCGGGTCGTCCTCGACCGCCCAGATCGGGCCGGTGGTCGACTCGGCGTTGACTCGCATCGAGCGGAACTTGAGGATCAGGAAGCTACGGCGGTCCAGCCCCATGCGCTCTTGTCGGTAGAAGACCGGGCCGCGGTCTTCCAGCCAGATCAGTGCGGCGACGAACGGCAGCAGCGGTAGCAGTACGGCCATTGCGACTGCGGAGAGTCCCAGGTCGATGATGCGCTTGACGAGACTGTTCCAACCCTGCAGGGGGACCTGGGTGAGGTTGATGACCGGCGTGCCTTCGAGCTCTTCGATGGCGGCGCGCAGGGTGGAGTACTGAAAGATGTCGGGCACCAGGCGCACATCCACGCACTCCTGGGAGACCTCCTCCAGGATGCTCTGGGTCTTGCGGTACGCCTCGAGCGGCAGGGTGATCAAGACCTGATCGACCCGACGATCTTCGATGGTTGCTGCTGCCTCGTCGAGGTTGCCCAGGACCGGCACGCCATGGAACGAGAGGCCAGCCTTTCCCGGGTCGTCGTCGAGAAAGCCCACGATCTCGAACCCCATCTCCCGATGGGCCTGGAGCTTCTGGGCCATTCCCTTGCCGAGGTCCCCGGCGCCGACGATCAGAATGCGCTGGAGGTTGTGCCCACGCCTGCGGAGCTCGCTCAGGAGCATGCGCAGGGAGAGGCGCATGCCCGAGATCGTGACCAGGCTGGTGACGAAGAACAGTCCGAGAAACGCTCGAGAGTAGGTGAACGGATCGGCGGAGCCCTCGACCGGCGGACGATAGAAGGCCGTGAAACTGGTGAGGATCACCGTGCCGAGCAGCACCGCGACGGTCAACGTGGCCAGTTCGTCCAGTCGACTGAGACCGCGCCGCGCCTGGTAGAGACCATGAAAGTAGAAGACCACGGGCCAGACCAGCAGCACCAGTGGCAACAGTCGCAGGTAGGGCCCGAAGGCCGGGATGTCCTTGCGGACCGGTATGACTTCCAGATCGAAGCGCAGATACCAGGCGGCGAAGAGGGCGACCGTCATTGCCACGAGATCCCCGGCGAGGAACAGTGTCGCCGTTCGACGATTGCGCTGATGAATCACGTGGGTCCTCCCTCAAGGCAGCCAAGCCATCGCGCCGTCTGGATGGATGCGGCGTTGCACGACCGGTGCGGTTCCCTGCAGCCTGTCGGGCATCACGCCGTCGAGGAGGGAAGCCTCTCGTGTGGCTCTCGCGCTGAATCTAGCTCAGTCTCGCCGGCTCGTACACCACTCCCGGGGCGGCTCCTCGGTGCTCCGTCTGCCTCCCCCTCGCGTCCTCGATGGCCTTGGACATCCGCCGCCGAAAGCGATCGGGAGAGAACGCCTCCGCCCGCGCTCTGCGATCCAATGTATTGGATCGCAGCCTGACGCCCCTGTCAACGGCTCGCATCAACTCGGCAACCTGCTCGGCATGGGGGCGCTCCGTGCTGGCACCGTCTCCGTAGAGCACCCCGTGAGCCTCCGACTGAACGATGTCGGTGACTCCGCCGTGGCCCAGAGCGACCACCGGCGTGCCACAGGCCAGTGCTTCGACGGCGGCAATGCCGAAGTCCTCGATCCCCGGTTGCACGAAGCACCGAGCCCCCCGGTACAGCTCTCGCAACTGGGCCCCGTCGACCCTTCCGCGCAGCTCCACTCCCTCTTCGGCCATTCTCTCGAGACGACGACGTTCGGGGCCTTCGCCGACGATGATCAGGCGCAATCCCAGCTTGCGGCAGGCTTCGATGGCGAGATCGTGTCGCTTGTAGGGGGCCAACGCGGCGACGCTCAGCGCGAAGGGCTCGCTCTCGCCTGCCGGCCCCGGCGTGAACCACTCGACGTCGACGGGTGGTGGCACCACGTCCGCTCCTCGCCGGTAGTAGCGACGAATTCGCTGCGCCACGAAGCGGGAATTGGCCACGAATCGGTCCACGCGGTGGCTGCTGGCGCTGTCCCAGGTGCGCAACGACGAGAGGATCTGTGCGCGCAGCAGCGCGACCGGCCCCTTGCGGCGAGGAAAGTACAGCGCTTCCTGGTCCCAGGCGTAGCGCATCGGTGTGTGGCAGTAGCAGACGTGAAGGCTCCCGGGAGCCGGCAGGACGCCTTTGGCCACACAGTGGCTGCTGCTGATCACCAGGTCGTAGGGAGTCAGGTCGAGTTGCTCGGCCGCGGTGGGGAAGAGTGGAAGGAAGCTCCGATAGTGGCGCTCGAGGAAGGGGAGTCGTTGGAGGTAGCTGGTGTGGATCGGGTGCGATTCGATCTGGGGGCTCACGGAGCCTGGGAAGTGGAAGAGGGTGTGAATCGGGGCGCCCGGGAACAGGGTGCTCAGCTCTTCGAGAACCTTCTCTCCACCACGCATTCCCGTCAGCCAGTCGTGAACCAGGGCGACACTCTGATCGGTCGGCACCGACGATCTCTGCGCCGCAGGTGGATGCGAGTCGGTCATGACGCGGCCTCGAGTCGTGTCTCCTTGTCCTGGCGTAGCACCCCTTCGTAGATGTCGAGCGTCCTTCGAGCGGTGCGCTCCCAGGTGAAGTCCTGGGCTCGACGCCTTCCCAGCTTGGCCAGTGCGTTGCGGTGGTCGACGTCGGTCATGCAGTGCGCGATCGCGTGTGCGATCTCCTCCAGGTCGAGCGGGGAGATCATGTGTGCGTAGCCTTCGCCGATCTCCCGCAGGGCTCCGGTGCTCGATGTGACCACCGGGACTCCCGAGCTCATCGCTTCGACGATCGGTAGGCCGGAGCCTTCGTAGAGGGTCGGGTAGAGAAAGAGCGTTGCGCCCTGGTAGAGCGCAGGCAGGGCCTCGCTCGCCACGTTGCCGAGCAGGCGAACCTGCTCTCCGATGCCGAGCTGACGGGCGCGTTGCAGTATCTTGAAATCGCTCCCTTCGCGGGCCCCGATGCAGATCAGTGGGGCATCGATGTCGGCGATGCTGCGCGCACGCGCGTAGGCTTGAACCACTCCGTCGAGATTCTTGTGCGACTTCTCTGCATCTCCGACGAAGAGGATGTACGGGCGCTTCAGCTCGAGTGTCTGGAGCTTTCTGCTCAGTTCATCTTCCTGCAGATCCTCTCGGAAACGGGCAGCGATGCCGTTGTAGACGACGTCGATCTTGCGAGGATCGACGTCGAAGTACTCCATCAGGTCTCTCTTGGTGTACTGGGAGACGGCGATGATCTGCTCGCCGCGCGAGAGACTCCGACGAATCATCCGCTGAGCGTAGGCAAGAGCGAGTCGATTGGGAAGAAAACTCGGATAGAGAAGATGAACGATGTCGTGAACGGTAACGACCGTCCGGGCCGCCATGAAGGCCGGCAGGACGTAGTGTGTCGAATGGAACAGGTCGATGGACCTGCGTCTGACGTTCCAGGACAGGCTCGCCAACTCGCGAAGCGAATAGCTCGGGCAGCGATCGAGAACGAATTGGAAGTGATCGGGAAGATCTCGCAAGATCTCCTCCTCGGAGGCAACGAAGATCACGTAGTCGTGGTCCGAGTCGATCTTGGCGAGGTTCTCGACGAGATTGCGAACGTAGCCGCCGACGCCGAAGTCCTTGACTCTCCGCCCATCGATCGCGATCGTCTTCGGCACATACACCTCCTCGGGGCCGTCCAGCGCCAAGAGTATCTCGCCGAGTCCCGAAAGGCTCGGTGAAGCGCGGCCGATAATGTGCCTGAAGAGGGATTCACATATATTTGCGCGCCCGATGAGACTCCTCGATCGCCTCCGCCCCCGGACTCTCTGGTCCACCCTCCGGTGGCCCTTTCGACTGCTCGGCGAGATTCGGGCTCGCCGTCGATCGCGGCCGAATCAGCTGGTCGTGGCCGTCGATGCGCGGGCACTCGGGGACCCTCTCGCCGGTGTGGGCTGGTATCTCAGGTGTCTCCTCGAGGCTCTCGCGGAGACCGAGGGACTGAGACTGCGGCTCTACGGTCCCTGGCTCACGGAGGCCCAGGGTCTCCAGACCGGATCTCACGGTGGCACAGCGGCTGATCGCACGACGCCGCTTCCCGCGACGTCGGAGCTGCCGGAGGGCTCGGCGATCGAGAGGGTGCGTTACCTTCCCTCGGATGAGCTCTCGGTGCCCACGAGCTGGTTGGCCCTCGGGCTCAAGCTGGTCTCGCCCTGGCTGGTCGCGGCTGAGCGTCCCGATCTGGTATTCGCTCCGAATTTCGTGCCTCCGCGCTCCCTGCGCCGCAGCCGTGCGCCGCTGTGCAGCGTGGTGCACGACATGGCCTGGCACGATTTGCCGGGGACTCTTCTCGAGGAGACGCGCCAGGATCTGGGGCGTCATCTGAGCTCTACCCTGGGCCGCGCGGAATGCGTGATCACACCGAGCGCGGCGGTGAAGGACCGGCTGACGGAAGCGGGCGTGATCGAAGCGGAGCGAGTGCATGTCGTTCACCACGGCCCCGGTCACCTCGGTGGCCAGGGCGATGAGGGGCGATCCGTGCGGCGTGAAGACCCGGTGCATCTGCCAAAGCCCGACTACGCTCTCTGTGTCGGTACGCTGGAGCCGCGAAAGAACATCGCGACACTGCTCGAAGCCTGGCAAGGCCTGCAGAGCCTCTCGCCAGCCGACGGGGCCGGGTTGCCTCGGCTCGTTGTGTGTGGCGCCGTCGGCTGGAGGAACGAAGATCTGCACCCGCTGATGGAGCGGGGCCGAGAGGAGGGTTGGCTCGAATTGACGGGGCGGATCAGCGATGCGAGCCTCGATGCCTACTATCGGGGTGCGACGCTGGCGGTCTGCGCTTCGCTGCACGAAGGCTTCGGCTTGCCGCTGGTCGAAGCGATGTCGTACGGCGTGCCTCTCGTGGTCAGCGACATTCCGGTCTTCCGGGAGGTGGCGATGGATGCGGCCGTTTTCGTTTCGCCGACAGACGCCCCGGAGTGGCGAAAGAGGGTGGCGGAGTTGATGGCCGATCCGTCCGAGCGCGCTCGCCTCGCGGAGCGCGGACGCTGCCGGGCGAAGGACTTCTCCTGGGCTCGTGCCGCCGAGCAGACGCTCGGGATCTGGCGCCGGATGGCCGAATCCGAGACCGCACGCGAGACTGATCCAGGCGGATTGCGAGGGACTCGATGAGTGTGCGCTCGCGCACGTCGTCGATCCCCGAGAGGCGCCGGCGCTCCTGGCTGGGCTTGCTCTTGCTGGCCGCGCTGGTCCTCGGGATCGGCCAGATCTGGTGGACATACTCTCCTCGAGTGCGTCACGGGCGCCCTGCAGTGAATGGCATGGGGGAGCGCCTGCTGGCGGACGGGGGGTTCGAATACCGGGTCTGGGTAGCCCACCCGCACCAGAACCTGGCGCGGGCTCGCTCATGGATCGGTGACCCCGAGCCGTGGCTGTCGGCGCTGGCACAGATGGCCGAGACGGAGCGCTCGGCCACCGGACCAGCGACGGTCCCGACCTTCGGGCCGTTCGCGGTTCCTCCGGCGAGCGGACTGGCGGTCGGTTGGACCTCCGGTGGCGAGGTGGCCATTACTGCGAGGATTCGTCCGGCTCTCGTGTTGGTCTCGAGACTTGCCGGGAGCGTGGCGGGCAACCCCTGGCTGGGCGGCGGTGAGGTCGAGCTTGCAGGACGATCGGTGCGCGTGGGGTGGCGGGGCCGCGATTGGGTCGTGGCCAGTGACGAAGTGTGGCGTCGGCTCGAGCGGGCGCCGCGAGCAACCGTTGCCGAGCGGCCGCCTCTCGCGATCGGCCTGCTGCGCTATGCCCGTCCCCTGGGGCCGATGCCTCCGGGCCAGTTGGCACTGACCCTGGGTGCGGATCGGTCCCTCGAGCTGGCGTCGTGGGGAATGCCGGGAGAGGTTCTCTCGGCGGGCTCCGCAGGGAGACAGAAGCTGGCGGAGGTGCAGGCGCTGGTCGAGCGCAGTGCGATCGAGTTTCTTCTCGTCGGGGACGCGAGAACCAGGGCGGCGTCGGTCGACGACGCTGCGGCACCGGTCCGCCGACCCACACCGGAGGATTCCGAGGGGATCGCGTTCGAGGATGCGGCGCTGGAGGAGCCGGTCATCGACGGAGGGATCCGTGAGTCTCGAGACCGTCCGGTGGTCCCCCCGGGTCGAAGTGTCCTGGCCTTGGGAGGTGCTGCCATCAGCGCCGGCACGATTCGACTGCCCAGCTCGGCCGTCGTGCGCCCGGTCGGATCGGCAGCTCGGTTCGAGCTTCCGGTCGAGTCCCTGGCACGTCGCCTCGGAATCGACCTGATCGAGGTGGAATCGGGCGGCGTGACGGTTTCGAGCCTCGAGCGGGGTGGGGTAGCGCTGGTGGAGCCACTGCTCCCGCAACTGGGTCACCTGCTGACCGAGCGGGAACCGGCCTGGGGCTTGTGGCTCGAACCCGTTCCGCTGCTCGAGTTGGCGTCCACCTTGCGCGCCGGTTTCGAGCGCCTGCCGCTCCTCGGGCACCGAGAGGCCGAGCGGTGGGGGGCCGCAGAGCAGCTGTTGCGCCCACTGGCGCGTCGCGGAGCCCTTGCCGCCACGGTGAGTACCGAAGGAGCGGTCCTGGTGGTGTCCTACCGCCGGGTGAGAACGGACGAGGGAACCCGTTGACAGGCGCCTTCGGTGTGCCGTAGCCTAGTCCTTCTGTTCGGAGTCATCGGCCATGCGCGTACAACTGGACCGGGTGCGGGAAGAGTCCGTAGCCTGGGACGAATTGACAGAGGTCGATGCCGAGGAGCTGGCGGATCAGGGTGTCCTCTCCATCAGTGCGGTACACAACCGCGGCGAGGTCAGCTACGTCCACCCCGGTTTTCTCGTGCGTGCGCGGCTTGACTACGAGCAGGTCCTCAGTTGTACCCGTTGTCTGGAGCCCGCGCCCCAGGCGGTACATGAGGAGATGGCCTTCGTGGTGCTCACGGGTGCGGAGGTCGAGACCGAGGATCGAGAGCTCGACGAGGACGAAGTCAACGTCATCCGGGTCGAGGACGGCGAGCTCGACACGGAATCGATCGTGCACGAGCAGCTCAGGCTTCTGATACCGATGAAGGCCCTCTGTAGCGAGGATTGTCAAGGTCTCTGTTCTCAGTGTGGGGCTTTGCGCCGAGTCGGATGTGAGTGCCCGAGTCGCGCGACCGATCCTCGGTGGTCGGCTCTGACCGAGCTCCGAGAAGAGAGTTCCTGACACCGATCGCGACCCCCTGACCGCTCTCCGTGAGACCCCAACGACGATTTCGAGCAAAATACCGAGTGCCCTCACCCTGGAGGAGCACCGAATTCGAGGACTTCTGCCATGGCCAATCCCAAACGACGACACTCCAAGGCACGCCGAGACCGCCGGCGGACCCACGACTCGCTTCCCCGTCCAGGGGGCTCCTTGTGCACCAACTGTGGGGAAATCAAGCTCCCCCACCGGGCCTGCAGCCACTGTGGCTACTACCAGGGTCGGGAGGTCCTGCAGCTCGAGGAGTCTCTCTGAGCCGCGGTTTCGGTTCGAGCGCGGCCGATACGGGGTGGAGCTCCGTGTCTCTGCAACAGCCTCGGGCTTGATGGAGGTGCTGGGCACTTCAGGTTCCATTCGTCTGTGTCCCCTGTAGAATCAGCGGTCAACTGTCAGGGACCTCCTGCTTTTCTGCGAGATCAGACGAATGTGGATTGCCGTTGACGCGATGGGCGGAGACGAAGCGCCCCGTCAGCCGGTCGAGGGCGCGGTGATGGCCGCGGCCGAAGACGGCACCTGCGTGTTTCTCGTGGGGGATCAGGGGATCCTGGCCAACGAGCTGGCGCGGTTGCGAGTGCCGGCGGACGTCGCCTCGCGGATCGAGGTAGTGCACGCGAGCGAAGTCGTGGGCATGGACGAGTCGCCCATCACGCCGATTCGTCGCAAACGCGACTCCTCCGTGCGCGTGGCGGCCCAGCTGGTCAAGGAGGGCCGTGCTCAGGCGATGGTCACCGCGGGAAACACCGGGGCGGCCATGATCTGCGCAAAGATGGTGATCGGTACCAGCGCCGGCGTCGATCGGCCAGGCCTGGCCGCCACGCTTCCCAATCTGAAGGGGCATACGGTTCTGGTGGATGTCGGCGCCAACGTCGACTGCAAGGCAGAGCAGTTTCGTCAGTTCGCCGTGATGGGTCACTTCTACGCTCAGGAGATCGTAGGAGTCCAGGCACCGCGCATCGGGTTGCTGTCGATCGGTGAGGAAGAAAGCAAGGGTACCGAATCGACCCGAGAGGCCTTCCTGGCGGTGGAGAAGGCCGGTCTCAACTTCATCGGCAACGTCGAAGGCCGGGACGTCTTCGGGGGTGATGTCGATGTCGTGGTCTGCGACGGTTTTGTGGGCAATGTGCTGCTCAAGAGCGCCGAGTCCCTGGCCGAAATGGTGGCGACCATGTTGCGCGAGGAGTTCGAGGGACACCCCCTCTCCATGCTCGGTTACCTGCTCGCTCGCCCGGCCGTGAAGTCGTTTCGACGGCGGGTCGACTACAGCGAGTACGGTGGGGCACCCCTGCTGGGTGTCGAGGGCGGTTGCTTCATCGGCCATGGACGCTCCAATCCCAACGCGATCAAGAATGCCGTGCGCCGCGCAGTGGAGTTTTGCGAGGCAGGGATCGCTCGAAAGGTCAGTGACAAGCTGCGAGAGGTTTCCTCGAAAGAGCTCGCGAGCGGAGGGTAGGAGATGGTGCGAGCCAAGATTGTGGGCACGGGTCACTGCGTCCCCGAGCAGCGGCTCACCAATGCCGACCTCGAGCAGATCGTCGAGACGAACGATGAGTGGATCGTGAGTCGCTCCGGAATCCGCGAGCGACGAAAGGCGACCGCGGAGGAGTGCACCTCCAGCATTGCCATCCCTGCTGTTGAGCGCGCCTTGGAAATGGCCGGCCTGCACGGGGAGGACGTCGACCTCGTGGTGTGCGGCACGATTTCTCCGGACATGTACTGTCCGGCGATGGCCTGCACCGTCCAGGATGCCATCGGCGCAAAGGACATTCCGGCCTTCGACATGAACGCTGGCTGCACGGGGTTCGTCTACGGGCTCTCGATCGCTTCGCAGTTCATCGAGAACGGAAAGAGCGAAGTCGCGGTGGTGGTCGGAGCGGAGATCCTGACCAAGTACCTCGACTGGACCGACCGCTCGACCTGCGTGCTGTTCGGGGACGGTGCCGGTGCCGCCGTGCTGAAAGCCGACGAAGGAGAGTCGGGGGTGTTGTCGACGCGTCTGCACAGCGACGGCTCCTTGAACAACCTCATCTACATCCCCGGTGGAGGGAGCAAGCACCCGCCGTCCAAGGAGGTCTACGACGGGCGTCTGAACTTCATCAAGATGCGCGGTAACGAGACGTTCAAGATCGCAGTCCGCTCTCTGGCCGAAGTGAGCAACGAGGTGCTGGAGGAGTGTGAGCTCGGTCATGGCGAGGTCGATTGGTTCATTCCCCATCAGGCCAATCGCCGCATCATCGATGCGGTGGGCCAGCGCCTCGAGATTCCGGAAGGGCGGACCTACGTGAACATCGAGCGTTTCGGCAACACCTCTGCCGCCTCCATTCCCATCGCTCTGGACGAGCTCAATCGAGAAGGGAAGCTCGAAGAGGGGCAGATCGTGTTGATGTCGGCCTTCGGTGCGGGCCTGACCTGGGGCGCAGCGGTGGTGCGGTGGTGAGTGCCGCGGCACTCGACCGTCCTTCGTGAGGATGATGACTTGAGCGATTCCTACCCCAGGGTCTTCGTGTTTCCCGGCCAGGGATCACAGAGTGTAGGTATGGGTCGGGAGCTCGCGGAGTCGTCAGCCGCCGCGCGGGCGGTCTTCGACGAGGCGGACCGAACGCTGGGCTTCCCGCTCTCCGAGATGTGCTGGGAGGGCCCCGAAGACGCTCTCGACTTGACGGCCAACACCCAACCGGCCCTGGTGGCTGTCTCGATTGCGGCACTGCGGGCGATCGAGGAGGAGAGCCCCTCGCTCGAGCCGGTTGCGGTCGCCGGTCACAGCCTCGGTGAGTACTCCGCTCTGGTCGCTGCAGGCATTCTGGATTTTTCCGATGCCTTGCGCCTCGTTCGTCGGCGAGGTGAGCTGATGCAGGAGGCGGTACCCATCGGTGCGGGCGCGATGGCCGCCATTCTGGGCCTGCCCGGCGGAGAGGTCGAGCGACTGGTCGAAGCGGCCGCGCAAGACCAGGTCTGCGAGGTGGCCAACTACAACTCACCGGAGCAGACCGTGATCGCCGGGGACGTGGAGGCAGTCGAGCGGGCCGTCGCGATGGCGGGTGACTTCGGAGCGCGCAAGGCGGTTCCACTCCCCGTCTCGGCTCCCTTTCACTGCAGTTTGATGGCTCCGGCGCGCAAGGCGATGCAGCCGCTGCTGGAGGAGGTCGAGTTTCGCGAGCCTCGTCTTCCCGTGGTGTCGAATGTCGACGCTCGCCCTCATCGCAGCGGCTCGGGCGCGCGCGATGCCCTGGTAAGACAGATCGACAGCCCGGTTCGCTGGGTCGAATCGGTCGAGGCGTTGTCCCGGGTCCTTGGCCCAGACGCCGCAGGGGCATCCAACTTCGTGGAGGTCGGGCCCGGTCGCGTCTTGAGTGGCCTGCTTCGTCAGATTCTCGGGACCGGACGCCCCCTGGCCGTGTCGAGCCCGGACGGAGTCCTCAAACTGACTGCGAGCGGCTGAGAGTCCCAGTCGCCGGACGTGCTGCGCTCAGGTGTGGCCTTGGGAGAAGGAAGAGATGCTTCGATTGGATGACAGGACAGCGTTGGTCACCGGGGCGTCCCGAGGAATCGGCGAGGCGACCGCCCGGCAGATGGCGGCGCAGGGGGCGCGGGTGGTTCTCGCTTCGCGATCACGCGACCGGCTGGAAGAGCTGGCCGAGGAACTGCGGACCGCTGGAACCGAGGCGGTGGCCCTCGAGATCGACCTGTCCGACCCAGCTGGAATCAAGCCCGCGTTGGACACACTCGAGGCTCCTTTCGACGCGATCGACATTCTGGTGAGCAACGCCGGAGTGACCGATGACAACCTGCTACTGCGAATGAGTCTCGAGCAATGGAGCCATGTTCTGGAGACCAACCTCACGGCCTCCTGGGCGCTGGCCAAGGCGCTGACCCGGGGCATGATGAAGCGACGCTACGGCCGGATGATCTTCGTCTCCTCCGTCGTCGGGTTGATGGGGAACGCAGGGCAGAGCAACTATGCGGCCTCCAAGGCCGGGTTGATCGGGCTGTCGAAGTCGCTGGCGCGAGAGCTGGGGAGCCGCGGGATCACATCGAATGTGGTGGCGCCAGGGTTCGTCGAGACTGCCATGACGCGCGATCTGCCGGAGGCCGCCAGGGACGAGCTGTCGAAGAACATCGTCCTGGGTCGTCTGGGCAGCCCGCAAGATATCGCCGCGGCCATACTCTTTCTGGCCAGCGCAGAGGCCTCCTACGTGACCGGTGAGGTACTCAACGTGAGTGGAGGTCTGTACATCTGATGCTCGAATCCTGACTTCCGGCGCCAGTCCTGGGGGATGTGTGGGCTTCCGAGCGTGGACGGGCCGTCGAGAGTTGTGCTAGAACCTGCACACGGTCCTACCCAGAGGCGGCGGGGTTGTGGCTCCATGGTGCGATTCGAGGTTTTGCGCCCAGAACGGCGCCGAATGTCCAAAGGGGGCAGGCAGCTCGACTCGGGAACGTGAGCTCCAACGGAATCGCGAGGGGTGCCCTGTTCTGCTCGCGGCTCCGGGGCCGGATCGAGTCCGTACCGTCGATCTCAACCCAGATAAAGAGACAAATCTTCGCGAAGCCGCGCTTCGCTGTGTAGAAGGAGAGGACAATGGCCGTAGCAGAGAAAGTCAAGAGCATCATCGTGGAACAGCTCGGTGTGGACGCCGACGAGGTCAAGGCCGAAGCGAGCTTCACCGATGACCTGGGTGCCGATTCCCTCGACATCGTCGAGCTCGTGATGGCATTCGAAGAGGAGTTCGGCATCGAGATTCCGGACGAGGATGCCGAGAAGATCCAGCGAGTCCAGGAAGCCGTGAAGTACATCGAGGAGAACGCAGGCTGATTCGGAGTCAGATCCTGGGATCCGATCTCTGATCCGGTGGGGAGTGTCAGGTCGATGTCGACTCTGGTCGAGCGAAGACGGGTGGTGGTGACGGGTCTGGGACTCGTGTCTCCGCTGGCTGTCGGTACTGAAGAAAACTGGCAGGGACTGATCGAGGGACGCTCCGGCATCGGACCGTTGACGCTGGCTGATCCCGACGACTACCCGTGCAAGATCGCGGGGGAGGTCCCGGACTTCGATCCCGAGAAGTGGATCGCGCGCAAGGACATCCGCAAGACCGATCGATTTGTCCAGTTCGCCATTGCCGCCAGTCACATCGCCGTCGAGGACGCCGGGCTCGACACCTCGAAGGACCTGGGCGATCACTTCGCAGTAGTGATCGGTGCCGGCATCGGGGGATTGCCCCTGATCGAGCGCATGCACACGGTACTGATGGAGAAAGGACCGAGCCGAGTCTCTCCGTTCTTCATTCCGGGACTCATCGCCAACATGGCCGCGGGTCGTGTGTCGATGGAGTTCGGCGCCAGGGGGCCCAACCTCTGCCCGGTGACGGCGTGCACGACCGGTCTGCACGCGGTGGGTGATGCGTTTCGGTTGATTCAGTTCGGCTACGCGGAGGCCGCGTTGGCTGGCGGTACCGAGGGAGCGGTGGCGCCGCTCGGGATGGCCGGCTTCTGTGCCATGCGGGCGCTCTCGACCCACTTCAACGATCGGCCGGAGCAGGCCTCCCGACCCTGGGACAAGGACCGCGACGGTTTCGTCCTGAGCGAGGGCTCGGGCATTCTCGTGCTGGAGGAGCTCGAAGCGGCGAAGGCTCGGGGGGCCAGGATCTACGCCGAGGTGATCGGTTACGGCATGAGCGGTGACGCGTATCACATCTCGGCCCCTCATCCGGAGGGTGAGGGCGCAGCTCGCGTGATGAAGGCGGCACTGGAGGATGCCGGAATCGTCCCCGAACAGGTCGGCTATATCAACGCCCACGGTACGTCGACCCAGCTCGGCGACGAGGCTGAGGTGAAGGCCGTCAAGAAGGTCTTCGGCGACTACAGCCACGATCTGGCGGTCTCCTCCACGAAGTCCTCGTCGGGCCATCTGCTCGGTGCGGCGGGAGGTTTCGAAGCCGGCGTACTGTCGCTCGTGCTCCATCACCGGATTCTTCCCCCGACCCTCAATCTCGACGAGCCCAGCGAGGGTTGCGATCTGGACTTCGTGCCGCACGTGGCGCGCGAAGCCCCGGGGCTGGAGTATGCCCTGACCAACTCCTTCGGTTTCGGTGGCACCAACGGTGCCGTCGTCATGCGTCGATACGAGTCGGCTTGACTCCCGTCGCAACGGGGTGGTGTAATGACCGTTCCGGTTAGGGTTCCCGATCTGGGAATGTCGCCTCGAAGTGTTCCCGCCCCCGGCCCCCCGAGGGGAGCAATCATGAGTCCGTCGAACATCCGTCGCGAGCTTCGTCCCGCACTCACCTGTTTCCCCGGTCTGGAGACCGCCGGGACGACGTGGTGGGCTCACGGACATAGCCACGACGGCTAGACCGGGCTCGGCCCCGGTCCTTTTTCGGTCCGGGAACAAAGCTCACTGCACGGGCAGAGCCTCCTCCGGATCGGCAGGAGGCTTTTTCCTTGTCCTCGAGCACCATCCCCACTCAAGAGTCCGCGCGGGCCTTCCCGGCCGGGTCGGGGTGCGTCTCGTTGGTAGCGTCCTTGACGGAGCTGCCGGGAGAGCGACTGGATGAGCTCCGCGCCGCGTTGGCCGAGGTCGCCTGTGTGGAGGTGCGCGCCGATCTGGTAGGAGATGTGGACCCGCAATGGCTGCGCGAGTGCCTCGCGGGAGAAGGATTCCACGGGCTGCTGCTCTACACCCTGCGCAGTCGCGAGGAGGGGGGCCAGTTCGACGGGGGAGCGCGAGAGCGCCAGCAACGTCTGGAGACGGCTGCGCTCGCCTATGACCTGGTCGATCTGGAGGCAGTCCGCGACACGACCCAGCCGCTGCTCGCCCGCGTTGCGCCCGAGAAGCGCATCTTGTCGTGGCACTGCGTGAGCCCGGGTCGGGTCCACGTCGCGGAGCTCGCCGAGCAGGCTCTCGCCATGGTTCAGACTCCTGCTCGTCTCTACAAACTGGTTCCCTCCGCGGCCACTCCGATGGACGCGTTGGCGACCCTGGAGCTTCTCCGCGAACTGGGCAGGGATGACGTCGTTGCCTTCGCCATGGGAGAGGCGGGTGTGTTCTCGCGTCTGCTGGCGCCTCGTCTCGGGGCCCGTGTGGCCTTCGGCTCGGTCGGCCGCCGTCCGGCTGCGCCGGGTCAGCTGTCCATCGAGCGTCTGCGTCGAGACTTCGGGTTTCCCGAGCTGCGCCGGATCGAGCGCCTGTTCGGAATCGTGGGTTGCCCGGTGGCGCACAGCCTGTCTCCGCGTTTGCACAACGGGGCCTACCGTGAGCTGGGGGTGCCGGCGTTCTACCTGCCGTTCGACGCCGTGGAGTTCGGTGACTTCTGGTTCGACGTCATCGAATCGGATCTGCTCACGGGCAACCTTCGTGTCGATGGGCTCAGCGTGACGACCCCGCACAAGAAATCGGCTCTGGTGGTGGCCTCGGTCATCAGTCCGCTGGCACGTCGCTGCGAGAGCTCGAATACGCTGGTGGTTCGCAACGGGGAGTGGGAGGCGCACACGACCGACGCCGATGGCGTGTTGGCGCCACTGGTGAGCGCGGGCATCGACGTCTCGGGTCGGCGAGCAGCGGTGGTCGGCAGCGGAGGCGCCGGTCGGGCGGCGGCTGCGGGTTTGAAGCTCGCCGGCGCCGAAGTGGCGGTGGTGAATCGCGGCGCCGAGCGGGGCCGCAAACTGGCCCAGGATCTGGATTCGGAGTTCGTGCCCCTCGCCGACTTCGATCCAGCGGCATTCGAGATCCTGGTGAACGCCACGCCCCTGGGTAGCCATCCCGACGACGAGCCGCCGTGGGATCCGAGTCGACAGCGCAGCGCGGCGGTCGTGGTGGAGATGAACTACGCTGCCGGAGCGACTCGGCTGCTCACGGAGGCTCAGCGGGCCGGAGCCACGGTGATCAGTGGTCGTCAGGTGCTCGTGCACCAGGCGCTGCGCCAGTTCGAGCTGATGACCGGCGTGGAGCTGCCGTACGAGGTCGCTACCGAGGTGCTCGGGATCGACCTGTATGCCTCCCCGGTAGAGGAGAAGCGATGAGAATCAGCGCCGGCCTACCGCCGGGAGTGACCGCTCTGCTCTTCGACCACGCCGAAGAGCGCCGCGCCCTGGAGCGCGAGCTGTGCTCTCGTCTGCAGGCTCGAGGCTTTCGCGAAGTCGTCCTACCCATCCTGGACAACTTCGAGCCCTATCGCCCTCTCTTGACCCAGCGCTCCCGCGAGGAGCTCTATCGATTCGTCGATCGCGACGGCCAACTGCTCGCACTGCGCGGAGACTTCACCCCCCTGCTGGCCCGACTGCTGGCGCCGCAGCTCGGCGCGGGAACGGGCCAGCTCTCCCACTGGCGAGAGGAACCGCTGGCGCTCTTCTACCGTGGCGACGTGATCCGATTTCAGCAGGCCGCCCCCGGCCGACTGCGCGAGCACTACCAGATCGGTGCGGAGCTCCTCGGGCTTCCGGAGGGGGAAGACGACGAGCAACGCCGCGAGCGTGCCGACGAGCAGATGCTGAGGCTCTTCCTGGAGTTGCTCGAGAGCTCCGCGGGGCGACGACGGTTTCAGGTCATCGTCGGTTGTGCCGGGGCGCTCGACGAACTGCTTGCGCAGCCGCCCGTAGGGCTCAGTTCGCAGGAGCTGGCGGTTGCGGTGGCCCATCGAGATCGGGAGGTCGCCCGCAGGGTTTCGGAGCTCGCGGGTCACCCGACCCTCTTCGAGGTCGTGGAGAACGGGGTTCCCGAGGATCTCGAACGGCTCGGTCGACTTCCGGCGGCCAGGGTCAGCCGACTGCTCGAGCTGGTTCGGGCCCTGCGGGGAGAGCTCGGGCGTGTGGGTGCCATCGACCTGCGGGTGGACCTGGCGGAATATGCCACCAACGTTCTCGACCCGGGTCTCGCACTCCGAGAGTCGCGCTGGGCCTACTACGACGGAGTCGTCTTCAGGGCCTACCCGGACGGAAGTGCCCAGCCCGTCGGTCAAGGGGGGCGCTACGATCGCCTCTTTGCGACCCTCGGTGCCGAGGTCCCCGCGGTGGGCTTCCAGCTCGGCCTCGACCGGGTGCTGCAGAGCGGCAACGGAATTGCTGCAGGGTCTGTCCCGGGCGGAGACAGCCCATGATTCGCCTAGCTCTACCGAAGGGTCGGAACCTGTCCATCGCGGTCGATGGCCTGCGTGCCGCGGGGGTCGGGCTCGAGGGACTCGAGCCGCGATTGCTGCGTCAGCGTCTTCCTGCCGACGGGCTCGAAGTGCTGATGTTGAAGGACTGGGATCTTCCGCTCTACGTCGAGTACGGAATCGCCGACTGCGGGGTGGTGGGCAGCGACGTACTGAGCGAGCTCGAGAGCGACCTGCTGGTGCCGCTGCGATTCAAGAGCGGCCGCTGTCGGTTCTCTCTCATCGGCCTCGCTCCTGAAGCTCCCGTTCCCGGCTCGCAGATCCGGGTGGCCAGCAAGTATCCCGGGTGGTCCGCGCGGTTGTTGCACGATCGGCCATGGGGCGCCGAGATCTTCCGTCTCTCCGGATCGGTCGAGCTGGGACCGCTGCTGGAGCTGTCGGAGGTCGCCTGCGACATCGTACAGACCGGTCGCACTCTGCGCGAGAACGGCCTCAGCGAGATCGAAGTGCTGGCGGAGGTGTCCCCGTGTCTGGTGGTGAATCGAGCTTCTTTTCAACGTCTGCGACAACCGCTCAACAACCTGATGCGCCGCCTCGAAGGGGCCGCAGTGGTCACATAGGGGCGATCGGACCGGGGCGCCTGGAAGCGGCTGCAAGGAGAACGGAATGGCAACATTGAAACGAGTTCGTTGCGATACGAGACAGGGTCAGAAGCTACTGCGACGCCTCGAGACTCGGGGTTCCGCGTTGGTCGAGACGAAGATCGTCCGACAGACTCGCCGGATCCTCAAGGACATCGCGAAGAGCGGTGACGAGGCCTTGTTGAAGTACGTCAAGCGCTACGACGGAGTGGAGGCCACCCGCGTCTCCGAGTTGCGTTTGACTCCTGTCGACAACGACGCGCCCCGGCTCCCCGATGGATTCGAACGTGCGTTGGAGCGGTCGATCGAGGCGGTGGCACGCTTTCACCGACGCCAGACCTCCCACGAAGGCTTCCGTTTGGAAGAGGACGGCGTGATCCTGGAGGAGCGGAGGCTGCCCCTGCGTCGAGTTGGAATCTACGTGCCCGGAGGGCGCTTCCCCTATCCCTCCTCCGTGGTGATGTCCGTGGTGCCGGCGACGCTGGCCGGGGTCGAGCAGATCGTTGTCGTGACCCCGCCTCGGGCTTGGCAAGACAGCGCCGCGCTGCGTTTCACGCTCGAGCGTCTCGGCGTCTACGAAGTGTGGGGCATGGGCGGCGCCCACGCGATCGGTGCCCTCGCCTTCGGTACCGAGAGCATAGACCCGGTGGACCTGATTGCGGGACCGGGTAATGCCTGGGTGACGGCAGCCAAGCAGCTGGTCTCGGGTCGTGTCGGGGTCGACCGGGATGCGGGGCCCTCGGAAGTCGTGATCGTTGCGGACCGCGAAGCCGATCCCGAGTGGGTGGCCGCAGATCTCCTGGCGCAGGCGGAGCACGATCCTCAGGCTCTCGCGATTCTGGTGACCCCGGACAGCGGGCTGGCGAAACGGGTGACACGCGAGGTCGAGAAGCGACTCTCTGGCCTGTCGACCGCCGAGACGGCCAGGGCCGCACTCTCGACAGGCGGAGTGGCGTTCCTCGTGTCCGACCTCGAAGAAGCACTCGATGTCGCGGAGCGGATCGCTCCGGAGCACATGCAGTTGATGGGTCCCGGCGCCGAGAAGCTGGCCGACCGCGTACGGCACGCGGGAGCTCTGTTCGTGGGCTCAGGGTCGCCCGTGGTCCTGGGAGACTATGTAGCCGGTCCGAGCCATGTCCTGCCGACCGGTGGTACCGCCCGATTCTCGTCGGGGCTGGGTGTGGACGACTTCGTGCGCCGCAGTCACACCGTGCAGTTCGGTCCCGAGGCCAGCACGGAGTGGGCCCGCGATGCGGCGGTCCTGGCCTCGGTCGAGGGCCTCGAGGCCCACGAGCGCTCAGCCCGGCTCCGGGTCGGGGATGACGGAGCGGTCAGCGAGGGAGACAGCCCTCCCTCATCGGTCAGTGAGGAGAACGCTGGCGAGGGTGAGGGGAACGATGACTGAGCTCCGAGCCGAGGTTCCTGGAGAGCGGCAATCCGACCGGCCCGATCCGGTTGCATCCGTGCGCCCGGAGATCCGCGCGTTGGGAACCTACGCACTCGATCAGCCGGAGTTCCGGCACAAGCTCGATCAGAACGAAGTGCCCTGGGACTTTCCTCGTCGGCTCAAGCAGGAAGTGTGTCGCCGGTTGATCGAGAGAGACTGGGCCCGCTATCCGGACTTTCATTCGGATGCGCTGCGGGCGAGCCTCGCACGGCTGCACGACTGGCCGAGCGACGGTGTTCTGGTCGGCAACGGCTCGAACGAGCTCCTCGGAGTCGTCCTCGAGGCGGTGGTGGCCCCGGGCTCGGAGGTTCTCGGTGTCGAGCCGAGCTTCGGGCTCTATCCGATGTTCGTGCGTCGCTCCGGCGGAGTGCCCCACTTCTTGCAGCCGCGCGCAGACCTGTCACTGCCGTTCGAAGAGCTCCTGGCCGAAGTCGAGCGAGTACCCGAGCGTCCTCTTCTGCTGTGCTCGCCGAACAACCCGACCGGCGATGCTCTCGACGTGGCGCGAGTGGATCGGTTGCTCGAAGCGCTGCACGCACCGCTCTTGCTCGACAACGCCTATGGGGAGTTCTGCAGTCACGACTACCGACCCCTGTTGCTTCGCCACCGACACCTGGTTTTGTTTCGAACCCTGTCGAAGGCCTGGTCGCTGGCCGGAGCCCGGCTGGGCTACCTCCTGGCGGATCCCGCTCTGGTGCGGGAGTTGCTCAAGCTGAAGCTGCCCTACAACCTCGGTCACGCCTCGGCAGTCACCGGTGAGGTGGCCCTCGAGCACGCAGCGATCGCCGAGCGTGCGGTGCGGGTACTGATCGCGCGACGCGCTCAGTGGGCCGACCTGTTCGCCCGGGCTGGTTGCGAGGTGATGCCCTCGCAGGGCAACTTCATCCTGGTGCGTAGCTCGGATTCCAGGGCGCTTCGGCAGGGGCTGGCCGAACGAGGCATCCTGGTCAGGGAGGTGGGACACTACCCGGGCCTCGATGGGTGCGTGAGAGTCGCTGTCGGGCACGGACGGGCGCTGCGCGACACGAGGTCCGCGCTCGAAGAGATGGGATGGAAGGAGCCGAGCAATGGGTGATCGCAACGCAGCGGTGAAGCGCGAGACCGGAGAGACCCGAATCAGCGTGGAGCTCGGACTCGATGGTGGTGCTTCCTCGATCGAGACGCCGAATGGGTTCTTCGACCACATGCTGAGCGCATTCGCCAGGCATGGCGGACTGGGACTCCGGCTCCGCGCACAGGGAGATACCCACATCGACCTGCACCACACGGTGGAGGACACGGGAATCGCGCTCGGCGAGGCCCTTCACGAAGCGCTGGGAGATCACGCGGGCCTGATTCGGTTCGGCCATGCCTACGCACCGCTGGACGAGGCATTGACGCGAGTGGTGGTCGATCTCTCGGGGCGAGGCTATCTCGGCTACCGCCTCCCGGGTCCGCTCGAGCACGCCTGGGTGACGCGCGATTTCCCGCTCACGCTGGTCGAGGACTTCCTTCAGGCGCTTGCCGACCGCGGGCGGTTCACTCTGCACGTCGACGTGCTCGAAGGGCGCAATCCACATCACGTGGCAGAGGCGACCTTCAAGGCGTTGGCGTTGGCGCTGCGGCAGGCCATTGCGCTTCGCGACGGTCAGGCAGGCGACGGACCTGCAGAGATACCGAGCACCAAGGGGACCCTCACGGCATGAGCGAGAGCTCCGCCTCCACGGTCACGGTGCTCGACACGGGCATCGGCAACCTGGGCAACCTGAGCCGTGCGCTCGAGTGGCTGGGGGCCAGCGTCGTGGTCACCGAGGATGCCGAGACGGTCGCGGAGAGCTCGCGACTCCTGCTGCCGGGCGTGGGTGCCTTTCGGCCCCCGCGGGAGCGACTGCGCGGCGCGCTCGAAGAGGCGCTCTCGGCAGCCCTGGCGCGGGGCGCCTGGCTGCTGGGAATCTGTGTCGGCTATCAGCTGCTCTTCGAAGAGAGTGTCGAGTTCGGGCACACCGATGGACTCGCTCTACTCCCCGGACGCATCAGCCGTTTGCCCGACAGCGTGCCGTTGCCGCACATCGGGTGGAACCGTCTGCAGGACCTCCAGGAGGGGCATCCCCTCCTCGCTGGCCTCGAGGACGGGGACTACACCTACTTCGTGCACAGCTTTGCCCCGGAGGGGGTTCCCGAGTCGGCCATCCTGGCGAGCACTCTGCACGGGCGCGCGTTCCCTTCGATCGTAGCCCAGGGCCGAGTCCTCGGGACGCAGTTCCACCCGGAGAAGAGCGGAGCGGTGGGGCTGCGTCTGCTGCAGGCGTTTCTCGACATGACGCGCAACGGCGCCGGGGCGGCCGCGGAGTCTCCGCCATGATCCTGTTGCCGGCGATCGATCTGAGAGGCGGGCGGGTCGTTCGCCTGCTGCGCGGTGCCGATGAGGAGCGCACCGAGTACGACGTGGCTCCTCGAGAGGCACTGGAGCGCTATCTGGAGGCGGGTGCCGAGTGGGTGCACGTGGTCGATCTCGATGCTGCCTTCGGTGAGGCGCCCCAGCGGGGCCTGGTTGCCGAGCTGGTCGAGGCCGCCAAGGACCGGGGAGTCTCCCTTCAACTGGGCGGCGGGCTGCGCGATCGGGAGTCGGTCGAGTGGGCGTTTGGCGTGGGCTGCTCGCGGGTGGTCTCGACCTCGATGATGGTTCGAGACTGGGAGTTGTTCGAGGAGCTGACCCGTGCTCATCCCCGTGCGATGGTGCCAGCGCTCGACTGTTTCCGAGGGGAGCTGCGCACCTCGGGCTGGACACGAGACGCCGGGCTCGACCTCGACGACCTGTGTGCCCGCCTGAGGCAGTTGCCGATCGGCCCCGTTCTGGTCACCGATATCGATCGCGACGGGGCGATGACGGGGCCGAATCTCGAGTTGGCCCAGCGGCTGGCTCAGGCCTGCGGAGTCGAAGCGCTGCTCTCGGGTGGCGTGCGGTCGGTCGAGGACCTGGCTCGGGCCCGAGAGGCCCCTCGAATCGCGGGAGCGATCGTCGGGCGTGCGCTGTACGACGGTACCCTCGACCTCGATCAGGCACTTTCTGCGTGTAGGCCTGCTCAGCGTAGCCAGACCCGATTGGCCTGCCGGATCATCCCCTGTCTCGACGTGGCTGCGGGACGCGTGGTCAAAGGGGTCAATTTCGAGAACCTGACCGATCAGGGCGACCCGGCCGAGACCGCGCTGCGCTACTACGAGCAGGGCGCGGACGAGATCGTCTTTCTCGACATCACTGCGGCCCCGGAACGTCGAGACACCGATCTGGATTGGGTGCGCCGAACCGCCGAGCAGGTCTTCATTCCGCTCACGGTCGGGGGAGGTGTCAGAGGGATCGAGGACGGTCGCCGGCTCCTGCTAGCCGGTGCCGACAAGGTCGCAGTCAACACCGCGGCGGTCGACCGCCCCGCATTGCTGCGCGAGCTCGCCGAGCGTTTCGGCAGCCAGTGCGTGGTGATCTCGATCGATGCCAGGAGGACGGCCGATCGGATCGAATGGGAGGTCGTCACCCACGGCGGGCGCACCGGCACGGGGCTCGACGTGCTGGAATGGGTCGAGCGGGCGGTCGAACTGGGCGCTGGCGAGGTGCTGCTGACCAGCATCGATGCCGACGGTACCCAGCATGGCTACGATCTCGAGCTGCTTCGTGCCGTCACCGCCCGTGTGTCGGTTCCGGTGATCGCTTCAGGGGGCGCCGGAGTCCCCGAGCATCTGGCCGATGCGTTACAGGCTGGGGCTTCCGCGGTGCTGGCGGCCTCGATTTTCCATCAATCGACCCACACCGTGGGTGAGGTCAAGTCCATTCTGGCCGGGCGGTTTCCCATGCGGCCAGTGCTCGAGGTGAAGGAGGGATTCTCGTGACTGCTCGCGAGCCGGTGACGGATGCGGAGAGCCTGCGCTACGACGATCGGGGACTCTTGCCCGTGGTGGCACAGGATCGCGGCACCGGGGCCGTGCTGATGGTGGCCTGGGCGAACCGCGAAGCGGTGTCTCTGACTCTCGAGACTCGGCAGGCCCACTTCTTCAGTCGCTCCCGCCAGCAGCTGTGGCGCAAGGGGGAGACCTCGGGCAATATCCTCGACGTCCACGAGATCCTGGCCGACTGCGATCGCGACACGTTGCTCCTCCGCGTGGATCCCGCGGGCCCCGCTTGCCACGAGGGGACCCGCAGTTGCTTCGAGCCCAACGACGCCCAGCTCGAGCTCGGGTGGCTCTGGCGAGTGATCGACCGCAGAGCGGGTGGCGATCCCGAGAGTAGCTATAGCGCTCGACTGCTCGACGCCGGGGTCGAGCGGATCTCACGCAAGGTGGGCGAGGAGTCGGCGGAGACGATCATCGCCGCCGTGCGTCAAGCGAGTGCGGGTGACGCTCGCGAGGAGGTGGTGGCCGAGGTCTCGGACCTGCTGTACCACCTGGTCGTTCTGTTGCGTTCGCTCGATATCGAGCCGCTCGATATCGCGCGGGAACTGGCCGGCCGGCACCGGAGCTCGACCGGAGGATCGGTTGACACGTCCGTCGAAGGCGACGGGAAGGCCTCCTCGTGAGCCATGCCGTGAGACGGGCCAGGCCTCACGTGCGGGAGTTCCTCGCGGACACCCTCACGCCGCTGGCGGTGTATCGCCGGCTTCGCGATCTCTCGCCGCGTCGCTTTCTGTTCGAAAGTGTGACCGGTGGCGAGCAGGTCTCGCGCTTCTCCTTCCTCGGCGTCGCGCCGCGCGAGATCTACCGACTGTACCCGGATCGTCTGGAGCGCCAGAACGGGGAGAGCGAGCCGGTCGCTCTCGAGGGTGCGCCCCTCGATGCTCTGCACCGGGTGCTGTGCGGTGTTCGCTTCGACCCGACGGCGTCGGTCGCTTCGGGATCCTCGCCGATCTCCCTCGAGAACGTTCCCCTGACCGGGGGATGGGTGGGCTACTTCGGCTACGACTTGATTCGCCTGGTCGAGCGGTTGCCGAATCGACCCGCTGACCCTTTCGAGCTTCCGATCGCCGCGCTGGCCCGCTACGACAGCGTTCTGGTTTTCGATCACGCCCATCAGCGGATCCTGGCGATCGCCAACGAGATCGAGGGCGAGACCGATGAAGCCGAGGCTCGCGCCGAGCTCGATCGACTCGCCGGGGCCTTGTCGAGCGTGGCCGAGAGTGGTGCTGTGCCGATGGCGATCGAAGCGCCGGCCCCGGCCCCGACCGCCGCACCCAGCCTCTCCGACGAGGACTATGCGGCAGCGGTCACCCGAGCGAAGCACTACATCGAGGCCGGCGACATCTTCCAGGTGGTGCTGGCTCGACGATGGCAGGTCGAGCAGGAGATCGAGCCGATGGCTCTCTATCGAGCGCTTCGAGTGGTCAATCCGAGTCCCTACATGGTGATGCTCGAGGCGCCGGAAGCGACGATCGTCGGGGCCTCTCCAGAGATGCTGGTACGCCGTCAGGGAGATCGCCTCGAAACCCGCCCGATCGCCGGAACGCGTCCCCGAGGAGAGACGGCGGAGCGTGACCGGGCGCTGGCCGAGGAGCTGATGGCCGACCCGAAGGAGCGGGCGGAGCACGTCATGCTCGTGGACCTGGGCCGCAACGACCTCGGCCGGGTAGCGTGCCCGGGCGGGGTGCGGGTCGCCAGCTTCATGGAGGTCGAACGCTACTCGCACGTCATGCATATCTCGTCGAGTGTCGAAGCCGAGCAGGCCGAGGGAGGCGATGCGCTCGATGCCCTGCTCGCCTGTTTCCCTGCCGGGACCCTTTCCGGGGCACCCAAGATCCGTGCCATGGAGATCATCGACGAGCTCGAGCCAGAGTCTCGAGGCGTGTATGGAGGGGCGATCGGCTACCTGTCGTTCAGTGGCGATATGGACACCTGCATCGCGATCCGAACCCTGGTCAGTGCCAATGGGCAGACCTCGGTGACAGCCGGTGCCGGCATCGTGGCCGACTCCGATCCCGAGTGCGAAGTGCAGGAGACGCGAGACAAGGCGGCAGCTCTTCTGCACGCCGTCGCCCTGGCGGCTCGACTCGAAGAGAAGGCAGGAGAATCATGATTCTGGTGATCGACAACTACGACTCCTTCACCTACAACCTGGTGCAGATGTTGGTGGGAGCGGGCGCACCCGTCGAAGTCGTGCGCAACGACGTCGAGACCTGCGAACAGTTGCTGGCGCGCGGTGCGAGCGGGATCGTCCTGTCGCCGGGACCCGGCCGGCCCGAGAATGCCGGGGTCTGCGTCGATCTACTCGAGCGGCGTCCTGAGGTACCGGTGCTGGGCGTGTGTCTCGGTCACCAGGCGCTGGGCCACGCCTTCGGTGCCCGGATCGAACGGGCAGAGACGCTGATGCACGGCAAGACCTCCTGGGTCACTCATCAGGGAGGTGGCCTCCTCGACGGGCTGCCTGATCCGTTCGAGGCGACTCGCTACCATAGTCTGATCGTGCGCGAGGACAGCCTGCCGGAGGAGCTCGAGGCCCTGGCCTGGAGCGAGGAGGGAGCGCTGATGGCGATGCGCCATCGAGAGCTCCCCTACTTCGGCGTGCAGTTCCATCCCGAGTCCATCCTGACCCAGACCGGCCCGCAGCTGCTGGCCAACTTCCTGCGACGTTGCAGTCTCACGGTGGGCTGAAGCAGAGATGGCACGGTCCATGGGAAAGGCACGGGGGGTACGAGAACCATGAAGTTCGCCCAGGCACTCGCCACTCTGATCGATGGCCAGGATCTCGACCGTGCGTCGATCGAGTCGCTGTTCGGGGATCTCATGGACGGTCGGCTGAGCGAGCCCCAGAAGGCGGCCCTGCTGGTGGCCATGGCGGCCAAGGGCGAATGCCCGGAGGAGATCGCCGGTGCTGCGCTCGCGATGCGCAGCCGCTTCGTTTCGATTCCGCACTCGGTGGCGAACGCGGTGGATACCTGCGGTACGGGCGGCGACTCGTCGGGCACCTTCAATATCTCGACGGCGGCTGCGCTGGTCGCCGCGGGCGCAGGAGCACGAGTGGCCAAGCACGGCAACCGCTCGGTGTCCAGCCGGTCGGGAAGTGCAGACGTACTGGCCGCTCTGGGGGTTTCCCTGGAGCTCGAGCCCGAGGCAACGGCTCGCTGTCTCGAGGAGGTCGGGCTGGCCTTCTTGTTCGCGCCTCGTCTTCACCCGGCGATGCGCGAGGTCATGCCTGTACGCCGCGAGTTGGGAGTGCGCACGTTGTTCAATCTGCTCGGCCCGTTGACCAATCCAGCCGGTGCGCGGCGCCAGCTGATGGGGGTCTACAGCGAACAGCTCGTAGCGCCGGTCGCGCAGGTGCTCCTCGAGCTGGGAAGTGAGCATGCCCTGGTGGTGCACGGCCAGGGACTCGACGAGATCACGACGACCGGCGTGACCCGGGTGGCCGAAGTGCGCGATGGAGATGTGCAGCTCTATTCGCTCGAGCCGGAGGACTTCGGGATCACTCGCCGCAGCCTCGACGACCTCGCTGGTGGGGACCCCGAGGACAACGCCCGTTTGCTGGTGCAGATGCTCGAGGGGGGTGGGGGGGCCCTCGAAGACGTGACCGTGCTGAACGCCGCAGCCGCCCTCTATGTCGGTGGGGTGGCCGAGTCGGTCGAAGCCGGGGTCGAGCAGGCGCGCGACGGCGTGCGTTCGGGAGCCGCTCGGGAGACGCTCGAGCGTCTCCGGGAGTTCGGGAGATGAGCGCCAACGATTCAGCTGACCCTCGGCGGGAGCTCGGCATGGAGGTGCCCGACGTGCTGCGGCGTATCGTGGCCCAGCGTCGTCGCCGTCTCGCCTCCGAAGGTGGAGGCAAAGCGGTGCCCGTCGACGGCGAGATCCCTTTGTGCACCATCGAGGACAACGACTTCCTGGCGGCTCTGTCGAATCATCGGGGCCGAGCGGTGATCGCCGAGATCAAGATGGGCTCTCCGAAACTCGGTGATCTGCGGGGTCGCTTCGATCCAGAGGTGAGAGCCTCGACGTATGCCTCCGCGGGAGCGGCTGCCCTCTCGGTCGTCGTGGAGCCCGACTTCTTTCACGGTAGCTACGAGTTGCTGAGCAGATGCCGAGCCGCCTCGGGTCTGCCGGCGATCGCGAAGGACTTCGTGGTCGATGACGTGCAGATCCGGCGGGCGAAGGAGGCCGGGGCTTCCGCAATCCTGCTGATCGCGGCGATTCTCGATCGCGAAGAGCTAGTCGAGAGGGCACGCCAGGCCCGAGCTCTCGGTCTGGTGCCGCTGATCGAGACCCATGGCGAAGGCGACTTCGCCAAACTGGTCGGCGAATCCTGGGAGCTGGTCGGGATCAACAACAGAGATCTGCGTACGTTCGAGGTCGACCTGCACCGTTCCGCACGGTTGATCGGAAGCCTTCCCGCGGCAGCGTTCAAGGTGGCCGAGTCGGGAATCCACGAGGGTGCTGACGTAGCGCTCTTGCGCGCCGCCGGGTTCGATGGGTTCCTGGTGGGAGAGAGTCTCGTGCTCGCCGAAGATCCGGCGGCCCATCTCGGGGAGCTTCTCGGGTGAGCACCGAGCTCGCCAACCAGAGACCAGGGCTCGTGCCCGCGGTCAAGGTCTGTGGGGTCACGACAGCCGAGGACGCCCTCATGGCGTGCGATCTCGGGGCAGAGCTCATCGGACTGAACTTCTATCCTCCCAGTCCCCGAGCGGTCCGCGTGGAACAGGGAATGCAGATTCGGGAAGCGATTGGAGACCGCGCATCACTGGTCGGGGTTTTCGTCAACCGACCCCTCGACGAAGTGGCGGAGATCGAGGAGCGGGTCGCTCTCGACCTGGTGCAGTTTCACGGAGACGAACCGTGGCAGGCGATCGAGCCCTGGGCGAAGCGCGCCATCAAGGTGTTGCGAGCAGGGGCCGGGTGGGAGCCGAGGCTGCTTCACGACTGGCGCGACTTCTGGGCGGTGCTCTTCGACACTCCGCGCGAGGCGATCGCTCGGCCGCAGGAGCCGGGCGTGGCGCAGGCCCTGTGGGGTGGGACCGGCGTGAGCTGGTCGTTCGATCGCGTTGCAGAAGTGACGCGAGAGCAGCGCGTGCTGGTGGCAGGGGGAATCTCCCCCGAGAACGTGGCGAGCGTCGTCACGGCGCTCGACGGGGTGTGGGGAATCGACGTGTGCTCGGGGGTGGAGTCTTCCCCCGGTGTCAAGGATCGTGCGAAGCTCGAACGTCTCTTCGAGGAGATCAACCATGGCAAGACCCAAGACAGCGAACCGTCCTGACAACACCGGCCACTTCGGCCCCTATGGCGGTCGCTTCGTTCCCGAGACGCTCATGGCGCCGCTGGACGAGCTCACGGCCGCCTACGAGAAGTACCGCCGAAAACGACGCTTTCGCGATCGGCTCGACAGCCTGCTCCATCACTATGCTGGACGACCCACACCGCTGTACTTCGCACGACGCCTGAGCGAAGAGCTCGGAGGAGCGCGCATCTATCTCAAACGCGAGGACCTTCTTCACACGGGTGCGCACAAGATCAACAATGCGCTCGGTCAGTGCCTCCTGGCGAAGGAGATGGGGAAGCCGCGTGTCATTGCCGAAACCGGTGCCGGTCAGCACGGAGTCGCGACGGCGACGGCTGCTGCGCTCCTCGGTCTCGACTGCACGGTCTACATGGGCGAGGAGGACATGCGCCGCCAGCGGCTGAACGTCTACCGAATGGAGTTGCTCGGTGCCGAAGTCCGGGGGGTGGATTCAGGAAGCCGCACGCTGAAGGACGCGATCAACGAGGCCCTGCGCGACTGGGTGACGAACGTGTCGGACACGCACTATGTGCTCGGGTCGGTGCTGGGGCCGGATCCCTATCCGCGGATGGTGCGCGACTTCCATCGAGTGATCGGAGAGGAGGCACGGCGACAGCTGCGGCGTCAGACGGAGCGTTCCTACCCGGACTGTGCGATCGCCTGCGTGGGTGGAGGCAGCAATGCGATCGGCCTCTTCTACACCTTCCTCGACAAACCCAAGGTCCGGCTGGTGGGCGTCGAGGCGGGCGGGCGCGGCTCGGGTCTCGGTGATCACGCAGCTCGTTTCGGAGGTGGCGCGACTGGAGTGCTGCACGGCACTCGTACCCTGGTGCTTCAAGACCAGGACGGGCAGGTAGCCACCACCCACTCCGTGTCCGCGGGGTTGGACTATCCGGCGGTCGGCCCGGAGCACGTTCTGCTGGCTGACGAGGGGAGGATCGAGTACACCTCGGCGAGCGATGCCGAGGCGATCGCGGCGTTCCATCTGCTTTCCGCTACGGAAGGGATCCTTCCGGCGCTGGAGAGCGCTCATGCCATCGCCGAGGTCATCAAGCGCGCCCCACGCTTGAGAAAGGACAAGGTCCTGCTGGTCAATCTGTCCGGCCGCGGCGACAAAGACGTCGAGTCGGTGATGGAGTATGCCCGACAGGTCGAAGGCTCTGGGACCGAGACGCCAGTGCCTCACCCTGCTGCAGTGAAGTGGGCAGGCCGGGCGAGCGAGAGCGAGGAGTCCGGCTCATGATCGGCAGGAAGAAGAATCGCCAGGCGAGCTCCATCGACGAGGTGTTCGCTCGCTGCGCGAAGGAAAAGCGTGCCGCGTTCATTCCCTATCTCACAGCGGGTGACCCGCACCTGGATCGCACCCCTGCTCTACTCGAGTCCCTCGTGGCTGGTGGTGCCGATTTGATCGAGCTCGGGGTGCCGTTCAGCGACCCGATTGCCGACGGGCCGGTCAATCAGCGGGCGGCGTACCGAGCGTTGCGCGCTGGAACCACACTCTCGGGAATCCTCGAAGTCGTGTCTGGCTTTCGGAGAAAGCACTCCGTGCCGGTCGTGCTCTTCACGTACTTCAATCCGATTCACGCCAGAGGCGTCGAGTCGTTTGCCGAGCAGGCACGTTCGAGCGGAGTCGACGGGGTGCTGTGCGTCGATCTGCCGCCGGAGGAAGGTGTCGAGCACCTCGGCGCGGCGCTCGACCATCAAGGCGTTTGTTCCGTGTATCTCCTCGCCCCGACCAGTACTCGAGACCGGGTGCGTGCGGTGGCCAGGGCCTCACGCGGCTTCGTCTACTACGTTTCCCGAATCGGGGTCACCGGCGAGCAGGCGCAGCTCTCCAGCTCGCTGGTGAAAGAGGTGCGCCGAGTGCGAAGACAGCTGAGCCTGCCGCTTGCCGTCGGTTTCGGCATTTCGTCCGCGGAGCAGGTGCGCTCCGTGGGGCGGGTCGCCGACGGAGTGGTGGTCGGCTCGGCGTTGGTCAGACTGGTCGAGGAGCACGGTGAAGCGGCTGACCTGCCGCAGCGGTTGGAAGCGCGAGTCGCCGAGTTGAGCGGGGGACTGCGTCGCTAGGAAGCCCCGCGCACGGGTTCGAGAGCCCGCTCCTAGCCGTTGTCCGGAACGGCGGGCTCGAGCTCTGCGCTCGGCTCCGCGCTGTCACCCGTCGGTCCGGGCGTCGAGTCCGTCGTCCCCTCGACTTCCGAGCTTCGGCCGGCAGAAGGCAGACCTCGTTCGCCGACGCCGAAGTCGCGCAGCTGGTGTCCGGCGTTACTGATGAGCTCGAACAGCTGTGCCTCGTTTCCCTGCTGCGTGAGGGTAATGGTCTTGCCCGTCGACTCGTGGACTCTCAGCTGCAGACGAATCTGGCCGTCCGCCAGCCGAAGGTACGCGCCCTCGATCACCAGATCGGCGTCGATCTGACGGCGGAGCAAGCGCATGCGATCGTCGGCGACGTTGAGCATGGTGCCGACACCGACGTCGCGGCTGGCCGCGAGAACCTCGTTGCGAGGGATCGGACTGAATCCACCGGCAATGGCCAACTCTGCCTGGATCATCTCCGGCATGGCGGTCGAAAGCCACTCCGTCTCGCTCTCGCCGAGATTCTGGAAGTCGAGAACTCCGACCCGTGGCGGCCGATCGATCGGCAACACATCCTCGACGCCGCTTTGATCCGCCAGCGAGGCAAGGAAGAGGAGAATGGCGAGCACAACCGGGGCCAGGATCGCGCCGAGCCAGAGAAAGCGTTGACGGTTCTTTCTTTGCTTCGAGGGCGGTTGCATCAAGGACAGTTCGCCCGAGAGTGCCCGGGTCACCGACTCGAGATCGGGGAATCGATCCTCGGCTTCGCGCTCGAGGCAGCGCAGAATGGTCCGTTCCCAGTTGCCGTCGAGATCGGGGGTGTGCAGTCGGGGGGATGGTGGTGACTCGGTCAGGCGCTTGACGGCGGTGGAGAGGTCGGTCTCGCCCCGAAACGGTCGCTTGCCGGTGACCATCTCGTAGATCACGACGCCCAGTGCGTACATGTCGACCTTGGGAGTGATCTTGCCGCCGGTCAGCTGCTCCGGAGACATGTAGTTGGGGGTGCCGACCACGGTTCCGGAGACCGTGATGTCGGGATCCGAGTTGTCGGGCAACAGACCGCGCGCCAGACCGAAGTCGGTGATCACGGCCCGAGGACCGTCCGCATCTTCGACCAACACCACATTGGCGCTCTTGAAGTCGCGATGGATGACGCCGACCTTGTGCGCCGCCTCCAGCCCGGCAACCATCCCCTCGATCAGAGGCAGGGCGTCGTCGGTGGTGAGGGGGCCCAGGCGGTGGATCCGTGCCGCCAGACTCTCACCCGAAAGGAGCTCCATGGTGAGAAAGAGCGTCTGCCGCGGCCCTTCACCGGCATTTCCCGGGGGCAGCTCGTGGCGGAACACGTCGAAGATTCGGCAGACGTTGGGGTGAGTGACCTGCCGCGCGAGGGCGATCTCCCGGCGAAAGCGCTCGATGGCGTTCTCGTTGTTCGCGATCTCGGGGCGGGCGACCTTGAGCGCGACCGGGCAGCGAAGCTCGAGATCTTGTGCCTCGTACACTTCACCGGCGCCGCCCTTGGCGATGAAGCGCAGGATCTTGAAGCGATCCTGGATCACCTGCCCACGGGCAAAGGTACTCTGTTCCTGGTAGGGCGCACCGACGATGGCGCCCTGACGCAGTGCGGCCGCGCCGGTGTGAGCCTTTGCGGGAGACGGAGTCGAACCCGTCGCCGAAGTGCTTCGCTGTGACGATCCGCCCGGCGGTGTCATTCAGTTTCTTCCATACCGGAACCCTAGCCCGCTACCCTCGGAGCAGACACGAATGCTCGTCGCGCCCCGGGAGACCCCGAGGCGCATCCGTATTGTATCGTATGAAGCGTCGAAAACGAGCCTTTCTAGAACTCCTAGTGTCTGCGGGCTCCGTTTGCTGCAGCAAAGAGCGGCTACGCCGCGCGGACAGGGTAGCGTTGTCGGGAAATGAGTCCCCGCACTCGTGCTTTTGCAGAGCTCCTGGTGGCCGGGCTGCTGTTCTCCACGGCGGGGGCGGCCGTCAAGCTCTGTCAGTTTCCTGCCTGGCAGGTCGCCGGGTGGCGCTCGGGAATCGCGGCACTGACCATCCTGGTCCTGCTTCCGTCGAGTCGCAGGCGGCCCGGCTGGCGACATCTCGCTGTGGCGTTGCCCTATGCCTTGACGGTGGTCAGCTTCGTTCATGCCAACAAGCTCACCACCTCGGCCAGTGCGATCTACCTCCAGGCGACGGCACCGCTCTACCTGGCGCTCCTGGCTCCGCTGCTCTTGCGGGAGCGCCCGCGCCGCCAGGACCTCGTACTGACCGCCTGGCTGGCCGTGGGACTGGTCTGCTTCCTGATCGGCGTCGATCCGCCCACGGCGACTGCGCCGGCCCCGGGGACCGGGAACCTCGTGGCCGCTTTCTCGGGGGTCTGTTACGCCTTGACCATTCTCGGCCTTCGCGGGCTGGAGCGTTCCGGGGGACGACCGGCCGACGGAGCGACCGCGGTGGTGTTCGGCAACGGTCTCGCCTTCCTGCTCTGCCTTCCCCCCGGGGTTTCGCAAGGTGAGGTCGCCTTCGGGTTCGTGCCTCAGGGGACGATCCTCGACTGGGGTGCGGTGGCCTATCTCGGCGTGATCCAGCTCGGGCTCGGGTACGTGTTGGTGACCCTGGGTGTCCGAGAGCTGGGCGCCCTCGAGGCCTCGATGCTGCTGCTGATCGAGCCCGCCTTGAACCCCTGGTGGGCCTGGTGGCTGCACGGCGAGCGGCCCGGAGTCTGGACCTGGGTCGGTGGCGTCATCGTCATGACGGGCACCGCGGCGTTGGCGCTCTTCGAACGGTCGCGATCGAAACGGGCGCGATTCTCGAGAGAGGGACCGGGATGAAGCGCTGGCTGCTGGCTCTTCTCGTCTTCGTGGGAACCCTGCTGGGACTCGAAGCGGCAGCCTACCTGTTGCCGTTGCCCTCGGGCGCAGCCGATCCGGATGCGTGGAGTTGGCGTTCGTCCTCCGCCCGCCTGGGCTGGACGCTGACTCCGGGTTTCCGGGGAGAGGTCTACGACGCACAGCGCGTCGTTTCGGCCGATGGCTTGCTGGACCTCGACGCACGACAGTTGGCGGCCGCTCCGCAACACCCCCTGGTGCTCGCCCTGGGGGACTCGCGCACCTTTGGCAATGGAGTATCGGCCGCCGAGACCTGGGTCGAGGAGCTCGATCGCCGCCTCCCTGGAGCTTCCGTGGTGAACCTCGGTGTGCCCGGGTACAGCGTGGTGCAAGGGGTGGGTCTGCTCGAGGAGAAGTTGGCCGAGTGGGAGGGGCGTGTGGTGGCCGTGGTGCTGGCTTTCGGCTTCAACGATCGACGCTACGCAGCGGCGGACGGCCCCGACGGCCCCGAGGTGTTTGCCCGCCGCGCGGCAGGCGCGCAGGCGGCGACCTGGTTCTCCCGCTCGCGACTCATGGTGCAGCTGCAGGCGCGTTTGCGAGCTCGTGCCTTTCGGCCGCCGCTGGACCTGCGTACGCGCGAGCCTCGCGTGCCGCTCGAGCGTTTTCGCTCGGAGCTCGAGAGGGCGATCGAGCTCTGTGCCGATCGGGCGGTGGCCGTGGTCGCACTGGCGTTGCCCGACAACCCCGAGATGGCCGGTCCCCTGGAGACGGGAGAGGCCGCCTGGGAGGCCGGCGACCGGGCTACGGCGATCGCGGCCCTCGCCACCGCGGTCGCGCAGGACGATGTGTTCAGCGATGCGGCCCGCCTCGCGCTGGCGGCGGCGTTGGAGTCGGCGGCTGGACCGGACGCGATCTCGGAGGCGGATCGTCTCGTGCGCAGTGATCGGTGGCTGGAGTCCGAGTCGGGCGGCTATCCGCTGGCCTCGTTTCGCGACTACCGCTCGGCCATGACCCTCCCTCGGGCAGAGACTCTCGACGCTTCCGAGGCCCTCGACCGGCCAGAGCTGTTCTTCGATTTCGTGCACTTTCGCCCAGAGGGCCATCGGCGCCTGGCCGAGCTGGTGGCGCCTGCGGTGCGGCGACGGTTGCCCTGATCGAGAATTCGAGAGGGATTCCGCCTCTGATACGCCTCCTTCGGCTCGGTTCCCGCCTAGAATCCTCTTCCACCGTCTCTTGAAATCATCGTTGTTAAGCAACGGCTCCCCCGGTTCGTTCTATTGGTTGAACGCACCAGGAGGAGCCTCAAAGCGTGAGCCAGCCCATGACCAGAGAAATCCCGGATCCGATGTCTGCGGCGCTGCCCATGGATGGGACAGTTCCCGAGGACATCGACGACCTGTTCGCAGAGCATCACGAGCGGGTCTACAAGGCCGCCTACCGCGTGACTGGCAATGCCAGCGACGCGGAAGACGTGCTCCAGACGATCTTCCTGCGCCTCCTGCGCCGTGAGGATCCCCCGACCCTCGGGCCGGCGGCCGCCAGCTACCTCCATCGCGCGGCAGTGAACGCCGCTCTCGATCTGCTTCGCTCCCGGCGTCGGGCGCGCACCTCGGACGTCGATGTCAACGTGCTCGAGCCCCGGGAGCGACTGGCCCAGGCGCCTGGCCCGGAAGCGGGGATCGAGCGTGCCGAGATGCGCGACTGGCTGCGTTCGGCACTGGTTCAGCTCAATCCACGCGCCGCCGAGATCTTCGCGCTGCGCTACTTCGAGGGGCACGGGAACACGGAGATCGCCGAGATGCTGGGCACGTCCCGCTCGTCGATTGCCGTCACCCTTCACCGCACTCGCAATCAACTCAAGAAAGAACTGGCTTCGACAGGAGCTCCGTCATGACCGACCAAGATCGATTCGATTCTCTTCTCGACCGTGCCGCCGAGGCCGTGCGCGACGACGTGCCTTCGGCGCAGGAAATCTCTGCAGCTGGCGCGCGAGTGCGTGAGCAGTTGCAGTCCGCGGCGGGATTGGCTCCCGCGACGTCTCGAGTGCCGATCACTTCGGCCGAGGACTACATCACGCTGATTCCGGCCTATCTCGCCGGTCAGCTCTCACCGGCCAAGGCGATGTTGCTCGAGGAAGAAGCGCGGCGCTCGATTCCGCTGCGCCGCGCACTGAAGGAGGCCAGGCAGGCCGGGCGAGGAACCGCTCAGGAGCTCTCCCCGGTCGAGTCGGCCTCGTTCGGCTGGACGCGTTGGGTGGCCGCAGCCGCGGTGCTCGCCCTGGTGGCGATGACCGCATGGATCGCGCCGATGTACCTTCCTGGTGCTCAGGCCGAGATCGCTCGCGTGGCTGACATCGACGGGACGCTGTTCCAGGTCGAAGGCGACTCGCTGCGCCCCCTCGCGGTGGGTGACACATTCGACGGACGTCAGGTCGTGCGAACGGCCAAGGGATCCACCGCCGTTCTCGAACTGGACGATGGCTCGCTGGTCGAGGTCGACGAGCGTTCTTCGCTGCAGATGGTGCGCCGTCGTGGCGGCAACCGGGTTCGCGTCGATCGCGGCAGGATCATCGTACAGGCTTCTGACCAGGGCTCCGGGCATCTGTGGGTCGCCACCGAGGAGTTCCTGGTTTCGGTCAAGGGCACGGTGTTCGCGGTCACCCACGGTACCAAGGGCTCTCGAGTCTCGGTGATCGAGGGCGAAGTGGTCGTCGAGCAGGGGCGTGAGGCCCACAGCGTGCTTCCCGGTCAGCAGCTCGGTACTCGGACCACCCTTCGGTCGACTCCTCTCGAGCAGGACTTCGCGTGGAGCGGCGACGTCGACAAGTACATCGAGATGATGCGCGAGGTGGTCGGCCTGCGCGACGACTTGAACCAGCTGCTCGAGTCGAGCACTCGCTACTCGACCCGGCTGCTCGATCTGGCTCCGGCTGATGCCGCGGTCTATGTGGCTGTGCCGAACGCCACCGCGAAGATCGCAGAGGCCTACTCGCTGATTCGCGAGCGGGTCGCTGAGAACCCCACCTTTGCCGAGGCCTGGAGCGAGTTCGAGAACAGCCACGAGATGGTCATGATGGACGGCGTCATGGACCATGTCCGCGAGCTCAGCGAGTTCATGGGTGAGGAGACAGTCTTCACCGTGAGTCTGGGTCAGGGGTCCGACGGTCCACTGATCATGTCCGAGGTGCTCGACCCGGCTGGTTTCCGAGCAGCGCTCGAAGAGAAGCTCGCGGCCCTCACGGCGCTCACGGCGTTTGTCAACGAGGACGGCGTGGCTTCCGACGGGATCCCGATCACCATCATCGACGATCCGTCCGAGGCCACTGGCGAAGGTCTCTTCGTCTGGCTGGTCGACGACTTGATGGTGGCCTCCACCGAGCCGTTGCTGCTCGACTCTGTCGCTGCGGCGCTCGAGGCCGGGGGAAGCAACTTCCAGGGCACGGATTTCTACGAGATGCTGGCGGCCGAGTACTTCGAAGGGATGCAGTTCCTGGTCGCGGTCGACCTGGAGCTCATCCTCGCCAACGAAGCGAGTGAGGAGGGCGAAGAGCTCGCCGCCATCGGGCTGGCCAATATGAAGCATCTGCTGATCGAGCGTCAGCAGGACAACGGGAGCGCAACCACGGCCGCGACAGTGTCCTTCGAAGGAGAGCGTCAGGGGCTGGCCTCCTGGCTCGCAGAGCCCGGTCCGATGGGCTCGCTCGAGTTCTTCTCTCCCGACGCCACCCTGGCCGCTGCCTTCGTGGTGCGCGATCCGGCCGAGCTGCTCGACGAACTGCTCGTTCTGATCGCAGATCAGGGCGCAGACACAGAAGAGGGCGTCGACCAGGAAGACATCGAAAACGCCCTGCTGCGCTTCGAGGAGGAGAGTGGTCTGAGTCTCCGTGACGACTTGTTCGCTCCTCTGGGCGGCGAGTTCGCGGTCGGGCTCGACGGTCCGGCCCTGCCTTCCCCGTCGTGGAAGGTGGTGTTCGAGGTCTATGACGAAGTCACCCTGCAGAACACCCTGGAGCGCGTGGCCGAGATCGCCAACCAGAAGGCGCAGGAGCACGCCGAGTCCGAGGGCTTCAGCGTCGTGATGTCCGAGGAGACCGTCGGTGGTCGGACCTACTACAGCATCAACGGCTCGGCGCCCGAGGGCAGCGTCGCCGAGACCTTCGAGGGCGCAATGGAGATGCATTGGACCTACACCAACGGCTACTTCGTCGGTGCGCCCAGTCGCACCCTGGTAGAACGTGCCATTCAGTACTCCGAGTCGGGGAGCTCGTTGTTGACCGCCGAGGAGTTCCGGTCACAGCTTCCCGAGGACGGTTACATCGACTTCTCCGGCGTGGTCTACAACCGACTGGGCGACATGCTGGGCGACGTCCTCGATGCTCTGCCCACGGAGCAGGCACTGACTGCCGAGCAGCAGCAGGCGATCGACGAGCTTCGCAGCGATACGGGTGCCTCGCTCTACTGTGTCTACGGAGAAAGTGACAAGATTCGCTTCGTCAGCCATGGCTCCAGCGAGTTGCCGTTGGCGGGGATCTCCCAGATGATGGGCTTCGGCTCGATGATCCAGGGGGTTGCTGCCAGTCCGATTGCCCAGATGGTGAATCTGGGTGGCGGCGACGAGGAGCGTGATCCGGCAGACGGAGGAATCCATTGGCAGTAGAAGGAACGGCAGCGCAGTCACCACCGCGCCCATCCGCTGATGCAGGGGAGGACGGGTCCACACCGGGCCATCGTCCTCCCTCTCCGTCCTCCGGGACCGCCGAGCAGGCCGTGGTCGAGCTCGACGGTCTCGGAGTTCGTTTCGGTAGGTTCCAGGTGCTCGATGACCTGCGGGCCAGTCTCCAGGGTCGCTGCATCGGGCTTCTCGGTCCCAACGGTGCCGGCAAGACGACGCTGATCCACACGCTGCTCGGTTTCTACAAGCCCAGCGCCGGTACCGCTCGGGTCTTCGGGCACGATATCCGCACGAGCCCGAAGTCGGTGCGACAGCTGATCGGCTACATGCCCGAGCGAGACGCGTTCATCGCCGGGATGTCCGGTGTGCGCTTTGTACGCTTGATGGCCGAGCTCAGCGGCCTGCCCGCTTCAGACGCCCTGGAGCGAGCCCACGAGGTGTTCTTCTACGTCGGACTCGGTGAGGCGCGGTATCGCAAAGTCGAGTCCTACTCGATGGGAATGAAACAGCTGGCGAAGCTCGCCCAGGCGATCGTACACGGTCCTCAACTGATCTTTCTCGACGAGCCCACGAACGGGCTCGATCCGCCCGCCCGGCGTCGGATGTTGCAGCTGATTCGTGAGATTCGCGACAGCGGCCGCGCACGCATCGTGATCTCGTCGCATCTCCTGCGCGACGTCGAGGAGTGCTGCGAAGAGGTGCTGGTTCTCAAGAAGGGGAAGATTGCCACCTACTGCAATCTCGAGGAAGAGCGACGGGCGAACCGCAAGTTCCTGCTGCTCGAGACCCACGGTGACCAGGACACGTTCGTGGGGCGGCTGCGTGCGATGGGATGTGAGCTGGCACTGCAGAATCGGCGCCGGATGCGGGCCGTGCTGCCCGAGGGCATCGAGATCGGCGATCTCTACCGGGTCGCCTCCGAGCTCGATGTGCAGCTGCGCCGCCTGGACTACAAGCGTGATTCCCTGGAAGACATCTTCCTGCGCGCCATGGAGGATGACCCCCAGGCGATCCAGGAGGCCGAGGTCGCCACGGTCTTGACGGAGAGCGAGGCCCCCGATGGCGGTCTATGACCGGATCTACAGAGGCTGGGCGGGCACGCTGCGCCCCGCGTGGAGCCGCTTCCTCGTGATCTCACGCTACGCCCTCGAAGACGTCTTCAAGTCACGGCTGTTCCTGGCGTTCTTCGTGGCTTGCTTCGCCTGGCCGCTTTTTTGCGGTACGGCCATCTATCTGCACCACAATTTCGAGGCGCTCGAGGTGCTCGATCTGCCGATTTCGGACCTGATCAAGATCGACAGCTGGTTCTTCCAGAGCTTCTTCCTGCGTCCGCAGCTCGGTCTCGCCTTCGCCATGATCCTCATCCTCGGCCCGGCGATGATCTCACCCGACCTGCGCAACAACGGTTTGCCGCTGTTTCTGTCGCGGCCGCTCAACAAGACCGACTACGTGCTCGGCAAGATGCTCGTGCTCCTGGTGATCACCTCGACCATTACCTGGGTGCCGGGGCTGGTGCTTTGGATGTTTCAGAGCTTCCTGGCGGGGGGTGGCTGGGCGTGGGAGCACCTGCGTGTCCCCATCGCGACCGTCGTCGCTTCGTTGCTCTGGATCAGTGTCCTTTCGATGTTCGCACTGGCGGTTTCGGCCTGGGTCAAGTGGAAACCCTGGGCGCGAGTGTTCTTTCTCGCCATGCTCCTGGTGCCCGCTGCCACAGGAGGTATCTTCAAGGCCATCTACGGCGGTTGGACCGGGAGTCTGCTCATCATCGGGGACCAGATTCTGGCCGTGAGCGCCGGGCTCTTCGGTCTCGAGTCGCCGGTGAGTCTGCCTCCCGTGATGGGTTGGCTCGCTCTGATCTCACTCGGGGTCTTCGCGACCTTTGCCCTCTATCAACGCATCCGTGCCTTCGAGGTGGTGTCGTGAGTCTGCCCAACGAACAGATCGCGATGCGCGACGTGTCGAAGTTCTACGGCGAAGTGCTGGGTGTGAACCGGGTCGATCTGGTGATCGAGCCGGGGATCACCGGACTGGTGGGGCCGAACGGCTCGGGCAAGAGCACGCTGATGAATCTGGTCGCCGGACTCCTGCGTCCGACGCGCGGCGAGATGAGCATCCTGGGTATTCCTCCTTCACGGCCCGAGGTGTTGTTCCGCCTGGTGGGCTACTGCACGCAGTACGACTCGTTTCCCGCAGGAATGACCGGGCGCCAGTTCCTCGATTCGTTCCTGCGAGTGCACGGCTTCTCGAAGAAGCGTGCTGCCGAACTGGCGGCCAGGGCGATCGAGCGCGTGGGTCTCACCGAGGCGGCCGATCGCAAGGTCGCGGGCTACAGCAAGGGGATGCGCCAGCGCATCAAGCTGGCTCAGGCTATCTGTCACGAGCCCCACGTCATGGTGCTGGATGAGCCGCTCAACGGTCTCGATCCGATGGCACGAGTGGAGGTGATCGCCCTCTTCCGGGAGCTGGCCGAGGATGGGCTTCACGTGCTCCTCTCGAGCCATATCCTCCACGAGATCGACCAGATCTCAGACCGCGTGATCTTCCTGAACAAGGGCTACGTGGTGGCCGAGGGAGAAGTCGCTGGCGTGCGTGGTGAGATGAAGAAGCATCCGATGCAGATCTTCATTCGCTGCGGCGATCCTCATCGCCTCGCGTCTCGAGTGTTCGAGCAGGATGACGTAGTCGAGGTGAAGATGCATCCGGACCGATTGGGTCTGCTGGTACGCACCGAGAGTGCGGATCACTTCTACCTCGCCTTCAACCAGCTGGTGCTCGAAGAGAATCTCGAGATCGAGGCGATTGGTCCTGCCGACGAGTCTGTCCAAGCCGTGTACCAGTACCTCGTGGTCGACGAGGAGGTGGCTTCATGAGCACCGCGGATCGGCTTGCGGGATCCAACAGCCCCGAGATGAGCGCCCCCACTTTCGAGGATCACCACGGTGAGCGCGGTCACGGTTGGTCGCTCTGGGTTCGACAGGTGCTCAGCATCCTGCGCATCGAGCTGCGCAAGACCGTGCTCGGCCGTCGCTCGATTCCGGTCTACGCTCTCGCCGGAATTCCGATCTTCGTCTGCGCGATCATCGCCATCGTCTCTGGTCCCGAGGGAGAGCCGATCGCCGGAAACCTCGGCCAGGCTCGACAGATCTACTCCGTCATCTACCTCGCCCTGGTTCTCGGCATGGTGATCTTCTTCGGCTGTGCCGGGATCTTCACCAATCTGTTCCGTGGTGAGGTCCTCGATCGGAGTCTCCACTACTACCTGCTGTCGCCTCTGCGCCGGGAAGTGCTGGTGGTCGGGAAGTACCTCTCGGGTCTCCTGGTGACGGTCGTCTTGTTCAGCGTGACCACCGTGATCAGCTTTCTGCTGATGTACGTGCCTTTCGGTCTCACTGCGGGGATGGAGGATTTCTTCGGGGGCCCGGGAATCGGTCAGCTGTTCAACTATCTGGGTGTGACCGCTCTGGCCTGCCTCGGGTACGGAGCCGTCTTCCTGATTCTCGGTCTGGTGTTTCGCAATCCGATTCTCCCGGTAGGCGCGCTCCTGGCGTGGGAGTTCTGGCACTTTCTGCTGCCGCCCACGCTCAAGAAGCTCTCCGTGATCCACTACTTGAAAGGCCTGGTGCCGATCCCCGCCACCGAGGGGCCTCTCGCCATCGTGAGCGAGCCGCCACCAGCCTGGCTTTCGGTGGCTGGGCTGCTCGGGCTGACCGTGCTGGCGCTGGTGTTGGCGGCGGCCTATCTACGTCGCGCCGAGATTCGCTACAGCGAAGACTGATCTCTGGGCGGTGTCTTCGAGAGAGGTGGTCCCGGCCTGTGCCACCTTCCGGGGGTTGTCCAGGGAGCCTCGAAGATCCGCGGACTCGACCACGGTCACGGTGTCGTGAACACCGTGGCCAATCCGCCGCCCTCGGTACGTAGATTGGTGACCTGGCCCCGATAGAGGCGGGCCGATACCAGCTGGATCTTCGAGTCGTAGGCCACGCAGCGCAAGTCGACCTTGAGGTCGCGTTCCTCCCCGTCGACTCTCAACCGACGAAGACTCGGGGGGACCTTGTGTTGCGCGATGTAGGACTCCTGGCACAGTCGCTCGAAGGTCTTGCGCGTGAGCTTGGCGCCGTCGTAGGCGCCGCGGCTGCCGAAGCCGACGCCGGGCTTGAAGAACCAGCTTTTGCGCTCGCTCCAGAGGTGTTCCGAGTTGGTGGCGGTGACTTCGACCGCCCGGGGTACGACTTCGAGCAGCCCCTCGATGTCGGATTCCGGAGCGCCGAGCCGGCGAAGCTCGTCGCGGTCCGAGAAGGTGACCAGGTTGCGCTTGTCCGCCCAGAGGGCGTAGGCGCGGGGATGGGGCGTCACGGCGGCGGCTCGGGCTCTGAGCGCCGAGGCGAGGGGCTCTGCCGTCTCGCTCTCGAGGTAGAAGTCGGTCATCCGGTTGTAGACCAGGTCGATCGGTCGGCTGTCTCGGAGGAGATGCGCTCCGTCGAAGACCAGGCCTTCGGGATCGGTGACGATCGCCTCGATTCCGTGGCGCTCGAACATCGCTCGAAAGAGCACCATCTCGGGATAGAGAAACTGCTGCTCGGGCTTCTCGTCGACGATGGCCAGTCGTCGCAGGGTGCGCTCCGAGTCCAGGAGTGCGAGCTCACGCCGGAACATCTCGACCCACTCGCGCTCGAGATCGTCGATCGCAGGCCCCCCGCACGCCAACGGCTCGACCTCCTCGCAGCAGGCGCGTTGAGCGCGAGCCAGATAGAGATTGAGCAGGGCGCCTCCCGCATTCGTGTTGACTTCGATGAGCTTCGGCCCGTCCTCGGCGAGATGGAAGTCGAAGCCGAAGAAGACTCCACGGGGGCCGGTGTCGAGCGTCGCCAGCGGAGGGCTCCGGTCGAACACGACCTCGCGATAGCGGTCGAGATCCACGATCCGACTGATGGATTCGATGGTGTCGCGCATCCTCTCCAGGTGCGCCCTCTCGAGAAAGACCGGCGAGGCGGCAAAAGAGCTGTTCGCAGGGTCGAGGAGCCCCGCTATCGCTGGCAACCCGAGGGAGTCGCGCTCCAGAGCGCGTCCCAGTTGCTCGCGATCGACCAGGATGCAATGGCAATCTCGGTTCAGTCGACCGGCCCAGCCGGCCGCCTGCGGAGAAACGGGCTCGGTCATGACGTCAGCATAGCGGGAAGACTCGTGGGGGAATAGCCGGCGAGGATGGGCGGGTTAGGATGCCCTGCGATGGGACTTTTCGACCTTCTCCGGCCCAAGCCGATCGACCGCACCCCCGAGGAGCGTAGCCGACTGGTTGAAGAGGCGGCAGGACTGTCACTCTACTGCTCGCCGTGGTGCGGCTACTGCCGGATTGTCGAGCGCTCGATCCGGCTCCTGGGGCTCGAGATCGAGGTGCGAGACGTCGCTTCGGAGCCAGGAGCGCACAGGGACCTGGTCGAGGGCGGCGGCAGAGGGCAAGTGCCCTGTTTGCGGATCGAAGAAGACGGCACCGTTCAGTGGCTGTACGAGTCCAGAGAGATCGTCAGCTACCTCCATCGCCGGTTCGCTCCGGTGGAACCGGCTCCCGAGAAGCCCTGAGTCATCACAGGATGAATCACCGCTGGTTCTTCGTGTTTGCGGCACTCTTCTTCGTGTTCGCAGGAGTCTCGGCGATCGTGCCGTGGTTGGGGCCGCCGATGATCTTCGCCTTCATCACGCTGTGCGCCGTGTTCATCGGGGTCGGCGCTGTCGAGACGAAGAAGGCCGAGCTGCGCGATCGCGAGAAGCGCAGCGGTACTCCTGGGGGCAGCTGAAGATCCGATCGGTCTCACCTTCGGCGGCGATGGCTTCCACGTAAGGGCCGACGCATGACAGGGGCGACGCATGACAGCTCACCACAGAGGAGCGTCGCCACTCTCCCACTCAGAGGCCCTGATCCTCGCGAAACGCGGCCGCGGCGTGACGGTTCGTCGGGTAGAAACGCCGCGGGCCGATCCGCTCCATCAGCCCGTACCGCTCCAACCACGAACGGAACGTCGCATCGGCGCGGCTGACTGCAAACGTGATGTCACGCTCGTCGAACAGCGTGATGGCTTGCCGCAGTACGTCCGCGCCCGTGGTGTCGACATCGACCATGGCTTCCGCGTCCAGGACGAACCAGCGAGCCGGGGTGGGCCCCCGGTCGACGAGCTGCTCGACCTCGTCGAGAAACAGGGTCGCGTTGGCAAAGTAGAGCGGAGCGCCGAATCGATAGACGATCAGGCCCGCAGGGCTGATGGTGTCGCCGTCGCCCGCGGGGGAGAAGTGGCTGCCGTCAGGGGCTTCCAAAAGCGCCGATGTGTCTGGACGCGACGCCCTCCGGACGATGTCGACGGTGGACAGGAGGAAGGCGACCAGGACGGCGCGTAGAGGACCCAGGGCCAGCACGCTGAGCAGACAGACTGCGGCAATCCAGAACTCCGAGCGGCGCATCCGCCACAGCTCACGGAGCTCGTGGACCTCGATCAGCGACAGCACTGCATTGGCGACGATCCCGGCCAGAGCGGCATTGGGCAGATATGCCAGGACGTCGGTGAAGAAGAGCATCACTACTGCGATCGTCCCGGCGGCGACCAGGCTGGGCAATTGGCTGCGCGCCCCCGAGGCCTCCATCGCCGCCGAGCGGGACGGGCTGTTGCCGGTGACCAGCGAGCCGGTGAATCCGGCCGCCAGGTTGGCCACGCCCCAGGCGAACAGCATCTGGTCGCCATCGGCCTTGTAGCCGTGCCTGGCGCTGTAGCTCCTGGCCAGGAGCAGCCCTTCGCACATGAGAATGGCCACCACTGCCAGGGCTCCCGGCAGCAACCGCAGGTAGTCGGCCAGAGGGATGGCGGGCAGGGTCAGCGCCGGCGGACCCGAGGGCATCTCGCCGAGCACACCGACCCCCTTGGCGGCGAGGTCGAACACCGCGACGAGGACCGTCAGCAACACCAGGGCCACCAACGCTCCGGGGACCTTCGGCGCGTACCGTTTCATCAGGCGGACCATGAGAAAGGCACTGACTCCGATCGCTACCGACCACAGATTGGCCCGGGGAATGGAGTCGAACAGGGCCACCAGCTCCACGAAGTAGCCCTCGGTCTCGACCGAGCTCGCCATGGCCTCCTTGATCCTCTCCGCCGCCGCAAGCGCGCCCGACCCCGAGTCGGCCCCGTGGGAGGCGGCGAGCATCTTGCGCACCTGATTGGTGAGCACCTCGATACCCAGGCCGCTGATGAAGCCCGCCATCACGGCACGCGAGAGAAAGTTGGCGAGGAACGCCAACCGAAAGATCCAGAAGACCAGGAACAAGAGACCGCAGATCAGGGCCATGGCCAGGGCATACTGCAGACGCAGCGGATCCCCGGGCGCAGCGAAGGCGACCAGAGCGGCTCCGACCAGCCCGGCGATCGACGCATCGGGGCTCGTCACCAGGTCGCGCGAGCTGGTGAAGAGGGCGAAGACCGCCAGGGGGATGATGGCCGCGTAGAGACCAACCACCGGAGGCAGTCCGGCCACCTGCGCGTAGCCGATGTTGAGGGGGATCATCAGGGCGGCGAGGGTGATACCTGCCGAGACCTCCCGGGGAACGTCGGCCAGCTCGAGCCCTTGCAGCCCCAGAAACGGGCGGGGCCAACTGATCCTGGTGGACACACCGGATGCCTCTCGACTCATGGGCTCAGTCCGCCTTCTCGCGGTCGGTTGCTGCGCTCCAGCGCTCGTGCAGCAGATGTGCGAGGCGCAGGATCGGACCTCGAACCAGGACGTACGGGACCACGGCGCACACCACCGCCACGATCAGCATCTGCAAGGGGTGGAACGCGCGCATGAACAGGAGCTGATACGCCGTGTCGAGCACACACGCGACCAGGAAGACCTTGCCGAAATCCTCGAGTCCCGAGCGAAGGAGCCTTCGGCGCTCGGCAGGGCTTTTGAAGAAGGCCCACAGGAAGATCGGATTCCCTTCCCGGACATCCCTCAGATGGGCTCGGATCGCGAGAATCGTGACCACGGTCGGCATGGCCACCAGGCGAAAGTGCAACGGCCCGTCTGCGCGGGCGATGAGTTCTGCGACGCCTCGGGAGAGCGAATCCAGAATCGTACTCATGGGTCGCAGCTTCTACTCGACTATCACCGCGAGCTCGTTTCGCCGAACACCATCGCGCGGGCCAGCGTGCCGCCGGAGAGGTTTCGGGCGCTGAAGCCGTTCTGGAGCAGGATTCGGGTCGCGTAGTAGGCGCGCTGTGCGGAGCGACAGATGACCTGGATCTCGCGATCCTTCGGAAGCTCGTCCAGGCGCGCGCGCAGCTGCGGCAGCGGAATGTTGACCGCGTCAGGCACCGACTCGACGACCAGCTCCGTCGGCTGGCGCACATCGAGCAGGAAGGCCCCCTCGATCCCGTCCCAGTGCGCGACCGGCATGTCGCCGCGCAGCACGTCGGCAGCGACCATCCCAGCGTAGTTGACCGCGTCCTTGGCGCTGCCGAACTGGGGCGCGTAGCACAGCTCGGCCTCCTCGAGGTCGTAGATCGTCGCGCCCATCTGAAGAGCCACGGCGAGCGCGCTGATCCGCTTGTCCACTGCGGGGCCGTCTTCGCCGAGCGCTTGCACTCCGAGCAGGCGTCCGTCCGACTTGCGGAAGATCACCTTCATCCCGATCATCTTGGCGCCCGGGTAGTAGCCAGCGTGGGAGTTCGGGAAGAGAAAGACCTTCTCGTAGTCGGAGTCGCCGATCCGCGCGAGAGTCTTCTCGCTGACCCCGGTCCAAGCGACCGCCGCTCCGAACAGCCCGATGATCGAGGTACCCTGGGTGCCGCGGAAGCGGGAGTCGCGTCCAGCGATGGCGTCGGCTGCAATCCGGCCCTGTCGATTCGCCGGCCCGGCGAGTGCCACCAGGCTCCACTGGCCGGTCACCCAGTCCTTCACCTCGACGGCATCGCCCACCGCGAAGATGTCCGGATCGCTCGTGCGCATCTGCTCGTCGACGCGGATGCCGCCGCGCTCTCCGATCTCGAGCCCGGCCGACTTGGCGAGGGTGGTGTCGGGCCGCACGCCAAGGGAGAGGATCACGAGGTCGGCCGGATAGGTCGCACCGGACTGCGTCTTGACCTCGATCGAACCGCCCTCGAGTGGCTCGAAGCCGGCCACTCCGTCACCCATGGCGAGCTTCACGCCGTGGCGCTTCACGTGCTCTTCGACCAGGCGGGCGACTTCCCGATCGAGGGGAGCGAGCACCTGGTAGAGCATCTCGAGCAGGGTGACCTCGAAACCGGCGTGGATCAGATTCTCGGCCGTCTCGAGTCCGATGAATCCGCCACCGATGACGACCGCTCGCCGCGGCGGCTTGACGAACTGGATTCCGGAGTACTTGAACATCCCGGCCAGGAACTCGGTGCCTCCCTGGATCCACTCCCGGATGGTGCGTGCGTCGGGCACTGTGCGCACCTGGAAGATTCCCGGCAGATCGATGCCGGGCAGGGGAGGGCGAATCGAGGCGGCCCCGGGTGAGAGCACGAGCTTCTCGTAGCTCTCGGTGGCGACCTCACCCGTGGCCACATCCTTCAAGTCCACCGTCTTCTTCTTCGGATCGACGGTGACCGCTTCGCAGCCGGTGCGCACGTCAATGGCGTAGAGGTCGCGGAACACCTGCTCGTTGGCCACGAGGAGGCTCGACTCCTGCGGGATCACTCCCGAGATGTGGTAGGGCAGCCCGCAGTTGGCGTACGAGACGTACGGCCCGCGCTCCACCATCAGGATCTCGGCCTTCTCGTCGAGCCTGCGCAGGCGTGCCGCACACGACGCTCCGCCGGCCACTCCACCTACGATGAGGACTTTCATGATCGGCCTCCCTGCCTGACATCCCTCACTTCACTCTCGAGCTTCCCGTGTGGCGCGGGGGCTCGCCGAAGCGTTTTTCCGAGCGGCTGCCAACTACCCGAGCCGCGTGCCTTCTGCGTCGAGACCGCCCCCCTCAGGCAGCTTGCTCCAGCTCCTTCTTTCCCACTCCTCCTTGAGCACTTCCGTCGCTGCTTGCTCCAGGAACTTCGGGGCAGCCCACTCGTGCACATCGAAGTCGTTCTCGATGTAGCCGTGGCTGAGCATGAAGTCCTTACCGATGTTGATGCACTCGAGGTTCTGCGCGCTCAGGCTTGGCACCATATCGACGTGCTTGATGCCCTGGTAGGTGTGCTCGGCGTCCAGGTAGAACGTCTGTCGGTTGAGGATCTCTGCGGCGGCGTGCTTGTTCCGGTTCGCCCAGCGCCCCACCTTGATCATGGCCTTCATGTAGGCGACGACCAACTCCGGATGCTCCTCGGCCATCACGTCAGTGCAGGTAATTACGGCGGGGGTGTTGGCCACCTGGATCGTCCAGTCCGGGAGCTTGGACAGGTCGAAGATCGACTTGATGGCGCCCGTGGCCTCCGAGAGCTGTCCCAATTGCCCCATCTGGTTGTAGATGGCATCGACGGTGCCGGCGAGGAGTGCCTTCTCCAATGGGCGGAAGGCGTAGTCATGCTTGTGGTCACGCCTCATCCACAGCTCTGACGGGTTGTTCATCGGCGGGGTCAGCATCTCCGGCTTGTCATACCAGTCGTCCGGGTAGGGGAACTCGACGAGCTCGATGTCATCCATGGTCATGTCATTGAGCATCAGGATGCTCTCGATGCCCATGTGCTCCTGGATGCGCCACCAGTCGTTCTTGATGGTGTTAAGACTCCGCCCCACAAGCTGATCGTGAAGAGGCCCTTTCTCGTGGAACCTCCAGGTCGGCGGCTGCAGGAAGAAACCTCCACGATGCGGATGCCTGCGATCACGGTCGTCCGTTCTCGGCCCTGGTCGCCGAGCCCCGGCCGCCGCGGATCGCGTCGACCGCCGGCAAGAGATCGGTCACGATCGAGCTCTTGAGCACGACGGCGTCGGCTCCGGCTTCGATCGCCGCGCGGCGCACGCTCTCCTCGCCGTGGACAGTGAGAACAACCACGTGCAGCTCTGGGCAGCGCCGGCGAAGCGTGCGCAGCCAGCGTAGGTTGCTGCTCCGCGCCAGTGACAGGTCCACGATCGTCATCTCGGGAAGGAGCCGGGCCGCTGCCTCGAGCAAAGACTCTTCGTCAGCTACCATGACAACGGATCGGAAGGTCGTCTCGAGCAGTCCCCGAAGGCTCTCCGTCAGACCGTGGTGGCGGTCTGCCAAGAGAACGCAGCTCATACGCGTCTCTGACATCGAGGCCTCTCCTTCCGAGACGGCGTGTACGATCATGTCTTCAACCGTACTTTGGTTTCAGGCTATTCGAGATTGAGGGCTTCGTGCCCTCGGGAACCTACCGGCTTGCCGCTGGGAGAAATCCCAGGTTCCGAGGCGAAGGCGCTGGCCGTTCAGCACTGGGGACGACCTCACTCATTGAATCGGTGAGGTCAGCCGGGCCACCTTGGCGGCGAAGCGGAACCACCAGGGCTTTGCGTCGTACTCGTGCGGGTCCATCTGGCGCGACTCGGCGAAGTCGGCTTCGAGCATGCGCTCGACCTGGGCTGCGAAGTCCTCGTCCGCGATCACCGAGGTGATCTCGAAGTTGAGGCGGAACGAGCGATTGTCGAAGTTGGCCGTGCCGATGGTGGCGATCGCGCTGTCGATCAGCATCACCTTCTGGTGCAGGAAGCCGTCGAGGTAGCGGTAGAAGTTCACGCCCGTGTTTCCTGACTCGTCGAGATAGGTGTAGGCCGCCAGGTAGACGGCGAGATGGTCCGCCTTGTCGGGAATCAGGATGCGCACGTCGACCCCGCGCAGTCCCGCGATCTGGAGGGCGGTGATCACCGGCCGGTCGGGCACGAAGTAGGGGCTGGCGATCCAGATCCGCTCGCGGGCGCTGTTGATCGCGTGCACGAACATCAGGTTGGCAGTCTCGAGCTCGTCCGCCGGACCGGAGGGCACCAACAAGATCGGCACGTCGCCGTGCTGCGACGGCACCGGGGTCCAATCCAGTTCGGGCTGCCGGCCGGTCGCCCAGTACCAGTCCTCCGCGAAAGACAGCTGGGCCTCGAGCGCCGCCGGCCCCTCGATTCGCACGTGGGTGTCGCGCCAGTGGCCGAATTCCGGATCACGACCGAGGTACTCGTCGCCCACATTGTGACCTCCGACCCAGGCGCTTTTGCCGTCCACCACCACGATCTTGCGATGATTCCTGAAGTTGATCTGGAAGCGGTTGCGGGGGCCCTTCTGGGTGTGGAAGTCGTAGATCTCGACCCCCGCCTCCCGCAGCTCCTCTTTGTAACGACTCGGCAGCTTGTTGCTGCCGACCTCGTCGTAGAGGAAGTACACCCTCACCCCTGCCGTCGCGCGCTCGACGAGGTGCGCCTTCACCTCGCGGCCGATCTCGTCGTCCTTGACGATGAAGAACTGGAAGAGGATGTACTCCCGGGCCGCGTCGATGCCCTCGAGAATGCTGGCAAAGGTGGCATCGCCGTCCACCAGCAGCTCCACCGAGTTGCCGCGCAGATACGCCATGCCGGCCAGTCGCTCTGTGGCGAAGCCGGCGGGAGCGGTGTCCGCGGGCGCCCAGCGGTACAGGTCGGTCGCCGCCACGGCCTCCGTGGTCAGACCCGCGATCTCCTCCATCTCGCCCTGGCGAGCGGTCACGTAGCCCTGGAACCGGCTGCGCCCGAGCACCCAGTAGGCCGGCACCGCGACATAGGGAAAGGCGACGAGCGACACGGTCCAGGCGATCGCTCCCTGCTCGGTGCGGGAGTTCATGATGGCGTGCACGGCTGACACGAGGCCCAAAAGGTGAAGCAACAGAACAATCGTCGCGATCAACTTCGTCCTCCTTCGTTTGCGGCGGCTGGGTGCCGCTCCTTCGTGTAACCCCGGATCGGTGGCGGTTGCGTCCACGGCCTTTGCTGGTTTGACTTTGCGGGATTTCACGAAAGACACTCCTCCGTAGTCACACCGGGCATACCAACCCTAGGGCTATACACACGGGTCGGGAACTAGAAGAAGTACCACCTTCTCCCCGGAAGAGTTCGGGTCATCCGGCTGCGATCCGAACCGCGCCATCACGATGCGGCTCTACGCTCCCAGGATCGACGTTGCAGCCGGCCGCTGGGTGCCGCCCGCCATCGGCGTCTCAAATAGGCTCCGGCAGTACGGGGTAGGCCCTGGTGGTGGAGCGGGGCTTGGTGCCCGGCAAAAGAGAGGAGGCTCAGAGCTCGACCAGACCGTGCTTGATGGCAAAGTGGGTCAGCTCGGCGCTGCTGTGCAGGTCCAGCGTCTCCATCATCTGGTACTTGTGAAACTCCACTGTGCGCGTGGAGATCCCGAGACTGGAGGCGATCTCTTTCGCCGACCGCCCCTCGGCCAGAAGCTGGAGAACCTCCCGCTGCCTCGGCGTGAGCGAACCGACGGGGTCGCCGGTCGTCTCGGTGCCCTTCTTCATCGCCTCCAGGACTTCCCCCGCCAACTCCGGCGTGAGGTAGGTTTGCCCCTGGAGTGCGGCGCGGATGGCGGCCACCAGCTCGGTCGGAGCCGAGTGCTTGAGCACGAAGCCCGACGCCCCGGCGTCGAGGGCGCGCCGCGCGAAGCTCACGTCCCGGTGCATGGTGAGGAACACCACGGGTGTGCGATTGCCATCCTCCCGCAGCCGGATGAGCGCGTCGATGCCATTGAGGTGGGGCATGCTGACGTCCGCGACAATCACGTCTGGCTTCAACGTGGCGGCCGCTTCGAGCAAACCACGCCCGTCCCCGACGACGCCGACCAGATCGAAATCGGGAGCGAGCAGGCTCTTCAGCGCCTCGGCCACCAGGAGATGGTCGTCAGCGAGGAGCACACGCGGCCGGTGTGCAGCGTTCATTTCGGGACCTCCTCCAGCGGCACCCAGGCCACGATCGTCGTGCCACGGTCGGGGGCGCTCTCGACGTCGAGTGTACCGTTCACCAACCGTGCACGTTCCCGCATGCTCGCCAGTCCGAGGCTCCGCCGGGCTCCCGGCTTCGCCGGATCGAAGCCCACGCCGTCGTCACGAATGGCGACCAGCAGCCCATGGTCGACCTGCCTCAGAGTGACGCTCGCAGTGGTCGCGCTGGAATGGCGGGACACGTTGTTCAGCGCCTCCTGAGCGATGCGGAACAAGCACAGTGCCACCTCTCTCCCGAGGACGGCGGGCAGCGGATCGAGGTCCAATGAGAACTCGATCTGGCCGCGACGTCCCTGCCGCTCGCACTCGGCCCGCAGGGCCTCGGCGAGGCCGAGCTCGGCGAGGACCGAGGGGTGCAGTTGATAGGCCAGGGAGTGGATGTCCTCGCTGAGACGCACGAGCCCCTCACGAACCGACCGCATCGCCCGTTCCTGTGATGCGTCCGAAGCGGTGAGCTCGGCGCGCCCCGCCTCGATCGCCAGCACGGCGACCCGCTGCGTCAGGTCGTCGTGCAGCTCGCGCGCCAGCAGTGCGCGCTGCTCTTCGTGCGCTCCGATCAGTCGTCGACTCAGATCGCTCAGTTCATCCTCGGCCCGTTTGCGCTCCGTGATGTCACGAAGCACGCCGAAGGTGCGGACCGCGAGTCTGTCGTCGTCGCGAGCGGCGACCCCGGCAAGGTGCTGAATCCAGATTTCTCCCCGGTCTGGATGCAGGTAGCGATACTCGATCGAAAACCGGTCCTTCCGGCCGTCGTGCAACTGCTGTCGGGCGTACAGCACGCGCTGGCGATCGTCGGGATGAAGATGCTGCATCCAGAACTCCAGATCGTATGGGGGCTCCCTCCGTTCCGGGGGAAAGCCGCACAGCTCCAGCAGGCGGTCGTCGAGAGAGAGCTTGCCTTCGGGATAGCCCCCCGAGTAGAAGCCGAGTCCGGCGAGGTCTGCGCCAGCCGCCAGACGTTCCTTGTTCTCCTGGAGTCTCCGCTCGTGGCGGCTCCGGTCGAGCGCATGGGTAAAGACCTGTCCGACCAGTTCCAACCGCTGTACCACATCGTCCGGCCACTCGCGCTCCGCCTCCACGGTATTGAAGGCCAGGGCGCCGATCGGTGGCCCGTCTCCCACCGAAAGTGGGAGGGTCAGGTTCGACTTGATCCCCGTGATGCGGGCATTCTCCCGGTCGGCGGCGGCTTCTGCTGGCAGTTCCTCCAGTGAACACACTGCCACCCTCTGGCCTGCCCTCATCTGCCTCACGATCCAGGGATAGTGCTCCTGGCTCATCGGGTCCGGGCGCGGCGAGGCGGCCAGGGCCGAGTAGACGTGAGTGGGAACGATCACGTCAGGCTCGGCATCGAACCACTGCCAGAGCACCGCGAAGTCGATCTGCAGAAGCTGACAGACACGACCCAGCGCATCTTCGATCTCGCGATCGACCTCGGTTCCGACGAGATGGACGAACCGCGTGGACAGCTCCGCGAGCATCGTCTCGAAACCGAGGCGGTCCAGGACATCTGAGGGCACGACAGCCGCCTTGAAGTCGGACGTGAGGAAAATTCTCTCAGCGTCCCGAGCCTAGCGCATAGGCGGCTGTCGTCGACCTCGGCAGAAAAGTCTGGACTCGGAGGTCCGTGCCCTCGGAGAACCCACCAGGTGCCCTGGGAAACCCCCGTGGTTCCTCCCCCCGGTGGGCTCCTGGGAGAGTCCGCCATCGGCCGTCGCGCCGGACCTGGGGTCTCGCAGATTTTCTGGTCACCGCCTCGTAATTCTTCGAGTTACGACCCGAGCAGGTCCGGATCTAGTCTGGTAGCGCTGAGAAAGGTGGTCCGTGGGCCGGACGGGGCCTGTGGCGTGTTCCGGACTGACGGGAAAGCGCTGGCGCCCTGCGGCTAAACGTCTTCTGAGAGGGAGTGCGGGAGAATGATGACAAAGGCTCTGAACGAACAGCGCAGGCAAGCGCGGTGTCGTCTCGGACAAGGCCTGTGCCTGGCGTTGGGGCTTCTTCTCTCGCTGAACGGGAGCCTGGCAGGGCAGCAGAGTGGCGTTGCCACGGCCCAACCCGTGACCCTGACCTGTCTCTCCTCCGCCGAGGATCTCGACCGGCAGCATTGCGCCGCCGACACTTCGGCGGGTGTGCTGCTCCAGCGCTCCACCGGTAGCTCCGAGTGCCTGCTCGGCAGGACCTGGGGCTACGACGCGCGCGGGGTCTGGGTCAGCGAGGGCTGCAGCGGCGAGTTCCTGGTCGCCGGAGCTCCGGTCGAGAAGCCCGCGGAGATTGTCGAGGTGCCCGCCGAAGCTCCCGCCGACAGCGCTGAAGGCACGGACGAGCCGGTCCAGCAAGAGGCGTCGCAGCAGGGCGACGCCGTCGAACAGTGGGGGACCTTCGATCCTGGCAAGGGATTCCTCGTCGGTCGGAGCAAGCAGGGGGAGCTGTCGCTCAGCGGCTACGCACTGGTGCGGTACATGAACCAGATGCCCGCCGACCAGACCTTCACCGACCATCTCGGTGGGGAGCACCCCGTCAAAGCCCGAGAGGACATCTACTCCCACCGGGTCCTGGTCTGGCTCAACGGCTGGGTGGGCACCCCGAAACTCCTGTACACGATCGCCTTCTGGACCGTGAACACGACCGATCAGGACGCCCTCTTCGGCAACATCGGCTACCGCTTCCACAAACGCTTCACCCTCTACGGCGGCATCAACGGCAACCCCGGCTCGCGCTCGATGCTGGGCTCGCATCCCTATTGGCTCGGGCACGATCGAGTGATGGCGGACGAGTTCTTCCGACCCTTCTTCACCCAGGGGATCTGGGCGAACGGAGAGCTCCTTCCCGGACTCTGGTACGACGTTTCAGTAGGCAACTCCTCGAGCATCCTGGGGACCACGGCCGTCCAGCTCGATCGCGACTTCACCTACGGCGGCTCGCTGTGGTGGATGCCCACGACCAAGGAGTTCGGTCCGCGCGGTGCCTATGGCGACTGGGAGATGCACGAGAACGTCGCGACCCGTTTCGGGGTCTCCGCCAGCCGGAGCCCCGAGCAGCGCTACACCTCCGTCGGTACGGCATCCAGTAACACCGCCCTCAAGCTGGCAGACAGCTTGAACCTGTTCGAGACCGGCTCCCTGGCGCCGGGCGTCACGGTCACCAACGCGGACTACTCGCTCCTGGCCTTCGATGCCGGTGTCAAGTACCGGGGCATCTTCTTCCAGACGGAGCTCTACTGGCGCACCCTCGACGGGTTCGTGGCGAATGGTCCTCTGCCGGTGAGTGAGATCGAGGACTCGGGCTTCTACGTGCAGGCGGCCTTCTACCCGATTCCGAGGAAGCTCGAGCTCTATGCCGCGACCTCCCAGATCTACGGTGACAAGGACGCCGGCTTCAGGAACAGCTCCGAGTACCTCGCCGGCCTGAACTACTACCTCGTCGCTTCGCGGAACCATCGGCTCAACCTCCAGGTGATCGACGTCAATCGCTCGCCCGTGAACAGCACCTTCGGGTACTACACCGGGGGCCAGGACGGCACCACAGTGTCGCTCGCGGCCTCGGTCTTCTTCTGAGGAACCCTCCAGAAAGTCCCGACATGAGAGAGAACACGAGTCCTCTTCGCGGAGCCGTCACGGGTCCATGGGCGGCAACGACCCCCAGAATCGTGCCGTCACTCGTGCTGCTCGTCGCATTCGCTTCCTACACTTCGTACGCCTCCTTGCTCGGAGCGCAGGTGCCGAGGGGCGCCGACTTCCACGACAGCCACTTTCACCTCACGAACTACGTCCAGGAGGGGACGGACATCCACGACCTCGTCGCGATGATGGGGTCGACGATCGGCCGTTCCACAGTGTTCGGCATTCCCCTGCAGCAGCAGTGGTCGTATCAGAACAGTGGCGACTTCGCTCCGACCTACTACCTGCATTCCGATGCACCGCTCTACTACTACTCGTTCACCGACGCCCACATCGCGATGGCGTATCGGTCGCTCGATGAGCAGGAGCAGGCGCGACTCGACCCGATGATCACGGGCTTCAACCCGGCCGACATGTACGGCGCCGATCACATCCGCCGAGTGCTCGAGACCTTCCCCGGGGTCTTCTCCGGGATCGGAGAGTTCACGATCCACAAGGAGTTCGTGTCGTCGAAGGTCGCGGGCGAAGTCGCCAGTCTGACCAACCCGGCGCTCGATCGCATTCTCGACTTTGCCGGTGAGGTGGGACTGGTCGTCATCCTGCACAACGATCTCAACATGCCCTTCCCGAAGCCGGATCAGGAGCCCTACCTGCTGGCGCAGATGAAGGCTCTGTTCGCGCGTCACCCGGACACCACGATCATCTGGGCGCACATCGGGGTCGGTCGGGTCGTGCGGCCGCTGCCAGAACAGGCCGCGATCGTCGAGAAGATCTGCACCGACCCGTCGCTGAGTCACGTCTACATGGACATCTCGTGGGACGAGGTGGCGAAGTACGTCACGGCGACGCCGAACGCGACGAAGCACACCGCCGACATGATCAATCGCTTCCCCGATCGCTTCCTGTTCGGCACCGACGTCGTGGCACCGAGCTCGGTCGACGCGATGGTGGCGGTCTACGACGCGTACGCGCCGCTGTGGGCTGCGCTCACGCCGGAGGCCAGCGAAAAGGTGCGCAAGGGCAACTACGAGCGTCTCTTCGACCAGGCCCGGGCCCGAGTCCGTGCCTGGGAGAAGAAGGCCAAGACAAGTCAACGATGAGGAGTCCCGATATGAGTGACGAAAGAGAACAGCGAATCGCACGGTGGTTCGTCCTGGTCGTGGCGGCCCTTCTGTGGGTGGGGCCGGCCGGGTTGTCCGCCCAGACCAAGCAGGAAATGGACGAGCAAGTCGAGGCCGAGGAGGAGGCTGCGGATTCCGAAGACGAAAAGCCACGCTTCGAGCTCTACGGATTCGCGATGACCGATGTCGGCTACCGCAGCGAGCAGGTCGACCCCGACTGGTTCGACGTCATGCGTCCGACCAAGCTGCCTGCGTACGAGAACGAGTACGGCGAGGGCGGCGAAACCTACTTCAGCGTCCGGCAGAGCCGGCTCGGTTTCAAGTCGTGGGTGCCCACCGACCTCGGAGAGATCTACACCATCTTCGAGTTCGAGCTCTTCGGAGTGGGCGACGACGCCGGCCAGACCACGTTCCGGCTGCGCCACGCCTACGGCGAGCTCGGTCAGTTCGGTGCCGGCCAGACCTGGAGTCCCTTCATGGACATCGACGTGTTCCCGAACTCGCTCGAGTATTGGGGGCCGAGCGGCATGGTGTTCTTCCGCAACATCCAGGTGCGCTGGATGCCGATCAAGGGCGACACCCGACTCACGTTCGCCCTCGAGCGACCGGGCGCCAGCGGGGACCAGGGTCGGTTCGAGGACCGGGTCGAGCTCGATGAGGTCCAGGGCAACTTCCCGCTCCCGGACGTATCGGGTGAGTATCGAATGGGTCGCGACTGGGGCTACTTCGAGGTGGCCGGGATGCTGCGCTATATCGAGTGGAACGACGTCAACGACGACGAGTTCGATCTCTCCGGGGACACGATCGGCTGGGGCATCAACCTGAGCTCGAACGTGAAGCTGGGCGACGCCAACACGCTGCGGATGCAAGTGGTCTACGGCGAGGGCATTCAGAACTACATGAACGACTCCACCGTCGACATCGGCATCGAGCCGAATCCCGGAAACCCCAACGCTCCGATCAAAGGTGTGCCTCTACCGATGCTCGGTGTGGTCGCCTTCCTGGACCACGACTGGGGCAGCGGCTTGAGCACGGCGATCGGCTACTCGTTGACCGACATCGACAATGCGAGCAGCCAGTCGCCGAGTGCCTTCTCCAAGGGTCAGTACGCTCTGGTGAACCTGCTCCACAGCCCGGTGCCGAATGTGATGTACGGTGCGGAGCTGCAGTATGGCCAGCGTGACAATTTCTCCGACGGCTGGTCCTCGGACGACTTCAAGGTCCAGTTCTCCTTCAAGTACAACTTTTCCCACAGCTGGGGAGGTAAGTGATGCAGAGCACGAATTCCGTTCGTCGACAGTGTCTGAAGCGGGTGGGCTTCGCCATTCTGAGCCTGGCTCTCGCCGGAGCGGTGTTGGCGCCAGCGACGTCGGCACAGACACCCGCCGAGATCCAGGCCGCGCTCGACGCGGCCCACGCGAAGTACAAGAACCTGAAGGAGGGCGCCAACGCCGACTACATTCCGGCGCTGGCCAAGGTCGACTCGAAGATCTTCGGCATCGCTCTCGTGACCACCGACGGCAAGGTCTACACCGCCGGCGATGTCAAGTCGGAGGTCTCGATCCAGTCGATTTCCAAGGTCTTCACCATGGCCAAGGTGATCCAGCAGAGCGGCCCCGAGGCCATCACCGACACGATCGGCACCGATGCCACCGGAATGCGCTTCAACTCGATCGTCTCGATCGAGTTCTCGCAGAAGGCTCTTGGCGGGCCCGAGATGAACGCGCTGGTCAACCCCGGCGCCATCGCCGCCACCAGCATGGTGAAAGGCAAGGACCGCGACGACATCTGGAACAGCATCCTGAGCTACTACTCCGACTTCGCCGGACGGCCCCTGTCGGTCGATCAGGAGGTCTTCAGGTCGGAGTCCGAAACCAACCAACGCAACCAGGCCATCGGTGCGCTGATGTACGCCTACGGCTACATCAAGGACAACCCGGATCGAGCCACCGACATCTACACCGAGCAGTGCTCGGTGGCGGTCAACGCCAAGGATCTCGCCATGATGGCCGGGACGCTGGCCAATGCCGGCAAGAACCCGGTGACTGGCAAGCAGGTCCTGAACGCCGAATACGTGCCGGGAGTGCTCGCGGTGATGGCGACCGCCGGACTCTACGACGACAGCGGCAAGTGGCTCTTCAGGACCGGGTTGCCGGGCAAGAGCGGCGTGGGAGGTGGACTCATCGCGGTGTCGCCCGGCAAGTTCGGCATTGCGGTGATCTCTCCTCCTCTCGACGAAGCCGGCAACAGCGTCCGCGCCCAGAAGGCGATCGCCGACATCTCGAACGCCCTGGGTGGGAATCCGTTCGGCGGCTAGCGTCGCTGCATCCTCCACCGACCCAGGAGCGTCGCTACGATTCGAGGGCGCTCCTGGGTTCCGGTAGGCTTACGAGACGTCATGGATTGCATCGGCGTCAGAACGGATTCCAGATGATTCGACATCTCCGAAGAAGGGCCTTCGTGGCCCCCATGTGCCTGGCTTCGTTGGTGCTCTCGCTCGGGCTCGCCCGAGCCAGGACTGCAGCACAGGAGACAGCCCCGCCTCCTGCGGCCTCCCAGGAGACGGTTGCAGCGTACTCGGCCGACCAGCTGGATTCACTGGTGGCACCCGTCGCGCTGTACTCCGATGCGCTGTTGGCTCAGGTGCTCGTTGCCTCGACCTACCCGCTCGAGATGGTACAGCTCCAGCAGTGGATGGCCAAGAACTCCGGCCTCGAGGGCGACGCCTTGACCGAGGCGGTCGCCGAGCAGCCCTGGGACCCCGCCGTCCAGTCGATGGCGGCCGTTCCCGAGGCGGTCGAGCGGCTGGCCAACGACATCCAGTGGACCACCGAGCTGGGCAACGCCTTCCTCGCACAACAGGCCGACGTCATGGACGCCGTGCAGCGGATGCGCAGGAAGGCCCAGGGCACCGGGGCGCTCGAGACCAACGAGCAGCAGAAGGTCGAGACGGTAGTGGTGGAGCAGAAGCAGGTCATCGTCGTCGAGTCCGCCAGTCCCGAGGTGATCTACGTACCCTCCTACAGCCCGACGGTGGTCTACGGTCCTCCGGTGTACCCCTATCCGCCGGTCTACTATCCGCCCCACACCGCGGGCTCGGCCTTCGTGACGTTCGGGGTCGGCTTCGTCTGGGGCGCGGCCGTGGGCGGCTCGTGCTGCGGGATCGGCTGGGGGCACAACGACGTCAACATCAACATCGACAACAACTTCAACCGCAACTACAACCGAACGAACAACCTGCAGAGCACGGGCAACCTCTCGAACACCTGGCAGCACGACCCACAGCATCGTGGAGGGACGCCCTACGCAGATCGGGCGACAGCCGACCGCTACAGTGGCGCCGCCGGGGGTCAATCCGCGGCCAGCCGTCAGGCGAATGCCGCGTCGCAACGATCCGGCGCCCAGGCGAGCGGGCAGGCGAATCGACCGACTCCGTCGACGAGCGGCCGCCCGACTCCGTCGACGAGCAGCCGCCCGACTCCGTCGGCGAGCGAGCGCTCGGCGGGAAGCGCCGCGAGTCGCGCCAACGCTCCGAGCAGCTCGGGCTTCACGGGAGCCGGCGCGTCGGCCAGCGGTGACAGGGTCGGCAACCGGAACATCCCGTCGAGTGGTTCGATGTCGAGTGGCTCGATGTCCGGTGGCGCCTTCGGCGGCGGCAGCAGCTCCGGCTTCAGCGGTAGTAGTGCCCGAGCCTCGAGCGCGAGAGGGGCGTCCAGTATGGGTGGGAGCCGAGCAGGGGGAGGGCGCCGGAGATGAACCTGATGAAGCTCGGCAAGGAGACGCCCGGGCCCCGACGGGCTCGGGAACGAACGGACTGGATGTTCCTTCTGATTCTCCTCGTGGCCTCGGCATCGATCCTCTCCTGTTCGAGGGAGGTCCCACAACCCGTGTTCGCGAGCCCCGAAGAGGCGGGCGAGGCGCTGATTGCCGCTGCCGCGGAGTTCGATCCCGACGCGATGGCCGAGATCTTCGGCCCGAACGGCGCCGACCTGGCGATCACGGGAGACCCTGTGCTCGACGAGAGTCAGGCTGGGGCCTTCGCCGCCGCGGCCGCCGAGTTGACCCGGATCGATCGTGATCCGGAGAACTCCGCGATCGCCGTCCTGGTCGTCGGAGCCGAGGAATGGCCGTTGCCGATTCCCCTGATCGAAGACGGCGGGGGGTGGCGCTTCGACACCGAGGCCGGGCGCGAGGAGATCCTCTATCGGCGTATCGGGAGTAACGAGCTCACCGCCATCGAGGTGTGCCGCGGGTACGTCGAAGCCCAGCACGAGTACGCGCTCGAGAAGCACGACGATTCCCGAGTCCACCAGTACGCGCAGCGCATCATCAGCTCGCCGGGCAAGCAGGATGGCCTGGCCTGGCAAGACCCCGACGGCAGCTGGAGCGGCCCGGTGGGGGAGGCGGTCGCTCGCGTGATCGCCGAGGGCTACGTCGAGCAGTACAAGCCCTACCACGGGTACTACTTCAAGATCCTGACCGGGCAGGGTCCGTCGGCGCCCTTGGGCGAGATGGACTTCGTCGTCGAGGGAGCGATGATCGGTGGCTTCGCCCTGGTGGCCGCACCGGTGGACTACGAGGTCACCGGGGTGATGACGTTTCTGGTGAGCCACGAGGGCGTGGTGTACCAGAAGGACCTGGGTGAAGACACTCTCGAGCTCTTCCGAGCGATGGAGCGCTACGATCCGGATTCGACCTGGAGTCCGGTTGTCGACCCGGTTTCAGAAGTCGACGAGTGAGAGCCAGGTCCGTGGCTTCCATGGCCCGAGAAAGGAAGCCCACGACCACGCCATCGAGCTCCCCTGTATCAGCGCCACTTCTCAGGGCCGCCGTTCCCCGCGCGAGACAGGGGCGCTGGAAGCACGGCTAGGCAACACCGGACCGCGAGGCACGCGCTACCATGGTGTCCCTGGTGGATCTCGTCACACGCGAGATCGGAACCCGCTCCCGAGTCGAGGTTGCGACCTCTGCGCCACCTCGGCAGTGAAGCCGCAGCTGGGTGCGCTCGAAGCTCTCACGATAGGGTCGGACCGGGCTCTCGACCAGACCCGCCACCCCATCCTCAGGAGATCTTCTTGACATCGCAACCCACGCACCGATCTGCCCTCGGGGCCTTCACTTTCGACAACTCCTATGCCAGAGAGCTCGTGGGCTTCTACGCGCCCTGGCGGGCCGCTCCGGTGAGACAGCCCGAGCTCGTCCTCTTCAATCAAGAGCTCGCGCGCGAGCTGAATCTCGACCCCGAGCGGCTCGAAACCGGCGAAGGCGCTTCTCTCTTCGCCGGCAACACGACGCCCGAAGGGGCCGAGCCTCTGGCTCAGGCGTACGCCGGTCATCAGTTCGGCAACTTCGTTCCCCAACTGGGAGACGGACGAGCGCTGGTGCTCGGCGAGGTCATCGACCGCCACGGCCGTCGCCGTGACATCCAGCTCAAGGGCTCCGGCCCGACGCCCTTCTCGCGTGGCGGCGACGGTCGCGCCCCCCTTGGACCTGTGCTCCGGGAGTACCTGATCTCCGAGGCCATGCACGTCCTCTGCATCCCCACGACTCGCGCCCTCGCTGCCGTGACGACCGGCGAGCGGGTCCATCGCGACGAGCCTCTCCCCGGCGCGGTCCTGACGCGTGTCGCCGCGAGCCACGTGCGCATCGGCACCTTCCAGTACTTCGCCGTCCGCGGACAGGTCGAAGAGGTACGCCGGCTTTGCCACTACGTGCTCGGTCGGCATCCCCCACCCGAGCCCGCTTCGGCGAACCGGTATCTCGACCTTCTCAGAGCGGTCGTCGAACGCCAGGCCTCGCTCGTGGCCCAGTGGATGCACGTCGGCTTCGTTCATGGCGTCATGAACACGGACAACATGACGATCTCGGGCGAGACGATCGACTACGGCCCCTGCGCCTTCATGGACCGCTACGACCCGCGAACCGTCTTCAGCTCGATCGATCACGGGGGCCGCTACGCCTACGCCAACCAACCCCGGATCGCACAGTGGAACCTGGCTCGCTTCGCCGAGACCCTCGTTCCCCTTCTCGACACCGACGAGACCCGCGCGATCGAGCTCGCCAACGAAGCCGTCCTTGCCTTCGAAGATCTCTACTCCGAGCACTGGCTCGCCGGCATGCGCGAGAAGCTCGGTCTGACGACGTCCCGACTCGAAGACCAGTCCCTCGCCGACGCCCTGCTCGATCTCATGGCGACTCGACGGTTGGACTACACCCAGACCTTCCGCCACCTCGGCGACTCCCTCCTCCGAGACGATCCGGGCGCGAAGGACTTCCTGGGAGATACCGACGACGCCACCGCCTGGATCGCGCGCTGGCACGAGCGACTGTCAGGCGAGTCTCTGACGGACGAGCCGTCTGCCACGGAGGCACGTGCGGCCTCGATGCACCGGGTCAATCCCCTCTACATCCCGCGCAACCACCAGACCGAGCACGCCATCGACCGAGCCGTTCACCACGACGACTACGAGCCGTTTCACACCCTGCGCGAAGTCCTCTCACAGCCCTACGCCGAAAGAGAGGGCTTCGAGGCTTTCACGGTGCCGGCCCCCATCGATGCACCCCGGTGTCAGACCTTCTGCGGCACCTGACGCGACGATGCGGCCCCTTCGCTTCCCCTCTGCCACCGGAGCTTGAAGCCGAGCGACGAGGATGTGGGCCTTTTCGCTTTGGTGAGGAGCTGAGCCGACTCCGCCGATGACGAATCGGGAAGGTCTTCGATCCTGGAGCCCTGCGGTAGGCGTCCGGCCCTGCGCGAGTCGCCATGATGCTGCAGGGAAGGGTCGCGCCTGTCGCCGGCGCCGCTCGTGGAGCCGGCCGCGGCATCGCCCGGGCGATCTCTGAGCTCGCCTACGACCAGGCGCCGTACTCGACCGCATCCGGCTCGCCACCTATCAGGCGATCAGGTCGCGCACGACGCGGCCGTGCACGTCGGTCAGTCGGAAGTCGCGGCCCTGGAATCGATAGGTGAGCTTCTGGTGGTCGATCCCCAGGAGGTGGAGGATCGTGGCGTGGAGGTCGTGGACGTGGACCTTTTCGTCGACGACGGAGTAGCCGATGTCGTCGGTCCTACCGTACGAGAAGCCCGGCTTCGTTCCGCCTCCGGCCATCCACATGGTGAAGGCGTCGATGTGGTGATCGCGGCCGACGGCGATGCGCACTTCCCCCATGGGGGTGCGGCCGAACTCTCCCCCCCAGATCACCAGGGTGTCATCGAGGAGGCCGCGGCGCTTGAGATCGATGACCAGAGCGGCGGATGCCCGATCGACTTCCCTGCACCGGTCTTCCAGCGGCTGACCGAGGTTGTTGTCGGGGTCACCGTGGTGATCCCAGTCAGCATGGTAGAGCTGGACGAAACGGACGCCGCGCTCCACCATGCGTCGCGCGAGCAGGCAGTTCCGAGCGAAGGAGGGCTCGTCACCGTCGACTCCGTAGAGCGTGCGGACCTCCTCTGTTTCGCCCGACAGGTCGACCAGCTCGGGAGTGCTCGCCTGCATGCGAAAGGCCATTTCGTAGGAGGCGATCCTCGACTGGATCGCCTCTTCGTCGACCTCACCGATCTGCAGCTGGTCGAGGGCGCGGACCGTTTCGAAGAAGTCCCTCTGTTCTTCCGGCCCCACCCCAGGCGGGCTCTCGAGGTGCAGCACCGGTTCGGGGCCCGGTCGAAACGGGGTTCCCTGGTAGTGGGGCGGCAAGAAGCCGTGTCCCCAGAGCGGCGCGCCGCCTCTGGGGCCTCGGCTTCCCGACTGCAGGACGATGAACCCCGGCAGGTCCGACGCCTCGGTGCCGATTCCGTAGGTGACCCAGGCCCCCATACTGGGGCGTCCGAACTGACCGAAGCCCGTGTTCATGAAGAGCTTGGCCGGCCCGTGGTTGATCTCGTTCGTCGTCAGGCCGCGGACGAAGCAGAGCTCGTCGACGATGCCGGCGGTATGGGGGAGGAGCTCGCTCACCGGAGCGCCGCTCTCTCCGTGCCGCTCGAATCGGCGCTGGGTCCCCATCAGCTTCGCTCGGCCCGGGTCGATGAAGGCGAATCGCTTTCCCTCGGTCAGGCTGGGGGGTGGCGTCTGGCCGTCCAGTTCTTGCAGCGTCGTCTTGGGCTCGAAGAGCTCGAACTGACTCGGTCCGCCTGCCATGAAGAGAAAGATGATGTTCTTCGCACGGGCAGCCTGGGCTCTCGCCGCTCCGCTCCCGAGGAGGTGGTAGAGGGCGATCGAGCCGAGGCCGACGCCGCTCTGGCGCAAGAACTCTCTTCGAGCGAGGGTACGCATGGTCAGTTCCGGTGTGAGAATTCGTCGAGGTTGAAGAGGATTCGGCCGATCGCGGTCCAGGCCGCGGGCTCGTCGGCCCGTTGGCGCTGCCGTTTCAAGTACTGGTCCAAGGTGACGGCTTCGTCCTGGCGCGGTGAACGAGCCAGAGCGAGTCGGTAGGCGTGCCGGATGCGCTCTCGGTCCGAGCCAGCTTCTTCCATCACGCGGAGACCGAGCCCGGCCGCGATCTCGAAGACCATTGGATCGTTGGCCAGGGTGAGCGCCTGCAGTGGTGTGCTCGATGGAATCCGGCGCGTGCAGGTCACATTGGGCTGCGGCGCGTCGAACGTGGTCAGGAAGGGATAGGGGCTCGACCTCCATAGGCGAACGTAGAGCGTACGGCGAAAACGGTCGGCCCCTTCGTCGGCCAGCCACTGTTTGTTCGTCTGCGTGAACGCGAACACGCCGTCGGGCTGAGGGGGCTGAACGGGCGGCCCGCCGACGGTCTCCGTCAAGAGTCCGCTCGCTCGCAGGGCCGAATCCCGGATCGCCTCGGCGTCGAGGCGGAGTCGAGACTGACGCGCGAGCAGACGGTTGCGGGCATCCTGCTCCCGGAGATCGGTACGCGCTGTGGACGACTGACGGTAGGTGGAGGACGTGACGATCAGCCGATGGATGGACTTCATCGAGAAGTCGCGCGCCACCAGTTCCTGAGCGAGCCACTCGAGCAGCTCGGGATGAGACGGCCTGGCACCGCGGATGCCGAAGTCGTTCTCGGTCTCCACCAGCCCGAGACCGAAGAAGCGCTGCCACCAACGGTTGACGGTCACCCGATGAACGAGCGCGTTCTCGGGGTCCATCAGCCAGCGAGCGAGATCGAGACGGGTCGTCGGCGTCTGATCGGCAGCGAAGTGGTTCATCGCTGTCGGGAAGCCTGGCGTCACCACCTCTCCCGGGTCCAGGAAGCTGCCGCGCTTGAACAACCGCGTCGTGCGGGGCGGCGTCTGTTCCTTCATCACCAGTGCGGTGGGGAGATCGGGGCGCTGCTCCTCGTGTGCGACGAGTGCGCTCCAGGCTTCGCGCCATCTCTCGGTGACCGTGGGCGCCGAGACGTCGGTGCCGGCGAAGCTCACACGAAAGCGCCCCAGCACGTGGTTTCCACCGTGGTCCTGCACGAGCTCCAGGTGCAGCTCCTGCTCGTCGGCACGCTCAATCGGTGCGGCCAGGGGAAACACGGCCACGTGTGGCTCTCCCTGAGCGGAAAGCACACGCCAGGGTTCGGCACCCTCGAGCGCTCTCTCTTCGAAGGGTGCCTCGCTTCCCTCGGGGCGGGAGAGGAGCCGGACGGCGCTCACCACGAAGCTGCCGTCTCTCGCCCGTCCCGGCCCGTGGGATCTCAGCGAAAGACTGGGCAACGCCTCGATGCGAATCGCTGCAAGGGTCGCGACGGGCGCCTTGCCGCGGAGGTCGTAGACCGAGGTCTGTGGATTGTGCGCCACGCTCAGGATTGACGCGTCGGAGGACAAGCGGAGCTCCGGCCCTTCACTGGCGACGGCTTCGGTGGGTCGCCAGGGTACCCAGCCTCTGGCCGCCTCGCGCTCTGCGGCGGCGAGCTCCGCCTCCAGCTCCTGGCGCCGAGCTTCGAACTCGGCAAGAAGAGGCGCCGTGTCCTGGTCGGTGACCTCGACCTGCGGTCCGCTGCTCACGCCACCGTCTTCCGTTTGATCGAAGAAGGCGAACATCCGGTAGTACTCGGTGTGCGGAAGCGGGTCGAACTTGTGGGTGTGGCACTGCGCGCAGCCGAGGGTCGAGCCGAGCCAGACGGCGCCGGTGGTGTTGACGCGATCGATCACCGCGTTGACTCGGTTCTCTTCGTCCTTCGCGCCTCCCTCCTGGTTGATCTGGGTGTTGCGGTGAAAGCCGGTCGCCACGAGCTGTGCGTTGGTGGGGTCAGGTAACAGATCGCCTGCCAGCTGTTCGATAGTGAACTGGTCGAACGGCATGTCCTCGTCGATCGCGCGGATGACCCAGTCGCGGTAGGGCCACATCGAGCGCCTCCCGTCGATCGTGAAGCCGTTCGAGTCCGCATAGCGCGCGAGATCGAGCCAGTGTCGTGCCCAGCGCTCCGCATAGTGGGGCGAGGAGAGAAGGCGGTCGACGAGGTCCTCGTAGGCCTGGTCGCTCTGGTCGGCCATGAAGGCGTCGACTTCCTGCGGAGTCGGCACCATGCCGATCAGATCGAGAGTCAACCGCCGGATCAGGGTGGCGCGGTCGGCGGGTGGCGAGGCGGCGATGCCCTCGCTCTCGAGTCGAGCGCGGACGAAGCGGTCGATCGGGTTCGGTTCCGCTCGATCGGGCGGTGCGACATCGCGAAAGGGTGCATAGGCCCAGTGCGGCCGCCACTGCGCCCCCTGCTCGATCCAGCGCCGAAGAACGTCGATCTTCTCGGCGGGGAGTGCGCTGGCCTGCCGCGCCGGGGGCATCCGAAAGCTCTGCTTGTCGGAGGTGATTCGCAGATAGAGCAGGCTCTCGTCCGGCGCCCCGGAGACCACCACCGTCTGCAGGGAATCCGGCCGGTCGAGATGCAATTCGGCTCGGCGCTCGAGGTCGTCCGGTCCGTGGCATTGGGCACAGTGCTCGGCGAAGATGGGCCGGACGTCGCGGGCGAAATCGACCGGCTGAGCGATCGCCGCTGCCGTCGGGACGACTAGAGCCGTGAGGGCTCCGATGAGGCGCCGTTGCTTCATGACCGTGGAGGGGCATTGTAGCGTCACCGTCCCATCGCCCGGTTCAGGTCTCTTCTTCGAAGGGAGAGCCCCCTGCACTGTTCCGCGCCCCCGACTCGGAGACGCGGCAGGATCAACGGCCTCCCGCCAGCGGGCTGCGGCCGATATCCCGTACCGATTCGGAACCCCTACAATCGCCGACCCGCCTGCACTCAGATCGGGCTCGTCCAGCGCTGGGTGTCGCCCAACTCGAAGCCGTCTCTGAAGATCGCCGGATCCTCCCAGGCACCGGCATCGAATCGAGGCCCAGAAGGGCGCGGGTTGTGGTCAATATCGACCGCAGGGGCAACCGAGGCGTCGTCACACATGTCGATGGCGCTGCTCTGGGGCTCGAGCCAGTACGCAGCGATGTCGGGAATCAAGACATGCCACGGATAGACGGCGACGTTCCCAGTGCTGCCTGCCGGCAGAGCAAAGGTGTTGTTCACGATGTTGCACTCGATCTCGACCTCGGACGGAGGGGCCCCCTGCTCGGAGACATACACGTCGCCGCTCTCCCAGACAATCGACTGTGTGATCGCGATCGGGGCGCCGCCGAAGTGGCTGATCACCGGGCCATCATGCTCGTTGTCGAGAATCGACACACTCCGCAGCTCCAGGGGCCCGCCGCTGTCGATCAGAGCTCCTTGGCTGCCCACGGGTGCGACCGCGATCACACTGCTCTCGAGCAGCAGTCCGTGGCTTTCGTTGCCGGTCCCCAGGTAGAAGGATCCATAGGTGCTCGAGTCGTTCCCTACTGCCATGGAGGAACGAACGTGGGCGCCCTCGGAAACCATCAAGACAGCGCCGAACCAAGCCAGATTGTTCTCGAACACGTTGCACGGATGCACCTCGGCGCAGGTGGCCTCCCCCAATCCGAAGACGGGAACGGTGCTCGAGGTCGACAGCAGAACACCCCCCGAGTTCGCGTCGTTGTTGGAGGCCCAGACTGCAGAGACCTCCAGAGCGGAATTGCCGGACGAGTAGAAGACGCCGCCAGAGGTGGCCGAGTTCGCGTCCATCAGAATCCAGCTGCCGTCAAACGACGTCACTTCGACGGCCCCATCGTCTGCCCAGATGACGGCGCCTGAGTGGGCAGAATTGCGGGTGAAGCTGGTGGAGCGGCCGCTCAGGGCAGAAGTGAAGAGCCCCGTGGCGCAATTCTGCGCGTACAGCACCCCCCCCGCTCCGGGGGTCGAGTTGAGTGTGGCGCGCGTACCGTAGAGCTGGACGGTGGAGTCCTGGCAATAGATCGCCGCGCCGTCCGACGTTGCACTGTTCGAAGTGAAGTTCGTGTCGAACGCATAGAGCGCGGCGCCATTGGTCAGAAAGATCGCGCCTCCCGACGCGGCTGCGTTGCTGGTGAAGCTCACGTCCACCGTGACCAGAGTCGAGGTGCTGCCGGTCACGAATACGATCCCACCGGCCTGGGCGTTGTCGGCTTCCCGAAGTTCGAGCCGATCCAGTGTGAGCTGCGCATTCGCGACGCTCCAAAGGCGCGCGCCCACGCCAGGAAGGAGGGTCGTGAGTGCGCTCACACTGTCGGACCCGTCGCAGGCGGCCGCGTAGCCACCGCGGAGTGTCAGGTCTTTGACCACGATGCGAGCTGGAACCACGGCAGGTGGATCGGCGATCTGTAGGACGTCACCAGCGGCAGCCGAGTCGATCGCAGCCTCGAGGGTCGGAAAGTCGCAGCCGACGCCGGAGCCCACAGTGAGGGTATCTGCCTCGGCGCCGACTCCCGAGAGGAGGCAGAGGACCAGTGACGTGACCAACACCTGGCCAAGGCCAGGGGCAAAGCCCCGACCCCCGAGAGGTGAGGTCTCGGCCGCTCGACGGGGCGCTGGGTTACGCCGGACCGAGGAGTGGCGGTCGAGAGAGATGGACGGGAGAGGGCAGGACAGTGGGAGTGGGGATCGCATTGGAATCGGTGCTCGCTTGGAAGCCACGAACCTCCCTGCGCGGCGACGGCAAGGCCCGGGACTCGAGAGGCAGTTTCGAGGTGGTCGTCGAGAGTCATGCTCATAGGAATCAGAGCAATCAGAGTAATTATAGCTTATCTGCTATGTAACGACACCTGACCCAGAAGGATCCGATGCTCGACGAAAGCCAGGCTCGGGCCTTCGGCGACGCGGCTGCCGAGAGGACCCGGATCGATCGCGATCCGGAGACTCTCGCCACCAACTCGACTGGGAGCCGGACCTTGTGCGATCAAGGGGGCCACGCGGGTGGATCATCGGAAATCGTGGCTCGGGATCCGCTCGAGGCTCTCGAGCGGCCAGAATCGATCGGCCTTGACCGATAGGGAACCGTCACGCTTCTGGAGCTCTCCCTCGACGATCAACCCAGCGGAGCGCACAATCAGCTCCCGATGCTCGCGCATCACGTCAGGCATCACGACGGCCTGGGCCATTCCTGTCTCGTCCTCCAGGGTAAGGAAGAGGAGTCCCTTCGCGGTGCCGGGCCGCTGGCGCACGATCACCGATCCGGCTGTTCTCACCCGTCGATGTTCGGGCCACCGATCCAGCTCGGCGGTGCGAACGACTCCGTAGCCGTCGAGCGCCTTGCGGTAGAAGGTCACGGGGTGAGGCCCGGTCGTGATCTCGGTGCCGCGGAAATCGGCCATCGCCAGCTCGAGTGGATCCATCTCCTGGAGCGGAGAGGGAGTTTCGTCGCTCAGCTCGGCGAACAGCGGCCCCCGGGTACGAGTGGCTCTGGCGACCTGCCAGAGTGCCTCGCGCCGCTGCAGCTCTCGACGCCTCTTGCCGCACGCAGTGGAGCCGAGGGAAGCCAGCGCTCCGACCCATGCGAGTCGCTCGGCCTCGTCCTTGCGCAGTTCGCAGCGCCTCACCAGGTCCTCCACGTCGCGGAAGGGGGCGCGCTCGCGTTCGTGCTCGATCCGCTCGCCGGACTCCGAGCGGAGCTCCTTGACATAGCGCAGACCGAGGCGGATGGCTCCGGCCGCGACCGGCAGACCGTTGCGAATGGACTGTTTCCGCCAGCTGTCCGGAGTGTCTTGCCAGGTGCAGCGCTGGTCAGAGTGGGCGACGTCGATCGGCAGCACCGCTGTCCCCTGGCGCTGTGCTTGCTGGACCAGACTGGCGGGGTGGTAGAACCCCATTGGCCAGGCGTTGAGTAGCGAGAGGAAGAACGCCGTGGGGTGGTGACACTTCAGATAGGCGCTGGCGTAGGCGATGAGAGCGAAGCTGGCGGCGTGGGACTCGGGGAATCCGTACAGGGCGAACGAGGTGATTCCTTCGACGATGCGCTCCTGCGCCTCTCCTGTGATTCCACGCACCGTCATGCCCTCGCGGAGTCGCCGTTCGATCGCTTCCATGCGCTCCATCGAGCGCTTGAATCCCATTGCCCGTCGTAGCTCCTCCGCTTCGCCCCCGGAGAACCCCGCAGCCTCCATCGCCATTCGTAGGATCTGCTCCTGGAAGATCGGCACGCCGAGGGTGCGCTTCAGGATCGGCTCCAGGCAGGGATGGAAGTAGCTGACTTCTTCCCTGCCCATACGCCGTTCGAAGAAGGGGTGCGCCATGTTGCCGACGATCGGCCCCGGGCGGATGATCGCGACCTGGATGACCAGGTCGTAGAAGCGCTCTGGACGGTTGCGCGGCAACGACGCCATCTGGGCGCGGCTCTCCACCTGGAACACTCCCACCGTGTCGGCTCGTTGCAGCATGGCGTAGGTGTCGGGGTCGTCTGGCGGCAGATGCGCCAGGTCGACGTGGAGTCGCTCCTTCTCGTGGATCAGTGGAACGGCTTCTTCCAGCGCATTGAGCATGCCGAGCCCCAGCAGGTCGACCTTGATGATGCCGAGATCGGCGCAGTCGTCCTTGTCCCACTGCACGACCACCCGATCCGCCATCGCGGCCGGCTCGAGGGGAACCACGTCGTCGAGGCGGCCGGCGGCCATGACCATTCCGCCGGAGTGCTGACCGAGGTGACGGGGGTGATTCTGGATGCGCTGCCACATGTCCGCGAACAGACGGATGCGTGAGTCGCCCGAATCGAATCCGGCAGCTTCGAGCTCGGTGGCCATCCCCTTGGGGTCGCCGCGCTTGATGTCGTAGCTCCAGCTGCCGAGTTGCTTCGAGAGCCGGTCGACCTGCGCTGCCGAGTAACCGAGTGCCTTGGCGACCTCTCGTGCTGCCATCCGATCCCGGTAGGTGATCACGTTGGCGGTCATCGCTGCGCCATGCGGGCCGTACCGCTGGTAGACGTACTGGATGACTCTCTCCCGTTGATCGCCCGAGGGGAGGTCGAGGTCGATGTCCGGCCACTCCCCCCGTTCCTCCGAAAGGAATCGCTCGAACAACAGTTCCATCTTCACCGGGTCGATAGCGGTGATCGAGAGCGCGTAGCAGACTGCACTGTTGGCTGCCGAGCCGCGGCCCTGAGCGAGAATCCGATTCTCGATACAGAAACGCACGATGTCGTGCACGATCAGGAAGTAGCCGGCGAGGTCGAGCTTCTCGATCATCGCCAGCTCCCTCTCGATCTGGCGCTGCGCCTTCGTGGTGAGAGGACGAAAGCGGGCACGGGCTCCGTTCCAGGTCAGTGCACGCAGATATGAGCTCGGAGTCTCTCCCGGGGGGAGAGGAGAATCGGGGAAACGGTACCCCAGATCGGCCAGGGTGAAATCGAGCTGCTGGGAGAGCTCCCAGGCGTTGGAGAGAGCCCGAGGGAGATCAGCGAAGCGTTTCTGCATCGCCGCGGCGCCCACCACGTGGCGCTCCCGTTCGGCGGCGAGCAGAGCTCCGGCTCCGTCGAGATGGGTGTGATGGCGTATGCAGGTCATCACATCGTGGAGCGGCTTGTCGCTGCGGTGGGCATAGCGAGCGCCGTTGGTGGCCACGATGGGAAGTTGCAGACGTCGGGCAAGATCGATCAGGGCACGGTTCTTGTGCTCCTCGTTGCGCAGGCCGTGGCGTTGCAGCTCGACGTGCAGTCGCCCCGGGAAGAGATCGGAGAGTCGTTCGAGCACGTGTCGTGCAGCAGCGAAGCCTTCCCTGGCGAGGGCACGGGCCACCGGATCCTGGTCGCTGCCTGCCAGGCAGTGCAGGCCTTGCGCATGGGCAGCAACGGTCTCGACGTCGACCTGCGCCTCCCCCTTGGGTCGATCGAGGGCCCCTGCGGTGAGCATGCGACAGAGGTTTCGATAGCCGTTGCGATCGCCGACCAGGAGGACCAGACGGGTCTCCTCGGCGTCGGCAGGCACGAAAGCACGCGCATCCGATGCGTCGCCATGGATGAACGGCTCGCCCGCCACCACGACCTCTGCTCCGACCTGGGCGCGTATCCCGGCTTGCCTTGCTGCCTTGTAGAAGCGGGGCGCTCCGTAGACACCGCCTCGGTCGAGCAGTGCCATCGAGGGAAGCTCGGCTGCGGCTGCGGCCTCGATCAGATCCTCAGGCAGAGAGGCGCCCCGCAGAAACGAGAACGAGGAGCAGGCGCGGAGCTCCGTCCAGGGACGAGGCGGTTGCGGCGAGCGCCTCGTCGGGGCCCGGTAGCGTCTCTGCCGCAGCTTCTCCTTGCGTGCGCCGGGGGAGAGGTAGCCTTTGCGTCGCAGCCCCCAGCCCTGGCCGTCTGCCGAGCCTGGCTCCGGATCGGGACCGTCGGCATGGATGTCGATCTGCCCGAGGTTGCGCGCGGGAGCGAACTTCGGATCGGTGTCACGGTCGCTCATGGCAGAGCGTCAGTGTAGGCGGTAAAAAGGCGTAAATCAAGAGCGCACGAGTGCGAGGCCCAGGCGAGACGCCGAGGCTCAGCGCACCGCTCTTCGACAGGAGACGACCGCAAAGTCGCCCTGCTCGCTGAACAGATCCACCTCCACGTCCTGGCGAGAGGTCAGCTGGTCCCAGATCTCGTGATCGGCCCCTGGGCAGACCACTGTGCCGACTCGTCGCTCCCGATCGCCTCGATCGGCGATCAGCAGGTCTCCGGCGACCTCGGCGGCCACCTCGACTCGATGGACGATGCGCGTCGTCCGATCGGGGTCCCTACGCACCGATCGGGTGATCCACCCGGGCTGCAACACGCCGATCCTCTGGCTCTGGGCGTAGTTTCGGGCCACGTCCTCGGGGATTGCGCTCCGCGGCTCGTACGTGAGGTAGAGCCAGGCTCCGAGGCCGGCCGCCAGGGCGATTCCGAGCAGAGTGGTCCAGAGTGGCTTCATCGATAGTTGGCTCGGGAGTGAAAACCAGAGGGAAGGAGGGCCCGAACACGAGGCGGCGAGCGCTGACCCTAGCAGGGTCCGGCTCGGAACCCCAACGACGCTGTCTCGGCTCGAGAGGGGGTGCGCTAAGCTGTGGACAAGATCCTGGAAGGCGAGAGACCCTGGGCGATGGAGAACGCAGACGACACGCTGGCCACGAGAGTGCTCGCCGACAAGGTGGAGGCGCTCGGGATTCGAAATGCTCGTCGCCACGTCTTTCTGTGTTGTGACCAGGCCAAGCCCAAGTGCTGCGACCGGGAACGGTCTCTCGAGGCCTGGAGCTATCTCAAGCGGCGCCTGAAGGAGCTCGAGTTGTCGACCGGGGGCGAGGTGCTGCGCACCAAAGCCGACTGTCTGCGGCTGTGTCATGCGGGACCGATCGCACTGGTCTACCCCGATGGCGTCTGGTACCACAGTTGCGATCCGCCCGTGCTCGAGCGGATCCTCACCGAGCATCTTCAGGGGAACCGGGTGGTCGAGGAGTATCGGGTGCTCGAGCATCCGCTGCCATCGGCTCCGATCGAGGAGACCGAGTCATGAGCGAGCCGAGACTGCACGAGGAGCTGTGGGCGGCGATTCGGGCCGGAGATCTCGAGGCGGCGAAGCGCTGTCTGACGGCCGAAGAGACCGCAGCGGCCCAGGCGACGGACGAACAGGGCGTGTCCCTGTTGCTACAGGCCTTCTACCATCGGCAACCGGAGATCGCCGATCTGATCGTCGAGACGAGAGATCGCCTCGGTCTGGAGGTCGATGTCTTCGAAGCCGCGGTGCTCGGGCGCCGCGATCGCCTTCAGGAGCTCACCGAAGCCGGCCCGACGGAGCTCGAGTCGATCTCTCCAGACGGGTTCTCCCTGCTTCACCTGGCGGCGTTCTTCGACCAGCCAGGGATCGTGCAGCTCCTTCTCGAGCGGGGGGCCAATGTCCATGCGGTGGCCGCGAATGCGACCCGGGTGCAGCCGCTGCACAGCGCGGCCGCTGTTCGGTCGCTCGAGATCTGTCGTCGGTTGCTCGACGCCGGTGCCGATGTGAACGCTCGTCAGGCTGGCGGCTTCACGCCCTTGATGAGCGCGGCGATGGCCGGAGACCGAGATCTGGTCGATCTCCTGCTGGCTCAGGGTGCCGATGCCTCTCTCGCGGCCGAGGACGGGAGGACGCCCCGGGACCTGGCCGCTGCGGGTGGGTACGAGTCGCTGGTGTCCCTGCTCGGAACAGCCCAGAGCTGAAGTCGGACCGGGGCGCGGACAGTTCCCGCGCCTTGCCTGTCAACTTTGTTACCTAGAGAAACAGCGCGCCGGGTGCGGGCGCAGGGGCCTCGAAACGAAGATAGCTAGTGAGCCCCTGTCTGTGGCGATATATCTGGCTTTCGCGATATTGGCATGTAACGTGCTCTTCAGGGAGGCGTCGGTGCCTGGTGCATCGACACTCTGTGCGGAGATGTTATGCCCAAATCTTCTTTTCTGGCTGCCCACGAGGAACCCGACGCCGGGTTTTCGGTCATCGAAGCCCTGATTGCGTCCGCGGTCCTCCTGATCATCGTCGTCGGCCTGCTGCCGATGTTCATGCGTGCCCTGAGCAACAACGTTCAGGGACAGCAGCTGACCGGCCTGGTGCACCGCGCAGTGGCCGACATGGAGGAAGTGGCGCAGCTGGGCTGGGACGACGAGCTGTTCGTGCTCGGCTCTGGCGACAGTTTCGGTGATCCACCGCAGGCCGGTCGTGAGACCGAGCAGCTGTTCAGCGAGCTGGAACAGGAGTGGATCGACGAAGGCTCTTTCCCCGCCGGAGACAGAGCGCTCTTCCGACGTGTGATCCGTGTACGCAACTACCTGACGACGACGTTCGAGAACGGCTCGAGTACCGGCGACTGGACGGCGGCGGAGGTCGCGGACGTCGACTTCGATCTGCGTGAGGTGCAGGTGGTCGTGACGGCCAATGAGACGAACACCGTCTTCGGGCCGCCCCGGCAGCTGACCCTCCGATTCTTCAAGGCCTTCTGAGGAGGCGCCCACCGATGATACGAGTGAATCTCAGTCCCCGCCCGGCGATCGGGCAGCCCCACCGGCAAGCGGGTTTCAGCCTGGTCGAAATGCTGGTGGCGCTGGCCGCCATGACCGAAGTGATGGTCGTCGTGCTCGTGCTCTTCGATCTGAATGACCGAATGGCCCGAGTCGAGACCCAGACGTCGGAGATGCAGCAGTCGCAGCGCATCTCTCAGCAGGAGGTGGTGCGCCTGGTGCGTATGGCGGGACGCGGAGGGCTGCAGCACGCGCAAGCGATCGAGGTGACCAGCAATGCCGCTGATGACGCCAAGATCGGCGATAGCGACTCTCCGGACGTCGAAGAGGGAACCGACGTCCTCACGCTGCGTGGGGTCTACACCTCGCCGGTCTTCTTCGCCAAGTTCGACGACGAGACCTCTTTCTCCCTCGACGAGGGAGCAAAGGTCGGAACGATCAAACTCGAGAGCGTCTCCCCGACCGACTTCCCGCAGCCCCTCGATGTGTTCAAGGAGATGACCGAGGGCGACTTCAGCGCCAACAACCCGCGCCCCGAGGCCCTCCTCCTGGTGACTCCGACCAGTCCAGACGTCTACGCGGTGGTGCAGGTCAAGTCCGTCCAGCAGGAAGACGACTGGGCCAAGGCCACGATCACGTTTTCCATCGATCCGGACTTCGGCAAGAACGCGTCGTACCTCGCCATGTCGTGCTGTGGCTCGACCTCGAGCTCCCCGGCTTTCCCTTCGCAGATGACCAACGTGTGGTCGGTGGGTGTCCTCGAGGAATATCGGATGTACGTGCGAGCGACGACCCTGGTCGAGGACCGGCCGGATACCGAGGAGACCACACGTCTGTCTCGGGCACGCTTCTATCCCAACACCGACGACCCCTGGGATGGGGAGCAGGACAATCTCACCGTCGACATCGCCGACTTCGTCACCGACCTCCAGGTCGCGTTGGCGATCGACGCCGATCGCAGCGGAACGATTGCCAAGAACGACGACCTCACCGCCGACGAGTGGCTCTTCAACACCCTGCTGGGTAGCGACCCCGAAGAGCGCACCGGCCCCTTCGAGACCGCTCCTGTCCACTGGGTGCGGATTACGACGGTCGCCCGCTCGAGCCGGCCGGTGCGCGACTACGTCGCGCCTCCGATCGATCTGATCGAGGACCGTGTCTACGACGAGCTCGAGCTGCCCTCGTTCGCTGACGTCGATGTCCGCCGCTATCGACGAAGACAGCTCACGACCACGGTCGACCTTCGCAACCTCTGATCCTCCTGATTCTCGATACGCATGCCCACTGCATCGAAGAGGTACCCCATGCCCCACAACGATTCTCCGAGCTCCACCCCGACGCCCAGGCGTGCAGAAGAGGGTAGTGCCTACCTGGTCTGCCTGATGGTGCTCCTGGTCGTCTCCCTGGTCGGCTTCTACCTGGCCGTGGTCACCCAGACCGAGCGCGAGATCAGCTCCAAGGAGCGAACCGTCCAGCGAATCTTCTACAGCGCGGATGCCGGCATCGCCGTGGCGACCGCGAAATCGATTCGACACTCGAAGTACGAGGCGACCGACTACAAGGTGCGCCAGGCGCGTGAGCTGGATATTGCAGGGACGTTCGACAGCGAGACGGTGGTCAGGATCAACGACGAAGTGCGTGTGACTCCTCTCATCCCGGTGCTCGTCACGGCCTGTGACGGGTGCGAGGTGAACGAGGGAGGCCAGTCCTTTCGTCGGGTGAACCACGCCGTCCGCTCCGAGGCGTTGCGCACCGGCACCGCGACCGGGGAGACGGTGAGCATTCCCCTCGCCCGAAAGACCATCGTGGCGAACGTCGAAGCGCAACCCGTGCAGACACCGCCCTCGGCCATCACGGAGTCCGAGGCCTACGTGGGCACCTTCGACCTCGGTCCCGGCCACTGAGGCTCGTGCCCGACCCAGACCCCGAGTTTTCTTCATCTGATTCCAATTGCCCCCCATAGAGGACACCGCCATGGCCCAGAAACTCACGAGATCTCACTTCCGGAAGCACGGCCGGTTCTCCGGCCTCTTCCTGATCCTCGCCGCAGCCGGCCTGGCCGTGCTGCCCTCGTCGCACGTCCGCGGAGACGACAAGGACCTGTTCAAGTCCGGGGGCGGAGGCAAGCCATCGGTCATGTTCCTGATCGACACCTCCGGCTCGATGACCTGGGGCGTTGAGCCGGGGTGGATCACCTCCTACGACAACGATCCGACCGCCCTTCCGGGCTCGGCCGACGATCCCAATTCGAGGCTCTACCTCGCCAAGTCCGCCATCTGGGACGTCGTCCAGAACGAGTTCCCTGACGATGCCCTTCTCGGCTTCGCTCACTTCTCGCTCGGAGATGGCAGCACTCCCTTGGACGACGTCGAAGTGACGAAGAAGCAGTGGCTCTACACGCGCGCGGAAGGTACTCCGGATCCGCCCTGGTTCGACGAGCTTCCCTTCCCGGCGGCAGGACAGCCGATCCGGCTCGGTTGGTTCGAGGCCAACTCGACCTCGGACGATCCCAAGGTGCCGAAGCGAACCTATGGCTACTCCGGCAGCGGCTCCGGCACGTTCAACGTCAAGCCCTACCTCGCCGCGAACGTGCCGGGCTACTACACCGGCAACACGTCGGGATGGTGGAGCGGCACGAATCAGGGCATCCGTACCCAGAGGGACGCCTTCTGCAAGCCGCTCTGGCACTCCGCCTTTCCGGAGTTCAACTCGCCCAACCGCGCCGACTTCCTGTTCCAGTCCGGCATGAACATGGATACGTTCGACATCGAGTCGATCATCCGCAACGACGAGCAGTTCCGCATGGACCGGCTCGGCTTCTACGTGAAGCTCGGCCGCTACTACGTTCCTACCATGCACGTGACCCGAACCACGACGGGTGAGTATCGCATCATCTTCTTCGAGCGAGTGGGGGGGAGCCAGTACGGAGACACGAACTTCGGGGTCAAGATCACCTATCAGAAGTGCGTGCCCAATCCCGCCGATCCCGGAAACTACATTCCTGAGATCGACGGCGGCGGCAATCCGGTCTCGCAGAGCGTCACCTACACGCTCGAGCCGCTCTACACCGAGGATCACCTCGGCCGTCCGCTCAACGGGGCGATGAGCACGGTCCCCTACGGCTACAACACCCTCAAGATGCTCAAGAACGGCGTCAACATCGATGCCGACTGCGCGGGAATCGCGAAGAACCCGCTCACTCCGGATCCCGGCAACTCGTTCGAGTGGTCGACCCATGACGACCCGGTGTCGCCGGCGCGTCACGACACCGCTTTCGACCGGGGAATGTTCCTGCCCTGGGATTGGATCGATCACCCGGACTCTACCCAGACGGGTCCCGGTTTCGAGCTGAGCAACAAGGACTATCTGCTGCGCAGGCTGGCGCCGAACGTCTACGCGTGCAAGAGCAATCCGGCCCTCTACGGAGGCGAATGTGCGGTCGACTCGAGCGGCGAGTACGTGCCCGACTTTCGTATCGGCAAGTACTTCGAGAACACGATCCACCATCTGACGCAGCGCCACTGGCTGCGAGAGCCCTACCTTTCACTCGACACGCCTCCGCTGATGGCCGGCGGTGATACACCGCTGGTCGACAGCATGACCAACCTCGACGAGTGGCTCGCCGAGTGGCTTCCGGTCGCGAAGGACTCGGGAGCCGAGATCGCGGAGTGCAGCGATCTCTTCATCGTCATCCTCTCGGACGGCGGTGACAACTGTGGCAGCGGTGATCGGGTCGCGGCTGCGGGTGCAGCTGCGCAAGCTCTGGTCAATACCGCCGATGCGAACGGTTATCGGCTTCGCGTACTGCCGATCGGGTTTGCCGCCAGCGCCGGCAACAGCGCCAACGACCTGCAGGCAGCCCTGCAGGCGATCGCCGACCAGGGCGGGACGGGGACCGGCAGCGTTTTCAACACCGCTGGTGCCGACTGTGAGGAGCTGACCTATGTCGACGCCAATGGCGTGCAGCAGAACCTGTGCGGGGGCGTACCGGTGGCCACCTCCTACGAGGGGCTGCGCGCGGCGCTGTCGACGGCGGCTTCGGTGATCAACAGCAGCACCGCCAGCTTCGCTGGCGCTGCGATTCCCAGTGCTCAGGCCGACAGCGCCGAGAGCATCTATCTCAGCGAGTTCAAGCCGCTGTGGGATTCACCCACCTGGCCCGGCGACCTCAACGCCTTCGTGCGTCCCTTGCCCCTTCGCAAGGTCGGGTCCGTCTGGGTTCCGGACACCACGACCGGAGCGAAGTGCCCGAACAATCCGCCCCTCAACGATCCCGCTCGCGGCTGCTTCTCGTGGAGCTCTCAGGAAGCCCTGCTCCAGCAGGCTCCCAACGATGCCGACATCGTCGGCACGGCTCCGTACACCTCGGCCGAGCTGCGACTCGGCCCGGGGGAGGACGAACGGCGGGTCTACTGGAGTGCACCGTCGGTTCTGCGAAACGGTCCGATCTCCGGTTCCTATGCCTTCGAGGTTCCGGCAGAGAGGAACCTGCTGTTGGTCGACTCCGATGAGACCTCGGCCAGGAACCAGAGCCTCTACGACGGACTCGGTCTCGATGCCGGGCTCACCGATCTCGAGAAGCAGGAGGAGGCGTCGCGCATCATCCGCAGCAACCTGGTGATCAAGAGCGCGGTGGACCCCGAGAACGACACGATCACCCACGAGTGGGTCCACGGCGATATCTTCCACTCGGATCCGCTGGTGCTGTCTGCGCCGAGCAGCCTTCGCTTCACCATGCACAACACGCATGCGAACGGCGAGCCCTGCTTCACGCCGAGCGGCGCGGTCAATACGGACGCGACCGGGTATCGATGCTTCTTCCGCTGGCACGAGCACCGTCGGCATGTCGTGATGACCGGCACCAACGACGGTCTCTTCCATCTCTTCGACGGTGCCCGGTGGGAACAGGTGACCTTCGGTGGAGAAGAGTTCGGACGCTACAACACCGGTACGGGTCACGAGCTGCTCGCCTATGCGCCACGGCTGACCATGGGTCGGCTCGCGGACCAGGCCTCGCTCGCCAGTACCCACGACTACTCGGTGGACGGACCGGTTCGCGAAGGCGACGTGTTCATCGATCCCGTGCACGACGGAGAGCCCACCGATACGGAGCGCATGTGGAGAACGGTCGTCATCGGTGGCTTCCGCGAGGGCGGTGCGGGCTACTACGCGCTCGATCTGACCCAGCCGGACTACCTGGTCACCGAAGAGCAGCCAGACGGCAGCTATGTCGCCGATCCCGACGACGGCGGCAGCTGGCTGCCCCGCTGCCTGATCGACTACGACGCCAACGAGTGCGGCCCGCTGCCCTACGGCTCGGTGCTGTGGGAGTTTGCCGACCTCGATGCGAGTCTGTCTCCTCGGGATGATGCCGAGATGGTCCATGGTGCCGGCACCAGCAATGGGCTGCCCGACCTGGCACCGAGCTGGTCGGCTCCGACCCTGGCTCGTATTCGGGTGAAGTTCGGCAGCACGCCGACCGCTCCGGTGGAGGATCGTTTCGTGGCGGTGTTCGGCGGTGGGTACGATCCGTCGGTCCCGACCGAGCGCGGCAACTGGATCTACATGGTCGACATCGAGACCGGTCACACCATCTACAAGCGAGACGTCGATTCGGCGGTTCCCAGCGAGATCGCGATCGTCGACCTCGATCTCGACGGTTACCACGATGTCGTCTACTTCGGGACGGTCGGCGGTACGCTGTACAAGATCGACCTGTCCACGACCCTCGAGATGACCGACGACGCCAGCCGACTGGGCGGCCAGTGGCTCGACGACGTCAGCAGCGCATGGGACCCGTACCCGCTGTTCTACACGGGTGGACGGCCCATCTACTATCCGCCGTCGGTCGTGTTGATCGCCCAGACCGGGCGCTACGCAGTCGCCTTCGGCACCGGGGAACGAGACAAGCTCACGGTCAGTAACGGTGAAGAAGGTCGTTTCTACGTCTTCATCGACGACGACTTCGTACCGGAAGTCCCGCCGACGATTCCCGTGGGCGGCTTCACGGAGGCCAACCTGATGGCGATCTTCAACGCCGACGACGATCCGACGAGTATCGCGCCGCCGCTGCTCGACACGCCGTCGGCCGGAGAGTTGGCGGGCTACGGCATGAGATTGACGGTCAACGAGCGCCTCCTGGCTCGCCCCGTCACACTTTCCGGGCTCACCTTCTTCAATACGTACACATCGGGTGTGGTCGCTGCCGGAGACGGTTGTGGCACCACCGGCTTGTCGAAGAGTTACGCCATGTTCATCAAGAACGGAGATGGTGTGACTCCGGATCCGAACAGCAGCGATCCGACGGCCACGACGCGCTATCGTGAGATCGAAGGGCTCGCGACGCAGGCCTTCGTCGAGTCGAGCTCGACCTACGACGACCCCGGCACCAACGAGGACGGGCCTTCGGACGCGCTCAACGATCGTCTGATCGCGATCCGAGACGCCATGCGTGAGCAGATGCCGTCGAACTGTCGCTTCACGAACTTCACCGCCAACGTCCGAGCGGTGCGCTCGGATACGGGCCTCGAGTTCATGGCGGCGATTCCGGTGTGCTTCGCGGAGGGCGGCTGGATGGAGCGGTAGCCGGCACTCGGTCGGCTCCAGGAACCGAGATCGGCGGCGCGCCTCGAGCGCGTCGCCGTTCTTCGCGTCAGGCCTCGGGCCGGCGTCCCGAGCGCTCCTTGCGCGGTGGCTCTGTATCGGTCGAGGGTCGCGACCCGACGATCAGTCATAGACCCCGTCGATGAACCAACGATCGGCCCGTCGATCCTGGTACAGGCGGTAGAGATCGCCTCTCTCGAGCTCGATGTCCCAGTATTCGCGCTCGACGGGGGTGTCCGACCACCACTTCTCTTCCATCTGCCAGGGGCCAGAGGCGACACGGATCGGCCCTTCGATGCGCAGTTGCTTCGCGTTGGCTTCATTCACCTGGGCTTCGATCGTCCGCGGGCGTCCGTCGTTGCTCGGGTCCGTGAGTACTTCCACGGCAATCGCGGGACGCAAGACCCGGATGGCCAACAGTCCGCGCCCCGTCTGGCACTCGGGGCGAACCTTGGGCGGAGGCGGGGGGGTGTATTCCACCAGGTGGAAGCGCTCGGGGCGGTGCCCATCGACCGGCTGTGGCGAGCCCGAGCGTCCGGGGCCGAGCAGGGCGAAGAGCCGGGCCAGGGTGGTGGCGAGCTTGTCGGGGGAGAGCACGGCAGGGCCGAGCAGCGAGAGCTGGGCCAGCCGGGGAGCGTCGGGATGCGCGAGCAGGGTGAAGCCGATCACGGGCGCCTCCGGCGGGTGAGCTTCGAGATCGAGCCGGATCAGGGTGAGCAGTGTTTTCACCTCGCGCGTCGGAGAGGGTAGGGCGATCGAGCGATCGTGATAGCCGTCCGGCTCGAGTCGTAGCGCCAACTCCAGACGAAGACATCCCAGACCGCGCGTCTCCAGTCGCCGGCAGAGCCGCTCCAGAGCGGTGCGGGCGATGAAGAGAAAGGGCTCCAGGGTGCCGAGGGGCCACTCCAGGGTCATCCCCTCGCGAAACACCGGTGAAGGAGGGCGGGCGATCAACGGATGAGGGTCGATCCCCCTGGCCGCCTGATGGAGTGCCCGTCCCGGTTCGCCGAGTCGACTCGCGATCTCCGCGCGGGGCAGCTCGGCGAACTGCCCGACCGTCTCGATTCCCCACTGCTCCAGAGTGGCCGCGATCTCGGCCTCGGGAGTGAGCCGGTGGAGCGGGAGGGGAGCCAGGAAGGTCGCCTCCTCCCCCGGCGCCACCACCCAGGGCGAGCGCGGCAAGCCCGATGCGACCCGGGCGGCGAGCTTGCTCGTGGCGATACCGACCCGGGCGGGTAGCCCGGTTTCCTCCAGGAAGCGGATCAGCTCTCGTCCGAGCTCGCTCTCGGGACACTCGACCCGATAGTGACGCTCGAGACCGGTGATGTCGAGAAAAGCGAAGCCGTCGCCGTAGTCCTCGACCCGGGGAGAGACGCGATCCGCCACGTCGAGCAGGGCATCCTGGGCACTGCGCTCGCACTCGGGATCGCGTGGCCGCGCGACCAGCTTGGGCAGCAGAGCGCGTGCCTGGGTGAGGGTCATGCCTGGGCGAATGCCGGCGGTGCGGGCACGACGGGTCGCCGCCACGACCCGTGCCGCCTGTCCGTTGCCTTCGGTGACGGCAACTCCGTCTTCGAGCAGCTCGGGCTCGGCGCGCAGGCGGGCGGCCAGGGGAAAGAGCGGCACGCAGATGCAGGCCAGTCGGGCCCGCTGGGCGACTTCGACCTCTACCCCGCGTCGGCCCATTGGATCCTCCTTTCTTCCTTGCGGATCGAATCGTTCTCTGCCGACCCTGCGGCCCATGGCTCGGCCAGACTTTCGCTGTACAGATGCAGCTCCACATCGACCTTCGAGTCCCTGCATCCCCGGGCGGCCAGTGAGAGCTCGCCTCGAGCTCGGGTCACTCTCACCTGTGTGCGTAGTCCATGGAGAAGCAGGGGAGTGTCCTGCAAGGGGGAGCGCTCGAGGGGCTGCTCACCTTGCCAACGCGCTCGCCTCTCTCCCGGGCGTCGCTCGAGTTGCATCACGGCTCGGGCAGCCGTGCCGCTCGCCCGATAGGGACTGGAGATCAAGAGCGCACTGTCGTGGGCCTGGGCTGCCCGGGCGAGACGGAGCCAGGAGGCTTCCCCGCCGCGCCCTCCCGGCACGGGAGGCATTCCGAGGTCGAAGACCACCAGCGGGAAACCTCCGTCGAGCAGGATCTCGACGCATGCCAGTGCTGCCTTGACGCGTTCGGGACGCAGCCACAGGAGGCGTTCCAGCTCGACTCCGCCGTCGACCGCGCTCTGCGGGTCGAAGTGATCTCCGAGATCGACCAGTGCCGTCGCCTCACCGAGCCGAGTCGCACAGGCCAGGATCGAGAGCACCAGGGAGAACCGTCCGCTGGTACGGTGTCCGATCGCTTCCACCATCGAGCCGCGGGCTACACCGCCTCCGAGCAGATGATCCAGCGTGGGCAGAGCAGTCGGGAAATACCGGCATCTCGGATCGGTCTGGGCGTCGCGGCTTCTTGCTTTGCGGTCGTCGACCAGCTCTCGGCCTCGGCGCAGTTGGTGACGCAGCTCGGGGGAGAGCTCGAGAATCTCGTCGAAGAGGGCGGTGGAGGATGAGAGAGTGGACAATCGCTTCAGAATCCCGTTTCACGGTCCCTTTCCGGGGGCCGAGAAGCCCTCGGCGGAAGCGCCGGGGGAGAGAGCAGCATAGGCGTAATATAGGCGTAATATCAAGCCCTCCAGATCCTCGATCGTGCCTCCCGGACCCGCCTCGCGAGGCCTCCGAGAGGTCGATGGCCCCATATCTGGGGGTTGCTCTCACGCCTGGTACCACATATAGTGTTCGGTCTCTCTTCATTCATGAAAACGCATTTCTTGCCACCGCTGGAGCCCCTGTCAGATGAAATTCGAACGACGTTTCACCCGTGAGCACAACGATCCCTACGGCCCGCTGCACTTCGTCGAGCGCAACAGCGAGATTCGCGATCCCGACGGCAGCGTGGTCTTCCGCATGGATGCCGTGCGCGTTCCGGAGAGCTGGTCGCAGGTGGCCGTCGACGTGCTGGTACAGAAGTATTTCCGCAAGAAGGGAGTGCCCCAGCGTGACGAAGAGGGCAACCTGCTCGAGGACTCCGGGGGCAAGCCTGTGCTCGGTCCAGAGCGCGATGCTCGGCAGGTCTTCGAGCGCATGGCGGGCTGCTGGACCGAGTGGGGCGATCGCTATGGCTACTTCGATAGCGAGCAGGATCGTGCCGCGTTTCACGATGAGCTCTGCTTCATGCTCGCGCACCAATATGCGGCTCCAAATTCACCGCAGTGGTTCAACACGGGGCTGCATCGTAGCTACGGCATCGGGGGGACGACTCGAGGTCACTGGCATCCGGATCCAGCCACCGGGGAAGCTCGGGAGGTGGACTCCTATGCCTATCCTCAGCCGCATGCCTGCTTCATCCAGTCGATCGCCGATGATCTGATCAACGATGGCGGCATCATGGATCTGTGGCTGCGTGAGGCGCGCCTGTTCAAGTACGGTTCGGGCACCGGCTCGAACTTCTCGGCGTTGCGCGCAGCCGACGAGCCGCTGTCGGGCGGCGGCCAATCCTCGGGTTTGATGTCGTTTCTGCGCATCGGCAACCGGGCCGCCGGTGCCATCAAGTCGGGCGGCACCACTCGCCGCGCTGCCAAGATGGTCTGCCTCGATCTCGATCATCCCGACGTCGAGACGTTCATCGACTGGAAGGCGGTGGAGGAGCGCAAGGTGGCGGCGTTGGTCACTGGAGCACGGGTGATGCGACGGCGGGTCCGCGCGATCATGGACGCCTGCTTCGGAGAGGGCGAAGGTTCCGAGCCGAATGTCGACCCGACCGAGAATCCGAAGCTGCGTCGCGCGCTGGTCGAAGCCCGGGGTGCAGGGGTGCCCGATGGAGTTCTCCAGCGGGCCTTACAGCTCGCCGGCCAGGGCGTGCGCGAGTACGAAGTCGAGCAGTACAGCACCGACTGGGACGACGAGGCCTACTTCACCGTCTCCGGACAGAACTCGAACAACAGCATTCGAGTGCCCAACGCGTTCTTCGCGGCTCTGGACGCCGATGCCGAGTGGGAGCTGCACAATCGGACCGACGGCTCGGTGGCACGCCGCGTGCGGGCACGGGAGCTGTGGGACCGCGTGGCGCGGGCTGCGTGGGAGTGCGCCGATCCCGGTCTGCAGTTCGACGACACGATCAACGAATGGCATACCTGCCCGGCAGGGGGGCGGATCCGGGCATCGAACCCCTGCTCGGAGTACATGTTCCTCGACGATACGGCCTGTAACCTGGCCTCGCTCAACCTCGTGCGTTTCCTCGGCGAAGACGGCGAGTTCGAGGTCGACAGCTTCCGTCATGCAGTGCGGCTGTGGACCACGGTGCTCGAGATCTCGGTCTTGATGGCCTCCTATCCGGGGCGTCGTATTGCCGAGCTGAGTTGGCGCTATCGCACACTGGGGCTCGGCTATGCCAACCTCGGCTCGCTGTTGATGCGTCTCGGTCTGGCCTATGATTCGACCCAGGGGCGGTCGGTCGCGGGCGCGATCACTGCGCTGCTCACCGGCGAGTCCTACGCCACCTCTGCCGAGCTCGCGGAGCAGCTGGGGCCCTTCCCGGGCTTTGCCGAGAACCGCGAGGCGATGCTCAGGGTGGTGCGCAATCACCGGCGCGCAGCGTGGAGCGCCGGCGCCGACGAGTTCGAAGGACTGAGTGTGGTCCCGACGGTGTTGGCGGAGGAGAGCACTCCGGCGGTCCTGTTGCGGGCGGCACGTCAGGCCTGGGACCGCGCCCTGGCGCTGGGCGAGCGTCACGGCTATCGCAACGCGCAGGTCAGCGTACTCGCGCCCACCGGCACCATCGGCCTGGTGATGGACTGCGACACGACCGGGATCGAGCCGGATTTCTCGTTGGTCAAGTTCAAGAAGCTGGCCGGCGGCGGCTACTTCAAGATCATCAACCAGGGCATCCCCGCGGCGCTACGGAGACTGGGCTATGAGGAGGAGGCCATCGAGAGAATCGTCGCCTACGCGGTCGGCCACGGTACCCTCGAAGGATCCCCTGCGCTCGGTCACGAAGCGCTCCGTGAGCGAGGCCTCGACGAGGCGGCGATCGCGCGGATCGAGGCGGCGCTTCCGAGTGCCTTCGATCTGCGCCAGGCGTTCTCACCGGCGGTCATCGGCGAAGACACGCTGCTTTCACTGGGGCTCGATGCCTCCGAGCTGGCAGACTGGAGGCTCGACGTGCTCGCTCGGCTGGGCTTCAGCGCGCGGGAGCGCGAGGCTGCTCAGGAGTGGGCGTGCGGCACGATGACGGTCGAAGGCGCTCCCGGGCTCGCCGCCGGTCACCTCCCGGTGTTCGACTGCGCCAATCGCTGTGGCAGCCGCGGCACACGCTTCATCGCCTATCCCGCGCACATCGAGATGATGGCGGCGGCACAGCCGTTCCTCTCTGGCGCGATCTCGAAGACGATCAACATGCCGCCTGACATCTCACTCGCCGAAGTCGAGAAGGCCTACCGCATGTCGTGGCAGAGCATGGTGAAGGCTGTGGCGATCTACCGCGACGGCTCCAAGCTCAGTCAGCCGCTCTCGATGGCACTCGATCTCGAAGACAGTGATCTGCACGGGAGCGCCGGATCCCCCGAGGCGCTCGAGGAGCTTCCCGCCGCCGTGGCGACGGGCGATCCGATCAAGGTCGCCGAGGCGGTGACCGAGCGGATGGTGGTGCGCTATCTGGCCCGCCGCCGGAGGCTGCCGCAGCGACGAGGCGGCTACACGCAGAAGGCCGTGGTCGGCGGCCACAAGATCTACCTGCGTACCGGCGAGTACGAGGACGGCTCGATCGGCGAGATCTTCCTCGACATGCATCGCGAGGGCGCGGCCTTCCGCTCGCTGATGAACTGCTTCGCGATCTCGGTGTCGCTGGGCTTGCAGTACGGCGTGCCACTCGAGGAGTTCGTCGAAGCCTTTCTCTTTACGCGCTTCGATCCCAGCGGCATGGTGAGTGGCCACGATCGGGTCCGCATGTCGACCTCGGTGATCGACTACATCTTCCGCGATCTGGCGATTCACTATCTGGGCAGGGACGAGCTGGCACACGTCTCCCGCGACGAGTTGATTCCAGACGTGCTGGACGATTCGGAAACGGTGGAAGAGGTCTCGGCCGAGGAAATGGCCGAGGTGCGGCACATCGAGTCTCGTCAGGCAGAGGCCCAGCAGGGCCGCTCCGGCGCAGTCAGGAGTGGAGTCGCGACGAGCAGTGTCGACAGTGGCTCGGCGATGGCGTCGCGCGGCCACGCGACCTCGAGCTCGGCGATGAAAGCGCAGAATCGCTCTCAGCAGGCGCGCCGGATGGGCTATGAAGGCGATGCGTGCCCGGAGTGCGGAAATTTCACCCTGGTGCGCAACGGCACCTGCCTCAAGTGCATGAGTTGCGGATCGACGACCGGCTGCTCGTGACGGCTATTTCTTCCGGCGCTTCGCGGGTTGCCGCGCCGCCCTGGCTTTGTGCGCCTCGAGCTCGGCCTCGATCTCCCGATTGAGCGTCTCGATGACCTTCACCCGCCCCCAGCGCTTGTGCTCATTCTCGACGATCGTCCAGGGGGCGTAGGTCGTGGAGGTGCGCTCGAGCATCTCGCGTACCGCGTCCAGGTAGTGGTGCCATTTCTCGCGGTTTCGGTAGTCCTCGTCGGTGAGCTTGTAGTTCTTGAAGGGACTCTCCTTGCGGGCCTCGAAACGGCGTAGCTGCTCTTCGTTGCTGATCTGGAGCCAGAACTTGGCGACCACCATTCCGTAGTCGGTCAGGTGCCGCTCGAATTCGTTGATCTCCCGATAGGCGCCCTTCCACTGCTGCTCAGTGGCGAAGCCCTCGACGCGCTCGACCAGCACCCGGCCGTACCAGCTGCGGTCGTAGATCTGGAGATGACCGGCCTTCGGCAGGTCGCGCCAGAAGCGCCACAGATAGTGGTGGCGTAGCTCGTCCTGGGTGGGTGCCTGAACCGCCTTGACGTGATACGAGCGCGGGTCCAGTCGAGCCACCAACCGCTTGATGCAACCGCCCTTGCCTGCGGCGTCCCAGCCCTCGAAGGCGACGCTGACCGGGATGCGGTGGTCGTAGCAGCTGAAGAGCAGTTCGCGTAGACGAACCTGCGCGGTCTTCAAGCGCTCCTTGTACTCTGCGTCCTCGAGATCCAACGAGAGATCGACGCGATCGAGCACGGTCGGTACCCTGGAGAGGATCGCGTGCTGCTCCGGGGACAGGGGATGCTCTCTGGTCGCGGGTTCCTTCCGGCGTGCCTTGCGCTCCTCATGTCGCTCGATGCCCTCTTCGAGACGTTCGATGACGTGCTGGAAGATCTTGACCCTCCGATAGTGTCGGTGGTCGGCGGCGATGACGTCCCACGGCGCCTCCGCAGTCGAGGTGTTCTCCAACATGTGGGTGAAGGCTTCGAGCAGCTGCGGGTACTTCTTCAACGCCGCCCAGCGCTCCCGGGTCACCCTCCAGTGGTCGTAGGGATCGTCGCGGAACTTGCGGAAGCGTTTTCTCTGCTCCTTCTGCGAGATGTGCAGGAAGATCTTGATGATCAGCGTGCCGCCGTCGACCAGCTTGCGCTCGAACTCGACGATGTCTCGGTAGAGCCGCCGGGTCTCCACCACCGACACCTGCTCCGAGACCCGGCCGCGGACGGGTGTCTGGTTCCATGATCGATCGAACATCGCCATCTCGCCTTCGGCGGGGGTCTTCTTCCAGAAGCGCCAGAGGAAGGGGTAGTAGAGCTCTTCCTGGGTCGGGTCGAAGATGGCGTGGGTTTCCAGGTGCCTGGGATCGAGTGCTTCCCCGAGCTTGTTGAACGCGTCTCCGATGCCGGCTCCGTCCCAGCCCTCGAACACCAGCATGACCGGAAGCCCGGACTTGCGGGCCTTCCACTGCAGCTCGCGCAATGCGAGCGCCAGCTCGGGCATGAGCTGGCTGTACTCGTCCTTCTTCAGTGCGACATCGAGGTCGACATGGTGCAGCATGGCGGGGTTCCGTCAGGGATCGCGATCAGGCAACTCACGGACGATGCAGGAGCACCGTTCCGATCGGAGTCTAGCGCCTCGGCGGTCGGGCGGTCGTCCTCTCAAGGGTCGAGCAGCCCCTGTTTCCGCATCCAGTCGTCGTTGTAGAGAGTGCTCAGGTAGCGCGATCCCGAGTCGGGCAGCACGGTGACGATTCGGGCGCCCGAACCGAGCTGGGCAGCGGCCCGGCGAGCGCCCCACAGAGCAGCGCCGCTCGAGCCTCCGCCGAGAATCGCCTCGGTGCGGGCGAGCTCACGGGCATGGTGAAATGCCTCCCGGTCGGTCACCTGCCACATCTCGTCGATCAGATCGAACTCCGGGCAGCCGATGATCTCTTCGTCGCCGAGCCCCTCGACGAGATAGGGGCCCGGTTCACTCAACTCGCCAGTCTGAAAGAAATCGGTGAACACCGAGCCCTCCACGTCGATTGCGATGATACGAATCGAGGAGTCCTGCTCCTTGAGGTAGCGAGCCACGCCCGACACCGTACCGCCGGTACCGATGCCGCCTACGAAGGCGTCGATACGGCCCTCCATCTGCTGCCAGATCTCCGGTCCGGTGGAGAGGTAGTGGGCCTCGCTGTTCTCGCGGTTGTTGTGCTGGTCGGGAAAGTAGGCGTCCGGAGTGCGCTCCATTTCTACGCGGGCTCGCCGGTTGTAGCTGTCGGGGTGCTCCGGGGGAAGATCGCCATCGACCAGGATCAGCTCGACTCCGAGCGCCCGCAAACAATCGAGTTTCTCTCGGCTGGTCTGGCGCCGGACCACCATACGGCAGTGCAGACCCTCGAGCACGGCCATCATCGCGAGCCCGGCAGCGGTGTTGCCCGAGGAGGCTTCGATCACGGTGTCACCCACCCGGAGACGGCCTTCGGCGAGTGCCTTGGTGACCAGGTGCCGTGCGAGACGGTCCTTGACGCTGCCCATGGGATTGAGGAACTCGATCTTGGCAAACACCGAGGTGTCTGCGTCTGGGACTGCGCGGTGCAGGCGCACGAGGGGTGTCCATCCCACCGCGTCGCAGATGCGGTCGAAGACGCGGAGCTCGGAAGGGTGGACTCGGATGTCCTTCGTCGACTCGTTCATCGAGGCAATCGTAGCGGGTGAATGTGGCGCCGCAATGGCGCTAACGCCGTTTTGTGATCGCGATCACGGCGTGCTCCGGGTTGAAGACGACCCGCCGTGGGGCTCTTTCGAGCTCCAGCTCGAGGGATTGGAGCGGACGGTCTACGGTCATGATGTGCCACTCTTCGGTGCCGTCGAGGTGGTCGACACGTACCGGCACCTCGGCCCAGAAGTCACTCGGAACCTCGAGTTGCTCGACTTCCAGCGTGACTCGAGCTCCGCCCGAGGGTTGCTCCTCGATGGTTTCTTTGACCACCCAGGTCGGGATCCCGGTGCCGAACACCCACTGGTCGAAGAAACGCGGCCAGTCGCTGTCGATTCGCTTTGCCATGAGCGCGATGAGATCGCCGGTCGCCACCTCGGCGTCGCTGAATTCCCGGCGCAGTTCGCGCAAGAGCTCGATGAAGGAATCGTCGTCGCCGGTCTCTGCCCGTAGTCTAATGCGCAGCATGTGCAGCACCAGGGCACCCTTGCGGTAGGCCATGGTGTTGTAGGCCGTGGGCGTGTCGGACGTCATTGCTCGGTAGCCGTGCCCGATCGGGCCGATTCGGTCCCGCCCCTGCTTGGTCAACAGAATGGCGCCCGGTCGAGCGAAGGCGTTGTAGAGCCCCTTGAGCGAGCCACTCAGCTCGTTGTTGAACGCCCGCAACATGTCGCGGAAGACCTTCTCTCCGTCGTCCAGCTCGGCCTCGATGTACATCATCGCCGAGTACTCGGCGGTAGCTTCGCTCAGCCAGACGTCCCGGTAGCTCTTCCACCCTACGTCGTGTCCCCACCACTGGTGTGCGACCTCGTGAGCGACGAACAGCTGTTTGGCACCCCAACTCGCGACTCCCATGACCGGCTTCGCCGTGACGTAGTCATCGAGGTGGATGAAACCCTCGAAGGCCTGTCCGAAACGAGCGCCGATGAGGGTCACCACCAGCTCCGGTGACTGAATCGGGGAGTCGAGCAGCTCCTGGTAGAAGCGCAAGCTGCCCAGCACATGCTCCGAGGCTTCCTCCACCCGTTGCGCCGACATGAATCCGCCCCGAGTGCCGAACAGGGTGACGGGTGGCAGACCGGGTTCGCAGAAGGTGCGCTGATGCGCCCAGCGTGCGAAGGTGAAACCGATCATGCGGCTGGGCCGGTCGACACGGTATGCGGTGGTGTGCGTTGCTCCGGTCTCGCTTTCCGAGACCTTCGTGCCCATCGCGAGCACGTCGTAGTAGGCGCGATGCTCGAAGCGTAGCTCCGCAGTGTGGGGTTGGTGGTGGATGCCGTGGGGGCGTGGGTACCACTCGAGGCCCGAGGCGAAGTTGATCAGCTCGAGCTCGTATTCGAAGGTCAGCTCGAGAGTCTCGTCCCTGAGCAGTGGTCGCTCGAGGAGGACGACGAAGGAGGGGTTCGCCCGGCGCCGGTCGATCGAGCTCTCGAGGGTTCCCGTGGGATAGCGCAGCACCTCGAGCTCGCGTCCCTCCTGGTGGACGCGAGAGAGGCGCGCCATGGGATGCAGGTCGAGATAGAAGGCACCCACACCGTCGCGCGTCGCCTGGAGCCGGGTCGTGGTCGTGATCTCGGCGTCGATCGGGTGCACCTTGCCGAAGCCACGGGCCGGCTTCCTGCCCAGGTCGAGGAGCTTCAGCTCGGCATCGATATGCAGCAGCCGGGAGGTGGTGCTCTCTTCGCTGGTTGGACGGCCGTCGTCCTTGCGCTGGTCGGCTCGGTCGAGGCTGAGCCAGCTCTCGACCACCGGGTACCTTCCCATGCGCGGATAGTGCAGCAGGTCGATCTCTTCACCCAGTTGCTCGTCGTACTGGTACGTCAGCCAGCTCCACTCGGCGGTCTTCATGTCGACCCTCAAGTAGCGGTCTCCCAGAGTGCGCAGCGCGGCGAGGACTCGGGCATTGGCATCGTGATTGTGCTGGAGCAGCCAGAAGCGATGGCGCTCGAGCGCGGTCGAATTGGGAGAGGGACGGCTGTCGCCGGGCAGTCGTGCGGAGAGCTCGACGAGCTCACGTACCCAGTCGGGGTCGGATACGCGGAGCACCGCGCGCGAAAAAGGCTGGTCGACGACCTCGAGCTCTCGGTCGTTGGTGAAACGGCGCAACTGCCTCAGCTCGATCGCATCGGGGACCGACATCTCGAATCTCCCACTGCCTTCGAACACGAGGCCGGTCACGGCTCCGCTGTCGAGCGGCTCGAGCAACCAGAGACGGCCGTTCTCCAGCACGAACCGAGCGGTGTCGAGGCGCCACTCGAGACCGCCGTCCGGCACGCTGAGCGGACCGCGGTAGAGCTGCTCTCCGAGTCGCTGCCAGTCTTCGAGATCGGGAGCCTCGGCTGCGACGACTAGAGCGGGGGCCGCCCCGAGCACCGCCGACCCGAGCAGCGCCGCCAGACGCACAGCGCCGCGGCGCAGCAGAGTCGGGGTGTCGATACACATGGAGGTCCCGCGGTCCAGGGCCGTGAGAGGGAGGCCGAGGCGCCCCACTCTATCCTCCTCTGCCTGCCGATCCCGGCGGAGGGGGCGGAGGGAGTGCTGTGGAGAGCGGCACCGATGCTCCCTGCCGGGACTCGGTCGACCGCGATTGCGGCGATCGTCTCTACCGTCCCTCCAGCCCCGGGCGAGGTCGGCGGGGTGTCTCCCTGCCTGTCGAGGGGAAGAGGGAAACCTCTTTCGCATAGTTAGATTATCAAGAAATAAGATATATACTAGTTTAGCCGTCCGGGCGAGCGGAGGGAGAACCGGGTGGGGAGGACGGAGGGGATCGGAGCCAACGGGGAACGCGGATGGATATCACTGTCGTCGAGAATCAACGGACCGGACTCATTCGGTTCCTGGTGCTGCTGCTCATGGTTTTCCAGGGGACGATTCTGTTCCTCTCCTGGAGAAGCGGTCAGGGGCTGGCCGTACCGGCTCTTGCTGTCGTCGGTCTGTTTGCCTGCCTCTATGTGATCGCTCGGGAGCGTCGCCTACGAAGGCTGCACGACGCCCTGATCGAAGAAGTCGCACAGCGCCGTACCCAGGTCCAGCACCTCGACCGCAAGGTGCAACAGGGGGAGGGTCGGATGAGAGAGCTGGGAAGACTCCACCAGGCGATCAGCGCGGTCAACTCGTTGCGAGAGCCGCACCACATCTACGATGGAGTGGTGAAGGCAGCCATGGGTCTGGTCGGTACCGAGTGCGGGGCGTTGATGATGAGAGACTCCGATGAGCCCGATCGGCTGCGCTTCAGCTGCGTACGCGGGCTCGAGGAAGGAGTCGCCGGATTGACTCTGAAAGTCGGAGAGGGGCTTGCCGGTCGAGTGGCTCACGACCGTCAGCCAGTGCTCCTAGAAACGGAAGAGGTGCGCACCCGCTATCTCGACAACCCGGTCTCCAAGCGCGCCGAGCAGCACCTCGCCCTGTCGGTGCCCCTGCTCATGGAGGGTCACGTGACGGGGGTGCTGAGTGTCGGCAGCGCGAACGAAACGAAACGCGCATCGTTCAGCGACGCGCAACTGCGTCACCTCAACGTGTTCGCCCAACATGCCTCCATGGCGGTTCAATATGCTCGACTCCGAGAGAGCATCGAGCGCGATCGGCGCAAACCCTCGGGTGCCTCCTCTCGACGCGGCGGTTCACTCCTGTCGAGGCAGCGTTGAGCTCGCAGTGGGGCTTCGGGTCGGAAATCCGAGACAGCGCCGCGACCTCGAGCGGTCCATGATGGAGCCCGTGATCGGGTGCTGGAATCCAGAGCCCCGCAAAGGGATGCGTGATCCGAGAGCCGGGATCTGGACTCTGGTCCTGCTGTCGACGTTCGTCTGTGCCCTGCCCCTGTCTGCTCAGCCGGATCTCGCGCTCCCAGTGACGAACGGCAACGGTGCACTGCGAGTCTTTCTCGATTGCGACCGCTGCGACTTCGAGTTTCTTCGCCAGAGCATCGACTATGTGAACTGGGTGAGGGATCGCCACGACGCACAGGTTCACGTGCTGGTCACGACGGTCGGGACCGGCGGCGGCCGCAACGACGATCTGCGGTTCATCGGACTCGACGAGTTCGATGGTGTCGATGTCGAGCTGACGTTCTCTTCGAGCAGCACGGACACCGACGACGAGCAGCGCAGGGGCTTCGCCAGGATCCTCCAACTCGGCATGGTGCGATACGTGCTCGAGACTCCTCAGGCCGAGGGACTGGTGGTGTCGTACCGGTCGCCCGACCCTGGGGTGGGTGGTCTGACCTCCACTGGCACGACCACGATCCTCGATCCATGGAACTTCTGGGTCTTTCGCGCCGGAGCGGGTGGCTGGTACAGCGGCGAAGATCGACGCAAGGAGTCCTCTCTCAACGGCAGCGTGACGGCGAATCGAGTCACCGAAGCCTGGCGCTTCGGACTCGGCGTAGGGGGAGAGCGTCGCGAGGGCAACTTCGAGTTCGAGGACGGAACGACCTCGGAGAGTCTGACAGAGAGCCTCGGTGCTTCGGGTCAGGCGGTCAAGTCGCTCGGTGAGCATTGGGGAGCAGGGGCCGGAACCAGCACTCTGAGATCGACCTTCCTGAATCTCGATTTCTCCTATCGAGCTGCAGGATCGATCGAGTACAACATCTTCCCCTACTCCGAGTCGTCGAAACGAGAGCTCACCTTCGCCTACTTCGCCGGCTGGTCTCAGTTCAACTATCTGGAAGAGACGATGCTCGGCAAGCTCGAGGAGGCGCTGTTCGACCAGGGTCTCTACATCGAGTTCGACACCGCGCAGCCCTGGGGAGAGAGCGGGGTCGACCTGAGGGTTTCGCACTTCATCGACGATCCCGGAAAGTATCGAGCCGTACTGGGAGGACGCATCGACTACCGGATCGTGCGCGGGCTCTCGCTCAATCTGTGGGGCAACGCAGCGCTGGTCAGCGACCAGATCTACCTGCCGGCCCGTGAGGCGACCGACGAAGAGGTTCTGCTCGACCAGCGGGCACTCGACACCGACTCACGCTATCGGCTCGGCGTGGGGATCAGCTACACCTTCGGCTCGATCTACAACAACGTCGTCAATACACGCCTGCGCGGCCCGAGCGGCGCGTTTCACCGCATCTCGTTCTGAGCTTCATCGCGAGTGAGGCGGTTGTGCCCCCCGCCGAGCCCGATCGTCTCAGCTTCCACCGCCGGGGGTTTCCAGGACCAACACGCCGACCGACGAGCTCCGGCTTGCCGAGCGACTGACCGTCTGAGTCGCCTGCTGAAAGTCCTTTGGCTCGGCATGCGGGATGTCGACGAAGGTCTGGGGGTTTCGATCGACCAGAGGGAACCACGAGCTCTGGATCTGCACCATGATGCGATGCCCTTTGCGGAAGACGTGCGCCACGTCGGGCATTTCGAAGGCGATGCGCGTCAGCTCTCCGGGGATCATCGGCTCGGGATTCTCGAGGCTGTTGCGGAACTTGGCCCGGAACGGCTCGCCTCGGATCAGCTGCTGGTAGCCGCCCATGCGGACCTCGGTCGGGTTGGGGTCCGGGTCCGGGAAGTCGCTCGGGTAGACGTCGATCAGCTTGACCACGAAATCGGAGTCCGTGCCGCTGGTCGACACCCAGAGCTCGGGCGAGATCGGACCGGCGATGCTCACGTCCTGAGGGAGAGGATCGGTCCTGTAGACCAGAACGTCGGTGCGCTTGGAGGCGAATCGCTGGTCTCCGACCATGTATGACTGCGGCACTTCCCGGGCGATGGAATCGGTGAACGGCACGGGCCGATTCGGATCGCTGACGTAGCGATCGGTTGCCTCGCTCTGCGCAGGTGGGTCGAAGCTCAGCTTGCCCTCGGCGCGCAGATAGAGGCGTCGCGGTGTGGCCTCTCTTGGCGGCCAGGCGTCGAAGCGCCTCCAACGATGGGTGCCGGTCTCGAAGATCCAGGCGGCGGGGAGGTCGGCGGTACCGTTGCCGTTCAGGTAGGAGTCGAAGAAGGGAAACTCGATCCGATCTCGGTAGAACTGGCTGGTCTTCGAGTGGAAGCTCACCTCGCCCAACCGATCGCCGTCGCCGCCGGACCAGCCGCCATGGGCCCAGGGTCCCATGACCAGGTGATTCGAGGTGTCGGGCGACTTCTCCTCGATCGCTCGATAGACCTTCAGTGGGCCCAAGGGGTCCTCGGCGTCGAACCAGCCGCCGACGGTCATCACGGCCGGCGGTACGTTCTCGATGAAGCGGTCGAGGCTGCGCTTGCGCCAGAACTCGTCGTAGGTGGTGTGCTCGATGAGATCGGTCCAGTACGGGACCTCGTAGTGGAAGAACGTCTCGTCGGCCAGAGCCAGGTTGTCGAGATCGAGGAAGAACTCATAGCCGTCGGTCGTCCCCCACTCGAAGGGCACGCGGCGCCTCGGGCGTGTCGGCTGCTCGTGTTTCTCGAAGAAGGTGAAGAAGCCGAAATTGGCGGCGAGGAAGAACGCCCCGTTGTGATACGAGTCGTCGCCTCGATAGAGGTCGATCACCGGCGCCTGAGGCGAAGCCGCGACGAGAGCGGGATGCGCGTCGATCATTCCTGCGGCGACGTAGAAGCCCGGATAGGAGATTCCCCACATTCCGACCTTGCCGTTGTTCGAGGGGATGTTCTCGATCAGCCAGTCGATGGTGTCGTAGGTATCCGAGCTCTCGTCGACCTCATCGGCGCTCTGCTTGTTCTCTCTGTGGGGCGTCATTTCGATGAACTCGCCCTCGGACAGGTACCGCCCCCGGACATCCTGATAGGCGAAGATGAACCCCTCTCGGGCGAACCTCTCTGACGGTCCGAGGTACTCGGCATATCGATCCGCACCGTATGGCGCGATGCTGTAGGGCGTGCGCTTCAGCATGAAGGCATGGTTGCGCGAGTCGTCCTTCGGCACGTAGACCGCTGTGAACAGCCGCTTTCCGTCGCGCATGGGGATCTCGTACTCGTACTTGGTGTAGCTCGCCTTGATGTAGGTGGCGAGATCCAGCTCGGCGTCCTCGATCCCGACGGCCGAGAGCGTTGACGCCACGAGGGCCAACGTGAGGAGTACAGTGAGAAGGCGGGATTTCGGCATGCGGGGAGACTACGCGAGGGCCTCTGGGCGGGTCAAAGCCGGGCAGCCAGAGACCACCAGCGGGTTCTACCTCGGAGGACCGTTGGCTTCTGTGCCCTCAGTAGAGCAGCTCCACCCAACGCCCGCCGGCCTCCAGTTCCGCCTTGCGCCGCTGCCAGGTCTCCGCGGAGCCGGCGATGTTCGAGAGCACCACTTCGAGCTCGTCGCGAATCTTCTCCAGGCCAGCGAGGTACACGTAGGTGCGTGGGTCGCCGAGCAGGCGCCAGAGCTCCTCGCCGCGGCTGAGCAGGGCATCATTCCAGGCGATCGGGTCGTCCCAGTCGGGATTGGGGCTCAGCGCCTTGATCGCCTCGAAGGTGTCCCGGTCGTAGTACTGGGAGAAGTCGTCACGCTCATCGTTCATGTAGAGGAGCTCGAGGCCGCTGCGAGCGCCGTAGAACAGGCGCACCTGGCCAGTCCAGTCCGGAACGTTGTGGTAGATGTGCTTGATCAGGGTGCGGAAGGGGGCGATCCCCGTGCCGGTACCGATCAGGATCAGGTTGGCATCGTGCTCCTGGGGCACCTCGAAGGGCAGACCGTAGGGGCCAGCCATCTCGATCCGGTCGCCGACTCCGAGGTCGCACAGGTAGTTCGAGGCGACCCCCGGGTACTCCTCGCCGCTGTACTCGTCGACGTAGTTGCACCGTTTGACCAGGAGCTTGATCCTCGGACGGCCTTCGTGTGTCTCGGGCAGATCGGACACGCTGTAGAGGCGGAAGTGATGGGTGTGGCCGAAGGCCGGGTCCGCGGGGGCGAGCACCCCGACACTCTGGCCGACCTCGAAGTCGAGCTCCGGCAGGTCGACATCGAGCACAAGCTCGCGCACTTCGTCTTCGGACGCGGCGGAGGTGATCCGATCACTCGAGACCACGCGCGCCGTGAATCGCTTGCTGGTGTCGTAGTCCTGGAGCCGGATCTTCGTCGATGGGGAGTTGCCGGTTGTGGGTTCGGTATTCATCGTTTTCGACCTTCTCTCGTTATCGAGCTCGATTGCCGGAGCTTCAGTGTCGTCGAGGACAGTCCTCTCCCAGGCAGTTCTTCCTTTGGGTACCTCCGCCACAGCCGCCGGCGTGGCAGTCGGAGCGCCCGGCGAGAGCATCGCCGTCGGCCGCGCTCTCGGGAAAACTTCGCAGCCAGGCCTGTTGCACCGCAGCCCAGCCCGCGGCTGCTGCTGCCAGTCCCAGGATCAGGAGTAGATTGGCGGCCACGGCTCAACCCCCCAGACCGGCGAAGCCCATGAAGGCCAGAGAGAGGATTCCGGCGACGATCAGAGTGATGGCGGTGCCCCGCGCTGCGCTCGGTAGTTCGACCAGCTCGAGCTCTTCCCGAATGCCCGCAAGGAGAACCAGGGCCAGGGTGAAGCCGATACCGGCGCCGAGGGCGTAGACGATGGCCTGGAGGAAGCCATAACCGCGGTTGGTCTGGAACAGCGCCAGTCCGAGAATCGCGCAGTTGGTCGTGATCAGCGGAAGGAAGATGCCGAGCGTACGAAACAGGGCGGGAGACATCTTCTTGATGAACATCTCGACCAGTTGCACGGTCGAGGCGATGACGACGATGAAGGAGATCAGGCGCAGGAAGGGAGCGTCGAGACTGACCAGAAGCGCATTGATCCCGTAGGCGCACACCGAGCTCACCATCATCACGAAGATCACTGCGCCGCCCATTCGCGTAGCGGTAGCGACCTTGGCGGACACGCCGAGGAAGGGGCAGATACCGAGAAAATACGCCAGCACGAAGTTGTTGATCAGACAGGCGCCGATGAAGATCGTCCAGAGCGGTTCGCCGTTGGCGACTTCAGCGGTCATGCGGCCACCTCCATGCTGCCCTCGCCCGACTCTCTCCTGCGCCGGTCCTTGAGCCAGTTGATCAGCAGCAGCCAGCCAGCCAGAGTGAAGAATCCGCCGCTCGGAAGGATCATCACGACCCAGTCCTGGAATCCCTCGTGGAAGAGCTCGATACCGAAGAAGGACCCCGAGCCGAGAATCTCGCGGACGCCACCGAGGCAGAGCAGCGCGAGGGTGAAGCCGATTCCCATTCCTGCGCCGTCGAGGAAGGCGCGCGGCACCGTGTTCTTGGAGGCAAAGGCTTCGGCGCGACCGAGGATCAGGCAGTTGACCACGATCAGGGAGATGAAGGCGCCGAGTGCCTTGTGCAGATCGAGGCTGATCGCCTGGATCAGGTAGTCGACCACGGTGACGAAGGTGGCGATGATCAGGATGTAGGTGGCGATGCGAACCTGCTTGGGTACGAAGCGGCGCAGTGAGGACACCAGGGTGTTCGACATCACCAGGACGAACGTGGTCGCCAGTCCCATGGCCAAGGCGTTGAGAGCGGTGTTGCTCACGGCCAGCACGGGACACATCCCGAGGACCTGGACGAAGACCGGGTTCTCTCTCCACAGTCCCTTGACGAACTCGTCGGTTCCGCTCGGGACTTCGTCCGCGGGGAAGGGGGTATTGCTCATTTCAGGGCTCATGTCGCTGGGAGTTTCCGAAAATCGTCGGTGCTGCGCTCGACCAGCGGCAGCCAGAACGCCGTGCTCGATCGCAGGAGATCGCCGATCGCCTTGGAAGAGATGGTGGCTCCCGTGATGCCGTCGATCTGCCAGGGATCGGTCTTCTCGCCGTGCTTGGTCACTTCGATGGGATGAACCGGGGTACTGCCCTGGGGGTCGAGGGTCACATCCAGCGCCGAGAAGTTCTGGCGGAATCCAGGGTCGGTCTCGATCTTGTCGCCCAGACCGGGTGTTTCCTTGCTCTCGAGCACCTGGAGACCGACGATCGCCTTTTGGGCCAAGGAATAGCCATAGAGGACTCGGATCGTGTCCTGGTAGCCCATGCCCGAGGCTTCGATCGCCAGGCCGACGAGACTGCCGGTGTCGTCGTAGCCGGCATGGACCACGGTTCCCCCGGCCCCTTCGCCCCCCTTGGCTCCTTCGGTCACGGGCTCGAACCTCTCCTCGGCAGTGAGAACGAAGCTCTGACTCGTGGCGGCTCCCTCGAGCACCGTGAAAATGGCCTCCTGCAGGGCCTCGGCGCGCTTCTGGGCGATGATCGGTGCGGTCAGCTGGAACACGGTGACGATCACGGTGCCGCAGAGGATGCCGATGCCGACCATGGCGCGGTACATCTGCCAGACCGAGGCCTTGGGTGGCTGAAGGGCGACCAGTGGCTCGCTCATGAGGCCCCTCCCGGCATTCGCGGACTCTGGGTTCCGTAGACTCTGGGCTGAATGATCCGGTCGATGTGTGGAGACACCGCATTGGCGAGCAGGATGGCGTACATGACGCCTTCGGGCATGCCTCCCCAGAGCCGGATCACCACCACCAGGGTGCCGATCAGACCGCCGTAGATGTAGAGGCCGAGCGGGGTCATCGGCGAGGCCACCATGTCGGTGGCCATGAACATCGCGCCGAGCATCAGGCCCCCCGAGAAGAGCATGAACGGTACGCTGGGGTAGCGGCTGGGGTCGACCAGATGGAAGATCCCCGAGAGCAGCGCGACCGTGCCGAGCACCGAGGCCGGGATGCGCCAGTTCATCATGTTGCGGGCGATGAGGTAGAGGCCGCCGAGGACGATCAGGACCGCGCTCGTCTCGCCCGCCGAGCCGTCGATGAATCCCATCGCCAGCTCCCTGGTCTCGGTGGCCGCTCGATCGAACTTCCATGCCGAGAGCGGAGTGGCGCCGCTGATCGCGTCGTAGATTGGCTGGGTGAGTGGAAGCGTGAGGGTGGAGGAGGGGAGCTCGGTAAAGCGTCCGGCCAGGAAGGCGGGGCTCCAACTGGTCAACGCCACCGGGAACGCAGCCTGCAGGAAAGCCCGCCCCACCAGGGCGATGTTGAAGGCATTGGCACCGAGGCCGCCGAACAGGTACTTGCCCACCGCCACTCCGAACACCCCGCCGACCACCACCATCCAGAGGGGAAGCCCCGGCGGCAGGGTCAGTCCGAAGAGCAGGCCCGTGATCACCACCGACCAGTCGCCGATCGTGCTGGCCGAGCCCGAGCTCCGGCTGAACAGATGCTCGGTGACCACGCAGGTACCGACCGCGGTGAGGAGAAGCAGGAGGCCGGCGAGCCCGAAGGCGTACACCGCGAAGGCCGAGGTCGGGAGCAGCGCCCACACGACGTTGCGCATGATCACTTCGACACTGGACCCGCTCGCGATGTGGGGCGACGTGTGAATCTCGAGCGTGCGGGGCTGGGTGGAGCGAGGGGGCGTCACTATGCTGCTCCCTTCTTGCGCACGTCGGCCTTGGCGATGCGGAATCGCTGGACCAGCGGAATGTGCGCCGGGCACACGAAGGAGCAGGCGCCGCACTCGAAGCAATCCATGAGATGGAGCTCGTCGGCCATGCGCTGGTACTCGCCGGTCCTGGCCATCAGACCCAGTGTCGAGGGGTTGAGCAACATCGGGCAGGCGTCGACGCAGCGAGCGCACTTGATGCACGGATACTCGCGCTCGGTGCGTTGGCGACCGGTCTCCTCGGTGGTGAAGGCGACCACGCCCGAGGTGCCCTTGACCACCGGAATGTCGAGGCTCGAGGCAGACGGCCCCATCATCGGTCCGCCCATGAAGACGCGTGAGGTGTTCTCGGCCAGACCGACGTGATCGAGCAGGAAGCGCAGCGGAGTGCCGATCGGAATGCGGTAGTTGCCCTTGTGCTCGACCGCGGGTCCCGTGATCGTGATCACCCTCTCCTGGATCCCGCGCCCGTGGGGGAGGAGCCGGCCGATCTCGGCAGTCGTGGCGACGTTGACGCAGATCGCTCCGGTTTCGATCGGCAGTGCACCCGAGGGCACCTCGACCCCGAGCAAGGCGGTGATGAGCATCTTCTCCGCGCCCTGCGGGTACTTGACCGGCAGCACCTCCACCGATACCCGGAGATCGGTCGGCGACTGGGCTCGCAGGTGGTCGGCGGCGTCCGGCTTGTTCGACTCGATGCCGATGATCGCCCGCTGCGCGCCGGTCACCCTCAGCAGATAGCGGATCCCCATGAAGATGTCGTCGCTCTGCTCGAGCATCACGCGGTGGTCCGTGGTGAGGTAGGGCTCGCACTCCACGCCGTTGACGATGAGCGTTTCGACGGTCTTTCCCTCGGGAATCTTGAGCTTGACGTGGGTGGGAAACGCGGCGCCACCCAGGCCGACGATGCCGGCGTCCTGAATCGCTTCGATGATCTCTTCCCTGGGTGCGTCGAGCCCGCAGGGGCGCCCCTCGGCGACTTCCTGGGTGGACCCCGGGAAGGGTGAGAGGTAGATGCCGGGCACCATGCGTCCGCTGATGCTCGGCACCAGTCCGATGCGCTCGATCACCCCCGACGCCGGGGCATGCATCGACACGGATACGAAGCCGTCGGCCTTGGCTATGCGCTGGCCGCGCACCACTTCCTGCCCCTCGCGCACCACGGCGACCGAGGGCTTGCCGAGGTGCTGCACGAGGGGGATGACCAGGGCCGGCGCGAAGGGGAACTGCCGGATGGGCATTCCGGCGGTCGCCTCCTTCGTTTCGGGCGGGTGGATCCCGTGCTCGAAGCTCTTTCTGCGAAACAACTGGATCATGTCGGTGTCACGTAGAGGCGAATCCCCTTCAGGGGTTGCTGGGTCGGTTGCGGGGTCGGTGTTCTCGTGCCATTCGGTTCCGGTCCGGGTGCCTCCGAGCGCCGTCGCCTCGGGCGCCAGGCGGGAAGGCGCACGGGCGTCACGCTCGCGTTAGTTGTACTTGGAGCCGCGCTTGATCCACTTGTCGATGTTCTTGTCGCTGCGGTCCCGGGGAAGGCCGGGATGGATCACCTGAGCGGTGCACTTCTCGGCCGCCTTGACCAGGTCCTGATAGGTGCCGGCATTGGCGTCCTTGATGTAGGCCTTGCGCTTCTCGTTGTAGGCGAAGACCTTCGAGTTCAGGTTGACGCACTCGTCACACGAAGTGCATTGGTCGGTGTCGATCCAGGGTGCCATGTATTCGCCGCCCTCGCCGGTACTCGGGGCCGGTGCAGCGACGGGCGTCGACACGTCGCCGTCCCCGGCCGCAGCAGGCGGCGCTTCCGGCGCGGCGCCGGCGCCGGTGAGGGCGCCGAGATCGAGGCCACCCAGATCGAGCGCTCCCTGTCCGCTGCCCGTGGCGATGCGCATCAAGTTCCCGGCGATCTGGCTCACCACATCCTGACGCACCTTGCGCTCGAGCTCCTGGGGCGCCTCGCTTGCCCGGTCGGTGCCAGCCAGGGCGCGGAGCATCTGCCAGAAATCGCGTCGATCCTCGCTCGAAGACACCATGGCCTCGTCGACCAGCAGTCGACCGAGCTGCTGCTCCTTGTCCACCACCCAGATGAAGGGGAAGAGCCCCTCCCGATCGTCGTCCTCGAGCTCGAGGAACTCGTGCAGCGGCACCATGTTCTCGTTCCAGGTGTCGGGTGGTGCCTTGCGGAAATGCTTGCGGAAGCGCACCTCGGTGATCGCGAAGTCGGCGAAGGTCATCGGCAGATCCATGCTGCGGGTCACCCCGCCTTCGCGGTAGCTCACCTTGTAGGTGGGCCAGTCCTGATCGGGATCGGGATTGCCCGAGAGATCGAAGCACTCCTCGGGCAGCGTTCCCTCGTCGGGGTCATAGCGAAACAGCGGGTACGCCCGCGACTCGACGGCCAGCTTGGCCTGGTGCTCGCTCATGTCGTCGCCGATGCCGTGCTCGGGCTGGCACGAGGTGTAGAGATTGAAGAGTGCCGGGCGACGAGCCTTGAGCCCCTTGATGAAGCCCTCGATCATGTGGTTGGCATGCGCGATCGTGCTCTGCATCACGTAGGTGGTGCGGTGCGCCATACCGATCAGTCCGATCTCCTTGCGAATCTCTTCCTTGCCGCGGTGGGCATCGCCGAACTGGGCCATGTCGGAGATCTGTCCGAAGAACCCCGAGGTACACGCCTGGCCGCCGGTGTTGGAGTAGACCTGTGTATCGACGACCAGCACCTTGATCGGCTTGCCCGACATCAGGGCGCGCGAGAGGTTCTGGAAGCCGATGTCGTACATGGCGCCGTCTCCCCCGGTCGCGACGACGGGGGGACACAGCTCCCACTCTTCGTCGCTGAACTGGCGCCAGTCGAAGTGGGTCATGAACCGATCGTGCTCGTGCGGGTTGTACTTGCCGGCCAACTCGAGCTCGGCGAGTCGCACCGTCTTGAACCCGTCGGCCATCTTGGCCATATGGCCTTCGAAGAGGCCCAATGCCATCGAGGGGCTGTCCTGGAAGAGGTGGTTGGTCCAGGGGAAGGGGTAGGGATTGAACGGATAGGTGCTGCCCCACACGGAAGTGCAGCCGGTGGCGTTCACCATGCCCATCGAAGTGCGCCCTCGGCCGGTGACGCCTTCGGTGTAGCGCCAGCGCAGTTCCTTGAGGCGCGCAATCAGCTGGGTCACCCGCCGCAGCCACTCCTGGTCGATCGGCTCGCCGCCGGTGACACTCTCCATCCGCTCGGCGATGCCGGCCAGCGTGACGTCGCGATCGCCGATGTCCCTGACGATCTCGGCCATCATCTCGGCGTTGCCGACGTCGATCTCTTCCACCAACTTCAGCTGGACGTGCTTTTCGAGCTTCTCGATCAACTCGCTCAGGTGAGCGACGTGCTTCTCGACCCGGGGTCGCATCAGTGCTTCCACAGTCGCGGTGAAGAGGTGGATCACCGTCTTCTCGGAGCAGCCGAGGCAGGCACCGTCGCCGCTGGTCAGCACCTGGTAGTTGGTCTTGTCGAGCAGAATCGTCTCCAGGGCGCCGATTCCCTCCTCGATATCGTCGACCCGGATGTACTTCTGCGGTGTGTTCGGCAGGTCGAGCCACAGATCCCACTGGCTCCTCAGTCGCTCGACGCTCTCGTCGGTCTGGGTCGTGTGGCGGAGCGCGTCGTCATTACAGACCGCGACGCACTCCATGCAACCCTTGCAGGTGTACGGGTTGACCGTGATGCTGAGTAGTCCGCCCTCGCCGGCCTGTTTCTGTTCCGGCACGCCGTAGTAGGGGCGCGACAGCGCGAACTGGAAGCCACCGAGCTCCTCGCGGAAGAGCTCGAACTCACGCGTCAGCTCGCTCTTGTCCGCTTCAGCGTTCTCGATCGTCGTCGCGATGGCGCCGTCGAGGATCTCCGCCACGGAGTCGGTGTCGGCAGCCTCGTTGAAACGGGTGCGCAGCTCGCGCTCCATCACCCTCACGGCGCGGGGGAGATGCTCGACCTCGTGGCCGTGCTTCTTGAGACGCTTCACCACGGTATCGAGTACCTGGCCCACTTCGGTGACCAGACCCGGAATCGCGGTGTCGGGGCAAACGGTGTAGCAGTCGCCACAGGCGGTGCAGTTCTCCGGGATCCACTCGGGGTGCTCGAAGCGGATTCCCGTCATGTCGCGAAACAGCGCCGAGACTGCGGGCATGGTGCCGAGTCCGATGAAGGGATCGGTGATGTTGTCGCTGCCCATGCCTCGGGCGTAGAAGTTCCCGGTCTGTTCCCAGAAGCGGTGGGTGTCGCTGAGCGGCGATCGGCTCTGGGGAAGGGTCTTCATCATGGTCGGCAGGCTCGGCTCCGCTCTGGACGGCTTGCCGTTGCTGGCCGCAACGTCGGTCACTGCGCCGTGCGGCACTTCCTTCAGCTCGGTGAAGCCGCGCTTCACGACGCGCATGTTGTCGTCGACGACGCGAGCCCCCTTGGATCCGAACTTCTTCTCCAGCTGGGATCGGATCGCGTCGAGCAGGGTCTTGTCGTCCAGGCCGGCGCGTTGCATCACGTCGGAAGCGCGGAAGAATGCCCCCTGGAAGGCGATCCCCTGCATGCGTAGCTGGAGGTCCGAGTCGCTCGCTTCGTCACGTGCGATGGCGAAGGCATCGAGATAGAACAGCCGGATCTTCTTGTCGACGATGACCCGGCGAAAGGGGGCCGGAATCGAGGCCCAGACTTGTTCGGCGTTGGGCTTGTCGGACTGGATCACGAAGACGCCGCCTTCCTTGAGCCCAGCCAGGGCGCTGGTGTGGTGGAAGACGTTGGGATCGGGGGAGAGCACCACGTCGACGTAGAAGTACTCGCAATTGACCCGGATCGGTTCGGGGGCAGCCGACAGGTAGTAGGTGGTCGGCTGGCCCTTCTTCTCCGAGCCGTACTTGGGGTTGGCCTTGATGTGGTAGCCGAGCAGGTCGAACAGGGTCATCGCCAGGTTCTTGCCGGTGGTGATGGCCCCCCACCCACCCACCGAGTGGAAACGCACCGTGATGGCCCCCTCGGGCATCAGGTTGGGGTTCTCGCTTCCCCGTACCGCCAGCTCCTTGACGTTCGGATAACCCTCGGCGATCGCCTCCTGGTGCAGGGCCTGTTTGGGGGTGTGAGGCTGATCTCGGAGGAAGTCGATCGACAGGTAGAACTGTTTCTTCCTGGCCCCCTCGGGCAGCATGTTCTCGATGGCGCCGACGAGACCCTCGGGCTGCAGGTCACGGCTGCCCATACCGAAGGATCCCGAGTAGAGAGGCGGGGCGTCCGAGGCGCTACGGTAGGTGGCGAGCTCGGGGAACGGGAGGGGGTCGCCCTTCGCGGTCCGGCCGTTCTCGACGCACTTGTTGAGCGTGGCCCGGATCTCGCGCATCAGAGGTTGATCGACCGCCAGGGGTTGGTCGAGGCGCTCGAGCACAGCCACCCCCTTGCGCCCCTTGAGCATCTCGCCCAGCAGATCGGCAGGGAAGGGTCGGAACATGATCAGGTCGATCACACCGATCTTGAGCTTGCGAGTCTCGCGCAGATAGTCGGCGACGGCTTCGGCCGAGGGGATCAGGCTGCCCTGGCCCAGGATCAGATAGTCGGCGTCGTCGAGCCCAGAGCCCATGACTCGTTCATAGTGGCGAGCGGTGAGCCGGCCGAACTCCTGGAGCGCTCGGTCGGTGAGCTCCTGCACGTGGTCGAAGAAGAAGGGGCGCTGGGCGGCGACGCTCTGCATGTAGGCGTCCTGGTTCTGTACCAGACCGGCCATCACGGGGTTGTCGACGTCCCAGAGCTCCGGGATTCGGCGGCGCAGGTCGCCGTAGATGATCCGTTGCGCAGGGGTGGGGGTCTCGATCATGTCGTCCGGGCGCCCCAGGAACTCTTCGATCAACGCGCGCTCGGGGACCAGCATCGACTCGATGAGGTGGGTCGTCAGAAACCCGTCCTGGGCCACGACGCCCGGCGTCAGAGCCAGCTCGGCGATTCGATGGGCGACGATGTTCAGATCGGCCACGGTCTGCGCATCCTTGGCGAAGAGCTGGAACATTCCCGTGTCGTCGATGCAGTGGTAGTCGTCGTGTCCGGCGTGAACGTTCAACGTTGCCTTGGTCATCGCTCGAGCGCCGATGTTGAGCACGTAGGTCAGACGCTTGCCGACCGCCGCGTACAGCGATTCGTGCATGTAGGCGATGCCCTGGCCGGAAGAGAAGTTCGATGCGCGCAGGCCGGTCATCGAGAGGCCAGCCGTCACCGCAGCTGCGGCATGCTCGCCCTCGGGCTCGATGAAGATCAGGGGTCGGCCGGAAATGTTGACGTGGCCGCGGGCCGCGTTCTCGGCCCAGTACTCGCCCATCTGGGTGGAAGGGGTGATCGGATAGGCGCCGGCGGCGTCCGTGGACTCCCGCTCGCACATGATGACGGCAGTATTGCCGTCCATGGCGGCGCGCACACCGGGGTACTTGGGCTGCTCGTCCCCCTTGCGTGTCCCGGTGAGACCCTTCTTCTTGCTGCGTGCCCTGGTGGCGAGCGGGTTCCTCATATCAGTCTCATTTCTCTTCGAGGTGTTCTTCTTCAGGTGGGAGCTACGGGGCGCACGCCGTGCCGAACGATCGTCTTGGCGGCGGCTCCCTTGACCACGGTGCCGTCCTCGGCAAGCCAGACGATCGCGCCGGTGGGGCAGCGCTCGATCGGTGCTCGATTCAAGGGGCGGGAGTAGTCGATCACCGGCAGACCATTTTCCATCACGATCGAGCCGCCGGAGTCCATGGCGCAGCGGGCGCAGGCGGTGCAGCCCACCTGGCAGTCCTCGAGCAGCTCGTCGCCTTCCTGCAGGGAGCGGCACGCGACCCACAGGCGGTGACTCGCAGGGTGTAGCGAGAACAGGTCCTTGGGGCAGGCGTCGACACAGTCGCCGCAGGCAGTGCACAGATCCTCGTCGACCACCGGCAGACGGTGCCGGTCCATGCGGATCGCGTCGAAATCGCAGGCGACTTCACAGTCGGCGAGACCCAGGCAGCCCCAGAAGCATCCCTTGCCGCCGCCGGCGACCTGCGCGGCTGCACTGCAGCTCGACAATCCCCGATAGTGAGCGTGCATTCGGGCCACGTTCGTTCCTCCGGCACACGCCAGCCGGGCGACCCACTTCTCCTCTGCACCGACGTCGACGCCGAGGAAGTCGGCGATTCTCTTTCGGCCCGCATCCGAGCTCACGGTGCACTTGCCGGGAAGGGTTTCGCCGCCGACCAGGGCCTCGGCGAAGGGGCGGCATCCCGGATAGCCGCAGGCACCGCAGTTGGCGTGCGGCAGCAGATCCTCGACGATGTCGATCCGCGGATCCTCTTCGACATGGAGCTTCTTGTCGGCGAGGACCAGGAAGGAGGCCAGAACGAAGGTCAAGCCTCCGATCGCGGCCACTGCGGTGACGAATAGCATTCGACGGACTTCTTCCAGATGTCTCTCGGGTGAACAGATTGTCTGGTGGTTCCCGCGGCTGGGCCATGGGCCCGAGGGAACCGCTTCGCCTGGTTTGGAGAATAGTGCGACTCCCGAGGTGTTGCTTTCGCGGAAACCCCCTAGGGCCCTACCTGAAAACCCGCAACACCCGCGGCTATACTGCTCTGGGGAGGCAACAAGCATGATTCGAAGCGCCATTGCGGTGGCCGTCGGGTACCTGATCTGCGCCAGTGTCTTGATGGGTAGCGTGATGTCGCTGTTCTCCGAGACCGGGGCCGACACCGAGGTCTCGCCCGTACTCGTGGCCAAGGCAGTGGCGGCGATCTTGATCTCCGTCGTCCTGGGCGGTGGAGTCGCCGGAATGATCAGCGATCATCACCTCGGCGAGCATGGCGCCGTGGTGGGTGGGTTGACCGCGGCGGTAGCGATCTACGGTCTGGTCAACGGCGCGGGCACGGAGCCCAATTGGTTCACGCTGGCGACCGCGGGATTGGCGGTCCCCACCGGTTGGGTGGCAGGCCTGCTGGCCCAGAACATCAAGTCGAGAAAGTGAGGGGCGCGATCGGTGATCGCACGCTCCGGGTCATCTCAGTCCGCTGTTCTGGCGGGCGGTTCCAGGTGTCTCTGGCCCACCGGCGACAGGAAGGCGATCAGGAGCGACGCCGTTCCCAGCACGCGCATGGTCATCGGCAGGGAGTGATCGGCCATCCAGCCAGCGACCGGGTTGACGATCGCGATGGCCAGGGTGCGAAACATCGCCACGACGGACAGCACGGTCGCCCGGTGGTGGGAATCGATGTGCGGGTTCATCCAGGCGACGAAGAGCGGCGGGCGTGACAGGCCGAGTGCCGCCGCCGCCAGGATGGCGATGCATGTCACCGGCGCGCTGGTGGAGGTACCGAGGACCCAGTAGGAGACGCCGAGAGCGAGAGGCCCTGCGGCAAGGAGTCTTCGCCGGCCGAGAACGCTCTGCAGCCGGTCCAGCTGACTGAGGAAGAGAATCTGCCCCAGGCTCAGGCAGCTGTGGGCCACGCCGAACCAGGCGATTCCGATGCCCACTCCCTCGAGCAGGGGTTGATAGAGCCAGATGATCGCCCAGGCCAGGGCGCCCACAGTGACCATGTCGAAGGCCAGGACTCGCAGCACCGGGTGACGCAGAAAGGTCTCGATCCCGACCGTCAGAACCGCGCGGAAGCGCGGTCGCTCGGTCCTGCGAGACACCGTGGGCTCGACCAGGGTGAAAGCCACGACCCCGGCCAGTGCCATCGGGATGGTCTGCAGCGCGAGAGGGGCGCGCAGACCGAACTGGCCGGCGATCACTCCGCCGAGCAGTGCGCCCAGCACGATGCCGGCCTGTTGCGAGGAAGCCAGGAGGCCGAATCGCCTCGTCGCCTCGTCGGTGCGTCCGAGGTCGCGCAGGGTGTCGTAGAGCATGGCTTCGTCGGCGCCCGACATCAGGGTGAAGGACCCGGCGAAGAGGATCTCTGCGAAGAGGAAACGGGGTAGAGCCGGAGAGCTCACGTAGACCAGTGCGGCCACCACCCCTACCAGCGCTCCCAGCACCAGCGAGGCTCGACGACCGAGCACATCGGCAACGGTTCCGGTGGGAATCTCGAGCAGGAAGTTCCACACCATGAACCAGGCGTTGACCAGCAGAATCTGCGTGTAGGTCAGTCCTCCCCAGTCTCGATAGAAGGGGATCAGGACCGCGCTGATGAAGTGCGTCCAGAACAGCAGCCGAATCAGATTCAGCTTCCAGAGGTTGGCGGAGACGCTTCCCTGGCCGTTCACGGCTTGTAGAAGGCAATCATGCGGCCTGCGCACAGGACGCAGATCCAGAGGATCAGGGAGAAGGCGGCCATCCATCTGGCGGCCACTGGCGCGCTCGCCCCCGGCCCCAGCGCCTCGACCTCGTGGGCCACATACCGTGAGAACAACACCACGTTGGCCCCCGCCAGCAGGAGAAAGAGCAGTTTGAGATGAAAGGCCGGATTGCCGAGGTAGCCTCCCGGGATGCCGACGAGGAAGAGCACTCCGGTGGAGAGACAGAGCGTGAAGCCGGCGATGCCCCAGCGCACGAGTGGAGCGAAGGCGCGCGGAGGCAGCTGCTTCGCGAATCCGAGCAGGCGCAAATCGAACAGGCCCACGGTGCCGATCAGCAGGGAGAGGCCGAGGAAGTGCAGGCATTCGGCCAGCGGCCACGCCCAGGACGACCAGTTCATCAGCTCTGACAGGCGGGTGCCTTCGAGCCAGAGGCGTAGTGATTCGAGGTGCATCTCTAGAGGTCGAGCGGTGTCAGGAGCCGAGTGTAGGTATAGGCGAGCAACCGTCCGGAGACGATGGCTCCGATCCACAGCGACAGGGACACCGCAGCGAGAATCTTCCCTGTTCTCTCGGCCCCCGGGTCGTCACCGCGTCCGCGGAACACGACCTGCCTGATCCTGATCGCCGCGATCATCGCGAGCGCGACGAGCGTCAACTTGACGAAGAAGAGGGGGTTGGTGAGGGCTTTGGCGGGGTAGGCAATGACGAGGGCGATCCCCGTCGCGGCGCTCACCCAGAAGCCGGTCCAGACAATGGAGAAGAACTTCTCCATCGGTGCCAGCGGCAGCGCAGGCGCCACTCCGAGGATTCGCAGATCGATCGCCGCGCTCGCTCCCGCCAGGCACGCCAGCCCGAGGGTGTGCAGTGTGAGGATGCCCGGAAAGGCGAAGATCGACAGCGATTCGCGAGTCCAGGTGCTGAAGGCGCTGGATTCGATCCAGGCGAAGAAGGTGTCCATGTCACTCGAGCTACGGGAAGGCAGAGATTATGACTGCTCTTCCCGCGCTCGAGAGATCTGTGTCCCTGGCGACCCGTCTGGTCACCGTAGCGGCGAGGACCGGCGACCTCCTGAAGGTCTATACGCTGACCAACTCCGCTGGCGTGCTCGAGCGTTGCGCGATCGGGACCCAGGAGCGCTGTTTCTCGCCCTCGTAGATCTGGCGGGGGCGGCAGATCTTCTTGTCCGGATCCTGTCGCATTTCCTTCCACTGAGCGATCCATCCGGGAAGTCTGCCGAGGGCGAACATGACGGTGAACATGTCCGTGGGGATCCCCATGGCGCGATAGAGGATGCCGCTGTAGAAGTCGACGTTCGGGTAGAGCTTGCGCTCGACGAAGAACGAGTCTTCGAGCGCGACTTCTTCGAGCCCCTTGGCGATGTCGAGCAGAGGATCGGACTGCCGGAGATTTGCCAGCACCTCGTCGGCGGCGCTCTTGAGGATCCGGGCTCTCGGGTCGAAGTTCTTGTAGACGCGGTGGCCGAAGCCCATCAGTCGGAAGGAGGAGCTCTTGTCCTTGGCGAGATTGATGTACTTCTTGTAGTCGCCACCGTCTTCGACGATGTTGTTGAGCATCTCGATGACCTTCTGGTTGGCCCCGCCGTGCAGCGGCCCCCAGAGTGCGCAGATGCCTGCCGAAATGGCGGCGAACAGGTTGGCGTCGCTGCTTCCCACCATGCGCACGGTCGAGGTGCTGCAGTTCTGCTCGTGATCGGCGTGCAGAATCAGTAGCAGATTGAGTGCGCGGTCGAGCACCGGCGAGATCTCATAGGGCGCCGAAGGCACCGAGAACATCATGTGGAGGAAGTTCTGGGTGTAGCTCAGATTGTCCTGGGGATAGACATAGGGCTGACCGATCGACTTCTTGTAGGAGAAGGCTGCGATCGATTTGAGCTTCGCGAGCAGGCGGACGATGTTCAGATCGAGATCGTCGTCGTCCGTGCACCCGGGGTAGTAGGCGGAAAGTGAAGCCACCATGGCGGAGAGAATGGCCATTGGATGCGCCGTGGCGGGGTAGCCCTCGAAGAACTTCTTCATGTCTTCGTGCAACAGACTGTGGCGAGTCAGCTGGCTTTGAAAGGCGGCCAACTCTTCGGCGCTCGGCGCGTGTCCATGGATCAACAGGTAGCAGACCTCGACGAAGTCCGCTCCCGCGGCGATCTCTTCGATCGGGTAGCCGCGGTATCTCAGGATGCCCTTCTCTCCGTCGATGAAGGTGATCTTGCTGCGGCAAGACCCGGTGTTGCCGTAGCCAGGGTCGAGCGTGATGGCGCCGGTGCCGGGCCTCAGAGAGGTGATGTCGATGCCGACTTCCCCTTCCGATCCGACCACCATGGGCATTTCGTGTTCCGAGTCGTTCCACGCGAGCTTGGCTGTGTTCATGACGGACTCCCTTTGATGCGTTCCTGAGAAATGGACGGCCCTCGGCTCCCGAGTGGGGCCGCGGGAGGGGGCAGTGGTCCCAATCTGGAATCGTGATCGCCAATCCGGTCTTCCGGAACGCCTGCCGGGGTGGTTCCCGATCCGTCTCCTCGGGTGGTGCCCCGAACGGCACCGGGTCCCGGTCCGCATCTGTTTGGATTCACGCACCGAACATCCGCTCGGATTCTCTGAGGAAACCAGCCCTTGAGCTTCGCACTCCAAGCCAGCACCTACCGCCTCGAGAGCCGACTCTGGCTCGAGAGACCGATCGCCGACGTCTGGCCGTTCTTCGCAGATGCCTCGAATCTGGAGCTCATCACTCCCGACTTCCTGCGCTTCGAGATCGTGAGTCCGCAGCCGATCGAGATGAAGGTCGGTGCTCTCATTGACTATCGACTCAGGCTGCACGGAATGCCGCTGGGGTGGCGCACCGAGATCGCGGAATGGGATCCTCCCCATCGTTTCGCCGACACCCAGGTTCGTGGGCCCTATCGGTACTGGTATCACCGCCACCTCTTCTTGGAGAGCGAAGGTGGAACCGAGTGCATCGACATCGTCGACTATCGCTTGCCCTTTGGAGCTCTCGGGCGGCTAGGGCACGCACTCTTCGTGCGACGGGATGTCGAACGGATCTTCCAGAGCCGCTCGGCGTACCTGATCGGGCGATTCGGCGGCAGGGTGCTGGCGGCCGAGAGCGGTACCGCCGACCTCGGATCCGGGGCTGCCGTTCCCGCTGCATCTGACTCGGGGCCTCGAACGAAAGTCCTTGAGAAGTCAGTTCGAGTTGAGCCTGGTCAGGGAAAGACCTGACGGCATCACTGGAGTCAGTCCGACCCGAGCGGTTCCCTGTGCAAGCAGAGACTGATCGAAAATCGGAGCCAACGGGAGCCACTTGATGATCGATGAGCGCCAGTTTGCCCCCCCCATTCCCTTCGACGACGCGCGCAAGAGCGCGCGCGGCTTCGACAGCGCCAGAATCGAGAACGCCGTCCGGGAGATCTTGATCGGTATCGGGGAGGATCCCGACAGAGAAGGGCTTCTCGAGACGCCCCAGCGAGTCGCTCGAGCCTACCGGGAGCTCTTCGGCTGGGCTCGACCAGGAGCCCGGAGAGATTCTCGCGAGTACCTTCGAGCACGAGTCGAACGATCTGGTGACTCTCCAGGGCGTCGAGTTCTTCAGCGTCTGCGAGCATCACCTCCTGCCCTTCTTCGGCACGATGTCGATCGCCTACCTGCCCGGCACGGGAAGAGTGGTCGGCCTCTCCAAGTTGGCTCGTCTGGTCGATGTCTACGCTCGCCGCCCCCAGATGCAGGAACGCCTCACGGCCCAGGTGGCCGACGCCCTGATGGAGCATCTCGACTGTGCCGGCGTTACCGTGATGGCGACTTCGGAGCATCTCTGCATGAAGGCGCGGGGCGTGGCCAAGCACCAGCCCGAGATGACCACGGTGGCGCATCGCGGACAGATGGCTGACGACAAGGGGACCCGGGACGAGGTGCTCGCCCTTCTGCGCCAGTCCCAGCGCGTCTGAGCGGCAGTGACTGCAGTCGGTTGTAGGGTCGGGGAGGCGTACCCATCCCCGCTGATCTCCCCTGAGTAATCGAGACGGCATGGACGCAGCTTCGCTCCCGAACATCCTCGACCGGCCAGCCGTTGCTTTCGTCCAGGGGGGGAGCGGCGGCCTCGGCTCCGCGATGACCCGACGCTTGCTTTCAGACTCCACGATCCAGAAGGTCTACGCGTCCAGTCGCAGTCCAGCCGGCTCGGACGCACTCCTGGAGCTCCGGCGCCAATTCCCCGAGCGGCTGGAGCTGCTCTCCCTCGATGTCTCGAACGAGGAATCGATCGAGGCGGCTGCGCGAGCCGTGTCCGACGCCGGCCACGGACTGGACATCGTCTTCAACTGCAGCGGTGTGCTCCATTCGGAGGCGATGCAGCCGGAGAAGCGGCTGAGTCAGATCGATCGAGCTGCCCTGCTGGCCTCGTTCGAGATCAACGCAGTGGGGCCGATCGTGGTGCTGAAGCACCTGGTCGGCCTGATGCCTCGTCGCGAGCGCTCTCTCATCGTCAATCTCTCCGCGCGGGTCGGCAGCATCGCGGACAACCGACTGGGAGGCTGGTACGGCTATCGTGCGTCCAAGAGCGCTCTCAACATGCTGACTCGGTGCCTCGCGCTGGAGCTCAAGCGAACGCACCCGGGCTGTCTGTGCGTGGCCATGCACCCGGGTACGGTCGATACGGAGCTGTCCCGCCCCTTCGCCTCCGGCGCGAGGCCCTTCACACCTTCACGAGCAGCGGATCAGATCTTCGACGTCGTTCGCGGGCTCTCCTCGGAGGAGAGCGGTGGCTTCTTCGCCTGGGACGGTTCGGCGATTCCGTGGTGAGGAGTCGCGTTCGGAGAGCTTGCTCCTAGCGCACCGCACGGAAGCGCTCCAGCTCGATCTCCGGCGTCAGGTAGTCGTTGCGGATCGGCTCGGACCGGCAGAGATCGGTCGAGAGGTACTTCTTGTTGGAATCCGGGAAGATCGTGACGACGACGGCATCGGGACCGAGCTGCTCGGCCAGCTTGACCGCACCGAGGAAGTTCGCTCCGGAGGAGATTCCGACTGCCAGTCCCATGTTCTGGCAGAGCTTCTGTGCCATCAGGATGGCGTCTCCGTCCCAGACGTCGACGATCTCGTCGAGCTCGTCGAGCTTCAGGATCGCCGGGACGAACTCGTCCGAGATGCCCTGGATGCGGTGGCTGCCGACACAGTGACCGGTGCGTAGGGTGGGAGAGTTGGCCGGCTCGAGAGGGTGCACCCGGACGGTGCGGCCGGACTGGCGAAGGTAGCGACCCACCCCCATGACGGTGCCGCCCGTTCCGACCCCGGCAACGAAGGCGTCCGCCTCGGCCTCGTACAGCTTCAGCTGGCGCTCGATCTCGGGGCCGGTGGTGGTCTGGTGCGCCTCGATATTGATCGGGCTGTCGAACTGGTGCGGGAGGAAGGCATCTTCGCGCTGGCTGGCCCACTCCTCGGCCATCTGCACGGCGCCGCAGAACCCGCCCTGCTCCTGGGACACGGGTACGACCTCCGCGCCGAAGTTTTGGATCAGCTGGACGCGCTCCTGGCTCATCCAGTTGGGGAGGTAGATGCGCACCTGATGGCCGGTGGCGCGCCCGAGCGCCGCGAAGGAGATTCCAGTGTTGCCACTCGAAGCTTCGGCGATCGTGTCGCCGGGGCGAAGCTCGCCCGACTCGTACGCGCGGCGCAGGATGTGTGCCGCCATTCGATCCTTGACCGAGCCGGTCATGTTCTCCAGTTCGTACTTGGCGAACAGTCGAGCCGTGGTGTTCCGGTAGCGGTAGTGGATCTCGAGTAAGGGAGTCGTTCCGATCAGCGGAGCGAGGGCTTCGATCGAGGTCACAGTGCCTGGGGAGGTGGGGCTGGGTGCAGACGTCATGGGGATTCCTCGAACCAGGGTAGCTGCGGCGCGGCGCAACATCGCCGCCCCCCTGGGTGGTCTCGATGTCCTCGTAGTGGGTCGGTCACCTCGGTCGCTACGGTAGCTCGGTCAGTCGTGGGTCCCGTGGACCCTCGACACTCTCGACTTCGACCCCGTGTTGGCGGAGGTAGGACACGCCGTTCTCGCCGGCGTATCCGCCGCCGACCACGATCACCCGTGTGATTCCCGAATGGTGGAGGAGCTTGGCGCACAACACGCAGGGTTCCCCGGTGACCAGGATCCATGCACCCTTCATTGCCACTCCGGAGGCGGCGCAGTTGCAGACCACGTTCATCTCGGCGTGATGGCAGCCGATCTCCATTCGCTGTCCGGAGGGGATCTCGAGATCGTCGCGCAGGCAGCTCTCGCCTCCACAAAGTGTGCCGCCGCCGCGGGGGCCTCCGTTGTAGCCGTCCATCAAGACGACGTTGCGCTCGGGATCGAGCAGCAGGGCGCCGAACTTGCGGCGCGGGCAGTTCGAAGCCTTGGCCAGAGCGAGGCACTGCTCGATGCGGATGCGGATGTGCTTTTCCTTCACGGACTCTCCTGGTAGGAGTCGCCATTCTAGGATGGATGGAGATCCGATCCCCTGGTGTCCCCGTAACGCAGTGCGATTGCCTTGGCTTCGAGCTCCCGTCCCGCTACGCTTGTTCGTCTGACCGCCGAAGCTCGTCGAACCGATCGTTCCCCGAAGGAGTCATCCATATGAAGGACGCTGTCATCGTCTCCACTGCTCGCACCCCCATCGGCAAGGCCTACCGTGGGGCGTTCAACAATCTCGAGTCGCCGACGCTCGCTTCGTATCCGATCAAGGCGGCGGTCGAGCGAGCCGGGATCGATCCCGGCGAGGTCGACGACGTGATCATGGGTGCAGCCATGCAGCAGGGTTCGCAGGGGTTCAACATTGCCCGTCAGTGCGCGATTCGCTCCGAGCTGCCGGTCAGCGTGGCCGGGATGAGCATGGACCGACAGTGCTCCTCGGGATTGATGTCGATCGCCACAGCAGCGAAGCAGGTGATCGTCGACGGCGCCCCGGTCGTGGTGGCGGGCGGTCTCGACTCGATCAGCCTGGTACAGAACGAGCACATGAACATGTTTCGTACCCCCGATCCATGGATCGCGGAGCACAAGCCAGAGCTGCACATGCCGATGATCGAGACGGCGGAGGTCGTCGCCAAGCGCTATGGCATCTCGCGCGAGGCGCAGGACGAGTACGGACTCCAGAGTCAACGGCGTACGGCCGCCGGCCAGGAGTCCGGAGCCTTCGATGACGAGATCGTTCCCGTGACCGCACACAAGGGCATCTTGAACAAGGAGACCGGAGAGATCACGCTCGCCGAGGTCGAGCTGACCCAGGACGAGGGCAACCGTCCAGAGACCACTCTCGAAGGTCTGGCCAACCTGAAAACCGTGCGCGAGGGCGGCACGATCACCGCGGGTAACGCCAGTCAGCTCTCCGATGGCGCCTCGGCCTGCGTCGTGATGGACTCGAAGCTGGCGGAGCAGAGGGGGCTGGAGCCACTCGGCATCTACCGTGGCATGGCGGTCGCCGGTTGTGAGCCGGACGAGATGGGAATCGGGCCGGTCTTCGCGGTGCCCAAACTGCTCGAGCGTACGGGAAAGACGATCGACGACATCGATCTGTGGGAGCTCAACGAGGCTTTCGCCGTGCAGGTGATCTACTGCCGCGACAAACTCGGCATCGACAACGAGAAGCTGAATGTCAACGGCGGTGCGATTTCGATCGGGCACCCCTACGGAATGAGCGGCGCTCGAATGGTCGGCCACGCGCTCATCGAAGGACGACGTCGCGGCGCCAGGTTGGTCGTCATCACGATGTGCGTCGGTGGCGGAATGGGTGCCGCCGGACTCTTCGAGGTGTGCTGAGCCAGAGGGCTGCGCAGAGAAAGATCGCGAACGCCGACCCGAAGCCCGCGAGGAGCTCGGGTCGGCTGGAGATCTCGAGGGTCACGCGCTGCTTTCCCGGCGGTACCGTGACTCCGAGCAGGACCAGGTTCACCGGCTGCACCGGGAGCGACACGCCGGCGGAGGAGCCTCGCCAGAGGGGCAGGAACGCGCGCCGGACGACCAGCAGTCCGCCCTCTCCCTCGACGTCGAGCACCAATCGGTCGGGCTCGCTCGAGACCCATTGGACGGTGGCACCCGGAACGTGGTCTACGGGCGCAGCGGTGACGACGCGTTGGAGCGGTGCATGGCTGCGACTCACTCCTCGGAACGCGGCCTGCGGATCCGGGACCGCCGTCACCGTTGCAGGCCACCACGCTGCGGGCGCCGGGGCTGCGACCCGCATCAGCGCCGTGGGGACGCCCAGACGGTCGAGGGCCGCCATCGGGATCAGCCCGTCGGGTGGCGGGCGCTGGGTCAGGACGACGGCATCGACCCCCAGGGTTCGCAACCAGTTGATGCGCGCCGGCCAGTCGAGCATGGGGAGGGCGCGGCGCACCTGGGCGAGATAGGGCGAGGTCAGTCCCTCGAGGTCGGCTGCCAACGGGTACGTGAGATCCTGCAAGGGTCCGGTCGGGAAGTCGAGGTCGGCGTGCCCGATTCGGGAGAGCCAGAAACGCGAGTCATCGGGTAGAAAGTAGGTCGGAGGCGATTCGCCGAAGGGTGAATCGTAGCTGGCGCTCACGGTGGCTGCTCGGGGTGGGAGAGCGGCGCGCAAGGTCGAGGGATTGCGGTAGGTCTCGGTGTCGTCGGTGGCGAAGAGCGGAGCGAGGCGAGCGAGAGTGAGCAACTGGAGTCCGACCAGCGCGAGCGCCGCGGCTCGAGTGGCCGTGTGGCCAGAGCCCATCCATCGAATCAGGAAGAACACTGCCAGCAGTGCGAGACCGGACACCGTCGCGGTCAGCGGCCAGGCCTGGGCGCGGGCGATCGAGTAGGCAGCCCGCTCCGACGAGCCAGCCTCGGTGGCGAGCCAGCCGACCAGTCGATGCGCGACCAGGGGCAGGCCGAGAGCGAGGACGAAGCACAGCGCCGCCAGAGCGGCCGCCAGCCTCGCCGCTCGCCGGCGCAGGACGGAGTCGTGCAAGAGAAGGTCGAGTCCATAGCCGGTGAGGAGGGCCGCGGAAAGAGCCCACCAGAACAGCAGTTTTTCGGGATAGCGAAACAGCCCGCCCGAGATCCGAGTCAGAACGTCGGCGACGGCCGGGGGCGTCATCGCGAGCCCGAGGCCGGCGGCTGCCAACAGGCCAACCGAGCGCCGGCGACTCGCAGCGATCACGACCAGGGGCAGCGCCACCAGGCCGTGGTAGATCGAGAAGAAGAAGGGAAGCCTCGGCGCCAGGCGCCCGTCGAGGAATCCCTCGCCGCCGACTGCGTCGGGACGACCGAAGGGTAGCGGCAGGAGCAGTTCGAGCAGTCGCACGGGATGAAGCCAGTAGGGCAGGCCTGCCCCTTCGGAAGTGACGGCAGCGCGCACGGTGAATTCCATGACCCGAGCGGTGGCGACCAGCTGGGGAAGAGCGAGCAGTACACCCAGGGCACCGACGACGAGCATCCGTGCCGAGGTCTCCAGCCAGCCGTGTCGAAGCCGAGTGAGCAGTGCCATCGGCACCAGGCCGAGCAGCGCGGTGAGAGGGTCGCCACCGAGCAGAGCGAGTCCGCAGGCCAGGCCGCCGAGGGCGAGACCCGCTCTGCCTCCCCTCATGGCACCGGTGAGCGCCATGGGCCACCACGCCATCACCACGATCAGGTTGTAGAACGACAGATCGCTCAGGAGCAGCCCGCCGCCGGCGTAGGTGAGGGCCGCCAGCAGTGCGGCCATCGGTGACTGGCCCAGGGCGCGAGCCAGGGCGTGGGCGGTGAGGAAGGCGAGCAGCCAGTGCAGCGCGAAGTGGAGATTGAAGGCGCTCCAGAACGGCAGCAGCAGGTAGAGAAGATTGCCGGGGTAGAGCGGCAGGGCGTTGGGATTGCCCCGGAAGGGCTGGCCGAGTCCCCAGTCCGGGTTCGTGGCGGGCACGCGGCCCTGCGTCAGCTCGGCCGATCCGAACGCCTTGAGATGAAGGTGGATGACGAAGGCGTCGCGCAGGTAGAGGGTGCGACCCCCCGTGACGATCGGAAGAGTCGAGGCGAGCCACAGCAGCACGATCCCTGCCATGGCGAGCCGAGCGAGTCGACTGTGCCTGGCGGCGGCTCCGTCAGAGGCGATGGGATCGTTGGTCTGGAGGTGCATGAAGTGCGCGGCGGGGCAATGATACCCATCCCTGTGCCCAAGGAGTCACCGATGCTATAACCCACCCATGGAGGCTCCCGCGCTGATCGAACGTGACGCCCTCGAAGCGCAGCTCGAACGTCTCCGGACCGAGACCGAGGACTCGACCGCCGGACTCTTCGGTCCCGAGTCGATGCTCTGGGAGGTGAACCGGGAAGCGCTGATCTTCGTGGGTAGCGGACGGGCGGCTCTTCTCCAATTGGCCCACCCCTACGTCGCCGAGGCGATCGACCGCTTCTCGGGCATGCGCGAGAACCCGTTCGGTCGCTTTCATCGGACCTTTCGCAACGTGTTCGCCATGGTGTGGGGAGATCTCGATGCCGCGTTCGCAGCCGCTCGAGGTGTCCATCGTGTGCACACGAAGATCGAGGGCACCCTCTCCGAGACACTCGGACCATGGCCACAGGGTCATCACTACCGAGCCAACGAGCCCGCTGCGCTGCTCTGGGTGCACGCCACGTTGTGGGAGACCTCGTTGTTGGTCTATCAGACCTTCGTCCGTGAGCTCAGTGCGGAGGAGCGTGACCGCTACTACTCGGAGACTCGACGATTCGCGGCTCTCTTCGGGCTCGACGAGTCGATGGTTCCGGCGACCTGGAGCGACTTCGAGGGCTACAACCGGGAGATGTGGCACACGCTCGTACCGGGTCGTGCGGCGCGGGAAATCGGCGCCTTCTTGTTCGAGCCGCATGGTTTCGCAACGGGGCCCGCGTTTCGTTGGCTCGAGCTGGTGACCGCGGAGATGATGCCGGAGCCGCTGAGAGCCGGCTTCGGCTTCCCGCAAGATGAACGATCGTTGCGCCGGAGAGCTCGGGTGATGCGCCTTTCGACGTCTCTGCTGCGGGGCAGCCATCGGTACTGGCCGAAGCGTGTGCGCTTCGTGCCTCCGTACCTGGAAGCGCAGCGCAGGGTTCGAGGCGACGCCGGCCGGGACCGGGTGGGAGAGTGGCTGACCCGGCTGTGGCTCGGTCCGGAAGCTCGCCCGAAGGGCGACTCACGGCACCCGTATTGAGGGACCGCTCGTGCGCGAGCCGGTCGTAGCCCGACTCGGCCGTATCCTGACTACCGATGGCGGTTCCACGAGAGCATCAGGGGGGCCAAGGCCAAGGGGAGCACCACGCCGCTCAGGGCCGCGGGCGCGGCCCAGGCCAGGGTTCGCTCGAGCGGCAGCTCACCCGATGCGAGGGCAGCGCGCAGCGTGGGAAAGCGCAAAGCCAGAGCGAGCGAGAGTGCAGCCCACACTCCTCCAGCGACGAGCAGGGCCGTCCCGGTCAGGTAGCCGCGCCGCCATGCCAGCCAGGCGCAGAGGGCTGTGGCGAGGGGGAGCACGGTGACGACCAGCAGAGCCGCGACGGGCAGGAGGCGTCGCCAGCTGTCGAAGTCGGCGATCCGTTCCGCCATCAGAGCGAATACGACCAGGACCGTGGGGGCCATTGCGAAGAGTCCGATGATCCAGTTTCGTCCGGACAGCACCAGACTGGCCATCAGTCCGGAGCCGGCGGCAGCCCAGGCCAGCAGCAGGACCAGGAGCAGCGCGAGATCGATTGGCTTGGCGTGGAGGAGCGCTTGCCGCAGCCCTTCGGCGACCTTGATGACGTGCTCTCGGTCGCCCCAGAGAAAGAGAGCTCCTCCGAGCAGGGAGAGTCCGGCCGCAGTGGTGGCCCAGGCAGCCAGGGCGCTCCGCAACGAGGCCAGGAGCAGCGTCCAGGCGAGCTGGCGATCGCCCAGAGGCCGGGTGGCACGCAGTCGATCGAGAGTGGGAACGGCGCTCGATAGATCGAACCGGCCATGGAGAAGCCCGGCCACCGGCGGGCCGACCAGGAAGAGGAGGCCGAGGAAGCCGAATGCGGCCCTCAGCATCGGACCGGTCTCGAAGTCGGGAAAGCTGACGATCAGCGCGTTGATGGCCAGCCCGGTGAAGCCGAAGATCGGGAGCAGGCGGCCCTTCTCGCGCCACTCCATCCACAGCTGGGCCCGGACGGGGGAAGGGAAGGCGGGGGCGAGCCTCTCGTCCGAATCGTCTCGAGAGAGCCCGGTGGGTCGCTGCGCTCGTTCGGACCCGTGCCGCGAAGTGGAACGGCGGAGCAGGCTACCGAGCGTCCTCGTGCCGGGAGGCTGCGATCGATCGAAGTGGACTCCGATCATGGCCACGCCCACTCCGGTGACCAGGATGACGACCAGCAGCCCGACGTCGGCGAGGCCGAAGTCCTGCCAGTGGGTGAGGAGATCGCCGCCTCGCGGTCGGAGCCGTGGTCCCAGCCACGAGAAGAGGAGCATCCCGAGAGGGAGACCGACCGGCGCCAGCAGATAGGGCCGTTTCCCCAGACTCCAGTTCAAGGCCTGTGCCCAGACCAGCACCACCAGGGTGACGAGCAGCGGACCGAGCACTGGCCAGCGTGTGTCGAACGCCAGGACGAGAAACAAGACCGGGGTCAGGTACATGCCGCCTGCCGCGAGAGCGGCAGGAGTCAGGCGCCAGAAGGCGAGGAGAGTCGAGCTCAGGGGAAGCCGATAGAGACGACGCTCGAAGCCCAGCTGGGCTCCTCCGGAGCTCGAACCGTCCGCGCGGCAGTTGAGCAGCGTGAGGACGATGGTGATCAACATCGTGGTGAAGAGTGCGACGAACACCAGCTCCTCGCGCTGCGCGCCGAGGGGCTCCAGTGCTCTCCGGTAGAGCGCGGCCAGGGCACAGTTCGCGCCGGTCACCATCGCGACGGGTCGGCGTGCCACACGAACATACTCCCAGAGCAGCGCGCGGGCCGGGGCGAAGGCCGTCATCACCGATCGGCCGAGAGGTGGAGGAAGATCTCGTCCAGCGTGGCTGGTGAGACTTCGAGCGTCTCGATGCCCGCAGGCGCCAGGCGAGCGGCGAGGCCGGCCTGCCCGTCTTCGTCGTCGAGCCTGCAGAGGAGATGCAAGTTCGACCCGGTGTCCTCGGGGAGTGCAACCACCTTGGTCGTGAGCCCGGGCAGCTGATCGAGTCTCGCTGCCATCGTAGCCAGGGCCCGATCGGACGTCTCCGCTGGATCTGGGGCTCGAGCCAGCACGTGGTGAAAGGTCGAGAGCACGGTCTCGGTCGGTTCCGAGAAGAGAATCTGTCCTCGATCGATCATCGCCAGGTGATCGGAGATGCGCTCGACCTCGTCGAGCAGATGGGACGAGAAGAGAACCGTGCGCCCGTCGCGGGCCACGTTGGCGATCACGGCTTCCAGAACGTCGCGCCGCACGACCGGGTCCAGGCCCGATGAGGGCTCGTCGAGAACGAGCAGGGGAGGGCGGGGGGCCAGCGCCAGGACCAGTGAGGTGCGCACGTGTTGCCCGCGCGAGAGGGTTCTCACCCGTTGGCCGAGGTCGAGATCGAAGGCTTTGCACAGGTCCCTGGCCAGGCTGTCGTCCCAGTCGGGGTAGAAGGCGCGCATGTAGCGCAGCAGTTCGTCGATGCGCATCCAGCCGGGAAGGTCCCGCTCTTCCGACACGTAGCCGATTCCAGCCAGTACGGTCTCGGGATTGCGCACCGGATCGTGTCCCAGGACCCGCACGCTGCCGGACTGTGCCCGGAGCAGCCCCAGCACGTGACGGATGAGAGTCGTCTTGCCGGCCCCGTTGCGCCCGATGAGCCCGAGGACCGAGCCTTCCTCGATCTCGAGGTCGACCTGGTCGAGGGCCAGGATGTCGCCGTAACGGCGGGTCAGATCGCGAATCTCGAGCAACATTTCGGGTCTCTCGTCGGAGGCTCAGCTGGCGCGGGAAGATCGATCGGTTTCGCGCTTCTCGATCAGTGCCACCACCTCGCTGGACTCGACCCCGAGCTGTTCGGCCTCCAGAAGGAGTCGGTCGACGGCGGCGACGAGGAGCTCGCGGCGGTCCTTCTCGAAGAAGGGGGAGGTCCGATCGGCCACGAACACTCCGTCTCCGGGTCGGCTGACCAGGTAGTGCTCCCGTTCGAGCTCGCGGTAGGCGCGGGCGACCGTGTTGGGATTGACCACCAGCTGCTCCGCGAGGGCTCGGACCGAGGGAAGTCGGTGTCCGGCCTCCAGGGCTCCGGAAGCGATCCTTCGCCGGAGCTGCTCGGTGATCTGCTGGTAGATCGGAGGGTGATGGCCCGGCTGGATGTGCAGTCTCACTGTATTAGTATAGCCATACAGTCGTTCTTGGCACGCGACGCGAGCCGGAAGAGAGCTCTTCCTGCCGGAGACGTGGCGGAGTTCTCGGGCCCTCTGCGTTCAAGAGGGAAAGGCTATGTGTTCCGTCCGCTCCGGAACCGCTCGAACCACCAGATTGGAGGCGCAGCAGTGAAGATCGACCCGGCCGCAGTCCCTACGACATCGAAGGGTCCCGAGGTCGCAGCCGCCGACCTCGGGCTCCGGCTCGACGAGCTTCGAGCCGCCATCACAGAGGAGTACGACGTGGTGGCGCGGGAGCCGACGCGAGGATTCCACTTCCACACCGGGCGCCCCCTGGCCCGGATCCTCGAGTATCGGGACGAATGGCTCGACGCCGTTCCCGAAGCCGCGATCGAGTCGTTTGCCGGGACGGGGAACCCCTTCAGTATGGGCGTGCTTTCGCCGGGCGAAAGGGTGATCGACGTGGGCAGCGGTGGAGGGATCGACTCGCTGGTCGCGGGGAAGATGGTCGGCCCCAGCGGTGCCGTGATCGGTGTCGACATGACGCCCGCGATGCTGAAGCGGGCGAACCGGGCTCGTGACGAGGCCGGTCTCGGCCACGTGGAGTTCCGAGAGGGCTACGCGGAGTCTCTTCCCGTCGACGAGGGTTGGGCCGATGTGGTCATCTCGAACGGGGTGTTCAACCTGACTCCCGACAAGCACGCGACCCTCGCCGAGTGGCACCGGGTTCTGGGAGACCGGGGTCGGCTGCAGATCGGCGACATCCTGGTCACGAGGGAGGTTCCAGAGAGTGCCAAACGGCGCATCGATCTCTGGACCGGGTGAATTGCCGGCGCTCTGCTGGAAGCAGAGCTCGCGAGCTACGTGGTCGGCGCCGGGTTCGTCGACTTCGAGATCACCTGGCGGGCGGAGGTCTTCGACGGTGCGCCCCAGGAGAGCAGCGCAGCCGCCTTCGGTACCGTGGGAATCAACTTCTCCGCCCGCAAGGCCGCCAGCGAGGAGGAGTGGCGGGCGGCCATGGAGGCTCTGAGCTGCAGAGTCGAATAGAAGCGCAGCTGCGGCAAAGCAGGTAGTCTGCCTCTCGAGAGGTGCGATCCTGCGCCCACCCCATCGAGGAGCCCCCATGACGCGCTACGCCTCCCTGCTCCCTCTGCTGGCTCTGTCGCTGCTGGCACTTCCCGCGCATGCGGCGAAGGTCCAGACCGCGAGTGACCCCGAGGCCGACTTTTCGACCTTCCGGACCTTCGCCTGGCGTCCGTCCGAGGCCGCCGACCCGGGTGTGGGCCCGGAAGTGCGCTCTTCGGCGAACCGCGTGCTCACCGACAAGGGACTTCGCCGGGTCGAGCCGGATCAGGACCCGGACATCTGGCTCGAGTTCGCGGTGGGCAGCGCCGACATGCTCTACGCGGACTGGAAGTACGAGCTGGGGTGGTGGAACACGCTGTGGAGGACCGGAGCCGCCCGGTCGCGGGTGTCCGGCGGAGTCCTCGTGGTGATCAGCTCCAATGGGCGCGGCACCGAAGACGACGCACCGGTGTGGGGCGGGCGAGTGATCATGGAGGGCAACAACCCGGATGCCCTCATGGTCATGGCGGGGCGGGCAGGCAAGGAGGTCGCGAAGATGATGAAGAAGTACCCCGGTCTGAAGTAGCCGGCCGGATCTCGAGCAGGGCACGGCGCAGCTGCTCGCGCTCGAACGGTTCGAGCAGAGGAGAGAGCAGAAGCATCCGATCCGGGGTCAGTCGGCTCGTCTCGAACGGCGCACATCGCTCCAGCGTGTCGAGGATGCGCTCCCCGAGGCGTAGCAGCGTCGGCCGCAGCTCGGTCGCCAGATCGAGCTCGGCCCGGGCTGCGACCGAACGTCGTTGGACCGCCTTGGCGAGCTCGATCTGCTGTGCAAAGAGGGCCTCGATTCCCGCCGTCTCCAGGCGGTGCTCGCGGGCGGCACGGACCGCGCTCTCGAGAACCACGCGCTCGCGCTCCCGATCCTCGATCGGTAGATCGTGCTCTCGCTTGTAGGCAGCCACCCAGGGCATCAGCTCGAGTCTTCGAGAGAGCAGATCGACCAGGTGGTCGATCTCGTCGCGGGGTTGGGAAGTGCCGAAGTGCTTCCGGCGCAGCGCTCGAATCGCATCCTCGTGCGAGGCGATCCAGCGGTCGATTCGAGGCGCCAGGTCCTCGACGCGACCCCGTGAGACCCAATACACCTTGCGATCCGTGGGCGGGTGGCAGTGCACGTCCCACGGCTCGCGGCGAAAGTGGGGCAACTCGAAGCTGTCGGTGAGGAAGGCATCGACCCGTCCCTCGGCCAGAAGGTCGGGCAGAGAGCGGTTGTCCTCCGTGGCGAGGATGCTCGCGCCCTCGTAGTGATCCCGGGCGAATCGTTCCAGAATGCCGCCGCGGTTCACGGCCAGTCTTCGCGGGCTGGTCGCTCCGACGAGGCAGGGGCCGCCCTGGGCGATCGCACGCGACATCTCTCCTTCCACGGCCCGCTGCGCCCGCCAGGTGACGCCGCTCATCGCCAGGTCGAAGCGCTGCGTGGCGATGTCCTTGCCGAGCTCGGGCCAGCGGAAGGTCACCCACTGGATCTCGAGATCGAGATCTTCCGCCATCGCGTGCGCCAGGTCGACGTCGAAGCCGACACCGTCGAGCGAGAACGGCGGGTAGTCTCCGCTCGTGCCGATGCGAATCGGCTCGAGAGGCGATGCAGGCGCGGGTGTCTGACTTGCGCGCCTCTCGGCGTCGCTCTGGAGTGGTCTCGGCCCGCCTCCCCCACACGCGGCGGCGAGCAACAACAGAGTGAGTGCCACTCCGGATCGAGCCACGGGTGAGCGGATGAAGCAGCGTTCGAGCATCGGTCGGCGGGGCAGTATAGCGGTGGCATCAGGGCGCCAGCTGCTCCTCTCCGGTGGCTACAGTATGATCCCGGATCGTCCTGGGAGGAGTGGATACGGTGGGAAAGAAGAAGCCGCAGTACGCCTATGACAAGTACGCCCTCTACGAGTCGGCGGTACAGGCAGTCGAGTTCGACGCCGACTTCATCGAGCGCGTGTATCGGGAGATCCACGGCGAGTCGCCTCGTCGCCTCCGCGAGGACTTCTGCGGGACGGCCTCGCTGGCCGCGCAATGGGTGCGTGGTCACCCTGACAACGAGGCCTGGGGTGTCGACCTCGACGCCGAGACTCTCGACTGGGGTCGCCTCCACCGCGTGGCACCGCTGGGTGACGACGCAGCCCGTGTTCACCTGCGGTGCGGCAACGTGCTTGCCACACGGGGCCCGCAGGTGGACGTCCAGGTCGCGTTCAACTTCTCCTACTGCATCTTCAAGCAGCGCTCGGAGTTGCTGAGGTACTTCAAGACCGCGTTTCGCCTGCTCGAACCGGGCGGACTCTTCCTGTGCGATCAGCTCGGTGGCACCGAGACGCTGCTCGAGCTCGAGGAGAGAACCCGAAGGCCGCGCAAGAAGGACCCCGACGGCCGGATCGTGCCTGCCCTGACCTACGTCTGGGAGCAGGAGTACTTCGACGCGATCGATCACCACTTCATTGCTCACATCAGCCTCGAGTTCAAGAAGAACGGCAAGAAGAAGCGCCTGAAGCATGCCTTCACGTACGACTGGAGGGTGTGGACACTCCCGGAGCTGCGCGATCTGCTCGGCGAGGCGGGCTTCGAGCTGGTGCAGGTCTATGCACAGGAGTGGGATGAAGAGACCGACGAAGCGGACGAGGACTATCACCTGACCGATCGACTCGACAACGAGGGCGGCTGGGTGGTCTACCTGGTGGCGAAGAAGCCCGACTGAGTCCAAGGACGAGCCGGAAGGAGCCAGATTCTGCCCACTGAGACGGGGGCGCCCACACGCGATGACTTCCGCCGAGCGGTCGAGTCGAAGGACCACGATGCGATGATGGCGCTCTTTCGAGAGGACGCCGTTCTCCACAGCCCCATCACCTTCCAGCCGTTCGAAGGACGCCACGCGATCGGTGCTCTTCTGGGCGTGCTGCTCGAGGTGTTCGAGGATTTTCGCTACACCGACGAGCTCGACGCTCCGGATGGCACCAAGGGTCTGGTCTTCCGCACGCGTGTCCGGGACCGGGAAGTCGAGGGGATCGATCTGATCCGCTTCGACGACGCGGGCCGCATCCGGGACTTCACGGTGTTCGTCCGCCCACGCTCGGCTCTGGAGGCTCTGTTCGGCGAGGTCGCTCCGAGACTGCAGGCAGCGTTGTCCCAGCAGAGCGTCGAATGAGTCGATTCCGGGCCAAAGCACGCGGATGCGCTCCGTCCAGCTGATCGGCGTGACGCTTGCACTACTCCTGCTGGCCGCCCACTTCTCTCGCGCGGGCCAGACGCCGCTCCTGTACCTGATGGTGTCGCTGCTGATCCTGGTGCCGGTGCGTCTCCCCTGGGCCGGGCGGGCCCTGCAGGCGGCACTCGTTCTGGGGACCCTCGAGTGGCTGCGCACTGCGGGCTACCTGGCACGACTGCGCTACGAGGCGGGTGCTCCCTACATGCGCATGGCCCTGATTCTCGCGGCGGTGGCGGCCTTTACTGCGGCGATGGCGCTCTCCTTCGAGGGAAGATCGATGAGGCGGCACTTCCGCCTCGATCCCATCGATGCTCGGCGACGAGAAGAGCCGACGGAGAGGGATTCGGAGGCGCTCGGAGAGAGTGAGGCCACTCGATGAGGGCGAGCCGGGCAGAGAGTGGACCGACACCGCTGCGCGAGGAGGCCGCGCCCAGCTCCGGCGAGGTATTTCTTCGCCAGGCGCTGGGGAGCAATGTTGCCGACATGCGAATTCCGGCGGTTCTCCTGACCCTCGCCCTGGCTGCCTCGGTGGCCGCCTATCTGTGGCGTCGACAGCCCTTCTCTCGGGCCCCGGAGTCAGAGGACACCGTGCAGCCGCCCGATCGCCTCGAGGAGTGATCCGGGCGCAGCCGCTGGTGCGATCGCCGCCAGATGACAGTCGGGTCGGATCAGCCACACCTCGCCGGGTCCGGCTCCGAGGGTGGCAGCGAGCTCCTCGTCGGCACTCAGTGCCTCCATCGACAGCACGGTCAGGGAAGCGGGTCTGCTGGGCCCTCTCAGCTCGTCCTCGATGGCCACCGTGTCGACCGAGTCGTGGCACAGCAGCAACAGGCCGTCGCGCGCCAGACTGCGCAGGGACACTCGATCGCCCGTGACCGGGTGGCGCACGGGCAGATCGGGGAGGATGACTCCGGGGACGTTCGGAGGGTTCGCCCCGCGCTCGGGTCGACCGGGGAACGGTCGCTGCGGATCGGGAGTGGTGAGAGGGGAGTCGACGTACCAGAAGGGCTCGAAGAGGCGCCCGGAGTCGACCGCCGAGTGGAGACCCGGGTCGGCCAGAGCCCCTTCCAGGATCTCGATGCGCCTGCTGCGATCGACCTCGTTCTGGGGCACCAGGAACCGCATCGTGGCTTCGGTGACCTCGAGATTCTCCAGGGCTGCACTGCGGCGCTCCCGATCGTAGCTGTCGAGGAGGCGCTCCGGGGCCCAGCCCTTCATGACGAAGGCCACCTTCCACGCGGCATTCTCCGCATCGTGCACTCCCGAGTTGAGGCCGCGCGCCCCGAAAGGAGAGAAGAGATGGGCACAGTCGCCGACCAGAAGAACTCGCCCCACCCGGAAGCGGGTGGCACAGCGGCCCTGGAACCGGTAGAGCGAGTGCCACACCAGTTGGTAGTCGATCCGGTCCCCCAGAATCGCGCGGATCCTCCGCTCGAGGCCCCCGCTTCGCCGTTCGGACACCAGGTCGAAGTCCTCGGGCACCTGCCAGTCGATGCGAAAGACTCCGTGGGGACAGGGGTGGATCAACACCTGTCGTCCGGGGTTCCACGCGGGGTCGAAGTAGAACCTTCGCTCCCGCCGCCAACCGGGGAGATCAGCGCGAATGTCGCAGATCAGGAATCGGTCTTCGTAGCTGGTGCCTGGAAACCCGACGCCCAGCGCCTCGCGCAGGGCTCGACCCCGGGCCCCCGCTGCCAACAGGACCCAGGGCGCCGAGAGCTCGAAGGGTCCTTCGGGGCCGTGGATCGAGACCCGTGCGCGAGTCGGACCCTGCTCGATTGCCGTGACCTGATGACTCCATCTCTGCTCGATCAGTGCGCAGGCGTCCATTCTCTCGGCGAGGATCTCTTCGGTCCGAGACTGGGAGAGATTGACGAAGGGAGGGAACGGCGAGAAGCCGGGATCGGGCAAATCGAGGTGGAACAGTTCCCGGTCTCGATAGAACGTGCGGGCGGTGGACCAGGTGACGCCTTCGTCGGCGATCGCGCGGCCGGCCCCGACGGATTCCCAGACGTCGAGGACGTCTCGATGCTGACAGATCGCTCTCGAGCCCACTCGCTCCCTCTCGGCACGCTCGTCCAGCACGAGACTGGGGATGCCCCAGCGAGCCAGCAGGAGGGCGAGCGTCTGACCCACTGGCCCGTTGCCCACGACGACGACCGGGTCGAGAGGTCGAGCGGTCGACAAGGGCTCAGCCCTGGAGTTGCTGCCAGACCTCGCGGTCCCGGGTGCCTGTCCAGACGCGTGGCCACTCGATACCCGCGAGCTCGTCCCACAGGCGCGCGACGTCGAACGGAAGGCAGTGCTCGAAGATCGGCCACGAGCCGTACTCTGGAGCGAGTGCCGCGTGCGCAGCAGCGAACGCCTCGTCGAGCGCACCGCCAGCCCGGAACACCGAAGACACCTCTCGGCGCAGAACCAGAAGGAACCGGCGGGTCTGCTCGACCGCTGCGGCGCAGGCCGTGCGGCCTCGGACAACCGGTCCTCGCCCTCCTACGAGCGCCTCTGCCTCGAAGTGCGCGATCCGGTCGAGGGTTCCCGTAGACCAGTCGCCATGAAAGGCGTCACCGGTGTAGAGGGCGGCTTCGGCCTCGACCAGGTCACCCGCGAACAGGATTCGACTCTGGGGCAGCCACGCGACCAGATCGCCGGCAGTGTGGCCCCGCCCGCAATGGTGGAGCTCGACGGCCCCACGGTCGCCACCGAGCTCGATCCGGAGCCTTTCCGTGAAGGTCATCGTCGGCCGGGTCAAACCCCGGATCGACTCCGGCTCCTTGAACAGCCGCGGCATTCGGCCGAGCTCCGACTCCCAGTCCTGAAGACCCCGCTCCTCGATCAGGTGACGTGTGTTCTCGTGGCTGATGATGACCGATGCGTCGAAGGCCGCAGCACCGAGCACCCGAACGGCGTGGTAGTGCGACAGCACCAGGTAGCGAATCGGCTTGTCGGTGTGCTCCCGCAGAAGCTTCAGCCAGTCGCGGGCCGCCGCCGGGGTCGCTCGAGCCTCGAAGCAGACGAGGAAGTCCTCGCCTTCGATCGCTCCGACATTGGGGTCACCCTGACTGGTGAGCGCGAACACGCCGTCCGCGATCACATCGAGAGTCTCGGTCTTCTCATCGAGGTCATGGGAAGAGGCGAAAGGCTTGGACATGACACGGACATCATAGCCCTCTCCGCCTGGGTTGGCTCGAGGGGTTCTTCTCGCCCCTCGATCTGACGGCAGTCGCGTGTGTGGCCTGCCAGCGGATCGGTCTTGCTAGCATCGGACGCCCTGAGAGCCTCTCTCAGACTACCGAGGTTTTGAAGATGAGTCGTTTCGTTCTCCTGCGCACATGGAGCTGGATCATGCTCCCACTCGTGATGGCCATGGGGTGCAGTCCCCGAACGGGCCCGGGTCACGGGAGTCCCGATGGCGGAGAGCTCGATCTCCTCTTGATGGGTGCGACTCTGATCGACGGCACCGGTGCTCCCCAACGCTTTTCCGACATCGGTATCTCCGAAGGAAGAATCGTGCTGGTCGGGGACGGCACGGATCGCGACGCAGCTCGGACGTTCGATGTCAGCGGGCTGGTGGTCGCTCCCGGTTTCATCGACGTGCACAATCACACAGAGGTGGCGATTGCCCAGGACGAGAAGTTCAAGCTCGACGAGCAGTTCGTCCGACAGGGGGTCACGACCATCGTTGGTGGTCCCGATGGCAGCCTGAGCCCCGATCATCTGAAGCTGATCCAGGGAGCTCTCGAAGCGAGAGGTACGGGCGTCAACGTGGCGTGCTACATCGGACACAACGCGATCCGGGGCCAGGTGATGGGGGACTCGCGCGAGCCTCCGACTCCCGAACAGATGGCCGAAATGAAGTCGCTGGTGCGCGAGGGGATGGAGCTCGGTGCGGTCGGTTTCTCGACCGGCTTGATGTACGAGCCGGGGATGTGGAGCACCACCGAAGAGGTTGCCGAGCTCGCTGCAGAGGTCGCTCCCTTCGGTGGAGTCTACGACTCCCACGTGCGCAGCCCGGTGCACGAGTTCGTCGAGAGTCACGCCGAGGCGATCGAAATCGGACGGCGTGCCAGGGTTCCGGTGAAGCTCGGCCACCTCAAGTCGGTCGGCCTCGAGAACGAAGGCAAGATGGCCGAGGTCATCGCCCGCGTGGAGGCCGCTCGAGAGGAAGGGCGCGTCGTCGTCTCGGACCAGTACCCCTACGACGGCGCCGCGACTTCGACCCTCGCCCCGGGCGAAGACGTGACCGGGGGCATTCTCCTGGCACCTCCCGATCTATTGGGCAACGGTGAGCTGGCCGACTTCGATTTCCGGTCCGCGCTGAAGGACCCCGCTCTGCGCGAACGGATTCGAGAGGTCAGCGAGAACGGGATCGAGGGTGGTTTCGCCTGGCTCAAGGCGACCGGCTACAGCGCGATGCGGATCACCCACAGCGAGGACTATCCCGAACTGGTCGGCCGCTACCTGAGCGAGATCGCTCAGAGCCGGGGGGTGGAGCCCTTCGACGCCGTCGCCGAGTTGGTGATTGCCGCGGAGCATCCGGTGCACCTGACGCTGGGAGCCATCAAGGAGTGGGAGGTTCGGGAGCTGATGGTCCAGCGCTGGAACATGATCGCCAGTGACGGTTCCCACGTCGTGCCCGGCGCACGAGGTGGTCACCCTCGCGGAACCGGCACCTTTCCGCGCCTGCTCGGACACTACGCTCGCGACGAGGAGCTGCTCACGCTCGAGGAGGCGGTGCGCAAGGTGACCTCACTACCAGCCGAGTTCCTCGGACTCGATGACCGGGGGCGCATCGCCGAGGGGTTGGTGGCCGATCTGGTCGTCTTCGATCCGGACGAGGTGATCGATCGCTCGACCTGGACGGAGCCCAACCTCTACGCCGAGGGGGTCATTCACGTGATCGTCAACGGACAGTTGGTACTCGAAAGCGGAGAACTGACCGGTGCCGCCCCCGGGCGATTCGTGGCTCCGCATCGCTAGTGGTTCGCGGCTGGTGCGCCGGTTCGAGACCACACTGGCCGCAAGGCGGTCGCCAGGCTGCGCTCGTATCCTTCGAGGCTCGCGAAGGTGGGCAGCCAGGGGGGGCTCTGCCCCAGGTCGATCAGCAGGCCCTTCGCCGAGCTGACTCTCGCCGACCATGCGACCAACCTGACGAAAGACTGTTCGATCTGCTGGCCCGTTCGAGGGTCGCCGCTCACCATCGAGCCGCCCTCGAGGCGGTCCACCTCGAGCTCGGTGGAGAGCAGGCGAACCAGGCGCGGACGGTCCTGCTCGGTGCGATCACCCAGGACGAGATCGAGCAGGAGCCACGGGACCACCCCTGCGGGTCGGATCCGCGCCGCGCTCAAGGCCGCCACGGACTCCATCTTGAGCCAGAGGCGTTGTCCGGCGAGCTCCACGAGCATGCGAGCTCCGCGCAGCTCGATCAGTCGGGCGGCGAGCCGCTCGAAGTGGGGTGACGGTTCCGGGCTCTCAGTCGGGGCCGGTGACGGGCTGAGTACCGAGTCCCTCTCCCTGGGCGAGGCGGAAGGCGGAGCCGCCTCAGGAGGGGCGATGGGCTCCCGGCCGAACCGCGACAGCCGGTCCAGTTCGTCGCGGACATACGGGGCCAGCCCCGCATGGGTGGCGAGAGCCTCGGCGGCGAATTTCGAGGCCTGGATCGGATCGTAATGCTCGGCGAGGCGTGCCAGGCGAAGCAGGTCGGGAGGGTCGAGCTGCATTCGCGATTCCATGGCTGCTCGGATCAGTCCGGCGGCGGCTCCTCCTGCTCCTCCGCGGCTGAGTCCCTCGGCGAGACGAACCAGCTCCGTCCGATCGGAGGTGGGCGAGGGCTCGCGATCGAGAATCTCGGTGGCGAGCTCGACCGCGGCAACGGCGTCTCCGCTCGCCAGCTCGCGGATCAGGAGCGGCACGAGGCGTGCCGCAATCTGTCCGGTTCGCCTCATCTCGACGGCGAGATACCAGAGAGCGAGTCCGAGGTCGTAGTCCTCCGGGTGGTCGCCCTGTTGTCTCACGAGCAGAGCCCAGGCTTCGGAGTGGGCTCCGCGCTCGACCAGATCGTGGGCTCTCTGCAAGGCAGCGTTCTCGGTGAGATTCACCTTGGCGCCGATGCTCTTGCGCAGGATCTTGCTCTCGATCTCGAACACGTGGAGGAGCGCGGCGAAGGCCGCACCGAAGGCAAACCCCCCGACGTGTGCCCAATGAGCGACGCCGCTGCTCACCCCCAGCACGCGGGAGAAGAACCAGGCGTAGCTTCCTTCGCGTGCCAACCAGAGCAGCAGCATCATCCAGGCAGGTGCCGTGAAGGTGCCGCCGATCACGAAGAACCAGTAGGCAAAGTGCAGTCGCGCCCGGGCAAATCGAACCAGGAAGGCGCCCATCGCCGCGGCCACGGCTCCGGAAGCGCCGATCAGGGGGAGGTGAGGGGTCGTGCTCATGGCAGCGTCGGTCCACGCCGCGATCGCGCCACCGGTGAGATAGAACGACGCAAACAGGGGCCGCCCCCACACGTCCTCGATCGGTGCGCCGACAAGGTAGAGGATGAGAAGGTTGCCGATGAGGTGCATCCACCCACCGTGCACGAACTGGTAGGTCAGCGCAGACCACCTGCCGGGAGACTCGGCTCGGTAGCCGTACTGCTGGGCGACGCTGCGGTCGCGGACCTCGATCCAACGCTCGGTGAGCTTGGCCAGGGCGACCCTCTGGGATTCGTACTCCCAGCCCCGCGTGAGGCCGAGATCGGAGGCCTTCTCGCGGACGGTAGAGAGCTCGGCCAGGAGCCAGTTCGGCAGGTGAAGGCGAGGGTCGGGCTCGATCCAGGGATGCTCGAACAGATAGTCGAGGACCTCCTGGTAGGTCCGGCTCCCTGCCTCGCGATCGATCCGGATGGAGTCCCACTGCAGCCAGAAGATGGCGACGCAAACGAAGATCAGGATGGGGGTGACGAGAGGCCAGCGCCACACCTCACCGCGATCGTGTCCGATCGGGATGATCATCGGGGTCTCGGTCCGGGCCCGGTCTCAGGCTTCACGGAGGTTGCGGAGTCGGAGGGCGAGTTTCCTACCCGTCGTCGTCCTTGCCGTAGTACTGGTCGTCGAGACGCTCATTGCGCTGTCTTTGCAGCTCGCGGTCCATGCGGTCTTTCGCTGCCTGACGGTCTTCGTCGCGGCGGCGCTCTTGCGCGAGCTCGCGATCCCATTGTTGGCGCTCGGCAGCCTCGGCCTGGCGCTGCTCCCGGCCCTTGATCTTCCTGCGAACGTCTTCACGAAGGGACTCTCCCTCCTTTCCGGCGGGTGTCCACGCGAAGACTGCGTCAAGGTCTCGCAGCTGCTCGAGCGCTCTCTCGTACTGACCGTCTTCGGCCATCTCGGCCGCTTCTTCGAGCATGGTGCTCGCCGTGTGCTCGAGAAAGAGTTTCGCGCTGAAGAGAAGGGCGGCGAGGATCGCCAGGGTGATCACGTTGTTCTTCATGGTCTGGGCCTCTCTCGGGACCGGAGCGCAGCGCAATATTTAAAATTTATACCAGTTTTCGTAGTTAGTCGATCCCGGTTCCCCCCACAGGGGGAGATCGGGCGTCGCGGGGCGGCGAAACCCGAGCGGAAGGGGTCACCGGCCCTCTCCTCGGCTACGATCGAACCGCCCTTCGGAAGTCCTCGACCTCCCGGTCGTCGGCCGCCATGCCATTCGATCTCGGATTCGCGGCGCCGCCTTCAGGAGCGGCATGGTTGAAGCACGGACCCTGCGCGTCACGGCGCTTCGTTCGCCCGACCCGACACTCCGCCGACGTCGCGCTGAGTCGTCAGGCTCAGGCGACTGTGGATCGCCCGGGGCTCCTGATCAGTACGCTCCGCGGCCTCCGAGCACGGCTGTGATCGTGCGCGCCATGATGTAGAGGTCCATCCAGATCGACCAGTTCCGGATGTAGTAGCTATCGTAGCCCTGCTGCTCGGTCACTTCGGCGTCGCTGCGCGACATGACCTGCCACAGGCCGGTCAGACCCGGCCGAACCTGCCGCCGAAGCTCCAGGCCGGCGCTCTCGTAGAGCCGCAGGTGGTAGGGCGGAAACGGCCGCGGGCCGACCAGGCTCATGTCGCCGCGAAGAACCTGCCAGAACTGGGGGAGCTCGTCGATGCTCCAACGGCGGAGGAAGCGTCCGATGCCGGGAATGAGACGAGGATCGTCGGTCAGCTTGAAACGCGACTCCCACTCGGCTCGGGCTTCGGGAGAGCTCTCGAGGTGGAGCTCGAGGATGTTCTCCGCATCCACCTGCATGGTGCGCAGCTTGAGGACCTCGATCGGCTCCCCGTGGAGGCCTTCACGGGTCTGGCGATAGAACACCGGGCCCGGATCCCTGATCTTGATCGCGAGGGCAGCGGCCGCGACCATCGGTAGCGCGACGACCTGGGCGAATAGCGCTCCCACGATGTCGATGGCTCGTTTCAAGACGCGGTTGTGAGTGAGCAAGAGCTGGTTGCGAAACTCCACGCCCAGGACCGTGCCGAGGTTGCGGATGCGAACCCCCTCGACCGGCGTCTCCTCGACACCACGAATCAGGATCACGTGCTCGAAGTGCCGACGCAGCTCCTCGAGGTGCTGATCGTGCTTTTCGGGCTGATCGGCGAGCCAGAGGGCGACGCGCACGCCCGAGGCCGCGATCTCTTCGGCGCGTTCGAGCCCCCCCAGAATCGGCAGGTCGAGGTCGGTGGTCGAGGTGCCGAGTCCCTGTCCGAGAGTGATCACTCCAATCGGGCGGTACCCGATGGTGAGGCCCCGACCGAGCGATTCGACGGTCGTTCCGATCAGATGGCCACGACCCACGAGCACGACGGGCTCGTTCCACCAGCGCCAGGTGTGCGCACGGGCGAGCAGGAGGAAGCGCAGAAGGGGAACCAGCACCAGCGCGCTCGCCCAGGCGATCAGGAACGCGACGCGGGCGTACTTGTGAGGCATGCGCACCACGTAGGTGGTGGCAGCCAGACTGATGAACAGGAACGAAGTCCGCAGCGTCAGAGTGCGCAGGGTCTCGACGGCTCCCGTTCCGAAGCCAGGATAGAGGCCACCCAGGGCGTAGCCCAGCACGAACAATGGCAGCAGCGTGATCAGCTTGACGTAGACGTAGGCCGGCTGGTCGCGCACCAGGTTCGCCCACAGGAGGTACGCGAGGGTGCCTCCCAGCGCCACTCCGAGAGCGTCGGAGCTGGCCAGGCAGAGGTTGCGGAGGACCCGTGACCAACGCCGGGCCCCGAAGGGGATCGGTACCGGCTCGCGGGAGGACCCGAGAACCGGGTCCACGGCGGCGGCTCCGCTCGGACTCCCGGCGCTGCCGGGCTCGGGGAGCACCGTGGTCTCTGCGCTGGTTGTGGCCCGCTGAGGGGAGGCGGGCTCGGTGATCGGCCGCATATTACCCTCGGTGTATATCACGGCCCGGACCTTTCCATCCGGCGGAATCAGAGGGCGAGAGTGGCGGCGTACCGCAGGGTGTCCCAGCGGTGCGCCGCCTCCTGGGAGCGTCTCGGCCGGGTCACTAGGACCAGGCGTTCAGATTGCCGCTCTCGAAGTCATCGTCGAAGATCTCGGGACCGGTGGCGACGGGGAGGTCCGTGCCCTGGACGATGCCGAGCGGTCCCTGGTTGGCGTAGGTCTGGCCGTAGCCGGGAAAGATCGTCCTCGATCTTGTTGTTGCCGAGACGTCGGACCAGGATCTCCGACAGCACCCGCCGGTAGTCGGTCTGCACGTCCAGATCCTCTCCCTCGAACAAGGCGCCCGCGGCGAGCCCGGGCCATGGCCCATAGAAGGCGCCGCCATTGACTCGTCCGCCGAGCACGAGCATGAGGCCAGCGTGGCCATGATCGGTACCACGGCTGCCGTTCTGGCGAAGGCGCCGGCCGAACTCGCTCTTGACCACCACGGTCACGCGGTTGTGGTGGCCCCCGGGGGCGGCGGCAAGGTCCTGGTAGAAGCCCGCGAAGCCGTAGGCGAGGTCGTCGATGCGGCCTGCGAAGTATCCGGCGCCGTTGTCACCCTGGGACTCGTGCGTGTCCCACCCTCCCAGGTCGACGGTCGCGGCGCGCAGTCCCAGGTCCGGCTCGCGCACCAACTGGGCGACCAGTTCCATGTGGTCGCCGAAGGTGCCGGCCTGGTTGTAGAGCGAACCGGCACCGCCGGCCGGGGTGTAGTTGCTCGAGACGTTCTGCTCGACGACCTCCAGAGCGTTGAGAGCCTGGATGCCGGAGGCGTGGATCTGGGTGCCACCGTTCTCGTAGAGCTGACGCAGCGCACCCCGCATATCGAGGCGCCAGTTCCAAGGGCCGTCATCGATCTGGAAGCTGTTGGCGTTCGTCATCGCGATCGTTTCGAGGTTGCCCGCCAGGGAGAGGGCCTGGATGCTCCCGGCGGAGAGCGCCGGGAAGATGATGTTGGGCGGGAGGTTGGTGGCCGATTCGAGATGGCGGGCCAGCCAGCCGCTGTTCACGGTGCCTTCAACGTCGGTCCCCAACTCGATGACTTCCATCGCCTCGAAGTGACTGCGCGTCGCTGCGGTCGTGATTCCCGTCGCGCGGACGATCGCCAGGCTGCCGTCGTTCCAGAGCTCGTGCAGCGGCGAGGCCGCAGGGTGGAGGCCGAAGTTCGTGCTGCCCAGCCGCATGGCGCTGTTGTTGCCAGTGGTCGGCACCGCGAGGTCGGGGCGCGCCGTCACGTACCGCGATCGGTCGGTGCCGCTCCACGGCGGCAGCAGATTCAAGGCGTCCATGCCCCCGCGCAGGAAGACCGTGACGATGACGTCGTCGTTGTAGCCGGGCGCGGCAAAGGCCAGGGAAGAAAAGCGTGCTCCGGACATCGCCGCGATCGCGGCCGAGCACCCGCAGATGAAATTCCGTCTGGTGTATTTGTTCATGATGTGAGAGTTCCTTGGAGTGCCTGGCTACTTCTCGGCGAAGTAGGGGGAGTTGGCGATCAGGGAGATGAGGCCCCGCAGGCGGGAGTAGTTGTCTTCGTTGTCGAGGTCGATATGGCTGCTGGCAGCGGAAAAAAGGCGCATGTAGTTGACCAGGACATCGCGGTCCTCGGAGGAAATGGGCCTTCGGAGCATTTGCTCCACCCAGAAGTCGACGATCTGGTTGGCCGAGGAGTCGGTCTGTGCTTGCGTGACCGCTCGCACGTTGAAGAACCAGGGCTTGCGGACGCTGGTCTTTCGTCGCTCAGCCAGTTGTTCGACGCGCCAGGTGAAGACCCGCGGTGCGGTGCTCTCCCAGCTCTTCCGGTCGTCTGGGTAGCCGTCCGGGGTTCGCCAGGAAAAGAGCGGCTGGCCGGCCGAGTCGAAGCGCAACAGGAAGTTGTCGAGCTGGTTGTTCGACTCCGTGAAGTCGAAGTCCACATTGGCGGCGCGCATCGTTCCTGTGACGATCTCGAAGGGGCGGCGCGTCTTTTCTCCCCACGTGTCCCTGAACTCGTCGGACTCGAGGATGGTGCGATAGACGGCGGTGAGCTGGCCGCGGTTGGTCGGAGTGGCGCCGTCCCAGGGTTCCACTTGTTCGGAAGACCTGGGCGGCCTGATCGATCAGGGATTCGGACGGCGTGTCGCTGACCAGACGAGTGCACAGCTTGCGGGCGATATACCGGGCGGTGCCCGGATGCGAGCAGAGCCGGTTTAGCACCTGCTGGCCTTCGGTCTCCGATTGATCGTTGGGTACGATCGCGTGGGCCACATTCGGATTGAGCACGATCTTCTGGTCGTTGTCGTGCTCCTCGGAGTCGAAGTAGAAGGAGCCGTTCGAGATCGGACCGTTGTAGCCGTTGTTCACCGTCCAGCCGGTGAAGCAGCGGGCTGCTTCGAAGACGTCGCGATCCACGTAGCCGATCGGAATGTCGTTCGAGTCGAGCGGGACCTCGCCACTGTTCGATCGTTCCGAGATAGTTCTCGGCGCCGAGCGTGTGGAGCTCGAAGAGCTCACGACAGTAGTTCTCGTTCGGCTCGCCCTTGTCGCTCGCGAAGTTGTCGAGGTAGTAGAGCATCGCCGAGTGTTTGGCGATTCCCTCGAGCATGATGCGGAAGTTACCGAAGAGGTTCTGGCGGATCCACCGATCGTAGGAGACCATCACTGGACCGACCCAGAAGTCCCAGCCGTAGACGTTGAAGTGATCGTGCCAGAAGTTGGCCATGACTTCGCGGAACTGCTTCTTGCTGTAGACCGCGCGCATGAAGGTGGCCAGCTCGAGCTGCTCAATCGGAGTGTAGCGGCCTCCGTTGCCCACGACGTGATCGTTCCAGAGTTGCGTCGTGACTCTTGTTGAGCGTGCCGAGCCCGGCAGCCGCCAGACGCGCGTCGAAGGCGCTGTCGTCGATAGTACCGGGCGCGAGTTGCTGGTCGACATACGCCTGGAATCGATCCTCGTGATTTGCACCGAGCTCGAGGAATTCGCTTGAAAAGGGGGATCAGTCCGAATGCCATCCGAGTCGCCGCAGCACGAAGCTCGGTGGATACCGCGATCGGGTCGGCTCCGGGAGTCGGAAGGTCTCCTGCGCCGGTGGCGCGCGCGACCTGCGATCGACGTCGCCGCACGTCTCGTAGTGGCCTTTGCGTCTTGTTTCCGAGTTCTCAGGACTCTCTGGATGAGGATCGCCGTCTATAGAAATGCAGATTGTACATAGTGGCGGCCATCGAAGACTCGGCAAGCCGTCCCGCCTCTGGACATTGGCGCTCGTCCGGGAAGCAAGAAGTCAGACTGAAATTGTGACGGATTGTTGGCATGAGGAACGAAGTTCACCCGGAGCTCAATTTCGATGAAATCTAGAATCTTCGGATCAGAGTTGTCCGGCGCCACCGGGGCCGGCGAGAGGGCCGCAGAAAGCGCCCCCGTCGCGGAGCGGCGGGCGTCGAGGAAGATACAGGGAACGGGCCGGCGGGGACTCCCTCTGCGGGAGGCCGGATCAGGGCTTCTCGAGCCGCGCCTCGATCTGGAGCAGGCGCTGCTCCAGTTGCTTCGATGCGCGCGTCTCGCTCGTCGACCTCGGCCTGGAGTCCCTTGATCGCGGCGAGGGCGACGGCGGCCAGGTCGCCCGGCGCAATGTGCTGAGCGTCCGCGCCGAGCCCGAACGTCTCGTAGAAGTCCTCGGCCATCGGCCCAGTGGACGCTGCGGTCTTCGTCCTGCTTGTAGGTCCACCTCGACCAGGGGAGGGCCGCCACTGTCGAGAGGATGTCGAGGCGCGACACCGAAGCCACGACGTCCTTGATGGCGCGGCTCGAGCCCTGGCGTCAGGGTCCCGGCAATCGCCAGGTCTCCGTTGGTGGCGAGGTCGAAGACCGCGCTCCCCGGGACCCATCCGGACTCGTCCGTTCTCGATGATCTCCATCTCCGGGCCGCCGCTCTGGTCACGGGACACCGAGAAGCTGCCGCTGTTCAGCACCGCGAAGTTCCAGCGACGGGCGTTGGCGGTGTCGACGAGGGCGAACTGGACACCGCCGGCGCTGTTCTCGAGCTTCAGCAGAGTGCGCTTTTCCGAGGCGGCGTTGGTCTCCTTGACCAACATCGAGGCAGTTCCGTCGCTGCGCTGCACGTGGAGACTCGCGGCCGGGGTGGTAACGCCCATACCGATGCCGGCCGTGCCCGACGTGAGACTGCTGGTCGGGGCACCGGGACGGATACGCAACGGCAGCCTGCTGCCGTTGGTGACGTCGCGGACGAAGAAGTTGGTCTCGTTGCCGGCGACGTCCCAGGTCTGCGGGTGAAGCCGGAAGAGCCGTCCTGCTCGAGGCGCAGGGTCGGGGTGTCGCCGTCCACGATGTGGACCTCGACCACCGGGGTCGAGGTGCCGAAGCCGACGCGTCCGCCGTCGTCGACGTAGAGCGAGTGCGACGGCGCGCTGGCCTCGATGGTGAACGGCGTGCGGCCGCCGCGTCGATGTCGTCGATCGAGAACTTGTTGGCACCGCCGTTGGCGGAGTCGTTGGCGGTGAGCTGCCAGTCGTTGCTCGGGAAGCTGGCGGAGTTGCTGGTGTCGTCGAACTTGATGCGGAGGTTGTTCTCCTTCAGGCGGATGGTGTCGAAGCCGAAGCTCTCGCCGTTGACGCAGTCGAAGCCGATGCAGGCGCTGCCGTCGACGATCAGGTCGTCGTTGATCACCTGGTCGCGCGTCGGTCGTCTGCGTCGGACGCTCCGGCCTTGGTGATCAGCGCTCGTGACGGTGTCGACTCGGGCTCGTCGGTCGGTGCGAGAAACGCCCCGTCTCTCAGGGAGAACACGCCGCTCGCCACGGCATCTTCACTGTCGTTGCGATGCGCGACGGCCGGTCCGCGCCGTCGGCTGTCTCGTCCTCTCGATCAGGCCCCCCTGGTCGAACGTTCCCTTCTCGAACGACAGCTCCCAGTTGTAGGCGCCGTCGATCTCGTCCCGTGCGCCGGGGAGAGCTCGATGAAGTCCTCGACACCGAGGGTGACGGTGTCCGCGGGCTCGATCCGACGCTCGATGGTGCCGCCGGTCCCGAGATCCGGAGTACGGCGCCGCCGTGGTCGTTCGAGGTCGTCCAGGTCACGCTGGCAGCGGTGGCGTCGAAGCGGGTCACGGGGGTCTGGGCGCTGACCATGGCAACCGACAGGAGTGCCAGCGCAGGGACGAAGAGTGGACAACGGAGGCACTTGGTCATGAATCTTTGCTCCTTGGGTCGAGAGGGAACGCGCGGGGAACCACGGTTTGCCGTGAGATTGGTAAATCTAGCAATAATTGTTCCAAATGTAGAGTTTTTATAGAATTAGTAGTTTCAGATGTGGAGAAACACTCAGGAGCGTGGACCCCCGGCGCACCGGGTGCTAAGAATCCGGAGAGATATCGAGTCCAGGAGTCAGAAAATGTCACACGCGCCCGATAAATTTGAGTATCGGAATGTTTCGAAGTATTGTCTCGGGATGGCCACTCCTGTGCTCCTTCGCTCGCGAATCTGCCTCCTTCTGGCACTGGCCCCGTCCTGGCTCGGGGCCCAGACCACGGTGCCGACCACCGTCTCGGTGTTCGAAGAGGAGTTCGAGGGCACCCTCGAGAACTGGATCACGGCTCCGGGCAGCACCCTGACCACGACGGCCGGTGCCGCCCACGCGGGATCGAAGGGCCTCCAGGTGACCATCGACTCCGAGGAGAGTCACCTCGTGGCGGGTGGGGCACGTGCCATCGCCAGGGCCGAGGAAGCCTACCTGTCCTTCTGGTTCGACCCCAACAGCGTGGTGCTCAACGACCCCGGCAGCGGCTTTCTGGGCGCCCGTTCCGTCCAGATCGCTGCCATCAAGGGCGACAGCTTCAAGATCCTGGTGGCGATGCGCTTCTACGAGAGTCAGGGGCAGTATCTCGGCTGGATCGAGTGGCGGGACGGCAACGACACAGCCCAGTGGGACTATGGCTCGACCTTCGTTCTGCCGGATCGCTGGCAGGAGATCACCATCGGCTACCGGCTCGACGAATGGGTCGCGGCCTGGGTCGACGGCACGAACGTCCGCTCGATCACCAACGTGACTCACTACGAAGAGCACGGCTCCCTCATCGAGGTCGGCAAAACGGTCGCGAGTCCCCTGATCTCCCCGGTCGGCACCTTGCGATTCGACGAAGTCGCCTTCGAGACGCCGCGCATCGAAGATCTGTGGGTCGATGCGAGCTCGGGAAGCGACAGTAACGACGGGCTCGCTCCCGGAAGCGCTTTCGCCACCATCGGGCGTGCCTCGGACCTGGCCGGAGCCGGGACCACGGTGCACATCCAGCCGGGCCTCTACCGTGAGGCGATCGTGCCGGCGCAGAGCGGAGCCAGTGCAGACCGGGCGATCTACAGGGCCGAGGCGGGAGCGGGTACGGTGACGTTGCGCGGCTCGTTGCCCAGCTCGTCACTTTCGTGGACGCAGCTGAGCTCGAATACCATCGGGCTTCCGGCCAGCGTGCCTGCCAGCAACGTCTGGCGGGCCGATCTCTCGGCGTGGCAACTGGACGGCCCGCCGCGGTTGATCGTGCGCCTCGACCCACAGGGCGACGTGTCCGAACGCCTGCCCCTGGCGCGCGAACCGGACTGGACCGTGGCCGAAGATTGGAAACACACCGAGCGGTGGTGGACGGCGCAGGGAGGCAGCTCGGCGACCGCCGTGATCCTGCCGCGGTTGCGGATTGCGACACCTCGACGCGCTCGGCCACCAAACTCACCGATGCTGCTGACGACGGCGAGCCAGGAGTCGAGGCCGGCAACCTGAGCACCTTGGGTGACCTCACTGGAGCCGTCCTTCGGGCGCAGGACCACTACCGTGCCCACTTCCAGTACCTTCGAAAGATCACCGCGCACAACGTCGCGGCGGGACGGATCACCGTCGACGACGCGTGTCATCGAGTCGGCACCGATCCGGGACTCGGCTGGGGCACGAAGTACTTCGTCGAGTCACATCCGGCCCTGCTGGACACAGCCGGCGAGTGGTGGTTCGACGACGCCACGGATCAGCTGTACCTGTGGCCGCCGACGCCGGGCAATCCTGCGTCTCAGTTGCTCGAGATCCCACGCTACGACACGGCGTTCGATCTGATGGATCGATCATGGATCGAATTGCGCGATCTCGACATGGAGCTCTACAACGGTCGTGTGGTGTCGATGGCGAACTGGATCAATCATCTCTCGGTCGGCAACGCGATTCGGGGCTCCTCCCTCCACTGGGCCGACATCGGAATCGTGGCCGAGCAACAGGTCGAGGCAGGCTCTCACCTGGACAAGCGCATCGAGTCGCTGCTCATCGAAGACAACGACATCGGACAGATGGACACGTGGGGGATCAAGCTCACCCAGCGGTGGACCGGTGGTGACGCCGACAGCTGGACGCGTTCGGGGATGTTCGACACCGTGATCCGAGGCAACGAACTGCACCACCTCGGGTTTCGGATGTCGGAGGAAGGAGGCTCCTCCACCGGTGGCGTCGCGTTTCGGCACGCCGATCGTCTCACCTTCGAAGACAACTGGGTCCACGACACGGCTACCGAGGGGCTACTGCTCACCGAGAGCGTCGTCCAGTCTCCATCGGAGTACGGCTTCTCGGCCGCCGAGATCAAACTGGGCGAGATCCTCTTGCGGAACAATCTTTTCGAGCGCAGCTGCCAGATGAAGAGCGACTGCGGAGCGATCCGGGTCTGGGGCCTGCAGCCGGACAGTCACGTCTTTCGCGATTTCCTGGTCACCGGAAACGTCTTTCGCGACACCCTCGGTTGGAGCTGGGCGGCACAGCAGCGTGGTCTCTACGAGAACGGCGTGGTGTCGGGCGCTGGCGGCAGTGGCTTCTACATGGACGGCACCACCGGGATGCACCTCTACCGCAACCTCGTCTACAACAACGGCAATGCCGGTTTCTATCTGATCCGCCACTGGCGGGACGGAAAGATGGTGCTCTACAACAATGTCCTGGCCAACAACGCCATCGGGATTCGGCTCGGCGGACTGAACAACGACACCCACGTCAACGTCGACACCAAGCTGCGCAACAACGTGCTGGTCAACAACGCGGCGTACGCTCTGGTGGTCGAAGACCTCGACAGCAACTACACGAATACGGTCATCGACCACAACCTCTATCAGGACAATGGCTGGCGCGGTCTGGCATTCAAGGCTGGGGACATGAACATCGTTCATTCCGGTTCGCAGGAGTTCCACCAGACCGTGGCCGAGATCCGCACCAACACCGTCTTCGAGAGCTCCGGCCAAGACGCAGCTGCCGGTTTCGTCGACTACGACGAGGCCGATCACGACCCCTTTGACGGATCGTGGCCGGACTTCCGTCTGGCGATCGGAAGCGCGGCGGTCGATGCAGGCAGCTCGGTCTTGCCCGGCGGTCTCGATTCCCTGCTCGGACTCTTCGGCATCGCAGAGAGCCGCGAGGGCACGGCCTGGGATCAGGGTGCCTCCGAGGGCGCTGTCGGCACAGCCGACATCTTCAGCGACGGTTTCGAAAGCGGGGGCACCAGCGCCTGGTCGAACTGACCGGGTCGTGGCGGCCCTGGTTTCCAGCCGACTTCTCGTGCTCGAACGCGCCGAGCCCATCGGCTGTCGACGGGAGGCGAGAACGGTCCTGCGCGCTCGAGCCATGCGATCGTCGGCGCGGCCGCCTGCTTTGAGAAGGCCGCTGCTTCGGTGATCCTGGGTCGTCGTGTAGGATCCCGATGGTTTCTACGCCCCTGTGCCTCTTCGATCGAAGCGGAGCGTCCTTGTCCGTGACGGCCCCCCTGAACGAGCATCCCGAAGTACCTGCATCACGGTCCGAGTCGCCGAGTGCCCCGAGTGAGTCGGGCTCGCGGGGGGGGCTCGGCGTGGCGGAGCTGAGAGACTTCGTGCGTCGACACCTGCTCTTGTTGATTCTGGCGCCGATCGTAGCGGTGGTGGTCATGATCGTCGTCGATCGCCTGCTGCCCTCGCGCTACGAGGCCACGGTCACGCTTCTCGTGTCTCAACTGGAGCTCGAGTCGAGCATCGAGGGGCAACCGCTCCCGGTTCAGGGTTTTCAGTGGATTCTCGAATCTCCGCCAGTCCTTCGCGCCGCAGAGCAACGCATCGCGCTCGCGACCGACGGTCGAGAGGTCCCGCTCGAAGTCGGCGCCAACATCGAGACCGAAATGCTCCTGCGTCGAAGGGAGCAGAGTGCACTCGCGCCAATCATCGAGCTGGCGGCCCGCGCGGAGTCGGCCGAGTTGGCGGTCCTGATGGCCAACGCCTGGAACGAGGCTTTCCAGGAGCATCTCGGGCGACTTCGGGAAGCCGAGTTCACCGAAGTAGTCGACAAGATGAGCGAAGCGTTGGCCGAGGCCGAGAGCTTGCAGCGCGAAGCCGAAATGGCGCGTAGCGTCAACCGCGAGGAGTTCGCGAAGAGGCAGCTCCGACTGGCGAGTGGGTGGCGCGAGAGTTTCGGCAAGGTCCTGAAACGACACGAGGAGCGGCTCGCGAGCCTGGGCGTCGAGGCCAGAGGGGAGATGGACACGCTGCTCGAGTCGCTCGGGGGACACCGCGAGGAGTGGTCTGGGGCGGCCCGCAGCGCGCTCGACCGGCTGCTCGCGGTCACTCTTCGTCTGGCCGGAACACCCGAACGCCTCGTGCTGATCGCCAACGTGGTGCCGGACAGTATCGCTCTCGTGTTGCCGGACAGTGGCGCTTCCCTTGATCGAGAGCGCGAGGGGTTCGAGCGCGAGCGCAGTGCCATTACCTTCACCGAGGAAGCCAATCCCCGCTATCTCGAGATCAGTGGGGAGGTCCTCGACGCGGAAGACCGGCTCCGGTCCCTGGTGGGAGCAGATCCGCAGGTCGAGCGACTGTTGGTCGAGCTGGCGGCGATGCACGAGCGGCTCGCTGCCGCACGGCGCAGTCAGGAGTTCGCTCGCTTCAGCGATCTTCAACTCGAAGAGCGACGCTGGCGGCTCGAGGCGGAATCGCTGCGAGCCGAGTTCGAACTGCTCGACGCTCAGCTCGCTCGGCAGGAAACGGAAGCGGCGCAGTATCGGGAGGAGGTCGCGACCCGACACCGCGCTGCCCTGGTCTCCGCACAGGCCCAGGACGGGCTTCCGCCGATTCGAACCGTCGCAGAAGCCGTAGCCCCGAGTGACCCGATGGATCGGAATCTGCCCCGTCGTGTCGCGATCGCCGCGCTGATGGGTCTGTTGTTCGCGGTCGGCTTCGCTGCTCTCCGCGAATTGGGTTGAGGGCACTCGCCCATGACCGTCGAACCATCGATGCCGAGCGGCGTGGCCCCCGCTACGGTAGCCCGGCTTGCCGGCGGGTCCGCCACCACCGTGCTCGGCAAGTTTCTGGGTCGAGGATTTCAGCTGCTCACTCAGGTGTTTCTCGCGCGCGCACTCGGCCCACTCCAGTTCGGAGTCTTCACCCTGGCCTGGACTCTGTTTCGTCTGGCTTCGATCCTGGGCACGGCCGGTTTCGACAAGGCGATGACCCGATTCGCTTCAGGGAGCGCAGAAGCCGCCCGGCACGGTGGCGCAACGGCAACCCTGTCGGCCCGGATTCTCGCCTGGGGCCTTTCGACTTCGGTGGTTGTCGCGGGCGGACTCCTGATCGTTGCGCCGCTGCTGGCCGGCGCTCTCGGTGCGCCCGCGATCACGTCTCCGCTGCGCATTCTCGCGCTGGCAGTTCCGCTCGCGGCCCTGCTCGCGATGGTCGCCGCCGCTCTTCGGGTCCGCGGGAGAGCCCTCGGCGCGTCCTGGATTCAGGATCTGTGTCAACCAGCACTGGCGCTCGTCCTGCTGCCCCTGGCGCTGGCCTCCACCGCGGCGGTCGGCGCGACCGCGCTCGTGGTGACGGTGTCCTTTGCCGTCGCAGCGCTGCTCGGCACAGCGGCAGTGTTCCGCTCTCTACGGACACCAGGCAAGGACGCGGGCATCGCGCCGGGTCGGGAGGCCTCGCTGGCTCCGAGTGCGCCTGAGGTTCCCACGGGTCGGATCTTCGTCTATGCCCTCCATGCGCTGAGCAGCACCTCATTCGTACTGCTCTTGTTCTGGCTGGACAAGTTGATGGTGGGCTTCTTTCTCGGCGAGCGCTCCGTCGGTCTGTACCAGGCGGCGGTCCAACTCAACGTCGCCTTCGTGCTCATCGTCGGCTCGATCTCGGCGATCCTCTCACCCGTGGTCGCGCGACTCTGGCTCCAGGGGCAGCGGGACCAGGTGGAAGATCTCTTTCGCATCGGTGTGCGGTGGTGTCTCTGTCTTTCGGTGCCCATCCTGGTGCTGATCCTGGCCCTGCCTGAGCAACTCCTTCGGGCGGTGTTCGGCAGCGAGTACACACCGGCGAGCGCCGCCCTCGTCATTCTCGGTCTCGGCCAATTCGTGAACGCCGCGACCGGCCCGGTCGGACAACTGCTCATGATGACGGGTGGAGAGCGTGCGTGGTTCGTTCTCTCGGGCGGCAGTGTCGTGCTCAGTCTGGTTCTCAACGTCCTGCTGATTCCTCCGTTCGGCATCGCGGGAGCCTCGGTCGCCACTGGGCTGACGTTGTTCGTGCTCTTCGGCAGCGCGACCCAGGTGGCGATTCGTCGTCAGGGGATCCGCCCCTACGATCGCTCTCTCTGGACCCTTGTCGTTTCTGCGTTGCTGGCTTCGATCGTCCCGGTGGCGTTGCGCTTCGGGACCGATCTCGGTGCCTGGCCGATGATCGTGCTGGGAGGGATCGGCACCGTCGTGGTCTTCGGTGCTGCGCTCTGGCGGCTCGGGTTCGACGCCTCGGTGCCGACTGTCGGGCGCATGCTGAAGGCTCGCCTCGCCTCGGGAGGACAGGCGGGGTGACGTGGTGAACGATCCCCTTCAGGTGCTCTTCTTGAGCGGAGCGGGTCGCAGCGGCACCACGCTCGTCGGGAGGCTGCTGGGCCAGCGTGACCGCTCGGTTTTCGTCGGCGAAGCGAGCCAATACCTGTTCAACGAGCGAATGCAGGAGCGCCTGGTGTACTGTTCATGCGGAGCACCGGTGGTCAGCTGCGAATTCTGGCGTCCGCTGGTACACGATATCGATCCGAGCACTGTTGCAACGGGGTCGGTCTATGCTCGATTGCGGCACCTGCCAGGTCTTCTCGCCGGCCGACTGGAGACGGTCGGGATCGAGCGTTTGCGGCGAGAGATGACGCGAACCCTTCAGGATGTTGCCGATCGAGCCGGAGCCGACTGCGTGGTAGACAGCTCCAAGAACCCGGCCACCGCGGCCATTCTTCTCGGCAGCCCGGAGCTGGAGGTCAGGGTGGTGCATCTGGTACGAGACGGTCTGGCGGTGGTCGAGAGCTGGAGCCGAGCCAAGGGCTATCTCAGGGCTCACAACACCTCTCGGTCGGCGGCGCTCTGGGTAGCCCAGAATCTCGGCGCCGAGCGGGTAGGGCGGCGGGCCGAGGCGTACACTCGCGTTCGTCTCGAGGATTTTCTCGCCGCTCCTCGCGCCACCGTCGCGACGATCGAGGCCGGGCTCGGGATCGAGCGTGCGGCGCCGTCGAGGGAGAGAGCGGAGCCGCTCTCGCAGAGAGAGGGTCAGGTGTACCTCGAGCCGGTCCATGCCCTGGCCGGTAACCCGGAGCGCTCCGCCGTGGGGTGGACCGAGCTGCGGCCCCCGAAGGGACCACCCGACGCGAGTCCATGGGCCGCTCGCGTGCTCTGCGCCCCATTGAGGAAGCGCTACGGCTATCCTCTCGGTGAAACCGTGATGGTTGGACAGTCGTGAGCAGCTCACCCATACGACGGGCGCGTAATCGCCTCGCTCGGACCCCGCTCAGACGGCCGCTCACCTGGTGGCGACACCGCGAGCTGGGCGAGCACGATGTCATGTTGGCCTCGTATCCGCGGTCGGGGAATACCTGGCTTCGGTTCCTCCTCTACCAGCTCCTCGTCGGCCGCCCAGCGAGTTTCGCCGAGCTCGACGCGCCGGACTCGGTGTCCGGACACGTAGAGGTCGCTGCCGCGGTTCCGCCTTCACTTCCCGAGGGCGGTAGGCTGCTCAAGACGCATGAGCCCATTCGCCCGGAGTACCGAAGAGCCGTGCTGCTGTTGCGAGACGTGCGTGCGGTGGCCGTGTCGGAGTACAAGTTCCTGCGTTGGCGGGGCTTCTACCGGGGCGAGATGGACGAGTTCCTGGACGACTTCGTCGCGGGCAGAGTGAACCCGTACGGCACCTGGTCGGACCACTATGCTTCGTGGCGCGAGAGCACGCTGGCGGCACGGGGCGATCTGCTGGTCGTGCGCTACGAGGAGCTTCGAGAGGACCCGGTCAAGGAGCTCGGCTGCATCGTCGACTTTCTCGGTCTGTCGGTAACGGAGGCCCGATTGCGCGAAGTGATCGACGACAACAGTGTCGAGCGACTTCGTGAGCGAGAGGATAGCGAGCGAGATTCGTTTCATCGTGGAGCCGATCGGGATTTCCGTTTCGTCAATCGGGGGCGAGCCCGCGGGTGGCGCGAGACGCTCTCCGAGGAGCAGGTGCAGCGTCTCTCGAACGTGGGCCGGAGTGCCGACGACTGGAGCGGCTACGAATGACGACGGCTCGCCTCCAGGCGCCGCTACCGTTGGTATTGCTGCTCGCGGGTGCTGCGGGTGCAGTCGTGGCGGCGGTGCCGACCGCGGGCCTGCTACCTCTTCTCGGGCTCGCGGTGGGCGTTGTGTTGCTTCTCGGAATGGTTCGCTGGCCGTGGGCGCTGATCTACTTCGTCGTCCTGACTTCGGCGCTCTCCGGGTTGCTGCGAGGAGCCGGCGCCGACGTTGCTGGTGGGCTTTCGGCCTCGGGAGTCCGCTGGGTAGCGGTCGCCGGGATGCTGGGTGCGATCGGCCTCGTGCGAGCACGGCAGGTGCGCCTCCCGACGGCGCTGGTTCCCTGGACCGTGTTTTCGGCCTGGTGTGCTTTCTGGTGGTTGATCACGGGAGCCGAGCGATCGGGGCTCAAGGACGTCGCGTTCTACGCCCTGCCGGTCGGCATCGCGGTCGTGGCAGTCGCGGTGTTCGAGGACGATCCGGTGCGGTCCCGAGAGCACCTCGATCGCCTTCTGATGGCGAGTCTGGCGGTTCCTTTCGCGATCTACGCCATCACGATTCCTCTCGGCCTGGTCGATCTCACGTCGAACGGGCCAAAGGGAATCCTCGGTCCACGTCCCGTGGCGACTCACGCTCTGGTCATTCTCTGTGTAGCGCTGCCCCGCTGGCGTTATCGCCTGGCCGGCTGGAGGGTGGCGAGGATCGTCTCGATGCTGGTCCTCGGGCTCGTGTTGTTCACCTTGTCGCGGTTGGCGCTCGCCGCCGCACCGCTGTTGCTCCTGATCGGGATCATGAAGCCCGCGCGGCTGGCGGGTGCAACGCTTCGTCTCACGCTCGCAGGAGCGGTCGCATTGCTGTTGCTGTTCAGCCTCCCCGGCGTCAGGGATCGAATGTTCGTGCGACCGCCCGAGAGCCTGGACGAGGTCCCCGAGACGCTCAACGTCTCGGGGCGGGATGTGCTCTGGAGTACGACTCTCGCTCAGTGGCGCGAGCATCCGTGGTTCGGTCTGGGGCCCGGAAGACTGCGTCCGGCGCTGGCGGAGTCGAAGGACTGGCCCTCTTTCGACATACCTCCGCAGGAGTATCCGCCGCACAACGAGTACCTTCAGGCGCTACACGACGAGGGTGTTGTCGGGCTCGGCCTGCTGCTGTTGGCACTCGCGACGCCGCTCCTCTGGCACTACCGTCGATGGTCGGTGGCTGAGGGACGCGACGCTGGCCTGGCCTCGGCTCACCTCGCGGTGGTGTTGGGTATGGTGGTGATCATCGTCAACTCTCTCGCGGACAACACGCTGCACTACACGACGGTGACGGGCCCGGTGTTCCTGCTCATTGCCTCGGCATATTGCCTGCAACCCCACAAGGGACGCGAATCCGATGTCTGATGGGGGTGCCGTCCAGCGAATGCGGCGCTGGACCTGGGACCTGCAGCGATTCGGACTCGGGCCGAACGATCTCCTCAGGCGGATGCGTCCGGCCCCCGATCTGCCCCGGATCCTGTGCGTGACCCTGCCCAAGGCGGGTACGCATCTCCTGGAGCGGCTGCTCTGTCGCCATCCCAGCCTCCATCGGCGCCTGCTGCCAACGTTGCACGACTCCAATATCGCTCGCTACGGCGGACTCGAGCAGGTCCTGGCGACGACCCGTCCTGGCCAGCTCCTGATGGCGCATCTGGCTCACCTCGAGGACTACTCGCGGCTGGTGACCGAGGGAGGACCGCGCGGTGTCTTCATGATCCGCGATCCGCGCGACATTGCCGTTTCCCTCGCCTTCTACCTCGTGCGCGAGCAGGAGCATCCCTTCCATGAGCTGTTCCAGCGCCAACCGAGTGTCGAGGAGCGCATTCGACTCGCCATCCACGGCAGCGTCGAAGAGGGATATCCCTCGATGGCGCAGCGGTTGCGGGAGTATCGAGGGTGGCTCGGTGGCCCCGGGGGTCAGATGATGACCGTGCGGTTCGAAGACCTGATTGGCGCGCGCGGAGGCGGGGGCTCGGACCGGCAGAAAGAGGTCGTGGCCGCGATTCTCGATCACCTCGAGGTGGGCTACTCGGAGGAGCTTCTCGAGCGTTTGTGCGAGGAGACCTTCAGTGAGGTCAGCCCGACGTTCCGGGCCGGACGGATCGGAGGATATCGTCGTCACTTCGAAGGCTCTGATCTCGAGGAAGAGTGTCGCCAGAGTTTCGGCGCCGAAATGCAGGAGTACGGCTACACATGACGTCAGCATTCGACCTCCCAGAGCGCGTGTGAGATCGACGATGAATGCGGAGAGAATCAAGGACCTCCTCTCGAAGTCGTGGGCGATGGGGCTCGATCTGGTCCGTCACCCGGTGCGCGCCCCGAGACTGGCCAGCGAGATCGCGCTGCGCGGCGTGCATGCCGGCGAACTGCTTCGTCTTCAACCGCTCGAACCCTGGCTACGATCGCTGGAGATCGCTACCGTGATCGATGCGGGAGCGCACCAGGGGGAGTTCTCCTCGGCGATTCGAGTGCTCTTGCCGAAGGCTCAGATCTATGCTTTCGAGCCACAGAAGGATCGGGCGAAAGAGATAGAGGAGCGAGTCGGAGGCTCGATTCGTGTTTTTCCCCTTTGCCCTCGGTCGAGAGGATCGAAAGGCCAGCTTCTTTCGCAGCGCCTTCAGCAAGAGTAGCTCCCTGTTGCCCATGGCGCAGCAGCACGAGGAGGCGTTTCCCTGGACTCGCGATGTCGAGGAGATCGAGGTCGAAGTGCGACGGCTCGACGATGTCGCCACCGACCTCGAGCTCACTCCGCAGGTGCTGCTGAAGATCGACGTGCAAGGCTCGGAGCTCGAAGTGCTCGAGGGAGGAGCCGACGTCCTGGGTCACGTCCGCATCGTGTTGGTCGAGACGTCGCTCGAAACGATGTACGAAGGGGAACCGTCGTTTCACGACGTGTACGCCTTCCTCCGTGATCGGGGCTTTCGCTACTTCGGTAGCGCTGCGCAGCTTTTCGACCCCAAGATGGGGAGGCCTCTGCAGCAGGATGCCCTCTTCCTGCGTGACTGAGGGTCGTGCGGCAAGTGCGCATTCTCTCGGTCTACAATCGTTACCTCAATCGGGGAGGCGAAGACGAGGTCTTCGAGTCCGAAGTCGCGTTGTTGCTCTCGGCAGGACACGAAGTGACTCCTCTCACCGTTCGCACCGAAGTTCCGAGTGGAGTGCTCGAGCGAGGTCGATTCGCGGCGCAGACCGTCTGGTCGCAGCAATGGCGTCGCCGGATGAAGGCCATCCTGTCGGCGGTTCGCCCCGATGTGGTCCACGTCTACAACCTCTTCCCACGGCTGTCGCCCTCGATCTACTATGCGTGCCGCGAGGCCGGGGTGCCGGTCGTGCAGGTGGTACAGAACTACCGCCTGGTCTGTCCCAGGGCGACCCTGTTTCGCCAGGGGGCCGTCTGCGAGCTTTGCCTGGGCCGCCGCGTGGCCTGGCCTGGCGTGGTCCATGCCTGCTACCACGATTCCCGCCTCCAGACCGCGGTCGTGGCCTCGATGCAGGCGGTTCATCGGCTGCTCGGCACCTATCGCGACGAGGTGCAGGTGTACGTGGCAGCCACCGAGTTCTCCCGGCGCAAGCTGATCGAGGGCGGGCTCCCGCAGCAGCGGGTGGTCTGCAAGCCGAACTTCCGAATGAAGGATCCGGGGGTAGGCCGGGAGCGCTCCGGTGTGGCCCTGTTCGTCGGCAGGCTGTCGTTGGAGAAGGGGATCGCTACGTTGCTCGATGCCTGGCGCGACATGGAGATGCCGCTGCGGATCGTCGGCGACGGTCCCTACCAGGAGGAGTGCCGGCGTGCGGCGATCGATCACCGTTCGATCGAGTACCTCGGACGACTCGACAATGATCGAGTGGTCGAGGAGATGAAGGAGGCCAGCTTCCTGGTGTTCCCATCGCAGTGGTACGAGGGCTTCCCGATGACGATGATCGAGGCGTTCGCCTGCGGTCTGCCGGTGTTGGGGTCTCGGCTCGGTGCGATGGCCGAGGTCATCGAGCCGGGTCGCAACGGGTGGCTCTTCGAGCCGGGAGATGCCGCGTCTCTCAGGGAGCGAGTCGAATGGCTTGCACGTCACCCCGAGGCTGCGGTCGCGGCTGGTGAGGAGGCCCGACTGGACTTCGAACAGCGCTACACGCCCGAGACCAACCTCGCTCAGCTGCTCGAGATCTATCGCATGGCTCGGTCGTGATGAGGGAGTCAACCGCTGCACGGTTCGCCGCCGACTCCTCCGGGTCGGCCCACGCGTGGTGGTCGGTGTGTGCACTCGCGTTGGCTCCGTTCGCTGCGGCCACGGTTGCCCTTCCGCTGCGTCTCCATGCCCAGGCTGGTCTGCTCCTCGGGCTGATCGCTATCCAGCTGCTGTGGCGTCGGCCGACGGCGGGTCCGCTGCCCCTGGGTCTGCGGGTCGGCCTGGCGAGCTACGCTCTCGCCACCGTCTGGGGAAGCGTGGTCGGACTGGTCTCGGGCAATGCCCCGTCGGCGGTCCTCGGGCAGGCGCTCTCGATGGGACTGCTTCCCCTCTCGGCCTTCGTGTTCTTTCGGCGGCGCAGCCATGGGTTCGCTTCTCTGGCTGTGGGTCTCGGAGCGGCGGCGGCAGCCGCCCTGGCGCTCCAGTTCGCTCTCCCCTGGTGGCTCGGAGAAGAGCTGGGTCTGGGCGAGCGATTGGCGGCGAGGTTTCGTATCGCGGAAGGTGTCAGCTTCACCGGAATCTCCCTTCTGGCACTCATGATCTGTCTGGCCGCGCTGGGGGCCGGCCCCCGGCCGGTACGCCGCATCGCCGGTCCGGGCGCTCTTGCCGCCGTGCTCCTTCTACTCGGCGGGATGTCACGCGGTTTGTGGCTGTGTGCCGGAGTCAGTTGCTGTCTGTTGATCTGGCTTCGCTCCTCGGCTCGACTCCGTGCCCGCCTCGTCTGGTCCACTGGGCTCGTCGCCCTGGCCGTGGCCGGCTTTCAAGGGTTCGCCCTGCTGTCGACCGAGCCGCTGCCCGGGCTCGAGTTGGCCGAAGTGGAGATCAACGGCCGCGGCAGTGTCCAGCTGGCGGAGATCGACTGGTCACGGGAAGGTGCTCTCGAGGTCCGGCTCGAAGCCCGCGGCCCGATCGGAGAACGCCTCAACCTGTGGACTGTCGGTCGCGACGCTGACGGCACCGTCCTGCAACGCTCGAACACGCTGGTGCTCGGGAGCGGCGACCAGTGGAGCCGTCTACGGGCCGTGGTGCCGCTGCCGGCCGCAGCCGAGCGGGTCCAGGTGGCTGCCTTCGTCACCGGCGGGTCGTGGAGGTTGGGTGAGGTGGAGAGCTACCGCTGCTCGGGCCGTCTCGCCGCCTGGCTTCGCTCGTCCTGGTCACGACCGACCACGGTACTGGGTGGCGATGGGGAGAGACGGTCGACGATCGGGCACGCCTTGCTGCGTCGGAGCCAGCGACTGATCTGGTCGCTGCGCGAGCCGACGAGTGACCCCACCACGATGTACAGGATCGCCGAGTCGCGGGCCGTGATCGACGAGTTGGCGCGCTCCAGTTGGCCACGTCGGCTGATCGGGGCGGGATTGGGGGCGTCGTTCCCGCACCGCAATCGCTCCTTCGACAGCAACGGGCGACCGATCATGGTCGAGCGGTCAAACTACGTACACAACTTCTATCTGTTCCTGTCCTACAAACTCGGAGCGGTCGGGCTCCTGGTGCTCCTCGCGTTGGCGCTGTTTGTCGTCGACGCCTGGTTCTTGGCTCGGCGGTCCGGCCCGAACGGCTGGTACGGTGCAGGGGCGATCTCGGTGTGGGTCGGCTACTCGCTCTGGGGTCTGAGCTCGCCGGAGATCGTCGACTTCCGGTGTGCACCCCTGCTCGGCTCGATGATCGCGGCTGGCGCGGTGGCGACGATCGGGCAGGGGAGTCGCGCCGGAGACAGCGACGACGCGCTCAGAGGCAGGAGAGAACGAGAGTTGTCCCAGCAGTTTCCTCCCCGTCACGATGTGGTCGGCACCCCGATCTCGCTGACCAGCTACGACGAGATGCTCGAGATCCTCGACCGGCCGCTGGCCGAGCGCGCCACCCTCGTCTCAGTGTGCAACGTTCACTCGGTGATGTCGGCTCGACGAGACCCGGCTTTGCGGGAGGCCCTCGATGGGTCCGATATCGCGACTCCCGATGGGATGCCTCTGGTCTGGACCCTGCGCATGACCGCGGACTCGAGCCAGAGCCGGGTCTATGGGCCAGAGCTCATGAAGCGTGCGCTCGTTCACGGGGTCGATCGGGGATGGAAACACTACTTCTTCGGTGGTAGCCCCGCGGCGCTCGCCCGACTGGAGGCGGCCGCTTCGGAGCTAGCCCCCGGCATCTCGATCGTCGGCTCGCACTCTCCTCCGTTCCGACCGCTGACCGCTGAGGAGGAAGAGAGCGCTCTCGAGGAGATCCGGGCGAGCGGTGCGACCCTGCTCTGGGTGGGACTGGGGATGCCCAAACAGGAACTGTGGATCTGGAAGGTCCGCGAGAAGCTACCCGGAGTCACGATTCTTGGAGTCGGAGCTGCATTCGACTTCATCGCCGGCACGAAGCCACAAGCACCGGCCTGGGTTCAGGAGATGGGCCTGGAGTGGCTGTTTCGCCTCGCCAGCGAGCCGCGACGCCTGTGGCGCCGCTACGCCTGGAACAACCCGGCGTTCTTCGCCCTGATGCTGTCGCAGGTCCTTCGAAGCCGGGTTTCGCTGCGGCGTGTGGCCGCTCCGAGGAAGCCGGGGGGCTCCTAACCCCACACGAAGACAAGGTCCCCGCGGTTCTTGTGAGGAACTGCTATGATCGTCGTGCTCGATTCCCATGCAGGGTCGGGTCGCAAGTCTCTTCGGCTGGTGGCTTGACAGGCTCGAGGAGTTGCCCGATACTTGTTTATTCAAATGCGGCCATGAGTCGCCGCCCGAGAGAGGAACAAAGGAGTTCGTGATGAAAACCACTCGATACATGGCCGTGGCCGCAGCCGCCGCACTTCTCGTGGGCATGCCCGCATTCGCCGCCAACACGATCAGCGTCACCGAAGGCGCCGCCCTGAACGGATCGAACTTCGGACTCGACGTCGCCGTGGATGCCTCGGCCAACAAGGCGATGGTCATCAGCCAGCATCCGTCGGATGAGGGAGCGATCTCGCTCAGTTTCCGGATCAATCCGAACAGCCTGTCGATGGGAACCACCACGCAGTCGAGGGTCTTCTTCAGCCGTGCGATCGGCAACGCCAAGGGTCCGAACGCGCCGGGGGGTCTGCCGACCTTCTACGAATCCTTCCGCGTTGGACTCCGCAGAAGCGGTCCCGGTTACCGCGTGATCGTCTGGTATCGCGACTGGAACTCGGGCTTGCCCGCCTTCTGGGAGCAGATGCCGAATCCGATCTTCATCGGTGCGACCTCCGAAGCGAAGATCACGGTCGAGTGGAGCGCTTCTTCCAATGGCGGCAGCGACGGCGAGGTTCGCTACTACAAGGACGACGTTCTCCAGGGCACGGCGACCGGAATCAGCAACGAGCTGGACGTCGACAATATGGCCTTCGGGTTCATCTACGGCGCCGTTTCGTCCAACGCCAACGGGAACTTCTATCTGGACGACTACGTCACGACTCGTTTCTGAGGTTCTAACTCGATCGAGTGAGGCAGCGCGACCGGGGGGTCGCGCTGTTTTGCGTTTCAGAGACAGGGTGTCCTCCCCGGGGCCCTCGCGAGCTTCATTGGAGATATGCGGTGCGCTCGAGAGCGACCTCCCAGTCTCCGTCCGGGTCGAACAGTCTGATCGTGTAGCGGCCGGGGAGACGTACGCGCGGCGTGAAGGGGAGAGAGCTGATGCGCACGGTGTAGACGATCTCTCCTGCATCGTTGGCGACCTGTAGCACGGGCTGGTCGATCGGTGAGCCGACCTGCGCGCTGATCTCGCCGAGGCTCAGCCCCTCGCGGGGATAGCCGTTGTCCAGCTGATGAAGCGTGATCGGCCAGCCGGGATAGGGTGCGGCGTCCTGCGCCGACGTGTCGACCCAGCGCGGCCAGTTGCTGAGAGTGATCTCCCGCGTGGAGCGCTCGAGGATCACCAGACCGAAGCCGGGAGCCCGATGGTTGATCGCGATTGGCTCGATGCCGACACGGCTGGGGTTCGACACCGCGTGCACCGTCATGCGGTTGCCGAAGCCGTCGAGGTAGTCGCCGGTGTAACGCGCCATGCCGGGCTGGTGATTGCCTCCCGGGCGGGCCGGAAACCATCGCCGCGGCCAGACGTTGGCGACCGAGGGCACACACAGAGCCCACGAAGCATCGCGGTACTCGTCGATGCCGTACTGGATGGTCGAGCCGAGGTGCTGGTCGCCCGCGATGTGCAAGGCGAACCCCTTGCGTAACAAGCGCAGAGCCCGGTCGCGCGGCGTCTGCGGCCAGCCGTTCGAGTCGTGGTCGGCGACTGGCGATTCATCGAGGGCGTACTCACCCGGTGCCATGACAGGCAGGGTGGGAATGACCTCGCCCGATCTGGTTCCTCGGGGCAGCGTGGCCACATTGGCGAACAGGGTCTGAGAGATCGCCACCTTCATCCACGCCCCACCCGACCAGTCGGAAGACCAGTCCTCGAGGAACGCCTCCTGGCGCTCTCCCAGCAGCAGCGCCCCGGGTACGTCGCCGTCCCGCGCCGCGTCGTAGCCCTCAGCTTGCGGCCACCCGTTCACGATCTCCCCCGCAGGAACGACGACGCTGGGTGCCGACTTCCATTTGCGGTCCTCGATGACCGCGAAGCTCACGCCGCCGTAGAGGATCGACGTGAAGTAGACCCCGAGGCCCTGTTCCACTGGTCGTGGGTCGGGAGAGTCCGGCAGGTGCGAGGTCTGGGTGCGCTCGACCGCCCGCACGAATCGCGCCGGCATCGTGTAGCCACCCTTGTCCTGACCCTCGCGGCCCGGAGGGCTGCTGGCGTGCCCACCGGCGCCCCAGAGGTTGCCGTGATACACGTCGTGGTCGTCGGGCAGTGCCACCGCAGGGATGTCGCGCAGCAGCTCACCGTACTCCCAACCGAAGAGATACCACTTGCGCAGATAGTCGAGAATCGCCGTCTCGACCGGCTCGCGCACGATGCCGTACTCGCCGACCCGCTCGTAGATCTGGTCGCCGGTGAAGGCGAGAAAGTCCGGGTCGAGGTGACGCACGTTCCGAACCACGTCGGCGTGAGGAAAACCGAGGTCGTTGTTGCCGGTAAAGGCTGCGACCACGATCTGGTCCTGCTCGACCGGGTCTCGACGGATCGTTCCCTCGTAGGTGGATCGCTCGCCCTTTGCGTCGCGGTGCACCAAGCGGTAGGAGACATCTTCGGTAGCGTCCCACTTCGCGAGGGAGAAGGTCGCCGTGCGACTGTCGGGATCGATCGGAGCGGTCATCGCCTCGTGCCACTCGGAGCCTCGCTTGACCTCGAGAGTCAGCGGTGCGGTGTCTTCGATCGGCGCCAGCTGCGCGGTGAGTTTCAGGCGACCGCGATCGAGGGTGTGCATGGCGAAGAGGATCGGTCCCCAGGCCCGCTCGGGATGAACCTGCACCCGGCTTCCGGAGACCTTCCAGTCACGGAACCAGAAGCGCACCGTTCCGCCCCGCTGGGTTCCTTCCTTTCCTTGCCAGCCCGTCTCGACGAGCTGGGGCTCGGGGCCCGGGGTCTCGCGCAGCGGTCCGGAGCTCGACACGAGGGCGATCCCGCCGGTGAGCCAGCGGGGATCGAGATCGGAGCGTTCGATCGAGGCGATCAGGCCCTGGCCTGGGGAGCGTGCCTCGAGCACGCCTCGTGCTTGCAGTTCGGTGGACTCGACACGAAGAACGAGCTCCATGCTCTCGAGAGCTCCGGAGACGGAGAGTGTCTCCTCGTCCACCGCGCCGATGAAGAGTCGACCGTCCTGGGTCGACACCCCGAGGTCGAGGCCGACTCCGCGGACCGCGCTGTCTCGGTAGTCGTCGATGGCGCCTCGGATGCCGAGCCTGAAGCCCACCCAGCCCTCAGCGAGCGGATTCGTGTCGCTCTCGAGACGTCCCAGGCGAACGCTCATCTCGACGGTGCCTGGATTCGCCTCGACGGCGTGGGTCAAGAGGAACACGTTCCGGTCACCGCCTGGCGCCACGTTCTCGAGACGGCCGTCCTGCACCCGCCAGTCTTCCAAGGGATTGGCCCAGTACTCCGGTCCGACCCACACGCCATCGGCTGCGCTCTGCCAATCGCTCGCGAAGGAGGGAGCACGCGGCGCACCGTCATCCCCGGTGCAGCCTGGCGAGACGGTCAGTGAGGCGATCGCCAGAATGACCAGAAGGCCTCGGGTCATGAAATCTCCTGTGAACGGAAGCTCGGGTTGCAGCTACGATATCCGGGATGGACTCGGACAGGACATCGGGCTCGGACGAATCGGCCGTCGACCTCGAGATCGCACCGCAGCTCTCGTCGCGAGCCTGGGCGCGGCTGGCCCACAGGCCCAGGGCGGTGGCGCGCCGGTTCGTCCATGAGCTCGCCCAGCAGAGTCTGTTCGATCAGTCGGCCACCCTGGCCTTCTGGTTCCTGTTCTCGTTCTTTCCGCTTCTTCTGGCCCTGTTCGGAATCTTCGGCCGAGTGATCGAATCGCGCGTCGGGTTGGAGGACTCTCTGATGGCCTGGTTCGCCGAGATGGCTCCCGATGACACCGTGGCGGCGCTGGTGCACAGGGTGCTGGAGGACCTGCAACAGGGCGCCGACGGGAAGCTGGTGATCGGAGTGCTGGTCGCGCTGTGGGCAGGGTCGAACGCACTCAATCAGGTGCAGCGCGCGGTCGATCGCGGGGCCCCGGAGTGGCTGGCCGAGGCGGGGATGCTGAGTCATTGGCGGCGTCGAATCGCGGCGCTTCCGCTGACCGTACTGGTCGCTACCCCTTTGGTCGCGGCGATAGCCCTGCATTTCTACGGGGGACTGATCGGCCGTGGCATCGCGGCGCAGCTCGATCTCGCGCAGGCCTTCGCTTCGATCTGGCCGTGGCTGCGGTGGCCGACCCTGGTCCTGGCGCTGTTGACCAGCTTCGATCTCGCGTTCAACACTTCGCCGTCTCAGTTGGGACGTCGCAACCACTGGCTGAGTCCTGGAGCAGTGCTGGCCATCCTTCTCTGGTTCCTGGTATCGGAGTTCCTGCGGATCTACGTCGCTACCACTCTCCGGCATTCGCCGGTCTTCGGCTCGCTCGGTGGCGTCGTCATGCTGCTGTTCTGGTTCTACGTGTCGTCCGCGGCCATCCTGGCCGGCATTCGACTCAACCAGGTGCTTGCCGAGCCGACCGGGGAGACGCCGTCATAGGACCCCCGGAGCAGTTCTCCTCTACTGCTGCTTCAGTTGCTCCTTCTCCTTCAATTTCTCCTTCTCCAGGATCAGTGTGTAGGCGGTGTAGTACTTGACGATGTTGCCGACGTAGGCCACCGGTTCTCGGCCCACTTCTTCCGCCACGATGAGCTCGACGTTGTCGAACCAGACGTTGGGGTCGTACCCTGCCGTCTTGGCTTCCTCACGCAGGCGGTTGATGCGGTTGGGCCCGGCGTTGTAGCCGGCGAAGGAGAACAGCATCCGGTTGAGGCGGTCGATTCCGGGCTTGTTGAAGTAGGTGTCGATCAGGTGTCGCAGGTACTTGGTTCCGGCGTGGACGTTGTTCTCCAGGATCTCGATGTTCGCAATGCTCACCGCTTTGTCGGCGGCCGTGCTGGGCATCACCTGCATCACGCCGATGGCTCCGACCGGGCTGCGCACGCTCTGGTCGAGCCCCGATTCCTGGTAGCCCTGCGCAGCCAGCATGAGGGAGTCGAAGTCGTACTGCTGGCCATAGGTTTCGAATAGATCCAGCATCGAGAGGAATCGCTCTCGATCCTCTTTCTGAGCGGCGCCTTCGACGTATTTGGCTGATTTGAAGTACCGGTTGATCAGCGTATTGCCGAGCAACGTACCCTGCTTGTTGGCCTGGATGAAGGAGTCCACCCGCTTCTTGAGCCCGGGCGCTCCCTTGCGAACCGCCCATGCGATCTCTCGCCCACTGGCAACCGCGACGTCTTCGTGAACGACCAGGTTGGGGAAGACCTGACTCCAGAACTGCGCCAGGTAGTTGTCCGCGATCGTGATGGGAATCAACTCTGCATTGACCATCTCCAGGAGACCTTCGGTGTCCACGTATTCCGGGACGGTCTTGATCTCCACCGGGGCCAATCCCTTTTCTCGAAGGACCTCGTTGAGGTTCTGCAGGCTCTCGTAGTAGCTGCTCGACTCGCGTACGTGAACATCGAGACCCGAGAGGTCGCTCAGCTGGCTGATTCGAGGGCCCTCGGAATGAGTGACCACGATCTCGTCGATGGCCGAAACGGCGGGAACGGAGAAGTCGACCTGGGCGGCGCGCTCGGGCGTCACCGTGAGGCTGCCGAGGGCGATCTCGGCCCGACCCTCGGCGAGGAACGGGATCAGCTTGTCGTAGGTGACCGGAATCGCGGCGACTCGCATCGGTCGGCTGCCCAGCTCGAGCTCCTGGTTCAGCTGCTTTTCCCACTCTTGCAGGGCGTCTGCCGACATCCCTCGTGCGCGGCCCTGGTCGATGAAGTAGTTCGTCTTGTTCGCGACCACCAGAGCACGAATGACTCGAGACTCCAGGATGCCGTCCCAATCGCCCGTTCGCGGCTGGAGGAGCCGGCTTCTCTCGAGGGGCTCGATGGTCTTTGGTGCCGACACCGGTTCGGTGCCTGCCTCGGTGTTGGCCTTGGCACCGCAGCCGAGGACGGTTGCAGCGAACAGGCTCGAGATCGAGAGTAGGAGCAGGGCTCTGGGTGTCTGCATGGCGAGTCCCTCCCGATCGAGACGGCCTTCCTGCATCCGCCGATCGTCACCAGTGGGTCGTGGCTGGTCTGTCCAGGATGTCAGTCTAGCAAGGTCCCTGCGAGCGACGGGCTCCTAGAAGGCCTGGCCGAACGCGAAGTGGAAGCGTCCCGCGTCCTCGCCCTCCAAGCGGTCGAGCTTCCACCCGTAGTCAGCCCTGATGACCCCGAACGGCAGCTCGAATCGGATCCCGATTCCGGCGCTGGTGCGTAGATTGCCCAAGTCGAAGTCCTGCGCCTGGCCGAACACGTTGCCGGCGTCGAAGAACACTCCGCCGCGTAGTTTCCACCAGAGGGGGAAGCGGATCTCCTGGTTGAAGATGGCCACGGCTTCGCCGCCCAGAGCCTGGCCGGTAGGGGGATAGACCGGGCCGAGACCGCGACTCTTGAACCCGCGCACCGAATAGGAACCGCCCGCGGTGAAGCGGTCGTCGAGAAAGGGAAAGAGGTCCTGGGTGAAGGTGTAGCCGAGACGCGCTCCGGAAGCCCATACCCAGCGACGCTCCTCGCTGCCGAACGGTACGAGGTACGTGGCCTGGCCGAAGAAACGAAGGTAGTCGTACTCGGAGAGCAGGATCTCGTTGGCCCAGCCTGCGGTGAGGCTCCAGAAAAGCCCCTTGGTCGGGACGACTGGATTGTCTCGCAGGTCGGAGAGGATCGTGGCCGTGATGCGCCCGCGGGTGATCCAGTCCTCGAAGACGACGAGCTCGGGCGGAGTGTCTTCTTCGACAGCGATGCGTCCCTGGCCATAGGAGTAGCTCCACTGCAATCGTGTGCGCTCGGTCAGCTGCTTGTACTGCTGAAAAGTGAGGTGCCAGCTGTCGTAGCGCTGGTCGATCTGTCTGGGGACCTCGCTTCGCGCCTCGGCGAAGATCTCGGTCGGCAGGTGGAGTCCCGCGAACTGGCTGCGGACGTGGCTCACCCGGCCGATGAAGCCGTCCGAGCGAGGAAAGAGCGCGAAGACGAGGCTGCCGCCGTCGTTGAAGGGCTGGAGGAACTTTGCCCGGATGGCGGGCTCGATGCCGTCCGAGGTGTACCCGGAGTAGCTCGGGGCCAGGTTCTCGGAGTCTGAATTCCGATAGCGAATCCCCAGATCGAGCTCGAGGTCGGGAAGCTCGCGGACGGTGACCACCACGTCGCGGACCTCCGGGTTCTCGGTCTCCCGAGTCTGGACCTCGGCCATGCGGAAGAGGTTGAGCTGATTGAGCCGGTTCTGGCTTTCCAGGAGCTGGCCGAAGGCCAGTGGGTCGCCCTCCTCGAAGGTGAGCTGGCTGCGAATCCGGTGCTCCCGGGTCGCCACAGCGCCGACCACCTCGATCGTGCCGACCCTCGCCCGCCGGCCCTCTTCGATCCGGTAGACGAGATCGATCACCTGGTCCTGCTCGATCGGAAGAACGTCGACGCGGGTGTCCCAGAACCCAGCCGCCCGATAGCGGCGAACCAGGTCGCCCCGTGTGTCGACGTAACGGGCGACCGGGAACGCCTCTCCGGTCTCGAGTCCGACGGTTTCGAGCAGCTCCTCTGTCGGGATCGAGGATACGCCCTCGAACGAGATGGAGCCGACCGAAAACAGCGGGCCTTCGTCGAGCCGGATCGTGACCACCAGCGGCTGGCCTTCTCCGGCGAAGTCTGTCTCGACCTCGAGCAGCTGGGCGTCGAGATGTCCCACTGCTGCATAGCGGTGAGTGAGGATCTCGCTGAGCAGTCGGCGGCGCCGCCCGAGGAGTGAGAAGAACTCGCGGCTGTCTGTGGGCGGCAAGGCCTCGGTCAGGGTCTGTTCATCGAGCGCCGAGCTTCCCTCGAAGCGCAGCTCGACGCCGGAGCCAATCGGCCCGGCCTCGAAGTCGAAGGTCAATCTGCGCGTTCCGTTTTCCGTGGTGCCGGATCCCTTGACGGTGGCGCCGAAGTGACCCCGGCTCATCAGTTCCTCACGTGCCGTCGCGGTCAGCTCCTCGAACATGAAGTCCTCGATGAGCCGGCCATCCCAGCCGCTCTCGATCTCGCGCCACAGCGATTTTCCGGGATCGTCGCCCGTCCACTCGAGCACGGTGGGTGCCCCGGGATCGACCTCGAGGCTCACGGCAACGGACAGGGTCTCCGGCTCTTCTTCGGTCACCACCTCGACCCAGGCACTGCGATAGCCGGCCTCGACCAGCTCATTGCCGAGACGGCGTGCCTCGTCGAGAGCCTTCCAGTAGTCGTAACGCTGGCCGACCGCGAGCTTCTCGATCTTCAGGTCGACACTCGGAGGGATCTCCCCTCCGATGGAGACGGCCGAGATGCGTTTTGTCGGACCGGTCGGGCGCGTGGTGTCGGTGGTGCGTCGTCGCAGCTCGAACTGGCGCCGGTGAGCCGCCTCGATGGTATAGCTGCTGCCTCTCGACTGGATCGCTCTGAGCCAGAATCGTGGGATCGGTTCCCAGTCGACGATGTAGTACTCGCTTTCGCCGTCGGCCATGCCACGGGAGTAGGAGAACGTCAGCCGGTTGTTGATGCGTTTGCCGACGGTGAACTGGGACTCCGGATCGACCTCCGTGCTGAGGAAGGGGAAGTCGGCGAGGGTGCCGAAGACGAGCCCCAGATCGACACCGAGGCTCTGGCCGAGAGCGTCGCTGAGGTAGCCGGCGGCCTGGGAGGTCGCGATCTCGCGCATCCCTTCCGAGGCGGTGTCTGCTCGGCGCCCGGTCACCAGCATGCTCGCCAGGTCGGCCTGGGTGAGCTCGGGGTCGGGGGAGCTCAGAGTCGTCTCGACCGCGTCGATCGGACCGCTCACTCGCAGGCTGATGGCCGAGCCGGAAATCTCGGTCCACGCTTCGAGATCGACCTCGATCGGCTGGTCGGGAGCGCCGTCGAGGCGCACCGAGGCACGCGACACGTCGAGGCGATTTCGGCCCAGGAGAAGGAATCCCTGAGGCTGGGCTGTCAGGGTACCGAATAGCTCGGGGTCGGCGGCGGTGCCGCGGACGTCGACGGATCCGCCCACTTCGAGCTCGGCCAGCTCGTTGAGCACGGCGAAGTCTCCGTCCGAGCGTACGCGCACCTCCAGATCGATCCGATCGGCCAGGGTCTCTTGCGAGGGGCGCAGCAGCTGGGAACGGACTCGCGCCAGGAAATCGCTCTCGGCGCTCGCCGCGTCGATGCCCCGAGTGTGGACCCCGCGCGCCAGGTCGACCTGTCCCTGGAGTCGATAGCGATCCTCGCCCTGGAGGGTCAAGTCGCCCGAGACGACCGAGCGAACGCCCTCCATGAGCTCGACCGGGGCATCGTTCAGCTGCGCTCGAAGGTCGATGGGTCCCAGTTCCGTGAGCCCCGGGAGAGTCGCGGAACCTCCGAGCGAGAGCGATCCGTTACCGACGGCGCCTTCGAAACGAGTCAGCTCGACTCGATCCTCCACCAGTCGTATCTCGGCCTGGAGCTGAGAGACTCTGACTCTGGGCTCGAGAAGCTCCACGCGGGCGTCCCGGGTCCGGATGGTGCCATCCCACCGGGCCGCGCCGGCAGTGCGGCCCGCGCGCAGCTCGACGTCTGCGCTGCCGTTGAAGGCGGCGCGAAGGTCGCCGAGAACCCACTCGAGGAGGGAAAGCTCGAAGGCGCCTGTCACGGCAGCATCGAAGTCGAGAGGCTCTGAAAGAAGATCGAGAGAAGCGTCTAATTGGAGTTGACTGCGCTCACCCTGCAGTCGCATCTCGGTCAGCTCGGCTTTGCCCTCCGCGATTCGCCATGGCGCTGGCTGCGAGGCCAGTCGCTGTGTCCCTCCTCCCTCGATGTCAATCTCGACCGTGCCTTCGCCGCGCAGGACGTCGAGCCTGATCGAGTCGCCTTCGAGCCAGCCGTTCGCCGACACCAGAACTCGCGCTTCCTTGGCTGCGGGAACGTCGAGGAGGAGCTTGGCGAGATCGAGTCGGGTGGCAGAGATCTCCAGCCGACTCCCGGAGTCGTTGCTCTCGCGCAGCAGGGGCAGCTCGCCTCGAAGCTCGACACTGCCGCCCAGGAGCTGTGCCTGTGCTCGCTCGATACGAACTGTGTCTCCTTCGAGACGAAGCTCGATGTCGGCGTCCTGCCAGTCGATCGCACTGTACCGGCCCGCTCTGGAGGATGCCGTAGCCGTGCCCGAGAGCAGTGGTTGATCGAGCCGTCCACCGACCTCGACGTCCCAGCTCGCTTCGCCGTCGATCTCGAGCTCGGGGACGAGATCCTGGAGCGTGGTGAAATCGAGGTCGCCTTCCCCGGCCAGTCTCAGCTCCTGCTCCGAGTCGAAGGGGAGATGGCCGCGCCAACGGCTCGAGGCGCCGCCCAGAGTCAATGTGAGCGGCTCGAGCTCGAGTCCTCCGAGGTCTCCGGAGGCGGCGAAGGGCTCGGCAATCAGGCGGATCTCCTCCCCGAGCTCGAGCTCGGCGACCTCGAGCCGATACCGGAGAGAGTCCGCCAGGTGACCGAGCTCGGCCGTGGCGGAGAGAGAGCCCCGAATCCGGGGCTGCTGCCAGCTCGGAGGAAGAAAACCCACTTCCTCGAGCAGCTCTTTCCAGGGCAGTCGGGCCAGATCGAGCTCTGCGCTCGCCGGATACCCCTCGAGGAGCAGCTCGACCGTCCCCTGCGCGATCGAGTGCTCGCCGGTGAGGACTGTCAACTCCCCGCGCTCTCCGTCCGAGCTCAGCTCGAAGGTGAGGTCGGGCAGCGTGGATGCACTCAGGGACAGGTCGGTGAACCGGCCGCTGATCGTACCTTTCGGGGCCCTGGCCGCACCGCGTACGTGTGCCGAGAGATCGAGCCGGCCCGCGATCTCGAGGTCCGGCGGATCTGGCAGTGCGCGCAGGAGCGCGGCGAGATCGGCGGCAAGGTGCTCGATTTCGAGATCGAGGGCTCCGCTCGGTAGATCGAGACGCCCGCGAGCTCGGAGATCGAGGTCGAGATTCTGTCCGTCTGCCAGGAGGCTCGCGATCTGAATGCGATCGCGAGTCGCATCGAGCTCGGCGGTGATGTTGACGCGTTGTCCGTCGTAGCTCAACGGGGTGCCGCTCACCTTGCCGATGAAGCGCGGGGACCGGGTCGTCCCGACAACGGAGCCGGCGAGAGTCAGCTCGCCGCCGAGCGTCTCGTCGAGCTCGAGGGAGGAGAACGTGGGCAGCAGACCGAGCTCTTCGAGAGAGCGCATCAGAGCCGCCGGATCGGAGACGTCTCCCTCGACCCGGAGGTCGAGACGATCTTCTTCGACGGTACCGCTGGCACGCACGAAGGCGCCGGGGATCGACAGCCTCGAGGAGTCGATCTGAGCCCGTTGATCTCCGAACGTGACGACGGTGTTGCCCCTCAGGGGTGTGCCCGGTTCGGGGACCGGCTCGAGTGCGACTTCGGCGCGGCCAGAGACTTCGTTGCGGTCGATGCGGAGCTGGAGAGTCCCGTTGACCCGGGAGGCGAGCGCGCCCTCGAAGAGCCCCAGGTCGCGAAGCAGAGGGGTGGGCGCCAGTTGGTCGAGCAGGACCGTCATCTCGAGCCCGCCGTCTTCGAAGCGCAGCAGGCCTTCGGTCTCGGCTGAGCCCTTCCACGCGCGAGCGGTGCCGCTCCACCTGGCTTGCCGCGCATCGACCTCTACTCGGGCTCGGGCATCGATCGGACCCGCTTCCTCCCACCGCAGATCCGTGCTCTGGGCCTCCAACCGCGCCGAGCTGTCGGCGCCGTCGACCCGGACGTCGCCGCTCCCGGTCGTCGTGCCGGAGAGTGGGGCGGGCACCAGCCAGCCGGGAAGGTCGTCGAATCGGGCGGCGAACTCGAGCCCCAGGTCACCCGTCGCGGCGTTCAGAGCGGAGAGTCTACCCTGGGCGTCGACGAAGGTGAGGCCGCGCTCGAGGCGCGCCTGGGTGATGTGGACTCCGTGATCGTCGATGCGCCCGGCCAGGCGGGCCGGAGACGCGGCCAGCTCCCCTGCAGCGAGCGCGAGAGTCACCTGCCCGATCGAGGTCTCCAGCTCGAAGCCTCCGCGGTCGTACACGCTGAGCTCGATTCCCGTCAGATCGATGCGGAGATCGTCTCCGGAGACGACGATCAACCGGCCGTCCTCCAGCGAGGCCTCTCGCAGTCGCACCAGACGAAGCCACCCGGCGATGGTGCGGCTCGGAGGCGGGGTCGGTGCAGGTGCGGTGGTGGGGAAGGGGCCGACGTGGACCACCGGGCGCCGCGCGGCGAGCACCAGTCCCCCCCCACGCAGCGCGAGGTCGGCGTGCTCGACGACCATTCGAAGTGGTGCTGTGTCGGGATCCAGCGCGAGCTCGAGATCCTCGAGGACCATCCGGGCCTGCCAGAGACGAACCTCGAGCCCGCCCAGGGTCACCGGGCCTCCGAGCGCGCGGCTGGCGCGTGTTTCGATGGCTCGTCTGATCTGGTCCGCGGCGAAGTCGGACTCGAGAAAGAGGCCAGCGCCGACCGACATCGCCACCAGGACGAGTAGCGCCAAGAGCACCCGGCGGAGTCTCGAGACGGGCCGGCGAGGCGGGTCGCTCTCCGGCGCGTCGGGGGATGGGCTCGTGTCGTTTGCCTGCATCGATCCGTGGTCCGGGAGCCTCTGGTGCTCAGTGGTCGCTCTTGCTGCAGGGGTTTCGGATTCTCGGGGGCATGAGCCCTTCAACCACCGGAAACCCCCAGCACCGCATCTTCGCACGTTCGCCGTCGCCTGCGCGGCACCGGCTTCCGCGCTCACCGGCTTCCGCGCTCGGTCCTTCCCGGCCGCGCCGCCGAGGTCCTGCTGTTAGACTCGAACTTCGAACGATCCCAGTCCAAGACGATGACGAGGTACGCCTCGATGAAGGAGACCGCGTGAGCAGATTCCCAAAGCAAGCCCGACTGGGCTCGATCCTGATTCTGGTCCTGATCGCCCTTCCGGCCGGTGCGGAGGACTTCGCCGACTATCGGCTGCTCGACCGGTTCGTCTTCACCGTTGGGGGAGCCTATTCCGACGTCGACACCAACATCCGGCTCGATTCGGACCGTCTGGGGATCGGCACCGAGATCAACCTCGAGGACGATCTCGGCCTCGACGAGGCGGCGACTTCCATCGACTTGAAGTTCGAGTGGCAGGTGGCCCGGCGCCATCGCTTGTTCGTCTCGTACCTCGACCTCTCACGCAGCGACTCCGCGACCGCCTCGGGAGAGTTCCAGATCGGCGACCTCATCATTCCCGTCAGCGCCACCTACGGTATCGGGTTCGACATCACCGACTACCGCATCGGATACACCTACTTCCCGTGGCTCAAGGATCGGTGGGCTCTCGGTCTAGTGGCTGGGCTTCGAGTACTGGACATGTCGTTGGCCTTGGCACTCGACACCTCTCTGGGCGCCGACTTCGAGTTCGAAACGACCAACGAAGACGCGCAGGTAGTCGGGCCGCTTCCCTTCCTGGGCGTCGAGTACCGGCGAAGTCTCTCGCAGCGCTGGCTGATGATGGCGCGCGGTGGCTGGCTCTCCGTGAAGGTCGGAGACTACGAGGGTGGGCAGTGGCTCGTGGACATGAGCTTCGAGAATCGGATTACCAAGCGCTTCGGAGTCGGCGCTGCGGCTGGCTACACCACGAGCGACGTCGACGTGACGAAGGACAGCTTCCGAGGGAAGGCCGACCTCAGCTACCTCACTGGTCGGATCTTCGGCCGGGTGTTCTGGAACTGATCCGGAGGCCCCGGTGAGAGGTTGGTTCGGGGCTGGGAGAAAACGCCAGGGCGCAGCTTCGGCGTCCTTCGTGCCGCTGTCGCTCCTCCTGAGCGCCGGGTTGTGGGTCTGTGCCAGTGTCGTCGTCGAACCTGCCGCGCTGGCGCAGCCTGCCCAGGGCGAAGTGCGCGAGCTTCGGGTCCTGACGTTCAACGTCTGGCACGGTCTGCGCAGCGGGGAGAGCAACCGCAAGTTTCCCGGGGAGGACCCGGAGCGCCAGGAGCGGCGACTCGAATGGCAGATCGAGCAGCTGCGTCGCCTCGATCCGGACGTGCTGCTCTTGCAGGAGGTCAATCCCGCCAAGGGGTTGGCACTTCGCTACGCCGAGGCGCTCGGCTACGACGTGCTCTACAAGACCACCAGCTGCGGCTTTCATCTGGGTGCGATCTACAAGATCCCCAGGAACATGAACGAGGGGCTGGCGATTCTCGCCCGTCCGGAGCTCGGTCTGCGCAGCGCGGGCAAGAAGCGCCTGAGTGGTAACGCGAGGTGCTCGGCGTCCTGGGGAATCCAGACCAAGGAGTCTCGCTACGCGCTGTTCGGCGAGATCACTGTCGGAGGTCGGCGGGTGCTTCTGGCGACCACTCATCTCTCCTCGCCGGCGTTTCTCCTCCCCGACTTCGAGGAAAAGCTCGCTGCGCTCGAGGACGAGGGTGTGATCACGCCTGAGCAGCGCCAGGAGATCCTGGCCGCTCGAGATCGCAAGGACAGGCGCAACCTGGAGGAGGCCGAGCGGCTGGTCGAGCAGATCGAGACGCGTCGGACGGGTCGGTCGATCGTCGTCCTCGGTGGCGATTTCAATGCCATGCCCGACTCGCCCTCGGTGCAGGCGGTGCGAGCCGCGGGCCTCGAGGAAGTGGGGAGCGGGCCGGACTTCTACACCTGGGATCCGGTGGTGAACTCCGTCAATCAGGAGATCGGTGGACGTCGCACCGATCCCCTGCCCAGCTTCGGGCGCGAAGAGGTCTCGGAGCTGTTCGCGCATCGCGAGGTGGTGTCTCGCCAGATCGACCATCTGTTCTTCGCCGGCTCGGCCGAGACGATCTCCGCCACGGTGGTCCTGAACGAGGCTCGGGACGGCATCCTTCCGTCCGACCACTTCGGCCTCATGGCAACGCTTGGAATCGGAGACTGAGCGGTGCCTTGATGTCGCTGATCCTCACTCGGTTCTCGGTGCTCTCGGCGCTGCTTTGCACACTCCTCGCTAGCGGTGCCGCGAGCGCGGAGGGCGGCCCGTGCGACATTCCACCCGAGTACAAGCTCGGGCGGCCGGATCCACCGGGGACGCCGACCGAAGTCAGCGTTCTACTTTTTCTGCTCAATATCTATGAGCTGGACGAGGTGTCGGAGACCTTCGAGCTGGACGTCGCCGCCGGCATGAGCTGGAGAGACCCGCGACTTTCCGCCAGGCAGCTCGGCCGATCACTCGAGCATTGCTCGTTCACCCGCGGTCAGCTCTGGGACCCGGGAGTCACCGCGATCAATCGACGGGGCCAGCCGGAGCTCACGCTCGACCGAGTCATCGTGACCGCCGACGGGGTGGTCACCTACCAGACCCGGGCCTTCGGTCGCTTCGTATCGCCTTTGGACCTGCGCGAGTTTCCGCTCGATACGCAGGAGTTGACGGTGTCGTTGGCCTCGTTCCACTACGGGGAGGACGAGGTGGTCTTCACGGGCGTAGCCGAACCGGGGCGCCTCGCCGGCCTGCATTTCGCTGGATGGGACCTGATCTCGCTGCACCAGGATCCGAAGGCGGAGTCGTACGTGGACAGTCTCGGTGTCGGGCACTCCCACTACCGACTCACTCTGACCGCGAAGCGGCAGTTCGGGTTCTTTCTGTGGAAGGTCTTCGTGCCCCTGGGCCTGATCGTGTTGATGGGGTGGAGCGTCTTCTGGCTCGATCCCGCGGCCTGGGCGCCGCAACTCGGTGTAGCCACCGCCTCCGTTTTTTCGCTGATCGCCTTTCTTCTGAGCCTGCGTTCGCTGCTGCCCCCGATCTCCTACCTGACCCGTGCCGATCAGGTGGTTCTGGGGGGCACCTTGCTGGTCTTCGGGGCGCTCGGTGAGGTGATCTTCACCAGTCGCCTGGCGCAGTCGGGCAAGGAAGAGCTGGCCCGGCAGGTCGACGAGGTGGGGCGTTGGGTCTACCTGGTTCTCGTCGCGATGCTCTTTGCCGTCGGTCTGGGGCTTTGACCCGAAAGACCTGTCGAACAGATCTCGAGCTCGAGCGTAGAGACCTCTGAGCGGCGTAGGGTTTCGGAGGAGGATGCAGTGGAGTTGCCGGGAGAGGACATTGTCGTTCGCAGTGTCGAGGGTGTTGTGGAAGGGCGCGCCGAAGGTAGGGGGCGATGTCTCAACTGCGACGCTGTCCTGAACGGTCCCTACGGCCCACTGCGGGCAGAAGGCCGGGAATCTGCACGTCGGCCTCGGAGAGCTCGTGCGTGAGACCCTCGAGTCCCTTTTCTCCTTCGATTCTCGATTCTGGCGGTCGCTCGGTCCGCTGCTCGCTCGGCCAGGTTGGCTGACTCGGGAGTATTGGCAGGGCCGGAGAGCCAGCTTTCTCCCACCTTTGCGCCTCTATCTGTTCGTCTCCTTCGTCTTCTTTCTGACGTCTGGCTTGTTCGAATCGGGCGCGGTCATCGACACCACCGGGGATCCGAAGAGCAACTCGATGGTCCGGTTCTCAGGCGACTTCGATCTGGAAGAGAGCCCGGATCTCGACTGGGACCTGGAGTTCCAGGACGATCCCGCCCTCATCCAGTGGATCGCGCAGAACGTGGTCCGCCCGGCGATCGAGCAGCCCGAGCGCACCGAGACCCTCTACCTTCAGCGACTTCCCTTGGGGATCTTCTTCCTGGTGCCGTGCTTCGCAGCCTGGTTGCGACTGCTCTTTCGAAAGCCGGAACGCTACTTCGTCCCCCATCTCGTCTTCGCGCTGCACTTCCATGCCGCTGCATTCGTGTTCTTGCTGCTCGGCGATGTCGGCGACGCGATCTCGGGATCGGACCTGGGGTCCGCGCTGTCGGCCGTCGTGATCCTGGTGTACCCGTTTCTCGCTCTGCGCCGTGTGTACCGGGACAGCCGATGGCAGACCGGGTTCAAGCAGATCGTTCTGCTGGTGGTCCACGGCTCCGCGCTTTCGATCGTGATGATGCTCTTGCTGGGCCTGACCACGATGACGCTCTGACACCGCACCGGGACGATGCGGGCCGTGTGAGAATGCCTCGATGGATCCGCTTCCCCAGTGCGGGGAAGAGTAGCGAGGACAGAGTGACCGAGCACCGAGTGATAGAGGACGGAAAGAGCGGAGCCGGTACCTTCGTCGAGCGCCATCGGTTTCTCGTCTTCTATCTCCTCGCGCTGGCGATCGTCGTTGTAGTGATGCTGGTCCGCGTGGTCGTGCCGGGTGGCACCGAGGTGCTCTCCGGTCTGTGGGAGTTCCTGAGCCAGCACGGGCTCTATCCCAACATCGTCTCGATCGGCTGGTTTGCGCTGACCCTCCAGCCGCTGGCCCTCAGCGTCTTCGTTTTCGCGGGCGCGCCCTCGATCGCGGCGATCGTGACCAGCGCTTGGATCGGCGCTGGTGCGTTGCCGAGCCTGCTCGGCCGGCTGCGTCTCTGGCGGGGAGGCGTCTCGGCTCAGCAGGGGAGGAGGGTCTACGGGGAGTTGATCGGGATCTACGCCGTGGGCATTGTCGGCTACCTGCTGGTGACCGGATTCTTTGCCGGGGGCGACGCTGCGCCTCAGACCTACGCCAGGCTGGGTGGCGCCCTGCCCTGGATACTGTTCTGGTTGGCGGTCGGGCCGTTTATCGACGAGGGAGGAACGCTCGAAGAGCTGGGTTGGCGGGGCTTCGGCCTGCCTGCCCTGCTGGAGCGCGTGAGCTCTCCGCTGTTCGCCACCCTGCTGCTCGGCTTTCTGTGGTGGGCATGGCACTTTCCCCGAGAGATTCCGGGGCTGATCGCTGGACTCCCCGACCCCGGTCTCTGGCTCTACTACCAGGGGCTGTTCCTCCTGCTCTGTCTGGCGCTCTCGGTGATCATCACCTACTACTGGTTTCGCACCGGGGGCAGCGTATGGCCGGGGATCTTGATCCACGGCCTGACAAACGTCTGGAGCAAGGCGCTGGGCACCCCGGTCAACGAGTGGGCAGCGACGGACGTGCGCAGCGGGATCGTCTACGTCTGGGCTCTGATCATTCTCGTGCTGACGCGGGGCGGTCTGGGCGACACGAGCCCCTTGTCTCGGCCTGGAAATCGTTGAGAACAAAAGAGATGTGGCGGCCTTCGCCTTCTGGGTTTCCGGTACACTTCCCCTTCGGATCGCCGAGGGACTCGAACAAAGGAGAGCGAGGAATGAAGACCGAGAGATTTCGTGCATCGAACCGGCTCACCATCCGGGGGATCGTCCTGGTTTCCCTCACGCTCTGGACCCTGGTCGCGGTGTCGTCACCAGCTGGGGCCGCGAAGCTGTTCGTCGGTGGCAGCCTCGGGCAGGCAGACGTCGCTTCGAGCTTCAGCGATCCCGACTTCGGCAACGTCGACGTTTCTGGCTCCGATTTCGCCTATCGGCTCTTCGCGGGGCTTCGCTTCGGCATCATCGGTGCCGAAGCAGGCTTTCGGGATTTCGGTAACGTCGCCGAGTCGACCGAGAGTGGCCGCTTCAGGACTGACACCGATGGTGTCGACGCCTTCGCCACCGCCAATTTCTCGCTTGGCCCCGTACACCTCTTCGCCAAGGGGGGAGTGATCTTCTGGAACACGACAGTCGGCCTCGAGGGCTTCCAGTTCGACAGCTCGGGGACCGACCTGGCCTGGGGGTTGGGGGTGGCCTACCAGAAGGAGCGCTTCGGCTTTCGATTGGAGTACGAGGCCTTCGACGTGAGCAATCCGGATGACCTGGCCACGATTTCGCTCGGGGTGACGTTCGACCTGTTGGGGTAGTGGCAGTTGCGCCGCCTACTACCGCGAGGCTCGGCGCTGACGGCGGCGCTCTACCTCCTCGGAGTCGGACCGAGCTCGGCAGACGATCCGGGGCTGCTGCTGGCTCGTGCTCGGCTGGCCGAGGCCGGCCAGCAGTCGGGTAACCTCATCGAGGACTTCAACGGTCAATCGGTGAAGTTGGTTCGCCTGCCCATCTCCTTCAAACTGCTCGATCCCGAGGATCGACCGTGGAAGCTCCGCTTGCGCATTCCAGTATCCCTGGGCTTCTACGATCTTCGGGCGACCATCGAGGGACAGCTCCCGCTCGAGACCTCGATCTCGACGATCACGGTGCAGCCCGGTGTCCAGCTGGTCTACTCGGTCAACCAGGACTGGGAGCTCAAGCCCTACCTCGAGCTCGGGGGGGCCTTTGACGTTTCCGGCAGCGGTGGCGGAGCTTTCCTGTTCTCGGGGGGCATCACCTCGCTGACCCACTTCCCGTGGCGCAACTATGTCTGGTCGGTGGGCGCCCAGGTCGAATACGACAACGGCTGGTTCGAGGGAGCCGAGCTCGACATCGCGGGCTTCACCACGGCCGATGTCGGAGTCGACTTCCTGTTTCCCGTGGCGGAATGGGGCGCAGGACGTCGCTTCGAGATGAGCGCATATCTGATGCACCGGAGGTTCTTTCCCCCGGCGCAGTTCGACCGTGTGAACGACGAAATCCTGGACATCGACTATCAGCACGAGGTCGGACTGACCTTCGGGCTCGAGCCGGCGACTCGGCTGTTCGGCTTGAAGATGCCACGGCTGGGCGTAGCCCATCGCTGGGGAGACGGTTTTCGGTCGTGGCGGCTCAACTTCGGGTTCCCCTTCTAGCCGCAAGGAAGGGCAACGAGCGTGAGACAATTCAGCGTCATGCAGCCCAGGCTCTCGGCAGCTCGATTCGCCGGTCGTCGAAGTGCCGTCGCGGTGTGCCTGCCGTTGGTGCTACTGGCGATCGGCCCGGTGCGAGCTCAGGCACCGGAGGAAGAAGGACCTCCCGTTGCGCTGGGCAGTCACGTCGATTTCGTCACGATCGACGGTGGTGAGCGACTCCGTGGTGAGATCAAGGAGCTGCAGCGGGGCAAGCTCAAATACAAGACTCGCGCCACCGACACGATCTACTTCACCTGGGATCTGGTCGCGGCGCTGGAGAGCCCGCGTTCCTTCGAGGTCGAAACGATCGACGGAGAGTTCTACTTCGGCTCCTTCGTCGCCACGGACGCTCCCGGTACCCTTCGCATTGCCTCCGAGTCCTGGGTCGAGGACATCCCGATGGACCGTGTGGCGACGATCAAACAGTTGAAGGAGAGCCTCTGGGCCCGTCTCGACGGCTCACTCAGTCTGGGTTTGTCGATCGTGACGGCCAGCAACTTGAACCAGTTCACGGGTCATGCCGACGTGGCCCAGATCCGGCGGCGGACCCGATCGAAGGCGAGTTTCGACCACATCAGCAATCGTGGGGATCCGGAGAACCCGGTGTCGAGACAGGATCTGATCGGCTCGTGGGAGCGCAGCCTCCAGAATCGCTGGGGCGTGCTGGCGAGCACCACACTGCAGTCCAACGAAGAGCTCGGCCTCGACTTTCGCGCGCTGATCTCCACAATCGGCATCCATCGTTTCATTCAATCCTCGCATCGGCTGCTCGGCCTGGGCGGTGGCGTCGCGGTCCAGCGGGAGAAGTTCAGCGGTTCCGACTTCGAGACCAACGTCGAGGGAGTGATCCAGCTGGACTACGAAGTCTTCAGTTTCGTCGCGAGAGATCTCGACGTCACCAATCGCCTGGTGATCTATCCCAGCTTCACCGTGTCTGGACGTGTCCGCGTCGATCTCAACATGCGCGCTCGCCGTGAGCTGTACAAGGACCTCTTCTGGGATCTCAATCTCAACTACAGCTACGACAGCGACCCCCAGTCGTTCGGTGACACGACGGATTCGCCGGACGAGGCGCAACGCAATGACGACCTGTCGTTGACCATGTCTCTGGCGTGGAAGTTCTGAGGAGGGGACCCGTGCCCGGTGCCCGGTCGGACGCCGTGGCCCCCGAAGAGTCACCAGAGCAGCCAGTCGGTTCCCGGAGCTCAATCCCTGCGACGCGGACCCGTCCGGCCTCGTAGACTGTAGGTGTGATGGTCACGTGGCACCCTGAAGGGTGGGCGCGGGCTCGGCTCGCTCGCTCGACGAACGTTCGGCTTCTTTGGCGAGGATCGCCAGTGGCCTCGGCCGTGCTGTGCGTGCTGTGGCTGGGAGCCGGATCGTCTGCGCAGGGACAGGGCAGTCCAGTGCGGTCGTTCGCCGTCCAGACGCTGGCGGCGGCCCGGGCCGCCGAGCCACAGACTTCCGAGGCCCGCACCGTCGAAGCCCCAGTCCCCGAGGCCAGGGCCCCCGAGGTCGATGCGCAAGGCTGGTCGGAACTGGGAAGCTTTCAGGGTGCGGCAGGTTCTCGACTGCTCGCAGCGCTCAGCGATTCCCTGTTCGAGAAGGAGAACGAAGGCGGGCTCTATCAAGACCTGAGCGATGTCAGTCTCGGACTGTCGAAGAAGTTCGACAACATCGGACGCATCGAATGGGACAACAGCTTCTTCCGTCAGGTGGTTCCGTTTCACGATGCCCTCGGTCCGGACGAGCTCATCGAGAGCTCCGACCTCTCTCGCTATATGGACGTCAAGACGGTCGTGACCCGAGGTCGTGTGCGCTACAACTACCTCCCCGACCTCACCTCCTACGGGGGCATCGGAGCCCAGGTCGAGGGAGGGCGGAGCCTGACCCTGGCGCATGCCCACGATCCCCTCCCGCTGGGGCATCGACCGCTCGATCAGGTGTTGGCCGAGGAACGGTCCGACAGCCTGGCCGACCGTTTCAAGGACCAGGAGCCGATGTTCGAGCGCAGCCTCATACGCCTGTCGTCCGAGGGAGTCGCTCAGGTGGCCGATTGGATCGCGCGGGGCCTGAACAGGGGGACGGCCGATACCGAGCGAGGCGCGGTGTTCTACGAGGGCTACGCGGACCCGATCACGCAGTTCATCGATCTCGGGATTCCGATCGAGGCGGAGCTCTTCACCTCGAAGGACGATCGCCTTCGACCGGGGGACCGGGTACGAGAGATCACGTTCATCGGTCTGTCTCCGATCGGGGGGCGGGCCCGGAAGTATGGCTTCGAAGTCAGTTTTCGCCACTACTATCGCTACCTGAGAGAAACCACGGTGATCAAGGGCGAGAACGACGAGGTACTCGTGGTGGTGCGCAATGCGTTGGCCCTGGGCAACGAGTTCATTCCCCTCAAGATCCGTCCCGAAGTCCGAGTGCTGGGTATCCTCAAGCTGGGCTACACCTTTTTCGAACAGATCTACGATCGCGCGAACACCCGGTCCTGGCAGGTGATCTATCGAATCGATCTGTCGAGTCCAGAGGGCATGGAGTCGTTTCGGGGTCTTCTGGGCGAGGCGGGCAGCGTCAACGTGAAACCGATGGCCCATTCCGCCGCAGGTGGCGGAGGGGTCGAGCTGCTCTACTCGGAGGTGCGGGTCGGCAAGAGGAGCGTCCTGCACCGCAGGGCGAAGTTCTTCAGCTGGCTGAGCTCACGCGACCATCGGATGTCGATCAACGAGCGCATCACCACGGAGAACGTGACGCTGCGTGAGATCGTCCGTTCTCGCGAGTCCAGCTTTCGCAAGCACCTCGGTCGGGACCGGGAATGGCGTAAACAGTTCGTCGTTTCGGCCCAGGGCAATCTGAGGCCGGTTGGGGAGGACTTCGACTCCGGCCCTTCGGAGGATCTGACCTCCGCGGTGACCCTGGTCAGTAGCCTCAGAGAGGAGAGCGCCGAGGCGCCGACGGTCCAACGTGCGATCGACTTTCTCGGCAACGCCCTGCCCTGGGATGCGCCGCCGGAAGGGCTTCGTGACGTGGCGTCCCCGAGGCCCGGCGAGGATGTGCGGTTGTCGGTCAACCTCTTGTTGAGCTTCAATCGCGAACATCTGGCCAGGCTGCAGAGGGTCGACGAGAACGCACTCTGGGTCGAGCTCGCGAACATCTTGATCGGCTCTGAGTACAGACACGTCTGGAGCACTCCGGGGCGCCGAGACTCCTGGCGCTCCAATCCGACGTTCTCGGCAGCGCCCTACGTCGATCTCGCTCCGCAGCTTCCGTTGATCATCACGGGAAGTCGGCGCAGCCCCAAGCCGATGCCCCTTCTTCGGCGATTCAAGCTTGCGCGCAAGACCGCTCGCCACTTCGAGCGGTTGCAGGGACTCATGGCACAGGAGACGTGCTTGTCGTGCATTACCCGGGCCTTCGACCGGTGGCGCTCGGTCGGACTGATGCAGACGTTGATGCTGCGATTGGCATGGGACGAGGATCTCGACTCGAGTCCAGCGACTCCGGACGGCGACCAGCCCGGGTACTTCTACGAGTTCTTCACCGATCGAATGTCGCGGCCGATCCGGGCGACCAACGACATTCGCCATTCCTTTCCCAGTGACTGGAATGTGGCCAGTGGCTTGCTCGCCTACTCGCAGGAGCCGCAGCCGGAGGTGAGCGCGCGACCGGAGGATGCCGACGCCTTCATCGACAATCTCGACAAGGACCGATGGGATTGGCTGGGCAGCGAGAGCTTCCTCTCCGCGTCGACAGACCGGCTGCAGGCGGGGCGCCTGCTGGCGAATTCGTCCAGCGCTGCCGGCGAGCCGTGCTGGAAGCTCCGTCTGTTCACGGACCATCTCTTTGGCGACGCTCTGCGCCTGCGGGCCGATCTGCGCAGATCGGGAAACGCGATCGTCAAGGACAAGACACTTTCCATTCGCTTCTTCGATCTCGGCGTTCCGACCGCTCTCGAAGAATCGCCATTTCGTGTCGCCCGCTACTTCTTCGAAGTTCCCATCGATGCAGAGCTCGAAGAAGAGGCCGCGTACACGCTTCTGCTGAGGGTGCTCAACCCCGACGGCTACCCGGTGACCGAAGAACAACAGCTTCGTTTTCGCGTGCCGCGAGGGATGGGAGACCGCATGCCTCCGTCCTGTCGGCCCGCGCCGGCACCCCAGCGCACCTCCCGGTGACTGCCAGGTCGACCTGGCGGCTGCTCGCCGGGCCTGGCAGAAGCGACCCGACCCGATCGCGAAGCAGTTCCGGCCGATGATCTCGGCAGGGCCACGCTCGAAGGGGCCGCACTCAGAACCGAACGACGTAGTCCTTCGCTTCGAGGCAGACCGAGAAAGACTTCTTGAAGCCGTCGGTCTGTTCCTGAGTGAACTGCCGGGTGGCCTGCGTCTGCTGGTCGATCTGTTGCGTTGCCTGGGCTTGAGCACCGCGTCGCCTGTGGCGCCCACCGATGGCCCCTGCCGCGGCGCCCCACGCGGCACCCTTGCCGGCGTCGTCGCTCGCGATCTCACCGATCAGGGCCCCGACGGCGGCGCCGCCGAGGGCGCCTTTGGCGCCGGCTCCCTTGCCCGTCTGAGCGACCTGCTGCTTCTGCTGCTCGGCCTGGATTGTTTGTTGCTGCGCCTGTTTCGACAGCTCGAAGGGGTCGACTCCAGTGTTCTTCACCGCCCAGCTGTAGCACTCGGCCTCGTCCTTGGACTGCTGGGTTTCGGTCTGGCCCTCGCCCGGAAAGACATGCACGCTCATGGTTGCCGCCAGGGTCTTCTGGCCGGTGGGCTCGGTCACCTGGCCGTGGGCGGAGACCGGGACGATGAGGGAGAGGAGGAGCGCGCTCGCGCCCGCGAGGGCGCAGCGGAGCAGGGGGGAGTGGGCCGGGGAGCGGCAGGCCAATGGGGAAGGCGTGGATGTCTTCATGGTCATTTCGAGTCCTGGGGTGTGCAAGTTCCGAAGATGCTGAGGGTGACTGCGTCGGTCGCGATGGCGGCAGTGAGGAAGCCGCTGCGTTCCGAGATGACGAAACTGAAGACCCGATCCTCCTGGACGCCCTGGGCCACGATCCGACCGTTCTCGCGAGTCAGGTTCCTGAGCTCGCTCTGGCGCTTCTCGTCACTGGCCTCGGTCGTGCGTATTTCCCTGTCTTCGAAGTCGAGCACGAGGAAGGGGGGGACGTTGACATCCCACGGCTCGACTTCGAGGCACTCCCCGTCCGCCCAGCATTCCGTGATCTCGATCGGGGCACACAGCACCTTCTGCGCGCCGCTGACGTCGTCGGCCAGAGTCGGGATTGCAGCGTGAAGGATCAACAACAGGGGCGCGATCGCCCTGGTGAGTCGTCTCATGGGACCTCCGGCTTGCGGTTTGGAGAGGACGGTGCGGGCGCCGAGACGGGGGCTGAGATACCGGCCGTGGCGACGCGTCAAGGAGGCAAGTCTGTTTCATTGGAAGTGTACACTGCTGCGGTGACCCAGCGGGAGAGCCAAAGCCGTGACTGAGCAGCCCATACCCGTACGCGTGGAGGCGGGGCCGATCGAGCTTCAGGCCTACGACTACGGTAATACCGGCGCGGTTCCGATGGTGATCGTGCACGGGATCCAGGATTTTGCACTCAGTTTCTCGGAGGTGGCCGAGGCCTTCCGCGACTCCCACCATGTGGTCTCGTTCGACCTGAGGGGGCATGGCGACAGCGACAAGCCCGGGGTCTACACGCCGCCTCACTTCATGGCAGACCTCCATGCTCTCCTGGCGCACTTCCAGTTCGAGAAGCCGGTTCTGGTCGGCCACAGTCTGGGATCTCACATCGTGATGCAGTACGCGTCGATCTTCGCGGACGTGCCGTCACTGCTGGTGAGCATCGACGGCATGGGCGCTCCGATGCGCGAGTCGGATATCCCGTTGGAGGACCGACAGTGGCGGCTGCGCAACGGGGTCTTGTCGCTCCTCGGCGGCGGCGGTCCGAGTCGACCCATGCGGGATCTCGAGGATGCCGCTGGCCTGTTCTGCCGTTTCCACCCCGGGCTCGATCCGGAAGTTGCTCGCCGCATGGCCGAACTGGGAACCGAGGAGCACCCCCACGGAGGGCTCCAGTGGAAGTGGGATCCCCAGGTCACCACCGTCGGCCTGCTGAGCGACCGCCTGGCCACCGAAGAGCGGTGGGGCTGGATCGAGTGTCCGACCCTGATCGTTACCGGGGGGAGATCGGCCGAGTTCTTCGTGAGGATGCGCGGGCTCGACGCCGATCTGGCACGCTCGGCGCCGGAAGAGATCGCGCGCCGGGTCGGCCTGGTGCGCAACGCCAATCACGTCGAGATTCCAGAGGCCGGCCACATGATCCATTTCGACGCTCCGGAGAGGCTGATCGAGATCATGCGGCAGTGGCTCTGAGGCATCGGGTCCGTGGCGTTGGCTCTCAAGCGTTGGCTCTGAGGCAGTTGACCCGCGAGCAGTGGGTCTGAGTGGTAGGCTTCTCGCTCCGCTCGACTTGCTCCCCCTGAAGGCACCGCATCCAGGAGATCCTCCATGACCCCCGACTCCGTCCGCGCGTCGATCGTTTCAGTTCTCTTCAGCCTGGCGATCATCCTTGGCGGTCTGGCTCCCGTCGCCGCTCAGGAGTTGGCGAAGGAAGGTACCTTCAGCGGCACCTGGTCCCTCGAAGGGAAGGTCAAGAGTCTCGAGGAGGACGGAGATGTCCTCATCGTCTTCGACTACGAGGGGAAGCTCGTGCTCGAAGCGGCGACCGGCGGCCTGCGCCGCGCTTTCGACACCGAGTGCGTCGGCGTGAGTGACGAGACCGGTGGTCTCGGTCGCTGCGCATGGCGAGACGAAGATGGTGACGTCCTCATCCTCCAGGTGGTCGGCGAGGTCATCGGGCCGGCGGGGACCCTGCGCGAATCGGCGGGTCTGATCATCGCCGGCAGCGGGAAGTACGAGGGAATCGAAGGCGAGTTCGCAGCCGACTGGCTGTTCATCGACTCGAGCATCGAGCCGGGCAAGGTGATCGGCCGCAACACTCGACTCTCCGGTAGCTGGATGCGTCCCTGAGGAGGAGCTCGTGATGAAGGATCTCACTCGTTCGATTCTTGCCCTGGCCCCTGGCCTGCTGCTCTCGTTTTGCGTCGGCTCGGCGCCGGTGATGGCGGCCGAAGACGGCGACGCCGCAACCTGGCCCGCTTTCCGGGGACACGATCTCAATGGGCTGTCGACGGAGCCGATCCCGACCGAATGGGGCCCCGAGGCGATTCTCTGGAAGACCGAGATCGAAGGCCGGGGACACTCGTCGCCGATCGTCTGGGGGAACCGGATCTTCTTGACCACCGCCATAGAAGGAGACGAGATCGAAGGGGCCGGCCCGCCGACGCACACCTTCTCAGGGCAGGAATTCAAGCACCCGATGGCGGTTGCGGGGAACCGCCACCACACGATGAAGGTGATGGCTCTCGACACCGCCAGCGGCGAGATCCTGTGGAGCCAGATCGCCTACGAGGGTCCGGTCTACGACGATCGCCATCAGGACAGTTCCTACGCCTCGCCCACCCCGGTGACGGACGGAAAGCGGGTCTACGCCTACTTCGGCTCGGAGGGTGTCTACGCCTATGACTTCGACGGGGAGCCGGTGTGGAAGACCGACATCGGCGACATCAAGACCGTCGGACTCGGAGTCGCCAGCTCGCCGGTTCTGTTCGAGGAATTGATCATCTTCCAGGCGGACGAGGATTCCGGTGAGGATTCCTTCATTGCCGCGCTCGACACCGCGACCGGAAAGGAAGCCTGGCGCACGCCGAGGCCGGTGCAGGTGAGCTGGGCGACGCCGCGCATCGTCGAGCACGACGGTCGGGTGGAGATGTTGACCAGTGGCAACGAGTGGGTCATCTCCTACGATCCCTCCACCGGCAAGGAGCTGTGGCGAGCCCCCGGTCTCGAGAACAACGCGATCCACGTACCTCTGGTCATCGACGATCTGGTGATCTTCACCTCCGGTTACCCCGAGAAGATGAGCTTCGCGATGCGGCTCGGTGGAGAGGGCGAACTGGGCAAGGACGCCCGCGTCTGGCAGTACGAGAAGGGCACTGCCTACATGCCGTCCAACCTGCTGGTCGACGGCCTGCTCTACCTGACCAACGACGGCGGGGTCATCACCTGTCTCGACGCCCGGACGGGCGGGGTGGTCTACGAGGGCGGACGCGCGGTGGGCGGCCGCTTCGCTGCCTCGTTGGTCGGCATCGACGGCAAGGTGTTGCAGATCAACCAGGATGGCGACGCCGCTTTCATCAAGGCCGGACGCGAGCATGAGGTGATCGCAACCGGCGAGCTCGGCGAGCAGGTCTGGGCCACACCCGCGATCGCGGGCGGCCGGATCTACGTCCGAGGAAACCAGCATCTCTTCGCCATCGGCAAGAAGTGAGAAGCAACCCGGTCTGCTAGCCTCGCGCCATGGCTCGGGTTCCCATCCGACTGACGGTCAACGGTTTACCTCGCGAGGCCGAGGTCGAGCCGCGCCTGCTGGCGAGCGACTTCCTGCGTCAGCATCTCGGGCTGACGGGCACCCACGTGGGCTGCGAGCACGGTGTATGTGGAGCCTGCACCGTGCTGGTCGACGGGGAGGCGATTCGCGCTTGTCTGCTGTTCGCAGTCCAGCTCGAGGGTGCCGAGGTGACCACGGTGGAGGGGCTCGCGTCGGAAGACGGACTCCATCCGATCCAGCAGGCTTTTCTCGATGCCCACGCTCTTCAGTGCGGCTTCTGCACCCCCGGGATCCTCCTCTCCTTGGTTCCGTTTCTCGAGGAGAATCCCAGCCCCGACGAGGCAACGGTGCGTGAGGCCCTGTCTGGCAACCTCTGCCGTTGCACCGGCTACCAGAACATCGTCGCGGCTACCCTCGCGGCGGCCCGTGCACGGCAAGGCATCCAATCAGAAGAGGAGGCTGAGTGAGCACGCGGTACTTCGGCGAGCCGATTCGTCGCCAGGAGGATCCGCGCCTGCTCACCGGTCAGGCGCTCTTCGTCGATGACGTCGATCTTCCAGGGATGCTTCACGTCGCCTTCGTGCGCAGTCCCTTCGCGCACGGTCGGATCACCTCAGTCGATGTCGATGCGGCGCGCGAGCGGCCCGGGGTGGTCGAAGTGGTCACGGCCGCGGACCTCGGTGCGTACTGGCAGCCCGGGCCGCTTCTGGTACCGCCACCGCCGATCGAACGAGCGGTGTTTCACGCCCGGACTCAGGTTCCCCTGGCTCGCGACAAGGTGCGGCACGTGGGTGAGGCGGTGGTCGCGATCGTCGCCGAGAGTCGCTACCTGGCCGAAGATGCACGCGACGACGTCGTCCTCGATATCGAACCGCTGGACCCTGCGGTCGACCTCGAGACGGCACTCGAAGACGGTGCTCCGCTGGTGCATGACGACCTGTCGAGCAACCTGGCGGCTCACGTCGTGCAGCACAAGGGCGACTGGGAGAGCGCCAGAGCCGCGGCGGCTCTCGTGATCGAGCGACGACTGCGCTACGACCACGGTATTGCCGCTGCGCTCGAGAACCGTGGGGTGGTGGCCGATTGGAACGAGCGCGAGCAGCAGCTCACGGTGTGGGACACCACCCAGGCCCCGATTCCGATCCGCAACGGCCTGGCTGCGATGCTCGGACTGGCCGAGTCCCAGGTGCGAGTGATCGCCCCGTTCATCGGAGGCGGTTTCGGTCCCAAGATCATGATGTTCTACCCGGACGAAGTGCTGGTGCCCTGGCTGTCGCGGCGGCTGAAGCGGCCGGTCAAGTGGATCGAAGACCGAGAGGAGAACTTCTTCTCCACCACTCACGAGCGTGGCCAGATCCATGACGCGCAGCTCGCGGTCGATCGGGAGGGTCGGATTCTCGGGGTCCACGACCGGTTCCTGCACGACACCGGCGCCTACGATCCCTACGGCCTCACCGTACCGATCAACAGTCAGTGCACCCTGCTCGGCTGCTATGACGTGCCGGCCTACACCAGCGAGTTCCGGTGCGTCTTCACCAACAAGCCGATCGTCACCCCGTTTCGGGGTGCTGGCCGACAGCACGGCATGTTCGTGCTCGAGCGCCTGCTCGATCTGGCAGCTCGCGAGTTGGGAATCGACCCGGTGGAGATTCGGCGCCGCAACCTGCTCCAGCCCGACGACTTCCCCCACAATCACGGCCTGATCTACCAGGACTTCACCGAGCTCACCTACGACAGTGGCGACTATCCGGCGTGCCTCGATCGGGCGCTCGAGAAGATCGGCTACGACCAGTTCCGTGCAGTCGAGCAGCCGGCCGCTCGTCGCGAGGGCCGGCACCTCGGCATTGGCGTGGTCACCTATGTCGAGGGGACGGGGATCGGTCCCTACGAGGGAGCCCGGGTCACGGTGGAGGCGAGCGGTCACGTCAGTGTGGCTACCGGAGTCGGCACGCAGGGACAGGGGCACTTCACGTCGTTCGCCCAGGTCGTCGCCGAGCAGCTCGGGGTCGAGCTCGAGAAGGTGCGCGTGGTCACGGGGGACACGCGCGAGTTCCATTGGGGCACCGGGACCTTTGCCTCGCGGGGTGCGGTGGTGGCGGGCAACGCCTGCCACGCTGCCGCTGTGGAAGTCCGCGAGAAGATTCTGCGTCTCGCCGGTGAAGAGCTCGAAGTGCGTCCCGACGATCTCGAGCTCGTGCACGGACGAGTCCAGGTTCGGGGGGTGCCGGAGCGGGCGATTCGACTGGGTGATCTGGCTCAGCGAGCCAATCCGCTGCGGGGTGCAGTGGCTCCCGGTGCCGAGCCGGGTCTCGAGTCGACGCGATACTTCGGGCCGGACCGGGGCACCACGGCGAACGGAGTCCATGCCATGGTCGTCGAGGTCGACCCCGACACCTGTGACGTCGAGATTCTCCGCTACGTCGTCGTGCATGACTGCGGGCGCGTGATCAATCCGATGATCCTGGAGGGCCAGATCGTGGGAGGAGTCGCGCAGGGAATCGGCAATGCGTTCTACGAACAGCTCGTCTTCGATGAGCAGGGCCAGCTTCTCAACGGCTCTTTCATGGACTACCTGCTTCCCACGTCGACGTGTGTACCCACGATCGAGAGCGAGCATCTCGAGACCCCTTCGCCGCTGAATCCACTCGGCGTCAAGGGAGCCGGGGAAGCCGGTGCCATTCCGGTCGGGGCGCTGTTCGCCAGCGCCGTCGAGGATGCCTACGCCGGCGGTGGCCATGCCGGGCTGGAGCTCCTGGAGATTCCCCTCTCTCCTTCGCGCTTGTTCGAGCTCACCCGTCCTGGCAGGGCGGCCGACGAATGAGAAGACTCGTATGAAGCCGCCTGCGTTCGAATACCACGCGCCCACCGAGATCGAGGAGGCCCTCGACCTCCTGTCCCGACACGGTGAGGAGGCCAAGGTGCTGGCCGGCGGGCAGAGTCTCGTTCCGGCGATGAACTTCCGGCTCGCTGCTCCCGCCGTGCTGGTGGACCTGAATCGGGTCTCGTCGCTGACCTACCTGCGCGACGAGCAGGGAGAGGCAGTCATTGGTGCCATGACCCGGCAGCGCGCGGTCGAGCGCAGCGACCTGATTCGGCGGCGGTGTCCCCTCGTACACGAGGCGATGCCCTGGATCGCGCACCCGCAGATCCGAAACCGGGGGACCTTTGGAGGCAGCGTGGCCCACGCGGACCCGGCTTCGGAGCTGCCTGCGGTCCTGCTCGCCCTCGGCGCGACCCTGATCGTCAAGGGTCGCGATGGTTCGCGCGCGGTCCCCGCCGAGGACTTCTTCATCGGTCTCTTCGAGACCGCCCTCCAGCCGGGCGAGATCTTGACGGAGGTACGCCTACCGCCCACGCAGTCGCACTGGGGATTCGCCTTTCTCGAGATGGCTCGTCGCCACGGTGACTACGCTCTGGCCGGTGTGGCCACCGCGGTGCGGTTGGATGGCGAGGGGCGTTGCGTAGAGGCCCGCGTCGCCCTGTTCTCGGTTGCCGATACGCCGCTGCTCTCCTCGAGCGCCAGGTCGGTGCTGGTGGGAGCTCGGGGTCGAGCGGAGGAGATCGCCGAGGCAGCTCGCGGCGCTGCCCGTGTCGATATCGAGCCGGCGGGGGACATCCATGCGTCGGCGGACTACCGCCGTCACCTGGTCGACGTCCTGACTCGGCGGGCGCTGGCCCGCGCCTTCGAACGAGCCCGTGCAGCTTCGGTGTAGCCTGATCCGAGACGAAGCAAGATCGCCGATACCGTCGAGAGGACCAACCATGAGAATGATCGACCTGTCCCAGCCCCTCAATCAGGATGCGCCGTTCTGGCCCTACTATCCCCCGTTCGAGGTCAAGTACATCAAGCGCAAGGCCGAGCACGGCGTCAACGCGCAGTACATCCAGACCTCGAATCACATGGGAACCCACCTCGACGCTCCGAGGCACTTCGTGACCGGAGGCATGACCATCGACGAGATCCCTCTCGAGTGGCTCTGTGGTCCCGGCGTGGTGGTCGATCTGAGCGACGAGATGGACGAACTGGCGGCCTACACGCCGGAGATGATCGAGTCTCGGGTCGAGGTCAAGGAAGGCGACCTGTTGCTCCTTCACACGGGCTGGCATCGCTACGCCCAGTTCGGATCACAGCCCGACGAGGAGAAGTACATTCACCTGCACCCCGGGGCGCATCCGGACATGGTGCCGTGGCTGCTCGAGAAGAAGATCCACATCTGGGGAGTCGACTGCATCTCTACGGACCATCCGATGAATCTGCCGATCGGTCGCTTTCTCGGCAAGGGGATGCACGGCCACTGCGACCGGGTTCGGGCCCTGTGTGAGGAGAAGTTCGGCGAGGAGAAGATGCGTGAGCTCTTCCCCGACAGTGCCTATCAGCTCACCCACAACGCCCTGTTCCCGAGTCACTGCATGCACATCGAGAACCTCGGAGGCGACATCGACGCGGCCGAGCTTCAGAACGAACGATGCATGCTCGGCTGTTTCCCCTGGAAATTCAAGGGCGGTGAGGCCGCCTTCTGTCGAGTGGTGGCCTTCCCGGACCAGCCGGCTTGAGCGAGCTGTTCCAGCTCTCGGCGGTCGAGCTGCGGGATCTCGTGCACGGACGCGAGATCAGTGCGCTCGATGTGGTCGAAGCGGCTCTGGATCGAATCGGAGAGTGGAACCCCCTGCTCAATGCGGTGGTGACGCTCGACGAGGAGGTCTTCGGCCAGGCGCGCGAGGTCGAGCGCCGGATCGCCACAGGGGAGCGCCCGGCACTGGCCGGAGTCCCCGTAGGGATCAAGGACACCACGCCGGTGGCGGGTCTGCGAACCACCTATGGATCGCCGCTGTTCGCCGACCATGTGCCAGAAGAAGACGCACTGGTCGTGAAGCGTCTGCGTGCGGCGGGGGCTCTCATTCTGGGTAAGACCAACGTGCCGGAGTTCGCCGCGGGAGCCAACACCTTCAACTCCGTGTTCGGCCGCACGCGCAATCCCTGGGCTCCTTCGTGCACGGCGGGAGGATCGACCGGCGGCGGTGCTGCGGGGTTGGCCAGTGGCATGATCGCGCTCGCCGAGGGTACCGACCTGGGAGGGTCACTCAGGATCCCGGCCTCCTTCTGTGGCGTCGTCGGGCTGCGTCCGTCTCCCGGGCTGGTGCCGGCTTCACCGACCGATTGGCCCTGGGACACCCTGAATGCGAGCGGACCGATGGCTCGCACCGCCGAGGACGTGGCGCTGATGCTCGAGACCATCGCCGGACCCTCTTCGCTGCTGCCGCTGAGTCGCACCAAGCCCGAGCCGGGGTATGTGGCGGCGGTTCGATCACCGTCGCTCCTGGGAAAGCGAGTGGCCTACTGCGCCGACGCGGCGGGCATCGGTATCGACGCCGACGTCGAGCGAGTCTGCCGTGAGGCAGTTTCCGAGCTGGGACAGGTCGGTACCCGGGTGGAGGAGCAGTCGCTCGACATGTCGGCCGGGAGGGCGGCCTTTCTGTCGCTTCGCGGTCACTGGATGGTAGTCCATCACCACTCGCGCCTGGAGCGGCTCTCGGAGCTCGGCGAGAATCTGCGCCGCAATATCGAACTGGGACTTCAGGTCACGACTCGGGAGCTTGCCGACGCGGAGCAGGTTCGCTCGGAGCTCTACAGGCGAGTGCTGGAGCTCTTCGAGACTTTCGATCTGCTGGTCACTCCCACCGTTGCAGTCTCGCCGTTTCCGGTGGAAGAAGACTACCCCCGGACGGTCGGCGGGACGGAGATGGAGAGCTACGTCGATTGGTTCGCTCCCACCTTCGTATTCAGTCTCACCTCTCTGCCGGTCGCTTCGGTGCCCTGCGGGCTGGACTCGGGCGGCCTTCCGGTGGGACTCCAGATCGTCGGACCGCCGCGATCCGAGGCGGCGGTGTTGGCCATGGCGGCGGCGATCCAGCACATTCGGCCGATCGGCCGTCCCTCCCTTCCGTCGCGATCGACCGAGGAGGCCACGGTCGAGATGGAGCAACATCGCCCCGCGGGGTCGACCCGGGACGGGGCTCCGCCGACCCGGTAGTCAGCCCGGCGGCCGGGGACCGACGGCCAGGAGTCCCTGCACCAGTAGATGGATCGTCACGCCGCACAGTACGCTGAGCACGACCGCGTTGCCCACCAGGAGCCCCGCCACTGCAGGGAGGGACTGCTGCCACTCGGCGAGGGGACCCGCGACGTAGACCGGGAGAGCGAGCGAAACCACCAGTGTGGTGCCAACGACGAAGGCGTTCTCCGGCCGAGAGATCTCGTTGCCGATCAGGCGCAGTCCCGAGATCGTGATCATGGCGCACACCAACAGAAAGACGCCGCCGAGCACGGACCGAGGCATCGCAACGAGCAGGGCACCGAACTTGGGACACAGTCCATAGAGCAAGAGGACCCCTCCCGCGATCTGCACGACGAAGCGGCTGGCGATCCGGGTCGTGGCGATGATGCCGATGTTCTGGGAGTAACTGGTGCAGGGAAGTCCACCGAGGATCGCCGCGATCACACTGCCCAGACCCTCGGCGAAGATGCCGCGATTCATGTGGCTCGGTGTGTACTCGATCTCGGCCACGGAGCAGGTAGCGGCGTAGTCGCCGAGGGATTCCACCATCGAGCCGAAGTAGCCGACCAGGACGACCAGCGCGGCTGCGGCAGGGAGCTCCCAGCCGAATCCGGGGCCGCCGTAGGGGAAGAGGCGGGGCAGCGCGAACCAGGGTCGCTCGGCGACCAGTCCCCAGTCGACCGCTCCCAGAGCGCTCCCGAGCCCGAGTCCGATCATCCAGATGGTGACGAAGATCGAAGCTCGGGCGAGCAGGCCCCCCCAGAGAGAGCGCAGCGCGAACTGAAGTACGAGGACCGCCGCGACGACGATCCCGGCCAGCATCCAGTTGCGCGCCGAACCGTCGCCGACCGAGAGCCGTACCGCCAGCTGGCCAAGGCTGAGGCCGATCACGACGATCACGGATCCGGAGACCGTGGGCGGCAGGAAGCGGCGTAGCCAGCCGAGTAGACGGGAGGCGCCCAAAGCCATCTCTGCCAGACCGCCGAACGCGGCGGCACCCCACATGGCGCCGGCTCCGAGCTGGCCCGCCATCGGTGCCATCGTGGCGATCAGGGTCGCGGACGGGCCCTGCACGATCGGGAGCCGGTTGCCGATCAGGGTCTGGATCAAGGTCGCGATCCCCATCGCCACCAGTCCGTAGTTGAGAAAGGCCGCGGTTTCGACCGGGCTCATCGAGAGAGCGCTCGCCACAGCCAGCGGCGTCACGAAGGGTGAGATGTCGACCAGGGTGTGCTGCCAGCCGTAGAGCAGGCTTTCCCACCAGGTAGAAGGCCTCTGGTCGACGCCATAGATCACACCGGGCTCGGTCGGGGGCGCTTCAACCACGGTCGCTCCGGGAAAGGAGCATGTAGATCGATCCCGAGAGGAAGAAGCCGAGAAACCAGGCGTAGGTGTACAGGGTCGACCAGAGTGGCGAAACGTGCTCCACGATTCCGGCAGCGGCGAGGAAACCCGGGATGTTGGGTAGCACTCCCAGAGCCAGCGCGAGGATGGCGCGCCAGTTCACACCCCGCCGGTAGCGGTAGGGGCCGTCACTCCGGTACAGGCCCTCGACGTCCAGCACGGTACGTCGCAGCACCCAGTAGTCCGCCAGGACGATTCCGCCGATCGGCCCGAGCAGGGCCGAGTAGCCGACCAGCCAGGTGAAGATGTACCCCTCGCTCGACTCGATCAGCTTCCAGGGCAGGATGACGACCGCAAGGGCACCGGTGATCAGAGCGCCGACCCGAAACGAGATCTTTTGCGGTGCCAGGTTTACCAGGGCGTTGGCCGGGGAGACCACGTTGGCTGCGAGGTTGGTGGAGAGCGTCGCCACCACGAGGGCGAGCAGCGCGAGCAGAACCGTGAAGCCGCCGCCGAGGCGTCCGAGCAGCTCGGTCGGATCCGGGATCGCTTCGCCGAAGATCACGACCGTGGCCGAGGTCACTGCCACTCCGACGAAGGAGAAGAGAGTCATGAAGGCGGGAAGGCCGAAGGCTTGTCCCCTGAACTGATCTCGTTGGCTTCTGGCGTAGCGTGTGAAATCGGGAATGTTGAGTGACAGGGTGGCCCAGAAACCGACCATCGCGGTCAGAGACGGGAAGAAGACCGCCCAGAACTCCCCCTCGCGATCGGCGCCCCGGCCAAAGGCCGAGGGGGTGGAGAGCATCGGTCCGAATCCGTCGGCCTTGCCCCACGCCCATGCCAGGAGAGCCAGGGCCATGGCGATGAGGAACGGTGCCGCCCATACCTCGAGACGTTTGATCGACTCCATTCCGCGCCAGACCACCAGCAGTTGAACGGCAAGGAAGGCGAGGAAGCACACGAGCTGTGCGGGGTTCACGCCGAGCCAGGGAAAGTCCGCTGCCCCGAGTCGCTCCCGGCCGAGCGCCACGGCGCCGATCTGATAGATCGCCGAGCCGCCGATCCAGGTCTGGATCCCGAACCAACCGCAGGCCACCAGCCCCCGGAGCAGAGAGGGAACGTGAGCCCCGCGCACCCCGAAGCTGGCCCGGGACAGAACGGGGAAGGGAATTCCGTAGCGAGTGCCGGCGTGCCCGGTGAGCACCATCGGCGCCAGGACGACCAGGTTGCCCAGGCCGACGGTGAGCACTGCCTGCCACCAGCTCATCCCGAGCTCGATCAGTCCTCCGGCCAGCATGTAGGTGGGTACGCAGGCCACCATCCCGATCCACAGGGCCGAGAGGTCGCGCGTCGTCCAGGTTCGCAGGCTCGGGGGAGTCGGTGCCAGGTCGCCGTTGATCAGTTCCGGGTCGGCGCCCGTGACGATGCTTGGGGTCGTCTCTTCCTTCATCTGACCTGCGCTCGGTGCAACGGGGAGATGCGCGAGCGATTATTCCTCAATTCCCGAGCAGAGCGTGCTCTGGATCGGGAGCGCTGGTCCGGAAGGGCGACGTGCGCCCACGATCGGCAGAAGGTGGGCATTCGCCCGGATGAGGGAATTCCACAGGTATCGGGGCAGGAGAGTCCCATTCTCCTGGGTTAGGGTTGCAAGAAGGGGACGGAAACCAGGAAAGACGTCCAGCCTGCCCTGGAACTGGCGGGGTGGGACACAGGAGGACCTGTCATGACTGAGCGCCGACTCGCCTTTCGATTCCCTCGCGGGCTGGTTCTCGGGGCCGTCGTTGCCCTCGGGTCAGCCGTTCCGGCGGCGGCGCAAGACGTGGGAACTGCGGACGCCGACACCCTGGCCAGGACCGATCGGGGTCGCCCCTACTCGCCGTATGCCGGCGGGGCGGTGCCCAACCGGGTGTTCTGGGGCGACACGCACCTTCACACGTCCTACTCCATGGACGCGGGCGCCTTCGGCAACCGCCTCGGCCCGGAGGAGGCCTACCAGTTCGCGCGGGGCGAAGAGGTCGAGTCGACCACCGCCGGGCCCATCCGGCTCGCCCGGCCGCTCGACTTCCTGGTCGTCGCCGACCACTCCGACAACATGGGCTTCTTTCCCGATCTGCTCTCGGGCGATCCGGCGATCATGGCCGATCCGACGGGCAAGGACTGGTACGAGAGGATCCAGCAGGGAGACGGGGTCGCGGTCGCTCTGGAGATCATCGATGCCTTCTCGCGCGGTACCTTCCCGGAAGCTCTCATGTACTGGCCCGACGGCAAGATGTACCGTTCGACCTGGGACAAGACGATCGACGCCGCCGAGAAGTACAACGAGCCTGGCCGTTTTACCGCCTTCATCGGCTACGAGTGGACGTCGCAGGTGCCCCCGGGACAGAACCTGCATCGCGTGGTGATCTACCGGGATGGCGCCGAGAGGGCTCGCCAGACGGTTCCCGCCACCACCTACTCTCCCCAGGGCAGCACCGATCCGGAGTACCTGTGGAAGCTGCTGCAGGCGTTCGAGGACAAGACCGGCGGTGACGTCCTCGCGATCGCTCACAACGGCAACCTGTCGAACGGCCTCATGTTCCCGGAGATCAACCCCGTCACCAACAGCCCCCTCACCGAGGAGTACGCCAGGACTCGCGCCAGGTGGGAGCCGCTGTACGAAGTCACCCAGATCAAGGGTGACGGCGAGGCGCATCCCCTCCTGTCGCCAAACGACGAGTTCGCCGACTACGGAACGTGGGACAAAGGCAACCTGAACCTGAGCGAGCTCAAGACCGACGACATGCTGCGCTACGAGTACGCGCGCAGCGCTCTCCAGCTCGGTTTGAAGCTCGGGAAGAAGCTGGGCACGAACCCCTTCCAGTTCGGGATGATCGGCTCCACCGACAGCCACACCTCCCTGGCCACGGCCGACGACGACAACTTCTTCGGCAAGCACTCGGGCTCCGAGCCCAGCCCCGAGCGCATGGAGCACCCCTTCGCCGAGTTCAACGGCCAGACGATCTACAACTGGGAGACCCTCGCTTCGGGCTATGCGGGCGTGTGGGCAGCCGACAACACTCGGGAAGCCCTGTTCGACGCCATGGAACGGCGCGAGACCTACGCCACGACCGGGCCACGCATGCTGGTACGGTTCTTCGGCGGATGGGACTTCGAGGCGCACGACGCTCGGACCCGGCAGCCGGCGGCGGTGGGCTACCGCAAAGGGGTGCCGATGGGCGGGGACCTTCGCCAGGCTCCGGACGGGAAGTCGCCGTCGTTCCTGGTGGCGGCGCTCAAGGATCCGATCGGCGCCAACCTCGATCGCATCCAGATCGTCAAGGGCTGGCTCGACGACGCTGGTGAGCTCCACGAGCGGGTCTACGATGTCTCCGTTTCCGACGGGCGGTCGATCGGCAGCGATGGACGCTGCACCACTCCGGTCGGCAACACGGTGGACGTTGCCAACGCGACCTGGAGCAATACGATCGGTGCCACCGAGCTGATCACGGTCTGGCAGGATCCGGAGTTCGACGCCTCCCTGGACGCCTTCTACTACGTCCGGGTGCTGGAGATTCCGACCCCCCGTTGGACCGCCTACGACGCCAGGTACTTCGGAATCGAAGACGTGCCGGACGAGATCGAGATGGTCCACCAGGAGCGCGCCTACACGTCGCCGATCTGGTATTCACCGTAGACGGCCGCGACCTCGCGCACCGGTGGCTGCGCCGGCGACTGCGCCCGATCGTCGGTGAGGAGGAAGCGGTCGAGAGAACCGAGCTCCGCTGAGCGCCCGCTCCCTCAGGACGCGATGTTCTGGTTGACCCGGAACAGGTTGTCCGGATCCCACTTCTTCTTGACCTCGAGCAGGCGCGGGAAGTTCGCCCCGTAGGCCTCCTGGACCCGCCCGCCCTCGTCCTCTCCCAGGTAGTTCACGTAAGCGCCCGCCGCGTGGGCCCTGGTGTCCTCGTAGAACCGGCGCGTCCAGGCGATGTTGTGCTCGTCTTCTTCGGGGGTCTCCCATCCGGTCCAGATGCCGAAGGTGTAGGGGATCCTGCGGTGCGGAAAGGCGGTCGCTCCCGGCTCGATCCGCCCGAAGGCGCCGCCCAGGGGCTCGATGCCGACGATGGTGAACGCTCCCGGCAGCTCGGCACAGTAGGACGCCACCGTGTCGAGAAGGCCGTCCTCGAGACCTCCGAGATGGTGGGCCTTCCAGTAGTAGCGTGCGCCGTGGGGAGCGCCCGCGTCGAAGCTCTGCTGCAATTCGATGTAGGGCATCGCGTCGACGAAGGCCACCACCGGATTGCCGAACTCCGCGATCGGCTGGAGTCGCTCCTTGCTCGCTTCGATGTCGCCCGACGAACAGGCCACGAGCACCGCGCAGGGCTGGCCCTGGAAGTCGGCCGGGAAAGGCTCGACCGGAGGCACGTGGGTGAACAGGGCATAGCAGGCGATCTCGTCGGGAGCGTTGGCAGTGTACTCGCGGTGGAAGCGCAGCATGTCGGCGGCGTCTTCGATGCGGTGAAAGGCCTGCGCCACCGCTACGTTCGGGCCCACCTCGTGCAGGCGAAACTCGAGCGAGGTCACCACGCCGAAGTTACCACCCCCTCCGCGCAGCGCCCAGAGCAGCTCCGGGTTCTCGCTCTCGCTGGTGTGCACGAGACGACCGTCCGCCGTGACCACGTCGGCGCCAGTCAGGTTGTCGCACGCCATACCGAAGCTGCGGGTGAAGTAGCCGATGCCGCCCCCGAGAGTGAGCCCCGCCACTCCCGTCGACGAGATCAGGCCGCCGGTGCTCGACAGTCCGTGGGGTTGGGTCGCGCGATCGAAGTGGCTCCACTGGGCACCCCCCTCGGCGACTGCGATCTTCTTCTCCGCGTCCACCTGCACCGCCTTCATCCGGGAGAGATCGATCATCACCCCGTCGTCACACACCGCCTTGCCCGCCACGTTGTGACCGCCGCCGTGAATGGAGAGCAGCATTCCCTGGTCGCGAGCGAAGCCGACCGCTGCGATGACGTCGTCGGTGTTCTCGCAGCGCACCACCACCCCAGGGCGCCGGTCGATCATGCCGTTCCAGATCGACCGAGCCTCGTCGTAGCCGGAGTCGCCGGGCAGCAGGATCTGACCCTCGACAGTGGCCCTCAGTCCCTCGATCGCTTCTGCGTTCGGAGCGCTGCTCGATCCCATGACTCTTCCTCCGCAGAGGCGCTCGTGCCAGTCGCATCGGTCAGGCGGCGACCCGCTTCGCCCCGGTTGATTTCGTGAGGGTACCCGGCGCAGAGTGTAGCGCAGGCGGCGTCGAGGCCTGCGGGGATATTCCAACGTCGGCGGTTGCTACACTGCTCGCGTTGGATCACTCGATGCCGGAGGCGCCGATGAGTGTGACGAAGATCGACCTCGAGGAGAAGCTGTCTCTGATCGAAGAAGCCTGGCGCCCGAAGGTAGTCGCCGAGCTGAACGGTCAATACGTGCAGCTGGCCAAGCTGGACGGTGAGTTCCCCTGGCACCATCACGAGAACGAGGACGAGCTCTTTCTCACCTTGACGGGGAGCTTGCGGATCGAGTGGAAGAGTGACTCGGGCGGGGTGCACGGAGTCGAGATCGCGCCGGGTCAACTGGCGGTGGTTCCCCGAGGCGTCGAGCACCGCACGATCGCTGCAGAGCCGACCTCGGTGCTGCTCTTCGAGCCCGGGAGCACACGCAACACCGGCAACGTCGAAGACGAACGCTTCACTGCTCCGACCGGGCAGAGGATCTGACCGGGCCCGGCTCGATCAGAATCCTCTACTGAGCCGGACCGAAGGAGCGCTCGAACAGGTCCGCGATGGCGGCCTTGCCGGCGTCGGTGAGGTTACGGGTACCCGTGGCGGCGAAGGCGCGGTCCGGGATCACCGGCAGGTCCTCGTGCCAGTGACCGTCCTTCCACGACATCCAACGTTGCTTCTCCTGATCGAAGACGCTGACGTCGCGGTTGAAGAACTTCGCCAGCTCGACGCCCCATCCGGTTCCCCCCTTCACGGTTTCGTCAGGCTGAATCCAGCCGACGGTGAAGAGGTGATCACCGCGGTTGACGATGTGGAACATCGATTGGATCACCCTGCGGATACCGTGGCCGCGGTGGAACCTGCGTCCCAGACGGCTGAAGACGATGGCCATCGAGACGTCACCCTTGGCCAGTTCTTCGTCGCTGAGGACTTCGACGTTCGGGCCCGGTCGCTCCATGACGTGGCCCTCGAAGGACAGGGTCGTCTCGTCGATTCCCCATTTCTCGGCGCAGCGGCCGAACTCCGATTCGGTTCCCTTGTGGCCGCCGCTGATCAGTCGGGTCTGGTTTCTGTCGGTCATGGTATAGATCTCTTGGCATCAGTGAAGGTCGGGAAGGACCGGCGACCGCCGATTATAGGGGTCTGACCGAAGATTTCCAGCCGTAGCGTAATGGACGACTACCTCAAACGCATCCTCCAGGCACGGGTCTACGACGTGGCCGTAGAGACTCCTGTCGAGGAGGCGCCGCGTCTATCGGCCCGTCTCGGGGCCTCAGTATTGCTGAAGCGCGAGGACCTGCAGGCGGTCTTCTCCTTCAAGCTCCGCGGTGCCTACAACAAGATGGTCAGCCTGCCCCGGGACTCCCTTCGAGCCGGAGTCGTGTGCAGCTCGGCGGGCAACCACGCCCAGGGGGTGGCCCTGGCGGCGCAGCGGCTGGCGTGCTCCGCCACCATCGTCATGCCGATCACTACGCCGAGCATCAAGGTCGACGCGGTGCGGAGGCTCGGCGGTGAGGTGGTGCTCCACGGCGAGAGCTACGACGAAGCCTACGGTCGTGCTCTCGAGCTATCGCAGAAGCATGGCTTCACCTTCATCCATCCGTTCGACGATCCCGAGGTGATCGCTGGCCAGGGCACGATCGGTATGGAGCTGCTGCACCAGCTTTCCGAGCTCCCGGATGCTGTGTTCCTTCCGGTGGGCGGCGGTGGACTGATCGCCGGCGTTTCGGCCTACCTCAAGGCGCTCCGTCCCGAGATCCGCGTGATCGGCGTCGAGCCCGCGGATGCAGCAAGCATGACGGCGGCACTCGAGGCCGGCGCTCCGGTCGAGCTCGATCGCGTCGGTGCCTTCGCGGATGGGGTCGCAGTGCGTCGGGTCGGGGACGAGACCTTTCGTATCTGCGCGCAAACGATCGACGAGATGATCTTGGTGAGCAACGACCAGATCTGCGCTGCCATCCGGGACGTGTTCGAAGACACCCGATCGATCGCCGAGCCGGCTGGGGCCCTGGCGGTCGCTGGCCTCGTCGCGTATCGGGAACGGGGCGCGGGAGAGGGGGAGCGGTTGGTGGCCGTGGTCTGCGGCGCCAACGTGAACTTCGACCGGCTCCGTCATATTGCCGAGCGTGCCGATTTCGGCGCCCATCGGGAGGCCCTGCTGGCGGTCGAGATACCGGAGCGGCCCGGCAGCTTTCGACGGTTTTGCGAGACCATCGGGCGCCGTCACGTCACCGAATTCAACTACCGCTTCGGAGACCGAGAGCGAGCCCGTATCTTCGTGGGTGTCGAGTTGACCCGCGGCGACACCGAAAAGGCCGAGCTGATCGCGCATCTGGAGGAGGCGGGGTACTCCACCCTGGATCTGAGCGACAACGAGATGGCACGGCTCCATCTTCGACACATGGTCGGTGGCTACGGCCACCGGGTGGAGAACGAGGTGGTCTACCGATTCTGGTTCCCCGAGCGTCGAGGGGCCCTCCTGGGCTTCCTCGACGCCGTGGGTAGCCGATGGAACATCAGTCTCTTTCACTACCGGAATCACGGCTCCGACTTCGGCCGGGTGCTGGCCGGGATTCAGGTGCCGCCCAGCCAGCGCGAAGAGCTGGGCGCTCACCTCGAGGCACTCGGCTATCCCTGTGAGGACGAGAGCGAGAACCCCGCCTACCGCCTCTTCCTCAAGGGATAGCAGCGGGGGGACGAGCGGCGCGCATCTGAGAGGAACGCTGTCTCTACCGAAGTGGCTTCGGCAGAATCGCCTAGGCGTTGTCCTTCCTCGTTCGGATCTCCGCGAACACTTCCGCATCGCTCGCGTTCTCCATGCCGAGGTGGGCCCGGATGGCCGGATCGGCCGCTCGCAGGAAGGGATTGGTGGCTTTCTCGACTCCCAGGCTCGAGGGCACGGTGGGCTTACCTGCCGCGCGGAGCTGAGCGATCTCACTTGCGCGAGCGGCAAGGGCCTGGTTGTCGGGGTCGACCGTGACGGCGAACTTCGCGTTCGATTCGGTGTACTCGTGTCCGCAGTAGACCGTTGTCTCGTCAGGCAGCTCGGCGAGTCGGGAGAGAGACTCCCACATCTGCTCCATCGTGCCCTCGAAGACGCGTCCGCAGCCGAGGGCGAAGAGCGCATCGGCGCTGAACAGGGCATTCGACCCCTCGAACCAGAGTGCCAGATGATCGAGGGTGTGACCGGGGGTGGCGATCACTCGCGCGGTCTCGGAGCCCAGATCGAAGGTGTCGCCTCCTCGGAGCACGACGTCGACGTCGGCGAGACCCTCGGGGCCTGCGACCTTGCAGCCGGTGGCCGCTTTGAGCTCCGGGATCCCGGCGACGTGATCGGGGTGGTGATGGGTGGCCAGAATCCAGTCCAGCTTCCACCCCTTCTCGACCAGCGCCTTCTGGAAGGGCTCGGTCACCGGCGGATCGACGACCGCCGTGACGCCACTCTCGGGCTCGTGCACGAGGTAGCTGTAGTTGTCGCTGAGAACGGGGATGAGTTGGATCTGCAGGTCGGCCACGAGAGAAGCTCCTGATGTAGAAGGGCCGCGCCGGCGGATGGCGTCGGTCCGAGACGAGTCGAGAAACCAGTGGCGATGCTATCGCAACCGCCGCGAGCCCTTCGGCAACGTGGGCTCGGCGGCGTGGTTCGAGTGGTGTCCTAGCTCGACTGCTCGCTCGGATCGACGTCACCGAAGTGATGCTGATAGCGAGGTTGCTTGTCGGCGTAGAACGCCTGGATCTGTTCGAAGTCCTTCTCGATGTCGCCCGTGGGCTCGAACAGGGGGCCGATGCCGCCCACCTTGCGGCCGTAGTCGACGTAGCCCAGCGCGATCGGTACTCGTGCCTGGTCGGCGAGGTGGTAGAAGCCGGTCTTCCAGCGCCGCGAGCGGGAGCGCGTCCCCTCTGGCGGAATGACGATGATGAGAGGGTCGTGCTCGCTGAAGAGGTGCGCCAGTCGTCCCACCATGTCGGTGGAGCGGGATCTCTCGACGGGGATGCCGCCGCAGTAGCGAAGGAGCGGCCCGAAGGGTCCGCGAAAGAGCGTGTTCTTGGCCAGGAAGAAGAGCTTCACCCCCAGGACGAGCGCCATGGAGACGATCAGGACGCCGTCGAAGTTCGAGGTGTGCGGTGCCGCCACCATCACGTACTGGCTCACCCCAGGCACGTGAGGATCCACTCGCCAGCCGATGACGCGCAGGAAGAGCCTGGCCATCGGCCGGAGAAGCGGTGTCAGCAGCGGAGTGTCGAAGATCGTCCGCCTCACGGTCATGCACCGTGCGCAGAGCGCGCCTGTTCTCCGGTCCTGGTTCGGATCAAGCGCTCAGCTTCTCCCAGTCGGAATCCGGGGCGTCGACAGCCAGGGAGAGGCCGCCGTCGGAGCCGACGTAGACCGGGTCCTTGACCACGCGTACGCGTCCCCCGCCGATCTCCTCCAGGGCCTTCTGCAGCGCCGTGCCCAGACCCGAGATGAGCCCGGTGCCCCCCGTGAGGATCACGTTGCTGCGTACCTTGGCCTGGTACTCGGGCTCGACTCTCGAGATCAGATCGAGCATGGTCTCGGTCAAGGGTGGTAGGAGACTCTCGCAAGCGGCCTGCATCTGATCGGTGATGTCGATCTGAGTGGGCTTGCCGTTGACCGGTACCTCGACCACGACCGGTTCCTTGGTCTTGTTGACGAAGGAATGGTTCTCCTTCCACTCACGGACCATGTGCATCGTGAACTTCGCTTCGGGATGAGCTTCTCTGACCAACTGGGAGAGCTGCTCGTCGACCGAGTCTCCCGCCGAGGTGAGGGTGCGTTGGTCGTCTTCGGTCGGGTAGCGGCCGTTCATGACGCAGAAGTCGGTCGTTCCCGCTCCGATGTCGATGACCAACGTGTGCAGCAGTGCCTCCAGACCGTAGGCTACGGCGAACGGCTCGGAGACGATCATCAGGCCGCCGACCAGACCCTGCATCGCGTTACGCAGGTTCTGTTTGCTGACTCGAAGCGCCTCGGCGGGCACTCCGACGACTGCCCGCACGTTGGCGTTGTCATCGGTGTGGACCAGGGAGATCAGATACTTGAGGAGCTCGCGCACCGCCTCTTCGTCCTTCTCCGATCCCTCCTTGATCAGTCCCCGCTCGAGGGGCCGATGCAGGTCGAGCATCGGACGGTTCTCCAGTGCTTCGGTGCCGATCAAGATGTCACGCTTGAGCACCTTGCGAGCCACCATGTCGACCGGCCAACCGACGTAGCTCTCGATGACGTGCTTGTCGCCGTTCGATGCGGAGATCGAGCTCCGCGAGGTCCCGAGGTCGATGCCCACTTTGAGCAGTCCGTTGTCCGCCATGGAGAGGTCTTCCTTTCGCAGAAGTATCTGATTGAGCCGAGAGGGACTGGGGTCGGATTCTGGGGCGAAGTGAGTGGAACCGTAAATGCTGGTGAAGGTGTCAGCCGCCGCCGGCCGTGGCCTCGAGAGCCACGATCTCGTCGGACTGCGGGGGGCGCTCCGGCTCCCGCGTCTCGACGTACTTCAAGATTCCCCTGGCCAGAGACTCAGCGAGGTATTGCCGGTAGCGCGGCTTCTGGAGCAGTTCGGCCTCGTCGCGGTTCGACAGGCAGGAGACCTCGGCCAGCACGGCCGGCATTTCGGTACCGATCAGCACGACGAAGGGAGCGGTCTTGACTCCGCGGTTCTTCACCGAGGGGTTGACTTGTCGCAGTGCACGGTAGTTCTCGAGCTGGATCGCCCTGGCCAACTCCCGCGACGCGTCCTCGCGCACGTTCTCGTAGACGCCCTGGAGCAGTCGACGGAAATCGGCGAGGGAGTATCCAGAGTCCTGATTTTCGTTGCGCGCAAGCTGCTCGAGGTAGGGGTCTTCGGTAGGGCCGAGATAGTAGGTCTCGACGCCGCGGACGTTGCGCGCAGTGATCCAGTTGATGTGAATCGACACGAAGAGATCTCCCTCGCGCTCGTTGGCGAGCCGGACCCGTTCTTCCAGCGACACGGCGACGTCGTCCTCTCGGGTCATTTCGACCTCGAGTCCCGCTTCGAGAAGCAGCTTGCGCAGCTTGAGGCCGATGTCGAGGACGATGTCCTTTTCGAGAATGCCACTGGGGGTGCGGGTGCCCGGCTGGTCTCCTCCGTGGCCGGGGTCGATCACGATCTTGCGGACGACCAACGGGAAGATCTCGGGGTCGATCGCCTCGGGAGGCGTATGGTGGATGATGCGGTCCGGCTCGTCCGATCCCGATGCCACGATCTGCGGCACTCGCCAGGCCGAGAGACCGACCTGCTGGGCGAGGAGCGAGCCGGCATCCACTCCAGCGACCCGAAGAGACACGAAGACGATCGGAGGAAGCGCTACCAGAAGCAGGATCAAGGGAAGCCGCATGGGGTCGGCTCGGCGGTCCGGTCGAGGACGGCGTCGCCCCTGGATCAGGTCGACGTTGTCCGTGACCGCCTCGCGCAGGAGACGCTGTTTCATGCGCTCGACGCTCGCCATTCTCTGTCAGCGTGCCCCAGTGTCGAAGTAGAGTCGGAAGAGAGGATCGAGAGGGGCCTCGGTCGAAGGCGGACGAGCGACCGCGACCAACCTCACTCGGCGGCGGTCTGTTTTGCGGGAACCGGTGAATTCCGGATCCCCGCAGCACCGCCGTAACCCGTCATGCTAGCACAGCGAAACCTCCGCTTTCTGGGAGTTCAGGGCGACCTCGACTCAGGAGATCGATGGATGAGCCACCCCCTCTATCAGGTCGACGCATTCACCGGGCGCCCCTTTGCCGGCAACCCTGCCGCCGTCTGTCTTCTCGGGGGGCCCGAGGGAGAGAACTGGATGCAGGCGGTGGCGGCAGAGCAGAATCTCTCCGAGACGGCCTTCCTTCACCCCTGCGACAGTGACGAGGCGGACTGGTGCCTGCGCTGGTTCACACCGACCGTGGAAGTGGACCTGTGCGGTCACGCGACGTTGGCGAGCGCCCATGCTCTGTGGAGCAGCGGCCGCCACCCCAGGGAGTCGCCCCTGCGCTTCGCGACGCGCAGCGGCATTCTCGGCGCGCAGCTCGCCGGGGAGTGGATCGAGCTCGACTTCCCGCAGCAGGTGCCCGAGCCTGCCGATCCACCGGAGCGTCTGATCGAGGCGCTCGGAGCGATGCCGCAGTGGGTCGGCAACGACGGCGCGGACTATCTGTTCGAGGTGGCCGACGAGGCGACGGTGCGCGAGCTTCGCCCGGACATGGCGCTGTTGGGCACCGTCGAGGCGCGAGGGGTGATCGTGACGGCCCGGGGGGAGTCTGAGGAGTACGATTTCGTGTCGCGGTTCTTCGGGCCGGCTTCGGGGGTGCCGGAGGACCCGGTGACCGGGTCAGCGCATTGCACGCTGGCGCCGTTCTGGGGTGGTCGGTTGCGCAAGTCGGAAATGGTCGGATTTCAGGCCTCGGTTCGGGGTGGGATCGTCCGGGTTCGCTTGGTGGACGATCGGGTTGTGCTCGCGGGGCAGGCGGTGATGGTTTCGGAGGGGTCGTTGCTGGTGTGAAGGCGGTTCGGGTGGTCGGGTGGTCGGGGGCTCCGGCTGGGGGCCGGGGGCGCCCGCCCGGGGGACGGCGCGAGCGTCGGCAGACTTCGGGGGTTCGGCTCGCGCCTCGGCTTGCGGCTGCGCCGGTCGTTGGTGGTCTTCGAAGGCTCTTGCGCGCGCGGCCTCCAGACGCCCCCGGCGCGTGGCGCCCCCGTCCCCCAGCCTCGTCGGACTGCGGGACGCCGGCCTTTGGTTGGGGGGGGGGTAGGGAGTGGTGGCACGCTCCCATCGACGAGGTCGATGGATCGCGTTTGATGAACGGTCGTCTCTGGAGGTGCCTCTGGCTGGGTAGGGAGTGGTGCTGTCTTTGGACTGACTCTGACCGACCCTCTTCGCGCCCTCATCCCAAGGAGCCGGTGGAGGCTCGCAGTCTGGGTAGGTCTTCGGGGGTCGGGGCCGGGGTCGCCGGGTGCCTGTCGAGCCGGGCGCCCCGAATCGCTGGCAGGGCACGGTCGCCACCCGCCCGCTGCGAGACCGGAGGCGCGCCACCCTCCAGAGTCCTCACCAGGCGCGCCGTCACCCGCCGAGCCCCGGCCCCGACCCCCGAAGGCCGGAGTCACCTATCCACTCCGCACTCCCCACTCCGCATCCGCACTCCGAGCAACCACCGCTATCATCTATCCCACCATGACCCAGCCTGCCGAAACCATCCCAGTCCGCGAGAAGCACCAAATCGACACCGATCGGCTTCTCGCCTATCTCGAGGCGACCGTCGCCGAGTTCCATGGCCCTCTCGAAGTCCACCAGTTCGCCGGCGGCCAATCCAACCCCACCTACTACCTCGAATCCTCCACCGGGCGCTACGTTCTTCGCCGCAAGCCTCCCGGCAAGCTGCTGCCGTCGGCCCATGCCGTCGATCGCGAGTACCGCGTTCTGCACGCCCTGCGTGACAGTGACGTTCCTGTGGCTCGGGTCCATGCTCTGTGTGAAGACGACTCGATCATCGGCACTCCCTTCTATGTCATGGACTACGTCGAAGGACGGGTTCTGCGCGATCCGCTGCTTCCCGATACGGCTCCCGAAGAGCGCCGCGCCATCTACCTCGAGATGGTCGACGTGCTGGGCCGTCTGCACCGGGTCGATCCCGACGCGGTCGGGCTCGGTGACTTCGGCAAGAAGGGGGACTACATCGCCAGGCAGCTGCATCGCTGGACGAAGCAGTATCGGGCTTCCGAGACCCAGCCGATCGAAGCGATGGACCGACTGATCGAGTGGCTCCCAGCCAACATTCCCGAAGACGACGAGACGACTCTGGTGCACGGCGACTACCGTCTGGAGAACTCGATCTTCCACCCTTCGGAGCCCCGCATGTTGGCGGTGCTCGACTGGGAGCTATCGACCCTCGGGCATCCGCTCGCCGATCTGGCCTACAACTGCATGCTCTATCGGTTGTCTCCCGATGCCTTCGGAGGCTTCGGAGAGACGGATCTGGCATCCCTGGGGATCCCCACCGAGAAGGAGTACCTGGCACAGTACTGCCGGCGAACGGGGCGCGAGGGGATCGACGACTGGGAGTACTACATGGCCTTCTCGGTCTGGCGAATCGCGGCGATTCTCCAGGGGATCGCCAAGCGAGCCCTGGACGGAACCGCGAGCTCGAAGCAGGCGACGGAGCGCGGCGCGATGGCACCTCGGGTCGCGGGAGAGGCCTGGCAGATCGTCGTCGACGCGGGACTCGTCTGAGCCCGCTGTCTGGGGCATCTTTCGCTCTAGTCCGGTAGCAGGTGGCTGCGCCATGAGCGGATGCGCTCGCGGGAGGGCTCGAGCCCGCCGGGACGGCTGCGCTCCAACCACAGCGGCTCGAGGCTCTCGGCGCTCTCTGCAAGGGCGTCTGTGAGCCCCTTTCGATCCGGCGCGGGAAGCTCTGCGGCTGGGGTGCCCCTACCGGCTCGTAAGCGAGAGATTCCGAGACGAGCACCGATGTCGAGCAGCCGAGCGGCCCAACGCAGCTCTCGTGCCGGTAGGGGTGCGCGGGGAAGCTCCGAGAGGCTCTCGGCCAGGCGTTCTCGACAGGCCTCGAGAGATCTCTCATCGAGACCCGCAAATCGGCGCTGTTCCAGGCTCTGCCCCGAAAACAGGAGCAGGAAGAAGAGGGCCGATCCGTTGTGCCACTTCGCTCCGGTGTGGCGGTAGAGATCGCCCAATCCGAGGGCTGTGCGGGCAATCTGGCGCGCCTCGTGGCCGTCGGCGCATTCGGAGTGCAGGAAGTGAAAAGCGACGAGCTCGTCGAGAGGCTCCGGATCGGCGTCGACCGACCACGCCCGGCCGGCACCGACGGTGTATCCCGGATAGCTGACCGAGGGGGGCTGCAGGTGGCCGAAATCGCCCCAGTCCGTGACCAGGTATCCGGAAGCGCCGTGAGCTCGCGCCGCACGGGCTGCCGACTCCAGATTGTCGAGAGCGTTCCGGTTGCGACCGGTCAGGCTGTTCCAGCTCGACGTACCCGGACAGACCCAGAAATCCCGCTGGGCTCCGGCGAAGCGCTTCGCCTCGTCATCGAAGGGATGACCGGCCTCGTAGCCCCAGTCGAGAGCGACGATGTCTCGGGGAAGGTCGACGACGCGCTCTGGCTCCTCGAGGATGATGTCGCCCCAGAACAACATGCGAAAGCCACGCCTCTCGACCAGTCGGTGGACCTGCCGGAGGAAGTCGAGGTACACAGTCGTGCGGCCCCGCTCCGCGCAGGCCGCGGCTGAGCGTCCCTGGCCGAGATCGAGCGTCTCGTCGAAGCCGACATTGAATCTCCGGCTGGTGAAGTTCGGCAGGAGCTGGTCGAAGAGCTCCTCGAGCAGACGCAGCGAGCCCGGGTCGAGGGGACAGAGGCTGAACGGCTCTCTTTCCTCGCTGAACGGATGCTCGATTCCGTCGGGGCACTCGGCAAGTCGTCGATAGGGCTCGTGGACCAGCCACCGGTGAAGGTGCCCGAAGCTGTTTTGATTCGGCACCAGCTCGATGTGCCGATTTCGGCAGTGCGCATCGAGTCGCCGAATCTCGTCCGGTGTGATCGGACTCCATCCTTCCCACACGGATTCGTGTCCGCGGTAGGCGAATGTGTGCTCGGTGTAGAGCTGCAGCTGGTTGATCTTGAGCGACGAGAGTCGGTCCACCAGTGTGAACAGACTGTCGAGACGAGGGACTCGGTTGCGGCTGACATCCAGCATGACTCCCCGCTCGGTCAGATCCGGCGCGTCGGTCACTTCGATCGTGCGCAATCGACGCATGGGGGGAGGCTCGGGGAAGTGCGCTGCCCTGGCCCACTGGGCCAGGGTCTGCAGGCCCCAGTAGAGACCTCTCTCGTCGGCACCCTCGACCACGATTCGCTGATCGTCGACGGTGAGCTGGTAGGCCTCGGGAGCGCCGCCCGGCGCACGACGAAGATGCAACCGCGGGCCGGTCGGCGCAGTTCGAGGGTCGGCCGTCACCGCCACGCCGATCGGCTCCAGGGCGCGTCTCGCGGCGTCGAAGAGTCGTCGTTCGGCTTCGGCTTCGATCGGGATGCACAGCACTGGCAGCTCCGCCGGCAGTTCGAGCCAGTGGACGCTCGACTTGGCGTGCCGGGGACGAGGCCAGAGCAGTCGGAGTGCGCTCATCGTCTGATTTTCAGAGTCGGGTGAGTCCATGGTAGCAGTCGAGGCGTTGCCGCAGGGGGAGCGCCGCTATGATGGCGCTGGCTCCCAAGACCATGACCTCTCCTGGAAAGACTCCGTCCGAGAATCGCGAGGCCCTCGCCGGCACTGTCGAGCGAGTGACTTTTCACAATCCCGAGAGCGGTTTCTGCGTGCTTCAGGTGCGGGTACGTGGCCGCCGTGAGCCGGCTTCGGTCATCGGCGTGGTCGCCGTGGTGTCGGCGGGCGAGCAGGTGCAGGCCTCCGGCGAATGGGAAACCACCGTCGCACATGGAGTGCAGTTCCGGGCCGCGCATCTGGTCACGACGGAGCCCACCAGTGTGGAAGGGATCGAGCGCTATCTCGGATCTGGGCTCATCCGGGGGATCGGTCGTGAGCTCGCCAGTCGGCTCGTCAAGGCCTTTGGAGAGCGGGTCTTCGACGTCATCGACCATCACCCCGAGCGTCTCAGGACGGTCGACGGAATCGGCCCGAAGCGTCTGGAGAACATCCTCGAAGGCTGGCGTGAACAGAGGGCGGTGCGCGACATCATGGTCTTCCTGCAGGAAAACGGTGTGGGCACTTCGCGCTCGGCTCGGATCTACCGGACCTATGGTGCCGACGCGGTGCCGCTGATCCAGGAGAATCCCTATCGCCTGGCGCGCGACATCCGCGGGATCGGCTTTCGGATCGCCGACGAGATTGCGCGGCGCCTCGGCGTCGAGAAGGACTCGCCAGAACGAGCGCGGGCCGGCATCACCTACACCCTCGCGCAGGCGCGCAAGCAGGGACACTGCTGTCTGCCGCGCGAGGAGCTGCTGCGCCAGGCAGAGGAGCTCCTCGAGATCCGGCGGGAGGTGCTCGAGCCCGCCCTCATGCAGGAGATGGCCGAAGGCATCCTGGTCGACGACGAGATCGACGGCGAGTCGCATCTGTTCTTGAAGCTGTTGTGGGAGGCGGAGAAGAAGATCGCAGAGCGGCTCACGGCTCTTGCGGGCGGGGAGCCTCCGTGGTCGACGATCGATCCGGGTTCGGCGGTGCCCTGGGTCGAGAAGGAGGCAGGAGTCGACCTGTCGGCGAGCCAGCGCGCGGCGGTCGAGACGGCTCTTGCCTCCAAGGTGCTGGTGATCACCGGTGGCCCGGGGGTCGGGAAGACCACCCTGGTCAATGCGATCCTGTCGATCCTGCGGGCCAGGAGGGTCAGGGTCTCGCTGTGTGCTCCGACCGGTCGCGCCGCCAAACGGCTGATGGAGAGCACGGGTCTGGAGGCGAGGACCATCCACCGACTCCTCGAGGTGGACCCGCGGATGGGCCGATTCAAGCGCGATGCGGATGCCCCCCTGGAGTGCGACCTGTTGGTCGTCGACGAGACTTCGATGGTGGATGTCCCCCTCATGGCGGCGCTCCTCGATGCTCTTCCGGCCGACCGCGGTCTGCTGCTGGTCGGCGACGTCGACCAGCTTCCGTCGGTGGGGCCAGGCCAGGTGCTGCGAGACGTCATCGACTCTGGGATCGTTCCCGTCGCACGCTTGACCGAGATCTTCCGTCAGGCCGAGTCGAGTCGGATCGTGACCAGCGCGCACCGCATCAACCGCGGGCTGATGCCCGAGCTGCGCTCTCCCGATCGCGACCAGACCAGCGACTTCTACTTCGTGGCCGCTTCCGACGTCCAGGACGCGCAGCGCAAGGTCGCCGAGATCGTGGCCCGCCGGATTCCGAGACGGTTCGGGCTCGATCCGGTGCGCGATGTCCAGGTGCTGTCTCCGATGAATCGAGGGCCACTGGGAGCCGGGACCCTCAACGTCGTGCTCCAGGAAGAGCTCAACCCCGGCACGGCGGGCCCTACGGTGGAGCGCTTCGGCTATCGCTACCGGGTTGGCGACAAGGTGATGCAGATCGAGAACGATTACGACAGGGACGTGTTCAACGGTGATCTCGGTGTCGTGGTCTCGATCGACCCAGATGCCCAGGAGGTCGGAGTGCGCTTCGACGGGCGTGCGGTCACCTACGCGTTCTCCGAGCTCGATCAGTTGGTGCTGGCCTATGCCACTACCATTCACAAAGCACAGGGCTCGGAGTACCCGGGAGTGGTGATCCCTCTCACCATGCAGCACTATCCGATGCTGCGGGCGAATCTCGTGTACACCGGGGTGACTCGCGGGCGTGAGCTGGTCGTGATCGTGGGCGAAGAGCGGGCCCTCGCCAAGGCCCTCAGGGAGGGCGAAGATCGTCGTCGCTGCTCGAAACTCCTGAGCCGGCTGCGCGACGGCCTCTGAGCCGGAAGAAAGTGAAAAAGGGGTTGGCCGAAGGGGGGGCAGGGTCTATAATCCAATTCCTGGGATTACTCGTTAATCGGGTTTCCCGATCCCCCGGCAACTCTCGAGAGTGAGACCGGCCCAGCCCAATGGAAGCGTTTCAGCTACCCCAGACCGTCCAGCCCGAACAGCTGCTGATCGTGGTGGGGCTTCTTGCCCTCGCCTGTGTGGCGCTGCTGTGGAGCGTGGTGATGCTCCGCCGCGACCTGAAGAAGGAGCGCCGTCGTCGCAAGGCCGCCTTCGACAAGCTCGAGATCGCGAAGCGCGAGGTGCAGAGAGGTGGGGCCGATCTGCAGCTTCAGGAGCGATTCGTCAAGTCGTTTCTCGAGCTGCACAAGGACATGGACAACCTGGTCGGAGGGCGCGCGCTGGAGACCTTGCTCGTCGAGATGATGTTGCGAGTCTTCGAGCCTTCGCAGGCCGCCGTTCTGGTCAAGAGAAACAAGGCCAATGCGCCTCGCCTGACGGTGGCGGCGACTCATCCCGCGACCAGCTTTCTCAAACCGGGAATGCACTTCGCTCTTCACGAGGGGGAGATCGGGGTCCTGGTCAGAGCTCGTCACGCGCTCACACGAGACGATCTGATCAAGCCGATGTACCAGTCGACCATCGTCGGCCGCAAACAGGCGCTGCCCGGGTTCAACATGACGCTCGGTGCGCCGATGTACTTCAAGGAAGAGCTCTACGGCGCCTTGTTGGTCGAGGCACCAGGCAAGCAGGGCCCGGCCGCGCGCAAGATCCTCAACGTGATCGCGCAGTTGGGGGCCGTCTACTCGAGGACCTCTGCGGCCTACTCCGAGGTGCAGAAGACGGCGCAGCTCGATCGACTGACCAAGGTGCTCAACAAGGAGTCGATTCGATTGGCGCTCGAGTCGATGGTGCGCCAGGCGCAGCGTGAAGGTTTCCCGGTCTCGGCGCTACTCTTCGACATCGACAACTTCAAGAACTACAACGACGTCAACGGTCACCTGGCGGGGGACGAGCTACTCACCGATCTGGCCCAGATGATCCAGAGCACGACTCGCGATACGGACATCTTCGGTCGTTTCGGTGGGGAGGAGTTTCTCCTCGTGCTCCCGGGCAACGACTCGGAAACCGGAATGCAGGCGGCAGAGAAGGTGCGCGCCATGCTGGCCGAGTATCCTTTTCCCCATGCCGAGAAACAGCCCCTCGGATGTGTCTCGATCTCGGGCGGGGTCTCTACCTATCCCGAATGTGGGCGCGACGTGGAGACCCTGCTCCTGCGCGCCGACGAGGCACTGTACAAAGCCAAGTCGAGTGGCCGCAACCGCATCGGTCTGGCCCGTCCGCTCGAGATCCAGACCGCTCCTCATCCGGTCGCCAGTCTTCCCCCGACCGGTACCGCCAAGGGGTAGCGAGCGCTTGCCCCCCACCGGGGCTCCGCTCTCGCGCGCGTCCTTCGGGCAACCGCTCGGCACCAGAAGTCGACGAGGTGTGTCGACTCAGCCTACGGAGCGTAGATCGAGCTCCATGAAGAACAGCAGCCCCTCGAAGCGCTCGGCTCGCACTGCGTCGCCGTAGGGCTCGATCTCCTCGAATCCGATGGAGCGATAGAGGGAATGGGCGGCAGTCATGAACTCGGTGGTGTCCAGCCGGAGGCGGCGATATCCGATGCCACGGGCCTCGGCGATCAGCTGCTCGAGCAGGGCTCGGGCGATTCCCTGTCCGCGCTGTTCAGGGGGCACGTACATGTGCTTGATCTCTGCCAGGTGCTCGATTCCTGCCATCGTGCCGGCGAGCGGGCGCAGCGCTCCGATCACGGCCGCGCGCCCGTCGCACTCGGCCAGAAGGAGCCGACCCCGGGGCGGGCTGAAGTCGTCCGAGTCCACCGGCTGGGCGTCGCGAAGCGAGCAGAGATCGACCTGCGCTCCCAGGCGTTGCTCGGTCTCGAGGTCGAGCCATTCGCGGTACTCGCGAAACAGCCGCCGCGCAGTCTGCCGCTGCGGTGGAGTGCTCGCTGCGAGAATCCGGAGGTCCGCGGAGAACATGGGTCGATTCTACCGAGGCGTCCGGGTGCGGAGGTAGGTTGGCCCCGGCTCGGTTACCATCGCCCGGTCCGCTCGAGCGAGAACGACGAATGACCGAAGAGCACAGCGTGGAGCGCCTGGGACTCCTCAACGCCCTTGTCTACGGAGCCATGCGATCCCTGCTGTGGTTGGTGCGGGTGCTGCCCCTGTGGAGCTTCGAGCCGATCGCGGGCGGGCTCGGGACGTTGGTGCTGATGGCTTCGGCGCGGGATCGCCGAGTCAGCCGGGAAAATCTGGACAGAGTGCTCGGCCTGAAGGCGGGGACGCCCCAGGCCAAGAGGATGCAGAAGGCGATCTTCAAGAGCGGGGTCTTGATCGCCATGGAGTCTCTGCGTGGCCTGCAACGCCCGGAGTTGTTGGTGGTGGAAGGACTCGGAGAGGCTCGAGCCCTGGTCGAAGGCGCTGAGCGCGCCGGTCGTGGGCACATAATCGGTGCGGCTCACCTGGGTGGGTGGGAGCTCGAGGCGTACTTCTTGGCCCAGGTACACAGCCGTACGTTCTGGGTGCTCGCCAAGCGAGCGCCGCTGGCTGGCGTGTCGCGCTTCCTGGAGGAGATGCGCGAGTCGGCTGGCACGCCGGTGCTCTGGGTGGGGCGCAAGTCGTTGCTCCGCGACATGCTCCGAGCGCTTCACCGCGGCGAGGCTCTCGGCTTCGTGCTCGATCAGAAGCCCGAAGGAAGGCGGGGGCCCGCAGTCGTGTTCTTCGGTCACGCAACGGAGTTCGTGAGCGGCCCAGCGGTGATGTCGATTCGCACCGGCTGCCCCATCATCCTCGTCTCCTGCGTGCGGCAGGGTCCATTCTCCTACCGCCTGTTCAGCGAGGAGATCGTCGGGGTCGATCACGGGGAGACAGACGAGGAAGCGCTTTGTCAGCGCATGGCAAACGCAGTGGAGAGGGCGGTGCGTAGAGCTCCCGAGCAGTGGGCGTGGAGCTATCGGCGCTGGTACTTCGAGGAGGATGTCGCCGCGCCGACGGATGAGGCCCAGGAGGAGAGAAGAGCCTGACATAATGCGAGGGAGATCCACCACCCACCATCCCCGAGCCTCGAGAGTGACCCGGTCGATTCGAAATCTGCTCACGCTGTCCCTGGTCCTTCTCGCCTTCTCTTCGAGGGCCGAGGACGGAGTCGGCGAGTGGCGACATTACGGGGGTGATCTGGGGAGTCGCAAATACTCGCCACTGGATCAGATCGACAGTTCGAACTTCGGTCGACTCGAGATTGCCTGGGACTGGCGTTCCGTGGACGCTTTCCTGAGCGAGAGTGTCGCCGGAGGCGAGTGGTGGGCCGCTTCGAAGCAGGTCTTCGAGTCGCTGCAGGAACAGAACGAGAATCGTTGGCGCAATCAGCTGGCACCGCGAATCACCAGCTTGAAGGCGACGCCGCTGATGGTGGATGGTGTCCTGTACGTGGCAACGCCGCTCTATCAGGGTGCCGCGATCGATGCCGAAACCGGAGAGACCCTCTGGGTGTACAACCCGAAGAGCTACGAGACCGGCACGCCGACGATGAGTCTGTTGTGGAACCACCGCGGAGTCGCCTACTGGTCCAGCGAAGGGACGGAGGGGGAGGAGGAGTCGCGCATCTTCTGGGGAACGGGAGACGGATGGCTGATCGCCGTCGACGCCAAGACCGGTCGTCCGGCGGCGGAGTTCGGCCAGGGCGGGCGAGTCGACCTGATGGACGGGATCGATCGGGCCGATCGCTCGGACCGGGACTATCTCAACGCCCTCATCCTCTCGAGCTCGTCTCCGCCGTTGGTGGTGGGAGACGTGGTGATCACCGGCTCCTCGATCGCCGACCGGCGAATCACCAAGGAAGCGGCGCGGGGCGACGTGAGGGCCTGGGATGTGCGCACCGGCGAGCTGCGTTGGACCTTCGACACCATTCCCCGTCCGGGGCAGTTCGGGATCGAGACCTGGGAAGACGAGAGCTGGGCCTACACCGGTAACACCAACGTGTGGACCCTGATGAGCGCCGATCCCGATCTCGGTCTGGTCTACCTTCCCATCGGCACTCCGACCAACGACTTCTACGGTGGCCATCGCCTGGGAGACAATCTCTTCGCGGAGAGCCTTGTGGCTGTCGATGCCACCACGGGGCAGCGCCGTTGGCACTTCCAGATGGTGCACCACGGCCTATGGGACTACGACAACCCGGCCGCACCGATTCTCGCCGACATCATCGTGGACGGTCGCCCGATCGAGGCGGTGGTGCAGGTCACCAAGCAGGGCTTCGCGTTCGTGTTCGATCGCGCCACGGGAGAACCCGTGTGGCCGATCGAGGAGCGCCCGGTGCCGCCCTCGGACATGCCGGGCGAGCGCGCAGCGCCGACCCAGCCCTTTCCGACCAAACCGCCCCCCTTCGAGTACCAGGGTGTGAGCGAGGACGACCTGATCGACTTCACTCCGGAGCTTGCCGCCGAGGCTCGCGAGATCGGGCGCGGATACCGGCTCGGGCCACTGTTCACTCCGCCCTCTCTCCAGGTCGAGGGAGGGACCCAGGGCACCTTGATGCGACCGGGACTCGGTGGGGGAGCCAACTGGAGCGGCGCGGGCTTCGATCCGGAGACCGGACTCCTCTTCGTGCCTTCGCGCAACGGCTACAACGCCGTGCAGTTCTACTCCCCCGACCCCGCGGAAGGTGGATCGCTGCGCTACACCCACAGGTCGGCCGGGGCTCCCGCCGGACCCCAGGGACTACCGCTCCTCAAGCCGCCCTACACGCGACTGACGGCGATCGACCTCAACGAGGGCACGATCCGTTGGTCGGTGCCCACCGGGGACGGCGACCACGTCCGTCAGCACGAGGCGCTGGCCCACCTCGATCTGCCACCGCTCGGCGGGGAGGGACGGACCGGGCCCCTGGTCACGCAAACGCTGGTGATCATCGGAGAGCAGCCCGGAGGACGCGGCAGTGATCATCCGGGGCGCCTGGTGGCGCGTGACAAGAGAACCGGTCGAGTGGTTGGCGGCGTCGATCTTCCGGGCACGCCGATCGGAACGCCGATGACCTACCGACTCGGGGAGCGTCAGTACATTGCCGTTGCCGTCTCGGGGCGCCCGCCCCATCTGGTCTCGCTGGCCCTACCCGTCGACGACGAGTGAGGAAGGATCCATTGAAACTCAAGATCGAGCTCGACCTGACCCCTGAAGAAGCCCGCACGTTTCTCGGCCTTCCCGACCTGGTTCCACTCCAGGAGGAGGTGCTGGGCGAGCTTCGAGAGCGCCTGGTGAGCAACCTCTCCTACCTCGATCCACAGGAGGTGTTGCGCTCCTGGGTCAGCGGTACCAGCCGCGGGGTCGAGGAGTTTCGGAAGTTCTTCGGCGCAGCGGCCGCAAGGACGCAGGAAGCCTCGAAGGACGAAGAGGACGAAGAGGACGAGGACGAGTAGGAGATCCCGCTCGACGCCGGGGACGGATCAGTCGTCGACGCCCTCCGCGTACATGCGTCGGATGAAGCTCTGATGGGCGGTGGGAAGCAGTCGCTGGATGCGATCGAGCAGGCGCGCGTCGCTGCCGATCAGTAGGCGCTTCTTGTTGGCGAGCACGGCTGCGACGATCTGCTGCGCCGCGCTCTCGGGAGTGGTCCGCGCCGCTTCGGTGAATTTGTCGTGGCGAGTGGCTCGGTCCTCGGTCGCCTCTCGTCGAATGCCGATGCGGCTGTCGCGCGCGATGTTGGTCTTGATGCCGCCCGGATGAACCGAGGTGACTCCGACGCTGGCTCCGTCGAGGTCCATCTCCTGACGCAGGCACTCGGTGAAGCCGCGGACCGCGAACTTGGAAGCGTTGTAGGCGCCGACACCGGGAAAGCCGACGATGCCGAAGACCGAGGAGATGTTGACGACGTGCCCCTCCTCCGCCTGCTTCAGGTGAGGAAGAAAGAACAACGTGCCGTAGACCACGCCCCAGAAATTGATCGACATCTGCCACTCGAGCTCCTCGACGGTCATCTCGTCGATGCGGGCGTTGAGTGCGACGCCTGCGTTGTTGATCACCAGGTGCACCGAGCCGAAGTGGTCCACAACCTCTTGCGCGTAGCTCTCGAAGCCGGCGCGATCGGCGACGTCGAGAACACGCTGCTGGACTTCGGCACCGAGGGCTTCGGCCTGGTGGGCGGTCTCGGCCAGCGTCTCTTCGTTGATATCGGAGAGCGCCAGCCGGCACCCGCTGCGCGCGAGCTCGTAGGCCAGCGCTCGCCCGATTCCTGAGCCGGTGCCGGTGACCACAGCGGTACGACCGTCGAGGATCTTCATCGTTGCGTCCTCAGTCGCCGACTCAGGGGTTCAAGCTGAGGAGCTCGTCGTAGCTCAGCTGTTGCCCGGTCCATGTACCGCCCACTTGCCGGCCGGCGGCGAGCTCGCGGGCGCTCCACTGGCCGAAGAGAGTGCCGTTGGCCTGGAGTTGCCCTTCCAGGCTGCCGACCGGACCGTAGTCGTCGTCGTTCAGATCGATGCGGACGTTGCCGTTGCTCTCGAGGCGTCCAGACGCCGATCCGTGCCGACCGTTGTTGATCCGGTAGATCCCGGAGAGCTGGCTTCGGTTCTGCCTGAGGCTGAGCACGGCCACCGCATCCGAGGTTTCGATCAACCAGGTGCCAGCGAGCTGGCCGTTCGACTCGACGTACTCGACTCCGCCCTCGCGGAGCTGATCGGTGATCTGCTCGAGCCGGCGCATCCGTTGGCCCATCTCCGCGCGACGGGAGGCGACGTCCTGAGAGATCTCGAAAGCTTCTTGCCTGGCCTCGCCGATCTGACGGTCGAGATCGACCAGGGTGTCGGGCGAGGAAGTGGGATCGGCCATCGCTTTGTCGAGCTGTCGGTTGAGCTCGATCAGCTGCTTCAGGGCATTGTCCTCGTTGGTTCGCGCATCGAGATAGTTGTCGATGTCGGCGTCGAACATCGTCGACTCTTCGACGAACTCGTCGCGCAACTGCAGCAGCTCCTGTCCGAGGGACGCCTGGGGCAGCAGCAGGGCGCTGAAAAGGGCACCGGCTCCGACCGAGGCGAGGAAGCGAAGCCGAATCGTGAGCGTGGTCATCCGACGGATCTCCTTGACGTTCATCCTCACGGCGAAGGAAGCGCGGAGGAGATGCCACTGTATCGGAGCGTCGAGCTCAGTTCACGGCCAGAGCGTCGAGATCGGCGAAGAACCACAGCATCCCCGCTCGGCGCTCGACGTGCCCCTCGAGCTCGAGCGGACGAGCCACCCAGGGCAGCACTCGCTTCTGTGCCGGTTGGCCCTGCTCGTCGAGCAGCATCATCACCACCGTCTCGCCTGCGAAGTCCTCCACTCGAAACGCGGGGGGGATGCCGCCGCTGATGCAGTTGACGGCGCAGGCGCGGTGGGGGGTACCCCGGCCCGGCTTCATGACTCCGAGATGGCACTTGGAATCGACGATCTCGCCGCGCAGACGGAAGTCCCCGAGTGGTTCGACGGGGGGTGCGGAGCTGGGCTCCTCTGGCTGCTCCGAGATCGAGCCAGCTACGACTTCCACCATCTCGAGGCCGCTGCCCGCGATGCGGGTGCCATCGAGCGTGACCGAGTGCCCGAGCTGCGGCGAGACTTCCAGGTCGGCACCGTGCTTTCCTTCGAGCACCAGCAGGCGAGACGTACCGCCCTCGTCGGGATGGTCGAGCAGGACCGGATAGGGGGTCTCCAGCAGAGTGCCGCAGAAGCTTCGGAGGGTGCCGAACTCGAAGAGTCCCGGATCGAACGGCCCCTGCGCGGCGGAGAGGAGTCCCGCGATCATCGCCGAAGCGGCCAGCAGGCCGAGGGTGGCCCTTCGGGTAAAGCGTGCCACCTGCGCGGGTGCCTTCTCGGCCCAGCCGATGTAGAGCGACGACTCGGCCGGCGCGGAGGTCGCGGCCTCGGAGGCCGAAGTGTCCCAGGCGGCGCTGACGAGCGGCGCCGGCTCGCTCGGAGTGCCGGCGGGCAGGGGAGTCGGGTGCACCCAGACCCGGATGTCACCGTCGCGGTTGTCTCGGACGCGGACCCGAAACGTCGGCACCTTCTCGGTGAAGGGAGGGGGCGAGCTCCCGTTCTCCGGGTTGTACTGGAAGCCGTGCCAGGGGCAGACGATACAGCCGTCGATCACCTCGCCTTCTCCGAGGGGGCCGTTCTGGTGTTGGCAGACGTTCGAGACGGCGGCCACCTTGTCGTCGTAGCGAAAGATGGCGACCCGCTCGCCGAACAAGGTGACGATGCGTGCTCGACGCTCGGGGATCTCTCGGGTCGCCACGACGTCCACGAAGCCGTCCTCGTCCGCCTCGAACGCACGGGGTGTGTCCCCGGGCACCTCCCTGCGAGCGGCGACCAGGTGAATCGCCACGATCCACACCACACCGAGCCCCAGAGCTGCTGCCAGTAACGGGCTGTGCTCCTGTTGGAGCACCCCCAGCCCCACGTGCAGCACGACCAATGCGTAGGCGACATAGACGGCCATGTGCAGCGCCTTCCACACGGGCGCGGTCAGGTTGGTGAGCCAGAAGTCATGACTGGTGACCGCCATCAGGAACAGGATGCACAGGGCGATCAGGCCGAGCGGCTGGAAGGGAAACCACGACAGCTCGCTCCATCGGCCATCGTTCACCAGGAGGCTGACCAGGGGGTTGAGCTCGCCCAGGGCATGGAATTGAACGAGCGCGAACACGCCGTGCGTGAGCGCCAGCAGGAACATCGTGACGCCCAGGTGGCGGCGGTTGTAGAGCAGGGGAAGGAAACGCGAGTCGATACGAGAGAGCGGGCCGATCGACAGGATGAGGTGAAGCAGAACGAAGGCGCCGGTTCCGAGCCCCCGAATCAGCTGAGACTCGGGCGTCGTACGAGGATGAAGCGCGAGGCCCACACCGACGAAGGCTCCCAGATACAGCCCCACCCCGGTGAGCAGGATCAGGTCGTAGCGCTTCTTGTGCGGTGTCCAGGTCACCGCGCGATAGGAGGCGCCCATCAGAAGCCGCCGTCCAGGGGCTGAGATGCGTCGGCCCGGAGAGCTTCGGGGAGTCGCTCCTCGAGCGCGGGGTCCGGTCGCAGCAGCAGCATGAGCAGATAGAGGACGGGGAGGGCGAACGCTGCGACTGTCCAGAAGCGGCGGTGTCGCGCCCGTAACCGACGATTCATGAGCCGACCCCACTGCGCTCGGCGCGGTGAGCGCTCCTCTCGGTGGGAGGGGGGGCCTTGCGCAGCCAGCGGGTGAGCAGGATCGGCCACAACGCCGCAGTGCCCGGTAGGACCAGAACGCGGAAGCCCCAGCTTCCCTTCGCGGCACTGGGGTCGATCCGGTTCACTCCCCAGACCACGAAGGGGAGCGCGAAGAGCACACCCATCGCGGCGTAGATGCCGATCGCGGCCAGCAGAAGAACGGCGAAGCTTTGAGACATGGTTTCGAGAGCCTCTCTTGCGATTGTTGCGGGAATCAGAGGGAATCGGAAGCCGGTACCGATATCCCTCGCGTCATCTCCGGCATCGCGTGGTGTTCGGTCGCCGTCGTTTTGCCGGCGAGGTGGCGCGACAGCAACCGGCTGAAGGGGCGCGCCGTCGCGCCGTGGAGAAGCACACTGAGCAGGACCGTCACCAGAGCCACATCGACGATCAGGGCCATATTGCCGACTTCCGGAGCCTCTACGATCAGAAGGGTGAAGAGGATCGAGGCCAGTCCCCGTGGACCGAACCCGCCGAGGAACGCCACCGTCGGTCCTTGCAGGCCGGCGCCGAGCAGTGCGAGGGCCACCGGCACCATGCGGATCGCGGTCAGGCTCAGCACCGCGTAGGCCAACACGGCCGGACTGAGCCGCTCCAGGGGACCGTCCAGCTTCGCGGCTCCGAAGAGCAGGAACGTCAGGAGCGCCAGTAGTTGTCCCTCCTCCTCGGCGAACTCGACCAGACTGTGGCAATGCCTCGGAGTCGCCGCTCCGAACGCGCCACCCGCCACGAAGGCCGCGATGAATCCGTTGCCGTCTCCCAGGTGCGCAAGAGCGTAGGCAGCGACCGCAACGGCAAGGGAGGTGATCTGCCGGAACGAACTGTCGAACCATTGCCGAGAGCTCGCCCAGTCGATCAAGCGAGCTCCGAAGAATCCGACGGCCAGGCCGACACCCGCCCCCACCAGCACCTGACGAGCTTCCCACCAGCCGAGCTCGGGCAGGAGTAGTTTGGCCAGCAGGAGGCCCAGGAGGATCTGGAGTGGCATTCCGATCGTGAGCAGCCGCGCGGGTAGGCCCAGGTGGCGGCGAAGCTGGCCGACCTTGATGCGCGAGGCGTCCGTGAACAGGACGAAGACCAGGGTGGCTTCGGCGATGAGACTGCCGAGGCTTCCGCTCGGCAGAGAGTCGAGTCGCGAGAGCGCCGCGGTGCCCAGAACGAGACCCGCGCCGGTAAAGAACATCGCAGGCGTGATCGCAGAACGGTCCAGTCGAGCCGAGACCAGGCCGTAGACGAAGACCAGGACGCAGATGGCGGCCACGTCTCGAAGCTCCATGGGCTCTCCTGCGTGAGATTGGACCGTCAGGGATGGTATCGGTAAGGATACAGGTCCTACGGTACACCGCAGCTCTAGCGGGATCGCGTGATCCTCGGGGGGATAGATGAATCGAGTTGCCGTCAAGCCACTTGCAGAGCTGGAGCCCCTGGTGCCTGCCCATGCCCTGGTCGCCAACGTCGATCTGGTGCTGCTGCGCTACGAGAGGGACGGGGAAGATCGGGTGTCGGTCCTCTATGGACGCTGCCTGCACCGCGGTGCCTTGATGGCGGACGGGCACGTCGATGGGGAGAATCTGATTTGCGGCGTGCACGGATGGGACTACCGATACGACACCGGAGTCAGTGAGTACGACAACTCGGAGGCGCTCGAGCGCTTCTCCTCGTGGATCGACGACGGGCAGGTGTGGGTCGACGAGGACGAGATCGCTGCCTGGGAGAAGGAGCACCCGCAGCCCTATCGTCGCGACGAGTACCTCGGGCTCTATCAGGACGTCCACGGTGCTCCGGAAGAGCCGCACAACGCGCTCATTCAGCGCCTGGCTCGCGAAGGCCTCAGCGTTCTCGGCCACCATGGGCCCACTGCGGCGATGGGGGTGCCACGCCAGGAGCTGCCGAGCTGGGACGACCTGCAGATCGTCACCGCGCAGATGGCCCGCAAGCCGCTACTCGACGACGTGGCGGTCGGAACCGAGATCGTGATCGGTCCGAAGGCGCAGAAGCCCTTGCGATTGGAGATCCCGCTCTTCGTGTCCGACATGAGCTTCGGTGCCCTCTCGGCCGAGGCCAAGGTCGCGTTGGCCAAAGGGGCCGATCTTGCGGGGACGGGGATTTGTTCCGGCGAGGGCGGAATGCTGCCCGAGGAGCAAGCCAGCAACAGCCGTTACTTCTACGAGCTGGCCTCGGCTCGCTTCGGCTTTTCCATGGACAAAGTGGCGAAATGTCAGGCCTTCCACTTCAAGGGTGGCCAGGCGGCAAAGACCGGTACCGGCGGACATCTGCCGGCAGAGAAGGTTTCCGAGGCGATCGCAGCGGTCCGCGAGATCCCGGCGGGGGAGACGGCGATCAGCCCTTCGACCTTCCCCGATCTCGTGACCAGCGAGGATTTTCGTGGGCTCGCCGATGAAGTCCGCGAAAGAACGGGAGGCATTCCGGTGGGTTTCAAGCTCTCGGCTCAGCACGTCGAGGACGACATCGACTTCGCGCTCGATGCCAGTGCCGATTACGTGATTCTCGATGGCCGAGGGGGAGGCACAGGAGCGGCGCCGCTGATCTTCCGCAACCACATCTCGGTGCCGACCATGGCGGCGCTCCCCCGAGCGCGGCGCCACCTCGATCGACGTGGCGCTCGCGACGTGACCCTGATCGCCACCGGTGGCCTGCGTACTGCACCCGACTTCATCAAGGCCATGGCTCTGGGCGCAGACGCCGTCGCGGTGTCGAACTCCGCACTCCAGGCGATCGGCTGTCTCGGGATGCGGGCGTGCCACACCAACAACTGCCCGGTCGGCATCGCCACCCAGAAAAAGGGCCTACGGGCGCGCCTGATCGTCGACGAATCGGCGAAGCGTCTACAGCGTTTCTTCGAGGCCACGGTCGAACTGATGCAGGTGATGGCTCGGGCCTGCGGGCACGCGCATCTGGGTGGCTTCGAAGAGCGAGATCTAGTGGCCTGGAAACGAGACGTAGCCGACCTCACCGGGGTTCGGTTCGCCGGCGTCGGTGCGGACTCTGACCTCGGAAGGGTGGAGTCGCCGTGAGTACCGACTGGCACAAGGTCGCGGAGCTCGACGAGCTGGAGGAGGGCCGCGTCAAGACGGTGACCGCCGGCCTCACCTCCATCTGTCTTACCCACTGGAAGGGGCAATACGGGGCGCTCGACAACCACTGTCCCCACCAGGGAGGGCCGCTGGGAGAGGGCTCGATCGAGGGCGGCATGGTGCGTTGCCCCTGGCACGGCTGGGACTACGATCCGCTGACCGGGCACGCTCCCGAGGGATACGACGAGAAGGTACCGACCTTCCCGATCGAGATTCGCGAAGACGGTATCTACGTGGCGCTGGACGAGGAGCGGTCCCACACTCGCACGGTGACCGACGCCATGGTCGAGACGATGGTCAACTGGGGGGTGACCCACGTCTTCGGCATGGTCGGTCACTCCAATCTGGGGCTCGCCGATGCGATCCGTCGCCAGCACGAGGCAGGAAAGCTCGAGTACATCGGGATCCGTCACGAGGGCGCGGGCGCCTTCGCGGCCTCGGCCTACGGCAAGCTCACCGGCCGACCGGCCGCCTGCCTCACCATCGCCGGCCCCGGGGCGACCAATCTGCTCACCGGGATGTGGGACGCGAAGGTGGACCGTGCGCCGATCCTGGCGCTCACCGGACAGGTCGACACGCAGGTGCTCGGCCCCGGTGCCTTCCAGGAGGTCGACCTGGAGGCGGCCTTCAGTGGCGTTGCGCGGTTCTCTCAGTCGGTCTATCGCGACAGCAAGCACGTCGAGCTCATGAACCTGGCGTGCAAGACTGCGCTGCTCGAGCGCGACGTGGCTCACCTGATCTTCCCCGACGAAGTGCAGACCGTCGAAGCGCCCGAGGGTCTCGAGGCGGGCTCGCCCGAAGGACGGGTGGCGCCGTACGAGATTTCGCCTCCCTCGGGCAGCCTCGACGCGGCCGTGGCTGCGCTGGGCAGTGCCAAGCGGCCGGTGGTCATCGTGGGGCACGGCGCCCGATTTCACATGGACGAGGTGATCGGACTGGCGGAGCAGTTGAATGCTCCTGTGCTCACGACGTTCAAGGGCAAGGGACTGATCTCCGACGAGCATCCCCTCGGCTGCGGCGTGCTCGGGCGCAGTGGCACGCCCATCGCGAGCTGGTTCATGAACGAGTCCGATGTCCTTCTGGTCTTCGGTGCTTCGTTCTCGAATCACACGGGCATCACGACCTTCAAGAAGATCGTTCAGGTGGATTACGATCGCATGGCGCTCGGCAAGTTCCATCCGGTCGACGTGCCGGTGTGGGGCGAGATCGGTGTGACCGCGGCGCTCCTGCGCGAGCGGCTGTCGGGTCGCTCCGTATCCGTCGACCAGCGGCTCGAAGTGGCCGAGCGCTGGAAGATCTGGCGAGCGGAGAAGGAGAACCGCGAGGGAGACGACGAGGGCTTCGGTGTGAACTCCGCATCGGTCTTCGCGGCGATGAACCGTCACGTGCCCGACGATGCGATCATCGCGGTCGACGTGGGCAACAACACCTACTCCTTCGGGCGCTACTTCGAGTGCCGGCAACACGATGTGCTGATGTCGGGATACCTCGGCTCGATCGGCTTCGGCTATCCTGCGGCGATGGGGGCCTGGGCGGCGACCCGAACCGAGGACCCCAGGTTCAAGGACCGATCCGTTGTCGCGGTCAGTGGAGACGGGGGTTTCGGCCAGTACCTGGGAGAGGTGACGACCGCCGTGAAGCATGGCATGAACATCACCCACGTCCTGCTCAACAACTGCGAGCTGGGCAAGATCTCCAAGGAGCAACGGGCCATCGAGCTCGACGTGTGGATGACCGATCTGCGGAATCCGAACTTCGCAGAGTACGTCGAGAACTGCGGCGGCCTCGGTATCCGGGTCACAGATCCGGAGGAGCTCGATGAGGCGCTGATCGGAGCGCTCGCATACGACGGACCCGCGACCGTCGAGATCATGAGTGACGCTCTGCTGGTGTGAGCTGATGGAGCTGCACTTCGAACGACTGGGGACGCTCCCGTCAGAGGACCTCGCCGCCGCTCGCCTGCTTGCGCACTGGGCGGTGCAGATTCCGGCGGCCCTGGCCAACCACCACGTTCCGGCTCGAGACGACGACAGTCAATCCAATCTCGGATGGGTGGGAGATCAGGCAGGCTGCTGGCTCTCTCGGCCGCTCACCGAGCTACCCGGCGAGGCATCGGGCGTCAGCGTCGGAGTGCGTCCCCTCGGATTGGAGCTCCTCCTCTTCGAGGCCGACGGTGGCGTCTGGGAGAGGTTGCCGCTCGAAGGGCAGAGCCTGCAGAGTGCCCTGGCCTGGACTCGTTCCAATCTGGAGACGCGGGCGGGCTCTGCGCTCGAGGTCACCCGTCTGCGCGACTACCCGATGCCGCCCCATCCGGTGTTGGAGCGAGGGGTTCCCTTCGAGATCGGTCGGCTCGGTCCCGCTCTCGGAGAACTGGCGGCCTGGTTTGCGGCCTTCACTGGACTGTTCTCGCGGCTCGAGCCCGCATGGCTGGGGCGGGGTGAGCTGAGCTCCGTGGCGGAGGCGAGAGTCTGGCCGCACCACTTCGACCTCGGTGGCTTGCTGACGGTCGCGCAGGAGTACACCGACGGGGGAGTCGAGCAGATCGGCTTCGGCTTCGCGCCCGGCGACGAGCACTACGAGCAGCCCTACCTGTACGTGACGCCGTATCCCCAGCCGGAACTGCCCCCCGTGACCGGGCTCCCGTGTGGTGGCTTCTGGAAGCTCGACGGCTTCGTCGGAGCCATCCTCGGGGGCGATCGCATTCTCGCGCTTCCTGCCGAAGGGAGGGAGGCGGCATCGGAGGCGTTTCTCGAGGGGGCGATCCAGGCACTGCTGCCGGATTGATTCAGCGCGGACCCGTACCAAAGCGGCCTTCAGACCGGCTCGAGAGCCCGGTGGATCCCGAGAGGAGCCTCGATCGAGATCGCGTCGTTCGGGCGGATCTCTCCGCCGGAGAGCACCACCGCCATGATGCCGGCCTTGCGGATCAGTCCGCCCCTCTCGTCCCGGTCGAGCACCGCGGCCATCAGCCCGGGCTGCAGACCGTCGAGCTGTCTACACGGGTTGCGCAGTCCGGTGATCTCCACGACGGCGTGCTCTCCCACCCGTAGGCGGGTGCCGGTTCCGAGGCTGAGCAGGTCGATACCACGGGTGAGAATGTTCTCCCCCAGGGCGCCGGCGGAGACGTCGAAGCCGCTCGCGAAGAGCTCGTCGAGCAGCTCGGCATGGATCAGGTGGACCTGTCGCAGATTGGGCTGGTCCGGGTCCTGGGCCGCGCGCGAGAGGTGCTGCACTCTCTTTCCGCAGTGCGCATCGCCCTCGACTCCGAGCCCGGCCATCAGGCGAACCCGCTGGCAGGGGGACTTCGAGAATTCGTGCTGCGCCGATCGGGCGACCGCGACGACCCGGGGTGTCGTCACCCGGGGTCTTCCCCGCTCGACGTTTGGAGATAGCGGTTCGGAACGTTGCGAAGCCGAGGCGGAGACTCGCTCTGGGTCGCCAGGATGAGCCGCACGTTGTCGTAGATCTCTTCTTGCACGCGCTGAAACTGCGGCAGCAGGCCGAACTGCGTGTAGCTGAGCAGAGTGACGTCGAAGAGCGTCGTCTCCCACTCGAAACCGTCCCCCCACACCAGACCCCGAAGTCGCACGTCGGTGCTCGCCCCACGTTCGAGCAGCAGGCGTAGGACCGGTTGGCAGTGGTTGCGGTGCTGGTTCACGGTGTGGAAGATCGGGGTCTGCGCGTTGAGGCCGCGCCCATCGAGCTCGGCTCGTACGTCGACGTCGACACCGGCGTCGAGCAGGAAGCTGGCGGCTCTCAGAGAGCCGAACTCTGCCGCCACATGCAGCAGAGACACTCCGGCGAGTGACGTGAAGCTGCACGCGAGGTGGCGGTGGGCTTCGAGTGTCGAGGGATCGGTCGCGATCGCGTGGTCGAGAGACCCCGCGTCATCGCGTAAGACGGCGAGCAGCGCGCGATCGTCGAAGGTGGCGCCGGCATCGAGCAGCGTGTCCAGGCAGTCGACCATCCTGGGTGAGCGAAGGTACATACGCTCGACCAGCCATTGGATCGGTGTGTAGCCTCGTAGGCGCGCGTTCGGGTCCAGCCCGGCCGCGATCGATCTGGCGATCTCGTCTGCCGAGTGCACCTCGGCGCCCCAGAGGAAGAGCTCCTCTGGGCTGGAATCGTTCGAATGGTTCGTCGTCGACAACGGACTGGTGAGGCGCCTAGGGTGAACCGGTCCCTGCGTCCTCCTGAGGAAGAGTCAGAGCCACCAGTCCCTGGCCGTCGTCCCCGGTCACCGCGATCACGATGTACTGGCGACCCTCTGCCATGTAGGTCATCGGGGTCGCGCTGGGCGCGCCGGGAAGCGACACTTCGCCGAGCACGGCGCCGGTCGACTTGTCGTGCGCCCGGAGAACCGCGTCGCTTTCTCCTCCGCTGGTACGGCTCGTCCGTGCCCCCTGGCCCACCACCAGTACGTTCTTGGTGAGCAGCGGTCCGGTCCCACTGCGACTGCCGACTGGACCCGGGTCGGGGATCCCCATGTCGATGAGCTGCTGCCGGATGCCGTCTCCGTTGGGCACCATCCACGCATGCTCCCCGGTGGTGAGATCGATCGCGGTAATGCGCCCATAGGGGGGTTTGGTCAATGGCAGATCGTTGGGGCCGTCGAGCGACCCTGCGCCGTGCCCCATGCCGCGAATGTAGGTGAAGTCGGAGCGCGCCGCATCGGGCTTCTGCAGGGCGACGGAGATGGGTGAGGTGTAGGAGGGAATGTAGATCGTCCCAGTCTCGGGATCGAGCGCGCCTCCCCACCAGTTTGCACCGCCGCCCCAGCCCGGCAGTTGGATCGTTCCTTTCACCTCGTCGGTGCCCACCACCGGCGGGGTGTAGAGGGGTCCCCACTTGTAGTCCTTCAGAAACTCCAGCGCGTCCTTCTTCAGCTCCGGGGTGAAGTCGATCAGGATGTCTTCGCTGATTCCCTGGTAGTCGTAGGGAGCGGGTCTGGTAGGGAAGGGTTGGGTGGGCGAAGACTTTTCGCCGGGTACATCGGACTGCGGCACCGGGCGCTCCTCGATCGGCCAGATCGGTTCGCCGGTCACCCGATCGAAGACGTAGAGGAAAGCCTGCTTGGTGATCACCGCCACGCCCTTGCGCTCCCTGCCGTCGATCATGGCGTCGAACAGGGTGGGGGCGGCGGGAATGTCGTAGTCCCAGAGGCCGTGGTGGACCAGCTGGAAGTGCCAGACCCGCTCCCCGGTTTCTGCCTTGACGCAGACGATGCTCTCGGCGAAGAGGTTGTCGCCCTTGCGATGGCCGCCGTACCAGTCGTTGGTCGGGGTACCGAAGGGCAGATAGACGAGGCCGAGCTCGGGGTCGGCCGACATGATCGTCCACACGTTGGCGTTGCCCGTGTACCTCCAAGAGTCCTCTTCCCAGGTGTCGGTGCCGAAGTCGCCTTCGTCCGGAGGATTGCGAAAGGTCCAGCGCAGTGCTCCGGTGTTGACATCGTAGGCACGCACGTCGCCGGGAGGCATCCGGGTCCGAGTCGGGCCGTCGAAAATCGAGGAACCCACGATCACCACGTCCTTGACCACCAGCGGTGGGGACATCACCGTCTGAATGCGGGGGTTTCCGTCTCGCCGCAGGCTCTTGGCCAGTTCGACCTTGCCGCCGTCTCCGAAGCCACCGACCGGCTCGCCGGTGGTCGCGTCGATTGCCCACAGGTGGTTGTCCCCGCTGGCCTGGAAGATCCGCTTTTGTCGCCCGTCGCTCCAGTAGGCGACACCGCGGGAGTTGAAGCCCAGATTGGTCGGGCGTCCCGCCTCGTGGCTCTTGGTGTCGAAGACCCACAGCTGTGTACCCGAGGCGGCGTCAATGGCGGCTACGTGGCCGAGGTTGGTATTGACGTAGAGGACCCCGTCGACCATCAGTGGCGTCGACTTGTAGCCGAAACTGCGCAGCCGCGGGTTCTCTGCCGCCAACGCGTCGTCGGGTGAGCTCCATTGCCAGGCGACTTCGAGCGTCTCGAAGTTCTTCCCGTCGATCTGGTCGAGCGGCGAGTACTGCGTTGCGCCGAGGTCTCCGTGGTAGCTCTCCCATTGGCCACCTTCGGCGCCGTGTTGCGCACGCAGCGCCGATGGGAACGACAGGAGGGCGACGAGTACGACACCCAGTGCGGGCAGGGACGTTGAGAGACGCATGGCAGACCTCGGGGCAGTGGGGCGTCCCGGCAAGGGAGCTTCCGGTGTTCGGGAATACGGATCCACCACTCTAACGGCTGCGGCGACTAAGGTCTCGCGCCGACCTCGGCGCCGGATGTCGCCGCTCGGTTCAGGGCCCAGTCGTAGTCGAGGAACTCGATCCGGAGCTCCTCGCGGCGCGCTGAAAGCTCCTGGTGAAGCTCTCCTGCCGTGTGGTCGATGGCGAACTCGATCAGGGAATCCGCGCGCGGCTCGGCGTCGGCCTTCAAGAAATCGTCTCCGTACCACTCGAGCAGCTTGCTCAGTCGGTAGGTGTCGCCCTCGAGGCGCGAGTACTTGGCGTTGTCGAAGAATGCACGGGTCCACTGGTCGAGCTGCTGCTCGAGTCGCGACCCCTCGAAGGCCCAGGGCGGCAGAGGAGCGCACGACCGGGAGGCGCAGTTCACGGCCATGTGGATTCGAGGGTCCTTGAAGAAGGGGCGCAGCAGATTGTGCTCGATGTTGTCCAGGGTGAGATCGAACCCTCCCACGCGGTGGGTTCGCGTATCCCACACTCCATCGATCTCACGAATCGAGTCGATACCCGGGTGGTCGAGGATGGAGCGGATCGTGTAGGCGTTGTACGCGTTGATCAGCAGTGCCATCAACTCGTCGCGAGACAGGGTATCGAGCCTTGCGTCGGCCAGCGTCTCGAGATAGCTGTCGAGCTCGTCTTCCCGATGGCGGAAGAGCTCGTAGTCGACCATGCCGTCCAGCGTGCCTTGCGCGAGGAGGTCGTCCCAGGCAGTGTGGTCGAACGTCTCGGTACCGTTCTCGATGGCCGAGCGGACCTGCTCGGCGAGATCACCGCGGGCGGGCTCGGCCTTCGGGGCGCAGCCGGCGAGAAGCGTCGCAACGAGACAAGAGAGAAGGACAGGCGAGCTCGGTAGGGGCATTCGGTGTCGTTCCTGGGCCGTGGAAGTGGCGGCGACTGCGTCAGGATATCGGTTCGTCTCTCAATCGTTCTACGGTTGCGGCCGCGCCGCAGGATTCTCGCAGACTGAGGGTCGTTTACGGGTCTCGGGGCGTCCCATCAGAGCTCTCGCGCTTTCAGGTACGCTGTGGCGTCCCGCCCCGCTCGGGCCATCGCTCGGGCGCATTCTGGAGGAGCAGCTGTGCAGCGAAGAACGAGAAACGCCGTAGGTCCCCTGGCCAGGGGGGTGGTCCGGCTCCTGTGCGTCCTTGGTGTGTCCAACGGAGTCTGGGCCCAGGAAATGGGGATCGAAGAATACGAGCCCCGCTCCACCCTGGTGGTGCCCGAGCATCCGCTCACCCGAGCGAAGTACCCGTTCGTCGATGTGCACGCCCACCTTCGCGATACGTCGGGCGCCACCATCGGTCAGATCGTCAGCGAGATGGACGCCATGAACATGGCGGTGATGGTCAATCTCAGCGGTGGCAGTGGGGATCGGCTCACCGAGGTGCTGAAGGGGACCGCGGGGCGCTACCCGGATCGCTTCGTGGTCTTCGCCAACGTCGACTTCGGTGACATGGACGATCCAGAATGGACCGAGCGCGCCGTCCGTCAGCTCGAGCAGGACGTTCGAGCGGGCGCGCAGGGCCTCAAGATCTTCAAGAACCTCGGCATGTTCGTGACCGACGAGAACGGGCGAGTGCCGACCGATGATCCGCGGATCGATCCGGTCTGGGCCAAGTGCGGTGAGCTGGGTATCCCCGTGCTGATCCACGTCGGAGAGCCGTCTCCTTTCTGGGAGCCCTGGGACGAGCACAACGAGCGCTGGCTCGAGCTCAAACAACGCCCGAATCGCCGACGCGACGATCCGAGCCGCTTCGCCTCCTTCGAGCAGACCATGGCGGAACAGCACAACGTCTTTCGCAAGCACCCGGAGACCACCTTCATCAACGCCCACCTCGGCTGGCTGGGCAACGATCTCGCGCGGCTCGGCAAGCTGATGGACGAGCTACCCAACATGCAGACGGAGATCGGCGCAGTACTGGCCGAATTGGGCCGGCAACCGAGGGCGGCACGCGAGTTCCTGATTCGCTACCAGGACCGTGTGCTGTTCGGGAAGGACTCGTGGAACCCCGAGGAGTACCACGTCTACTTCCGGACGCTCGAGACCGCCGACGAGTATTTCGACTACTACCGCAAGCGCCACGCTCACTGGAAGCTCTACGGCCTCGATCTTCCCGACGAAGTGCTGCGCAAGATCTACTACGGAAACGCGCTGCGCATCCTTCCCGGGATCGACCGCAGTCTCTTTCCCTGAGCGAGAGTCAGTAGGCCTCGTCTCGGGAGCTGCCGATCTCCTCGAGCTCCTCTTCGATTCGGCGGTGTCGCGCCTCGTAGCTCGACAACACCTTGCCCGAGCTTGCGGTCTCGGTCACATCCCGAGTCAATGCCGTCAGGTCCTGCAAGATCCGACGTCCCTTGTCGCAGCCCGGCTCGTCGCAGACACAGGCCGACTCGGCGCGGTTGAGCTGTCCCTGCACGAAGCTGTTCCCACTCCCCCAATCCTCGGCAGTCCAGGGGATCGACAGTCGACCGACCCGCGAGGCCAGCTCCGCGCTCGCACGTTGGATCTGCCGGGTGCACCGGGAGGTGTCGCTTCCGTCCGAGCCCACGGCCTCCATCTCGAGCATCTGTTCGATCCAGGGCTTGCCGTAGGTGAAGCCGAAGTAGAGAAGGACGACGATGATCGCGAGTTTGAAGAACTTTTCCATCACGGCACCTCACTGGGGAGCGACTCGAGGGGCTGCACACCTTGCACCGGGTGCGCCGCTCCATGGTCATCCTCGTTGGCTCTGGACTGCGGTCCAGATCCGAGAAGCCTAGTACAGGGATTGGATTTCGTCGATTCCTCGTTTAAAGCGGGGGTGGCGGAGGGGGCGTGAAGAGACTGCGGGGCAGCGGCCGCGAGCGTTGCCGTCAGGAGGATGGGTGCCTCCCGTTGGCACTACACTGGGCACATGTCTGAGAGCTCACTCGATCTGATCGCGACCTGCGCCCTCGGCCTGGAAGGACTCCTTGCTGGGGAACTGGAAGCTCTCGGGATGGCGGAGGTGTCGCAAGAGCAGGGTGCGGTGCGCTTCCGCGGCGATTGGAACGACTGTTGGCGGGCCAACCTGTGGCTGCGCACGGCCAACCGGGTTCTGGTCTCGCTCGCCAAGCGAAAGGCGTCCGACGGGGAGGCGCTCTATCAGGCGGCGGTCGATCTGGTGTCTTCCGACCGGACCTACGCCGGCGTCGCCGTCGCAGACCTGTTCGCCCCTGAGCGAACGCTTTCGGTCCGAGCCACTTCGACTCGTTCCCAGGTGCGCGACGTGCGCTGGGTCGGGCTGCGGGTCAAGGACGGCATCGTCGATGGCCAGCGCGCCCGATTCGGTCAGCGCTCCTCGGTCGACCGCGCGGGAGCCGGTCTGCCGTTACGCGTGTGGCTGCACGAGGATCGGCTCACGCTTCTGCTCGACACTTCGCGTGAGCCGCTCGATCGCCGCGGCTACCGCGCTCGCTGGGAGGGGGCGTCACTTCGCGAGCAGTTGGCGGCGGCCTGCGTGCTGGCCAGCGGCTGGAACGGTGAGGGGCCGGTGCTCGATCCGATGTGTGGCTCTGGAACCCTGCTGATCGAGGCCGCCTGGTGGCGCCAGGGGAGGCCTCCTGGTCTGTCGCGTCCGAGCTGGGTCTTCGAGCAGTTGCCCGGTTTCGACCCACGGCGCTTCGCTCAGATGAAGTCCGAGATCTCCCTCCGGGAGCCCCCTGCTCTGTTCGGAGTCGACAGCGACGCAGAAGCCCTCGAAGCCGCCCGACGGAGCGCCGAAACGGCGGGAGTGGCAGATCGACTGCAGTTGACCTGCGGTGACGGCCTGACGTTCGATCCTCCGGAGGGCCCCGGGCTGCTGTTGGTCAATCCACCGTGGGGAGACCGGCTCGAATCGAGCCCCGAGCTCTTTCGCCAGCTCGGAGACTGCTTGAAGAAGCGCTACTCCGGGTGGCGAGCGGTGGTTCTGGCGGGCGATCAGCAGAAGGGAAAGACGATCGGACTGCGGGCCAGGCCGCGCTACTCGGTGCGCAACGGGCCTGTCGATGCACGCATCCTCGTCTTCGACCTCTACTAGAGGTGCAGGAGCTGGTCGTGATGAGTGAAGTTCCGCCGAGCGAGCGCGAGTCGGGTGTCTATCGAGGCAAGAGCGTGGCCCGGGTCTTCGAGTCGCCCGACGGGCTGGTGGTCCTGGTGGGCAAAGCGGCACGGGACAACGACATCGTGACCTTCAAACTGAGCCGGCCGGACGACTTCTGGCTCCACGTCGCGGGGCAACCAGGCTCCCACGTGTTGGTGATCAACCCCGGAGGTCTCGACAAGTTACCGCGCGAGACCCAGCGCTATGCGGCGGGCCTCGCCGCCGGCTACTCCAGCGCGCGTTCCGGAGGCACCGTCGCGGTCCATCTGGCGCGGATCCGAGACGTCGGAAAGGCGCGGGGCGCCCCTGCCGGAGAAGTGCAGCTGCGCCGCTACGACACGATCAAGGCGAAGCCCACACGCGAATAGCTCGGCTCGAGACTGTGTAGCGGCAGGTTGCGCCGGAGTCATCCCGTGGCTCGGAGCTCACGCGCTTCGTCCGGTCGCTCGGTCTTGTCGTACAGCTCGATCAGGAGCTGGCGCGCCTCCCGGGTCCGCGGGTCGTCCGAGCCGAATGCGGCCTCGAGATTCGAGAGCGCCTGGCGGAGCTGGTCTTCGGCCTCGGGGTAGCGATCCGTTCGCAGCAGATGCAGCCCGTAGCGGGTCTTGGCGATCCCGATGCGATGGCTGGTCTCCTCCAGCGTCTCTCGATAGATCGCGAGAGCTCGCTCGTGCATCGGCAGTGCCTGCTCGAACTTTCCTTGCCGATCCATCGCCTGGGCGTAGTTGCTCAAGGTGATCCCGTAGCTCGTGTGGTCGGTCCCGAACGCAATCTCCTTGAGCTCGAGGGCCTCACGGAAGGTTTCCTCGGCCCGCTCGAAGTCGCCCCGGTCACTGTAGTTGGTGGCGAGGTTGTTGAGGTTGATCGCCACCAGGCCGTGCTCGGGGCCGTGCAGCTCCCGGTTTCCCTCGAGTGCCCGCAGCAGGTACTGCTCGGCCTCGTCGTATCGCCTCATGTCGGCGAGGAGCAGACCCAGGTTGTTGAGCGTGGGAGTGACCTCTGCATGGACCTCGCCGAAGATCTCGCGCTTGAGCTCCAGTGCCTCGCTCAGCATCTCGAGCGCCTCCTCCCGGCGGCCTTCATGCACCAGGAGCATGCCCAGATTGTTGAGTGTCGCGGCGACTCGGGGGTGCTCCGGCCCGTACAGGGCTCGGTTCGTTTCCAGAACCTCGTGGAACTGTTCTTCGGCCTCGGTCAGGTTCCCCGCCATGTGGTTGAGCCTGGCGAGCTCGTTCAGCGTTCCGGCGACTTCGGAGGACACATCGCCGTGAAGATCACGCCGAATCTCCAGTGACTCCTCGAGCAGCTCCCGGGCCTCGTCGAACAGCCCGAGCTCGAGATAGGTCGCGCCGATCACCGAGCGAATGTCGGACCCGACTTCGGGGCTGTCAGCGAAGCTGCCGTCGATCGAGCTGCGCGCCTCTGCGAGCGCCTCGACGACGGTGACGTCGCGACCCAGTCCGCCCTCGGGTCGAGCCGAGCTCAGAATCCGACGCAGGAATCGGTTGATCTCGTTCGCCTTGGCAGCTTCGGTTCGAGCCAGCGACTCGGCCTTGCGTGCTCGAACCAGTCCGACGGTGGCAAGGGTGGCACCCACCAGCAGCGCGATGGCCATCAAGCCCGCCGCGGTCACTGCCACGCGATGCCGACGCACGAACTTGGACAAGCGATAGGGCAGGGTCGGCGGCCCCGCGAGCACCGGCTCGTGACGCAGGTGTCGCTGGAGATCCTCCGCCAGCTCGTGCGCCGAATCGTAGCGGCGCTCGCGGTCCTTCTCGAGCGCCTTCATCACGATCCAGTCGAGATCGCCTTTGATCGACCGCGCCAGACTGGTGGGCTCGGTGCCTCGGGACTCCGCCACCTCCGTGGTGGAATCGCCGAGCTGTGAGATCCGTTCGGAGGGGCGCGACGGCTCCTCTTCCCGGATGCGCCGCCGCATCTCGTCGGGGCCCGAGTCACGGAGCCGCTTCGAATCGTGGAGCTTCGACCCACTCAGCAGCTCGTACAGGACCGCGCCGAGAGAGTAGACGTCCGTGCGGGTGTCGATCTCGAAGCTCGAGAGGCTGGCCTGTTCGGGAGACATGTACTCCGGAGTCCCGATCCACTGACCGAGCCGAGTCGACGCTCCTGGCGTCTCGTCCGCACCTTCGATGGCCTTCGCGATCCCGAAGTCGATGATCTTCGGGACCGGTTTCCCCCCTTCCCGAGCCACCAGCAGGTTGGAGGGTTTCAGATCGCGATGGATGATCCCTCTCTTGTGGGCGTGGTCCACACCGGCACATAGATCGAGGAACAACTCGATGCGCTGCGGCGTGGAGAGGCGGTTCCGGTCGCAGAACGTCGTGATCGGCAAGCCCTCGATCAGCTCCATGACGAAATAGGGTCGGCCCGACTCGGTGATCCCTGCGTCGTAGACCCGCGCAATGTGACTGTGGTCCATCCGCGCGAGGGCCTGGCGCTCGGCATGGAACCGGGTCAGGACCTCCTCGCTATCCATTCCCGCGCGAATCAGCTTCAGCGCGACCTCACGCTTCACGGGCTCGAGTTGAGAGGCTCGCCACACGTCGCCCATGCCGCCGGAGCCCATCTTTTCGATCAGGCGATAGGGCCCGATCGTCTCGCCCGGCTTCGTCCCCGACCACTCGTCCACCAGGGAGTCGAACACGCCCCCCTGGAGTGCCCCTCCGGTCACGAGGAAGCTGTCGTCGTCTTCGATCGCCTGGCTCAGCGTCTCCAGCAGGTCCGGGTCGCCGTCGGCGTGCCGGTACAGGAACTCCAGCCGCTCGGACGAGGGTAGATCACCCGCTCTTCGGAGCAGCTCTTCTACCGTCGAGCGTGGGACCTTCGTGCTCACTCAGCCCAGTTTGGCACGATTCGGGAGCCTCGTCTCGCTGCCGGTTGGCAAGGTCCCGAAGGGAGGTGGCTCGGGGTGAGATCCGGGGATCAGCTGCCGACTGGATGCCAGGTCGTCTTCACTTCCTGGAAATTGAGAATCGCGTAGGGGCTCTCGGACTCCTGGCTCCACCAGTCGGTGCGGTTCTCGCGGACGAAGCGCTTGACGTTGTCGGCGGAAAGCTCGTGGGCCTGAGTGACCATCTCGCTCTCGTCGCCACAGTAGAGGAAGGCGTTGACATCCATGTGCGAGGCAAAATGCTCCAGCAGTTCGTCGCGCCGGCCGGTGAGCAGGTTCACCACGCCTCCCGGGACGTCCGAGGAGTTGAGCACTTCGCCGAACGTGACTGCGCTGAGTGGGCGGTGCGGCGAGGCCAGAACCACGCAGACGTTGCCGCCCGCCATGATCGGGGCGATGACGGAGACCAGACCGAGCAGGCCGGTGTTCTCGGGGGCGAAGACGGCCACCACGCCCATCGGCTCGAGCAGGGAGAAGTTGAAGTGAGACGAGCTCACCGGGTTCACGGACGAGAAGACCTGTTGGAACTTGTCGGTCCAGCCGGCGTAGTACACCAGCCGATCGATCGCTGCGTCGACCTCTTCGCGGGCCTTGCTCGGATCGTCTCCCTGGCTGACCAGCTCGGCGACGAACTGTTCCGCTCGTCCTTCGAGCATTTCGGCGGCGCGGTAGAGGACCTGTCCGCGATTGTAGGCAGAGCGGTTCGCCCAGCCGGCCCACGCGGAGCGTGCGGCGACCACGGCGTCTCGAAAATCCTTGCGCGACGCTCGGCAGAGGTTGGCGAGAGGATCGCCGTCCGGTCCCAGGAAGCTGTCGTAGCGTCCCGATTCGGTCCGCGGAAACTTGCCACCGACGTACATCTTGTACGTCTTGAGTATCGGTAGCCTGGAGGGGCCGTCCGAAGCCTCCTCGGTGGCAGTCGCTTCACTCGAGGTCTGTCGCTGGGTCACGGATTCGGTCATGGTCCCTCTCCCGCTCGTCGTGCGAGCTCATGCGCCAGCCGGCGCGCCCCCCGGGCTCTCGTCCAGCCCGGTCCCTTCCAGATCCACATAGGCTGCCAGCCCCTGCAGGCCGCCTTCCCGTCCCATTCCGCTCTCTTTGTAGCCCCCGAAGGGCGACGTGGGGTCGAACTTGTTGTACGTGTTGGCCCACAACACGCCCGCACGGATCTGGTTGCTCACCCGGAAGGCCTTGGCGCCCTTGTCGGTCCAGACACCTCCGGACAGACCGTACGGAGTGTTGTTGGCTTTGGCAATCCCCTCGTCGACGGTGCGGAAGGTCTGCACCGTGAGCACCGGTCCGAAGATCTCCTCCTGCACCACCCGGTGCGACTGGGCGACATCGAGGAAGAGACTCGGGCGACACCAGAATCCCCTCTCCGGAAGTGCGCAGGCACTCTGGTAGAGACGGGCCCCTTCCTTCTGGCCGATCTCGAGATACTGCTCGATTCGCTCGAGCTGCAGGCGGGAGTTGATCGCGCCGATGTCGGTGTTCTTGTCCAGCGGGTCACCGACGATGAGAGTGTCCATGCGGTCCTGGAGCTTCTGGATCACGACGTCGGCGACCGACTCCTGGACGAAGAGGCGCGAGCCCGCGCAGCAGACATGTCCCTGGTTGAAGAAGATCCCGTTGACGATGCCCTCGACTGCCTGGTCGAGCGCCGCGTCTTCGAAGATCAAGTTCGCCGCCTTGCCGCCCAGCTCCAGCGTGTAGCGCTTCCGGGTGCCGGCGACCGCGCGCTGAATACGCTTGCCGACCTCGGTCGATCCAGTGAACGCGATCTTGTCGATGTCGGGGTGACGGACCAGCTGAGCGCCCGTCTCGCCAGCCCCGGTGATGATGTTCACCACGCCGGGGGGTAGCTCGGCCTCCTGCAGGATGTCGGCGAGGAGCAGTGCCGTGAGGGGAGTGGTCTCGGCGGGCTTGAGCACCACCGTGTTTCCTGTCGCGAGTGCCGGAGCCAGCTTCCACGCCGCCATCAGGAGTGGGAAGTTCCACGGAATGATCTGACCGGCGACACCGAGCGAGCGGGCTCGGCGCCCGGGGAAGGCATAGGCGAGCTTGTCCGCCCAGCCTGCATAGTAGAAGAAGTGGGCCGCGACCAACGGAATGTCGATGTCACGCGACTCCCGGATCGGCTTGCCGCCATCCAGCGTCTCGACCACGGCCAACTCGCGGGCACGCTCCTGCAGCATTCGTGCGATGCGGAAGAGGTACTTCCCCCGCTCCCTGCCGCTCAGCTTGGACCAGCTCCCGTCGAAGGCCCGGCGGGCCGCCTGCACTGCTCGGTCGACGTCTCTGGCATCGGCCTCGGCGACTCGGGCGATCGTCTCTTCGGTTGCCGGGTTGATCGTGTCGAAGTAGCGACCGGAGTCGGGTGCGCTCCACTCGCCATCGACGAAGAGCTCGTAGCGATCGCGCAGCTGGATCGGTTCGGTGCTCTCCGGGGCGGGAGCGTACTTCCAGCCCTCTCGAAAGTGCAGCTCCCTGCGAGGTTCGTCGTTGGCCATGGAAAGTAGAAGCTCTCAGTCCTTGGAGAAATAGTCAGCGCTCTGGTAGACGCCACTCTGCTGCTTGGCGAGCTGCATCAGCAGGTCGTTGGCCAGGCTGCTGGCCCCGAAGCGGAACAGATCGGGAGTCATCCAGTCGTTGCCCAGCGTCTCGTGGAGCATCACGAGGTAGTGCACCGCCTGTTTGGCGGTCTTGATGCCGCCCGCTGGCTTCATGCCGATGCGCCGACCGGTGCGGTAGTAGAAATCTCGAATCGCCTCGAGCATCACGAGGGTCACTGGCATGGTGGCCGCGGGTTGGATCTTGCCGGTCGATGTCTTGATGAAATCCGCGCCCGCTGCCATCGCGAGGTCGGAGGCGCGGCGCACCGCATCGTAGGAGCCGAGCTCTCCGGTTTCGAGGATCACCTTGAGGTGCGCGTCGCCGCACGCCTCCTTGACCTCGACGATCTCCTCGAAGACGTAGTCGTAGTCCCCGGCGAGGAAGTGCCCGCGCGAGATCACCATGTCGATCTCGTCGGCGCCTTCCTCGACAGCGAACTTCGTGTCTCGCAGCTTGACGTCGCGTGGCGCCTGTCCGCTGGGGAAGGCGGTCGCCACCGCGGCGATCTTGATCCTCGTACCCTCGAGCGCACGGCGCGCCACACCGACCAGGCTGGGGTAGACACAGACCGCGGCGACCTCGGGCAGCTCTTCGAGTCCGAGGGCTCCGGGCTCCGCGTGCAGGTGCCGTGCCTTGGCGCACAGCTGCTGCACCTTGCCCACCGAGTCTGCGCCTTCCAGCGTCGTCAGGTCGACCATCGACAGAGCCATTCGCAAAGCGTCGACCTTCGACTGCTTCTTGATGCTCCGTTTGGTGAAGCGCTCGGCACGCTCTGCGATCCCGACTTCGTCGATGGGGGGGCTGGGCGGAAGTGCAGCCGACTCCGACTTCGTTTCCACCGCGGACTGACCAGGGCTCATGCCGGCAAGTGTAGCCCAATGTGGCACTTAGAGCCCATCAGATTGCTGTTTGCCAGCTCGACTGAAGGGTCAGTCTTTCGAGGACTCCCGCGACCTCACCGCGAACGTCTACTTCCCCTGGGCTCCACGTCACCTTTACACTCCCCGAGGAGAGAGGCCGGAGGAGTGTCATGAAGCGGGTTGGACGATCATCGGGGCTCGAGATGTGCGCAGATCCTCCAGGGGCATCAATCTCCCTTCGCTGAGCAGGAAACGGGCCCCGGCCTCCCAGCACGCTCGGCGAGAACGACCATGTGGAGGGACGATGGTGTTCAGCGCTTCGGTCTCGACGTCGAAAGGGACAACCCGAACGGCGTCTTGCGTCTGTGGCCAGCTCAGTGTCGTCGTGCAAGGCGAGCCGCGCGGAATCGGCCTCTGCCACTGCCTGGCTTGCCAGAAGCGAACCGGAAGCGTGTTCGCCGCGCTGGCGAGCTTCTCCACCCCCTACAGGGTCGTCGGCAAGGCTACGGAGTACGTCCGCGTGGGCGACCGGGGTGCAGAGTTCAGGTTCAGGTTCTGTCCGGTCTGTGGAACGACGGTGTTCCACAGCGAGGAAGGCCTCGATGCGTCCGTCAGCGTCGCCGTTGGCGCTTTTGCTGACCCCGAGTTTCCGGCACCCGAGGTCTCTGTCTATGGTTGCCGACGTCACCGGTGGGTTCGGTTGCCGGCCGGAACGAAGGAGTTCGACGAGGATCCGACGTGAGCTCCGGATCGAATCGACCGAAGGGAGCCGAGGCGCTCGTCTGGTTTCGTTCCGGCGACAGCGAGGATCGCGGTCGCGGCCCGACGCTCTCGGCTCCAGGACTCGACCGGCGGCCAGCGCGCGAGTCGTGAATCGACGCAGCGGGCAAGCGCCGTGCCTGGCCGGGCCCTCCAGAGGAGGAAGCGACCGCGTCCGAAGCCCTCACCGTTCCACTTCAGCGACATCACTTCGTCACAATGTCTCCCCAGGCTCCCCTCGTCTGCGGCTTTTCTGAGGGACTCCCGGCCTTCGGGCCTTCAGGATCCTGAAGAGGTCGACGTCGTCGAGACTCGAGAATCGAACGGAGGTCGCTGCTTTGAAACCGTGTCTGCCACCGAAGAGCCGGCCATGAAGGGGGCCAGAATCGTCCTGGGAGCCTTCGCCGTCGGGCTGTTGGTCCTCGCGATCGCAATCTCCCGGCGGGCCCCGAAGCCGGGCACCGATCCCGCTGCGGCGGGCTCGCCGACGATCACCCCCTCGGTCTCGGACGCAGCGGAGGAGACCCCCGAGGGGTTGCTCCATGGCCGTATCACCACCGAGGACGGCGATACCTACGAAGGCCGTCTGCGCTGGGGCGGTGTCGAGGAAGCGCTCTGGGGCCAGTACTTCAACGGCTTCAAGAAGGTGAACCCCTGGGTCGAATACGTTTCACCCGAGCGATTGCCCAAGGAGCGCCACTCAATCGGGATCTTCGGGGTCGAGATCGCGCGGCGGGAGCGCCCGATCGACCTCGGTCGTCCGTTCATGGCGCGCTTCGGCGACATCACACGCATCGAGGCGCGCGGTCTCAGGGAGCTTCGGGTCACCCTCAAGAGCGGCACCGTGGTCGATCTCGACCGCTTCTCGGCCGACGACTTCGCCGACGGCCTGCGAGTGTGGGACCCCAGGCGAGGCGTGGTGGATCTCGGGGAACGGCGGATGCGCGCCATCGAGCTCTTCCCCGGGGCAGCGAGAGGTGCCCTTCTCGTCCCTTTGCACGGTACGGTGCGCACGCTCCAGGGCGACTTCACCGGTTTCCTCGAGTGGAACCGGGAGGAGTGCGTCAGCCTCGATGCGCTCGACGGCCACACCGCCGAGGGTGAGCTGAGTCTTCCTTTCGACGCCATCCGCTCGATCGCGCGCCACCCGCCCGACAGCTCCCTGGTGACCCTGTCCGACGGTCGTGAGGTCCTGCTCGGGGGCACCAGCGAGGTCGGCCCCGGCAATCGCGGGATCTACGTCGACGACCCGCGCTACGGCCGGGTGCTGATCTCGTGGGACGCCTTCGAGCAGGTCGACTTCAGCCCAGGCGGGAGTGGCCCCGCGTACCGCGACTTCCCGGCGGGGGACCCACTCACCGGCCGGGTGAGCACCCGCACCGGTCGCCGTCTTGCAGGCCGACTGGTCTACGACCTCGACGAGAGTGAGACCACCGAGACCCTCGACGCCTCATTCCGGGGCGTGACCTACACCATCCCCCTCGGCCTGATCGCCTCGATCGCCCTTCCCGGGAGCGAAGAGCACGACGACGAGCACGCTCGAGTGACCCTGCACAGCGGCGAAGAGCTGGAGCTGGAGCTCAGTGGCGACCTCGGTGAGGGCAACGCGGGAATGCTGATCCTCACCGACGGCGATCAGCCGCCCGCCTTCGTGCCCTGGAACGAGGTCGAGCAGGTCGACTTCGAACGCCCACCGGCGATGTACCCGCCGCTCGATCCGTAGGACTCGCGCCGGTCGCGATTGCGAAGAGCAGCCTGCGCCGAGGCCGACCGAGTCCGATCGAGGCGACCGGGATCGTATAGTCGGCTGTGCCCCCAAAGGATTCAGGAGGTTCCATGAAGATCCACTATCTCGAGATCGTTACACCGGACGTCGACGCGGTCTGCGCGACCTACGAAGCACTGCCTGGCGTGACCTTCGGTGCGCCGGAGGCGGCGCTTGGCAACGCCCGCACGGCGGCCCTGGACGACGGCGGGCTGATCGGGGTGCGTGCGCCCATGAGCGAGACGGAGGAGCCTGTGGTGCGGCCTTACCTGTTGGTGGGCGATGTCGAGGCCGCGGCCAAGGCGGCCGCCGCGGCGGGCGGCGAGATCGCGCTCCCGCCGACGGAGATCGCCGGCCGCGGCACCTTCGCCATCTACATCCAGGGCGGCATCCACCACGGCCTCTGGCAGCTGTGAGGGAGGCGACAGTCGATCAGGCCGGCTGGCGCCGGGGTTCGGGGAGCGATCAGGGTCGTCGCGCCCGCACGCGGTCGATGCGATGGGCGACGCAATGGCGACCAACCCCCGGCGACTCGAGCTGTCGGTGCCGTGTGGGCCCTGGTGGAGGCCTTCTTGACGTTCGAACCCAAGCTTGGAGCGCATGACGCGCTGCACCGATACGCTGCACGGAGACGCTGCACAGAGACTGAGGAGGAGTCCCCCCATGTCGTCGAACGAGGCTTCGCTCCCCGTCGTCGAAGGTCGCCCGGAGCCACCCCCGCGAGGAGTCCTTCCATGCGAGTGACCCACGCAATCGTTTTTGTCAGCCACATGGAGCGCTCCGTGCACTTCTATCGCGACGTCCTCGGTCTGCCCCTGCGGTTCGAGACTCCTCAGTGGACGGAGTTCGATACCGAGGGCGCGACCCTCGCCCTTCACGCGAGCTCCGAGTCCGAGTCGGATGATCGACCCTCGGGCGAATGCCCGGGCAGTTGCCGCCCGGGCCTGAGCGTTCCGAGCCTGGATGAGTTCCACCAGCGAATGCTCGCGAGGGGTGTGCCGTGCCTTCAGGAGCCCAAGGACGTCTTCGGGGCTCGGCTGGCGCAGTATGCGGATCCCGATGGTCTGTCGATCTCGGTCGGAGAAACAGCGGATGGTGGTCGCGCGTAGCTCCCGGATCGGCCGGCCAGTGATCGGTCGCTGTCTCGTCAAAGGTCGCTCATCCCCGGCGAGGGCTCGATGAGCATCGTCGCGCTTCACCACGTCCAGCTCGCCATGCCGCGAGGCGAAGAAGATGCGGCCCGGCGGTTCTACACGGGCATCCTCGGCCTGGCCGAGGTGGAGAAGCCGCCTCGGCTGGCCGCCCGGGGCGGCGCGTGGTTCGAGTCGGGTTCGGTTCGGGTGCATCTCGGCGTCGAAGACGAGTTTCGCTCTGCCCGAAAGGCGCATCCGGCCTTCCTGGTCAGCAACCTCGAGGCTCTGTTGCAGCGGTGCGAAGCGGCGGGGGTCCGGACCGTTCCGGACGAGTCCCTGCCGGGCTACGATCGTGCGTACGTCTACGATCCGTTCGGCAACCGAATCGAGCTGATGGAGGAAGCGGCGGAGGTCCGCTAGCGATCGCCGGTTCCCTGATTGGACTCGGGCCGAGTGTCCGCGGGCCGGGCCTTGGGACGGCTGGAACGCTCATCCCGCGGGTGTCGTGCCGTCGCGAACGGCCGGGGTCGGCGTGACATCATGGCCGCTTACGGAAGAGATCAGGGAGCGCACGATGACGGAGACTTCTCGGGCGGCCGGGCGGCGCTGGATCGCGGCGGGCGTCGTGGCGTTGGCAGTGGGTGCGTGGCTATGGAGCGCCACGTCCGTGGGGCTGGGCGTGCAACACGCTCTCCAGCTGTGGCTACTGCGCCATGTGGCCGCCACGACCATCGAGGTCGACGGTGTGGAGCCGCTGCCGATGTTCCTCGAGCCCACCGATCGAGTCGTCACGCCGCGAATGATCGGCGAGCGGGTCTGGGAGCCCAAGGAGACCTACTGGTTCGTCGAGAGTCTGCGCGAGGGGGACACGGTGGTCGACGTGGGAGCCAACGTGGGCTACTACACCCTGATTGCGGCATCACTGGTGGGTCCCGAGGGCCGGGTGTACGCCTTCGAGCCGGATCCCAGGAGCTTCTCGCTGCTCGAGCGCAACGTACGGCTCAACGGGTTCTCCAACGTCGTGCTCGAGCGCAAGGCAGTGGCCGACCAGGCCGGGACGCTGCGCCTCTATCTCGCTCCGGAGAACAAGGGCGATCACCGCATCTATGCTCCCAGCGACGAGCAGCGAGACTGGATCGAGGTAGAGGCGATCACTCTGGACGACTACTTCGGCGAGCGAGCGGCAGAGGTCGATCTGGTGAAGATCGACACTCAGGGGGCCGAGTTGTCCATCCTGCGCGGCATGAGCCGGATTCTCGAGAGCAGCGAGCGGCTGGTGTTGGCGATGGAGTACTGGCCTCATGGACTGCGCGACTTCGGTGAGGAGCCCGGCGAACTGCTCGACCTGCTCACGGCGCAGGACTTCCGTTTCTTCGACCTCGCCGGTTTCCTGGTCCGGCCGCTCGAAGAGGTCGGTCAGGCGGAGCTGCTGGCGAGGTTCCCACCCGGCAACCGCTGGTTCACCGATCTCTTTCTCGTCAAGGGGCGGGCCGAGATGGAGGGGCTGCGCGCCGAGCTGGAGCGCTGGGAAGCCGCGACGCACGACGATTCCGATCCCGAGCGCAGGTTGGAGGCAGAGCGCGAGCTCGCTCGCATCCGCACCGAGCTCGCCGCGCTCGCGCCGGCCGCGCCCGGCTTCCCTCGGCAGGCGCAGACGAAGGCCTCGCAACCGTAGCCGAGAGCAGGGCGAGAGGGCTTGCCGAGCTCGTCCTGGTTCATTCTCTGATGACGTCGGTGCCCAGGAGACGATCGCCCTGGTGGGTGTACCAGGTGCGCGCAGCGGGAAGTCGAAGGCCGCCGACTTCGGCCAGCCCCTCGAGCACGATGTACTCACCGTCTCCCGCCGACTCGTCGTGGTAGAAGCGATAGCCGAACATCTCGTAGCTGACCGGATCGAAGTAGAAGTACCAGATGTCGGACCCGACCGAGGGGTCGTAGCTGACCCGAACCTCGAGGGCCGCGCGGTCCCGGAAGGTCGTGCTCACGACATCGGGGTCGAGGATGGTGCCCGGGTCGCGCAGCTTCATGGGCAGGCCGTAGAGGAACAGGTAGTAGTCCCGCGTGCGCAGAGCCGCCTCCGAGGAGAGCCGGAGCTCTTCGGCCTGCTCCGGGGTTACGTTGGTGGAGCCGTCGAGCGTGGCACGTACGAGGGTGTCGCCCTCGAGCACCCGTTCCGAGACGTGGCCGTCGGATTCGGAGCGGATTCGATAGTGGCCGGCCCCGTTGTCGAGGAGGAGCGTCGTTCGCCGCGTGGGGCCATCGGGACGAGTCTCGTCGAGGGTGAGCTCGAAGCGCCCGGAATCCCAGAGCGCTCCCGGGTCGTGGAAGGCGATGGCGAGGTCTCGCACCCGTTCCGACGAGAGCGAATCGATTGTCGCAGGGTCGTCAGTCGAGCCGACGAAATCGCCGCGTTCCGCATCTGGTGGGACAGAACACGCCATGAGGCTGGCAAGCAAGCCGGTCAAGAGGAGGCGTGGGGGTGATCTCATCGAGCGAGGGCTTCCAGGGTCGAGGGCTTCTCCGGGGCGTCGTTGATTCGGACTCTACTCCCAGCGGAAGAGGAGGGAGCCGAGTACAAGGAATACCAGGCCCATCGCCGTGAGGATGCCGAGTTGAGGAGTGAGGTCGCGCAGGCCGGCTCCCTCGGTCATGACCGCACGCGCCGCTTCGTTGATGTGGGTGAGGGGGAGGATCCGAGCGATGTTCTTCACCCACTCGGGAGCTCCGTCCAGCGAGAACCAGACACCCGACAGGATCATCATCGGCCAGGTCATCATGTTGAGCAGTCCACCGGCTAGCTCCTCGCTCGCTGTGCGCGAAGCCACGAGGAGTCCGAGGGCGATGAGGGAGATCGCTCCGACCGCGAAGACGATCATGACGGTGGTGTGCGAGCCGAGCATCTGGATCTCGAGGACCCATACCGCACCCACATAGACGACCAGAGTGGTGACCATGACCAGGAAGAGTCGCGATGCCACCTGGGCCGAGAGGAACTCGAACGCCGACAGGGGCGTCGCCTTGAGGCGCCTCAAGACCCCGTTCTTGCGGTAGCGGACGATCACGAAGCCCACACCGAAGAGACAGCTGAACATGATGTTCATGCCCAGGAGGCCCGGCAGGAACCAGTCGATATAGCGGATCTCTCGGCCCTCGACCGTTTCCTTGATCAAGTTCAGCTCGGGATCGGTGCCTTCGAGAATCCGCTCCAACACCTGGCCGCGCGGCGAGGTCGAGTTGATCCAGTAGCGAGCCGGTTCATCCGAAACCCGGCTGGGGCCCGGTTCGATCAGCAGGTCGTAGCTGTGCTGCCCGACCTTGCGCTGCGCCTCTTCGAGGTCGTCGACCGGTACGAACTGGATCTGCTCGATCGAGAAGAAGGCCGCGAGGTCTCCTTCCCAGGGGACATCGGCGCTCTGTCCAGTGGGATCGAGAACGGCGACCTTGAACATCGGGCGCCCCTGCCCACCGAAGATGAAGCTGAACCCGACCAGGATCACGAGGGGAAACAACAAGTTCCAGCCGAGCGTGGCGCGGTCGCGCCAGAACTCCTTGTTGCGCGCACGCAGCACGGCCAGGAATCGCCGTGCCCGGCCGCTCATGTCCGCAATTCCCGGCCGGTCAGCTCGAGAAAGAGGTCCTCGAGGGTGCGCGACTTCACTTTGATGTGAGTCATCGAGATGCCGTGCTCCATCAGATAGCGCAACGTTTCGTTGACCTCGGTGGTCTGGATCTCGACGAAGTCGTCCTTGCGGTAGGTCGTCCAGGGAAACTCCGCGGCCGGTTGAAAGTCACTGGAGGGGAGCTCGACCAGGGAGCCTTCGAACTGCCGCGCGAGAAGCTCACGAGGTGAGCCCTGGGCGATCACCTTGCCGTGATCCATGATCGCGACCTCTTCGCACAGCAGATACGCCTCTTCCATGTAGTGCGTGGTCAGTACGACGGTCTTGCCGCTTGCCTTGATGCGCCGGACCACGTCCCAGAAGTTGTGGCGTGCCTGGGGGTCGAGTCCCGTCGTCGGCTCGTCGAGAAACAGGATGGCAGGGTCGTTGACCATGGCGACCGCGAGGAGCAGTCGCTGGCGCTGGCCGCCCGAGAGCTTGGCGTGGTCCCGGTCCAGGAACTCGCCGAGGGAGCACATCTCGACGAGTTGGTCCAGAGGCATGTTGCGAGTGTAGAGCGCGCCGAACAGCGTGAGGACCTCGTGCACCTTGAGGTAGTCCTGGAGGGCGGTCGACTGGAACTGGATACCGGCCTCTTCCTGAAAGAGAGCGCCCCGCGGTTGGCCCCGATAGAGGATCGCACCGGAGGTGGGCTCCTTGACGCCTTCGCAGATCTCGACGGTCGTGGTCTTGCCGGCGCCGTTGGGGCCGAGCAGGCCGAAGCAAGTGCCTTCGGCGATCTCGAGGGTCACGTGGTCGACCGCCGTGACCCCGGGGTACTTCTTGACCAGATCGTGAACACTGAGCAGGGCCATCGGCATCGGACTCAGAAGAACGAGCGCAGCAGGGTCATGAGAAGGGTCGTCAGGAGACCCAGGCCGATCAGAACGGCGACGGCGACACAGCCCCAGAAGAGCCGATGGCGTCGGACCAGCCGGCTCGCTGCAGAGAGGGCGTCAGCGGCCATGGGCAGCCGGGCGAGCCCGGGGTGGCTTGCCATCGCGTTTCGCTCGATGGCGATCTCGCCCCGATGAGAAGGGTGAGAGAGGAAGATCGTGCCGTCGTTGATGCCCCCGGGACGGCATTGCAGGCCGTCGACCGGCAGCTCCAGGGCTTCCTTGTCCGCCTGAAAGCACACCGTGTCGGCCCGCAGTTCAACCGTTCCGGCAAGCCGATCGGACGCGCTGCGGTAGAGCCAACCCTGGACGGGGAGGGGTCCGGAATTCATGTGTGCGGCAGAGGCTATCAGGGTGTCGGGCGAGGCGTCGGTTTGCTGTCTCGGCTCGCGTGCAGCCACTGGTTGAGAGCCGAGGCGCCTCGGCGGTAAGTGCTCGTTTCGAAGACTGCCCAGGCCGACAGGGACATCGACTTGATGCAGCTGGGCCCGGCGGCCCTGCTCGTGCTGCTACCCATGCTGTCCGTATTCCTGGTGCGTCGTCGCCCGACGGTCTGAGCCGACAGTGCTCGATCCAGGGAACGGCCTGCTCCTTCTTGGGACAGAATCCGGGCGTGGTACGACTCTTCAGACCCTCTTCGAGCGCTGGGCTGCGCACAGCGGTGCGGTCGATCCTCATCGGGACTCTCTTTGCCATGGCCACGCTGGTCTCGCTCGAGGGGCTCCTGCGCCTGGCCGGGCGGCACAGCGCTGCGCTACGCACACTGCTCTATCTGCCTTCGCTCGCGACCAGCTACGAAGACGTTCCGGATACTCGCTCCCTTCTCGCAACGACGCCCCTGGGCTTCTCCCCGGGGATCGCCCGCGACGCCTTCGTCTTGAATTCTCGGGGTTTTCGCACCCCCGAGTACGATGAGGGGCCCGTTTCGCAGCCGCGCGTCGTGGCCCTCGGCGACTCGTTCACGTTCGGGGCGGTCCGGGAGGGAGAGAACTGGACCCGTGTGCTCGAACGCCGACTGCGGGAGGACTACGGCGACGGCTCGATCGAAGTGATCTCGCTCGGCGTGCCGGCGGTGGGCCCGGACTTCTATCGTCGCCTCTGGCAGCTCGAAGGAGAGCCGCTCGCCCCCGATGTCGTGCTCGTGGCGTTCTTCGTGGGTAATGACTTCGTCGACGGCGGCCTCGAGCCTCCGGACTCGCGAGCGGGCTTCTGGGCTCGGCACAGCCTCGCTGTTCGCGCGCTGCGCAACGGAGCTCGGCTACTGCGCGGGGGCGGCTCTCTGGAGCGAGGGCCAACGCTCTCGCCGGATGCCGAGTGGGGGCGTGAGGACCCTCGCCTGCTGGCGGACTACGATCCGAGTCTCCCCACCTATGTCGAGGGCGTGTTTCTCGACATGGAGTGGCGACGTCTGGCGATCCTGCGGCGGGAGGAGCGCGATTGGTTTCATTCCCAGTGGCGCAGGGTTCGCCTCGTGCTTGCCGACTTGCTGGACTCGATCGAACGGTCCGGAGCCCGCCCGGTGGTCGTGATCATCCCCGATCAGGGACAGGTCGACGATGCCCTGCGTTCACAGCTGCTGGGAATCCTCAACCGATCCTCGGATGCGATCGCTCTCGGCTACCCGCAGACTCGGCTGAAGCGCTTCCTCGACGAACGAGGAGTCGAGTACCTCGATCTGCTGCCGGTGCTGCGGGCCGACGGTCGGGGAGCTGCGCTGTACAAGCTGCGCGACTCGCACTGGAATGCCCTGGGCAATGAAGTGGCGGCGGAATCCCTTGCCGAGCGCTTCCTCGAGCATGGATGGCTGCTCGAAGAGAGTCAGAAGCCGGGCGGGGGCTCGAAGCCGCCCAGTCGCTCCTCGAGATGACGGGCCACCGCGAGCGTGGTGCGGTCTTCGAGATAGGGCCCCGCCACCTGGACTCCCACGGGAAGGCCCGCCGAGGTTCGTCCGATCGGAACGACCGTTGCCGGCAGGTATGCGGCACTGATCAGCCCGACCCAGAGTAGCTGGTCGAGGTAGGGCCGCTCGGTGCCGTCGACGTGGATGCGTCGCGCGGCCATCGGCTCGCTATGGTCGTGGGCGATGGCGTCGGTCGGGAGCACCGGCAGGAGGACGACATCCCACTGTCCGAAGAAGTCCCGCCACTTGCGGCGCAGCTGGAGCCGGCGCTCGTTCGCCGACAGCCACGCGCGGTGGCGCAGAGTGTAGAAGCCGGGCACCAGACCCTCCTGCTGACTCGGAGGCTGTGCAGCCATCTGCTCGATCTGATCGTGGCTGAACCCGCCGCTCTCGGCGGCTCCGAGGAGTTGGAGATAGGTGCGGGTGGCGTACTCGAACTCGAAATCCGGGCGCGCGTCGAAGTCGACCCGGGCTCCCGTTTCCGCGAGGCACCCTGCCGCCGCGGCAATCAGATCACGGATCTGCGAGGCGATCGGTGCGCTCGGCTCATCGAGCCAGACGGCAATGCGGTAGTCCTTCACCCGCTCATGCCGCGCGGGGGGCAGCTCGAGCTTCCATGCGGTGCCCTCCCAGTCGTCGGGGCCCGCCAGCACGTCGAGGGCGAGCTCGAGGTCATCGACGTTGCGGGCCATTGGGCCGGCCACCGCGAGGTCTGCCTGACTCAACGTGCCTGGAAGACCTGGAATCTGGCCGAGGGCCGGGACGATCCCGAAGCTGGGCTTGTGTCCGGTGACGCCGCAGGTCGAGGCCGGGCCCCGGATCGACCCGCCGATATCGGAGCCCAGCTCGAGAGGCGTGAGCCCGGCAGCCAGAGCTCCTGCCGCACCTCCCGAGGAGCCCCCGACGGAACGTTCCGGGTTCCATGGATTGTTCGAGGGGCCGAACAACGAGTTGTAGCTCTGCGTGTCGCCGGCCCAGATCGGAAGGTTGGTCTTGCCGAAGACGATGGCGCCCGCGGAGCGTAGGCGGGCGACGGGCACCGCGTCGTGCTCGGGGACGAAATCGGACAATTCGGGGGCGCCCGATGTGGTCCGCAGCCCCTCGGTCTGGAACGAGTCCTTGATCGTCATGGAGACGCCGTGCAACGGGCCCAGGGGATCCCCACGCCGCACCGCAAGGTCGGCGGCATCGGCTCGCCGCCGCGCGCGCTCCAGGTCGAAGGTGACGACCGAGTTGAGGGGGCCGTCCAGCCGATCGACGCGGTCGATCAACAGCTCCAGGTAGTCACGGGCCCGGAGTCGACCCTCCTGGATCGCCGCCGCGACCTGTCCGGCGGACCACCAGGCACAATCGGGCCCGAGCTTTGGATCATGGGGCTTCAAGACAGGCCCGAGTATAGGCTGAGGAAGAGCGTGGGGATGAAAAAAGCTGTAAAACTCTGATTCCTGTGTCAAACTAGAGGATCCCGGAGGCGTCCTGCCTCTGGCCCCCTTCCAGTCCCCCAGCACTCTCGAGAAGGACAGGCCCACAGGAGAACTGCCATGCCGTGCCCCGCAAACCCCTCCCGGCGACTCCCCATTCCCGCGTGCTCGGTGCTCGCGCTCGCCCTGGTGATCGCCATTCCCGCGGTTGCGACCGACACCGGCTCCCAGGACTGGCTCCCTCTGGAGATCGGAAGCTCCTGGGTGTACCAGGACGAAGCCGGAGAGCGTCTCACCATTCGCGTCCAGGGCCGCGCCGATGGGGCACAGGGCGAGGCCCTGGGAGAATGCTACCGGGTCACCTGGAACGACGAGTTGCTCGGCCCGGCCTATCAGGCCGAGGTCTGGTGTCGGGAAGGCGGCGAGGTTCGTCTTGCCGGCAAGGAGCTGAGTGGCTCTGCGCTCCCGATGGCTGGTGCGGCAGTCTTGTTGCGCGAGCCGCTGGCGCCGGGAGCGGAATGGGACTCTACCTTCAGCCTGGGCGGCGAAGAGTTGGTAGCCCGGGGTGTCGTAGTGGGGCGAGAGAGCGTGAGCACTCCTTCCGGTGACTACGATGCGATGCACGTTCGAATCGAACAGCCCTCGGGTGACGTCGACCGTTGGTATGCGCGCGGCGTGGGCATCGTTCAGGAAGAGACGTCCCTGTTCGGGCGATCCTTGGGGCGAAAGAGTCTTTCCCGATACGTCAGTACCTCGGCCCCCGAGACCGTGGCTCTGTTCGATGCGCCTGCCGAGCCCTTGCAGCCCCAGCCCCAGCAGGAGCCGGCGAGCTCGGGCGAGCTCGACGAGGGGATCACCAGCGCGACCCTGACCGACGACTCCGAGCCGCTGTTTCCCGAGGAGTCCGATCACGACTCGGCCCGGTTCGAGGCCACGGAAGTGGTGGCAGAGCCGCTTCGGCCCGCCCCCGAGACGTCCGGTCGAAACGACAACGGTGTGAGTTCTCATCCCGAGTTCGATGTCGAGCGCCAGTCCGCTCCCGAAGTCTCGGAGCTCGAAGAGATCGAGGATCCGCAGCCGCCCGTGAGGGCAACGAGTCCGACTCCGGAGCCGTTCGCGGTGGCCGACTCGGTGCCGCGTGAACCAGAGCCGTCAGTCGCGGTCGAGGGTGCCCGCACCGCGGAGCCCCGCTCGAGACAGCTGTCCGAGCCCGAACTGGAGCTGGAGGAGATCTCGGACGCGGATCCGGCGTCCGGGACCCGTTGGACCACTCATGAGGCTCCCCCGGCCGCGCAGGAGGGCTGCGACATCGTGGGTAGCTACCTCGTGATGTCAGGAGGCGAGGTCGTTGACACCGAGGACGGCTGGGAGCGCGACGGACGTCGAGTGCTCTATCGGAATCATGCCGGCGCCCTTCTGGCGCTGCGTACCAGCTCGGTCGATTTCGAAGAGACCGAGCGTCGGCAGAGAGCCGACTGCGAGCGACAAGCGGAACGGGAGAGGGTGAAGCCGCCACCTCCGCCGCGCAACTGGCTCGAGGCCGCACAGCGCCGGCCCGACGAGGCGGTGGCGCTCGAGCTCGCCGACGGAGATCTGGGGCAGGCTGCCCGCGAGCGTCGAGGCGGCTCGGCGACCAGCGACGCAGTGCACGTGCTGCTGCAGATGGGAGTCGACACGGGAGTACTGATCGGCTTGGACCAGGGCGGCGAGCTCGCCAGTCTCGAATCGGTTCTCCGTCAGCAGCAGTCGGATCTCCAGGCTCGCCTGAATCCCTATCGCGACCGCATCGACGAGGGCCCGGCGATGTCTGCGGCCGTGGCCGACGAGGTCCTGCTGACGGCCCGCCAGCTCTCTGGACTCGCGGAGCGGGAAAACCGAGGTCCGCTCAAAGACGCCTACGAGAAGATCGGCAGCGAGCTCGAACGAGCCGCGACGCGCATGCGCTCCGATCCGCTGGAAGCGACCCGACTCCTCGCGCTGCTCTCGGGGTAGGGCACAGGGCACGAGTCAAGGTGGCCTATGATGCGGCCATGCGGATCGCCACCTGGAACATCAACGGGCTCCGCGCCCGTCTCGACTTTCTCCTGCACTGGCTGCGGGCGCGGGAACCCGACGTCGTTGGACTGCAGGAGCTGAAACTGAGCGACGACCAGTTTCCGCACGATGCTCTGTCCGAGCTGGGATATCGAGCGCTGACCCACGGTCAAAAGAGCTGGAATGGCGTGGCAGTCCTGACTCGACTGCCTGCCGAGGTCCGCCAACTGGGATTGCCGGGTCAGGAAGAGATGGGGGCGCGCCTGCTCACCGTCGAAATCGGAGATCTTTCTTTCACGACGGTCTACTGTCCCAACGGCAAGCACACGGGGCACGAGGACTTCCCGCGAAAGCTCGCCTGGTTCGACTCGTTGATCGAACACTTCGAGTCGGCGCCCTCGGATCGTCCGGCTGTTCTCTGCGGCGACTTCAACATCTGTACGGGAGCGCTCGACAGCTGGAACGAAGAGGTGCTCAAAGGAGGAATCTTCCATACCGAAGAGGAGCGCCTTCGTATGGCTCGTCTGGCTGAGTTGGGGCTGGTCGACCTCTACCGGGAGATCCATCCGGACGAGCAGAAGTTCTCCTGGTGGGACTACCGAGCGGGTGCCTTTCACAAGAACCAGGGGATGCGCATCGATCTCGTTCTCGGCACCGAACCAGTCGTGAAGCGGACCGAGTCGGTCACGATCGACCGGGACTACCGCAAGAAGCAAGACGGACTCACGGCATCGGATCACGCTCCGGTTCTGGTCGACCTGAGCTGAGTCAGCTCGCTTCTTCGGAGCCTTCCTCGAGCTCGGCTCGGGCCTCGGAAGAAAGCTTGATCAGCGTGACCTCATTGCCGGTATCGTTGTACACGACTTCATCCATGAAGGTTCGCATCAGCATCACCCCGCGGCCGCTCGCCTTCAAGAGGTTCTCTGGCTTGGTCGGGTCCGGCAGGCTGCGGGGGTCGAAGCCCGTGCCCTCGTCGCGCACGACGAAGCTCGCCTTCTCTTTCGAGAGCGACGCCTCGAGTCGCACCTTGCGGTCGCAGTAGGGGGACTTGTCGAGACGCTGGCGCAGCAACCGCACGTACTCCTTGCGATCGTTCTGGCGCAGATGGGAGTCCAGCTCCAGGTTGCCATGCTCGGCGGCGTTGACCAGCGCTTCCTCGAGTGCGACGCCCATGCGTGTGCGCTCCGTCTCGTCGCAGAGTCCGAAGCCGGCCAGGTTCTCCTGGAGGTAGCTGATCAGTGGGCTGAACAGCGTCCGGTCGTTGGCCAGCTCCCAGGAGTAACACCCCGAGATCATCGACCCGAGAACCTCGGAGCGCCTACGCTCCTGCCTCGAAGCCTCCAGGACCGTCTCCACCGTGTCGACGAGATCCTCGGCGAGGGAAGCCTTCGGCACGTAGCTGGCCGCGCCGGATCGTAGCGCCGTGACCGCGACCTCTTCGCTGCCCTGGGAGGTGACCAGGACCGTGGGGATGTTCGGGTGGAGCTCGCGCAGTCGCTTGACCAGATCGAGACCGTCCACTTCGGGCATAACCAGATCGGTAATCACGAGGTCGATGGCCATATCTCCGAGCCGTTCCAGAGCCTCGGCTCCGTCACATGCGAAGGTCACTTCGACGTTGGGCTCGCCTTCGAGCAAGCCACCGATCAGCAGTCGGTCGACCTGTGAGTCATCGACTACCAGGATAGCCGCCATCTGGCCTGTTCTCCTCTAGTGAAGATCAAGATCACGATTGTGACCCGGTCTGTTCGGATTGTGCAAGCGCATCGAGGAGTCGGTCCACGAGTGGAATGACCTTGCCGAGTGCCTTCTCGGCTCGGGCGAAGTCGCTAGAACGTGCCGCCCCCTCGAGCTCGCTGCTCGCGGTGGCAAGGCTCTCCGCTCCGAAGTAGCGGGTCGATCCACGTAGGGTATGTGCCACACGCGCGAGCGTATCCGAGTCTTTGTCTTTCAGGGAGCTTTCCGCCCGTTCGACCAGCTGAGGCAGCTCTTCACGAGCTGCACCGACCAGTCGTCCCAGCAACTCCTCCTGGCCACCCGTTGCGGCCAGTGCGGCGTCCCAGTCGACCGGTCCCTTCGTCCCGACGCCGAAGTCGGACGAGCTCTCTTCGGGCCGATTGGCAACGTGTCTGGCGATGACGCTGAAGAGCCGGTCGGCGCGTACCGGCTTCATGATGAAGCCGTCCATGCCCGCCTCGCGACAGCGTCGGCGCTCGGTCGCTCCTGCGTGGGCGGTGAACGCGACGATCGGAGTCCGCACGTCCTTGGCGCGCTCCTTCTCACGCATACGGATGGCGGCCTGGGTGCCGTCGATGCCGGGTAGGCCGATGTCCATCAGAACGAGATCCCATCTCCCGGGCTGAAACGTCTCTGCTCCGTCCTCGCCGGTCGTGGCGAGGTCAACCGTATGTCCGCGTGACTCGAGCAGCCCTCGAATGACCTCCTGGTTGATCTGGCTGTCTTCCACCAGTAGCACTCGTACCGGGGCGAGCTTGGGAAGGTTCCGACGCTGCGTGCCCGCGCGGGCCGGCGTATTCGGGTCGCGGAGCATTCGCTTCAGCACCTCTTGCAGCTCGTCGGCCAAGACGGGCTTGATCAGATAGCCGTCCAGTCCGAGCGAGCGGGACCGTCGCACGGCGCCGGTCCTGCGCAGCGGCGACAACAGGCCGACAACTCGGTACTCCGACTTCCTCGAGAGCTGCTCCGAGAGCTCGAAGGGGTCCTCACCAGGTCCGGTGCAGTCGACCAGCCACAGCCGGTGGGCCGTGTCTCCGGCTGGTGCCGCGAGTGCCTGCTGGAGTTCGTCCTCGGTGCTGACAACTGCAGTCTCGATGCCCCAGGCCGCGAGTGTACGGCTGATCACCGATCGGCTCTTTTCGTCTGGATCGAATACCAGCACTCCCAGCTCGCGCAGCGCCTCGATCTCGGCTGCTGTCAGGGCGGGCCGCGCAGAGGGGGCCTGGTCGTCGAGAGGAAGGTGGAACCGGAAGGTGCTGCCCTCGCCAAGTCGGCTCGTGAGCTCGAGATCGCCACCCATCTGCTCCACCAGCTGGGCCGAGATGGCGAGTCCCAGTCCCGTTCCGCCCCGACGGCGCGCGGTCGAGCCGCTGCTCTGCCAGAAGCGCTCGAACACCTGGCTTTGCTGTTCTTCGGGAATCCCGATGCCGCTGTCGCGAATCGCGACTTCGATCGAGCTCTCGAGCCGATTCGCCTCGATCTCGATGGTGCCGCGATCGGTGAACTTCACGGCATTTCCGATCAGGTTCACCAGGACCTGACGGAGCCGTCCGCTGTCGCCGATCATCGTGTCGGGCAGGGACGGGTCGAGCCACAGGGTCAGGCTCACCTGCTTGCGCCAGGCGGGAACGGCGAAGGCGCGGACCGCAGCTCCGAAGGTCTTGGACAGGGAGAACGGAGTCTTCTCCAGCTCGATGCGGCCGGCCTCGATCTTCGAAATATCGAGCAGGTCGTTGATCAGCTCGAGGAGCGCTTCGGAGGATTGTCTGATGACGTCCAGGCAGTGCCTCAGGTCGGGGTCATCGGTGCGCTCGAGCGCGAGATCGGCCATGCCGAGAATGCCGCTCATCGGTGTGCGAATCTCGTGGGTGATGCTGGCCAGGAAGTTGGACTTGGCCCGGTCGGCGCCTTCGGCGTCCTCGATGGCTCTTCGCAGCTCGGCTTCGATCTCCTTCTGCCAGGTCACGTCGCGGGCAATGGCATAGAGCAGGCCGCTCTCGGTCTCGGGCTGCGAAGTCCAGCGCAGGTGCTTGTAGGTCCCGTCCGCGCAGCGATAGCGGTTCTCGAATCGAATGGTCGGGATCCCCTGCGCCAGCTTTTCCACCTCGTTCTTGGTGGCCTCGAGGTCGTCCGGGTGAACGTAGTCGTAGAAAGGTCTGCTCAGCAGTTCCTCCTCGGACCAGCCGAGCGTCTGCTCGAAGGCAGGATTCACCTTCTTGAAGCACCCGTCTGTCCCTGCGATGCAGAGAAGATCGAGTGACAGTCCGAAGAACTTCTCGACGTCGGGATCCACGACCTGGTGCCTCGTAGCCGGATTGGTGGCCGGATTGGTGCGGCCATTGTAGCCCGGCGCAGCTCGCTGTGCAGGAGGAGGCCGGGGCGAGGCGAGGAGGCGGAGCCTCCGTTGGAGTCGGGAACGGGCCGGGTAGCCGTGCTGGGTCAGTTGCCGCTGCCGGACGGAAACAACGGGCCCCGAGGGGTGATGGCGATCACTCGATCACTGATACCGGGTCGGAACCCGCTGCAGGCAGGCCAAAGTCTCGGTCCAGTAATACGCCGATTTGAAGAAGTCGAGCAGCTCTCCTCGGACCAGCCTCAGCTTGCGATACATGATCGTCTTTCCCATGTCATAGCCGGCGAGGATCTCTTGCCAGTCCGAGTAGGTGCCGGCCAGGAGGTAGGTGGACAGCTCCTCGGCTCGCGCACGAGACGCCAGGGTGATCTTCGAGCAGACGCCCTGTTCGAGCTCCAGCAGAACGCACTCGGCGCCGGAGGGCAGGCCCTCTACGGCGAGTCCCAGGGTGCAGTCGACGTGGGTCTTGGCGTGATCGATCCAATCCCAATACTTGTCGAGCTTTCCGGCTTTGACTTCGTCGGAGGGTCCGGCGTTGTAGGCCTCGCGTGCCGCTTCGGCCCATTCCGGCGACATGAACTTCAGCGCGAGAGGAGCTTCGACCATCGTGGGATCCTCAACCGCCCGCCAGGACGGGGTCCATCTTGTCCACCATCTCTTCGAGATCAGCAGGCAATTCCACTCCGACCAGGCGGAGCTTGCGGCGCAGCTGGTGCCCGAGCAGCGAGCGAACACTGTCCTCGGTCCATCCCAGTGGCTCGTACTGCACGTAGGTGCTCGAAGTACCCGACATGATCAGAAGGGTCTTGAGTGTCTCGTGCAGGTCGCGCACCAGGGTCGGGTCTTCGTCGAGCAGTTCGCGGATGTAGCGCATGCCGGCCTGCACGTGGCGCGCTTCGTCTCGGCAGGTGGCGGTGAAGCCGGCGTAGTAGGCCGGAAGCACCTTGGCGTCGCGGGCGTACCCGAGCGTGATCTTCATCACCGAGAGCGCCAGCACCCCTTCGATCCACATCATGTACGCGGTGGCGTACTGCATGGAGCGATGCTTGTTGTAGGGGTCGCGGCGCAGCTCGTCGGTGAGATAGGAGAGCAGGCCGAAGGGGCCGACGAAGGTCTCCGAGATGTACTGATAGGAGCCGTCGAGCACGTCCAGGATGGTCTCGCCCTCGATCCCGATGACCTCGCGGTAGAAGTGGTCGAAGAAGATCGTGTGGCGAGCCTCGTCCTCGAGGTGAGAAGACAGAAAGACCTTGTAGTCCTCGGGGATACCGAAGAAGAACGGTGCGAGCTCGACCTCCACCTGCCGTTCGCCGTGGTGAAAGCCCGAAGCGATGGCCAGGAAGGACGCCTTCGCGTCCTCGGGCATCGTCTTCCAGTCTTCCCGGTCCTGGCTGAAATCGAGATCGTAGACGTTCCAGTGCTGGCGCAGATAGCGCTCGTAGAGTGACAGGTACGAGGGGAGGTTGGCGCTGCCGCACTCGTAGACGTACTCGATCACGTCATCGATGTCGACGTTGCGGATGCCAGCGAGGTCGACCGTGCTCACGTCGAACTGCTCGGGAAGGGACTCGGATGTGCTCATCGCGCTGCCTCGGGTTGGGACCGGTCATGAACTGGCCGTTCGGCCAGTTTACACGCAGACGGGGCGGGGCGCACCCACGAAGGCGAGGCGCATCGGCTCTCACCTCGCGCCGCTTGCTCGCTCAGACCAGGCCTGGGTAGGCCCCGCCGTCCACCAGGAGGGCCGTTCCGTTGACGAAGGCGGCAGGCTCCGAGGCCAGAAAAGCGACCACCTTGCCGAAGTCCGAGGCTGCGCCGATGGTGCCCGAGGGGATTCGTTTGGCGAGGTCGTCGACACTGCCGAGCGACTTCACCCGGTCGGTGTCGTGCAGGCCCGGCTGGGCTGCGTTGACCGTGACTCCGTCGGCCGCGACCTCGGTCGCCAGGGTCTTGAGAAAGCTCGACACGCCGGCGCGAGCCACGGAGGAGGCGGCGAGGAAACCGATCGGTTGGCGGGCTCCGGAGGAGGTGATCGCGACGATGCGCCCCCATCTGCGATCCCGCATTCCCGGAAGGGCCTCCTGAGCCATGGCGATGGTGGAGAGGAGGTTGAGATCGAGCGCTTCCCGATAGGCCTGGAGCGGTGTCGACGAAGGGGGGCCGGGCGGTGGTCCGCCGGCGTTCGCCACCAGGATGTCGACGCCGCCGAGCTCTTCGATCGCCCGTTTCACGAAACCTCGAGCCCCGTCCTCACTCGACACATCGGCCACGATCGGGATGGCTCCGTCGCCGAGCTGCTTCACGGCAGCATCGATCCGCTCCCGGGAGCGACTGCACATCGCAACCTGCGCGCCCTCGGCTAGAAGCGCCTGGGCGCAGGCATATCCCAGACCCGTGGACGAGGCCGCCACGGCGGCGCGTTTCCCTGCGATACCGAGATCCATGAGGACTCCCTTCCAGTTCGTGGTGAGTGTCGAGTGTACGGCGTTTTCGTCATACCATCCTTGCCTACTTCTGACCCAAGCCGCGAGGAGGCCCGCGATGAGTGCAGCCGCGACACCGCTGACCGAGAGTTACGTTCCCGCCGATACGAGCGTCCCGGTGCTCGAGACCACGGTGGGCGGGGTGCTGCGCGCAGCGGCGGCCGAGGCGCCCGACACGATCGCTCTCGTGGAGGGAATCGAGGGTGGCCCCGATGCCGGTCGAAAATGGACCTATGCAGAGCTCTTGCGCGATGCCGAGAGCGTCGGCCGGGCTTTGGCGGCGCGCTTCGAGAAGGGAGAGCGAGTAGCGGTGTGGGCTCCCAACGTTCCGGAATGGGTCTTGCTCGAGTACGGGGCCGGCCTGGCCGGTGTGGTCCTGGTGACCGTCAATCCCTCCTACCAGGCCAAAGAGCTGAAGTACGTGCTCGAGCAATCGAAGTCATCGGGGATCTTCTTCATTCCCGAGTTTCGGGGCAATCCGATGGGACAGATGGTCGAGAAGGTTCGCTCCGAGCTTCCGGGACTACGCGAGGTGATCTCGCTCGCCGAGCTCGAGCAGCTCATGGCGAGCGCCGATTCCGCTCAGGAGCTGCCCGAGGTTTCTCCGGATGATCCGGTGCAGATTCAGTACACCTCGGGAACCACGGGATTCCCGAAGGGTGCCTACCTCCACCACCGTGGCATCACCAACAACGCCCGGTTCGTGGCGGAGCGATTGGGGCTCGAGCCTGGAGAGGCGTACGTCAATCCGATGCCGCTCTTTCACACGGCCGGGTGTGTGCTCGCGGTGCTGGGACCGTGTCAGCGTCGCGCGACCCTGGTGAATCTGGTGCAGTTCGAACCGGGTCTCATGCTCGAGCAGATCGAGCGTCATCGAGGTTCGCTGCTGCTCGGAGTGCCGACCATGCTGATCGCGACGATGGAACATCCGAGCTTCGACCAGCGGGATCTTTCCTCGCTGAAGGGAGTCTGTTCGGGGGGGTCGACGGTGCCGGCCGATCTGGTGCGCCGGATCGAGTCGACGCTGGGAGTTCGTTTCTCGATCATCTACGGACAGACCGAGGCCTCGCCGGGCATCACCCTGATGAAACCCGACGACAGCGCGAGAGACAAGGCGGAGACTCTCGGCCCGGCGATGCCGCAGACCGAGATCAAGGTGGTCGATCCCGGGACCGGCAAGACTCAGCCGATCGGTGTCGCGGGCGAGCTCTGCACCCGTGGATATCTGGTCATGCTCGGCTACTTCGAGATGCCGGAGAAGACGGCCGAGACCATTGACGAGGACGGCTGGCTGCACACGGGTGACCTCGTCACGATGGACGAGCGGGGCTACACCACGATCACGGGACGTCTACGCGACATGATCATCCGTGGCGGAGAGAACATCTACCCCCGCGAGATCGAGGAGCTGCTCTTCGAGCACCCGAAGGTGGCGGACGTGGCCGTCGTCGGCCTCCCCGACGAGAGGTGGGGAGAGATCGTAGCTGCTTTCGTGCGAGATGCGGACCCCGCGGACCCGGCAACCGATGCCGAGCTGCACACCTACTGCCGTGAGAACCTGTCGCCGCAGAAGACACCCAAGGTCTGGTGCCGGGTGGCGGAGTTCCCGCTGACCCCCTCGGGGAAGGTGCAGAAGTTCGTACTGAGGGAACAGTGGGGGCAGGGGGATCTCTCCTGAGGCTCGGTCCCGATCTCCTACGGGAGTGCCGACCCTACCGGGGGCAGGCTCTTTCGGAGAGCTCCGGAGATCGCCAGTCGTCCACCGAGGGCCGCCGCGATCGGGAAGGCCAGGATACCGGTGATCCAGAACCAGAGTGGGGACGGAATCACCGTCAGGTTGTAGATGCCGGCTCCCAGAAAGACCAGGCCCACGAAGAGTGCATGGATCATGGGTCGGTGGGGTGCCAGGCGGGCGGCCAGGAAGCCACCGCAGAGGGGGCCGAGGAACCAGGCCACGAGCACAGCCAGGATCGAAGCAGCCGGCAGATCTCCGGGAACTGCCGACTGCGGGTCGAAGCCTTCGGGTGGTGGCACCAGCATCATGCCCAGATACTCCACCAGACCGATGATCGTGCCGCACACCAGGATGGCGACGATGAGAGCGAAGAAGGAGCGGAGCATTACGGCGACTTTACATCGGTGAGCCGAGAACCGGATAGGATTCTGACAGCTCGGATCTGCTCGACATTCCTCTTCTCGATCGCGATCTTTCGTTGCTTCTCTTGTCTTCGGCGACCCTTCCGGCGCGTTTCCTCGTGGTCACGATCCTCGCCTTTCCGGCGTTGGGGTCGGCCGCCAGTCAGGCGCCGTCCCCTCGACCGCGCCCCACCCTGCGAGCCGCGCGGAGCCAGGTTCCGCCCGTACTCGACGGCAATGTAGCGGACGATCCCGCCTGGCAGGGAGCCGAGGTGGCGACTGACTTCTGGCAGGTCGAGCCGTTCGACGGACAGCCCGCGAGTGAGAAGACCGAGGTCAGGATCCTGTTCGACGCCGAGAACCTCTACCTGGGCGTCGTGCTCTACGACCGTCAGCCCGATGCGATCGTGGTCGGAGAGTCGAGACGCGATTCGTCGTTGGAGGACAGCGACAGTTTCCAGGTGGTCTTCGACACGTTTCACGACCGCCAGAACGGTCTGATCTTCGGTACCAATCCCACTGGGATCGAGTACGACGGGCAGCTGAACAACGAGGGGGAGGGCGGCAGTCGAGGCCGCGGTGTCACGGGTGGCTTCAATCTCAACTGGAACACGTCGTGGCAGGTCGAGACGCGAGTCGGCGACCACGGATGGAGCGCCGAGTTCGTGATCCCGTTTCGCAGTCTGCGCTACCCGGGGGGCGATAATCAGACCTGGGGTCTCAACTTCGAGCGCCGCATCGCCCGCACGTTGGAACGGACCTACTGGGCGGCGCTCGAGGTTCAATTCAATCTCTTCCGGGTGTCCCTGGCGGGAGCTCTCGAGGGGATCGATCCTCCCAAGCAGCGCAACCTCCAGTTGACGCCCTATGCGCTCGGCGAGGTGGGTCGGGATAGCGCGGAGGACTCGGAGACAGAGTACCGAGCGGACGCCGGGCTCGACGTCAAGTACGGGGTGACTTCGAGTCTCACTCTCGATGCGACCTACAACACCGACTTCGCTCAGGTCGAGGCCGACGATCAACAGATCAACCTCGATCGGTTCAATCTGTTTTTTCCCGAGAAGCGTCCCTTCTTCCTCGAGAACGCGGGGCTGTTCGCGGTCGGCGACCCAGGCAATGTCGAGCTGTTCTTCAGCCGGCGTATCGGCCTGAACGAAGGGGCAGCGATCCCCATCCTCGCAGGGGCGAGACTGTCTGGAAAGGTGGGACCCACCAACGTCGGTGTGCTCGGAATGGCGACCGAGGAGCTGGTGGACGACTCGCTCGAGGACCCGGTCCAGGCGAACCACTTCGCTGTCGCACGGGTGACTCACGAAATGGCCAATCGAACCCGGATCGGGGTGATCGCCGTGCGGCGAGAAGGTCAGGGATCCCTGGCTCCCCCCGATGACACCAACAGTACCTGGGGTATCGACGGCCAGGTGGGTGTCGGTCAGTACGGTCTGGTCAAGGGGTTCGTGGCCAGAAGCGACACCCCTGACTTGAGCGGTGACGATCATGCCTACATGCTCGAGGGCAACTACAGCTCCTCGGCATGGCGACTCGGTCTCGAGTACGCCGAGGTCGGCGGCAATTTCAACCCCGAGGTGGGTTTCGTGCGGCGTAGCGACTATCGCAAGCCGCAGGCGTTCATTCAGCGGCGGATTCGCCCTTCCGACTTCCTTGGCTTGCGGGATATCCGACCTCGGATCTTCTACGCCTCCTACTGGAACTTCGACGGCTTTCACGAGAGCGAGTTCATCTGGCTGGCCAGCGACTTCGAGTGGCGCAACGGGTATCGACTCGAGGTCGGCGTGAGTGACGAGCTCGAGGGTCTCAAAGAGCCGTTCGAGATCTACGAAGGCGTCGTGGTGCCCACGGGCAGCTATCGGGCCCCCCGGTATCGCCTCTCAGGGAGTACCAACCCGTCGAAGTCCGTCTTCGGTGGAGTTCGCACCGAGTGGGGAGGCGCGTGGGGCGGGGACGCCACGCAGATCACGCCTCGGATGGGGATTCGACTCGGCTCCTACCTCACCGGCGAGCTGAGCTGGCAGTTCAACGACTTCGATCTCCCCGTGGGAGCGTTCCAGACCAACCTCGGGAGGGTCCGATTGACCTACTCGTTCAGCACCAAGCTCGCGCTGCAGGCGCTCGTCCAATACAACGACGACTCCCGCAACGTGTCGACGAACCTGCGATTCAGTTGGCTCCAGCGCGCCAACTCGGGACTCTTCGTGGTCTACAACGAACTGTCGGAATTCGGGATGGATGCGTTGCCTCTGCCGGAGCGGAGCCTGATCATCAAGTACAGCCGGTTGTTCGACGTCTTCCACTAGAGACCGATGCAACCAGAGGCCTGGACCGATGCGACACGTATACTTTGCAGCAGCATTCCCCGGAGACGAAAGCCGTCATGTCGCGCGCTCATGTCATCGCTCAGCGCTCTGAGATCCCATGGGTCGGGGTCCTGTGTGCAGGCCTGCTCACCCTGGTCACGGGCGCCGCTCGGGGCCAGACCGACCGGTGCGCCAACTGTCATCTGGCCAATTCCACGAACGGTTTGAGCGGTCACCTCCAGGACTACGAGCTCTCTGCCCATGCCCGCGAAAGGGTAGCGTGCTCGGATTGTCACCGCGGCGACTCGTCGACCTTCGATCGGCAGCGTGCCCATCTGGGCGTACTACCGGCCAGCGATCCCGAGAGTGCGGTGCACCCCGCCAACATCCCGGTGACCTGCGGCACCTGCCATCCTCGGCTCTTCGTCGCGTATTCCGAGAGTCCCCATTTCGGCGCGCTGCAGGCAGGGGAGCTGGTTCCGACTTGCGTCGACTGCCACGGTGAGGCGGGCTCACAACGGACTCTCGGTGTGCGGGGCACGTGCGAGAAGTGCCACGAGTCGGCCTCGAGAGTCGACTCGGCGATGCTCGATCGAGCCGCGGACCTTCAGCGTCGGTACCTGGAGCTGGCCAAGACGCGCCGCAGGGTCGAGCGCAAGATCCAGCGAGTCGACGATGCTGCGCTGGTCCACGACCTCGAGGTCGGGTTCCTGCAGGCCGAGAGCGCTTGGCAGAGAGCCCTGGAAGGGGGACATGCACTCGATCTGAATGCCCTGGGGAAGGGGGTCGACAGCGCGGAGCTCATCTACGGCCAACTGCTCGATGTCTCGAGTGAGCGCAAACGGTGACCGGGTCGAGTCGATGGGTCGCCGTGCTGTGGGGGGGCTGCCTCCTGCTGGCCGCGTGGCCGGCGGACAGTCAGTCGGCCGAGGGCTCAGCGGGCCGAAGCCGCTCGATGGACCAGCGACTCGCTCCAGAACGGCTCGAGGAAGTGATGCGGCAGGCCGAGGGCTATCGCGCGGCCCGCCGGGCGCTGGCGGAGTCGCCGGGGCTGCGCGATTATCGCGCGATCTTCCATGCCCATGCCGGAGACTCGGCACATACCGGCGGCACTCCGGAGGAGATGCTCGCTGCCGCAAAGAGCGCCGGTGTCCAGATCGTCTTTCTCTCCGACCACTACCGTCCGCCGCGTGACTTCATGGACAGCTGGCGCGGACTACGCGAGGGAGTGCTGTTCGTGCCCGGTTCCGAGGCACGGGGCTTCCTGCTCCACCCGGAAGCCTCCGTGGTCTCCCGGATGGACGCACCGGTCGAAGAGCTGCTCGAGGCCGTTGCCGAAGGAAACGGAATGTCGTTCCTGTCGCACGTCGAGGAGCGGAACGACCACTCGATGGACGGACTGACGGGGATGGAGATCTACAACCGTCACGCCGACGCGAAGGACGACGCGGCCGCGATGCGAGTCCTGGTAGCCTGGATGACCGACCCGGACGGTGCGGCGCGCCTCGCCAGGTCGCTCGAGCGTTTTCCTGCGGCGGTGTTCGCCTCCCAGTACGACTATCCGGCTCTCTATCTGGCCAAGTGGGATCAAGAAACACGCGAGCGCCGCGTCGTCGGTGTGGCGGCCAATGACTGCCACCACAACCAGGTCTTCGTCGTCGAGAAGGTCGACGACCTCCACGTGCGTGTGGGAACCCTGGTGGACGACGACGGGGAGATGACGGTTCTGGGGAGCGATCTGCGGCCTCGCATCCCGGAGATGACAGAGGGCCTGGAGGAGGGGGCTGAGATCGTGCGCCTCGATTTCGATCCCTACCGTCGGTCGATGCTCGATGTGAGCACCCACGTTCTGGCGCCGAGCCTCGAGGAGTCCGCGATTCGCGAAGCTGTACGGCAGGGCCGCGTCTACGTCAGCCACGATTGGATCGCCGACCCCAGCGGTTTCGCCTTCTCGCTCGTAGACCCGGAGGGGAAGCTCGTGGCCCGGATGGGGGACGAAATCCGTTTTGCCCCGGCCGAGGGTGCAGGAGTACCTCGACTGCGAGTGGCGGTGCCGCTCGCGGAGAGCGTCCTGGGACGGCGGGTGCGGGTCATGCGCTCGGGTGAGGAGTTTGTCAGTATCGAAAGCAGTAAGGTCGACCTGGCGATCGAGGGCCCGGGGGTCTATCGCGTCGAGGTGTGGCTCGAACTGGATGGAGAGGAGCGGGTGTGGATCTATTCCAATCCGATCTACGTGAGATGAAGGCGGCCGTGCTCCCTGGCGGAGCGGTGTCGATGGCTGCGACCGTCTTGGTTCTGGTATCGCTGGTCGGTGTTGCAGCCGTCGGACAAGAGCTCCCGTTTCGGGAGCGTCCGAGCGAGAGCCCTGCGGCGAAGAAGCCGCCGACCTCGCTCGAGTCAGCGTTCGTCGTCGAGAGCGCGTTGCACGAGAGCGCGACCGAGCGCTATCTCTCCGCCCGCCGCGACGAAGAGGCCGCCTGGCAGGTACTGAGGGAAGCCACGGGAGAGCTGGACCGAGCGATGGCCTCGTCTGACTTTGGCGTCGAGGAGCTCCGTCTGCTCGACCTCCAGGTGTCCGAGCTGAGGGAGCGTGCGCTGCTCGCGAGCCGGCAGGCGGGGGATCTTCGCCGAGAGCTGTTGACAACCCTCGAACGCGTGGCGGCGATGGGGGCGGCGCTGGAGCAGCAGCGGGAGCGTCCGGTGGTGACGGACCGGTTCTCCGGCACCTGGGAGATCGAGATCGCTCAGCCCGAGGAGAGTGGGATCTTCGTCGTCGAGCTGCAGGGGACCCTCCTCACCGGTCGCTACGTGTTCGGTTCGGGAAGCAAGGGCTCGTTGGTGGGCTCGCTGGTGGGCGGCCAGGTGCGGCTCGAGCGAATCGACGACGAGACCGGACGCGACATGACCTACGAAGGACTGTGGGATCCCGGCAGTGACACGATCGAGGGTCAATGGAGCCGCCGTGAACTGGCGGTCGGTCTGAGTGCCGGAGGGGACTTCGTGGCGCGCAAGCTCACCGACTCCGAGGTCGAGGAGCTCGAGGAGCAGCCGACTCCTCTCGGTACCGAGACCGCGGACGAGGACGCGGCCGAAGAGACGTCCGAACCCCCTCCCTGGTAGCCTTCGGGCGCCGCGCCGAGCAGCATGGTCGAGCGCCGGCCGGTGCTGCCATCAGGATGGGGAGTCGAACGATGAGTGAGATCTGCTGGGATCTTCCCGAGCCGCATTCGATCGACCTCGAAGTCGCCGCTGATGACATCGACGAGTACGGACACACGAACAACTCGGTCTATCTGCGGTGGCTCGATGCCATTGCCTGGGCTCATGCCGATGCGGTGGGGGCCGGTCGCGAGGCCCACCTCGCGGAGCGTCGTGGGATGGCGAATCGGCGTACCGAGCTCCAGTTCGTGGCGCCGTGCTTCGAAGGAGATCGGGTGCGGGTCGGCAACTGGCTCGTCTACTGTGACGGCAGGCTACGCGCCACGCGGCGATTCCAGATCGTTCGCGTGAACGACGCTGCCACCCTGCTGCGTGCGGTGACCCACTACGTGTGTATCGACATCGACAGTGGTCGCCCGAAGCGGATGCCCGCCTCCTATCGTGCCAACTACGTGGTCGAGCCCGCGGTCGAGAGGGCGCTGGCCGAGGAGAGCTGGCCGTTCGCGCTCACCCGGGAGGGACGAGAATGACCTTGGAGAGGAACGGCGTCATGCGAAGTCTGAAGACGATTCTCCTGCTTGCCTGCGTGCCTTCCCTCGTTGGCTGTGCAGAGCCGAGCATCGGCGGCACAGAAGCGGTGGTCTATCGCGATCGTTGGGGGATCCCCCACATCTATGCCGACACTGCCGAGGCGGGCCTGTACGCGTCGGGCTGGGCAATGGCCGAAGACCGCCTCTCTCAGATGCTCGAGAACTACCTGTTCGGAACGGGAGAGTATGCCGCCGCGTTCGGTCCGGGCGAGAACGACGCCTGGGTGCGCTCCGATCTCGAGTCTCTGATGTGGGATCACTACGGCATGGCGAAGCGCCACTACGAAGAGAAGCTCAATCCAGATCTGCGTCGTCATCTCGAGGCCTTCGTGGCGGGGATCAACGCCTACCTCGAGGCCCATCCCGACGAGGTGCCCGAGTGGTGGGGGAGCCGTGCGGTGGACGTCTACATGCCGATCGCCTTCAGTCGTCAGTTCATCTGGGGATGGCCAGCCGGCCAGGCACACTCGGATTTGCGCGCCATCGACGTCGAGCCGACCTTCGACGTCGACGTGCGCGCGTCCAACGAGATCGCACTGGCCCCCGAGCAGACCACCTTCGGCTCGGCAGCGCTGGTGATCGATCCTCATCTCTCCTGGCTGGGTCGTCATCGCTACTGGGAGGTGCGCCTGCACGCTGGCGAAATCCACATCAGCGGCTTCGCCACCGCGGGGTTCCCCTATGTCAACCTGGGCCACAACGAGCACATCGCCTGGGCCCACACCACGGGCGGACCCGATACGGCCGACGTCTACGAGCTCTCGCTCGCCCCCGACGATCCCACCCGCTATCGCTACGACGACGGATGGCGTGAGTTGACCAGCCGCACGGTTTCATTGGACGTCCAGGGAGAGGCTGCGCCGCGCGAGGTGACATTCTGGTACTCGCACCACGGGCCTGTCGTGGCCCGAGAGGGTGGAAAAGCCTGGGCAGCGGCGCTGGCCTACGCAGAAGAAATCGGCTACCTCGAGTCGAAGTACTGGTTCATGGTCGCAGAAGACTACGAAGGGGCGGTCAAGGCTCTCGAAGTGCGCCAGATCATGCCGCAGAACGTCATGGTGGCCGACACCTCCGGCAACATCTACTACCAGCGCACCGGACGGGTACCGATCCGCCCAGCGGCTCCGGACGGCTCGAGTTACGACTGGACGCGTCCGATCGACGGGACGACCTCCTCAACCGAGTGGCTCGGGATCCACCCGATCTCCGATCTGATGTCGTTGCTCAACCCCGAGCGCGGCTACATGCAGAACTGCAACATCGGTCCCGACACCATGTTGGTGGATTCGCCACTCACTCCGGACCGGTACCCGGCCTACATCTACAACCAGCCCGCGCTCGACACCCACCAGCGCGGCGCCAGCGCGCTGGCACGGCTCGAGTCCAGGTACCGGAACGGCGAGAAGTGGAGCGAGGCAGAGATCGTGGAGCTTGCGCTCGATCGTTCGGTCTATCAGTACGAACGTTGGGTCGGCGAGCTCGAGCGAGCGGAGCGCCTGGTCCAGGGGGAGCGCAACGCGGATCACAGCGATGTGGTCGAGCGCATCGAGGAGTGGGACGGAGTCGCCGAGGCGGATTCCCGAGGTGCGCTGGCCTACTTTCGCTGGCGCGAGGCGCTGCGCGAGCTCGCCGGAGACGAGCGCATGAACGAGATGGTCGCTCGGGTCAACGACTATCGGACAGAGCTGCGTGAGTCCGAGCCGCCGTCCGGACTGGGCGAAGACGAGCTGGTGTTGCTGTTCCGGGCTGTCGGGGCTGCGGCGCGAGCCCTCCGCGACGGCCCGGGTGGCTTCGACGCGACCTTCGGCGACCTGTTTCGGGTTGGGCGTATGGATGCGTCGGACCGTGTGTCCTGGCCGGTGGGAGGGGGCTCGTTGGGCGACGAAGGGATGGCGACCCTGCGCTCCGTCGGCTTCAGCGCGCCCCGCGAGGACGGAACCCGGTGGGGCCGTCGGGGCCAGACCTCGACCGAGGTGGTCATCCTGAGCGATCCGATTCGGAGTTTCACTCAGCCGCCCATCGGTCAGAGCGATCGACCGGACTCACCGCACTACCGGGATCAGGCCGAGAAGCTCTTTTCTCCGGCGAGGATGAAGCCCGGGTGGTTTGCCAGGGAGGAGCTGTTGGCCAACGGGGGCGCGAACGTGACCTCCGAGGAACGGCTCACCTATCGGCCGTGAGCCGATCGAGGATCAGGCACCCGTGCTCAGGCGCAAGACGAACCAGAACCCCGCTAGCAGACCCGGGAACAGGGTGTAGTCGAAGCCGAAGGCCCGATAGGCCGGGTCGACATGGTAGCTCGCCCAGAAGCAGAGACGGCCGAACAGCCAGAGGACGACCAGCACTGGGAGAATCTTCGCCTCGTGCGGCGTCACCACTGTCGAGAGGGCCAACAGGAGCGGTACGAAGAAAACGGCCATCTCGATCGTGTTCCGGTAGATCTTGTCATCGAGCTTCCAACGTTCGCTCTCGAGCCCGGCCAGCACTTCTTCCGCTCCAGGTGTGTCGAAGAGCCGAGCCGTGCGGGTAAACATGAAGAAGCAGAAGAGTGCGACCAGTGGCAGCCACTGGAGGGCGAGAAAGAGCAGGCCCAGCCGATCGAGCTGCGAGTAGTCGACTGGCCAGAAGCGGTAGAGAAGAAAAACTGCGAAGGGGAAGGTGACCACAGCCAGCGCGATACCCTTGACCGCGGTGGAGCGTCGCCAGGTCCACCATCCTTCGTCGGGAGTTGCCACGCCACGGATCATACTTTGCTGGCCGAAGGGTTCCTCCCGCCCGCAGGGAGCTCTTGCGATTCCGCGAGCGGGAAGCTCAGTCGAGCGGCAACAGGGCGGCGAGCATGAGGTGACTCCGGTTGCGCCAGCTCTTCCAGTCGGTCGAGTCGGCGACTCGGCCGCCTGCCACCTCGAATCCCCGTCGGTTCAACTCGTCGAACAGCTGCTGTGAGAACTCTCGCATGTCCCAGCCCTCGCTCGGGCTGCGGATGTCGAGCTCACCCCAGTCCATATAGATGCGCACCGCGATGTCGTCGGCATCGCGCTCCCCGAGGGGCTCGAGTGCCATCGCGATCTGCTCTTCGAAGCCGAGGTAGGTCTGCACTCCGACGGCGCCGAAGGTGTCGCTCTCTTCGAACGTCGTGGCGAGAATGTCGCTCGCGGGAAAGCTCCAGCCGACGTTGGCCCGTGCCGATCGCTCTGCGCGGGTACGGTAGTGCTCGTCGACCCAGGGAACGAGGGTCTCCACGAATCCGGTGTCCGTTGCGCTGGGCGCCGAGAGAAACACCACGATGGGTGTCTCGAAGGCGATCCCGGCGAGCTGATCCAGTGTCGTCGTCCACCTGCCGTACTCGATCGCGTTGACGTCGTGCACGTAGACCACCGGATAGCGATCGTTGCTGTCTTCATAGTCGGGCGGCAGCCAGATCGTCGGCTTCATCTCGGTTCCGGGGATGCTCGGCTGCACGAGCGTGCCGGCTGGACGAGCCGGGTCCGGCTGTACCAGGTGTCGAGGTGGGGGCGGGGCTCCGGTGTCGAGCCAGGAGACCTGAACCGGCTCGGGACCTCGGAGCCAGTTCGCGTCGTAGCCCCAGATGCTCGAGGCTTCGCGCCGGGGATTGAGCGGATCGAGGGTGGGCTCGTAGTCCACGTACAACACGTAGCCGATGCGGAAGCCTGGCTCGACCTTCGCCTCGTACCACCACAGATCGGTGCCGTCGATGCGTTGGAGGGGCTCCTCGATACGCAAGCCCAGGAAGTCGCCGGCGACCCCTACGTCTCGTGCATCTCCCCGCCAGAGGAAGAGAGCCCGATCGCTCTCGACGATGGGGATCTCTCGGCCTGCGAGGAATGCGTCGATCTCTCGGTCGGCGTCGGCACCCTCTCGAATGCTCTCGAGGATCGGTTCGAGGACTGTAGGGAGAGTCGCCGAGGTGACCTCGATCTCCGGGCTGGCACCGCTGAGCAGGTCGACGCGTGCCAGCGCTCCGATGCTGCGAACGTAGACGGCGCCGTTCGCCACACTGGGCGGTGTCCACACCAGATCGTCGAACAGAGAGAGGGAGGCCACCTCCTGCCAGCCGGAACGGTCTGCGGGACCCAGGTGGAGGGTTCCCTCCTTGGTGATCACCAGTAGATTGCCACCGACAACGGAGAGAAAGCCGTCTCCGGGAGCGCGGGATCGCCAGAGCAACTTCCCCGAGTCGGCGTCGACCGCGCTCAAGAAACGGCTGCTGTACCCATAGATGGTGTTCTCCCAGACCGTGGGAGGGCTGTAGGTGCGTCCCAGGACACGTTCCTCCCACACGAGGTCGGGGGAGTGTCTGCTGCCGGGTTCGGAGGGGGCCCCCGCCTGCACGCGGAACAGCGTTCCGCTGTCGTTCTTCACGTTCAGGAAGAGGCGCCCCTCTCCGAGATGCAGGGGCGAGCTCGTGGCCGAGCCGAAGTAGTCGTCCAGCGTGCCGCCGTGATCCCACTGCCAGAGCACGGCGCCTTCGTCCGGGTCGAGTCCTCCGATGCGCTCGGCCATCGAGTAGACGACCTGGCTTTGCCCGTCGACCTGGATCAGAACCGGTGACTGACTGTCTACGGTGCCCGAACCGGAGCTCCACGCCACCTCCCCGGTCGACGCTTCGAAAGCCGTGACGGCGCCTTGCTCCCCCCCGACCTCCACGATCACCAGGTCGTCGACGACCAGAGGCGACGTCGTGAAGCCGTAGTAGGGCGGCGTGGCTCCGTCAGCAACCAGGTCTCTGGACCAGAGCTGTGTGCCGGAGCGAAGGTCGAGCGCCAGGAGTCGGCCTTTGGCCCCCAGTGCGAACACCCGCCCGTCGGCGACGGCGGGGGTCGAGATCGGGCCGTCTTCCGATCCATCGTGGCCGCGATGAATCTCGTGGATGTCAGCGCTCCAGCGCGACCTTCCGGTCGTGGCATCGAAGGCGGCGACGAGATCTCGGGCTCCATCCGTGAACATCGTCACGGCCGTGTCGCCCACGACGGAGATGCCGGAATAGCCGCTCCCCAGCGGGACTCTCCATGTCAGGGAAAGAGCGGAAGGGTCGTTCGCGCGGGCGCCCGAGAAGACCCGGCCATCTGCGCGCGAGCCACGAAACGAGGGCCAATCGGAAGGCCCGACGCGGCTGCCCTGGCCGTGGACCCCAGGCGCGAGCATGGCGAGAAGGAGGGAGACGATCAGTAGAGACGGACCAGGCTGCTCATGCATCGCGCGATTGTAGCCGCTCCCCGCGAGTCCGAAAGCTCACGCCCGGCGAACGGTGAGCCCCCCGTCTACCGGCAGGGCGGCGCCGGTGATGAACGAGGACGCGGGCAGGACCAGGCTCAGGGTCGCATGGGCGACCTCCTCGGGATCTCCATAGCGGCGCAGGGCGGTTCTCCTCCGCGCGTAGATCTCCCTGTGCTCTTCGGGAATCTCCTCGGTCATGCCCGTGAGAATGGGACCTGGGCAGATGCAGTTCACGGTGATGCCCTCCTTGCCGAGCTCGACTGCCAGGGAGCGTGTGAGTCCGATCACGCCGTGCTTCGCCGAGGAGTAGGGACTGTTGCCTGAGGTGGCCCCCATACCTTCCGTCGATGCGACATTGACGATACGGGGTGCGCTCGACTCGCGAAGATGTGGGAGGGCGGCCCGGATGAGTCGCACCTGGGCGGTGAGCAGCACGGCGAGGCTCTTCGCCCAGCGCTCTTCGTACTCGTTGCTGTCGATCGGGGTCGGCAGCGAGATGCCGGCATTGTTCACGACGATGTCGAGACCTCCGAAGTGATCGGCGATCTCTCCCACGGTGTGCTCGATCTGAGATCCCTCCGCGAGGTCGCAGGTCCACCCGTGACAAGTGTGGCCAGCGTCGACGATCTCCTCGACTTCTCGATTCAGGGCCGGCTCGTTGACGTCGAGTGCGGCAACTCGGGCGCCCTCGTCGGCGAATAGACGGGCGGTCGCACGACCCATCCCACTGGCGGCTCCGGTGACGAGTGCGACCTTGCCTTCGATCGATCGGCTGAGTTTGCTGAGGCGGGCCATTCACGGTCTCCGGTTGCTGCGACCCTCGAGAGTGTCGGTGTGGAAGGGCAGTGGAGTATGGCACGGGCGTGAAACCCTCCGCCTGTTCGACCGTCAATAGGTTTGACGCCCCGTTCAGTGGAAGGTTGCCGCCAGACCGAGGAGATCCGATGAGTCAGCTGATCACCGACCTCAAGCTTGCTGTTCGAAGCTGGAGCAAGACCCCACTGATGACTGCGGTCATCATCCTGACCCTGGCTCTCGGGATCGGCGCCAACGGGGCGATCTTCAGCGTCATCGATGCAGTCGTGCTGGAGCCACTGGAGTATCCGGAGCCAGAGCGGCTGCTGATGGCGACTTCGCAGTTCCCGACACTGGGATTCGATCGCTTCTGGATCTCCCCTCCCGAATACGGCGAGATGACCGAGTGGGCCGAGTCCTTCGCGTCGATGGGGGCCTATCGGGCCGACGATTTCAGCGTGGTCGGGGGTGAGCAACCGATGCAGGTCCAGGGGGCGAACGCGACGGCTTCCCTCTTTCGGACGCTCGGTGTCGAACCGGCCCGGGGACGTGTCTTCACCGAGGAGGAAGACGTTCCCAATGGTCCCGATGTGGTGGTGCTCTCCTGGGAGCTCTGGCAGCGCGCCTTCGGTGGTGACGAGACCCTGGTCGGGCGCACTCTCGAAGTGGACGGGCGCAGCTCCATGGTCACCGGCATCATGCCTCCCGGCTTCGACCTGGAAGAGAACAAGATCGACGTCTGGGTGCCTGCCCAGTTGGACGTCACCGACGGGAATCGCAGAGGGAATCACTTCTTGCTCGTGGTCGGTCGACTGAAGCCCGACCGGACTCTGAGCATGGCGCGAGCGGAGCTCGAGACCCTACTGATCGACTGGCAGGCGCGCGCCGGTGCTCCCGACGGCCACTTCCCCTCTCCCGACAATCACCGGATCCAGCTCGCCCCACTCCACGAAGAGGTCATCGGAGACACCCGACCGGCGCTGTACGCACTTCTCGGTGCCGTGGGCTTCGTACTGCTGATCGCGTGCGCCAATGTCGCCAACATCCTCCTGGCACGCTCCGAAGTGCGCCAGAAGGAGATGGCTGTCCGTACGGCGATGGGGGCGCCCCGCGTCAGGCTGGTGCGCCAACTGCTCACAGAGAGCGTGCTGCTGTCGGTGATCGGCGGTGCCGTCGGGCTCATGGTGGCGCAGTGGGGGCTTCAGGCCTTGCTGGCGGCCAATCCAGAGAGCCTGCCTCGCGCCGACGACGTCAGGCTCGATGGCACAGTCGTTCTGGCATCTCTCGGCATCGCGCTCTTGACGGGTCTGCTCTTCGGAGCCATTCCCGCGCTTCGCCTGAGCGCCACGGGACTCGGAGGGCTCCTCAAGGAGGGGGCGCAGCGTTCCTCGGCCGGGCGCGGGCGCTTGCGGGGTCGTGCGCTGCTGGTCGTGGCAGAGATGGCGTTGGCGGTTGCTCTGGTGGTGGGCTCGGGTCTGATGATCAAGAGTTTGAGCGCTCTGGTGTCCCAGGACGCTGGCTTCGACGCGACCAACCTCACGACCTATCAGCTCTATCTGCCGAGCAGCAGTTATCCCGATCCGCCGGCACAGTCTGCGTTTCTCGAGCGAGTGCTGGCCTCGGTCGCGCAGATCCCGGGTGTGACTTCGGTGTCGATGGCGAACGGACTGCCGCCCAAGCGCGACGTGAACGCGAACGACATGGAGTTCGAGGGGGTTCCGCGTGAAGAAGGAGGGCCTCCATCCAACATCGACTACTGGCAGTTCATCAGCCCTGCGTATCTCGAAACGATGGATGTCCGAGTCCTCGAAGGCAGGGGATTTCTTCCCAGCGACGATGGCGAGGCACCCAAGGTGGCGCTGGTCAACCAGCGCGCTGCGCAGACCTGGTGGCCAGACCAGAGCGCCGTGGGGCGACGCCTGCGACCCGGCTTCGGCGGCGCTCCCTGGTTCACGATCGTGGGAGTGCTCGAAGATGTCAAGCAGGCAGGGCTCGATGCGGAGGTCGGCACCGAGGTGTACTGGAACTTCACCCAGGCCGCCGAAGGCCTGGGCTTCGCGCCGCGGACGATGAATGTGTTGGTGCGCTCCACCCTGCCGACATCCGGTTTGGCACCGACTCTTCGCGAAACCGTGTGGTCACTGGACCCGAGCCTCCCGGTGGCCAACATCCGCAGCATGGACGAGGTCGTGCAGCGTTCGGTCTCGCAGCCGCGCTTCCTGACGTTGTTGCTCACCATCTTCGGAACCGTGGCACTCTTTCTGGCGGCGATCGGAATCTACGGCATTCTCTCCTACTCGGTGTCTCGACGATCACAGGAGCTGGGCATTCGCATGGCGATGGGGGCTGATCGAAGGAGCATTCTGGGGCTGGTGCTCTCCCAGGGGCTTCTCATGGCCGGAGTCGGGTTGGTTCTCGGCGTGGTGCTTTCATTGGCCTTGTCCAGAGTGCTTCAATCGCTGCTGTGGGGCGTGAGTGCTACAGACCCGATGACCTATGCGGCGGTGGTCGGATTGCTGGGCGTTGTCGCCCTTCTCGCTTGTGTGCTGCCCGCGCTGCGTGCGACCCGAGTCGACCCCCTGACTTCACTGCGCTACGAGTGAGCGCCGGTGCGAGTCACTCCCGCGGGGCGGAACCGAGGGCTCTGCGCAACCGAGCCCATTGAAAACGAGGCGAGAATCGGTCGGGCGCCGTCGGGGGAAACGCGACATGCCATGTGCTGCGTGCCAGTCGGGTGAGGGGGCCGCCTGGAAGACTGAGCGACTCCCAGAGCTGGGAGCTGTTGTTCCGGTTCAGCAGCCGGCCCGGTGAGGCACCTTCGAAGCAGAACCGGTAGATCATGCGATGCTGTAGCGCTACGCTCGAGCGCCCGAGTCGACGCACTCCACGACGCATGATGGCACCACCCGGCGTGGCTGCGAGCTGAATCATGTCGTGAGCCTCGAGAAATGCGATCACGGGGACAGCACGGGCGCGCACTGCGGGCTCGTCGAGCCATTGCTGGACGCGATGCCAGTCGAGCCCCGCTGCGTGTCGCCTCAAGATGAGGCTGATGTCGATCAGGCCCGGCAGCGAGCTCCACGGCTCGAGATGCTGCGACCAGTGGCAGGCAGTGTGAAGGAGCTGGTACTCCGGAGAAAAACAGCTCACGCGGTGCGAGTCGAAGGTGGTCTCGCGCAGCTCTTGCTGCCAGGTCGTGGGGGAGAACGCTCGGCTGCGAGACAGCACGTCGCGGCTGGGAAAGAGATCCGTATGAGGCTCCACGGAGACGTTGCGACCCGTGTCCAGGAAGGGCATGCCGTGATGGTGATCCACGTAGTACTCGGCAGGATTGTGCGAATCCGGCCGATAGCCGAGTGAGGTCAGTGTCGCCTCGAAGGCCTCCATGTCCTCGCGCTGAAGCAACAGGTCGAGATCTCGCATGGGGCGCAGGTGTGGAGCCGGGTAGTACTCCAGTGAGGTGGCCGCACCCTTGAGCAGCACGAGCGGGCTCCCTAGCTCGGGAAGAACGGCTCCGAGGACTTCGGAGAGCGTTGCCCTGAGCTGATGCGTGCGCAACTTCGCCTGCAACGAAGCGGCCTCGAGGCCGGGCCACTGCGAGATCGCATCGGCGCTGAGCCCGTCGCTGCCCTGGGTGGGCGCGAACGACGCACACAGCAACGGCACCATCCCGCTATGCAGTGCCCAGGGGCGCTGGGCGGGATCGAGGCTTTGCGGGCTGGGCGGGAGCCCTCGGAGCGTGTCCCGCAGAAGCTCGTGGAGAGAAGCCATCAGCTCCGTGACCGGTGCTGAAGGAGACCACCAGAGCTCGAACCTGCCAGACTACGATCCGAGGGCGTCAACGGTCGTTGGCCGGAGGCCTGGCGATCAGCCCGGCTCTTCGCCCGACGCCAGTCCGGCGAAGGACGGCGTGACTGCGAGCGTGACGATGGCCGGCACCACCCAGGCGGCGGTCTGTACGACCTTGCGGCGGGTGGGATCGGTGGGCGATTGCACGACGGGTTTTGCTTTGGGGTCCATTGACCTACTCCCATCTCAAAAAAGGGTTGTAACGGGTGACGGACGGGAAGGTAGCACGATAGTCTCGGAGGTGGCAAAGAGCTTTTCTAGTTTCACAGGAGTGATTTTTTCATGCCCAAGTATCCGAAACGCCGGGAGGACCTCGTCGACCGTGTGGTCGATGACGAACGGGTTCTTCTGGATTCCGAGAAAAATCTGATTCACAAGCTCAACATGACGGCGAGCGTGATCTGGGACCTCTGTGACGGCGCAACCAGCGTCGATGAGATCGCGACTCGCGTGGGAGCCGACTTCGGCACTCCGAGGGAAGAGATCGAGGCGGATGTCAGGGCGTTGATCGAGCAGCTCGCGCAGCTCGGTGTGGTGTCCTTCGACGGCGCGAATCCATGATGTCCCGATCGGGTGCCGAGGTTCTTCCTCTCGTCCTGCTGGATCGCCCGTTCGCCATCGACTGTCCCGACCCCGGAACGCGAGACCTCTTTCGCCGGCTGTACTCGCTGGCGGTGACCGAGGATCCGGCGTCCGATGCGATCGCGATCACGGTCCGAGAGAAGACCTCCGGGGGCTTCGTTGTCGAGTCGCCGGAGGGTGCCACCCAGGTCGAAGGCGGTGCCGATCTGCGCGGACTGGTCTGGGCCGTGGGCACGAATATCGTCCAACTCCTCCAGCGAGCCCGCTCGGAGCTGTTGTTCCTGCACGGTGCTGCGGTGGCGAGAGAAGAGCGGGCTCTCGTGCTGCTGGCTCAGAGTGGAGGGGGAAAGTCGACGACCACCTGGGGCCTCCTGCACCATGGCTTCGATCTGATGAGTGATGAGCTCGCTCCGATCGATGGTGAGGGGGCGGTGATCCCCTTCCCTCGGGCGCTCCATCTCAAGCGCAGGCCTCCGCACTATCCGCTGCCCGAGGACGTGCTGGTGGAGGATCCTCCCTTTCATCTTCCGCTCGAGGTGGTTTCCACCGTGGGAGTGTCGCAGGCCGTGCGACCTGCCCTGTTGGGATTCCTGGAGCATCGAGACGCTTCCGCACAGCCAGAGATCACTCCGGTGGGCCCAGCAGAGGCGACGGCCCGAATCTATGCCTCGTCTCTGAATGCCCTGGCGCACGACGGGAAGGGTGTCGATGCGTGCCTGGCGCTGGCGCGCGTGTGCCCCGCCTACCGGATCGTCACCGGAGAGCTGCGCAGCAGTTGTACGGAGCTGCGGTCGCTTTTCGACGCCTTGATCGCCGGAGATCTCCCTCTGGCGTGATCGGGGTCGCTCCGCCATAAGATGGAGCGAACCATGTCTGTCTCCAGTACCGGTCCGGACTCGGACCCTCCGGACATGCAGTCCTCGCTCGCAGAGAGTCTCGAGCCGGCCCTGCTGGCCGAGATCGGTCGGTTGGCTGCGGAGCTCCAACCGGGGATCTCCCTGCGTGACGTGCGGCTCGACTCATCCCTGGAGAAGGACCTGGCGATCGACAGCCTGGGGCGGATGGAACTGGTCGTGCGCCTCGAAGACCGTTTCGGAATCAGCCTTCCCGAGGAAGGCGTGGCCAGGGCCGAGTCCGTGGCCGACCTCATGGCTCTGTTGCAGGTTGACGGCGGAGAGGGAGCATCGCTGGAACGGGCAGCGTGGTTCGGCCCAGGATTGGTGCTGCCGCACGACGAAGTCGCAGAGGCGATGCCCGATTCGGCAGCGACCGTGCCGGAAGTGCTCGAGTGGCACGTCGAACGGCACCCCGAGCGCTTGCACGTTCTGCTCTACGAGGAGGGTGAGACGCCCCGCCAGCTCAGCTACGGCGAGCTCTATCGCGGAGCCAGTCGTTTTGCTGCGGGTCTGCAGACTCTGGGTGTCGGGGCGGGCGACGCAGTGGCGATCATGCTGCCGACCAGCATGGAGTACTTCTACTGCTTCTACGGCGCCCTGCTCGCCGGCGCGGTACCCGTACCGCTGTACCCGCCGGCTCGTCCGACCCACCTGGAGGACCACCTGCGCCGCCAGGTGCGGATTCTGGAGAACTGTGGCGCCCCCGTGCTGGTCACGATCCAGGAGGCCAAAGCACTGGCGCGCTTGCTGCGCGCCCAGGTCTCGACCATGAGGGAGATCGTCACGCCCGAGGATCTGCGGCGCGAAGCGCGCGGGCACGGGCGGGTGAGTCCGCGGGGATGCGGCGAGGATCTGGCCTTTCTGCAGTACACCTCGGGCAGCACCGGCCAGCCCAAGGGAGTGATGTTGACCCACTCCAACCTGCTCGAGAACCTCCGCGGGATGGTGAAGGCGGTCGGCGTGAGCTCGACCGACGTGTTCGTCAGCTGGCTTCCGCTCTACCACGACATGGGTCTGATCGGTGCCGGAATGGGAAGCCTCTATGTGGCGTTCCCTCTGGTGCTGATGTCACCGCTGCACTTCCTGGCTCGGCCGGCTCGCTGGCTGCAGACCATCTCCCGGCACGGAGGCACGGTCTCCGCGGGGCCGAACTTCGCCTATGACCTGTGCCTCGCCAAGGTGCGAGACGAGGAGATGGAGGGGGTGGACCTGAGCAGCTGGAGGCTGGCATTCAACGGAGCCGAGGCGGTCCGTCCGGAGACGTTGCGACGTTTCGCTGAACGCTTCGCGCCGTACGGTCTGGATCCCTCGGCACTGAAGCCGGTGTATGGACTGGCCGAGAGCAGCCTCGGCGTGTCCTTTCCGCCACCGGAGCGCCCTCCCCTGATCGATCGGATCGTGCGCCGTTCGTTCGTGCGCGAATCGCGGGCGGTGCCCGCCCCCGAAGGGGATGACACCGCGCTCGAGGTAGCGGCCTGCGGCCAGCCTCTGGCCGGGCACCAGCTTCGGGTCGCCGACGAGCGGGGCAGGGAGCTCCCCGATCGCGCGATCGGACGCGTCCAGTTTCGCGGACCCTCCTGTACGGCTGGCTACTTTCGCAATCCGGAGGCCACGAGTCAGCTGTTCGACGGCGAGTGGCTCGACAGTGGCGACGTCGGGTACATCGTCGGAGGCGAGATCTACCTGACCGGGCGGTCGAAGGACATCATCATCCGTGCGGGACGCAACATCTCGCCCTACGAGATCGAAGAGGCGGCCGGGGCGGTCGATGGGGTCCGTGCCGGCTGTGTGGCCGCCTTCGGCACCGCTTCGGTGAGCGACTCGCCGAGTGCAGCAGGGGCGGAGAGACTGATCGTCCTGGCGGAGACTCGCGAGACGGATCCACAGGCGCGGGAGCGGCTGCGCGCCGAGATCGTCGCCGTGACCACCGATGTCTCCGGCGCTGCTCCCGACGAGGTGGTGCTGGCGCCACCGGGCACCGTGCTCAAGACCTCGAGTGGCAAGATCCGTCGGTCGGCCAGTCGAGAGGTCTTCGAGAGTGGCAGGGTGGGCCGGGGGCGGCCCGCACCCTGGCGGCAGCTCGCCAGCCTCGGCGCATCGAGCGTGCTGCCACAACTGCGCCGGGGATTCCGCACGGCCGGGCACTACCTCTACTCCGCCTGGGCGTGGTGCGTGTTTGCTGCGGTCCTGGCGGTGGGGGCTCCCTTCGTCGTGTTCGTCCCGGGTCTCCGCCGCCGCCAGTGGCTCACCCGGCAGGCCGCGCGCCTGGTCGTGTGGCTCGCCGGAGTGCCCTTCGAGGTGAATGGGGAAGAGAATCTCGTCGGCCTCTCGACTCGGGATCGCGGCGGCTCGACGAGCCCCTACGTCGTAGCGGCCAACCATGCCAGCTACGCGGACGCGGTGGTGATGGTCGCGGCTCTGCCGAGCGAGGTGAGCCTGGTGGCGAAGGGGGAGCTGCGTGGCATCCCCGTGGTGGGCTGGCTCCTGGGTCACGTCGGAGTCCTGTATGTCGAGCGTTTCGAGCACGAGCGCAGCGTCCGGGATGCGCGCCGCCTGGACGAGTCACTCGCGAACGGCCGGTCCCTGGGCTTCTTCCCAGAGGGCACATTCACGCGCATGCCCGGATTGCTGCCGTTCCGAATGGGTACGTTCGCAAGCGCGGCCACGGCTGGGGCTCCGGTGGTTCCGGCCGCGCTGCAAGGAGTACGCTCTGTGCTGCGCGCGGATCAATGGCTCTTGCGACGCCATCCGGTGCGTGTGACGATCCTGCCACCGATTCTTCCTCGAGGGGCCGACTGGGCTGCAGCCGTCGATCTGCGAGATCGAGCGCGTGCGGCGCTCCTCGAACATACCGGCGAGCCCGATCTGGTGAGCGAGCGAGAGGAGGGCATGGCACGGCTGCGCGCGAGGCGAGAGGAGGAGGCGGGCCGGGGCTAGCCGACCGTGGACCCCGCTAGAGTAGGCCATTGCCATTGTCGGCTGCCCGTCTCAAACAGAGGCATCCGCGGACGCTGTTGAGGAGCTCATGAAGAAGTCGACACTCGTCGTTGCGCTGCTGTGCGCAGTTGGGGTTGGTATCGCTACATTGCCCGCTGGCGGCCAGTGGTCACCGGTGACCCACGATGCGCTCCAGCCGGCCTCCACCGGTGGACTTCCGCGGTTGATCCGCTTGATCGATCGTCTGGGCACCCACCGCCGGGTACTGGTGATCGGCGCGCATCCCGACGACGAAGACACCAGTCTTCTCGCTGTGACTGCTTTGGGCGACGGCGGCGAGTCGGCCTACCTTTCGCTCAGTCGTGGAGACGGGGGACAGAATCTGATCGGTCCCGAGCTCGGTGTCGGTCTCGGCTTGATTCGCTCGCAGGAACTGGTCTCGGCGCGCAGCGTCGACGGAGCGCGACAGTTCTTCACGCGCGCCTACGACTTCGGCTACAGCCGATCGGTGGAGGAGGCATTGCGCTTCTGGCCACGAGAGGAGCTATTGGCGGACGCGGTGCGGGTGGTTCGAAAGTTCCGGCCGCAGCTGATCGTCTCGATCTTCCCCGCAGACCCGCGAGCGGGACACGGTCAGCACGAGGCCGCCGGGGTGATCGCGGGAGAGGTCTTCGACGCGGCAGCAGATCCGGCCCGGTTCGTCGACCAGTTCGAAGAGGGGTTGACCCCCTGGCAGGCAGATCGCTTCTTTCGCTCGGCGTGGTTCAATCGGCCCGAGGACGCGATCGACGTGCCCCTCGGTGAGATCGATCCGCTGACCGGCAAGAGCTACGCCCAGTTGGCGATGGCCAGTCGCAGTCAGCATCGAAGCCAGGACATGGGAGTCGAGCAGCGACTCGGCCCACGCTCGACCGCCCTGGCCTGGGAGAAGGGTGGGGACTCGGCTCCGACCACCCCTTTCGAGGGGATCGACACCTCACTGCTGGGCCTTGCTGGAGCCGAGACCGACTACTCGACTCGTCAGGAGGTGAATGCGCTGTTGCGCGAGGTGCAGCGCTCGATTTCGCAGGCAGGGGCGGCGGTCGCGAACACGACGATGGCCAAGGCGTCGGCCCCCCTTCGTGCGGCGCTCGAAGGGCTGAGCGAAGCGGCACGCATCGCCCACAGCTCGGCAACTCGCGAGCTCCTGGGGGAGAAGGCCCTGCTGGCCTCGGAGGCGATCCTGGTGTCCGAAGGACTGGTCTTCGATGCGGTCGCATCCACTGCGGCGGTGGTCGAGGGTGGCGAGCCCGTGACGATCGAGGCACAGCTCTACAACCAGAGCGCGACACCTGTGGATGCACGGGTCGAGATCGTCGGAGCGAAGGGCTGGAGGATCACGGAGGTCCCCGGCACTCTGACAGCTCGGGCCGGTGAGCTGGCGACGGCGACCGCCGAGGTGGACGTGCCGGCTCAGGCTCCTGTGACCCAGCCGTACTTCCTGAGCGAGGAAGGGGGGAGGCTCCGAGCGATCCGTCGCTCTACCGTTGGCCGCTCGAGAGACGCGACCTGTGGGGATTGCCGTTCCAGCCCCCAGCCCTCGTGGCTCGCTTCGAGCTCGACCTGCCGGAGCTCAGCGTACCGTTGGTGGTCGAACGCGAAGTCGTCTATCGCTATCGCGACCCGGCCTTCGGCGAGGTGCGCAGACCGGTGCGGGCGGTACCGTTGTTGGAGGTCGGCGTGGACACCCCGCTCTTGATCTGGCCGTTGGCCGACCGGACGACGCGCGGAGTGGACGTCAGTTTGCGCTCGTGGAGTGGGTCGACTCTGCAGGGACATCTCGAGATCGAGAGACCCGACGGTTGGACGCAGGTCTTGGAGACTTCGTTCGAGCTTCCTGCTGGAGGGCAGAAGGTGCTCACGGTGGGCCTGCCGCGTCCCGATCCACTGCCGACAGGACGTCACCGTTTCGAGGTCCGGGCCGTGCTCACTTCGGTGGCTGCCGGCGATGGCGGTGCACCTCGTAGTTACCACGTGGCATACGACGTGATCGACTATCCGCATATCCGCCCCACGGTGAAACCGAGGCGCGCAGCCTTCGAGATCAGCGTCGGTGACTTGAAGATCCCGCGGCTCACCTCGGTAGGCTACTTTCGCGGCCCTTCGGACGAGGTGCCCGAGATTCTCCGTTCGATCGGTGTTCCCATCCAGGTGCTCGAAGCGCGAGTGCTGCTGGATGCTCCGGATAGCGTACTGGACTCGTTTCCCGTCATCGTGATCGGCAGTCGAGCCTACGAGGTCGATTCGTCGCTCCAACAACTGCATGAGCGACTCCTCGGTTGGACCGAGCGCGGCGGAACGCTGATCGTGCAGTACCAGAAGTACCCCTTCGCCAGCGGGGGGTATTTTCCCTATCCGCTTTCGATCACCCGTCCGCATGGCCGCGTGGCTGACGAGACGGCCCCGATCACGGTGCTCGAGGCGAGCCACCCGGTGTTTCTCGAGCCCAATCCCATCGGGGACGCCGACTGGTCCGGCTGGGTGCAGGAGCGCGGTCTCTATTTCGCCGGCAGCTGGGACGAGCGATACACACCGCTGCTCGAGCTCGCCGACCCGGGCCGCGAGCCCGAGCGTGGGGCGCTGCTGATCACGGATGTGGGCGAGGGCCACTGGGTCTACAGTGGACTGGCCTTCTTTCGGCAGCTACCCGCGGGTGTCGTGGGTGCGACTCGTCTGTTTCTCAATCTGTTGGCACTGGGCGCGGATGAGGCCTCACCGAGCGCGGAGAGTGTGGACTGATCGAACAGTTCCTCGCGCTCACTCGACGTAGCCGAGCTCGCGAAGCTGCTCCAGGGCTCTCTCGCTCGGCTCTATGGGCGGTGGAAATCGCCAGTGCTGGGGGAAGTCGTCCAGAACGCGCTCCATCCCGCCGGCCAGCTCGGGCGCTGCGCCGATGAGGTTGCGCAGCTGGTCAGGGTCGGTACCGTGCTCGTAGAGCTCGCGCGTCTCCCCGTAGGCTGACCAGATGAAGCGGTGGCTTTCGCGATCGAGGGAGCGCATGACGTTGTACCGGCGGTAGGGGCGAAGGATCAGGCGCCCGGTCCCGGTGTAGTAGAGCGAGAGATAGCGTTCGTCTCGGCAGCGCTCGATCGCCCACTCGCCGAGATCAGCTCTCTCTTCGAGCGCGAGCAGAAGCGAGAACAGATCACGACCTTCGAGCCGTTGCGACAGCGCGGCACCGTCCTGCATTGCCGCATGGTGAACGAAGAGGGGCACATGCACGACCTCGTCGTAGAGCGAGTGCCCATGGCCGAACAGTCCGTGCTCGAAGAACTCCTCGCCGTGGTCGGAGGAGAGCACCACCACGGTGTCGTCGCCCAGACCCTCCAGCAGCTTCGGCAGCAGGGCAGCCATCGACCGATCGAAGTACTCCAGTTCGGCATCGTAGGCCCGCCGATACTCTTCAGGAGTGGGCCGCCGGGGCGGTTCGCTGCTGAGATAGGGGTCGTGCGGATCGAGGTAGTGCAGATAGAGCAGCTGGGGACGGCGGCGCTCCTCGGTCGAGCTCTCGAGCCATTGCTGGAGGAACGCCTCCACGCGCTGGTTGACATGGTCCGCTCTGGCATAGGGAGTCGCGTCGATCTCGAGAAAGGTGTCGAATCCCTGGGCGAACCCGGCCTCTCTGCCAGCGGCTCCGACGTTGGTCACGAAGGCGGTGGTCTCGTAGCCTCGCGAGTGAAGGATCTCCGCTATGGTTTCGAGCTCGGGAAGCAGAGGGTCGTCCAGGTCGCGGGCCCCGTGCTCTTCGGGGAGCAGGCCGGTGATCATCGACGCGATCGAGGGCCGGGTCCAACTGGAGTTGGCGAGCACGTCTGTGAAGCGCAGCGAACGGGCCGCCAGGGCATCGAGATACGGCATCCGTGGGGCCCGATCGGTTTCGGTGACGGGATCGCGTCTCCATGCCGCCAGACTATCGGCACGCAGCGTGTCCACCATCAGCCACACGATGTGGGGCCCCGAGGATCGGCCACGGGTCTCTGTTCGACTGGTGTCCGCTGCGGGCTCGTCGCCTACGGGGGGAGCGAGGTCAGGGGCGCGATGGCGGTCGAACAACGTCTGGCGGGTCGCGGGTACGGGGGCCGCGGCGAGGTAGTAGAGCGGGGTGCCGATCAACGTGTTGTGGCGCAGGAGGTGCCATCGGGCGGTCTCGGAAGCGGTCCATGCCAGGGCTACCGCCAGCACGAACACCGCTGCGCCGACGATCGTCGGCAGGAGCGCCGCAACGGGCCACCGGTCATGGAGCCTGCGCTCCAACCACGCCACGGCCACAGCGGCGAGACAGGTGAGCAGTCCGAAGGCGAGCCACGTCTCCGGGACTCGAAACTGCTCGCGGAACTGCCACAGGACCAGGGTCGCGATCGCGAGGGCGGAGATCGGTGCGACCTGGGGAGAGAAGCCAACGGTCACCTGTGCAACTCCGTGCAGCAGGAGGCCGAGGCCGAGGTAGATCACGACCACCAGTGCGCAGCTGATCGGATCGTAGAGAGTCCGCGTACCGAGCAGTGCCGCCGTCAGGAACAGCGCGGCGTAGAACATGGATGCGGTCGCGTGAGCGATCCAGGGAACCGTTCTCGAGTGCCAGTCGGAGGTCAATGGGGAGTCCGGGTCGTTTCGGGGAAGGGCGATTTGGGTGCTCAGGGGTCCGGTCGTATCATAGTCAGCGGCTCCCTGCGTAGCCGAGCTCACGGTGAAGGGCAGGCCGAGCGTCGCTGTGGACAGCTCACCGACCCCGAGAACACGAGAGCGCCCCCGCGTAAACCCGACCGACTCTGGAGAACAGGGCTCCGTGTGAGGGCAGCCGATTTCCATGCTCGACAACATCCGCCACGACTACGCCCGCATCCGGGAGATCCGCGAGTCCACCTCGCCGCTCTTTCTGTTCGAGTGCCTTCTGTTCGAGAATGGCTTTGTCGCGGTGCTGTTTCATCGAATGGCGCACTGGTTCAAGAGTCGTGGGGTCCCCTTTCTCGGCCCTTTCTTCGGACGCTGTGGTCAGTTGTTGACCGGAGTCGAGATCGGCCCCGGTGCGGTGATCGGACCCGGGCTCTTCATCAGCCATGGATGGGGAACGGTGATCGGCGGTGAGACTCGGATCGGGAAGCGTGCGTTCCTGCTCCAGCAGGTCACCCTCGGGGCGCCGAGCCAAGGACGTCTGGCACAGATGCCCACGGTGGGCGACGACGTGTTCATCGGCGCGGGAGCGAAGGTGATCGGCGATGTCCGGGTGGGCGACCGGGTGTTCATCGGGGTCAACGCGGTGGTCACCTGCGACGTGCCTTCGGACAGCAAGGTGGTTTCTACCGCCGAGGTCCGGATCACCCCGCGGGAAACCACGGCCGACGGCTGCGGGGCCGAGGGAGCGTCGAACAGCGAGAGCGAGACGTCGGTCGAGGCAAGGGTCGCCCCCTGACCGCTCCCGGCCTCGCCTCGATGCGCACTGCTCAGGCCGAGGACTTCGTACGCCACAGACGCTCGCCACCCCGCTGACGGACGAAACGCCGGATGGAGCGATCCAGTTGCTCACGGTCGGCGAAGGCGGTCGTCCATTGGGAGGCGTAGGCGGCGCTCGCCGCGCAGCGCGCTTCGACGTCCTCGGAGCCGAGCCGTTCGCGGCGCGAGTGCCAACGCCAACGACGCCAGCCGAGCCTGCGGCGCAAGACGACGGGATGGCGCGCATAGGGGAAGTCTTCGTAGAGCCACAGTCGCTCAGCGGGGACCACGCGCTCGGCGGCGCGGCGAACGAGGCGGTGGTCGACGTGTCCGCCGACCCCCAGCGGGGCGAGCACCTCCCCGTCGCGGGTCAGCCGCCCCTGGAGGAGCACGGTCAGCTCCTCGGCCACGGCATCGACGGTTTCCTCGTCCTCTGGCACCAGCTCTCCGAAGAGTGCGTCCGAGTCGGTGTAGAGGGGGCCGCCCGGACCGCTCCGGTAGAGCGCTTCCAGCAGCTCCCCGTGGGACAGCTCGGCGCCGAGTCGGGCGAGGGCTGAGCGATCCTCACGCCGGCGTTCGGCCATGATGTCTCCTTCGATGCCCCATTGCTGATGTAGGGACCTCGCCAACGGGGAGAGCTCGGTTTCGGGCGGGGCGGACGCGGTGAACAGGGTGACGACCAGCGTTTCGAGCCCGGCCCGAGTCCGGGCGTGAATCGATCCGCCGCAGGAGAAGGCCCCATCGTCGAGATGAGGCGAGAGGATCAGCCGGGAGACCAGTCCCGGTGTCGAGTCGTCGGTCGGCGCATTCCTGGCGAGTGCCATGCTCAGCCGTCCCTCTCTCGCCAACTGCCGTCGGTCAGCGTGCGGGCAAAGTCACGGTAGTGCTCGGCCCAGCGTTCACGTGTGTGATGAGCGCGTGACCACTCCCAGGCTGCGCGGGCGAGCTCTCTCGATTGCGTGACCGGTCGCGAGGAGAGCTCGCGGACGGCCTCGCGAATTCCCTCGATCGACGCCTCACGGAGCAAGACCCCGCGCTCCGGGGTCAGGTCGACGCTCGTTTGCGGTGTGATCAGTGGTACGAGTCCGGCGTGCATGCAGGTGAGGGCGCTCGAGCCCCCTCCTTCGGAGCACGAGGGATAGACCAGTCCGAGGCACTGAGCGGCGAGAGCCGGGAAGTGATCTGGATGGGTGTCCACCCAACCGAGAGTGCGAATGTTCGGGGTGCGATACAGCTCCCCAGCGTAGGTGCGCTCGAAGTCGCGCTCGTGCTGGATCGGGCCAGCGACGATGAGCTCGAATCCGTCGAGTCCGGCGAAGGCTTCGAGGACGAGGTCGAGTCCCTTGTGCACGAGCCCCCCGCTTCCGAACCAGAGAAAGCGTCTTCGGACCGCCTCGAAGTCTTTGTCGTCGGCCCAGGGGTACTGGAACGGAACGGAGACCGGGATACGGAACATCGGCTTGCCTGCAAAGGCGTAGGTGGCGCGCGTGAAGTCGTTGCCCAGGTAGGTGCACAGATCGGCGTGCTCGATCGCGCGATTCTCTGGCAGCTGCTTGTGGCGAAGGAGGGAGACGCCGCGGCGCTCTTCGAGCGCCCGGTATCGAGCCTCCTGCGCGGCATTGTGGACCGACCAGTGAGCGGTGTCGCTGTGCAGAAGCTTGACGCAGGCGGGGCCCACCAGAGGAGCGAGCCGCTCCAGGTTGAGTCGGACGTCGATCACCAGGTCGTAGTCACAGGAGGGTTGGAAACCCAGGTTGGTCCACGAGATCGCGTCGACGGCCCAGCCCTGCTCGACCAGGATCCGAGCCATGGTCATCGATTCCCAGTAGTGCGTGTGCGAGTGTTCGATCTCCCGCTCGGGATCGAGCAGCGGATCGACGATGTAGGAGAGCAAGGCTCGCCCGCGTGGATTCCCGGTCGGCTGCAAACGGACGACCTTGCGATCGACTCGGCGCAGCTTGCGCAGGTACTTCTTGCGCAGCCGGCGTGCTTCCGCTGCGAGACGGGCTGGCTCGAGCTCGTGCGGAAGTCCTCTCATCGACCCGGTTCCCGTCGAATCATCGGTTTCTGGCTCGTCACGATCAATCCGAGGCGAGGAACTCACGATACGCCATTCGATGTCGAGTGAGGGCGAGCGCCAGGAAGAGGAGTCCGATGAGCGCTGACACAGAGCAACGCAGGTAGAGCGATTCTTCCGGAATGAGAAGCACCGGTGCGAACATCAGCGCTCCCAGGAGGTAGAGCTCGACGAGCTGACGAAGGAGGAGCCAGAACTTTTTCGGGGACAGCGCGTGGAGGCCCACAGCCAGGAGCAGGGTGCCGAGGGGGAAGTAGCTCGCCACGGCCATGCCGATCGCCCCGAGCTCGGTGCGGGTGAGCCAGAGGCCGACCGCACCGACCGACAGCAGATTGCCCGCGGTGTAGGCGACCAGCAGGCGATCCTGGCGCGCGACCAGCAACAGTTCGCGGCCGAACATGGTCAGAGGCCTCACGAACGGGACGAACGCCGCGACGCGGAGATAGTCGGCGGCGTCGATCCAGGTGAGCTTGCCCAGAGTGAGCACGAGTACTACCAGCTCCGCGTTGAGGAAGTGGAAGAAGGCCGCTGGCACGACCAGGCTGGCGAGGAAGATTGTCGCCAGCCCGAAGACCGAGAACGCGCGCTCCGGATCGGCATGGTGACGGACCAGCGCAGGGTACACGGCACGGCCGGCGGCATCGGCGATCTGACGCGAGACCAGATAGACCGCGAGAATCGCCAGGGCGGCGATCGCGACTTCGCGCTCGGGGAGTACGTAGCCGAGAATCAACGGGTCGAGATTGAGCACGCCGATCTCGAGCAGGGACATGACCATCAGCGGCAGACTGGCGCGAACCAGCTCGCGGGTGTGGCCTCGGATCAGCGTCAACGGCATATCCCGGCGCGCCGAGTACCAGAGAATCACGGTGTACACCGTCGCGGCGACGACATGCGCCAGGATCACGCTCCACACGCCCAGCCCGCGCAGCGCCAGAGTCACGGCCAGGCCTGCGAAGACCAGGTTCCTTGCCAACTCGGCAGGAATGGTCCGGGTGATCTTCTGCTCGGCTTCGAAGTAGGTGAGGGGAACCGAGCCGAGGCCCTGCACGAACAGGAAGAGACACATCACCTGCAGAATGCGTACCGTCTCCTGATCGTGATCCCTGAAGAGAATCGCGAGGGCCGGGGCACCGAGCAAGAGCCCGAGGGAGAGAATGCCACCCCAGCCGAGTTGGATACCGAAGTAGTTGCCATACGGCCGACGGACCTGTCGAACCACGTGCCCGGGAACACCCAGGTCCCGCAGCTGGGCGATGATCAGGAACAGGGGCTCCGCCCAGTTCCAGACCCCGAGCTGCTCGGGCGGGATGAGGCGGCGCAAGACCATGTGCGTCGCGAAGGTCACACCCATCCGCCAGACCACCGAGACCGTGGCGGCGCTCGCCGACTGAATCAGCTGGATCGGTGCTCGTGGCAATGGGGACGGGCTGAGCGTCGGATTTTCTGTGGACCGCGTCTGATCCGGAGGTTCGGGGTGCGCCATTGCCGCTCGGAGCCTTCCACCCTACTCGGGGACGACGTAGCCGAGTGCTCTCAGCTCGTCCCGCTCTCTCGGAGACAGCTCGGGCCGGACCGGGCCGAACCTCTGTTCGGGAGGGACGTCGGGGCCGCTGGCCAGCCAGGCGGAGTGCAGGTTCCAGACTTCGAGCCTCCCGCTCCCTGCGGGTTCGACGAGACCGCCATCGAGCCAGCGGAATCGGTCGATCTTCGGGGCGGCCTCCAGTCCGGCGAGGGGCGGAACGCTCTCGAAGGCCTGTCTCTGTCGCGCCCAGAGATGGGCCGGGTCCTCGCTCGTGGGAGGAGCGTCGCCGCCCATTCCTGCAAGTCGGGCCTGGAAGTACTCGGGCTCTGTGGGGCCGAAGCGAGAGGTCCACAGAAGCTGGGAGTCGCCATCCGCCAGCGAGAACTGGTTCGTTCCGTTGCCTTGATAGAGCTCGGAGAGTGCCGGCAGGTCCGGGGAGGTGAACAGGCTGGGAAGGGCTCCTGGCGTGGGCTCCGCACCGACGGCTTCGAGCAGCGTGGAGTAGAGGCGGCTGTTGGCGGCGCCGACCTCGGGCTGGAGTCGTCTGAACCCGGTCGGTAGCTTGATCAGGAGAGGCACCTCGATCAGAACGCGGTGGAGGCTCCCGCCATGAACGATCTGGCCGTTCTCGCCGAACTCCTCTCCGTGGTCGGAGGTGACGGCCAGAAGGGTCCGGTCCCATTGCCCGCTCTGGCGCAGAGCGTCGAGCAGCTGGCCGACGATGCGATCTGCATAGGCGACGTTGATCAGGTACATCGCCCAGAAACGCTCCCGGTCTTCGCTCGTGAGCGTAACGTCGGGGTCGTACCAGGGCTCGAGGTCGAGGGGGCGCACCTGTTGCGGGAGGGTGTCGAGCGCCGGCATCGACAGGGGGGTGCCGTCGGGGGCGTCGAGCGAGGAGAGCACAGCCGCGAGGTCGTCACGCTTGACGTAGGGGGCGTGGGGAGGGAGCACATGGATCCAGAGGAACTGTCGGGTGCCGTCCAGGGCGCGGAGTCGTGCCGCGGCACGTTTGCGTTGTCCGAGGGCGTAGAATTCGTCGAATCCCTGGCCGTAGCCGTTCTTGTGGGTCAGCCAGCGATTCGAGCGAAAAGCGGCGGTGCGATAGCCCGCCTCTTGCAGCGCCTCGGGCAGCGTGCGCAAGGATTCGGCGAGTCGATACTGCTCGCCGTGCAACGAGCCGTGAGCCCACGGCTGCAGTCCGGTGAAGATCGACGCCATCGATGGCACCGTCCAGCTCGAGGCGGAGACGGCGCGGTGAGCCCACTGAGACTCGATGGCGAGTGCGTCCAGGTTGGGGGTCAGCCCCTCGATTCCGCCGACGGCGCCGACGGCGTCGGCTCGTAGGGTGTCGATCGTGATCAGGACGACGGGTCCATCGTGGATCGGGGGCGGTTCCGATCGGCACCCGGACGCCAGGACGACGGCGATCGGCACTATCGTTGCGAAGAGCGCCATCGGTCGAATGGGCATGGCGGGAAGCTAGCACAGGGCTCCCTGCCTTGGGATCGAAACGAGGGACAGGGCCGGGGTTTGACTGGTAAGCTGCGTCGTCATGTGTGAGCCCGACGTTCGAGATCACGTCTCCCGCGGTACCGTGCGCGCCAAGGTCTGTCTGGCCGCGCTGGGGTGCCTCGGTCTTCTGGCCGGCGCGGGTCCAGTTGCGGCCTCCGGTCTCCAGGCGCCCTGGGACCGGGGGATCGTGCAGCTCACGAAGCAAGCAGACGCCGTACAGCTTCGTTTCCCGACCGGATCCGAGCTCTCTTTGCCGGTCGCGGCCGAGACGCGCGTGTCGGGATTCAGTTCCTTCTCCACGCCTCGGCGCCGAGGCTCCGAGTCGCAGGAATCGTGGATACTCACCGGAAGCCTCGCACGCGCCGACGGCACGACCGAGCTGGTCATCCGCCGCGGCGACGACCGGGGTTCGCAGGCTCTTCCCACGCCCGTCCGTGTCGACGACCCGCGCATGCGCACGGGTGCCGTGCCGCTCGTCGGGGTCGAGGGGCTGGCCGGTGTGGCCTGGCTTCAGGGCGCCGAGCCGCGCAGCTTCGAGGTGTGGGCCGCGGAGTGGCGCGGTCGCCGGTTTGCCCGTCCACGACGGGTGGCTCGGGCGGCATCCGGGAGCCAGGTGGCTCTGACGGGAGCCGTGTTGAGGGACGGCAGTTGGCTGCTGGCGTGGAGTGCGCACGATGGTGAAGACGACGAGATCGTCTATCGGATTCGTCAGGGTGAGGAGTGGCGACCGCTGGCGCAGGCCCATGGAGCCAATTCTGTCCCCGACATCACGCCGCGTGTCGTCGCGACGGCGGACGGTGGCGCGCTGCTGACCTGGAGCCGATACGAGGATGGGCAGTACCGGGCCCATCTGGCGCGGCTCGACGGCGCCCGGAGTGAGGGATTCGCCGACACGGGGCTGGGGAGCGAGCCCGGGACCGTGTATCCGGACTTTCGGGGTACCGCGGAAGTCCCGATCCTCGTCTATCTAGAGGTGGCTTCGAGGAGCTGGGAGCTCCTGGAGCTGGAGCCGCGGGGCACGGTGCTTCGCCGGGCCACGGTGGGAGCCCACGGCTCGGTGGGGCCGTGGGTGGAGCCTCGGGAGACCGGACTTCGGGTTTCCTTCGGGGGCACCGGGCGGGCGATCGAAGAGAAGATCACCGTCGCCTGGTCGGCTCGGAACTAGCTCCTACCGCTACTCGACGTAGCCGAGGGCACGAAGGGCGCGCCGAGTCTCTTCACCCAGCTCCTCGGAGTCGGCGCCGCTGCCCGCGCGCTCCGGCGAGTCGCGTATCCAGCCGAGCATTGCTCTGCGGAGCCGCGCGACCTGCTCGAGCTCCTGCTGGCTGATGTCGAGGAGCTCTCCCGGGTCGTGAGCCAGGTCGTACAGCTCCCAGTTCTCGGGTCCCTCGCGTGAGGGATCGGGTGGAGGCCGATAGACCAGTTTCCAGCTTCGGTCCTGCACGCTGCGAAAGTGGCGAGGTGTCCGTCCTGCCTCGGAGAACGCCAGTCGGGGAGGGGTTTCCGAGGGCCACTGGAGCAGGAAGGGAGCGAGGCTCTCCCCTTCCAGTCCGTCGAAGATCGGGTCGGTCGCCAGATGCGGAAACACGTGCCCCAAGAGAGTGGGGTAGAGATCGACCAGTTCGACCGCCTCGGCAACGCGGACCTCGCTTCGGAGTACTCCGTCCTCGACGAAGAAGAGGGGAACGTGCGAGGTGGTGTTGTAGGGCAGTGGCCCGTGCTCGAAGAAGGAGCCGTGCTCACCGAGGCTCTCCCCGTGATCGGCGGTAAAGACGAGCAACGAGTCCTCGAGCAGCCCGAGAGCTGCGAGATGATCCACCAGTTGCTGGAAGTAATGATCGAGCACCCGGATGTTGGCGTCGTACTGGGCGACGTAGAAACCGAGCTCGGTATGGTCGCCGATGGCGCGGCCTGTCGTCCCTCGCAGGTCGACCTGCTCGTCGCGCTGGTCCCACCGATCTCCGAGGAAGGGGTTCTCGAAGTCTTCGGGCAGCACGTAGGGAGCGTGTGGATCGGAGTAGTGGATCCAGGCAAAGAGTCGCTCGGCGTTGCGATGCTCTTCGAACAGCGGGAGGGCGAGCTCGTTGACCCGGCCGGCGTAGATCGATCGTCGGTACTCCTCGGGCACGTCGCTATCGTCGTCGCTCCAGGTCTCGAGGTAGCGGTCGAAGCCCGAGTCCCAGCCGAGCTCGTCCGAGAGCACACCGTTCGAGACCACCGCGACCGTATCGAAGCCCTCGCGTTCGAAGAGTTGGGGCAGAGTCAGATAGTCCGCGGGAATTCTCACCGCGGCCTTGTGGGTGATGCCGGTCGTTTGTGGATAGCGACCGGTGAAGATCGAGGCAAAGGACGTCCCGGTTTTCGGCCACTGGGCGATCGCCCGCTCGAAGAGCACGCCGCGGGCTGCGAGCCGATCGATGCTCGGCGAGGTCTCTCGAGCGTAGCCGTAGGAGGTGAGGTGGTCCGCCCTCAGCGTGTCGACGGTGATCAAGAAGACATGCCTGGGAGGATCCCGGGTCTCCGTGAGGTCGCTGGAGGCGGTCGGCTCGTTGGAACAACCGACGGACCATACGGCCGCTGCGAGTCCCAGAGCCGCCCATCGTGGGATCCAACGGCCACGAGAGCCCGACGTGCGCGAGGGCGAGAACGGTCGAGAAGAGAGCATTCGCAGCAGTGGAAAGGGGAGTTCGCGAGTCGCCGGGAGGACGAGGACGCTATCACGGTGTGTCCTCTCGGCTTCGCGAGTCCGATTCGCTGAAACCAGGGGACCAATGGTCCGTACCACCTCGGTAACACCTCGATCGGCAAGGAAATGAGACAGGTCGCCGATGAGCGCAGCTCTCCGATGAGTGCAGGTTTCCGATGAGGACAGATCCGAGGGAGGATTCGAAGTCATGCCGAACACGAGTCGATTTCGCGAGCTCATCTCAGAGCCGTTCGACGCCGAGCAGTTCACTGAACGACTGGACAAGGGGTGGCGCCCTCTGCTGATCGAGTGGGAGCGTCCCGAGGCGGACGCAGGCACCGGGCTGGCGGGTGCCAGTCTGACCCGGTCGGGAGTCCTCACCGAGGTACCGTACGGGCTGCGGGTCGCCGAAGACGGCTACCACCTCGAGGAGTGCGAAGACGAGATCGCGGTGATGCGTCGGATGCTGCAGATGATCGTCGACGATACGCCGTTGTGGAAGGTCGCCGAAACGCTCAACGGGGCGGGAACCCTGCAGCGCGACGGACGCGAGTGGAGCCAGACCGTGATTTTCTCCCTACTGCCTCGCCTGGTCGAGGTTGCTCCGACCATTTTCGGCAGTGACGACTGGGCGGAGTGGCGCCGCTCGCGGCCGCGCAAAGTGGGCTGACTCGCCGGGGCCCTGGAGGGAAGCTCCAGGGACCGCAGGGAAGGACCGGGGGACGCTATGATGCCCCTCGATGTCAGAGGGATCTGAAGAGGCGTTTCTCGGCGCCACTCGGGGAGGGCGAAACCCGCTGTGGGCCGCACGCACGGTCGTGCTGTCTCTGGTGCTTCTGTCTCTGGTGCTGGTCGTGGCGCCGCTGACCCTGAGCTCCCCCGGGCAGCCCCATGGGCTGAAGGCGGACGAGTCCGCCTACTTCCTGATGGCTCTGAGCCTGGGACGGGACGGTGATCTTCGCTATGAAGCCAAGGACGCGGAGCGTCTCTTCGACGCCTTTCCTCATCGAATGGTGCGTAACCTCATCCTGACCAGCGACGATGGTTGGCAGACGCTCTACTACGGTAAGCCCTACCTCTATTCGCTGTTCGTGGCTCCCGCCGCGGTGCTTTTCGGAGCGAACGGGATGTTGGCGGCCAACGCTGCACTCCTGCTACTCGCCATCTGGAGCGGAGCGCTGTTTCTTGCCCGGCGAATCGATCCGGCGTATGCGGCCCTGTTCGCGGTGGGGTTCTACCTGCTCTCCCCCGCCTTCAGCTACGTCTTCTGGCTGCACCCGGAGGTGTTCACTCTGGCGGCAGTCGCGACGTCTCTCTACGCGGGGTACGGTCGAGTCTTCCGAACCCACAGGGGCGCCGTTGTCGGCCTGTCCCTTTCCGGGGGGTTGTTGGCCGTCGCTGCCTACGGAAAACCGATGTATGCGGCGCTCGGTCTCGCCCTCGTCGGACCACTGCTTCTCGAGCGGCGGTTCCGGCACGTAGCGGTCTGGCTCATCGGATTCGTCGTGGTCCTGGGCCTGGCTGCCGTCGGTTCCTGGAGGCTCATCGGCCATCCCTCTTCGTACATGGGAGGGGCCCGCCAGGGTGTGACGGTGTGTGCGCCTGACGAACCGCCTCCCGAGGTGGTTTGGGGGCGTGCCGCCGAGCGTGAGCGTGTGGAAGCCATGGCAGCCAGAGGCAGTGACGTGCTGTCTCCGGCTGCGAAGGGAGGGTCGTGGGGCTGGATTTTTCGAGTGCCCCCGGTCACCGCTGGCCTGATCGCCGAGAACCTCGGCTACTTCCTCTGGGGACGCCATGCAGGATTGCTGCCGTACTTCCCCTTTGCCGGTCTGGCGCTGTTGTTGTTTCTTCTTCGAGGCCCTCGTTCCCGCTCGGGCTGGCTCTTGCTCATCTCCCTGGGCATCGTGGCGCTCTGGCTGGTCGTCTTCATCGACTGGAACTGGCAGGGCGGCGGGGGGTTCGTCGGCAATCGGTACTACGTCTCCGTCGTGCCGGGCTTTCTCTTCCTGTTGCCGAGCATCGGCGTTCCGGGACTGGTGGCCGGCTTCCTGGCAGGGTCCCTGCTGATGGGTGGACTGGTCTTGACTCCGCTCGGAACGGTGGCGCCTCAGAACACTCTACAGGTGCATACGCGCAATGCGCCGCTGCGTTGGCTGCCCTACGAGCATTCGCTGCGCAACGTGCCAGGGTACGTGACGATGTCAGCCGGGGCTCTCCGAATCAAGGGACGCCAGGACCGCGTGCTGCAGCGGGGCGATGCGCTCTGGCTGCATGGAGGCACCACGACGGAGCTCTTCATCACTACCCGCCAGCCGCAGACGTCGATGGTGTTCGACGTTTCCAGCCCGGTTCTTCCGAATCTGATCGAGATGACCGTCGGCGGTCAGAAGCGGCAGGTGACTCTGACCGAGGACTCTCCGGTGGCTCGTCTGGACTTCCAACCCGAGCCCACCAAGAAGCGACATCAGGGTGGTGAAGACAGTTGGATCTATCACGGTGCCGTCGAAGTCGAGAGGGGTCGCCCCAGCCTGCTGGTCCGTCATTACCCTCAACCACTCTGTCGGAACTGGGCCTACAACGCAGAGGAAAACGATCATTTCTGGCACGGCGCGTCGCTCCAGTATCTGGGGACTTCGGAAGAGGTCGCTAGCGACGTCTTCGGGGCGCGCTGGAGTGCGGTCGAGGCTCCCGATCGGGTCGTCACCGGCGAGCGCTTCGAAGTCCGAGCTCGGTTGAAGAACATCAGTGCCGAGAGCTGGACGGTCCCACTCGTCGACAGGAGAGCCGCGACGGTGCTGCTGAGCTACCACTGGGTCGATGAGTCCGGCGCCGTCGTGGTGAAGGACGGGCTGCGCAGCCCGCTGCCCGGTCCAGTCGAGCCCGGCTCGGAGGTCGCTGTGGTTCTCGAGGTCGAGGCTCCCCCGGAGGCGGGTCTTCTCCACTTGGAGCTCGAGCCGGTCTACGAGCTGATCGCCTGGTTTTCGGCGCACGATCCCGCAAGCGTCGATATCGTTCCGATCGAAGTCGTCGCCAGCGAGCCCCCAAAGTAGGGACAGGCACTTCTGTCGCTCTATTCCTCGTTTTTCGAGAGCGTAGTGCCTGTCACTCCTTTTCGAGGAGGCCGGCTTCGTGGAGGGTGTGGGCGGCCTCTTCGATGTGTCGGAGGGCAAGACCCGACCGGTCCGCGATGTCGAGCAGACTGTGCAGACCGTCGCTCTGGTTGAGCACCCAGAGCAGCGCGAGCTCCCGCTCTCGTCCTCCCTCGTCGCCGCCCAACGTGCGGTAGAGGCCTCGGCTTCCGAGCTGGGGTTCTCCGAACGGCTGGCAGTTCCGGAAGTAGCGGGCGTCCTCGAGATGTGCGGTGATCTCGAGGTACACCCTGAGCGACTCCGCGAGCCGATCGCCACTGACCAGTTCGACGTTGTCGGCCGAGGTGTGGTACTCGGGATACTGCCCCCAGGGAGTTCGGGTGAGCGAGCCTACGTCGAGGGCGAATCCGGGGGAGCCGAACTGCCGCTCGTCGTAGCCGAAGGGGACGAAGTCGGTGACCTCGAGCGGGAGGTTCATCCGGCCGAGGACTCGCTCGACGGCTCGATCGATGCTCGCAGTTCCGCGACGGCTGCGCTTGTAGTGAAACCCCCCTGGATCTCCCAGGTTGGCCGCCACCAGCCCATGACGGATTCGCCCGACACTTTCGGAGTTGCGGGCGAGCCAGGTGATGGCACCGATGGTCCCCGGGGCGAAGAGCAACCGATAGCTGAAGCGGCGTCGGGAGGAGCCCAGGAGCTTGCCGAGGTGCGACACGACGGCCAGCGCCGAGAGGTTGTCGTTGCACAGTGAAGGGTGACAGATGTGAGCGGAGAGCAGGATCTCCTGCTCGCTCTCGCCGGGCAGGAGGGCCTCGGCATAGGTCAGAGATCCGGGCTCCAGGGTTGCATCGACCAAGACCTCGTAGTCGCCGTCGGGCAAGGACTCGCGCAGCTCGTGCGCCAGACAGAACCCCCAACGTCGTTGGAAGTACGACGTGCGGTAGGGGACGAGCTCCGGTTGATCGGGAAGGGAGTAGAGGTGCGAGTCGAGCTCGGCACGGTCGAGGATGGCGTGAACCGGCTCGCTGTAGTTGAGTAGATGGAGGTTGTGCTCGGCGAAATCGACGACCTTGCGTCCGTCGGGTCCCTTGATCCATGCCGCACGCACGTTCCACTCGTCCGGTACGGTCCAGTCGAGGACCCGGGTGCCGCTGGGAACTTCGTGGACCTCGAGAGGGACGATCTCCCCCATCAGATCGAGCGTTTGCCGAACCCCGTCTCCGGTGATGCTCCGGCAGATCGGATAGGCCTGACGTACGAAGTCCATCATGGACTCGCCGAGGGCGTCGGCGTCGAAGTCGGCGAGCAGGTCACGGACGGTCACGGACTCTCTCCGTATCGCGGGAGATCGCGATCTCGATCAGAGATCACGGCGACGGGCTCGGGCCAGTCGATGTCGAAGGTCGGGTCCTGGTAGTGGTAGCCGCGCTGGAAGTCTGGGGCGTAGGGCACGGAGATCATGTAGAAGACCTCGGTGGCGTCGTCGAGGGTGAGGAAGCCGTGGGCGAAGCCTCGGGGTATGAACAGCTGGTTGCCCTCTTCTGCAGAGAGCTCGAGGCCGAACCACCGGGTGCGGGTGGGAGATTCCGGGCGGAGGTCGACCGCGACGTCGAAGATGCGCCCGGCGGTACACCGCACGAGCTTGGCTTCCTCGTGGGGAGCCGTCTGCAGGTGGAGTCCTCGCAGTGTGCCCCGGGAGTGGTTGTAGGAGGTGCTGCACTGGGCCACACCGGTGTCGAGCCCGTGAGCGGCGAGCTCTTCGGCGCACCAGGTCCGGGCGAAGTGGCCTCGGGCGTCGCCGTGGCGCTCCGGGGTGAGGACGAGAAGCCCTTCGAGGGGGGTGGGGTGGAAGATCATGGGTTCAGGGGTCGATCACTCGGACCTCCGGTACGGCCACGACGAACTTGCCTCCCCAGTCGGCGATCTCGGCCATTTGTCGACGGATCTCCTGTTCGAGATTCCAGGGGAGGATCAATACGTAGTCCGGGCGGTCCTGTGCAATTCGCTCCGGCGCATGGATCGGAATCCTCGTGCCGGGAAGAAAGTGACCCTGCTTGTGGGGGCTACGGTCGACGGTGTAGTCGAGCAGATCGGTCCGGATGCCGCAGTAGTTGAGCAGGGTGTTGCCCTTGGCCGGTGCCCCATAGCCGACGACGCGCTGGTCTCGCTCTTTCGCATCGATCAGGAAGCGCAGGAGTCCACGCTTGAGCTTCTGGATCTTCTCTTCGAATGCCAGATAGGGCCGGTCCGTCATGAGCCCGGCCTCGGCTTCTCTCTGCAGAAGCTCCGTGACCCGGTCCTGGACCGTGAGCGCCTCGTTCTCCTTGTGACGAACGAAGAGACGGAGCGAGCCGCCATGGGTCGGGAGCTCTTCGACGTCGAAGACCGTGAGACCGTGGTAGGCGAGCACGAGCCTGGCAGCTGCCAGAGAGAAATAGGAGAAGTGCTCGTGGTAGATGGTGTCGAATTGGACCTGTTCGAGGAGGCGCAGGAGATGGGGCACCTCGATCGTCCAGATCCCTTCAGGAGCCAGAAGGTGGCGGAATCCGGTCACGAAGTCGTTGAGCTCGGGCACGTGGGCCAGAACGTTGTTCGAGACCATGAGGTCGGCTCGAGGGCCCTCGGCGGCGAGCCGACGACCGAGCTCCTCGCCGAAGAACTCCGAGCGTGTGGGGATTCCCTTCTCGATCGCCGCAGCGGCGACGTTTCCGGCGGGCTCGATGCCGAGTACGGGAACGCCTCTCTCTTGAAAGTACTGCAGCAGATAGCCGTCGTTGCTGGCGACCTCGACGACCAGGTGGCTCGAGTCGAGACCGAAACGCTCGCTCACCTCCTCGACGTAGCGTCTGGCGTGGTCGAGCCAGGAGTCGGAGTAGGAGGAGAAGTAGGCGTAGTCGCCGAAGATCGCCTCGGGGCTTTCGACTTCGGGCAACTGTGCGAGCCAGCACTCCCCACACACGTAGACGCACAGCGGATAGAAGGATTCGGCCTTCTCGAGTTGACGGCGGCTGAGATAGGAGTTGGCGAGCGGTGAGCTGCCGAGCTCTGCCATCACCAGCACGAGCGGCGTGTTACAGAAGCGACAGCTGTAGTGTGTTGTTGTCGACTGGGGCTCGGTCATGGCGAGTGACTCACCAGATCTTCCACGGAGCTTCGCCCGCGCTCCACAGCTCGTTGAGCGCGAGATAGTCGCGGTAGGTGTCCATGGGGTGCCAGAACTTCTCGTGCAGGAAGACCGACAGCTGGCCATCGCGGGCCAGGTTGCGCAGGGGGTCGAGCTCGAAGAAGAGATCGGGACTGTCGTCGAGATAGTCGAACGCCTCGCGCTGCAGCACGAAGAAGCCGCCGCTGACCACTCCCTCGGCGGTGGGCTTCTCGCGGAACTCGGCGACGCGATTGCCGTCGACCCTCATCTCACCGTAGCGAGAGGTCGGGCGCACCCCGGTGACGGTGGCGAGCCGACCCTCACTGCGATGAAAGTCGAGCAGGGCCGTCAGATCGATGTTCCCGACGGCGTCACCGTAGGTGAAACAGAACAGATCGGTGTCGATATAGGACTGGACGCGCTTGAGCCGCCCGCCGGTTCCGGTCGTCGCGCCGGTTTCGGCGAGAGTGACCTTCCAGCGCTCGTCGCCGATCTGGTTGTGGTACTCGACGTCGTGACTGCGGTCGAGGGCGACAGTGAAGTCGCGCAGCATCTCGTTGTAGTTGAGGAAGTACCGCTTGATCTCCCACCCTTTGTAGCCGAGGCACAGTACGAACCGGTCCAGTCCGTGACAGGAGTAGGTCTTCATGATGTGCCAGAGGATCGGATACGGGCCGATCTCGACCATCGGTTTGGGTCGGTACTCGGTTTCCTCGCGCAGACGGGTTCCCTGGCCTCCGCACAGGATGACGACCGGAATCTGGCTGTTGTCCGTGGGACTCATCGCTTTCTCCTCGACGGGCTGGGGCAGAGCAAGGGAACCCTAGCAGGCAGCTCGGCCCATCTATAGATAGCGCATCTGTAGATAGCCCATATCTATAGATAACCCAGTGCCTTGAGCTTCTCGATCTCCTGGGCATCGAGCGCATCGTTGCGGCCGGGGCCGGTCGGCCCCAACATACCGAGCCAATCGTAGGACGGTACCCGGCGGACCGGCACCGACGCGAAGGGCTCGATGAGAGCCTCTGCGAGGACTCGCCCGGGAACATCCTCGGGAACGGGCAGACCGAGCAGATGAAGGAGCGTGGGGAAGAGGTCGTAGATGTGGGCGTTCTCGAGCCGGACGCTCGCTTCGAAGGGGGCACCGTGCAGGAGCAAGACACCCGGAGGGCCGTGGCGGTGCTGGGTGTCGAGAGCGTGGACGAGGGTCGGAGAGTGACCGTGGTCCGAGGCGATGACGACGGCGGTGCCGGGCTCCAGACGTGTCAGCAGTGCTTCGAGGAAGCGGTCGAAGCGGCGATACATGTCGAGGATCGGCTCGGCTTCGTTCGCGGTCTCGTTTCCGGCTTCGGCGGCGAAGTACTTCTCAGGCTGGTAGTTTCGCCACCCCTGATGCTGCACCGTGTCGGGCTGATGCGTGTAGAGGTTGAGCAGTCTCGGCTGGGGACGGGTGTCGAGCAAACGCAACAGACTGGTCGTTTGCCATGCGAAGTCCTCCTGATCCAGGAGACCCTGGACCTCGGGAAAGACCTCTTTGGGTGCGACGAACAGACGCAGCGCGTCGAGATCCATCGCGCCGCTCTCCAGCTGACGCGCAAATCCGTCGGCCCCGTAGGCGAGAAAGAAACCGTCCTCGTCGCCGACCTCCAGGGCCGGAAACGAGTAGTAGTAGCCATCGACCAGGCCGAGAGAGCTCCCGGCGTGGTCGACCACCTCCCACAACGGGGCCCTCGCCATGTCGCCGCGACTGACCAGATCTCGCTCGACCAGGCCAAAGCGGGTCAGGCGATCGGCGGCTTCCTTGAAGTAGGTGCGGTGCACGGGAAAGAGCCCGCGAGACATCCCCGGGAGTCGAAGTCGATAGAAATCCAGAATGCCGTGCTCGCGTGGCGACAGGCCACTGTAGAGCGACGCCCAGATCACGGCCGAGTTGGCGTGCGGAAGGGTCGCGAGCTCGCCACTCGCTCCCTCGCGCTGCAGGCGCGCGAAGGTGGGAAGCTCGCCCTGCTCGAGGGCCCGTTCGAGAACGGCCGGATCGAGCCCATCGAAGCCGATCAGGCACACTTTGAAGTCCCTGTCCTCGGCGGGTCCGACGGCAGCCCGGGTGTTCGTGCGCGAAGGCTCTCGAGTGGAGGAGGGCCGGGCGAAGATGAGCGCAGCGACGACATGGAGCGCGACGACCCCGATGCCGATGGCCCAGATCCGCCGCGGATGGCCCTCCAGGAGCCGCAAGAGGGCCAGCAGGACGAAGCTCACCACGACCACGGCGGCGAGAACCGCCGTGGCGAGCAGCGCGAGATAGACGGTCATGCCCCAGGCCGTGCGGGGATGGAAGATCACCGTCTGGTCGTAGGTCAGGCCGTAGAGGGCCGCCGCTTCCCAGAACACCAGATGAAACGCGATCAGCCCCGCTGATCTCGCCCTCCACAGTCCGAGGCTCGAGGCAGTCCCCGCTGTGTGCTCTCCGTGCCGCCCGCGCGAGAAGAGCTCTCCGAGAGCGGCCCCAGCGACGAAGAGGGGAGCGGCGAGCAGTGCGTAGAGGATCCCCAGCCACAGGAGGGTCAGCAAGGCGTCGAGGGGTCGGTCCACGCGGTTGTGGACGACGTGCAACAACGAGATCGTGGCTCCATAGAGGAGGCCTACCCACAGGCCAAATCGGAGCACGAGGAGCAGTCGGCGCAGCAGCAAGGGAAGGGTCACTCGGGACGGAAGGAGGCGGAGGGGCCGTCAGGGACTATAGCGCAGCGCCCGGGGCCTCACGGGTGGTCGAAAGGTGCATGGGGCGCAGGCGAATCCGCGTCGCCGATGCGTCGCCAGGACTCGCCGAGCGAAGACCGATGCGGTACAGGAGGTAGTCCTCGCGTCGCCACCACATGGGGTGCTTTGCGCGGGGACGGCCGGGCTCGACAACGAGCACCTCCCCGCCGGGACTGCCTCGGCGATCGATGGTCTTCGCTCCCGTGACCTCGAGGCCGACGCGATCGACTTCGAGCTCGAGATGCTCGAGGGGAAGCTCGGTCCCGATCAGCAGCGAGGCCGGCTGTGAGCCTTCGAGCACGATGGTCCCTTCGTCGTCACGCAGGGCGGGATCGAGCGGCTTGATCCAGAGTGTGCCGTGGACGAAGTCGTCTCGTCCCGAGGGCTTCAGCTGATTCTGGGTGGTTTCGTAGGGCAGGATCCTGTGTGAGACGGACGAGACCCAGGCATAGCCTCCGTCGGTGCCGCGCACGAACAGATTGGGTTGCAGCCAGACCGGGTACAGGAAGGGAGCGGCCAGGAGTGCGCACAGGGCGTCCACGCGCAGAGAGGGGAGGCGGGCCGGCAGAAACCAGAGGGCGGGGTAGAGCGGCAGGAAGTAGCGATTGGCCAGAGCACCCCCACCGCCCCAGAAGTTGAACGGCCGGGCCAGCAGAAATGCGCCGACGCCCAGCAAGACCGCCAGGAGGAGAGTCGTGCGTCCCCGCCCGGGTCGAAACAGGGCCAGGGCGAGAAGAGCGGGCAGGAAGTAGGGGAGCAGGCCGACATGGCGACCCACCAGCAGGTAGACGCCGTTCCACAGGGTCAGTCGAGCGTCCACTCCGTAAGGCAGCAGATTCGGCCCGGTCCAGCGATTGCCGCCGCGCTGGTCGACCCGCTCTTGCCAGGCGTCGTCGGAGTCTCCCTCGGCTCCGCTTCCGGGGAAACCGGTGTACTGGTAGTAGCCCTGTCGTTCTCCGGCATAGGCACTCCAGCTGCCCCGCACGGCGAGCTCGGCCAGGGTGGTAGCGCTGAGGACGGTGACCGCGCCGAGCAGGAGGTAGCGTCCCCCGTGTCGTTGATCGAGCGCTCGCCGACCCAGAGGTAGCAGGAGCGGTGCATAGAACGGCCGTGCGGCCACCACCAGCGCGATCAGGGCGCCGCTTACGAACCATCGCCGGGATCGGTTCCCTTGCGGGTCGCTCGGGCTCTGACCGAAGGCGAGTGCCAACCCCGATGCGACCAGGCAGAGCATCAGTAGATCGGCGTGAAGCCAGAAGACCTGGGCGAAGGTCACCGAGGCGAAAACGGCGAGAGAGACCCAGGCCGCCGAGCCGCGTCCCAGCGATCGTCGCAGAGCGAGCGTGCAGATCAGTGTCGTTGTTGCGAGCAGGAGTATGTTGGCGACCACCGCTGCACGGACGCCCCCGAGGGCGATCCAGGGTGCCAGGAAGAGCGGGTAGAGCAGCGGCTTGCCGAACAGCAGGTGGCTTCCGTCGTCGGGACTCTGCAGGATCAGGCCGTCGGGCTGGTGCCCCGTGCGCTCGATGAAGCGCTCGAGGTCGTGGACGCTGTAACGGAAGTCCCGATCGAAGGCCAGGCTCTGGGCGGCCATCAGGTAGGTGGCCTCGTCTCCGACGAGCGAGGGCCACTCCGAGCGGTCCAGGACCGCCGCTGCCACCAGTAGCAGAGTCATGGGGACCGCGAGCGGCAGCCATTCGAGCCAGCTGCCCTCGACCCTGCTTCCCTCTCCGACTCCGCGACGGGGTGGTGCGGTCACACCGCAGTGACTCCACCGTCGACGACGAAGGTCTGTCCGGTGGTCCAGGAACCCGCGCGGGAGGCCAGGTAGATGGCGATTCCCGCCAGATCCTCCGTCTCTCCGAGTCGGCGCAGCGGGGTCTCGTTGATTCGTGCCTTGGCCTGTTCCGGGTTTTCCCACAGCGCACGCGCGAAGTCGGTCTTCACCAGTCCAGGTGCGATGGCGTTGACCCTGATGTTGTCAGGCCCCAGCTCTGCGGCGAGGTTGCGTGCGATCTGCATGTCGGCGGCCTTCGAGATGCAGTAGGCCCCCAACATGGTGCTGCCCCGCAGCCCGCCGATCGAGGACACCAGGATGATCGAGCCATCCCGACGCTCCTTCATTTCCGGCGCGACGAGCTGGGTGAGCCAGAGGTTGCTCTGCACGTTGACCGCCATGATCTTCTCGAACGCCGAGTCGGGGATCTCCAGGCTCGGTCCGTAGTACGGATTGACCGCGGCGTTGATGACCAGCGTGTCGATCTGGCCCCACTGGTCCCGGGTCTTCTGCACGAGATGCTCGAGTTGATCGCGATGAGAGACATTGCAGGCAATGGCGATCGCCTCTCCGCCCGCGTCCCGGATCCCCTGGGCCACCTCTTCGCAGACGTCTTCCTTCCGACTCGAAATGACCACTCTGGCTCCATGAGCGGCCATCCCCTCGGCGATCGCTCGGCCGATGCCCTTGCTCGAGCCGGTGATCAGGGCTACCTTGCCTGACAGATCGAACAGATCCTTCATATTCCGTTCCTCCTGGGTTCGGGTGCGTGCCATGGATTGCGCTGCGGAGCATACCGCCTGCGGATCGGGGGAGTGCGTCGGTCGACCCTTCGTCGTCCTTCTCCCCAACGTTCTCGCGAGCTGGTGCGTCTACCCATTGTGTGGACGACGAGTCAATCGATGTCGCTGCCGACCTGCAAGGTGACCCAGGACGACCCGGTGGCACGGCTGGGGATCCTGTTCGATCTGCATCGGGATCGGCTGTTTCGCCTCGCTCTGCGCCTGGTGGGAGATCGGCAGGAGGCGGAGGATCTCTCTCAGGAGGCCTTCCTGAGGGCGGCTCGAAGCCTCGAGCGCGTGCCCGCCGAGGATTCGGGGGCCGAAGCCTGGCTGGTCCGGACCCTGGTGAATCTCTGCCGGGACCGCCATCGGCGCCGCAAGGTCCGTCGGATCCATGCCGAGCGCGAACAGCGCAGGGCCATCCCCGGAATCGACCCGACCGAGCGTGTGGTCGCGCATGCCGCCGTCGGGCGTGCCCTGGGCCAACTCGACCCCAAGCGACGAGCCGTCGTGGTGCTGCGCTACCTGGAAGGGCTCAGCGCGGTCGAGATCTCGCAGTTGTTGTCGATGCGGGCCGCCACGGTCCGGTGGCATCTGATGGCGGCTCGGCGCCAGTTGGAGGAGATTCTTCGATGAACGAGCAAGGTCGACCCAGCGACTTCAGCGCCCGCGAAGCGGCCCTGGCAGAGCGCCTGCGGGCATGGGACCCCGCACGCCAGGCGGCGCTGCCGCCCCAGCAGAGCGAGCAACCCTGGTTCCGGGAGCGACTGATGGCCGAAGCGCGGGCAAACGTGAGTGCCCGGCGCCCAGCACCCGGGTGGCTTCGGCTCGCCGGTGTGGCGGCTGGCGCGCTACTGCTGCTGGCGGTCTCGATTCTCTGGCAAGGTGGGGACGACTCTCGCTCGGGTTCCCGATCGTCGCGGCAGGCGGCCGCCCCGAAGGCCGCTCCCGAGCTGCCACGCGGGGGGCTCGACGCTGGGAGCGGGGACGAGGACGTCGACCAGCCACCGATCCCCCCGTCGGGTCCGGCAGCCGTCGATCGTGTGCTCGTCGCCGCGCAGACGACTCCGGACCTCCCGTCCGGAGTGTCCGAGGCGCTGGAGGCCTCGTCGATCGGGACGCCGGAAGTGAGGGCGCGCACCGTCACCGCGCGACAACTCCAGATGCGGGGCTCGCGCGGAACCCGACTGCTGTGGACGCTCGATCCCGAATTCGAGTGGGCCGAGCCGGGGGATTGACCTCGACAGTGCCCGACCCGCTCCATACCAAACCGGCCGGTGCTCGCAAGAGGCCGACCGCAACCGAGGACGAAGACATGACGAAGCGATACACCGTTCGAATTCTGATGCTGCTGCTGATCGGCTGGGCACTGCCCCTTGCGGTCCTGGCTGCCAGCCAGGAAGGCTCCTACGACCGGGTCTACACGCTCGATCACCTCCAACCGAGGGTGGCCGAGATCCTCATCTGGGAGATCTGCGACGAAGTGGGTGGAGACGAGGTGTGTCGGGTCAGGACCACCAGCGACAACGCTCTCGCCGTCGTCGGCCCCGACGCTTTCCACTCGGCGGTCGCTCGGATGGTGGCGGCGAAGGACGTCAATCCCCGCCCAACCCAGACTTTCCTCATCGCGCTCGTGGCGGCTTCCAGGGACGGCGAAGGAGTCGACGCGGAGATTCCGGAGTCGGCGGCCGATGCCCTGCGCGATGTCAGCGAATTCATGCCCTACCGGCGCTTCGACCTGGTCGACAGCGGCTGGATTCGGACTTCCCAGCGTGGCAGCGTCCGACTGGCGGGGGAGAACAGCGGGATGGTGTTCGAGGTGACGGTGGTCTACGAGGCGATCCAGCAGGTCGATCGGATCGATCTGAATCTGGGCGGCTTCGGAGTGGAGCGTGTGCACGCCAACGGTGAGCACGAGGGGCTGATCTCGACCTCGCTACGGATGGACGTGGGCGAGACCGTGGTGGTCGGCACGTCGAAGCCCGATGGCCATGGCTCGGCCCTGGTGGCGGTCCTGACCGCCGTGCCCTGACCGTCCTCGGCGGCGCTCGTGGGCTGGTCAGAGCCGAAGGAAGGCTCTGCCCAGCTCCTCGAGCTTCGCCTCCTCCGCGGCGGAGATCGACATCAACCCGAGAAATCCACCGGCGGCCTGCGCCGCATCCCGAGCGCGACCCATCACTGCCGTCTCCAGCCGCTCCATCATCGCTTCGGGCAGGATCGGCTTCAGCGCCTCGATGTATCCGCGCCAGGCCTCGGCGACGTCGTCTCCGGGCGGCTCGTCGAGCCACGACTCCAGCACCTGGTAGGCCTCTCCTCCCTCGGAGATTCCGCTCTCGTGGGCTGCCTTCAAGATGGCGGTGCGCTCCCTGTCGACGATCTCATGGTCGGACCACGCGACTGCCACCATCGGGTAGAGCGCCAGTGCGGCCAGACTCTCCGCGGTCATCCCGATCGCCAGGAGGCTCTCGAGCAGCTCGTCGTCCTCGATCTGGGTGATGGACGCCAGAGCCTCCTTGTCCACGAGGTGTTGTCGCTCTTCCCTGAACTTCCTTTTGAGCTCGGCATCCTGCTTGGCGAAGAACTGCTCCTCCAGCGAAGTGCCGCGCTTTTCCAGGATCGAATCGGACATTCGTTGCCTCCGGCAGAGATCGGGGATTGGGGTCGCACTCGGAAACCGATGAGATGCTACCACCTGTCCGGGGGGGATTGGCACGCCTGGCTTCTCGTACAATCGGCCCCCAGGATCAGACCAGTTCCAGGAGCGAGGTGCGCATCTCGCATCGATGCCGAGTCGCGAGCCGCTCCGCCGTTCACGCCCCAGAGAGAGACTCGAGGGGAGCAGGGAGTCACACGATGTTCGAGATGTCCGCCAGGGCCAAGGAGTACCACGACAAGGTCAGTCGCTTCATCGAGGAGCACATCCGTCCCGCCGAGGAGGCAGTTTCGGCTCAGATCGAGGAGGGAGATCGCTGGCAGCCCGTGCCGAAGATCGAGGAGCTGAAGGCGGTCGCCAAGAAGGAGGGACTCTGGAACATGTTCCTCCCCGACTCGGAACGAGGCGCGGGTCTGAGCAACTTCGAGTACGCGCCGATCTGCGAGCTCCTCGGAGCCATCAGCTGGTCCTCCGAGGTCTTCAACTGCTCGGCGCCCGACACCGGAAACATGGAGATCCTCGAGCGCTTCGGGTCCGACGCGGTCAAGGAGCAGTGGCTGAAGCCTCTGCTCGCGGGTGAGATCCGCTCCTGCTTTGCGATGACGGAGCCGGCGGTGGCGTCCTCGGACGCCACCAACATCGAGTCGAGCATCGTTCGCGATGGCGACGAGTACGTGGTCAACGGTCGAAAATGGTGGAGCTCGGGGGCCGGCGATCCGCGCTGCAAGGTGGCGATCTTCATGGGCAAGACCGATCCGGACGGTCCAAAGCACGCGCAACAGTCGATGATCGTTGTGCCCTTCGACCTTCCCGGGATCAAGATCGAGCGGATGCTCTCGGTGTTCGGCTACGACCACGCGCCGCATGGCCACGGCGAGGTGAGCTACACCAATGTGCGCGTGCCCGCGGACAACATCCTGTTGGGGGAAGGGCGTGGCTTCGAGATCGCGCAAGCTCGACTCGGTCCCGGACGGATCCATCACTGTATGCGCAGCATCGGCGTCGCCGAGCGCGCCCTGGCCTTGATGGTCGAGCGGGCGTACGAGCGTGTCGCGTTCGGTCGGCGCCTAGCGGAGTTCGAATCCGTGCGCCAGGACATCGCCCGATCACGCATGGAGATCGACCAGGCCCGTCTCATGGTGATGCACACCGCGCACCTGATGGACACCGTTGGCAACAAGGAGGCACGCAAGGAGATCGCGGCCATCAAGGTCATCTGCCCCGAGATGGTTCTGCGGGTCCTCGATCGAGCGATCCAGGTGCACGGAGGCCAGGGGGTTTGCCAGGACAGCTGGCTACCGGGTGCCTGGGCGAACGCTCGCACCCTACGCCTGGCTGACGGCCCCGACGAAGTCCACCTGGAGACCGTGGCCAAGCTGGAGACTCGTCCCTACTTCAAGGCGCTGAAGGCCAATTGAATCGCCTCGGCCAACCTCGGTGATGAAAGTGCGCCCGCTCCTTCCCGGTCTCGTCCTCGCCTTCGTGGTGGGGGCAGCCGGGAAAGCCCTGGCCGCCGTGGTCCCGCTGTTGGGCGGAGTGACTCTGGCGATCGTGCTCGGGATCGTCGTGGGCAACCTGCTGGGCGGCTGGGCCGCACGGTTCGATCCGGGTTTGCGCTTCACGGAGAAGAGGGTGCTCGAAGCCGCGATCGTTCTGTTGGGCCTCGATCTTCAGTTCGGAGTGTTGGCCAGTCTGGGCTGGACCAGTCTCTTCGTGATCGTGGGCGTCGTAGCGCTCACCGTGCCTGCGGGATTGATGGTGGGGAGGATGCTGGGACTCTCGGCGTCATTCGGTCTGTTCCTCGGGGTGGGCTCCGGCGTCTGTGGCGCGTCGGCGATCGCTGCGGTGGCTCCGCTCGTGCCGCACGAGGAAGAGGAGGTCGGTCTTTCGGTCAGTGCCATCAATCTCGTGGGCACCCTCGGCATCTTCCTTCTGCCGGCCCTGGTCGTCGGCACCGGGCTGTCGGAGGAGGGCGGCGGACTCCTGATCGGTGGCTCGTTGCCCGCCGTCGGACATGTCGTGGCAGCCGGCTTCTCTGTCTCCGAAGCGGTGGGCGGGATCGCTACGGTCGTCAAGATGGGACGAGTCCTGTTGCTCGGACCGCTGGTACTGGTGATCGCCGGACTGGTCCACAAGCAGGGCCGAAGTCGGGGGGCGCTGCTCCCGTGGTTCATCGTCGGTTTCTTCCTGCTCAGCGCCCTCTCGAGCTTCGGTCTGGTTCCCGAAGGTCTGGCCGAGCCGCTGCGCGACCTCGGGCGATGGCTCTTGACGGTGGCGATGGCGGCGATCGGTCTGAGAATCCGGATGAAAGCCCTGCTGGTTCAGGGGCCCCGTGCGCTGTTCGGATCGCTGATCCTGGTCGCCGGGCAGGTCGCGGCGCTGTGGGTCGTGGTCGCCATGCTGCTGTGAGTGCGCTGCGGCGTCGCTCGAGCTGAAACAACCGTCGGTGGCTCGACGTTACCTCTCCGAGAGAGTGTCCATGACCGTGGGAGCCTCCGTGAAGACCCTGACTGTCTGGCTGTTGCTGACGACCCTGTGCACGCTTGCTCTGTCCACCACAGCTCTGGGTACGCCTGCTCTGGCTCGAGAGCGTCTCGAGCTGCGGGCGTTGCAGCTTCCTCTCCCTGGCGCCCCGGCGTCGATCATCCCCGCCGATGTCGATGGGGACGGTATCCAGGATCTGACGGTGGTGGTGGCCTTCACCGAGTGGGACCAGATCGGAGTCGAGGAGACCACTCGAATGGACGCGGTGGAGGGGCTGGTCGAGATGATGACGATCGTCCCGGTACTGTTCGATCGGCGAGAGCTCCACTGGCTGCGCGGTCTGCCGCAGGGTGGATTCGAGTCGGCAGGGACTCCACTTCCGCTCGATCGGTCCGTTCTCACGGTCGAGGCGGGTCCCCCCGGGGTGCCGGTCGTGCTGCTGACCGACGACGGCCTTTCGATGGTTCGTCCGTCTGCGGGGTCGGACGGACCAGCCCTGGAGCTGGTCTCCCTGATCGCACGGGGCTCGGTGCTGAGCGGTTCCGGTTCGCTGCTGCCGACCCTCGACCTGCTCCAGGACTACGACGGCGACGGCGAGGTCGACCTGCTGCTTCCCGAAGATCGGCACTGGTCGATCTATCGCTCGGGCACTCTGCGTCGAGCCGCCGAGGGTCTCGTCGTGACGCCCGATGCCAGGATTCCCCTGCCGGAGTCGGAAGGGCTGCAATCCGAAGGGCGAGAGCGAGAGTACGCCTTGCCCGTTGCAGAGGACGTCAACGGCGATGGCGTGCCGGACCTGGTGGCTCGCTTGCCTTCGGATCGTCCGCGCGCCGTGCAGGTGCTCCTGCAGGACGAGGGTGCGACTGCTGACTACGGCGAGCCGCGCCTGCCGTTGCTCGGGGCCGAGCCCGCACAGGAGCCCCTGTTCGAGCCCCGCTCCGACCTGGTTCATTTCGGCGACCTCGACGGGGACGGTCTCGCCGAGGTGGTGACCGCCGTCGATCTCAGCGACGACGATGCCGGGTGGCGAAAAGAGCTCAAGCAGGCGAAGCGTCCACCGTCGAGGTACAGCGTCCGGTCGATTCGCCCCGACCTCAGTGTGGTCCCTGATGTGAATGCCTCCTTCGAGGCAATCGGCTACGCCTTCGACGACGGCGACCCCGATGACGCGATCCGACTTCCGGGCGGCTTCCAGGACCTCGATGGGGACGGTCGCAAGGACCTCATCGCGATCACGCTGGATTTCTCCCTGCTCCAGGCAATTCGGATCCTGGCCACTCGCAGTATTTCGATCGGGATCGATTTTCACGTCTACTGCCAGGACCGCGATGGAGGCTTCGACGCCGTCGAGGGCCTCGATCTCTCCGGCAAGTTCCGGCTTCGCCTCGATGACCTCCGGCTCGGTCAGCTATCGCAGTTCGCCGGTGATTTCGACGGAGACGGGCGTGCCGACTTCGTCCAGATCGGGAGGGGAAGAAAGGTATCCGTTCATCTCGGGGGCGATGGCTGTCGGTATCCCACCCAGCCCGACCTGGTGATCAAGCTCGAGGAGGAGCCGAGCAATCTCGCTCTCGTCCAGGTGAGGGACCTCGACGGCGACGCCTTGGCCGATTTGTTGGTGATCCAACCTCGCGACGTCAGCGACAAGACGGTGACGGCCCCGGTTCGACTCGACTTGTACCTCAGCAGGAGGAGCGGCTGAGATGAGGAATCAGAGCTGGGCGATCGCGCTGTCGGCGCTGGTGGTCGTGGTGGCCGCGACGGCTCATGGAGCCGAGGTCTCCGAGCGGAGCGGGGGAGATGGAGCCGCCGAGGTGCGTCGCCATGAGTTGGGCTTCGGAGTCCTGGCGGGCACCGGTTACGAGCTGGTGCTGCCCGGTCGGCTCGTCGCCTGGAGCCGGGAGTGCTCTCGGGAGACTCGGAGCGACGGTGTGCTCGAGCCGTGTGGGGTGTATGTGCTCAGTCAGCGTCAGCGGGGCGAGGAGGCAGAGGATCCTACGATCCGACGTCGAGATCGCCCCGAGCTGTACGGGGTGTACCTCTTCCGCCCGGGGAGCGAGATGCCGTTGCGACGGTTGGGAAGCTACGAGGCGCCGCGCATCGCGACGATCCGAGCCTTCGACCTCGACGGGGACGGTCGCGGCGAGCCGCTGATCTCGGAGGATGGCAACCTGTATCGGGTGCACGACGACGGTCGACTCGAACCGCTGCTCGAAGATGAGCCGGACCGGCTCCATCTCGAATCGGCCGTCGAGGTGGAGGGGCCGGACGGTCCTCTGCTGGCGGTCGCCGGTGTCGGGGTCCTTCGACTGTTCCGTGGGACGGACGGCCTCCTGGTGGAGCAGGAGGAGATCGCTCTTCCGGTGCAGGTGGATCGGCGTCGCGGCGGTTTGAGTCTACGCTCCCCTCGGTTGCGTCCCGTTGAGGGCAGCATGGAGTGGTTGGCGGTGGGGCCGGAGGCTCAGGGAGCCGTGCGTTTGCGAACTCTTCTCTTGCCGGTCGATCCGGAGCACCGCGAGCCTCCCAGGGAGGACGACGACGAGCGGCCCGGTCCCTGGCAGGAAGCGTGGTCCCGTCTTCCGGGCCCGGAGCGAGTCGAGGGCGCCCACTACGAGCTGACCGACGACGGGATCGCGCTCCTCGTGCACACGTTGCGCTCAGATCGTGTGGGGATACTGGAAAAGAAGAAGGTCCGAGTCTTCCTGCTGCACGGCGATCGCACGAGGGAAGGCGAGGGGCCGCGCTTCGAGGGTTTCACCGTGAGCCGCTTGTGGCAGCCTCTGGGCAGTACGCTCGACGATGTCGACGGAGACGGTGTGCTCGACCTGCTGCTGTTTCAGCACGAGGGCTTCGATGGCGATCATCTGCTCGCCGAGGTCTACCCTGGAGAAGGGGTGGCGGGCTCCTCCGTTCCGTCCGGCTTCTCCGACAAGTCGTGGCGCTCGAAGCTCGACGTCGAGTCGGCACGCTGGTTCTGGGGGCACGATCTCACCGGAGACGGTCGAGGGGACCTCCTGCTCTGGTCGGGAGGGCTCATGCTCTTTCCGACGCTGGAGAGTCCGAAGAAGAAGGGGTTTCTGGAAAGCGATCCGGTGGCCGAGCTCTGGCCGCCGCAGCCCGCAGGGGCCGACCCGTTCGAGGTCGAGATGGTGATCGATCTTCCGGGAGACGGAGAGGACCAGGCGATCGAGGAGTCAGACGAGAGGTTCGACGAAGACCGCCCTTCGCACGAGCAAGAGGCCGAAGAGCCGGATCCCAGGGTGCGGTGGCGCTCGCCGAGTCTGGATCTGGATGGGTCGGGTGGGGCGGAGATCGTGGTCCCGGGGCGAAGTGACGGCGGCGATCGGTTGTTGTTGGTGCGCCTGGGGGCTGAAGTCGAGGGTTGAGGGTCGGGTCCGGCTGGAGGGTGGTCGTGGGATGGGGCTCCGGGTGAGCGGGGGCTCCGGCCCCCCACCTCCGGACGGCGCGGACCTGTCGCCAGGCGATGCACGGCCTCCGCGCCTGGCTCCGTCGGCGCTCGAAAAGCCTCCCCTGGCATTCGATCGCGGGGAGCGCCGCCGGTGCTCGACCCTCCGGTGGGGGGCCGGAGCCCCCGCCCACCCTCGTCGGTGTCGGCGGCTTCCCAGACTCGATCGCCTGAGAGGGGTGCGATCCATCGACCGTGCCCGCCTTTCGCGAGATTCGCGCCGTCCGGAGGATGGAAACCCCACCGTCGCTCCCGCTGCCGGCACCGCATCATTTCGCCTCTTTTTCGTGAGCCACGGAAACTAGAAAAACTAGTTTTAAGGTATGATGCGACCGCTATGAGGAACTTCAACCTCGACGCCTGGCTCGTCGCCATGCTCAATTTCTCCGATCGGGTCTCGGACCTGAATTTCTCGGTCGGCCGTCCTCCCCAGGTCGAGGTCGACGGCCAGCTCACCGGGGTCAACCTCGGACTGGAAGCGCTCACCCCCTATCAGACCGAGACGATCGCCATGCATCTGTTGGACGGCGATGCGCAGCGACTTCGGACCCTGGCCGAAACCGGCTCGTGCGACGCCTCCTACGAGGTTCCCGGGCGCAACCGATTCCGCGTCAACATCTTCCAGCAGCGCGGCTACTACTCCATCGTGATGCGCGTCATCCCCAGCGACGTGCCGACCGTGGAGCAGCTGGGGCTCGTCCCAGAGATCAACAACATCGCGGAGCTCAAGAACGGCATCGTGCTGGTCACCGGACCTACGGGCTCGGGCAAGTCCACCACGCTGGCGGCGGTGATCAACAAGATCAACCGCGAGAAGGCCTACCACGTCCTGACCATCGAGGATCCGATCGAGTACCACCACAAGCATCAGATGTCGACGGTGAATCAACGCGAGGTCGGGAGCGACACCGAGACCTTCGGTCTGGCGCTCCGCGCTGCTCTGCGCCAGGCGCCGAAGGTGATCTTGATCGGGGAGATGCGCGACGTCGAGACGATCGAGACCGCGATGGAGGCCGCCGAGACCGGCCACCTCGTGCTCTCGACGCTGCACACCATCGACGCGGCGAAGACGGTCGAGCGGATCCTCGGCGTGTTCCCCAAGGAGCAGGAGACCTTCATCCGGCGCCGTTTCGGTGCCTCGTTCAAGTACGTGGTCTCGCAGCGCCTCGTCCCGAAGATCGGTGGGGGGCGGCTTGCCGTGCTGGAGATCCTCAAGTCGACGCAGCGCACCCGGGAGTACATCATCAAGGGCGAGGCGGAAGGTCGGAGTCTCCTCGATGCGATGCAGGACGGCTCCCTCGAAGGGATGCAGTCCTTCGATATGGAGTTCGAGCGACTCCTGCGCGAGAGCAAGATCTCCTACGAGACCGCAATGACCTACGCCACCAATGCGACCAATCTGCGATTGCAGACCGCGGATCTCAAGCAGTTCCAGACCGACGAGCCCGAGCTCGAGCTGGCCGAGCCCACGCCGACCCAGGAGGAGTGAGAAGCGATGCCGCTCGTACAGATCCAGTGCCCGAAGTGCTCGACACCGGTTCGGGTCGACACCGACAAGCTCCCCGATCAACCGGCACTGCTGCGCTGCCCCTCCTGCTCCGACACGATGCAGGTGGAGAAGGCGCGGCTCGAAGCCGCCGCCGGCGGGGCGGCCGCTCCTGCGCCGCCGACCGCGAATTCGCCGATGCCTCCTGCGGACCCGAACCCGATTCCACCGCCGCAGGAGCCGATTCAGCCCCCGGCCGATCTCGGCGGTGCTGCCAGAGGTCCGTCGGCCGCCGACCCCGCACCCGGACTCGGGGCCTCTGAATCCCCGAACGACGGGCGAGTGAAGCCGTTCCTGCCGCCCTTCTTCGAGATTCCCCCGGACACCGAGCTCCCTCCGGGGCTGGTGGTCTCCGAAGACGAGGCCGCGATGCAGACGCTGCGCAGCTCGCTCGAAGCCTGGGGGTGTAGACTCCAGCCTCTCGGGACCCTCGGCAGCCTGGCGGAGATCGAAGACATGCCTGCGATCCTCGCGTGCGTGCTCGCCGGAGGCGCCGATCCCCTCGAGGGGCTGGCTCCACTCCGATCCATGACTCCCAGGAAGCGCCGACGCAGTTTCATCGTGATGGTCAGCGACACTCTTCCCACTCTCGACGGGCAGCAGGCCTTCTTGCACGAAGTGGATCTCGTGCTCAACAAGGCGGATCTCGATGTAGCGGCCGAGACGGTGTTCCTCGCCCTCGAGTACCGGAAGCGACTCTGGGGACCGCTGATCAAGGCGGAGCTGGAGCGTCGTTGATCGCCGCCTCGCCGTCTTGATTTCCGCGATGATGGTGTCCCCGCTGATCGACACCCATTGTCATTTGACGATGGGAAAACTCGGCGAGAACGTCGACGACGTTCTGGCGCGCGCACGGGCCGTTGGGGTAGAGCGGATGCTCGTGGTGGGGATCACCGCGGAGAACTGTGCCGAAGTGGTCGAGCTCGCCGAGCCGCGCGACGGCGTCTACTGCATCCTCGGCATCCACCCCTGCGAGACCGCCAGGGCCAGCGAGCGGGATTGGGACACGGTCTGTCGACTGGCCCGAAACCGCAAGGTGGTGGGGATCGGCGAGACCGGGATCGATCTCTACTGGGACGACTCTCCTCAGGCCGTTCAGGAGGAGTGGCTCGAACGTCATATCGAGCTCGCCCTCGAACTGGCTCGACCGCTGGTCTTGCACCTCCGAGACGGCTTCGCGCCGGCTCGAGAAGTGCTGGGACGGCACGTTGCCCGTGGGCTCACGGGGGTGATCCATTGCTTCGGCGGAGAGGCGGACGACGTGCATCCGTTTCTGGAGTGGGGGTGGCCGATCTCGTTCAGCGGCATCTTGACCTACTCGAAGGCCGAGAACGTGCGCGAAGCGGCGCGCCGCACTCCACTCCCGCAGTGTCTGGTCGAGACCGATGCTCCCTACCTGGCGCCTCGTCCCCACGGTGGCACCAACGAGCCCAGCTATGTCGTGGCAACGGCACGCAAGCTGGCGGAGGTCAAGGACGTTTCCTTCGAAGAGGTCGCTGCCGTCACGACTGCGAACGCCGAGAGGGTCTTCGGGCTGGCTGCGGCGGCCGAGGCCGGGGCGGCCGGGTCTGAAACGCCATGAAGATCCTCCTGGCAGAGAACGATCCGGTCGAGCGCCATCGGTTGGCCCGTCTGATGACCAAGTGGGGGTTCGAGGTCGTCGAGTGCGAAGAGGGCGATCAGGCCTGGCAGCAGCTCAACCAGGACGACGCTCCGCGACTCGCCGTGATGGATTGGATGATGCCCGGGCTGAGCGGTCTCGAGATCTGCCGGAGAATCCGCCAGCGGGATGAGCGCCTCTACAGCTACCTGGTGCTGGTGACCGGCCGCCAGGAGCCCGAGGATGTGGAGGCTGGCCTGGATGCCGGAGCAGACGACTATCTGACCAAGCCCGTCCAACCGTCCGAGCTCCGGGCCCGACTTCGCGCGGGGCGTCGGATTCTCACACTGCAGCAGGACCTGGTGGACGCCGAGGATCAGCTTCGGCAGCGAGCCGAGCGCGACGACCTGACCGGCCTGCTCAATCGGGGAACGATTCTCGGCATGCTGGAGCGTGAGGTGGCCCGTGCGAGGCGCGAGGGCGATGGGCTCGCCATCGCGATCGGCGATCTCGACCACTTCAAGCGGATCAACGACACGTTCGGGCATCCCGCTGGAGATCGCGTGCTGGGAGAGGTGTCCCGCCGGATGAACGGCCTCCTGCGACGCTACGATTCTCTGGGTCGCTACGGCGGCGAGGAGTTCCTGCTCGTGCTCCCCCGCACCGATGACGTCGGGGTTCTCGGAGTCGCGCAGCGACTGCGAGAGATCGTCTCCGGGTCGCCGATGGACCTCGGTGAGTCTGTCGAGCAAAGGGTCTCGATCACTTTCGGGGTGACCGCAGTGGGTCCTGGGAAGGAGATGCTAGTGGAAACCCTGATCCGACGGGCCGACGAGGCGCTGTACCGCGGCAAGCTTGCGGGGCGGGACCGCGTCGTCGAGTGGACCGAGCACCTTCCGGACGAGGACGGCGAGTAGGTTCCCCTGAAAAGACGAACCCACCCTGGGCAGGGTGGGTAGGGCATGGGGCATGGGGCATGAAAACGTGCCCACAAAAACTCGTTTCAGGTTACTGCAAAGTCGGGGCCAGCTTGGTCGCGGGTTGCGCGCCGCCATCGAAAGCCCGTGTCTGTTGGGCACAGCGCTGTCGCGGGCAGGCGAGCCGTGGTGCGCGGATGGGCTGCCGGGAGCCAGGCAGACGATGTGATCCATTTCGGTACGCATGGCTTCAAGGAGCCGCTCAGGGACTCGACTCGCGCGCCTCGACGGCTGGTGCGGTAGGGTGCGCCCCGACGACGTTCGATTCGAGGAGAAGAATATGGAGAGTTCGGCGCACGAGTTCCTGCAGAGAATCCTGGCGACCCCCAGTCCTTCCGGCTACGAAGAGCCGGTGCAGGCCCTGGTCCGTGACTATTGCGGCGACTTTGCCGACGAAGTCACGACCGATACCCATGGCAACGTGATCGCGTGTCGCAACCCGGGAGCGCAGGTGCGCATGGTCATGGCGGGCCACTGCGACCAGATCGGGTTGCTGGTGAACTATGTCGACGAGGAGGGGTACCTGTACACGCAGACCGTGGGCGGCTGGGATCCTCAGCAGCTGATCGGACAGCGGATGACGGTCTGGACGAAGGAGGGCCCGGTGCCGGGGGTGATTTCGCGCAAACCGATCCATCTGCTCACCCAGGAGGAGCGCACCAAGGTGGTCAAGCATGAGGAGATGTGGATCGACATCGGCGCCAAGGACGCCAAGGAAGCCAAGTCGCTCGTGCGCGTGGGTGATGCCGTAACGCTCGAGCTCGGCTATCGAGAGCTGCGCAACGGACTGGCCAACGCGCCGGGGATGGACAACAAGACCGGCCTCTGGGTCGTGATGGAGGCCCTGCGACGGACCGAGAGCCCTTCGTGCTCGATCTACGCCGTATCGACGGTGCAGGAGGAGATCGGTCTGCGTGGCGCGCGCACGTCGACCTACGGTATCGATCCGCAAGTGGGCTTCGCCGTGGACGTGACCCACGCGACCGACTGTCCGTCGATCTCCAAGAACAAGGACGGGGACATCGCGCTGGGCAAGGGACCCGTGATCTTCCGAGGTCCCAATATGAACCCGGTCGTGACCGAGCGCTTGATCTCCCTCGCCGAGGCGCGTGAGATCGAGTATCAGCTGGCGGCGATCGGAAGGGCGACGCCGAATGACGCCAACTCGATCCAGATTACCCGTGGCGGTGTCGCCACCGGCCTGGTATCGATTCCGAATCGTTACATGCACAGCGCGGTCGAGACGATCTCGCTCGACGATATCGACCGGGCCGCCGATCTGTTGGCAGCCTTTGCTTCGTCGCTTTCCGCGGACGACGACTTTCGTCCCGTCTGAGCCTCAGCCCGTGCCGTACAGGAGTCCCAGCGAGAAACGGAAGAGAGGAAGAAAGACCACCGGGAAGAACCGCCAGGCGAGGACCAGCCCCACCATCGCCCACATGGGCTGGCGTAGGAACGACTGGTAGGCCCGGGCCGCGTCGGCCGGGAGGAAGAGCTGGATCACGCTGGAGCCGTCCATCGGGGGCAACGGCAGGAGGTTGAACAGGAAGAGCACCAGGTTCAGGACGAAGAGGACGCTCAAGAAGAGCGCCGCTCCCCCGGATCCGGCCGCATCGGTACCCGCGACGATCGACGAGATCGCGATCTGGGAGGGTGGTGCGAGCCAACCGATCGAGAGGCCAATCTTGATCAGGATTCCGGCGACCAGCACCAGGACCAGGTTGGCAACGGGGCCGGCGGCAGCCATCCAGGCGCTCTTGCGCGGGTGCCGTGCAGCCCAGGTGGGATCGTAGGGTGCGCTGGCCCAGCCGATCATCCACTGACCGCCCATGAGGAAGAACGAGAGGAGCGGCACGAGCAGCATGCCGACCGGCTCGCGCTGGATGTGGGGGAGCGGATTGAGGCTCACCTGGCCCCCCAGGTAGGCCGTCTCGTCGCCGAGTCGCTGGGCGGCCAGGGCGTGGGCGGCCTCGTGAAGGGTCGTCGAGAAGATGAATACGACGAACCAGATGACGAACAGCAGCATGAGGTCGGGAGTCAGGGACATCAGCGAGGCTCCAGGGTTTCGAGGCCGAACAGGCCCCGCAGATGAGAATTGAGAAAGCGGCCGTCCGGATCGAGCTGCTCTCGCAGGGCGAGGAACTCCCGCCACTTCGGGTAGAGCCCCGAGAGTCGGTCCGCCCGATGACGATGCCACTTACCCCAATGGGGTCTTCCGTCGTGGCTTCGAAACACGGCCTCGGCTTCGGCGAAGAACGCCTCGTGGGGAAGCTCGGCCCCCTGGTGCGCCGCGATGGTAACGGTGTCGCGCTCGGTGGCGGGGCTCAGCCACAGTCGGTCGGCGCCGACCGTACGGTACTCGAGAGGCCAGGTGATCTCGGGGAACCTCTGGCGCATCAGGTGGCGAAGCTCACGGACACACTCGGGTCCCGCAGCTGCCGGAAGTGCGAACTCGATCTCGTTGAACCTACGATTGCGCTCGCTGGGGAAGATTCGATCGCTCCAATCGATGCGCTCTCCTTCGAAGCGCTCAGCGTCGTAGGGCATGGTCGGGTCCGGCCCGTCCTCGGTGCGATCCAGGCTCTTCATCGCGCAGCGGTCCGAGCCGGGGAAGTAGAAGAACTCGAAGTGTCGATGTCGGGCGATCCGCTCGTCGAGCTGTTCGAGACAGTGCTCGAAGTCGGACTTCCACATCCGCTCGTGCAAACGGTAGGCCGGCTCGAGCTGCAGGGTGATGCGAGTCAAGACGCCGAGGGACCCGAGTGAGACTGCGGCGCCAGCCAGTTCGGGAGACGATTCGTCGAGATCCATCGTCGATCCGTCAGCCCGGATCAGCCTCAGGGACGTGATCTGGGTTGCCAGCACGCCGAGGGACGGTCCGGTGCCGTGAGTTCCGGTCGAGAAGGCACCGGCGACGGACTGACGGTCGATGTCCCCCATGTTGGAGAGGGCGAGGCCGTGCTCGCGAAGGGGCTTGCCGAGGCGATGCAGTTCGGATCCTGCCCACACCTCCGCACGCCGGGCTTCACGGTCGATATGGTGGATTCCCTGCAGCCGGCGCAGCGAGAGCAAGGTCTCGTCGGTGGAGCACAGAGACACACACGAGTGGCTGCTACCCACGGTACGGACCGCCTCCGTGGTGGCAGAGAGGAGCTCCGTGATCGCCTCCTCGCTCGCCGGTTCGAGCCACTGCCGAGGACGAGCGCTCAGAGCGCCCGACCAGTTCACCCATTCTGTTCGTGAGCCAGGCTCGTTCATCCAGGAGTCCGTGACGCAGCCCTACGCCGTGGTCATTGCGAGCGTCCACGAGCCGCGATCGGCCAGAGCTCGCGGACCACGCCATCTCGAGCCGGCCAATAGTGGTCGTAGAGATTCACCGTGGGATCGCAGTGCGGTACCCGGAAGCGTAGGCGATCGCCGAGCCCGATGGGCCGGCTCGCCTCCTTCAGCTGGAGGATGCCGTGCTCGTCACCGCCCCAGTGGAAGACGACTCCGTCGAAGTCCAGGAGCTCGGGCTTGCCGCCGTCCGTGGCAAAGGCCTTGTAGCCGGCGTCTGTCGTGATCAGGTGAGGCACCGGTTGGCTGATGGCGGTCGACACCACCGTGAGCGCCGTGAGGAAGGTATCGAGCGGGGTCCCCGACGCAGATTCGATCTCACGATACTGACGATCCATGAACAGGTAGGAGCCCACCTGAAGATCGGTGACCCCGTCGACCTCGCAGTCGACCTCGAAGGTCCCCGTTCCTCCGCCAGTCAGGATCGGGAGCGCGATTCCTTCTCCCTCGATGGCGTGGCGCGTCTCTGCGACTCGCCGCCAGACGTCGAGAGCGCGCTCACGACGCTCGCGATAGCTCTGGAGGTGCATCAGGTGGCCGGCGTAGGCCTGCAGACCCCAGAGCTCGAGCTCCCGGGAAGCGGTAATGCGTCGCGCAAGCGCGATCGCGGGCTCGCCCATGGCGATTCCCGTACGATGCGTGTCGGGATCGAGGTCGATCAGCACGCGGATCTGCGTGCGTGCGGCTCGTGCGGCGCTCTCCAGTCGTTCGACACCGAGCTCGCTGTCGACCACCAGCATGGATTCGGGCGCATGTCGCAGCAGATCGACGACGCGCTCCACCTTGTCCTGGGATACGACGGGCGAAGTGATCAGCAGGTGATCCAGCCCAGCGGCTACCATCACTTCCGCCTCACTCACCTTCGCACAGCACAACCCGACCGCGCCGGCTTCCATCTGCTGGTGGCCGATGATCGGACACTTGTGGGTCTTGGCGTGCGGACGCAGGGACTTTCCGTGGCGAGCCGCGAGCTCGACCATGAGATTCAGATTGTGTGCCAAGGCTGCCTGATCGAGCACCAGCGCCGGAGTCGGGATCTCGTCCACCGCCACCGGTCGGCGCAGGGAACGGGGAGAGGGGTCGAGGGCGGGAAGATGGAAGGGGTCGAGGTCCATCGGGGAAGGGCTACTTCGGCGAGAAGCCGGGAATGTCGGCGAATCCTGGTACCCCCTCGTCGCGCTCGACTCCGATGGAGTTGAGCGCACCGGCCAGCATGGCGTACTGGCCCACGGTGAAGATGAGATCGAGTACCTGCCGAGTGTCGAGCTGCTCGTTCAGCGCGTCCCACGTGGCCGGGGTGAGGCTGTGGCCCGATTGCAGCTCGTCGACGGCCACGAGGAGGACACGGTCGGCATCGCTCCAGCCGGGAGCGTCGGGACCCTCGGCGATCCGCCGGATCTCGTCGTCGTCCAGTCCCGCCCTGCGGCCGATCAGGACATGCTGGCCCCATTCGTACTCGCTGCCCGAGAGCCAACCCGCTCTCAGGATCAGGATCTCGCGCTCGCGCTCCGGTAGGCTGCTCTTGTAGAGCAGATGAGTGCCGAAGACGCTCCAGCGTCGGAGCAGGTCCGGATGGTGCGCCAGGGTGGCGAAGACATTGAACACGCGGCCGTCGCGAGCCATGGGCTCCAGCACCTCGCGCTGCGCGTCGGACCACTGCTCCGGAGTCAGTGCGGGCAGACGGGGGGCCTGGGGGGAATCGTCGCTCACGAGCGGCTCTCCAATCGACCTGAGGGTTCGCGAAACCGGTGAATGATGGCATGATAGCGCCTTCGGCTCAGTCCATCGGAACCCATCCCCCCTGCTGAGCTCCAGAGCGTCCCGCCGGCCACTCGGCCGAGCCTCCAAACCCGAGAAACTTCGGACTTGCTCCTGGGAGAGCTACCCTTGGAAAGAGAACTTCAGATCCGAACCCACCACGTCGAGTTGCCCGCGCAAGCCGAAGAGCTGATCAAGGCCTCCGCAGACAAGCTGGAGCGCTACTACGACCGACTGATTGGATGCTCCGTCGTGGTCGAAGGACCTTCCGGACACCATCGCAACGGTGGCCCCTACCGGGTCGGCATCGATCTGCGAGTTCCCGGTGCTGAGCCGCTGGTCGTCAGCCGCAAGGAGGAGGCGACCATCGAGGCGGCGATCCAGGCTGCGTTCCAGGCGGCCCGGCGCCAGCTCGAGGATTTCTCGAAGCGGCAGAAGGACCGCTGACCCGTCGTCCGACAAGGGGGCTCACGCGGTAGGGGCGCCTTCCCAGGTTCCCCTCCGCCAGCGTCGATCCAGCACGGTCGCCCGAGCCATGTGAGCCGCGATCATCGCGACGAAGCACCAGAGGATCGGTCCCTCGAGCACGAAGGCCGCGATCATCGAGATGGGTAGCCGGACCGCGTACATCGCCACGAGAGCGGCGTAGAGGGGGGACCTCACGTCTCCGGCGCCCCGCAGGGCTCCGGAGAGGGCGAAGTGCACTGCCATGAATGGTTGGGCGAGTGCCAGCGCGCGAATGAAGAGTACGGCAATCTCGACCACTCCGGGATCGTCGAGGATCCAGGCGGAGAAGGGTCGGGCGAATGCGAAGAAGGCAATGCCGAGGGTCGTCATCAAGCCGACCGCCAGCCAGCGGCACCGCTCGCCAGCCAGACGAGCCTGGGCGGGCGAGCCGCCCCCGACCCATTGCCCGACCAGGGTGGTGGCCGCGACCGAGAAGCCGAATCCGGGCATGAAGGCCGCCTGGAGCAGGATCACGCCGATCTGGTAGGCCGCCAGGGCATCGGTTCCGTAGGACGCCATGACCCGGTTGTAGAGGAGGAAGCCGAGAGTGATCACCCCCTGCTCGAGCGCCGCGGGTGCCCCGAGATGGAGCAGGCGACGCAAGAGTCCGAGATCCCAGCTGTAGAGGCGGCGCTCGAGAGAGACCCGCAACTGCCCGGAGTACAGCAGGACCAGGTAGGCGCAGGCTTCCAGCGCCCGAGCGATGACGGTTCCCCAAGCCGCTCCCGCCACGCCGAGCTCCGGCATTCCCAGCTTGCCGAAGATCAGCACGTAGTTCAGCCCCGCGTTGACCACGTTTGCCAAACCGGTCAGCCACAGCGGCGTGCGGGTGTCACCGGCGGCTCGCAGGGCGGCCTGGGCGACCAGCGTGAAGATCATGCCGGGGAGCACGATCAAGGTGATGCGCATGTAGGTGGCGCCGATCTGCGCCACGGCGGACTCGGTGTCGAATGCGAGAAAGGCGCGCTGCAGGAGCCATGGGTTGGAGGAGAAGACCGCCGTCACCACAATGGCGAAGCCGACCCCCAGGGCCGCCGCCGCTTGCACGCTGCGGCCGATCGTGCGCCGATCGCCGGCTCCCCAGGCCTGGGCCACGACGATCTGGACTCCGATCTGGAGAGCCATCAGCACGGACCACAGCAGCGTGGTCAGAAAACCCGAGAGTCCGACCGCAGCGATCGACTGCTTACCCAGTCTCGCCACCATGAGCAGGTCGATCCACTGCACTGCTGTCGTGAGCAGATTGGTCAGAATCACCGGCCAGGCGAGTCGGAGGATCGATCTCCGATCGATCGGATGGGGCCGGAGGAGCTCTGCGGGACTCAGGGTCGGCCTCCTCGAGGCGATCGGTGGCGGCCGAGGGGCACGGCCTGTGGGAAGGGGATGCGAGCGAGCGGGGCCGGACCATAGCAAACCGCATCCTGTGTGGAGGAGCTGCGCAAACCCTGTGAGGAAGTCGTCGAGAAGCTGTCGAAGGGTTGCCGAGAGCCTGAGGGAGACGCCCCTCGAGCTGTGGAAAACGAGCCTCCTGGTGTCGAGAAGGAGGCTCCGCGCTGTGGACCCGACTGTGGAGAACCTGCGGGATTGTCGAGCTGTCTGTGGAAGACCGGCGAGGATCTGTCGACTCTCTGGCTCTGCGTTGCGGAAATCCGGTGTCGGCCCGAAGGACCCCTGTGTGGAAGAGCTGTGGAGATCTGGCGGAGGGAGTGAGGGGCGCCTGGGCCGCGGTCCTATAGAATCCGGAGGTTCGAGAAAGAATCTCCGGTCGCGGACGGTTCGCGAACCATGAACAAGGAGTCACCATGGCGGGAACGGTAGAGAAGCGACTGAGTGAGCTCGGACTCGAACTGCCGGCGATGGCGGCTCCGGCGGCCAACTATGTGCCCTGGGTGCGCAGCGGAAATCAGGTTTTCGTGTCGGGCCAGGTACCTCTCAAGGGGGGGAAGCTCTTCTACCAGGGCAAGGTGGGAGAAGCCGTCAACCCGGAAGAGGCGAAGGCGGCCGCTCGCCTCGTCGGGCTCAATATCCTGGCCGCCGTGCGGGCGGCCTGCGATGGGGACCTCGATCGGGTGAAGCGCTGTGTCAAGCTCGGGGGCTTCGTGAACTGCGTGCCGGAGTTCGATCAGCACCCGATGGTGATCAACGGCGCTTCCGACCTGATGGTCGAAGTGCTCGGTGAGAAGGGCAAACATGCCCGATTCGCCGTCGGCGCGAGCTCGCTTCCCTTCAACGTGTCTGTGGAGATCGACGCCGTCTTCGAAGTGGAGTAGCCGCGAGCGGAGCCTCGATCCCGCTCTACCTCTTCGCGGCGATGCACTCGATCTCGACCGCAGCGTCGAGCGCCAGCTCGGCCACACCGAGGGTCGCGCGAGCCGGCGGTTGGTCGCCGAAGACGGCGATGTAGGCCTCGTTCATTGTCGCGAAGTCGTCCATCTCGGTCAGATAGACGGTGCACTTGGCGACCCGATCGAGGGACGAGCCTGCTTCCTCCAGGATGCGCTCGATGTTGCGCAGGGTCTGCGTGGTCTGAGGACCGACGCCACCGGGGACCAGGCCGAGCGAGCCGACCTCGGTGCCGAGCGTGCCCGACACGAAAACCAGACCGCCCACCACCGCGGCGTGGGAGAATGCCGGGAGCCTGCCGAGCTCCTCGACGTTGATCTTCGTCACCTGCTGGCCACGAACCGAAGTCGACAGGAGTAGGCAGAGAGTGACGAGAATCGAGGGAACCTGGCGCAGGGGCTGCATGGCGTCCGAACCTCCGGGGTTGATCCACAGGGAGGATCCAGTGTGGCAATGCCAGAGGCCGCGGTCAATCTCGGGACGACCTCCCGTCCGGGGAGGCCTCACCGACTCTGCAATCCAGAATTCGTCGATGCGGCCGGCGTCATTGCTCTCTGGCGGATCGCCAGGCCGGCACCTCGGGTGGGGGCGGGGCGAAGATCTCCGGCGTCTCCGGGACCCAGCCGAAGAGGCCTGCCGAGTCCGGCAGCTCACCGCTCAACGTGACCGACTCGCCTTTGCGTCGGATGGTGAGGTTGACCGTCTCCTCGGGCTCGTAGCTGCGCAGGATCCGCAGGGCGTGAGAGAGGTCGCGCGGTTCTCGGTCGCCGATCGAGAGGATGACGTCACCCGCGCGCAGTCCGAAGGGATCTTCGCTCGGCGGCTCGACGACCAGCAGCCCGCGATCGGTACCGAAGTACTCACCGAGCTCCTTGGTGACGGTGACCACCTCCATGTCACCCCAGGGGCCGCCCAGGGCGAGCACCAGGTAGTCGTCGCCGCGTCGAAGGGCGCGGGGTGCGCGCGGTGCAGTGGGTGGGTGGGGTGCCGTCCACGCCGTGGGAGGCGCAGGAGGCGTGGCCAGGAGTCCGGCCGGCAGAGCGCGCGCGGTGACCTCGGCCGTGCGCTCGGTGCCGTCCCGTCGATAGGTCAAGGTGACCGTCTGCTCTGGCTCGAGAGTGCGGGAGCGGGCGATCAATCGTGCCGCCGGGGCAGAGCTCGCTTCGCTGTCCGACCAGGCCACGACTGCCGAATCGCGCGACTCCTCGTCGATCGGAGTGCTCTCGAGGAGCGAATCCCCGTTCCAGTGCGTCACGATGTCACCGGGCTCGAGTCCCGCCTCGTCGGCCGGGCCATCGGGCGTCACCTCTTCGAGAAAGGCGCCGACCGCGTCGGTCGCGTCGTCGGCGCGGGTTCGCACCGTCACTCCGAGGCGGGCCCGCTGGGGCATGAGGGCGAGAGTACCGGCACGCGCCATCAGGAGCTCTGCATAGCCGCGCTTGCGCTCGTCCAGACGAGCCCGGGCCCCGTCCGCCTGGAGTCGGGCCCGCTCTCGCTGGGCATCGGCCGAGTAGAGCTCGGCACGCAGGGCGTTGGCCCGTTGCTCTGCCGCTTCCAGCTGTTGGCGAAGCTCGATCCGGCGCTCCTCGTCGCTCTCCTGTGCGTTGGCCGGGGTGACCGGAGAAAAGCCGAGTAGAGCGATCAGTGTCGCGGTCAGGACCGTGGCAATGGAAACGGGACTCTTCATGGGGGCTACCTCGTAGGGTGTCTATGGGTATCGGTCCGATGGGATCTCGGAGGGCGTCGGTGCAGGACGATCAGATTCCGCGATGGCTGACCGGTTCGACATGGACTCGCAACAGGGCGTCCTGGATCTCGAGACGGTCGCGCCACAGCTCGATGGCGTCGGAGGTGGGCTCGCCCGAGGCCAGCTCGAGTGCCCGGCCGAGATCGGTGTCGACCTCACTCAGCAGGTCCTCGAGCTCGACGATCGCTTGAGCTCGCCAACCGGACTGCACCCGACTTCCAGCCCGCACCGATTGGAGCTCCGCTTCGAGCAGCTGGGAATGTTCCATCAGCACCGCCAGGGTGGCTCGGAGCTCGCTCCGCTCGAGCTCGAGGGCGTGGCGTTGACGTGCCACTTGAACCCCGAGCGTGGCGAGGATCAGCGCAGCGGCGGCGACCATTGCGCGGAATGCCCAGCGCCGTTTCTGGTCCCGCTGATTCGCGATGACGGCGTCGCGCACGGCGGGCCACCGATCTCGCGGCGGAGAGTGTCGAGGAAGAGCTCGCAGATGGGCCCGAGTCTGGTGTAGGCGTTGGAGCTCGTTCCGGCAATCGGGACAGTGCTCGACGTGGCGGTCGATCTCCGGCGAGAGAACCTCACCATCGCGACGGCGCAGGAGCTCTTCGATGCTGGCGTGTCTCATGGCAGGTGCCTCATGTCTCGGTCTCCAAGGCTCGGGGTGCTTCTCCGAGGTACCGGCGCAGCCGCTGGTGGGCTCGGGCGAGCTGTGACTTGGAGAAGGACGGGGTGCGCCCCATCAGCTCGCCGATCTCTTCGTGGGTGAAACCCTCGACGTCGTGCAGCCAGACGACCGAGCGGGAAGTGGTGGAGAGCAGGCCGAGAGCGGACTCGAGATCGAGCCGGTGCTCGGGACTATCGGGGCGCGTGTCGACCAGCTCCCTACCCGGGCGATCCTCGTCGCCGTCGTCCAGCGGCTGCGTCGGGCGTGATCGATCGTGGCGCAGCTTCATCAAGGCCTTGTTGGCGGCGATACGCCTCAGCCAGGCGGAGAACAGTCCCTCACCGCGGAAGCGGGGCAAGCTGCGAGCGACCTCGATGAAGGTCTCCTGAAGCACCTCCTCGGCGTCTTCAGGCCGGCGCACCAGACGCCGAGCGACGGCGTACACGGTGCCCTCGTAGGCACGGTAGATCTCCTCCAGCGCTCCCAGATCGCCGCGCTTGGCGCGGGCGAGCAGGAGATCATTGACCCCCGGTTCCCCCCTGAAGTTGCTGTCTGTTCTCGATTCCACCAATTCGTTCATCGCCTCTCAGGGTTATAGATGCGCCGACGGGGTCGAGGGTCGCACCTTCTTCGAAGCGAACTCGGGGAAGAGCCGCTCAGCTGACGATGCCGAGCGGTGTGCGCTCGCGCCATCGGCCCCGGGTGAAGTCGGGAAAATCGACCGCCTGACTCCGATTCGCCACGGATCGTTCGGTCAGTTCGACCGGAGCGGAGAGCGCGGCGGCGTCGTAGACGTCCATGTCCATCGGAGTGCCCTGCTGCAGACAGCGGATCAACCGATAGTCCTCGAGGTAATCCATTCCCCCGTGCCCGGCCCCCTCTGCCTCCATGCCCTTCGTCGCCCAGAGCGGGTGATCGTGCTCTTCGTAATGGCCCTCGATCTCCTCCCAGCGGTGTCCTTCCCCTCGGCCCTCGATGAACAGCCGATCGGGGTAGCCCGCGACGGTTCCTCGGGTGCCCTGGACGAGATTGAGTCGTGAGTAGGGTCGGGGGGTGGTGGTGTCGTGCTGCAGGAGGATGGTGCGCCCCAACCGAGTCTTGATCAGCGCCGAGTTCATGTCACCGAGGCGATACTCGTAGGCCTGTCTGGGGTCGTCCTTCGGGAGGTGCTCCTTCAGGTAGAGGTCGATGCCGCGCTGAGGCGAGCTCATCGACACGAGATAGTCGAAGGCGTCGCCGCGGTTGATGTCCATGCACTGAGCGACCGGACCGAGGCCGTGCGTCGGATAGAGGTTGGCGTTGCGGTCGATCGAGTGCTTCCAGCGCCAGTTCCCTTCGCCGCCGTCGGACCACTTGATCGCGCGCAGATCGTGAATGTAGGCGGCCTCGCCGTGCAGGATCTCACCGAGCAGCCCCTTGCGCACCAGATTCAGGATCAACATTTCCCGACGGCCGTAGTTGCAGTTCTCCATCATGACGCAGTGGCGCTGGGTCGCCTCGGCGGTCTCGACCAGCTTCCAACAGCCGTCGATCGTGATCGCGGCAGGCACTTCGACCGCGGTGTGCTTGCCGCTTTGCATCGCCTCGACACAGATCGGCACGTGCCACACCCATGGCGTCGAATTGAAGATCAGGTCGATGTCGTCTCGCTCGCAGAGTCGCTTCCAGTCGGTTTCGCCCCGCGTGTAGAGCTCGGGTCCGGGACGGCCTTCTGCGGTCACCCAGGAGGCCACTTCCTCGGCACGGGGAGAGTCGATGTCACAGATCGCCTTGATCTCGACGCCCTCGATGCGCAGGAAGTTGCGCACGTGTCCACCGCCCTGGCCACCGACCCCGACGAAGGCCATGCGAACGCTCTCGATCGGGGCTGCGGCAAACCCGTTCGGGTCGGCGTAGGAGGCCGGAGGCGGTCCCGCGGATTGGAGTGCGGCCGTGGCGCTGCGTCCGCCCAGAGCGAGGCCCAGGCCAGCTGCCGATCCGGCGAGAAAGCGTCGTCTGTCGATGGACTGTGACTCGTTGGTTTCGTTCGACACGAGAGACCTCCAGCTGTGATCAGGGCCCGATTCGGTTTGACGCTTCGATGATACCCAGGAGTGGGCGGGAATAGACTGCGGCTCTCTCGACGTATGGAGCTACATGGCACCCCCATGTGAGAAGGCCCCCGGGTGGGGACTGGCGGCGGCGTCGGCACGCATCGCCGGCCTGACGGTGGCTCTGCTCGCGCTGTTCGGGGCACCGAGCCTCGACGCTCAGCAGCGTCTCCAGGTCTCGGGTCGCCTGATCGACGGGCGGCAGGGGCCCGTGGGGAATGAGCTGGTGACCCTGCGGCGCTACCCCGACAGCTACCAGCGCCGTCTCTACGACCTGGGCGGCGGGCTGGGAGAGGTCATTGCCGAGCAGCGCACGGACGTCGACGGTCGCTTCGCTCTCGAGGTCCCGGCGGTCGGCGTGTGGCGTCTCTACCTGGCAGAGGGCTCCGAGCGAGTGGAGCCACGCCGGGTCGATCTGGCTCCCCTGCTCTCTTCAGTGGACCTGGGCGAGATCGAGCTTCCGGCGACGGTGCCGGTCCCGGTCAGGATCGCGGATGCGACCGGGCGGTGGGTGGTCGATGCGGTCGTGGTGGCCGATCCGGGCTCAGCGCCGGATCCGCGCTTTCGGGATCGGAGCGTGCAGCCGGCGGGTTGGCGTCGAGCCACCCGGACCGATGATCAGGGCAGAGCCCTGGTGCGTCTCCCCCCTGGGCAGGCCTGGATTCGGGCGGCCCATCCGGACTGGTTGATGCAAGAGCGGGAGATCACTGTCTCGACCGAGGCACAGGAAGAGATCCTGAAGCTGTCGTCGGGTCGGCCACGGACCCTCCAGGTCGTGACCGAGCGGGGCGAGGTCGTCGCTGGCGCCGTGGTGCGCATGGGTGAGGTCCAGATGCCGATCGGCCTGACCGACGAGGAAGGACGCATCGTCGTAGCGGGCCACGAGCAGCTGCCGGTCACCTACCAGATCGAGTCGCGCGAACTGGGCTATGGCAGTGTCGAGCTGTCTCCTCAGCCGAGCGATGCCTCCGAGGACACGCCGTTGCAGGTGGTACTCGAACCCCCGGCGCTCCTGCGGGGTCGGGTCTTCGACGCGTCGAGAGGGGATCCAGTGGGCGGTGCCGTGGTGTGGTCGCGGCTGCGGCCGAGTGAGTACGCCTTCACCACACCCGAAGGCGACTACGAGCTCTCGACCTGGGACTCCCGGCTCGGTGTCACGCTCGGGGCCGCGGCCCTGGGCTACGCGGAGGGCTGGATGACGGTCTCCGCGTCGAGCCTCGAGAACCAGGACATTCCGACCGTCGGTCTCACCCCGACTCAGTTCTGGCGTGGACGAGTGTTCGACTCCGTCGGCGCGGGCGTGGCGCGGGCGCGGCTCTCCTTCGAGGCGATCGGTGACCTGAGGAATCTCGCGCGCGATCGGTTCCTGGTCGAAAGCGCAGGCGACGGGAGCTTCTCGGTAGAGCTCCCCGTCGGGGTCGAGCACCGATTGGTGGTGACGGCCGGCGGCCATGCGCCGGTGAGCCGCCGGCTGAGGGCGGTCGGGATCGGCGAGCTTCCCGAGCCGCTCGAGATTCGGCTGGAGCAGGGAATGCGACTGGTCGGCTGGGTGGTGGACGCGCAAGACGTGCCGTTGCCCGGGGTGCAGGTTCGTCTGGTGCTCGAAGAGGGGAACGGGAGGGCACGGTACTACGCCAGATCGGGTGACGAGTCCCAGAGCAACCCCTTCGCCGTGCGGGCCGAGAGTGATTCCGAAGGACGATTCGTTCTCGAGCACGCCGGAGTCGGGCGATACCTCCTGGCGGCGGAGCTCGAGGGTTTTGCACCGGCGCGCGTCCCCGGAATCGAGGTCGAGGAAGGGGCCCGAGACTTCGAGGTCGGAACGTTGGTGCTCGGGCGGGGGCTGTCCCTGAAAGGAAGGGTCTTCACCTCCGAAGGGACCTCGGTGGTGGGGGCGGAGGTCTTTCTGGTCGATCGGGACCGCTTCGGGTCCATCCCGGATTCTCCCGCTGCGGTGAGCGACGACGCGGGCCGTTTCGAGATCGGTGGCCTGGCCGATGGATCGACGATCGAGCTCCTGATCCGGCACGCCGGTATGGCGCCTTCTCACTACGAGGGTCTCCACGTCCCGCGTGAAGAGCCGCTCGAGGTCGTCCTCGAGCCCGCTTCGGGTCTGATCGGCCGGGTGGTCGACCGAGCTGGGGAGGCCGTTCCCGCGACCCGTCTCTGGGTGGACTCCGCTACGGGATTGCGCCGGACCCGACAGGAGCCCCTGATGGTGCGCTCGGACGACGACGGAGCCTTCTCCTTCACCGGACTCGCCGCCGGGGACTGGGTCCTGACCGCTTCCGCCGAGGGGTGGCTGGAGAAGGAGCTGTCGCTGGAGCTGGCTGCGGGTGAGGTGACGCCGGTCGAGGTCACCCTCGAGCGCGGGGCAACGCTGGTCGGCACCATCTCCGACGCCGACGGACGTGGGGTCAGCGGGGCATTCCTGGCGCTCCGGGACGACCGCTACGGTGGCCTCTCCACCTCCCGGGTGAGCGACCCGAGCGATGCCGAGGGGCGCTTCCGCGTCGAGGGGCTGCCGGCGGAGCCGGTCACCGTGGTGGTCAGTCATCCGCGCCATCCGAGTGCCACTCGGACGATCGATCTGAGCGCCGGGAGGGGGGTGCTCGATGTGACACTGGGGGAGGGGGCTTCTCTGGTCGGAGTGGTCCTGGACAGCTCAGGAGACCCCGTAGCAGGAGCGCGATTGACTCCGCTGCCTCAGGACGGTGCGTTCGAGCCCGGGCCGATCGGCGAGAATCCGTTGACCGGAAGAGACGGCCGGTTTCGCCTCGAAGGATTGGCTGCCGGTCTGTGGGTGGCGCAGGCGGAGCCCCCTGACGGCAGTCTGTCGAGCTCCATGCAAAGCGAAGCGATCGAGCTGCGAGCGGGGGAAGAGCACTGGATCGAGCTTCGACTGCCCCGCGGCTATCGGATCGCGGGCAGGGTCCGGGGGCTGGATCTGGACGGCCTCTCGCGGGTGGATGTCTATGCAGATCGGATTGACGCCGCAGGTACGGGTACGAGCTTCGCCCGGCCCGACTACGAGGGCCGGTTCGTACTCGGTCCCCTGGCGCCCGGCCGGTGGCAGGTCGCTGCCCGCTTCGATCGGAGATTCGTCCATGCGGAGATCGAGGTCGGCCCGGGCCAGAATGACGAAGTCGATCTGGAGTTCACCGAGGGTCTTCGCCTGACCGGTCTCGTGCGCAGCGCAGGGGAGCCCATGATCGGTGCCAGTGTGAGAGTGTTCGCCGAGACCGGGAGCCAGTCGGTAGCGACCACCGATCGGAACGGCGCGTTCGTGCTCGAGGGGCTGTCATCGGGCTCTCAGATGCTCATGGTTGCCGGCCGCGACGGGCGCGCGCATCAGGAGCACCTCCAGCTCGAGGGGGACGACCATGTCTCGATCGAGATCGACTTCCGACAGCTGAGGGGGAGAGTGGTGTCGGCGGACTCGGGGGGCCCGATCCTCGGAGCAAGGGTCGGACTGGGTGCAGGCTCGGCCCTGACCGACGAGGACGGCCTGTTCCAGCTGTCGGTGAGTGCGTCCGAAAGTCCGATCCTGGTGGTGAGTCATCCCGGTTTCGCCCGGTACCAGTCCCCCGTGAGCCTCGAGGACGAGCCCTTCGAGATCTCTCTGGAGCCCACGGAGGAGCTCTCGCTTCGAGTGCTGCGGGCTGACGGCACAGAGCTGCGGCGGGCCAACGTCGCGTGGGTGGGAGCAGACGGTGAGGCTGTGTGGGGGGCGTTCGCCCTCCCCGATGGGCAGGGGCGACTGACGGTGTCGGGAGTCCCGAGGGGCCGCCGTCTCGTCTGGGTGATGAGGGTCGACCAGGAGGAGGCCGCTGCGTTGATCGAGGTGGAGATCCCCGGTCCACCGGTTGATGTGGTCCTTCCTCGCGCTGGGATGATCGAGGTCGAGGGGTCCACCCTCGATGGCGACGGCATCGTGCGCCTGCGCCACCCAGCGAATGGAGCGCTGTACCCGAATGCGTGGCCGCTGCGCGCAGGGAGTGCCTCGATCGGTCCCGTGCCTGCGGGACGCTGGATCGTGATGGCGGAGGGAGTGGAGGTTCCGGTGACGGTGCCCACCGGTGGAGTGGCCCGAAGTGCGCTCGACGTACGCTGACCGGCTCAGCGCTCGACGATCTCGATCAAGGAGTCGAGCGCGAGACCCTCGGTCACGGTCTGGGAGCCCCCGGAAGGCCACTCCACGGTGATCCGGTCGATTCGCGCGGCTTCGCCGAGTCCGAAATAGAGCGGCATGGAGCTCTGCGAGAGGTAGCCGGACTTTCCGTCGTTGACCTGGACCAGGTCGCGGCCTCCCGCGCTCACCGTGACACGGGCACCCAAGCCATCGCGGTTCGATGTGGTGCCGGTGAGCTCGACTTCGACGTAGTGGACCGAGGTCCGCTCCGAGAGGTTGCTGATCAAGAACTGGGGGGAATCGTTGAACTCGTTGGTGACGATGTCGAGGTCCCCGTCGTCGTCGAGATCGAAGATCACGGAAGAGCGGGATCCCGTGTTGCCGAACACGGTGAGCTGACCGCCCCTTCCTGAACAGAGCGGATGGCGAATGTCGGCGCCGCTGCACTGCAGCTCGAACCAGGGCCTCTTGGTCGCGTTCCACGGCTGCTCCGGGTCGTACCACGGTCGCTTGGTGAGGGCGGTACGAGGCTCGAGGCCGAGCAGGAACTCGCTGTCGAGGAACTTCTGACCTCGGTTGTTGAGCAACATCGAGTTGATTCCGTAGCGAAACGGGAAGTTCATGCTCGACGTGATGAGAATGTCGCTCCAGCCGTCGGCGTTGATGTCGCCGACACTCAGTCCCCAGGGCCAGTAGTTCTCGACGCCGAGCTCGTCCGAGCGCTCCTGCCAGCGACCGTCGCCCAGGTTCTCGTAGAAGGCGTTGCCGAAGACGTTGTTGTCACCGCCCTGGAGCTCCGCTTCGGTGACGTCGTCCATCAGTATGGACTTGTACTTCTCCAGGCCCGGGGTGACCTCCCGGCTCATGTCCGAGTGCATGTCCGTCAGGATCAGGTCCTGGTCGCCGTCGTTGTCGAAATCGAAGAACTTGACGCCCATCGTTCCCCAGGGGGTCTTCGGGAAGTAGCGGGCGGTCTGCTCTTCGAAGCCACTCTCTGCATTGCGGTAGAAGTGGTCGTCGCCTTGCATGTTGAGCACGTACAGGTCGTATCGCCCGTCCCCATCGACATCGGCGAAGGTGGCGTCGCCTGCCCAACCGGCCTCGCGGAGCCCGACGTCAGCCGAGACGTCCTCGAAGCGTCCCGGGGCCGAGGCCCGGTACAAAATGCTCAGCTCGGTGAGCTCCGGGTTCTTCTGGCCGAAGAAGGGGTTCTCTCGCCAGGCTGGAGGGCCGGTCGTAATCCAGCTTCCACGACCTTGAAAGTACCCTTCAGGGGTGCGAATGTCGGTCGTGTAGGTGCCCACGTTGGTGAGGAACAGATCGAGGGCTCCGTCGTTGTCGAAGTCGAAGAACGTGGCCCCCGACGAATGGCCCGTGTAGTCGAGTCCGGCGGCCTCGGTCACGTCACGAAACGTCCCGGTGCCGTCGTTCTCGAACAGGACGTTTCCCATGCGAACGGTGGTGACGTAGAGATCGGGGTCGCCGTCGTTGTCGACATCGGCGAATGCCGCCGAGGCGCAGAGACGGTCATCGAGTCCCACCCCCGCACTGGCGGTGATGTCTTCGAAACGGCCGTCGCCGAGGTTGCGCCACAGCTCGTTGCGGCCGAGCTGGGAGACGAAGTAGAGGTCGTAGCGGCCGTCGCCGTCGACATCCCCCACGAGGACGCCGTTCCCGTGGTCGTAGTGATTCGGCTGGTAGTACTTCCCGGAGTCTGGAGTGCTGTAGTGGCGAAAGGTGATTCCGCTCTCGTCGAGCCGATCGGTGAACTGGAAGTCGTAGAAGACCTCGAACTGGCCGGCCGTCGAGCGCTGAGCCATCTCCCGCACGGGCAGCATCTGCGTCCCCCAATCGACCTCTGGGACGGCGGTGGCGTTGCGGGACTGGGGACGGGCCGGACTGGTCGCGAGTACCAGGAGAACGGCGGTGGTGAGCGTCGCAGCGGCGGTGAGTGAGCTCGATTGCGGCTGACTTCGGGGCATGGCTTCCTCTCGAGAACAGCCGGTGGAACGAAGGCTGTAGGTCGTTGGCGGGCAGGGTCGAGAGATGCTAACACTGCTCAGACCCGCCCTCGTGGAGCCCGGGCCCAGTCGCTATCGTTCCCAGAACGATCTGGTGAACAGCGCCGTGATGGCCAGGATCTCCAACCGTCCGAGCCACATCAGGAGGACCAGCAGCAGCTTCTCCCAGCCCGCAAAGTGCGCGAAGTTCTCGATCGGTCCGACCGCCCCGAAGCCAGGACCGATGTTGCCGAGACACGCGAGTGCTGCCGATCCGGCGGTCACGAGGTCGGCGCCACCGAGGGTGAGCAGCAGCGATCCGAGAAACAGGGTGATGAAATACAGAATGATGAAGCCGGCGACCGAGCTGCTGACGAAGCCGGGGACTGCCTTGCCGCCGATCAGGATGGGGATCAAGGTGTTCGGGGAGAAGATCAGGCGCGCTTCGCGCAGGGCCGCCTTGATCCCGATCAAGACCCGCATCACCTTGACACCCCCTGCGGTCGAGCCGGCGCAGCCGCCGATGACCATGACCACGAGCAGCAGGGCGCGGCTCGAGTCGGGCCAGGGGTCGAAGTTCGCAGTGGCGAAGCCCGTGGTGGTCATCAGTGACGTCACCTGGAAGGTGGCGTGGCGCAGGGCCTGCAGCGGCGACTCGTAGATCGAGGCGCGCACCAACTCGACGGTGATGTAGAGCGAGACCGCGCCGATCAGCGTGGCGTAGACGGCGAACTCCCGGTCACGAAACAGGTTGAACCGCCGCTCCCGTAGCGAGTAGAACAGCGAGAAGTTCACTCCGGCGATGAACATGAAGACGATGACGATCACGTCGACGATCATGGAGTCGAACGCCGCGACACTGTCTGATCGCGGCGAAAAGCCTCCGGTCGAGAGTGTCGACAGCGAGTGGTTGAGCGCGTCGTAGAGGGTCAGCCCCGCGGCGGAGAGAAGCAGGGTCTGGGCGAGCGTCAAGCCGAGGTAGATCTTCCACAGCACGATCGCCGACTCGCGGACCCTCGGCTGAAGCACCTCGGCGGTCGGGCCCGGGACTTCGAGTCGATAGAGGAATCGAGCGCCGGCTCCGAGCTCCGAGAGCAGGGCTACGAAGAGAACGATGATGCCGAGTCCACCGAGCCACTGGGTGAGGCATCGCCAGAACAGAATCGCTCTGCCAGCGGCCTCGATGTCGGGGAGGATCGAGGCACCGGTGGTCGTGAATCCTGAGGCAGCCTCGAACAGGGCGTCGATCGGAGAGTCGATGTCGCCGGCAACGAGATACGGCAGGCCGCCGAAGATGGAGGCCAGCGCCCAGCCGGCGACGACGATCAGAATCCCCTCGCGGCGGTAGAGCCCGCTGGCAGTCTCACCGCGCCCGATGCCAGCCAGCAGCCCGGCCAGTGCTCCCGTGAGCAGAGCGCTGGTCGCGAAGGCGACGGTGGCTCGAGGCTCGCGATACCACAGAGACCACCCGATCGGCAGCAGCTGTGACGCGGCCAGGAGGAAGGTCAGTCGGGCGAGAAAGTGGGCGACGGCGCGATAGTTCACTGGATTCTCGGGCGGTCTCGGGGGGCCGGGGTGCCTTCGGGGGCAGGCCCCTAGACTCAGTCTTCCTTGCCGGGAAAGAAGAGCTGCACCATCGAGGACTCCGACTCATGAACGAACAGCACCACCTGATCCCCGGCGAGCAGGGCATCGCTGGGTCGGGGCACGAAGATGTTGTCGCCTCGGACCACGGCACCGACGATGACTCCTCGGGGCGGGTTGATATCTCTGAGGGTGACGCCGGCGACAGGGCTCTCCGGGTAGATCTTCCGCTGCACGACCCTGAGAGCCCCATCTTCCAGGCTGATCATGTTTCCCCGATAGCCGTGCTCGATGTAGTGACGGATGCGCTGCGCGGCCAGCGAGCGAGCAGAGATCGGCGTGATCGTGCCGATCCGCCGCCACAGACGGCTGGTCTCCGAGCGGTCGACCAGGACGATGATCTTCTTGACTCCGAGCTCCTCGGCCTCGAGTCCAGCCATGAGGTTGCTGTCGTCGTGTCCGGTGGCGGCGATGAAGGCTTCGGCAGCCCCGACGTTCTCGGCGCGCAGTACACTCTGGTCGGTCGCGTCGCCATGAACGACTTCGATCTCCGGGTGCTCCTCGGAGATGTGGCGAGCCTTGCGGCGGTCGGCCTCGATCAGTTTGACCTTCTTGACATTGCCCACCAGGGAGCGTGCGACATTCAGTCCCATCTTCGTCGCACCCGCGACCACGACTGTACCGGGGATGCGCAGCTTGGATGCAAAGAGCTCCTCCACCTCGCGAATGACGTCGGTCGAGCACACGACCAACGCGTCCTCACCCGCCGAGGCCATCTCGTCGGGCTCCGGGATGCGTACGGCGCCGCTTTCGTCGATGTAGCCGATGATCCGACTACTTCCGGGCATCCGAACGTCGCGCAGCGGAACCCGGGTCAGTGGACTCTCCCGTTGAATCTGGATCTTGCGCAGTTGGATCCTGCCGCGAGCGAGGTAGTCGATATCGTGGGTGTTGTGGCCCAGCACGTGGTTGAGGATCACCGTGGAGGCCAGGATCTGCGGCGAGAGCAGCAGGTCGGCCGCGAAGAGGCGCTCGTAGGTCGCTCGATAGGTGGTCAGGTCTTCCGTCGTCTCGACTCGGACCACGGTACGCCCGACCCCGAGGTCTTTGGCGGTCAGGGAGGCCACGAGGTTGGCTTCCTCCGACGAGGAGGCCGCGATGAACAGGTCGGCCTTCGCCACGCCGGCGCTCTCGAGCACGGGCAGATGGGCTCCGTTGCCCAGGACGAAGGAGACGTCGAGCTCTTCCTCGATTCGCTCCCGCTTGTCGGGGTCGAGGTCGATCATGGTCACCCGGTGACCCTCTTCGGAGAGGGTCTGCGCGACCAGATACCCGACCTCACCGGCGCCCATCACGACGAAGCGTTTCTTGTCCATTCCCTCGGCTGCTCTTCAGGCGGGGCGCTCGGTTGAATCGACGAGGTGGCGCCGCAACCCTCCTGGCTCGGGAAGCCTACCAGCGAACGGGTGACCCGCGGGGAATTGCCGCGCGGGCCGACGGTGGGACGCCGGCTCATGGCGGAGGCGAGGCAGAAACGGGTGCCAGCGAATCGAGGGAGCTGCCCCAGGACTCGGGCAGATCGACGCTTCCCGAGCTGCCGACCTTGATGGTCTTCGTGCCGAAGGGACTCGGCGTGTACAACTTTCCGCGCAAGTCGTACTGGACGTTGTTGGCCTGGAGAATCGGTCGGAGTCGGGTCAGGACCATGAGGTGATTGATGTTGACGTCGATTTCCTGGGTGACGGTGGAGAGGCGATCGAGCTGGACCTCTCGGTTGCTGACGGCGGTGCCCACCTTGACTCCCTGGAGCCGCAACGAGAACGAGCCGCCGGTGAGATGCAGGGGCTCCGGATTGGGGTTGGTCAGCCGGACCGTCAGACGAGCCGTGGTCTCGAGGGCAGTGAGCTCGACGATCGACAGGTCCGTGATTGCGAGATCCGGGGGTGCCACCGAGCCGAGGCTGGTACAGCCCACGAGAGCCGCAGCGCTCAGAAGGACGCAGACGACAGAGGCTCGTCGTAGCGCGAGCAGGAAGGGTTGTCGCACTGGCTGGCTCCGATCGAGTTCGTTTCAGATACGGCCATCTGCATCGTGCCCGATCGGAGCTTCCCTGCCAAGGGGCGCCGGGCTCGTTCGCCGCATCTCTATAATCGCGGAATGAAGCGGGTGGTATTCGGCAGCTGCGACCCTCGTGTGCCCTTTCAGGGCTCACGGCCCAATCCGGTTCTCTCCGGGGCCACGGTCGTTCTGCTCGGCCTCGGATTCTCTGCGGTCCCCGGTCTCGCCGGATCGGATCCGTGCAGCCCGATCGCATTGGAACGAGAGGAGCTGCCCTTCACGCACCGCAGCGGGGCCAGTCCTGCCAAGCACCTCCCCGAAACGATGGGGGCCGGTGTGGCCTGGGTGGATTGGGACGGGGATGGCTGGTGGGACCTCTACCTCGTGCAGTCCGGACCGTATCCGGGTCGGGGCGGGCAAGAGGCGGCCAACGTCCTGTTGCGCAACGTTGGCGGGACTCTGAAGCCCCGGGCCGTGCCGGGGGCCGACGAGTCGAGCTACGGCCAGGGGGTGCTCGCTGTCGACGTCGACGGTGACCGGGATCCGGACTTGATCGTGACCAACGTCGGGCCGACGGTGCTCCTGCGCAACGAGGGCGAGCGTGGCTTTCGTTCCGCTCCTCTCGAAGATCCAGCGGCACCCCCTCTGCAGGCCAGACCCTGGGGCTCCTCTGCGGCCGCGGCGGACGGAGACGGCGACGGTGATCTCGATCTCTACGTCAGTCAGTATCTGGACTACGACCCCGAGGCCGACCTGTTCTGCGGCGACGTCGACTCGGGAGTGCGCGAGTACTGCGACCCCTCTCTCTTCGAAGGACTGTCGGACCGCTACTGGCGCAACCTCGGCGACGGCCGGTTCGAGCACGCCACCGAGGCGGCCGGCCTCGGAAAGGTACGAGCCAAGGGATTGGGAGTCCTGTTCGTGGATCTCGACCAGGATCTGCAGGCGGACCTCTATGTGGCCAACGATCTCGATCTGAACCTGCTCTACCGCAATCGAGGCGACGGTACGTTCGAAGACGTATCGTTGCTCTCCGGCGCTGCGGTCGACGGTAACGGCAAACCCGAAGCGGGAATGGGGCTGACGGTGTCGGATTTCGATCAGGACGGGGATCCGGATCTGGCCGTGGCCAACTTCGACGTCGAGACGAATACCCTCTATCGCAACCTCGGCGGGCTCTTCTTCGAGGACGTCTCGGCGGCGGCGGGGTTCGCTCAGCCCTCCTTCAACCGGCTCGGCTTCGGCGTCGTGAGCGAGGATCTCGACCTCGACGGTGTCATTGACGTCTTCGTTGCCAACGGCCACATCTTCGAGCATCCGAAGCGCGAGAATGTCTCGTATCGTCAACCGGCACTGCTGCTGCGAGGACTGCCCGGCGGCCGCTTCGAGGCTCAGTCGTGCTCGGCGCTCGACCTCTACCCGGCAGTGGCCCGTGGAGCCGCGGCGGGGGACCTGGACAACGACGGAGACGGCGACATCGCCGTTTCGCACAACGACGACACAGCCATTCTGCTGCGCAACAGAGCCGTCGATGATTCACGCGCTCGCTCGTGGCTCGGGGTGGAGCTGGTCGGGCGATCGCCCAACACGGAAGCGATCGGAGCCGTGGTCACGCTTCGCAACGCAGAACGAATCGACCGCAGGTGGGTGATTGCGGGGCGGAGCTACCAGTCCTCGGCCGATCGCCGCCTGCGCTTCGCGGTGCCCGAGGGGGAGCCCTCGCGCGAGAGGCTCCGGATCGAGGTGACCTGGCCTTCGGGACACCGACAGCGAATGGGGGTCGCCGCCCTGAATCGTTACCTCCGTATCCATGAGCCGGAGACTCGATGAAGCGCTCTCGGCCGGTCGCCTCCGCATTCCTCGTGTGCGCTGCCCTGGCTGCGACTGCCGGCGCCCGAGCTCGAGGGGAGGGGGCCCCTGCGTCGAGTGCGGAGGGGGAGTGGCCGGTGGAAGAGGTCCGTCTCGAGAACGGGATGAGGCTCCTACTCGCTCGCCGAGCGGGCTCTCCGATGACCGCCGCGGCCTGGGTGGTGCACTCGGGCTCCGGCGACGAGATTCCCGGCTCGACCGGGGTCGCCCATCTGATCGAGCATCTGATGTTCAAGGGCTCCCGAGTGATCGGAAGTCGAGACCCGAAACGAGAGTCCGAGTGGTTGGACCGGCGCGACGTGCTGGAGCAGGAGTGGCGCGCTACGACGCACGGATCCGGTCGCAGGGCGGAGCTGGAGCGCGAGATCGCCTCGGTCGACGAGCGGCTGAGAGGCCTGCACGTGAAGGGGGAGTTCGCGCTCGTCTACACGGAGGCCGGCGCGGTCGGGATGAACGCGCTCACGCGCGAAGACCTCACCCTGTACTTCGCGATGGTGCCCGCGCCGCGATTGGAGCTCTGGTTCTGGATGGAGTCGGACCGGCTTCTGGCTCCGGCTTTTCGAGAGCTCTACGACGAGTACCCCGTGATCGAACAGGAGCGCGAGCAGCGTATCGGAGCGGTTCCCTCGGGCGCGGAGCACGAGGCCTTCCGGCGCCAGTTCTGGGGCGAGCGGCACCCCTACTCCTGGCCTGCGGCCGGGATGGCAGGAGACCTCCGCAACCTCGATCGCCCCGTCGCTCGCGCCTGGTTCGATGCGCACTACCACCCGTCGCGAATGACTGCCGTGCTGGTCGGAGACTTCGACCCGGCACAGGTGAAGCAGTGGGCGCGCCGTTACTTCGGTCGCCTGCCGGAGTCGGGCCCTGTCGCCGAGAGCGGAAGCTCGCCGCCACCGGCGGAGCCGGTTCGGTTCTCGGGCTCGTGCGAGTGTCGTCCAACTGTGGAGCTGCGCTTTCATACCGTGCCCTTCGGCAGTCCAGACGCGGCCGCTCTCGACGTGGTGGCGGGGTTGCTGGCGGGGCGCACCGGACGGCTCCACCGATCGCTGGTCCTCGAGCAGGGGGTCGCGTTCTCGGCCAGTGCGCTGCACGCGCCGTTACGTCGGGCGGGCTCGTTCTCGGTGGAGGCGCAGGCTCGGGAGGGAGTCGACCTCGACGTGCTCGAGAGCTCGATGCGTGCCGAGCTGGAACGACTCGGCAGCGTCCCGGTCCCCGAGCTGGAACTGCAGAAGGTCAAGAACCAGATCACCACCGAAGCGTCGCGTCAAATCAAGGAGCCCTTGGCCTACGGGCTTCGCCTGCTGGTCTACGATGCGCTCGAGGACTGGCGTCACCTCTATCGCTGGCCGGGACTCGCGCAGGCAGTCACCGCACAGGACGTGCAGAGAGTGGCCAGTCGCTATCTGTCGAGCGAGGATGCCTCGGTGCTCGTTCTACGGCGCACGGACACTCGCGAGGTTCCGCCTTGAGCGGGCCCAGGGTCGTTTGGACCTCTGGGTGCCTCCTGGCGTTGGCTGCGACCCTCGGGGCTCAATCCGAGCGGCCGATTCCCGATCGGCCCGAAGAGCTTACGCTACCGCCGCTCGTCTTCCAGCCACCCCCGGCCGCGTCCTTTCGACACGAGCTCTCGAATGGCGTCGTGGTGTTCGTGGTCGAGGATCGGACCGTGCCCCTGGTCGAGCTCACTCTCGTCGCCCCGGTGGGTGGGCAGATCGATCCGCCGGACAAGGTGGGTCTCGCCTCGCTCACCGGGTCGATGCTGCGCCGGGGGGGCACCGCGCAGCTCGAGGCCGACGCCTTCGACGAGCGGGTCGACTTCCTCGGGGCCCGGCTCGACAGCTTCGGCGGTGACAGCCGCTCTGGGTTCACCCTGGACTGTTCGACCGAGCAGTTCGAGGCGGTGCTGGACTTGTTGGTGCAGGCGCTCCGCTCGCCGGCATTCGAGGAGGAGCGCCTGGAGGTGGCGAGAGCCAACCTGGCGAGCAGCCTGGCGGCGCGTGACGATGATCCCCTGAACGTCCTGCGTCACGAGTGGACGGTCCTCTTGTGGGGCACGGAGCACCCCAGGGCTCGCCGCTTGACCGAGAGCTCATTGTCAGCGATCGAGCGCTCCGACCTGGTCGACTTTCACTCTCGCCATTGGAGCGCCACGGGTGCCGTGATCGCGGTTTCGGGGGACGTCGAAACCTCGGCGGTGCTGCGGCTGCTCGAGGCGCGTCTGGGCGACTGGCCGCGCTCCGACACGGACGATGCCCATGGAGATGCCGGTCGAGCGGTGCCCCCACGCCAGATGGCCGAGCCGGGTCTCTACCATGTCCAGAGGGACACTTCGCAGGTGAAGGTCCTGCTCGGACACGAGGGCGCTCGCCGGGAGAGCTGGCTCGAGCCCCAGGGCTTCGAGCTCATCGTGCTCTCCGAGCTGCTCGGGGGAGGTGGGCCGGTCTCTCGTCTGCGCCGAGTCTTGAGAGCGCAGGAGGGACTCAGCTACCGGGTGCAGGGCTCGCTCGGCATCGGATGGCAGAGCGAGGGTGACTTCGAAGTATTCCTGGAGACGGATCCTTCGTCGCTGGCTCTCGCGCTGGAGCTCGTGGTCGCCGAGATCGAGCGTCTGCGCCGGGAGCCCCCCTCGAAGCAGGAACTGGAACTGGTGCAGCGTAGCCTCATCGATGCCTTTCCGCTGCTCTTCGACAGCGCCATCGAGATTGCCGGGCGCTACGCTGAGGACGTGCTGGTGGAGCGTCCCCATGAGTACTGGAGGCTGTATCGGGACGGTGTCGAGGCGGTCGAGCCCGAGGACGTGCAAAGGGTCGCGCGTCGCTATCTCGAGCCGCAGAAGCTGCGCGCTCTGGTCGTCGGCCCGTGGAGTGAGGTCGACGAGAAGAAGCTCGCCAGGCTCTTCGGTGGGCGAGTGACCCGTCTTTCCCCGACGCTCGAGTGACCGAAGGGGCCGTCGACTCGACCCGGGGCTTCGAGGGGCTCGGGCGATGAGAGACGGTGTCGGACCGATGGGTGGCGGCCTCAGTCGGGCCACAGCTCGGTGTTCGGGAACATGCCGAACCAGCCGAACCAGTACGCGACGTGGCCGGGCAGCCGCCCGAGGGGGGCCGCTGCGGGCTCCGATTCGACAGGCACGAGAGCGGCTTCGGTCATTCGGTACCGGTTTCCCTCGCGGTCGAGGAAGAGGTCGTCCCCGGACGCGCCGTCCGCGGCTCGCAGCTCTCGCTCACCCCGTTCGAAGGCGCGCACTCCTCCACGGCGATCGCTGATCAGAACGACCGCGGTTTCCCCGACCCGGTCGTTGAGGACTTCCCGAGCGCGGAGTCTCTTGAGCTGCCACGCTTTTGCTACCGAGTCCAGGACGAGCGTGAAGACCTCCTCCTTGTCTTCGAGCCGGTCGCTCTTGTTCCAGACCGGGAAGGAGACTCCCCGGCGTGCGCGGTCGGCGGCGCCCTCCTGGTACTGGAATCCGAACCGCTGGGCGAGTGTCGGATCGGGCATCATCGCCGTCGTGTCGGGGTGCTGGTTGCGCCACTCCTCCCACGTGGTGAGAGTGAGCGGCAGCATTTCGAGCCGGGAGCGACTCACTGCCTTTCGCCCGACGACGGCCTCACCGGTCAGGTTGATCCAGAGGCTGAATGTCTCGCGGTCGTACATCAGCTTGTTCGACCGGTAGAGGAGGCCCGAAGTGCCGAAGCTGTAGCTGCCGCCGTTGGGTGTCCGTGTCGAATAGAGGATGCCGGAGCCGCACAGGGTGCAGTAGCTCAGGACGACCGGTTCTCCTCCCACCACGTCGTTGAGCATCTCGTGCCAGGAGAGCACCTTGACCGGATAGGCGCGATGATCCCCGTTCAGCCCGACGCCGAAGACGCGGTCCTGGGGCCGCAGATACGAGGCCTCGTCGGCAGGGATCTGTGGTGGGCGCTCGAGCGCCGGGATGCCGTCCAGCCGCACTCCTCCGGAGACGATCTCCTCGAAGCGGATATGGAGGGGCGCTCCCGAATAGAACACCTGGCGGTAGCGCTCGTCGATGCGGGCGAGCATCGAGAGCTTGAAGTCCCGATAGCCGGGCGGCGGGGTCGTACCGTGAGCGCCGACCCATTCGATCCAGTCGAGATAGCGGCGACCTCGATCGGTACCGGTCAACTCCTGCAGCACGGAGTAGGCTTCACTCCGGGCCGGCGTGGGGATGAAGAAGAGCGCGTCGGCGATCGGCGCGACCCAGCGCGGGTCCTCCGACGCGATGAGCGAGGCGGCTGCGGTCTTGCGCTCGCTGCGCTGCGGTGACATCAGGTCGCGGATCCAGCGATAACCGGGGTCCTCCGACTGTGCGGCGACCGGCGGCCAGAGCGGCGCGAGGAGCAGAACGGTGAGGACGGCAAGGGATCTCATGAGCGTCGGGAGACGAGCCTTCCGGAGATGGGAGAGCTCTTCGTCCATACGAGACTGGGCCCTCGACGGATCCCAGCAGGTAGAATGCCAGCCATGATCTCGATCTGGCGCACGACCTCCCTCGTCGGTTTCGGTCTGCTCGTCGTCCTGGGCGCCGGAATCCCTGCTCCCTCGGCTTCCCAGGAGCCCGAAGCGCAACCTGCGCTCCGCATCGAGAGGATCGAGGTGACGCCCGCGAAAGCCGGTCCGGAGAGTCTGTGCCAGCTCACGGTAATCCTGCGCAACGACGGCGATCGACCTGCCTCTCAGCTCGCCTTCGAGGTTCGTCTCGAGGGCGAGCCGCTCGCGGTCTACGAGCGGCAGTTGTTCTACAAACTGCTCCCTGCAGGGGAATCCACCATGCTCCGGTTGTTCAACTTCTGGACCTCCGAGACCGGCCGACCCCCGCCGGCGGATGGCGCCCTGGATGTCGAAGTGGTGCTGCGAGAGGCGCAGTGGATGGAGGTGGGGAAGGTGAGTGAGGAGGGCGGGGAGGTCGAGACCTGGACGCCCCTCGGCGCAGTGCCGGCGCTCCCCTTCGCTGCACAGCACCGACTGCCGATCGAGTCCGGGGGATAGTCCTCGGGGGCAGGAGAAAGCGGGCCTCGGCGAGTTGCGGCTCCCGGGGAGGGCACGGAGTCAGCGCGCGGGCGATCCTCAGCTGCCGCCCATGCCGTAGCGGTAGCCGCGACGAGCACGCACGTTGTAGCTCTTGTCCTTCGTCTTGACCTTGATCTCCCGGTAGCCCGAATCGCCGGTCCGATACTCCGCCTTGTAGGAGAGCAGGTAGTAACCGAGATTGTCTTCGGTGACCTGCGTCAGCGGAGTGAGCGCGTTGACGAAGGTGTAGTAATAGTGGCCCCCGGTGTCGACCGAGATCGAGCTCAGCGAGTCGTTCACCCGGGCCCCGCCGATTCCCCCACGGACGCTGCCCAGCAGATCGATGCTGTAGACCGCGACGTTGCCGGCGTTGAGTGACTGTTTCATGTCCGGGTAGTAGCGAGGATCAGGAGTCCACTCCGGGAAATCCTGGAAGAAGATGTCGCCGTAGCCGACGCTGAAGAGAATCATGTTCTTTCGCCCGACGATCCCCTCGGCCGCCCGGCCGATCAAGCCCATGGCTTGCTGGATCTTACGCGTCTCTTTGGACAGCGCCTTGCCCGTAGGCAGATTGAGCAGCAGCGAGGGGCTGTCGGGATCGAGCTCCGGCATGGAACGGGTCTTGTAGAAGTCGGGGGCCTTGCGCCCCAGCGCTGCCTTGTCGACGGCCTCGATGATGGCTTGCTTGTCCCGCGTGAAGTCGAGATAGACGTTGAGCTTGGCCTGGTAGCCGAGCACCGCCACCTGATCGTTGGGGAGCAGCTCCTCCTCGATCCACTTCTGGACCCACCGGTTGGCGTCCATCTGAGCTGCCGTGAGCTCGGGAAGGATCTGCTTCTGGTCGTGGAAGAGCAGGATGAAATAGCGGTCGCTGCGCGTCTCGCCCGACACGCCCGGCGATTGCAGTTCCTCCGGCGTCCCGTAGAACACGGCACCGGTGACGTCGCGATCATCTCCCTCCTCCTCGACGACGAAGTCGTCCGGCCCCAGGCCGGTGACTACGTTGCCCTGCTTGTCCGTGACCAGCACGTCGAGCAGTACTTCGGTGACGGTGATGTTGGCCGAGATGACGTCTTCGGCCGGTTTGGGCGCGGTTCGGCGGTCGGGTGCGGGTTCCGGCTCTCTGGCGGCGACCGCGGGTGGCGCAGCGGCGGCTTCAGGCTCGGGTGCCGTGTAGGTCGCTTCCGCCGGCGCCGGAGCGGGCTCCGCCGCCTGGGTCGGGGGCGCTGGAGCCGTGGGCTCGGCGACCTCCCGCTCGTACTGCGCTTCGGCAGGGGCGGGCGCCGGGGCAGCCGTCTGGGGCTCGGCCTCGACCGTCTTCGGTTCACTGGGAGCGGGCGCGGGGGCAGGGGCCGGGTCGGCAGGGGCCGGCTCGGCAGGGGCCGGCTCGGCGGCCGGTGCGACCTCCTCCGTGGGCTCGTCCTTCTTCTCCTTCTTGCGGGGGTTGACCAGCTTCGCCTTTTCCTGTGCGGCGATCGGTGCCGCCACGGCGAAGAGCAACGCTGCCACGATGGGCAGCACGAAGAGGATGGGGCGGCGAACAGTGCGAGCCATGGCGTTCTCCTTGCTCACGGCACCGGAAATCCTCGAGGGATGGGACCTTCGGCAGTTCTCGAAGGGTCCGAAATCCGATGGGCGGCGTGTGTTTTCTGCGGGACCAGAATCCATCGATGTTACCAGAGTGGTGATCGTGAGAACCGTAACGGTACCAGGCCCCGGCGGTATTCCGGCTCCGGTCGATGGCTGGACGAAAGGCCCCGGAGAGCTCCTTCCGGCTGCTAGACTGCAGCCCCCTGTCCTGTCTCCGCCAGAGCCTCAGATGAACCCGAAGTACCCCAATTCCTCGGGCGGCAGCCGTCGCCCACGACTCGTTTCGGTCGCTGCGCTGCTGTGTTTCGGAGTGGCGTTTCCCCTGGCCGCGACCGAGGTCGTGTTCAGGGAAGTCGCCGAGGCGGTAGGACTCGACTTCGTCCACTTCAACGGCATGATCGGCAAGCTCTACTTTCCAGAGGTCATGGGTGCCGGCGTCGCGGTACTGGACTACGACGGTGACGGCGATCTGGACATCTGGTGCGGCCAGGGGGATCTGCTGGAGGGGGACAGGGTCGAGCAGGCGATCTTCCCGCCGAAGTATCCCTTTCCACAGCGAGATCGTCTCTATCGCAACGACCTCACGGTCGACGACGACGGCCGCCGCACGATGCGCTTCACGGACGTGACCGAACAAGCCGGTCTGCCGGTCGGAGGCCACAACATGGGAGTGGCCGCAGCCGACTACGACAACGATGGTGATGTCGATCTCTACGTGACCAATCTCGAGTCCAACTTCCTGGCCCGGAACAACGGTGACGGCACCTTTACCGACGTGACCCGCGAGGCGGGTGCCGACGACCCGGGCTGGAGCGTCGCGGCTACGTTCTTCGACTATGACCGCGATGGCTGGCTCGACCTCTTCGTTGGCAACTACACCGAGTTTCGCAAGAACCTCCACAAGGACTGTCACAACGCCACCGGCCTCATCGGCTACTGCGGCCCACTGTCGTACGCCGCGCTACCGAACCGGTTGCTGCGCAACCGCGGCGACGGGACGTTCGAAGACGTCTCGACCTCTGCGCTCGGCGACAATCCCGTGGGCACGACGCTCGGAACGGTGGCGGGAGACTTCAACGACGACGGCTGGCTCGATGTCTACGTGGCCAACGATCAGCTCGCCAATCAGCTCTGGCTCAACCAGCGAGACGGCACCTTCATCGACGATGCGCTGCTCAGCGGAGCCGCGGTCGATGCCAAAGGCCAGCCGCAGGCGAGTATGGGCGTCGTGGCGGCCGATCTCGATGGGGACGGTCACGAGGACCTCTTCATGTCTCATCTGCGCATGGAGATGAACACGCTCTACCTGAACGACGGCACTGGCCTCTTCACGGATCGCAGCAACGACAGCGGTCTGGGCATGGCGAGCTGGAAGTTCACCGGATTCGGAACCGCGGTGCTCGACTACGACAATGACGGGTGGGTCGATGTCTATATCGCCAACGGTGCGGTGAAGCACATCGAGGAGCAGGCCCGTGCTGGTGAGCCCCATCCCTTGTTGGAGTCGAATCTCTTGTTTCGCGGCCTCGGGGCCGGCCGCTACGAAGAGGTGCCCGATGCCAACCGGGTCGACGTCGTGCACAGCGAAGTCAGCCGTGGCGTCGCCGCCGGGGATCTCGACAACGACGGAGACACCGATCTCGTGGTGAGCAACAACGCGGGCCCGGTGCGACTGCTGGTCAACCAGATGGGAAGTGAGCAGCCCTGGCTGGGGCTGCGGCTGTTGCCGCGCGATCTGCAGCGTGACGCTCTCGGCGCCAAGGTCACGCTGCGACGCCAGGGCGCTCCCGCCCTCTATCGTCGTGTGCGCACCGACGGCAGCTATGGCGCCGCGGGCGATGCTCGCGTGCTCTTCGGTCTCGGCAACGGAGCCCAGATCCAGGGGATCGAGGTGCGTTGGCCCGATGGCACGGAAGAGTCCTTCTCCCCCGACGCGGCTCCGCTGCGCGCCTACTCCATCCTGCGCCAGGGGGAAGGGCGCGGGGCGGAGGAGTAGATGACCTCCGGCGAGGCATGGGGGGGGCGGAGCTCGCGGACAGGGAGGCAGGCCTTCTCCCTCTTCGTCTCCGGCACCCGGTTCTGGTCGATGGTGGTGCTGCTGGCGAGTGCGGCGAGCTTGCCGGGGCAGCAGAGTCCGGGGTCGCAGGACGGTCGCTTCGAGACTCCGGAGCAGATGAGGGCGGCGCTGCAGGAGCTCCCGAAGCCCGATCTCGAGCGTGAGGAACCCGCGGTTCGAGAGCAGTTGGAGCGCAATCGCGCCGTGCTCGACGAGCTGCTTCTCGATCCGTCGACACCACAGGAGACCCTGGCCGAGGTCTTCGGGCGCCTCGGTCGGCTCTACCTGCTCTACGACCAGAACTTCGTCGGTCCCCCGGCGCTACGCAATGCGACGCTGCTGGCTCCGGAGGACCCGCGCTGGCACTACTACCTGGCTGTTCTCCAGGCCTTCGAAGGGGCTCCCGAGGAGGCGGAAGCAGAATTTCGGCGGGCGCTCGAGCTGAATTCCGACGACACGGCGAGCCATGTCAGGCTGGGTGATCTTCTGCGAGACCGTGGCGAGCTGGACGAGGCGGAGGCTCACTACGATCGGGTTCTCGAGCTGCGGCCGGAGAGTGCGGCGGCGACCGCAGGGTTGGGACAGATCGCGGCGGCGCGCGGGAACCCCGAAAGAGCGGTCGAACTGCTCGAGAGAGCCCTCGAGCTCCAGCCGGAGGCAGACTCTCTCTACCATCCGCTGGGTATGGCCTATCGTGCCCTGGGAGAGCGCGACAAGGCTCTCGAGGCGATGAAGAAGAACAAGCATCGCCGGGTCGCCATTCACGATCCGTTGATGGATGACCTGGCGTTGTCGAACCTGAGCATGGAGGCCCGTTTCCAGGCAGGCAGCGACGCCATGCGAAGGGGCGACATGGAGGCGGCCGCCGAGTACTTCCGCGCCTACCTCGAGGTCAGGCCGGAAGACGAAGTGGCGTGGCACAACCTCGGCATCGCGCTGCTGGCCATGGGCAGCTTCGAGGAGGGGATCGCGATGCTGCGCCAGGCAGTGGCGCTCAAAGAGGACTATCGGGGCGGGCACTTCAGCCTGGCGTCGGCGCTCTCCGACGAAGGCCGATTCGAGGAGGCTCTCGAGCACTACCGGCGGGCCCACGAGCTCGATCCGGTGGAGCCGGTGATCCATGCCGACTGGGCCACCTTGATGGCGAAGCTGGGGCGAATCGACGAGGCCCTGGCAGAGCTCGAGGCGCTGATCGAATCGAACCCGGACACGGCCTACGGACGACTCAAGTACGGTACCGTTCTGGCCCTGGCGGGCCGGACCGAGGAGGCGGCCCCCGAGCTCGAGAAGCTTTCGGAGTCGGGAGCCCTGTCCAACATGGGACGGGCCGAGGCGCACTATCACCTCGCGGTGATGGCGCGGAACCGTGGCGAGACCCAGGTCGCGAAAGAGCATCTCGAGCGCGCCCTCGAGCTCGACGACAGCTCGGCGGAAGCGAACCAGGCGCTGGCCCAGATGCTGGCGCAGCAGGGCGAGTTCGCCCGGGCGGCCGATCTCTTCGAGCGCGCGCTCGAAGAGACACCCTGGGATGTGCGCCTCCACGTGTCACGAGGCCTGGCGTTGATGTTGGGGGAAGACTATCCGCGGGCTCGCCTCGCCCTGCAGGAGAGCGTGGCGGCCCAGCCGGACAATCTCGAGCTGAAGCACCTGTTGGCCCGGTTGCTCGCCGCTTGTCCGGACGATCGCGTGCGCGACGGTGAGCGAGCGGTGCGGCTGGCCGACCAGGTGGTGGCAGCGCGATTGACCATCGAGCACGCCGAGACGATGGCGATGGCACTGGCCGAGGTGGGGCGCTTCGACGAGGCTGCCGAGCTCCAGAGCCGGGTCCTGGAACAGATCTCGAGGCGCAGCGGGGAGAGCAGCGGCGAGTACCTGGCTGCCACCGCACGCCTGGAAGACTATCGGGCGGGACGGCCGGTGAGAGCGCCGTGGCGGAACGGATGAGCGGATCTCGCTGCCGCTGTGCGCTGCTGGCCCTCGGTCTCACCGCCACAGGGGTAGCCGCCACTGGTTTCGCGGCCCAGGGGGCCGCACCTGCCCCCGGGGCGACCGGGCTCTCCTCGGAGCTGCGCTTCGAGGAGGTGGCGACCTCGTGGGGCTTGTCGTTCCGACATCACACCGGGGCATCCGGACGTCACTACATGGTCGAGACGATGGTCGGCGGCGTCGTGATCTTCGACTACGACGACGATGGAGACAGTGACGTCTTCTTCGTCGACGGAGGCGTGCTCCCGGGCTCCGAGGCGAAGCTCACCCCGACCGGTCTGTACCGCAACGACGCTGGGCGTTTCGTCGACGTCACGAGTCGTGCCGGTATCGACTTTGCCAGCTACGGCTGCGGCGGTGTCGCCGGCGACTACGACGGGGACGGCGATCTCGACCTGTACTTGACCGGCTTCGGGGAGAACGCCCTGTTCGAGAACCTGGGGGACGGTCACTTCGAGGAGGTTCCGGGAGCGGCCGGGGCGCAGTCTGCCGAGTGGAGCTCGGCCGCCGTGTTCGGCGATGTCGACCTCGACGGCGATCTCGACCTGTTCGTCGCGGACTACGTCGACTTCGCGTTTGACAACCACAAGTTCTGTGGCGACGAGGCGCGCGAGATCCGAGGCTACTGCCATCCCGACGTCTACGAAGGGAGGGGTGATCACCTGTTTCGGAATCTCGGAGACGGGACGTTCGAGGACGTGACGTCGCAGGCGGGTCTGGATTCCTCTCGGGAGGCCGGTCTCGGCGCCCTCTTCTCCGATCTCGATGGCGACCTCTTTCCCGAGATCTACGTGGCCAACGACCTCGATCCCAACCTGTTGTTCCGCAATCGCGGCGACGGAACCTTCGAGGACCTGTCTCTGCTCGCCGGTACCGGCTATGGCAACACCGGCAAGCCGGAGGCGGGGATGGGGGTCGAGTCCGCTGACTTCGACGGTGACGGTCGATTCGACCTCTTCGTGACCAATTTCGCACTCGAGGCGAATGCGCTCTACGGCAATCGCGGCGACCTGCTCTTCCTCGATCGGCGCTTTCCGGCGAACCTGGCGGAGTCCTCGATCTCGATGCTCGGCTTCGGTGCCGCAGCGGGGGACTTCGATCACGACGCCGACCTCGACCTGGCGATCGCCAACGGCCACGTACTCGACAACGCGGGGGAACTGAGCGCGGTCAAGCAGTATGCGATGCGCAACCAGTTGATGGAGAACGTCGGCGGGGGTCGGTTCGTCGACCGCGAAGACGTTGGACTGGATCAGGTCAGGGTCAGTCGAGGGCTGGCGCTCGGGGACCTCGACCTCGATGGCGATCTCGATATCGTGGTGCTCAACTCCGGCGATCTCGCCGAGGTCTACGCCAATCGGGGTGCGACCTTCGGGTGGCTGCAGGTCGCACTCCGCTCAGGGGGCTCGAATCGGTTCGGCCTGGGAGCGCGGATCGAGCTCGCGACCGCAGAGCGACGTCAGCTGCGTGAGGTCCGCAGCTCGTCGTCGTATCTGTCACAGAACGCCTTGCCCGTGCATTTCGGACTGGGCGAGTCGAGCCCGCAGAGCCTCGAGCGGCTCGACGTCTTCTGGCCGAGCGGCCGCCGCCTGCGACTGGCGGAGGTCCCTCCGTCGGTGCGGCTGTTGGTCGTCGAGTAGGGGGGGCACGCCCTACAGTCGGGGCCGATCATTCCCTCAGCCCGCGTTCAGGCGATCCAGGTTCAGCTTCGCGACCGGGTCGTCAGGACGGAGCTCCAGCACCCGCTCCAGCAGGGTACGGGCCTCCTCGCTGCGCCCGGACGTCATCAGCAGTACCGCGAGGTCGTTCATCGCGGGCGTGTGCTCGGGCGCCAGCTCGAGCACGCGGCGAAGTGCCTCCTCGGCGGGGCCCATCTGCTCCAAGGCCATCCGCGACGCGCCCACCATGTAGAGCGAGTCCGGGTCGTCGGGTGCCACCTCCGAAACGCTGAGCGCAGCCTGGAGGGCCTCTTCGGGACGGTCGTCCTGGAGCAGGATCTGTGCGGCGAGCAGGCGTGGCCGGGGATCGTTGGGGGTCAACTCGATCTCGCTCTGCAGGCGCTGCAGGGCTTGATCGGTCTGACCTTCGGCGGCCATCTGCATCGCGTCGCGCAGCGCCTGCATGGCGGGATCGGACGAGCTGGCCGGAGACTCCGCGGAGCTCTGTTCTTCGAGCTCACTGAGCTCCTTGAAGCGCTCGAGCGCGGCCTGGGCCGCTTCGCGGGACCCGGTGGCCGCCAGCGCCTGGCCCAGTGCCTGCCATCCCCGCTTGACGTCGGGAGCCAGCTCGGTGCCCAGCTGCAGGAAGGGCAGCGCCTCTTCGGCCCGACCGCTGTTGTTGAGCAGGCCGCCGTAGTCGACCACCAGGTTGGCTGCCAGGTTGGGGTCTACCTGCTCGAGGGTCTTCGGGTCCAGCATCGGAGCGGCAAAGGGCTCCAGGACACCGATCGCCTTCTCGACCTCTCCCGCCTGGTAGAGGGCCTGTGCGAGCCGCAGGGCGATCAGCGGCTTGCCGCCTTCGCGGCCGTCGAGCACCTCGGCGGCCCCTGCCGACTCACCCACGGTCATGTACGCTCCGGCGAGGGTATAGCGAATGTCACCCTGGATCGCATCCGGTGCGGTGTCGAGCATCGGTTTGAGATATCCGATCGCGCCCCACGGGTCTCCCTTGGCCACCAGAAGCTGCCCCCAGAGCAGCTTCACTCCGGGGTCCTCGGCATCGAGCTCGCCGAGCAGCTCCTCGGCCTCGGTGACCCGGGCCAGCTCGACCGCTCCGATCGCCGCCGCCATCAGGGCACGGGTGTCGTCGGGGTTCTGAAGGACCCACGGCCGCAGGTAGCGATACCCTTCGCCGAACTGGCCCATACCCCCGAGCAGGAGTCCGAGCTCGCGCGACGCAGGCGAGCCGGGCTCCATCTCGACCGAGCGCGAGAGATAGCCGAACGCCTGCTCGATCTGACCGAGCGCGACGGCGGCACGCCCGGCGTTGTACAGCACGGCCGGGTTGGTGGCGTCGCTGTCGGCGATGGGCTGGAGCAGCTCGTAGCCCCGTTCCATCTCTCCCAGCTCGACGTACAGTGCGCCGAGGATGCCGGAGACCGCGGGAGGGGAGTCGGGCAGCTCGCGCAGCGCCTCGAGCTCGGCGATGGCGCTGTCGAACTCTCCCTCGCCGGCCATTCGTAGAGCGTCGGCAAAGCGCTGGGCAGGCTCCGCAGGCTGTGCTGGCTCTTGTCGCGCGAGGAGGGTGGTCGTGTTTCCCAGGAGGGACAGGAGAATCAGAATCGAGGCGATTCGGGAATGGATCTTCATCGGTGCCATGGCAGGTGCCTGTAGAGGGTGGTCGTCAGTGGAGGACCGGCGTTCCTTCGGGGGCCACGCGGCCGTGCAGGGAATCCGGCAAGGGGAATCTCAGGGAGGTCCATCCCAGGAAGATCCCGAGTGAGAGACTGTAGCTGCGATCATGTCAAAAAGGGGGTGGCAAGGGACCGTCTCTCGCGTGCGGTGGTCAACAGGGTACGGGCTTTGGAAGAATACGTCGGTGACGACCCCGAAGGGCCAGGCCGCCTGTCTTCTAACGGTTCTGTGGACGTTCTCCATTCCAGCCGGCGCTGGGAAGCTGCCCGGTACGAGCTCCCAGTCGCGCGGGGTCGCGGTCGACGGGGCCCAGCAGGCGCTCGACGATCAGCGCTTCGCCGAAGCCGAGGCGGCCTTTCGCTCGAGGTTGCTCGAGGACCCCGCGTCCCTGGCGGCGCTCGAGGGGTGGGCCCGTGCGCTGCTGGGGCTGGGGAGAGGCGCAGAGGCCACGGGCTCGCTCCGGCGGGGCTCGGAGACTGCACTCGAACGCGCGGACTATGCACGGGCGGTGGCTCTGCTCGAGCTCGCTCTCGCGGCAAGCCCCGGAGACATGGCGGTCTCCGCACGGCTCGGCCAGGCCTTGATGCTCGATCGACGCTTCACCGCGGCCGAAGGGTATCTCCGTTCGGCGTGGGAAGGGGGCGAGCGCGGCCCACGAGAGCTGCTCTACTTCGCGGCCTGCCTGTGGGAGAACGGCGAGCTCGAGGAGGCAGAGGCCCGCTACCGTGAGGCGATCGAGCGAACCGGCGGGAACGCCGTCGCCCTGTACGAGCTGGGCCGGCTCCTGCTGTGGCAGGGTCGGGCCGAGGAGGCTGCGGCCTCGATCGATCGAGCGCTGGCGCGGGGAGCGAGTGGGCTCGGCCCGCGTCTCGATCTGGCTCGGGCGCTCGGGCAGCTCGCGCGAGAAGGGAACCTCCCGGCCGAGCGAGCGGTGCAGGCGTTCCGTGCTGCGGTGGCGATGGCACCGGAGCACTCCGAGGCTCGCTACGGCCTGGCGCGGGCACTTCTTCTCGCCGGGCGGCGCGAGCAAGCCCAGGAAGAGCTCGCCACCTATGGCCGACTTCAGTCGGAGGACCAGGTGCGCGCTCGCGAGCTGGCGCGCAGTGCAGCCCAGAGTGCGCGGGCGCGGGAGCTCATCGGTGAAGGGCGCAGCGACGAAGCGCGGGCGCTGCTCGAGGAGTTGCCCGACCTGGCCGAGGTGTGGCACGCGCGAGCCCTGCTCGCTCGTCTCGATGGCGACATCGGCGGGGCGATCGAGGCGCTCGAGCGGGCCCTGGCGCTCGAGCGGGAGAGGGCGGATCTGGCTGCACTGCTGACCGAGCTGCGTACCCTGGAGTGACGCGACGGCGTTGCCGCGTCAAGGGGGCTGCTGCTGCGCCGGCAGCAGCTTCCTAGAGATCGGTGAGCGCTGGGTGTCCCGGCCAGCGCTGTCGGGCCGTGGCCAGCAGGCGGTCGGCAGACGCTTCGTCTCCGAGCGCGCGCAGCGTCCGAATCGCCTGCTGATAGGCGAGCGGGGTCGGGTTCGTCTCGATCATCTCGGTCAGGGTCGCGTGGACCTCTTCTGGACGCTCCTCGAGTGCATGGAGAAAGGCCAGGAAGGAGTAGGGCGCCAGCTCCTCGGGAGAGATGGCGATTTCGGCCCGGTAGGCCTCCTCCGCTTCATCGAGGCGGTCGAGCTGGAGCAGCGCCGAGGCACGTTGGAAGTAGAGCCCGCGCAGGACCTCGCGGTCCTGGCGATCGCCGAACTCGGCCTCGGCGCGCTCGGTCACGGCGACCGCTTCCTCGAATCGCTGGGCGCGTACGAGCCAGCTCGCCTCGGTGATGAGCGGTCCGAGATGGCCGCCTCGCCGGGCCAGTGCCTGGTCGAGATGCCGGCGCGCCGAGGCCAGGTCACCCTCCTGCAGGTCGATCTGCGCAAGGAGATCCCAGGCCACCTCGAAGTTCGGTAGCGCTGCTTCGGAGTGGGTCCGCGCCTGTGGCAGCTGGCCGAGATCGAGGTAGAGCTCCGCCAGGGAGAGGTGGATGTTGCCCGCACCGCCCGAGGCTTCGAGCGCCTCTCGATAGGCATCGATGGCTTCGGGCACCCGGCCGCCGGCGCGCAGTTCCTTGGCCAACTGTTCCCACGCGTGCACCATGTCGGGCTCTGACTCGAGGATGCCCTGGAGCAGGGTCGCCGCCTCCCCGTGGCGTCCCTGCTGGCTCAGCTGGGTCGCGCGCCCGAGCTGGTCGAGGACAGCGATGCGGTCCCTGGGGTCGGGCAGGGTGCTGTCCCCGTCGATCTCGGCGGGACCGCCGCTCAAGTAGCCCAGGGCGGCGAGGGCTTCACGGGTCTCGGGATCGACGGCTTCGGGCGCGGCCAGGGTTCGATCGTAGTCTGCGAGCAGGGTCTTCAGCCCGGCGAGCACATCGCTCTGCCTCCCAGCGAGGTCCTCGCGCTCGGCGGGGTCCGAGCGCAGGTCGAACAGCTCTGCTCTTCGACCGTCGATCAGATGATGCCGACCCTGGATGATCGAGCCGAGCTCGCTCCAGCCGAGATGCAGCCGAGGATAGACACTCTCCGAGAAGACGTGACGGTCTGGCTCGGCGTCGATCTCCAGCAGCGAGCGACCGTCGAGAGAGAGTGGAGGGGCGATGCCGAGCACGGAGTAGATCGTCGGTGCGACGTCGACCAGCTGTGCCGGAGTCTCGACCGTGGTGCCACCGAAGCGGCCGCCCGGCAGCTTGACCAGCAGGGGCACCTGGAGCACTTCCCGGTAGATCAGGATCTCGTGCTCCTTCTCGCCGTGGTCCATCAGTCCCTCGCCGTGATCCGAGAGCAGAAAGATGAGCGATCGGTCGTAGAGCTGACGCTCGCGGAGCTCATCGAGCAGTCGGCCGACCAGGAAGTCCGCTTCCGCGACCTCTGCCACGTACGGGTCGGCGTAGCGCGACGCCCAGGGCTCGGCCGCCTGGTAGGGCGAGTGGGGCTCGTACAGGTGAAAGAAGAGGAACAGGGGTTGTCTGGCAGCGGGGGTGTCGAGCCAGTCGAGGGTGCGCTCCAGGGTGAGAGCGCCGTCGCGCTGGAGCGACCCCATCGAGTGCTCGTGCAGCCAGGGGATCTCGTCGTCCCAGTGAGCGAAGCCGCCGGCGATGCCGGTCGTGGCGCGGAGCACGTAGCTCGACACGAAGCCAGCCGAGGTGTAGCTCTGCTCAGCGAGGACGAGAGGCAGCGTCGGATGCTTCTCGCTGTCGAAGCGGTAGCCGAGGTTGTCGCGCACTCCGTGGCCCAGCGGAAGACGGCCGCTGAGGATGGAGAGGTGCGAAGGCAGGGTCAGACCCATGTGCGAGTAGGCGTGGCGGTAGAGGATGGCGTCGCTGCGCAGGCGGTCGATGGCGGGTGTCGCGACGCCGTCGAACCCATAGACGGGCAGCCGATCGGAACGCAGGGTGTCGATCGAGACGAGGAGGACGGGAGTGCCCTCTGGCGCCCGGTACCGGGCTGCCTCGGCCGGTAGGGGCGCGCTCGCGGGCGCCTGGGCTCCAGCACTCTCGGGGCTTGCCGTTTCGGTACCCCGACAGGCGATGGCTCCGGCCGAGGCGAGCCAGAACGCGAAGACGAAGGGCCATGGGTGGAGCCGTCGCGAGGAGGAATGCATGGGAGGCATGGTCACTGTTCGAGGGCCTGCAGCACCTGTCGGGCCCGTGCCAGATCGGGTCCGTAGCGGCTGGGCGGAGCTCCGGAGACGAACCGGGCCAGCGCTTGCCGGGCGGTCTCGCGCTCGCCGATCTCTGCCGCCACCATGGCCAGGTTGTAGAGCAGATCGTAGTCTTCGGGCGCCCGCAGAACGGCTTCGCGCCACGCCTCGACGGCTTCGGGCTTGCGCCCGGAATTGTAGAGCGCCAGCCCCTTGTAGTTCCAGGCCAGCGCGAGGTCGGGATTGAGGGCGAGGGCGCTCTCTGCCTGCTCGAGACTCGCTGCGTAGCGCTCTCGCCTGAGCTCGACCAGAGCGAGTGTCTCGAGAGCGACGGGGTGGCGGCTGTCGAGCTCGAGGGCGCGCTCGAGCGCCCGGGTCGCGGCTTCCTGGGCGCCGCTCTCGGAGAGCACCAGCCCGTAGACCTGGTAGGTGTCCGGGTCGTCGTCGAGATGGTCGCGCAGGATGGCGACGGCACGATCGGGCTGGCCGACCTCGGCCAGGGTGAGGGCCAGTTGACGCAGCAGGGTGGCGCCCTGCACACCTCGCTCGTACGCCGCCAACATCCCGTCGAGGGCCTCGGTGACCCTGCCCTGCTCGAGCAGGGCCTGGGCGAGGTGATACTGAGCGGTCGCCATCTGCGGTTGTGCCGTGGCGACCTCGCGTGCCACTGCGGTCGCTTCCTTCAGGCGGCCGGTGTGGAAGAGCTCGATGTAGCGATGAATCTGGTGGTCGATCTCGACCAGGTTCTTGGGGTCGTCCGCGGCTGTGAACGTCGTGCGGTCGCTGTCCTCGGATGTGGTCAGGTAGCCCAGGGCGGCCAGTTGGCGCTCCTCCTCGGGGGAGATCCGTCCACGTCGCGGCGGCCACTCCGACTCGGCGGGCAGCGCGGCCGCGAGCTCGTCGATCTCGGCGGCGTGGGCGCCCGGTGCGGTCTGTGCCAGGTTGGTCGTCTCGTCAGGGTCCCGCTCGAGGTCGTACAGCTCGCGGATCGGGAGGTCGATGTACTTGCGCTCCGCGCGCACCACTCCGCGCAGCGGGGCCCAGCCTCGGGTCAGGTTGGCGTTCAGGGTCTCGAAGGGATGGATCCGATCGACGGGCAGCGGCCCGAGCAGGGATCTGCCGGGGAGGTCCTGTGGAATGGTCACGCCGGCGGCCGCGAGCAGGGTGGGCAGCACGTCGACATGGCCGGCCGGCTCCTCGACCCGAGCGGGCGCGAGGCCGCGCTGCCAGAGCAGCAGCGGAACCCGGAGGGTGGACTCGTAGGCGAACAGGCCATGGGTGAGCTCGCCGTGATCCCCCAGGCTCTCTCCGTGATCAGCGGTGATGACCAGAGCGATCGGCGGGGCGCCGTCGGCGGTGAGCTCGTCGAGGAGCGGCGCCAGGTAGTGATCGACGGCAGCGACCTCGCCCAGGTAGGGATCGTCTGCGAAGCGCTCGGCAAACGGCGCGGCCGGAGCATAGGGGGCGTGCGGATCGAACAGGTGCAGCCACAGGAAGCGCCGCTCGCCGGAGTGGGCTCTCCACCACTCGAGTCCGCTCGCCACCACCTCGGAGCCCGGCCGCTCCGCGAGATCGAAGCCGGTCTGGGAGCCTTCCGGGTAGCGGTCGTCGTAGAGGTCGAAGCCCCGCGCCAGCCCGAAGCGGGCGTCCAGAGGGAAGGCGCCGACCACCGCGGCCGTGGCGAAACCGGCGGCGCGAAAGAGCGTCGCCGCGGTCGGGATCTCTTCGCCCAGGGTGAAGCCGGCGTTGTCGCGCACTCCGTGCTGCCACGGATAGCTCCCGGTGAGCAGATTGGCGTGCGACGGCAGCGTCATCACGTTGTGGGCGCGTGCCCGGTCGAAGACGCGAGAGCGCGCCGCCAGCCGGTCCAGGTTGGGGGTCCGCGCCCGCTCGTTGCCGGCGAAGCCGAGCGCGTCGGCCCGCAGGGTGTCGATGGTGATCAGGACGACGCTGCTGGCCGCCGGCCTCTCCTCCACGCCCGCCGCCGGAACCGCGACGAGGCAGGTGACCAGAGTCGCCGTGATTCCGACGCGACGCACCGCGCCCCGTAGGGAAGGAGATCTCCCGAGTGTGTCGCCTCGCCGAAGGGGGCGCAATGGCTTCTCCTCTCCAGAGCGCCCGGGGCGCCCTACTGGGATTGGAGGTACTCGAGAAACTGCTTGGCCTCGGCGGCGTTCGGGTGATCGGGAGCGATCTCCAGCATCTTCTGGAAATCCGCGATGGCCTCGGCGTTGCTGGCCTTGCCGAGGTAGACGAGACCGCGATAGTAGTACGGCTCGGGGAGATCGGGATACTCGGCGACGATGAGATCGAAGTCGGCGAGAGCGCCGTCGAGGTCGTTGGCGTTGTACTTCTGGATCCCCTGGTTGAGCAGCGCGTTGGGGTCGACCTTCTGTCCTTCGGGAAGGCGCGCCATGTACTGCTCGGCCTCCTCCTGGCGGCCTTCGTTGACCAGGACACTCGAGATCAAGGTGAGCGATTCGACGTGGTCCGGATCGATCGCCAGACCCTTCTCCAGGGCTGCGAGAGTCGCTTCGGTGTTGCCCTCCTGGAAGTGAGTCTTGGCCAGGGTCAGGTAGAGGTCGGGGTGCTTCGAGGCGTCCAACTGCCCCATGGCCTCTTCGATCAGCCCCCGTGCCCCGGCGTAGTCCCCCTGCTCGATCAGGGCTCCGGCCTGCGAGAGGGTTGCCGTCGCGGCGGCTGCCGCTGCGGCCGCGGCTGCCGCCGCCGCGTCGTCGCCGCCGCCGGTGGCTGCGACGGCCGAGAGCGTCAGGAGCTTGGTGTGGATCGTCTCGTTGTTGCCGAACTCGCTCACCGGGAAGGTCCCGACCGATTCCTCGTAGCCGTCCAGTTGGATGGTGACCTGCCAGGGACCGCCGCCCAGCCCGAGGTAGCTCCAACGTCCCTTCTTGTTGGTCGTCAGGGGGTCGGGCCCCTTGTCGGTGTCGGGACGGCGCAGGGTGACGGTGGCTCCCTCGACGGGGTTGCCGTCGCCGTCGACCACCGCACCCTGCACTCTGCCCCGCCCGCTCCAGTCCTGGGCGGAGACGGGAGTGGCCAGGGCGATCAGGAGCGCCAACATGCTGAGCCACAGCAGGGAGTTCTCGGGGGCGCGAGCGCGCAACGATTTCCTTGTCATCGAGGGCCTACCTTCGGTCATGTTTGGGGGAGAAGGCATGTCGCCTCTCCCTCGAGGAGAACGTGTCGGGACTCTATAACAGGATGGCGAGCCGACGCAGTGCCCGAGTCGCCAGGAAAGTGCCGGGGAAGCGCCGGGAGAGCGCGGGAGACAGGGGCTCCGCAGACAAAGAAAAAGCCCCGAGCCGTGAGGCCCGGGGCTTTCTACCAGAGGCTGGAGGCGCTGGGCGCCTCAGCCTCGATCGGTCACTCGACCTACTTCCAGCTCAGACGAACGCCGAGGCGGTAGATCCGCGGGCTGACGTTGTCGGCCAGCCAGTAGATGTTCGATGCCGCCAGGTTGCGGTTGCGCGACATCGCTGCCCCGGTGTTGGTGATGTTGAACGCGTCGATCCCGAAGGTCATGTTGACCGGGCCGGTCAGGTTGAACTCCTTCTCGAGGCGCAGATCGATGGTCGTCAGGTTCGGCAGGCGGTAGTCAGTGAAGTCGTTGACCACACTGATGCTCCGGTTCTGACCGTCCGAGGTGACCAACTGGTCGAAGTAGGGCAGCGGGTAGCCCTCGCGGGAGGTGAGCGCACCGGAGACGTTGAAGCCCCAGGGACGATCCGGCATGACCTGGTAGAGACCGGTCAGGTTCGCCGACCAGGTCGACTGCAGGAAGCGCTCACCCTTGCCAGAGCCGGTCGAGCGCTCGACGTAGGTCTGGCCGTCGACATCGCCACCATTGCTGGCCGGGTTCGGATTGCTGTTCCGCTCGTAGTCGAGCGGCACGTCCCACTCGGCCTTGCCGTAGTTGAAGTAGCCGCGCATCATCCAGCGGTTGGCGAGGCGCTTGGTGAAGTTGAACGCTCCACCGAAGTAGTCCCGCTTGCGCGAGCCGTTCAAGAGCAGCGAGCCGCCCGTGAAGTCGAAGTCGTCGCGCAGTGCGTACACCGGGATGCTGAAGTTCCGCGCAGCGCCGCCCGCGTTGCGGTCGTCGATGCTGCCATTCAGGGTCCCGTCCTGGACGTAGTCGTCGGCATTGATGGTGCGGATCCCGCCACCGCCGTCGCGCAGGTAGTCCCGCTCCTCTTCGATGTCCTTCACCTGGCGAGCCGTGAGCGTCAGGCCGATCACGAACTCGGGCAGGAGGGCGTGCTCGACGCTTGCCACCAGCTCGGTGGTGAGCGGTGCTTCGAGTCCGCCATCGGTCACGTTCGCACCCACGAGCGAGGTCGGATTCTGCGGATCGAAGTTGTCCGCGGCATCGACCCGGTTCGGATCGTTGAGCTCGCTACCGTCACCGGTGTAGGGACCGTCGACATAGGGGTCGAGCGCGAAGTACGCGTAGGCCGTACCCGCCGGGTTGGTCCGGTTGACCGTGCCCGCGGACAGCTGGTCAGCGAACTGCGCCAGGCTGGCACGAATCAGGGTGTCGCGCTCGCTGCCGAGGGCATAGGTCACACCCAGACGCGGGGCGAGGTTCGTCCAGGCGAACTCGGAGCCCTTGCCGGGGTAGTTGATGTCCGGCAGCACGTTGGGAACCATCGCGTTGCCCGGAACCGTCGCGGCCAGCTGCTTGCCCTTCTGGTCGTCCCAGCGGAGACCGGCGTTGAAGGTGAAGCGACCCATGCTGATGGTGTCCTGGGCCCACAGCGAGAAGTAGTCCAACTTCGTCGGAGTGGCGACGCCGCGCTGGGCGACCACGAAGTGGGTGCTGGTCGTGTTGTAGGTGAAGATGTTCCTACCCGGCCAGAGGAACGCACTCTGGGTCTCGTAGCTGCGGAAGCGGCCACCGACCTTGAGCTCGTGGTTGGTGTTGCCCGTGTTGAAGAAGTACGAGGCGTCGGCCTTGAACTCCTCGGTCGGGGCAGACGCGCTGCCGGACTGGTAGTTGTCCTGCCACACGCCATCACTGCGGCGCCAGGACTCGGGGTTTCCGGGGCCGACACCGGCCTTGGCGGCCAGCGCGAAGCCGGTGTCGCCGAGCGCGTAGGTGCCGGTCAGGAAGAAGTTCGACGAGAACACGTGGGTGTCCTCGAAGCGGTAGAACGCGGTCGGACCACGCTGGTTCCAGGTCGTGGCGTCGGGACGGGTCGTGCCCGCGCCGCGGCCGAACTTCTGCTTGTCGCCGTTGTTCCACGAAGCGACGAAGCTGTTCGCCTGGGTGAACTGGGCGTTGGCCTTGAGCGACGTGTTCTCGAGGATGGTGTCGTCGGCAGTACCGGAGGAAGCGTTCTGCTGGATGTCGTTCTGACCCCAGGAGCCCCACATCCAGAAGCGGTCACGCACCACGGCGCCACCGGCCTCGAAACCCATCTCCTCGATCTCACGAATCTGGGCGCCGACGTAGCTCTCGGGAGACTGGTTCGGGCCCAGGTCACTCTCGCTGACGTTGACGTCGGCCTGCTTGAGGGCGCCGCCGAAGTAGCCGTTGGCCTTGGTGTTGAAGAACCGCGCGGAGCCGCGGAACTCGTTGGAGCCGCGCTTGGTCACCAGGTTCACGCCCACGCCGGAGGTGGTCTTGGTGACGTCCGTGCCGCCGGTGGTGAACTGCATCTCGGCGAACTGATCGAAGTCGAAGTACGACGTCGAAGCGCCAATGGCGCGCATGTCGGTGATCTGGACACCGTCCATCGCGAAGTCGTTCTCCGAGCCGCTCACGCCCTGGGCGCGGAACGCGGACTGCTGACCGGACTCGCTGCCCCCGACGTTGACGCGGTCGACGAGCACGCCGGGCGTCTGTCCGACGATGGCCCAGGGGTCACGAGCCGACGGAATGCGCTCGAGCTCGACCTGGGTCACGGTAGTGCCCTGGGAGAGCTGGCGCTCGTCCAGGAGCGGGCTCTCGGAGGTCACGGTGATGGTCTCTTCCACTGCGGCCTGGAGGACCAGCGGAATCGTGGTGTTGCGGCCGATGCGGACCTCGACACCGGGATACTCGACCTTGCCGAAGCCCTCGAGCTCTGCCTTCAGCGTGAAGACGCCCGGGTCGAGCGCCAGGAAGCGGAACTGCCCCTGGGCGTCGGTGATCTGCATCTTGTCGGCGCCGATGCCCTCGATGCTCACGGTGACGCCCGGAAGGGCCTCGCCGTCGGCGTCGGTGACGGTGCCGTAGACGTTGCCGGTCGGGGACTGCGCGAGCGCGAGACCGGCGACCAGCGACAGGATAGCGCCGAGGATCAGGATCCGGCGCCAGCTGTTGAGATTACTCATTCCCTTTTTCTCTCCTAATTCGGATGAGGGAGCCGGCCACACGCTGGCCCCACGGTTACTTCGGTGGTTCGGAACTTTTATTCCTCCGAAACCTTGCCTGGGGGGTTCATCCCCTGATGGTTGGCTTTGGTCCCGGTGGCTTGGAGATCCATCCCACCTGTTTCGAGTTGCTCGATACTAAGGCAAGGTCGATGCCAGATCGGCCACTTCACGACACGATCTCGCAAGTCGAGGCAGGGACGGGAGTTGGGACGATCTGCGGTAGCCCTCGGCGTCAAACTGACGCGGGGAGAGGCGGCGAACAATTCAGAAAAATGGAGGGAGTCTTCATCCGGCCGGATTTCGATCCCGGAATCCAGGCGTTTGATCCCGGCTCCGTAGCGAGAGGTCCCCGTGGAGCGAAAATCGAGCGGAATGTCGGTGGGGGGCCCGATCGCCGTCCTGCGTCGCGGGGTCGCACACCGGTGAGACGACCACCTCCGCCACGGCAAGGGAACAAAAGAAAGAGCCCCGGGGCCTTGCGGCACCGGGGCTCGTGAGCCGGAGCGGCGAGATCGGGTCTCGCTCGCTCCGAAAGGGTCTCGCGACCTCTACTTCCAGGCCAGACGCACGCCCAGGCGGTAGATGCGCGGGCTGACGTTGTCCTGCAGCCAGTCGGCGGAGCTGATGTCGAGCTGCCGCTGACGCGACATCTCGGTGCCCACGTTGGTGACGTTGAACACATCGATGCCGAAGGTCATGTTGATGGGACCGGTGAGGTTGAACTCCTTCTCGAGCCGGAGGTCCAGCGTCGTGAGGTCGTCCAGGCGGTTGCTGTCGACGTCCGCCACCGAGATGCGCCGGCGCAGGCCGTCCGACATCAAGGGGCGCACGAAGTACATCATGGGGTATCCCTCGCGGGCCGTGAGGGCACCGGAGACGTTGAAGCCCCAGGGCCGGTCCGGAGCGATCTGGTAGAGGCCGGTCACATTGGCGGACCAGGTCGACTGCAGAAACCGCTCGCCCTTGCCGGAGCCGGTCGCCCGGGTGACATAGGTCTCCCCGTCGACGTCGTTGCGCCCGGCGCGATCGATGTCGTTGACCACGAAGCCCTCGAGGTTGGGATCGCTGTTCTGGGTGAAGCTCGCGGGAACGTCCCACTCGGCCTTGCCGTAGTTGAAGTAGCCCCGCAGCATCCACCGGTTGGCCAGCCGCTTGGTGAAGTTGACGGCCGCTCCGAGGTAGTCACGCTGACGATCGCCATTGGTGAGGTACTTGCCCCCGGTGCGCTCGAAGCCGTCCCGCAGGGCGAAGATCGGCACGTCGTAGCTCCCTCCGCTCGGCAGTGTGCCCGTGACCGAACCGTCCGGCACGTAGTCCGAAGAGGTCTCGGTTCGCACGATGCCCTCGGGAGTCTCGATGTACCACCGCTCGTCGAGGATGTTGTCGACCTGGCGAGCGGTCACCGTGGCCCCGATCACGAACTCGGGCAGCAGCGCGTGCTCGATGCTGGCCACCAGCTCGGTGGTCATCGGGGCGTCGAGGCTCGAGTCCGTCACGTTGGCGCTCGAGAGCGCCGTCGGGTTGTCGGGATCGACACCGTTGGCACCCGCGAAGGCACCCAGCGGCTCGTTGGTGTACTTGCCACTGGCGAGGGTCGGCTCGAACTCGTAGTAGAGGTACACGTAGCTCGCGGGGTTGGTGCGGTTGATGTCGGCGGTGGACAACTGATCCGCGAACTGCGAGAGGCTGGCCCGGATCAGAGTGTCCCGCTCGGCCCCCAGGGCGTAGGTGAAGCCCAGGCGCGGAGTGATCGTCTGCCAGCTGTACTCCGGTCCGAAGCCCGGGAAGTCGATCGCCGGTAGCAGATTCGGGAAACCGAGGTTGGCCGGGACCTGAGCGGCCTCGTTGGTGCCCTTCTGGTCGTCGTAGCGCAGACCCGCGTTGATGGTGAAGCGGCCGAGGCTGATCGTGTCCTGGGCCCACACCGAGAAGTACTCCTGGGTCACCGGCGTCGCGATCCCGCGCAGCATGGCCACCTGGGGCAGTCCGCCGTCGGCCATCGGAGTGGCGTCGGTGTAGATGTTGCGGCCCGGCCAGATGAACGTGCTCGAGGTCTCGTAGTTGCGGTAGCGACCACCGACCTTGAGCTCGTGGTTGGTGTTGCCGGTGTTGAAGAAGTACGAGCTGTCGGCCTTGAACTCCTGGTTGGGGCTGGCAGCACTACCGGACTGGTAGTTGTCCTGCCACACGCCGTCGACGTCGTACAGGGTCTCGGGCGCGTTCACGCCGACACCACCCTTGGTGGCCAGGGCGAAGCCGAAGTCGCCGAGCGAGTAGGTGCCGGTCAAGAAGAAGTTCGAGGAGAACACGTGGGTGTCCTCGAAGCGGTAGGACGCCGAAGGACCGCGCTGGTTCCAGGTCGTGATGTCGGGACGGGTCACGCCCGCGCCACGACCGAACTTCTGCTTGTCGCCGTTGTTCCACGAAGCAACGAAGCTGTTGGCCTGGGTGAACTGGGCGTTGGCCTTGAGCGCGGTGTTCTCGAGGATGGTGTCGTCGGCGGTGCCGGAGGCGGCGTTCTGCTGGATGTCGTTCTGCCCCCAGGAGCCCCACATCCAGAAGCGGTCACGAAGAACCGCACCACCGGCCTCGAAACCCATCTCCTCGATCTCACGGATCTGGGCACCGGCATAGTCGGCGAGGTCCTGGCCCGGGCCCATGTCACTCTGGTCGACGTTGACGTCGGCCTGTTCGAGGGCGCCACCGAAGTAGCCGTTGGCCTTGGTGTTGAAGAACCGGGCAGAGCCGCGGAACTCGTTGCTGCCGCGCTTGGTCACCAGGTTGATGGAGACGCCGGCCGTGGTCTTGGACACGTCGGTGCCGCCGGTGGTGAACTGCATCTCGGCGAACTGGTCGAAGTCGAAGTAGGTCGACGACGCGCCGATCGCGCGCATGTCGGTCACGGTGACCCCGTCCATGAGGAAGTCGTTCTGGTCGTCCCCCACGCCCTGGGCGCGGAACGAAGACTGCTGGCCGGATTCGCTGCCACCGACGTTGACGCGGTCGACGAGCACGCCGGGCGTCTGTCCGACGATCGCCCACGGGTCGCGCGCCGACGGAATGCGCTCGAGCTCGACCTGGGTGACGGTGGTGCCCTGGGAGAGCTGACGCTCATCCAGCAGCGGGCTCTCGGAGGTCACGGTGATGGTCTCCTCGAGGGCGCTCTGGAGAACCAGCGGCACCGTCGTGTTGCGACCGATGCGCACCTCGACGCCCGGGTACTCGACCGAGCCGAAGCCGTCGAGCTCGGCCTTGAGAGTCACGAGACCGGGGTCGATGGCCAGGAAGCGGAACTGCCCCTGCTGATCGGTCATCTGGGTTTTTTCGGCTCCGAGGCCGCTGATGGTCACGGTGACGCCCGGAAGGGCGGCTCCGTCGGCGTCGGTAACGGTGCCATAGACGTTTCCGGTCGGGGCCTGAGCCGCGGCCGGAGAAGCGAAGACACCTGCGATGAGGGCTGCGACCGCGGCGAGAACCAGAAGGCCTCGCAAAGTCTCAGTCGTCCGCATGATGATCGTCTCCTTTGACGAAATGGGCGGACCTGAGGGGGTCCGCGAGTGTGCCGAACCGCACCGCTGTCGATGGAGGTCGGCGGTTCGATGTGCTTGCCAGGGGTAAGAGCAAGGCTGATGCCATTCGCCAGGCTGCCGGGAAAAGCCTTTGTTTTCAGTAGCTTGGGAGGCGACGATCGAGGCCTCCAGCGCTGGGACGAACGAGGGACGGGAAAGGGACGGTCCTGGGACCGGACGATTCAATGGGACGAATGGAATCGAGATTTATGAACTGCCGCCGAGGCGCCGCCAACGGCCCGGGAGCGGGGCCGAGGGAGGAACGCTGGTCGCAAGCGCCCGGATCCAGGGATGCTCGGGGAGGTCGCCTGGCCCGGTCGGGAGTGGTGCGAGTGGGCTCCGGTTCGGGCTCCAGACGGCGGGAAGCCGGGATCGGGCTCCGGTATCTTCGGTGCCCTGTCTCGGCCCCGGGACGACCGGGGGCTCTCGACCCGAGCCGCTCGGGGGCGGCGAGCGAAGAGAACCCGCGGAGCGCGAGATCCGTACAAGGAGGACTGCTCTCTCCTTCGGGGATCCGCGACCTCGGTCACGGGACTGTTGTCCGGGACTGTTAGGGTGCGCTTCCTGTCTGGGAGATGACGATGACTCGAATGACGACCCTTGCCAAGAGACTGATTCTGGCCGCCGCGGTCTCGACCCTGGCGGCCTGCTCGACCTATCAACCCCTCGACACCGAGAAGATGCTCTCGGAGGACCTCGACACCCTGGTCGATCCGGAGCTGCAGGCGTTGCTGATCGTTCCCTATGAGCTGGACGACAGCGTTCGGGAGTCGATTCGGGGACGGGTCAACCCGGCTGCGAGCGAGCGTCGCCGCAGCGAGGCGATCCAGGACTTCATCTTCGGCAACCTCGACCTGCAGTATGCGTTGACACCGACTCGCGATGCGGTGGCGACGTACCACATGGCGCAGGGCAACTGCCTCTCCTTCGTCAACCTCTTCGTCGGGATCGGTCGCGAGATGCGCTTGAATCCGTTCTACGTCGAGGTCGAAGATTATCAGCGATGGAACTACCAGGATGGCGTCGTGGTCAGCCGTGGGCACATCGTGGCCGGCATGTACATCGACGGCGAGCTCTCGACCTTCGACTTCCTTCCGTACCGTCCCAAGTCGTACAAGGAGTTCAAGCCGATCAGCGATGTGTGGGCCACGGCGCACTACTACAACAACCTGGGTGCGGAGGCGCTGATGGACGAGCGCCTGGAAGAGGCCGGCCGGTTCCTCGAGATCGCGCACCAGCTCTCCCCGACCTTCGACAAGGCGATCAACAACCTGGGGATCGTGCGCATGCGCAACGGGGACGTCGAGGGGGCGATCGAGCTCTACGAGCGAGGGCGCGAGATTCATCCGGAGGACGTGCCGATCCTGAGCAACCTGACCCGCGCCTATCAGCAGAACGGACAGGTGGAGGAGGCCGACGAGCTGCTCGACTATCTCGAAAAGGTCAACCAGACGAATCCGTTCTTCTTCGTCTATCGCGGCGACGTCGCGCTGGCCAACGGAGACACGGTCACGGCTCTGGAATACATGCGCAAGGCCTACACCACGGACACGGAGCTTCCCGAGGTGCACGTGGGACTGGCGCGGGTGTACCTCGCGATCGGGAAGACCAAGGAGGCGCAGCATCACATCGAGCGCGCGCTCAAGTTGGACGCCACGCACGAGGAGGCGCGCAAGTACGCCGCGATGTTGATTCCGAGCACCCGCAACTGAGTGCGCCCACGATCGAGTGCGCTATGATGAAGAGTCACGGAGCGGATTCAAGGAGCAGATGCAGAGCAGGCAGGACACAACCAGGGAGAAGGCCATGAACAGAGCCGATCGAGACGACGCTCCGAATCGGATTCCGAGTCCATCGAACATCGACACGGGAACCGGAACAGCGGCTCGTCGACGGGTTCTTTGTCGAGGGAAGGGTCTCCTCGCGTTCTGCCTCTGCGGTGTCCTGCTCGGTGCTCCGGCTGCCTGGGCTCAGGAGGAGGGCTCGACTCCGTCGCCCGACGACCTCGAGCAGTTCGAAGACCGTGCCGGGGTCTTCGAAGTCCAGGTTCCCGTCAACGTCGTGGATCGGGACGGGGCTCCGGTCCGCGACCTCACGATGGCCGACTTCGAGGTCTTCGACAAGGGGGAGCGCCAGGAGCTGACCGGCTTTCACGTGATCGATCTCGACACCATCGAGCCCGATCCGTTGCGGCCGAACGAGGCCGAGCAGCTCATTCCGTCGGCGGCGCGGCGTTACTTTCTCTTCTTGTTCGATCTCTCTTTCTCGGCCCCGAGCTCGGTGGTGCGTGCCCGCCAGGCCGCGCGCGACTTCGTGCTCAACGACATGCATCCCACCGATCTGGCGGCCGTGGCCACGCATGCGGTCGAGGGCGGGGCGAAACTGATCATGACCTTCAGCCCCGATCGGGCACAGCTGGCGCGCGCCATCGACACCCTGGGGGCTCCCAGGCTGCTCGCTCTGCAAAACCGCGACCCCTTGCGCTTCCTGGTCGATCTTCCCGAGGTCGCCTCCCTGCAGGCCGTCCAGGACGCCTCGACAGTCGACTCGAGCATTGCCCGAACGCAGGGGGCCGAGGTGAGCGCTTACCTGAACGTGATCGGTCGACAGATGATCAAGCAGGAGAAGAGCTACGCCATGGGGCGGGTTTCGACGTGGAGTGTCAGCATGGGGTCGATGGCCGAACTGCTGGGCGGCATCGAGGGTCGCAAGCACGTCGTGCTGTTCTCCGAGGGCTTCGACGGTCGCCTCATGCTCGGTCGGCAGCCCGACGAGATGGATCCCACCGAGCGGGCCGACATCGTCAACATCCAGAACGGCCAGTACCACATGGTCGACAACGACGACCGGTTCGGCAACACCCAGATCCAGGGCGCCATGAACGTCATGGTGCAGAAGTTCCGGGAGGCTGGGGCGGTGATCCAGGCGGTGGATATCTCGGGTCTGCGGGCGGACCTGCCGGCCGAGCATCGGAGCCGTCGCGTCGGACAGGACGCGCTCTACACGTTGGCGAACGACACGGGCGGCACGCTCTACGAGGACGCCAACGACTTCGGCGCGGAGCTGGCCGAGGTGCTGCGCCGCTCGACCGTGACCTACCTGCTCTCCTACACCCCTTCGGAGATGGGGGAGGCCGGTGAATATCGCCGGCTCGATGTGAAGGTCGAAGGGCACCGGGGCTCCAACGTCTCCCATCGCCAGGGCTACAAGGTGCCGCGGCCGTTCCAGGATCTCCATCCGATGGAGAAGAGCCTGCTGGCGGCCGACCTGATCGCGACCGCCACCCTGCGCGACGATTTCGACATGCACGTGCTGGCCGCACCCTTTCGGGCGACCGAGCAGGAGGCATATCTGCCCGTGATCATCGAGATCGCGGGCGCCGGTCTGCTGGCGGATCACGAGGCAGAGCAGTTGCCGGTCGAGTTCTATACGTACGTCACCGACCAGAACGGCGAGATGCGCGACTTCTTCACCCAGAAGGTCACGCTCAACCTCACCGACCGCGATGCGTTCGTCTCCAGCGGCCTGAAGTACTACGGGCACATCGACCTCGAGCCCGGCGAGTACATGTTGAGGGTACTGGCCCGGAACTCGAGCACGGGGCGCACGTCGGTGCGGACCGTTCAGGTCGACGTGCCGGAGTATGCCGAGCAGGCGCTCAGCCTGTTGCCTCCCTTCTTCCTCGAAGAGCCCGGGAGCTGGTTCCTGGTGCGTGAGCAGAGGCCGGGAGACGACTACCGAAAGAGCACGGTCTATCCGTTTACGGTGAACGGCGAGCCGTACATTCCCTCGGCGAAGGCACGCTTCGAGGCCGGCGACAGTGCCGAGCTGTGTCTGGTGGCCTACAACTTCGGTGCCGGCCAGTTGCAGGTCGACACCCAGGTCATCGGGGTCGACGGGGCCACGGTCGATGGAGGCCGCCTGGCGGTGAAGGAGCGGACGGTGACCGGCATCGAAGGGCTCGACAAGGTGACCGCGACCTTCGAGACCGACGGACTGGCCGCAGGTGACTACACGCTGCAAGTGGCGTTGATCGATCCCTCCACCCAGACCCGGCAGGTCAACCAGATTCCCTTTCGCGTCGACGGTTGATGCGGTCGGCGGCGGAGGGGGTAGACTGAGCGAACCGTGAGAAGCCGTTCGCGCGGCCGGAGTCGAGACCGCCAGCGTCTTCGTTGATGCGGCTTCGATGTGGCCCCTGCTCTCACAGAAACCTCTTCGGAAGGACTGCCCCATGAGTAGCCAGAATCGACTCCGCCGACCGATGGGCGCTTGTGCCGTGGTCACGCTGATCTGTGTCGCGCTGCTGGCCGGCCCCGCGATCGGCCAGCGCAAGAAGAAGGACAAGAAGAACGAGCAGTTCTCCGACGTGACCTCGGTGACCGTGATCGAGGTGCCGGTGAATGTGTCGGTGAAGGACGAGCCCGTGCGGGGATTGACGGCGGATGACTTCACGGTGCTCGATGGGCGCAAGGAAGTGGAGATCGTCGGCTTCGACGTGATCGATCTCTCCGAGACCGAAGAGGGTGCGCCCGAGGTCGAGGTCACGGTGGCCGCTCGCCGGCACTTCCTCGCCTTCTTCGACCTGTCGTACTCCGATCCCTCCTCGGTCGATCGGGCACGGGAGTCGGCGGCCTCGCTGGTGATGGAGAGCCTGCACCCGAGCGACCTGGTGGCGGTGGCGACCTACAGCCGGTCGAAGGGACCTCGCATGGTGCTCGGCTTCACCACCGACCGCAACCAGATCCGGCAGGCGATCGAGACCCTCGGATTCACCAACAGGGAGCGACCCTCCGAGGATCCTCTCGGCCTGGTCATCGGGGATCTCGATCGGGCCATCGACGGCGGTGGTGGCCTCGGGGGCGGCGGTGCCGATTCCGAGCTCCAGGCGAACATGCGCGAGCTCCAGAACCTCCAGTCCCAGGCACGCCAGGGCGAGGAGAGCTCACGGCTGGCGGAGCGCATGGACGGCCTCGCGGCGGTCGCGCAGATGATGGACGCCATCCAGGGGCGCAAGCACGTGCTCTACCTCTCCGAGGGCTTCGATTCGGAGTCCATCTTCGGGCGGGATACCAACAGCCTCGAAGACATCCAGGACGCGATCCGCGAGCAGCAAGCGGCCGAGTCGGGGCAATATCAGAACGTCAACTCCGACCGACGCTATGGCAACTCCCAGACGCGTGCGGTCGTCGATCGTGCCCTGCGAGCCTTCCGGCAGTCCAACTGCTCGATTCAGGCGGTCGACATCGGTGGCCTCCAGGCGGGGACCAAGAACAAGAACCTCGACTCACTCCGCTACATGGCCCGCGAGACGGGGGGCGACGCTTTCGCCAACACCAACAACCTGGGCGAGGCGATGGGGGAGATGCTGGCTCGCACCAGTGTGACCTACGTGCTGGCGATTCAGCCCAGCGACCTGCCCGAGCCGGGCGAGTTCAGAGAGCTCACCGTCAAGCTCGAGAACGGTCCCCGTGGCGCCGACGTCTCTCATCGTCCCGGCTACTACGCTCCGCGCGGCTACGCTCAGCAGTCGGCCTTCGAGCGCCAGCTCAGCACCGCGCAGAAGGTGGTCGGAGGGCAGGAGGGAAGCGGCTCGGTAGACCTGAGCGTGCTGGCTGGCGCCTTCGAAGCCTCGGGCAAAGCCTACGTGCCGGTGCTGGTGGAAGTCGACGGCAGCAGCTTGAGCGAAGGGCTCGCGGGTGAGGCGCTGCCGCTCGAGATCTACGCCTATGCGTTGGACTCCACCGGAGCGGTCCGCAGCTTCTTCAATCGGGGCGTGGGCCTGGACATGAAGGCGGTGGGGCCGGCGATCAACCAGAGTGGCGTCAAGTACTGGGGCCATTTCGATCTCGCCCCCGGCGAGTACACCGTGCGCGTGCTGGTGCGCAACAGCGAGACCGGCGCTGACGGGATCGACGTCAGTCACGTCACGGTGCCGGGCGGGGCGGACACCCCCTCGGCACTCCTTCCTCCCCTGTTCCCGGAGCCCGTGGGTTACTGGCTGATGTTGCGGGAGGAGGAGAGTGAGCAGCGGGCCGGAATCGATTTCCCGTTCATGGCTCATGGAGAGCCCTTCATTCCCGCGGCGCGGCCGAAGCTCTCGGGAGGGAGTGCGGCGAAGCTGCAGCTGGTGGCCTACAACCTCGGAGCGGGGGCGCTCAGCGCAACGGCTCAGCTTCTTTCGGAATCGGGCGAGACGGTGACCGGTAGCGAGCTGACGTTGGCTGACGACGCCGCCGGCAACGATGGGATGGCTCGTCTGGACGGTACCCTGGTGCCGGCCAAGGCTCCCGCGGGCGACTACACGCTGGTCGTCAATGTGAAGAACCTTGCCAGCGGGAGCCAGATGGTGTCTTCCCTACCGGTGACGATCGGCGGCTAGTCGGTGAGGCCTGATCGGCTCAACTTCCGACCGTCAAGCCCGTGCGCAAGAACGAATGGCGCTGGCCGATCTCGTCGCGGATCCCGACGGCGATGTCCTGATAGCCCTCTTCGAGGGTGAGCGGCAGGTTCTTGACCAGGGGCTTGCCGACCATCTGGTCGAGCATCTCGATCGGGATGTTCAGGTCGAGCGGGATCTCCTTGACGTCGGAGATCTCGTCGTTCTCGGCTTTGGCCGCAAACCAGACACGCAGTCGCGCGATGTGCGCAGTCTCTGCAGGAAGCAGGGTCAGACTGTCGAACGGGATCACGATGCGAAAGGGCACGGAGTACAGACCGTTCGGCTGAGGCTCGGGCTCGCCGAAGGCCAGCCTGATGTCGAGCGGATTGTCCTGGATGCCCAGGTTGAGCGCAGAGAGCGTTCCGTCGTGCATCCGAGTCTCGACGGAGCGGGATCGGTAGCCATCCCGGTGGCGGACGGTCCATCCCTTGCCCTTGTCCTCGAGCTTGATCTCGATGCGATGGTAGCGCCCGTCCCCGACGTCGGCGCTGCTGTAGCCGAGAGAGTAGTAGTTTCGGAAGTCCGTACCGATCCGCTTGAGGTCCGGGAGGAAGCGATTGGTGTTGATGATGGCGCGGCCGCCGGTGCGCTCCGCCAGGTACTGCACCGTGCTCTGTAGATTGCTGGTGTTGACTCGATCGATCATCGCCCGCTCGCCGGCCTCGCCCTTGATCTCGTAGTCGACCGTTCCCTGGGAGATCACGGTCAGGCCACGGGCATCGACCGTGTAGAAGCTGACGCGGTTGGCGTTGGCGAGGTCCGCGAGAGCGTCGAACCGCTTGGAGAGGTCGTACTCGAAGATCCGGTTCATGGAGAAGTTCTCCTTGAAGATCATCTGCACCTGCTGGAATAGATCTTCCCCCGGCATCATCGGCAGACCCTCGCTGACGTAGATCAGCGCCTTGCGACCCGGAGAGGCGGCTAGGTTCTCGACCACGCTGCGCAGGGCGTCGACGGTGAACGAAGTGTCGTTGCGGATCGAGCCGGCCAGCTGCTCGGCATACATCTGTCCTTCCTGTGGAGAGTCGGCTTCTTCGATTCTCCTCAGGACGTCGATGCGCTCGCGGTCGAGGTGGATGCGTTGCGCAGAGATCTCCTCGATCTCGAGCAGTGCGCGTGAAATGTTCTCCGGCCGCGCGGTGAAGGGGTGGCGCATGTGCAGCGCTCGATCGTAGGTCGCGAGCATGACCTCGTCCTCGGGACTCAGCTCCTGGCGTAGGAATTGCCGAAGCTCTCTCAGGACCTGGTTGCGCTTGAACGGGGTCAGGTTGTAGTTGTCGATGTAGATGACCACATGCAGCCGCTGGCTGGCCGGTGTCGTGGCCTCTCCGAGACCGGGAGAGCGATCCGGCAGATTCGCTGCCGTGTCCGTCTGCGCATTCGGCGCCACATCGGCATCTTCGGCCGTTTCGCCGATCTCCAGCTTCTGAGACTCCTCCGCGACGGCGTAGAAGTTGCTGATCGCGGCCGGCTTGCCATCGACGAACAGTTTGAAGTCGTCCGAGGTGAGGCCGGTGACCGGGTTGCCGTCCTTGTCCCGCACGTAGACGTCGACGTTCACCACCTCGACGTTCATCGTGTCGGTGAACACGGTCGGCGTTCGCGGTGGCGCGGTGTCCTGCGGCTCCTGAGCCTCCTGAGACTGTCGCGCACTGGCTCCGGGCACGAGCACGCAGATGAAGGCGAGCCACGACGTGAGTCGAAAGAAGGTTCGGTGATTCATGTTCGGTATCCCCGGAGGGGCTGAAGGCGGCGTTGAAACGGCGAGAAAGGACGCAGTCGGAGATGATAACAGGGCTTCCCCGGTGCGGTTCCGCGTGGAGCGAGTCGCAGGGTCGGTAACGCGGACGCGGTGGTGCCGAATTCCCTGCGCCGGTCTCGGGGAGCCCAAGGAGCTTCGGGGACAGAGGGCCTCGGGGACAGAGGGCTTCGGGGACACAGGGCTTCCGGGACAGGGCTTCGCTGGACGCAGGACTTCCGGGACGACCCCCCCCGGAATCGCCGGGCAGTCCGCTGGGGTCGGCTCGCTCGCCCCTGCGAGACGAGCTCCTTCAGTGGACTCGCCCCGATCGGTGGCTCTACACTCGCTGCGATGTCCTCGCACCGCGCCACGGCTTGTCTTGCCACCCTCGGACTTCTCTGGGCAGGAGCTGCGGTCGGCTCCGAGGCGAGCCCTGGCGAGCCGCCCGAGCGCCGCAACGTGTTGCTGGTGTCCGTCGACACGCTGCGCCCCGATGCCCTCGGCTGCTATGGCTCACCCCGGGCCTCGACCCCGTATATCGACTCGCTGGCGGCGCGGGGGGTGCGCTTCGAGTGGGCGCTCGCCCCGACTCCGCTGACTCTTCCTTCCCACGCTTCGCTGCTCACCGGGCGGGAGCCTCCCGGTCACGGCCTGAGGGACAACAGCGGCTTTCTGCTGGCCGACGGGGTGGAGACCCTGGCCGGGGCGCTCCAGAAAGGTGGCTATGCGACCGGAGCGTTCGTGGCGGCTCTCCCCCTCGACTCTCAGTTCGGGCTCGACCGCGGCTTCGATCACTACGACGATCGGCTCACGGGATCCACGCGGCTGCGTGCCGCCACCGCGATGGCGGAGCGCGGAGCCGAAGAGGTGGCCGATGCCACGATCGGTTGGCTCGAGCTCCAGCAGGACTCCCGTTGGTTCGCCTGGGTGCACTTCTACGATCCCCATGCGCCCTACGATCCTCCCGAGCGTTTCGCCGCGAGCGGGGACCGCACGGCCTACGCGGGGGAGGTGAGCTACGTCGACGAGCAGATCGGCCGGTTGCTCGCATGGCTCACGAAGCGCCAGTGGCTGAACGAGACCCTGGTGGTCTTGACCGCCGATCACGGTGAGAGTCTGGGTGAGCATGGCGAGCTCACCCACGGCATCTTCGCCTACGAGAGCACCCTGCGGGTGCCGCTGATCTTCGCGCCCTTCGACACCAGGGTCGAGGAGCGGCGGGTGCGCCTGATCGATCTGGCGCCGACCATTCTCGATCTGCAGGGGCTGTCGTTCGACGAGGGAGTCGACGGCGAGTCGCTCGCCCCCTTGCTGCGGGGTGAGTCGGCCGAGGGCCCGCCCTCGCCCAGCTACTTCGAGGCCCTCACCATGCACCTGAACATGGGATGGGCACCGCTGCGCGGAATCTACGCCGAGCGTTTCAAGTACATCGAGCTGCCGATTGCAGAGCTCTACGATCTCGATGTCGATCGAGGAGAATCGAAGAACCTCTGTGTCGAGCCGGCCGCCTGCGAGGCCTGGGGCGAACGACTCGTCGAGCTCGCCGGAGTGCTCGTGTCCCCTCGGCCCGAAGTCGGTGTCGATCCTCAGATGCAGGCACAGCTCGAGGCTCTGGGCTATGTAGCAGGGGGATCTTCCGGAGAGCATCGACGCTACGGCCCCGGAGACGATCCCAAGCGGCTGGTCGGACTGTGGAACCGCGTGAACGCGGCGGTGGCGGCGCACCAACAAGGGCGACACGAATCGGCGCTCGCCGAGCTCGCCGCGGTGGCCGCCGAACGGCCGTCGATGCCGTTGGCCTACCTCAAGAGAGCGGCCATCCAGGACGAGCTCGGTCAGCTGGACGCGGCGATCGCCACGCTCGAGCAGGCGGTGAGCGAGGGTGCGGGAGGCGTTTTCGTCGAGCGGGAGCTCGGCCTGCTGTTGGTGCGCAAGGGACGCGTCGACGAGGCGGTTCGGCATCTGCAGCGTGCCGAGCAGGAGGGGCCGGATCGGCTCGACGTCCTCGATGCCCTCGCCTCGGCCTATCTGGCCGCGGGCCAGTCCGAGCTGGCCGAGCGAACCTATCGCCGGGCCCTCTCGATCGACGACTCGTCCGTGCGGCTCCATCTTCAGCTGGGTACGTTGCTGATGCTCATCGATCGGGTCGAGGAGGCGGTCGATGCCTTTCGAAGCGCCGTGAACCACGGTCCGGACGTGGCGCAGGCACATACCGGACTCGGACTGGCTCTGGCGAGCTCGGGTCGTAGGGACGAGGCGATGTCCAGTTGGCAGCGTGCGCTCGAGCTGGATCGCTCCGAACTGAGCGCGATGCTGCAGCTCGGCTTCGCCTATCTGGAGCGAGGAGACCGTGCGAGAGCGACTCCGCTCCTCGAGGAGTTTCTCGAGAGCGCCCCCCCGGAGCGCTATGCGCGCGAGATCGAGCTGGTGCGCTCGACGCTCGGACGCGCCGGCGGCTGAGCCCTCGTGACGGGAGCCGACCGCCCGCGTGCGAGTAGCGTAGAGTTGCTGCCTGGCTGCCACCGAGCGCTCGAGCTCCCCGCCGTCCTCTCTTCGGGGTCATTCCTGTGGAACAGACACTTGCTTTCGTCACCTTGTTTCTGGGGCTGGTCACCGGCTCTCAAGAGATCGAGCTGTTGGTCGGGGAGGGCGTCGTGGCCGTCGAGCTCCGGTTGGACGGCGAGCTCTGCGATCGGCTCGAGGCTCCGCCGTGGGTCGCAGAGTGTGACTTCGGTGCCACCCTCGAGCCCCATCACCTCGAGGCGGTCGCCTGGGACGCGTCGAGTCTGGAAGTGGCCCGCACCGATCAGTGGCTGAACCTCCCGCGGCCCTCGGCCGAGGCGAAGCTGATCGTGGAGCCGGGCCGCGCCGGGGTGCCGGGGCTGGTGCGCCTGACCTGGCAGAGTCTCACCAGTGTCAGCCCGCAGCGGATCTCGGTCGAGCTCGACGGAAGCGAGTTGGATGTCCGAGACCCGAGCGCGATTCCCCTGCCGCCTCTCGACATGGATCAACTGCACTTCCTGCGAGCCGAGCTGGACTTCGCGGAGAACGTCAGCGCCGTGGCCGAGGCGACCTTCGGTGGCTTCTATGCCGAAGATGTGGCCACGGAGTTGACTGCTGTGCCCGTCGTGCTCGAGCGCGGCCGCCTGGGCGACCCGGTCGAGATGCAGGGCTGGTTTCGTCATCTCGGCATCGAGTCTCGTGTCGCGGCGACCGAGAAGGGGGTCGCCGACGTGGTGGTCGTGCGGTCGGCGAGCGCGGCGTCCGCACTGGCCCAGATGCTGAGCCGCGAGGCGGAGTCGAGGTCCTACCGGAGGAGCGCGAGCTCGCGGAGCACTCGTTTCGTGCACGCTCTTTCGGGGGACATGCGAATCCAATTCATCTGGCCCCATCCCGAGCGGCGGCAACAGCGGGATCAGGTCTACGAGCTCTTTCCGCGCTCTCAGGAGCTCGGCCCGGACGATGGCGGTTGGCTGTGGCTGCTCGGCCGCACCCGTCAGCCCTCCTATGCGCCCGAAAGGGAGCGCCTCTGCGATGCGGTGGCGGTGGCGGGGCTCAATGCCGGGCGACGCGATCGGCGTCGAGTGGTCGTGGCCATTCTCGGTGAAGGCACCGAGGACGCCAGCCAGATGCCGCCCGAAATGGTGCGGGGGTACCTGTCTTCGATCCGGGTTCCTCTGTTTGTCTGGACCTTCGGCGAGTCGGCCGACGCGAACGAGTGGGGAGAGGTCGAGCAGATCCGCAACCGGGCCGATCTCGGCCGGGCGATCCGACGTGTCTCGAAGGCAGTGGGCCAGCAGCGGATCGTCTGGCTCGACGGACGGCTGCTGCCCCAGCACGTCCAGTTGACCGAGCAGGCCAGCGGGGTCCGGCTTGTCCCTTGAGGGCGGGCCTCGGATGGTGGCCCTCCTCGTGTCGGGAGCTCTCGGTGCCGTCGCTGCACAGGGCACGCTCGCGCAGGCGGTCGTGCCTCGGGCCGGCGAGCCGCAAGAGTCGCCCACCGACCGACCCGTGCTCGGAGCCCGCTCGACGCTGAAGATCGAGGACGAGAGCAGGGTAGCGCTCGCCGCGGGAACCTCCCTGCACGACTCGCCCAGCGAGTGGTCCACGATCCTGGCTCGCCTGGAGGTCGGACGCGAGCTCTCCGTTCTCGAGCGGAGACCGGGTTGGCTGCTGGTGCGCTACGAGGACCTCCGGGCCTGGGTTCGAGACCCGGAGACCTCGGCTGTGAGGCAACAGCCGGAGACCGAGATTCCGGCGGAGCTCTGGCGGCAGCTGGCACCGAGCCCCGAACGACTGTCGCGGGCCGCCGAGCTCCTCGGCTCCCCGGCCGAGCGGGAGCTCGGTGCCTACCGATTGCTCACCGATCTCGACCCGGGCCGCGGACGCGACGATCGGTTGCTGGCACGGCTGGGTCGCCTCGCCGAGGAGGTGGAGAGAGTGTTTCGAGAGCGCTACGCAGTGCCCCTTGCCGAGCCGCCGGAGCCGCAGTTGATCGTGCTCCTGCGACGCAAGCGGACCTACCGCGAGTTCGTGGCCCAGGAGGGTTCGATCGCAGGGGCGCCCAGCGTCGGCCACGCGAGTCCCGGAATGATGGTACTGGCCACCGAGGGTCTCGACGAAGAGGAGCTCGCTGCCACCTTCGTCCACGAGCTCGTTCACCTGCTCAATCAACGAGCCTTCCTGCGCGAGCTCGCGCCCTGGCTCGAGGAGGGTCTGGCGGAGGATCTCGGTCTGGCACGAGTCTCGGAGAGTGGGAGCGTCGACGTGGCTTCCTTGCGCGGCTCCGCGACGCTGCACAGCGGCCGCACACGTGACGACCGTGGCGAGGAGGTGTACTTCCAGGAGCTGGTGGTGCGCGGGCCTCGACTGGTGCTCGGGCGAGTGATCGAGCGCTGGCACCGGAGTGGGGGACCCGATCTGGTGGCCCTGCTCGAGCTGCCGTGGAGCGAGTTCGCTCTCGGATCGGAGTGGGACCTGAACTACATCGAGAGTGCATTCCTGGTGCGCTATCTCCTCGATGCGCAGGAGGAGCGATTCAGAGACGGGGCGCGGGCGTTCTTGCGTGCCGTGCGCCTGGGCGGACCGAGTGATGCACCGGCCCTGACCCGGTACCTCAGGGTCTCGGTGGAGGAGCTCGAGGAGGGATTCGCGGCGTGGTGCGCGTTTCAGGGCGTCGAGCCCAACGGATAGAGTCGCGGTGTGAACGACGAGCCCAGTCTGCCCGCTGCTTTGCGCCGTTCGCACGGCAGCCTCGGATCTCCTGATCTTCTCACCGCCGAGCAGAGGGCGCTGCGCGAGACCGTACGGCGGGTCTGCTCGCAGTTCGACGACCGGTACTGGCTCGAGCTCGAGGGCGCGGCGCGATTTCCGCACGAGTTTCACGCCGCCATGGCGGAGTCGGGCTGCCTCGGAGTGGCCATGCCCGAGCGCTACGGTGGGGTCGGCCTGGGTATGACCGAGGCCGCGATCGTGATGCACACGGTGGCTCACTCTGCCGGCGCGATGGCGGCTGCCTCGTCGATCCACATGAATATCTTCGGTCCCAACACCCTGGTGCGCTTCGGCACCGACGAGCAGTGCAGCCGCTGGCTTCCCGACCTGATCGAAGGGCGGGTCAAGTCGTGTTTCGGAGTGACCGAAGCCAATGCCGGCCTCGACACGACGAGCATCGAGACGCGGGCCGAACGCACGGGCAGGAGCTATCTTCTGCACGGGACCAAGATCTGGACCTCGACCGCCCAGGTTGCCGACAAGATCCTGATCCTGGTACGCACGACACCGAAGGCCGAAGCGAAGAGCCCCACCGATGGCCTGACACTGTTCTACACCGATCTCGACCGCTCCAAGGTGCAGGTGCGAGAGATCGCGAAGATGGGCCGCGCCGCTGTGGACTCCAACGAGCTCTTCATCGACGGTCTGGAGGTGCCGGTCGAAGATCGCATCGGAACCGAGGGGGAGGGCTTTCGCTATCTGCTGCACAGTCTCAATCCGGAGCGGATCCTGATCGGCATGGAGGCGGTGGGAGTCGGCCAGCAGGCGATCGAGCGGGCCAGCGCGTACGCGCGAGAGCGTGTCGTGTTCGGCCGCCCGATCGGCCAGAACCAGGGGGTCCAGCATCCCCTAGCGGAAAGCTGGATGCAGCTCGAAGCGGCCTACGGCATGGGCCTGCGAGCTGCGGCACTCTACGACGCCGGCGAGACGTGCGGGCCGTATGCGAACTCGGCGAAGTTCCTCGGCTCGGAGGCAGCTTTCGAAGCCTGCACCCGGGCGGTGATGACCTTTGGCGGGATGGGCTACGCCAAAGAGCAGCACGTCGAGCGGTTGCTGCGCGAGGTGATGCTGACCAAGCTGGCTCCGGTGAGTCAGCAGCTGGTGCTCTGCTTCGTGGCCGAGAAGGTGCTCGGGTTGCCCAAGAGCTACTAGTGTCCCTTCTGCGTCGCTTCTTCGAACGTCCCCAGAGCATCGGCCTACGCAGAGCGCTCTTCCAGGTGCATCTGTGGTGCGGCCTGGCGATCGGTCTGTACGTCGTCGTGATCAGTGTGAGCGGCAGCGTGCTGGTCTATCGCGATGAGCTGCGTCGGGCGTACGACCCGAAACCGCGAGTGGTCGAGATCCGCGGCGAGCGACTGAGTGAGGCGTCGTTGACCGCGGCGGCGCAACGCGCCTATCCCGGGAGAGAGGTCACGCTCGACTACATTCCCGAAGAGCCGAGCCATGCGGTGACGTTTCTGGTCGGGCGTGGCGACTCGGAGGACCAGATCCTGTTCGATCCCTACAGCGGCGAGGCGCTCGGTCACGCTCTACCCCTGGGCTGGCGCCTGACCAGTTGGACGCTCGATCTCCATGACAATCTGCTCTCGGGCGACACGGGGCGCAGGGTCAACGGTACGGGAGCGGTTCTCCTCGTCGTGATGAGTGGGACGGGGCTGATCCTGTGGTGGCCGGGGGTGTCGCGCTGGCGGCGCAGTCTTTGGGTCGACTGGAGGGCGGGCTCGCCCTCGTTCAGTTGGAAGAGCTTCCACTGGAGGCTCCACTCGGCGCTCGGGATCTGGGCGTGGGCGTTCGTTTGTCTCTGGGGAGTGACGGGGATCTATCTCTGCTTCCCCGATCCCTTCAGCGCGCTGGTGGACTCCCTGGAGGGCGTCGATCCAGAGAGCTTCGAGCCACGGACCGGGGACACGGTGCTGTACTGGCTCGGCTACCTGCACTTCGGGCGCTTCGGCGGCACCCCGACCAAGCTGGCCTGGGCACTCTTCGGACTGGCGCCGCCCACGCTCTTCGCGACCGGCGCCTCGATGTGGTGGAACCGCGTTGTGCGTCCGCGTCAGCGCAGCGGTGAGGACCGCTGAGAGCCCCGCGGTCCGTTCCGGTGGTTGCCTTGCCGAAGAGGAGGTGTCGTGGCTCCGGTCCCATGCGCTGCAGCCGTGGCGCCGGAAGCGCTCTCTTGTCCGACCGACGTTCGGGGTGCCCGCCCCTCGAGGTGAAATTTAAATATAGCAGATACACGATGAACGGCGCAATCGAAGGGTTCCCGGGCTGCTGTATCGTTCGCGGCAGCACCCCCTGAGAAGAAACTCCCCTGATCACAAACCCCTGACCAGAAACCCCTGACCAGAAACCCCTGAACCAGCAAACCGGAGGTTCCTTCCGTGACAGTGACAGCCCTCCCCTCTCTCCGTCGGTGGACTGCGGCCGGTCTCGGCCTGCTACTCCTGGCGGCCTGCAGCGGCAGGCCTCCCGGTGCGGAGCAGGACGGTCCCGAGTCCGTGGCGTCTTCAGGCACCTCTGGCCAGCTTCATGCCTTGTTCGATCGGCACTGGCAATCGCGCCTGGAGGAGAATCCCCTGCTGGCGACCTCGGTCGGCGATCACCGTTTCGACGACAGGTTGCCTTCCGTCGACGCGGCGGACCTCGAGCGGCGCTATGAGCGGGACAAGGCCGCCTTGGAGGAGCTGTCGAGCTTCGATCTGAGTGACGTCTCCGAGACCGACAGAATCAACGCGGCGATCTTCGAGCGTCAGCTCTGGGATGCCGTTTCGGAGTACGAGTTCGGAGCCTGGCAGATTCCGATGAACGCCGACTCGGGCTTTCACACCGGTTTCGCCCGGCTCGACCGCCGGATGCCGATGCGCACTGCCCAGGACTACCGCAACTATCTGTCTCGTCTCGAGGCCTTTCCGCGCTACGTCGACCAGCAGATCGCCAATATGCGCATCGGCCTCGAGCGGGGCTTCAGCCTGCCGGTGGCTACCCTCGACGGATACGAGGCGACGATGCGCAGCCACATCGTCTACGACCCTGAAGAGAGTGTCTTGTGGGCACCGATGATGCGCATGCCGACCGCGATCTCCCAAGAGGATCGTGCGGCCCTGCTCGGGCGTGCTCGCAGCTCGATCATGGACGGAGTGGTCGAGGGCTACCGGCGTCTCGACGAGTTCTGGACCAACGAGTACCTTCCTGCCACCAGGACCACCCTCGGTGCCTCCGATCTCCCGGACGGGCGTGCCTACTACGAGCAGCGCGTGAAGTTCTTCACCACCCTGGACATCTCACCGGAGGAGGTGCACGAGATCGGCCTTGCGGAGGTGGCACGGATTCGCGCGGAGATGGCGGAGATCATCGAAGACGTCGGCTTCCGAGGCTCCTTCGCGGAGTTCCTCGAGTTCCTGCGCACGGACCCGCAGTTCTACCCCGAGACCGGTGAAGAGCTGCTCTGGCGCGCCGCCTGGATCGCCAAGACCATGGACGGAAAGCTGCCGTCGCTCTTCGGTACCCTGCCGCGTCTGCCCTACACCGTCGAGCCGGTGCCCGATCACATCGCACCGAAGTACACAGCCGGTCGCTACGTCGGTCCGCCCTATGGCAGCACCGAGCCGGGCATCTACTGGGTCAATACCTACAACCTTCCGAGTCGAACCCTCTACACGCTCGAGGCGCTTTCCCTGCACGAGGCGGTCCCCGGACACCACCTGCAAAACGCTCTGGCGCAGGAGGCGGAGGAGCAGCCGCCGTTCCGGCGCTTCGACTACATTTCGGCCTACGGCGAAGGCTGGGGACTCTACTCGGAGTATCTGGGCATCGAAGCGGGCTTCTACCAGGACCCCTACAGTGATTTCGGCCGCCTCACCTACGAGATGTGGCGCGCCTGCCGTCTGGTGGTCGATACCGGAGTGCACGCGATGGGGTGGACCCGCGAGCAGGTGATGGACTACATGACGGAGAACACAGCGCTTTCGCTGCACGAGATTCGTACCGAGACCGACCGCTACATCACCTGGCCGGGCCAGGCGCTGGCCTACAAGATGGGCGAACTGAAGATCAAGGAGCTGCGCCAACGCGCCGAATCGGCTCTCGGTCCGCAGTTCGACGTCCGCGAGTTTCACGATGCAGTGCTCGAGAACGGCTCGGTACCGCTACCGGTGCTCGAGGACCTGATCGATCGTTACATCGAGGAGGCACGCTAGCCATGGGCAAGACCTACGACGAGATCGACGACCGTCTGCGCAGCTTCATCGAAGCCCAGCAGATGTTCTTCATCGCCACTGCGCCGAGCTCGTCACGAGGGCTGATCAACCTCTCTCCGAAGGGTCTCGATGCGTTGCGCGTCACCGGGCCGAAGTCGCTGGCCTACCTCGATCTCGGGGGAAGCGGTATCGAGACCGTCGCGCATCTGAAAGATGACGGTCGCTTCGTGCTCATGTTCTGCGCGTTCGAAGGCAAGCCGCTCATCCTCAGGCTCTACGGCCGCGGTCGCGTGCACGAGCGCGGCGACGAGGGATATGAACGACTGGTTGCGCTCTTCCCGGATCTGCCGGGAAAGCGCACCGTCATCGAGCTCGACGTCGAGCGCATCGCCGACTCGTGCGGCTGGGCAGTGCCACGCTATGACTTCGTCGAGCAGCGCGACACGCTGGTGCGATACCACGAACAGCGCACCGAGGAGAAACTGCAGGCCAGTCTGCGAAGGAACCAGAAGAGCCTCGATGGACTGCCGGGTCTCCGGGTCTCCCAAGGCTAGCGAGCTCGCCGGGAGCGTCGGGCGGGGGTGGGAGTGCGGGCTCAGTCGGAGAGCCCGGGCTTGCGGCGGGCCTGCTTGGTCTGCGAACGCTGGCGCTTGGCTTCGAGCCGGCGTTTCCTGGCGGCTCGCGAGGGCTTCGTCTTCCGGCGGGGCTTCGGCGGCTCGAGCGCTCGACGGATCAGCTCGCCGAGTCGCTCCCTGGCGTCGGCTCGGTTGCGCTCCTGGGTGCGGTGGCGTCTGGCTTCGATCAGCAACACACCCTCGTCGGTGGCGCGGCTGCCAGCCAGTTTCAGGAGGCGCTGCTTGACCGGCTCGGGGAGGACCTGGTTGGCCGCCACGTCGAAACGCAGCTGCACGGCGGTCGCGACCTTGTTGACGTTCTGGCCGCCGGGGCCCGAGGCTCGGACGAAGCGCTCGTCCAGCTCGCCTTCGTCGATCGCGATTTCGGGGGTGATCTCCAGCATCCGACCCTCTGGGCAGATACCCCTAGTCGACGATCCGTTCACCCTCGAGTCGGGTGAGCTCACGGAAGTGGCGTTGGAGTCGCTGTACGACGGGCCGCTCTCCACTTCCGATCTTGCGCCCGTCGACGATGCCGACCGGCACGAGCTCTCCCATCGTGCCGGTACAGAAGGCCTCGTCGGCACGATAGAGCTCGGCCTGGGAGCAGTCGCGCTCGACGCAGGGAATGTCGTGGTTGCGGCACAGTTCGAGTACCGTGGCGCGAGTGATCCCTTCGGGGCAGGCCACACAATGACTGGTCGTGACGACGCCATCGGCGACGAAGAAGACGTGCGTGGCGTTCGTCTCGGCGATGAATCCGCGTCGATCGAGCATCAATGCGTCGTCGGCGCCCGCGGCGTTGGCCTCGATTTTCGCGAGGATCGACTGGATCAGGTTGCAGTGATGGATCTTGGGGTCCATGCAGTCGGGGGGAAAGCGACGCACGGAGCTGGTAGCCAGGGTGACCTCGTCGTTGCCGTAGACCGGAGCCTTGTGCTCGGCCAGGACGATCAGCGTGGGGCCGGACTGATTCAGGCGGGGATCCATGCCGGAGGTGATCTTGACTCCCCGAGTGAGAGTGAGGCGGATGTGAACGGCATCGCGCATCTCGTTCGCCACGAGAGTCTTGCGAATCTCCTCGATGATCGATTCGTGGCTCGGAATCTCGCTGAAGGCCAGCGCCAGAGCGGAGTGACGCAGCCGGTCGAGGTGCTCGGCCAGTTTGAAGACGCGGCCCTCGTAGACCCGGAGGCCTTCCCAGACCGCGTCCCCGCCCTGGACAGCCGAGTCGAAAGGGCTGATCCCGGCCTCGTCGCGGTGGTGAAGCGTTCCGTTGATGTTGATCAGCAGGTCACGGTTTCGCTCGTTGAAGGTCTGCAGCATGGCGAGTCTCGGGCTTCCTCGGAGTGGAGGTAAGAGGGTGAAGGGAGGACGAAGGTGATCATACCGCCCCCCAGGAGTGGCGTGTTCGGCTACGATTGCCTGTCGTGACCACTCCTGGAACAGCGTGGTTGGCCGCCGCCGGCCTCCTGCTCTCGTTGGGCCTTTCTGGCCGGCCGCCTACACCCGTGACCGCGCCGCCGGCAGACCGGACCGTACCGAGTGACGGCTATCCTCGCCAGACCGCGATCGACGTGGTCGGTTATCGATTTCACTTGAGTCTGTTCGACGAGCACGACGGAATCGAGGGCGTCGGGTTGATCGAGCTCATCAGAGGCGGGGAGAGCCGCCTCGCTCTCGATCTCGTGGGCGTCGGCAGCGTGGCGCAAGGGGAGCCGCCCGCCGGGATGACCGTCGAGGCGGTCGAGCGGCTCGGAGTCGAGTCGCTCGAAGAGATTGGAGCGGTGCCGACATCGGGTGAGCCGCTGGACTTCCAGCACGAGGGCGATCGACTGCACATCGATCTCGGCCCGCACATCGCTACACCTGTGCAGGGCGGGAGCCGCGTCGTGCTGGCCGTGCACTACAGCGGTGTTCCGGTGGACGGTCTGGTGATCGGCCAGAACCGCTATGGAGACCGGACCTTCTTCGGTGACAACTGGCCCGATCGGGCCCGGCACTGGCTGCCGGTGATCGACCATCCCTACGACAAGGCAGTCGTCGGATTCGTGGTGGAGGCGCCAGCGCAGTACCAGGTGGTCGCCAGTGGGGCCCTGCGCGAGGTGACGGATCTGGAGGGCGGACGTCGTCGCACGTGGTGGCAGAGCGAGGTGCCCCTCGCGACCAAGGTGATGGTGGTCGGTGTCGCCCGCTTCGCGGTGGAGCACTCCGGGACGATCGAGGGGATCCCGGTGTCGAGCTGGGTCTACCCCCAGGATCGCGAACGGGGCTTCGACTCGTTTGCTCCCTCGGGCGAGGTTCTTCGCTTCTTCATCGATCGCGTAGGGAAGTTCCCCTACGCCAAGCTCGCCTCGGTGCAGTCGACGACCCGCTACGGCGGTATGGAGAACGCGGGCAACATCTTCTACTACGAGCGTTCGGTCGAGCAGCCCGAGATCGAGTCCTTGATCGCTCACGAGATCGCTCATCAGTGGTTCGGCGACTCGGTCTCCGAGAGCGACTGGCATCATGTCTGGCTGAGTGAGGGATTCGCGACCTATCTGACCGTGGCCTGGCTCGAATCGCGCTACGGCGAGCAGAGGCTTCGGGAGTCGATGGCGGCCGGTCGCACCATGGTGATCCAGGCGGCCGAAGAAGACCCCCAGCGCTCGGTGCTCGATCTCGACGTCGAGAACCCGCGCGAGCTTCTCGGTCCGGCCGTCTATCAGCGGGGCGCCTGGGTGCTTCACATGTTGCGCCGCGAGGTGGGCGACGAGGCGTTCTGGCAGGGCGTCGCTGCGCTGTATCGCGACAGTGGTCACGGCAACGCGCTGACGTCGGACTTCAAGGCCTTGATGGAGCAGGCTTCGGGGCGTGACCTGGACCACTTCTTCGCGCAGTGGTTGGAGCGCCCCGAGTTGCCGACGATCGAGGTCGAGGTCGGGTCGGCGGCTGGGCGAGACGGACGCCTGGAGGTCGTCCTCAGGCAGATTCAGCCCGAGGCTCCGTTCGATCTTTGGATCGACGTCGAATTGACCGGAGAGCCCGAGAGTCGGCAGCGTGTTCGGCTCGATGGCCGTCGCAAGAAGGTGGTGTTTCGAGCTGCCGAGCCCGGGGCCCGGGTGCAGGTCGATCCCGAGGTCTGGCTGTTGTACGAGACCCCGACAGGATCGCGTTGAGCCACGCAGGCCGCTGCCCGAGCGGCCTCGTTTCGGTTCCCTGGAGTCGAGAGGCCCGAATTCGCCTCGCCCCGGTGATTTCGACATAATCCCGGCTGGAGCCGGTCCCTGTCCAGACTGCGAAAGAGGAGGATGTCGGTGGCTGAATCGCACCCATTCCCGGTCGACGCGAGTCATATCCTGATGTTTGCCCGCGCGGTGGGCGATCCCAATCCGATCTACTCCGATGCCGAGTACGCTCGGGGCACGGAGCCCGGGGGGATCATCGCGCCCCCCACCTTCCCGCAGGCGCGTGCGCAGTTCCAACCTGGCTACCCGCTGCGTCCGACCATCGGTGAGCCCTGGTTCGGCTCGGGCCGCGAGCCGAGCGGGGTGCCTCCAGAGGAGCTCGGGAGCGGCACCGGACTGCATGCCGAGCAGCACTTCGAGTACCACCGGCAGGTCGAGGCCGGAGAGGAGCTCATGGTCTCCACGCGCCCCGGAAAGAGCTGGGAGAAGCAGGGCAAGCGCGGCGGCAAACTCAAGTTCAGCGAACAGATCATCGAGTATCGCGACCGAAGTGGTGAGCTGGTGGTGACCGCGCGCTCGGTCGGCGTACTCACCGAGAAGGTCGTCGAGGAGGAGTAGCGATGGCCCTCGTTGCGAGCCAGATCGAGGTCGGCCAGACTCACGAAGAGGTGGTCGTCGAGAATCTCACCCGGACGCAGCTGGTGCAGTATGCGGGAGCCTCGGGTGACTACAATCCACTCCATACCGACGAGGTCTTCGCGACGCAGGTTGCCGGATACCCGACCGTATTCGCCCACGGCATGCTGACCATGGGGCTGACCGCCAAGGCCGTGACCAACCTGGTCGGCGACGGCCGACTCGCCAAGTACGGCGTGCGCTTCACGGCTCAAGTGTGGCCCGGTGACGACCTCACGACGCGGAGCACGGTAAAAGAGCTACGAGAAGAGGGCGGAGTCCGGTTCGTCGACCTCGAGGTCGAGACGGTGAATCAAGACGGTGTGACGGTCGTGAAGGGCTACGCGACGGCGCGAATCGACCCGTGACGGAGAACGACGACTCGATCGCTCCTCTGTCGGAACGACGGCGGCCCAGATTGGCCCTCGCCGTCGGGCTGGCGCTGGCCTTCGGTACCCTGATCTTCGATCTCTCGCGTCCCCTGGGGGTGGCCTCCGCGGTCCCCTACGTGGCGGTCGTGCTGGCGGGACTGGTCAGTCAGAAGCGTTCGCTGGTGGTGGCGTTCGGAGTCTTGACGACGGTGCTGACGCTGGTCGGATTCTTCGCCGTGCCGATCGGCTCCGGAGCGACCGTGACACCGAGGGTGGAGTTCCTCAATCGGGGTCTCACGATCTTCGCCATCTGGGCCGTGACCGCGACCGCGGTCGGTTACCTCGGATCTCAGAAGCGTTGGGAGGAGCGCTTGTCGAACCTGGCGATCGAGGACCCGCTCACCGGCCTGGCCAACCGGCGCTACATTCTCGAGCAACTGGGGCGCCAGATGAAGCTGGTCGACCGCTACGAGCAGACGTTCTCGGTGGCGCTCTTCGACATCGATCGTTTCAAGGAGTTCAACGACCGCTACGGGCATCAGGTGGGAGACGAGGTGCTGCGCATGGTGGCACGACTCGGTGAGGGCTGTATTCGCGACAGTGACGAGATCGCCCGCTTCGGGGGCGAGGAGTTCCTCGTCGTCTGCCCCAGCACGACGCTCGAACAGGCGGTCAAGGTGGGGGAGCGCGTGCGGCGAGAGATCGAGAACTTCGAGCTGTGGCGAGACGGTCTCCGCCTGAGTGTCACGGTCTCGGTCGGCGTCGCTCAATGCCCGGAGCAGCCTGTACCGATCGAACAGGTGCTGCACAACGCCGACGAGGCGCTGTACAAAGCCAAGAAAGACGGGCGCAACAAGGTCGTCGCGTTCGATCCGTTGGTGGTCTCGGGCACCCTGGAGATTCCCGAGGGGGGCGAGGCCGCGGGCTAGGCCCGGGCGGTGCGCCCGGGCTGTCGGACGACTGGCCCGCTCTCTCAGTCAGCGGAGGTCTCGGCTCCCTGTGCAGACTGCTCTGCGGCCTCCGGAAGATCACTCGTCGCGATGACGAAGTCTCGATCGGTGGTCGACTCCGCGCTCAGCGGCAGGTTCGTCACGACCAGGCTGGCCCCGGGGTGGAGCAACGAGAAGAGCTGGTTTCCGATCTCCGGGTCGGCGCGGATTCTCCCGACGATCTCGGTGTGATAGCTCTCATGGGTCGCACCGGTGGGCAAAGCCACCGCCATCCACAACGGCATGGGCACGTCGGGCGCGAAGGGATTGGGCTCGTCGGAGGTGCCCGCGAGAACGGTGGACACGCCGGCGGGCAGTGGTCTCTCCGGGTCCTCGATCTGCAGGGGCACCTGGCCGATCAGGACCCCACCTCGGTAGATGTGAGCTCGCTGATCGGCGCCGCTGACCACGATTCCGACGGGTCCCTCCGGGGCGACCTCCGGATTCCAGACCACTTCGGCTTCTCTCTCTCCCGCGCTCTCCCCTTGTTCCAGGCCCTGCAGCGTGGCGGTCGGCAACACCAGGCCGGAATGGGCGATCACCGTAGGGGCCGAGATCTCGTCCGCGATCACGACCGTACCGCCATCGTCGGTCACTTCGAAGAGCAGGGCCGAGAACGGCTCGGGCATCCGCACGCAGCCGTGCGAGGCCGGGAAGCCCGGGAGTTTGCCGGCGTGCAGTGCGATACCGGTCCAGGTCAGCCGCTGCATGTTGGGCATGGCCGCGCCGGGAAAGAGATTCGAGACGTGAGTGCGATCCTTCTCCAGGATGTGGAACACCCCGGTCGGAGTCTCGTGCCCGGTCTTGCCGGTCGAGACTGTCGAGATTCCGATCCGAATGCCATTGCGGTAGACCTTGGCCAACTGGTCGGGAATGCTCACCAGAATGACCACGGGGCCGCTCGGTGAGATCTGCGGATACCAGCGATACTCCCCCGGACTGAGAGGGAGCGCCGTCTCGTCCAGCTCCCGCATCAGGTTCTGTTCCTCGGATTGGCGCTCGCCGTCGGTGAGCGTGGACTCTGCGCTGCCGAGGCTCGGATCCTCATCCGGACCGGCGCAGGCGGTCAGGATGAGCCCGAGGCAGACTACGAGAGGGGCGAATTTCGAATGACGCATGACATGTCTCCATCTGATTCCGCTGCGAGGCTCACCGTCTGGGACGGACCTGAGGCGGCTCGAAGATTCTGTGAACTATTCCGCGTAGATCTGAAGGTCGGTGCCGACTCGGTCGGCGATCTGAAGAGTGGTCGCGAGGTCCGGATGACGCACGATGACCCAGCCATCGGAGAGCAACGTGGCCCGCCAGTTGCGCCGGGGAGCACCGGGGGGGAGGAGATCCACCGACACGATGTGATCGCCGCACTGGGCCATCAGTCGTTCGAGACCTTCGATGCGTTGGATTCGCCCGCGCCCGTGAGCGCGTTTGAAGATCACGGCGGCATTGTAGCGTCGGTCCACGCTCTGGCCGAAGCTGCCGTGACAAACCGCTTCAGCCCAGCCACGAAAGACGTCGATATCGCAGCCGTAGTTCATCAACTCGACCGAGCGGGCTCCTGGCGGCCGGCCTCCGATCTCCCCGAAGACGGCTTCCCCGTCGGGGGTGAGGAACCACTCCATGTGCGTGAAGCCGGTGTCGAGCCCGAGGACGTCGAGAACCTTGCGTCCGAGATCGAGTCCCGGAGCCAGCTTCGGGTCGCCGATCCTGCGTAGGGTCACGGTTTGCGGCGAGATCCACTCGACGTGGCGCGCGATGATCGGCTTGGGGCGGTACCACGCGATGTTGTCGTAGAGCACCCGACCGTTGGCGCAGATGGTGTCGTAGGTGTACTCCTCCCCCTCGACGAACTCCTCGACGGAGACAGTCGGTACGTGGCGCAGCAGGGGGAGCAACGTTTCGAGCTCTGCCGCGTCGTCGACCCGGTACGTATCGGCCGATCCGGCGCCTGCGATCGGCTTGATCACCAGGGGGTAGCCGATGCGCTCCGCGGCCTCACGGCAGCCTTTGGCCGTGCTCTCGCGCGAATGACGGGGGGTGCGGAGACCGGCCTCGTCCAGCAGCTGTTTCATGCGCTCTTTGTCACGAAGCGGCACGGTCTGCTCGACACTCATCCCCGGTAGACCGGTGGCCTCACGAATCCGTGCGGCGAGCAACATGGTGGGCTCCCAGAGGGATTCCACCCGGTCGAGGGAGACGCGCCGTGCGTACTCGGTGACCTGATGGACCACGGCCCGCTCGTCGAACAGCGAAGGAACCTGGATGTGGTCGGAGAGTGCGTGGCGCGTCATCTCGGGCAGGGCGCCTGCGGGCTGGTCCGAAAGTCCGACCACCTCTGCACCGACCTCGGTCAGGCCGCGGGCGAAGAAAGGCATCTCGGCGGGGAACCCGGGGGCGATCATCAGTACACGCACGGGGTGACTACTCCTTCAGCTCGACGCGTACGGTCGAAACGATCGTTCGCAGGGCGCTCTCCACTACGGCGGTCTCGGGGTGGCGGACGATCACGTAGCCCTCTCCCTCGTATCCCGAGGCCGCGGGTTGTCCCTCGCGAGGCAGTTGGGCCTGAACCACCAGGTCGCCGACCGCTCGTTGGACCTCTTCGAGGCCGTGTACCGCGACCACTCGTCCCTTGCCCTGGCCGCGAAGAAAGGCCGCACCGGCAGAGTAGCGCCGCTCGGGAGGATCGAAGGTGTGGTGGATCATCAGCTGCGCCCAGGCCCGATAGAAGTCGAGATCGTGGGCGTAGGAGATCAACGTGGTGATCTGGGCGCCGGGCGGTCGCGCTGCGACCTCCGAGATCGCGAGGCTGCCGTCGGGGCGCCGGAACCACTCGAGGTGGGTCAGTCCGGTTTCGAGGCCGAGAGCCGATACGGCGGCGAAGGCGGCCTCGCGAATGTCGTCGTAGCGCGGATCGTCGACCTCCCGAGGCAGCAGCACACACCACTGGATCCACGGATTGCGCAGGACGTCCAGGGGGGTCGGCTGGTAGTGCGTGATCGAATGCCAGACCGGAGTCCCTCCGATCGAGACCGAGTCGAACGATTGCTCGTCGCCGAGCACGAACTCTTCGAGCAGAAGCGGCTGCTGCTGGGAGGGGCGAGTGAAGCCGAGGACTTCGCGCAGCGCGCTCTCGTGGTCGACGCGGTAGGTGCCGGTGGCTCCGGCGCCGGCCGGGGGCTTCAGCACCAGGGGAAAGCCCGTTGCCCGGGCGAATTCGAGCGCCTCCTCGTCGTTCCGGGCAAGGCGATGGCGGGCACAGGGGATTCCGGCTCCACGCAGGACGTCCTTCATCCTCGATTTGTCGCGAAAGTTGAGCGCCGTCTCGGTGTCCATTCCCGGAATTCGGAGCTCGTCGCGGGCTCGGGCCAGGGCGACCTGCATGTGCTCCAGGACTCCGAACAGGCGGTCGAGGCCCCCCAACTGCTGGGCTAGCCCCGACGCGCCCTGCACGAGCTGCTGCCAGTCGAGCGCGTTGTCGACCCGCCAGTGCCCGTCCAGCGTCTCGCGCAGATCTGCGGGCAGCCGCTCGAGTGGCTCCTGGGTGATCAGCCCCAGGCGCACGCCGTCCAGCCCAGCCGCAGCGCGGACGAAGCGTTGCGTGGTCGGAGGCAGGTAGGGTGCAACGAAGGCGACGTGGATCAAGAGTCCAGTCTACCTTGCGGGCTCGCTGCGTTGCGAGAGGGCATACGCTGTGAGCGGAATCGGTCCGCGCCGGTCGTCGCGCAGGTATGCTCGGGCTGATCGGAGGTTCTCGAGCTCATGAAGATCTGTCTGCTCTGCGCCGAGCTCTCACCCTTCGCCAAGACCGGAGGACTGGGGGACGCCGTCGCCGGCCTGGCTCGCTTTCTTCACGAAAAGAGAGAGCTGGGTGTGGAGCTGCGCGTATTCCTGCCCGACTACGCCTCGGGCAAGGTAGACCGGGATCGCGTCGTCCCGGTCGACTACCTGCAGGGCCTCTCGACGGTGATGGGAGGGCGCCGCTTCTCCTACGATGTCCACACGACGAATCTTCCCGACACCGATCTTCCGGTCTATCTGATCGACTGTCCGGAACTCTACGGTCGTGCCGGAATCTACGACGATCGGGGCGACGAGCATCAGCGCTTCGCGCTGCTCTCGCGGGCGGCCATCGAATCGTGCCAGGGCATGGGATTCGGCCCCGATGTGTTCCATTGCCACGACTGGCACGCCGGACTGACGCCGCTCTATCTGCGCACCGAGTACGCGTGGGATCGGCTCTTCTCCTCGAGTGCGACCCTGGTGACGATTCACAACATCGCCTATCAGGGTACGTTTCCCGCTCGTGCCGTGGCCGAGGTGGGTCTCGCCCGCTCCGCCGGAGCTCTGCACCAGGAGGACCTGGCTCACGGGCGGTTCAGCTTCCTGACTACGGCCATCCTCTATGCCGACTGGCTCTCCACGGTGAGCCGTTCCCACGCCTGGGAGATCCAGACCCCCGAGCTCGGTTTCGGTCTCGACGCCCTGCTTCGCGAGCGCTCCGATCACCTCTCGGGAATCGTCAACGGGGTCGACTATTCGGAGTGGGATCCTCGCACCGACGAAGTGATCGAAGCGCGATACTCGCCGGAGGACCTTTCGGGGAAGGAGACCAATCGTCGCCGGCTGCTCGAGAAGCTCAGGCTCGACTGGGATCCTCATGCTCCGGTGCTCTCGGTGGTCTCGCGCCTGGTGGCGCAGAAGGGCCTCGATGTTCTGGTCTCTCCCCTACAGGATGCGCTCGGTCATCGCAACGTTCGAGTCGTGGTGCTGGGCAGCGGCGAGCCGGAGCTGGAGCAGGTGTTCCAGGCGCTCGATCAGCGCTTCCCCGGGCGGATGCGCTTCTATCGGGGCTTCGACAACGACCTGGCACACGAGATCTACGCCGGGTCCGATGTGTTCCTGATGCCTTCCCGTTACGAGCCGTGTGGCCTGAGCCAGCTCTACAGTCTGCGTTATGGAACCCCCCCCCTCGTGCACCGCACGGGAGGACTGGCAGATACCGTGGAGCTCTACGATTCGGCCCACGGCACCGGCACCGGATTCGTGTTCGATCATCTCGACGATCGTGCCGTGCGTTGGGCTCTGGGCTACGCCCTCGACAGCTACGCCGATCGCGAGGGCTGGCAGCGGCTGATGCGCAACGGAATGGCGAAGGACTTCTCCTGGGCGGTGCAAGGGGAGCGCTACCTCGAGCTCTACCGCTCCCTGGCGAGGTAACCCGGCCTCTGGCTCGCTGGTTCAGGCCAGCTCGTCGAGGTACTTCGGGAGCATCGCGCGCCAGGTCATCCAGTCGTGGTCCCACTCGGGTCCCCACGGATCGACCCGATTGGGGATTCCCTTGGCGCCCAGCACCGAAGCGGCCCGCCACGACTGTCCGGGATCTTCCCACCGACCCTCGCCCGTGGGAAACACCACGAAACGCTCGCGGAGCTTCGAGAGTTGCTCGCTCTCCCCGAGGTCGGGAAGGTAGTGTAGCGGCGAGGAGAAGTAGAAGTCCTGGTTCATTTCTCCGTCGAGCCAGCGGGTGAGATCGTACGTCCCGCTCATGCAGATCGCCGTCTTGAACGCGTCGGGATGCCGGCAGATCGCGGCGAGTGCGTTGAAGGCACCGATCGAGGCGCCGGCGGTCACGATCTCGATCGCGTCCGCTTCGCAATCTCGGCGGATCGCCGGCACCAGCTCTTCGTAGATGAAGCGATCGAACTGGTTCTGCACCCAGGATCGGTGATGGGCGCTGCCCTCTCCGGAGCTCCAGGCCCGGCCTGCGACGCTGTCGCAGGAGTAGAGCTTGATGCGACCGGCCTCGATCAGCGGCGTCAGGACCTTCACCATCAGGAAACGCTCGCACTCCTCCGCATCGCCTCCTGCGGTGGGGAAGAGCAGGACGGGTGTGCCGTACGTGCCCCAGCGTGCAATGGCGATCTGTTGTCGCAAGTGCTGCGAGTACCAGTCGGTCTTGAGTTTCATCTCGTCTTCCTCGTCAGGCGCTCGGGTCGCCTTCTTCCTCTCGCCACAGTTGGATCTGGCTCCAGAAGTGGTCGACGAAGTGATCCACCTCGTGCTCCGGGAAGAGTGACTCGACCTTGAGGCGCACCGCCTCACGAGCGCGGTCGGAGCCGAAGAAATCGTAGGAGACCTCGTCGAGGTTGCCGAGATGGGTCGCGCAGAATTCGTCGAAGCGATCGACGTCGAAGTGCTTCCTGGCGATCGCGGCGTAGCCGGCGAGTTTCTCGCGGTAGGGCACGTCGCGAGCAGCGATCTCGTAGTACGGCGCCCAGTCCAGGTTCTGGCGCATCGGTCGATCGGTGACCGCGCAAAACAGGCTCCAGCGAATCAGCGACTTCACGAGCCAGGGGAAGTGGTAGTGCAGGCTCGTGACCTGGGAATCGGGGCACGCGTTGGCGAAGTCGATGGGGTGGAACTCGCCGTCCTGGCGCAGGGACTCGCACGAGTTGAAGTCCCAGCCGAAGAAGCTGTTGATGGTCAGCGTCATCTCTGCCAGCAGGGCCTCCTCCTCGGCGCTCAAGAAATCGTGCGCCACCTCGTAGCGTGCGTGCAGGGGAGCGCTCGGCTCGTAGCGCACCGCTCTTACCTGCGGCCCTACACCGATCGCTCGCACGAAGAGGTCGAAGGGGTCGATGGCCTCCTGGAAGTGAAGGAGTCGAATCTCGCTTTCGTCGTAGCGTTGGCGTAGCTGCTCTTCGTTCTCGATGCGCTCGACCCCGACCCAGGCACCACCGTCGTACGGCTTCATGAACAGGGGGTAGCCGAGCTCCTTGCCGATCACTCCGAGGTCGAAGAGCCGTGCATACTGGCGCAACGTGGACTCGAGGTCGACACTCGGCTCGTAGGATTTGGGAGGCACCAGCCAGGTATCGGGTACTGGCATGCCGAGCCTCATCATGGCGCAGTAGGTGGTCTGCTTCTCCATGGACTGGATCGACCAGGGATTGTTGAGCACGTAGAGATCGTCCATCAGGATCGACTTCTTGATCCACTCACGGCTGGTCTTGTACCAGTGGGTGAGCCGGTCCAGGACCACGTCGTAGCGACAGGGCTGTCGAAGTGAGAAGGGCTCGATCGAGACCCGCTCGACTTCGATCTTCACGGTGTCGCCCGCCATCGGAACGGCGAGGTCGAGGCGGGATACGATCTCTTCGTAGCAGATCGGCCAGCACAGGTCGGCACCGAGAGACAATCCGATGCGGCGTTGGATCTCAGCCATGACCTCTACCCCTGTTCACGTAGCTCTGGTTTGTTCGTGACATCTATTCGTAGACCATCCAGAGCGGCCCCGGGAAGAGCCAGGAGAGTCCCTCGCGCAGTCGATCCCGCCAGTTCTCCCAGTTGTGGCCGTCCCGCGCCTCGACGTAGCGCACCTCGGCGCCGGTCGATTGCATCAGGGGAAGGAGAGATCGATTCTCGTAGATCAGTGACTCGTAGACACCGCAGCTCATGAAGACCCGGTCGGCCGGTCGTTGGCCCTCGAGACGGAATCGTCTCATGAATCGCACCACCGGATCGAAGGCCGGGCCTCGGTCATGTCGGAAGCCGACATCGCTGAAGGCGAAGGAGCCCGACTGCAGGAGCAGCCGAGAGAACGTTCCGGGATGCTCGGAAGCGGCGGCGAGTGCGGCCACCGCGCCGAAGCTCGCCCCCATCAACGCACGCGCGGAGGCGTTCTGCTTGATCGGTAGCTTCGCTTCGAGCTCCGGCAGGAGCTCCTCTGCCAGGAATCGACCGTGTCGAGGGTCTGCGCCGTACTCGATCAGCCGATCGGGAGACTGGATCAAGGCCACCACGGGTGGCTCGATCTCGAGTCGTTCGATCAGGTTGTCGAGCACTGTCTGGAGGTTGGCGTAGCGCAGGTAGTCCTCTCCATCGTGCACGATCAGGAGCGGATGCCGTCGACGCGGACGATGTCGGGCGGGGAGGTAGAGCTGTACTTCGCGGCGATCGCCGAACACGTCGCTGTCGATGGCGAGTCGGGCCATCTCGCCCTTTCGGCTCGTCGGGTCGGGCTGGGTCCAGGTCGGGACCTCGTAGCCTTCTCCATGGAGGACCGAGTTCGCGCCGAAGGGATCGTGAGCCTTCACCGGGTTGAGGGGATCGCGGATCCAGCGGTGGCGTCGCCCCTTGACGACATCGATCTTGTACTCGATGCGGGACTGGCGCGGAATCTCGAGCTCGAGCACCCAGAGCTCGCTGTCCCCGACCCTCCGGAAGGCCTGTTCCGACGGCAGTCCGTGGATCCAGTGGCGCAGGAGCACGCGGTCCGCTTCTCCTCGGTAGACCAGGGTGGCCGTGGTTCCCCGCACCGACGGGAACGTCTCGGTCTCGAGGAGTCGGTCGATCGCCTCGGCGGAGGGCGACTCGTCGGCCTCGAGCTCGCGGAGGATCTCGGTCATCGGCTCGGCCCCTCGTTGCCGGTCCGACTCGCCAGGGTCGGAGCCTCCGGCTCGACGGATTCGACTTCGCCGCTCGGCAGCAGCAGATCGACTCCGCCGGCGATCCAGGGACGGGCCGCCCCCGCTTGCGTCTCGATGCGCAACCAGCTCTCCTCGTTCATTCCGATGCAGCGGCTGGGGGCGAAGCGACGAGAGAGGAGGGACACTCGAGTCCGGTCTTCGAGACGGAGTCGTCGACGGGCGTGGGGAAAGGGTTGGATCGCCGGGGCCCGATCCGCGAAGGGAAGTCGGAGGCCGTCGTCGAGCACTTCGGCGTTGCCGGCACCCCAGGGAGGAGAGTCGTGAAACAGCACGATCCGGGGGGCGAGCACCATCGCGCCGGCCGACACGGCGAGAATCGTCTTCTCGGCCAGGGTTCGCGCGAGCCCGAAGAGTCGCAGTCGGGTCAGCAGCACGGCGACGTGCCCTCCGGCGATCACCACCGCAGAAGCGTCGGCGAGCCGCGCCTCGATCTCGCGCTGCTCTCGAATCACCGACTCACGCTCCGTGGGCCGGGCCTGCTCGTCGAACTCCCGTTGCACCGAGCGCACCCGCTCCTGATGGTGACGGTCGAGAGCACGAACGGCCTCGAGCGCATCCTCCAGTTCCCCGGCCAGGAGATCCGCGCCCTCCGCCTCACCTCGTGGACCGAGCACCTCGAGCTCACGGACCGCGCCGACCGCGTGATCGAGACGGCGTCGGTAGAGCGCCTGCAAACGTTCGAGGCGTCGTTGGCGCTCCCGGTGGGCCTGGAAGAGATCCGGATCCTCCTCGAAGCAGCGCTCGGCACGGGCGTACAACTCCAGCGGTAGAGTCTGCGATCCAACGGCAGCGTCGAGCTCGGCCGTTTCGGCCTCGGCCTGGAGCCACCCTGCCGTGATCGCGGCGATCGGGGGGTCGAGCCCCAGCGCCTCGACGTGGGCGTGTAGTGTCGGCCGCAGCCGCTGGGGTCCCAGCATCACGATGGTGGTCATGGCGGCCCTTTATAATGGATTGAGGTCTCACAATGCACGTACTGTTCGTCGAGCCGGCGTTTCCTGCCAACCAGGGCCGCTTCGTTCACGCCCTGGCCGAGATCGGCGCCACGGTCACCGCGATCGGTGAGGCGCCGGCGGGCGCTCTTCCCGGTGCCCTGAAGAGTCGGCTGCACGGGTACGAACAGGTCGGATCGGTGTGCGACGAGGGCGCGCTGCTCGATGCCGTTCGCCGAATCCAGGGACGGGGGTGGGTCGACCGGCTGGAGGCCACTGTCGAGGCACACGTGCTGCCGACCGCGCGCGTGCGCGAGGCGACGGGTATTCCCGGCACCTCGGTGCACACGGCTTATCTGTGTCGTGACAAACCAGCCATGAAGGAGGCGCTGCGTGAAGCCGGGGTCGCGTGTGCCGCCTCGACCGGGGTAGCGAGTCTCGACGAGGCCCACAGCTTCGCCGAGCGGGTCGGCTTTCCCCTGATCGTCAAGCCCAGGGGCTCGGCGGGAGCGGCCGGAACCGATCGGGTCGACGACCTGGACCAGTTGGACACCTCCCTGGCTTCTCACGGAGTCGGCCGGGGAGGAGAGGCGGCGCTCGAGGAGTTCGTCGAAGGCCACGAGGCGTTCTTCGACACGTTGACCGTCAATGGAGAGATTCGCCATACCTTCATCAGTCACTACTACCCCGGTGTGCTCGAGGCGATGCGCACACGCTGGATCTCTCCCTACCTGATCACCACGAATCGCGCCGACGCCGACACCTATGCAGAAGTCCACGAGATGGGGCGACTCGTCAACGAAGCGCTGGGGATCCGCACCTCTGCCACCCACATGGAGTGGTTCTTCGGACCGAAAGGTCTCCGTTTCTCCGAGATCGGCTGTCGTCCCCCCGGTGTCCTGACCTGGGACCTCTACTCGGCCGCCAACGACTTCGACCTCTACCGGGAGTGGGCGCTGGCGGTCACCCAGGGGCGCTGCGAGGCACGGTTGTCCCGCCGGTACTCCGCGGCGTTGCTGAACTTTCGGCCGGATCGGGACGGTCGAATCGTCGGCTACGAAGGGTTGGACTGGCTCGAGCACGAGCTCGGCGAGTGGGTCATCGACAGCCGCTTTCCGTCTCCGGGCACTCCGACCCAGCCGGTCGAGGCGGGATACATGGCCAACGCCTGGGTGCGGGTGCGCCATCCCGACTACGATCGGCTGCGCGAACTGCTCGACGAAGCCGGTCGACGGGTGCAGGTCAGGGCTGGCTGAGCACCCTCTCGGTTTCTCCTCAGATCCCTCGGGGGAACCGGTGGCGCCGAAGCAGCGGTCGGCGCGGTACACTGCGGCAGTCGGCAAGCCGTGCAACCGCCAGTACTCGGGGCCTTTGCGGTCCGTTGGCAGAGGGAGTGCCCGTGAAAGACGTCGCGACCATCATCATGGGCGGAGGCCAGGGAGCCCGGCTCTTTCCACTGACTCGAGATCGCGCCAAGCCCGCCGTGCCGGTGGCGGGGCGGGCGAGGCTGATCGACGTTCCGCTCTCGAACTGCATCAACTCGGGTCTGACCCGGATCGCGGTGCTGACGCAGTTCAATTCGGCATCGTTGAACCGGCACGTGTCGCGCACCTACAACTTCGGGAGCCTTCTTCCCTGGGGCGTGGAGGTGCTGGCCGCGGAGCTCACCAGCGAGAATCCGAACTGGTTCCAGGGCACGGCCGATGCGGTGCGGCGCAACATGAAGCACGTGATCGACAGCGAGACCCGGCTGGTCCTGATTCTGGCCGGTGATCATCTCTACCGAATGGACTACCGCCCGTTCCTGGAACGACACCAGAGCAGCGGCGCCGACATCACGATCTCGGTGTGTCCGGTGAGTGCGGAGCACGCGTCGAGCTTCGGCCTGGTGCACTGTGACGACGAGGGGATCATCACGCGATTCGCCGAGAAGCCGACCGGTGACGAGTTGGAGGCGATGCGCGTCGACCCGTCGGCTCCGCTGGCCGGGGGAGCACCGATCGGCGCGCCCTATCTGGCTTCGATGGGAATCTATGTCTTCAACCCCGAGGTCCTCGTCGACCTGTTGAACTCCAATCCCGGCCAGCACGACTTCGGCAAGGAGCTGATCCCCGAAGCCCTCCACGCGCATCGGGTCGCCGTACACACCTTCAAGGGGTACTGGGAAGACATCGGCACGATCGGCGCCTTCTATCGTGCCAACCTGGCGATCGGATTCGACGGCTACTCGCTCTACGATCCGGACTTCCCGCTCTACACCCGGCCGCGCTACCTCTCGCCCACCACGATGAACGACGCCCGGGTCGACGCCTCGTTGATCGCGGAAGGCAGCCGCATCGGCTCGGCGCGGATTCACGCTTCGGTCGTCGGAATTCGCTCACTCATCGGCGACGGGGTCGTTCTCGACGGCGCGCTGGTGATGGGCAACGACTCCTACGAGACGGCGGCCGAAGCGACTCGCCACCGGATGCAGAGGCTGCCGCCGATGGGAATCGGAGACGGCACGATGGTGCGCCGTGCGATTCTCGACAAAGGGGTTCGGATCGGACGCAACGTCCGCATCGTCAACGTGGACGGTGTCGAAGAGCGGGATGCGTCGAACTACTACATCCGCAACGGCATCGTCATCGTTCCCAAGCTCGCAGTGATCCCCGACGATACGGTGATCTGAGAGCCGGGGCAGCCCGCTCGATTCAGCGTTCGATTCGCTCGAATCCCGTCAAGACCATCGACTGCCACGGACCGACCTTCAACTCGATGCGCTCGGCCGAAGCCAGGTGCCGCCGGCGATCGACTCGATCGGTGAAGCGAATCGTGTCGCCCGGCTTCCAGCGCTCGGCGATTCGTCCGCGCAGGGCACGCATCGCCGAGGGAGCGAAGCGCATCTCGATCGGGGCAGTTGCGTTGTTGAACAGCACGACGGTGAGCTCTTCGCGGTCGCCGTTCAGAAACGCGATCACGTCGAACGGATTGTGACCCGCGGAGTCCTCGAGATCGAGAGGTAGGAAACGTGCCGCGTCGCAAAAGACATCCCGTCGTGCGAGCAGCGGCTGGATCTGATCGAGGTGGCGCTGGATCAACTCGGGGACCGGCTGCTCGGCCAGACGCGGCCGGGAGAACTCCATTCCGTACTGCTCGTAGAGGCCCTCGATCTGACCGTGGCCGAACAGGGGCAAGCCGGGCAGGGTCGCCATCAGGGTCGCGACCCCGAAATAGCGATCGCCGCGGCCGAACTGATCTGCCGCGCTGCGCTCATCCGGGTTGCTCATGAAGTTCACGTAACGCCTCAGGATCTCGGGATCGACCTTCCAGGTGTCGCGCAGCAGGGTTTGCATCTTGTGGTTGTCCTGCTCGCGCATCAGGTGCATGAAGGCGCTGTTGTAGACCCGGTGCATTCGGAGATCGCGAACGAAGAAGGCCTCGAGCAACCAGAACGCCTCGGCCAGCAGAAGACAGTCTGGCGCCTCGCTCGCGGCCCGGTCCACGACATCGCTCCAGAACTCCGCGGGCATCGCCCGGTCGAAGGCCTGGTCGTCGAGCCCGTGCTCGCTGCGAGAGGGGATGTCGCCACCGGTTCCCGGCGCCGGGAACCAGAGTCTCCGGTAGTGCTGTCGTGTCAGAGTCATCGCCGCGTCGAAGCGGAGGATGGGAAAGCGCCGCGCGACCTCGAGGATCTTCGAAGTCATGGCTTCGCGCACCGCGGGCTGGAGGTAGTCGAGTTGGGCGGTGTCGTTCCAGGGCGTACTGGTGCCGTCGTTGCCGTGGTAGACGAAGCGCTCCTCGCCGGTGCGCCGATCGACCCGTTTGAACACCACGGCGGCGTCGCTGCGATCGTAGTAGTGATCCTCGAGAAAGATGCCGACGTCGGGATCGCCGGAGAGATCGGGTCCGTCGAATGTATAGCCCGGAAAGGGAGAGCGGTCGATGCTGAGGAATCGCTCGGGATGGTCGCGCAGCCACTGCGAGTCGACGCCCATGTGGTTCGGGACGACGTCGACACCGAGCCGGATCCCCCGCGCGAGAGCTCGTTCCTGGAGGTCCTCGATGGCCTCGTCGCCGCCGAGCCCCTGGTCGATTCGGTAGTCGAAGACCGAGTAGGCGGAGGCTTCGGGCGTGCGGCTCCCGGAGAGCTCCTTGATGCGCGCCGAAGCGGGGCTCCGCTGCCACACTCCGATCAGCCACAGGCCGGTGAGGCCGAGGGCGGCGAGTCGATCGAGCTCCTGGTCTGGAACCTCCGACAGGCGCTCGAGGGGGCGTCCCGCCTGTTCGGAGAGCTGGTAGAGCCAAACCCGGGTGTGCTTGGCTCCGAGGACGAGGTGCCGCATCCATTCGGCCTCGGAGCTCGGTTGAGGTGGGGGAGGGGCGAGGCCTTCGAGACTGGGCAGCTCCAGCGGTCCGGGGCCGGGTGCCGGTCGGGGTCGCTCCTCGGCCAGCAGGTCGAGTGCCTTCAGCGTGGCCAGTTGCTCGCTCTCGTCGAGCTCTGGCCACTGCGTGAGGATGAAGGTCAGCTGGCGGTTGAGAGCACTCTCCGGCGTCACCGCCTCGGGTTGCCGGGCCCACTGAGCCCAGGGCTCGGGTGCGGTCTGCGCGGAGTCCTCGGTCTTTGCACCGATCGCTTCGATGAGCTGCAGGTAGTGGCTCGAGCTCTCGAGCTGACGGTCGTCGAAGAGCTCACGCAGGGAGTCGAGTGCCGGGTTGCGATTGAGCACGTAGAGCACCAGCAACGGGCTCAGTGCCAGGGGGCCGAGCTCGTCGGGCCGGTGGTCGAACTCGCGCTCCAGTTCGCCGAGCACCTCCTGCACGGTCTCCTCCCCGAGGCGGTCTCGAAGCTGCTCGCCGAGTGACCGTTCCGCGTCGGGCGCGGTCTCCAGGCTGCGCGTGAGCTTCGCGCTGAGCAGCTCCTGCAGCAGGAGGAGCGCATTGAGCTCTCCCGCCCGAACCGGCTCGGCTCCGCCTTCGCGACTCCTCGACTCGTTCAGCTGGTGAGCCAGGGAGCGCAGTTGGGCCGCATCGAGCTCACTCTCCGGGAGGTCGATCCCGTAGTGCTCGAGGGCCGCGCGGCGGAGCAGGCGAATCACCCGGCCGTGCTTTCCGCCGGTTCTGGACGACGAGCGTGGGGCTCGTAGGCGCGCTCCACATAGTCACGCACCATCCGATTGGAAGAGAACTGCGGTGTGACCGTCGCGATGGATCGCTTCATCCTCTGGATCCACTGGCCGGGAAGTCCGCTCTCGTCTCTCTGGTAGTACGTCGGTACGATCTCGTTCTCCAGCGTCTGGTAGAGCGCCAGCGCGTCTTCTCGGTCCTGGGTCGATTCATCGTGATGGCGGCCGCCGTCGATGGCCCAACCGTTCAGACCGTCAAAGCCCTCGGGCCACCAGCCATCGAGGATACTGAAGTTGAGCACCCCGTTCATGGCGGCCTTCATCCCGCTGGTGCCGCTTGCCTCGAGGGGACGGCGAGGAGTGTTCAGCCACACGTCGCATCCCTGCACCAGCATCTTCGCCACTGCGATGTCGTAGTTCTCGAGAAAGAAGACCCGGCCCTGGAGCTGATCCTCGAGAGAGAGGTGGAACAGGTGCTGGATGAGCTCCTGGCCCAGGCGGTCGGCCGGATGGGCCTTGCCGGCGAACACGACCTGAATCGGGCAATCGTGGTGGCAGAGCATGGCTCGCACGCGATGGAGATCGCTGAACAACAGACTGGCTCGCTTGTAGGTGGCGAAGCGGCGGGCGAAACCGATCGTCAGGGTGTCTTCGTCGAACATGCCTTCGACCTGACGCAACTCGTCGGGGGAGCGCCCGTGACGGGCGTACTGACGGAGCACGTGGCTGCGAACGAATCGCTGCAGTCGACGTTTCTGCTGCTGATGGGCCTGCCACACGGTTGCACCGGGGAGCTCATCCAGCGGTAACCAACGATCCGGCGATGTGACGTCTTCGAGCCACTCGGGGCCGAGCGCGCGAGTGAGCATCTCGCGCATGTCGATTCCGATCCAGGTCGGCACGTGCACGCCGTTGGTGATGGCGTGGACCGCGGGTTGACCCGCTGGGAGGTCCGGGAACAGGTGGCGCCAGGGGGGCTCGATCACTTCGGCATTGAGTTGGCTGACCCCGTTCACCCAGCAACTGGTGCGCATGGCGAGGGCGGTCAGGTTGAGGGGCTGGCCGGGCTCCCCGTGGTCCGAGTTGCCGAGGGAGAGCACGGTCTCGACGTCGACGTCGAGCGCATCGGCCCACGGTGCCAGGTAATGCCGCGCCAGGTCGGCATCGAAGGTCTCGTGGCCGGCCGGTACGGGTGTATGGGTGGTGAACACGGTGTCCTCTCGGATCTCGCGAACCGCGTCCGTGAGCGATCTGCCGTGGAGACGGTGCTGGCGAGACAGTCGCTCGAGCTGGAGCAGCGAGCTGTGGCCCTCATTGAGATGCCAGAGGGCGGGATCGATGTCGAGGGCCTCGAGGGCGCGCACGCCGCCCGCGCCGAGTAACAGCTCCTGCGCCAGGCGCATCTCTCGTCCACGCACGTAGAGAGCGTGAGTGATGGGACGATCGGCGGGCTCGTTCTGCCGGATGTCGGTGTCGAGCAGGAGTAGGGGAACCCGACCGATCTGCAGGGTCCATACCTTGGCCGCCACCTTCCTGCCGGGGAACGGTACCTCGACGATGAGGTCGCTCCCGGTCGCCGTGGCCACTGGACGGACCCCGAGTCGAACGAAGTCGTTCTCGGGATAGAAGTGCTGCTGCATGCCGTCCGCGTCGATCGTCTGGCGGAAGTAGCCCGAGCGATACAGCAGCCCGACCGCGACGAAGGGTACACCCAGGTCGCTGGCGCTCTTGCAGTGATCCCCACTGAGGATGCCGAGGCCTCCGGAATACAGTGCGAGAGTCTGGTGAAATCCGTACTCCATCGAGAAGTAGGCGACCACGCCGCCCGGCCAGTCGGGGTAGCGCTGGGCAAACCAGCTCTGAGCAGCGCCCTCGAGGTAGGCGTCGAGCTGGGCGCTGACCTGTTGGAGGTCTCCCACGAAGACCTCGTTCTCGGCCAGGGTCTCCCAGTGCGCGCGATCCATGCTGAGCATCAGCTCGACGGGGTTTCGATAGCGCGACCAGCTCTCGCTGCGGATGGCCGAAAACACTCGCCGGGCCTCCGGGTTCCAGCTCCACCAGAGATTGTGAGCGAGGTCGTAGAGCGACGCGAGCTCCTTCGGCAGGTGGACTTCCACCGGGTGGAGAACCGGGATTCTGGGTGATTGGATAGAACTGGTTTCGGACACGGATCTCTCCCGGACGCGTACCTGGAGGAAGGGATGGGCGTCGGATGTTTCTGGAGGGGGCCCCCGCGGAGGTCACACTGGCCTATCATCCCCCGGTGATGGCTCATCGCGCTAGCGGCATTCTCCTACATCCGACGGCCCTCCCCGGTCCCTACGGCAACGGGGACTTCGGGCCCCCAGCGAGGCGTTTCCTGAGAATGCTGTCCGACGGGGGGCAATCCGTGTGGCAGGTACTCCCCCTGGGGCCCACCGACGGCGGCTGGGAGGGTGGTCCAGGCTCACCCTACGACTGTCGATCGGCCTTTGCCGGCAACGGTTCGCTGATCTCGCCCGAAGAGCTGGTGGCCGAGGGCCTGCTCGACGAGCTGAAGCTGGAGGATCGCGGAACTGGGGCGAGCCGGCGTGAGCTGTTGGAAGAGAGCTGGCGCGAGTTCTCGCGTTCGCCCCCGAAGGAGATCGCCGAAGACTTCCGGGAGTTCCGCGAAGCGGCGGAGCAGCGCTTCTGGCTCGACGACTGGGCCGTGTTCTGGGTGCTACACCGGCACTACCGCCAATCGTGGCTGGACTGGCCGGAGCCACTGCGGGATCGGGATCCGTCGGCATTGGGAGCCGCCCGTGATCGGTGGGCGGAAGAAATCGCTTTCGAAGGCTACGTCCAGTTCCTGTTTCATCGGCAGTGGCAAGCGCTGCGCCGAAGGGCCTCGGCGCTCGGCGTTCGGGTCTGCGGCGACATGCCGATCTACGTGTCTCTCGACAGCGCCGACGTGTGGGCCCACCGGGAGTTGTTCGAGCTCGACCGCACGGGTCGACCGACGGAGGTGGCCGGCGTTCCTCCGGACTACTTCAGCGCCACCGGTCAACGGTGGGGCAATCCACTGTATCGATGGTCACGGCACCGCGAGGAGGGCTTCGACTGGTGGCTGCGCCGAGTCGAGAGTCACTTGCGGGCTTTCGACGTGTTGCGCATCGACCACTTCCGGGGATTCGCCCAGTACTGGGCGGTGCCGGCGCAGGCGGAGACTGCCGAGGGGGGGAGCTGGCGGCCAGGCCCCGGCCGTGCGCTCTTCGACGCCCTGGCAGTGCTCCGGGGAGAGGACGAGGGGCCATTGCCCCTGATCGCGGAAGACCTCGGCGAGATCACTCCGGACGTACGCGAATTGCTCGCCGAGCTCGGACTGCCGGGAATGAAGGTCCTGCAGTTTGCCTTTTCCACGCTGGACAGCGAGCACCTGCCTCACTTCCACACCCGCAACTGTGTGGTCTACACCGGGACGCACGACAACGACACCACTCGAAGCTGGTTCGAGGGGCTCGGTACCGAAGAGCGCGAAAGAGCCGCCGACTACCTGGGGGTCGACCACGACGTCGATCCAGCCAGGGTGCCTTGGCAGCTGATTCGGTGTGCGCTCGAGTCGGTGGCCGATCTCGCGATCGTGCCCCTGCAGGACGTTCTCGGCCTCGGAGAGGAGGCTCGCTTCAACACACCGGCGACCGTTGCGGGGAACTGGAGCTGGCAGGTCTCGGACGATCAGCTCTCCCGCCTGAACATCGCCTGGCTGCGCAGATTGACCGAGCTGACCGGGCGCTGCCCCCCGTCGGCGGTCGAGCAGGCCGAGGTCGCCGACGGCATGGCCGAGCGCCAGCGCGAGGAAGCCGATTCGTGAGGCCGCCCGTGATCGAAGAGGGCGGCGCCACCTTCTGTGTACACAGCGCGCGTGCTGCTGCGGTCGAGCTTTGTCTCTTCTCCGAATCGGGGGAGGAAACGCGGCGACCCCTCGAGCGGCACGGGGACCTCTGGCGGGTGCGGGTGGAGGGCGTCGTCCCGGGCCAGCTCTACGGCTATCGGGTCGAGGGCCCCTATGCGCCGAGCGAGGGGCACCGGTTCAATCCGTCCAAACTGTTGCTCGATCCCGCCGCCGCGGCGGTGCACGGAGACTTGCGTTGGCATCCCTCGATTTTCGGCTACGGCGCGGCGGGACCCTACGGCCGCGAGCGCAGCCCCGCCGACAGTGCCCCTGTGGTGCCCCGCTCGGTGGTCGTCGACGGCTCGCCGGTGCCGCAAGAGGGTCGTCGGCCGTCGACTCCGTGGTCGCGGAGCGTGGTCTACGAAGCCCACGTACGAGGCATGACCCGGCGGCTCTCGCGGGTTCCGGAGCCGCTGCGCGGCACCTACCTCGGCCTGGTCGAGCCCCCGGTCCTCGAGCATCTGCTCTCGCTCGGTGTGACGGCCATCCAACTGCTACCGGTGCAGCACTCCGCCAGTGAAGTGCACCTCGCCCGTTCCGGTGCAACCAACTACTGGGGATACAGCCCTCTCGCCTGGTTCGCACCCCATGCCGGCTACGCGACGGGGTCCCGCGGGGAGCAGGTCGGCGAGTTCAGATCGATGGTGGCGGCACTGCACGAAGCGGGGATCGAGGTCCTGCTCGACGTCGTCTTCAACCACACCGTGGAGGGCGGTGAGCACGGGCCGACCCTCAGTCTCCGAGGGCTCGACAACGAGTGCTACTACCGTCACCACGATGGGGATCCTTCACGTGCCCTGGATTTCACGGGCTGCGGCAACACCCTCGACTTCTCCCGGGAGGCGGTGGTGGAGTTGGTGGTGGCCTGTTTACGCTATTGGGTCGAGGAGATGCAGGTCGACGGGTTCCGCTTCGATCTCGGCGTCGTGCTGGGGCGCGACCCCGAGGCCTTTCGCCCGGACGCCCTCTTCTTCGAACGAGTCGCTTCGGAGCCGGCGCTGCGCTCGGTCAAGCTGATCGCTGAACCGTGGGACCTCGGGCCCGGCGGATACGCTCTGGGCGAGTTCCCGTCGGGGTGGGCGCAGTGGAACGACCGTTTCCGGGACGCCGCGCGAGGTAGCTGGTGCCAGGGAGGTGTCGACTCCGCTGAGCTCTCTCGCCGCGTCAGCGGCAGCGCCGACCTCTTCGCTGCGGGCGAGGGGCCCAGCCTCGACTTCGTGACCTGCCACGACGGATTCACCCTGGCCGACCTGGTGAGCTATCGGCACAAGATCAACTGGGCCAACGGAGAAGACAACCGGGACGGTTCGACGCACGATCTCGGCACCGACTGCGGAGTCGAGGGCCCGAGCACCGACGAAGCCGTGCTGGCCTGCCGGTCCCGGACCCGGCGCAACCTCCTGGCGACCCTCGCGATCACGCGCGGCGTGCCCATGTTGTCTCACGGCGACGAGCTGGGTCGCACCCAGGGGGGGAACAACAACGCCTACTGCCAGGACAACCTCACCAGCTGGCTGCACTGGAGTCTCGACGACGCGGGGGAAGCGCTCCTCGCGTACGTCCAGCGACTCTTTCGTGTGCGTCGCCAGTTCGTGGCAGAGGTCGCCGACGCCGCGCCCGAGGCGCTTTCGCCGTTCCGGGAGGATGGCCCGTGCGACGAGGCCGTTGCCCTGCTCTATCCCGGGTGCGAGCCCGGATCACCGACCTGGCTGGTCGTCTTGAACCCCTCCGAGGGGAACTGTGGCGTGGTGCTACCGGTCCTGCCGGGTGCGCTCGGGTGGCGCTGCCTGATCGACACCGAGTCCGCGGAATGGCCCGAGGCGAGCCTGATCGAGCCGGAGGGTGGCTCGGCACTCCGGGTCGCGGCCCGCTCGGTGGCCGTGTTGCGCTCCGAGAGCGGTTGACCGGATCAGAAGCAGAAGCCCGGTCCCCGAGGAGCAGGGGTCCGAGGCCGTGAGCGACGGCGGCGATAGACTGGGCGGAGTTTCCCTTCTGGAGGTTCCTGGATATGCGTCGTTTCGCTGCGCTCTTCTGGACGCTGGTCGTCCTCACACTGCTCACGCCGATGGGGCAAGCGCAGGCCGGCCCGGAGGATCTGGACTTCGACCCCGATCGCTTTCCGGGTCTCGCGTGGCGCAACATCGGACCCCAGCGCGGGGGTCGTTCGCTCTCCTGCATGGGGAGTCCCGGTCGGCGCTACGAATACTGGTTCGGTGCGACCGGCGGAGGGGCGTGGAAGACCACGGACGGTGGCCTGACCTGGAACGCGATGACCGACGGTCAGGTGACGTCGAGCTCGGTGGGCGCAGTCGCCGTCGCGGAGACCAATCCCGATGTGGTCTACATCGGCATGGGGGAGACCCAGCTGCGCGGCTCGATCACCCAGGGAGACGGGGTCTACAAGACCGTCGACGGGGGGGAGACGTGGCGTCATCTCGGACTGGAAGAGACGCAAGCCATATCCCGAATCCGGGTTCATCCCACCGACCCCGACGTGGTCTACGTGGCGGCTCTGGGCCACCCCTACGGCGACAACGAAGAGCGGGGGGTGTTTCGCTCGACGGACGGTGGCAACACCTGGGAGAAGGTGCTGTTCGTGTCTCCGAAGGCTGGCGCCGCAGACCTGTGGATCGATCGACGCGATCCTGCCGTGATCTACGCCTCGATCTGGCAGGTCTACCGCAAGGCGTGGAAGATGTGGGGCGGGGGGCCCGATTCCGGCTTGTGGAAGTCGGACAACGGGGGCGAGACCTGGTACGAGCTGACCGCCAACCCCGGGATGCCCGAAGGCCCGATCGGCAAGATCGGCATAGCCGTGTCGCCGGCCGACTCGAAGCGCGTGTGGGCGATCGTCGAGGCCCCGGAGGGCGGAGTGTTTCGCTCGGACGACGCCGGCGCCACCTGGAAGAAGACCAACGACGAGCGCAAACTGCGCCAGCGCGCCTTCTACTACTCCCGACTGCTGGCCGACCCCCAGGATCGAGAGACCGTCTACGCGCTCAATACAGGTCTCTACAAGTCGACCGACGGCGGGGAGACCTTCGACGTCCAGATCCGGCCTCCCCACGGCGATCAGCACGATCTGTGGATCGATCCCAACGATCCGCGACGCATGTGCAACTCCAACGACGGCGGCGGCAACGTCTCGGTCAACGGAGGGGAGAGCTGGACCGAGCAGGACTTCGTCACCACGCAGCTCTACCACGTGAACACCACCAGCGACGTTCCCTACCACGTGTGTGGCGCCCAGCAGGACAACAGCACCGTGTGTCTCCCCTCGGACGGGTGGGATCACATGCAGGCGCGGGGACCGGGGCATGGCTGGTACTACGACGTCGGGGGCGGTGAGAGTGGCTACATCACCCAGCACCCGACCCGTGCCGATCTCTTCTACGCGGGCTCCCAGGGTGCCCTGCTCACTCGATACGACCGCTCCACCGGTCAGGTCAGGGACATCCAGGTCTACCCGCGCTTCTTCTCGGGGGAGCCCGCCAGCGCGCTGCCCGAGCGCTGGCAGTGGACCTTTCCGATCGTCTTCTCACCGCTCGATCCAGAGGTGCTCTACACCTGCTCGCAGCACGTGTGGAGGAGCACCGACGACGGGCAGAGCTGGGAGCGCATCAGCCCCGATCTGACCTACGCCGACCCGGAGACGCTGGGCGAAACCGGGGGCCTGGTCACCATGGACATGAACGGCCCCGAGATCTATGCCACGGTGTTTGCCCTGGTGCCCTCCAGTCACGACGAGGGCACGATCTGGGCGGGCTCGGACGACGGCAAGGTGCACCTCACACGCAACGGAGGCGACGACTGGACGGACATCACGCCCCCCGGCCTTCCCAAGTTCAGTCGCGTCTCCATTCTCGACGAGTCGGATCACACGGCCGGCACCGTCTATCTGGCAGCCAACCGCTACCAGGTCGACGACCGCGAGCCCTACGTCTTCCGCACGCGGGACTACGGGCGTAGCTGGGAGAAGATCACCTCGGGCATCGCGCCTGGCCACTTCGCCCGCGCGGTGCGCGAGGACCCGGTGCGCGAGGGGTTGCTCTTCCTCGGCACCGAGCACGGGGTCTACACCTCTTTCGACGCCGGCGACCGATGGCAGTCGATCCAGCTCGAGCTGCCCGACACACCGATCCGGGATCTGGTGATCCACGGTTCCGACGTCGTGCTCGGTACTCACGGCCGAGGCTTCTGGATTCTCGACGACATCGAGCCTCTGCGCCAGCTCACTGCGGCGACCTACGATGCACCACTCACCGTGTTCGAGATGGCCGATGCGATCCGGGGACTGACGCTGGCGACCGTGCAGTACTTCCTCGCCGAGGCCGCCGAAGAAGTGACCGTCGAGATCGTCGATGCACAGGGCAACGTGGTCGACACTTTCACCGGAACTCCGGAGGACGAGAAAACCGAGCCGCCCGAGGGCAACTCGTTTCGTCGCCCGCCCCCTCCGCCGCCCACCACCCGTGCAGGACTGAATCGCTTCCAGTGGAACCTGCGCTATCCCGGAGCCACCGTGTTCGAAGGCATGATCCTGTGGAGTGCCAGAGCCGAGAGCGGGCCGAAGGCGCCTCCCGGCCGCTACGAGGCTCGAGTGACCGCCGGCGGGGAGACGCTTGCCGCTCCTTTCGAGATCGTGATGGATCCGAATCTGGAAGGGGTGACCGAGGAGGATCTGCGCGAGCAGTTCGAGCTGGCTTCCAGGATCCGCGACCAGACCAGTCGAGCCAACGAGGCGGTGATCCGCATTCGCGCGCTACGCCAGCAGTTGGACGAGCGGGTGAAGGGCAGCTCCGACTCCGAGCTGGCCGCGACCACCGAATCACTGCGCGAAGCGCTCGGCACGGTAGAGGAGGCTCTCTACCAGGTCAAGAACCGAAGCAACCAGGATCCACTCAACTTCCCGATCCGTCTCAACAACCGCCTCTCCTCGCTGCGTCGCAGCGTCGAGACCGGGGATGCTCCTCCCACAGCAGGGGCCTACCTGGTCTACGACGAGCTGAGCGCCGAGCTGGAGGCGCACCTCGCGGAGCTGGACGCAGCCATCGCGAGTGGCCTCCCGGCACTCAACCGGGATCTCGAGGCACAGGGACTGGAACCGGTGGTGGAAGAGGAGACGCAAGATGAGTAGGCGCAAGATGACTAGGCGCAGCCCCGGGATCCCCCTTGTCCTCGCCTGCCTGCTCGGCTTCTCGGCCGCTGCCAGCGGGCAGTCACCGCGTCAGACCAGCGCCGACGCCTACACTCGCTACGAGCTGCAGGCGCCGGAGACCCGGACCTTTCGTATCGTCTATGACGTCACCGCGGCCAGCCCCGGAGCCCGGCTCTACTTCAATCCGATCCGTAAGGGAAGCGAGCCGACCGTGCATGCCGTGATCGATCTGTCGACCGGCAAGCCGTTGCGATGGCAGCTCGTGCCGGGAAGCCGGGCCGAGGCCGACGGTCTGACCGGAGCCGACACAGAGATGCAGTACCTGCGCATCGAGTTGGCCTCGCCGGTGCCCGCGCTCACCACGGGCGCGAGCTCGGTGAGTCCGGTCGCGGGGGAAGCGCGCCTGCGCATCGACAAGAGCTACGAGGATCCTGCGAGCTACCGTCACGAAGGCGACCGACTGGTGTTCGAGCGCTCGCTCGGGGTGCGGCGCAACGCCGTCGTGCTGCCCGCCGGCTATGAACTGCTGGCCGCCAACTACCCCGTGCAGGTCGCGCTCGAGGTCGATGGGCGACTCCGGCTCTCGTTCATGAATCGGGGCTTCGCCGCCGTGCCACTGCGAGTGGAGGCGCGGCGGCTGCCCGAGCGCTCTGGGACGGTCCCGGCGAATGCCGGTGGGGGAAGCCTCGCGCCGAGCCCACCGGTCGAGGCGCGACGGCCTTCGGGAGCGCGGATCGACTTCTCCTTCGACGAGCGGGCCTTTCAAGACCGGGAGATCGTCTACTATCTGCGTCAGCCCGAGACGCACTCGTTCCGCCTCTACCACGACTACACCGAGACCCGGGAGGGGATGGATCGCTACCTCAACGTGGTGCGGTCCGGCTCGAAGGCTTCAAACCCCGAAGCGTGGAACGTCGATACCGGTGAGCGCTTGAAGGTCGAGACCTTGAGGGGAAAGTCGATCACCGAGCGCGGCCTCGACCTCGGCGGAGCTCCGGTCGAGGCGGACACCGAGGTGGTCGTCATCTGGTTCGAAGCGGTGAAACCGGGGGCCTCCACCCGGCTGCGCATCGAGGAGACCTACACCGATGCCACTCGCTACGGGCTGGATGGAGACGAGCTGCTCTGGGATCGGAGTTTCGGCCGCCCGCGCAACGAGGTCGTGCTGCCCGAAGGCTGGTCTCTCACCGAGAGTGCGGAGCCAGCCGTGATCGATCAGCTCGACGATGGCCGGACTCGGCTGTCGTTCACCAACGATCGGCCCAATCAGCTCGAAGTGTTCCTGCGGGCGCGGCGCCGCTGAGCCGCTCGAACTTCCGTCGCTCGGGATAGCATTCGCGCACCATGTTGCACCTTCTCGATAATCTCAGCGCCCGCGAATTGATGCCCGGCTTCAGTGGGCGCTTCGTCCACGGCGAAGGCTGTACGATGGCCTTCTGGACCGTTCGCAAGGGCGCCGAGCTGCCCGAGCATGCCCACCACCACGAGCAGTTGGCGCACGTCGTCGAGGGGACGTTCGAGCTCACCGTCGACGGCGAGAGCCACGTGCTGGAGCCCGGATCGGTGCTGGTGATTCCCGGCAACCTCCCCCACTCGGGTCGGGCGCTCACCGACTGCCGCCTCATCGACGTGTTCCAGCCGGCCCGCGACGAGTACCGGTAGGTCGCGCGCCCAGTCAGGTGCGACCGGTCGCCAGGCCAGACGCGTCGCTCGCCCTCAGTGCGTTGTGGCTGCGCAACGCCGCGACGGTGAGCAGAAGAGTGACGACGAGGGCGAAAGCCAGACTGAGCACGAGGCCGTTGAGAGCCTCGCGGAGGCCGACCTGGACGATCCAGCGCCTGTCGGGTGCCAGCTCCGGGAGGAGCCGCAGGGCCTTCTGGAAACCGGTCACCGTTCCGAATACTCCCATCAGCAGCGCCGTCACGGTCGAGCCGATGGCGAGCGCCCGCAGGCGGAGGCTCGGTGCGGCGACGTGGATGAGCGCCGCGACGAGCGCAGTCGTTCCGAGGAGGAGGATGGGAAGGGCGACGGGGCCTGCCTCGCGGAGGAAGTCTGCCATCAGGGATCTCCTTGTCTTGTCAGTTTCAGTCTCTTGGACCCCCAAACGGTCCGAGGAGTTCCAGGAAGGAGCGGGGCTGAGCCCATCGAGGCCTCGGGCGTTGGCAGCGCGGGGGTCAGGGCTCTGGCTGGAGTTTTCGGCGAAAGGCCGAGTCGTCGAGCTCCCGGGTCTGGTAGCGCTCGAGCCAGTCGCGGTGGGCCTCGGTATCGGGAAACGGCCTGGCCGGGTCGGGGTAGGACTCGAGGCCGTGGTGCGGTAGCGGCTCGACCGTCTGTGAGGTCTCGGTGGCGAGATCGGCATCCTTCACCCAACCGTCCGTGTAGAGCAGCCAGTCGCGCTTCCACCCTTCGGGGAGGGGTGGCAACTGCGCCGTCGCGTAGCGCAGCAGCAGCGTGTCCCCTTGAGACATCACGACCATCCGGTCGTCCTCCGCGAGGGCGAGCTCGAGCACGTCTCCGTAGCGGGTGTAGCGGCCCTTCATGTCGCGGAAGGGGCGCTCGAAGCTGGGCTCACTGGCGTCGAACAGATGGGGGCCGCTCGGGCTCTCTCTGTAGAGGCGGGAGAAACCGCGGTAGTGCAGGTCGGCGAAGTCGGGATCGAGCGCCGTACGCCGCGGCATGGATCCCGAATCGCCCCACTGCGGCTCCGTTGGGAGGAGGGCTGCGGCGTCCCAGTAGATCTGCATCGAGGTGACGAGGCGCAGCGTCAGATGATCGGAGTCGAGGATGCCTTTCGGCAGCACCCCGAGGTCGATCACCAGCTCCTTCCGTTTGCCGTTGGGGATACCGATCGAAGGATAGAGCTCGGTGAAGCTGCCATCGGGGCGTTGGACCTCGAGGCGAGGCGGAGCCGCATCCATGTCGGGATTCTGTTCCAGGGCGCGATTGATCGTGGTGTCGGTAGGGAAGATCCAGCCCGCGAGGAGGAGCTTCGGTGCGGTGAGAGAGGCTGCAGCGCTCGGCTCGAGGGCGAACTCGAGCTCGAGGGCATGCTCCTCGGTCACTCCCTGGTAGCGCGTCAGGGGGAGCGCGTCGACGTGAACGCCGTCGCGCAGGCGTACGGCATCGAGCACGTCCCTGGGCCCATCGGTGCGCAGAAGCGTCGCACGCTGCGGGGGCCGCGGTCGAATCGCCCAGGCCAGGGGCGGCTCGCGAGAATGGGGAGGCGGAGTGAAGCGCTCGTCGACATGGAGGTGGACCTCCTCTCCACGTGCGTCCCGCGCAGGGTAGTCGACAGCGACCAGGGACTGGCGATCGACATAGACCGCTTCCCACAGTTCCGCAGTGACCTGGAGCCAGGCTTCCTCTCCGGCCAGGAGAGCGTCCCCCGGAATCTTCACCCAGTCGCGGGCGGACTGGTGTGGCATCGGCGAGCCGTCGGGGAAGTGCATCCCGAGGGTGGAGCGCCACATCAGGTCGGTGACGAAGGTGAACTCGGAGCCGTTCCACGTGTACAGAAAAGGGCACGAGCCCTTGAGAACCTGCCTCTCGACCAGGGTCCGCTCGCTCGAGACCTGCTGCCAGGTCTGGGCGAGACCGTTGGTCCAGATGACGCGGATGACGTCGGCCTGCCGGCGGGCTCCCAGTCCGATGTGGTTGACACCGCCGTTGCCCAGGCGGACCTGGAAGACGTCTCCCACGCGGGTCTCGATTCGCGCGAAGAGTCCCTGAGTGTTGTTCTTGGCGTTGTCGGTGTTGAGCCCCTGCAGACTGAGTCGGACCCAGGCGTTGCGGTCGCCTCCCTCGTTGCGATGGACCCGGAGCGGGGCAGCATTCCCGAGGGCGACCACGTCGAGGTCACCGTCGAGATCGGGGTCGAAGTGGATCAGCCGCACGGAGTCGGAGTCGGAGTCGCTGTCGGGAGCCGCCGTCTCCTGCACTTCGGGAGAGAGCTCGCCTCCCCGGTTGCGCAGCAGGACCACGCTGCTTGCGATGCGTGCGACGGCGTCTCGATCTCCGTCGTTGTCGAAATCGGCCGCCACCGCTGCGAGCCAGGGACCTTCGATGCCGGCGACACCGGAGAGGGAGTCGAGCGCGGAGAAGCTGCCCGCTCGGTTGGCCAGGAGAAGCGCGCCCTCGGTGCCCCAGAGCAGCAGATCGAAATGACCGTCTCGATCGAAGTCTTCGGCCAGCGCACCGATGAAGGGAGCCCCCTCGGAGAGGGAACCGAGTCGCTCGGACCTGTCCACCAACGGCCCGCTACGCTCGTTGCCCCACAGATTCACCCCGGAGCCGGCGACGGTCAGTAGATCGAGGTCGCCATCGTCGTCGAAGTCGAAGGCCACGACGTCACGCAGGTGCCGAACGCCGGACACGCCCATCTCCGCGGTCCGATCGCTGAAGCCGGCGCCGTCGTTACGCAGGAACCGGACCGGGCCGGAGGTGGTGGCGAGGAGGAGATCGAGGTCGCCGTCCTGGTCGGGGTCGAGGGGAAAGGCACGCTCGAGATCGGTTGACTCGAGCAGGGTCCGGGGTTCGCCGAAGCCGAGGCTCGCGCCCTCCAGGCCGCGATGGAGTGCCAGGCCCGTGGGCGCGAGCGTCAGGAGATCCGTCCTCTCGTCCTGGTCGAGGTCGAGCGCCAACAGGGCTCGCGCAGAGGTCGCGAGACCGGGAATGTCGATCGGGGCGGGCGCCTCCTGCGGCTTCCAGCTGTAGGTCTGTCCGTCGGTGGCGACCAGGAGGAGCTCCAGTGATCCGGGGCGAGCGACCCAGATCGCATGGCTGAGAGGGCGGTCGAGGGGAGCCGGTTGCTCCTGGAAGGAGATCTCCGGATCCTGGCCGCCCTGGATACTCGCCGGCAGGGCAGGCTCGAAGTCGATCTGCGGGAAGAGCTCGAGGCCTCCCTGTCGTCCGATCAGGGGATCGAGACCGATCTGGTAGAGCTCGGTCGGTCGGAGAACGTTGCGTAGGGCCATCGCCCGGGGCCGTACCGCGCTCGCTTCGCCGTCGAGCAGTGCGTCTTCGATCTCCCGTGCCAGGCGCTCGGCACTGCCGTCGAAGCCGTTGAGACGGTCCTCGATGCCGTAGAGCGCGTCTTCCGTCGCATCCAGGTCAGCGTTCTGGGCGGCCGCTGCGAAGAGCTCGACCAGCGGCACCAGGTTCTCTGGTGCTCGTCTGGAGGCCTCGGTGAGGGCTGCCTGGGCGGCTGCCCAGTCGCCGTCGTCCTCGGCCCGCCGGCCGAGCAGGAAATGAGGCCGAGGGTCGCCAGGATGCGATTCGATGAACTCGTCGAGGATCTCCTGCCAGAGCGCGCGGTCCCCCTCGGGACCTCCGAGCAGGGTGGCGAAGCTGAAGAGAAGCTGCGGATTGTCGGGAGAGAGTCGCCGAGCGCGCAGGATCTGTCGGAGAGCCTCTTCCCGGCGATCGAGTCGTAGGTAGCAGATCGAGAGGTTGACCGCGGGGAGCACGTTGTCGGGCAGTAGCTCGCCGAGTCGTTCGAGCTTCTCGGCAGCGCGAGCGTAGTTGCCTTCCTCCATGTCGGCGAGGGCCGTACTGCGCAGGCCGGCGGCTTCGCGAAGCCGGTCCTCGTCCGGAGTCGACTGTGCCGACAGGAGCACGGGAACGAAGCAGAACGTCAGACAAAGGCGCAAGAGCGACCGCGCGCACCGGGTGCCCGGTCGGCGACGGTGTCGCTGCTCTCGGAGAGAGTCGGCGAGTGCGGGGTCAGCGTGGCAGCTCGACAATCTCGTCACTTCCTTCGGTGATCCGGATCTCTCGATCGACGGCGACGCTCGAGACCTCCTGAATCTCTCCCGAGGGCCAGCGGATCTCTAGATCGACCGTGGTGAGATCACCGGTCCCGAGCTCGATGGGCAGAGAGCTCATGGCCAGGTAGCCTTCGCCCCCGTTGACCATGCGCCAGGCATAGAAGTCACCCGCGCCGCGGGCGATCACGACGGCTCCGATCGCGTCTCGATTGGAGCCCTTCTCCGGATCGCCGAGGAGGCTGACCGTGAGCCAGTGTCCCTTCCCGGAGCTGTCGTTGCGGAAGAGACGGGCGTTGGAGTGAAAGGTGGTCACGACGGCATCGAGGTCGCCGTCGCGATCGTAGTCGAGCAGCGCGAGGCTTCGAGAGTTCTCCTCGGGGAGTTCGGCGCCGCTTCGCATCAGCGCGGAGGGAAAGCTCGTTCCCTGGTTCTCGAAGTAGAGGTTTGCGTCGCGTCCGTTGTTGATCGCGTACAGCCGAGCCGAATCGACGGGATGCTTGCGGTACTGGGCGAAGGTGAAGTAGTCGGTGAAACCGTTGAGCACCAGCAGATCGGAGTCGCCGTCGTTGTCACGATCGAAGAACAGTGCGCCCCAGGACCAGCCGCTGTCGTGCTCGAGCAGGGGCGGCTCCTCCCCGCGGACGTAGGCGGGGCCGTTCTCGGTGAGGGTCGACAGCAACACCGAGTTGGTCTCGTTGACGCTGTCGGAGCTGCTGGCATAGAACCAGATGTTGGTCACGAAGATGTCGGGATAGGTGTCCCGATTGAGGTCGGCGAACGAGACGTTCATGCCGTGATGAGGATCGTCGCTGCCGGTGGTCGCCCCCGCTGCGGTGAACGTTCCGTCGCGGTTGTTGACCATCAGACTGTTGCGGCCGAAGTCGTTGGCCACGTAGAGATCCTGATCGCCGTCGTTGTCGTAGTCGAAGTGGGAGAGCGCCTGCGCCCATCCCGTGTCCTCCACTCCCGAATCGACCGAGACGTCTTCGAACCGCAGGCCGCCGGCTCCGTCCCGGCTGGAGACGTTTCGGTAGAGGCGGTTCTTCATGGCGTTCTTCGAGTCGGTCGCGACCCAGGCCGAGGCGCCTTCCAGATAGTTGCCGAAGTTTCCGACATAGAGGTCCAGCAGGGCGTCACCGTCGTAGTCGAAGGCCACTGCGGGTCCACTGACGTCTCCCTCCTGGAAGAGGCCGCTCGACTCGGTCACGTCCTCGAAACGCAGGGCCGTCCCCTCGCTCACGTTGCGAAACAGGCGGTTGCTGTCCCGGGCGTAGGTGACGAACAGGTCCCGCCGACCGTCGTTGTCGAAATCTGCCACGACGGGCATGCGAGCCTCCGCGTCGTGAGAGATCCCGCTCGCCTCGGTCACGTCTTCGAGAGTGCCGTCCCCGCGGTTGCGGAACAGGTGACAGCCGTCGCCTCCACACACCACGAGGTCGGGCCAGTGATCGTTGTCGATGTCGACCGCCGCGACTCCGCCCCCACTGAAGGTAGGCGCGACGATTCCATAGCGGCGAAACTCGGTCAGCCAGGCCGACGTGCGATGCCTGTAGTCGAGTTTCGCGGCCGCGGTCACGTCGACCAGAAAGGGCTCGCCGGTGGGGGGAGCCTCCACGGGCAACCGAGGCATCGACTCGTCCGGCTCGCGCGGCACGATCGAGCGCCCGGCGAGGCGCAGGTGCTGGGTGCCGACGTAGGGGGCGAGGTCGGTGCGGGCATGGATTCCTGCGACCCGCAGCAGGAGAAGGCCGAAGGCGTTGACCGTGTCACCGAAAGCGACCGCGGCCTCCTGAGTCATGGGCAGAGCCTCGGGATCGGGCAGCACCTCGGTCTCGACCACATGTCCGAGGATCTCCCACACGAAGCCGGTGTCTCGAAGCGCACGGAGATCGATCTCCTCGAGCACGAGGCGGCGAGCCTCGACCTGGGGAAAGAAGATCACTTCCCCCCAGGGTTCGATCGTGCGAGGGAGTACCCGGTTCGAGAAGAACTCCACGTCCTGCTCGTCGATGAACGTCTTCCCGGCTTCTCTGGCGTGGTTGCGAGCTTCGCTGTATCCCCGCCGTGCGAAGCTCTGGCCCATGCGTTGCAGGGTGCCGAGCAGGCGCTGGAACTCCTCGGTGTCCGGGGGCATGAGATAGACCGCGAAGTAGCGCGACAGGTTGCGAGCCAGCAGCCGGTGACGGGAGCGTTCCGTGTCCTCGAACTGATCGAGCGCCTCCATCTGCGAGCGCGCGTACTGCAGCAGCGTCGACTGCTCCGGAGTCAGCGCGGGGCGCAGGGTGCTCGTGAAGGCCAGGGTCGTCGCCAGGGCGAAGAGAGAGGCGCGTTGAGGTGCGTTCACTACGGGTGTCTCGGGGGAATCGAGCGGTCGCGAGGAGGACACGGAGGTCGAGATCATGCTAGCAGGGACGGGGGCTGTTTACGGATGGCGACGGAGCCACTACTGTCAGGGCCGCAGGGTTCTCCCACAGATCTGAATTCACTTCCAGAGGGGGTCGCTCGTGACTCGCAATCTGCTCGTCGTCCTTCTGCTTTCGGCCTTCTCGAGCTCCATGGGCGCGCAGACTGCCCTGGTCGGTGGTCGCCTGATCGACGGCTACGGTGGCAGCCCGATCGAAGACAGCGTGATTCTGATCGAGGGGGAGCGCATCGCCGCGGTCGGCACCACGTCGACACTCGAGGTGCCCGCCGGCGCCACCGTGATCTCGACCGAAGGGATGTCGGTGCTGCCCGGTCTGTGGGAGATGCATGCGCATCTGATGTTGGTGGGCCACTCGGACTACGAGCACTGGGACGCCACCTACATCGACCGCTTCCGCTCGGAGATCATGCCGGCGGCCGCACGCCAGCTGCTGCACGCCGGCGTGACCAGTGCTCGCGATCTGGGTGCCCCTCTGGACGACATCCTGGGGGTACGGGATGCGATCAATGCCGGCGAGATCCTCGGGCCGACGCTCTACGTCTCCGGTCCGTTCCTCCAGCACGAGCCCTATCCTGGTACGGAGCTCTTCCGATGGGGCGTCGACGGGGTCGAGGACGCCCGCGCCAAGGTGCGGCAGCTGGCGGAGGCGGGAGTCGATTTGATCAAGTTGATCGATCAGGACCAGATGACGATGGAAGAGGTCGAGGCCATCGTCGACGAAGCGCACGCTCACGAGCTACCGGTGATCGCGCACGCCCATCGTCCGGAGGAGATCCGTCGGGGAATTCTCGCCGGAGTCGACAACTTCGAGCACACCGGCCTGGGTACGATGCCCGAGTATCCGCCTGACGTGTGGGAGATGATCAAGGGCAGAGCCAACACGTTGTTCTGGACCCCGACGGTGACACCGCTCCTGCTCTACGAGTACACCCGCGACAATCCGGAGCGCATCGACGATCCTCGCTGGCACGAGGGCCTCGAGGCCAGCACCGTGGCCGATGTGGCTGGCTCCCTCGAGCATCTGGAGCGTCTCGACTACTACGCCCTGATTCCGCTGCGCCGGCCGACCGTACCCCACAAGTTCCAGCAGCTACGGGAAGCCGGAGTGGTGATGCTGATCGGCACCGACAGTGGCGTTCCGCTCACCTTCCACTCCGATTCGACCTGGCGAGAGATCGAGACCTGGGTCGAGGAGTTCGGAGTCGACCCGATGTCGGTGCTGCGCTCCGCCACCTACTGGCCGGCCACGGCCCAGGGAGTGATCGATGAGGTGGGCACGGTTTCGGAGGGCAAGAAGGCAGACATCATTGCCGTGCGTGGCAATGTGCTCCGCGAGCCGGGCTTGTTGCGTGACGTCGACCTCGTGATCAAGCACGGGCGCCGCGTGAAGTAGGCCGCTCTCAGGTCCTGAAGCCCTGAGGCGCAGAAGCCGCCCCGAAGAGTCCTACTCGCTGGCAGGCGGGATCGAAGGCGCCGCGTTGCCGGCCAGCTCGGTCGGGCCCGCCAGGCGCGATTCGAGATCGAAGACCACTGCGTCGACGCCGCGCTCGGCGATCAGGTCGTCGATGCGCCTGAGTATCTGCTTGCGACGCTTGAGCAGTGCGTCGATCTGCATCATGTCGAGATAGGGACGCAGTTCCTGTTTCACCGCCTTCGGGTCGAGGCTCCGCAGCGATTCCAGGAACTCCTCCTCGACGACGGCGAGCCTGTCCGCGGCGGGGAGCTGCGGCAGCGGCTTGAAGGAGCGCGTGTGGTCGATGTACCACAGGAAGTCGTAGCTGTCGTACAGGCTGTTGCCCTGGTGCCGGTCGAAGTTGAAGATCAGCTGGTCGAACATCAGTTGTACCTGCTTTTGCAGGTGGCGGCGGGCGACGCCTTCCAGGTTGCGTCCGCTTCGGATCACATCGGCCTCGGTCGAGGCATTCTCTACCCAGAGCTGCAGAGAGCCCGGCTCGCCGTCGATCTCACGCATGACGACCGGGGGGATTCGGTCGAGGCGCAGCATCCGGTTGACCTTGTAGGCGGCGACCTCGAACTGGTAGCTGTCGTGGGCGTCGTAGACGCTGGGCCGATTGGCGCGCTCCTTGAGGGCTCGGTTGACCGTCCGGAAGATGGCATGAGCCCGCACGCCGTCCTGCTCGAGGGTGACCTTGAGCGCCTTGTTGATTCCCGACGACAAGCGCTTGGCTTCTACCACCTCGGCGTGACGCAGGAAGTCCAGGACCTGCTCGTCGGTGCTGAAGGGCAGCTCGACATCGTCGGCACCCAGCCACCGTCGGTCGTCGGCGAAGCCGAGATTGCTCTGGGTTCGGTCCGGACTGGCTTCTGAAGCTGCGGCGGCAGTGGCCAGCAGGAGGCTACAGAGGGCGAGAAGGGGGAGCAGAGACAAGGTGCGCTTCATGTCGGAGTTCTTTCTTTGGTGAAGTGGCTCTTGTCGGTCGAGCTGGACGGCCCTTCGACGGGGGACGCGGCTTGCTTACATAAGGGAATACGCCTGAGAAGCTTGGACGTTGCGTGCGTTCGTCCCTTCTTCGTCACCTTCTACTGGCCGGTTGGCCAATTGCGCGAGCGCCTCCGGTTCGTGAGTGGATCAGCGTGCACTATCCTTGCCGGCAATGCGCTCTTCATTTGCATCTCTCGCTCTAGGGGCACTCATACTGAATACCTTCGCGGGGGTCCTGAAGTTGGAGGCGGCGCAAGAGACGGGTGCTTCCAAGCTCCGCGGAGTCACCGTGTCGACCCATCGGGGCGGCCAGGAGTGGGGTAGCGACGCCATCGGTCCGACGTTCGACGAGCTGCGAGCGGTCGGAGCCAACTGGGTGGCGATTCACCCCTATGCCCGAATCGATGCCGACGGCACGGTGAGCTTTCGACCGATCGACGCTCAGTCCCCCGAGTCTCCCGAAGTTCGACCGATCCGTGAAGCGCACAGTCGCGGACTGCGGATCCTGGTCAAGCCACACCTGGCCTACTGGGGCTCTCCCTTTTCCTGGCGCGGAGAGATCGAGTTCTCCGAGCCGGAGAGCTGGAGACGCTTCTTCGACAGCTATCGGAGTTGGATCGTTGCCCTGGCCGAGGCGACCCGAGAGGCCGACGCCTTCTCGGTGGGAACGGAGCTCGATCGGACACTCGGTCACGAAACCCAGTGGCGAGAAGTGATCGCTGCGGTGCGCGAGCGCACTCCCGCGCCGCTGACCTATGCATCGAACTGGACCGACTACCAGCGGGTTCCCTTCTGGGATGCCCTGGACGCGATCGGTGTCCAGGCCTACTTTCCCGTTGCCGACTCGGACGATCCGAGTGAGCGAGAGATCCGTCGAGGCTGGCAGGAGCGCATGTGGGCGCTGCACCAGTTCTCGGAGCGGCTCGACAAGTACGTGGTCTTTACCGAGCTGGGCTACAACCGCTCTTGGGAGGCGGCTCGCCGTCCGTGGGAGTACCAGACCGACGGCCCGGAGGCGGAGGTCCTGCAGCGGCGTTGTCTGCGTATCGCCCTGGATGTGATCGAGCGCGAGCGCCGTGTGGTGGGCGTATTTCTGTGGAAGTGGTTCCCGCTGCCCCGATCGACCGGACGCGACTTCCAGCTGGCGGCGCCGGCGATGCAGGCGGAGATCCGTCGAGCCTGGCTCGGGCCGGTTGCTGGACGTCCCGGAAGGGACTGAGCGGGTTGAGCTCCACCGAGCGCCTGCGCCGCGACGCGCTTGGCATCTTCGACGCTGGGGTGGCGGCTTCCGATCCTGCCGGAGGGGTGCGAAGGGCCCTCGCAGGGATGGATCTCCCCGGTCGGTGGTGGATCGTCGCGTTCGGCAAGGCTTCGGTGGCGATGGGTGGCGCGGCAGTAGAGGAGCTCGAGCGCGTCGGAGCGCGGATCGCCGGCGGGGTCGTGGTCAGCAACGAGGAGAACCTCGCGGCGGTCGAGGGCGAGCCACGAGGCAGGGGATTCATGGCCCTTGCGCTGCGACGAGGCGGGCATCCGTTGCCCGATGCCGACAGCGTGCGCGCAGGGCTGGAAGTCGAGAGAACGCTGCGAGCGGCTCGGCAGGGAGATCGTGTGTTGGTCCTGATCTCGGGTGGGGGCTCGGCACTGGTCGCGGCGCCGGCGGTGGGACTGACGCTCGAGGCCAAGATCGCCACGACGCGCCAGCTGCTCGAGGGGGGCGCCGACATTCGTCAGGTGAACTGCGTACGCAAACATCTCTCGCGACTCAAGGGCGGTCGACTGGCGGTGATGGCCTACCCTGCGCGGGTCGAGGCACTGGTGCTCTCCGACGTGGTCGGAGACGACCTCTCGACCGTCGCGAGTGGCCCCACGGTCGGAGACGAGACCACCTATGAAGACGCTCTCGCCGTACTCGACTCCGTGCTCGGCACAGCGCACGGACCTCTCGAGGTTCGGGAGTACCTGCAGCGGGGAGCTGGCGGCGCCCTTTCGGAAACGCCGCGTCCGGGCGCCTCCTCTCTCGCCCGGACGCGGACGAGGTTGATCGGCGGCAACGGTCTTGCGGTGGCCGCGATGGTGCGGCGCGCCCGCGAGCTCGGCTATCGCGTGACGGAGTGGGGGCGGCCGATCGAGGGCGAAGCGCGCGAGGTGGCGATCGACTTCGTGCAGGAGTTCGGCCGCTGCCTCGGAAAGGAGGCCGAGCGCTGCGCTATGGTGGCAGGGGGCGAGACGACGGTCACGGTCACGGGTGGTGGGCGAGGCGGCCGCAATCAGGAGCTCGCCCTGGCCTTCGCGATCGCAGCAGACGAGGCCGGCGTCGCGTCGCCCAGATGCTGGGTACTGCTGAGCGGGGGCACCGATGGCCGCGACGGTCCCACCGACGCTGCGGGGGGAATCGTCGATTCGGGCAGCTTGATGAGAATGCGGGATGCGGATGTGGAGCCCTCTGTGTGGTTGGAGGAGAACGATTCCCATGGGGCGCTCGAGGCTTCGGGAGACCTGCTCGTGACCGGCCCGACCGGGACCAACGTGGCGGACCTGATGGTGTTGCTCACCGAGGGACGAGCGCCAGGCTCGCCAGAAGGAGAAAATGAGGATGGCAAAGAACGAAGCATTCCTGAGGCTCGAGAAGAGCGAGGAGGCCGTGGTCCACGCGGCGTCGAGAATCTACGCGGCGATGATCGCTTCGGGCGCGGTCAGCCTCGCCAACGAGGAAGAGGGGATCAAGAGGGCCGTTCATTCCGCGGTGCGGATTGCCCTGTTGACCGACGAGATCGTGCTGAGTGACGACGAGGGCAGCGCCGACATCTTTGGTTCGTGATGGCGGATCGAGGTCGGTTTCGCGCACGCCGTGAAGGTCCCGCGAAGTCCCGGATGGCCACACTGCGCTCGGAAGGGAGCCTCGTTGTGTCCACGCCGACGGCGCTGCAACAAAAGTCGAGGCCGGCCGTCAGTACTCCAGAAAGGAGCACTTCGCCATGCTGCCACTCTTGCTCTCTGGACTCCTGGGGCTTTCCGCCTTCGCAGCCGTCGACGTCACCGACGACCGACCCTCCGCCGAGATGCCAGGGTTCTCCGACGAGATCTTCGTTGTCGGTGCCGTACCGCTGGTCGAGCCGGTCGAGCCGGGCCAGCCGGTCTACCTCGTCTTCGGCGTCGGCGAGCTGGAGATCGAGGCCTCGAACACGGGTGAGCTGCGGGCCGAGATCGTGGCCGGCTGCAAGCAACTGACACCCTCCAGATGTGAGAAGGCGCGCAAGAAGCTCGAGATCGAGCCACGCCGGACCGGGCGAGGGCTCGAGATTCACATGACCGGACTGTCGCGCAGCCTCTTGCGCAAGATGAGCATCGAGGGGCACGTCAGCCTGCCGGCCGATTCACCGTTGGTCGCGCAGATCGGGATCGGTGATGTCGAGATCCGCTCCGGAGTGAAGGACCTCACGGTCGCCATGGGCATCGGCGATCTGACGATTCACGCGCCCGTGTCGGCGATCGGATCGGTATCCGTGAAGACCAGGATCGGGGACGCCAGCGTGCGTGCAGGTGGCGCCGTCGAGAGCAAGCGGCGGATGTTGATCGGTGCCAGGGCCCGCTGGGAGGGGGGGGGAGGCCCCTCGAAGATCGAGGTCGGTCTCGAGATCGGTGACGCGACGGTGACTCTCGATTGAGAGAGCCGGAGTCGTAGGGTCGGGGAGTGCCAGCTACCGGTGTTCCCGCTACTCCCGCCGCTCGATTCCTCCGACCGACACACGGATCCTGGCGTATTCCTTCGGCGCGGTCAGAGCGTTGAGCACTTCCAGCTCGAGCTCGGTGCTGTCGAGCTGGCTCGGTGTGTGCAGTTGGAGATGGGCCCGGCTGTGGCCTTCGATCTCGAGCACGTCGCTCTTGTTGTGAATCTCGTGAGGTCCGAGGTTGCGCAGTACGTAGGTGGCGCTGCTGCGATTCTCGATCCACACTCCGAGCACGGTACGGTCCCGACTGTAGGAAGCGCCGTCCACCAACAGAGATGCCTCGATCAACGGCACGAGGTACTCGCTCTTGCCGACCAGCAGGTAGTCGAACCAGGCGACCGTGCGTCCGGCGAAGAGCGCATCCTTGATCGCCGATTCGCTGCGTTCCCGGGCAAAGACCAGGGTGATGGGGCGATGGCCGCCCTGGTCGATCGAGTAACGCCAGTCGACCAGGCCGTGGATGTCCGAGGTGCCCATGATCGTGAGCTCCTCGTCCAGTGCAATCTGCATCGCCTCGTCGGAGTAGGTCCAGTCGTTGACCACCTCGATGCCGTGAATCAGCCCCTCTTCGATCAAGCGGCGATGCATCGCATCGAGAGCCGCGACACCGTCCGGTCGCTGGCCGACCCAGTTGGGGTGATTCCAGAAGACGAACGCGCCCTGACGTCTGGCTTCGCGAAAGACCTCGATCGGATCGTCGATCAGGAGCTTGTTCGAGTCCTCGATGAAGATCGCGTTGGCGTGGCCCGGCGGCATCCGGCGGGTCACCTCCGATCCCTGGACCAGGATCAGGTCGGCGCCTTCGGCCTGCGCCGCTCTGGCCTCTTCGAGCAGCTCGAGGCCGATCTGGTGGGCTCGATTGCGATCCGGATGGGGAATGTCGTCCTCGTGGGGCTGGTACTCGAGGTGCTCGGTGAGGGAGAGGGCGTCGAGCCCGTCCCTGATCGCCTCCTCGATACGGATATCCGGCCACACGCTGCCGTCCGAGAACACCGAGTGGGTGTGAAAATCGCACTTGAGGCTGAGGTAGCCGGGAATGTCGGGGAACACGATCTCGCGGCCGTGCGGCAGCCGTTGGTTCGGCTGAGCCGAGAGAAGAGCAGGAACGCCCAGCAAGAGGACCAGCGCGAGGGTGCGGCCTGGATGCGGTCGAGAGCCAGACGCGCCGGCGGCGAGGAATTGCTTCATTCGAGATCGTTCCCTCTAAGGTGGATTCAGGATCGTCGGATCACGACTTCGACGGCGGAAGCGTTCCCTCGAAAGCCATCGTCAGAAACTGGAGCATGGCTTCTTCCTTCTCGGAGATCTTCATCAGCCCGAGGATCCCGCCGGCAGCCTCGGCGACCCGGCGCGTGTGATTCAGAGTCGAGGCTGCGAGGCCTTCGAACTCGTCTGGGCTCATGCTCTCCTGGAGCGCTCGGGCGAAGGCAACCCAGGCGTCGAGCATCTCCCGAGCGGGCTTCTCGGCGAGCCAACAATCGAGTAGAGCGCGGCTGGTCGACCCGGAAGTCACGCCGACTTCGCTCGCGGCCCGCATGATGGCGTCCTTTTCCTTGCCGTCCATGCGGTCATCCGCCCACGCCACTGCAACGAGGGGATAGAGCACCATGGCGGCGACGGTCCGGGCGGAGACACCGAGTGCGAGCAGGCGGTCGACAAGGGCCGGATCGCGGATCCCCGAAGCCTCCTGAAGCGCTTCTCGACGAGCCATCTGGTGCCACTCTCGGCGATAGCGCCGCTGCAGCTCCTCGGTCTGGCGAGCGAAGAACAGCTCTTCGAGGGTGGCTCCGGTTTCGGTAACGTCTCTTGTGGACACTCACTCTCCGATTCGCGAGTAGAGCTGGGCGAGGCGCGCTCGGTCCCGGGGTGCGAGCTCGAGGTAGGTCGGCTCTGTCCCGGCCTCGAGGTGCTCCAGTTGGCAGGGCATGCACATCAGGGTGGTCGGGTCCCCGTGATGCGAGAGTCCGAGAGCGTGCCCGAGCTCGTGCGCGATCACGTTGCGGGCGTCGTTGGTGGGGTCTGCCGGGTCGTCGAGGGAAGGGATGGCCACGAAGTAGCGTCGGCGCGGTGAAGGCTCTATCCGCGCCGGATCGGATCCGCGGGTGTCATCGGAAGGCCTGTCATCGGAAGGCCAGGCGAACGGCATGAGTTTCTGGCGCGAGAGCAGCACGACCACCTCGGCGTCGATCTCGCTGAGCTCGGGCGGGGGATCGGGCCGGGGCAGGCCCGGGGGGTGCCGTCCAGCGCCCCGCGAGACTTGCCATGCATAGTTCTCGAAGGTGCGGGTCTCGGGGGGGGCGACGATCACCTGCGTTTCCTGCAGGACCGGGGTCAAACCGAGCTGGCGGAAGGTGTCGTTCCAATATGCCAACGCGTCCGAAAGGAGCTCCAGGCGTGGGTCGCTGTCGTCCGGAGCCAGGACCACGATGCGCGAGGAGGGCTGCAGCTGGCCTGCGGCCGCGATCGAGAGCGCCAGGGGGGCCGCGAGCGCAAGACGAAGGCAGGGAGCGGAGCGCATGGTGGCAAGAGGCTAAGGGATCGTGCTCTGGATGCCAAGGTGTGCTTTCGGACCCACCCCACTCTCAGGGTGCCGAGGTGCCTCGTGTGTGTCCGCGGATCGCCCGGCCGGGGAAGGCCCCTTCCACCGACCGGCTGTCCAGGACGACGGGCACACCGTTCACCACCACGTGAACGATGCCCTCGGAGAACGCCAGCCCGTCCTCGAAGGTTGCCCTGTCGATCACGCGCTCGGGGTCGAACACCGTGAGATCGGCGTCGAATCCGGGCTGGACCCGTCCCTTCTTTGCCATCTGGGGAGAGATCTCGGTGAGTCGTTGCGCCGGCAGCAGCGACATCTTCCGGATGGCACCGGGCAGGTCGAGCACCTGGCGCTCACGCACGTAGCGACCGAGGACCCGCGAGAACGTGCCGGCGGTGCGCGGATGAGCGCCCGGGGCGTAGGGCATTCCGTCCGAGGCCACCATCACCCAGTCGTTGCCGAGCGCATGGTCGATCCACTCGTCCTTCATCATGTGGATGATCACCGTGCCGTTGGTGCCGCGATAGCGCTCGAAGGTCTCTGCGGTGAGTCGTTCACCGGAGCTCTCCCACTGGAGATCGCCGTACGAGATCGACAGGCGGTCCTGCCATCCGGGGTCGAAGATGGTGGAGTCGAGGCCGGTGGAGGCTGCGGTGTAGGGGTAGGCCTCCGTGGAGACGTCGATCCCTCGCGCGCGGGCACCCGTGATGAGCTCGAGCACGGTGTCGATGTGGCCCAGACTCATCGAGTTCACGTGCACGATGTGCAGCGAGGCTCCGGTGGCAGCCGCGTTGGCCAGCACCTCCTGCATCGCATCGATCTCCATCGCTCGGACGTGCGTGAAGATCGGCACGCTCTGCTCGGCGGCGAGTTGGAAGACGTGGAAGATCTCTTGCCGGTTCGCGCCCGGATAGTACTGGTGAGCCATTCCGATGCCGAGGCCGCCTTCACGCAGGCCGCGCTCGATCTCTTCGTCCAGATCCGGGTAGCGCTGCGGTGGGAGCTCCTCGTAGCGTGCGTCCCAGGCGACGGCCTGCAGATCGCGGAGCGGTTCGTCTCTCGAAGCGGCCTCACGGGACTGCCGGCGCATCGGCTCGCGCTCCGCCTCGTCGGCCATCGCGACGGCCCGAGCCAGCCCGTGAGCCACCGAGGCGCCGAAGTTGACCCGTGACCGGCCCTCTCGGCTCTCCAGGAAGGTGGACAGTTCCGGGTACCCCCACTCGAGCTCGAGTGCCGTGGTCACGCCGTCGCGGGCCTGATACTCGTGTGCCGAGTCACTCTGGCCGTGCGCGTGGAGATCGATGAAGCCGGGCGCCACGACGAGACCCGTCGCGTCGAGGAGTGTGCCGCCCTGGGCGAGTCGTTCGTCGAGCGGCTGCTCGGAGACCGCGACCACGACCCCCTCGCGGACCCCGACATGGCGAATCGCGTCGAGTCCGCTCTCGGGGTCGATGACTCGGCCGCCGGCGAGGATCAGCTCGAGGGGGCCGGAGTCCTGGGTGGTGGACGAGGACGCTCCGGGCGAAGACGCGGAATCCCCGGTGGGGGAGCACGCGAGGGTGCCGACCGTCACCAGGCAGACCAGCAGAACGAGGCTCGGCACGGGCCAAAGGTCGTCGTGGCGATCGATACGAAAGCGCGGCATGCGGATCGTCTCCTTGGGTGAGACGCCGATGGTAGCAGCGGCGCTTCCGTGGGGCGGACGGGCGAGACGTCGAGGCCTCCCGGTCGGGCGGAAGACTCTGGGATGGAGGCTCTCCTCGGACTCCTACCAGGCGAGGATGACGCCCACCTCCAGGCTGGTGCCCGCCAGGTCGACCGTGAACTCGTCCCGGAACTCGAAGTCGAGGCCGCTCACCGAGGCTGTGCCCTCGACTCCGCGATAGAGAGCCTGAGCGAAGAAACGGGTGCCGCGCTGGTTGCCGAGCTCGAAGCCGCCTTTGCCGTAGTAGCCGAACTGATCGTCGATGTCTGCTGCCTTGGAATCCAGCAGGTAGTAGCTGACCCCCGCGCCGAAGAAGAAGACGAAGCCTCCCGACTTGCGCGGCTTGAACTTGATACCGATGTCGATCGGAGTCGCGTTGATCCCGCTGCTGATGAAGACCTGGTCGATCTCGTCCGGGAGGTCGAGGTCGGAGAGGTCTTCGTTGAGCTCTTCGAAGTATCGCGCTCCGAAGTCCAACATCATGCTGCGGGTGAAGCGGAAGCTGAACTGGGCTCCACCGCCGCCGGTACCTCCCAGGTCTTCGGTGTCCCAGTAGGAGAGCATGAAGGCGACCTCGCCGGCCTCGGCGGCCGGTGGTGCGGACATCGTGCTGACGGCGAGAGCGAGGACGGCAACGGGAACGAGACGAAGTGGCTTCATGGCCTGACCCTCCTTGGGGGCGCGGAAGGGAAGTCGCTTCCTGAATGGGGATGGAAACTCGGATTCCGAGACTCGGAAACGGAGTTTTAGTAGTTTTACACAAGTTTTCCGAAAGGGGTACCGCCACCCACGTATGATTTCCGGGTCGCTGTGTCGAAACCGAGCCGATTCGGGCTCTGCGGGCCCGTTGGGCTCTGGGGCCGAACGCCGCAGAAGAGGAGGGCCACCATGAAGCAGAGCCAGCACCCGACGGGACTCGATCGACGTCACCTGATCAAGGCAGGCCTGGGGGTCGCCGCCGGAAGCGCCCTGGCGGGGCGCGTGCCTGCGTCTGCGGCGGCCGTCACGAGATCGGACAAGACCGTGTCGCTCTCCGGAGGGCTTCCGACCCGGCCCTTCGGCAAGACCGGGTTCGAGCTACCCGTGCTCGGGCACGGCGGATCGGCGATGTCGGAGCGCTTCTGGGGCAAGTACCGCATGCCGGATGGGGCCGAGTGCCCGACGATGGAAGAGCGCATCGCCATGGTGCGCTCCGCCTACGATCTCGGCGTGCGCTACTACGACACTGCCCGGGTCTACGGCGAGAGCGAGCAGATCATGGGGAGGGCGCTCGGTGATGTGAAGGACGACGTCTACCTCGCCACCAAGCTGGCGGTCGGTCCCGATCAGGTGCGAGAGAGCGTCGAGCAGTCACTCACCGAGCTCGGGGTGGACTCGGTCGACTGTATGCAGATCCACAGTCCGGTCATCGAGCGCTCCGGCTATGACGGTGCGATGGCGGTCTACGAGCAGATGGCCAGACTCCGCGAAGAAGGGCTGTTTCGCTTCATCGGGCTGACTACCCACGTGGTCTTCGAGGACGTCTACCGGCTCATCTCCACCGGTGGATTCGATCAGGTGCTGCTGGCGCGAGGCTACTTTCCGATCGGACTCAACCAGGTGCACTCGGCGCGTACCCAGGAGTGGCGGGAGCTGTGCGTCGCGAAGGCCCACGAGCTCGGCATGGGGATCGTCATCATGAAGGTGCTCGGTGCGGCGGTGTTCGGCCACAGCTCACAAACGCTGGTCACCGACTTCGATCCGGAGAAACGCGCCAGGCTGCCGGCGGCGGCGATGCGGTGGGTACTCTCGGACCCACGGATCTCCATGCTCAACATCGGCATGAGCTTCCCGACCGATGTCGCGAGGAACAAGGAGATCCTGGTCGCCGGTACGGAGCTGACCAGCGAGGACCGCTCGCTGCTGGCAGAGTTCTCGAATCGGGCCTGGGATACCGAGTTCGTGAAGGAGTTGCCGCTGGCCTGAGCTCGGGCTCTGGCCGATTCAGCCGCAGGCGACGATTCCTCCGTCCACCTTGATCGTCTCGCCGGTGATGTAGGCGCTGGCGCGCGAAGCCAGGAAGATCGCCGTGCCGGCCATGTCCTCGGGCGTTCCGATACGTCCTCGTGGATTGCGTTTGCGAATCTCGTCACCCATGGTGTCGAGTGTCCACTCCATCATCTTGCTTTCGAAAGGACCAGGGGCGATGGCGTTGACCACGATGTTCTCCCGGGCGAGATGGTGGGCGAGAGAGCGAGTGAGGTGGAGGATGCCGGCTTTCGAGGCGGCGTAGGAGTAGGTTTCGATCGGGTTGTTGTGCAGACCGTCGATCGAGCCGATATTGATGATGCGGGCAGGGTCCTCGGCGGTGGCCGCGGCGCGCAGGAGGGGCAGTAGCTTCTGGGTGAGAAAGAAGGGCCCCTTGAGGTTGATGTCCATCACCTTGTCCCAGCCCTTCTCGGGGAACTCGTCGATCGGGGCCCCCCAGGTGGCGCCTGCGTTGTTGACCAGGATGTCGAGCTCGTCTTCGCGCTCGCCGATCTGCTCGGCCAGCCGGGTGACCCCCTCCACGCTCGAGAGATCCATCGGCAGAGAGATGCACTCTCCCTTCTTCGACAGCTCGCTGGCCACCCGATCGCACACCTCGGCCTTGCGCGAGGAGATGTAGGTCTTGACCCCGTTCTCCACGTAGCCTTGCGCGATCATCAGTCCGATGCCGCGTGAACCGCCGGTAACCAGTGCCGTTTTCCCAGTGACGTCGAACAGGTTCTTCATGAGCTCTCCTGGGTGCTGCGTTTGCTACTGCTGTGCGAGGTAGGCCTCGGATTGCGCCGAGACGAGGTCGATCAGGTCACCCAGGGCGACGTTGACGTCGACCACATGCATCCCCCAGCGCTGGTTGGGCTCGCCACCGATCACGATGTCGCCAGGGATGTCGTCCACGCGTGGATCGGACGGGTCTGCGTTGACCGAGAGCTCGAGGTAGGTCGCTCCGTTCTTCGACACGCACTCTCCCTCGATCAGACCCGGAAGGCTGACCCAGGGTGTGTCGATCTCCTGTCCTTCCACCCAGACGGTGGCAGGCCCCCGTCCGCTGGATGCCATGTAGGAGTGCAGAGCAGCTTCGCCCCCGGCCAGCGCGGCCGGATTGGTGCAGCCGGAGACCATCCCGGGTTGATCGGGCACCCTTCCGAAGAGACTGTTGTCGGCGGCGGGGAGGGTATCGCGGAAGGACACATAGGTGACGACGCAGCCTGTCTGGCCCTTCTCGCGGCAGAGGGGAATGTGCTGGAAGGAGCCGCCGACGTCCTTGCCCGGGGGGACCGCGACGTTGTGGCCGATCAGCAACGCCGAGATCAGCCGATCCTGCACTGGCTTGCCGTCGATCTCGTTGGCGATCAGCCGGATCAGGTTGACCGTGCCCTGAGAGTGGCTGATCAGCACGACTCCTCGGCCGTTGTTCTCGTGCTCGAGGTAGTAGTTCCAGGCGTCGACCAGGTCGTTGTAGCCCAGCTCCAGGTCGCCATCGACGGTGGTGCCGTCACCGACGAACAGGGAGCGAATCCCCATCAGCGTGACCGACCGGTACATCGGCGCGTAGAGCCGGCACAGGGACCCGAAGCGGGCGAGGTGCTGGCCCACGACACCGGTCTCTCCGGGTCCGGGGATCATGTCGCTGTTGGGCGTGGTGTCCCGCGAGGCCGTCGGGTAGGCGTAGAAGCAATCGATCGGTGCATCCGGATCAGGCGCCCAGGTCTCCTCGGAGAGCGTTCCGTCGGCCGCGACGACCGTCGTCGTCAAATCGACCGCGCAGGCGTCTTCACGCCCCGGTCGACAGAGCCAATTGTCCGCGTTTCCGTAGTCGTTGGGCTGCGGTGCCGCGTCGGCCGCGGCCTCGCCGCCCTGAGCGAGTGCGGGCACGACGGCAGTACCGCCGAGGCCGAGAAGGGCGAGGGCGACGAAGACGATTCGAGGTCGAGTCATGACGCTGGCTCCGCTGAATTCTGCGGCTGAGTCGAGGACTCACGAGACAGACGAGTCTCCTTCATCAACGACGTCGCCCGAGGTGAGCAATGAGAAGGGGTGTCGAGAACAGCGAGCCTACAACAAGAGCCGCGGGTGGCTAGGCGGGCGGCGCGGACGCGATCCGAGCGTCGTGACGATCGATCGCGGCCAGGATCTCGTCGAGATCGGCCCGGTCATCGATCGAGCGCGCAACGAAGCGATAGATCAGCTGGCCGTCGGGCGTAACGACGAACGCGCCCCCGAGCTGGCTGCCGGAACCCTCGATCCTTCCGGGTCGAAAGCCGTTGCGCAGCGCTCGAAAGAACGAGAAGCCGGTTCTCGGATACATCGAAGTCAGGAGACCGTTCTCGAGCTTGGAGGCGCGGTAGCCGACCAGTTCCGGGTCGAGCACGAGATCGAGGTCACCCGAGAACTCCGTTCGGAACGCCTCCGCCTGCTCGGCATTGCCGTTGCCGATCAGTACCAGGCGGGCGCCTCGGCGGGTCACTTCTTGTGCTCGCTCGCGCAACTGCGCGACGTGTTGACGGCAGAAGATTCACCCGAAGTGCCGCAGGAAGAGCAGGACAGCCGTCTGGTCTTCCCACAGGGTACCGAAGCGAATCCGCTCGCCCTCGACGGTGGTGGCATGAATCGGCGAGAGCGTGTGGACGAAGTTGAGATCCTGGAGCTCTTCGACTTCAGGACTGGCCGTGGTCATGGCAAGAGAATAGACGTCGGGGCACTCGCAGCACAACAGCGCCCCGGGGGGGGAAGCGATCCGGGCGAGGCGGATTTCGGTTTATTTTTGGCCTCGCACCGTCTACGCTGATCGTCCATGGACGATGTCACGAGAGTTCTCGGAAGGCCCCCTCACGATACGCGTGCGGCCGAGCGACTCGCCAGCGAGCTCTGGGGCATCGCTGCCGAGGCACGAGAGCTGGCCAGCGATCGAGATCGGAACTTCCACCTGAAAGGCGTCGAAGGCGAGTGGGTGCTCAAGGTGGCGAACTCGCGAACCCGGCCTTCGGTGCTCGAGACCGAGTGCCGGGTGCTCGAGTCTCTGCGCGAACGGATCGTGCTGCGGGTGCCCCGGCCCGTGCGGAGCCGCACCGGACAGCTCGTCGAGACGATCTCGGCCGACGGAGAACAGTACCCGGTGCGGGTCGTGGGCTACCTTCCCGGAGCTCTTCTCGCCGACGTCCATCCGCGACCCGCGGCGTTCCTCCACGCGCTGGGGGCAGGCCTCGGGCAGCTCGACCTCGCCCTGATCGAGCTCGATCTGTCTGGCTTCGAGGGTGAGCTCGACACCGATCATCCCTGGGATCTGGCCCATGCCGAGCGCACCATCACGCGCCACGTCGAAGAGGTCGGGGATCGGGAGAGGCGTCGACGTCTGGAGCGGATCCTCTCGCGGGTGAGGGAGCGGGTCGATCCCGCGCTGCGCCACCTTCCCCGTTCGCGGATCCACAACGATGCCAACGACCATAACGTGCTGGTCCGGGTGGATGCGCTGGGCTGCGTCGAGCTGACCGGGCTGATCGACTTCGGTGACATGGTCGAGAGCGCCACTCTCGGCGAGCTCGCGGTCGCGATGGCGTATCTCTTCCTGGGCGAGAGCCATCCGCTCGACCTGGCTGGGCCTCTGGTGGCTGGCTATCACTCGCAACGCACCCTCGGAGAGAGCGAGCTCGAGCTGCTCTACGATCTGGTGATCGCGAGGCTCGGCCTCAGCGTGGCGATGGCGGCTCACCAGAGTCGGCTCGAGCCCGACAACCCATACCTGAGAGTCTCTGAAGCGCGCGCCTGGGACACTCTGGAGCGGCTGGAGTCGCTGCCGAGCGCACTCGCGACAGCGACCTTCCGGCACGCCTGTGGACTCGAGCCGGTGCCGGTCGCAACGCGTCTGCGCGCCTGGCAAGACGAGCGAGCCGGGACCTTTGTGTCTCTGCTCGCGGGAGGAGCATGGTCGCCGGTACGCATCGATCTCACTCCCGACAGTCCGTTGACTGCCGATCTCGGCCTTCCGATCGACCAGGGTCGGCTGGCAGAGCGGGTGGAGGAGACGCTCAGTGGGAGCCCCTCGCGAGCGGTGGGAATCGGCGCGTGGGACGAGGCTCGGCTGCTCTATGTGGGTGACCAGTTCAAGGGTGAAGGGGAGCCACGAACGATCCATCTCGGCGTCGATCTCTTCGCGCCGGCGGGCACACCGGTGCTCGCTCCGCTCGATGGCGAGGTGGTCTCGCTGGCCGACAATGCTGCGGCGTTCGACTACGGGCCGACGGTGATCCTGCGCCACACGCTGGCAGATTCGGAGGGCTCGTTCGAGGCGTTCACTCTCTACGGTCATCTCTCGCGGGAGACACTCGAGTCGCTCGTCGTCGGCCAGCGGGTCGCGGCTGGAGAGGTTCTCGCCAGGCTCGGAGCCATCGAGGTGAACGGGGGGTGGGCGCCCCACCTCCACTTCCAGTGGATCACCGATCGATTGGGGCTCGAGGGGAACTTCCCCGGAGTGGCCGCGCCGCGAGCGCGCGAGATCTGGCACTCCATCAGTCCAGATCCTTCGGCGGTACTCGGCGTCGACTGTCGTGCCGAGCGCCGAGAGGCTTCGGTCCTGGGCGAACGCCGTCAACGGATGCTGGGCCCGAATCTCAGCCTTTCCTATTCGGAGCCCCTGGTGATCGTGCGTGGCTACGGAGCTCGCCTCTACGACGCGAACGCGCAGTCGTATCTCGATCTGGTCAACAATGTGGCGCACGTCGGCCATGCGCATCCCCGGGTGGTCGAGGCCGCTGCGCGACAGGCGCGGATCCTGGAGACCAACACGCGCTACCTCAGCCCGGTTCGGTTGCGTTACGTCGAGCGCCTGCTGGCCACGTTTCCGGAGCCCCTGTCGGTCTGCTATCTGGTCTGTACGGGCAGCGAGGCGAACGACCTCGCGCTGCGCCTGGCGCGTGCCTCGACGGGCCGCGAGTCGGTCATCACTCTCGAAGGGGCCTACCACGGGCACACCCGCGCCTTGATCGACGTGAGTCCCTACAAGCACGATGGCCCCGGCGGCGGGGGCACGCCGCCCGGGGTCTTCAAGGTGCCACTGCCCGATCTCTATCGGGGCCGTCACCGTCGAGGCCTGGACGGCCTCACCGAGTCGAAGGCGACGGAGTGCTACGTCGACGCCGTGGCGCGCGCGGTCGAAGACGCAGCTGGGGAGAGCTGTCCAGTCGCGGCGTTCCTGGCCGAGTCGCTGCCGGGCTGTGGAGGCCAGATCGAACTGCCCGAGGGATATCTCGAGGGTTGCTACGAGACCGTACGCCGAGGGGGAGGGGTGTGCATCGCCGACGAGGTGCAGGTCGGCTTCGGTCGCGTGGGAACCGCGTGGTGGGCGTTCGAGCTGCAGGGCGTGGTCCCGGACATCGTGACCCTGGGCAAGCCGATCGGCAACGGCCACCCGATGGCGGCCGTGATCACGACCCGGGAGATCGCCGATGCCTTCGATAACGGGATGGAGTACTTCAACACGTTCGGGGGAAACCCGGTGTCCTGTGCGGTGGGGGAAGCCGTGCTCGACGTCGTCGAGTCGGAGGGACTGAGGGACAACGCGCGTCGGCTGGGAGAGCGACTGAAGCGTGGACTGCGCGAGATCGGCGAGAGCCACCCCACGATCGGCGACGTGCGGGGGCAGGGCCTCTTTCTCGGCATCGAGCTGGTCCGCTCGAAGACGAGTCGCGAGCCCGCTCCGGAAGCGGCAAGCTATCTGGTCGAATCGATGAAGCGGCGGGGATTCCTGCTCAGCAGCGACGGCCCGGATCACAACGTGATCAAGATCAAGCCACCACTGGTGATCGACGAGGCCGATGTGGACGCTCTTCTCAACGCGCTCGAGAGTGTGTTGGCCGAGACACCGATGCGAAACGGTCCGGGCGTCGTGGACTGAGTCTGCGGACTCCGTTCCGGTCCAGATCCCCGATTCCCGAGCCCTGCCAGCCCGTTCATTGGATAGGCAGGGATGCTCCTATTTCTATGGAGGAGAGGCGCCGGTGCGAGAGCGCGGCTAGACTTTTCTTTCTTCTGTGATCGATGGAGCTTGTCCCATGCCGTTGTCAGACTCCGGAGGTGCGCATTCGGCTCGACCGAGGCGCACGCCGCCCCTGTCCCCACTTCGCCAGGTGCTCGATCGGACCTTCGCGAGCGTCGGCCGCACGTTTCTCGAGCAGGTGGTGCGTGAGCTGTCGGAGGTTCTCGAGCTGGACCTGGTCTGGCTGGAGATCGGACCCGAGGGTGCGCTGGAGGAGGGTGGGCCGTTCCGACTTTGTTGGCCCGCTTCGATCGTTCCGCCTTTCGAGGCGTCCGCGACGCTGATCGAGTGTGAGCCGGGCCGCCTTCACTTCCTGGACTGCGAATCGGTGGAGCCCGGCTCGAATGGTCGGCCCCAGTCACCCCTGTGGGACACCACGGGAGGACTCCCGTTCGAGGTCGAAGGTGTCGGACGAGCGGTGTTGGCCTTCGCCGACACCGGGGAGCTGGACCCGTCTCTGATGGATCCCTACCTGCTCTTGCTCCTGGCGGAGCGTCTGGGAGCCGAGGCGCGGCGAATGTTCGATGATCGATGGCTGCACGGGGGCCTGGGCCGTGATCCCCGCACTGGACTTCCCGGCAGGCGGCTCTTCCTCGATCGCGTGGAGGGCGCGGTTCATCGAGCCCTGCGCTCGGACCAGCGCGTCGTGCTGATCGACGTGGCGATCGACGATGGCGGTCTGGGCCCGGCCCAACGCGAGGAGCTCGTCGCCGCCGTCGGTGATCGGCTGCGTGGAGCGGTGCGGCGCTGTGATGCCGTCGGTCGGTTGGCAACGGCCCGTTTCGGGGTGCTGCTCGAGGGGATTCGCGAGTGGCGCTACGTCGAGGCGGTTGCCCTGTCGGTCTACCACTCGCTCACCCACTCGCCCCTGGACGGAGACCTCCGACTCCGCGCAACGGCCGGTGTCGCTGTCTTTCCCGATGACGGTCCCGACGGTCTCGTCCTCATCGAGAACGCGCGGCGCGCCCGTCTGCAGATCGAAGAGGGGCTCTCCTTCGCCTCCGTTGGCCGTTGGCGGTAGCTCGAGACGAGCCAGTTCGTTCTAGAAGACCGGACGATCGGCCGACATCCCGGCGCAGCCGCCGTCTCGGAAGCTGCGTCCGCAGCCACCCGTGTAGCAGACGTCACCGGAAAAGCCGTCGGGGTTGATGTACTCGATCCACTCCTTCACCTTGGCCTGCACCGCCTGCGCGTCGGCCCCCTGCTCGGTGATCATCACCGCGGCGAGCCCCCAGATGGTCAATGCCATGTTGCAGGGGCAGCAGCAGGTATACGCGGTGTTGTCGCTGCAGCAGGGCGCGGGAATGGCCTCGAGAGCGGCTTTCTTGATCGCTTCCTGGGCAGGAGTGAGCTGGATGGAGCCTTCGTAGGCGATGAACTCGCGAGTCTGCTTTTCGAGGTCGGTGAACTCGATCTCCTTTGCGAGGGTGCTCGTGCCAGAGACGCGAGAGGCGGCAAAGGAGACGACGAATACAGTCGCGACGAGCATCGCGACGCTGAGACTGCGGGTGATCGATTGCTTGGCTGACATGTAGGTCTCCCTGAATCCTGGTGGAACCGAGGCCGATCATAGAACAGCTCTGGCCTCCCCGCCTTCTCGTCGAGAGCAGCGCGATCGAGAATAGCCCGTCACTCGACTCTCGATGCTCGTCAGTTCCCGACTCGGGTCTCTCCCCCGGGCTGTTATCGTGCTCCGTCATGGAGTCTCATCGCCCCTTCTTCGGCTTCCGACGCCGATTCACATCCCTGGCGGTCTGGCTGGGCGTGACGCTTTGTGTGTTCTCCTGTGCACCGGAGGTGAAGCCGCCGCAGCCGCCGAACTTCGTGGTCATCTTCGCCGACGATCTCGGCTGGGGCGATCTCGGCTCCTATGGGCATCCGAGCATTCGCACTCCGAACCTCGACCGGCTGGCTGCGGAGGGTCAGCGCTGGACCGACTTCTATGCAGGTTCCTCCGTGTGCTCACCCAGCCGCGCGGCTCTGCTGACCGGCCGCGAGCCGGTGCGGAGTGGTTTGTTCGGGTTCCATTCTCGGGTGCTCTTCCCGGGGGACCCCGGGGGAATGCCCGACTCCGAGGTGACCCTGGCCGAGGCGCTGGAGGGACTCGGCTATCGAAGCGCGATCATCGGCAAGTGGCATCTCGGCGATCGCGCCGAACATCTTCCGACTCGACACGGCTTCGACTACTGGTTCGGCCTACCCTACTCGAACGACATGGACTGGACCCTGCCTCCCGAGCGGGACGTGCGGGTGGCGGCATACTTCGACCCGAAGATCGAGTACTGGAACGTGCCACTCCATCGTAGCCGCCGTCGGGACGATACGGTTTCAGACGAGGTGCTCGAGCGTCCCACCGACCAGTCGACGCTCACTCGGCGCTACGGTGACGAGGCCGTGGCGTTCATCGAAGAACAGGCGGAGTCACGAGAGGATGCGCAGCCCTTCTTTCTGTATCTGGCCCACTCCATGGTGCACACCCCGTTGTTTCGCTCGGCCGAGTTCGTGGGACACAGCGAGGGGGGCATCTACGGCGACGTGGTGGAGGAGATCGACGACGGGGTGGGGCGCATCCTCGCTGCGCTCGAGAGCGGGGGGCTCGCCGAGAATACCCTTATCGTGTTCACGTCGGACAACGGTCCGTGGACCATCTTCCGTCAGCATGGTGGTTCTGCGGGACCGCTCCAGGGGGGCAAGGGCACGACCTGGGAGGGCGGGATGAGAGTGCCGGCCCTGTTCTGGTGGCCGGGCACGATCCGACCGGAGGTCGTCTCGGGAATCGGTTCGGTGCTCGACCTGCTGCCCACTCTGGTGTCGTTGGCTGGTGGTCCCGCTCCCACTCAGGAGCTCGACGGAGTCGACCTGAGCGCCACCCTGCTCGAGGGCGCACCCAGTGCGAGGCACACCCTGGCCTACTACCGTCAGGGGCAGCTCTATGCCTTTCGGCGTGGCCGATTCAAGATTCATCTGGTGACCGAAGGAGAGTACGGTCAGTCGCCGGAGCGTGAAGAGCACGTCCCTGCGCTGCTCTACGACCTGGGGAGCGATCCAGGGGAGCGATGGGATCTGTCCGGGGAGCGCCCCGACGTGGTCGAGCATCTGCTCGAGGATGTCGAACGTCATCGCGCGGCACTGACCCGCGCCGAGCCGATCTTCGATTCAGAGGCCGAAGAGCCCGGGGGCTGAGACGGACCGGCGGCGTCCGGCGGCACTCGATCAGTGATGGCGTCGTGCGAAGCGCAGCCGCTCGAGCCAGTAGTCACTCTCCTCCACAACCGTCTCGATGACGCCGCGCGAGCTCGAAGAGTGCACCATGGTGAGGGGCTGGCCGGGTCTCGAGGTGACCAGACCGACGTGAGTCGGCGTCGAGCCGTCGGCGAAAAAAATCAGGTCTCCCAGGGTGACTTCGTCGAGGGGAATCCAGGTGCCGAGCGAGGACTGCGCGACGGTGGTGCGCGGTAGTTCGATGTCGAAGCCCTCGAAGACATAGGAGACGAAGCCGGAGCAGTCGAAACCGCGGGGCGTCGCGCCCGCGTAGCGATAGGGCGAGCCGAGAAGGTCGAGAGCGGCTCGGACCACTGCCGCCTCGAGGGACTCGCTCGGTAGGGGAGTCTCCGGGTCGATCAACGGCGGATCGGGGACCCGGGGCGCCGGAGCCGGGCGACGAGGCGTTGCCGGCACCGGAGTCGCTGCAGGGCGTGGGTCGGGCTCTTTGCCGGGCGCCCGATCGCCGGCGCCAGAAGACGTACAGGCCACCGGCCCGAAGGCCACGCCGCCGGCGACGACGAGGACCAGCCATCGTGCGCGCTGGAGCCTTCCTCTCATGACCGCCGATTCTGGCAGATCTGGCAGAGGGCGGGGCTCCAGGGAGGGTCTCGCCGGTGGCAAGGTCCGATCCGCGGCGGCGGCCGCATGAGTGCGTGCCCTCCGAAGGCTGAGCTAGCATCGACCTCGGTGACTCGAACGCTCTGAGGAGGGGCTCATGGTCCAGCTCAACGGAATTGCCCACATTCAGCTCACGGTCAACGACGTCGAGCGCTCGACGCGTTTCTACGAGCCCCTCCTGGGGTTCTTCGAGATGAAGACGCTGATCAAGAGTCCGCAGTACTTCTACGCCATCGGGAGTCGGACCGGGATCGCCATTTCCCCGGTCGATGAACGACACCAGGGTGAGCGCTTCGACCAGCGGCGAGTGGGGCTGCATCATGTGTGCCTGCGCGCCCGCTCGCGCGAGGACGTCGACGACATCTGGAGGTTCGTCGAGACCCTGGAGGGAGTCACCACGGTGCATGGACCACAGGAAGATCAGTGGGCTCCCGGCTACTATTCGATACTCTTCGAGGACCCCGACGGCATCCGTCTGGAGGTCAACTTCGTGCCCGGGAAGGGCCACCTCGAGCCCTCGGCCGAGGCCAGCCCTTCAGTCGGGGGTCCGTAGACGTCGGATCAGGGCCACAACGAGACACGCGCCGATGAACAGCGCCAGCAGTCCGAGAGCTCCGGTCGCGGCGGGCGTCAGTGAGGCGCTGCGCTGCACTCGCCCCCCGTCGTCACCCAGGATGACGACTCCCGCCCAGGCGGCGCCGGGCAGACCCTCGGAGTAGAGCCGATCGCGTGCCTGGCGCGCCGCCTCGCCGACGGTCTCGCCTCGCGCCAGGCGGCGGTAGAAGCGATCGAAGAAACGCTGCGCCTCGTCGTCGCGCAGCGGCCACCTGGAGGCGACGACCGTCCTCGCTCCCGCGCGAAAGAAGGCACGGGCGAGACTCATGACGCCTTCGCCCCCGCGCACGGCTCCGGCGGCGGTGGAGCAGGCCGAGAGCACGACGATGCGGCCCTCGAGATGCAGTCGCTCCGCCTCTGCCACCTGGAGAAGGCCGTCCTCCTCCGGGTGGCCCGGCGCGAGAATCACGCAGGAGCGATGCGGGTGGGCCTCGTTGGCGACGGCGTGGGTGGCAAAGTGCAGGATGTCGAAGTCTCCCGCGGCGGCGGTCTTGAGTGCCCGTTCGCTGGCTTCGGACCCGGTCAGGATTCGGGTGTCGCGGCCCAGCAGACGGCGGACGCTGCGGGCCTCGCGGCGGGCCCCGGGAAGGGGGCTCAACGCGGCGGGAGAGCCCAGATCGAGTGTGGCCGAATCGAGTCTGGCCGAAGCCAGTGAGCGTGTCGGCGCGGGCTCGACGTCCGGGGTGGCATCGATTCGGGCGGGATCGGCGAAGACCAGGGCGGGTGCCGCTGCCGGGGACGTCTGAAGCCCCTGCCAGCGCTGCCACAAGGTTGCCGAGGGCGAGAGCACGAGCTGAAAGCGGCTCCCCAGGGGGGGTGCATCGGGATCCGTCCGCAGCGCGCCGAAGGGCAGGTGGTGCAGCACTCCGTCCGGGACGATCACCAGGCGTCGGATGTCCTCGGGGAGATCTCGGAGGCCGTCTTGCAGAAGCGTGTGAAAGAGGGTCGCCCCGGCCTCGTTCTCCAGTGGGTCGCGGCTCTCGACCAGGCCCTGGAAGATCGATACGCGGCTCTCGAGATCGACGCGATCGGGAATCGGAACCACTCGTTCCCGGTCCCGGGTCACGACCCACAGCCAGGCCCCACCGGCGGGTTGGTCGAACAGGTCGCGGTCGAGTCCGACCAGAAAGTAGAGGAGAGCCTGATCTGGAGCGAGCGCGTCGCGGAGGCTCTCGAGTCCGGTCAGAGGTGGGGGAGCGGCCGGGCTTTGCGAGGGGGCTTCGAATCGAAGCAGGAGGGCTCGCTCCTCGATCTCGAGCTCGGCCAGCCTGCGCAGCAGGTCACGACGTTCGGCAGGCTCCAGGTCGGGGCGCAGCAGTCGGCGCTGCGTCTGCACCAGGGACTTGCGGAGCTGTCGCAGTCGGTCGAGTAGCGGCTGGGCTTCGGGGCCGAGAGCGGACTCGCGCCTCGCGCCGAGCTCCTCGAGCAGCTGCCGACCGCGCATGCGCTCGGCCAGGGCGAAGGCCGTAGCCGAGGCGGACTTCGTGGCCGCGAGATCCTCGGACAGGAGACGGCCGGCGAGCCAGTAGTAGTCGTCGGTCCAGGCCGAGAACACGCCGACGCTGCCCGCGCTCTCCCGCTGACTGTCTCGCAGCCGCTCGATTGCGTCGAGTGCGCGCATCGAGTCGTCCAGGGCGTTGCTGGGATCGCTGGTCTGCCAGGCGATCCGCATACGGGCTCGCCATGCGTAGGCGAGATAGCGTTCACTGGCGGTGCTCTCTGCCAGATCGAGAGCCGCGAGGCTGTCTCGCTCGGCCGCGACCGGGTCGGCTCGCGCCAGCGCTTCGGCACGGTTGAGGCGGCAACTCAGCTCGCGCTCGGGATCGCCGATCTCCAGCGCCAACTCCAGGCAGCGGTCGAGATGCAGCTGAGCTTCCTCGGTGCGTCCGGTTCGCCAGAGCAGATCTCCCAGCAGTCGATGGCTGCGGGCTTCGATCCCACGCAGTCGAGCTGCTTGCGCGGAGGCGAGTGCCTGACGGCCGAGTCGCTCTACTTCTTCGATGCCACCGGGCTCCGGAAACGACTCGAGCTGACGCAGGCGCCCGTTGGCGAGGTTGTAGGCGGTGTTGGCCGCCTCGGTCGGGTCGTCGTTCTCGGCCGCCAGCTCGGCAGTCCGACGGTAGACCCCAACGGCCCTCTCGAAGTGGCCGAGTCGATAGTAGAGGTTGGCCTGGGTGACCAGGCAGTTCCGTTTGAGACTGTAGCTGCCGTCGGGGAAGGCGGCACGCTCGGCACGGCGCAGTGCGATCTCTGCCTCTGCCAGGTCGCCACCGCTCTCCATCAAATGGGTGGCCTCGAGGAGCAGAGCCTGGGCGAGGACTCCGGGATCGCTCGAGCCTTCCGCGGCGGCCACCGCGAGCTTCACCTGCTCGCCCGCAGCCTCGAGGTCTCCGCTCTGCTTGAGCAGCATGCGCAGATTGAAGCGCGCCAGGACCTCGCCGCGGGAGAGGCCCTCGGCGGCGAAGCCCTCGGCGGCCTCGCGGTAATGCTCGAGCGCTTCGTCCGGGTCGCGGACCCAGGCCAGATTGCCCAGGGTCATCATCCACCAGGGAGCGATCCCCATCTGCCCGCGCGTGCGTTGGACGGTCTGGGTCGTCTCCTCCCAGATCGATTCCGAGCTGGCACTCTGTGCCTCAGCGCGGGCCGCACGATAGAGGCACGAATACCCTTCGGGATCGTGCGGGTCCTGCTCGATCGCCGCCAGGCAAGGTCGAAGGTAGGCAGGGGCGTCCCGGGTAGCGGTCTCCTGGGGCACTCCGAGGGACGAGAAGGCGAGGAGGGCGAGGCCGACCAGGATCGTCGGCCCGCCTCGCCCTGCGCAGTGCATCTTCGTGTCCTCGCCAAGGACCATCCGCGGGTCCCCTTCGACGTCTCGAATCTACTGCGGAAAGACGTCGTCCGCAGGCTGCTGATCCACGTCACAGCCACAGCTCGGCAGGATCGGTCCTCCAGGACCGGCCGGGTCCTCGGCACCGACCGGACACTCGGGCCCGGTGGTGAGGCTTCCGGTCGTCGGATTGTGACGCTCCATCGTCAGGATGACCGAGTTCAGGGAGCCGTCGATCGGCGTCGTGACCTCGGCAACGACGCGGACGACGACTCGCTTGCCGAGCCGACCACCGGCCTTCCAGTAGCTGATCGGAAGGGTGACGGGCTCGTCGTAGGACAGTCGTGCCCTCGTTCGCTTCAGAACTCGGCCCGTCTGGTCGAGGAAGGCGAGGCTGACCCACGAGTCGGGAGCGGCCGGGTCGGTTTCGGTCAGGGTCGCATGGGCGGTGAATCTGGGAAAGAGGCCGTACGATCCGGTTCGCGCCGTGAACTTGGTGGCAAAGGAATCCTGGGCCTGCAGAACAGGCACGACCCAGAGCGCGACCGTCGCCAGGAGGGCGATGAGGATAGCTCGCTTCAAGGTCGGGCGCTGACGAGGTGGGTTGGAATCGGTCATACGGTGACTCCTTTCTGGCGCGTAGGGCCAGGTGGGTGGGGCGAAGAGTCTCGACGTGTCGAAGACGTCTCGACGGAACGACGAAACGAAGGGTCCAGAGCCCTCGAAGCGAAAGCCGTCATTGCAGCTGGACCACGAATGTCCGGGAAGCGACCACGCTTCCATCGGAAAGGTGAGCCTCGACCTGCCAGAGCAGTTCCTGGCCGGGGGAGAGATCGAGGAGGATTTCCTGCGGCAGCTGGTAGCGCGGGGCGGCCAGGTCGCGCACCGTGGCCAGGGGTGCCAGATCGGGCAGCTGGACCCTCAGGGTGTAGCGCACCTCGGAGAGGTCCATCTCCGGAGGCACCCCGGCGAGGCCCCAGCTCAGAACCGCCGCGACGCGCGGCACGGTGGCGCGATCGGGAAGCTCCGTGCGGACCGCGAGCTCGTCCGCGTTGCGGTAGATCGGCGCCTGCTCCTCGGAGGAGATCTGGCGAAGGACCAGCAGGCCCAGAAAGGCCGCCAGCACGAGGGCGGCAGCGGCCGCCACCCATCGGTGCCAGGGCTGGAGAACCGACACGGACGACCTCGCTTCGCCCTTCCCGCGGTGGGATTCGCTCGCCTCCTGGAGCTCCCGGGCGAGTCGCCACGATTCGGCGGCTTCTGGGTCCTCGGCCAGGCGCTCCACCAGCGCTCGGCGCTGCGCTGCGGGAATCTCCCCGGCAACGGCGCTCCACACGAGGTCGGGCTCGATCGGCTCGGAGCCGCCCCGTCCAGAGGAGTCGGCCATGCCCTGGAAGGCCTCGCGGAGTGCTTCGGTGTCTTCGCTTCGGCTCATGGTTGCAGCCCCTTGCCCTCGAGGCACAGTCTCAGATCGGCCAGACCCCGATAGACCAGGTTTTCTGTGCGCTTGGCCGTCCAGTCGAGGATGCGCGCCGCATCCGGAACGGAGTGGCCCTGGAGATGAAGAATGACGGCGAGGCGGCGGTCTTGCAGCATGGTGGTCAAGCAGTCCTGAATTCCCTGTCCGATCTCGCTGCTGGCTGCGCTGCGTTCCGGGTTGTCGCCACTCGTTCGGCTTGCGGTCTCGGATGCCGTGTCCTCGAGGTCGACCTCGCGTCGCCGGCGCAGCCGGCGGATCTCGTCGATGAGCGCGCTGTGCGCCACTCTGTAGAGATAGGACGACGTGAAGTCCCGATTCCCCTCACTCCGACGCTCGAGAGCCATGACCTTCATCATCGCGGCCTGAATCAGGTCGTCGCGGCGGTCGCTCATCCAGGCTGGGCAGACCTTTCGTACGGCTCGGCTCAGCACCCGGCGCAGCTCTTCCCAATCCGGCTCTCTCCCCGGATCGAGTCGGCGGTCGCTGGGGGACCCGAAGTCTCCCTGCAGGATGGGGCCGGATTCGGTCAGCCGCGGGCCTCCTCGCCACCGTGGCCGGCGCCAGCACGAGGCCGGGAACGGTGCGCAACCTCGACGGGGAGCACCGCCCAGAGACCCGAGTACTCAGAGACCGAGCACTCAGGGCCGCAGTCGGCCCGTCTGGTGCCAGCCTGATTAGCAGTCTGGGAACAGCGACCTGGAGGCTAGCACAGCCTCGGAGGCAGGGCCTCGTGGGGACGTTCTCCCGTGAATCCGGGAGACTCCGGTCCGGGCGTTTCGCGTTGCGGAGCCCTTCCTGCCCCGCGCGAGGGCGGCGGACGCTGTCGAGCGTTGCACCCGACCTCGCGCCGAGCAGGGAGGTTCACTCACCGAGTGGGACTCACTTGCCCTTGCCGGCGAGGATCTTGTCCCACTTGCTGCCGAGCTTGCTCAGGATGTTCTCGACCTGGCTGATCTGCTTCTCGGGCTTGGCCTTGACCGTGACGGTGCCGCTGCCGCGCCAGACCATCTTCTTCTCCTGGGCGTCGTATGCGTCGATGACCAGCGTACCCTCGGTGTAGTTGTACTCGGTCGTGGTCGCGCCGCCCATGCCGCCACCCGGATAGCCCCAGCCGCCGTAGCCACCCCAACCGCCCCAGTAGCCGCCGTAGCCATAGCTCGTGGTGTTGTAGGTGGTCTTGTCCTGGCTGGCGTAGTGATAGGTCACGAACAGGTCCGGGTTGCTGTCGACTTCCTGCAGGCCTCCTTCGCGGAGCTCCTTGCGAATCATGGCCGCCACGCGATCCGCCATCATCTGATTGCTCTTGATGTTGCTGTCGGGGGTCTCGACGTACTGGAACGACTTGACGGTGCTGAAGTCGTACTCGTGGGCGTAGTCGATGTTGACCTTCTGGGCGAGGCCGGGTACTGCGATCCACAGCACGAGGGCTGCGAGCATCAGGGACTTCTTCATGAGGTTCTCCTTACATTGAGCTGTTAGAGCTCGAATCGAGGTCGGCTGAGGTTCCAGCTAGGAAACCTCCGCCTTGAGTCAGCTATTCCTGCAGTCCGGCAGCGATTCTACCTCCGGAACCGGCCCAGGAAGCCAGCCTCCGAAGTCAGCCTCCGGAATCCACCGGTCCGGATGACTCGACCTGCGATGGGAGGGGGAGGCGCCGTGGCAGAGGCAGCTCAGGCGCTGGCGCGCTCGTCGGAGTCCTGGGAGCTGCCCAGGGACTGCTGAGACATCGATTCGCCATCGTGCCGGAGATGTACCCGTTGGTCACCGAGTACGGTCTCGAGGACCACGTCGCGGCCCCACAGGGTGCGCAGGTGGCGCAGCGTGTGCTCGGCGTACTCGAGCTGGAGCTCACGGCCGTCGCTGCGATGACGCAGCAGAAGCGTACGATTCCCCGCGTGGTCTGCATCCTCGATCTGGATCACGGGCACGCCCGCCATGCCGGTGGTGCGGAGCAGGGTCTGCTTCACCTGTTGCCAATGGTCCTCGTCGGAGACGGCCTTGACGACGATGTGCTCGCCGTCCTTTCCCTGCTCGAACAGGTCGAGCCTGCGCATGACCTCGGGGGTCAGGAAGCGACGCAGGAAGGAGACGTCGCGGTCGACCTCTCGGACTTCGAACATCGTCTCTCGGCCGGTGCGCGCCAGATCCGGGCTCTCTGCGATCTGGGCCGGCGTCGCCTCGTCGTACCGGTTCTCGATGTCGTGCCACAGCACGAAGCCCAGGTAGTAGGGGTTGATCTGACCCGGATGGGGGCGGACCACCTGACTGTGGTGCACGAGAAATTCGAGGTGCAGCTCCTGAGGCAGATCGAGGTGGCTCATGATCCAGTGGTGCCAGTAGCTGGCCCATCCCTCGTTCATGATCTTGGTCTCGATCTGGGGAACGAAGTATCGGGTCTGCTCGATGACGATCGTGAGCAGGTCACGCTGCCACTCGGCGAGCGCCGGGTTGTGGTCGCGGATGAAGCTCAGGACATCTTCCTCGGGCTCCAGGGGAATCCGCGCAAGATCGGGCTCCTCGACGTCGACCCGGGGGTGAATGCGGCTCCAGGGATCACGAGCCGGGGTCGCCGTGTCGCGGGCTCGTTCGAGTTGCTCCTCGGGGCTGAGCTTGCGCAGGGCAGTGTGACGGCGACACTGGAGCGAGAGCGCATGAGCGGCGTCGAGCATCTCTTCGACCCGGTCGATTCCAATGGAGGGATCTTCGGTGTATTGGCGCACTCGCTCGGCGTGGCTCTTGAAACGGCTGAGCACCAGTTCGGGTCGAGTCTCGCCGAAGGTGAAATTGTTCTTGAAGAAGTCGTTGTGACCGTAGACATGAGCGATGGTGAGGATCTGCAGGCAGAGCGAGTTGCCTTGCATGAGATACGCGAGCGACGGATTCGAATTGATCACCATCTCGTAGGGCAGTCCCGAAGCCCCGTAATCGTAGAGGGTCTTCTGGCGCTCGTAGGACTTGCCGTAGGACCAGTGAGGGTAGTGAGCCGGCATCCCCGAGTAGGCCATGTAACCGAGCATCTGCTCGTGGTCGCAGACTTCGAACTCCTGAGGGAAGCAGTCGAGGCCGGCCTCGTCCACCTTGACCTGGATCCGCTCGTTCCAGTACTCGAGGTCTCTCATGGTCCAGTCGCGGGTCATCTGCTCTCTCCTCGGGGCGGCCCGCTCAGGCCGCGGCCTCCTCGCGGCGCAGGAACTTCTGAAAGGCGGGCCAGACCTCGTCTCGGTCCGTGATCGACACCGATTCGAAGTTCGTCTCGTCGAGCTGTTCGAAGACCTTCTTCATCGATCCCGAAGAGAATCCGCCGAAGAGGCCCTGGGGTGTGGTCGGTCGGATCTCGCCGTAGCCGAAGAGATTGCAGCTCTCGCACAGTTCCTGCGCGGCCTTGAGTGTGGCCTCGTTGTCACTGGTGAAGTTGTCGCCGTCGGAGCAGTGGAAGGCGTAGATATTCCACAGCTCGGGGTGGTAGCGCTCCCGGATGATCTCGAGTGCCTTCTGGTATCCGGAAGAGATGGTGGTGCCGCCGGACTCTCCCTTGGTAAAGAATTCGTCCTCGGTCACCTCGCGGGCGTTGGTGTCGTGAGCGACGAAGACCACCTCGGCCTGAGCGTAGCGGGTTCGAATGAACTGGTAGAGCAGGAAGAAGAAGGCTCGAGCGAGATACTTCTTCATCGTGTCCATCGACCCGGAGGTGTCCATGATGCAGAGGACCACGGCGTTCGACTGGGGTCGCTCCCGGGTCTGTAGTCTCCGGTATCGCATGTCTTCCCAGCGGTAGGGGAATCTCTCCCTGGCCTCTTCAGTCCCCTCGGAGTCGAGCACCGGGGGTCCGTGTCTGGCCAGCTTGCGGCGCACTCGGGCGATCGCGGTGCGCCGCTTGTCGAGATGGACCCGGACTCCGGCGCGACGGTAGCCCTTGCGCTTGCGCAGAGCCTCGGCCTTGATCTGGTTGAGGCGTTTGCGCTCGAGCTCGGGGAGCTCGAGGTCGTCGAACATGATGTTGATCAGCTCGTCGAGCGAAACGTCCATCTCGTAGTAGTCGACTCCCGGCTGATCACCGGCGGGGCCGGGCCCGGGTTGGGAGCGGTCGCCCGCCTTGCCGACGACCTGACCCGGCTCGGTCGTCCCGTCGCCGGTGCCGACACCGGGTGTGTTCTCGCCGAACACGAAGCGGTACTCACGGACCCCTCGAATCGGCACCTTGACGATCTTGTCGCGGCTCTGGCCGATGATCGACTCTTCGGCCACGATGTCGGCGATGTTCTCCCGAATCGCTTTGCGCAACTTCTGGCGATGCCGCTGGCGGTCTCCGGCGCTGCGGTCAGAGCGCAGCGCGTCGGAGGAGGAGTAGGGTCGGAAAATGGTTCCCATCGCGGCCCCCCTAGAAGTCTCGGCCCTGCCGTGTCGTGCCAATTGAATCGAGCTCCACCAGCCAGGATCTCCGAGCGGCGCCGTTTGCGGCGCCAGGCGGGAAGTACCTGGGGAGGAGCGTGATCTTCATCGCGCGAGCTCGCCAGCTCTCAGTCTTTCCAGAGGTTGTTGGCGGCGTAGCGGAGGACGACTTCGGCCGAGGTCTCGTCGTAGCCCCGGTCGATCAGTGCGGCGATCAGATCGTCGTACTTCTGGCTCTGTTCGGCATCGCGAGTGCGGGCCTTGGTGACGATGCGGGACATATCCCGGACCGAGCTCATGAGTCGTTTGTGGATTGCTTCCTTGAGGGGCTCGTAGGAGCGGTGGGTCACGCTCTCCTGGCGCCTGGCGCAGGCCCAGAGGTAGGCCATGACTTCCTGGCGGAAACCATCGCACGCGGATCCGACGATCGCGATCTGTTCCTCGATCGACTTGAGGAATCGTTCGTCCGGAGCGAGCTCCTCGCCGGTATTGCGATCGCGCAGTTTCGACTTGTTGACGTAGGCCTCGACGTGATCGAGGTAGTTCTGGAAGAGAGCTTCCGCCTGCTCTTCGAAGGAATAGACGAAGGCTTTCGTGATCTCCTTCTCGAGGATCTCGAGGTAGACCTTGTGGATGGTTCCCTGGAGGAACTCGAGATACTTCTTCCTGGTGTCGTCGGCCAGGTCGGCGGCCTTGACCATGTTGATCAACGCCTCGCGGACGTTGATCGGATTGATGCCCCGCGGATTCTCTGCCAGCGCGTTGTCGAGCGCCTTCATGATGAAGCGGGTCGAGATGCCGAACATCCCTTCCCGCGCGGCATCCTCCTGGATCTCGGTCAGGCTGATCTTCGAGGTCTTGCCCTTTTCGACCACCTCTTCACCGTTGTAGAGGCGCAGCTTGGTCATCAGGTCGCACTTCGGGGTTTCTTCGAGGCGCGACAGCACCGCGAACATCGCCGCGACCTCGAGTGTGTGCGGAGCGATGTTGGCTCGGAAGTCCGACTTGCGCAGGAGCTTCTGGTAGATCTTCACCTCTTCCGAGAGGCGAAGGTTGTACGGCACCTTGACCACCACGATGCGGTCGAGAATCGCCTCGTTCGTGTGATCGCTCTTGAACTTCTGCCACTCCGCCTCGTTCGAGTGCGCCACGATCACCGCGTCGATGTACACGGTGCCGTGGCGGCCGGGCGCCGGGATGAACTTCTCCTGTGTGGCGGTGATCATCGTGTGCAGGTACTCGACCTCGTTCTTGAACACCTCGATGAACTCGACCATCCCACGGTTGCCTACGTTGAAGGCACCGTTCAGGTCGAGCACGCGCGGGTCGTTTTCGGAGTAGGTGTCGAGCTTGGAGATGTCCTCGGAGCCGATCAGTACCGAGGTGTCCTGGTTGTTCGGGTCGACTGGCGGGACGACGCCGACACCGCGGCGGCGATGCTTGGAGAACGGCACCGTCACCACCGGAACGTCCTCGTAGCGACCGTCGAACTCGTTGTCCAGGCGCCAGCGGCACACCGGGCAGAGCTCGCCTTCGATGTGCACGTCGAGCATCTTCTCGAACTCCTCGCGGAGGTGGCTCGGTATGAGGTGCAAGGGCTCCTCCGCCATCGGGCAGCCTTCGATCGCGAACACCGGCTCGCAGCGCTCGAGTCCGTCCTTGAGCTTTTCGGCGATCGAGCTCTTCCCGGCGCCGACCGGTCCCATGAGATAGAGCACCTGTCGGCTCTCTTCGCCGATCAGTGCGGCCGAGTGCAGGTAGCGCACGATCTGGGAACAGGCGCGCTCGATGCCGAAGAAGTCGTTCTCGAAGAATCGATAGACCCGCAGCGACTCGTCGCCGAAGAGGCGCTTGATGGTCGGGTCGTCGACCTCGGCGACGTCGTGGGAGCCGTCACGAGTCACGACCTCGTGCAGTCGCGCATGCGCCAGCCTGGGCAGGGTCGAGTCCTCCCGAACCAGTTCGAGGTAGTCGACCAGGCGGCCCTTCCAGCTCGCGCTGTCGCGTTGAGCGCGATCGGCCTCGATGATCTCGGTGAAGGTGCTGGGTGCTGCGGTGGACATGCTCGGCCTCCTTCCGGGTCGCGGGACGACGGCAGATGTGTTGCCAATCGAGACGTGGGCCGCAGAGGTCGCGGCCTCCACATACCTAGTATTTCTGCATATTCTGTGCCATTGGTGCTCCGTCGTTGTTCCTGCGCAAGTCGAATGCCCGCTGGCCTTGACTCGGATCCACGCACGGGGACGAGGTCCGCCTTGCGGGCCCGTCGTTGACCGGCCGGCCGGTAGTCACCGAACGAAACGGATGTGTCGCGTCGGAGAGGTGCACGTGTCACGCAATGCGTCCCCGCGTGTCACGCTTTGGCGTCCTCGCGCGGGGACGCGGGTGGGCTGCACTGACCCGGGCCGGCTCAGCTCGAGAAGCGCTCTCGAACGCCGTTCTTCGCCAGCATCACGACGCTCAGAGCGCCGAGCACGGTTCCGTAGGGGAAGAGGATGCAGGTGACTGCGGCCATCACCAGACAGAGCACCCAGCGCTTCTGGCTCCAGAGTCCTCGCCCCGCGAGGACCATCCCGGTTCCGTAGCAGAAGGCCAGCGTTCCCAGTGCGATGCCCAGGCAGGTGAGCACCACGCTCGCGATGGTCGCCTCTGGATCCTCCTGTCCCGGGCCGGCGGCGAGAAAGACGCCGAAGCCGAGCATCACCAGCGGCACCAGTGAGGCCAGGAGAGCCATGCCTCCGAACACCCAGTGGAAGATGGCCAGAACTCGCAGCAGGTCGCGGTCGCGGGTCTGGCTGTCGGCTGTCGGGGCCATGTCTTCGGTCATCGCTGGAATCCTCTCTGTTTCGATGCTACGGCTTGGCCGAGCCGAGCTATTCGGATTGTGCTGCCTCCAGGGTCGCCATCTCCGCGGGCAGGTTCGCAGCCGCGTCCCGATCCAGGACGAAGGTGAGATCCGGATGGCCGCGCAGCAAGCTGGCGGGAACCGCGGGGTCGGGTGGCTCGAGGAGCGCTCGAGCCACGATCTCGGCCTTGCTCGCCCCCAGTGCGACCAGCACCAGGGAGCACGCCTCGCGCAGGGTGCCGATTCCCAGAGTCACTGCGTGTTTCGGCGGTGGACCGAGGCCGGGATTCGCCCGGGCCAGCGAGGCGCGGGTCTCGGGGGTGAGATCGACCCGTCGGGTGCGTGAGTCGGCGCTCGATCCGGGCTCGTTGTAGGCGACGTGGCCGTTCACACCGAGGCCGAGCACGCCGAGATCGAGACCACCGAGCTCGACGATCCGGTTCTCGTGAGCCCGACAGTAGCTCTCGAGCTCGTTCTCGGGCACATTGCCGCGTAGGAGCAGACGGCGGCTCGGCTCGATTCCAATCGGGTCGAGCAGCCTGCGCGTCAGATCGCCTTGAAAGCTCCACGGGTTCTCGGCCTCGATCGGCCAGTACTCGTCGAGATCGAGGATCCAGGCATGCTCGAAATCGATGGCTCCCTCGACTCGTCGCTTCACCAGCCTTCGGTAGAGGCGCGACGGCGTGTTGCCGGTCGGTAACGCGATGACGGCAGGGGAGGACTCCGTGGCAGCACCGAGCGTACGCTCGACTCGTTGGCCTGTGTACCGGCTTGCGGCGTCGGCGTCGGAGAAGACCAGCACTCTGGGCGCCGGCGCCCCTGCCGAGCCGGGGAAGGGGATCGTCATGGCTTCGAGCTCTCGTTTCGGTGGTCGCAGTCTAGCCGGTGGCGACGCCTCCGTTCTCCTGGCCCGATCAGGGCTCGGCGCTACGGACGATCAGTCTTCGGGGCGCTCGCCAGCGGGCGCCATCTTGACCACTCGCGGTGCGAAGTGCGCCAGTGGCTCGACCAGGTCGGCCTGAGCCGCCATCACCGATTCGATCTGCTTGTAGACCATGGGCAGCTCGTCGAGCCCTGCCGAGAGCACGGTCACCTGGCGGAGGGCGAGCAGCTCGCGGGCATCTTCCCAGCTGAGCGTCCTGTTGGCCTGGCGTCGGCTCATCACCCTGCCCGCCCCGTGGGCGGCCGAGTCGAGGGCCGCCTTCGAGCCGAGTCCGCGAACGACGTATGTGTCCGAGGCCATCGAGCCAGGGATCACCCCCAGCACCCCTTCGCCGGCCGGGGTGGCGCCCTTGCGGTGGACGATCAATTCTTCGCCATCGTGGTGCTCGCGCCAGGCGAAGTTGTGATGGTTCTCGACCGACCAGATCGGTCGCGCTCCGAGCGTGTGCACGACGTGCTTGTGGATCAGTTCGTGGTTGGCCGCCGCGTAGCGTCCCATCAGCTGCATCGCTCGCCAGTACTCGTGACCTTCTTCGCAGTCGAGGTCGAGCCAGGCCAGGTGCTTCTGCTCGCGCGGCAGTTCCGGATGCTGGGTCATGGCGAGCTTGCTGTAGTGATTGGCGACCGCGGCGCCCACACCTCGGCTGCCCGAGTGGGAGAGCAGAGCGAGGTAGCGTCCCTCGTCGAGGCCCAGGTCGGCGCTGCCCTTGGCGGCCTCTCCGATCTCGAGCACTCCGATCTCCACGAAGTGGTTGCCGCTGCCGCTCGAGCCGAGCTGTCGCCACGCCTTGTCCTTCAGTTTCTGGGTGACCGGGCTGACCGTCCAGTCGTCGTCCATCACGCCGTGCTTGCGCGGCGTCTCGAACTCGGAACCGAGGCCGAAGCGGGTCTCGCGCTCGATCGCCCGCGCCAGGCGCCTGGGCTGCTCGAGCAGGTCGAGGGGAAGATCGAGCACCGAGAGACGAACCCGGCAGGCGATGTCGACCCCGACCGCGTAGGGAATCACGGCGTTGCGGGTCGCCAGCACGCCGCCGATCGGCAGTCCGTAGCCGAGGTGGGCGTCGGGCATGAGCGCACCGCGCACGGCAACCGGCAAACGGGCGGCGTTCTCCATCTGTTCGATGGAGCGAGGGTCGAGATTCTCTCCCCATTGCTGCCAGGGCGCGGCGGCCCGGCCTCCTCGGGACGATCCCGATCGCGAACCGGTCGTCGGTGACATGAAGAGAGTGTACGGCAGTGGAGAATCGTGCCGAACGAAGAATCCCCCCGCGGTGCATCGAGCGTTCGTGCGATAGCGTGGGGACTCGCTTCGAGAAGTCCGTTCGCTGGAATGCACAGAGGGCATGCTCATGTATCGACTCCTTCCGCCTCTCGCGCTATCCCTGGTCTGCGTGGCCTGCGCCGCTCCGCACGAAGAGGTGGCAACGCTCCTGGAGCCTGCGGCCGCGACCATGGACTCCGATGCGATCGTCACTGCCGTCGAGGCCGTGCTCTCCGATCAGGTGATCGCCTGGAACGAGGGGGACATCGATGGCTTCATGGTCGGCTACTGGAACGACCCTGGCCTCCGCTTCGCGTCCGGAGGGAGCGTTCATCGGGGTTGGCAGGAGACGTTGGCGCGTTATCACCAGCGGTACCCGGATCGTGCCGCGATGGGCACACTTGCCTTCGAGGACATCGAGGTGAAGCCGCTGTCACCGGAGTGGGCCATGGCCTTCGGGCGCTACGTGCTCGAGCGCGAGAGCGACCGACCGACCGGCCTGTTCACGCTGCTGTTCGAGCGGCAGGCGGACGGCAGTGGCGGCGAGCAGTGGCGCATCGTCCACGACCACACGTCTGCCGCGGAGGAGTAGAGGAGTCCGGGGTCTGTTGGCTCGATCCGACCCTCACCCGAGTCTCTCAGCCGTCCCCCGCGATTCGGGCGAACTGCGGCGGCCGCTTCTCCAGGAACGACTGAACGCCCTCACGGAAGTCACCGCGCTCGAGGCTCTCCGCCATCAGCACTTCGGACTCGCGATAGCTCTCCCCCAGCGTCTTGATCAGGTGCTTGTAGACCTGCTGTTTCATGACCATCAGCGATTTCGGGGCCGAGCGTTCGGCCAGCATCGTCAGGTAGGCGCGCGCCTCGCCAATCAACTCGTCGTGTGCGACGACCCGGTTGACCAGGCCCATTCGTTCCGCCTCCGAGGCCTGCACCTTGCGCCCGCTCCACAGCAGGTCGAGCGCATGGGCGGGTCCGACCAGCCTGGGGAGAATCCAACTGGTGCCGTGCTCGGCGATGAGTCCGCGGTTGGCGAAGGCGGTGGTGTAGACCGCACGATCGGAGGAGTAGCGCATGTCGCACAGCATCGCGATGGCGAAGCCGAGCCCGGCGCACGGGCCGTTGATGGCGGCCAGGATCGGCTTGCGCACCGCGAGCAGGTAGGCGTAGCCGACGGCGAAGTCGTCACCCAGGTCTGCGCCGGGTCGTGCCACTTCGCCGAGAGGATGCGCGCTCGAGCCCCGCGAGCCGCCCTCGCTCAGATCGGAGAGCATCTGCATGTCCGCACCGGCACAGAACCCTCGCCCCTCGCCGGTGAGAAGGATGGCGACCGCGTTCTCGTCCTTCTCGGCCTCCCCCAGAGCGTGTTGCAGCTCGAGCAGCATGGGCCCGGTCAGGGCGTTGAGCTGATCGGGACGCGCCAAGGTGATCGTGGCGATGTTGTCGGAGACGTCGTAGCGGATGCACTCGTACATGGCAAAGCTCCAGAGATGGGTGAGGAGTTCGGGTGACAGTCTACCGATCGCGATCCGGGAGAGGAGCCGGCTGTCACCCGGGCTACTGACGGGAACGAGTAGACTCTCCTCGAGATCGGCATGCGCTCGCACCACCCATCGGACAAGGCTCCCGGCGCCCTCGGTCGCCTCTGGCCACTCGCCCTGGTCTTGCTGCTGATGATCATCGCTACGCTGATCGCGGCTTTCTGGTGGCGCCGAATCCCGCGTAGCCCCGGGACCCGGACCTCGGATGCGTCGCGAGTCGCTTACTGCGCCTCCACAGGGGGCTCCTCGATGAGGGAGTAGAGCTCGGACGGGGTACGCCCGGTCTCGAAGATCTCGAGTGCCTGCTCGACCAGGTCCGGATGTTCGGCCGCGACGTCGTGGCGCTCGGCGGGATCGCTCTTCAGGTCGTAGAGCTCCAGCGGTTCCCAGGGCTGCGAGCGCACCGCCTTCCAGTCCCCGATTCGTACGGCTTGCCAGCGGCGCTCGTGCTCCCAGTAGAGGTGGTCGTGCCGCTCCTGCTTCTCGCTCTCTCCCCGCAGGGTGGGGAGCAGCGATACGCCGTCCAGGCCCTCGGGGGTCCGTGCGCCCGCGACGGCGGTCAGAGTCGGGAGCAGATCCCAGAAGGCCGAGGGCAGGTTTGACGTCGTGCCCGCCTCGATGGTTCCCGGCCAGCGAGCGATCATCGGTACCCGGATTCCGCCTTCGTAGAGTTGCCCTTTTCGGCCCCGCAGCCCGCCGTTGCTGTGGAAGAACTCCCGGTCGACTCCACCGACGTAGCTCGCACCGTTGTCGCTGGAGAAGATCACCAGGGTGTCGTCCTCCAGGCCGAGCTCTCGGAGTCGATCCAGCACGCGGCCGATGTCGCGGTCCATGCGGGTGATCATCGCGGCATAGGCGGCGCGGGGTCGGGGGTGGGGAAGGTAGCCGTCATCACCCAGGTACGGCGCGTCCTCGAGATGGTCGTATTCGGCCAACGAGTCTTCGGGTACCTGAAGAGCGAGGTGGGGCACCAGGTAGGGAAGGTAGAGGAAGAACGGCCGATCCTGGTGATCGCGAATGAATTCGAGTGCCTCCTCGGTCAGGAAGTCCTGGGCGTAGTCGCGGCCGCGATAGGCGAGGTAGGACTCGGGGTCGTCAGGGTCCGCATCTTCGGGCAGCCGCTGGCGAGGGCTGAAACGCTCGTTGTCGAGGGGGAGCTTCTCGCCGTTGCGCCAGAGGTGCGTGGGATAGTGGTTGTGGGCTTCCCGCTGACAGATGTAGCCGTAGAAGTGATCGAAGCCCTGGAGGTTCGGATCGCCGGTCGACCCGGTCCACCCGAGCCCCCACTTGCCGATGGCTGCGGTGACGTAGCCGGCCTCCTGCAGCAGATGGCCGAGCGTGACGGTGCCTTCGGGGAGGGGACGTTGACCCTCGAGCTCGGGGTCGCCCCAGACGTCGCCGCGCTCTGCGGCTTCGTCGTTGTCGCGGATGAAGGCATGGCCGGTGTGCAGCCCGGTCAGCAGCGAGCCGCGCGAGGGCGCGCACACGGCGCTTCCGGAGTAGTGCTGCGTGAAGCGCATTCCCTGGGCCGCGAGCCGGTCGAGACTGGGAGTGCGAATGATCCGCTGGCCGTAGCTGCCCAGCTCTCCCCAGCCGAGGTCGTCGGCCAGGATGTAGAGGATGTTGGGCGTTCGCTCGGCCTCGGAAGACTCCTCTCGAGTCGAACAGGCGAGGCCCCCCAGAGTCGGCACAGCAAGCAGGAGCAGCCCGCAGAGAGAGCGAATCGTGCGCGGGAAAGGCATGGTCACACCTGGTTCACGTCACACCCTGGTTCACCGATCTCGCGCGTCCGCCAGACATTCGCCGTTGCGCGGCCGCTACAGCTCTCCAACGATCGCGATCTCGATCAGGTGGAGCCCGCTGCCCTCGAACAGCTGCCCCTGCGCGACCACCTGCTTGCCCATCAGATCGTGCAGGAGATCGTTCGCCGTCTCCAGCGCGGAGGCGGGTGCCGGGTTGCGGTAGACCGCAATGTAGACGTCTCCCTCCTCGGTGAGGATGCCGACGGGGAAGCCGCGCCCGGCGTGATGCTGTCCGGCCTTGGCGTCCTCTTCGCCTCGGGAGCCCCTCATCAGGAGGCCGGTGATGTCGACCACCTCGCCCATGATGGTCTCGCGTTGAACGGTGGCCCCGGTGCTCTGCCAGAGAAAGGTGCCGGATCCGAGCACCAGAGCGATCGTCAGAATCAGGAAACGTCGGGTCATCTCTCGTTTCTCCTGTGAGGTGCGGACCGTGCCGGCAATCGACCCGGGCCTTCATTCAGGTGAACAAAAAGAAGGGATTCGCGCCAGTCTAGACGCGAGATCGCGGGGCGCGAGGTCTCCCCACCCGTTGGGGTGGAGGAGGACGCGCTGTCTGGGTAGGGTCGGGTCCGAGACCGAGGGAAGCCTCCGAGCGGACCGGGGTTTGACAAGGGCCGCTCCCCCTCCAGACAATGCCCGCATGTTCAGTCCGTTGGAGGCTCCACTTCTCCGAGGTCGCGCGGCGTTGGTAGTGGCCCTGTCGCTGTTCGCCGCAGCTCCGCCGGTCGCCTGGTCGCAGACCTCGTCCGAGGAGCGTTGGGTCGAAGAGCGACTCGCTGCGCTCACTCTCGAGGAGAAGATCGGTCAGCTGATCCTGCCGCGCTGCGCCGGTGACTTCCTCTCCGACGAGGACCCGCAGTTGGTGGAACTGGAAGCCGCCGCCCGCGCGGGACGCATCGGCGGGGTCGTGCTGTTCGCCGGTGGTGCTCTGGAGACTCGGGCCACGATCGAGCGACTCGAGTCGCGGTCCTCGATCCCCCTGCTGGTGGCGTCAGACTACGAGTGGGGCACCGCGATGCGACTCGGCGGCGGGACTCGCTTCCCCCGAGCCATGGCGCTCGGAGCGACCGGCTCGCTCGAGGACGTCGAGGCCGCGGCGCGGGTCACCGCGCGCGAAGCGCGAGCGCTGGGCGTGCACCTCGTGCTGGCCCCGGTGCTGGACCTCGGCGTCGAGCCAGCGAGTCGGGTGGTGAACAATCGCTCCTTCGGCGCCGACCCTCGCCGCGTCGCCGAGCTGGGGGTTGCCTGGGTTCGGGCGGCGCAGAGCGAGGGGATCCTGGCAGTCGTCAAACACTACCCGGGGCATGGCGCCACCAGCGAAGACTCTCACCACGTCCTGCCCGAGCTCGCCATCGGAGAAAGCACCTTGCGCCGGCGCGAGCTGGTGCCTTTTGCAGCAGCCGTCGACGCCGGTGTGGCGGGTGTCATGCCGGCGCACCTGATGGTGCCCTCGGTGGATCTGGAGCGCCCGGCTTCGCGCTCCTCGGCGCTGCTCGACGGCATCCTGCGCGGTGAGCTCGGATTCCAGGGCCTGATCGTGACGGACGCGCTCGAGATGGAGGGCGCAAAGGGGACGTGGGCCGGTGCCGTGGCGGTCGAATCGATCGCTGCCGGTGTCGACGTACTGCTGATGCCCCCCGATCCGAACGTCACTCACGACGCTTTGATGCGAGCGATCGCGCGAGGGGAGCTCAGCGAGGAGCGGATCGATCGTTCGGTGCGTCGAGTCCTGGCCGCCAAGGCACGGGTGGGCCTGCACCGGGTGCCGCCGCGGACGACACCCGGTGGCTCTCTCACCAACGAGATCGGCCGCCCCCTGGATGCGCGCCTCGCCGCGTCCGTGGCGTCGCGCGCTCTGACCGCGCTGCAGTGGGATCCCGAGCGTCTTCCGCTGTCCAGTCGGCGGCCACCGAAGGTGCTGCTGCTCAGTCTGCTCGGCGATGGCGACCGGACCACAGAGCCCCGATTCCTGCGTGACGCCCTTCGTCTGCGCTCCCCGTCGGTCGAGCATCGGATGCTGACCCCGGCGGCACTGGCCGGACGGGCAGCGCTGGTCGAGGACTCGGTCGCGCGCGCCGAGGTGGTCGTCGTGGCGCACTACGCGCATGGCTCGACGTGGGCTCCCCTGGCCAGTCCCGCTCCCGGGAGCGAGGTCGACGGCGAGACGGCTCCCGAGCCACCGGCTGCGCTTCTCCTCGACTGGATCGAGCAGTGGCGGTCGTCGGGCAAGACCGTGGTGGTGGTCAGTCTGGCGGATCCCTGGGCCCTGTTGCCGGTACCCGAGGTCGACGGTTTGCTGACCACCTACGACCCTGCGCCAGCGTCCCAGGCCGCCGCCGCCGCCGCACTCTTCGGGGAAACGTCGATCGAGGGGCGGCTGCCGGTGTCTCTCGCGCCGCGCTGGGGGCTGGGCGAGGGCCGGTCTCTCGCCGCGCGGTACGGGGTGCCCCCGGCTGCCGGGCCGCCGGAAGCGGTCGGCCTGTCGAGTGACGGTCTCGAACGGGCGATCGACATTCTCGAGCAGGGGATCGAGGCCCGAGCGATGCCCGGCGCCGTCGCGCTGGTGATGCGACACGGCAAGATCGCCCTGCACCGCTCCCTGGGCCGGATGAGCTACGAGCCGGACGCCCCGGCGATGGAGATCGACACGATCTTCGATCTGGCCTCGTTGACCAAGGTCATCGTCACCACGACCCTGGCCATGTTGGAGACCGAGAGGGGAAACCTGGCTCTCGAGCTCCCCGTGGCCGCCTACCTGCCGGAGTTCGAGGGCGAGCGCAAGTCGGAGGTCCTGGTCGCCGATCTTCTGACCCATTCGGGTGGCATTCTGTGGTGGACCGACCTCTACCGGCGCTACGGTCACCTCCCGCCGGCGGAAGCCAAACGAGCCTATCTTCGGGAGATCTTCGCCCTGCCGCTCGAGTCCCCGCCGGGGGCCGAGATGCGCTACTCCGACCTGGGCCTTCTCTTGATGGGGGAGATTCTCGAGCGGATCACGGCCACTCCACTCGACGTGGCTGCGCAGCGAGAGATCTTCGGGCCCCTCGGCATGAAGGACACCCGCTTTCGTCCTCCGGCCGCGCTGCGGTCCCGCATCGCGCCGACCGAGTTGGATTCCGAGTGGCGTGGTCGAGTGGTCCACGGTGAGGTCCACGACGAGAACGCGTTCGGGTTGGGGGGGGTCGCGCCCCACGCCGGGCTGTTCTCGACCGCACTCGACCTGGCACGCTTCGCACAGATGTTGCTCGACGGTGGTGTGTACGACGGCGAGCGGCTCCTGCGAGGCGACACCGTGGCGCTGTTCACGCGACGTGCCGAGCGAATCGAAGGAAGCAGCCGCGCGCTCGGGTGGGACACGCCTTCGGAGCCCAGCTCGGCAGGTCGCTACTTCTCGTCCTCGTCCTGGGGTCACACCGGCTTCACCGGCACCTCCATGTGGACCGACCCCGAGCGGGACGTGGTGGTGATCCTGCTGACCAACCGGGTCCACCCGACGCGTGACAACCGAGCGTTCTACGAACTGCGGCCCCGTTTCCACGATGCCGTGATGCAGTCGATCCTGGACCAGGAGATCGCGCCGCGGGAAGAATAGACCTGTCGGCGCGGCGAGCGTGGGAAGAGGCACGAAGCCATGAAGATCGAAGAGAGAGAGGCGATCTTCGCCGGGGCCTGAGGTCGCTGCGCGCTGAGCGAGGGTGCTTTCAGTTCGGCGGCAGGCAAACGAAGGTGCGCATGTCGCTCAACTCGGGAGAGTAGATGTGCAGGGTCACGAGGTCGGTGTCCCCCTCGTTCGCGACTTCGTGAATGTCGGTGTCCTGCGACGCGCACACGAATCCGGTCGGTAGGGGTCGGGAATCGACCGGGGTGACGCCGTCGTCGGTGCACTCGAACACCGTCTCCAAGCCGTGTCCCTCGAGGACGCGAAATGCGCAGGCCGAGCCACGGTGGTCGTGGATGGCACTGCGCTGCTCGGGGCGCCAACACAGGACGAGCGCTTCATAGCCCGGTCCCGAGTGCACTCGATTGCGTCGGTACGTGTTTTCGTTGAAGCAGCAGTAGAGCTTGAGGTCGTCCCGAGAAAAGTCGGCCTCCTGGAGCGCTTGACGCAGCTCGGCGAGCGGGATGTCGCTACCGAGAGCGTCGAGACGCGCGAGCAGTGCGTCGAGTCCGGGAGTTACCGAGGTGGTCCGGGAGTCGAGGGCGGCGGAGTGGGTGGGCGGATCCAACAGGGCCATGAGATGTTCTCCGTAGCTGGGGGGGACGGTCGGGGGAAGGACCTCACCGGCAGTCCGGTAGATTCTAGGAAAACAGGGGTAGAACGCGATTGCAAACCTTTCGCGTTTGCGGCTCCTTTTGAGCAATTTATCCTATGTCTTGATCTTAGGATAGAATTTCTTTCTATTTTGGTGGTTGTCTTTGGAATAGACTGCGAAGATGGATGCGCTCGACCGCCAGATCCTGCACTGGCTGCAAGACGATGCGACCCGACCGATCGCCGAGATCGCGGAGAAGGTGGGCCTCTCTACGACGCCTTGCTGGCGTCGAATCCAGAAGCTCGAGCAGGAAGGTGTCATTCGCGGACGAGTCACCCTGCTGGATCGAGTGAAGCTCAACCTGGGGGTCACCGTGTTCGTGGCCATTCGCACCAATCAGCACAGTCAGGCCTGGCTGGACGGCTTTGCCCGTGCCGTTGCGCGAGTCCCCGAGGTGGTGGAGTTCTATCGGATGAGCGGTGAGATCGACTATCTCCTGCGCGTGGTCGTTCCCGACATCGAGGCCTACGACCAGGTCTACAAGCGCCTGATCGAGATGGTCGATCTCTACGACGTCAGCTCGAGCTTCGCCATGGAGCAGATCAAGTACACCACCGCACTGCCGCTCGAGTACGTCGAGATCGAGTAGCCCGGATCTCTCGGCTGCTGCCGGACCTCGGGTACGATCCGGGTCTACACATCCGAAGGAGCTTCCAGTGCGTTACCTCCACACCATGGTCCGCGTCGCTGACGTCGACGCCTCGCTCGATTTCTACTGCGACAAGCTCGGGATGGCCGAGGTGCGGCGCTACGAGAGCGAGCAGGGGCGCTTCACCCTCATCTTTCTCGCCGCGTCGGCCGACGTCGACTCGGCCAGGGACCTCCAGGCGCCCGTCCTGGAGCTGACCTACAACTGGGATCCGGAGGAGTACGAGGGGGGCAGGAACTTCGGCCATCTCGCCTACGAGGTGGACGACATCTACGGCACCTGCCGGTCGTTGATGGACTCCGGCGTGACGATCAATCGCCCACCCAGAGATGGCAGGATGGCCTTCATTCGCTCTCCCGATGGCATTTCGATCGAGCTGCTGCAGAAGGGCGGCTCGCTGGAGATCGTGGAGCCGTGGAAGTCGATGGCGAACATCGGCAGCTGGTGATCGACGGGCTCGATCGTCCCCGACTGGCCTCCCGGACCGGGGTTTCTCCCTATGCAGGGCCCGATGCGATTGTGTTTAGATCGTCGCGGGACCCGAGTGGGGACCCGAGACAAGGCCGTGGTCCGATCGGCATCGGTTTCTCGGCTGGGAGCGGAGATACCACCGCTGATCATTCGTGGCGTCGCGGGCAGGCAGGAAAAGGTCACACAAGGAGAACGACCATGAGAATCACGAAGACCCTGGCGGCCGTGCTCGGCCTGTCGTTTCTCGGGGCGCTGGCCGTCGCGCCGCTACAGGCCCAGGAGCACGAGTTCATCGGCACCAAGAACTGCAAGAAGTGCCACATCAAGGAGTGGCGGTCCTGGGACAAGACCAAGATGTCGAAGGCCTACGACATCCTGCTTCCCGGAGAGCGCGCCGAGGCGAAGACCGAGCACGGTCTCGATCCGGACAAGGACTACACCAAGGACGAGAAGTGCTTGCGCTGTCACACCACCGGCTACGGCAAACCGGGGGGCTTCGTCAGCCTCGAGAAGACGCCCGAGCTGGTCGGTATCGGCTGCGAGGTGTGCCATGGCGCCGGCGGCACCTACACGCGCGAGGATCTGATGAGCAACGAGAACAAGGAGTACGCACGCGCGGACGTCGTCGCGGCCGGGATGATCCACCCGATCGGTGCCGAGGTCTGTGAGAGCTGCCACAACTCCGACAACCCGACTGCTCCCGACGAACCCTTCGACTTCGCGAAGCGCAAGGAAGACGGCACCCACGAGATCTATCCGCTGAAGTACGACCACTGATTCGGACCCGGGACAGCCGGCTCTCGGAGTGTGACGCGGCCTGCGCCGCGAGCCCGCGGGTGCGACGGTCCCCGGACAGCATGAGTTTCCGGGGCGAGGGCTCGTGACTAGAAGGAGTGATGCAGACTCAGCTGGAGCTGGTTCTTGCTCACGTTCGAACTGGTCTGGTTCATGAACCCGGCCTGGAGCCGGAGCCGGTCTGTCAGGCTGTATCCGACCGCTCCGTAGAGGCGATTGCGGTCGAAGTAGTCGACTTCGCGTCCGCCGCCGATCTCACGCTCTCCGTTGATGAAGATCTCGTCGTAGAAGCTGAGGTAGACCGCGCCCTTGCTGAGATCGGTACCGTTGAGCGGCACATCGAGAAAGAGCGCATAGCGAAACCGCGTGCGGAAGTCCTGGTTCTCCACCCAGCGCTGCTCGAGCCGGAAGCGGTGGCGTGCGAGGAGCCGCGGCGCCAGTCGCTGGGGAAGGAGGAACTCCTGATAGATCCTGTCCTCGCGCACGGTCTCGTCTGCGGAGCCGAACTCACCGGTGCTGATGTTCGCGTATCCGAGCGTGATCAGCACGTTGGAGCTTCCGGGGGTGTAGGTCAATCCGCCGCGCAGGAGGAGCTGTTCCAGATCGCCGCCGAGATCCCAGTTGCGGTATTGGCCGTCTCCCTGGAAGCCCCAGGGTCCGTCTCCGATGCTCGTCTTGAAGAAATACATGTACCAGGCGCCGAGTTGATCTTCGTCGACCTGGGGGTACGCTGACGAGGGGAACAGGATGGCGGTGAGCAGCAGTGCGAGGGTTGGCTTCATGGCAGCCCGTCTCCGGCAAAGAGGTGACGTTAGGCAAGGATTGTCAATGAGACAATGACTTTGTCTCTTGGCTTCCAATAGATGAATTCTAACTATTGTCGATCGACGGGTCCCGGCGGGTCTTGCCTCGGGGGCTCAGGGTCGACGTCTCCTGCGACGAAAGGAACGCACGCGCCCGGCTCACGAGCACCTTGGTCAACGGGTCGGCCAGTCGTCGCTCGGTCGTCACGGCATAGAAGGTCTCGGTGACTCCCTCGAGTCGTCCCACGATCTGCACCCGGTACTGCCGACAGACCTCGTGCGCGGCGACCAGGGGACTGACGAAGAGTCCCGCGCCGAAGCCTCCGAACGCCTTCGTCAGTGCGCTGTCGTCCATCTCGCCCACGACATCGAACTGGAGGCCGGCGCGGTCGCGCCATCGCTCGAGGCTTCGTCGCATCGAGGTCCCCTGCGCGGGGAACAGGAAGGGGGCGTCTTGCAGGCCGGCTGGGAATCGCTTCTGATGTCGCCGCGTCAGTTCGGCGGTGCCGAAGATCGCGAGCTGACTGCTACCGAGTCGATGATTGAACGCTCGGAGCCGTGAGTCGGGAGAGACTGGAGCGCTCGTGAGAATCAGGTCGGTTCGATGACGAGCGAGGTCGGTGAGCAGCGCTTCCTGCTTGTCCTCGTGACATTCCAGAAGGACCGGCTCGTCGAGCCCGAGGAGGGGAGCCAGCAGACGATAGCTCAGGATCTTCGGAAAGGAGTCCAAGATGCCGACGACGAAGCGCCGGCCCGAGGGAGCGCGTCCGGTCTCGAGTCCGTCGAGCAGGGCCTCTCCCACTGTGAAGAGCTCATTCGCCCATTCGAAGAGACGTCTTCCGTAGTCAGTGAGCTCGAGGCCGCGACCGACGCGCCGGAAGAGAGCTTCGCCGAGAGAGTCCTCGAGCTTACCGATCTGGCTGCTGACCGTGGGCTGGGAGACGCGCAACAGCTCGCTCGCGGCGACGATGCTGCCCTCGCGAGCGACGGCATAGAAGTACAGCAAGTGGCTGAAGTTGAAATTCCTCAGGCGTTTCAGGTCCACGTGCGTCTCCTGGAGGCAATGATAGTGGGGTCCTGGGGGTCGTGACGCGATCCCCCGCGAGGTGGAGAAGGAATCGGTCTTCCGGGTAGCGTCTCGGACGTCGGCGTGGGAACATCTGTAGGTCGGCGCATCGATCGATCGGCGAGGAGACATCGCGATGACCTGGGAGACCCTTCGGTATCAGAAGTCGGGTGGAGTCGCAGAGGTGACCCTCGATCGTCCGTCGGTCGCCAATGCGATCGACCTGGCGATGTCGAAGGAGTTGCTCGCCGTCGCCCTCGAATGCGAGGCCGACTCTGAAGTGCGGGCGGTGTTGCTCACTGGAGCCGGAAAGCGCTTTTGCGCCGGAGGCGATCTGGCGGGCTTCGCCGAGGCCGGGGAGGACATGCCGCGCCTGATCCGTGAGATGACGGTTCACCTGCATGCTGCCGTCTCTCTGTTCGTGCGGATGCGCGTACCGGTGGTGGCGGCGGTGCAGGGGGCCGCGGCCGGCGCTGGATTGGCGCTGGCGTGCTGCGCAGACCTGGTGGTTGCCGCCGAATCGACCAAGCTCACCCTGGCCTACACTCGAGCCGGTTTGACGCCGGACGGGAGCTCGACCTGGTTTCTGCCACGGCTGATCGGACGGCGCAGAGCACTCGAGCTGGTGCTCACCAATCGGGTACTCAGTGCCGCGGAAGCCCTCGAGTGGGGACTGGTGAACCGAGTGGTCGCCGACCAGGAGCTGACCGTGAAGGCTCGCGCCCTTGCCGAGGAGCTGGCCGCGGGCCCCACTCTGGCGTTCGCAAGAGCCAAGAGATTGTTGCTCGAGAGCGGCGGGCAGGGGTTGGAAAGCCAGCTCGAGCTGGAATCGGAGGCGATTTCCACTTCCGCGGCCACGGCGGACGCCCAGGAGGGTGTGGCCGCGTTCCTGGGCAAGCGAACGCCCGACTTCAAAGGGAAGTGACTCCTCTGGCAGAACGACTTCCGGTCCACCGCATCGGTCGCTACATTCTCGAGCGCAAGCTCGGCGAGGGTGGCATGGGCGTGGTCTATCGAGCCCTCGATCGGGACAGCCAGCGCAGAGTCGCGCTCAAGGTCCTGCCTCCCGAGCTCTATGCCGACCACGAGCGTCGGTCGCGTTTCAAACGAGAGGCTCGGGCAATCGAGCGACTCGACCACGAGTCCATCGCTCGCCTCTATGAGTACGGTGAGGTGCACCTGCCCGCTGGCAGTACGCTCTTCATCGCGATGGAGCTGGCCCACGGTAGGGATCTGGCGAGTCGAATGGCTCTCGAAGAGTTCGACGACGGTCGTGTGGCGTCGATCGGTCGCCAGATTGCCCAGGCTCTCTCGGCGGCCCACGCCGAAGGGATCCTGCACCGAGATCTCAAACCGGCCAACGTCCACCTCGACAGCGAGGGCAAGATCAAGCTCCTCGACTTCGGGCTCGCCAAGATCCTGGACGATTCTCCTTCGGCCCGGTTCACCAGTCTCGGTCCGGACAATTCGGGGCAGTTCGAGACCATGTTGGGGATGCCGCTCGGTACTGCGGCGTACTCCGCGCCGGAGCAGCTCAGGGGCGAGAAGGCCGACAGCCGCGGCGACCTCTTCTCTCTGGGGGTGATCCTCTTCCAGTTGATCACGGGACGGGTCCCGTTCGGGGCCGCCTCGGTCAACGAGGTGCTGGCGCGGGTGGAGAAGGAGCCGCCGAAGCTGGAGCGGGAGGCGCCCATCGATCCCGACCTGCGGAGAATCGTCGAGCGGCTCCTCGCCGCGAGCGCCACAGACCGCTTCGAAGCGGCGACCGAGGTGGCTGCTGCCCTGGAAGCGGTCGAACAGCGCCTCCTCCAGGGTTCCGCCGAGGAGGAGGCGGGCTCCGAGTCGTCGTCGGACTCCGGCTGGCGCCCCTCGTGGCTGCGTCGAAAGCGCTCGGACTGAGACGCTCTCGAAGACCAGGAATCCGAGATTGCTGTGCTAGCATCCCGGCCTGCGTGAGTAGCCCGCCCTTCGTTCTCCAGAGACCGCCGGATTCTACGGTGAGCCTGCCGGAAACCCCCCTTCATGCATCTGCTGGTCTGTGTCGTCAACAACACCGCCAAGGTCAACGACATCGTTCGTGGTTTCACGAAGATCGGGGTGACGGGCGCGACGGTCATCGACTCTCACGGAACGGTCGAGATCGCCGCCTCCGAGGTGCCCGTCTTCGGCGGCTTTCGTCAGCTCATTCGTGGAGACCGCGAGTCGAATCGAACGATCTTCTCCATCATTTCGGACGACCTGACCCTCGATCTCGCGATGAAGCTGGTCGAGAACACCTGTGGCGATCTCCAGGAGCCTTCGACTGGGATCATGTTCGTCGTGCCGATCACTCACGTGGTGGGGCTCGCCCCCAAGGTCGAGTAGCTCCCGAAGCTCACTCCTCCGGGCACCAGATTTCATCGTGGCTACGGTTCTATTGGTCAGCCTCATCTTCGGGGTCTGCTATCTCTTCACTCGCCCGATCTTCTCGACCCGGTGGGCGCTCTTCGGCTTCCGCCAGCTGTTCCTCTCCGGAGTGGAACTGCTCATGGTCGGCTATGTGGTCGGGCCGCGCGGGCTGGGGCTGATCCCTGCAGCGCTGCTCGAATCCCTCGACCCCGTGCTGCATCTGGCGGTCGGCTGGGCCGGGCTGATCTTCGGGCTCCAGTTCAACCGCCGAGCCGTCGGCATGTACAAGCTGCGTCGGTACGCGCTCGCCTTCGGCCAGGCGATCGTCACGGCCGTGGTGGCGGCTGCGCTCGGCACATGGACGGTGGCGGCGCTCTTCCCCGATGCAGATCGCACGATGCTGATCCGGGTAGCCTTGCTCGTCGCCGTCACGGCTGCCGGAACGTCGCCCAGCAGCCTGCACTACTTCAGCCGGCTCTTCGGGATTCAAGGCCGAGTGAATCGGCTGCTCAAGTTCATCGTGGCCGTGGACGGGATCCCTCCGGTCGTGATGCTCGGGCTGTTCGCGGGTCTGCTTCACGTTTCTGCCGAGACCGCGCTGGGAGGTGTCAGCTGGTTTCTCATCGCGACCGGCCTCGGGGTGGTCCTGGGGCTTCTACTCGCCGCCCTCGTGGCGCTGGATTTCAGTCGAGACGAGCTCCTGCTCTTCGTGTTCGGAATGGTGGTGTTCGCCGGCGGCATGGCGCACTACCTCCAGATCTCCGCGACATGGATGACCTTCGTGATGGGGCTGACGGTTGCCAACGTCGCGTGGGACCGCGAGGCTGTGCACAAGACAGCGGCCTACGCGGAGAAGCCGGTCTACTTGACCCTGGTCGTGCTCGCCGGTGCCACCATGGTGCTCGACGATACGCGCGTGGTCACCCTGGGTTTCGCGCTGGTGCTGTGGCGCCTGCTCGGCAAGTGGATCGGCAACGTACCGTGGAAGTGGCTCGGTAGCGAGCCCGAGGCTCGCTCGTCGGCCCTCGGTCTCACTCTGCTCTCGCAGGGCGGCTGGGCGATCGTCCTGGCCATGGACTTCGGCTTCCTCTTTCGAGGTGATCCCCTTCGCGCGACCATGACCGAGTCGGTGATCTCTGCAGTGCTGGTCGCAGTCATGATCAACGAAGTGCTCAGCCCGGTCTTCATTCGAGGAGTCTTTCCCTGGGTTACCGGGGAATCCTGGACCGAGCTCACCGACCCCGGGAAGGCGAGGCCGACGGGAGATGCGCCGTGAGCCAGGAGTCGACCCGCGGCATCACCAGAGAGTTGTGGATCCTCGGGGGGGTCCTGCTGCTCGCTGCGTTCGTGGGCAACCTGGATGTCCTACCGGCTGCTCCTCCCGCGCCGGGCGAAGCCACTCCGGGGCAGGTGGCCGTGGGGCTGGGGTGCCTCCTGCTCACCGCGCATCTGTTCGGACGTGTGCTGGCAGTTTGGCATCTGCCGATGATCACGGGCTATCTTCTGGCTGGCGTGCTGCTCGGTCCCTACGCCCTCGACGTCGTCGGGCTCGCGGTGCGGGAGCGTCTCGGGATGATCAACCAGATCGCGCTCGGACTGATCGCGCTCACCGCTGGCGGGGAGCTCGCCGTCGAGCGGCTCAGGCCGCGTATGCGTGCGATTGCGTCGATCACGGTGCTTCATGCCGCCGGAATCTTCGGTGCGACGGCAGTGGCGATGACGCTGGCAGGAAGGCATCTCGGGGAGAGGATCGGTCTACTGGCGGGCCTCTCGGATGCCGAGATCGTAGCGGTGTCACTGCTGGTCGCACTCATCGCGACCGCGACGTCGCCCTCTTCGACGGTGGCGGTGATCAACGAGAGCCGGGCCGTAGGACCTCTCACCACCGTCACCCTCGGGGTCACCGTGCTCAAGGACGTCGTGGTCATCGTGATGATGGCCGTCGTGCTGTCTTCGGTGTCCAGCCTGCTCGGCGGCATGGAAGGCGCATCCATGGTCCTGGTGCTCGCCGAAGTGCTGGTGAGCTTGTTGGTCGGCGCCATGGTCGGCACGCTCCTGATCGAGTACCTGGTGCGGGTAGGTGCCGAGGTGGCATTGGTTCTGCTGGGGACCGTCTTTTCGGTGATCGCCCTGGGCGACGTCGTGGAGGAGCTCTACCACTTCCATCTCCACTTTCTGCTGGTCTGCATCATGGCCGGGTTCGTCGTCGAGAATGCTTCCGCCCAGGGCAAGCGATTCATCGATGGAATCGAGCGATCGAGCCTGCCGGTCTACGTGATCTTCTTCACGCTGTCGGGGGTCGGTCTCGACCTCGCCTCGCTCGCGGCGATGTGGCGATTCGCACTCCTCTTCGTCGTCTGGCGTGCTGCCACGGTCTGGGTGACGACCTTCGCAGGTGGGTGGTTGGCTGGCGAGAAGGAGATCGGGCGCCAGGCCTGGACCGGGTTCGTCGCTCAGGCAGGCATCAGTCTGGGCCTCGCCGAGTTGGTCGCGACTGCGTACCCGGGCATCGGGGCGCGCGTGAAGACGCTCGTGTTGGCTTCGGTGGCGATCAACCAGGTGATTGGCCCCATCCTCTTCAAATGGACTTTGCGCAAGTCGGGCGAAGCGCCCGACGAGTCGTGAGTAGAACCGGCGTCGGGCGACTCGCGTAGACTGAGCGACTCGAAGAGACGCTCGAAGGAGACCCCATGAGATCGGTGCTCGAAGATCTGGTTCCACACCCCCTGGAGGCACGCCTGGCGGCGGCGTGGATGGTGCTCGGTGTCCAGCTCCTGGGGCCGCACGTGGCCGAGTCTCAGAAGCTGGAGTCGCTCCCCATCGTGGAGCGTTCGATCGCGTTTCACGGCGGAGACGTCTACCTCCACTCCGAGGTCGATCTGACGCTGAGCTCGCGCTCGGGCTCGTTCGAATTGGAGACCTCCAGGGATGGCGGCCTCTTCGACTACACCGTGACGCGCGAGACCGAGGACGGCGTCACTCGCTATCGACACACCAATGATTCGATCGAGAAGTGGGTCGACGGCATCGCTCAGGAACTGACCTCGGAAGAGGATCGCCGACGGGCGCGCGACTATGTCTCGGCGCGAGTCTATTTCCCGTTTCTTCCCTTCCGTCTGGCGGATCCGGGCGTGTACAAGGAGGACCTGGGGCTCGAGGAGTGGCAGGGGAGAACGCTCCGACGCGTCCGGGTGAGCTTCGAGGCGGGCGCCAGCACCCGGTCCGGGGACCAGTATCTGTACTGGTTCGATCCCGAGAGCGGTCGTCTCGAGCAGTTCGCCTACAGCTTCGACGGGGGGCTGCGATTCCGTCCGATGGAGAACTATCGCCGGGTCGAGGGGATTCTGCTGGCGGATTCCCGGAACTATGCCGTTTCGGGCGAGAAGATGAGCGTCGATGCAATCACCCCGGAGTACGTGGCCCAGGAGATGGAGCTGCTCTCCACGGTCCGACTGGAGAACATTCGGGTCCGACCGCGCTGATAAGCTGGAATCTCCTTCAAGGAGGTGCAGCGTTGGCCGATTCAATGAGAATGACGGCGTTTCTGGCAGGACGGCGGACTGCCAGTCACGTGAGCTGGCTGCTGGTCGCTGGTGGGCTCGCAGTGGTGGGTGGCGTGGTGGCCCAGGAGCCGTCGGCCCAGGATCTGTCCGTGGCCGACCGCGTCGAGGTCATCGAGGTCGGCGTCCTGGTGGACTTCCCGGATCTCGGGCGAGGCGGTGTGGAGCAGCTCGTTGCAGAGGATCTGGCGGTCACGGAAGGGGGCAAGCTTCGCACGGTGACCCGTCTCGCCCCGCTGGTGGGAGGCGAGGGTGGCGAGGAACCGTGGCAGATTCTCTTGTTCTTCGACGGCGCGCTGTCGCGTCCCGGGACGATCGAGCGTGCCGCTCTCGGCCTCGGACAGCGTTCGCGAGAGCTGACGCAGCTGGGGCCGGTCCGAGCGGTGGTCGCGGCACCCGGTAGCCGGGAGGTCCTGGCGCCGACCCGATCGAGTACCCGGCTCGAAGACGCTCTCGCCGCCGTGGGAGCGAGTCCCGAGGGAGAGGACGTCCTGGCGTCGATTCGCTCGGAGCTTCCCGCCAAGGAAGAGCGGGCTGCCGATGAGGCGACGGAGCAGATACTTCGCCGCGAGCTGTCCTTGCTGCGTGAACGGGCCGACATCCTCCTGGTCGAAGCTGCGCGGACCTGCGACCTACCGCCCTGCCTGCTGATCGTGGTGTCCGACGGCTTCGTGGTCGACCCCTCGGTCCACTACCCGGCGGCGACGGTCGATTCGGTGAAGGCCTCCGGCGCGACGATGCCGTCCGAGATCTCGGAAGAGGTCGCACGAGTGCTCGCCGGGACCGGTTGGACCGTCGTTGGAGCTCCCTTGCGCAAACTCCAGCCGGAACCGGGGCCGGGCCGCGGAGGCGTCGGCACGGACTACGACGCCTACAAGCGTGACGCGGGAGGCGTTCAGCTGCCCTCGAGAGACCCGGACGCAGGATCGCTGGGCCGGTACTCGCCTGCAGCGATGGATGTGTTCGTCCTGCCGCGCTACGAGCCCCTGCGGGAGTGGGCCGAAGCCAGTGCAGGCGGAATGGCTCGGGTCGTCGAGCAGCTCGACGTCGAGCTCGATCGTCTGAGGAAGCGCTGGTGGGTCTTCTTTCGCAGTGAGCGCTCGCTCGCTGGCGGCCTCCGGCCGGTTCAGGTGAGCTTTTCGGAGGACTCTCCCTTCCAGCAGAAGCGCAGGGCTTCCGAGACGCTCGGCTTCAGCCCCGACCAGGAGCCGATCCGCGCGCCGCTCTGGGTGCGCTCGTCGGTGCCTGCCGAGATCGACGCGGCTCGGGCCAGGCGGCTCGCCGCGCGCGCCTTCCTGCAAGGCGACTTCGAGCCGCGTCTTCGCTGGAGCGAGGACCGCAGTCGGGTCACCCTGAGCTGGCCCAGCGACGACACGGTCGTTCCGGTTCGCTTGACGACGGTGCCGGAGCGCGGCGGTGCGCCAGAGCAACGTGTGATGACGATCGAGACCGACCCCGAGGGCATGGTGAGCCTCGAGATGTCCGCCGAGGGATTGCGGCACGCCGTCGTGCAGGAGCTCTCGAGTCGCCGCTGGGCGCCCGTCTCTCTCGACGCGAATCGCTGAGCCTCCAGAGCTCCGAAACCCCTCGAATCGGCTGCTATAGTGCCGACTCATCGACTTTCCGCAGGAGGATGGTTTCGTTGCGCGGTGTCGTCTTGTTCCTGCTCTTGGTGACCGCCTGGGCCCTGTGGTCGGGGCACTACAGTCTCGAGCCCCTGATCTTCGCGTTCGGTCTGGGATCGTGCCTGTTCGTTACGTGGCTGGTGCTGCGCATGGATCGTATGGTGGACTGGCTGCCGGAGACCGACCGACTGCCGGGGCTGGGCTTCGTGCTCCGTCTGCCCCGGTACCTGTTCTTCCTGTTTCTGCAGGTGTGTCGTTCGAGCATCCGGGTGTCTCGACTCATCCTCGATCCCACGATGCCGATGACTCCCCACCTACTGCGTGCGAAGGCCTCGCAAGAGACGGCCTGGGGGCAGGTCATTCACGCCAACTCGATCACGCTCACTCCAGGAACGCTGACACTCGATCTGCGTGACGGAGAGCTGCTGGTCCACGCACTCGACCCGATCTCGGCCTCCTCGGTCGAATCGGGGGCGATCGACGCCGCGGTGTGTCGGTTGGAGGGCAGCGCTTGATCTACCTGGCCGTCTCGGTGGCCGTGGTGACAACCATGGTGCTGGCGCTCACGCGGGCGGCTCTGGGGCCGACGGTTTTCGATCGAGTGATCGCACTCAACATGTTCGGCACGAAGACGGTACTGCTCATCGCGCTCTCTGGCTTCATGACCGGTCGCCCCGACTGGCTCGACCTGGCGCTGGTCTATGCGCTGATGAACTTCATCGGCACGATCGCCGTGCTCCGTTTTGCACGCTTCGGCAGCCTGGGAAGCGACGATCAGCGAGCCGAGAGGTATTGGTCTTGAGCGTCATGGGCGTAGCGAGCGACGTCTGCCTGTTGATCGGGGCGGCCTTCTGCCTGATCGGGGGGATCGGTCTGATCCGGATGCCGACCTTCTACGCACGGACCCACGCGGCGGGAGTCACCGACACGTTCGGCGCGGGGTTCCTACTGCTCGGTCTGGCACTCGAGTCGGGCTTCACACAGGTCTCTCTCAAGCTCGCGATGGTGTTCCTGTTCATGATCGTGACCGGTCCGACCGCCAGTCACGCCCTGGCCAAGGCCGCCTTTGCCCAGGGAGTGCGCTTCGAGCCTCCGAAGAAGAGTGGGGGAGCTCATGATTCCGATTGAGCTTCCGCTGTTCTTGCTGCTGGTTGCCACGGCCGTGGTGGTGGCACGACTGAAAGACCTGGTGGCCGCAGGAATGCTCACCGGTATCTTCAGTCTGCTCTCGGCAGGCCTCTTCACCCTCCTGGATGCGGTGGACGTCGCCTTCACCGAGGCAGCGGTCGGTGCGGGTATCACCACTGTGCTGATCCTCGGCACCCTGGCTCGCACCAGCAAGGTGGAGCACCAGAAGCCGCCGCGAGCGCTCTCGCTACTGGTCATCGCACTCATCGGTGGGGCACTGATCTATGGCTCGCTGGACATGCCTGCCTACGGCGATCCGAACGCACCGATTCACCACTACCTGTCACCGGATTTCTTCGAGATCGACCAGGAGGAGATCCACATCCCCAATGTGGTTACGGTGATTCTCGCCAGCTTCCGAGGCTACGACACGCTCGGTGAGACCGTCGTGATCTTCACCGCCGGGGTCGGAGTGCTCATGCTTCTGGGCTCCGGCAAGGTGCTGCGGCGCAGGGAGCGAGAGGAATGAGTGCTCGACGCTGGGACGGTTCGCCGTCGACCAGTTCGGGAGACGAGACCCCGATGAGAATGAGCGAGAAGGTCATTCTCAACGTGGTCTCGCGTGCCATGATTCCCTTCATTCTCCTGTTCGCCTTCTATGTCCAGTTCCACGGTGACTTCGGCCCCGGAGGCGGGTTCCAGGCAGGGGTGATCTTCGCCGCAGGCCTGATCCTGTTCGGGCTCGTCTTCGGTGTCGATCGGGTCGAGGCGGTCGTCCCCGAGCGGGTGGTCGAGATCCTGATGGCACTGGGTGTGATGATCTACGCCGGAGTGGGATTCCTGACGCTGATGCTGGGCGGAAATTTTCTCGACTACGACTTCCTGGCGGCGGCGCACGGCCAGCACTACGGAATCATGGCGGTCGAAGCGGGAGTCGGGCTCGCGGTGGCTTCGACGATGACCAAGATCTACTACTCCTTTGCCGGATTCGAATCGGGCTGATTGGCCATGGTCGTCGTCGCAGCAGTGAGGGCGGGGGAATCCGCGGCGTCGGGCCTGTGGGCCTACTGGGTCGTCTTCGTTCTGATGATGGTGGGTCTCTACATCGTCATCGAGCGCGACAACCTGGTGAAGAAGGTAATGGGGCTCAACATCTTTCAGTCGGCCGTGATCTTCTTCTACATCGTGATGGGCAAGATCCAGGGGGGAACCGCTCCGATCCTGATCGAGGGCGACCATCACGGTGCCACCGACGTCCTCTACTCGAATCCGCTTCCCCACGTATTGATGCTCACGGCGATCGTGGTGGGTGTGGCCAACACCTCTCTCGCTCTGGCACTCGTGCTGCGAATCCAGGAGGCCTACGGCACGACCGAGGAGGACGAGATCGTTCGACTCGATCTGGCGGAGATCGCTCGAGAGGAGCAGGACGGCCCGTGATCGAGCACCTGCCGATTCTGCAAGTGGCCCTGCCCTTGATCGCGGCGCCGGTGTGCCTGCTGCTGCGCTCTCGCGTGTGGGCGAACCTGTGGACGAGGCTGATCTCCTGGCTCTGCTTCGGCTCTGCGTTGACGCTGCTGCACAACGTACGGGAGTCGGGGCCGATCTCGTACCTGCTGGGTGGTTGGGCTCCGCCGGTGGGTATCGAGTATCGGATCACCCTGACCAACGCGTATGTCCTCGTGGTGGTGACTGCCATCGCCTCTGTCGTGTTGCTCTTCGATTGGCGAGGCGGGCTGGCCAATCTGCCGAAGGGGCGGAGTTATCTCTACTACGCGTCCTTTCTGCTGCTGATCGCCGGTCTCTCCGGTATGACGGTGACCGGTGATGCGTTCAATACCTTCGTCTTTCTCGAGGTCTCGTCACTCTCGTCGTACTCGCTCATCGCGCTCGGGCCCGGACGTCGGGCGCTGATGGCCGCCTACTCCTACCTGATCATGGGCACGATCGGCGGTACCTTCGTGCTGGTCGGTATCGGTTTTCTGTACCAGATGACCGGAACGCTGAATTTCGCGGACCTCGCTGTGCGGCTCGAGCCGGTGCTGCACACGCGAACCGCCGAAGCGGGGTTCGCCTTCGTCGTGGTGGGGCTGAGCATCAAGCTGGCGGTCTTTCCACTCCACCAGTGGCTGCCCAACGCCTACTCCCGGGCTCCGGGCAAGGTCTCTGCCTTCCTCGCCGGCACCGCTACCAAGGTCTCGTACTACGTGCTGCTGCGATTCATCTTCACGGTGTTCGGGGCCGCGTGGGTGTTCGGAGAGCTGCGGCTCCAGATGCTGCTGATTCCGCTTTCCCTCCTGGCGATGTTCATCTGTTCGATCGCTGCGATCTATCAGTACGACCTCAAGCGCACTCTGGCCTACTCGAGCATCGCTCAGGTCGGCTACATGACGCTCGGCCTCAGCCTGGCGAATCAGAGCGGGCTGACGGGCGGTCTGGTGCACATGTTCAATCACGGGCTCATGAAGAGCGGTCTCTTCCTGGTCATGGCTTGCATCGCGTATCGCATGGGCGATGCGACGATCGATGACATCGCCGGATTGGGCAAGCGCATGCCGTTCACCATGGCGGCCTTCGTGGTGGGTGGGTTGAGTCTGATCGGAGTACCGGGCACGGTGGGCTTCGTCAGCAAGTGGTATCTGGTCGTCGGCGCTCTCGATGCCGGGCAGCCCTGGATCGCCGTGTTGATTCTGCTCAGCTCCCTGCTGGCGTTGGCATACGTGTGGCGGATTGTCGAGGCGGCGTACTTTCGCACGGTTCCCGCAGGCGAATCGGCCCCGGTGGTCCGCGAGGACGCGCCTCTTTCGATGCTGGCTCCCACCTGGATTCTGATCGGAGCCACCGTCGTATTCGGAGTCTGGACGAGCCTCACCGCCGGCATCGCTGGCGAGGCCGCGTCCCAGCTTCTGGAGGCGATGCCATGGCGGTGAATCAGCTGCTCGGCATGGCTCTGCTCCTTCCCGTGGGATGTGCCCTCTGGGTGGCCCTCGCTGGGGCTCGTCCCAACCTGCGTGACGGTGGCACGGTCGTCTTCGCCCTCCTCACGTTCGGAACGGTGGTGCGTCTGGTCACTCCCGTTCTGGACGGCGTCCGGCCCGGGGTCGAGGTGCTGGAGGTCTTTCCGGGCATCGCCCTCGCTTTCGAGGTCGAGCCGCTCGGCTTGATCTACGCATTGGTCGCGAGTGGGCTGTGGATCGTGACCTCGATCTATGCCTTCGGCTACATGCGTGCGCATCACGAAGAGAATCAGACCCGATTCTTCGTGTGCTTCGCGATCGCGATCGCGGCGGCTCTGGGCATCGCCTTTTCGCGCAACTTGTTCACGCTGTTTCTGTTCTACGAGATCTTGACCTTCTCGACCTATCCTCTGGTCACGCATCACGGAACCGAGCTGGCCCGACGGGCGGGGCGAACCTACCTGGGCATCCTGGTCTCGACGTCGGTCGGCTTGTTGCTCCTGGCGATCGGCTGGACCTGGCAGGTGGCGGGCACCCTGGAGTTTCGCGAAGGAGGGTTGTTCTCCCGCGGGGTGGAACCGGCTTTGCTGGGGCTGCTGTTCGTGCTCTTCGCCTTCGGCACCGGAAAGGCAGCGCTGATGCCGGTGCATCGCTGGTTGCCTGCAGCGATGGTGGCGCCGACCCCGGTGAGTGCCTTGCTCCACGCCGTTGCGGTGGTCAAGGCCGGTGTGTTCACCGTACTCAAGATCTCCGTGTATGTGTTCGGTATCGAAAACCTGAGGCAGATGGCGGGGCGCTTCTCGGTATCGGAGTTCATCGTCTGGGCGTCGAGCTTCACCATTCTCGCCGCGTCGCTGGTCGCGCTGCAGCAGGACAACCTGAAACGGCGCCTGGCCTACTCGACCGTGTCGCAGCTCTCGTACATCGTTCTCGCAGCTTCTTTGGCAGCCCCCGCAGCGGTGGTGGGTGGGGCGGTGCACATCGCGACGCACGCGATGGGCAAGATCACGCTCTTCTTCTGTGCGGGTGCGATCTACGTGGCAGCACACAAGACCGAGATCAGCGACATGCGCGGGATCGGCTGGCGCATGCCGATCACCATGACGGCCTTCCTGTTCGGTTCGTTGAGCATCATCGGGCTGCCGCCCTTCGCCGGGGCGTGGAGCAAGTGGTACCTGCTGCTCGGAGCCTACGAGAGCGAGTGGCCGTGGGTGGTGTGGGTGCTGGTGGCGAGCTCGCTCTTGAACATCGCCTATCTGATCCCGATTGTCGTGCAGGCCTTCTTCGTGCCCAGCGCGGAGCGAGGTAAGGGGATTTCGGAGGCGCCTCTGGCCTGCGTCGTACCGCTGGCGATCACGGCCGTGGGCTGTCTCGTGCTCTTCCTCTTCCCGGGTGTCTTCGTCTCCCTGGGTGAACTGTTGGCGGAGGCGGCCCTGTGATGCGTCACGAGAGCCCGAACGGCGACGCGGGGAAGGGTAGCGAGCGCAAGCACGTGTGGGACGATCCGCGGAACGTGCGGCGTCTGATCCAGTGGTTCCTGGGCAGTTGTGTCTTCATGCTCCTGCTGGACGCGGTGGTGCATCGGCACGAGAGCTTCGAGCACGGGCTGTTCGCAATCGAGGGCTGGTTCGGTTTCTTCGCGATCTACGGCTTCGTGGCGTGCGTGCTGCTCGTCCTGGTGGCCAAGCAGATGCGCAAGGTGCTGATGCGGCCGGAGGACTACTACGAGGCTCGGTTCCACGATCCCGAGGCGCAGGAGAAGGTCGCCGAAGGGCGCACGGACGAGGGCCACCATGCCTGAGATTCATCCCGCGCTGGTCCTCCTGCTCGGTGCTGCAGCTCTGCCGCTTCTGCCGCGCAGGGCGCGCCCGGTGGCGATGGTGCTCCTGCCGATCGTGAGCTTCGTCAATCTGCTCGGCTTCGAGCTGGGCGAGGTTCGTCACCTGCAGGTCGCCGGCTGGGAGCTCGAGGTGCTGCGCTACGACGCGCTGTCGCGTCTCTTTGCCTGGCTGTTCCATCTCGCGGCACTGCTCGGCGCCATCTACAGTCTGCACTCCGACGACGTGGTGCAGAACAGCACCGCGCTCATGTACGCCGGCAGCGCGATCGGCGCGGTACTGGCTGGCGACCTGCTCACTCTGTTCTTCTTCTGGGAGCTGCTCGCCACGACCTCGGTCTTCCAGGTGTGGGCTCGGGGCACCGACGCGGCCGGTCGATCCGGCGTGCGGTATCTCCTCTGGCACATCACCTCCGGGTTGTTGCTGATTGCCGGCGCGGCGCTGTACTGGAGAGAGAGCGGAGATCTGAGCTTCGTTTCCCTGCTGAGCGACGGGGCCCTTTCCGGCACGGCGAGTCTGCTCATCCTCGCCGCGATCGGCATCAAGTGTGCATTTCCCCTCGTGCACACGTGGTTGGTGGACGCCTATCCCGAGGCCACTCCCACCGGTACGGTCTTCCTGGCCTCGTTCACCACCAAGGTCGCCGTGTATGCGTTGGCGCGAGGGTTCGCGGGGCTCGACTCCCTGATCTGGATCGGCGCCGCGATGACGATGTTCCCGATCTTCTATGCCGTCATCGAGAACGATCTGCGTCGGGTGCTCGGCTACAGCATGATCAACCAGATCGGTTTCATGGTCGCCGGGATCGGTCTGGGTGAGGGGATGGGTGTCAACGGGGCGGTGGCCCACGCCTTCAACGATGTCATCTTCAAGGGTCTGCTCTTCATGTCGATGGGCGCCGTGCTGATGCGCACCGGGCGGATCAAGGGGTCCGAGCTGGGTGGCCTCTACAAGTCCATGCCGTGGACTGCAGGGTTCTGCATGGTGGGAGCGGCTTCGATCTCGGCCTTTCCGCTGTTCTCGGGATTCGTCAGCAAGTCGATGGTGATGGCGGAAGCGGCGCACGAGGGCTATGTCTGGGTCTGGTTGATGTTGCTCTTCGCCTCTGCGGGCGTGTTCCACCACGCGGGCATCAAGATCCCCTTCTTCGCCTTCTATGCCCACGACTCGGGCCTACGCCCGAAAGAGGCCCCGCTCAACATGCTGGTGGCGATGGGGATCGGCGCGGTGCTGTGCATCACCATCGGATGCTTCCCGAATCTGCTCTACCAGCTGTTGCCCTATGCCACCGACTACGCTCCCTACACCTCCACGCACGTAGTGCAGCAGCTGCAGCTCTTGTTCTTCTCGGCGCTGGCATTCACCACGCTCATGCTCACCAAGATCTACCCGCCGGAGCTGCGCTCGGTGAACCTGGACATCGACTGGGTGTGGCGTCGAGCCTTGCCAGCGGTGGGAACGGTGCTGCGCGATGGGATCCGGGTCGTCGGCGGCGGCATCGAAGCCTGGCTCAGCGCGGTTCTGGGCCGTGGACTCGACCTGTTGCGAGGACTTCACAGACCAGCGGGTCGTCTCGGCGAGCCGTGGCCCACGGGTACGACCGTGTTCTGGGTCGCGGTCCTGCTCGGTGTGTACCTGCTTCTCTCCTTCCGCATCTGAGGGCGACTTCCGCCGCGAGACCCCGTTGCGCCGGTCCACGGACCGCCTGGCGATGGGCAGAATGCCCGAAGGCGTTGACCTTCGCGCGCTCGAGCGATCGACCGGAGGCCCTCCTCGAGGGCTCGGGGTACACTGACGGGACAGGAACGGCTCCGGACTTCCACGACCCCAGCTCCCGGGAGGTGCCCATGACGGCGATGCGCGATCTCATTCGAGAGAGTCGAATCATCGATCTCGGCCCACTACCGGCGCCTCGACTCGCTCCTGGCGCCACGGTGAAGCAGGCCGTGGAGCAGCTGTCCCGAGGTCGCCGGGGCGCCGTCGTTGCCGTCGAGGGGCTGACGCCGGTCGGGATCTTCACCGAGCGCGACATGCTGTTTCGGGTCGGTGAGCTGGTCTCGCCCGAAGTGAGACGCCACACCAAGCTCCGTGACGTCATGAGTCGGCCGGCCGTGTGCGTTCGGCGCCAGATCACACTGCACGAGGCCATCGAGACGATGGACGGCAACGGTCACCGCCATCTGGTCCTGGTCGATCGGGAGGGAGACCTGCGGGGTATGCTCACTACCAACGATCTCGTGCAGTTCGTAGTGGATCAGTTTCCGGAGGAGATCTTGAATCTGCCGCCTCGTCTGCACCAGGTCTACCGTAGTCCGGGAGGAGCCTGAGATGCGCTGTCCCGATTGTGACTACGACAACATCCCCGGCAACGACCTGTGCGACAAGTGCGGTCTCGACCTGGCAGGGTTGGACGTCAAAGACTGGGGACTTTCCGGCGATGATCCGCTGCTGAGCATGCCCCTGTCCGCACTTGCGCTCAAGAAAGCCCTGATCCTCGATGCGTCGGCCTCTGTCGCCGAGGCGATCGAGCTGATGACCGAGCGTCGGGAAGGGTGTGTGGTGGTGCGTGACGGTGACGATCCGGTCGCCGGTATCTTCACCGAGCGTGACGTGACGGCCCGGGTCTTCGCGCGGCAGCGCGATCCCAGAGAGCTGAAGCTCTCCGACGTCATGACGCGAAGTCCCTACACCCTGCAGAAGGACGACGCGCTGGCTTTCGCACTCCACCGGATGGGAGTCGACGGCTTTCGGCATCTCCCGGTGCTCGACGGGGCGGACGTCATCGGTTTCCTCTCGATGCGAACGGTGCTCGGGTCGCTGGCCAGGGCTTGACGCTCCAGCTGGCGACTCACGAGAGCTCGGACCGTCACCCGAGTGGGCCACCGACACCTCGCTGGGAGGAGTGTAGGGTCCCGATTCCGCTGAGATAGGCTGGAAACAAGGAGGTAGATGGATATGAACAGAATCCGAACGATTCCGGGCCTCGCTGTCACGATGCTGCTGGTGGGAATGCTCGCGACCGTGGCCCTGGCTGCCAAGAAGCGCGTCGACCCTGCTCGCTACACCGGAGTCAGCGAGGACCAGGCCTTCGACTATCTGATCGGTCTTGCCCGAATCGAGGCCGAGGACGGCAGCTGGGAGAACATCGCCATTGCCCGTACCTTCATGCTGGCCGGTCGCGAGAGCGAGGGCGAGGCCATTATCGACAACCTGAGAGGCGAACGCGAAGCCAGCGACTACATCCGCATGGGTCGTGCGTACCACGCGGCCGGCGACTGGCCGAAGGCCAAGGCCGCGTTCGATCAAGTGGTTGCACTGCGACCCAAGGACGCCGACTGGCTGGCCGAGATCGGCGCGTACTACAACGTAGAAGGGGATCGGCAGAAGGCAGAGGAGCTGTTCGCGCGCAGCTTCGAGCTGGCGCCCGCAGTGCACAAGAACCTGAGAGATGCGGCCGGCTCCTACCTCGGTGTGGCGCCGAACCGTTGAGCTTTGGGAGTCTCTTGCTTCGTAGGCGAGGCCCTGCGTCGCGGCCGTGGCTCGACGAGGAGAGGTCTGGTTGTCAGTAGAGATCCCCGGTAGCAGGAGTGCCGGGCCCGAGACGGCGCGCCGCCGCAAGCTGGGACGGGTCTACGCCGAGCTCCACTACCGGTTGCGCATGGAGGGAGGCTCGCCCAGAGAGCGGGCGCTGGCGATCGGTCTCGGAGTCGCGATCGGCTGCCTGCCACTCTACGGACTGCACCTCTTGTTGTGCATCGTCTTCGCGAAGCTATTCGGGGTGAGTCGCATCACCACCTACCTCGCAGCGCACGTCAACAATCAGTTCACTGCACCGTTCCTGCTGTTCGCGGAGTATGCGCTGGGTCACAGACTGCTGCATTCGCGGTGGCCCGAGATCGGTTGGGATGCGCTGCGCTCTGCCTCTCTGCTGGATCTGGGGCGAGATCTGCTGCTGGGAAGTGTCGTGATCGGGGTCGGACTCGGCGCCGTGTCCGCACTCGTGTCACTGGTGATCGACTCACGCTGGCGCCGGGCGCCCTTCGACGTTCAGCTCCTCGAGGCCGTGTCGGCACGCTACATGGTCACCGACGTCTTCTCCTGGGAGTTCGTGCGCGGCAAACTGCGTCACGATCCTTTGTACTTCGGGGTGCTGAGAGCCGGGGTTCTGCCTGGCGAAGGCAGTCTCGTGGACCTGGGCTGCGGCCGAGGGATCTTCCTGGCCCAGCTGGCGACAGCGGCCTCGATGAGCCGTGAGGGAAAGTGGAGTGAGGAGTGGCCGAAGCCGAGCGAGCTGACTCTGTGCGGCATCGAGGGACGCCCCAAGCACGCTGACGTTGCCCGGCAGGCCGTGCCGGAGGCTCGAATCGAGGCGGCAGACCTGACCACGCAGGTCGTGCCCGAGGGCGACGTGATGCTGCTCTTCGATGTGCTTCACTACCTGGATGAGTCGCAGCAAACCGATCTCGTCGAGCGCGTCGCCGAGGCGCTGCGTCCCGGCGGTCTGCTGCTCGTGCGCGAAGCGGATCGCGACAAAGGCTCCCGCTTCGTGATGACCCGCATCCAGGAGCGCTGTTCGTCTCTCGCACGCGGCGCCTGGCGTCAGAAGTTCCACTACCGGGGTACCGCCGATTGGATCGCTCTCTTCGAGCGGCAGGGGCTGAGCGCAGAGTCTGCTCCCATGGCCGAGGGAACGCCGTTCGCCAACGACTTGATCGTCGCGCGCAAGGCTGCGCGGTAGCTCCCACCGAGCTGCGGTTCAGCTCCCGAGTCGTACGTCCAGCCAGATTGCCCGATGGTCGGAGGCAGCCTCGGCCTGCTCGGCACCCAGTGGGTCGGTCGTTGCGTCGGGCCAGAAGACGCCCCCGCCCACGCACTCGATCCCTCGAGAGGGAAGGAGATAGTCGATGCGTCGGCCCCCTCCGAACCCGGTGGTCGCCTGCAGGCCGTCGCTCGCGCCGGTCGAGGACTCGTCGAGGATCCTGCTCGCGACCAGGGTGGCTGCGGTGTCCTGGATTCTCTCGTGCTCGAGCAGTTGGCTGATGGCGTTGCGGCCGTCGAACAGGGTCTCGGAGTCGAGTGGGGAGGCATTGAGATCGCCGACGATGACGAAGGGTGCATCGGTAGCGTAGCCGCCAGAGATTCCGGCATCGTCGTAGATCGACTCGTCTCCATCCAGGTAGCGCTGCCAGAATCCGATCTCGTCGAAGTTCCGCCGCCCGTTGCGGTCCTCGTCTCCGTCGAACACCGGAGGGGTCGGGTGGCTCACCCACAGATGCAGCCTGTGACCCTCGATCTCGATCGGCACGTCCCAGTGTGACTTGCTGGAGAGGCGCAACTGCCCGAGGATGGCTTCCGGGTACCAGCCGTCGGGCAGGTGGTTTCCCGAAAGATCGCGCCATCGGAAGGTCTGAAAGGTGCGGGCGGACTCGCGGTCGATCGGGAAGCGAGAGAGCAGGGCCATCGAATACTGGCCTGGATACTCACCGTAGCCGTAGCTGTCGTTGCCGTATTCGCGCGACCCGAGATCGGCGGCCTGGGCGATCTTCCCGTCCCCGTCCAGATCGAGTCCCGACAGTCTCCCGGTGTTGCTCGGGGCGACGAAGAGGAAGGGGTAGTCGAGTGGCTCGTCACCGACGGAGAGATGGCGCTCCAGAAAGGCCCGCGTGGCTCCTTCGAGACCCCCTGGCTGATCCTCGTGAGCGTCGATCTCGTTGAGCACCAGGACATCGGGGCGAATCCTCTGCAGGATCGCGCTCGCCGCCTCGAGTTGCGCGACGGCCTCGGCCTCATCGCTCTGGATCTTCTCGAGAGAGAGCTGCCAGATGTTGAACTGGCCAAGCCGCACGCGCACCGGGGGGGCCGCCACGGGCTCCTCCTCGCGTGAGGTCGATTGCGCAGAGGGGTCGGTACCGCAGGCACCCAGCACGCTGGTCGCGAGGACTGCGGCTCCAGCGAGGGCGTGCCTCCGTCTCACGAGCCCGTGGCCCCGTCCGAAGACTCGACTTCGCTCCCTTCCTCTTCTTGCGCCCAGGGCAGGAATTCGGAGTAGTCGATCTCGTAGGGTGGCGGGTCGCCGCCCGGGCCTTTCAGATAGTGCTCCATCCATCGCATCACACGTACGTGGTAGTCGAAGCGAGCTGCGGACTTGCGGTTGCCGTGTCCCTCGCCCGGGTAGAACACCAGGCGGACCGGCGCCTGGGCGAGCACCTTGAGGTGGCGATGCAGCTCCATCGACTGGCTGGGGTGAACGCGCGGGTCGTCCTTGCCGTGCAAGATGAGAGTCGGCGTGCGATTCCGACTCGCGTAGTAGATCGGGCTGCTCTTGGCGAAGTACTCCCAGTCTTCCCACAGCCACTTGCGATGATGCACCTCGTACATTTCGTGAGGAATGTCGGTGGTGCCGACCACGGAGATGTTGTCACTGATGCCGACGAACGGCACTGCCGCGGCGAAGCGATCCGAGTAGTAGGTCGCCCCCCAGGCGGAAGCGTAGCCACCGTAGGATCCGCCGGTGATTCCCACGCGGTCCTCGTCGACCAACCCGACGTCGATCAGGTGGTCCACCGCGTCGATCAGATCGTCGAACTCCGGGCCCGCGGCGCCGGCCTGGCTGATCTTGCTGAACTCGACGCCCCGGCCGGTGCTACCGCGATAGTTCGTGAAGAACACGGCGAAGCCCCGCGCCGCGGCGGCCTGGCCGAAGCTGGAGTAACTGGTCAACCATCCGTTGTTGTGGTGACTCTCGGGGCCGCCGTGGACGACGAGCATCAGTGGATAGCGTGTTCCCTGCTCGTACTCGAGCGGATAGATCAGCACCCCTTCGAGATCGAGCCCGTCCCGGGCCTGGAACCCGATCACTTCCTGGCGCGCCAGGCTCACGTCGTCGAGCCAGTCGTTGCTGCTCGTCCAGCGCTTCGGCTCGGTGGACCCGGGCTCCAATGTGAACAGCTCGCTGGGGTGGGCGGGAGAGTCACCGGTGAAGGCGGCGCGGCCTCCAGGGCTCACATCGGTCAGTGTGAGGATCGGGGTCGACCGCTCGATCAGGATCAGGCGCTCGCCGCTCAGGGTCACGGTGCCCACTTCGCGCAGGGTTCCGATATCGGCCACGTACACGAGGGTGTCGTCGCTCTTCCAGGCGAACGAAGACACGTCGCCGAGCAGGCCTGGGAGTAGATCGACCGGCGTCCCGTCGCTCGCCGCGACACTCATCAGTCGCCCCGCAGCCGGATCGTTGAGATCGGCCGCTGAGATCATCGCCAGATGCTCTCCGTCGGGGCTCCACTCGACGGTGCCCAGCTTTCCGGGATTGTCGATGACCCGGATCGTGTCGCCACTCTCGATGTCGACGAGGTGGACCTTGATCTTGACGTAGCTGTCGTCGATCGCGGGCGTCGGGGTAACACTCACCATCAGGGTCTGGCCGTCGGGCGAGAAGTGCACGGCCGTCGCCGATCCCTCGATGTCGAGTTGGCGCGGTCCCTCGCCGACGACCTCGCCTCCGAGCACGCTGGTCAACCAGACCCGGGTGTAGGGCGAATCCTCCTCATAGACGATCTGGTTGAAGCCCTTCTCTTCGAGTGTCTCGCGCTCCTCTGGTTTCGCCTGGGTGGCCAGAAACGCGACCTTCTCACCGTTGGGGCTCCAGCTGTAGGCACCGACCGCCGAGTCGTGCGCGAGCAGCCTGCGGGCCTCGCCGCCGTCGGGAGCCATCACGTAGAGCGAGCGCTGGTCGTCGCCCTCTCTCTGGGTCAGGAAGGAGAGCTCTCCGGCCGGCGTCCAGTCGAGGTCGCCGACGTTCACCTCGCCGGTGACGAAGGGTAGGGATGTACCGTCCTCGAGCATCAGGTGCAGCTCGCTCCATGCCGGCCCGCTGTCCTCGGCCAGGGGGCGCCGAGGCACCGAGAGCAGATAGGCGATCCGTTGACCATCGGGCGAGATCTTCGCGTCGCTGACCTGTTGCAGGATGGCCGTGTGCCAGAGCTCGAACGTGTCGCTCTCGGGCAGCTCGGCTGCCGAGAGGGAAGTGGCCACGATCCAGCCAGCGAGGAGCGGCGAGAGAAGTCGCACGGGGCGGCGCATGTTTGCCTCCTGAGTCACGATTCGAGCACCTGGGTGCACCGGGATCGAGAGTGTTCGTTTCTCAGGATGTTAGCGCAGCACCCGGGGTGCCCGACCCCCCTTCCGGAGGACCTAGCAGAGGTCGTGGACCCGATCGGCGATATCGTGAGAAAAGCGAACCCCGATGTGCTGGATGGTATCTGCCGCCATCAGATTGGCGATCTCTCCGCAGGTCTCGTAGGGCAGACCGCGCACCAGTCCGTAGAGGAAGCCCGCGGCGAAGCAGTCGCCGGCCCCGGTGGTGTCGACCACCTCGACCGGATGGGTCGGAATGTGGAGCAACTCTTCAGAGGTGGCGACCCAGGCTCCGTTGGCTCCGTCCTTGACCACGGCCACCTCGATGGTCTGTGCCAGCCTGCGGGCCGCGTCGCGACACTCGAGCCCCGTGAGCATGCGAGCTTCCTCCGCATTGGCGAAGACCAGATGAAAGCCCTGTTCCAGGTGGCGCTGGAGGTGATCCCGCGAGCGGTCGACTGCGAAGGGGTCGGCGAGGTCGATCGCCAGCTTGCAGTCCGCGGCGCGAGCCACCTCGAAGGCATGCTCGATCGCTTCGATCTGATTGGGGGTGTCCCACATGTACCCGGTCGTGAAGAACAGCCGGCTGTCCTCGATGCAGTCGATGGGCACGTGCTCTTTGCAGTACTGCCTGCATACCCCGAGATGCGTGTTCATGGTGCGCTCGCCGTCGGGGCTGACCAGGATCACCGAGGTCCCGGTGGCGCCCTCCAGTCGAACCAGCCGGTCGGACACGCCGTGGCGCTCGAGGCCGTGCTCGAAGGCCTCGCCGAAGACGTCGTCGGCTACCGCCGAGGAATAGCAGCACCGGGCGCCCAGGTCGGCGGCCGCCCGCAGGACGTTCGAGCAGGAACCGCCGGGGCTGATCTCGGGCTTGAGTGCACCGACCGCTTCGAGGATATGAGCCTGTTCGTCGGTATCGACCAGTTTCATCGTGCCCTTGGTCAAGCCCAGGTCGTCGATCAGATGGTCCTTGACCTGAACCAGGAGATCGAGGATCGCGTTCTCGATACCGGTCACGTCGAGGGAGTGACGCTGCTGGGAGGGGCTGAAGAAGGATGAGCTCATGGTGTCGGTGCCTTCGGACGAGGTCCCTTCGGACAGGGTCCCTTCCGACAGGGTCCCTTTGGACGAGCGCGAAGCGTACCAGCTCTTTCCCGCCTCTGGGGCCCCTCAACCCCTCCGGTTCGACACGCTAGTTGGCGACGGAGAACGCTGCCGTGGCCAGGGTGGTGTCCCACCAGAGGCCGATCTCCCCGCCGGTCTGGGTGACATTGACGAAGCCGAAGGTCAGCTGATCGATACTCAGCGGTAGCTCTGATACCGCCATCGGAACCCGTGCGACGTCCTTGTCCTGCGTGTAGCCGTAGGCGCCCCAGAGTTTCTCCTTGTCATTGGGGTCATAGCTGCTCTGGGCGCCCCAGTTCGACACGATCAGAGTCCACTCGGTCGGGGAGACCAGTTCGATGTAGAGGCTGTACTCGCCGGCCGGTACGACCTGGTCTCCGAACTTCAGGTCGACCTCGGTGGCCAGGCGCGTGCTCTGGTTGGCGCCGGCTCGCCACACCGGCGCTCCCGCGTCGAGACGCTCACCGTAGGCTTCGCCTTCGCCGAACAGCCCGTCGCGCTGCCGCTTGATCGGGCGGCCGTAGTCGATCTCGATCCATTTCCCGTCGGTGTACTGCGCCCGTTCGCCACTGGAGCTCCAGGAGCCGGCGACCTGTGTCGCGGCGAAGCCACGGGGACTGGCGGGTTTTCCTCCCTGAGCGGTGACCAGGCCGCTGGTGATCAGTCCGAGGGCGATCGAGGCAATCATCGCTCTTCGCATTCCTTGCATCCTCCTGAGATTGGTGCGCCGCGTCGCTCGCGTACCCACACGCGGACCGGATCGGCTCGCTCCCTGCCCTTCGATGCGGTCCTTTCGAAGGAGCAGGGGCCCAGCGACCCGGTTCGCGGTATCTGTGCTCTTCGCTCTTGGCTGCTACGTCGGTAACGCTACTACGGTTTGGTGGATCGCAGCGTCGTCGCTCAGGGCTCTTCCCCCGATTGCACCCAGATTCCGGCTGCGCCGATCTCGCGCAGGCGCCGATCCAGCTCGCTCAGCGAGTGGTCACGCAATTCGAGCCAGCGTGCCCGGACGTCACCGTACTGGCCCTCCAGATCGCCGAGGACCTCGATCTGGGCGTCGGTGGGGCGATCGTCGGTGCGGCCGATCGTGTAGGCCAGCGAAGCCAGGCGAGCGTAGAGGAGCCGTTTCCAGCGCAACGTGTCCTGACTGGCGCCGCTGAGGCGGAGATCGAAGAGCTCACCCTCGACGGCTTCCAGGGCGCCTTCGATCTCGCCGATCGATTCCAGGAGGGGCTCGGTCCCCTCTCGCTCGGCGAGTCGATCCCTCATCCCGTCCAGGTCGGCGCGGGCCCGCTCGATCGCGTTGATCGTCTCGGCGGCTCCCCTGGTCAGGCCGTGGAGCTGCTCGAGTGCGTGCCGCTGCTCGGTGAGCTCCGCGGGAGTCGCGGTAGAGGAGGGGTCTTGACGCACTTCGAGATCGACCGCGTTCTTCGCCACGTCGTCGACGAACAGGGTCAGGCGGTAGTTCCCGGGAAGCTCCAGCAGGGCGACCCGGCCGCCGTCGCGCAGGCGGCGATGCCCGCCGGGAGGGACTTTGACGTGAGGATTGTCGCGCGGCTGGGTCAGGAGCTCGATCTCCGGAGTGCGCTCGCCGCGCAGGTTCCACACCACCCGGTGGAGTCCCGGATCTGCGTCGAGCTCGTCGAGGGTGCGAACCAGCCGATCCGATGCATCGCGGATCTCGATTCTCACTTCTGCAGGCTGCTCGGTTCCTTCGTCGTCTTTGGCTGCGGGCTCACCGATCCAGTAGTGCAGGGTCGCCCCGTAGCTGGGATTGTGGCCGTCGGCAGGAACGTCGGGCTGCGAGTTGGCGGCTTCTCGCGAGAGGAAGCGGTAGGCAGAGCGTGGCTCGAGAAGCGTGGCCTGTGTCCCGAACAGTTCGTCCCCGAGCGCTCGAAGGGGCGTCAGGTCGTCGAGAATCCAGATGCCGCGTCCGTAGGTAGCGATTACCAGGTCGGAGAAGTGCTCCTGGACCGTGATCCAGTGCACCGGGGCCGGGGGGAGGCCGGCGTCGAAAGGCTGCCAGGTCGCACCGTCGTCGTAGGAGAGGTAGAGAGAGTTCTCCGTACCGAGGAAGAGCATGCCGGGGCGGACCGGATCCTCTCGCACGCAGTGTGCGTAGGAGAAGGTGGAACGAGGTACGGAGGCATCGATCCGGTTCCAACTCGCTCCCCAGTCGTCGGTGCGGTAGACCCAGGGCTCGGTGTCCCCGAGCTGATGGCGATCGACGGTGAAGTAGGCGCGCCCGGCCTCGTGGCGCGAGGGCTCGATGTTACTCACGGTGCCGAGAGGTGGCAGCTCTGGGATGCGCTCGGTGAGGTCGGTCCAGGTGACACCGTCGTCGCGAGTGAGCTGGATCCTGCCGTCGTTGGTGCCGGCCCAGATCTCGCCCTGCGTGATCGGAGACTCGGCGATCGCGAAGACGACCGGAGCGATCGTGGGCCCCGCGTCGTCCAGCGTGAGGCCGCCCCAGCGCTTCATCAGATGAGGGTCGGCGCCGGTCAGATCGGGTGAGATCAGCTCCCAGCTCTGCCCTCCGTTCTCGGTACGGTGGACATACTGGCTGCCGTAGTAGACGCGATTCTCGTGGTGGGGGGAGAGCGCCAGGGGCGCGGTCCACTGAATCCGAAGACGGAGCTCGGCCGCGGGCCAGCTCTCGATCGCCATCGGCCAGACGCTGACGTTGCGCGTGTGGCCGGTGCTCAGATCGTGGCGATCGAGGATGCCGTCGTAGCAGCCGCTCCAGACGATGTCCGGATTGGCTCGATCCGGTAGCGCGAATCCCACCTCGCAGCCCCCGACCGAGTGCCAGTAGCCGATCGGGATGGTCGACTCGCCGGTCAGGGTGTTGCTGGGTCCGCGGAACGTGGGGCCATCCTGCCGATTGCCGTAGACGTAGTAGGGAATCCGGTCGTCTGTGGCGACGTGGTACATCTGCGCGATCGGGAGCTGCGGCCGATACCAGTTCCGTCCGCGATCGGTGGTGATGCTCACGCCGCCGTCGTGACCCGAGATCCGGCGGTCGGGATCCTCGGGGTCGATCCAGAGGTCGTGGTGGTCCCATCCCGAGTTCTGCGGTTCGATTGATGCGCCACCGTCGTGGGAGATGCTCTGCTGGACCGCCATGAAGGTGACTTCGTTGGCGTCGTCGGGGGCTGCGACCATGCGGGTGTAGTACAGAGGCCGCTGGTGCAGCGTGTTGTCGGCGTTGATCATGCTCCAGCGATCCCCGCGGTCCTCGGAGCGCCAGAGCACTCCCTGATGTACGGAGGAGACCTCCGCTCCCTCCGGACAGGGCTCGGGAGAGGTGTCCGAAAGGCGACCCACGGAGCAGTAGTCGGGGTTCGAGTTGGTCTCGATCAGTGCCCAGACCCGGTCGGGGTCGGCAGCGCTGGTGGTGAGGCCGATCTTGCCCCAGGGCCCGGTTGGCAGGCCACGGCCCGCTCCGTTGCCGCCGAGGCGTGTCCAGCTGTCTCCGCCGTCGGTCGACTTGTAGAGGCCGCTGCCCGCCCCGCCGCTCCAACGGCCCCAGGTCTTGATCTCCATCTGCCACATCGCGGCGTAGAGGACACGGGGGTTGTCCGGAGCCATCGCCAGATCGATCGCGCCCGTGTGTCGGTCGACGAACAGGATCCGCTCCCAGCTCTCACCCCCGTCGCGTGTCCGATAGACGCCGCGCTCCTCCTGGGGTCCGTAGAGGTGACCCAGTGCGGCGGCCCACACGGTGTTCTCGTCTCTCGGGTGCACGAGAATTCGCCCGATCCGTCCCGTCTGTTCGAGGCCGCGCCGCAGCCAGCTCTCGCCCCCGTCGGTCGAGCGATAGATCCCGTCGCCGATCGAGACGTTGGATCGGATGAAGCTCTCGCCCGTTCCGGCCCAGACGACGTTGGGATCGGAGGGCGCTACCGCCAGAGCACCGATCGAAGAGGCGGGGGTCTCGTCGAACACCGGGCGCCAACGAACCCCACCGTCCTCGCTCTTGAAGATCCCGCCCGAGGCCGCGCCGGCGAAGTAGACCGAGGGGTCTCCCGGGACTCCTGCGACGGTGGATGCCCGATTGCCCACCGGTCCCAGGTAGCGCATGTCGAGCTCGGCGAGGGCGCGCTCGGGAACCGGTTGGGCCGGCACGGCGGCCGGAGCGATGATGCTGGCCGCCACGGCCAGAGCAAGTCGGGTACGCGACATGGCGGGAAACCTCCGCGCGCGAGTGTACCGCTTGACCCGACTCGAGGTGGATCGGCAGGAACCGGCTCTGGAGTGCCGCTAGAAGACGAAAGCGAGCACGTGGAAGCCGGCCCAGAAGACGGCAACGATGGCGAGCACCGGAATGACCACGACGGCGGCCACCAACGCCAGCGGCACAGCGAGCACGAGCAGCGGCAGGCAGACCACGAGACCGATCAGACCCGTCACCAGCCAGAAGGCCAGCTTGATCGGAATCAGTACCACCTTGAACACGATCTTGACCAGGAACAAGGCCAGACCCAGGACGGCGACCAACCCCAGCCCGACTGTCAGCAGAACCATCAGCTCGATCATGGTTTCCCTCTTAGCCTCCTGTGGGTCTCTACGCGAGAGCGCCGAGGTTTGTTTCGCGTCGTGTCCGTGGGCAGCGGAAATGCCGGGAAAGCGTTGGATTCATTGGCCCTGGGCGGCCTCTTGGCGGCTGCTCGATCGTCGGACAGCGGCGTCCCGGACCGCGGTGGCGAGGCCAGGCAGGGCCCTCTTGGAGGCCCAGTTCTGTGCCCAGTTCGGCACCAGGCCCCCAGGATCGACCCACGCGACATAGGCCACCAGGGTGCGGTCCGGATCGAGCTCCACCACCTCCCATCGACCGAAGGTGTCGTCGATGTTGCCGGAGCCCTCCAGGTAGCTCCATCGAGACTCGGCGCAGCGTCCATCGATGCCCATACGCTGTTGGCGCTCGACACGGATCTCGTAGTACCGATTGGTGATCGGAAACGGGAGGTCCAAGAGCTGGTAGACGATCTCTCCCCGCGCGTCGCGCCGCAGTCGACTCGTGGTCACGTAGGGAAGGGTCCCCGGGAAGGCTTCGTGGTCGGTGACCAGCTCGAACACCACCTCGGCGGGGGCGTCGACGCGAAACAGGGCGACTCCGGCCTTGAGTCGGCCTCCGGGCTGCTCGCGCATCGTGACGAGGATCTCGCCTCGCTCGAGGCGCTGCGCTCGACTCGAATCGGCGGAGCCCTGTTCGATGGACTGTCGGATCGTCTCCAGTTCAGCGCAGGGAGTCTCGGTCCCTTCGTCCAGGGGAGCGGGAACGGACGCCGCAGGCGAGATCGCCTGCAGCAGGGAGATCAGGATCGTTGGCCAGAACATTCTTCGTTGTCCGGCATGGCATTGTAACGATCCCTCGACGGGTCCGAAAGGCTCCTGGAGTAGTCTCGGTCGCCATGGTCGCCGCACTCTGGGTTCTGGGCCTCCTGCAGGGGGCGTTCTGGATCGCTCTCAGCCTGAACCGAGCTCGGTCCTGGCCGCGAGATCACGTGCTCACGCCGCCTCCGGTGGACTCGGTCTCGTCGCTGACGTCCCACCGGATGGGAGGCGTGATCCCGGCACGGGACGAGGCCGTCGGGATCGCCGCCACGGTGACCTCGCTGCTCGAGCAGGCCGAGGTCGATCTGGAGCTGGTCGTGGTGGACGACGGGTCGACGGATGCCACCGCGGAGGAGGCGCGTCGCGCGGCGGGAACGCTCGGGCGCGAGATCACCGTGCTGCGGATCGAGGAGAGAGCCGAGGGATGGAGCGGCAAGGTGCACGCCCTGTCGGCCGGGGTGCGGCATCTGACCGATTCGTCCTCGCATGGAGCGGCGCCCGAATGGTTGCTGTTCAGCGATGCCGACATCCGACATCACCCGGGGTCGCTGGTGTCCCTGGTGCAGCGGGCCGAGTCGGGGGGATATGACCTGGTGTCGGTGATGGCGCGCCTGCATGCGGGCACGGTCTGGGAGCGGCTGCTGGTGCCTCCCTTCGTGTTCTTCTTCCAGCTGCTCTATCCGTTTCGAGCGGTGGCGAATCCGGCGTCCAGCGTGGCGGCGGCGGCTGGCGGCTGCGTGTTGGTTCGGCGCCTGGCGCTCGAGCGTGCCGGCGGGGTGGCCGCGATCCGTGACGCGCTGATCGACGACGTGGCACTGGGCCGCGCGGTGAAGGGCGGTGGTGGCAGAACCTGGCTGGGGTTCGATCCGGAGATCTGCTCGACTCGGGTCTACGCGACCCTGGACAGCCTGTGGCAGATGGTGGCGCGCTCGGCCTTCGTGCAGCTGCACTATCGATGGGACTGGTTGTTCGGAGTCGTGTTCGGGCTGGCAGTGTTCTTCGTCGGACCGCCGGTCGTGGCGCTGGTGGCCGGTTGGAAATGGCTCGGCGAGCCGTCGACTCGGCTCGCGGCAGCCGCAGGATCGTCGCTCTTGGCCTGGGCTCTGCAGGCCCGGGCTCTGGTGCCCTCGGTGCGGCACCACCGGGTGGGAGCGGGCTGGGCCTGGACGTTGCCGCTGTCTTCGGCGCTCTATGGCGCCATGACCGTGAGCGCCGCGTGGAATCACCTGCGCGGGCGTTCGACCTCCTGGAAGGGGCGGGTCTACCCGCAGGGCTGAGCCAGCGCTGAGGAGGCCGCGCCAGCCTGTGTCAGACTCGGCTCGTGCTCGACTCGTCTTCGCGCCTGCGCATCGGAGTCCTGCTGACGCTCGCGCCGGTATGGGCCCTGGTGTGCTCGGCGGGCGCACCGCAAGAGACAGCTCCCGCGGGACTGGGGCCGGAGCACGCTCGCTTTCTCGCCATGACCGAGCTCCTGCTCGAGAAGAAGCAGCGCAGAGCCTTCCTGGCGTTCGAAGAGGACTGGCAGCGCGACAAGTTCATCCAGGAGTTCTGGGACGGGCTCGATCCCGACCCCGACAGCGGCCGCAACGAGTTCCGACTGGTCTGGGAGGGGCGCGCGGAAACGGCGGAGCTCGAGTGGGGGCGAATCGACGACCCGCGGGCACAGGCCTTCCTGCTCAACGGATCTCCCACCGTCACGATGGAGAACCCCTGCGCCGACACGCTCTGGCCGATCGACCTCTGGGTGTACGAAGAGACGGATCGTTCCGGTCGGGTCGTCCTCGTCTTCGTCGACGTGCTGCGCAGTGGCAACTACCGTCTCTGGCGCAGTCAGGACAGCCCACAGGTCCTCGCGAAGGAAGATCTCCGCAGCCGGGAGGGGGTGCTGTCGGAGAACTTCGATCAGATCGCCGACTGGCTCGCGGGCACCGTGGGTGCGGTCAGCTCTCCCGGCAGTCGGATGCCGTGGGGTCTGACCGACATGGACAATGTCGGGTCTTCCTACAACCGCGAGCGCCTGCTGCTCTTTGCCCTCATGTACCAGAACTGCTTCAACGAGTACCAGTTCGCGAACCTGCTGCTCGAAGCGGTCGGCCTGGGTGACTTCGACCCCAATCAGGTCGACCGCCTGATGGCGGCTCCGTCCGACCTGTGGGACCGGGAGGGAAGTCGACGACCGAGTCTGGGTATCGCCACCGACACCGACACCGGAGTCGCGCTGGCGGCGACGGTCGAGGTCAGCTTTCCCGCGCGTCATCTCAGCCAGACGGTGGTGCGTATGAGCATCGTGGTCGACGCGACGGTGGCCGAGGTCCTCGAGGGCGCTGCAGGGGACGTGGTACCGGAGTCGGTCTTCCGCTTCGAAGTGCGTGGCGACGTGGTTCGAGCCGGTGACGACGACGAGCACGAGCTGTTCGAATCGTTTCGCTATCACTTCGAGCAGCCGGCGGGCCCCGCCGGAACGACTGCTCCGCTGGTGATCGAGAGACATCTGCGCCCAGGGGAGTACCGCGCGGTGCTGCAGGTCGAGGATCTGGTCGGCGGAGCGACGTTCGCCACCGACATCGCTCTCCACGTGCCCCGGGTGGAGGGGGAAGCCGGTCTCGACGCCGAAGGCGATCGGGCCGCCGCGGCGCTGGAGGAAGTGGCCGAGGTGCTCGACTCCGAGACGGTGTCGGTGAGGCTCGAACTGGCCGATGAGGGTTATCAGGTGGGTTTCACTCGGGTGGGCGCCGCAGTGAGCGGGGAGGTAGCGAAGGTCGCCTTTCTTCTCGACGAGGCAGAGATGCTGGTCAAGCGTCGACCTCCGTACTCGGTCGAGCTGAACCTTGGAGACGTGCCACGGCCGCATACCCTCGAAGTGGTGGCCTACGGCGATGGAGACGAGGTGCTCGCTCGCGATTCGGTGGAGATCAACCGTGGCCGCTATGAATTTCGGCTGCGCATGATCGAGCCGCGGGACGATCGGGACTATCGCACGACGGTGCCCGTTCGCCTGGACCTGCAGGTACCCGAGGACGCTGACCTCGACCGCGTGGAGATCTTTCTGGGAGATCGTCGAGCAGCGACCCTGTTTCAGGAGCCCTGGGTCCACGAGGTGCCGATCTCGGGCTCGAAGACCGAGTTGGTCCGCGCCGTGGCCTACCTGGGGGACGGCAACACCAGCGAGGACGCGGTGCTCATCAACACCCCGGGGCGGACCGAGCGGATGCGGGTCCACCTGGTCGAGCTCTACGCCAGCGCTCGGCGAGAAGGGCTGCCGTTCCTGGACCTCGAGGTCGGTCAGATCACCGTTCGGGAGGCCGGGGTGGAGCAGCGTCCGCTGCGCTTCGAGCGCGTCGACGACCTGCCGCTGCATCTCTGTGTGCTGCTCGACACCTCGGGCTCGATGAGCGAGCGTCTCGATCAGGCCCGTTCCGTCGCGATGGGCTTCTTCGAACGCAGCGTGAGACCCCAGGATCGGTTGGCGGTCGCGACCTTTCACGAACGACCGATGTTGCGAGTCGACTTCACGAGCGACGTCGAGGCGATGCGCGAGGGACTGCGCTACCTCTCGGCCGGACAAGGTACCGCCTTTCACGATGCCCTGGTCTTCGGGCTCTACCAGTTTCAGGGGATGACGGGCCAGCGGGCTCTGCTGGTGCTGAGCGACGGGCGCGACGCGGACAGCCGATTCAGCTTCGACGAAGCGCTCGAGTACGCGCGACGTTCCGGCGTGACCGTCTACTCGATCGCGCTCAAGGGCTCGGCGGGCACGGCCAGGTCGAACCTGGGACAGCTGGCGCGCGAGACCGGAGGACGCCTCTTCCAGATCAAGGAGATGTCCGAGCTCGATGCGGTCTACGCCACCATCGAATCCGAGCTGCGCTCTCGTTACCTGCTGCTCTACCAGTCGTCCGTGACCGACGGCGACCTCGAGTTTCGTCCGATCGAGCTCCTGACCAGTGTTGCTGGAGTCGAGATCGTAGCGTCCAGTGGCTACTATCCCTGACCTGGATCCGAGGGCGGCACGGCTCGTCGAGGACGGGAATCCGCTCCCTGTGGCTGCCCTCGGGCGACAGCGTTGGGACTTGACACATCCTTTTCTGTAGAATCTGAATGTTTCTTGGTTGGGAGGAACGCTCTCCTCGCTCCGGCGCCCGGAGCCGACGAGATTCCTCCGAGATTCGCCGTGCCGATCCACTCCCTCTCTTCCGCCATCGATGGCGCCACTCCCCTCGTGCTCGCGGGGTCCGGATGGATCGCAGGGCGAAGCTCGTGGGACTGGGTCCTGCTGGCTCTTTTGGCGGTCGCGATCTATGGCTTCGTACGGGAGCGCCGACGGTGGAGCCGGGTCAACAGCACGCTCGAGCAGCAGGTCTCGGTTCGCACGCGCGAGCTCGAGCTCCTCAACGCCCAGCTCAAGGAACGCACGCTTCGAGACGACCTGACCGGGCTGCGCAATCGCCGCTTCGTCGAGGGAGTGATCCATCACGACCTGGCGAGGGTCGCTCGCGACTGCCGGGACTATGGCTCCTCACCGTTCAGTCTCGTGTTCTTTCTGGTCGACCTCGATCACTTCAAGCAGGTCAACGACAGCTACGGACACACGGTCGGCGACCGGGTGCTGATGGAGACAGCGCTCCTGCTGCGCCAGGTGTTTCGCGAGTCGGACTATGTAATCCGATGGGGCGGCGACGAGTTCCTGGCCGTGGTGCGCTACATCGCGGCCAGCGAAGCGCCCTTGCTGGCGGAACGGGTACGACGTCGAGTCCACGAGCACGCGTTCAACCTGGGAGCCAACCCGGAACGGGGAGAGATCACGGCTTCGGTCGGCTACGTGGTCCATCCGCTCATGCCTTCGGTCCCCGAAGCACTCGATCTCAACTCGATCCTGCACGTCGCCGACGTGTGCCTCTATGCGGCCAAGCGGAGCGGTCGTAACGGTTGGGTCGGGCTGGGAGGGCTGGGCGACGAGGCCGACGAAGCCCTGGTGCACGGGTTGATCGACGATCCCGGCTCGGTGGTGACCGGAGGACTGATCGACCTCGAGAGTAGCTTCGAGAGGGTCGATCTGCAGGTGGCTCGCACCGGAGAATAGAGCCCCACGGTTTCGCGCGCCGACGCGAAGGCCGAGACCGTCAGTCGGCCATGCCCGGCGGCACGAAACGACCATCGATCGCGGTCCAGCCACCGTCCACCAGCAGCAGGCTTCCCGTGACGTAGCTGGCTGCGTCGGAGAGCAGGAAGACCGTCGCTCCGGCCATTTCCTCAGGCTGAGCCCAACGCCCCAGCGCGTTCTTTCGCGCGTAGGCGTCGTACCAGTCCGGGTCCGATTTGATCGGTGCCGTCAGTGGCGTCTCGACCACGCCGGGTCCGACGGCGTTGACTCGCACTCCGTGAGGTCCGAGCTCGGCGGCGAGAGCCCGCGTCATCTGCAGGATCCCGGCCTTGGTGGCTGCATAGACCCCCTGGCCAGGCTCGACCACCTGAGAGCGGATCGACGAAAACAGGACGATGCTGCCGGCGCCTTGCTCTTTCATCAGCGCTCCGGCTGACTTCATGACGTTGAGGGCTCCACCCAGATTCACGTTGATGACCCGATCGAACTCCTCGCGTGTGTATTGGAGCAGGGGCTTTCGCACGTTGATGCCCGGAGTGCAGACCGCACCGTGCAGCCCCCCTGTGTCGGCGATCGCGTCCATGTGCCGTTGGACCTCAGCGGCGTCGCAGATGTCGACGCGATCCGCCTGTGCCGTGCCGCCGCTCGCCAGGATCTCGTCTCGAGTCGAATCGGCGTCGGCTGCCTTCAGATCGAGGCAGAAGACGTGCGCCCCCTGCTGAGCGCAGCCGATCGCCACGGCACGACCGATTCCAGCGCCGGCTCCGATCACTGCGATATTCCGCCCTTCCAGTGAGAACATTCCTGCCATCATCTCTCTCCTTGAAGATCTCGAGCTGCCGGGATTCCCGGCAGACCGGTGGCCTGACGGGCTGCATCGACGACGGCGTCGGCCATCGCCTCGGCGGCCAGCGCTCCCAGCATGCCGACGTCGACGGTTCCTTCCCATCGTCCAGTGGCGAGCGAGAAGATGGCGTCGCCGTCTCCCGGCGTGTGGGCCGGAACGATCGCTCTGGCGTAGCCGTCGTGGGCCATCTGGGCGAGCTTGGTGGTCTGGGACTTGCTCAAGCGGGCATTGGTGGCCACGACGCCGATGGTCGTGTTCTCCCCGGGGCGAGGGCGCGCGAGGAGGGTGCCGGAGCGCAGTAGCTCGCGGGCGTCGAGGAAGTTGCCGTCCGCGTCGTGCACACCGGCGACGATCTCCCCCGTGGCGGGGTCGACGATATCCCCCACCGAGTTGACCGCTACCAGGGCGGCGACCACGAGACCTCCGGGCAAACGGATCGAAGCACTCCCGAGGCCACCCTTCATGGCGCCTCCGGCGCCGCGCAGCTTACCGACGGTTGCCCCCGCACCGGCGCCCACATTGCCACGCTCTACGGGCTCGGCGCTGGCAGCGGCTGCGGCACGGTAGCCGCAATCCGGGCCAGGCCTCGCCTGCCATGCGGCCCGGTCCCCTTCGCTGGGCTGGGGTGGTCCCTCGGTTCCGCCGTGACTCAGCCCCAGATCGAGAAGCGAGGCTCCGACCACGATCGGTACGACGGCACCGCGCACCGGGAAACCCACGTTCTGCTCCTCCAGGTAGCGCATCACTCCGGTGGCAGAGTCCAGACCATAGGCGCTGCCGCCGCTCAGCACGACCGCGTGCACCTGCTGCACCAGGTTCTCCGGGCGAAGCAGGTCGGTTTCCCGCGTCGCGGGAGCTCCACCCCGGACGTCGACGCCGCCGGTCGCGCCGCCCTCGGCAAGGACCACGGTGCAACCGGTGGGGCGCTCCTCGAGGGTGAACTGTCCGACTCGGATCCCGGGTACGGCGGTGAGGCCAGGATCGCTCATTCGACTCTCGTCCTGGGCCCACACCGTGGTCCCTGCCGCGAGAATCGCCGCCGCCCACATCGTTGTCGCGCGCAACCTGTCTCCTTGTCTGCGTCGGAGCGCTGGTGCACGCTCGTGCCGTGGTGCATCCGATGCCCTGGTGTCGAGTTTGCTCTCGGTGGGAATGATTGTAGCGAGGAAACCCGCCAAAGGAAGACACGAGCCCCGTTCGACTTCGAGGGGCTCGATCTGCGACGGGCTCGATCGCCGTGGTCGAGAACGTGTTTGACACGCCTCGTCTGGATTCCTAGCATGGAGCCACAATCCGCAGCCAGCATCGAGTTCGTAACGGCCACAGTGGCAAGGGGGTCTCCTTTGGCAAAGCAACGAACCAGGTCCTTCGAATGGCTTCACCGCGCCCGCGATCTCGTCGTTCTCGCCACGATGCTCCTGTGGATCTCGACTGCGGCCTCGGCGCAGACCTCCGGCACCGTGTCCGGCGTGGTCTCCGATCCGAACGGGGCTCCCTTGCCGGGGGTCACGGTGACGGCCCGTAGCCCGGAGCTGCAGCGCGAGAGCTCGAGCACGACCACCGACGCAGACGGCTCCTACCGGCTCACGCCGCTGCCGGCGGGCACCTACTCACTGACTTTCAGTCTGGACGGCTTCGCCACCCAGTCACTCGAGGGCATTCGCGTCGGTGTCAACGCGCGCGTCACGGCCGACTGGGCGATGCAGCTCGAGGCGCTCGAGGAGTCGGTCCAGGTGACCTCCGAGGTGCCCTTGATGGAGGTCACACGCTCCGAGGCGGTGACCCGAGTCGATCTCGAGTCGATCGAGAACCTTCCGCTCAAGACTCGCAATCCCGAAGATCTGGTGTCGCTGGTGCCCGGTGTCACGCCGCGTCCCCAGGCGGCCGGGCAGGCGCAGTTCTCGATCTTCGGGGAGCGGCCCTCGGCGACCGGGTATGTCTACGACGGCGCCGACAACTACGATCCCCAGGCCGGCGGATCCCTGCAGCGCTACGCCCAGGACTCGATCCAGGAGTTCGAGGTGATCACGACCGGCTACGAAGCCGAGTGGGGCCGCGCCCAGGGTGGCGTGGTGAACGTGGTCACGCGCTCCGGCACCAACGATCTCCAGGCGCGGGCGTTCTACTACGTGCGCGACGACAGTTGGGACTCCTCGAACGTCTCGGGCCAGGATGCGCCTCAGCTCAGTCGCGATCAGTTCGGGCTCGCGGTCGGGGGCAAGATCCAACGCGATCGGCTGTTCTACTTCGCTGCCGGCGAAGCGCTCGACGAGTCGCGAGGCCGCAACATCGACCGCTCGACGGTCCCAGGATGGGTGCAGGACGGATTGGCCACGGTGCAGGGGAACGAAGACTTCAATCAGGGGCCCACCGTCGACGGCCTGACCCTGCTCGGCAAGCTCGACTTTCTGCCGGGCGAGAGTCAACGTTGGACCTTCGCGATCAACAACACCGACGACGACGCTGCGGGGGAGATTCCGGCCGCCACCGTTGCCGGGACCCTGCTCCTGCCCAGCGCTGCCACCACGCAGACGGGAGAGAGCCTCAGCGGCACGCTCAACCAGAGCACGGTCTTCGGCAGGCACGGCGTGCTCGACTCGAGTCTGCGCTACGTCGACGCTCAGAGTGTCGGCAATGCCGACAGATCCGGCCGAGGGGAGGCGGTGTTGCTGTTGTTTCGGAGTGGTTTCATCCAGACCAGTGCCAGCTCACCGGCCAACGCCGGGCGCACCGAGCGCGACACGACCCGGTTGGCGGCCCGACAGAGCTACAGCATGTTCCGGGGGTCGCACGACCTCAAGTTCGGATGGGAGGTCATCGACACGCAGTTGAAGGGCTTCGACACCGTGAGCAACGACGTCGAGTACTCGGCGGCGTTTCTCTATCCGAATCAGAGTGAGGTCAACGAGGCCCTGTTTCGCGAATTCGGCTTCGAGCAGTCGGCGGCGCGCTTCATGTTCCTGTCTCCCGATCCGTCCGGAGCCCTGAATCTGAACATCGACAACACCGACCTGGCGTTCTACGGCCAGGACAAGTGGCAGGTGGGAGACAACGTGACCCTGAATCTGGGTCTGCGCTACGACCGGGCCAGTCTGTTCGGTGACGACGACGACAACTTCTCTCCTCGGCTCGGCGTGGTCTGGGATGTGGGCGGGCGTCACGAGACGCTGGTCTCTGCCAGCGCCGGCCTGTTCTACGACCAGAACGCTCTGGCTGCGGCCGCTGGGGTGCCGGCCAAGGGCGGCATCTTCCGGATCAGTGCCTTCGACGTGGTCTTGCCACGTCTGGGGGCCACCTACTCGGACTCGTTGATCGATCTGGTCATCACGTCGGGCTTCCCGGGCGGCTCTCCCGAGAATCCCCTCTATCGGCAGTTCGCCGAAGATCTCGCCGCCAACCCGCTGCTGCTCTACGACATGTTCGGCATCGACGTTGGCGGAGGTACGCCGCCGCTGGTGAACGCCGACAACATCCAGGCCCTCTCCGGATTGACGCCCGACGAGGCACTGGCGCTGCTCGAGGCGACCTACCCAGGGACCGACTGGACGTTCTTCGATTTGCCCGGCGGCTCGATCGTCGGCGACCGCGTGCTGTCTTTCCTTCCGCGCGGCCCGCTCGATGCCGGTCGCACGGTGCAGAGCTACTCCGCCGACAAGGTGCCGGTGACCGAAGGTTACACACTGGGGATCGAGCACCAGTTCCTGCCCTCCTTCAAGGCGGGGCTCACCTACGTCAAGCGCAGCACCGAGGATGTGCTGACCTCCAGGGTGATCAATCTCTACGACGTGGCGCCCGGAGATCCGAACTTCGGCAAGACCACCGACGGCGGCCCGCTCAACACCGCGATCACCTACGACGGCGTGATCGACTACGAAGGCATCACCCTGAGTCTGATTCGGCCGTTTCGCGGTTGGTGGGGCGGTACCTTCTCCTACACCTACTCGTCGAACGAAGACAATCTGTTGACCGGCAATGTGGGCTCCGGCTTCAGCAACAACAACAATCCTGGACTCGACTACGGAATGTCCAACCTGTCGGTGCCCAACGTCGCGGTGGCGAGCTTCACCACCAGGCTGCCGCTCGACTTCCGTATCAGCGGTATTGCCTTCTACCGGGACGGTCCCGCCTTCTCGCCACGCGGCATCACCGACTCCGACGGCGACGGGCTCGTCGACCAGCGCGATCTCAGCGTGCCGCGAAACAGCGTGAGGGTCGACGACATCTTCTCGTTCGACATGCGAGTGGAGAAGGGCTTCAGGTTACCGCGAGGTCACGAGATCACTCTGATGGTGGAAGGCTTCAACCTGACCAACGAGGCCAACGTGGTGGGCGTGAACACGGTTTCGGGTCCCAACTTCGGCATCCCGAACAGTTTTCTCCCCGGCCGAGAGATCCAGCTCGGTGTCCGATACTTCTTCGGGGCCCGTTGATCGAAGACGCGCGTGACCGCGTTCGCCAGGAGGTCGAGCGCTCCCGTGAGGAGCTGCTCGACCTCACTGCGGCTCTGGTACGGGTTCCCTCGGTCAACCCTCCGGGAGAGAACTACCGCGATTGCGCCGAACTGATCGGGCGGCAACTCTCCGAGTACGGGTTCGAGGTCGAGTACCTCGAGCCGGTACCGCAGCCTTCGGCGACCCATCCGCGGGTCAATGTGATCGGCACTCGGCGAGGTCGCTCGGCCCGACCGCTGGTCCATCTCAACGGTCACTTCGACGTCGTGCCGGTCGGTCAGGGCTGGAGTGTGGACCCGTTCGGAGGCGAAGTGCAAGAGGGCAAGCTCTACGGTCGAGGCAGTGCCGACATGAAGGGTGGTCTGGCGTCGGCCATGATCGCGGCCGAGGCCCTGCGGCGGGCGGGGGTGCCACTGCAAGGCACGATCGAGGTGAGCGGCACGGTGGACGAGGAGAGTGGGGGCTTCGCCGGAATGGCGGAACTGGCCCGCGTGGGACGGATCTCCTCCGAGCGAACCGACCACGTGATCATTCCAGAGCCGTTCGACCCCGGACGCATCTGCATCGGTCATCGGGGGGTCTATTGGTTCCGGGTGACGGCACACGGACACATCGCGCACGGCAGCATGCCCTTTCTCGGCCGCAGCGCGGTGACGCCGATCGGCCGACTGCTCGAGCGTGTCCGGCTCGAGCTCGAGCCCGCCATCGCGCAGCGAGTCACGGATGCGCCGGTGGTCCCCCCTCTGGCCCGTCATGGCTCGATCAATGTGAACGCGCTACTCGGAGGACAGGCGGGCGACGACTTCCAGACGCCCTGCGTGATCGATCGCTGCGAGGTGGTGTTCGATCGACGGTTCCTGCTCGAGGAGGGATACGAGGCGACGCGGCGCGAGGTGGAGGAGCTGGTCGCCTCGGTGGCGGCCGAGGATCCCGATTGGAAGCTGGAGATCGAAGAGCTGATGGTGGTGCATCCCACGCACACTCCCCCTGACGACCCGCTCGTGGGCTCGCTACAGCGCAGTGTGAGAGAGGTCCTCGGCCGTGAGGCGGCTCTCGTCGCGAGTCCAGGCACCTACGATCACAAGCATGTCACCCGCATCGGCGGAGTGATCAGCTGTGTGGCCTACGGTCCCGGGGTACTCGAGCAGGCGCACCAGCCCGACGAGTGGTGCGCCGTGGAGGATCTGGTGCGCGCAGCCGAGGTCATGGCTTTGACACTGGTCGATCTGGTCGGTTGAGACTTCGTCGCCCGGGAGCACTCTGGGGCCTCGAGGCGAGACTCGTCTTCCCGTCGATCAGTTCCTCTGCCACTTCGGTAACCGACCCGGCGTCCAGGGCGCTCCGATCGCCTCGAGGTCGTCCTGCAGCGACTCGAGATCGGTCTCGATCAACTGACGCAGTCGGGGTAGGTACTCGTCGAATGCGTCTGCGGCCAGCCCATAGTCGCGCTCCTGGGTGGCAGTCGCTCCGGCGGTGGATCGCCACAGGCCTCGCACCACGGTGTTGACGCGCGAGCTGATCGAGGGCGGGGTCGGCAGATTGCGGGAACGACGCAGGGAGTCTCCGTCCATCTCGAGTTGCAGATCGGCCAGCCGGTCCTCCAACTGACCGATACGGCTCAGGAACTCGGGCCCGGCCGCCGGGGTCGCGGCCACCGCCTGGCGCAGGTAGCGCAGTTGCTCCTCGGCTTCGCCGGCGGCCCGGCTCGCTCCCATCACGGCGCGCTGCAGATCGGCGACCTGGTGTTGGAAGGCGGCGAGAGTTGCAGGGTCGGCGACCGGAAGCGAGGCGCGCCCGAGCGGGACCACCTCGAAGCTCTGCGGCTCGGCGATCGCCGTGCGTTGTTCGTCCTTCTCCAGGTAGAGGTCCACGGTGTAGGTACCTGGCACGGCCAGCGGTCCCTGGGGACGGAAGCGGAAACCTCCACGCTCCCGTCCACCGCCGCCCAGGCTGACCGGCGTTGCCGGTGGGTGACGCAGGTCCCAGGTCAGTCGATGAGTGCCCTTCTTGGCGGGGCCGCTGATGCGCTGCACCACGTTGCCCTCGTCGTCGGAGATCAGCGCCACGATCTTCGGATCCCGTTCCCGCTGCTCGAGGCGCAGCTCTTCCAGGGTCGGAAAGGGTGGATCCTCGCCAGCCTTGGCGGCCTCCTTCTCGGCCTTCTTGCGCCGTTCGGCCAGGGTCTCGCTCGACTCCTTCAGGTAGTACGTGAAGGTGGCGCCGAACGGCGGGTTCTCCGCTCGATAGTGCGTGGCGCCGAGGGCGTCTCCCAATGGATCGGTCTCGATGAAGGCGAGAGCATCACGGGTCGGGAAGAGAATCGCTTCGGATTTCTCGAGTCGATCTCGGTCGAGATTGCGCAGGGCGCTGTAGTCGTCGAGGATGTAGAAGCCACGCCCGAACGTGCCCAGGACCAGGTCGACCTCGCGCTCCTGGATCGCGATGTCGCGCACCGCGATGGTAGGCAAGCCCGACCCGAGCTCCAACCAGCGCTGGCCGCCGTCGAGCGAGGTGAACACGCCGAACTCGGTACCGGCGAAGAGCAGAGTGGGATCGACCGGGTCCTGCTGGATCACCCACACCGAGCCACGCTCCGGAAGATCGCCCACAATCGAGGTCCAGTTCTGTCCCCGGTCGTCGGAGCGCAAGAGGTAGGGCTTGAAATCTCCCTGCTTGTGGTTGTTGAACACGGCGAACACCGTGTCGTCGGAGTGGGGGGAGGCGACCAGATAGCTGGCGTAGCTGAGCTGCGGAACGCCGTCGATCTCGTCGATGGCGCGCCATTCGGTCGCACCCGGCTCGAGCACCTGGATCATGCCGTCATCGGCGCCCGCGTAGAGCAGTCCCTCCACCCGCGGTGACTCCGAGAGAGTGGTCAGGTTGCCGTAGACGGAGGTCGAGGTGTGCTTGGCAACGGCGTCGATCGGCCACACCTTGCCCATGATCTCGAGCTGGTCGCGGTCGAGTCCGCGGGTGAGATCGGGGCTGATCGGAGTCCAGCTGTTGCCGCGGTCCTCAGAACGAAACACGCGCTGTGCGGCGAAATAGAGGCGCGCGCCTTCGTGCGGCGAGATGATCAGCGGCGAGTCCCAGTTCCAGCGCAGCGGCTCTTCGCCCTCGTCTTCGCGCGGCTTGATGTCGACCCTCTCACCGGTGCGCCGGTCGTAGCGCACCAGGTTGCCGTGCTGTGACTGGGAATAGACGATGTCGGGATTGTCGGGGTCGATGCGCGGCTGGAAGCCGTCGCCACCGACGGTGATGTAGCAGTCTTCGTTGGTGATGCCGTAGCTGTGGGTCGTGCGGGTCGGACAACCGATGGTCTGGTTGTCCTGAGTGCCGCCGTAGACCGAGTAGAAGGGCTCGTCGTCATCGACCGCGATCTTGTAGAACTGGGTGATTGGCAGGTTGCCGACGAAGCGCCAGTTCTGGCCGCGATCGAAGCTCTCGTAGATCCCCCCGTCGTTGCCGCTCCAGAGATGATCCGTGTTCGCGGGGTCGATCCAGAGCGCATGCTCGTCGACGTGCTTCTCCTCCTGGCCGAGGCGGCTCCAGTTGGCACCTCCGTCTTCGGTCACCATCAGGAAGGTGTCCATCGAATAGACCCGGTCCGGATCGTGAGGGTCGGGTATCAGTTCCTGGTAGTACTGTGGCGAGCCGCTGACATAGCCGCTCTTCTTCGACCAGGTCGCGCCGGCGTCCTCGGAGCGATAGACGCCACGAGCGCGCTCGCTCCGGGCTTCGACGATTGCGTAGACGATGTCCCCATCGGCCGGGGAGACGGCGATCCCGATGCGACCCAGGTCTTCCTTGGGGAGTCCCTGGCTCAGCTTGCGCCAGCTCTCGCCCCCGTCGGTCGACTTGTGGATGCCCGAGCCCGGTCCGCCATTGATCAGCGTCCACACCCGGCGTCCCCGCTGGTAGGCCACCGCGTACATGACGTCGGGATTGCGTGGATCGAGCCAGACTTCGCTGACTCCGGTGTGCTCGTCGATCTCGAGCTTGCGCTCCCAGCTCTCTCCGCCGTCAGTGGTCTTGTAGAGGCCGCGGTCTCCGCCGGAGGACCAGAGGGGGCCCTGGGCCGCCACCCAGACCACCCGCGAATCTCGAGGGTCGACCTTGATCATTCCGATGTGCTCGGACTCGGCGAGACCGACGTTGTCCCAGTTGGCACCGCCGTCGACCGACTTGTAGACACCGTCGCCGTACGAGACGCTGCGCTGGGAGTTGTTCTCTCCCGTCCCGGCCCAGATCACCTTCGGATCGTTCGGGTCGATGGCCAGGGCGCCGACCGAGTAGGATTTCTGGGAGTCGAACGTGGGTTGCCAGGTGATCCCGGCATTCTCGGTCTTCCAGACGCCGCCCGAAGCGACCGCGGCATAGATCACGGTGCGATCGCTGGGGTGGATCGCGAGATCGACCACGCGCCCGGAGACCAGGGCGGGGCCCAGGCTGCGGAACTCGAGGCCAGCGAGAGTCCCCGAGTTGAGGATCTCGTCCTTCGGCTCTTTTGCGCTACCGGCCTCGCCTTCCTCGGCTTCCTGGTCGTCGGCACTTCGACGCTGAGCTTCTGCCGCTGACGGGGCAACCAGGACGGCGAGCAGCAGGATTGCCACCAGGGGAGAGCCCAGTCTCGAGGCGAGGCTGTGCAGTCGGGACGAAGGAAAGGTGACGCAGCGCATGTCGGATCTCCGTGGAGGGCAGGGGTGCTCGAAGGGTCTCGGAGGGAGCGCACGGCACTGTCCGGGAGGCCCGATGCGCCGGTGCGGAACTGTTCTGGAAGGTCCGAGGATACCGTCGGGAGAGAAGGCTCGGCAACCTTCCCGAGCTGCCTCGCACCCTTTGGCGTGACGAGGCGCTGGCGAGGCTCCGTGTTGCGGTATCATCCGTCGATCGCGGCTCCGCGCGTTCCCCGCTCCCACGGCCCGATTCCTCCCCTTCTTCGAACTTCCTGCGCCATGCTTCTCCTTCGAGTGCCGGGGCCTCGCGTCCCTCGCCGCCCTTGGCTCTTCGTCCCGACGATCGTGGTCTGGGCGCTCGGCCTCCCGGCATCGATCCAGCCCGCTTTTCCGTCGGTTGCGCACGGATTCCAGGACGTCGGCTCGATCCGAGGCCGTGTGCTCGATTCGGCAGGCCGAGCGCTGGCCGACGCCCGAGTCACGAAGCTGGGAACGGAATCGGAGACCGTCGCCACCGACGCGAATGGGGAGTTTCTCCTACCGGAATCGGATCTCCCTTTGACGCTTCGCGTTGACCACCCCGCCTTCGAAGCGGTCGAGGTCGAGGTCCGAACCTCGGATGCGATCGAGGTCCGCATGGAGAATCCGACCTTCGAGCTGGAGCTCGAGGTCTACGCCGAGCGCATCGGAGATCGGTACTCCCCGCATGCCCTCACTTCGACCGCGATCGAGCCGACGGATCTGGCGGCCCCGCCGGCCACGCTGACCCAGATCGTGACGCAGGTTCCTGGCGTCTCGGAGAACGGGCAGGGGGGGCTTTTCCAGGTGGTCTCGGTGCGCGGAATCTCGGGCCAGCGGGTGCTCAATCTGATCGAACGAAGCCGAATCACCGCCGACCGGCGGGCTGGAGTGGCCAACTCGTTCGTCGATCCGACCCTGATCGGTGAGGTGGACGTGCAGCGAGGCCCGGCCTCGACCTACTACGGCTCGGGAGCGATCGGCGGTGCCATGCTGATGTTCCCCAGGAAGTTCGAATCCGTGACGGCGAGTTTCGGAGGCGAGAGTCAGGGCAACGCGAACTTCCAATCGGCCGGTTGGGGCAACGGTAGCTTCTCCCTGGGGCTGGCTCGTCGGGCGTCGCGAGATTCCGAGGACGCCGATGGCAGCCTTCGCTTCGACCGTTTCGAGCAGATCTCGGGCGTCGCGACGGGGACCGTCGGATCGGATCGGAGGCAGGTGCAGTGGACCGTCCTCCCTTCCTGGGGGGACGACATCGGCAAGCCGAACGTGGACTTTCCCGAGCGAGCGACGATCTACCCCCGAGAGCGACATCTGCTCCTGCGTGCCGCGTTGGCGATCGAGGATCGCTGGCGTGCGCGGGTGTTCACCCACCCCAACGATCTCACCACCGAGGTCCTCCAGTCCGGCTCCCGGGAGACGGTGGAGAACGATGCTGTCGACCTCGGCGCCGGTCTCGAGCGCGTCCTGTTCGGCTCCGACAACGAGAGGAAGGTCGATGGCCGGATCGGGCTGGACTGGTTCGGCCGGCGCAGCGTTGACGCGGTGGAAACGGCCCTGGATCTCGTCACCGGCGAGAGCGCTCGTACACAGACTCTCGACGGTGCTGCCTCGGACGAGCTCGCTCTCTTTACCGTGATCAACGGCCAGGCAGGAAGGGTCAGAGTCGAGGGTGGCGCACGGGCGACCTACGCGCGACTGTCCAACGAGGTCTCTGCGGTCGGCGGCTCCGTCGAGCAGGACTACACCCTGGCCTCTGGCTTCGTCGGCATGGCAACTCCCCTCACCCGCATCCTCGAGCTGCGGGCGAACCTCGGCACCGGAGAACGGGTGCCGAATCTCAGCGAGCTGTTCTTCAGCGGACCTACCGGTCGGGGTCAGGTGGTGGGTAACCCGTTTCTCGACTCCGAGCGGGGCTACACCGCGGACATCGGCATGCGGGTCGCGACGAGCCGACTGTTGCTCGACGCAACGGTCTTTCGAACCGAGATCCGTGACTACATCGAGCGAATCGAGATCGCTCCGGGGCTGCGCAGCTATCGCAACCTCACCTCCGGCACGATCGAGGGAGCCGAGCTCGATGGTCTCTATCGCCTCACTTCGACCGCACATGTCACCTTTGGTGGCCACTGGCTCGAGGGAACCAACGATGCCGGCGGTGTGCTGGCGGACATCCCCCCGGCGCAGCTGAGCGCGGGCGCAAGGTACTTCACGGGACCTTGGAGTGCCGAAGGGGGACTGCGATGGCGGTCTTCGAAGGGATCCGGAGAGGTGGGGCCGGGCGAGGAGCCCATTCCCGACGCCTGGATCCTGGACCTGGCCGTGATCCGGACCCTGGGGCAGCAATTCGATCTGCGCCTCTGGGGCTCGAATCTGCTCGATCAGCTCTACTGGCCGTCAGCGGACGACCAGGCGGTGCCCGCCACCGGTCGATCGATCGGGCTCGCCGTGGCCTTTCGAGCCCGCTGAAGGGTGCTCGAGGGCGTTGCTAGAGGAGTCGGTCGGCATAGCCCGAGACCCAGAGGAGCAGGAGCAGCGCCACCAGCAGTACGATCGCGGCCCCGCCGAGGTAGACCAGTCGTGAGCGTTCTCCCAGCTGCGCCTCGAGACGCTCACGCGTGACATCGAGCTCCCTGCTCGCCTCCGGGTGGCTGATCACTGTCTCGTCGACGTGGCGCACGGCCTGGCGGATCTTGCCCTGGCTCTCCAGATCGCCGATGCGTTCGACCTCACGTTCCAGTGCTTCGCTCCTGGCGGAGCTGGGCGGCGCAGCGTACTCGGGCGACGAAGCAACGGGCTCGGTGGTCCCGGTCTCCGAATCTTCGAGAGGCTCCATCGCGTTGAGCTCGTCGAGCTTCTTGCGCACGGCTTCGCTCTGGGGCGCGAAGGCGGCAGCTCGCTCGAAGGAGCGACGCGCAGTTTCGAGATCGCTCGCACGCAGCGCAAGCTGACCGGTCTCGACGCAGCGGGCAGCCAGGATCTCGTGCTCCCGTTTCTCGGCTTCCTCGAGCTTCTGCGCGAGCTCCCAGAAGCTCTTCTTGTCGAAGGTCTTTTCTGCGGCGGAAAGGGCACGCCGGGCCGCGCGGAGCTCGCCGTAGCGAATGAGCTGTCGAACCGTAGCGCGAGCGTCGTCCAGGAGCGGGTCCGTCGCGGGCTCTCTCGCTGCAGCTCCCGAGGCCTCGGGTGTGGCAGCGGCAGATAGGTCTACGGTGGACGCGTCCTCCGCGGCGGCCTGGCGAGCAGCTTCGATCTCGAGAATGGTCTCTTCGGTGACCTGTAGTTGGGTGCTCTCTTCCGCGGCTCCCGGAATCAGGACGTGTGCGCGGTTGAGCTCCTTGCGAGCCTCTGTGAAGTCGCCTCGCTCTGCGGCCTGGACGGCCAGGTCCCGGTGCTCGAACACCTGATCGAGGCGAGCCGCGAGGTGGCCGAGGCCCTCCTCGAGCACGTCGAACTCGAGGCGATTGCCGAATTCGATTCGGACTTCGATCAGTCGGCGGCGTGCGTCGGGAAGCCGCCCGCCCGTGAGCAGCGCGGCCACCTCTCCCAGAGCCGCCTCGAGTGGATCGACTGCGGGCAGGCCGTCCATCGCTTCTGCTTCTGGCCCCTTCTTCGGCGACGCGGGGGACCTGGCCATGTCGGAGAAGCGCGATCCTGGCGGGGGCGACGAGGACTGGCTCGACAGCTTCTCGGGCTCGAAGATGGCCTCGGCTGTCGGGAGTGGCTCTGTCGGAGGAGGCTCCTTTGGGAGCGGTTCGAGCGGGGGGAGCTCGGGGACGTGGAGTGCGGGTGGCAGTGTCGGCTCGGCCTCCGGCGCACCGGGAAGACCAGGCTCCGCCTCGGAAACGGGGACTCCCGGCGCCGTTGCACGGGGCGAGGAGGGTGAGGAGATCTCGGGCGTGGAGCCTCCGCGGACTCGCCGCAGCGTCTCGATGCCGTCTCTCAGTCGGAGCGCTCCGGAGTTGTCCGGCTCGATCTCGAGTGCGACGCTGATCTTGCTTTGAGCCGCGGTGATCTCGAGGTCGGCAACCTGTCCTCGGGCCTCGCTGAGGAGGTTCGCGACTTCCTCCTCGGCTGCGGGCGGCGCGAGCTCTTCGATTGCGCGCAGCGGCAGCTGACCCAGAATATGGGTCAACTCGGCGCTGATGTCTCCGGCCAGCCCAGCCAGAATCCTCTCGATTCGGCTGACGAACAGCTGGGCGCTCTGGAATCGCTGTTCCGGCACTTTGCGCAGGGCTGTTCCCAACAGGTCACGAACCTCTGCCGGGATCCGCCCGTCCGGGTCGGTCCAGTGCCAGGGACGAATCGGATCGAAAAGGTGGCCGGCGATCAAGGCGTTGACGTCGTCTCCCGCGATCGGACACTGCCCGGTACACAGCTCGTAGAGCAGGACGCCGAGGCAGTACAGATCCGAGCGCGGATCGAGGCGATGCACCTCGTTGCTCTCCTCGAAGTGTTCAGGTGAGGCGTAGCGCACCTGGTCGATGTGCAGGTCGCCGCTCTCGAGTCCATGCTCTTTGACCACGCGACTGATGCCGAGATCGATCAGCTTGAGGTGTGGATACCCGGCCGACGTCTTTCCCACCAGTAGATTGTCGGGGCGCAGGTCGCCGTGGACGACGCCCGTGCGGTGGAGGTAGTCCAACGCCAGAAGGGTCTGTCGACCCAGCTCCAGCGCGAGCGTGAGCGGGCACGGAGTTCCAAGGGACAGGACATGACTGAGGTCGACCGGCGCCATCGGCTCGGACAGGATGACGGCCTCCCCGGATCTGTCCACCCTCAGCTCCTGAAACTCGACGAGATGAGGGTGTCGGCGCCCCTGGGCGGCTCGGGCCTCCAGGGCCAGGCGGTCTCGAGCGGCGGCGTCTCGCGTGAGCTCACGGCTGAGCACTGTGGCCGTTCGCACCTCTCCACTGCCACGGTGGCGAACTCGGTACCAGCTACCGGCCGGGTCTTCGCGCAGCCTACCGAGAACGTCGTGGTCGGTTTCCAGGGTGACGAATGGCAAGCGGTGATCTCCTCGCTACAGTTGCGATTCTCCCATATTCCCCGGGGTGTTCCCAAAGTCCGCCATCGTTGGCACTCTTCCGGCGAAGGAACGAAGTCTCGTTGGGGCATAATCCTGTCCTTCTGAAGAGTGCAACCTTTGGGGAGGTGTTCGTGGCGAAGTGGAGCGGACCAGAACGCGGGGCCATCGGCTGGATCGGACGGGTCGCGGTGCTGACGGCGGTGTTGGCAGCGCTGCCGTTGGCGGGGCTGACGGCGTCGGACGACGTCACCGAGGGAGAGGAGCTCGTCGATTCGAGGCTCCTCGAGACCCTGGACTACCGCCTCGTGGGGCCGTTTCGCGGCGGCCGATCGACGGCAGTGACGGGTGTGGCCTCCGACCCTCACACCTTCTTCATGGGTACCACGGGTGGGGGTGTGTGGAAGACGACCAACGCGGGGACCAGCTGGTCGAACCTCACCGACGGCTTTCTTCCCGTGGGCTCCATCGGAGCGATCGCGGTGGCACCGAGCGACGAGAACGTGATCTACGTTGGCACTGGCTCCGCATGCCCGCGCGGCAACATTTCGGTCGGCAAGGGAATGTTCCGCTCGACCGATGGCGGCTCGAGCTGGTCGTCGATCGGTCTCGAGCGCGCCGGGCTGATCGGTCGGGTCCGGGTGCACCCCCAGGATCCCGACACGCTGTGGGTGGCGGTGCTCGGCCAGATCTTCGGGCCCAACGAGGAGCGCGGGGTCTACCGCTCCCGGGACGGCGGCGCGACCTGGGAGCGGGTGCTCCATTCGTCCGAGAACACGGGAGCGGTCGATCTCTCGCTCGACCCGGGAAATCCTCGAGTGCTCTATGCGGCCATGTGGACGGCGGAGCGCAAACCGTGGACTCTGATCGACGGAGGAGAGGAGAGCGGCCTCTACAAGACCACCGACGGTGGCGACCACTGGGAGCGACTCGAAGAGGGTCTTCCCGGAGGAGTCGTGGGGCGTATCGGTGTCACCGTTTCGCCGCAGCGTCCGCAGCGTGTGTGGGCGCTGGTCACCGCTGACGAGGGACGCGGAGGCGTCTTTCGAAGTGAAGACGGTGGCAAGAGTTGGAAGCGGGTATCTACCAATCGGGATCTCCAGTCCCGCGGTTGGTACTACAGCCACATCTACGCCGACCCGCACGATGTGGATACCGTCTGGGTCATGAACGCGGGCTTCTTCAAGTCGATCGATGGGGGAGCGAAGTGGGAGCGAGTCTCCACCCCTCACGGGGACAATCACGATCTCTGGATCCATCCGATTCACCCCGAGATCATGGTCGAAGCCAACGACGGCGGAGCGAACGTATCGCTCGACGGCGGCGAGAGCTGGTCGACTCAGTTCAATCAGCCGACCGCTGAGTTCTACCGCGTGACGACCGATAGCCGCTTCCCCTATCGGCTGTACGGCGCGCAGCAGGACAACACGACGATCTCCGTTCCCTCGCGCAGTCCGGGAGGCATCACTCCCAAGCAGCACTGGTATTCGGTGGCCGGAGCGGAGAGTGGGCACATCGCAGTGCACCCGGACAATCCCGACCTGGTCTATTCGGGGAACTATCTCGGCCGGATCGATCGCTACGACCACGAGACCGGATACTCACAGAACGTGATTCTCTATCCCCAGATGCAGGATGGAACGGCGCCTCGCGATCTACGCTACCGCTTTCAGTGGAACGCACCGATCCTGATTTCGCGCCACGATCACGATGTGGTCTACCACGCCTCGAACTATGTGCATCGCACCCGGGATGGCGGAGTCAGCTGGGAGACGATCAGTCCCGACCTGACGCGCAACGATCCAGAGAAGCAGGCTCTTCCCGGGGGTCCTGTTCAGCACGACCACACCGGGGTCGAGGTCTACAACACGGTGTTCGCTCTCGCGGAATCGCCACTCGAGGCCGATGTGCTGTGGTCCGGCTCCGACGATGGCAAGATCCACGTCAGCCGCGATGACGGCGATACCTGGAGGGACGTGACGCCGCCCGGAATGCCGCTCGACGCGACCGTCAATTCGATCGACGTCTCGAGTCATCGCCCGGGAAGAACCTACGTTGCGGCCTATCGGTACCGCAACGACGACTGGCGCCCCTACATCTTCAAGACGGACGACTGGGGAGAGAGCTGGGTCAGTCTGTCAGAGGACCGGGGCATCCCCGAAGACTGGCCGGTACGAGTCGTGCGTGAAGACCCCGACCGGGAGGGCCTGCTCTATGCGGGCACCGAGTTCGGTCTTTTCGTCTCTTTCGATGACGGTGCGCATTGGCAGTCTCTCCAACTCGACCTTCCGCGCACACCGATCACCGATCTCCAGGTGGTGAGGCAGGATCTGGTGGTCGCCACACAGGGCCGCTCCTTCTGGATCCTCGACGATCTGACGACGCTGCATCAGCTGACTCCGGGTCTGGAGGACGAGCCGGTGCATCTGTTCGCACCACGCTCGGTGCCGCTCATGGGAGGCCGAGGGTTTCGAGGGGAGGACGCTCCGGAGCGCGCTCCGAGAGGAGCAGCGATTCGCTTCTGGTTGGCGCAAGAGCTCGGCGAAGAGGACACGGCCAGGCTCGAGATCCTGGACCCCGGCGGAGAGGTCGTGCGACGCTTCGTCACTGGAGAGCGGGAGGCCTGGTCTCGTCGATGGGGCCGGCTGGAAGACGAGGAGCTCGAGCTCGAGCAGGGCATGAACCACTTCACCTGGGATCTGATGTACCCCGGCCCCGAACTGGTCGAAGGCGCCATCATGTCGCTCGCCTACACGGGAGGGCTGATCGCTCCTCCCGGCGAGTACGAGGTGAGGCTCACCCTGGGCGACGAGGTGCGTACGACGACTGTTGAGCTCTACAAGGATCCTCGTCTCGCCGACGTGAGCGACCAAGACCTGCGAGCGAAGTTCGAGCTCGGCGCAACGGTGCGCGATCGCCTCACCGGAATTCACGACCACATCTGGACGTTGCGCTCGATCCGCCAGCAGAGCGAGAGCATGAAGCAGCGCGGTCGCGATGCGGGTCTGGGAGACGCTGATCTGGAGCGTCTCGAGAACGCGGTCGAGCAGTTGGCCGACGAGATCACGAGCCTCGAAGAAGAGATGATCCAGACTCGCAACGAGGTCGGGCAGGATCCGATCAACTTCCCGCCCAAGATCGACGATCAGTACGCCTACCTGTACTCCCATATCTGGGGTGGCTACACGCGCCCGACCCCGGGTACCTACCAGCGTCTCGAAGATCTCGACGCCGAGTACGCCCCGCTCGAAGAGCGCTACCGGGTCCTGCGAGAAGAGCGACTCACCGAGCTCGTGGAGCTGGTGAAGGAGCTCGGCCTCTCGGGCATCGTCGTTCCTTCGCGCTAGGGGATCCGTGCCTTGCTGCGAGTCGCCCTGGTCGTGCCCTGTTACAACGAGCAGAAGCGGCTGCCGACACGGGAGCTCTGCGAGTGGCTGGGATCTCGGTCCGACATCGAGCTGGTGCTGGTCGACGATGGCTCCACCGACGGCACCGTCGGTCTCCTGCGGGAGATCGAGACATGTGCACCGGAGCGCGTCACGGTGCTCGAGCTGGAGCGCAACGTGGGCAAGGCCGAGGCGGTGCGGCGGGGGGTCCTCGAGGCCCTTTCCGGCGACCCCCCGGTGGTCGGGTACTGGGACGCCGACCTGTCGACTCCTCTTTCGGAGCTCGACACGCTCACGGCAGTGCTGCGTGAACGGCCTGGCGTCGAGATCGTGATGGGAAGCCGGGTCAAGATCCTGGGCAAGCGCATCGAGCGCCATCTCCTCCGTCACTATGTCGGGCGTCTGTTTGCCACCGGCGCTTCGATGGCGCTCGATCTGCCGGTCTACGACACCCAGTGTGGGGCGAAACTGTTCCGGGTCGATGCGAGGACCCGCAGTCTGTTCGCCGACCCCTTCGAGACCCGCTGGATCTTCGACGTCGAGCTGCTGGCCCGGTTCCTCTACCGAGAGGGCGGTCCTCTCGAGGCGCTCTTCGAACAGCCGCTGGAAGAGTGGCGCGACGTCGAAGGCTCGAAGGTCCGCCCCTGGGATGCCGTAGGTGCTGCGCGCGATCTGCTGCGGGTGCGCTTTCTGATTCGGAGGTACCAGAAGTCGACGTGAAGTGTGTGTGGCTCCTCGGCGGTCTCCTCGGCGGTCTTTGCTTCCTTGCGCCGCTCGAGGGTGTCCGAGGCTGGCTGGTACAGGAGAGCTCCCCGGAGCCGCAGCTCTGTCAGGGTGACTACTGGACCGAGCCGGAGGCGAGAGCACAGCTCGAGCGGTTCGCCGCCAGCTATTCGAATCTGGAAGAGTGGCTCCAGCGCGCCGATCGAATTCGGGAAGGGATCCTGCGCGGCGCCGAGCTCGACCCGTTGCCCGAGCGCACACCCCTGCGGCCGCTCTACAGTCACTATCGCGAGCACCGCGACCCTCCAGAGCAGCCTGGCTACTCGGTCCAGAATGTCGCCTTCGAGAGTCTTCCCGGAGTGTTCGTGACGGGCAGTCTGTACCGGCCGCTCGGGCTCTCGCCTCCGTTTGCCGGTGTCTTGAGTGCCCACGGCCATTGGAACGAAACGGGTGACTACGGTCGCTTTCGGGCAGACGCCCAGATTCGCGCTGCGACGCTGGCGCGCATGGGAGCTGTGGTTCTCGCGTGGGACATGGTGGGCTACGGTGAGCTGCGCGAGATCGGTTGGCAGCATGACCATCCTCAGGCGCTGAAACAGCAGATCTGGAACGGCCTTCGCGCTCTCGATTTCGTCGCGGGACTGCCCGAGGTCGACCCGTCGCGAATCGCCGTCACGGGCGCCTCTGGAGGTGCGACGCAGGCCTTTCTGCTGACGGCGCTGGATGATCGGATCGCCGTGGCGGCACCGGTCGTGCAGATTTCGGCCCACTTCTTCGGGGGTTGCGTCTGTGAGAGTGGGATGCCGATTCACAAGGACGCCGGCCACCAGACCAACAACGTCGAGATCGCGGCACTGGCCGCGCCACGACCGCTGCTCGTGGTCTCCGACGGCGAGGACTGGACCCGGAACACACCCGAGGTGGAGTTCCCCTACATCCGCGAGGTCTATCGCTTGTTCGGTGCAGAGGATCGTGTGCTCAACGTTCATCTGGCGAACGAGGGACACGACTACGGGCCCTCGAAACGATCGGCCGTCTACCGATTCCTCGGCGAGCATCTCGGGCTGTCTCCCGAGAGGGTGGCCGAAGGTGGGGGCTTCATGGGAGAGAGCACCGTGGTGATCGAGGCGGAATCGGAGCTTCACGTGTTCGGCGATCACCGCCCGCTTCCCGGTCACGCAGTGCGCGGCAACGAAGAGGCTCCCTGGTAGCTCAGGGCGAGCCTAGAGGTGCATTGGCCCCAGATGACCACTACGCCGTCCAACGGTGTCCTGCCCCGCCGCATTCTGTGGACGGTCGCGGCGATCGCTGGCGGCGGCGCTCGGCTCGTTGCTCGAGGCCGACGGAATACCGATGACGATTCAGGGTTACCGGCCGAGGGCCCTTTCCGCTCTCTTCGCGCCGCTGATCAAGATGCGGATCCTGGTTCCGGTCGAGCACGAGGAAGAGGCGCGTCGGCTGGTGGCGATCGATCAGCTGACTGTGCTCTGACGCGCCGCCCTCCGCTCACCAGGAACGCGGGAGGGTACGCTCTCAGAGCGTCTTGAGGTATTCGAGAACGGCTCGTCGCTCGGCCTCGTCGAGCACCTCGGGAAAGCGATGTCCGGATGGGGAGTGACTGGGGACCTGTGTGTCGAAGTAGCGGCGCGTCTCTCGTGCGGAGAGACCGGGAGGAACGGCGTCGAGCTCTTCGACCTCGAGGCCGACGCGCTCCTCGTCATAGCCGTCTTCGCTGCGAAGCCACACATCAGGCCTCTGATCGGGGAACAACATGTGCCAGAGCGTAGGCACCGAGCCGTTGTGCAGGTAGGGAGCGGTCGCCCAGACCCCTTCGAGCGGGGGCGCGACGTAGCCCGTGGTTTCGATCTCGACCGGATGCTCGCCGTAGTTCGAGAACCAGCTGTCGTTGTATTTCTTCTTCGAGGCCGGAGCGATGGCTTCGAGGCGCAGCGGATCGGTGTCGACCAGCGCCAGGGGCACCGTGCGCTCTGGATATTCCTCGAGGCCCTCGGCGGAGTAGCGGCCGTGGCACTCGGAGCAGGTGCGCTCGAACGGCTCCCGCCCGCGCTCCGCCAGCTGGGCGTCGATCTCGAAGGGGTAGTCCGGTGCCTCCAGGCTCTCGATGTAGTCCCGAATGGGGCCGAAGTCCTCTTCCCAGGAGCGGATCGTCTGGCCGCTCAGACCGGGAGCCATGGTGAACTGCATCAATGTGCGGGGCGTCTTGGGTGCCATGCCGTCCCAATAGATGCGGCTCTTGCGCGAAAAGAGCCACCAGGCCGGAGCGTCGATCGAGTTGTGCACGAAGGGCTGGGACAGCTTCGGTGGGAAGACGAGCTCGAGGTCCCGATCACGCATCGATCCCAACAGGATCGAGTACTGTGTCGCGTTGGTCGAGCCCTTGACGAAGTTGAGCGGAAAACCGAGCGAGGCGTTGTCGCGAGCCGCCTCGGGATCGCTGCCGCGTCCGCTGGCCCGCAAGGCGGCGAGATCGCCGAGCAACGAGGTCAGCTCCTGGTGACTGTTGGCCAGTCCGGGGATGACCCTGCCGGCCACTTTGCCGCCGTGGCAGGTGAAACAGTTGGGATAGAGGTTCCCCGCGTCGTCCCCGGTGTAGCCGAGCGGTAGGCCGCTGTCGTCGAAGTCCCGCTCGATCAATCCATAGCGCTCGAAGGTGAGTCGGCGCCGCTGCTCGGGATCGGCCGACTGGGCACGGTCGCGCTCCTCGGGCTCCCAGACGGTCCACAGGGACGACAGCTCCTCGACCGTCATCACCTTGAAGGAGAGCGGCTTGTTGATGAGCAGGTCGAAGCCGCGCCGTGCTTCTTCCTCCTGGGCGTCGGTGGCGGGAGAGAGGGCGTGTAGACCTGCCGCGAGGACCAGACTGGTGCACAGCGCGATCGGGAGTCGGCGAGCCAAGGCTGGGTTCATCGAGAGTGCGTCCACGGATGCAAAGGAAAGGCCGAGGCGTGGGCCTCGCGGGTCTGGGAGGAGGAGGGGGCTGTGCTCATCCACCCCATTGTAGTCCGAGCCCCCGAATTCCCTTGCCTGAGACCTTCACGAACAGGTGTCGAAGGCGTCCGTGTCGAGAATCGGTGCGAAGGACTGACCCAGAGGATTCTCGTACACGCGACTGCGGTTCTGCGCCGTGTCCTCGACGCGGATCTCCACCCCGACGTTGGTGAGCCCGGCAGCGAAGAACCAGTAGCGGCCGAAGCTGGCGCAGCCGTCGATCACTTTGACCAGGAGCTCCGCGTTGTCGGGCGCGAAGAACCAGAACCATCCGGAGCCGTCCCCGAGGGGGAGTGCGTGAGCGCTGCCTTGCTCGCCCGCGAAGTCGGTCCACGTCACCGACACCTCGAACCGACCCTCACGCAAGTAGAGTGCCGGCGCCGGCGAGTCGAGCTGCTCGAGCGTCACGGTTTCGAAGTCGAAGACGAAGCGATCACAGCAGCCCTGGTCCCAGGTGCCGTCGAGCACGAGGGCGCCGGGTAGGGGGGCAAGGCGCCAATTCACCTCTTCGAACGAGCCGGCCGGACTGGTGAACAGGACTCGGTGGTCTTCGATCTCTCCGGTCAGCTGCGTCGCTTGGAGACCCGCCCCGTCGGGGAACGGGTACAGCGGCCCGTTCACGGGACCTGTCCTCAACTGGGAATCGGCCACCGAAGCCGCCTCCGCCGCCACGTCGAACTCGAGCGACAGGGTTCCCTCGAGACGGAAGTACTGACAGTCGCCGATGATGCCGCCGCAACCCTCGATCAACGCCCCCGGCGCGACCCGATACGAGGCCCGGTCGACGACCGAGAAGCTCCCGGTCTGTTCGAGGGTCGTCTCACCGTCTTTGCCACGCAGACGGATCTCCACTGCGTAGTCCCCTGCCTGAAGCGGCCCGAGCACGAATCGAGCTTCGTAGGGCAGATCCTGGGAGCACGGTGCCCCCGGCGCAGGGGTGGGCTCGAACGACACCAGGACGAGGGTCGCGGCGTCGAAGGTCGGCTCCTCCCAGAAGAGGAGGCATGCCGAGTCGACGGTCACGGTGACGGAATCGAGAGTCGTGGGGGATGCGGGCTCGACCTCGAGGCGATAGAGCGGAGGCTGGCCGAGCATCGGCGCGGCAGGCAGCATCAACAGTGCCGTCAAACAGGCAGCGAATGAGGCACTCGTGAGTCGGAAACCGGTAGAGGATCGGCGGGAATCCATGGGGGTTCGGCTCTGCGAGGTTGTCTCCAGTGCTGTCTCCAGTGCTGTCTCCAGTGCCGCCTCAGTGCCGGGTACGCAGCAAGCAGGATCGGCAGGAGCCATGCCAGTGTGCCATATCGGCGGCTCCCGTTCCATGCCGGAGAGCCGCCCCGGCGGTTCGGCGCGCAAGGGCGACCGCCGAATGAGCTCGGGCAGCGGCCGCCTCAGTCCCAGGACAGCGACGCGCCGGTCTGGTACTCGGTCACTCGGGTCTCGAAGAAGTTCTTCTCCTTCGAGAGGTCGGTGGACTGTGACATCCAGGTGAACGGATTCTCGCGGTTGTACTGCTTGGGCAGGTCGAGGCGCTCGAGCCGGCGGTCGGCGATGTGCTCTACGTAGTGGCAGAACTTCTCTGCACTGATGCCCAGGATGCCATCCGGGCACGCGTCGAGGGCATACCTGGCCTCGAGGTCTACGGCTTGCTTGACCAGCTCGATGGTCTCGTTCTGGAACTCGGTGCTCCAGACCCCGGGGTTCTCGGCGCAGATGGTCTTGATCAGATCGACCCCGAACGCGAGATGGAGACTCTCGTCGCGCATGATGTACTCGAACTGCTCGCCGATACCCACCATGCGGTTCTGCCGGCGCAGCGAGAGCATCATCGCGAATCCGGCGTAGAAGAAGATCCCCTCCATGATGACGTAGAAGCCGATCAGGTCGCGCACGAACTTGCGAATGTTCTCCGTACCCTCGGTGGTGAAGTTCGGATCGAACACCGACTTGGTGAGGTTGACCACGAACTCGTCCTTCTCGTGGATCGAGGGGATCGTCTTGTACATGTTGAAGATGTAGTCGGGGTCGAGGCCGAGGGTGTCGCAACAGTAGATGAAGGTGTCGGTGTGGACGGCTTCTTCGAAGGCCTGGCGCAGCAGGTACTGCCGGGCTTCGGGATTGGTGACGTGGTTGTAGACCGCGAGCACGATGTTGTTGGCAGTGAGCGACTCGGCGGTGGAGAAGAAACCCAGGTTCCACAGGATCATCCGCCGCTCGGTCTCACTGAGCACGTTCTGGGACTTCCACTGCTCGACGTCCTTCTGCATCGAGATCTCTTCGGGAGTCCAGTTGTTGGCGATGCCATCCTTGTAGTACTGCCGAGCCCATGAGTAGGTGATCGGTAGGATCTTGTTCGGGTCGGTCTTGGGGTTGTTGATGATGCTCATGGGTCTCCTCGGCCGGCGTTGTCGAAACTATGAAAGGCGCACGGGCAGTGGGACGGGACCGCGTCGCCCTACCACCGCACCGCGCGTGAGAAACAGGGGTACTACTGGCAGGCTTCGCAGTCCGGATCGTCGATCCGGCACAGCTTCGGCTCGCCCGGCTCACCGTCCACGCCAGGGCTGTCGGCATTCCCTTCGACGGCCACGCTCGGCACCGCCGCAACGGCCGGGTCGAGGGCTCCGTACTCGCGCTTCTGCGTGAAGCCGTACTTGGCCGCATCGAGGGTGGACTTCTCGACCTGTGTGGCGCCCAGCGAGCGCAGATAGTAGGTCGTCTTGAGCCCCGCCTTCCAAGCAGCCATATAGGTCTCGCTCAGTTTCTTTCCCGAGGTGCCTTTGAGGAACACGTTGTGGGATTGGCTCTGGTCGATCCACTTCGAGCGCACCGCCGTGTGCTTGATGCACACGATCGGGTCGATCGCGAACGCCTCTTTGTACTTGGCCTTGAGGTGTTCCGGGATCTCGGCGATGAGCTCCACGTTGCCGTCGCAGTACTTCAATTTGTCGAGCATCTCCGCGTCCCAGAGGCCGAGCGCCTTGAGATCCTCGACGAGATAGGAGTTCACGATCGTGAACTCGCCGCTGATGTTGGCCTTGACGTAGATGTTCTTGTAGATCGGCTCGATGCAGGGGAAGCAGCCGCTGATGTTCGAGATGGTCGCGGTGGGTGCGATCGCCATCGTGTTGGAATTGCGCATGCCGGTGCGACGAACGTGCTCACGCAGCACACTCCAGTCGAGGCGCTGCGTTCGCGGCACCTCGATCGGCACGCCACGCTCGCGCTCGAGCAGATCCACGGTGTCGATCGGGAGCAGGCCGCGGCTCCACTTCGATCCGTCGAAGGTGGGGTAGGAGCCGCGCTCGGCCGCCAGATTCGACGACGCCAGGATCGCGTGGTACGAGATGGTCTCCATGACGCTGTCGGCCAGGTCGGCCGCTTCCTCCGAGTCGAAGGGCAGGTCGAGTCGGAACAGCAGATCCTGGAAGCCCATCAAGCCCAGGCCGATCGGGCGGTGCTGGAGGTTCGAGTTGCGCGCCTCCTGCGTGGGGTAGTAGTTGATGTCGATCACGTTGTCGAGCATCCGGATCGCGGTCTCGACCGTCCTGGCCAGGCGCTCGGTGTCGAGTCGGTAGCCGCCGTCGTCGGTCTGGACGATGTGACGCGACAGATTGATCGATCCCAGGTTGCACACCGCGGTCTCGGTGTCCGAGGTGTTGAGTGTGATCTCCGTGCACAGATTGGAGCTGTGCACCACCCCCACATGATCCTGCGGTGAGCGGACGTTGCAGGGGTCCTTGAAGGTGATCCAGGGATGACCGGTTTCGAAGAGCATGGTGAGCATCTTGCGCCACAGGTCCTTCGCTTCGATCCGCTTGAAGAGGTGCAGTTCACCCCTGTCGGCCGCGGCTTCGTACTCGATGTAGCGCTCCTCGAACGCCCTGCCGTAGAGGTCGTGCAGGTCCGGCGTCTCGTGCGGCGAAAACAAGGTCCACTGTTCGCCGTTCATCACCCGCTTCATGAAGAGGTCGGGAATCCAGTTGGCCGTGTTCATGTCGTGGGTGCGACGACGGTCGTCACCGGTGTTCTTACGCAGGTCGAGGAAGTCCTCGATGTCGTAGTGCCAGGTCTCGAGATAGGCGCAGGTCGCTCCGCGCCGCTTGCCCGATCGGTTGATCGCCATGGTGACGTCGTTGGCGATCTTCAGGAACGGCACCACTCCCTGGCTCTCGACGTTGGTGCTGTGGATGCGAGCTCCGGTGCCTCGGATCGATGTCCAGTCGTTGCCGATTCCCCCCGACCATTTCGAGAGCTGGGCATTGTCGCCCAGGGACTTGAAGATGTTGGTCAGATCGTCGCTGATCGTGGTCAGGTAGCAGGAGGAGAGCTGGGGATGAGCGGTGCCGGAATGGAAGAGGGTCGGAGTCGACGCCACGTAGTGCAGCTGGGAGAGCGTGTTGTAGAACTCGATGGCGCGCTCGTTGCGGTCCGGCTCGTCGACCGAGAGGCCCATCGCGACTCGCATCCAGAAGGACTGCGGGGTCTCGAGGCACTGGTCACGATCGTCGCGCAGCAGATAACGGTCGTACAGCGTCTGGATGCCGAGGTACTTGAAGAGCAGGTCGCGCTCGGGCTTCAGGCTGGCCGAGAGCAGGTCGAGGTCGAAGGCGCCCATGCGGGAATCGAGCCTTCCGACGCGGAGACCCTCGCGGATGGCCGAAGCGAAGTTGCTCCGATAGAGCGCGTCCCGTCCACTCTCGGTGGTCGAGCTTCCGAGCACCTCCCGGTAGACGATCTGCAGCTGGAGGCGGGCCGCCAGGTAGCTGTAGTCGGGCTCGCGCTCGATGAAGGTCGCCGCAGCCATCACCATGGCCGTTTCGACCTGGCGGGTCGGGATGGAGTCGTAGACGTTGTGCACGACCTCGCGCATGACGCGGTCGACTTCGACCTCGTCGCCCAGCCCTTCCGCCGCCCTTCGAATCGTCTGCTCGACCTTGCGAACATTGAAGAGGACGGTGCGGCCGTCGCGCTTGGTCGCGGTCAGCTTGCCGAGGCGGGCGTCTTCGATGGCCCGTTTCTTGGCCTCCGCGCGCATGTTCTGCCGCTCGGCGCGATAGAGGATGTAGGCCTTCGCGATCTCGTACTGTCCGTCGACCACCAGGTGCTTCTCGACGATGTCCTGGATGTTCTCGACGTTGGGAAAGAAGTCGGTGAACCGGGTTCCGACCTCGTCGACGATGTCCGAGGTCATCGAATCGATGCGATTCAGTTCGACCTCATTGGCGGTGGCACCGACAGCGGCAAGGATGGCGTTGCGAATGCGCTGCCGGTCGAAGTCGACGATCTCGCCGGTTCGCTTGACGACTTTCACGTGAACTGTTCCCCTTCCTCCCGGGCATGGAGACCCAGGTCTACCCTTTGGATTTCATAGGAAAACCGCCCCTCTCGAGCGGTTGCACCCCACGGGTGCGTCAGCAGACCCGATCGACAAGAAAGCGCACGGATTCAAGAGGCGAGACGGAAACCACTGAGCTGTCGGTGGTTGTCTCCGTGGGCCTCATGTTCATAAAGATCAGATGAATTGCGATGAGCAAAGACAGTACAAGATATGGGGCGTCAGGTCAACACCGACCACAACATCTGGTTGGTGTGGGGTTGGGATGGACGCAGAAAGATTCAGCAGGAACCCTTGAAATACGGGCTCTTCGTCGGGCTCTTTCCTGGCGAGAAATCGGAGGCGAAGGGGGCCGAGCGGCCCTGGGCGAGTGGTGATGAGAGGGCCTCAGTGTGACACGAAAACCGTGGCTCGTGGAAGCCTCGCGAGCTCTCTTTTTCGAGCCGGCCCGCAACTGCTCTCGTTGTGGCAGTTCCGCCTCTCGTCGACTCCTCCAGTCGTGTAGATTGACGCCATGGCTGTCAAGAAACCCGAGCCGGAAGGTTCTCTCGGAGCCCCGTTCGAGCCTGCCGAGACCGCGCCGACCCCCTACGAGAGCTGGCGACGCCTGGCCACGGAAAGCCTGCGCGGCGGGTCGCTGGACGAGTTGGTGTCCTCCTCCGTCGAGGGCCTCGCGACCGCTCCCCTCTACACCCGGGAGCAGGCCGTCCAGGCGCCGTGGGGAACGCTGCCGTCGCCGTTGTGGGCCCTGCGTCGAGGGGGTGGACGCCTTTCCCAGCCGGGCGAGGAAGCCGTTCAGCCCTGGCCCATTCGTCAGCGCTATCGGGATCCCGATCTCGAGGCAGCCCGGGACTCCATGCTCCAGGATCTGGCAGGAGGAGTGACGTCGGTCGAGCTGTGCCTGGACGGTGCCGCTCGCCAGGGGCTCGATCCTCTCACCGAGCCGGGTGCCGAGGCGCTGGCTCGGGATGGGGTGGCAATCCACGATCGCTGGGATCTACAGGCCGCTGTCGAGGGCGTGCGCCTCGATCTGGCCCCGGTCAGTTTCGACGCGGGAGCGGCCTTCCGCCCGGCCGCGGCCCTTCTGTTCGCACAGCTCCGCACGGCACGGGTCGATCCCCCCGTCGGGTCCCATCTCGGTGCGGACCCGGTTGCAGCGCTGGCTCGGTTCGGCCGGCTTCCCCAGGGGGTCGACCGTGCGCTCGAGGAGTTGGCCGAGGTCGCGGGCCACTGCGCGGCGAAAGCGCCGGGGGTGCGTGCCGTCCGTGTCGATTCGTCGCCCTGGTCGGATGCAGGGGCTGGAGAGGCCCTGGAGACCGGCATGGTGCTGGCGACCGGGCTGACCTACCTGCGGGCGATGGTGGCGGCCGGAGTGGGAATCGAAACGGCGGCCCGCCAGATCGTGTTCCGGATCGCCTTGGATAGTGATCTCTTCGCGGGAGTTGCCAAGCTGCGCGCGCTGCGCTTCCTGTGGGGACGCATGCTGCTCGAGTGCGGGGTCGACCCGGGACTGGCGGTGACCACGCCCGTCGAGGTGGCCACTGCGCAACGGGTCCTGACCCGAGTCGATCCGTGGGGCAACCTGCTGCGGATCACGGCCTCGACCTTCAGCGGCGTGCTCGGTGGTGCCGACTGCGTGGTCGCGGAGTCCTTCGACTCGTCGCTCGGGCTGCCGAGCGAGCTCGGTCGCCGACTGGCTCGCAATACCCAGCACGTGTTGGCGGAGGAGAGCTCGTTGCACCGCGTGGTCGATCCTGCTGGAGGCTCTTGGTACGTCGAGCATCTGACCCGGGATCTGGCGCAGGCGGCGTGGCGCGACCTGCAGGGGATCGAGCGACTCGGCGGCGCGGTGGAGGCGCTGCGCGACGGTGCCCTCGGCGAGCGAATGGCGGCGACCGCCGAGGTCCGGGCACAGCGGGTCGCGGATGGCTCCGAGCCGCTGATCGGGGTGAGCGAGTTCGTTGCGGCGCAGGATGATGCCCTGCCCGAGGCGCCGGTACGCGATCGGGCGGCGCTCGCTGAAGCGGCCCGGACGAGGCTGCTCGAGCGCCGGGTGGCGCGGGGCGGGACTCCCCAGCACGCGGGCGCTTTCACCGATGCGATCGAGGCGGCCGCAGCGGGCGCGACCGTCTTCGAGCTGATGGCGCCGCGCAGCCAGGATCCGCTCCCGGTGGTACCCCTGCGGTTGCGGCGACTCGCCGAGCCCTACGAAGGCTCCGACTCCGTCGGTAGAGGAGAACGGCCATGACGACCCTGCCCGATTTCGCCCGCGTGCCGCTCGCTCCCGCCGAAGTGCCGGAGGGCGTCTCGCACACCGACGAGCTCGACGCGCTTCGGGCGATCCAGCCCTGGCTGACACCGGAAGGGATCGAGGTCGCTGCGCTCTATGACGAACGAGACCTCGAGACGGTCGACCACCTCTGGAGCGTGCCCGGGCTCGCTCCGTTCGTTCGTGGCCCCTACCCCACGATGTACGTGACGCGCCCCTGGACGGTGCGTCAGTACGCGGGCTTCTCGACCGCCGAGGAGAGCAACGCGTTCTATCGCCGCAACCTCGCTGGGGGGCAGCGGGGCCTCTCGGTGGCGTTCGACCTGGCCACGCACCGAGGCTACGACTCCGATCACCCGCGAGTGGCCTCGGACGTCGGGATGGCGGGAGTGGCCATCGACTCGATTCTCGACATGCAGGTGCTGTTCGACCAGATCCCGCTCGATCAGATGAGTGTGTCGATGACCATGAACGGCGCCGTGCTGCCGATCCTCGCGCTCTACGTGGTCGCAGCGCAAGAGCAGGGGGTGGAGCCTGCCGCACTCACGGGCACGATCCAGAACGACGTGCTCAAAGAGTTCATGGTGCGCAACACCTACATTTATCCTCCTGGCCCCTCGCTCGAGATCATCTCCGACATCTTCGCCTTCACCTCCCGGGAGATGCCACGTTTCAACAGCATCAGCGTCTCGGGGTATCACATGCAGGAAGCGGGGGCGACCTGCGATCTGGAGCTGGCCTACACCCTCGCCGACGGCGTCGAGTACGTCCGCTGTGGGGTCGATGCGGGACTGGACGTCGACTCCTTCGCGCCGCGGCTTTCGTTCTTCTTCTGCAACGGGATGAACTTCTACATGGAGGTCGCGAAGCTGCGGGCCGCGCGCCTCTTGTGGGCCAGGCTGATGAGTGGGTTCGAGCCGCAGAACCCACGCTCGCTGTCGTTGCGCACCCACTGTCAGACCTCGGGCTGGAGCCTGACCGCCCAGGACGTCTACAACAACGTGGTTCGCACCTGCATCGAGGCGATGGCGGCGACCCAGGGGCACACCCAGTCGCTGCACACGAACGCCTTCGACGAGGCGCTCGCCCTGCCGTCCGATCGAAGCGCTCGGATTGCGCGCAACACCCAACTCTTCCTGCAGCACGAGACCGGCACCTGCCGGACCGTCGATCCCTGGGGGGGCAGCTATTTCATCGAGAAGCTGACGCGCGACCTGGCTCTGCGTGCCCTCGGTCACATCGAAGAGGTGGAGTCGCGCGGAGGGATGACCCGGGCGATCGAGGCCGGTCTCCCCAAGCTGCGTATCGAGGAAGCGGCGGCGCGGGCCCAGGCGCGTATCGACTCCGGAGCCCAGGTAGTGGTCGGGGTGAACCAGTACCGGCCGGAGGCCGAGGAGGCGATCGAGGTGCTCAAGGTCGACAACCGGGCGGTGCTGCAGTCGCAGCTCGCTCGTCTGGAGCGGCTGAAGGCGCAGCGTGACCCCGATCGCCTGCGCGAGGCGCTCGAAGCGCTCACCCGCCGAGCGGAACGGGGTCCGGGCCAGGGGGACGGCTCCGAGAGCAATCTGCTCTCGCTCTCCATCGAGGCCGCCCGGGCGCGGGCCACGGTCGGCGAGATCACCCAGGCCCTGGAGAAAGTCTGGGGACGGCACCAGGCGGTGGTCGAGACTCTCACGGGCGTCTACAGTAGAGCGATGAGCGGCAGTGAGGCAGACAAGGATCAGCTCGAACAGGTGGCCCGCCTGGTCTCGCGAATCGAGGACCTCGAGGGCCGTCGGCCCCGCATCCTGGTCGCGAAGCTCGGCCAGGACGGCCACGATCGCGGCCAGAAGGTGATCGCCTCCGCCTTTGCCGATCTCGGATTCGACGTCGACGTCGGCCCGCTCTTCCAGACTCCCGAGGAGGTGGCGCGGCAAGCGGTGGAGAACGACGTACACATCGTCGGCGTGTCTTCGCTGGCCGCTGGCCACCTCACGCTGGTGCCGGCGCTGCGCGAGGCGCTCGCCGACCTCGGACGCCCCGACATTCTGGTGGTGGTCGGGGGGGTCATTCCGCCGCAGGACTACGAGGAGCTCACCGCTGCCGGTGCGAGTGCCATCTTCGGCCCCGGCACGGTGATCAGTGCCGCGGCCATCGAGCTGTTGCGAACGCTGGAGCGGGCACTCGGCGCTGCCGAGGGCTGAGCCCTCTCGAGGACACGCCGTGGCCGCCCAGAGTTTCCGACCCTCCCTCGGCATCGACGACTACGTCGAGGGAGTGCGCTCGGGGGATCGCACGGTGCTGGCGCGCGCCATCACCCTGATCGAGAGCCGGCGACCGGAGCATCGTGAGCTGGCCGACCGGGTGCTCCAGGAGCTGTTGCCTGATACGGGGAGGGCCAACCGGGTGGGCATCACCGGAGCCCCTGGAGTCGGCAAGAGCACCTTCATCGAGACGCTGGGCACGCGGCTCACCTCGCGGGGACACCAACTCGCTGTGCTGGCGGTCGATCCGAGCAGCAAGGTGAGTGGAGGGAGCATCCTGGGTGACAAGACCCGGATGTCGAAGCTGGCTGCCGATCCCGATGCCTTCATCCGGCCGTCCCCGACCGCGGGCACGCTGGGGGGCGTGGCGCGCCGCACCCGGGAGTCCATGTTGGTGTGCGAGGCCGCGGGCTTCGACGTCGTCCTCGTGGAAACGGTGGGCGCTGGACAATCCGAGACGCAGGTGTCCGAGATGGTGGACTTCTTCATGGTGCTGCAGTTGCCGGGCGCCGGAGACGACCTTCAGGGCATCAAGAAGGGCGTCGTCGAGCTGGCCGATCTGATTGCTGTCAACAAATCGGATGGCGACAATCGAGACCGAGCACTGCAAGCGGCGGCAGAGTATCGAAGCGCGCTCCAGATCCTGCGCGACCCCGACGAGCTCTGGTCACCTCCCGTGTTGAACTGCAGTGGCCTGACGGGCGAGGGGTTGGACGACCTGTGGCAGACCGTCGAGGAGCATCGGCGGCTGTTCGAAGACACCGGTGAGCTCGCACGGTTGCGCGAGCGCCAGCGGCTCGACTGGATGTGGTCGCTTCTCGACGAGCGACTCCTCGAGGCACTGCGCCGCCATCCAGCGGTCGGAGCGGCACTCCCTGGAATCGAGCAGCAGGTGGTTCGTGGTGAAGTCACCCCCGGGCAGGGTGTGACCCGTCTTCTCGAGCTGTTCGGTCTGGAGCCATAGCCTCGTGCCGCTCGACGATCGAGAGTTGCTCGCTCGCGCCGTGGCGCTGTCGCGCGAGAAGATGCTGGCGGGTGAGGGTGGTCCCTTCGGTGCGGTGATCGCTCGCGACGGAGAGATCGTGGCCGAGGGGTTCAACTGCGTGACCTCGGCCAACGACCCGACTGGACACGCCGAGATCGTGGCGATCCGCGAGGCCTGCGCCAGGCTCGCTCGCTTCGACCTACGGGGCCATGTGCTCTACAGCAGTTGCGAGCCGTGTCCGATGTGTCTCGGGGCGATCTATTGGGCCCGGCTCGATCGGCTGGTCTACGCCAACACGCGCGAGCAGGCGGCGCGCATCGGCTTCGACGATGCCGCCATCTACTCGGAGTTGACGCTGCCGCTCGAGCAGCAGTCCCTCCCCTCGAAGCGCATCGAGCTACCGGAGGCGCGAGACGTGTTCGCGCTCTGGGAGAGCAAGCGCGATCGGATCCCCTATTGACCGACGCCGTCGGCACGGATCGTCGCTGGCCGGATCAGCGCGAGATCGGGCCGCTCTCGACGGTGGAGCGCTCCATCCGTTCAGCACAGCGAGCGATTTCTTCGTGAGTGGCCGGCAGGCTCAGCTCCGCAATCGTGCGTTCGCCTGAGGCACCAGCGTACGACAGCGCGTCTTTGATCGCACACCACACCGCGATCGCCAACATCAGCGGCGGCTCTCCCACCGCCTTGGTGCTGCGCAGGTTCTGCCGGTTCAGATCGTTGTCGAGGAAGTCCACCTCGAATCGGCCCGGCAGATCGGTGATGTTCGGGATCTTGTAGGTGGTAGGAGAGTGTGACAGGAGTGCTCCCGAGTGGTCGTAGACCAGTTCTTCTGTGGTCACCCAGCCGATCCCCTGGATGAGTCCGCCGATCACCTGGCCGCGCTCGATGCCCAGGTTGATCGGCTTGCCGATGTCCATGAGCACGTCGAGTCCGAGCAGCCGTAGAGTTCCGAGCAGGCGATCGATCCGGACCTCGGCCACGCAGCAGCCGGTCGTGTAGTAGGCGAACGGAGTCCCCTTGCCGGTGTCTCGATTGAAGTCGACACCCGGGGTGGCGTAGAAGCCGCGCGCTCCCAGATCGACTCGCTCGACGTGGGCGATGCGGGTCAGCTCTGCGAAAGTGACGCCTTTGGCCTGCGGCGCACGCTCGTCCCAGACCCGGTTGTCGGCGAAGCGGACATGAGCGGGGGAGCGCACCAGGCCCCCTCCTGGATCGGCGAACAGGGTGGCAGCCAGCTCGGCAAGACGCTTGCGGATCTTCTGGCACGCGATGACTGCCGCGCTCCCGTTGAGGTCGGTACTGGCCGAAGCGGCGGTCGGAGAGGTGTTGTTGTTCTTCTCGGTCGAGGTCGGCATGACCACGACGCGATCCCAGTGGAGGCCCAGCTCCTGCGCCACGATCTGAGCGAGCTTCGTGTTGACCCCCTGGCCCATCTCGGTGGCGCCGGTCGAGACCTGGACCGTGCCGTCGGTGTAGACGTTGACCAGTGCGTTGCCCTGGTTGAGGGTCTTGTTGGTGAACGAGATGCCGAATTTGACCGGCACCATCGCCAGTCCGCGCAGGGAGACCTCCAAGTCGCTGTTGGCCCCCTCGATCGCGGCGCGCCGCGCGCGGTAGGAGGAGGTCTCTTCGAGCCGATCGAAGATCTCGGGGAGAAGATTGTTGGTGACTCGCTGGCCGTAGGGGGTGACCGCGCGCTCGCTCTCGGGATCGTCGCTGTAGAGGTTGGCCCGGCGAACGTCAGATGCGTCCCGGCCGGTGGCGACGGCGATCTCCTCCATCACGTTCTCGATGACTGCCATCGCCTGGGGGCCGCCGAAGCCCCGAAACGCGGTGTTGGGAGGGAGGTTCGTCTTGCACACCTGAGCGGAGATCCCGACGTTGGGCAGGTAGTAGGCGTTGTCGAGGTGGAGCATCGTTCGCTCGAGCACGGCGGTGGAGAGGTCCGCGAACGCGCCGCCGTTGGAGTGCACCTTGAAGTCGGCCGCCCAGATCCGCCCCTCGTCGTCGAAGTCGACCCTGTATTCGGTGCGGTACTCGTGGCGCTTGCCGGTGATCCGCATGTCGGTGTCTTTGTCGTAGACCAGCCGGACGGGCCGTCCGGTGTGGTGGGCTGCCAGAGCGGTGAAGGCCGCCGGGAGCGCCGCCTGGGTCTCCTTGCCACCGAAGGCTCCGCCCATGCGTTTGACCACGCAGGTGACCTGGTTCTGGCGCCACCCGAGGAGCTCAGCGGTGACCTTCTGGATCTCGGTGGGATTCTGGGTCGATGAGTGGATGAGGACCGTGTCTCGCTCCTCCGGAATCGCCAGGGCGGCCTGACTCTCCAGATAGAACTGGTCCTGTCCGTTCGAGCGGAAGACCCCCTGGATCTTCTGGCTGGCCTGTCGCTGGCCGGCCTCGAGGTCGCCCCGATCGATACGCCTTTCCACCCCGAGGAAGGACCCTTTTGAAACGGCCTCGTCGATCGAGAGCAGCGGCTCGCGCGCCTCGACCTCGAGCACGACGAGATCCCTGGCCCGTCCCGCGACGGCTTTGCTCTCGGCGACCACGATCGCCACCGGCTGACCGAGGTAGGAGATCTCGTCTTCGACCAGAAAGGGCTCGTCCTGGAAGATCGGGCCCCAGCGGTTGACCCCGGGAATGTCGCGATGCGCCAGCACCGTGGCCACTCCCTCCAGCTCGAGTGCCGTGTCGACCCGCACCGAGATCAGCCGTCCGCGGGCGCAGGGCGCCCCGACCACCGCCACGGTGAGCTCACCCTCGAGCCGGGGAAGATCTTCGACGTAACGCGCCTCGCCGCGCACATGCAACCAGGCGGAATCGTGCAAGGGCAGGCTCGAGGTCATGGGCTCGCTCCGTGCAGATCGTGAAAGAAGCGGAGCAGGGCGTTGCGGGCGAGCAGGGTGCGATACGACGCCTCGCCGCGCACATCGGAGATCGGTGCGATCTCGGAGGCAGCACGCTCGCCGGCGCGGCGAAAGGTATCGCGCTGGAAGGGAGCGTCCGTGAGGATCTGTTCGGCCTCGCGTGCTCGGATCACGGTCGGGCCGACTCCCCCGAAAGCCAGGCGGGCAGTGTCGATCGTCGTACCGTCGTGTCGAATCCAGAGCGCTGCGGTGAAGGTGGAGATGTCGAGGTCCCGCCGACGCGATACCTTGAGCAACCGCACCTGTTCACCGCTCTCCTCGCGCGGCAGGGGCACCTCGATCTCGACCAGCAGTTCGTCGGGCCTCAGGTCGAGCTGCTTGTAGCCGAGATAGAAGGCCTCCACCGGTACGCTCCGTTGCCCGGTCACCGATCGAAGATGGAGAATGGCCTCGCAGGCGTAGAAGAAGGGCAGGGAGTCGGCAATCGGGGAGGCGTTGACCAGGTTGCCGCCGACCGTGCCGGCATTTCGGATCTGGGGCGCGCCGAAGATCTCGAGAATCTCGGCCAACTGCGGTGCCGCCGACCGTGCCAGCGTCTCGACGTCGCTCCAGCGAGCTCCGGCGCCGAGGACCATCCGGTCGCCCTCGAGTCTGGTGTGCGAGAAGCCGTCGAGGTCGTGGCGCAGGTGAAGCACCCCCCCTGGCTCGAGCATGCCCTTGTTGTGCTGCACGCCGAGGTCGGTGGCCCCGGCCACGACGCGGCCGGCCGGCTCGCGCCGGCGCTCCTCGAGCGCTTCGTCGAGCGAGGCCGGAACCGCGAGCACGTGCCCTTGGTGCTCGATCCGAACCGAGTCTTCGGTCTCCGCGAAGGCGGCCAGGAGTCTCGCTGGATCGTAGAGGTGGTTCAGGGCCGTCGCCCGGGTCGGATCGATCGATGCGGCGGACTCGAGGATCTGCACGTAGCCGGTGCAGCGGCACAGATTGCCGCTCAATCCGATGCGCACCGAGGCCTCGTCGAGGGGGCGAGACTGCGCCCGGGCCTCCTCGGTGAGCGAGGCCATCGCCACCACGAATCCCGGCGTGCAGTACCCACACTGCGATCCGAAGTTCTCCGCCATCGCGATTTGTGCCGGGTGAAGTGAGCCGTTGGCGGCCACGCTGGCGTTGGCCAGGCCTTCCACCGTGATCACGTGGCAGCGATCGAGCTGGTAGAGAAAAGCGATGCAGGAGTCGATCGCGCGGTAGGCGAAGCCCGACGGGTCGGGGGTTCCGACCAGCACGGTGCAGGCGCCACAGTCTCCCTCCGAGCAGACGATCTTGGTGCCGACCAGGCGCAGGGTCTCGCGCAGAAAGGTCGAGAGCGTCGAGAATGCGTCCGCGCCGCGGACGGTGTGCAGCTCACCGTTGATGCCGATCAGCACGTGGTCGCGACTGTGCGAGGGGGCTCCTGGAGTCCGCGGCTCTCGGTCCCGAGAGGGCTCTGGTGCCGGGGCGGCCATCTAGCCAGTATAAGCCAAGCAATGCCCGGTTCCGCCTTGGGGTGAAAGCTCCGCGTGCAGCGAGGCCCGCCTCAGTTGGCTGCAGCAACGGCCCCCGCCAGGGCCAGGTAGCGAGCTGCCTTTCCGAGGGCGATGTATGAGGTCACGGGTGCAATCGGTAGCGCGAACAGGCCGGCGGCCAGCACGAGGGCATCTCCGAGAACCGGGACCCAGGCGGCCAGCAACGCCACCGGCCCGAATCTTCGAAGGCGTTCCTCGGCGCGCTCGAGGCCGGCCGGTTCCGTGCCCACGAGCCGGGAAAGCAGGCGGTCGGCAGGTCCGGGCGGACGGTCTCTTCTCGCCGTCACGAGCCGGCCCATCGCGTACAGGGTCAGTGCGCCGAGCACGTTGCCCAGGGTGGCCACCGAGACTGCGGCGCCGGCCGAGGCGCCGAGCATCAGGACTCCGACCAGCACGGCCTCCGAGGCGAAGGGGAGGATGGAGCCGGCCAGGAACGCGGCAACGAAGAGGCCGACGAGGCCGAGCTCGATCAGGGAGGCGGGATCGGGCATGGGCGGCGCTCGGGACTCAGAGCCGCACCGTGCGAGCGTAGTCGCCCGCATCGAGGCGTCGCGTGCGGACTCCACTGTCGCCGACCCGCAGCGTGATCTCGTACTCCCCGGGACCGGGTGGGCGGCAGGAGTGCTGCCAGAGCGCCAGCGAGGACTTCTGCTGGGGCACGAAGGGGACGGGGAGCCACTCGCTCGGCGTATCGTCGTCGCCGAGTCGGTAGCGGATCTCGAGCCGGCTCACTCCGGTCGGATCTCCCCATGCGATTCCCGTGACCTGGAAGAGCCCATCGGCATCGGGGCCCCGCACCAGCACCGGCATCGCTGCGAAGTCGATGGTGGCGGGAATGAAGTCGCGGGCGAGCTCGGGCACACCGTCCTGGTGGGTCCGGGTCGCGAATTCGCGCATCTGGGCGGTTGCGGGAGCGTCGGGGAGAGCGACCTCCACCGCCTCGACCCACTTGATGCAGCAGCAGCCGTACCAGCCGGGCACCACCAGACGGATCGGTGCGCCGTGATCGAGAGGCAGGGACTCGCCGTTCATTTCCGTCGCGAAGAAGGCTCCGGCGTCGCGCAGCTGGCGGAAACTGAAGTTCCAGCTCGCCCCGGGAACCGAGCTGCGGCTCTCGCCGGAGTGGTCGTCGTTGCCCCGGATCAGAATGCGCGTGCCGGGGTCGTAGTGCACGAGGGTCTCGAAGAGGAAGTCCTCGAGCAGCATCCCCGACCACTCGGCGATGCTGAGCAGGCCGAAGCCCTGGCCGCGGTGGTTTCCCGAGCATTCGAGCAGATGAGAACCCATCGGTTGTGCCCGTTCCCGCACCAGATCGATCGAGATGGGAAAGCTCTGGCCGCCGAAATCGCGGAAGTGCCCAGAGACGTCCTCCTCACGTTCGATCCGGATCGTCCACTCGTCGAGTGCGTCGCGCCGCGCGAGGACCGCGGGGGGTGCCTTCGTTCGGATGTAGAAGTCGCGATTCGCGACCAGGCGCTCCCCCTGGGCAAAGCGGCTCGGGTCATGGGTCAACCGGCCGTCGAGGCCGTCGCCAACCGGGGTGCCGGGCTCCGGGCGGGCTCGTTCGAGGAACGGCACGATCGAGCCTTCCTCCAGGGGAAGGGCGGCGGCCAGGGTGGCGCCCAGAGGGGCTGCGAACGGTGCGAGGGGCAGCGCCCGCAGCAGGGTTCGACGGTCGAATCGGGGCTCGATTCGGGGGGGCGGTTCGCTCATCGGTGGAGCTACCGTAGCAAAGGCGGTGGCCGTGCCTGGAGGCTCCGGGAACGAAACCCGGAAGCCGCTTTGTACGTTCCTACCCTCAGGGCACTCTGCCCCAGTCTGGATCTGCACAGGAGCACGATCACCGATGGGCAACCTCATCCGAGACCTTCGCTACACCTTTCGCATGTTGACGAAGAACCCGCTCTTCTCGGCGATCGCCATTCTGACCCTGGCGCTCGGCATCGGGCTGAACGCGGCCACATTCTCGGCGATCCACGGGCTGTTGCTGGCGCCCCTGGGGGGGGCCGTGGAGCCGGAGCGGCTGGTGCAGATCTATCGGAAATGGCCCGGGATCGAGTTCGGCTCCAATTCGATTCCGCACTACCAGGACCTGCGCGATCGTAACGAGGACGTGTTCGAGAACACGGCGGCCTGGTACTTCACCCCGATGTCGCTCACTGCAGAGGGGCGCAGCGAGCGCCACCTCAGCATCCTCGTGAGCGCCAACTTCTTCCAGACCTATGGCGTGGTTCCAGAGCTGGGGCGTCCCTTTCTGCCCGGAGTGGAAGACCGAGGTCCGGGCGCCCATCCGGTGGCGGTCCTCGGTCACAGCTTCTGGCAGTCGCATTTCGGAGCCGACCCCGACGTCGTGGGTCGCACGATCGACGTCAACGGTCTGCCCTACGAGGTCGTCGGGGTAGCGCCGGCGGAGTTCAAGGGGCCGATGAGCGTGGCCGACGTGCCCATCTACGTGCCGCTGATGATGCAGAGGCAGATGCAGCCCGGTGACGATCTGATCGAGTCGCGCGGCAACAACATGATGAGCGTGATCGCGAGATTGCGTGACGGCGTCACTCTGGAGCAAGCAGAGGAGCGGATCCAGGCGACCTTTCTGCAGCTGAAGGAGGAGTATCCGGATCAGTACGATCGGCAGGAAGGGCACTCGGTCGTTCTGCAGTCGGAGGCGGGCATGCATCCTTCCTTCAAGAATGCGCAGGTCGGGATGAGCACGGTGATGATGGCGGTGGTCTCCCTCCTCCTGCTGATCGCCTGCGTCAACGTGGCCAATCTGTTCCTGGCCCGGGCGCGCGAGCGCCGTCGCGAGATGGGCATGCGAATCAGTTTGGGCGCCGGCCGCTTGCGCATCGTCCAACAGTTGCTCACCGAAAGCGTGGTGTTCAGTATGCTGGCGGGTGTCGCCGGAATCGGCCTCGCGTTTGTTGCCACCAAGCTGCTCTCGGGCATCGAAGTGCCGATTGATGGTCCCTTCGCGTTCGACGTGGAGCTCGACGCCACGGTGCTCTGGTTCACCGCCGGGGTCTCGGTCGCAGCCGGCTTGATCTTCGGCATGGTGCCGGCGCTTCAGTCCGCAGGTCGCGACACGCTTTCGGCAGTCAAAGGAGAGATCGGCGGGAAGGGGGGCAGCTCGAGGGTGAGTCGCGCCCTGGTGATCGCTCAGATGGCGCTCTCCCTTCTCCTGCTGATCAGCTCGGGTCTCTTCCTGCGCAGTCTGCAAGGTGCGACCGAGATCGACCCCGGATTCGACCAGCCGAACCATCTGGTGATGGCGGCGATGGACCCGGGTCTGCAGGGCTACAGCGAGGCCCGAACCAGGGAGTTCTACGATCGGCTGGTGGAGGAGATCGGCGCCCTTCCCGAGGTCACCGCGGTGGGGCTCACCGACACGGTTCCTCTCGGTCTCAGCAGCTCCGATCGCGGAATCGATATCCCCGGATACGAGTTCGCGGAGGGCGAGCGCACGAGCCTGATGTACGCGCGAATCGGGGAAGGCTACCTCGAAGCGATGGGGATAGATCTCGTCGAGGGGCGCTCCTTCACCCGACAGGACGACGAGACTGCCGCCCCTTCGATCATCGTCAACCGTCGTTTCGCCGAACGCTTCTGGCCGGGCGAGTCGGCGCTCGGCAAGATCGTGAGCACCGCCGGTGAGGAACGCCAGGTGATCGGAGTGGTGGAGACGGGGAAGTACCGCAGCCTCGGCGAGGAGCCGAGCGAGTTCATGTACCTGCCGCAGCGCGAGCTCTTCTCGAGCAACATGGTCTTGGTGGCTCGTAGCGCCTCCAATCCGCAGGCGGTCCTCAAGAGGCTCGGCGAGACCGTACGCGGCATGGATCCCGAGTTGCCGCTCTACGATGTGCGCTCGATGGAAGACCACATGGGGATCGCGCTGCTGCCTGCCCGCCTCGGGGGCTCGGTGCTCGGGCTCTTCGGACTCCTCGGTCTGGTGCTGGCTGCGGTCGGGATCTACGGTGTCATGGCCTACTCCGTGTCGCAGCGCCAGCGTGAGCTCGGGCTGCGAGTCGCGTTGGGCGCCGACCGCAAGAGCGTGGTCAAGCTCGTGCTGACGGACGGGCTCCGGCTCGCCGTGATCGGCGCGGTGCTGGGTCTGGTCGGTGCGTTCGGCGCCTCCCGGCTGGTCAAGGGGCTGCTCTACAACGTGAGTACGCTCGATCCGATCGCCTTCGTGGGGGTACCGCTCGTGCTGATGGCGGTCGCGACCCTGGCGGTGTATCTGCCCGCGCGTCGCGCCTCACGAGTGGATCCGATGCAAGTGCTCAAGGTGGAGTAGCTCGGGGTCGCCGGTTCTGATCCGCCGGCTCTTGGTGCCGGGTCGTTGACATGTGGATGACATGAAACTATGTTGTTCACATGTCAAAAATGATCCAGATTCGCAACGTCCCCGACGCTCTCCATCGCAAGCTGAAGGCGAGAGCCGCACAGTCGGGCCTTTCGCTTTCGGACTACCTGCTCAACGAGCTGAGAGAGTCAGCTTCCCGGCCAACATCGGAGGAGTTTCTCGAGCGCCTCCAGACCCGATCACCGGTCGTGCCGAGCGTTCCTGTGGTGGAGATCGTTCGAGCGGAGCGTGACTCGCGTTGATCGTGATCGATGCATCGGCCCTCATCGAGCTGATGATGCTCACCGAGGCCGGGCTCGACGTTGCCCGACGGGTCTTCGCGACGCCCGAGGAGATCCACGCTCCGGAGCTGATCGACCTCGAGGTCGGTCAGGTGCTGCGCCGCTACGTGCAGATCGGCGACATGACGGAGGATCGAGCCGGCGCCATGTTCGAGGACCTCGCTTCGATTCGAATGAGGCGCTACCCACACCTGCCTCTTCTCCCGAGAATCTGGCAGTTGCGCCACAATCTCACGGCCTACGACGCGTCGTACGTAGCGCTCGCCGAAGGGCTCGAAGCGAGGCTTCTCACGCGAGACGGGGCGCTGGCAGAAGCGCCTCATCGGGCAGATGTGGTGGTTGTCTGAATGTAGGAAACGGTAGCGCTTCACGGACAGGTGAATGCCCGAACGTCCTGGATCGGTTCAAAGGGCGCTCCCGGCAGGCTCTCGTAGCGCTTCGTGCGCCCCCGCTTCCAGTCGGTCACTTCGAGCTTCACCCCCACGTTGGTCAGACCGGCGGCGAATACCCAGTACGTTCCGGCCCAGCTGCACGCCTCCAGAACCTTCACGTTCACCTCGAGGTTGCCTTCGTCGAAGAACCAGAACGCGCCGGTGTCCTCGGCGAGCGGAAGGGCGTTTGCGATCCCCGTCTCACCGTGCTGGGTTTCCCAAGTCGCGGTGACTCCGAAGCGGCTCCCGTTCAAGCACAGGCGCGTGGCCGTGGGCTGACAGAAGGCGGCAACCTCGAAGGCGTGCGTGGACAGAGGCTGCCAGCCGAGCTCCGGCGAGCGAGGATCGAGCCCGAAGACCTCGATTCTGAATTGGCCGGCGGGCAGCGGGTCGGTTTGCACGCTGAAGCGATACGGCAGCACGGCTGCCGGCCCACCCCCAGCCCAGGTCACGAACACCCGGATCGTTTTGCCGTCGATTTCCCACCGCTCGACCGGTACAGCCGTGCCGTAGGGAACCCAGCCGTCAAAGACCAGCTTCACGGCATCGCCGTCGATCGGTAGGGGCGGGGACGTTGTGAGGGTGGGCGGCGAGGGACCCGGAAGCCGTACGAAGAGCCGGTATTCCGCGAGCAGGTAGGGCTCGGACCCTCCTCCCTTCAGCCACAGCTCGACCCCATAGGACCCCGCCGGGAGCCGCTCCTCCAAGGGGAAGTGAAACTCGTTCGATGCATCGCCGAAGGCCGATCCCGTCACCAGGAACGAGATCCGCCTCTGCTCGCCATCAATCTCGACCGACTCGAGCTCGAGAGGGTCCTTCCCGCACCAGACACCTCCCACGGCGAGCCGAACGGGCGCCCTCGAGGTGGAGTAGCTCTCGCTGTTGTTCGTGTGACGGGCGAGGCTCATCGCCCGATCTATACTGGCGTCGATCACCTCAGCCCGACACGACTCGCAGCCTGCGCCGCGGTCGGTCGTCCATATCTGCCGTCACGGGGAGACAGCCATGAGCACGCAGAGTGACTACACACCCGAAGAGTGGAAGAGCATCACCTTGGGGCCGTTTCTGGCCGGCCTCTACATCACGATGGCCGATCGGAGCGGCCTGGGTGGATTCGTCAAGGAGACAATGACCATTGGGAAGGTGATTGCCGAAGCGGGCAAGAGCGACGAGGTCGAGGTCGTCTCGTCGCTCGTCAAGTCGATGAGGGACGCCGGATTCAGCGGCCGTCCGCAGTTGCCCGACCTTCCGAAGGAGGACGATCCGGCCGTGCTCCGTAACGCCATGGCGGAGCACATGACGGAGGCTGCTGCAGCGATCGCGGCGAAGTCACCCGAGGAGGCGGAGGCCTACAAGAACTGGCTGTTGAGTGCCGCGAAGCGGGTTTCCGAGGCCGCCAAGGAAGGGGGGTTCCTGGGTGTCGGCGGCGTATTGGTCAGCGAGGAGGAGCAGAAGGCCCTGGAGGAGCTCGCCGGCACACTGGGCGTGTCGGTCTGACGGAGCTCGTGATTCCTCACCGTGTGATCTCGAGCCGGTAGGCTCGGAGCGCGGTGACTCGCACGAGAGGGGGCCGGGGACTGCCGCTCAGTCCTCGGTCATCTTCGCCTGCATGCGGCGCATCCCTCGGAGCCAGCGCTCGAGGTCGAGGGTCTTGTGCTCCATCCATCTCTGCGCGATCGCGTCGGTGAGGATCAGAAAGCGCTCTTCTCGCACGGCGTCCACGACCATCGTCGCGACCTCCTCCGGCTCCCGAATCGGACCGGCGACGTTCCGGGCGAAGGGGGAATCGGTGTCGCCCAGCATCGGCGTGCGTACTCCGAGCGGGGCGAGCAGCGACGTACGCACTCCGCGATCGTGGTAGGTGATCGAAAGCCACTCGGCGAGCCCGACGACCGCGTGCTTGGCAGTGGCGTAGGGGGCGTTGCCATGAGACGTCAGGATGCCGGCCATCGAGGCGGTGTGAATCAGGTAGCCGTCGCCGCGCGCGAGCATGGACGGGAGTACCGCTCTCACCGCGTGCACGTGGGCCATCAGGTTGACGTCCCACTGTCGCTGCCAGACCTCGAGGGGGGTGTCGAGCAGGTCGCCACCGTCGGCGATCCCAGCGTTGCTGAAGAAGAGGTCGATCGGTCCGTAGTGTTCAGTGGTGGCGTCGACGAGCTCCGCGATGTCGGTTGCCTGGCTGACATCGCAGGGAACTGCCAGGGCTCCGATCTCGTCGGCGACCGCCGATGCGCCCTCGGGGTCGAGATCGGCCACGACCACGCGGGCGCCCTGGGCGGCAAAGGCCCGGCAGCAGGCCGCGCCGATTCCGCTGGCCCCTCCGGTGATGACACAGACGCGGTTGTGGAGCTCCATGGCTCCCATGCTACTCGGCGGGGCGGGCTCCGAGGCCGCTAGTCGCAGCGGATCCGAATCGAGGTCACCCGATCGAGTCCGATCCGAGTGTCCCCGAGGTCGGACTCGCTGCTGCGTAGCTCGGTCCAGTCGCCGCGAAAGCCTGCGCCGTCGTAGAGCATCGCGACGCAGCCGGGAGAGAGCTCGATCGAGCGGGTCTGGTTGTCGCCGATCGTCGAGCCGTCGAGCGAGGCGAGGTCCGAGCTGACATGTTGACTGCGCCCACGAAATCCGGTCTCGGAGTAGAGGGTCGCGCCGGGGAGCTCGGCCAGGATGGCCGGATCTTCACGGCATTCGACACGCAGAGACGAAACCGTGTCGTTGCCCACCGGCGTGTCGCCGAGTCGAGGCTGGTCGTGGTTGAGCAGCGCGCTGCTGCCCCTGAGTCCTCCTTCGGTGAAGAGCTCGACCAGACAACCCTCGTCGATTCGTACCGAGCTCGCTCGATCGTTGCCGATCGGTCGACGGCGCAGGTCGGTCACCTCTCCTTCGGTGAAGAGCTCGCTGTGGCCCTGGTACTCGGTGTGCTCGAACAGCGTGGCTCCACGGCGCTGGTTCGTCTCGGAGTCGCTCGCGTCGGCCTCGTCGGGGACATCGGTGACCTCGGGGACATCGACGACGACGATCTGGATCGTATTCGTCAGCAGTTCCCGGGGAGCGTCGAGTGGAGTGAGGATCTCGTATTGCAGCACTGTAGGCTGCCGGCTCGGATCGTCGACTCGAGTCGCCTCCACCAGGACCCGTCCCGTCTCCTCATTGGCCTTCGAGAGCTGAACGCGACGTTCCCCGGAAGTCAGTCGAAAGCGACCGCTCGGGTAGCGCGGGGAGCGGTTGGATCCACGCGGCAGGGCCTGCAATCGGAGACGTACCTGCTGACCGACCGCCAGGGTCAGCGTCTCGCCGGGCCCGACCGGGTCGAGGTCTTCGCGGGTGCTCCAATCCTGGACCAGCAGCCGAATCTCTGCGATCGGAGGCTGATCGACCGATCGCGACGGGGCTTCCTGCGACTGGACCGAGGCAGCGGAGAAGACAGGGAATGCCAGACTCACCAGAGCCAGGCGCAGTGATCGGTTCATCGATGGTTCTCCTATCTGCGCTCTTCTGCGCTCTCCTGCTGCCTGCGCGGGCGCTCCGATCCCGTGCGTACCTGATCTCAGCAACCGGATCCGAGACGTCTGTATTCCCCTCTCCGGTCCCTGGCTGGATGCACGGCTACCGACCCTCGAGAGCTCTGTGGCGTACACTTTGCCGACAGCTTGCCCGTTCTCGTACTGAGCGCTGCGCTCCAGAAAGAAGGACTCGAGGAGAAGTGCCATGATCCGCTCCGCTGCTTCCGGTTGGCTCACCATCGTTGCTCTCGGAGCAGCGCTCTCGGGAACGACGCTTCTCGCCCAGGAGTCGGTCGACTGGGAGACCCTCGCTCTCATCCGCAACGAAGGCTTCGAGCATTCCGAGGTGTCCGAGACCCTGCGTGCGCTGGCCGACGACGTCGGCCCGCGTCTCACGGGCTCCCCCGGGATGCTCGAGGCCAATCGGTTCACCCGGGATCGGCTGGAGGAGTGGGGACTCGAGAATGCTCGGCTCGAGGCCTGGGGACCCTTCGGGCGGGGCTGGTCGTTCACCCGCACCTCGGTGCATCTGATCACGCCACGGGGCACGCCTCTCTCGGCGCTGCCCAAGGCCTGGACACCGGGTACCGACGGACCGGTGCGTGGGGTCGCGATGAAGCTGAAGCTCGAGGATGAGGACGATCTCGAAGAGTGGTCCGGAAAGCTGAAGGGGAAGATCCTGTTGGTGTCCGACGCGCGGATGCCGGACGATGCCGAAGGCGCCGAGTTTCGCCGCTACTCCGACGAGGAGCTCGAGGAGCGTGTCGAGTTCCCGATTCCGAGTGGCCGGCGGCCGAACTATCGTGACCGTGCGCGCAAGCGGTGGGAGTTCGGCAAGAAGCTCAATCAATTCCTGGTCGACGAGGGCGTGGTCGCGACGGTGGACATCTCGAGCCGCGACGCGGGCATCGTTCGGGTCGGTGCCGGCGGGTCGCGGGAGCCCGGCGAGAGCACGGGCGTGACGGCCCTGGTCATGGCGTCGGAGCACTACAACTGGTTGCTGCGCATGCTCGAGGACGGCGAGGAGGTCGAGATCGAGGTCGAGGTGTCGGCGCAGTTCCACGACGAAGACCTGATGAGCTACAACACCCTCGCGGAGATTCCGGGCACGGACAAGCGCGACGAGCTCGTGATGGTGGGCGCCCATCTCGACTCCTGGCATGCCGGAGCCGGGTCGAACGACAACGGTGCGGGAGTCGCGGTGGCGATGGAAGCGGTGCGGATCCTCGAGGCGATCGGAGTCCAGCCGCGGCGCACGATCCGGATCGGTTTGTGGAGTGGCGAGGAGCAGGGGCTGCTCGGCTCTCGGGCCTACGTCGCTCAGCAGTTCGCGCGGCGCCCCGAGCCGGACAACGAGGACACCGGGTTGCCGCGCTGGCTCCAGGAGGAGACCTGGCCGATCGACTACAAACCGGCCCACGAGAGGTTCCAGGCCTACTTCAACCTGGACAACGGCTCGGGCAGGATCAGAGGCATCTATACCCAGTCCAATGCCGCACTCGTGCCGATCTTCGAGGCCTGGCTCGAGCCCTTCCACGACCTGGGAGCGAGCACGATCACCAACCGCAACACCGGAGGCACCGATCACCAGGCCTTCGACGCGGTGGGGCTGCCGGGGTTCCAGTTCATCCAGGACAGCCTCGACTACTCGTCACGGACCCACCACACTCATCTCGATCACTTCGACCACGCCCGGATCGACGATCTGAAACAGGCTTCGGTGATCATGGCTTCCTTCGTCTACCTGGCTGCGATGCGCGAGCAGCAGCTGCCGCGCAAGCCCAAGCCGCGCGAGCCCGAGGGTCGGCCGGAGGCTCCGCCCGAGACTCCATCTTCGTCGCCGCGCTAGCGCTTCGGGCCCGTGGGCCGAGAGCCTGTGACAGGACTCGTGCGGCCCCGAAAGCCCCCATCCAGAAGGGTTGCGGCGATCCCACCCCCAGGGGGGTGGCGCTCGGGCAGCGGCCCACCGGGCGCGGAGTTGGCCGATGGCTCGGTTGCGAGTACGATCTGCCCACTTTCGGCCCCTCGGGGCTGCGTTTGACCCGGGGCCGGCTGTCGAGACCGGCGGACGGCATCCGGCACGCAGAATCTGTCGAAAGAAGATTCAACGGCTCCGACCGACAACTCTCTTCTCTCTCTCTCTCTCCAGAGGTACCCATGATCCAGCGATCAACCCTCACCGCGACCGCGCTTCTGGCGCTGGTCGCCGTGTGTGCCGCACCCGCCGCGGCCGCTCCGAGTGCCGCCGACGTCGACCAGGCCACCTGGTCCGAGCATGTCGCGCCCATTCTCTTCAACAACTGCGTGACCTGTCACCGTCCCGGACAGGTCGCTCCCATGTCCCTGATGTCGTACGAGGAGGCCCGTCCCTGGGCGAAGTCGATCCGCAAGGCGACCTCCGAGGGAACGATGCCGCCCTGGTTCGCCAATCCCGAGCATGGCGACTTCGTCGAAGACTCTCGACTGAGTGAAGACGAGCTCGCGATTCTCGCCCGTTGGGTCGAGGACGGGGCCCCCGCGGGCGATCTCGAGAACGCTCCCGAACCTCCGGAATTCGAGTCCGACTGGAAGATGGGCGAGCCCGACATGATCTTCACCATGGAGCCCTTCGAGGTGACCGACGACATGGAAGATCACTACCAGTGGCTCGAGATCGAGAACACTCTCGACGAGGACCGCTGGATCAAGGCGATCGAAATTCGACCCAGCTTCATGGAGGCGGCGCACCACAACCTGACCTATCTCGCCCCCGAGGGGATGACGCTTGCCGAGGTGCAGGGTGCCGGTCGTCTCGAGATGGCCTACCTGGGCGGTTGGGCGCCGGGTGTACAGCCGATGACCTTCCCCGAGGGGCACGGCAAGAAGCTGCCCGCCAACAGCAAGATCCTCTTCCAGATGCACTACCACAAGACCCCTGGTGAAGGCACCGGAGGTATCGACCAGACGCAGGTCGGAGTGCTCTTCCACGACGGAGAAGTGGAGAAGGAAGTCACCACGATGTGGATCGTCGATCCGATGCTGAACATTCCGGCGGGTGAGGCGAACTACGAATCGGCGTCGGCGTTCACCTTCGAGCACGAGGCGGTGGTGTTCAACTTCACTCCCCACATGCATCTGCGCGGCAAGGCGATGCGATACACCGCCGTGTTTCCCGATGGAACGGAGAAGATCCTGCTCGACGTCAACGACTACGACTTCAACTGGCAGCTGACCTACTCGCCTCGAGACACACAGGTCATGCCCGCCGGAACGACCATCAAGGTCGACGCAGTCTTCGACAACTCGGCGGACAACCCGAACAACCCAGATCCCTCGATCAACGTGAACTGGGGCGAGAAGACCACCGACGAGATGATGATCGGCTTCATGGACTACACCTACGTGAACCAGGAAGAGATGCCGACCCACTCGGTGCCCGAGCACATGCGCGAGCGGATGGAGCAGTTCCAGAAACTGCGCGAGCAGCAGAAGGCCGCCGAGGCCGCCAAGGCCACATCGAGCAGCGGCGACTGAACGTCAGCTCGACCGAATCGATGCAGAGCCGGTCTCTCTGAGGCCGGCTCTTTTCGTTCGGGCCGTCCGAGTTGCCCGAATCGCCGGTCTCAATGCAAGACGCGATCGAGGTCTTCGCACAGGTCCTCAGGGTCTTCGAGCCCGACCGAGAGACGGAAGATCCCGTCACCGGCAAAGGCGCGGTAGCTTCGGAGCTGCTCGCCGTCGAGCCGGAACGACGTCTCCATGAGGCCGGGTGTGTCCATCCAGAAGATGAGGCTGCGATGGTGGCCCAGCGAGACCGCGTAGTGGATCACTCGGAGCTGTCGAGTCATGCGTTCGGCGATCGCCTCCGGGTCCTCGGTCTGGAAGGTGACCATGCCGGAGAAGTTCTGCATCTGGCGGCGGGCCAACTCGTGCTGTGGGTGGGAACCGAGTCCCGGATAGAAGGTGCGCGTCACTCGGGGATGGCTCTCGAGGAATTTCGCGACGGCAGTGGCGTTCTCCTCGTGGGCCCGCATACGGATCGGCAGGGTCGCGGCCCCGCGCATGATGAGCCACGCGTTGAAGGGCGAGAGTATGCCGCCGTAGTGGATGCCAGCCTCCAGGCGCAGGGCTGTGATGTCTTCCCTGGAGCCCAGAACGGCGCCCCCCACCGCGTCTCCGTGTCCGCCGATGTACTTGGTCAGGGAGTGAAGCACGTAGTCGGCGCCGAGCTCCAGCGGTCGAGTGGCGATCGGTGTCGCGAAGGTGGAGTCGACGGCGATCTTGACGGGGGTAGGGAGGCGGCTCGAGTGATCGCGTGCGACATCGGCGACCGCGGCGAGATCGGTGAGTCTCAGGATCGGATTGGCGGGGGTCTCGAGCCAGATCAGACGAGTCTCGGGGCGGAGCGCCGCTGCGACGTTCTCCGCCCTCGAGGTGTCGACGAAGGTGACGTCGATGCCGAGTCGGGGCAAGGTGTCGCGGGCGAGCTCCGCCACGCCCGCGTAGTTGGTGTCCGTCATCACCAGATGGTCCCCCGAGGAGAGCGAGGAGAGCAGAAGACCAGAGGCCGACGCCATGCCCGAGCCAGAGCACAGGCATGCTTCGGCCCCTTCGAGGGCACAGAGCTTCTGTTCCAGCTGGCTGACGGTCGGGTTGGACCAACGCGTGTACAGGTATCCCGACTCATCGTCGAGATCGTGGGCGGAGAAGCCCTTGGCCTGTTGAGTGACGTAGGTCGATGACATGACCAGGTTGGGCGCCGAAGCGCCGGTGGCGGGGTCGGGGCCCTCTCCGGCGTGAACCGCCCGGGTCCGCATTCCGGTCTCGATCTCTGTGCTCTCGTCTTCCATCTTCAGGCTCCCTCGTACGTCAACGGTCGCTATGATCCCCTTCGTCCTGTACCTGTGGCCTCGCGGTCGTCTCACGCTACCGCGGAAACGCTCCCATGAGATCGGTTTCATTGGCCCCGATCGGGTCCCCCATCGTGTCGCTGAACTCCCGCTATCGCATCACCCTGCTGGCACTCGCTCTGTTGTCTTGCCTCGCTGCGCTGTGGTGGGCCGCGATCCTGGGAGTCGTCACCCCGTTGGCCACGAATGCCGCTCGGGTCGTCCTGCCACTATTCGCGCTCGCTGGGATCGGTGCGCTCATCGAGCGGTGGTGGTTCCTCGAGGCGCCCTGGCCCGAGACGCCTCTGGCCCTGGCCGATCGGGAACGAGCGCGGCGCAGAGGACGGTATGCCCTCTTGCTCCTTCTCACGCTCGCCGTTCTCGTCCGTGGGATCGGCGTCGGGCACGAGGTCGAGGAGCGCTCCTATCGCGACGAGGGGACGTACTACCACCACGCCAGCCAGATCAACGAGGGCGAGGTGATTCGTCGGAGCTTCGTGTATCCCCACCTGCTCTACAACGGGTACGCCCTCGCGCTCTGGTCGACCGAGCTCTTTCCCCAAGCGAGCGCTCGACTCGCTGCGGGACTCTGGGGTGTCGAGGACGAGATCGCTCGGCACTGGCTCTGGCTGCGCCTGCTCGTCGCAGTGGCGAGCGCTGTCACGGTCTGGCCGGTATTTTCGATCGCCTGGCGGCTCCTGGGGGCGCAGTCGGCTTCTACACTGGGATTGGCGGCAGGGGGCGTCGCGGGTCTGTTGTTCGTGTTCTCCCCGCTGTTCAACGAGGGCTCGCACCTCATCATCTCCGACGTCCCTTCGGGCTGTCTGGCCGCGTTCAGCCTGCTCTTCGTGGCAGCGTTGGTGGAACGAGAGCGCCTGCGGGATTACGCTCTGGCCGGAGCCTTCTCGGGACTTGCCGCCGCGGCCAAGTACCCGGCCGGAGTCGTAGCGGTCGCGATCGTCGCGGTGTGGGTGCTGTGGCGATGGCGCTCCTGGCGGAGCCCGGGTAGCGGCCCGGTATCGATCCCGACGGCTGGACGCTCGCTGGCCTGGTTGGCCGTGGCGGGCGCGGCGTCGCTCGCCGCCTTCGTCGCCGTGATGCCGAGCCTCCTGTTTCACTTTCGACACGCGCTGACCGGTCCGCGTGGCATGCTGTTTGGCGCACGACAGTACTCGGGGGGTGGCTGGATCGGGGTCGTGCGCGAGAGCAACCTGTGGTTCTACGTCGAACGTCTGGCCGAGAGCTTCGGGTGGCCGGCCCTGGTGATGGGACTGATCGGTCTCGGACTCGTGCCACGGGAGGCTCGGCGACGCGTGCTCTGGATGTTGCCCTTCCCCGTGGTGTACCTCACGCTGATCTCGGTCATGACGATGGTCGTGGTTCGCAACCTGCAACCGGTGCTGCCGATACTCTGCTCGTTGCTCGCGGTGGGAGTGGTCTCGGTCGCGTTGCGGATCGTCGACCTTCGACGAATCGAGGTGTGGCAGGCCGCGGTGCTGATCGCCGTGGTGACCGTCGGTGCTCTCGCATTACCGATTGTCGCCACTCTCGATCAGGCCCTCCTGCTCTCGCGCTCGAGCACACGCGAGCTGGTCGAGGCGTGGATGGTGGAGAATCTGCCACCGGGCGCACGAATTCTCCATGAGGAGTACACGCCCAAGCCGCCCCCCGAACTGTTCGATGTGCGCCGGATTCGCTTCGTCGCGAGGCGATCGCTGGAGGAGATCGAAGCGGGGTTCGACGTGGTGGTTCTCGCTGGTTCGGCCTGGGGTCGGTACTTCGATCCGGAGCGAGCCACTCGGCCTCACCACCGGACCTATCGAGAACGCTACGAATCCATGTTCGAGCGCTATCCGCTTCTGTTCGAGGCCGACGGTGGACAGTCGCGCAACGGGCCGACGATCGAAGTGCGTGCGGTGGCATCGGGTGGCGAGTCGCGCCGCCGGAATCTTTCCGCCGACCGCCTCTTCGTTCCCGATGGAGCGATGCGCGACGGCGAGGTTGTCCGCTTCTTGCGCCCCGGGCAGTGGGTGGCGGCTCGGGGGGAATGGCCCGCGGGTCACTGTGAGGTCACCGCAGATCCTGGCTCGCTCGCCGTGGTTCGGCTGGAGGCCCAGAACCTGGCGGGTGAGATCGTGCGGGCTGATTCCGAGGGGTCGCTCGACCTGCCAGAAGGGGGGCGATGGGTGATCCGGCTCTTCGCCGAGCCACCCGCCGAGCTTCGCAGTCTCGACGTGGACTGCGTTGGCCCGTCGACTGGCATGTAGCATCGCGGGACACCTCCCAACCGGAAAGGACAGTCTGCGATGTCGCCAGTGGCGGTGCGTGTGCAGGAGAACGGGCTTCTCCTGGTCCTTTTGACCGGGTACGTGGCACTGATGGTTCTCATCGCCTGGATGGGCAAGCGACGGACCCACGGCGTGCTCGACTACTACGTGGGTGGACGCTCGCTCGGCGGCGCCGCTCTGGGGCTGTCGTTCTTCGCCACCTACGCCAGCACCAACAGCTACCTGGGATTCTCGAGCCAGGCCTACAGCTATGGCGCGCCCTGGCTGCTGATCGTTCCGGCGGCTGTCCTTCTGAGCTGGCTGTCGTGGCGCTTCATCGCACCGCGCCTGCGCGAGGCCACGGCCGCTCTGGACTCGATCACCCTGCCCGACTTCATCGGCTATCGCTTTCGCAGCCCGACCGCCCGTTGGATGGCGTCGTTGATGGTGATCTTCTCGAGCCTCCTGTACATGACGGCGATCTACAAGGGCATCGGCCACCTTCTCGAGCTTCTGCTCGAGATCAGCTATCCCGCGGCGATGGCTCTGGTCGTCGTGATCGTGGTGCTCTACACCTCGGTCGGAGGATTTCATTCGGTGGTGCGCACCGATGTGGTTCAGGGCCTGATCATGGTCGTTGCAGCGGTTCTCCTCTTTCGGGGCTTTCGACAGGCCGCCGGGAATGCGGGATCGCTGGCAGCGCTGCGCAGCGGTGAGAGCACCGCCCGGCTCTTCGACTGGAGCGCATCGATCCCTCTTGGCGTGCTGCTCGGCGTGGTGATTGCGAGCACCATCAAGTTCGTCGTCGAGCCGCGGCAGCTGTCACGTTTCTATGCACTGGAAGGCCCCGCAGCGGCTCGAGTGGGCATGTGGGTGTCGACGGTGGTGTTCCTGATCGTTTTCGCCCTGTTGACCCCCATCGGGCTGCTGGCGCACGCGATTCCGATGGAAGTCACCGACACCGACATGATCGTGCCGCAGCTCCTGGTCGGCGACGGCGTTTCCGGGGTCCAGGCGTTCGGCGCCTTCACGCGAGCCTTCTTGTTGCTCGCCCTGATGTCGGCAGCCATGTCGTCACTCGATAGCGTTTTGTTGGTGGTGGCTTCGACCTGTCAGCACGACGTGGTGGAACGCTTCTGGACGCCTCCCTCCGAGGGAGCTCGGGTGTGGGCGACTCGTGGCTACGTCGTGCTGTTGGCGTCCGTGACCGCTGTGCTGGCGCTTCGTCCGATGGGAGGAATCGTCGAACTGACCTCGTTCTCGGGTGCCCTCTACGGTGCCTGCTTCTTTCCGGCCGTGGTGCTGGGGCTCTACTGGCAGCGGGGCAGTGGGGCGGCCGTGATGATGTCGTTCGTGATCGGGATCGTCACGCTGATCGGCTGGCGCTACACCCCGCTCGCCGGGGCCCTGCACCAGATCTTCCCCGCAATGGCCTTCTCGACGCTGTCCTACGTGCTGATCGCTCTGCTGCCCGGCGGGGACGAGTCAGCCGAGGACTGAGCAGGGGCCCGCCTCAGTCGGCGATGCCGTAGCGGAGGATGCACCAGATCGCCTGGACGCCGTCGCGCCAGCCGATCTTCTTGCCCTCCTCGTAGGTGCGACCGAAGTAGCTGATCGACACCTCGTAGATGCGGAACTGGCGGCGGGCGACCTTCGCCGTCACTTCCGGTTCGAAACCGAATCGCTCCTGGCGCAGCAGAGGCAGCACCTGATCGAGAACCGGGCGCGTGAAGACCTTGTAGCAGGTCTCCATGTCGGTGAGGTTCAGATTGGTGAAACAGTTCGACAGCGTGGTGAGGAACCGGTTGCCCAGGTAGTGCCAGAAATAGAGGACGCGATGCGGGCGGTCGCCGAGAAACCGACTGCCGTACACGACGTCGGCCTGGTCGAGAATGATCGGCTGGAGGAGGCGCGGGTACTCGCCGGGGTCGTACTCGAGGTCGGCGTCTTGAATCAGGGCGACATCGCCGGTGGTGTGTGCCAATCCTTTCTGCAGGGCGGCGCCCTTACCTCGGTTGCGGTCCTGCAGCAGCACGCGAATCGAGTTTTCGGGGTCGGAGCCCCAACGCGCCTCCAGGGTCTTCAGGATCTCGCGGGAGGCATCCGTGCTGCAGTCATCCACCAGCACGATCTCCTTGCGGATCGGCACCGCCCGTGTTCGTTCCACGAGTTGTTCGAGAGTCGCTTCTTCGTTGTATACGGGGATGACGACCGAGAGGCGGAAATCGTCCGGAATGGCATAGAAGCCGAGTTGAGTACAGCCGGCTTCGCCGAGGACCTCCTTCTTCCTGGCCAGCCACTCTTGCGAGTAGGGGCGCAGTCGTCCTGCCGTGGGCTCTTTCTCTGGAGAAGACATGCTCGGGTCGAATGGCCGGAGTTCACGATCTGACGACGGTGGGCACAGGCCGGGTGATTCTACGTCAGGGAGAGGTTTCGGGGGCCGCCTCCCTCAGCGCAGGAGAGCTCGGCTCGCTCGTACCGGCCTCCCTGGCCGCGAGCCGGTCGAGCGAGGCGTCACGAGTCGTTCGGTAACTCCAGACGAGCCCAATCGCACCGGCGGTGACGTTGGCGGTGGCGGCTCCGATCCAGATCCCGTTGATTCCCCAGATTCGACTTCCGAGCCAGGCCAACGGCAGGAAGAGAGCGAGCATTCGAATGAGACTCAGGGAGAGGGCGCTGATCGGTCGGCCCAGGGAGTTGCACGACGCGGCGACGCTCATCACGACACCGTGCATGCCGTAGCCGAGCGACATGATCAGGAGGTAGCCGGCGGCGATCTCGATCACTCGAGGCTCGCCGGAGAAGAGCCCCGCGAGTGGCCTGCCGAACAGTACGAACCCGACGACGAGGAACAGGCCGAAGCCGAGGCAGAAGAGATAGACCGAGCGCAGGGCTCTGCGAATTCGATCGTAGCGCCGGGCGCCGAAGTTCTGTCCCACGAAGGGGCCGATGACTGCCGAGAGTGCAAAGAAGAAGATCAGTGACAACGCTTCGATTCGCGAAGCCGCGCCGAACGCGGCAACGGCGTCCGCCCCGAACGAAGCGATCAGTGGCGTGACGACCGTCATGGTCGCGGGAATCACCATGTTGGTGGCTGCGGCCGGCAGGCCGACGTGGAGGATTCGTCGCCATGAGGTCGTCAGCTCGCGAAGCGTCGGAATCTCGAGTGTGAGCAGGTGCTCGTGTCGGTGCAGCACCCACAGGCTCGCGACCAGGGTGAAGGCGCGAGAGACCACTGTCGCGATCGCGGCTCCGCGCAATTCGAGACCGGGAAGGCCCATGAACCCGAAGATGAGGATCGGGTCGAGGATCACGTTGATCAGCGCAGACGCCATCATGATCAGGCTCGGCATCTTGGTGTTGCCGGTTGCGCGAATTGCAGCGGCGCCGACCATCGGAACGATCAGGAAGCCGACACCCCAATACCAGATGACCATGTATTGGCGCACCAGGGGAAGGGTCTCGTCATCGGCTCCGAGCAGGCTGAAGAAGGGGTCGATGGTGGCCAGCCCCAGCGCGGCGAGCGCGATGACCAGCAGTGTCGCGAGAATCATCCCGTCCGTAGCCAGTCGACGAATTTCTCGATCGTCAGCCCGTCCGAGCGCCCGTGCCAGCACCGAGGAGGTGCCCGCACCGAGGCCGATGGAGAGGCTCATGAAGATCATCACGACCGGAAACGTGAACGCCATTGCGGCCAGCGGGATCGTGCCGAGCCGACTCACGAACCAGGTGTCGGCCAGGTTGAACGCGATCATGGCGAAGATCCCGCCGATCATCGGTAGGGCCATCTTCGCCAGCTGACCTTCGACACTGCCTTCGGTGAGGCGAGCCTTGAGTCGGGGAGGAGCGGTCATCGCGAGTCTCTTGGGCGAGGGATCGGCGCGGGTTCGAGAGCCGAAAGTCAGCGCGGAGGAGGACAACTCTCGGGACGGGAGGCCAGTGCCGGTGCCCCCCTCGATCGGAGACCAGGCAGACGGCGATCATAGCCTCTGTCACGCCCGATCCCGATCGATGCGAACCGCGCGTGTTCGGCGATGCGGGACTCTCCTCCCCTGCTAGACTGCTGCCTCGCTTCCACTCGAGAACGGCGGCCGACAAGACGGTCACCGGATCATCGGCGGCGTTCTGGTGGTCGGGGGTCTCGTGCTGCTCCGGCAGGCCAGGTTGGAATCCTTGCGTGGGGCGGTCGATTCACCCCGGTGCCCTCAGTTGATGGAGGAAAGAAGAAATGCGCTGCGCATCGTTCTGGCCCGCGGGCCTTCTCTCTCTCACCGCCTTCCTGATCTGTGCTCCAACCGGTGCGCAGGACGGGGCTTCGGCGATCGCGTCGGCCTCGAGCAGTGCCTCGCCGAGCGGCGCCAGCCTGGCCGTCGACCTCGAAGGAGAGCTGGTACCGGACATCGGGCGGCTGACCGAGCGCCGCGACAGCGAGATGCGCGATGCAGTGCTCCGGTTCACCAACGATCGTCGAGCCTTGATGCGTCGCTACGACGCCATCGGTTCGTCCGAGCGTTCGGTCCGTCTCACGGCCTTCTATTCGGGATGGCTCGAGGCACTGGCTGACGTCGACTTCGACGGGTTGGATCGCGAGGGTCGGGTCGACTGGATCCTCCTTCGCGACCTCATCGGCTACGAGCTGTACGAGCTCGAGCGCCAGGATGCGCTGCGTGCCGAGACCGCCCCTTTGTTGCCCTTTGCCGACGCCGTGCTGGCCCTACAGGACCAGCGGCGGCGCCGCGAGGGAGTCGATCCTCGCGAGGTGGCGGGTCAGCTGGAAGCGCTGGCCAAGCAGATCGAAGAGACCGAGAAGGGCATCACCAAGGGACTCGAGGCCAAGAAGCGGCGCGAAAAGGCCGCAGAGGCGTCGCAGAAGGGCCAGACGGAAGACGAGGCCGAGAAGGACGAAGAGAGCGAAGAGAGCTCCGCAGAGGACGACGAGGTCGAGCCGATCGAAGCGACTCGAATCGTCGCTCATCGAGCGGCCGGATGGACCGAAGGTCAGCGTAAGTTGCTCGAGAGCTGGTACGCGTATCACGCTGGGTACGATCCGCTCTTTACCTGGTGGGTGAAAGATCCGTACGAGAAGCTGGACGAGGTGCTCGAGAACTACGTCAAGTTCTTGCGGGAGAGCGTGCTGGAGATCAAGGAGGATGACGACCCACCGATCATCGGTGATCCGATTGGCCGCGAGTCGCTGATTGCCTATCTCGATCGGGCGCTGATCGCCTACACACCGGAAGAGCTGATCGAGATCGGGGAAGCGGAGCTCGAGTGGTGTCTTTCCGAGATGCGCCGTGCGGCCCAGGAGATGGGTTTTGGTGACGATTGGCGTGCTGCGCTCGAGAAGGTGAAGACTCTCCACGTCGAGCCCGGGGACCAACCGCGCCTGGTGCGCGACCTGGCCTACGAGGCTACCGAGTTCATGGAGGAGAGCGACATGATCACCATTCCTCCCCTCGCCAAGGAGGTCTGGCGGATCGAGATGATGACTCCCGAGGAGCAGAAGATGAACCCCTTCTTCCTCGGCGGAGAAGTGATCAAGGTGTCGTTTCCGACAGACGAGATGTCGCACGAAGAGAAGCAGATGAGTCTGCGTGGCAACAACATTCACTTCTCTCGCGCGACGGTGCACCACGAGTTGATCCCCGGTCACCATCTCCAGGGGTTCATGACCTCGCGCTATCAGCCTCATCGCCGAACCTTCAACACGCCTTTCTGGGGTGAGGGATGGGCGCTCTATTGGGAGCTGCGTCTCTATGAGATGGGCTTTCCGGCGTCGCCCGAGGACCGGGTGGGCATGCTTTTCTGGCGCATGCATCGGTGTGCGCGAGTCATCTGGTCGTTGAAGTTCCACCTCGGCGAGATGACCGGCGAGGAGGCGGTGGAGTTCCTCGTGGACGAGATCGGGCACGAGCGAGAAAACGCGGCTGCGGAGGTGCGACGCTCCATCGAAGGGCGATATTCTCCGATCTACCAGCTCGCCTACCTGATGGGAGGCCTTCAGTTCAGAGCCCTCAATCGCGAGTTGGTGGGTTCGGGGGCCATGACCGAGCGTGAATTCCACGATGCAGTGCTGCAGGGTGGACCCATGCCGATCGAGATGGTCCGAGCCCGCATTTCGGGGCTGCCCCTGGAGCAGGACTCCAGTGCCAGCTGGCGCTATATGGATTGAGCCCGGTCCCTTGCCGCCAGCCGGCAACCCCAGATTCCGACCGCCGAAGACCCCATGGCCAAGAACGACCTCGATCCACTCTTTCGATCCGCCGAGCGACTCGCCAGCGACTTCTCGCTTTTTCCGCGCACGGGGGATCTGCGCCTTCAGCGCGAGATCGCGGGGTTGCTGGCACCGTCGGCGCTGAGAAGAGAGCTCGAGGAGCTGCGCTCTCTGAGCGTCGACGAATACATCCGGCGTACGGTCTCGCCGACGGAGTCCCCGTCTCGGCCCGGTGCGCGCAGTGTGCTGAATGCCCTGGGCTGGGATGTCTTGAACGAGTTCAAGGCCGGTCCCCTCTTCGCTGCGGAGGTCGAGGTCCCCTTCGGCGCCGAGGGCCAGCGCCGCGTCGGCGTACTGGCCCAGGAGCGCGACTCGAAGAACGGTGTCTGGATGCCCGAGCATCATCTGCGGGCGGTCGAGATCATTCGTGAGTTTGCGCGCCGTCATCTGCCGATCGTGACTCTCATCGACACGCCGGGTGCCGATGCAGGAGAACAGGCGAATCTCCACAACCAGGCGCACACCATTTCCCGCTTGATCGCGGAGATGGCCCAGATTCACGTGCCGACGGTCGGAGTCGTCCTCGGAATGGGATATTCGGGTGGCGCCATTCCCTTGGCCACGAGCAACGTGCTGCTCTCGGTTCGAGACGGGGTGTTCAACACCATCCAGCCGCGCGGGCTGGCCAACATCGCTCGCAAGTACGACCTGTCGTGGCAGGAGTGTGCCAAATACGTAGGGGTCTCGCCGGTCGAGCTCCACGAGCAGGGCTACCTGGATGGCGTCATCGACTTCGTTCCGGGAGAAGGCCCTGCCCAGCTGCGCAACTTCGAGCGTGCCGTCGTCTCGAGCATCACGGCGATCGAGCAGCTGGCCAGACACTTCGTGCAGACCCAGGATGGAGTTCTGGAGCACTACCGTCGAGGGGTCGTGCGTTTTCTGGAGCCCTCTTCGGAGCTCGAGAATCTCGAGCGCACCACCCAGCTGTCGACGATCACGGACCCTACGTCGTATCCGAATGTCTTCGGCGTGGCGTATCGGTATCTGCGCTATCTCGGTCTGCGTCGGCGAATCAGCTCGACGACCGTCGATCGCTACGGCCGACTGTCGGTGGACGAGATTCCACGTGGCGATCGATCGGAGCGCACAGAGCGCGAGCGTCGATCGGCGTTCGAGAAGTGGCTCGAGGCACCGCTGGAGATCAAGTACGACGACACCCTGTCCAAGGTCTGGCGACGCTACGCGGACGCTCTCTCGGCCCGCGATGCCGGTCGCGGCCGGGTCGCCACCTTCCTCCTGGGGACGCGTGAGCAGAGCTATCGCCGGGCTCTCGACGAGCTCGCGTTCGAGTTCTCCTTCCATCTCTACAACTCGTGGAAGGACTCCTCACAGTACAACCTGCCGGCGTTCATCGAGCTGCTTTCGAATGCCGGCGACGAAGCGTGGTTCGTGCCAGACAATCCGACCATTCTCGACGTGGCGACCTTCACACCCGTTCGCGAGAGTCTGATCGAGGCGTGCGAGAACATCGCGGTGTTCGACCTCCTCTACGACAACGTCATCCACGATCAGAAGCGTGTGGCGAGGGAGGCTCGCGACCACAATGTGATCTCGCGCGAGTCCGTCGAGGAGTTGTTGGGATCGGCGCTGAACACCGCGGTCGCCGACCTGGCACGCCGAACCACCCGGGGCGACGCCGCGCGGGCCGAGGCCGAAGAGCGGTTGCTGGACCAGTCGCGAGTCTGGCTACGCCGCCTGGCGACCGAGGCTCGGCGCGGAGCGATCCTGAGATCCGTCGCCGAGTGGAAGAAGATCGCGTATCCCCGAGTTTCCGAGCCGCTCTTTGCCATCATCACCTTCCTGATCGGTCAGCTTCTGCCCAACTACTACCGGTCGGAAGACGACGGTCGCCGTTACGACGGCCGCATCACTCCTCGCGACATCGGAGTCAAGGACTTCTGGAATCGGTTGGCGGAGGCCTACCAGGACCTGCTGGCGCAGGAGGTTCTCAGCGACGTCAAGCGCAACCTCCAGATATCGCCGCAGCGGATCCTGGACCAGTTCTTCACGGAAGTGCGAGAGCTCGATTCCGGTCTGATGACCGCCGACCCGGTTCGTTTTCCAGGCTTTCGGATTTCGATCGAGCAGGCACTGTCGAACGAGATCACGCCGTGCGGAATCCTCACCGCCTCGGCCCGCTTCGAGCACGCCGGCGTCGAACGACGGGTGGGCGTCGCGGTGTCGAATCTCGCCTTCCAGGCCGGCTCGTTCGACATGGCGAGCGCGGAGAAGTTCTGCCGGTTGCTGCGGCGGTGTGCAGTGCGCAAGTGGCCCGTGATCGGCTTCGTGAGCTCGGGAGGAATGCAGACCAAGGAAGGGGCTGGCTCCCTCTTCTCGATGTCGATCGTCAACGACCGCATCACTCGTTTCGTCCGAGACACGGACCTGCCGGTGATCTTCTTCGGCTTCGGCGACTGCACCGGCGGGGCCCAGGCCAGCTTCGTGACCCACCCGCTGGCCCACACCTTCTACTTCTCCGGCACCAACATGCCGTTTGCCGGACAGATCGTGGTTCCCTCCCACCTTCCTTTGCGCGCCACGCTCTCGAACTACCTCTCGGAAGTGCCGGGTGCGATGGACGCCCTGGTGACCCATCCCTTCGCCGAGGAGCTGGATGCTCGCTTGACCGAGATCGATCCTTCGATCCCGGTCGGCAGCTCGACAGTCGAAGTGATCATCTCCCAGGTGCTCAGCGGTCGTCAGCGCGACGAGGTCGAGGAGCGCTCGGACGAGACCCCCTCCACGACGCTCTCGCTGTACCGCCCGGTGAAGCGCACGTTGATCCATGCCCGTGGCTGCACGGCCGTCAAGCTCACTCGGGTGGCCCGCGAGCGCGGCATCGAGGTCGTGCTGGTGCAGGCCGACCCCGACATGGACTCGGTCGCTGCGGGCATGCTCGGTTCCGAGGATCTCCTGGTTTGTCTGGGTGGCAGCACGCCCGACGAGAGCTACCTGAATGCGCATTCGGTGGTTCATATCGCCGAGCGTGAGGGGGCCGACTCGCTTCATCCGGGAATCGGCTTTCTCTCGGAGAACGCCGACTTCGCTCAGCTCTGCCGTGCACACGGACTGAACTTCGTCGGCCCCAGCGTGCACAGCATGGAGAGGATCGGCAACAAGTCGAACGCGATCAAGACAGCCCAGGGCGCCGGCGTGCCGGTGGTGCCGGGGAGTCACGGCATCCTGACCGATCCCGAGGCTGCGGCCCGCTCCGCGGAGGCCATCGGCTATCCGGTCGTGATCAAGGCCGTACACGGCGGCGGCGGAAAAGGGATTCGGGTCGTCGAGCACCCGGAAGACCTGGTCGAGGCCTTCAGCGAGATCTCGATCGAGGCACGGAGTGCTTTCGGCAACAGTGACTGCTACATCGAGAAGTTCGTCACGTCTCTGCGTCATGTGGAGCTGCAGGTCCTGCGCGACAGTCATGGCCACACTCGGGTCTTGGGGCTGCGCGACTGCAGTGTCCAGCGCAACAATCAGAAGATCATCGAGGAGTCCGACTCCGAACTGCTCACCGAGGAGCTGCGCGAGTCTCTGTATCGCTACGCCGAGTCGCTCGCGGAGGCGGTCGACTATGTCGGTGCCGGCACGGTCGAGTTCATCTTCGACCTCGAGGCCAGCGCGATCTACTTCATGGAGATGAACGCTCGCCTTCAGGTCGAGCACCCCGTCACCGAGTGGACCAGCGGCGTCGATATCGTCGGTGCCCAGTTCGACATCGCGGCGGGGAAGTCGATCGAGTCCCTCGAGATCGGGTCCGAGGGCTACGCCATGGAGGTACGGGTCAATGCCGAGCGCGCGCAGCGCGGAGCGGGGGGCGGGCTGGAGTTGATCCCCGATCCCGGCACGGTGACAGAGTGCGAGTTGCCGGAGCAGGAGGGGTTCGAGATCATCTCTGCAGTGAAGGCGGGCAGCGTGATCTCGCCCTACTACGACAGCATGATCGCTCAGATCATCTGCCACGGGAAGGACCGTGCCGACGTCATCCGCAAGCTCGTCGAGTATCTGAGCAACGTCCGGATCGAAGGGGTCTGCACCAACATCCCACTGCTGCTGCGGATCCTCGAAGACGAGGTCTTCCAGAAGGGTCGCTACGACACCCGGTACCTGCCGGGACTTCTCGGGCGCCTGGACCTCGGCCAGCTGATCGAGGAGATCTCGGTGGCTGCCGGGCGAAGCTCCGCCGAGGTCGATCTCGAGGTGATCAGCATCGAGGGGAGCGACGAGCTCAAGGTCGTCGCTCCGTCGCCCGGAATCTTCTATACCGCTCCGTCGCCCGAGGAGCCGATGTTCGCGGACGTCGGGGAGGTGGTCGATAGCGACCACACCCTGTGTCTCATCGAGGCGATGAAGCTGTTCCGCTCGGTCAGTCTGAGCGACTTCAACCAGGAAGACGCAGAGCTCTACCCTTCGGATTGCCGCTACGAGATCGTCAAGGTCGTCCCTGCGAACGCCCAGGCCGTGAACCGGGGCGATCTGCTGTTCGTGGTTCGTCCGCTGCGAGCCGCCTGAGCGAATCGATCCCGCAGGGATTGGGTATCCGGTAGAAAGATCGAGGCCCGACTCCCCTCAGGGTTCGAACACCACCAGGCGGCGACCGCCGTCGCGGGTCTCGTAGCGCCACTCCAGTGCGAGCTGGCCGCAGACCTCGTCGAGCATCGCGCGCACGGGCGCGTCGCTCCAGGTCGTGGTGACCTCACCGGAGAGCGGCTCGGGGCTCTCGAGCTCGGCCTCGAGGATGTGAGCCATCGCCGAGAGCACGTCGTGGGCCGACGCAGCGACGAGATCGAGGCTGATTCGCTGATCGAGAGGTGCGACCGCCGAAGCGGAATCGTCGACTGGCTCGGTGACCGCGACGACCTCGATTCGCGCCGGGTCCTCGAGCCTCTGCCAGCGGCACCCGGCTGCCTGGCACACGGCGTCGAGGGCCGTGTACCAGGCCACGCCGTCGAGGTCGAGAGACACGGTCGTCTCCAGGGAGCCTCCCATCGACAGGCCGAGACCCTGCAGATCGAGCAGCACCTCGACCACTTGCTGCGCCGGCGCTTCGTCGAGCTGGAGCTGCACCCGGTCGTCGGGGTGGAGCGCTTCACCCGGCTCGACCTTGAGCACCCGCTCGCGGGACTCGACCAGTCGCCAGCGGCATTGCGTCGATTGGCAGACGGCGTCGAGGGCAGTCGTCCAGTCCACCCGCTCGACCTGCAGCGACACCGTGCCGGTCAGCGTCGGATCGAACTCCAGCCGGGAGCCGGTGAGCGCCGCGAAGCTCTCGAGCACTTCGAGCAGCGGCGCGTGGTCGAGCGCCAGGTCGAGTCGTTCGCGCTGCCGGGTCCCAGCGAGGGCGAGCCCCACGGCCGAGGACTCGGGAGATCGGAGGTCGACCCGGAAGACGCCGTCCTCTCCACGCTCGACCGTCAGGCCGTGGAGCCGCAGCACTTCGTCGAGAGCGAAGTCCCAGGTCACGTCTTCGAAAGCGACGGTGACCGGTCGGTCGAGACGCGCCCGGGCCTCCGGCGAGTACTCGAAGGCGATCGAGCCCATGCTCGCGAGAGGTCCCAGCACGTCGCGCAGGGCAGCGTCGCGCAACGCCAGATCGATCCGGTCCTCGGCCGAGGTCGGCTCGCTCGACGGCACCTGCCCGACGGCGGACGCGCCGAAGGCAACCGGCAGACCGGAGATCAGCGCGAACAGGAGGGCCAGCATCGAACGACGGTCAGTCCTCTCGGATCTCATCTCGGGTTTCCTCGGTTCGTCCGTGTTCGTTCCGCGATCAAGGCGACGACCTGATCGCCGCGACGCAGGAGCAGGACTCCGTCTCGATTGGTCAGGGAGTAGCTGAGCTCTCTCAGGGCAACGGCCGAGGCTCCGTCTCCGGGCACCCCACGGCTCCCGACAGTTTCGGGCTCCGAAGCGAGAGGGCTCGAGCGCCAGCGCACACCGGCGACGAGGAGCAGCACCAGGGCCGCGACCGTCACCGCCGCCAGGAGTGCCGCGCGCGAGGTGCGGCGCTCGCCTTCCTCGCGCAACGCCCGATCGACCACGCGCTCGACCGACTCGGAGCTCGGCTGGAGGGCGGTTTGAATCTCCTCATCGAGAGCCGATTCGGTCGTGTGCCACGGATCGGACTCAAATCGCTTCATGACAGACCTCCATGAGATTCTCCAGTCGGCGCCGAGCCCGATGGAGCCGCATCTTGACCGCGGCCTCCGAGATTCCCAGCAGCTCGGCCACGGTGCGATAGTCGAGATCGCCGGCCAGGACCAGGAGCAGCGCCTCACGCTCCCCGCGGGGCAAGGCCTGCAACGCCTGCCGCAGCTCCCGTCGGCGATGCTCCTGGATCGCCAGCTCCTCGGGGGTCGGATCGGACGACGCCCGGTCCGCCAGCGCGTCCAGAGGGGCCATGAGCGCGGCTCTGAGCTGGCTGCGGGCCGCCCGCCGCCGGGCAATGGCGAAGACGAAGGCAGCGCTGTCTTCGGGCGGGCCGTGCCTGCGATGGCGCTGAACCAGGGCCGTCAGGGCTTCCTGAGCCACCTCCTCGGCCATCGCTGCATCGCGCAGCCGACCCCGGCAGTAGCGCAGAACTCGCGGCGCGAGATCACCGATCAGGGTTTCGAGCGCTTTCGTCATCGGAAGGAATGTACCCCGGGCGCCGAAAAGGTAACGCGACGACGAGGTCGGCCCGACCCTGCCCGATTCTACGGGTGCGCTGCGCCCACTCCTCTCAGAACCCGAAGCGCAACCCCAGTTGCACTGCTCTCGGGCCACCGGTACCGAACACGCCCCCCGCGGTGGTCACGGCCTGACCGAAGCTCGACGAGGTCAGGAATCCGGGACTGGACGGGTCGTTGGAGTCCCGTGCCAGCACGTTGGAGTAGCCCGAGTAGTTCCTGGTCGACACGCCGAGGATATTGGTGGTGTTCGTGACGTTGAACACCTCGACCATCGCCTCGAGCGAACGGTCTGCGCCGAGGCGAAACACCTTGGAGAACCGAAGGTCGAGCGAGAAGAAGTCGTCGTTGAACTTCGCGTCGTCCCTCACCAGAGGAAGAGGCACTCCGTCGATGCCGCCCGAGGCATTGAGCTCGCGCAGGTACGTGTTGAGCTCGGCGCCGCTTTCGAACCGTCTCCCACCGGCGTTGCGCTCGAGTGTCGGCACGCGCGAATCTCCAGTGGGCATCAAGATGTCCATCGGCACACCAGTCGACAGCGTGAGCAGCGGTGACAGCAGAAAGCCCGCGGGCAGCTCGAAGGTACCGGCGAAGGTGAGGCGATGACGCCGATCGTTCGGGCTGGCGCCGAACTCGCGTTCGAGGTCGAGGGGATCGATCGGCCCGTTCGAGAAGGGGATCTGGTCGTCGTTGGTGTAGTTCTCGGCTTTCGACAGGGTGTAGGACGCCAGGAAACGGTGGCTGCCGAAGCGACGCTCGAGGGAGGTGAGGAGACCCCGGTAGCGGGTGCCGACGCTGGACTCGATGTTGACCACCTGGTCGGGTCCGCCTACCACGGGATTGAACACGGAACCGACAGGGCGACCGATCAGGTAGTTCGTTCCCTCGTTGTAGAGCAGGTCCGCGCGCAAGAACAGAGAGCGGGTGAGCCCCACTTCGGTCCCCAGATTCCACTGCTGGGTCTGCGGGTTCTCCATGGCGTTGTCGATGATGTTGATTCCGGAAGCCCCCTCTCCCGGCAGCACGAAGCCGCTGAAGGGGTCCGAAAGCGAGGGCGCGAACGGAGGGAACTGACCGGTTTCCGGGTCGAGGAAGAAGACGTTGCCCGCCCGGACCTCGATCGGCAGGGCGCGACCGTCGAGGCCACGCTCCAGCGAGGCGATCTGCAGGACGATGCGGTCGTAGTACATCCCCCAGCCGCCGTGGATGTTGTAGCGCGGAGAGGGGGCCCAGTTGAAGCCGATGCGCGGGCCGAAGTTGTCCAGATCGCGATCCCGGTCCCCGTGGTAGAAATCCGCGACCAGGGGGTTGGTGTCGTCGTAGCCGCTGATGTTCTTCGAGTTGGTGTCCATCTCCCAACGCAGGCCGAGATTGAGCGTCAGACTCGAGGTCAGCCACCAGTCGTCCTGCGCGAACACCGCGATGTAGGTGTTGTCGATGTCGTCGAGCACCAGGTCCTGATCGGGCTTGCCACTACGCAGGGTGACGGCGAAGAGCAGATCGTCGTCGTCGATCCGGCCGTCCCCGTTGTGATCGAACTGCGCGAAGTCCTGGATCATCTCGAGACGACCTGCGCGGAACACTCCGAGGTCGAAAGCCCCCTCGACGAACATCACCTCGCCGCCGAGCTTCAGGCTGTGCGAGCCGCGCACGAGCGACAGACTGTCGCGCAGCTCGATGCGGTCCTGATCGGTCCCCTGGGGGACCCGAAACGAGGCACCGTCCTGAATCGAGGGGAAGGTGAGCTGCGGCGTACCGGGGGCGACCGGCACGATCTGGTTGCGGAAGCGACTGTAGCCGAGTGAGAAACTGTTCAGAGCGGTTCCAGAGAACGTTCTCTGCCAGTTGCCGATCAACGACTGGTACTCGTTCTCACTCGTCTGGCGCTGGCTGGCCGAGCCGATCGAGCGGTCGAGGGTGCTGGGGCCGGTGTCGTCGGCGTCCTCGAAGGCGAGTCGAAACGTCAGCAGGTCATCAGCGCCCGCATTCCAGTCGAGCCGCACCGTGCCGAGCAGGTCGTCGAGGGGTGCGCCCGCGAGCACTCGTCGGATGGTTCGCGAGGCGACGTCTCGCTCGCCGACCAGTGTCGCGCCGTTCTGATCACGGTACTCGAGGGCACCGAACCAGTGCGAACGGCCCTTCTCGATCGGCCCGCCTGCGGAGACGGCGTACTGCAGCCGGTCGAACGGCGGCGCCTCCTGCGAGCGGTCGTAGGTGGCTGGCAGCGCCTGAAGGGCGTCGTCGCGGTAGAAGACCGCAGCCGCCCCCCGCAGCTGGTCACTCCCCGAACGGGTGACCACGTTGATGGTCGAAGCCGTGGAGCGGCCCATCTCGGCGCTGTATCGGTTGGTGGCGATCTCGAACTCCTGCACCGCATCCTGGGGGATGTTCTGGAGCGGTCCGCCCACCACGTCGTCGTTGTTGTCGCTGCCGTCGATCGTGATCATCCCTCCGCGTCCGAACTGTCCCGCCGAGGCGACGACGACCGTATTGGTCTTGGTGGGGTCGAAGTTCGGCGTCGGCATGTTGCCGGGAATCAGGAAGGCGAGCTCGAGAAAATTCCGGCCGTTGAGTGGCAGACGCTCGATCGAGATCTGATCGAGAACACCCTTGACGGTCGACGACCCGGTCGTCTCGAGAACCGGTGCGTCGGCGACCGCGTCGACGGTCTCGCTCACGCCCTCGAGCTCGAGTTGCAGGTCGACCCGATAGGTCTGACCCACGACGAGACGGATGTCCGAGAGCTGCAGTCGGGCGAACCCCTGCGCCTGGGCCGAGAGACGGTAGCTCCCGGGAGACAGCTCGACCAGGGTGAAGGCCCCGGCGGTATCGGAAGTCGTCTCGCGTCGAAACGCCGTCGACGCATCCTCGGCCGTGACGAGGGCACCGAGGACCGGCTCACCGTTGGGATCGAGGACACGCCCCTGCAGCGTGGCTCCGAGAATCGGGCCCGCACAGAAGAGACAGGGGAGAACGAGGATGAAGCGCAGACGAGAACGGACGAGGTGCATCTTCGCGAAGGCCTCCGGCTGGGAAACTTTGAGGTGAGACGGTGCACTTCAAGTTCCGTGCCCGGAGCCCTCTGTACGCGACACCTTCTGCGAAGCCCGTAGCCACAGCTCCCCTACAGCTCTGCTCGGGGAGCGCTCCTCGTCGGATCTATGAACCTGCCGACGGCGAGATCGCTCGATCTATGAGCACCTCTCCGCAGTCTCGCCGCTGAGGCGTTGCCCATGAACGTGGGCATTCCCAGGGCGGCGGTACAGACCCGTCGGCACGAACGCGTTCTCCGGGAATTCCTCGATCGCTTCGAGGATGCCCTGGCAGTCTCGCCGACGCGGCCCGGTACCGCGCGGTGCAGCTCTCCAACGAGGCCCTCCTTCAGGCCCTGCGCGATAAGGTAGCGCAGCCGGGCGATCTGGGCCTCGGGCTCATCGGTGACGGGAGTGATGTCGCAGTGGTCCTGGAAGATGCCCCCGGTCCAGCCAGGCGGAGCCCCCTGGTACTGCAGCGGATCCGGCGCGTTCTCAACCTCTACGACACGGGCGCCTAGGGCGACTACTGGGACGTCTGCACCCGCGACTACCTGTACTGACCGGGGAATACTCGGGCGGCCCCTTGGCGCACCGCGCCGCCGGTGAGAGGATCGGGTTCATGGGACCTCCCGACTCGACCTCGGCCGTCCTGCGCGTGAGCGCCGCCGCGCTCGCAGTGGCTCTCGTGGCGTTCTCCCCGGCGTCGGGCGCCGAGGAGACTGCGAGCTGGCCCTGGTGGCGCGGACCGCTCGGCAACGGCGTCAGCCCCGACGGCGATCCGCCGGTTCACTGGAGCGAGGAGGAGAACATCCGCTTCAAGGTGCCGATCGACGGTGATGGTCTCGCTACGCCCATCGTGTGGGGCGATCGGATCTATGTTCTCTCGGCCCTCCCTCTCGAGGGGACGGTCGACGAAGCGGATGCGTCCGCGGAGGCGGCACCGCTCCCGAGAGTGCGCTTCCTGGTCACCGCCCACGACCGTCACGACGGCTCGGTGGCGTGGCAGCGGGTGGCCACCGAGCGCGTCCCCCACGAGGGTCACCACCTGGAGTCGGCCTGGGCCAACGCCTCGCCGGTCACCGACGGCGAGCGCCTCTACGCCCACTTCGGCTCCGCCGGCACGTACGCCTACACCCTCGAGGGCGAGCTGGTCTGGAAGGTCGACCTCGGCGACATGACCACCCGCCTCGGCTACGGCGAGGGCAGCTCCCCCGCGCTGTGGGGCGACACCCTGGTGGTCAACTGGGACCACGAGGGGGACTCCTTCGTGGTGGCCCTCGACAAGCGCACAGGGGAGGAGCGGTGGCGGAAGGACCGGCCAGGGGAGCTGACCTCGTGGTCGACCCCACTCATCCGCGAGCACGAGGGCGGGGTGCACGTGATCGTGGCCGCCGCCGAGCGCACCCGGAGCCACGACATCCGGAACGGCGAGGAGCTGTGGAGCGTGTCCGGCCTGGGCATGAACGTGATCCCCACCCCCATCTACGACGAGGGGATCCTCTACCTGGCCAGCGGGAAGAGGGACTCTCCCCGGATGCTGGCCGTGGACCTGCACGGCGCCCGCGGCGACCTGGACGGCACCGACGCGGTGCTGTGGACTCGGGACCGGGACACGCCCTACGTGTCCACCCCGCTCCTCTATCGGGGCCAGCTCTACTTCTTCAAGCACGTGCAGAGCTTCCTCACCTCGGTGGACGCCGCCACGGGCGAGACCCTGTTCACCGAGCGGGCGGGCCTCGGCAACGTCTTCGCCTCGCCGGTGGCGGCCGCCGGCAGGATCTACCTGCTCGGCCGGGAGGGGAAGGCCCTGGTGATCGAGCCCGGGCCCACCCTGAAGATCCTCGCGCAGAACCAGCTCGACGACGGCTTCGACGCCAGCCCCGTGATCGTCGGTGGCGACCTCTACCTGCGGGGGCGGCACTTCCTCTACGCCGTGGCCAGAACGAGCGACGACTGACGGACGCGTGACCATCCTCATCCGGGCGCCGGAGCCAAGTGCACGGCCTGGCGTCCGGCTTCGACCGGGCCAAAGGGGTCGCGGCCTCCCCAGACGAGAAGCGTGGGCGCCTTCACCGGCCGGAGATCCCCCTCGGTCGGGGCCACCTCCCGAAAGGGCCCGTCGGGCAGGAAGCCACCGTCCGAAGGCGGGGTCCACTATCCGTCGAAAGCCAATTCCGAGTGCAATCCATGAATCTGGAAGACAGATCGCAGCGAAGAGTCCTCATAGTCGCACATTTCAACCTTCAGACATCACAAACAAATGGAAGATCAATCCGATGTCTTCTGTCTCCAGAGTTCTTCTGCTCGTCGCCGTTCTGGGTGTAGTGGTCTCTTTGCCCGCGAGTGCCGACGGGCCGAAGGGCACGACGGTCTGGGACGTCGTTCAGGTGAGTGCCGTGCACGAGACCCTCGAAGAGGCCATCGAATGCACCGGTCTGGAAGGTGTCCTCGCCGGAAACGGCCAGCGCACCCTCTTCGCTCCGACCGATGCGGCCTTCGCGGGCTTCGGGCTGAACCCGGGCAATATCTGTTCGGCGTTCACGGTCGACGAACTGACGGCGATTCTCGCGAATCACGTCACGAAAGGGCGACGCAACAGCACCAGCGTCGTGGGTTCCAAGCAGATCCGGATGATCAGCAAGAGCAATCAGCCCGTCGAGGTGCAGGTGAATCCCACCACCGAGGTGCTAGTGGGTGGCGCGAAGCTCGATCTCAACAATCTCGACGTCGGCAGCCGGGGCTCGTTCATCGCCATCGGCAACGGTCTGATTCACTTCGTCGGAGAGGGCATCGTCGGTCTGGGACTGCCCGAGTAAGGTCCTCCGTCCCCACCCCCGGCGCGACACGACGAAGCGTCCGCCCTCTTCCGAACCCCCGGCCCTTGGGCCGGGGGTGTTTCTCTTTCGGCAGGCAAAGCTCACTTGCGGTACTCGGCGAAGATCGTCGTGGCGTTTTCCAGGATCTCCTTCTCCCGGCGAAGCTGATCAGCCGTCCGAAGATCCTCCACCACCTGGATCACCGCGGAACCCGAACTCCCTGTCGATGCGCGGTACCTGGCACCGGAGCGAACGCTAGCCGTAGTGCGAAGAGAGCCTTACCAGCGAAGGTGACCTTTGTAGGGAAAGTTCCCCGCTTCGATGTCGTCTTTGATGTCGAAGCGCCCGGTCACCCCTTCGAAATCGTCCATGCCGCTGCCGCGAACGATCGGGTGTTGGCAACGGCCCCAGATCTCCGTTGCCAGATCGGAGCAGTCGCCGAGCTTCGCCGTGAAGAGATAAGTGGTGCTGAAGGAGCCGATGTTCCCATCGTACTCTCCGACGAAGATCTCCGTTCCCGATTCTTTGTACGACCCGCTGGGCGTGCAGGCCCAGTCCTGGACGAAAACATAGTGGCAGCCCTCCAGGTCTCCGGTCATCCTCAACGCGAAGTCCGAGCCGTTGCCCTCAGCGTCGTTGCATTCTCCTTCGTCCGCAAAGAAGCCGACCCCATTGATTTGGGTCGCTCCCTGAGAGTAGGCCGGAGAGCCAGACGTCAGAACGGTTGCGAAGAAGGCCAGGGTGGCGAGCGTCGAGGAAACGAGTCTGCTTTGCATGGTGGGGTGTCTCCAGTTCGAGGGCAGTTGCCCGTGGGTGGTGATCCGTTGAGCTTTCCGTTCGCTCGTGATCTGTCGGCGATTCGGATGAAACTCGAGGATCGCGATGGCTGCCAGGGTCTCGTCGTCAGCGCTCCGTGCGAGAACCCCGGGAGTCACTGGGTCATACGCCGTCTCGAGTCAGAACCGGAAACACGGGGACGGTGGCATTTGAAGAAGCGCTGTGGAGGGGCAGTGCGGAGGGGCAGTGCAGGGGTACTCGGCTCGGGGCATCTTTCTATCGCTCTGGCACCTCACCTTCCGTACCTTTGGCGCCGTCCCAGGAGCCGTGAACGGCCGAGGCTGGACAGCACCATGCACCGGTGCTGGCCAACCTCGCTCGGTGTAGCCGTATCAGTTGTCGGCTGGAAGATGGAGCGAGTACTGAATCGTCGAGCACTCCCCGACCTCGTCCGGCACGTCGCCCGGTGTCTCGGCGAAGCCCGATGCGGTGGTGAAGACGTCGCAGCCGCCTAGGTAGGAATCGAGCTGGCTTTTCAGGTCAGTGCCGGACAGTTTTGGTCCGTGGCTATGAATCGCCAGGAGCACTTCGGCGCCGCGCGGGTTGAGCAGAGCGAATCCGGGGAGCTCGAGCTCGATGTTGCCCGAAGTGCTGAGGTCGTCGACACGGAGGTGGCCGCCGAACGTGGCCTTCTTGCCGTTTCCGGAAACCGATCCACTGGCATAGTGAAAGTCGCCTTCGGTCTCTTCGATTGCAAAGTTCGTGAAGAACGTTTCGAGATCGTCGATGGTCGAGCAGGGCGCCGAGATGCAATTCTCGGGATGGTTCCAGAACATCACCCAGAGTGTGTAGACGTGCCCTTTTTCGAGGCCCTTGGTATGGAAAACGGCGGTCAGGCCCGAGGGAGTTCGCACCAGGGTAGAGCTGCCGATGGGAGTCTTCTGGGCGTCGTACCACCAGTGAACGGGTGCCGTCGTAATGTCGGCGCCGCCATTGCCGTTGCCGCCGGCGGCCTGGACGGGACCTGCGATCAGCGATACGACAAGGGCTACCAACGCCAGCTGAAGTGTGAGCTCGAGTTTCGATCTCGAAGTTCTCTTGAACATGATTCTCCCCGCGGCCCTGATCGGACCAAAGACGTGGAACCGGTGAAGTCCGCTTCCAGTCATCCATACGGCGAGAGAGACTCGAACCGGAAAGACTGATTCTGGGTAGATCTCGCTTGCTTCATCGAGGAGCTGGCGAGCCCTGTTGCGGTCACCGCGTCCGTCGCGCTCGAGCAGCATCGGGACGCAAGAAGCGGGGCGTCTCGGCCTGCTCGAGAGGAATCGGGATCTCTGCGGCCTGACGGAGCGCGGTCTCGAAGTGCTCTTCGGCCTCCTGCCAGGCCGCCCTGCGAAGGGAGCCTCCTGGGGCACTGCGCTAGACCCTGGCGGTCACGGTACGGAAAAGCGATTTACTACACCTGCTGCCGTTGCAGTCGACTCATTCGGGGCCCAACTCGGCGAGTAGCCCAGCAGCCGACGATCGAGGCGAAAGGTGAACCGATGGCGCTTCGGGATCGTCACCATCACCTGCCGGTGTGGCACGCCCAGGGAACAGTGAGCCGCTGTCACGACGAAGTGCCACCCGTCCTCCTGAGGCGACTCAGAGGAGTGGATCGACCTCGTCTTTCGGCAGGCCTGCGAGACGGAGCCCCTCGAGGTAACGCTCGCCGATCGCCGGGTCCGCCGTCAGCAGGAGTCGGAATCCGCCGACCAGGGTGAACTCCGGCTCGAGGTCCGCGGCCTCCTGATAGGTCGCTTTCGCCTCCTCGATTCGACCCAGCAAGGCCAGGCTCGCAGCAGCGGTCCGGTACGCGAAAGCCAGGGTGGGCTGAACCTCCAGCGCCCTCTCCGACCAGTCCACGGCGTCTTGGTAGCGCCCTGCGGCAAAGTGCGTCAGCGCGACGCTGTGCAAGGTGAAACTGAGCGCCGGGTCCTTCGGGCTCAACACGAGCGCCTGCTCGAGCCACTCGAGTGCCTGCTCGTGCTCCCCGGCGAGGGCCATGCCCTCCCCCGCGCAGGCCAGCGTCAAAGCCGATCCCGGGTTGAGGTCCACGGATCGTCGGTAGGCCGCCAACATCTGCTCTCGCTCCCCGGCCACGGCGTAGGCGTGGGCGAGAGCATGCTGGGCGTTGGCGCTCTTCTCGTCGAGAAACACGGCCCTCTTGGCGGTTTGCATCAAGCCATCCGACACTTCGTCGATCGAAGAATGACCAAGGAAGAAGTTGAAGTAGTACACCAGCGCACGGCCAGCGTAGGCATCGGAAAACCCGCCCTCGAGCTCCATGGCCTTTTCGAACGCCTGTGCGGCCACCTCCAGGTCCTCCAGGTTGCCTAGGGCCCAGTGGTGCCAGCCGCGCTGCGCCCAGGTCCACGCATCGAGATTGTCGGTCGGCTGAGAAAGGGCGCGAGCCTGCTCTCGCCGCTCGAGCTCGGGCAGCATCTGGCCGACGATCTGGCGGCTGATCTCTTCTTGTAGCGCGAAGATGTCCTGGAAGGCTCGATCGAACTGCTCCCTCCACACCACTTCGCCCGTTTGTGCATCGAGCAGAGACGCTCCGATTCGAACCGTCTCCGCGTCACGGCGCACAGAGCCCTGTACGACATAGCGCACTCCGAGGTCTTTCGCGAACCCCTCGAGGTTGGCTGGCTGACTGCCGTGAGCAAAGCTCGAGAACTGTGAGATCACCGGGAAGCTGCGCCAGCTCATCAGTCGAGTGATGAGATCCTCGCTGACGCCTTCCGCCAGGTACTGGCCCTCGGGATCATCACTGCGATTCTCGAACGGCAGCACTGCGATCGCTGCAGGCCCTGAATCCATGGCCGGTCCGACGCTGCTCGGCACCGGCTCGGCCGTCTCCTCGGCGACGAGCTCCTCCTGGCTAGGCCCATCGAGGGTCTTCCAGGCAACGAGAGCAGCGAGCGACAGCAGGACGAGGGCCGCAGCGAGTCCGATCCATCGCCGGGAGTCGCCCTCCGCAGCCTTGCGGCTCGCCGGCCGACCGGGAAGTCCGGTGGGAGACGAGGCGCCGTCCCGCACGGCCGCGAGGTCGAGCGCGAGATCGGTGCTCGATTGATAGCGCTCGTCGGGGCTCTTTGCCAGGCAGCGCTCGAGCACGTGGACCACTGTGGCTGGAATCGACGAGTCTCGTTCGTCCGGAGGCACCGGGGGGTGGCTGATGATGGCGGCGAGGGTCTCGACGGCGCTGTCGGCGGAGAATGGCCGATCTCCAGTCACCAGTTCATAGAGAACGGTCCCGAAGGAGAACTGATCGGAGCGAACGTCGACCCTCTTGCCGCTCGCCTGCTCCGGCGACATGTACGCCACGGTTCCGACGATCGCCCCGTGAGCGGTAATCGAGTCCGGCTCGATCGGGCGGGTTTCATCGTCTTCATCGAAGAGGGGAGAGCTCTTCGCCAGCCCGAAGTCGACGATCTTGGCCGTGCCTTCCCGGTTGACCATGATGTTGCCGGGCTTGAGATCTCGGTGGAGGATGCCCTTCGAGTGTGCAGCGGCCATCCCTCCGGCCACCTGAGTGGCGATCTCGAGGGCCTCCTGGAGCTTCAAGCGACCCCGCTCGAGACGTTCGGCCAGGCTCTCCCCGTCGACCAGCTCCATCGCGATGTAGGCCAATCCCTCCTCGCGCCCGATGTCGTAGACAGTGACGATGTTCGGATGGTTCAGTGCCGACGTGTTGCGTGCTTCCCGCTCCAGTCGATCGAGGTGTGAAGCTCCATACTCGGCTTCGCTGACGACCTTTAGAGCTACATCCCGATTGAGCCGCGGATCGTGGGCACGAAAGACCTGGCCCATTCCGCCACGGCCGAGCACGCCGTCGATCCGATAGTGGCCGAGGACCGTTCCCACCAGCGACGTGGCTTCGAGGAGTTGCGGCATCACCCCCTCCTCGAAGAGGGGATCGAGCTCACCCGAATCGAGCAATCTCTCGACCTGATGTCGCAGCTCGGGATCCCCGGCGCTGGACTGCTTCAGAAAGTCAGCGCGTCTCTCCGGCGGTTGGTCGAGCGCCTTGCGTAGAAGGTCGTCGACTTCCGCGAAGCGATGGAACGCGTTCGCCATTTCACCACTCTCCCGATGAGGGCTGCGTGGTTGTACTGTGGATCTTTGAGAGGAGTGTACCAGTCACGACGATGAGCCCAGCTCGCTGGCATGTCTGACTAGCGGTCTTCTCGGGATTCCAGGGGAGGGAACAGGGCCAATAGCAAGGTGTCGATTCGACTGCGCCAACTCAGCCAGTCGGTGCTGTCGAACACCTTGCCCCCGACCGGCTCGATGCCATGCGCCGACAAAAGAGCGTTCATCTCGAGACCGCGCTCCCGCTTGTCGAATCCGTCGAGCGGGCTCCGAGTGTCCCACTCGCCCCAGTCGTGGTAGACGCGAAAGGGGGTCGCCTCGACGTCCACGCTCTGTAACGCCTCACGAATGCCGTCCATCTCGAAGTCGGTCGTTTGCAGCGACTGGATCGCCAGGAGACCGAAGCTCTCCGGCTGGGAGAAGGCGAGGAACGCTGCAGGGAAGACCTCCAGCCCCATGCCGATGTGCGCGCGTAGCCTTCGATCGACGGTCAGGCGGTAGCGTTCCTCGATGAGCGGCAGGACCTCGGCCGTGAACTCGCCAGGGTAGACCTGCCAAAGGAAGAAGGGTGCCTCGATCATGACCACGACCAGCGGTCGAACCGTGTCGCCGACCAGGTTGTCGAGAGCGTTCGGCCACAGGCCCACTTCGGCAGCGAGGGGAGTGTGGATGAAGGCGACGGGGTAGCGGTCCTCTCCCTCGTCGTACCCTGGAGGGAGCCAGACCTTGACCGCGATGGACTGGGGTACGGGGCTCGTTTCGCCAGGGGTGAAGGCCGGGGTCATCTCGACCGTGTGGATCTCGACTCTGCCGCGTGCGACGTCCTCAGGTGGCGTGTCCAGGTACTCCGGCTCGGTAGGGCCTCGCGGCATGGAGAACCAGGATCGCTCGAGGAGCGGCTCGTTGCGGTGGTCGTTCAACCAGTTCAGATCTCGACCCAGCAGCGCGCTGTGTACGCGTCGGGGATTCTGGGGATCGACGATGGTCCGATAGTCGACGATGAAGTTGTAGGCGATACGCGCTCGCGGATCGAGACGAGTCTGCCACCACCACAGGTCGGTGCCCGGGAGACGCGACATCGGCTCCTCGTGCTTGATGCCCAGCATGTCACCGCCGATGCCGACATCGTTGGCCTCTCCACGCCACAAGAAGAGCACCTCGTTGCCATCGATCAGGGGCAGTACCTTGCCGGCGAGGAGCTCGTCCAGGACGACGGACGCCTCTTCGCCCCGGCGAGTCTTCGCAGCCACGGCCGCCAGCGCCGGCGGGAGGTCGTCGTCTTCGACCGCGGTGACCAGGGGGCGCCGTCGAACGAGATCGACGCGCGCGATCTCGCCCTGGCTGCGCGCGAAGATACCGCCGTGTCCGAACACGGGCGGTGTCCATGCGAGGTCTTCGAAGAGCTCCAGCCGCCCGGTCTCCACCCAGCCGCCGCGGCTCGCCGGCCCAGTATGCAAGCTTCCCTCCTTGGTGAGAACGACGAGCTGGCCGTTGACCACGATCAACCAACCGTCCCCGGGCGCTCGCGAGCGCCAGAGCTCGTTGCCCATGACTGGGTCGGCGGCAGACAGAAAACGACTCGTGTACCCATACACCGTCCCCTGCCAGTGCGTGGGAGGTGCATAGGTCCTGGTCAAGGCTCTGATCTCCTGCGCGACCCCGGTCGAGAACACTCCGCCCTCCTGGTCCAAGGCCAACGAGTTGGTGCGACCGTCGCGCTGGCGGATCAGAATCGCGTCGGCCGTTTCCCGGCCATCGAGAGACAAGGGCATGGGCGAAGCGTTGGGATCCGCGACCCCGAGATGCTCGTACTCGAACGACACGGAACCGTCACTCGGGCGGATGGCGACGAGCCGAAGCCTGCCGAGGGCGAGAATCACTCGCTGGTCACCGATCGGGGCGGAGACGGGAGACGCGCATTCACGAGAGGTGAGGGTCGTGTGCCACCGGAGCTCGCCGTTGCGGACATCGAGGGCGATCACCCCGCCGTCGCCGCCGAGTTGCAGAACGAGCGTGTCGCCGATCACCAGCGGTGAGCTGCAGGCATACCAGGAATCGGGCACGCCAGGCCGCTCCGCGAGCCTCTTCGACCAGCGAAGGAGCCCGCTTTCGAGGTCGAGGGCGAAGAGCGAGCCGCTCGGGTCGAGAGCGAAGACCCGGTCGCCGGCGATGGCCGGGGTCGAAGCCGGCCCATCGTGGACTCCGTTCCTGCCGACGAAGAGAGGCGCCATGTCGTGGCGCCACAGTTCGCGCCCGCTCTCGGCGTCGAAGGCCGCGACCCAGTCACGCCCTTCGGCGCCGAAGCTGGCGACCGCGATTCCATCCTCCAGCGAGATGCCCGAGTAGCCCGCACCGAGCGGTCGCTTGAAGGCAAGGCGGAGCTCCAGTTGGCCCTCGCCGGCGGGCAGCGTCGCCTCGATCGAGCCGTCGAATCGCGGGCCACGAAACGACGTCCAGGATTGCCCCGAAGCGGGAATCGGGAGTGAGACCTGAGCAGCGAGGAGGACGACGGTCAGCAGGCGATCGGCTCTCATGGGTGCCCTCGTCCAACGCTCTTGTTCAGAAGACCCTGCGGCCATGTGCTAGCTTGTCCGGAGATTCCCATTGTGGCTTTCCTCCTTTCGGTGTCAAGAGAACAAGACTTCACCGAGACGCTCCTCGAAGTGCGAGCCGGCCGAGAGGGTGCTTTCGATCATCTTTTTTCACGGCTCTACCCCGAGCTCAAGGCGATCGCTCGCGGTCAGCGACGTCGGCTGGGCCCCGGTAGGTCCCTCGACACCACGGCTCTCGTTCACGAGACCTACCTGAAGTTCGTGGATCAAGCACGCGTCGATCTCAACGATCGCCAGCACTTCTACGCCGTTGCGGCTCGGGCCATGCGACAGGTGTTGGTCGATCACGCGCGGTACGCGAGCCGGCTCAAGCGGGGCGGCGGAGAGGCGCCCGCGACGCTGGAGGACGACTTCGCCGAGGTGGCCGAATGGGCCAGGAAGGTCGGTTTCGAGAAGGTGCTTCAAGTGAATCAGGCCCTCGAGAAGCTCGAGCAATACAGCGAGCGTCAAGCGCAGATCGTGCAGTATCGGTACTTTGTAGGGCTCACGGAAGAAGAGATCGCCGAGCTCCTTTCGGTGACGTCGCGAACGGTCAGAAACGAATGGACTCGCGCCAAGGTCTGGCTCCGTGAGGCGATGCAGGCGCCGAGTGAGGAGTGATCGACGCGGCGCCTTCTGCGTGCCCGAAGTGCGCTCGTTCGTGAGGTTGAAGACACCACGTCAATAGTCAGTACGACGTGAGGGTTCAAAACCGGAAGGCGAAGCGAGGAGAGGATCCCGGACGGAGTGCGTCCTCCCTGTCCCCTCGAACCTCGAGCATGGCTGAGTGAAGTCCTCATCGAGCATTCGGGCCTCTTCTCGAGGAGCTCGTTCTCCGGACAGTCCCGGAGGCTGGCAACTCACCTGATTTCGCAAGCCGCTTTCCGGTTCCGAGGTCCACCGTCGTAGGAGGTGGTAGAGCCCGAACACAACTCAGACTCCCAAGATCCCGGGACAGGCCGCGAAGAGCCTAGCGGCAGCTGGCCGTGATCGTGGGAGTCGTATCGGGCTCCTGACGAACTGCTCCGAGGAGCGAAAGGGGACAGAGATGAAGAGGATCCGACTCTCGTTGGTCGTAGCCGGACTGTGTGCGGTGGTCACCTTGCCGACGGCGAGCCAGGGCACGGAGGAAGGGGTCACGGCCGCCGAGACCAACATGACCTACAGCCTCAGACGCCTCGAAGTCGAGGTGTCTGAAAGCGGCTTGATGTTCGTCCCCGACACGGAGCCGGTGATTCCTGGTACTGAAGACGACGCCTTCCCGCTGCCGGCCTACGGGGGCGAGTTCGTCACCGGAGGCTATCTCTACCCAGCGGGCACGCTCACCTGTGGCGAGGAAGACGGAGGGTTGGTCTGCAACGGAGTGAATGAAGACGGGACTCCGGAGTTCCCGGATGAGGTGATCGGTACGTGGACCTGTCGCGGTTGGCACGTCGGGAACGGCGCGATCACCGAGTCCGGAGCCTGGGTCGCGACCAGCCAGATCTTCAGTTTCACACCCGACATCGCGAACGAGTACGGGGCTTCGACCATCACGAGCGATGGCTTCGAGAGCCCGGAGGCGAAAGAAGTGCGTCGCGCGGTGACCGGCGGCACCGGTCCGTTCGTTTCGGTGGCCGGCGAGCAGCTCCAGTCGTTCATGGGCTGGAACCCCAGCGTCGGAGTGAGCTTGAGCGTGGAGTTCCGCTTCAAGAAGCGGTGGCGCTGAGACCGGAAAGCGAAGGTCGGGCGCGCCGTCCCGAGGTCCGGCGCGCCCGGCTCTTCTACTCCTCATCGAGCGGCTGGGCCCTCAGCCACAGACCGTAGAGAGCTGCGTCCTACACGCTTGCTGGTCAGGGATACACTGGTGTCACTCACCCTCGGACTGAAGGAACAGAGTTCCCATGCGTCGAAAGACCTCCGTTCGCGGTACTCGGCTTGGCATGCTGGCAATCACGCTGTTCTGTTCGAGTACCACCCTCGGACAGGTCGCGGGCCCGGTCGACGAGCCAGCCGGCGTCGAACCCCCGCCATTCAGGCTCCTGACTCCGTGGGGTGATCCCGCGATCGACGGGCTTTGGGACCATCGTAGTCCGCTGGGAATCGAGCGGCCCGAGAAGTTCGCAGACCGAGCGACGCTCACCCTGGACGAGATCGTCGCCTGGAGGCAGGAGGCGTTCGCAAGAGAGATCACCGAAGGAAGAGGCAAGGATCCGATCTCCGACCTCAACCAGGGGCACAACGCGTTCTGGCTCGAGCCCCGTCATGACCTCACCGATGACCCACGCACCGCGCTCCTCGTGGACCCCGCGACCGGCAAGCTCCCCGAACTGACCGCGGCAGCCCGCGCACAGCTCGAAGCCGAAGCAGAGAACCCGCGGTTTCCCTTTCGCGGATGGGGCTTTCCGTTCGAAGATCCACTCGACTACCTGCCTGCCGGTCCCGAGGAGACCGGCCTCACGGAACGCTGCCTCGTCGGCTACGGCGGGCCTCCGATCTACGCCGGGATCGAGAACCAGCTGCTCCGCATCGTGCAGACCGAAGGCGACATCCTCCTCTTCCACGAAGATATGCACACCGCTCGAGTCGTGCACACCGACGGTCGTCCCGCCCCTCCGGACGAGCTCCGTACGATGCTGGGTTACTCCACCGGTTCCTGGGATGGGGACTCCCTGGTCGTAACGACGACGCACTTCAGCGAAGACCGGCCGAGCTATTGGGATCCACGCCACGGCCCCGTTGGCAGCGGTGAGGACCTGCGACTCGTCGAGCGCTTCACTCGGATCAGCGAGGATCGCTTGCGCTACGAGTACACCATCGACGACGAGAAGAACTACATGGCTCCGTTCACTGTGCGCCTTCCCATGCGCGCGGCCCAATGGAACTGGTACGAGTACAGCTGCCACGAACGGAACGACTCGCTGTCCCTGACGCTCAAGGGCGCTCGTTTTCTCGAGAGATCGAAGGGGCTCGAAGAGTAGGCGCTCCTGCAAGCGGCGAGGCGTCCGCGCTTTGGGGAAGGAGCTGGCGGGTCCTTTGACCGAGTTGCCCTGCGCCCCCTTCTCTCGAAGTTCTCATCTTGAACATGATCCTCCTCGCGGCCCTGATCGGACCAGAGACGTGGAACCGGTGAAGTCCGCTTCCAGTCATCCATACGGCGAGAGAGACTCGAACCGGAAGGACTGATCTTGGGGATAGTCGTGCCTTTCTTCAGGTCGATTCCGACTGTCGGCGAGGGTCGTTTGCCGGGGATACTCGCTAGAGCAGTGTCGGAAGCCCCGAGTGGAACGAGAGGCCGCTCTTCTTCTACTACCGGGAAACGAGCTTTAAGCCGTACGACCCGGCCGCTACAAGCTACGCCTGCCTCATTCCTTCCGGACTCTGCACGGGGAGCCGGGCGGCCTCGACGGCATTCCCCCGAAGTAACTACGATGCCCAGATCGACCTGTCGCTCTACGATCTCGGGAACGACGTCGGTGAACCGCGAGACATCGCGCTCGAGCATCCAGAAGTGGCGCGATCACTGCTAGCGGTCGTCGAGCCCGGCCGTGTGCCTCCTCAGAGACTGCCGGTCACCGACGACCATTTGTCGAGCAGGCCCGACTCGAAGTCGTCCTCGAAGAAGGCTGCCAGCCACTCGCGAAGGTTCGGGAAGGTCGCCGCGAAGTCGCCGTCGACTTCGGTGTTCTCGAAATTGCAGCCGTCCGACGGATCGGGACCGCAGGCACCGGTCAACTGACCGATCACCTGAGCCGCTGCGTTCATCGACGCGGAGCCGGAGCTGCCGCCGAAGGTGGCGCTAGTGAGGTTCTTCATGTGGACGAAGCTGGAGCGTGGAGTGCCGTCACAAACTGGCACTGTCGTGTCGACACGATACTTCGTATAGGTGTGGGGGTGGGGTTGTGCCGAGTTGTCGGGCCAGGGGTGAGACACGCGATAGATCGTCTGGTCGTGCGACACCCCGTCGGCGTTCCAACCGAGCAACACTCGGTCGCCGGCCAGACCGTTGAGCCGGAGGAGCGTGTAGTCGGAGCTCGCCCCGGTGGCTAACAGCGTCGAGCCGTTCGAGCGCGGTAGGCTCGCGAGTGCGGGCCAGTTCACGCTATCGCACGCCGCCGTCGTGTAGTCCCAGAACACCTCGAGCGAAGAGGCGTCGGTCTGGTTCGAAATGCAGTGATTGGCAGTCAGCAGGTAGGGAGTCAGGCTTCCGATCGTGTCGTTGAGCAGATTGCCCGAGCATACGAAGCCGCCGCCGAACTGCAGGTGCCCCACCGACTTCTGCACCATATCGATGGGAGCCCAGTCGCCGTCGGTGATGCATTGGGCGTCGACCAGGCACTCACTCCCTCGCGGTCCGAGCGCGGCCAGGGGGTTGACAGTGTCCTGGGGAGAGAACAGCTGAACCACCTCGCGGAGCTCGAATCTAGCGCCCGAGCGAGCGATTCCCGCGGGCAGCTCGACCTCCAGGGTCAGTCGCGGTCCTGCGACACTCGGTGTGTAGAGGACTCCGTCGGGCGAGCGCAGGTCGACTCCGAAGGGGCCGCGGGTCTCGCCATCGTCGGAGTAGACCCACAGGAGCGCTCCCTGAGGAAGAGAGACATTCTCGAGACGGAGGCGGAGGCGCCAGGAGTCGGCGACGTCTATTCGGGTGGTCCAAGTCAGCGTGCCGTGCCGAGACCTGGCCAAGCCTCCTTCGAAGGCGGGATCGAAGCGAGAATCGAGGTCCCCGAGGTCGACGGACCGGGGTGTAGGGAGAAGGCGGGCGAAGCCGTTGCGTCTCGGCAGCCGTCCTTCGTCGTTCCAGCGCCGCAGGGCGGCCAGGTCCTCCGCGGCGGCCGACTCGGCCTCGGCGAGTCGACCGTCGGGTGTCAGTGCCGAACGCTCGGCGAGGCGCTCGGGGGGACGCACCCAGCGAGGTTCGTTCGGCGACGGGGCGACCAGCATATCAACGCTCTGGCCCAGGCCAGCTGTTGCCGCAAGCGCAACGCCGACCAGGATCTGGGGTAGTGGCCTTGCGAGGAACATGGCAGAAATTGCACTCCCGTTTTGGCTGAGGATTCTATCCCGGGCTCCAGCCCATTCGCAGGACTCGATCCACGAGCAGGGCTCGACTTGCCGGACAGCTTCGGGCATTCGGGTGCAGGTTCATCCGATTTCTACTCGCCATGGTTGAAGGATGCACTCCAAGCATGGCCGAAGTGGCTCGGATGGACCACTCCGCCTACTGAACGACGTCCTGACAGGTCACAGCAGCTCCCTGGTGAGACCACTTCGCTTTCTGTGGCTCGGGCGATGCTCAGGCGGACGGACCCTTGAGCACCAGGACGGGGCACTCCGCGAGACGCAGGACACGCTCGGCCACCGAGCCGAGCAGGATGCGGGACACCCCCGTACGACCATGAGAGGGCATCACGATGAGGTCGCACCCGAGCTCCCTAGCCGTATCCGCGATGACCTGCCCCGGAGCGCCCGTCTTCACCAGCACGTTCACACCGCGCTGGGAGTCGGTGAGACGGCCCTCGAGGGCGCGTCTCGCGTGCTCTTCGCGGTCGGCCAGCGTGAAACGCTCACGGAGGAAGTCGGCCTCTGAAGTGAGGTCTGCCAGTACGTGAACGACGTGGACGTGCCCGGGCTCGGCGACCATGGTCAGAGCCTTGTCCAAGGCCTCGAAGGACGCGTCCGATGAATCGACCGGAACCAGTACAGAAGCTATGTTGGACCACATACGAGCACTCTCCCATAACTGCCGCGTGCTGGGCAATCTCGTGAGCGCCGACGGAATCCGAAGATTGGCGTACAGTTGGGGAATGCTTCGCAAGGGTCGATTCCGCTCGCTCCTCGTCGCAGCAGTCTGCTGGGCGATCGTCCTGCTTCTCGAGAGTGTCCCCTCGCTGGGACAGGTTCCCGACTTCGATCGCGAGGTGCTGCCGATTCTCGAGCGGCACTGTGTGGAGTGCCACCGGCCCGGCGAAGTCGCTCCGATGTCGTTGCGGAGCTGGCAAGAGGCACGACCCTGGGCGAAGTCGATCCGGCAGGCCGTGGCGACACGCGCGATGCCGCCGTGGTTCGCCGATCCGACGGTGGGGGAGTTCCGCAACGACCGCAGGCTCTCGGACGCAGAGATCGCGACGCTGGTCGCGTGGGTCGACGCCGGAGCGCCGAAGGGCGAAGATTCACCCGCCTCTCATCCGCTGAGCGATCCAGAGCTCCACTGGGGCATCGGCGAGCCGGACCTGGTCGTCGTCATGCCTGAGGCCTATCCGGTGCCCGCACAAGGCGTGGTCGACTACGTCAACATCAAGATCCCGACCGGGGTGACGGAGGATCGGTGGATCGATGCGATCGAGGTGCGGCCCGGCGAGCGTTCGGTGATCCACCACATCGACGTTCTGGTCTGCCGCCCCGGTTGTCCCGAAGACGAGGACCTCGCAGCGCTCGAGCCGGGAGCTCCCGCCTTCTTCCCGGTGAGCGCGAACACCGAGGCGCCGCAGCCCACGGTCCGTGCCGGCATCTCCGGGGACGAGGTGGAGTTCCTGGCGTCCTACCTTCCCGGTGGCCGCCCGCAGCGCCTGCCTTCCGGTCACGCCCGGCTGCTACCCAAGGGAGCGGAACTGGTGTTCAACATCCACTACACCCCGAACGGCAGTGCGGTGAGCGACCAGAGCCGGGTGGGTTTCCGCTTCTCTCCCGAGGAGCCGCGCCGGCGAGTGGTCTCGCTCTTCCTGGACAACTACTCGCTGTGGGTGCCGGCAGGTGCAGAGGACTACTCGATCGACACCGAGGCCACCCTGGCGCGAGAAGCGACTCTGCTGTCCATCACGCCGCACATGCACTCGCGCGGGGTGGCGGCCGAAGTAGAGCTCTCGACGGCTGGCACGCAAGCGACACCATTACTGCGCGTGCCGCGCTACGACTTCAACTGGCAGATCGACTACGAATACGTCCGGCCGATCGAGCTCTCTGAGGGAGATCGGATTCGCTACCGCTTGCGCTACGACAATTCTGATCGCAACCCGGACAACCCAGATCCTGGTCGCGACGTGCCGTGGGGCCGACAGACCGTCGACGAGATGTCTTCTCTCTTCGTCACCCTGGCCGTCCCGCCAAGCGTGAGTCCGAGCCAGGTCTTCGTGGTCGACTGAGTCCCGCGACCCGAGAACGAGGATCGTTCCTCCGGCCTCCTCACCGCCCCGGGCATGAGCCGGGCGCTGACCGGCCCCTCCACAGTCAAAGGCTTCGTGTTGGGCGGATAGCGGACCGTGTCGCTACAGATCTGATAGGTCACCTCGATCGGAATCTCGAACGACTCCGGATTGTCAGATTTCGTCCAGTTCAGCACCTCGGAGCTCAACGTCACGGGAAGGGCGATGTTCACGACACGGTCGTAGAGGTCGAGGGCGACGACGAGCGCGTCGAAGGTTTCGGCGCCGTCTTCGGGGAAACGACGTGGGTCCGATGCGTAGGCCGTTCTTCTCGTCGACGGCGACGGTGGTGGCGACGAAGCCCTCTGGCAGATCGCCGCCGTAGATGTGAAAACCATCTTCGAGCTCGTGAGGGGTGAAGTGGGGAGAGGCAGTGCGGAAGTGGGAGAGGCAGTGCAGGGGTACTCGGCTCGCGACGCTCTCGCTTGCGTCAGCGATCTCTCCAAGGCTCGTCAAGCGCTGCACCACGCTTGTCGGCGCCTACGACGAGGAGGCCGCTGCGTGCGAGCCCTCAATCCTCTCTCGAGCCAAGACCTGGAGCTCTTCAGAGCCGTCCTGCGCGGAGAACATGCCCTCATGGGCTTTCGAAACAAGCACGTTCGACGGCGACTCTTCGGAATCTCCAAGGATCGCCACAAGGACCGACGCAACAGTGCCCGAGTCTCGAGGCTTCTCAAGATCCTCCACGCCCACTCTCTGCTCGCCAAGATCCCACGATCCCGACGATGGAGAGTCACGTGGAAAGGGCAGGCGCTGATGTCGGCTGCCGTCCGCCTCGCCACTCAGGACTTCCCGCACGCCATCGCTGCATAGAAGCGCTCAACAAACTTCCTCGCAAGACGACGAGAACCTGTAGAGGAAGACTCTACACGTCAATCCGCCGCCGGTGGGATCCGGAATCAAGGAGCGCTGGGCCGATCTCGAGCCGATGCTACCTCCGTTGATCGAGCAGATCCACGAGATCTACGAGACCGACCTCGAGGCGTTCAGTCAGCTCGTGGCCGGCAACGGGCAGCGCGTGCTGCTGAAGAACCCGGAGGCGGAGGAGGAAGTAGGGGAGTAGGGGTAGCGGCTTCAGCGGGCGAGGCTACTTGTTATCGAGGATGTGCTGAACATACTCAGCTCCCTGAAAAGACATCCTCGACCTCACTGAGGATGTGGGGGCCGAGGTAAGGGCTGAGGGCCTCAAGTTGTGACCACTTCGACCCGTCGCTCCAGCACGTCCTCCAGGAGGAAGGCGATGCGCATAAAGCGGTCGAAGCTCTTCCTGCCCGCCTCGAAATCGAGCAGGACATCCACGTCACTCGTGGGATTCTGCTCCTCGCGCACGAACGAGCCGAACAAGCCCAGCCGCTTCACCCCGAAGGACCTGAGCTGGCTCTCGAGGTCCTTCAGGCGCTCGAGGACATCGAGTTTGCTTTGGGCTGCAGTGCTCACGGCCACCTCACGCTAGAAGTCTAGCAGCTGAGAACCGACGCTGAACGAAGGAAGCGACTGGCTCAACGCCAGGAGAGCCGGACGCCGAGACAGAAGATCCAAGGGTGCCACGTTCGAATCCAGGTAGCAGAGCCGCGTCGATGTGATGTCGGCAGTTCTCGCCAGCTCGGTGTTCTCGTCGGTCACGTTGAGGTCGTCGACGACGCCAATCCGCGCGCGACTCCATCGGAGGTCCTCGTCTCAGCGTAGTAGGCCTGGGTGCAGCCGTCGCGCGCCTGGATCGCAGCCGAAAGATTGAAGCCCGAGGGACGATCGGATGCGATCTGGTAGAGGCCGGTCAGGTTGCCCGACCAGCTCTGCTGGAGGTAGCGCAGGCCTCGGCCGATCTGGTTGCCCTGCCGCAGGAGAACAGCTCACCGTTTCGATCGTCTCTCTGCGGCGCTGGTTGGGCTCCGAGGCGCTAAGGTACTCGTCGTCGAAGTTCCACTCCGCCTCGCCCCATTTGAGGAAGCCTCGCAGCATGCAGCGGTGGGCCAGCCTCTTCGTCCAGGTGAGGACCTCCGAGTCATCACCGAGTCTAGGCCTGCATGGCATAGGCACGGGTCGAGCTCCAGGGAATGTGGAGACGTTCTTCCCCACCGCGTGGCCGCTAGCTGGTGTCATTGGAGCCACCGTTCGCCTCGCTCCCCAGAGAGCATCTGTACTCTTCTGCTAGCATCGATGCGAGTTGCACGTCTTTCGCAGCTATGAATGGGGGGCGGCCGTTGACAAGATCTCTACTCGTTGCAGGAGCGGTTTTCTTGCTACTGGTCGCCGGTTCTGCGCCCCTGGTAGCCCAGCCCCGGGACTTTCAGCCACAGGGGCGCTACTTCAGGACTCTCGATCGAGGTCAGACGCGAGAGCTCGAGCTCTCCAACAGCAGCTTCGCCATCCGCCCTCGCAGAGCAGATTCTCCGGCGGACCTCTCGGTTCCTCGTGGCCTCGCCTCCGGCTGGAGTGACGCTTCGCTCTCAGGGGGGGGTGGACGCTCTTCTCGCGTCCCAACGCCTCGGCTCCACCTCGGCTAGAACCACATCAATCTAGCGTCGGCGTGGCCAGGGCCGAGGTAGTGGTGAACGAGCTGCTGCAGAAGCACTCGAGCTCCTACTGGGTCTCTCCGGTGTTTCGAGGTGAACAGGGAGGCCGCTTGGTCCTGGTCCCGGACATTCTCGTGCAGGTGTCCCCCAGACTGGACGAAGGGGAGGCACGAAGAGCTCTCGAGGATGCGGGTGCCGTGATCAGCTCGCTCGAGGGAAGTGCTTCGGGAACCCTCGCGACCGTGTACTTCCCGGAGGCCAGATCGGGTTTCGACACCCTTGCGGACGCCAACACGCTCGCCCGCCTTCTAGGGGTGCTCTGGGCCGAGCCGGATCTGGGGCTCCTCGATGCGAGCCCGGCCAGCGCGTGTATCGGGATCCCGTACTTCTCGCAGCCCTACTCCTTCGACGGAGACGAGCTGCACGATGGGGTTTGGGGAGTCAACATCAGAGACGCGTGGGACACCTGCGGCGGCTTGGATGCCAGCGCCGAGCTTCTGGTCCGAGTCGCGATCATCGACGAAGGGATCGATCTGGATCACTACGATGTCGCGCACCAGGGCACGGGGAAGAACTTCGCCGACAATCTGGTGAACGATCTAGGCGAACACCAGAATGCGGCGCCCGCTGAAGGCAGATGCGAATACCACGGTACCCAGGTAGGCAGCGTTGTGACGGCTCTCGACAACGACAGCGGCGGAGTCGGCGTGGCCTATCAGATCGAGACGGTGGCGGCGAGAGCGCACAACTGGGAGCTGATTCCGAACTCCGTGCTCTGCGGCACGCTGAATCTGCAGATGTCGAGCTGGGTGGCGAATGCGATCAACTGGGCCGACGATCAGGAGAAGGTGCGAGTCCTCAACCACAGTTGGACCCTCTTGGCGGACAGCGCCGCAATCCGAACCGCGTATCTCAATGCACGCTTGAAGGGAGTAGTGGCTTTGCCGCAACGGGAAATGCCGACGATGACGGCGCGGGCTTTCCCGCGAGAGCTGACGTGGTCAACGGAGTGGGCGCTCTGGCCACGGACGGTGCGCGCTGGACCCAAGGAGACCTGGGGACGCAGTGGGGAACTGGTCTCCGCTTTGTCACGCTGGGGCAAGACATCGCCCTGGCTGATCCTGAAGGTCTACCGGGGCTCGACGATGGAGATCACATCGTGCGTCGTGGAACCTCGTTCTCCTCCCCTGCAGTGGCTGCGGTTGCCGCACTGCTGATCGCCCACTCGCCGGAGCTGGATCCACGGTCAGTGGAGTATCTGCTCTGTACTACGAGTCGCCCTGTCGACCCGGCGTGGGACGAAGCCCCTCCAGAGTGCGGAGCCATCGACGCCGGCGCTGCGATGGCGGCGGCTGAAGACTACATCTTCCACGACGACTTCGAAGAGGGAGTGACCGGTATCGCGCCTGACTACCCAGGAGACTTGAGCCGATGGGATGCCAACGAAACTGGGCCCGAAGAAGACCCCTTCTCGTAGTCTTGGCCTGTGTCCAGGTCGCGGCAGGTGCTGTGGTTTGTGAAGCGCAGACGACCTTCCTCTTCAACTTCGAAGCGGCCGACCAAATGGACTTCTGGACGGTGCCGCCCGAGCTCTCCGACAACTTCGAGCTCGTGTGGGACGGGGCGTTCGGGAATTCCGAGCCCGGATCGATGCAGTTCCGGCTGGAACGAGCCGCGGAGACGAAGGCGCAGACGCCCTGTTTTCCTCGCACGACGGGCGTCCCATCGATCAGTGCCGATCTGTGGAGGTCCGCTAGCAATACTGCCTGTGGAGTCGGGATCGACGTGTTCACTACCCCGACCTGCGAGCTCGAACCGTACCACGCCGGGCTTGTGGTCCGCGGGGTGGAGAGCTGGGGTTCACTCGAGTACAGCTTCGATCAGCAGTCTTTCCCTGATGACGGGGTGGCATACCGCTTCTTCTTCTTTTCCAACGGCTCGCCGGGTGTCCTTTCTACCTGCAACATCGACAATGTCCTGATCGAGCTGCCAGCCCCAGCAACGGTCGTTCCGACGCTTCGCCCCCTCTACTTGTCGCTGTTCGCGTTCCTGATCTCGCTAGTGGCGCTCGGCCTCCTGAAGGGGCGTTTCGGTTGAGGTAGGAGCCTGGTCATCGCATCCAGGTCAGCTCTCGGCTGGCGAGGAGGTGGTCATCCATGCTCGGCCTTCGCGTCGGGGCGGCCCGCTTGGGGAATGCGAGCGGTTGGATGTGCTCGAATTCCTGGCGCGTGTTCTCGACCATGTTCCCGAGCCTCGTCAGCAGCAGGTTCGGTACTGGGGTTGGTACTCGAATGCGGCTCGAGGCAAGCGCCGGAAGGCCGAGTCGGGGGCCGAATCAGAGAGTCGGCCGGTGAGTGGCGCCGGGGAGCCGAGTGGTGCCTCGAGGTATCGCCGTCTGTCGTGGGCTCGACTGATCCGGAAGGTCTACGTTCGCCGCCAAGGCGAGACCTTGTCTCGCGTGCGCCGCGGGGGCGACGGCGAGCCAGTGGCTCGTCGTACGACCTCAGTGGACCCGTTGTTGTGCCGGTACTGCGGCGCGGAGATGAGGATCGTGGCGTTCGTGGTGGAAGTGTCGTCGTTGCGGCGGTTGCTGGAGGGTGTGGGGCTTTGTCCTCAGGAGGCCGAGCCGTTGTCGCGGGCGCCTCCCGGGGAGGGGGAGCTGGTGTACGAGGCGGTGCAGGGCTGACGTTGAGGCCGGGCCGGAGTCGGTCCCTGGCGGAGCTGTGCTCGGTTGAGGGGATGGGCGGCCGCTTAAGGCTTCGTGAAGCTCCTCGGGGGCTGTTGGCGGAAGGACGCGGCGCGTCGACCGGTCCGTGATGGCCTCGCGGAGCCCTGAGGACCCTCTTCGAGCCGCGTCGTGCCTGCGCTAGGCTCAAACCCGGAAAGGAATTTCCTACACGTTTTCCTACACGTCAAAGAAGACCCTTGGATCAGACGTTTTTGTGTTCCGATGTAACCCAGTCTGTGATCATTGCTGCGAACTGTTGATGTTGATCCTGAAAGCTAAAATGACCGCAGTTATGAAAGACGGTTAAACGATTGCGGGGGAGCCGTTGGTGCAGGCGCTTTGCATTATCTTCCAGAAGGAAGATATCCATGTCGCCCCAGAACACCTGCACCGGTAAATCAAGGGTGTCGATGTGCGGGTCGGTTGTCGCGATATTCCGCGCATAGTTCTTAAACCAGTTGCAGCAAATCGTAGTGATACGGCCCCGATAAGATTCCACGTAATCTGCAACTTCTTCGGCACTCGGACGGTAGTGCAGGCAGCCGAGCCGGTAACCTGCTTCCACAAACGTACCGTTGCCGGTAACTCGGAACACTGTTCGCCAGAATCCTGACTTCACTATCTTGTCGATAATGCTGCCGTTCGCACTTGGTGCTATGCCCGGTCCATCACCGACAATGAGGCTGGCGGCCTTGTGTTCACAATGCATCACATAATAAAGCGCGGCAGCCATGCCGACATCCGGCCCAACGATATGCACTTGATCAAGATTCATTTCGTTCACGAAGTCGCGGAGATACTCGCCTTGCGCTTTAAAGGTCATGAACTCAACGCCGCCTTCGCTGCGTCCGAAGCCGGGAATATCCAACGCCACCAGATGAAAATGCTCGGCCAGCTGATTCCAGATCAGGTCATAACAGAGAATGCTCTGTGGCAGCGGGCACAGGAGTAATAGTGTTGGGCCGTCGGATTTGCCGCCCTGGGCAACTCGCACGCGGGTGCCAGCGATGGTTCTCATCTCGGGCTTGATCGAGAAATTCGCCGGCCGTAGTTCAACTCGTCCTGCGTTTGGGTTGCTACGCCGCGATTTGAAGTCCGACCATTCGGGAGTGACCAGCAGTGCAACGGCAGCATTCAGTTTGTCGAACAAACTTATCGGATCTTTGATGTCGGCCATATGACCATCCCTAATAGTATGAATATAAAGTTTCTAGCCTGGCATCCGTTGAGCTATTTCTGCCAAGGCCAAAAAGTCTCCGACGAACGGTGTAAGTAAACAATGCCGGCCGTGAGCCAACACTAGTGATCTATCACCAATTCTCCATCTGTTCCTCGGTAAGGAATCCGTGCCATGGGCTCCAGTTTTCAGCCACCGGCACAATGCCATTCATCTCAGCCCAATTGTCATAAATAGCAACGAGTTCCGCCAGCAGTTCTGGTTGCTTTGACGCGAGATCAATAGTTTCACCCGGATCCGTGCTTATATTGTAAAGGTGCCATTGTCCATCGCCCCACATTGCCGGGCGAACCCGGATTGCTTTGTATTCGCCACTGACAACATAGCCGTTGCCGAACAATTCAAAGGCCACCCATTGATCTTTACTGCGTGGCTGGGCTGCTTTTCCAGCGAGGAAAGGACGAATGGATACTCCGGAGGGTGCCTTGATATCGCGATCTTTGAAACGGGTCTGCGGATGCGTAACTCCAGCGTAATCCAGGATGGTAGCGGGCACATCTTTGACCATTGTGTGTGTCGAGTTCATTTCGCCATCGTGGACCGAGGTCATTGTTCTCGGCGGCACAATAATCAGCGGCACGCGGATACCACCTTCGCCGATAAACCACTTCCACCACTGCAGGGAGCCGGTGCTGGCATTTGCCCAGCTAGTACCTATAAAACCAAAGGCATTCCCGTTGCCGATATCGGCGGTATTCTGGCTGAAGGTGTTTTCGATCCAGCGGGTTGCGTTGGGGTCGCTCAGCGGCCCTTGAACATCCAGTCCTTCCGGGCCATTGTCAGACATGTAGATGATCAGGGTGTTGTCGAGTTGATTGGTTTCGCGCAGGTAGTTCATGATCAGGCCGATGTTGTAATCCTGAGATTCCATCATCGCCGAATACACGGCCATCGACCGCGCCTGACGTTGTTTTTCGGCATCTGAAAGCTGTTCCCAATTCTGCACCAACTGATTATCTTGATACCCTGGGTAAGCCGCGTCGGCATCAATAATGCCAAGCCGCTTCTGGGTATCCCAACGCTGCCGTTTTAATCCGGCAAATCCTGCTTGCAGGTAGTGATCGATATATTTGTCGATTAAAAAATCGGGTGCCTGCAACGGCGCATGGGCGGTGGTGTAGGCAAGGTAGGCATAGAACGGCTCGCCCGTATCGCGCCCGGACTCAATATAGTCGAGCATCTTCTCCGTCCAGAGTTCATCGGAGAAAATTCCGGTCGGCCGGATGACCGATTCACCGTCTTCAAAATAGGGCTCTTGCGGGATGATGCCTGCCTGGATCTGCTCGACCACTTCCGGGTTATGCGTATCCACGTGGAATACACCCTGATTCCAGTGGTTAGCGCCACCGGTATAGATGGAATAGCTGTGATCGAAGCCCCACTTATCGGGACCGTCGCCACCATGCGCGCCACCCAGATGCCACTTGCCTACCATGTAAGTGCGGTAGCCATCATCCTGCAACAACTCGGCTACCGTTACCGTGGTCCGCGTTAGATAAGATTCATAACCTGGTATGCCTTCAGCAGGCGGGTAGAGGGCATAGTCAAAAGCGGCAAGCCCTATTTCGACCGGATCGTTACCAGTCATCAGCATCGCCCGGGTAATTGAGCATACCGGAGATGCATGAAAGCGCGTAAAGGTGACACCCTGATTTGCCAGCATGTTGATGTTCGGCGTTTGGGTTACTGCACCTGTGAAGCCCAGGTCGCCGTAGCCTATGTCATCGCCGACGATTAGCAGAATATTGGGGCGCGTGTCTGCGGCGGTTGCCAGTGACGTGCCAAGAATTGTCATCAGGGCGGTGCAGATTGCTGCAGTTTTTGTTGCACGCATCGTCGATTGTCGGGTCGGCATCGTTGGAAATTCCTCAATGAACACGTAACTCTGAAGATATCATACAGATTCTGGCATCTATAGGCAGAGCTGCGTTAGGTGTTATCGCAATCCTTCACGCACGGTCGGCTTCGCCGCTGCGTGGAGAGGGCTGCTCATCGGTACCTCGACTGTGGGATCTTCGCTCAGGGCGCGGCCCGAGTGCACTGCGAGGAGTGCGGCCACGACTACCTGGTGGCGTTCTCCTGCAAGCAGCGGTGTCTGTGCCCCTCGTGTCACCAGAAGCGAGAGCTGCTGTGGGCGGAATGGGCCGAGGAGGAACTGCTGGCGGAGCTCCCTCATCGTCAGGTGGTGCTGACGATCCCGAAGCGTCTTCGGATCTTCTTTCGGTTCGATCGTCGGTTGTTGGGGGGTCTGCTGGGGTGTGCTTGGCGGGCGTGGCGGCTGTGCCTGGAGGCTTCGTTCGATGAGTCGTTCGAGCCAGGTGGAGTCGGTTTCGTGCAGACGGCGGGGGAGCTGCTGGGTTGGCATCCGCATGTGCACCTGCTGGTGACCGACGGTGGCTTCCTGGCGGACGGGAGTTTCCGTCACCTGCTGTGGGTGGATGGGGAGGCTTTAGAGCGGCTGTGGCGCGCCGAGGTGCTGCGGCTAGCTGGTGGAGCGGGGCAAGATCGGCCAGGAGGTGGTGGAGTCACTCTTGTCGTGGCGCCACAGCGGGTTCTCGGTGCATGCTGGGGTGCGGGTCGAGGAGAAGACGGCAGCGGCTCGACTGGGCCGGTATATGGCTCGGTGCCCGATCGTCCTGGATCGTCTGGAGTGGGATGGGGACCGGGACGAGGTGTTGGTTCACCCGCGACCGTCTCGTCGGGGTGGACCGTTTGGGGAATCCGAGCGGTCTGGACGTGCTCGAGTTTCTGGCTCGTGTCCTGGATCCCGTGCCGGAGCCTCGCCAGCAGCAGGTGCGGTACTGGGGTTGGTACTCGAATGCGGCTCGGGGCAAGCGCCGCAGGGCCGCCCTCGGACCGGAAGGGTCTCAGACCGTGGCGGCCTCGGCCGACAGGGATCCGCCGTCGCGGAGGCGCCGCCATCTCTCCTGGGCACGGCTGATCAAGAAGGTCTATGAGTCGGACCCGCTGTTGTGCCCGTACTGCGGCGCCGAGATGAGGATCGTGGCCTTCGTGGTGGAGGCGTCCTCGTTGCGGCGGTTGCTTTTGGGGGTGGGGCTGGGTCCTCAGGAGGCCGAGCCTTTGCCTCGGGCGCCTCCGGGCGAGGGGGAGCTGGTGTACGAGGCCGTGGAGGGCTGAGCCGGGGCCAGCGTCGGGTTCGGCCCCTGGCGGAGCTGTGGGCCGTTGCGGTGATGGGAGGCCGCTTCGAGCTCCGGGAGGCTCCTCGGGCTTGGCGGCACCTTCTCGGGCGACCCATTCTGCTCCGTCGTTCGCTGGCCGGCCGCCGCAACCCTCCTCAGACCCCCTGCGACGCTGCCCCAGGCCCAGGGCCGGAAAAGCGATCTACTACACGTTTCCCCATCTGGTCTCAGCCATCAACAGCCCCCGAAGGACATGCCCAACCTCGAAGGGCGCCCGAATGCCTCCACCCCAACACAGCTCCGCCAGGAACCGGCCCCGCCCCGGTCCGGCACTAGCCCTCGACCGACTCGTACACCAGCTCCCCCGCCCCCGGCGGCGCCCGACACAGCGGCTCGGCCTCCTGAGGCCCGACTCCCACACACTCTAGCAACCGCCGCAGCGAACACACTTCCACCACGAACGCCACGATCCTCATCTCGGCGCCGCAGTACGGACACAGCAGAGGATCGACCTCGTACGTCTCCGACGAGGTCTACGGCGAGCAGGTCTCGAGGGAGCTGCTCGAACTGCTCGAGCGGCTCAACCTCACGGTCGAGAAGGTCATGGAGGGCTAAGGAACGGCCGCCCGTCTGATCAACGATCCGGACCCTGGAGCTCCCAGAGCTCGATCTCCTCGGTGCTGTCGAAGAGGTAGCGGGCCAGGACCTCGTAGCCCTGAGCGTGTCCAGCCTGCGAACCGAGAAGGGTGGCCCCCAGGATGACGAACCTCAGGAGCCAACCGGGTCTGCGGACCGAACTCACGGCTCTTCCTCGATGACCAGGTCGCTCCACTCCACGCCCGCTATCTCCGCATCACGCCCCACGCGGCACCCAGGAGAGCACCGGCGAATGCGAGGAGCGCCCACCAGGAGACGGTCGGGATCTCCGCCGGGGAAGAGATGAGCCTCACCTCGACCGAATCGAACCAGCAGGACTCGTCGCGCTCTCCAATCGTCACGAGCCTGGGCCGTACCGCTTCGAACTCGGCGGGCAGCGGATTGAGGCGGAGCTCATAGGGCAGGAAGGGGCCCGGATACCAGGGGTTGGCCCACGGAGGCGGAAAGGAGGTCCAGGCATCCGGAGGGCCCTCGCAGACCGTTCCCCGGTCGTAGGCGGCGAAGCCCATTTCGCAGGTGGTACTCGCGTATCCCCCGTCCTCGGGCAGGGTTCGCCTCTGCCCCACGATCTCCAGGACGGCGCCACTCGGAAGCGGAGGCAGACAGGGACCGAGAGCAACATCGACATCGGAGAAGTGGCCCAGTCGCGGCTCGACGATCTCGAAACGCGCGGATCCCGGATTCGGCTCCCCGATCGAGGCGTCCCAGTGGGCGGCCCCTTCCGCCGGACCCTGGAGCTCCCAGAGCTCGATCTCCTCGGTGCTGTCGAAGAGGTAGCGGGCCAGGACCTCGTAGCCCTGAGCGTGTCCAGCCTGCGAACTGAGAAGGGTGGCCCCCAGGATGACTAACCTCAGGAGCCAACCGGGTCTGCGGACCGAACTCACGGCTCTTCCTCGACGACCCAGTCGCTCCACTCCACCTCGAGGTCCTCGAACGAGGTCTCGAACCCGTCGGCGAAGATCCAGTCCGGCGCCTGCATCTCGGCGGCCGCCACCGAGGCATCGTCGATGCGACCGCAACCGCTCTCGTCGTCGCGACCCGGGTCACCGATGTCGGTGGCCGTCGTACAGAGCAGGATCTCGAGGGTGCCCGGCGAGAGATCCGGATTCACGAAGATGAGGCGGGCAGCCGCTCCGGCCACGAGTGGCGATGCCCAGGACGTCCCGGTCAGGACGACATCGTTGCCCGGCACGTAGCCATCGTCTCCCGTTCGGTCGGTCGTGATCACCCGCTCCCCCTGTGCGGACATCGCGACCTCCGGGCCGAAGTTTGACTGGAAGTCGAGGACCGTGTTGCCGCAGTTGATCATCGACTCCCCTTCGACCAGGAAGCGACCGGTACCCGCCTCGTTGAGACCCGACACCGCCAGCACATAGGCGTTGGTCGCGGGGAACCTGACCCCGGGATCGCCACCCCGGACCGAGTTGCCCGCCGCTGCCACCGCCAGGAAGCCGCTCTTGCGAAGCTCCCGAAGACGATCGTTGACCACGACCGAGTTCCTGATCTCGGTGAGATCCCAGGAGATGTTCACCACCTTGAGGTGGTTGTCCTCGACAGCGTCCATCGACTTCGTGAAGTAGCCTTCGGTAAGCCAGTCTCCGTTGAAGGAGTTGCAGGTGTTGAGGGCCTCCATGGCCTTGACGGAGTAGACCTTCGCTTCGTTTCGAGCGATCCCCTCGGCAAGGCCGTTCGTGCCACCGCAGCCGGAGATGACACCCGCCACGCTCGTCTCGTGCACGTCCCACTGCTGCTCCGGCTCGCCCCCCTCTTCACAGGGTTCGTCTTCACTACCGAAACAGCTCCATCCCTGGTCGGGACCGGTCGGTTGATTGAGATTCGGATAGTCGCCTTCGATCCCGTCGCCCCAGACACCGACCTGGACGAAGGGTGACGCGGTACATGCGGCCGTCGGTACCGGAGGACTTCCCTGAGGAAGCTCGACGAGGCCCGCAGGAGCGGTCACGACCGCGCCGAACTCGAGGGTGGCGCGCTCGACCTCGGGATCGGCCCGGAGGACTTCGATCCGATCGAGCGCCCGGAGCACATGACGATCTTCGACCCGGACCCGATAGAAGCCAGGCGGGTCGTGAGCCGTTCGAGGCAGAGCCTCTCCCAGACCGAAATCCAGGAACAGCAACCGCGCCTCCGCCTCCGTGTACTCCGGGCTCACCTGGAGATAGGCGAGCTGCCGGAAGAACATCGCGTCCGTGTCTTCCACTCCGACCTCGTAGAAGGCCGGGCTCACCCAGCCGTCATCCCCCACGGCCCACTGCAACACGCTCGTCACGAGCCGGGCCCCGAAGCCAGGGTAGGGAGGATCGGGCAGCGGCGGCTGTGGAGGTGACGAAGCGTTGGCGCGCGAGAACAGGATCACGCCTCCGAGATCGAGGGGGGCGGCCAGGGGCAGAATGGGCTGCACCTTGTCGATGATCGTCGACGCTGAAGCTCCCGGAGCCGGGATGACCCCGATCGTGCGAACGTCGGGCGCGACCACGATGACGCCCTCTGGCGTCGGATACTCGAACCAGTTCAGCTCAACCAGCGGCTGAGCCAGGCTCGCTCCGGGAGCGACCAGACTGATCAGAAGGCAAGCTGAAGAGAGAGAGAGAGAGAGAGAGACGCATCGGATCGACCTCCTCGGCTGGCTTCCAGTGGTCACAGCCAACGCAGTATAGCCGACACATCACCGCCGGGGATCCAGGTGGGGCGTCCCGCTGTCGGGCCGCTCGACTCCCGCCGGGCCTCTAGGCCCCGATCCCCTCGTCGGCGTCGAGGGCCGCGACGACCTGCGGCACGTCGATGAAGAGCGTGCCGTCCTGGGCGTGGGCCTGGGGGTCGAACTCGTAGGGCCCCGATCACTCTTCGAAACACCTCCTTCAAGGCGCGAGCGCCGAGGCCTTCTGGGCCGCCGCAGCCTGTGCGATGTGCTCGACGGCGGCTGGAGAGATCGCGAACTCGATCCCGTGGCTGGCGAAGTACTGGCGTGTCTGGTGATAGGCCGAGTCGTGCCGGTTGAGGAAGATCTCGATCAGCTGCGGCGCCTGAAGGGTGTTGAGTACCACCATGGCATCGAACCGAGAGAGGAACTGGGGGCTCATCCCAAAGGTGAAGAGATCCTGGACTCGGAGCCAATCACGGAGGTCGAAAGGCAGCTCCTCCCTCACCTGCCCTCCTTCCACGATCGTCACTGGTTGGAGAGAACCACGGTCCTCTCCCACGATGGACGTGATCGGGTGGGAGGGAGGCTTGCGCCCCAACTGCTGGCGGAGCTCCCTCATCGTCAGGTGGTGCTGACGATCCCGAAGCGTCTTCGGATCTTCTTTCGGTTCGATCGTCGGTTGTTGGGGGGTCTGCTGGGTTGTGCTTGGCGGGCGTGGCGGCTGTGCCTGGAGGCTTCGTTGGACGAGTCGTTCGAGCCGGGTGGGGTCGGGTTCGTGCAGACGGCAGGGGAGCTGCTGGGTTGGCATCCGCATGTGCACCTGCTGGTGACCGACGGTGGCTTCCTGGCGGACGGGAGTTTCCGGCACCTGCTGTGGGTGGATGGGGAGGCTCTGGAGCGGTTGTGGCGAGCGGAGGTGCTGCGGCTGCTGGTGGAGCGGGGCAAGATCGGCCAGGAGGTGGTGGAGTCACTCTTATCGTGGCGCCACAGCGGGTTCTCGGTGCATGCGGGGGTGCGGGTGGAGGAGAAGGCGGCGGCCGCTCGGCTGGGCCGGTATATGGCTCGGTGCCCGATCGTCCTGGATCGTCTGGAGTGGGATGGGGACCGGGACGAGGTGCTGGTTCACCCGCGACCGTCTCGTCGGGGTGGACCGTTTGGGGAGTCCGAGCGTCTTGATGTGCTGAGCTTTCTAGCTCGCGTTCTCGATCCCGTGCCGGAGCCTCGTCAGCAGCAGGTTCGGTACTGGGGTTGGTACTCGAATGCGGCTCGGGGCAAGCGCCGCAGGGCCGCCCTCGGACCGGAAGGGTCTCAGAACGTGGCGGCCTCGGTCGACAGGGATCCGCCGTCGCGGAGGCGCCGCCATCTCTCCTGGGTACGGCTGATCAAGAAGGTCTATGAGTCGGACCCGCTGTTGTGCCCGTACTGCGGCGCCGAGATGAGGATCGTGGCCTTCGTGGTGGAGGCGTCCTCGTTGCGGCGGTTGCTTTTGGGGGTGGGGCTGGGTCCTCAGGAGGCCGAGCCTTTGCCTCGGGCGCCTCCGGGCGAGGGGGAGCTGGTGTACGAGGCCGTGGAGGGCTGAGCCGGGGCCAGCGTCGGGTTCGGCCCCTGGCGGAGCTGTGGGCCGTTGCGGTGATGGGAGGCCGCTTCGAGCTCCGGGAGGCTCCTCGGGCTTGGCGGCACCTTCTCGGGCGACCCCTTCTGCTCCGTCGTTCGCTGGCCGGCCGCCGCAACCCTCCTCAGACCCCCTGCGACGCTGCCCCAGGCCCAGGGCCGGAAAAGCGATCTACTACACGTCTGCTTGCGGACAGCCTCCGAGATCTGGAGGAAAGACCGTTCACCGACTGGCTCGATTGCCTCGAGACCCTGGCCGAGCACTCCCGGATGCAGCCGCTGCTCCTGGTGCTGGACGAGTTTCCGGAACTGGTCCGCAGCGCGCCCGAGCTCGAGAGCGTTCTGAGGTCGTTCTGGGATCGGAATCGCTCGAAGACGAAGCTCAGGATCCTGCTCTGCGGATCGGCCGTGAGGACCATGACGGCGATCCAGGAAGAACGGGCTCCGCTCTACGAGCGGGTCGATCTCAACCTGCGGCTCGACCCCTTCGAGCCCCACGAGGCCGCGAAGATGCTGCCGCGACTGAAGCCGAGCGAGAGAGCGCTCGTCTGGGGGCTGGTCGGGGGAATCCCGCTCTACCTGGAATGGTGGAATCAGACCGATTCGATCCGCAAGAACCTCGAGAGGTTGGTCTGTACCCCCGGTGGCCATCTTCTGGTCGAAGGGGATCTGGTTCTGGCGACGGAGGGAGGGAGCGGTGATCTCGCGCGCCAGATTCTCCACGCTGTGGCTGCAGGTCGATCTCGGTACAACGAGATTGAACAAGCTGTGGGGGCGAGCCCCAGTCGGGTGATCGACAACCTGATCGAGCTCCGGCTGTTGCGGCGGCTGGCTCCCGTAACGGAGGGGCAGCGGCGCACCCGTCGAAAGAGCTACAGGATCGGAGACAATTTCCTCGCGTTCTGGCTCGGAGTCGTTTCGAAGTACAGAACGGAGATCGATCGCGGTCTTGGCCGGTCGATTCTGCCGGTGCTCCTCTCAGAGCTCGACGACTTCATGAGGCCTCGCTGGGAGATCGCGTTTCGCCAGTATCTTCGTCATCTGGCCAACCGGGGAGAGCTGGGGCCGGACATCGTAGCGATCGGCCCCTATTGGACCGACGGCGCGAATGCGGTCGAGATCGATGCACTCGCCCTGGCGGGCCGGAGCCGCCGCCCGGTGCTGGTCGGTGAGGCCAAGTGGGCGAAGTCGGTGAAGGGTGAAGTCGTGAGGCGGAGTCTGGAGAGGAAGGCAATGCAGGTTCCGGGTATCTCGGACGAAGTGCGCTTCGTCGTTTGTGCACGAGAGAAGGTCAGTTCGGCACGCGGGATCGAGGTGATCACGGCGAGAGACATCTTTTCCCTGTAGCTGCGCCAAGGTCGCGGCAAGGCGCTTGGTGGCGGACAGAGGGGCTGGGTCTCAGTTGGCTTCGCCGAACTCGGCCAGCCAGACGTCGGAGTCGACGGAGTAGGAGTTCATGATGAGGCTCTTGCCGTCGGGGGTCACGCTGCAGCGCACCGGGATCTCGGGGTCCCGGGGTGAGATCGGCTCGTTGTAGAGAACCTCGCCGTCGAGGTCGACAATCACGAGGTCGCGCCCAGGGAGAACGAGGCGTTCGTTGTCGAGCCAGCAGGGGTGTGCGTACTCCATGAATGGATAGAGTTCCTCGAAGGCGTCGGTGGTGAGGTCGAGAATCCAAAACGAGTACTCGGCCGTTCCGCAGGGGGAGAAACCCACGATCCGATTCCCATCCGGAGAGAGTGCGTAGGGGTAGAAGTCCGAGCCTTCGCAGGTCGGAGCGGGAGTCTGGGGCCCGACCCGAGGTGGCTCGGTGCCGCCCTCGCTCTCGATGCGCATGAGGGTGTGGGATCGCCCGCCGTCCGAGCCCCAGGCCACGCCGGCACTCGATGCCCAGAGTGGGAGAAGGAGCGCCTGGTCCGGAGTGTTGGTCAGCGGAGTCATGCCGCTGCCATCGGGACGCACGGCCCAGATGTCGTAGCTACCGCCGCGATCCGAGCTGAAGACGATCCATCCGCCGGCCGACCACTTGGCGTGCCGATTCGCGGAGTCGCCGCCCTGGACCAGCCTTCGGACACTGGAGTTCTCCAGGTCGAGGACGAACAGCCCCTGCGAGCTCTCGTCGTGGAAGGCCAGGAGCCGTCCCGATGGCGAGAGCAGAGGGTTGCTGACCGTGTTGCTGCCGCCTAGGAGCGTACGTGCCGCTCCCGGGGAACCGGCACGATCGATGTCCCGTTGGAGAAGGCTTGCCCGGGTGCGGCGTCGCGCGAAGAGCAGGCGATCTCCTGTCCTCGAGAAGGAAGGGAACCAGACGTCACCCACGGGAAGAGGAACCGGTCGTGCGCTCTGGTCCCCAACCAGCGGGTCGAGCTGCCAAAGGCTCAAGAGGCCGGCCTGGTCGCTCGAGTAGTACAGCCTGCCGTCGAGCCGCCCCCAGGTGGGGCCCCACTCGAGAGAAGGGGCCGTTGTAATCCGTGCTGTCTCCCGGCTAGCGAGGTCGATCAGGTAGAGGTCGCGATTGCCTCCCTGCAAGCCCCAGAACGCAATCAGCCGGCCATCGGGGGACCACGATGGTTGCATAGCGTAGTCCATGTCGGTCACGAGCGGGATTGTCGTTTCCGTCGCCAACTCGACGATGTGGATCTCGCCGGAGCCGAAGAGACTCTGAGGGTTCGTGAAGTCGCCCGTCGTGTAGGCAATTCGGAGGCCGTCGGGCGACCAGCTCGGCCAGCAGCCCTCGTCGGCCAGCTTCCGGATGGACTCACCGGTCGAGCCCATGACGTAGAGAGATGATCCGCCAGTGGTGGTTCCCCGGGTGGAGCAGAAGGCGATGCTCTCCTGGTCCGGTGAGAACGCTGGCGACCAGTCCAATCCGGGATGCTCGGTGAGGCGAATCGGCCGATCTCCGTCGATGCGCTGGAGGTAGATATCGGTCTGTTCGGGCCCGGTGTCATCGGGATCGGCGGTGAAGAGAAAGAACTGGCCGTCGGGAGAGATCTTGGGGGCGAACTCGTCCCAGTCAAGCCGGGTTTGTTGTCGCACTCGGATCGTGCGTGACTCGCCTCCTGGAGCGATTCCGGAGCTTCCCACCAGGCGCGCTCCGAGCCACCCGGCCACGAGCGCTCCGGCGATCCCGGCGGCGATCCACCAAGGCTTTCCACTCGACGTCTCCGGCTCCGCTGGATTGCCGGCCCAGTCCTCGCGCAGCACGATGGCCAGGTCCCTGGCCGATTGCCACCGCTCGTCCGGGTCGCGCGCCAGGCAGTGCCCGAGGACTCCACGGGACGCCGCAGGCAAATCCGCGTCTCCATCCGCCAGCCCCGCCGGAGGGGTGCTCATGATCGACGCGATGACCGAAGCCGGCGAGTCGCCGGCGAAAGCGCGGTCGCCGGTGAGCATCTCGTAGAAGATCGCTCCGAGTGAAAAGATGTCGCTGCGTTGATCGGCCGCCTTCGCTTCGGCCTGCTCCGGCGCCATGTACTGCAGTGTGCCGGTGATCGTTCCCTCCGCGGTCAGGCTCTCGCCGCCACTGTCGCGCCCGGCGATCAGGGTCTCCTGCTGTTCACCGAAGGCGAAGGGGCGAGCCAGGCCGAAGTCGAGAATCTTGGCGCCTTGGCTCGTGAGCATCACGTTGCCGGGCTTGAGGTCGCGATGCACCAGGCCCTTGCGATGCGCCGCCTCGAGACCGTCGGCGAGCTCGATGGCGATACGGGTCGCTTCGGCCTCGCTCAGGCGACTGCGATCGAGCCGGGCGCGCAGCGTTTCCCCCTCGAGCAGCTCCATCACCAGGAAGTCAGTGTCGCCCTCCTTACCGATGTCGTAGAGGCGGCAGACGTTCGGGTGCTCGAGCTGTGAAAGGCCCCTGGCCTCGCGCTCGAAGCGCAGTCGGCTTTCGGCGTCGCCGGCGACCGAGTCGGGGAGCACCTTGATCGCGACGTCGCGCCCGAGGCGAGTGTCGGTGGCACGGTAGACCTCACCCATGCCGCCCGCGCCGAGCAGGTCGCCGATTTCGTACGGACCGAGTACCGAGCCAGCTTGTAGCGTCATTTTCAGGGCAGTGTACCCCGGTGCGTTTGAAGATCCTTCGTTCTCTCGCGAAGGGTGCCGGGTCCCTACCACCCATGGCCACCCTCCAGGGTAGGGGCCAGAAACGTGATTCGCTACCCTTGTGCGTACACCGTGAGGGAGGAACTACTCCGAGAGAACGGACTACCGGTCGCACTGAGCAAGGGGGGCTCGAACCCGCATGGCCCCGCAGTTCGTCACCACCGAGTGGAGCCAGGTCCTGGCGGCCCGGGACGGTTCCGAGAGCGTAGCCCGCAGAGCGCTGGAAGGGCTCTGTGAGGCGTACTGGTATCCGCTCTACGCCTATGTGCGGCGAGCTGGCTACGATCCGGAGAGCGCTGGCGATCTGACGCAGGGCTTCTTCACCGAGCTGATCGAAAAGGATGGCCTCCAGTCGATCAGCCAGAGCAAGGGGCGCTTCCGTTCCTTCCTGCTCGGGGCGCTGCGTCACTATCTCTCCCACGAGCGCGACCGGGAGCGCGCGCAGAAGCGCGGCGGCGGAACCTGGACACTCTCGCTCGACGCAGATGCCGCCGAGGGGCGTTTCCGGCGCGAGCCTGCCGATCCCGACAACCCCGAAACGCTGTACGAGCGTCGCTGGGCGTTGACCACCATGGAGCGCGCCATGGCTCGGCTCGGCCAGGAGTCGGCCGAGCGCGGAGGTGGCCTGCCGTTCGATCGCCTCAAGCTCTATCTCACTGGAAGTACCCCCAGTGTGCCCTACGCCGCTCTCGCCTCCGAGCTGGGCACGAGCGAGGGAGCGGTCAAGTCGAGCGTCTATCGGCTTCGCCGCCGCTACGGCGAGCTGCTGCGCGATGAGGTGGCGGCGACGGTGGCCGAACGTGGCGCCGTCGACGATGAGCTGCGTCATCTGCTGAGCAGCTTGCGCCCTTGAGCTCACTGCCGTTCGGGTGACTTTCCTGGCGGTTTTCGTCTATTTCCGATGAAGGAGCTGCGGCACGAGGAGGTGTAGTGCAAAGGCGCCGTCGGTCACAGCCGGATGGAAGGGCCACCGATCTCGCGATGACACCGCTCGATCCCGACCGCGAGAGGCGGGCCGAGGTGTACTCGGTTCTTCGAACGGGAGCCCTGTTGGCGGATCGCTATCGGATCGAGCATCCGCTCGGCTGTGGAGGCTCGGGAGAGGTGTGGCGCGCACACGATCTGGAGCTCGATCTGCGCGTTGCCCTGAAGGTGCCCCATCGCCGGTGCCCCGATTCCGAGAGTGACGACCTCGAGGCGCTACGCCGTGAGGTTCGTTTGGCGCGCGAGGTTGCGTCGAACCATGTTTGTCGGGTCTTCGACTTTGTCCGCTTCGAAGGCCTCTGTGCGATGTCGATGGAGTTCATCGAAGGCACGACCTTACGCGCTCTGCTAGAGCGAGAGAGTCCGCTCCCCTACAGCCAGACGCGTGACATTGCATCGCAACTGCTCTCCGGGCTCGGGGCCATCCATGCTGTGGGTCTGGTGCATTGCGACATCAAACCCGAGAACGTCATGCTGACCGAGTCGGGCCGGGTGGTGGTGATGGACTTCAGCATCGCCCGAGCGCTGCGCGAGAGCGGAGCCCCAAGGGCGCACGGGACTCCCGCCTACATCGCGCCGGAAGAGGTTCTGGGGAGCCCTCTCGACGCTCGATCCGATGTCTATTCGGTCGGCGTGATTCTGGCTGAGATGATCGAGCCGCGGGGTGTGCGCAGCCAAGCAGCGCGGCAGCGCGTCTGGCACCACGTGCGTAAGCAGCCACCGCGGCTTGCCGACACACCCTGGCGCTCGCTCCTCCTGCGCACCATTGCGATCGACCCGAAGGCGCGACCTCAAAGCGCTCTGGAGCTCGAGGGCGCCCTGGCGAAGATTCGAGGACATTCGGGGGAGAACCCAGCCTCGAGGCGATTGAGGTCCTACCGGACCTTCGATGCCGAAGCGGCAGCTCTGCTACCTGCTTCTCCCGGTAGTGACGAGGGAGAGGATCGACCTTGATCGTCTCCGGCGACCGGAGACGCTGGGGGGTGCGGTGTCAGGCCCAACTCCAATTCGATTCCCATGATTCGGGCTCCTTGGCCTCAGGTGGGGGTTCTCAGGTGACGAGACGGGGCAGGAAGCGGCCGGTGCGGTCCATGTAGGCACGGTACTCGTCGCCGAAGTGCGCGAGCAGCATGGCCTCTTCTTGCGGCGTGCGGACGAACATCACGATCAGGATGATCAAGATCGGTGGCAGGCCGATCAGCCAGTTGGCGGTGAGCAGGAAGACACCCACCATCAGGGTGATGAAGCCGGTGTACATGGGATGACGGATGCGGCGGTAGGGTCCGCGGTCGATCAGTTGGTGCCCTTCGTAGACCACGAGCATGCCGCTGAAGTTGGTTGCCAGGGTGAAGTTGACCCAGAAGCTCCAGGCGATCGAGAGTAGGAAGAAGGCCGCTCCGAGCCAGCGCAGGGAGTCGGGGAGCGGGAGGTGGGCGAAGCCGTAGCGTGACGGGTCGATCAGGTAGCTCACCAGGAGCACGAAGAACGGGAGAGCGCCGAACAGGCGTACCATCTTGAAGCTCGGCCGTTCCTTGTTCGCGGGACGCGACCGCCCTCGCGTGGAACCGATGTGCCAGTACATTCGCATGGCGGCGAAGGGGACGGCACCACCGAGCAGAATCGTTCGGGCGAGTGAGTCGGTCATGTCGGGCGGCCTCGAGTTGGTCTATAAGAATTGTTAATTTTGACGACTCAAAATTACAATGTAGAGTGAGATCTGTCAACAGCGAGGCGGTCTACAGGAGGGGTTCCGGGGGGGCGGCGACCGTCATTGGGCGCCCGGTGAGGGTATGGTGTGTAGACCCTCGAATTGCCGAGCCGCTCCCCGCAGGAGGACAGGTCATGAGGGCAGTCGACAGCTCGTCTCCGCACCCGGGCCTCATTCTGATCGCCATTGTCGCCACCGTGGCGACGATCGGCGTCGCGAGCCCACCGACGGTGGCTCAGACCGTCGAATACGAAGACCGCACCGCGGTGGTGGAGGTGCAGGTGCCGGTCAACGTGACCGATCGAAACGGTAATCCCGTGCGCGGACTCACGGCGGCGGCTTTCCAGATCCAGGACGACGGACGCAAGCAGGCGATCACCTACTTCGACGTGATCGATCTCGATGAGATCGAGGCGGCGCCGGGGTACGAGGAGCTGGTGCGGCAGTCGATTCCCGGGGCGGTGCGCAGGCGGTTCCTGTTCCTGTTCGACTACTCGTTCTCGCGACCGACCAGTCTGTCGCGGGCGCGGCGAGCGGCGCAGGAGTTCGTGTCGACGGCGCTACACCCGACCGACCTGGCGGCGGTGGCTGCATTCACGGTGGAGTCGGGGCCGGAGCTGGTGCTGACCTTCACCCCCGATCGCGCGGCGCTGGTGCGGGCGATCGATCTCCTCGGTCTGCCGCAGAACGTGCGCGCCCAGAGTCAGGATCCGCTGCGCTTCATTGTCGCAGATCCTTCGGGAGCCCAGGCGGCGCTGGCTTCGGTGGAGGCGGACAGCTCGGTCTTCGGGTCGGACTCAGTTCGGGGCAAGGACAAGCTGTCGAACTGGGATGTGGTTGGGCGCAAGATGCAGGAGATGGAGCAGGGGTACGCGCGCAACAAGATCGCGGCCTGGACGAGCGCGATGAGTCTCACCGCTCGGTTGCTCGCTTCGGTGCCTGGGCGTAAGCACGTCGTCTATTTCAGCGAGGGGTTCGACGGACGCCTGCTCTTCGGCCGCCAGACTGCCATTCGCGATGCCGACGGCCGCTCCGACACGGAGTATGCGCTCGAGGGCGACATCTACATGGTGGACAACGACGATCGCTTCGGCAGCACCCAGCTGCAGAACGCGGCGACCCAGATGATGGCCGACTTCCACCGTGCCGACTCGGTGCTGCAGGTGGTCGACATCTCGGGACTCACCACCGAGATCGGCGGTGCCGGCACGACCGGTCGCGGAGCTGGCCGAGAGGCTCTGGACTGGGTGGCCGAAGGCACGGGCGGTACGTTGTTCGAGGACGCGAACGACTTCGGGGTGCACCTGAACGAGGTTCTGGCGCGCTCCACGGTGACCTATCTGCTCAGCTTTCAACCGAGCCATATCGACTTCGACGGCGCCAATCACCGAATCAAGGTGAAGGCCGATCTTCCGCGGGGTACGAAGCTCGCCTACCGGGCCGGCTATGTCGCGCCGCGCGAGTTCGGCGACCTGCATCCGATCGAGCGGGGGCTGTTGGCGGGCGACCTGATCGCCTCGGGCGTGCCGCGCAACGAGATCGGCCTCTCGGTGCTCGCCGCTGCGTTTCACGGGGGCGATCGCAAGGCCTACGTGCCGGTGATCCTCGAGGCGGACGGTGCCTCGATCCTCGCTGGGCACGAAGGAGAGCAGGTGCCGATCGAGCTCTACGTCTACGTGACCGACAAGCGCGGCGAGATGAAGGACTTCTTCACCTACCTGGTGACCCTCGATGTGGCGAAGAGCGGGGAGCCCTTCACGTCTGGTGGCCTCAAGTACTACGGCCACCTGAACCTACTGCCTGGCGAGTACCTGGTGCGGGCGCTCGTGCGCAACGCGCGCACCGGGCGCACGGGGGTGAAGCTCGCCGAGCTCGAGGTGCCGGAGCTCGGGAATGGGAAGCTGGCAGTGCTGCCGCCGTTCTTCCTCGAGCAGCCCGGGAAGTGGTTGATGTTTCGCGAGCGCCCCGACCAGTACGAGGAGTCGACGGTATACCCGTTCACCGTCTCGGGCGAGCCCTACGTCCCGGCGGCGGTACCTGTGCTCGGGAAGGGATCCCGCGAAACGATCTGTATCGTGGCCTATCACCTGCGGGGAGAAGAACCCGTAGTGCGTATCCAGGTGCTGGACGACGAGTGGAACGAGGCCGAGGGGGGAGACTTCTCCCTCCAGGAGCGCACTGTGACCGGGATCAGCGGGCTGGACAAGCTGATGGCGACGTTTCGGCCGAAGGGGCTCGCACCTGGTTCCTATCGTCTGCGGATCTTGCTGACGGATCCTGCGAGCGGCCAGATGGCGGATAGCACTGCACCGTTCCTGGTCGAGTGAGTTGGCCCCACAGCCACCCGCCGCTCGAGCTCGTGGCGATCGAGCTGCAGGTAGCACGGCCAGCTCCGCTCCCTGTATCGAGGCGGCCATGGGCCAATCGTCGCACGAGCGAGTAGCATTGCCGTCTCCAACGGAGCAAGCGATGCAATGGACCGAAGAGGAACTGGAGGCGCTCCCGATCCAGGGGGACTTCCGGCAGCGCGGGGTCGACATGACCCGTCTCGAGACCTACACCGACGCGGCCTTCGCTTTCGCGATGTCGGTGCTGGTGATCTCGGGCGCAGAGATCCCGCGGACCTACGACGAGCTCATCCTCGCGATGAAGGGGGTGCCCGCCTTTGCGGCCAGCTTTGCCCAGATCATGCTGTTCTGGGTCGGCCACCGGAGCTGGAGTCGCCGCTACGGCCTCGAGGACGGGGTGACCACGACGGTGACCCTGCTGCTCATCTTCGTGATGCTGGTCTACGTGTACCCGCTCAAGCTGATGTTCTCGGCCTTTCTGGCCTGGGTGTCGGGCGGGTTCCTGCCGTCGCAGTTCGAGGTCCGCTCCGCTTCGCAGATGGTCGGACTGTTCGTCGTCTACGGCTTTGGCGCCGCGGCGATGTCCGGATCGTTGGCGCTGCTGAATCGGCGTGCGCACAGCGTGGCCTCGGCGCTGCGGCTGAACGAGATCGAGCGGTTGCTCACTCGGCAACAGACAGTGTTCTGGTCGGTGCAGGGGCTGGTGGGGTTGCTCTCCGCGCTCTTCGCTCTGGTCATGCCGATTCGTGTCGGTGTTTACGCTGGCTTCATCTACTTCCTGCTCCCCTTTCTGATGCCGGCGCTCGCAATCCACTACGGGAAGAGGGTCGATGCCCTGAGAGCCGGTCCGCGGGAATAGCGGAACCAGCGCAGCGCGTACCAGAACATCAGCGCTACTGAGGCGAACAGCTCGCGCGCATCGGCGACGTGGCGTCCTTGGTAGAAGATCCAGTCCGGTCCGAGACCAGGGGCGTCGCGGTTCGCGGGGATCGGGCACTATCCTATGATGGGCTCACGTTCCCGAATCGCATGCCTCGAGGAGGTCCGCCATGTCGCTGATTCGTTCCGCCAGCCGCAGCTGGGTCGTCGGGCTCGGTCTCCTCTCGATGGCCGGTGCCCTCTCGGCTCAACAGTTCGATCTCGGCCCGACGGATCCGGCCGACCCGCGGCTCAACCAGGGCCCGAAGGCGACTGCGGTGGGGGAGCACGGCATGGTGAGCACTCAGCTCGTCAGTTCGACACTGGCGGCCGTGGCGGTGCTCGAAGACGGCGGCAATGCTGTCGACGCCGCACTCACCGCTCTCTTCTTGCAGCAGGTCAACGACTACCACATGGTCTTCCTGTTCGGATCGATGTCGGCGCTCTACTACGACGCCGCTACCGAGAAGGTCTACGCTCTGAACGCCATCGCCGGACGTCCGTTGGCCTCCCGGGTCGAGAAGGGCGATCCGATGCAGGTCGCGATCGGCGGTACGGTGCGTGGCTCCGAGGCGCTGGGGCAGCGCTTCGGCTCACGGCCGTGGGCGAGCTACTTCGAACCGGCGATCGCTGCGGCCCAGGAAGGGGCGATCGTCACGTCCTTCATGTACGGGCTCAACTTCGCCCTTTTCGATTTCGGTTTTCTCGGCGATCTGCGTGACAACGAGGAGGCGCGCCGCTTCTACATGCCGGAGGGGCATCTCGTGGGCGTGGGGCAGCGTTGGCACATGCCCGCCCTGGCGGAGACGCTGCGTCAGGTGGCCGGCCAAGGCGCCGACTACATGTACACCGGCGAGTGGGGCCGCAAGTTCGTGACCGAGGCGACGAAGCGCGGCCATGGTGTGTCGAACGAAGACATGGCGGCCTACCGGGCCGAGTGGAGCGAGCCGACGCGCTTCGTCTACCGCGGTCACGAGATCTGGGGCTCGCCGCCTCCCGACTACGGTGGCCTCGAGATCTCGGCCAATCTGAACGTGCTGTCCAACTTCGATCTGGCATCGATGGGGCACTATTCGGAATCGGTCCAAACCCTCGAAGTGATGGCTCGAACGTTCGATCGCACCAGCGCCGAGATCGGACGATCGGTGCGGGATCCGCTCAGCTGGAAGATTCCCGATCGGGTGCTGCTGTCGGAGGAGTACGGCCGGCTGGGTGCGGAGTGGGTGCGCGAGACGATGCCTCGCATCGACTTGTCGCCTACGGAGGAAGCCGGCAGCTCGGGGGTCAGTTCGGGCGCAGGCTCGGGCGGTGACGGCTCCGGCAGAGGCGAGCTGGGCTCCGATCACATCGTCGTGGTCGATCGCCACGGCAACTGGCTCTCGATGCTGCACACAATTCACGGCGGAGCGCCAGGAGTGTTCGTCGACGGCGTGCGGGCTACCGGGAGCGAGTTCGGTGGGCGCACGGTGGGGGAGGGACGCCGGCTCGTACTCCCGATCAGCGCCATCATGCTGGCCAGGGACGGTAAACCCTGGCTCGCCATGGGCACGCCGGGCAATCCACCGCAGCCGGTGACCGAGGTGTTGGTGAACATCCTCGACTTCGGCATGGAGCCGGCGGCCGCTGCCGACGCCCCCCGCTTCTGGGCCTTCGACGAGAACGAGACGATTCGCATCGAAGCGCGGCTCGCCGATGGCATGGAGGAGGGGCTCGCCGCGCGTGGCCTCTCGATCACCGACCTGGGCGACTACAACTACCACACGGGATCGATGCAGATCGTCTGGCGTGACGAGCAGGGGCTGCTCCACGGCTCGACCGATGCACGCCGGCTCGGATCCACGTTGGGGCACTGAGCTGTGGGTCACTGAGCCGTCGCTGCCGTGAGTCAGCCAGAGAATCGCCATCCCCGCGTCTTGGTGGTCTACAACCCGACGGCGGGAGGGCGCCGGCGTAAGAAGATGGAGCGGACGGTCGCGGAGATGCTGCGGCTCGGCTGCCACGTGGAGCAGTACGCGACCCGGTCGGCGGGAGACGCGACCCGGTGGCTGCTCGAGGGCGATCGGCCGACCTTTGACGTCGTCGTCGCGGCGGGAGGAGACGGCACGGTCAACGAGGTGGTGAATGGGCTTCGCCCGCAGGAGGCGCTCGCGATTCTCCCTCTGGGTACGGTCAACGTGTTGGCGCGAGAACTGCGACTGCCGCGCAAGCCCTCGAAGGTAGCGTTGGCGGTGGCCTCTTTCGAGAACCGCGGTGGCACCGGGTCGATCCTCCCGGGGGTGGTGGTGGACAGCCGGCGACGTTTTGTGATGATGGTCGGGGTCGGGATCGATGCCTGGGTTGTCGGAGGCGTCGACCTGAAACTCAAGCGCCGCATCGGTCGGATCGCCTACGTGTTGTCCCTGCTCGAGCAGTTGCCTCACTATGGCGACATCGAGTACCGGTGTCGGGTCGACGGCGAGGAGCATCGCGCCTTCGCCCTGATCGTGTCGCGAATTCGGCTCTACGGCGGGAGCTTCGTTCTGAGCCCCGAAGCGAGTCTTCAACAGCGCCATCTCCGAGTGGTGCTGTTCACGAATCGAGGGTATTGGAGGCTGCTGAAGGCACTCCTCGCGTTCGTTTTCGGCCGTCTCGAGCTGAGCAAAGGGGTGTCGGCGGTCTCGGGCTCCGAGGTGGTGGTGGAGGGCCCGCTGGGGGAGGCGACCCAGATCGACGGCGACGTCGGCGAGCCCCTGCCGATTCGTCTGGCAGTGGAAGAGGAGGCCGTGCGCGTGGTCGGTTGCGCAGGCGAAGCCCGCTGACTGGCCGCTCCGGCCCGGTACTCAGCTGGCCAGCGCCGGCTGGGGGTGCAGGTTGTCGACCTCGACGCCGACGATCTTCGACACGCCACGTTCTTCCATGGTGACGCCGTAGAGGGTGCTGGCCGCTTCCATGGTCAGCTTGTTGTGCGTGATGACCAGGAACTGCGTCTCGTCGGTCATGTCGCGCAGCAGCTCGACGAAGCGCAGCACGTTGGCGTCGTCCAGCGGTGCATCCACTTCGTCGAGGATGCAGAAGGGTGACGGCTTGGTGCGAAAGAGCGCGAACAGGAGTGCAATCGCGGTGAGGGCCTTCTCTCCGCCCGAGAGCAGATTGATGTTCTGCGGGCGCTTGCCCGGGGGGCGTGCCACGATTTCGAGGCCGCTTTCCAGAGGATCTTCCTCGTCCATGATGCGCATCATCGCTTCGCCGCCGCGGAAGAGCTGCTGGAAGGTCGCGCCGAAGCGCTCGTTGACCTCTTCGAAGGTGGCGACGAAGCGTTCGAGAGACGTCTCGTTGATCTCTCGGATGGTGGCCTTGAGGCTTTTCACCGAGTGCATCACGTCCGCCCGCTGCTCGGCGAGGAAGGTGTAACGTTCCTCCTGGTCCTCGTACTCCTGTGCCGCGAGTACGTTGACCGGGCCCATGCTCTCCAGAGCGGCCTTGGTGCGGGCCAGCTCTTTCTCGAGCTCCTCGAAGTTCTCGGGCTCGGCGAAACGGGCTTCGGAAGATTCCGACTCTTCGTGGGCGGTGGGCTCTTCGGAAGCGGCAGAGTCGTTCATGAAGTCCTTCCACGGAATGTTGATGCGGCGCCAGAAATCGGTGTAGCTGGAGGCGAGGTAGTAGAGGTGGTGGGTCTCCGCCAGGTTGAACCCGAACAGGTGCAGCATCCCGACGATGACGTGGAAGTAGCCCGAAACTCGCAGGTAGAGGAGAAACGGCCACAACAGGTACTGCAGCAGGTCCCCGGCCGTCTCCACCTGGGCCGCGTCGACGACCAGGTTCTGGTAGATCAACCGATAGAGGAGCAGGTGGACGACGCCGCGCACCATCCACTTGAGACCGACCTGATAGATGGCATGACGATCGGCCTGGTCGTAGTAGCTGCGCCGAAAGGCCTGGTAGTCGACCACCGGAAAGAGCGGGAAGCAGACGTTGGGCAGCATGAAGAAGTACGACAGGCGCGTCGAGAGTGAAGCCTCGGACTTCTCGTGCCGCAGGTCGTAGAGGTAGACGATCAACCGGAACATGAACATCGAGCCCAGAAGGGGCCAGATCGAGGCCGACCACGGCAGCGACATCTCGCTCCCGCGCAGAATCGCCAGGGCGATCCCGGCGACGGCAATCAGCGCGACTCGCAAGGAGAAGCGAACCGGGAGGTGAGCCAATCCGACGAGCGCGAGTCCGATGCCGATGATCCACGCACCCTGCACCAGGCCAGGAAGAAACCACTCCTTCTCCTGATACCCGAACACCACCTCGATCGAGAGCAGCGAGAGAAACAGAAAGAAGGGCAGCCGAAGGCGCAGCGGCAGGAAATAGTGAATCGAGAAGCCGAAGAAGGACACGATCCCGACGTTGAGGAACGCCCGACTGTCGATGCTGAAGCGATGGACGAGAACCAGGAACAGCCCCAGCTGGAACCACAGGAACAGAAACCTCGGGATGTCGATTTCCCTGGACTGTTCGGCGCCGTTCAGGCTGGCGCCCCGTGGATCGAGCGACATGGAATCGAGTGGTGCGTGACTGTGCCTACCAGGCGAGGTCGACGAACGTCGTCGATTGCACCACGTCGAGTTTCTCGAGGCTGTCGATCAACGCTTCCGAAGGCGGCTCGTCGAGGCGTAACACCGCCATGGCGTTCTCGGCGCCCTTGCGAGCGAGGTGGATCTCGGCGATGTTGATTCCGGCCGCGCCCACTGCGGTGCCAAGCTTGCCGACAACACCCGGAACATCGCGATTGCGGACCACCAGGAGCCGCCCTTCGGGCTTGAACTCGAGCTGGAACCCCTGGAAGCGCACTGTATCGCGATGGGATCACGAAGGCCGAGAGAGGCAGTTGGAGGACCAGGCTGGATCGCGTTGCCCGATACGGTCGGTCGCCGCACGAGCCAGGCAGGTGAGGGGACCTGTTCGCGTCTTCCTTCTTCGGAGGGGAGATGTCGCTTGCTTCGGCTGCGTCCTCGAGGGCGCCCGTCGGTGGAGCCCGGGCCTACCGAGCCCGGCACCCGGAGCGCACGGTCCTGTACCGGGCGCTGGTTCATCATCTGGATCGCTTCCTCCAGGTCTACGAGGAGCGTTTCGAGCGTACCCACGGTCGGCTCCGCCGATGTGTGGAGAGGGCGGCTCATCGGTACCTCGACTGTGGGATCTTCGCCCAGGGTGCGGCCCGAGTGCACTGCGAGGAGTGCGGCCACGACTACCTGGTGGCGTTCTCGTGCAAGCAGCGGTGCCTGTGTCCGTCGTGTCACCAGAAGCGGGAGCTTTTGTGGGCGGAGTGGGCCGAGGAGGAGCTGCTAGCGGAGGTGCCTCATCGGCAGGTGGTGCTGACGATCCCGAAGCGTTTGCGGATCTTCTTTCGGTTCGATCGTCGGTTGTTGGGGGATCTGCTGGGTTGTGCTTGGCGGGCGTGGCGGCTGTGCCTGGAGGCTTCGTTGGACGAGTCGTTCGAGCCGGGTGGGGTCGGGTTCGTGCAGACGGCAGGGGAGCTGCTGGGTTGGCATCCGCATGTGCACCTGCTGGTGACCGACGGTGGCTTCCTGGCGGACGGGAGTTTCCGGCACCTGCTGTGGGTGGATGGGGAGGCTCTGGAGCGGTTGTGGCGAGCGGAGGTGCTGCGGCTGCTGGTGGAGCGGGGCAAGATCGGCCAGGAGGTGGTGGAGTCACTCTTATCGTGGCGCCACAGCGGGTTCTCGGTGCATGCGGGGGTGCGGGTGGAGGAGAAGGCGGCGGCCGCTCGGCTGGGCCGGTATATGGCTCGGTGCCCGATCGTCCTGGATCGTCTGGAGTGGGATGGGGACCGGGACGAGGTGCTGGTTCACCCGCGACCGTCTCGTCGGGGTGGACCGTTTGGGGAGTCCGAGCGTCTTGATGTGCTGAGCTTTCTAGCTCGCGTTCTCGATCCCGTGCCGGAGCCTCGTCAGCAGCAGGTTCGGTACTGGGGTTGGTACTCGAATGCGGCTCGGGGCAAGCGCCGCAGGGCCGCCCTCGGACCGGAAGGGTCTCAGAACGTGGCGGCCTCGGTCGACAGGGATCCGCCGTCGCGGAGGCGCCGCCATCTCTCCTGGGTACGGCTGATCAAGAAGGTCTATGAGTCGGACCCGCTGTTGTGCCCGTACTGCGGCGCCGAGATGAGGATCGTGGCCTTCGTGGTGGAGGCGTCCTCGTTGCGGCGGTTGCTTTTGGGGGTGGGGCTGGGTCCTCAGGAGGCCGAGCCTTTGCCTCGGGCGCCTCCGGGCGAGGGGGAGCTGGTGTACGAGGCCGTGGAGGGCTGAGCCGGGGCCAGCGTCGGGTTCGGCCCCTGGCGGAGCTGTGGGCCGTTGCGGTGATGGGAGGCCGCTTCGAGCTCCGGGAGGCTCCTCGGGCTTGGCGGCACCTTCTCGGGCGACCCCTTCTGCTCCGTCGTTCGCTGGCCGGCCGCCGCAACCCTCCTCAGCCCCCTGCGACGCTGCCCTAGGCCCAGGGCCGGAAAAGCGATCTACTACACGTAGAAGTGGGACATCACGTCGGGAGTTTCTCGCCCTCGCGGCTGTCGCGGTGTCGAATGCCGTCGGCTGCTCTCAGGGGGAGGAGGAAGGGAGCGGGATGATGACGACGGGGCTCGTGGACCTTTCCGCGACCGACGCGGTGGCGGCGATGAAACGCGGGGAGCTGGCCGCGGAGGCGTACGCGACCGCGCTGCTCGAGCGCTGCCGTGAGGCGGAGCAGCTGAACGCCTTCATTACCCTCGAGCCCGAGCGGGTGCTCGAGGCGGCTCGGGCCGCCGATCGGGCTCGTGCCTCCGGCGCGGAGCCGGGATCGCTGCACGGACTGCCGATGCCGATCAAGGACAGCGTCAACACGCGGGAGTATCCGACCACCGGCGGCACGCGCGCACTCGCGAACTTCCGTCCGGCTGCCGACGCGGAGCTGGTCGAGCGGCTGAGGGCTGCCGGGGCGATCGTGATGGGTAAGACCAACATCCACGAGCTGTCCTTCGGCTGGACCAGCAACAACCTCGCGTTCGGCGCCGTGCGCAACCCGTGGGATCCGTCTCGCATTCCGGGCGGCAGCAGCGGCGGCACGGCGGCCGCGGTGGCTGCCCGGATGGCACCGCTGGGAGTGGCCGAGGACACCCAGGGCTCGATCCGCGTTCCGGCGGCGCTGTGCGGGATCTGCGGCTTGCGCCCGACCCAGAATCGCTATCCGAACGGCGGCGTGATTCCCATCACGCCGCTCTTCGATCAGGTCGGTCCGCATGCTCGAACGGTTACCGACCTCGCTCTTTTCGACCGGGTGATCACCGGCGAGCCGATCGTCGAGTCTTCCTCGGAGCTCTCCGGCCTGCGCCTCGGGGTCTCGCGGGGCTACTACTTCGAGTCGTTGGACGAAGAGGTCGCCCGCATCACCGAGGAGGCGCTGGCTCACGTCGCCGATGCCGGCGTCGAGCTGGTGGAGGCCGAGGTCCCCGATCTGGCGACCCTGATCGGTCTCACCACCGCGCAGGTTCAGCTCTACCACGTACGACCGATGCTGGCGCGCTACCTCGAGGAGTTCGGCACCGGCCTCTCGTTCGAGGACCTCATGAGCCAGGTGAGCGAAGACATTGCGACGACGTTCGAGAGGTTCGTCGTGTCTGGAGCCGCCGGGGCTCCCACCGAAACGGACTTCGTCGCCGCACGCGACCGGCATCTACCGGCGCTGCGGCAGACGATGCAGACCTACTTCGAGTCGAATCGACTCGACGCCATGATCTTCCCGGCGGTGCAGATTCCGGCGCCGCCGGTGGGTCAGGATCAAGAGGTGTCGATCGACGGAGAGCCGGTGCCCTTCATGTCAGCGATCAGCCGCAACATCTCGCCCGGCAGTACCGCAGGTCTGCCGGGCCTGATCGTACCGGCCGGCCTGACCAGGGAGGGACTGCCGGTCAGTGTGGAGCTCGACGGGCCCAGCGGCAGTGACCGTCGTCTCCTCGAGATCGGGCTCGCGCTCGAAAGCCTTGTGGGACCGTTGCCGCCACCCTCGATCGTTTGAGCCCAGGGGAGGCGATGCTGGGAGCGGCACGACGACTCCCGCGCGGCGGAGCAGAAGCGATCTGGAAAGGGCTCGCCGGCTGAATCTCAGGGTGTGCTACCGACCTCCAGCTGTGCGCTCCAGAGCGAGGAGGTGACGCGGGTGCGTTCGGTGATGAAAAACCGGCCGCCCGGGTCGACACTCGTGACGGCACCGAGTACGGCGATCGTCTGGTTGTCGGTCGGGATTCTCGCGATCGTCTCGAGTGACCTAGCGTCCAAGATCACGATGTCCGCGCCCACGATAATCAATCTCTGGTTGTCGAGCCATCCGACGAAGTCCCACCCCGCGAAGTGCTGGCTCTGGATCCAGGTCCCTTCCTGCGGGTCGTAGATGCTGACCTTTCCACCGCTGCAGTTGCCGGCGATCCGTCCATCGTTCGAGATCGCGTGTGCCCAGAAGACTGTTTGATTCGGGCACGTAGGCAATTGTTCTTCTGCGCCGAGTACGGGAGGGCTGCCGGAATCGGCAGCTCGCTGCACAGGGATTCGCCACGGTCGCTCCGCCGACATCAGCAAAAGCCAACCCCCGTCGGGGCTCCACATGTGGTTCGAACTCCCTAAGTAGCGTTCGTCGAGCAGTCCGTCATCAGAACCATCCGGGCGACTGACCCACAGAGCGGACGACCCGGATCGGTCTGAGTAGTAGGAGACCCAGTCTCCATGGGGAATCCATCGGGGGAATCGGTTCCGGTAGCTGTCGTTGGTCAGGCGAGTCAGAACTCCGGAGGCGAGACTCATCACCAGGATGTTGCTGCGCGGGCCTATTCCGTGCTGAACGACGATGCGATCCCCCGATGGGGACAGTCGCGGATTCACGTACTCGGTGTCCCCGCTCAGCAGGGTGGTCAGTGCTTCTACTCGCGGGAGGCCGTTCTCCAAAGGGATTCGGACGGTGGAGCGCTCGAAGCGTTGCGTAGCGAAAACGGCGAGGTCACCGGTTTCCGAGAACGCGATCTGTGCCAGCGGGCCGAAGGGCAAGGTCCAGGGTTCGGGGCTCTCTGACTGCCGATCCGGATCGATCCTCCAGGCATTAAAGATCCCGCCGCGATCGCTGGAGTAGTAGATACGGCCGTCGGCCGGATTCCAGGCAGGCCATCCCTCCGATGCGGGATCATCCGTGAGCTGCGTGACAGTGGTTGTGCCTATGTCCACCATCCAGAGGTCCATCTGTCCGCCCCTGGTCGTCTGGAAGCTCACGAACGCGAGGCGTTTGGAGTCTGGAGACCAGGTGGGAAAGGCGACATAGCGGTTCGCGACGAGAGGCCTTTCCTCGGCCCGTGCCACGTCGAAGAGCCACAGATCGCTAGACCCCGCAGCGGTGATTCGAGGGTCGACGATGTCGCAGGACAGACCGGCAGAGGTGCGAAGGAAGGCGAGCGTGGTCCCGTCTGGTGACCAACGCGGCCAGCATGCGTCGTCGATCAATCGCGTCGTGCTGCCATCTCGCCGATTCGCAATCATGACTCTTCCTGCAATGCCATCCGATGAGCCAACTGACGAGACGAAGGCGAGCGACTCGCCATCGGGCGAGAAGGAGGGCGCGAAAGGATCGCCATGGTCGGATACCAGGGCAGGTGCTCCGGTGCCGATGCGCTGAGTGAAGAGATGCCAGACGTCGTCGTCGCGGTCGATTGCACGCGAAAAGGCGAACTCCGAGCCGTCAGGGGAGAGGGCGATATTGCGGAGCCAGTGACCGCCAGTGGTCTCCAGTTGCACACGCTCCGGTGGCCTTGGAGCATCGATGTCGCTTCCCTCACTGGTCCGAAAGAAGAAAGCCGTCGCCACAGCACCGAGAAGCAGTCCGGCCGCGGTTGCCCCGACAAGAACGCTCGACTTGCGTCTTCCGTTCGCCTCGCTCGCGGCGTGATTCGGGCGCCGAAGTAGAAGCCCTACATCCTTCGCCGACTGCAGCCGCTCGTCCGGTGCCCGGGACAACAACCGCTCCAGCACCCACTGCACCGGCTGCGAGCCCTCGACCGCGATCTCCTCCAGGCCGTCCGGCGGCGAATCGAGAATCCCCGCGATCACCGAAGCCGCCGAGTCCCCGCCGAACGCTCGTCGACCCGTCACCATCTCGTAGAGCACCGCACCGAGCGCGAACAGATCCGATCGATGATCGACCGTCTGGCCTTCGAGCTGCTCCGGCGACATGTACGGCACGGTGCCCGCGATCGAGCCCTGTGCCGAGACGGGCTCACCACTCTGGGCGAGCAGGGTCTCCTGGTTGTCGCCCAGAGCGAATCGCTTGGCGAGACCGAAGTCGAGGATCTTGGCGCCCTCAGCGGTGAGAATCACGTTGCCCGGCTTGAGATCACGGTGGATCAGGCCTCGCCGATGGGCGGCATCGAGCCCCTCGGCGATCTGAGCGCCGATCTCGAGCGCCTCGGGCAGACCCATCCGCCCGCGGTCGAGCCTCTGTCGCAGCGTTTCCCCGTGTAGCAGCTCCATCACCAGAAAGCCGCTGCCGTTCTCCTCTCCGATGTCGTAGAGGCGGCAGACGTGCGAGTGCTCGAGCTGCGACAACACCCGGGCCTCGCGCTCGAAGCGACTGCGCAGCTCCGGGTCGTTTCGAGTGTGGTCGGGCAGGACCTTGAGAGCCACGTCGCGCTCGAGCCGAGTGTCGCGAGCGCGGTAGACCTCTCCCATACCGCCTTTCCCGAGGAGATCGACGATCTCGTACGGCCCCAGTCGAGCGCCACTCTGAAGGGTCATTGGTCGCTGATCTTACTGTGAAGTCCAACCGGTAAGGAAACTGCTCCTTGTCCGAGCCTCGCGCACCCTGTACCGGCAAAGACGAGTCGCCGACACCTTCTTTTCGAGACTTCCTACTCGTTGGTCGACTCTCCTCCTGGGCGCGACTCTCCTCTGCGCGACGGCGCGCCGAGATGGGGCAGTATCGAGAGGTAGAGAGCGACGGCCACCACCCCGACGACTCCTGAGGCCGCGAACAGAGTGCTCCCTCCCCAGCGTTGCAGGACGAGGCCGCCCAGCGGTGCTCCGAGAATCAGGGCCACGGCGAAAGTCAGGTTGTAGGCACCGAAGTAGCGGGCCCGCAACGGGGTCGGAGCCATGTCGACGACTACGGCCGGCTGGAGCGGAGCCAGGATGATCTCGCCGAGAGTCCAGATGAAGACCGCGACCACGAAGAGCGGGGCGGTGTTGATCCCTGCCTTGAGGCCGAAGCCCACGACATAGAAACTGGCTCCGATCACCATGACGGGGCCGCGGGGGAAGCGCGCCAGGAAGCTGGTCGTCGGGATCTGGAGGAGGACGATGAGAATCCCGTTCACCGCCATGATGCGGCCGTAGACCTCTGCGTCGAGGCCCAGTGAGTCGAGGTACAGCGGAAAGGTGGACAGGGCCTGGCTGAAGACCAGGCCCAGGGCTGTGGTGGCGAGACAGAAGCGGAGGAAGGGTCCGTCGCGCAGGATCGTCCCGTACGAACTGCCGGAAGGGGCGAGAGGCCTTCCCTCTTCGCCGTCTGCGCCTTCTGTGCTGGGGCGAGTCTCCTTCAGGAAGAGCACGATGATCACCGCGAAGAGAGAGCAGGTGATGGCGTCGCCGTAGAACAGCCAGCGAAACGAGCGCACGGCCACCCAGCCACCGACCACCGTGGCGAGCGTGAAGCCCAGATTCACGGCAAGGTAGAGCAGCGCATAGGCCTGGGTGCGGCGCTCGGGCTCCACCAGATCGGCGAGCATCGCCGAGGCCGCGGGCCGGTACATCTCGGAGATCAGGGCGAAGCAGAAGATTCCGACCAGCAGCCCGAGGGGTGAGCGCAACAGGGGGAAGAGCACCAGCATCGCGGCAGCGCTGGTCATGCTGGCGATCTGCACCGAGCGTCTCCCGAAGCGATCCGCCGCCCATCCGCCGATCAACGATGCCGACATGAAGCCCAACCCGAAAGCGCCCAGCGCCGACGCGGCAAAGCGCTCACTCAGCCCGATCTCGCGCGTGAGATAGAGGCTGAGGAAGGGGATCAGGAACGAGCCGGCACGATTGACCAGGCTGCCCAGGCAAAGCAGCCAGACCTGGCCGGGCAGTTGGCGGTATTCGGCGAACACGGCGGCCAGCATAGGTCAAGTCGAGGCTGCCCTCTCGCGAAACCCTATGGCCAAAGGGCGATCGGCGAGGGACCTGTAGTACCGTTGGAGGAGCCCTGATTTCACATGTAGTCCGACGTCCGACGCCGAAGTCCCCTCCGGGCTCTCTGAGCATGGCCCGGCCGGGAGCCCGAAGAGGCACATGGGAGAACACCATGGTACCAGCTGCGGGATGGGAGGGTGAGCGGCTGGGTTCGTTCCAGGTTCACGAGCTTCTCGGCTCGGGAGCCATGGGAGAGGTCTACCGGGCGCGGGACCTCAGGCTGGGGCGCGAGGTGGCGATCAAGCTGTTGCCGGAGCGGCTCTCCGGGGCGGAAGGACTGCTGGCTCGCTTCGAGCGGGAAGCACGCTTGCTCGCGGCGCTCAACCACCCGCACATCGCGACGCTGCACGAGCTGGCGCAGGACAACGGCACCCGCTTCCTGGTGATGGAAATGGTGTCGGGCGAGACGCTGGCACGGCGCCTCGAAGGCGGGCCGTTGCCGGTTCCGGACGTCCTCCGGCTGTTCGTTCAGCTGGCCGACGCCATCGGGCACGCTCACGAGAACGGCGTCATCCACCGCGACTTGAAGCCGGCGAACATCAAGATCACCGACGACGGCCAGGTCAAGGTGCTCGACTTCGGCCTCGCCAAGGCGCTGAGTGCGGTCGCCGACCCGGATGCTCCGACGCTGGCCCCGGGGGAGAGCGAGACCCTGCACACCGTCGAAGGTGCCGTCGTGGGCACGGTGCCCTACATGAGTCCGGAGCAAGCGCTCGGGCAGTCGGTGGACAAGCGCTCCGACATCTGGGCCTTCGGCTGCCTGTTCTACCAGTGCCTGGCCGGCCGTTTACCGTTTCCGGGAGCCACGGCCGCCGACGTGATTGCCAAAATCTTGAGCGCGACCCCCGATTGGACAGCGCTTCCCGAGGAGGTCCCCGAGAAGGTTCGGACTCTGATCCGCCGCTGCCTGGAGCGAGAAGCGCAGGATCGCCTCCAGGACATCTCTGACGCCCATGGCGCGATCCAGGAAGCGCTGGCGGCGGCAGCGAGTGGGGTGGGGGAGTCGGCGGGCCCGGAAGGATTCCGCGCGATCCTGGTCACCCGCGTCACGCCCGAACTGAGGCAACGCCTGGGCCCGGCCCCCGCGGCGGCGGCCCTCGGTCTGCACGACGAGTTGTTCGGGCGATGTCTCGAACGCTGGCATGGCTTCCGAGAGGAGCACGAGCGGGATGGATTCGTGGCCACCTTCGCCTTGCCGTCACAGGCCCTGCACTGCGCGCTCGACTTTCAGCAGGGGCTATCGGAGTTGGAGCTGATCGGGCCCCTCTCGGTGGGCATGGTGGTGCACATCGGGGAGATCGTGAGAGAAGACTCGGACGGGGAGAACCTGGGTGGTCTCGCCATGGAGACCGCGGCTCGAGTGCTCGGCCTGGCCGAGGCCGGTCATGTTCTGCTCACCGATGTGGCCTTCGACGCCGGCCGCCAGCAGGTCCTGACCGCGGCGGACGGGTCTCCCCTGGAGTGGTTGGCTCACGGTCCCTACCTGTTCGAGGGACTCGAGTCGCCTCTGCCGGTCTTCGAAGTGGGCGTCGCGGGGCCGTCTCTCCTTCGTCCGCCGCAGGACACCGAAGCGGCGCGCCGCGCGGTGGTCCCCGGCGACGACGAGACGTTGGGCTGGCGGCCGGCGCGTGGGCTGACGGTGCCAGGCCGAGCTCACTGGCTGCTCGAAGAGCGCCTGGGGGAGGGTGGCTTCGGCGAGGTGTGGCGCGCCAGTCACGAGAAGACCAAGGCGAAACGGGCCTTCAAGTTCTGCTTCGATCCACAGCGCGTACGCGGCCTGCAACGCGAGGTGGTGCTCTTCCGACTGCTCAAGGAGACTCTTGGTGAGCGCGACGATATCGCGCAGATCCTCGACTGGCAGTTCGACGAGGCGCCCTACTTCCTCGAGGTCGAGCACACCGAAGGAGGAGACCTCGCGCAGTGGGCCGCGAGCCAGGGTGGCCTGGCTGAAGTCCCCCTCGAGACCCGCCTCGAGCTCGCAGCCCAGATAGCCACGGCCCTGGCTGCCGCCCACGGTGTCGGCGTCCTGCACAAGGACGTCAAACCGGCGAACATCTTGATCAACGAGAACCCAGAGACCGGAGAGCCCCACGCGGTTCTGACCGACTTCGGGATCGGCCTGGTCACGGACCAGGGGGCTCTCGCTGACTCTGGCGTCACCGTGGCTGGCTTCACCAAGACGCTGATCTCGAGCAGCTCGGGCTCGGGTACCGGTACGCCGCTCTACATGGCGCCCGAGGTCTTGGAGGGAAGGCCGGCGACGATCCAATCCGACATCTACTCGCTCGGTGTGGTGCTCTACCAGCTGGTCGTGGGCGACTTCAGTCGGGTGGTGGCGCCGGGTTGGGAACGAGGAGTCGAAGACGAGCTACTGCGCGAGGACATCGCGGCTTGCGTCGACGGGGATCCCGAACGCCGCCTCGCAGGTGGCGTGGACCTCGTCCGCCGCCTGCGCAACCTCAACGAGCGTCAGGCCGAGCGAGAGTCGGAGGCTCGGGCCCGCGAGGAGGCGGTACGCGCCAAGCGTCGGCGCCGCGCGCTGGCGATGACTTCGATGGCTGGCTTGGCGCTGAGCGTCCTTATAGCCCTGGTGGCCTGGCGCGAGTCGGTTCAGCGCAGAGCGGCCGAGCAGATTCAGTATGTGGCCAGCGTCCAGTTCGCCGGCGCTGCCCTGGAACAGAAGAAGAACGTTCTAGCGAGGGAGTCGCTGCGGCGCACGCCGGAGCGACTCCGCGGCTGGGAGTGGGAGCACCTGGTCGATCGCGCCTGGCCGCCCGAGGTGCGGCAGGGAGAGCCGGCCCCGGTGGAGCCCGGTGCGACCGCGGCGGACCTCTGGGACGGGGCCGACGTGGTGGTGCTTGCGAAACGGCAGGAGGCCCCACATTCCCTCACCATTGGTTTCGACCCGAGCGGCGAGCACCTGGTCATCGCCGCCGGACAGGTTGTCAAGATCTGGCACCTCGAGACCGAGACCATTATCTTCGAACGGGAGTTCCCGACTCGCGTGGGTAGCGCCGTCATGAGTCCCGACGAGGCGCTGCTTGCCCTCACGCTCCAGGATCACACCGCGGAGGTCTGGGATGTCGATAGCGGAAGGCGACGGCATGTGCTTCGGGGCCACACCGAGGGAGTGGGAAGCGTCTGGTTCACTCCCGACGGGGCCCTCGTCCTCACAGGAAGCAGGGATCGCACGCTCCGCGTCTGGGATGCTGCCACCGGGGAGCATCTTCGCACGCTCCTAGAGACGACGGAGGGCCCTCCGGTGCTCGACGTCGCCTTCCTGGACGGCGCACGCGCGATGCTTCCCTCTCGGAATCAGCAGGTGAGGGTGTGGAACCTCTTGACCGGCGACGTCGAGGGTGTGATCCAGGGCCCGGTGAATCCCGAGCTGGTGCCCGTCGCGATCACGCCGCGGGGCACCCACGTGCTTTCGGTTTCCCCGAAGGAACCCTGGAACTTCGGGACATCGTTGATGTGGAGCACCGAGAGCGGCAAGGCTCTCTATGCACCGCCGGTCCTCCAAGGAGAACATGGAGCCGCGTGGGGGTCCTTCAGCCCCGACGGCAGCGCCATGGCGGTCGAGTACGACGACGGTACGATCCACCTCTTCGAGATCGAGACCGGTCGCGAGCTAACGACCCTCGCCGGACTGTTCGAGGATGGCCGCCGGCTGGCCTGGAGCCCCGACGGTTCGCGGCTCGCATTCGCTCAGCAGGACGGCATGGTCTTCCTCCTGGCACCCGCCGCGTCTCCCTGGGTTCCAGACGATCAGCTGGTCGGCCAATCCGACTGGGTCGTCGACGCGGTCTGGAGCCCCGACAGCACCCGGCTGGCGAGCGTCTCGCTCGATGGCAGCGTGGTGATCTGGGACGTCGCCGCTCGTCGGCAGGTGATCGCCCTCCCTCACCCCGAGCCGCCCTACGGTGCCGAGTTCAGCCCATCGGGCCGTTGGCTGTGGACCTGGACATTTCCTCGCCATCGGGTCTGGAACACAGAGACATTCGGGCTCGAGTTCGAGAAGACCACCGGCATGCCATTTCGCACGGATCCGCGCGATCCCTTCGTCGTCTACGCGTTGAACCGAGGATCGGACCATCACTTCAGCCCCGACGGCGCTCGCATCGTCCTCCCGTTCTCGGAGGAGGCACGAGTCCTCGCTACGGAGTCTGGTGAGACCTTGCTGGCACTTCCTGGTAAGCACCGCCACGACGGGCTCGAGTACGGTCCCCACGGAGCTCGCATCTTCACGGTTTCGGAAGACGACCTGTCGATCACGGTCTGGGATGCGACCAGCGGCGAGAGGCTGCATGTCCTCGAGGCAGCGAGCTCGCTGAACCGAGTTGAGGTGAGCTCGGACGGATCCCTGGTGGCGGCCGGCTCGCTTCACGGCGTTCTCCATGTCTGGGACGTCGACAGTGGGTCCGAAGTTCATGCGATTCAGGCAGACGACACGGACTTGTTCGCCACGTTCGACTCCGACGGAGAGCGGGTCTTGACCCAAGCCCACGGAGGGACGGCGAAGCTCTGGAGCATGACCAACGGTGAGCTTCTCGCTATGATCGAGGGCCCCCCCGGAGCGTTCGTGTCCGCCGGCATCAGCCCCGACGGGACCCGTGTCCTGAGGGGCAACGGCGAGCTCTTCGACCTGGAGGGCAATCTACTGCTCACCCTGGAGCCCTACGGCAACCAGAGGAGTTGGAGCCCGGACGGCCGTACCATCGCTGCCGCCCTCTACGACGGCACCGTCCGACTCTGGGACACGAGCCCCTGGCCGGAGCTTCGCGACCTCGGCGGGAGCTCGCTCGATCTCGAGGAGCGGGTGCAACGATGGCGAGCCCAACAGCACAAGAGGCGAACCGACAGTCCCTGATTCCTTTTTCACGGAGGATCCATCGTGCCAGCAGCGGGCGGGAAGGGTGAGCGACTCGGTACTTTCGAGCTCCACGAGCTGCTCGGCGCGGGGGCAATGGGAGAGGTGTACCGCGCGCGGGATTTGAGGCTGGGACGGGAGGTCGCGCTCAAGCTCCTTCCCGAGCGTCTCTCGGGGTCGGCCGATCTGCTCGCCCGCTTCGAGCGCGAGGCCCGCGTCCTCGCCTCGCTGAACCACCCCCACATCGCCACGCTGCATGACCTGGCTGAGGACAGCGGCACCCGGTTCCTGGTGATGGAGCTGGTGCCTGGTGAGACCCTGGCTCAACGGCTCGCCGACGGGGCGCTCCCCGTCCAGGAGGCGCTCGCTCTGTTCGATCAGTTGGCCGACGCTCTCACTCACGCGCACGAGCAAGGCATCGTGCACCGGGACTTGAAGCCCGCCAACATCAAGATCACTTCGGAGGGCCAGCTCAAGGTCCTCGACTTCGGGCTGGCCAAGGCCCTGAGTGCGGTCGCCGCCGATCCCGATGCGCCGACCCTGGCGCCGGGGGACAACGACACGCTGCGCACCGTCGAAGGCGCACTGGTCGGGACGGTCCCCTACATGAGTCCCGAGCAGGCCCGCGGCCAGTCAGTCGACAAGGGTGCCGACATCTGGGCGTTCGGCTGCCTGCTCTATCAGTGCCTCTCAGGCCGACACCCCTTTCCCGGGGACACCGCCGCCGATGTCATTTCTCGGATCCTGAGCAGCAACCCCGACTGGAGCGCGCTTCCCGACGATGTGCCCGCCGGGGTCCGGACCCTGCTGCGCCGCTGTCTGGAACCAGCCTCCTCCGATCGCCTGCAGGACATCGGTGAGGCTCGCTCGGCCGTCCGACAAGCCCGCCTCGCTGGCGAGTCCGGGACGGGTGCTGGCTCGCCGGAGCCCGAGGGCTTTCGCACCATCCTGCTCACCCGGGTTGCCTCCGATCTCAGACAACGCCTGGGAATGGCAAAGGCAGCGGCGGCGCTCGGGCTCCACGAGGAACTGTTCGGACGGTGTCTGGAGCGATGTCATGGCTTCGCTGAGGAGCGAGCGGGCGACAGCTTCGTGGCGACCTTCGCCCTGCCCTCCCAGGCCCTGCGCTGCGCGCTCGACGTCCAGCTCGCGCTCTCGGAGCTCGACCTGGCGAAACCTCTGGGCGTGGGCATGGCCCTTCATGTCGGGGAGGTCACCGGCGACCTTTCCGACACGAATCGGCTCGCGGGCCCCGCGATGGACGCCGCGGCGCGCCTTCTCGGCCTGGCGGAGCCCGATCAGATTTTGCTCACCGAAGTGGTCTTTGACGCGGGGCGCCAGGAGGCGACGCACTCGGAGGAGCAGCCCCTCGCGTGGCTGGCCCACGGCCCCTACCTTTTCGCCGGACAAGAGTCATCGACGAACGTGTTCGAGGTGGGGGTGCCGGGACGCTCTCGGCTTCGCCCACCCCAGGACACCGAAGTGGCTCGCCGCGCGGTGGTCCCCGGGGAAGACGAGACCCTGGGCTGGCGGCCGGCGCGTGGGCTGACGGTGCCAGGCCGAGCTCACTGGCTGCTCGAAGAGCGCCTGGGGGAGGGTGGCTTCGGCGAGGTGTGGCGCGCCAGTCACGAGAAGACCAAGGCGAAACGGGCCTTCAAGTTCTGCTTCGATCCACAGCGCGTACGCGGCCTGCAACGCGAGGTCGTGCTTTTCCGCCTGCTCAAGGAGACTCTCGGTGAGCGCGACGATATCGCGCAGATCCTCGACTGGCAGTTCGACGAGGCGCCCTACTTCCTCGAAGTCGAGCACACCGAAGGGGGCGATCTCGCGCAGTGGGCCGCGAGCCAGGGTGGCCTGACGGAGGTACCTGTCGAGACCCGCCTCGAGATCGCAGCCCAGATCGCCACGGCGTTGGCTGCCGCCCACGGCGTCGGCGTCCTGCACAAGGACGTCAAACCGGCCAACATCTTGATCAGCGAGAGCCCAGAGACCGGAGAGCCCCACGCGGTTCTGACCGACTTCGGGATCGGACTGGTGACTGACCGGGACGCACTGGCGAGCTCGGGGATCACGGTCGCGGGCTTCACCAAGACGCTGATCTCGAGCAGCTCGGGATCGGGCACCGGTACTCCGCTCTACATGGCGCCCGAGGTCCTCGAGGGCAAGCCGGCGACGACGCAGTCGGACGTCTACTCTCTCGGCGTGGTGCTCTATCAGCTGGTCACCGGAGACTTCTCCCGCGTGGTCGCGCCGGGATGGGAGCGAGGGGTGGAGGACGAGCTGCTGCGCGAAGATGTGGCGGCGTGCGTGGATGGCGACCCGGAACGGCGCCTCGACTCTGCGGGTGAGCTCGTTCGTCGACTGAGGCGTCTCCAGGAGCGGAGGGCTGAGCGGCACGCGCATCGGCGCCAGCGTCGTCGTCGTCGCCTGCTCAGTGCCGCAGCACTCGCAGGCGCCGCGTTGGCAGTGCTGGCTGCGGTGGTGGCTTGGCGGGAGATGGGCCTACGTCAGGAAGCCGAAGAGATGCAATACGTGTCGAGCATCCAGGCAGCCGCTTCCTTCCTCGGCCAGGGGGATCGCTCGCTCGCCCGAGAGGCGCTCGGTCGTGCACCGGAACGCCTACGTGGCTGGGAGTGGGGCCATCTCGTCGATCGCGCCTGGCCGGCGCCCTTTGCGGAAAGAGAGATTGCCAGCCCGGCTCCTGGGGAGTCGGCGGCGAGTCTCTGGAGGGGTAGGGACTCGGTCGTCGTGGGGACTCTGGTGAACGGGTCTCGAACGCACTTCTACTTTGGGGCCCGCTCGGACCAGCTGCTCTCTCCGGCCGATGAAGCCGGGGTCAAGCTCTGGGAGCTTTCGAGCCCCACGCCTGTCATGACCGTGGCGGACACACACGGCGTCGCGTGGGTAAGGGTGAGTCACGACGGCAGGTTGTTGGCCACCTCACATCGGGACGGCTCGGCGGCTCTCTGGGACGCAAAGACCGGTGCGCTGCGTGCACTCTCTCGTGGGGCATCGCGAGCGGCGGACTTCCTGCGTGGTTCAGCCCGGACGACACCCTCCTTGTCACATCCGCTGATGACCGCACTCTGCGTGTCTGGGATACGGGTACCGGCGCTCTCCTGCACACCCTCGATGAAGCCACCACGGCGTGGCCCGTGATCGACCTGGCGTTCCTCGACGGGTCCCGGATCCTGACTCCCTCGGCGAATCAGACCGTGCGAACGTGGAATCTCGAGACCGGGGATTCCGAGCAGGTCTTTGCCGGCCCTCAGCGCCGCGACATAGAGCCGATCGAGATCAGTCCCGATGGGATCCACGTGATCTCGAGTCCGAAGCTCCAGTTCTTCCGCGAGCTGCTGATCTGGACCATCGACGGGTCGCAGCCCGCGTTCTCTGCACCGAGGATCACCGATCACTCTCGAGCCGACGCCAAGATCAGCCCAGACGGCAGCTGTCTTGCCGTGCTCTACGTCGACGGCACGGTACACCTGATGGAGGTCGAGACAGGCAGGGAAGTAGCTCGCGCCACGGGCTTTCTGGAGACCGGCCATCGAGTGGAATGGAGCCGGGACGGGACACGCCTTGCCGCGACTCAGACTGATGGCACTGTTCTCGTCCTGGCGCCCTCATCCCTGCCGCGCGAGCGCGGCGATCGGCTCTCCGGCCACGACGACCTGGTTCTCCAGGCCGTGTGGAGCCCGGACGGCTCTCGCCTCGCCACTGTTTCCTACGACAACACCGTGAAGATATGGGACTGGACGACACGCCAACCGACGACGGTACCGCTGAGTCACCCCGAGGAGCCGGTCGCTGCCGAATTCAGCCCCGACAGCGCTCTGCTCTATTCGCAGACCCATTCGCACGATCATCGCCTCTGGAACACTGCTACCGGTGAGCTGCTCCTGGAGCTCGACAGCGGTATCGTGCCCGGCAGATCAGGAGCCCTCCATCCGAGCACGCTCTACTATACGGACAGCTATTCGAACCTCCGCCACTTCAGCCCCGGCGGTGACCGACTGCTCTTGCGCTTCGTCGGTGGTGAGGTGCGGGTGATCGACACGAAATCCCTCGATTCCGTCTCGAGCCTGAATACAGGTTCCGAGCTCTACATGGCAGAGATTCGATCCTCGGGGTTCACGCATCCTGACCACTCAGCGAGGAAGGCGCAGCCAGGAATCTGGGACGCCGACAGCGGCACGAGACCTCTTCGCTCTCGCCGATGAGGTAGGACGTCTTCGAGTTCAGCCCCGACGGTTCACGTCTCGCTACCGCCAACAACGATGGAGGCTTGTCGGTCCTGGGATAGCGAGACCGGGACCGCGCTCTGGAGCGTCCAGGCACATCCGGCGTCGTTTTCACAGTGCGGTTCGACGCGACCGGGCGACGCTTGATCACGGCCTCCCGCGATCGCACCGCCAGGATCTGGGACGCCTCGACCGGGACTCTGCTCCACACTCTCGCCGGCTCCACACAGAAAGTGACGAGCGCCACCTTCAATCCTGACGGCTCGTGCGTCCTCACCAAGAATGGGGAGGCTCTTGCCGCACTCAGGCTGTGGGATCAGTACGGCAATGTGTTGCTCGAGCTGCCCACCGACGCGCTGCCCTTCCAGGGTCATTGGAGCCCAGACGGCCGCACCATTGCCGCTCCGCTCCTGGATGGCACCGTGCAGTTGTGGGACACGATCCCGTGGCCCGAGCTCGACGCGCTCGGCGACGACTCGCTCTCCTTCGAAGACCGTGTCCAGCTGTGGCGAGACCAGCAAGAGGGGCACCGAGCCGATCACCCATAGAGGAGAGGAGAACGTGATGCTCGAGCACCTCCCACGTGGAAGAACCAGCCTCGCCGCGGCGGTGCTGCTGGCGCTCCTCGGCGTCTCGCCGACCACCGCCCAATCGCGCACAGGGAGCCTGGTCGGCACGGTGGCCGACCCCAGCGGGACACCCCTGGCCGGCGTCACCGTGACCCTCACGGGTGTCGGCGCGGCTCGCACCCAGCTCACCGACAATCGGGGGCAGTTCCGCTTCCTCGGCCTCGACCCGGGCGATCGCTACGAGATCGAGGCGCGACTCGCCGGCTTTTCCGTACTCGAGCACGGCAACATCACGGTCCAGCTCAATCGAAGCTCCAACCTCGCGCTCCAGCTGAGCCCGGCCCAGTTCTCGGAGACCCTCACGGTGAGCTCAGAGTCGCCTGTGCTCGATTCGCGCGAGGTCCAGACCGGCACCCAGATCAGTCAGCAGGAGATCGCGAGCATCCCGGCCGGCCGCGATGCCTACGCTCTTCTCAACCAGGCCTCGGGGGTGCTGATGGATCGGCAGACTGTCGGCGGAAGCGATCGCTTCGGGGTGCCTTTCGCTGGCGGTGCCAGCTTCCGGCAGAACGACTGGGTGCTCGACGGCGTCTCGGTCACCGATCCGAACAACGGCGCTTCGAGGATGCTCTACGACATGGATCAGTTCACGGAAATCGCGATCGCCATCGGGGGCACCGACGTCGCGCAGGCGACGCCCGGGGTCACCGTCAACCTGGCCACCAAGAGGGGTTCTGACGAGTTCCGCGGCTCAGCCCGTTTCTATCGCGCCAAGGCCGAAGGATTCTTCGGAGGCCTTCTGAGCCAGGCCCAGCCTGATATCGGGCCCGACGATCTGGCACCGGGACAGGAGGAATTCCAGGTGCAGAGCATCCGCGAGACCAGGGAATACGGCTTCGAGGCCGGTGGTGCATTGATCCGGAGCCGCCTATGGCTTTGGGGCTCGTGGTCGTCGCAAGAGCGACTGTACGACCACAACAATGTGCTGGTCGAAGGGGACGAAGAGCACACCGCGCTCAAGCTCAACGCGCAGCTGACCGAGGCGAACAGCGCCGTGGCCTCTTACAATGACAGCGACCCGATCGGTCTCGATTGGAACGGGGGAATCCTCAAGCCAGGTCCGGCGACCTGGGATCAACGGGGTCCTGCCTCGGTGCTTCGGTTCGAAGACACGCACCTGGTCTCGCCGAGCTTGTTCGTGAGCGGCACGTTCGCGTATCAGGACCCCAAGTTCGAGCTGGCTGCCAGGGGAGGTGTGGGTCCCGAGGCTCTCGAAGCATGGCGTGGTACCGACGGAGTGTGGCGCGACAACTACCAGAGCGGCAGCGTGACGGGGCCGACCAACTCGGTCACCCTGGACACCAACTACTTCTTCCACAGGGGCGCGCTGAGCCACGAACTGCGCATCGGCGGCCGACTCCGGCAGATCGAACGCCGGGAAGACTGGACCTGGCCGGGGCGCAACGTCTTTCGCTACAACACCGGCGTGGTCAGCTTCCAGGCCGCCATGCGGGGCACCGGACTCCCTGTAGAGATGGAGTATCTGTCGCTGTGGCTGCAGGACACCCTCACCGCAGGCAGGGCGACGGTCAACCTGGGCGTGCGCTATGACGAGCAGTCGGGGACCAACCGGGCTGGAGTCGTGCCTGCCAACCCCGCGGTGCCTCATGTGTTGCCGGCGCTCGAGTTCGGGGGAGCCAGCGAGGAGTTTCATTGGCGCAACGTCCTGCCCCGGATCGGCTTCACCTACGCCCTGGGCTCCGGGCGCGACACCTTGATTCGCGCCAGTCTCTCGCAGTTCGCCGATCAGCTCGGCCAGGCAACGGTTCGCCGTACCAATCCCGCCGGCACTGCCTACGCCTACTTCATCGGAGACTACGTCGAGGGGCCACCCCAGGAAGACTGGTCGGAGTTCGACGATCCCAGCCAGGTGTTCTTCGCCGAGGGCTTCGACCCGGCCGATCCGGCGGCGCTCGAGAGCCCCAACGTCACCGACCCTGGCCTCGCCGCTCCGCTCACCACGGAGCTGTTGATCGGCGTCGAGCACGCCCTTCTCCCCGAGTTGGTGCTGGGACTCCAGCTCACCTACCGCGACATCGACGGCGTGCTCGAGGAGGTGGATCTGCTGCGCGATCTCGACACCGGTGAAGTCCGGATGGCGGGACTCGGGGACTATCAGCTGGGGGGCGTCGCCACCGGCACGATCCCCGGTACCGACTACTCGTATCGTGTGCCCTTGTTCGACTTCACCAGCAACCTCGTTCCGACCGGCGGTTCCCGCATGTTCAATGGGCCACGAAGCCGCACCCACGAGGGAGCCAGCCTGACGCTCACCAAGCGCCTGGCCGATCGCTGGATGGCGCGGGGTTACGTTCACTACGACCAGACCCGGTGGAACGTGCCGCTCGAGTACCACCTGATCGATTCGCCGAATCGCACTCCTGGCGATCGCGACGGGGATCTCTACATTCCCGGAACAGGTGGATCGAACCGAGGCGAGCGCTTCGTCCAGTCGAGCTGGTCATTCAATCTCAACGGGCTCTACCAGCTCTTCGCCGATCGTCCCTGGGGATTCAACGTCTCCGGCAATCTGCAGGGTCGCGAGGGCTTCGCCTTGCCCTACTGGGGGCGGTTCCTGACCGAGCGCGGTCAGATCGCGACGGTGACCGTGGTCGACGAGGTCGATGACTTTCGGCTCGAGGACCTCTACCAGGTCGACCTGCGTCTGGAGAAGGACGTCAGCCTCAAGGACCCGATCAGTCTCACCTTCGGCATCGATTGCTTCAACGTTCTGAACGCGGGCACCGGGTTGGCTCGCAGTCTCGATGTGACCGCGGGCACGACCAACTACCTGCTGGACGCGATGGCGCCGCGGGTCTACCGCTTGAGCCTGCGGCTGTCGTGGAGGTAACACCAGCGTGATCCGCAGGTCTGGTCGACGGTTGGGTTCCTTTCAGGTTCACGAGCTTCTCGGCTCGGGCGCCATGGGGGAGGTCTACCGGGCCCGCGACCTGAAGCTGGGGCGCGAGGTGGCGATCAAGCTGCTGCCGGAGCGTCTCTCGGGCACGAGGGATCTCGTGGCTCGCTTCGAACGGGAGGCGCGCCTGCTCGCGTCGCTCAATCACCCGCACATCGCGACCCTCCACGACCTGGCAGAGGACAACGGGACTCGCTTCCTGGTCATGGAGCTCGTGTCGGGAGAGACCCTGGCGCAGCACCTCGAGCGCGGCCCGCCTTCGCGAGCGAGATCCTTCACCTGTTCCAGCAGCTGGCCGACGCACTCGGTCACGCCCACGATCTCGGCATCGTGCATCGGGATCTGAAGCCCGCGAACATCAAGATCACGGACGAGGGCCAGGTCAAGGTCCTGGACTTCGGACTCGCCAAGGCGCTCAGTGCGGTCGCTGCCGATCCGGATGCGCCGACTCTGACGCCGGGTGACAGCGAGACTCTGCACACGGTGCAAGGGGCGGTCTTGGGGACGGTGCCCTACATGAGTCCGGAGCAGGCTCGCGGCCAGGCCGTGGACAAGCTGTCTGACATCTGGGCATTCGGTTGCCTGCTCTACGAGTGCCTCGCCGGTCGGCATCCGTTCCCCGGAGCCACGGCGGCCGATGTCATCGCATCGGATCCTGAGTGTGACTCCCGATTGGAGTGCGCTCCCCGAGGAGATCCCGGTCGGCGTTCGGGATCTGATTCGCCGTTGTCTGGAGCGAGACCCTCGAGACCGCCTCCAGGACATCCGCGACGGCTCGTCTCGCCCTCGACGAGGCGACGAGGTCGCAGACCGATGCGTCGGCTCGGCCCCGAAGGCTTTCGCGCGATCCTGCTCACGCGGGTCGGCCCCGACCTGAGACAACGCCTGGGCGTGACCCAGGCCGCCGCTGCGCTCGGGCTGCACGACGAATTGTTCAGCCGGTGTCTGGAGCGTTGTCAGGGCCACGCGGAGGAGCGAGAGGGGGATGGCTTCGTGGCCACCTTCGCCTTGCCGTCCCAGGCGCTGCGCTGCGCTCTCGACTTTCAGCAGGGCCTGACGGAGGTCGACCTGGTGCAGCCGCTGTCGGTAGGCATGGCGATCCACGTCGGGGAGATCGTCGGGAGGGACACCGAGGCCGGTCGCCTCCGATGCCCCGCGCTCGAGACGGCGGAACGAGTGCTCGGCCTCGCGGAGGCCAGTCAGATCCTGCTCACCGAAGTGGCCTTCGACGCCGGACGCCAGGAGGCGGCGGCCCCTCCGGATCAGCCCCCACTCGAGTGGTTGGCTCACGGTCCGTATCTCTTCGAGGGACTCGAGTCGCCGCTGCCCGTCTTCGAAGTGGGGGTGGCCGAGCTCTCTCTGCTGCGCCCACCTCAGGACACCGATATGGCGCGTCGCTCGGTCGTCCCGGGCGAAGACGAGACCCTGGGTTGGCGACCAGCACGCGGGCTACCGGTTCCTGGACGGCCCCACTGGCTGCTCGAAGAGCGTCTCGGTGAAGGTGGCTTCGGCGAAGTGTGGCGAGCCAGCCACGAGAAGACGAAAGAGAAACGCGCCTTCAAGTTCTGCTTCGATCCGCAACGGGTGCGAGGTCTGCAACGCGAGGTGGTGCTCTTCCGCCTACTCAAGGAGACCCTCGGAGCGCGCGACGACATCGCGCAGATCCTCGATTGGCAGTTCGACGAAGCGCCCTACTTTCTCGAGGTCGAGCACACTGAAGGCGGCGACCTCGCCCATTGGGCGCAGGAGCACGGTGGTCTGACCGAAGTTCCCCTCGAGACCCGACTCGAGATCGCGGCCGAGATCGCCACCGCATTGGCTGCCGCCCACGGGGTCGGCGTGCTGCACAAGGACGTCAAGCCGGCGAACATCCTGATCAGCGAGAACGCCGACACCGGGGAGCCCCACGCCGTGCTGACCGACTTCGGCATTGGCCTGGTCACCGATCGAGATGCACTGGTCGATTCGGGAGTCACCATCGCCGGCTTCACCAAGACCCTGGTGTCGAGCAGTTCGGGCTCGGGTACCGGAACCCCCGTCTACATGGCGCCCGAGGTCTTGGAGGGAAGGCCGGCGACGATCCAATCCGACATCTACTCCCTCGGTGTGGTGCTCTACCAACTGCTCGCGGGCGACTTCAGCCGGGTGGTGGCGCCGGGTTGGGAACGAGGAGTCGAAGATGAGCTGCTGCGCGAGGACATCGCGGCGTGCGTCGACGGGGATCCCGAGCGCCGCCTCGTAGGCGCCGGGGACCTGGTGCGCCGGTTGCGCAACCTCGACGAGCGGCGGGCCGAGCAAGAGTCGGAGGCTCGGGCCCGGGAGGAGGCCGTGCGCGCCAAGCGTCGGCGTCGAGTATTGGCGATGACTTCGCTGGCCGGCCTGGTTCTGAGCGTCCTGGTTGCCTTGGTGGCCTGGCGTGAGTCCGCGCAGCGGAGACAGGCGGAGGAGATCCAGTATGTGGCCAGCGTCCAGTTCGCCGGTGCAGCCCTGGAAAGAAGAAAGTTCGCCCTCGCCCGGGGGGCTCTCGAACGAACGCCCCAGAGGCTCCGGGGCTGGGAGTGGGAGCACCTGGTCGATCAAGCCTGGCCGGAGGAGCCCCCTTCCGGCGAGCCCAAAGAGATATCGCCGGGTGAGAGCGCCGCCGAGATCTGGGACGGTGCAGGTGCGGTGGTCGTGGCGAAGCGCAAGGAAGATGCGCACTCGCTGACTCTCAACTTCGACCGTAGTGGCAAGCGCCTTCTCATCACCGCAGGCAACACCGTCAAGCTCTGGGACATCGAAGCCGGAGCCATCGTCTTCGAGCGCAAGATGCCCGCGTACATCACCTTGGCTCTGATGAGCGCGGACGACACGCTGCTCGCTGTCGGAGTTGCCGACCAGACCGCCGCCGTCTGGGAGGTCGAGACTGGGGAGATTCGGCACTTGCTCACCGGCCACCAAGGATCGGTGGATGCCCCTTTCTTCGGTCCCGACGACTCTCTCATGGTGACGGTGAGTCTCGACTACACTCAGCGGGTCTGGGACGCCGAGACCGGCGCTCATCTGCGCACCCTCGACGAGACGAGGGACAACATTCCCGTCCTTCAGGTCGTCTACCTCGACGAGAACCGAGTGCTCCTACCCTCGAGCAACCAGAGTGTGAGGGTGTGGAACCTCCAGACGGGCAAACCGGAGTCCGTGGTTCAGGGGCCAGCGCAGCTGGAGCTCATTCCTGAACAGATCAGCCCGGGGGGCAAGTACGTGCTCTCCACGTCGTGGCACAAGGTTCTCGATGGAGCCTTGATCTGGAGCGCCGAGACCGGTCAGGAGCTCTACACCATACCGATGCCTTCCGGTGACCATGGACGGGGCTTGGGCTATTTCAGCCAGGACGACAGCGCCATGGCCCTCCTGTTCGAAGAGGACGGCACCCTCCACTTCTTCGAGGTCGAGAGCGGGCGGGCCCTCACCACGTTGACCGACATGTTCGAGAATGGCCGCTGGCATGCCTGGAGCCCAGACGGCGCACGCCTTGCAGTCGCTCAGTTCGACGGAACGGTGTTCGTGCTGGCCCCGACGGCGACTCCTCCAGCGCCGAGAGATGTACTCGTGGGTCACTCCGACTGGGTCGCCCAGGTCGTTTGGAGCCGCGACAGTGCTCGCCTCGCCACTGCCTCGGTCGATCACAGCGTGGTGATCTGGGATGTGCCGGCCCGCACCCCAGTGACCACCCTCGATCACCCTCAGCCGGTCTACTGGGCCGAGTTCAGTCCAACCGGCGAGTGGATCTGGACGTCGACCTTCGCCCACCACCGCATCTGGAACGCGAGGACCGGCGAGCTTGAGCTCGAGCAGGCAACCGGCTTCCCGGCGCCGAGGAGCCCCCGCGGTGCATACGTCGTGTACCCGCTGATCTACGGTTCAGATCGCCGTTTCAGCCCCGACGGCACGCGCCTCGTCTTGCCTTTCACGACCGAAGCGCGCGTGCTCGACGCGGCCACGGGTGAGACGCTTCTTAGGCTCCCCGGCGTTCACGACTTCGACGGTCAGCTGTACGGCCCCCGGGGCGCTCACATCTTCACCGTCTCAGAGAAACGAATGTCGGTCACCGTGTGGGATGCGGACGACGGCGAGAGACTTCGAGTGCTCGAAGCACCCAGCTCCTTCAGTCGGGTCGAAGTGAGCCCCGACGGCACACTCGTGCTGGCCGGCTCACTCGACGGTGTCCTGCATCTCTGGGATGTGGAGACCGGTTCCGAAGTCCATGCCATCCAGGCCGACGAGACCAGTCTCTTCGCGGCGTTCGATGCGACGGGCACCCGGGCACTGACACACTCCTGGGGAGGAAACACCAGGCTCTGGAGCGTGTCGACGGGTGAGCTCCTTGCCGAGATCGAAGGCGCGCCAGGCCCCTATCAGTACGCCAATGTCAGCCCCGACGGTACGCGGATTCTCAAGAACAACGGCGATCTGTTCGATCTGGAAGGCAACCTGCTCGTCACCTTGAAAGCGGCAGGCTTCCAGGCGCGCTGGAGCCCGAACGGGCGAACCATCGCTGGTGGATATCAGACTGGTGAAGTCCAGCTTTGGGATTCCATTCCCTGGCCCGAGCTGCGGGACCTCGGCGGGAGCTCGCTCGATCTCGAGGAGCGGGTGAGTCGCCGGCGGACACGGGGCTCGCCGGACCGTGACGGGTCCCGTGTCCCACCATCTGGAGGAGATGATGGCACTGACTGAGGGTAACCGCCTCGGGTCCTTTCAGGTTCACGAGCTTCTCGGCTCGGGCGCCATGGGGGAGGTCTACCGTGCCCGGGACCTGAAGCTGGGCCGCGAAGTCGCGATCAAGGTCTTGCCCGACGGGCTATCCGGAGACTCGGGACGTCTGGCGCGATTCGAGCAGGAGGCCCGACTGCTGGCGGCCCTCAACCACCCGCACATCGCGACGCTGTTCGAACTGGGCGTGGACGACGGCACCCGCTTCCTGGTGATGGAGCTGGTGCCCGGCGAGACGCTGGCCGAGCGACTTGAGCGCGGCTCACTGCCATTGGGCGAAGCCCTGCCGCTCTTCGCGCAGCTGGCGGAGGCCCTGGGACATGCCCACGCGCAAGGCATCGTCCACCGGGATCTGAAGCCAGCCAACGTCAAGCTGACCGCCGACGGCCGAGGCCAGGTGAAGGTACTCGACTTCGGCATCGCCAAGGCCCTGGACACCGGCGAGAGCACGCCGACCCTGGCGCGGGGCGACGACGCTGCGCCCCAGACCGCCGACGGTGCCCTGGTCGGAACGATCCCCTACATGAGCCCCGAGCAGGCCCGGGGCCAGACCGTCGATCAACGCGCCGATATCTGGGCCTTTGGATGCCTGCTCTACGAATGCCTGACCGGACGCCGCCCGTTCCGTGGCAAGACGGCCGCCGAGGTGCTGACCCGCATCCTCAACGCCACGCCCGACTGGGGCGAGCTCCCGAAGGAGGTGCCCGAGGGAGTGAGGCGCCTGGTTCGGCGCTGCCTCGAACGCGAGCCGCACGACCGTTTGCAGGACATCGGCGACGCTCGCATCGAGATCCAGGAGGCACTCACTGTCCCGGCCGACGCAGGCGCCACATCGCCGGCCCCCGAGGGCTTCCGGGCGATCCTTCTCACCCAGCTTCTCGACTCGCCCGAGCTCAAGCAGCGCCTCGGAGTGGCGAAGGCCGGCGCAGCACTGGCCCAACACGACGATCTGTTCCGCCGCTGTCTGGTGCGCTATCGCGGCCTGGAAGAAGAGCACGGAGGCGACGGCTTCGTCGCCAGCTTCGCTCTGCCTTCCGAAGCCCTGCGCTGCGCTCTCGACTTCCAGCTCGGCCTCTCCGAGCTCGATATCGGGTGGCCTCTGTCGGTCGGCATGGCGGTGCACGTGGGAGAGATCGCGGCGAAGGGCACCGATGCCGGGCGCCTCGAAGGCGCTGCGATGGAGATCGGTACGCGCATGCTGGGTCTGGCCGAGGCCGGTCACATCCTGATCACCGAGGTTGCCTTCGACGCCGGGCGGCAGGAGGAGACCGCGCCCGCCGACGGGTCGACGGTGGACTGGCTGGCCCATGGCCCCTATCTCTTCGAGGGGCGCGACTCGCCCATCCAGGTCTTCGAGGTTGGAGTCGAGGGGCTGTCGCTTCTGCGACCGCCACACGACACGAAAGCCGCGTGGCGCGCGGTTGCCCCTGGTGAAACGGAGACGCTGGGCTGGCGCCCGGCGCGCGGCCTCCCGGTACCGAACCGACCGAACTGGATTCTCGAAGAGCGTCTCGGCGAAGGCGGCTTCGGCGAGGTCTGGCGCGCCCGTCACGAGAAGACGAAGGCCAAGCGTGCCTTCAAGTTCTGCTTCGAGCCGCAGCGCGTGCGGGGACTGCAGCGAGAAGTCGTGCTCTTCCGGCTGCTCAAGGAGAACCTCGGCGAGCGCGAAGACATCGCCCAGATCCTCGACTGGCAGTTCGACGAGCCGCCTTACTTCCTCGAGGTCGAGCACACCGAGGGCGGCGATCTCGCCCAGTGGGTGGCCGCTCGCGGTGGGCTCAGCGAGGTGCCCCTCGAAACCCGCCTCGACATCGCCGCCCAGGTCGCCGGCGCGTTGCGCGCGGCGCACGGTGTCGGTGTCCTGCACAAAGACGTGAAGCCGGCGAACATCCTGATCCACGAGCACCCAGAGACCGGAGAGCCCCACGCAGTGCTCACCGATTTCGGCATCGGGCTGGTGACCGATCGCGACGCCCTGGCGAGCTCGGGGATCACTGTCGCCGGTTTCACGAAGACCCTGATCTCGAGCAGTTCGGGCTCGGGCACCGGGACTCCTCTCTATATGGCGCCCGAGGTCCTCGAGGGGAGGCCGGCAACGACCCAGTCGGACATCTATTCCCTGGGTGTGGTGCTCTACCAGCTCGTGAGCGGTGACTTCTCCCGCGTCGTGGCTCCGGGCTGGGAGCGGGGAGTCGAAGACGAGCTGCTGCGCGAGGACATCGCGGCGTGCGTCGACGGGGATCCCGAGCGAAGGCTCGGCTCGGCGGGCGATCTCGCACGACGCCTGCGCAGCCTGGACGAACGACGGGCCGAGCTCGAGTCGGAGGCTCGGACCCGAGAGGAACACGAGCGGGCCAGGCGCCGGCGCCGCCTGCTGGCAGTGACTTCACTGGCTGGCCTGGCGCTCAGCATCCTGGTGGCCCTGGTGGCCTGGCGCGAGTCGGTCCAGCGCAGAGCGGCTGAGCAGATCCAGTACGTGGCCAGCGTCCAGTTCGCGCGTGCCGCCCTGGAACAGAGGAAGAACGTCCTGGCTCGGGAGTCGCTGCGGCGTACCCCCGAGCGCCTCCGTGGCTGGGAGTGGGAGCACCTGGTCGATCGCGCCTGTCCGCCGGAGGTGCCGCAGGGCGAGCCCGCCAGGGTGGAGCCCGACGAGACAGCGGCCAGCATCTGGGATGGGGCCGACGTCGTAGTGCTGGCGAAACGTCAGGAGGCGCCGCACTCCCTCACGCTGGCTTTCGCGCCCAGCGGTGAACACCTGGTCATCACCGCCGGAAAGGTCGTCAAACTCTGGCATGTCGAGACCGAGACCATCGTCTTCGAACGGGAGTTCCCAGCCTATGTGCATAGCGCGATCATGAGCCCCGACGAGGTGCAGCTTGCTGTTGCCCTCGATGACCACACATCTTCTTTCGGTTCGATCGTCGGTTGTTGGGGGATCTGCTGGGTTGTGCTTGGCGGGCGTGGCGGCTGTGCCTGGAGGCTTCGTTGGACGAGTCGTTCGAGCCGGGTGGGGTCGGGTTCGTGCAGACGGCAGGGGAGCTGCTGGGTTGGCATCCGCATGTGCACCTGCTGGTGACCGACGGTGGCTTCCTGGCGGACGGGAGTTTCCGGCACCTGCTGTGGGTGGATGGGGAGGCTCTGGAGCGGTTGTGGCGAGCGGAGGTGCTGCGGCTGCTGGTGGAGCGGGGCAAGATCGGCCAGGAGGTGGTGGAGTCACTCTTATCGTGGCGCCACAGCGGGTTCTCGGTGCATGCGGGGGTGCGGGTGGAGGAGAAGGCGGCGGCCGCTCGGCTGGGCCGGTATATGGCTCGGTGCCCGATCGTCCTGGATCGTCTGGAGTGGGATGGGGACCGGGACGAGGTGCTGGTTCACCCGCGACCGTCTCGTCGGGGTGGACCGTTTGGGGAGTCCGAGCGTCTTGATGTGCTGAGCTTTCTAGCTCGCGTTCTCGATCACGTGCCGGAGCCTCGTCAGCAGCAGGTTCGGTACTGGGGTTGGTACTCGAATGCGGCTCGGGGCAAGCGCCGCAGGGCCGCCCTCGGACCGGAAGGGTCTCAGAACGTGGCGGCCTCGGTCGACAGGGATCCGCCGTCGCGGAGGCGCCGCCATCTCTCCTGGGTACGGCTGATCAAGAAGGTCTATGAGTCGGACCCGCTGTTGTGCCCGTACTGCGGCGCCGAGATGAGGATCGTGGCCTTCGTGGTGGAGGCGTCCTCGTTGCGGCGGTTGCTTTTGGGGGTGGGGCTGGGTCCTCAGGAGGCCGAGCCTTTGCCTCGGGCGCCTCCGGGCGAGGGGGAGCTGGTGTACGAGGCCGTGGAGGGCTGAGCCGGGGCCAGCGTCGGGTTCGGCCCCTGGCGGAGCTGTGGGCCGTTGCGGTGATGGGAGGCCGCTTCGAGCTCCGGGAGGCTCCTCGGGCTTGGCGGCACCTTCTCGGGCGACCCATTCTGCTCCGTCGTTCGCTGGCCGGCCGCCGCAACCCTCCTCAGACCCCCTGCGACGCTGCCCCAGGCCCAGGGCCGGAAAAGCGATCTACTACACGTTTCTCGCGCCCCATTTGCCCTGCCTTGAGCTCAGCACCAGCCAGAAGGAACCTGGGAGGCCAGAGTCGTGAGGCTGCCGATCGGTGTCAAAGGCGCCTTAATGCGAGCGCTCCCATGAGACCGAGTAACCCGGCTAGCCCCGCCAGGATAGCTGGCGAGAGGGTCGGAATAGAACCAGGCGCACGCAGGCGGGTAACCACCAGACTGTCGAAATTGCACCCCGCCGCCGGAGAGTTTCCGGTGTCCATGATGAAGACGATCTCGAGCGATCCCACCAGATCTGCGACCTCCCCTAACAACGGCAGCTCGTCCTCCTGGGCAACCCACTCTCCCGGAGGCGGTGACGGGTCACCCTCAGTGGCATACGGCTCGCCGGAACAGTCGGTGGCCGGGTAGAAACGCAAGGCAGTGGTGCACGTCGGGATCGGTTGGCCCAGATCCTGTCTGGCCTTCGCTGCGAGTCGCCACACGTCTCCATTCCGCGCCCGGTAGCAACTTTCCGAGCGCGCAATCTGAGCGGTTCTCGGCGTCGTGACGGCTGTCGAGGTAAGCCTCAGTGAGCCCGCATCGGGGTCGCCAATCGAGGGGTCGTGTGAGGCTGTTCCGGTAGGCGCACCCTCGTAGACCCAGCCTACGATACCGGAGTCGAAGGTGTCCTCGAGTATGACCTCCTGCGAGTGGCTCAGACTGGGGAGGCAGAGCGTAATGACGGAGGCGAGGAGCAGCTGTTCAGATCTCCACATGGCTTCCCCTATTCTCCGACCGTCTCATCCCAACCTTCGAACGTCCCGCGTTCGAAGTCTGCAGCGAAGATGTATTCCACGACCAAGGCCATCGCGGCGTCGGCCTTGACAAGACCGTAGCCAGGAAGAGGCGCCCACCCCGGTCGTGGATCGGCGGTCATTCGGATGATGGTCTCGACATCGTGCGGACCGATGTCAGGCCGCTCATTGAGCAGCAGAGCCGCGACGCTGGCAACGTGGGGCGCGGCGTAGGACGTCCCTGCTTGTTCGGTGAAGTCTCCAGAATCTCCTGTGTCCTCGTCGCCAGGGTTGTAACCCAGAGCCCCCTGCCTGTCGGTGGTGAAGATCTCTTCGCCTGGGGCTGAAACTACCGTCGAATCCCAGTTGCTGTTGTTGGAGGAGATCTCTCCATTGCGCGCCATATTGGAGACCGCGAGGACGCTGCCCAGATATGCTGGATAGGCTGGTGGCAGTCCCGCCCCGTTACCCGCCGAGACGACAACTACTATCCCGGCATCTCGGGCGTTGTCAATCGCCGTTTCAACACCATTGAGTGGGCTATCGAAGTTCCAACTGAAGTTGATGACTTCGGCCCGGGGATCCGGCAGTTGCGTTTGCTCATCCACGTTTCGTACCCAGTTGAAGGCGTCTGCAACGTCGGGTCCTGAGATGAACAGCCCGCACCCCGCCGGAGCCTGCCTGATTCCCCGAACCGGGACGACCACACCGTCTGGCACGGCTCCAGAACTTCCGAGACTGTTGCTTGCCTTCATCGCCGCTACGCCGGCAACCGATGTGCCGTGGTTTTCACAATCGTTGGTTGGAGTGCCGAAGTTGTCACTTTCGTAGCTGGAGTAGCCCGAAACGAGATTCAAGTCAGGATGACTCTCGACACCCACGTCTATAACGGCTACCCGCGCCTGGATTGGCCAACCCCCTTCGAATCGACTCCCGGCATTCGTTTGCCATGCGGTCTCGGCGCCGATGTCGATATCGTTTGGCTGAGTCACGATCGGGACACCATTCGAGTCTAGGTCGTAGTTCTTCAGTCCCCAGCTCTCAATGTAGCTCGGGTCAGCAGGTGGGTTCGGTATCAGCGGGATGCCACTTCCATTCGCTGGGCCAGCGGTCGCGATAACGAAGGCAGGTTCCGCCCACTCCACACCGGGGTCGCGAGAGAGCTCATTCGCGACGGTCAGAGTGTCCTCAGCCGTATGTCGGCCGGACTCGACAACTATCGAACCTTTCCCCGCGCTCCCAGTCCTAACAATCTCACCTAGTCGATATCGACTCACGAGATCTCGGATGAACCGCGACTGACCGGCGAGACGGTCCCGCACCTTCAGAAAGATACGGTTGGGCACAAGCCAGATCTGTTCTCCCCCGAACTGCGCAGCTGCGCTGAACCAGAATCGTGGGGTGTGTCGATCGGAGAGCGAGCGAAGAGCAGGTGGCGCCGAGGCGTTCGGCAATGAGAAGAGTTCCCAGCCATCGCCCAGAGTTCGCATGTATCGAATGCTCGGAACGTCCGTTGCCAGTTCGGCCGTAAGTGCACTGAGTGACTCGCCGCGCCGGTCGACGGCAACAAGCGATCCTAACGGGAATTGGGTACGCTTCCCGTTGTAGATGTAGTGCCAGTTTCCCTTGTCACTTGTGCGCTCTTGCGCCTTCGCGGGGCCGACAATCGCAAAGCTAGCCACAGCCACGGCGAGCAGTGCAACCCTTGTGAAGGACCAAGAATCCCTTGTGTGGCCTCGGTATTCAAGGTTCTTCATTCCGGACCTCCTCCACCACGAATTGGTCGAACACTAGAAGCCTGTTCGCGGAGCCGCGTCCTGACACCGCCCGGCGGCCTGGGCTCTGCACCGCGCGGATAGGCAGGGCCAAGTGGGTGCCCAGGGGAGGGTGGTTCTGTTTTCTACGCGGCCAAGAACCGCACCGTGAAGAGCCGTCCTCCTCACACTCCCGCGAAAGAAAAGGGGGGGGGCCCTCGGACACCGCGACACCGGACGAGTTCTCACACCGCAGCCGGGGTGCCGGCGACGGTGCTCGAGGTGACCCTCCCGCCGCTCCAGAAACCCTCCAATTCCGTGCTCGCGCGCAGCGGCTCCTCCACCCCGAGTCCTTCAACACGAGATGACGGGGCGACCGGTGAAACGGCCCTCACTCGGAGGAGCACCGGCCCGCCGTCCCCAAGTGGTCAAGGTAGGCCGTGGCGAGCTAGCTCGAGCCAAAGGCAGACCTTCGTGAGCGTCTCGGCCTGACGCGCGGCGGCGGCCTTGTGAACGCGTGCGTGTACTCCGGCCTGACATCGAGGGCGCCCGAGCGCGGCCCTGGCCTCGGACTCGCCGGGAACGATCGCGCCCGATTCGCTTGAGGTGAGACTCCGAAGTGGCGAGTGGACCACCAGATCCACCGCCCTCCCCTAGGAGGGAGGGGCGGATGGACCAGCAGGGCGTCGACCAGCGTGGACCGCTTCGTGGACCAGCACCAAGGCCCTATGTTTCCTGGCCTTTACGCCGATTCGCGTATCTGCGTGGACCGGCATGGACCAGCAGAGTGGGAGGTTGGGCCGTGGACCAGCAAGTGGACCAGCCGAATACCCGGAAGCAGGCGATCTCCTCGGCCCGAAGCTCGCCGAATGGACCAGGCTGGACCAGCGGGCCAGGTACTCGAATGCGGCTCGAGGCAAGCGCCGGAAGGCCGAGTCGGGGGCCGAATCAGAGAGTCGGCCGGTGAGTGGCGCCGGGGAGCCGAGTGGTGCCTCGAGGTATCGCCGTCTGTCGTGGGCTCGACTGATCCGGAAGGTCTCCGTTCGCCGCCAAGGCGAGACCTTGTCTCGCGCGCCGCGGGGGCGACGGCGAGCCAGTGGCTCGTCGTACGACCTCAGTGGACCCGTTGTTGTGCCGGTACTGCGGCGCGGAGATGAGGATCGTGGCCTTCGTGGTGGAAGTGTCGTCGTTGCGGCGGTTGCTGGAGGGTGTGGGGCTTTGTCCTCAGGAGGCCGAGCCGTTGTCGCGGGCGCCTCCCGGGGAGGGGGAGCTGGTGTACGAGGCGGTGCAGGGCTGACGTTGAGGCCGGGCCGGAGTCGGTCCCTGGCGGAGCTGTGCTCGGTTGAGGGGATGGGCGGCCGCTTAAGGCTTCGTGAAGCTCCTCGGGGGCTGTTGGCGGAAGGACGCGGCGCGTCGACCGGTCCGTGAAGGCCTCGCGGAGCCCTGAGGACCCTCTTCGAGCCGCGTCGTGCCCTGCGCTAGGCTCAAACCCGGAAAGGAATTTTCCTACACGTCTCGGAGGCCGCGACCCCCGTCGCTGCCGCGCTGGCGACGGGTCATCCGGTCGAAGTCGAGTACCGCAAGAGCTTCATCGACGGAATGGGCGGTCGCACCATTCTCCGCGAGATGTGGCCGTTGCTTTCCGAGCTTCTCGATGGCGCCGTCGAGTCCACCCTCGACGAAGTGGCGGCAGCGGTGCGTCACCTGCTTCGCCACCACCGGGTTCTGGCGGAGGGGGCCGGAGCGGCGCCGGTGGCAGCGGTCCTGGCCGGTCACGTTCCAACCGAAGGCCGGACCGTGTGCGTGGTATCGGGGGCAATCTCGACGAAGAGGTCCTGGGCCAGCTCCTTCAGTCGAGCTGATGCTCGCGTCGGATGCGGACCTGCTCTCCTCGACCAGCCCTTGGCCGCCACTCTCGAAGCGCTCCCTTCGGTAGTGGGGCTCCTTGAAAGGCGCGAACCGCTCGACTAGGCTTGAGAGCCGTAGCGAAGCTTCCGTGCACGTAGCCGCGAATGAGATCCAAGCAGTTCTTCCTAAAGGAGGTCGCCATGGTGACCATTCTACTCTCGCTGTTTGCGGTTCTGGTCACAGTGGCGAGCGAGGAAGAGAGTACTCACCAGTTCTCAATCTCACCGGATCCATCGGTGCGGGTGCTCGAGGTTGACATCTTGGGAAGCACAGGCGTCAGGTACTCCTACTCGCTCTTCGGAGACGGTCGCCTTCTCATGCTGCGCACGAGCCTGGATGCTAGCCACGTATTCGAGAGTCTGGAGTCTAGCCTCAGCTACGAGGAGGTGGATTCGCTTGTCCAGAGCGCGGTTGAGTCTGGACTCGTCGAATTTGACGAAGCGAAAGTGCGACGGCGTGAAGGACTCCCTGCCTCCCCTACGATCGTCTCGTCCGACGGGACATCGATGATCCTCTCTCTGAACCTCGAAACATACGATGATGGGAGCGGGCGCGAGGCTTTTCCGGTGAGCGTTACGATTGCCGTGGACGACCCAGCTTCGAAGGCCGAGCGGCTCCCAAGTGTCAAGGAGTACAGGGCTCTTTCTGAGCTGGCGCGGCGCCTCCGCCACTACAAGAAGGCTGCCAAGGGTGGTTGAAGCCAGAGGCGTAGTTGTTGCGTTCCTCGTCTGCGGCCTTCTCTCGACTCCGGGAAATGCAGGGGTCTATCTCGGAGCGGCGATTTGTAGCCTTGTTGCTGACTGCCAACCCGTGGCAGTGGTTTCAGCTCCCACTCAGACTTTCCGACCGTTCGGAATCACACACCCTCCTGGCTACGACGGTTCCGGTGGAGTACTGAGTATTCGCGTGTGCGTCGCCGATGACAGCAGCAAACTTGTCGGACCCACAGAAAGGGCAATCGCCACGTGGAACGCTCTCGTCGCTACCACCGAGAACTGCGATGGCTGCAAGGTGTGGGAGGAGGGGCCCTTTGACGACCCTCAGAGAGCACACGCGGAATCGGCGCTTCTCCATGAGCTGGGGCACTGCCCACTTGGGCTTGAGCATCCTGATCGAAACTGGGACGGTGCTATACCGCCAGACGGCACCTGGGAGTTCACGAGCTTTACGCGATCGTGGGATGTTGCCCAACCACCGGATGGATTGAAACCCGGGCTCGACTTCCTTCGCGGTTCGGAGGACGACGAACAGGTTCGAGGTCAAGCCATGCTCCCAGAATCTGTGCACTGGTTCCGCATCGCAGACAACAATCCGGTCGTCGTCGATGGCACCGTTATCGACTCGCTGAGCTACTCTAGATCGGTATCCAACAACCTTCCCCAGGGCCACAGTTGGAGTGCCAACGCAAACCGTAAGGTAGCGGAGTCCCTGGGCTACCAAGACACGCAAGCAGTGATGTACAGCCTGCTGGCTGAAGACGAGGTTCGTACGAGCCTCAACGCGGACGATGTCGCCATGGTCAAGATGGGTATGACTGGTCAGGACCAGCTGGCAGGCTCTGGTGACGACTATACGATCGAGATCACACTTGTCGATTCATGTGCCGAGTCGTTCGACGTAAAGGTTACCTTCGATGAGACCCCCGAGGGAGTGGCCGCGAACTGCCAGGCAGGGGTGGACTTCTCCTTTCCGCAAAACCCACTGCTCGCTCGGCACTACACCCTCGTGCCCCCTCCCGGAGAGCCATTTGTCATCAAGTTGAGCGAAGACATCAACTGGGACGTAGGCCCGGGTCCGATCTTCAGCGACGGTTTCGAAGGGGGCAACCTGGACGCGCGGGACGACGTGGTCCCGTAGCTCGGCCCCTATCGCCAATAGGAGTGCAACGGTGTCAACCGCCTCGGGTTTTCCAGAGAGTCTGGGGTTCGCCCGGATGCCTTCTCCGGAGTCAATGGGAACGTGTAGGAAGTAACGTGTAGAGTCTTCCTCTACACGTTCTCCTCGTCTTGCGAAGAAGATGGTGCTCGGATTCTATGCAGCGAGTGCCTGAGGGAAATCCTGAGTGGCGAGGCGGACGGCAGCCGTCATCAGCGCATGCCCTTTCCTCGTGACTCTCCATCGTCGCGATCGTGGGATCTTGGCGAGCAGAGAGTGGGCGTGGAGGATCTTGAGAAGCCTCGAGACACGGGCACTGTTGCGTCGGTCCTTGTGGCGACCCTTGGAGATTCCGAAGAGTCGCCGTCGAACGTAATTGCGGAGGGGAGTTGCCGACCGGGAGGCGGTCCTGAAGTCCAGTGGGACGTGCACGAGACCTCCGTATCTGGCGTGATCGCGGCCTGTGGAGGCACGTCGGGCCTTCCGGAGGGTATTGCCAACAAGGAGGCCCGGTTGAGACCCATCAAGTCGATGGAGGCCGGGGGGACTTGCAGCAACCCACCGAATGGGATCTACATCACCGAAGCGTACTTCGAGCTCGCCATGGATGTCGTCGAAGAGAACTCACTGAGAGTGGTCAACATCTCGTGGGACCTCGGAGAACTCGATGAATCTACCGTGGTCTATGAGCGTCTTCGCGAGGTCCGGAAGACGGGACACCTTGTCGTGTCTGCGACGGGCAACGCCGTGCTGGGAGGTGAGACCGCTGTGACGTATCCTGCCAGCAATCCGTACGTGATGGCGGTCGGCGCGCTGAACTTCTCCCTGGAAAAGCGACTCTTGGTTCGCGGGGAGTCGGTCGATGTCTGCGGAAATACCGTCATCGACTTTCAATCCAAGTTCGGGCCGGGGGTAGCTGCGGCAGCCCTCGGCGACCGCGTCTTGACGACGGATCGTTCGGGCTCCGACGGCTATGTGGATGGAGACACCGTGTTCGCCACGGGAACATCGTGGGCGTCTCCCTTGGTCGCCGGTGCAGCGGCAAGGGTTCTTGATGCCAATCCAGCGCTCAATCCCGGCTCGATCGAAGCGCTGTTGTGTGCGACTGCTGTGGACGTGGCGGTACCTGGGATCGACGACGAGACCGGCTGTGGCCGGATCGATGACTCGACGATCACGGTGGCCGAGTCGCTGGCCCCGAGCTGGATCTTCGTCGATGGCTTCGAGACTTCGTTCGAGGACCTCGACGTCGAGTGGAGCAGTCACGTCACCGATGGAGAGCCTTGATGCTCTCGAGAAGCCTCCTGAACCAGGGGGCGGCACGTGTGAACCGCCCAGCTCTTTCGTGCTTGATTCTGGCCTCAGCGCTCCTGCTGTGCGTGGCTTCTGCACGAGCGCAGCCCTACGAGGTGCTGGCGCGCTACGACTTCGACGAGCCCGAGGATCTGGAGGAGTGGGAGCTGGGAGGAGTCGGAGCGGAGGACGCGATCGTCTCGTGGGACGGGGTACTCGGATCTCCCGACCCCGGATCCGCGCGAGTCGAGGTCGGTGGTTTGCCTTTCGGAAAGGCCTATCTCGTGCCATGGGCCCGTGTCTGCCGCTGTTTCCCCTCGGGCAGGGTTACGTTGTTCGCCTGGTGGGTCAGAGACGCACCGAGCGCCTCGACGAGCCCGGGAACGTCTGGGGCCTCTGTGACATCGGACTCTCCGCCTACGAGGAGGAGCCGGTGTGCGAGGGATGGCCAGACGCCTGGACGGTGAGACCACCGGACGGCGCCAATCCCTGGTATCCGGGGCCGTTCCTGCCCTACGAGTACGACGTTCCTCAGACGGAGACCCGGTTCATCGGCCAGCGCGTCCACTTGTCCGTCCACGGGAGGATCGGCACGGAGTGCTGGTTCGACTCGGTCGAGGTACAGCTCATCCCGCCGCCGGTGACCATTCCTACTCTTTCGTCTTGGGCCCTGGCCCTCGCCGGACTCGCCATGGCTGCCGCGGGCGTTCTGGCCTTGCGGCGCTAGGAACGTGTGAGGTCGTCGCTTCGCACTCGAACCAGGCGAATCGTGGCCACTTCGGTCTGAGTCTCGCTCCAGCCTGGCGTGCAACAGCACGTTGCAGCGCGCCCTGACGTGCTCGGGCTCTGCCCTTTGGGCTTAGCAGGTGGCGTACTGGGGCTGGAACTCGAACGCGGCTCGATCGAGGCAAGTGCAGGAGGGCCGAGTTGATGGCCGGGGATCGTTCGCCGCTATCGCGAGACCCGGTCTCGCGTGCGCCGCGGGGGCGACGGCGAGCCAAGAGGGTCGTGGTGGAAACGAAAAGGGAGACGCCGACCAGGATCGCAGTCCTGAAGAGGGCGGCAGGTCTGCGGCAGCACCGAAAGAAGCCCGTTCGTTAGGTCCTCTTGCTTTGTCCAAACAGGCACTAGAAACTAGAAGAGAAACTCTCAAAACAAGAAGTCGCGCCCGGAGGGTGAGTGACAGCCACGGCGCCAGCGCTGCACCGGCGCGGCCCTCCGATCCAGAGAGCGACAGCTCGACCACGGGGGTGGAGTGGCGCTTGCGACACTCACACCCTCAACGCAGACCGCGCCAGAAAGACACTGCCCTCCTAGGCGGGTCGCGAACCGCAGCCGCCTCGGCGGCCTCTGAAGTCCACGACGTCTGCGCCTCCCTGAGGGTCTTGCGCGGTCGCTGCTGGGCGACCGTGGCCTTCGATCAGCAGCCTCTCGAAGCGCTCGGCATCCACAGATCGGCTGGAATGGGACGTGCAGCGGGAGGAGGTGGTGGTCGACGCGCGACCGTCTCGCCGGGGTGGACCTTTTGGGGAGTCCGAGCGTCTTGATGCGCTGAGCTTTCTAGCTCGCGTTCTCGATCCCGTGCCGGAGCCTCGCCAGCAGCAGGTTCGGTACTGGGGTTGGTACTCGAATGCGGCTCGAGGCAAGCGCCGGAAGGCCGAGTCGGGGGCCGAATCAGAGAGTCGGCCGGTGAGCGGCGCCGGGGAGCCGAGTGGTGCCTCGAGGTATCGCCGTCTCGTCGTGGGCTCGACTGATCCGGAAGGTCTACGTTCGCCGCCAAGGCGAGGCTGGAGTTGACCCGGTTTCGTGGACACCACATCCTCAACGAGGAAGGAGTCCACGATGCCAGGAACGAGGAAACGATACTCAGGTGAGTTTCGTGAGCAGATGATCGCGCTGGTACGCCGCGGTCGCACGCCTGAGGAGCTGTCTCGTGAGTTCGAGCCGACTGCGCAGACGATCCGCAACTGGGTAGCCCAGTCCGACCGTGATGCAGGGGTGCGCCACGACGGCTTGACGTCCGAGGAGCGCGAGGAGATGCGGCGGCTTCGTCGGGAGGTGAAGCGTCTTCGCGAGGAGCGAGAAATCCTGGGAAAAGCCGCGGCCTGGTTCGCGCAAGAGACGGGGAAGGTCCCGCCGAGGTCTTCCGATTCATGAGCGCGCACCAGGCCGATCTCTCGGTGAGGAGCATGTGTGAGTTCTTCGAGGTATCGCGCAGCGGCTACTACGCCTGGCGCTCGGGGAGCGTGTCGAAGCGAGCGTTCGAGGACGCCGAGATAACCGCGGCGATCCTCGAGGTTCACGAAGAGTCTGGCGGAAGCTACGGGGCTCCGCGCATCCAGGTGGAGCTCGCCGAGGCCCGGGGCCTGCATGTCGGTCGCAAACGGGTCGCTCGGCTGATGCGGGAGGCGAGGATCGAGGGAATCACCCGTCGTCGCAAGCCTCGCACGACGCAGCGTGACGCGGCCCGCGCGCCGGCTCCGGACCTGGTGGATCGGGACTTTCACGCCGAGGCACTGGACGAGTTGTGGGTGTCCGACATCACCTATCTTCCGACGCTGTCGGGCTTCCTGTACCTGGCCGTGGTGTTGGACGTATGCAGTCGCAAGATCGTGGGCTGGTCGATGGCGACGCATCTACGCTCTGCGCTGGTGATCTCGGCTTTGGAAATGGCGATCGCGCAGCGCGACGCTCGGGGTGTGATCCATCACAGTGACCAGGGCACGCAGCTCAGGTTCAAGGGGTCGTCGCAACACAGAGTTTCAGACTGGCTCGACTTTAACGGACACTGGTTCCTCTTAAGACGCTAGGTCTGCGGCTCGGGAATCTCATTCTCTAGAGTCCTACGGAAACGCTCAGCGAGCGAGCGCTCGTAGTTAGCTCGCGATTGATAGTTGAGCGTGCTGTGTAGGCGCCGCGAATTTGTAGAAGGCCTCTAAGCACCCGCCGCTGGTTCTTCTGCCTCCCGCAGCAAAGCGAAGGACCTTTCGATGCACTCGATTTTCCCGGGGTGAGAAGAAGCCCTCGATCATCGAATTGTCCCAGCAGTTTCCTTGTCGACTCATACCGGCCACAGCGCCGACCGATTCCAAACGCCGCCGCTGACTTGCACTGCAATATCTTGCTCAGGCTCAAGGGTCGTCGCGACGCGAGATAGAGTCACTCAGTGATTGTAGATGTTTGCCGAGTGCCTCGGCGGGCGTCCTCCAAGCGAGGGTTTTGCGAGGCCTGGTGTTCAGTGCCAGTGCGACGGTGTCGAGGTCGTCCCGGGAGTGTCGGCTGAGGTCGGTGCCTTTAGGGAAGTACTGGCGTAGCAATCCGTTGGTGTTCTCGTTGGTGCCTCGTTGCCACGGCGACTGCGGATCGCAGAAGTAGATTTCGAGATCGGTATCGATTCGAAGATCGGCGTGCTGAGCCATTTCGGAACCTTGATCCCAGGTCAGGGACTTTCGGAGCTGTTCGGGCAGGTTGGAGATCGATTCCGCGATGGCGTCACGGACGGCTTCGGCGCCGTGACCTGCGAGTGGCGGGCCGTTCTTGACGTTTTGCTGTTTACCGTGAGCTCTCATCCTAGGCAGGTGCAACAGGAGCGTGAACCGAGTGGTTCGTTCGACCAGAGTTCCAATCGCGGAGCTACCCGTGCCAAGGATCAGATCGCCCTCCCAGTGACCTGGCACGGCTCTGTCGTCAACCTCGGCGGGCCGCTCACTGATCATGATCTCGGGAGTAACGAACCCCTTGCCTTGACTTCGGGACCGCGCGCGAGGAACGCGTAGTGCTCGCCCTGTCCGTAGGCAGGCTACGAGTTCACGTTTGAGGGCGCCGCGGCCCTGGACGTAGAGCGCCTGGTAGATCGCCTCGTGGGAAATCCGCATGCTCACATCATGTGGGAAATCTATCCGGAGGCGGTTCGAGATCTGTTCTGGACTCCACGACTTTGCCGCACCGGCGATCTTGACGACGCCCATGGCGGCGCCCAATCCACCGCACATCAGGTCCGGACACCGGTTTGCCGTTCGGCCTGGTAATCCGGCCAGCAAGGCGGTCCTGAACGTATTCTCGTAGCGGTTGGTTCACCGCGAGCTTCAAGACCTTTGGTCGTTTGGAACGCCGCTCTGCATGCCATTGTGCTGCTGTCGCCCGGTATTCCACCGCCCCGCTGCGAGTAGACGCGTTGCGCCTTAGCTCTCGAGAGATCGTAGATGGCGAGCGCTCTACGCGATGGGCGATCTCGCGCATGCCAAAGTCCTGGGCGTGCAGAATCGCGATCTCCTCCC
>CAWKPF010000003.1:0-2731688 GCA_963851415.1 uncultured Acidobacteriota bacterium
AATTTGTAGAAGGCCTCTAAGCACCCGCCGCTGGTTCTTTGGCCTCCGCAGCAAAGCGAAGGACCTTTCGATGCACTCGATTTTCCCGGGGTGAGAAGAAGCCCTCGATCATCGAATTGTCCCAGCAGTTCTCCTTGTCGACTCATACCGGCCACAGCGCCGACCGATTCCAAACGCCGCCGCTGACTTGCACTGCAATATCTTGCTCAGGCTCAAGGGTCGTCGCGACGCGAGATAGAGTCACTCAGCGATCGTAGATGTTTGCCGAGTGCCTCGGCGGGCGTCCTCCAAGCGAGGGTTTTGCGAGGCCTGGTGTTCAGTGCCAGTGCGACGGTGTCGAGGTCGTCCCGGGAGTGTCGGCTGAGGTCGGTGCCTTTAGGGAAGTACTGGCGTAGCAATCCGTTGGTGTTCTCGTTGGTGCCTCGTTGCCACGGCGACTGCGGATCGCAGAAGTAGATTTCGAGATCGGTATCGATTCGAAGATCGGCGTGCTGAGCCATTTCGGAACCTTGATCCCAGGTCAGGGACTTTCGGAGCTGTTCGGGCAGGTTGGAGATCGATTCCGCGATGGCGTCACGGACGGCTTCGGCGCCGTGACCTGCGAGTGGCGGGCCGTTCTTGACGTTTTGCTGTTTACCGGCGTAGCTTTTATCCTAGGCAGGTGCAACAGGAGCGTGAACCGAGTGGTTCGTTCGACCAGAGTTCCAATCGCGGAGCTACCCGTGCCAAGGATCAGATCGCCCTCCGAGTGACCTGGCACGGCTCTGTCGTCAACCTCGGCGGGCCGCTCACTGATCATGATCTCGGGAGTAACGAACCCCTTGCCTTGACTTCGGGACCGCGCGCGAGGAACGCGTAGTGCTCGCCCTGTCCGTAGGCAGGCTACGAGTTCACGTTTGAGGGCGCCGCGGCCCTGGACGTAGAGCGCCTGGTAGATCGCCTCGTGGGCAATCCGCATGCTCACATCATGTGGGAAATCTATCCGGAGGCGGTTCGAGATCTGTTCTGGACTCCACGACTTTGCCCACCTCGGCGATCTTGACGACGCCCATGGCGGCGCCCAATCCACCGCACATCAGGTCCGGACACCGGTTTGCCGTTCGGCCTGGTAATCCGGCCAGCAAGGCGGTCCTGAACGTATTCTCGTAGCGGTTGGTTCACCGCGAGCTTCAAGACCTTTGGTCGTTTGGAACGCCGCTCTGCATGCCATTGTGCTGCTGTCGCCCGGTATTCCACCGCCCCGCTGCGAGTAGACGCGTTGCGCCTTAGCTCTCGAGAGATCGTAGATGGCGAGCGCTCTACGCGATGGGCGATCTCGCGCACGCCAAAGTCCTGGGCGTGCAGAATCGTGATCTCCTCCCGCTCTGCGAAGGACAAGTACCTGGTCGATATCGGGGTGAGAGTGATTGGTGACATTCGACCAGCATGCCGGAACCAGCGCGTTCCCACAGCTGGCGCAACTCCAGCGGCACGAGCCGCATCCTCGCTCGTCAAACCACGTGCAATCTCCTCCCAGAACCGGCACCTGTTCTCGCGTCGTATCGCCGTCGGACGACCTGGAGACCGGATCTTTCCCCGCATCGCGTGATCCTTTCCAGTCGCTTCACCAGGACTCCTGCACCTCCTTGGTTTTGAGGTGTTGCGACGACCATTTGAATTCACGCAGTACACCTCGCTGGCGTTCGGCGAACGATGCACACAGGAAGGGATCGTGCCCTCGATGGGATCGGTCGGCGATTGTTACGACTGCGAAGATCCTGCTGCCAGAAGTGGAACGCTTCTGGGGTCGTTGTTTCGGGTGGCCTGACCCATGTTATGACCGACTTCGTGTCCTTGCGTTGACGTGTCGGCCACCCGAGCAACGGCATCGCGCCTCTCCGGCCGGGCGAGCAGTGACCTAATAGGAGCCTGACCCACCAGGTCCCATCGCAGTCCTGTCCTTCTCGCCCGACCTTCGAGGCTGGCTGGACTATCGACCATTGAAGGGACCAACAATCCAATGCCAAGCATTGCACTCGAGCGCTCGGATGTCATCGTCGGCGTCGACACCCACAAGGACGAGCACGTAGCCGTGGCCATCGATGGCCTCGGAGGAACCCTCGGCGAGGCAAGGCTCGTTGCGGCAAGCCCGGAGGGCTACGCCGAGCTTCTCGCCTGGGCGGCTTCGCTCGGGCCAATCTACGCCTTCGGCGTCGAAGGCTGCGGATCCTACGGCTCTGGTCTGGCGAGGTTTCTGCGCCGCCACGACCACAGAGTCGAGGAGGTTGCCAGGCCACCCCGCAAGGGCCAGCGACGCTTGTCTGGGAAGAGTGATCCCCTCGACGCCGAGCACGCCGCACGGACGGTCCTGTCGGGAGTCGGCACGGTCATTCCCAAGCTCGCGAACGGGCGGGTCGAAGCCATCCGAGTCATCAAGATCGCCAGAGATACTGCCGTGAAAGCTCACACTACGGCCATGATCACGCTCAAGGCCACCTTGGTCACGGCCCACGATGGGCTTCGCTGCGAGCTCGAGCCGCTCACCGATCACAGACTCGTTCTCGCCTGTGCAGCGCTCGACACCAACGGCGACGTTTCAAACCCTGGAACCGCAATGCGCCATGCACTATCGCACCTGGCTCAGCGATGGCTTGATCTCCATGAAGAGATCAAGGTCCACAGCCGCCAGCTCAAGGCCCTGGTTAAGGCGACCGCTCCACAGATGCTCGAACGGTTTGGGGTTGGATTCGACACCGCCGCGGAACTCCTCATCGCCGCCGGCGACAACACCGACCGAATTCGCTCGGAGGCGGCGTTCGCCAAGATGTGCGGCGTCTGTCCCATCCCGGCCGGATCTGGCAAGTCCAGTGGCCGTCATCGCCTCAACCGCGGTGGCAACCGCCAAGCGAACGCGGCGCTCTATCGGGTCGTGATCGTCCGTATGCGCTGGCATCCCCCGACGATCGCTTACCTCGAACGCCGCACCACCGACGGACTCTCGAAGAAGGACATCATTCGATGCCTCAAACGATTCGTCGCTCGAGAGATCTACCAGCTACTTCCGGAGAGCTCGAGCGGCACCACGTCGGCTGACATCGCCGCATGATCGGCCTTGACAATCTATAGGAGCATCAACGCCTGTGCGAGAGCCTTCTTCGCCTGCTTGAGTGCGAGGTGCTGGCATCGAAACCGGTTCCGGCATCCGTCGCACGCGAAGTACCGTCGTCTTCGAGTGGGTGCGAGGGGTGGTACAACCGGCGTCGCCGACACTCGGGCTCGATCGGCTACGTCTCGCCCGAGGAGTACGAGAGGCGAGTCCGATTTGAGGAGGCAACGTGAGGCTTGAAGCACAGCGCACGCTCGCGGGCGATCCCTACGGGAACGTGAGGCTCTGGTCGCATACGCTCCCATCAGCGAAGAGCGGGAACAGGTACACTTCGGTGAGTGGCTGCGCCTTCTATGTATGACGGTTCTCCGGCGTACCTCTTATCCGATTGTATCGGTCAGTTTCGAGTGGCCTCTCCTCGTGAGTCGGGTGCAGTTCCCGAACCCCCTTCTATCCGTGCCGGTCGCGCCGGACACACCAGGCTGCTTTACGCTGAGAACTTTGGATCTCGCACCCTTCTAACGGTCGGTCTGGAGAATCCAGACCCGGCGGCGATATCGGGCGAGATCACCACTCGAAACTGATTCCATCTTCTCCGCGGCCCTCTCTCTAGAGACCGCCGTACAGGTCGGCCTTCAACTCACATCCCTCCGGCAGGACCCCTTGCTCCACGAAACGCCACAAAGCGACCACGAGCTTGCGCGCCAGAGCCACGATGCCGATCTTTCGTTGCCGAGGACCGCCTCGGCCGATCCGTCTCTCATACCAGCGCGCCAGGTCGCTCTGCGGCTGGAATCGGAGCCAGCCCCATGCGAGCTCCACCGCGATCGATCGAACACGACGGTTCCCAGCCTTGGTGATACCCCGCTCTCTCGTCTCCTCGCCACTCGAGTGAGGAGTCGGGCACAAGCCGCAGTAGCTCCCGAGCTCGCGTCGGATCAACAGGCTCAGCAGCTTCTCGACGTCAAGACGATCGGTCTTCGCGCGACGTTGGCGGCGCGATACCTCGATGCTCGAAGAGTCGACGAGGATGTTCTCAATACCCGCAGAGACAAGCCATCGATGAAGCCAGTAGACGTCCCGTCCCGCCTCGTACAGCGACACCACTCGGGCCGATGCCGGAAGAGCAAAGCGTTTCTTCGCTTCACCAATCTCGCGCAGGAGACCCTCGCTGTCGCCGCCACGGAGGTTCCGAATCCTCGGCCTCTGGCCAAGGCCGACGGTCGACGCCACCTTCCACCACTTCAGACCCAGCTCCAGGGCCACGTACAGAATCGAGCTAGCATCGGTACTGCGGCTTGAGACCATTGCGCTTCTCCTTCTTGTGGTGATTAGAAGAAGCCAGTGTGTCTCAGCCGCGTCTTGCTGGCTGCATAGGCTCTAACGCACCAAGGATGAGCGGCAGCTACTTGTGGCTGTCCGCTCGATCCTGTTGTTAGGCCGAGGTCTCATCTACGCTACTGCCGGCTTTCGCAATGTCTGGATCTTCTTCAGTGCATCAGCCTCGGCGCGTTCGGCATGGTAGAGGTCCCAGCGGAGCTGCATGTTCATCCAGAAGCCTGCCGACATCCCGAAGAACTTCGCGACACGCAACGCTGTCGCCGGCGTGATCCCTCGCTTACCGTTGACGAGTTCGTTCACGCGCTGGTAAGGCACACGGATGCCGTCAGCAAGTTCCCTTTGTGTGATGCCCATGGGGGTGAGGAACTCCTCGAGAAGCATTTCGCCCGGGTGGGTGGGGGTGCGATGTGTCGGCACGCGGACCATAAGGGGGTCTCCTAGTGATAGTCAACGATCTCCACCGAATCGGGAGAAGACTCTGACCAGGTGAAGCAGACTCGGTATTGGCTGTTGATCCGGATGCTGAACTGCCCTTTTCGGCTGCCGGAGAGTGCCTCGAGGCGATTCCCGGGTGGAACCCTCAAGTCGTCGAGCTCCTCAGCCGAATCGAGTTGCTCCAGCTTTCGAGCTGCTACAGACCAGAGGTCTCGAGGACAGGACTTCCGGGCCGACTTGGTGTTTCGGCCGTTGAAGATGTCTTCAGTCCCTGGATCGAGAAACGACCGAATCACGGAGGCATGATAGCACGGATGTCATGCTATCGCCAGCATGGCCTAACGGACCAAGGATGAGCGGCAGCTACTTGTAGCTGCCCGCTCCATCCGATTGTTAGCCGGCGCCCTCATCGCCGCGAAGGCGCTTGGCAATGTACTTCGGCCCGCGCCGCTGATGGATGACCGCAACAACTTGGACTTGATCGGCAGCGACTCGGTAGAGAACTGAGTATGGGAACCGAAAGAGCGGCCGGCGCCTGAGTTGGTCCTGAACGATGGGGCATGAGAGCGGCACCTCAGACAGTTGTCGCAACGCGCGAGCAACCTCCAGAAGAAAGACGTCGCCAAGTCCCTGGCTCTGCTCGTCGTAGTAGTCGGCTGCATCAGCGAGCTCCCGACCAGCAAGGGGATCGACGCGTACCGAACCCCGCATGGCTTGCCGCTCTGTCGCTCCTTCTGCTGTTCGCCTGGAACGCGCGCGTTCTGTTCCGGGAGCCCTGTCTCGGCGTCGCCGACAATCTTGACTTCTGGCGAGTGGCACGGCCGGCTGGAATCGTCGTGGAACCGCAGCGAAAGCAGGGGTACTACGTCGTTTGTAGCTACGAAACGGGTGACGCCCACCTGTCTAGCGCCTTCTCTAGCGCCGCGCTTGTCGCTTGGCTTGCCAAGACTGTTGCCCCGTTCGGAGGTGGCACCGGACACTTTGATGTGCGCCAGCTTGGGTTCCTGTACCTGCTCACCCTCTTTGGGGCCTTCGCTCTTGCCTTGTGGCGACGGGTGGGAGCTGTGGCGACAGTGGCGATTGCGTGGGTTGTCTCGGATCCGGGATACCTTCTGTTCTTCAATAGTCTCTACGCTGATCCGGCGCTCATCCTGGCGGTTGTCGTGGTTAGCCTCGTACTTCTGACTCCGGACACTCCTGTTCGGGCCCCGAACTGGAAGAAGAACTCGGGGGTTGGACTTCTCGTAGTGGCAGCCGCAGTAGGCGGCCTTTCCAAAATGCAGTACGCGCTCCTTCCAACGATCACGGTGGCAGCTTGCCTGGTGCCGAACTGGAAGGCGTTCTTCCGTGAGAGCCGTAGGCCTTGGATTGGCTTGGCACTACTTCTCGTGCTCTTGATCGGCGCTCCTGCTCACTTCGCTTGGGGCAATGGTCCGGACTTCCCGCATGCGAACAAGTTCAATGCAACGCTCGGCGGGATTGCTCGCGTGTCGTCCGACTCTTCGAAGGCGCTGACCACGCTGGGTGTGCCGCACGAGTTGATTGAGCTTTCGCCAATCGGTTTCTACAGCGCTGGCCTTTCGCCCTCGGACCCTCTCGTAAAGTCGGTGCAAGAGGTGTCTCGCTTCCGTCTTGCATGGCTCTACATGACTGATCCAGGGAGCATGGTTCGTGCGGCGAACCTCGTTGAACACGAACTCCGAAAGAACAGAAGTCACCCGCGAGGCGTGAGGACTCGGGCTGAAAGCGGGAAACGGCCGGCTAGCTTCAAGGGACCAGTAGACTTCTCTCAAGTGAGGGCATGGTTGCTGCGACCGCTTCCGCACGGAGCGATCTGGCTACTGCCGATCGTGGCCACTGTTCTCCTCGCCGTGCGCGCTGCGCGCCGCCAATGGGACACCACAGACGCCGCATGCCTGTTCCTACTTCTGTGGGGGCTGAGCCAGATTCCACTGGTGATTCTCGGGGATGGTTTCGTCAGCCTGCACCAGCACCTACTGGGCGCACGCCTGACTTTTGACCTTCTCGCCGTCCTGTTTGGTTGCCGTGTCGTCTACATCGCTCTGAGGGTCTGGAGAGTAGTGCCGAACTGAGTTCCGTGGCTCATCGTCGAGCCGCGCGAAGGCGCTTTCCGGTATTGCTGCGCTGGCGGTGCCCGCCGCTCTCCCTCGGAGGGGCCTGCATGAGTGAGTGGGGTGACGGAGAGCGTTGTGATTCACGGGCGAGGCCAAGGCCATTGCTACGGCGGCTAGGACGCCCTCGAGCAAATGCACGACGAGGCCCGCGCCGGAGGGAGCCTCGAGGGTGATTCCTTGGCTGTGCAGCGTTTCTCAAAGTCCCGATTCGGAGGAGTTCACGGCACTCTTGGCCGAGTCGGAAGAATGATGCCCTGAGCGGCCTCGGTAACGCGAGATCTCGATTCGAGGCATACCTCTGGGATAAGCCGCCTGCACAAGCCAGCCAGGTGACGGCCTCGCTTGGCGTCTTCCCTCTTCGGAGGGGAGATGTCGCTTGCTTCGGCTGCGTCCTCGAGGCCGCCCGTCGGTGGAGCCCGGGCCTACCGAGCCCGGCACCCGGAGCGCACGGTCCTGTACCGGGCGCTGCTTCATCATCTGGATCGCTTCCTCCAGGTCTACGAGGAGCGTTTCGAGCGCACGCACGGTCGGCTTCGCCGCTGCGCGGAGAGGGCAGCTCATCGGTACCTGGACTGTGGGATCTTCGCCCAGGGTGCGGCCCGTGTGCACTGCGAGGAGTGCGGCCATGACTATCTGGTGGCGTTCTCGTGCAAGCAGCGGTGCCTGTGTCCGTCGTGTCACCAGAAGCGGGAGCTTTTGTGGGCGGAGTGGGCCGAGGAGGAGCTGCTGGCGGAGGTGCCTCATCGTCAGGTGGTGCTGACGATCCCGAAGCGTTTGCGGATCTTCTTTCGGTTCGATCGTCGGTTGTTGGGGGATCTGCTGGGTTGTGCTTGGCGGGCTTGGCGATTGTGCCTGGCGGCTTCGTTCGAGGAGTCGTTCGAGCCAGGCGGGGTGGGGTTCGTGCAGACGGCCGGGGAGCCGCTGGGTTGGCATCCGCATGTGCACCTGCTGGTGACCGACGGTGGCTTCCTGGCGGACGGGAGTTTCCGGCACCTGCTGTGGGTGGATGGGGAGGCTCTGGAGCGGTTGTGGCGAGCGGAGGTGCTGCGGCTGTTGGTGGAGCGGGGCAAGATCGGCCAGGAGGTGGTGGAGTCACTGTTGTCGTGGCGCCACAGCGGGTTCTCGGTGCATGCGGGGGTGCGGGTGGAGGAGAAGGCGGCGGCCGCTCGACTGGGCCGGTATATGGCTCGGTGTCCGATCGTCCTCGATCGGCTGGAATGGGACGTGCAGCGGGAGGAGGTGGTGGTCCACGCGCGACCGTCTCGCCGGGGTGGACCTTTTGGGGAGTCCGAGCGTCTTGATGTGCTGAGCTTTCTAGCTCGCGTTCTCGATCCCGTGCCGGAGCCTCGCCAGCAGCAGGTTCGGTACTGGGGTTGGTACTCGAATGCGGCTCGAGGCAAGCGCCGGAAGGCCGAGTCGGGGGCCGAATCAGAGAGTCGGCCGGTGAGTGGCGCCGGGGAGCCGAGTGGTGCCTCGAGGTATCGCCGTCTGTCGTGGGCTCGACTGATCCGGAAGGTCTACGTTCGCCGCCAAGGCGAGACCTTGTCTCGCGTGCGCCGCGGGGGCGACGGCGAGCCAGTGGCTCGTCGTACGACCTCAGTGGACCCGTTGTTGTGCCGGTACTGCGGCGCGGAGATGAGGATCGTGGCCTTCGTGGTGGAAGTGTCGTCGTTGCGGCGGTTGCTGGAGGGTGTGGGGCTTTGTCCTCAGGAGGCCGAGCCGTTGCCTCGGGCGCCTCCGGGGGAGGGGGAGCTGGTGTACGAGGCGGTGCAGGGCTGACGTTGAGGCCGGGCCGGAGTCGGTCCCTGGCGGAGCTGTGCTCGGTTGAGGGGATGGGCGGCCGCTTAAGGCTTCGTGAAGCTCCTCGGGGGCTGTTGGCGGAAGGACGCGGCGCGTCGACCGGTCCGTGATGGCCTCGCGGAGCCCTGAGGACCCTCTTCGAGCCGCGTCGTGCCCTGCGCTAGGCTCAAACCCGGAAAGGAATTTCCTACACGTCAGCCCCCGAGCGATCGGCGCTCTTCTGGCACTTTCCGCACTACCACGGCTCGGGCAACCGTCCCTCGAGCTCGATCCGTGACGCGCGCGGACTCAAGCTGATCGAGTGGCTCGAGGACGGGCGGGTCGAGCTCTACGATCTGGTGGCGGACCCCGAGGAAACGCTCGACCTGGCCCCGAAGCGTCCGGCGGAGGTCGAGCGGCTGCGCCAACAGTTGGAGGCGCTTCGCCACGAAGTCGGAGCGCGGATGCCGACCCCGAATCCGGATTGGCCGGACACCGATCGCTGAAGCTGCATCCTCGGACCGAGCAGTTCCTCGAGCGTGCGCCCGCTTCGATCGCGTCTGCGGTGGCGGTGTGGAGAGGGAGCCATGCAACGGTCCGAGAGTGGCCAGCCGAGAGTCCTCAGAGAGCGTCAGGGATGCTTCCGGAGCCACAGCCATCCCGAGGAGCCGAGCAGGCAGGCGAGCAAGAACAGGATCGAGCCGTCGAGGGCAGGGATCGCGGTCGGCGGTGCGCCGGGCCCACTCGGCCCGGGTCCACCGCCTCCGCCTTCGGAGGGCGGGGCCCCCGACGGCCCCCCGGTGATCAGGGGCCAGGCAGGGCCGGCCCAGAGCACGTCGGGGCGGCCAGCCAGGCGGGTGAGCAGTTCGAGGGTCTTCTCGAGCCGCACCCAGACGACGATCCGGCCCCCGGGGTCGCTGGCCTCGAGGGTGTCCGCTTGCCACTCGACCACGTAGGGCTCGATCAGCGCCAGGGTGTCCGGGTTGTAGGTTTCGTGCTTCGCCAGATGGACCGACAGACGAAGCAGGTCTTCGTTCCAGGGGTAGCGGTCGAAATCGATGAAGTACGACAGCTCGCTCACCGGTAGCTCACCGCTCGCCACCCAGTAGGGCACGCGGTAGATCGGATGGTAGGGCTCGATCGCTCGGAGAAACCGCTCGTCGCTCGGTGGGCCGGAAGGGTCCTCGAAAGGCTCCAGAGCGAGCACGCCCTCGAGGCGCTGCCGAGCGTCCCGATCGGCCATCACGATGTAGGCGGCATCGCGATCGAGGCCGAGGACGATTCGTGCCCCCACGCTCTCGATGGCCTCTCGGTAGACACTCTGGCGGAAGCCGGAATCGATCGCTGCGATCACGTAGAGAGCGTCCTCGGAGGTCGCCGTCGCCTGGAAGGGCGCAGGGATCACCAGGGTCTCCTCTCCCAGCTCGAGCTCGTACGAGCCGATTCGAACGAGATCGTTCATCGGGGCCAGCCGCGTTCTCGCCTCGGGCGGAAGTGCTGCTGCGGCCTCGTCACTGAGGCGATAGACGGTCCATCCGTCGCCTCGGCCGAGGCGCTGGACCTCCGGAAGGTCCGGGTCGAGAATCCCCTCCTCCCCGAAGACCCTCGAGGTTTGCTGGATGGGTACGGCATCGTTGTTCAATCGCGCGGCGCCGATCGATACGACATCGGGTCGGCGAGCCAATGCGACCAGATCGCCGTCGGCGAACCAGCCGACATAGCCGGGAAACTCGATCGTGCCGCCGCGAACCAGCAGATCGCCCCAGGCCAGCTGGCGTGCGAGGTCGACGGTTTCCGTGCTCCCACTCGCCCGCGCGATCCGGACCTCGGCCAGCCTCGGGCTGGTTCCGGACCATGCTTCGAGAGAACCCCAGGCGATCTTGTGCTCCGCCGTCAGGGGCAGGTGGAAGTCGATCCATCGCGGCGGTGCAGAGGCATTGGGGCTGGCGAACAGCCCGGCAGGAGCCATCAAGTCGTCCAGGCGCCGTCGCGCTTGCGCAGACTCGGTCCACACCAGCCACCCCGAACGAGAGCTCGCATTCAGTACGTGCGCACCGCGGTCGCGAAGATCTTCCCACCACTGACCCCGGACCGAATACCCGAGCGACGTGCTCAGCGGCTGAATCAGGTGGAGAGACCCTCCCGAAGGGGTCTGAGGCGCCTCGGACACGTCGCGAGCTCCGCCCGGTCCGATCGTGACGGTTGCCGCAGACCCGAGGTCGAACGGCAGCGCGATCCGGCGGCTTTGCGGATCCAGTCGTTGCCGAACGGCACTCGACAGTTCGTTGTAGTACGAAGCCTCGATGCGATAGACCCTGAGCCACGTCTGCTTGCCCATGAGGGTCGAGCGCGAAGGATCGAGGTCGAGGTAGGGCTCGGGCTTCCGGTTGCGCTCGTCGACGTGGAGCCATTCGTCCTCGGCGACGTAGCCACCGAGAAACCACGGGCGATCCCCGGAAGCCAGCACCTGAAGCACGTCGACCCGTTCGGCCACTGCACGCAGGTCGGTGCTGCGGAATATGGCGCGAGCCGAGCGCGTCAGTCGTCCGTCGAAGAAGTCGACCCGACCGGAGGCTCGCTCGACGACGTCCGCCTCGGCTTCGCCGAGTCCCGGGTGACGGACGAGCACGATCTCCGCCTCGAGCAGCGAGTCGGGAGACGACCACAGCTCAGGAGACATCTTGAGCTCGGGTGGCAAGGGGCTCGCCCAGAGCAGGAACCTGTCTGGATCGGAGGGGCTCGGATCGTCGTGGATGCCGCGCGGCACGACCCAGGTGTCGAGAGCCCGCGCCGCGGCGGGCTCGGCCCAGTAGAACGAGGCGCCATCGGGCGCCGTGTCATTGAACGGATCGACTCCCAGCGCCGATCCGAGTCGCTCCGCCACCCTGGCTTGCCATTCCTCCCGAGGGCCGAAGTACGGGAACTGCACCACGTGCAGCGCGGGAGCCCCATCGGGGGCGGTCGGTGGCTGCGTCAACTCGTCGCGCAGGGGATCGAAGGGGTGTCCAACGAGAAAGGAAGCCTCGAGCCGGCGGATCTCTTCACGGTCCTTCGCCTCGACACGATCGAGGGCCGCGCCCGTGACACGCAGGGCACGGAACGAGTCCTGCTCGTAGAGCACGCCAACGCCATCCGCCGGCACCACGATTGCGTCCGCTCGAACCTGGAACCACTCGTCGGAATCCGGGGAGACGGCGACGGAGGGGTCGGCCGGCCGAATCAGCACCACGTCCGGGCGTCGGGCGAGCTCGACGATATTCTCCGGTGCGACGACGGCCCGGAGAATCCGGATGCCGACGCTCCCTGCATAGCCGACTGTCGATTCGGCCACCTCCTCGACCAGACGCTCCGTCTCCAGGCGCGATTCCCCGCGAAGGACGATGACATCCAGCTCGGTCGCCTCGTCGAGCACGGAGAGGCGCCGATCGGTCTTGAGGGTGGGCCCCCAGCCACCGAAGAAGCTCAGCGGAATCGCCGGCGTATCGTCGCCGGGAGAGGCTCCATCTCCCTCCCAACCCGGTGTCCAGAGCGCCCGTTCGAGCGCCTCCCGCTCCTCGAGAGAGACCCAGAGTAGGCAGCCGCGGTTCTCGAAGTCCAGGTCGCTGCGGATCTCGTAGGGGACACGAATCCCCGGCAGCCGAAAGCAAGAGGTATTGATGAGTGGCTGCGCGAGGAAGAACCCTGATCCGTCTACCGTCAACAGCGGCAATTCGGCTCCACCCGGTGGGTCTTCGGTTGCCGGATCGAAGTCCAGGCCTGGGAGGCGCAAGGTGTCGTCGATGAAGACGAGCGAGAAGATCTCGCGCGGCGTCATCGATAGCACGCGCTCTCGGGGGGCGCGATAGTACTGCGACGCGCCATACTGGAACTGGAGCTCGACGTCGACCTGACCTTGGAGCGCGGGCGGAAGTTGGCCCTCGGAGACAGCGAACCGGACGGTGTCCTGCGCAGCGGCCAGTGAAGCGATCAGGACGCCCCCGGTCAGCAGTGCGGCGACCAGGTTGGGCGCGAACCGGCGCGGATGATCTCGCTTGAACATGAAGTCCCTGTATGCTGCAAAAGCATATCACGACTCGCTCATTGCGCTCGCCTGGTCCGAGATCGTGATGGCCTCGTCCGCTGTCTTCCAGGGTCGCAGAATCACACGCTGCCCTCTCAGGGGCCGAGCTTGTCGGCGGCCCAGGCTGCCAACGCTTCGAGGTCCTCGAGCTCATCCTGAATCGCACGGTAGGCGAGGCCATGGTCGATCTGCAGGTACTCGTGGACCAGGACATTTCGGAAGCCGGCCCATCCGCGGAGCTTGTCTGCAAGGTCGGGCGGGATCTCCCCGGCCTTCTCGAGGACTGTGAAGGTGTCGCGGTTCGCATCCGGCGTCGGCAGGGCCTGGTCGGAGATCCAGTGGTTGCCCAGATCGAGGCAGGCCTCGACCGCCAGATGGAGGTAGCGCTCGGCCAGGTCGTGCAGAGCTGGCTCTCGAACGAACTCTGTTTCGTCAGTCTCGAGAAACGCCCTCAGCTTCTGCAAGTAGCCGTGCAGTGCTTCGAGCCTTCTCGAGAAGATCGTCTGGTCCACCATGGGGCTTCCCCGCCTTCAGCCGCTCGATCCGCCGCCGCGTGAACTCCTGTTGGCGAACGAATCCATCCTGGTAGTCACGAATCGTCTGCATGGAGAACCGGACCCGGTCCTCGGGAGCTCTCTGGAAGAGCAGGATTCCGTCCCGCAACACTCGATGGCGCAGAAGGGCCGGCGCATCGTTGAGCACTACCAGATCCAGGTGGGTACTCGAAACCTCTCGCCCGAGGCGTGCCGCCAGGCCTCGAAGGGTCGCGCCGCGTTCCTCGTCTGCGCTCTCCGGTGTCAGCAGGACAGCGATATCGAAGTCACTCTCGGCGCTGGCCCGCCCCGTGGCCCGACTGCCGAACAGGAACCCGAGACGGACACCAGGCAACTCGGCAAGCGCCGCGCCCAGCCTCTTTTGGACGGACCTTGATTCCTCCGGACTCATTGGCTTCACCGTACTCGAAGGCCTATCGCGGCGCAAGAAGACGAGTCGTCGAGCTGGTGGGCTCCGTGACCTCGGAACGGGGGAAGGGGAAGAGCCGGACCCACGGCATCGTGGAGTTGCCACCGGTGGCGAACTTGCTGGGCAGCTCCTCCCACAGCTTGACCGAGGCCTGCGCGGCCAACCAGTCTCCCGCCGTTCGCACGGTCCACCCGGACGCGAGGCGATTCCACTCGGCCAGCCATCCAGGCCCGGATCGGCATGGCCGAGAAGACGCTTCGTCTCGTCGCAGCCTGAGAGCGGGCTCGGATCGGGAGGTCGGTTGCATCTTCTTTCGGTTCGATCGTCGGTTGTTGGGGGATCTGCTGGGTTGTGCTTGGCGGGCGTGGCGGCTGTGCCTGGAGGCTTCGTTGGACGAGTCGTTCGAGCCGGGTGGGGTCGGGTTTGTGCAGACGGCAGGGGAGCTTCTGGGTTGGCATCCGCATGTGCACCTGCTGGTGACCGACGGTGGCTTCCTGGCGGACGGGAGTTTCCGGCACTTGCTGTGGGTGGATGGGGAGGCTCTGGAGCGGGTGTGGCGGGCGGAAGTGCTTCAGCTGCTGGTGGAGCGGGGCAAGATCGGCCAGGAGGTGGTGGAGTCACTCTTGTCGTGGCGCCACAGCGGGTTCTCGGTGCATGCGGGGGTGCGGGTGGAGGAGAAGGCGGCGGCCGCTCGGCTGGGGCGGTATATGGCTCGGTGTCCGATCGTCCTGGATCGGCTGGAATGGGACGTGCAGCGGGAGGAGGTGGTGGTCCACGCGCGACCGTCTCGCCGGGGCGGACCTTTTGGGGAGTCCGAGCGTCTTGATGTGCTGAGCTTTCTAGCTCGCGTTCTCGATCCCGTGCCGGAGCCTCGCCAGCAGCAGGTTCGGTACTGGGGTTGGTACTCGAATGCGGCTCGAGGCAAGCGCGGGAAGGCCGAGTCGGGGGCCGAATCAGAGAGTCGGCCGGTGAGTGGCGCCGGGGAGCCGAGTGGAGCCTCGAGGTATCGCCGGCTGTCGTGGGCTCGACTGATCAGGAAGGTCTCCGTTCGCCGCCAAGGCGAGACCTTGTCTCGCGTGCGCCGCGGGGGCGACGGCGAGCCAGTGGCTCGTCGGACGACCTCAGTGGACCCGTTGTTGTGCCGGTACTGCGGCGCGGAGATGAGGATCGTGGCCTTCGTGGTGGAAGTGTCGTCGTTGCGGCGGTTGCTGGAGGGGGTGGGGCTGGGTCCTCAGGAGGCCGAGCCTTTGCCTCGGGCGCCTCCGGGCGAGGGGGAGCTGGTGTACGAGGCGGTGCAGGGCTGACGTTGAGGCCGGGCCGGAGTCGGTCCCTGGCGGAGCTGTGCTCGGTTGAGGGGATGGGCGGCCGCTTAAGGCTTCGTGAAGCTCCTCGGGGGCTGTTGGCGGAAGGACGCGGCGCGTCGACCGGTCCGTGAAGGCCTCGCGGAGCCCTGAGGACCCTCTTCGAGCCGCGTCGTGCCCTGCGCTAGGCTCAAACCCGGAAAGGAATTTCCTACACGTTTGATGGGGCCGACGTCGGTGCCCACGGGGAGCGGTTCGGTCGCCGGCTTGCCGGGCCTCGACGATCACGGTTACCCGATGCGCCGAGGTCCATTGCGAGCGACGCGTGCGTCCATGGGGTCTTCAACGGCGCACTCGCGCTACTGGTCGGCAATCGAACGGTGGGTTCCATGCTCCCTCGTGACTTTCTCCGGGGAAATCGTCTCCTGTCAGTAAGCCGGAAGCAATCCGTTTCACGGCATCCAAGGAGGAGTGGGGATGAGAAAAAGTGTGCTTTGGACCGCAATCGTCGTTGTCGGTCTGCTGCTGATCAGTGGCATCGCATCGGCGGACAAACCGGCGAAGGACGAGTTCTACTTCGACGGAACGAGTACGGAGTACGTTTACGTCAGCTGCGACGACGTGGAAGGGGATCTGTTCCTGGGGAATTTCCCAGTTCCCTGCGAGAACAACCCGGAGATCAAGGTCTGCGAGCGGGCCGATGCGCTGCTGACAAGCAAGTCGTTCTTCGACAAGGAAGGCAACCTGATCCGGTATCGGGAGAAGGGTTCGTTCACCGGCTCGTTCTATGAGTACGGGAACTACGACAACCGACTCGACTACGGCCCGGTCAAGGGAGCCAGCTTCCTCATTGACTTCGGAGACCCCGCCACCGAGGAGGATGACACCTACACCTGGCGCGGCCTGCAGATCAAGATCGTGGTCCCGGGCTACGGCAACTTCTTCATGGACGCGGGCCGTTTCACCGCGGGTGGAGTCCAGGGGGGAAAGCACCCGTACTTCAACGGCGAGTACGGTCCGATCTGCGAATACCTCGAGGCCTACTACGATTGAGTTCCGTTCGGGTGCAGGAGGGGATCAGTCGGTGAGCAGTTCAACAAATCGTTAGGAGACTTGGCGTCTGCTAACCGGGACTGCCGCGAGACCGCTGGAGCTAGTCCATGGGCCCGGCCAGCTCGACGATCCTCCCCACCGACCGCCGCACCTCCTCCTCGGTGGTGCGGTGGTTCATCACCACCAGGCGTAACGCGGTTCGACCCTCGAGGACGGTGGAGGAGAGCATCACGAGTCCGAGCGTCTTGATGTGCTGAGCTTTCTAGCTCGCGTTCTCGATCCCGTGCCGGAGCCTCGCCAGCAGCAGGTTCGGTACTGGGGTTGGTACTCGAATGCGGCTCGAGGCAAGCGCGGGAAGGCCGAGTCGGGGGCCGAATCAGAGAGTCGGCCGGTGAGTGGCGCCGGGGAGCCGAGTGGAGCCTCGAGGTATCGCCGGCTGTCGTGGGCTCGACTGATCCGGAAGGTCTCCGTTCGCCGCCAAGGCGAGACCTTGTCTCGCGTGCGCCGCGGGGGCGACGGCGAGCCAGTGGCTCGTCGGACGACCTCAGTGGACCCGTTGTTGTGCCGGTACTGCGGCGCGGAGATGAGGATCGTGGCCTTCGTGGTGGAAGTGTCGTCGTTGCGGCGGTTGCTGGAGGGGGTGGGGCTGGGTCCTCAGGAGGCCGAGCCTTTGCCTCGGGCGCCTCCGGGCGAGGGGGAGCTGGTGTACGAGGCCGTGGAGGGCTGACGTTGAGGCCGGGCCGGAGTCGGTCCCTGGCGGAGCTGTGCTCGGTTGAGGGGATGGGCGGCCGCTTAAGGCTTCGTGAAGCTCCTCGGGGGCTGTTGGCGGAAGGACGCGGCGCGTCGACCGGTCCGTGAAGGCCTCGCGGAGCCCTGAGGACCCTCTTCGAGCCGCGTCGTGCCCTGCGCTAGGCTCAAACCCGGAAAGGAATTTCCTACACGTACTCGAGCTGGAGGTGGTCGGTTTCCACACCCAGGGTCAGCACGACTTCGTCGGGGGCGATGCGAATCTCCGCCTGGCCGCTCGCGTCCAGGGTGCGAGCGTCGCTGCGAGCAGCGGCGGGGAAGAGGCACGGCAGGAGGAAGAGGAGCAGGCACGATCGATCGATCTTCATGGCAGGATCTCCTGAGAATCTGGGCCGCTAGCGGAGCGGCCCGGGGTTCCCTGGTGTGGACCTGGCCAGCCAGGCTTCGGTTCCAGGCTCCCGCTGCGGACAGGAGCGGCACGGCACCGTTCGCATGGCGAGTGACAAGCTCGAGCAGGAATGCGCCGGAGCCGACCCGCCGGCGGTCATGGGTGCGGTCATGTCGAAGGTGCTTTAGCAAGATGCCCGCCAGGATGCCGTTACGAGAGCTGCTGGAGGAGTCGAAGCAGCTTCGGCGAGCAGTAGTAGCGGCGAGGCCGGCCGCTCGGCTTGACGCGGCGGGCGAGGCCGAAGTCCTTCAAGACACCCTGTGACGAGAGGCGGGTGATGGCTTGACTCGCCGCCTGTTTCGAGACGCCGTATCGCTCGGCAACGCTCGGAGCATCGACGAGAGGGTGCTCGGGAAGGTGGGTGAGGATCTGCGCTGCGACCGAGTTTCCGCGTGTGCGGCTGTCTGATCGGAGCTCGTCGACGACCTTCTTGATTCTCCGGGCAGAACGGTTCATCCACTCGCTGGCGCTGACGAGGCTGGTCGCGCCGAACTCGATCCAGTGCTCGACGTCGCCGTTTTGGTAGCGTCTCAAGGCGGACAGGTAGCGATCGCGATCCTGGCTCCAGGGGATCGAGACCGGCACTGGCATCGCGAGTCCGTAGCGCCGGGCGAGCACGTACTGGAGGAGCATCCGTCCGACTCGGCCGTTCCCATCTACGAAGGGATGGATGACCTCGAACTGAGCGTGAGCGAGAAGCGCAGCCGGGACGCCGGCCACATCGGTTCGGCCAACGAAAGCCAGCAGGTCTTCGACGAGGGGAGCAATCTCCTCAGGTGGCGGAGGAATGAAGATGGCTTTCCGCGGCCCGGTGCTATCGCCACCGATCCAGTTCTGAACGGTTCGAAACTGACCCGATTGCTCGGGCGTGAGCTCGGGGTGCCCCGTTGTGAGGATGCCGTGCCAACGGAGGAGATCGTTCGAGGTGAGACTCTGGGCGCTCGAGAGCGCGTCGACAAGCGCATCGAGATTCGAGACGATTCGGCTGGCTCGCGGGTCGTTGATCTCGCGCGCGTTCGCGAACTCGGCCTCGAGCACCCGTCGTGGACCGGCCTCGATCCCTTCGATCAGAGACGATGCGGCCGATTCCGACCGGAAGAGAACGGTCGCGATTCCGGTCAAGGGAAGGCTCGGCAGGGTGCCGAGGGCCCGCGCCGCCTCACCGACGGCCAGAACGGCGCCAGTGCCCAGCGCGATCTCGGCGTCGGCAATCAGCGACGCGATATGAGGCCGGTATCGGTAGGTTCGCCCGAGAGTATCGGTCCAGGTGCGGTGGATCATGGCGATAGTTTATCAACGTAATAGCCTCTTGTGTTGAGAAAGTCACCGACCGGTCAACGCAACCGAGCGTCGGTACATATCAGCATTCTGATTGCGGATTTGTACGGGCTGAGCTCCGCTGGCGCCATCATCCCCGCGCACTGTCGCTCCCAAGCGGCTGTCACTGGCCCACCGGGGCCAACCGTTCGAGGCATCTCGCGCTCTCGACCCGCTACCTCATTCGATCTCGGAGCGAATCAGGCACGCAGCGAACCGGTCTGGCACCATCCGCGATCTTCGTGCGGCACCTTCCACGGCAGCACCTTCTACGCCAGCCCCTTGCTGCGGATTTGTTGGGGGCGTAGCGGCCGGCGATCAGGGTCAGTTTTCTGGTTCTTTGAGGATAGCTCTGGCCCACGAGCACACGCCGAGGTCTTGTGCTACCTTCGAAGCACTGTTCCCATTTCTTGTTTGTCGTAGGAGGGCTGCTATGGCCCACCCCCTCCTGTGGCTCGCCACCGTGCTGCTTTCCACAGCGGCCGGCGTGGCTCAGCCCCCCTTGGAGATCCGCTTCGAGAGTGAGGCCCTCGTCGTCGACGACATGGCGGCGGGGAGTCGCCTGCTGCTGCACGGTCTCTCGCGCGAGCGCATCGAGAACTCCTTCACCCGGCTCAATACTTTCGAGGGCGAGCTGGCTGACTCGGATGGCGACGGGTCGGTCGACTATGAGCTTGGTCGGCAGTTGCCATGGAGGTCACTGTGGATCGCCGTGGAGCTCGAGAGCGGTCGAGTCGTGATCGCGTCACCACACGAGCCGCTTCGTGAGCTGGTGTCGGCACGCCGGCGTGCACCGAGCGAAGAGTCGGTGGAGGTCGATGCGGCGTGGCTCGATGTGCTTCTGGTTCGCCCTGAGGGCGGCGCCTGGAAAGGGCGAATCAGCGACGGCGGCGACGGAGATGACGACGGGGTGCCCGACGCACGGCGGTAGTCCTGTTCGAGGAGCTGGAGAGGGCGAGCGACGAGACGCGGGAGCAGCCCGCCCGGGCAGCGCCGGGCGATCGAGTCGTGATCGTCGACTTGCAGACCCTCGCCCATGCCAGCTATCTGAACCGCCCCGGGTTTTCCGGAGACTCGATTCCTTGGGAGAATCGGAGTCATGGGAAGACGAAGCAAGTACTCGCCGGAGGTCAGGGAGCGTGCCGTGCGCCTGGTCCAGGAGCAGGAGACGCAGCACGGCTCACAGTGGGCAGCGATGCAGTCGATCGCCCCGAAGATCGGCTGCACGGCGGAGACCCTCAGGAAGTGGGTTCGGCAGGCAGAGCGCGATGCGGGTCGTCGGGCAGGCCTGACGACGACGGAGCGCGAGGAGCTGAAGGAACTCCAGCGTGAGAACCGTGAGCTGAAGCGGGCGAACGAGATTCTACGCAAGGCCTCAGCGTATTTCGCCCAGGCGGAGCTCGACCGCCGAGGGAAGTGGTGATGGCGTTTGTCGATGAGCACCGAGGGTGCTACGGGGTCGAGCCGATCTGCCGCCTGGTGCCGATCGCCCCATCGACGTACTACGAGCACAAGGCTCGAGAACGAGACCCGAGCCGCCGCCCGGCCCGTGTGAAGCGTGACGAGCTCCTCACCGAGGAGATCGAGCGCGTGCACGAAGAGAACTTCGAGGTGTATGGCGTGCGCAAGGTGTGGCGCCACCTGAAGCGAGAAGGGACCGAGGTCGCTCGGTGCACGGTGGCTCGCCTTATGCGTCGCCAGGGGCTGCGAGGCGCGGTCCGGGGTCGGCGCTTCAAGACCACGGTGCCGGACGAGGCCGCAAGGCGTCCGCTCGATCTGGTAGATCGGGACTTCGGTGCGAGCCGCCCGAACCAGCTGTGGGTGTCGGACCTGACGTACGTAGCGACGTGGCGAGGCTTCGCCTACGTGGCCTTCGTGATCGACGCGTACGCCCGGAGCATCGTGGGGTGGCGGGTGTCGTACTCGCTGCGCACGGACCTGGCTCTGGATGCGCTGGAGCAGGCCCTGTACGACCGTGGCGAGGCACCGGAGGGTCGCCTGGTCCATCACTCGGACCGGGGCGTGCAGTACCTCTCGATTCGCTACACGGAGCGCCTCGCGGAGGCCGGGATCGAGCCCTCGGTGGGAAGCACCAGAAGCGGGAGCTGCTGTGGGCGGAGTGGGCGGAGGAGGAGCTGCTGGCAGAGGTGCCTCACCGTCAGGTGGTGCTGACGATTCCGAAGCGGCTTCGGATCTTCTTTCGCTTCGATCGTCGGTTGTTGGGGGAATTGCTGGGGTGTGCTTGGCGGGCGTGGCGGCTGTGCCTGGAGGCTTCGTTGGAGGGTGTCGTCGAGCCGGGCGGAGTCGGGTTCGTGCAGACGGCAGGGGAGCTTTTGGGTTTTCATCCGCATGTGCACCTGTTGGTGACGGATGGTGGGTTCCTGGCCGACGGGAGTTTCCGGCACCTGCTGTGGGTGGATGGGGAGGCTCTGGAGCGGTTGTGGCGGGCGGAAGTGCTTCGGCTTCTGGTGGCTCGGGGAAAGATCGGCGAGGAGGTGGTGGAGTCGTTGCTGTCTTGGCGCCACAGCGGGTTCTCGGTGCATGCTGGGGTGCGGGTGGAGGAGAAGACGGCAGCCGCTCGGCTGGGCCGGTATATGGCTCGGTGTCCGATCGTCCTGGACCGCTTGGAGTGGGACGCCGATCGCGAGGAGGTGGTGGTTCACCCGCGTGCGTCTCGGCGGGGTGGTCCGTTTGGGGAGTCGGAGCGGTTGGACGTGCTCGAGTTTCTCGCCCGTGTTCTCGACCATGTACCCGAGCCTCGTCAGCAGCAGGTGCGCTACTGGGGTTGGTACTCGAATGCGGCTCGTGGCAAGCGCCGGAAGGGCGAGTTGGGGGCCGAATCAGAGAGTTGGCCGGCGAGTGCCGACGTGGAGCCGGGTGCCTCGAGGCATCGCCGGCTGTCGTGGGCTCGCCTGATCAGGAAGGTCTACGTTCGCCGCTAACGCGAGACCTGGTCTCGCGTGCGCCGCGGGGGCGACGGCGAGCCAACGGCTCGTCGTGCGACCTCAGTGGACCCGTTGTTGTGCCGGTACTGCGGCGCGGAGATGAGGATTGTGGCCTTCGTGGTCGAGGCGTCCTCGTTGCGGCGGTTGTTGGGAGGTCTGGGGCTGGGTCCTCAGGAGGCTGAGCCGTTGTCGCGGGCGCCTCCTGGGTCGGGGGAGCTGGTGTACGAGGCGGTGGAGGGTTGACGCTGGGCCAGCGCCAGGGCGGTCCATGGCGGAGCTGTGCTGGGTTGAGGTGCTGGGAGGCCGCCTCGGGCTCCGAGAGGCTCCTCGGGCTGTGACCGCTCCTCTCGGGCGGCCCATTCTGCCCCGTCGTGCGCTCGTCCGGCCGCCTCCACCCCCCCTCAGACCCCCTGTGAGACTGCGATAGGGTCAGGGCCGAAAAGCGATCTACTACACGTTTCGATCGGGCCCTTGAACCTGCTTCTGATGGTGGTGGAAGGGTGGAGCATGATCGACAGGAACGAGCAGGCTGCCGAGTTTCACCCTCTACTCGAGCGGACCCTCGAAACAGGCACGAAAGTCTCGAACGACGCCGAGAGACCGGTCGAACGAGTGGCGGGTATCGCCGCAGCGTGTGGTGGTCAGTGGAAGCTGGCCGAACGACACTTCGAGGAGGCTCTCCGCCAGGCACATGAGTTCCCGTTCAAGTCCGAGCAACCGGAAGTGAGACGCTTCTATGCCCGGATGCTGATCGAGCGGGACGGGCCGGGGGATCCCGAGAAAGCGAAAGAGCTCCTCGAAGAGGCGATCGATGGTTACCGCGAGATCGGTATGCACCGTCACGTTGAATTAGCGCAAGAGCTTCTCGACAGGATCCGCTGAACGGTCCACTGCGTCGAGCCGCTAGCATCCGCACAGACCTTCTCATGATCGAGCCAGGCACCAAACTCGGACACTACGAGATCACCGGCATCCTCGGGGCCGGCGGCATGGGAGAGGTCTACCGTGCGCTCGACCACTCGCTCGATCGCGAGGTGGCGATCAAGATCCTGCCAACGGAGCTGATCTCGGACGTCGACCGATTGGAACGCTTCGAACGCGAAGCCAAGGTTCTGGCCTCGCTCAACCACCCGAACATCGTCACCATTCACGCCGTCGAGACCAGGGGCGACGTGCGCTTCTTCGTGATGGAGCTCATCAGCGGCCGATCTCTCGAAGAGAGCCTGGAGGTGGGGACTCCTGGAATCGATCAGTTCTTCGAACAGGCTCTCGCGATCGCTGAAGCGGTTGGGGCGGCCCATGCGAGGGACATCACGCACCGCGATTTGAAGCCGGCCAACGTCATGGTGAGTGGGTCGGGCTGGATCAAGGTCCTCGACTTCGGCCTGGCAAAGACATTCGCGCCCCCTGCGTCCGCGGCAACGGACTCGCCGACGGAGGGAATGACGCAGCAGGGAGTCGTGGTCGGCACCCTGCCCTACATGTCCCCTGAGCAGCTCCGCGGTGGACCGATCGGGCCGGCCTCGGATGTCTTCTCTCTCGGCATCCTGCTGTACCAGATGGCAACCGGCGAGCGGCCGTTCCGGGGGGAGAGTCCGATCGAGCTGGCTTCTGCCATCCTGCGGGACACCGTGCAGCCAGCCTCCGAGCTGAGGGAGGGGCTGGCCGAAGGCCTCGATGCGGTGCTGGCTCGCTGTCTCGAGAAGAACCCGACGGATCGCTTCGCCTCTGCCAACGAGCTGCGAGATGCCCTCGCCGACCTGAGAGGCAAGGCGACGCCGATCGGTGAAGGGTCACAGGGCGGCGGACGTCGAGCCAGGGGTCTCGGGCTCGGCACTCCCCGCGTCCCCGAGAAGACCTACCGAGCCCCCATGGTCGGTCGCGACAACGAGGCCCGGACACTGCGACAGGCCCTGGAGCGGGCCACTGCCGGAGAAGGAAGCCTCGTCGCGCTCGCCGGAGAGCCCGGAGTCGGCAAGTCGCGACTCGCCGCCGAGTCGATTCGCCTCGCGCGATCTCTCGATGTCTCGGCCTTCGTCGGCAACTGCTACGAAGGCGAAGGCTCGCGCACGATGAGTTGCTGGGCAGACATCCTGCAGGCGGTGGCCTCGGTGGCTCCCCAAGACAACCTGCGCGAGCTGCTGGGTGAGGGCGCCTCGGAGCTCGCCAAGCTGTACCCCGCCCTGCGCCATCTCTTTCCCGAGCTTCCGCCGCCACTGACCCTGCCCCCGGAAGCCGAGCGTGCCTATCTCTTCGACTGCTACCGTCAGTTCCTCGAGCGCCTGTGTCGCCATCAGCCGGTCCTGTTCGTGCTCGAAGATCTGCACTGGGCTGACGAACCGACGATGCTGCTCCTGCAGCATCTCGCCCCGCACCTCGAAGGCATGGCCGCGATGGTGCTGGCAACCTACCGCGACGCCGAGCTCGACGTCGCGCGCCCACTTTCGGGAGCGCTTCGCGACCTGGTGAGAGAGCGCCTCGTGGAGCGCATCACGCTACGCCGCCTGAATGAGGACGGGGTTGCCGAGCTGCTCCAGGCGCTGAGCGGCCGCCCTCCCACGAACGAGCTGGTCAGCGCCATCCACGGCGAAACGGAGGGCAACCCCTTCTTCGTCGAGGAGGTGTACCAGCATCTGGAGGAAGAGGGGCGCTTGTTCGACCAGGAAGGAGACTGGCGTGCCGACCTGTCGCTCGAAGAGCTCGACGTACCGGAAGGCGTGCGCCTGGTCGTCGGTCGCCGTCTGGAGCGACTCGCAGACGAGGGTCGGGCTGCACTGACGGCCGCCGGCGTGGTCGGTCGACGGTTCGACTATGCGTTGCTCGAGATTCTCAGCGAGCTCGAGCCCGATCCCCTTCTCGATTGCATCGAGGCCGCGGAGGGACTTCGTCTGATCGAGCCCGTGGCCGGCTCGACGGCTCGCGAAGTGCGCTATCAGTTCACGCACGAACTGATTCGTCAGACCCTCTTGCAGGGGCTGTCGCTGCCCCGCCGGCAGCGCCTCCATGCACGAGTGGCAGCTGCCCTGGAAACGCATCTCGGAGACGATGTCGTCGAGGCTGCCTCGTCGATGGCGCACCATCTCTACCAGTCCGGCGCCCTCGCCGACGAAGCCAAGACCCGCCGCTTCCTGGCGCTCGCGGCCAAACAGGCACTGGGCTCGGGTGGCTTCGCCCAGGCGCTCGAGAATCTGGAAGCGGCGCTCTCGCTCACCAGCGATCTCGAGGACCCGGAGAAGGTCGAACTTCTCTTGCAGCTCGGCGCTGCACACAGGAGCCTGGGGGACTGGGAGAAGACGCTCGAAGACTGGGGAGACGCACTGGATCTCTGCGAAGCCACCGGGGATCGCGCCAGGTTCGCGAGCATCGCCTTCGACCGCACCTTCCTCTCTGGTTGGAAGGGTCAGGTGATCGTGGCGATGGACTCGGCACGCCGAGGCCTCGACCAGATCGGAGATCTCGAAGGGGCCGAGCGTCATCAGCTGCAGGCGCTGGCGGGCATGACACACGGTCTGGGTGTCCGGGACTACGAGACCGGCGACGCCCTCATCGCAGAAGCGGTTCATGGCGCCGAGGCGCTCGGCGACCCGACCCTTCTGGCCCAGGTCAGCAAGATGAGGCAGTACAACGACTACTTCAGCATGCGATCCCGTCAGGCGCTGGCGAGCGGTGAAGCCGCGATCGCGGCTTTCGAAGCGACCGGGGATCTCTGGAACCTGGTCGAGGCCCGCGGGCTGCTTCGGCTGGGTAGGGTCTTCATGGGCCAACCGGTCATGGGCGTCAGTGAGAACCTCGCCCTGGCGCAGCGACTCGGTAACTGGGGAGCGCAATGGTGGGAGAGGGACAGCGAGGCCGACGCGATCTGGATGCTGACCGGAGATCTCGAGCGCACCGAGGAAGCGCTCGACCACCAGGCCGAAGTGGCCCGAACAGCGGGAATGGGCTGGTGGCCGATCGTCGAGGGTGCGCGGGCCCTGGTTCGTTTCTGGAGCGGCGACCTCGAGGCGGCGAGGACGGTGGCAACCAACGCAGTCGAGCATGAGCCCAGGGGCGCCATGCGAGGCAATCAGTCGGCGACCCTCTTCCTGATCGACTGTTACCTCGGTCGCAAGGAGGAAGCCCTGGCGCGTCTCGACGGCGGCCTGCTTCCGAGCGGGAGCCAAGCCCAGGGATCGGGTGCCTGGACGATGGTGGTCTCCGGGGTCGAAGGGCTCGTCGTTCTGGGCGAGAGAGAGCGAGCGGCCGAGCTCTACCCGTGGCTGTTGCGCGCGATCGAGACCGAAACGGTGGTCGCGAAGTTTGCGCATCGCCTCGTCCAGACTGCTGCAGGGATCGGTGCTGCAGCGGGTCGGCTCTGGCCCGAGGCACAGGAACACTTCGAGACCGCGCTGCGCCAGGCAGAGGAGATTCCCTTCAGAAGCGAACAGGCCGACGTGCGCTTCTGGTACGCCCGCATGTTGATCGAGCGTGACTCGGGAGGTGACACAGAGCGTGCCCGCATGTTTCTCGACGAGGCGATCGAAATCTATCGAGAGATCGGCGCGCCCGGTCACCTGGAGCGGTCGGAGCGGCTGCTCCAGGGAAAGGACGATGACCCCTCGGCATCCTGATGCGCGGTACAGAACATCACTTCGCCGGGTGAGAGGCCGCTGAGCCGAAGCGTCGAGCCGGTAACATCGGCCTCGAGCCCTCCATGATCGAACCAGGCACCAGAGATCGTGCTGGTGCTCAATGGGCTCGAGGACTTTGAAACGACTGGTGCCACGGGACCGCTGAGGGCGAGGACCGACGCTGCCCGGCCTCCACTTCGGATCTTCTTTCGCTTCGATCGTCGGTTGTTGGGGGAATTGCTGGGGTGTGCTTGGCGGGCGTGGCGGCTGTGCCTGGAGGCTTCGTTGGAGGGTGTCGTCGAGCCGGGCGGAGTCGGGTTCGTGCAGACGGCAGGGGAGCTTTTGGGTTTTCATCCGCCTGTGCACCTGTTGGTGACGGATGGTGGGTTCCTGGCCGACGGGAGTTTCCGGCACCTGCTGTGGGTGGATGGGGAGGCTCTGGAGCGGTTGTGGCGGGCGGAAGTGCTTCGGCTTCTGGTGGCTCGGGGAAAGATCGGCGAGGAGGTGGTGGAGTCGTTGCTGTCTTGGCGCCACAGCGGGTTCTCGGTGCATGCTGGGGTGCGGGTGGAGGAGAAGACGGCAGCCGCTCGGCTGGGCCGGTATATGGCTCGGTGTCCGATCGTGCTTGGCACTCTTGGGCCATCGAGCTTGACTCTCTGAGTCAGAGTCTCGAGGGCCAAGTGAACGTCGGGGGCTGGCGACGCAGTCGACAGGCCGCTAGACCGCTTGGAGTGGGACGCCGATCGCGAGGAGGTGGTGGTTCACCCGCGTGCGTCTCGGCGGGGTGGTCCGTTTGGGGAGTCGGAGCGGTTGGACGTGCTCGAGTTTCTCGCCCGTGTTCTCGACCATGTACCCGAGCCTCGTCAGCAGCAGGTGCGCTACTGGGGTTGGTACTCGAATGCGGCTCGTGGCAAGCGCCGGAAGGGCGAGTTGGGGGCCGAATCAGAGAGTTGGCCGGCGAGTGCCGACGTGGAGCCGGGTGCCTCGAGGCATCGCCGGCTGTCGTGGGCTCGCCTGATCAGGAAGGTCTACGTTCGCCGCTAACGCGAGACCTGGTCTCGCGTGCGCCGCGGGGGCGACGGCGAGCCAACGGCTCGTCGTGCGACCTCAGTGGACCCGTTGTTGTGCCGGTACTGCGGCGCGGAGATGAGGATTGTGGCCTTCGTGGTCGAGGCGACCTCGTTGCGGCGGTTGTTGGGAGGTCTGGGGCTGGGTCCTCAGGAGGCTGAGCCGTTGTCGCGGGCGCCTCCTGGGTCGGGGGAGCTGGTGTACGAGGCGGTGGAGGGTTGACGCTGGGCCAGCGCCAGGGCGGTCCATGGCGGAGCTGTGCTGGGTTGAGGTGCTGGGAGGCCGCCTCGGGCTCCGAGAGGCTCCTCGGGCTGTGACCGCTCCTCTCGGGCGGCCCATTCTGCCCCGTCGTGCGCTCGTCCGGCCGCCTCCACCCCCCCCTCAGACCCCCTGTGAGACTGCGATAGGGTCAGGGCCGAAAAGCGATCTACTACACGTTATCTCCCGGTCGACCAGCGAGCGCGCCTCGAGGTGCTCCGCACCGACACGCCGACCTTCGAGGCTTTGATCGAGTCACGACGCTACCGTCGGGAGTCGTGGTTCGCGCAGCCCGGTAGTCATATCGAGCTCTGCAACGTGCCGTTACCGGTGCGCGAAGCGCCGTAGCCAGGATGGCTCAGTAAGGCGCGATCGGCTGAGTCAAGGCCGCGCCGAATCCCAGGCCGGCAGACGAGATCCGGTTCACGGCGTTCCTGTCGCCAATGCTTGTACACTCGCCACGAGAATCACGGCGAAACTTCGAGCAGGAGTGAGGCGATCGCTCCCTGGGATCTCCGCTCCGAGAAGGGACCTCTCGTGGGGCAGGACGACTGCGCCGGGACCGGCTCCCGGTCCTCAGAATCGGTCGGCCGCGAGCGACGCGCACTCGCGGTCTTCGAGGAGCTCTGCGATCTCGGTCCGGAAGCAGCGCAGAGGCGCCTGGCAGAGCTTCCCGCCTCGGAAGCGGCCCTGGCCGGGCGAGTGCGTGAACTGCTGAACGCTCGAGCCCGAGCCGGATCGGACTTCTTGAGCTCGAGGCCGCAGCCTGCCGAGACCTGGACCGCCTGGTGGTCTCGAGTCGCTCTGCATGCGAGCCAGATCGTGTTCGCCCTGACCCTGCTGGTGGCGACCGTCGTCACGATTCTCGGAGCGTCTCGTCGCTGGACAGCGTACTCGGCGGTCGATCTCTCTGCGCTGGAGAGCGCAGGAGTGCAGGGCGAGGTGCTGCCGCTGTACCGCATAGGGCTCGACCTGGCGCTGTTCGTGGTCTTCGCCTCGTGCGCACTCTGGCTGGTCGTGCGCAAGAGGCGTGAGCCCTTCGTCCTTCTCACCGGTATCGCGTTCACTTCCTACGGCGCCGCGGCGACCCATCTCGTCGGAGCGGCGAGCCCGGGCGTCAACGACGCGCTTCAGGCGCTGGGCGTCGCCACGCTTCCCGTGGTCTTCTTTCTCCTTCCCGACGGACGCTTCGTGCCTTCCTGGACCCGTGCGTACTCCATGATCTGGCTGTCGCTGGTAGCCGTTTGGAGCCTCGTGCCATCGTTCCCGCTCAACCTCCTCCACGCGCCGACTCTGTGGCGCGTGCCACTGCTCGGGGGTCTCTGGGCTGCCGCCTGCTTCTCGGCGCCGGCCGTGGCTCAGCTTCTGCGCTACCGCGGAAGCCAGGATCTGGTCGAGCGTTTGCAGACCCGGTTGCTCGTCTCGGTTCTTCCGGTCTCGGTGCTCGGGGCTGCCCTCTTCAAGCTGCCGCAGCAGACCGTTCCGGCTCTCGCCTTCCACGCCGACCGCCCGACCGTCGCGAGCCTGGTCTTCCTCATGACGATGGGACCTCTCGCCCTCGTTGCCCACGTGATGGTGCCGATCTCGATCGTGATGGCGGTGCTGCGCTATCGGTTGCTCGACATCGACGCCGTGCTCCGTCGTCCGCGTCTTCTCCGCTGGGCGCTCAGCGCCACGCTTCTGGTTCTGGCGCTCGGCATCGTGGTCGCTGTGGAACTGGCGGCTCAGTCGGCCGGCCTCGAGCTCGGCGCGTTCGGTCTGGCACTGGCGGCCCTGGTCAGTGCGGCGGTGCTCCTTCGACTCCAGCGCTGGGTCGAGCGCTCCTTCGACCGGTGGCTCCTGCCTACCGCGGTCGAGGGGAGGTTTGCCATGCTCGGCTCCGCCGGCCTGATCGGCAGCCGTATCGATCGGTACGAGATCGTGCGGCCGGCGGGAGACGGAGGGATGTCGCAGGTGTTCGTGGCCGAAGACTCCCGCCTCGGCCGCCGCGTCGCGCTCAAGATGCCGATCGGCCACGCAAAACGCCCGGGGACTCGGCGGCGATTCGAGCGAGAAGCACGCTCGATGGCCCGCTTGCGTCACCCCCACATCATCGAGATCTACGACTACGGCTACTCCGAAGGACTGCCCTTCATCGTGATGGAGTGGATCGACGGCCCCGACCTCGCCCGCTACGTCCGCGAGCAAGGACCGCTCGACTGTGACCGAACCCGCGACCTGATCGGCGCGTTGGCCGGCGCTGTCGACCATGCTCACGACAACGGCATCGTGCATCGGGATATCAAGCCCTCGAACGTATTGCTCGATCCGCGGGAGGGAGACTTGCGCTACGTGCTGGGTGACTTCGGTGCCGCCAAACTCTTCGGCACCCGCTCCGAGCTCACCGGGCGCAACGTGTTCGGCACGGTCGACTTCATGGCGCCCGAGCAGATTCGCGACCCGGACACCGTCGGCCCCGCGACCGATGTGTACGCACTCGGAGCCGTGGCGTACTTCGCACTGACCGGCGAGCCTCTGTTTCCGCGGGCCGATCCCGCGGCGACCCTCTACGCTCACGTCCACGACCCACCTCCCGACCCGCGTGAGCTCGCTCCTGACACCCCAGAGCCAGTTGCCCGCGCCGTTCGCCGAGCGCTCGCGAAGCAGAGAGAGTCCCGCTTTCCTCGCGCCGGAGAGCTCGCGGCGGCTCTTGTCGTCGGCTGATGGCTGAGGCGCGGTGTCTCACAGGCCCCTCGGGCCTTCAGCAGATTCCTCGTGGGGCGTGAGCCGTCGTCGGCCCCGTTCCCGCCGTACAGGCCGAGCGGCGAGCCCGAGCAGCACACGAAGCAGCTGGAGAGTCAAGGCACGGAGAAAGAAGGAATGCAGACGCCCGAGGATCGCGCCGAGGACCGAGCGAGGGTGCGGATCGATCGACGACTCGACGAGCTCGAACAGATCGATGCCGAAGCCGCGCGTCTCGTCCGGTTGGCCCTGGTTCACCAACTCGACTTCGAGAGCTCTGCGCGACTGTGCGGGCTCTCCGAGCGCCGCGCCCGACGACGGTTCGAGCGCGGGGTGGCCTGGCTTCTCGGCACCTTCCTCAGCCCGGGCCCTCGCTGAGGCGCTCGTAGAGCCAGGCCTTTGCAGTGCTCCACTTCCGCTTGACGGTCGCGGGCGAGACGTCCATCACGCGGGCGGTCTCTGCCACGTCGAGGCCCGCGAAGTGGCGTAGGTCGACCACCCTCGCCAGGTCCTCGTCCACCGCGCTCAATGCTTCCAGCGCTTCGTGCAGGCTGATCAGGTCGACGTGGTCGTCCTGTCTCGGGTCGGGCTCGTCGTCGAGCAGGACCACGGTCTGACCCGGGCCCCGCTTGCGGGCGTTGCGTGCCCGTGCGTGGTCGACCAGCACACGGCGCATCGTCCGAGCGGCGAAGGCGAAAAAGTGCTCGCGATCGGAGAAGCTCAGCTGGCTCGTGTCGGCGATCCGCATGTAGGCCTCGTTGATCAGTGCCGTCGGCTGCAGCGTGTGGTCCCGTCGCTCCTGATCGAAGTAGGCCCGGGCACGGCGGCGCAGCTCGGCCTCCACCAGCGGAACGAGCTCCGAGAGCGCCGATTCGTCGCCATCGCTCCAGGCACGCAACAGTCGGGTCACGTCGCCCGGCCCGGCCGACTCGGTCATCGCGGCTCTCCCGTCCTTCGACTCGCCAGGGTCGCGATCACCGGGAACGGAAGATAGGCCAGCAGACTGCTCCCGACGGCCATCCCGAACAGCGCCGCCAGATAGAACGGCCACGGTCCCGCCCAGTCGAGAATGGACAGCCCAGCCGGCTTCTCGAGCAGGAACATGTAGTTGGTGCCGAGGAGCACATTGAGAGGGGCCACCACCACGGCCATCGCCACCACCCAGAGCATGGCACGGCCCACCGAGCCCAGGGTCGCGCGGTAGCCGTAGGCCGTGATCAGGAAGAACGCTGCCGCGATCGGCAGCCCGTGACCCGCGAAGTAGAACAGGAAGGCGGGCGACGGAAAGCCGGTTGAGAGGTTCGGCGTGAGCAAGGCGTTGGCGCCGGCGGCGACCGTCCAGAAGTAGACGATCTCCCACAGTCGATAGCTCGGCCTGAGCAGACAGATCCCGGCGAGGTAGGCCGCGGCCGGGCAGAGGTCGAGCGGCAGCTCATCCTGCCAGCGGTGGCCCCACAAGCCGACGCCGAGCGCGAAGTCGAGCAGCTTGGTCGCCAGGATCGTGAGGCCCAGGGCCACCCCAGAACGGCGGCGCTGCGACTCCGGCAGCCGAGAGCCGAGAGCCGCGGCCAGGACCGCGGCTGCGGCGACCAGCGCCAGCGCCCAGAGGTGCTGAGCACCGAAGAGCTCGAATCTGGTGGCTTCGACGTCGATGTCTGTCACTCCGCAGGTGGAAAGGGTGTCGGCGCCGAGTCTAGCGGGCCTCCGGCTCGCTCCGGAGGCCCGCTCAGGCCGCCTGTGGCGCCCTCACCCGCCACAGTGCTCACCCGCCACAGTCAGGGGACGTAGGAGAGCTCCATGTCGCGGTTGAACTCCCGCGTGTAGAAGTCGCGCATGTAGCCCATCGCCTCTCGGGCCAGGGCCGGCCCTTCGGTGCCCCGCTTCTTCTGGATCACCTGGTCGTAGGCTCGAAAGCTCTCTTCGTCGGGACCGGCGCTAGGCGCGGCGATCCGCGGGTGGTCGGGGCCGGCGATCTGCTCGAGGTAGACCCAGCCGCGAGTCACCCCTGCCTTCTCGTCGATCGCCATGTACTTCTTCGCGATCTCCGCGCCCTTGTCCTGGTGCTCGGGCCGGGGTGACCAGTACGACGTGCGCATGAACGTGGCCGGCTCGTCGCTCTCTCTCCCGGGTTGATACGACAGCTCGCGCCGCACCTGATAGATCCTGACGGTCTGCGACTCGACGGTCGCGAGCATTCGCTTCCACGCCTTGCCCACGTCCGGCTTCGCCAGCATCGCCTGCCACTCCTGGCCCATCGTCGCGATGTCATCCCAGCTCTGGAGGCCGATGGTGACGTTGTAGGCGAGCGGAGTGTCCACTCGGTTCCAGCGTCCGATCGCACGACCGAAGCCGTGCTTCTCGAGCGCCGTGTTCAGGCTCAACGAGGCCTCGCGATGCTCCGCCAGGCTGTCGGGGTGGAGCCGCGTCTCGGCCACCCAATAGAGGTTCGGCTGGTCCGGTTCCTGGGCCAGTGCCGCCGGGCCGAGCGCGATCGCGACGAAAGCCACCACGAGTGGCACGACAGCCGAGTACCGAAGTACGCCCCTGCGCGAACGGAAGAGGTGCGTCTGCATTGGAATCCTCCCTTGCATCGATTCGTGGATTGGACAGTCGGGTGTTCGGGAGTAAGGCGGGAAGCCGAGGTCTCGGGGCTCACGACACAGCCATGAGCCCAGGCGAAGCGGTTTCTCGCCGTACAGGCTGGCACCAACAGGTGCCCAGGGTACGGGTGTCGGTCCACGAGCCGCGGCCCGGTCCGTGGGTACAATCGCCGCAGACTCCTCAACCAAGACGGTCCAAAGATGACGGTTCACCCCGGCGAATCTCTCGGCCCCTACACGCTGGTCTCCGTGCTCGGACGCGGTGGCATGGGCGAGGTGTGGCTGGCCGACGACACCCGGCTCTCGCGCCGGGTGGCGATCAAGCTCCTGCCACCGGAGATCGCCGAGGACGCCGACCGGCGCGCGCGCTTCGAGCGCGAAGCCCAGGTGCTCTCGCAACTCCAGCACCCGAACGTGTGCACCCTCCACGACGTGGGCGAGCACGAGGGCCGACGCTTCCTGGTGATGGAGCGTCTCGAGGGAGAGACCCTGAGCGAACGGCTCGAACGCGGCGCCCTGACGCGCGACGAGCTGCTGCGCGCCGGTGCTCAGATCGCCGACGGTCTGGAGGCGGCTCACCGCAAGGGGCTCGTGCACCGCGACCTCAAGCCGGGCAACGTGATGCTCACCCCCACCGGCGCCAAGATCCTCGATCTCGGTCTGGCCCGCATCGACCCGAGCGCGCCCTTCGCGTCGTTGCATGGCACTGGCAACAGCGCCGATCCGGAAGCCGAAACGCGCAGCGCCGAGCCACTGTCAGCAGAGGGACTGGTCGCGGGAACGGTGCCCTACATGTCGCCCGAGCAGGTCGAAGGCAAGCAGGCGGATCACCGTAGCGACATCTTCGCGCTCGGAGCGCTGCTGCTCGAGATGGCCACCGGGCAGCGGGCTTTCGAGGGTGAGTCCGCTGCGGCGACCGTGTCGGCGATTCTGCAGACGCCGCCCGAGTCGGTCCGCTCGAGCTCGGATGTGGAGCTCGCACCGGCATTGGCTCGCCTGGTGCGGCGCTGCTTGCAGCGCGATCCGGAGCATCGGTTCCAATCGGCGCGAGATCTGTCGCTCGAGCTGCGCGAGCTGCAGCAGGGCTCTGAGTCGGAGGCCTCGGGCGCCTCCTCAGCTCCCGGCGTGCCGGCATGGGCGTGGGCAGTAGCGGCGATCGCCCTCGTTGTCGTCGCCACCGGGGCCTACCTTGCGGGCCGCGGCTCCTCGAATCTCGGTAGCACCGCCGTCTCGACGGGCTCCTCTCTCTCCGAAGCAGCGGTCGAAGAGTTCGTCATCGACACTCCGTTCGCCTCCGTCGAGAGCGTCGCGCTGGCGCCCGATGGACAGGAGCTCTGGTTCGTCGCCAGCCCCCAGGGCGATCGGCGCAGACTCTATCGGCGCTCGTTTTCCTCTCGGGAAATCGTCGAGGTCCCGGACACCGAAGACGCCTACGGGGTCAGATTCTCGGAGCGTGACGGGAGTGTCTTGTTGCAGACCTACGAGAGCATCTCGACGGCGAGTGGAGTGGGCGGCGTCGGAGTCGGACGCCTCCTCAGACTCGATCCCGAGACGGGGGACCCGATCGAAACGCTCGCGCAGCGCACCTATATCGGAGGCGCCTACGAAGACGCTTCAGGCGATCGCTTCGAGTGGGACCTGGAGTCGGTCCCGAGCGGCCTCGTACAGCGCAGTCCGGGCGGCGCCGTCTCCAGGGTCGGAGACGACGTCGGGAGCGTCTACGGCGTGGGGACCGACTGGCTCCTCCTGCAGAAGGGAGCGCCCAGGCGGTACTCGGACCTGATCCTGCGATGGCTCGATGACGGCAGCGAGATCGTGATCTCCTCGGTCCAGGGCCAATCGGCGGAAGCGAGGATCGCGCCGGAGGGAGTCGTTCTCTTCCACCGCGACGGAGGCCTGTGGGGCAAGAGAGTCGATCTCGAGCAACGACGAGTGGGAGCCGGAGTCGAGCTCCTGGACGACCTCGCCACCTTCAACATGCCGACCAGGGTCCCGGGCGGCTTCGATCTGGCACCCGACGGCACCCTGGCCTACGCAGCCGGCACCGGATCGGGCGAGCTGACAGAGTTGGTGGTGGTCACGCGCTCGGGCGAGGCGACCGCAGTACCCAACCAGCCGCGCCATCAATTCGAATGCGCTCTCGCTTCGCCGGACGGCAAAGAGGTGTCGCTACAAGAGGTCACCCAGGGGCCCGATGGTAGATCTCGTGCACGACCCTGGCTCTACTCTTTCGAGACCGAGCGTTGGCGCCAGCCGCTGCTCGCGGGAACCCACAACTCCTTTCTCGTCTGGAGTCGCGATGGCCAGCACGTCCTCTTCCTCTCGGACCGCAATAGCGTTCGTCCGCGGGAGCTGTTCGTCGCGCGCAGAGAAAGGCTGAGCGAAGCCAGAGCCGTCACCCCTGGGGGAGACGGTTTCTCTCGCTGGAACTTCGCGACCTACTTCCCGCCCGAGGCGATCGTCTTCCAGGAGTCCTCACCGGATCGCGCAGAGACTGCGATCGTCAGGGTCGATCTCGACACGCTCGAGCGGGTCGTTCTCGACCAGAGCCTGCCGCTCACCGCCCAGACCCTGTTTCACCCGTCCCTGCGCTGGATTCTCGCGGGCGGTCTGGGGCGGGGGCTGTGGCTCCTGCCCGCCGACGGCTCGAAGCCCCCCGTCGCGCTCACCGCTCTCGGGAGCGACGCCCAGGAGGGCATCTTCTCCTGGCAGGGCGACGAGCTGTTTTACCGCGCGACCGGGAAGGTCATGCGCGTCGATCTCGATCCCGAGACCGGAAGCCTCGGCGACCCCGAGGAGATGTTCGACGATGTCTTCGCCCGCATTCAGACCCGCGGCTTCCTCAACTGGTCTGTTCTGCCCGATGGACGCTTCGTCATGTTGCGTAGCGCCGAACAGCGAGACACCGCCGAGATCGTCGTCATCAAGAACTTCCACAAGGTGTTGGAAGAGAAGGTGCCGCCGATCGAATGACACCCACACCCGGCACCCACCTCGGCCGCTACGAAGTCCTCGGCCCCCTCGGCAAGGGTGGCATGGGTGAGGTCTATCGCGCTCGCGACCCGGAGGTCGACCGTGAGGTCGCGATCAAGGTTCTCCCCGCCGACGTTGCCGCCGACGCCGAGCGCCTGGCGCGCTTCGAACGCGAGGCGAAGGCACTGGCGGCGCTGCAGCACCCGAACGTGGCCACGCTCTACGGTCTGGAGCGCCAGGACGGTCAGCCCTTTCTGGTCATGGAGCTGGTTTCGGGAGAGACGTTGGCCGAGCGGATCGCCCACGGGCCGCTGTCGCCCGAGGAGCTATTGTCTCTGGCGGTCCAGATCGCGGAGGGGCTGACGGCTGCGCACGAAGCGGGGATCGTCCACCGCGACCTCAAGCCGGCCAACCTGCTCATGACTCGTGATGGCCAGGCCAAGATTCTTGACTTCGGCCTCGCCAAGCTGGTCGCCGAGGACGAGAGGGCGACTGCGGACCCTGAGGCGCCGACCCGCTTCTCGCCCCATCATCTGACGGGGACAGGTGTGGCGATGGGCACAGTCTCCTACATGTCGCCCGAACAGGCGCGCGGCCAGTTTCTGGACCAGCGGAGCGATCTGTTCTCTCTGGGCACCGTGTTCTACGAGATGGCGACCGGCCGTCGAGCTTTCGCCGGAGCTACTGCCGCGATCACCCACGACGCCCTCCTCAACCGGGCGCCCCCGCTGCCGGCGACGGTCAACCCCGAGCTGCCTGCCGAGCTGCAGGCCATCATCCTCAAGTGCCTGGAGAAGGACCCAGCTTTGCGCTACCAGAGTGCGGCCGGGCTGCGCGGCGATCTCGTGCGGCTGCGACGGGACAGTGAGGCGACGAGAGGCGTGCCGACCGCTGGGGCACCGTCCACCGCTTTCGAGTCGGTCGAGAAGGCCGACCACGGACGCCAGCGCTGGGCCCTTGCGACCGTCGCCATCGGGGTGCTGCTCACCGCGGTCGCGGGCTTCGTGCTCTGGCCTCGCGACAGCGCCGTGGCTCTGACGGAGGCCGATCCGATTCTCCTCACCGCCTTCGACAACAGAACCGGCGACCCGGTATTCGACGACACGCTCGAGACCGCGCTGGCCGTCAAGATCGACGAGTCACCCTTCTTGAATGTGGTCTCGGATCAGCGGGTACGCGAGGGCCTGGAGCTCATGCAGCAGGAGCCTGGCGTCCGCATCGACGAAGAGCTCGGCCGCGACCTATGTCGGCGGCTCGAGCTCAAAGCGATGATCCACGGCGAGATCGTCGCGCTTGGCGAGCAGTACGTGGTTACGCTGCACACGATCGGCTGCAGGGATGGCGAGACCCTGGCACGAGTGCAGCGGGAGGCTTCACGAAAGGAGCAGGTGCTGGCCGCGCTCGGTGAAGCGAGCACTCAGTTGCGAAGCGACCTCGGCGAGTCACTCAAGTCGCTGGCCGAGTACGACACCCCGATCGAGCAAGCGACGACCTCGTCTCTGGATGCCCTCGAAGCGTACAGCCGAGGTTGGAATCTCGCCGAGAGCATGCTAGGTGCCAACAAGGCCCTTCCTCATCTCGAGCGAGCGGTCGAGCTCGACCCGACCTTTGCCATGGCCCATCGAAAGATCTCCGTCCTTGCCGGCAACAACTACGCGACAGGCCGAGCTCGCGATCACGCCACCCTCGCCTACGAGTACCGAGATCGAGCGAGCACCCCCGAGAGGCTCGCGATCGAGGCCAACTACCATGGAAACGCGACCGGCAACCTGGAGAAGACGATCCGGGCGCTCGAGATCCTGATCGACACCCATCCGTCGTTCGAGATCGGATTGACTAACCTGGGCTTCACCTACCGGCAGCTCGGCCAGTTCGAGAAGGCTCTCGAGATGCACCGTCTCGGTCTGGAGCGGACTCCGGGAGATCCTCGCACGAGACTGAACTTCGCGATCGACCTACTCTGGCTGGGCCGGCTGAAGGAGGCCCAGGATGCGATCGCTCTCCTCCCCGCGTACAGTAACTCGACGTTGGTCGACCATGGTCTTGCTGTCCTCCGCCATGACGAGGTGTCGATCGAACAGATGCTCGAGGGCCGGAACGGCCCCTTCAATCTCAACAACCATGGTGAGCTGCTCGCTCAGTGGGGCCGGCTCGCAGAGGCTGTCGAGTGGATGGAGAGAGGAGCCGAGAGGGCTTCTCGCCTCGAGTTTCCCGAGCTCTCGGGCTGGTTCCGCGCCAACCTGGGTTGGTACCACCTGAAGCTCCGCGCGGACGAGGAACGTGCCCTCAGCCTCGTGCGCGAGGGCCTTGACGACTCTCGCGAGACTGAAACGCTGCATACTGCCGCTCTGACCCTCGCCGCCGTAGGACTGACAGACGAAGCGAAGACCCTTGCGGATGAAATGTCCCGACTTCAACCCGAGGGCACCATCCTCCAGGAGGGTCGAGTCCCGCACATCCTGGCGGCAATCGAGATTCAGGAGGGCCGACCCGGAAAGGCCCTCGAGCTTCTCGAGTCGACGACCCGCTTCAAGGACCTCTGGGCCTCGGTTCCGGCCGCGATTCTGCGAGGAAGGGCGCACCTGGACGCCGGCGATGCCGCCAGTGCCGAGGCCGTCTTCCTGGAAGCCAGGGAGCTTCGCTTCGTCTGGCCCCACTTCGCACACCACGCCCTCGTGCCGCTTTACCTCGCCCGCGCTCGGGCTCTCCAAGGCAAGACCGACGAAGCCCGGCAGACCTACGAGCAGCTCTTCGACCTCTGGCGCGACGCTGATCCAGATTTCGGGATACTGATCGAGGCCAGGAGAGACTACGCCGCGCTCGAGACCGGGCGGTAGTGAGCAGAAATGAGACTGGCCAGAGGGAAACCGCCGGAGATGATGAGCATATCTTTCACTCATACAAGGAAAGATAAGATAAGATCTTACCGAAAAGGGAGGAAAGCTCTCCCTCGGTTGTCTGGGAGAGAAAGACCATGCCCTCGAACGATGCGCTCGAGCAGCTCCTCGCCGAATTCGGTGAGCGCGAACTTCCTCGGGTGACGCCGAGAGACATCGAGCTGCCACAGGTCGACGGCAAGGCCGACGTCTTGATCGGGATGCGCCGAAGCGGCAAGACCTACTGTCTCTTCCAGCAGATCCAGAAGCTCGAGGCCGCGGGCATCGCTCGGAGCCAGATGCTCTATCTGAATCTCGAGGACGACCGGCTCTATCCGTGGTCCGAGGGCGACCTCGCATCGATGGAGGAGGTCTTCTTTCGCCGCTTCCCCGACTCACGAGGTGCTCCCTGCTACTTCTTCCTCGACGAGGTCCAGGCGGCTCCGGGATGGGAGAGGTTTACCCGTCGCCTCATCGACGGTGGCGACGTTTCGCTCTTCCTGACCGGCTCTTCGGCGAAGCTGCTGAGTACCGAGATCTCGACGACGCTTCGAGGCCGAAGTCTCGCTACCGAGGTGCTGCCGTTCAGCTTCGCCGAGTCGCTCCGTCATCGCGCTGTCGATGTTCCGAGCCGATGGCCGGTGTCCCCGTCGGTCGCGTCGCGTCTGGCGCACGAGTTCGAGCGCTACCTCGACGTCGGTGGTTTTCCCGAGGTGCAGGACGTCGACGCCGATGTCCGACGGCAGATCCTCCAGGAGTACGTCAACGTCGTCCTGCTGCGGGATGTCGTTGAGCGTCACGGCGTCGACAGCGTGGGCGCCCTTCGCTACCTGATGAACCGCCTTCTTTCGCAGCCTGCGGGACGGTTCTCGGCTCACCGGATCTACAACGATCTCAAGTCGCAGGGATTCCGGATCGGCAAGGACCGGGTCTACGAATATCTCGACCACCTGGAAGACGCCTACCTCCTGTTCGAAGTGCCCATCGCCTCGGAGTCTCTGCGCGTTCGGCAGACGAATCCGAGAAAGGCGTATCCGATCGATCCCGCCCTGGCCGCTTCGACCTCTTTGAAGGCCCAGCGAGACCTCGGCCATCGGCTCGAGAACCTGGTCTACCTCGAGCTTCGACGGCGTGGGTGGGAGGTGTCCTATGTGAAGACGGAGTCCGGCTACGAAGTCGACTTCCTCGCCGTCCGCAACGGCGAGCCGCAGCTGATTCAGGTCTGTCTCGACCTGTCCACAGACGGGGTGAGGCAAAGGGAGCTCCGAGCTCTCGACGAAGCGATGGCGCAACGGCAGCTCGACCGGGGCGTGGCGGTCACCTTGAACGGACGCTACGAGGAACTGAAGGTCGACAGCGGCACAGTGGTCTCGGTACCTTCCTGGCGTTGGTTTCTCGAAGGTCGATGACGAAGGCCCGAACTGAGCCCTGTCTGACCGTTTTCGCGCCGTACCCACATGGCCCCGGTTCACGTCGATCTTCCGCCGGAGAGGCAGCAAGAGCCCATCGAGCGCGTGCCGATAAGATCGGAGCCACATTCCGTTTCCCTTTGCCGAGTCCCGAACGAAGACTTCGCCGCCGCAGGATCTCGTGATCGAGAGTTCTCGCGAGCCGTTGCAGGAGAGCCCCTCTCGATCGAATGACGATTGTCCCCGGTACGCTTCTCGGTCGCTACGAAGTCCTCGGTCCGCTCGGCAAGGGCGGCATGGGCGAGGTGTACCGCGCCCGCGACCCCGAGGTCGAGCGCGAGGTGGCGATCAAGGTACTGCCTGCGGAGATGGCTTGGGACTCCGAGCGCCTGGCTCGTTTCGAGCGCGAGGCCAAGGCGCTGGCGGCGCTGCAGCACCCGAACGTGGCGACGCTCTACGGTTTGGAGCGGCAGGACGGGCAGCCCTTCCTGGTCATGGAACTGGTGGAAGGCGAGACCCTGGCCGAGCGTATCGCCCGCGGGCCGCTCGCGCTCGACGAGGCGGTGCCGGTGTTCAGCCAGATTGCCGACGGTCTCGCGGCCGCCCACGACCGCGGACTCGTCCACCGCGACCTCAAACCCGCCAACGTGAAGATCACGCCCGAAGGCCAGGTCAAAGTGCTCGACTTCGGTCTGGCCAAGGCAGTAGACGAGAAGAGCACGGGCTCGGGAAGCGTGGACCTTACCCAGTCACCGACGCTGACCGCGGGGGCCACGGCGGCCGGTGTACTGCTCGGCACAGCCGCCTACATGTCGCCCGAGCAGGTCAAGGGGCGTCCGGTCGACCGTCGCACCGATGTGTGGGCGTGGGGATGCTGCTTCTACGAAGCGCTCACCGGAAAGCGCGCTTTCGAGGGGGACGATGTCACCGACATCCTGGCCTCGGTGCTGCGTGACGAGCCCGACTGGAGCGCGCTTCCTTCTGATCTCCCCGACCGAGTCCTGCGCCTGCTCCTGCGAACGCTCGAGAAAGACCCGAGGGAGCGGCGACGTGACCTCGGAGACGTTCGCCTCGATCTTCACGATCTTCGACTGGAGACATCGCCGACCACTTCGGGGGAATCCTCGGAGGGTCGGGCCCGATGGCCACGACTCGCCACGGGAGCCCTTGTGGGCACAGCGCTTCTCATGGCTGGGCTCGCGGGTGGCGTTGCGCTTCTCGGCTCTCGGGCTCGGGCACGGCGGGCGGCCAACGCTCCGCGACCGAACGGGTCTACCGCGCCACCCTCGACGCGCCCCTGCCTGGCAGCGCACCGCAGCGCTACTACAACTCTGTCTCGATCTCTGCAGACGGGCGTCGTCTCGCCGTTTCCGGGAGGACTACCGGCGAAGGCTTCATCTGGGTCAAGGAGGCGGCACGTCAGGAGTGGCGTCCTCTGCCAGGCAGCGAGCGCGGAGTGAATCCGGTGCTCTCTCCCGACGGCAGCTGGGTTCTCTTCGTCGATGACGCGACGGGCAGTCTTCTCCGAGCCCCATTCGAGGGAGGAGCCGTCGAGACTCTCTATCGGGACCCGGAGGGCGACAACATCCGACCGCTGTGGGTCGGCGCCGAAGAGATCCTGGTCTCTATGACCACGCGAGTGATTCGGCTCGGGCAGCAGTCTCCGGAGGAGCTCTATCGGTGTCCCGAGGCGCAGGGGCGCTGCTTGAGCCTGTCGGTCGTACCGCTCACAGATGGGTCGATTCTCGCCTGTATCGGCCTCTTCTCCTCGAGGGACCAGCTCGTTCGGCTCCAGGCGGGGCTCGAGCCTGAGCTTCTGCTCGACAACGCTTGCCACCCCCACCAGGTCGGAGATCGGTTGATCTTCAAGCGTGGCGAGGAGCTCTGGGCGGCACGTTTCGATGCGACGAGCGGCCGAATCGGGGCTCCGATCTCGACCGGCGTCCAACCCCATCGCTACATTCCGGGAGAGGTCCCGCACGCCGCCGTCGCCGACGAAGGAACGCTCGTCTATCTCGACGCCGCTGGGCGAGTCGACCTCTGGCGGGTCGATGGCAGCGGACGGGCACGCGAACGGCTCGTGCATGGCGAGGGCGCGTTCATCTGGTATTCCGTCTCTCCCGACGAGCGGCAAGCCGTGATCAAGAACGAGACTTCCTGGCGGCTCGCCGATCTCGAAGAGGGCAGCGCGACCCGTGCCGTCCAGACCGGGGACGCCTACGTCACGCTCGGCTGGGTAGACGTCGACCGGGTGCTCGCCCTCGAGCTGGGGTCAGCGGCGCTCCAGGAGTACGACCTACAGGCCCGCCGGCTCCGTACCATCGAACTGCCCGATTCGGACGTTCGTCCGGACCTGTTGAGAGCAATCGACCTGAAGCGTGGAGAGCTGCTCTTCGACGTCTATCGCGACGCAGAGAAGTCCGGCATCGTTCGCGCGCCGATCGATCTCTCGAATCTGGAGATCTGGCTCGATACCGACGCGATCGATCGATCGGCAGCGGTCTCTCCGGATGGTCGCTGGATCGCGTGGGAGACCAATGTCGACGGTCAATTCGAGGTCAACGTGTCGCCCTGGCCCGGGGCGCCCAGGCCGTTCCCGGTGTCGATCGAGGGGGGAGAGGAGCCGCGGTGGTCGCCCGACAGTCGCACCCTCTACTTCATCGACCTCGAGCACACCTCGCTGATGGCGGCCGACCTGCGCCCTGGTGGAACACCACCCTTCACGAAGCCGAGAGTCGTCTTCCCGCTTCCCGATCGAGCCGTGAATGCCGGCGGTGACCTCTACTACCCGCTCTCCGACGGGACGTTCGTGTTCGCGATCGCCGAGCGTGAGCAGCGCGTTCGTCTGGTGTTCAACTGGCTGGATGAGGTCGACGCTCGGCTGGATGCGGCCGAGAGCGGTACCGCTGCCACGGAACCTTCGCCGTAGAACCTGTAGCCGAGTCTTCTCCACCGAACGACAGGACACCGCTGTGCCACTGCAACCTCAATCCAAGCTCGGCCCCTACGAAATCGAAACCCCGCTCGGCAAGGGCGGCATGGGAGAGGTGTGGGCAGCGCGTGACCCGCGGGTGGATCGTCGGGTGGCGATCAAGGTGCTGCCAGCGGAGATGGCGCACGACCCCGAGCGGGTGTCCCGCTTCGAGCGCGAGGCCAAAGCACTGGCGGCACTGCAGCACCCGAACGTGGCGACCCTCTATGGCTTCGAAGAGGGAGACGTCGACGGTGAGCCGACCCGCTTCCTGGTCATGGAACTGGTCGAGGGCGAAACACTGGCCGAGGTTCTGGAGCGCGGCCCATTGCCGGTCGACCGGGCCGTCGACCTGTTTCACCAGATCGCGCGCGGCCTCGAAGCGGCCCACGATCGCGGCCTGGTCCATCGCGACCTCAAGCCGGCGAATGTGATGATCACCCCCGAGGGGGAGGTGAAGATCCTCGACTTCGGCCTGGCGCGGGCCGGAGATCCCGACGGCGCCTCGAGCTCTGAGGCCAGTGCCGAGCTGACGCACTCCCCCACCTTGTCTCTGGGCGCGACTCAGGCGGGCACGCTGTTGGGCACCGCCGCCTACATGTCGCCGGAGCAGGCCCGGGGGCAGCCGGCCGACCGCCGCTCCGACGTCTGGGCGTTCGGAGTGTGCCTGCTCGAGGCGTTGAGCGGGCGGCGCCCCTTCCAGGGTAGCGACGTGGCCGAGACGCTGGCCTCGGTGCTGAAGGACGAGCCCGATCTGACGACCCTTCCGGCAGGGGTCGGGGTCACCCTGCGCACTCTTCTTCGTCGCTGCCTGACTCGCGATCGGCGTCAGCGCCTGCCGTCGATCGGAGCCGCGCGGCTCGAGCTCGAGGAGTGGCCAGCGCAGGTCGACGGGGGAGCCGCCGACGGGAAGCAATGCTCGCCGGTTCGGGCCTGCCATCGCTGCCGCGCTCCTGCTCGGGGGTCTGATGGGGGCCCTGCTGGTGTTCTTCACGATGCGCGCCGGGCCGACTTCGGTCTCCGAGACCGACGCCACGACGCGCTTCGTTTTGCGTCTGCCGGAGGACCAACGGCTGAGGGCGATCAACCGCCCGATCGCACTGCGACCCGACGGCCGAGCCCTCGCGTACGTCGCCCAGCAGGAAGGCGACGCGGTTCGGCTCTGGTTCTGGCCCTTCGACCGCCTCGAGCCGCTCCCGGTCGCGGGCAGCGAAGGCGCTCGCAACCCTCCTGTCTTCTCGCCCGACGGCAGGTGGCTGGCCTTCGAGCGCGAAACCAGGCTCTGGAAGGTCCCGGCCGAAGGCGGCACCGCGGAGCCGATAGCCGATCTGCCGCGGGTGTTGATCGGCGTTTCCTGGCCCGAGCCCAACCGTCTCTTCGCGAGCTGTGGAAGCTCCCCCTGGCTGCTGCAGGTCGATGCCGGGTCTGCGGGCGCCGAGGCGGTGGAGCTCGACCTTCCGCCTGATCTCGTCTCGGGCCGCTTCGGAGACCCTTACCTCCTGCCCGGGGAGAAGGAGCTGTGGCTGACCTGGATCGACTCCTGGCCGTCTTCCTCGGGTGCCCGACTCTTCGTCTACTCGCTCGAGACCGGTCAGCTGAGCGAGGTCGAGGAGGGCAGGACTCCCCGCTTGATCGATCGCGCCACTTCCACGGCGCTCTTCTCCGAGGGCGAAGATCTATGGCTGGCGCGCGCCGCTCCGGAGGACTGGAGTCTCGAGCCGAGCCGCTCGCTCCTCGCCACCCGCCTCGGCCGCAGTCTGGGAGCAGCGCCTTTCGACGCCACTGCCGACGGCACGGTGGCTTATCTTTCGTCGACGCCCGACGTCTACGGCTATCAGCTGATGCTGGTCAGCCGCGACGGCTCGCGCACGGGGGCCGTTCCCGAGGTCGAGACCGGCTACCTCGCGGGCCCTGCTTTCTCGCCCGACGGCCGTTACCTCGCCGTGGTGCGCGACGTCGCGGATCTGGTCCTGCTCGAGTTGGAGAAGGGCACGCGACCAACCTCAACTTCGGCGAAGGCCTGGGCCCGCCGCTCTGGTCGACCGACGGCTCGATACGCCTGGCACTCAAGGTGGGGAGGTGGAAGCTCGAGGGTCTGGACGTCGAATCCGGGGATCGCGACCTGCTGTGGCAAAGCGATAGCATGTCGCGAGGGGACCGCCCTTCGTCCGCTCGCCTGGCTGCCCGACGGACGACTCGTGATGCGTCCCGCGACTTCGCGCGATCTCGTGCTGGTGACTCCGGGCGAGACTGCGCCGCGCCCGCTGCTGGTGTCTCCCGACGACGAGAACTGGGCCACGGCGTCGCCCGACGGCCGGTACCTGGCCTACGAGTGGCAGGGCGGAACCGGTGAGAGCGAGATTCGTGTGCTGGCACTCGACGGAGAGACCGACGACACCCGGGTGGTGGCCCGAGGAGCTCAGCCTCTTTGGAGCAAGGCGGAAGACGAGATCTTCTTTCGGCGGGGTTACACCGTACTCAGCGCAAAGGTCACGACCGAAGGGGGCTTTCGCAAGCTCGGCGAGCAGGTGCTGTTCGACCTGGTGGCCGAAACAGGGACCGGGATGACCAGAAACTACGACTACGACCCGATCCGGAAGCGCTTCGTCTTCCTGACGCCGCGAGAAGGCCACGCCGAGATCGTGGTCGTCCGGAACGCAGGAGCCGAACTCAGAGAGGCCGAGCAGTAGGGAGCATTTCTGCCTTCTCGGGTATCGCCGGTCACCAGGTGGCGAGGTGATCGTCTCTTCTGTCTGGACAACGTACGCGAGGTCCTGTAAACGGCGCGCTATCGCGAGACTCCGGCCGGCCTCGAGCTCGACGATCCCATGGTGGTGGCCGCGGGCGGTTCCTCAGCTCCCGCCCCCCTTCCACGCCTCCCCGGGAAGTCTCTCTATGAGTCGAGCGCCCACGGTTCTCAATGCTGTCTCGACGTCCCACGTGGTTCCAGGCCGGAGCAGCGACCCGGCGTCCTCGCGGAACTCGTGGTTGCCCGACTTGGCAATAGAGACTCGCTTCGAACTGTGCTCGCGTGACGGAATGCCCGCCGTCGCTCATGTAGCGCTCGAAGCATCGCAGGATCTCTCCTGGGTCGACCTCGGTGTGCTCGAGTGCGTACCAGAGATCGAAGAGATCACGTCCCTTCCGACGCTGGTAGAGGGCTCGCAGCTTCGTGGCCAGGAGCTCGCTCAGCTCGAAAGTGGTGACGTCGGCCTCGCCGGTGAACCAGGGGCTGTCGACTCGCGACGCTTCTTCTTCAGACCGAGCACCGAGAAGTGCTCGCGCGAGTTGATTTCGATCTTGAGACGCATCTTGAGCGGAGGCGTGTCGTCTGATTCGAAGCGGTAGTTCAAGACCACGCGGCCTTCCTTGAACTTGCGCTGAGGCTCGCCGAGCCAGGGACCGAGGGCCGAACGGAGGCGATCGATGGTGGGGCCGATCGGCTCGGCCGTGATCTGGACCAGGTCGATGTCTTCCGAGTAGCGAGCTGCGGGCAGCACGTGCAGCTTGTAGAGGGCGGTGCCGCCGCGGAACGCCAGTCGCTCGCCGACCTCGGGCACGCGGAACATCTCGACCAGAGCCCGACTGATCACGAGGTCTTGCTCCACCTGGGCGTCTTGTGCCCACGGCGCGTGTGCGCGCCAGGCGGTGACGAAGGCCCGGGGGATCATAGGTCGGGCTCCACCTCGACGTTGACGACCAGTCTCCACCGAGAGTCACGCGGCGCGCCGGCCACATTCTCGGCCCGCCGCAGCGGCGCGTAGCTCCGTGCATGCTCGTCGACGATGGGGAGAAGGGAGTCTGCGAGCTCGCTGTGTCCCATCAGATCCAGGAGGTAGCCGAGACGCTGGGACCAACCGATCGGGGAGAGCTGCGCCACTTCGACCAGCTTTCCCGGGTCGAGGGCCTCGGCGAGCTCACCGAGCACGGTGGCCACGTTGTTCAAGCCGGCCGCATGCCTCGGGTAGCCGACGAGCTCGAGCGCGGTGACCTCGGGAGCGGAGTAGCGGACGTAGCCCCAGGGGGTGTTGAACCGTTCGACGGGCTGCCTCTCGAGGTCGGCTCTGGCGATGAAGACCACGCGCACACCGACACACTCGACGGGAGCCCGGTTCTTGCGGACCATCACCTGGAGTGATTGCGGGCGCTGATGAGCGGCACCGTAGCGAGCCGCCGCCGACAGGAGGGCAACGTAGTAGGGCTCTCCCAGGAACTCCATGAGCGAGTCGATGAACTGCTCTGCGGGCGGACATCCGAGGCGCCGATACTCGGGCGCCACGTAGAGATGGAACGAGCGCATCGGGCTGGCGACGCGGCCCTGCCGCTTGAGCCGCCGAAGCTGCTGTCGAACGGCAGCAGCGCTTCCGCCGAGCGCTGCGACGGCCTCCTCGGTGGTGAAGTGGTAGCGACCGTCGGCCGCCAGCCCCTCGATGTAGTCCTCTGCACGCACGGGAGTCTCGCTACAGGAAGGTGCTCGAGGGTTGGGATTCTATTTCGATTCTCTGCGAAAGTCACGAATTGCGTTCTCTTGACAGAGAATCGTACCCGGGGTGAAGCCCAGGGGTCTTGCTGCCGGCCCGCGAGTGGAAGGGGCCGTATCGAACCGATGGCCGCCAGTCCCGCTTCTGTGAGTCCGCGACCCTTCACTCGCTTGCCGTGCGCTCGGCGAGCCAGATGTCGGTGTCGATGGACCGGGTGTTCATGAACAATCGGGAGCCGTCGGGTGACAGCGTGCACCCAACCGCAACGCCCGGCACCATGGGCAGCCCTCGCTCCCGCTGGACGATGGCTCCGTCAGCCGTGTCGATGACGATGAGATCGTCCCCTGGAAAGACCACACGGCGATCATCCAGCCAGCAGGGGATCACCGCTTCTTTCCAGTCGCGTACATACCGCGTGGCTCCGCTCTCGACGTCGAGCACGTAGTAGCCTCCTTCGGCCCCGCAGCCGACGCTCCCTCCGAGCAATCGAGTGCCGTCGGGCGAGAGGCTCACCGGATAGAACCGGTCGCCATGGCAGGTGGGTGCTGGCTGAGCCTCGCCCAGGCGAGGTGGATCGTCGCCCCCTGCGCTTTCGACCGGCAGCACGAAGAACTCACGGAAGGAGCGTTCGCCTGCTGGAGTGACCCAGAACCGGCCAAGCTCGTGGGGCCACAGCACCGAGTGGTAGCCCGCCTCTGTGAGCCTCACCAGGTCGGTGCCGTCGGAGCGCAAGGCCCACAGGTCGTACTGGCCGCCACGGTCGGAATGGAAGACGATCCAGTCACCTGAAGGAGACCAATGAGGGAAGCGGTCACGATGGGCGCCTTCGGTGAGCCGAACCAGTCGGTCGTCGCTCAGGTGGAGAATCCACAGATCGTCACTCTCCAGCGTGTAGAAGGCGATCCTCGTGCCGTCTGGTGAGATCCTAGGTCCCAGAACAGACTCGCCGCCCCCGAGCAATGTCGTCGTGACCCCGAGCCGGCCGGTGCTCTCGATCGCCCTCTCGGCCAGCCCGAATCGGTGTCGACGACGAGCGAACGCGATGCGGTCGCCCTGGCCAGAGAACGACGGGAAGAAGACGTCTCCCGCGCCCAGTCCGACGAGTTGTGGCTCCGACCGTCCGTCCAGACTCACCTGCCAGAGGTCGAACAGGCCGGAGCGATCACTCGAGAAGAAGAGGGTGTCGCCTTCGGGCCCCCAGGTCGGGCTCCAGTCCAGGGCCGTGCTGCGAGTCACCTGCTCGAGGGTCTCGCTGATGAGATCGTAGAGGAAGATCTCCCGATTGCCGCCGCCTCCCTGCACCCCCCAGAAGGCGATGTGCTCCCCGTCCGGGGACCAGGTGGGTTGCAGAGGGTTGATGTCTTCGAACCGCAGGGACTCCGTGGCGCCCGTCTCCAGGTCGAGGATCTTCAGGCTCACGCCAGACACCACGAGGGTTCTTGGATCCCTGAGCCGGCCGTCGCTGAAGACGATGCGGTCGCCGTCGGGCGACCAGCTCGGCCAGCAACCCCCGTCGGTCAGCTTGCGCTCGGATTCTCCCATCGAGCCCATGACGAAGATGGAGCCGCTTTGCTCGCCTTCGACCCTCCTGGAGCAGAAGGCGATTCTCTTGCCATCGGGAGAAAAGGCCGGCGCGAAGTCGCGCCCTGGGTGGCGGGTCAGCCGGATCTCCCGTTGACCGTCGACGCGCAGTAGGTAGATGTCGAGCTTGTCCGGGCCAGCGCCGTCCGGATCGGCCGCGAAGGCGAAGAACTGCCCGTCGGGCGAGATCTGAGGCGAGTACTCATCCCAGTCGCGCCGGGTCTGCTGGCGCAGTTGGTATACCTCCTGCGGGCCGGCGCCATCGTCCGAGTTGGCAAGGGTCCACGCCGCCAGCGAGCCCGCAATGAGCGCCGCCGGAATACCGATGGCCGCGAGCCATCGCCAGGGCGTCGCTGACCTCCTCGCGACGTCGTCGCCGGCGACCCAATCCTCCTTCAGCACGTGCACCACATCCCGTGCCGACTGCCAGCGCTCCTCGGGCTCCCGCGCCAGACAGTGCTCGAGCACCTGACGTGGCCCCGGGGGCAATCCCTCTCGCTCGGTCTCGAGGCGCTCGGGGGGCGTGCCGAGAATCGAAGCGATCACCGAGGCCGACGAGTCTCCCGAAAACGCCCGCTCGCCGGTCCACATCTCGTAGAAGATGGCCCCTAGCGCGAACAGGTCGCTGCGGTGGTCGACTTCTTTCCCCTCGACCTGCTCGGGCGCCATGTACTGCAGCGTGCCGGTGAGGGTTCCTTCGCCGGTGAGCGCCTCACCTTCTCCGGTCTTGCCCGCCACCAGCGTCTCCTGCTCGCCGCCGAAGGCGAAGGGGCGCGCCAGGCCGAAGTCGAGGATCTTCGCTCCCTGGGTGGTGAGCAGGACGTTGCCGGGCTTGAGGTCGCGGTGCACGAGCCCTCGTCGATGGGCGGCCTCGAGACCCTCGGCGATCTCGCTCGCGATGCGGATCGCCTCGGTGGGCTCGAGCCGTGCGCGGTCGAGCCGCTGGCGCAGGGTCTCGCCTTCGAGCAGCTCCATCACCAGGTAGTCGGTCTCGCCCTCCCGGCCGATGTCGTAGAGCCGGCAGACGTGCGGGTGCTCGAGCTGCGAGAGGATCTTCGCTTCGCGCTCGAAACGCTGCAGCCGCTCCCGGTCGCCCTGCATCGACTCGGGCAGCACCTTGATCGCCACGTCACGCTCGAGCCGCGTGTCGCGGGCGCGATAGACCTCGCCCATGCCTCCCCTGCCGAGGAGGTCGGAGACCTCGTAGGGGCCGAGCCGAAAGCCGGATTGGAGCGTCATGGAGAGATCGAGTCTACGTCACGACGATGACGCGACGCCGTCGATCGGTGGTCGGGTCTGAGTGAGGAGGAGGACGAAGGCCTGATCTCACGTACGTGACTCTCGACGGACCACTGCCTTGCATCGCGCCCACCTCCACACTCAGAGTCGAATCGAGTCACCGAGTATGGGGTTGCTCGGCAGTCCGCCCACGTCGGCTGAAGAACGCCTCCCCGACAGAAGCTCTGCAAAGACCCCACCCTGGGTACGGCGTGAATCGGGGGCGTGAGGGCTCACCTCCGACCGAAGCGAAGACTCTGTTCCTGGTCGTCCAATGCTGCTGGCTTCGACGACACAAGGAATGGAGCCAGAAGACTGGAAAAGCGCTCCCCGTTCATGGCTCTCTCGCGCTCACCGGCTCCACCCTGTTCGCCAGACAGGCCACCGAGTGCCGAGGCCAGGCGATCCGAGAGAGAATTCACGCCCGGTCGGTGAACAGCGACCTCTTCCGGAGGCCGCACGACTAAGATGGCCAGACCATGACCAAGCCCTTTGCCTCCTCCGCCGATCTCGACGAGAAGACCGAGACCCACGAAGTCCTCGGCGACGGCGTCTATGCGCTGACCAGCGAGGGAGACCCCAACGTCGGCGCGATCGAGGGTGAGGACTTCCTGGTCTGCTTCGAAGCTCGAGCGACCCCAGCAGCCGCTCGACCCTGGCTCGAGCGCCTGCGCGAGCACACCGACAAGCCCGTGCGCTATCTCGTGCTTTCGCACTACCACGCCGTCCGAGTGCTCGGCGCTGCGGCCTTCGAGGCCGAGATCATCGTCAGTCACGAGACCACACGAAGGCTGATCGAAGAGCGTGGACAACAGGACTGGGAGTCCGAGCTGGGTCGTATGCCCCGCCTATTCAAGGAGCCCGACTCAGTACCCGGTCTGACGCGGCCGAGCCTGACCTTCGCCGACAGTCTCTGCATCGAGCTCGGCGGCAGCCGAGGCGCTCTCGAGCTCCACCATTGCGGCCGCGGTCATACTGCCGGGGATCTGGTGGCGTGGCTGCCCGAGCAGCGCATCCTGTTCGCCGGAGACCTGGTCGAGGCCGAGGCCGCTCTCTACACCGGCGACGCTTTTCACGAAGACTGGTCGACCCGCACCCTCGACCGGGTGGCCGCCTTCGGAGCGGAGGCACTGATCGGCGGTCGGGGACCCGTGGTTCAGGGGCAGGCCGAATGCCTGGCCGCGGTCGAGCAGACCCGGAACTTCCTGACGGTAATGCGACGGGAGGTCGGCGCGGTCCACGGTCGTGGTGGCAGCCTCGACGAAGCGTTCTCCGCCGCGCACCGTGCCCTCGAGCCGACCTACGGCGCCTGGCCGATCTTCGAGCACTGCCTGCCCTTCGACGTCGCCCGGCTGTGGGACGAGCTCGACGGAATCGACTGGCCCCGAATCTGGACGGATCAGCGGGATCGCGAAGTGTGGGAACAACTGCAGAGCTCCAGCCCCTGATTCCCCCCGCGCCGTGACCCCGCGACCGCCAGACGTCCCCGAGCGCGTTCTCATCGTCGGCAACGGATCGGTCGGCCAGACCCTCGCCCTGCTCCTGGCCCGTTGGGGAATCCGAAGCCTGCTTCTCGATCGCCCGACTCGCCGAGACGCCGTCGGCTCGCGGGCCATCTGCCAGCACCGCGACGTCCTCGACGTGTGGGAGTCGGTGGGCGCCGGACGGTGCATCGCGCAGGAAGGCGTGACCTGGACCACGGCGCGCACCTTCTATCGCGAGCACGAGCTCTTCCACCTGACCTTGCCCGATCCCGGGCGCTCCGAGTTCCCACCCTTCGTCAACCTCTCGCAGTCGCGCACCGAAGAGATCCTGGCGGACCGGATCGCGGAGTCCCCGTTGATCGAAGAGCACTGGGGTGTCGAGGTGAGCACGATCGAATCCACCGACTCGATGGCTCGGGTCACGGGAGAGGGCAACGCCGGGCGCTCCGAGCTCGAAGCACCCTGGGTCGTGTTGGCTGCCGGCGCCCGAGCCCGCCCACTCCGCGAGCAGCTCGGCCTCTCGTTTCCAGGCAGGAGCTATGAGGACCGGTTCCTGATCTGCGACATCGAGATCCGCGACTCCGAGTCCCAGCTCCCGGGCTGGGAGGGCGAGCGGCGCTTCTACTTCGATCCGGTCTGGAACCCGGGTCGCCAGGTCCTGATTCACCCGTGTCCGGGCGGAGTCTTCCGGATCGACTGGCAGGTGCCCGAGGACTTCGACCTCGACGCCGAGCACGCGAGTGGCGGACTCGATCGGCGAATTCGAGCGATCGTCGGACAGGAAACCCGGTACGAACTCGTCTGGCACTCGCTCTACCGCTTCCAGGGCCGCTGCGCCAGCCGCTTTCGCTCCGGCCGGGTCCTGCTGGTGGGCGACTGTGCTCACCTCTTCTCTCCCTTCGGTGCGCGTGGCCTCAACTCGGGCGTGCACGACGCGGAGAACGCGGCCTGGAAGCTGGCCTTCGTGATGCACGGCTGGGCTCCCGAGAGCCTGATCGAAAGCTTCGACCGAGAGCGCCGGGCCGCCGCGCAGGAGAACCTCGACGTCACCGAGACCACGATGCGTTTCCTGGTCCCGCAGACCGGAACCGAAAGAGAACGCCGCCTCGAGATTCTGGAGGCAGTGGAGAAGGCAGTGCAGGGTTAGTCGGTTCGGGGCATCTTTCCATCTCGGCTGACAGGTCGGCGGCGGGCGCGGCGTCTATCTGGAGTATGGCCAGAACCCCAGATGTATCCAGCACGATCAGCTGTACGAGGTCACCCTCGTCCCAGCGCGAGTATGGCTCCCCTTGTGCTCTCGCTTCCCGAGCGTATGAAGGAGCATCGAAGAGATCTTCGCCCTTCCCTCCTGGACGGTCCCGACGTAGGGTCCCCTTCGTGACGCCCAAGCCCGACCGTCGGAAGCTGAGCCTGATGACGGTGATCATGATCATCGTCGTGGCCACGTTCGGGGTCGAGAACGTCATCGACAATCTGGCGGCGATGGGGTTGGCCTCCATTCCGTCCTGGGTAGCGGTGGGCTTTCTCTACTTCCTGCCTCTCGCCCTGATCCTGGCCGAGTTCTCCTCCGACACCGGAGATCGGGGTGGCGGGATCTACAGCTTCATGGAACGGGGGCTCGGACCGACCTGGGCCTTCGTGGGCACCTGGTCCTACCTGGTGTCCAATCTGGTCTATCTGCAGGGGAGATTCAGCCGCCTTCCCATTCGGATGTCCCTTGCCGTGAGCGGGCGGGACGTGTTCGACGCGATCACCTGGATCTTGCCGCCTCTCGGCGTGGCGATCTGTGTTCTCGTCACCTATGCGGCCACGCGCGGAGTCCGTGTCTTCTCCCGGCTGGCCGACTGGGTGGGTCGAGGAACCCTGATCCTGGTCGCCGCGTTGATCGTGGTTCCGATCGCGCTGGTCCTGGTGGGCCGAGAGCCGGCGAATGCGCTCACCGTCGAGGCGCTGACCCCGAGCCTGGACCTCTCCTATTTCTCCACCTTTGCCTGGCTGCTCTTCGCCGTGTCGGGAGCGGAGGTGGCCGCGCCCTACGTCAACGATGTCCAGAATCCGAAACGGAACTTCCCCCGTGCGATCCTGTTGACCACGGTTTTGATCGGAGCCTGCTACGTGCTCGCCTCGATCTCCATTGCCCTGCTCGTCCCCCTGAGCAGCTTGACCAAGGCGACCGGGCTCTACGAGGCCTTCGTACAGTTGTCTCACTCTCTGGGCCTCGAGGGCACGCTGATCGCGCGGGGGTGCATGACCTTCATCGCCCTGGGGACGGTGGCCGCCTACGTCATCTGGGTGGAGTCACCGATCCGAGCCATGTTCTCCGATTTGCCCGTCGGGACTCTTCCGGAGCGACTCACGAGTCGCGATGCCGCGGGCACCCACCACGCGGCTCTGTGGACCCAGGCGGGCGTGGTCTCGTCGTTGATTCTCCTCCCGCTGCTGTCCATCTTGACCGGGGCCGCCGGGTCCGAGCGATTCATCTCGCTGCTCAACGACCTTGCCTCGCTCTCCCTGGTCGTCCCCTTCGTCTTCGTCGCCCTGGCCTACATCCAGGCACGACGTCGGGGGATGGATGCTCCGTTCAAGATGGTGCGCTCGACCAGTCTCGCGATCGCCATCGGCTGCCTGGTGTTGATGGTGTCCGCACTCGGATACTTTGGAGCCGGGCTCTACGCGCTGGAGGCGGAGACGATCGACTGGATCTACGTGGGCATCGTGTACGGCGGCCCCGCGGTGGTGATTCTCCTCGGAATCCTGCTCCGCGCGATCTCGCTCCGCCTGCACGCCACGCGAATGCGCCTCGCGGCGAAGGCCCTTTGAGCGTCCGAGTCGGCGGTGCCCGATGCTGGGCTCCGGTTCGAAAGAGCGATCTCGTGTACCGGTCCTCTGGCCGCCGAGGCGTTCTCCTCGTGACGTAGCCCGGCAGGAGCTGAGCCCTGGCTTGGCGATTGCAAGTTCGTCATGGGGCAGACTCCCTGTTCGAGTCTGCAGAGGAAGCGTCGCGATGGAACTACAAGACTTCTGGCCTCGGTACGGAGAGGCCGCCAAGACCGCCTTCGGCTTCTTCTGGAAAGCAGGGTGGGCGTTCGTCCTGGGTTACGCCATCAGCGCCATGATCCAGGTCTTCGTGCCGAAGAAACGCCTGACCCGTCACATGGGCGAGCCCGACCTCGAGAGTGTGTCGATCGCCACCGTGTTCGGCGCCATCTCCTCGTCGTGCTCGTTCGCGGCCCTGGCCGCGGCTCGCTCGCTGGTACTCAAGGGTGCTCACTTCGTGGCCGCGGTGGCGTTCATGTTCGCTTCCACCAACCTGGTGATCGAGCTCGGGATTCTCATCCTGATCTTCCTGGGCTGGCAGTACCTGGCCGCCGAGATCGTGGGTGGGCTGCTGCTGATCGCCCTCAGTAGCGTACTGATCCGCCTCACCTATCCGAAGGACTGGATCGAGGTGGCGAGGGAGAAGGTCGAGCAGGAGGCGCCGCCGGAGGAGGACGACTTCGATCCCTGGGAGAGGATACGCAGCGTCGAGGGCTGGCGCCTGGTCGGCCACCAGTTCGTCATGGAGTGGAAGATGGTCTGGCAGGAGATCCTGGTCGGCTTCACGATCGCCGGCTTCATGAAGGTCTTCGTCCCGACCTCCTTCTGGCAGACGATCTTCCTGATCGGGAAGGAGGAGAGCATTCCGGGCTTCCTGCTGGCGCTCGAGAACGCTGCCGTTGCGCCCTTCGTCGCCTGCCTGACGTTCATCGGCTCGATGGGGAACATCCCGCTGGCGGCGGTGCTGGCGGGCTCCGGTGTCGCTTTCGCCGGCATCATGGGCTTCATCTACTCCGACCTCATGGTGCCGCCGCTGGTCAAGGTCAACGCCCGCTACTACGGTTGGCGGGTCGCCCTCTACATCGCCGCCGTCATGTACGTGTCGATCGTCGCCACCGCGATGACCTTGAACGCCGTTTTCTCGTTCGCCGGCATCCTGCCCGAAGCCGCGAAGGGCGGAGCAGAGGCGCACCAGTTCGCCATCGACTACACCCTCTGGCTGAACCTGGTGTTCGTCGCGGTGGCCGGGGTGATGATCTGGCTGCACCGGCGCTTCCTGGCCGAAGGAGAGGGCGGCATGGATCACGAGATGCCGGGCGGCGGCAGGATGCAGGACGTGGTCACCGGGATCGCGATCCTGGTGGTCATCGCGGGCGGCGTGGCGTACGTCCTCACGGCGCTCTGAAGCCTCGGCGAAGGGGGCAACGCCAGTCGTGCAGCCGCGGGGGCCTTCGCACCCGTGTCGGCGTCGAGTCTTCGGTAGGAATTGCCGCAACCTGAGTAAAAGGTGCGACCTGGTGGCGATGCGGGCCCCCTGCGAGAGGGCCTGACGGGTGGCAGGCTGCTTGCACCTTTCAACGTTGTTCGATCCGTCACTTCGAATGGGCTTCAACAGCTTGCTTCGCCAGCTCTGCGTGGATCGACGGAAGCGAGGACAGCAACCAACTCATCAGACAGAGGAGTCAGACGAATGACACAGAGAAGAGATGTCCCAGGGAAGATTCAGAAAGGGCGCGCTACGAGTCAATCGACACGCGCGACCGTGCACTCGACGTTGCCCGAGAATGCTCCGCCACCGGGAAGCACGGTCCCTCCGAGCCTGGATGAACCGACCGACCGTTCCGGTCTGATTCTCGGCCTCGCGCTGCTGCTCGTCGCGGCAGGCGCCGCCTCGTGGTTCGTCTTGCGCCCCGCTACCGATTCCCCCGCATCGATGAGTGCCGCCGTGAGCGAATCCATGAGTGAAGCCGCAATTCCGACTCTGCCGGTGTCCTCGATCATCGAGAACCCCTCCGCATGGCTCGGCAACGAGGTCGAGGGCGAGACCGAGGTGGCCACCGTCCCTGTCCAAGGGGGATTCTGGATCACCGAATCGAACGATCGACTCTTCGTGGCTTTGGAGCCTTCCGTGAGAGCTGAACCGCAGCCAGAGACGCCGAACCAGGAAGGTGCTCAGGAAAGCGAAGTCGAAGTCGCGGCTCAGCCAGGCTTGGATCTGTCGGTCGGCGCTCGAGTCCGACTCGACGGAGCCATGGTGAACAACTTCAAGGGGCTTGCGCAGCCCTCGCTCTTCGACGCAGGGGTCCGGTCGATTCTGGAGGGCCAGGAGGTCTTCCTGGTCGTCAGCATCGACGAGTTGGAGTCGCTCGAGTCGCTGGCATCCAGCAGCTGATGCCGGACCTTGGCGTCCGAACTCCTTCGTTCGTTTGCGGCTTCGCGACACGAGCTCCTCTGCGGGCTCAGAGCGCGAAGCGGCGCTCCCGTTTTCAGACCCACGAATAGAGCCGAATCCGTTGACAACAACTACCAGGAGGACCACTGATGTTCGAACTACCTGATCTACCCTTTCCAGAACACGCACTCGAGCCCTACATCGACACAGAGACCATGAAGATCCATCATGGCAAGCACCATCGGGGATACGTCGAGAAGCTCAACCATGCGCTCGAAGGTCACCCCGAACTTCAACGCAAGACATTGGCGGATCTCCTCGCGACCCTCGACCAGCTGCCCGAGTCGATCAAGACTGCGGTGCGCAACAGCGGCGGTGGTCACGCCAACCACAGCCTCTTCTGGAAGACGTTGAGCGCCTCTGGAGGCGGCGACCCCAAGGGCAAGCTCGGAGAGTCCCTGCGCAGCTCGTTCGGCAGCTACGAAAGCTTCCGGGAGAAGTTCACCGAAGCTGCCACCGGCGTCTTCGGCTCCGGTTGGGCGTGGCTCGTTCTCGATCCGGACGACGGCCTCGAGATCATGGGTCGCCCCAACCAGGACAGTCCGCTGATGGAGGGTCTTAGGCCGCTCCTGGGGCTCGACGTCTGGGAGCATGCGTACTACCTGAAGTACCAGAATCGCCGCGCCGAGTACATCGGTGCCTGGTGGAACGTGATCGACTGGTCAGCGGTCGAAGAACGCTTCGCGAAGGCCCAACAGCTGGTATTGACCTCTGCCTAGAACTAGCGGGATCCCGTGCTCACGTAGCACGGTCACCAGATGATATGGAGTGACCTGTCAAGTCGAGCAGGTTGTTGAGCGTGGGTTCGAATGTCGTCGTTGGGGGATCCTCGCAGAGGATTGAGGGAAACGGAGGAGCGAGTGCGCTTCGACGACGAGTCATTCTGATATTCGTGGATTAGCGTCGAGTGTTGAGTTCGAGCCAGAGCCGACATGACGGTGCTTCGGCGGGAAGTGCCGCTCTCTAGGATCGCGAGTCCCCGTGGCGAGCACGGTGTCGCATAGCTGGGCCGCGGGACCTTCCGTTTCGTGCTCGACATCCTCCGTTTCCCTCAGTCCTCTGCGAGTCTTGGTGCGGTTTCGCGTTCAACGCTGCTGGGCCGGTTCGTCGCTCTGCCCCCGGGCGAGACCGTCGGTTTGCACGCCACACCGAGCGCCGACGCCGAGGTCCTCGCGCGCCTCTCTCACGACGCCGACTGTCTGCGTAATCTCGGCTGCCGGGGCGGCCTCTCTCTCGTCGAGTTCCAGAACCTCTCCGAAGCGGAGCGTGCGGCTCGTCTCGAGGAGAATCCCCGCTGGTGCAAGGTCGAAAGAGACGGGGCCGAGGGCTGGATCCGCGGCGACCTGCTGGCGGAGTCTTCGTGCACTCCCGCGTCTACCAGTCCGGCCGGCAATCAGGAGGTACCGGTGGTCGACGAGGATGCGCTCGCTGGGCGGCTCACGCCTGACGAAACCCTCGAAGAGATCGAGCTCACCATCATCGGCGAGACGCAGATCGACGGTACGATCGAAGGCTACGCCACGAAGGTCTACGCGATCCCGCTGGTGCAGCGCCAGCGCTTGACCGTCACGATGACGAGCGGCCACACCCAGGCCTACTTCAACGTCATCGATGCGGCCGACGAGAGCGGCGCTGCCGTGTTCGCCGGAATGACCGACAACAGCCAGCACGCCCAGATCGACGCTCCGGCGGCGACCGTGTACCTCATCCGGCCTTTCCTGGCCCGGGCCGCGGGTCGACGCGACGAGAAGGCGTGCTATCAGCTGACGATTCGGCGCGAGTAGCGGTCCGTCACCGAGGGTCTTCGGTCACACTCGAGTCGGGCTCGACCGCGCTCTTCGCTCTCTCTTCACTCTCCGCCTCTTCGCCCTCCGCGATCACGTGGACGTCCCGCTGTGGGAAGGGGATCTCGACGTCGTGCTCGCGCAGCGTGCGCTCGACGGCGACCCGCAGATCGGTCGACACGATCAGGGTGTGATCGACATCGGTGACCCAGCAGCGCAGCTCGAAGTCGAGCGAGCTGTCGCCGAAACCGGTGAAGAGGACCTGCGGCGCCGGCTCGGGAGTGACCTGCTCGTGGCCCTGGACGGTCTCGAGCAGCAGCGCCATCACCTGCTCGACGTCACTGCCATAGGCCACACCCACCGGGATCTCGACCCTGCGAAAGCGGTTGGAGAGAGTCCAGTTGACCACTTCCTTGGAGATCAGCTCGGCGTTGGGAACGATCACCTCGGCGCCCTGGAACGTCTTCACCGTGCTCGAGCGGATGCCGATCTCGGTCACGTGCCCGGCGAGAGAGCCGATCTCGACCATGTCGCCGATCTTGATCGGTCGCTCGAACATCAAGATCAACCCCGAGAAGAAGTTGTTGACCACGTTCTGGAGGCCGAAACCGAGGCCGACGCTGAAGGCGCCCACCAGGATGGTGGCGTGCGTCAGATCGAGCCCGGCGGCCATCGCCGCGAGCGCGAACCCGGCGAGCAGGATGGCGTAGCGCACCGCCGTCGAGATCGCCCAGGGCAGGCCCCGCTCCAGGGGCAGCGCCGGCAGGAACTGCTCGTCGAGCAGGAAGGTGACCAAGCGGGCGAGCAGCAGGGCCAACGCCACCACGAGCACGAAGGTGACGACATTGCCCAGCGTGATCGTGAGCGAGCCCAGCGTCACGCTGAGGGCCATCGTGCGATCGAGTGCCGCCGGAACACGATCCAGCACGCCGAAGGCACTGAGTGTCGCGAGGGTCCAGAGAAAGCTCCCGCCCACGACGAGGAGGCGACGCCAGAAACGTTCCACTCGTTCGCGATGCCGTCGGACGACACGCAGACCCCGAAGCGGCCAGACTCCGAGCAGCAGCTGACCCACTCCGTAGAGAAGGTAGGTCAGGGCCAGGAGAACGAGCGTCGCGCCCAAGATGGAGATCACGGCATCGCCGAGGTAGCGCGCCAGCGACACCAGCCCGAAGATCACGCCGAGCACCGTCACCGCCAGCAGGAGAACCGCCAGCCATGCGCTGGCGCGTGCCAGGCGCCGCACCCGCGGATTCGGCAGGGTGTCTTCCCAGCCGCTCTGGCGAAGCTGCCATACCAGAACACTCGCGAGACCGAGGGACTGCACCAGAAGGACGCTGCGGTCGAGAAGGGGGGAGATCGCGACGTAGCGGTCGAGCGACGAGAGGATCCGGGCGACCGCGACCGCTACGATCAGCGGGCGGGCACGGCGGCCGAAGGTGGCTGCCACCAGGATCGCCGCCGGCACGACGGAGAACAGCGACAGCAGATCGTAGAACGGCCGCGGGGCTCCGGTCGCGAGCGTGCCCAGACCCATCAACACGAGCAGCGCCGACGCCGCGAGCGGGTGGCGGAGCGGGCGCCGGGCCGAGGGACCACGGTGGTCGTCCGCGGGAGGAGCTGCCTGCCGCAGACGTGGCCACAGCCAGGCACACCCGGCCAGAAGCAGCAGGAGAGCGATGAGAAGGCGGTAGCGATACCGCGAGACGTAGTCGATCACACTCGCCAGGTCTCGCCGAACCCGACTGCCGAGAGCCTCCCAGTAGGCCGATGGGACGAGGGAGAGCTGCCAGATCGGCTGTGTGCGGGCATCCACGATCTGGGTCTGGGCCTCCTGCCGGCGACGCCCGGTCTCGGCCTGCAGGGTGTCGAGCGTGGTGTCGACTCTCGTCATGCTCTCGAGCTGCTCGAGTAGCTCGTTGCGGCGTCCCCGGGTGCGGGAAGCGAGCTCGTCGACCTCGGCCGCGGTCGAGCGAGCCGATTCGACGATGGCCTCGGGAGCTCCCCGCTCGACCGCGACCGCCTCGAGCTTCTGCCACCGGGATGCAAGCGTGTCGAGCTCGTCGAGAATCCCCTCCAGCTGCCGCACCTCGCCGTCGAGCTCCGCGACCAATCGCTCGCTGTCGGCCAGATCGCCCCGCAAGGCCGCTTCGAGATCGAGCAGCTCGTTGACGCTGCGCTCGGCCAGTGGACGTCCACTCGGTCCGAGCAGCCTGGTGATTCGTTCACCGAGCGCTTCGAGCTCGGTTTCAAAGGCCGCAATCGTGCCCGCCGCGGCGGCGAGCCCTCTCTCGATCTGTCGCTGACGCGCGACGAACGCACGCCGCTCGACCGGGATGTCGGCGAGCGAGACCGGCGGAGGTGCTTCGGGCTGTTCGGAGCTCGAGTCCGCCTCGGACTCCTGCGAGGATCCCGTCGGCAGGAGCGACAGCTGGGCCGTCGCCCGCGGCGGCCCGCCGAGTAGTTGACCAGCCAACAGGGCAAGCAGGAGGTGCGGGAGGAGGTGAGGGAGGAGTGGGAGAGCGGCTCGATTCATGGCGTATTCTGCGACTCGCTGATCGGGAACGAGATTCGTACCACACAACGTGCGGCCACTCTAGCTCTGGCGCCACCCGCCGCCTACGCGCAGATGTGGCGCTGGAAGGCGCGCGACGGCTACCTCGACCGGTTGATCAAGACGGATCCGCATCCGCCGACGAACTTCCGGCCGCGCACGGTCCGCAATATCGACGCCTGGTACGAAGCCTTCGACATCCCACCGGACGCCGCCCTCTTCCTGGAGCCCGAAGAGCGCATCAATCCCTGGTAGCACCGGGGAGGAAGAGCCCAGTCCTCCCAGTTCCCAATCCCGACCAAGGAACCGATCGAAATGAACCGAGCCCTTCCAGTCCTCGTTCTGGGACTGACTCTCTTCTCGACCGCCCAGGTCCTCGCCCAGGTAACGATCTACTCGGGATCGAGCTACCGAGGCACCAGCCAGACCCTCTACGACGACATCCCCGACCTGCGGCGCAGCGCGGTCGGCAGCGACCAGGCCTCGTCGCTGCGCATCCAGTGTGGAAAGGGCATCTCCTGGAATGGAGATCCGGCACCGGACCGGATCGTCGTCGGCCTCGAGCTCTACGACGACGGCGACTTCCGCGGAACCCGAGAGATCTTCCGGGGCGACGTCCCCGAAATGGATCGAACGCGAATCGGCAACGACCGAGCCTCCTCGGTGAGGGTAGCGCCAGGCTGTCGGGTGCGACTCTACGACGGCTCCGACTACGGCGGTCGCTACGCCGAGTTGAGCGGTGCGGAGTCGAGCCTCGGGCGGACCCGGGTGGGCAACGATCGGGTCTCTTCCCTCGAGATCCGCTGCGCGGGAGACCGCCGTCCCTGGAACACGAACCAGGGCTCGAGCGGCGGCTCCAGCGGCGGCTCCCACGACTGGGGAGACTGGAACGAATGGGACACCGACCAGCAAGGCGGCGTGGTGCTCTTCGAAGATCGCGACTTCCGCGGCAGTAGCACGGTCGTCAACCGCAACATGCAGGATCTGCAGCGGACCTCGGTCGGCGAGTACGCGGCGAGCTCGATCCGGGTGCCTTCGGGATGCAGCGTGGACCTGTACTCCGGGCCCGACTATCGCGGCAACCGATTGCACCTCGATCGCAGCGAGCACTACCTCGGCGACACCCGCATCGGCAACGACGCCGTCGCCTCGATCAAGGTGAACTGCAGGAACTACTCCGGCTCCGGCCGTCACGACGACTTCGACGACTGGCACGAAGGAGGTCGCTGGGGCGTGACGCTCTATGCCGACGCCCGCTTCCGGGGAACCAGTGACACCCTCGACCACGACTCCAGAAACATGCGGGACACGCGTGTGGGTGACGACAGGGTCAGCTCGGTGCGAGTCCCGCACGGCTGCCGGGTCACGCTGTATGCGGACCCCAGTTATCGCGGCAGCTACACCGTGCTGCACGACGACGTCGAGGACATGTCCGACACCAGGGTCGGTAACGACCGTGTCTCGTCGGTCAGAGTCGACTGCCACTGACCGGCAGCCGACTCACTCGGGTCCGCGTCCATCGGCGGCAGATCACGGGGTCGAAATTGGCGACCCCACGGGTGAAGGAGAGCTCCTGGCCCGACGCAGCCACCGGGGCGCGCAGACTCGCCTCGCTCGAGCTGGGCTCGCTCAACGGATCCGGTACGTCGCGAGTGCTCGTAGATTGAGCAAGGGGTCGTTCTCCCGGGCGAAGTCGGGCGGACGTCGCACGTCGAGAGGACCGTAGAACAGCTCTACTCCGAGTCCGAGGCGAGAGGTCAGCGAGAAGGTCGCCCCGGCGTTGACGGCCCAGGTGTTCCCATCCGTGAGCTGCAGGGTCCGATCGTGGAACCCGAAGGTAAAGGCGTCGACCTGGAACTCGAGATCGAGATGCTGAACGGAGCCGCCGTAGTGCACCACGGGGCTCCTCTCACTTGCGCCGGTGCGATAGTGACCCACCACCGCGAGGCCGTAGTAGTCGAGCGCGACCCGGTCGTTCGAAGGCGCCTCGCAGCCGAACTCGTTGCCCGGTTCTCCGGGGGGAATCCTCGCATCCTCGCTGCTGCAGGTGAGATCGCCCTCGGCCTCGCCTTCTTGGACGAAGAGCCGGGCGCCCACTCCGCTGCGCTCGCCCCGCCAGAGGGAGCGCTCGAGGGCGAGGTCGAACAGGTTCGCCTTCACTCCCTGCACCTCGACCGGAGGTGACCAGCCGACGGTCAGCCCGAACCCCGCTGGCAGGCCGAAGGTCGCCCGGAGGCGGGCCTGCACGGGAGAGCGGTTGAGGTCCTCTACTTTGAGACCCCCGAACCCGACCCGCCGCTGCTCGGTACTGAGATGAGGGACCTGGATGACCTCCAGACCGAGGTCGATCGCTCCGGCTCGGCGCAGCTCGACCGGACCCAACGACGTGAACAGGCTGGCCGAGGCGAAGTACTTCATCGCCCACGACTCCGGCGCGTCGAAGTCGAGCTGTTGCACCTCGTCGATGACCGGCTGCGCCATGAGCGACGACGGCCAGGAGATCGCGGCGAGGACGGCGAGCCCGAGGGCCGCGAGCGAGTGACGAGAGGGATCAGCGTTCTCGGGTCTCACGATGCACACCTCAGGGACAGCTGGTGAAGGCCGGCGCTTCCTGCACGGGCGGCGCGGCTTCTCCGAGCATGTTGCGATAGACCTTCACATCGCCGGTCGAGGTGTCGCGGATGGTCAAGGTGAACTCCTGATTGGTGGTTGCGGCATAGAACACCCAGTAGCCTTCGAGTCCCGCGATCGGGCAACCGTTGATGACCTTGACCAGCATCTCGGCATTGGCGGGGTTGAAGAAGTAGAACAAGCCAGAATCGCGTTGCCCGAAGTCGATCTTTCGAGCGAGGCCCGAGGTCTGTGCCGTTCGAAACTCGAGCCGCACCTCGAAGCGTCCGTCGGCGTTGAGACAGAGCGTCGTGTCGTCGGCCACACAGGGCCCGCTCGCGGAGTCGTTGTCGGTCACGGTGAGCGTCGCCGAGCTGTTCGCTCCGAGGGATGCTCCCCCTGCGGGCTGAGTGAGGATGAGGTTCACGGTCTCGTCGTCTTCTGGCACCGAGTCGTCGCTCAGCGGGACGGAGAAGCTATGCACGCCCTCCTGCCCATCGGACCACTCGAGATTCCCGGAGACCTCGGTGTAGTCGATGCCTTCACTCGCCGAACCGTCCATGGTCGAGTACTGCACCGAGACGATGCCCGCGCTGCCACCCGTGCGGGTCACCTGAATGCTCGCCTCGGCAGCGGACTCCGGCGCCTGGAAGGTCGACGACGTGAAAGAGAGCGCGCCGGCGCCTCCCGTGGCGCCATCGTCGTCCGTGATGCGCAGGGTGGCCGAGCTCGGCGAGCCCAGGGACGCTCCACCGCCGGGACTGGAGAGGGTCAGGTTCACGGTCTCCGCCGCTTCCTCGTCGAGGTCGTCGACCAGCGTCACGGAGAAGCCCTTGGCGCTCGCGTCGCCGTCGCCCCAGTCGAGCGTGCCGCTGGCCGCCTCGTAGTCGGCCCCGAGGCTCGCCGATCCGTCACTGGTGGAGTAGTCGACCGAAACGGCTCCGCTGCTGCCGCCAGAGCGCTCGACCGTCACGATTCGGGTGCCGTCACCCTCGGCGGCGGAGAAGGACGATCGAGAGAACGACAATCGCCCAGGGTCCCCGCCGGGTGCCGCCTGCACCACGATCGTCCCGACCATGCCCTGCGCGAGATGGGGGTCGCAGTGATAGCCGAAGGAACCCTCCTGCTCGAACGTGAAGCTGTAGGTCCACGCTGCGCTCGAGGCTGGACCGCTCCCGAAGTCCCCGTTGTCGGCATCGACATTGTGCGAGCCCCCCAGGTTTCTCCAGGTTACCGTGTCGCCGGTCTGGATCGTGAGGCTTGCAGGCGAGAAGCGCAGCCCGTGCACCCCCCCCACTTCGACTTCGTGCAGCGCCGCTACCGCCGGCGACAGGGTGATCCAGAGAGCCAGGACAGGGAAGACCGCATAGCGGGTGTACGACGAGCACTCGACAGACATGATCGCGCCTCCGAACGTGGTTGCATTGCTTGGACTGGGGGTCGCAGGTTCTCGGGAGAGGGTACGCTTCCCCGGGGCCTTCGGATTCGAGCACGGGATTTCCAGGCGCTCGGTTTGAACCGAAGCCGAGACGCCATCCGTAGAGACGCACGATGATCTCTCGTCGACCGATGAGCCGCCGACCCACCTGGACGTTTCGATGGAAGTCGACCCTGGTGGTGCTCCTCGGCCACTTCCTCGTGAGCGGCGCGAACGCAGAGCGCCTCGCTCTCCAGTTGGAGCCGGAGCGGACCCGGATCGCGTTCGAGCTCGGGGCGACCCTTCACACGGTGCACGGCACCGCCCGTCTGGCTGGCGGAGAGATCGAGCTCGAGAGCGAGGGCGGTCCGGCCACCGGGCTCGTAGTGATCGACGCTACCACTCTCGAGACCGGAAATCCTTCGCGCGATCGCAAGATGCACCGCAAGGTCCTGGTCAGCGAGACCTACCCGGAGATTCGACTCGAAGTCCTGGCGACGGAGGGGTCGGTGGCCGAGCGGGGCACCAGTTCGGTAGTCCTCGTATCCCGCTTCGTGATGGCGGGCGAGGCACACCCGATCGAGATCGCGGCCGAGGTCGTCCGATCGCAGGGCGATGCCCGAGCGGACCAGGTCGCGTTCGAGGCGCGCTTCGAGGTTCCCTACGTGGAGTGGGGGCTGCGTGACCCCAGCACCTTCGTTCTCCGAGTCGCCAAAGTGGTCACCGTGACCCTCGAGGGAGAGGCGACCCTGTCTCCACCCAGTGAGTAGTGTTCCCCCTACCGCAACCGAGTAGCCCTGCACCCTGCCGCCCTGCCGCTACCGAGTAGCTCTGCACCCTGCCGCCCACGGCGCCGCAGACGGGACAAGACGCGCGCGGTTGTACCGAGATGGCTACCCTCCCGGGTCCGCCATGGCCTCGAGGAACCACATTCTCCGATCCCCTCCTTCGCGCAGGACGGCGACCACGCGCACCCCTTCCTTCTCGAGGTTCATGTGGCCGTCTCGGGCCAGTGCCTCGAAGAAGGGGGCACCGACCCAGGGCACGATCTGGGCGACGAGGTCCGGCATGGGCTCGAAGCTCTGATCGAGAGCGCCTTCGTCGCCCGCCCAGCTGACCGTGAGCCGTGTCGGATGCTCCGTGGAGCCGAGTACCTCGACGAGCGTGCCGTCTTTCTCTGCGGTGCGACTGGAGACGTGACCGAGTCGCTCGTTGCCGTCGGCGAACCGGAATCCCAGCGACTCGAAGACGGCTTCCACCTCACCGCGGGACATCGCCCCGAGTCCTTGCACTTGCGGCTCGGTCACCTGCAGCTCGCTGAGGTCGGGGCGTTCCTGGGCGAGTGAGACCAGGTAGGCGTGAATCTCTTCGACGTCGGACGGCTCCAGGAGCTCGGCGAACGAGGGCATCCCTCTCTCGACGAAACGCCCTTCGAGCACGATGCGCTCGAAGTTCTGGTGCACCGCGAGGCTCGAGTAGCGCAGGTCGCTGACCATGCCGCTCGACGCTCCCGTCCAGCCGTGACAACCCCCGCACTGATACTCGAACAGGTCTCGTCCACGCGCGATCTGCTCCTCGGTGCCGAAGGGCGCGGGTGCGGGATCGACCTCGGTGTAGCGCGGAGCGACCTCGGGCATCGGTGCGGTGCCACCGAGCTTGAAGACGAAGAGGCGTCCGGGGTTCGTGTTCTTGACCGCGGCTGAGGTTGCCAGATCGCCCCCCACCCCGGCGGCACCGCCCCAGCCCGCGAGCACCGCGACGTACTGTTCACCATCGAGCTCGTAGGTGATCGGAGCGGCCATGATTCCGACGCCGGTCTCGACGGACCAGAGCAGCTCACCCTGATCGGCGGAATAGGCCGAGAAGCGACCGCTCGGCTCCCCCTGGAACACGAGATCGCCAGCGGTGGCGAGAAGGCCTCCGTTGTTGGCGCCTGCCATCGGCACGCTCCAGACCTCGCGCTGAGCGATCGGGTCCCAGGCCTTCAGCGTGCCGGTGGCATCGGGAGCGGCGTCGGAGATCGCGCGCACTCTCGGGTCCTCCCAGTGCACTCCGAGGTTCCAGGTCCTCGGGTCGTACTCGAAGTCCTCGGTCAGGTTGTACACCGTGCCGATGTCGTGGGTCGGGATGTAGACCAGTCCCGTTTTCGGGTTGAAGGCCATCGGGTACCAGTTGTGGCCGCCGGCCGGTCCCGGAAGGACGAACTTCGGCTCGTCGTCGAAGTTGCCGGACTCGATCTCGACCGGGCGTCCGGTCTCCATATCGACGTGGCTCGCCCACGTCACGGTAGAGAACTTCTCGGCTGAGAGCAGCTCGCCCGTCTCGGCGTCGAGGACGTAGAAGAATCCGTTCTTGGGGGCCTGCATGACGACGCGACGCGTTTGTCCTTCGATCTCGAGGTCGGCGAGCATGATGTGCTGCACCGAGGTGTAGTCCCAGTTGTCGGCCGGAGTGGTCTGGTAGTACCAGACCAGTCGTCCGTCGTCGGGATCGAGCGCCAGGATCGAGCAGAGGAAGAGGTTGTCACCGCCGCCGGGACTGCGGATCTTGCGTGCCCACGGGGAGCCGTTACCGGTGCCGACGTAGAGCAGGTCGAGCTCGGGGTCGTAGGCCAACGAGTCCCACACCGTGCCGCCACCGCCGACCTTCCACCACTCGCCGGTCCAGGTTTTTGCGGCCATCTCGAGCTCGGGATGCTCGAACGGCTTCGAGGGATCGCCCGGCACCGTGTAGAAACGCCAGGCGAGCTCACCAGTGTCGGCGTCGTAGGCGCTGACGTAGCCGCGCACGCCGTACTCGGCCCCTCCGTTGCCGATGATCACCTTGCCCTTGACCACGCGAGGCGCTCCGGTGATGGTGTAGGGCCGGTTGCGGTCGATCGTGCTGATGTCCCACACGACCTTCCCTGTGTCGGCGTCGAGCTTGACCAGGCGGCCGTCGATGGTGCCCACGAAGACGTGTCCGTCCCACAGGGCGGCTCCGCGATTCACCACGTCGCAGCAGGCGTAGTAGCCCCACTGCTTCGGTACCTCGGGGTCGTAGATCCACTTCGCCTCGCCGGTACGCAGATCGACGGCCTGCACGCCGCTCCACGAGGTCGTCAGGTACATCACGCCGTTCGCCACCAGGGGGGTGGCTTCGTGTCCCCGGTTGCGGCCGGTGTCGTAGCTCCAGGCGAGTCCGAGCCGGGAGACCGTGTCCTCGTCGATTCGAGCCAGGGGAGAGTAGCGCTGCTCGTCGTAGGTGCGACCGTGGGTCAGCCATTCGCCCGGGGAAGCGTCGGCGTTGGCGAGACGGGTCGCGTCGATCTCCTGGGCGGAGCCGGCAGGGCAGAGCAACGCGGCGAAGAACAATGTCGTGAGCCCAGGAAAGACCAGGGCATGCGGGGCCGAGGGTCGAGCCGAGATCACGGATCCTCCTTGCTCGTCGGAGATCGGTTCGCTGTTTGTGTCGGGTTTGTCGAGCGAGTGTAGCAGCCGGCCCTCTACGCGCTGCCCCGATGCCGACGACTCACTGCCGAGCGATGCAGTAGAGATGCCCGCGCGTACGCACGAACAGCTCGTCGCCCGCTACCGCCGGGGTAGCGAGGATCTGCTCGCCCATCGGATTGACCGCCAGCACCTCGAGCTTCGGGCCGCGTCGCAGCACCAGCATGTCCCCCTCTTCCGTTGCGAGGTAGATCTGGTCGCCGGCGCCCACAGGAGAGGCTCGGATCACGTAGCTCTCGGGGAGACGCGCATTGAAGTAGTGCTCCTCTCCGGTGCGCGCGTCGAGGGCCGAGATGAAGGTGGGACCGCTCATCCCTTCCTTGACCAGGTAGATCTCGTCGCCCCAGAGCAGCGGCGACGGATTGTAGGGCACGCCCTTCTGGAGGGTCCACACCTCGGCTTCAGTGCCGGTGAGGTCGCCGCTGCCTCCGAGCTTGACCGCCTTGAACGCTTGTCCGTTGGTTCCGGAGGCCAGATACACCATCCCGTGGCCCAGCACCGGGACCGGAATCGGCCCCTTGGTCATGCCGGAGACCTTCCACAGCACCTCGCCTGTCTCCAGATCGTAGCTGCGCACGAACGTGGAGCCGCTCAGTACCACCTGCGGGCGGCCGTCGTGCTCGATGATGATCGGCGAGCTCCAATTGGTCCCCTCGTCGTCGCGCTCGCGGCGCCAGAGCACCGAGCCGTCGTGCTTGTTCACCGCCACGATGAAGGAGTCACCCTCGTGGTCGAAGCTGAGCACCAGGGTGTCGCCGAAGAGGGCCGGTGAGCTGGCCTCGCCGAACCGATTGAACATCTTCGCCTCGACCCCGAACTCCAGCTGCCAGGCGAGGTTGCCTTCGAAGTCGTAGGCGAAGAGACCCTGCGATCCGAACGACACGTAGACCCTTTCCCCGTCGGTCACCGGCGACATGTTGGAGAAGCTGGAGAGGGTCTTGTGATGTCCTTCGTGGGGGATCGCCTCGTGCGCGATCTTCCTCCAATGCTCCTCGCCAGTGTCGCGGTCGATCGAGACGAGCGTGAACTGGCGTGGCACCGCGAGCTCCTCCTGGCCGAAGATCCCCTTCTGCTCGGGCTCCTCCGGAACGTCGGGGCCTTGCTTCTCGAGCACCGTGCTCACGAATACGGTGTCGCCCCACACGATCGGCGAAGAGAAGGCCAGCCCGGGATCGCTCCACACCCAACGCACGTTTTTCTCGGGCGAGAATTCGACCGGCGGATTGCCGACCGGGGCCAGGCCCGTGCCCACCGGGCCGCGCCAGTGTGGCCAATTCGCCGAGGTGTCGTCCGGCTCGGTGCCTGCGACCGGAAGTGCGAGAGCCGCCGCTACGCAGAGTGCGATCCCGGTCGAGAGGGCTCGGGCTCGTTGCTGGGGTTCGTGGCTCATCTGCCTCTCCCGTCGTCGTTCGTGTCGGCTGAGTGTTGCGTCGAGGAATGATACTCGGGGCCAAGGGTCCTCGAGCGGATGCCGACCCGGGATCGGTCAATTGGCTCGGACCCAGCCATGGCGGAGATCGGCCCGGAGTTCGCCCAGCGGGCCGGCGACAGCGACGCCGCGGACGCCTTCGTTGGGGTCAGCGCCCTACTTCTTGCGTACGGTGCGCTTGAGCGGGGAGAGGTTGATCTCGTCGATCACGGCGCTCGGCGGTAGCGAGAGTGCGGTGATCACCGCCTCGGCGACCTGGCCCGCCGTCAGTCGATTCTCTGGCTCGGGGCCCGGCTCGAAGTCGAGCTCGTCGAAGAAGGGCGTGTCCACCATTCCCGGGTTGATCGTCGTCACCCCGACGCCGGAGCGCGCGAGCTCTTTGCGCAGAGCCTGGGCGAAGCCCCGCAGGGCGAACTTGGAGGCACAGTAGATCGAGCCCGAGTGGCTCCCTTCGAGGGCAGCCTCCGAGGCCAGGAACACGATGTGGCCTCCACCCGAGTCGGAGCGCCGCCGGAGGGCAGGCACGAAGGCCCGGCACACGTAGGCATGGGAGAGGAAGTTCAGCTCCATCAGGTCGCGCATCTGCGCGTAGGAGAACTCCTCCAGTCCGCCGAAGCGACCGCGGCCGGCGCACAGCACGAGCGCGTCGATCTCCGGATGGGACGACGCGATTCGTTCGAGAGTCGCGGGCAGCTCGTCGAGCTTCGAAAGGTCGACCGTTTCCCTGGAGAGCCCCTCTCGGTCGGGGAGATCGGCGGCCGAGCGGCCCAGGGCGACCACGGAGACCCCAGCGTCGAGCAGGCGCTCGGTCACCGCGTGCCCGATGCCCGACGTGGCCCCGGTGACCAATGCCTGCCTGATTCTGGGAGTGGACATCGGGTTCAGGCTATCGCAGCCCGGGGAACGACCGGGCCCATCACGAGCATGGGAAGAGCCGGTCCTCGGGGAGATAGCGCAGTAACGACTCGGTACACGCCTCCAGCAGACGCTTCCCTCGCTGCTGTGGAAACGACAGAAGGCTGGCAGAAGAGCCTCCCTGGGCCGGCTCGAGCGTCATGGCGAGCAGTGGCTCGTCGGGGTAGAGCCTGGTGATCCGGCGATGGAAGTCCCTCGGTAGCCGAAACAGACCGAGGCTGGCGGAGTGGACGGCGGCTGGGTCGATGCGGTCGAAGAGCTGCGCGAGCATCTGCGAAAACTCCCAGTCGAAGCCCTCGATGGCGAAGAGAGGGTCGAAGCGAAGTCCGACCGTCCAGCCGGCCTCCTGCAGGCGCGCCAGCGCCTCGAGTCGATGCGCGAACGTCGGGGCGCCATGCTCGTAGCGCTCGCTGAACGAGGGAGGCGTGAGGCTGTAGGCCACGACACAGCGTTCGAAGGGCTGGCTGGCCAGGAGCGGCCGGAGGTTGACGCTCTTGGTTCGCAGCTCGAGCCAGGCACCTCTGCGCTCGCGGAAGAAGGGCAGGACGTCCTCGACGAAGCCGCTCAGGTGCTCGAGGGCGAGACTGTCGCAGTCGTAGCCGCTGAAGAACGCGGCGTCGCCGTCGATGCGCTGGAGCTCGCGGTCGACCTGATCCAGATAGTCCTCGTAGTTGACGAACAGCACCCATGCCGCCGAGCGGAACATGCCCTGGAGGAAACAGTAGCGACAGTCGTAGGGGCAGTTCAGGAGATGGGCGAAGTAGAAGTTGTGGTGTTGCCCGATGCCGTAGCCGGCAGGCGTTCGCAGCATGCGGGCATCGTGCTTGTGCGCGAGAATGAGGGTGGGCGAGCGCTTCTGCAGGCGAAAGTTCTGTTGACGGCGATTGAACAACTCGCCGTACCGCTCGCAATCGACCACGGTCGCCTTCGGCAGCCGCTCCAGAATCCGCCGCGTCCGCGGATGCTCGGCGACTTCGTTCTCGACGTAGACGAGCATCAGAAGCCGCTCGTTTCCAGCTCGTCGATCCTGCGGTCGAGCTCGGACAGGACCTGCCGGCAACCGGTCATCGAGTCGAGGTCCTCGAGGACCAGGGTGGAATCCGGATCGAAGGCCCGCCAGCGACGGAGCTGCTGCTCGAGCTGCCGTCGCTGGGAAAGGGTGAAGCGAAGGCGGCTCGTGTAGACGTCGATGCTCGCGGGCGGCAGCTCGAGGGCTCGAAGTTCCGCCGCCCGATCGGCCAGCGTGGTGGTCAGTGCTGCGATCCGGTCCGCCACTTCGGACACGATCGATTCGATCCGGTGCTTGTCGAGACGCTCCGGCGGACTTTCAGTGTTGTCCGAAACGACCTTGGCGACGTGCACGAGCTCGGCGCTCGAGAGGCGAGAGGTGGCCGCCATGAAGCCCGCCGCCTCCATCTCGTAAAGCGCATCGGTCTGGTACTCGCGTTCGGCGTCGTCGACAGTTCTGATCTCGGCTGTTCCAGAAGCGCGTCCTCCCGGCATCCCTTTCGACATCGCCTCCGCCAGCGCGGAGATGACCGCCGGGTAGCTACAGCGGCTCGAGGTCTGGTCGACCACTCGGTGAGCGAGGAGCAGGGTGCCGATCTCGAGATCGTGGTGCCCGGCGATCCCGAAGTTCAGCCACGCGGTCGAGCGGGGTACTCCGAGCAGGCCGGCGAGGTACCCGACGGCCGAAGCGGAGCTCAGCTTGCCGATGCCCGAGACCGTGAGGGCGACTCTCTCCCCGAGGAAGACCCGGTAGGGGGTCACGCGCTCCAGAGGCTCGAGATCCATGGCCTCGACGAGCGGACGGGCTTCGGGGGGCAAGGCCACCACCAGGCACACCAGCGGTGTTGCGTCACTGACTCCGGGGTCGGGCATCGGGCGTGGACTCTAACAGTCCGGCGCGAGTCGCGACCGCGTCGCACCAGCGGACCTGATCGTGGAGATCGCGCTTGAGGCTGCCCGCCCGATAGACCGCCAGCTTGCGGGCCAACTCGGCGACTGCCTGGCCGCGCTGCTCGGTTCCCAGGGTCGGCTCGGCGAGGAGCTTTTCGATGGCTCGGATACGGAATCGATCCATCGCCACGTGCTGCCTGGACAGTTGATCCGTGTGTCCGGCGTACCGGGTCACGAGCGGTTCGTCCACGAGCAGCACGGGCTCGCGATGGCAGATCCGCAGCCACAGGTCGTAGTCCTCGCAGGCGGGTAGCGTCTCGTCGAACAGGCCGACCTCCAGCAGCAGGCCCCGCTCGATCAGGACGGTCGAGGGAGAGATCGCACACAGGTCCAGACAGTGAGGGAGGTCGTGACCGCTTGCCTTGCGGTGGCGTTGCTTCGGCTGGACCTGTCGGCCATTCCGAATCCAGACCTCGTCCGTGTGGCAGAGGCGATACCGGTGCCCGTTGCGGCTCTGCCGGCTCTCCGCCAGGGCCTGGAGCTGGCGCTCGACCTTGGTCGGGTGCCATTCGTCGTCCGAATCCAGGAAGGCGACCCAGCTCTCCCCGGTCGCGCGGACGCCTCGGTTGCGTGCCGCGGAGGCTCCGCGGTTGGCCGGGCCATCGTCCTCGTAGCCCAGGACCGAGAGCTGTGGGTGCCCCGCCGGCGGGAACCGCGCGGCCAACAGCTCTCGGGTGCCGTCACTCGATCCGTCGTCGACGACCACGATCTTCGAGGGGTCGACGGTCTGGGCGAGCACCGAACGAACCGCGCGTGCGACTCGCTCGGCGCGGTTGAACGTGGGAACGATGACGGCGATGTCGGCCTTCACGACGCCCCAATCTATCGAACCGCGCCCTCGAAGCCCTGGGCGCAGCGAGCTGCGTCGGACGCCGGCGGGATCGAGCCGGATCGAGCGCAGGAGATCGGCGAGACGGCGCCGGTGCTACTGTAGGTTCTCGGTCTCGGCATCGTGGACGCTCACGTGGCCGAAGAGGTACTTCGTATCGATTTCGCATCTGTGATCCGCCGGAGCCAGACTTGATCCTCGATGAATGGCGACAGCTGCTCGGTTCGCCTCTCGATCTGGTGGGCTTCGTCCTCTTCGTGCTGGTGTTCCCGGTCTACCACACGATCTACCCGTGGCTGATGCGTCTCTTTCCGAATCGGGCGGCCAAGGTCCGTCTGGACGAGTACCGCCGTTCCTGGATCTCGGGTTTGATCGAGCGCCGCGACATCGTTGCCGGTGCCCAGCAGACCCGGAACCTCACGATGGTGAACTCGCTTCTGGCGTCTTCGTCGTTGATTCTCATGGGGTTCACCACGAATCTCCTCATGCGCCTGCCGCAGGTCTCCGAGGAGGTGCCTTCGTTGAAGGTGTGGTCGGGAGACGTCGAGACGCTTGCGCTCAAGCTGATGCTGCTGGTCCTGGTCTTCGGGGTGTCCTTCTCCTATTGCATGACGGCTCTGCGCCACCTCGGACACTTCGTGCTGGTCATCGGCGCCGATCCGGCGGTGATCGAGCGTCGGGAGGGCTCGGCAGTGGACTACATTTCGACCTTGATCAACCGGGCGTCGAACCGCTCCACACTGGGAGTTCGGTGCCTCTACTCCGCGACGCCTCTCTTCCTCTGGCTGTTCGACACCCGGCTGTTCATCCTCGTCACGGCGTTGTGGGGTCTGAAGTTCGTCGTGTTCCAGGACTTTGCTCACATGCTGCGCGGCCCCTCGCGCTGAGCCCGCCTCCCGGCCTGCCGGTCCTCTCGATAGCATGTCCTCTCGATAGCATGGAGTGGCCGGGGGCTGGTCGCCTGTCCCCAAGGCGAGCTCACCGGACTGCCCGAGGAGACCCCCGATGACCATGGCACGACCGACGGTACTGCTTCGCGAGTGCTCGACCTACGACAGTGAGCGAATCCGCGACATCGTCGGATGGGGCCTCGAGAGACTGGACCTGCGTCCTTTCGGCCGCACACTCGTGAAACCGAACGTCGTCACCTCGGGCAAGCACTTCCCGCACGCCTACACCCGACCCGAGTTCACCGAAGGTGTCCTGATGGCGCTGCGCGAGCGCGCACAAGGGCCCCTCGAGGAGCTGGCGGTCGGTGAGCGCTGCGGCATCACCATGCCCACCCGCTACAGCTTCGGTGGAGCAGGCTACTACCCCATGGCACGCCGACAGGGCGCCCGGCTCCACCACTTCGAGGAGCTGTCCCAGGTGGAGATTCCTCTCCGCCATCCCGGTCGACTGCGCGACTCGATCTATGTGGCCGAGCCGATCGTGCGCGCCGACTTCCTCGTGAACTGTCCCAAGTTCAAGGCTCACCCCTGGACCACCGTGACCTTCTCGCTCAAGAACTACATCGGCATCCAGGACGATCGTCACCGGCTGATCGATCACGATCATCGCCTGAACCAGAAGGTCGTCGACCTCCAGTTCGCGACTCAGCCGCAGTTCATCGCCATCGACGCCATCACGGCTGGAGAGGGGCGAATGCTGACGCCCATTCCGTTCGACCTCGGGATGGTCGTGATGGGCAACAACCAGGCCGCCGTCGACAGCGTGTGCTGCCACATGATCGGCCTCGACCCGTCCAGTGTGGCCCACATCCGGGGTGCTCACGAGCGTGGCTTCGGGCCCCTGGACCTCTCCGAGATCCAGATCGACGGCGATCTGACGCTGGCGCAGGCGCAGCGCAAGGCGGAGGGCTTCCGTTGGGGGCTGATTCGGGTCGAGGAGTACTTCGAGGGGACCAACATCGTCGCTCACGCCGGGCCGCCTCCGGGTGACGGGCCCGATGACTACTGCTGGGGAGGGTGCCCCGGGGCTCTCGAAGAGGCGATCGAGATCCTTCGCGTCTATGACGACGGAACGGACGAGAAGATCCCCCGAACCCACGTCGTGATCGGGGCCTACGACGGTCCCATCGACGCTCGCGCGAACGAGAAGGTCGTGTTTCTGGGTGACTGCACTCGGTGGCGCGGAGCGATCGACGGTCGGCAGGTGGAGATCGAGAGCCGCTACGTCGACCGCAGCGAGAAAGACCCCCTGAGCGCGACCGACGAGGGGATCTATCGCAAGATGTGGCGCGTCGGTCGCCAGATGGCGCGCTCCGAGCAGGTCGTGCGCCTCCAGGGCTGCCCGGTGAGTGTCGCCGAGCAGGTGCTGGCGCTGGTCAAGATCGGCGGTCTCAACGATCCGTACCGCGATCCCTCGGAGGCGCTGCGCTTCACGAGCTGCTATTTCTCGTCGAAGACACGCAGCGCACTGGGTCGGCTCTTCGGGGAGTCGTACAACAAACCCGGCTACTCCGAGGCGGGTGAGGCCCGCAGATCGATGCTGCGGGTGCTTTGAGGTCGGGTCGGGCGGGATCACAGCCGTTGGCTGCGATCAGTCGACGACCGCGATGGCTCCGGGCTCGGTCACCTCACCGATCGGCCACAGCTCGATGCCCTCGGTGCGCGCCTCCTGGAGCGCGTCCTGGGCAGCTCGTGGCTCGAGGGTGAAGAGCAGGCCGCCGGAAGTCTCCGGGCTGAACATCGAGAGTCGTTGCCACTCTTCGAGGTCCTCTGCGAAGCGAATGTCGAGGGAGGAGCCCGGGCCCGGGAAGTGGTCGCGGTTGCTCTTCGCGCCGCCGGGGAAGAACTGTAGTCGCGCCATGCGTTCCGCCCCCGGGAGCCAGGGAAGACTCGAGTAGTGGAAGCGAAAGCCCACGTCGCCCTGGCCCGCCATCTCGCTGGCGTGGCCGAGTAGACCGAAGCCGGTCACATCGGTGACGGCTGATGCTCCGTGACGGAGCGCAATCTCGGCGGCGGTGCGATTGAGCGCTGCCATCGACTTCGTGGCGGCTTCGACCTCGTCGGGGGTCGCGGCGTCGCGCATCAGTCCCGTGGTCACGACTCCGCTGCCGAGCGGCTTGCTCAACAGCAGGCGATCTCCGAGTCGGGCGCCGCCCTTGCGAGTCACTGCCGAGGGCTCGATGGTCCCGATCACGACCAGCCCGTACTTGGGCTCTGCGTCCTGAACGGTGTGTCCACCCACCAGGGGAATTCCGGCCTCGAGGGCCTTTTCCGCGCCGCCGCGCAGGATCTCCGAGGAGACTTCGACGGGAAGGTCGATGGGGAGAGCCGCGATGTTGAGGCCGAAGAGGGGTCGGGCTCCCATCGCGTAGATGTCACTCAGGCTGTTGGCTGCGGCGATCGAACCGTAGGCGTAGGGGTCATCGACGATCGGAGTGAAGAAGTCGAGCGTGACGACCAGCGCCAGGTCGTCGCTCAGTCGATACACGGCTGCGTCGTCCGCCACGTCGAGGCCGACCAGCAGCTGTTCGTGGCCACCTCGGGCCACGGTGTCGATGACTGGACGCAGAACCTGCGCCAGGACCCCCGCCGGGAGCTTGCTCGCTCAGCCGGCGCAAGCGGCCAACGAGGTCAGTCGCGGGTGCTCGGTTTCACTCATGGGCGCAGTATCGCACGAACAAAAGACACATTCTGGCGATCGATCTCCACATTCGCCGCGTCGAGGCGACATCTGCTCACGATCTCCTGTGGGGACACCTTGACAGGAGAGCTCCATGCCCAGCGCCACTGCGACCCCGCACCCGACCCACGCCAGACGATTGGCCCGCTCGGCGACACTGAAGGTCGCCACCCTCGGGATGCTCTCGCTCGCACTTCTCGTTCCAGCGGTGTTCGTCCGAGCGCTGATCCACGAGCGCGAGGCTCGTCAGACCGCCGTGCGCACCCAGATCGCCTCGACCTGGAGCGGTCCTCAGATTCTGAGCGGTCCGATGCTGACCCTGACCTACGCGCGGAGAGCCGGGGAGCGGCAACGGCCACAGGTTCGGCGACGTCACGTGTTGCCGCTCGACACCGTGTGGGAGGTGACGTTGGAGCCCGAGCGCCGGCGGCGAGGGCTCTACGAGGCCGTGCTCTATCGGGCTCGCTTGCAGGCCGAGGGCTCGTTTCCTCCGATCCCCATGGAGATCGACGGCTACCAGCTGAGCGGGGCGGTGCTCGGCTTCGGGCTGAGCGAAGGTCGGGGGATCGAAGCCGGCGCGAAGCTCGAGGTCGGCGGTCGCTCGAGCGATCTCGAGCCGGGCGCCGCTCCGGTCGGCCAGGCCGCCGTCTTTGGCCAGGCGGTCCATTCGGTGATCGGTCCGGAGCTTCTGCGCGGCGGTGCCCTGCCGTTCCGACTCGACCTCGACCTCCGGGGAAGTGAGCGCCTGCTCTTCCAGGCGACGGCTCGGGAAACCACCCTGCAGGTCGTGTCGTCGTGGAGTGCCCCCGGCTTCGTCGGCGCCCGGCTGCCCGATCGCCACGAGATCGGCAGCGGAGGATTCTCGGCCACCTGGCAGGCGCCTCATTTCACGCGGGCTCTACCCGGTGCCTGGTGGGAGGGAGAGGTCGACGTGGCGGAGCTGCCGCAGGGTGCCATGGGAGTCGAACTGGTACTCGAAGCGGACGGCTATCAGCGGACGGAACGAGCCGTGAAGTACGCGCTGCTCTTCATCGTCACCACGTTCGCGCTGTTCTTCATGTTCGAGGTGCTCGGCGAGCAGCGCATTCACCCGGTGCAGTACCTCTTGATCGGCGCGGCGCTCTGTGTCTTCTACCTGCTGCTCTTGTCGCTCACGGAGCAGTTGGGCTTCGGGGTGTCCTACGCCGCAGCGGCGACGGCGACGACGCTTCTGATCGGGGGCTACACGCGGGCGGCGCTTCGCTCGTGGTTGCGCGCTCTGTACGGGATTGCCACGCTGACAGTGCTGTACGGCTACCTCTACGTGGTGCTGCGCGCGGAGGACTACGCCCTGCTGCTCGGCTCGGTGGGACTGTTCCTCGTCCTCTGTCTCGTGATGTACCTGACGCGAGGACTCGACTGGTACACGACAAGCTCCGCTTCACTCACTGGCGAGGATCCAGCCTGGCAGACCGACCCGCCATAGTGCATGGCGGTCTGAGTGCTCGCCGGTCTGGGCTGCGCGGCAAGCTGACGGCTACTGGCCCTCGAGCCGCTCGATCTGCTGGAGAATGCGTGGGTTCCCGGGAGATTCCTCGAGCAGCTCCTTCCAGAAGGCCAGGGCGTCGTCTTTGCGCCCTGCCTTCTCGTAGGCGCCCGCCAGGGTCCCGGAGTTCCATCGCGAGTCCGGATGGTATTGGCGGTTGAGCTCGAGGAGTTGGATGGCTTCGTCGAGTTTCTCGGCCGCCGCCAGTTGCTCGGCAGCCATGACCAGGGAGCGATCGGTGAAGTCGAAGGTGCCCGAACCGTAGTACTGCTCTCGGACCTCGTCGTACTTCTCGAGGGCCGCTTCGACGCCTTGTTCCTCGACAGTGCGCACCATGAGATCTTTGAGCGGCTCCGGCCGGGCGGCGCCCCGGTGACAGGTATCACACGTCACCTGGAGGCCGCTCCTGTCGCCTTGCAGCTTGTCGAGGTGTTGGCTGTTGATCGCCTTAGTCATGCGCATCATCTCTCGGGCTCGCGTCTTCGTGGCCTTCGCATCCGACGGCATATCGAACTCGCTCAGCGGTTGGCCCTCTTCGCCGACATGGCAGTACTGGCAGCGCACGCCGAGGGCCATCGTCACGTCGCGCATGAGGCCGATGACTTCGCGAGCCGGTGTGTCGGCGGGTAGAACCTGGAGGTTCTCGATCTCGGGATTCCACTGTTGGGCCTGGAGTGTCGTAGAGCCGAGCAGGATCGAGGAAAGGAGAACGAGGCCTGCGAGGTTCTCGCTCATGCCAACGGGTGTCGTTGATCTCATTCCGGTGCTCCTTGGATGTTTCGGTTGGCAGAGTCTGTGGCGACCTGTGCTGTGGCGACTTGTGCTGTGGCGGCCATGCCCGGGGATTCTGCGACCAACCTGTGTCCATTGCTGCCCGAGAACGGTGCGAAGAACGTCAGAGTCTTGTCAGAAGAGATGGAAGGCTGGCCGCCCATCAGTGTCATCGGTCAGACTCGGTGGGTGACGAAAGCCGAGTCCGACATTCCTCGTTGGCCCGGGCGCACCCTGGTGGTGCTGCTTCTGGCGGTCATGTCGCTGGTCCTGCTGTTGGCGATTCAAGCCTGGGCGAATCAGGTCTACCATCGTGAGCTGAGCCACGAGGTGCTGCGTGACTACGGAGTGTTGGCCGCTGACGAGGCGCTGCGGCGGCTCGATCAAGAGGTCGGCTACTACGGACTCAGCGCGAATCTGGACCTGTTGCGGCGAGCCGTCCTCGAAGAGGGCGGTCTTCCAGATGTCGAACAGCTCGAGAGTCGGGTCGATGCTCGGTCGCGGCGGGCGCTCTCCCTGGTCGAAGAGGTCTTTCTTCTCGATTCGACCAGCGGCGAGACCCTGATCGGGCAGGGGCGATCCCTGCCCTCCGAGCTGGTTCGCCGGGTTGCCGATACGACCTTCACCGAGCAGCGCTACCGAAGCCTGGCCGCCCGGGAGGGAACAGAGACCAGAGACTACGTCGTAGGTGTTCTGCAGCCTGCAGCCGACAACTTCGACAGGATCGGGTACGTCGTCGACGAAGAAGCGCTGCGTTCGGTCGTTGCCAGTGTCGTCGGTGGGCGCCCCCTTCTTCCCGCTTCACTGGGCGAAGGGGATCTGGACAACAGCGTTCTGGCGCTGGCGATCTCGACGGACGCCGATCCGGCTCTCTACGTTTCGTCGAATCGGTATGAGCCCTATCTGTCGGTCGAACGCAAACCGGAGGGGAGTCGTGCCGAGCCCTTCCAGGGGCTCACGGTCCTGGCGGCGATCGATCCGGCGGCGGCTCACCGACTGGTGATCGGGGGTCTGCCTGCCTCTCGACTGCCGATCCTCCTGGTGATGATCGCACTGGCGGCCGGGCTCTTGCTGGCGGCCATCGTCCTGATTCGTCGGGAGCGAACGCTGATCGCGATGCGGTCCGACTTCGTCTCCAGGGTCTCCCATGAGCTGAGAACCCCGCTCGCGCAGATGCGCCTGTTCAGCGAGACCCTGCTGCAGGACCGAGCGCGCAACGAGGAGGAACGAAGGCGCTACCTCGAAATCCTGGTGCGAGAGACGCGCCGGCTGACGCATCTGGTCGACAACGTTCTCAGGTTCTCCGGCGCCGAACACGACAACGTGGAGCTCGACATTCGGGAGACCGAGGTCGAGCCCTGGTTGAAGCGGCTGATCGAGGACTTTCAGCCTCTGGTGATGTCCAGGCAGTGCTCGGTCGAGACTCGGGTCGATCCAGCGTTGGTGGCGGCTTTCGACCCCGATGCCGTCCAGCAGGCGATGCTCAATCTGGTCGACAACGCGGTCAAGTACGGCCCGGCAGGGCAGTGCATCCTCATTCGAGCCGAGGAACGGACAGACCATGTTCTCTTCGTCGTGGAAGACGAGGGGCCGGGGATCCCGAAGGCCGAGCTCGAGCGCGTTTGGCAGACGTTTCATCGCGCGCCGGACCCAGCCGGCGGAGCCTCGCCCGGCGGTACCGGAATCGGACTCTCGGTGGTTCGCGACATCGTTGCGCGCCACGGTGGTAAGTGTTGGATCGAAGCGCTGAAGCCTGGGCCGGGCCTGAGAGTCGTGATCGAGCTTCCGCGTCGTTCGCCCGCTTCCTCTGGAGGCTCGACATGAGCGAGAGTCCGCTTCGGGTTCTCCTGGTAGAGGACAATCTCGACCTGGCGATGGGACTGCGCAACAACCTCGAAATCGAGGGCTACTTCGTCGTGGCCGTGCACAGCGCCGAGGAGGGGCTCGAAGAGCTCGGCGAGCACCCTGTCGATCTGGTGATCCTGGATCTGATGCTGCCCGGAGCTTCCGGGATGGAGATGTTGGTCGAGAGCCGGCGTCGCGGCTTCCAGGGGCCGATCCTGATTCTCACGGCGCGCGGCGAAGAGATCGACAAGGTGCGAGCTCTACGGAGCGGTGCTGATGACTACCTGACCAAGCCATTTGGACTGATGGAGCTGTTGGCCCGGGTGGAAGCGCTGCTTCGGCGGGTGCCAGCTCCAGGCTCGCAGCGCCAGGAGGTGCTCACTCTCGGTCCGCTTCGGGTTCATGTCTCCCAGCGAGAAGTCTGGAGTGAGGATCGGAAAGTCGACCTGCGACCCAAGGAGTTCGACCTGCTCCTCGCCTTGATCGAGGCAGAGGGACGAGTCGTCAGTCGCCAGGATCTCCTGCAAACGGTCTGGGGCTACAGTGAGGACGTCTACACTCGAACAGTGGACACCCATATCGCCGAGCTGAGGCGGAGAATCGAGCCTGAAAAGGACAAGCCTCGCCTGATTCTGACCGTCAGGAAGGCGGGCTACCGCATCGCGACCGACCTGGGGTCGGGACCGAGGCGGTCGAGCCGCCCGAGCTGAAACCGACGCCGACCAAGCAGTGCCCTAGCCGGACGTCTCGAAACTGCCGAGCACCTCGAGCACCAGATCGACATCGCCTTCGGTGTGATCGGCGTTGATCTGGAAGCGGATCTCTTCGTCGCCCTTGGGTACCACCGGGAAGTTGAGTCCGGTCGCCAGGATGCCGTTTTCCCTCAGGTGTGCCACAAGGGCCGCGGTGCGCTCGGTGTCTCGCACCATCAAGGGCACGACCGGATGCTCCCCCGGAATGGTCTCGAAGCCGCGCTCGACCAGCCCCGTCTCGAAACGAGTCGTCAGGGATCGGAGGTGGTCGAGACGCTGCCGCCCGGCCTCGCTGTCGAGCAGTCGGAGGGCAGCCAGGGCAGCCGATGCCTCGCCGGCGGTGATCGGGTTCGAGTAGATGTAGAGAGGCGCGGTTTCGCGAAGGTAGCGCACGATGGCCTCGCTCGTGGTCACGTAGCCGCCGTTGACGCCGAACGCCTTGCCCAGGGTGCCGACCAGAACGTCGGCCCTGGCGTCTCCATCGGCGGAGCAGTACTCTTCGACGCCCCTGCCGGTGGCCCCGAAGGCGCCGACCCCGTGCGAGTCGTCGACCATCAGGATCGCGTTCTCCGGGAATCGCTCGTCATAGCGATCGACCAGTGCGCGGATCTCGGCGAGAGGGGCGTGGTCGCCGCGCATGCTGAAGATGCCATCGGTCACCACGATCACCCGTCGACAGGTCCCCGCGGCGGCCTCGAGCTCACTTTCCAGAGCCGCCACATCGGAGTGAGCGTAGACGGATTTCGACTGGGGACGGGCCAGGCGCATCGCGTTGATGATGCAGTTGTGATTGAGAGCGTCGCTGATGACCACGGTTTCCGATGTGATCAGGGGCACCATGGCGCCGAGGGTGGTGGCGTAGGCGGAGCTGAAGATCATCGCCGCCTCTCGCCCGTGGAACTCGGCGAGTGCACGCTCCAGCTCGACGTGGGGCTCGCACGTGCCGCTGATGAAGCGTACCGCCCCGGGCCCGACACCGTAGGCTCGCGAGGCGTTCTCTTCCGCCGTGAGTAGCTCGTCGCGGAGCGACAGCCCGAGATAGCTGTTGCTGTTCATGCGCAGGAAATCGCGCTCGCCGTGGCCGGCGAGTCGCACGCGAGGCCCCCGGTCACCCTCGCCGGCGCGCACGGCGACGACCACCGCCTCCTCTCCCTTGGCGGTTCCTTTCTCGGTAAGGGCTCGGACCTCCGCTGCGAGGGTCTGGTTCAGGCGATCGACTGGCATGCTCGGCGACCTTTCCGATAGGTGGAGAGAAGAGTGAAGTACCGTAGCACGGGCACGGTGGAGAACTACCGTAGAGAGGGTATAGGGGAAATGAGTGTACTCGGGACGATCTTGATGCCACTGCGTCGTGTGGGGCGGTGCTTCTTCGCTGGAATCCTGGTGCTCTTGCCATTCGTGATCACCGCGGCCGTGGTCGGCTGGCTGGTGGGTCGGCTGGGCACGATGGTGGGGCCCGGGACCCTGGTCGGGAAGGGGCTTCGAGGCCTGGGCTTTCAGTTCGTGGCCGACTCGGTTGCCGCCTATGCGCTGGGATGGGCCGTCGTGCTCGGAGCGATTCTGCTCCTCGGCCTCTTCGTCCAGAGTCGCACCACCCGGTTTATCCAGGATCGGGTCGATGGCTTCGTTCAGTCGCTGCCGCTCCTCGGAGGGCTCTACGGAACGGCCAAGCAGCTGACCGGCATGCTCGATCGTCGCCGCGAGGCCGACCTCGAGGGAATGCGAGTGGTCTACTGTCGGTTTGGAGCTGCGCCGGGAACGCTGTGTCTGGCGTTGTTGGCGTCACCCAGGCCGGTGATGGTGGAAGGCCACGCGTACTACTCGGTTCTGGTGCCGACGGCTCCGGTGCCAGTGGGTGGCGGCCTGCTCTTCGTACCCAGCGAAGCCGTCATACCGGCGGACATGTCGATCGACACCTTCATGGGGGTGTACGTGTCGATGGGGGCGACGAGCGGCAAGTAGCGCTGGTGGGGCGCGGGGGCGTCTCAGCCTTTGCGGCGCTCGGAGAGCTTCGCGAGCATGTCGCGCGTCATTGCGGCGAGTCCGAACTCCGGCGCCCAGCCCCACTCCTCGCGGGCGGCGGAATCGTCGATCGAGTCGGGCCACGAGTCTGCAATCGCCTGGCGCATCGGATCGACGTCGTACTCGATCTCGAACTCCGGGATGTGCTCACGGATGGCAGACGCGACTTCTTCCGGAGTCACACTCATCGCGGTGATGTTGAACGAGTTGCGATGGATGAGGCGCGCCGGGTCGGCGAGCATCACCTCGATGGTGGCCTTGATGGCGTCGGGCATGTACATCATGTCGAGTCGGGTGTCCGCCTCGAGAAAACAGGTGTAGCTCTGGTGGCGCACAGCGGCGTGGAAGATCTCGACCGCCCAGTCCGTGGTGCCGCCGCCCGGGGGGCGACGTAGGAAACCAGTCCCGGAAAGCGCACCCCACGGGTGTCGATTCCGAAACGGTGGTGATAGTAGTCACACAGGAGCTCGCCCGACACCTTCGTGACGCCGTACATGCTGGTCGGTCGTTGGATGGTGTCCTGGGGAGTGGACTCCTTTGGCGTGCTCGGTCCGAACGCGCCGATCGAGCTGGGGAAGAAGACGGCACAGCCCGCCTCACGGGCGGCTTCCAGCACCCGGTAGAGACCTCCCATGTTGATATCCCAGGCAATCTGCGGTCTCTCCTCTGCGACCGCGGAGAGCAGGGCCGCGAGGTGGAAGACGGTGTCGATCGAATGGCGCTCGACCACTCCCTGGATCTGGCGCAGGTTGGTGCAGTCGACCCGCTCGAAGGGGCCGTTGAAGAGGGCATCGCTGGCCGGCATGCGGACGTCGGAGGCGATCACCGCGTCGTCGCCGAAGCGCTCCCGCAGCGCGACCACGAGCTCAGACCCGATCTGCCCGAGGGCACCTGTGACGAGAATGCGTTCCATGGCGACGAAATTCCAGAGCGGAGTCTACCGTCGCCACCCCCCCGAAAATAGGGACAGGCACCACCCTGTGGAAATACTGGGATTGGGCGCGGCGAAGCCAGCGAGAAACCACGATTCCCACAACCCAGTGCCTGTCCCTACTCTTACCGGGGGGTTCGCTTGAGGGAGACGTTGCCGTTCCAGGTCTTGAACTGCATCTCGGCTCCGCCTCCCCCGAGTCGCAGCATCACGTCCTTGCCGCGCTTGTACTCGAAGCGCCCCTCCTCGCTCTCGATCGTCGGCTGGCTGGGCACCAGCTCGAGCTCGAAGTCGGAGAGGATCTCGCCGTTCATCGCCTGGACGCGGATGTCGGCGGCGACGCCGTCGGGAAAGGCCACCTCGACGTTCCCGTTGAAGCTCACGAAGGACATCGCCTTTCCGGGGTCGACGCGATCGAACGAAACGTCGATCCCACCGTTGGAGGTGCTGGCGACCAGCGAGCCCGAGATGTGGTGAGCGGTGATCGACGAGTTGGTGCTCTTGAGCTCGTGCTCGCCGTCTACCCCGCTGATCGTCAGGACTTCGCCGTTCACCATTCCGATCGAAACCGATGTCTGGATCGGCACCTGGATCTTCACCGCCACATCCTGGCTGCCCCCCCAGGGGCTCGACAGGCGGACCTTGTTGCCCTCGGCTTCGGCGACGAACTGACTGCTCGTGTTGGGAATGCGATAGCGGCCATCGACCTGCTCGATCTCTCCACCGCTCACGGCGTCGCTGATCTCGACGATCACTTCGGCGATGGCGGCGCCCTCGAGGGTCACCGTGCCGTTGGAGAAGTTGGCTTCCAGCTCGACCGCTCGGCTCGGGTCCTGGATCGGGATGACGATGCGCTCGGCAAGGACGGAACCCGGGAGTAGCAGACTCAGGGCCGACAGGGTGATCGTGGCGAGCAGAGCTCGCTCGAGTGTGGAGAAGGCAAGGCTGCCCGGGAGATTCTGGATCATGGTTCTATCCTCGGTTCGGGTTCTGATTTCTCGAGGTCTTCACCCCAGTGGGGTGGCCGACCTCAGAGGGAGTCGTCGGCGAGTAGCTCCTCGATGCGCTGGCGCACCGGAGGTTCGAGGCCGTTGGCCTCGAGCAGTCGTTCGAAGGCGGGAACCGCGACCTCGGGCGAACCTCGTGCCAACAGATCGCCCAGTGCGACCTGGAGCATCGGTGACCTCTGGCGAGGCAGCGCATCGGCGAGCCCGGTCTGGACCTGGGGTCGATCGATGAGACGTGCCAAGACGTCCAGAGCGGCGAGGCGAACGTTTTCGCTGGTGTCATAGCTCACGACTTCGAGCAGCCGGTCCACCGTGCTCTGCCGCTCGATCGATGCGCCACTCAGGGAGACGGCACGCAGTCGCTCGCTGGGAGAGGGGCTGCTCAACAGCGCCTCCGCGAAACGCTGCTCTGCGGCGTCGAGCTCGGCTCGGAGCTGGTCGATCTGGCGGCCGCTGGTGCGCTGGAGGACACTCGCCCCGAGCGCGACACCGATCAGCAGCGCGGCCAGGGCGACAGCTGCCTGCAGTCCCGGCGTTTGCGGCCACAGTCGCCCGAGCACCTCCTCGATGCGGGTCCGCAGCGACCGCCGACGGCTTCGATGTTCGTACTCGGCGAGGAAACGGTAGAAGCGGGCCCGCAATCGGTCGCTGGGAATCGGGGCCGGCTCACCCTTCGGAAATGCCGGATCGTCGAGCGCGGGGTCGACCCGGTCGAACAGCGCCTGGACTTCCTGGTCGGGCCAGCCACCGCTCTCTTCGAACTGCTCCGGGTCCTGTTCGAGGCGCTCGAGGAGACGGAGGACCTCTTCGTTGGAGGGCGGCCGGTCGGAGGCTTCTCGGTTCATCGCGAATGTCCTTCCATCGGCTCCTGCAGGAGCCCCAGGTATCTCTGCCGGAGCTCCTTCACCGCTCGGTGGACCCGCACCTTCACGGCACCGACGGAGCAGTCCAGCAGCTCTGCAATCTCGTTGTAGGCACGCGCTTCGAAGCGCGCCAGGATGAGGATCTCCCTCTTGTCGAATGGCAGCTCGAGGAGCGCGCGGCGCAGCAGCGAGACCGACTCGGCAGTTTCGACGTCCCGCTCGGCGGTGGCTTCGGCCGTGGTGGCGGGGAGGCCTTCGTGCCGCTCGTCGAGCTCGTCGCTCGGATGATGCTTGCGAAAATGATCGGCACAGGCGTTGCGCGCCAGCCGGTACATCCACGGCAGGAACGTGCTCTCGTCCCGGAACGTGTGCCGGTATTTGAGCATCCGCATGAAGACCTCCTGGACCAGGTCCTCGGCCAGGGCGGGTCGCCCGGTCATGCGCAGGCAGAACTGGTAGAGCCGAGTGTGGTGTCGCTCGAACAGCTCTCCCAGCACATGCACCTCTCCCTCACGTACGGCGATCATGATCGTCTCGTCGGCTCTCTTTCTGTCGGTCACATGGGTTCCCCGGCAGGTCGGGCTCGGGCCGTGGTTCGGCCGATCAGTGATGAGGACGCAGGGATCGGGACGAGGTTACAGCGCTCGAGGGCGACCGAGTGACACGGGTCCGTGCGGCTCCGGTACCGTGGATCTGCGGCTGCCTCGACCGGCGCCTGGAACGGGACGCCGAGCTGGTAGGCTCGACGTGCACGCAAGCGGCATTCCCGCCGCGGTGCTCACTCCGGAGAGTCTCCCCACCTTGACCAAGGTCTTCGTCCTCGACACCTCTGTCATCCTCTACGATCTCGACGTTCTCGACAGTTTCCAAGAGCACGATCTGGCGATTCCGCTGACGGTCCTCGAGGAGCTCGATCGCTTCAAGAAGGGCAGCAACGTCATCAATCTCAATGCGCGGGAGTTCATCCGGCGGCTGGACAGGTTGTCCGAGGACCAGGATCTGCGCCACTGGTTGCCGCTCAACGGAAGCAGCCGCGGCAAGGTACGAGTGATCGCCGACGGTGGATTGAGCAGGACCCCCGAGGTGGCCCAACTGGGGGGCGACACCAACGATCACCGCATCCTGGCAGCAGCTCTCCAGCTGTCGCGAGAGGACGCCGAGCGACCGGTGATCCTGGTCAGCAAGGACATCAACCTGCGGGTCAAGGCCCGCACGCTGGGGCTGCACTCGGAAGACTACGAGACGGTACAGATCGAGAACGTCGACCATCTGTACCGCGGCCACAGTGAGGTCCCGCTCCCGGTCGACTGCGGACTCGAAGCCCTGTACGAAGACGGAGCTCTCGATCCGGGTCGAGTCGGAGTCGCCGAGCCGAAGGCTCAGCACTACTACATCCTGCGCGCGCCGGGGCGCTCGGCCCTGGCCGTCTACGACGCGAGTCACGGGGCGCTACGACCGGTGCTCAAACGGAGCGCCTACGGCATCACGCCGCGCAACGCGGAGCAGACGTTCGCGCTCGATGCCATCCTGCGCGAGGACGTGCCGCTGGTTTCCCTGAGTGGCGCGGCTGGCACCGGCAAGACCCTGCTGGCTCTTGCAGGGGCGCTCGAGCAGCGCCGCCGTTTTCGCCAGATCTTCCTGGCGCGGCCGATCGTGCCGCTGAGTAACAAGGATCTGGGGTATCTACCGGGCGACGTCGAGTCGAAGGTGGGCCCCTACATGCAGCCGTTGTGGGACAACCTCGACGTGATCAAGGACCAGTTCTCGGAGCGCCAGAAGGAGTTTCACAAGCTCGACGAGCTGGTCGAGAACGAGAAGCTCCGCGTCGTGCCGCTGGCCTACATTCGCGGGCGGAGCTTCTCGAACGTCATCTTCATCGTCGACGAGGCCCAGAATCTCAGTCCGCTCGAGGTGAAGACCATCATCACGAGGGCCGGCGAGGGAACCAAGATCGTGTTCACCGGTGACATCTTCCAGATCGACACACCCTATCTCGATGCAAAGAGCAACGGACTGTCCTACATGATCGATCGTATGCAGGGCAACGAGCTCTACGCCCACATCGACCTCGAGAAGGGAGAGCGCTCCGAGCTCGCCAACGTGGCGAGTCAGCTTCTCTGATCAGCCCGCCGGGGAGAGGGCTGCAGCGAATCTCTCGATCCTGGCCGCATTGGCCCCCAGGTCGCTCTGGCCGACTCTCGAGGTCGAGCGCACGTGCACGAGCGAGCCGTTGCCGCTAGAGGCCGGCTCCACCTCGACCACGACGTCGTCGACGAAACGAAAGACGCGAGTGCGATCGGAGGCCTCGAGCCGCTTGGCTGCGACGTCCTCGGAGACGATCTCCCATCCCATGTCGCGGGCGGTGCTGACGACCGAGCTCCACGCCTGCTCCGTCGGCATCGCGAGCTCGATGGGCGCCAGATCGGGGTAGGCCTCGCGCTGTTGCGCGGTGACCTCGGGGCCTCCGTGTGGGTAGGTGAGATCTCGGCCCTGGTTGTCCGGGTGGCGTGCCAACTCGACGAAGGTGGGCGGGCGATCGGGCGAAGTCGTGAGGTCGTGAATCGGGGGTACTCCGGCGCTGCCCGAGGCCATTGCGAAGCCGGACAGCAGGAGCAGTCCGCCGAGCGCGGTGCCGACCCAGGCCTGGCGTCGGCCCGCGAGGCCCGTGCGGGGGCGAGTGCGCCACAGCCCGAGCAACCCGGAGGCGAAGGCGATCCCTCCACCGAAGAGAAGCGAAAGAGCGAACAGTGCGAATCCGCCCAGGGGCGGGAGCAGGCCGACCCGGGCGCCGAGGGGACCGAGGACGACTCCTGCCAGTGCGAGGCCGGCTAGCGCGGCCGAAAGACGAGCGATCCAGGATTGCATGGCGGCACTCTAGCAGCCCGCCGGCGCCGACCGACGAGGGGTTAGACTGCCCCTTCGGCTCTGAGTCGAGCTCCTCCTTCCATCCATCGTGGGACCCTGAGACTCGTGGAACAGTGGTGGCACTACCTGCTGCTGGCGGGCGTCGGTCTGATTTCCGGTACGTTGAACGTCGTGGCGGGAGGCGGCTCGTTCCTGACGCTGCCCGTGCTCATCTTCCTGGGTCTGCCCGCTGGTGTGGCCAACGGCACCAACCGCGTGGGGATCGTCTTGCAGAACGTGTCTGCGTCCTGGGGGTTCTGGCGCGCCGGTGTGCTCGAGCCTCGGGCGCTCCTGTGGTCGGCGGTTCCAGCTACCCTGGGCGCGGCAATCGGCACCTCCCTGGCACTCACGATCTCGGACCGAGCCTTCGAGCGTGTGCTGGCCACCCTGATGGTGGGGCTGACGCTGTGGACCCTGCTCGGGCGCGACCGTCTGCCGCGCGACCGTCCCTTCCACCGGGGCCTGCTCGCGCTGGGCTTCTTCCTGGTCGGGATCTACGGTGGCTTCGTGCAGGCGGGTGTGGGGTTTCTCATCCTCGCGGTGACCTCGCTGGCGGGCTACGACCTGGTGAAAGGCAACGCCGTCAAGGTCGTCAGCGTGCTCTGCTTCAGCTCGCTCTCCCTCCTTCTCTTCGCCATCGGGGGGAGGGTCGCCTGGCTTCCCGGTCTGGCGCTCGCCGTCGGTACGATGATCGGCGCCGCGATCGGAGTCCGTCTGACTGTCCTCAAGGGACATCGCTGGATCCAGCGAGTGGTGACGATCACGGTGATCGTCTTCGCGATCCGGCTGTGGTGGGGTTGATGGTCGAGGCCTCCGAGGATCGGGAAGGCGCTCCCGTCGTGTCGACGTGTGGAGCGCTCGTGCCGGGCGCTCTCGAATCGCTCTTCGCCGAGTACGGACTCCGCGTCGCGTGGGTCGAGCCTCTCGAACCGTTGCCCGGAAGCTACTGGGGCGCACCCGAAGCGGGGCTCGTCGGTGGCTGCCTGTGGGTGCGTTCGGACACCCCGGTGCATTCCGCGTTGCACGAGGGCTGCCACTGGATCTGCATGGACGAGCGACGTCGCTCGGTCCTCGACACCGATGCGGGCGGCGACGACGTGGAAGAGAGTGCCGTGTGCTACCTCCAACTGCTGCTCGCCGATCGGCTCTGCGGAGTGGGCCGAGAGCGCCTGATGCGCGACATGGACGCCTGGGGCTACAGCTTCCGACTGGGCTCGACTCGGGAATGGTTCGAGAACGACGCCGAGGACGCGAAGCGGTTTCTCATGGAGCGCGAGCTGTTCTCGCCCTGAGCGGACCCCTGGTCAGAATAGAATCAGGGACTCGAGCCGTAGACAGCAGAGGAGGACGGATGCCGGGACTCGAATTGAGTGACCGCCAGAGGGCGACACTCGCCGCCGCGATCACGATTCTCTCGGGGTTCGTGATCCTCTGCGCCGTGGGGGGCATCCTCGCGCTGCTGGGCCTGTTCGTCAGCCGCTTCTCGAGCGTCTTTCTTCCCCTGGCCGTGGCGGCGGTGGCGGCCCTGGTACTCAAGCCCTACTATGAGCTCCTCCACGTTCGGCTCAAGCTTCCGGCTTCGCTGGCACTGATCGCGGTCTTCGTGTCGATTCTGATTCCCTTCCTCGCCTTCATGGCCTTCTTCGGAACGATCGCCTTCCAGCAGCTGGGAGACCTGTTCGATCACCTCCCCGAGTACCGCCAGCAGATCACCGAGTGGGTTCAGCAGCGCTCGCCGAGCGTCGTGCGTTTCCTCGACGAGACCGAGACCGGTCGGCTGCTGCGTCAGGCGGTCGACGGCAAGCAAGCGGCCTTCGCCGAGCAGCTGCAGAAGGTCAGCGGCCAGGCGCTCTCGGCGGCGGGTCGGGCGCTGGGCTGGGTCGGAGCCCTGCTCTCGTGGGCAGTGATGCCGGTCTACCTGGCCTTCTTCCTGCTGTTCGACCCCGTCAAGGTGCAGGATCTGAACAATCTCCTGCCGTTCCTCAAGAAGGACACGCGAGACGACGTTGTCTACCTGGCGCAGGAGTTTCTGAACATCATGGTGGCGTTCTTTCGTGGCCAGATCCTCATCGCTTTCATGCAGGGGATTCTCTACGCGATCGGCTTCAGCCTCGCTGGGCTCAAGTACGGACTGGTGCTGGGCCTGATGCTGGGCTTTCTCAACATCATTCCCTATCTGGGGTCGATCGTCGGGCTCGGCATCGCGCTGCCCCTGGCCTTCTTTCAGGAGGGCGGGGGGATCTGGCTGGTGGTGGCAGTGGTCGTGGTGTTCACGATCGTGCAGCTGGTCGAGAGCTACGTGCTGACCCCGCGGGTCATGGGGGATCGGACCGGCCTGCACCCGATGGCGATCATCGTGGCCGTGTTCTTCTGGGGGTCGGCACTCGGCGGGATCTCGGGGATGTTGCTGGCGATTCCACTGACTGCCTTCCTGGTGGTCTTCTGGCGCCTGCTCCAGGAGAAATACTTCGGGGAGCTGGTCTGAGGCTCACGACGATCGAGTGCGATGGCTGGCTATTCGAAGCGTCCACTGGCGCAGAAGCTCGGAATCAAGGAGGGGATGCGCCTCACCTTGATCGATCCTCCTGACGGCTACCGAGAAGGAACCCTGGGCGAGCTCCCCTCCGGGGTGACCGTGGCCTCCACCCTACGCGGACGGCACAAGGACGCGATTCAGGTCTTCGTCACCGAGGAGGCCAAGTTGAGGCGGCGCATGCCCGCGCTGGTGCGTTCACTCGAGGTCGACGGGATGTTGTGGGTGTCCTGGCCCAAGAAGACGTGCGGAATCGCCAGCGACCTCGATGGCAACGTGGTGCGAAAGCTCGGCCTCGAGTTTGGGATCGTCGACATCAAGGTCTGTGCGATCGACGACCGGTGGTCCGGCTTGAAGTTCGTCTTTCGCACGGCCGACCGGCCGGCGATCGCGGCCGCTCGGGCCAGTGGGAAGGACTGATTGGAATTCGGGCATCTCCACGACTGTTGGATGGATTGGCTATGGCTGGAGACAACACTTCAATGATCAGGGGCTTTCTGGAGCAGCTGCGCTTTCCGTGGCTGTTCGTGCTGTTGGCGGTTCTCTGGTTCCTCGACATGTTCATCCCGGATCCCCTGCCCCTGGTCGACGAGTTGATCCTGGCGACGCTGACCGTGATGGCCGCCTCCTGGCGTCGACCCGTCGAAGCAGGGAAGCCTCCGGAGAAGAACGTGACTCCGCCGGAGATGAGGGCGAAGGACGTCACGCCCCCCGGCAACTCCTAGCCCCGCTGCCATGAGTACCGTGTCGCGTTTGTTGCCGACTGCCGTTTCGCTTTTCGCCTGGGCAGTGCTGGTGTGCCCCTCCGGGGCCGCAGGGCAAGACGAGCCACCCGCCATGCCTGCCGCAGACTGGCGGGGCAGCGTCGGGGTGGCCATTCAAGTCAGAGATGAACGGGGAGTCGGTATCGCTTCGGCGCGGGTGAGCCTGCTGCGGGGCGAGGGCGGGGCCGGACCGCCGGCGGCCTTCACCGACGAATCCGGGCGGCTGGAGGTCGACGGGCTGGCGGCCGGCGAGTGGCAGATCGACGTGCGGCGCGAGGGCTACATGATCTACACGGGCTATCTCGACCTGGAGATGGGAGAGATGCCGCGTGTCGGGTTCAGCTCGCGTCAGCGAACCGGCACCTTCTGGGCCGAGTTGGACGTGAGCTTCGCTCCCGCGGGCTCGTCGGCGGAGCTCTTCGCCACCGACAGCAAGCAAGCGCAGGCGGCGCAGCGCCGGCTGGAGAGAGAGCTCAAGGCGGAAGAGAAGGAGAGGGAGCGAGAGCTGAGACGAGCCGAGCGGGGCGACCTGGCGCGCGTCGTCGAGACGGCTCCTGAAGAGGAGACGGCCTCCGCCAGGGAGACTGCCTCCGCGACGGCTGCCGTAGGGGCCGAGCGCGAGGACGAGACCGCGATAGCGGCGGAGGACGACGTCGCCGCCCCCCGAGAGCCCGCGGCGCGGGCAGAGGCCACTGCCGAAGCGGTCCCCGACGCTGGAGCGCTGGGTTCCGAGGCTACCGGTTCCGAGGCTACCGGTACCGAGGCTCCCGGTACTGGCGCTCCCGATCCAGCGGCTCCACCGATCGGGATCCCTTCGGCTGACGCCCGCGTGCTCCCGGCAGGTGCATGTCGCGAGTGTGGTCCCGGGGAATGGTCCGCCACCAGCCCGGTGCGCACCCGGCCGAGTGACGCCGCCAGTCCGGGTTGTCCCGGGCGCCTCGATCGCCGCCTCGCCGATGTGGTCGAGCAGCTGGCGTCCCTGCCGAAGGCCGCCGGCCTGGTCGGGCCGCTCTGGGTCCAGGACGGGCGAGACGCGCTTCAGGATTTTCCTCGGGACCAGATCGTCAACGTACGGTCTCGTCTCGAGGCGCTGTCGGGTCCGTCCCGCTCGTGCGTGTTGGCGGCGGTGGCGATTCCGGCGGGCTCCCGCTACATCGGCTATCGATTCACGGCCTCGGACGAGGGCGGCGCCGGAGAGTGCAGGGGCGAGGAACCCTGCTCCATCGGAGAGTCCCAGTGGCTGGACGTGCCGACGGTGGTCCAGGGCAGCGGCGGAGCCCCGACCCTGGTGTGGGCCGTCTTCGCCAACGAGTCCGCTGAGCGGACTCGAGACGCCGAGTTGACGGTCTACTTCGTGCCACCGGCCGGCTGGCGACCCTGACTCCGGTCCGATCTGATCCCGCTCGCAGAAGGGAAGCGGTCGAGGCCTCGTGCACCTGCTCGCTCTCGAGCCGTTCTACGGCGGCAGTCATCGCCTCTTCCTCGATCAATGGCGAGAGCGCTCCCGACATCGCTTTTCCCTGTGCACGCTCTCGGCGCACCACTGGAAGTGGCGCATGCGTCAGTCCTCGTTGATCTTCGCCGAACGAATCGCCGAAATGGATCGAGAGGGTGAAGCCTTCGATCTTCTGTGGTGCTCGAGCATGGTCTCGGTGGCGGAGCTGGTGGGGTTGTTGCCAGAACGCGTTCGCACTCTGCCGCGCGTGCTCTACTTCCACGAGAACCAGTTGACCTACCCGGTGCGTGAGGAGAGCGAGCGGGACCTGCACTTCGCCCTCACCAACCTCACCAGCGCTCTCGCGGCCGACGAGGTCTGGTTCAATTCCGCCTTTCATCGCGACAGTTTTCTGGCCGCTGTCCCCGTCTTGCTGAGGGTGATGCCTGGCCCCCGCCCCGCGCACGTCGCGGAGCGACTCGCTGGTCGCTGTCGTGTGGAGTGCCCCGGAGTCGATGTGGCACCGCCCTCCAAGACGCACTCCTCGAAGATGCAGTCCTCACACAGGGAGCGATCGCCCGAGCGGCCACTTCATCTGGTGTGGGTCTCGCGCTGGGAGCACGACAAGAGTCCTGAAACTTTCTTCGAGGCGCTGGCCCTCTTGCTTCGGCGAGGAGTGGACTTCCGGGTGTCCGTGCTCGGAGAACGGTTTCGCACGGTCCCGGAGGTCTTCGAGCGCGCTCGCCGAGAGCTGCGGGGAGTGATCGACACCTGGGGATACCGAGAGGACCGTGAGGAGTACCTCGAGATCCTGGCGCGCGCCGACGCGGTCGTATCGACGGCGCAGCACGAGTTCTTCGGCATCGCCGTGCTGGAAGCCGTCTTCCAGGGCGCCTACCCGTTGGTGCCGCATCGACTCTCCTACCCCGAGTTGTTCGCTCCGGAAGGTGGAGGCGAGCGGCCGGGATACTTCCACGACGGGACCGCCGAGGGTCTCGCTGACCTGGTGGAGGAAGTCGCCCGCGCTCGGCTCGAGGGGACGCTCGACGCGACGTCCGCGGGGCGTGCCGTGGAGCGATTTCGTTGGCGGCGCCGGGCTCCGGAGCTCGATGCGTCTCTCGAGGCCGTCCGCGGGAGAGGGCCGCGGGCGTCTACTGCAGCGAGAAACTGATCGTCAGGTTCATGTACACCGCGACCGGCTGTCCCTCGTGCACGGCGGGTCGGTACTTCCAGGTCCTGACCGTGTCCACCGCCGACTGATCGAGCCCCTCCGGAAGTCCTTTGACGACTTCGACCTCGGTGACGTTGCCGAGAGAGTCGATCACCGCCTGCAAGATGACCACGCCCTGCACCCGGGCCTTGCGCGCTTCCTCCGTGTAGCGCGGCTGTGGCGCGAAGACCTTTTCCGGGGGCTGCACCTCCCCTTCGATCCACATCGGCCCCTGTCCCGTCGGGCCGCTCGGACCCTCGGGAATCTCGAAGCCGTCGCCGATCTCGACCGAGTCGATCTCGGGAATGTCGATCTGGACCTCTTCCTCGAGGATCGGTTCTGGATCGTCGGGGGTCGGATCGGGAAACGGGATCTTCTTGGTTTTCGGTTTGGTGACTTGCTTGGCCTGCTGCGCCTTGGGCGGGGGCGGCTTGAACCGCACCGCCTGGACCACGTAGGCGCTCCGGCTGGAGGCGATCTGCCGCGGTTCGAGGTCGCGTTGGGGAAAGGAGACCCAGAGGAGGACGAGGTGGAACACCACGGCGGCGACGATCGCAGCGATCTTGACCTTGGAGTCGTCCTCTTCCTCGGGCGTGTAGGTGCCACCCCCGAAGTGGAAGTTGCCGCCCGACGAACCGCCCAGCTGCAGGGGCTTTGCTGTGACCGTCTTGCCGCCGCCATAGGCGCCGGAGCGGTCGAGATTGATCGACATGGGTAGGGTTCGTATTGGCTAGGGAAGGCCGAGCGTCGCTCGCCGGACAATCGCGAGGGATGACGGGCCGGTCGGTTTGTGGAGAGATCGCAGGAACGCCGGGATCGCCCGGAATTCCAGGGGCCATCCGAAGTCTCGGCGTCCCCCCTCCGTTGTATACGTAGCAACGAGATGCGCGGACCCGAAATTCCGTCCCAAAGCCGCAAATAGTCGGTACTTCGAGGCGTTCCGGAGGGATCCTACCCGGTCACGGGCAGGTCGGGAAGGCGCCCAGTTCGTCGGTGGTTCCCGTGACGGTGACGAAGGTGGTCTGCAGCGGGTTCTCGAACACCCGTGCCTTGCCGGCGAGGGTGTCGCGGATCCGCAACTCGACCTTCTGATTGGTCAGGCCGGCGGCAAAGACCCAGAAACGGGGCTCCGTGCTGCTGCACGCGTCGAGAATCTTGACGAACACCTCGACGTTGGCGGGATTCAGGAAGTAGAGGGCGGCCGTATCGTCGGTGACGTTGAGCCCGCCCATGGAGCCCTGGCTGCCGTTCTGGAGCTCGAATGCCGCGGTGACCTCGAAGCGCCCGTCCCGCAGGCAAACGGTCTCCTCTCCGGGGCTACAGGGGTCGGTCGGGGCGTCGAGCAGGCCGTCCTCTCCGGGCTCGCCCGGATCCGTACCCGGCTCGGCCGCCAGCGCTTCGTCGAGGCGGGCTCCGTCCGCCTGGGAGACGAAGACCGCGGGGATTCGGACGCTGTCATCGTCGCCCGCCATGTTGATCAGTCCGTCTGGAGTGTTGTTGGCGACGATGACGGCCAGGGCGCCCGCATCCTGGGCGTTCTTGACCTTTTCGACGAAGGTGCAGTCGCCACGGTCGATGAGGACGATCCTCCCGTTCAGGTCCTGGCGCTGCAAGGGGGTGCAGGCCAACGCCGGCCTGGCGCGGACGAGCTCGCCGCCGAGGTTCACCGTGTTGAGAGGCGGGCCGAACTCGGCGACCCCGAATCTCAGCTCCCCGGCGAACGACGAGGGCATGTCGACACTCACGAACGAACCGAGCTCGAGCGTCTTCGCTGCCGCGGTTCTCACCGTCCGGCTCTCGAAGATCAGGTTGCCGGTGTTGGCCGCCGAGCGCCGGATCTGGGCGGCGGTCGAGTTCTGCCACTTCTTGCCCGTGGTGAGGTCCCGGATGAAGCTGGAGAAGATGTCGATCGCCGCGCGTTCCGGAAGGAATTTCTCTCCGGTCTCCTCGTCGACGAAGCTGGTGAAGCCGAGTCCATGGCCGAGCTCGTGAATCGTGACGTTGAGGAAGGCGATCTGCGTGGCGGGAGCCTGGCCGTCGAGACCGTAGTAGAAACCGGTGCCCTCGCCGAGACACCCCTCGTCGACCTCCGAGTTGAAGCGCATCCGGATCTCTTCGGCGCCGGGGTCTTCGTTGAGCTCGAAGCCTGCCAGGGCCTCGGCAAGCGCTGCCGGATACCAGGTCGAGGGCGTGGCCCCCGGGGTGTCGGTAAACACGAAGGTCGGTCCTGCCTGCGCCAGCGTGGCTCCGCCTTCGGCGGTGCAGGGCAGGGAGTCGAAAGCGACGTCGATCTTGATCGGTACCGCGCTCGAGAGTCGTGCCGACCAGATCGCGGTGGCCTGCTCGATCGCGGCCCGACGTTGCGATCCGAGAGTGGGATCGTCGAAGCCCTGGCCCGCGGCATCGGTGTAGAGGATCTGGATCGGTGCGCCTCCGTCGGTCCGCCAGCCGAGAGCCCTCATCAGGTCCGGCGTGATGTCGAGTCCGCCGATCGGCAGATCGGGATTGATGTTGGGCTCCATCAAGAGGTTCGGCAGGGCACTGACGTCCCAGTGACTGATCGAGGAGCCGGCCTGGACCGGATCCGGCGCATACAGCTGCATGTCGCCGTTCGGACCGGTACCGGCGCGTCGCGCCGGGTCGAGACCCATCGACAGGAGGACGGTGTCGGCCGACGCTGCGGCGCCACCCCCGACCGAGAAGGCGAGCAGGAGGAGAACCGGGAGCGCGACGTCGAGGACCCTGCGACGGGTGGAGAAGAGACAGGAAGTCGGTGGGTGATGCATTCGCGAAGCGCCTCTCTACTGCTCTGCCGAAGGCAGGTCCGGTACCGGGCCGCCCGTCCGCTTCGGGCCGCTCTTCGGGTCGTTGGCTTCGAAGGGAGAAGCCTCGGCGTGCCGGCGTTCGGGATCACGATCGGTGCAGACGAGTGCCAGCGGCTCCTGCCTTGACGGGTCGAACGGGTCGGCGATCGCGGAGGAAACGAAGCGCCCCTGGAGGTCGACACCGAAGCCTCCGGTGGCGACCGGGGTGGCGACGAGGCCGATCGCGGACTTGTTGCGTACGGTGGCGGCGCGTCGTTCGAGGGCCTGGAGCGCCGCCAGCTGCCCCGCAGTCGGTGTGGCAGTGATCGCGCCGGTGGCCGGATCGACGAAAGCGCGTACGCCACCGAGAGGCGCATCGGGACTCGGAGCCCCGGACGTGGCAGCCAGGGGAGCGGCGCCTTCGTCGGTCTCCTGCTGCGCCGTCGCGAGTCCCGACCCCACGAAGAGGGAGATCACGACCATCAGGAGGGGACCCCTCGGTGGGAGACCCTTCAGCGGAGGGTTGGGCGAGGCTTGCGAGGCAGGGTAGGCGGTCACGAAATCTCTCCTGCGAGAATGGAGGTGAGAGGGGATTCTATGGGCGGCGCTCGCGATCCAAGAGGATGAACGCATGGAGGCGAGGCCGAATTCCAGTTCAGCAGACTGAATACCGATCCAGGTTTCTGGATTGCCGAGGGGTTCAGGAGCTCGGTCCTGGAGAGTGCGATGCAGCGAAGGAACGGCAGGCGCGCGCAGGCACGTTCGGCGTGTCGCGACTCGCAAAACGAACGAGTGTGTCTACACACTGTGGGGATTCTGCTGTGCAGTGCAGCACAGAGAACCCCCTCGTGGACGCGGAGATCGTGGCATCCAATTTGCGGATGAGCAGGGCAAGTGTCGTACGAAACAGCGAACGGACTTCAACGGAGACCGACGGACCCCTGCGCTCTTCGCACCGAGTGGTTGCGGAGTGGCGAGGCGAGAACAGACCGTGATTTCGTCGGGTATTTGACACCGAGGTTTGCGGGCGCTACCGTGCGGGCACATTTTCACCACAGGTTCAACTCCTCAAGGAGGAAGGTCCGATGAAGCGAGTCTTCTTGGCGACCTTGCTGTCGCTACTCGTCGTCTCGGTCGGCTTTGCCGACGCACCGGAGACGGGGAACGTGCAGGGCAAGGTGACCGATGCTTCCGGCACAGAGCTGCCAGGCGTCACGATTACCCTCGAGGGCCCACGAGGGTCCCAAGCGGCTATTTCGCAGGAAGGCGGCGCCTATCGCTTCGCTCTTCTACCCCCAGGCGAATACACAGTCAAAGCCGAGCTCGAGGGCTTCCAGGCCACGCAGGTGAAGACCAGCGTGACCGCGGGCCGGACCACGGAAGTCAACCTGAAGCTCACCCTCGGGACCTCCGAAGAGATCACGGTCACTTCGGAAGCCCCGATGGTCGACAAGTTCAACGTCACCGCGGGCTCGACCGTCACCTCCGAGGTCGGGCAGGAAGTCGCCGGGTCGACCCGGACCTACTACGGCGTGATCAACACCCTGCCGGGTGTGGCGAGTGACGGCGACAACGAGGACATCCAGCAGGCGCGTCCGAACGTCAACGGCACTTCGTGGTCGGACCAGCAGGTGTTCATCGATGGCGTCGACACCTCCTTCGCGCGCTTCGGTGGCAGCCGAGTGCTGCTGCCCACCACCGCGGTCACCGAGGTGACGATGGAAGCCGGCGGCTCTTCCGCCGAGTACGGTCGCGCCATCGGCTCGACCACCAACGTCATCGTGAAGTCGGGCACCAACCGCTATCACGGTGACGGTGCGATCACCTACCAGGACGTGTCGCTCGACGCGGACTACAAGACCCAGCCCGTCCTGGCCAACCGCGAGTCCAACCCGGCGGACCCGAATTCGCTCAAGCGCACGGAGCTCGAGAAGGGCAACACCAATGCCACCTACGAGCTTTCGATCGGCGGCCCGATCAAGCGCGACAAGGCCTGGTTCTTCCTTGGCTGGAGCACCACCGACTCCTCCAACTGGGACCAGACCCTGAACCGGGATCCGGTCGACGTCAGCCTCGACACCGAGGCCTACATCGCCAAGTTCAACCTGCAGCCCGGCGCCAGCCACCAGGTGTCGGTCTCCTACATGGACACTCCGGCGAATCGGAATTACTTCATCCCGCAGACCTTCGACTACTGGGTGCCGACGCCCCACGTGATCGATGGCACGCTGGCCACGTTGAACTGGAGCTGGTCGATCTCGAGCAACTTGTTTCTCGAGACCAAGATCGCCGATCAGACCTCGGACGAGAACAAGTTTCTCGCCTGCGGCTCTCCCGATCTCGAAGTCTGCCTCGCTCAGAAGCAGCAGGATCGGGGCCCGGACGGCCAGGGTGAGCTGCGTTTTCCCGCCAATCCGGCGTACGACATTCACTATCCTGGCAACAACTACAACATGTACGCCACGGGTGCCGACGGCTCCTGGCACAACGGCTGGGATCTGGACAACGGTTTCGGCCTCAATGCCTTCCCGCGCCAGCAGGCCAACGCCAGCCTGACGCAGTTCGTGGGCGCCAACCACGAGCTCAAGTACGGTATCGACTGGCAGGACGTGGCCTGGAACTCGAACGTCCGCGTCAACAACGAGTACGGCTCCAACAACGCGGACTTCGACGCCCTCAACCCCTGGGGCTTCGAGGGGAACGGTGGGATCTCGGGCGACTGCGGCGTGGCTCGCACCGACCCGGATCTCATCCCGCTGTTCCAGGCCATCTTCGGGCCGACCGTGCAGCAGGCCGGGGGCTGCTCGTACACGGACCGGAATCCGCCCGACCTGGTGGCCGACCTCGGCACCCAGGACAGCTCGAACGAAGACCTCGCTCTCTATGTGCGAGACCGCTTCACGGTGGGAGATCACTTCACGTTCAACCTGGGGTTGCGGGTGGAGCAGGCGGTGGCCAGGAACGACACCAACCGCAAGGTGGTCGACTCGACGAACTGGGCCCCGCGTCTCTCGGCGTCGTACGACGTCAAGGGCGATGGCCGCATGTTGTTCAGCGTCAACGCGGGCCGGTACTTCGCGCAGCTGAACCAGCAGTGGATCAACGAGCACCTGATGGACCAGTGGAACGGCTATCAGGGCTTCGACTCGTACCTCTTCTGCGATCCCATCGACGTGGCGTTGACCACGGCGATCTTTCCAGGCGCCCTGCCCGGGTGTGAGAAGGGCGTCGGTTACAACTACGTGTTCCAGTTCCAGCGCCCCGGTCAGTACTGGGATCTGGTCGATGCCGGCGTTCTGAACAACGACATCAAGCCCTACCACAAGGACGAGATCATCCTCGGTTTCGAGTGGCAGTTCAGCAACAACTGGGTGCTGGATTCCAAGGCCATCTTCTGGGAGCTCGGCAACCAGATCGGGGCCTCGACCCAGGCGAACCCCTTCGGCGGACAGTTCAAGATGGTCGGCAACTACGACGACTATCCGGGTATGTTCCGCCAGCTCGATGCGGCACGAGTCGCCCAGGGCAGGGATCCGCTCTTCGAGGGCACCAATCTGCTGGACAACTTCCAGACCGCCAAGTCCGACTACCAGGCGCTGCAGGTACAGGTCAACCGCCGCTTCAAGAACGGGTGGGCGTTGTTCAACAACGTGACCTTCGCGGAAGCCAAGACCACCGGCGGCGGCGCCTGGTGGAACAACACCAACGACGACTACGCAGAAGACCTGCACGTCACGCTGAACGAGGCCCAGCTGGCACAGTGCCAGAATCGGCAGCCGGAGCGGACTGTCCCGGTGAATTGCTACGACCTCGAGTCTCAGCTCGGGACCTCGGTGTCGACGCAGAACCGGTACGGTCCGAGCGAGCTCACCGATCGTCCCATCATCTTGAACAGCTTCGGCTTCAAGAGCTGGGCTCTCGGGCGGCACAACCTGACGGCTGGCGGCCACTTCTCCTATGTCAGTGGAATGCCCTGGTTCCGCACCGAAGGTGTGGCGGGCCAGGTGTTCGACCTGGAGACGGGAGAGGCTCCACAGAATGGAGGGGTCACCCTGTACGTCGAGGAGCGCGGCACTCGTCGACTGGACGACACCTGGAACATGAACCTGAGTCTGGCGTGGGAGTTCCCGATCGCGAGAGAGATCACGGGCACGCTCCGGGGTGAGGCGCTCAACGTGCCGAACAACCAGGATCAGGTGAACATCAACACTATCGGCGAGGTGCGCAGAGCTCGACGTGAGTTCCAGCAGCCGACCCAGTATCGCTTCTCGCTGACGTTCCGCTTCTAGCGGAAGGCCATCGAAAGTGTTCGAGAGGGGGGCGCTTCGGCGCCCCCTTTCTCGTGGGACCTCTCGGGTGCCGTCTTCGGCGAGGTGTCCTCGGGGTTGACCCGCCTTCGCATCGGTCGCCGGATGCCGATATTCTCTTTCCGGTCATGCGAATGCGAATTGCAGTGCGAGGGTGTCTGGTCGCGGTCTGCCTGTCGGGCGCCGCCTGTGGCGACCGCGCGGACCGGGCAGAGTCCGCTGCCGCCACCGAGCGCCCCGTGACCGTGGCCGCGACGGTTCCCCTGACCGAGATCCAGGAGACGCTCGGCCTCGACTTCGTGCACCAGACCGGCTCCACCGACCGGTATGCGATGCCTGCGGTGATGACCGGGGGAGCGGCGCTGTTCGACTTCGACGGCGACGACCTCCTCGATGTCTATCTGGTCAACGCGGGAGATCAGCCCCCCGACTCCGGGCGGCCGAGCTCGGTGGGGAACCGGCTCTTTCGTCAGGCGAGCGATGGCACGTTCGAAGACGTGACCGCCGAGGCGGGGGTGGGAGATCGCTCGTACGGGATGGGTGCCGCAGTGGGAGATGTCGACAACGATGGCTGGCTCGATCTGTTCGTCAGCAACTGGGGTCCGGATCGCTTCTATCGCAATCGGGGCGACGGCACCTTCGAGGAGGCGACCGCCACGGCGGGCCTCGGCGGGGGGGACGGCTGGTCGGCATCGGCGGTGTTCTTCGATCTTGATCGTGACGGCTGGCTCGACCTCTGGGTGACGCGCTACGTCGACTGGGATCCCGGCCGCGAGTGCGCATTGGAGGGCGGCCGACTCGATTTCTGTGGACCGGCTCAGTTTCCCGGCCTGTCCGATCTGCTCTACCGCAATCGAGGTGACGGCACCTTCGAGGAGATCTCACGGCGTGCGGGCCTCAGCGCGGCGGCGGATCGGGGGCTCGGGGTCGTGGCTTCGGACTTCGACGGCGACGGCTGGGTCGACGTCTATGTGGCCAACGACGCCGACCCGAATCACCTCTGGATCAACCGTCGCGACGGCAGCTTCGTCGACGACGCCCTGCTGCTGGGGCTGGCCTTCAATCGCTTCGGAGTCGGGGAGGCGGGAATGGGAGTGGCGCTGAGCGATCCGGACGAGGACGGCGATCTCGACCTCTTCGTCAGCCATCTGATCGAGGAGACCAACACACTCTACGAGAACCTGGGTGCGGCGGGATTCGAAGACGCGACCGCGAGTCGTGGGCTCGGCGTGCCGAGCATGCCCTATACCGGGTTCGGCACCGCCTGGCTCGACATCGACAACGACGGCGACGAAGACCTGGCGGTGGCGAATGGAGCCATCAAGCGACGTCCGACCACACTGCGAGCCTCCGTGGGCGGAACGAGCGATTCCTTCTGGGCCCCCTATGCCGAGCCCAACCTGTTTTTTCTCAACGACGGCAGCGGCCACTTCGTCGACGCCAGTGCGGGAACCGGCGCTTTCGGAGAGCGCATCGAGATCAGCCGTGGACTGATCCCCGGTGACATCGACCGGGACGGCGATCTCGACCTGTTGGTCACCAACATCGAGGGCCCGGTGCGGCTCTACCGCAACGACGCCGATCCAGGTCGGGGGCGCTCGATCGAGATCCGGGCGATCGACCCGGAGCTCGGTCGCGAGGCGATCGGCGCGAGGCTCGTCGTGGTGAGCGATCGGCGCCGACGGGTCCGTGATGTGATTCCCCCGGCCGGTTACCTGACCTCCGGACACGCGCGCGTTCATCTCGGGCTGCTCCAGGACGAACGAATCGAGTCGATCGAGGTGCGTTGGCCCTCGGGCGACCGGCCCCCCGGGGAGACGGAGCGGTTCCCGGTCGCCGAAACGGAGCGGGTGATCACCCTGCGCAGAGGGGCGGGCGATGCCGTCGAGTGAGCGCCCCCCGAGGGGGCTCCTGCTCGGAGTCATGCTGTCGATTGCGGGGACGGCCGCCCTGGCGGGCCAGGAGGTGCCGCGCCCCGACCTCTCGGGCACCGAGCCGCAGGTGCGCGCGGCCCTCGAGCGGGCCCAGAGAGAGCTCGTCGACGACCTTCGCAGCAGCACCTCGTGGGGCGAGTACGGGATGTTGCTCGAAGCGCACCAGCACCGCGAGGAGGCGGCTCGGGCCTATCGGGAAGCGGCCCGACTCGATCCCGCCGAGTTTCGATGGCCCTACTTTCTGGGCGCGCTGATCGATTTCTCCGATCCCGCGCAGGCCGTCGACTGGTTGAAGAGGGCCCTCGACATCGATGCGGCCTATGCGCCTGCCTGGGTGCGCTACGGCGAGTCGCTCGAGAAGCTGGGTCGAGACGAGGAGGCCCAGGAGGCCTTCGAGCGTGCGATTCGTCTCGACGATACCGACGCCCTGGCTCACCTCGGCCTGGGACGCATGATGCTGCGATCCGGGAACACGGCCGGAGCCGTGACGGAGCTCGAGCGCGCCTATCAGCTGGCGCCCGAGGTGCAGGCGGTGGTGGCGACGCTGGCTCGCGCCTACCATCGCACCGGGCGCACCGATCGAGCCCGTGAGCTGGCCGAGGAGAGCCGTGACCTGCCGCGGTTACGTCACCGGTACGATCCGCGTCGTGCCTCCATGCACGCGGCCGCGCTGAATACGGAGAGCTACCTGCGACGCGCCCGTACCTACATGGAGACCGGCCAGTCGGCGCGCGCGCTCACCGAGCTCGGCCGTCTGCTCGAGATCGAGCCCGACTCGGTCCCGGCTCTCGTGCTGCAGACCGCGGTCTACGACTCGATGGAGGATCCCCAGAGCGCTGCGCGGTCTGCCCAGCGGGCCCTGGAGATCGAGCCGGACAATCTCGCGGCGCGCGCGATGTATGCCGGCTCGCTGGCCAAGATGGAGCGCTACGACGAGGCCCGGCGCGAAGCGAACCTCGTTCTGGCCCAGGACCCCGACAACTTCAGGATGCTCGTGGTCAGCGCCATGCTCGACGGCCAGGACGGCTCGGTGGCAGCCTTGATGGACCGGCTCGACCGGGCCTTCGAGGCCCGGACGGACGACCGGGCCTTGCGTTCCCTGCTGGGCAATCTCCTGATCAACACCGCAGAGGCTCTGGCGTCCGTCGGACGAGACAGCGAGGCCGCTGACCGGTTGGAGCAGGCGCTCCTGCTCGCTCGGGAGGCGGGTGCACCGTCGACCGAGACCGCGGCTCTCGAGCGTCGGATCGCTGCGCTGCGTAGCGTTGGGCGGTGACGCGTGCCTGCCTCGAGCGCGGGACTTCTGCTCTTTCGTCGCAGAGGTGCGCAGATCGAAGTCCTGCTCGGTCACCCTGGTGGTCCCTTCTTCGCCCGCAAGGACGAAGGGTCGTGGGGAGTCCCCAAGGGGCTGCTCGAGCAGGGGGAAGACCCGCTGGTGGCCGCGCAGCGGGAGTTCTCGGAAGAGACCGGTCTCGAACTGGACCCCAACGCCAACTACTTCGATCTGGGAGAGGTGCGCTACAAGAACGGCAAGCGGCTCCGGGTATGGGCGGTCGAGGGCGACTGCGATCCGACGCAGCTCGAGAGCAACACGTTCGAGCTCGAATGGCCCCCGCGGACCGGGCGCAAGCAGCGGTTTCCCGAGATCGATCGCTTCGATCTCTTTCGCGTCGGCGAGGCCGAAGCGAAGATCCATGCCGCCCAGCGACCCCTCCTGGCGCGGCTCCTCGAACAGCTTCTGGGGGAAACCTGAGCCGCTGGATACGGGGTCACTCCCAGGGGGACCGGGCTGGCTCTCCTCGACGATAGAGTGCCAGGCGCTGCGCCGCGGCGTCCCGGTTCGGGTCGCCGTCCTGCTCGAGACGCTCCACCACGGCGGTCTGGAGCGCGGCTGCCTCCTCGAAGCGTCCATTCTCGGCCAGGGCCATCGCGACCGTTTCGGCGTGTTCGGCCGAAGCCTCGTACTCGAACAGCCGCTTGGCCAGGTCGAGCCCGCGGGCACCGTCGCGCACGGAGTCGTCCGGTGAAGCGACCAGCACCCGGGCGAGGAGACTCGCGTAGCCGGGCTCTTCGGGGTACAGCTGGATCGCCTGCTCGAGACGCTGGCGGGCCAGCCCGTCCTGGTGGTTCAGCAGCAGAGCCCCGGCCTCGCCGACCCGGGCACCATGGTTCTCCGGTTGCAGCGCGAGAGTCTGGGCGTAGAAGGACGCAGCCTCGTCATAGCGTTGGAGTCGGCCGAGGACCGTCGCCAGGTTGAAGTGGGCCTCGGCGAGCTCGGGGGAGAGCTCGATGGCGGTCCGGTAGAGCGCCGCGGCACTCTCCAGGTCGCCGCTTTCGACGTCGAGGTTTCCGAGCCGAAAAGAGGCCTGGGCACGCACCTCGGGAGCGGTCGCCGCGGAGTCGACGCGTGTCAGCTCCGCTCGCGCTTCGTCGAGCCTCCCGAGCTGCTGCAACAGCTGGGCACGCAGAAGCACGAGCCCGGGCGCTTCCGGTGCCAGGGTGAGCGCGCGTGCGACGGCCTGCTCGGCCTCGCCCGCCCGCCCGAGCCGCTTGAGGGCTTGTGTCTTCCCCAGCCAGGCTTCGAGCAGATCCGGCGTCTGCACCAGTGCGAGGTCGAACAGCTCGACCAGGCGCTCGTCGCGCTCCGGGGTGGGAGGACGATGGGTCTGCAGCTGGCCCGCCACGAACATCTGCAGGCCCGCGTTGATCGGATCGAGCCGGGCCGATTCGTCGAAGTGCTCGAGTGCTTCTTCGATCTGCCCCGAGTCCATCAAGACGGAGCCCAGCGCTCGATGGGCGCTGGCATTGTCCGGGGCGATCTCGACCGCGGCTCGAAAGCGCTCCAGCGCCAGCCCCAGGTCTCCGGTCCGCGAGGCGCTGCGCCCGGCGATCATCAAGGTGCCGACTCCGGTGCCGACCTGCCTGACCTCCTCGGCGATCGGATCGGGAAAGCGCACGCGGGTCTCACCGCGCGAGGCCAGGTGCTCCCGGGCCTTGTCCTGATTGCCGAGTTGACGATAGGAGAGAGCGAGTTGGTACTGCACCACGTCGGCATTCGGCTGCTCGGCGAGGGCCTCCAGAAACGACTCGACCGCGCGCTCGTGGTCTCCGCGCTGGGCAGCGATCCGGCCCAGTCCGTACCACGCCACGGCTCGGAAGGGAGCGTGGGAGAGGAGAAGGGTCCACTCCTCTTCCGCCCGGTCGAGCTCGCCCTGTCGCAGCTCGACCTCGGCCAGTCGTGCGCGCACCGTGGGGTCGTCCGGATCGAGCTGGGCGGCGCGCCGATATCCCTCGGCTGCCTCGGACATTCGGGCCTCGAGCTCGTCGAGGGTCGCGAGGAGATAGTGCCAACGCATCGTGTCGGGAGCCAGCGTCGTCGCGTTGCGCAGGCAGGCTCTCGCGGCATCGGTGAGATCGTAGATCAGGAACAGCTCGCCGGCCTCTCCGAACGCCTGCGCCAGGGTCTGGTCCGGCACGTCGGGGCGCGCGAGCATCCGAAGGAGCTCCTCACGCACGCTGCGCACCCTCTCCTGGACCGCCGGCTCGGCGGCCTGCAAGGTGACCTCGGGGACGGCGGCGAGGCTCGATCGCGATGCCTGCCCCGAGAGCCCACCGCAGGGGAGGACGAGGAGCGACATCAGCCAGAGCATGGCGAGGCCGAGCTGTCGTCGACTCGGAGGGTCCTGCGTACTCGGATGGCGGGTCTTGGGTTTCCGGGTGCTCGGAACTCGCGTACTCGGGGTCATGGCTCTGCGCTTCCCGGAGACCGTGCCGTCTTCCCGGTCCCCTGGGTCAAGGTGTGGTACCTCCCGAGCTCGAGGTCCTCGAACGTCTCCCTCGACCCGTCGGGCCAGCGCACCTCGAGCGAGCTCTCGGAAGAGGTCACCGAGGCTGGGGTCTCGACCTCCCCGGATCCGAGACCGAACGAGACTCGAGGATCGTTGCTGCAGGCATAGCCGCCATCGGCATGGTGGCGACGCAGCCAGGTCGTCGTGCCGCGCCGCAGGGTGGCGATCGCTCCGAGCGCATCGCGGGGCGGGGAACCGGGGGTCTGCGCGAGAACGAGACGAGCGCCGAGCCACCGCTTCGGTGTTCTCGGGTTGATCAACACCCTCGCAGGTCCGCTGTTGTTGGTCACGACAACGTCGGTGTCGCCGTCGTTGTCCAGGTCGCCGAGAATCGCTCCCCGGCTGATCTCGGAACGGCTGAAGGCGTCTCCGGCCCGAGGAGTCACATCGTCGTATCCGCGCCCTTCCCGATTGCGCAGAAGCTGGTTGGTCTGGCCCAGGGGAAACGGGTTCGTGCTCCTGTCGACCCCTGGCGGATAGGTCACGCCGCCGCTCACGATCACGAGATCGAGCCATCCGTCGTTGTCGAAGTCGAGAAAGCCGGTGCCGAAGGAGGTGAAGTCCCAGCTCACCGAGGCCAGGTCGAACTGATCCGTAGCGTCATCGAAGATGGCGCCCCTTCCGGCACGCATCAGGGTGTTGCTCTCGCGTGTGAAGTGGGTCATGAACAGGTCGAGGTCCAGGTCGCCGTCGACGTCACCGAGAACGACGCCCATGCTCGCCTCGGCTCGGCCGAGCGAGTTGAGGGCAGATCCCGAGAGCAGTCCCTCGTCGATGAAGCGGCCCGATCCCTGATTCAGCCACAGCTGGTTCGGCATCAGATCGTTGGCGACGTAGAAGTCGGGCCGGCCGTCGCCATCGAAGTCGTGACTCACGACTCCCAGACCGTTGGCTGGTGCCGCGTCGAGACCGGCCACCTTCGTGGCGTCCTCGAAGGTGCCGTCGCCCCGATTGCGATAGAGCCGATCGGCCAGCGGGCGAAAGGCGGAGGGCAGGCAGTAGTCGTCTTCACCGCGCGCCGTCACACAGGTCCGATGGTCGAGGTAGGAGAAATCGACATAGTTGACGACGTAGAGGTCCAGATCACCGTCGAGATCATAGTCGGTGAAGCTGGCGGAGACCGACATGGCGGGGTCGTCGACGCCGGCATTCTCGGCTTCGAGAAAGGTTCCGTTGCCCTGGTTGAGCCAGAGCTGGTTGCGTCCCCAGTTGAGCAGATACAGGTCGATGTCCCCGTCGTTGTCGACATCCGCCGCAGACGCCCCGAGCCCGTACTCGGTCGCCACGATCCCGCTCTCTCGGGTGACGTCGGTGAAGCGCAAATCCGTGCCCTTCAAGTCATTGCGAAAGAGGCGGTCGCGCGGCGGTCGCTCTCCGGTCCAGGGGAAGAAGGCGTCCTCGTAGTCGAGGTCGCCGCCCAGCATGGCACCCTGCACCAGGTAGAGGTCGAGATCACCGTCCGCGTCGCTGTCGAACAGTGCGCCGCCGGGACCGACCACCTCGACATGGTAGAGGCGGCCCGACATCCCGTTGAAGTGCAGAAACTCGACCCCCAGTGCGGAGGATCGGTCCTCGAACCAGGGCCCCTCCTCGGCCACGGTGACGGATGCCGCGGCCGACAGCAAGAGCCCTGACAGTGCCAGCGCGACGCGACGCCCGTGGTGGCTCGTGGAGTGGCGAATCGGCCGCCTTCGGGTGGCTCGGCTGGTGAGGATCGGGACGGTTCTTTCGGGCTTCGGCATGGTTCTCCGCTCGGTCCCTTCCGTGGGGAAGAGTCATTCTACGGCGTTGCAACCCACCCTTACGAGCGGGACAAGCCGTGGCGGTTGTGCGAGGATGATCTCTCAGGTTCCTTTCCGTCAGCAGGAGACCGTCTTCGTGACCCAGACCCGTGTCCTCACGCAGTCCGACGTTCGCTCCGTGCTCACCATGGAGTTGGCATTGGCGGCCGTGGAAGCGGCCTTCGCTGCCCACGGCCGGGGCGAGACGCAGATGCCGGTCAAGGTCTATCTCGACCTGCCCGAGCTCGACGGCGATTTTCGGGCCATGCCCGCCTATCTCGACGGAGCGGCCGGGGTGAAGTGGGTCAACGCGCATCCCAGGAATCCGGACCGCTACGGTCTACCCTCGGTGCTCGGTATGTACATCCTGAGCGATCCTGCGACCGCTCAGCCGTTGGCAGTGATGGACGGGACCCTCCTGACCGCCGTGCGCACCGGTGCGGCGGCCGGAGTGGCTTCGAAGTACCTGGCCCGCGACGACGCGCGCAGCGCCGGTTTCATCGGTTCGGGAGTGCAGGCCAGGACCTTGTACCAGGCGTTGCGGGTCACCCACGGGGAGCTCGAGGTGGTCGCCGCAGATCTCTCGGAGGAGGCCGCACGGGCCTTTGCCGAGGAAGTCGGGGGGCGAGTCGGGAGCCTGGAGGAGGCCGCGGGCTGCGACATCGTGTGCACCGCGACGCCTTCGCGTACGCCGGTGGTCGAAAGCTCCTGGATCCACGACGGGACGCACATCAACGCGATGGGCGCGGACGCTCATGGCAAGCAGGAGCTGGCCACCGAGCTGCTGCAGAGGGCCCGCATCGTGGTCGACGACTGGGACCAGGCCTGTGGTAGTGGTGAGGTCAACGTACCCCTTTCCACCGGAGCACTGAGCCGCGGAAGCATCGACGCTGCCCTCGGAGAGATCATCGCGGGAGAAAAGCCGGGTCGTGAGGGCGACGAGATCACCGTGTTCGACTCGACCGGACTCGCCGTTCAGGATGTGGCGCTGGCCCGGGTGATCTACGACCAGGCCTGCGCGCAGAATGTCGGTAGGGAGGTCGACTTCTTTTCCTGAGTCGAATCAGGGCGAGGTTCTGGAAACGGTCAGAGGCAGAGGGAGAGAGAGCGACATGAGCGAGGCGGTTCAGCAGGTTTGCGTTTTCGCGGGCTCGGCGGTGGGCACCCGCGAGGAGTTCGCCGAGGCGACCCGCTCCCTCGGCCGGGTGATGGCGGAGCGCAAGTTGGCGTTGGTCTATGGTGGCGGCAGTGTGGGGCTGATGGGGGTGATCGCCGACACGGTGCTCGAGAACGGCGGCCACGTCATCGGCATCATCCCGGAGGCCCTGGCCGCGCGGGAAGTCGCGCACAAGAGGGCCTCCGAGCTGCACGTGGTGCCCTCGATGCACGTACGCAAGGCACAGATGGTCGAGCAGTCGGATGGCTTCATCGCTCTTCCCGGAGGGCTCGGTACTCTCGAGGAGATCTGCGAGGCGCTGACCTGGGCTCAGCTCGGAATCCACTACAAGCCGTGCGGCCTTCTCAACGCCGAAGGCTACTTCGATCCCCTGATCGCGATGCTCGACCGAGCCGTAGAGATGGGCTTCGTTCGCCAGAAGAACCGGGACATGCTGCTGGTGGACGACGATCCTGCCAGTCTGCTCGACCGATTCGATGCCTACGAGGCCCCGCCGGTGGAGAAGTGGCTCACCCGTGAGCAGGTCTGAGGCGACCGGATCGAGAGTGCCTGGCGCGTTCGACAACCGCCGCATCGGTCCCGCGCTGAAGAAGGTCCAACAGGCACTCGAGGGGACCGCGCCACCCGTGGTCACCCTCATCGCGGAGGCCGACCGCGATCCCTACAAGGTGCTGATCTCGACCATTCTTTCCGCACGCACCAAGGACGAGGTGACCGCCGCCGCCTCGGCACGGCTCTTCGCCGTGGCCCCCGACGCCGAGTCGCTGTCTCGCCTGGGTGCGGCGAAGCTGGAGAAGCTGGTCTTCCCGGTCGGGTTCTACAAGACCAAGGCCCGCAATCTGAGGAAGACCGCGCGCGTGCTGCTCGATCGCTTCGGCGGTCGAGTTCCCGCCACCATCGAAGAGCTGGTCGAGCTCCCCGGCGTGGGGCGCAAGACCGCCAATCTGGTCCTGACCGAGGGATTCCAGAAGGACGCCATCTGCGTCGACACCCATGTGCACCGCATCACTAACCTCTGGGGCTACGTCGACACACGGACTCCGGAAGAGACCGAGATGGCTCTACGCGCCCAGCTACCGCGTCGGTGGTGGCAGAGCATCAACGCGATCCTGGTGAGCTTCGGGCAGCAGATCTGTGTGCCGCTGAGCCCGAAGTGCTCGGTGTGTCCGCTCGAGTCGCGGTGCCCGCGGATCGGAGTGGCGCGGTCGCGGTAGGGAGTGGGTGAACGCTCCAGCGGAGGGCAGAGCCTGGCAGAGCACAGGCGAACCCCCGAATCATCGAGCGGATCCCCAGCCGGGCCCTGGACGTCCTCCAGAGCTACGACTGGCCGGGCAACGTGCGAGAGCTCGAGAACGTCCTCGAACGGGCGATCATCCTGTCCAGGGGGTCGTCTCTCGAGCTCCGAGAAGAGCTGCTCGGCCAAGGGGTGCAAACCGTTCGTCAGGGCAGCCCTCATGCGGACCTCGCTGCCGAGGGACCGGGTGCCGGTACGGCGACCCTCGAGGAGGTCGAGCGCGAGCACATTCGGCGGGTGTGTGAGGACTGCAACTGGACGATCAAGGGAGCCGGGGGTGCAGCCGAGCGTCTCGGCCTCAATCCCAGCACCGTCTACTTCCGTTTGAAGAAGCTCGGTATCACTCGCCCCAACCAGAGGCTGGCAGGCTCCTAGAGCCCGACCGAGCTTCGAGTCCCCGAACTACAGCCCTTCCAGCAGCTGTTCGAACTCGGACCGCTCGTAGGCGCGCAGGGTCTGTGTCTTCACGTTGCCGTGCTGCGCCAACGAGAGGAAGAGCGCGGCCGCCGTCGGCTCGTCCGGAGCGTCGACGATCACGATTCCGTCGTAGGCCCCGGTGGTCCAGTAGATCGACTTCACCGAAACCCCCATGCGCTCCGCGCGCGTGGTAAACGCCTCGGCACGGGCGGTGGATTCGCGGATGGCGTGCATCCCCTGGGGTGTGAACTCGACGAGCGCGACGTAGGTAGCCATTCGATACCTCTTTCCTCGGATGGGTCACGGGTGCGCGAGAGGCGGTCTCGAGCCGGGACGTGTTCGCAGCGATCGCGGGATCCATTGTGGCACGAGCCCGCAGTCGCGCTGCCCCTTCGAGGGGTGGGCCCGGTGGTAAGCTCTTCGAAACCCCTGAGACCCATGGAACCCCGGGAGCTTTCGGTGAAGAGAAGACTCGCCTCTTTGATCGTTCTGCTGACCCTCGGTCTGTCCGGCCTGGCGACGGCCCAGGTTGCATCCGCGGAGCCGGAGTACCGTGGCGAAGACCGCATCGAGCAGTGGAGCGGTAAGCGCATCCTGGTGGTGACGCCGCACCCCGACGACGAGACGTTCACCTCGGGTGGCACCCTGGCGATGCTCGCGGAGAACGGCAACGAGATCCATGTCCTGATCTACACCAACGACAACGCCGGCTCGCGGGATCCCACGATGACTCATGGGCGCCTGGCCGCGATCCGCAAAGCCGAGGAAGAGCGAGCCTGCGAGATTCTCGGCCTGGAGGTGGAGCGCATCACCTGGCTGGGTCACGACGACGGCATGCTCGAGTACGTGGATCGCCGCGAGCTCACCCGCGACGTGGCGCGCGAGATCCGACGGATCCAGCCCGACGCGTTGTTCTCGGTCGACCCCGGAGCGCCCTACGAGCAGTACCACAAGAGCGATCACCGCTCGGGCGCCTTCATCACCGTCGACGCGATTCGAGCGGCCCGTTGGCGCCTCTACTTCCCGGAGCTCGAGGCGGAAGGCTTCGAGGCCTGGAGTGTGCCGGTGACCTTCTTCTACTACTCGGCGCAGCCCAACTACACGGTCGACATCTCGAAGTACGCCGAGCGCAAGGCCAGAGCCTCGGCCGCTCACACCAGTCAGTTCGATCCGCTGGTCGATCGCTACGATCCGGCTCTGATTACGCCGGAGCATCTCGAGGCGCTGGCCTCCGGTATGCTCGAGCGGGCACCGCGCGAGAACGGACGCGTGATCGAGCGCTTTCGCCGCTCGACGGGGTACTGAGGTGCGGCTCCGACTCACGCTGGGTGGGCTGGTTCTGACCGGGCTGCTGGTGCACACCGGCCTGTTCGCGCTGCCCGCGGCGGAAGAGCTGCGGGTCGCTCTGGGCAGCACCGAGATCACGCCACCGCTGGGCTCACCCATGGCGGGCTACGCCGCGCGCGAAGGAGAGGCCGAGGGCGTGCACGATCCGCTCATGGCGCAGGTGATCGTGCTCTCGGACGGGGACAGTCAGCTCGCCCTGATCACCTTCGACCTGCGCCGCATCGTCTCGCCACGCATCGTCGAGGGCGTGAAGGCTCTGGGCATCGAGCACGTCGTGCTGGCCAGCTCACACACCCACTCGGGTCCCGATGCCGATCGCGACGATTTTCCCGGCGGCGGCTCCTCTTGGCGGCGGGAGACCGAGGATCGGGTCATTCGGATGGTGCGTGAGGCGATGCCGCTCTCCTTCCCGGCGCGGGTCGCAGTCGGGCGAGGAGAGACCTACATCGGCCACAACCGTCGGTGGGTGGAGAACGGCGAAGTGACGATGCTCTGGCGTAACGCGGAGGAGCGTCCGACCCATCCGCTCGACCCGGGGGTCGGGGTGGTTCGGATCGAAGACGCGGAGGGGCAGCTGCGTGCGGTCCTGGTCCACTACGCGTGTCATGCCGTGGTGCTGGGGCCCGACAACCATTCGCTCTCGGCCGACTGGCCGGGCGCGATGAGACGCCAGCTGGCTGGGCTGCTGAGGGAGGCGAGCGGGAGCGAGGTCGAGATCTTCTTTCTGCAGGGCGCCGCCGGCGACATCAACCCGTATCGGGACAAGCAGCCGGTCGCGGAGGGCGGCTTCGAGGAGGCGGAGCGCGTCGGCCGTCAGATCGCCGAGGAGGCCCAGCAGGTGCTGCGGCGCCTCGAGGGCGAGCCCACCCCGCGGGAGCTCGATGTGCGCAGCGCACGTCTGGTGGTGGAGGATCGTTGGCAGGACCGAGTGTCCCATACGCTCCACGTGCACACCGTGCGACTGGGTGGAGATCTCGGCCTGGTCTTGCTCCCCGGTGAGCTCTTCGTCGAGCACCAGTTGACCCTGGCGGCACGCTCGCCGCTCGAGACGACGCTGCTGGTGGGCTATGCCACTTCGGGAGAGGCGTGGCCAGGCTACATTCCGACTCTCGAGGCGGCCGTCGAGGGGGGCTACGGCGCCGACTACAACACCCATCTGGAGCCCGGTGCGGGGGAGCTGCTGGTCGATCGTGCAGTGATCGAGCTGTACCGTTCGATCGGGCGTCTCGAGACCCCGGAGACGGGCCCGGTCCGTTCCTACGACTGAGCCGTGAGCTTGCCGATGAGACCGCTTTCGATCGCTCTGCTCGCCCTGATGGCTCTCGCGCCCCCGGTCCTCCTGGCCCAGCAGCCGCTGCGCGTCGGACTCGCCGAGGCCGTCCTCGAACCGCCCTCGGGCTTCGACATGTGGGGCTACACCCCGCGGCCCAATGGAGGCGTGCTCGACCCGCTGATGGCGCGAGTCGTCCTGTTCGACGCCGACGAGAAGCGGGTCGCCCTGGTGACGCTCGATCTCGGTCGCACTCCGGCTCGCCCCCAGATGGACTCGGTCCGGGAGAAGGTGAGGCTCGAGGCCCGGGTCGACGACGTGATCTTCATGGCTTCGCACACCCACTCCGGTCCCTACCTGAAGGACGAGTACGAGGACGGTGTACCGGCCTGGGAGCTCGCGGCGATGGAGCGGATTGCCGATGCGGTGATCCGAGCCGCCGGCGAGACCTTCGAGGCGCGCTGGGGCGTCGGCTACGGCCGTGTCGAGGTCGGCTTCAACCGGCGATACGTGCTTCCCGACGGCAGCGTGCGCATGCTGTGGGCGAACCCGACCCGCATCTCGACCTATCCGGTCGACCCCGAGGTCACCGTGCTGCGCATCGACGATGCCGCGGGACGGGTGCGAGCCCTGCTGGTGGGCTACGCCTGCCATCCGGTGGTCTTCGGCCCCGACAACCTGGAATATTCGGCAGACTTTCCCGGCGCCATGGCCCGGTCCATCGCAGAGAGCCATCCCGACTCCCCGATGACCGCCTTCCTCCAGGGCGCCCCCGGCGACGTCAACCCCTTTCTCGACAAGCGGGAGCTGCCGGCGGATGCGGTCCGGCTGATGAAGGAAGTGGGGGAGGAGCTGGCCGCCGAGGTGATGCGCACGGCCGCGAGGATCGAGCCGGCACCGAGCCGGGAGGCGACGCTCGAGCTGCGTCGCACCGAGTGGCAGTGGCACCATCGGCTCGATCGCGACGACGGCTATCGCGGCGATCTGACCGTTCTGCTGCTCGACGACACGCTCGGCCTGGTGGGTTTGCCGGGGGAGCCCTTCGTCGAGTTCCAGCTCGATCTCAAGCGCCGCCGCCCGGTTCCCTCACGTCCTCTTTGCCGGGTATACCAATGGCTATGTGGGGTACTTTCCGACCATCCGTGCAGCGGCCGAGGGGGGCTACGGTGCCGACCCGATCGTCGCTCGGGTCGAGGTGGGGGCGGGGGAGCGATTGATGATGAAGGCCTATCGCTACCTGCTCGAGATGAGTGGTCGACTGAGCGACAGTCCGCGAAAGTGAGAGCGAGTGGACGGTGCCGTGCGATTGAGACTCCTCTGGCTCGGGCTGGCACTCTGCGTCGGTGCGGCGGTCTTGTCACAGTCCGCTCCGCAGGCTCCCGCGCTCCTCGGAGAGCATCGGCTCCATCCGGAGCTCGAGATCGCCCTGGCTGCCTCCGAGCCGCTGGTGGTCGATCCGGTCGACCTCGAGTTCGACGGTGAGGGTCGAGCCTTCCTTCTCGAGCTGCGCGGCTACCCGGTCGTGGCGGAAGGCAGCGAGCTGCCGGGGCGAATCGTCGAGCTCCTGGACCGCGATCGGGACGGGCGTTTCGACGAGCGGCGCATCTTCGCCGACGGATTTCGCTATGCGGACTCGATTCTGCCGTATCGCGGGGGATGGCTGGTGGCCGACGCTCCCGACCTGCTCTTCGTGCGCGACGACGACGGCGACGGAGTCGTCGCTGCCGGGGACTCGCGAGTCGTCCTGTTGAGTGGGTTCGGCGTCGGAGCGTCGGAGAGCCTCTTCAATGGCCTGCGCTTCGGTCCCGACGGTTGGATTCACGGTGCGAACGGATCGAGCGGAGGAGAGGTGTTCCTCCCCGATCGGGCGCAGGAGCGGATCTCGATCCGCGGGCGCGACTTTCGTTTTCGCTTCGAAGGCCCCGTCGCGAGCCCGGAGAGGTGGAGGGGCGTGTTCGAGGCGACGGATCGCATGGGCGGTGGATTCGGTCTCGACTTCGACGACTGGGGACGCAAGTGGGTCACGCACGAGCAACGACATGTGCAGGCGGTGGTGGTGCCGGGGCGATATCTCCCGGAAGGACACGACTGGCCGCAGACGACGGTCGAGATCTCCGATCACGGACGGGGCGGCGAGACGCGCATCTTTCCGATCTCAGAGAGCGCGCCGCGCCCGAACCACCCCGAACAGGCCGGCACCTTCACTGCCGGCTGCGGTCTGATTCACTATGGAGGGGCGGCCCTTCCCCCGGCCTTCCACGACCAGGTCTTCGTGGCCGAAGCGGTGCACAATCTGGTCCATCGAGACGTGATCCGCGCCACGGGCTCAGGGTTCGTCGCCGCACGAGCGCCGGAGGAGGCGCGCTCCGAGCTCCTGGCCGCCGTGGACCCGGCCTTTCGGCCGGCCAACATGACGGTAGGACCCGACGGGGCGATCTGGTTGCTCGACCTGCAGCGAGACGTGATCGAGCATCCAGAGTGGATTCCCGACGACATCGAGCGAGAGCTCGACCTGTACGCGGGGAACGATCGAGGGCGGATCTATCGCATCACGGGTCGCGGCGGCCTCGAGGTGCCCGAGGTGTCGCTCGGCGATCTCGAGTCGCTGCTCGAGGCGCTCGGCCACTCGAATCGTTGGTGGCGCGACACGGCGCGGCGACTCCTGCTCGAACGGCTCCAGGTGAGGCCGGAGGAGACCGTGCGAGTGGTCGAGGCACTGCAGGGGCTGATCCGGAGCTCGCCGGAGCCGCGCGCACGTGTCCAGGCGCTGTGGACGCTGCGCAGCCTCGGTGAGCTCGATCGGTCTTCGATGGAGATCCTTCTGGCCGACCCGGATCCCAGAGTGCGCGAGGCGACCCTGGCTGCTGGAGAAGAGCTCTTCGTGGACTCCGCCGAGCTCGCCAGGGTCGCGCAAGGGCTGAGTCGGGACGAGGATGCGAGAGTGCGACTCCAGGCCATCCTGAGCGTGAGTCTGGCTTCCCAGCCGGTCCCGGGTCTCGCTGGCGGAGCGGTTCGGGTCGCGGTGGAGTCCCGCGACGATCCGTGGCTCGAGCTGGCGGCGGCGGTGGTGGCCGCCCGTCAGCCGAGTCCGGGAGTGGCTTCGATGATGCGCGAGGCCGTGTCCATGGGGCCCGACCGTGTCGCCCTGTTGGCCGGACTCGCTCGGGTGGCCGGCGAGCGAGGCCGCGAAGACGAGCTCCCTGACGTCCTCGGCCAGCTCGAGCCCCTCGAAGACGAGGTTCTGGCTGCAGTTCTCGACGCGATGGCGGACGGCCTCGAGCGCGTTCGGACGTCATTTTCGGAATCGGCACGTATCTCCCTGGCCGCACGATTGTCGGAGCTCGAGCGATCCACCCGGATCACGCGGCCCGGCTGGCGAGTGGCCCGTGCGCTGGAGTTGGCGACCACGCCGAGTCAGCGGGTCGCAGCGGTGCGAGCGGCCACCCGGCTCGTCGATCGGGAACAGCCGCTCGAAGAGCGCCTCGAGGCGTTATCTCTGCTCGAACTGACCGATCCGCCCGAGCGAATCGATCTGTTGTTCGATCTGCTGGATGTGCGCGAGCCCAGTGAGCTCCAGAGTGCGGCGATTGCCCAACTGGGTCGCGTCGAGAGCCCGCGGAGCCTGGCGGTGGGGGAGCGGCTGATCGCCGACTGGATCTACCTCCCGCCCGCTGTGCGCCGTCCAGCTGGAGACATCCTGCTCTACCGTCGAGAGAATCATCCCCAGCTTCTCGCAGCCCTGGAGAGCGGACGCCTCCTGATCGGCCAGCTAGAGCTGGACCTCGAGCGACGTCGGACCTTGTTGCGCTGGTCGAGTCCCGAGGTTGGCGAGCGGGCGGCTCGCTTGTTCACCGACGCCGGTGTGGCCACGCGGGCCGAGGCACTCGAGAGAATGAAACCGGCGCTCGAGTTGGCAGGCGATCGGGATCGGGGGCGGAGTCGCTTCGAGGAGCTCTGCTCGCGATGCCATCGACTGGGCGAGCTGGGCAGCGCGGTGGGTCCCGATCTCGCCGATGCGGCCCGCAAGAGCCGTTTGGCGCTGCTCCACGACATCGTGGATCCGAATGCCGCGGTGAGCCCGGAGTACGCCGCCTACAACCTGGTGACCGAAGAGGGCGAGATCCTGAGCGGTCTCCTGGTGGACGAAGACGATCAGTCGGTGCTGCTGCGCATGGCACTGGGAGAGGAGGTCCGCCTACGACGCAGCCAGATCAGCGAGTTGTTCGCCAGCGGCCTCTCCCTCATGCCCGAGGAGCTCGAGAGCGGGATGGGGCCGCAGGAGATGGCCGATCTGCTGGCGTTCCTCGTGCGCTGGAAGTAGCGTCCTGTCGTTCCTGGGAACGCGGAGAGGGCAATGGGGACAGGTCCCGTTTCTCGTTCCTGCCTCGGGTCCTTCAGAGTCCTTCGAGGAGGTCGCCAGAGCGCAGCAACGCGTGCACGCTCTCGATGTCGGCCTGGAGCTCCCGGTCGCGGTCGAGGGGATCGGACACGCGGCGAACGCGGTCGTACACTCGTCGCGTCCTGCCGAGCAGTTCGGGTCCCCGCAAGTCGGCGGCCTGACAGCAGGCGAGCAGGTGCATCGCCTGGCAGCGCTCGGTGATCTCGATGACGTCCCGGGCCTGACGGGCAGCGGTCGTGGCCATCGAGACCTTGTCCTGGTTGTGCCACTCGGTGGAACGGGAGAACACGGTCATCGGCATGGCGCGCTGTTGCGCCTCCGCTGCCAGGGCCGACATCGCCAGCTGAACGCCCTTGAAGCCGTGATGAATGCCGTGCTCGGGGTCTTCGGGGGGCCTCACTGGCGAGAGATTGGCCGGCAGACCGTTGCTGAAGCGCTCGTCGACCAGGAGAGCGAACTGCCGGTCGAGTTGGTCGGCCACGCTGGCCGTGGCGATCTTGAGGCTGTCCATCGCCTGCCCGACGTGGAAGCCCGAGAAGTTCCCGCCACTGTGCGCGCGGCCGGTTTCGATCTCGAAGAGCGGATTGTCGTTCGAGGAGTTGATTTCGATCTCGAGCCACCTGCGGGCCCACTCCAGAGTGTCGTACAACGCACCCGTGCAGTGCGGCGCGCACCGGATCGAATAGTTGTCCTGGATCCGGATTTCGAGGCGGCGGTGGCCTTCGCGGGCCATCGGCTCGATCCCCGCGATCACCCGTTGGTACTCGCGGGCCAGTTGGCTGCCCTCGAGCAGACGGAGCATCGAAGCCGCGGAACGCTCTACACCCGGATGCGGCTTGACGTCCTGGAGGAACGGAGCGAACGGGCTCGGGATGCCTGCCAACGCCTCGAGGGCCATGGCACCGCACAGATCGGTGATCCGCGCCAGACGCTCGCCGTCCAGGACCGCGAGGACTCCGATGCCCGACATCACCATCGTGCCATTGAGGATCGAGAGCCCCTCCTTGGGCTCGAGCCGAATCGGCTCCCGGTCGAGGACGCTCCAGGCCTCGGCCGCGGGCATGGTGCGGCCCGCGTGCACGACCTCTCGTTCGCCGATCAAGGTCGCCGCGATGTAGGAGCCCGGCACGAGATCGCCGCTGGCTCCGAGGGAGCCCTGTTCGGGGATCAGCGGCAGCAGATCGAAATTGAGCATGTCGAGCAGGCGATCGAGGAGGATGCGGCGCACGCCGGAGTTGCCCTTGGCGAGGCAGTTGGCGCGAATCAAGATCGCGGCCCGGGTCTGGTCGGCAGGCAGGGTCGGACCGCTACCGCAGCCGCACTTGCGCACCAGATTACGCTGCATCTCGGCCGCTCGGTCGAGGGCGACCTGTCGATCGACCGAGGCACCGACACCGGTCGTCACCCCGTAGATCGGGGCGCCGCTGGCGATGAGGGTGTCGCGCAGAGCTCGACTCTGCTCGATGCGCTCGATCACGGCGGGATCCTCACTCAGTTCGACGCGCTCCCGGTCCCGAGCGACCGCGCGAACCGATTCCAGCGTCAACGTACCTCCGTCGATGTGCACAGTCATACTCCGACCATCCCGGGTTGATGGTTGTGCGGAGGGCCGGTGCCCTCCGTGGTGATGCCCTGGCGCGATTATCGGGCGCTGCTCGGCGTGGATGGGACACCCGGATTCGTGGGGCGATCCCACCCCGCCGCGGTCGATCCGTCGTCCGACCTGCTGGGAGTCAGCTCGACTTGCGCTCGATGACGTAGACGGGGGGGCTGCGGAGATCAGGCGGTTCCCCGTCATCCGGCACCAGGCCGGAAGCTCGACGGGGGCTCCCGGATCGCGAGCCACGAGGTGGTCAAACAGGGCGCTTCGACGCTGAGCTTCTGAGCGAGCAGGGATCGCTCGCGAGACCGGCCGGTCGGCCCGGGTTCGACGAGTGGCGTTCGGAGAGATCGGTCGCGACGTGTAGCATGTCCGCGACATGGCCTCTGACGTCACCTCCGTTCGACGCGCCGCGCCGCCTGAGGCCATACGCTGAGCACAGCGGCTTTCTCGCTGTTGCTAGCCTTGGTTCGTCATGGGCCGCCTTTTTCCCCACTCCCGCTCGATTCCGGTTCTGCCTCTCAGCGCCGCACTGGTGCTGTTGCTGATCGTGGTGGACGCCCTGGCGGTCGCGGGAATCGTCGGAACCCGACGAGCGGCCCGCCAGGCCGCCGTCGAGCAGCTCCAACGCCGGGCCGAGGTCCAGGCCAGGGGCTACGAAGCCGCGCTGGCGACCCTTCGTGCGGATCTGCTCTTCTTGTCCAGTTCTCCGCGACTGGCCGAGAGCTGGGAGCGAAGTCGCTCGGTGGAGCCGATGGCTCGACGCTGGGGGCGTCTGGAGACCGAGAGCACCCTGCTCCAGTTCATGGAGGGGCATCCGGGCCTGGTCTCGTTGACCGTGAAACGAGGTGCGGACGAGACCGGCGTGGTGCGCTCCGCTTCGGGGGCTCCGACGGTGATGGGCGAGTGGAGGCCGACGTCCGAGTGGGCCCTCGAGCTCGATCTTCCCCTGGCGGCCGACCTCCGCCTGCTCGCGACGGTGGATCCAGCGCGGCTGCTCGCGGCTCTGACTCCGGGATTGGGAGGCGCTCTCGTACTCGAGTCCGCCACGGTGACTCACGAGGACGAGTTGGCGGTGCTCGAGCCGATCGACACTCGCGGCTGGAAGGTCGCGGCTCCGGTCATGCTCGAGCGTCGCGAGGAGCCCGGCCAGCTGGTGGGCACCGTGGAGACTCTTGCCAGCCGGTACCGAACGACGGTGCTGCTCAACGTCGTGGTGTTGCTGCTGGCCATCCCGCTCGGACTCCTCGCCGTGCGCGAAGCGCGGCGGGCCGAGAGACTCGCCTCCGCCAACGAGCACGAGCGTGAGCGACGGCAGATGGAGCGTCGTCTCTGGCACCAGGAGCGCCTGGCCACGGTGGGGCGACTGACGGCTGATCTGGCACACGAGATCAACAATCCGCTGGCAGGCGTTTCGAACCATCTGGCCCTGTTGGAGGAGGAGCTGTCGACCGGCCAGCTGAACGAGGCGCAGCTCCGCATGCCCAAGTTGCGTCACGGGATCGAACGGATCACACAAACCGTTCGCCGCTCCCTCCGGCTGGCGACGCCGGGCCGGGCGGAGCGAGAGCCGGTCGATCTGCACACCGTGGTTGCCGACAGCGTCGCGCTGATCGCGGACCAGAGCGGCGGTGTTCGTCTCCTTCTTCCCGCCGGGGACTCGGAGCCCGTCGTGGTCGTGGGGGAAGCCGCCGCCCTGATTCAAGTCGTGACCAACTTGATTCTCAACGCCATTCAGATCCAGGACGAGGGCGGTGAGGTGTCGGTCGCGGTCGGTGTCGACTCCGGGATGGCCCGGCTCGAGGTGCTCGATCGCGGCCCCGGCATCGCTCACGAGGTCGCCGCTCGGCTGTTCGAGCCTTTCGTCTCCGGCCGAGGCTCGACCGGTCTCGGGCTCTCGGTCTGCGAAGGCATCGTGCGCGAGCACGGCGGGCGCCTCGTGGCCGAAAATCGGACCGGAGGCGGGGCTCGTTTCGTTGTCGAGCTGCCCGTCGCGCACTCGGTGGAGGAGGCCTCGTGACGTCGAAGGACCCCACCGGCAGGAAGGGAGAGCCTCGCTCAGACGAGCCGTCCTCCGCGACGCGCGGTGGTGCCACCGTGCTGTTGGTGGACGATGAGGAGTATGTGCGGGATTCTCTGGTCGAGATCCTCGAGCGTCGGGGCCTCGACGTCCGCACGGCCGGTGACGGTGAGGCGGCGCTGCAGGCGAGCCGACTCGATGGGACCCAGATCGTGATCACCGATCTCCGGATGCCCGGGATGGACGGGGCGACTCTGGTGTCGGAGCTGAGCGAGCGGCGCCCGGAGTTGCCGGTGATCGTGCTCACCGCACACGGTACCGTTGCCTCGGCGGTGGAGTGCCTTCGCGCCGGCGCGGTGGACTATCTCCTCAAACCGGTCGACCCGAACGAGCTTCTACTCGCGATCGAGCGCTGTCTACGGGAGTCGTCGCGGCGCCGTGAACTGGCCTACCTGCGCGACACCACATCGCGCCCGGGTACCCCGATCGGAGACAGCGCCGCCTGGAAGGAGGTTCTCGCTCTCGCCGAGCGGGTCGCATCCAGTGACAGCTCGGTTCTGCTGATCGGCGAATCGGGCACGGGGAAGGAAGAGGTCGCTCGCTATATCCACCGGCTGAGCGCGCGTCGCGACGAGGCGCTGGTGGTAGTCAACTGCGCCGCCATACCCGCCGAGCTCTTCGAAAGTGAGCTGTTCGGGCACAAGCGGGGCGCTTTCACCGGTGCGGTGGCCGATCGGGAAGGGCGATTTCAGGTCGCGGATCACGGCACGCTGGTGCTGGACGAGATCAATTCGCTTCCCCTCGTGGCGCAGGCCAAGTTGCTACGGGCCCTCCAGGACGGCAGCTTCGAGCGAGTGGGAGACAGCCGGCCGACCACCGTCGATGTTCGCCTGCTGTGTGCCGCGAACGTCGACCTGGAGAGTGAAGTGGAATCGGGCCGGTTTCGCTCCGATCTCTACTATCGGATCAACGTGGTGACCCTGACCCTGCCTCCGCTACGCAGCCGGCGGGAGGACATCGCGGTGTTGGCTCGGGCCTTCGTGCCCGAGCTCGCCAGCCGCTTGAATCGACCGGTCCGAGGATTGAGCGCCGAGGCGCTGGCGCTGCTGGAGAGCTACGAGTGGCCGGGCAATGTGCGTGAGCTGCGCAACGTGCTCGAGCGGGGAGTGCTGCTGGCTCGTGGCGAGTGGCTAGACGTCGAGGCGCTCCCCTTCGGCCCGGCGGAGTCGCGAGATCCCGGTGGCTCGAGTCTCGATCTGCGCCAGCGGCTGCGTACGGTCGAGCGCCAGACGCTGATCGACGCGCTCGAAAGCGCCGCCGGAGTGCGGCGAGAGGCGGCTCGACTGCTCGGGATCGACGAGCGCAATCTCTCCTACTATCTGCGCAAGAACGATCTGATGGATTGGAGCTCCGAGAGGTCTCCAGAGTGAGCGGCGCGACCCGTCGGGTGGCGGTACTCCTGCTCGGAGCCCTGGTCGCCGGGTGCGGTTCGAAGGAGACGACCGAGTCGGTCGAGACCCGCCCCCAGATCACGCTTTCCGACGCCACAGAAGGCTCGGGGCTCGTGTTCTCGCACCGCAACGCGGCCTCGCCGCGTAAGCTCCTCCCCGAGACCATGGGCTCCGGGGTCGCGATCTTCGACGCCGACGGCGACGATCTTCCCGAGGTGCTGTTCGTCGACGGTGGGGGGTTGGCAGAGGGCGAGAGCCCCGAGCCCGGCCGGCTCCGGTTGTTCGACAACCTCGGAGGCCTTCACTTTCGTGACGTCACCGAGGGCTCCGGACTCGAGCTTCCCTTCTACGGCATGGGGGTAGCGGTCGGAGACATCGACGGCGACGGGGCGCTCGATCTGTTCGTCAGCGGCGTAGGCGGCGATCGTCTGTTTCGCAACCTCGGTGGTGGCCGCTTCGAGGACGTCACCGCAGCGTGGGATCTGCCGCTCGAGAGCGGGTTCGGTTCGAGTGCGGCGTTCCTGGACGGAGACAGCGACGGCGATCTCGACCTGTTCGTAGGCCGCTACGTCGACTGGTCGTACGAAGCAGATCGCAGCTGCAGCCCGGACGACGTCAACCGCGTGTACTGCACTCCCGAGGTCTACCCGCCGGTGAGCAATCGCTACTTTCTCAACCTTGGGGACCGCTTCGTCGACGCGACCGAGAGGGCGGGATTGGCTCACCCCGGCAAGACGCTGGGGGTCGTGGTGCTCGACATCGATCTCGACGCGCAGCTCGATCTCGCGGTGGCCAACGACACGGTGGCGAACTTCCTGTTCCTCAATCGCGGCGACGGTACGTTCGCAGACATCGCCGGCGAGGCCGGCTTCGCCCTGGGAGCTGCCCGGGCCGCACGGGGAGGGATGGGGATCGCGGCGGGAGACCTCTTTTCTCAGGGTCGCGAGGACGTGGTGGTGGGCAACTTCGCCAACGAGATGGCAGCGCTGTTTCACAATGTCGGCGACGGCCTGTTCCAGGACCGCGCCGCCGCGGCCAAGCTCGGCATGCCGACTCTTCTGGCCCTCACCTTCGGCACCGTGACTGCGGATCTGGACAACGACGGGAATCTCGACGTCGTGTTCGCCAACGGGCACATCGAGCCCACAATCGAGCAGGTGACCCAGGACCGCGAGAGTTGGGCCCAGCCGCTGCAGGTCTTTCGCAATGTCGGCGGCGCTTTCGAGGCTGCGACCGAAATCCCGCAGCGACCACTGGTCGCGCGGGGTCTGGCAAGCGGCGATCTCGACGGCGATGGGGACATCGACCTGGTCGTCACCCAGAACGGCGGTCCGGCGATGCTTCTGCGCAACGATCTGTTGCCGGACGACTCGGTCGGGCACGCCTGGCTGCGCCTACGCTTGAGAGGTCCCGGCAGCAACAGTTGGGGACTCGGCGCCGAAGTGACGATCGAGCTCGACGACGGGACGCGGCTGCTCAGACGCCTCGAGCCGAGTGGCTCCTATCTTTCAGCCTCCGAGCCGATCGTGCACGTGGGTCTCGGTGACGGCTCCAGGAGGGTCCTACGCGTGGTCGTGCGCTGGCCGGGGGGCGCGACCCGCACGGTCGAGGCCCCGGCGCTCCTCACGACGCTGGTGGTCGAGGGACCCTGAATCCGGAGTGAATGCTGTCTCGGGCCACCCGGCCAGCGTCAGCCAGCCGGCTCGCGCTCGATCACGTGAAGGCGGTCGATCCCGACGTCCGAAACCGACTGCACGGTTCCGTCCGGCCAGGTGACCTCGAGCCGCTCGACGCTGTCGACCGTCCCGAGTCCGAAGGTGAGCGCAAGCTCCACCTGTGCGAGGTAGCTTCGTGATGGCGCCACTTGACGACGCTGCGTGGCGCCGCCGGCCGTGAGCGTCACCCAGGCTCCCAGCGCCTCCCGGCCCGGAGCGCGGTCGACCAACTCGACCCGTACCCAATGGTGGCCGGTCGCCTGGTCGTTGCGCAAGAGTAACGGTGGACCCCCGACCTGGGTGATCACGATGTCGAGATCGCCGTCGCCGTCGAGGTCGGCGTAGCTCGAGCCGCGTCCGACGATCGGGCGCCCTAGATCGCCCGTGCTCTCTGGGTCGACCAGCTCGAAGGTGCGCGCGGATCCGTCGCCGGCGTTCCAGAACAGCTGCGCAGCCTGACGATAGCTGCTGAGAGGGGTCGACCGTGTTGATCTCCTCCTCGAGGTGTCCGTTGGTCTGCAAGACGTCGAGCCGGCCGTCGAGGTCGTAGTCGAAGAGGAACACGCCGAAGGAGAGCGCTCTGCGCGACGGTGCACCGATTCCCTCGCCGATCGCCTCGTCGACGTAGAAGCTGGGATCCGACTGCGCCACGTAGACGGAGGTCATCTCGTTGGCGAAGTTGCCGATCAGAAATGCCAGATTGCCGTCGTCGCGGAAGATGGCCGACATCGACGCCCATCGCGCCGGTGGCGCTCCCGTTGCGATCGTAGGCCAGCCCGTAGAACTCCCCCATCTCCTCGAGAGTGCCGTCCGCCTCGATTGTGGAAGAAGAAGTTGCGCACCGTGTCGTTGGCCACCAGGATGTCGCGGAAACCGTCACCGTCGGTATCGATGATCGCGATGCCGAGCGCCTTGGCCATCGGTTCTCCGGTGGCCTCGTTGGTGACCTGGACTCCGCTCGGCTCCGAGACGTCGGTAAAGCTGCCGTCCCCCTCGTTGCGGTAGAGATAGGGAAACGTCCCCTCGTAGCTCTGCGGCGGACCGTAGGCTCGTCCGACCCCGGTCAGTCGGAAGTCGACCTCGAAGTCGATCTCCTTGGACCAGCGCACGTAGTTGGCGACGAAGAGATCGAGATCGCCGTCATTGTCGAGGTCGAAGAAGCCCGCGCTGGTCGACCATTCGCTTGCCAGGCCACCGACCCCGGCGCTCGCCGTGACATCCTCGAAACGGCCCTCGCGGTTGCGCAACAGTCGGTTCTCACCGACGGCCGTGAGGAAGAGGTCCGTCCAGCCGTCTCCGTCGTAGTCGCCCGCGGCGACGCCCATGCCGTAGAGACCTCGCGTCGCGTCGGCGATGCCGCTCGAGCCGCTGACATCGGTGAACCCGCCGCCGCCGTCGTTCTCGTAGAGCCTGGAGGTGGTTGCGGCTCGGGACGCTTTCGCTCGTTCCGGGGCGAAGGGCCAGGGCGAGCCGTTGACCAGGAGCAGATCCGGGTCGCCGTCGCGGTCGAAGTCGAAGAATGCCACCCCACCTCCCATCGTTTCGGGTAGCAGCTTGTCGCCATAGGCCCCCGTGACGTGGACGAAGTCGACTCCCGCCTCCTGGGTGATCTGGGTGAACCGAACCGGCGGAGGATCGGCGCTGCGGATGACCGCCTCTGGGGCGGCCGACTCGATTGCCTGAACCGGAGCCTGGGCCTCGGGACGGCGGGCGAGCAGGATTCCCAGCGCGACCACGGCACCGACGACGACGATCAGCAACAGGGACCAACGCAGGGCGCGACCGATGATCGTGTCGTCTTCGGCGACGAGGTCCTCCGGATCGATCTCGTCTGCATCCATCTCGTCTGGATCGACCTCAACGAGACCGAGCTCGTCGGTGCCGTTCTCGGGCTCTGGCGGAGTGGTGCCCCTCATCGTCGAGTTCCTTCCCCGGCGCTGGCGCCCGGTAGCTCGTCCTCGAGCGGCTGGAGCTCGAAGGGCTCGGCCCGCCGGTTCGTCGGATCGCCACCGATCAGCTCGAAGGCGCCCGGCGTCCGAGATCGTAGATGACGATTGCCTCGGCGGCGTGATTGGCGGCCGGATCCGCGGCCCGGGCTCTCGCAATGGCGCGGTCACTGGCGTTGTCGTCGGGTTTGTATTTGCGGTAGAGCTCGAGATGCTCGCTCGCCTTCTCGGGGTTCTCGAGCTGCCGATAGACCAGGGAGAGATTGTAGTGAGCGGATGCGTTTTCGGGGTCGAGCTCCAACGCTCGCTCGAAGTACGAGGTCGCCTCTGCGAGCAACTCGTCACGCCGTGCTGCGCGTTGCTCCCCGCGCTCCTGCTTGGCGCGCTCGAACAAGGTCTGTCCGAGCTCGTCGAGCAGGCCGGTAGTCCTGGGTGAAATCGAACTCGCGGCGACGCGTCTCCTCCGTAGTCGACCTCGAGGATGGACTTGAAGTCGGCGATCGCCTCGTCGAGGAAGCCGTTCTGCTTGTTGACCAGGCCGGTGAACCAGGCCACCGACCAGGGCGGCGCCGGCGGGTCGAACGACGACGCTCGCTGCAGCGCGTCGATCGCCTGGTCCTGCACCGTGCCCTGGGCGAGGTAGACGCGGGCCAGGTTGAGCGGCCCGTCGGGCCGGCCCAGCGCCTCGACCCGAGCGAACGCCTCCTCGGCCTGGCGCAGCTCGCCCTTGCTCTTGCCCCCCTTGCGCAGCAGGCCGATGCCGTAGTCGTTCCAGCGCTGCCACTCGGGAATCTCCGGGACTCCTGCGGCGCCACCGACTCGGTCGACCGCCGCGCACCGGGAAGGTCACCCGATCCGTCGCCAGGGTCAGGATCGGCAGGTCGTTGACGTAGTCCGGCGCCGTAGACGTACTGCATGTAGGTGGTGTCGAACTTGCGGTAACTGCAGGCGCGACCTCGACCGTGACGGGCGCGTCGAGTGCGTCCGGGCAGCTCGAGGAGGTAGTGCAGCGACGTCGGCTGCCCCGGGCGGGATCTGATGGTTGTAGAGCGGCACGAAGATGTCCTGGGCGTTGCGCCGGTCGATGCGATTGCCCTCGCGGTCGAGCATGTAGACGTTGACGAAGTGCGACCAGGGATCGACGCGCGTTGCTCGGCCCGAGGCCGCCGCTGCGACCGATCACCTGGCCGCCACTGCTCGACCTGGATGTCCAGCCAGACCTCGTTCGAGTCGGCCGTGCCCTGGGTGAAGACGTGCCCCATCTTGAGGGTGCGCACCACGGTCTCGAGCAGATAGGTCCCGCCGGGCTCGAGCGCCGGCACCTCGGGACGCAGCGGCGCCGTCGAGCGGCGCCGTCGATGCGTGCCCCCCTCCTTGATCCCGAAGAGGTCGACTCGCATCACCCCTTCGTTGAACTCGCGGTGACTCTCGTTGACCTCAGGGCGGCATGCCGAGCAGGTGCGGGATCGCGGTGTTGGCGCTGGGGAACTGATGGTCGTGGACTGCTTGGGCACGCCGACTGCCGTCGAAGTCACGCGCGGCGAACTGGTCCGACTCGAGCAGCGGCATGTGGCAGCTCGGTGCAGTTGTGGGTCGCCTTCGGTCGGATAGTAGAAGCTCGTGACGCCGTGCCCGGAAACACCCGACAGCAGGTAGGCGTCGTAGTGGTTCTGGCCGCGTAGCCACTTGTAGTGGTTGAGCTCCGGCGGCAGGTGCACCTTGTGGCAGGTGGCGCAGAACTCGGCCGTCTCGTGGAGCGGCTTCAGGAAGGTCTTCTTGTGGAACTCGGGCTTGGCCTTCACCAGCTGCCGGTTGAGCCAGCTTCAGGGCGCCGTTCTCGCTGAAGGCGAAGGGGTAGTGGATCGGCTCGTCGATGGTGTAGTCGGAGTTGCCGCGCACGCTGTTGACGTGAGTGATCGCGTGGCAGACGGTGCAGGTGATCCCGGCCTGGCCGGCCGGATCCTGCTCGTCGTCGAACTCGGGATCGTCGAACTTGCCACAGAAGAACACGACCGGATCGTGGCAGCCGGCGCAGAATCGTGCCGCGTGGACGTCACCGTCGCGCTCGAGCGCGACCCGGCGAGTCTCGCGAACCGAGAACAGGTAGGCCGGGTTGTTGAAGGAGCTGAAGCGATGCATCGATCACCGCCCAATTGCGGTGACTGTCCTCGTGGCACTCGGCGCAGTACTGATCGTTGACCAGGACGTCTTCGGGGATGAAGTTTCCGCTGGCTGTGCGGGCGAGCGAGGGGAAGAAATACTTCTCTCCCTCCTTCGGGCCCTTCGACGTTCCAGCTGGCGGGGGTCCTGTGCCTGCCAGATCAGCATCAGACCGGCGAAGCCCGCGGCCACGGCCGCCCAGCGCAGCCCGATTCGCCATTTGATCCGGCGTCCGGCGAGACGGTGCAGGACGAAGAGCCAGGCCGCGGCGAGCGGTGCCACGACGTGCGCCCAGTAGGCGAAGGAGCGCAGCTGCGGGTCCTTGACCACGATCACCCCTTCGAGGCGGGTCAAGACGATGCCCGAGGCGAGCAGGACCAGTGCGGTCGCGAACAGTCCGTAGCCGACGTACACGGCGCGGCGGTTGGGACGATCGTAGGCGTTCTTGATGTGGAAGATCCCGAAGATCACGACCGGAAGGACGATCAGCGCCCCGAGCACCAGATGAACCAGGAACATGTTGAGGTAGAACCAGTTCTGGAAGACCTCGCCGGTCGCACCACTCGAGGAGCGAGACTCCGACCAGGTAGCTCGAATTCACCGTGAGCAGGGCGAACAGTCCCAGGACCACGAAGAGCACCTTCTGGAGACGGGGGCCGATCACGCGCACGTACCTGCGCCGACGCACCTCGGTTGGGGGTGAAGACGGTTCGGTAGAGGTGTTTTCGGTACTCATGCTCGCTCGGATGGATCTGGGCGGCCCTGTGTCTGGGCGGTCCCGTGTTCTGGATGGCCCTGTCTGGATGGCACGATTCAAGCACGACGCAGCGCCCCCGCAGGAGAGAAAGCGAAGGCGACTGCGATCGAACTCTGCCCCCCTCTTTCGCAATGTGCGTGCCAGGGACCGTTTCAGCGGACGGTCAGGGCTGGGCGCCGGTTCCCGAGCTCGATCGAGCCCCCGCGGCGCTTGCCTCCCGAGCGGCGGAGTATCTCGCACCGACTCGTCACCGAGCGAGCGGGACTCCCCTCGAACCGTCGAACTTCATCGAATCTATGGGCGAACGGTCGCCTGGCGGGCGGATGCTCGGAAATCCTATGAAGTCGGTCCCGTGGCCTCCACTGAGTGGGGCTTTCGCCCATCCACTCCCCTTTCCCTAGCTATGGACGCCTCGCCCCGGGGGCTTCTTCCGGAGCTCAACTCCCGAATCGCCAGCGAGTGGCGCTCGACGGGAAGTCCTGCTCTCGCCAGGCGAGTACCTTGACCGGTCGGAGGGCGTACAAGAGGCTCCCGGTCGCGGGATCGAGCGGTGGCCGAAGATCGTACTTCTCCTCGTAGGCGGTCGCGACGGACTCCAAGAGCTCGGAGTCCCGGGGCTCGTGCACCGCCCCTTCGAGAATCACCACGTCGTCGCCGCTCTCGAGGTGGATGACCGCCTCTGGACGGTGAGCCAGGTTTCGGCTCTTGCGGGTCGTCGCGCCGGTGCTGAAGTAGACCGCGCCCTCGTGCCAGACACCCCACACTGGCGAGACATGAGGGCGACCGTCGGGACGAGTCGACCCCACCCAGTAGTTGCGCGACTCTGCCAGGCGCCGAGTCACCCACTCCCAGGAGAGGAAACCCTCCTCCGCTCCCTTCAATCCATAGCCGTCCGGCACGAAGGGACGGTCGACGCGAGCATTCGCTGGTTGAGTGGCATCTGGCATCGGTCTCTCTCCTCTCCTCTGCGACCCTCGCTCTGTGGACACTATCCGCACGGGAACCGACAAATCCAGGACCCATGAGCCCTGGATCACCTGCCCCTCACCCCTCCCTCGAATCGCAGCGGCAGTGGTACGCTGCGCCGAAGGGGCCACAATCCTGGAATGAGAGCGTCCGGTTGCCATAGGTCGAGAGCTGCGCTGCGACTCATTCCCCTGTGCCTGCTGTTCGCCTCGGCCGCAGAGGGGCAGGCGGTCAAGGGGTCGGTCGACCCCGAGATGGCCCCTGCCCCGCTGACCTATCGGGGCTTGATTCCGGGCCTCGACGACGGGCGAACCGTGCGCGAGCGTCTGGGCGAGCCGGTGTTCGAGTCGCGCTGGTACAGCTACAAGCTCTACTATCCGGCCAAGGACCGCCCCGGGCTGTTCGACGTGCTCCACCTGCACGGTCCGACCCCCGAGCAGGGTCTGGCGAACATCGATGCCGCCAGCGTTCCCGAGGGTCACGAGACCGAGGAGCGAGTTCGAGCCCGCCTGGGAGACCCCGAGTACGTGCTGCGCATGGCCACGTGGAGCCTGCTCGACTACAGCGAGCAGGGGGTGCGGTTCGCCCTCGACACCGAGGGCAGAACGATCGGAGTCGCATATTTTCCCCACGGCCGGCGGAGGGTCCCTGCGGGAGAACGCTCCGTGGTCGATCTGACCCATCTGCGCTCGGGCCCCACTTCGGGTGCGGGCGTGGCGGAGCCGGTGACCGGGCTGAGCGCCGGAGTCGCCGAAGTGGTCATCACGCCGCTGGAGCAGAGCTGGCTGCCTCATTCCTTCGAGGTCCACGACGATCTGAAGGCGCGCATCGTAGTGCTGGAGCGCGACGGCTTGACCGTGGCTCTGGTCGGTGCCGATCTGTTCGGAATGGGCTTTGACGAGATCGAGGTCATGCGCCTCGCTGCGCAGGAGATCGGCGTCGAACATTTGGTACTGGCGATGTCGCACAATCACGCGGCCCCGGACACCATCGGGGTCTACGGTCACTATCCGGCGGAGTACATCGCCTTTCTCCAGCGTCGAGTGGTCGAGGGTGTTGCCCTCGCGACGCGCAACCTGCGTGGAGTCGCCCGGATCCGTGCGGTGTCGCGCGAGCTCCCGATGGACGGGATTCGAGTGCAGGGGCTCTTTCGCAACGCGCGCAACCCGGGCGTGCTCGATCCGACCCTCTCGGTGATGCAGCTGGAGGCAGACACGGGCGAGGCACTCGCCACGATCGTTCATTTCGCCTGCCACGTCGAGTCGCTGGCCCGTGGGAGTGAGGCGATCGGAGCCGACTTTCCCGGGGCGATGGCTGATCGGCTGGCCGGAGAAGATGTCGGCCAGGTCGTCTTCCTCAATGGTGCGGTCGGAGGCATGGTGAGTGGAGACAACCGGGAGCGAAACTTCGCATCGTCGACCGAGATGGGGCATCGTCTCGCGAATCTCGTGCTCGAGCTGCTCGAGAGCGCCGAGCCGATCGACGGCGCCCGGCTCTCAGTAGAACGGCGTCCAGTCCAGATTCCCATGGTCAATCCGCGCTTTCGACCGCTCTACGAGGCGGGGCTCCGTGAGCTACTCGACGGACGAGTCACCACCGACATGCTCTACCTGCGGATCGGCGAGGCACAGCTGATCACTCTTCCCGGAGAGCTGCTTCCCGAGGTCAGCTTCGAGATCCTGGAGAGGATGGACGGCTTTCCGCGCATGCTGATCGGTCTGGCCAACGATCAACTGGGCTACATGGTCCCGCCGTACGATTTTCGCGCCGAGTCCTACGAGGAATCGATGTCGCAAGGGCCGTCGGCCGCCACCCAGGTGCGAGATACCGCGCTGCGGATGTTGGCGGGGGTGGAGTGAGCGGAGGGCCTCGAGAATTCGCGTGAAGCCGATCCCGTGAGCTTGGGGGCTGGCTCCATTCGAGAGAGAATGCCCGAGAAACCGGCCGGGAGAGAACATGGGAGCTCGAGCAGTGAAGAGAGTCGTCCTCGTCGTCGTCGCGAGTCTGATCGCGGCCTCTGCCTTCGCCTACAACGTGCAGGCGGGCTACTACGCGCGCATCGACTTCACGGGCCTGAAGACCTATGCCTGGCTGCCCGGCCTCGCCGCGCCCGATCCGCAGACCCAGCAGTTGGTTCTCGAGCAGGTCGAGCAGCGGATGCGCAAGAAGGGCTGGACCCGGGTCGAGGGGCCGGCCGATCTGTACCTTCGAAGCGACGTGATCGACACGATGTCGACCGTGGTGGGCGCGCTGCGCCTCGATCTGATCGATCGCACGGGCGAGACGCTGGTCTGGCGAGGGCTGGTGTCCGGTGTCCGGAGTACCGATCGCAAGCTGAACCACAAGCGAATCAAGAGCGCCATCAAGGACATGTTCCGCGACTTCCCGAAGCCGATCGGTTGACCCCCCCGCAGGGATGCCACCGCTTTGCCGAGCCCTCCGGTCGGCCCCGGGTGGAGCCCGGCTCGGTGAGGCCGGTCGAGCGGGCGATCCCGGCGGAGTGGCCCGCCCTTCCCGGGGCGCAGTGTCACTGTTCGGCACCGGTGGCTCGAGGGTGACAATTTCCGGGAGTCGGCGTCGGGCGCAGGGTCTGGACGTAGTGCTCCGGCTCTACGTATGCCGCTGTGAGGAGACTGGTGTGCGCCTTGCAGTCGGGTGGTCATGGGGCGGATCTCCTCGACGCTCTCAGAAACGACCGGGAGAGGGGTAGGGATGGCAGGATGGTGGCAGGACCTTCGGCTGGCGGTGCGCAGTGTGCGCCAGCGGCCCTACTTCAGCCTGGTGATCGTGCTCACCATGGCGATCGGAACCGGCGCCAACGTGGGGGCCTTCGCCTACTACAGCTACTTTGCCCGTCCCACCCTCGACGCTCCGGGGGCCAAACGCCTGGTCTGGGTGTACCGCAGTCTCGAGGAGAGCCCCAGGGGTTTCTTCCCGGAGAGTGATTGGCGTGCGCTCGCGGAGACTCGGGCGCGGTTGTTCGACCGCGATGCCGCCTGGCGCTTCTTCAGTGGGTCGATCGAGGGGCCGGACCGCACGATCCACACCTTCGGGGGTGCGGTCTCGGGGAACTACTTCGCACTCTTCGGCGCCCGCGCCCACCTCGGTCGATTGCTCGGGCCCTCCGACGATCGGCCGGAGGCGGAACCCACGCTGGTGCTCAGTCACCTCACCTGGACACGATACTTCGACGCCGATCCCGAGATTCTCGGCAGGACGGTCTACCTCGAGGGCCGCTTTCCCTACACGGTGGTGGGCGTCACCCAACGCGGGTTTCAGGGGACGGGAGTCTGGGCCGGGATCTACATTCCGCTCGCCGACGCCGCACGCATCGTCGTGCGCGACCCGACGGACGAGAACTGGCAGGTTCTGGGGCTCGGGCGGCTCGCTCCAGGGGTGAGCAAGGAGGAGGCCTCCGAGATCCTGACCAGCGCCTCGAGCGGACTGGACGAGCAGAAACCTCTCGAACGGCCCCGCTCGTTGTGGCTCGAATCGGTCGAGGAGCCGGCCCTCGAGGACTACGCGGGGGAGCCCATCTACCTCGCCTCCCAGCTGCTGGTGGCGGCGATGTCGATGCTGTTGCTGCTCGCCTGCGCCAACGTCGCCAACCTGATGCTGGCGCGGGGCGTGGCACGCCGACGCGAGCTCGGTGTCCACGTTGCCCTCGGTGCGGGCCGCTTCCGCATCGCCCGAAGGCTCTTCATCGAATCGCTCACCTTGTCGCTGGCCGGCGGAGTCCTGGGCCTGGGACTCGCCCGAGGACTGCTCCGCTTGATCGAGTACTACCTGCGCCAGGAGATTCCGGTCGGGATGGGCGACTGGGGCGCCGGAACCACGCTGATCGTCAACGAGACCGAGGTCGGTCTCTACTTCGCGGCTGTCGCGGTGGCGACCGGACTGTTCTTCGGAATGGCGCCCGTCCTGCAGATGTTGCGTCTCGATGTCGTCGCGACACTCAAGGGAGATGCGCTGCCCGGAGACGGCAAGCGCTGGCACGCCCGCGATCTCCTGGTCGTCACCCAGGTCGCCCTCTCGGCGATGCTGTTGATCGGGGCCGCCCTGCTGGCGCGAACGCTGTGGAAGATCGAGGCGATCGACCTCGGCTTCGACGACCGGGGTCTGATGCTCTCGACACTCTACATGCCGAAGGAGCGCCTGGGCGCCTCGTCTGCCGACGAGGGAGTCCAGCTCTATCGGCAGCTGGTGGATCGCGTCGAGTCCCTGGCCGAGGTCCAGTCGGCGTCGCTGGTGTGGCGGGTTCCGCTCTCTTTCTCCTCCACCGAGCACACCCGGGTCGGCTCGGGCGGAGAGCGGATGGAGACCAGCTTCAACGTGGTCGACGAGGGCTACTTCGACACGCTCGGCCTCCCTTTACTCTCCGGCCGGGGCTTCGAAGAAGGTGACGATGCCAACGCCCCCGATGTCATCGTGATCAATCGAACCGCTGCGCAGAAGTACTGGCCCGGAAAGGAGCCATTGGGGCAGACCCTGCTCTTCTACCCGAACGGCTACGAGCAGCCCTTCGAGGCGAAAGAGGTCGTCGGTGTTGTCGCCGACAGCCTCTACCAGGTGCCCTGGCGCCCCATCGATGCTCACGTCTATCTGCCGTTCGCGCAGAGGCCGTTCCCGAGAGTGACGATGATGCTGCGTGCCGCGCCCACCGTCGAGCGTCCCCTGCGTGACCTGTTGCGGGCGGAGTACTCCGACATGGCCCTGCTCGGCCTCGTCCCCTTCGAGGAGCAGACCAACCGCTCGATGATCGCTCAGCGAATGAACGCCGAGCTCTCTGGAGGCGTGGGGCTGCTCGCCTTCTTCCTGGCCACCCTCGGCATCTTCAGCGTGATGAGCTACACCGTGAACCAGCGAAGAAGGGACATCGGGATCCGGATCGCCATCGGAGCTCGCCAGCGCGACATCAAGCGTTGGGTGCTCACCGGGGCCTTTCAGCGAGTCGCTGTCGGTCTCGCCCTCGGCCTCGTCGGAGCCGCCTTCCTGACCAGGCTGCTCGAAGGCCTCCTCATCGGAGTGGACGTCCACGACCCCATCACCTTCGCGCTGGTCCCAGTCCTGCTGGCAGCCGGGGCCCTCCTCGCCGCCTGGCTCCCGTCCCGCCGCGCCACCCGAGTCGACCCCCTACGGGTATTGAAGGAAGGCTAGCTCGGTCCGAAGAGGACGCTCTCGCCCCGGTCGGATCCACCGACCACCGCTTGCTAGACTGCCGAGTATCGTGAAACGCATCCAACGCTTCCTCGACGCCCGCCGCGCCGCGGCGGCCCGAGCCTGGGACCTCGACGACGAGATCGTCCTGGTCTCGGCGGGCAGCCTCATCTCCCAGCCCGGCAAGGCCGACCGCGTCTACCCGTTCATTCCACACAGCGATTACTTCTGGCTCACCGACCGCGTGCGCCCCGACTCGGTCCTGGCCTTCGATCCGCAGGAAGGCTGGGTCGACTTCGTGCCTCCAGTGAGCCGTGACGAGAGAGTCTGGGAGGGAGGCACGGAGACGGAAGGGGTCGATGTGGCAGGTCTGGCGGCGTGGCTGGACGGTCGCTCGGGCCGTCCTCTGGCTCTTCTCGGAGCACCCTACAATGGCATCAGTGCCGACTCCGCCCTGAGCGAGCGTCTCGCAGAGGCTCTCCTGCACGCTCGCCGTCCCAAGGACGAGCTCGAGCTCGAGCGCATGCGCCAGGCGGCGCAGGCCACCGCTGCCGGCTTTGCCGCCCTCCCCGAGCTGCTCCAACCGGGTACCACCGAGCGTCGCGTCCAGATCGAGCTCGAGGCGGCCTTCTTCCGCGCCGGGGCAGAGCGTACCGGCTACGACACCATCGTGGGCAGCGGGCCGCACGCCGCGGTGCTCCATTTTCCGCCGGGTGATCGGGAGCTCCGGGCGGGCGAGCTCGTTCTGGTGGATGCCGGCGCGGAGGTCGCGGGCTATACGGCCGATGTCACACGGACCTACGGAGTCGCCGGGACCATGACTCCGGAGCAGAAGGACCTCTACCAGGTCGTGCTCCAGACCGAGCTGAACGCGATCGGGAAGTTGGTGCCGGGAACCGAGTACCGCGACGTCCACCTGGGAGCCGCCCTCGATCTGGCGCGCGGCCTCGTCGACTTCGGGGTGCTGCGCGGCGATCCCGAGTCGTTGGTCGAGAACGAGGCGATCGCGCTCTTCTTCCCACATGGCATTGGTCACATGGTCGGTCTCGGTGTCCGAGACGCCGGAGGCTATCTTTCGGGGCGTGAACGCTCCGATCGTCCGGTGCTGCGGTTCCTGCGCGTCGATCTGCCGCTCGAGGTCGGCTACGTGCTCACCATCGAGCCGGGGCTCTACTTCATTCCGGCTCTGCTCGACGACTCCGAGAATCGAACGCGCTATCGCCAGGAAGTCGACTGGGAGAGGGTCGATCGGATGAAGGACTTCGGCGGGATCCGGATCGAAGACAACCTCCTGGTGACCGACGAAGGGCCGGAAAACCTGACCTCGCAGATCGAGAAGTAGACCGAAGCCACATCGCAGCAGCTCCGTGTGGCGGGTTTTCTCCGGCCCGACGTAGAGCATGGAAAGAGACGCTGTCGCTCGGGGGCTCCGGGCGACAGATCCTGCCGACTACCGCGAGAGGTCGACCTCATGCACGAAAGAAACGTATTCGCAGCACCGATGCTGCTGCTCCTGGCGATCGTTGCCGCGGCCGCCGCCAACGCCGACGGCGATCACGATCACGGCAAGATCAGCCATCCGATCACCACCGATTCGAAGCAGGCCCAGCATCTCTTCGAGATGGGGCTGTCCCAGGCCTTCGGCTTCAACCACGACGAGGCCGCCGAGTCGTTCCGCAACGCCACTCGCGAAGACCCGGAATGCGCCATGTGCTGGTGGGGAGTGGCACTCGCTCTGGGACCGAACATCAACTTCCCGATGGAGCAGGCCAACCACGCCGAAGCGTTGGCGGCGACGGCAAGGGCCCTCGAGCTGGCGGCGGAGGCGACGCCGGCAGAGCGCGCCTACATCGAGGCGCTCTCGGAGCGCTACGGCGAGCCCTGGCTGGAGGACCGGGCTCCGCGGGACCAGGCCTATGCCCGGGCGATGCGTCGCGTAGCTCGGAGCTATCCCGACGACCTCGATGCAGCCACCCTGTTCGCGGAGGCCTTGATGGATACGACTCCCTGGGACTACTGGCTGGAGGACGGCTCGCCCAAGAAGGTCACCGAGGAGTTTCTGGCCGAGCTCGAGTCGGTGATGAAGCGCGACCCTTCCCACCCGGGCGCGGCCCACTTCATGATTCACACGGTCGAGAAGGCGAGGCCCGAGCTGGGCGTGCCGGCCGCCGACAGTCTGGCGCAATCTCCCCAGGTGACCGGTCATCTGCGTCACATGGCCAGTCACATCTACATTCGGGTCGGTCGCTATCACGATGCGACGCGCGTCAACCTGGAGGCGATCGAGAAGGACCGGGAGCTCTTCCAGGGTCAGCATCGGGAAGGGGTGTACAAGAGCTTTCTGGCGCCCCACAACGTCCACTTCCTGTGGGCGGCCTCGACGCTCGAGGGACGGAGCGGTCTGGCTACGGGTGCGGCACTCGATCTCCGGCGGATGATCGACACCTCGGCCGCGACCGAGCCCGGGATGGAGACGCTGCAGCACTTCTGGGCGACTCCGCTCTTCGCCATGGTGCGCTTCGGGGAGTGGGACGAGATCCTCGAGCAGGAAGAGCCTCCAGCCGACTGGATCTACGCTACGGGCGTGTGGCGCTATGCCCGCGCCTTGGCACAGCTGCGCAAGGGAAGTCTCGAGCAGAGTGCTGCCGAGCGCGAGGCGCTCGATGCCCTCATCGACGACCCCCGACTCGACCCGATGACGGTCTTCGGACTCAACGCCATGGAGGACCTCCTGCGCATCGCTCGCGGAGTGGTCGCCGGCGAGACGGCGGCCGCGAGGGGCGAGATCGATCTGGCCGTGGAGTGGTTGGGCAAGGCGGTCGAGCTCGAGCAGGGGTTGACCTACGACGAGCCGCCTCCCTGGCATTTCCCGGTGCGTCAGTCGCTCGGAGCCGTGCTGCTCGACGCGGGGCGGGCCGCAGAGGCGGAGCGGATCTACCGCGACGACCTCGAGGTCTTTCCGCTCAACGGCTGGTCGCTCTACGGCCTGGCCCAGAGCCTCGCCGCGCAGGGCAGGAAGGCCGAGGCCGCCGAGGTGGCGAAGCAGTACGAGGACGCCTGGCAGTACGCCGATCTCGAGCTCTCGGCCTCGCGCTTCTGAGGGGCTCGGCGTTTCTGAGGGGGAGGACGCGACTGCGCATATACTGGCTTCACCCATCAGGCCCATGACGGAGTCGGGAGTTCGATGAAGCAAGTCTTCCTGGCGCTTCTCTGCCTCGCGTGGCCAGGCGTGCTCCTGGCACAGCAGGGAGAGCGCATCGCGGCGCTCAGCGATGCGGATCTCGCTCTCGGGGAAGAGGTTTTTCAGGCCGAGTGCGCCCGTTGCCACGGCATGGGTGGAGGGGGTGGGGAGGGGCCGTCGCTGCAGCGGGCCACCCTGCGCCACGCGCCCACCGACGACGATCTCTTCGAAGTGATCCAGCTGGGAATCCAGGGTGCCGGAATGCCCGGCAACTGGAGGCTCACCGACGAGGAGATCTGGCAGGTGGCTGGCTATGTCCGGCGTTCTCTCGGGGTGGTCGAGCCCGAGCCGCTGCCCGGCGATCCCGAGCGCGGCCGCGAGATCTACGACACCCAGGGCTGTGAGGCGTGTCATGTCGTCGCCGGTATCGGGCGCTCCTTCGGGCCGGAGCTCACCCTGATCGGAGTCCAGCGTGGACTCTCCCATCTTCGCCAGAGCCTGGTCGACCCCGGGGCCGAAGTCAGCGAGCGGTATCTCTTCGTGAGGGCTCGTGCCGACGGCAAGCGCATCGAGGGTCTACGTCTCAACGAAGACGCCTTCACCATCCAGTTACGAGACGCACAGAACCGACTGCACACGCTGGAAAAGAGTGAGCTCGCGGAGTTGAGAAAGTTGCCTGGGCGCAGCCTCATGCAGTCGTATCGCGCGCTCGAGCCCGATGAGCTCGACGATCTCGTGTCCTATCTGGGCAGCTTGAAGGAGAGGCCATGAGACGTCGCGCTGCTCGATGGGTCAGGGCTACGGGGATCCTGGTCGGTCTCGCTCTCGCTACGGGGAGCACGGCCTGGGCTCAGGTTCCCTACGAACGTCTCGTCCATGCGGCTTCGGAGCCCGAGAGCTGGTTGCACTACAGCGGAGACTACGCCGCCCGACGCTACTCGGCACTCGATCAGATCACTCCCGAGAACGTCGGCTCGCTCAGGGTCGCGTGGGTCTATCAGATGCAGGCGCCCGGACTGGTCGAGACGACGCCTCTGGTGTTCGACGGTCTGATGATCCTCACCGAGCCACCCAGCACCGTGACGGCTCTCGACGTGCGCACCGGTCGGCGGCTGTGGAGCTTCCAGCCGACCATCGACCGCGAGGTGAGGACGATCGGATTTCCGCCGGTCAATCGTGGAGTGGCGGTGCTCGACGACAAGGTCTTCGTCGGGACGATCGATGCCTGGATCTACGCGCTCGATCTGAAGTCGGGAGTCGAGCGGTGGCGCACCCAGATGGCCGACAACGCGCTCGGCCACTCGATTACCCTGGCGCCGCTGGCGCTCGACGGCAAGATCATCGTCGGAACGAGTGGGGGCGAGGCAGGCATTCGTGGCTTCGTCGACGCCTACGATGCGGATACCGGCGAACGGTTGTGGCGGTTCTGGACGATTCCGGGGCCCGGGGAGCCGGGTCACGAGAGCTGGAGCGGCGACAGCTGGCAGCGCGGCGCGGGAGCGACGTGGATCACCGGCGCCTACGATCCCGAAGCGGATCTCCTCTACTGGGGAGTGGGCAATCCCGGACCCGACTGGAATGGCGACGTGCGACCGGGCGACAACCTCTACACCGCTTCGACGGTCGCTCTCGATCCGGACGACGGGAGCCTGCGTTGGCATTTTCAGTACACCCCGCACGACACCCACGACTGGGACGCCAACCAGGTGCCGATCCTGCTCGACGCCGAGGTGGGGGGTGTGCCGCGCAAGCTCCTGGTGACGGCGAATCGCAACGCCTTCTACTACCTGCTCGACCGAACGGACGGGCGCTTCCTCGCGGCGACTCCCTACGCCAAGCAGACCTGGGCCGAAGGCATCGACGAGGCCGGGCGACCGATCGTCATTCCGGGAACCGAGCCGACCTACGAAGGGGTGGAGGTTTGGCCGAGCCTACAGGGTGCCACCAACTGGTTCAGCCCGTCATACAGCCCCGAGACCGGCCTCTTCTACGTGGCGACGCGGGAGATGGGGGCGATCTACTTCAAGCGCGACGTGGAGTTCGAAGAGGGCGAGGCGTTCCTCGGTGGCGGTGAACAGACCCTCGACGGGGAAGCGGCGCGCGGATACATCCGTGCCCTCGACGTGACGAGTGGCGAGAAACGTTGGGAATTCGAGCTGAGAACACCCCCGTGGTCGGGGGTCCTCTCGACCGGCGGTGGACTCGTCTTCGGGGGCTCGCCCGAAGGGAACGTGTTCGCGCTCGACGCTTCGAGCGGAGAGCCGCTGTGGCGTTTCCAGACCGGTGGTGCAGTGCGAACCAACCCGATGGCGTTCGCGGTCGACGGCCGACAGCACGTAGCGGTGGCAGCGGGCGGGGCACTGTTCGTCTTCGCGCTCCCGTAGCCCCTCGGCTGCCACCCTACGGCTGAACGGATCAGTTGACCCTGACCGCCACGATCTTCGCGACCGGGTTGCGCCAGTCATCGGCGGCTGGGTCGAGATCGGCGCCGCCGTGCACGCCGGCGTGCACGAAGACGAAGCCCTCGGCGCCGCCCGTGTCACGATTGCCCGCGCCCGCGCCCGCGCAGGAAGGGCCGGGGATGAAATCGCAGTCTTCGTTGTTGGTCTCACTGCCGGCATCGTAGGCCAACGCGTAGAACGAAGCGCTCTGGGACTGGCCCCGGGGCAACGTCACGGTATTCAATCCGAAGAAGGCATCGTTGGTGTTCACCAGCATCCCGACGACGCTGAGGCGATGCATGGGGAAGCTGGTGTTCACCCGGATCGTTGCGGAGCCACCGGGCGGAATGGGACCGCCTGCGACTCCCACGTCACCGACCGAAGAGAGGGTCGAGAGCAGGTCCGCGAGGGGACCGGTCATGCCGTCTTCGGCCAGGGCGGCCAGTTCCGGAAGGGCCGCCTGGCCCGGCTCGAAGATGGCGACGTCGGAAGCATGCGTGGCGACCAGGGGCGGGCTGAACGGCTGGTTGCGGGTCAGATTGTAGATCGTGATGTCGTACTCGACGTCGCGCTGGGCCACGGCCGGGGCGGCGACGGCCAGCGAGACGGCGGTGGCGAACAGAACGGTGGCAGACAGCAGAAGTCTCTTCATCTCTGGTTCTCCTTCGAGGTGGCGCCGCTGCATTGCGGTAGCCTCTGACGTTGTGATGAAGAGAGACTGGCGGGCGGCGCTCGCGCGGGCGTCACGAACCCTTCACATTTCCGTCACGGTTTCGGCGACCAGTCGCTTTGTGGCGCCGACCGACTGGCCAGAGCAAAAGAGAAGCTCGCTCCTCGACCTTCTTCGCTGCGCACGTCGATGCTCGAGTCGTGCATCTCGATCACCCGGCTGGCGATGGCGAGTCCCAACCCCGAGCCCGTGCCGCGACTGGAGCTGGCAGCCTCCTGGGAGCCACGATAGAAGCGGTTGAAGATGTGGGGGAGATCCTCGGCAGGGATGCCGCAGCCGTCGTCGGAGACCACGACACGGGCGCCGCGCTCCTCGGGACTCACGACGACCTTGACCACTCCGCCTCCGTCCGTGTGGCGGAGTGCGTTCTCGATCAGGTTCTCCAGGGTGCGCTCGATCAGTCGGAGATCTCCCACCACCGCAGGGACCGGTGTCTCGAGGTCGGTCGACAGGGTGACGCCGCATTCCTGGGCTCGAAGCGAGAACTTCTGGGTGACGTCCTGGACCAGTTCGGCAATCGAGAAGGGCTCGCGCTCGAGGGCGATGTCCCCCGAATCGAGTCGGGCCAGCTCGAAGAGCTCCTCGACCAGGCGCCCCAGGCGCTCACTCTGAGCCAGGGTGATCTCGAGATAGAGACGGCGCTCCTCGGGGGGAAGCGCTCGGTCTTTCAACAGCAGGGTCTCGACGTAGCCACGCAGCGTCGCGACCGGCGTGCGCAGATCGTGGGAGACGTTGGCCACCAGTTCACGACGCAAGCGATCGGTCGAGGAGAGCTGCTCGACGTGGTCGCCGATTCGCTCGGCCATGCGCCGGAACGAGTCGTCGAGTCGATCGATCTCGTCGGGGATCCCACTCGGCCCCGGCGGGGGTCCGGCGGGAAGCCGATCTCGTTCGGAGAAGTCTCCCTGGCCGAAGGCGCTCATTCGCTGATCCAACGAGCGCAGTCGCCGGGTCAGAAAGCGAAACAGGAGCACGCCGATCAAGGCCGTGACCCCTACGACCAGAAGTGCCATCACCAGGCTCTCTCGCAGGATGTAGCTGCTGGCGAGACGGTCGGCGACCGAGGCGTAGAGCTCGCCCGCCAGTACGACGTAGAGATAGCCCTGCAGCTCCTCGGATCCGGTCGAGGGGCTCGGAATCGTGATCGGCGCCACGGAGAAGATCTTCGGGCTGTCGGGGTGACGTGGATCGTCGCCACGCAGCGGCAGCGGCGCGCCCTCGAGGAATGCTCGGATCGGCTCCATCGAGACGCGCTCGAGCTGCACGCTCCCTTCCGGGGCGTTCCAGGCGAGCAGTCGACCGGTGGGGTCGGTCAGGTAGCACTCGATGCGCGGGTTGATCACCATCAGGGTGTGGAAGACGTTCTCTAGCGCAGCCGGATCGATGTCGCCCGAGTCGAACAGCGGCTCCTCGTCGACGAGATGGGCTGCCAGCTCGAACTGAAAGCGCTGCTCGACCTCTTCGACGTAGTGCCGGGTCGTCGAGGCGCCGTAGACGAGCACCACTGCGGCCAGCACCGTGAGAAGGAGCAGAAGAGTCGCCGCGAGCTTGCGGTCGATGGAGCCGAGAAGGCTCTCGGGGCGCAGCATCAGGTCACCTTCTCCGTTGTTTCGACCCCGGCCGGCTCACAGAAACGATAGCCCACTCCCCAGACGGTGAGCACGTAGTCGGGAGAGGCGGGGTCATGCTCGATCTTGGCTCGAAGCCGATTGATGTGGGAGTTCACTGTGTGCTCGTAGCCTTCGTGGCCGTATCCCCAGACCGAGTCGAGCAATGCTGCGCGAGAGAAAACCCGACCGGGATGACGTGCGAAGTGGAGGAGGAGGTCGAACTCCTTTGCGGTCAGCTCCAGGACCTCCGTTCCCCGAGTGACCCGCCGTCGGGGCACGTCGATCTCGAGATCGCGCACCACGATCGTGTCGACCTCGTCCGAATGGGACGCCATCGCCTCACTGCGCCGCAGGATCGCCTTGACGCGGGCGAGCAGCTCGCGCACGCTGAACGGCTTGGTGATGTAGTCGTCTGCGCCGGTCTCGAGGCCGAGGACCCGGTCGATCTCGCTCGAGCGCGCGGTGAGCATGAGAATCGGTGTGTAGCCTTGTTCTTCACGGGCCCGGATTCGGCGACAGACCTCGATGCCGTCGAGATGCGGCATCATGACGTCGAGCACGATGAGGTCCCAGCCACCCTCGAGCGCCAGCTCGAGGGCCTCGACACCGTCGGCGACTGCGACGGCCTGATAGCCGGCGTCGCCGAGGTGAAGCTCCACCAGCCGCCGCATGTCGGCCTCGTCTTCGGCCAGGAGAATTCTCTTCATGTGCTGAGCCTACGAAGGAGAGCTCACAAAAGGATCACGGCGCAGCGATGTTTCGCGAGGGGGACGGAGCTGGGAACGCCGAAATCATGGTATTCCTCGGCTGCGCCCTGTAGCCTGCAACTCAGCCCTCGTCGATCCCGTAGTGCCTAGCGACACCGGAGGGGACGCCGACGCCCTCGGCAATGACTGCCCCTCAGGAAGAGAGAGCGTGATGAACGAAGCCAATCCACAGAGAAGCGGCTGTTTGAAGTTCGGGTGTTTCGGCTGCGCGGGCCTGGCGGGCCTGCTGCTGCTCGTTCTGCTGGTGCTCGGTCTGCTTCAGTTCGTCTCCAGCGGGCCCGGCCAGATGATCACCGCAGAGCAGACCCAGGAGCTGCCGGCTTCCTCCGCGGAGGTTCCCTCCCTCGCCCAGGCGGCGACCTCCGAGCAGCTCGAGGACGCCGGCGCCGCCACGGCTCTACCGCTCGAGCTCGGCGAGATCGACTTCCCGACCTCGGGGGTGGGGACGATTCGGTTCGATCTGTCGATGGGAGAGTTCTCCGTGGAGCCTGGAGAGGAGGGCACCGAAGTCGAGGTCGACGCCGAGTACGACTCCTCGCGCTTCGAGTTGGTCAAGACCCTTACGGAGCAGGAGAACGGCAACTGGACTCTCACCATCGCGCTCGAGCCGACACGCCGGTTCATGGGCTTCGGTCGACGAGAGGAGAGCCGGGTCGATGTCCGCCTGCCCCGGGGCCGCCCGCTGCGTATCGAGGGCGAGTTCCGCATGGGTCGCTCCGAGCTCGAACTGGGCGGGTTGTGGCTACAGTCGTTCGATGTCGAGGTCGGAATGGGAGAGCATCGGGTCTACTTCAGTGATCCAACGCCCATGCCGATGGAGTCCTTCGCGATCGAGGGAAGCATGGGGGCTGTGCGGGTCGCCGATCTCGGGAATGCCAGTCCTGCGACCGTACGTGGTCGCCACCGCATGGGCGAGCTTCGGGTCAATCTGGAAGGCGCCTGGCGCAATGACTCACAGATTCGGGTCAACTGCGGAATGGGACAGTGCAACGTCGAGGTGCCGGACGATGTACACGTCGTTTCGACCGGAGGGGGCGTCGCGCTGGGGGAGAAGCGAGTCGACCTCCCCGACGGGGATTCGATCCCCGAATCAGCGCCGACGCTCGAGATCAATGCCAGCGGCTCGATGGGAGAGGTTCGAGTCCACTAGCGTGGGTCGGTCTGGCGGGGTGGCTCCTCACGCGCTCGGGCGCTCGAAGAAGACCCACTGCAGCCGGTCCCAGTGCCAGCAGAGCAGGAAGAGGTTGGCCAGCCACATCGACAGGGTGATCACCCACGTCCCCCGAAAGCCCATCGAGAGGGTGATCACCACGATGTTGGTGATGATCGGAAAGTAGAGGAGGGCTCCCAGGAGACTGGTCCTCGGGATGACCAGCAGCAGCGCTGCCGTCAGCTGAGCCAGGCCGATGAAGTTCCAGTAGAAGCCGCTGCGATAGAGCGCTTCGAAGAAGAATCCGACTGGAGTCTCGACTCCGAGCAGGGTGAAGCGATTGCCCAGGAGCTTGGTCAGTCCCGACGGGAGAAAGCCGATCGCCAGCGCGATGCGATTGAACCAGGCGAAGCGATAGAGCCACGGGTTCCGGTGCATCCGACGGTGAATCTCGTTCAGTTTGGTTCGCAGGGGCAAGCGGGCGTCTCCTCATCTCGTCTATTGAGTAGGTACGCCGTCACGCCGCTCAGATTTCAGCGATCCTTCCGATGAGTCCGAGGAAAGGATCGGCGACTGCCGCGAGACGTCGCAATCGAGCGGCGAATACGGCGTTCGGTGCTCGACTCGACGGGGTCTACGACCGCCCAGGGAGGCCTCGCGAGGACCTCACGAAGGCAGGGTGCCTTCGTACTTGGCGATGATCTGGAGCATGATCTCGTCGGCGCCGGCGCCAATCGACCAGAGCCGCATGTCGCGGAGCGCTCGAGCGGGAGGGCTCTCCCACATGTACCCCTGGCCACCCCAGTACTGGAGGCAGCTGTCCGCCACCTCGCGGGCCAGCCGGCCCGACTTCAGCTTGGCCATGCTTGCCAGACGCGTGACGTCGTTTCCCTCGACCAACTGATCGGTGGCACGGTAGACGAGACTGCGCAGCGCCTCGACCTCGGTGGTCAGCTCGGCGAGGCGGAAATGAACGACCTGGTTGTCGAGGATCGGCTTGCCGAACGCGAAGCGCTGGCGAGTGTAGTCAGCGGTATCGCGGATCAGGTGTTCCATACGGATGAGCAGCTGAGCGGCGCTCCAGAGCCGCTCGTTCTGAAACTGCTCCATCTGGTAGGTGAAGCCCTCGTTCTCTTCACCGATACGGAAGCGCTGTGGGACGCGGACCTCGTCGAAGAAGATCTCCGCCGTGTCGGAAGACCACATGCCGAGCTTGTGCAGCTTTCGTGAGCGAGTGACCCCTGGGCTGTCCATCGGTACGACGATCAGACTCTTGTTCTTGTGGGGAGAGCCCGCGTCGCCAGTGATCGCCAGGCAGCACATCCAATCGGCCTGCATGCCGTTGGTGATCCACATCTTGGAGCCGGTGATCACGTAGTCGTCACCGTCCTTCCTGGCGCGGGTCTTGATCGCGGCAACGTCGGAGCCTGCCGAGGCTTCGCTCACCCCGATGCAGCCGACCACATCGCCTGCGATCGTCGGGGCGAGGAACTCCTCTCGGAGTGCGTCGCTGCCGTGGCGCGCGAGAGCCGGAGAGCACATGTCGGTCTGCACGCCGATCGCCATCGGGATCCCCGCGCAGGTGATATGGCCGAGCTCTTCCGCCATCATCACGGCATAGCTGTAGTCCAGTCCCAGGCCTCCATACTCCTCGGGTTTCTCGAGGCCGAGAAAGCCTGCCTCTCCGAGCTTCTTGAACACCTGATGCGCAGGAAAGATCTCCGAGGCTTCCCACTCGTCGACGTGGGGGTTGATTTCCTGGTCGATGATGCGACGAAGAGACTCGCGCAGGATCTTGTATTCGCCGGTATTTCGCATGATTCTCGGGGCGCAGACTGACTGGATTATAGGTGCGAACGATGGGGACAGGCACTACTTTCCCGCCAAGACTCGGATTCCTGGAACCTGGTGACAGGCACTAGCTTCCCGCCAAGACTCGGATTCCTGGGCGGTAGTGCCTGTCCCTACTTTCCGGTTGGTTTTGGTGGCCAGGGGATGAAGGGGCTGGTTCGGGCGCGGTAGTCGGCGTACCCGGGTCGACTCCGTACCAGGTCTTTCTCGAGCATCGGAACTCCGGAGATCTTCATCAGGAGGAACGTCATCACCAGTGGGGACGCGATCGTCCAGAGGCCATGCTCGGTCTGGGAGGCGATCAGCCAGAGTCCCCACCAGACCACGGCGTCTCCGAAGTAGTTGGGGTGGCGGGTGTAGCGCCACAGGCCCTTGTCCATGACCTTCCCCTGGTTGGAGCGGTCCGCCTTGAAGCGAGAGAGTTGAGCGTCTCCCACGCTCTCGAAGAACAGCCCGGCGAGCCACAGGAAGGCCCCAAGGAAGTCGATCGGGGTCAGACGAGCCGGGGTGACGGACGCCTGGCCGACTTGCAGGGGTAGCGAGATCAACCAGGTCAGAGCACCCTGCAGGAGGAACACCGTGAAGAGGCTGACCCAGAGGAAGCGCGGCTCTCCCCAGTACCCGCGCATCTTCTGATATCGCTTGTCTTCACCGTGGCCCCAGTTCCGCCAGGTGAGATAGAGGGCGAGGCGCAGGCCCCACACGCTGACCAGAACGAGAATCAGCAGCTTGCGAGGGGCGAAGCCCTGGTCGGCGACCAGGAACGTGGTCAGTGCGACCACGACGTAACCGGCTCCCCACCAACGATCGACCAGGCTGGCGTCCTTCTGCACGATGCTGCTCAGCCAGACCATCAGCATGAGAGAGGCGATGACGACAGCGTTCAGCAGCAGAATCGATTCGAGTGTCATGGTCAAACAGTCCCCTCGGGTCTCGACCTCACCCGTGCGTAGGTTCTCGGTAGGTACTGGTCGACGAACTCGTCCACCCGACGCCACTGTTCTCGGAGCCACGTGTCCATGGCTCGAGGCTCGGTGGGTATCTCGGCAAAGGGAACACGCCAGAAGCGAATATAGACGTCTCGGTCGAGCAGCTCGCCGTTCGCGATCTCTCGCAGAGTGGCCGTGCCTTCGAACCCCGTGTGGGCGCAAAACAGCGCGTCGGCGTGGCTGCCGCTCTCCAGATTACGGCGCAGCAGGGCGGTCGAGCCTCCTTTTCGTGGAGGCAGGACATGGTGCAGCGAGCGGGCATAGTCGAACTGCTCTCGATCGTGACGTTTCTCCAGGCGCGAGAGAATCGCGTCACGTTTCTCTTCAGTGTAGCGCGTGCCCTCGGGGTAGATGAGAACGCCGTCCTCGGGTCCCAGATTCTCGGCCAGCTTCGCCACCTGTTCGATCTCTTCGCGAGAGCGCATCGTGCCACGGCGGGCGAACCAGTTCGGAATTCGTTGTCCGACGATGTCGAGACACGGGTCCCAGAGGAGCTGGTGCTTGAGCACGTAGCGCAGTCGGTGCCCGAACGGGGCCGAGAGGGTGACGATGGCCAGCACCGTGTCGGCCGGACTGGCGTGACGGATGAAGAGCAGGATCGGTCCTCCTTTGCAAGCCTCTTCGCCCTCCAGGTGCAGGCGGATGCCGAACAGTCCGAGAGAGGCTCGAGCCAGGGCGGTTCCCCACCAGCGTTGGATCGCATAGTTGTCCGTGAGGAAGCGCTCTCGGCGCGTGGACGGGGGCTGGCCCTCCGTGGGCTCAGAGGTGAAGGGCGTTCGGAGCCAGGCGAGCAGGGCGAGCAGGAGCCCGATCGCTTCGCAGGCGAAGAAGTAGCCGAAGAAGGCGAGAGACCGGAGGGCCACTCCCCGACGGCTCCTCGCGAGATCGACGACCAGAGCGGTCGGAAGACTGATTGGCAGCGTGAGGAGCCACACCGGAAAGGCGAGCAGGAAGACCGGCACGGCCACGGCCCGTCGCGCCCAGCGGCGCACGAAGCCCCGCATCCCGGTTTCGTCGAGTGCGCTCGCCATGGCCTACCCGCTGGCTCCAGAAGGCTGTGCGGCGAGATAGAGCTCTCGCACCTGATCGATGGTGTCGGACTGGTGCGCTGCCTTGTCGGATCGATAGCGTTTCACCCGGGCGAAACGGAGCGCGAGGTTCCCCGGATAGTGGGGCGAGACTTGAATATCGTTGAAGGCGATCTCGACGACCAGCGCCGGCTCTACGTGAACCGTGTGACCCTCGCGATGAGTCTCGAGCTCGAGGAGACGCGCGGTCTGCCATTCGAGCAGATCGTCGGTCAGTCCCTTGAACGTCTTTCCCAACATGACGAACCCGCCGTCTGGATCGCGGGCTCCGAGGTGGAGGTTGGAGAGTTTGCCGCGACGCCGGCCCGAGCCCCATTCTGCCGCCAGCACGACGAGATCGAGCGTGTGTGTGGGCTTGATCTTCAACCAGCTGCTCCCCCTCGATCCGGCCACGTAGGGCGCGCCGGCCGACTTGGCCATCAGTCCCTCGTGTCCTTCGTCGAGCGCTCTCTGAAAGAACGCTCGCGCATCCTCCTCGCCGCGGCTCAGGTGCCGAGGGATCCGATGCGCTTCGGGAATCACTGTGCTGAGGCGTTCCCAGCGCTGCTGAGTCGAAAGATCGATCAGCGCTTCGCCGTCGAGCTGGAGACAGTCGAAGAAGAACGCATGCAACGGGATGTCGCGGCGCAGGGTGTCGATCTCGAGCTTGCGGCCGAACCGCCGCATGGTGATCTGGAAGGGCTGGATCTCTCCGTCTGGGGTCACCGCGAACGCTTCCCCGTCGAGCAGCACCTCGCGGCAGGGCAGACCGAGAGCCAGCTCGACGACCTCCGGCACCGAGGAAGTCACCTCTCGGAGGCTCCTGGAGTAGACCTTGACTTCGTCCTCGCGACGGTGCACCTGAACCCGGGCGCCATCGACCTTGTACTCCAGGACGAAGGGACGGCTGTCGGGCGTCGAAAGCTGCTCGACGGCGGTCGGCAGATCTGGTGTCGGCTGGGCGAGCATCGGCTGCAGAGGGCGGAAGATCTCGACGCGAAACCGATCGAGGGCGTCGGCGCCCTCGGTGAGGGCCACCTTCGCGACGGTGGCGAAGTCACCGGCCAACATGGCGGCGCGCTGCAGACGGGCCAGGGGAATCTCGGTGGTGCGGCTCACGGCGTCGAGCATCACTCCCGCTAGAGCTCCCTGGCGCAGCTCACCGATCAGCAGCCGCCGGAGAAAGTCCTGTTCGGATTCCGTGGCTCGGCTGAGCAGCCGCTCGACAGTGTCGATCTTGAGCTGCTTGGATCCTTTGCCGGAGGCCTCCGCGACGCGTCGAAAGGTAGTGAGGACCTCCTCGATCCCGAGCTCGGCGTCGACGACGCTCGGGGTGTCGAGGCTCTTCTCCAGGGTCTTCCAACCGACGCCGATGCGCCCATAGGGGAGCTCTCCGGCCAGCATCGAGACCGTGGGCTCGAGCAGTTCGGGCGGGACCTCCTGCAGAAGCCGGGACAGCGCTTCGATCTTCCCCAGGCGGGCGCCTCGTCGGCGGACTCGATCGGAGGTGTCAACCAGTTGGAGGAACTGCATGGCGGAGAGGGCTCCGTCAGACGCCGAGGTAGGTGAGACGGAGCAGGGGTCCGTCGTGACCGGGGTCGCTGGCCTCCTCGAGAACGCCGGCATCGATCTCCCCGTCCACGTGCCACAGGTTGTCGTCCTCGGGGTCGAGCAGCGTCTGGCGGACCCTCCAGGTGCGAGCGCTCCGCTGCTCGATGTGCGTGAAGTGGGCCTGGCGGGCCACCGGGGTGAAGATCATCTTCCCGTACTCTTCGAAGAAGGGCGCGAGTGTGGATTCGAAGCGCTCCTCGTCCCAGGGGTCGGTCTCCGAGGGGCGCACGCACAGCGCTGCCTCGCCCCAGTCACGAGCAGCGAGGGCGCGCACCAGTTGATGCATCTCGGCTCGGACCCGGGCGCGGAACGCACGCGGATCCTCGAGCAGCTCGTAGTGCTTGAGTTGCTCGGCGCCGATCTCGGTACCCGCCAGCTTGCCGATTCCAGCCTCGGGGTCGAGCAGATTCTCCCACTCACGAAGCAGGCTGTTGTCGACGCGGGCGAGCAGCGCGCGAAAGTACCCCAGTGCGTCGTAGAGCTCGTTGGTCTTCTGGAGATCGGGCACCGATTGGGTGAGGGTCTTGAAGAGTTGGCTCAGGTAGCGCAGCAGGATTCCCTCGAAGCGCTGCAGCCCGTAATGACGCACGTAGTCTTCGAAGCCGAGGTAGGACTCGTACATCTCGCGTCCAACCGACTTGGGCTTGATGTTGTCGTATCCCACCCAGGGGTGACGATCACGGAACTCGTTGAAGGTGCCGTAGATCAGCTCGGCCTTGGGCTTCGGATGGGTGACCCGCTCGAGTTTCTCCATGCGCTCTTCGTAGGGGATGCGCTCGGCCTTCATCTCCGCCACCATCCGGTCTTTGATCAGGTCGACCTGACGGCGAAGGACGATCTGCGGATCCTCCAGAATCGACTCGGCGAGCGTGACCACGTCGAGGGCATAGTCCTCGGCCTCCGGCGCCAGAACCTCTACGGTCTCTACGAGATACAGCGACAGGTTGTGCATCAGGGAGAAGTCGAACTGCAGCTCGTCGTTGACCGTGACCCACAGGTAGTCCGAGGAGACGTCGCGTTGCATGCGCAGGATGCCCGAGCGATAGAGGGAGTGGATCAGCTGGGCGGTCTCGCTCAGCAGTTCCTGTTTCCGCTCGACGGTCTCGTGGCAGTGCCGGATCAACTCGCGGATGGAGTAGAAGTTGTCGTGCGTAGGATCTTCCGAAGCCGCGTCTCGCTGGATCAGGTCGAGCACCATGCCGTGGGTCATTCGGAATCGAGAATGCAGCGTCTCGGGCGGAGAGTCGATCAGCTTGCGAAAGGTCGTCTCGTCCCAGTTGACGAAGCCTCGGGTGGGGGGCTTCTTGCGCACCGCCTTCTTGGCCTTCTTCGAATCGTTCCCGATCTTGGCGTCGAGCTTGAGGTTGTCGATCACGTGCTCCGGTGCCTGGGCCACGACCCAACCTCTGTCGTCGAATCCCTTGCGTCCGGCACGGCCGGCAATCTGCTTGAAGTCACGCACGGAAAGAATGGTCGTCTTGGTTCCGTCGTACTTGCAGAGCTTGCGAAACAGCACCGTTCGAATCGGGATGTTGACGCCAACGCCGAGCGTGTCGGTGCCGCAGATCGCCTTGAGGAGCCCCTGTTGCGATAGCTGTTCGACCAGGAGCCGGTACTTGGGCAAGAGTCCCGCGTGGTGCACTCCGATGCCGAACGAGAGAAAGCGTTTCATTTCGCGACCGTAGGCGGTGTCGAACCGGAAATCGACGATCGCGTCGCGGATCGCTTGCTTTTCGGCCTTGTCGGTCAGCTTGAGGCTGGTCAGGGACTGGGCCAGCTCGGCACATTCGCGCTGGGTGAAGTTGACGACATAGACCGGCGCGCGGTCCTGGTCGAGCAGTTGCTGCATCGTCTCGTGAATCGGCCGTTCGCTGTACTCGAACTCGAGCGGAACCGGTCGCTCGGCGCTGGTCACCGTGGCCACTTCCCGTCCGCTGCGCGCCTCGAGTCGCTCGGCGATGGGAGCCGGGTTGCCGAGAGTCGCCGACATCAGCAGGAACTGGGTGTCGGTCTGGATGATCAGTGGCACCTGCCACGCGACGCCGCGCTCGGGGTCCGAGTAGTAGTGGAACTCGTCCATGACGACGCTTTGGGCCGGCAGATCCGCTCCCCGTCGCAGTGCCATGTTGGACAACACCTCGGCGGTACAGCAGATGATCGGGGCTTCGGGGTTGATCGAGGCGTCGCCCGTGAGCATGCCGACGTTGTCCGCACCGAAGTCGCGACACAGTGCGAAGAACTTTTCGCTCGCCAGCGCCTTGATCGGTGAGGTGTAGTAGCTCTTGCTCCCCTGACAAAGATCCCTGAAGTGAAGTCCGGTCGCGACCAGTGACTTGCCCGAGCCGGTGGGCGTGCTGAGGATCACATGGCGGCCGGCCATCAGCTCGAGGAGTGCCTCCTCCTGCGCGGGGTACAGCTCGATGCCCTGATCTGCGATCCAGCCGAGGAATGCGTCGAGAACGGCGTCGGCACTTCTCTCGGCCGGTACACGATCGCCGAGGGGGCGGACCCCGGGAAGGCTTTCGCTGACGGCGGTCTCCAGGCTGTCGGTCATGGGCTCATGATAGCCGCCCGCCCGTGCGGTACGCTTTCGAGTGCCCCACTGGTAGAGGAGCCGAAATGAAGCAGGAGTTCTGGATCGATTCGAGTGCGGTGCGCCGTGCCCGACGCATGCTGTTTCTCTTTCTGGTGAATTGGGGACTGCTCGGCTGGGTAGCCGTCGTCGCCGGGCGGGAGAATCGCCTCATCGGAGGCGTGGCGCTCGCGTTGGGGCTGGTCGTCTTTCTCGCAGCTCTGTCTCAGCTACGCACGACCCGCTACGCCGGGCGACTTCCTGTGATCGTTCTGGACGAAGAGGGGGTGGGCTACCGCTATCCCGCCGACGGCACCGTGCAACGGACCTCCTGGTCTCAGATCGACGGGCGGAATCGAGAAGAGGAGCGCAACGACCTCCTGAGACTCGAGACGCAGGGCGGCCGTGAAGTGCTGCTGCCACTCGGCGTGCTGAGCGAAGAGGATCGGGCCGCGGTCGCAGGCGAGATCGACCGACGCTACCCGGGCTAGAAGGGTCCTCTTTCGGTCAGCGGGGCAGCCGGTGCGGCGTCGAGTCAACCGCCGGCCGTCTCATGCGAGCGGGCCACGCCAGCGTTGCCGGCTCATTCGGAATTGAGTGTCTGGGCCGGATCTACCCGCGTCGTGCGGTGAGCCGGGAGAGCGCTGGCCAGCACTGCGGTAGAGAAGAGTAGGGCGAGGACCGCGGCCAGGCTGACGGGGTCGCCGACTCCGACACCGACCAGATCGGCCTCCAGGAAGCGCGCCGCGATGGCGGTCAGTCCGAGGCCCCCAACGGCTCCCAGCGCGACCGGGAAGAGAGCTCGCAGCACGATCCGTCGGACGATCTGCTCGCTGGTCGCGCCGAGAGCCAGGCGGACTCCGATCTCGAACTCCTGCTGGCGCACGAAGAACGCAGTCACGCCGTAGACCCCCCCGATGGTGAGCAGAAGGGCGATCAGCCCCAGAACCGAGTACAGCAGCGCGTTCAGTCGTCCCGTTGCGAGGGTGGTCGCGAGACGGTTCTCCATGGTAGCGACATTGAAGAGCGGAAGTGCCGGATCGATCTCCGCAACAGCGGCCCTCAGGGGTTGCACCACTGTTTCGGGGGCCACCTCGGTGCGCACCACCAGCATCAGGCTGGCACCGACCCAGTTCCAGGGCCCCTCCGGGACCTGGTCGAGAGCCATGAAGGCGGTCGGTCGCGCCGCGGCACGGAATCCGTCGTCGCGCGTGTCTTCGACGACGCCGACGATCTCGAGCTCGAGGGGGCTCCCCTCCGCATCGACCAGCGCGGCGTTCTCGGTGGTGATGAACTGCCCCGTGGCGTCGCCCTCGGGAAAGAGAGCGTGGGCGAAGGAGCGATTGACCACCAGGACGGGAGAGCTTCCCCGGTGGTCGGTATCGCTGAGTGACCGACCTTCGAGAATGGGCACTTCCAAAGTGGAGAAGTAGTCCGCGGAGACCAGACGGTACTCCGCATTCAGGCGGCGCTCCTCTCCGACCAGACGGCGGTAGACGATGCCCAGACTCGACCCGGCGAATGCGACGCGTGAACCGGCTGCCGCCGCGGAAACGCCGGGCAGCGCGGCTGCGCGATCGATTACGCGTTCGTAGGCTCGGACGACGCCCTCGCGGGTGCTGTACCGGTCGGGGGCTCGGGGAAGAGACATCTGGGCCGTGAGCAGGTTCTCCGGCTGAAAGCCGAGCTCGATCGAGCCTTCGCGGATGGCGCTGCGCACCAGCAGGCCGGAGGCGATCAGCAGGGTCAACGTGAGTGCCACCTGCCCGGCGACCAGCAGTGGGCGGAGTCGCTCGCCGCGCCAGCTTCGGGCCCGCGCTCGGAGTGCGCCGAGGGCCCTCTCCGTTACCCGGAACGCCGGCACCAGCCCCGACAGTAGAGCCGTCAAGAGGGCAGCGAAGGCGGCGAAACCGAGGACGGCCGGGGAGAGTCCGGCGCGTGCAATACCCGGCAAGTCGCTCGGCGCAGTCTGTACGAGCAGCCGGATCAGGGGCCGTGCCAGGAGGATTCCGACCAACGCCGCTGCGCTGGTCAGCACCAGGTTCTCGGTCAAGAGCTGGCGGAGTAGCCGGCTACGTCCTGCCCCCAGCGCAGAGCGCACGCCGAGGTCACGGCTGCGCTCCAGGCCCCGAGCGAGCAGCAGGTTCGCGGTGTTGCCACAGGCGATCAGGAGAAGTACCACCACACCGGAGAAGAGCAGGAGCAGGCGTCGCCGATAGTCGGAGACGAGGTAGTCGCGCAGGGAGACCACCGACACGTTGCGGTGCTCGTCGGCCGGGCGTCGCTCGTTGACGCGTTCTTGCGCGATCGAGAGCGCGCCTCGCGCCTCTTCCAGAGCGACCCCGGGAGCGAGTCGTCCCAACACGGTGAGGTAGAAGGCTCGCTGCTCGTAGAAGCCGGCGATCCTCGGATAGGGCACCAGTACTTCGAGCCCCTCGTAGAGCACGTCTGCTTCGGGTGGCAGCACGCCGATGACCTGCGCCTCCCTTCCGTCGAGCGACAGGGTCCGGCCGAGGACGGACGGATCGCCGCCGAAGGCGCTGCGCCACAACCCGTTACCGAGGAGCACGACGTTCGGGCGAGGCGAATCGAGGTCCTCCCCGGAGAACGCGCGGCCGAGCTGTGGGGGCGTTCCCAGGAGATCGAAGAAGCCACCGGTCACGAACAAGGCCGAGACCCGCTGCGGCAGCCCATCGAGCTCCAGCGTCAAGCCGTCGCCGCGCATGGCCGTGATCGCTTCGAACGTGCCGCCGTTCTCACGCCAGCCGCCGACCTCGATCGGCGCCACGATCTCGACTTGATTGCCGTCTGGGTCGAGGCCTCCGAGACTCACCAGTCGTTCGGGATCCGGCAAGGGCAGAGGGTCGAGGAGCACCGGATAGACCACTCCGAAGACCGCAGTGACGGCGGCGATACCGATCGCGAGCACGAGCGCTGCGGTGACAGAGAATGCAGGGCGAGCGCGGAACTGGCGCAGTGCGAGGGCGCTGTCCTGACGCAGCTCCGCCAGAAGCTCTGTGAGTCCGAAACGGCGATCGCGCTCGTGCGCGAGGCGCCGGCAGTCGTCGGCGAGCCGCTCGAGGTCGCCGAGAGTGGCTAGCGCCTTCTCCCGGGCGGCGACCTCGTCGAGCCCTTCGTCGACGTACTGGCGCGTCCGCATCTCGAGATGGAACGCGAGCTCCTCACGAACCTCTTCGTCGATGCTGGTTCGCCGCAGTGGGGATCGGGTGCTCGCAGGACGATCGCTCACTGCGCTGCCTCCGCCAGCAGCACTTCGGACACCGCGCGCGAGAACGCGGTCCAGCGTGCCGTCTCCGTGTGCAGTTGTTTGCGACCCACGCGGGTGAGTCGATAGAACTTGGCTCGCCGGCCTGTTTCCGATTTGCCCCACTCGGCGCTCACCCAGCCGCGTTTCTCCAAACGATAGAGAGCGGGATAAAGGGAGCCTTCTTCGATCTGCAGCGTCTCGCCGGTGCGTTCCTCGAGGTAGCGAGCCACGCCGTAGCCGTGCCTCGGACCCCAGCTGAGGGTCTTGAGGATGAGCGAGTCGAGGGTGCCGTGGAGCAGGTCTCTACCTGGGTTCGTCATCTCGAGTCTCCGCCAAAAGGGGTCTTCACCTAGATAATCTGGGTATACGGAGAGGGTAGCAGGGAGTTGCCTAGATAGTCTAGGGGAGATCGTGCTGGAGCTCTGCACTGGAATACGGACCTCCGTTGCGGTGTTGTCGTCCGCCGAGTGCGAGCTCGCCGCCGAATCTCAGGAGGATCCCCATGGTCGAATGTGCTGCCATCTCTGCAAGAAGGAAGCTCTCCGCCGCAGTTCTGTTGGGCGTCGTCTGGATCGCAACCGTCCTCGTGGTCTCCGCCTCACCGGCGGTCGCGGACACCGAGGCGGTCGAGATCCAGGGTTGGATCGTCGACGAGAAGTGCGGTGCACAGAATGCCAATCCGGACGGAGAGCAGTGCGCCACGGACTGTTTCGAAGCGGGATCGAGGTTGGTCTTCTACGACGAGACGAGCGAGAAGATCTACCAGATCGATGACCAGGAGCTGGCCGCGAAGCACATCGGTCTGGTCAAGATCATGGGCAGGATCGTCGGAGAGACCGTCGAAGTCGAAGCCATCGAGGCAGTCGTCTGAAGACGATCGTGCCTCAGGGCGGGCCGCCGACGCTCCAGACTCTTCCCTCGAGTCGTGCCCCGAGCCCCTGGCTCTTCAGGATGACCGAGAGAGCCTGATCCCACGGCACGTCGCTGAGCTCGAGGGTGACCTTGCCCTGGACTCCGGGAGCGACCACCAGGTTGGCCCCGCTCAGACGCGCGAATGCCCTCAGCACCTCCACCAGATCGGCATCGGCCAGGCTGAGGGAGATACGCTCGCCGGTGAAGCGGGGCTCCGTTCGCTGTGAGGGTATCCGAGACAGCACGCATAGCCGCTCCTGTTGGTGTACCGGATCCTCCTCGAGCTCCTCGAGGGAGGGTGCACGCTGGCTGGGGTTGCCGGGGGTGGACTGCCCGGAGAGGATGGTGCCGAGAAGGAGCAGGGCCGAGAGCATCGTCGGTAGTCTCCGATAGTCTGGGATTCACTCCCGTGTAGCGGGGCCCAGCGATACCCAGTATGTCAAGACGGTGCAGAGGAGCGGCGAGCGCAGCCGATGAGTGAATCGACCGGCAATCCATCGGAAGAAGAGCCCCGGCGGCACCCACCCGGGGTCGATCCCCTCGCTCCGGCGGTCATCCTGGTTCGCCCTCAACTGGGGGAGAACATCGGTGCGGCGGCGCGGGCGATGTGGAATTGCGGTTTGAGCGATCTTCGACTGGTGTCGCCCAGAGATGGTTGGCCCAACGAGAGGGCTCGCTCCGCAGCCACGGCGGCCGCGTGGGTCACGGATCGGGCCAGACAGTTCGACTCGACGCGCGAGGCTTGTGCGGATCTGCATCATCTCTTCGCGACCACGGCTCGGCCGCGCGACATGGTGAAGAGTGTCGTCACTCCGCAACAGGCGGTGCAGCAGCTGCTGCGTGCGGCGGCGAGGGGGGAGCGGGGTGGCTTTCTCTTCGGGCCCGAGCGAACCGGCCTCGACAACGAAGACGTCGTGCTGGCGTCGCATGTGCTCGAGGTGCCGCTCAACCCGTACTTCCGGTCTCTCAATCTGGCCCAGGCCGTGCTCCTGGTGGCGTGGGAGTGGCTCGAGCATCGGATGGCCGCTGGTGGAGGGACGGACTCCGCGTCGGTCGGTGTCACCCGCTCGGACTCGCCCATGGCGACCACACGAGATCTGGTCCACTTCTTCGACCATCTCGAGCGTGAGCTCGAGATGTCCGGTTTCTTTCGGGTGACGGAGAAGCGACCGGTCACGGTGCGCAAGCTGCGAAATCTCTTTCATCGGGCAGAGCTTCGAGACTGGGAAGTACGCACTCTGCATGGGGTGATCAGCGCACTCGTCGGAGGGCGGCAGGACGGTCGATCCGAGAACCGGAGTGCGCCGGAGTCGCCGCGCACGGAGACCGCCGGGGCCGAGCCGGCTGCGGATTCCGATTCCGACTGACTCGCCGGATCTCTCCCCCTCGTGCAAGGCGTGAGAGAGGCGGTAGTACGGTCGGCCCTGTCATTCAAGAAATTGGATGGGGCGGCGGAATCCGTTCCGCCCCGGGCCTCAGGGACGAATGACAGGCGCTACGAGGAGGGCTGTGTGCCCTTCGGTCGCCGCGCGGCGATATACTCGTAAGTCCGGTCGAAGCGGGTACTTAGCGCCCTCGGGAGAGCGTCGGGTACCCGGAGTACAGCGCCGTCGGAGGCCGCGAGACCGCGCCACGTCCTACGCCAGAGGTTCCCGTTGAAGCAACGCGTCAAGACCGCTCAGGTTCGGCAGCGACTCGGTGATCTCCTCGATCGAATCGAGGAGAAGAGCGACGAGTTCGTGATCGAGCGACGCGGAAAGCCGCTGGCGGCACTGGTACCCATGGAGAAGTTCGATCGCATGCAGGAAGCCGCTGCCCTCGAGTTGCTGCAAGCGTTGGACCAGCATGCGCGGAAGTTGACCCAGGAGCAGGTCGACGAACTGGCTGATGTAGCGAAGCGCCGTACCCGACCGGCTCGCCGGAACCGCAGATGACGCTGGCATTGACGAGTGGCGATTCCTTGCGGGTGGTTCCCGACGTCAGTTGGCTGGTCAGCGCACTCCTCTCGCCTGATGGACCTGCGGGCCGAGCGCTGCGTCGCTTCCTCGAGCACGAGGAGTTCGAGCTGGTGCTCACGGAGCCGATCGTCGACGAGTTGAGGCGAACCCTCAGCGATCGGCGCGTCAAGAGGCACCTGAAGATCGATGCCCGCGACATTTCGCGCCTCACGACGGCCATCACGTGGCTCGCGACCTTCGTCGAAGTCGAGGCTGAATCCGAGGGTGACGCCAAGTATGTGGCGGCTGCGCGGGTCGCGGCCCCTTGTCTCTGGGTGACCTTCGATCCGGAAGGGGTGAAGAGTCAGATTCCCGAGGATGTGGAAATGGTGTCGCCGCGAGTCCTTCTCGAGCTGCTCGAAATGGCTCCTGCGAGAGGAAACCCTGCGCCGCTTCCCGCGTTTAGATAACCAGCGCCGCTCCCTCGACCGGGGTGGCCGGCTCCAGGTTCTCGCGGAATTCTCATGACGCTGCGCACGAAACTGATCATCGCGTTTCTGCTGATGTCGGTGCTGCCCCTCTCCGGCATCGTCTTGTACTCGTACTTCACCTCGCTGCGAGCCTTCGAGCGTGCAGTGGAGAGCGAGTCCCGCGAGATGACCGAGCAGATCGGGCAGCGGATGGACCGCCTCAAGCGAGAGTTCCATCGCCGGATCGAGGACGATTGGGCCGTGCCGTTCGTCGAGATGGCTCGCGACGACGCAGCCGGGGTTCCCCATCAGAGAATGATGAAGTTGCTCGAGCGCGATGTTGCCGCAGCGGTTCCCTGGCTCGATTCGCTGGAGTGGGTCCCCGAGCCGGCACAGGCCCCCCCCGCTCCTCCCGGTCCCGGGGCCCGCCCGTCGCCCGAGAGCGCGCCGATGGTCGAAGAGAACATTGCAGTCGTTGCGACAGCAGCAGGAGAGGCGTGGTCTGCGGACCTTCCGTCCAGTGCCGATACTCCGTGGGTGATTCAGATCGAGCGGGAGGATGTCGAGGCTGGAGATGCGGTCCAATCGGAGACAGCGGATCGCACTGGCGAAGTCCGAATCTCGCTGATGCGTCCGAGGCTCCCTCGTCGAGCCCAGGCGGCGCGCCGGCAGACGCTGGAGACTCAGGCGGAGATGCTCGATCAGGAGCTGGAGAGTTTGAGCGAGGAGCTGGAGGTCGCTCAGCAGCGCTCCGAAGCTCGGGCCACTTCTCTCGCTGCAGAGGGTGGAGATCTGCATGCAGCCATCGACGAGGCGGTCGAGCTCAGCGCCCTGGCGAGCGAGATTGCTCGGCTGGAGCTCAAGCGCCAGAGCGTGAACGAGCTCCTGGGCGCGGACTTCTCGTCCGAAGTGACCGTAGATGGGCGCGTCCTGGGAGAGATGAGAGCGCAGGTGAGCGCGCCGGGGTTCCTACGCGAGGTTCTGGCGGGCGAGTCTTTGCGCGGGGAAGTTCCCTTTGCGCTCGACCCGGAGGGCAATGTCTACGCGCACGACCCGCAACAACGCGAGAAGCTCCTGGGGATCCAGGCGACGCTCGAACAGTGTGCCCAGGCCGAGGGCGATCGACAGGTCGCAGTCGGGGGCGACTGGATGGTGGTGACCGAGCGCGACCCCGACTCCAGTCTGGTCTTCGGCATCGCTCGACCGGTGGCCGACTCGCTCGCCGACATGCGTGGGGCGGCGGTCAGCAACTTCGCCATGGGTGTCGGAATGATCGGGCTGGCGCTGCTGGGCATCCTTCCGCTCTCATCGCGCATGACCCGGCGAATCAACCATTTAACCGAGCGCGCGGAGCGGTTGGCGAGCGGCGACCTGAGCGTGCGCGCGGACGTGAACTCGAGCGACGAGATCGGCCAGCTCGGTCGCGCCTTCAATCGAATGGCGGAAGACATCTCGACCCATCAGGATCAGCTTCTGGAGCAGCAGCTGCAGCAGCGACTTCTGGAGTCGGAGCACGAGCGCAAGAGCAGCGAGCTCGAAGCAGCCCGACGGTTTCAGCTCTCGCTGCTGCCTCGCGAGTTGCCTGCTACGGAACGACTCGAGCTGGCGGTCTTCATGAAGACGGCGACCGAGGTGGGCGGCGACTACTACGATTTCGAGCTCGGTGAGCGCGGCGATCTCACCATCGCCATCGGCGACGCGACCGGACACGGTGCCGTCGCCGGCACCATGGTGACGGTGGTCAAGAGTCTCTTCTCGGCTCGCGCCTCCGACTGCGGTCCGCAGCAGTTTCTCGAGGAGGCCAGTCGAGCCGTCAACTCGATGCGGTTGGGTCGGATGAGCATGGCGCTGGCACTGGCTCGCTTCGAACCTCTCGAGAACGGCGAGTATCGGCTCACCGTGTCATCGGCCGGGATGCCGCCACTGCTGGTGCACCGGTCGGGTTCCGGGGCCCTCGAAGAGCTCGAGTTGGAAGGGCTTCCTCTCGGTGTCATGGGTACGGCGACCTACGAGGAGCGCACTGCGATTCTCGCTCCTGAGGATTGTGTGCTGCTCATGAGCGACGGGTTTCCCGAGTTGGTCAGCGGGTCGGGTGAGGTCTACGGCTATGGGCGGGTTCACGAGCAGCTGCGTCGACAATCGGCCAGGGGGCCGCAGGCCACCCTCGATGCCCTTGCCGAAGAGGTCGTGCGCTGGACGGGTGGTAGGCCTCCGGGCGACGACGTGACGTTCGTCGCCCTTCGCCTGCGCGCTCGAGCTTCGTCGGCTCCGCTACAATAGACGTCAGGATCCGTGATTTCCGTTCGAAGGAATGCCCCGAGGCGGTAGGCTCAGCCGCAAGAGATGGCCGGTGCTACCGTCTGTCTTCTCTCCGACACCGCCGGCTACGTCGCTCGCAGTCTGTTTCTGGTCGATGGCGGATGGACGGCGACCGACGCCCGTTTCATGCCACCGGGAGATGGGAGGTGAGTCCTCTCTTTGCCGGGCAAGGCGCGGTCGAGGCGGTGTGGGTGTAAGGTGGGGTATCGGCTTTAGGTATGCACGCCGTTCCGAGGTATCCTGTAGTTTGCATATCAAGAGATTGCAGCGAGGGAGACAGAGAATGTCCGAGCCCGATATCGCAGCACCCGAGCTGCGAGACGACCGCGAGGCGTTCGGCCTGCAGGTCGCTGGAGGTGGACACCACCTCAACAACATTTTTGCGCAGGTCCTGCTGAATGCCGAGTTGCTCGATCGCTCGAGGCTCGACGAGATGGGTGCGTCGATGATGGACTCCATCGTCAAGGGCGTGCATTCCGCGATTCACGTGGTTGACCTGCTCGCGTCGCAGAGCACGGCTCCGTTCGGGGAACAGGTCGCCTTCGATCTCAAGTACCTGGTCAAGGGGCTGCAGAAGAGGCGTGAGGCGTACTTCCCCGAGGGAGTGGTCATCAACGCTCAGTACCCTCCGGAGATGCGACTTGCCTGGGCTCGCCCTTCGCACCTGTTTCACGCCGTCCTCGGACTGTGTCGCCTGAGCGCCCATGCGGCTCCGGAACGCCAGTCCCTCTTCATACAGGTGATGGATGTCGATGAGCCGGGCCGGGAGGCGAGCGTTGCCATCGACATCGCGGCGCCCGCAAACCTGGTGGCAGAGGGGCTCCGAGCGGGCGCGGACGTGACCACCATTCCCGAACTGTCCGACGTGATTCGGGCGGCGTTCGAGAGTGGGGGAACCGTCTCGGTGGTCGAGAGCGCCACAGGAGGCACCCTGATTCGGTTCCTCTTCTCCCAGCCACCGACCCAGGGTCGCTGAGGTGCGCGACTACATCGCTGATTTTCGTCTCGACGACCGTGTGGCGGTGGTGACGGGAGCTTCCTCCGGGCTCGGGGTGGTGTTCGCCGAGGCCTTGGCCTCGGCAGGGGCAACGGTGGTGCTCGCCGCACGCCGGGTCGAACGCCTGGAGGCCCTGGCCGCCCGACTCGAGAAGTCGGGCGCAAAGGCCCTTCCGGTGGCCTGTGATGTGGTCGACGAAGAGCAGGTCGACGCGTTGGTAAAGGCAACGACGGAGCACTTCGGCAGAGCAGACGTGCTCGTGAACAATGCCGGAATGACGATCTCGAGCCCGGCGGAGTCAGAGAGCGAGGAGCACTTTCGCAAGGTCGTGGAGGTGAATCTGACCGGGGTCTTCTTCTGTGCTCAGCGATTCGCGCGCGTGATGCTGGAGGCGGGGCAAGGAAGCATCGTCAACATCGCTTCGGTTCTCGGACTCGTGGGGGCCGGGCAGATTCCCCAGGCCTCGTACGCCGCGTCCAAAGGCGGCGTGGTCAACTTGACCCGCGAGCTGGCTGCACAGTGGGCGCGCCGGGGAGTTCGAGTCAATGCCATCGCTCCAGGGTGGTTCGCCTCGGAGATGACCGAAGAGATGTTCGCCGACGACCGTGGTGCGAGGTGGATTCAGCGGCGCACTCCCATGGGGCGCCCCGGGGATGAGCACGAGCTCGCCGGTGCCCTGCTCTTTCTCGCCTCCGGTGCCTCCAGCTACGTCACCGGCCAGACCCTCGCTGTCGATGGCGGCTGGACCATCGTCTGATCGAGGCCTTTGACCTGGAACCAGGTCGTGGCTGATAGAATTTCCTGTCGGGTCTGCGGCCGTTTCGCCGCCCCTGCCGTGTGTGCGCGAGCGGGAAGCAACGGAGCTCTCTTTGCAGGAAGACAATCACGACGACGAAGTGACCAACGGCGATCTCAGGCCGCCGTCGGCCGCGCTCGTGGCGCTCGAAGGGCGTGCTCTCGTAGAAATGGGGTGGTTCTTTCAGAGCCTTCCCCTGCTCAGCTTGCTGCCACGAGGCGACGGCCACCCTGTTCTCGTGTTGCCTGGCTTCACCGCCGGCGATCTCTCCACGGCTCCACTTCGGCAATACCTGAACAGCCGCGGCTATCACGCGCACGGTTGGAGTCAGGGGCGCAATCTCGGAATGCGACCCGGTCTCGACCTGCGGATGGCGCGGCGTTTGCGGAGCCTCTACTGGCGCTATGGCTGCAAGGTCACCCTGGTGGGTTGGAGTCTGGGCGGGATCTACGCCCGAGAGCTCGCCCGTCAGCATCCCGATCAGGTTCGCCAGGTCATCACCCTGGGGAGCCCGTTCAACCTGTCCTCGCGGGCCAACCACGCCTGGCGTCTGTACGAGTTCCTCTCGGGGGAGTCGATCGAGGCGGAGCAAGCGCTGCTCGACCGACTGCGCGAACCGATGCCGGTTCCGACGACCGCGGTCTACTCGAAGACCGACGGTGTGGTGGCCTGGCAGTGCTGCGTTGACGACGAGTCCAGGCCGCACACCGAGAATGTCGAGGTTCGCGGCTCGCACTGCGGGCTCGGAGTGAATCCACTGGTGGCTTGGATCATCATGGACCGATTGGCGCAGCCCGAGGGGTTCTGGCAGCCCTTCGATCGGCGAGGCCTGCGCAAGCTCTGGTTCAGGGAGGGGGCGGGCAGCCCCGAGGAAGCGCTGGCCGGCAGCTGAGGCAGGGGCTGCTCGCGCTCAGCCGACACCGAGACTCTCGGGCACTCCGTAGGCATCGAGGGTCTGCTGGAATTCCTCGACGGCGTGACTCATGACGATCAGATCGTGGGAGTTGCCGTCGAGATCCTTGACGTGGTCGCGCATCAGGGCCTCCGGCCGAAAACCGAGCCCTTCGAACGTCGCGATCGCTCCCTTCTGATCGAGAGTCATGCGGGCGACCAGTTTCTCGATTCCACTGCCGATCGCGAGGGCGAAGATCTCCTGGGTCAGCGCTCGTCCGAGCCCCTTGCCCCGATAGTCGGGGGCGACGACGATGCGCAGCTCCGCCACGTGGGCTGACCAACCGAGCTCGGAACGATGCATGGTGGCATAGCCGACCAGGGCATTCTCGTGGCGTGCCAGGAGCGTCGTCACGTGCCCGGCCTCGATGTCCCGCAGCCATCCTCCCAGGCCCTCCGGGCGGGTGATATCCCGCCTCAGGAAGAGGAGATCGTGACGGGGGAGCCGTTGCGCGAAAGCCAGCACCTCTGCCTCGTCGGCGCGCGTCATCGGGCGGAGCTCGATTTGGAGCTCGCCGACCACGATGGTGTGGGGATAGCTGCGGTCTACCGGTTCGTTCACGCGTCTTGCTCCTCTGAGGGCCGGTTCTCTCGGTCCGGGTGCATCTCTACTCGGACCGGGATGCCAGCCACGATTCCAGTTTCGGCCACAGTCTGTGCACGGCTCGAGGGCCCGCGACGAGGCTGACGTGGCCCCCCTTCATGACGACATCTTCCTTGTCGGTGCCGCCGATCGAGGGCACCAGCGCGCGCGCAGCCTCGTAGGGGACGATGTGATCGTGCTCGGCCATGACATGGATGAGGGGAACTTCGATCTTCCGGAGGTCGACCTTACGACCTGCGAGCTCGAATTCTCCCTTGACCAGCCGGTTCTCCTGTTGGAGCTCCTTGGTCATCTGTCGGAAGCACTCGCCAGGGAAGGGGATCTGATCGGCCGCCCAACGATCGAAACGGCGATACGAGGTCACGAACTCGTCATTCCACATGTTGTCCCAGAGGCGGATACGCCCGGCTGCCGCCGAAACCGGTCGAAGCATGTAGAACGACGCATACAGAATGTTTGGCGGAACGTTGCCCAGGGTGTCGACGATGCGATCGACGTCGAAATGGGAAGGGTCTGTCCAGCGCTTGAAGAGAGTCATTCCGTCGTAGTCGATCGGCGTCGTGAAACAGGCCAGGTTGCGCAGCGGGCCCTCGGTATGAAGGGCGGCGTAGAGCACGGACAGCAAGCCGCCCATGCAGTAGCCGGCGATGGAGACTTCTGTCTCACCGCTGCGCTCCAACACGGCGTCGATACATTGCGGGAGGAAGTCGAGAACGTAGTCCTCCATGCGCAGGCGAGAGTCCTCGGGTCGAGGAACGCCCCAGTCGATCATGTACACGTCGAAGCCCTTGTCGAGGAGGTACTCGACCAGGCTCTGGCCGGGGGCGAGGTCGAGGATGTAGGGCTTGCTGACCAGAGACATGACCAGCAACAAGGGGACCCGGTAGACCTCCTCGGTGCGCGGCCGGTAGTGGTAGAGCCGCATGGTGCCACGCTTGAGGATGACGTCCTTGGGCGTGACCCCGACCTCGGGGTCGCCGGTCGCGATGTACTGAAGGCCCCTGACGCCCCGCTTCAACGTGCGGTCGACCTCACGGCGGACCCAGTCGGCCAGATCGCTTCGGGTTGTGGGCTCGACGGTCACGATCCTGCCTTCTTTGCCTTCTTGGAGACCCTCTTCTGGGCCTTCTTGGCCTTGGCCTTCTTCGTCCTGGTCTTCGACTTCTTCGTTTCGGACTTCTTCGTCTTCTTCTCGTCGCGGTGGGGCTCGCTCGGCTCGGCGTGCTTCGTCTCTGCGGGGCGAGGTGCCTTTCGGGTACGCCGGACGGTGGGGAGCGGGGGTGCCACCGTCTTCTCGCTTCCCGGCAAGCGATCCGAGAGGTCCTGGAGTCTTCCCTCCAGATCGACCAGACGCTCCTCGATCGCGGCCAACTGATGGCCGAGCGACAGGATGTCGGTACGAGAGGGCAGGTTGATGACCGAGAAGTATCGCTCGGTTGCCGAGTTCATCTGTGACTGCAGAGCGAGTACGGAATCGAAGAGCCGACTCTGCGCCTGGCTGAACGATTCCGAGGTGGTCAACTCGTTGAGGGTCGAGTTCCAGTGGCGCTCTGTACGGTCGATCCACTCGCGCCATAGCTGCAGCGGGTCGGTGGACTTGGCTCGCGCGGAGCTGCTGGCCGCGCCAGAAGGTGCTTCGCCCTTCTTCTTCGCCATCTGCGTTGCCTTTCTAGCGTTGCCTTTCTAGCGGCCGAGAAATCCGGTGGGGCCAAGGATATCGCCGGTTCGGGGCCTGCGAAAGCCGAGAGCCCAGAGAAAAAAATGCCCCGTCTACCTTGGGGGAGGAAGGACGGGGCGCAAGGAACGGGCCGACGCAAGCGGCCCTGTTCCGGGGTTGGATCCTGAAGCTCTTTCACCCGTTGGGGGAAATCTCGGAGGGAACTCGACTGGGGAGAGCTCCGGATCCTCGCGAGGCGATCAGGCCTTGGCGGGCTTGGCAGCGAGGCCTTCCCACCAGTCGACCATCAGCTCGAAACTCTTGTCGACGCTCGCCTTGTAGGCGTTGCGGGTCTTGCGGTTGGTCGCGGTCCAGGTCTCGGCGATCTCGCGGACCTGCTCCGGAACGATCTTCGAGCGCTCGAGCAGGCCGGTCATGCTGTCCTCCTGACGCTCCTGCAGCTTCGCCACGGCGTCGTAGGTCGAGTCGAACATCGACTGCTGGCCCTTGAGAATGCGGGTCTGAAGCTCGACCACGCGGGTGGGAACCTGGGCGCGTCGCTCGGTCCAGGCCTTGTTGGCGGTCGTCTTGCTGGCGGTGGACTTGGAGCCTGCCTTGGGCGCGGCCTTCTTGCGACTGGCGGTCTTCTTCTTGGTGGTGGCCATGGGTGTTGTCTCCTTGACGGGCCCTTGTCGGGCTGGTTATCGGGCTGTCTGAAGGCTTGCGGTCTCGAGGGTTGCCCTGCGGCGAGAGCCGAGAGCCAGCATGCTGCGTCGCAACATCTGGGCGGCCTCTTGCTGCAGTGCAACATAATCATAGCCCCTGGCTACGGCCTGTCAAGTCCTTTTTCTGATAGTTTTTGCACTGCAGCGCCGGGAGGAGACGAGCAAGCCGTCGGAGGACCCGAGGAACCATGAGCGAAGCCCGCATCATCAAGAAGTACGGCAATCGGCGCCTCTATGACACCGCGGCCAGCGGCTACGTGAACCTCGAGGGGGTGGCCGAGCTGGTTCGCTCCGGGGTGGAGGTCCAGGTGGTCGACGCCAAGTCGGGAGAAGATCTCACCCGTCACGTTCTGACCCAGATCATCGTCGACGATGCCCGCAATCCGGAAGGGGGCCCCCCGGTCGAGTTCTTGCGCGATCTGGTGCGTGCGGGGGACCAGGCGCATCGCGACTTCCTCCAGTGGTATCTGGGGATGGCCTCCGACGCCTATCAGCGAGTGCAGGAGGTCTGGCGCGAGCGGGCAGGGCCCACTCTCAAGAGCCAGGGAGAGGCCTGGGCCAATATCCTCGATCCCTTCGGGGCGGTGCGTACGGTGGTGCGTGCCACGCGGAGTCCACAGTTCAAGGGCGCGGACCCGGAGCAGAGCGAGTCCGAGCACGAGCCCGGCGAGGTCGAGGAGAGCCAGCCTTCGGTCGCCGAGCTGGCCGAGCTCCGGCGTCGACTCGAGGAGCTCGAGTCGCGGCTGACGGACTAGAAGCGGCCGGGGACCTTCCGACGCTCGGCGAGCGCCTGAAAGAAGGGTGCCTGCGTGGATCTGTGTTCCTCAGGCCCGGGCCGATTCGGCCGACCGAGAGCGGCCTCGGGCAGCCCTCTTCTTCGTCGACCCGGGCTTCGTGCCCTTCTTGGCCTTGCTCTTCTTGGCCTTCTTGGCCTTGCTCTTCTGCGCCTTGCCTTTCTTGGCCTTGCTCTTCTTTCTGGCTGCGGCCTTGTCGCCTTTGTCCTTCTCGGCGGAGGGCTGGGATGCCCCTGCAGCGTGAGGAGGGGCAGGGCTCTTCCCGATGTCGACCCGCTCGATCGTCTCGACCCCGGCGGCGTCCTTGATCTCCTGAATCGACTCTGCGAAGCAGTCTCGCAGTCGCTCGACGTCGGGGCATGCCGTCGTGTCGCTGTTGAGCCCGATGTGGAGGGTCTGATCGTAGGAGAAGATCGCACACCCCACGCCCATGTCGAAGCCGACCGGGATGTAGGGGTAGTAGGCGGTCAGTCGGTGGCCCATGGCGTAGAGGGGAATCTGGGGTCCCGGCACGTTGGTGCAGACGATGTTGAAGAGCGGGAACGGAGTCGCGGCCAGCGCTCCGAAGGCAGCCTGGATCGGCGGAGGCACCATGCCCATGAGGTTGCTCATCGAGCTGATCCCGTCAGCGACGTGGCCGCGTTTGAGGATGCGCGTGGTCTCGCGGATGACCCCGACCCGATGCTGTGGATCGTCGATGTCCAGAGGAAGGTCGACCGGGAGAATGGAGACCAGGTTGCCCAATCCCGCGGCCTCGGCTTCGGGGCGGACGTTGACCGGCACCATGACCCGCAGCGTGCGGCCCCTGGTGTCGACGCGATGATGCTCACAGTAGCGAGAAACCGCTCCAGCGAGGGCGGCGAGGATCACGTCGTTGACGGTGCCACCGAGCGCGCTGCGGGCCGCTCGGGCTTCGGCGAAGGAGAACGTTGTCCACGTGAAGTGGCGCCCCCCACCGCACGACTTGTTGAAGGGCAGGCGTTTGGGCGGCAGCGCCAGGTCGGGTAGCGTGCTCCGCATCACGTCGAGAGTGCTGCGCACTCGCTCCCGATCGAGGCCACGAGTCCGCTCGAGTATTCCGCGCTGCGCCTCACCGAAGGCGTCCATTGCCGTTCGGGCGTTATCCCAGAGGGCGTTGGTCAGACGCTCTCGGGAGGTCGCCGGAGCGGTTGGCTCGTACTCGTCCTCGATTGCGGGGGTCTTTGCCTTCGGACTCAGGTCGAAGAGGGCCATGAGGATCTGATTGCCGCCCACGCCGTCGACCATTGCGTGATGCACCTTGGACACGATCGCCGAGCGGCCTCCTTCGAGGCCCTGCAGGATGTGGAACTCCCACAACGGCCGATCGCGCTCGAGCATGGCCTCGATCAGTTTGTCGGCCGTCGCCTTCAACTCGGTTTCGCCGCCAGGCGAAGGGATCCGGTGCTCGAAGACGTGTTTGCGGATGTCGAAGTCGGGATCGGTCTCCCAGGTCGGGTGGCCCACGAAGAACGGAGCGGCCACGGCACGCTCGCGAAGGCGCGGCAGGCGACGCAACTTGATCGCGATGTTCGCCAGGTAGTCTTCGAACGGGATCTCGCCATCGAGGATGGCGACGGCGCCGATGTGCATCGGCGCATCCTTGCGCTCGAGATAGAGAAAGGAAGCGTCCGTGGACGTGAGGCGTCCACTGTAGGAAGGGGCCGACACGGCATGACCTCCGTCAGGAGCGGAATCCAATGGGCAAAGGGAATCCCAGGGGAGCCCGAGGACGTCCGATGTTCCCGAAAACCCCGGACGTACAGTTGTTTTCACCGAAGACGCTATCACAGGAACGACCCCCGTCAGGTGCTATAGTCCGTCCGCTCGAACGGCAATTCAGATGAGAGGTTCGCCATGAAAGTCTCGAAGTTGGGGCGCGAGTATCCGCGCATGATCAAGGGAAAAGGCGGGGTCTCGGTGAAGCTCCATCGCCTCGACGCCGAGGACCGTGACCGCCTCCTCGAGTTCGCTCGCGGTCTCAAGGAGGAGGATCTGCTCTTCCTCCGTGTCGACCTGTCGCGGCCTGACGTGATCGATCGCATCGTGCGTGAACAGGAGTTCGATCGCCGCATTACCCTGCTCGCGATCGAGGACGGCCATGTCGTCGGCTATGGAAGTCTCGGCCGCAGTGACCTCGACTGGACTCGTCACATCGGTGAGATCCGAGTGATCGTCGATCCGGAGTACCGGACTCAGGGGATCGGGGCCCTGCTCGCCCAGGAGCTCTTTCACGTGGCGCAGGACATCGGTCTGTCCAAGGTCGTCGCGCGCATGGTTCGCGAGCAGCAGGGAGCCCGAGCGATGTTCGAGCGGCTCGGTTTCCAGGCGGAGGCCTTGCTCGCCGATTGGGTCATGGACCGCGAGGGCCGGACGCGAGATCTCGTCGTGATGTCCTACGACGTCACCGCGCTGACGAACTGACTCTTCCGCCTGGCTACGGGGGGGTCAGTCGCAGCTTCTCCCCGTCGACCGGGCAATAGGCGAACTCGCCGCTCCAGCTCCGTTTGCAGGTCCCACAGTGCAGCTGCAGCTCGGTCCTGGCCCCGTGGTCGCCGACAGCCTTTGCGCCGAGCCACGAGTCGCGGAACTGCTGGATGGCAGGAGTGGGTTGCTTGCCGACATGTTCGATCGGGATCGCCTCGACTGCGGGATCGGAGACCGCTTCCACCTCGAGGGTAGTGGGCCCGTCTGCACCTCTGAGCACGACCTTCATCGTCACGAGATCTCCCGGGGCGAGTCGGGAGAGGCGTTCGCTCACCGTCTCCCGACGATCGAGGGGCTCGCCGTCGATCTCGAGGATTCGGTCGCCGCGATCGAGCCCAGCGGTGTAGAGAGGGCTCCCCACTCGTGTCTGGGAGAGCTCGAGGGCGCCATCGCGGAATCGACCGCGCAGAGGGTCGATCCATGCACTGGCCGGATTCGCCGGGCGCAGGAGGATGCCCGCCCGCTCCAGCAGCTCGGCATAGGCAGGCAGCTCGCTCCCGTGGATCGAGCGGGCGAAGAACTGCGCGGCCCATTCCGTGTCGCCGCTGACCTCGCCCAGGATGGCCTGGAGATCGGCCAGTCGGTAGGGAACCTCGGTAGTGCCGTGGCGTTGCCACACGGCGCGCATGTAGTCATCGAGGGTCGTATCGAAGCGTGTGCGGAGGATCAGATCGAGCCCCAGCCCGATCGCGGCTCCATAGGTGTAGTAGGAGAGGAAGGTGTTGCTCCGGTTGCCCGGGTCGATCCAGGACGCTGCGTCGACAAAGGGTGCTTGGCGACTCATTTCCACCGGAGAGCCATAGCCCAGCGCTGGCGAGTTGACGACGGCATCGACCATCTGGCCTACGCTGCTCGCCCAGCGATCCAGGTTCCCCAGTCCGGCTCGGTGGATCGCCAGACCGTCGTAATAGCTGGTGAACCCTTCACCGAACCAGAGACCCTCCGACATGTTGGCTCGGGTGAAGTCGAAGGGCTCGAGAGAGGCGGGGCGAATGCGCTCGATGTTCCATGCATGCTGAAACTCGTGGGAGACGGTGCCGAGTAGGTTCTGCCAGGCGTCGGCGAGGCTCATCGAGCTCGTCAAGACAGTGGAGTTGCGATGCTCCATGCCGTCCCCCGATGCGCTGTCGAGATAGTCGGCGAGGAAGATGTAGCTGCCGTGGTCGAAACGGGGTGCCTCGCCGTAGATGGCGATCTGTTCATCCACCACGGCCTTGGCCATTGCGACGAACGCGAGAGCCTCGGCCTCGGTTCCCTGGTGATGCAGTGCGAGGCGGATCTCCTGATCCTCGACGATCCAGGAATAGACCTGATGAGCTCCGATCTCGGTCGGGCTGTCGAGGAAATACTGCAGGTCCCGAGCGGCGAAGGTCGTGGGGTCGGAGGTGGCTTCGAGTTGGGTCGAGACCCGCCAACCCTCCTCGGGCAGATCGAAGGTGATCTCGATCGGGCGCTCCTCGAGCCCAACCGCCCACACGAAGGTGGCCGGCATGTTGAGGTGTGCATGATTGCGGTCGATCTGGGCGTAGGTACCGTCAGCCCGGTCGCCGAACAAGGTGTAGCGGAAGATCACCTCTCCGTCGTGGAACACCCGCCACTGGTGCGCGTCGGGGCGCTCGATCCGCAGCTCGCGACCGTCTCGGCCGATCGCCGAGACCCGGTACACGTTCTTGGCGAACTCGTGCAGAGCGTAGCGCCCCGGGGAAGAGCGGCTCATCCTCACGAGCAGAGGCTGGTCGTCCAGCCCGCGAAAGTGGGCCTCGATGCTGGCCTCGTGGTGCTCTCGATGCTCGAAGCTCGCGCGGTAGAGCACGGTGGTCTTCGACTCGGCCATGGCCGCGAAATGGCCGGTCCACAGGGACAGGAGGAGCCAGGCGGCTGCCAGGGTTCGGGCAGGGCTCGATTGGCAGAAAGTCGGGTTCACATCGGCTCCTCGATTGCTAAGAGGTCTCGTCGGGATACTACGGCCAGCGACGCGCGTACTACAATCGCCGCCGATGACACTCCAGATCGGTTTCCTTCTGCTCGTACTCGCGGGAATGGTGGCACTGTTCCTGACGGAGAAGCTGCCGATCGATCTGACGGCATTCCTCGGCCTGGTCATCCTGATCTTCACCGGATACGTGTCTCCGGATCAGGCCTTCCACGGATTCTCCTCGTCCGCCGTGATCACGATGATGTCGATCTTCATCGTGAGCGCGGCCCTGCTCGAGACCGGCGTGGCAGATAGCGCAGGTGGGCGCATCCATCGTTGGGTCGGCGGCAGGGAGGTGCCGTTGGTGATCACGGTGATGCTGACTGCGGGCGTGCTGTCGGCCTTCATGAACAACATCGCTGCGACGGCGGTGATGATGCCTGCGGTGGCGAGCCTGGGAAGAAAGGCGGGACTTTCGCCTTCCCGTCTGTTCATGCCGCTCGCCTTCGGTGCCATCCTCGGTGGCACCACGACCCTGGTGGGCACGCCGCCGAACATCCTGGCGGGCGCCATGTTGGAAGAGCGTGGACTCGAGAGCTTCGAGCTGTTCGACTTCACTCCGATTGGGCTTGCCATTCTGGGTGTCGGAGCGGTGTATATGGTGACCCTCGGGCGCCGGCTGCTGCCCGATCGAGACTCGGTGTCCGAGGTGAGCACGGCGCCGAACCTCGCGGAGCTCTACCGTCTGCAGGACAGCCTGTTCTCGATCCGCATTCCCAAGGCCTCGCGTCTCGAAGGAGTGACGCTGGGATCGACCCGCCTGGGCTCGACCCTGGGCGTGCAGATCGTCGCCATCGTACGCGACGACGAACGTCATCTGGCGCCTTCGGCCGATACCCCGCTGCGGGCCGACGATGAGCTGCTGGTGCAGGGCAGCCTCGCGGATCTGCGCGATCTGCTCAGCGTCCAGGGAATCGACGTCGAGGAGCCGCAGAGCACCGATCTGCAGCCGCCACCCGGAGTGAGTGGAGTGAGCGCCAGAGTGGTCGCCGAATCGTGGTTCGTCGGCAAGACACTCCGCGAGCTCGAGTTCCGGGAGCGTTTCGGTGTCGTGGTCATCGGTCTGGAGCGCTCCGGTGAAGTCTTTCTCGAGCGACTCGGCTCGGTGCTTCTGGAGCCCGGAGACATCCTCCTCGCGGTGGGTGCCGAGTCGCGGATCGAGGCGCTGGGCTCGTTGCCCGACCTCGAGGTGCTGGCAACGGGTCTCGAGGCGCTGAGCTCGATCCAGCGCGATCAGATGTTCACCCTTCATCTGCCGGCCAACTCGCCGTTGGTGGGCGCGTCGGTGGCCCGCAGCCGCGTCGCTCAGTTGATGGGACTGACCATCGTGGGCATTTTGCGGGAAGGTGAGAACCCGATCATTCCGACTCCGGAGACGATCCTGAATGCGGGAGATCGGCTTCTGGTGGCGGGAGAGCGGGCCCGTGTGCGAGGCCTCCTGGCTCTGGGCGACGTGCGTCTCGAAGGCGAGGTCCAGGAGGTGGCGCTCGAGTCCGAAGAGGTCGGAGTCATCGAAGCCACGGTCGCGCCCCGTTCCTCGGTTGCCGGTCAGAGTCTGCGCGACCTTTCCTTTCGTGATCGGTACGGGCTCCAGGTACTCGGCGTCTGGCGAGAGGGTCATCCGATTCGAGAAGGTCTCGGCGACATGCAGCTACGGGTCGGAGACGGTCTCCTTCTCCAGGGGCCGCGTGATCGTCTTCGCTCGCTGGCAGAAGAAACGGATTTCGTGGTGCTCTCAGACGTGACGCCCGAGCGCCGAACCGAGAAGGCGATCTGGGCGGTGGGAGCCCTCCTCTTCATGATCGTTCTCGTGGTGGCGCGGATCCAGCCGATTCAGGTCGCCGCCTTCGCTGCTGCGACTCTCGTGGTTCTCTCGGGAGCGCTGCGCATGCACGAGGCGTATCGCGCCATCGAGTGGCGCGCCATCTTCCTGGTCGCGGCAGTGCTGCCGGTCGGGGCCGCGATGGAGTCGAGTGGTGCCGCCCAGCTACTCGCCAGTGGCGTTGTGGAGGGCGCCGGTCCCTTCGGCCCGCACGCCGTTCTGGCGGCCCTGGTGGTCCTGTCGAGCCTGCTCAGCCAGGGGCTCGACGGAGCGCCGGCCGTCGTTCTCCTGACTCCCGTGGTGCTTCAGGCTGCGGAGGGGCTCGACATCAGCCCGTACCCCCTGATGATGGGTGTGAGCCTCGCCGCCTCCGCCGCCTTCATGACCCCCTTCAGTCACAAGGCGAACCTGCTGGTGATGGGGCTTGGCGGCTACCGCAGTGTCGACTATTTGAGGGTCGGTACGCCGCTCACGATCGTCCTCGTCATCCTGATGGTGCTGATGGTGCCGATCTTCTTTCCCTTCTGAGAGCTCTGAGGGGTCGTGGCGATTCGCTGGACTGGGCGGTGCTCGCCTTTTGAGGGCTACGGGAGCGGCGCCAGGGCCGTATTGGCTCGGTCAAAACGCGTGGAGCAACAGTTCGTCGACCCGCCGCGGCTGTCCTGCCAGCGCCAGCTCGTCGTCCTCCGACTGCCGGAAGTCGAAGCTCCCGTCGCGCCACTCCATGATTTCGGAGAAGAACTGGAGGGTACGGTCGTAGAGCGCCTGGTCGAGGTCGTCGGGGCGCAGCAGGTCGATTGCGGTCAGGGTCTCGGTGATCGTGTTGCCGCGACGGCGGGCCAGCTCGAGAAGAACCTCGCTCTCGCTTCGAGTGAGCAGGTTCCCTCGGACGAGGCGAGCGGGAAGGTCTTCGTCCGGCGTCCCGTTCGACCCGCACAGCGTTCCCACCAACGATCCGTCCCGAAAGACGAACCGGACGACCTCGCCCCCGCGGCTCAGGACGAGCGTGCCCGACTTACGTCCGTTGGCGATCAGCTGGGCGAGATCGGGGAGCGGCAGTGTCTCCAGATATCCGTTGAATTGCATGGGCCCAGGTCCTGTTCGAGACGGAGGAAATTGCCTCACTGGAGAACCAAGAATAACAGGAAAACTTGGATATTGGAATATCGCCAACTCAAGAAATCTTCCTCGTCCCGGCGGCGGAGAGTGCCTCGATCGTGAAGCGCCGACAGCTCTTCGAGTTCAACGACTCGGACTGGTGTCCGACCGTTCTGCGGGACTTCGAGACCGACTACCTGGAGGCGCTGTTCGCGAAGACCGGCCTCTATCGGGGGGTGGTCGACCCCCTGGCGCGGCTGCTCGAGCAGTGCGGTGAGCACCGGGTGGTGGACTGCTGTGCGGGAGGGGGTGGTCCCTGGCTCTCCCTTCTCGATCCGCTGATGGCCCAGGTGCAAGACCTCGATGTCTTGTTGACCGATCTGTATCCCAACCGGCGGGCCTTCGAGCGGATGGCGCGCGACTCAGGCGGACGGGTGCGGTTCCTCGACAGCCCGGTGGACGTATTCGCCCCTCCGGAAGGCCTCGGGGGGGTCTGCACCCTGTTCGATGCGCTGCACCACTTTCCGCCGGAGCAGGCGTTTCGACTGCTGGAGGCGGCGCAGCTCCAGCGGCGCCCGATTGCGGTTTTCGAGGCGGTGCATCGCAGTCCGCCCCAGGTCCTCGGATCGGCGCTGATTCCTCTCGCGGTGCTCGCGTTGACTCCTGCGGCTCGCCCGTTTCGCTGGTCGCGCCTCCTGCTGACCTACCTCGTGCCGGTGCTTCCCGCGATGATCGGCTGGGACGGCTTCGTGTCGCACCTGCGGGCGTACCGCCGAGAAGAGCTTCAACAGATGGTCGATCGGCTGCCGAAGGATGGCTATTCGTGGGAGGTGACGGAGCTCGGCGCGTCGCCGGCTGTGATCACCACCGTGCTGGGGCGTCCCACCTGCTGAGTCCGACCTCGCGCGCTCAGATCTCGAGCCCCAGCTCCTGACAGGCGGCGGGAAGGACCTGCTCGGCGCGGGCCCGCAGGGTTTCGATGCCGGGATAGGGTGCCGTGGCCGCTCCAGGATCGATCGAGATCATCCGGGCTCCGGTCGCGTGGGCGTACTGCGCCACCAGGTCGGTGACCCCGACCGAGAAGGAGGTTCCCACGAAGACGACGGTGGCGGCGGTGGCCGCCGCTCCCCGGACGCGGTTCCATTGATAGTCGACATGCTCGTCGTAGAACTCGTCGAACCAGAGCACGTGAGGGCGTAGCGGTGAGTCACACTCCGGGCATCTGGGGAGACTGGCCTGTTCGGGAGATTTCAGGAACGCTTCCAGAAGGGTGTCGGGAAGCGGTAGCGAGCCGCGGGGGGCCGCGACGCGACAGCCCCCGGACGGGCAGCGGACGCGATCGGCGCTGCCGTGGACCTTGATCAGTCTGCCCGAGCCCGCTTCCTCGTGCAGGGTGTCGATGTTCTGGGTGATCAACAGGAACTCGCCGCCCTCCTCGCCACGCCAGCGCTCGAGGGCAGCGAGCGCTCGGTGCGCCGGGTTCGGTTTCGCCGCCCTCAGCGTGTCGAAACGGCTCAGATACCAACGCCAGCTTTCGACCGGATCTTCGAGGAAGAACGCCAGCGTGGCCATCTCCGTGACATCGCGTTTCCAGATGGCTCCCTCGTCGGTCCCCCGGAAGGTCGGGATCCCCGAGGCGTGCGAAACTCCCGCGCCGGTGACCACCAGCAAGAGCCCGTCGCGCTCTCGCAGCGTGCCGGCAAGAGCGACCGCTTCGTCCATTCCCGTTCCTGCTCAGTCGGCCTGTGCGGAGATCTGAGTCCGCATCCCGTCGCCGTTACGCCACGCTTCCAGCCTGGTGGTGCTGTGCGTGTCGGAGGCGATCGCCGGTTCGTCGAACAGGCAGTTGCGCCAGGCCTTCCGGGAGAAGAGCTCGGTTTGATCGGAGAAGTACTCGGACTCCGGGTCGCCCGACTGCGAGTAGGTGAGGAACGCTCTCGCCTGGGGACCGGCGTCGGTGTACTGCAACGTCATCACGAAGCTGCTGCCAGAGTTCACCGGATATCCACCGTTGCGTAGAAAGACACTGCCTTCGTTGCGAGCGGGACGGGCCTCGGGCTCCAGGGTCGTGCCGTTGGCTCCCCAGCGAATGAAATTCTCGACCCCCTCATAGGTGCCCTGTCCCCCGTGAATGGGAATCTCCTTGCCGCTTCGGTAGGCGATCTGTAGATCGCCCAGCGTCGAGTCGATCGGGGTCCCCGCCGCTTCGAGGACCTCGACGGCCCGACCCAGGTTCTCGAGGGCCAGGCTGCCTTCGGCCAGGGTGTTCGGAGTGCCCACCGGGTCCGCCGGATCGAATGCGACAGCAAAGAGCGGGCCGGCGTCGAACAGCGCTTCCTCCGGGTATTGGGAGATCCACTCGCGAAACACGACCGCGCCTCGACGATCGATCTCGAATCGGCCGTCCCACTCTGCAAGGAGTCTGCACGCCTGGCCAATGTCGACCGTCGAGCCGTCGACCTCGACCGTCTCGACTCCGGCGCACCGCTCGACCAGCTGGTCGAGCAGGAGGTGGGCGGCGAAGCTGCGGTTGCGCAGGATGGCGGCTCCCAGCTCGTCGAGCGTGAACTTGCCGTCCTCGCCGGCGGGGCGATCCGGACCGGTGCCCGAGAGCGTGGTGTCGTTCATGCGGGTCCGCAGGGTCCGGGGGGTGTTCTGGGGCCCGTGCAGGGGAGAGTAGTCGCCATCCATCAGGGCGCTCGAATTCGCCAGCCAGAAGCTGTCGTTGGCGTTGAAGACGTAGTCGCGACGCTCGAGCTTGGGCATCTTGGTGTAGGGCACCACTCCCTCGTCGCGGGCCTCCGGATCGTCGACCCACTCGAAGGTCGAGTCGCTGCCGTCGAGCAGAACGATGCCGCGCTCCTGCATCGACGCCGTCAGCGGGTCGGACTCGGTGCGCTCGAGCCAGAGCTCGATCGCCTCCGGGCTCAGGTTCGGTGTCGCGGCGCCGTCGTGGTACCAGGCACGACCCTCCGCGCTGCTCGCGATCGTGTTCACGAACGGCATCCCCTGGTAGTCGGCGTGCGCCTCCTGGAACTCGTCCATGCTTCGGGCGCGGTTCATCGCGGTCCACTGCGAGATACCCTCGTCGTTGAGTTGATTGGCGTCACGCAAGGCGAAGGCCACCTCCTCGGTCCAGCCGACTCCCGGGAAGTCCAGAATCGGACCGTAGTGGCTCGACCACAGGGTGCGCTCCTCGGAGACCACGGAGCCGTCGGCCTGCTTGACCTCGACGCTGTAGGTGTCGGCGACCATCTCGCGCGGCACTCCATCGTAGAGGTAGGCGGTCGGGTTTCCCGGCACCAGGTCGAGCTTGTAGATCGTGAAGCGCTTGCCGGCCGACACCGTGTGGGTCCACGCCACGGCATCGTTGAATCCGATCGCGACGCCCGGGATGCCGATCAGCCCGACGCCGTAGACATCCATGTCGCCCGGAATCGTAAGATGTTTCTCCCAGAAGCGGTTCGAGCCCACCCACGGATAGTGGGGATTCGCCAGCAGCATCCCCTTGCCGCTCGACGACATCTCGCTGCCGATTCCCCAGCCGTTCGACGCCTGCTCGATCTCGGGCCAGACGCGATCGCCTCGGCCCAGCTGAGCTGCGGCCGAGGGAGTCTCGCCGGGAGGCTGGGCACCGGCGATCAGCGAGATGAAGCTCGTGCTCACGGTCATGGTGACGATGCGCTGGTAGGAGCTCAGATCGACCACGTCGATCTCGCGCACCCAGGGCTCGCCGGCACACCATCCGGGCACGTTCTCGGCGCCGGTGTTGCGGAGATAGAGGTTGTAGCCTTCGACGTAGCCACGGATCCACTCCTGGCTCTCTTCATTCAGTCCGCTGAAGTCGCGCTCGGCGCTGCCGCGCAGATCGAGAGCCTTCAGGCCGAGATCGCTGGCGAGATGCTCGGCGTTCGCTCCCGGGCCGAAGAACTGGGCTCGCTCCGAGCGCGCCCGCACGATCTGGTCGGCGATGGTGCAGAGGTGGTCCTCCGCGATGGCGTAGCCCTCACCGAATCCGAGGGAGCCCATGTCGGCCGCCTGGATGTGCGGGATCCCGTGGCTGGTGCGACGGATCTCGACCTCGTAGTCCGGGCCGGGTGAGCAGGCCGAGAGTGCCAGGAGCGTGAGGGAGAGCAGTCCGAGAATCCGGGCCGCCGTGTGCAAACGAGTAGACATACCGTGTCCTCCAGAGGGCCAACGGGTCGATGCTGACGTGGATGGGAGAACGGAGAGTATATCCAGAGTGCGCACGGCCTCATCGAGTCCGCGAGGATCGCGTGAGGCCTCGCTTTTCGCCCTTCGAGGCGGTCCGATCCGTTGCCTTTCGATTCCCGCTCGATTTCCGCGAGAATGGAGCGTCGAAAGGCGTTGGGCAGTGGACTGACGATCGGAGGTCACAGTGAGAGCTTTCAGCATCGGATGTGCGGCCCTTCTCGCGGCCTCGTGGGCGGGCGCCGCGGCGCGGCCCAACATCGTGTTCATCATGTCGGACGACCACGCCGAACAGGCGATCAGCGCCTACGGCAGCCGATTGATCGAGACGCCCAACATCGATCGGCTCGCCCGGGAGGGAATGCTCTTTCGCAATGCCTTCGTGACCAACTCGATCTGCGCCCCCAGCCGGGCTGTCCTGCTGACTGGAAAGTACTCCCACCTGAACGGTCTGCGTGACAACCGAGACGAGTTCGACGGCAGCCAGATGACCTTCCCCAAGCTGCTGCAAGGTCAGGGCTATCAGACGGGAATCGTGGGCAAGTGGCACCTGAAGAGCGCCCCCACCGGCTTCGATCACTGGAAGATCCTGGTCGGTCAGGGCTACTACTACCGACCGGTGTTCCTCGACAATGGCGAGCCAGTCGAGCTCGAGGGGTACGCCACCGATCTGATCACCGACCATGCCCTCGAGTTCCTGCAGCAGCGCGACCCCGACAAGCCGTTCCTGTTGCTCTATCACCACAAGGCGCCGCACCGGAACTGGATGCCTGCGACCCGTCACCTGAATCTCTACAACGATCGCGAGCTGCCGCTGCCCGAGACGTTCTGGGACGACTACCGGGGTCGACTCGCGGCGCAGCGTGCCGACATGCGCATCGCCGACATGTTCCTTTCCTCCGACATGAAGCTGCGTCCCGCCGTGTACGGCGAAGAGACCGGAAGCGGCGGGGGAGGGCAGTCGGGCTGGGATCCGTCCGCGTCCTGGGAGTCCTCCCGCGAACGGTTGACCGAGGAAGAGCTGGCGGCGTGGGATGCCCACTATGGCGGGGTGAACCGGGAGTACGCCGAGCGCGAGCTCGAAGGGAGAGAGCGGGTCGAGTGGATGTACCAGCGCTACATGAAGGACTACCTGCGCACCGTTGTCGCGGTCGACGAGGGCGTGGGCCGGGTGCTCGACTATCTCGACGCAAACGGCCTCACCGAGAACACCATCGTCGTCTACACCTCCGACCAGGGCTTCTATCTCGGCGAGCATGGCTGGTACGACAAGCGCTTCATGTACGAGGAGTCTCTGTCGACCCCCCTTCTGGTCCGCGTTCCCGGTGCCGAGGCGGGGGCCGTGAACGAAGAGCTGGTGCTCAACCTCGACTTCGCGCCCACCTTTCTCGACTATGCGGGAATGGAGATCCCCGAGGAGATGCAGGGCCGCTCCCTGCGCCCGATTCTCGAGGGAGAGGCGCCGGCGGACTGGCGCGACGCCATCTACTATCACTACTACGAGTACCCTCATGGCTGGCACAGCGTGCAGACCCACTACGGGGTGCGCACCGATCGCTACAAGCTGATCCGCTTCTACGGGGACGTCGACGCTTGGGAGTTGTTCGATCTCGAGAGCGATCCCAACGAGCTCGAGAACCGCTACGGAGACCCGGCGATGGCGCAGGTGCAGGCGGAGCTGCGCCGCCGACTCGAGGAGCTGCGACGCGAGCTGGGCGACAGTACGGGAGCGGCGTTGGGAGGTTGATGCGGTCGGGACCCTGAACGTCCGAGTAGGATTCGTGTCGTGAGAGACCTCTCGATCGCTGAGGCCAGCGACTCCCGATCATCCATGATCGGCGGGCTCACTGCGAGGTGACGCTGTGAGGCACGAGCTCCGTCAGGCAACGAGATCGATCGCGCGGGCACCCGGCCATGCCGCGACCATCGTGCTCACACTGGCCCTCGCCATCGGCGCCACGACGGCAATCTTCAGCGTGGTACAGGGAGTGCTGCTCGAGCCCCTGCCGTTCCCCGGAGCCGAGCGGCTGGTGATGCTCTGGCAGCGCGCTCCCGGCGTGGGTGTGGACGAAGACTGGCTGTCGACGACCCAGTACTTCGATCTGCGAGAGCGAGTCGAGAGCTTCGAAGAGCTGGCGCTCGTCTTCGGCACCAACGTCACCCTGACCGAGGATCGCAACGAGCCGGAACGGCTGGGTGCCCTGTCGGTTTCTTCGTCGTTCTTCTCGATGCTGGGCATCGAGCCGATTCACGGTCGCGTATTGAGCGCCGGAGATGACGTTCCGGGGACGGCACCGAGGGCCTTGCTCGGGTCGGCATTGTTCGAGCGCCGATTCAAGGGCGACCCTGGTGTGATCGGACGGACCCTTCGGATCGATGATCGACGGGTCGAGGTCGTTGGTGTGCTGGCGCCGCTGCCGTTCGATATGGATCTACTACCCACACTCGTAACGGTGCCTTCGTTCGATCTGGTGATGTCGCTTCCGGTCGAGAATCCGGGGCGTACCACCCACGGCTCCGAGAACTACAACGTTCTGGCGAAGACGGCTCCCGGCGTGACGGCCGCTCAGCTCGAGACGGAGCTTCTCTCGGTGGCGGCGCGGTTCGTCGAAGATCCCGAGAGCCTGGGAGCCGGACTCGAAGCCGGCAAGGACTATTGGCTCGGAACCGTGCCGCTGCTCGAGCAGGCCACGGGCGAGATCCGCCTGCCGCTGGTCGTGTTGCTGGTCGCGACCGCGGTGCTTCTCGGTATCGCCTGTGCCAATGTCGCCAACCTCTTGCTCACTCGTGCGGAGCGAGAGTCACGTCAGTCAGCCATTCGTGTCGCCCTGGGCGCGTCGCGTGAGCGGATTGTCAGCCGCTCGCTGATCGAGAGCGTGGTGCTCTCCCTGGCTGGGGGCGCCTTCGGCGTCGGTCTGGCGGCGGCGAGCCTCGCCGCGCTCCGGGCAACGGCGCCGAGAGAGATCCCCAGGATCTCGGAAGTGGCGATCGACTACCGGGTCGTGCTCTTCGCAACCGCACTCTCGCTGCTCGCGAGTCTCGTGTTCGGACTGTGGCCTGCGCTGCGAACGGCACACATCGATCCCCAGGAGGCGTTGAGCGAGGGTGTCGCGGCTGCCCGGGCGCGCTCGTTGTGGCGAGGCGGATCCAGCTACCTCGTGATCGTCCAGGTGGCGTTGTCCCTGGTCCTGGTGATCATGGCCGGCCTGCTGGCTCGGAGCCTCTGGCAGCTGAGGGACGTCGATCCCGGGTTCCGACCCGAAGGATTGCTGACCTTTCGCCTGTCCCTGGTCGGAGATCGGTTCAACGAGCGGGACGACCGCGTCCGGTTCTTCGAGACCCTGTTCGAGCGTCTGCGCGGTCTTCCCGAAGTCACCGAGGCCGGCGGAACTTCCATTCTGCCGCTGACGCGCGGCTACGCGTGGACCGACTTCGTGGTGGAGGGACAGGAGATCGTCGACGATAGGGAGCGCATCGTCTCGGACGTCTATGTGGCCACGCCCGGCTACTTCGAAGCACTGGGAGTGCAGCTCCTCGCGGGTCGCCACTTCGATGAAACCGACGACGACGAGCCGCAGACGGTATTGGTGAACCGGAGTTTCGCCGAGCGCTTCTGGGGCCTCGACGAGGCGGTCGGAAAGTGGATCGGCCAGAGCGCCGAGGACCGCGCGACGATCGTGGGCGTGGTCGACGACATGCTGCACTATGGCCTCGGGGAGGACGCGCGGCTCGCGGTCTTCTACTCTCACAGAGCCTCGGGGCGCCGGACGCTCTACGGCGTCGCGCGAACGAGCGCCGACCCCTCGAGACTCGCGGGTACGCTGCGCAGCGTGGTGACCGAACTCGATCGCGACATTCCAGCCTACGACGTGAAGCCGATGGCCGGTCGAGTGTCCGAATCGCTCGCTCGTGAGCGCGTGCTGGTGCTGCTCTTGCAGTTGTTCAGTACGGTGGCGCTCCTGATCTCTGCGGTCGGGCTCTACGGAGTGCTCTCCTTCACGGTGGTCAGCCACAGGCGAGAGATCGCGGTTCGGCAGGCGCTGGGTGCCACCCCGAAGGATGTCTCACGGCAGGTGCTCGGTGGAGCTGCGGTCGTGACCCTGTGCGGTCTCGCGATCGGCCTTGTCGTAGCCGTTGCCGGGGCCCGTCTGGTCGCGTCGCTGACCTACGGGGTGAGCTCGACCGATCCGCTGTCGTTCGCCTCCGGCTCTGTGCTGGTCGCAGTGATCGCTCTCGGCGCGAGCCTCCTGCCGGCACGTCGCGCGGCCAGGGTCGACCCCATTTCGGCACTGAAGCAGGACTAGCGGCCGCCGAGTCCGGACGGGCGGTCACTGCTCTGGTCGAAGGTGAGCCGAGGAGGCCTGGATGGCTGATGCACGAGCGCGGCTCAGACTCGACTGACCGAGCTGGCTGCGACGCTGGAGGAGCTCACGAGCAGGGATGTCGGCACCCACTCGTGGACCGTCACCTGGAATCCGGGCAGGCTGATCACGTCGCCGGGTGCGATCGACGTCGGAGTCTCGATCTTTGCGCCGTTCAGTCTGGTGCCGTTGTGAGATCCCAGGTCCTCGAGGAACAGCGCACCTTCATGACGGAAGATGCGAGCCTGTCGTCGGGACAGGTAGCGATGGGGAAGCGTGAGGTCGCACGACGAAGAACGCCCGATGGTGGCTTCTTCTCCCTCGATGATGTGCTCGAACGAAGCCCCGGGCAGGGGTTGGATCACGAGTCGTAGCGTCATGTGGGGTTCACGGAGCGTCAAGCGTCGGACGGAGCAGGGATAGCCTCGGAGCGAGATCCGCCGGGACAGGTCTTCCCGACTGCGGCCAGGGTTCTCACTGCATTCTAACTCACGACAAAACGCCCGCTCGGCATGAAAGCCAGAGCGGGCGTCGCAGACGGGCGCTGCACTCGAGGACAGACCGCCCGTGAGGACTCGGCTCTGCGGCACTTGCTAGAGGCCCCGAATCTCTCGGGAGGTGTGGACCCTCCCAGCGATCGTGCCACGGCGCCCCGCGATGTCGAGTCTGCTTCCTGGCGCCACTCTAGAGAACAGAAAGGAGGCGTCGCATATTCCAGGACACCGGAGGTGTGGCTCGCGGGCGGCCTGCTACCATGCAGGCCGCCCACGCACCCGGTCGTCTGTCGCCCGCTCAGAAAGCCGTCACGGCACTCTGATAGGCCATCCGCAACAGGCCATGGGCCTCCTTGAAGTTGCCGTCGAGGATGGCCGTATCGGCCTGGCTCAACAGGAAGGCCGCGTCCTGCGTGGCACCGCCCACGGCGGTGATCTCGGCGATCTTCTCGGCCACGAACTCCCGCACGCGATCGAGCAGGCCGTCCGAGGGCGGCAACAAGAACACCCCGATCGCCCCCGGGCCCGAGGAGAAGAGCAGGTCCGCCTCGATCTGCTCACGCAACCGAGCGTCATGGAGCGCGATGAGCTCTTCGGTCTCGGCATCTACGGTCGCGATCAACGTTGCCGTGGCGCTGAGCAGATCGGTCACCTGCTCCGTCACGTCTCCGCCGCTGTCGGTCTGCGCCCCGGCCTGTTGCAGCGCCGTCGCCATGGAAGCGTCGGAAGCCCGCGTCGAGACCACCTCGTCGAGCATTTGCTCGCCGAGCGCGATGTGATCGATCTGGCCCTGCCACAGGTTCTGGAACAGGGTGCTCTCGAAGCATCCGCAGAGGTATTTCACCGGGAAATAGACGAGACCGACTCCGATCTTGTAGGGGGTGCCCCACCCGTCCTTGGGGATCGTTTTGAAGAGCGCGCGCAGGATCCACTCGAGGTTCAGCTTGCAGCTGTAGTAGCCCTCGACCGTTCCCACCGTGCCGATCAGCGGGACCTGGGTCCCATCCGACATGCAGGGGAGGAGGGACGGCCCGGAGGCTTGCGTCACCGAGATAGGCGCTTCTCCGTCTTTGAAGAGCGCTCCGGCCTGAGGGTCGAACGTGCTCGACTCCGCGAACAGATCGGTGGGCAGGCTGCTCGCCACGGAATTCCACCAGCCGGCCTGGTCGAGGCCGAGCAGGTTCAACAGGTCTTCCTCGTCGGGCAGAAGAGCGACGAACGCGTTGAACAGGGTCTCGAGCCCGGCAACGAGCTCATCCAGCGCCGTGTCGATGTACCCGGGCAGGCTGTTGAAGAAAGTCGCCGCCTGGTTGGCGATCCACAGGACCTCGCAGATCTGCTTGTCCGGGAAGCTCCCGCCACAGCCACCGATCTTGGTCGCCATCCCGGGGTCGCCGCCCGCGAGGAGGCGGCCCTTCTCGACGGCCATCCCGCGCATGACGGTCGCCAGCTGCTGCTCGTCCATCTCGGCGACGCTCGCATCGACGCGGTCGAGCGCGGCACGAAGATCTTCCGGCAGATCCTCGACCTGACGCAGGCCCTGGGTCAACTCGAAGTACCGCTCACGGAAGCCGGTGGAATCGGGGGAGATCGAAGGCGCCGACAGGAGAGCGGAGCGGACTGCCGCGCTTCCTCCCGCACCCAGCAACTGGGGATTCAGGGACTCGAACAGGCTCGGCAGGCGGCGCCAGTCGCCGGCTGGCCCGAGGACCGCTTCGAGGGCTTCGGCCGCCTCAGGGGGGAGCGCAGTGAGGCTCTCACGGGCGGCTGTGAAGTCGAAGTCCTGGTAGATCAGGTCACGAGCCGACGGCGGCAACGCCTCCATCTCGTCCAGGAAACGGATCAGATCGACGGCCATCGAAGACTGCGCGGTCGTCGGGGCGCCCTGGGCGAAGCTCGCGGGAGCGAAGGCGCCGAGAACAGCGAAGCCGATCGCGAGCACGAGGCCAGCGGGGTGGATGTTGGATGTCTTGTGCATTTCTCTTCCGCTCCTCGGTCAGTTGCTCTTGGTGGCTTCGATAAAGGCCTTCTGATAGTTCTCGAAGGCTTTGTCCCAACGCTGACGGCCGTAGTCTTCATCGCCTTTGACCAGGAAATCGGAGGCGTTGTTGACGCCCTGTTCCTCCGTCAACAGGCCGTCGATGGTTTGCACCACGACGGCCCTGACCTCCTCCAGCCGTCCGCCCTGCACGGCAGGCAAGGCCAGCAGTCCAAAGGTGCTGTCGCTGTCGAGCATTCGCCGCTCGAACTCGAGCCGTTCGAGCAGCACGTCGGTCTCGGCAATGAAGTCTCGCTGGGCATCGAGCGCCGACTGCACGATCGCCGAGTTCCCGAGAATCGTGTCGAGGTTCGCTCCGGTCGCGACGATCGTGGTGTTGCTGCCCGACAGTTGAGCGATCAGCGACTGCAGGGCGGTCTCGCTCGCCCGGGTCGACAGTGCGACGTCGAGCTGGTCCTCCGCGAACTCCTGGAAGGCCAGGGTGTCGGTGACGTAGTTCTCCTCGCCGCGCTTCTGCAGGCAGTTGCAGAAATAGTTGATGGGGAAGTACGCCACCGCCGCCGGGAGCTTGACGGCAAAGGATGCCGAGTCGCCCGGAATCAGGTCGAACACGTCGTTGAAGGCGAGATCGATCTTCCTGCAGGTGTATGCGGCACCAGGCGTCCCGACCACGCCGATGCCCGGGAACTCGAGGCCCTCGGGGGGACACGTGACGTTGTTGGCTGCGGCTCCGAGACCTGCCCACCAGTTCGGGCTGGTCACGTTGATCCCGGCGTCCTCGAGAATGCCGATGAAGTCGTTGAAGGTCTTGGGGGCCAGTTCGAGCAGGAACTCCCAGATGTCTTCCAGCTCAGCGAGGAGGGAGCTTGCCAGTCTGTCGAGCTCGGTTTCGATCTGGCCGGGCAGCGCATTCAGAGTGCTCGAGACCTGGTTGAAGGTCGCAACGGTGGTGTCGGCGAACTGGTTGATCTCGTCGACGAAGTCCTGGGCGACACCGCACGCCGAGCTCAAAGCGGCGGCGGCCCCGGTGGCCTCGCAGATGTCGAAGCTGAAGGTCCGGTCTTCCGGAGCGGGTCCTGGAAGGAGGTCGCTGATGCACACCTCCGTCACCTCGAGGTCGATGCAGTAGCGCGGCAGGGTAAAGGAGAAGTTGCATGAGAAACTGGGGCAGGAGAACGATGCCTTGGTGGCCACGCTCTGCTGCGACGGGCCCCCGAAGGAGGTCAGAAACTCGGGGTTGTGTTGGGTCGTCTCCATCATGCGAAGCACATAGGCTTCGCCGAACTTCTTCAGACCTTCGTCATCCACGGTCTCCAGGTACGCGACAACGCGTCTGTGCTGATCGCCGAACCCCGCCGGCATCAGGGGCTCGAGCTGGCGGAACTGCTGGATCATGAACAGGAAGTCGGTCCGGAAGCGCTCGAGCGAGCGCGCCGAACCGTCTTGCGGGATGTCCCCGGCTACGCCGCGGCTGGCTCGAAAGGCCTCCAGATCGACGACGCGATTCTGATTGGCCTCCAGAATCGCCGGCAGTTCGCGCCAACCCGGGATGGCGTCGAGTCGACCGAGAAACTCCGCGGTTTGCTGATCGTCGAGTGCATCCAGACTTCCGACCGACGCCTCGAGGGAGGCCTCGTCGGTGATGCCGAGGGCGGTCAACTCGCGCATCGTTTGCTGCACCTCGGCCTTGGTCGCGACAGTGCGCGACGCGGGCGTCGATTGGGCGAGAGCGGGATCGGGGGGCGGGGCGACGAGGATCAAAGACAAGGCGGTGAGCGACAATGTAGCGACGGTCGGTACCAGTTTCATGAGGTCCCTCTCTCGTGACATCTCTTCGGAGGCGTGATTCCGGACACAGATCGATCCGGCGTCGGGACTTCCCGGCTCCGTCTCGAGCACAGCTGCTTTTGGTTGCTGTCAGGTTGTACAGCAAGAGACGTACCACCGTCACCCTGGGTGGCCGTCTCGGCCTCGAGCGCAACAGGGACGGCGCTGTGCATCGGAGAGGCGGCCGACGCCCGCGGCTCTCGGGCGGCGGCCGCCGCGAGATATCGCGGCGAACCGCGAAAAACCACTATAGTCACCTGAAGTCTGCTGCTGAAAAGGACCGTAAACCGCCTGGATCGACCCTTCGGGAGGCGCCAAGACCTCGATGGATTTCCACAGAGCCGGAGCCTTGTTTCCGCTGTTCATGGAGCATCTCCCGGGCGGAGCCTGGGTGAAGGACACGGCCGGACGCTACGTCTATGTAAACAAGTATGCCGCCGAGCACATCTTCCAGCGCCCCGCGGGGGCAGTGCTCGGCCTCACGGACGAGCAACTGCTGCCGGCGGAAGTCGCGGAGGAGTTTGCCCACAACGATCGACGAGTCGCGGCGAGCCGGCGCCACCTGCAGACCGTCGAAACGCTTCCTCTCGGCGAGGTTCGACGATACTCGGTGGTCGACAAGTTCCCGATCCTGGACGATCGTCGTGAGGTGGCTTACGTCGGCGGCATCGCGATCGACGTCACCGAGCGCCACGAGGCAGAGAAGGCTCTCGCCGGGGCTCTGGCGGAGGTCGAAGCCCTCAAGCAACGCCTCCAGCGCGAGAACCTCTACCTGCGAGAGGAGATCAAGGCCGAGCACGACTTCGAGGGCATCGTCGGTGAGAGCGCCGAGCTCAGAGCGGTGCTGAGCCAGATCGACCGGGTCGCGCAGACCGACGTGTCCGTCCTGATCACTGGCGAGACCGGAACAGGAAAAGAGCTCATCGCTCGCGCCATTCACCATCGGAGTGGGCGGCGGGACCGTCCATTGATCAAGGTCAACTGCGGTGCCCTGAGCGCGAGCCTCATCGAGAGCGAGTTGTTCGGGCATGAGAAGGGGGCCTTCACCGGTGCCCTGAAGAGTCGGGTCGGCCGGTTCGAGTTGGCGCACGAGGGGACCATTCTGCTCGACGAAGTGGGTGAGCTGGCACCCGAAATGCAGGTCAAACTCCTGCAAGTCCTGCAGGATGGAGAGTTCGAGCCGGTGGGATGCAGTCGCACGCGCGTGGTGGACGTGCGGATCATTGCGGCGACCAATCGCGACCTGGAGAGTGGTGTCCGAGACGGCGGCTTCCGTGCGGACCTCTTCTACCGGCTCAACGTGCTACCGCTGGCGATGCCGGCGTTGCGAGAACGGCGCGACGACATCCCGCCCTTGGCCGACCATTTCCTGGCCAGGTTCGGGGCTGAGAACTCGCGAAGGTTCGAGGGCTTGACGCCGCGTACGTTGGAGAGGCTCCAGCGCTACGAATGGCCGGGGAACGTCCGTGAGCTGCGAAACGTCATCGAGCGCGCGGCCGTGCTGGCACCGGGGCCGATCGTCGAGATCGATCACCTGGGCCCGGGCCCGGTGAAGACGGCGACCGCTGTGCCCGACTCGCTGGCCCAGGTCGAGCGTGCTCACATTCTCCGAGTCCTGGAGCGCACCCAGTGGCAGGTCTACGGCGAGAGCGGAGCCGCCGCTGCGCTCGAGCTCCACCCGAGCACCTTGAGATCCCGAATGAAGAAGCTGGGTCTCGAGAGACCGACCCCGGTCGAGAACCAGGAGGCGGCCCGGCCCTCGGCTCGACGAGAGCCGGCTGCGACCTGACGCGGGTGTGAGCGGACTCTGTGGGAACCGTGCCCACTTTTGGGTAAGGTGAGCGCTCATCACCACCGAGGGCATGACGATGAAGCGACGGACCTTTCTCAAGAGCTCGCTGGCCGCCGGTGTGGGAGCGGCGCTGCCGGCGACCCGTCTCTGGGCAGCCGGCAAGAAGCAGGAATACTACGAGCTCCGTGCGTATCGCATCCCGGATGCGGCGTCTCGTGACCTCGTGCTCGACGTTCTCGAAGCAGGGCTCGTTCCGGCTCTGGGGCGCGCTGGGCTGGGCCCGACAGGGGTGTTCACGGTGGCCGAGGCGCCCGATGACCTCTCTGTCTTCGTGATCATCCCCTTTCCCACCCTCGAGGCGTTCGACACCCTCCGCTCCAGGCTCGAAGGAGACGACGCCTACCTGAAGGCGGCCTCCGCAATCTACGCCCGCCCCAAGGAGGAGCCCGTCTACACCCGGATCGAGAGTTGGTTCATGAGAGCGTTCTCTGGCATGCCGGTGATGGAGCTGCCGAGCCAGACCAGGGCGAAGGAGCCTCGCATGTTCGAGGTTCGGGTCTACGAGAGTCCAAACGAGGAGATGGGGCGGCGCAAGATCGACATGTTCAACAGCGGTGAGATCGACGTCATGCGCGAGGTGGGTCTGGCTCCGCTGCTCTACGGCGAGACGCTGATCGGCGACAACGTTCCGAACCTCACCTACATTCTCTCCGCGGCGAACGCCGAGGTGCACAAGGAGCACTGGCAGGCGTTCGGGAAGCATCCGGAGTGGAACCGGATGAAGGCGATGGAGAAGTACAAGGACACGATCTCCAAGATCGAGAACTACTTCCTGGTCCCCACCGACTTCTCACAGATCTGATCCAACCGTGATGGCGGCCAGTGCCAACAAGGAGTCTCGATTGCTGCGTTCTCTTTCCTCCGGCGTGCTGGAGCTCGTACTGGTGCTCGTGCTGGCTGCCTGCGCGAGCTCGGGCACCCACTCCGGCGCTGGGACGGACCGCGACCACGCAGGCGATTCGACCGCCCGGTATCAGGGCTCGATCGAGCTGATCCCTTCCGCTCTCGGTCCCTACTCGTGGCCGATCAGCACCGAGAAGGACCAGGCCCAGGCGTTCTTCGACCAGGGGATGCAGCTGCGCTACGCCTACAACGTCGACGAAGCGGCGCGCTCGATGGCCGAGGCCCGTCGTCTCGATCCCGCTTGTGCCATGTGCTTCTGGGGCGAGGCATTCGCGCTCGGGTCCTTTCTCAACGGAGGCATGAGCGCGGAGAAGGCCGAGCTCGCGCATGCGGCGATCGAGCAGGCGGTCGCGCTCGCCGAAACAGTGACCCCGGTGGAGCGAGATCTGATCCTGGCGGCGCGAGTGCGCTATCCGGAGGACTACGACCCAGAGAATCGGCGCCCCGTCGACGAGGCCTTTGCTGCGGAGATGGAGAAGGTCCACCAGCGCTATCCGGAGGATCACGAGGTGGCGGTCGTCTATGCCGTGTCGCTGTTTCTGCTCGAGGAGCGGCGGGGCACACGGGATCTCGCGGATGCGGACCTGATTCGCTTGCACGACGTGCTCACCGGAGTGCTCGAGGAAGACCCCGAGCATCCCGGCGCCTGCCACCTCTACGTCCACGCCACCGAGTCGAGCCAGAAACCGGAACTGGCGCTGGATTGTGCCGAGCTCCTCGGATCTGCGATCCCGGTGGCCAGCCACATCCAGCACATGCCGTCCCACACCTGGAACGAGGTCGGCCTCTGGGGTCGTTCGGTGCGCGCCAACATGAGGGCCGTACAGTCGGACGAGAAGGCGGCGCGAGGTCTGGGCTTCTCCTACGCGCCGACCCACAACCTCCACATGCTTCTCTTCGCCGCGTCGATGGACGGCCAGGGAGCCGTTGCCATGCAGGCCGGAAGAGACTACGCCCGGCTGACCGGCAACACCATGTACCAGGTGCTCACTCTGCTGCGTTTCGGTCGCTTCGCCGAGATCCTGGAGGTCGAGGAGCGTCCGGACAGCGATGTCGCGGGCGGTCTGTGGGACTTTGCCCAGGGCCATGCAGAGCTGCGGGAGGGCGATGTGAGAGCTGCCAGGAAATATCTGGCGCGCGTGCGTGAGCTGGCCGAGACTTCGGAAGACACCTTCCGTTTCCACGAGGCGGCTCAGCTGCTGGGCCTCGCGTCGAGCCTGCTCGAAGGCGAGATTCTCCGGGAGGAGGGTGACCTCGAAGGTGCGATTGCCGCGTTCGAGCGTGCCGCCGAGCTCGACGACCAGCAGCAGTACGACGAGCCCGAGCCGATTCCCTTTGCCGCTCGGCATTGGCTCGGCGCCGCGCTGATGGAAGCCGGACGATTCGCGGAGGCAGAGCTCACCTATCGGACCGAACTGGCCGACCATCCGCACAACGTCTGGTCGCTGTACGGCCTCGAGGCGACGCTCGAAGCGCTCGGGAAGCAGGATCCGCTCGTGGAGGAGGACTTCGAACGGAGCACCGCGAGATGCGACACCTGGATCGTCGCGTCTCGATTCTGAGCAGCCCGACGCAGACTCGAGCGCCCGGGAGAGCACTCGAGCGTCCGCGAGTTTCGGCCTCGCGAAGAGGCTAGGGGCTCGCCGAGCGCTGGCGCGCCGTCTCGATGGCGGCCTCCCAGACTCGCGCTGCAGCTTCGGGACGGTAGTGCTGGTCGAGTCGCCGCCGTCCGGCCCGGCCTCGTTTTCTGGCCTCTTCGGGAGATGTCGCCACCGCGACCAGGGCCTCGGCCAGGGCGGTGGTGCGCTCCGAGGGGACCAGCCAGCCCGTCTCGCCGTCCAACACGACCTCCGGAATGCCGCTGACCGCGCTGGCGACGACCGGTGTCCCGCTGTCCATCGCCTCGAGGATGACCAGTGGCATCCCTTCGTAGATCGAAGGGACCACCAGCGCGGTCGCGTCCGCCAGCAACTCACGAATCTCGGCCGCGTCCCGACGTCCCAGGAAATCCACTCGATCGGTCAGCCCCAGCTCGTCGCTGAGGTCGCGGAGCGAGTCGAGCCGCTCTCCGTCGCCGGCGAGGAGCAGGAGGGGCGCACCGCCGTGGTTCTCGAGCTGCGCCATCGCGTGGAGCAGGACCTCGACTCCCTTGCGCAGGCGCAGCCGGCCGACGAAGAGGAGGTAGGGGCCGAGACCGCTCTTCGAGCGTCCGATCGGACTCGGGTCGGCAGAGGGGGAGCGTTCCAGCGCCCTTGCCCTTCCTGCGATCGGCGCTCCGGTGACGTTCGGAAGCACCTCGAAGGACTCGATCCCGTAGTCCGCGACGAGCTCCTGGCCGGTGCGCCGGCTGGGAACCAGAACGAGCTCCGCGCAGCGTGCCGTCCATTGCCCGAGCGCGATCTGGACCGGAGTGCGCCAGCGACGAAAGCGGCGCTCGAAACGGCTGGGTGTCGCCAGCACCGGAGGACCGGGCCGATCTCGGTCGACCACCTCGCGCACGGCTCGCCTCTCTTCGCGGTAGCTCACCTGCTGGAGCGCGACCAGGAGCGGGTCTCTTCGCGCACCGAGTTTCGAACGGAGCCAGAGCACCACCGCGAGCAACCCGCCGTCACTCTCGTGGAGCTGGACGACCTCCGGCCGTTGGCGGGCGATCAGCCGCAGTGCCGGACGGATGACGGTCAAAGGGAAGAGCAGCTTGGGGCCACGCGCTCCGCCGGGCCCGCGACCGAGGAGCTGGACCTCGTGTCCCTCCTGCTCGAGCGCCCAGGCCAATTGCATCACCTGCTCCCCGACTCCGGAGAGATCGTCAGGCGGCAGGGTGTTGACGACCAGAAGGACCTTCATCTTGCTCGTGCCAGAGTACCGAAATCGACTCGAGAGAGAGCAATGACTGTCCCGCGGACTAGCGCGGCTCGAGCGCACCCATTTCGACCAGCTGCCTCTCCGCCGCCTCCGCCCAGCCCCGGTTGGCCGCAGGGCTGGCGGGGCTCGGGTGCAGAATGCGGTCGATCGGTGGTGCCTGGTCGCCCAGCGCCCGGACGGCGCGCCCCTCGGCGAACGCACCGACACCGATGACCCGGGAGGCGCCGATTGCCTTCGTGACTCGCTGAAGAGCCCGATCGCAGGGGTCCAGAATCGCGGCTCGGTCCTCGGGACCCAGCTTGTCGGGGGTCAGATTGCGCCCGCTCTCTTCGAGGAAGAGCAGGGGGCAGTAGTTCCAGACGAAGAAGCGCTGGAAGAACTGCTGCGGGGTGCCGAAGCGCTGCTCGGCCCAGCTCCAGAGCCTGTCACCGCTGACCTCCTGGCGCTGACACGCGAAGCCGAGCACCGGTTTCTTGGGGTGCTCCCGCTCGGGGTGCTCGACCGGCTCTTCGATGCCGAGCCACTCGCGGACACGCTCGACCGCGCCAAAGGGGATACCGGTCTGCGCCATGCCCCATGGTCCGGGGTTCATTCCGACCAGCAGTGCGCGTCCTGCGCCCGGGACACCGTCGCCATAGCGCTCGAGGTAGCACTCGTGAGGACGCCAGGCGTAGGTCAGCGGGTCGTACACGAAGGCTGCGGGGGGCTGGAATTCGAGACCGCTGAGCTCGGCACGCAGTTCCCGGGCGATGTGGACTAGAGACATCGGTGACCACTCCTGGAGGGGGTCGCAGGCTACTACACCACTCGACTCTCTGCGGGTAGCGGGTGCCGGGAGGGGTTGGCTGATGCGCACTCCGATGGCCTTTGAGTATGCTTGCGCGAATCCCGAGGAAGGCGGAGCGATGAAGAGAGCTGTTACGCGGTGCCGACCGTGGCGCTGGAAGAGTCTTTTGCTGGCCTTGCTGGCTGGCGTGGTCCCAGCCGGCATGGCGAGGGCTGCCGACAGCGTGGATGTGGCCCACGCCATCACCGGCGTTCGGGTGCAAGCCGGGCCGGGTCGCTCGATCGATTCTGCGACCGTGGTGATTCGAGACGGCGTGATCGAGGCGATCGGGGCGGACCTCGCGCCTCCGGCCGACGCACGTGTGTTCGAAGGAGAGGGGCTGACTCTCTACGCTGGCCCGATTGCTCCGTACCAGGCGAGGAGCTGGCCCAGCCCCGAAGGAGACGAGGGAGCGGGCGCAACGAAGGCGCCGGCCCTTCCGGTCCACGAGAACCCGCTGGTGCGTCCCGAGCGTGACGCCGTCGAGATCGCTGGCGAGATCGACGCCAACGTCAAACTGCGCAACGCGGGTTTCACGACTGCCCTGATCGCTTCCGATGCCGGACTGTGGCGCGGAGAGGCCGTCGCGATCAACCTCGGGAGTGGCGACCTGGGCGAGGACCTCTTGCGGCGAAGGGCTGTTCAGGTCGGACACCTCGCCATGCGCGGCGGCTACCCCAACTCCCTGATGGGCTCGGTGGCGCTGATGCGCCAGACCCTGCTGGATGCCGATTGGTATCAGAAGGCCCATGCAGCGTGGGAGGCCGACTCCGGGCAGGCTCGCCCCCCCTATGATCTCTCCCTCGAGGCGTTGGGCCCGGTGGTTCGTGGGGAGCACCCTGTTCTCCTCGAGGCTCGCAACGTCACCGACCTTCTGCGTTTGTCGCGCCTCGTCGAGGAGTTCGACCTCGACGCCTGGATCGTGGGCAACGGAGACGAGTACCAATACCTCGAGCAGGTCGCCGCCACTGGCCTCCCGCTGCTTCTTCCGGTCGACTTCCCTTCGGCCCCGGCGATCAAGGACGATGCTCTCGACAATCTCGGCGTGAGTCTCGGCGACCTGGTGCACTGGGACGAGGCGCCCTCGAACCCGGGTCTCCTCGAGGCAGAGGGGGTTCGTTTCGCGTTCACCGCGGCGGGGCTCTCCAACCCCGCCGAGCTGTTCACCAGGATCCACCAGGCGATCGAGCGTGGGCTCTCGCCGGACACGGCCCTGGCGGCCGTGACGACAGTACCTGCGGAGCTCCTCGGCATCGAGGCGCATGCGGGCACGGTCGAAGTGGGGAAGATGGCGAATCTGCTGCTGGTCGACGGAGATCTCTTCGCCGAGAAGCCCAAGCTGAGAGCCGCGTGGGTCGACGGCCGGCACTTCGAGCTCAAAGAGGTCAAACCGCCGGAGGTGAACCCGGTGGGTACCTGGAAACTCAGCCTGGTCACCGGTGGACCCCAGATCGAGATCGAGATGGTGATCTCGGGATCGATCGAGTCCCTTTCGGGCACGATGAACGCCATGGGCAACACCCTGCCCATCGCTCGTGCGGACGTGTCGGGCAAGACGCTCGAGGTCGCCATCGACAGCTCTTCGATGGGAGCTCCGGGGGAGATCGTGATGCGGCTCGAGATCGACGGGGATTCGGCCAGCGGCTCGGGAGACAGCCCGATGGGCTCGTTCACCGTCAGCGGACGCCGAAGCGGAGGGCCGCCCGGTGGTAGGGCGCAGTGGGCCAGCGAGGAGGAAGGCCGATGAAGCGGTTCACCCATCCCCGTGCGTTGCGCTTCTGTGCTCTGGGCGCTCTCGGTTTCGCCGCCCTTGCCGCCGGCGTCTCTGGCCAGGTCACGGATCCTCTCGCCTGGAGGGCCGGAGCGCCCGATCAGCCGGCGGCTGTCCTGGTGCGCAACGCCACGATCTGGACGAGCGGCCCCGACGGCATTCTCGAGGGAGCCGACCTGCTGATCGAGAGCGGCAGGATCTCGCGAGTCGGGACGGGGCTTTCTGCTCCCTCGGGTGCCGTGGTCGTCGACGCTGCGGGGCGGCACGTGACGGCGGGGCTGATCGATGCCCATTCCCACGTCGCGATCGACGGCGGGGTCAACGAAGGGTCGAACATCACGACCTCCGAGGTGCGCATCGCGGACGTGCTCGACCCTTCGGATCGCTCGATCTATCAGCAGCTCGCGGGCGGCCTCACGGTCGCCAATGTTCTGCACGGCTCGGCCAATTCGATCGGCGGTCAGAACGCGGTGATCAAGCTGCGCTGGGGCGCCGACGCCGAGGGTCTGAAGTTCGACGGAGCGCCCGAAGGCATCAAGTTCGCGCTCGGTGAGAACCCGAAACAGAGCAACTGGGGGGGTGCGGACCAGCTCCGATACCCGCAGAGCCGCTCCGGAGTCGAACAGTCGATCCGCGAGCGTTTCCTTGCTGCGCAGGACTACCGACAGAGCTGGGAGGAGTTCGAGTCCGCCGACGATGGCCGGATTCCGCCGCGCCGTGACCTTCAACTGGAGGCGATCGTCGAGATCCTGGAGGGGAAGCGACTGGTGCACTCCCACTCCTACCGGGCCGACGAGATCCTGATGCTGCTGCGCTTGATGGAGCAGTTCGGAGTGCGCGTCTCGAGCCTCCAGCACGTGCTCGAGGGCTACAAGGTGGCCGACGAGATCGCGGCCCACGGCGCCGGCGCGTCGACCTTCTCGGACTGGTGGGCCTACAAGTACGAGGTCCGCGACGCGATTCCCTGGAACGGAGCGATCATGCACGATCGCGGTGTCGTCGTGTCGTTCAACTCGGACGACTCGGAGCTCGCCCGCCGACTCAATCTCGAAGCCGCCAAGGCGGTGCGCTACGGCGGGCTCGAGCCTGCGGAGGCCCTGAATTTCGTGACTCTCAATCCGGCGATCCAGCTCGGCATCGATGACCGGGTCGGCTCGCTCGAGCCCGGCAAGGACGCGGACTTCGTGCTCTGGTCGGGGAATCCTCTTTCGACGTCGAGCTTCGTCGAGCAGTCGTGGATCGACGGCCGTCAGTACTTCGACCGGGCGGCCGATCAGCAGGCGCAGCTGAGCTACGAGGCGGAGCGCCTCGCCCTGATCGAGAAGATCCGAGCCGAGGAGAGTGCGGACGAGGAAGAGGCAGAGGAGGGAGAGGAGACGGACGAGGCGACGGACACCGATCCGGATCCTGACCCCGATCCAGGCCTCGCGGTTCTGTTCGGCGGTGGAAAGGCGGTGCAGCGATGAGATCGGTCTTCGGGAATGTGCTCAGCGTGGGAGCCCTACTGCTCCTTCTGGGGGGTACCCCGGTGGTTTCCCAGGAGACCACTGTCCTGAAAGGTGCGACGCTGCACACCATCAGTGGCGAGACCATCGAGAACGGCGTGCTGGTGATGGAGGGGCGCACGATCGTGGCCCTCGGCGACGCTTCCACTGCCGCTCCTGCGGGAGCCCAGGTCGTCGAGCTCGCTGGCAAGCACGTCTATCCCGGGTTCGTCCATCCACGCAGTACCCTGGGTCTGGTCGAGATCGACAGCATTCGGGCCACGGTCGATACGACCGAGATCGGTGACAACAACGCCAACGTTCGCTCGGAGGTCAGCTTTCTCGCGGACTCGATCCGGTTGCCTCCGGCGGTGGCGGGCGGCGTGCTCACCGCGCACGTCGTGCCCGCTGGCGGGCTCTTCGAGGGGACCTCCGCGGTCATGCGTCTCGAGGGGTGGAACTGGGAGGAGATGGTCCTGCGATCTCCTACGGCCATGCACATGGTGTTTCCCGATACCGGTAGCTCGGACGACGATGGCGCGACCTCGAAGAACCTCGAGCGTATCGAAGAGATTCTCGACCTGGCCCGCGACTATCGACGCGGGCGAGACGCGGGGAGGAAGCTCGACTCCGACACCGCCTACGAACGCCTCGGAGCCGTGCTCACGGGAGAGATCCCGCTCTGGGTACAGGCGCGCGGCGCCGATCAGATTCGCAAGGCGATCGAGTGGCTCGAGGAGAACGAATTCGAAGACTTCGTGATCGTGAGCAACTACGAGGCGGTCTATGTCGCCGACCTGCTGGCGGAAAAGGACATCCCCCTGGTGATCGGACCGGTGCTCGCACAGCCGACGCGGGACTCGGAGAGCTACGACTTCGCCTACGCCGCGCCGGCTCGCTTGCTCCAGGCTGGCGTACGCTTCGTCTTCACCGACGCTGGCGACAGCTCCTTCGCCCGGAACCTGCCCTTCGAAGCGGCGATGGCGGTGGCATTCGGTATGCCGCGTGAGGCCGCGCTGCGCGCGATCACACTGGGATCTGCCGAAGTGCTCGGCGTCGACGATCTGGTCGGTTCCCTCGACGTCGGCAAGGAAGCCACCCTCTTCGTCTCCGATGGGGATCCGCTCGAGATCGAGACCGACATCGAACGAGTCTGGATCGCCGGCAGTGAGATCGACCTCGAAGACGATCACCAGCGTCGCCTGTGGCGCAAGTACTCGTCGCGACCGTCGTCCTCGCCGTGAGCGCCGGTCGGAGAAGAGTCGGGGGTTTGGCGCTGTGCGCATTTCTGGTGGCGCCGGCACTGCTTGCCCAGGAGTTCGATCTCGTGGTGAGAGGGGGACGTCTGCTCGACGGGCTCGGCAATCCCTGGGTGCATGCCGACGTGGCGATTCGCGACGGACGGTTCGTGCGAATCGGTCGCGTCGAAGAAAGTGGCCGTCGCGAGATCGACGCAACCGGTCGCTACGTGTCGCCCGGCTGGATCGACATGATGGATCAGTCCGGTCCGGTCCTGCCGGTCAACGGACTGGCCGAGAACAAGCTGCGAATGGGGGTCACGACAGCGATCGGCGGCGAAGGCGGCACCCCCGTGCCTGCCGCGGAGATCGAAGACTACTTCGCGCGGCTCGAGAATCAGGGGATCAGCCTGAACTTCGGTTCCTACTACTCGGCCACCCAGGCGCGGGTGGCCGTGATGGGCCCGATGGCGGGGGAGCCGACAGCGGAGCAGCTCGAGGCGATGCGGGATCTCGTGGCCACGGCGATGGAAGCCGGGGCGATGGGGATGACGACGGCCCTCATCTACCCGCCGTCGAGCTTCCACTCGACCGAGGAACTGGTCGAGCTGGCCCGGGTCGTGTCGGACTTCGGAGGGCTCTACGCCAGCCACATTCGTGACGAGGGCGCGGGTCTGGTCGGTGCGGTACGCGAGGCGATCGAGATCGGCGAGCGAGGGGGCGTCGGCGTGGAGATCTTCCACTTCAAAGCGGCGTACCAGCCCGGGTGGGGCGAGTTGATCCTGAAGGCCGCGCAGGAGATCGAGGCGGCCCGGGCCCGCGGAGTCGACGTGGCTGCCGACCTCTATCCCTATACGGCCGGGGGGACGGGACTCGAAGCGACCATACCTTCCTGGGTCTTCAGCGAAGGTGCTGCCAGGGCCCGCGAATTGCTTCAGGATGCCGACGTGCGAGAGCGGCTCGATCAGGAGCTCGAGACCGGCTCCGAGGGTTGGTGGAACATCGTCGAAGCCTCGGGCGGCTGGGAGAACATCATCCTGGTCAACGCCCAGAACGAGGCGGCAGCCCGGTTCGAGAACCGCAGTCTCGCCGACATCGCACGGGAGCTGGGGCAAGAGCCCAGTCGCGTGGCCTGGGACCTGGTTCTCGAGGGCGATGGCCGAGTGATGGCGATCTACCACATGATGAGCGAAGACGACGTGGTGACAGCGCTCGCCTACCCGTGGGTGAGCATCGGCAGCGATGCGGGAGCGGCCCTTCGACCGGGGGAAGTCGACGGGCTCGGCCTGCCGCATCCCAGGGCCTACGGCACCTTTCCTCGCATCGTTTCTCGCTACGTTCGCGAGATGGGCGTGCTGACCCTCGAGGACGCCGTGCGCAAGATGACCTCGTGGCCCGCGACTCGCATGGGCCTGATGGACCGCGGGGCGTTGCGCGTGGGGATGTGGGCGGACCTGGTCATTTTCGACTACGACGAGATCGAGGACCGCGCCACCTACGAGCAGCCCGCGCTCTACCCTGCGGGAATCGACTGGGTCGTGGTCAACGGAAAGGTCGTGATCGAGCCGGGCGGTCGGCATACCCAGTCAACGCCGGGACACATCCTGCGAGGCCCTGGGGTTGAAGGCCGGGGTATCCCAGGGCCCGGCCGTGCCGATCGAAGATCGAGAGAATCTGGCAGGGTGCCGCAGTAGCGCCCGAGAGGAGGATTCGGTGATGACAGCGAAGAGGGTGGGCTGGTTGGCCGTGCTGCTGACCGTTCTCGTCCCCGGTCTGGCCATGAGCCAGGGGGCTACCGAGAGTGACAGTGGCGACCGCGAAGCATCGGCGAGCGAGCCTCTTGCCGAGAGCCGGGTCACGAAGTCCGGCAGCATCGTCATCGATGGCGAGACCGTCGCCTACACCGCAACGGTAGGCAACATCGTGATGCGAGACGACGAGGGAAAGGACAAGGCGAACTTCGTCTACGTCTCCTATGAACGCGACGGTGTCGAGGATCGAGCCCGTCGACCCGTGACCTTTTCTTTCAATGGGGGGCCCGGCTCGGCCTCGGTCTGGGTGCACATGGGCGCCTACGGGCCACGCAAGGCAGAGCTCTCTCCCGAGGGCCAACCGCTCGGTCCGCCGCCCGGCCGCCTGGTCGACAACGAATTCTCGATTCTGGATGTGACCGATCTCGTCTTCATCGATCCGATCTCGACCGGCTTCAGCCGGCCGGCGCCGGGGGAGGACAAGAGCCAGTTTCACGGCTTCACCAACGATGTGACCTCGGTCGGAGAGTTCATCCGTCTGTGGGTGACCCAGAACGATCGCTGGCTGTCTCCCAAGCTGCTCGCCGGGGAGAGCTACGGTACGACCCGCTCCGCGGGCCTGGTCAGCTATCTGCAGGATCGGTACGCGATGGCCTTCAACGGCATCGTGCTCATCTCTTCGGTGATCAACTGGCAGACCAAGGTGTTCAACATCGGAAACGACCTGCCCTATCCGCTCATTCTGCCGACCTACACGGCGATCGCGTGGCACCACGGCAAGCTGCCCGCGCGCTACGACGGCGATCTGGGCGCGGCGATCGCCGATGCGCGGACTTTTGCACTCGGCGACTACAACCAGGCGCTGATGCTCGGAGACAAGCTCGTCGGCGAGCAGCGTCGAGCCACCGCGCAGCGGCTCTCCGAGCTCTCGGGCCTGTCGGTGGACTACCTAGAGCAGTCCGACCTGCGCGTCGAGATCTCGCGCTTCGTCAAGGAGCTGCGGCGCGGCGAAGGGCTCACCGTCGGCCGACTCGACGGGCGCTACACCGGCATCGATCGTGACGACGCGGGGGAGCGCTACGAGTACGATCCCAGCGGGGCGGTCTTCGACTTCTGGTTCGTGTCGCTGCTCAAGGACTACCTGCGCCGCGAGCTCGGCTACGAGAACGACATGCCCTTCCGGCACTCCACCGGCGAGGTGAGGCCGTGGGACTACCACGAGACTTCGAACACCCGGGGCTACGGCACCAACTCCTACGCCAACTATGCCGAGCCGCTGCGTGAGGCGATGCATCAGAATCCCTATCTCGGCGTCCTGGTCCTGAGCGGCTACTACGACCTGGCGACCCCCTTCTTCGCCACCGACTACACCATCGACCACATGCAGCTCGATCCCACCGTGCGCGACAACATCGAGGTCGCCTACTACGAGGCGGGTCATATGATGTACGTGCGCGAGAAGGAGCACCGCAAGATGCGCCAGGACTTCCTCCGCTTTCTGGAGAAGATCCTGTCGCCGCGCTAGGAGAAGAGAATCGTGGAGAGCGTCCGCGCCGTCTGGCGCCTGCTGCGTCGAGATACCTCCCTGGCTCTGGTTGCCAGCTCGACGTTGGCCCTGAGCATCGGCGCGGTGGTCGCGACCTTCGCGGTGGTCGACGGGGTGCTGCTGCGCCCGCTGCCGCTCGAAGAGGCCGACCGAGTGGTCGGTATCGTCCACACGCGTCGCGATCGCGGCGGTCACTACGGTGTTCCCTACCACAGCTACATGGGCTGGCGCGATCAGAGCGAGTCGTTCGAGTGGCTGGCGGCAGCCAGGGAGCGAACCTTCAGGGTTTCTTCCTCCGAGGGAGGAGAGCGTACCGAACGGGTCGAAGGCACCGAGGTCTCGCCGGAGTTCTGGCCGACCCTCGGAGTGACCCCGGCTCGGGGACGTTCGCTCGAGGCGAGCGACGCCGCTCCTGGCGCCGATCCGGTCGTCGTGATCTCCGACCAGCTCTGGCGCACGCACTTCGGCTCCGACCCTGGAGCTCTCGGAAGGGAGATGCGCCTCGACGACACCGCTTACACCGTCGTCGGCGTCATGCCTCCCGCCAGTGAGAACCAGATGCTCGAATGGCGGTCGCTCTGGGTCCCCCTGGGGGTCGACGAGGCCGCGGCACGGCAGGAGGTGGTGTGGGGCTTTTCGGTGCTCGGTCGTCTCGCTCCCGGTTCCTCGCTCGAGAGCGCACGGGCCGATCTCGATCGGGTGGCCGCCCGGCTCGAGGAGGAGTACCCGACGTACAACGAGGGATGGATGGCGGAGCTGCACCCGATTCGCTGGTGGATCGACTCGCACGTACGGTCGCAACTGCTGCTCGTGTTTCTGGCGGTCAGCCTGGTGTGGTTGCTCGCCTGCGCCAACGTGGGAAACCTGCTGCTGTCGCAGGCCACCTCACGGGGTCGGGAGCTGGCGGTGCGTCAGGCGTTGGGGGCGGGGCGGAGCCGCCTGATTCGCCAGCTGCTCGCCGAAGCCGCGGCGCTCTCGGTTCTTGGAGGAGCGGGTGGGTTGATGCTCGCCTGGTTCGCCACTTCGGTCCTGCGCTCCGCCGCCGGGTCGCGTCTGCCTCGCGTCGAGGAGATCGTGGTCGATCCGCGTGTCGGGGTCTTCTGTCTGGTGGTGTCGCTACTCGCCGGTCTGGCGAGTGGGGTGATTCCAGCACTTCGTCTGAGCCGCGGAGCTTCGCTGAGCCTGGTCGCTGGTGGGCGCTCGATGCCCGATGCCGCCGCGACCCGCCGCTGGCGCAGCGCCCTGGTGGCTTTCCAGGTGGCCGCAGCGCTCACGGTCGGAGTGGGTGCCCTGCTGCTGGGCCGCAGCGTGCGTGAGCTGGCGCAGGTCGATCCCGGATGGGACGCCTCAGAGCTGTTGACCTTGCGTCTCGAGCTTCCCGAGGGGTCCCACCCGGAGAAGGAGGACCGCATCGAGAGCTACCGGGATCTGACCCGACGCCTCGACGGGCTGCCTGGAGTCGAGGCGGCGGCTCTGTGCGGCACTCGCTTGCCTCTGCTGTCCGGCCAGGGAGTCTTCGAGCTGTTCGTAGAGGGGCAGCCCCGTTCCGATACTCCGGAGATCGTGGTCACCGCCGGCTACGTGTCGCCGGAGTTCTTCGAGACGATGGGCATCCCGGTGGTCGAGGGCGCGGCCTTTCCTTCGGACGCGACGTGGGAGAACAGTCAATCGGTCATCGTGAACGAGAGCTTCGCTGCCGAATATTTTCCGCCCGAAGAGTACCCCGGCGGCGCGGTGGGCCGCTGGGTCGAGTGGCGCAGCGGGGATCGTGGCACGATCGTGGGGGTGGCTCGCGACGTGCGTCAACTGACGCTCGATCGCAGTCCCCCAGGGCTGGTCTATCTTCCCTGGGGCACGACGCCGAGCACCCAGATCCTGGTGGCGCGGGCCTCGAAGGTGGAGCCGGCCTCATTGAGTGGGGCGATAAGGAGTGAAATCGAAGGGTGGGCGCCGGGAACCACGGTGTGGGACGTTCGCACCGGTCGCGAGATCGTTCGGGGCTCCTACGCGAATCGCCGGTTCTCGACTCTCCTCTTCGGTGCTTTCGGGTCCCTGGCTCTTCTGCTCGGCGCCCTCGGCGTCTACGCGGTGGTCGCCCATTCCACCGGTCTGCGTCGGCGGGAGATGGCGATTCGACTCGCCTGTGGCGCCCGCGGGGAGCAGGTGGTGGCGCAGGTCCTGCGAGAGTCGCTGCGCCCGGTGTGGATCGGTCTGGTGCTGGGCAGTGCCGGAGCCGTCGGGTTGGGTCGGTTGCTCGAGAGCCAGTTGTTCGGAGTCTCGAGTCAGGACCCGACGAGCTTCGTGGGGGCTGGGCTTCTCCTGGTGCTGGCGGCGGCGGCGGCGAGCCTCTTCCCGGCGCGAAGGGCAGCCCGAGTCGACCCCGCGTCGTCGCTGCGTGCCGAGTGACATCGATAGAATCGACTCTCCCCATCTACCAACGATGTCGATTGACGGGAGTTGCCGCATGTCGTTCGCACGTCCTTCGAGACCACTGGTCTCCCTGATCGTAGCTACTGGTCTACTCTTCACCCTGGGTTGCTCGAAGAGGGGCCCTTCGCTTCCCGGAGAAGGAGACGATGCGGGGCACATCGTGGTCTATCGCGACACCTGGGGGGTGCCTCACATCTACGCCGACACCGTCGAAGGGGGGCTCTACGCCGAGGGCTATACCCAGGCGCAGGATCGCTCGGAGCAGTTGCTCCTCAACCTGCTGATGGCCATCGGGGAGTTCTCGGCCGCGGTGGGCGAGGACGGAGTCGGCCTCGATGTGCGCTCGCGACTCTTCGACCACTATGGCACCGCGCAGCGCGGATGGCCGGAGCTCGACCCGAGGATGCAGAGCCATCTCCAGGCCTTCACCGCCGGTATGAACGACTACTACCGCGACCATCCCGAGGATGTGCCCGAGTGGTGGCAGGGGCGTGAGGTCGATCCCTACATGGTCATCGCGTTCGGTCGCTTTTTTCTCTACAACTGGTCCATCGACGAGGCCTACGGCGATCTTCGCAGAGCGGGGATCCCCCCGGGATTCGAGCCGGAGCTGCGGGGCTCGAATCAGTTCGTGGTGTCGCCGGAGCGCAGCGCCGAAGGAGCGGCAATCCTGGCGATCGACCCCCATCTTTCGTGGAGCGGCCCGAGTCGCTTCTGGGAGTTCCGCGTTCACGCGGGGGAGTGGGAGGGGAGTGGAGTCAGCTTGCCGGGGTCGCCCTACATCGGACTCGGGCACACCCGGCACCTGGCCTGGGCGATGACCACCGGAGGCCCCGACACCGCCGACGTCTACGAGCTCACGCTGGGTCCGGAGGAAGAGGGAGCCACGCGCTACCGATTCGACGGCGAGTGGCGAGAGCTCACTTCGCGCGAAGTGACCATCGAGGTTCGCGGCGGCGAGGCGCAGCAGCACACGCTGTGGTACTCGCACCACGGTCCGCTCATCGCTCGTCAGGGGAGCAGGGCCTGGGTGGCCAAGATCGCCTACGAGGGGGTCGCGACCACCAACGATGCGTGGTGGGAGCTGAACTTCGCCCAGGACTACCACGGCGCGGTGCGTGCCATGGACACTCTCACGCTGTTTCCCCAGAACGTCATGGTCGCCGACAGCTCGGGCAACGTGTACTACCAGCGTACCGGACGTGTGCCGCGCCGGCCCGAGGGTTTCGACTGGTCGCTGCCGGTCGACGGCAGTAGCTCTTCGACCGAGTGGCTGGGCTTTCACCCGGCCTCCGATCATCTCCAGGTGACCAACCCGCCGCGGGGCTACATGCAGAACTGCAATATCCCGCCCGACGCGATGATGCCTGGCAGTCCCTTCCGACTCGAGGCCCAACCGGACTACCTGTTTTCGAGTCGTGACTACGGCTCCTCTCGCGACGGTTGGACGAACCAGCGCGGTGCCCGCGCGATCGAGTTGCTCTCGGCGGACGAATCGGTCACTGCCGAGGACGCGATGGCCTACATCAACGACGTCACCGTATTCGGCTCGGATCGTTGGATCGAAGGGATGCGTCTCGCCCACGAGGAGGCCGGAGAGCGTTACGCCAACCACGAGCACTATGGCACCGGGCTCGACGCTCTACTGGCCTGGGATCGGCGCAACACCGCGGAATCGAGCGGTGCGCTGATCTACGACAGTTGGAGGGCGCAACTGGTCGAGGATCAGGGGCGCGACGGTGCGAGCGCTCTGGCGGCAGCCATCGACGACTGGTATGCCGTGGTCGAGCAACGCGAGCCCCGTCCGCTCGAGCTCTCTGCCGAGCAGCTGCGAGCCATGGCCGAGTCGTTTGCCAACGCACTGGACGCAGTGGTCGAGGAGCACGGCTCGCTCGACGCGACCTACGGTGATCACCATCGGGTGGGCCGCGGGGACCAGTCCTGGCCCGTGGGAGGAAGTGGCCACGGTCCTGGCACCACGACCCTGCGAGCGATGGGCTACGATCGCGAGATCCACGACGGCCACACCCTGTGGGGCAACCGGGGTCAGACCTCGACCCAGGTGGTGGTGATGAGCGATCCGCCGCGCAGCTGGATCTACATTCCGCTCGGTCAGAGCGATCGTGAGGACTCGCCACACTACGACGACCAGGCAGAAAAGCTGTTCAGTCGGCGCCAGATGAAGCCGAGCTGGTGGTTGCCAGAGGACCTCGCTCCGAACATCGAGTCTCGCACCGTGCTCGAGTGGCAAGGAGCCCCGTGACGCCTCCTCCCGGCGACTCCGCTCCGTTGGCCGAGCGAGAGAGCCAGAAACCGCTGCTCGAGATCGAGGGCCTCGAGACCCGTTTCCGCGGTCGCGACAGCGAGGTCACTGCCGTCGACGGTGTGTCGCTGAAGCTGTATCCCGGGGAAACGCTCGGTCTGGTGGGAGAGTCGGGCTCGGGCAAGACCGTGACATCGCTGTCGATCCTCGATCTCCTGCCGCGGGAGTCGGCGAGCATCGACGCGGGCTCCATCTCCTATCTGGGAAGAGACCTCGTGCGCCTGTCTGCCGAGGAGATGCGTCGCATTCGCGGTGCGCAGATCGCGATGATCTTCCAGGAGCCTGCGACCTCGCTCAATCCGGTGTTCCGCACCGGCGAGCAGGTTGCCGAGACGCTGCAGGTGCATCTGGGAATGACTCGTGCGCAGGCGAGGCAGCGCACCATGGAGCTCTACCGCGAGGTCGGCATTCCCGAGCCAGAGCGCCGAATCGACAGCTACCCCCACGAGATGTCGGGCGGCCAGAAGCAGCGAGTGATGATCGCGATGGCGCTGGCGTGCAACCCCGGTCTTCTGATCGCCGACGAGCCCACCACGGCTCTGGACGTCACCATTCAGGCGCAGATCCTCGATCTCCTCAAGCGACTGCGCGACGAGCGCGGCATGGCCGTGTTGTTCATCACCCACGATCTGGGTGTGATCGCAGAGATCGCCGATCGAGTGGCGGTCATGCTGCACGGCAAACTGGTGGAGGAGGGGACACTGGAGGCGATCTTCGAGAATCCCCAGCATCCCTACACCAAGGGCCTTCTGGCCTGCCGACCGCGGCTGCGCGCGCGCGACTCGGGAGTGCGGATGCGGCGACTGCCTACCGTGGCGGACTACATGGAGGAGCGCACGCTGCCCGACGGTACCGTCGAAGTCGTGGAGCGTCGGCTGGATGAGAACGAGTTGACTCGCCGGATCACTCGAGGACGAGCACGACTGCTTCACCCGCGCTCACGGCTGGAGGCGCTCGGCTATCCGGTTCCCGTCGCAGAGGGAGCACACGGCGAAGAGGCCGTCGATCTGGTCGAGGAGGGTCGAGATCCGCTGCTCCGGGTGGAGGGCCTCTGCGTGTACTACCCGGTGCGCGAGGGCTTGCTACGAAGACGAGTTGCAGAGGTGCGCGCGGTCGACGGGATCGACTTCGAGATCTACGCGGGCCAGACCCTCGGCCTCGTCGGCGAGTCCGGGTGTGGCAAGACGACCACTGGACTGGCCGTGCTTCGTCTGCTCTCGATCACCTCTGGCGGGGTGGTCTTCGACGGGCAAGATCTCCTGGGTCTCGATCGCACGTCGTTGCGGGCTCTACGTCGTCGCATGCAGATTGTGCTGCAGGATCCCTATGCTTCCCTCAATCCGAGGATGAGCGTCGAGGCGATGCTGGTGGAGGCGATGACGATTCATCGGTTGGGCAGGGATCGTCGAGAGCGCATCGATCGGGCGGCTCGCCTGCTCGAGGAGGTCGGACTCCGGACCGATCATCTGAAGCGCTACCCGCACGAGTTCTCTGGCGGTCAGCGCCAGCGCATTTCGATCGCTCGGGCCTTGGCGGTCGAACCGGAGTTCGTCGTGTTGGACGAGTCCGTGTCGGCGCTCGACGTGTCGGTGCAGGCGCAGGTGCTCAACCTGCTCAAGGACCTTCAGGAAAAGCACGAATTGACCTATCTCTTCATCAGCCACGACCTGAGTGTGGTGGAGTTCATGTCCGACATGATGGCGGTGATGAGCGATGGGAAGATCGTCGAGTACGGGCCTTCCGAGGCCATCTACGAGAATCCCCGCGAGGGATACACGCAGCGCCTGATCGCAGCGGTCCCGGACGACTCACTGGAAGCCATCGAGATCCGGCGAGGGCGTCGGCAGGTACGCCGGAGCGGCTGCTGAAGGAAGCGCGCCTGGACGGTGGCAGGGTCGGGAGCGATCCCGGGCCGGGACTGCGGTATTGTCGTTGCTTCATGGGATCGACTCAGCACCACATCGGCCTGTCTTCGCAGCATCTCCAGGGCAACGATGGCCTCGGACGCTACGTGTTTCTCCCCGGAGATCCCTCGCGGGCCCGCAAGATCGCTCGACATTTCGACGACGTCGAGGTCGTGGAGACCCCGCGCGGGTTCGACGCCCATCTGGGGCGCCTCGTGACCCGCTCGGGTGGCTCGATCGACGTGCTGGCCCTGCCCACCGGAATCGGAGCTGCCTCGGCCGAGGTGGTGCTCCACGAGTTGATGGAGTGCGGGGCCCGGCGCCTGGTCCGGGTCGGCTCGTGCGGCAGCTGTAGTGCGGAGATCGCTCCTGGACAGGTGGTCATCGCGACCGGGGCCGTGCGCGACGAGTCGAGCAGCTCGGACTATGCCCCCCCCGAGTTCCCTGCCCTGGCGCATCCCTCGGCGGTTGCGGCGATGCGCGAAGGATCGCGGCGCGCCGAGTTGGCCGGCGAGACCTTCGAGGGTATCTGCCATAGCAAAGCAACGCTCTACGCCCAGGAGTTCGGCTACGGCCCGGCCGGGCAGCGCAATCTGGAGTACAACGCCTGGCTCAAGCGTGCGGGTGTCATCGCGAGCGAGATGGAGGCGTCGATCCTCTACGTGATGGCGGCGACCCGAGAGGCGCCGTGTGTACCGCTGGAGCGCAGTGCCGAATCCGAGGCCTGTCAGGCGGTGGCGGTGCTCGCCGTCTTCGGCACGGACGATTCCCGGATGCAGTTTGACGAGGAAACCAAGGTCCTCGCCGAACGGCGTGCCATCGCGGTGGCCGTCGAAGGCGTGCGCGCCTGGGCACGAGGGCCGGCCGAATCCGCTCGCTGACCCAGCGCGAAGAGATAGAGGAGGGAATACACATGGCGAACGAGAAGATCGTGACCTACGAAGGGAAGGATGCAGACGTCACCTGGGACGGCCGGCTGTGCATTCACGTCGGCGAATGTGGCCGGTCGCAGGGCGAGCTGTTCGTCGGCGGGCGCCAGCCCTGGTGTCAGCCCGACCTCGCACCAACCGACGAAGTCGAAGAGGTGATCGAGCGCTGCCCGAGCGGAGCGTTGTACGTGTTGCGCAAGGATGGAGGCTCTGAGGAGACTGCAGCGCAGGAGAACACCGTCGTGGTGTCGAACCGGGGTCCTCTCTACCTGACCGGGGATCTCGAGATCGACGGCGCCGCTGACGACATGCCGGGTGTGCGTTTCCGGGCGGCGCTGTGTCGCTGCGGTCAATCGAAGAACAAGCCCTTCTGCGACAACGCTCACGAGACGTCGGGCTTCGAGGATCGCGGGTCGATCGGCGAAACGGGACCGGGGATCGAGGCGAAGGGCGGCCCGTTGAAGATCACCCGGGCTCCCAACGGTCCTCTCATCTTGACCGGCAACGTCACCCTGATCGCGGCCTCGGGCCGGGTGGCCTGGCAGGGTACCAAGGCGGCGCTGTGTCGGTGCGGGGAGTCGAAGAACAAGCCGTTCTGTGATGGCGCGCATGTCGAGGCGGGGTTCGAGGCGGACTGACGGATTCTCGCCCCCTGTACCTGTTTCGCCTCAGCTTCGTCGAACGGGCAGCTGTACGTACAGCTCGAAGTGCTTCTGTCCGTGAGCGAACGGACGTCCGATCCAGGCTTCGAAGGACGGCTGTTCCGTGGGAACGTAGCCGCTCCTCGGCAGCCACGATCCGAACAGCCAGTCGAGAGCCCTGATCTCGAGCTCGAGATCGCCGCGTACCTCCAGCTGCGCGACCCGCATCGGCGGGAAGTCGAATCGCCCGATCTCCCCCTCCGGCTCCACATGCTCGACCTCGAGACCGACGTCATAGCGGCAGTCCTTCAGGTCGACGACTTCGGGGTCGTCCCACATGTAGCCGAGCCACTGCTGCTCGGTGCAGCCTCGCCGTTCGGCCCACCGGACGAGTTGCTCGGCGGCCTCGACGACTCGACCCTCCCGATACGGCTCCAGCACGCGTCGATAGGCGACCGTGCGTGCAGGGAGGTCACGGATCTCCACTTCGAAGCCGTCCGGGTTCTCCTCTACGGGGAGGCGGTCGAGTTGGTACCCCTGGCCGGTGAGTCCCACCGCCGAGTGGATGGCCGTGCGATGAGCGTCGCGTAGGCTCTCGAGATCGAGCGCACTCGGCGCAACGCCGTAGCGTTGCTTGAAGCTCCTCGAGAAGTCGGAGGAGGAGGCGAATCCGCAGGACAGCGCGACATCGGTCAGCGTTCGCTGCGGCTCGTGGGACATCATCTTCAGGGCTCGCTCCAGTCGGACCCGACGGATGAACTGCTGGAGCGTCTCGCCCATCAGGGAGCGGAACACCCGGTGAAAATGGAACGGCGAGAAGTGCGCGGCACGAGCGACCGCTTCGAGGCGGAGTGGTTGGTCGAGGTGCTCGATGATGTAGTCGATGGCGCGATTGACTCGCCGGACGTAGTCTGGTCGTGGGGATCGCCGCTCAGACATACCAGCTCCGCAAGATCTGACAAGCGCTGTGCGGCGGAGGCGAAGACACTGGGGTGCTTTCGGCCCGAACCAACCGTGAAGAAGGAGAATGAGAATGCAACTGGGTGCCTTTTCGATCAGTCTCGCCGTTGCCGATCTGGCAGCTTCCCGAGCTTTCTACGAGACCCTCGGCTTCGAGGTCGTGGGAGGAGTCGAGGAACAGAACTGGCTGATTCTGCGCAACGGATCGAGCACGATCGGTCTCTTCCAGGGTATGTTCGAGAAGAACGTGCTCACCTTCAATCCCGGCTGGACTCAGGAGGCGGAGAATCTGGAGGCATTCCAGGACGTGCGCGAGATCCAGGCCGCCCTCGAAGAGCAGGGGCTCGAGTTGACGACTCGCGCCGACGAGTCCTCCGACGGGCCGGCGAGCCTGGCCTTGCTCGATCCAGACGGCAACCCTGTGTTGATCGACCAGCACGTACCACGCCCGGGGACCGAGTAGCCGACTAGTCGTCGAGGCCGGGAGGCCGGTCTTCCGGGGGCTGGGAGGTATCCACTCCGTCCGCCCCGTCGAACAGCCACGCCTTCATCTTCGACATCAGGAACTCGTGGTGCTTCGCATGCACCAGGTTGAGTCCGTAGTGGTTGATCACCAGGATCTCCTGGTCCGTCCACTCGTTCCACGCTCGCTCGGAGATCTCCTCGTAGATACGCTGTCCCAGGGCGCCGGGCAGGGGAGCTTTCGCCAATCCGGGAAGGCGCTCACCAAATCGGGAGCAGGTGACTTCTCTGGTGGCTTCGGTCACGTGCGGATCTCGTAGGCCAATCGGTGCATGGAAGGCAGCAGAGCAGATTTGGCACTCGCGGTCAAACCCGCCATGATTCGCGCCATGAGCGAGAGTCCGAGTCGTCTGCCCACCTTCCTGGCGCTGCTCGCCGTGTTCTCTCTGGGCGTGGAGCACGCCCGCGCGGAAGAGTCGACCTCCGCGGGTACCGAGATCGAGGGCGTTCTGGCAATGCGTGGAGACCAGGTGATCGTCGCCGCCAATGCCGATCGCCTGTTCGTTCCAGCGTCGGTCCAGAAGCTCGTGCTGGCGACGGCGGCGCTCGACGCGCTGGGACCGGAGTTTCGGATCGAGACCCGCGTCTTCGCGGGTGGCCCCCGGAAGGGCTCGGTTCTCGACGGCGATCTGATCGTCGAAGCGGGCGGGGACCCCACCTGGTCGGAGGAGTTCCTGGCCAAGGAACCGCGAGCTCGGCTGCGTGAGATCGCACAGGCCCTCGTCGGTCTCGGGGTCGACCGAGTCCAGGGAGATCTGGTGATCGACCGACAGGCCTTTCCCGGGCGGGATTGGCCGAGCAGTCGGCCGATGGCCGATCTGGGGATGGGATTCTCGGCTCCGACCTCGGGGCTCGCCATCGGTGAGAACTCTGTGGAGGTGGAGATCGCCCCGGGGCTGCGCGTGGGTACGCCCGGTCGGCTCGCCGGACCCGCCGACCTCGAGCTGGTCAACCGCATGATCACGGTTTCCGCAGAGCGGCACGAACGAGGATCGGTGGAGTTCCGGCCTGTCTGGGGGAGCGCGACCGTGATCGTGGTCGGGGAGTACCCGATCAGCGAGAGACCGTTTCGAGTTTCGATCTCGGTTCCCGACCCTGATCGGCGCGCAGGGCGCGCCTTGCTCGAAGAGCTCCGTGCCGCAGGAATCGACGTCACCGGAGACGTGCGAATGCGCACGGTGCCGCTGGACGGGGATCTACAGGACCGGGAAGAGGCTCCAGCTCCTCTGGTCTCGGTCGCTTCGCCCCCGCTCGGGGAGATTCTGATCCCTCTGCTCACCGACAGCTCGAACTGGATCGCGGAAATGCTGCTCCGGGTGTTGGCTCGAGAGGTGTCCGGAGAAGGGCGTATCGACCTCGGGCTGGACGAAGTCGAGCGCTTCCTGGTCGAGACCGTGGGGGTCGTGGAAGGGTCCTTCGTTCTCGACGATGGCTCCGGGCTCTCGCAGTACAACCTGATCACGCCCCGCACGGTGCTCGAGGTGCTCCGCTTCGCCTGGCGGCAGCCCTGGCGGAGCGTTCTCCTCCAGGCGCTCTCTCGTCCGGGAACGGGGACACTTCGCTTCTGGCCGGAGCTACCTCCGTTGGTGGCCAAGACCGGGACCCTGCGCGACACGGTCGCCCTGGCCGGCATCGTCGAACCGGGCTCCGAGTCGCCGCTGTTCTTCGTCTGGCTGGTCAATCACGAGGTCGATGGCAGACCCGAAGCGCGACGCCGGATCGCGAGCTCTCTGCGAAGCTGGCACACCTCTTCCCGCTAGCTCGGGGGAGGGGATCAGCTACCGCGTGCGGCCTTCACCTGGAGGCGAGTGCCGGCCGCCAGGACCGAGATGTCACTGCAGGCGTTGACCACGGTGAATCCCTGCTCGATCCGTTCTCTCGCGGCCTCGCCATTCTCGCAGAAGTAGCCCGCTGCCTTGCCGTGCCTTCGGCACACCTCGACCATGCGCCGCACGACGGCTTCCACTTCCTCGTGCTGCGTTTCGGGGAAGTGGCCGAGGGCGGCCGAGAGGTCGGCAGGGCCGACGAACAGCCCATCGAGTCCGTCGATGCCGGCGAGATCCTCCATCGACTCCACCGCCTCGAGGGTCTCGACCTGGGCCAGCACCAGGATCTCGTCGGCGCCGCGCGCGTAGTAGGCCGGGAATCGACTGCCCCAACCTGCAGCGCGCGACGGTCCGATGCCGCGACTCCCTGCCGGTGGGTAGCGAGTGGCGGCGACGGCGGCCTCGACCTGGGAGACACGGGTGACTCTCGGCAGCAGGACCCCTTCGACTCCGAGATCGAGCCAGCGGCCGATCAGACCCGGATCCAGAGTCGGCACCCGCACGAGTGCAGTCGGCTGTGCGCCATTCATCGCTTGCAGCAGCGATACCGCATTGTCGGTCGACGCCAGTCCGTGCTCTCCGTCGAGCAGGATCCAGTCGAGATCCTGTTGGCAGAGGGCCTCGACGACCGCGGGAGAGCCGAGACCGGCCCAGGCGCCGACCGCCACTTTTCCCTCCCGCAGCAGCTGTTTGGCGCGGTTGGGGCGCAAGATGGTCATGGTCTCGGTCCTCGAAGTCGTTCTGGCTCAGGAGATGGTATCGCGCCTTCCCGGAGTCGCCAGGGAGAGAAGATGCTGGAGCTCCCCACGGGGAAGAAGGCGCAGAGCGGTGCCGTAGAGCAGATAGAGGCCAGGCACCAGAATCGCGAGACCCAGACGGAGACCGCTGCTCCCGTCCCACTCGAGGGCCGGGATCGCCAGTGTCAGGGGTAGGAGCAGTAGCAGGGTGCGTCCCAGGGGCAGCCACAGTCGGGTCGCCCAGCCGAGGAGCAGATAGGCCACCATGAAGTAGATACCGGCGGCCAGGGTGTGCACCCAGCTGACCGGATTCAGGACCTCGGAGGGGCCGTGGGCCAGGACCCACCAGAGTCCTGCAATCGTCACGGCTGCGTAGAGCACCTCGCTCAGCGACTTGAGCCCGGGGCGCTCCTGCACGCCCAGCAGTGCGTTGGCAGAGGCGGCGCAGCAGAACAGAGCTGCACCGATCAGAATGACGGTCGCGGAACGGTGCACGGGCAGGAACTCGGGGCCGAGAAAGAGCCGCAGAACCTCGCCGCCGAGCAGCGCCCAGCCCAGAGCCAGGATCGTGGTCGAGGCGGCGCCGTAGCGCATGGTGACGCTGCCCCAACGCTGCAGCCGCTGATGCTCGTCACGGCTGTCCATCTCCGCCAGCAGGGGGAAGACGGCCTGTTGGGCGGTACCGAAGATCGTCTGCGCCACCAGAAACACCTGGATCGTCAGCCCGAACAGACCCGCTTGGACGTGATCGACCCACACCGCCAGGGCGAACACCGAGAATTGACTCTGCACGACAGAAGAAAGTCCGCCGACCCAGTAGAGGAGCCCGAACGAGAGGTGAGGGGCGACCGAGCCCCATCGAAAGCTCTTCGGAGAGATCGCGGCCGCCGAGCGCAGGGCGGTCCAGGCGAGGGCGCTGAGTGCGATCCACACCGCGGGCAGGGCGAGAAAGACGCCGACCAGGCCGGCCAATAGGTATCCGACCACGGCGGCGACCAACACGGTGCCGGCGCGCAGCAGCTCCAGCAGGGCCATCGTTCCTGCGCGCTGGAGCGGCAGCAGAAGGGTGCGGCTCGCTTCGAAGCTCCGACGCAGTGTGGCGGTGACCGCGATGGCGGGGAGAACCACGGCCCAGCTCGCAGGGTCACCGAAGTGAAGCCTCGGAGTGGCGGCCAGCCAGATCGCCGTTGCGAGTCCCGTCACGAGGGCGAGCAGGCAGTGCAGTACCCAGGTGGTCGAGGCGAGCTCGGTGGCTTCTTCGAGTCTGCGTCCTGCCCACAGCGGACTCAGGTATCGGGCTTCGATGGGAGCGAGGCCGAGAATCGTGAGCGTCTGCATGATCAGCAGAATCGCCATCACGGCCGAGTAGACGCCGTAGTTCTCGGCGCCGAACAGCCTGGGCAGGATGAAGGCGCTCAGGACGAGAAGCGCGTGCGTCGCCAGGCGCCCGCTCACCAACTTGACGACATTGGCGAAACCGCGATGGGCGGCAGTGCGATCCGTCACCGGATCCGGGTCCTACCGTCGGACCGCAGCGGGCAGTCGGAGTGCATCAGATCTTCGAGAGGGGACTTCGGATCGGTCACCCGGCCATGATGCACCAAACCGGTGCAGTGAGCTATCCTCCGTTCCTATTCCGTGCTCACGAGAGAGAACCCATGACCGAAGACACGAAGAAGATCATCTACTCGATGGTCGAGGTCGGCAAGGCGTACGACGGCAAGCCCGTGCTGCGTGATATCTCGCTGTCGTATTTCTACGGCGCCAAGATCGGTGTGCTGGGCCTGAACGGCTCCGGTAAGTCGACGTTGCTGCGCATCATGGCGGGGGTGGAGACCGACCATCTGGGGGAGACGCATCTCTCGCCCGGGTTCAGCGTGGGCTACCTCGAGCAGGAGCCGCAGCTCGAAGCAGGGAAGACGGTGCGCGAGATCGTGCAGGAGGGGGCGCAGGAGACGGTCGACACACTCGCCGAGTTCGATCGGATCAACGAGAAGTTCGCCGAGGAGATGAGCGACGACGAGATGACCGCTCTGATCGCGCGTCAGGGCGAGGTCCAGGAGAAGCTCGATCGGCTCGATGCCTGGGACCTCGATTCCCGGCTCGATCTGGCGATGGACGCCCTGCGCTGTCCTCCGTCCGACAGCTCGGTCGATGTGATCTCCGGTGGGGAGCGCCGACGGGTCGCGCTGTGTCGCCTTCTGCTGCAGCGTCCCGACATCCTGTTGCTCGACGAGCCGACCAACCATCTCGACGCGGAATCCGTCGCCTGGCTCGAGAAGCACCTCAAGGAGTACCCCGGCACCGTCATCGCGGTGACTCACGACCGCTACTTCCTCGACAACGTAGCCGGGTGGATCCTCGAGCTCGACCGTGGCTACGGCATCCCCTGGAAGGGCAACTACTCCTCCTGGCTGGAGCAGAAGAGGGATCGGCTGGCCAAGGAGGAGAAAGCCGAGTCGGCGCGCAGTCGTACGCTCGAGCGTGAGCTCGAGTGGATCCACATGACTCCCAAGGCGCGCCACACCAAGTCGAAAGCGCGCATTCGCGCCTACCAGGAGTTGCTCAGGGAGGGCACGGACAAGCGGCGCGAAGAGATGGAGATCTTCATTCCGCCTGGGCCGCGCCTGGGCGACGTGGTCGTGCAGGCCGAAGGGGTCGCCAAGGCGTACGGCGACACGGTCCTCTACGACGATCTGAGCTTCAGCGTCCCTCCGGGAGCGCTGGTCGGTGTGATCGGGCCCAACGGGGCCGGCAAGACGACCCTGTTTCGCATGATCGTCGGCCAGGAAGAGCCCGATTCGGGCAAGTTCGTGGTCGGAGACACGGTGAAGCTGGCGTACGTCGACCAGAGTCGCGATTCCCTCGAGGGGGAGAAGCGGGTATGGGAGGAGATCTCCGGCGGCGGCGAGACCATGATGCTGGGCGATCGTGAGGTCAACTCACGAGCCTACGCGGCCCGCTTCGGCTTCACCGGATCCGATCAGCAGACGCTCGTCAAGAACCTCTCCGGCGGTGAGCGCAACCGGCTGCATCTGGCCAAGATGATGAGCTCGGGGGCGAACCTCATCCTGCTCGACGAGCCGACCAACGACCTCGACGTGAACACCCTGCGTGCCCTGGAAGAGGCGCTGGAGAGCTTCGGTGGATGCGCGATCGTGATCTCTCACGATCGGTGGTTCCTCGATCGGATCGCGACCCACATTCTGGCCTTCGAAGGCGACAGCCAGGCCGTGTGGTTCGAAGGCAGCTACAGCGAATACGAGCACGACCGGCGCACGCGCCTGGGCGAGGTGGCCGACAGGCCGCACCGAATCACGTATCGTAAGCTGACGAGGTGATTCGAAGGACGTGGATTCGAGGGACCTGCAATGCGTATATCCCGTTGCCGGGTGAGCCGGTCTATTCAGCGCCGTGCCGCGTGGCCCATGCGCCGGGCGGCGCGACGGGAAGCCGGGGGACGGGGCTGGAGTTCCTGACCAAACCCCCCGGCTTCCAGGCGGCGCTGCTGGCGTATCTGGAGCAGCTCAGCGCTCGGTGAGCTCGAACGCCTTCCGACTCACGGCTGGAGGCTGATATCCGGGCGGGCGGTCGATTCGGTGTACTCGACCTTGCGCATCATCGGCCCCATCTTGGCCAGCAGAGGCTGGACGTCGGCGGCCGTTTTCGCCTGGTTCTTGGCGGCATGGGCGTGGAAGTCCGCGGCGTCCTTGCCACGGGTGGCGACGCCGAAGACCGGTCCGTCACTGCCCACGATCTGCTGGAAGACCTGGAAGGGCGTGTCGATGCCGTGCTTCTTGTTGATGGCAACGAACTCCTTGATCATGTCCTCGATCGCCAGTGCGTGACCTGGATGGGGATAGACCCAGGCCATTCGGCTGAACATCTCTTCCTCCTGGGTGAGTCGCGCCTTGGCGGGCACATAGGAGAGGTCGGGGCGGGAGGTCCAGATCGAAGTCTCCTCACTCGTGCTGATGTCTGACATCTTGCCGAGCACGCCCGGGTTCTCGCCGATGGTCTTGTTCCAGGTGGCGTAGAGCTTGTCGAGATCGCCCCAGCTCGAGAACGGGACGACGCCGGTGTACTCACCGGGGTTGGTGACACTGACGGACATCATGATGGGCGCGCTGAAGCCTGCCTTGGCGGCCGCGGCGAACATCTTCGTGAGGTTGGCCTCGTAGTCCGGGGCGCCGCCGAGCTGGGTCCGGGTCACATTGACGTGGTACATCTGCGGCTCCTGCGCCACGAGGGCCGGAGCGGCGAGAAGGGCGAAGGTTGCCAGCAGGCAGAGTGCGACAGAAGGGAGTCTCGTCATACGGTCTCCTTGGAGACGGCGAATCTCTTGCCGTCTCGAGGTGAGCCGGGCGACGCCCTGCCGGTGGCTGTGCCTGGTGCGGCACAGCGAGGCCGACCTACGACGGGATCCCGACTCGAGTTGTGGAAGGTAACCTGGAGCGAAGGCTAGCAAAGAAGCTCGGACCTTGATTGGCCGACCGGCCAGTCGGAGGCGCCGCGGGTGGGTACGAAAAAACGCCCGCGAGGCACCTCTCGGAGTCTCGCGGGCGTGTAGATGCGGTCGCTGCAGCTGCCCTCAGGGCGAGTAGGAAAGATCCGGGCGGCGCATCGAAGTCGAGTATTCGATCTTGCGCAGCAACGGCAACATCTTGCTCACCATCGATTGCCAGTCCGTTCCGCGCAGGGCGTCGAGACGGGCGTTCTCGGTGTGGTAGTCGACTTCGCTCTTGGCGCGAAGACTGACTCCGTACACCGGCCCGTCAGCCCCGGCGACCTCGGCGAACGCGTCGGGATTGGCCGCCACGATCTCGTTCCACTGCCCGTTCAGGGTGCCCATCTCTGCCGTCCTGGGAGTAAGGTGGTGGGTGCGGTGCCGGCGACGGCCAGAAGGAAGGCGAGACCGAGAGCCAGGTTTCTTGTCTTCTTCCTGATTGCAGTCTCCTTTGCGCTCAAGGCTGGTAGCTCAGATCGGGGCGAGCCATCGACGTCGAATAGGTGATGCTGCGAACCATGGGACTCATCTTGGCGACGGCGTTCGTCCAATCGGCGCCCCACGTCTCCTGCTGCTCCTCGGCGGCGACGAACTGGGCAGACTGGGTCTTGTTGCGGCTCATCACGCCGTACACAGGACCGTCGGGCCCGATCACCTGCTGAAAGACGTTGTAGCCGAGATCCTGACCATGCTTCTTCGCCAGCGCGCCGAACTCGGCGAACATCCCTTCCAGCGCGGCAACCTGATCGGAATGAGGGCTCAGCCAGACGATGCGCGAGAAGGGCGCTTCGTCGGCCGTGTAGCGAGGGTTGGCCGGAACGAAGGAGAGATCGGGCCGGCCGACGTAGATCTCGACGTCGCTCGAGATGGCGGCTTCGTTGAGAGCCTGGTCTTGACGGACAAGACCCGCCAGGTCTGGCCCTCCTGGGCTTGCAGTGCGGGGGCCAGGGCCACGATGGCCACGGCTAGGCCCAAGGGCCTATCCGACCCACTGAGATCGATCGATTCCTGCTCATCTGCGGACCTCCTGTCTGGGCCGCAAGCGAGTCCACCTCGCTGCGGCCATGGACGAAGTCGCGAACGACCTACACGGTCACTCGCGACGGGATTCCGTCTCCGAGTCCTTCTCGATCTTTGGGCTGTCGTGCCGTTGGAGTACCGGGAGAGGAAAGTGGTCCTAGCCGAGGAATGCGATGTATCCTGTGCGAGCCTCTAAGTCCAGCTATAGCAGCATTTGTGACGAGCCGACGATCTCGAGCGCGGCCTTCTCCGCGGCGTCGAGCCAGCCCGCCCGGTGGCTGGGGTCGAGGCGAATCGGGGTTACCCCATGGCGGTCGATCTCGGCCAGCAGGCGCTCCTCCACGGCGTCTCGGAAGCCACGGTTGGTCGAGCGGGTGCCGTCCATCAGCAGCTCTCCGTCGTCGACCGGTGGGACGTGCAGCAGCAGGTCGTAGCCCGGCATCCATCCGTCCACCATGGCTTCGAGCGCGGGCTCGCGCCCATGAGCCAGGAGAAGGTAGACGTAGTTGTCGAGCACGCTGCGATCGCAGATCACCACGGGGTAGCGCTCGGCAGCGACCAACTCGTCGGCGATCTGTGTGTGCAGGATCCACGACTGGGCCGCGATCGTCGTCTGCTCGTTGATCGGCAGGGGACAGCGTCGAGCCACTTCGACCACGACCTCGAGCGCCACGTCACGGGCCTTGAGCCTGGCTGCCAGTCCGTAGGCGAGAGTGGTTTTGCCCACGCCGTGGGCGCCGATGAAGGCCAGTTTGCAGGCCCTGCTTTCGCTCGAGATCATCGATGCGTTCATCCGGGAAGAGAGGCCATCCTACCGAAGCCGGGGTACAGTTGCGGCCATGAGCAGCGAACCGACTCTCGATCATCTGGTCTACGCCACGCCGGATCTCGAAGACACGGTCCAGCAGCTCGCCGAGAGGCTCGGAGTGCAGCCGGCTCCGGGGGGCAGCCATCCAGGGTTGGGCACCCGCAACGCGCTGCTGTCACTCGGCTCGGAGTGCTACCTCGAGATCATCGGACCCGATCCCGGCCAGCCCGACCTCGAGCGTGAGCGCCCTTTCGGCATCGATCGCCTCGAGCAGCCTCGACTCGTCACCTGGGCGGTGCACGGCGCCGATCTCGACCGGCGCCTGGTCGAGCTCGCGAAACTGGGCCTGCGGGGTGACTTCGCGTCGATGAGCCGAGCGACTCCCGACGGGCGATCGCTGGAGTGGCGGCTCGCCTTGGCGATGGACGAACGGGCCGGCGGGACGATTCCCTTCCTGATCGACTGGGGCTCGACTCCGTCTCCGGCACTCGAGACCCCGCGGGGTTGTACCCTGCGCTCCCTCGAGATCGAGCATCCGAGCCCCGAAGCGGTCCAGCCGGCGCTCGACGCGCTCGAGCTCGGCATCCAGGTGGCCGAAGGCGTGGAGCCACGGCTGTGTGCGCATCTCGACACACCGAACGGGCCGACTATCTTGACCTGAGGAGCTCCTGTGCCGGGGGGAGGCTCGTTTCGCCGGCCAGGCGCTCGGCCGCCACCTTGGGATCGAGCAGAGTGCTGCGCGGAAAGCGGACGACGCCGCCGTCGCGCACCGATACCAGGTCGCCGAAGAGCGGTACGAACGAGTCGAGCTCGTGGGAGACCACGACGGCGCAGGCTCCTTGCTCGAGCCGCCCACCCAGCCAGTCGAGAACCTGGCCCCGGGCGCCGCGATCGAGGGCCTCGAGCGGCTCGTCGAGCAGGAGATGATCGGGCGATCCGATCTGGGCGGCCGCCAGCAGGGCTCGTCGGCGTTGGCCGAGGGAAAGCTCGCGCACCGAACGGCCGCCGAGCTCTCCGAGGTCCAACGCTGCCAGGGCCTGCTCGGCATCGACACCGGGGGCACCTCGGAGGGCGGCCACCAGCTGCAGGGTCTCGAGGACGCTGGCGTAGGGCGAGATGTCGGGCTGTTCCGGCACGTAGGCGAGTCGAGTGCGCGCGGCCACCTCTTCCTGCCACAGTTCGTGGCCCGCGACGTGAATCGTTCCTGTGCCGGGCCGCTCGACTCCGGCCAGCAGCCGAAGCAAGCTGCTCTTGCCGCAGCCATTGGGGCCGACGATCAGCGTGAGACCCACAGTGATGTCGAGGTCGATCCCGTCGAGCACCGCCCTTTCGGCACCCGCGTAGCGAAAGCTCACGCCTCGCACCTCGATCATGCCGATCTCCCACCGGCGGTGTCGCCTCCGGGCTCGTGGGCGAGCTCGCTCCACACGACCACCCTGCGGTCCCGCTCGACGCGGGCGGCCAGGTTCAGGAACCAAGGGGTGGAGAGCAGAAGCAGGACGCAGAGTGCCGGTGCCAGGGTGATCGAGCCGACGGCCAGCAGACCCTCGAGCAGGAAGAGAGCGGAAGGGCTGCGTTGCGTGGCTCTCAGATACGCGCAGGCCCGAGCGATCAGCCAGGGAATGGCCAGAGCTACGGGTAAAGCGCTCGCCGGAAAGAGCAGGCAGCCCACGATCGTGACCGGCAGCGCGATCAGCGTGAACAGCCCCGCGTCGGCCAGAATCCGGTTCCGTGCCGACCAGGGGAGGGAGCGAGCGAAGGCCCACTCTGGACGCAGGCGCGTGAGGTGGTCGATCGAGCGCGCCAGGACGAGAACGATTGCAGCCCCGATGGCGAGCCGACCCGCTCCTCCGGCCAGTCCCCGTTCGATCGGGTTGTTGGCCAGGAAGACGACGCCCATGCCCAGTGGAAGCAGTCCCCACAGCTCTACCTCGAGAAGGCGAGCCGGCCCGAGAGCGCGAAAGGCGATTCGTCGGGGGAGCTCGAAGAGGGCGCTGCGCCCCTTCAGGCCTCGACTCGCTCCGGCGATCGCAGTCGAGGATCGTTTCGGTGCCAGCAGGTCACCCGCGGCGAGGTCTCCCAGGCCAACGACGGCGGCCCCGACCGCCAGGAACAGGTGAGGCCCCAGGAGGCCGAGCGTGCCACCGACGGTTCCCAGGGCCAACGCCAGTGGTCGCCGTCGGACCGGAAGGGAGGCCAACGCGGCGCCGAGGAGAGCGACGCTGATCCCTGCGAGACGGGAGAGCACGACGCCCCGGCTCGTGGCGGTGACAGCAGCCAGTGCCGCCAGGAGGAGCCAGATCGGGACCACGCTGAACACGACGCCCGCCGCTGCCGATCGGCGATGGGCGGTGCCGTCGGCCGGAAGGTGGAGCAGCCAGGCGCCACTGGGCAGCGCCAGCCGACGTCCAGCCTCGTGACAGCAGACCCAGAGCAGTCCCATCGCCAGCGCTGCCGGGAGCCATCGAGGGTGAGGCGGAAAGAGTGCTGCCGAGAGGCTCTCGATGAAGTCGGGCCCCAGGATGGAGGCCGCTGCGAAGACGCTGACCACCACTGGAATCAAGGCCCGCATCGCCACGCGACCACCGGCTCGCAGGTGATACCTCGAGAGAGCCAGGAAAGGGCTACTGGGCACGAGCCTCGAGACCGCTATCCCAGGTGACTCAAGTAGCGGATGTCGGGCCGGCCTGCCAGCAATCCCTCGAGCTTCCTACCGGCCTCGGCCATGTGGGCCTGGGCGCCATGCGCCTTGGCCGCGTCCTTGTCCCGCCATTCCTCGATGAAGACGAAGGTGCCGGCGCTCCGGCTGTCTTCGTAGAGCTCGTAGCTCAGGCAGCCGTCGTCGCCGCGACTGGGTTCTAGAGGCCCGGCCGGCAACCCTCGCGGGACTGCGCGCGGAGATCTGCGGTTCCTGGTGCGGAGCAGTGAGGGAGGCGTAGCGGTGCCTACGTTGACCGAGCTGTCTTCGCGTCCAGGGGCCGCAAACCTCCGCGCCCTTTGGGTTCGGGCGGCGTGGGCCCATTTGCTGCGTTGCGCACGCTCGGAGATGAACCCGCATCGACTTCGCGTACGACGCCTTGCACCTGGACCCACGGCGCTCCGAACGCAGCCCACGGGGGTTGCCGGCCGGGCCTCCGGCATCGACTGCAGAACGGCTTCCAGTTGGTCTCGCTTGCCGTCGGCGGCTTCGAGAATGGCGACGATGCGAAGGGTGTTTTGGGGCATAGGGGTCGTTCTCCTGCTTCGATAGAGGTGTGTTTCAGTTGCGTTCGAAGACGACCTCGCCACCCACCACGGTGAGGGCAACGCCGACGTCGCGTAGCTCTTCCGGGGCTATGGCGAACAGGTCCTGGTCGAGCACGACCAGGTCGGCGAGCTTGCCGGCTCCGAGGCTGCCCTTGATCTCTTCCTCGAAGGAGGCGCGGGCGGCCTGGACGGTGTAGGCGCGCAGCGCCTCCTCGACAGTGATCTTCTGCTCGGGCACCCAGCCACCCGGGTTCTTGTCGTCGAGCGTGCGCCGGGTGACAGCGGCGTAGATGCCGTCGATCACGTACGGCGGTGCCACGAACCAGTCGCTGCCGAAGGCAACAGAGGCGTTCGCGTCGAGCAGGCTGCGGAAGGCGTAGGTCAGCCGAGTGCGCTCCTGGCCGATCACCCGCTCCGCCCAACGTCCGTCGTCGATGGCGTGGTAGGGCTGCATCGAGGCGATGACGCCGAGCTCGGCGAAGCGACTCAGCTCGGCCGGATCGAGATGCTGGGCGTGCTCGATGCGCGGCCGGCGGTCGCGCTGCGCCCGCGCTCTTCGCAGAGACGTTGATACTGGTCGAGCAGGGTGCGATTCGCATCGTCGCCGATGGCGTGCACGATCAGATGCAGCCCTGCCTCGTCTCCTCCGGCGATCTGTGCCCACAGCTCGTCCTTCTCGATCACGAAGAGGCCGCGTTCCCCTGGCTCATCGGTGTAGGGTTCGAGGAAGGCGGCGGTGTGCGAGCCGAGAGACCCATCGACGAAACCCTTGAGAGCGCCGATTCGCAGCCATTCGTCGCCGCGTCCTTGGGTGGCCACCTCGGTCGGCGAGTCGCTGCCAGGTCACGAGCGGCACCGCCGAGTAGATGCGCGTGCGCAGACGCCCAGCCGCGTGATTGCGTCGCAAGACCTCGTACTCGTCCCAGGTGCCCATGTGGTGCACCGAGGTGACGCCCTGGGAGGCGACGTAGTCCATCGCTGCTGCGAGCGCTTGATCTTCCTGTTCCGGGGTCGGTGGCTCCACGACGCGAGCGACCAGGCGCATGGCGTTGTCCTTGAGCACACCCGTCGGTCGGCCGTTGGCGTCGCGCTCGATCTCTCCTCCCTCGACCTCCGCGGTGCTCGTGTCGACACCCGCGAGCCGCAGCGCCAGGGAATTGGCCAGCGCCATGTGGCCGTCGAGGCGATTCACCCACACCGGATGCTCCGGAGAGATCTCGTCGATCCAGTCTCGGGTCGGTACCTCGCCTCCCCAGTTCTCGTGGTCCCAATCTCCACCCGTGATCCAGGTGCCGGCGGGCAGCTGCGCGGCGAAGGCAGCGATTCGCTCGGTGAACCTCTCCGGCGTGTCGGCATCGCGAAGCTGTACCGAGGAGAGGCGGAAACCTCCGTCCAGGAAGTGCACGTGCGAGTCGATGAACCCGGGAACCACCAGGGGGCCGGGCGCTTCGACTCTGCGCGTGTCCTTTCCTTCGAACGCCGCCATCTCCTCCAGGCTTCCCACGGCGAGCAGGCGTTCACCTCGCACGGCGAGCGCGTTGGCCCAGGGTGCCTCGGAATTGCCGGTCCAGATCCGAGCGCCGACCAGAACCCAGTCTGCCGCCTCGCGAGGGGTCTCGGCGCTGCCGGCACAGCCGGCCACCATGAGGCAGCCGAGGACTCCGTAGGGGGGAAGCGCTATCCGCATCGGAACTCCTGGAACGTCGGTCGTATACTGGCTTCGTTTCTACTACACGTCTACTACAAGAAGGGCCTTCGCTGCCATAGCAAGGCCCGAGCCGACAGAGGAGTCGCCATGGCGTGGGATTTCGAGACCGAGCCCGAGTTCGAGCGGGAGCTCGAGTGGATCCGCGCGTTCGTACGCGAAGAGGTCGAGCCACTCGACCACGTGCTGGACGACCCCTACGATCTGAAGAACCCGAACTTCGAGAGGCTGGTCCGACCGCTCCAGGCGCAGGTGCGCAAGCGCAGGCTGTGGGCGTGTCATCTGGGGCCCGATCTCGGCGGTCCCGGCTACGGCCAGCTGAAGCTCGCGTTGATGAACGAGATCCTCGGTCGCTCACGCTTTGCACCGGTCGTGTTCGGTACCCAGGCTCCGGATTCCGGCAACGGCGAGATCCTCGCCCACTACGGGACAGAAGAGCACAAGAAGACGTTTCTGGAGCCGCTGCTGCGCAACGAGATCGTGTCGTGCTTTTCGATGACCGAGCCCCATGCGGGTGCCGACCCGAAGATGTTTCGATGTCGAGCGACCGAAGACGGAGACGAATGGGTGATCGAAGGGGAGAAGTGGTTCTCCTCGAACGCGCGCTGGGCCTCGTTTCTCATCGCCATGGTGGTCACCGATCCTGAGGCGCCGCCCTACAGCCGCACTTCGATGTTCGTCGTGCCTGCCGACGCCCCCGGCCTCGAGATCGTGCGCAACGTGGGAGTCGGACTCGAGGGCCAGGGGGAGGGCGCCCACGGCTACCTGCGCTACAACGGGGTCCGGGTGCCGAAGGAGAACCTCCTCGGGAAACGTGGTGGGGGCTTCGCCGTCGCCCAGACCCGGCTGGGCGGCGGCCGCATCCATCACGCCATGCGCACCCTCGGCCAGATCCGCAAAGCCTTCGACATGATGTGTGAGCGCGTGCTGTCGCGTGAGACCCAGGGCGAGGTGCTGGCCAACAAGCAGATGGTGCAGGAGAAGATCGCCGACTCCTGGATCGAGATGGAGCAGTTCCGCCTGTTGGTGCTGCGCACCGCCTGGAAGATCGACAAGGTGAAGGACTACTTGAAGGTCCGCAAGGACATCGCGGCGGTGAAGGTCCAGTTGCCCCGGGTCTACCACAGCGTGGTGTCTCGGGCGCTCCATCTGCACGGCTCCCTCGGAGTGTCCAACGAGATGCCCTTCGTGTCGCAGATGATCTCGGCAGCGGTGATGGGCCTGGCCGACGGTCCGACCGAAGTCCATCAGGTGACGGTAGCGCGACAGGTCCTACGCGACTACGCGCCCAGCGAGGGGCTGTTCCCGAACGGACACCTGCTCAAACTACGCGAGGATGCGCTGCGCAAGTTCGGCGACCTGGTCGAGCAGGAGGTCACACAGCTATGAGCCGTTCCGTCGAGACTCCAGACTTCGGCTACCAGGGCAAGGTCGTTCTGGTGACCGGAGGCAGCCGGGGGCTCGGGCGTGAGATGGTGCTCGGTTTCGCCCGTGCCGGAGCCGATGTGGCGATCGTTAGTCGCAAGCTGGATGCCTGCAGGGAAGTGGCGAAGATCGTCGAGGCGATGGGCCGACGTGCCCTGCCGGTGGAGAGTCACGTCGGCAAGTGGGATGGTCTCGAGACGCTGGTCGACACCGTGTGGGACCACTTCGGGAAGATCGACGTACTGGTCAACAACGCAGGGATGTCGCCTCTCTACCCGTCGCTCGAAGAGGTCAGTGAAGAGCTCTTCGACAAGGTCGTCGCGGTGAATCTCAAGGGCCCTTTTCGATTGAGTGCCCTGGTGGGCAGCCGAATGAAGCTCGCCGAGGGCGGCGCAATCCTCAACATCTCGTCGATCGCTGCTGCCCAGCCGAGTCCTCACGCCGAGCCCTATGGGGCGGCCAAGGCCGGGGTCAACAGTCTGACCCGATCGCTCGCCTTCGCATACGGCCCTCGCGTGCGCGTGAACTGCATCATGGCGGGCCCCTTCTTCACGGACGTCTCCAGGGCCTGGGACCTGGCGGAGTTCGAGGCGCGCGCGGCGCGCGACATCGCCTTGCGTCGAGGGGGAGAGCCGGAGGAGATCGTCGGAGCAGCCTTGTACCTGTGCTCGGAAGCCGCCAGCTTCACCACGGGAGCGGTACTGCCGGTGGACGGTGGGCGCAGATAGGCCGGTGCCGGTACCGCCCCCCACGGTGTTCTCGGATCTCGAGCTCTCCCGCCGCCTGGAAGCGGTGGAGGGCCGGGGTGGAGCCGCCTTTGCCGCAGCGCATGCGAGGGTCGATTCGACGGTCCCCGTCGATGGGATCGAAGTGGCCGGCGCCATCGCCGTCTTCGACGGGGTCGGCTCTCCCGTGACGCAGAGCTTCTGCCTCGGCCTGTTCGACCCGGTGGGCCACGCCGAGATGGACGTGCTCGAGGAGTTCTTTCACAGCCGTGGGGCTGCGGCCGACCACGAGGTCAGTCCACTCGCCGGAGAACAGCTCGCGGGACTGCTGTCCGACCGTGGCTACCGTCCGATCGAGCTGACCTCGGTGATGTTTCGCCCGCTCGAAGCCAGCGAGATCGAGGACAGCGTCTTCGAGGAGAGCGTCGACGGGGACCGAGGGCCGTCGATCGAGGTCCGACGGATCGAGGGGCCGGAGGCCGAGGCCTGGTCGGACGTGTGCGCCGAGGGCTGGCGAGATGTGGCTCCCGAGCTGTTCGAGTTCTTGCGCGGGATCGGTCGGATCAACGCCGAGCGGGACGATGCGCAGTGTTTCCTCGCGGAGCTCGGCCAGCGGCCGGTAGCGGGCGGACTACTCACCGTGTACCGAGGCGTCGCGCTGCTGGCGGGGGCGAGCACGATTCCGCAGTGGCGTCGGCACGGAGCGCAGAGAGCGCTGCTCGACGCTCGCCTGCGCTCTGCCCTCGAGTCGGGCTGCGATCTGGCGATGATGTGTGCCCGACCCGGGAGCGCCTCCCAACGCAACGCGGAGCGTGAGGGGTTTCGCATCGCCTACACGCGAACCAAGTGGCAGTTGCCAGTCTGAAGTCCCGATCCGGGGACGCCTCGATCGCAGGAGTCGGGCGAGCGCCTTTTCGACAGCGCTGCCTTCCAGCGGCATCGCGCCAGTCGGGCCCTCGGGAGGCGCTCTCCAGGGCCGACTCAGACGGGGAGCTGGATGCTCATTCCGCTCGCCTTCTGCAGGGCCGGAACGTTGTTCTCCAGAAACAGGAGCACGGGGTCGAGGTCGACGCCTTCGCTCTCCTTGGCACGCTGGACCAGCTTTGTCATGCCTTCGTAGTCCTTGGCGAAGCCCTCGGGGAGCTTGGCGTCGGCTCCGAAGGCCCCCTGTTCGATGGCCTCGGCCCAACGGCCGACGATCTCGAGTCTGGCCTCCACCTCGGTGGCGGGCATCTCCATTTCCATCTGATACTGCCGCGCCATCTTCTGGTCCCAGGTGTTCAGTACCAGGATCCGTATGTCCTCTTCGAGCGGAGTGTCCTCTTCCTGCGCGAGAACGCTCCAGGACAGACCGAGTCCGATCAGCGCGAGGGCGCAGAGAAGGGCCGCTCTGGCCCATACGGGTACCACGAAGGAAGATGTCTTCAGCGTCATCGCGCGACCTCCGGATGTTCTATCGGGCCTGTCAGGCTGGGAGTGCAGCAATCCTACACCGTGGCGTCTCGCGGTGGAGTGCGAAACGAGGATTCGCCCGCTCACGGATTCGCGACGTCTCGAAGTAGAAGTGCGACTCGTGAGCGAGCGAGGCCACGTACCCGGAGCTCGAGCTAACGTTCCCGTGACGAGTGCTCTGGCAGACTCTCGCTCAGTCCGGACTCGGATCGGCTCATGTAGAAGAGCAGGCGGACTCCATCCGAAATCCTTCTGGTCGCGGCGAAAGCCTCGGCCTGGTCGGGTACGATCTCGAGCAGTGCCTCGATGAGCGGCTCTTCGTCGTCCGAGATCGTGAGATCGAGACGACACAGCCGAGAGCTGCACTCGACACTGTCGAGTCGTGCGCTGCCGAGGAGAGCGGCCGAGACGAGCTCCACTACGGAGGTCTCGGTACGCCGCGACTCGTCGTCTCGCCTTCCCTCGGCGAGCGCGGTGTCGAATCTGGCGATGAGCTGCTCCGTGGCAACCCGGGTCTCCAGCGCCTCCTGCTCGTTGGCCAGCAGTGAGGCGTCTTCGAAGCTCGGCTCCTCGACGAGGTGGGTCCTGTCTGAATGAACCTGGGCCCGAACCGGGGTCTGGAGCAGGCCGGATCCCAGGATGAAGGCGAGCCCCAGGGGCAATGCGAATCGAGATCTTCTGGTGAACATGTCGGTCTCCCTTCGATGGCGGTGTGATCAGTTCTCGTCGACGCGGTAGGCGCCGACGCAGGCCTGCTTGAGTCCGGTGGTCCACTGCTGGGCAGGGGGCAGCGCGCAGCGCATCTCGTAGGGACCGTAGGGTGCCGACGACATCGAGCCGTTGAAGTAGGGGGCCTGCCATGCGTCGGGGTCGTTGTCGGGTGCGAGGCCGATGGTGCGTTTCACGTACCATCCCCATCCGTCGTCCGTGGCGGGCTTGAGGCTTCGGAGGATGCAGGTGATCTTCTTGCTCGGGTTGCCGTTCTTGGCGTAGACCCGCCAGAATTCGATGTGGCCGTTGATCGTGTCGCGTACCACTGGGCAGTTCAGATAAACGGTCTTGGTCGTGCTCGTGTTGCAGACTCGACCGTTTCCCGGATAGGAGAGGCTGTTCTCATCGGATGCAGTGCGCGACTGGCACATCGAGGCCGGATAGATCTTGCCGTCGTCGGCCGAGGCGGTGCCGGTGGTGGCCAGCAGTGCGATCGTGCCCAGCACGAGTGCGGCCCTGGTGCAGATCCGGGAAGAGGTGTGGCGTGTGTTCATGTCGATCTCCTCTCTGAGGTCGTTTTCGGCCCGTGACGTTTCGCGGCGCGCACGGTCCGTTGTTGCGGTTTCAGGAGAGGTAACGACGAGGCGGGAGGAACCCCCTCACCGGCCGAGCGGAGTTTCTTCGCGGAGCGAGATGTCGCGGTCACCTAGAATCACTGAGGATCTCCCGACCGATTCCCGCCCGTGGCACATGGATGACTCGACTTCGTGACGACCTCGACCTCCAAACTGCTCTGGCCCCGAGAGCATGGGGCCTATGGCCAGGTGCTCCTCCCGCTGCTGACGGGACTCGGCCTGGGGTGGAGCTCGAGAGGATCCGGATCGATCAGGGTCGCAGTGCTGCTGGCGACGGCGGTGGTCGGAGCCTTCCTGGCGCACGAGGCGGTGCTCGTGGCCTCGGGTCGGCGCGGTCCTCGGATCCAGAAGCGCCTCGGCCCGGACGCTTTTCGCACGCTGCTCTGGCTGTGGCCCGGCACGCTGCTCTGTGGGGGCGTCGGCGCCGTGCTCGCCCCGGCGCAAGTGCGAGTGGCCATCGCTCTGGTCTTGCTGGCGGGTGTCCTGCTCTTCATGGTCATTGTGGCGGGGATGGAGAAGACGACCGGAGGCGAGGTTCTCGCCGCGTCGATCGCAGCGTCGACCGCCGTACCCGTGACGTTGGCCGCGGGCGCGTCTCGGAGTACGGCTCTGGTGGCGTGGTGGACCTGGTCGCTGGCTTTCGCCGTCGCGACTGCCGGAGTGCGAGTGCTCCTGGCGCGGCACAAGAGACGCAGCGATGCGATGGCGTGGCTGGTCCTCGGGGGAGGCACCGCTACACTGTCCGTGGTCGCGTTCACTGGGCCCCGTGAGTCTCTTGCGGCCCTGCCACAGCTGGTGGTGGCCTGGTCGGTGGTTCTCTTCTCGCCGAGTGCCCGCAGGCTGAAGCAGATCGGCTGGGGGCTCGTCGCGGCGAGCGTGATCACTGCCTGCTCGCTGCTCATCGCGCGAGGAGGCTCCCGAGCTCAGTCGTCGGCCTTCTCCAGTAGCCAGGCCTGCGCCTCGGCTACCGTGCTGCAGAGCCGCATGCGGGCACCACGGTTGAGGGCCACGGTCTCTGCGAACACCATCATGGAGGGGTCGTGCTCGGTCGCGGTGTCGACGTACGCCATCGCCCGCGGAGGTGGCCAGCGTTCGATCGCTTCGCAAACCAGCTGATAGATCTCCTGGGGTGCCAGCGAGGGGCCCGTCAGGTGCTCCTCCAGCAGCATCAGGTCGGCGCCTTCGTCACCCAGGAGGCGGCCGACTTCTTCCAGATAGCCGGCGACCGACTCGAGCGAATTTTCGCCCTCGACACGGAGATGGAGGTAGGCGTCTTTGCTGATCACAGTGACTCGAAAGGACACGACCATCGCCTCCAGGTGCTCGGTCTCACGGTTCTGGGATTGCCGAGGATTCGACTCGCCTGCGATGGACAATACCGGATCACCGGGACGGGGGCGGCCAGGGTGCGCTTCAAGCGTGGAGGTTGGATAGAGTCCGGCCCATGGCTGGACTTTCGACCTCGAGTGGGCGATCGTGATGCGGGTCCATGCGCCAATCGGACGTGTCCTCGGAGTCGGGGCGCTGAGCCTGGTTCTCTTCGGAGTCGGGGCGCTGACTCGAGAAGGGATCGGTCAGGCGGTCGAGACCGACCCGCCGCGTTTGGCTCGTTTGACGCAGCAGCTGTCGGAAAGAGGTGGCTACTTCGATACCGACAACCTCGTTTCGAACGAGCGCTCCTACGTCCAGGTGATCGATCGCCTCGAACCGCGGGGCGGAGCGTACGTGGGTGTCGGTCCCGAGCAGAACTACAACTACATCGGCCGCCTGCGGCCGGAATGGGCTTTCGTGGTCGATCTCAGGCCGGACAATCGGCTTCACCAACTCCTGCTCATCGCCGTGCTCGCCCAGTCGGAGAGCCCCTACGAATACTTGTGTCGGCTCTTTTCCAGGGCTCCTGACGGATCGGCGCAGGAGGGGGCCCCCCCGTCCGTCGATGCGCTGATCGCGCGATTCGAGCGTTCGACCAGCTCCGAGGCGATCTTCGAAGGGTATCTGGCCGATACGGAGAGGTACCTGTCCGATCTCGGTATCGATCTCTCCGAGTCCGACCGCGAGCAGTTGCGTTCGATCTACGGTGCCTTCTACCGGGATCAGCTCGACATTCGCTTCCGCAGTCACGGCCGTCCGTCGATGTCGCACTACCCCAGCTACCGAACCCTGCTCCGGGCCCGTACCCCCGAAGGTGTTTCTGGGCACTTTCTCTCGCGCCCGGAGGATTACCGTCACCTCAGGGAGCTCGCTCGAAGCGAACGACTGGTTCCGGTGGTGGGCGACTTCGGAGGCGAGAAGGCTCTGGTAGGTGTGGGTCGGTTCCTGAGCGAGCGGAACCTGACGCTGAGTGCCTTCTACACCTCGAATGTCGAGTACTACCTGTTCGGCTCGGAGCGCTATCGACAGTTCGTCGAGAACGTGCGGGCGTTGCCGACCGACGACGAGAGTCTGTTCATTCGGGCTTGCTTCGACTACGGCTGGGCTCACCCCCAGCGGTTACCGGGACATCGCAGCACCATGCTCCTGCAGCGCGTCGAGCGTTTCCTCGCACTGTGGGACTCCGGGAGCTATCGAAGCTACTGGGAGATCTGCACCCAGGACTACCTCGGTCGATCTTCGGTTTCGGTGGACGCTTCCCGCTGGTGAGCCGGGCGCGCTCCCTCTGATCGACATCTCGTCCCGTCACGGTAGGATCGAACGCTCCAGCAAGAGAAGAATACCGGCGAAGGCAGAGGAGGAGCCGTGAGCGGATCGAATGGCTGGGAGGAAGAGCCGGATCAGCGAAGGGAAGGTTTCTGCTTCCGGGGTGACGGCCCACGGGTTTCGTTCTCGGCATCGCTGGGGGTCCTGCTTGCGGTATGGCTGTGGTGTGTGCCGGTCGTCGCGCAGCAGTCGCGGTGGTGGAAGGGGAGTCTTCACACCCACACGTTGTGGAGCGACGGCGACGAGTACCCAGAGATGGTGCTCGACTGGTACAAGACTCGCGGATGGAATTTCGTCGTCCTTTCCGATCACAACGTTCTGCTCGAGGGCGATCGCTGGATCGATACAGGGCAGATCGAAGACGGCGCTGCGCGCCTCGATGCCTACCGGGAGCGTTTCGGTGATGCGGTCGACACTCGCGAGCCGATGCTCCACGAGAGAGTGGGCACGACCTTCTCCGATCGGTTCGCCTCTCCGTCCGGAACCGAGGTCCGCCTCAAGACGCTCGAGGAGGTGCGCCCCCTGTTCGACGAGGAGGGGAAGTTCCTGGTCGTCCAGGGTGAGGAGATCAGCGACAGTTTCGGAGACGTGCCGATTCACGTCAATGCCACCAACGTCGATGCGCTGATCGCTCCGCAGGGCGGTGAGACCCTGCTCGAGGTGATGCAGCGCAACATCGACGCCGTGTACCAGCGACGTGACGATACCGGGCAGCCGATGTTCCCTCACCTCAACCATCCCAATTTCCAGTGGGCGGTGACCCTCGAAGACTTCATCGACCTCCACAATGAGCGTTTCTTCGAGGTGTACAACGGACATCCGCTGGTGAACAACTACGGCGACGCGGACCACCCGAGCACGGAAGAGATGTGGGACCGAGCGCTGGCGGCGCGTGTGCGGAGTGGAGGCCAGCCCCTCTATGGACTTGCGGTGGACGACGGTCATAGCTATTCCGAGATGAGCAGTCGCAACGCGAATCCCGGCCGCGGATGGGTCATGGTGCGGGCACCCAGGCTCACTCCCGAGGCGCTCATCGAAGCCATGGAGCGGGGGGATTTCTACTCGTCCTCCGGAGTCGTGCTGAGAGAGTTCTCGGAGAGGGATGGGCTGCTTCGAGTCAGCATCGAGCCCGTGCGAGGAGTGTCGTACTCGACCTGGTTCATCGGCACTCGGCGGGATCGCGAGCCTGGGGAGTTCCTCGCCGAGCAACCGGGAACGGAGGCCAGCTACCGGCTCCGAGGCGATGAGCTCTACGTTCGTGCGTTGATTCGATCCGACAAGCGTAAGGAGAACCCGTATCGCGAAGGCGAGCGCGAGATGGCCTGGACCCAGCCCTGGTTTCCGCCGCCCCCTCAGGAGGCCGAGCCCGCGGAAGAGATCGAGGGAGTGCGAGAGTAGGGCTCCTCGAGTGAGGGTTGAACCGAGAGAGCGAGCGGTGGCGGCATCTCACGACAAGGCGACGCTGCGGATGGGCATGAAGCAGCGCTTGGCGGCTCTCGAGTCGTCAGCCGCGGCGCGGGCCGGCCAGCTCGTCACGCGTCGCGCTCTCGAGCTGCCCGAGATGAAGCGAGCCGAGAACGTCCTGTGCTGTCTGTCTTTCGGGGACGAGATCGACACCGGGGAGCTGATCGAGCGCCTGCTCGATTCGGGCAGGAGAGTCCTGGTTCCCCGGGTTCGACGGGGCGATCCGCGCCTCTACCTCCACGAGTATCCGTGCTCCCTCGAGACGCTCTCCTTCGGACTGCGCCAGCCCCCTGCCTCGACGCCGACGGTCTCTGCAGATGCGCCGGATCTGGCCGTCATCCTCGGACTGGCCTTCGATCGCGAGGGCTACCGCCTGGGCTACGGAGCAGGCTACTTCGACCGGTTTCTCGCGTCCCGCTCGCTCCTGGCGCTCGGGCTGTGCTACGACTGCCAGCTCGTCGAGTGCCTGCCTCGGGAACAGCACGACGTACCCATGACCGTGGTAGCGACCGAGTCCGCGACCGTGCGACCGTGCTCACCGGGGACTCGTGACTGATACTGCCCGCCTCGCAGCCCTACCGATCGATCCTCTCCTGGCGCAGATCGTGGAATCTGTTCGCGAGCACGGAGTGGTCGTGCTTCGAGCTGCCACCGGTGCTGGAAAGACGACCCGAGTGCCACCGGCCCTGCTCGAGATCGTTGGATCGGGGCAGGCAGTCCTGGTGGTCGAGCCGCGCCGGATCGCCGCTCGGGCCTCGGCTGCACGGGTGGCCCAGGAGCAGGGCGTCGATCTGGGCACGCGAGTCGGTTACAGGATTCGCTTCGAGCACCGCTCGCGTCCCGACACGAGGCTGCTCTATCTCACCGAGGGAATCCTGCTCGCCAGGCTCCAGAGCGACCCGTTCCTGGAGGGGGTCGGCGCCGTGGTTTTCGACGAGTTCCACGAGCGTCGCCTCGATTCGGATCTCGCGCTCGCGCTCTGTCGACAGGTCAGGGAGGAGGCGCGGCCGGATCTGAAGCTGTTGGTGATGTCCGCGACGCTCGATCCGGCTCCACTGGTGGACTACTTCGGTCGCAGGGGCCCGGTGCCGGCGATCGAGAGCGAAGGACGCCTCCATCCGGTGGAAGTCCGATACCTCGCGCGTCCGGACGATCGACCGCTGGTGGCCCGCGTCGAGGCCGGGATTCGGCGAGCTCTGCAGGAGACCGAGGGCAGCGTGCTCGCTTTCCTTCCCGGAGTCGGTGAGATCCGGGCGCTCGAGCGTCGACTGAGGGAGCGAGCGGTCGAGGGCGTGGCCGTCCGTCCGCTCTACGGTGATCTGACTCCAGAGCGCCAGCACGCCGCCTTGCAGCGAGGCTCGGGCCGCCGCGTCGTGTTGGCCACCAACGTCGCGGAGACTTCGGTCACCGTCGAGGGGGTGAGCTCGGTGGTGGATGGAGGGTTCGCACGCTCGCTGCGCTACGACGCGGCGAGTGGCCTCGATCGCCTGGAGCTGCGCCGAATCTCGCGGGCCTCGGCCGATCAGCGCACCGGTCGCGCCGGGCGCGAGGGGCCCGGTGTCTGCTTCCGATTGTGGACTGAGTCGGAGCACACCCTGCTCGCGGAGCGCGATCTGCCGGAGGTGCAACGGGTCGATCTCGCCGGGGCCTTGCTGCAGCTGGCAGTCTGGGGAGAGTCGGATCCGCTTCGATTCGACTGGTTCGAAGCACCGGATGGGGCCCGCGCCGAGCGGTCTCTCGAGCTCTTGCGGGAACTGGGGGCGCTCGACGCTCGAGGAGCCACGGCGCTCGGTCTCCAGATGGCGGCGCTGCCGGTGCATCCGCGTCTGGCTCGCCTCCTCCTGGAGGCGCGCGCCGTCGGCATTTCCGGCCGTGGCGCGTTGGCAGCTGCACTGCTGCAGGAGCGCGACCTGTTCGCCTCCTCGGGGAGAAGGGGGAGCCAAGGCACAACAGAGGCTGTGGTTCCGGAGACCCGGAGCGACCTTCTCGATCGCGTCGAGGCGGTGGAAGGCTCGATGGGCCCTGAAGCGCGAGGCGGGGAGCATGGCGCGAGACAGGGCTTTCGGGGACGGGCTCAGGCGGTGCGGCGCGCAGCGGCGCAGCTCGAGCGGCTTCTGGACAGGGCCCCGTCCGAGCCGTCGGACCAGGATGCAGACGAGCTGCTGCTGCGGGTGCTGGTCTGTGCCTATCCCGATCGGGTGGCGCGGCGACGCTCGGAGGGATCTCATCGGGCGGTGATGGTGGGCGGTCGTGGCCTGCGACAGTCGTCCGAGAGCGGGGTGCGAGCGGCACCGCTCTACCTGGCGTTGCGAGTGGGTGGCAGCGGTTCTGAGGGGACGGTGTTTCTGGCTTCTGAAGTGGTGCGGGAATGGCTGGCACCGGAGCTCCTTGGTGAGGAGTCTGGTGCGATCTGGGACGAGACACGTGAGCGGGTCGTGGGCTACGAAAGACGCCTCTATCGCGATCTCGAGCTCGAGCGCAGGGAGGTCCCGGTGCCGCTTGCAGAGGCCGAGGCTCTACTGGCTCGAAGGGCGACTGCGGACCCGCAGCGCGCCCTCGGACTCGATCGGGAGCCAGTGGCAGTCTTTCTCGCTCGGCTCGACGCCGCGCGGGACTGGGAGCCGGGGCTTCCGGCGATCGATCAGGAACTTCTCGAGAGAGTGATCCCTGCGCTGTGTCAGGGACGCAGGTCCTTTGCAGAGCTGAGGCAAGCGCCCCTGCTCGACACCCTGCGCGGGAGCCTGGGCTGGGACGCCCAGCGCGAGATCGATCGGCTGGCGCCGGAGCGAATCGACCTCGGCAACGGGCGCACCGTAGCAGTGCAATACCGAGCAGGGGAGCCTCCCCTCGTGGCAGCGACGATCCAGACGTTCTTCGGAGTAGGTCAGACTCCGAGAGTCGCTGGAGGGCGTGTGCCGGTGCTGTTGCACCTGTTGGCGCCCAACCAGCGTCCACAGCAGGTCACCACCGACCTCGAGAGCTTCTGGCGCAACACCTACGCCGAAGTCCGCAAGGAGCTCGCGGGCCGCTACCCCAAACACCCCTGGCCGGAGGATCCGGAGAATGCGACGCCGCCTCCGGCTCGAGGCCGACGTCGCTGAGCACCCCGGTGAGTGTGGCGTGGGGCCGATCAAGTCGGATACGGTTCGGTCGATTCACGGAATCCAGTCATGACCTCTTCCATCGCACTCCTTCTCGGTCTGTTGTTCGTGGCCATCGTGGTGCTCGCCCGCGAGTGGCTGCCAGTGGACATCGTCACGCTCCTGCTCATCAGCGCTCTGGTGCTGAGCGGGGTTCTGACGCCGCTCGAGGCTTTTTCCGGGTTCGCCAACGAGATCATCGTGATTCTGGGCTCGATCTTCGTGCTGTCCGGAGCGCTGACCCGTACCCGTGTGCTCGACTGGTTGGGCGAGGTGCTGGCTCGGTTCGGCGGTGACTCGCCCAGTCGGATTCTGCTCTTGCTGACTTCGATCAGTGCGTCGGTGTCGGCGTTTCTCAACAACACGAATACCACCGCGGTACTGATGCCGGCGACCTTCGAGCTGTCGCGACGCAGCTCGGTGTCACCCTCGCGGTTGCTCATGCCTCTCGCCTACGCCTCGATCTTCGGGGGCGCCTGCACGCTGATCGGCACTTCGACGAATGTAGCGGCCAGCGGCCTGATGGTGCGCCTCGGTCTCGAGCCGTTCTCGGTGTTCGAGTTCTCGCCGATCGGTGTGCCACTGGCGCTGGTCGGCATTCTCTACATGTCGTTGGTCGGTTGGCGGTTCCTACCCGGTAAGGCGAGTGAGGAATTGAGTGCGAAGTACGAGATCGCGCAGTACCTCGCCGAGATCGTGGTCGAGCCGGAGTCCAGGGTCGTGGGCAAGACCATCGGGGACTCGGGTCTCGGACGCATGGAGCTCAACGTGCTCACCCTGGTGCGAGAGGGGACAAAGCGCTTTCCGTGGCCGGAGATTCGACTGGAGGTCGGCGACCTGCTGGTGGTGCTGGGCTCGCGCGAGGCACTGATCAAGGCCAAGGAAGACCCTGGCCTGCGCTTCGAGGCCGACGAGAATCTGGGGGACAGCGAGATCGCCGACGACGAGTTGGAGCTCTCCGAGGCCATTGTCATGCCCCAGTCTCAACTGGTGGGGCATACGCTTCGAGATCTCCACTTTCGGCAGCGTTTCGGCCTCGCGGTGCTGGCTCTGTATCGCAAGTCCCAGCTGGGCCCTCGCGACCTTCGTGACCTCAGGCTTCATGTGGGAGACGTGCTCCTGCTGGAGGGCCCGAGGAGTCGTCTCACCGAGCTCGAAGGCAGCCGTGATCTATTGGTGCTCGGGGAGGTCGACCACATCCCCGGTCGGCGCAAGAAGGGGCTGTGGGCCCTGGGAGCCCTGCTGGCCGCGATCGTCGCGGGAGCCACGGGAATCGCTCCGCTCTCGATCTCGCTGCTGCTCGCGGCGGTGCTGGTCGTGCTGCTGGGCGTCGTGCCGGGAGAAGAGGTCTACACCCTGATCGAGTGGAGACTGCTGATCCTGATCGGCGGGATGACCTCGGTAGGGCTGGCGATGCAGAAAACCGGCGCTGCGGAGTGGATCGCGCAGCACATCGTAGAGCTCGCGCTGCCCTTCGGGTTGACGGCGGTGTTGGCCACTTTTGCTGTCCTTGCCATGGTACTGACCCAGCCGCTTTCGAACGCGGCGGCGGCCCTGGTGCTGCTGCCGGTCGCCATTTCGACTGCGGAGAGTCTCGCCGTGTCGCCGCGTCCGTTCGCCGTGATGGTGACCCTCGCCGCATCCCTCTCGTTCCTCACGCCGTTCGAGCCGGCCTGTCTGCTGGTCTACGGCCCCGGACGTTATCGCTTCGTCGATTTCGTCAAGTCCGGCTTCGTGCTCAGCGTTCTGTCCCTCGCGGTCCTGCTGATCATGGTTCCCCGTCTCTGGCCCCTTTGACAAAAGGAACGGCAGGGGACGAGGCCCGTCGTTTCCAGAAGCAGGGACCGGCACCCTCCGGAAGAACGCCGGGCTCAGCCGTCTGAGAGGAAGGTGCCGGGCACAGACTCGTATTCCTTTGAAGGAGTGCCTGTCCCTGGTTCAGTTGGACCAGCGGACTCCGAGGTGAAGGCTGCGTCCGACCTCGTTGACGCGTTGTCCGGTGAACGGCTCGAGTGAATTGAGGTGGTTGGTGTAGTCCTCGTCGGTGACGTTGTCGATGCCGCCGAGTACTTCGAGCCCATGGTGGAAGCGATAGCCGCCTCGCAGGTCGAGGGTGGCCCACCCTTCGGTGGGGATTTCGTAGCGCACTTCTGCGACGCGGTTCTGGTCGGCGGCGACCGTGGCGACGAGGTCGCCCCACAGCCTGCCCTCGAGAGCGCTCCCGCGCAGGCCGAGTCGCGTTTGCAGCGGCGGCATGCCCATCGCGGGCTCGTCGTAGAGTTCGTCCTGGCCGTGGACGTAGCCGACTCCGAGCCACCAGGAGAAGGCATCGCCGAGCCGATGATCGAGTCGCAGCTCGCCACCGTAGAACACTCCTTCGGTGCCATTGCGATAGCGATAGACCACGGGGGCCCCGAGGGGCATCCTCTTGGGCAGGTCGGTGGCCTCGACGGTGATGTAGTTGTCGATGATCCGATAGAAGCTGTCGGCTCTGAGGGTAAACCGTCCAAGTCCTCCCACGACTCCGAGGGTGACTTCCTGGCTCGCTTCGGGCTCCATGTAGGGACTGCCGACGAACTCGGCAGCGACCTGGAAGCGGCTCGACGGGAAACGGTCGGAGTAGCGTTCCAGGATGCTCGCGGTCCGGACCGCGCGGCCCACGCCTCCGTTGAGACTCCAGTGATCGCTGAGCCGCGTGTTGACGCTGGCTGCGAAGCTCGTATTGGTCTCGCTGTTGTCCAGGTCGCCCGGGTAGAGCCCAGCGAAGAATTCGGAGACCTCTCCTGCAGTGACGTCGACGCGGTCCACCCGCACTGTCGCGCCGAGCTCGAAGCGATTCGAGCTCCGCAGGGCCTGAGCGAACACTCCACCGTTCTTCATCGTCGCATCGGGCCACACGATGTCCTCAGAGACGAGCATGCCGTTCGATCGTCGACTGATGGTACGGCGAGCGCTCTGATAGAGGTCGTAGGCGTCGCCCCCGACCTTGAAACGCCAGCGATCGTTCGACGACAGATCGGCCGACACCTTCCCACCCTTGGTGTCGGACTCCGTGGGAAGTCGAATCTCCAGTCCGAAGGGCGGCATCCTCCCCGGCATGTCCATGGCGGTCGGCTTGTTGTCGTTGTTCATGAGGTGGGTCTTGTCGTTCGAATAGACCGACGCCTCGAAGACGTCGAGCAGGCCGCGTTGCCCCGACCACAACCAGCCGAGCTTGTGGGAACGGGTCTTGAAGTACGTGGCGTCGAGCTGGCGGCCTGCGTAGTCGATATCGTTCTGGTCCTGGTACCCGCCCTCGTAGTCGAGGGTGCTGTTGGCGGTCGTTGCCCACCCGAGACTCCACCGGGCATCGGCCGACTCGTAGTCGGCCTGCACGGTGTTGCCACCCCCGTCCTGATAGTCGCCTCCGCTTCGGTAGTTGGCGAACAGGTTGTAGCGAGCGCGCTCGGTACTGCCGTAGACCTGCCCCCAGGCGTCGGAGGCATCGACGTTGTCGGTCCAGAGTGCTCCCGCACGACCCTCGATTCTGGGGCCGGTATCGGAGTAGCTCGGCTGGAAGGTGCGAATGTCGATCGCACTCATCGCACCGGAGCCCCAGACCAGGGCATAGGGCCCCTTGACCACCGTCACTTCTTCGACGGCGTGCAGGGAGACATGGCTCACCTCGGAGTCCATGCGTCCGGGCCCGGCGGCGAAGGTGCGAGTGCCGTCGACGAAGGATGCCACCTGAGTCTCGAACAGGCCGCGTACGGAAGGATCGAGGTTGATCGCGCCACGTCGAGTCGCGGCCATGCCCGATTCGTAGCGCAAGGCTTCGATCAGGTCGGAGGCGCCCTTCTGCTCGATCGCCTCGTTCTCGATCACCGTGAGCGGAATCAGGTCGGGGGTGGTTGCGGTCACCTCGACGGTGGCGCGGTAGACCTGATCCTCGCTCGGCCGGGTCGTGGAGGCTGCCTCCTGGGCCTCGACAGCGGGAAGCAGAGCAAGGGGGACTGCGGCGGTCATGTAACAAAGAACGAACCGGAGGCGGGACCGCCGGTGGGGAAGGGTCGAAGGGGTCATCGGAGTGTTCTCCCGTTGCTGACGCCGTCCTCTCCGGAAAGGGGAGAGCGGCAGGTGGCCCTCTCGTCGGCGAGAGGCCAGGCTTCGTTCAGAGGGGGCGGCGACAGGTCACCCAAGGGGACCTCGGCACGCGACGAACGGAGTCAGGACAGCGGGGAATGCGGAGGGGCGCGAGGGTTCGCGCTGGTGCGTGCGGCACTCCAGGCGTTCCCGGGCGAGTGGGCTCGGAGAGCCTCGAAGCCCGGGAAGCGGGCGTCGGTCTCGTGGCGTGCGATTGCCACGTTGGACGAATGGGCGGAGGTGCCGGGAGGACATTCCTGGCAGCAATCGGACTGCGCTTCGAAAGCGAGCTCGGGCCCGGGGGAGGGCGCCACGATCGGTTGGGGCTTGGAGTGACAGGAGGGGGTACCTGCCTGCTCGGCGCCTCCCTCGGTGGCCTCGGCGTGGTGGCCCGCCTCCGCGGCTCGCTGTCGCAGCGCCTCGACGTCGAGATGGCAGCGCCCACCCTCGCAGCCTTCGGCGCAGCACTCTTCGTGCGTCGCGGCCAGGGCCAGTGCGGGACCCAGCGGCAGGGAGAAGACGAGAAGCAGCGAAAACAGCGCCGGGAGCCATCGTTGGCGCACTGGACTCTCGAAGCCGGTGCCGGCAAGGTAGGGTGCGGCTGTTCTGGCGTGTCTCACGTCGAGAGGAGGGAGGATTCCGATGTCCGAATCGAAGCTCGGAGATATTGTCTCACGATTGGGTCTCGAGCCCCACCCGGAAGGGGGGTTCTATGTGGAGAGCTACCGCTCGCCCAGGTCTCTGTCTGCATCGTCTCTGCCGGGCTACGGCGGGAGCCGGGCCGTCTCGACGGCGATCTACTTCCTGATCACGGCGGATTCGTTCTCCGCTTTGCACCTGGTGGCCTCTGACGAGATCTTTCACTTCTACGGGGGCGATCCGGTCGAGATGCTGCATCTCCATCCCGACGGACGCGTCGAGTCTCCCCGGCTCGGCATGGATCTGGTCGCTGGGGAGCGTCCGCAGGTCGTGGTTCCTTCGGGTGTCTGGCAGGGCGCTCGACTGGCCCACGGAGGCAGCTGGACGCTGATGGGTGCCACGGTTGCCCCCGGCTTCGACTTCGACGACTTCGAGATGGGGGATCGCGCCGAACTGGTGGCTCGATACCCCGATCATCGAAAGGCAATCGAGCGCTTCACCCGCAGCTCCGGCTGAGCTGGCTCGCGGGCGACCGGGATCAAGGCTCCGGCGTCTCACCTTCGCGGCGTGCTGCCGGCTCCTCGCTGGCGGGCGTGGTTTGCACCGCTGCCTGGGCGAGCGGACCCAGTTCGCCGTCGAGGAGTCCGTGCAAGAGGCGTCCGACGATCTCGGCGGCGATCTGCTCTCGGTCGGCCGAAGGGGGCGGCTCGGGTGGGGTCGTGCGATCGACGGGCTGCTCTCCTCCGGCGGAGGATGCCTGGCTCAGGCCGCCGAACTGTCTGAGGGTACGCCAGTAGTCGAGGCGGTCGCGACACTCGAGGGCGAGGCGTCGACTGACCGCGAGGCGGTGCAGCTGGGGCGGGTGCCCGTCGCTTGCGTTGTCGAAGGCCCAGAGATAGGGCACGGCGTGCCCGGCATCGGACTCGTCGAGCTCGAGCCAGCGTGGCAGGGACACCAGTTCACTGGCTGCCAGGTCGGGTTCGATCGCCAGGAAGTCGTCGCTGCGCCGCTCGCGCTCCAGCGAGTAGTCGGCATAGGTGTAGGCGAGCTCGAGGGGCTCGGTGGCCTCGCCGTTCGCGGTGTCGACCTCGAGGGACGCAGTCAGCCAGTCGCCAACGGGCGCCGGGTTGCCCCCCAGGTCGAAACGATCCGTCCAGTTCGCTCCGGCTTCGGGGTCGAACAGGAAGAGGGGGTGGGCGCGGGCCTCGATCGCTGCCTCACCCGGATCGGCGGCCAGAACGTGCAGAGAGGCTCGGGTACCGTCGAGCGCTCGCTCGAAGCCGCTGCGGACGTGCTCCGGTGCGGCCGGAGAGCTCTGGTGGACGAGTGCCTCACGATGCCCCAGTCCGAGATAGCCTGGCTCGAAACGAAAGCCGGATCGGTCGGTGCTGCCCGGGCTCGCCGCGGGCTCGACGACGACGATCACCTGCACCGGACGGCCGGAGAGCAGGAGCTGCGACAGGGATGCCATGCCGGTCCCGGCGACGTGATCGGCGGAGACGAGGGCGATGACCGTGGGCAACAGGTCGAGCTCGCTGCGGTGAAAGGCCTGCCAGTCGAAGTGCTCGAGTGCGACGTCGTGGCGCTGGGGAACGTACTCGCCATCGAGTTCGAGTCGCGCCACTCGCAGGGCCGCGATCCGCGCCGCGGTTCGCGCCGCCTGGTCGTCGAAACACTGAGCGGCGACGACGCAGGGCTGGGCGGCGAGCTGGAGTCGAGAGTTTCCGCTCGAAGAGAGCCCGTAGCGCTCGGCGAGATCGGTTTCGCAGATCACGCGAATCGGACGCTCTTGATCGGTCGTCTGTGATCCGGTGTCGCCCGGGGATTCGGAAGAACCGTTGCCGTTCTCCAGCCGACCCAGTGCGAGCTCGAGCCGCGCGCGCCGTTCCGGCTCGAGAGGCTTGGCGGCGGTCGTACTCTTGACCCGGGCGGCGAGCTCCGAGGGATCGAGGAAACGCGTCGCCAGGTCTCCCAGGCCGTGTGCCAGCCTCTGTCCCTCGCCGTTACTCGACGGGGAAGACCCATCGGCCTCGAGTCGAGTGCGCAGGTTGCGAATCACGGGCGCTGCCTCGGCGTCGAATCGCGCTCGGCTCCGGTTGCCTCGCTCGGCTGCGCCCTCGACCAGCGTGCGCAGGGTAGAGGACAGGTCTCCGAGAGACTGGGCCTGACCCCCGGTGGCCTGCGAGGAGCACCGTGGGAACGCCGAGCGGTATCGTGGCACCGGCGCTGGATCCGCCGTGTCGGCGCCGGCAGCGCCGCCTTCGTAGTGAAACCTTCGGAGTTTCGCCAGCGCTTCCACACTGGGGTCCGAGGCTCTGGGGAGTCTGGGTCGAGGAGACGGTTGTTCAGACATCGGGTGCTCGATTGTGGAGGAAAAGGCCTCTGGGCGGAGGATCGTGGTCGAGGTCAGATGGCAAAGCGGTCGATCTGCCTCTCGACAGCCATCAGTCTTTGCTCGGCGCTCATGTCGAGGCCTCGCTCGGTGAAGGTCTCGTAGATCGGAGCTTCGGGGTTGCAGTAGAAGAGCCCGAGCGCGATCTGCTCGCCGGCTTCCTCGTCGCTTCCGCTGGCCAGCGCCCGGGCGCGGGAGAGATCGCTCGGGTCATGAACGGTCTTGTGGGGGAAGAAACGCTCGACTTTCTCGTCGATCGGAACGCCCTGCTCGTGGTCGAGCAGGATCATCTTGTCGGGGTCGTTTCGCATCTCGTCGAAGATGTGCTCGGTATAGGTGGGGCAGCGCTGCAGGATGTGCACGAAGCTCAGTCCGCGATGATCGTAGGCGCGGCGCAGCGTGTCGTAGAGATGGGTGGGGTTCCAATCCACCGTGCGGGCGACGAAGGAGACGTTGGTGAAGCCGAGCATCGTCTGGATGACGTTGAGCGAGGGCAACCATGCGCCGTCGGGATGGGTGTTCGTGGAGAGTCCCTGCGGCGAGGTCGGCGAGGTCTGCTTCTTGGTCAGGCCGTAGACGTTGTTGTCGAACAACATCACCGTCATGTCCATGTTGTAGCGCACCGCGTGAAGCCAGTGACCGGCACCGATCGAGCAGCAGTCCCCGTCGCCGGTGGCGACCCAGACCTTGAGATCGGGTCGGCGCGACTTGATGCCGCAGGCCACCGGAAGCGCCCTGCCATGGAGGCCATGGAAGCCATAGGCGTGGATGTAGTGCGGAAATCGGCTGGCGCATCCGATTCCCGACACTGCGGCGACCCGCTCGGGCGGGATCTGCTCGTCGCTCAGGATGCGCTGTACCGCGGCCAGGACCCCATGGTCGCCGCAGCCCGGGCACCAGCGTGCGACTCCTCCCTCGTAGTTTTCGAGAGTGAAGTAGCGTTCGGGGAGGTCGAGGGTCCAGTCGCTTTTCAAGCCGAACATACTTGCGTCTCCGAATCAGGCAGTGGCCGCGGTGGTGAGGGCTTCGAGGCGTTCCTCGACGACGTCGACGATCGCGCGAGGAGGAAACGGTTGACCCGAGACCTTGGACCAGCAGTCGATGTCGTGCAGGGTCTGGGCTCGAAGCAGGGTGGCGAGTTGGGAGAGGCGACGCTGGGCGGGGTCCGTCCCGTTTCGTGATGGGGGATCACAGTAGTTGATCTCGATGGTCATGGTGTGGCGGAAGCGCTCGAAGATCTGCTTGAGACCCGGCTCCAGCGGCGAGAGGAATCGCAGATGGAGAGCCCCGACCTTGTGTCCCTTCTCGCGCAGGCGGTCGATCCCCTCCTCGATCGCTCCACGAGTAGAGCCCCAACCGACGACCAGAACGTCCCCCTCGGAGTCGCCATAGACCTGCGGCGGGCGCAGCGTGCCCCCGAGGGTGGCGAGCTTTCGACTCCGGTTCTCGCAGCCGTCCTGGTTCGAGTGGAAGTCGTAGGCGACCTTGCCTTCTCGGGTGTGCGCCAGGCCAGTGAGAACGTACTCTCCGCCGCGCTGCCCGGGAATCGGTCTCTTCGAGAGGCCGGTCTCTTCGTCCCAGTCGTAGGGAGAGGCGCCTTCGGGCCAGGCCGAACCGTCGATCGGTGGAGCCAACCAGTCGAGCTCGGGTTTCGGGCGTGGAAAGGGCTGCACGCCCGTCGCCAGGTTGGCGTCGGTGAGCACCAGCACCGGGGTGCGGAACTCCTCCGCGAGACGCCGGGCCATGACCACGAAGTGAAACGACTCCTCGATGGTCGAGGGAGCGATGACGATCTTGGGGGCATCGCCAGTGGCTCCGAACAACACCGACAGGAGGTCGCCCTGCTCGACCTTGGTCGGGAGTCCGGTCGAGGGCCCGCCGCGCTGAACCAGCACCATGACCAGTGGGAGCTCGCCCATGACCGCGAGTCCCAGGAACTCGGTCTTGAGAGCGAGGCCGGGTCCCGAGGTGATGGTGCATGCAGTCTTGCCCGCGTAGCTGGCACCGATCGCGAAGCCCATCGCCGCGATCTCGTCTTCGGCCTGGTGCACGATGCCACCGGCCTGGGGTAGCGCTGCGGCGAGATAGTGCGAGACCGAGGTGGCCGGCGTGATGGGGTACATCGCGACGACTTCGATGCCTGCGGCCAGGATTCCGAGCCCGACGGCCTGGTTTCCGTTCATGACCACCTGTGGCTCGCTGCGCTCGACTGCCGGGATCTCGAAGGCGAGGTCGATCTGCTCGGCGGCGTACTGGTAGCCGGCGCGAACCAGGTTCTGGTTCGACGCGATGACCTTCTCGCCCTTCTTCTTGAAGATGAAGCCCACCTCCTCGAGGGCCTTCTCCAGGTCCCGCCCGTAGATGTGAGACAGCATGCCGACGACGAACATGTTCTTGCCCACCAGCCGGCCCACCGGAGGAGAGTCCAGGGTGGCGCGACACGCTTCCTCGAGCGGCAGCTCGACCACCACCAGGCCGACATCGCTGAAGTCCCGGAGGGCCTGAGCGTAGAGCTCCCGCACGCTCTCGTCAGGGTCTTCTGCCCAGCGGTTCTCCAACAGCACCACGGTACCGGGTCGATAGGCGCCCGCGGCGATGCGGCCATAGAGCACCTGCTCGTTGAAGGCGACCACCAGGTCAGCCTCGTCGCCCATGTTCGTGATCTCGCCCGAGCCGAAGCGCACGCGAATGCCACTGGCGCCGGCGCGAGAACGTGCCGGAGGTTTGATCTCGGCCGGGATGATCTCGACCGTCCAGACGCCGTTGCCCATCTTCGCGCTCACGGTGCCGAAGGTCTGACCGGCTTTCTGGGCTCCCTCTCCAGAGTCGCTGACGATCTCTACGATTCGCTCGGGGACCGTCTCGCGCTCGACGGCAGAGCTCGAAGTGGGGTCATGGATCGCGGACACGCTCTCCGAAACGGGTTCTCGTTGGCTCATGGTTCTCTCTTACGGCGAGTCTCCCTCGCTCGATCCCCGTGCTGCGGGCACGACGGGTTGTCCTCGCCTGTGGGGTCTTCGCCAGAAGTAGGTCTTCGCGGTGGTTCCCGAGCGCGTCCTCGTGCCTTGCTCAGTCACCTGCGCCGATGACGTCGTAGACGGCGTGGCCGAAGAGATCGTCTTCGCGAGCTTCGTGAGCTCGCAGGTCGGCGATCAGGAGGCGTGTGCCTTCGACGACTTCGTCGGCGAGCTGGGCCAGCTGATTGCTGCGCTCACACAATGAGTGAATCGCTGTCCTCATCTCTCCGTGTTCCTCGAACAGTTCGTGGACGCTGGGGAGGAGGTTGGGAGCCGTCTCACCGATCGTATCGTGAAGGCCGTCGTCCGCTTCCTCGCGCGCAAAGTGGGTCTCGAGTAACGGCCGGAGCTCCGCCAGCACGGGTGCGAGACCGAGGGGGTCGCCGCTCTCCTCGAGCTTGCGCAGAAGAGACGAGATCTCCCGGTGCTCGCGCTCGATCTCAGCTCGTAGGGTGTCCGTGGCGGGCATCTTGTAGATCCTCTCTCACTGGTTTCTCTCGCCCCTCGCCGCGCTCCCGGAGAGCGCTCGGCAGTGGGAGACGGTTGCGATTCGGGTCGATTCTCCCGGAGTGCGTCGACCGTTCGCCCACCCCTGGGGGTAGGGGACCTACTGTGGGATTCCGAAGGATTGGTGGCTAGATTTCAAGGTTTAGCTTTGATTACCAGTTTGCGACTGATAGGCTCGGTCCGCCGCTGTGTCGGCTCGACTGGTCGCGCTGTGTCCATCCTCTCCAATCTCCGACTCGCCTTTTCGCTCGTCCCGCCCGGGCGCCGTCGTCGCTGGCTCACACTGGCGGTGGTCATGGCGGCCAGCGCGGCCGCCGAGGCTGCCTGTGCCGTGGCGATCTTCGCTCTGGTCGCGTTGATTGGTCTGGGTCGGGAGGCGGTCGCAGGGGAGCCGAACGTCGGGCTCGCGACCTGGTGGCCGTTCGACTGGCCGGGTGGAGAGGTCTCCGTGCAGGTCGCGATCGCGGTGGTCGCGGGACTCTTCGTACTGAAGACCCTGCTGGCGGTGCTCGCCCTGGTTCTCGATCACAGGGTGCTGATCGGCGATCGTGCTGCGGCTGCGTGCCGTCTCTACGCGGGATACCTCTGGGCTCCCTACTCCTACCACCTCGAGCACAGCACTGCGGACGGGGTGCACGGGATCCTGACCCGCATCGAGTACGCCTTCGAAGACACGCTGCGGCAGGGCCTGCGCCTCGCCAATGCGGCTCTGACGTCGACGGCGATCCTGGTTGTCCTGTTTGCAGCGGCCCCCGCGCTGACCCTGGCGACGGCGTCCGTGCTGGCTGCTGTGGTGACGCTCGTTCTCCTGGCGACGAAACGGTGGACGATCGCCGTCGGGGCGCGCCTCGATCAGCTCGGGGCCCGGCGCCTGTTCTCGCTGTGGGAGGGGCTACGCGCGATCGAGGAGATCAAGGCGCTGGGACGGGAAGGCCATTTCGTCGCGAGCTTCGAGTCTCTTCAACGATCGCTTCTGCGTTCTCGCTATCTCGGTGGGGCGCTGGCATCTCTGCCTCGAGTGCTGATCGAGGTCGGATTCATTCTGACGGTTCTCGGTGCGGCGGCGTTTCTGCTGCGTCCGGGCCTGGGAGCGACGCATCTGTTGCCCGTACTCGGCCTCTATGCCTATGCCGGTCTGCGCCTCCTGCCCATGGCGATCGGCTCGGCCGAGGCGATCCACCGGATCCAGGGGGCCAGCGAGCCGCTGCGGTTACTCTGCCGTGACCATGCGCTGCTCGATGGCTATGCCCGGACCCAGAGGGAGGTAGGACCGGCTGCTGAGCTGTCGCTTCGGAGTCGCCTGACGCTCGAGGGGGTGAGCTTCCACTATCCGGGCTGCAGCGAGGCCGCACTGCGCGATCTCGATCTCGAGATCCCGCGAGGTCAATCTCTCGGTATCGTCGGGCCGACCGGAGCTGGAAAGAGCACGTTGATTCGTCTGCTGCTCGCTCTCGTCGAGCCGACCGAGGGCTCGATTCGAGTCGATGACGTCGATCTGAGTCGCGACGCGTCGTCGTGGCGCCAGCGCATCGGCTACGTGCCGCAGGACGTGCTCCTGGTCGACGACAGTCTGCGCCGCAACGTTGCCTTCGGAATTCCCGATGCCGAGATCGACGAAGAGCGAGTTCGAGAAGTGCTGGCCCTGGCGCATCTCGACGGATTCGTTGCGGGGCTTCCGGATGGGCTTTCGACATCGGTCGGGGAGCGTGGCGTTCGTCTCTCTGGCGGACAGCGCCAGCGAGTGGCCATCGCCCGGGCGCTCTACTCGTACCCCGAGATTCTGCTCCTCGACGAGGCGACCTCGGCGCTCGATCGGCGAACCGAGGCTGCGGTGCTGCGATCGATCGATGCCCTGCACGGATCGCTGACCACGATCGTCGTGTCGCACCGGCTGTCCACGGTTCGTCGCTGCGATCGACTGGCTGTGCTCGAAGAGGGGACGCTGATCGACGTCGGATCGTTCGCGGAGCTCCTCGACAGGGTGGGGATGTTCCGCGAGCTGGTCGAGCCGGCCGAGCTCGTCCTGTTCGAATCGAGCTCGTCCTGGCCGAGCTCGTCCTGACCGAGTCGAGAGAGCGTCGGCGAGAGCGCACGTTTTCGTAGGATCAGTCGCCACTCTCCTACGAAATTGTAGAGCCCTGGTCTCGAGACGCCACCGAGGTCGGGGTGGTACCTCGTTTGGTTTCAACGATTTGCTCGGAGCCGATGAGCTCGGGCCCGAGTTGGTTCGGCCTTTGCTCCCCTGAAGCAGGGATCAGCGCTCTACGCTTTTGGAGGTACGAAAATGTCACTTCGGCACCCCGTGGGAATGGGGCCTGGCCTGTTTGCGTCGATCGTCTTGCTGGGTGCGGCCCCGGTGGCTGCGCAGGAGGGCATCGACAGCGGAGACACGGCGTGGATGTTGACCAGCTCGGCCCTCGTTCTTCTGATGACCCCGGGCCTGGCCTTCTTCTACGGGGGACTGGTTCGGCGCAAGAACATCCTGTCGATTCTCATGCAGTGTTTCCTCTGTATGGGACTGATGACGGTGCTCTGGGTGCTGTTCGGCTTCAGCCTCGCTTTCGGCAGCGACACTCTCGGAGGGCTGGTCGGTGGCAGCGACTACTTCTTCCTCGCGAACGTGGGGTTCGACGCCTGGGAGGGCACTGCGATCCCTGGGCAGTTGTTCATGATCTTTCAGGCGATGTTCGCGATCATCACCCCGGCGCTCATGATCGGTGCCTTTGCTGAACGCATGAAGTTCAGCGCGATCTGCTGGTTCACCGGCGTGTGGCTACTCGTGGTCTACTGCCCCGTCGCGCATTGGGTCTGGGGTGGCGCCGAGGGCTTCTTCGGCCTGGGCGGTGACGGCGCGCTCGACTTCGCTGGAGGCACAGTCGTGCACGTCAACGCGGGAGTGGCTGCGTTGGTGGCGGCTCTCCTCCTGGGGCCCCGTCAGGGATATCCGAACGGCACGTCGCCTCCGCACAATCTGCCCTTCGCGGTTCTCGGAACGGGACTGCTGTGGTTCGGTTGGTTCGGCTTCAATGCCGGTAGCGCGGTCGCGGCGAATGGATCCGCGGTGAACGCCTTCGTCGTGACCCACGTCGCGACCGCCATGGCGGCCCTGACCTGGGCCCTCCTCGACTGGATCTTGAACAAGAAGCCGACGCTTCTCGGTGCCATCACGGGCGCCGTGGCCGGGTTGGTCGCGATCACCCCCGCCTGCGGCTCGGTCAATGCGATGGGCGCCCTGGGCGTCGGAGTCGGCGCTTCGACGGTGGCGTTCTTCGCCGTCACGGTCGTGAAAGTGAAGCTCGGCTACGACGATTCGCTCGACGTCTTCGGCGTGCACGGGATGGCGGGTCTCTGGGGAGCGATTGCTGCCGGTCTCTGGGCCACGTCGGCGGTCCCCGGTAACGACACCAACGGTCTCTTCTACGGCAATCCCGGTCAGGTTCTCATTCAGCTCAAGGCCCTGGCCTACACCATCGTCTGGTCGGCCTCGCTCTCGTTCCTCATTCTCAAGGTCATCGACCTGGTGATCGGGCTACGAGTCGACGATCACATGGAAAGGGTGGGCCTGGATCTCACCGAACATCGCGAAGCGGCCTACACCCTCGTGGACTGACCTCGGGTCAGGAGGAAAGCGTTGAAATACATCATCTCGATCATTCAGCCCGATCGTCTCGACGATGTGCTGGAGAGACTGGAGAAGAAGGAGATTCATCTGGTCACGGTGACCACCGTGATGGGTCGCGGTCGCCAGAAGGGAGTCTCGGAGGTCTATCGCAGCCACAAAGAGGCCGGAAGCCTGTTGCGCAAGGTCAAGCTCGAGGTGGCAGTCAACGACGAATTCGTCGAGGCAGTCATCGATGCGGTGACCGCCGGGGCGCACAGCGGATCGATCGGCGATGGCAAGATCTTCGTCCTGGACCTGGCCGAATGCGTCCGCATTCGAACGGGAGAGCGGGGCAACGCCGCCATCGGCTGAGCCCCTCGGCGGCCGTCCTCGAGACGAGCGCTCGGCTGCGTCGGGGCCCCCGGGTAGCCTGGAGCGGGTAGCCTGGAGGGCCCCGGCCCGGAATCGAGACAAGGCCCTGACTGAGAAGAGCGCAGGGCCGGAGCCCTGCGCTCAAAGGATAGGACTCTGGGAGAGCAATCCTGGGGACCAAAAGACCCGGTGTCGTGGACCTCGCCAGCGAGTCTATCGACGGAGTCGAAGCACGAGGCAAAGGTGGCTCAGCGACCGTTCGGAGTCTCCCGTGAGTCGGGTGTCGGATTCGCCCTCGACCTCTCCGAGCGGGGTTCGGCCCCCGGTCCGGAGCTCGAGGGCCGCAGGTGGTCCGGCGGCGACATTCGACCTCCATTGAGAATGGATCTTCGATCTCTAATCTACACGGCTCCGCGCCGCTGTCAAGGGAGCGCGTTGCTCAGACAGTGAGCGGAGGCTCACCGATTCATGACGGAGTGTAGCGGGTGAGATCTCGCTCGGGCGTGCGCGGCTCCGAGCGGTCGTTGCGCGAGCCTGCCTCTCGAAGTGCCTGCGGTGGAGTCTTCGGATCGTGCGACTAGCGGAAATGACCTACACCGACATGGGGGAAATGCCATGGCCGAGGGATCGACCTGAGGATAGAGTCGGCGTCAGAGTCAACCCGTGTCCGACTGAAGAGTGCCGAGCCGAATCTCAGACGAACCCGTTCGAGATCTCCCTGTCGATTGTCCGAACCCCAGGAGACGTTCGATGTATTCATTCCCGCTCCGACCGCTGGCCAGCTTCGCCATCGCAGTGCTGCTGGCCGTCCTCCCCGTCGTTACCGTGGCGGCCGAGACCGAATCCGACCCGGTCGAGCCCGAGTCGATCGCGACCTCCGATCCTCAGGAGCAGGAGCCTCAGCCGGTCTCCGACGACCAGCAGGTCGTGCTGGACGAGATCACGGTGACCGCCCAACGCCGTGAGGAGAACATCCAACAGGTGCCGGTCGCCGTCAGCGTCCTCGACGAGGCAGCGATCGACCTGATCACCATCGGTGGCGCTGCCGACGTGCGGGCCCTGTCGGCGCGTACTCCCAGTCTCTTGCTCGAGTCCTCGTTCGGTCGAGCCTTTCCGCGTTTCTATATCCGGGGTCTCGGCAACACCGACTTCGACCTGAACGCTTCCCAACCGGTGTCGATGGTCTATGACGAGATCGTGCTCGAGAACCCGGTGCTCAAGGGCATGCCGATCTTCGACATGGAGCGAATCGAGGTGCTGCGGGGTCCCCAGGGCTCCTTGTTCGGGCGCAACACGCCGGCCGGCGTGGTGAAGTTCGACTCCAAGAAGCCGACCGACGAGTTCGAAGCCATGGTACGCGGATCCTACGGAACCTACGGCACCACGGCGGTCCAGGGTGTGGTCAGCGGCCCCTTTTCCGACGCCTGGTCCGGTCGGCTGTCGGTGATCTATCAGGGGCGCGAAGACTGGGTCGACAACGGTTTCACCGGCGAGAGGAACGCGGTCGGCGGCTACAGCAACGCCGCGATTCGCGGTCAGCTCCAGTGGAAGCCCAACGACAACTTCACCGGCCTTCTCAACCTGCACAGTTGGGACGTCGACGGAACGGCGCGGTTGTTCCGTGCCAACATGATCGAGCAGGGCAGCAACCGACTGGTCGGAGGTTTCGAGGCGGACACGGTCTATCACGATGGTCAGAATTCGCAGGACATCTCCGCCCAGGGCGGTGCGCTCAATCTGAGTTGGGACTTTGGCCCGGCGACGCTGACTTCGGTGACGGGATTCGAGACTCTCGACATGTTCAGCCGGGGCGACATCGATGGTGGTTTCGGTGCGGTGTTTGCACCGCCTTCCGGGCCGGGCACGATTCCCTTCCCCTCCGAGAGTGCGGACGGATTGCCCTCGCTCGACCAGTTCACCCAGGAAATTCGGGTCACGAAGAACGACGACGGCAGCAAACTCGGCTGGCTCGCGGGCGCCTTCTACTTCGACGAGTCACTGCAGGCCGATACCTACAGTTTCGACACCCTGGCTGGCGGGGCTCAGGACGGCTTCTCCTTCCAGCGCCAGGATGCCGAGTCGTGGGCCCTCTTCGGCTCCCTCTGGTACGACCTCACCGAGCGGCTGAGGATCCAGGGCGGGCTGCGCTACACCGACGATCAGAAGGACTTCTCGGCCGAGCGACCCGATCCGACCTTCCAGACGCCCACCTCCTCACCCATCGTGCGCAAGACGAGTGTCGACTTCACCAACTGGGATCTGAGCCTGTTCTACGAAGTGAGCGACGCCGTCAACGTCTACGGACGTGCAGCGACCGGCTCTCGGGCACCCAGCATCCAGGGTCGCATCCTGTTCTGCGCGGACTTCGACTTCGGCCAGAACCCGGCGACCAACTGCGTTTCGGTGGCCGATCAGGAGGACCTGACCTCCTTCGAGGTCGGGGTCAAGAGCGAACTGCTCGACCGGCGTCTGCGCCTCAACGCCACCGTCTACACCTTCGAAGTCGATGGTCAGCAGATCGTTGCGGTGGGAGGAGAGTTCAACACCGCGACCCTGCTCAATGCCGACAAGACCGAGGGATATGGCTTCGAGGTCGACATGGCGATGGCGTTCACGCAGCACTGGCAGCTGACAATGGGTCTGAGCAACAACAATACGGAGATCAAGGACGACGAGCTGGGTGTAGCGCCCTGCGGCGGTGGGTGCACCGTGCTCGATCCGATCATCGACGGACTCGCTCGAGTCGACGGCAACCGACTGCCGCACGCTCCCGAGTGGATCTTCAATGGCATTCTCGACTACCGCCGTCCGGTGGGGAGCGGCCTTTTCGTCGGCAGCTTCGATTGGGCCTACCACGACGACAAGAGCTTCTTCCTCTATGACTCCGTCGAGTTCCGGTCGGATTTCTTCGAGCTCGGTGCTCGGTTCGGCTATGTGTTCGGTGACGGTCGCTACGAGGCCTCGATCTGGGGGCGCAATCTCGCCGACGAGATCTACGTCAAGAACGGAATCGACTTCAACAACCTCACCGGCATGATCAACGATCCCCGGACCCTTGGCGTGGACTTCATCGCCAAGTTCTTCTGAGCAACCAGGCTGCGCGAAGAGCGAGCAGGGGGGAAGGCGCCTTGTGGGCACTTCCCCCTCGAGCGCGGCTCCGTCTCTGAAGGTGTGCAGGATGGAACGCGGTTTCGAAACGCCTCTCTTTCTCTGTGGTCCGCGGCGCGAGCCCCGGCAGATGCTCGCCGGGCAGGAGTACGACGGTCACGAATCGCTCCACGACGACCAGATGGCGGAGCGACTCGGCTTCCGGGCGGGCCCGATCGAAGGACCGACCCATTTCAGTCAATTCGTTCCGTTGCTCGCCGAAGTGTGGGGGAGAGAGTGGTTCGAGACTGGCTGCCTCAGTGCTCACTACCGGAACATGGTGGTGGAGGGTGAGCAGGTGCGCGCGGTCATCGAAAAGCCCGACCGGGGTCAGCGATTGGTGCGCATCCGCGCCGAGAAGGCCGACGGGACCGAAGTGCTGACCGGGACGGCTTCGATTGGTTCGGACCCGGGGGAGACCGAGATCGAGGGCCGTCTGGCGAAGCTACGCCCCCCTGAGCGGCTCGTGATCCTCCGCGACCTCGCGGTCGGGATGAAGGGGGCTCGGGTCGAGAAGGTGCGCATGGAGCCCGATCAGACCATGGGCAAGCTGTATCCGTTCTCGCTCGAGCAGAAACTGGAGGTGATCACGGAGCCGTCTGGGTGGTACAGAGCGGACGGAGGCGCTGCCTCTCCCTGGGGAAGGGCCGTGATTCCGCTCGAAATGGTGAGTGTGCTGGCGCAGTACAGCAGTCACGAGGCGGGGTTCCCGGCGCGTGGCCCGGCGATCGGGCTGTTCGCCGATCAGCAGATCCGCATGGTCAAAGGACCCCTCTTCGTCGGGGAAGACTACGAGATCGAGCGCGAGATCCTCGCTCTGAGTGAGAGCCGTCGCACGGAGTCCTACTGGGTGAAGAGCTCGATTCGCACTGCCGGCTCGGGAGAGCTCGCTGCGGAGATGATCCTCAACCACGCCACACTCAAGGCCTCCTATGAGGCCTATGAGGCGGAGCTGGAAGAGCTCGGCTAGCGAGAAGCCTCTCCCCGGGAGCTACTCGACGGAGATTTCGCTCCACAGATCGAGTCCACCGGTCTCGAAGTTGTCCCGGAAGATGGGGGCGTCTCCGACCTGGAAGAACGTCATCATTCCCTTGCTGGAGTGCTCGAGGATGTGGCAGTGGGCCAGCCACCCCCCTGAACCGTCCTCGCTGGGAGTCTTTCCGGCGGCCGCGATCTGGCCTTCGCGACCCTCGTCGGAGAACGTCACCGCCAGCCGCGTGATCGTGAAGCTGCGGCCGGGCACGTCACCGTGCCGGGAGGCCAGAGGAATGGTGTCCTTGTTCTCGAGGTGCTCGGCCGGGAGAATGTAGTTGCGTTCCGGGTTGTCCGGGTCGTCGAGGTCGACCCACTCGGTCTCGATGTGCTGGAAGCTCCAGCCATGGGTGTGGAAGTTGTGGACCGAGGCCGTCAGGTTCTTCACTTCCCACACGTAGGTGCCGTTTTCGGCCACGGTGTGCACGTCGTCGGGCGTGAGGGCCATGAAGGGCTTGCCCGGAGCCTGCAGGAAGAAGACGACCTCACCGGTGTCCCAGTCGGGAACCGAATGGCCCATGACCAGGGGCAGCGGCGGCGCGCCGTCGGTATCGATCGGCTCGAGCGTCGCGAGGGTCGTGGGTGGCGTGTACGGCTCGTCGTCTCCGGGTCGGGCCGAAGAGACCGATGGTTGCCAGGGTCCTTGCTGCGCGGGAACCGTCGGTGGGGTCCTGGCCCAGCATCGACCGCACCGTCCGCAAGGAATTCGACGGTGTGTCGGCCGCGAGGTGTGTCGTGCCATTCGAGGATCAGCGGGTCATCGCCGGTGGGGACGAGGATGACCTCCGCACGCTCGCCCGGGGTGAGCAGGAGTCCAGTCGTCGGGTCGGGATCGGAGTGAACGGAGGGGGTCTTCCGGCCCTTCGGCTTTCAGTCGAATCGGCCGGGATCCGGAGCGGCCAGGAGCTCTCCTCCGCGTCTCCCACCGGAATCGCGACGGCAGGCGGGATCTCGATCGGAGCTTCGATCAACCCCTGATCGCCACCGATCCGCCAGAACGGGTGCTCGGGTACCGACACGCGCATGAAGCGAGCGTTGGCAACGTTGATGAAGCGAATGCGTTGGGGGACATCACGCTCGAAACTGAAGAACCGGTCGCGACGACCGTTGGCCAGGGTGATGTTGCCTTCCCTCCCGTTGAGGCTGGCGAGTGCGATGTCCTCGCGGTCTCCCGTGAAGGCGTCCACGAGGTCGCCACTCTGATCGACCAGGATGTCGTCCAACATGATGACGTGGTCGGTGACGGGCAGGCCGAGCGCTTCGTCCTGGTCTCGATCGTGCACGATCAACGCCCCGTACAGCCCTTTTTCCACCTGCTCGTTGGTACGCACGTGGGGGTGGTACCAGAAGGTGCCGGCATGGAGGAGGGGGAACTCGTACCGAAACGTGCCTCCGGGGGGCACCGTGAGCTGTGCGATGTCGCTCCCGTCCATGTCGGCCGGAGTCTCGACGCCGTGCCAATGGACTGGTGGTCGCTTCTGGCAGGGCGTTGCAGAAGTTGACGATCAGGGTGTCTCCGACGTTGGCCTCGATCATCGGGCCGGGGAGGACTCCGCTGTAGGTCCACATCAAGGTCGGACCGTCGTGCCGTAGTCGATGAACCGCTCGCGCGCAGTGAGATTGATCTCGACCACATCGCTCGAGGCATTGACGTCCTCAGCGAGGGCGGGGCGTATTCGCCCCCAGTTGCTCACCGGTTCGGCGACGGTGCCCTCTGGACAGACGTCCAAGGCTCCGACCTGGGCTGCAAAGAGTACGGCAGAGAGCACGGAAACGAAGGACACGAGCGTAGGCATGGGGCGGTACTGCACGGCGGCACCTCGGTAGAGAATAAGGAGAAGAAAGCTTCGCGGAGTATAGACCAGTGCGAGCTTCTTGTGAGTGGTCTTCCAGCGGAATCCGCGATTCGCTCGTTGTTCTCGGCGAAAAGGCGATCTGCTAGAGAGCTCGTACGAGAAGGATGAGGAGGAGTGCCGCGATGCCGAGTGCGACGAGGCAGCCGATCTTGGCTGCGCTGTAGGGGCGCTCGCCGAAGACCTCGCCAGTGGTGGCGTTGATGACGACGTTGTAGGGCTTGCCCTTGTGGCGGTACGTGAGCAACCACACCGGAAGCAGCAGGTGCTTGTACTCGATCGCGTCCAGCCGCACGTCCATGCTGTCGATCTGTTGGACGTCGCCGCCGATGCGAGCTCGCACCTGGTTGCGTAGCGCCCCCTCGGCTCGGCTGCGGGCTTCCTGAAAGCCCTGCTCGAGCTCGGTGTCGTAGGTGCGCGCCTGCAGTCCGGCGAGGAACTCGGGCCGAAAGGGCTGAAGTCGCTCGAGCGGCCACGGTTCGAGCTGGAGCAGGGCCGGGCCTTGGACACTTTTGGCGGCGAGGGAGAGAATATCGTCGAAGAAGTGCTGGAACTTGCCTGCGGCGGGTCGCCACTTCGTCCGAGTGACGGTGCGTCGATTCTTGCCGCGGCCCACCTGCTCCCGGTGATGATCGCCGCGCCGACCGCGGTAGCGGGTGAAGGTCAGGAGATCGAACGTCCAGTAGGGCAGGTAGACCCCCTGAAGTCCTTCGCGGATCCTCTTTTCGACGAACTTCGACGGCGCGAACCAGCGCCCGCTCACCCAGCGGTCGATGGCGGCGCGGGCGGCGTCCTTGTCGACCTCGAAGGGCAGCACGGCGTCCACCGGAATTCGCTCCGGGCTGGTGTGGATCCGGTCACGCTGAATCGGAGTGCCGCAGTACGCGCAGCGGGTGGAAGTCAGGTTTCCGACGAACGCGATTCCTGCACCGCAGCTGGCACACTCCACCTCCTCCGAAGGGCCGCTCGACGCGGCGTCTGACTTCGAGCCGGGCGCTGAGGGGTTCTCGGAGATCTGGGCGCCACGCGGGTGCAACTCCTTCAGCCAATCGAGCCTCTGCGCGTAGTCCTGCTCCTCGATCGGCTCCTTTCCTTCGAGGTCGATCGGCTCGATGTGGCGGCAGTGTGGGCAGCGCAGCGCCAACTCTCCGATGAAGTACTCGAGGTCAGCGCCACACTGCGGACAGGGAAAGGTCCGTGGTGCCCGCTCAGGCAGGTCGGGCCTCTGCTCGGCACCCTCCGTGCGACCCGGACGGGTGACCCGAGTGCTGCCGTGGGCAACCGGAGGTGGGGGAAGGTCGACCATGCGTCAGCGACGGGATCCGGTCTGTGATCTCAGTCGCTCGGTGGCGGTGGTGGAGGACCGATCAGCACCGCGAGCTCCGGAGTCTCGGCTGCGCTCTGCCAGCCGGTGAAACCGGCTCGCCACACCTGGGTGCCGCGGGTCAGCCGGCCCTGGGCGACCAGATCGGCAAGCTGTGCCGCATTGAAGGGGCCCAGGGTCCGATCTCCTTCGGCGATGTGCCATTGCACGGGCACGGGGGGAGGGGGCGGGGAGGAGGGAGGTGCGCCGGGTGGCAATGCGCCTCCACCTCCGGTCATGCCTCCGGGCTGAATCATTTCGCGAGCCATCGCGAAACCGACGCCGAGTCCGAGGCCTTCGGAGGCACCGCCGCCGGCCGTGTTCTCGGCCGCCTTGGTCATCGCCTGCCCCATCTGGTACTGCTGGAACCTCTGCATGTCTCCGATCACCCCCATGCTGCTGCGCGTATCGAGCGCTTCCTGGACCGCTTCGGGGAGCGACACGTTGACGATCAACAGCTGCGGGAGGAGGATTCCGTATTCGTCGTCGATCTGTTCCACGACCTTCTGGCGGAGGGTTTCCGAGAGCTCCGTGTAGTTGGCGGCCAGATCGAGGGCAGCGATCTGGGAGGAGCCCACCAGATCGGCAAAGGTGGTCGCGATGAAGCCACGCATCAGTTCGTTGATCTCCTCGGTCTCGAACTGCGCGTCGGTGCCGACCAGTTGCTCGAGAAGGGTACGGGGATCGATGCACTGCATGGTGTAGGTGCCGAATGCGCGCAGCCGGATCGGCCCGAAGTCCGCGTCGCGCAGCATGATCGGGTTCGGGGTTCCCCATTTGAGCCCGGTCAGTTGACGGGTGCTGACGAAGTAGACCTCGCACTTGAAGGGGCTCTCGAAGCCGTACGGCCAGCTCAGGAGAGTGCGCAAGATGGGAAGGTTCTTCGTCTCGAGCGAGTGGGTACCCGGACCGAAGACGTCGGCGAGCTGTCCCTCGGAGACCAGAATCGCCTGTTGGCCGGGCCGCACGATCAGTTTGGCGCCGTGTTTGATCTCGTTGCGGTAGCGGGGAAAACGCCACACCAATGTGCTGCGGGGATCATCGATCCACTCGATGATGTCGATCAGTTCATTGCGCAGACGATCCAGGAAGCCCATGGGGAGATCTCCTCGCGGTCAGGTCTCGGTTCTCGAGGTGGTCGGACGATCAGGACCGAGGCTACAGCAGTCGATCGGATTCTCGGTAGGAGGTCCGGTTCTCGGGACGCAGCGGGGAGGGCCGCGCTGCTCAGCAGGGTTCTCGCTACACTACGTGCCTCCCCGCCGGGAAATTCTCCAGCGCGATGAACCACGATAGCTACAGCGACGCCTACATCTTGCAGATTCTCGATCGGGTCCGCATCTTCGCGATGGTCGGGGCGAGTGAGAATTGGAAGCGGCCCAGCTTCTTCGCCATGAAGTACCTGCAGGAGAAGGGGTATCGAGTGCTGCCAGTGAATCCGAGGGCTGCCGGCGGCGAGATTCTGGGTGAGCGCGTCTACGCATCGTTGGCCGATGCGCCGGCCCCGTTCCAGTTGGTCGACATCTTTCGCCACTCCGAAGCGGCCGGTGCGATTGCCGACGAGGCGATCGAACTGCGTGAGGAAAAGGGCATCGAGGTGATCTGGATGCAACTCGGTGTGCGCAACGATCCGGCCGCCGAACGAGCCGAAGCCGCGGGTCTACAGGTCGTCATGAACCGCTGCCCGAAGATCGAGTGGAGCCGACTGCACGAGGAGTTGGCGTGGAGTGGGATCAACACCGGTGTGATCTCCAGTCGTCGCCCCAGAGTCAGCTGGTGAACGGTGCGTGAGGGACACGGCGATGAAGCGTGAACAACGACGAATCCGGGACGAGCGCTTCGGGTTCGAGACCCGGATGATCCATGCTGGAACGCATCCGGAGCCGGTGACCGGCGCACGGCAGACTCCGATCTACCAGAACACCAGCTATGTGTTTCGAGACGCGGACCACGCCGCGTCGTTGTTCAACCTCCAGACCTTCGGGTTCGTCTACTCTCGTCTGGGCAATCCCACGGTGTCAGCTCTCGAAGAACGTCTCGCCAATCTAGAGGGTGGTCGAGGGGCCACCTGCACCGCCACCGGGCACGCGGCGCAGTTGCTCGCGTTCTTCGCGCTGATGGAGCCGGGCGATCGCTTCGTGGCGTCCAACCGTCTCTACGGCGGCTCGATCACCCAGTTCGGAAAGACGTTCAAGAAGTTCGACTGGAGGGTCGACTTCGTCGATGTCGAGGATCTCGACTCCGTGCGCGCGGCGATCGGGGAGCGCACGAAGGCGGTCTTCACCGAGTCGCTGGCCAATCCGGGGGGAGTGGTCAGCGATCTGGAGCCTCTGGCCGAGATCGCCCACGCCTCCGGGGTCCCCCTGATCGTCGACAACACGCTGGCGACGCCGTGGCTGTGCCGGCCGATCGAGTGGGGTGCCGATCTGGTGGTTCACTCGACCACCAAGTTCCTGTCGGGCAACGGTACTTCGATGGGGGGGGCGGTCGTCGACAGCGGCCTGTTCGACTGGGGGCAGAACGAGCGCTTTGCGAGTCTCACGGAGCCCGAACCGGCCTACCACGGGATTCGGTTCTGGGAGTCGTTCGGTGACCTCGCATTCACCCTGCACGCGCACGCGGTGGGACTGCGCGACCTGGGAGCGAGCCAGTCGCCGATGAATGCGTTCCAGACCCTGCTGGGTACCGAGACTCTGTCCCTACGGATGGAGCGCCACTGCGAGAACGCTCGGATCGTCGCCGAGTTCCTGGACGGTCATCCCTCGGTCTCCTGGGTGTCCTACGCGGGTCTCCCTTCGAGTCCCTACCACCCAAGAGCGGAGAAGTATCTCCGAGGCCTTGCGGGGTCGGTGTTCACGATCGGCCTCGTCGGAGGCTACGAGGCAGGTCTGCGAGTCGTCGAGCGCTGCGAGCTGTTCTCGCACCTCGCCAATGTAGGGGACGCGCGCTCGCTGATTCTCCATCCGGCCTCGACCACGCATCGGCAGCTCACCGACGAGCAGCGCCAGGCGGCTGGGGCGGGCGAGGAGGTGGTGCGGCTGTCGATCGGTCTGGAGACGGTCGGGGACCTGATCGCGGATTTGACCTCGGCGCTGGCATAATCGCCTCTCGAACCATGTCCAAGCGCACCACACCCGTCGATGAGCGGCTGCACGACTACCTGGTGGAGAGCTCCGTACGCGAGCCGGAGATCCTGGCTCGGCTGCGTGCCGAGACCGCCGAGCTCGGCGACGTGGCCCGGATGCAGATCTCTCCCGAGCAGGGCCAGTTCATGGCGCTGCTGGTGCGCTCGACCGCGACCCGGCGAGTGCTCGAAGTGGGCACGTTCACCGGGTACAGCAGCTTACGGATCGCGCTCGCGCTCCCCACAGAGGGACGCATCGTGGCCTGCGACGTCAACGAGGAGTGGACCGGGATTGCCCGACGCTACTGGCAGGAGGCCGGAGTCGCCGACAAGATCGATCTGCGCCTGGGGCCGGCCCTCGAGACGCTCGATGCACTCCTCGAGAGCGGAGAGGCGGAGAGCTTCGACTTCGCCTTCATCGACGCCGACAAGGGGAACTACGTTCACTACTACGAACGAGCCTACGATCTCGTGCGCCCGGGTGGCCTGATCGGGGTCGACAACGTGCTCTGGCACGGTGATGTGGCGGACCCCGAGAACCTGGAGCCCGATACGGTAGCGATTCGGACGCTCAACCAGCACATTGCCAAGGATGGCCGCGTCGAGATCTGCATGGTGCCGATCGGTGACGGACTGACCCTGGCTCGGAAGCTCTGAGCGAGGAAAACGGTGCGCCGGGACAACCTCCCCTTCATGCTCGCGGCGACGCTTCTCCTTCTCGCTGCGAGCTCCTGCACTCCGCCGGGCGAGATCGCCGGGGAGACTCCCTCGATCGAGGCCGCGCGAGAGAGAGCACAGCGTCTCGCGGCAGCCAGCCGCAAGGAGGTGGTCGAGCTGCATCGTTTCATCGAGGAGTGGTCAAACGGTGTGCTTCCCGACGACGAGGCCAGCTACGCCCGCTTTTCGAACGCTCTCGCTCAGGATTTCGTGATCATCTCTCCCGACGGAACGAGTCAGGACCACGATTCGATCGTCGAGGGCTTTCGGACGTCCCATGGTCGCTGGCGATCCGCAGACGGCACGCCGAGCGGTGTGCTCCGGATCGAGGAGATCGAAGTCGTGGCAGTGAGTCCGCCCCTGGCCCTGGTGAGCTATCAGGAGTGGCAAGAGCTGCCCGCGGGCACCGTGGCACGACTGAGCAGCGTGTTGTTCCGGGAGAGCGACGCGGCTCCCGGCGGAGTCGAGTGGGTTCATCTGCACGAGAGCTGGCTGCCCGGCGCGTCACCTCAGCCAGCCTCCCAGCCAGCCACGTCCGGCGGAGAATGAAGATGGCCTTCGATCTCTCACGACTCGATTCCCAGGTGCAGGCCTTCTTGCAGGCGCAGGCGGCTGCGGCTCCCGATCTCCCACCGATCCGGGAACAGTCCGTGGAGATGGCCCGTGCCCTCTACGAGGCGCTCGGCGCGCTTCTGGGAGACGGCGCGCCCGTCGAGGTCGAGAATCGGTCGTTTCCCGGTCCCGCGGGAGAGGTGCCGATTCGGATCTACCGCCCTTCCTCTGAGGAGATCCATCCGGTCTTGATCTACTACCACGGTGGAGGCTGGGTGATCGGCTCGCTCGACACGCACGATCATGCCTGCCGGGCGCTGTGCGAGGGCTCCGGTTGCGCCGTCGTCTCGGTCGACTATCGACTGGCCCCCGAGCACCCGTTTCCCGCCGCCGTCGACGACAGCTACGGCGCGCTCGAGTGGGTAGCCGCGAACAGCGAGGCGCTCGGAGTCGATGTGAAGCGCCTGGCGGTCGGCGGCGACAGTGCCGGCGGCAACCTGGCCGCCGTGGTCAGCCAGCTCGCCCGGGACCGCGGTGGACCGGAGATCTCTTTTCAGCTCCTGATCTACCCCGGAGTCGATGCCGCAACACAGCACCCCTCGGTCGAAGAGAACGCCGAGGCCCCCATCCTCACCAGAGACCACATGATCTGGTTTCGCGATCACTACCTCCAGGGTGCCGATCTCGGCCGCGATCCGCGAGTGTCGCCGATCCGCGCCGACTCGCTGGAGGGGCTGCCGCCGGCGCTCGTCCAGACGGCGGAATGTGACCCGCTGCGCGACGAGGGGATGGCCTATGGTGAGGCTTTGCGCAATGCGGGGGTCGAGACGACGGTGACGAACTATGACGGCATGGTGCACGCATTCTTCCAGCTGTCGCCGATTCTGGATGCGGGGCGGCGGGCGGTGGAGGAGGCCTGCTCCGCGTTGCGCTCGGCGTTGGGAGGTGGAGGTTCTCCGCGACTCTGACGAGGCCGTGAGGGGATCGACTCCCCCGAGCCGAACCCGCACATGGGGCCGTACAGGTCCGCCTGGCGTATCGAGTCCGCCCTTGGCGTATCGAGTCCGCCCTTGGCGTATCGAGTCCGCCCTTGGCGTATCGAGTCCGCCCTGGGCTATGCGTAGAGGTCGAGCGATCCCTCGCGCATGCGGTACCGAATGCGTCCCAACGTCACGTTGACCGGATTGCGGCGGCTCAAGAAGGGCACGATGACCGACTGGCGTGGGAACTCCTCTCGGAGCAGCTCGAGCAGTTCCGGATCGCTCGGCGCGAGGGCGAGACCCTGTCGAAGGGCTCGCCAGGCTCGGCCCATGTCGCCGACCATGAGGCGCAGCCGGACCAGGTTGACGTAGTTCTCGGCGACACAGGGGTGTCGCTTGATCGCACTCTCGCAGAGGCGTATGCCCGAGCGGTATTCCTTCTTGACCACGGCGGTGGCCATGCCGAGATAGGAGTAGAACGAGACCGGAAGCTCGCTCGACCGGTCGGAGCTCGCGACCGCGGCAAGGTAGTCGAGGGCGCGTTGCCACTTACCCTCGCGGCACAGCTTGATGCCGATGTTGGCGGTCCGGGTCAGGTCGATCTGTCCGTCCAGACGGGGTGGGGGAACCATCGAGACTCTCCTGGCGTCGTGAAGGCCCCGGGGGGGAACCGGGGGTCTTCGGGCTCAGGGCAAGGGAATGAAAGAAACATAGCAAAACGACTATAGCTCGTTTCCTCGATCCCCGCAAGCCGGATGCGGTCCCGAATGTCGGCCCGTCTGGCCTGACCGACGCCGAGGCGTGGGTGCCTCCGCTGCGCCTCGAGTCAGAAGCCGAACTTTGCTGCCAGGAATGGTCCCGTGAAGACGACGCCGTCGATCGGTGACTCTTCGTCGTCCTTCAGGTCGATGTCCATGTACCGCCAGCCCAGGAGGATGCCGTGCTGGCGGTCGGCGCCCCAGTTCCAGCTCACTTGCCCAAGGGCGTTATAGGTGAAGTCCGTGCCGCCGGTACCGACGTCGCCGCGGACTCCCCAGCCCAGGCGATCGGTGAACTTGCTGCTGTAGCGCACACCCACGAAGCCGTCCCAGAGACTGGTGCTGGTGGATCGGGAGGTCGGCGCCGGGGGCGGCTCGATCGGAGGGGAGATGGACGGGGTCAGCGTGAGCGTGTCGGACATGTCGATCAGGCGGGCGCCGAACAAGACGTCGAAGCCGTCACGACCTCCACCCGGTCGATAGAAGCCGCCCAACTCCATGATGAGCTGCTCGAGGTCGAGATCGAGCTGCGATCCCGGAGGAATCTCCTCCGAGTTGTCCACCGTGCGGCCGTCTGCGAGCTCGAGATACATCGCGTCGACCAGGAAGCCGGCCTTGCCGCGCCGCCCCTCGAAGTGGCCCGCGAGCACCAGCTCGACCTTCGAGAGCAGGTCGCCGCGACTGATCGACTGGGAGGCTCGGTCCCCGCTGATGTTGAGGTCGGGGAGCCAGCCGTAGATCGCAGCGCTCCAATCCCAGCCGTCCGACTGGGCCGCAATTGGCGCTGTGGGGGCGATGCACAGGGTCAGCATCGCGAATGTCCATAGAGGGAGTCTCGAGAGACGGTTCATGGCGGTTTCCTCCGCAAGCGGAAATGTGTGATTGCGCGATGCAGCGGATCGGCTGCGCTGTCTGCTGGACACCGAGAACAAACCTGGTCGAAGTCTAGGCGAGAACGAGCTTGTGTGGAGTGGGGGACTTCCGTGATCCGGGCGCACCAGAGAACGCTCCTCAGGGGTGAGGGAGCCACTCCTCGGCCCTGGCGAGGAGCTCACGATCCGTCCAGTCGAAGCCTAGGGGCGTGACCGTGATCTTGCCCGCGAGGTAGGCCTCCGTATCGCTGCCCGGGGGTGCTTCGCTCACCAGGCGAGGAGACAGCCGATAGTGGTCGGTCCCCTCCACCGCCGTGAAGGCGTCGACGACGAAGTACGATCCTCCCATCGGGACGGCTACCGCCTCGGCGTCGCCTCGGGTGGCTTGGGCCGGAACATTGATCGACAGGACGGTGCCCGGAGGGAAGCCGACCGAGCTCAGGCGGCGGACCAGAGCTGCCGTGAAGCGAGCGGCGGCGCCGAAATCGGTGCTGGTGGCGTCCTGCGAGACAGCGATCCCCGGCACTCCCCGGTAGATTGCCTCCATCGCCGCGCCGACCGTACCGGAGAGGTGCGAGATCTCGCCGACGTTGGCGCCCCGGTTGATCCCCGACACGACGAGGTCAAACCCCCTGGCGGCGCTGGGCCCAGCCAGTCCGAAGGCGGTGGCGACCGCCGGGGTCGCGTCGACCGACCAGGCTTCGGTCGCGCCGGCGATCTCTACCCTCCGAGCCGCGATGGGCTCCCCCGTGGATCCGTAGGAGTGGCTGCTCCCGGAGCGGTTTGCCGAGGGGGCGGCCACCACGACCTCGCCGAGCGTCGCCAGCTCGCCGACCAGGGCGGTCAGCCCCGGGGACTCGTAGCCGTCGTCGTTGGTGACCAGAATCCGTAGGGAGACCTGCTGTGCCGACAGCAGGGTCGCACCGGCGAACAGCGCGAGCACCAGGAGGGTCGTGGCTCGTGCGTTGCACAGCAATGGAGTCATCGGGAGTCTCCTCGAAGAGTGAGCGTCGAGATCATAGCCGGTGCCCTGTAGGATGGCGTTCTGCCGAGATCGAAGATGCCGTCTCCCCACTCTCACCCACGCGACGCCGAAGGGTCTCGTTCGGAGGATCCACCGCTGGATCGCCTGAGGGATGGGCTCGCGAAGGTGCTGATCGGACAGGAGGAGGCGGCCACCGGTCTGCGGCTCGCTCTGCTGGCCCGCCAGCACGCCTATCTCGAGGGGCCGCCCGGCTGTGGCAAGTCAGTGCTGGCGGCGGCGTTGGCGCGACTCAGCGGAGCGCGCTCGGTGGTGGTGGCGTTTCATCGCGACATTCGCGAGACCGATCTCCTGGGCGACGTGCTCTTGCGCCGGCGGGTCCTGACTCCACTCCCAGGCTCCCCCACGCATTGGGCCGGCGGCGAACGTCTCGAGCGTACGATCGAGCCGGGAGCGCTGCTCGGGGCCGAGGTGGCCCTGCTCGAAGATCTGCCCCGAGCACCGGGGGAGGCGCTCGGCCCGCTGCTCCGTATTCTGGCGGAGCGTCGGGCCCTGGGGAGGAGTCTCCCTCTCGAGTGGGCCGTGGCGACGGCGCCTTCGATCGAGCGAGAGGACGCCGGAGACGCGCCGATCGATCCACTCGAGCCCAGCCAGCTCGATCGCTTCGCGATCCAGCTGAGGCTGCACGGCCTGGTCGGGGGACGTCGCTGGAACGAAGCGCGTCGTCTGCTGGAACGGATCTCCGATCCCGAGAGCCCCTTCGGCAATGAGCTCGCCCCCGTATTGACCTCGGAGGAGCGGCACCAGCTCCAGGAGCGGTCGGCGGCCTTGCCGATCACTCGCGCCGCGCTCGACGCCTATCACGAGCTGCTCGATCGACTCCGCCAGCGTGCCGGTGCGGCAGGGGGCGCGGCGCTGCTCACGGATCGGGCCTTCGGCGGGGTCGCGTTGTCGGTGTTCCGCGCGCACGCGCTCGATCGCGGCGGGCAGCAGGTGGAGCCTCGAGACCTGCGGGCGATCCGCTTCATGGTGGCACGCCGGCTGCCGGAGCAGGTCCAGACCGAGATCCCGGCGCTGCTCGACGAGGTGATCGAGGAGGCCCCCATCGAGCGAATCGAAGTGGGCGGCGCCGATCTGGTGACCTCTCCCGCCTTCGCTGGGGAGGGCACTCCAACCGATACGCCGCGTACCGGTGGCGCCGTGATCGAAGAGGACACCGATTTCGACCTCGAACCGGAGCGAGGCGCTGGCTTCGAGCCGGCCGAGGTCCAGCCGCTGCTCGATGCGTTGATCGGAAGCATCGAACGAGGCCGCGTCGACCCCGATTCGGATCCTGGCGGCCAGCCACGCAGCTATCGACCGCTGCGTCATCTCGACGAGCTGTTCGATGCCGATCCGATCGAGGTGTTGCTCTTCTCCGAGGGGCGGCTGCCGGGAAACCCTCGCACCTACGAACGTCAGCGGCGCAACGCCGGCGGCGCGTTGGTGATCTTGCGCGACGTGTCGGCGTCGATGGCAGGCCAGCTGGCAGAGTGGGCGGGCCAGGTGGTCGCCGGGGTGGTCAAGGTGGCGGCGCAGCGTCGGATGCGGGTCGGATACATCGAGTTCCATCACAAAGCGATCGATCATCCCATCGCGGGTCGGTTGCTGCATCGCTCCTACCCACGGCTCCTCGAGCTTTCCCGAACTGCCCGGACTCTCGGGCAGACCAACTACGAGGCTCCTCTCCGCCTCGCACTCGAGGGGCTTCGGGGCGGGATGGGACGCAATCGGCACGTCGTGATGTTGACCGACGGGCTGCCGATCATCGGCGATCCGACGGTGCGCCGCGAGCGCGCCCTGGCCCGACGCCTCGGGGTCAGCCTACACACCGTGTTCCTCGGCGCGGGGCCGTGTCCGGTCGTGCTCGACGAGTTGTCCGAGGAGACACAGGGGCTCCGGTTCCAGGCACGCCCCGGCGAGGGGCGACGGCTGAGCCTGTCAGAGCGGCATTGAGAGAGGCACGGCTCACTCGGCTCGAGTCGCCCCTCGGCGTTCGGCGAGATGGGGTGCCAGCGCGACCATGGTGGCCCCCGCGAGAATGGCGACGTCGGCCAGATTGAAGATCCCCGTGCGCACGGGTCCGAGCCCGAGGCTGACGAAGTCCGTGACCAGGCCTTGGTTGGTGAGGCGATCGATCCAGTTGCCGAGCCCACCGCCGAGTAGAAGCGCCAGGCCGACGGCGGAGAGGCCAGTCATGCCCTGATGAAGGACGAGGGCGCTGATCAGGAGCAGGAAGACGGGCATCGCCACGGTGAACAGAGCCCCTCGAACGGATTCGGGAAGTTGCGCACCCAGGCTGAGGAAGGCTCCCGAGTTCTCCGCCAGTTCGAAGCGCACCGTATCTCCGGCGAGCGAGAGGGGCGGCGAGTCGGCGAAGACGTTGCGGGCGGCTTCCTTGCTGATCTGGTCGCAGCCGATCGAGGCCGACAGGATCAGGAGGAACAGTGCCACCGCTTGCGGTGAGGGACGGCGTTTCAGGAGGGAGTACCTTTGGACTTTCGGTGAGTGGAAGGGAGTGACGGTGTGGCGAAGAGCTTCAGATCCTCGTCCTCGCCGGGCAATCGAACGAGTCGCTCGAAGTGGAGCCCCAGCTTCTCGAGCAGCCCGATCGACGCTTCGTTCGTCTCGGCGGTGATGGCTACGATCCGTTGAAGCTCCAGGGTGGATCGGGCGTGCTCCAGAACCGCGGCCGCGGCTTCATAGGCATAGCCCTTTCGCCAGTGTTCGGGGAGCAGGGCGAATCCGATGTCGACGTCGTCGAGACCGGGGCGATCGACCAGCCCGCAAATGCCGATCACGGCCCGATCTTCCCTTCGCTCGACGACAAAGAACCCGAAGCCATTGTTCTCGAAGCTGGCCATGGCGCCCTGCCGGAGATACTCGCGGGCCTGCTCTTCGGAGCGCACTCCGCGATCTCCCACGAACCGAAGAAAAGACGGCTCATTGAGCAGCCCGAGCAGGAAGGCGGCGTCCTCGGTGGTGGGCTGTCGCAGGAGCAGTCGCTCCGTCAGGAGTCGATGAGTGGCTTCGGTCACGGGTCCTGGAAGAGTTCTTCGAGCGTGTGAAGGTAGCGCTCGGCGTCCTCGGTGTCGGGCGCCGGGGCCCACGGGGCGAACTCCTTGTCGGTGGCCGCGCTCCACGGTCCGGGCTTGACTTCGTAGATGACGGTGTCGGGCTCGAGTGCGATCAGGGTGTGCCACAGGCCGGCACGGAAATCAACCCCGAGCACCCCTTTCGCGGGGTCGATGAGAAGCAGGTTGTCGGCGTCGGGCTGTCCCTCCTCGGAGAAGGGTACGAAGCCGACCGAGCCCGCCAGCACGAGGAGGGCCTCGTCCTTCGGAGGCGTCAGGTGACGGTGAGGCCGGATGTAGCTGCCGGGTTGAATGGCGTTGAGCATGCGATGAAGGGGCTCGTCATCGCTCGAGTGAAAGGAGAGGATCACGCGGCGTCGCGGGTTGTCCTGGGCCTCGGAGGCTTGTTGGCGAACCAGTTCCGCTGTGATGGGAAGCAGGCGTTGGTGGCCGGCGAAGGAAGCCGGGCGGGCTGTCGGGTTCATTCGTACTCCTACGTCGGTCGCTCGGAGGTGGCGGCTCGGCGGTAGACAGATCCTACCGCTCGTGGTCCCCCGGTTCGCCGATCTGACGAGCGAGCAGTGCGGTATGCTCGATCGCTCCATGAGTGAAGCGACTGTAGAGCCCGGCCTGGGCCCGCTGAGCGGTCTACTGCATCGGCATGTAGTGGGCCACGATGACGTCAAGGAAGCCCTTCTCCTGGGGCTGCTCTGCCGGGAGCACGTCTACCTGGAAGGCCCCCCGGGAATCGCCAAGACGCGCCTCGCCGAAGTGGCGGCCCAGGGCGCGCAGCTCGACTTCTTCTTCTACCAGTTGCATCGCGACACACGACTCGCCGAGCTGGTCGGCGACGTGGTGCTGGAGCGCCGAACTCTCGAGGATGGCTCCGGCGAGCGCATTCACCAGCGCATCGAGCCCGGGGGCATCCTGACGGCGGAGGTGTGCGTGCTCGATGACATCTCGCGGGCGCCTGGGGAGGCTCTCAACGTCTTGTTGCGGATTCTCAACGAACGTCGCTTCGGAGAAGAGTCGATTCCACTCATGGTCGCGATTGCCACTGGCAACCCGATGGACGACGAGTACTACAACGAGCCGCTCGACCCGGCGAACGTCGACCGCTTCGCGTTGCAGCTGCGAGTGCATGGCCTCATTCAGTCCGGGGATCAGGCGGGGGCTCGCGAGCTGATCGCGCGCTACGCCTCAGGGGAGGTGGTGGAACAGCCGCAACCGGAGGCGGTCGTGGACCGGGAGACCCTCGATCGAATGCACCAGGAGCTCTCGAGCGTCGAGGTGCCGGAGCCGGTGCGCAGCGCGCTGCTAGAAGTGCTGCGCACCCTGGTGGTGGAGTTCGACTGCACCGAGTCGAACAGCTTGCTCACGGATCGGAGCTTCCTTGTGAAGGCGGTGAAGTTGATCCGGGGACGCGCGCTACTGCGCGGGAGGATGGTCGCCGGGGTCGAGGACCTCGACGTTCTCCACTGGATGACGACCTTTCGCGTGCCGGCGGAGGCGCACGAGAGACTGGGAGAGGTCCTGGTGCGAATCGGCTCTGGGCGATAGCGACTGGAGCGAACAGAGGGGCCTCACGAGAATTCGCGCGGAAGGCTCTCCCCGACTGGAGAGCGGAGCAGGAGCGATGGCTTGAAAGTCGAAATCACCGTCAACGGAGAGGCCCGGGAGCGAGAAATCGAGCCGCGCATGCTGCTGGTTCACTTCCTGCGCGACGAGCTCGGGTTGACGGGCTGCCACGTCGGTTGTGAAACCACACTCTGCGGCGCCTGCACGGTTCACCTCGACGGCATGGCGATCAAGAGCTGCACCGCCCTGGCCGTGCAGGCAGATGGGCATCACGTCACGACCATTGAAGGCTTGGCTCGAGGTGTCGATGAGCTGCACCCGGTGCAGGAGGGGTTCTGGGAGAAGCACGGCCTCCAGTGTGGCTTCTGCACACCGGGGATGATCATGGCTGCCGCGGCGCTGCTCGAGGAGAATCCCGATCCCGACGAGGCAGCGATTCGATCTGCGCTCCGGGGCAACCTGTGTCGCTGCACGGGCTATCAGCAGATCGTCGACGCGGTTCTGCATGCGGCTGCCGTGTCGCCACGGTCGTCCTCGGCGAAACGGTCTCAGGACACCGAGCGGAGTGGGAGAACGTGATGGCGTGGCGCCCCGGCGCAGTCGGACAGCCGATCAAGCGATGCGAGGACCCGCGCTTGATTCGTGGCTTGGCCACCTACACGGGCGATGTCGAGCTTCCACGAATGCTTCACGCTGCTTTCGTACGCAGCGATTTCGCGGCGGGCTCGATTCGCTCGATCGACACCGAGGAAGCGAGTCGTTGCTCCGGGGTCATCGCCATCTTCACGGGTGCCGACATCGATGGCCGGGTCGGAACGACTCCGGTCGGCGCGCTCATGCCCGACATGAACTATCGCCCTCACCCGTTGCTCGCCCAGGACTCCGTGCGCTACGTCGGACAGCCGGTGGCAGTGGTGATCGCGGAGGATCCGTCCCTGGCACGGGACGCGGCAACTCGGGTCTGGGTCGACATCGAGCCACGGCCAGTCGTAGTGGACGTCGAAGCGGCGCTCGCCGCAGATGCCCCTCGGGTCTACGAGAACTTCGACAGCAACGTCGTGTTCTCTCTTCCCCAACCCCACGCCGACACCGATCGTCTCTTTTCCGAGGCGGACACCAGGGTGTCGCTCCGGTTGCTCAATCAGCGGGTGGCTCCGGTCCCGATGGAAGGCCGGGCCGTGGTGGCGCACTGGGAAGAAGGTCCGGGAAAGTTGACCGTGTGGGTCTCGACGCAGACCCCGCATTTCGTCAAACAGCAGGTGGCGCGGTGTCTCGGCATTCCGGAAATCCGGGTCCGAGCGATCGCACCGGAGGTGGGAGGTGGCTTCGGGGCGAAGATTCCGGTCTACCCCGAGGAATGCCTGCTCTCCTGGGTGTCTCGCGAGCTGCGCCGACCGATCAAGTGGAGCGAGACGCGGACGGAGAATCTCGCGAATACCTCGCACGGTCGTGGTCACGTCGAACAGGTCGAGGCCGCCGTGCGCGCCGACGGTCGTGTCCTGGCGCTGCGAGGAAGGACAATTGCCGAAGTGGGTGCCTACTGCTCCTACTACGGACCGTTCATCGCGCTGTCGACCCCGTCGATGGCACCGGGCTGCTACGACATCAAGGCGGTTTCCTGGGAGACCACCGCGGTCTACACCAACACGATGGCGACCGACGCCTACCGGGGTGCGGGTCGCCCCGAGGCCGCCTATCTGATCGAGCGAATCATGGATGCAGTGGCGCGAGTGTTGGAGCTCGACCCCGCCGAGGTCCGGCGGCGCAACTTCATCGCCAGGGATGCCTTTCCCTTCACCACGGCCACCGGAAGCGTCTACGACAGTGGCGACTACAACCGCGCTCTCGACGAGGCTCTGCGTGCCTTCGACTATCGCGGGGCTCGCAAGGCTCAGCGTGAGGCACGCCACTGCGGACGGCTGGTGGGGATCGGGATCGCGACCTTCACGGAGGTGTGTGGACTCGGGCCGAGCGCGGGGGCGGCACCCGAGGGACTGATGGGCACCTGGGAGAGCGCGACCGTTCGAGTGGAGCCGAGCGGCAACGTCACCGTCCTCACCGGGATCTCCCCTCATGGCCAGGGTGAGGAAACCGCATTCGCGCAGATGGCGGCAGACGCCTTCGGAATCGGCATCGACGACGTGTCGGTGATGCATGGTGACACCGACGTGGTCCAGCATGGAGTGGGTACCTTTGGCAGCCGCGGGATCGCAGTGGGCGGAGTGGCACTGCACATGGCGCTGACAGAGGTGCACACGAAAGCGCTCAGGATTGCGGCTCATCATCTCGACATGCCGGAGGAGCGGGTGCTGTTTCGCCGAACTGAGACGGGCGACGGAGAGTTCTTCGTGGCAGCGCAAGAGAGCGGTGGCGACCAAGAGCGTGTGCTGACCTTTCGCGATGTCGCGCAGAGGGCCCATCTCTGGAACGTGGCCGTGCCTGGCGAGGAGCCGGGACTCGAAGCGGTGGCTCGATTCGAGCCGCCTGGCACCACCTATCCCTTCGGAGCACACCTCTGCCAGGTCGAGATCGACCCGGAGACCGGCCAGGTCGAGCTGCAGCGCTACCTCGCGGTCGACGATTTCGGTGAGGTGATCAATCCGCTCCTCGCCGACGGCCAGCGGATCGGCGGCATCGTGCAGGGCATCGGTCAGGCGCTGCATGAAGAGGTTCGATACGACGAAAACGGGCAACTGCTCTCGGGGAGCCTGATGGACTACTCCCTGCCCAGGGCGTGTGGCCTCCCACGCATCGAGCTTGGCCAGACCGTGACCCCGACTCCCGTGAATCCACTCGGGGCCAAGGGTATCGGGGAGTTGGGGACGATCGGTGCGACACCCTGTGTGATGAACGCGGTGCTCGATGCGCTGGAGCCTCTGGGGATCCACGAGCTCGACATGCCGGCGCGTCCCGATCGGGTGTGGGCCGCGATTCGATCCGCTGCGCGTGAGGAGGGAAGGAGATGACCGACCGTGTTTCCGCTCGGGTCGTGGTCCAGAGGCCCCGGGGAGCCGACGCCGTTCCGGTCGAGCAGCGCTACGGGCTGGAGCTCGAGGCGCTGTCGCCGATCGGGGCGACGCTCGAAGAGCTGGCAGCGACCAGCACGGCCGAGTTCGTCGAGGCGGCTCGCGACGCTGACGCGATCCTTGCTCACCACAGGGGTTTCTCCGCAGAGTTGATCGAAGGTCTGGAGAAGTGTCGAGTGATCGCGCTGGCCAGCGTCGGCACGGACACCGTCGATGTGGCGGCCGCTACGCGAGCCGGAATCGTGGTCACCAACACTCCCGACGTCTTCATCGAGGAGGTTGCCGAGCACACGATGATGCTCATCCTCGCCGGGGCCCGCAGGCTACTCACCCTCGACAGGATGACTCGTGAGGGGCGCTGGAACGAGGCGCGTCCCAACTTGTTGTACAAGATCCCCCGCTTCTTCGGCCAGACGGTGGGGCTCGTCTCCTGGGGCAACGTCGCTCGCGGGGTGGCGCAACGTCTGCAGGGTTTTGGAGTGAGAATCCTCGCCTGGGATCCCTACGTGAGCGAGCTCTCGATGACTCGCGAAGGCGTCGAGCCGGTTTCGTTGAACGAGCTTCTGGAACGCTCCGACGTGGTCTCGGTGCATGCGCCGCTCAACGAGCAGACCCGTCACCTTCTCACCACGGAGCACTTCCGCATCATGAAGTCCAGTGCCCTGCTGGTGAACACGGGTCGGGGCCCGTTGGTGGACGAAGCGGCCCTCGCGGTTGCTCTGGAGCAGGGTGAGATCGCTCACGCTGCGCTCGACGTCTTCGAGGCCGAGCCGCTGCCCGCACACAGTCCTCTTCTCGCCATGGAGAACGTCACCCTGACGCCGCACTGCGCGTCGGCCAGCGTGCGAATGCCGCGCGAGAGGTGCCGCCGAGCCGGCGCAGAGATCGCGCTGGTACTGCAAGGCTACTGGCCGAGAAGCTGCGTCAATCCCTCCGTCCTACCGAAGGTCCCCTTGGAGCGCTGGCAGCCCATCCCCATGGATCGAGGCCCCAACAAGTAGAAAAGTAGGGACAGGCACCACTCCCGAGGAATCGTAGTTGTGATGGAGAGGGGTCTGACCCATCGCAACAGACCTGGCTGTTTCGGTAGAGGTCCTCAGAGGTTGACGAGCGAAGAGCGGCTCGTGCCCTGGCCCTTCCTCGTTTTCCTGGTGAGGAGTGCCTGTCCCTAGTTTCTGTCGACGCCCCAGGCGGCGGCCGCTGCGAGTCTCACGAAGTCGCCTTCGGTGAGAATCCCCGCCAGCTCGTCACCCTCCATCACCAGCAGGCAGCCGACGCCGTCGTCGACCATCTGCTCGGCGGCCTCGGCCAGAGGGTGTGTCCGGCGTGGTGGTCTTCGGATCGGTCGTCATGACTTCTTTGACTACGAGACTGTGCAGCATCTGCTCTTCGGCCCGACTTCCGAACCCGAGCGCTCGCACGAGCGCGCCGCGGAAGAGATCCCGCTGGGTCAGGATCCCCGCAATCCTCCCGTCCTCGTGAAGCACCGGGATGTGACGGATCCGCTTCTGCTTCATGAGATCGTCGGCAATCGACAGCTCGTCGTTTCTTCGGAGGGTGAAGACGTCGGTCGTCATCAGGTCGCGGACCATGGGAGTGCTCATGCTTCGTTCTCCGTCGATGCTGGACTGACCACCACTTTCTGGGCGGCCAGGATCCGGTTGCTCTGGACGAGCCCGAGAACCCTCGAGTTGCCCGTCTGCAGGCGACAATCGCCCCGCTCGACTGCCTACGAGCGCATTCTAGGGGCGAGCCAGCCCTCTCCGGGATCCGGACTTTCCCCGAGAGGTCGGCGCCACAGTCACCTTGCCTTTGCTGTCGGTACGTTGTCGTCTCCGGTCTCTTCGATCGTCACGTTGCTGGCGAGGTCATCGCGAACTCGTTCCTCGATCGACTCTCCCGGTCTGCGTTCCATCCTGTCGAGCTGATGCTGGATGGCGTCGATACTCATGTTCGGAACCGCCAAATGAATGACTGGATCGCCCGGCTTGACCGTCGGTAGTGTGGTCATTCCCATGACAACCCCGTCCTTGGGAGCACGAAGAGGCTCGGCTCGACTGCCGAGCAGATCGCTGCAGGTCGCGAGAGCCTGGCCTGCCTCGACGATGGCTCCCGGGCTGACGTGGAAGGTGAGGAGTCCACCGCTGTCGGCCCGCACCCAGGTCGTGGTCTCCACGTGCGCCCGGTACGGGGCCCGCTGGACCTCGCCTTCGATCATTCCGAGGTCGGCGAGGACGTTGAGAACCCCCCGCAGGCCGACCTCCACGTACGAGGGCTCGATCTTCCAGACCTCGCCGGCTTCCATCACGATCGTCGGACAGCCGGCATCGCAGGCAGCCCGGCGCAGGGAGCCGGTGGGTCCCTTGCCGTCGACCAGCAGCTCGCAACCGAACGCGTGGGCGAGTCGGAGGACTCCCGGATTGCTCAGGTCGGCCCGGAGATTCGGGAAGTTCGTTCGTCGGACTGCGCCGGTGTGCAGATCGATCCCGTAGTCGCAGTGCGCGACGACTTCGTTGAAGAAGTGGTGCGCGAAGCGGCTGGCCAGGCTCCCATTGGAGATGCCCGGAAAACAGCGATTGAGGTCTCGACGATCCGGGAGATAGCGGCTCAGGCGCTCGAAGCCGAGGATGTTCACCACGGGAACGAGGACGAGGGTGCCGCACAGCAGTTCGGGCGGGTCGGTCATCAGGGCCCTCACGACTCCCGTGCCATTGATCTCGTCGCCGTGAACCGCCGCGCTGACGAAGAGCGCCGGGCCGGGCAGCGGCCCCCTGGTGGCCCGCAAGGGGACGCTGACGGCCAGACCACTGTAGCTCTCGGAGACAGGGAGCTGGATGTCTCGGTACTCTCCGAGCGGGATATCCTCGCCCGCGATCACGCGGAGGCTTTTGCCCTTCGATTCAGCGGACATCGAGTTTCACTGCTCTCGGGTGATCCGCAATCGGCGGGTGGGGCGCTTCGGGGGCTGGAGCTTTCGCATTTCCGAGAGCTTGCCGAAGCAGAGAAGTCGGTCTCCCGGATCGAGCACCCTGGAGGACTTGGGGTTCGGAATTGTCTTCCCGTCCTCCTTCGTGAGACTGAGGATCTGGATGTCGAACTCGCGCAGGCCGCTTTCCTGAACGGTCTTGCCGGCATACTCCGAGGTGCCGGGGATCGCGAACTCGCACACGCCGTACCCTCGGCTCACCGTCAACCTCTGGCGGATGTCCATCTCGGGGAACGCGACGTACCGGTCGATGAAGTCGATGATCGATCCCGCGATGTCGAGGCCAGTGGCTCCCTCGATCCCTTCGAGTCCCGGTGACGAATTGACCTCCGCGATCTGTGGACCGTCCTCGCCCTCGAGCATGTCGACGCCGGCGACCCGGAGACCGAGAATCTGCGCAGCACGCACGGCGGTACGCTGGTACTTGTCGTCGAGCTCGACGATCTCGGTGCTGCCTCCGCGGTGCACGTTGCTCCGGAACTCCTGGCCGACCGCACGCCGGCGCATGGCGGCGACCACCCGGTCGTCGACGACCAGTGCCCGAACGTCTCGGCCACGACTCTCCGCGACGAACTTCTGGAGCAGCACGTCCTGCTTCGTGCTCTGCAGCGTTTCGACAATGGCAGACGCGACCTGAGTCGTCTCGGCGAGAATCACTCCGACGCCTTGCGTGCCTTCGAGCAACTTGATGATCACCGGTGCGCCCCCGAGACGCTCGATGGCCGGGAGTACGTCCCTGCGCTGACTGACGAACTCGGTTCGGGGGATGCCGATGTCGTATCGGCTGAGAATCTGCAAGGAGCGCAGCTTGTCGCGAGAGTTCGAGATGCTGAGCGCCGAGTTGAGGCAGAAGACGTCCATCTGCTCGAACTGCCTCACCACGGAGGTGCCGAAGTAGGTGATCGAGGAGCCGATGCGAGGAATGACCGCGTCATACTCACCGACCGGCTCTCCGACGTAGTAGAGGTCGGGATACTCTTCTTCCATCGAGACGGCAAACAGGCTCGTGTTGAGCACATCGACCTTGTGGCCGCGCGTCTCGGCGGCCTCGACCAGACGCCGGGTCGAATAGAGCTCGGGTCCGCGGGAGAGGATGGCGATCTTCATTGGAGCTCCCTTGAGGGTTGTGTGCGGCGCTTCCGGGGGCGGCCATGGAGGTAGCGCCGGATCGGATCGACCGTCACGCCCGCAGGAAGCGCGCGTCGACCGACCAGCATCGGACAGAGCATGTTCTCACGCGAGACGAGGCTGATCTCGATCGGGCGCTCAATGGGGCCGAGGGACATCGTGGTTCTCACGACGTAGCGCTCCTGGATTTCCCCGGTGCTCGACTTCACTTTCGTGCGCCGCACCACGTCAGCGGTGATCTCGGCGTGATCCTCGTCTCCTCGGTGAACGACCGCGTGAAACGTCACCTGCCGTCCGTCGGGGCTGGTCCGAACGTTCTCGACGTGAAGCGCGCTGGTGCGAGCCCCGGTGTCGACCTTGGCGCGGACCCCCTTGAGGTCCCAGTCGGGGAGATCGACCACCTCGCGCCAGCCGACCACCCTGGCCTCGGACTCGTGGGATGCACCGGATCGATTCGCCCTGTCCGTTCTCGGTCTGGTCATGAGTCGCTTCCGCCGCTCCTCGCGAACGCCAGGGCGCGGGTGAGGGCGTCGATGTCGTCTGCGTCGTTGTAGACGCTCGGCGCGACCCGGATCGCCCGGCCGCGTACCGAGACGGAAACGCGATGCTCCGCCAGGGCTCGTCTGATCGGCTCGGGCTCCGTGCCAGCGGGGGGCCGCAGGCCGAAGAGGTGGCTCCCTCGCCACGCATCGTCCTCGATCTGGAAGCCCATCTCCTGCACTCGCGAGAACAGATCGCCGAGCAATCCTGCGCAGTAGCTCGAGATGCGTTCCGGACGCCACTCGCCGATCTGCTCCAGGGCTGCGATCATCATCGGTACGAGGATCCAGTTGCTGCGCTCGCCGACGTCGTAGCGGATGGCGCCCTCCTGGAACTCGTCCTCGTACTCCACCAGGCCGGCGAAGTTCTCGCTGCCGCGTCGGGCGGCCCAGTTCTCTTCGAGCGGCACCCCGTCGTCGAAGCGAGAACCATAGTAGGCAAGCCCGATCGAGTAGGGACCGAAGAGGGTCTTGTAGCCGGCGCAGATCAACGCATCGGGCTGCACCTCGGCGACATCGAAGGGGACTGCGCCCACCGACTGTGTGCCGTCGACGACGAGGGCCGCACCCATCTGCCGTGCCTTCTGACCCACCGACGCGAGATCGAAGCGAGTCCCGTCGGACCAGTGATAGTGAGGCACAGCGACGATGGCCGTCGACGAGTCGATCGCGTCGAGCAAGGCGGAGTTCCATGCCTCCCCGCGTCCACCCTCCAGATCCGGTGGAGCCACGGTGCGGAGCGTGGCCCCTGTCTCGACGCACAACCGCCGCCAGCTGTAGACGTTGGACGGGAACTGCTCGCCGAGCACCACCAGATTCTGGCTCGGCTCGATCCTCAGATTTCGAGCGGCGGTGGCCACGCCGTACGAAACAGAGGGGAGGATCGCGATGCTGCGTGCGTCGGCGGCTCCGATCAGCTCGGCGAACAGGGCGCGCAGACGATCGCTCTCCGTAAAGAAGTCGTCGGGCCCGATCACGGACGGATCCCGCTTGCGCTGGACTCCGGCCACTCCGGCCGCTTCCACTCTCTTGGAAAGCGGTGAGTTGTAGGCACAGTTCAGGTAGTGCAGTCCCTCGGGAAGGGAGAACTCCTCCCGGAGGCAGTCGAGGGGGCCGGCGTCGGCCAGCATCGCGGTTTGCGGCATCTCCAGACGATAGCAGCATGATACGGTCGCGGCCCCACGAACAGCCCGAGGAGAGGACGATGGGTGCCGATCGCAACAGTCGGAGGGCCACGCTGTGGATCGCGGCGGGTTTCGCGGTCGTGCTGGGAGGTGCCGTTTCGGGGCCGGCCAGCGCTGCGGCGTACGACGAGTCTTTCTATCAGGGGATGGAGTGGCGCTCGATCGGACCGTATCGCGGAGGGCGCTCCAACGCTTCGGTCGGCGTTGTGTCCCAACCGCTGACCTTCTACTTCGGCGGAGTCGGCAGCGGCGTGTGGAAGACCACCGATGGTGGGCTTCGTTGGCGCAACGTCTCCGACGACACCTTCGGGACGGCGTCGGTGGGTGCGATCGCGGTGGCGCCTTCCGATCCCAATGTGGTCTGGGTGGGAATGGGGGAGCATGCCGTGCGCGGAGTGATGACTTCCCACGGCGACGGCGTCTACCGGTCGACGGACGCTGGAGCCAGCTGGACGCACCTGGGCCTCGAGCGCGTCCGACAGATCTCCGCGGTGATCGTCCACCCGCAGGATCCCGACACCGCGTGGATCGCCGCACAGGGGGCCCCCTACGGACCTTCGGAGGATCGCGGGATCTATCGAACTCGCGACGGTGGGGCGACCTGGGAAAAGGTGCTCTATGTCGACCGTCACGCCGGAGCCTCGGGGCTGGCCATCGATCCGACGAATCCACGCATCCTGTACGCCGCCTTCTGGGACCATGTGCGTCTCCCCTGGCAGGTTCGCAGCGGTGGGCCGGGGAGCGGAATCTGGAAGAGTGTCGACGGCGGTGAGAACTGGGAGCGTCTCGGCGAAACGGTGGAGAAGGGGCTGCCGGCGGTGAAGGGGAAGACCCATGTGGCCGTCGCGGCCAACGGCAGCAGGGTGTGGGCTCTGATCGAGGCCGATCCGGAGGGCGGGCTCTACCGTTCCGAGGACGGGGGCAAGAGCTGGGCGCTGATCAACGAGGATTGGGGGCCGCGAGCTCGCGCCTGGTACTACATCAAGGTGTGGGCGGATCCGCAGGATCCCGAGCGCGTCTGGATCACCAACGCACAGCTCTATCGCTCGATCGACGGCGGCAAGACATTGACCACGGTGAGCACCCCCCACGGTGACAACCACCATCTGTGGATCGACCCTCACGACTCCGATGTGATGATCAACTCGAACGACGGGGGTGCGAACGTCTCCTTCGACGGTGGTCGCACCTGGAGCTCGCAGGCCAATCAGCCGACCGCACAGTTCTATCGGGTCAACGTCGACAACCAGTTCCCCTACCACGTCTATGGAGGACAGCAGGACAACAGCGCGATTGGCATCGCCTCCGCGGCTCCCGGCGGCATCGGGCAGGAGGACTTCTACTCGACGGCGGGCTGCGAGAGTGCGTGGGCGGCGTTCGATCCCGACGATCCGCAGTATGTGTACGGCGGGTGCTACATGGGCATCATCGAGGAGTGGAGGCGTGAGACCGGTCGCACACGGGACGTGATGGCGTACCCGGTGATGCCCGCGGCGATCGAGTCGCGCGACATGAAGTATCGCTTCAACTGGAGCGCACCCATCGTGGCCGACCCGTTCGATCGCAGCGTGGTGTATCACGGCGGGAACGTCCTGCTTCGCAGCGTGGACCGGGGTGTGAGCTGGGAGGAGATCTCTCCGGATCTGACTCGCAACGACGACGAGAAGCAGGGTCCGGGAGGCGGGCCGATCACCAACGAGGGGGCCGGCGGCGAGATCTACGGCACCATCTACAGCGCCGCTCTGTCGTCGCTCGAAGAGGGCGTCATCTGGACCGGAAGTGATGACGGCCTGGTGCACGTAACGAGGGACAAAGGCACGAGCTGGACCGAGGTCACTCCGCCCGGCGTCGGCGACGCGATGGTCAACGCTCTCGAGGCCTCGCCTCACGACCCTGGGCGCGCCTACGTGGCGCTCACCCGATACAAGTTCAACGACTTCACTCCTCTCGCCTATCGAACCGAGGACTTCGGCGCCAGCTGGACGCTGATCACCGAGGGAATTCCCGAGGAAGCGTGGGTTCGCGTCGTAAGGGAGGACCCGGTTCGACCGGGACTGCTCTACATGGGCACCGAGCTCGGTGCCTACGTGTCGTTCGACGACGGTTCGAGCTGGCAGAGCCTGGCCCTGAACATGCCAGTGGCCGCCATCACGGATCTGATCGTCCAGCGGCGAGACAACGACCTGGTCGCGGCCACCGCGGGACGGGGCTTCTGGATCCTGGACGACCTCTCCGTGCTGCAACAGCTCGACGACGAAGTGGCGGAGGCCGATCTCTTTCTCTTCGCCCCGGAGCCGGCGTACCGAGCCGGAAGCTCCGGCTTCCGCCTCCCCGGTGGTCTGGTCGGTCAGAACCCGCCGGGGGCTGCCACTCTCGACTTCGTGGTCGCCGCCATTCCCGAAGCGGGGCCGGAGGAGGTGAGACTCGAGATCCGCGACGCCACCGGGGTGTTGGTGAAGGAATGGAAGGGGAAGGTCGATCGCAGTGAGGAGGCCCGGGTGGTCGATCCCATCGGGGAGAGCGAGACCGAAAAGGGCGAGACGCTGGACTCGGCGGGCACGAAGGACGAAGGAGACGCGGAGGAACCCGCCGAAGGCCGCAAGTGGGCTCTCGACAAGGCCGAGGAGGCGAGAGTCGGGAGTTTTCCGCTCCAGCCGGGAATGAACCGAGTGGCGTGGGACACCCGGCACCGCTCGCTCCTCGGTGTTCCCGGTCTCTACGTGTTTGGCTCGCTACAGGGGCGCAAGGTCGTTCCGGGCGACTACGAGGTCCGACTGCGCGTCGGTGATCAGACCGTGTCGGCTCCTCTCCGGGTGAAGGCCGACCCGCGCGAGAGCCAGGAGCTGTCCGGCTACCGGATTCAGAACGAGCTCGCAGAAGAGGTCCAGGGCGACATCGAGGCCATTCACACGGCCACCCTCCGACTGCGCGCCGTACGCGATCAGGTGAACGGTTGGGTCGAGCAGGCGGCGCAGATCGAAGGGGGTGAGTCGGTGGTCGAGGCGGGCGAAGCGTTGCTCGAGCGAATGAACGACGTCGAGGACTCGCTGATACAGAAGCGCACCATCGATGGCCAGACCGTGATCAACTTTCCGATGAAGCTCAACCAGTTCTACCTGTACCTGTTCAGTGCCGTCGACAGTGCCGAGGGAATGGTGAACCAGGGTGCGCGTGACCGCCTCGCTGACCTGCGGGCCGACTGGGAGGTGCAGAGGGAAGTGCTCGACTCGCTCCTCGGGGAGGAGGTCGAGGCGTTCGAAGCGGTCTTGCGCGGGAGCGGGATCGCTCTCCTGTGGGTTCCCTAGCTGGCGATCTGGTGCAGATGTACGTCGGTCTGCGGAAACGGAATCGAGATGCCTTCTCTGTCGAAGGCCTTCTTGGCGTTCTCGAGCAGGTCGAAGCGCACTGCCCAGTAGTCCTCCGCGTTGACCCACGGGCGCACGACGAAGTTGACGCTGCTGTCGGCCAGTTCGGAGACGGCGATCGTGGTCGCGGGCTCGGCGAGAATCCGGTCGTCCTCCTCCACCAGTCGCTGGAGAATCGAGCGAGCTTTGTCGATGTCGTCCCCGTATCCGATCCCGAACACCAGATCGATGCGACGCGTAGGCATCGCCGAGTAGTTGGTGATCGCTCCGGCGATGATGTCTCCGTTGGGCACGATGACCCGCTTGTTGTCGGGGGTCAGTAGCGTTGTCTGGAAGACGTTGATCGCATCGACCACGCCACTGACTCCGCCTGCTTCCACGAAGTCGCCCTTCTTGAAGGGACCGAAGAAGACCAGCATCACTCCGGCGGCAAAGTTGCCGAGCGAGCCCTGGAGCGCCAGACCGATGGCCAGACCTGCAGCGGCGACCACGGCTGCGAACGTAGTGGTGTCGACTCCGAGCTTCCCGAGTGCCGAGACCACCACGAGGGCGAGCACTGCATAGCGGGCCAGACTGGAGAGGAACCCGATCAGCGTCTCGTCGACCTTCGATCTCCTCAAGACACGCCGGACTCCGGAATTCACGATGCCTGCCGCGATCCAGCCGATCACCAGTATGGCGAGTGTCGCGAGAACTCGCGGTCCCCACTGCATCGCCTGGTCCATCAAGATGTCGAGCTGTTGTTCCCAGTTCATGTCGAGTGCTCCTCTTCGGGGTGTCTTCGGTCAGACCGTCACCTCAGCGATCGCTTTCACGAGGTGCGGGGCCCGGCGGGGCCGACGATCTCTGGGCTCGTGGCTCCGAGGGGCTCGGTGATGGACGCAGCGGCGCCAACGTCCGGTGGAATGGAGGTGTCATGCTAGCGAAAGTGTCTTCGCGGTCGAGCACCTACCGGATGTCCGGCGCGGATCCAGAATCCAGCCGTCAGCCGCGGCCCCAGGGCCGACCGGCTCGCATCAGTCTGCCCGAAGGCGACTCAGCGCGTCGAGCGTCGCGGCTGGCTCGGGCCTGCGCGTGTAGTCGGCGTTGACGTCACCCCATCGCACGACTCCCGAAGAGTCGATCAGGTAGCGCGCCGGCATCGGAAGGGTCCAGCTGTCTTCACCGTTCGTGGCAGGGAGATCGAGACCGAAGGAAAGATAGACAGCCTTCAACTCGTCGGAGAGCTTCCAGCGAAGCCCGTACTCTTCGGCCACTCGGTTGCCCTCGTCGCGCAGCATCTCGAACCCGAGGTGCTTCTTCTCGATCATCTCGCGGCTCTTCTCGGCCAACTGAGGGGTGATCGCCACCAGCTTGGCGCCGGCCGCCTCGATGTCAAAGAGAACCGCTTGCAGAGCATCCAGCTCCGCGTTGCAGTACGGTCACCAGTGACCTCGGAAGAAGGTCAGCACGAGAGGGCCTCGGGCGAGGAGCTTCGCCAGCGAGACCTCGTTGCCCTGACTGTCCGGAAGTGTGAAATCGGGTGCCGTGTCTCCGCTACCGATCGCTCGCCCGGCCTGCCCCGAGGCTTCCAGCTCGGCAGTGGCTCGGTGCATGATCTCGAGAGGCTCCGCGGGAATCTGCTGGGTAGCGCCTTCTCGAATCCGGTCGAGTCGTGCGGCGAGAGTCCTGACCATCGTTGGGTCTCCGATCGGGTATCCGTCGAGATCTGAGGTTGGTCGTCTGGAATCGGTGCAGGCGGCACTCTACCGCACCGTCTGAGCGAGTCTTCGAATCGGCTATCCTGCGTCACACCGTCCGCCGTTGCGAGACGAAGAGAAAGAGCCCAGATGAAGACGATCGCCGAGCCGCTCCCTCTTCCCTGCGGAGTCACCCTGTTCGAACCGTGCCGCCCAGTCGCTCGGAAGAAAGCGATGGCCAGCCATGGATAGACCCGTCGGCCTGTCCCTGGCCCTCGTGGTCGCGCTGGCGGGGGGAGGGCTGGTGACCGTCGCCGAGCGATGCTTCGGTGCACAGGGCCCCTATATGGTCGTGCTCGGAGTCGGTCAGGACGGAGGCGTTCCGCAGGCCGGAGACAAAGACCTGGCGAAGTGGGATGACCCGGAGCGTCGCCACCTGGTTTCCTCCCTGGGGCTGGTCGATCCGCGCGACGGCCGCCGCTGGCTCTTCGATGCCACCCCGGATTTTCCCCAGCAGCTGGTCGAGCTCGACCGCATCGCTCCGCACGAGGGGACTCCCGGACTGGCCGGGATCTTCCTGACGCACGCGCACATCGGGCACTACACGGGCCTCATGTTCATCGGGCACGAGGGAATCGGTGCGGTGCGCACACCGGTGTACGCCATGCCGAGGATGAAGCGCTATCTCGAGAGCAACGGCCCCTGGGACCAGTTGGTGCGCTACGAGAACATCGAGCTGCGTGAGATGAAGCAGGATGTGCCGGTGGCGATCGCCCCGGAGATCGAGGTGACCGCGCTTCGCGTCCCCCACCGTGAGGAGTACTCCGAGGTGGTCGGCTTTCGGATCGAGGGCCCCGAGCGCTCGGTGTTGTACCTTCCGGACATCGACGGCTGGGACGACTGGGAAGCGCAGGGGATTCGCATCGAGGACCTCCTCGCGACGGTCGACGTGGCCTACCTCGACGGGACGTTCTTCGACAACTCGGAGGTGCCGGGGCGGGACATGTCGGGCTTCCCCCATCCCCGGATCTCGGAGTGCATCGAGCGCTTTGCGCCCCTTCCGGCGGCGCAGCGCGCGAAGATCCGCTTCATCCATTTGAACCACACCAATCCGGCACTCGAGCTCGGAGGAGAGGCCCGGCGGCGGGTGGAGGCGGCGGGGATGCGTGTAGCGGAGGAGGGAGAGCGGGAGGACCTGTAGGGGTTGTGGAGTGAGCGGGGAATGCCCATTCGGGTGTGTCGCCAGGGTAGGGACGCTGTAGAGTCGGCCCGAGGTCTTTTGATGAGCGTTTTTGAGCATCCAGGATTCGATCGGCACGATTCGGTACATCACTTTCGCGACGAGGCGACGGGACTCCGCGCCATCATCGCGGTGCATTCCACGGCGCTGGGCCCGGCGGCGGGCGGATGTCGGAGGTGGCGATATGCGGACGAGGGCGCTGCGCTGACCGATGCGCTGCGCCTGTCTCGGGGCATGTCGTACAAGAACGCGGTCGCCGGACTGCCTTTCGGCGGCGGCAAGGCCGTGATTCTGGCGAGCGATGACGCTCCGAAGACCCCGGAGCTGTTCGCGGCCTTCGGCAAGGCCGTGGCGTCGCTGGGTGGACGCTACATCACCGCCGAGGATGTCGGTGTGTCGGTCGAGGACATGCGGGAGGTGCGCCGGGTCACCGAGTTCGTCTCCGGCCTACCGCAGAGCGGCGAGCACGCGGGGGGCGATCCGTCGCCCTGGACTGCCCTGGGCGTCTTTCTCGGAATCCAGACGGCGGCGGGAGCACGCCTGGGTCAGAGCTCCCTGGACGGCGTTCGGGTCGCCGTCCAGGGGGTCGGTCACGTGGGTCTGCATCTGTGTCGGCTCCTCCACGAGGCGGGAGCGAAGCTCGTGGTGGCCGATGTCGACCCGGATCACCTGGCCGCGGTTCGAGACGAGATGCCGGTGGAAGAGGTTGCGCCCGACGCGGTGTTGGAGAGCGACGTCGACGTGCTCGCCCCGTGCGCCCTCGGTGGAGTTCTCAGCGCGGAGACGATTCCCCGGTTGCGCGCCAAGATCGTCGCCGGGGCCGCCAATAACCAACTCGCGACCGAGGCGGACGGTGTCCGGTTGGCGGAGCGCGACATCCTCTACGCGCCCGACTACGTGATCAACGCCGGAGGCATCATCAGTGTCGCGCGAGAGTACCTGGGCGAAAGCTCCGGCACCGAAGTGCGCGCCGAGGTGAGTCGCATCCCAGACCGGCTCCACGAAATCTTCGCCCAGGCCAAGAGTACCGGGCGCCCGACGAACGAGCTCGCCGACGAGCTCGCTCGGCGCATCGTCAAGCAGTCGCAGGAGGCGGCGTTTGCCGCGGACGGCTAGCTAGCCTGTGGTTCCGGGCTGCCAGGACGTCTGGCTGGCAGAGGTCGGGATCGGAATCGGGATCGAGGCTCCGGTCGGGGGGCCGGGGTCGCGCGCCGTGGGGACGGTGCGGCCGTCTTCTGGGTGATGAAGGGTGGGGCCGCACCTCCGCTCCGAGCGCGGCGCCGAGGGCCCTTGGCTTGCAGGGGGACTTGCGCGCGCCGCTCTCCGAGGCCCCTTCGCGCGCGACCCCGTCCCCCGACCTCTTCGGACTGTGAGCCGAGCGGCGAGCTGGATGGGGGGAGCAGCGGGTCTGGGTGAGCGGCAAGCGCGAGTCCGAAAGCATACGTCGCTGTTGCCCGGCCCTTGCCCGGAGCCCCATCGAGCCGCGGCCACAGACTCGGCATTCAGAGCCGCAGAAAACCGATCACCCACCAGATCAGGATCGCCACCTGCACACAGAAGAACAAGAACCGAATGTTCACCGCCATCACCGAAGTCGAAACCAGATGGACGATCGACTGCGCCAGCCGCGCCCCCACGAAGACCAGCGCCAGACCATCGGTGATCTCGGTGTGGTCCGTGGCGATCGCCAACAGAATCAACGAAGCGAACAACGGCAGATTCTCGTAGCAGTTCGCGTGAGCTCGACACAGCCGATTCGAGAACGGTGAGACGTCCGCTCCGGACGGATCGAAGTCGTTGCCTCGTTTCTTGCCCTCGAGCACCGCCTTGACTCGAACGCTCGCGAGCAGGAGCAACAAGACGGCCACCCACGCCACGAACAACACCAGTGCCATTGCCGACGGACCCATCGCGACACCTCCTCCTTCAGTGTTGGGGAGACCTCAGTATACGAATTGGTGAATCGGGGAGTCAGGCTTCTACTCCTGCCGGTACGTCTCGGCCGTTGGTCGTGCCCAGCCGTCCGCCCGCAGTCACTCGATGGCCCCGTACCGGGACCGAGCCCAAAGCCTGGGCCAGTCCGAAGGTCGGCATGTTGCCGTAGATCACCTCGTAGGCACCGGCCGGAATCCGGTAGGTCTCGTGCCAGATTCCGACGTCGCCATTCATGCCGACCCTCTTGTTGAAGTCCCGCCAGGCAGGCAGATGCTCGGCGTCCTTCGCGCGGGCGTAGGCCATCAGAGACTCCATGTCGCGCCAGTACTGCACCAGGATGGCAGTGCGCCCGAACCACTGCTCGTGGTGCAGCAGCCCCAGGTCGGGGTTCGCGTAGAGCTCCTCGAGCATGCGGGCCATGGCCATCGACACGGGTACCCACTTGTGGGGCTTCCACCATCGGTTGACTCGCATGCCGATCAGGAAGACGACCAGCTCCCGATCGTTCTCCACCGTCATCCGGTCGGTGATGACCTTGGCCATGCGCAGGGGCTCCAGAGGAGTGAGTGCCCACAGACTATCCCACCGGTCTTTCCCTACCTGTGCTCGGGCTCGGCGTGGACGACGACCCTGTCAACGCTCTCGATCTCTTCGAGCACGCGTCGCTCGACGTGGTGACAGATCTGGTGGGCCTCCGGCAGCGGAGTCTGCGAGGGCAGGGTGAGATGCATCGTGACGGCGAGATGTCCGTCGAGGTCGTGCAGCTCGATCTCGTGCGCGGCTCCGGGTTTCGTCAGTTCGTCGGCCAGCTCTTCGATACGTTTCGCCAGGCGAGCCTGCCCCTCGGTCCCGGAATCGGCTCGAAGCGCGATCATCTGAGGCTCGATATGACTGGTGATGGTCTCGATCGCCGGGAGCGCAGAGCGAATCCGGCCTTCGAGTTGATCGGCAAGATCGTGAGCCTCGCCGAGATCGAGATCGGCGGGAACCTCGACGTGGAGATCGGCGCAGTAGTGGCCCTCGGACTCCCGATGGATGCGAAGGTCGTGGATGCCGACGGCGAGTCCGTCGGCCTCTGCGCGGATCCGAGTCGCCAGCACCTCCCACTCGGAGGGCGAAGGACCGAGACCCGGCTCGACGTGGACCACGGTGTCGAGCACCCCCGGGAAGTGAGCGTCGAGTCGTCGCTCGACTTCGGTGGCGACGGCGTGAGACTGCTGCGTCGACATGGCGGGGTCGACCTTCACGTGCAGGTCGATCCAGATGGTGTCGGGGCGCCCTCTCGAGCGTATTCGGTGGACGTGCCACACGCCGGGCACTTCCTCCACCACGCTTTGGACCTCTTCTGGAGAGACGGCCACACTGTCGGCCAGCACGTCGGTAGTTCGCCTGAAGATGCCCACGGCCGTGACCAGGATAACCGCCACCACTACCAAAGCGACCAGCAGATCGATCCAGCTCTGTCCCAGGCGGATGGCCACCATCGACACGATCACGGAGCTGGTGATCAAGAGATCGGTGCGGGTGTGAGCCACGTCGGCCGCCAGCAGATCGGAGCTCAGTGCCCGGGCTCGTCGGCTCTCGTACCAGACGATGCCGAGATTGACGGGGAAGGTCAGCGCCACCGCGATGATGTGGATCGGTTCGACCGACGGTGGCTCGCCGCTGCCGCCGAGGCGCCCTGCGAGACCACGCAGAATCTCCCAGCAGGCGAGCAGCAGGAAGCCACCGATGGCGAGCGCCGAGACGGTTTCGAACTTGCGGTGGCCGTAAGGGTGGTTCCAGTCCGGGGGGCGAGAGGAAACCCATATCCCGACGAGGCCGATGATGTTGGCCGACGCGTCCGCGAGGGAGTGAAAGCCGTCAGCGACCAGCGACATGGCACCGGTGAGCACGCCCACGGTGAGCTTGACCGCGGTCACCGCCAGGTTGAGCAGCAATACGCCCCATAGGACCCGCTGAATGGCGCGGGTCCGGGCGCTCAGGTCCCTCATGATGGATAGAGAGTATGGGATCGAGGGCGTGAGAAGAAAGAAGGGCCCCGGCTCGAACGTTCGAGCCGGGGCCCTCTCCTCACAAGGCGCCACCGATCAGGGAAGACAGAAGGCGAACGTGTCGGTGTCCTGCACGGGAAGTGCAGCAGCGCCGAGCTGGTTGCTGTACTGCTTGGTGATGCCCGTTCTCGTGTCGGTCACGCTCACCGTGAAGTCGACGTTGGTCGTGGCCGCGTAGTACATCCAGTGGGCTCCGAGACCGGCGGCGCAGCCGTCGACCGTCTTGAAGAGCATCTCGATGTTGTTCTCGTTGAAGAACCAGAAGAGGCCGGAGCGCTGGCTCAGGCCGACTGCCCGACCCTTGCCGCTGCCCCCATCGGCCCGTCGCCAGACGACCTCGACGGCAAATCGGTTCTGGAGGCACAGGGTGGTCGAAGAGGAAGAACAGCCATTCGATCTCGGCGTGTCGTCGTCGAGGATCTGGAGAGTCGCGATGCGGCGCTCGGGATCGAGACTGGCTCCCCCCCTGGCGTCGAACAGCTCGAGGTTGACCGTCTCGCCGCCTTCGTCGAGGTCGTCGTCGAGAATCGGGACCTGGACGAGCCGTGCCGTCCCGTCTCCGGCAGCCCAGCGAACCGTTCCCGTGGTTCCTGAGTAGTCGAGACCGTCTTCGGCCGAGCCGTCGCTGGTGCGGTAGCTGACGGTGACGGCGCCGGACTCGCCCTTCGATCGCTCGATCAGGACGTTCGCGACTCCCGCCGACTCGATGACCTGGAAGGACCGCTGGTCGAACTTGATCACCCCAGCCCTGTTGTTGTCCTCGCCGGGGCTGCCCACGCCGGGACTCTCGTTGTCGATGATCGACAGTACGGCCGTGCCGCGCTCGGCAGAAACCGTGGCGCCACCCGTGGCTCCGAAGAGCATCAGTTGAACCGTTTCGGGTCCTTCGGTCTCCGAGTCGTCATTCAGGGGAATGCGGAACGATCGCACGCTGCCGTCGCCCGGGCCCCAGGCGAGCGTGCCGCTCGTGTCTTCGTAGTCGGAACCGGCCGTGGCGGAGTCGGACTGAGTCATGTACTCGACGCTGACAGCGCCGCGCTCGCCCTTGGAACGCTCGACGGTGATCACCGCGACCCCCTGCCCTTCGCTCGCGACGAAGCTCCGCTGGTCGAACTTGATCAGACCGGCTTTGGAAACGCCGTTGTCGTCGCCGCCATTGTCGTCGCCACTGTTGTCGTCGCCGCCGTTGTCGTCGCCGCCGTTGTCGTCGTCACTGTTGTCGTCGCCGCCGTTGTCGTCGCCGCCGTTGTCGTCGCCACTGTTGTCGTCGCCGCCGTTGTCGTCGCCACTGTTGTCGTCGCCGCCGTTGTCGTCGCCGCCGTTGTCGTCGCCGCCGTTGTCGTCGCCGCTGTTGTCGTCGCCGCCGGTGCTGCTCCCGGAGCCGCTGTTGTCATCGTCGTCGTCATCGCTGTTTCCGGAGCCGCTGTTGTCATCGTCATCGTCACCACCCTTGCGCAGAGCGACCGAGGAATCGTCTTCGGTTGGAGCAAGGGCCGGACTCGCGGCGAGTGCCAGCGCCGGGGCCACCAGGAGAAGCAGGAAGGACAGGAAGCAGGCCAGGGCGGCGGGTCGTTTCAGAACGGAGTGCGGCTGAGCTCGCCAGTGGAAGGACATGCTGGTTTCTCCATCGTTGATGGCCGCGACGGTGCTGCCGGGCCTTTGATGTATTGGACAGAGCCCGCCGGGGACCGGAACAGTTTTCTCACTGACTCGATATTTCTGTTCCGATCGCCTTGGTAGCGCTGTCCTAGAAGTCGATGGGGATCGAATCGACAGACGCCTTCTGCATTCACGAGCTTGGCTGGACCGGCGGCTTCAGCGCTTCCGGTAGGCTGGGTGGGCTACTGAATGGACGGGCGAATCTCTTGCATCGGAACGACCTCAATGACCTCACCGACGAGGAGTTGATCCTCCTCTCGCGCGAGCAGGAGGACCGTCGGAACGCGTGCCTGGAGGTCCTGTACGGCCGGCACTACGCCAGGGTCGCCCGATGGTGCCTGCGTGTGTGTGGTGAGCCGGATCGGGCCAGCGATCTGGCGCAGGAGGTGTTCCTGCGCCTGCACGATCGGCTCGACTCGTTTCGTGGGGACAGTCGGTTCTCGACCTGGCTCTACACCCTGACACGGCGGGTCGCGCTCAATCGCGTCAGCGACGCCCATTCTCGCCGCAGCGTGCAGCCGGAGGAGGGGCTGGTCGAGTCGAGCTTCGATCCGGAGCCGTCCGCAGAAGATCGGCTTGCCACGGAACAGCTGGGAATGCGGCTTCGTGAGGCGATGTCGAGAGACCTGGAACCGACCGAGAGCTCCGTGCTCTATCTGCACTACGTAGAAGGGATGACCCTCCCAGCCATCACCGAGCTCATGGGGCTCGAGAACAAGTCGGGCGCCAAGGCCCTGGTCGTGAGCGGGAGACGCAAGCTGCACCGCCGCTTCGGGCGATGGCTCGAGCGACAGGGTGGAGTCTGAGGCTCCAGGCTCGAGAACGGAGACGAGACAAATGACCAATGACAAAGCAGACGATGGCAGCTCCCAGGAGCGGCCGTCGGAGGGCCAGCTGGGGGAGGCTTTGAGAGCGGCCTACGCAGGCCCCGAGCGCCCCGAGGAGTGCCCGTCGATCGAGCGTTGGCTCGATTGGGCACAGAGTCAGCTCGACGACGGTGAGGCGGAGGCGATGGATCGTCACACCGAGGTCTGCGGTGTTTGCCGGGCCGAGGCACAGCTGGCGAGCGCCTTTGTCCAGGACGACGCCGCAACGGACGACGTGTCTGTACGGCGGATCGTGCGCGGTCTCGAGCGGCGGTCTCCGTTGCGCAAGCGAGCCCCGGTGGCTCCGCTCCTGGCTGCTGCTGCCGCGGCGTTGTTCGTCGCGATCGGTCTTTGGAGTCTCAACGACCGGCGCGAGCCTCTACCTGCGCCGTCCGATCTGACCACCGTTCGTGGCGCGGAGCTTCACTGGGAGACGGAGCTCGGTGAAGAGATTCCGGCGCCGACCGAGCTGCGCTGGACGGCACTCGAGGACGCGGATCGCTACCGCGTCGAGATCGTCCGTGTCGACGAGACGTCGGTCTGGCAGGAGGAGGTGCTCGACGCCTCCGTGGCCTTGCCGCAGGCCGTGCGGGAACAACTCGAGCCCCATGTTCGTTATCGAGCCCGAGTGACGGCTCTCGATCCCGACGGGAGGGCCCTGAGTCGGTCCTCGCCCCTCGTCTTTTCCCTACGTGAGGACTCTCGTGACTAGAAACCATAACTACCTGGGGGCTTTGGCCCTGTTGCTGTGCCTCGGAATTTCTCGAGGAGAGGCACAGGAGGCGCTGACGCTGCGGGTCGCCGATTCCGAGACCGAGGTCGGAGGCGTCGCAGTGGTGGTGATTCGAACCTATGCGCCCCGACCGGTGACCCAGGGCCAGCTCTGCTTTCGCCTGCGGCGGACTCTCCGACGGGGTGCGTCCCAGCCTCTCCTCACGCTCGAGGAGGCGCGCGTGTTCAGCTCCAACGGCGTGATTTCTCCAGACATCCAGATCCTCGACGACGGTGCGACGGTGATGCTCGAGTTCACCTCGGGCGCGGCCGATGTGAACGAGAGCGATGGGCCTCTGGCAGCTCTGTTCTTGCGTGCCGGCGATGCGCTCATGGCCGGCGACGAAGTCGAGGTGGAGCTCGATCTTGCTGCGACAACGTTGTCGGACGGCGTCGGTGCTCCCATTCCGGTCGAGGGGCGGGGCGGGCGGCTGCGGGTGGTGCCGGTAGGTTCAGCCCTCCAGTGGGAGATCGGTTCGGCAACGGTGCCGGCCGGGCAGACCGGGTTGGTCGAGATCTCGACGCAACGCTCTCTTCCCCTGGGTGCGGCGACACTCTCGGTGGAGTACGTGACGACTCATCTACGTGACCTGCCAACAGCGCGCCTGCTGCGCGATCATGGCGACGCAAACATGGTCGTGAGCCACCCGTCTCCGGGTGTCATGGATATCGACCTCGACTCGCCCGGCATGAATCTGAACGAGGTGCCCGGGGACCTGGTAGAACTGCAGCTTCCGACGGACTCTTCGGTGGTGGGAGGAACGCTCTCGGCCATCGGCTGGAGAGTCGCGGAGTCCTCAGCGGAGGACGCCGGCGGACTCGAGGTCGATCTCGCTTTCGAGGACGGTCAACTCGAGATTCTGGCTTCGGCAGTGATCTTCATGGACGCCTTCGAGAGCGGCGACCTGAGTGCCTGGCCATGAGAGCAACCAGAACACCGACCAGCAGCAGGAGGACGACCGGAACGAGCCATTCGGCGAACGTTGTCTCGTCGGTGGTGAGCCCACCGACCAGGATCCACCCAGCCCAATGTGTCGGCTCTGACCATCGGGAGTCGTCGAGGAGTCGGAGTTTGGTCGCCCGCAGCGCCTCTGAGGGGCTGTCCCCGTCGGCGAGGTGGCGGTAGAGCTCTTCCGTGAACACCTGTGCGTCCTGGTCGGCCACGGGCCAGAGCGTGGCCAGCACGAGCGACGAGCCTCCCGCCAGAAAGGCGCCGGTCAGAGAACCGAGCGCATGGCCAGCTCCGTTCTCGGTGACCGCCGTCTGACAGGCGGCCAGGACCACGAGTCCCCCCCGCATCTTCCATTGAGCGACCTCCTCCGGGCGAAGGAGTCCGTCGTCGCCATCCGAGGGTGCAAGGACGAGCGCAGAGTTTCCGTCACGCTCGTCGACCAGGGTGTGCGTCGCCACGTGGGTGACTTCGGCACCCCGGGTTTCCAGGATCTGGCGCAGCGCTCTCTCGGTGGCTTCCTGTCCCAGCAGCCTCCGTTCGGGGGAACCGAGTATTCGAGCTGCCGCGTCCACCTCGGTGGTGTCCAGGGTCAAGGGAGCGAGGGAGCGGCTGGTGACGTGGGATGGGTCGACCCCGGCAACACCGAGAAACCGGAGACGATCCTCCTCGGCGGACTCCCGGTCGAGCCCCGAGGACGCGCTGGCCAGGTAGATCACCCGGCTGCTCTCGATCAAGGGCCGTCCGCCCTGGGGCAACATCTCGAAGGGAAGGTAGCGCAACAGACCGTCGGGAGCGATCGCCAGGATTCTCGGCAGTCGATCTCCGAGGGGTGAGAGGAGTGCTCCGGCAAGGCGCTCGGTCAGTTCAGTCTCGACGGGTCGGCCGGCAGCCAGGGCTCGATGCAGGGAAAGTGTGTCGGCGAGGTGCGGCGCCGAAGGTCCGAGAGAGTGAACCGAAAGGTGGCTCGACTCGACGTGGAACACGAGGAGTCGATCGGGGGTCACGTAGTACTCGAGCAGGGCCTGACGACGCCCCAGCCGCTTCTTCACCTGATCGGCTGTCGCCGGACGTGCACTGCCCTCGCCCAGTCGATCGAGGAGACCGCGAGCCTTGGCGCGTTGCACCACGTCGAATGCCTCGGCGCCGCGGCCCGACTCTTGCAGCAGGGTGATGAGACCGTCGAAGACCCAGCGCCGGTCGCCGAAGAAGAGGGTCCGATCCGAGCTCCGCTGTGCTTCCCGCGTCGACTCGACGACCCCGAGAGCCTCTCGGAAGAGGCGCTCCGCGCCGTTCGAGTTGCCAAGCGAGTTCTCTGCGATTGCCGCCCCGGCGAGAGCCGACCAGCGTCCTTCGGGCAGACCGTGCTCCTCTGCGAGTTCATGTGAGTCCGCAAAAGCGCGACGTGCCTCTTCGGCTCGGCCGGCGTCGAGGAGTAGGCGCCCCAGATAGAACAAGACCTGGACTTCTTCTCCTCGGTCTCCGCTGCGTCGAGCCAGCTCCAGCGCGTCTCGATACGCGCTCTCGCCAGTCTCGAGGTCTCCTCGATTGAGATGATGGGTCAGGGCCCGATTGAGCACGGTGTTGGACAGGCCGGCGATGTCGTCCGCGGCCGCGAAGTGGAGCTCGGCCTCGGAAAAATGACGCAGGGCTTCGGAGGCGTCACCGAGGTTGCGGTAGGCGGTTCCGAGGTTGACCGCCAGTTCGGCGCCTCGCTGCGGACTGGGGGCCGGTGTGTCTCGGCTCAAGGCCAGATAGAGGTCGAGTGCCTCCTGATGGGCGCCGAGTTTCTCCAGAGCGGTGCCGGTGTTGAGACGGGCTACGTAGCGTTGTTCTGCTGCCCACGGCTGATCCATGTTCTCGTGGGCGAGTTGCTCGGCGTTGCGGTAGAGATCGAGTGCTTCACTGTAGCGACCGCGGGAGTCCTGTAGAGCTCCGAGATTGAGTAGATTGAGCGCTGCCGATTCGTCGTCTCCGCGGGCGACATTGAGAGCCAGGGCCCCTTTGTAGCGCCTCTCGGAAGCGTCCAGATTGCCGAGGCGCTGCTCGAGTCGGCCGAGGTTGTTGAGAGTCCGGGCCCGACCTCGGTCGTCATTGAGCTCTTCGCGCAGATCGAGCGCCGCGTGGCAGTCCGTCCTCGCCCCCTCGAGGTCTCCGAGCTGGGTGGCGAGCACGCAGGAGTTGTTCCAACCGGCCGCGGCCGCCGCCGGGTCGGTGCTTTGCAGACGATTCGCCGCGCGGCGGAAGGCAGAAACGGCTGCCTCCAGGTCACCCGAGGAGTACAGCTGCGCGGCTTCCTCGAGGGTTTGAGCACTGGCGGTGCTCACCCAGAGAATCAGGGTCGAGGCTGCCAGGGAGAGGCGTCGCGAACGAAGCAGGGCTCTTCCTCAGACCGCCAGTTCGCTCGCGATCTTCTCCAGTGCCACGCCCAAACGCTCCACCACTTCGTCGCACTCCTGGGCGGTGATCGAGAGCGGAGGCGAGAACGAGACTGCGTTGGACTGCGGGAGGGCACGGCAGATCAGTCCTTCTTCGAGCGCTGCTCCCGCCAGCTTGGCTCCGATCTTCTGCTCGGCGGCGTAGGGTGTTTTCTTCGCCTTGTCGGCGACCAGTTCGACGGCGCCGATCAGGCCCATTCCTCGGACTTCGCCGACGTGGGGATGGTCCTCGAAGCGTTCGCGAAGTCGGCGCTGGAAGTGCTCGCCGACGCGCGCGGCGTTACCGACCAGGTCCTCGCGCTCGACGATGTCCAGGTTGGCCAGCGCCGCCGCACAGCTCACCGGGTGGCAGCTGTAGGTGAAACCGTGGGCGAAGTAGCCGTCCAGGTCGGCTTCGAGCATCACCCGCCAGATGCGATCCGACACCACCGTCGCGGAGATCGGCGCATAGCCGCTGCTCAGCCCCTTGGCCAGGGTCATGAGATCGGGCTCGAGGCCGTAGGCATGGCTACCGAACCACGTGCCGAGGCGGCCGAATCCGCAGACGACCTCGTCGGCGATCAGGAGAATGTCGTGGCGACGCAGGATCGGAACGATCGCCTCGAAGTAGCCTTCGGGTGGCAAGATCACTCCGCCCGCGCCTTGCACCGGCTCGGCGATCATCGCCGCGATCGTATGGGCACCCTCCTCCTCGATCACCTGCTCGAGTTGCCCGGCCAGCTGCTGTGCGAACTCGCGCTCGGACATCCCCGGGGCAGCTCCCTGGTAGTGGTGCGGTGCGTCGAGGTGACGCACCCAGGAAAGGGGCAGATCGAACTTCTGGTGCATCGAGGACAGCCCGCTCAGGCTCGCCGCTGCCAGGGTGACGCCGTGATACGCACGATGGCGCGACAGGATCTTCTTCTTCTCCGGTCGTCCGAGCAGGTTGTTGTAGTACCAGGTCAGCTTGACGTTCGTGTCGTTGGCGTCCGAACCGGTGCAGCCGAAGAACACCTTGCTCATACCCTCTGGGGCGTGGGCGAGTACCTTGTCGGCGAGGTGGATTGCCGGCTCGTTGGCCATGCCCGTGAAGGAGTGGTAGTAGGCGAGGCGCCGGGCCTGTTCGGCCATCGCGTCGGCGATCTCGTTGCGGCCCCAGCCCACGTTGACGCACCACAGCCCCGCCATCGCGTCGATGTACTCACGCCCTTCGCTGTCGCGCACGCGAATTCCTTCGCCCTCGGTAATGATCAGCGGGCCCCTTTCCAGGTGGGCCGCCAGCATCGTGTACGGGTGCAGCGAACGCGCTCGATCGAGCTCGGAAAGGGACTGGGTGTCGGTGGTCATGGCGCTCCGGGATCAGCGATCTTGCGAAGTCAGTGGGTCTGGAAAGGGGTCGTCCATTCGTGAGACCCCCAGGCGATGCGCAGCCTTCCCGCAGAGTCGTCGGTCTCGATCAGCTCGACGTCCAGTTTGTCCTGGGACTCCGCAACGGTCTGGTGGGCGAGGGAGACTTCGGCGACGTCCCGGTCGGCGAGTCTCTGGGTGCCCCAGATGTCGGCATCCGAGTTGAACACCAGCGACCAGCCCGAGTCGGTTCGTCGCAGCCACAGACTGTAGACGCCTGGATAGTCGGGTGAGGCATTCCCCTTTCGGATCCGGACGCCACCGAAGTCGAGGTCGAGATCGGTCAGGAGCTTGACGGCTCGGCCGCCGGAGAACGCAAAGGTCTCGCCGGCGTCGAGCTCTTCGAGGGCAGGGTAGTCGCGAGAGTCGGTCTCGAGCTTCAGCCAGGTGATGCGGATCACCTGCTCGCCGAGCTCCAGTGAGGTCTCGCCGTCGTTGGGCCCCAGGCGTCGCCGGGGTGGACTCTCTTGCTGCGGCTCGGCTTGTCCTGTCTTTCTCTCCGCCTTCTCCTGGCCGCTCTCTTCCTGGGCTGCGATGGGCTCCAGAAACAGCGGCGCTGCGAGGGCGACCAGAAACAACAGGCAAGGGGTGAGCCACCGGGGTCGGGGGCATTGCTTCATCGCGAGGCTCCTGGCGAGCGGTCTCGAGCGGTCTCGATTCGGGCCCGTACGTGTCGCCGGTGATTCGTAGGCAGAGCATAGCGGAAGGTCGTGGCCGCGGGCTCGTTCGACGACGCGATAGTCTGCGCCCATGAGACTCATTGTCCTCTGCAGCGTCGCTCTCGCGGGGTGGGTGTCCCCAGCGCTGGCCGCGCAGGTGCCCGATTCGGCCCCCCCCGATCTCGGCACCCGGCATTCCGGCCACGATTGGCCCACCTTTCTGGGTCCGAACGGTGACGGCCGCTCCAGCGAGAAGCTCGCTGTCGTTCCCTGGCCGGCGGACGGTCTCCCCGTGGTGTGGCAACGCGAGGTGGGGGAGGGCTACAGCATGCCCTCGGTTGCGCGCGGGCGGCTCTTCCTGTTCGATCGGGTCGGAGACCGGGCGCGATTGACTGCCCTCCACGCCGAGACGGGCGAAGAGCTGTGGATGTCGGACTACCCCTCGCGGTACGAAGACATGTACGACTACAGCGGAGGGCCGCGCACCACCCCGGTCGTCGACGGGGCCATCGTCTACGCCTACGGGGTCGAGGGCCGGCTCCGGGCGCACCGCATGATCGACGGGAACCTGGTCTGGGAGATCGACACCGCGGATCGCTACGGCGTGCAGCAGAACTTCTTCGGCGTCGGATCGACTCCGGTCGTCGAGGGCGATCTGCTCCTCGTGATGGTCGGCGGCAGCCCCCCCGACAGCCCTGGAATCCAGTCCGGCAAGGTGACTTCGAACGGAACCGGCATCGTGGCCTTCGACAAGCACACGGGTGAGGAGCGCTATCGCATCACCGATGAACTGGCCAGCTACTCCTCGCTCAGGGTAGCCACCATCGAGGGGCGGCGTTGGGGCTTCGCGTTCGCGCGCGGCGGCCTGGTCGGCTTCGAGCCGGCCTCGGGGAAGGTCGACTTTCGGTTTCCCTGGAAAGCGAAGGTGCTCGAGAGTGTCAACGCGGCTACGCCGATTGTCGACGGGAATCGGGTCTTCATCACCGAGACCTACGGGCCCGGCGGGGCGCTCCTCGAGGTTCGGCCCGGTGGGTACAGAGTGCTCTGGCAGGACGGGCCTCGGGACAAGGCGATGGCGGCCCACTGGAACACCCCGCTCTTGCACGACGGAATTCTCTACGGCTCGAGCGGTCGCAACAGCGGCGACGCCGATCTGCGCGCGGTCGAGCTCGCCACAGGAGAGGTTCGCTGGTCGGTACCCCGACTGAGTCGATCGACACTCCTCTACGTCGACGGACACTTCATCGTCCTCACCGAGTACGGCCAGCTCCTCTTGATCGAGGCCACTCCGGAGGAGTACCGGGTGGTGTCCGAGCTCGATCTGAGCCGTCCCGAGGGGGACCGCGGCGCGATCCGCCACCCTGCCTGGAACCCACCGATTCTGGCTCGAGGCTTGCTCTACGTTCGTGGCAAGGACCGCCTGCTTGCCTTCGATCTGGGCCGCAAAGCCGCGGGGAATTGAGCCTTCGGGAGGCCCGATTGACCTGCCGTCGAGCCCACCGGTACGCTTACGACCACTTTTCGACGAATTTTCGGTTCCGCTCGTTCCCTCGAATGGCGGACCCCTGGGAGACGACCCGATGCGAAATGACCTTCTCCGCCTCTCCCTGTCTTTCCTCTTCATCGCTCCACTGCTCGCGACCGGTGTAGGTGCCGAAGAAGACGAGAACTGGTCTTCGTTTCGCGGCGGCGACGCGCTCGCCATCGCCGAAGACGACCCTCGCCTCCCCGACACCTGGAGTCAGACCGAGAACGTTGCCTGGAAGGTGCCGGTGCCCGGTCTGGGATGGTCCTCTCCGGTCGTCTGGGGGGACCGAATCTTCGTCACCACCGTGACCAGCAAGGGGGAGGTCGAGGAGCCGAAGAAGGGGCTCTACTTCGGTGGCAACCGAATGAAGCCCTCTGACGACGAGCACAGCTGGACGGTGTTCAGTTTCGATCTCGGAAGTGGCGAGCTGATGTGGAAGAAGGACGTTCACACCGGTGCCCCCGAGTTCCCGCGTCATCTCAAGAACACCTACGCCTCGGAAACTCCCGTCACGGACGGCGAGAGGGTCTACGCGTACTTCGGCAATCTCGGCGTGTTCGCCCTCGACTTCGACGGCAACCTCGTCTGGGAGAAGAAGTTCGAGGTCCAGCCGACGCGCTTCGGTTGGGGCACGGCTGCCTCTCCGGTCGTCCATGGAGACCTCCTCTTCATCGTCAACGACAACGACGGAGAGTCCTACTTCGTGGCGCTGGACAAGAACACCGGCGAGGAGAAGTGGCGGGCCGAGCGTGACGAGGGGTCGAACTGGGCCACGCCGTACGTGTGGACCAACGAGCTTCGCACCGAGGTGATCACGGCGGGTACCGACCAGGTTCGCGCCTACAGTCTCGACGGCGAACTGCTCTGGCACTTCGGCGGGATGTCGTCGATCGCGATTCCGCAGCCCTTCAGCGATCACGGTCTGCTGTACGTGAGCTCGGGCTACATCGGCGATCAGAATCGCCCGGTCTACGCGATCAAGCCGGGTGCGTCGGGGGACATCACCCTGGCCGAGGGGCAGAACAGCAACCAGCACATCGTCTGGTTCCAGCCCCAGGCAGGGCCCTACAATCCGACTCCGCTGGTCTATGGCGACTACTATTTCACGCTGCTCGACCGCGGCTTCTACACCGTTCACGATGCCAAGACCGGTGAGGAGGTCTACTTCACCGACCAGCAGAAGTCGACCAACGAGGCCCGGCGCCGGATCGATCGCAGCGCCGGAGCTTTCAGTGCGTCGCCGTGGGCCTACAACGACAAGATCTTCGTCCTGAGCGAAGACTGCGACACGTTCGTCATCGACACGACCAGGAGCTTCGAGGTCGTGGGCAAGAACTCGCTCGACGACATGTGCATGTCGACTCCGGCCGTGGCCGACGGCAGCCTGATCGTGCGCACTCGCAACCACCTCTACAGAATCACCAATGCCGTGTCCGAGTAGGACCCGTCCAGCGCTCGAATAGAGAGGCCGTGGCGCGATCGCGAACCAGGCGCCTCTCCTCGTCGAGGGCCCGCCGCATCGCGCTCGCTGCCCAGGGCTTCGCCGACTCGTGCCCCCAGAAGGCCGACCGGCGCCATCTGCGCCGAGCGATGGGGCGAATGAACGTCCTCCAGCTGGACTCGATCCCCGTGGTGGCACGAACCCAGTACGTCGTGCTCTATTCTCGTCTCGGCCCCTATCGCTGCGGTCTGCTCGAAGAACTGGCGTACCGCGACCACGAGTGGCTCGAGACCTGGGCTCACGAGGCGTCACTGGTGCCGATGGAGCACGAGCCTCTCTTTCGTTGGCGCCTCGCTCGCTCGCGCGAAGGGGCGACGTGGAAGAGCCTGGTTCGATTCCAGAAGGAGAATGCGGGCTACGTCGCGGACGTGTTGGAAGAGGTGCGGGAGCGAGGTCCCCTCAAGGCGGCGCAGCTCAGCGATCGCCGGCGCAGGGCCGGAGAGTGGTGGAGCGCTCGCTCGGGTGGATCGCTGGCGCTCGAATGGCTCTACCGTGCGGGCGAGATCGCCATCCGGCGGGGAGTGAGCTTCGACAAGAGCTACGACCTCTACGAGCGGGTCGTGCCCGACTCCATTCGCGCCTGTCCGGACCCGGGAGAGGCCGAAGCGCAGCGCCGGTTGCTGGAGATCGCCGCCCGTTCGCTCGGGGTGTTCACGGCGACCGATGCCGGTGACTACTTCCGGATGTCGATGAAGGACGTGCGTCCGCGTCTGGCTGAGCTGGTGGAGGCCGGGGAGATCGAGCCGGTTCAGGTCGAAGGCTGGAACCAGGACGCCTACCTCCACCGGAAGGCGAGCTGCCCGCGCTCGATCTCTCGCACCACCTTGCTCTCGCCCTTCGACCCGATCGTTTGGAACCGGGATCGCGCGCAGCGACTGTTCGGATTCGAGTATCGCATCGAGATCTACGTGCCGGCGGCCCAGCGGGTCCACGGCTACTACGTCCTGCCGTTCCTGCACGGCGAAGAGCTGGTAGCACGGGTCGACTGTAAGAGCCACCGCAAGTCCGGTCACTTCGAGGTCATCGCTGCCTATCTCGAAGAGGGACAGCCCGAGTCGGAGACGGCGGCGGAGTTGGCACAAGCTCTATCGCGGATGGCGAGCTGGCTGGAGCTCGAGCGCGTTGTGTGTGGGCGCCGCGGGGATCTCATGCCAGCGCTACGTCACGCGTTGAAGGAGAGCGTGTGAGCGGGGTCTCGAGAGGCTGGGCGTTTACGCTGCTGATCTGTGCCTGGACTTCGGCGACCCTTGCGAATGACGAGCCCCCGACCTGGAGCGACGGCGTGGCCGAGGTCGTGCGCTCGCGCTGTGGCACCTGCCACCGCCCCGGCGGTGTGGCTCCGTTCAGTCTCCTGGAGTACGAGCAGGCGCGGGCATGGTCGCGGTCGATCGCGCGCGAGGTCCAGAGGAGATCCATGCCGCCCTGGCACGCCGATCCGGCGATCGGGGTCTTCGCCAACGATCGGTCGCTCAGTGAGGAAGACAGGCATCTCGTCGTGGCCTGGGCGATGGGTGGAGCCCCCGAGGGGGAGAACCCCGAGGGTGAGATCGGCGCGACGGTCGGGGGGGCGAGCTCGGTCAGGGAGTCCGAGCCTGCGCAAGCCGGGGAGTGGCAGATCGGAGAGCCCGACCTCGTGCTCGAGCTGCCGCCGGTCACGGTGCCGCCCTCAGGCGAAGTGCCGTACCACGACTACGTGCTCGAGACCGGCTTGGAAGAGGACGTCTGGGTCCAGTCGGCCGAGGTCCAGCCGGGCAATCCCGGTGTGGTGCACCACGTGATCGTCGAGTACGTGGTCGACGATCCCAGGGAGCGCGCCCGTCTTCGCGAGAAGGGCCTCGAGGGGCGGGTCCAGGGCAGCCTGGGTGGCTACGTACCGGGAGACGGGCCGCTGGTGATGGCGGAGGGGTTCGGACGGCGGCTGCCCGCCGGGGCGCGACTCTACTTCCAGGTGCACTACACCCCGAACGGCGAGGAGACGATCGACCGCACCCGACTCGGTCTGCGCCTGGCTTCGTCTCCGCCTCGTCACGAGACCCGCACGGCTCTGGCTTCGAGCCCGTTCATCGACATTCCCGCAGGAGAGCCCGAGGTGGCCCTCGAGGCCGAGCATCGATTCGAGCGCGACGCCATGCTGCTCTCCATGCGTCCCCATCTCCATCTGCGCGGCAAGAGCTTCGAGTATCGGGCGCACTATCCCGACGGGACCGAAGAGACCCTGTTGCGGATTCCCCGATGGGACTTCGACTGGCAGACCACCTACCATCTGGCCGAGCCCATGTTCCTTCCCGCCGGAACCCGTTTGATCTGCCGGGCGACCTGGGACAATTCAGCGCAGAACCCCCGCAACCCCGATCCCACGGTGGCCGTGGGCTGGGGGCCGCGCACCGTCGACGAGATGATGATCGGGTTCTTCGACTACTACGAACCGTGAGGGTCTGAGATGAGAGTTGCCGCGATTCAAGCCGCACCTGCCTTTCTCGATCGCGCAGCCACGCTCGAGATCATCCTCGCTCGCATGCGCGAAGCTGCGCAGGGGGGGGCTCGGCTCTGCGTGTTTCCGGAGACATTCTGGCCGGGCTATCCCTTCTGGGTCGACATCACCGACGCTTCGCACTTCGACGATGCCAGGCAGAAGAGGGCCTACGCTGCCTATCTCGCGGCCTCGGTCGATCCGGAGGGGGGCGAGATGGCGCAGGTCATCGAGCTGTCGCGCGAGCTCGGCCTGTTCACCTATCTCGGCTTCGTCGAGCGCTCCCGCTCGGGCGGCTCTGTCTACTGTTCGCTGGCCGCGATCGATCCAGAGGCCGGCCTGGTCACGGTGCATCGCAAGCTGCGGCCGACCTACGGGGAGCGGCTGGTGTGGTCCCCCGGTGACGCGGCCGGGCTTCGGGTGCACCGAGTCGGCGAGTTCACGGTCGGTGCGCTCAACTGCTGGGAGAACTGGATGCCGCTCGCCCGGTTCTCCCTCTACGCTCAGGGGGAGCAGCTCCATGTTTCTGCCTGGCCGGGAGCGCCTCACCTGACGCGCGACATCACCCGTTTCATCGCGCAGGAAGGCCGTGTGTATACCCTTGCCTCGGGTGCTGTGTTGCGCGAGGAGCACGTGCCGGACGAGTTTCCCCTGCGCCAGGAGGTGCTCGCCGTGCGCGACCGTTTCCTGAGCGGCGGCTCGATGGTGGTGGCGCCGAGCGGCGAGGTCATCGCCGAGGCGGCCAAGCACGAAGAGACGATCCTCTTTGCCGACCTCGACCTGGAGCAGGTCCTCGAGGCACGTCAGAACTTCGATCCGGCCGGTCACTACAACCGGCCGGATCTGTTTCGCCTCGACGTCGATCGCCGCCGATTGGAGGCGCTTGCCGGGCAGCCCGGCGATTCGTAGCGCCGATTCGAGGCTGGTGTTCAGTAACGCAGCACGGCGGCGACCGGTGAGTCGTCGGGCATCTCCTGACTGTCGACTTCGAAGGCCGTGCCCGAGTTGCGCAGGCAGCTCAGCACGGCCCGGTTGAGCAGTTCCTCACTGGCCCCGTCGTCGGCGGAGCCGCGCTCGATGCGAGCCGACTCGGCATCGAAGCGCCCCCACTCGCGGGCGCCCCGCGCCACCAGCAGCAGATCCACTCGGCCGGTCTCGGCTGCCGCGAGCACGGTCGCCAGATCGGTCGTGCCGCGATCCGTGCCCACGGTCTCGCGGACCTGGATCTTCGCGCGCTCCACGGGATCGAGCAGCGCGAGCTCGGCGGTCGGCCAGGCCCGTTCGTGCAGCTGGCGAGCGTCGAGAGTGTCTGGATTCCCGCTCACCCCGTCTTCGAGCAGGGCAGGGTAGTGGGAGACGTCGCGGTAGATGGCGCGCACGTAGTCGACTCCGGCGAGAACCATCGGCGCAGTGCCGCGTCGAAGATACGGTTTGAGCCCCTCGTCCACCCGCTGGCAGAAGCGGGTGATCTCGGCCTTGGCATCGTCCGAGGGGCCTCCGTGACCGTGGTAGACGTTGCCTCCGGGGCTCGATCCGGCCACGCCGCTGCGCATCTGGACTCCGTCCTCCCGATAGTCGCTGCCCAGCGCCTCGGTGAGACTGTGCGGTAGGTCGGGAGTCTCGATCAGATCAGCGCCGTCGCGGTTGGCTTCGAACAGCCTCACCTTCTTCTGACTCAGCGTCAGGATGTAGAACCAACCGTTGTTGCCGAGCAGGGGCAGCATCGGGACGAGAAAGGGCCCTCCCGACATCAAGACCTCGGAGCTGGGCTCGAAGGGCAGGGGGTAGTGCTCGATTCCCTCGTCGGTAGCGAAGAAGGCGGCACCGTCGGCCCCATGGGTCCACTCTCCGGGATTCTCGACCATTGGCTCGAAGCGCGACAGCCAGGTTTGCGTGTCGTCCTCAGAAAGGCCCCGCTGACGAAGAAGTCCCTGCGCGTCGCGCAACTGGCTCTTGAGAATGAGCGGAGCCTTGCGGGGGTGCTTCGGCTCCGTCGGGACGAAGATCGAGAGCACTTTCGGTGATTCACCGGACGTCGAGGGCGGTTCCTTGATCAGACCTTCGAGTGGGGCCAGGTCGGCACGCATCGCGAGAGCCTCCTTTGGGGTCGTTGACCGCTCGGGCCCCGATCGGGGGACGGTTCCGACGTGAGAGGAGGACGGGCCTCTGCCCCGATCGGGGCCGCGTGGCAAGGTCTTTGCCAAGGCAAGGCTACCACCGAGCGGCCCTGGATCCGCCACCTCCACAGGCGGTTTCTCGGACACCTCCGAAAGGGGGCTCAGCCGGTCTCGGCCTCGGTTTCCTGGGGTCTGGTGTCGTGGAAGTGCTCGTAGTCGACCAGGATTCGGCCGTCCGGGAGATCGCTCAAGACGTCGACGAACGTGTGATCGCAAAGGACGTCCTCGGGATGCCAGACCTTTCTGGCGTGCACGGTCTGTCCGTAGGTGGTGTCGTGACCCACCAGAGTGGCCAACAGACTGATCGGGCGTCGCGCCTCGTCGTGCCAGTCGACGTCGGCGAGCGGGCTGTTCTCGTCGAGCCGGTGCATGACCGTCCAGGTGAGCACGAACATCGGTGAACGGTTGCGCACCAGTGGAAGCTCGACCAGCAGTCTCGTGTGGTCGCCCTCGGGAGTGATCTCGTCGACCAATGCAGTGAGATACATCGAGGCCTCGGCGATCTCGTTGCCCCGCACATTACCGACTCGAAACAGCAGGGTACGAACGCCGTGGCGTTTCGTGATCAGTACGTTGTGACTGAACAGCACCTTGGCTTCGGGGTGCGAGACCTTGGCGAAGATCAGGCCGGTGAACACCGCCACCGTCAACAAACCGGTGGCGGCCTCGATGGTCACGATCAGATTGCCGTAGTCGGTCGCGGGATTGAGAACCCCGTAGCCGATGGTCGAGAACGTCTGCACGCTGAAGAAGAACGCTTCGGCGAAGGACGTGTCTTCGAGCGGCGCGATGCTGTCCGGGCGGAGTCGGTAGAGCGCGGCGAAGAAGACGTTGAACATCAGGTACACGAACGCGAAGGCACCGAACACTCGGAACCAGCCGCCCTGCATGAAGTAGAAGTACAGATCCTGGCGCAGGGCGCTCGGCGTGCCCCGCCGCACCGCTTCCGATACGTCACGTCGGCGCGATGAGTCCGGGGCCTCGCCGGCGCGACGCAGTCGCGCGCGCTCGGCCAGCGACACCGCGCCCATTTGGTGCATCGGGGTGTCCTCGAAGGGGGCCATCATCATGTCGAACACCACCTGGGCGACCAGGAGTGCGGTCACCAGAACCAGGAAGAGGCGCCCGGACATCCCCGCGCCGGCGGGAGCCAGGAGCAGCATGAGGACCGCGGAGCCGAAGCGCATGCCGATCCGCGCCCGATCGCTGAGCTCGGCCTGGCGCCGCTCGGTGACCGAGTCGATCGCCGCCACCGCGAACAGCACCAGGCTCAGCGAGCCGCAGAGCAGCCAGCGATAGCTCGAGCCGGCGGTCACGGACAGATCGAGGGTGGCTGCCTTCTTGATTCCCACGCCGGTGGAGGTGATCGCGAGCTGGAGCGGGAGATGGCCGAGCCACCAGATCGTCTGGGCCAGAGGCTGGCTGCGGATCTTGGAGCCCGCGATGTCGTCGAAGTAGGTCCACCAGATCGAGAAGGTCAACACCAGGAGCACGCTCGCCTGGGCCAGCAACGACATTCCCGAGTCCGACTCGACCGCCGCGTCGAGCACCTTGACGAACGACTCACCGAGTACGATCAGCGTGAGCAGGCCGAATCGCTCGGCGAGGTGGTGTTCGTCGATCGGGTACTGCTCGACCGAGCTGCGATGCACCCGAGAGAGCGGACCGCTGACGATCACGAGCACTCCCGCCGTCATCATGACGTACGCCCAGGGAGGTGGCAGGAATGCGGCGACTGCCCATGACGCTGCGGCGACTGCGAAGATGCTGCCCCAGTAGGCGCTCCACTGTCGCCCCTCCGGAACCTGGAGCCAGGAGCGTAGATTGAACAGGGCCACGATCGCCTGACCGGTCGCGTAGGCCAGGGCAAAGCGTCGATAGTCGCCGCTCACCAGGTCGCTCGCCGAGAAGGCCATCATGCCGACCATGAACATCTGGGCGAACACCATGAGGCGGTGGACGAAGTCGTCCACCGTGAAGCGATTCATGTAGTAGGTGAAGCCCGACCAGACGATCCACAAAGCGGCGAAGGCGGCGGAGAAGATGGCGAACCCGCCGAGGCTCACCTCCTTGCTCAGGCCGTTGCCGAGCTGAATGAAGGCCGCGACGAAGATGAGGTCGTAGAACAGCTCCAGCCAACCCGCGGTCTTGCCGTGACCGTGGAGCGGGCTGTGCAGGTTTGCCTGGTGGAACCAGCGGCTACGCATCGTGTCGGACGTCCTCTCGAGAGTCCGGAGATCCTACCAATGCCGCACCAGGGTCTCGGTAGCGATAGGCTGATCCGATCTCTGGCAGCGAGAAGGGGGCGACGATGGCGGCTCTGGACGGAATGCGTATTCTCGATCTGACCCAGTTCGAGTCCGGGACGTCGTGCACTCAGCTGCTGGCCTGGCTCGGTGCCGACGTGGTCAAGCTCGAGCGTCCCGGAGTGGGCGACCCGGGACGGAAGATCTTCGATCAGTTCGGCTTCGAGGACTCCGAGTACTTCGTCAACTGGAACAGCAACAAACGCAGTGTGGCGCTGGCGCTCGATCACCCCGAGGGCAGAGAACTGCTGTTGCGTCTGGTGCCGCACTACGACGTCTTCCTCGAGAATCTCGGCCCCGGGGTGATCGAGAAGCTCGAGCTGGGATACGACGTGCTGCGCGAGATCCATCCCAGCGTGATCTACGGCAGCATCAAGGGGTTCGGCTCGAGCGGGCCGCATTCGAGCTGGAAGTCCTTCGACCGGGTCGCGCAGTCCGCCGGGGGAGCCCTGTCGGTGACCGGCGAGCCGAGCGGACCCCCGCTGGTGCCGGGAGCGACTCTCGGCGACTCGGGGGCCGGCGTGCAGATGGCCCTGGCGCTCTGCGCGGCCTACGCCGAGCGGCTCCGCACCGGTGAAGGGCAACGCGTCGAGATCTCGATGCAGGAAGCCGTGACGTACTACATGCGCACCGCGCTGTCGCTCGGCACCGAGTGGGGGAGACGGCCCTCCCAGCGCACGGGCACCGGAGTCGCAGCGCTGATCGACCTGTACCCCTGCAGGCCCTTCGGCGCCAACGACTATGTCTATCTGATGGTGGTGGGCGAGCCCCTGTGGGCCAAACTCTGCCGTGCCATCGGACGACCCGAGTTGATCGAGGACGAGCGCTTCGCCTCTCCCACTGCCCGTGCGAAGCACGATGCCGTGCTGCGCGGAGTGATCGGGGAGTGGACGGGCCGGTTCGACAAGTTCGAAGCCATGCGTCACCTGGCGAAAGAGGGGGTTCCGGCGAGCGCGGTCTATGAGACCACCGATCTCTATCGAGATCCCCATCTGCAGGAGCGCGGCTTCGTCACCACGGTCGAGCACGAGGCGCTCGGCGAGCTGCCCCTGCTGGGCTGCCCGCTGCGGCTCTCGAACGGCGACGTCGAGCTGCGCGCGGCCCCTCTACTGGGGCGACACACCGAGGAAGTCCTCCAGCAGGACCTCGGCCTCGATCGCCCCCAGCTCGAGGCACTCTGCTCGGCCGGGATCATTGCTCGTCGAAGAGCTCCAACACAGTGACCTGGAAGATCACGGTCTTGTCGGTCTCGAACACCAGGTGAGTGTCATCGGGTGACAGGCTCGGGCTTCCTTCCCCGCGCTCGGTGGCGAGAGCGGGCTCGGAGCTCGTCTAGAGACCCACACGATAGATAAGGGAGCCCCCTCGGGGTCCGGTTGTCACACGCCGGAGCGGGGAGGCCCCAGGAGGGTCATGCCGTGCTGATCGAAGAGCGAGGCCAGCGCCTCTCGAGAGGGTCGTTTGCCCGCCGCTTCGAGCGCGGTGAAGAACTCTTCCATGGTGCCCGCCGGCTGGAAGGAGATCAGGAGTCGACCGACACCCTCGCCCACGTGGGCCCAGACGTGAGCGATGGCTCGAGGTCCGAGGATGGAGTCGCCGGGTCCCAGATCGAACCGCTCTTCGCCCACTTCGATCCGGTACCTGCCTTCGAGCACGAAGAACCACTCGTCCTGCTCGTGGTGGACATGCCGAGGAGGGCCGCCCGGACCTCGAGAGACGTTCTCGATGACATAGAGCGCCCCGGAGGTCTCTCGCGGAGTGAGCTTCGCGTCGATTCGCAGGTCACCCAGGACGTGGCGAGAGTGGCCTGAGCGGTCGGCTCCGGCGGGTACGAGGCGAGATTCACTCGGCGCGAGGGGAGTCGGTACGGCCGCGGGAACGACGCTGCCACTCAGAGGCAGGGACACGGCGGCAAGGAGCAAGGCGCGGCGCGCGATGGGCTCTCGGTCCAGTGGATTTGCCATCGGAGGAGCATGGCCCCCTCGAGCCACGAACACAAGAGGGAGGGTGTTCGACTTGCGGGGGGGTGTCACGGATCTGACGCTTCACGATCACCTGCTCCGGTTGAGGATCCGCACTGTGGCGACTCAGCATAGCCCGGTGCGGGCCGACACAGTCGCCCGATCGAGCGATTCTGATCCGACCCTCAGAGCCCGAACGGATAGGTATCGGGAAGGCCGGCGACCTCGTGCGTCTCCAGAGGCTGGATGGCGCGGGTTTCGTCGAACCAGATCCACTCGTCGAACTGGAGCGGGAGATGGGCGGCGAAGTAGTGACTCGGGAGCTCGGTCTCGGGCCGGTAGATCACGCCGATGGCCCGCTCGAGCCGGGGTTCCAGGAGTGCTTCCCGCGTCTCTCCCGCGGCTCGCAGACCCAGAAGGAACCGGGGTATTCCCGTCTCGTGGCAGACTCGCTCGTAGCTTCGGGAGTCCGAGGGACGGACGCGCCGGATCTCCATCGGCTCGCCCCAGTTGCGGGCGGCAGCCACGGTTCCGTGATCGGTGCCGAAGCCGACGGAGTAGCACCGGCCACCGAATCGCTCTCGGCAGAGCTGGCCGAGATTCAGCTCGCCTCGGGCCGACATCTCCGTTGCCCGGGCATCGCCGAGATGGGAGTTGTGGGCCCAGACCACGGCACGGGAGCTCGTCCCCCGGGCCTCCAGAACCCGGCGAAGACTGCTGAACATGTGCCGGTCCCTCAGATTCCACGACTCGGGACCTCCGAAGTACATCACCCGGTAGTAGCGCTCGGCGTTGGCAACCAGGCGGGCATTCTGCACCGCGTCGAGATAGCGCTCCCCGTCGGCCCCGAGATACCGCAGACGCTGATCCAGGAGATCCTGGAGCATTTCGACGACGTCCTTCTCACAGGAGCGATAGCTGCCGCTGAGGGCGGCGTGGCCGTAGGTAGCGGGATCCGACTCCCAGGGAGTCAGGCAGCCGTACCGGAGACGGGCCACCTCTGCAGCCTCTGGATCCACCTCGTCGAGATAGGCCAGGACGGCCGCGATCGAGGTGTGGAGGCTGTAAAGGTCCAGTCCGTAGAAGCCGACTCGTCGCTCCGGATCCAAGCCCCGGTTCCATTCCCGCATCCACTCCACCAGCTCCCGGAACTCGTGATTCCTCCACATCCAGGTCGGAAACCTCGTGAATGCGACCCAGTCCGGAGCGGGATGCTCCAGATCCCGGACGTAGTGGTCGATCCGGGCCGCGTCGGGCCAGTCTGCCTCGGCCGCCACGATGGTGAAGCCTCGGTGCTCGACGAGCTCCCGGGTGATCCGGGCGCGCATGAGATAGAACTCGCTGGTGCCGTGGGTCGCCTCGCCCAGTAGCACCACGCGGGCATCTCCGATCCGATCGAGAAGGCCGGCGAGACTCGCTCGCGCAAGGTCGTCGAAGGGCTCGGCCGCCGCGGCCACCAGTGAGGAGACCTCTCGCTCGGCCCGCTCGGGTGCTCGAGCTTCGCGCGAAGGCATCTCGACCCCCTCCGCCCAACCCTCTCGCCCGACGAGGGGGACGAATCGGACGTCGAGGAGCTCCTCTTCATCGAAGCGCTCCTCGGCCAGACGACGGATGCGCACGAGCTTCTGCAGCCTCTGGGTGGAACCCACCGGAATGACGAGTCGGCCTCCGACCGCGAGCTGCCGGCGGAGCGAGTCCGGAACCTCCGGACCTCCGGCGGCCACGACGATCGCGTCGTAGGGCGCGTGCTCTGACCAGCCGCGAGTGCCGTCGCCGTGGAGGACGCGAACGTTCTCGTATCCCAGGCGGCGGAGCCGCTCCCGAGCACCTCGAGCGAGATTCTCGTAGCGCTCGACGGTGTAGACCTCGCCGGCGATTTCCGCCAGGACCGCCGCCGCGTACCCGGAGCCGGTGCCGATCTCCAGGACCCGCTCACCGCCCCGGAGCTCGAGGCTCTCGGTCATGAACGCGACGATGAAGGGCTGGGAGATGGTCTGGTCCGACTCGATGGGAAGCGGCGTGTCCTGGTACGCGAACTCCTCGAGACCCTCTCGCAAGAACTCTTCCCGGGGAACTCGGCCCATGGCTTCGAGGACCAGGGAATCCCGGATCCCGCGAGCGGCGATCTGCTCGTCCACCATCCGGTGGCGTGCCCTCTTCTCGCGCTCTGGTGCCTGGCTCATGGCGAACCTCCTCTGCACGGCACGCGGCTTTTCTTCAAGCTAGCTTCGCGAGCCACGGCATGCGCCACGCGTACGGGTGGTTTTTCGAGCCCGAGCCGAGGCGGGTCGTGGTCTCGATGGGAGAACCCTGCCGCCGATGGCGCGCGATACTCTGGGCCACATCGCTCACATCCGATCGCGCGCCGTCATCGAAGTGCTGGCAACTCGGAAAGGAAATTGTATGACTCGTCGCGTCGCGGCTACCCCTCGCTCGCTCGTTCTCGTTCTGCTCGCTCTCGGTCTAGCCTTCGGTTGCGGAGCCCCGTCGGGCCCCGAGACCGCGGCGACCGACGCCGCCGATACGATCTACCGCGGCGGCCCGATCGTGACGGTCGACGACGACAATCCGTCCGCCGAGGCCCTCGCGGTGCGCGACGGCGTCATCGTCGCGGTGGGGTCGGAATACGAGGTCATGACGCTGCGCGGCGATGACACGGAAGTGGTCGATCTCGCAGGTCGAACCCTGACGCCGGGCTTCGTCGACGGCCATGCGCATGTCTTGAACTTCGGGATGCAGGCCGTGGGCGCGAACCTGCTCGCGCCACCCGACGGCACCGTCGAGTCGATCGACGACCTCGTCGAGAAGCTGAAGGCCTTCGCCGAGGGCCCCGATGTCGGGCGCACCGGTTGGATCTTCGGCACCGGCTACGACGACTCGGTGCTCGCCGAAGGTCGTCACCCGACGCGCGACGAGCTCGATCGGGTGTCGACCGAGGTCGGGGTACTCGCCCTCCACATCTCGGGACACTTCTGCACGGTCAACAGCAAAGGCCTCGAGCTGTTCGGCATCACGGCGCAAACCGAAGATCCGGAGGGCGGAATCATCCGCCGGCGGCCGGGAACCCGAGAGCCCAACGGCGTGCTCGAGGAGCTCGCGGCGATCCCGAACATGGTCCAGGCACTCTCTCCGGCAACCAACGAGGATGCGGACTACTTCCTCGAGAAGGGCCTGGAGATGGCAAAGAGCTTCGGGTACACGACAGCGCAGGAGGGGCGCGCTTTCGCGGGCTCCCACGACTCGATGGTGCGCTCCGCCGAGGCCGGCGACTTCGACATCGACGTGGTCTCCTACATCGACTACACGTCCAAGGATCTGCTCGCGTCGGAGTGGCACACCAGGGACTACAGGAATCACTACCGCATCGGGGGCCTCAAGATCACCCTCGACGGCTCGCCCCAGGGGCGTACCGCCTGGCGAACCCAGCCGTATCTGATTCCCCCGGACGGCCAGAACGAGGACTACGCCGGATATCCGGCGATCCCCGACACGTCTGTCGTCCATGGGCTCTTCGACGAGGGATACGAGAAGGGCTGGCAGATTCTCACACACGCCAACGGCGACGCGGCCATGGACCAGCTGATCGCCGCCGTGCGGCCCGTGCACGAAGAGTATGGGCCCGGTGACCGTCGCAATGTGCTGATCCACGGTCAATACATCCGTCCGGATCAGCTCGACGCCCTCGTCGAGCTCCAGATCATGCCGTCGCTGTTCCCGATGCACACCTTCTATTGGGGAGATTGGCACGCTCAGATCATCGGTGAAGAGCTGGCACAGAAGATCTCGCCGATGCGCTCGGCACTCGACCGCGGCCTGATCCCGACCAGCCACACCGACGCGCCGGTCGCCCTGCCGAATCTCATGCAGGTGATGTGGGCGACGGTGAATCGAGTCACACGCAGCGGCAGGGTGCTCGGACCCGAAGAGCGTCTGACGCCGATCGAAGCGCTCAAGGCGGTCACCCTCTGGGGCGCGTACCAGCACTTCGAGGAGGACCGCAAGGGGTCGCTCGAGGTCGGCAAGGTTGCCGACCTGGTGATCCTGTCCGACAACCCGCTCACCATCGAGCCGATGGAGATCAACTCCATCGAGGTGATGGAGACGGTCAAGGACGGAAAGACGGTCTGGAAGCGCTGATGCGGCCCGTTCCTTGCGGCGCCGCGAGTGGCCCTGGGAGCGCCGACGGGCGCCTGCCGGTCGCCTGCGTCCCCGGATAGCGGCCGGGGCGCCCCGGTGCGCCACATTTTGCTAAGGTTACCCTCCTTCCGGGGCTTCCGCCCCTCTTCCCCTCTTTCCACCTCAGAGGTGTTCCTTCATGTTGCAACGTCCATCCATCGTGCTCTTCGTTCTCGGCTTGCTAGTGCTGCCCTCCTTCGTGCCCGCTCAGGAGGCGATCGACACCGAGGAGGAGAAGCTCCTGTACGCCCTCGGCCTCGCCGTGTCCCAGGGCCTCGGGGCCTTTCAGCTGACCGCGGACGAGCTGGCGATCGTGCAGCGGGGAATCACCGACGCCATTGTCGGAGCCGAGACCCAGGTCGACCTCCAGGCCTACGGTCCCAAGCTCCAGGCCTTCGCCCAGGAGAGGCAGGCCAAGGTGGCCGCAGCCACCAAAGAGGCCGGCGCCGCATTCCTCGTGGAAGAGGCGGGCAAGCCGAATGCGCGTACCTTGGAGTCGGGCGCCATCATCACCGACATCACGACCGGAAGCGGCGAGAGCCCCACGGCTTCCGATGAGGTCACCGTTCACTACCACGGGACCCTGACCGACGGCGCCATCTTCGACAGCTCGGTCGATAGAGGTGAGCCCGTGACCTTTTCGCTCAACCAGGTCATCAAGTGCTGGACCGAAGGCGTGGCGACGATGAAGGTCGGAGGCAAGAGCCGCCTGGTCTGCCCTTCCGACACGGCCTATGGCGACGCTGGGCGACCCGGCATTCCTCCCGGCGCCACGCTCATCTTCGAGGTGGAGCTGCTCTCGATCGGTGGGCCCTGAGCAGAGCTGGCCACTCACGGCGGCGTGGAGGAGCGGATTGGCAACTCCTCCGGCGTCCCGTTCCGCTGGTGTCCTGTTCCGCTGACTTCCTGCTCCCCTCCCGATCTCGGAGCCGGGACCTGGCTTCGCTAGAAGTCTTGGCCCCGACGAGTTGCAGCAAATGAGTCAAGTTTCAGAGGCCAGGACTTCTGAGCCGCGCTGCGCAGCCGCGCTTGGCGGGAAACACCTTAGGGGGGAGCGTGATACTCATCACGCGCACCCGCTAGTGTTTCTGAGATCGAGCTGCTGGCCAGCCTGACTTCAGCTGTGCCGCGAGTGTCTGGACGATCTCCTCGTTACCCGGCCTATTTGCGACGTTGACGTTCTCGTCCGGGTCGGTCCGGTGATCGTACAGCTCGGCTGCGACCCGACTCCCGGGGGTCTTGGTCTGTTGGTCCCACGGGTACCACTCCACATAGCGATAGCGGTCCGTGACCATTGCGTAGCCCATGTAGCGATGGCCGTCCGGAGAGTTCTTCGGGCGTCGCACGTACTGGCTGAAGGCCGCGGTCTTGACGACGGAGTCGGGGGCCTCGAGGATGGGCCGAAGGCTCGTTCCTTCCATGTTCTCGGGCACGGGAATGCCTGCGAGGTCACTGAGAGTGGGGAACAGGTCGACGAGCTCCACCAGGCTCGAGCTGCGTCCACCCGTCGGCCCGACACCGGGCGCCCGGATCATGAGAGGCACCCGGGTATCGATGTCGTAGTTGGTCTGCTTGCACCAGCTACCGTGCTCGCCGAGTTTCCATCCGTGATCGCCCCAGATGACCACGATCGTGTCCTCCGACAATCCCAGCTCGTCGAGGCCGTCGAGCAGCTTGCCGATCACCGAATCGACGTGACTGACCGAAGCGTAGTAGCCGTGCTTCAGCAAGCGAGCCGTCTCCTCGGGGAGCTGTCCGAGCGATGGATGCTGGACCATGTCCTCCAGGTCGTAGCAGGCGCCGAGCTCGTAGGTCGAGTTCATCGCCATGATCGGCGAGTCTTCGGGCAGATAGGGATTGGTGGCCATCGGGATCTGGTCGGGGTCGTAGAGGTCCCAGTACTTCTTGGGTGCGACGAACGGCAGGTGCGGTCGGTAGTAGCCCACTGCCAGGAAGAAGGGCTGTTCCTTCTTCGCGAGCCGAGAGAGCGTCTCGATGGCGAGATCGGTCTGGGCGCCGTCGTAGAAGGCCTCGTCAGGGCCGTCGAATGCTTCCCACGAGCGTCCGTAGGCCCAGCCGCCGGCATAGGCGTTCGGGTTCGCCTCGAGGCGCCGTGCGCGGACCTCCGCGAGCTCCTCCTGCAGGGCTTCGTCGTAGTAGAAGGACTCGGGGTCGCGATCGATCAGCTCCGGGGTGGCAAAGGCCGGTGGTCGCAGATCGGGCTCGTCGAAGGAGACCCGGTCGGGCATGTGGTTGTGGAAGATCTTCCCCATGGAAACCGTGTGATAACCGTACTGGCTGAAGTGCTGCGGCATCGTTACGGCGTCGGGATTGATCTCGCGAAAACTCTCGCCGAGGCTCCAGACTCGCGTCGTATCGGGGCGCAGGCCCTGCATCACGCTCGCCCGCGATGGTGCACACGCAGCCGCCTGTGAGTAGGCGCGAACGAAGGTGAAGCCCTGGGCTGCAAACCGATCGAGATTCGGAGTCTGGATCACCTGGTTGCCATAGGCTCCCAACTCCGGGCGCAGATCGTCGACGATGATGAAGAGCACGTTGGGGTGGCCCGACGGCGCGAGCTCACTGTCGGTGTGGACGGCATCGGGCGCGCAGCCCCAGGCGGCGATGGACAGTGCAGCTGCGAGGATCGCTGCCGGGCCCAGGCCTGGCCTCGACGCTTCGTTGCCCTTTGTGGGCCTGCGCTCGCCACAACGGTTGCGAGAAGTCTCCCTCCTCATCTCTTGCCCTCCTTTCCTCGAGTCTGATTCGAGGCATGCTCCGCGCGGAATCAGGTGCTCGTCCCCTGCCTTCGGTCTCCAGGTCGATCTCGAAGTCCTGGTCTCGGTACAGACACATCCCGATTCTCGCCGTTTTGTCACTCCGGCTTCCAATGGGCTTTCTCTTCGGATGCGAATCGCCTTTCCCTGGAGTCCTCACCGGTTCTGCCGAACGGCCCTCGCCAGGGTTGGCGATCCCGCGTGGCCGAGGATCACTGCGAGGGGCACGACGACCAGCGCGCCACCCGCCAGACACAGTCCACGATAGCCAGAGCCAGCGAAGAGAAGGCTCGAAGCGAGGCTCGCCGATGCTGCAGACAGCCACACCGTGGCATCGGTGTAGCCCTGCAGCCGCGAGCGCAGGGTGAGCGAGAGCCCCGTGGTGAGCAGTGCGCTGCCAGCCACGAAACCGCAGTTCCAGCCCAGTCCGAGAAGAAACAGCGCGAACATCATGGCGCTGAGGCTGGTGGCGGAAGACGTCGCTCCCAAGGCCGCGGCGGCCAGTAGCAGCCCCTGCGCCACCACGAGGACACGCACGGGACCGAAGAGATCGGCTGCCCGGCCGGTGAGAGGGGAGAAGACGAACATACCGAAGATGTGGGCACTCATCACAAGCCCGATTCCGCCGAGATCGTGCCCTGCATGGCCGAGATAGACGGGGGTCATGGTCATGATCAAGACCATGGCGACATGGCCGACCACCATGGCGGTGAGGGCGACCTGGACCGGTGCGGTTCGCAAGACCTCGCGGAGGCGTCCGCCCTGCAGCTGCCCGTCTTCGTCCTCCGAGTCGATCACCAACTCCAGCGGATCGGGGCGAAGCGCCCAGAAGTAGAACGAAGCGACGCACACGGCAAGCCCGAGCGCCACCAGGTAGGGGCCGCTCAGTCGGGGCAGGCCGAGAAGCTCGGCGGCCTGGCCGGCAGGGGCCAACAGGTTCGGCCCGACGACCGCGCCCAGGGTGCCGGTCCAGACGGCCAGACTCAGCATCAGCCCCCGCCGCTCGAGGGTGTGCAGGTCCGCGACCAGGTAGCGGGTCAGAGCGTTGCCGCTGTTGCCGAGTCCCAGTACGAACAGCGCCAACAACAGAAGGACGAACCCCTCGCGCGCTACGGCGGCGACTGCCGCTGCTCCCCCGAGCGCAAAGAGACAGTACGCGCCGACCAGGCCGCGTCGGCGGCCCCAGCTACGCATGGCCGCCGACAAGAGCGGTGCGCCCGTCGCCGTCCCGAGCACGGCCGCCGCCACGGGTGCGCCCGCCCAGGTGGCCGCACCGCTGATGGCTTCGGCGACCAGGGCCGTGACCGTGATGGCAGAGATGTACCCCAGCGTACAGGTCCCCACCCCGGCCAACAGAAAGACGGTGGCCCTACGGCGATGGTGGATCACGTTCTGCACGATGAGGAGACCAGGCCGAAGCGGTGGCTGCTGCGGCGCAGTCTATGACCGAAGACGGTGCGTCGACCATTGCGGCTCGGGTGCTCACATCGCCCGCCCCGACGATCTACGTGGGTCCCTCGCTCGACCTCGTGCCGAGCAATCACCGACGGTCCGGTCGACTCTTCTGCGATTGCAGCGCTGCTGGCCGAGGCACGGGCCCAGTCGTTGCCCCGAGGTGCTCTCTCCGAGGCGCAGAGGCGGGTCGCGCCGGAGATCTCCGTAGAGCTCCGGCGTTCCCGAGAGTCAGAACAACTTCGCCAGCAGGCCTTCGACGGCGCTCCCCTGGGGCTCGTTGCCGTCCGGAGTGAGCTGGTCGATCAGGGCGGGCAGCAGCGACGAGAGCGCCGATCCGGCCTCTGCCACATCGATGCCGGCCTTGTTCGCGAACTGACTCATCGTGTCGGATCCCAGGGCGCTGGTCAGCTGGTTGGCGTCGATCGCCTTGTTCGCTCCCGAGCCGATCCACGACGACACCTGGTCGCCGAGACCGTTGCCGCGCAGCGAACCCATGATGGCGGTCAAGCCTCCGCTGCCGCCTACGGACGAGTCCGAGGGGCTCAACAGGGCCGCCGCGGCGCCCAGGAGTTGGGGGTTCTTCGCCATCATGCCTGCGACCGATCCGAGATCAGCACGCTTCATCAAGGTGTCCAATAGGCTCATCGTCGATTCTCCTTCACTGAGTCGTTCGAAGCGGGTGGAAGGGGTAAGTCTAGTCGGTATGACCCCGACGGGGTGTCGCCTCGGCGACAGGGTACGCGATCGGCGGCCGTGTCTGGTCGACCCGTAGATCTGGGGGGGCGCTGAGTCTTGCGCGGAGCTTGGCCCGTCGATATCCCCGTCATTCCGGTCGGCGCGTCGTGCCGAGATTCTGGGATATCGGTGCGGAGACGATTAGAATCGCCGCCATGCTCAACAAACAGGTTCCGATGGTCGTTCTGGTCCTCCCTCTGTGCTTCTTCGCTCATCGGGCGAGCGGAGCCAACCTCAGTTACTCCGAGGCGCAGGCCACGGAAGGCAAGACCGCCTACGAGTCGAACTGTGCCTCCTGCCACGGCAACAGCCTGGGGGGCAGTCACCTCGCTCCCGGACTGGTGGGCCCGCGCTTCGATCAGTCCTGGCGCGGCAAGTCCGCCGACGTGCTGTCGTTTCATGTGCGTCGAATGCCTCCGGAGGGAAGCGGCGAGCCGGTCAGCCTCGGCGAGGTGACCTACACGAACATCCTCGCCTACCTCCTGAAGTCGAACGGGTTTCCTGCCGGCGAGGGCGCGCTGCCTTCGGACGTCGCCGCGTTGGGCGAACTGACGATCCCGCGGCTCGAAGGGCAGGATTCCGACCCGGATGCCCCGGTGACCCCGTCGGCGAGACAGGCCGCTCGGTTGAAGAGCCTCCCGGCGGTCACCGACGAGATGCTCGGCAATCCGGCCCCCGGCGATTGGCTGCAGTGGGGACGGGCCGCCGACGGCATGAACTTCAGTCCGCTGAATCTGATCAACAAGGAGAACGTGGCCGGTCTGAAACCCTCGTGGCGTGCACCCTTGCGCGAAGGGGTGAGCATGTCGATGCCCCTGGTGCACCAGGGCATCATGTTCCTCCACACGTACCCGGACACGGTGCTCGCTCTGGACGCGACCAACGGGGACGTTCTCTGGCGCTATCAGCACCAGTCGAAGGCCGGATCGAGCCAGAAGATGGGGCTCGGCCTGCACGGCGACAAGGTGTTCGTGCCCACCTCCGACCTCCACGTGCTCGCATTGAACGCGCGCACGGGGGAGCTGGTCTGGGACCACGAGATCGATACCGAGGTGCCTCCGGGGGGTCGAGGTGGTCACCAGCTGAGGAGTGCGCCGCTGGTCGTCGGGGGAAAGGTGATCCAGGGGGTCACCGCGAGCTTTGCCTCGAAAGGAGGCTTCATTCTCGGCCTCGATGCCCAGACCGGCGAGGAGGATTGGCGCTTCAACACCATCGCTCGACCGGGGGAGCCCGGAGGCGAAACCTGGAACGACGTTCCGCTGGAGAAGCGCAGCGGCGGTTCGGTCTGGCATCAGGGAACCTGGGACCCGGAGCTCGACCTGGTCTACTTCGGGGTGGCGCCGACCTACGACACGGGACCGTTGCTCCAGCCCCTGGGCAAGGAAGGCGTGACCAACGATGCGCTCTACACCAACTGCACCGTGGCCCTTCGCCCCGAGACCGGAGAACTGGTCTGGTACTACCAGCACATGCCCAACGATCAGTGGGATCTCGACTGGGCATTCGAGCGCCAGATCGTGACCCTTCCGTACGAGGGCAAAGAGCGCAAGGTCGTCATGAACACGGGGAAGATGGCGATCGTGGACGCGCTGGACGCCGCCACGGGCGAGTACCTGTTCTCGGTCGATGCCGGCACGCAGAACGTCATCACGGCGATCGATCCCGAAACCGGGGCCAAGACGGTCGATCCCGAAAAGATGCCGGATCCGTCACGGCCGACGGTGATCTGTCCCAGCGCCGCGGGCGGGCGGAGCTGGCCGCCGACGTCGTTCAATCCAGAGACGAACCTGGTCTACGTACCGATCACGGAGTGGTGCATGCTGTTGAGCCAGAAGGGGGCGCGCCTGCTGACCTCGGGAGTCGGTATCTCCAACGCCGAGCATCCGGATGCCGCCGACGGCAAGATGGGGCGCGTGCAGGCGATCGACGTGGCCTACCAGGAACTGGCCTGGTCGCACGATCAGACCTCTCCGATTTCCACCGGGCTGTTGGCGACGGGCGGCGGACTGCTGTTCTCCGGTGACTTCGACCCCTCGCTCAAGGCGCTCGACGACCGCACTGGCGAGGTCCTCTGGCGGGCCGAGCTCGACGGCGTGCCGAGCTCCAGTGTGATGAGTTACGCGGTGAACGACGTGCAGTACGTGGCCGTGCTGGTGGGGATCGGCAACCTTCACATCGGCGCACTGGCCGGAGCGTACGAGGAGTTCAAGTCGGGCAAGGCTGCATCGGAGGGGATGCCGATGAGCTCCGCGCCGCAGGGCGGCACTGCGCTCTGGGTGTTCTCGCTGCCGCGATAGTCGGGGAGGGGTGCCATCCCCGGGCCAGGAGGCGCTGTGCCTCCTGGTCACCGGAGCCCCAGGGTCTTCGACCTCGAGAGCATTCAGCTCCCTTCTTCATCCGATCGGATCGAGTCCGTCGTTCCTCAAGCGCCGCAATGCCGCACCCGCGAGCAAGGTGAGGAGCACGAAGAGGCCCACCGTGGAGGCAGTAGGTATCTCCGTTGTGGGCCCACCCACCGGAGGATGCTCGGTCGAGCACACATCGCATTCCGGATCCGAATCACCGCCGCCGCCAGTGATCACCACGACATTGTCGACTTCGCCGAGAGCATCCGTGTTGACCGTCGCCGTGTACTCCACCTCGTAGGTGCCGTCAGACGCACCCGCTGGCAGAGTTGCAATCAGCAGGTTGCCCGAGCCACCGATCGTGAAGCCTCCGGGGTTGCTCGTCACCGAATCGAAGGTCAGATCCGCACCGAGCATGTCGGTCAACTCCACCTCGGCCGTCGTGGGGCCGTCCACTACCTGGAGGGTCAGGGTATAGGTGATCGTATCGCCCGGAATCACCGGTGTGCCCGAATCCGGCGTGGAGGACTTGGACAAGAAGACCTCGGGGCTTGACAAGACCGGTGTCGTCACGACGTCGTCGTCTGGTGGCGTCTCGTTCGAATCGCCCGTGCCGGTGTTGGTGATCGAGCCCAGCGCCACATCAGCGGCCGTCACCGTGTAGGTTCCGATCAAGGTACAGGTCCCGCCGATCGCCACGGTGGCGCACGGTGTGGTCCCACCCGTGGGAGTGATCAAGCTGTCCGTCACGACGACATTGGTCAGCGCCACATTGCCCGTATTGGTCACGGTGACCACGTAGGTCAGGGCATCGCCCTCCGTCACCGTGCCACTGGCGTCGCCGTCCGCGTTCCCAGTCAGTGCCTTGGAGGTCTGGAGCGCGGGGGTGACAGCGATCGGAGTGACCAGCACGTCGTCGTCCGGAGGCGTCTCGTCCGAATCGCCGGTTCCGGTGTTGGTGATCGAGCCGGCGGTGATATCCCCCGCCGTCACCACGTACGTACCGATCAAGGTACAGGTCCCGCCGATTGCCAGCGTCGCGCACGGCGTCGTGCCGCCGGTGGGAGTGATCAGGTCATCGCTCACCACCACGTTGGTCAGCGGTACGTTCCCGGTGTTCGTCACCGTCACCGTGTAGGTCAGGGTGTCGGCCTCGGTCACCGTGCCGCTGGCGTCTTCGTCCGCGTTGCCCGTCAGCGCCTTCGAGGTATTCAGCGCCGGGGAACCCTCCACCGGCGTGACCAACACGTCGTCGTCCGGAGGTGTTTCGGTCGAATCACCGGTGCCCGTGTTCGAGATCGAGCCGGCCGTCACGTCGGCCGCCGTCACGGTGTAGGTGCCGATCAACGTACATGTGCCCGCAAGTGGCACGGTCGCGCACGGCGTCGTGCCACCGGTGGGCGTGATCAGGTTGTCGGCCACCACCACGTTGGTCAGCGGCACGTTCCCGGTGTTCGTCACCGTCACCGTGTACGTCAGCAGGTCACCCTCGGTCACCGTGGTGCTGCCGTCGCCGTCGGCGTTGTCCGTCAGCGCCTTCGAAGTGCTGAGCGCCGGACTGCCGTCGACCGGCGTGACCAGCACATCGTCGTCGGGAGGCGTTTCGTTGGAATCGCCAGTGCCCGTGTTCGAGATCGAGCCGGTCGTCACGTCGGCGGCGGTCACGGTGTAGGTGCCGATCAGGGTGCAGGTGCCACCAATCGCCACGTTCGCGCAGGGGGTGGTTCCGCCGGTGGGGGTGATCAGGTTGTCGGTCACGACGACGCCAGTCAGCGGCACGTTCCCGGTATTCGTCACGGTCACCGTGTAGGTCAGGATGTCGCCTTCTGTCACGGTGGTGCTGCCGTCGCCATCCGCGTTGCTGGTGAGCGCCTTCGAGGTGCTCAGCGCCGGGGTGGCGTCGACCGGCGTGACCAGCACGTCGTCGTCCGGAGGCGTTTCGTTGGAATCGCCGGTGCCCGTGTTCGAGATCGAGCCCGCCGTGACGTCCGCGGCCGTCACCGTGTAGGTGCCAACCAGGGTGCACGTGCCACCGATCGCGACCGTTGCACACGGGGTCGTGCCGCCGGTGGGCGTGATCTTGTTGTCGGTCACGATGACGTTGGTCAGTGGCACGTTCCCGCTGTTGGTCACGGTCACCGTATAGGTCAGCAGATCGCCTTCGGTCACGGTGGTGCTGCCGTCGCCATCCGCGTTGCTGGTCAGCGCCTTCGATGTGCCCAGTGCAGGAGTGCCCACCACCGGCGTGACCAGGACGTCGTCATCCGGGGGTGTCTCATTGGAGTCGCCCGTGCCGGTGTTGGTGATCGAACCGGCGGCGATATCGGCCGCCGTCACCGTGTATGTGCCGATGAGGGTGCAGGTGCCACCGATCGCGATCGTCGCACAGGGCGTGGTACCGCCCGTGGGCGTGATCAGATTGTCGGTCACGACGACGTTGGTCAGCGGCACGTTGCCGGTGTTGGTCACGGTCACCGTGTAGGTCAGCACGTCGCCTTCGGTCACCGTCGTGCTGCCGTCGCCATCCGCGTTGCTCGTGAGGGCCTTCGTCGTGCTCAGCTCCGGAGTGCCGACGACCGGCGTGTCCAGTACGTCATCATCCGGAGGTGTCTCGTTGGAGTCGCCCGTGCCGGTGTTCGAGATCGAACCGGCGGTAATGTCGGCGGCGGTCACGGTATAGGTGCCGACCAGGGTGCAGGTGCCACCGATTGCCACGGTCGCGCAGGGGGTGGTGCCGCCGGTCGGCGTGATCTTGTTGTCGGTCACGACGACCCCGGTCAGGGGTACGTTCCCCGTGTTGGTCACCGTCACCGTGTACGTCAGAACATCGCCTTCCGTCACCGTGGTGCTGCCGTCGCCGTCCGCGTTGCTCGTCAGGGCCTTCGAGGTGCTCAGCGCTGGAGTGCCCACGACCGGTGTGATCAGGACGTCGTTGTCTGGAGGCGTCTCGTTCGAATCTCCGGTGCCGGTGTTCGAGATCGAGCCTGCCGTCACGTCGGCGGCGGTCACGGTGTAGGTGCCGACCAGGGTGCAGGTGCCACCGATCGCCACGGTCGCGCAGGGGGTGGTGCCGCCCGTGGGGGTGATCTTGTTGTCGGTCACGACGACGCCGGTCAGCGGCACGTTCCCGCTGTTGGTCACGGTCACCGTGTAGGTCAGCACGTCGCCTTCGGTCACGGTCGTGCTGCTGTCACCGTCCGCGTTGGCGGTGAGCGTTTTCGCTGTCGTGAGGGCCGGGGTACCGGCCACCGGGGTGACCAGCACGTCGTCGTCCGGCGGCGTCTCGTTGGAGTCGCCGGTGCCGGTATTCGAGATCGAGCCTGCCGTCACGTCGGCGGCGGTCACGGTGTACGTGCCGACCAGGGTGCAGGTGCCACCGATTGCCACGGTCGCGCAGGGGGTGGTGCCGCCCGTGGGGGTGATCTTGTTGTCGGTCACGACGACGCCGGTCAGCGGCACGTTCCCGCTGTTGGTCACGGTCACCGTGTAGGTCAGCACGTCGCCTTCGGTCACGGTGGTGCTGCTGTCGCCGTCCGCGTTGGCGGTCAGCGTTTTCGCTGTCGTGAGGGCCGGGGTACCGGCCACCGGGGTGACCAGCACGTCGTCGTCTGGCGGCGTCTCGTTGGAGTCGCCGGTGCCGGTGTTCGAGATCGAGCCTGCCGTCACGTCGGCGGCGGTCACGGTGTACGTGCCGACCAGGGTGCAGGTGCCACCGATCGCCACGGTCGCGCAGGGGGTGGTGCCGCCCGTGGGGGTGATCTTGTTGTCGGTCACGACGACGCCAGTCAGCGGCACGTTCCCGCTGTTGGTCACGGTCACCGTGTAGGTCAGCACGTCGCCTTCGGTCACGGTGGTGCTGCTGTCACCGTCGGCGTTGGCGGTGAGCGTTTTCGCTGTCGTGAGGGCCGGGGTACCGGCCACCGGGGTGACCAGCACGTCGTCGTCTGGCGGTGTCTCGTTGGAGTCGCCGGTGCCGGTATTCGAGATCGAGCCTGCCGTCACGTCGGCGGCGGTCACGGTGTACGTGCCGACCAGAGTGCAGGTGCCACCGATCGCCACGGTCGCGCAGGGGGTGGTGCCGCCCGTGGGGGTGATCTTGTTGTCGGTCACGACGACGCCAGTCAGCGGCACGTTCCCGCTGTTGGTCACGGTCACCGTGTAGGTCAGCACGTCGCCTTCGGTCACGGTCGTGCTGCTGTCGCCATCCGCGTTGGCGGTCAGCGTTTTCACTGTCGTGAGGGCCGGGGTACCGGCCACCGGGGTGACCAGCACGTCGTCATCCGGCGGCGTCTCGTTCGAATCTCCGGTGCCGGTGTTCGAGATCGAGCCCGCCGTCACGTCGGCCGCCGTCACCGTGTAGGTGCCAATGAGGGTGCATGTTCCGGCGATGGCCACGGTCGCGCAGGGGGTGGTGCCGCCCGTGGGGGTGATCTTGTTGTCGGTCACGACGACGCCAGTCAGCGGCACGTTCCCGCTGTTGGTCACGGTCACCGTGTAGGTCAGCACGTCGCCTTCGGTCACGGTGGTGCTGCTGTCGCCATCCGCGTTGGCGGTCAGCGTTTTCACTGTCGTGAGGGCCGGGGTACCGGCCACCGGGGTGACCAGCACGTCGTCGTCCGGCGGCGTCTCGTTGGAGTCGCCGGTGCCGGTGTTCGAGATCGAGCCCGCCGTCACGTCGGCCGCCGTCACCGTGTAGGTGCCAATCAGGGTGCAGGTTCCAGCGATGGCCACGGTCGCGCAGGGGGTGGTGCCGCCCGTGGGGGTGATCTTGTTGTCGGTCACGACGACGCCAGTCAGCGGCACGTTGCCCGTGTTGGTCACCGTCACCGTGTAGGTCAGCACGTCGCCTTCCGTCACCGTGGTGCTGCCGTCGCCGTCCGCGTTGGCGGTCAGCGTTTTCACTGTCGTGAGGGCCGGGGTACCGGCCACCGGGGTGACCAGCACGTCGTCATCCGGCGGCGTCTCGTTCGAATCTCCGGTGCCGGTGTTCGAGATCGAGCCCGCCGTCACGTCGGCCGCCGTCACCGTGTAGGTGCCAATGAGGGTGCATGTTCCGGCGATGGCCACGTTCGCGCAGGGGGTGGTGCCGCCCGTGGGGGTGATCTTGTTGTCGGTCACGACGACGTTGGTCAGTGGCACGTTCCCGCTGTTGGTCACGGTCACCGTGTAGGTCAGCACGTCGCCTTCGGTCACGGTCGTGCTGCTGTCGCCATCCGCGTTGGCGGTCAGCGTTTTCACTGTCGTGAGGGCCGGGGTACCGGCCACCGGGGTGACCAGCACGTCGTCATCCGGCGGCGTCTCGTTCGAATCTCCGGTGCCGGTGTTCGAGATCGAGCCCGCCGTCACGTCGGCCGCCGTCACCGTGTAGGTGCCAATGAGGGTGCATGTTCCGGCGATGGCCACGGTCGCGCAGGGGGTGGTGCCGCCCGTGGGGGTGATCTTGTTGTCGGTCACGACGACGCCAGTCAGCGGCACGTTCCCGCTGTTGGTCACGGTCACCGTGTAGGTCAGGACGTCGCCTTCGGTCACCGTGGTGCTGCCGTCGCCGTCCGCGTTGCTCGTCAGGACTTTCGAGGTACTCAGCGCCGGGGCCAACAGAATGACCGTCGCCGAATCGGAAGGTGTCGTGAACCCGCCCACACTCGCGGTGGCGGTGTTCATTACGCTGCCCGCCACGACGTCCGCGGGCTGGATCGTGTAGGTACCTGTGCAGACAATCGACTCGGTCGGGTCGAAGAAGTTGTCGTTGTTGCCGATGGTGGTCAGCGAAGGGCAACTCGCTCCGGAGACCAGAGGATCATTGATCGTGACCGGCGACGCGAGGATCGCGTTGCCGGTGTTCGTGACGGTGAAGGTATAGCTGATGACCTGGCCGGCAGCCGTGTAGGTGAGCGGAGAGGCGACCTTGTCGAGCGTCAGCGCGACTGTGGCATAGGTCGCCGAGTCACTGTCGGTGACTGCGCCCGCGTCGGCACTCGCCGTCGCCGTATTGTTGACGACCCCTGCTGTGGCGGCGAACGGCCCGACGATGCACGTCGTGACATGGGGGGCCGGGTCGCCCACATCGGCGACCGGCAGTGGATTCGGCCAGGGATCGCAGGTGAGGGTGACCGTCGGATCCGTCACCCCCAGATCGGCCAGCGCCGTTTCACCGATGTTCTCGACGGTCAGCTTGTAGTAGACATCCGTACCGGCGACGACCGGCAGATAGTCGAACCACGCCCCTTCGGGATCATTGGTGAGTCCCACCTGCTTGACCAGCTTGATCTCCGGAATGGGTTGGTCGATGACCACCGTCGCCGTAGCGGTGAGGCCATCTGTGACGGTTACGCCGCCGACGACGTGCGACACCGGGTCGCTGACGTTGTCGAAGACGCCCTCTGGTCCGGTCACGTCCACCGAGACGAGGCACGTACCGCCCGCTGCGATCGCCCCGCCAGAGAACGACACGCTCCCCGCGCCGGCTCCCGGCGCCCAGGTCGGGGCACCGCAACCAGAGGTCGACGCGTTCGGCGGCGTGGCCACGACCAGGCCCGCCGGGAAGGTGTCGGAGAACGACACTCCGCTGATGGCATTGCCCGGATTCGGATTGGTGACGCTGAACGTCAGGGTGGACGCGTCGTTCGGGGTGACGCCGAGCAAGACAAGGTCGGGGGCGAAGTCCTTCTCGAGTGAGGGCGGCGCCAACACCACGAGCGTGTCCGAGGCGGAACCAGTGGGCGTAGCGTTTTGTCCCGACTCGGTGGCGAAGATGTAGTCACTGATGTTCACCGAGCTACCCAGGGTGCTCGAGGTGACGTCCACGGTCAAGCTGCAGTTGGATGCGGCCGGGATCGCGCCCCCGGAGAAGTCGAGCACACCGTCCCCCGGTGCCGGCGTCCAGGTACCGCCACAGGTGCTGGACGCATTGGCGGGCATCGCCACCGTCATGCCGGGCGGCAAGGTGTCGTCGAAGCTGACCCCCGAAAGAGCATCGCCAGCGTTCGGATTGTCCAGGGTGAAAGTGAGCGTGGAGACTTCACCCGCACCGATGGGATTCGGCAAAAAGGCCTTGTCCAGGGTCGGCGGGTCCGGCGCGCTGCCCGGTGCCCCCGGACCGCAGCCGGTGATGATGACGTTGTCGATCGCCAGGGCGGCGTCGGGCTTGGAACCGTTGCGTCCCGAGATATTGACCCGAAAGGTCGTCGTGGAAGAGCCAGGCGTGACGGTGGTCGTACTGACTGTGGTCCAGGTCACCTTGTTGACCGGGTTCTGGTTGATCACCGTTGTGAACCCACCGCCGTCGGCGTCCGCATGCACATTCAGAGTGATGTTGTTGGCGGTCGCCCAGTCGCCGTTGACCAGGGGGTTCACATCCAGACTGATCGTGAGGGGTTCCGCCGGGTTGGACGAGAACGCCGAAGAATCCACTACGAACTCGAAGTACGACGCGTCGTTCGGTTGCGGGCCGACATTGTCCGGCACTGTGGCGACGCCCCAGCCGCTCCCCAGCCAGGCGTTGACGGGGTTTCCGTTCGCGGTCGTGATCGAGTCCACCCCGGTGCCACCCGCTGTGAAACTCGCTACGGCGCTACTCACGTCCGGATGCTTGGAAAAGAACAGCGGTGGCGCGCCAGTGCCCTGCCCCGGATCCATGGTCCAGCGCGCCAGTTCGGTCCCCGGTACGCAGGGCGGAGGCAGCGGCCCGCTGTTCACGGTCAAGGTGGCCGTCGCGTTGTTGCCCGTATCCACACCGTCGACGAAGAGATTTTCCGAGACGTTGTCGTAGCTCCCCTCCGCAGCGGCGGTGACATCCACGCCAATCGAACAGCTGCTGTTGGCGCCGATCACCCCGGTGTCGATATCGAAATTCAGAACCGTGGCTGCGGCCGCCGGGTTCCAGGTGCCGCCGCAGCTGGAGCTGGCGTTCGGCGTGGCGGCCACTTCCACGCCCGTCGGCAGCGTGTCGGTGAAGGTATAACCCGACAGCTCTGCGTCGTTGGGGTTCGTAATGGTGAAGAGGAGGCGCGAGGTACCTCCGGGACTGATGGTGGCGGGAAGAAATCGCTTGGAGAAGTCGGACGCGGCTGGATCGATCGGGACGAGCTCGCCGGGTGACTCGCTGTAGTCTGTGTTGTAGTGGAAGCTGCCCCCGGAGCGATCGTAGATCAGGGCCTCGAGGGCCACCGACCCACCGCCGCCGCTGATGATGTCGATCTCGTATACCGTCACCACCACGCCGCCGGCTTTTCCGTCGGACAGGCAGGAGTTGTAGTTGGGGCTGCCCGTGTCGCTCTCCCAGAGGCACCCGTCAGCCCAGAGGCGGGGGTTGGGGTCCGGCACGCGAGAAGTCGGCGCGGTCTGAGTGCTGTAGGTGGTCGAAACGGCTTTGACCTGGAAGATGGTGTTCGACAGGGTCAGAAACGACTGCAGCTCCTCGTAGGCGGTCGAGGTCTGGGTGGTCAGCTCGATGAAGTAGGTCTCACCGATCGCCAGGTTGATGCCGCCACCGCCGAAGACCAACCAATCGGACTCGTCGGCCTGCTGGCCATAGCGGATCTGCAACGTGGTGTTGCGGTTCTGTGAAACCAGCCGCTCGATTCGGATGGCGCGGGAGCTGGGCGTCGACACCGTGCCACTGAGATCGGTCGCATTGATGACGTACTCGCGAGACTGTTCGAACGCGGCCGCGTCACGAGTGACCCTGAGCTCGAAGTACGCATCGACACACTCACCGGCACCGATGGAGGCGAAGGTGAGGGACGTCAGCGATCCGGAGCGGAGGTTGATGTAGGGATCTCCGGTGCCGAAGTCCCAGCCGCTGCCATTGCCGTCGGGCCATACGAAGTCGACGTCCACATCGGTGGTGGCGGTGGCCGAGCACACCTGGGCACCGACCGGAAAGAGCTCCGGGCCACTGGTGAGGGGACGATTGCTGTCGAGACCGACCACATCCCAGGTGATCGGCGTGATCGTCAGCTGGCCGAGGGCCGGTGCGGCGAGGCAAATCCCCACCAGGACGAGGGTGGAGCTGGTTCCGACTCGAATTGCCCTGTTCATGAGACTCGTGGGGAGCCCCCGCGCGTCGGTTGTTTCAGTCCGCGCACTCGGGCTGGCCCCGGAACTCCTTCGTGTAGATTGACGCCCCCTCCCCGCAAAAATCGCGTCTGGCGCCCTGCTTGATCCGGGGGCGTGAGAATCGGCGAATTCCGCGCTAACGTAGTATTGCTATTTATTGTAGGGGGAGTCAACGCCCACAAGGCATCCCTCTCTCGAGACCCTCCCCGACCGCACCGGAAAGATGCTCTGGCAGGCCGAGTTCGATGGCCGCGCTTCGGGGAGGGGCGGCATCCCCGGGCCAGGAGGCGCTGTGCCTCCTGGTCACCGAAGATCCAGGGTGATCGACCTCGAGACTAGGGAGCGAGAGGGAAGGTGGTTTCGAGCAGGGTCGCCATCATCGAGCGGTAGGCTCCCCATCCCGCGCTGTCGAGTCGTTCCTCACGGTCGACCTCGTAGCCCGCGGCATCGAGGCGCTCGGCCAGCGCTCTCGCCTCCTCGTGCCCGACCACCCGATCGGTCAACATCGTTCCGTGTCGGTTCCAGCTCATGAGGAACCGGGACCTCGGCAAGCTCGGGGGAGCTTCGAGTAGCTCCACGAGCTCACGCTCGAGGGTCAACGTGCCGGCATAGTCGAGCAGCCAGGTCTGGCCGATGCGCTCGGACTCGAGCAGGCCGGTATGCAGTGCGGCACTCGCCCACATGTCGATTCCGACCACTGCCACCTGGTCTCTGGAGAGCTCCCGTCCCAGCGTCTGCTCGATCAGCGGCACCAGCTCTCGCGCCAGCATGGCGGCCAGCTCGTCGGACTCCTTGCCGTCCGCTTCGACCCAGTACTCAGAAGCCCGCTCGGGAACGAACGCGACCGCAATCGGTGCGACGCTCTCGCCGACCAGGTGGTCGAGGATGGTCTCGAGCCGGCCCACGCTACGCTGAAAAGCGCCGTCGAGCACCAGGAGCAGCCCCTGAGGGGCCCCTTCGACCGGTCGCCAGAGCTCGATCTCTCGAGTGTCGGAGGTGTGCTCGCTGGTCAGAACGAGGGTTTCGGTGGTGCCCTTGGGGGTGCCGTCGTAGGGCTCGATCCAGGGCGGGTCCTGCCAGCCAGGAGGCACGACCTCGGAGATCGCTGAACCGGGGAAGCGTTCGACCTGTCTCGGATTCAGTGGATCGGGAACGAGGCTCTCGAGGTTCACACGGAACGCATACTCCAGTCGGGTCATCGGGTCGAGTTTCATCGTGCGATAGAAGAACCCCGTCTCGCCGAGCTGCTCGAGCGGAAACTCCTTGGACGAATCCCAGATGGTGGAGGAGACGGCGACATCGGTCGCCTGCCCGCGGTACACGAAGTGGATGAAGTTGCTCTCGACGATCGGATAGGAGCGAGGCTGCCGAAAGAACGCATCGATGTGTTGTTCGGGATGGGCGCTGGCTGTGGCGCGCTCGACGAAGGCCGTGAACTCGGTTCCTTCGTAGAGCACAGGCGGCCCGGTGTCGGTATTCGACACCGGTGTCGGCTGGTCGGTGATGCGGACGGCCGCCAGGTGGGTAGCGTCGCGTACGAACACCTTTCCGGCCGCAAAGGCCGGCCAGGTCAGGCTCTCGCGTTCGGTCGCCTTGTACCGGGTCTCTTCCTGATAGCCCTCGGGGGAGGCCTTGACGATCGCGATCTGGCCGTCAGCGGCGAACACGACCAGTCGATCCTCGACCAGAATGAGGCCGCTGCCGCCGGGTGGACGACTCTTCCACACCCGTTTGCCGGTGGCTGCGTCGATGCACGAAAGGAAGCGTGTATCGAACCCGTAGATGTGTCCGTCGAAGTAGACCGGTGCCGACATGCTGCCTTTCAGATCACGGCTCTCCCAGAGCTGGGCGGCGGCCATCGAACCGTCCTCGGCGCGGCTCAGCTGATAGAGGGCGCTCGAGCGGGGGCCCTTGAGCAGCACGCGGTCGTCTTCGACGATGACCGGGGAGGCGTCGCTGTTGGGGCCGAAATCGGAGGACCAGAGGGTGGCACCGTCGGGGTCGACTGCCTGTACGCTCTTCTCGTGCCAGATGATGAACTGCGGTTGTCCGAGCACGGTGGCCGCGATCGGTGAGCCGTACTCGCCGTCTCCCGGAGCCGCCGACCAGAGGTGCTTGCCGGTGCGTCGATCGAAAGCGACCAGCGCTCCCGCCGGTGCCTTGGGTGCGAGCGCGACCAGCACGTCACCCATGACCGCGGGGGAGGCGACATAGTCATAGGACGGGAGTTGAGCCTCGAACTGCCCGATGAGATCGACGCTCCACAGCTCCTTGCCGCTATCGACGTCGAGAGTGAAGAGTCGTCCGGTTGCAGAGACGGAGTGCAGGAGTCCGTCGCCCACGACTGGCGTCGGCGATGGGCCGTCCTCGGAGCCGTCGTGGCCGAAGGTCCGTGGCCCCGCCTGGTACCGCCACAGTTCGACGCCGCGCTCGGCATCGACCGCCACGAGCATGTCGTGGTCGCCGATGGCTGCCATCGTGAAGACTCGTCCGTCGGCAACCGAGATGCCGGCGTAGCCCGAGCCGAGTCGTTGCGACCAGGCCGGGGCCAGACCGATCGTCTCTCCCTCGAACAGCCCTGGCGCGAGGACCCCGCCGTTCTGATCGGGGCCGCGAAAGCCGGGCCAGTCGCCAGAGGGACTGTTGCTGGCGGCCGCCGGAAGAAGGAGCAGAAGAGAGAGTGCGATCGTCGAGGATGCGAACGGATGAAGAGCACGAGATAGGAGAGCCATGCGGGTTCCTCCGAGGGGATTGCGAGGCCGAGAGGACCTGGAGAGGCGACGTCTTGAATCACTTCGGCCTCGAGACGAGGGGCGAGTCTACCAACCCACCGTGTGAGCCGAACCGGGTCTCCCGGTTCCCTCGGACCCGATTCGTTGGGAGAATCGGAGTCATGGGACGAATTCGGCGGGAGCCCGTCGTGGGCGGCTCGGGTGTCCTCGTTCGACGTGGAGCAAAGCGACACCCGTGGATGTGGCTATCGTGCGCACTCTGGTGCTGCGGTTGCGGTTCTCCGGCAAGTCGGGATGAGCCAGCAACCATGGCGCTCGCAGAGAGCTCGCTCGTCAGTGCGCGAGCCCTGGTCGGCTTCGAGTGGGTCGCAAAGAGAATCGGGGGCGTCGCGGCGCTCGACGAGGCGCGGGTAACGATTCGTTTCGATGCCGAGGGTAGGGTCAGCGGGAGCTCGGGCTGTAACGATTTCCAGGGCATCTACGTGATCGTGCGCGAGAGGCTGCGCTTCGGGTCCCTGGCCGAGACCGGGATGGCCTGCCCGGGCCGAATCGGCGAACAGGAGAGACGCCTTCATGCGGAGCTCGCCGCAGCGAGACTGGTGCGTCTGGTCGACGGTGCCCTGGTGATGCGGGCCAGCGTCGAGAGCCCAGAGACTCGGTTCGTTCGCCGCTCGGTCGCCCGGGATCGGTAGATTAGACTCGTTCGGACCTTTGATCCGAGGAGGACGTCGATGCCGAAAGCTCACGACGGCTGGCGCGTACTGCCGCACGGTCCGATCGAGAAGCTCGAGTCGAACCTGTGGACCGTCACCGGGACTCTCGAGGGGATGGACCTGAAGCGGGTGATGAGCCTGGTTCGACTGGACGATGGACGAGTGTTCGTCCACAGCGCCATCGCACTCGAAGAGGAAGCCATGGCCGAGATCGAGGCGTGGGGCCGTCCGGCCGTGCTGTTGGTGCCGAATCGGTTTCATCGCCTCGACGCGCCCGCTTGGGTCGAGCGCTATCCGGATCTGCAGGTACTCTGCCCGCGCGGCGCTCGCAAGAGCGTGGCCCAGGTCGTGCGCGTGGACGGAGAGCTCAGTACATTGGGGGAGAGCTCGACCCTCCGCCTCGAGCACCTCGAAGGTGTGAACGAGGGAGAAGCGATCGCGGTCGTGAAATCGGACGCGGGGGCGACTCTCGTCTTCACCGACGCCGTCTTCAACATGCCGCACAGCGGGGGGCTCGTCGGCTTCCTACTCCGTCACGTAGCGCAGTCCACCGGAGGGCCGCGCGTCACCCGCCTCTTCCGTTGGCTCGCGGTGAAGGACCGCAAAGCCCTGCGCGCTCATCTCGAGCGTCTCGCTGACACTCCGGGCCTCCTGCGCATCGTCGTCTCGCACCACGAGAGGATCGACGAGCACCCAGCCGAAGTTCTCCGCCAAGTAGCCGCCCACCTCTAGTCCCCACTTCCGGGAGTTCTGGGGACAGTCTACTCATCTCGAGTTCCGGGGACACCTTAGGAGCCTCGAAGCCTCGTCGTCTCGAGCTGAGAGCGTCTCGGGGCCCCAAGGTGTCCCCGTTTCCAGGGATAAGTAAACTGTCCCCGGTTATGGGCGGTGGCGGCCCAGCAGGTGACGCAGTGCCCCTTCCAGGTGCGGATAGCGGAGCTCGAAGCCGGCGGCGGAGAGTCGCTCCGGGCGGGCTCCGATGCTGGCGAGCAGGGTCTGGTCGGCCATCTCTCCGAAAAGCAGGTGCAGGGCGAAGCGGGGGAGCGGCAGCATCGCGGGGCGCCTCAGGACCTGGCCCAGGCAACGGGCGAACTCCGCCTGCGTTGGATTCTCGGGAGAGCAGACGTTGAAGGGCCCGCTCGCGTCCTCGCTCATCAGCAGAAAGAGGATCGCGTAGGCCGCATCGTCGACGCTCACCCAGGATTGGAGTTGGTGCCCTTTGCCGAGCGGGCCGCCCGCGCCAGCCAGAAATGCGGGCAGCATCTTGCCCAGGGCTCCGCCGGCAGGGCTCAAGACGACTCCGAAACGGAGATTCACTACCCGGGCGCCGAAGCGCGCGGCCTGGCTCGCGCTCTCCTCCCAGTCGACCGAGACGCGGGCCAGGAAGTCGTCGCCGGCGGGGCTGTCCTCGGTCAACCCCGGCCCGGCCTCGGAGCCATAGAGTCCGACGGCCGACGCGCACAGGAACGCCTTGGGCGGCTGGGCGAGGCGCTCCAGCGAACGCACCAACTCCACCGTGGCCTCCGTTCGAGAGCGCCGAATGCGCTGGCGACGGTCCTCGGTCCACCTCCCGGAGGCGATGTTCTCGCCGGCGAGGTGGACGACCGCGTCGATCCCTTCGAGGCGCTCGAGATCGATGACTCCACGCTCAGGGTCCCAGTGCACCTCGTGCTCGTTGCTGGCCGGCCGACGCACCAGGTTCAGTACCCGATGGCCCCCGGTGCTCAACAGGCCGCGCAGAGCGCTCCCGATGAGGCCGCTGGCCCCTGAGACCGCGACCGCGAGTCGCGGTCGGTCGGCGTAGCGAGCGTGTTCTTCGAGGTCGGCGACGAGCGTGTCCTGACGATAGCGAAACATTCGCTCGAGGCTGCGTTCGATCGGCGCCGCGGCGAGAGCGCGCCCGAGGCGACCTGCGGGAGGAGCCCACTCGATGGAGTCGGTCGCGATCGAACCGGTGCCAGTGTCCTCGAACTCGTGGGTATGGACCCAGTGGTCGAAGGGGCCCTCGACCTGGACGTCGCGGAATCGTCGACCGTCGACGGTGTCTCGATGCTCGGCGACCCAGCGCACGGTCAGCGGTTTGTGCCCCATGCGCAGCACGGTGCGGTCGCCCGTCTCGATGCCCCCCTGACGCTCCACCAGTTCGACCGGCTGGAAGGGCGGGGAGAGCCGCTCGAAGGCGCCCTCTCGTGCGTGCCAATCGAAGGCCTCCTTGGCGGAGACCGGCAGCTCGATGCTGCGCTCGAAGGTCTCGAAAGGGGCAGTCATGGTTTCCTCCTGGGAAGGGAGAGAGGGGAAGACTTCTGTGCTCGAGACCGTCTCAGTCTATCGAGAGTCTCGGCCGAGTTGGCTGCTCTCGTCGAGCCGTCTCTTCTCGAGATTCGCTCCATTGGTGTGGACCCGCGCGGGCCGGGTCTCCGGTTGCGAGACGCTCGACAGGTTCGATCCGCGCTTTCTCCTAAGATTCCCATGTGAGCTGATCGAGGGGGCATGACGTGGACTGGGACAGTGCCTTGACAATGATCCATCTGGTCGCGACCTGGACGATGGTCGGGGTGATCTGGTTCGTGCAGCTCGTGCACTACCCGATGTTCCGCCTCCAGCCGAGCGACGGCTTCGTCGCGTTCGCGCAGGAGCATCAGCGACGCACATCGTGGGTGGTCATACCCCCCATGTTGATTGAGCTGGCAACGGCACTGCTCCTGCTGGCGAGGAGTCTTACCGCGAGCTTCGGAGGTCACACCCGACTCCTGATCGGCCTCGGGCTGGCTCTTCTGCTCGTCATCTGGGCCTCCACCTTTCTGCTCCAGGTGCCCTGTCATCGACATCTTCTCTCGGGCAGGGACGAGCCGACCCTACGGCGCCTCGTCGCAACCAATTGGGTGCGAACGGGGGGCTGGACGCTGCGTGGAGTGGTTGCACTCGCCCTGCTGGTGCAGGTCGGGAGCGGATGATCGCCGATCCGCTGTGCCGTGCCGCCTCGGGCCGACGCAGTTCCTAGTCGTTTCTGTCCGGCTCCTGATTGGCTTCGTGGATCGGTGACGGCTCATAGAACCGATCGACCAGCGAGAAGAAGATCCCGATACCGACCAGGATCATCACGACGAATCCGACGGACGCGATCACCAGATCCGAGCTCATGACGGTCTCCCGCCACTCAGCAGCAACGAGCCGAACGACAGGATGGAGGGAACCCAGATCCCCACGAAGATCGCCTCCTGCCGTGCCCCCGTGAACCACAGGGCAATCGAGAAGAGAAACGACACGAAGGCCGCGAGGATGAACAGCAGTCGAGCCCGGCTCATCGCCTTTGGCGACAGTTCCCTAGTCATGTGAGACTCCTCCAGTTCAATAACCATGAGTCAGGGTCTTCGAGAGCCGGGCCCCGATTGGATTCTCCGTCTCCGGGGCATGGCTCTCGAGCGGTCGGACCGCTCGGGCATTCAGCCTGCGCAGCGCTCGAAGAACGTCTCGATCTCCGCCAGTGCTTCCCGGGCCTCGGGAAGGATCTGGTCGAAGATCTGCCAGACGTGGACCTGGCCCGGCCAGGTCTGCAGCGTCGCGGGCGAGCCTTCACTCTGTGCCTTGTGGACATATCGTCTGGCGTCGCCGAGCAGCATTTCCGACTCGCTGGCCTGCACCAGCGTGGGTGGCAGGTCGGCCAGGCTGCCGAGCAGCGGCGAGACGATCGGGTTGCGCGGATGAATCCGGACCACGAGCATCCCACCGAGTAGAAGCAGCGTCTTGGGGACCCACAGGAGGGGACGAAAGAGCGGTCCGAGCATGACATCGGTGTCGACGTTCTCTTTGTAGGTCGGACTCGAGAGTGTGGAGTCGGTCGACGGCGAGAGTGCGGCCACGCCGTCGACCGCTCTCAGTCCGTTGTCCCTCGCCCAGGCGATCAGCATCAGAGCGAGGTTGCCGCCCGCCGAGTCGCCAGCCAAAAAAAGGGTTCGCAGCGACGTCGGTCCCGCAGGGCCGTGCTCGAGAACGAACCGGTAGGCGGCCTGACAATCGGCGATGCCGGCGCGGCGTGAGTGCTCCGGCATCAGGCGATAGTCGATCGCCAGCACGGCGGCCTTCGTGCGCCTCGCGAGCCCTGCCGTGAGGGGTCGATGACTGCGCGGGCTGCCGGCATAGAAGGCGCCGCCGTGGACGTAGAGGAGGCGCCGTTGGGGATCGCAGTCGGGCGCGAGGATCCACTCGGCCGGCATCCCGGGCTCCTCGGTGGGCACGATCTCGACGCCGAGCTCCTGCGCCGAGCGCTCGACGCCGAAGCCCGAGTCCATCAGCTCCCGAACGCGCTTCAAGCGATTGACGGACCAGCTGGAGCCGGCACGAGAGCGAAACTCCCGCAACAGGGCGTGCACCTCTTCGGTCTCCGGACTGGCTTCGGTTCGCTCGGTCGCGCGCGCGGCGGCCGGATCGTCGAAGCGCGAGAGGTCGGGCCCGAGCAGGAACAACCGACTCGACAGCCAGAACAGGAAGAGTGCAGGCAGGACGACGAACAGTAGATAGGAGCAGCCGAGAATCATCGGTGCGCTGGATCCAAATCTCGGAGGGTCGGAAGCGGCTGGTGGAAGAGCGACTCTGTGGGCCTCAGGAGTCTATGCCACGGTGATTCTCGAACTGCCTCGCTGTGCCTGCACCCTCGGCGACGAAGCGGTGAGTCATCGGTGCAGGCTCTGGAAGAACTGCCACATCCTCTCGGACAGATCGAGCTCGTACAGCGGGTGGTCCGGGTCGAGTCGGTCGGTGCGTTTCGGCCCCGGCCAATCGTGACCCCACTCCTCGATTCCCAGCAGCTCGACCGCTTTGTGCGGCTGCTGGTGGCACCACGTGTCGGTGTGCAGGGCGCCGCCGGCGGCGGTCGTGCGGGTGGGCTGCGCCGCAGGGCAACCATTGGCCCGGGCCCAGGCTCGGGCCGATCCCACGGCTCCCAGGAGACCGTCTCGGCGAGACCGTTGGTCGGTCGGCTCGCTCGCCTGAAGGTACGGGAGCCGCGGATCGTCGACCCCGTGCGCGATGAAGGCCGGTAGTGGAGTCTCGGGCCATGGCATCTGCCAGGGCGAGGGGTCGTCGAAGCTCTGGGGAGCCTCGGCGACCGAGGAGGCCCAGATGCCCAGCCCGGCCAACTCACTCGCTCGGGTAGCGGCATACCAGTAGGCAAGCATGCCGCCGTTGGAGTAGCCCACGACGTAGTGGCGCTCGGAGTCGATGGGGTAGTGCTGGGCGACCCAGAGGCGCACGCGATCGAGGTAGCCGGGATCGTCGAGCGCGATCTTCCGGGCTCGGCCGCAGCAGTAGCCGCCGTTCCAGTGGCGCAACAGGGAGAAGACACCCATTCCGTTGGGATAGACGACGAAGAAGCCGTGACGGTCGGCCGCTGCACTCAGTCCGCTCTGGTCTTCGAAGATCCGGGCGGTCGCCATTCCGCCGTGCAGCGCGACGACCAGGGGATAGGCGTGGGACGGGTCGTAGCCGGCGGGGACGTGCAGTCGAAAGCTGCGTCGAAAGCCACCGACCGTGTCGGATGTGAGCACCTTTCGACTGATCCCCGGCTCGATCTCGACGCCCCCTTTGACCCATTCCGCAGGAAGGCCGTCCGCGATGGCGGCCTCGCGCCCGAGGCCGGTGGCGACCACCATGAGAAGGACCGAGGCGAGCTGCGGCAGGATCGAGCGTCGATGCATGGTAGGCGGTTCGTATCGAAGGATCGCATGGATGCAGCTTGGGGGCGGCCTCGGGGCCCTCGGGGATCGACGCAGCGCCCCGCTCGTGGATGCTGCTACTCTTCGATCCTCAACCACTGACAACGTGGGCCGGGCGTGCCCCGCCGACTTCAGGAGACTTCGGTCGTGATCGACCCCCGCTCGCTGCAACGACGGATGGCCATTCTCGTCGCGACGCTGGCCCTCGGGACCGTACTCGCCCCGCCGCTCGCGGCCCAACGTGTTTCCGACAAGCAGCTGAATCAGCTGATGAAGGAGGTCAGCCGAGACCTCGACCGTTTCGTCGCGGCGATGCCCAAGCAGTATCGGAAGGCGACGATTCGCACGGCGCCCAGCGCAAGGCGATCCTGGCCGACCTGGACACCGTGGGCCAGCGGGCCGCCGATCTGGGCAAGGGTCTCAAGAGTGGGGCGGACACCACGGTGGCCGCCCGACAGTTGGTCGAGAGCGCCAAGGCACTCGAGTCGGCGGTCGGCCCACTCGATCTGGGGCCGGGAACGACCCAGGCGTGGAAGGTGGTGCGTGACAAGCTCGACAGGTTGGCGACGATCTACGGCCTGTAGCGCGCGACTCGTGTCGCTGGTCGGCCGCGAGAGAACTCCATCCGATCGAGATCCGTATCTGATCCCGAAGGTTCATTTCATCCGAAGAGGAGAGATCGACAATGCGATCCAGCTTTCAGCTGCGCCAGCGATGGGCGCTGGTCACCGTGATGCTTCTTGCGACGACTTGTGCGGTCGTGCCCGGGCTTGCTCAGGAGCGTGGAGACGACGCTGATCGTCCGAGCAAGAACGGGATTGCCGAAGGGACGGCCGGGGGTGCCGCGGTCAAGATCACCTACGGCCGACCGAAGATCAAGGGCCGAGATCTGTGGGGAGGTCTCGTGCCGTACGGTACGGTGTGGCGCGCAGGCGCCAACGAGGCCACGACCATCACCTTCTCCAAAGATGTCACCGTGGGTGGCAAGACGGTGCCTGCGGGGACCTACGCCCTGTTCCTGGTGCCCACGGCGGAGGATTGGACCTTCGTGATCAACAAGACCGCGAATCAGTGGGGGGCATTCAACTACGACCAGGGCCAGGATGTCGTGCGGGTGTCGGTGAAGCCGTCTTCGGCCGAGAGCGCCGAGGAGCTCACCTACTCGGTGTCCGATGACACGGTTTGGCTCCACTGGGGCGAGCTGATGGGCGGCTTCGAAGTCGGGGGCTGAGAGCCGCGCGAGATCTGAGCGGCGGAGCCTCGGATTCCCCGGGCGCGATAGAATCGCGACCGGCGTTCGAGGCGCCCGCCCCCCACTCGTTGCCGGGAGCTCATGGCCACACGAAATCCAACCACACGGAGGCCGCGCCCATGAAACGGTTCTTCTGTGTCTGTGGCCAGGAGCTGTTCTTCGAGAACAGCTACTGCTACGCCTGCAGCCGCTCGATCGGTTTCGATCCCGCGGTGCTCGCCATGGTGCCGGCCGAGGACGGTTCGGGAAGTCAGCGGCGTGCCTGTGGCAATCGGAGGCGCTACGAAGTCTGCAACTGGTGGGTCTCGGACGCTTCGAGCTCTGATCTCTGTCGATCGTGTCGCTTGAATGCCGTGATCCCGAACCTCGATCAGCCAGAGAACCTCGAGCGCTGGGCGAAGCTCGAGCAAGCGAAGCGCCGCCTGCTCTACACGCTGCTCGATCTCGGACTGTCCTTCGAAGGGGACTTTCGGTTGAGTTTCTCCTTTCTGGAGGATCACCGCACGAACGAAACGATGGGCGACCAGATGGTCCTGACGGGCTACGCCGATGGCAGAGTCACGATTCTCGCCGCCGAGGCGGACGATCTCTTTCGCGAGAGTCAGCGTACGTCGATGGACCAGCGCTATCGGACGCTGCTCGGACATATGCGCCACGAGTCGGGTCACTTCTTCTGGGAGACTCTGGTCCGCGATGGCAACCGACTCGAGGAGTTTCGTGCGCTCTTCGGCGACGAGCGCACGGACTACAAAGAAGCTCTCGAGCGCTTCTATCGAGAGTCCAAGAGCGAGCGGAATCCGGACTTCATCTCGCGGTACGCGCAGGCCCATCCCTTCGAGGACTGGGCCGAGACCTGGAGTCATGCCCTTCACGTCTTCGATACGGTAGAGACGGCGAGTGAGCGGGAGCTCCTGCCTGTGTCCCTGCGTCCTCGGTCATTCCTGATCGACAGTGCTCTGCTCGACAGTTTCTCGGCACTCGCCGTGAGTCTGAACGAGCTGAACCGGGGACTCGGCCTGGCCGATGCCTATCCGTTCGTGATCGGTGAGAGGGTCCGCGCGAAGCTGCGCTTCATCGGGGAGGTCGTGTCCTCGGCCGCGGTGCTGGATGGCGGGCAGTTGGCCGGCTGAGCCAGAGTCCTCACGCGCGTCGAAGTCAGCTCCACCGAACTCCCCCAACGGGGAGGCTACCCGCCGGGGAACCAGGTGCTGGCAATGCTCGAGTGCACCTTGGCGATCTCGATCTGCGCCCGATCGACGAATGCGGACATCTTCTCCGGGTCGTCCGAGAAGCGCTCGACGCGAGCGCTGCGCAGGACCTGCGCGGCTCGTCGCACCGCGGCGAGGGGGGCGGTCGGATTCGGCAGTTGACTGATCCCTTCCTCGACGCTCTCCAGACAGAAGAGGCTCGCCCTCGGAAAGACCCGGTCGCGCAGCAAGAAGTCGAGCGCGTCGAGCCGGCGCACCCGGACCTGGCGTCGTTGGCGGTACATCTGGTAGGCCGCGAGCGAGCGGAGAACAGGCACCCAATGGTTGTTCTCGGCTCTGTCCACGTCCTCCTCGCCGGCCAACACGGTTCGCGAGTAGACGTCGATGATGCGGGTGGTCATGTCGGCGCGTTCGAGCAGCCGTCCCAGCTTGACGAAGCGATACCCGGCATCGTGGTTCATGGTGCCGGCGAGGAGGCCGACCTGGGTCTGGCACTGGCGAACGGTCCTGGTGAGGAAGGCATCGCGGGATTTCCGCTCGAGCGCTTTGGTCTTGGCCGAGCGCGTTTCGAGGGCGAGCTCGTTCAGGCACTCCCACGCCTCCCGGGGAAGAAGGGCTCTCAACACCCGCGCATTCTCGCGTGCGGCTTCAATGGAAGAGAGCATCGATCCAGGATTGGCGGGGTCGACCAGGAGGAATCGAAGCACCTCTCGCTCGGCGGAGGCCTTCTTGCCGGCTCTTTCGGTGAACAGCTGCTTGCTGCCCGTGATCTCGACCAGATGCTTCCAATCGGCTGGAGGCCGACTCCCGGGATCGAGAAGCAGTTGATCGTGGACCGACACCAGGCGTGCGCTGTTCTCGGCTCGTTCGACGTAGCGACCCATCCAGTAGAGGTGCTCGGCGAGTCGCGAGAGCATGAAGTCGACCTGCGGACTCACGACGAAGACGCCCTCGGTTCTTTGACGATCCACGTGTCTTTGCTACCGCCCCCCTGCGACGAGTTCACCACCAGTGAGCCTCGCCGTAACGCGACCCGGGTGAGGCCACCGGTGGTCACCTCGATCTTGTGGCTCGTCAGGATGAACGGTCGAAGATCGACGTGCCGGGGCTCGAAGGAGTAGTCGCCCTTCTTGCCTTCGACGAGCGTCGGCACGGTGGACAGGGAAAGGGTCGGCTGGGCAATGAAATTGCGCGGGTCTTCTTCGATCTGGCGAGCCATGGCACGTCGCTCGCGGGCCGTCGAAGCGGGGCCCACCAACATTCCGTAGCCGCCGGATTCGTTCGCCGGCTTGACCACGAGGTGCTCGAGGTTGGCGAGGACGTGCTTGCGGTGCTCCTCCTCGACGCAGCGCCACGTGGGGACGTTCGGCAGGATCGGCTCTTCGCCCAGGAAGTAGCGGATCAAGTCGGGCACGTAGGTGTAGACGACTTTATCGTCAGCCACTCCCGCTCCCGGCGCGTTGGCGAGTGCGACCTTGCGAGCTTTCCACGCCCGCATCAATCCCGGTACGCCGAGCAGCGAGTCTTTGTCGAAGGCCTCGGGATCGAGAAACAAGTCGTCGATGCGCCGATAGATCACGTCCACGCGATGCAGGCCCTTGATGGTCCGCATGGAGACCACATCGTCGCCGCCGACCACGAGGTCTCGGCCTTCCACGAGAGGGCAGCCCATCTGCTGGGCGAGGTAGGAGTGCTCGAAGTAGGCCGAGTTGTAGATTCCGGGCGTGAGTACCACGATGACCGGTCTCTTGCGTCGCCGCGGGGACAGGCTGGCCAGGCAGTTGTAGAGCTGTGACGGATACTCGTCGACCGGAAGGATCTGGTTGCGCTCGAACAACTCTGGGAACACCCGCTTCATGACCTTGCGGTTCTCCAACAGGTAGGAGACTCCCGAGGGCACACGTAGGTTGTCCTCGAGCACATAGACGGTGCCGTCCTTGTCGCGCACCAGATCGCTACCGCAGATGTGCGCCCAGACGCCGTACTTCGGCCGAAACCCCTGACACTGAGGTCGATAGTTGACCGAGAGATCGAGCAGAGATCGGGGCACGACGCCGTCTCGAATCGAGCGCTGATCGTGGTAGATGTCGTCGATGAACCGGTTGAGGGCCTTGCTGCGCTGTTGGAGACCCTCCTGGATTCGGCGCCATTCCTCGGCGGCCAGGATTCGCGGCACGATGTCGAGGGGCCACGCGCGATCGATCGATCCCTCCTTCGGGGTGTAGACCCGGAAGGTAATGCCCATCTCGGTGATGGCGAGGGCCGCTGCGGCTTGCCGGGCGGCCAGGGCCTCGGGCTTCAGCTTCGACAGGTGCCGGGTGAGAGAGCGCGCGGGTCCGCGGGCGCGCCCGCCCCGCCGGATCAGCTCGTCCCAGTTGGAGTCTGCTGCATAGTCTCGCCAACGAAAGGTCATCGCCGTCGAGACTACCTGAGAGCCGGGGGAAGGGGAGCCGATCTCGCGACGGGCGCCGACCGAGGGAGGAAACCCGGCGGTTGACGAAACCCTCCGGACAACTCACCGTATATATCGTATATGAACAGTAGACCTCATCCGATCCTGCTTCATCTGGCACCCGGAGACCCGGAGCTGATGCGCGACCAGATCGCCCGCCAGCTCCGTGACCGCATCGTACGGGGCGACATGGCGGCGGGCGACCCGCTGCCGGGCCACCGCCAGCTGGCCCGCCAGCACCGCGTGGCGCCGTCGACGGTCGAAGCGGCCTACGAGCGGCTGGTCGAGGAAGGTCTGCTGACTGCCAATGAGTTCGCCGGCGCGGTGCTGGGCGACCTCAGAGTCGCGGAGCTCGACCCGGAGCGCCGTCGCGAGCTGGTGGAGGGGTTACAGCTCCAGCAGCTGGTGGCGCAGGAGCTCGGGCGACGCGAGCTGGAAATGGCCCGCGACGTACAGCGTCGCCTGTTGCCGCCGTCCGAGGTTGCGGGTCCCGGGTGGGAGGTCGCTGCGCGCTGTCTGCCGGCCCGGGTGGTAGCGGGCGACTTCTACGATGTGCTTCGCCACGCCGACGGCCGGGTCGACCTGGTCGTCGCTGACGTGGCGGGCAAGGGCTTCGCGGCCAGCCTCGTCATGGCTTCTGTGAAAGCCATGCTGCCCTTCGTCACGGCCGAGAACGGAGTCGCCGAGTCCCTGACACAGCTCAACGGGCGACTCGCGCTCGAGCTCGGCCGGGGCGAGTTCGTCGCCCTGACCCTGGCGCGCTACAGCCCGATCGAGGGACGGGTAGAGCTGGCCAATGCGGGCGCTCCCGACCCCTATCTGATCTGCCCGGGTCGGCCGCCACAGCCGGTTTCGGTGCCCGGTCCGCGTCTGCCGCTCGGGGTTCGTGAGCAGGTCGCCTACGCCTCGCGCACGATCGACGTCGCTGAGGATACTCGCCTCCTGCTGCTCACCGACGGCTTGCCCGAGGCGACTGACAGTGCGGGCGAGCCGCTGGGCTATCAGGCGCTGGAGTCGATGCTCGGCGAGGAGAGCTCGGACGGATCGCCGGCCTCGTGGTTGGCCCGACTCTTCGACAGGGTGCAGACGCAGACGGTGCGCACGCCGGAGGACGACCGGACCGCGGCCCTGTTGGTGCCGCGTCCCGAGAGGGTAGCGACGTGATCCTCACCCTGTCGGATCTCTCCGACGAGCCGCTGCACGCGCAGATCTCGCGCCAGATCCGGGCCAAGATCCTGAGCGGAAACCTGGGCGGCGACCAACCGCTGCCCTCGATTCGCGGACTGGCCAAGGAACAGCGAGTCAGTGTCATCACCGTCCAGCGAGCCTACGACGACCTCGATCGCGAGGGTCTGGTGCGCAGTCGCCGCGGCAAGGGTTTCTGGGTGGTGCCGATTTCCGAAGGAAGGAAGAACACGATGGCCGAAAAGCGGTTCACCGATGCCATGAGAGACATCGTGGCGAATGGCGCCGCGGAGGGACTGAGTGCCGCCGACATGCGGCGCCTGGTCGCCGACCTTCTGAAGAAGGGGACAGAAGATGAGTGATCGCCGATCGGAGGCGACCTCGGCGGCTCGGCTCGACGGGCTGGTCAAGCGGTTTGCCGGGTTCGAGCTCGGCCCGCTCGAGCTGACGCTCGAGCCCGGCACCGTACTCGCCCTCGTGGGCCCCAACGGCGCGGGAAAGACGACCACTCTCAACTGCATGGCCGGCCTGATGCTGCCGGACGAGGGAAGTGCCTCGGTGTTCGGTGCGCCGGTCACGCCGACTCGACCGAAGTACCGTCGCGACCTGGGATACGTGAGTGAGCAGAGCGGCTTCTTCCAGCGCTGGACTGCGAGGCGGAACCTGGACTTTCTCGCGGAGCTCCTCCCGGGATGGTCTCGGGAGCGTGCCCGCGGGCTCGCCGAGCGGTTCGCGCTACCGCTGGACAAAGCGGTGAACCAGCTCTCGCACGGCAACCGGACGAAGCTCGCGCTGGTGGCGGCCCTGGCTCATGGACCCCGCCTCCTGCTGTTGGACGAGCCCACTGCTGGCCTCGATCCGGTGGTCCGCTCCGAGGTCCTCGATGTCCTGTGGGAGACCACCGAGGACGGCGAGCACGCGGTGCTGTACTCGACCCACGTGCTGTCCGACATCAATCGTCTGGCCGACGAGTTGGTCTTCTTGCGCGAGGGCCAGATCGTGCTGCGGAGCGGGCGAGACGAGTTGAGCGAGCGCTGGCGCCGGGTGTCCTTCCGCCTCGGGGACGAGGAGGTCGAGCTGCAGGGCGTCGTCGAGCATCGCAGGGTTCGCGGCGAGCACCAGGTGATCACCCGCGATGCCGAAGCCACGTTGCAGCAGCTGGGCAGTCTGGGAGCCGAGGCGGTGGAGGTGGCACGCATGAGTGTCGACGAGATCGCGGTACAGATCCTCAAGGAGGGACATTGATGTGGCACGCACTGCGAGCTGAGCTCGACTACTCTCGTTGGTGGCTGCTCGGTGGACTGGGCATGGCTGCGGGAGTCTCGGCCCTGGTGAGCGTGATCTTCTGGCTGGTCCAGAGCGACGCGCCAGATCACGTGGCGGCGGGGTTGCGGGGAATGTTCCTGGTCATGGCCCCCATGGTGGTGGGCTTCATCATCCAGACCTATCGCAGCGAAGAACGGCGAACGCTGCTGCTGATGGCGGGACCTCTGGCTCCTCGGCAGATCGCTGGAGCGATGGTTCTCCTCCCAGTCGTGCTGCTCGTGATCAGCCTCCTTGCGGCAGGGGCGATGATCGGGGTCGAAGCCCTGGTCACCGGGAACCTCTACGGCGAGGCGCTGCACATGGCGGGCTACGTGGGAGGACTGATCTTCATGATGATGCTGATGGGTCTACTGGCCCAGGAAGCGACGGCCGCCTACCGTCAGCGACGCACCGGCGCCGCCGTCGCCGGTTGGGCGAGCTTCGGGGCGGCTGTGCTGCTTCTCGTGGGGCTCGCCCTGGCGGCGGTACTTCTTCAAGGGCGCTCGACCTGGACGAGTCTGCACCTGGGGAACCTGCTGGTCGCCGTGGCAGCCGGTTTCGCCACCGTGGCGCTGTACTCGCGGCGCACCGACTTCACGCGCTGAGCGGGCATCCGGCCGCTCGCCGAGCTGAAACGCAGACGCTTCATCTGCACAAAGGAGAGAACTGTCATGACTACGCGACAACTGTGCCTGCTCTCGGGGGCTCTCGGACTGGGATTGACTCTGTTTCCGACCACGTCACTGGCCGAAGGCTCTGGGGACTCCGAGGCCCTGAGCCCGTCGGAGATCGTGGCGGCGTCGGTGGCGGCCTCGGGCGGAGCGGCGCTGGATGCGGTGCAATCGGTGAGACGCCGCGCCGAAATGCATCTCGAGGGGGACCTGTTCGGCTCGATCGACGGAACCTGGGAGATCGGGTTCGTCCCGGGCCAGAAGGGCTACCACGAGGACGACTTCGGATCCGGTGTCACCTCCGTCGGCTGGAACGGGACGGTCGCCTGGGAGGACACCGAAGCGGGGCTGCGCGATCTGAACCCGCAGGAGATCGCCCTCAACCGCTGGCTGTGGGAGCTCAGCTTCCTGCATGCGCTGGAGCGCGATTCCGCGCTCGGTGGACTCGAGCGACTCGATGACGAGACGGTCGGTGAAACGCTTCACTACGTCCTCGAGTACACCGACGAGCACGGCACCCAGACTCGGATCTTCGTGGACTCCGAGACGTCGTTGATTTCGCGACTGAGCTCATGGATCGAGCTTCCCATGGTCGGGCCTTCGGCAGTGACGACGGAGTACTTCGACTATCGTGACTTCGACGGCGTCCTGCTGCCCCAGGCTTCGACCCAGGTGATCGAGAACCTCTGGGTATTCGCGGCGAAGTTCACCGAGACGGAGATCGACCCGGATCTCCCCGAGTCGCGGTTCGAGCGGCCTTCCGGGTCCTGAGCCTCGGGTCCGGAAGGGCCCAGAAGAGCCCTCGCCCTCGGCCGTCCGGCTCTTTGGGTCAACCGGGCTCGAGCACGTCGGCGAACATCTGACGAACCTCGGCGACGTGCTCATCGATGGTCTCGGCGCGCCAGCGGTCGGTCGCTACCGGAGGAAGCACCACCACGTCGACCACTCCGGGTCGGGCGAACAGGGCCCCCTTCGGCATCCAGTCGGTGGTGTTCTTGATGACGATCGGCACGACCGGCACCTGGCCGTCGAGCGCGAGGTGGAACGCGCCCTTCTTGAAGGGCCCCAGTGCGCGTGTCGGGCTCCGGGTGCCCTCTGGGGCCACGGCAATCGAGATGCCATCCTGGAGCGCCTCCACCGCCGATTTCATCTTCGCCACTGCCTTGTCGTGATTGGCTCGGTCGATGAAGACGACTCCGCCCGCCTGGAAGATCTGACCCACGATCGGCTGATACTGGAGCTCGCGCTTGGCGATTCCGGTCGCGTTCCCACGCAGCAGCTTGGCCAGCACCAGTACGTCGAGGGCACTCTGATGGTTGAAGACGAAGACCGCCGGGCGATGGGACCAGAGGTGCTCCGCTCCGTCGACCTCCAGCCTCAGATCGAGGGCTGCCGTGGTGAGCTCGGCCCAGACCGCGGTGGACAGGTTGCGCGCTTCGCGGAGCGATCCGGTGAGCAGGAAGTCGGCGACGCCCACCCAGGCGACGGGCAGGGTGCTGGCCCAGGCCAGGCCCGTGCGCATGAAATCGGCGGGTCCCGGAAGGTCGCGGCTGTGGAAGTGCACCCGTGGCCAGCCACGGCGCCGAGCGATGGTGGCCAGTCGAGACCCGGGGTTGAGCGTGCACGGATGCCCCACGGCTTCGAGGAGCGGGAGATCTTCGAGGCCGTCGGAGTAGAAGAAGCTCGATTCGAGATCGAACCCGACCTCGGCCGCGAGCTCGCTCGCCGCGACCAACTTGCCCTCTCCGTAGCAGGCCGGCTCCTGCACCTTTCCCGTGCAGAGACCGTCCTCGACTTCGAGTCGGGTACACAGCACATGGTCGATCCCGAAGTCCTCTGCGACCGGCTCGACTTGATACGGCGTCGCCGAGGACACGGCAGCGATCGTGTGTCCGGCGCGACGGTGCGCGTCGACCAGTGCGCGCGCCTCCGGATAGATCCTCTGGGCGATTCGCTTGGCGAAGATCTCGCGTCCGAGCTCGTAGTTCTCGTGGTCGGGTCGGCCGGCGAGCTCGGCGGCAGAGCGATTGACGAACTCGACGAAGGGGATCTGACCGGCAGCGAACCCGAAGGCGGTGCCCGCAGTCTCGGCAATCTGTGGCAGCGAAATCTGGCGACGCTTGATCCCCTCGACCAGGACGTCCTGGGCCGAGTAGCCGCGGATCAGGGTGCCGTCGAGATCGAAGAGGGCACCGATCTCGGGCCCCTGGGTACCTGTCTCGATCGCTTCGATGAGACGTCGAAGACCAGCAGATGGCATTGAGTTCACTCCGGAGGGTGTGTCGACGGTCGCGCTGCCCAAGAGCATAGTCCGCTTTTGCTTCCGTGCAGGCACCGTGTCCCCGAAGCTAGCTGTCAGTCGCCCCCGACGGCCTGCTTGGGAGGCCGATGCTTTCGAGAGAGGTCCGTGCTGCCCCTCACTGGCCGCCGACTTCCTCCAGATGCTCCTCGAGGATCCGCTCGAGCTCGGCGACGCCTGCTTTGCTTTCGTGGGAGCCGTGACCAGACGGCACGATCAATTCACTTGTGGCCCCGTCGAGATGAGAGCTCCAGTACGGCACCACGCCGTCGGAGCTGTCTGGAGTATCGCCCTTCCCCCTGTCGCCCACCACGGTGTGGTAGGTCACGGCAGTGTCGATGTCGACCAGGTCGAGTGCCTTGACCAGCCGTGACTCGGGCTGGAGCAACTGGATGCTGTCCGCGATCCCACGACGCCTTCCCTCTTCGGTGAGCTCGACGCCGGAGGCGCGGATTCGCTCTTCCATCTCCTTGAGCTCGTCAGGGAGCGACACCACCGTCGCCCCGAGTCTGCCGACCGTTTTGGCTGCCATTCGGCTCCCGCGGTGGGGAACCGAGAAGAACACCGCCCGCGTGACGAACGGTAGGGGCTCGAAGATCAATACCCTCGACAGGAGCTCCACGTCGGCCGGTTCGAGATCGATCTCCTGGGGAGGGACGTCGAACACTGCGTCCCAAAGGAGGGTGTCGGAGTCGCCGACCTGCATCCGAGCCAAGAGTCCACCCATGCTGTGGGCGACCAGCACGGACTCTCGAAGTCGCGGATGGGGACCGAGCTCCTCCATGGTCTGGACAAGGGCGTCACGGAGGAACAGCGCAGCGTAGGGGAAGGGGAGTCCGGTCGGGTACGCATAAAGCCAGAACTGATAGTTCGTCCTCAGCTCGGGATCGAGCACCAGATCGACCAGGGCCTGCCTCCAGGTGGTCGGTCCCGAGGCCAGTCCATGAACGAGAATCACCGGGATCTTGTCGGTGCGCAGCGGCTCGGCCGCGTAGAGGCCGGCGAGGGACATGAGTTTTTCGGCGTTGCGCAGCCCGGAGATCGAGAAGTCGGAGTCGACCTTCATGCCCAGCGCCCGGAACTGGGCCCCGATGTCCGTCGCAAGCGGATAGTCGACTCCCTTCAGTGCGAAAGTGTCCGTCTCGCGAGGATCGACCAGGCGGAGACGAACTTCGCGGGGCTCGTGCGGGCTCTCGGGGCCCATCTCCAGGACGGCGGTTAGAGGGTAGAAGTACCGGTAGATCGGGAAGACCGCGTCGTTCACCACCGGTTCGTCGGGAAGATCGCCCCTGCGCACCGCTCCGAGCGGTGTGCCCAGTCCGCTTCGCCGAACCTCGTTCAACTCGTTCTTCCCGTCCACACTGGATGCGGCGACGAAGCGATACCTGGTGCGTGGCCAGCTGTCGGTGCCCTTCTCCCAGGTGAATCGGTACTCGCGAAGCGGGCCCGGGACTGTCGAGAAAACGATGGGCTCGTGCGTGACACCGGTGCGCTGGACCTCAGCGACCAGTCTCGCGACGGCCAGACTCTGGAGTCCCAGGGAGGTCAGGGGCCCGTCCTTCGAGAGCTCGTAAGGGCCGAGGATGGAGGCCTGTTCGAGGCTTTGCGCATGGGTTTCCGAGGCCGCACACAAGAAGAGCCCCAGCGTTCCGCGGCGTCGTCCCGGTGGCCGCCGCGGATCGCCACGTCCGAAATCGCCGTCGCGATCTCGTCGGCGGACTCGGAGCCGTCGGAGCGTAGGCGGTCCAACGCGCGGATGGCCTCAGCCGGGCTCCGTCTGGATGTCTTCTTGAGTTGGTGCTTCGCGAGGATTCGCCGAGTGGACTCGTGGAATGGGTGACTTTGTCCTCTCTTCCCGGAGGCCTGACCTTGCGCCATCCGCTCCGGGGGTCAGGAATAGGAAGAGCGCTAGTAGGAGCGGGGAGATCTTCGAGTGTTGGCTCATGGACGCTGCTGTCGGAGGTAGTGGACTCGGCTCAACGAGTGCGGTCAACATCCGGCGCCTCTGGCCTGCCCCTGGCTTGAACGATTCTGTCACTGGCCGCTTCGCCACGGCGCGGGGCCACCCAGAGTCTGGTCGTTCCGGGAGCCACCCCTTCGTGTGGTGCGGTGATGAGGGTGCGCGAGCCATCATTTCGGCATGATCCGAAATGCCGAAACCAACCCGCCGCCGATCCTGACCCTCGACCGAGCCGTTCGTCTGTCCAAGGCGCTGGCCCATCCGGCCCGCCTGCGAGTGCTGTCGATGCTCCGCACCGGTGACGCCTGCGTGTGCCAGATCACTGCGGTGCTCGGTCTGGCGATCTCGACGGTCTCCGGTCACCTGGCCGAGCTTCGTCGCGCGGGGCTCGTGCAAGAAGAGAAGCGCGGACGCTGGGTCTACTACCACCTGGCTGTCGGAGAGGTCGCGGGGCCGCTGGCAGAGGAGCTGCTGGGGCAGCTGGCCAGAGACTCGCAGGCGCGGGCCGATGTCGACCTGCTCGAGCAGATCCGCTTGCATCTTCCCGAGGCGCTGTGCGAGGCCGGTCTCGATCTCGCGAGTCTCGGCATCGGGGAACGCAGCGTCGAGAAGGGTGCCAGGCGATGACCGGCACGTCGACGCTCGACTGGCGCGAGGAGTGGCGGCCGTTCGCGCTGCTCGCCGGGATCTTCGCTGCGGTGTTTTTCCTTCCGGTCGGTCAGCCGCGCTTCGATCGCGCAGTGCTCGAGGGGCTGCTCCTGGTCAAGGAGTACGCTCGAGAGCACGTACTGCTGTGCCTGGTGCCGGCCTTCTTCATCGCGGGGGCGATCTCGGTCTTCGTCAGCGATGGGGCCGTGATGCGCTATCTGGGGAGAGGCGCCAACCGATTCCTCGCCTACGGCGTCGCGTCGGTGAGCGGCATCATCCTGGCGGTCTGCTCTTGTACCGTTCTGCCTCTGTTCGCCAGCATCCGTCGGCGAGGTGCGGGCCTCGGACCGGCAACGGCGTTTCTCTATTCGGGCCCCGCGATCAATGTCCTCGCCATCACGCTCACGGGGAGCGTGCTCGGTTGGAGGCTGGGACTGGCTCGCGCAATCTGCGCCGTGGTCTTCGCCGTGCTGATCGGAATGGCCATGGCCTTCCTCTTTCGACGCGACGAAGAGGTGGCCGCCGGGGGCTTCGCTCTTCCCGAGGAGGCAGCGCCTCGCCCGCTCTGGCAGAGTGCGGCCTTCTTTGCGGCGCTGGTGGCCATTCTCGTGTTCGCCAACTGGGCGAGGCCGCAGACGGAGACCGGCATCTGGTGGTCTGTGTACCAGGGGAAGTGGTGGCTCACGATCGCGGCCGCAGGCCTGCTCGCGGTCATGCTCACCGACTGGTTCGGCATCGCCCGCTGGAAGGTCATCGTCGCGGTCGCCGGCGTGGCTGTCGCGGCCCTCGTCGTGCCGAGTCACCCCGAGCTCGCTTTCGCGGTCGGGGCCCTCGCACTGTCGCTGCTCACTTCTCTGCAGGGCGGTGAGGCTGGTGAATGGTTCGAGTCGAGCTGGGGCTTCGCCAAACAGATTCTCCCGCTGCTCTTCGCCGGCGTGGTGGTGGCGGGAGTGTTGCTGGGCCGCCCGGGAAACGAGGGTCTGATTCCCGGGCGCTGGGTCGAGACGGCGCTCGGAGGCAGTTCACTGGGCGCCAACTTCTTCGCTGCGATCGCCGGGGCCTTCATGTACTTTGCCACCCTGACCGAGGTGCCGATCGTGCAGGGACTGCTCGGCAACGGCATGGGAGAGGGACCCGCCCTCGCCCTGTTGCTTGCCGGGCCGGCTCTCTCGTTGCCCAACATGTTGGTGATCGCCGGCGTGCTCGGGTGGCGCCGGACCTCGACCTACGTCGCCCTGGTGGTGGCCATGGCGACGGTCAGCGGCTATGTGTACGGACTGATCTTCCCTTGATTCTCACCGATCGGAGAACGTCGTGAACCATCCCCAGGTACTCCAACTCCAGATTCTGGGTACCGGCTGCAAGAAGTGCCGGCAGCTGGCCTCCTTCGCCGAGGAGGCAGCGCACAATCTCGGACTGGAGCTCGAGCTCGAGAAGGTCGAGGACCTCGATGCCATCGTCGAGCTGGGTGTCGTGCGTACGCCGGCCCTGGTGGTCGAGGGTGAGGTCGTCTCGAGCGGTCGCGTGCCGGCCGTGTCGGAGATCGAGCGGCTGTTGGAGCCGTTTGTAACCACCCACGTGTGAACGTGCGGCGGCGCCCTCGCGAAATCCGGGTCGGGTCGGGATGGGATTTATTCCAAACTCTGGAATAGTGTTCCCGTATAGGGAACAAATGGCGCCGAGCCGACGCCGAACGACCGGGAGCGGCAGAGATGGCCCGATCCGACGACCCAGAGAGTTTTCTACCCCTGGCTGCAACCGAGTACGCGGTGCTTCTGGCCCTGGCTGACGGTGAGAAGCACGCCTACGCCATCCTCCGCGAGGTGTCGTCGTCGAGCGACGGGTCTGCGACGGGAATCGGACTGAAGGTCAGCGCCAGTACCCTCTACTCGGTGGTGCAGCGTCTCGAGCGCAAGGGGTTGATCCGCGAGAGCGTCGAACGCCCAGATCCGTCGCTCGACGATCAGCGACGGCGCTACTACCTGGTGACGGCGTTGGGGCTGGCGGTGGCGCGTGCCGAGACGGCTCGCCTGGAGTCGATGGTGTCGATGGCCCGTTCGGGTCGGCTGCGCGAGCGGAAGGTCTGAGCTGGTCGACCGTGGAGAGGACGTGATGATGCGGGTAGAGAGAGATGTCGAGGGTGCCCGGGAAGACCATGCCCGACACTGGTTCGCTCGCCTGGTCCGCCTCTTTCCGGAGGAATTCCGGGCGCGGCACGAGCCGGGGATGACACAGCTGTTCGACGACCAGATGCGCGATGCACGGGAACCCCGAGAGCGTCGCCGGGTGTGGCACCAGGTGTTCCTGGGAGCCCTGCGAGAGGCGCCGCGCGAGCACCTCTCGATCTTCGCTCAGGACCTCGAGGTCGCCCTACGGGCGATGCGATCGCAACTCGGGATCACGATGGCGGCCGTGGGGACTCTCGCCCTGGGCATCGGTGCGGCCACGGCTGTGTACGGGCTGGTTCACACGACCCTGCTGCGACCGTTGCCGTTCGAGCACGAGCAGCGCCTGGTGCGTCTCTATCTCTCTGACCACGGTCAGCAGCCGTGGATCAGCCTGCGCCCCGATGTCTATCGGGCGATTCGGGACGAGGGCCGCTTCTTCGACGGGATCGTGGCTCAGCGCTTCACGGACTTCAGCCTGCGTGGCACCGAGGGCGCGGAGCAGTTGTCCGGGATGGCGGTGACTGCCGGATGGCTCGAGGTGCTGGGTGTGCGGCCGCAATTCGGGAGGACGTTCTCGGCCGAGGAGGAGTCGACCGGTCGGTCCAGCGGCGTCGCCATGATCAGTCACGGCCTCTGGCAGCGTCTCTATGGTGGGGGACGCGGGGTGCTGGGTGAGTCGCTCGAGCTCGACGATGAGGCCTTCGAGGTGATCGGAGTGCTGCCTCCCGGCTTCCGCTATCCCTATGCCAACGACGTATGGATTCCTCTAGCGCTGGAGAACGAAACGGAGGGACTGTGGGGACTCAATGTCCAGGCGCGGATGCGGCCCGACACGACCCTCGAGAGTACGCGCGGCGAGCTCGAGCGGATGACGCCACGGCTGGTCAAGGAGAGAGGTTTGGATCTCGGAGGGCTGCAGCTGTTTGCGGTGCCGACCCGCGAGGTCTTGCTGGACGACAAAGGAGGACTGTCTCTCGCTCTGCTGCTCACCGTCGGATTCCTGCTCCTGCTCGTCTGCGTGAACATCGGCAATCTCCTGCTCGCCCGCTCGGTGCGCCGCGAGCGTGAGTTCGCGGTGCGTGCCGCTCTCGGCGCCTCGCGGTTTCGTCAGGTGCGTCAGCTGCTCACCGAGACAACCGTGCTCGCCGTTCTCGGAGGCGCCCTGGGCCTGCTGTTGGCCAGGATCTTCGGTTCGAGTCTCTCGGCACTGCTCCCCGGCCGCCTGGTCAACCTGGTCGATGGAGTGGAGCTGGATCGATCGGTGGTGGGATTCGCGATCGCTGCGACCGCCGTGGCCGGTCTGCTGTTCGGGCTCGCACCGGCATGGCGCGCGGCGGGCACGAGACTGCAGGGCTTGATCAAGGAGTCCGGTCGCACGGGGCGTTCGGCTCACCGACGACGGGTCCTCGGCGGGTTGGTGGTTAGCGAGCTGACGCTGGCCTTCGTGCTTCTCGCGGGAGCGCTGTCGGCGATGCTCTACTATCGGGGGCTGTCGCAGCTCGAGCTGGGATACGATCCGTCATCGTTGGCCGTGGCCGAGGTCTCGCTCGATGCTGGCGGATACCAGGAGGCACAGCAGCGGCGACAGGTGCTGCGTCGGCTCGAGCAGCGACTCGCCGCGCTCCCCGGGATCGACTCGGCGGGGGCGACCTGCATCTTTCCGTCCCGAGAGGGGAACTTCATGGCCGACATCGAAGTCGAGGGAGGGACCGCAGATCCCGAGGAGCGCCAGATGACCAATCATCGCTTGGTCAGCCCGGCCTTCTTCGGCGCGTTGGGCCTCGAGATCATCCACGGAAGGGGACTGCATGCCTCGGATCGCGAAGATGCGGAGCCGGTCGTGGTGGTTTCGGAGGCGTTCGCTCGTCGTTACCTGCCGGGCCGGAGTGCCGTCGGTCGTCGAGTTCGCAACCGCCGTCTCGGCGATGCCGCCGAGTGGCTCACCATCGTCGGTGTGGTGGCGGATGTGCGCGAGTTCGACGACATCGAGGAGACCTGGTACCTGCCCTGGGATCAGACCGCCGATCAAAGCGCCGCAGGTCAAGCGGTTTTCGCCCTGCGCCAAACGGGCACACGAGGAGGTCGGGCGGCGACCGGCCTGGTCGAGGCGGTGCGAGCCGCGGTGGCCGAGATCGATTCCAGGATTCCCGTCCAGCGGGTCCTCCCCGTTCGTGAACTGCACTCGGAACAGCTCGAGCAGGAGCGTCTGGGCTCTCTGCTCAGCGGGGCGTTCGCGCTCTTCGGTCTGGTGATGGCGCTCCTGGGAATCGGTGGCGTGACCGCTTTTGCGGTCTCCGAGCGTCGTCACGAGTTCGGTCTTCGCCAGGCGCTGGGTGCGCGGCGCGGCGATATCGTGAGCGGCGTCGGAACCGAGGTGGCCGCCTGGTTGCTCGCGGGCCTGGTGCTCGGCGTCACGGGGCATCTGGCGCTCGGGCGTATGCTCGGAGCGGCTCTTCCCGGAGGCGAGAGCGAGGGGTCGGGGGTGCTCGGGATCTCTGGACTGTTGGTGGTCTCGCTGATGGTGGCGGGGGTCGCGATTGCAGCGTCTGCCCTGCCGGCGCTGCGCGCCAGCCGGGTCGATCCCGGTGTGGTGCTCCGCGACGGGTGATCGTCCTGCGTTCGGGTGCCGCGAGTCCTATCCGGAAGACGCGCCCTCGCGATAGGTTGCCGCGAGGATCGACTCTACGTTGTCCGTGGCGAGGCCTTCGACCCCCGGTGCGCCAAACAGGGCGATTGCCTGGAATCTCTGGCCGACCAGGGCCAGATCGAGAAGGTCTTCCGCGGAGAGAGTCGGCCGCCCCGAGCGCTCGCGGAGCTCGATCTGGAAGCCTTCGTCGATCCCGTCGAAGGCACGGTAGACGACCTCGGTGCAGACCAGGCGATCAGAACGGAAGAAGTCGAAGTCGAAGTTGTAGAGCTTGCCCTCGTGCTCGCACACCCGCTCGATTCCCCGGGCGAGCCGCGACGGAGAGAGGATCGGTCGGATGACGGCGACGGCATCCACTGCGAGAGTCTCCTCGAGCGGACGGAAGCGCACGCCGTCCTTGAGCGCTTCGAGGACGCACCGGTCGCCCGACCAGCGCCGCTCTCGCTCGGTGTCGAGGTCGATTCCCATCGCGTCCCGCTGCGCTTCGGTTCCGATGAAGAGCGCTGCGTGGGGCCAGTAGCCGGGGAGGAACAGGTTGGTCATCGCCGTATCGTGGCGGGTCACCAGTACGTCGCCGGGCCGGAGCAACTTGCGCAAGAGCTCCCGCACCTGGGCCGTGACGCGCTTCTCCGACCAGTGATCGCGGATCTCTGCGAGAGAACGGCCGGCGGACTCGAGAACGGCGAAGAACCCGTGCTGCTTGATCGACGCCCCGAGGCGTCTGGAGTAGTGCTCACCGAAACGGGAAGCGAGACGGAGGTAGCGTCGCCGGCTGGAGTCGAGAGCGCTCTCGAGTCCGGGGAGCTGCGCGCCGATGCGGGCCAGGGACGGCTCCGTGCTGAACGCCTCCAGGCGTACTCGGTTCGAGTGCGCGAGCTTCATCGCGCGAGCGAGCATCAGCGCCTTCCTGGGCTCGGTCAACGACTCGAAGACATCGGTGTACTGCTTGCGGGGAATGCGCCGCTCGAGGTCACCCTCGTTGAGTTTTCTCTGGGTGACGGTGTGGGCTGCCACGTCCTCGACCAGCAGCCGGTCGAGACGGACGACGGCACAGGCGGCGGCGTAGCCGAGCAGGAAGAGACGCCAGTGGTCGTCGGATTCGATGCGGTCGAGGTCGCCGTCGAGGGGCTCGGAAACCTCCTCGATCACCTGCCATAGACCTTCTCGCAGGGTGAGGAAGCGGGCGAACCAGGCGATGAGCTCGGCCTCTTCGTCGGGTCGGTAGTGGCCGCGAGCGTTGGCGGCGCAGATCGGCTCGCGAGGCGCTTTGGTCTCCACGTGTGGAAGCGCGTCGAACAGGGCGGTCAGCGCACGACCGGCATGGGTGATCGCCGAGGAGGGGGAGTGAAGATCGGGCACGAGTCTCGGGCGGACCGACGAAAAAAGCCGTCGGGCGGCGGCCCGACGGCTTTGATTCTACCCGTCGCTGTCAAGCGACGTCTTTCTGGCGCGCCGGTTCAGCGACCGCTGGAAGGTCCCTGCGACTCGCGATTGCCGCCGCCGCTGAAGCGTTCGAGGATCTGCTTCTGTTCTTCGGGGCTGAGCGAATCCCAGTCCCTGCCGGTGCGAGCCTTGAACATCTCCTTCATCCGCTCGGGATCGATCTGGCGTCCGCTGCCGCCGCCGAGCCATCCGCCGGACTCCGGAATGTAGCCCGGCTCGGCGTCGGCGTAGGTCAGGAAGCCGAACATCATCTCGTCGGTGGTCGGCTCGCCGAAGCGGACCTCCTTGGTCGGATCGGGGTTGAACGGATTGTTCTCCGAGTTGTCCCAGGTGGCGGTGAACACGACTTCGGTACCGGCCGGGATCTTCTTGGCCGCGTCTTCCGGGTAGTCGTAGCTGGTCTGCCAGTTGAAGTCGTACTTCGGGACCTCGAGCAGAACCTCTTCGGTGCCGTCCGGGTACTTGGCGAGATAGTGAGCCGACTTGCCGCGCAGGTGCATGTGGGGCAGCAGCGAGAGCAGGAGCGAATCGCGCTCGAACTTCGTGCTGACCGTGTAGCTGACGTCTGCCTCGCCGGGCGGAATCACGAAGTCCATCTTGGCCAGCGGATCGACCACCACGGGGTGCTCCGGGGTGTAGCCCTTGGGATAGAACTGGAGACCGACCTTCGACTGGTCCCAGACACCGGTGTCCGGCCCCGGCTCCTTGTGGTAGTGCATCGACCAGCGGACGGTGTCGCCGGGCTTGAGCAGGGTGCCGTAGCCGTCGTTGTAGATGGTCGGCTGGTTGCCCGGGGCAATTCCGCCGAGCGGCGGTGCGACGATGTGGTGGACCACCGGGCTGCCTGGCTTGAACTCGACCGCCTTCACCCAGCGCGGCTCGCTGAGCATGTCCTCGGTGATCGGGGTCATGAAGTTGACGTAGATGTCCTCGACGTCATCTTCGACGAAGTACTTGTCGCCCATCACGATCTCGAGATCGGGCTTGCCGATGATCCAGCCGCCGGTGTCCGGCCACTCGCGGGCGGGCGGGGCATCGGCGGCATCACCGGCCGGCGCTCCTGCTTTGGCCCAGGCCACGAGAGTGTCGATCTCGGACTGCTCGAGGACACGCTCGTTGACGAACACACCGTGTTGGTTCGGGGAGGCGTGCCAGGGAGGCATCGTGCCCTGGTCGACCTGCTTCGCGATCGCCTTCGCCCAGGGGCGGGTATCGGCGTAGCTGGTGAACGCCATCGGGGCGACCATGCCGCCGAGGTTGGCGCCGTCGGGTCGGTGGCAGTCCTGGCAGCTGTTCTGGAGGATCGGCAGGACCTCTTTGTAGTAGGTCGGGGCGTCGCCGTTCTTGTCGGTCGACGACGATGCGAGACCCGGGCCCGCGGTCGCGATCAGCAGTGCTGCGAGTGCGAGAATCGTCTGGGTGGTCTTCGATTGGGGCATGGGAGCTCCCTTCATGGGTCGTGACGTTGTGCTCTTGTCTTCGCGTGTATAGGCCACAGATTATGACACGCTGGAGGCGGTCTCGCCAAACCAGTCGGAGATGAGGGCACTCCGGAGAGGGTGCGACGAGGTAGGCTGGTCCCCGGTCGACATCAACTCAACTCCATGCGAATCCTGCACTTCAGCGACATCCACCTGGACTTCGACCTGCACGAAGTGCCGTGGCGGGACTGGGCGGGTAAGAGATTGTTGGGCGGTGGCAACTACCTCCTCCGTCGACGCGAGCACTTCAAGGACGGTCGCCCGAAGGTAGAGGCACTCGTCGAACTGGTGCGCGAGGAGGAGATCGAGGTCGTGATTTTCTCGGGAGACTTCACGACGCTGGGCACCGAGCGCGAGATGGCCGCCGCGCGTTCCGAGATCGCCCCGATGCTCGAGGTGGCGCCGCAGTTCGTGTGTGTACCGGGTAACCACGACGTCTACCTGAAGGACGTCCTGCGTCAGGGGCGGTTCGAGCGTTACTTCGGGGATCTGCTGCGCACCGATGTCGAGGAGCTGAGTGTCGACGGGCCGTGGCCGCTCGTGCGGTTGTTCGGGGACCACGTCGCGGCGGTGGCCGTCAACAGCGCGCGACCCAATCCCCGACCGTGGCGCTCGAGCGGCCGGATTCCAACGCGACAGCTGAGCGCCCTCGAGCGAGTCTGGGCGCATCCAGCGCTCGCAGACCGGTTCGTGTTCGTGGTGACCCACTACTCGCCCTGTCTGCCGGGTGGGCAGCCGGACACCCGCCAGCACGGTCTCGAGAATGCGGAGGATCTGCTCGCGGCGATCGCACCGCTGGGGGATCGAGGGGCGCTGCTCTGCGGTCACGTACATCGCTGCTTCACGGTGCAGCCCGACCCGGCTGCGCCTCCGGTGTTCTGCGGCGGCAGTGCGACCTACTCGGGGCGCGAAGGCTGCTGGCTGTTCGACATCGAGCGGGCCCGCCGCGTGCGCACGGAGTCGGGCAGCTGGTCGGCAGAGGGTTGGTCCTTCTCCGCACGGTAGAGAGGCCTGGAGTGAGAGAGGAGATCGAGATGCGTACCGCCGCGAACCTGCTGCTCATTGGGATCTTCCTGGGACTCGGAGCTTTCGCCCCCGTGGCGCGAGCCCGGGCGCAGGGCTCGGAGTCTCCGTTGCCGTCGGGGAGGCTCGTCTTCGGTGCGTTTCAGGCCGAGTTCTCTCCGGACGGTACCTTCACCATCGAAAGTGATGCGGGTTGGCCGCCGTTCGCGGGCACGTGGACCGTGGACCGCGGCGAGCTCGTGCTGACGGCGAATACCGGAGGCGACGTCCCGGAGGGTGAGGTCCCAGAGGGCTGCGGTGCGCCGGGCCGCTATCGCTTCACGTCGGACGGGGGTGGACTGAGTCTGCGCCTGGCCGCGGATGACTGTCGACCTCGCGGCATGGTGCTGGGCGCGAGCGACTGGCGGCCGGCCGGGGAACCGGAATCGGTTCCCGAGCGTCGCATCCGGCTGACACCGGGGGAGCCCTTCCGGGAGCTTCCAGAAGCCGGGACGGCCGAAGGATCCTGGCCTTCGTTTCGTGGCACGGGCGCGTCGGGTGTGGCGGACGGCATGAATCTCCCGGACGAGTGGGACGCAGAGAGCGGTCGCCACGTCCTCTGGCGCACCCGCATCCCCGGGCTCGCACACTCCAGCCCGATCGTCTGGGGCGATCGGATCTTCGTCACCAGTGCGGTCAGCAGTGAGGGCGAGGCCTCGTTTCGTCCCGGGCTCTACGGGGACGGCGATGCCGCGCAGGATCGGTCCGTGCATCGGTTCGAGTTGACCGCGCTCGACAAGCACAGCGGCAAGATTCTCTGGACGGAGGTAGCGGTCGAGACCGAGCCGATCGACAAGCGGCACATCAAGTCGACCTACGCCAACGCCACCCCCGCGACCGATGGTCGTCTCGTCGTCGCGTCGTTCGGATCGCAGGGGGTGTTCGCCTTCGACGTCGAGGGTCGCAGGCTCTGGAGCGTCGACCTCGGTCGCTTGAACCTCGGCGCCTACGACGTGCCGAGCTACGAGTGGGGCCCGGCGAGCTCACCGGTTCTCTGGAACGGACTGGTGATTCTGCAATGCGACACGCAGACGGACTCGTTCCTGCTGGCCCTCGACGCGGTGTCGGGGGAGATCATGTGGAAGACCGACCGGGACGAGCTGCCCACCTGGGGAACGCCTTCGGTGTTCGAGACGGAGTCTGGCCCGGAACTCGTGACCAATGGTGCCCGGTTCGTTCGCGGCTACGATCCGCGCAACGGCAAGGAGCTGTGGCGACTCGGTCGTAGCTCGAAGATCACCGCGCCGACACCGATCATGGGAGACGGTCTCATCGTGGTGTCGAGCGGACGCGGTCCGGAGCGTCCGATCTTCGTGCTGAAGCCGGGAGCCCGTGGCGATATCACCCTGCCGAAGGGCGAGACGTCGAACCAGTCGATTGTCTGGAGCATCGAGCGTCGCGGCCCCTACATGCCGACTCCGCTGATCTACGACGGACGTCTGTACGTGCTCGGCAACAACGGCGTCTTCGACGTCTACGAGCTCCGGAGCGGAGCCGAGGTCTATCGTCAGCGCCTGCCTCACCGAGGCAGCGGTTTCAGTGCGTCCCCGGTGGCCTCAGACGGCAAGATCTATCTCCCCAGTGAAGACGGAGACATCCTCGTCGTCGAGGCGGGGCCGACGTTCGAGCACCTCGCCACGAACCCGATGGGAGAGCTCCTGATGGCTACGCCGGCCCTGTCCGAGGGCGTCCTGTACATCCGCGGCGCCCACACCCTCTTCGCCATCGGCAAAAAGTAGGGACAGGCACGACTTTCGCCGAATTCCTCCAGTTCCTGGGGAGGAGTGCCTGTCCCTGGATTTAACTTTGGTGGGGGTGGTGCGTAGTCAGGCGAAAGGGAGCCTGGCTATGGAAAAGACTCTACGAGACGTGCGGATCGCGGTGCGGTGGTTTCGGTCGCATCCAGGGTTCACCGCCGTTGCGACTCTCACTCTGGGGCTTTGTATCGGTGCCTCGACGATCTTGTTCAGCATCGTCAACGTGGCCTTGCTCCGGCCACCCGAACATGTGTCGGAGCCCGATCGGCTGGTGCAGATCTATACCTCGGACTACAGCGGGCCGGCGTTCGGCGGCTCTTCCTACGCCGACTTTCTCGACTTCCGTACGCAGACGCCGGCCCTGGCTGACGCCGCGGCGGTGAGGCCGGGGACGATGGTCCTCGCGCCGCCCGCCGGTGATGCGAGCTCGGAGCAGGACACGGTGTTGTTGCACGAGTTCGTGAGCGGCAACTACTTCGAGATGCTGGGCGTGCCGATCGAACGGGGGCGCGGGTTCACCGCCGAGGAGGATCGTCCGGGGAGCGGCGCGATGGCCGCCGTCATCAGCCATGGCCTGTGGCAGAGACAGTTCGGTCTCGACGAGGACGTGGTCGGTCGCACGGCCCGCTTGAACGGGCGAGGGGTGACGATCGTCGGCGTCGCGCCCGAGGGATTTCAGGGGTCCCTGCCGCTGGTCAATTCCGACCTCTGGCTGCCGCCGGCCACCTGGGCGGTCTTCGAGCCCGACGCCTTCGAAGAGCGCGGCAATCGTGGACTCCTGGTGCGGGGACGCCTCGCGCCCGGCGCGACCCGGGAGGAACTGCAGAGCCAGCTCACCACGCTGGCCGGAAACCTGTTCGCCGAGTACCCGCGCACCTGGCAGGATCTTCAGGGAGGCGCCCGAAGGGTGACCGTGCTGAGTGAGCGGGAGTCCCGTCTTCCTCCCCAGGTCGGTGGTGCAGCGCTCGGTTTCGTGGGGCTGCTGTTCGGCATCCTCGCGTTGGTGCTCGTTCTCACCTGCGCCAATATCGCCAACCTCTTGCTGGCTCGCAGTGCGAGTATCCAGCGTGAGGTGGCCGTGCGCCTCTCTCTGGGGGCCAGCCGTCGCCGGCTGTTGCGCCAGTTTCTCACCGAGAGTCTGGTCCTGGCCGCCCTCGGTGGGCTCCTGGGAGTGGCGCTGGGCTTTTTCGGACTGCGCGTGCTCGCGAGCGTCGCTCTCCCCTTGCCGGTCGACGTTCGTTTCGATCTGGCTCCCGACTATCGCGTGCTCCTGTTCGTGCTGACGCTGACCGCCGCGACCGGCCTTCTGTTCGGGTTGGTGCCCGCTCTGCGCTCGACCCGACCCGAGCTGGCTCCAGTGCTCAAGAGCGGCGGCGACGCCGACCGAGGTCTCCTGGGCTCGGGTCGCCGCTTCGGACTGCGCAACCTGGTGGTCGTCGCCCAGGTGGCCGGCTCGGTGGTTCTCCTGATGGGAGCGGGATTCTTTCTTCGGGCCCTGCAAGCAGCCTCTCGGGTCGATCTCGGCTTCGACGCCGAAGGAGTCGTGATGCTGCCGATGGACCTCGGACGCCAGGCCTACTCCGAGGAGCAGTCGAAGTTCTTCCAGGCTCAGCTGCTGGAGCGTCTCGCCGCCTCCCCCGACGTGGCTGAGGCAGCCTGGACAGACGTGGTACCGCTGGCGAGTGGTGGCGGCGCCCAGCGACGCAGCATCGGCGTCGAGGGCTACGAGCCGGCCGAGGGGGAGGAGATGGAGTTCGACTACGCCAGCGTCACCCCCGGCTACTTCCGGACTCTGGGCGTGCGACTGGCAGACGGCCGTGCCTTCGACCAGCGGGACCGCGACGGTGCCGCTCCGGTGGCGATGGTGAATCAGGCCTTCGCGCTCCGCTTCTGGCCGGGTGAGCGGGCGATCGGCAAGCGCGTCACCGTGCGAGACCTCTCACTCGAGGTGATCGGGGTGACGGTGGACAACAAGATTCGGCGTCTGACCGAAGAGCCGCGAGTGGCGTTCTTTCTCCCCGCGCTGCAGTTTCACTCCCAGCGAGCCAAGCTGGTGGTGCGCTCCGAAGCTGGCAACGCCGAGGCGCTCCTCCCTCTCGTGCGAGGCGAGGTCGCGGCACTCGATCCCCGGCTTCCCATCACGGGCTTGACCACGGTCGAGGACGCCATCGGTGCCAGTCTGATGCCGCAGACCATCGCGTCCTGGCTGCTGATGGTGACCGGTGCGCTGGCCCTGGCTCTGGCCTCGATGGGGCTTTATGGCGTGCTCGCCTACACGGTGTCGCGTCGAGTTCGCGAGATCGGCATCCGGATGGCGCTGGGTGCGCAGAGGCGCGACGTGGTGTCACTCGTCGTGTCTCGAGGCCTGGCCCTCGCTGTCGCAGGACTGCTGGTGGGCGGACTGGCCGCTGCGGGGCTCGGGCAGCTCCTGCGAGGCATGCTGTTCGGGGCCGACCCGATCGACCCGATTCTCTTCGCCACGACGGCAGGGCTGCTCCTGCTGGTCGCGGGGGCAGCGTGCTACCTGCCGGCTCGTCGCGCCGCGAGGATTCAGCCAGCCACGACGCTGCGTGCGGATTAGCGGGAGTTCGGTGTTCTGGCGGACGCTGGGACTGGCCGCGAGGGTCGGTCACACCTGCGCAAACGGCACAGAGCCGCTCGTTCAGCGAAGAGCGGCCGCCCGCACCGCTTCCGCGGCCACGGCGTGCCCGGCTGGCGACCAGTGGCCATCGCAACCGAGGGTGAAGTCGCGATACTGCCCACCGGACCGTCCGGCCGCTTCCTCGAAGGCGGGGAGCAGGTCCAGATACTCGACGTTGCCGTGCTCCGCAGCGAAGCGCTGCAGCTCCCCGGGCAGGCGCCGCTCGAGGGTGCCGCGAGTCGCTGCGGCGTAGTCGACCAGGGAAGGGATGGTGAAGAGATGGACTCGCCGGGGCCCGGCCGTGGCGACGATGCGGTCCAGGGCATAGAACATCCGATCCCGGTCTTCTTGGGTGTAGTGATCGTATCGCGAGCTGAGCTCCGTGGGCGAGCCGCCGGGGTTCTTCTCCTTGAGAGTCCTGATGGCGGTGCGCAGGATGTTGACCGAGTAGAGCCGGTTGCTGATCTGGTTGCTGAGTGCCGTAGTTCGGCTTCGCTCGGAGAGATCGCGCTCATCGAACTCGACGGTGTAGTACAACTCGAGCCCGTCGCCGTTGCGGCGAAGAAAGGGACGGTACTCTCGCGGAGAGAAGCTCGCGGGGTCGTTGTCGTCGAAGTCGTTCTCGGGGTAGAGGAAGACGAAGACGTCGGAGTGCTCGTAGCGGCTGGCTAGGGTGTCGTAGACCAGCCATTGCTGCACCGTGCCGAAGTAGCCGGCGGAGCCGAAGTTGAGATGCTCGATCCCGGTGCTCGACTCGAGTCGATCCGTCAGTCGTTCGCCGTCGGCGACTCCGAGGCCCTCCACGTACGAGTCGCCGAGGACGACGACCCGGCGCTCGGCAGGAGAGTCGAGAGCGCGCTCCCGGTCGCGCGCGCCCACGGAGTTGGAGGTGTAGATCTGATCGATGCACTTCTCGCGGTGGCGAAAACGAGTGTCGGGATGGCGCCAGATCCCGAATGCCGGGTCGATCGAGGCCCAGAACCGAGGGCGCGAGCTGACGGGGTAGGACTGATGGGGCAGCCACTCCTGTGCCACGCACAGGCGGACCATCGCCTCGAAGGCCAGAAGAGAGAGCAGTCCCATCGATAGCCCGGTGAGCACGGGATGTCGTTGAGGCCAGCTGGATCGAAGCTGCGTCGACACGGGCGGGATGGTAGCTCAGTCAGCCGGGAGAGGCGCTGTCGCCCCGTCGAGGGCGCGGCGCGCGCCGGGTGGCATAGGCTCTCCGGCAGGAGGACGAAGGATGAGGAGGTTTTCGGCATGGCTGGCGATCGTGGCTTGGTGGCTCACTCTGGCCCCGGCTGTTCAGCCGCAGCCCCGGCGTCTCGCCAGTCCCAGAGGGCACTCCGCTGCCGAGGTCGGCGGCGAATGGAACGAGAACGGTCGCTACGTCGGCGGCAAGTGGATCGAGATCGACTACGGCCGGCCAATCAAGCGCGGCCGAGAGCCCTTCGGGCCGCCGGATTTCGTCGTCAAGCTCAACGACGGGGCGCCGGTGTGGCGCGCCGGTGCGAACCAGTCGACGGTGCTGCGCACGGAGGTGCCCCTCCTGATCGACGGCACGAGGATCGAGCCCGGGGAGTACACGGTGTTCATCGAGCTGCGCCGAAGCCTCTGGACGCTGATCATTTCGAACTGGCCGGCGCAGGCGGGCTACGACCCGAAAGACCGCGAGGCGGTGTTCGGCGCCTTCCACTACATGCCGAACAAGGACGTGCTGCGCACCGAGATGCGACTCGACCGCCTGTCCAACCGGTTCGAGCAGCTTTCGTGGCAGTTTCTCGACATGACCGACACCGCCGGCCGCCTGGCCCTGCTCTGGGACGACCGGATGGCTTCGGTCGTCTTTCGGGTCGCCCAGGATCCGGTGCAGTAGGTCGCTACGCCTTCGGATCGCCCAGGCCCAGATCTCGGCCGATGATCTCCTTCATGATCTCGGTAGTGCCGCCGTAGATGGTCTGGATGCGTGCGTCGAGCCAGGCTCGCGCGATCGGGTACTCCTTCATGTAGCCGTAGCCGCCGAACAGCTGAAGACAGCGATCGAGGAGTCGAGTCTGCATCTCGGTGCACCACCACTTGGCCATTGCCGCGTCCTCGGCGGTGAGCTGGCCGGCGTTGAGCAGCTCGACCTGCCGATCGACGAAGGTCTGGGCGAGCTCGAGCTCGGTCTTCAGCTCGGCCATCTGGAACCGGCTGTGCTGGAAGGAGCCGACCGGTCGTCCGAACGCCTGGCGCTCGGTGATGTACTCGAGCGTCCAGTCGAAGCCGGCACGCGCGTGGGCGACTCCGGTGATGGCGATACTGAGCCGCTCGCGCGGCAGATTGTGGACCAGTCCGAAGAAGCCTTCGCCTTCGTTGCCGAGTAGATTCTCGCGAGGCACTCGCACATCCTGGAAGAAGAGCTCTGCGGTGTCCTGGGCGTGCAGGCCGATCTTGTCGAGGTTGCGGCCGCGCTCGAAACCGTCCATGCCGTCCTCGATCACCAACAGGCTGATTCCGCGGTGGCGGGCATCGGGGTCGGTCTTGACCGCTGTGATGACGAGATCCGCGTTGATGCCGTTGGTGATGAAGGTCTTGGAGCCGTTGACCACATAGTGATCGCCGTCGAGCCGGGCCGTGGTGCGCAGGCTCGCGAGGTCGGATCCCATGCCGGGCTCGGTCATCGCGATCGCTGCCATCCCTTCGCCACTGGTCATCCTGGGGAGCCAACGAGCCTTCTGGTCGTCGTCGGTGAGATCGAGGAAGTAGGGCAGGCAGATGTCGTTGTGGAGCACCATGCAGAAGCCCGAGCCGATCACGCCGGCGCGCTGGACCTCTTCGTTGATGACCACGTTGTAGCGGAAGTCCTTCTCGCCGGTACCGCCGTACTCGACCGGAGCCTCAACCGCGAGGAGACCTTGCTCGCCGGCCTTGCGGAACATCGACTTGTCGACCTGGCCCTCCTCTTCCCACTGCTCATGGTGGGGCACGATCTCGCGCTCGATGAAACGCCGTACGGCGTCGCGGAACCCTTCGTGAACGTCGTGGAACAGATCGCGCTGCATGTCTTCTCCCTGCTCGGAATCTTACCGGAGACTCCGCGGATCTTTCGGACCTGGGTGTGCGTCGGTCGTTCGAGGTGAACGGCCCGCCCGGGATGTGGTCGGGACCGAGAAGGTCGATCGGTTCGAGTGGCCTCGCCGAGCGATCCATGACCTCGCAGCCGCAAGAGGAGCGGATCCCGACAGGAAGGCTGACACGACCTTTCGAGTGCCATAGTCTCGGGGCTCCCGATCCGCGAAAGGACCCCCCATGAAAGTCGACAGTGGCTTGATGACGCTCGAGCTCGCCGATGCACCGGAGCGGGCCAGGGAGATCGAATCCCTCGGCTTTGACGGCATGCTCTCGGCAGAGACCTCGCACGATCCCTTGTTTCCCCTACTGCTCGCGGCCGAGCACACCGAGCGTATCGACTTGATGACGGCGATCGTCGTAGCGTTCGCTCGTTCACCGATGACCCTCGCGGCGCAGGCGCACGACCTGAACTCGTTCTCGAAAGGTCGTCTGGTGCTCGGACTCGGTTCGCAGATCAAGCCGCACATCACCAAGCGCTTCAGCATGCCCTGGTCGAAGCCGGCCGCTCGGATGCGCGAGTTCATCCTGGCGATGCGCTCGACCTGGGACTGCTGGTACGAAGGCAAGCCACTCGATTTCCGCGGCGACTTCTACACCCACACCCTGATGACGCCGATGTTCACCCCCACGGACACCCAGTACCGCGCTCCGCGGGTGGTTCTCGCGGCCGTCGGACCGCTGATGACGCGGGTGGCCGGGGAAGTGGCGGACGGTGTGCTGGCGCACGCCTTCACGACCAAGAGCTATCTGGAACAGGTGACGATTCCTGCGATCGAAGAGGGCCTCGCCAAGGCCGGTCGCTCGCGCAGCGACTTCGAAGTGGTCTACCCGGGCTTCGTCGTCAGCGGTGCCGACGAGAAGGCCTTTCTTGCGAGTCGCACGGCCGTCTGCAAGCAGATCGCCTTCTACGGCTCCACGCCGGCATATCGAGCGGTGCTGGAGACGCACGGTTGGGGGGAGCTCCAGGACGAGCTCAACGCGATGTCGAAGCGCGGACTCTGGGACGAGATGGGCACTCGCATCACGGACGAGATCCTCGAGGAGTTCGCCGTGGTAGCGGAGAAGCCAGAAGACGTGGTGCCGAAGTTCAAGCAGCGATTTTCGGGTCTGGTCGACCGCACGTCGATGAGCTTCCCGTGGGCGGACCAGGAAACCACCAAGGCACTGGTCGCAGAGCTGCATTCCGCCTGATCCGAATTCCGGGGACAGTTTACTTATCTCGAGATAAGTAAACTGTCCCCGGATCTCGAGGGCGGGTTCAGAAGGGCTTGTAGAGGGCCAGATAGGCGGCCAGTGCGCCCAGCAGGGGAAGAGCCCACAGCATGGGCTTGGCGAGTGCGGGCGATCGGTAGGGGATCATCAGCGCCGCGCCCAGCAGTAGCCAGATGACCAGCTTGGCGATGACCCAGCCGGGGAAGCCGCCACCGATTCTGGCCAGCAGGCCGAAGCCCGCGACCAGGGTGATCAGCAGACCCACTCCGTGCAGCGCGCTCGAGGCGGCCCGTGACCGGTTGCTCGCTTTGTCCCCGCCGTTGGCGACGTGCATGCACACGCCACCGACGGCGGTGAAGGTGAAGAGGATGCCGAGGATGTGGAGAAGTTTGTAGGTCAGAAGGCTCAAGGGTTCGTTCCTCGTTTAGCGGTCGGTCGTTTTCTCAGGGGCGGGCGTGTCGAGCTCGAGGCCGAGCTTGGCCCGCTCGACCATGTCCTCGACGTCCTGCAGCAGCTGCTTCGCGTCGTAGACGATCCCGTCCTTGATCGTGTAGCGCACGCCGCCCACGCGCTCGTGCTCGCCGGTCTCGTCGTTGAGGCGCACGGCACCCGTGCCGTAAAGCACCTTCAGATCGGCCAACGGATTCTCGTCGACCACGATGAGATCTGCGAGGAAGCCTTCGCGGATGACGCCGAAATCGATCGGCTCGCCCTTGGGCTTCATGATCTCCATCGCCCCATGCATGGTGGCCGATCGAATGACCTCCAGAGGATGGAAGCCTGCTTCCTGCAACATCTCTAGCTCGAGAACCGTGCCGAAGCCGTAGAGCTGGTAGATGAAGCCGGAGTCGGAACCGACGGTGACTTTGCCACCCATGTCCTTGTAGTCGTCGAGAAACTCCATCCACACCTGGTAGAACTTCTTCCACGCGACTTCATCGGCAGTGGTCCAGTTGTACCAGTAGGAGCCGTGGTCTTCGCGACTCGGATCGTAGAAGCTCTGCAGTGACGGCAGGGTGTACTTCTGGTGCCAGTCGGCGTTGCGAGCGCGCATGACGTCGCGCCCGGCCGAATAGATGGTCATCGTCGGATTGATGTAGAAGTCGAGCTGCTTGAACTCGGCCAGAAGCTCGTTCCAGCTGTCGCTGCCGGGGCCCGCGATCAGGTTCCACTGGCGCGCGACCTGTCCGAAGCGGAACTGCTCGTCCATGTAGTTCATCTCGACCGGCCAGGGCTGGACGTCGTGGTCCTCATACATCGACTCGAAGAGCCCGTAGAAGTGGGTCATGCTCCCCAGGCCGAGGCGAGCGGCGTCGAGTGCATTCATCTGCGCGACGCCCATCTGGCTGAGGTGAGCAGTCGAGCCCAGGTTGTACTCCGCCGCCTCGTCGAGGAGGGCGGCCATGATGTCGGGGGGATGGGCGCCCAGCTTCAGGCCGTCGATTCCCTGCTCGGCCGCCCACCGAACCCACTCGCGGGCGTCTTCGGGAGTACGGATGTCGCGATCTTTCCACGCTTTTCCGCTCCCCGGGCGCTGATAGGAGACGATGCGCGGCGCCGTGATCTCGTTCGCGGCACTGCGCGCCCGCTCCGCCAGATCCCATTCGAGAGGGCCGGTGGGCACGCCTCGTACGGTGGTGATGCCGTGTCCGAGCCACAGCTTGTAGACGTACTCGGCGTCGGGGGCCTTGGGGACGCCGCCGGTGTGCACGTGCAGGTCGACGATGCCAGGCAGGACATAGGAGCCGCTCAGATCGATCTCGCGAGTGGCGTCCTTGGGACGCTTTGTCTCGTCAATGGGCAGGTTGGGCGCTCCGACCCCTTCGATCTCGACGATTCGGTTGCCTTCGATGACGATGTCGACCGGTCCCATTGGGGGCGCGCCCGTTCCATTGATCATGGTGACGCCACGCAGGATGAGACGGTCGAACGGCCCCTCACCCTCTTCGCGATCGGGGGCCGGCAGGACCAGCTTCTCCTCTGGCTCCTCGGCGTCGCTCGACGAGGACGACGTCTGGGCCAGGGTCACCGGGGTGAGAAGGAAGACGAGACAAATCGCGAGCAGTCCTGTGCTGCCGCGCCGAGCGAGCTCTCGCAGGTCGACCATCGGGGAAATCTCCTTTGAATTGCGGCGATCCTACCCGAAGCGTCAGGGGGGGTGAGGGGAGGCAACGGATCGCCCTCGGCCTCCGGCCCGGTACGACCTCCGGAGGCGCCGGGCCCCTGTCCGAAGGGGTAGCCTCTGACCCCGCTCGAAGGGCAGCTTCGACCCGAAACGGGTCCGACCGACGGGTCGATTCTTGGTATTTCGAGACTAGATTCCGGCGAATGGGGAATTGAAAGACAATTTCGCGACTGGGTCGTCAGATCTCGTCGCCCGCGCCGGGAGTCCCGTGTTTATTGACTTTCTATGCCATCGGGGGTGTCAGGACTGGCGCGATCCGCGAAAAGCCGAGCGTTTCTGGGCACTTGACATCTTGCGCTCGCTCGGAATATTGCTACGCTCTTCGGGCCAAGCGGGCACTGCAAACCGCGCAAAGTGTCACCCCCCCTTTACTGAAGCGCTTATCCCAGAGCCGTGAATCCCGGAACCGTGAATCCCGGAACAGTGGTGAGGTTCTTCTCGAGTGGTGGTCAGTCGCAGAGCGCACGTGCATGTCCGGACCGGCGGTTTTGTCACATGGGGTGGCACGACCACGATCCGCACAGCGCGGAAGGAGTGAGAGAAGAATGTCGAAGCGAATCTACGTAGGCAACCTGCCTTTCAGCACCAACGAGAGCGAATTGCGTGATCTCTTTGGTACTCACGGCGAAGTCACCGAGGTCAACATCGTCACGGACCGGGACACGGGTCGGTCGCGCGGCTTCGGTTTTGTTGAAATGGCCAGCGGTGCCGACGAGGCGATCGCAGCGCTCAACGGTTCCAGCATGGGTGGACGTAGCCTGACTGTCAACGAGGCGCGCCCGCGCACGGAACGCCCCCAGCGTCCGCGCTGGTAAGATGGTTCCCTGATTCCACCGTAGGTCACTCATCGCCTCCGCGATGCGGAGGCGGCGGTGACCAACGGTGACAGGAGCGATTCCGATTCCAAAAGTATTTGTAGGCAATCTGAGCTACGACACGACTCCAGGAGACCTGGAGAAGCTGTTTACCGAGGTCGGTGACGTTGGCGAGGTCTTCTTGCCCAACGACCGAGCCACGGGCCGCCCCCGCGGCTTCGCGTTCGTCGAGTTCGACAACGCGGAAGCAGTGACCCAAGCCATCGAGAAGTTCGATGGCCACGATGTGAAGGGCCGTCCCATTCGAGTCAGTGTGGCCGAGGAGCGGCCCCGGCGCCCGCCGCGTCAGTTCGACGGCGGTGGTGGTGGTGGCGGCGACTGGGGTGGTGGTCCCCCGCGCGGTGCGAAGGGTGGGGCCGGCAAGCCCAAGGGCAGCCGAAGAAACGCCAGAGGCAAGAAGCGAAGCCTCTGAGTCGATTCCCGATCCACTGAAGAGCGCCGACTGGAGAGCACGGACATGGCCGGCAGATCCGACCGTCCCCACGACGAGGCGGATCGCCGGTTCCTGTCGGCCGCGCTCGCTGAAGCGCGAGCCGGTCTGGCCGAGGGCGGTCTGCCGATCGGCTCGGTGCTCGTCATCGACGGCGAGATCGTCGGCCGGGGGCACAACCGGCGAGTCCAGAAGGGCTCACCGGTGCTCCACGCCGAGATGGACTGTCTCGAGAAGGCGGGCCGACTCGGGGCGTCGGAATACGCGCGCTCCACCCTGTACTCGACGCTGTCCCCCTGCGATATGTGCAGTGGGGCTGTGCTGCTCTACAGGATCCCTCGCGTCGTGGTGGGGGAGAACCAGACCTTCCAGGGCCCGGAGGAGTATCTGCGCTCGCGCGGCGTCGAGCTCGTGCTGCTCGACGACGCGGAGTGCGTGGCGCTGATGGAAGAGCTGATCGCGACCCGCCCCGAGCTGTGGAACGAAGACATCGGCGTGTGAGCGGTGCTGCGTAGTGGCAAGAGCGCCGACCGGTGCGGTGCGCCGTTGAGCGTCTCGGACTGCGACAACGATTCGTCGTTTTCGATCGACGGGACCCCTGCGGGGGGAAGGGCTCATGTCTTCAAGGAGGATCTGTCGTGAGTGTCATTGGAACGGTCGAGAGCCTGTGGCGGTATCCCGTCAAGAGCATGAGCGGTGAAGAGATCGACGAAGCTTTTCTGGGTTTCTCCGGTGTGTATGGCGACCGGCTCTTCGCGTTTCGGAGCACGGCGGCCCCCGAGGGGTTTCCGTACCTGACGGCCCGTGTGCAGAAGGAGATGCTTCTCTTTCGCCCCGGTTTTCGGAAGCCGGAAGCGGCTGCGAAGCCGACCAACCTCGCGGCTGCCCAGGATCTGGCGCCCGGCGCGACTCCGATCTATGCCGATCCGGCAGACCTGGTCGTCGACGTCGAAACACCGGCGGGAGAAGTCTTCGCGATCGACGACCCGAAGCTGATCGAGCGTCTCCGGCGGGGAATCGGGGAAGAGCATCAGCTCACGCTCCTGAGGTCCCACAGGTCGATGACCGACTGTCGTCCGATCTCACTGTTTTCTCTTCAGACCGCTCGTCAGATCGGCAAGGAACTGGGAGCCGAGATCGATCCCCGGCGCTTCCGAGCCAACATCTTCGCTGACCTGGCCTCCGAGCACGGCTTTGCGGAGGATGGGTACGTCGGGTGCGAGCTGCGCATCGGATCGAGAGCGGTGATCTCGGTTCTCGAGCGGGATCCACGCTGCAAGATGATCACCCTCGATCCCGACACGACCGAGTCCGATCCCCAGGTGCTGAAAGTCGTTGCCCAGGGCCACGACAGCAAGGCCGGTGTCTACGGAGCGGTCCTCGTCGAGGGAACGATTCGCCGAGGGGATCGCATCGAGCTCATCTGAGGAAAGCCTACGCCGGGCCCGGGTTCAGGGGACAGTTTACTTATCTCGAGTTCCAGGGACACCATGAGCGCCCCCTGAGCCTCGTCCCTCTGGAGCCAGAGGCCTCTCGAGGCTTCAAGGTGTCCCCGTATTCGATAGATCGGTAAACTGTCCCCGGATTGTTCTTCGCTGGTAGGGTTCACGGGTGGAAAGATCTGACTCCACCCGCTGCGCCGATATCATCCTCGACGGCTTCGAAGACCTTCAGGAGCGCTTCCGGGCGATCACGCGCCATGCGATGGAACGCTTCGAGAGGCGAGACTGGGAGGGGATTCGTCGCGACACGATGCGGCGCCTCGGCTTGCACTCGAGTGCCGTCGACGAGACGCTGCACAGCCTGCGCGGCGACCTCGGCGCGCGGGTCGAAGAGCGGGAGACCTGGGCCGATCTGAAGTTGGCCTATGGCGAGGTCGTGCTCGGTCGGGACGATTTCGAGCTCGCCCAGACCTTCTTCAACTCGCTGACTCGCCGGCTGTTCGCCCATTCGGGAATCGACCCCGAGATCGACTTCATGTCGCGCGATTTCCCGCTGCCCTACAAGGGTTGGGAACTGGCCAGCGCACGGATGTATGCCACGCGCACGGTGACACCGGCCCTGATTCACAAAGTGCTGCGCGATGCCGCCTTTCGACTCCCCATCCGAGACGACCAGGCCTCCGCCGCCCGGGTCGCCGGCGCGATCAACGGTGCGATTCTCGAACGCTTCGGCACCGAGTCGATCGACGCGCTCGAGATGTTGGAGCCGGTCTTCTTTCGCAACAAGGCGGCCTATCTCATCGGCAGGGCCCGGCGCGGCGACGGCGTGGTTCCGGTGCTCCTCGCTCTGCTCAACGACGAGCAGGGCCTCGGCATCGACGCTGTCGTGACCAGCGAAGAGGGCGCGAGCGTCATCTTCAGCTTCGCGCGGTGGTACTTCCTTGTCGATGTCGACGCGCCGCGCACCGTCATCGGATTCCTGCACTCGATCCTGCCGCGTAAGAGGATCTCCGAGCTCTATCTCTCGCTCGGCTACAACAAGCACGGCAAGACCGAGTTCTACGCCAACCTCACCGCCAACATTCGCTCCACCGACGAGCGCTTCCGCGTGGCACCCGGGAGGCCGGGGATGGTCATGTCGGTGTTCACCTTGCCCTCGTACGAGTTCGTGTTCAAGGTGATCAAAGACACGTTCCCACCGCCGAAGAAGACGACTCGCCGCGAGGTGATGGAGCGCTACCGGCAGGTGCATCTGCACGATCGTGTGGGGCGCCTGGTCGACTTCCAGGAGTACGAGCACCTGGAGTTCCCGAAGCGGCGTTTCGAGCCGGAGATGCTCGACGAGCTGCTGCGCGACGCGGGGAAGACGGTGCGGGTCGTGGGCGACAAGGTAGTGGTGGGCCATGTCTACATCGGCCGCCGTGTCTCGCCACTCGACCTCTACCTGCGCTCGATGCCGGCCGAGCCATGCGCGGCGGCAGTCGTGGACTGGGGGATGGCGATCAAGGAGTTGGCTGCCGCCAACATTTTCCCTGGCGACATGTTGCTCAAGAACTTCGGCGTGACCCGACACGGTCGCGTGGTGTTCTACGACTACGACGAGCTCTGTCCGCTGGAGGACTGCAACTTCCGCTCCATGCCCCAAGCGCGCTATCAGGAGGACGAGCTGGCCGCCGAGCCGTGGTTCTCGATCGCCGAGGGCGATGTGTTTCCCGAGGAGCTGGAGCGTTTCCTGGGGCTCGACGAGTCGCTGCGCTCGGTGTTTCTGCAGCACCATGCCGACCTGCTCGAGGTCGGCTACTGGCGGGGCCTGCAGCAGCGGATCCGTGACCGGGAGGTCATCGACTTCTTTCCCTACACCGAAGCAGAGCGGCTGGCGCCCGATCGCGGCTGACTCGTGTTGTCCCTCCCCCCCGATCGGGTATTGAAGAGCGCGACGGATGGGAATAGCCTGACGATACGAAAGGGGGTTCTGTCATGGCACAGACGGTACACAAGCCCACGGTCCCCTTGAAGAAGGGCCGGGTCTGGTACGACCTCGACCCCTATGCGTGGTACGACCTCGATCCGTTCGAACGGCAGCTGTGGGTGGTCGAAGGGCCCGCTGGCTACCAGGCGGAAGAGCTCGATCCACAGGAACTGCCGGCGGGATTCCGGTGGGTCGACACCGAAGAGTGGGACGCGCGCGGCAGCGACGTCCAGATCGTGACCGCCCGGACCGATCGGGACTCCGAGTAGACGGAGATCGGGGGGGTCCTCAGTCCGGGGGCGGATCGCGCTCGAGCAGCCGGGGAATGAGCCAGGGCTTCTTCTTGAGGAGCTGGGCGATCGGGGGCGGCTCGGGTGGCTCGGAGCCGCGTCGGTTCGCCGGTTCGTGCCACTCGAAGGGCAGATGCACGGTTCCCGGCCCCTGTGCGGCGACCACGACATCGAGAGTGGCGCGCAGCACTTCGGCTTGGCCGGCGACATCTCCCGGCGGGCCGAAGGTCTGGCCGAGCGGATACTCGATCGCGGCGACTCTCGGGGCACCGACCGAAGCCGTGAAGTCGTGAATCGGTGAGAGGCTGACCGTGGAGATCCCTGCCTCTTCGATCTGTCGTTGGGCCAGTCCCACGGACCAGCAGCACACCGGTCAGTAGGGGGCCAGCAGAACGACGTCGACCTCCTCGGCTTTCATCGTCTCGATCATCGCCGGCACGCTCTCCTCGAGAAAGACGTCCGGGATCACCTGATAGCCCATATAGGAGTAGTGCGAGGGGGCCGAGCGCCCCACTTCGCCGGAAGCCTCGAGCTCGGCGAGCCGGCGCAGGGGAAAGGCGCAATCCAGGTCCTGCTGCATCGGGCGATTGTCGACGTGCAGGTGGTCGTAGCGCAGATCGGCCTCGGTGGCGTCTCTGGGGATGACCCGATAGGTCGGATCGCCCCACCAGGGATCGCGCCGCTCTCCTTCCTGATCGAAAGGGCGATCGGACACGAGCGCGATCGCAGCCGTGGTCACCATCGCGACGGTCGACTCGGAGAGGGGCGCCTCCAGCGGCGTCCAGGGAATCTCGCGCTTCGGCTCGCGCTTGATCCAGGCCTTGACCAGGGTGCGGGTTCCGAGGGGGATGAAGCGGTAGGCGTCGACGGTCTTGACCATGCCCGTCACGCTAACTGCGGACACCCGCAGAGAGAATGCGAGCTTACCGAGAGGCGCTTTCCCGGGGCTGGCGGCCCGCTCGTCTCCTCTTCAGTCGGTGCCCAGGGTCTGCGCCCAGTCGAGCACGATCTTCATCTCTGGTCGTTGGTCCGAGTCCTGGGTGCCCTCGACGACCAGGAATCCATCCTCCGGGAGGAGCTCGTAGGGGCGCTTGCGTGCCCAGCTTGCCGCGTCGGAGGAGTAGACCAGCTCCGGTGCATCCAGCGGCTCGCCGGTCGTGGGATCGAATCCCACCCGGGCGATGCCGTCGTCCTGCTGGTAGAAGAGCTCGCGACCGGTCGGGCTCCAGAGGGGGGAGCGCCCCCCGCGGTTCGAGATCTGGATGTGTCGGCCTTCCTCGTCGAAGGAACGCACGTAGATCTCGAAGCGGCCGCTTTCGTCCGATGCGTAGGCGAGCCAGGTGTCGTCGGGCGACAGCGCTGCGTCTTCCTCGTTGAACCGACTCGACAGCAGGGCTCGGCCCTCGGCAGAGGAGGTGTCGAGCACCCACAGGTCCTTGTCGTCGCTCTTTTCGAGGGTCGAATAGATCAGCCATCGCCCCTCACTCGACCAGGACTCGGGCTCGCTCGAACCGACCACCAGCTGCTCCGGTTCGTCGCCGATACGGTCGAGATCGGACATCAGAATGCCGATTTGCCGGCCATCGTCGGACGAGAAGGAGATGCGTTGACCGCTCGGGTGCCAGAGAGGATTGTGCGCATCGACGTCAAAGGTCACGCGAGACGTGGTACCACGCTCGAGATCGTGCAGCCAGAGCACACAGTCGGGGTTCGCGGCCTCGCGGATGAGCAGGGCGCGACCGTCCGGTGACAGACGAGGCTGGGTCCAATCGCGTCGGGGCAGCCCCAGAGGCTCGATCTCACCGTCTCGATCGACTCGGAAGACCTGTCGCCGGTCCCGGTCCGTGAACGCGCCGACCGCGGGGGCATGGACCAGCGTGCCGCTGGCGGCGAGGGTGAAGGCGCCCTCGGTGGAGGATCCGGCCGGAAGGTCGCGCAGGACCACCATCTCGTCACCGGTGATGGCGGGAGGATCGAGCGCCATCGGCGCGGCCACGACCTCGTGGGACGAGTGTCGGAAGAAGACGAGGTGACCGTGAGCGTAGCGTGGCGTCGTGGCGGCATGGATGACCTTTCGGCGCTCACCGGTGTTCAGCTCCACGGCTTCGATCCGATCCTCACCGGCGCTCGACACCACAAACAGGAGCCACCGACCTCCCGGCAGGTGGAAGGGCTGGTGGTGGGCGTGATGCGGCTCCGGTGTGGTCAGGACAACCGGATCGCCGCCGTCCTGGCTCACTCTCAGGAGCCCCTCGAACTGGACCCCGTCCATCAGCCCTTCAGAGAAGACCAGGTCACCGTCCTCTCCCCAGCTGCCGGTGGCGACGCCTCCGCTGGTGGCCACGAGTGAGGTCGCCGACCCGCCAGCGCTGGGGACTTTCATCAGCTGGGGAGGTCGGTTTCGGAAGTAGCCGACCCAGTCGCCGTCCGGAGAGAAGAACGGCATGCGGGCCCCCTCCGAGTCGTTGAAGGTCACGGTCTCGCCGGTGTCGAGCGAGTGAACGTGGAGACGTCCGAGAAACGTGGGGTCATAGTCCGAGAAGGCGAGAAGTCGACCGTCGCTCGAGATTCCGACGCTCGACTGCGGGTGGAAACCGCCGCCGGTCAGGGAGAGGTGGGTGGCGTTTCGAGGGGACGAGCCCTGGGTGACAGAAAGGACTGCGACGATCGCGATGAGGCCGAACGCGGCCGCGAGGGCCCAGGGTAGAACGCGCCGCCAGCGTGGTGCTCGCTCGGCCGTCACCGCTTCGGTTTCCGCTCTGCCGTCGCACTCTTCGAGCTCGAGGCGAGCGTCCCCCATGTGTTGAAGCCGCTGAGCCAGATCGCGCTCCAGGCAGCGGCGCAGCAGGCGGCGCAGCGCTGGCGGAGTGCTCTCGGGGAGACGGCTCAACTCGATCTCGTCACGCAGAACAGCGGCCAGGATGTCGGAACTCGTGGCGCCAGAGAACAGTCGGCGCCCGGTCAACATCTCCCAGAGCACGACACCGAACGCCCAGATGTCACTGCGTCGATCGGCGGTCTTGCCGCGCGCCTGTTCGGGGCTCATGTAGGCGGCGGTGCCGAGCACGACACCGGCGCTCGTGGCGTGATCCGAAAGGGTGGGGGATTCGCTGAGCTCTTCAGGAGAGACGGGTCCGGAGCTCATCGCCTTGGCCAGCCCGAAGTCGAGCACCTTCACCTGGTCTTCGTCGGAGATCTGGATGTTGGCCGGTTTGAGGTCACGGTGCACGATGCCGTGCTCGTGAGCGGTCTCGAGGGCCTCGGCGATCTGGAGGCCGAGTGAGACGACTCGATCGATAGCCGGAGGTCCTTCCTTTGCCAATCGCTCGGCGAGCGAGACGCCGGGGGCCAGCTCCAAGACCAGGAAGTGGGTGTCGTCGTGCTCTCCGACCTCGTAGATCGAAGCGATCCGGGGGTGGTTGAGTGAGGCCAACACCCGTGCCTCTCGATGGAAGCGCGCCAGTCGATCCTGGTCAGCGGTGAGCCGGTCGGGCAGGACCTTGATCGCCACGTCGCGGCCGAGGCGGGTGTCCTCGGCGCGATAGACCGCGCCCATGCCACCCTCGCCGAGCTTGGAGGTGATGACGAAATGACCTAGTTCGGTGCCGATCAAGGGGAGGCTCCCGAGGGGGCGACCGGGCCCCGAGTCGTGGGCCCTGTGGTACCAGAACAGTCTAGCCCCGGACCAGTCCACCCAGAACCGCTACGTCAACCAGGTCGTGACCAGCAGCCCGAGGTAGGTCCCCAGCGCCGTACCGAGAGAGCCCACCAGGATTCCGGGAACCACCAGGTCGGGTCGCCCCAGGCTTCGTGCCAGTGCGAGGGCCGTGGTGCCGCCGCCGATGTTGGCCTGACTCGCGACTGCCGCCGTGTCCGGATCGAGTCGGAGCAGCTTCGCGGCACCGAAGACGATGACGCCATGGACCAACAGCAACACGGTCACCATGCCGAGGATGCTGAGCCCGAGAGTGCCGCTGGCGCGCAGACTCGCGAAATCGCACAACGCTCCGATCACGGCCAGGAAGAGGTAGACGCCCAGCATCCCCAGCACCTTGGCCCCACGCAGACGCCCCACGGCGGGGATCTGGGCGATGCAGAGCGCGAGGGTCGTGAGGATCAGGATGGCCGGCACCTTCACGCCCAGTCGCTGGTCGAGGAAAGTGGCCGCGCCGTCGGAGAGCCAGACCGCGAACGCGCCCATGGCAAAGAGCAGGGCCAGGTCCAGCGGGTTCACGGTCTCGGTGTCGTCATGCTCGGCGAGGGTCTCTTCTTCCGCCGCTACGATCGCCTCGGTCGCGGAGCCCGGGCGCTTGTTTGCGGCGGTGGTGCGAGTGAGCAGTCGCGGCACGAGCAGCGTGACGGCCATCCAGACGGTGGTCATGGCGGCGTCGACCGCGTTGGCGGCTGCGAGCACGAGCCCGTCCTTCATCTCGTAGTGCGAGGCGATGGCGATGAAGTTCGTGCTGCCCCCGTGTAGGTGCCGGTGAACATCCCTCCCAGAACGGCAGCCGCCTCACCGATTCGGTGCGGGCCGTCCACCACCGCCATTCCGGCGAGAGCTCCTGCCACCGTGCCGGCAGATCCGATCAGGAAGAGCGCGATCATGGGCCAGCCGGCCCGCAGCACTTCACGCAGGTGGACCTGCAGGAGCAGCCAGAAGATGGCGATCCACGCGCCTTCGCGAAAGAGCACGTTGTACACCGGCTGGGCTCCCGAGCTGGTCGGGATGACGCCCAGGTTGGCGACGATCGCCGTCACCACGATGACCACCAGAGCGGTGCCGGCGTGGCGCAACCAGGTGTGCCTCACCAGCAGCTCGGACCCAACGATGCAGCTGGCCAGGACGGCGAGAATGAAGAGCGAATTGTCCGTCATCGGTGGACCGAAGCCTACCCTGGAAGCCAGAAGTGAGAGACTAGACCCTCCACGTCCTCAGGCGCTTGAGTCAGAAGGAGAGCCACTCGTGAGTCGATTCCTACCCGTTTGCCGATTCCTCGCCGCGGCCACCCTGTTTCTTTCGATGTTCGCGCCCTACGGCGTCGCCTTCGCCCAGGATCCCGTGATCATCCAGCCCGGCGCTCCCGGCGAGCCGAGCCGGCGCATCACGGCAGAGGAGGCGTCCGACCTCGCAGGCATCCTGTTCACCGAGGCCGACGTGAAGTTCATGCAGGGGATGATTTCCCATCACGCGCAGGCGCTCCAGATGACCGAGCTCCTCGAGACGCGGACCGAGCAGGAGGAGATGCGCCAGCTCGCCAAGCGCATCGAGCTCTCCCAGGAGGACGAGATCCAGATGATGCAGGAGTGGCTGCGCTCCAACGGCCAGGAGGTCCCCGCGATCGGTGCGCATCACATGCACGACGGCGAGCTGATGCCGGGAATGCTGACGGCCGAGCAGATGGACAGCCTCGAGCAGGCGCGGGCCGCCGAGTTCGATCGTCTGTTCCTCGAGCTCATGATCGCGCACCATCAGGGCGCCTTGATCATGGTCGAGGACCTTCTCTCCAAGCCCGGTACCGCACAGGAGTCGACGATCTTCGGCTTCACCTCCGACATCGTCGCCGATCAGAGCATGGAGATCGATCGGATGGGGGCGATGCTGGCGGGACTCTCGAGCGATCCTCGGGTTCACCTGGCCGCTGGCTTCCTGGATGCCGACCAGGCGCTGTGGAACATGGAACTGGTCGCAGCGATGCCGAAGCCCACGGGCTTCTTCGATCCGAATGCCCCGGAGGGTGTGGCGATCCCGGCCGAGCGCCCAGAAGAGGAGGAGGCGGACGGGGGCGCGGCCGAGGAGGACGTCGAGGAAGAGGAGGCCGACGGCGATGCCGGCGCAACCGACCAGGACTCGGCGGGCGAGAAGGAAGAGAAGAAGGAGAACCCGGCGACCCGAGGGGCCGCCATCCTGAACTTCGCCAACTCCGACCTCGCGTTCACGGGCGACGTCCTGTTCGAGGGCAACTTCCACGGCTTCAACACCTACAACGTCGAGGATCCGATGGAACCGAAGCTCCTCGGTTCGGTGGTGTGCCCGGGGGGGCAAGGTGACGTTTCGGTGGTCGGCGATCTGCTGATCATGTCGGTCGAGCAGACCCGAGGCCGTCTCGACTGTGGCCTCCAGGGAGTCGCTGAGCCGGTCAGCGAGGAGCGCTTTCGAGGGGTGCGGATCTTCGACATCAGCGATCTGACCGAGCCGAAGCAGTTGGCCGCCGTGCAGACCTGCCGGGGCTCGCACACCCACACGGTGGTGACCGATCCCGACGACGAGGGCAACGTCTACGTCTTCGGTTCGGGCACCAGTTCGGTGCGCTCCGGCGACGAGCTGGAAGGATGCTCCGACGAGCCTCCCGGCGAGGACGAGAACACGGCCCTGTTCTCGATCGACGTGATCCAGATTCCCATGGACCACCCGGAGAAAGCCCGCGTGGTGAGCCGCCCGCGCATCTTCGCCGATCCCGAATCGGGCGCGATCGCCGGGCTGTGGAAGGGCGGCGACCATGGGACGGGGACGCAGAAGACCTACCAGACCAACCAGTGCCACGACATCACCGTGTTCCCCGATCTGGGCCTGGCTGCCGGGGCGTGCTCCGGCAACGGGATCCTGCTCGACATCTCCGATCCGATGAATCCGGTGCGGCTCGACCAGGTGGTCGACCCGGGCTTCGCCTACTGGCATTCGGCGACGTTCAACAACGACGGTACCAAGGTGATCTTCACCGATGAGTGGGGCGGCGGCATGCGACCGCGCTGCCGCGCTTCCGACCCCAGGAAGTGGGGCGCCGATGCGATCTTCGACATCGTGGACCGCAAGCTCGAGTTCCGCGGCTACTACAAGATGCCCGCTCCCCAGACCGAGTTCGAGAACTGCGTCGCCCACAACGGGTCTCTCGTGCCGGTTCCGGGGCGGGACATCCTGGTGCAGGCGTGGTACCAGGGCGGGATCTCGGTGTTCGATTTCACCGACTCGTCGAACCCGGTCGAGATCGCGTTCTTCGATCGCGGGCCGATCGATCCGGACGAACTGATGATGGGTGGCCACTGGTCGGCGTACTGGTACGACGGCTTCATCTATGGCACGGAGATCGCACGCGGACTCGATGTGCTCAGACTCACCGAGAGTGAGTACCTGTCGCAGAGCGAGATCGAGGCGGCGTCGCTGGTCAGCCCGGCGGTCTTCAATGCGCAGCAGCAGCGGCGTGTCGAGTGGCCGGCGAGCCCGGTGGTCGCGCGCGCCTATCTGGATCAGCTGGGGCGCACCGAGGCACTCTCGCCGGAGCGGGCCGAGGCCTTGACGTCCGTGCTCGAGCGGGCCGATCGGAGCCTGGGCGGCGGTACCGGAGACGGGCAGGCGGCCGATGAGCTCGACGCTCTCGCCGCCGAGCTCGACGCCGAGAGTGCTCAGGCCGGGGGACGCACCCGGGCTCGGCTCGAAGCGCTGGCGCAGACCCTGAAGGGGGTTGCCGAGCAGCTCCGCTGATTCCAGGAGCTGACGCCGGGACGGGGAGAAATCCCTACGCCGCCTCGAACTGATGCTCGACGAGCTTGCGATAGACGCCGCCGGTGGCCATGAGTGTCTCGTGGGTGCCGGTTTCGACGACTCGGCCGCCGGCCAGCACGAGGACACGGTCGGCGCCACGCACGGTGCTCAGGCGGTGGGCGATCACGATGGTCGTTCGCCCCTTCATGAGGCGGTCGAGCGCTTCCTGGACGAGCTTCTCGCTTTCCGCGTCGAGTGCCGAGGTGGCCTCGTCGAGAATCAGCACCTGGGGATCCTTGAGCACCGCCCGAGCGATCGCGATGCGCTGCTTCTGCCCGCCCGAGAGGCGCACTCCGCGCTCACCGACCAGCGTCTCGTACTGTTCGGGAAACTCCTCGACGAAGGTCGCGGCGTTGGCAGTGGCGGCGGCTCGCCGGACTTCCTCGTCGGAGGCTCCTGGCCGGCCGTAGCGGATGTTCTCTGCGATGGTGCCGGCGAACAGGACGGGCTCCTGCATGACGGCGCCGATGTGCTCGCGCAGCCAGTGGGGCTCGATCTCGCGTAGGTCGAGTCCATCGAGAGTGATGCGCCCGGCCGCGGGATCGTAGAAACGTGGGATCAGACCAGCGATCGTGGATTTGCCGGCGCCCGAGGCGCCGACCAGGGCGACGACCTCGCCGGGAGCCGCCTCGAGAGCGATGTCGTGCAGCACGGTGACGTCGGGGCGGGAGGGATAGACGAAGTCGACCCCCTCGAAGCGCAGCTCTCCGCGAGGTGTCTCCGCAGGCGTGATCCCGCCGCCCATCTCGAGTCGCGCGTGGTGGTCGAGCAACTCGAAGATGCGCTCGGAGGCCCCGGACGCACGCATGAAGTCGCCGTAGAGGGAGGCGAGGGAGGTGAGCGACATCGCCACCAGACCGGTGTAGAGAAGAAACGCCGTGAGCTCGCCGACGGTCAGCTCGGCTGAGCTGACCAGGCGCCCCCCGTACCAGATCACCAAAGCGATGGCCGCGTAGCCCACGAAACTGGCCACCCCGCCGAAGACGCCGATGGCCAGCGCACGCCGTGCGGCCAGCCGGTAGGAGTGATCGACTGCCTCCTCGTAGCGTTGGCTCTCCTCGGGCTCTCGGGCGAAGGAGCGCACCGTGCGAATGCCGGCAATCGACTCTTCGGCGATCACGGTCGATGCGGCCAGCGCGTCCTGGACCGCGAGTGAGATCTTGCGGATCATCCGACCGAAGAGAACCGCGCCGATCGCGAACACCGGCACCACGGCCATGGCGACCAGGGTGAGGCGCGGGCTCATCCAGATGAGCAGGGCCACGCCGCCGACCAGTCCGATCGAGTGGCGCAGCGCCATCGAGACGTTGACCGTCACGGTGTTTTGCAGCACCGTGGTGTCAGCGCTCAAGCGATTGGTCAGCTCGCCGGTACGCCGATGATCGAAGAACTCGATGTCCTGGCGCAGGATGGCGTCGAAGAGGTCGGTGCGCAGCCGGGCCACGATGCGCTCTCCCGAAACGGTGAAGAGCCAGGAGCGCAACATCGCGAACAACGACTGCAGGGCGAAGAGCCCGACCAGGAGAATGGCGCCGGTGTCGAGATCGAAGGGTAGCTGCTGCGCCTCGGGACCACCGACCAGGCCGTCGACCATGAAGCGCACCGCCTGGGGGTAGAGCAGGGCGGCACCCGAGCTGACCAGGAGTGCCACGGTGGCCACGATCAGACGAGGGGCCTCGGGCCGTGCCAGGGAGAGGATGCGTCGCAGGTCGACCCGGCCGGGTCTGGCGGCCGCCTTCCCGTCGGGTGGCGAGGCTTCGGTGGTCATGATCTGGTGATTGTACGGTGCCGGGCGGCAGGCGCTGTGGTCTCATGGCAGCGCCGAGCCGGATTCGACCTTCTACGCTACGCTTGGCGCACAGAATCCAACGAAGACACCTGGAGGACGACGGGCGGGCTCCTCGGAGCCTGGCCATGGTGATGATCGCGACTGCTCTGTCCCACTATCGGATCCTCGAGAAGATCGGCTCGGGAGGAATGGGCGACGTCTATCTTGCCGAGGACACCCGCCTCGATCGGCGTGTTGCCCTCAAGATCCTCCCCGAGGAGTTGGCCGAGAGCGAGCAACGGCGAGCGCGATTCCAGCGCGAGGCGAAGTCCGTAGCGGCTCTCAACCACCCGAACATCGTGACGGTGTACTCGGTGGAGGAGGCCGAGGGTATTCACTTCATTACCATGGAGCTGATCGAGGGGCGGACGCTCACCGAGCTCATCCCGGAGACGGGGATGGAGTTGGGGCAGTTCCTCGAGATCGCGATTCCGCTGTCCAGAGCGGTTGCGGCAGCGCACGCGCAGGGCATCGTCCATCGCGATCTCAAGCCCGCCAACGTCATGGTCTCCGACGACGGCCAGGTCAAGATCCTGGACTTCGGTCTGGCCCGCAGCGAAGGGGTCGGAGGCGTGGGTATCGACACGGAGGCTCCGACCGACCTGAAGACGCGGGAAGGGGTGGTCGCGGGGACCGTTCACTACATGTCCCCCGAGCAGGCCGAGGGCAAGCCGGTCGATCACCAGACCGACGTCTTTTCGCTCGGCGTTCTCTTCTACGAGATGGCGACCGGTCGGCGGCCCTTCGACGGCGACTCGGTGGCGTCGGTGCTGGCGTCCCTGCTCAAAGAGGATCCCGCACGATTCAAAGCGACAGGGACTGCGCTGCCGGCCGAGATCGAATCGCTCGTGTTCGACTGCCTCGCCCGGGACAGAGAAGCACGCATCGACCGAACGGAGGACATCGGCGACCGACTCGAGCGACTCGCCCAGGGCCCGACTGTGAGGTCTGGAGTGCCCCTCGTTGCCGTTGTCACGGTGGCGATGGTGCTCCTGGCCGTGGGCGGAGGATGGTGGTGGTGGGGGAAGCGCCAGGCGGACTGGGTTCGCAACATAGCCCTGCCTGGAATCGCTGAGTTGGTCGAGGATGGCGACCCCGTAAGCGCCTTTCTCCTCCTCCAGGACGCCCTGGACGTCTCGCCCGAGGAGCCGGAGATCCAGCGTTATCGAGAGGCACTCGAAGTGCGGTCTTCGATTCGGTCCGACCCACCCGGTGCCCTGGTTTCGTGGAAGAAGTACGGCGAGCCGGGCGGCGAGTGGCATGGGATCGGGGTCACTCCTCTGGACGGTGCGCCCGTCCCCGGTGACTATCTGCGGTGGCGCTACGAGTTGCCGGGTCACCAGACCCACGAGATGGCCTCCCACAGCGTGCTGGCTCTCGACGTCGAGCTCGTTCCCGACCAGGTCGCGGCAGCCCACGAGGGAATGGTGCTCGTGCCGGCCGGCGAGATCGAGCTGCCGACCTCGGAGACGATCACCCTGGGGGAGTTCTGGCTGGATCGCGACGAGGTGGACAATCGAGAGTTTCAGGAGTTCGTGGACGCCGGAGGCTACGACGATCCGAGCTTTTGGAAGTACCCGATAGTAGATGGGGATCGAGAGCTCGGCTGGGAGGAGTCGCGAGCTCTGTTCGTCGATCGCACCGGCCGGGCCGGGCCCGCCACCTGGGAGCTCGGGAGCTTTCCCGAAGGCCGCGCCGACGAGCCCGTCCAGGGCGTGAGCTGGTACGAGGCAGCAGCCTATGCCGAGTTCCGAGGTCGGACTCTGCCGACGGTGTTTCACCATCGGTTCGCGGCGCTGGGCAAGGTCGGTGCGCGGGCCTCCACCCAGTTCGGCAACTTCGACGGGGACGGAGTGGTCCCGGTCGGGTCGACTGCCGCGTTGGATCCCTTCGGGACTCGCGACCTCGGGGGGAACGTGAGGGAGTGGTGCTTCAACGCCTCCGGGGGCAACCGGTATGCGCTCGGGGGGAGTTGGCAGGACCCCTCCTACCTCTTCGGCATCGATCTCGAGGCTCGCTCCCCTCTCGATCGCGCGCCCACGACGGGCTTTCGTACGGCCCAGTACACGGGCGCCGTCGAGCCGTTCGCCTTCGGCGAAGTGGACGCCGTGGTGCGCGACTACTCACAGGAGGAGCCGGTCTCCGACGAGGTGTTCGAGTTCTTTCGCAGCCTCTATGCCTATGACCCGGCACCTCTCGAGAGCGCGGTCGAGCCGCTGGACACCACCGAGCACTACACCTCCGAGGAGGTGTCCTTCCGGGCCGCCTATGGCGAGGAGAGGGTGCCCGCAACGCTCTTCCTGCCGCGAGGTGTGACGCCGCCGTTCTCGGCGGTCGTGATCTTCCCGTCGTCCGCGTCGCTCCACTCCGAGCCCCCGACGGCCTACCAGCCCTTCGTCGATGCGATCGTGCGCAGTGGCCGCGCCTGCCTGGTACCCATCTACCAGGGGACCTTCAGTCGTAAGGTGAACGTGCACGGGATGAGCGCCAGCGAACAGCGCGAGGTGCTGATCGAGATGTCCCAGGACCTGAGTCGGTCCATCGACTACCTGGAGAGTCGCGACGACATCGACGCGAGCCGTCTGGCCTTCTGGGGGTACAGTCTCGGCTCCCGGTTCTCACCCGTCTTCGACGCGGTGGACGATCGCTTCGCCGCGAACGTCATGGTCGCCGGGGGGCTCTACCAGGGAGGCGAGTTCTTCACCATTCGGCCGAGCTTGCCGGAGTACGATCCCTTCCACTTCGCGCCGCGTTCCTACACGCCGACGATCATGATCAACGGCCGACACGATTTCCTGCGTCCGGTGGACACGCATCAGGTGCCCCTGTTGGAGCTTCTCGGTGCACCCGACGAGGACAAGAAGCACGTCCTCTTCGACTCCGGGCATGCCCCTCCCCAGCTCGGTGTGATTCGCGAGACGCTGAGCTGGCTCGATCGCTACCTCGGCCCGGTGGAGAGGGTCCGCAACTGAGGCGTACCGATGGCGTCACTCCTCAAGCGCTGCGACTCCCGGCGGCGAGCTCGTCGGCCATGGTTGCGCGCATCTCGAACTTCTTGACCTTGCCGGTAGCGGTCAGCGGATACTCGTCGACGAAGCGGACGTAGCGCGGGATCTTGAAGTGCGCGATCCGATCTCGGCAAAAGTCCCGGATCTCCTCGTCGGTGGCCGATTCGCCCTCTTTCAGCTTGATCCAGGCGCAGATCTCCTCGCCGTACTTCTCATCAGGCACACCGAACACTTCTACCTCTTCCACCTTGGGGTGCGTGTAGAGGTACTCCTCGATCTCGCGGGGAAAGATGTTCTCGCCTCCACGGATCAGCATGTCCTTGATCCGGCCGACGATGCGGCAGTAGCCGTCTTCATCGAGCGTGGCGACGTCGCCACTGTGCAGCCAACCGGCGTCGTCGATCGCTTCGGCGGTGCGCACCGGATCTCCCCAGTAGCCGCGCATGACGCAGTAGCCACGGGTGAGCAGCTCTCCTTCCTCGCCGACCGGCAGCACGTGGCCCTCCTGGTCGACGATCTTGATCTCGGTGTGGGGTAGTGCTCGGCCCACGGTCTCGACACGGCGCTCGACCGGGTCGTCGACGCTCGTCTGAAAGGAGACCGGCGAAGTCTCGGTCATGCCGTAGGCGATCGTGATCTCGCGCAGGTTCATCTCTTTGCGAACCCGGTGCATCAGCTCTACGGGGCAGGGGGCGCCGGCCATGATTCCGGTGCGTAGGTGTGAGGTGTCACAGGCGGAGAAGTCGGGGTGCTCGAGCTCGGCGATGAACATGGTGGGCACCCCGTGCAGAGCGGTGCACCGCTCCTGGTCGATGGCCCGCAGAGTCGCTGCAGCATCGAATCCGGCCGAAGGGAGAATCATCGTGGCGCCGCGAGCGATGCAGACCAGCGTTCCCAGCACCATCCCGAAGCAGTGGTAGAGGGGGACCGGAATGCAGAGACGGTCGTCGGGCCCCAGAGCCATGCGTGCCCCGACCAGCCAGGCGTTGTTGACGATGTTGTGGTGCGTCAGGGTGGCGGCCTTCGGGGCCCCTGTGGTGCCGCTGGTGAACTGGATGTTGATTGGATCATCGAACTGGAGCCGGCTGCCGAGACTGACGAGCTCGCCGTGGTCCTGCTCACCGGCGAGGCCTGCCACTGCCTCCCACTCCAGCAGCCTTGGTCGCACGGTCTGGCCGATCACGACGACGTGTTCGAGGGCCGGCAGGGAGGCGATCTCGAGTGGGAGGACTCTGTCGCGGTCTGCTTCTCCCTGCGTGATCTCTGGTGCGATGTGGGCGAGGAGCTCGACATAGTCGCTGCTCTTGAACGAGGCGGCGAGGATCAGCGCCCGGCAGCCCACCTGGCGCAGGGCGACCTCGAGCTCGCGGGTTCGATAGGCGGGATTGATGTTGACCAGGACCGCTCCGATCCGGGCGGTGGCCAGCTGTGCGACCACCCACTCGGCGCAGTTGGGAGCCCAGACACCGACCCGGTCTCCCGGCGCGAGCCCGAGTGCGAGCAGGCCCGCTGCGAAGCGGTCGACCTCGGATCGAAGCTCGCGCCAGCTCCAGCGCACCCCCTGGTCCAGCACGACCAGCGCTTCTGAGTCGGGCTTCGCCTCGGCGGCCCGATCGAACAACTGTCCGACCGTGAGTCCGAGAAGGGGCTGCCTGCCGACACCGTGGACGTAGCTTCTGCCAGATCGTCTGTTCTCCACCATGATGGCTGACCTCCGGCGCGGTGGCCCTGTGCGTTCAGCGGGGGGAGCCCCTGCCGATCAGGCTACGGTTCTCGACGTCCCTCTGCCAGACGCTCCGGGGCGGGGAGGGTCCCAGCCCTCAGAGTGGTTGGCGGGCCTCGCGCTGAGCGGTCGGCAGAGCTCGAGCCGCCGAAGGTCGGTACTGGGGCCGATCCGTCGATCCGCGAGGATCGATCTGCTAGGTTTTCGAGCACCGCCCATTCGACAAGGGAGCTCCGATCGTGCCACCCGCAGCTCTTTTCCGAGGCCTCCTCTCGGGTATCGTCGTTCTTGCCGCCCTCGGTGCGCCCGCCGTCGGACAGTCGACCTGGGAAGGGCCCCGCACGCCCTGGGGCACTCCTGAGATCGACGGCGTCTGGGATTTTCGCACCCTGACTCCCCTCGAGCGCCCGCCCGAGCTGGCCGGCAAAGCAGTGCTCACGCCGGAGGAGGCCAGGGAGTATCGTGAGCAGGCGTTGGCGCGAGCCGATTTCGACCAGCGCGACGATGCGACCCGGGTCGACGTCGAAGGCGCCTACAACGACTTCTGGTGGGACTATGGCGAAGAGCTGTATGAAGACCTCAGGACCTCGTTGATCGTCGATCCCCCCGACGGTCGACTTCCCGCGCTGACCCCGGAGGCCGAAGAGCGAATGAGCCGGCAGGCGGTCGACCGGCAGCCACCGGTGCGAGATCTGTTCTCCTACTCGGCCAACCCGATCGACTATCGGCCGGCCGGACCCGAGTATCTGGGCCTCTCGGAGCGCTGTCTGGTGGGCTTCAACGCCGGCCCACCGATGCGCCCGAGCGCCTACAACAACAACCTGCGCATCGTGCAGACCCCCGACTACGTGGTGCTGGTCACCGAGATGATCCATGATGCGCGGATCGTGTCGATGGACGCTCGGCCGCCGGTCGAGGATCCGCTGCGCTTCTGGTCCGGGGACTCGCGGGGCCGGTGGGACGGCGACACGCTGGTCGTCGACACGGCCCGGTTCACCGACAAGACGGCGACCTTCCAGATGTCGGCACGTGGCGCCGCGGGGTCGGGGGAGACGCTCCACCTCGTGGAGCGGTTCACGCCCATCGCTCCCGGCGCGGATGGAGTGGCGCGGTTGCGCTACGAGTTCACCGTCGACGACCCGGTGACGTTCACTCGCCCCTTCACGGCGGTGATCGAGATGAAGGCCAGTGAGGGGCGGATCTTCGAGTACGCCTGTCACGAGGGGAACTATGCCCTCCCCGGCGTCCTGCGCGGCGCTCGCATGCTGGAGAGAGAGGAGTGAGCACCGGCTCTCCCCGCCGGGTCGAGCGAACGCAGTTTCGGCTGGCCGGCGCACGAGGTAGACTCCGATCGTTCCTGACAGTTCGCCTTCTTCGAACGCAATCCCTCGACAAGGAGCCTGTATGAGTCGCGGCGCTCGCTTCGCGCTACTGGCGGTTGCCACCCTCACCACAGCCGGGGCGGCTTCGGCCGATCTGAAGGTCGGAGATCCCGCTCCCGACTTCACCCTCCCCGGCTCTGATGGAGCCTCGGTCACACTCTCGGCCCAGATCGGCGAGAAGAACGTGGTTCTCGCCTTCTTCCCCAAGGCTTTCACCGGTGGGTGAACTCTCGAGATGAAGCAATACCAGGCTGGTATTGACGAGTTCACCGAGAATGACGCTCTGGTCTTCGGCATCAGCACCGATGCGCTGTCGAAGAACAAGGAGTTCGCAGAGTCCCTGAACCTCGACTTCCCGTTGCTCAGCGACGAGGAGGGTAGTGTCGCCAAGGCCTACGGTGTGCTGATCGAGGGGCGCAACATGGCCAACCGCGTGACGTTCGTGGTGGGCAAAGACGGCAAGATCGCCTACATCGCGCAGGGCAAAGAGGCGATGGATCCGACGGCCGCCGTCAGTGCGTGCAGCCAACTGAAGTAGCCGTGTCTCCGGTTGCGTGCTGAGAGCGGGTAGGACAATCCCGCGCTGGAGAGGCTCGGGACCTGCGACTTCGGCGCCGTGGTCGGCCTACCGCGTCCAGCGGAGGCCGGCCATGAAGCGTCGGCCCGGTGCCGGATAGCCGTCCACCTCCTGGTACTCGCGGTCGGCGAGGTTCTGCACCCGTGCGGTGACCTCGAGGCCTCCGACGACATCGTAGGAGAGTCCGAGGTTCGCGGTGAGGTAGCTCCCCAGCTCTTTGCGCTCGAAGCTGAGGGCGTCGACGTCGGCACGGCTGCCGACGTAGAACAGACCGAGATCTCCTCGCAACCGCTCGAGGATCCGGCCGTCGAGCGTCCACGAAGCGCTCCACTCGGGACGACGCAGAAGAGTCAGGCCCAGCTGGTCTTCGGTGTGCAGCCAGGTTGCGCTCAGTGAGGACAAGAGCCGCTCGACCAGGGGAGCCGCCCACGCCAGCTCGGCGCCGCGGATCTCGGTCTCCTCGATGTTGGCGAATCGGAAGGTCGCGAAGTCGTAGGTGATCAGATCGCTCGTGTCGGTGGCGAAGAGGAAGGCGTCGATGCGATGCCGGCCGGGGCGTAGGCCGACCCCGACGTCGGCTGAGCGGGAACGCTCGGGCTCGAGCTCCGGGTTTCCGGAGAAGGGGTAGTAGAGCTCGCCGATGGACGGCTGGCGGAACGCTTCCCCATAGCTGGCTCGAAGCTCGACCACCGGGGTCACGTTGAATCCGACGGAGAGGCGCGGAGAGAGCTGCGACCCCCATTCATCCGAGTCGTCGTAGCGCAGCCCGCCGATCAGGGTCAATCGGTCGGTGGCGCGCCAGACGTCCTGGGCGAAGACCCCATAGAGGCTGGAGCGGTCGTCGTCGAGATCGATGCCGAAGTTGGAGCCACTGTCGACCCGATCTTCCCGCCACTCGCCGCCCCAGCTGAAGTCGTGCCGTCGCTCGGGACCGCTGCCCAGTGCATGATGGCTCGACAGTCGCAGCTGGGCAGTGTCGGCGAAGGTGTCGCTGCTGACGAAACCGAAGGGGTCGTCGGGGTCGCGAAACGTGAGCTCACGCTCGACCCATGAGGGGGAGAGCTCGAGGCTCCAATGAGCGCTCGGCTGCAGGCTGACCGGCACGGCGAGCAGCAGCTGCTTCGAGTCGGTTCGGCGTCTCGGTGTCGGAGTGAGCGGATCGTAGAAAGGGACACCGATCTCGGCGTCCAGCTCCTGAAAGAGCAATGCCGCACGGTTGCCGCTCGCCCAGCTGTAGCCCGCGTCGGCAAGCAGCTGGCGGTTGGTGAAATCGCTGTTGTCGAGCTCTCCTCTGCCGTCGCGGGAGAAGCCGGAGGCATACGCGTCCCAACGGTCGTTGCCCCAGCCGAGAGTCCCCTCGAGGCGCTGCCAATCGTCGGAGCCACTTTCTCCGAACAGAAGGACGTTCAGCTGGTCCGTGCCGCGGCCCGGGATCACGTTGATCACACCGCCGATGGCGTCGGGTCCCCAAAGCGCGGAGAAGGGTCCCCGCGCCACTTCGATCTGCTCGATTCCAGCAGTGGGCTGCACCGACCAGTCGTAGCCGGCGAAGTAGGGGGAGTTCAGCCGAACGCCGTCGAAGAGCGAGAGCACGTGCTCCGACTCGGTGCCGCGAACGAACACCGAGGTGGGGGAGCCCTCGTCGCCGGCACGCATGACCGTGATTCCCGGGATGCGACGCAGCAGATCGTCGACCGAGCCCTCCTGGCTGTTGTCGATCTCTTCACGGGTGATCACACTCAGGGGAAGCGGAAGTGTGTCGACCCGCTCTCTCTGTCCAGTTCCGGTGACGGCAATTCTCTCGTTGTAGACGAGCCGCTCGGGCGCGTCGGCGTCCTCTTCGCTCTCTGGACTTTGTGCGTGGGACGCACCGGGGGTGACGAGCGAAGGCGCGAGCCACACGACGAAGAGAGCCAGGGCCGAGCGCAGTCGGCGACTCGCCCTCGGGTGTGCACTGTGCATGGAAACCTCCCGTTTCGAATGAAGGAACGGCAGGTCTCCTGACTTCCGGATCGCCCGGTTCTACTCGCCTTCCCATTCGACTCGCTAGCCGTTGTGCGGCTTGGCTCGTCAGATCAGTGGCTGGGTGAGAGCCCGCAATCGGGATCGCCCGTGAGTGGAACCGTCCTCGGTTACAGTGGCGGGGGCCGTGCCGGACTTCCACCGGCTTCCCTCTGAGCGCGTCGTGCGACCGTTCCCTGGGTACCGGAGCAGCCTACTCACACCGCTCCTTCGTGGCAACCATGCCAGTCCACGGCCCTCGATAACCCTCGCTGTGTCCGCGACGTAGTATGCGTTGTCCATCTCCAAGAGAGGAGCGAATGATGTCCCGAATCCAGCGGACGCTCTGCGTCCTGATCCCGTTTCTCGTTGCGGCTGCCTCCTCCGGCAGCCGGACTTCCGACGTGGCTTCGCTGCACGAGCAGATGGAGGCCTTTCTGGAAGGTGCCTACCCTGCGGACCAGCCCGGGGCGGCGGTGATCGTGACCCGGGATGGCGAGGTCTTGTTTCGTGGGGCCTATGGCATGGCCGATCTCGAGCTCGGCGTCCCGCTGGAGCCCGACATGGTGTTTCGTCTCGGCTCGATCACCAAGCAGTTCACCGGTGCCGCGATCGCGCTGCTCGAGCAGGAGGGCAAGCTCTCCATCGACGACCCGATCACGAAGTACCTGCCGGGCTATCCGACCCACGGCCACGAGATCACGATCGCTCATCTGCTGGCCCACACGTCGGGTATTCGAAGCTACACCGGGATTCCCGGTTGGATGGAGAGCAAGATCAAAGCGGACATGACCCTCGAAGAGTTGATCGACGGCTTCAAGAGCGAACCGATGGATTTCGCACCGGGTGAGCGCTTTCTGTACAACAACTCGGGCTACGTCTTGCTCGGGGCGATCGTCGAAAAGGCCTCCGGTGAGCCCTACGACGAGTTCGTCGAGCAGCAGATCTTCGCTCCTCTCGAGATGGAAAGCTCCTACTACGGGGAGCATGGTCAGATCATTCCCCGTCGCACACCGGGTTACGACGGAGGGCCCGGTGAGTACCAGAATGCGCAGTACCTGAGCATGACGCAGCCCCACGCGGCAGGATCGCTGCTCTCCACGGTCGACGACCTGGCGAAGTGGGACCGCTCGCTCTACAGCGACGACCTGTTGAGCGACGAGGCGCGCCAGAAGATGGTGACTCCGTTCTCCCTCGCGGACGGCAGCTCCACGGACTACGGCTACGGCTTCATGATGGGCGACGTGAAAGGGCACCCCTCGGTCGCTCATGGAGGGGGCATCTTCGGCTTCTCGACCTACGGCCTTCGCTTGCCCGAGGAACGGGTCTACGTGGCGGTGTTGACCAACAGCACGGGCCATCCCGTTCGGCCGGGCTATACCGCCCAGAAGTTGGCTGCGATGGCGATCGGCGATCCCTACCCGGAGTTCGTGCCGATCGAGCTCTCCGAGGAAGTTCTCGAGAGCTACACCGGGGTCTATCGGATCGACGAGAACACCACGCGTTCGGTCACCCTGGTCGACGGCCGGCTGCACACGCAGCGCACCGACGGGCCGCGTAGGCCGGTGACTCCGTACTCGGAGACCGAGTTCTTCTACGAGGGGAGCTTCATCCACCTCGAGTTCGTGCGCGACGGTTCGGGCGAGGTGAGCCACATGCTGGTCTATCAGGACGGCGCCGAAACACCCGAGCGAGCCGATCGCACCGACGAGCCGCTGCCCGTAGTCGTTGCCATCGAAGTCTCTACCGAGACGCTGGAGGGCTATGTCGGAACCTACGAGATCGCGGCCGCTGGCCTCGAGCTGGTCATCACCCGTGAGGGGAATGTTCTCTTCGGTCAAGCGGAGGGTCAGCCCAAGGTCGAGCTGACGCCGACCGGTGAGAACCAGTTCCTGATCGAGGCAGTCGGCGCGACGTTGGTCTTCGAGCGAGGAGACGATGGCCGCGCCACCCACCTCATGCTCCACCAGGGAGGCGCCGAGATGCGGGGAGACCGGGTCGACTGAGCTCGGCGCGCCAAGCGCCGCAAGCGGCGCGGCTCGGAAGTCTTGGCCGCGCAAAACTCGGTTTCTTTGGTGCAACTTCCCGAGGCCAAGACCTCTAGTCGACCCGTAGGGCCGTCGCCGGATCGATCCGGGTCGCCCTTCGCGCGGGGGCGAGGCAGGCCAAGGCGGCGAGTCCCAGCACCGCCAGGACGATCACCACCAGCGTCAACGGGTCCGAGGGGCTGACGCCGAAGAGGAGCCCCTCGAGGAAGCGTCCCAGTAGTAGCGCGCCGATCAGTCCGAAGGTCGCACCGATGCCGGCCAGACCGAGCCCGTTCAGCAGCACGATCCGGAACAGGTCACTCCTGTTCGCTCCGAGAGCTGCGCGCACCCCCATCTCGTGGCGCCGCCGGCTCACCGACTGAGCGATCACGCCGTAGACGCCGAGGGCTGCGAGTGCCGCAGCCAGTACCCCGAAGAGGCTCATCAACAGGGCATTGAAACGTTCGCGGGTGTGTGACTCGGCGACTACGGCACTCATGGTGGCGAGGTTGGCGACCGGCTGACCGGGGTCGATCTCGCGCACGATCGCCTTGACCGCCGGCGCCACCTCCAGCGGTTCGTTGCGGGTGCGAATCACCAGAGACATCCGACGCGCTGGATGCTGTGCCTGGGCGAGGTAGAGTTGGAGTGGAGTCTCTTCCCTCGGACCGAACTGTTTGACGTCGCCGACGACTCCGACGATCGTCTGCCAACTCTCGTCGTCGGTGGCGAGGATGCGCTTTCCTATGGCGCTTTCGCCGGGGAAGTAGCGTCGTGCCAGCGTCTCGTTGACGATGATGTGGGTCTCGGCGCGAGGGTGATCCCGGTGGTCGAACCAGCGCCCTTCGAGGAGTGGGACTCCGAGCGTGCGCAGGACTTCGGGTGAGACGACGTCGATGGCGGTCGTGGGACCAGGGTCTGTCGACTCCTCGGCGCCGCCTTCGACATGGAGCTGGTCCATCATGAAGCTGCCGCGGGTCGGAAGAGCGGAGGTCTGGCCGGCTTGCCTCACGGTCGCAAGAGCGGCGACCTTCTCGTGGAGCTCCTCGAAGAATGCCCGCCACTGCTCGGGCTCGGTGTACTTCGAGCGGGGGAGGTCGATCGTCATGGTCAGGAGACCGTCGGTACGGAACCCCGGCTCGACCGCCAGCAGTCGATCGAAACTGCGCAGAAGCAGTCCGGCGCCGATCAACAGCACCACCGCCAGCGCGACCTCGGCCACCACCAGGCCACTGCGAAGAGCCGTGCTCGCGGGGCTCTGCGCGCTGATCCTCGAGCTGCGTAACGAGTCTCGTGTGCGGCCCAGTCGGGAGGCTTGCAGCGCCGGCAGCAGTCCGGAGAGCAAGGCTGCAGCGAGGGTCGCCAGAATGGCGAATAGAACGACTCTGCCGTTGACGCCGAGGTGATCGATTCGGGGAAGATCAGCGGCGCCGAGGCGCACCAGAAGCGGTGTCAGCACTGTGGCCGTGGCGAGTCCCAGGGCGCCGCCGGCGAGGACGACGAGCGAGTTCTCGGTCAGCGCTTGCCTGGCCAACCGGAGGCGTCCGGCGCCGAGGGCCACGCGGAGTTGCATTTCGCGCCCACGCTCGAGGGTTCGTGCGATCAGCAGGTTGGCCAGGTTCACGCAGGCGATCAGAAGCACCAGCACCACCGCGCCGAACAGCACCAGCAGGGCCGGGCGCACCTGGCCGATCACACTGTCCTCGAGGGGAGTGAGCCTGAACTGCCAGCCCCCACCGAACGACAATTGCTCTTCGAGAGAACCCGCCGCGAGCTCGAGCTGGGCTTGCGCTGCCTCGATCTCGACCCCCGGCCCGAGCCGGGCCATGCCCTCGAGATACCAGGAGCCGAACTCCTCCTCCTGGCCGTCGAGAGAGAGGGGAAGCCAGACCTCGGCTTGTCCCAGGAGGCTTCCGGGAAACTGCATGTCAGCGGGCAGCACTCCGACCACCCGATACGGTCGATCGTCGAACCGGAGATCCTGGCCGATGACCGCCTCGTCGGAACCGAAGCGGCTGCGCCAGAGGTCGTCACTGATCAAGCAGACGCGTTCGGCGCCAGCGGCAGCGTCCTCGAGCGAGAAAGCGCGCCCGAGTACAGGCTCGCGACCGAGGAGTGCGAGGAGACCGTCAGTGACTTCCGCTGCGGTGACGCGTCGTGGCTCTTCGCCGTCGGTGAGGGTCAAGCGCTGAGCCTGGAACGCGGCGAGCCCATCGAAGGCCTCGATTTCCTGGAAGCGGTGGTAGGCCCCTGGAGGGAGTGGCACTCCATCGAAGTCACGCTTCGGATTCTCGGCGGAGAGGACGACCAATTCGTCCGGCTCCTGGTAGGGGAGTGGTTGCAGGACCACCGCGTTGAGCACCGAGAACAAGGCGGTGGTCACGCCGACGCCGACCGCCAGGGTGAGCAGGGCGATGGCGCTGAAACCGGGACTCTGGATCATGCGCCTCGTGCCGAGGGCGACATCGGTTCCGAGCTCGCCCCAGAGATCCACCCGGCGCCAATGACGGGCCTGTCGACGATCGAGACGGCGGCATTCCCGTGTCAGCTGGTCGATGTTGCCGAAGCGTCTGCGCGCTTCGGCACGCGCCTCGCTCTCGCTGAGTCCACTGTCTCGCAGTGCCTGCTCGTGCATTTCGAGGTGGAAGGCGATCTCGTCGCGAGCTTCCCCTCGCGTATCGGTGAATCGTGGCCGGCTCATGCCAGTTGTCTCTTGCGCGACTTGAGCACTCGAGACACGGCGACGGAGAATCGATCCCATCGATCGACCTCGGCGGCGAGCTGCCGGCGCCCCTCCTCGGTGAGGGTGTACGTCTTGACGCGGCGATTGGTCTCGGAGATCCCCCACTGGGACGACACCCAGCCACGAGCTTCGAGACGGCGCAGAGTGGGGTAGAGGGAGCCCTCTTCGACCAGCACTTCCTCATCGGCAGTGCCTTCGATCCAGCGGGCGATGGCATAGCCATGGCGGGGGCCCCAGGAAAGGGACTTCAGGATCATGGCAGTGAGGGTTCCCTGGAGGGAGTCGACGCTGGTGGTTCTGGACATGGTGCGTTCCCCTGGTCCCCGGGAGGGACGATACATATGATGATAGGCATTCTAACATGAGGGTCGAGGTGAGAAGCAAGTCGGAACCGGGAACCCGCAGGGAATCGGGACCGGGTACTTGAAGGAATAGAGGGCGACCGCTCTGCGTAGCTCCTGGACAGGAAACCGCAGAGGAGAATGAAATGGCCATCGAGCTCGAACAGAAGGACAGTGTTGCGCCGAAGTGTCCGCACTGCTCGGCAGAGATTCGGACGATCTGGTATCAGGAGATCAAGGGCGTGCTGGGGAAACGCTACCTCTACTTCTGCTCTGGGTGCAGCTCGGTCCTGGGGGTGTCGCACCGCAAGGGCTTCCTCATGGGCTGAGCGTCGGGACGCGGTCGGTCGGCCAAAGGCGCCGGGGAAAGGTGAGGGGTGTCTCGCCTCTGAGTGCCGCCGGGGCTTCCTCCGCGTGCTACCGCTCCGCCAGCTGCCGCCAGTGCTCGGCGTCGGCGCCGTAGCCTGCCTCTGGCGATGCGCGGTGCCCTTCCTCGAGCCAGCCTGCGAGGCGTGTGAAGGCGTTCCGGCTGGGGACTTCGCCTACGGGTAGCTTCTCGGCAGCTCGTGCCATCAGGGGGAGCGCGCGATCGAGCTCACCCGTCAGGGCCAGGGCCTCACCGAGCTCGAACTCGAGCCAGGGCTCGGTCTCTTCATAGGCCCCGACGTCTTCTCCAGCCTCTCTCTGTGACGCGATGAGCTGCAGGGTCCGCTCGAGGATCGCGACCGCTCGCTCTGGCAGGTCGCTGGCGGTGAGGGCGTCTGCGAGGGTGGCGGCCGTTTGAACACAGGCTGGATGCTCGGCACCGAGAGAGGCCTGGCAGGTCCGGCTCGCGTCTTCGATGAGGCCGCGCGCCTCTTCGAGATCTGCGGTCGGAAGGGGCGTTTTCTCGAAGGGATCTTCGTCGACTCCGCCGGGCGGGAGCAGGAGGGCTGCGGCGAGGCGTTCCCTGGCGCCGATCGACCGGCTGTGCTGCTCGCCGACCGCACCGAGGCGTGCGGACAGCACCTGTCGGCAGAGCTCGATGGCCTCGTCGCGTCGTCCGAGGCGGTAGCTGGTTTCGGCGACACCGCTGAGCGAATTCACGGTCGAGGGATGCTCGGGGCCGTAGATCTCGGCCTTGAGCTGCAACGCTTCGCGCAGGAGCGGCTCGGCGGTGGCGAGGTCTCCGGACAGGGCGATGTCATTGGCGAGATTGTTGAGAATCGCCAGGGTGAACGGGTCTTTCGGCCCCTTGTGGCGGCGCGAGATCTCGAGCTGGGGCTCACGAATCGCTCGTGCCTCCTCGTAGCGTCCGGTCTCCTGGAGGATGTTGGCGAGGTTGCTCTGCTGGATGAGGGTGTTGTCGTGCTCCGGGCCGAGAGTCTCCTCGAGTCTGGGCAGGCTCTCGCGGATGACCTCTTCAGCCTCGCGATAGCGCCCGGCCCAGCGCAGGGCCAGAGCGAGGCTACCCTCGTAGCGAAGGGTGTTCTCATGAGTCGGCCCGAGGGCTTCACGGGCGATCTCGACACTCTGTCTCGCGAGATCGATCGCCTCGTCGTAGTGCCCCTGTCTGAGCCGCAGGCTGGACAGCTTCTCGAGAGTCCACGCACTCTCTGGCGAACGCTCGCCAAAGGCGAGCTTCGCCAACTCGTGGGCTTTGCGGGTGTGGGGCTCGGCGGCGGCATACTCGGCGAGGCGCTCGTAGGCAAAGCCGAGCGAGACACGGATGTTCATCTCGACCTCGGGACTGTCGGCGAACCGGCCTCCCGCTGCAGACTCCTCTTCGATCCGGCCGGCGGCGGTGTCCAGGACTTCTCGCATCGTGACGTCGCGACCGCGGCCCTGCTGCGCGGAGGGAACCACCGCTTGCAGCAGGTCCTCGTTGAGGAACTGGTTGACGGCCTCGGCGACGGCGCGCTGGCTCTCGGCTTCCCGCGCCTGGTCCGCCGCTCGGAGCAGTCCCCAGGTCGTACCGACCATGCCCAGGACGAGAGCCAGTGTGACGGCGAGACCCGCAGCGAAGGTGACCCGGTGGCGGCGAATCCACTTGCTCATGCGATAGCTGAGACTGGCAGGGCCCGCGACGACGGGCTCATCGTTGAGGTGACGCTCGATGTCCATCGCCAGGGCGTTGGCGGTCTCATATCGCCTCGTGCGATCTTTCTCGAGTGCCTTCATGACGATCCAGTCGAGATCGCCGCGGAGCTGCTGTCGCATGGCCTGCAGGTCGAGCTTGCGCGCTCTGGTGATCTCCTCGCTGTCGTCTCCGAGCGAGGTGATTCGGCTCGAGGGTGTGGTGGGCTCCTCTTCCTGGAGAATGCGCTGGATCTCACCGTAGGGCAGCTGGGCGGCCTTGCGGAATTCGAAGGGTGTGACCCCGGTCAGGAGCTCATAGAGCATGACGCCCAACGAGTAGACGTCACTGCGCGTGTCGACATCGAGGTTGGACGTCGCAGCCTGCTCCGGGCTCATGTATTCGGGAGTGCCCAGGAACTGATGCATCGCGGTGACGATCGTGCGATCGGTCAAGCTACCGCTCATCGCCTTGGCGATCCCGAAGTCGATCACCTTGGCCTGCGGGCGATCGTCGTGCTCTGTGACGAGCACGTTCGAAGGCTTGAGATCACGGTGCAGGATGCCCTTCTGGTGCGCATGCTGCACGGCTCGGCAGACATCGACGAACAGCTCGAGTCGCGCCTTCGGCTCGAGTCGTCGGGCGTCGCAGTACTTCGTGATGGCACTGCCACGCACCAGCTCCATGACGAAGTAGGGTCTTCCCGTCTCCGTGACTCCGGCGTCGAAGACCTTGGCGATGCCGGGGTGATCCATGACGGCCAGCGCCTGACGCTCGGCCTCGAAACGGGCGATCACGCGCTCCGTCTCGAGTCCGAGCTTGACGATCTTGAGCGCCACCCGACGCCGAACGGGCGACTTCTGCTCGGCCTCCCAGACCCTGCCGAATCCACCTTCGCCGATCAACTGGATGAGCTTGTAGGGGCCCAGCTGAGTCCCTTGCCGCTCCGCAGGCGTGGGCACCCCGGCTGAGTCGGATGCCATTCGAGTCGGGGCGTCGTCCGCCGAACCGAGCTGGGCGGTCGCTTCGTCGTCGGGAGTGTCGGGTGGCTCGGTGGGCATGGTCGAGTTCAGAGGACGAGTGGCCGAACCATTCTACGCCTTCTAGTCGGCAGGCTCCTCCCGAGGTGAGGCCCCGGTTCGGCTGGAGATCCGGGGAGAAATGGTGACAGGCACTTTTTGATGAGGCACCGTCGGATTCAGTCGACAGGCACCAGATAGAGACGTGTGGGAATTCGCTCTTCAGACCTCGAGCCTAGCGCAGCGCAGGAGGCGGCCCGAGAAGACTCGGAGATCCCCTCGAGCCGCGTTCGAATACCAACCCCAGCAGAGCTTTCCTCCTCCGAACACCCCTGCACCCCTTTCCCTACTCCCCTTTCAACTACTGCTCCGGCACCTCTACCGCCTCCTCTCTCGGCTCTCTCACCTCGATAGCCGCTAGACTGCCTGTTGATGCTAAACCCCGGGAGCCGGCTACAGCAGTACGAAATCCTCGAGCCACTCGGCCAGGGAGGCATGGGATCGGTCTACCGAGCACGGGATACGCGGCTCGGTCGTGACGTGGCGATCAAGGTGTTGGCGTCCCACATTGCCGACTCCGCTCAGAGCCTCTCGCGTTTCGAGCGAGAGGCGCGCTCTCTGGCGTCCCTGCAGCATCCCCATGTTGCGACGCTGTTTGGCTTCGAGCAGGAGGGCGACCGACCTTTTCTGGTCATGGAGCTGATCGAAGGCGAGACGCTGGCCGATAGCGCGAGGCGCGGTGCTCGCGGCGCTCAACCACCCGAACATCGCGGCCATCTACGGTCTGGAAGAGATCGAGGGGACGAGCGCGTTGGTGCTCGAGCTGGTCGAAGGGGAGACGCTGAGCGAGCGGATCGCCCGGTCGCCGATCGAGCCTCGCGAGGCGATCGCCCTGACGACCCAGATCGCCGAGGCGCTCGAAGCCGCGCACGCCAGCAGCATCATCCACCGCGATCTCAAGCCCGGCAACGTCATGGTGACGCCCGAGGGCAAGGTCAAGGTGCTCGACTTCGGGCTGGCCAAGGCGCTCGAGGGAGAGGTCGACACTGGAGTCGATGCCACCGCCTCGCCGACCCTGTCGCTCGCGGCGACCCAGGCGGGGATGATTCTCGGCACCGCGGGCTACATGAGCCCGGAGCAGGCGCGCGGTCAGGTGGTCGACCAGCGCGCCGACATCTGGGCACTCGGAGTGATCCTCTACGAGATGCTGGCCGGGCGACGGGCGTTCGCTGCCGACACGGTGCCCGACACGCTGGCCCGGGTGCTCACCCAGGAGCCGGCGTGGGAGCGACTGGATTCGCTGCCGCGTCCCGTGCATCGGTTGCTGCGCCGTTGCCTGAACAAGGACGCCGAGCGGCGTTACCGCGACGTCGGTGACGTGCGCCTCGAAATGGAGGACCTGCTCGCCGACTGGGACCGTGTGAATGCGGCTGAAACGACCTCGCTGTCTCCGGCCGCTGCCACCTCGAGCCACGGAGTGTCGGCTCCGCTGGTCGCTGCCATTGCCGTGCTCGCCCTCGCGATCGGTGCTGGCGCCACCTGGCTCGTCAGAGGCTCCTCGCAACCGGTCACCTATGCCCCTCCACGGACCACATTCGACATCACCTACCCGGTGGGGTATCGCCTCCCCGGTTTCACCCATCCCCTGGCGTTCTCGCCAGATGGGCGCCACCTCGTTCATCTGATGATCCAAGGACAGCAGCGATACCTCCAGGTCCGGCCTCTCGACCGACTCGAGGGTCGAGAGATTGGTGACGCGTCCGAGGGGGAGGATTCCCCTTCTTCTCGCCGGATGGTCGCTACGTGGGCTATCTCGCCCGCGACAACACGCTGAAGAAGGTCTCGCTGGCCGGAGAGCCCCCCTCGACCCTCCACAAACTCGGAGGCCGCTTCAATGGTGCCACCTGGTTGGACGACGGCACCATCGCGTACTCCGAGCAGGGGCGGCTCTATCGGGTCGCCGACGGGGGCGGTGTCGCGAGCCCGCTCGTGACCGAGGCCGACGGCGAGCTGACATGGCCTGCCGCTCTACCTGGGTCGAAGGCGATCCTGGCGACTCACGACACGGGCCAGGAGCGCTCGGTCGTCCTGGTCGAGGTCGAGGGCGGCGCGATCTCCACGCTGGTGCCGTCCGGGAACTCCCCCCGCTACGCGAGCTCGGGTCACCTGGTGTTCGCGCGTGACACCTTCCTGTTCGCGGTCCGTTTCGAGCCCGCCACCGGCAAAGTGGTTGGGGACCCGGTGCCGGTACACGAGGGGGTTCGGGGTACCACCAGTGGGGCGGCTCACTACGCCTTCTCGGGCACGGGGTCCCTGGCGTTCGTGCCGGCCGTCGCCGCCGGGGATCCTCAACGGGCGGCCCGCCGGTTTCGCTGGTACGACCTCGAGGGCGAGCTGACGGAGGTGCTCGCCGACTCGGCGGTGATGTTCTCCCCTCGCCTCTCCCCCGACGGCGGCAGAATCGTGGTGCAGCTCGGGGGCGAAGATGCCCCCGCGCTCTATCTCGTCGACGCGGTTCGGGGCGGCTCCGCTCAGCGCCTGACCCCGGATGGCCCGGTGAGTAGCCCGGCATGGACCCCCGACGGACGGTGGGTGTACTTCACCAGCTCGGGCGAGGCGGGCCGGGAGGATGTCTATCGGATGCGTTCGGACGGTAGTGGTACGGCCGAGCTCGTCCTCGCACGGGAGGGAGCCCAGGTAGTCATTGACGTGTCGTCCGCAGGAGAGGAGCTCCTGGTCCGGGAGGCGGGGGCCGGAGGGCGGGCCGACCTGTACATCCTCCAGCTGGGTGGAGAGCCGCCCTACGAACAGCCCCGGTACGAGCCTTTGGTGGACACGGCGGCCGCGGAGTACGACGGGCGCTTCTCGCCCGATGGGCGGCTAGTGGCCTACACGCTACGGGACTTCTCGCAGTCGGAGATCTATATCTTCGATCGCGAGAGCGGAGCTCGGCACAAGGTCTCGACCGACGGTGGCTTGGGCTCGGTGTGGGCCCCTGACGGGAGCTGGCTCGCCTACTTCACCGCGGACAACGAGGTGCTGGCCGTCGACGTCTCCCTCGAGCCGGAGCTCGGCTTCTCGATTCCGCGCCGTCTCTTCACTCTCGAATCGGGCATCCTCGTGGATGTCGATCCGAATGGAGAACGAATCCTGACCCTCGTTGCGGAGCGGCCCGAAGAGGGCTCCCAGTCACGAGTCCAGGTGATACTGAACTGGTTCGACAAGATCGAGGAGCTGGCGCCGGCGAACCCCTGAGTCTCGCGTGATCTCAGGGCGTCTATCGTCTGCCAATCTCTTCGGGCGTGCGAGCGAGCGTGCCTGGACGGGTAACAGATCGCTTTCCGCGCCGTGAGGCTTTGCCACCGCAGAGCCTAGCGCAGTGCCCCAGGCGGCTTCCTTCTCAGCGCGTCGAGGACTGGACGGTGCGGGACTAGAAGACCCCGAGGTATCCAACCGGACCACCTATTTGAGGTGACCCTCGCGACCTTTCAGTCGCGCTACTTCTTCATACCGTCTTGCCCGCTGGCTTCGACCTCCCGGTACCAGGTCGCGCTTATGTATGCAGGTCGACTTGTCTCCGGCTCATTGCACCGTACGACAGGGTGGCGCCGCTGCGGAAGGGGAGTCCGATACTGGAAACGAACTTCTTTCTTCTACGGAGGTGTGACCTCATGCCCAAGGCCAAGACTCTGCTTTCCGCCTCGAGTCTGTCTCTCGGTCTGATTCTGAGCGTTCTCGCCGCGCCGGTGGCGGCGCAGCCCCCTGTCTTCGAAGCCGAGCTCATCGAGCCCGGCCCCGCCGCCGTTCTCTGGTGGGTTCTGAGCGATCTCAACGATCAGGGCGTCGTGGTCGGGAACGCGTTCGTGCAGGTGGACGCGGGCGCCTACCGAACCATGCCGGTGCGATGGCACGACGGCGTCACGTCCCTCGTCTCCCCCGCTCCACAGACCTGTGGCGGTGCCGCCACGGCGGTCAACGAGCGGGGCCAGATCGTTGGGACGTGCACTTCGGGCGATACCCATGGCTTCGTCTGGGAAGACGGAGCGACCGAGGATCTCGTCTTCCTGGAAGGGGGTTCGTTTCCAGAGGACATCAACGAGACGGGAGAGATCGTCGGTCTCGCACGTCGGGTGGGTGACGAGACTGGCGTGTTCCGCGCCGTGTACTGGGACGGAGTGAATCTGACGGAGATCCTGCCCCAGGCAGAAGCATCGTGGGCGGTGGCGATCAACGACCAAGGGCTCGTAGCCGGCTTCGATCGCTCGACCTGGCCGTGGCAGGGGTTTCTCTGGGACGGCACGACGTTCGCCGATCTCGAGGGAGAGTTCCGGGGAGGCTGGGCCTCGGTCATGCCCAGTGCACTCAACGACTCGGCCCAGGTGGTCGGCAGCGTTCCCGGCGAAGAGAGCGGATGGTCTCATGCAGTCCTCTGGGAAGCTGGAGTCATCACCGATCTCGGGAGCTTCGCCGGGACCACCAGCTACGCCCTCGACGTCAACACCTTCGGTGACATCGTCGGGAGATCTCGTTTTGATCCCGACGTCTGGGGAGATCACGGATTTCTGTGGCGAGACGGCGTGCTCTACGACCTGAACGATCTGGTCGAAGACTTCGCGCAATGGACCATCCACGAGGCGAAGGCGATCAATGACGTCGGTCAGGTCCTGGTGTTCGCCCTCGGCGAGACCAGTGGGCGTCTCCCGTTTCTCCTGACGCCGGTCACGCCAGCGCGACGCGTCGAGCGACTGATCGAGTGGATCGAAGAGCTCGATCTCGGTGGAGGCCTCGAGAACAGCTACCTGGTGAAGCTCCAGCATGCCCTGGATGCGCTCGACGCCGGCGACACCGCCGCTGCCTGCAGTCACCTCCAGTCCTTCCTCAACCACGTCGCCGCCCAGGCGGGACAGAAGATCCCTCAGGAAGACGCGGACGGGCTGATCGGGGCGACACTGGACGTCAGGGACGAACTGGGCTGCTCGTAGCCCCGGCCTGAGCCGCTTCGCTACAGGTGCGGTACTGGGGTGGGTACTCGAACGCGGCTCGGGGGAAGCGCCGCAGGTCTGAGTCGGCCTCGGCTGATTCGGAAGGTGTCCGAGACGGATTCAGCCGCATGGCGCTCTCCGGGGACGGCCTGCACTTCGAGGCCCTCGAGACGCCGATCGGGCGCACCTACCTGCTCTACGCCGTGGCCGGGGAGTCCGGGATCGCCATCGCAGAGCTGACGTTTCCCTAGTCGCCCGGGGACACTCGCGACTCCCCTGCTCGCTCCGGGGGCATCGCGCTATTCTGGGCCGGACCCCACCGGCCGACAGCAGGAGGAACGCGATGTCTCCGCCCGGAACCGACTCCGCTCCCGACGGTCGCCCCGAGCCCGAAGAGCCCTGGCTCGACCGCCTGGACCGTAACCTGCTCAGTCTCCTGGTGATCGGCGGAGGCCTGCTGGTGCTGTTCTTCCTGCCCCAGGTGTCGAGCCTGATCCGGTTCGAGCTTTTCCAGTTCGCCGACGCGCCTCTCGCCCGCGGGCTCTCCTACGGGCTCCTGCTCGTTCTGGTGATCGCGTTCGTCCTGAGCGCTGTCACCGTTGGCCGGGAGGAGACTGTGATCTGGAGGCACCGAGCGGCATCGGTTTCGTCTTCGCACTCGTGCGCGGAGTCGGCGGGAACGCGCAGGAACAGGAGCCCAGGACCGACTCTCCCTGAGGAACCGTTCCCGGGAGAGTCGAGCTACACGGAGCTCTCACCCCCCCGATTTCGAGGGTACGGACTTCGAATCGCCAGCTATTCGGCGGTGGCCGATTTCAAAGCCTCCGCCTTCTTCTCGAAGCGGATCGCCAGCCAGGGCATCAGGATCGGCAGAAGGAAATAGAGGAAGCCGGCGTAGACCCCGATCCGTGGAGACAGGAAGAGAGCGAAGCTCGCCGACAGCAGGCTCACCCCCGCTTGCACCGACCAGAAGACCCGTTGCTGCCGGGTGCGCAGCCGCTCGAGCGAATTCAACCCGAGCCCCGAGGCCGCCCGCTCACTGCGAAGATGGAGTCCGGCGAGCGACCCCGCCATCGCTGCTGCTCCGACCCCGTAGATCACGAAGAGACCGGTCATTTCCGCGGCTGTGGTCACCGCGAACTCCGAGGGCAGGAACCCGCCCGACATCCACTCGAAGAAGGCCGAGAACATCGCTTTGAGCGGGTATACGTACACCAGCATCACGAAGATCAAGACGAGCGTGATGAGGGTGGTGACCTTGTCTTCGAGGCCGAACCGGCGGCTCCAACTGCGGTGCCCGATCCAGAAGAGCATGATCTGGGCGAAGCTCGCCGCGAACGCTGGAACTCCCTTGATCGCGGCGAGCATCTCGTCGTAGGTCTGCGGAATGCGCTCCCCGGAGACCACGAGCACCGTCATGGCGAACGCGAAGGCGGCATCCGTGTACGTCTCGAGCCGCGTCATCTCGACGCCGCGCAGGCGAAAGTCCCCCTGGACGGGAAAGGCGTCGAGCTCTTCTTCGGTCCACTGCATGGTCGCTTCTCCGTTGTGTGGCGCGCCATCCTGGTGGCTCTGCCCCTGTTCGCGCTGACGCTCAGCTATCTGGCCGACCCCTCGCGCTACGCCTTCGCCGCCCTCCCCTTCTCCGACCCCGTTTGCACGGTCTCACGATCTAGAGGAGGCCGACCGACTCATCCCATCTGTCACCCTTTTTGGGTACGGCCTAGCGGGCGGTGAGTGTGACGCTGAGCCTGAGAGTCTCTCCGTCGCGCAGCACGGTGGCCTCGACCTCCTGCCCGGGCTCGAGCTCCCCGAGCGCCTGCGAGAATGCGCGCAGGTCGGCGAGCTCGTTGCCGTCGAGTGCCAGCACGATGTCTCCCGCCTGCAGGCCTGCGCGCTCGGCGGGGGAGCCCTCGACCACCGACTCGGCGAGCACTCCCGGGCCGGGGAAGGCGAAGTCGGGCACAGTGCCAAAGGAGACTCGCCGACCTCCTCCTCCTCCTCCTCCTCCTCCTCCTCCTCCTCCTCCTCCGGTCGAAGTCGCAGCGGGGGCTCCTTCACCGATCGTCACGGTGAGGGGCTCGGGGCGCTCGATCAGGTAGGCCATCGTTTCCTGGAGGAACGTGGCGACCTCGACCAGCCCGGGACCGTCGATCTCCTCGACGGTGTCGGAAGAGCGGTGGTAATCGGCGTGGGCGCCAGTGAAGAGCTGGACGGCCGGAATCTTCTTGTCGACGAAGCTCTGCTGGTCGCTGGCTTCGGTTGCTCCGGGTACGTTCTTGGCCTTGGTTCCGGTGACGAAGCCCACCCCGCGCACGATGTGCTGCCACTCGGTGGCCGTGCCGGTGCCGAGCACCTGCAGTGGACCGTCGCCCAGACGGCCGACGGTGTCGAGGTTGACCACCGAGTGCACACCTTCGAGAGGAAGGGGGGTGGGATGCTCGGTCCAGTAGCGTGAGCCCTGGAGGCCGGACTCCTCGGCGCTCCAGGCGATGAAGAGGACGCTGCGGCGCGGCGCTCCCTGCTGGGCGAGCGCGCGAGCGAGCTCGATCAGGACGGCGACGCCACTGGCGTTGTCGTCGGCCCCGGGATGGAGCTTCCCGGCTTCTCCGTCGCGAGGATCGGGCCAGCCCATGCCGAGATGGTCGTAGTGGGCGGTGACCAGCACCGATTGGCCTTCGAGGGCGGGATCGCGGCCGGGCAGCCAGCCGATCACGTTGCGGGTCGGTACCGCACCGTCTGGACCACTGGCCTCGAACGACTGGAACCAGCCGTGGTCATCGCCTCCGGGGCGTAATCCGGCGGCGCCGAACTGGGCGGCGATGTATTCGGCTGCCTGGTCGAGGCCACCCGTGGCGAGGCTCTGGCTGCCGAGACCCCGTCCTCCCCAACCGGGTGCGGCCAGGGTGGTGACATGCTCCATCAGCCGGCTCTCGGAGTAGACCGGTCGCAGCTCGGCGAGGGCCGCGCGCTCGGGACGGGCCGCCGAGGCGACCGGGCCTGCCTTGGCGGCCTCGGGCGAGCGTAGATCGCGACGCAGCGGCGAGTCCGCGGTCGGCCACTCTCCCTTGATCGTGTTCGCCGGCTCGGTGCCTTCGAAGGCGAGGTAGGAGTACTTGCCGTAGTGGGGGAGCTTGCGCGCCATCCCGGGGAAGGCCTCGACCGGGTCGACCGTGATCCAACCCAGGGCCAGCGCCACGTTTTCCGGATGACGACGGATCACCACGGTCGAGTGGTTCTTCCAGGAGGCCGTCTCGCCGGCCAGTGCGAGGGAGTCGGCGCCGACTTCGAGGCCGAGCCTGGGGTCGCTCTCGAAGAGCCGTGCGGCGAAGCGGTTCTCGCGGCCGAACAGCCAGACGGCGCGGTCCGATGGCAGCGCTGCGAGATCGCGGTCGAGCACCGCTTCGATGTCGTGGCTGTCGCTGGTCCAGGCCTCGACCAGGGATCGGTAGCCCTCGAGCGCTGCCATGGGGGCCTCGGAAGGCAATACGGCCGTGATCTGTGCCTCGCCGTAGAGCTGCCCGATCGAGGGAGCCGTCTCGCGTACGTCGAGCAGACGGAAGAGATCGAAGTCGGGGTCGACCTCCATCAGGAGCGGGCGGGCGTTCGTGGTCAGGCTGAAGGCCGTGTCGCGGCCCGAGGTCTCCACCGTGGCGAGCTCGACTCCGGCTTCGGTGGTGACGGCGATCGGTACTCTCAGGGGGAAAGGGTCACTCTTCTGCTGCTTGATGCAGCGTGCCGCGCACGACGAAGCCGTTGCCCTCGTGCTCGACCCGAGTCTCTCCGAGGCCGAGTGCGGCAGCGCCGGTTCGGTCCACCCACTCGGAGAAGAACTCCTCGAGGTTGCGGCCCGAGGCCTGCTCGAAGACCTCCCGCAGGTCGTCGAAACCAGCCTGCTCGCCCCGGTAGCCGGCGTAGAGATCGACCAGCGCCTGGCGGAAGGCGTCGTCGCCCATCTGCCGGCGCAGCATGTGGAAGCCCATCAGGGTCTTGCCGTAGCCCACCGCTTCGGTGGCGGCACTGTGGCGCGAGCGGAAGTCGCGCAGCGGGAAGTCGCGCGCGTCCTTGACGAAGTCGCGGTACTTCTTGAGGGCGTCGCGCCGGTACACCGCCCCCTGCCCCTGCTGTTCCTTGATCAGGTGGTCGGCGAGGTAGGCGGTCAGTCCCTCGCACCAGTTGCCGCTGTCGTAGTCGACGAAGACGGAATTGCCCCACCAGTTATGCAGGATCTCGTGCGGATACGACGAGGTGAGGATGAAGGGGAAGCGGATGATCTGGGAGCCGAGCAGGGTGAAGGACGGCATCCCGTAGCCGGTCTCCCAGAAGTTCTCGACCAGTGCGAACTTGTCGTAGGGGTAGGGCCCCAGGAGCTCCCGGTACATCTCGATGTACTGGGCGGTCGCGGTGAGGTACTTCTGGGCCAGCGCCGGATCCGGCTGACGGAGGTAGACCTGGGCTGCCACGGTCTGCTCCGCGCTCCCCGAGCTCTCTTCGTAGAGCTCGAGCGCTCCGCCCACCAGGTAGATCTCGTCCATCGCTCCGCCGGAGCGCCAGTGAGCCTTGCCGGCGGCGTCGCGAGAGGTGCCGTTGCCCTGGCTGATCAGATGCCAGCCTTTGCTGTCGAGCGCCTCGGCCGTCAGGTCGAACTCGATCAGCCCCGATCCGAACCAGGGATACCAGAGGCTGCTGCCGGCCAGGTAGATCCCTTCGGGCCCGACGATGCCGGCGGTGTCGCGGAAGCCGCGGGTGTATTCCTCCTTGGCATCGGACAGGCCGAAATCGAAGGGGCCGCCGTAGCGCAGCTCGAGCACGGGCGGATCACCCAGCTGGGCGGCGTAGCGCGCCACGGCACCGAGCTCGGCGAGCTCGGTGGAGCCACCGTTGATGCCGGTGAAGGCGACGCCTGCGGCGCTCGGCAGGCGCTCGAGCGGAGGCTTCGATTCTTCGACCTCGAGCGCTTCGGCAAGTAGGATCTCGATCCGCTGTCCAGCGAGGCGCTGCGGCAGCTCTACCCGGTCGGTGACGTCGAGGCGATGGGTGGCGGGATCGAGGGTAACGTCGAGACGATGGTGGGGAAGCTCCTGAGCGACCACGAGACCCGCACAGAAGGCCAGAGGGAGGACGAGTCCCAGACGGAGCCCTGTGCCTTTCAGCCGTGCCCACTTCATCCGTGCTCACTCCCCTCGTGCTCGCCCTCTTTCTCTCCTTCCTTCGCGTCGCCGTGGTGCTCGTCTGAGGCCTCCTCCTCCTCCTCCTCCTCCTCGTTGTCGCTGTCGTCTTCGTCGACCAGGACTCGCCGGAAGGGCACCTCGAGAGACATCCGCTCGCCGTTTCGCTCGATCTGCAGCGGCGCCACGTCACCCCAGCGATAGCCGGCGATCGCTTCCCGCATCGCCGGGCTGGCGTCGATCACGGTATCGCCCAGGCCGAGTATCACGTCGCCGACTTCGACCCCCGCCATCTCGGCCGGCGAGTGCTCGCTGACCTGGATCACCTTCCTCGGTTCGGGGCCGATCGAGCCGGAGAGCGAAACCCCCAGCGAGGGATAGAGCTCGTACTCGAATTCGGGCACTCCCCACACGAAGTTGGCGTACGAGGCCTGCACGGTGGGCTCTTCCTCGTCGTCGTCGAGATCGACCGGGATCAGGGTCGCCACCTCGCCGTCGTGGTGCAGGCGCACCTGTCGCTCGAGGCCGAGACCGTAGGTGACGTGGCCGCTTCCGATCAGCACGACCATGATGGCGTTCTCGCCACCGTGATCCTTCAGTGCCTTGAGGGCGTTCCAGCCCATGGCGGCATCCCAGGTGCACTGCGCCCGGAACATCCCCTCCCAGGCTTCGTCGTCGAGCATGGCGTGCAGCTCGTCGTCGTCCTCGAAGAAGGCCTTGAACATCTCCCGTTGCTCGTCGTTGTCGGTGTCGACGCTCGGAGGCACGTGGGCCTGCTGTTCCTCGTCGAGAGCGTCGAAGCCCTCGGTACGCACCTTGGAGATCGTTTCGCGCGGTACGTTCACGCCGAACATGCGCACGCCGTTGTCACGCGCGAAGAGAAAGATGTCGCGGTAGTAGTTCCAGTGGTAGCCCCAGTACTTGTACCACTCGGCCGACTCGACGAAGTCGTTCTCCGAGAGCATCTTCTTTGCCCAGCGGTCGAGATGCTCCTGCTGCGTGTAGGGGAACATCTCCAGGCCGACCAGCACCTGGCGCCCGGCCCGGTGCAGCTCCTGGATCACCCGTAGCTGGACGTTGTGCGACTCGATGTCGGTGTGGCTCTCGCCAATCACCAGCATGTCGACGCCAGCGAGGCGCTCGGCCAGCTGAGGGGGCGACAGCAGCTCTCCGGTGCGGGTGTCGGTGACCGCGTCGAGGACGACGGGTACGGTCTTGTCCTTGCGCTCGGGATCGCCGATGGCGAGATGGGTGACTTCGGCGGCGGCACAGACAGCGAAGGCGCCGAGAACGTAGGCACAAAGAGTAGCGAGGAGAAGAAGTCCATTGCGATGCATAGCTGATCCAGTCCGGGGGAAAGCGAGTCAGAGGTGCCGCCGCGGGGCGCGGCGGAGTGGGGGAGGACCCCCGTATCTTAGCCTCCCGGTCCTCGTCGATGTGCCCCGGGAGGCAGCCTGTCTGGACCGCTCGGCGTCGCCGGATCCAGACCTGCCCTGGAGGGACGATTTCCGGCGTCAGATCTTGCCGGAGACCCGATCCCAGAACTCCGCGCGGTCATTGGTACGCGGAAATGGCTCGGCGGGCACCGGCGCGTCGAGGAAGGTGCAGAGTGGCTCCCATCCCTCCTTCACCTGGAAGACGAGCAGCTGGCTGGCCGGGATGGTGCTCTTGACCATCTCGTTGTGAGCCACGAAGCCCGCCATCAGGCCCTCTCGGTCGAGGCCGTCCGGGAATCCTGTCCTGGCGATCACGCCGGCACACATCTCGAGCCACGCCGCCATCTCGGGCGGCGCCTGGTCTTTTTCGGCGAGCAACTTGTAGATGGTGGCGCCAAAACTGTCGGCCCAGCTCTCGGGACTGCGGTGCGTCAGCACGAACCTGGCGGACGGATAGGCCTCGACCAACTCTCGAACGAATCCGGCGGTGGGCCAGTCGACCGCGCTCTCGAATCCGCTGTAGAGCGCCTGCCAGTCCGGGCGTCCGTTCAACGCGTCGCTCCAGAGAGGCACCTGGGTCGGCATGTCGTGGAGCACTTCTTCCATGTGGTGACAGGGCCCCAGTCCCAGCTGATTGATGGCGAGCTTGAGCGAGTAGGTGCCGGTTCTCCCCACGCCTACGCCAATGACCTTGATCGACATGAAATCGCGTTCCTCCAGGTGAGCGGGTTTGAGCTCTGGACTCTACCAGGGGCTGGAAAGCCGCGGTGAGCCGGCGCGGGCTGCTAGCGCCTGCGCCGTATGCGAGCCAGGCGCGCTCCCTGTCCACCGAACCGCTGCGGTGCCGCGGCATGCTCGCCGACCCAGGGGTGACGATCGAGCTCGCCGACGATCGCCCGTGCCAGGATCCCCGCGCCTTTGCCGTGAACCACGAGCACGATTCGAGGCTCCGCAGTGCTCTGGCTGTCCAGAAAGCGCCGCAGGACCACAATCGCCTCCAGGCGCGTGAGTCCATGAAGGTCGATCGTGGCGTGCGGCCGGAACGCGTCCGCGCGCATTCGGCGTTGCAGTCGAGGGGGGCGGGCTGCAGCTGGCCGTGACGAGCTCGGTTCCGACTTCGCGGTCGCCAGCGCGCCTGCGCTCATGCGCTCGAGCTCGGCGATCGCTCGTTCGAACAGCTCCCGATCACTGTCGCTACGGTCTGAAGGCATCGAGGACCCCAGTCAGCTCACGGCTTGTACCAGATCGGCGACGTGTAGGCCCGCTCCTGCGTGGTCATCGGCACTTCGTCGGGCATGTCGATGCCGAAGCGCTTCGCCTCGTAGGCGGTCCAGCGCGGGGTCGGGATCTCGATGACCCGCGCGTAGTAGAACGCCGTCTCGGAGGCGTCGAAGTCCGGGTCGGTCCACGTGGTGATCAGCTCGGGATCGCCGATCGTGTTGCTCCAGGTCGCGTTCGCTATGTCGACGGTGTTGCCGACCGGGGGCAGCTTGCCGTCGGCGCCGGGCTGACGGTCGTCGCTCCAGGCTACGTCGTAGACCTTCTCGTTCAGCTCCCCGGCCGAGTCCATCCAGCCCTTGATGATCTGAACGCGATCGAGGTTGCCCGAGTAGGCGTCCTTCATGGCGGCGACCAGGAAGGTGGGCGACGTGCCGCCCGGGGCGGAGTGGAGCTCGCCTCCCATCGGCACTCCCTTGGAGTAGCCGATCGCTCCCGGTAGACGGGATTCGGCGTCGCTCGCTTCGAACTCCCAGCCGCCGAAGAAGCGCACCAGGATGCGCGAGCCCGTCGTGGCGTAGACCTCCCGGCGCATCATCGCGTCGAAGATCTCTTCGCGGGTGTTCTCTCGGGCCCACACCGCCGCGCGCCCCGAGGCCGCCTGCTGCCACCCGTAGACGTTGAGGTCCGGATCGGGGGCTTCGATGACGATGTGCTCCCAGCGGTGCGGCTCGGGCTCGACCCCGGAGTGCTTGCCGAAGAAGTTGTCCTCGTCGGCGGTCGACATCGAGGTGTGCGAGTCGGTGCTGCCGATCATGCCGAACTTGTACGGATTCACGCCCAGCTGCTTCTCGAGCAGGAGCCCGGTCTTGAAGGCTTCCCGGGCGTACTCCCAGCGCAGCATCTGCTTCTTCTTGAGCTCGGTACCGTTGAGGTTCGACCGATCCCAGGTCTCGTAGTCGGCGAACTCGTCGTCGGGGGAGAGGAACGGATGAGCCTCCCCGTCTCCCTTGATCTGGGTGACTTCGATCACCGGCTCGAGGCTGGCCCGCAGCTCGGCGATCTCGCGAGTGAGGGGCCGGCCGTCGTAGGTCTCGACCGAGAACATCAGCCCGTTGCTGAGGTTGCCGTTGTGGGGGATCGCCATCAGCTCGGCTCCGGTCTGGGCTTTGAGCTCGTCGAGCGCCCGCCAGAGGTCTTCGGGATTCTGGCTGTCGAACTGGGAGAAGGGGACCGTGCGGTTGGCCACGCTCGCGTCACCGCGGAAGATGACGTTGCGGTGCAGGTTGTAGCCGCCTCGGGTGGTGTACTCGTAGCCGATCAGGGCGGTGAAGCGGCCCGGCTCGTTGTACTGGTCGGCGAGGGCGGTGTAGCGGCGCCAGGCGTCGCGCACGATCTTGTCGGCCTTCATCGGCGGGTCGGGTTTCGACAGGGAGTCGACGATCTCCATGGCGGCGGCGAAGGTCTGGTCGGGGTCCCCACCCTTGAGCATGTCGTACCACCTGCGGCCCTGCTCGCTGGCCAGTACGTCGGGATTGCCTTGGAGAAGCTCCGGCATCAGCCCGTACATCTCGGCGTGGTCGGCGACGACGATCCAGTCGAGCGGTCGTTGGAGCTTGGCACGCAGGCCGTGGGTGGTGGTGATCTCTTCGCCGCGGGCGAAGCGGAAGGCGTCCTCCTGGCCGACCCGGTTCATGGTGCCGGCGTCGACCGAGATGGCGGTGTGCAGATGGGTGTCGCCCCAGTAGACGTTGGTCGGGAACTCGCGGCCCGCGTAGGGCGAGTACTCCTGCTGGTTGATCTGGCCCACGGCTTCTTTGCTGGGGATCTGGTCCTGGCCGAGGGCGGGCAGGGTGATGGCGATGACGGCGAGATTCACGATGACTGACGTCGAATGTTTCTTCACGACGGATTTCTCCTCGAGGTACCGGATTTGTCTCACTTCTGTGAAGGCGCATTCGAACAGATCGGCGACGTGGATGTCGAGTGCATGGAGCGAGCCTGGCTAGCGACGAGTGGGCGCGGAGCCTCTTCGGGCGAGAAGCCTCGACGGTGCCGGCGAGCGAAGGCGCGATTCCAGCCTGGCCGCCCGCATCAGTACTGATGTCGCGGTCTATGATGGTTTCCTATCCGAGGAGAGGTCACATGCGAGATCTGGAGAAGACGTCGTCGAAGACCGGCGCCATGGCCATGACGGGGGTCGCCGTGGTGTTCGCGCTGATCGGCGCACCCCTTTTCAGTCAGAGTGCCTTCGACGTCCGCGACCTGGTGACTCTGGAGCGGGTCAGCGACCCCCAGGTCTCCCCGGCGGGGGACCGGGTGGCCTACGTGCTGCGGAGCACGGATCTGGACGCGGATCGAGGGCGCACCGATCTGTGGCTGGTCGACGTCGACAGTCCGGGCAACGAGGGCGGTCGCCGACTGACCACCCACGAGGCGTCGGACTCGAGTCCGCGTTGGGCCGCCGACGGGCGCAGTCTCTTCTTCCTCTCCAGTCGATCGGGCTCGACCCAGGTCTGGCGCCTGCCGGTGGACGGCGGGGAGGCGCAACAGGTCACCGATCTGCCTCTCGGAGTCTCCAACCTGGTTGTCGGTCCGGCGGGCAAGCGGGTCTTCTTCACGATGGAGGTGTTCCCCGACTGCGAGACCCTGCAGTGCACTCCCGATCGACTTGGGGAACGAGACGACGTCAAGACGAGTGGGGTGGTCTACGACCAGCTGTTCATCCGCCACTGGGACACGTGGAAGGAAGGGATGCTCTCGCAGCTGTTTTCGCTGGCGCTCGAGGGCGACGGTGAACCGGTGGCCTTGTCGAAGACGGTGGCGGGTGACGTGCCGTCGAAGCCCTTCGGCGGACCGGAAGAGATCGCAGTCAGCCCCGACGGCTCGGCCGTGGTGTTCGCCTCGCGGGTGGAAGGAGAGAAGGAGGCGTGGTCGACCAACTTCGATCTGTGGAGCGTTCCTGCCGACGGCAGCCGGCCCGCGGTTCGTCTCACCGCGGACAACCCGGCCTGGGACACCCACCCGACGTTCGCTCGCGACGGAGCCCTGCTGTGGCTGGCGATGGAGCGGGCAGGGTACGAGTCGGACCGCTTTCGGCTCCGCACCGCAACGCTGCGCAACGATCGGCTCGAAGAGGTCGAGACGCTGACCGAGAGCTGGGACCGCTCGTTGGGCGACTTCGTGCTCTCCGGAGACGGGCGGACGGTCTACGCGACCGCCAGCAATCTCGGCGAAGTGACTCTCTTCGCAGTCGATCGCACGAGCGGCGAGGTCACAGAGCTGGTCTCGGACGGCAGCGTGTCCTCCCCGCGGCCCGTCAACGGAGGCGTCGTGTTCACGCGCTCCGATCTGGGCTACCCGGCGCGCCTCTACTTCGCGGCGTCCGACGGCTCGGCGCTGCGGGTCCTCGCCGACCCCAACGCAGAGCGGATGGCCACGCTCGAGATGGGCGAGTTCGAGCCCTTCACCTTTCCGGGATGGAACGGCGAGACCGTCCACGGCTGGGTGGTCGAGCCGGCCGACTACACGCCTGGAAAGAAGTACCCGGTGGCGTTCCTGATCCACGGCGGCCCCCAGGGCTCGTTCGGCAACAACTTCCACTATCGCTGGAACCCCCAGACCTATGCCGGCGCCGGATACGCCGCCGTGATGGTCGACTTCCACGGCTCGACCGGCTACGGCCAGGAGTTCACCGACTCGATCGGTGGCGACTGGGGCGGCAAGCCGCTCGAAGACCTGCAGAAGGGCCTCGCCGCGGCGATCGAGCGCTACGACTTTCTCGACGGTGACAAGGTCTGCGCGCTGGGCGCCTCCTACGGCGGTTACATGATCAATTGGATCGCCGGTGCCTGGCCCGAGCGCTTCCGCTGCCTGGTCAACCACGACGGGCTGTTCGATCTGCGCAGCATGTACTACGCGACCGAGGAGCTGTGGTTCCCCGAGTGGGACCAGCGTGGCCCGTACCACGAGAACCCGGAGCAGCACGAAAGGCACAATCCGGTGAATCTGGTGGAGAACTGGCAGACTCCCATGCTGGTGGTGCACGGCGCGCTCGACTTCCGGGTGCCGGAGACCCAGGGATTCCAGACCTTCACCGCGCTGCAGCGGCGGGGGATTCCGTCGAAGCTGCTGTACTACCCGGACGAGAATCACTGGGTGTTGAAGCCCAACAACAGCATCCAGTGGCACGACGAGGTCAACGCGTGGCTGGATCGTTGGCTGAAGGCGGACTGACCTCAGCGCCGTGGCACGTGGTACCCCTCGGGCAGCTGCCAGTGAAGGCCAGGTGGTGCTGACGATCCTTCCTGGGCCCCCCTCGCGGCGTCAGCTCTTCAGCCTCGACTGCCTCTTCTTCCGCTTCTTTTTTCCGGGCAGCAGGCTCTTGGGTGGTGCGGTCGGTCCAGCGTCGATCACCTTTCGCTGCACGAGATCGTAGACCATGCCGGCCGAGAGGACGGAGTAGAGCACGTTCGAGAGGCCAAAGGGTTGGCGGTTCTCGGCGTAGCCGATGTGGTTGATCTCGATCGCGCTTCCGTCCACCACGATGACCGTTCCGGTACCGATGACGGTCGCCCGGGTCTCGTCTTCGATGCACAGGCCGGTGTTCTCCTCGATCCCGAACCCCAGCAAGGCGGGATTGGTGGCCACCGCATGCACGAGACGTGAGATGCGCGAACGCTGAACGAAGTGGGTGTCGAAGATGGCGTCACGAATGAGACCCAGACCCTTGGTCATCTCGATCCCGCCCTTGCGAAACAGCCGAAACCGGTTGTTCTGGAAGATCATGACCTCCGGTATCACCGCGGCTCCCGCCGAGGTCCCGGCAACCACACATCCTCCGACCCGATATCGCTCCACCAGCGCGTTGTGCAGGGGCGTACCACCGATCAGCGACGACAGGCGCAGCTGGTCGCCACCGGCAAACATGAACAGGGTGGTCTGATGGATGATCTCGATCAGGTCCGGCGACGCCGCATCTGGGCGTTCGCCGATGTGAATCGTGTGAATGCTGAGCGGCTCGAAGACCGAGAAGAGCGCTTCGTAGTCGCGACCGCGTTGGCCTGGGGATTCGCTTGCCGTCGGCACCACCACGATGCGAGCCTCGGGCCCACCAGCCAACTCGACCATCTGCCGGAAGATGTCCGAGTCCGGTGACCTCTTCTCGTTGCCACCGATGGGCATCAACCAGCGTGGCATGGGTGCCCCGGCTTTCTCGATCAGAGGGTGAAGGCTTCGAATGCGGCTTGGACTCTTTGCCGTTCGCCGGGCGGCCAGTGGAGGACTGTACTACAATGACTCATCGAGCATCCGCGAACGACCACCCCAAACGCCCTGACAACGATCGTTTGTCACGGCGGGTCGGCTTCCCACCCGAACCAGCAAGGCGGGCCTCTCTGCGCCTGTTCCGTCGGGTCCGACGAAGCTGCTCGCAGGCGCAACGCCCTGGACCCAGCGGCAACCGCGCCCCGATGGCTTCGAGAGTGCCCGCCGCGTAATGCGCTGGAGCAAAACAGCAAGGGAGTGCCGGTATGAGGATTCTCGAGCACAGGGCCCTGCGCGGACCCAATCGCTATAGCCGATACCCCACCATCTTTCTCCTGTTGGACATCGGCGAGCTCGAGGATCGGCCCTCGGACGTCCTCCCCGGCTTTGCGGACCGCCTGGTCGAGCTGTTGCCCTCTCTCCACGAGCACCGATGCTCGGTAGGAACACCCGGCGGTTTCATCGAGAGACTGCGCCGGGGTACCTGGGCAGGCCACATCGTCGAGCACGTCGCTCTCGAGCTGCAGTGTCTCGCCGGGATGGAGGTGGGGTTCGGAAAGACGCGCGGGACCTCTGAGCGTGGCATCTATGACGTCGTCTACCGCTACCGCGTCGAGTCTGCGGGACTTCTGGCGGGCCGGGAGGCAACCGAGCTTGTCGCGACCCTGGCACAGGGCCGTTCCTTCGACGTTCAGAGCGTCGTCACCCGGCTAAAGGAGGTGCGAGAGCTCGACATGCTCGGACCCTCCACCAACAGCATCGTCGAGGAGGCGAGACGGAGGGGGATTCCCACTCTGAGACTCAACGAGGCCAGTCTCGTCCAGATCGGCTACGGCGCCAAGCAGCGTCGCATCCAGGCCACCATGACCGACCGCACGAGCGCTCTGGGGGTCGAGATCGCCGACGAGAAGTCGGCCACCAAAAGACTGTTCGAGCGATCGGGAATCCCGACGGCGGGTGGCGCCATGGTCGGATCCTTCGCCGAGGCATTGAGCGTGGCGGCAGACATCGGCTACCCCGTTGCGGTCAAGCCGGAGACGGGCAACCATGGCCGCGGCATCACGGCGCGGGTCAGCAACGAGAGCGAGCTCGAGAGCGCCTACCAATCCGCCCATCGGACCTGCGCCTCGGTCATCGTCGAGCGGAGCCTGTCAGGCTTCGACTTTCGAGTGCTGGTGATCAACGGGAAGCTGTGCGCCGCGGCGATGCGAGAGCCAGCCCACGTGAACGGCGATGGCAGATCCTCGATCCGTCACTTGATCGAGCAGGTCAACAGGGATCCTCGGCGGGGCATCGGACACGAGCGGGTGCTCACGTCGATCACGGTCGATCACATGACCGAGAGGCTGCTGGCGCTGCGCGGCTACGAGCTGGATGACGTTTTGCCCGAAGGGGAACGGCTCTACCTCAAGTCGACTGCCAATCTGAGTACCGGCGGCACGGCTCGTGACGTGACCGCCGAGGTGCACCAGGATGTTCGACTGATGTGCGAGCGCATTGCCCGCCTGGTCGGCCTGGATTGCATCGGCATCGACATCGTCGCGCCCGGACTCGGCTCTCCCCTGGACCCCGAGCTTGCGGGAGTCGTCGAAGTGAATGCAGCCCCCGGCTTCCGAATGCACCTCGACCCGACGCAGGGCGCCGCGCGCAACGTCGCCCGACAATTCGTCGAGATGTTGTTCCCACTCGACGAAGACCCGACGATTCCCATCGTCGCGGTCACCGGCACCAATGGCAAGACCACGACCGCGAAGATCATCGCTCACACACTCAAGTACAGCGGGAAGGTGGTGGGCTTCGCGGGCACGACCGGCGTCGAGATCGACGGTGTTCAGATCGTGAGCGGCGATCACAGTGGCCCCGAGGGAGCCGGCATGGTGCTGCGTGAACCGACCATCGATCATGCGGTGCTCGAGGTCGCGCGGGGTGGCATCCTACGGCGGGGACTGGGCTTCGAGCAGTGTGACGTCGGAGTCTTGCTGAACGTAGCCGACGATCACCTCGGTATCGATGGTGTCGACGGGATCGAAGAGCTGGCGCTGGTCAAGGCGGTGGTACTCGAGGCCGTGCGGGAGTCCGGGGTCTCGGTGCTCAATGCCGACGACCCGACTGTCGTCGGGCTGCAGGATCGGGCGGGAGGCCGGGTGATCTTCTTTTCGGTGCAGGAGAACAACCCGACCGTCAGACGACACCTGGAGTCGGGTGGATGTGCCGTGGTCATACAGAACGGAGTCGTCGTGATTCGCTCCACGGAGCCACCGATTCAAGTCTTGCCCGTGGTCGAGGCGCCGATCACCTTGCGTGGCGTTGCGACCTTCAACACGGCGAATGTCCTGGCCGCGGTAGCGGCTCTGCATGGTCTGGGGATGCCCCTGCCCACGATTCGCAGCGGCATTGCCACGTTCCACCCGAGCGCAACCCAGAACCCGGGACGAATGAACATCATCGACTTCGTGAACTACAGAGTCGTGCTCGACTACGGACACAACGTCCCGGCGGTCACGGCCCTCGGGCAGGCATTGCCGCAGCTCACCACAGGTCGCAAGATCGTCGTCGCTCATGGCACGGGAAACCGGCAGGACTCGAGCATCGGGGAGCTGGGCGCTGCCCTGGCGAGCATTTACGATCACATCATCCTCGCCGACGTCGACCCGCGCCAGCGTGCTCCCGGCGAGACGCCGCAGCTGGTGCGTCGCGGAGCCCTCGATGCCGGCTTTCCCGAGTCCCGAGTGGAGGTCGTCCTGGAGCCCCTCGAAGCCGTCGACCGGGCCTTCTCATTGGTGCAGCCGGGCGATCTCATCGTCATCCAGGTCGACGAGGTCGAGCCGATGCTCGCTCGAGTCATGCTGCACTTCGAGCGTCAGGTGACGGCGGGGGCCGCCCGGCCGCCGTCACCCGGTGCGGCCGAGATCGAGAAGGCTCTGGCCGACTGGGATGGCGGCTGAGATGTCGTGAGATCTTCGTGACAACAACGATTCGAGCTGCCAGCGATCGGGCCTCGAGAGGCCAGCTCGACCCGGGAACCGGAGCCAGAGCGCGCTGGCGAGCCTGAGCCCACGAGGCTGAGTCGGGTGGGAGGAACGGCCGCTCACACGGCGCGTGCCATACTCGCGGGAAATCCTGACCAGCTCGTTTCGAAACTGCCTCCGGCGGCGCACAGCTACCGGGTCACCCAAGGAGGTATCTGCGATGAAGAAGCAGCCCATGATCTCGACGACATTCGCGGCCGCGGCTCTCTTGTTGGTTGCACCGATCGTGGCGCAGGGCCCGGAAGAGGAGGTCGCCGCCCGCATTCGTGCGGTCTACGCCGAGCAGCGTGATGGAGGCAACCCCGATGTCGGCTCGAAGGAGGGGACCCTGAACTTCTGGTCGAGTGGCGGCCTGCTGCAGGAGACACCGGCAGGCCCGCCCGTCCCGACGGAGACCAATCTCTTCCCCAAGCACATCGAGGTCGTCGTTCACGGCGACGCGGCCGTCGCCTTCTACTACGCTGAAGGCACGATGACGCCGCCTGGCGGGGAAGTCGTTTCGAACTATCTCACTCGGGTCATGGAGTTCTGGATCAAGGAGGACGGCGAGTGGGTGGTCCGGGGGGCCCACTACTCACCACTCAAGGGTGGCCAGGGCACGACCCAGGTCACTCCGTAGGAATCGACCCGCTCAGCCTGGGGAGATCTGGCCTGATGACGAAGGGATGGACGAGCTCGGGAAGACGGGCGTGCGTCGGGGCGACGTTCGTGGTGACGCTCCTCGCGGCATGGTCGGCCGCTCCGGTCTCTGCCGAGGTGCTCGGGGTCGAGATCGAGCGTCGCGAGACCTTCGCCGACGGGGCCTCTTTCGGGCTCGCCGGCAGCTACGAGAAGCTGGTCGGCCAGGTGCACTTCGCCCTCGACCCGGAGGACGAAGGGAACCAGGGGATCGTCGATCTCGAGCTCGCGCCGCGCGAGAGTGACGGCCGCGTGCATTTCCGTTCCGATGTCTACGTCTTGCAGCCCGCCGATCCGGCGCGGCGCAGCGGCACGCTCTTCTTCGAGGTGCCGAACCGCGGTGGCAAGGCAATCTTTCGCTACTTCCAGCGCGGTGCGGTGGGCACGCTCGATCCGAGCACGAGGGAGCACGCGGGCGACGGGTTCCTGCTTCGTCAGGGCCTGACCCTGGTCTGGTTGGGCTGGCAGTGGGACGTGCCCGATCAGGCTGGATTGCTGCGCCTGCACGCGGTGTTCGCCCAGGCCGATCCACCGCTCGAGGGGCTGGTGCGGGCCGACGGGGTGTTGTCGGAGGATTCGCCCGACTTCGCGCTGGCCCATCGTGGCCACCGCGGGTACGGGGTCGCAGACCCCGACGATCTGCGCAACACCCTGACGGTGCGCGACGCTCGCCTCACCGAGCGCATCGTGATCCCCAGGAGCCGATGGCAGTTCGCCCATGCCGACGAGCGGGGCGAGCCCGTCGAGGATCCGCGCTCGATCTTCCTCGAGGGCGGCTTCGAGAAGGGGCGGATCTACGAAGCGGTCTATGTGGCGCAACGGCCTGCGGTGGTGGGACTGGGGTTCGCGGCGATGCGCGACTTCGCGGCCTACTGCAAGAACGATCCTCAGTCGCCCGTGCGGGGGAGCCGTGCTCTCGTGATGGGGATCTCCCAGACGGGGCGCTTCCTGCGGACCTTCCTCTACCAGGGCTTCAACCGGACACTCCGTGGGCAGCGAGCCTTCGACGGAGTACTGATCCACACCGCTGGAGGAGGCCGCGGCAGCTTCAATCACCGCTTCGCTCAGCCCTCCCGCGACGCCCATCCGTTCTCGGCGTTCTTCTACCCGACGGACCTCTTTCCCTTCACCGATCGAGCACAGACCGATCCGGTGAGTGGGATCAGGGACGGGCTGCTCGAGAACGATTCGGTCGATCCCGCAACCCTGCCGCGGGTGTTCATGACCAACACCGGCTACGAGTACTGGGGCAGGGCCGCCGGTCTGATCCACACGACCGTCGACGGCTCTGCCGACGTCGAACCGCTGCCCGGCGTGCGCCTCTATCACCTGGCCTCCTCTCAACACTTCGTCGACCCGTTTCCCCCACAGCCCAATGAGGCCGTCCATGCCGGGAATCCAGCGGACTTTCTGTTCGTGCTGCGCGCCCTGCTGGTGGCTCTCGAACGGTGGGTCGTCGATGGAGGGGAACCGCCGGCAAGCCGGATACCCCGCATCGCCGAGGAGACCCTCGTGAGGCTCGATCGCTACAACTTCCCAGAACTGCCCGGAGTGCGGATTCCAGGTCGGGCTCATCAGGCCTATCGGGTCGACTACGGGCCCAGGTTCCGCACCGAGGGCATGGTCGCGAGGGAGCCGCCCGAAGTCGGAGCCGCCTTTCCCACGCTCGTGCCGCAGGTCGACGAAGACGGGAACGAGCTCGGCGGCATCCGCCTGCCCGAGATCGAGGTGCCGCTGGCCACATACACGTCGTGGAACTGGCGCGCCCCTTCGATCGGAGCGCCGGACGAGCTGGCCGACTTCCGGGGCTCCTTCCTGCCGTTGGCGAAGGACGCCACGACGCGCCGCGACACCGGCGATCCTCGGCCTTCTCTCGAGGAGCGCTACCCGGACTTCGACACCTACCTCGGGCGCTATGCGGGGGCGTCGCGGTCTCTCGTCGACCAGGGCTTCCTGCTCGGTGAAGATCTCCCGGAGTTGCTCGAGCGGGCAGAGAGTCTCTGGAGTCTGGTCTCGGGGCAAGCCGTAGCACAGCGACATCCGTAGCCTCGGCAGACCCGCGACAAGGAAACCGGAGGAAAGAGGGACATGAAGGCTACTTACTGGATCGTCACCGGTCTCCTGAGTCTGATGATGCTCGCCTCGGCGACGATGTACATCGTTCGACACGATCAGATCGCAGAGGTGGTGGAGAGCCTCGGTTTTCCGAGCTTCATCCTCTATCCGCTGGCGATCGCGAAGATCCTCGGCGTGCTCGCGATCACGACCCGCAAGTACCCGGTGCTCACCGAGTGGGCCTACGCCGGTTTCTTCTACGACTTCGTGCTCGCGCTCAGCGCTCACCTGATCGCGAAGGACGGCGAATTCGCAGGAGCGGCGGTCGCCCTCGTGTTGCTCGCCGTGTCCTACTTTCTGGGGAAGCGGGTGCGTCCCAGCGGTCAGGCGATCGGCTGAGTGACCAGAAGGGCAGGTTCTTTCTTTCGGCCCTTCGGTTTCACGACCAGAAACGGTAGGAGAGCTTGAGCGCGGCACGGCGGTCGAGCACGCTGGCCTGGCTGGCGTGGTCGAGGTGGCTCAAACTCAGGTCGAAGCGCAGGTCGGCGTCGTGCTGATCGTCGCGCAGCTTCCAGATCAGAGAGCCCTTTCCGAGCAGGCGCTGGGTCTCGCCCTGACCCGGCGGGACCTCTCGGTCGAGGCCGAGGCGTAGATTCAGCTGCAGCTGATTGTCGGCGGCCTTCCACTGCGGCGCGAGGAACCAGCGCTCGATTTCGGTGACGCCACCATTCGCCGGGTCGCGTTCTTCGATCGAGGTGCCTCCGATCCAGCTCCAGGCGCCCACGCCGAGCCGGACTTCGAGGCCGGTTCGCTGGCTGGCGCTGAGCCGCCCCGCACGCTCGACCCGTGCCGCGCGATGCTCGACCCCGACATCGACCGCGTCGAAGCGGCGTCGAAGCGCCAGCGTCAGGTTCGTGCTGTCCCGGTTCGGGTCGGTCGCAACCTGGAGATTCAGGGTGGATCGGAAGTTGCCCGGCAGGAGCCTTCCGGCATCCACGCGATAGTCCGTCTGCGCGCTCGAGGAACCGCCTTTTCCGGCGGCAGCACCGATCTGGGCGAGCTTCGCGGTGGCGTTGACATGCCAGTCGTCCGCCTGGCGAGAGAGACCGAATCGCGCTCGCCGCCCGGCAGCCCTCTTGCCTGCTTCCGGATCTTCGAAGTCACCGTCGACCTGCTCCATTTCCGCGACGATCGCCATGCGATGCCAGGTACCGTCGAGCGAGAACTTCAGCGCGGTGGCAGCATCGGAGAGCTCGCGGTCGTGGGAACGCAGGGCCTCCGCGCCGACTTTCCACTCCTGCGGTCCCGCGCCCGAAAGGGGCATCTCGAAGCGCAGCCCGAGCACGCTCTTGGCGTCCTCTGCCTCCTTCGGATCTCCTGAAGCCGGGAGAGCCTCGGGCTTCGCGGTCCGCTGAATCAGCTCGAGCGTCGCGATCTTGTCGAGACCGAGGCTGTCGAAGGGAAGTTCGAGCTGGGAGGGAACATCACCCGGCTCGGGGGAGGGTGGTAGGGCACTGGCCACCCGGGTCCCACAGAGACTGCCGCAAAGCAGCCCGAAGACAGGGAGAAGTAGGAGGGTGGGAGTGCGATTCTTGGAATTCACCGTGAGGCCGCCAAGGTACCACAGATTTCACGCGTCAGTGGTACTGTCGGCCGAAATTACCCACAGTCAGAAGGTACATCCAAACGGGGTGGACGGTACGTCCCGTGCGCCCACCCATGGAGGGAACCCAATGGTCTCGATGATGTCGCTATGGCTCCCGGTCGCAGTCGCGGCAGTGGTCGTGTTCGTTGCCAGCTCGGTGATCCACATGGTTCTGGGTTATCACGCCGCCGACTACGGCGCGGTGCCCGATGAGGACGCAGTGCGCAAGGCGATTCGTGACGCCGGGGTGAAGCCGGGCTCCTACTATCTGCCGCATGCCTCCAGCTCGAAGGACTATGCGAGCGAAGCGATGCAGAAGAAGATGGCCGAGGGGCCGGTCGCGATGATGAACGTGCTCCCCAACGGACCGCCCGCGATGGGCAAGAACCTCGTCTACTGGTTCCTCTTCTGTCTGCTGGTGGGCGACTTCACCGCCTATGTCACGGGTCTCAGCGTGCCCGCTGGAGCGCCCTACATGAGCGTGTTCCGCATGGCGAGCACGGTGGCGTTCCTCGGCTACGGAGTGGGGGAGATCAGCAACTCGATCTGGCGGGGACAGCCGTGGATGAACACGGTGAGAGGCCTGTTCGACGGCTTGGTCTATGCGCTCCTGACGGCCGGCGTGTTCGGGTGGCTGTGGCCGTCGTCTCCCTGAAGGAGGGAGCCGATCGTCGCTTCCCGGCTCAGCCGCCGGTGCCGGTCCACGAACCGAATTCGGCGCCCTGCTCGATCCACTGTCGCAGGGTCTCGAGCTCGTCCTCGGTCAAGCCGTCGCCTTCGACCGGCATGAAGTCGAGGTCGTCAGAGGGCAGAGCTGCCCTTGCGTAGAGCGGGCTCTCTTCGGGGTTGCCCGGGACCACGACCGCGCCGAGATCGCCGCCCTTCATGACGGCCTCGGGGGAGTCGAGGCGCAGGTTGGAGAACTTCTCCTTGGTGCCGTGACACTTGACGCACTTGCTCTCGAGGAAGGGCCAGACTTCGGTTTCGAAGTCGACCCCTTCAGTGGCGCCGACGGGCGCGCTGGACAGGGCGGCAAGGGCACAGAGGGCCATGGTGGCCACCAGGGCCGTGACTTTCAGCACAGAGCTCATGACGAGGCGTTCCTCCCAAAACGGGCTCGAAGGGGTCAGCCGCGAGCCCGGATCTCGATGGCGTCGGCCGCACCCTCGGGAGTGCCGGCCGGAAAGCGGTGAGCGAACAAACGGGGGGCGATGCTAGCACGCAGAATCCGGTGCCGGGTCAGCCGACACCGAAGACGGTTCGCAGGGTGATGATTCCTTCGTTGAAGCGGTCGAAGGCCTGCCGGGCACGGGCCTCGTCGGCCAGGTCCCCGGCACGATCGATCTCCGAAGCTCCCTGCAGGATGAGGGTGATCGCCCGCCGCGCCGCGCCGCGATCGCGCGGGCTCAAGTCGTCGAGACGCTCCAGGAGGGCTTCCGCCAGATCGCGCGCATCGAACGCGGGCACATAGAGCGTCGGCCAGTCGGCGAGCTCGATCTGCTGCTCGAGGCGCTGACCGCGCAGGGCGATCTCCTCGGTGATTCCCTGCGGAGTTCCGGGAATCGTGAGAGGTGGACGCTCGTGGCTGTGGGCGGCCGATCCGGCCGGAGAGGTTCGGGGTACGAAGAGCGTTGCCGGCTCTTCGGTGGTTTCTGTGAAGTAGAAGTCGTACCGGTTCTTCTCCCCGGCCATCCATGCGGAAACGAAGAACTCGGCGGGGAACTCCTCGGGCAGCTCGGCCGTGAGGTAGTCGGTTCCCGGAGCCACCTCGAGATCGTAGTAGGTCTCCGAGAACTCACCACTGGCTTCGTCCCAGTGCTCGAAGACGACCTGGCCCGCGAAGTTCCGTGGATCGATCGGCTCCTTGAAGTCATCGTAGAAGTAGAGGCGGAACTCACCCGGTTCGGGCATCGTGCCTTCGAGGTGGTGATACATGTTCGCCGCCATGAAGAACTGACCGCCGTGCGGTGGCGAGTGATCCATGTGGGCCGCGGCATTGGGGTCGTTGGGGTCCAGAGAGGTATCGGCGACTCCGCCGGTGCCGGCTGCGGTCGTGCCGGTGGCGGTGCCTTCTCCGAACAGGCCGGTCATCATCCCGCCTCGCGTCTGATCGGTTTCCGGCTTGGGCTCGATGATGTCGGGAAGAATCAGGTGATCGTCGATTGCGTAGTCGACCGCCAGGCGGAAGCCGTCGGCCGCGGCGGGCTCGGCGAGATTGGCCACCATCTCGACCAGGGTTCCTGCAGGAACCTCGAGCTCGGTGGCCAGCTGGTAGGAGCTCGGCCATCGGGTGTCGTACTCCGGAACCCAGAGCAGGGTGACCGGGCGTTGATCGGGAAAGGTCGCACGCACCTCGAAGGAAGCGGTTTCATCGGGCACCGTGGGTGAGAAACGAATCAGATGGGCGGCCTCGTGGAGGCGCGTGGACGCGTAGAGGACTTGCGCTGCAGAGGGGTCGTTGCCCTTGCGCTTCTTTCTTGTCTTCTTCTTTCTCTTCTTCTCGGAAGCCTGTGTGTCGACCGCCATCTCGGGCCTGGTCTGGCTCTGCTCGAGGATTCGATCGACCTCATCCTCGGTCTGTGCGAGGAAGAGCCCGACGCGAGTGCGGTCGCGCAGATCCTGGCCGACGCCCTCGAGGGAGGAGCGCCGATATTCGACCTCGAGCTCGACACTCGAGCCTTTCCGCAGGCGCTTTCCCGTGCCAACGGGAAAGAGAACGGGAGCGTCGCCCCGGAGCCACTGACCGAGAAAGCGCCGGCCTGTGGGCATCTCGCGCATGCGAGTCGGCTCGGGCTCGTCTTCGTCCCGGAACGGATCGTAGGGGATCTGGACCTCGACCTCGAGCTCCTCGGGCTCGGCTCCTTCCGGATCCACGATCCATGCCGTGGCGCGGTGCACGCTTCCGGGCACGTCCGGACGGAACTCGAAGCCGGTGACCCACGTGTCGCGCTCCAGTTCGAGCGGTACGGTGACCGAGGTGACCGCTCGTTGTCGATCGGCGGGGAGGACGAAGACCTCGGAGAGCTCCACGATGACATCGGGCTGTCCCATCTCCCATGGATCGATCACGAATTCCGAGGGGGGAGGGAGGTCTCGGCGAGGTCCCTGCGGCGCGCCACCCTCGACCCAGGCGACGAGCATGTCGATCTCGAGCTGCGTGATCCTGCGGCTGTTGGCGTAGTGATCGTAACGAGCATCGGCGGTCCAGGGCGGCATGCGACCGGTCAGTAGCTCTTCTTCGATTGCCGTGGCCCAGGCACGGGCGCCGGGCGCAGAGTCGGTGCCGTAGGCCGTGAGGTCGACGTAGGACGGCGCAATGCCTCCGGGGCTGTGGCACCGCATGCAGTGGCGGCGCACGATCGGTCGGATCTCTTCACTCCAGGTGAGATCGGTGGTGATTCGAGTGTGGGCGCGAGCGGGCGCCGTGCCGAGCTCTCCGCCGGAGCCGAGGAAGAGGAGCGCACCACCCAGGACGAGCAGACCGGGGAGTCTGATCGAGGTCTTGGTCTTCGGGCGGTCGATCGAGCGGGCTCGCCTGGCTGAGCTCATGGTGTCTCCGGAGTGTTCGATGCAGAGGACAGAATCTCTGAAATGGTACCAGGGGGAGAGGGGTGGGGGCCCTGGTGGAAATCCACCACCGAGATAGAGTGAGGGCAATGGCTCAAGGTGCGCGCATCGGAATCGTCACGGTCTCGGACCGGGCGAGCCGGGGAGAGTACGAGGATCGTGGAGGTCCGGCGATCGTCGAGTACTTCGACGAGGTCCTGACTTCGCCCTGGGAGCCCGTGACCGAGGTGGTTTCCGATGAACAGCCTGAAATCGAGGAGACCCTGGTACGCCTCTGCGACGTGGAGGGCTGCTGCCTCGTGGTGACGACGGGCGGGACCGGCCCGGCCGTGCGGGACGTGACCCCGGAGGCGACCCTCGCGGTGGCGGAGAAGGAAATGCCCGGGTTCGGCGAGCTCATGCGGAAGGTGTCGCTCGAGGCGGTGCCGACGGCGATCCTTTCGCGTCAGACGGCGGTGATTCGGGGGTCCGCCTTGATCGTGAACCTTCCCGGTCAGCCGAAAGCCATTCGGGAGTGTATGGATGCGGTGTTTCCGGCGATCCCCTACTGCGTCGACCTGATCGGCGGCCCGTTTCTCACCGCCGATCCGGGAGTCGGGGTGTTTCGGCCCCGCAAGTAGCGGCGCGGGGGAGGGGCCGTGGCCCGGTCGTGCCGCGTCTCGGGGGCCTCTCGGCGATCGGGCGGAGGGCTGAATTCGACTGCAAATTCCGCCGTGTCCGGTCTTGACTTCCTCTGTCAGTTTGTTGCGTTACCATCCTGTCATGGCCACACCATCCGGTTTCGTTCACCTCCATCTCCACTCCGAATACTCGCTGCTCGATGGGGGCAACCGGATCAAGAAGCTGATCGCCCGGGTCAAGGATCTGGGGATGGACTCTGTCGCACTGACCGATCACGGCAATCTGTTCGGTGCGATCGATTTCTACAGAGCGTGCAGGGCGGCCGAGATCAAGCCGATCCTCGGCATCGAGGCCTACGTTGCCCCCGACGTTCACACCGAGAGCAGCGATCGGCGCCACAAGGAGGCGCAGGGTGTCGCCGACGGTGGCTTCCATCTCGTACTGCTCGCAGAGAACGAGCGGGGTTGGCGCAATCTCGTCAAGCTCTCCTCCGACTCGTACATCGAGGGCTTCTACTACCGCCCGCGCATGGACAAGTCGACCCTGCAGGAGTGGGGGGATGGGCTGATCGCGATCAACGGGCACCTGGGTTCCTCGATCGCCTACTACCTGCGTCGTTTTGTCGAGACTGGAAGCCAGGAGTACTGGGAGAAGGCGGGTCGGGAGGCTCAGTGGCACGCCGAGGTCTTCGGGCCCAACGAAGAGGGGGAGCCGTGCTTCTTCCTCGAGCTCCAGCGTCATGACACCCCGGACCAGGACGAGATCAACCCGCACATCATGAAGCTCGCCGAGGAGCTCGAGCTGCCGCTGGTCTGCGACAACGATGCCCACTTCCTGACCGAGGACGACTGGGACGCCCACGACACTCTGGTGTGCGTGTCTACCGGAAAGATCAAGGACGAAGAGAGTCGGATGCGCTACCCGCGAGACCTCTACGTCAAGGGACCCGAGCAGATGGTCGAGCTGTTCGGCGATGTTCCCGAGGCGCTCGAGAACACCGAGCGCATCGCTCAGCGCTGCAACGTCGAGCTCGATTTCTCCGCCAACCATGCGCCCCTGGTCGGAATCGAGCGACGCGAGGCGACTGTCGGTGACGAGGCGGCCGTGGTCGGGTCCACCGAGTGGTACAAGAGATTCTGTTCGACGTTCCACCTGGTACCCCTCGACGACACCGCCGATGCCGCCGAGGGTCCGACGACCGAAGAACGCGAGCGCATGTGCGACGACGCGTTGCGTGAGCTGACCGAGAAGGGGCTCGTGTGGCGCTACGGAGACCGCATCACCGACGAGCATCGAGCCCGGCTCGAACGCGAGCTGACCGTGCTCGCGGACAAGAAGATCAGCGCCTACTTCCTCATCTGCTGGGACTTCGTGAACGAGGCCCGAAATCGGGGGATTGCCGCGATGGCGCGCGGCTCCGGAGTGGGCACGATGGTGGGCTACTGCCTCGGGCTGTCGAACGCGTGCCCGGTGCGCTACGGACTCCTCTTCGAGCGGTTCACCGATCCCGATCGCAGCGAGTACCCCGACATCGATATCGATCTCTGCCAGGACGGTCGGCAGGAGATTCTCGACTACGTCCGCGAGAAGTATGGCTACGTCGCGCAGATCATCACCTTCGGGACGATGAAGGCCCGAGCAGCCGTACGTGACGTCGGGCGGGTGCACAACCTTCCGCTGCCCGACGTCGACAAGATCTGCAAACTGATCGGAGATCAGCTGGGAATCACGCTGCAGGAAGCGCTCGACAGCGAGCCCGAGCTGAAGACCCTGTGTCGAAATCCCGAGATCAAGGCGGTCATCGATACGGCGAAGCGCCTGGAGGGGATCACCCGCCACAGCGGTGTGCATGCCGCCGGCGTAGTCATCGCCACCGAGCCCCTCGAGAACCTCGTTCCGCTCGCCATCTCCAAGACACAGAACCAGAAGTCCATCCTGGTCACCCAGTGGGACGGCCCGACGGTCGAGCGCATGGGTCTCCTCAAGATGGATTTCCTGGGGCTGAAGACGCTTTCCGTGCTCGAGCGCTCGCGTCAGCTGGTGCGGGAATCCCTGGACGACGCGGTCGTTCGCGAGGCAGTGGGCCGCAGCGCCGCAGACCCGATCGATCCACTCGATCTCGATCGAATCGATTTCTCCGACGAGACGGTGCTCGAGCTGTATCGCAGAGGGGACACCGTCGGCACGTTCCAGTTCGAGTCGGAGGGTATGCGCAACCTCCTGCTCAAGATGAAGCCGGATCGCCTCGAGGATCTGGTGGCTGCGAACGCTCTGTTCCGGCCGGGGCCGATGGCGTTGATCGACGACTACTGCGACCGCAAGCACGGTCGCAAGATCGTGCCGAAGGTGCACGAGATCGTCGATCGATTCACGGCGGACACCCACGGCATCATGGTGTATCAGGAGCAGGTGATGCAGATCGCCCACGAGTTGGGCGGCATTCCCCTGCGCGAGGCGTACTCGCTGATCAAGGCGATCAGCAAGAAGAAGCACGAAACGATCAATGCGGCTCGGACCCGGTTCGTCGCTGGAGCCGGGGAGCGAGGCCTCGAGAAGCGCAAGGCGGAGGAACTGTTCGATCTGATCCTGCGCTTTGCGGGGTACGGCTTCAACAAGTCCCACTCCGTGGGCTACTCGATCCTCGCCTTCCAGACCGCGTTCATGAAGAGCCGATTCCCGATCCAGTACATGGCGGCCGTGCTGACCTACGAGTCGGATCACACGGACAAGCTGGCGCTCTACCTGGATGAGTGCAAGCGAGTCCGTCTACCGGATGGCAATCAGGGCATCGAGGTGTTGCCACCCGACGTGAACACGTCGGGGCACCGGTTCCAGGTGGTGTTTCACGAAGGCGAGGAACGGGTGCCGGAGAACGGGCACGTTCGGTTCGGCCTCGATGCGGTGAAGGGCGTCGGTGAGAAGGCGGTCGAGGGGATGCTCGAGGCGAGGCGCGAGGGGGGCCCGTTCACGAGCCTGTTCGATTTCTGCGAGCGCGTGCCGCTCCAATTGGTGAATCGATCGACCATCGAGGCGCTGATCAAGGCCGGGGCCTTCGACTCGGTGCACGGATCGGAGAAGCGCTCGGCGTTGGTCGAGGTGCTCGATGCGGCGATGTGCTCGGGCCAGCAGGCGGCTGCCGACCGCGAGAGCGGACAGAGCTCGCTGTTCGGCGGCCCCGACCCAGGTCAGGGAGACTCGGCGAAGGACACGGTGACGCTGCCGCAGGTGGAGCCCTGGAGCAGCCGCGAGCAGCTGCAGCACGAGAAAGCCGCACTCGGCTTCTTCGTCTCCCGGCATCCCTTGGACGAGCATCGAGATACGCTGATGCGCTTCTCCAACGTGTCGAGTGTGGAGTTGGATCGCGTCGATAGCGAGGCGGACGTGACGCTCGGCGCGATGATCAGCTCGCTGCGGACCCTGCGCACGAAGAAGGGACGCAATCCGGGTCAGAAGATGGCGATGTTGACGCTCCAGGACGCGGTCGGCCGGGTCGACGGGGTGGTGTTCGCCGACAACTTCGCCACGCTGGAGTCGAAGCTCGAAGAGGACGGCATCTACTTCTTCCGCGGCAAGGTGGATCGTCGTCGCGAAGAGCCGAGTCTGGTGGTGGAGTCTGCAATCCCGCTGGACCTGGGGCCGATCCAGCTCACCGATCGGGTGAGAATCCGCCTGGACGGCGACTTTGGGGGGGGCTCCGAGCTGCAGGACGAGCTGGTCAAGCTGCGCGAGCTGCTCGACGCCGAGAAGCGTCGCATCAACGGCTCCGCTGCCGCGGTCGAGTTCGAGATTCATCTGGTCGACAAAGTGGTGCGGGCCAGCGCGAACGGGCTGCGGGTGCCGGTCGATCCGGGTCTGCCGCAACGCGTCGATCAGCTGTTGGGCCGAAGTGGGACGTGCGCCTTGTTGGGCCCGGAGCGGCTGCCCGTTCGCCCGCCTCGCGGTCAGCCACCGGTTCCGAGCCCGGACTTCGACGGCGTGCCGGTCGGGTAGCCCGATGTCCCCCGAGGGTGAAGCGAAGAGCCCGCCCCTGGTGGAGGTGAAGCGAGTGCCGGAAGAGAAGGCGCTGCGGCTCACCTGGGGCGACGGATTCCAGGCTCAGCCGAGCTATCGCTATCTGGCGGGGTACTGTCCCTGCGCCGGGTGTCAGGGTCACGGTGGCGGTATCGAGTATCACGAGCCCGACGAGCGAGTCGAGCCGGACAGTATCCGGCCGGTGGGCAACTACGCCGTCTCCATCGTCTGGAAGCACGGCTGCCGAACGGGCATCTACACCTTCGACTATCTCCGCCGTCTCTGTACCCCCACAGAAAAGTAGGGACAGGCACTCGCCCCGCGTTTTCGTAGGCCTAGGGCCCGGGACGGAGGGACAGGCACTCCGGTCTCGTTATCCTAGGAATAGGAGGTCGACCAGCCTTCTACGTTCCGGAGCTGGGGTCTCGAGTCGGCCGGGCGAGCTCGGCTCCAGGGCAGCGCGCCTGGAAAGGATGGCGGCCAGCTCTCGGCCTCTTCAAGCCTCGGCCAGAGTCGCTCTCACGCTGCGTACGAACTCTCGCGAGCCCCAGGGCAGGCCGCTTCTGGTGTGGCTGCGGATGGCTTCGAGCTCGGTGTTCGGCGCACGGTCGGTCAGGAACCAGTTCCAGTCCGATACCTGGACCTGTAGGGCCCCCAGGTCGAGCGCTTCGAGAGGGGGCATTCTGCCCAGGTGGGCGGGCGCGCTGGAGAAGGGCCAGTCGCCCGGGCGCGCAACCAGTCCGGCCCGTACCGGGTTCAGGAGGACGTAGCGGCACGCGTTGTAGGCGTGGGAATGGTCCATCGGAAAGGAGGCGAATCGTTCCTGCCAGAGGTGTCCTTTCCAGCCGTGTCGTCGATTGATTTCGGTGGCGTACCTGGAGTGGACGGTCCCGAAGGTGAGTGCGAGAGCGTCCTCGGTGGCGGGGACGGCGACGTGATGGACGTGATTCTCCATCAGACAGTAGGTCCACAGAACGACGCCATTGCGAACGGCGACCGAGTCGAGGATGTCGAGATAGAGAGCCCGGTCTTCCTCACAGAAGAAGACGGGCATTCTCCGGGCCCCTCGCTGTGTGACGTGGTGGGGAGCTCCTGGAACGACGACGCGCGCTTGTCTTGCCATCTCATTGGAACAAGACGTGGCGAAGCCTGTTCTCCTGTCACTTTGGCGGCCAGCGGCTCTTCCCCTGTGTTACCGCGGGCGGCTACAGCGCCGACGGTCTCGGCTCGATTCGCCGATTCCTCGGGAGCCGTGCCTGTCCCTAGTTCCGGAGGTATTGGTGGATCGCGGCCTGCTCTTCTTCGTTCATGAGACCTGACTCGCCGAGACGCTGGGCGAGCTCCTCGAGAGTGAAGGCTGCGTGCAGGGCGTACCCTTCCAGGGAGTGATCCTGCCTGTCGGAGGGGCGGCGATCGACCAGGACGACGATGTCCTTCACGACGAGGCCTGCCGCTTCCAGTGGCTCGATGGCCTCGAGCTTGCTCTTGCCGCTCGTGATGAGATCGTCGATGACGACGATGGTTTCTCCCGCCTTCCAGCGCCCCTCGATGGCACGCTGACGACCGTACTGCTTGACCTCACGACGCGGAAAGATCATCGGCTTGCCGGTCTCGAGCGAGATGGCCGTTGCCAGGGGCAGGCCGGCGTAGGGGATCCCCGCCACGCGGTCGTACTCGAGGCGGTCCAGAATCGTGGCGTAGTGCCGCGCCGCGAGACGCAGGGTCTCCGGGTCCGAGATCAGCAGTCTGAGGTCGCAGTAGACCGGGGACAGGCTACCGTCCTTCAGGGTGAAGGAGCCGAACTGGAGAGCTCCGAGGCGGTGGAGCGCGACGGCGAATGAGGTCCTGGGCTCGGTCATCCTGTCTGGAGACTACTGCGATTCAGTGGAGAAGTGGGGACGAAAAGCAGTGCCTGTCCCTACTTTCCGCAGGATGGGCGGCTCGATTCTCCAGAGAAGCGAACCGTGATGTAATCCACCCACTCAACGGAGCATGGAATGACTGAAGGTACCGAGGGCGCGCAGACCACGTCCCCGCACGGCCCTGTCCGAAGGGGACCGTATCCGGAGATCACCTGGGCGGCGATCTTCGTCGGTTGGGCGATCGGCATCCTGATCGCGCTGTCGATCGGGTACCTCAGTCTCAAGCTCGGCTTTTCGATCGAGGGCTCCGAGCTGGCAGCGATTCTCGGGTTCGGGGTCCTGCGCGGGGTGATGCGGCGCAGCTCGATCATCGAGAACAACATCAACCAGACGATCGCCAGCTCGGTCAACGGAGCCTCTTCGGGAATGATGTTCTCCGTTCCCGCGATCTTCATCCTGGGATACGGGGGCGACTTCAACCGCACGGTACTCGTTCTCGGTTGTATCGCGGGCGGGATCCTCGGGGTCGCCTTCATCATCCCGCTGCGCAAGCAGATGATCGACTTCAACCGGCTCGCCTATCCTGGCGGCATTGCCACGGCTGCGGTGCTGCGCTCGCCCGGGGCCGGGATCCGCAAGGCGCAGCTGCTCGGTGTCGCCGCTCTGCTGAGCGGTGGCGTGCACGCGATCAGTCTGATGACGGGCCTGGAGGACTGGAACCTCGGCGCGCTCCTCGGCATGCCGGAGTACATGAACGGTGTCTGGTATCTGTCGCTGCTCACCATCGGCACCGGCTACCTGGCCGGCCGCGGCGGCTTTTTCTTCATCGTCGGCGGCTTTGTCTGCTACTGGATCCTGGCGCCGCTGCTGGCCGCCACGGGGCAGCTCCCGAGCGCGGAGGAGCTCGCCGGCGCGGGCATCGCCAACTGGCTGCGCCTCAATCTCTTCCGCCCGGTCGGGATCGGAATGTTGGTCGGGGGGGCCATCACGGGGATCGTGCTCGCCTTCCCACTGGTGATCAGTGCGGTGCGAAGCATGCAGTCGGCAGCGAAGACGCGATCGAAGCTGTCTCTCGACGAGATGCCGGTCAAGTTCCTCTACTGGGGTATTGCCGGGGCGTTCGTCCTGCTGGCGGCGATGTCGGTTCTGACGACTCCTGAGCTGGGGATGGTGCGCGGACTCTTGATGGCGCTGCTCGGCACCCTGTGGATCTGGGTGGCCGGCGTCGTCCTCGCCGAGTGCATCGGTCGCACCAACTGGTCACCGCTCTCCGGGATGACGTTGATCGGCGTCACGCTGCTGATCTTCGTCGCGAGCGGCTTCGGGGTGATGGAGGCCCTGTCCGACAAGGCGACGGTGGTGGCTTCCATCATGGTCGGTGGGGCGATGTGTGTGGCGATGTCGCAGGCGACCGACCTGATGATGGATCTGAAGACCGGTTACATGGTCGGCGCGGTGCCGCGACGCCAACAGATCGCGCAGTTCCTGGGAGTGTGGCTCGGGCCGATCGTGATCATGGGACTGATCTTGATCCTGCACCAGTCCTACGGGCTGGGCAGCGAGCGACTGCCGGCGCCCCAGGGACAGGCTCTGGCCAGCATCGTCGAGGGAATCCTGGGGGGCGACGTGCCGGTGCAGAAGTACGGGGCCGGCGCCCTGATCGGGGCTCTCCTCTCGGCGAGCGGCATCGGCGGGCTCGGTGTGGTGGTGGGCCTCGGTTTCTACCTTCCCTTCAACATCGTTCTGACCTACAGCATCGGGACCTTGCTGCGCATCGCCAGTGACCGGCGGCTCGGATTGAAGTTCGCCGATGATGTCGGCATTCCGCTGGCCGCGGGGTTGATCGTCGGAGAGGCCCTGGTCGGAGTGGTCGGGGCTCTTCTCCTGGTGATGGGGGGCTAGCTGATGAGAGGTTTCGCCTACGCTCTGGTCACCCTGGGCTTCCTCGCGGCCTCCTACGTTGCGGTGCTCGATCGTGAGTTGATCCAGTGGGGCCGCTTCCTCCTCGCCCTCTCCCCTGGCCTGGTCGGGGTGGGACTGCTCCGCGAGGCCCGCCGCCGTGAGGCCACCCACGAGGAGCGCCGGGTCGGCAACTTGAACAGCATTCGGCGCTCGCTCGACACCCTGGTGGAGCAGATCGACTTCCTGTGCGACGAGCGGGACTCCATCGACGTCTACGACCTGCGCCATCGCATCGACGACCAGTTCATGCCAGCGATCGGTGAGTTCGTGGAGGCCCGAGAGACCATCGCGGACACCTGGGGACTGCAGGTCTATGCCGACATGATGAGCGACTTCGCCGCCGGCGAGCGCTATCTGAACCGGGTCTGGTCGGCATCGACCGACGGCTATCTCGACGAAGCCCACGCCTACCTGGAACGTTCTCAGGAGCAGTTTCGCGCGGCGCAGCGGCGGTTTCACGATCTGGAGCGAAGCCCCGCCTAGAAGCCGTCTCCAGGGCTGGCGCGGGGTGCGATAGGATTCGGGAGTTCTCGAGACCGACCCGTTTCGCGCCCCCCCCACCCAGCGATCGCTCGTACCCTGAGAGAGCGCCTGTCTTCAGGGGCGCTCTGTCGTGGGTGGCCGCGGACCCCTTATGAGGAAACCAAGAGATGAATCGTGACTTTGTTCGTTTGCCGGCCTCCTTGCGGGGGCCGAGGGCCACAGGGCTCGCTGTTGGGCTGGTGCTCGGCCTTCTCGTGACTGCCTGCGGCGGTGACGGCTCCGAGTCCTCGGAGAGTGCCGAGGACACCGCCGCCACCGCGTCCACAGAAACCCCGCGCTCGCTCGATGAGGGACTGGTGCTCGCGCTCGCCGCGCTCGACCGCGACGCCGATGGCAAGCCGCTGCCCTTGCCGGCTCGTATGGGCATTCTCACGCGCGAAGACGGGGAGTGGAGCTACCGCTACCTCGAAGACGAGGACAGCAACGTCTTCCACAAGGCGATGGCCTGGCAAGACGGCGTGCTCACGTTCGGCGGAACCGATGCCGTGGTCAAGCTGTGGAAGCCCGATGGCACCTCGGAGGTGCTCTGGAAAGAGGATTTCGGAGGACGGTTCAGTCGCATGCGTGACGCCGAGATCGGTGATATCTACGGCGACGGCAACCCTGCGATCGCGGTGGCGACCCACGACCAGGGCGTCGTGGCGGTGATCCGCCCGAAGGACGGGGAGTGGACCGTCGAGAAGATCGACGCCGAGAAGGACATCATCGTGCACGAAATCGAGCTCGGTGATCTCGATGGCGACGGGGCACTCGAGATCTATGCGACGCCCACGGAGCCCAACCGCGTCGACGGCACTCCTCAGCCCGGGAAGGTGACGCGCTACGTCCCGTCCAAGGGCGAAGGCCGGGTCGTGGTTGCCGATCTGGGAGACCGTCACGCCAAGGAGATCCTGGTCGACGACGTGGACGGTGACGGTCGGGACGAGCTCTACGTTTCGGTCGAGGCCGTTTCCGGTGGTAAGGTGGAGATCCGCCGCTACGATGCGGACACCGACCCGACAGCGGTCAACGTCGTGGCCACGATCGACGACACCCTGTGCCGGTTTCTCAGCGCGGGGGACGTCGACGGCGACGGCAGCAAGGAGATGGTCGCGGCAGCGATGAAGAAAGGGCTGTGGCTGCTCCGCCCGACCGGAGTCGAGGGGGTGCCCTGGTCCGCTGAGCTGATCGATGCGGATTCGGGCGGCTTCGAGCATGCCTCGATCCTGGCTGACCTCGATGGCGACGGACGCGACGAGCTCTACGTGGCCAGCGACGATCACGATGAAGTGCGACGCTACAGCTGGAACGGGAGCGGTTGGGACCAGGAGCTGTTGACCCTGCATCTCGATGGCCTCAGCCGGTTCACCTGGAACATCATGCCCGTGCCCGTCAGGCTGCTCCCTCCGACCGAGTAGTCCTGCGGGTCTCGCCAGGGCTCGACGCAAGTGAGACGAATCCCATGACATCCCGACGCCCATCCCGACAAGAGCTCGATCGACGCGACTTCCTACGTCTACTCGCCGGCAGCGCTGCCGTTGCCGGCGTGTCGCCGGCTCTCTACTCCTGTGCTGGGAAGGGCACAGGCAAGAAGGTGGTCGTGCTCGGCCTCGACGGCCTCGATCCCAACTTGTTACAGGGTCTGATCGATACCGGTCGGGCGCCCAATTTCGCGAAGCTCGCGCAACTGGGCTCCTTTCGTCCTCTGGCCACCACGATGCCGGCCCTTTCGCCCGTGGCCTGGTCGAGCTTCATCACGGGTTTGACTCCCGGAGGTCACGGGATCGGCGACTTCATCATGCGGGATCCGGATACCTATCTTCCGGTCTTCTCGATCTACGAGTCGACGCCGGTGACGCGCACCCTGAGTCTGGGGCAGTACGAGCTGCCGGTCTCCGGCGGAGAGCAACGCTCGATGCGACGCGGGCGCCCGTTCTGGTCCTGGCTGAAGGAGCGAGGAATCCCGTCCTACGTGGCGAAGATTCCGACCAACTTCCCGGTCGACGAGCATGCGGATGTGTCGATCGGTGGAATGGGCACTCCCGATCTGGCCGATGCCTACGGGATGTTCAACTTCTTCACGACCGATCCCTGGCAGGACTTTCCCGATCTTTCGGGAGGGTACGTGCAGTACGTCGAGCTCCATGACGACGTGCTGAAGAGCGAGCTGATCGGCCCGCCGGGGTACGCCGCACCGGGAGACGGGCGAAAGGACCCGCACGCCGGGATGGTCAAAGCGCCGTTCGAGCTGCATCTGGACCGTCAGAACGAGGCGGCCCGGCTGGTCATTGGCGATCACAGTGTCGTGCTCACGAAGGGGGACTTCAGCGACTGGGTGCCGGTCGAGTTCGAGGTGCTTCCGGTGGTGGGCAAGGTGAGCGGCATCGCCCGGTTCCTCCTGCAGGAGGTCGGACCTCACGTGCGGCTCTATGTGACGCCGATCAACATCGACCCCTCGAACCAGGCCGCGCCCGTCACCTTCCCTGAAGAGTACGGTGCCGAGCTCGCTCACGAGATCGGGCCCTGGGGAACGAAGGGGCTGCCGGGGGACACCAAGGCGTTCGATCAGGGCGTCTTCAAGGACGAGGACTACGTCAAACAGGCGGAGTACATCCTCCAAGAGCGCATGGCGATGTTCGACTATGCGTGGTCGAGGTTCGACGAGGGCTTCTTCTACTTCTACGTCTCGAACACGGATCAAGACGCCCACATGCTGTGGCGCAACATGGATCCGACCCACCCGATGCACAAAGAGTCCGACGTGCGCTTCAGCGGCTACCTCCACCACCTCTACGAGGAGATGGATCGGTTGGTCGGTCGCGTGCTTCCGGCGGTCGACGACGACACGTTGCTGCTGGTGTGCTCGGACCACGGCTTTGCCCAGTTCGGCCGCCAGTTTCATCTCAACACGTGGTTGCGCGACAACGGGTTCCTCACCCTCAAGGAGAGCGCTCAGAAGAAAGAGGTCGCCAACATTCTCGACGTCGACTGGAAGCGCACCTACGCCTACGGTCTCGGCTTCAACGGTCTCTACCTCAACCTCAAGGGACGTGAAAAGCAGGGAGTGGTGGACCCGGGGTCGAGTGTGGCTCGGCAGATCCAGGAACGCCTGACCACCCAGCTCCAGGGTCTCAAGGATGACGAGACGGGTCGACAGCCGATCCACAAGGTCTATCGCCGCGACGATCTCTACACCGGAGCACAGACTCCCGACATGCCGGAGCTCCTGGTCGGTTGGACGCCCGGCTATCGCAACGCCTCGTCGTCGGTGGTCGGGGAGACCGGCAAGGCCACGATCGATCTCAACCCGTGGGCGTGGAGCGGCGACCACTCGATGTCGGTCGAGCTGATTCCTGGAGTCCTCTTCAGCTCGAAGCCTCTGCGCAAGCAGCTCCCCAGTATCCTGGATCTGCCGGTGACCATTCTCGAGTGGTTCGGCATCGACAAGCCCGAGGAGATGGTGGGCGGCTCGATCTTCACCTGAGCAGCGCCCCGAGAGCGGGGATGACGCAACTCGACCCCAGCATCCTCCGTACAAGGGTGGGAAACGCTTCGCGAGGAAGAACGATGATCCGAGAGCCCATCGAACCACTAGGAACGGAACCGCTGGGGACGAGGCGAGAACGGAGACGTCGGCGCCGGCGCGAGCGCGGCGGCCTGACGGGAGGCCTCATCCTGATGGTCCTGGGATTCTGGTTCCTGGCGGATCGTCTCTTCGGCGGTCTTCCGGGGCTCGACCAGCTCTGGCCGATCTTCCCGACGCTGGCCGGCGTGGGGATGCTCCTCGGCTTTCTCCTCGGCGGGATGAAGGACCCGGGTCGGGTCTTCTCCGGCACGGTCGCGTTCGGAGTCGGTCTCTTCTTCTTCCTGTTCACGCTCGGTCCTCTCGAGTGGGAACAGATGGGTGTCCTCTGGCCGGTCTTTCCGCTGATCGTCAGCATCGCCTTTCTCTGGACCTGGGTGGCCGGTCTCGGGCGCAAGCCCGGGCTTCTCGTGCCGGCGTTCATCAACGGGACGGTCGGGGTGCTCGGCCTCTTCTTTACTCTCACTCCGCTGTCGGGGTTCATCGGAGAGTGGATCGCGACGATCGGCTGGCCGATCATCCTGATCCTCGTCGGGGGGTGCCTCGTGGTCGGCGAGCTGTTGCGCTTCGCCCTCGGTCTGGGGCGGGTTGCCCGGCGCTAGGACGCTCTAGAGGCGGCGGCTCGAGCCGCTGCGCCTACTCGAGCTCGTCCGCCCGTCGCTGCGCATAGGCCGCGAGCTCACGCCACGCGCGTGCTCGACAGGCATCGCAGGCGACCGTGGACCACTCGTGATCGTTGACGTCGATCACGTAGGAGCTCACGTCGTTGGGGTACACCCTGCTGCACAGGCGACAGGCCCACTCCGTGAGGGTGCCCGTCTTGGTCTGCTTCAGGGGAGGACCTCCCGGCCAGGCCTCGCCGCTCTCGGGAACGGGATCGGGGACGAGTCGGAGATGGCCGCCGTTGTCCTGATCGTCTTCGCTCATGCCGTCACGCTTCAGGGTCACTCCGCGAGGACCGCTCTACTGGATGTAGCCCAGATTCTTGAGCTGCTCCAGCGTCTCGTTGTCGAGGTCGCTCTCGGCGTCTCCCGAGTCACCCGAGCGAGTGATCCGCCGCTGCCAGGTATCGAGTTGGTGGAGGAGCACGGCCACCTTCTCCGATTGGAGCTCGGCGATGTCGATCTGTTCGCGGGGATCGTCGCCCAGGTAGAAGAGCTCGTGTTGGCCGTCCCCGAGGGTCTCGACGAGACGGTACCCGGCGAGCGCGACGGCGCGGCTTCCGCCGTACAAGGGGGACTCCGAGAAGGCCAGGTAGCGCGGCTGGCCGTGTCCTTCGATCATCGGGAGCAGGCTCTGGCCCTGGACCGACTCTGGCCAGTCGATGCCGACGAGGTCGAGCAGCGTGGGTACCAGGTCGACGCTGCCCACGGGATGGCTGACCCGCTGGGCCGCGCGGCCCTCCGGCAGCCGGATCAGCAGGGGCACCCGGGTGACCGGGGAGTAGAGCCGATCGTGAAGAACGGTGCCGTGCTCGCCGAAGGACTCGCCGTGATCCGAGACCACGATCACGGTGGCTCGTTGGTCGAGTCCGAGTCGCTCGAGCGCGTCGATGAGCGTTGCGATCTGATCGTCGGCGGCACGAATGCCGGCATCGTACAGATCCGAGGCCCAGGTCAACTCCAGCTCGGTGAGCGGAGCGTCACCGTCGGTGGCACTCTGTCGTGCCTGCTCGAGGAGCTGTGCGCTGGCTTCGAAGTCGTCCGGAGGAAGGGCATCGCCCAGTACCGATCGTCGTGCCTCGGGCGGCGGATCGTAGGGGGCGTGCACGTCGTAGCCGTGGACCACCAGCAGGAAGGTCTCGTCGGCGTTCGCTTCGAGCCAGTCGATCGCCTTCGGTACCACCGAGGAGAGGCCCTCGCCACGGAGATTCTCGAACGTGTCGAATCCCTGCTCGAGTCCGAAGCCTTCGCTCAGGAAGCCGCCGTCGACGAAGGCCGCCGTCTTCCATCCCTGCTCGCCCAGGATCTCCGCCAGCGTTTCGGCTTCGTCTCCGAGGCGGCCCGTGTCTTCGAGCCAGCCGTGTCCGCTCGGGTACACACCGGTGAAGATCGAGGCTTGCGCGGGCCCCGTGCTGGGCGCCGGCGAGAAGGCCCATTCGAACAAGACGGAGTCGTCGGCCAGCCGGTCGAGCGCAGGGCTGGTGGGGCGGTCGTATCCCCATGCCCCGAGACGGTCGGCTCGAAGCGTTCCAATGTCGATGATGACGATCGGGTGAGGCCCGATGACCAGCTCGCTCTCGGGCTCCGCCGAGCAGCCCAGGGCGGTCAGGAGGAGGGGCACGGACAGGAGATACAGGGCTCTCCGGGCAGAGAACCGATCAGCGGAGATCTCGGTCATGCGCTCAAGATATCTCAATCGAGCGCGAGCTGCCAGGTCGCTCTAGCCCCGGATCAGGAGCTCTTCGAGGGGCTCCGGCCAGAAGCCGTTCGAGCCGTCGGAGGTGAACTGGAACCCGTCGCCGTCGACGATGAAGCCACCCCAGAACTCGCTCGCCTCGGCGTCGAGCGTCACCTTGTCGGTGAGTGCGACCGCCCCTTCAGCCCCCTCGAGTTTGCTGCCGCGGATGGTGACCCTCGCGTTGTTCCGGACCACGATCGCGATGCTGTCGGTGCTGACGAGCTCGCTGTTCGTGATGTTGAGCTTGCAGTTGCCCAGCGCCAGCACCATCACTCCGGCACCTTCCAGGGTTTCCCCGTCGATGGTGAGCTCGTCGTTGCCCTGGCACCGATAGGCGTACTGGTCGATCTGGCCGGGGGGCGGCACGTTCTTCTTGGTGGTCGGGATCCACTGCTGCGCCGCGACGCATGAGGCGTGGGCGAGCACGAGCGCGAGTGAGGAGAAGAGAATGGAACGAAGAGTCGAGGGCATGGTCGGAGTCCTCCAGTTCGGACCTCGTGATTCTAGTATTTAATTAGAATATTGTCTATATCAAGATAGAGAGAATCGGGGAAGTCGGTTGGACGCCTGCGTAGCGGAACAGGCGCTGTCGCGGAAGAGATGGCAGGGGCTGCCGTTGGGGATCTGGCCTACACTGTGTCCATGGACCTTTTCTCTGTCCGTTCCGGCGAGTGACCTACCCGCTCGGCATCGTGCTCTCGGGCGGCGGTGCCCGTGGCGTGGCGCACGTCGGAGTGCTCGAGGCTCTGCGCGAGCACGGTTTCGAGCCCGACTGCGCATCGGGTACGAGCTCGGGAGCGATCGCCGGGGCGCTGTGGGCGGCCGGCTACGACGGTCCCGAGATGCTCCGTTTCTTCGAAGAGCGCAGTCCCTTTCGCCTGTCGAAGCTGGCGGTTCGCAAGCCAGGCATCATCGACACCGACAAGGTCGTGTCGGACTTCAGGGACTACTTCCCCGAGGATCGCTTCGAGGCGCTCGGCAAGAAGCTCTACGTCACCGCCACCGACCTCGTGCAGGCACGCATGGACGTCTTCGAGTCCGGTCCCCTGATCGCGCCGCTGCTCGCGTCGTCGGCCTTCCCCGGTGTGTTCACCCCCACCGAGATCGACGGCCACTACTACTCGGACGGAGGAATCCTGGCGAATTTTCCGATCGAGCCTCTACTCGGTCGGTGCCGGCACATCCTCGGTGTCAACGCCACTCCGCTGCGCCCGATCACCGAGTCCGATCTCGACTCGATGCTCGATGTCACCCAGCGCGCGCTCGAGGTGGGAATGCATTTCACGGCCCGCACCAAGTTCGCGCACTGTGACGTGATCGTCTCACCCGCCGAGCTCAGCCGGTTCGGCACCTTCGACGCCCGCAGGGTGCGAGAGATTCGCGACATCGGCTACCGTGCCACGATCGAGAAGCTGCCCGAGATCGAGCAGGCTCTGCGACCGAAGTCTCGGTGAGCGCAGGGTCGCACGGTCATCTCCCTCGTCGACACAGGAACTCGACACAGACCGAGGGCTGATCCAGGGATCCGGCTCGTTCGCGCAGTCATCTGCGCTCCCGTCGGCCTGCGGGAGGGGGCCTTCAGCAGTCGAGGGGCGACGGCCTACAGGGTGCTCGACCAGTTCGTGTCGGTGCCGGACTCGAAGTCGTCTTCGAAGATCGAGGGGTCCGCCAGCCGCGCGGAGCGTCTCAGTCCAGGGGTCAAGAGCGTCGGGTGCCCGGACGCGACAAGGGCGCTGAATGCGGTAATCCCCTCGGGCGTCGGCACGTTGCGCCCGACGTTGATCTTCCAGGAGGCGCTCCCACCTGGCGGCGCTGCGTCGAAACTCGACAGGGGGATCCGGATGGAGAGGTAGCGCGGCAGGTATTCGGCGAAGGTACCGAGAGCCACCTCGGCTTCGGAGCTCCATCCCGTCTGGAGGGCCCCCTCGTCCGACCAGGTGGCGTCGATCAGGTGTCCGTCCCGATTCACTGCGAGCAGGTAGCGCGTGCCGGTGGTGGTTTCGAGTACGAACTGAACCGAGTCGTCCTCGAGAATCGCGAGGTCGTCGTCTCCGAGAGCTGCCGGGTGAGCAGCCACCGCAGCGGGCTCGTCCGACTGCGACCAGAGATACAGGTAGCTGTCGCTGCGTGCGACGCCGAAGCGGGTCGTGAAGAGCGGGTCCCTCTCGTCGCCGGCCAGGCTGTCTGCCAGGAAGTACTGCGCAAACCCATTCCGGAACGAGCCCTCGAGAGGGGCTCCGAAGGTGGCTGGATCTTCTGCGCACTCGAGCAGGATCGTTCGGACGTAGCCAGCCCTCGCCACGTCGAGCAGCTGGCGCAGTCGGACCTCGCTCTCGGCCCGGATCATCGCGACGCGCTGGCGGAAGGGCTCGCCGCCGTCGGCACCGAGGGCCTCCTGCTCAGCGTCCGAGAGGTGCTGCAGCATCGACTGGATGAGCGTCGGCGACCAGCTCTGCCAGGGACCGCTCTCGACCGCGTCGTGGAAGAGACGCATGCTGCTCGCTGCCGGGCCGAAGAATCGGGTCAGGTAGAGGTCGAGCTCCGCGTCGATGTCCAGTTCGGGGTTCCAGTAGGCGCGCGCGGTGACCCAGAAATTCAGGTGATTGAGGCCGGGATGAAGCAGCGACGACTCGTCATAGGTCGCCTCTCCCGCCACCGGGGTATACCTCAGGCCCTCGGCGAACTCGGTGTCATAGCTCGCGGCCATCTCTCGGATGTCGGCCGCAATCGTCCTCGGGTGGATCATCGGCACGCCGAAGGTCTCTCGCTTGACCATGCTGTCGTTGTAGTAGTTCCAGCCGTGGATCCGACGGCCGCCGACCTTGTCTGTCCAGAGCTGTCGCAGCGTGGCCACGTTGTCCCGTGCCGCGTCCGAGAGCAGGCGGCGAGTCGGCATCGCCAGCATCAGCTCGACATTGTCGGCGAGGTCGAATCCGACCGGGGGAAAGCGGTAGGACGCATACGCGAAGCAGGCAATCGTCTTGTTCGCGTAGTTCGGATCCGCCGCCAGCTCCGTGGCCACTCGATTCACGAACTGCCAGACGTAGTTCGGAGAGCTTGCCGTTCCTGCCGCGCTCGGGAGTCAGGAGCGCCTGGCACTCCGGATCGTCGCAGGTACTCTTGAAACCGTCGCCCGGTGCCACGGGAAAGGTCTGCGCGTAGGGGTACGCGTCGAAGTACGCCTTGACGTACTCGACGGTCGCCGCGACGAACTCGTCGGACGTGAGCAGGGGCGTACCGACATCGTTGTGGTCGAAGTCCTTCACGCCGGAGATCGTCGCGAAGTACTCCGGATACGCAATTCGTGCATCGGGGTGCCCATGGATCAGCGGCAGCGTGTGCATGACCCAGAAGCGGGGATCGTCGCCGAGGCCGATGCGGTAGTACCAGAGAATGTCGTTCTTGGGCTTGGCTCCCCCGAGCGAGAAGCTGGCGAAGCTGATGCGGCGATCGCGAATCGCGGGCTCGAAGACGCGGTCCACGACCGGGATCTCGATCGTGTCGAGCTCTGGGACGATTTCTCCGAGGGATCCCGGCAGGTACCACTCGACGCCGAGTTGACGAAGGAACTCGTGCACGGCGTACAGGGAGCCGACCTCGTCCGACAGCCAGATGTCGAGGGTGGTGTTGTAGAGGTCTCGATGCTGATACATCGGTGTGGCGATCGGATTGACCCAGGGCTCTCCGGTGAATCCCTCCCAGAACTGTTGGACGGGTTGGTCCCACGAGCTGGCCGGATCTGAGGGATCCCACCGATCGGTCAACAGCGGCGCCGAGTAGGGGTTGTTCTCGGCCGACGAGTGATCGAAGTCCCGATCCCGGCCGATCAGAGCGAGGAAGCCGTCCCCGGAGACGAGGCGAAAACTGTCGTGCTCCAGGCCTGCATCGGTGATCGGCTGGTTGTTGCCGTCGAGGTAGGTGGCGGCCAGATCGCTCGGACCGACGAAGATGTGCACCGGCTTCCCGGGTGCGGTGACGATGTCGAACTGCTCTCCGGTGATCTTGCCGAGGTAGAGCTGCAGCTCGTCGGCAGCCAGCCGCGCCGCGCGGGTGGGGCTCGTCGAGAGGACGATGTCGGCCTGGACCGTTCCGTTCTCGATCAGGTACTGGGATGGCTCCCCGGCTGCGACGGCTGCAGGGGGTGGGCCCAGGACAACCAGAGTCGACAGCAGGAGGAAGGCGGTTCGGAGGGCCGGAAGCTCGATGGAGGCCATGTCTGAGTCAGTGCGTAGGGGTTCGTCGCCGTCGTATCGAATTATAGCGATAAACAAGCTTTTTGGCTCGATCGGAGAGGACTCGCTCGAGGCAGAACGTTGGGGTTCCGACCAGGCACCAGCCGCGTGCAGAGAAAAGAGCATCTGCACGTTTGCAACCAAATCCCTGCATATCGCCATAATCTGATAAAATGGAAATCGGTGAAACCTTATATTTCACCGCTCCGAGGTGTGGATCATGCCCAATCGCTCTTCCTTCGTCAGTCGATCTCGACCATTCCACTCCCTGACTCAGGCCCCTCGAGGTGTGCGCTCCTGGCATTCAGCGTGCCGCTCATCCTCCCGTCCCGGTCCCCTTGCCGCGCTCGCGATGCTCGCTCTGCTGGTGGCTCCACCTCTCTTGGCGCAGGTGACCCTGCCCTACAGCGAAGGCTTCGAGTCGATCAGCGGGACGTCGTATAGCACCGGCCAGAACCCGATACCTGGAGCGTCCACGCTTCGCTTCGAGGAAACCGGAAACGGACGTCTTCGCACCGCTCTGGCCAGCCACATTCGCACAGGGGCGCGGGCGGTCATCCTGGACACGTCTTCGTTGACAGCGCGCTCTGACGTGATCATGAGACTGGATCTCTCGAACTACAGCACCTCTTGTGCCGATGTCGAGCTGCGCTTCTACTACAAGGACCTCAATGACGAGAACGACGACAGCCCGACAGGAGTCCTGGAGGGTACGACCTCGGCGGCCCCTCCGGACAAGAACGACTGGGTCTTCATTCGCGGCACGAGCTCGAGCGATTGGATCTACGCGTACGACTGGGGCGATACGAACAACGCGTCCTACATCCAGGGCACGGTGGCCGTCGACAATCTTCTCTCTGCCGCCGGCCAGGACTTCAGCAGTACGTTCGAGGTGATGTTTCGCTGGTACGACACGACTTCGGTCGAAGGGGGAGACGGAGTTGCCTTCGACGATGTCGAGATCGTGGCACTGAGTGACACCTGCGGCCCGGCCACCGGCACGGTCTCCGGCGAAGTCGTTCTCGACCGCGACTCCGATGGCTGGGACACCTCCGATCCGGGACTGCCCGGAAGCGTCCGGGTCGAAGCCCAGAACGGGGTGTGTACCCCTCTGGTCGACTGCCCGATCTCGGTGACCACACCGGCATCCGCTACCCCGACCGGCGCCTACTCGTTGGACCTCGAGGCCGGGACGTGGAACATCCAGGTCTACGAAGACGACATCCCGGTGGACTGGGCCCTCTGGGGAGGCACGGCCGGGAACAGCGCCGACGTCAATCCGAAGTCGGTGACCGTCACGGCCAGCACCACCACGACACTCAACTTCCCCTTCGTCAGCGAGGCGATCACCCTGCCCTACCTGGAGGACTTCGAGGGTGCGGGCAGCGAGGAGTACATCCGCTACGGCAACCACGTCGTCGGTGTGCCCTATGTGAACTACTACGGCAACTCGACCAACACGCGACTGCGTCTGGCCGCCCCGTTCCTCGGACCGGATGCCGGGAACAACCACGATCCCGGTGGCAACGGCGCCACCCTCGACGCCACCTCGAGTACCCGCTACAACCGCCTGGTGTTCACCGTCGACCTGTCGGCCTACGACGTCAACGACACAGGCGACCCGGACGTCCTGCTCGACCTCTGGTGGATGCACCACGCCAACAGCAACTTCTACCCCGGCTACAACACGGTGGACATTCGCGGGAACGTCGGCACCAACTGGGGGTCGAGCTGGGCCGAGGTCAATGACTTCGGGGACGACATGGGGACCGTGCCGGCGGGCGAATGGACCCAGATGACCGCCCTCAACCTGAGTCAGGCGCTGCGCGACGCCGGCCAGAACTTCACCACCGCCACCCAGATCCGGATCGAGCACTACAACTCCTCCGGTTCAGCGACGTCGCAGACCGCGTCCGAAGGCATCACCCTGGACGACTTCTGCTTCTACGAGGCCGGCGGCGCCGGCTGCGGGGGCGTTCAGGTCGGGGACCGGATCTGGAACGATCTGGACGGCGACGGCGTCGACGACGCCGGCGAGCCCGGGATTCCCGGCCTCACCGTCCAACTGCTCGACGGCGGAGGCTCACTACTGCAGACCACCGCGACGGGGGCCGATGGCTCCTACTCGTTGCTCCTGGGCGTCACCGGTAGCTACCAGGTGCAGGTGGTCAGCCCCGCGGGCGGCACGCTGACCGCCGACCCGGACGGGGCGCCCTACTCGAACCCCTTCCCCTTCACGGTCGCCGATCTGGTGACGCCCCACACCGACAAGGACTTCGGCTATCAGTTCTCGGGCTCGGTGGCGGGCGCCGTCTGGGACGACCGGGACGGCGATGGCACCATCGACGCCGGGGAGTCGGGCCATGCGGGCCTGACAGTCGAGCTGCGCGAGGGCGCCACGGTCCATCGAACGACGACCACGGACGCGTCCGGTGCCTACTCCTTCGCCAGTGTCGGACCGGACACCTGGACCGTCGTCGTGACGACGCCGCCGGTCGGTGCCCTCGCGACCTACGACTCAGACGGCACGGGCACGGCCCACACCGCGACCTTCTCTCTCACCAACGGACAGGATCGTACCGGCGAGAACTTCGGGTATCGATACCAGCGTTCGATCTCCGGCCATCTCTGGGACGACGACAATCAGAACGGCTCGGACGACGGCGAGGCCGATCTCGCGAACGTCACGGTGACGCTCGAGCAGGGCGGCTCGCCCCTGTTCGTGACCACCACCGATGCGAACGGCGACTACAGCTTCACCTACCTCGCCAACGGCACCTATGACGTCGTCGTGACGCGGCCGGCGGGCGGGACGCCCACCTACGATCCGGACACCGGGAGCTCCGGTCCCTTCGACGACCAGACACAAGTCACGCTCGGCAGCGATGCCACCGGCGTCGACTTCGGCTATGACGTCCAGAGCGCGATCGGCGGTGTGGTGTGGTCCGATGCCGATCGGGATGGGGTGATCGATGGCGGCGAGAACGGCATCGCGGGAGCAACGCTCGAGCTGCGCCACGCGGGCTGCACCGCGGGTGTCGACTGCCCGACCGACACGACCGACGGCGGGGGAGGGTACGAGTTCAACGGACTCAGCTCGGGCGTCGCCTACACCGTCTGGGTGAACGAGTGCACGCTGACCTCCGGAGTGCGCACCAGCACCACCGCGAACAACCCGTACGTACACACCCTGGCGCCCGCCGAGATCGTCAGCGACGCCGACTTCGGCTACACCGGCTCTCTCCCCTTCTTCGAGGGCTTCGAGAGCGCGGCCGACGAGCAGAAGACCCACACCGCCACCATCGCCTGTCTGCCGGGCGCTCCCGCCTTCAGCTACGACAACAACGCGACGGCCGGCCAGCTGCGCTTGCGGGCCAACGAAGACTGGACGCTCGGTTCCCGCGACGTGATCGCGCAGGACTTCCACCGCACGGGGACGGCCTCGGCCTTGCTCGACCACGTCTCGGGGACTGCCCAGAACGACCTGATCCTCAGTCTGGATCTGAGCGCCTACGATGTCTCGAGCGACACTGTCCTGCTCGATTTCAGCTTGATGGACCACGTCGACAATCCGAGCTCGGGCGACGCCATCGAGGTTCGCGTCGGGTCGATGGCGGCCGGTACCTGGATCCAGCTCGACGATCCGGGCACGGCGATCGTCGAGGGCGACTGGCAGTCGTGGAAGCCGGAGGAGGGGACCTGGGCCGACATCGAGAACGTCAACCTCTCGGCCTTCCTGGCCGCGAACGCGCTCGACTTCGACAGCGGCTTCCAGATCCGTTGGCGCCAGCACGGTGTCAACAACGCCGACTACCCGGGCTATCCCGAAGGGCTGAGCCTGGACGACGTCCGTCTCCATCTCGGCGGCGGGGACGCCGAGATCGCGGGGCGGGTGTGGAAGGACTGGAACCAGACCAGCTCGTACGATAGCGGCGAGGGGATGCCGTGCGTACTGGTGACCCTCTATCCGGATCTCGACGGCGATCAGGTGCTCGACCTGAACGAGAGTCAGAGTCCGCTCGCCGCGGCTCGCTCGGCCGCCGACGGAGCCTACCGCTTCCCGTACCTGGCCCCGGGCGACTACCTGCTGGATCTCGACTCGGCAACGCTGCGCCACGGTCTGTCGGTGGTGGGCATCGATCCGCGTCCGCGGACGCTCCTGGCCGCAGAGACGGCGACCGTCGACTTCGAGGTGGCGGGCAGCGCGATCCTGCCCTTCACCGAGGGATTCGAGGGCGCCAGGGAGCCTGCCTACTGGGGCGATGCGACCTGCCTCGAGGGGGTGCCCGATTTCCGGTACACCGAGACCGAAGCGGGGAGACTCGACTTCTTCCGCGACGACGCGCTCGGGCGCTTCCAGTTCAACGGCACTCGCTCGGCGACCATGGACGCCGTTCGCAGCGTCGCCACGGTCAACGAGCTCACTCTGACGCTCGATCTCTCCGCCTACACGGCAGCGGTGCAGCAGGTGACGCTCGATTTCGCCTGGGCCCACCACGTCCTCAACTCGACCTACTGGGCCGGCGAGAACGGTGGCCTCTTCGTGCGCGGCTCGAGCTCGGATCCCTGGCTGCCGGTGCTGAACACCACCAGCCCCAATGACCAGTGGGAAGTCGAGGCGACCGGCGCCTCGCCGCTCAGCGCCGGGGTCTTCCGGCAGGAGTCGGGGATCGATCTGTCGCAGATCCTGCTCGACGGTGGCCAGGAGTTCAGCTCGACCTTCGAGCTGCAGTTCCTGCTCGACGGCATCTGGTACGCCGAGCCGGAGCTGCCGGAGCGACGGGGAGGTATCACGATCGACGATGTGGTGCTCAACGGACCACCACCGGGCGTCATCGTCGGAGACCGGATCTGGAACGATCTCGATGGCGACGGCGAGCAGGATCCGGGCGAGCCCGGTCTCGCCAACGTCGGTCTGTCGCTGAGCGACTCGGGCGGTGTGATCGCCACCACCAGCACGGACGCGAGTGGCAACTATCAGTTCTACCTCACCTCGACGGGCGACTACACGATTCTGGTCGATCCTCCCGAAGGGGGAACCGTGTCCTGGGATCCGGACGGTCCCTACAGCACCGAGGACCCGGAGCAGGGCGACAACAAAGCCGATCTCTCGATCTCCGGACTGGGCGTGAGCATCCTGAATCAGGACTTCGGCTACTTCTTCACCGGCACCATTGGTGGCACGGTCTGGGACGACCGAGACGCCGACCAGAGCCAGGATCCGGACGAAACGGGAATCGCCGGTGTGGCCGTGCAGCTGCTCCAGGGGGCGACGGTCTTCCAGACGACGACTACCGACGCCAATGGCGACTACCTCTTCACCAGCGTCGGCCCGGCCACCTGGACGGTCGCCTTGCCCACACCGCCCGACGGGGTGCCGCCGACCGTGCAGACCTACGACGTCGACGGTCTGGGCAGCGCCCACCAGTCGACGTTCGGCCTGCAGTACGGGGAGAACCGCACCGACCAGCACTTCGGCTATCGCTATCAGGCGCAGATCAGCGGCTCGATCTGGGACGACGACAACGAGGACGGCTCCGAGTCGGGCGAGGATCCGCTCGCCGGCATGATCGTCACCCTGAGGCAGGGCGCGAGCACGGTCCTGACCACCACCACTGACAGCTCCGGCGACTATGCGTTCCAGTACCTGCCGGCCGGGACCTACGACGTCGTCGTGACTCGAATCCCGGGGACTCGCCAGATCTACGATCGCGACTGTCCTGCGCCCCCGCTGGGCAGTGCGTGCAGCGCGGGCCTGCTCGGCCATCAGACCGCCATTACCCTGACTCCGGGCCAGTCGGTGAACGACGCCGACTTCAGCTACAACCGCGAACCGGCCATCGGCGGCCTGGTCTGGGACGACGTGGACGCGGACGGCGTGCTCGAAGCCGGGGAGTCGGGGATCGCCGGCGTCACCCTCGAGCTGCACGACGGCAGCTGCACCCCTGGCGTCGACTGCCGTAGCGAGGTCACCGGATCCGAGGGCGAGTACGAGTTCCTCGATCTGGTCGGGTCGGCGGACTACACCGTGCTCCTCGACGAGTGCACGCTGCCGATCAACTCGCGCCGCCTGACCAACCAGAATCCCTTCGACCGGTCGCTGGGACCGGACGAGGTCGTCGACGACGCGCACGTCGGCTACCAGCCGTTGACCTTCCCGTTCTTCGAGAGCTTCGAGGGCACGCTGGTCCACACGACGAGCTACGAGGACCAGGGAGCCACCTGTCTCCCGGGTGCGGCACACTTCGGCTTCGAGACGGCGTCCTACGACGACATCCAGCCCTTCAGCTGCTCCGTCGGCCAGGGATTCTTCTGCCTCCAGGAGGGGACTCCCGGCAACTCGGACGGTCCCTCCGGCCGTCTCGAGCTGAACCTCGGAGGCTCGTACGCGCGCTCGGGTGTGGCCTCCGCCGCGATGGACGACTCCGATCCGAACTTCCCCGGCAACTACACGCTCAACCACCTGGTCTTTCGCGCCGATCTGACGGGCTACAGCACCGCCGACCGGCTGCTGCTCGATTTCAGCTTCATCGACCACAACGACGAAGAGGACTACGGCCCGGCCAGCACCTGGGTGAACGGCGACCATCTGCTGGCCGACGTGGCCGGTGAGACCGAGATCGTCGATGTGGTCGACGTCCGTCTGGCATCGATGCCTGCCGGGCAGTGGGTGGAGATCTACCGTTTCGACGTCAACAACTTCGACACCTGGGTCGACGTGCGAGACCTCGACGTCTCCCAGGCGATCGAGACCGCGCTGGGCTCGGCGACGAACTACGATGCCGGATTCGAGATGCGCTTCCGACAGTTCGGTAACCGCCCGATCTCGAGTGACGGCCTCACGGTCGACGACATCCTGCTCTACTGGGGCACAGGGGACTCGGGCATCGGCGATCGCGTGTGGCGGGATCGCAACGACAACTCCACCTTCGATGCCGGGGAAGGAATGCCGTGCGTCCTGGTCGAGCTCTACGGCGACGCCAACGGCAACGGGATCCTCGACGGGAACGAAGGCAACCTTCCGCTGCGCAGCCTGAGCACCGATGCGCTCGGGCAGTACGACTTCGCCTTCCTGGCCGCGGGGCAGTACATCGTGGCTCTCGACCCCGCGACGCTGCCGACCGGTCTGTCCGTGGCGGGTTCCCATCCGCGCGCCGTCACGCTGGGCGGCACACCCCTCGACACGGTGGACTTCGAGCTGCAGGGGGGCGTGTTCCTTCCCTACACGCAAGGCTTCGAAGGCGCAGGCAGTGAGCAGTACAACGGGGCGCAGCGCTGCCTGGCCGGGCTGCCGGACGTGCAGTTCGAGACCGTGGAGAACCCGCAGCTCACTCTTGCCCAGGGAAGCGGCTTCTACCACTCCGGACAGAACGCGGCCACGATCGACTCGTTCGACTCGGGATCGGCCGGCGATCCCGACGACGTGGGCTCGGTGATCGTCGAGCTCGATCTGTCGTTCTACGACACCAGCCAGGACATCACGCTCGACTTCTGGTGGATGCACCACGCCGGCCTGGCGGAGTACTGCTCGTTCCAGGACCTGGGGGTGGAGGTCCGCGGAAACGACAGCGAACCCTGGCTGGCGCTGCCCTACGACATGGACCTGCTGTCCTCTGACGGCAGCTTCTGCAGCCAGGCCACGGTACCGGCCGGCCAGTGGGAGCAGGCCCAGAACGTCGACATCTCTGGGACCCTGGCGGGCGGCGGTCAGCAGTACTCGGAGACCTTCCAGCTTCGCTTCTACTGGGCCGGCGATCTCAAGGTCCAGTCGACGACGATCAACGAAGGCCTGACCATCGACGACATCGTGATCAACGGCCCGACGGGTACGGCTCTCGGCGATCGGATCTGGAACGATGTGGACGGTGACGGCAGCCAGGACCCGGGTGAGCCCGGCCTTCCCGGCGTCACGGTCCAGTTGATCAACGGCTCCGGAGGGGTCGTCGATACCGCAGTGACCTCCTCGGCGGGGTCCTACACCCTCTCGACCATCAGCATCGGTACCTTCCGCGTCGTCGTGGCACCGCCCGCCGGCGGCACGCAGACCGCCGATCCCGACGCCGGCCTCGACCACGAGACGACGGTCGAGATCTGTGCGCCGGGCGCCGGCAGTTGTACCGGGGTGCCCTTCGGGACGGTCAGCGCGGTTCAGGATTTCGGCTACGGCTTCGCGGGCTCGATCGCCGGCTCGGTGTTCCAGGACACCAACGGCGACCAGACCCAGCAGGGCTCCGAGCCCGACTTCGCGGGCGTCAGCGTGACGCTGCTGCAGGGCGGCGCCACGCAGCAGACGACCACGACCGACGCAGCTGGCCTCTGGTCGTTCTCGAGCGTCGGGCCGGGGACCTGGACCGTGGCCGCGACGCCGCCCACCGGGACCGTCGCGACGACCGATCCCGACTGGCCCGCCACGCCAGGTCAGTTCGAGGTCACCCTGTCCGCAGGCGGTACGTCGAGCGGGAACCTCATCGGCTTCCGCTACAACGCCTCGATCGCGGGCACGGTGGTCCAGGACGACGACGCCGACGGGACGCGCGATCCGGGCGAGCCGGGGATTCCCGGACGTCTGGTGACGCTGATCGACGACGCCACCGGGACCACGGTCACGAGCCAGCTGACCGACTCGGACGGCGAGTTCCTCTTCCAGTTCCTGCTGGCGGGGACCTACCGGGTTCGCATCACACCGCCGGACGGAACCGCACCGACCTTCAACCCGCCGGGTGACGGTGTCCTCGACAACGAGACCACGGTCACCATCGCCGTGGGCCAGACGGTCACCGGGCGCGACTTCGGGTACACCCTGCCTGCGCTGTCGGGCGTGGTGTTCAGCGATACGAACGGGAACGGTGTGAAGGATGGCGGCGAGTCGGGGATGGTGGGAGTGGTGCTCTCGCTGATCGGGCCCGGGTGCAACCCGTGCACCAAGACCACCGACGGCACGGGCGCCTATCTCTTCCCGGGCCTTTCGGTCGCGAACTACTCGATCCACGTCGACGAGAACACCCTGACCGTGTCCGGGGCGCCCGAGCTCACCACTCCGGTTTCGATGCCCTTCACGATCGCCCTCTCCGGTCTCCAGACCACCCTCGACATCGGCTACGACTCGCTGGCACTTCCCGGCATCGCCTGCACGAGCGACAACGCCTTCTACTACGACTTCGAAGGACTGAGCAACAGCTTCCTGCCGACCAGCAGCTCCTCGGGACCGTTCAGCGGCAATCTGAGCGGCGCCGCCGGTTGGAGCTGGGGGGTCGAGACCTTCCTGGTCAACGGCGCCTCCGCCACCAATGGCAAGGTGTACACCGGAACCCAGGCGCTGGGCGACAACATCCCGGGCGACCCGCGCGGCAAGTCGGTGACGCTGCATTCGGCGGGCTGGGGTCAGCAGTGGATCACCTTGACCCTCGATCTGTTGGCACTCGACCTCTCGGACCAGGAGTTGCTGCTCGACTTCGACTACGCCGATCACGGCGAGGACAGCAATCCGGAAGACCAGGTCCAGATTCGCGGCACCAGCAGCGACGAGTGGATCACGGTGCATACGCTGCATCCGGACAAGTTCACCAACGACACCTGGATCGAAGTGCGGGACAAGAACCTGCTCAGCTATCTGACGGCTCACGGACAGACCCCGGGCGCCACCTTCCAGCTGCGCATCGGCACGCTGTCCCAGTACATGGCCCGCATCGGCACCGACCTCGAGGGCTTGACCATCGACAACGTGTGCCTGCGCACCGGGACCCTGCCTCAGAGCGGCAAGCTCGAGGGCTTCATCTTCAAGGACATCGATGGTGACGGTGTGCGCGAGAACACGGTCGAGGTGAGCGAGGTGGGCTTCGAAGGCGTCGAGCTCGAGCTCTTCGGTCCGGATTGCGCTCCGTGCTCGCTGACCACGGATCGTGGCGGCTGGTACCGCCAGGAGAACCTCACCCCGGGCAACTACACCCTGCAGATCACCTCCGTGCCGGGATCGCCGATCCAGACCAAGGCCGGCCCGACTCCGATCGTGATTCGACCGGGCGACAACATCGCGCCGGAGCGCGGCTTCCTGGCCACCCAGGTGTTCACCGAGAACACGGTGATGATGGCCAAGGGCTACGCGATGGAGAACGCTCCGCCGGCCGAGATCTGGTGGGTCGATCCGACCACGGGCTCCACTCGTCGGGCGACGCAGGCGCAGAACATCCTCAACAACGGTGGCGGTGCGGCCACGCCGTCGAGCCAGGACGAGATCAATTCGCTGGCGGCGAACGTGAACTCCTGCCAGGTCTACTACGGCAACGGCACGAAGCTGTACCGCTGGGACGTACTCGCCGATCAGCACTACTACATTTCGAACCTCGCGGTCGACTTCCCGTCGAGCAACTGCTCGACCTACGACGACCCGCAGAACGACTGCTTCACCGGGACCTATCTCGACAGCGCGGGCGCGACCTTCTGGCCGGCGACCAACACGCTCTACCTGGCCTCCGAGGGCGGTCCGGTCGGACGCTTCAACATCTCGGCCATTCACGAGATCCAGATGACCCCGGACGGCACCGACATCGTCAGCCTGCGCCGGCTGCCCGTACAGGAAGACGCGCAGTCGCAGATCGGCACCGACGACGGGAACTACCCGGTCGGTGGCTTCGGCGACATCGTGCCGTTCGACAACGGTAGCGGCGGCGTGATGATCGTGGGCTCGACCCACAACAGCGGCTACAACCAGAGCGGTAGCTGGGAGGGCAATCCCCGCTACTACTTCTGGACCTACGACGTACCGGCGCGGGACTTCACGCTGATCAAGCAGGTCAACGGCCGCCAGAAGATGTTCCAACTCGGCAACAACCCGAGTGGCCGCATCTGGGCGGGTCGTAGCTATGTCATCCAGGAGATCGATCCGGCGACTGGAAATCTGCTCGATGCGCCGCTCGACGTTCCGTCGAGCGCCATGATCTACGACATGACCGGTTTCGTGGGCGCCTGCATGGCGCAGATCGGCACGGCCAAGCGGGTCAGCACGCCGGCGGTCGACAACGGTAACGGTACCTGGACGGTGGAGTACACCGTCGTGGTCGAGACCCTGGGCACGATGGGGCTCTTCGACGTTCAGGTTCGGGACCAGCTGGCCGGTACCTTCGGCGCGTACCGTGCCGCGGTGGGTCAGGTCGACCAGCCGGGTGAGTACACCGTCTCCTCGGCACCGGCACTGCAGAACCCCACCGGCGGGGCCGATCTCACGACCAACCCCGGATTCAACGGCTCGAGTGACATCAACCTGCTGAGTCTGAGTGCTGGCGACGACCTGCCGGTCGGCGCGAGCGTCGAGATCGTGTTCGAGGTGACCTTCTACCCGGCGGTGGAACAGCGCACCTTCGTCAACCAGGCCGTCGCACTCGGCGACACCACACAGAACGGCACGACCGATGGCGAGGCGGACGACCTCTCCGACGACGGCGCCGTCGTCGACGCCAACGCCAACGGCTATCCCGAAGACCCGGGTGAGGGGGATCCCACCGAGTTCTCGATCGACGTCGGATTCGATCTGGCGCTGACCTATCAGTACCTCTCGGACAACTCGTCCGACGGACTGAGTAGTGACGGACAGTTGCGCTCCGGCGACCGGGTGACGATGCGCCTGACGCTCTACAACCAGGGCACCGTGCCGCTGAGCGGGTCGCCGCAGATCCGCGCCTTTGTCGACCTGACCAAGTTCAGCGGATTCGAACTGGCTGCCAATCCGAACGGCACCACCGGGGGTGCCCTGGCGCTGCCCTACAGCTGGGCGGTCGACGGCGGCGGTCACGGCATCCTCACCCTCGATGCGAGCACGCCGCTGCCCCCGGGACAGAACGTGTCGCTGGACGTGACGCTCACCGTGGCGACCGTGACCCGAGGCACGCACTACGCCTACGCCGAGGTGTTCTCGGACGGCTCCGCCGACAGCGACTCCACGCCCGAGTCTGAACAGAACAACCAGAACGGGGACACCTTCGTGCCCGGGGTGATCGACGGCTCGGGTGGCGACGAGGACGACCACGACGGCGGCCAGTTCACCGTGGTCGGAGGGCGAATCGGCGATCGCGTGTGGCAGGACGCCAACCGTGACGGGATCCAGAACGGGGGCGAGCCAGGGATCGCCGGTGTGACCCTGCAGCTCAGGCTCGACGACGGCAACGGGGTGCTCAACCTCGCGGGCGACATCTGGATTCGAAACGTCAAGACCGACGCCAACGGGATGTACAGCTTCACGGATCTCGATGCGGCGGACTACTTCGTGCGGGTGGTGGAGTCGTCACTTCCGGCGGGCTACTCGGCGACCACGGCGATCGGGCCGGCCAGCAACCTGATCAGCATGCAGGTGAACGACGTCGACAACACCATTGACTTCGGCTATGCCGCGGCGCAGAGCGTGATCGGGGATTTCCTCTGGTACGACGACGACAGCGACGGCCTCCAGGACGCGGGTGAGCTCGGGATCCCGGGGGTCCAGGTGACGGTCACGGGACCGGGCGGCTACAGCCAGGTCGTGGTCACCGATGCCGCAGGACTGTGGTCGGCACCGGGTGTGACCACCAGCGGCAGCTACACGGTGGCGGTGGACGCAGCGAGCGCCGGTCTGGTCGGCCCGACCAACCAGTCCGGGAACACCATCGTCATCGACGTGGTGGCCGGGGACGACTACCTCTCGGCGGACTTCGGCTACGTCAACGCGGCCCCCAACCGCATCGGCGATCTGGTGTTCTCGGATGTCGACGGCGACGGGGTCTACGATCCGGGTGAGCCGGGGATCGGCGGGGTGACCCTGAGCCTGTTCCAGGACAACGGCAATGGCGTCTTCGGTGGCGCCGATCCCGTAGTCAGCTCGACGACGACGGCCGCAGACGGCAGCTACGAGTTCACCGGGATGGCCGACGGTGGATACTTCGTTGGCGTGATCGACATCGCCGGGGTGTTGTCCGGGCTGATCCAGAGCGCAGGCGTGAACCCGACCACGATCATCAACGTGGCGGGTGGAACGGACTACACCGATGCCGACTTCGGCTACACGCCGCCTCCGGGTACCGGAACGATCGGGAACCTGGTGTTCTTCGACGCCGACGGCGACGGTGTCTTCGACTCGCCCGAAGAGTCCGGCATGGAGTTCATCGTGGTCGAGCTGTGGATCGACAACAACCACAACTGCACCCTCGAGGTGGGCTTCGATACCCTGATCCGTCTTGCCGAGACCGACCAGAAGGGGCGCTATCTGTTCAAGAACCTGGCCACGCCGCAGGACTACCTGGTGCGGGTGGCTCCCGGTCAGCCGGAGCTGGCGGAGTTCTACGAGACGATCGGCAGCATCGGCGTGGACGAGAACTCCCAGCCGAAGCCCTTCTGCGCCCAGCTCGACGAAGGCGCGGCGCGCGGCGGAGTGCACACCAGGGCCCGAACCGACTACCGTGCCGACTTCGGGTTCTGGGGCGTTCCGCCGTACCAGATCGCGGGTACGGTCTTCCAGGACGGGGATGCCGACGGGATCTACGACGTCGGCACCGAAGGTGTGGTGAGCGGTGCGACCGTAACGCTGTACCGGGATCTCGATGGCGACGGCCTGATCGATCCAACCGACCCGCTGTTCGGAACGACGACCTCCAACGGCTCGGGCGACTATGCCTTCAACGGCTTGCCCGGCAACAACACCAACTGGATCATCGTTTCCGACGTCACGGGAACCGTCGCTTCGGGCAACACCCAGACGACCCAGAGCGCGACCGGCGGGGTGGAGCGAGTGCTGCTGCAGGGCGTGAGCCAGGGCAACCACGACTTCGGCTACGGAGCGGCTCCGACGCTCGCCTTGATCTCGCGCTTCGCGGCGCTCGAGGAGGGTGGTGTGGTGGTCGAGTGGGAGACGGCGCACGAGATCGGGACGATCGGCTTCTATCTGTACCGCTGGTTGCCCTCGGCGCAGGCCTGGGAGCCGGTGGGTGACTTCGTGGCCTCGCCCGGAGAGCCGCTCGGTGCGGTCTACCGGGTGGCAGACTCCTACCTGGAGGACTCGTCCTCGCCGCTGGAGTATGCGCTGGTCGAAGTCGAAGCCCGCGGTGGTGAGACCTACCACGGTCCGTTCGAGGTGCAAGTGGGCGGCAGCAGCCGCGCTCGGTCCGCGGCGCTGGGTGCCACGGCGCATCCGCGTGACGGGATCCACACCCTTCGTGATCGGGCGGGGCGCCTCGAGAGCGCGGGCTACCGCCGGCCACAGTTCGCGGGCGACTCCGCGCGGCTCACGGTGTCCGGGGAGGGCGTGTACTCGGTATCGTCTGCGACGCTCGCCGCCACCCTCGGCGTGGGCGCTTCCAGCATCGACTACTGGATCGCGCAAGGCCAGCTGCGGCTCACCTCCCAGGGCGATGAGATCGCCTGGTGGAGTGACTACGGCCAGCGGGTCTTCTTCTACGTACCTCCCTTCGAGTCGCTCTACGACACCGAGCTGGATGTCTTCGTGGACGCAGGGCTCGCCGGGGCCGCGTTGGCCGAGAGTGCCTCCCTCGAGCCGGTCGCTCCGGTGAGCGGTGGCTCGTACTCCTCCACGGCGCACCTGGAGGAGAACGTGTTCGGAGCCACCGGCCCGCTGCGCGATCCGAACCAGGAGATGTGGTTCTGGAAGAGCATCGTGACGATCGACGGCTACGACACGGGAGTGATTCCCTTCGATCTGCCGGATCACCTGCCGATCGGTGACGCGAGTTTGCGTCTGGCGATCTTCGGCGGACTCGAGTCGGCCAATACGGTGGATCACCGAGTCGACGTGTGGTTGAACGACCAGTTGGTCTCGGTCTTCGAATGGGACGGCGACGGACGCCGCGAGCTGGTGGTGTCGGTCGACCCGGCCGATCTCTACGAGACCGGGAACGATTTGCGGTTCCAGATTCAGCCTCCGCGGGGTGTGGGCCTCGACTACATCTACCTCGACTACCTCGAGGTCGAGCACGAGCGCCGACTGGCGGCTCCCGACGGAATGCTGCACTTCCGGGCTCAGGGATCGGTGGCCACGGTGGAGGACCTGCCGAGCAGCAGAGTCGAGCTGCTCGACATCACCGATCCGAGGCGTCCGGTGAGGCTCTTCGGCGCGACCACCGACGGTGGGAGTCGGGTGACTTTCGCGAGCCAGCCAGGGCGCGAGTACTTCCTCTACAGCCCCGAAGCGGTCGGCAGCCCCGAGAGTGGCGCCGTCGGGGGTCCGTTCCCGGCGATCGGCGGAGCGGAGTACCTGGTGATCGCACCCGAGTCGATGGCGGCGACGGCGCAGCGCCTGGCGGACTATCGTGCCGGGCAGGGACTCTCTGCCCGTACTGTGAAGATCGAGAACGTCTACGATCGCTACTCGAACGGGCTGGCCACACCGTGGGCGGTGCAGAGCTACCTGCGTGACCTGTGGAGCGGCTCCGGCGAGAAGCCCCGTTTCGTGGTCCTGATCGGCAAGGGGTCGTTCGACTACCGCGATCACACCGGGCAGGCGAGCCTGTTGCCACCGGCGCTGATCGGAACCTCGTGGGGTCTGTTCGCCTCCGACAACGCCCTGGGTGACGTCATTGGCAACGGTCATGTACCCGACATGGCGGTGGGCCGGATTCCGGCGGTGACCAACCAGGAGCTGGATCGCTACATCGACAAGGTGATGGCCTGGGAGGCTGGGGGACTGCTCGACGATCGGGTGCTCCTGGCGGCCGACAACGCGGACTCGGCCGGCAACTTCGGCGAGTCACTCGACGTGCTCGAGAGCGTGGCCACGGCGGCGTCGCTGCCTACGGAGCGCATCGAGCTCGGTCTGCTCGGGACCACCGAGGCGCGCAGCCGCCTGCTGAGCGGCCTGAACGAAGGTGCGTTCTGGTTGAGCTACCAGGGTCACGGCGGTCTCGACCGGATGGCCTCGGAGGGTCTCCTGACGTTGCTCGACGTGCCGCTGCTCCGGACGCAGGGCCAGCTGCCGATCGTGACGGCGCTGAGCTGTGCGGTGAACCGTTTCGAGGTGCCGGGCTACACCTCGCTGGGCGAGGCCCTGGTGCTCGACGAGGACGGTGGGGCGATCGCGGTGCTGGCCCCGACAGGCCTGTCGCAGAACAACTGGGCGACGGCTCTGGGTGAAGACATCCTGCGGGCGGCGTTCTTCGGCTCGGTGGAGACGTTCGGTGAGGCGATGCTGGAGGGCTTCAAGCAGAACGTGGGGGCGCCGATGGATCTGCGCACCTACACCCTGTTGGGCGACCCGGCGCTGAGGTTGCCGATCGGCCCCGGCGCACCGCCGTCGGAGTCCATCTTCAGCGACGACTTCGAGAGCGGGGCTCTGGGGCTCTGGAGCGTGACGAGGTAGCCAGAAGGGGGAGGGCCAGAGCGGCACTAGTTATCCTAGTTTCGGCCTTGTTCATGGGCATTTACAAGGGGTATCTAGCAAATGTAGGCATATCGCTATAAGATCAGAAACGGCGAAACCTATTTTTTCGCCACTCTGAGGTGTAGATCATGCCCAACCTCCATCTACTGCGATCCCGTCACGCTCGAATCCAGGCTCGGCTCCGTCCGGAGTCTTCGTGGCGAAAGCTCTCCTCCAGCTGTACGAACGCCATCGTCGTGCTTTCCTTGATCGCGATCGCGATCTCGGGTGCGGCGAGTGCTCAGGTCACGCTGCCCTATCTCGAAGACTTCGAGGGCGTAACCGCGGATCAGACAGCGAACAAGATTCCGGTGCCGGGCGCGCCGGACTTCCGGCTGATCCGGTCGTCAGGCTCCTCGGCGCGCATGGACGTCGATGGGGCAGGTCATTTCCACGGGGTGAATTACGGCACCCGGCAGGCGGAGCTTCATCGATCGGGCAACGGTACTCTCACCACGACCGACCTCATCCTGACGTTGGACATGACCAACTACTACGTCGTGTGCAACGACGTCACGTTGAGCTTCAACTATCTCTCCCACAACAGCAATCACTCGACCGGGAACGCCGACACCAGCAGTCCACCAGTAGCCGGCGACGCCACTGCATCCCCTCCGCTGGCGAATGACTGGGTCTTTCTCCATGGGTCGAGCAGTGACGACTGGATCTTCGCCTTCGACCACAACCCGGGCGGAACGACCGGCTGGCTGACCGCCAGCATCGATGTCGACCAGCTACTGGCGGGCCAGGGGCAGGACTTCGGGAGCACGTTCGAGGTGATGTTCCGCTGGTACGACGACTTCACGTCGGAAGGCGTGGTCTTCGACAACATCCAGCTCACCCAGACGCCCAAGGCCTGCACCCCTCCGGCTCGGGTCTCGGGCCGGGTCGGCATCGACGAGAATGCCGACGGGGTTCTCGCGGCAGGCGACGACGCCTTCCCCGGCCCGGTGACCCTCGAGCTGCGCGATACAGGTGGTAGCCTGGTGGCCACGGGACAGACCGACAGCACGGGTGCCTTCTCCTTCAACGGACTCACCCCGGCGACCTACGACCTGTCGGTGATCGGCAGCTCGATCCCGATCGGCATGCTGCTCGAGCCGGGAACCGACGGCGTGGGAGCGACCGTCAACCCGGTCAGCGTGGTCGCCACCTCCGGGGCCACGACGACCGTGAACTTCGGATACATCGGAGACGCCGTCACCCTGCCCTGGGGTGAGGGTTTCGAAAGCTCGGGCGGGGCGGGGTACGGCTACCTCAGTGAGAACTACGTCGGGGGCGTACCTCAGGCCTTCTTCTGGTCCGAGAACGATGGGGGGCGTTTGCGCACGGCCGCTGGCGCGAGCTTCTACCGCTCGGGGGCCAATGCTGCGACGCTCGACAAACATCCGTCCGTTTCGGGTGGCTCCACGCAGGGCTCCCTGGTGTTCATGTTCGATCTTTCGGCGTACACCACGAGCGATCCGGTGGTGATGGACTTCTCGTGGATGGAGCACGGCGGAACGTTCGACTACGGCCACGCGATCGAGATTCGCGGCACGGCCTCGGACAACTGGCGCACGGTCTACGACTGGGGCTACGAGACCTGGGCCAGCACCAGTCCCGGCGTGTGGAACGACATCACGGCGGTGAACTTGAGCAACGTGCTCAACACCTGGAGCCAGACCTACAGCGAGACCACCCAGATCCGCTTCCGGTGGATCGGCAACAGCCAAGCGAACTCGACGAGCGCCAACGAAGGCGTGACGGTCGACGACATCTGCATCTACCTCCAGGGCAGCGGCGACTGCAATGGCTCACCGGTCGGAAACCGGATCTGGAACGATCTCGACGGCGACGGCGTCGACGATGCGGGCGAGCCCGGCCTCGAGGGGCTGACGGTGGAGCTCCTCGACGCAGGCTCCTCGGTCATCGACACGACGACCACGGACTCCAACGGGAACTACAGCTTCCAGGTGACCTCGACCGGCAACTACACGGTGCGAGTGACCCCGCCCACCGGAGCGAGCGTGACCTACGATCTCGACGGCGGCACGGCTCACGAGGTGGACTTCAGCGTGGTCACGGTGGGCGAGCTGCACCTCGACAAGGACTTCGGGTACGACTTCGCCGGCTCGGTGGCCGGCGTCGTCTTCGAGGACCGCAATGCCAACGGCGTCGTCGACGTAGGCGAGAGTACGTTCTCCGGTCTCACGGTTCAGCTGCGTCAGGGAGCGACGGTGCATCGCACGGCGACGACCGACGGCTCCGGACAGTTCTCCTGGGGCAGTGTCGGACCGGCGACCTGGACGGTGGAGGTCACGACGCCTCCGTCCGGCACGGTGGCGGTGTTCGATCCCGATGGAGCGGGCACGGCTCACATCTCGACCTTTCCGCTCGCCGACGGCGCCACCAACGACACCCAGAACTTCGGCTACCGCTACCAGCGCTCCATTTCGGGCCACATCTGGAGCGACGAGAATGCCGACGCCGTCGAAGACGGTGGCGAGCCCGCGCTCAGCGGATTGACGGTAACATTGAAGCAAGGCGGCTCGATGCTCTTCGTGACCGCCACCGACGGGAGCGGGAACTACTCCTTCACCTACCTTCCCGACGGCACCTACAGCGTCGAGGTGACGCCGCCGGCGGCCGGCTCTCCGACCTATGATCCGGACACGGGCACCTCCGGCCCCTTCGACGACGAGACCCAGCAGTCGGTCTCCGGAAGTGACCTCACGGGGATCGACTTCGGCTACGACGTGCAGAACGCCATCGGTGGCTACGTCTGGGCGGATGCCAACGGCGATGGCGTGCGCGACGGCGGTGAGAGCGGCGTGGGAAGTGTGGCTCTCGAGCTGCAGCACGCCGGCTGTACTCCGGGATCCGACTGCCCGACGACGACCTCGGACGGAGTCGGTCACTACGAGTTTCTCGGTCTCTCTGCCGGGGTGGACTACACCCTCGTGGTCGACGAGTGCACGCTGACCGCGGGTGTGCGCACCAGCACGACGGGCAACAGCCCCTACCTGCGCACCCTGGCGCCGGCCGAGGTGGTCAGCGACGCCGACTTCGGCTACACGAATCTGCTGCCCTTCTTCGAGAGCTTCGAGAACGCGCCGGATCAGCAGGGGTCCTACACGTCGGCCACGGCGTGTATCAAGGGTGCGCCGGCGTTCAGTTTCGAGAAGACCAACAACGGTCGCCTCCAGCTGCGCGTTTCCGACAACTGGGGCACGCAGGAAACCGTTATCGGCAAAGACTTCTACCGCACCGGACAGGCCGCTGCGACGATGGACTCGACGACCAACGATAGCGTCTTCGACCAGAACGGGCTGGTCCTGAATCTCGATCTCAGTGCCTACACGGTGAGCAGCGACACGGTCCTCCTCGACTACAGCGTGAACTCGCACCAGGACGAGCGCCATCGCATCGCGGACGGAGCGGCTGGCGATGACATCATCGAGATGCGGGTCGGAGGCATGCCGGGCGGCGCGTGGTTCGAGGTCGACGACCCCGCGACACCGAGCGTCGTCGAGGGCGACTGGCAGTCGATTCCCGCGGAGGAAGGCCAGTGGGCGGACGTGCGGAATGTGAACCTCACCGCGTCGCTCGTGGCCTACAACGTGGCCAACGGCACGTCCTACGACTTCGACAGCGGGTTCCAGGTCCGCTTCCGCCACTACGACGACGACACGACGAGCACGCCGAACCGGCTCGATGGTGTCAGCTTCGATGACATTCGCGTGCATGCGGGGACCGGAGACGGCGAAATCTCCGGAACGCTGTGGAAGGACTGGGACGTCCCGGCACCCTGGGTGCGAGCGAGGGAATGCCGTGCGTGCTGATCACGCTCTACCCGGACCTGAACAGCGATCAGGTCCTCGACCTGGACGAGAGCCAGAACCCGATCGCCTCCGTGCCGTCGGGGGCGGACGGTGCGTATTCGTTCCCGCATCTCGGTGCCGCGGACTACTTCCTTGCCGTCGACACCGCGACGCTCCGGCACGGACTCTCGGTGGTCGATACGAATCCCAGGCCCTTGGCCCTGAGCGCGGGACAGGCTCGATCCAGGATCTCGAAGTCTCCGGCGGCGCGCTGCTGCCGTTCTCGACCGGTTTCGAGAGCGTGCCCGAGACCGTGTACTGGGCAGATGCGACCTGCATGGCCGGTCTTCCCGATTTCCGCTTCACCGAGTCCGGCTGGGGCCGACTCGATCCGAAACGCGATTCCAGTGCCTACCAGTACAACGGCGATCGTTCCATGACGATGGATGCGTCGAGCAACGGCGCCAGTCCGACCACGCTGATCCTGACCCTCGACCTCGCCGCCTACACCGCAGCCGTCCAGACCGTGACCCTCGACTTCGTCTGGACACATCCACATCTACTTCAACCAGCTGTTCCCGGGCTGGAGCAACGAGAATGGCGGTGTCTTCGTGCGCGGGTCAGGCTCGAACCGTGGCTGCCGGTGCTCAATCAGGCCAACCCGACCGATCAGTGGGAGGCCGAGGGTGGGCCCAATGCTTCGAGTCCGCTCAATCCGGGAGTGTTCCGCGAGGAGAGCGGCATCGATCTGTCGGCCATCCTCTTGGCCGGCGGGCAGGATTTCAGCAGCACCTTCGAGGAGCTCGAGTTCCACCTCGACGCCTACGAAGATGCCTACTACAACAACAGCACTCAGTACGGCGGCATCACGATCGACGACGTCGTCATCAACGGTCCGCTGCCGGGTGCGGTGATCGGCGACCGGATCTGGAACGACCTGGACGGGAACGGCCTCCAGGATCCGGGGGAGCCCGGGGATCGCCAACGTCGGCCTGACGCTGAGCGATTCCGGCGGCGTGGTCGCGAGCACGACCACCGACGCCGACGGCGACTACCAGTTCTACCTCCTCGCGCCGGGTGATTTCACCATCCAGGTCGATCCTCCGACCGGTGGCACCGTCTCCTGGGATCCCGACGGCCCGTACAGTACGGAGGACCCGGAGCAGGGCGACAACAAGGCCAACATCAGCGTGCCCGCGCTCGGCGTCAGTGTTCTCGATCAGGACTTCGGTTACTTCTTCACGGGAACCGTGGCCGGGCGAGTGTGGGACGACCGCGACGGCGATCAGGCCCAGGATCCCGCCGAAGGGGGGATCTCTGGAGTCACGGTGCAGCTGCTGCAGGGGGCGACCGTGTTCCAGACCAGCACCACCGACGCCGACGGCAACTACCTGTTCACCAGCGTCGGTCCTGCAAACTGGACCGTGGCCCTGCCGTCGCCCCCCGATGGCGTGCCCCCGACCGTGCAGACCTTCGACGTCGACGGGACCGGCACCGCCCACCAGTCGACCTTCGGGCTCCAGTACGGTGAATTCCGCACGGGCGAGGACTTCGGCTATCGCTACCAGGCGCAGGTCGCCGGCTCGATCTGGGACGACGACAACGAAGACGGTGTCGAGTCCGGGGAGGACCCGCTCGAGGGGCTGGTGGTGACCTTGAAGCAGGGCGCCAACACCGTCCTGGTCACGAGCACCGATGCCTCGGGCGACTACTCCTTCCAGTACCTGCCCGCCGGAACCTACGACGTGGTCGTGACCCCGATTCCGGGGACCCGACAGATCTACGACCTCGACTGTCCGGCGCCGCCTCTCGGTGCCGCCTGCGGCGCCGGCTCGCTCGGCCATCAGACCTCGATCACGCTGACTCCTGGCCAGAGCGTGGCTGCGGTCGACTTCAGCTACAACCGTGCGCCCGCCATCGGAGGCATGGTCTGGGACGACGTCGATGCGGACGGGGTTCTCGACCCGGGCGAGACCGGGATCGAGAACGTCGAGGTCGCCCTGCTCGATTCGGGCGGGACGCCGCTGTCGACCCAGCTGACCGGTCCCGACGGCGAGTACGAGTTCCTCGACCTGACCGGGTCGACCGACTACACCGTGCTGCTCAACGAGTGCACGCTGCCGATCAACTCGAGGAGGTCGACCAACCAGAACCCGATCGACTTCTCGCTCGGAGCCGAGGAGATCGTCGACAACGCTCACGTCGGCTATCAGCCGTTGACCTTCCCCTTCTTCGAGGGCTTCGAAGGAGCGCTGGTTCATACAACGACTTACGGTGGAGCAGGAGCGACCTGCCTGCCGGGCGCCGCCCACTTCGGCTTCGAGACGACCTCCTACGACGACGCGTCGTGCAGCAACGGCCAGGGTTTCTACTGCCTCCAGACCGGGACCCCCGGCACTGGGGCTGGGCCCACCGGTCGTCTGCGCCTGAACAGCGACGATCTCGGCGGGAGCCCGTATGTGAAGAACGGCCAGGCCTCGGCTTCGTTGGACGAGACCGATTCGAACAGCCCGGGCAATCAGACCGTCAACGAGCTCATCTTCCGTGCGGATCTGACCGGTCACACCACCGCCGAGACCCTGCTGCTCGACTTCAGCTTCATCGACCATGCCGATCAGGAGGAGTACGGTCCCGCCCCGACCTGGGTGGATGGTGACCACCTGTTGGTCGACGTGCCGGGAGAGACCGAGATCGTCGATGTGGTCGACGTGCGAGTCGGCTCCATGCCGGCGGGGGAGTGGATCGAGGTCTACCGCTTCGATCTCAACAACTACGGCCTGTGGATCGACATCCAGGATCTCAATCTCTCGCAGGCGATCGAATCGGCCCTCGGCTCGACCGCCTTCGACAGTGGGTTCGAGCTGCGCTTTCGTCAGTTCGGCAGGTTCGCGATCGGAAGCGACGGACTGACGCTCGACGATCTGCTGCTGCGCTGGGGCAGCGGGAGCTCCGGCATCGGTGATCAGGTGTGGCGCGATACGAACGGCAATGCCAGCTTCGACTCTGGCGAGGGGATGCCGTGCGTGCTGGTGGACCTGTTCGACGACGCGAACGGCAATGGCGTGCTGGACGGCAGCGAAGGCGACACACCGCTGCGCTCGACTCGCACCGATGCTCAGGGTCAGTACTCGTTCACCTATCTCGGAGCCGACCAAGTATCTGGTGGCGCTGCGGCCGGGCTCCCTGCCCACCGGCCTCGTGGCAGGTGGCGCTCACCCCCGGCCGGTCAACCTCGGTGGAACGGCGATCGATACCGTGGACATCGAGCTGCAGGGCGGGGTTCTGCTGCCGTACTTCCAGGACTTCGAGACTGCCGGGGACGACAGCTACACCGCGACCGCGCGTTGTCTCGAGAGTCTGCCCGACTTCCGTTTCGAGACGGTCCAGAAACCGCAGCTGATGACCGAGCTCGAGGCACATCTGCCGGGCAACTTCGCCTACTCCGGTACGCATGCGGGCACCATCGATGCCTTCAACACCAATCAGACCAACGATGGGAACCTCATCCTCGGCTCGACCTTTCCTTCTACGAGACCAGTCAGGACATCACCCTCGACTTCTGGTGGATGCAGCACTGTTCGTTCGACACCGCTCAATACTGTGCCTCCCAGGATCTTTTTCTCCGTGTCGGTTCGTGGCAGCGAGAGCGACCCGTGGTTGGCGCTGCCCTACGACATGGACTGGCTGCAGTCCAACGGCAGCTTCTGGCTGGAACGCCACCGTTCCCGCGGGGTGTGGGCGCATTCGCCGGAGATCGATGTCTCGGGGGCCTGTCGGCGGCGGGCAGCAGTTCTCCGAGACATTCCAGGTGCGCTTCCACTGGTCGGGACGGGAAGGATCCAGTCGACGACCTCCAGCCAGGGCATGACCATCGATGACATCACCATCACGGTCCGGCCGGGACCAGCGTGGGCGACTGGATCTGGAACGACGTCGACGGCGACGGTGTTCAGGATCCCGGCGAGCCCGGCATTCCGGGTGTCGGCGTGGCGCTGGTCGACGCGTCCATGAATCGTGGTCGACGCGACCACCACCAACTCGTCGGGGCAGTTACGTTCTGTCGACCCTGTTCTCGTCGGGCAACCACCGCATCGTGGTCACGCCGCCCACTGGCGGCACGCTCGAGTACGACCCGGACGGCGGGGCCGCTCACGAAGCCGCGATCGAGATCTGTGCGCCGGGTGACGGCGGCTGCACAGGGATTCCGTTCGGCACCCTGGACGTCAACCAGGACTTCGGCTACAGCTTCAGCGGCTCGATCTCCGGCTCGGCCTTCCAGGACGACAGCGGAGACGGCATCAAGAACGGCGCCGAGGGCAATGTCGCCGGCGCGACCGTGACGCTGGCGCTGGGTGGTGACATCCACCAGACCACGGCCACTGACGGCAGTGGGAGTTGGTCGTTCGCGAGCGTCGGTGCAGGCACCTGGACGGTGATTCACGCCACCGGCCGGGATGACCGTCAGCGGCGATCCCGACTGGCCGTCGACGCCGGGCTCGTTCGAGGTGACCCTGGGCGCCGGGGATCGTCGACCGGTAACGCCTTCGGCTTGCGCTTCACCGGCTCCATCGGCGACTTCGTGTTCGAGGACGAGAACAGCAACGGAGGGATGCGGGCGAGCCGGGCATCGCCGGGCGCCCGATCGCCCTCCTCGACGCGGGGAGCGGGGCTACCCTGGCCACGATGCTCACGAACGCCGATGGTGGCTACCTCTTCGAGTTCGTGCCCCCTGGTACCTACCGGGTGAGGGTCACACCGCCGGACGGAACGGTGCAGACCGCGGATCCGGACGCCACCTTCGACAACGAGACGACGGTCACGGTGATTGCCGGGCAGGTCCACGACACCGCCGACTTCGGTTACACCAGCCCCGCCATCACCGGCTACGTGTTCGACGACACGAATGGCAACGGTGTCCCGACGGCGGCGAATCGGGGATGGCAGGTGTCGATCTGACCTTGATCGGCCCCGGCTGCAACCCGTGCATGCGGACCACCGACGGCAGCGGCTACTACCGCTTCCCGGGTCTCTCGGCGGCGAACTACTCCATCAACGTGGATCAGGACACGCTCACGCTGTCCGGCTCGCCGTCGCTCACCGCGCCGGCGTCACTACCGCACACGGTTCCGGTGGTCGGGGGCAACAACCCGCTCGACATCGGCTTCGATTCGCTGAACCTGCCGGGTCTCGCCTGTACCACGAACAACGCCTTCTACTACGACTTCGAAGGCCTCAGCAACAGCTTCCTGCCCACCAGCAGCTCGAGCGGTCCCTTCTCTGGGTCGCTCAGTGGCGCTGCGGGCTGGAGTTGGGAAGTCGAGACCTTCCTGGTCAACGGCTCCTCGGCCACTAACGGCAAGATCTACACGGGTACGCAGTCGCTGGGCGACAACATTCCCGGTGATTCCCGTGGCAAGGCGATCACTCTGCACGCGGCCGGTTGGAGCCAGCAGTGGATCACGCTGACCCTCGATCTGTCGGCACTCGACCTGTCGGCTCAGGAGCTGCTGCTCGACTTCGACTACGCCGATCACGGTGAAGACAGCAATCCTGAAGATCGCGTTCAGGTCCGGGGCACCAGCTCCGATCCGTGGATCACGGTGCATACGTTGCACCCCGACAAGTTCACCAACGACACCTGGATCGAGGTGCGCGACAAGAACCTGCTGAGCTATCTGGCCTCCAACGGTCAGACGCCGGGCAGCACCTTCCAATTGCGCATCGGGACCCTGTCGCAGTACATGGCTCGCATCGGCACCGACCTCGAAGGTCTGACTGTCGACAACGTCTGCCTGCGTACGGGTACCCTGCCGGCGAGCGGCAAGCTCGAAGGCTTCATCTTCAAGGACATCGACGGCGACGGCGTGCGCGAGAACACGGTCGAGGTGAGCGAGGTGGGCTTCGAGGGCGTCGAGCTCGAGCTCAACGGTCCGGACTGCACTCCCTGCTCGTTGACCACGGATCGTGGCGGCTGGTATCGGCAGGAGAACCTGACGCCGGGCAACTACACCCTGCAGATCACCTCGGTGCCGGGCAGTCCGATCCAGACCAAGGCCGGTCCGACACCGATCGTGATCCGACCCGGCGACAACCTGGCGCCAGAGCGGGGATTCCTGGCCACCCAGGTGTTCACCGAGAACACGGTGATGATGGCCAAGGGCTACGCCGAGGAAGACGCTCCGCCCGCCGAGATCTGGTGGGTCGACCCGACCACCGGCTCGACCCGTCGGGCGACACAGGCGCAGAACATCCAGAACAACGGTGGTGGCCCGGCCAGCCCGACGAGTCAGGACGAGATCAACTCGTTGGCGGCCAACGTGAACTCGTGTCAGGTCTACTACGGCAACGGCACGAAGCTCTACCGCTGGGATGTGCTGGAGGATCAGCACTACTTCATCTCGGATCTGGCGTCCCAGTTCCCGCAGAGTGGATGTGGCGCCTTGACCCAACCGCAGGACAACTGCTTCACCGGAGGCTATCTGGACAGTGCGGGCGCCACCTTCTGGCCGGCGACCAACACCCTCTACCTAGCGTCGGAGGGTGGCCCGGTCGGGCGGTTCAACATCTCGGCGATCCACGAGATCGTGATGACGCCGGATGGCACCGATATCGTCAGCCTGCGTCGCCTGCCCGTGCAGGAGGACGCACAGGCCCAGATCGGGGTCGACGACGGAATCTACCCGGTGGGCGGTTTCGGCGACATCGTGCCCTTCGACAACGGTGGCGGCGGTGTGCTGATCGCCGGGTCGACTCACAACAACGGCTACGACCTGAACGGTGCCTGGGAAGGGAATCCTCGGTACTACTTCTGGACCTACGACGTCGCCGCGCGCGATTTCACGCTGATCAAGCAGGTCAACGGTCGTCACAAGATGTTCCAGCTCGGCAACAACCCGAGCGGCCGCATCTGGGCGGGTCGAAGCTACGTCATCCAGGAGATCGATCCTGCGACCGGCAACCTGCTGGACGCGCCGCTGGATGTGCCGTCCGCTGCGATGATCTACGACATGACCGGTTTCGTGGGCGCCTGCATGGCGCAGATCGGGACGGCCAAACGGGTCAGCACGCCCCCGGTCGACAACGGCAATGGCACCTGGACGGTGGAGTACACCGTCGAGGTGGAGACGCTCGGCACCATGGACCTCTTCGACGTCCAGGTGCGGGACCAACTGGCGGGCGCCTTCGGCACCTACCAGGCAGCGGTAGGCCAGGTCGATCTGCCGGGTGAATACACGCTGACGTCGGCGCCGGCCCTGCAGAACCCGACCGGTGGTGCCGATCTCACGGCCAACCCTGCCTTCAACGGCTCGAGCGATCTCAATCTGCTGAGCCTGAATGCCGGTGATGAGCTTCCGATCGGGGCCAACGTCGAGATCGCCTTCGAGGTCACCTTCTACCCGAGAGTGGAGCAGCGTGAGTTCGTCAACCAGGCAGTCGCGCTCGGCGACACCAGCGAGAACGGCACGACGGACGGTGAGGCGGATGATCTGTCCGACGACGGCGTGGTCGTCGACCCGAACGGCAACGGCTATCCGGAGGATCCGGGCGAGGGCGATCCCACCGTCTTCACCATCGACGTGGGCTTCGATCTCGCGCTGACCTACCAGTACCTGTCGGACAACTCGGTCGACGGACAGAGCGCCGACGGGCGGCTGCGCACCGGCGACAAGGTCACCCTGCGCCTCACCCTGTACAACCAGGGCACCGTACCGTTGACCGGTTCACCGCAGATCCGCTCGTTCGTCGACCTGACGAAGTTCAGCGGCTTCGACCTCGCCGACAACCCGAACGGGGCCACCGGTGGCGCCTTGGCGATGCCCTACAGTTGGGCTGTCGATGGCGACGGGCACGGCATCGTCACCCTCGACGCGAGCACTCCGCTGCCTCCGGGCCAGAACGTGACGCTCGACGTGACGCTGACCGTGGCGACGGTGAACCGCGGCTCCCACTACGCCTACGCCGAGATGTGGACGGACGGCTCGGCCGACAGCGATTCCACTCCGGAGTCGGAGCAGAACAACCAGAACGGGGACGTCTTCGTTCCGGGTGTGATCGACAACACGGGTGGTGACGAGGACGACCATGACGGCGCTCAGTTCACCCTTGTGGGTGGTCGCCTGGGCGATCGGGTCTGGCAGGACGCCAATCGCGACGGTGTCCAGAACGGCGGCGAGCCGGGCATCGGCGGGGTCGGGCTACAGCTCTACCTCGACGACGGCAACGGAATTCTCGACACCGGCGTCGACACCCTGGTCTCGACCACGACGACCGACGCCAACGGTCTCTACAGCTTCCGGGATCTGGACGCGGCCAACTACTTCGTCCGGGTCAATGAAGCGACGGTTCCGGCCGGCTACGCGGCGACGACTGCGATCGGGCCGAACAGCAACCTGATCAGCATGCAGGTGAACGACGTCGACAATACGATCGACTTCGGCTACGCCGCCGCGCAGAGCGTGATCGGTGACTTCATCTGGTACGACAACGACAGTGACGGCCTCCAGGACACCGGCGAGCTCGGGATTCCGGGGATCCAGGTCACCGTGACCGGCCCTGGCGGCTACAACCAGGTCGTTCTCACCGACGCCTCGGGTCTATGGTCGGCGCCGGGTGTCACCACCAGTGGCAGCTACACCGTGTCGGTCGATGCCGCGAGTGCGGGATTGGTGGGCCCGACCAACCAGTCCGGCAACACGATCCTCATCGACGTGGTGGCGGGCGACGACTACCTGTCGGCCGACTTCGGTTACCTCAACGCTGCGCCCAACAGCATCGGTGACCTGGTGTTCTCCGATCTCGACAGCGACGGCGTCTACGATCCGGGCGAGCCCGGCATCGGCGGCGTCTCACTGAGCCTCTTCCAGGACAACGGCAACAATTTCTTCGACGGTGGTGACCCGGTGGTCGCATCGACCACCACGGCCGCAGACGGCAGCTACGAGTTCAACGGCATGGAGGACGGCGGCTACTTCGTCGGCGTGATCGACGTCGCCGGCGTGCTCGCTGGCCTTTACCAGAGCTACGGAGTCAATCCCACGGCGGTGATTCCAGTGGCCGGCGGGAGCGACTACAACGACGCCGACTTCGGCTACGCCTCGCCTCCGGGCACCGGCACCATCGGCAACCTGGTCTTCTTCGATGCCGATGGCAACGGCCGTTTCCACCCGACCAGGGAGTCCGGGATGGAGTTCATCGAGCTGGAGCTGTGGATCGATCGCAACGGCAACTGCACTCTCGAGGTCGGGTTCGACACCCTGATCCGGACCACCTCGACCGACAGCCAGGGTCGCTACGCCTTCCGCAACCTGGCGACGCCCCAGACCTATCTGGTGCGCATCAAGCCGGGTCAGCCGGAGCTCGCCACCTTCGAGGAGACGGTGGGCAGCATCGGTGTCGACGAAGACTCCCAGCCGAAGCCGTTCTGTGCCCAGCTCACCTCCGGCGCTGCCAGAGGTGGTGTGCACACCCGAGCCAGAAACGAACTGCGGGCCGATTTCGGACTGTGGGGCGTGCCGCCTTATGAGATCTCGGGCACCGTCTTCCAGGACGCCGATGCCGACGGCATCTACGATGTCGGGACCGAAGGCGTGGTGAGTGGAGCGACCCTCACGCTCTATCTGGATCTGGACGCGGATGGCTTGATCGATGCCACGGATCCGCTGTTCGGCACGACGACCTCCGACGGCTCGGGCGACTATGCCTTCGGTGGACTGCCCACGAACACGAACTGGATCATCGTTTCCGACGTCACCGGGACGGTGGCTTCGGGGAACACCCAGACGACCCAGACTGCGACTGGTGGCGTGGAACGAGTGCTGATCCAGGGGCTGAGTCAGTCGAACCGCAACTTCGGTTACGGGGCAGCACCGACCCTGGCCCTCGTGTCCCGCTTCGCAGCGCTCGACGAAGGTGGGATCGTGGTCGAGTGGGAGACTGCCAACGAGATCGGTACCCTCGGGTTCTATCTGTTCCGCTGGCTACCGGCAGCCGATGACTGGGAGCCGGTCGGGGAGTTCGTACCGTCTCCGAACGAGGCGCTGGGAGCCGTCTATCGGGTTTCGGATCCCTATGCCGACTCGTCCTCGGCCCGGCTGGAGTATGCGCTCATCGAGGTCGAGGCGAGCGGTGGTGAGATCTACCACGGTCCCTTCACGATCGATGTCGGCGGCAGCAGCGCAGTGCCAGACGGCTCGCTCGGCGCCACGCGTCATCAGCGTCAGGGCATCCACACCAGCCGCGATCGTGCGGGCATCCAGGACGCCGCGCGCTTCCGCCGGCCGCAGTTCGCGGGCGACGGTGCCCGCCTCACCGTGGCTGGTGGCGGGGTCTATTCCGTGTCCTCGGCCGCGATCGCCGGGGCCCTCGGGATGAGCGACACGGGTGTGAACTACTGGATTGCCGAGTCGCGCCTGCGGCTCACCTCCCAGGGCGAGGAGATCCAGTGGTGGAGCACCGATGGCCGCAACGTGTACTTCTACGTGCCGCCGTTCAGCTCCATCTTCGACACCGCGGTCGACGTGTTCGTCGAGCACTCGCTCGAAGAGACGGCGACGGTGGGTGGTCAGGCGATCGAGAACGTGCCTGCGGTGTCCGGCAGCTCCTACGCTGCGACCGTGCGACTCGAGGAGAACAACTTCGGCGCCACCTCTGCGCTCCACAATCCCGATCAGGAGATGTGGTTCTGGAAGAGTGTCGTGACCTTCCCGGGATACGACACCACGGTGATTCCCTTCGATCTGCCGGATCACCTGGCCACCGGAGATGCCCAGATCAGACTGGCGATCTTCGGCGGCCTCGAGTCCGCCAATACGGTCGACCACAGGCTCGACGTCTGGCTCAACGACCAGCTTCTGGAGGTGTTCGAGTGGGATGGCGACGGTCGCAGGGAGCTGTTGATTCCGCTCGACAACTCCGACCTCTACGCGGTGGGCAACGAGCTTCGGGTCCAGATCTATGCACCCCGCGGAATCGGCATGGACTACGTCTACATCGACTTCCTCGAGGTGGAGTACCAGCGCCGCCTGGCGGCCCCCACGGGCCAGCTCCTCTTCACGGCCAACGATGTGGTTTCGACGGTCGAAGACCTGCCCAGTAGTGCGGTCGAGGTCCTCGACGTCACGAATCCGTCGCGTCCCGTGCGACTCCACGGAGCGAGTGTCGCGGGGAACCGCGTGACCTTCGCCAGTCAGATCGGACGTGAGTACTTCCTCTTTACCCCCGAGGCCATGGGAACGCCCGAGGTCGTTGGCGTCGGCGGACCCTTCCCGGCCATGGGCGGGGCGGAGTACCTGGTGATCACGGCCGAGTCGATGGCGTCCACAGCGCAGCGGCTGGCCGACTACCGCGCTTCGCAGGGCCTGAGTGTGCGCACGGTGGTGATCGAAGACGTCTACGATCGCTACTCCGCCGGTGAAGAGACGCCGTGGGCGATCAACGCCTTCCTACGCGAGGTCTGGACGGCCTACGAGGTGAAGCCGCGCTTCGTCACCCTGGTGGGCAAGGGCTCCTACGACTATCGAGGTCACCTCGGTCAGACGAGTCTGTTGCCACCGGCGCTGATTGGCACGGCTCACGGACTGTTCGCTTCCGACGCGGTGCTCGGCGACCTCTTCGGCAACGGCAACGTGCCCGATGTCGCGATCGGCCGAATCCCAGCCGTCACCAACCAGGAGCTCGACGACTACATCGACAAGGTGATTGCCTGGGAGTCGGGCAGCGGCGCCTTCGGTGACCGGGTCCTGCTGGCAGCGGACAACGCCGACAAAGCGGGCAACTTCAGTGCGTCCCTCGACGTTCTGCAGAGTGTGGCTTCGGCGGCGTCACTGGCCACGGAGCGGTTCGACATCGATCTCCTGGGCACGACCGAGGCCCGGAGTCGACTCCTCACGGGGCTCAACGAGGGTGCCTTCTGGCTCAACTACCAGGGCCACGGGGGCCTCGATCGGTTCGCGGCAGAGGGGCTGCTCACTCTGCTCGACGTGCCCTTGCTCCAGACCACGGGCCAGATCCCGATCGTGACCGCGCTGAGCTGTGCGGTGAACCGCTTCGAGGTTCCGGGATACACCTCGCTCGGCGAGGCCCTGGTGCTCGACGCCGACGGTGGCGCCATCGCGGTGCTGGCTCCGACCGGTCTGTCTCAGAACAACTGGGCAACCGATCTGGGCGAGGACATCCTGCGTGCGGCGTTCTTCGGGACGGTCGAGACGCTCGGTGAAGCGGTACTCGAAGGCATGAAGGACAACGCCACCGCACCGATGGATCTGCGCACCTACACCCTGCTGGGTGACCCGGCGCTCAGGCTCCCGACGGGATCGAGCGGTCCGCCGGTGGAGTCCATCTTCTCCGACGGCTTCGAGAGCGGAGACACGTCCCTGTGGAGTGACCAGCGTTAGAGAGGAACGACAGCTACGAGCCCGGGACGGTCACGTCGTCCGGGCCGTAGCCGTTGACCCACTGCTCGATCGAGGCGTAGGCGTTGTGAGCGTGGATCGACTCGTGGTTCTCGACCTCGACCGAGAACCAACGGATACGCGGGTCCTTCTGTAGACGCACCACGACCTCGCGACTCATGTCCTCGACGAAGCGGGGATTGTCGTAGGCCTTTTCGGTGACCCACTTCTCGTCGGGCCGCTTGAGAACCGGGTACAGGTCGCAGCTGGCCGCGTCCTCGATGAGCTCGATCAGCTCCTCGAGCCAGACGTTGTCGGCGAAGCGGACCTTGAGCCGTACGTAGCCGCGCTGGTTGTGAGCTCCGTACTCGGCGATCTCCTTGGAGCAGGGGCACAGGGTCGTGACCGGGACCTCGACCGAGAGCACGAAGTCGTTGCAGCGGCCCATGCAGGCCTCGAAGCCACAGCGGTAGGGCATCACGCCGCGTTTCCCGGTGACCGGGGCGAGCTTGTCCATGAAGTAGGGGAAGTCGAGCGAGAAGTGCGCGGTCTCGGAGTCGAGCCGATCGCGCATGGACGTGAGGATGGTGGGGATCTCCTCGATGCTGATCGGTCCTTCGTGCGCGTTGAGCACCTCGAGGAAGCGGCTCATGTGGGTGCCCTTGAAGTGCGCGGGGAGGTCGACGTACATGTTGATCTTGGCGACGGTGGACTGCGTGCCCCTGGCCCGGTCCTTGACCAAGACCGGGTACTCGATGTTGCTCACCCCCACCTTGTCGATGCGGATCTGCCGCAGGTCCTCGGAGTTCTGGACGTCGGCGAGGGGCTCGGGGGTCACCTTGGTGGTCATGTCGTTCGTCCTCGAGGTCGGTCTTGGGGGGCCGTTCCAGGCGGGGATGTCAGTCGTTTCGCTGCTCAGGGGCAGACGGTTTCAGTCTGCGAGCCCCTGTGGCTCTGGCCGTCGGGGCAACAGCCTCTGTGCAGTCGCCGAACTGATACGATCACCGACTCATCCTAGCACCGACATTCCGGTCGTTCTCGACCTCGACTCCCTCTCCCTCACCTCGAAGAAGGCCCCCGATCCATGCCTTTCTGGACCTTGGCGCTCGCCGCCGCCGAGCGCACCTGGTGGACCCACGATCTCGACCCGGTCATCGTGCAGTTCACCGACAAGTTGGCGATCCGTTGGTACGGGCTGGCGTATGCGCTCGGTGCGCTCGCGGCCTGGTGGTGGATGCGCCGACAGGCGCGAGCGGAGCGCTTGCCCTTTCGAGCCAACGAGGTGGAAGACTTCGTGCTCTATGGCGCGTTCCTCCCGATGTTCATCGGCGGAAGGATCGGCTACTGCCTGCTCTACGGACTCGATCGCCTGCTGGCGGATCCTCTCTACCTCTTCCGGGTGTGGGAGGGAGGGATGGCCAGTCACGGGGGCATCGTGGGGCTGGTGATCGGAGTCGCACTCTGGTCACGCCGTCACGATCGTTCGCTCGCCGTGCTCTACGACGCGGTCTGCGCGACGGCGCCCTTCGGAGTCTTCCTGGGCCGCGTCGCGAACTTCATCAATGGGGAGCTCTGGGGACGACCGAGCGAGGTGCCGTGGGCGGTGATCTTTCCCGAGGCGACCTCGGGGCCCGACGGCGGAGTGGCGACTCCGCGCCACCCCAGCCAGCTCTACGCCGCGGCACTGGAGGGACTGTTGGTCCTGGCCGTTGCGCAGTGGGTGTTTCGGCGCAGTCGGAGGCCAGGGCTGACGGCCGGTGTCGCGCTCTCGACGTACGCCCTGGTGCGGATCTTCGACGAGTTCTTCCGCGAGCCGGATCGTGGCTACGACCTGTTCTTCGGTTGGATGAGCAAGGGGCAGCTGTACTCCATTCCGTTGGCCCTGCTGGGTGGGTGGGTGGCGATGCGGGCCTTGCGCCGGCCCGAGGACCCGGAGGCCTTCCGGCCACCGCAGGAACCCACGCGAGACAGGCCGACCGCGAAGAAGCGACGCTGAGATGGGCCCGCGGAGCTCAGTCGAGCTTCTTCTCCATGAGGCACAGATCCCAGTACCGATCGAACTTTCGGCCGGCCTGATGGAGCAGTCCGACCTGCTCGAATCCCAGGCGTCGATGCAGGGCCAACGAGGCGGGGTTGGGCAAGGCGATCACCGCATAGACTCGATGGAGGTCCTCCGTGGCCAGGGCCGAGAACAGTCGCTGATAGAGCGGGACACCGAGACCCCTGCCGTGAACCGCGGGGTCGAGGTAGATCGTGGTCTCGACCGAAGTCCTGTACGCCGGTTTGGGACGGAAGGGGTGGCTGCAGGCGAACCCGACGAGCTGCCCATCGAGATGCAGGACGAAGGCCTGATACGGACTTTCCGCAGCGAACGTCTCGAACCACTCTTGCCTTCTGGTCAGCGAGATCGGCTCGAGGTCGAAGGTGACCGCCGACGTCTCGACGAAGTGGTTGTAGAGATCGTTGACCCTCGGAAGGTCGGCTCGGGTCATGCGGCGGATCCGACTCATCGTCTCATCGCTGCGCCTCACACGGGATCGGGCTCGGTTCTGGCTCATGGCTCGGAAGGTGATCGTGTCAGTGTCTGAGTCCAGTGGGCAAGGAGGGGCGTTGCGCGTCGTGACGAGCCTCGACGGGGACTGGCAGTATTCACCAGGCCGACGGCGCGGCCGCTGGTTGCGGACCTGTCCCGATCAGCCGGTACCTCCGACCCTCGGAGTCGAGCTTCCGCACTGCTGGAATGCAACAGACGCCTACCGTTTCGGGGTCGACTATCGACGCGGCTCCGGTAGCTACCGTACTCGGCTGATCGTCGAGAGCTCGACTCCAGGCAGGATCTGGCGCCTCGAGGTGGGGCCCTTCTACGGGCGTGCGGAGGTTCTCGTCGATGGCGCGCGATTGATCGAAGCCGATGGCCAGTTCCTCGGCTTTGGGGTCGACCTTCCGGCCACCGTTGCATCGGGATCCGTGCTGGCGTTGCGGTTGGACAATCGCTATCGCCGGAGTGCTCTGCCCTCGAGAAGAGACCCCGACTTCCTGCTCTATGGGGGGCTCACGGGCGGTGTCCGACTGTGGGAGCTGCCCGCGATCCGTCTGGGGAGGGTGCGAGTCGAGCCCCAGCTGTCGAGCGAGTCCGCGGTGCCGGGAGAGAGTGCGCGTCTCCAGGTCGGTGCCGCTCTCACCACCGCCGGAGATCGAAGGCCCGGAGAGGGAGGAGAGCTGGGGGCAGGGAGGCGGCTTCACGTCCGGGTCCTGGACCGAAGGGGCACCCTCTGTGCCGAGGCGTCCTCGCAGGAAGGATGCGGAGAGCTGGCGCTCGAGGTGCCGTCGGTCGAGCGATGGTGGGTCGACGACCCGAGGCTCTATTCGGTCGTGGTCTCGCTGCTCGAGGAGGGTGGCGTCGAGGTCGACCGGGTGGTGCGGCGGATCGGGTTTCGTCGAGCTCGATTCGACAGCGACGGATTCTTTCTCAACGACGAGCGACTGTTGCTGGCCGGCTGCAACCGTCACGAGAGTCTGCCGGGATTCGGCGCCGCGCTGCCGCGCGAACTGCAGCGTCGTGATGTCGAGCTGCTTCGGGGAATCGGTGCAAACATGGTTCGTCTCTCGCACTATCCCCAGAGCGAAGACTTCCTCGATGCCTGCGACGAGCTGGGGCTGTTGGTCTACGCCGAGCTGGCCAGTTGGAAGAGTGTCGGTGAGTCGAAGTTCCTACCGGCCGCCCGCGAGCAGTTCACACACATGATCGAGCGCGATCGTCATCGTCCCTCGGTGGTGATCTGGGGGATGGGGAACGAGAGTCGCTCACGTCGAGCCTATGTCGAGCTCGGTCAGTTGGCGCGCGAGCTCGACGGGACTCGACCGGTCAGCTATGCCGAGAACCACCTCTATCGGGCGCAGCGCGAGAACACGATGGATCTGGTCGACGTCTGGGGGCTCAACTACGAATTGGACGTGCTGGACGAGGTCAAGGAAGGAGCGCGCTCCGGATGCGTTCTGGTTACGGAGTGCATGAATCCGTGCCTGCGCGGGGAAGACGCGGATACCGAGGCTCGCCAGCTGATGGCCATGCAGGAAGAGTGGCCGGAGATCGTTCGGAGGCCGTTCGTTGCGGGTTACCTGGTGTGGTGTTTCGCGGACTACGCGACCCTGTATCGCAAGCGCTACCGAAGGGTGGCGGGGTTGTTCGATGCCTGGCGTCGCCCGCGGGCAGGCGCGTGGCTGTTCAGGGCCCGACACGGCACGGAGCTGTTCGTTCATCTCGAGGCGGAGTGGCAACGCGAGGGCTCCAGAGAGAATCGCCGAATCCGTGTGTACACGAACGCAGCGCAGGCGCAACTGTGGGCGGGTGAAGAACAGTTGGCGACCGTCGAGGAGGGGCAGTGGTTGATGGAAGGTCGGTTCCGGTTCCGTGACGTGACGCTCGAAGCGCGAGCAGGCCGAGGGGACGAGGTGGTCTCGTCGCGAGTGGAGCCCTGGGGGCCACCCGCGCAGCTCGATCTGGTCGCGCACCCGATCGGCAGCTCGCGGCGCTGGTTTGCGCTCGACGTCCGGGTACTCGATCGCGAGGGGACTCCGGCTCCCTCGTGGGGCGGCCTGGTGACCGTGAAGGCCGAGACGTCGGGGCGAGTCCATTCCTACGACGGGGCCGGCACGGTCGAGATCGTGCACGGAGCCGGCACGAGCTACGTGAGGGTGGACGGGCCCGCCTCACTCGAGGTGATCGCCCGGGGGGAAGGGCTGGACGCTGGCCGATTGACGATCGAGGCTTCCGAGGAGCCGACGGCGTGAGTGACAAGGATCCACAGGGGCAGGTTCTCGAGGGTTTCCGAACGCGCTTCGGTCGCGAGCCCGACGTCGTCGTGCGAGCGCCCGGTCGGGTGAACATCCTGGGTGGGCACGTCGACTACAGCGAGGGATGGGTGCTTCCCGGTGCGATCGAACAGTCTTTCTGGCTAGCGGCGTCGTCGGTCTCGGCGGACACATTTCGCCTGATCGCCCTCGATCTCGAGGAAGAGCGCGAGGTGCCGATCGATCCTCCGGCTCCGCCGGTCTCGAGTCGCACCGAAGACGAGGAATCGGGCTGGTGGGACTATCCGTCGGGGGTTGCATGGGCGCTGCAGCGCACCGGGGCACCTCTGCCGGGCATCGAAGCGGTAATGTGCAGCGAGGTGCCGATAGGGGCCGGTGTCTCCTCGTCTGCTGCGCTCGAGGTCGCATTCCTCACCGCGATCGAGACGCTGACCGGCCACGTCCTGGCACCGGTCGAGAAGGCGAAGCTCGGTCGCACGGTCGAGAACGAGTATCTCGGCGTCCAGTCCGGCATCATGGACCAGTATGCCTCGGTGCACGGGCTTGCCGACACGCTGTTGTTGATCGACTGCCGCAGTCTGACTCATGAGGAGGTGCCGCTGCCTGAGTTCGCGCAGGTGCTGGTGGCCGATACGGGCGTGCGCCGGCGCCTCCAGGGCTCGAGCTTCAACGATCGTCGCTCGGAGGTGGAAGCGGCGGTCGAACATCTGCGAGCCGAGCTCCCTGGGATCCGTACGCTGCGCGACGTGTCACCAGAGCAGCTCGCGGAGCATCGCGGCCTCCTGCCCGAGCCACTGGGTCGTCGAGCGCGCCACGCCGTCGAAGAGTGCCGGCGTGTGCTGGCCGGAGCGCAAGCGGCGCGAGAGGGGCGAATCGACGAGCTCGGCGAGCTGATGAAGGCCTCCCACCGCAGTTCGAGGGACAACTACGAGGTCACCATCCCCGAGCTCGATCTGCTGGCCGAGACCGCATGGGAGGTCGAAGGGTGCTGGGGCGCTCGCGTTGCCGGAGGCGGCTTCGGGGGCTGCGTGCTGTCCCTCGTTCACCGCGACGCGACCGCCGATCTCGAGCGGGCGTTGACCTCGAGCTTTCGCCGGGGGTTCGGTCGAGCACCGACGTTTCTGCGTACCGGTATCGCCCGGGGCGCCGAAGTCGTCGACTGAGGCAAGGCAGGGCCGCTAGCTCGTCTCGCTTCGGGTCCGCGCCTTGTGCTCGTGGATCCAGGCGCAAGCAGCGAGGTAGCCGTCCGGGTTGCCGAGATCGAACACCGGATCGGGCAGTACCAGTCCCCAGAGAGGGTGGTCGAGCAGAACACGCTGGTAGATGTCGACTTCGGACAACTCCCCCCGGCTCTCGTCCTGCTCGGCACGGGCCCGGGTGTGGTACCGATGGACGTGGGGCAGGCAGATGTAGCGTCCACAGTTGCGCCGCACGATCTCGCCCGGCGCGATCTCCATCACACCGTCCCCCTTGCTTTCCCAGGACTCGACCCGCAGCGCTCGTGCCGCCAGCTCTCCCGCCTCGCTCGTCTCGGCTGCTCGATACCCGAGTCGGCCGCAGTTGCCGAAGCGCCCGGAGTGTCGATGGTCGAGCTCGAGCACCCCGACGACGTCGGCTCCGGTACGCCGATGAAGGCTGACGAGGTCGGCCAGGGCGTAGTCGGGAGCGGGAAGAAAATTGTCCGGTAGGAGCATCGCGAAGGGCTCGTCCTCGAGAAGGGGCATGGCCTTCTCGATGGCGTCGGCGAGACCTCGAGGCTCCTCCTGCACGACGAATCGGAGCTCGAGCTCCTCCAGTCCGGGCTCCTCGGCGACGGTGCGCAGGTAGCTCTCGAGGAGTGGCTTCTCGGCTCGGTGCACGATCACCAGTTCGCGGATCCCGGCGTCCCAGGCCTCTTGCACGATGAAGCGCAGCGCCGGAGTCGCACCCAGGGGAACCAGTTCCTTGGGGAGCAAACTGGAGATGGGGCGCATGCGGGTTCCACGACCCGCACAAGGAATCAGTGCGCGTCGCACCGGAGGCGCCGTTGGTGCATCGGAGTCGACGTTCGGTTGCATCGAATCGGCATTCTCGCCGACTCGTTGCGGTGGTGCAAACCGGTCTCGACAGAGTCGTATACTGGGGTCGAACCCTCAGTCAGGGCCCGGCGGGACTCCTCGCCGAAGACGATAGCCATCGAGAAGGGAAGGACACGAGCATGGATAGCACTCTGCACCAACGCCTCAATGATCACCTCGCCCTCGAGTTCGGAGCGGCCCACAAGTACCTGGCCATGTCGATCTGGTTCGAGGCCAACGACCTGCTCGGCTTCTCCAGGTGGCTGCGCCAGCAGTCGGCGGAGGAGACCGCGCACGCCGAGCGCTTCATTCGTCACCTGATGGACCGCGACCTGGACGTTCAGTTGCCCGAGATCGAACGTCCTCCCGCCAGCTGGGACTCTGCCGAGGCTGCCGTCGGTGCGGTGCTCGAGAGCGAGCAGGCGGTCACCCGGGCGATCGAGGAGCTCTACGATCTCGCCGACAAGACCGGCGATCGGGCGACCTCGATCCTGCTGCAGTGGTTCATCACGGAGCAGGTGGAAGAAGAGAACCTGGTGCGAGGGATCCTGGGGAGGCTCAAGCTCGCGGGCTCCGGTGGTGCCGGGCTGCTGATGGTCGATCAAGAGGTGGGCTCCGGCAAGCTGACTCCCGAAAACGGCGAATGACCTACACTCGAAAGCTGGACCCCATCGAGCAGCGCGTCGTGGGCGCGCTGATGGAGAAACAGCAGACGACCCCTGATTACTATCCGATGACGGTCAACGCCTTGATCGCCGCCTGTAATCAGAAGAGCAACCGGGAGCCAGTGACCGCTCTGAGTGAGACCGAGATCGTCGGTGCGCTCGAGAGTCTTCGCCACGACACGCTGGTTTGGCGCAGTGAAGGCGCACGAGTGGAGCGGTGGGAGCATCGACTGACGAGTCGTTGGCATCTGGACACACCGGCCCGCGCGATCATGACCCTGCTCCTGCTGCGGGGACCGCAGACCCCTGGGGAACTGCGCTCCCGCAGCGAGCGGATGCACCACTTCGAGGATGTCTCGGAGGTGGACGCCGTGCTGCGACGGTTGGCGCAGGGGGACGATGCGCTCGTTCGGGTGCAGCCCCGGGAGCCGGGAAAGCGGGAACGACGATGGTGCCACGTGATGGGCACGGACACGGTGGACAGTCCGAAGTCCGGGGGAATCGCGCTCGGGGAGCTCGGGCCGGAGAGTGGCGCACCCTCCACAGCGGTTTCCGAGCGACGCCTCGATTCTGCCGATGCGAGCCGCTCGCCGCGCCAGGAGGGTGATCTGGAAGCCAGGGTGGCGGCGCTGGAGCGTCGAGTGGCTTCATTGGAACGCCGGACGGCGCCTGTGGAGCCGATCTCGGAGGCGCCCGCGCGGGACGTGGACTCTGACTGAGACCGGCCAGGCCGGGGGCTGCCCTCTCAGCGATCCTTCGAGTGCTCTTCGAGCCGTCCCGCCACGCGCTTGACCGTGCTGGCGAGCGTAGTGGCCGAGTAGGGCTTCTGCACGAAGCCTTGAATCGGTTCTCCGTGCAGTTTCTGGACAACGTCGTCCTCGGCGAAGCCGCTCGAGAGCACGACCGCGATCCCCGTGCGGATCTTGCGCAGCTCACGGAGTGCCTCGGCGCCGTTCATTCTGGGCATCGTCATGTCGAGCAGAACGACGGAGAAGCGGTCGGGAGCCTGCTGGAAGGCCTCGACGGCTTCGATGCCGTCCCGGGCGGTGGCGACTTCCATGCCGCTCATCTCGAGAATCGAGCAGGCGACCTCGCGCACCGTCGGATCGTCGTCGACAACCAGCACCGCCGGCGCCGTACGGAGATCCGGAACCGACTCCCTCTCGGTGGACAGGGGCTCTCCCTCGGGAACGGCGGGGAGGAACACCGTGAAGGTCGTTCCCCGCGACGGGGCGGTGTCGATGCGTGCGGCGCCCCGGTGCCCCTGGACGATGCCCAGCACCGCCGCCATCCCGAGTCCCCGCCCGGTGAACTTCGTGGTGAAGAACGGGTCGAAGATCTTCGCCTTGATCTCCTCCGTCATGCCGCAGCCATCGTCACTCACTGCGAGAACCACGTAGCGCCCCTCCTCGACCTTGCCGAGATCGGTGCGCACCTCGGACTCGGCGAGCGTGCGCACGTCGGTCGTCAGACGCACGGTGCCTTCGTTCTCCCCAATGGCGTCCGAGGCGTTGGTCACCAGGTTGAGCATCAGCTGGCGTAGCTGGGCCCGGTCCGCCTCGACGCCGGCGGGAACGTCGCAGAGGTCGAGCTCGAAGGTGACGTTCTTGCCGATCGAGAAGCGCAGCAGGCTGTCCATTTCCTCGGCCAGACTTCGCAGGTCGAAGCGCTCGGCCAGGTACTGGCTCTTGCCAGAATAGGCCAACAGCCGCTGGGTGAGGTCGCTGGCGCTGCGGGCGGACTTCTCGATGGCCTGAAGAGAGGCTCGATAGGGCGAGTCGTCGGGTACCACGTCGAGCAGAAGACTGGTGTGACCGAGGACGCCCACGAGGAGATTGTTGAAGTCATGGGCGATACCGCCGGCGAGAACACCGATGCTCTCCAGCTTCTGGGCATGCCTGAGAGCGGCCTCGTTGCGCTTGCGCTCGGTGACGTCTTCGAGGATCGCCTGGGCGCCCTTGATCTCTCCCCCCTGGAGCAGTGCGGCAATGTGGACCCGCAGATCGATCTCCACTCCGTCGGTTCGCTCGAGTACGTAGTCGGCCACCGAGTTGCCGCCACCCTCCAGCGCCTTCTCGATGGCGGCGGAGATGCCGCTGGTGACCAGGGGGCGATGGCGCAGCAGGCTCGCTCTGGGCTCATCGAGCCAGTCGTCTCCCAGGAGCTCGCCGACGTGGTGATTCGCAGCGACGAGCTCACCGTCCGGATTGCACGCGACAATGCCGAGCGGGGCCTTCTCGACCAGATCGCGGTATCGAGCCTCGCTGTCCATCAGGGCCTGCTGGGTCTGACGACGTTGCTGTGTTTCGAGGACCAGCGCGACGGCATCGGCCACCGACGCTGCAAAGGCCTGTTCGTCAGGGTGCCACTCCCTCGTGCCGGTCAGGCTCTGGTGGCAGACCACGCCTCGCACCTCGCCGTTGAATCGGACGGTGGCGTCCAGGAAGGACTGGATTCCGAGCGGTTCCAGATGTCGCTTGAACAACTCGACGCCTGCGGGCAGCGAGCTCGGGTCAGCGGCCGCGATGACTCGGTTCTCCTCGAGCGCCGCGAAGTAGCTGGGCGCCTCGAGAAGCTTGCGCTCCTGCGGCTCGTCCCACAGCGGGTTGGTACCGGAACCGCTCTCCAGCCGGAGCCGGGTCTTCGACGAGTCGAACAGCCACACAGAGACTCGTTCGACGTCCAGGACGCGTGCAGCTTCCTCGGCGATCTCGAGGAGCGCCACTTCGCGCTCGTCGAACTGGGCAACTCGTTTCGTGAAGTGAACCAGTGCGGCCTGCTGAGCTGCCAGGCGGTCTCCCAGCCGGCGCAGTTCCTCATCGTGCATCCTGGCTTCTGTGACATCGAGCAGGTGCCACACCCGGCCGGCGGGCTCACCGCCCTGGCTGATGGGGTGAGACCAGATCTGCAGGATCCGTCCGTCGATCAGCTCCACGTCGTACTGAGGGGCGCTGTCACGTTGACTGTTGATCTGCTCGAGCATTTCCGCCGCCAGGGCGGGCTCCTTGAGCTGACTGAAGAGGTACTGGCGATGCCGATCGCCGCCTTTGAGCACCAGGCCGGCGTCTTCGATGTTCCAGAGCCGAAGGTACTCGTCGTTGGCATAGAGCGGGACCCGGTTCGCATCCAGCACGATCAGGCCCTCCTTCGAGGAGCCGAGCAGACCCTCGAGCATGGCGGTGCGGATTGCGCTTTCCTCTCGAACCTGCTGCAGCTCCGTGGCTTCGGTGAGCCGGCAGCTGAGCAGTCTGCGGCGGCGATCGATTTGAAGGGTCGCAATGGCGACCCGGAGCCACCGTCGATCGTCGGTGCTGAGACAGTAGAGGCTGGGCGCGTCGCCTTCGGCCCGGGTCAGCTGGGTCGCGATCTGGGAGCGCCCCAGGGGGGACGAGGGGGCTCGCGGGTCGCGGAGCGCGGCGGAGAGGGTCTCGAACAGATTCTCGCCGGCACGAAACGGCAGCTCGGTGTCCAGCGCTCGCGCGGCCGCGTTGCTGTAGACGATCTGTCCGTCGGTCTCGGCGAGCACCACTCCGTCGGCGTCGCGCTCGATCACATGACGCAGCGCCACGGGGGGCATCTCGAACAGCCCGAGCCGGTGGATACCGATCAGGATCAACAGCCCGGCGAGCCCCAGCGCGGCGATCGTCGGATCGATGAGCGCCTCGTCGGCGACGAGAACATAGTAGAGATTCGCCAACAGCGGCAGCAGAACGGCCGCGAAGAGGATCGCCGAACGAGCCCGACTCCGGGAGCGCTCGGGGTCGAGGATCAGCGATCCGTAGCGAGCCAGGATGGCAATGAGGAGGCCGTAGCTCCACAAGGCTCCGGCCCACCACCACCAGTGGTACTCGTTGCGCCCATGGAGATGGGGCTCGAAGAACTGGCCGTGAAGCGGGTTGGTCACGAGCCCCAGCCAGCAGGTCAGCGAGATGGCAGCGGCGACCCGGAGCGGCAGCCAACTCTCTACAGGCCGCCCGACCACCTCGGAATAGGCCCGAGACAGCTGCAACCACGCCAGGGGAAGGCCATAGACCCCGGTGTACTCGAGGACCAGCCAGAGAAAGTGCGTGCTTTCGGTCTGCGCGAGGCCCGAGCCGACGTCCCCCAGACAGAAGGCGAAGCCGGCCAGCTGGGCCCAGAGCACCACCGGCCAGAGCGGCGGAGAGGGGCGGCGCGAGGCGACGTACAGAAGCAGGGCAGAGTACACCCCGACTGCAAGGAGCGAAGGGATGTACGAAACGACCATGAAGCGATGTCAGCCGAGAGAGCGAGAAGTCTATCGCGCGCAGAGACAGGGACCCAGGGAGCTCCCTCCTCAAGGGTGTCGGGAGCCCGACACCCCTTCCGCGTTCGCCCGGTCGGGCCTCGCGGATTCTCAGCCGAACAGGGAGCTGCCGACCGCGCCCGCCAGGCCGACGCTGATCGCCACCAGGATCCACATCATCATGTAGACCGCGAAGCCGATGAGGCAGACCCCCAAAGCCCGCCAGGTGGACCGATAGTCGAGCGCCTGCCGAACGGCGATCACCATTGCCAGGAGGGTCCACAGGGTCCCGAGAACGCTGAAGAGGACTCCGAGGACGGGGATGATGCCGAGGAGTCGGAGAAGGCCGGGCGTGTAGGCAAAGCCGGTGGTTCGGAGCAGCTCTCCCAGATCGGCCTCGGTTTGCGGCTCCGGGAGCAGCTTCGTGCCGACCCAGTAGGTGATCCCGGCCCACACGACCCAGCCGAGCAGCGACATGAGCAGCATCATCACGACGCCCAGGAAACCTGCACGCAAGGAACCGATCCCGGCCGCCAGGCTGACCAGGACGACCACGATCATCGCCTGCCTGGTAGCACTCTCGTCGGCCTCGACCGTCTCGTAGAGTTTTGGATCGAGGCGCGCCGCTCCGATCATGCGTTCGATCAACTGTTCGATCTGCCCTCGGTCCATCTGCGGATCCTCCTCCAGAATTCCGTGTCTCTACCGCGGCTCGAGAACGCGCCCCGGGTTGAGAATGCCCTTCGGGTCGAGCGCCTGTTTGAGCGTATGCATCAGGTCGATTTCGGATGCGCTTCGCGACCAGCTGAGGTAGGGGCGCTTCTCGAAGCCGATCCCGTGCTCCGCCGAGACCGATCCACCGAGTGGCCGGAGAGCGCTGTAGACGATCTCCTCGACGGCTCGTCGAGTGTCTGGAGATCCGTCGCCGACGGCGACGACGAGATGGAGATTCCCGTCGCCGAGGTGGCCGAAGACGATGCACTTCGGGTCCTCGAATCGGTCGGCGAGTCTCGCTTCGACCTCGTCTACGTACGACTTCATGTCGCTGATTCGGAGGCTGACGTCGTACGTGAAGTTGGGCCCCAGTCGGCCCATCTGCTCGATGTCGTCGCGTAGCTCCCAGAGCTTGTCCCGCTCGGAGCTCGAGCTGCCGAACACGGCGTCTTCGATGACACCGGACTCGAAGGCGTCGGCGAAGGTCTGCTCGAAGGCCTCGCGATCGGCTGTCTCGTCGCTGCCGAGAGACTCCACCAGGGTGTAGAAGGGAGAACCGTGAGGAACGGGTGGAGCCGACTGTGCGGGAGGTGAGGTCACCAGCTCGTAGAAATCCGACCACATCACCTCGAACGCGCTCAGATTGGGCCCGAGGCCTTCCTCCATCGCTCTGAGAAGATCGATGACGTGCTCGAAACTCGCCAGGGCAACGAGAGCGACGTTATTGCTCCGGGGCCGGCGCTCGAGGCGAAGGATCACCCGGGTGACGATTCCCAGCGTGCCTTCCGAACCGATGAACAGCTGTTTGAGATCGTACCCCGAGTTGTTCTTGAGCATCGCGTAGAGGCTCGGCACGACTGTACCGTCGGCCAACACGGCCTCGACTCCGAGGACGAGGTCTCGTGTCATGCCGAAGCGGATGACCCGGTTTCCGCCCGCGTTGGTGGCTACGTTCCCTCCGATCTGACAGGAGCCGCGAGCTCCGAGATCGAGGGGAAACAAGAGGCCTTCGCCGTCTGCTGCCTTCTGAATGGCCTGCAGCGGAGCGCCTGCCTGCACCGTCATGGTGCGCCCGACCGGGTCGATGTCCTCGATGGCGCTCATCCGCTCCAGCGAGAGTACGATCTCGTCGCCTCGGGCGACTCCACCGTGAACCAGGCCGGTCATTCCCCCCTGTACGCACACCGGTTGGTCGGCCTCCCAGCACAGGCGGAGGACGTGAGAGACCTCCTCGGTGCTCTGCGGGCGGAGCACTGCCGTAGCGGCACAGGGCTCGCGAACCGCCCACCCCCCGGTGTGTCCCGTGACATCGTCTCCGGTGAGGACCCCCTCGGGCCCGAGGATCGCTCGGAGGCGCCCGATCAGGGATTCGAGGGATTGCTCTCCGGCATGGCTCGCTTCGGTCATCCGATTCACTCCACGGTCAGGTCTGGCCGCTGACTCTCGGTGGATTGTAGCGCCCCGGAGCCGGGCGGAGGAGGCGGGCCACCGCTTCAGTGAGTGAGCTCGTCGATATCTCCTGTCGCGGCGCCGCCCATCGGCGGATGGTGGGTAGAGACTGCGATCTGTTGGCGAACGATCCGCAGCAGTCCCTCCAGCGTGAAGGGCTTGGGAAGGAGCTCGACCCCTCCGCCGAGACTGGGGCGCTCTTCGCCGAAGTGGCCGCTCGCCAGGATGATGGGCACCTCCGGATGCTCCTCGTGCACCTGCTGGATGACCTGTTTTCCGTCCATGCGAGGCATGCTCAGGTCGAGCAGGAGCAGTGCGACCTCGGCGGCTCGCTCGCGGTAGATCTCGATGGCTTCCTGACCGTCGTTGGCCTCGAGCACCTGATAGCCGTGCCCGGTGAGCGCCCGCTTGATCAGCTTCCTCAGGGCCGCCTCGTCATCGGCGATCAGGATGAGCTGCGATGAGGAGGCCGGGGCCTCGCCCGTCTGCGCCTCCGGGTCCGGGTCCGCTTCGACGCCCGGGAGGACGATCTCGAAGCGGCTACCCCGACCGGGAACTGAATCGACCTCGATCCATCCGCCGTGAGACTGCACCAGGCTGTGGACGATGGACAGGCCCAGTCCCGTGCCCTGGCCCTGTGGCTTGGTGCTGAAGAAGGGATCGAAGATCCGCTCGACGGTCTCCGATCCCATGCCGACGCCGTCGTCCTCCACGATGAGGCTCAGAAACCCTGCGGGCGATTCGCTCGCGGTGGCGAGCTCGATCTCGGCGGTCGATGGAGGGAGCTCTGGCTGCAGGTTCTTCGCACGGACCCGGAGCGTGCCTTCACCGCTCACTGCATCGCGCGCGTTGAGCAGAAGGTTGAGGAGCAGCTGGTGCAGCTGGGCGACGTCGCCCTCGATCCGGAGGAGATCGGGATCGACATCGAGCTCGAGCTCCAGGGTTTCTGGCGACGATCCGCGGACCACCTCGGCGACGTCCTCGATGATCTGCGTCATGTCGACGACCTGGGTGCGCATCGGGGCGCGGCGGGAAAAGGTGAGCAGGCTGCGGGTGACCTTTGCGCAGTGGTCCGCTGCGGTCTCGAGATCGTGCAGGGCTCCGGCAATCGTGCTCGGGTCGCCCGTCGACGCGCGCACCAGCGCCAGGTTGCCGAAGATCGCGGTCAGCTGGTTGTTGAAGTCGTGAGCGACGCCGCCGGCCAGCGTGCCGATGGTCTCCATTCGCTGGGCGTGCCGCAGCTCGGCTTCGAGCCGACGTTCTTCGGTGCGATCGCGCACGACCGAGACCCGACCGAGGTGGGAGCCGTCCGGGGAGACGATCGGAGCCGAATAGCAGGTCAGGGTCCTGGCCTCCGGCTCGACGAGCTCGATCTCGAGGTCTTCGATGACCGCCATCGGATCGGCCTCGATTCGGTTCAGCTCCGTTCCGGCTCGGGGACTCGACTCGACTCGGGCGCGCAGAACCTGCAGCAGCTCCGAGGTCGGTCTTCCCTGCCACCCAGAGGCATCGTCGAGGGCGAACAGCTCGGCGAAGGGACCGCTCATGTGCAGTACCGCGCCGTCTCTTCCCCCCAGCAGCATGCCGTCGGGCGAGGACTCGAGAGTCGCGAGGAGCGTGCGATGCTGGTCATCGAGGCGTCGTTGCTGGATCTCGCGCTGACGCAGGAGCTCCAGCGCACCGATCAGAATCAGCGCCGTCGCCACGCCCAGAGCGATTCGGATGCCCGGCTGCGCAAGGGGAACGGCCTGGCCCAGAACCAGGATGGCCAGCCACAGGCCGGTCCAGCTCCATCCCAGGAGGCGAAAGACCCCACGATCTCTGGTGGCTCGATGGAGAAACAAGAGGCCGGCGACCAGGGCCGCGCCGGCGGGGAGGATCAGCAATGGGTGGACATCCATGGAGAGACTCTCGGGTGAGTGCAGTGCCTACACGGACATTTTAATAGAAATACTAGTTATTTAACAGATGCTATTTATCATGGTCCGTGCGAGGGGGCTCCGGCTCCGGAGAGTCGTCGGTTCGAGGGGCCCTCTGCGCTCTCCCCAGCGGCGTCTGGGAGCGAGTCGCGAATCCGGGAGGGAATCAGCGCATCGACTCGGCGAACTGGCGCAGAGCGCCGAGCACCTCGGCATTCTCGAACTCGACGCCCATCCCCGAGATCAGGTTGGGCTCGCCCGAGCCGCATTGCGCCTCGTGGATGTGAACCACCTGAGCCCGGACCCGCAGCACCGTCTCCGATTCGGGGAGGTGGAGCTCGAGCTCCACCTCGCTATCGAGCTCTGCCGGATGCGCCGTGGAGACGAAGAGGCCGCCGAAGCGCAGGTCTCGATCCCAGCTGCTCAGGAAGACGGAGAGACTGGGGAAGCTCACCGGATAGCGCATGATGGTCGCCGGAGGGCCCGGAGTCTTCTTTCGAGTCTCCCGCTCCTGGCGATCGGGCCAGGTCTCCGTGCGATAGGCGCGACTGCGCGATCCGCGCGCGCGTTTGGCCGGCTTCTCGGCGATCAACGTCGCGCTGCCCGCGGCGTCGGACTTCGACTCCGAGACCGCGTCGCTGCCGGCGGGGCGCGCACTGGCTGCGGGTGTGGCTGGCCGAGGGGAGGGCGAGCTTCGTTGTCCCGGGCCCGGTCCTGTGGGCCGAGGTGGGGTCTGCGTCGTGCCCAGCGCCTGGTCGAGAAGTGAGCGGTCGATTTCCTTCGTCGCGAGGGGAGAGGGAGCGGTCTTGGGAAGCAGATCGTTCAACAACTCGCGTACGCCCAGGAAGCGCACACCCATCCCCGAGGCCTTGATGCCCTTGGCCTGAAGCTCCCGCGGAACCGGGACGCTGCGGGCGACCACCGCCTCGAGAAAGAAGCCTCGTGCGCCTTCGGGGCCGACCTCGAGCTGGATCCGGGTGCCGGGCTTGAGCGGCTTCGGAGTGAGCACGAAGGCTCCTCCCTCGGAGAGGTCCTTGGTATACCCGATCTTCTCCTTGTCGAACTGACCGGTGGGCCAGTAGCGAACCTGAATGCGGCGGGAGAAGCGATCGTGTTTGCGGCGGTCCATGATGGGTCGAGGTGGACGTGCCTGGGTAGTGACCTGGCACGGCAAAGAATAACAAGAAAATTGTCTTTTGAGAGATTTTCTTCCGGCCGGACGGGGGTCTCGATTTCTCTGCCGATGAGGGAGCAGGATGTCCGCCGCTCGGGGTAGATTCGGGGGCATGGCACATCGAGCCGCCCACCCAGCCTGGGCTTCTCCCCCTGCGGTCTCGTTCCCGGGCACGCCATGAAGGTCGGCGTGCTCCAGTTCTTCTCGTGGCCCGATCGACGGATCCCGGTGGAGGAGGTGTACCGGCGGGCGATGCAGCGCATCGAGGTGATGGATCGCACCGGCTACGACGCGGTCTGGCTGGCAGAGCATCACTTCAGCTCGTTCTCGGTTTGCCCCTCGATCCACCTGGTCGGGGCCCATGTCGCCGCTCGGACCGAGAGGTTGAGAATCGGCACGGGGATCTCGCTGGCACCGTTCTACAACCCGCTCCGACTGGCGGAAGAGGTGGCCCTGCTCGACGTGCTGTCCGGGGGGCGCGTCAATTGGGGTGTCGGGCGTGGCTATCAGTCCGGTGAGTTCGAGGCCTTTGGCGTGGATCCGAACGACAGCTACGCGTTGTTCCGCGAGAATCTCGAGATCGTGCTCGCAGCCTGGACCCACGAGCGCTTGGATTTCGAGGGGCGTTTCGCGACCTATCGCGGGGTCGAGGTGCTGCCGAAGCCGACCCAGACGCCACACCCACCCGTGTGGCTCGCGGCCTCCTCGCCGGAGGCGATCGGTTGGGCGGGAGAGCAGGGCTTCTCGATCATGTTCGATCCCCACTCGCCCCATCCCCGCATCGCGGAGAAACGAGAGCTCTATCGGGAGGCGCTCGAACGCCAGGGACATTCCATCCAGGGGCGGGATCTGCCCATGGCCCGTCTGCTGGCGGTCGCAGAAACCGAGTCCGAGGCCGAGGCGATCGCTCGGGCAGGGGCCGAGTGGACGGTGGGGTCGCACCAGAAGAAGGGACTCTCGGCGGCCCCCGTCCAGAGCGCCGCGAACCAGAAGAGGCCCGAGTTGGCGCTCGGGGGGATCTTCTCGGACGGTGCCGTCGAGCGCTACCTGAACGAGACGATTCTCTGGGGGACTCCGGCCAGGGTCCTCGACGAGATTGCCCGCCTCGAGGACGAGTTGTTCCTGAACTACCTGCTGCTTGCGCCCCTCAGTCATTCGTCTTTCGAGCTGTTCACCGAGCGCGTACTGCCGCATTTGTCCGTCGGAGCGACCGCGTGAATCGGCTGCGCAGGGTCCTCGTGCCGGGGGTTCTCGGGTTGTCGCTCGCGGCCGGGGCTCTGGGGGTGCCGGCTCGGGCTTCGGGCGTCACCCGGCAGGAGGTCACCGAGACGGAGGCGCTCGCGCGAGTCCAGCAGGTGGTGCGCTCGGCTCAGTCCTCGCTGGCTCGGTACCGGCGCGCCGGAGGCGAGGCGGGGGGGAAGGACCATCCGGGCGCCGAGTGGGCGCAGCGAGTCTGGGCGATGCGCGACCAATCTCCTGGCGAGGCTTCGGCAGTGGCCGCGGCCGAGGCGTTGCGGCTCTGGGGCCAGGCAGGGCGGTGGCAGGAAGTGGCGACGCGGGTGCGGGGCCTCGAGATCGACGATGGTGCCTGGCGCAGGGTCTTCCTGGTGCTCGAGGATCAGTCGCGGACCACAGGCGATTCCTCGTTGCTCCGAGAGCAGGGGGATCGCGCCCTGGCGGCCTGGCCCGACGCCGATCGCAGGGCCGGGCTGCACTCCCTGCTCGGACGAGTCGCGCAGTCCGCGGGAGACCTGGTCGCCGCACGAGGTCACTACGATGCCGTCCGGTCGGAGGCACCGGGATCCGAGCTCGCTGCTGAAGCCGAGGGGCACCTCTACGAGCTCACCGAGCTGCAGCCCGGTCAACCGGCTCCTTCCTTCGAGGGGACCGCGCGGGACGGCAGCACCGTGTCTCTGGAGGCTCTGCGCGGACACCCGGTGTTGATTCTCTTCTGGGCGAGCTGGTGAAGCACCTGTGTCGGGGAGTTGCCCCGGCTCGCCGAGATCGAGCATGGCTATCGAGAGGCCGGTGAGACGGTCCACTTCATCGGCGTGTCCATTGACCAGGACCTGGAGCGGCTCGACCGGATGCTGGAGGCGAAAGCGGTGCCATGGCCGACCTTGTGTGATGGTGTTGGCGGCGCCGGTGAGATCCCGAAGCGCTACCACGTGACCGCAACGCCGACGCTGTGGTTGATCGACGCGGCGGGACGCATCGTGCTCGAATCGCGTTCGGTCGACGAGGTCGAGGAACGCCTCGCGGAGTTGGTGCACTGAGGTCCGTCCTGCGTCGTCTCGGCCCGAGCCTTCTCGCCTGGGCGTTGTTGGCCGTCTTCTCCGGCTGCTCGCCGCGGGAAGCGCCTGTTCCGGCAGTCCGGCCCCCCAACGTCGTCCTCGTCTGGGTCGACGATCTCGGTGCTCTCGATACCCGTGTCTACGGCAGTGTGCTCTACGACACGCCGGCAGTCGACCGACTGGCGGGGGAAGGAGCTCGTTTCACGCAGTTCTATTCCGCGAGTCCCGTGTGCTCGCCCACCCGCGCCAGTCTGATGACCGGGAAACACCCGGCTCGGGTGCGCATCACCAACTGGATCGGGGGAGAGCAGAGGGGAAGACTGATCCAGGCCGACTACGAGCGCAGCCTCCCGCTCGCGGAGCTCACGGTGGGGGAGGCCTTTCAGCAGGCGGGCTACGCCACCGCCTACCTGGGGAAGTGGCATCTCGGTGCTCGAGGCTCCCTACCCGAGGACCAGGGGTTCGAGTTCTCCAGGGCGGTGAACGAAGCGGGACAGCCTGCCAGCTACTTCTGGCCCTATCGCGACGATCCCCCATCGGTGTGGGACGTTCCGGATCTCGACTCCGGACCTGGGCGCTCGGGGGAGTACCTGACCGATCGTCTGACCGACGAGGCGGTCGTGTACCTGGAGCAGCACCTGGAGCGCGAGCCGGACCGACCCTTCTTCCTGGTGCTTTCCCACTACGCGGTGCACACGCCGATCGAGGCTCCGCCGGACTCGGTGGCCCATTGGCAAGCGAGGATCGACGCGTTGCCGAGGGCTGGGGGGCCCGGCTCGCGCTCGGAGAGCGGGTGGGGGACGACCGCTCTGCGCCAGGACGACGCGACCTACGCCGCCATGGTGTCGGCGGTCGATCGCAGTGTCGAGCGGCTCATGGCTTCGCTCGAGGCGTTCTCTGTCGCCGAGCGCACGATCGTCGTCCTGGTGTCCGACAACGGAGGGCTGAGCACTCTGGGTGGGGAGCGGTCGAACGCTCCGACGTCGAACGAGCCCCTGCGAGCCGGAAAGGGATGGCTGTACGAAGGTGGGGTGCGCATCCCGATGCTGGTGCGTTGGCCCGGTCACATCGCCCCGGGGATCGAGCTCGACGTGCCGGCCACGACCACCGACATCTATCCCACCCTGCTGGAACTGGCAGGGCTCGCTGCTCGGCCCGAGCAGCACGCCGACGGACTCAGTCTCGCGGGGGTGCTCCGCGGCGGGGCTCCGCCGGTTCGAGAGGCGTTGTTCTGGCACTTTCCGCACTATCACGGCTCGGGCAACCGCCCGTCGAGCTCGATCCGCGAGACTCGGGGGCTGAAGCTGATCGAGTGGCTGGAGGACGGACGGATCGAGCTCTACGACCTGACCTCCGACCCGTCCGAGAGCTTCGATCTGTCGACGCAGCGCCCTGAAGATGCGGCGCGGCTGCGCGCCCGGCTGGCGGCGCTGCGAGCCGGCGTCGATGCTCGGATGCCGATTCCCGATCCGGAGTGGCCCGATCTGAAGTGACTCAGACCGGAGTGACTCAGACCGCGCTCGGCACGGCCTCGCGCGACGGGGCCTTCTCCGAGGACCGCGACTCACCACTCGAGAAGCCGGGCAGCGATTCGTAGCGCCCGACGTGCCAGTCAGCGTCTCCGAACAGCCCGTTGAGCACCCTCAGCCGCTTGAAGAACAGGCCGATGTCATGCTCGTCGGTAATCCCGATTCCGCCGTGAAGCTGGATCGCGTTCTTCTGGACGAACCAACCGCCCTGGGCGAGTTGGACCTTGGCCGCGGAGATCAGTCGCTGGCGCTCTTCCGGGTCTTCGGCGTCGGCCTTGATCGCGGCCAGGATCATGGTTCCCTTGCACAGCTCCGTTTCGGCGAACATCTCGGCCGCGTCGTGCTGAAGCGCCTGGAAGCTGCCGATCTTGGTGCCGAACTGCTCGCGCTGCTTGAGGTATTCGACGGTGCGTTCGAACATCTCCTGCACCTGCCCGAGTCCCTCGGCGCAGGCCGCCGCGGCGCCTCGATCCAGGGCCCACTCGAGGTGCTCGATGGCGCCACCCTCGGTGCCGAGAAGTGCGTTGGAGCTCACCTCGACGCCGTCGAAGCGCAACACCGCGGTGCGCTGTCCGTCCATCCCGTTGACCGTCGTGCGACTGAGGCCGTCAGCGTCACCCGGAACGGTGAACAGACTCAGTCCCTCGCGGTCGAGCTGGTCGCCGGCGGTGCGCGCCACCACCAGGATCGTGTCGGCGGCGTGGCCGTTCAGCACCCAGACCTTCTCGCCGTCGATCTTCCAGCCGTCGCCACTCTTGGTGGCCCTGGTCAGGCAGTCTTCGGGCTCGTAGCGACTCTGCCGCTCGCTGTAGGCCAGCGCCAGGGAGATATCGCCTTCGATCATGGGTACGAGCAGCTCTTTCTGCTGCTCTTCGGTACCGAGGCGCTCGAGCAGTCCCCCGGCCAGCACGACCGAGGGGATGAAGGGCTCGGGCACCAGGCCGCGGCCGAGCTGCTCGAGGATCAAGGCCATGTCGACGAACTCCCCGTCGATGCCACCCAGGGCTTCGGGGAAGGCAATGCCGAGCCATCCCTGGTCACCCATCTTCTTCCAGACAGCGGTATCCCATCCGCGCTCGGTCTTGCGGGTGGCACGGAAACGCTCCACCGGTGACTCGTCTTTGACGAAGGTCGCGACAGAGTCGACGATCATCTTCTGCTCGGGTTTCAGATCGAAATTCATGGCGGCTCTCCTGGTCGCTCAGGCCGGCAGCTGAAGGATGTGCTTGGAAATGATGTTCTTCTGGATCTCGTTCGATCCGCCGTAGATGGTCGCGGCGCGAAGATAGTTGAACTCGCTCGCGACGCTGCGCTCGAAATCTCGCAGCGCGATCTCGGGGGAGTCGAGCCAGCCCTGAGCCGCCTGGCCGAGCGCGTCCATCGCCAGCTCGGTGAGCTCCTGCTGCAGCTCTGTGCCGACCAGCTTGAGGATCGAGCTCTCCGGTCCCGGGGCCCGGCCCAGCGCAGCGGCGGCCAGCGTTCGGTAGTTGGCCATGGTCACCGCAGCGAGACGAATCTCGAGCCTGGCCACCCGGCGCCGGAAGTTCTCGTCGTCCCACAGCGAGCCCTTGCCCAGCGGGGTCTCCCGAGCGATGCGCTTGACCTGCGCCAGCCAGCGCCGGGAGGAGGCGACGCCTCCGATGCCGACTCGCTCGTGGCCGAGGAGCGCTTTGGCCATCGCCCAGCCGCCACCTTCGGGACCCACCCGATTCTCCTTGGGCACCTTGGCATCCTGAAAGTAGGTGTCGCAGAATGCCGGCGTGCCGCCGATCGTCATGAACGGCTTGACCTCGATCCCCTCGGTGTTCTTGATGTCGGCGAGGAGGAAGGTGATGCCTTCCTGCTTCTTGCCCTGGCTCGAGGTGCGTGCCAGCAGGAAGATCCAGTCGGCGTACTGGGCCGCGCTGGTCCAGGTCTTCTGACCGTTGAGAACGTAGTGGTCTCCCTGGTCGTCGGCTTTGAGCTGGAGGCTGGCGAGGTCGGAGCCCGCGTTGGGCTCGGAGTAGCCCTGACACCACTGCTCTTCGGCGGACAGGATCTTGGGAAGGAAGCGGGCCTTCTGCTCGTCGGTCCCGAACTGGATGATGAGCGGTCCCACCATGTTCAGGCCGAAGGGGGAGAGGGTCGGCGTGTTGGCTCGAGCGGTCTCCTCACCGAAGATGAAGCGTTGAGTCGCGCTCCACCCGGTGCCGCCGACCTCCTTGGGCCAGTTCGGCGCAGCCCATCCCTTCTCGTAGAGGATGCGGTGCCAGTCGCGGATCTCTTCGTAGTCGAAACTCTGACCGCTGTCGGCCTTGCTCTTGATCTTGGTTGGCATCGCCTGTGCCAGCCACGTGCGAACCTCGTCGCGAAACGCGAGATCTTCGGCGGTGAAGGTCATGTCCATGAACCGTTACTCCTTCCAGGCTTCCAGGGTCCAGCCGTTCTACGACCTTGTCTTCGACCGGATCGATGGTTCGGAGTCGTAGTCCGGCAGATCGAGAATGTTACCCCACCCCGGGCCCGACGTATGCCCCTCGGAGGGGTGGTTTCGAAGCGGGTGCTCGGTCTCCCACGGGGTGCTCCGGTCGGGTAAGGTCGGAGGCCACGGGTCCCCGTCAAGGAGCTTGAAATGAGTGACGTCAGGGCGGTTCTTCTGGGCAGTGGCACGACCACCGGCCCGATCGAGATCGAGAATCAGCGTTTCGCGCGGATCATGGACACCAACGACGAGTGGATTCGAGAGCGCACCGGCATCGAACGTCGCTGGTTCGTCGAGAAGGGAACGTCGAGCTCCGATCTCGGAGTGGTTGCCGCGCAGCGCGCCATCGAGGATGCCGGGATCGAGCCGTCCGAGATCGACTACATCGTCTGTGCGACGATGACGCCGGATCACTACTTCCCGGGGTGCGGCACTCTGATCCAGCGAGGACTCGGAATCGAGCCGGTGCCGGCTCTCGATCTGCGCCAGCAGTGTGCCGGGTTCGCCTATGGTTTGCAGATGGTGGATGCATTGGTGCGCTCGGGGATCGCACGAACGGTCCTACTGGTGGGCACGGACGTCCACACGGCGTTGATGCCGTTCACGGATCGGACCTGGGAGGTTCTGCTCGGCGACGAGGACCTCCGACTCGAAGACGAGGAGCAGTTCCAGTGGAACACGCGCTTCCGTCACCTCGTGGTGCTGTTCGGTGACGCTGCGGGCGCGATGGTCTTTCGGGCTTCCGAGGCGGGCGACGGGCGGGGAATCCTGGGAGCGGATCTCAAGGGCGACGGCGAGAACTGGCACGTGCTGCACGTACCGGGACTCGGAACCCGGTCTCGGCCCATCGTCGACGAGGAGATGCTGCGCACCGGCGCATGGGTTCCGGTGATGGAGGGGCGTTCGGTGTTCAAGCTCGCCGTCCACCGGATGCCGGCGGTGACCGCCTCTCTCCTCGAGCAGCACGGATATGGAGTCGAAGATCTGGATCTGCTGGTGATGCACCAGGCCAACCTGCGCATCAACGAGGCGGCGCAGAAGGTCCTCGGGCTCCCCGACGAGAAGGTCTTCAACAACATCCAGCACTACGGCAACACGACCTCGGCGACGCTGCCGCTTTGTTTCCACGACGCTCGTCAGGCCGGAAAGGCAGGAGAGGGCGATCTGGTGGCGTTCACCGCCCTCGGCGCCGGACTGCACTGGGGCTCGGTACTGCTGCGAGTGTGACGCGATGGAGAGCGTGAAAGCCATGGGCGAGCTGCACGGGCTCAGTCTGATCGAGTTGGTCGCCGCGTTGTCGTCGAGGCGCCTGTCCCCGGTCGAGCTGATGCGGGCGGTGCTCGATCGAGTCGACGCGACCCACGACGATCTGAACGCGGTCGTGGCGCGTCGCGACGAAGACTCTCTGATGGCCGAGGCGAAGACGGCCGAAGAGCGGATTCGCCGGGACGAGGCTCGGCCCCTGGAAGGGATCCCCTTCGGCGTGAAGGACCTCGAGGACGTCGCCGGCATGGTCACCACTCGCGGCTCGCGCCTCTTCGTCGACGCGGTCGCCGAGCGGGACAGTACCGAGGTGGCGAGGCTGAAGGACGCCGGGGCGATCGTGATCGGGAAGACCAACACCCCGGAGTTCGGATTCACGGCGATCACCAAGAACCTGGTGTTCGGAGTCACGCGCTCCCCCTGGGATCTCACGCGCACTCCGGGCGGGTCGAGCGGTGGATCGGCTGCGGCGATCTCGGGCGGAGTCCTGCCACTGGCGACCGCGAGCGACGGTGGAGGGTCGATTCGCATTCCGGCCAGCTTTACCGGCTGCTTCGGCCTCAAGCCGAGCTATGGCCGTGTCCCCCGAGGCCCCTTCCGGGCCTGGGATTTCGGTGACACCTCGGTCTACGGTCCCATGACCCGCACGGTCGAAGATGCCGCCCTGGTGCTCGATCAGATCGTCGGCCCGTGCCCCTGGGATCCGACCAGTCTGCCGCACCCGGGAGTGAGCTATCGACGCGTGCTCGAGGAGCCGCTGCCGCCGGCGCGCTTCGCCTTTTCGCCGGATCTGGGCTACGCCACGGTGCAGTCGGACGTCGCCGACGCCGTCGCTCAGGGAGCCGGGCTCTTCGAAGAGCTCGGGCACCGGGTGGAGGCGGTCGACGGCGGCCCGCCCGACCTGGGCGTGGCCTGGGGGGCGCTCGGAGACCACGAACTGGCCGGCCAGCTTCACGAGCAGCTGAAGGAGCGTCGAGGCGAGATCACCCACGCTCTCGCTCGCGGGCTCGAGCGCGCCTGGGAGATGACGCCGGAGCGCTGGGGAGAGATGGCGCGCGCCCGGATCGCGCTGAACGATTGGTGTGCCGAGCTGTTCGAGCGCTACGACTTCCTGATCACTCCGACGGTGCCCTACGACCCGCCGCCGGCAGGAGGGCCGTTTCCGACCGAGATCGAGGGCAGGTCTGTCGGGCCGGTCGGCGTGGCTGCCTTCACGATCCCGTTCAATCTGTCCTGGCATCCCGCCGCGACGGTGCGAACGGGGATGTCCCGCGCCGGATTGCCGATCGGTCTCCAGATCGTCGGGCCGCGCCACCGGGAGGATCGAGTGCTGCAGGCCGCACTGGCGTTCCAGGGGGCTCGGCCCTGGCACCCGGAATGGCCTCTGGGCTGAGTCGAGGCCGACGGTGGGTCGTCTGGCTCGAGCAGGGAACCGATCACGCCGTCAGGCGTTGCATCTTCGAGTCTGGACGAAATCGTTCGACGGAATCTTTCGAAAATACCGGAGGTAGACAGGCAATGCATACGACAAAACCCAAGATCCTCGCGCTGTTCTCGGTGGCGCTCGCGCTGCTGATCGGGGGCACCGCCCTCGCGCAAGACGAGAAGAAAGTCGAAGTCCGCATCAAGACGCTCCAGACCGCAGCGGAGTGCGCAGACGGTGAAGGCTGTGAGCAGCGCCGAGTGATGTTCGTCGGCGAGGACGGTGAGGTCACCGAGCTCCATGGCGACGACCACACCTGGGTTTCGTCTGACGAAGACGGCGAAGTCCATAAACGGGTGATGGTCATCGGCGGAGATCACGAGGGTGAGCACAAGGTCTGGGTGAGCGAGGACGGTACCGACTTCGACTTCCAGTTCGGTCCGGACGAGATGGCGAATGCGGTGTTCTTCGGTGGTCCGCACGGTCGCGGCTACCTCGGAGTCCAGCTCACCGAGCTCACCCCCGAGCTGCGGGCCCACTTCGGCGTGCCCGAGAACGAGGGTGTGATGGTCTCCAAGGTCGTCGAGGACAGTCCTGCCTGGCAAGCGGGTGTGCGAGTGGGCGACATCATCGGCCAGGTCGACGGCAGCGCCATTTCTTCCGGCGTGGCCCTGCAGAAGGCGATCGGTGGAATCGAACCGGGTGAGGTCGCGGCTCTCCAGGTCTGGCGCGATGGGGCCATCGAGTCGATCAACGCCACGATCGCCGAGAACGAGGGGATGCAGAGAAGATTCGTCCACAAGGTCGTGGTCTGCGAAGACGGGGAAGATTGTGGCGACGAGGCGAAGGTGACGCTCGAGGTGATTGGCGATCACGGGGATGCCTCCTTCGGCTCCTTCGATCTCGACTGTGGCGAGGACGAGGACTGCACCATCGACGTGAACTGTTCTGACGACGGGTCGTGCACCTGTGTGGTGGACGGGCAGGAGAGTGACTGCGAGTCGCTGCCCAACGTCTTCGTGCACCGCGTGCACAAGGACAAGGAGTAGGCGCGGGCTCGATGGGCTGCCTTTCGGCGGCGGCCACCGAAGAAGGGCGGTGCTGCGAGAGCGGCGCCGCCTTTCTGTCATGGACCTCAGAACCCCGAGCGGCCGGTATCCGTATCGGTTCTGTGCGTGTCTCGAGCTTCCTTCACCGCCAGGCGGCCTGCACTCCGGAGCCGTCGCGGCAGCTCTCGTGCCTGGTTCTCGCTGCGCTCTGCGTCGCCGGGGCTCTCGGGTGCGGGAATCCGCCCGGTGAGAACCAGAGCCCGATCGCCGGAGAGGATCTGCCGGGGCTCTCTCCTCCGCCTTCGATCGTCTTGATCTCGATCGATACGCTCCGTTCCGATCGGCTGCCCGACTTCGGGTATCCGGGGGGGCGGACCCCGGCGATCAGCCGTCTGGTGCGCGACGGTCTCGTCATCGAGCACGCCTACTCGCCCGTTCCGTTGACCCTGCCAGCGCATGCGTCCCTCTTCACCGGCACACTACCCGAGACGCATGGAGTTCGGGACAACACGGGTGGCGGGCTCGGCAGGGAGCTGCCCACCCTGGCCGAGGGGCTAGCGACTCAGGGCTATGCGACTGCGGGAGCGGTGTCCGCCTGGGTGCTGAGGGCCGAGACCGGGATCGCCCGGGGGTTCGAGCGATGGTTCGACGACATCGAAGCGGACCAGAAAGAGGCTCTCGGGGAACGCGAGCGGCCAGCGGGTGTCACCCTCGAGTCCGTTTCACCCTGGCTGGAAGAGCGAGCCTCCACGCCGGGACGGCCCTTCTTCCTGTTCTTCCACCTCTACGAGCCTCACGATCCCTATCGGCCTCCCGAGCCCTGGGCCTCCTCGCTGGCCGATCCGTACGATGGGGAGGTGGCGGCCGCCGACGATGTGGTCGGGCGCCTGCTCGAGCAGCTCGATCGGCTCGGTCTCTATGAAGACGCCTTGATCGTGCTCACCGCCGACCACGGCGAGGGGCTCGGAGATCATGGAGAAGAGCGCCACGGCGTCCTGCTCTACCGAGAGGCGATCCAGATTCCGATGGTGGTCAAACTCCCCGCCGGGGAGAGCTCGGGCACTCGAGTGAGCGGGCCGGTGCAGTTGAGCGATGTCGCTCCCTTTCTTCTCGGACGGGCCGGACTCGCTCCTCGGGCCGAGGCCTTCGAGCGCGCGATGGCGGGCGATGGCGAGAGCGCGCCGATTCTCGGTGAGACGCTGTACCCGCGGCTCCGTTTCGGTTGGAGCGAGTTGCGCTCCGTCGTGGCCGAGGGTCATCACCTGATTCTGGGTGCACGGCCGGAGCTGTACGATCTGAAGCGAGATCCCCAGGAGCGCAACGACCTTTCCGCGGAGCGCCCCGAGACGCTGGCTCGGCTGCTCGAAGTCGTCGAAGGCTACGACGTGAGCTTCTCGCCCGCCGGAACCGTCGCAAGCGACGAGCGCGATGCGTTACTCGCTCTGGGCTATTTGAGTGCGACCGTCGATGACGACCCGAGCTCCGAGCGTGCTCATCCCACCGATATGGTCCACGTGCTGAAGGCACTGCAGAACGGGATCGAGGCGCTGCACGAAGGCCGCCACGCGCTTGCCATCCCCCAGTTCGAGAGCGTGCTGCGCGAAGCTCCCCGGGCTCTCGACGCCCTTCAGCTGCTCGGCCTGGCCTACGAGCAGACCGCTCAGATGGATCGCGCGATCGAGACCTACGAGCGCGCCTGGAGGGTGGCCGGCGAGCGTGGGCCGGCGGCTGGCCGGATCGCCCGGATCGAGTCGAGTCGAGGGCGTTTCGAGCCGTCTCTACCCTGGCTTCGTGCCGCTCAGGGGGCTGAGCCGGAAGAGACGATCTACGCCGTTCTCGAGACCGACGCGTTGATGCGCCTTCAGCGTGGCGACGAAGCCCTCGCGGCGGCTCGCGAGCACCGGGCTCGATTTCCGGAGGATGTGGACCTGCTCTACCAGCTCGCTGTGGTGGAGATGGGGATGGGTCTCCAGTCGGATGCCGAGAACCACCTTCGAACGACCCTCGAAATGGCCCCCGAGTTTCTCGCGGCCCTGGCCGATCTCGCGATCCTGTTCACCGTGCAAGGTCGGTTCGACGAGGCCCGCCCCGTGTTCCAGCGGGCGCTCTCCCTGGCACCGGACGATGCTTCGTTGCAGGCGAACTATCGCCGCTTCGAGGAGATGGAGGCGAGCGGCGGCGCGAAGTGAGCCGTCTCGCCCCCGACGCTAGGCCGTTCGCGCCGTGCGCTGAGCGAGCTCCCGGGCCAGTCTCTCGTTGAGATCGAGTGCGACTTCGAGCTCCGAGATCGCGATGTGCTCGTCGACGGTATGGGCGAGTAGCTCGTCGCCGGGGCCGAAGCCAATCGGCACACATCCTGCCGCGGCGTAGTGTCCGCCGTCGGTGGCGAACTTCCAGACCCCGGCCGGAGTCGTGGGTCCGAGGAGCTCGGCAGCGATCTCCTCGGCGGCTCGGACCGCCGGATGATCGGGGGGGAGCAGGTAGGCGGGATTGGCTGCCGGAATGGCAATGTCGAGACCGGTCCAGGTCCTCCGGTTCACCACAGGCAGCGTGACTTCGGCGTCGATGGCGGGATCGATGGCGGACCGCACCAGCGCATCGAGGGAGCGCACCGCGTCCTCGGGATCCTCCCCCGGGACCAGTCGCCAGTCGCAGATCTGCCAGATCTCACCGGGGACGACGTTGGAAGAGGTCTGGTCGGTGCGCAGGAGGGTCGGCGCCACGCTCGAGCGACCGAGCTCGGCGTGCTCGCCGAGCTCGACTTCGTCGAGTCTCGCCAGGATCCGGCCGAGTGAGATGAGGGGGTTGAGCCCGCGCTCCGGAACGCTGGCATGGACCGAACGTCCCCGGAGATGGATCACGGCCTCGACGCGGCCTCGATGACCGCGACGAATGGTGTTCGAGCTCGGCTCGCCGACGACGAAGAGTCGAGGGCAGTGCTGAGCGCCCTCGCGCACGAGGTACTGCGCTCCGACGCCTCCGATCTCCTCCTGCACCACTGCACTGACCCAGACATCTCCGGGTGGGGGTTGGGTCGATCCGTTCTGTGGCAGGAGACGCGCGACTCCAACGATCTGCGCCGCCATCGGGCCCTTGATGTCGACCGCACCGCGCCCCCAGATCTTGCCGTCGTGGATCTCGGCTCCGAAGGGAGGGTGTGGCCAGTGTGCCGGATCGCCGACGTCGACGTGGTCGAGGTGGGTGTTGAACATGACCGGCTCTGCGGCGCCGGTTCCTGGAACGCGCCCGAGGACGTTTCCGACTTCGTCCGTGTGCACATCGTGGTAGCCGAGGCTCTCCATCTCCGCGGCGACCCGGCGGGCCAGTTCGCCCTCCTCGCCTGGGAGGGAGGGGATGGCGATCAGTGACTGCAGGAGAGCGACGCAGTGGTCGAGATGCGAGGGCATGGGGGCCTCGCTCCTCCTCAGTAGCGCCAGCTGGTCAGGTCTGCTCCGCGAGGAGCCGACGTCTCGATACGCTCGAGAATGAGGGGAAGATACATGGTGTTGTAGCGCAGTCTCGAGATGTGATTGCCGTTCTCGTGATCTCCGTTCCAGCAGTGCTCGGCGCGATCGCCATAGTCGACCAGGCCGTCGTAGTAGGGCTCGGCAGTGCTTTCCAGGAACTCCTCGGTGAGATAGACGGCGTTGTTGAGGTAGTAGTTGTCCATGTCGCCGCAGTAGATGTGGAGCTTGCCGGCGACCTTGGGGCCGAGGGTCGACCAGTCGCGCTCGAGGATGTAGCGCAGATCGAAGTTCTCCCGCCAGTACTCGGCCACTTCGCGGTCGATCTCGCCGGTGAGCTTGTTCCAGATCGGTGCGGGATAGCCGTCCGCTCCCTGGGGAGAATAGGTCGCCTGCCAGATGTCCCACTGGTCGCCGGAGCGTCCGTGCGTTCCGAGGGCCAGCTCGAGGTGGTTCTGTTCTCGGACGGTCGAATCCACTTCTCCGAGCCAGTTTCGATGGCCGGGTCGCTCCAGTTTCTTGAACGGGCCGATCTCGTAGTAGGCGTTCTCGTGCCGGTAGATGTCGATCAGAGTGAAGGCCCGGAAGTCGATCGGATCCGGACAGGCGACGAAGGCGCCGTTGAACATGTCGGGGTAGAAGATCTGGGTCGCCATGGCCTCCCAGCCCCCCGTGGAGCCTCCGTACGTGAATCGCGCCCAGCCCTCGCCGATGCCGCGGAACTGCTCTTCGATGAACGGGATGAGCTCGTGGTTGATGGCGTCGCCCCAGGGCCCCTGACTGGCCGAGTTCACCGCGTACGAGTCGTCGTAGTAGGGAGTCGGGTGCTGGATCTCGATGACCAGAAATCGGGGGAAGTCGGCCGCGATCCACTGCTGGTACTGGGCGTAGGCCTCCTCCTGCTGGATGCGGTTGTAGCAGTCCACGTGAAAGCGATCGCTGTATTCGCACTCGAGGTCCTCCTCGGGTGGCTCGGTGCGAAAGCCCCCGAAGTCGGACGGAAAGTGACCGTGGAAGACCATCAGCGGATAGCGCGCCTCGGGGTGATCGTCGAAGCCCTCGGGAACGAGGACGTGGGCACCCAGCTCCATGTCGCGCCCCCAGAACTCGCTCAACAGCTCGCTGCGCATCCGCACATGGCGCACGTACTTCGTGTCTTCGGGGGGCTCGATCGGCGGGATGGCCGAGCTGAGCTCGAGCGTGAGCGGCGTGCCGGAGTCGGGATCGAGCTCGATCCACTCCGCCGTGCTGTAGAGGTTGCCGGGAGCGGTGCGCCAGTTGTGCCCCTCCCCTCGATCCATGTGCAGCTGAACCGTGTGTCCGGTTGCGAGATCGAAGGAGTCGTATCGATGGAGGACGGCCTGTACCCAGTACCGGTCAGCGGCGAGGTCGGCGAGCGAGGTCGCCGGGAAGCCGAACACGTCGGCATCGAAAGTGGCCTTGCTGTCGCCGCCGAACTCGTGGATGTCGATGCCGAAGACAGCCGGGGCCTGCATCCCGGCAGCGACCTGAAAGCGGGGCTCGGAGTCGTCGTTCTTGGAGAGAATCAGGATCATCCGACCCTCGAGAGCGGACTGTTCGGCCGCGAGCGCCTCGGAGAGGGTCACCTCGATGCGCACGGGAGAGGGCGCCTGCGCTCGGGGCGAGTCGCCGCAGCCGACCGCAGCTGCCAGCGACGCGAACAGGGAGAGGGCGGCAAGTCGTTGCTGGAGTCGGGGACCGCAATTCGGCATCGGTAGGTTCCTCTGTGAGGGTGGGTGGGACGCGGGCTGCGCATGGGGTCGGCAGACGATTCGAGCGACCCTAGCAGTGTCGCAGAGCGCAGGGGATCACTCCCGTCGATAGCCCGCTGGCTGTAAATTGCGAATCTATTTATTCTTGTATTAGAATCGAGCGCATTATGGATATTTCCTCTGATTTTGTGAGTCTGCTCGTTCTCATCGGATTCCTCGGAGTGCTCTCGGGGATCCTCCTACTGTCGTTTCTCGATCATCGAGAGAACCGCCGTCAGACCCGTGCGATCGCCGACCAGCTCGGACGGGCGCACGAGACCGTTCAGGCCCAGAACCTCCTTGCAGCGGTCTCCCTGCTGCGGGAGCAGGACTTCCGTTCGGCGATGATGGCGGTGCGCAACAAGATCCGCGGGCGTTCCCCCTCCGCCTGGCAGGCGGCGGAGACCTATCAGGTTCTCCTGGTGTGCTCCACGTACAACCTGCTGGGCACCATGGTGCGCAGCGGGCTGGTGGACGGTGAGGTGTTCCTCTCTCACTGGGGAGCCAGCGTGGTCGATGCCTTCGAGTCCCTGTCCGAGTTCCTGCGCGAGCGCCAGACACACAACCCCGCGTACTGCGGAGACTTCAGCTGGCTCTATCTGCAGGCCAAGCCGATCGCCGGCCGCGACGCACCGAGCCGGGAGATGCCGATGCCCGCTGGACAGCCGGGAGTGCGCCGCCTCGGCTAGAGGCCGCGCGGTGGGCCGAAGGGATCTTCGAGCGCACTGGTAGAGTGAGGCCATGTCTCACTCGGTCATCGACGGTCTACGCCACACGATCGTTCAGGCAAACGAGATCCGGCTCCACTGCGTGGAAGCTGGAGAAGGCCCCCTCGTCCTCATGGTGCATGGCTTCCCCGAGTCATGGTATTCCTGGCGCCACCAGCTCCCGACGATCGCCCAGGCGGGCTACCGGGCGGTGGCGATCGACGTGCGTGGCTACGGACGCTCGTCGAAGCCGGTGCGGCTCGACGCCTATCGGCTGATGGAGTTGATCGGTGACGTGGTGCAGTGCGTCGGAGCGCTGGGCGAGGACAAGGCGACGCTGGTGGGACACGACTGGGGAGCTCCGATCGTCTGGAACTCCGCGCTGCTGCGCCCCGACCTGTTCCGCGGCGTGGCAGGCCTGAGCGTGCCCTACCAGCCGTTCGGACCGACCCGTCCGAGCGAGGCATTCCGGGCGATCGGTGGAGAGGAAGAGTTCTACATCGAGTACTTCCAGGAGCCCGGTCGCGCCGAACGGGAAATCGAAGGCGATGTGCGCTCGTGGCTACTCGGTTTCTATGTGATGGCCTCGGGCGACGTCCCGAAGGGGGCTGAACCGATTTCCCACGTCAGCCCGGGTGGGCAGCTGCGAGATCGCTTCCTTCTGCCCGACACGATGCCGGAGTGGCTGAGCGCAGAGGACCTCGACTTCTACAGCGGTGAGTTCGAGCGAAGTGGTTTCACGGGTCCGCTCAACCGCTATCGCTGTGTCGATCTGGATTGGCGTGACTTCGCGGCGCTGCGCCGAAGACCGATCGAGATTCCTGCACTGTTCCTTGGTGGTGACCGCGACGGTCCGACGATCTGGGGAGCCTCCGCGATCGAGCGATTCGATCAGACCCTTCCCCGGTTGCACGACGCGAGGGTGCTCGAGGAGTGCGGTCACTGGGTGCAGCAGGAGAAGCCCGATGCGGTGAACCGCGCGTTGATCGAGTTTCTCGAGGCCGTTCACTGACGGTTTCGGCGCGGTCTCATCTCGACGCGAGGTGACGCAGGTCGGCGCGGGGCCCGCGCCTGGGGGGGTGGCGGCCGTAGCGTTCCATCAGGAGGATCGCGCGACCCCGATAGCCTCGATAGGGCTCGAGCAGATCGAGCATCCTGGCATCGTTGGAGCGCTCTTCTCCGCACAGGTTGAAGGCCACCATGTGAGGCGTGTTGTAGTCGCCGACCTCGACCGCATCGGGGTCGCCGAGACATTGCCTGACGATCTTGGCGGAAGTCCAGGGTCCCACGCCTCGCTGTGCGCACAACAACTCCCCGGCTTTCTCTGGCTCGAGATCGCCCAGGGCCTCCAGTCGGCGAGTTCGCGAGGCCAGGTGACGGAGCTGGTCGGCGCGGCGCTTCTCGACACCGAGAGGATGGAACTCCTCGTAGCCATGCTGCAGGATCTCCTCCGGCGTGGGAGGCAGGAACAGGCCTCCGGGTCCGGGTGCCGGCTCCCCCCAGCTGCGCACCAGCCGACGGTATGCCTGTCCCGCTTCGATCCCGGTCACCTTCTGGGCCAGGACCCAGCGCTGGAGCGAGCAGAACACCGAGGGGTGACGAGGGAAGCGCAAGCCTGCCGCGCGGAGAGCCATGCGACGAAGAGGAGCCCCTGGCGGTCGGAAGTCCTCGGGCGAAGTGTCGGCGAGTCCGATTCGCCATTCCAGGGTGTCGAGGGTGTAGCTGGCGCCGTCCCCCCAGGCCTGCGCTTCGATCGAGTCGTCGAGCCGTCGAAGGTGCAGGGTCGACGGGCCGGCGGGAGTCCGCATGGCCCACAGCACCTCGCCTCCGCGCAGACGCAGGGACGGATCCCCGCGTCCGACCTGCAGGGTCGAAAGCGAGGTCGCCGGGTCATAGGGCAGCGAGAGCCGGAGGGTCTTGATCAAGTGGGGAACCGGTTGCTCAGGGAGGTCACGGGAGTCCTCCCCGAGGAGAGGCCTGCTCGGGGTGAGCCTATCGGGCAGGAGTCCTTTCGAGCGATTCTCGCGGGGAGGGCTGGAAACGGCCTTTACCTCTTTCCCCGGACTTCGTAGAAATCGTCGATGAACCCTGCTAGTCTTGGCGGTCCGGAACCTCAGCCCCGGTGCGGGGAAGGGTCTCGGAGACAGCCCGGGAGGGGAATCTCTCTCGGCGAGAGAGGGACGGTCAGCCACTCGTGATGCTTCCTGCACCCATCGTGATGCCCCTGGCGGCTCTGGTCGCCGACTCGGCAGGCTTCGTTTCCCTGCTGATCGCGCTCATGCTGGGCTCGTCCCTGCTGGCCGCGTTCTTCACTCGGGGCCTGCTGCGTCGCGATCTCGCACGCAGTGCCGGGCCCGCCTTTCAACGAGTGGTCGATCACGATCCGGACGGTGTGGTGATCGCGGATCTCGGAGGGCGCGTGGTGTACGCGAACTCGAGCGCGCGCCGCTGGCTGGCACTCGAGGGCGACCTGTTCGCGGAGTTCGGCGACCTGCTGCTCGAAGACGGCAATCGGACACCGACGCGAGCCGACATCGTGGATCGCTTGTCGGTGGGCGACGACGGCGAACGTGGTTTCGTGGTCCAACACTCGGGCGGAGCCTGGCTCTACTTCGAGGTGTTCGACATCTCGACCAGGGTTGACGAGGAACGCGGTCAGTTCTCGCTCCGCATTCGTGACATCACGGACGGCCGTCGCAGCCGCGAGGCGCAGCGTGAGAGCGAGGCCCGCTTCCGCCTGCTGATCGAGAGCGCCCCGCTGGGAATCCTGGCGACGGGCCTCGACGGTCGGGCGACCATCGTGAACCGTGCGTTCAAGGAGATGGTCGACGCCGACGAGACCGATGGGATCGAGCCCTTCTCGGGGAAGGCCGGTCCGGCACCGACCACCGAGCCACGAGATCCGCAGCTCCTGGAGTTGCTGCAACGGTGCCTCGACGAGACAGAGCCCTTCACGGACGACGTGGTGCTTCACCGAGAGGACCGAGAGGATCGCGAGCTGCGCGTGCACCTGAACCCGCTTCGCGGTGCCCAGGAAGGAGTCTCCGGAGTCCTGCTGTTGGCGGAGGACATGACCGAGCGACGCCGAGGAGAGAGAGCGCACAGGGAGCTCGAGCGTCGGATGCAGAACCATCAGCGCCTCGAGAGTATCGGTGTCCTGGCGGGCGGGATTGCGCACGACTTCAACAATCTGCTCACCCCGATCCTCGGTCACGCGGCTCTGGCTGGACGGCACCTGAAGCCGGGCTCGCCGGTGACGGTGCATCTCGAGAAGATCGATTCGGTCGCTCGGCATGCGGCCGATCTCGTGGCGCAGTTGCTCGCCTACGCAGGTCACAAGGAGACCACGCTGCAGTCTGTCGATTGCGCTGAGCTCGCGCACGAGATGGACAAGCTTCTGCCGTCGGTCGTGGGAGATACCGTTCCTTTGCGACTACGTCTCCAAGATCAGCTTCCCAAGGTGACCGGGGACCGATCGCAGCTCCAGCAGGTCTTGATGAACCTGCTGATCAATGCCGCACAGGCCCAGGAGGGGCATCCCGGCGAGGTCGAGCTCGAGATCGGGGTCCGGGACGTGACCCGGGAGGAGATCGACTCGTGGGCCTTTGGGCAGGAGGGACTTCCCGGTCGGTGGGTGTACATCCAGGTCTCTGACCACGGGGTCGGTATGGACGAGGAGACCAAGGCACGGATCCTGGAGCCGTTCTTCACGACCAAGGAGACCGGCCGTGGGCTCGGTCTCGCGGTCACCCTGGGGGTCATTCGGAGCCACCAGGGTGGGCTCGAGATCGACAGCAGGCCGGGACGTGGCTCCGTTTTTAGGGTATATATGCCTGTGGAAGCGGACGTGAGTGCGGTATCCACCGCATTGCCGGAGATTGCAGCCAACGATATGAAGCAGATTCCAGGCGAGTCGCTGCAGGTGCTGGTGGTCGACGACGAGGACGGTGTTCGTGAGATCGCCCGCCTCGCGCTCGAGACGGGCGGTTTCCGCGTGGCGACCGCGGCGGACGGATCCGAAGCTCTGCGCCAGCTGGACGAACTCGGGGACAGCGTTTCCGTGGTACTGCTCGACGCCAGCATGCCGGGGATGTTGGGCTCGGAAGTCCTGCAGCGTTTGCGGGTCGATCGCCCCGAGCTGCCGGTCGTGGTGATGAGTGGCTACAGTGAAGACAGCTCCCTGTTTCGCGATGGGCGCGACCCTTTCACCGACTTTCTACCCAAGCCCTTCGGGCCGAGCGAGTTGATCGCAGCGGTCAACAACGCCGCACAGGGTGAGCCCCGGATGCGGGCCGAGAGCGCCTGAGGAGCGCCGGTGCTTCGCTGCGCCGGGAGTGCGGGGATCGGTCGGGTTGCCGCGGGTCGATCGGCGGGGTGGTAAGGTTTCGCGGTGAAGCCTGTGGACCCGCCCGAGCCCGCTCCCGAGGACCCATGTCCATGCGGCAGCGAGGCGAAGTATCGTCAGTGCTGCCTGCCCGTGATCGCGCGTCGGCGTGAGCGCGAGCGCATTACTGCCGGCGCTCTGGAGAAGGCGTTCGCCTGCATCGAGCGGCACGCGGGTGATCGACTCGAAGGTGCCCTCGAAGAGGGGTTTCTCGGCGGGCTGAACGAGTCGGAGCGGGCCTTGCTCCAGAGTCTGGGCTCGGACTCCCGCCGCCAGCTCGAGGTCAACGCTACCGAGTGGTTGCTCGCCGAGGGATGGGTCGAGGAGGACGGCGAGGCACTCTTCTTTCGCAGTCTGCTCTTTCCCGGTAGCCCGATGGGGGAGGTGCCGGAGCTCGAGCCTGCCGAGCGAGCGTGGTTGGAGGCGATGGTGACTGCACCCCTACGGGTGGTACGAGCGGAAGCCGTCGAAGCTGGTGAGGGACTCTGGGTCAGCGAGGTCTTCGACCCGTGCGCCGAGCCGCGCTGGCTCGATGAGCCGTCCCTCTCTCTCGATGTCGAAGCGGGAACCGTTTTCGCGGCCCGACTGTTCTTCGGAGACCCGACGCGAGCGACCGGTGCGTTCTACGCTCTTCCGGCTCCGGCGCTCGAGGAGGTCCGACGTCACCTCGATGTGGCGCACCAGATCGTCAACGAAGAGCTCGATGCGCTCGACGACGATCCGAGTCGAGGCATGCTGGACGAGCCGGTACCGGGGGGGGAGCCGGGGGAGGAGTGGCCGCCTCCCGACTTCTTCTCGACAGCCGCGGGCGAGGCGCCGAGCGAGGTGATCGTCACGACCTGGCTACGAGACCAGATTGCTCGGGCCGCTCGGGGCGAGCACGGGCCCGGGGCCGGCGAGCGGCTCAGCACGCGGGCAGCGCAGTGCCTGTACCGGGAGCTCTACGAGGACTTTGCAGACTCGACGCTACCTGAGCTCGAGGGGATGACGCCTCGCCAGGCAGTGCTGACCGAGCCGGGGCGTCGCAAGGTGGTGGCGATTCTCGAGGAACAGGAGCGCAGCGAGCGTGAACAGGCCGCCGAACAGGGCCGCGAGCCCGCCGATCTCGCGTTCGTCTGGCAACAGCTGGGGCTCGGCCGTGACGATCGCTGAGGCACGGCGGTGGATCGGCGTGGCCGTCGGCCTGCTCCTGGGCTCGGCGACGACTCTGTGGGCCCAGGTCGCAGTGCCGACGATCGACGAGCTCGCGCAACGGGCCTCGGAGATCGAAATCCTGGAGAACTCGGCAGAGGAGTACGCCGCCGCCAGCGAGGGCTACCGGGAGCTCGAGGAGCTGGCGACCAGGATCGAAACGGACGAGCTCGACGTCGCCGCCGAGATCGATCTCGAGCTCCTGCGCGCCTTTCTCGACCTTCGATTGTTCGAGATCGAAGAGCTGAGGATTCACGAGCTGGTGCCGGTCCGATACCTGAGACTCGGCAACACCGATTCTCTTCTCTTGCGACCCTGTGCGGCTGGAGTGGCGGCGGTCGAAGAGGCGATCGAGGAGCTCGGTCGACTGCCGCGAGTCCTCGCCAACGGGCAGCGCAATCTGAAGCGCCCGGCCCGCGTGTGGACCGAGAATGCGATCGAGGTCGCGAAGTATGCCGAGCTGTTGCTCACCGACGAGCTCCCTCGAGCCTGTCTCCTCGACGAGGCTTCGAAGCAGGAACTGCTGCGCGCCGCCGGCGAGGCGGCAATCGCGGTATCGGAGTTCGCCAGTTGGCTGGAGGTCGACCTGCTGCCGCGCTCGGATCGGGCTCCCGTCTGGCGGCCGGAAGAGATCGAGCGCTACCAGTTCGGCCAGGAGCGGCTGGTCGACTTCGGCGTCGACCGGATGATCGAGATCGCCGCCCTGGAGGAGAGCCGGCTACTCACGGAGATGTCCGAGCTCGCCGAGCGGATTCACCCCTCCGGCGATCTCGAGACCGTGTGGGAGCTGATGAAGGAGGAGGCTCCGCCCTGGCAAGAGGTTCTGCCGATGGCGGAGCGTTACGTCGAGTTGACCGCACGGTGGCTCGAAGGATCAGGGGCACACGTACTCGGGATTCCGGATCGCTTCGACTACGGGGTCGTCCTGACGACACCGATGGCACGGCGGATTCTCTCCTTTGGCGGTGCCTCGTACGGTCCGACGGTGGCTGGACGGATCTCGGGCTACTACGTGCTGACGCCACTCGAGAGCTGGCTCACCGAGGAGGAGGCGGCGAGCCGCATCAGGTCCTATAACCCCTACTGGACGCACGTGATCTCCTACCACGAGTGGGTCGGTCACAACGTCCAGCGCGCGTGGGCGCAGCAGGCGCCGAAACGCCCGGCTCGCGGCCTGCTGCCCAGTGCCTATCTCAGTCAGTCCTGGTCCTTCTATCTCGAGAAGCTGTTCGAAGACGAGGGCTACTTCGAGACCCTCCCCTGGGTCGAAGCGCTCAAGACACGGATGGCGCGCCTCCAGATGCGCATGTGGCGAGTGCAGCGCATCTTGACCAAGCTACGAATGGCCAAGGGGGAGATGACCTTCGACGAGGCGGTAGACGCGTACATCGAGAAGATCGGAATGGAGCCGACCAATGCCTTCATCGAAGTGCAAAGGGACTCTCAGAGTCCGGCTTCGCCGGGCCGGGAGATCATCGGCGAGCGGGTGATTCTCGAGATGCGCGACGAGTACCAGCGTCGCATGGGAAGCCACTATCGGATGCGCGATTTCCACGAGTCGCTGCTGCAGCTCGGCGATCTTCCGCTGCCGATGCTGCGTCGACTCATGTTCGGTGGCTGAGCGGTCCGTTCCTGCGGCCGATCGCCGGGTCGGATAGGGTAGTCGGACCGACCCACCGACAAGAGAGGCTGCGGCACGATGACGAGACCGAACCGTGTTCGATTCAACTGGAGGGGAGCGCTCGTTTGCGCGGTGGTGCCCGGTCTCTCTCTGATCGCCGCTTGTCAGCCGGCAGCAGTGGAAGAGTTGCCCGGTGCCGAGCCGGCCCCCGAGACTCGGACCTCCCCGCTGGTCGAGGTCGCGACCGTGTCGGGAGTCCTCGCAGGCACTCCCGAGGGCGAGGTGATCGCCTTTCGGGGGATTCCCTACGCCGCACCTCCTCTGGGCTCCCTTCGCTGGCAGCCGCCTCAGCCCCCGGCATCGTGGCAAGGTGTGCGCACGGCGAGCGAGTTCGGCCCCGCCTGTCCCCAGACCCGTCGTGGCGATCTGCTGACCGACGAAGACTGTCTGACGCTCAACCTCTGGATGCCTGCCGGCGCCGACAGCGACGCCCGCCTGCCCGTGATGGTGTGGATCCACGGCGGTGCCTTTCGTGGCGGTGCTTCCTCCTCACCGGTGTACGACGGCGCGAACTTCGCTCGGGAAGGCGTCGTTCTGGTCTCGATGAACTATCGGCTCGGTGCCCTCGGTTTCTTCGCTCACCCGCTGCTCGATCCGGGAGAGTCCACAGGCCAGGGCTGGGCCAGCTACGGCCTCATGGACATGGTGGCTGCACTGGAGTGGGTACAGGACAACATCGCCGGCTTCGGCGGCGATCCCGCCCGGGTCACGATCTTCGGTGAGTCGGCCGGTGGGATGGCGGTCGAGATGCTCATGGTTTCGCCCGCTGCGAAGGGGCTCTTTGCCGGCGCCATCGCGCAGAGTGGCTATGCGACCTGGCCTCTGCCCCGTGCGGGAGAGGGTGTGGCGACCGAGATCGCGAGCGGAATCGTCGAGCGGGCGGCTCGCGGCAAGCAGATCTCGACCGGCATGGCGTTGCGTGCCCTGGCGGCAGACGAGTTGGCGGAGGCGGTGCAGGGCCTGCACCTGCCGATCGTCGACGGAGTGGTACTGCCCGATGAGCCGGGCACCCTGTTCGCCCAGGGGCGTCAGCATGATGTGCCCTTCATCGTGGGAGCCAACAGCTACGACGGCGCTGTGGTGAGAGGAACCGGGGTGAGCGTGGAGGGGATTCTCGCTGGCTTCGCGACAGCAACTCCAGGGCATGTCGAGACGGCGCGCAGCCTGTGGGCCGACGACTACGCGGTGAGCGACGAGCTCGGGGCAACCCGCTTGTTCGGCGATGTTCGCTATCTCGTGGCCGCGCGACACACCGGCAAGAGCATGGGCCGAGTCTCGTCTTCCGCCTATCTGTACTACTTCTCCTTCGTCCCGCCCGGTCGTCGAGGCGAATGGGCGGGTGCGCCTCACGGTTCCGAGCTGCCTCTGCTGTTCGGCAACGCGGTGGGAGACCGGGTGCTCGAGTCGGAGTCGGCAGCAGTGGGCGAGCGCTTGCGTCGGCGCTGGGTGTCGTTCGCCGAAGATGGCGTGCCCGATGCCGAGGGGCTGGTGCCCTGGCCGGCGTACAACGCGGTCGAAGACGAGTGGTTGGTGATCGACGAGGAGGATGATCCTCGGGAAGGCCTGATGCGAGAGAAACTGGACTTTCTCGAAGGGCTGTACCGGGAGCGAGTGGGGACCCGAGTGGAAAGTCCCGGCTGAAGAGCGAACCTCGCGCGCCGGTGGGATACGCCGAATACTAGATTTCTTAGAAAAAATCGCTCTAGACTGTCCCTGCCCTCGACAGTCCTGACGACGGGCACCCCCCCTCCAGCCTTCCACTCCTCTCCCTCTCAGGAGTTGCCCAATGGAAAGCCGTCGCCCCGCCTCCCTGATCGCTGCCTGCCTGATCGCTCTCTTTGTCGTCACCCACTCGATCGCGGCCCTGCGCCAGATCGACGCCGGATGGGATCCCGAGTCGGCCTCGCAGATCGCTCTCGAGGCCCGTTCGATTCCAGTGCCGGCGGAACGCACCCCGATCGACCTCACGGGACTGCGCGGGATCCGTATCGAGGTCGGTGCCTTCGTCGACCACCGCGCAGACACGTCACTGCTCGGCGAGCAGCGCACCTTCGATCGCGAGGGGGTCGTGCAGCCGATCACCACCGGTGACGATGTCGCCGAGTGGACCTCGGCCCAGGTCCGTGGGCTCCTCGATGCGTTCGGCTTCGAGACGGTGGACCAGGCCGGGGACCTCGTTCTGACCGGCGAGATCGAGCGCCTCAGCGTGGTCGAGAGGCAAGGGTACACGAGCGACGTGGGACTCGTACTGACGGTGCGTGACAGCTCGGGCACGAAGACCTACGAAGGGCTCACCGCAGGGTCGAGTCGGCGTTTCGGAAAGGCCTTCGATCCGGACCACTATCTCGGAGCGCTCGGAGAATCGCTGCTCGAGGCGGTGGATCGACTGGTGCGCGACGATCGCTTTCGAGCGGGACTGCTGCGCGCAGACCTCTCGGGCGTGACGCTGGCGGGCGGCCGCTAGGCCGCAGCAGCCCGGCGGGTCTCTGGTCTCGGCGGCCGGGCGGTCGAGCGCCCAGGGCCGACGGCAAAGTGCGTGCAGATATGACGGTGGTCATACCCGTTTGGGTAGGACCCTCCATAAGGTTTCGTCTACGTTGAAGGACTCGGTGAGGAGAAGAGCCTTGCCGAACCCGGTTGCCGACGATGCCCGGTCGTCGCACCGTCTCGAGGGAAGGAGGAACCATGGCGAAGGATCGATTTTGGTGGACCCCCTGGCTGATTCTGGGACTGCTGCTGGTGAGCGCTCCGGCACTCGCAGCGACCAAGGACGTCGCGAGCGCGACCCCGAGCTTCTATGGCGATGTCCTGCCGATTCTCCAGAACAACTGCCAGGCCTGTCATCGCCAGCAGGGAAGCAACATGGGCGGATTGATCGCGCCGATGTCGTTCACCAGTTACGAGGACACCCGCCCCTGGGCACGTTCGATCGCCAAGTCGGTGAAGTCTCACTACATGCCGCCGTGGCATGCGTCTGAACAGCACCACGGAGTGTTCGCGAACGAGCGAACCCTGACCATCGAGGAGATCGACACTCTCGTCGCCTGGGCCAAGGGAGGAGCGCCCGCCGGAGACGTGGCCGAGGCGCCCGCACCGATCGACTGGCCCGAGACGGGCTGGGCGATCGGCGAGCCCGATCTGATCATCGACATGCCCGAGGAATATGTGGTGGGTGACGAGATCGAAGATGTCTACGCGAACTTCACCACCAGGCTGCCGCTCACCGAGGACCGCTGGGTGAAGGCGATCGAGTTCCGGCCTGGAAGCGAGGTCGTCCATCACATCATCGGCTACGCCATCAACCCGGACGACGGTTTCGGTGCCGGGGAACGGGGAATGATCGGGGGAATCGCCCCGGGCAACGATCCGGACGAGTTCCCCGAGGGATACGGCTACAAGCTCGAGGCCGGCTCGATGTTCGTCTTCGCCATGCACTACCACAAGGAGAAGGGGGCTGGCACGGCGACCCCGGATCGCTCCCAGGTGGCGTTCAAGTTCTATCCCGAGGGAGAGACGCCGAATCAGATTCATGTGGAGTCGATCGGCAATGGGAAGTTCGAGATTCCTCCGCGGGCCGAGAACTGGCAGGTCGGCGCGGCTCGCACCTTCGACCGCCCCATCACGGTGCAGTACCTGATGCCGCACATGCACCTGCGCGGCAAGGCCTGTCGCTATACGGCGGTGCTTCCGGATGGAACGAGTGAGGTGTTGCTCGACGTGCCCGAATACGATTTCAACTGGCAGACCAGCTACAAGTACAAGGAGCCTCGCGCCTTCCCGGCAGGAACCCGGCTGGAGCTGCAGCTCTGGTACACCAACTCGGACGACCGTGCCGCGGAGGCGGGCTTCAATGCCGATCGCCCGGTCCGCTTCGGTGGGCCAACCACCGACGAGATGGACCTGGGGTTCTTCGCCTTCTCCTATTCCGATCCCGAACCCGAGGAGACCGAGACCGAAACGGGTCCCTGACCAGATCCCGAAGGGCGCGCGAGTCCCTCTTCGCCAACTCCCGCGCCCTGACGTGAGTGCCCGTCTGACCTTCGGGTGAGGCGGGTTCCTCCTTCCCAAACGGGAGGCGCGCCCCCTCGTATCCCAATAGATGCGGGGGGGCTCGTTCTTTGTGGGCCGAGCGCGGACTCGCCGAGGGCTGCTAGCATTGCACTCTGGCGAGGCCCCTCGAGCTCCCGTTCGAGGTGCCCTGGGAACGAATGGGGAAGGAGAACGCACTGAGCTACCCGGACGCGGCGATGCGCGAAGTGTTGCCGGAGCGCTTGCGCCAGTTCTCATCGTTCGAGCCGTTGAGTGAGCGATGCCTCGGTGCCCTGGTCGCCGTCGCCCACCTGCGCGAGTTCGCTCCGCTCACGCCGGTCCTGCGGGCGGGGATCGAGAGCCATCGTCTGTTCGTGGTGCTGAGCGGGCGCGCGAAGATGTACCGTCACACGGCCAAGGGAACGACTGCGTTGTTGGCTCTCTTCGGGCCTGGCGAGATCTTCGGAACCGTCGCGGCTCTGGGAGGACGGCCGAGCGACACCACGGTCGAGGCGATCGAACGCTGCGAGTGTCTCGAGATTCGGGGCGAGGATCTCATTGGCGTATTGCGGTCCGAGCCCGAGCTCCTCGGCGAGGTCCTTCCCCTGCTCAGTGCTCCGCTGGTCGAGTGTCGCAACTGCCTGGTCGAGGCCGTCGGCAGCCGCGTCGAAGTCCGCTTTGCTCACCTCTTCCTGAAACTCGCCGAAGAGCTCGGCGAGGGTGGCAACGGCAAGGCCGTGGCCGCATCGGGGACGAGAGTGCCGGTTCGACTGAGCCGGCAGGATCTGGCCGACATGACGGGAACGACCCTCGAGAGTGCCATCCGACTGATGAGCCGTTGGAAGAAGGAGGGAGTGGTCGAGACGACCCGCCAGGGTTTCGTCGTTCACGATCCGGACACGCTCCGCTCCCTGCTCGGCGACTGATCGGGCCATGGCTTCGGATCCTCCGCGCAGGGACCGCTCCTCTTCGGGAGACGACGACGAACCCACGCTCGGGTCGGATGAGCATGCCACTGACTTCGACAGCGCACCCACGCGTCAGCAGGTGCGAGATCACAGCGTGGGAACCAAGCTGGTTCCGGGCCAGCGAATCGGCCCCTATCGACTGGAGCGACCGCTGGGTGACGGCGGCATGGGCGAGGTGTGGCAGGCCGACCAGCTGGAGCCGGTGCGGCGCAAGGTCGCCATCAAGCTGGTCAAGTGGGGGATGGACACCCGTGCGGTGATCGGCCGATTCGAGAGTGAGCGCCAGGCCCTGGCCCTGATGGACCACCCGGCGATCGCACGAGTCTTCGACGCTGGCGCGACCGAGACGGGGCGCCCCTACTTCGTGATGGAGCTGGTCCGGGGTGAGCCCATCACCCGCTACTGCGACCGCTTTCGCCTGGGAACCCGCGAACGGCTCCAGCTGGTGCAGCAGATTTGCGACGGGGTGCAGCACGCGCATCAGAAGGGCATCATCCACCGCGATCTCAAGCCCTCCAATGTCCTGGTGGCGCAGATCGACGACCGCCCGGTGGCCAAGATCATCGACTTCGGTATTGCCAAGGCGACTGCACAGCAGCTCACCGAGCACACCGTGTTCACCCAGCTGGGGCAGTGGATCGGAACGCCGGTCTACATGTCGCCGGAGCAGGCCGAGCCGACCGGGCTCGATGTCGACACCCGCAGCGATGTCTACTCGCTGGGTGTCTTGCTCTACGAGCTCCTCGTCGGCGTCCCCCCCATCGATCCGACCGAGATTCGCGAAGCGGGCTTCGAGGAGGTTCGTCGACGAATCCGAGATACGGAGCCGCGGCGCCCGAGTACCCGGGTCACCACCCGGGGCGACGATGCTGCCGAGCTCGCGCGGCGTCGCTCGACGGAGCCTGGGGCGCTGGCTCGCCGACTGCGCGGGGATCTGGACTGGATCACTCTCAAGGCACTCGAGAAGGACCGCGACAGGCGCTACGCGTCGGCCTCGGAGCTGTCGGCCGACATCGAGCGCTCCTTGCAGAACGAACCGGTCCTCGCCGGGCCGCCGGGGGTCGGCTACCGAGCGCGGAAGTTCGTGCGGCGACACCTGCTCGGCGTCGGTTTTGCGACCGTGGTTGCTGCTCTGCTGGTAGCGCTGGTCGTCTCGATGGCGATTCAGTCGCGCCGGGTGACGCGGGAGCGAGACCGGGCCAACCTGGAGGCTGCGACCGCGCGGGAGATCAGCGAGTTTCTGGTCGGGCTCTTCGAGGAGGTCGACCCGACCCGTGCCCGCGGCAACGAGATCACGGCGCGCGAGGTCCTGGATCTGGGGGTGCGCTCGATTCAATCGGATCTGGAGCACGATCCCGCGACTCGTGCGGATCTGATGAAGACCATGGGGCGGGTCTACACCGCCCTCGGTCTCTACGACGACGCTCGGGGGCTGATCGAAGACAGCGTCGAGATTCGGGAGGGGGACTCCCAGAGCGGTTCGCTGGAGCTGGCGGCGGCGCTCGACGAGCTCGCCAAGGTCATGCATTGGCAGGGCGACTACGAGGCCGGCCTGGCGGTAGCGCGCCGTGCGCTCGAGTTACGCGAGAGTCTTCAGGGGATCGAGCATCCCGATCTGGGCTTTTCCCTGAATGCGCTGGGCAATCTGCTCGAGAAGAACGGTCGGCTCGAGGAGGCAGAGGCGGCGCATCAGCGAGCGGCCGACCTGCGGGAAGCCGCTCTCGGCCCCGATCATCCCGAGGTCGGCCAGAGTCTTCACAACCTGGCCATCCTTCTCCTCTCGCAGGCCGAATACGAGCGTGCCGAGTCGCTCCTTCTCCGCTCGGCCGAGATCGAGGAGAGTCATCTCGGAGCGGAGAGTCACGACTTCGCCACCAGCCTGCACGTGCTTGCCATCTTGTACCAGACTCTCGAGCGCTACGACGAGGCGATCGCGATGGAAGAGCGGTCGCTGGGGATCCGCGAGCGCGTGCTCGGAGAGAACCATCCCCATGTTTCCTTCAGTCTGACGACTCTGGCGAATCTGTATCGTGCGGTCGACCGGACTTCGGAGGCGGAGTCGCTACTGCGCCGCGCGATCGAGATCGGGGAGGCTTCGTGGAGCTTGGAGTACCCGGAATTGCGGTGGATGTACCGCAGCCTCTCGGCATGCGTCGCGGAGCTGGGACGCTTCGAGGAGGCGGAGGCGATCCTGATCGACCTGGTCGGCCGCACGGAGAAGCTCGGCGCCGATTTCGAAGTGGGGCTGGTTCCCACCCTGATCGCGTTGGGAGAGCTGTACTCCGATGAGAGGCGCGACGCCGAGGCGAGGGTGGCGCTCGAGCGAGCCCTTGAAATCGAAGAGCGCGTCTCGGGCGCGGAGCATGCCTACCTCATCGACAGCCTTCTCCCCCTCGCCGAGCTGGCACGCCGCAGGGGTGAGCCGGACGCTGCCCGTCCCCTGTGCGAGCGGGCACTCGAGATCGCTCGAGCCTCCTTGCCGGCGCAGGATCCCGGGCGCCGGGCCGCGGAGGAGACCTGCGGCACCGAGCGTGGCCGAGTCGGGGCCGAGCAGTGAGGGTCGGGGCGTCTCCGTTGGCTTCAGGAGAGTCGGCGCAGCGCCAGAATTCCCAGGGCGAGGGCGAGCAGCACCAGTCCGGCCGGTGGCAGCACCGGGATCGGTTCCGAGGGCAGAGCGCCTCCGCTGTAGGTCACACTGAGTCGAGGGCCGTTGTCGGCCGGGTTCTCTCGGGAGCCGAACTGCTTGGCCGTCACGCCGCGGGCCGTCTCCGGGCCTCTCAGGAGCCAGCCGTGGTTCTGGTCGGGATCGTCGAGCCACAGCTGCACGTCGGCCACCATGGTCGGGGTCGATCCCCAGGTGTAGGGGCCGACGCCGTTGACCAGCACGCTGGCACTCGGGGTCGCCTCGTAGTCTCCTCCCGGAGTGCCCCAGTCGATGTTCGGGTAGAAGCGGTGGATCCAGGTGGCGTCACCCGCCTCCGAGCTGGCTCCCGCTCCCTCCAGTCCGCCGGCGTCGCTGGGGCCCTCACCCCAGTCTGAGAGCAGTCGGTGGAGATCGAAGGTGAAGCCCGTGACGATGCTCCTGGTCATCTCGAGGCCGAGCTCGACCGACTCGATGGTCGCGCCGGCAGGGACCTGAGAGGCGATGTCGAAGTGCAGCAGCGCACGTCGGGTACTGACGTCGGGGTCGAGCTGTTGGGTGGTGCCGGCAAAGAGGTAGTTCCCTGCGCCGTTGGCCAGACTCCCGGCGTCGTCTTGATAGAGCGTCGTGTCGGCGTCGGCAGTCAGCACCACGGTGGTGCTCGGTGACGAGCCGCCAGCGAGAAGCAGTGCAGCCGCGCCGATCATCGAGAGCGCGGTGAAGGAGAGATGTCGGTTCGGGCGTTGGTGTAGAAGACTCATGGCGACGGGGAGTGTACCCCCCTGGCGAGTCGCCACCAAGGAAAAGCGCCGTCTAGTTGACGATGGAGCTCCAGGCGTTCGGGTTTCCGGTCTCGAATCCGTCTTCGAAGATCGGCCCGAAGTCCCCGATGCAGTTCGGGTAGTGAAGGTCGACGTAGCCGTCCATCAGCGTGGCGACGGTGGGGTGGAGCTCGAGCTTGTTCGAGCCGCAGCCGGCGCCGCTCAGGTGGCAGTAGCTCATCAGGGTTCCCTGGCCTCCCGCCGGACAGGCCTCGGCTCCGGAGTAGCAGCCGCCCTCGCCGTTGTAGCACTGGTCGACGACCGGCGAGTAGCAGTGGGTGTGGGGCGAGCCGAGGTTGTGGCCGATCTCGTGGGCGACGATACGCAGGTTGTCGTTCATCGAGACCCAGTCTTCAGTGAAGACCTGGTTGATGCTGTAGCCGCCGCCGGTACTCTGCTTCTCGCAGTAGCCGTCGAGCCAGGCAATGCCCGAGGCGGAGAGTGGGTTGGACTTGCCGGAGAGAAGTGCGGCCAGCGTGCGGCTGACTCCACCATGGTTCGACGACCAGTAGCTGCCGAACTGGTTGAGCTGCGCCGAGCTGGCTCCGGCGCCTCCGGTCCAGGGGTCGTCGTCGTAGGTCGGAGTGGCATCGGTGTCCAGTCGGAAGATCGTTTCTCCCTGGGTCAGTCGAAGATCGAGATCACGCTCGTAGAGCACGTTCATGGTGTTGAACATGTCGGCGATCCAGGCGGTGGCCGCCGCGGTGTTGTTGGAGAATCTCTTGTGGTGGAACTCGTTGTCCGTGTCGATGGCGATGACCGCCTCACGCAGCCCGCCTCCGGCTCCCCGGGTCAGCCCACCCGCGCTGCCGGGCTCGACGCCGCGAAAGGGAGCGCCCAGCTCGGCCGGGGAGTCGAAGAGATCGGAGCCACACCGATACGAAAGGGCGTCGCCGCCCACCTTGCGCACCGCCTGGAGGTCGCGGTCCCCACTCGATCGCTCGAGCAGATCGTGGGCCCCCTCCGGTGAGATCACGGTGCCCGCGAACCTACGGGTGCCCGGATCCATCGACAGGGCGATGCTCGCGCCGCTGGTATCGGTGGCGTATCCCCGAAAGTAGAGGCGTTCACTGCGAGGGAGCTCGCGCTGCCCGTTCTCGTCGATCAACCAGATGCGGGCACCGGGTGCGTAGACGTCGACGCGCTCGAGTCGCGCCGGTCGGCGAGTGCCGACTTCGGTGGGGAAGTCGGTCACGGTCACCAGTTCTCCGAGCTGAGCCGAAGCCATCCGGTCGATTGTGTCCCGGTCGAGGGAGAAGGCCTCCTCCGGTGACTCTGCGGCGACGCTCGCCACCAGACCCTCGAGCTCCTGTCCCCATAGGAGGACGGGAGAGAGTGTGGCCGCGGCGAGCGTGCAGAGCAGGGACACGAGTCGGACCTGGGTGCGGGTGTTCATGACGGAGGACCTCCGGGTTCCGTGATTGGTGGATTGGAGTGAGGGCGCCGGGGGAGAGAAACGAGCGCGCTCGCTGTCATTATATCTAGAAATCCAAATATACAGATCGAAGTCGAGTGGGAGACCGTTCTGCAGGGTCGCGAAGTCGGAGGATGAGGGAAGATGGGAGTCATGATCGTGCGCGCTGCAACGACCTTCTCGCCGTCGGGCTCCCTCAGGGCGCCGGTGCCCTCCAGCCGGCCGCGATGGTGGGAGTGGCCGGCGGTCCTGTCGCTCGAAGCGCCGGCGGTGGCCGTGAGCTGGCAGGGGTTGTTGGCGCACGTGTTCGACACTGCGCTGCCTTCCGGTCATGTTGCACTGCTGGCGTCGTCGGTGTGGCTCGCCTACGTCGCCGACCGTTGGATGGACGCTCTGGGTCGGTTCGGGAAAGGCCGATCGAGGGAGCGGCTCGAAACGCGTCACGTGTACCTCGCCGAGCGGGCGGGTCGAGTGGCTCTGCTCTGGGGCGTGATTCTGCTTTCGGCGCTCGCGCTGGCATGGCGCACACTCGACTCGGGTGAACTGACTCGAGGGCTCGTGCTCGCGGGAGGCGTCGCAGCCTATCTGGTGACGGTTCGCCTCGGATGGGTCGTGGGGAAGCACCTCCAGGTGGGCCTGCTGTTCGCGGTGGGGGTCGGTCTCTTCAGTGTCGGTTCGGCCGCGTGGCCCCGGGCTCTTCCGGCCCTGCTCTGCTTCGGTGGGCTCTGCTGGCTCAACAGTGCCTTGATCGCTCACTGGGAGGCGCGTGCAGAAGGACCCCCGGCCACCCCCCCGAGCAGAAGTCTTGCGCTCTTGCTGTCGTGCATCGGGTTGGCCGCAGCAGGAGCGGTGTTGGTCGGTACGGGCGAAGCCGAGATCGGAACCTCGGTCGTGCTCTCGGCACTCGGCCTGTTGGGCGTGCATCTCAGGGGTGAGCGTGTGACCTCGCAGCGGCTGCACGCCCTGGTCGACGCGGTCTTGTTGAGTCCCCTCGTGATACTCCTGCTGGCGCTCCTCGGGACCGGGTCCTCCGGAGTGTCCGGATGAGCGATGGCGCGGCACACACTCGCCCCCGGATCAGGCTTCGGGGACGGGAGCGGGGCGGGCAGGGAGCGCCTCACCGTTCGGGTGCGCGCACCCGCCCGTCGGTGGGATACGACCGATTGGCGCGCTGGTATCCCACTCTCGAGCGTCTGGCATTCGGAAACCGGCTGCAGCGTGCGCGCTCTGCGCATTTCCATCGTCTGGCGGATTGCCGCAGCGTGCTGCTCCTGGGAGATGGGGTGGGCTGCGGCCTGGAGGCTCTCGTGCGACGTCTCCCGCGGTGCCGGTTTCACAGCGTCGATGCCAGCCCGCTGATGCTGCAATCAGCGCGGCGGCGACTGGAGCGTGCGGGCCTCGACTGCGCTCGAGTGGAGCTCGAGCGAGCGGAGGTGGAAACCTGGGCGTCGCCGGGGCTCTTCGACGCGGTCGTGACCCCGTTCTTCCTGGATCTATTCGAGCAAGAACGGCTCGAAAGCGTGGTCGAGCGCATCGCGGGTGCCATCGATCGCGAAGGACACTGGCTACTGGCGGACTTCAGCCTTCCCGCCAGCGGGTGGAGGCGACAGCGAGCCCAGGTGTGGCTCTGGGTGCTGTACCGGTTCTTCCGTGCGGTGACGGCGACTCCCGCGCGTCGACTTCAAGATCCGGGCGCGGCGATCGAGAGGCAGGGCTTTCGTCTGCTGGACGAAGAGCTCTCGAACCAGGGACTGCTGATGGCGCGCTGCTACCGCAAGGGGTGAAGGCGCTTCAGGCGGCTGCGCCGTCGTCCTTCGCCGCGGACGTCTTGCCGTCGCCGCGCTGTTGCGAAGCGCCTTCGAGCTCGCCCTCGAAGCCGGCGTAGCTGCGCATCCGCTCGACCGAAGCGTGCATCAGGGTCACCACCCGGTCGACCCCGTCTTCCTTGCGCTCGAGGGCGGCGCTGTTGAGACGGCGCACGAGGCCGATGAAATCGTCCGTCTCGGTGCGCAGCGCCATGTACTTGCGCTCGCTGAAGAGCCGAGGTCCGACGTTCCACAGGCCGACCTGGTTCACCGCCAGCCCGAAGAACAGCAGAGACAGGTGGACCCGCAACTCGTTGATCGAAGCCGGATAGGGGTTCGCCGCGATGAAGGTGGCTTCCCAGATCACCAGGACCATGCCGCCGAAGGTGAAGTACTTGCCCAGCTTGCGAAGTACTTCCAGACCACGTTTCTTGGGGTTGTTGGCCATCTCGTTCGTCCCTTGCTCGAAAACGGGTATTCCGGGCGTGGCCCGGCCACTACATTATCTATTATATCTATTGAAACTACAAGATGGGTAGCCGCCGGTCGCCTGCGCGGACGGGTCGTGCCGAGAACCCCGCCTTCCTCGGAATCGCCGGTCTCGGTGGGTCGCTCGTTGCTATCGTCTGCGAGTTCTCATCCAATGGAACCTCTGTCGCGGTGGGTTGCGAAGCAGTCTCGCCGGGGGGATCGGAGGCAGGATGTCTGTCGCGTGGCCCGTGCGTTTGCTGCTCTGTGGTGCTGCCGCGGTCTCGCTCGCGGGTGCCCTGGGGGCTCAAGAGCTCACGGTCCGGTTCGCCTACCGATCGATCGAAGTGTCCGGAGTGACACCGGGGGCGTCGCTGACGGTGCTCGGGGTCACCCGAGAGGCTGACGGGCTGGACTTCGATCACCTGCGTGAGTCGTTGCGCGACGGTGACGGCGACGGCATGGTCCGCGTCGAGTTTCCCCGGGATCTGCCGCTCTCGATCGTCGCCGCGATCGAGGACACGAGCGGGAGGGCTGGGGTCGGCAGCCGCGGAATCGACTGGGCCTACGACCAGGGACTTCTGCGTGACCACGGCGTGGATATCTTCTGGCTGCGTCCGGGCATCGACGATGGTTCTGCTCGGGTCGATCGCGCGGTGCTGGATGCCAATCTGTTTGCAGCACCTCCGCCCCACGCCGATCTCCCCGAGTTCTTTCCCGACGACCTCGTGTTCGCCGTCGACCTGACGACGCTGCGCTCGGTGCTGGTCATCTTGCCCGAGCGGATCGGGCCGGCCACTCCGCCCTCGCATTTCGATCCCTGATCCCCGGGGCTCAGGGGCCTCCTCTTTCGGCCTCGACGGCTCCCAGACGGGGGCGCGCGGTGGCCGGATTCTCCTCGGCAATGCCTGCCGCATCGACCAGGCGGTCGACCGAGCGGATCATTCGCTCGCGCACGCGAGAGACATCGTCGACCCGGCCTTCGAGGGAGCTGGCGTTCAGCTCTCGGGCGAGATCGACGAAGTGATCGACTTCGGCTCGGAGCTTCAGATACACGCGTCGATCGGGGAACAAGTGGTGCGCCAGTCGCCACACCCCGATCTGGTTGAGGAAGATGCCGAGCAGTGTGACGGCGACGTGCATCCGGATGCCCGTGGCTGAGGGGTCGGCATCGCGGGTCGCGAGGTCGATCGAGAGGTAGAGGGCCTGGGCGATGATCACGAGCAGGCCGCCGATGGCGAGAAGGTGATGGAGCCAGCCTCTCCAGTCGAGCATGTTCATCCGTGTTGGTTCCTTGTCGAGTCGAGTGAAATCGGAGTGCGTTCGGGAATCAGGCGATCGCGGCGCGCTGGCGTTCGCGGTGGAGCTCGGCGTTTTCGATCGTCACCGCGGCATGCTGCGCGAAGATCGCGGCGTTGCGCACGTCTTCCGGAGAGAACTTCAGCTTGCCGGACTCTCGGCTGGCTCCGAGGTTGAGCACGCCGCACACCTGACCCCGAAGACGAAGCGGTACCGACATGCCGATATGGAGGGCTCGCTGCCTGTCGACCGTGTTGTCGAACCGGGCGTCGTCGTCGGCGTTGCCGTCGATGATCACCGGCTCGCCGTTCTTGACCACGAAACCCGCGACCGCTTCGCCGACCCGGAGACGGTGTCCTTCGGCGTCGGTGCCGAGACCCTGACTGGAGGCGAAGTAGAGCTCGTCCTCTTCCGTGTCGAGCAGCATGATCGAGCCGCAGTCTCCACCCACCAGTTCGAGAGCGGCACCGAGGACCGTTTGAAACGTGTGGCGCGGATCGTCGAGAGTGTTGACCGTGATCAACGCCCGGTACAGCTCGAGGACGTCCTTGAGCTGGCGCTCCAGCTCGACCGAGCCTCCCCGCTCCACCTGCAGCTTGCGATCGAGAAAGTCGACGTGGCGATCCCGGTGGCGGACCTCGCGGGCAAGCTCTTCGTGTCGTCTGCGCAGGTGCCGCTCGCGGCCGACGACATAGAGACAGGCCACGAGGGCGAGAATGCTGAGCACCGGAACGGCGTTGGTGTCGATCTGCCGATAGGACACGAAGAGGATCGTGCCCTGGAACAGCATGATCAAGACGACCAGGAACTGAATCAGGCCGGAGCGCTGATTCTCGACTTGTGTCAGCTCCATCGGAGGCTCCCTTCACGGGTCGGCGAATGCCGGTGGCCGGACCGTCGTCCGGCCGGGTGACGGGATTCTATTATCGATTCATATAAATAACCAGTATTTCGAGTTTTGCCTGGAGATCTGTGCCCAGGAGCGGGCTCTGCTACCCTTTGCCCTCGACCGCATCTCAGGAACGGAGAGCACCGTGTGGACCCGGCAGTGGTGAACCCGGCAGCGAATCGGTGGCGCGGGGTCAGCTCGGCGTTGAGCTACTCGACCCTCGCGCTGTCGCTCGCCGCCAGTCTGGTGGCAGAGTCCCTGTTCGGGAGGCAGAGCGCGGGGTGGCTGGTTCCGCTCCTCTCGCTGTTCGTGCTGCTCGGGGTGGTCCTGGTGGCGAGTCGAAACCCGAAGGTCTTCCGGCTCGCGGTCGTCCTGCTCGCCGTACCGATCGCTGCGGTGACGTTTCGCTGGCTACGTCCGGACTCCGATCTCGCGGTGGCGATCTTCTTCGGCTCCCTCATCGCCTTCTACCTCCTGGCGGCAGGGACCATTCTGGTGGATGTCCTGCGCAAGGGAAGAGTCTCGGTTCAGAAGGTCGTGGGGGCGGTGTGCGTCTATCTTCTGCTCGGAGTCGCGTGGGCCCTGGCGTTTGCCTGGATGCACCGGGTGGATCCGGGCGCACTGGCCTTTCCCGAAGGCGACCCGGGGCTCGAAGGGGGCTGGACGCTCGCGACCTACCAGTATTTTTCCTTCGTCACCCTGACCACGCTCGGCTACGGAGACATCCTGCCGCGCTCGGACGATGCGCGCACGCTGGCCATGGTGGAGGCCGTAGTGGGACAGCTCTACGTCGCGGTGCTGCTGGCGCGCCTGGTCAGTCTGGAGGTGACCCACAGCGCCCGCCCGGACGAGGCCGACTGAGCGGCCCAGCCGCGCTCCTCACTCGGAGGGCGCACCCGCTTCCAGAGCCTCGTCGATCAGGAAGAGGTCGGTCAACAGGGCTCGGACGTGGCTCGAAGCGTTGAGATTGTCGATCAGCTGCGAACCGATCACGGGTTGGGCCAGGACCAGGGAGAACGCCGCGCCGGCCGAGGTGGCGTCGCGCTCGAGGACGTCGACGAAGGGCAGCATCCGGGCCCCCGTGGGGTGTGCGTCGAGGAGCCCACGAATCGAGGCGCCGATTCCATCGAGGGCTCGCACGGAGCGCTCGAGGTGGCGCCGTGCCTCGGCGTCCTTGCCCTGGGCGCTGCTGCGGGTGTGGCCCTGCGCGGCGTAGGCGAGCAGGAACTCGTATCCCTCCTCGAGATGATCGACCCGCTCGCGCAGCGTCGGCTGCGCTGGGTCGGCTGCCGACGGCGTCATCGGTGGCGTCCTCAGCGGGCTTCGGCGGGAGCGGCCTCTGGGGCCTCTCCGGCCGGCGGTTCGGCAGCCTGGGGTTCCCAGCGCTCGGGATCGTGGTTCGCGAGAAACTTCTCGCGAGAGATCCAGCCATAGATCATCGACATCGTGATCCATCGCTTCTCGGGCAGTACCGCGAAGTAGATGTGCGAGATGGTCAGGAACACCAGGCCGACGGCGGACAGCCCATGCAGAACATAGATCCAGCCCCAGGTGCCGTCGGCGAACTTGTATGGATCGCGAGCGAAGATCGGAGTCTCGATGCGATACATCATGAAGATGCCGGTCACCATGACCGCGAATCCGGCGACGACGATCGCGTGGTGGAACATCTTGTGATCGAGCGGATACTTCCCCGGTTTGCGCGTCGGTGGTGGCGCACCGCCGAAGGCATGACGCATCTCCTGCACGAACTCGCCGACGTCTCGCGGTGAGACCCACATGTTGCGCAGGCTCTGGAAGAAGGTGGCGTGCACCATGTGGAAGAGAATCGATGCGATCAGAACGAGACCGGCGATCCAGTGCGGGGTGACCCAGGGGAACTTCACTCCAACCTGCGGCAGGAATCCGGTCGCCAGCAGGACGAGCATGGAGACGGCCATCACCCAGTGAAACGCTCTCGAAGCGAAGCTGTGACGCTCGACCCGTTCTGGAATCGCCGCCGCGGTCACGCCCGAGCTGTCGCTCGAGCCCGTCGTGGCGTTGAGTCGGCGACGCATCATCAGGTGGGCGATGCAGAAGAGGGCGCCGGCAACGATCGCGACCCAGAAGAGAGTCCACGAAATGCGGACCAGGACCTCCTGTCCCCAGGGATTCTGTGCACGCTGAAAGAGCTCCATCGGATTGCGTCCTCTCGTTGTTCCTACGCGCTCGAGCGGATGGCCCGAGTCACCAGATTGCGCATCAGCGGCACCTTGTAGGCGTTGTGACGCAGCGGTCGGGCCCCTGCGACTGCCTGTTCTCCGACTCGCCTGGCGGTTGCTTCGTCGATGCTCTGCCCTCGGAGAGCCGACTCTGCTTTCTTCAGTCGGAGGGGCGTGGGTGCCACTGCGCCGACCGCGAGCCGGGCATCGACGACCTGCCCCGCGTCGACCTTGAGCGCTGCGGCCACGTTGACCAGGGCGAAGTCCCAGGTCTTTCGATCCCTCACCTTCTCGAAATAGAAGTGAGCCCCGGCCCAGGTGGAGGGAATCCGGATGGCGGTCAGGATCTCGCCCGGCTCGAGCACGGTCATCCGCTCGATGTCGACGGCGGGGCCGACGAAGAAGTTCTCCGCGTCGACGACTCGCTCTCCGCCCGAGCCGCGGATCACCATCTGGGCGTCCAGCACCACGAGGGCCGGTGCCGTGTCGGAAGGGTTCACCGCAACGCAGCGGGAGGCACCGAAGATGCAGTGCTCCCGGTTCATCGAGGTCGGGGTGTCGGCGTAGCAGATGTTGCCGCCCGCTCGGTAGCAGGGCCAGCCGCCGCGGTAGTACCAGCAGCGGGTGTCCTGTGCGATGTTGCCGCCCAGGGTGCCCTGATTGCGGATCTGTGGAGTGGCGACGAGCCCTGCGGCCTCGGCGAGGATTCCGAATCGCGCCTGGATCGCCGAGTGGCCGGCGACCTCGGTCAGGCTGGTCAGGGCGCCGATCTCGAGGCCGCCGTCGACCTCACGCACTCCCCGCAGGGCGTCCACACCGCCCAGGTCGACGACCACGGATGGACGTTTCACGCGGTCCTTGAACCAGTCCATGCTGTCCAGCCCGCCGGCGAGCACCCAGGCGTCGTCGCCGTATCGATCGAGCAGCGCCACTGCCCCGTCGACATCGGCCGGCTGGAAGAGCTCGAAGCCGGGAATCATGTCGTGAATGATGGCCATGTCGTGAGCTCCTGGTATCGATCAGGTGTGGTTGCTGCGCATCGTGTAGTCCGCTTCGGGCAGATCTTCGATGGCACTGAGGATCGTGTCGGTCATGATCGGAGTGCGATTGAACACCTCGTCTCCGAGTGCATCCTGGATCGCGCACAGGAGGGCCGCTGCACCGGCGCCGATCGGTGGCTCACCGATCCCCTTGGCTCCGACCGGGTTCAGCGGATCGGGGATGTCGACTGCGCCCCATCTCATGGCACTCGGCACGTCGAGAATGCCGGGCGGCCGCGCGGTATAGAACCGATGCGCGAACGGAATCCCCCAGCGCGGGTCGTAGACCCACTTCTGGGTTCGCGCGAGGCCGAACCCCTGCACTCCGCCGCCGTGCAGCTGCGCCCCCAGGCTCCGAGGGTTCATCACCGTTCCGCAGTCGGTGACGGCGACGTAGTCCTTGATCTCGAGGCTGCCGGTCTCTGTGTCGACTTCCACCTCGACGAATCCGGCGACGAACGAGTAGACGTCACCGGCCCGCTCGTAGTTGTCGCGAGCCGCGCCCAGGAGTCCGGTGCCCGCCAGCGCGGTCGCCGAGGTCCGAGTCATCGGGTTGAGGTCCTCGGCGAGCTCGTGGCCGTCGAACTTTCCGCCCAACTCGATCGCGCGTCGGGCCGCCTGCGCGAAGCTCAACCCGCGTGAGGGCGATCCCTTGCGAAAGACGCGACCCTCGTCGACCTCGTACTGTTCGGCCGATCCCCCCAGGTCGAGCGCAGCGATTTCCTGGAGCTTTCGCATGGCGTCCATGGCGGCAGCGTGGACCGCCCGGGTGACCGAGTGGGTGGTCATGCTACCGGCCTGGACGCATGTCCACGGGAGGTGCTTGGCGGTGCTGCCCCAGACGACCTCGCACTGATCCCAGGGCATCCCGAGGACATCTGCAGCGACGCGGGAGGTGTCGGAGTAGGAGTGGGTGCCCAGGTTGCCGACGCCGCTGTGCAGCACCAGCTTGCCGTCGTCCGGGCGGATGACCATCAGGCCGTCGAAGCCGCTCGCGCCGGCCGTGAACGCCGACATCGCGACCCCGACCCCCGTGACTCTGGAGCCGTCGCGGCTGCCGCTGCGCTGTTTCGCGCTCTTCCAGTCGATCATGGCGTCGAGCTTGTCGAACGCCTCGTCGACGTAGGCGGTGGTGACGTTGCTCTCGAGGTTGCCCTCGAACTTCGCCTGGCTGACCGGCGAGTTGATCTTGCGCATCTCGAGGCGGTCGATGCCGAGCTGGTTGGCCGCGCGGTCCATCATCGGCTCGAGCATGGCGGTGATCGGGGCGCCTCCCGGAGCGCGCTGGGGGGCTCGTGGCGGGGTGTTGGTCAGCACCGAGATCCCGCGGTAGCGCATGCCCGAGGGCTGGTAGGCGAGCGAAGCGACCCCGGCGGCGGTGCCCATGTCGCTCTGCTTCCCGTAGGGGCCGTTGTCCTGGACCACGAACAGATCCATGCCGGTGACCTTGCCGTCCTTACGGAAGCCCACTCGCGCATTGATGTGCAGAGCGGGTCGGGCTCGGCCGAAGTAGTTCTCTTCGTAGCGAGTGACCCGGTGCATCACCGGACGTCCGGTCTTCTTCGCCAGGAGAGGGGGAATCGCCATGTTGATCGTGCCGACGATCTTGCTGCCGAAGCCACCGCCCGTGAACTCGCTGATCAGCACGACGTCCTTGGTTTCCATCCCCAGGGCGCCCGCCAGGACGCCGTGAGTGATGGCGACACTCTGGCTCGAGATGTGGACATACGCCTTCCCGTTCTGCCAATAGGACATGACGGAGCGCGGCTCGAGCGGGTGGTGCGTCAGGGACTGGTTGTAGAAGCTCTGCTCCAGCACGAGATCGGCCTCGGCGAACGCAGCGTCGAGGTCTCCGATCGTCCATTCGTCCTGGGCCGGACCCATCGGTAGACGATCGGGGCCGGCTTCCTCGAAGACCGCCGCATCCCACTTCATCTCTTCGATCACGGTCTCGCGCCCTTCGTCGGTCTGGCGGGTGACCAACACGTTTCCGTCGATCATCGCGTTGGGGCCGCCCGGGCGCAGGCTGTCGAGCGGGTCCAGGGCGAAGGGGAGGGGCTCCAGGTCCAGTTCGATCTTCTCGATCGCATCGGCGGCGATGGTCTCCGAGATCGCGGCCACGGCCAGGATGGGCTGCCCCTCGTAGAGCGGTTCGTCGGTCAACGGCCTCTCGGCCAGCGGTCGACCCGCGGGCAGCAACTCGTCGTCGGCTCGCATGATGGCGACCACGCCGTCCATCGCCTCGGCCGCCCGTGTGTCGACCCTGCGCACCCTGCAGTGCGGCATCGGGCTGAGGAGCAGTTTGCAGAAGAGCATGCCCTCGGCACGGAAGTCCTCGGCGTACTTTGCCCGGCCGGTGACCTTGGCGATCAGGTCGGGAGGGGTGTAGTCGGCGCCGACCAGTTTGTTCTTCGCCATGTCTTACGTTCTCCCGGAGTTGCGCTCGCGTTGGTACTGAGCGGCGCGCATCGCGCTGTCGAGAATCTTGTTGTAGTCGGCACAGCGGCACAGGTTGCCCGACAGGGCGTGCCGCGCCTCCTCACGGGTGCAGTCGGGGTTGTCGTTGACCAGCGAGACCATCGACATGATGAATCCGGGAGCGCAGAAGGCGCATTGGAATCCGGCCTCGTCGACCACGGCCTGCTGCACCGGATGCAGGGTGCCATCCGCGGCTTCGAGGCCCTCGATGGTGAGGACCTCGCGACCTCGTACGGATTGCGTGAGGATGGAACAGGCGTAGTGGGGAACCCCGTCGACGAGCACGGTGCAGGCGCCGCACTCGGCTCGGTCGCAGCCGAGCTTGGTTCCGGTGAGGCCCAGTTTGTAGCGGAGCGTCATGGCCAGCGTCTCCTGCTTGAGTACGTCCACCCGGCGGGCCTGGCCGTTCACCTGCAGGGTGACCAATCGCTCTACGGAGCCCGGCAAGGCGACCTGCGCCCCCACCGTCGCGTTCTGGCGAAACAGGTAGCCGGCGGCCGAGACGGCGGCTCCGCTGGCGATGACTCCCTTGATGAAGTTCCTCCGGCTCAGCCGGTCGCGCGGCGGCGCTTGCGCGGCGGCGCCTGCGTCGGGATTCGAGGGCGGGTCGACGGGGGAATTCAGCTCGTCCATGAGTCGCCTCCGGGGGAGGGGCCTCCGACACGGGAAGTGGCTGCGAGGGACCGCGATCTCGAATCGCTCGTCCGCTCGTAGCAACAGTGCCTCGGGGGCCCCAACGTCAGCTCTGTCAGTTCACTGGCTATGCCGGGGAGGCTATCGTCTCTGGTACCTCGTGGCAAACCCCTAGTCGCCTCGGGAGCCGGGTATCTTCGTGGTGCCCGAGTCGGCGCAGGGCGATCGTCGCCCAGCGACCCCGGTCGTGGCGGGGGACCCGCCGGAAGGGGTAACATCGGCCGCCTCGTTTCGCTCGGAAGAGAAGCAGTCCTTCAGGAGAGTTCCCCAGAGAATGAACCATCATCGCTATCCGCAGGAGGCGGTCCTCCGCGACGGTCGCCGGGTCGCCGTTCGACCCTTCGAGTCCGGTGACGCCGACGCCCTACACGAGTTCTTCCTTCGTCTACCGGAGGAGATCCGACGGTTTTCCTGGGATCGGATCGAACAGCGGGGTGTCGTAGACACCTGGGCTGCCAACATCGACTACGGGAAGGTCTTCCCCCTGCTCGCCCTCGACGGCGCCAGGATCGTCGGAGACGCGACCCTCCACCGGCGCGATCACGGGCCGCTGCGCCTCGTCGGCACCATCAAGTGGTTGCTGGATCCCGAGTTCCGCGAGGTGGGGCTGGGCTCGATCCTGGTGAACCACCTGATCGATGCGGCTCGCGCCAACGGCTTGCGTCATCTCACCTGCATGTTGATCAGCGACGTCGAGGCCGACGCGGTGGAGACGCTGAGCGCGCTCGGGTTCGAGCCGTACGCCGTGCCGGGCTACGGCACCGATCCCGACGGTGGCAGTCACGACATGACGAAGTTGGTGTTTACGCTCTAGCCGCGAGCGGGCGGTTGGAGCCGGCCGGCCCTCGAAGAGTCAGAAGAGCCGGATCTGGGTGGCGTCTCCGATCACAGTCTCGAAATCGAGGTCGAGAATCTCCAGCACCGGCTCGGCGATCGGCCGAATCTGCTTGTCGACGTAGTGCTGGTGATCGAACGGGCTCCCCTGTTCCTCGGCGGGCTCGGGGCCGGATGTTGTGATGACATATTCGATCTCCCTCCCGGGCTGGCCCGAGAGCTTGCGGGCAGCAGCGACGTGGGGCGGGGTCGTTGCGGTGTACGCCGAGGGATCCTTGCGCAGCGATTTGCGGTAGACCAGCCGATCGTCGAGCTCGCCCGCTCGCAGCCGGGCCACCAGGCCGGCGAGCCATTGCTCGAGAGGCTCACCGAAGAACAGGCGCCGGTAGATCTCTGCCTGAGCCTGCTTGGCCAATTCGGTCTGGTCGCTGCGCACGGCCTCCATTCCGGTGAAGACGACCCGGTCCTCACCGTCGATCTCGGTCAGGCCGACGTAGCGCTTCATCGCGCCACCACCGCCGTGGCGGAGCGGGGGAAGGAAGAGGCGGCGATAGACCTTTTCGAACTCGAGCTCGAGACGACTCTCGCAGCGCCAGCGGGAGGCGACGTAGCGGGCGAGCTCTTCGTCGAGGCCTTCCACGAGCTGTCTACCGAGCCGTTGCGCCTGCTCGGTGGTCGCGGCTCCGGATTCGACGAACAGGCTGTCGGTGTCACCGTAGAGCACCGGATGGCCCGCGCTCTCGAGGCGGTCCTTGCACCAGAGCAAGAGCTCTCGCCCAAAGCTGGTGATGGCGTTGGCGAGGTGGGGATTGTAGAACCGACAGACCGACGTGCCGAGGACCCCGTAAAAGGAGTTCATCAGGATCTTGATTGCCTGACTGGCGACCTGGTTGCCGGCCTGCTGCGCTGCCGCGCGTCGGGGAAAGAGCTCGTCGAGAACCTCGGTGAGAATGCCGATGTCGCGACGAAACCACGCGCCGTTCGGAGCTCGGATCGCGTCCACCAGGGAGTCTCCGGTGCTGCGGTCGTCGTCCTGCCCCAGGTAGCCCAGGGGATCGATCTGGAACGTGCGGATCAGACTCGGATAGAGGCTGCGGAAGTCGAGCACCAGCACGTTCTCGTAGAGGCCGGGGAGTGGACGCAGTACGTGGCCCCCGCTCTGCGGCGTGGCCGGGAAGTCGTGGGCGCCGACGCTGGGAGCCGCGACGTCTCGTTTGCGCAGTCGCGAGAGGTAGAGGAAGTCGAAGGCCGCCACCGATCCCGAGACCCGATCCGGGGGCAGACCGGTCAGACGGCTGCGCTCGACGGCCAGCTCGATCAGTTGCAGACGGTCGAGGACCTCGAGGACCAGTCGGGCGTCGTGCCGGTTGTATTCGACGAGCCTCTCGGGGTCGCTCCGGTGCCACTCCTGGATCGTCTCACCGCGCTGCGCGCCGGCAAGGGTCTTGCCCTCTCCCAAGACCTGTCGAGCGACGAAGTCGAGCGTTTGGCGCTCCATGCGTACGAAGGAAGTGCGTAGCAGATGCAGGCCATCGAGGACCAGTCGGCCAGGAACCGTCACTCGAGTGGCCTCTCTCCGGTCTTTCCCGGAGAAGCGGCGCAGCCGGCCGTGGCCCCGTCCCAGGGTGAGGACTCCCAGCCCGACGCGCTGCGCGGCTCGCTCGAGCACGGGTACGTCGAAGTCGGAGATGTTCCAGCCGGTGAGAACGTCAGGGTCGAGCTGCTCGACGCGCTGCTCGAAGGCGCGGATCAGCTCGCGTTCGTCGTCGACCACTGTGGCGTCGCGAGGCACGGTCTTCGCCTCGGGGTGGGGGACCAGCAGCACCTCCGAAGTCCCGCAGCCTTCGAGAGCCAACGCGAAGACCCGCTCGCCCCTCATGTCGGTCTCGATGTCGAAGGACAGCGTACGAAGGTGACTCGGCACCCAGTCGTCCGGCTCGATGGTCGGCTCGTCGAACACCCGATCGATCCGCGGGCCGGGCTGTGACTTTCCCCGGATCCGAAGCGCCCCTCGCACGTCCCGGTCGATCAGATAGCGCATGGCGAAGCGCACGTCGGCTTCGAAGCAGCGGATCCCGGCGTCCTGGAGACGGTCCCGCAGGATCGGCGCGTCCGGAGGTGTCCCGACGAAGAGCTCGCTCAGCGGCTCCCCCGCGAAGTCCACTCGTTCGGATGCTTCGATGTCCCGGGCACCCAGCTGTCTCGCGCTCTCGGCGTCGTCCGTTCGGATCCAGAAGCTCGGTCGAGGGCGGCGGTCCCGGATCAGGAAGGACTCGCCGCTGTCGAGTCGACCGTACAACTCGACGATGGCGCGACCCCCGGAGGGGTGGCGCTCGATGCGGTACCCGGGTTGCAGGACGAATCCTCGACAGCGCTCGGTGGCCTCGTCGGGTCCCGCGGACGGCCTTGTCGCTGCCGGAGATCGGTTCGAAGTCGGTATCCTGTCGCGAGCGGTCATCGCCGGGATGATAGCTCCGACTTCCTACCGTCCTTCTCACGGAGTGTCTCGATGTCAGCACGCAGCATCAACCCTCTGCTCCGCCGCACGGGTCGCGCGTTGGGGGCGTCGGCATTGGCGCTGGTCGCGCTTGCCGGTCCAGCCTCGGCGCAGTCCCTGCCGGACGGGCTCGCGGCACAGCTCCAGCAGATCTTCAGCGAAGAGCGTTTCGAAGCAGCCCGTTTCGGCCCCGCTCGCTGGCTCGAGGAGGGCGGCTCCTACACCACGCTCGAGGACTCGGACACCGTCGAGGGCAGCCGTGACCTCGTGCTCTACTCGGCCGAATCGGGCAGTCGCCGCATTCTCGTGCCGGCCGAGCGGTTGCGCCCCGAAGGGCGCGAGCGGCCGCTCGAGGTCGAAGACTATTCGTGGTCCGCCGATCGGAGCCGGTTGTTGATCTTCACCAACACTCGCAAGGTGTGGCGTCACAACACGCGCGGCGACTACTGGGTGCTCCATGGAACCGAGCTTCGGCAAGTGGGTGCCAACCTGCCCGAAGCGAGCCTGATGTTCGCCAGGTTCGCACCCGGCGGGGAGCACGTTGGTTTCGTGCACCGCAACGACATCTATGTCGAACGACTCGGTGACGGGCAGACCGTTCGCTTGACTGACGATGGCTCTGAGACCCTGATCAACGGTACGTCGGATTGGGTCTACGAAGAAGAGCTCGGAGTGCGCGACGGTTTCCGTTTCAGTCCGGACGGATCGAGGGTCGCCTTCTGGCGCTTCGACACCGAGGGGGTCGGCGTCTTCCGCTTGATCAACGACACCGACACTCTCTATCCGGAGATCGTCGAGATTCCCTATCCCAAGGTCGGGACCACCAACTCGTCCGTGTCGATCGGCGTCGTGCCCTCGAGCGGCGGCGACCCGGTGTGGATGAAGGTTCCGGGCGACCCGCGAGACAGCTATGTGGCGCGAATGGAGTGGGTCGACGATTCGACTCTGGCGCTGCAGCACCTGAACCGCTTGCAGAATCGCAACGACGTGCTACTGGCCGATGTGCACAGCGGCACCGTCCGCACCTGGTTCACGGATCGGGACGATGCCTGGGTCGACGTGCGCGACTTCGCCTGGCTGCCCGGGCCGGCTCCGAGCCGCGGGAGTGACCTGCTGTGGCTCAGTGAGCGCGACGGATGGCGGCATGCCTATGCGGTAGGGAGCCGGGACGCTGAGGTGAAGCTGCTCACCGCCTTCGAGGGGGATGTCATCGATCTGGTCGGTGTCGCTCGCCAGGGCCCTGCCTTGGACACCGAGAATGATGCCCTGTACTTCCTCGCGTCTCCTGAGGACGCCACCAGCCGGTATCTCTTCCGCATCCCGATCGGTGACCCGGCAGCCAGGCCTCGACGGGTCACTCCCCTCGACCAGCCCGGCACTCATGGCTACGACCTCTCACCCGATGGACGCTTCGCCTTTCACACCTGGTCGCGACTGGAGATGCCTCCGCGCATCGAGTTGGTGAGTCTGCCCGAGCATCGCGTGGTGCGCGTCCTCGAAGACAATGGGGATTTGAACTCTCGACTCGCCGGGCTGTTCGAACCGCCCACCGAGTTCTTCCGGGTCGAGATCGCGGACGACGTCTCGCTCGACGCCTGGCGGATCGAGCCTCCGGTCTCGATCCCTGGGCCGCATCCACTGTTGGTCTACGTCTACGGTGAGCCGGCGGGGCAGACGGTGCTCGACCGCTGGGGAGGCAACCGGCACCTGTTCCATCGAGCCCTGGCGCGTCAGGGCTTCGTCGTGGTGAGCTTCGACAATCGGGGCACGCCGGCACCCCGGGGCTCGAGGTGGCGCAAGCAGGTGTACGGCACGATCGGAGAGCTGTCGGCGCGGGATCAGGCAGCGGCGGTGGAAGCGCTGCTGGGGCAACGCGACGATCTCGATCCCGACCGGGTCGCCATCTGGGGTTGGAGCGGCGGCGGCTCCAACACCCTGAACGCCCTTTTTCGGCATCCCGAGGTGTTCCGGGTCGGCGTGTCGGTTGCCCCGGTTCCCGACCAGCTTCTCTACGACACCATCTATCAGGAGCGCTACATGGGGTTGCCCGACGGCAATGCCGAGGGCTACGGGAGAGGCTCCCCGATCCACTTCGCCGAAGGGTTGGCAGGGGATCTCCTGGTGGTTCACGGGTCGGGCGACGACAACGTCCACTACCAGGGCACCGAACGGTTGGTCAATCGACTCGTCGAGTTGGGCAAGCCGTTCGACCTGATGGTCTATCCCAATCGATCCCACTCGATCTCGGAGGGAGAGGGCACGTCCCTGCACCTCCATGGCCTGATCGCACGCTATCTCCTGGAGCACACCGGGGACTAGACGACCGCGGGACTCGGGTCGGGGGCGGTGCGGAGCCGTAGAGCCGGACCCAAAGCCGAGTGTCAGTTGTGAAAATGAAGATTAAATAGCAATAAGAGTAAAGAATGGTGTTTCTAATGCTCTTATTTCTTTTCTTTCGCCAGAAATTCGGCGATAATCGTCAGCCGTGGTCGCCACTCCGGTGGCCGAGGTCTGCAAGTCGGTCTCGATCTTCATGTCAACAGTCAGTGCCCTTCCCATCAGTCGTGCCTTTCTCGAAGCGCTGGTTCGCCGGTGCGAGCTTCGGGGCGCCAGCCTCTTTCTCCCCGATGTCCCGGGGTATTCCGGCGGCGGTCTTCTGGTGCATGCCGGTGAGGGTCGGGTCAGCGAACTGGCAGACCCGGTCTCCGCGATGCAACTGGCGGAGCGCTTCGCTGCCCAGACCGGTGTCGGTGTCGAAGCACTGACCAGCGATGACGGCGTCTTGCTCCGAGTCTGGGGAGATCCCGAGTCGACCCGCAAGCCAGCAACGACCGGTCGCCGCCGCAGCGATGGCGCACAGCCACGGGCAGGGCGTCGACCGATCTGGCTGGGCCTGTCTGGAGGGCCGGGCTCGGTGCTTCCATCGGCCGGGGACGAGCTGGGCTCGCTCGAAGAGTCAGCGGTCGGATCGGCGGCCCTTACGGTGGCTCTCGATCTGGCGGGTGCGCTGGGAGTGCATCTGCGGGAGGTCACCCGGGTCCTGAACGACCCCGTGACGGGCGTGCCCGGCAGGGCCGAGTTTCAGGCCCGACTGGCCAACGCCTTTCGCAAGGCAGGGAAGGCGTCCGCTCCTCTCGCCTTGCTCCTCGTGGCTCCCGACGACTTCGCCATGGTGAACGATCGCATCGGGCATCACGAGGGTGACCTCGTGCTGCGAGAGGTCGGTGCCCGAACCGTCTCGGCGCTCCGCGCGACCGACTTCGCCGCCCGCTACGGCGGCGCCATCTTTGCCGCTCTTCTGAAGGCCACGGACGGGGAATCCGCGCTCACGGTGGGTGCCAAGCTGTTGCGCCATCTCCACGAAGGCGGATTTCGCGAGGGGGCAGTGGTGCTCGGTTTCAGAGCCGGGATCGCCACGTTCGATCCGGCGACCTCCGATCCGCAGAGTGCGGTCGATCTCGCGTTTCGGGCCGAGGAAGCGTTGCTTCACGCGCGGCGAACGGCAGGGGAACGGTTGGTGTCGTGGTCGCCCGAGCTGGAGCTCTTGCGCGATCAAGGTGCAGAGCTCGGGGGCGTGTTCACCGGCAACATGACCAAGGACTATCGCAACGTGCAGCTGCTCGCGGACATCGTGCGGGTCGTGGCGGGTAGCGACGATTTTCATCAGCTTGCGGATCGTGCTCTCGAGCGATTGCAGCTGAGCCTCAAGACCGATCGCATCGGACTCTTCGAGTGGTTGGACGGCAGTGGCCTGAGTCTGATTCAGGGGCGCAGCGCCGGAGGCGAGTCGACCAGCACGAGGCTCGAGAATTTTCAGCTCAAGGAGCCGGGGCAGCGGCTGCTTCGTCAGTGTCGCGACCAGCGTCGGCCGTTGCTCGAGCGCGACGATCGCGGCGCTCGAAGTGCCGTGGTCTGTGCGGTGCCGATGGCGGTGGGGAACGAGACGGTCGGGCTGCTCTACCTGGAGGGGAGTGGCGACACCTTCAACCTCGATGCGTCCGACCTGACGTTTCTTCGCTCGTTGGCTTCTCAGCTCGCCGTGGCGCTCGACCGGGCGCGGCTATCGCTGCAGGAGAAGCGTCGCACAGAGCAGGTGCAGGAGCAGCTCCGAGCCGAAGTCGAAGAGCTGCGCCAGGCGGTCCAGAAGGCCAACCTCGAGTATCGCTCCGAGAGTATGGAGTCGGTCATGGCGACCGTGCGGCGTGTGGCCCCGACCGAGGCGACCGTTCTCATCACGGGTGAGAGCGGAACGGGTAAGGAGCTGATCGCCAGTACCCTGCACCAGTTGAGTGAACGGAGACAGCGGCCCCTGATGGTGGTCGACTGCACCGCGATCCCCACCACGCTGATGGAGAGCGAGCTGTTCGGCCACGAGAAGGGGGCGTTCTCGGGCGCTGACCAGAAGCGGATCGGGCGCCTCGAGCAGGCCCACGGCGGTACCGTGTTCCTCGACGAGATCGGCGAGCTTCCGCTCGAGGTCCAGAGCAAGCTCCTGCGATTCGTGCAAGAGAAGCAGCTGACCCCCGTCGGGAGCGTGAAGGCGCGCACCGTCGACGCGCGTGTGGTGGCCGCGACGCATCGCGACCTTCTTGCAGAGGTGCGCGAGGGGCGCTTTCGCGAGGATCTCTACTATCGTCTCAACGTAGTGCGAGTCGCGGTGCCGCCGCTGCGCCAGAGACGAGATGACATTCTGCATCTGGCACGCCACTATCTGAAGACCTACTCTGTGCTGCACCATCGCCCCGAGGTCTCGCTGAGTGAGGACACGGTGGCTGCGCTTCTTGGCCACGATTGGCCGGGTAATGTGCGAGAGCTCCAGAATCGGGTGCAGCAGGCAGTCATCTTGTCCGAGACCGACGTCCTGGCTCCGGCGTCCGTCGGTCTGGATCAGGCCGGTCCTTCCTCGGGACCCGTGCTGGTTCCGGTGCCCTCACCGAGCGGCTCGACGGCGGCGGGAGCTTCCGCGGGCGCGCCGGATCCGGTGAGTGGCACCACCAGCGCGGAGGACGCGCTGAGACGGCTGCGCGAGCTCTTCGCTCACTACATCGCCAATGTGGTGGAGAAGGGCAGTGCCGTGGTTCCGCTGGGCCAGTGGATCAACGAGGACCTCGTTCTCGAGGCCGATCGAGCCCAGGACGGCGTTGCCTGCCGGGCCGCTCAGCGATTGGAGCTGGCCGAGACCACCTATCGACGCCGGCGTGACAAGGCCGCTCTCCGCCGAGAAGCCGGCCTGGCGCCGCGTCCGGACTGGTGGCAGCCGGTGCGTCATCTGCTCGCCTATCTGGTCGAAGCCGACGAAGTCGTCGATCGGATGGATCTCGGCGGGCGTGATCTCATCGGCTTCGTGCAGAGCCTTCTGCTGGCGGAGATCCTGGCGCAGGTCGATGGCAACATCCGGCAGGGCTCGGCCTTGCTCGGCGTTACGGCTGCGACCTACCGTCGCCGCGTGAGCGAGATCGAGGAGGAGCTCGATTCGCCGGCCGCGGAGTCAGCCGCTCGCCGGATCTCGGTCTCCTGAGACCGCCTCTCGCCCTTCGAGAATCCCGAGAGATTCCGATTCGGCTCGACCGTCGCGGAGGCGCGTGCCGTGAGCGCTCGCGGGTCGGGGTGCTCCCTTTCGCCCCCGATGGGAGAAGGCCGCCAGGGAAAGAACGCCCAGAAAGGAAAACGGGGTCTCGAAAGACCCCGCGAACGCATGGGAGACCAGAAAGGGCACGGCGTTCGAGGGAGGATTCTGCAGGCTCCGTGCCAGCTCCGGATTCCCGTGAATGTCCAGCTTCTGGGTGAAGGGCAGGGGGTCCCGAGACCCCTATTGTGGTGCTTCCTCGACAAATGCGGCGGGCGCAAGCCGCAATCGTGGTGGGCACCGCCGGCGTCGGCTTCCGGATCCGTTCCCCTGGAGGCTCGGGGTTCTTGGCACGCGGGCCGGCACCGCCCCGGCTGTCCGATCCGGCTCTCCAGGGAACCCGGGCGTGGAGCTGGAGGCATTGAATAAGCGCAAAAACTAGGATAAAAACTAATACTTGGTTTTCTAGTGAAACCAAGCGTCCGTGAGTCCTGCGGCACTCCCTGACCGCACTCCCTGACCGCACTCCCTGACCGCACTCCCTGACCCATGCCTGCCCTCGACTTCATCGCGCGCGTCGGTCGGCGCGTCTCGAGGCGACTTCCCGTCGCCGCGGTGCTGCTTTCGTCGGGTCTCCTCGCCCCGGCCCTCGTGCGGGCGCAGGACGTTCTCGGAGTCGTGCCTGGCACCCCGCCCGAGGGCTCGACACCCCATCTGATCAACGTCCAGATCACGCTGGACCGGACCGTCCTGCCGGGGGACGACGTCTACGTCAGCTGGGAGACGGTCGATCTCGGCCCCCCCGAGGCCTCGGCCGGGATCGACTTCTCCTATCACTACGACCAGGTTCACTTCGCTCCGGGCGTGCAGAGTGCTGTGGTTCAGGTGGAGATCCTGGGCGACGACGAGTGGGAGCCGGACGAGAAGTTCGGGATCCAGCTGTCGTCTCCGATCGGCAACTCGGTGATCGGGCCGAGTGGCTACGCGGATGTCACGATCCGCAATGACGACAAGATCAAGGTCACGGTGTATGGACCGCCAGGACCGGTGTCGGAAGGGAGTGGCAGTTTTCCCATCGATATCGATATCTACCCCCCCGCTCCCTTCCCGTTCACCATCACCCATGGCACCCAGGGGGTGGGAGGAGGCGCTCAGCCCGGTCAGGACTTCGTCGCCCTGGGGCCCGCGCCGCACGGATTCAACGTCGGTGAGTACTGGCTGCCGGTCTGGGTCGATCTGATCGATGACACTCAGGTCGAGCCTGCGGAGCAGATGGAGTTCTGGGTCACCTCGTCGCATCCCGACGTGGTCGTGGTCGGTTCACCGCATCCGGTGACCATCGACGACGACGACGTCTCTGGACCGACGGCGACTCTATCGATCCTCGACGCGCAAGCCACCGAGGGTGACCCCCCCGCCGTCAACCTGCTGGTCTTTCCCGTGGTGCTGAGCGAGCCGGTGGGCCACGACGTTCATTTCGACGTGCAGAGCTTCGGGACGGGAGGCGGTGCGCCGGCCACCCTCAATACCGACTATCGGCCCGCAGGTCCGACCTTCAAGACCATTCCAGCCGGGCAGACGATGTCGGAGGTCAAGATCGACGTCCTTCCAGACTCGTTGAACGAAGGCAGCGAATTCTTCACGGTCACGATCTACACATCGGATGTGTCGCTCGGTCAGGACACGGCACAGGGAGAGATCTTCGACGACGATACCGATCCGATCGTCGAGATCGGCGACGTGGCGATGGCGGAGGGGCCCTCCGGATCGACCACTCTGTTCGAGTTTCCCGTGTTCTTCGATCAGCCCACCCAGAGCCCCGTGACCCTGACCTGGCGCACGCGCCTCGATGCCGGTGCGAATGCCTCCCCCGACGATTTTCAGGACAGCGGCTCCACGATCAGCGTGATTCCGGGAGGGGTCAGCAGTGGAACCCTGGCCGTGCAGGTATACGGCGACGACCAGGTGGAGCCGGACGAGATCTTTCGCGTCGAGCTGGTCTCGGCCGACGGTGCTCAGATCGGGCCGCGGAGTATCGGCACCGCGGTGATCGAGAACGACGACGCGCCCATACTCTCGGTGTTCGGCAGTGAGGTTGCGGAGGGCCCGGCCGGTACCGATACGGTGTTGTCGTTCGAGCTGGTCCTGAGCGAAGATCCCCCCGGGCCCGTGACTGTCTCCTACTCGATGCTCCACCTGAGCACCGACAGCAGCGACGTGGTCCTGGCCGACGGCACGATCGTCATGACCAGTCGCTCCCGCTTCGTCGACGTGACCGTCCGGGGAGACAATGACTTCGAAGGCGATGAAGAGTTCAAGCTCGACCTGGTCAACGTCGTCGGGGCGGTACCAGACCCGGCCCACGACCAGGCCAAAGGCATCATTCTCGACGACGACAGTGCGACCGGTCCCCCCGCGATCTCCATCGCAGACGTGCAGGAGCTGGAAGGGCAGGCAGGGACCACCGCCTTCCGCTTCACCGTTCAGGTCTCCGGTGACAACTCCCAGAGTGCCATCGTCTTCGATGTCTCCACTCAGGATGGAAGTGCCACCTCGGGTGCCGCCGGTGCGGCCGACTACGCGCCGTTCACGAGCACTCTCACGATTCCGGCGAGTGCACCGATGGTGCAGTTCACGGTCGAGGTGAGCGGAGACCTGGTCGAGGAGAGCGACGAGTTCTTCCGGGTCTTCCTCACCAACCCGGTCGGCGCCGTGGTGGTCGATGGAGAGGCGAAAGGGATCATCCAGAACGACGACAGCGCGGCCGGGCCCGTCGTGATCGGCGTTTCGATCGACGATGTGAGTGTGTCCGAAGGCGATGCCGGAACTCGCGAGATTGCTGTACCCGTTCGGCTGTCGGCTCCTCCGGAGCCGGGCGGGGTCGTGATCGTAGAGGTCGCCACCGTGGCGGGCACTGCTCTGGCGGGGGAGGACTTCGAGTCGGTCTCCGGAGAGCAGCTGGTGTTCGGACCTGGCGAAACGGTGATTCCCGCCCGAGTCTCCGTGCGCGGCGATCTGGCGGTCGAGCCGGACGAGAGCTTCCTTGTGGTGATCGCCAGCGTGGAGGGAGGGGATCTGGTCGATGGCGAGGCCGAGGTGATTCTGGTGAACGATGATGCGGAGACGGTGCTGCCCAAGGTAGCGATCGCCGACGTCAGCCAGGCAGAGGGTGACTCGGGAGCCACCGTATTCTCCTTCGAAGTACGACTGTCACGGCTGGGCGACGAGCCGGTTTCGGTGCCCTGGGAAACCGTAGACGGAAGCGCCGTTGCGGCCGATGGCGACTATCAGGCTGGCAGCGGCGTTCTCGAGTTCGGCGGGGAGACCCGCAAGACGATCGAGGTCCGGGTCGCGGGCGACGAAGCCGCGGAGCCTGACGAGGAGTTCTTCGTGGTTCTCGGCAGCCCGGTCAATGCCCTGCTCGGCAGTGGTCAGGGGCGCGGACTGATTCGTAACGACGATGGATCTGCAGGGGGCGACGGGCTGGCTCGCCTCGCGGTGGGCGACGCGCGCGTGATCGAGGGCGACGGGGCAACGACGAACGCGGTGGTGGAGGTCACTCTGGTAGGTGGCGCCCAGGCAGCAGGTCCGGTCGAGGTGGAGTACCACACGCTGGATGGCTCGGCACGGGTGGGTGAGAACGACTACCGCGCGCGCGAAGGGCGGCTCGTCTTTCCCCAGGGCGTCGACCGTCTCGAGTTCAATCTCCAGGTCGTGGGCGACCAGATCAGGGAGCCGGACGAGTCGTTCTACGTCGAGCTCTCGAATCCACTCAATGCGACGATCTCCCGCTCGATTGGAGCGGTGACGATCGTCGATGACGACGGATCCGGGGACGGTGCAGACCCGGGAGACCCGGACCAGGGAGCCATGCTCGATCTGGTCGCGCCGGAGCGAGTTCCGGAGCACGGGCGGGTGGCGGTTCAGGTCCGGCTCGAGGGTAATCCCGCCTCGGCCGTGTCCGCAGAGCTGCGCACCGAGCCGATGAGTGCCAAGGCAGGGGAGGACTTCGAAGCGCGCACGATCCAGCTGCGGTGGAGTCCGGGGCAGACCGGTGAGCGGCCGGCGCGCATCGCCGTGATCGACGATCTGCGCGTCGAAGAGCGCGAGAGCTTTCGACTCGTGCTGCGCTCACTGACTCCGGGGGTGGGAGTGCGTCGAGGCACCGCCATCGTGCACATCATCGACAACGATCACGGTGTACGACTGGTGGCCGAGGAGACCGAGCTCTCGGGCAAGGTGGGAAAGAAGCTGACTCTCGAAGCAAAGGTGCTCGACGAGGAGAATCGTGCGGTGGCGGGAGCCGAGGTCCGGTTCGAGGGGAGTGACAACGTCAAGCTGACCTCGGGCAAGGCTGTTCGCTCGGATCGCGAGGGTCGGGTCGAGCAGGTGCTGCGGCTCGGCACTCGCCCCGGGCGCGCACAGGTGGTCGCGCTTCTCGCCGGCACCGACAAGAAGATCGTGTTCGAGATCAAGATCGAGGGAGGCCTGCAGGAGCTCTTCGCTCCGGGCCGCAAGGACGAGGGTCAGTCGGGAGTGGCCGAGACACTCGACGGAGCTTGCATCGATGCGCAGGGCGAAATGGAAGAGGTCTGCGACTATCTCTACTCGCTCGACGAAGACAAGCAGCGCAAGGCGGTCGAAGCGATGACCCCCACGACGACCACCGCGCAAGGCGAAATCGCCCTTCGCATGCAGCGAGTGCAGGTCCAGAACGTGGCTGCTCGCCAGGCGCAGCTACGCGGCGGTGCCAGGGCCCAGGCCTTCGATCAGCTCGGGATCAGCGTGCAGGGACAGGCACTCACCGTCGGCGCGCTGCGCAACGGAGTGCGCAGCTACCGCGACGAGGATGCCGCGATGGCGGCGAAGGTCGATCGGGCGGTCGAGGAGCTGATCGCGAAGGACGAGAGTCAGGATCCGGATTCCCGCGAGCCGGCGCCGCGCCGAGTGCCCGAGAGGATGGTCGAGAGTCCCTGGGGCTTCTTCGCCAACGGGCGCATCGCCATCGGCAAGGCGGAGCGCACCACCCTCCAGCCGGGATACGACCTGAGCACCCTGGGAGTCACGGCCGGAGTCGACTACCGGCTCAATCGCAGGTCGTGGGTCGGCGCGGCGCTCGGCTATTCCGACAGCGACACCCAGATCGAGGGCGGGGTGGGCGACCTGAAGAGCCGGGGGTTCATGCTCTCGCTCTACTCGGGTTTCCAGCACGAGCGGTTCTTTCTCGACGGTGCGGCCTCCTACGGCAAGCTCGATCTCGACGTCTGGCGTGAAATCCGCCTCCCGGAGACCTTCGCCGGGACGGCCAACTGGCGGGCCACGGGTGACACCGAGAGCGAACAGATCGGACTCAATCTGAACCTGGGATACGACTTCTCGACCGGTCGACTCGGAGTCACCGGTTTCACTCGAGGTCTCTACGGGCGGGCCGAGGTGGCGGGGTATCGAGAGAGTGGCGCTCGCGCACTGGCCGCCTCCTACGAAGACCAGGTGGCCGAAACCATGCTCGGCGAGATCGGTGCCGAGATCGCCTACCCGATCTCGATGGATTGGGGCGCCCTGTTTCCGCTGGTTCGCCTCTCCTACCTGCACGAATTTTCCGACGGGCTGCGCGTCATCGGCGGAACCTTCGTCTTCGATCCGGCCGGGGGGCGGTTCGAGGTGTTGAGAGAGGAGCCGGACCGCGACTACTTCAATCTCGGCCTGGGCATGCAGTTCACACTCAAGCGCTCGAAGTTGCTCTACTTCATGTTCGACACCGACCTGCTGCGCGACGACTTCAGCCTGTATACGTTGACGTTCGGGTACCGGCAGCAGTTCTAGCGGGATCGCGTGATGAGTATCACGCTCCCCCCCTGGGCGTTTCCCGCCAAGCACGGCTGCGCCGTGCGGCTCGGAAGTCCTGGCTGGCAGAAGGACTCCATTTCTCTGGGACAACTTCTGGGATCCAGAAGACTCCTGGCGGACTGCCGAAGGGAAGGCCGCAGTCGACTTGGCGTCTGGCTCGCTACCCGGTCGTGGGCTTCGGTGCGTGGTTGCGAGTCTCGTCGCCGGGGTCGGTCACTCAGGGGGCGAGTCGTTGGAGTAGTCTAGGGCCCCGGTGAGCGCCGAAGGGCGGAGGGAGCCTTGCTGAGCGACGATCGGAAACTCGGGCGACGAATCGGACCGTGGCGACTCCGGCTACCGCGAAGCATGGGGCGGCTGGCTCCGGCTCTGCTGCTCGCTCTCCTGGGGAGCGGAGCGGTGGCCCAGAGTCCCGACCCGAGCGGGCTCTCCATCGAGCAGCTGCGGAGACTGGTGGCCGAGCAGCAGGCGCAACTGGAGCGCCAGCGCAGTCAACTGGAGCAGCAGGCCACCACGCTGCAGCATTTGCTCGAGCGACTCGACCAACTGGAGTCGGGCGAGGTGCCGGCAGGCGCTGCACCGGTAGATCCCGGAGCGCAAAGGGACGTTGCCGGCACCGAGGTGGCGCAGGCGGACGCGCCGGCGACCGAGGCCCCGCCGACCACGCTGGGGCCCGAGCTCAACATCAACTCTCGTCAAGAGAACGAGAGCGTCCAGGGCGACTTTCCCGGGGCGATCGAGCTTCCCGGTACCCGTATTGCCATGCGTCCGGGCGGTTTCGTGGGATTCAACCTCGTCAACAGCTCCACCGAGCTCGGTGTTGCGGATCGCTTCATCACGGCCTTCATCCCGGTGGGCGAGGGTAATGTGCAAGGCGGGGGCGGTGCCTCGGTCTCGGCGCGGAACTCGCGGCTCAACCTCGAAGTGCGACATGGCTCCGATCTCGGGGAGTTTCGTGCCTTCGTCGAAGGAGACTTCCTGGGTGTCAATGCCGACGGCAGCGACTCCTTTCGATTGCGTCACGCCTTCGGCCAGTACAGGAGTCTGACCATCGGCCAGACCTGGTCGACGTTCGTGAACCCGTTCACCGGTCCCGAGGACATCGATCTCGAAGGTATCAACGCCGACGTGCTCGTCCGTCAGCCGCTGGCCCGTTGGGAGAGGAACGTCAACAAGGGGAAGGTCGCCGTGTCCCTCGAGGAGCCCGTGGTCAGCGCCACCGGAGGGACCGGGACGAGCAGCTTCTGGGACCTGATCGGCCGATACACTGGCGATGGTGATCGCAGCTTCTATATCGCCGGCCTCGTCCGCCAGCTCGGGATACAGCCGGTCGCCGATCCGGACACCCCCCCGCTCGCCGATCAGGACACGTTCGGCTGGGGACTGACCGGCGGTATGAACTTCTCGCTGGCGGGACTGGGCCTCGGACCGAAGGACGGATTTCAGTTCACCACCACGGTGGGTCGAGGCGTTGCCCGCTACGTCAACGATCTCGATGCCGCGGGCGGCCTCGACGCCTACCTCGATTCGAGCACGGGGCGCATCGAGAGTCCCTTCTCGGCCTCGGCGATGGCTTCGTATCGCCATTTCTGGAACTTCACCTGGCGGGACTTCCGGACCATGCGCTCGACCTTCACTCTGGGCCTGGTCCATGTCCACTACCCGTCCGAGGTCGAGGATGACTTCTTCCAGCGGACGCTGCGCTCTTCGGTCAACCTCCTCTGGTCCCCGCTGGCAGGGATCGACCTGGGCGTCGAGTTCCTCTATGGCCGCCGCACGAACGTGGATGGGGAGTCCGGCACCGCGACCCAGATCCAGTTTGCGACGTTCTATCGCTTCTGACGGATGCCGAATCGCACGACTCGAGCCGGCGGTTACCGAGGTCCTGGAGTGCCGGACTCCTTCGCGCGGATCGGCAGTGTTAGCCTGCGCCGGACGATGAGTTGCCTTCGGTTCCTTCTGAGCGTCGTGATGGCGGCGAGCTTCGTCGCCCCGGCGCTCGCTCAGCGCGAGCCCTACGATCCAGCTCTGCCGTGGCAGTGGGAGCTTGCCGGTAGGGGAGGAGAGACATCGGCGGTCGCTGTCGACGAGCGCGGTTTCCTCTGGCCGGCCGTGACCGGGACCTTCGACACCGTGCTGCTCGAGCTCGAGCTGCGTTCGGGCAAGGGCGAGCCCTCGATCACGGCGCGCGGGGGCGAAGTCGAGATCGTGCAGTACATCGACCGAACGGCTCGCGGCCGACGCTACCTCGATCTCAGCCCGTTCGCGGGCGTCCTTGCCGCGGGGGAGCGCCTGGAGCTCGAAGGGCACCGCAGTCGATGGGCTGAGGGCCCGGCCCTTCTTCACACGTTCTCCAATCCCCCCCTCGATGAGCGTCGGGTGTTGGTGCTGGCGCCTCATCCGGACGACGCCGAGATTGCGGCGTACGGGGTCTACAGCGCGAGCGACGCCGACGTGGTGACGGTGACTGCGGGAGATGCGGGCGGCTACAACTTTCGAGAGTTGTGGCCCGAGGATCGAGCGACCCACTACGAGGAGAAGGGGGAGATCCGAACCTGGGACAGCGTGACGATTCCCCTGCTGGGCGGACTCGGGCCGGGGCAGGCGCGCAACCTGGGCTTCTACGACGCCACGCTCCGGACACTCTGGGAGCAACGTCCCGAGCCCGTGCCGCCGCCCATCGCCCGACTGGAGGACCCGTCGGTCTATCGACGGATGAATCTCGACGCGGAGCTGCGGGAGCGCGAGCTGGTGCCGACCTGGTCCGGGCTGGTCGCCGATCTGGTGCGTGAGCTGGAGCGCGTGCGCCCGGCGGTCGTGGTGGCACCCTCTCCGGATCTCGACGCCCATGCCGACCACCAGTTCACGACCATCGCGCTGATCGAAGCGTTGACCGAGTACGGCGACACTGCGGTCGACCTCTATCTCTACACCAATCACCCGATTCTTGCTGAGCTCGCGCCCTGGGGCTCGCGCGACGGAGTGGCGTCGCTCTGGCCCTGGCGCGGACCGCGTCTGGAGTTCTCTCGGGTGCACTCGGTGCCCCTCACGCCCGAGCAGCGAAAGCACAAGCTGATCGCGCTCGAAGCCATGCACGACCTCCGAGACTTCGACCTCGGGGAACCGATTCCCTTCGGGAGGCAGACCAGGGCTCTGTTCTCACGCATGGGCCGGGGGATCAGCGGCAAGAGACGACCGGACTACAGTTACTTTCGGCGGGCAGCGAGGCCGAACGAGATGTTTCTGGTGCTCAGTGTGGAGCAGGCCGTGGCGATGAAGAAGCGGTTTCTGGAGAACCGATGATGTCCCTCTACCCCGACCCGGACGTCTTCAGGCCGGAGGCGATCGAAGAGGATACGCGCGAGCTGGTCGAGACGTTGGAGGCGCAGTTGGCGAGCACTCCGCCACCGCACCGTCTCGAGCCACAGCAGCTGCGCGATGCGCGGGAGCGGGGCGAATCGGTGTTCGGTCCGTTGCTCACGGTCGAGGGAGCCGAGTGGCGCTCGATTCCTCGCTCGGTCCAGAGACGGGGAGCTGGGTCGGATCTCGCGGAGGTGCGGGTTCGGGTGATCCCCTCCGAGGGCACAGCGAAAGGGGTGTACCTCCATCTGCACGGGGGCGGCTGGATGCTGGGCGCGGCGCATCACTCCGACGTGTCGAACCTCGCGCTGTCGCGCGAGACGGGGCTGACCGTGATCAGCGTCGACTATCGGTTGGCGCCCGAGCATCCGTATCCTGCTGGGCTCGACGACTGCGAGGACGTCGCTGTCTGGCTGGTCGAGCACGCCGCCGCTGAGCTCGGTAGCGATCGGTTGTTGATCGGCGGAGAATCGGCAGGGGCGCACCTCGCGGTGTGCACGATGCTGCGGCTGCGCGATCGCCACGGCTATCGAGGCTTTCGAGCAGCAAATCTGGTCTACGGCTGCTATGACCTCTCGCTCACACCGAGTGCTGCCCACTGGGGGGAGCGCAACCTCATCTTGAGCACCCCGACCATCCAGTGGTTCGTAGATCACTATCTGGGGTCAGAGGCGAGCGCCGGCCCGCAGCGTCTGCGCCATCCCGACCTGTCGCCGCTCTACGCGGATCTGCACGACCTGCCGCCGGCGCTGTTTACCGTGGGTACCCTGGATCCGCTGCTCGACGATAGTCTCTTCATGCACAGCCGCTGGGTGTCCGCCGGCAACTCGGCCCGGCTCGCGGTCTATCCCGGCGCGGTGCACGCCTTCAACTATTTTCGGCGGGCGCTGGGCGAGCGGGCCGATGGCCGGGCGCGACGGTTCCTCGCTCGGAGGCTGGAAGAAGGGGCCGACCCGTGACCGAACTGGAGAGCCGAACGATCGGCGCCGCGACGATTCTCCTCGGAGAAGGCGGCGGGAAGTACCCCGACTGTAACTCGGTGTTGGTGCAGGGCACCGAAGCAACGATCCTGCTCGATCCGGGACTGGGTGTTCGCGCGCGCCTCGAGCGCGGGGACGGCGCGTGCGCTGCGGTCGATACGGTGGTCCTGAGTCACTGTCATGAGGACCACATCCCCGGGCTCCCGCTATTCGATTCGGCCGACTGCTGGGTCCACGAGGAGGATCTTCCCGGACTTCAGTCCATGGAGGGTTTTCTCGATCTGTTCGGCATGCCCGAGCCGCAGCGCAGTCGATGGCGTGAGGTGGCGAGAGAGCGCTTCTTCTTCCGTGAGCGCCCGGACGCTCGGTCCTTCGCTGACGGTCATGTCTGGGAGCTCGGTGGAGGCGTATCGATCACCGCGATCCATGCTCCCGGCCACACCCGAGGTCACTGTGCGTTCCAGGTCGATCCGGGAGGGCTCCTGTTTCTCGCCGATGTCGATCTGTCGGGCTTCGGCCCGTACTACGGAGACCGCTGGTCGAGCCTGGTGGAGTTCGAAGCCACTCTCGAGCGCCTCGCGTCACGCGAGGCGGAATGGTTTCTGTCTGGACATCACGTCGGTCTGTTGGATCCCGCGGCCTTTCGGGCGCGCATGGCCCGCTATCGAGCGCGAATCGAGGAGCGCGAGACGGCGCTCCTCGACTATCTGGCCGAGCCCCGCTCGATGGCCGAAGTCGTGGCGCATCGATTCATCTATCGACCCGGTGATGAAGTAGCCAACCTGGAGTGGATCGAGAGGCGCAGCATGGAGCAGCATCTCGAGCGGCTGGTCGAGGCCGGCCGGGTCGAGTCGACGGTCGAAGGACGGTGGGTCGCGGTGGCCGGCCAGGTGCCCTCGTAGAGGGAGGGGCCCTGTGCCGATGTCTCCTTCGCTGGCCGCCCTGGGTTCGGTGGCGAGCTCATGAACCTCAGCGCTCGACCCCGACCGTCCTGCCCAGGATCTCTCCGATCTCACCGTGCACGACCAGATCTGCCAAGGCATCCTGTTCGGTGGGCTCGCGGTTGACGATGACCAGTCTGGCGCCGCCCCGCTTGGCCAACATCGGGTAGCCGGCGGCAGGGTAGACGACCAACGACGTGCCCAGGGTGATGAACAGGTCGCACCGGGCGGTCTCCTCGTCGGCTCGCTGCATTTCGTCGATCGGCATCGCCTGGCCGAAGGAGATCGTGGCGCTCTTGATGATTCCCTGGCACTGGTCACACACCGGTGGCTCTCGAGTGCGCCGGAACTCCTCGAGCAACGGGTCGAGCTCGAAGCGCCTCTGGCAGGAGAGGCACTTGCAGTAGGTGGCATTGCCGTGGAGCTCGATGACGTGCTCCGGTGGGATTCCTGCGGCCTGATGCAGGCCGTCGACGTTCTGCGTGATCACGCTGCGCAACTTGCCCTGGTCGAACAGTCTGGCGAGGGCCAGGTGCCCGACGTTGGGGGACGCACCGCGCAGCTTCATGCCTCCGTCCAGGCGGCGCTGCCAGGACTCGCGTCGGGCCTCGACCGAGGTGACGTAGTCCTTGAAGTCGATCGGTCGGACCTTGGTCCAGACGCCTCCCGGGCTGCGGAAATCGGGAATCCCGGACTCGGTGCTGATGCCGGCTCCCGTGAAGGCGACGATGGCAGTGCTCTCCTCGATCAGCCGCTCGAGGGTGTCCGTTGCGTCGTCCATCTTCGGTCGGTCTCCTTGGCAAGATCGCCCCCGTTCCGGGCCTCCTCTGCGCACCTGTCGGTACGGGCTTTCGATCGGGGGACCAGGCAATATATACCGCTGGTATAGACTTACTGCCTCCCTACCGGACGTCCGGTCGAAATCACCGAACCGCTACGGGCGAGTGCCGGATGCACCGCTGGGCGGAACATCTGCCGAGAGAGAGTCCCCATGAGTTTCCAACGCTTCACTGGCACAGAGAGCTATCTGGTCGCCCCCGAGCTGCGCGACGCGGTCAACGTTGCCATCGCGCTCGAGAAACCGCTGCTGATCCGAGGCGAGCCCGGCACGGGCAAGACGGTCCTCGCGGAAGCGATCGCGGAAGACCTGGTGATGGATCTGATCACCTGGCACATCAAGTCGACCACGCAGGCGCAGGAGGGACTCTACGTCTACGACACGGTGGCTCGACTGAACGATGCCCGATTCGGCGACAAGGACATCAGCGACGTCAGCCAGTACATCAAGTACGGCCCGCTCGGGAGCTCGTTCCTGGCCCCGCAGCGCTGTGTGCTGCTGATCGACGAGATCGACAAGGCCGACATGGAATTCCCCAACGACCTCCTGCACGAGCTCGATCGCATGACCTTTCACGTCAACGAGACGAACGAGGACCACCGCGCGACCGAGCGTCCGATCGTCGTGATCACGTCCAACAACGAGAAAGAGCTCCCGGATGCCTTCCTGAGGCGCTGCGTGTTTCACTACATCGCCTTTCCGGACAAGGAGACGATGGAGGACATCGTGCGGGTGCACCATCCCGATGTCGAGCAGGAGCTGCTCCACCAGGTACTGCTCCGTTTCTACTGGCTGCGCGATCTGCCCGATTTGCGCAAGCGTCCGTCGACCAGCGAGTTGATCGACTGGATCGCCGCGCTGAGACGCGGCGGGGTCGATACCGAGGCGATCGAGACGGAGCTGCCGTTCCTCGGTGTTCTGCTCAAGCGCGAGAACGACCTGGAGTCGGCCCAGGCGGCGCATCGTCGAAGAGGCGTGAACTAGGAGAGCCGTGATGGGTATCACGGCCCTCCTGGTTCGGTCTTTCCCCCCCAACCCCCGGTGGGGGAGCCTCGCAGCGCCTTCGGCGCGCTCGGGTCCGCTCCGTGATGGATATCACGGCCCTCCTGGTCGCGTCTTTCCCCCCGACCCCCGGTGGGGGAGCCTCGCAGCGCCTTCGGCGCGCTCGGGTCCGGGTCCGATTCGGTAATTCTGGGTAGACTTCACACAGCATGTTCACCGACTTCTTCTACCACCTGCGCTCCTACGGTCTGAGGGTCACCCTGACCGAGTGGCTCGGTTTCATGAAGGCTCTCTGCCAGGGGCACTCGCGGGCCGACCTCACCTCGTTCTACCACCTCGCGCGTGCGCTTCTGGTCAAACGAGAGACCGACTTCGACATCTACGATCGGGCCTTCGCCTCCTTCTTCCATGGCGTGTCCGACCACTTCGTGGTCGACGAGGAGCTTCTGAAGTGGCTCGAGAACCCGAAGTTGCCCGAGATCACGGACGAGCAGCGGGCGCAGATCGAAGCCCTCGATCTCGACGAGCTGCGGGAGCTGTTTCTCGAGCGCCTCGCCGAGCAGGACGAGCGCCACGACGGGGGCAATCGATGGATCGGCACCGGCGGAACGTCCCCCTTCGGCCACGGCGGAGAGCATGAGACGGGGATTCGGATCGGCGGCGGTGGAGGTGGTCGCAGTGCGGTTCAGGTGGCCGAGTCACGCCAGTTTCGCAACCTGCGCTCCGACCGTATTCTCGACACCCGTTCGATTGGCGTCGCGCTGCGGCGCCTGCGCAAGCTCGACAAGGACGACGGCCCCGAAGAGCTCGATCTCGACAAGACCATCGACCAGAGCGCCCGCAACGCGGGCGAGATCGATCTCGTCTTCGGTCCGCCGCGACGCAACCGCATCAAGCTGTACCTGATGGTCGATGTCGGTGGCTCGATGGATCCCCACACCTTGCTGTGCGAGCGACTGTTCTCCGCCGCCCACGCGGCGAATCACTTCAAGAAGTTCGAGTCGCGCTTCTTCCACAACTGCGTCTACGAGAAGCTCTACACGGACATCTCCCGTTGGCGTGGCGAGCCGACGTCTCATGTGCTCAAGAACCTCGATCACACCTGGTCGGTGGTGTTCGTGGGGGACGCCTGGATGAGTCCCTACGAGCTCACCCACTCGGGGGGGGCGATCGACTACTACCATCAGAACCAGGACACCGGTCTGACCTGGCTCCGGCGCTTTCGCGAGCGGTGCCCCAACTCGGTCTGGCTCAATCCCGAGCCCCAGCGCATCTGGAACGCGCCGACGATCCATCTGATTCGCCAGGTGTTCCCGATGTACGAGCTGACCCTCGACGGTCTCACGGAGGCGATCGACGTACTGCGGGGGATCCGTCCCAATCGTGCGTTGCTGGCCGCTTGAGGCGGCTGCGTCTGCTTCGTCCCGCCAGCAGGCAGGGCAGCGTCGGTGCAGACGCAGGTGAGGCTTCTACGCCGCGGAGATCGGCCCGAAAGCCATGGTCACCGCGGAGGGGTCGCGAGCCGGCTCGGCGGGTGCGTAGCGCTGGGTGAGGGCAGCGGCTTCGGCGGCGGCTTCACACTGCTGCTGTACGCTCATCACTGGCGTGATTCGATCGATCAGATGCTGGGCTGGCTTCTTCTTCCTACAGCGATCGACGGCCAGGGTGGCCCAGGCCAGTGCGTGGACGACCCGATTCATTCGGGCACAGGTCATGGCCGCGCCGAGCAGTGCCTGTTCGTTTCCGAGTGAGATGGCGTACTCGTAGAGCTGGAGCGCACGCTCGAGGTCTTGAGGCACTCCGCGTCCCTGCTCGAGCAATGCGGCCAGGCTGAATGCCGCCTCGGGATGCCCCTTCTGGATCGCCCGCCAGAACCAGACGCTGGCCTCGGCGGGCTGGGCGTCGTCGACTCCCAGACCGCGGTCGAGCATGAAGCCGAGCTGGTACTGGGCTTCGGTGTGACCCTGCTCCGCCGCCCCCCAGAACAGCCCCAGTGCAGTGCCCGGGTCCGTGTCGGCCCCCTTTCCGGCCCGGCAGCATCGCGCCGCCTCGAACTGCGCCTCGGCATCTCCGGCACGTGCGGCTTCCATCATCCATTGGAAGCCCTCCGGGGCCTTGCGCCAGTCCTTGAGAAGCTCGAGCCCAAGCTCGCGCTGGGCACGCGACGATCCGAGATTGGCGGCACGCTCGAGAATTCGGAGGGCCTCGGCTCGCCCCTTCGGTTGACCGACTTCGAGGAGAAGCTGGGCCAGCTCGCAGTGCGCCTCCAGGTCGCCCTGCTTCATGGCCTCCCCGAGCAGGCGGCCGGCGGCCTTGCGATCGAGCGGAAGCGAATCCCCTTCGAGGTGCAGAGCGGCAAGGCGGCGCATGGCCGTGGTGTGTCCCAGTCGGGCCGCCTCCTTGTAGAGTTCGAGCCCGCGCGAGAGATCTCGTACGCTGGAGTAGCCGCCGACCAGCAGGTTGGCCAGCTCACAGAGCGCGTCCAGGTCCCCGCTCCGAGTTGCGGTTTCCAGGAGTGCCTTCGCCTCGGTCGCCCGCTGGGCTTCGGGTGCGTCTCCCGGCTCGGTCAGGCGGAGCTGGGCAAGCCGAACCAGGGCCTTGGGATGATCCTGTCCGGCGGCGCGCTCGTACCAGAGGCGGGCCTGCTCCAGATCGCGCTCACTTCCGCTGAGCTCGAATTCGAGGTGATTCCCGGCGGCGAACTGAGCGTCCGCGTCACCGCTCGCGGCCCGTTCCAGAATGGTGTCCAGGGAAGGCCCTTCGTTTCGATTTCGAACAATGTGCATGTTGCTAATTATCGCAAATGAATCGGGAAGGGACAATTGCGGCGCGTCGTGGCCACCCGAGAGAGGGAGGTTGCAAGGGTGATGCCCCGCAAATGCTGGAAAAGTGGCAGAGAATTTGGTATAGACGTAGTTTCTGTAGGTCTCGGAACAGGAATTAGATGAACGAATACACCGACTACGAGATCCTCGAAGAACAGGACCGCTCCGGACCCGGATACCCCGGTGACTCCTTCCTCGATGAGTTGGACCCCGATCTGGCCTTCGACGACGACGACCAGGGGTCGGGGCTCCCCTGGATTCCACTGGTCGTGGCCCTCGTCCTGGTCGTGGTGGGGGTGTTCATGGGGAGGCTCCTGTGGCCCGACGGAGCACCGACGGCGGAGACGGAGGGGCCCACGACGCCCCGGTTCTCGGAGGGTCAGGTCCGGCCCGCGCCCCTGTCGGAGATGGAGCTGCCGGTCTCGGTGAAGCCGCTCTCGAAGCTGCCGACCCTCGGTTCCAGTGACCAGCTCGTACGCTCCATCGTGTCGAATCTGTCGAGTCATCCGCAGGTGCTCACCTGGCTGACGAGTGAGGATCTGGTGCGGGACTTCGTGGTGGTGGTCGGGAACGTAGCCTTCGACGAGAACCCCGCCATTCACGTGCCCTTTCTGCGGCCGAACCGGACGTTCTCGGTGGATCGCTCCTCGGCGGACCGCGGCACCGCTTCCGAGGCCTCCTTCGCCCGCTTCGATCTGCTCGCCGATGTGTTCTCTTCCCTCGACGCTCGGGGCTCGGCGGCCGCCGTGCTGCAGCTGGAGCCGCTGATGAACGACTCGTGGAGCGAGCTCGGATACCCCGGGACGTTTCGCCAGGGATTGGCCGCGGCGGTGGATCGGTTGCGGCAGGTTCCTGCCGAGGCGGGGCCCCTGGAAGTCCGCGAGAAGGTGCTCAGCTGGGAGCTGGTCGAGCCGTCCTTGGAGCGCCTCTCGCCCGCGCAGAAGCAGCTGCTGCGGATGGGGCCACGCAACATCGCCCTGATCCAGGCCAAACTCAGCGAGATCGCGGCAGAACTGCGACTCTGATCCCCGTTCTCGACCAGCTTCCGGCCTGGGGAGCGGGGCTCCGCAATCCGGTGGAAGAGGCGGTTTCTTGGTATATCCTACCGGGATGCCGTGCTGGGTAGCACGGTCCCCAGGGAGGGTTTGCGCCCAGCACCGCGGCTCGTGCGCAATTCCCCTGGGACGCCTCGCGACGCCCTCATCTCATCCCCTGTCACAGTCCCGTTTCGGAGTACCGCGCGCCGGTCGGAGGGAGAGCCACCTCTTTGCACGAAGTTCTTTTGGATTCCCACGCTCGCGGGGTCTCGAGCGGCGCGTCGGCACGGATTCGAGGTGCCTGGATTCCTCCTGAGGCCGACGGCCGGGGTGCGCTCGAAGTGCTGTCGCCCGAGTCGCTGCACGCTGCCCTCGCTCGCGTTCGCGAGGGGGTGACGATCGTCCGTGGCCCGGATGGGGCGCTCGGACTCGGTCGGGGGGGCGAAGTGCGGCTGGGCAGAGACGTTGCCGAGGTGGGCGGCTTTCCCGTGCTCGCCTGGGCTCCGCCGTGCGCGGTCGAGGATCTGGGGGACCCCGGCTTTCGCGACGATCTCGGCTTGCGCTACGCCTACATCGCGGGTGCCATGGCCAACGGCATCGCGTCCGAGGCACTGGTGGAGGCAATGGGGCGTGCAGGAATGGTGGGCTTCTTCGGGGCCGCCGGGCTTTCTCTCGATCGGGTGGAGGCGGCCATCGATCGCATCTCCGTGCGCCTGGGAACACGTCCGTGGGGCTCGAATCTGATTCACAGTCCCTACGAGTCGGAACTGGAGTCCAGGGTCGTCGATCTCTATCTCCGGCGCGGGGTGCGTCTGGTCTCCGCGTCGGCCTACCTGCGTCTGACCCTGCCGCTGATTCGCTATCGCGTCGCGGGGATTCGGCGCGACGCGCAGGGGCGTGTGGTGGCGCCGAATCGCGTCGTGGCCAAGGTATCTCGCATCGAGGTGGCGCGACAGTTCTTCTCGCCCCCTCCCGAGGGCCTGCTGCGCGAGCTGGTCGCAGACGGCTCGATCAGCGAGGAGCAGGCCCGACTCGCCGAGCACGTTCCTGTGGCTCAAGACCTGACCGCCGAGGCGGACTCGGGTGGGCACACCGACAATCGGCCGGCCTTGACCCTGCTGCCGACCATGCTCGCGTTGCGAGACCGCATGGCCCGGGAGCACGGCTACGCCATGCCACTGCGGGTGGGTGCAGCGGGAGGAATCGCCACGCCGCACAGCGCCCAGGCCGTACTCGCCATGGGAGCGGCCTGGATCCTGACCGGTTCGGTCAACCAGGCTTGCCTCGAAGCCGGGACCTCGGACGCCGTGCGCGAGATGCTGGCCGGCGCCGAACAGGCGGACGTCGCAATGGCCCCCGCGGCCGACATGTTCGAGATGGGGGTCAAGCTGCAGGTGCTCAAGCGTGGCACCCTCTTCGCCATGCGAGCGCAGAAGCTCTACGACCTCTGGCAGGCGCACCCTTCGATCGAGGCGCTCCCCGAGTCCGAGCGTACGAACCTCGAGCGTACGATCTTCCGCGCCTCCCTGGATGAAGTGTGGCGCGAGACGGAGGCATTCTGGCGCTCGCGCGATCCCCGCCAGCTGGAGCGGGCTGCGCAGGATCCCCACCATCGGATGGGACTGATGTTTCGTTGGTATCTCGGGCTGTCCTCACGCTGGGCCAACTCCGGCGTGCCCGATCGGCGGGCCGACTATCAGATCTGGTGCGGTCCCTCGATGGGAGCGTTCAACGAATGGGTCCGAGGCTCTACGCTCGAGTCGTGGCGGAACCGTCGTGCGGTGCCGGTGGCTCTCAATATTCTGCACGGCGCTGCCGTGCTCACCCGTCATCAGAGTCTCTGCTCCCAGGGACTCCGACTGGCTTCGCCCGGGCTGCGGCTGCGGCCCCTCGCCGATCTCGAGGAGCTACTTCACTGATGCATCACCAGCACGACAACGTCGACGCCCTGGAGAGCGCCGACGCGCGAGCCGTGGGTACTCCAATCGCAGTGGTCGGCCTTTCCTGCATGTTCCCGGGAGCGAGCTGCCTACGCGAATACTGGCGGAATCTGCGCGAAGGTATCGACGCCATTCGGGAGGTCCCCGAGAGTCACTGGTCGACCTCGGACTACTACGACCCCGACCCGTCCGCGCCGGATCGCACCTACGGACGGCGGGGCGGTTTTCTCGACCCGGTGGATTTCGATCCGATGGAGTTCGGCATCTCGCCTCGTGACCTCGAGACCACGGACACCACCCAGCTACTCGGCCTGATGGTGGCCAAGCGGGCCCTCGAAGACGCCGGCTACGGAGAGGGCGCGCGGAGCTTCGACCGCGAGCGCACCAGCGTGATGTTGGGTGTGACCGGTGCGCTGGAGCTGGTGGTTCCGCTCGGCGCCCGACTCGGTCACCCGATCTGGCGTCGTGCCCTGCTCGATGCGGGGATCGCGCCGGGTCTCGCCGAAGAGGTCGTGGAGCGGATCGGCGAAGCCTACCCACCCTGGCAGGAGAGCGCCTTTCCGGGTCTGCTCGGCAACGTGGCCGCCGGTCGGATCGCCAATCGGCTGGATCTCCAGGGAACCAACTGTGTGGTCGACGCCGCCTGCGCTTCGAGCCTGAGCGCCATGCACCTGGCGATGCTCGAGCTGAGCACGGGCCGTTGTGACATGGCGTTGACCGGTGGCATCGACACCTTCAACGACATCTTCATGTTCATGTGCTTCAGCAAGACGCCCGCGCTCTCACCGAGCGGAGACGCGAGACCCTTCGACGAGAACGGCGACGGCACGGCTCTGGGAGAAGGACTCGGCGTGCTGGCGCTCAAGCGGCTGGCGGATGCGGAGCGCGACGGCGACCGGATCTACGCCGTGGTGCGGGGCATGGGCACATCGAGCGACGGCAAGGGACTGGCGGTCTACGCGCCGAGTCACGAGGGGCAGGCCCGAGCTCTGAGAGCGGCCTATCGCGATGCGGGCTGCGATCCCACCACCGTCGAGCTTCTCGAGGCCCATGGCACCGGAACCCGCGTCGGCGATGCTGTCGAGGCGAAGGGACTGACCTCGGTCTTCGGCGCTGCCAGAGCTTCGGCTCCGGGGAGCGAGGGTCCGTGGTGTGCCCTGGGCTCCGCCAAGTCGATGATCGGTCATACCAAGGCTGCCGCCGGTGCGGCGGGGATGATCAAGGCGGTGCTGGCCCTGCATCACAGGGTGCTCCCTCCGACCCTCAAGGTCGAGCAGCCGAACGAGGCCATTGCTCCAGGGACCACTCCGTTCTACGTCAACACACTCAAGCGGCCGTGGCTGCCGTCGCCAGACCATCCACGACGCGCAGGTGTCAGCTCGTTCGGTTTCGGTGGCACCAACTTCCACTGCGTGCTCGAGGAGTACCCCAAGGCTGCGACGATCGACTGGGACGGAGAGGTCCAGCTGCTTCCCCTCGCGGCGGCCGAGCCGGTCGAACTGCTGACCGAGCTCAAGGAGCTCGAGAGCTCGGGCGCCGAAGCGGTCGGTTCCGAGGGCAAGGGCTGGTCCAAGGTCCGTCTCCTGGCCAGCGAGGCCCGCTCGCGCTTCGATCCCACCGCGGCGCATCGGCTGGTACTCGTCCTCGAGCGTGGTGGCCCCAGTCTGCACCAGTTGGTCCGCCAGGCTCGGGAGCGGGTCGAGACCCTGGGAGATCAGCCTCGAGGAGACGCAGTCTCGTCGGTGCCCAGCGGAATCTACCTGGGACGCGGTCCCGCCGGTGGCGTCGCAGCGCTGTTTCCCGGTCAAGGCGCCCAATACGTCGGCATGCTGCGGGATCTGTCCTGCCAGTTTCCGGCACTGCTGGACTCGTTGTCGCTGGCCGATGCGGCATGGCGGCGGGCGGGAGGGCACGGTCGGTTGAGCGATCGGATCTACCCGCAGCCTGCCTTCGACTCGGCCACCGAGGAGGCTCACGAAGCTGCCCTGCGCGCGACCGAGGTGGCTCAGCCTGCGCTCGGTGCCCTCAGCCTCGGGGCACTCGCGCTGCTGCGGGATTTCGGGTTCGCCCCCGATGCATTGATCGGCCACAGCTACGGTGAGCTGGTGGCGTTGTGTGCAGCGGGGCGCCTGAGCGCCGAGGAGCTCTTCGACCTGTCCATCGTGCGCGGGCGAGCCATGGCCGCGGGAAAGGGCGACCGGGGGTCGATGTTGGCCCTGGCTTCGACGCGAGAGGAGGCGGAACAGTTGATCGCGGAGCACGATCTTCGCGTCGTGCTGGCCAATCGGAACGCTCCTCGACAGCATGTGCTCAGCGGTCCGAGCGAAGAGATCGAGCGGGCGGCACGTTTCGCGGAGCAGGCGGGCCTCTCGCCGCGTCGCCTCGCGGTGGCGGCGGCCTTTCACAGTCCACTGGTCGCCGATGCGACGCACATTCTCGCCGCGTCTCTGGAAGCGAGTCCCTTGCCCGCGGGGGACCGTCCCGTGTGGGCGAACACCACCGGTGCCCCGTATCCTGAAGACGCCGAGGCGGCTCGTGCCTTGCTGTCCGGGCAGTTGGCTGCCCCGGTGGAGTTCCAACGGTCGATCGAAGCGCTCTGGAACGAAGGGATCCGACTGTTCGTCGAAGTCGGTCCCGGGTCGCGCCTGTCCGGCCTCGTTCGACAGACGCTCGAGGGCCGCGACGCCACGGTCGTGTCTCTCGACGACTCCTATGGCCGTCGCCATGGTCTTCACGATCTGGCTCGGACCCTGGCGAAGCTGGCAGCGGCAGGGGTCGCCGTCGACCTGAGCCGCTGGGATCCTGCCTCCGCCGACCAGAGTCTCGCGCGGGAGCGTGCCTTCACCGTGGAGCTGACCGGTGCCAACTATCGTGATCCGGAGAGCCGTCAGCGAACCGAGCGGACCTCGCGCAAGCCCTCTGCCGCTCCGGTCCGGGGCGAGGCCGTCGACGACGACATTCCGAAGGGAGATGCTCTGCCGGAGGCATCGGCGGGGATTGGGCTCGAAGCGGAGGCCGCGCCGCTCGCTGATCCTCATCTTCGAGCCCTGCTCGAGTTGCAGCGCCAGACGGTGGAGGCCCACACCCGTTTCCTGGACAGCCAGGATCGACTGGCTCGAATCGTCGCCCAGCGCATGACCGGTGAGGAAGGGCCTTGGTCGCTCGCGTCCGGCACTGTCGGCTCGGTGGCCTCGGCGGTGCCAGCCGTGTCCCCGGGGGCGAGCCCCGTGTCGCCGGGTGCGGTGTCGACGAGTGCCGGTCCACCGAGCTCTCTGCCACCGGTTTCCGTGCCACCCGGGCCTGTGTCGGCCAGCTCCGGGGGTTCCCGCTCCGTCCGGGTTCCCGAGGCGGTGTCGCCGGCTGCCCCCGTCGAGCTCTCTGGCGCGGACTCGACCGCAGCTCTCGTGTTGGCCGTGGTGTCGGAGAAGACGGGGTATCCGGTCGAGATGCTCGAGTTGGAGATGGGACTCGATGCCGACCTGGGAATCGACTCGATCAAGCGGGTGGAGATCTTCTCTGCCCTCGAGGAGGCTCTGCCTGACGCCCCTCGGCTCGATCCGGATCGCCTCGCCCTGCTGCAGACGCTGGCCGAGGTGGTGGCGGAGCTTGCGGGCGACTCTCCGCCCCGTTCGACGAGAGCGCAGGCTCCGATGCCGCAGAGCGCCATCGAGTCGGTCGCCACCGACGCGACGCGCTGCGCCGGGGCCGACCTGGTGTTGGCCGTGGTGTCGGAGAAGACGGGGTATCCGGCAGAGATGCTCGAGCTGGAGATGGGGCTCGACGCCGATCTGGGAATCGATTCGATCAAGCGAGTGGAGATTCTCTCCGCTCTCGAGGAGGCTCTGCCCGGAGCTCCACGACTGGATCCCGATCGACTCGGGGAGTTGCGGACCCTGGCGGACGTGGTCGCAGCCCTCGGCATGGCGACTCCGGAGGCGGCCTCCGCGGTGGCGGTCGGGGGAGACGTCGAGCAGGCCGCACCGATGGACTCCAGCGCCACCTCCGCGATCGTGTTGGCCGTGGTGTCGGAGAAGACGGGCTATCCGGTGGAGATGCTCGAGCTGGAGATGGGGCTCGACGCGGATCTGGGGATCGACTCGATCAAGCGAGTGGAGATTCTCTCGGCACTCGAAGAGGCGACGTCACGGCCCAGCCTGGATCCGGATCGACTGGCCGAGCTGCAAACGCTCGGAGACGTCGCTCGCGCCTTTGCCGTGGAACCGGTTCCAGCGGGCCCGCAGCCCGCTGCGGCACGGAGGTCGGTGTCGGCCTCGGTCGGATCCTCCACGGCGGACTCCTCTGCAGCTCCGACGCGGCTCGGGGATGCGGAGGTGACGGTGAAGCTGGCAGAGGTGTTGCTCCGAATCGTGGCGGAGAAGACGGGCTATCCGGTCGAGATGCTCGAGCTGGAGATGGGGCTCGACGCCGATCTGGGAATCGACTCGATCAAGCGGGTGGAGATCCTCTCGGCTCTCGAAGAGGCCCTGCCCGAGATGCCTCGCGTCGAGGCGGAAGAGGTCTCGGAGCTGCGAACCCTGAAGGATGTCGTCGATCACCTGACTCGAGGAGCTGCCGCGCCCTCGCTGCGTGAGCCCGACGACTCGGTGCCAACCGCGGCGGGGGGGGCTACCGGGTCCGACGGCGTGATCGCGTTTCGCCCCTCTCTGCGTGACCTCGTTCTGGAGGGAAGCGGATCCGGGGGCGGGACTCTGCTGCCGACCGGGGCCCGAATTGCCCTGGCCTCGATGTCGGAATCGCCGACGGACCGTTGGCGCGACGGCCTTGCCCAGGCTCTCGGGGAGCGGGGCTACATCGTGGACCTGGTCGATCTGGAGGCCGAGGCGGTTCCTGGAGGCGACCCCTCGGCACTGATTCTGCTGGCGCCCTCGACCTTGTCGGCAAGGCCGCTCGACGACTGGCTGGCGGCCGCTTTCCGACGGCTGCGTCGGAGTGCGCCTCGACTCCAGGCGGCGGCCCACTCGGACGAGAAGCCGAGTGGAGCCCTCTTCGCTGCGATCACCCGAGTCGACGGGCAGCTCGGGCTCGGCGCGTCGAAGGGCCAGCCGGAGGGGGCCGATCGGACGGTGATGGCGGTTGCCGGACTGGTGCGCACGGCCGCACTGGAGTTGGGAGAGGTGCGCTGCCGCATGCTCGACGCTGCCCCCGGTCTCGAGCCAGAGCAGGTCGTGCCCGTGCTGCTCGCCGAAGGGCCGGTCGAGCTGGGCGTCGATGAGCGCGGGGTGCGCACATCCCAGCTCGAACCGGTTCCAGATGTCGCGTGGCCTGGAGCGTTCTCGTCCGAGGACCTGTTCGTGGTGACCGGCGGTGCTCGCGGAGTGACTGCCGAAGTGGCCGCCGAGTTGGCGAGGCGGGGGGTCGGGCGGCTGGTCCTGATCGGGCGCTCTCCGGCAGGCAGCGGCGAGCCGGAGTGGCTTCGCTCACTCGAAGACGAAGCGCAGATCAAGCGGGCGCTGCTCGAGCACAAGGCTCAGCGGCTCGCTCCCGCCGAGCTCGAAAAGCTCTATCGTCTCGTCATGGGGGAGCGCGAGATCGCCAAGACCCTGGAGCGTCTCCAGCAGCTCGGAGCACGAGTCTTCTATCGCTCCGTCGATGTGCGCGATCGCCTGGCCCTCGACCGGGTCATCGGCGAGATTCGCCGCGAGCTCGGTCCGGTGACCGGGTTGGTTCACGGTGCGGGTGTGCTCGCGGATCGCCGCATCGTGGACAAGAGCGATTCGGATTGGGCTCGCGTCTACGACACGAAGGTGGTCGGGCTGCGCAATCTCCTCGGAGCCCTGGGGCGGGATTCGTTACGCGCCCTCGTACTGTTCTCCTCCTCGACCGGCCGCTTCGGTCGGCGGGGTCAGATCGACTACTCGGTGGCCAACGCGATGCTGGGAATGGTGGCGCGCGACGAGGCCGCCCGACGACCGGAGTGCAGGGTTCTCTCGGTGGACTGGGGGCCGTGGGCGGGGGGAATGGTCACTCCGGCGCTCGAGCGTGTCTTCCGCGACGAGGGGATCGTTCCGATTCCGCTCGAGACGGGAGCCCGCTTCCTGATCGATCGACTGGGCGCCGGACGGGAAACCGAGCTGGTCGCTCTCGGGGCGGGATCGTCCCTTCCGGCTGGCCGTTTGCAGCGGGGACTACCGGTGGCCATGCCTCTGATGAGCCCGGACAAGGGGAGCCTGCCGTCCCAGGATCGCTCGGCGTCCTCGCATTCCGAGCCTGTCGCGGAGCCCGATGCACCCTCGACGTCTCCGGTCGACGGAGGAAGGGTGGCGGTGCGGCGGGAAGTGAGCGTGGCCAGTCATCCCTTCCTGCGCTCCCACGTCTTGAGCGGCAAGGCCGTACTGCCGGTCTCGATGATGATCGAGTGGATGGCCCACGGGGCGCTTCACGACTTCCCGGGGCTGCGCTTCCTCGGCTTCGAAGAGATGCGGGTGCTCAAGGGACTCCGGCTCAACGGGGAGACCGTGGAGTTGGTGGTGCGGGTCGGCTCGGCCAGGGAGTCGGAGGCCTGTCGGTTCGTGCCGGTCTCGCTGGCTTCGGTGACCGAGGTCCCCGGCAACGGAGGGCCCCAGGAGACGGTTCTGGCACGCGCCGAAGTCGTGCTCGGCGAAGAACTGCCCCAGGCGCCGCAGGCGCTGCCTCTGCCCGCCGTCGAACCGTACGCCGTGGCGCCCGCCGACTGCTACGACGGCTTGCTGCTCTTTCACGGCGAGGCCCTCCAGGGGGTGGCGGCGATCGAGGGAGCTTCTCCAGCCGGCATCGTAGCGGTGTCCCGTGCGGCTCCTCCTCCGCGCCAGTGGATGATCGACCCCCTTCGAGGCCATTGGCTCGCGGAGCCCTTGATGATCGACGTCGCCTTCCAGAGCATGATCCTCTGGAGCCAACAGCAGCGTGGGGTGGGCTCACTTCCGGTCTACGCCCGGAGCTATCGTCAATTCGTACGACGGTTTCCGAAAGAACCGCTCCGGGTCGTCGCCCGGGTGGTGGAGGAGGAGGAGCGGCGAGCGGTCGCCGATCTGGAGTGGGTCGCCAGCGACGGTACCGTCGTGGCTCGTCTCGAGGGCTACGAGTGCGTGATCGACGCGTCGCTCAACCGGGCCTTCCAACTCAACCGTCTCGCCGGTGCCGCTTCGGGCGACGCAGCGGGATCGTGACGCGGCGGTGACCCTTCAGCGTCCGATCGGCGCCTTCTCCGGGGACGAAGCGTCTCCGATCGCCATCGTGTCGATGGGGGGAGCCCTGCCCACGGGGCTCGATCTCGACTCTCTGTGGCGGGGAGTCGTGAACGCGGTCGACGCGGCGAAGGAGCCGCCAGACGGCCGCTGGGTGCTCGACCCCGATCTCGCATACGACGAAGAGCGGGGGCGGACCGACCGGGTCTACTCACGTCGTGCGTGCTTCGTGGACGAGCCCACCCTGGATCTCGACGGAGTGGCGCTGGAGCGAGAGCTCGTCGAACGCCTGGATCCCTCGGTGCGACTCGCGCTCGCGGCCGGGCTCCAGGCGTGGCGCGGCGGTCAGACGGCCGAGTTGGAGTCGACGCGGGTCGGAGTCATTCTCGGCAACATCGCGTTGCCCACCGAAACGACCTCTGCGATGGCCGAGTGGATGATCGGGCGCGACTTCGAGCACCGGCTCGCCCGTCAGTCGGGCAGTCCGCTCGCGCCCGACGATCGGCTTCCCGTCGAGGAGCGCAACCTCTGGGCGTTGGGGCTCCCGGCCTCGATCCTGGCCCGGGCGCTGGGACTCGGTGGCCCCAGCTGGGTGCTGGACGCGGCGTGTGCTTCTTCCTTGTTCGCCGTGGCGCACGCCGCCCGCGAGCTTCGGGCCGGTCGTCTCGACGCCGTGTTGACCGGCGGTCTCTCTCGACCGGATGCCCTGTACACACAGATGGGTTTTTCCCAACTGCTGGCCCTGTCACCGAGCGGGCGTTGCTCGCCGTTCGATCGCAAGAGCGACGGCCTGGTGGTGGGCGAGGGCGCCGGAGTCTTTCTGCTCAAGCGGCTCGACGATGCCCTGCGCCACGGCGACCGGATCCACGCGGTAGTCCGCAGTGTCGGCCTGTCGAACGATCGCGACGGGAATCTGCTCGCACCGAGCCAGGAGGGTCAATTGCGGGCCATGCGCTCGGCCTACCGGCGAGCGGGATGGCGGCCGCAGGATGTCGATCTCATCGAGTGCCACGCCACGGGGACACCGATCGGTGATCGCACGGAGGCGGCGAGCCTTCGTGCCCTTTGGGGCGAAGGCGACTGGCAACCCGGGCAGTGCGTGCTCGGCTCGGTGAAGTCCAACGTCGGCCACCTGTTGACGGGCGCGGGCGCAGCGGGATTGCTGAAGACCGTGCTGGCGATGCAGCATCAGGTGCTGCCGCCTACGGCCAACTTCGAAGCGGCGGCAGACGGGATCGATCTGGCCCGCGGCCCCTTCCGTGTGCTCGCCGGTGCCGAAGAGTGGCCCTCGAGAGATCGCTCGAATCCACAGAGCCGGAGGCGGGCGGCGGTCTCGGGTTTCGGCTTCGGAGGCACCAATGCCCATCTCCTGATCGAAGAATGGCGAGAGAGCGGCGCCGATACGGTGCTGGTGTCACCCGAGGTGGCCGCACCGCCGCCAGCCGCGGTCGAGATCTGCGGCCTGGGCGCCTGGCTCGGCGCAGCGCATGGAGGTGGCGCCTTCCGACGCAGAGTTCTGGGCGGTGAGGTCACGCCGCCGGAGCCGAAACGACCCTTCGGTTCGCTCGATGATGCGCCGCGAGGCTGGTTCCTGGAGCGCTTCGAAGTTCCGCTGGGCGCGTTTCGAATTCCCCCTCGGGAGCTACTCGAGTCGTTGCCGCAGCAGGTGCTCATGCTGCAGGTCGCCAAGGAGGCACTCGAGGATGCAGGTCTGCTCGACGAGTCGGGAAGGCTTCCCGAGGTGCTCGGGCTCGACACCGGGATCTTCGTCGGCGCGACGCTCGATCTTTCGACCACCGACTTCCACCTCCGCTGGGCGCTCGAGAGTCGGCTCGCATCCGGGCTCGACTCGCTCGAAGGCACCCAGAGGGCTGCCTTGCGCGAGACTCTGCTCGATGCCCTGGCACCCCCGCTGACCGCGAATCGTACCGTCGGTTCTCTGGGCGGGATCGTGGCGAGCCGGGTGGCTCGGGAGTTCGGGGCCGGGGGCCCCTGCTACGTTCTCGGGAGTGAGGAGGCTTCCGGTCTCACCGCGCTCGAAGCCGCTCTGCGCGCCCTTCAGGCGGGGGAGATCCGGGTCGCGGTCGTCGGTGGGGTGGATCTTCGCGGCGATCTCCGGTCGCGTCTCGCCGAGGAAGCGATTCTGCCACCCTCGGTCGATGGGCAGGTGCTGGCGTTCGATCGCGGAGCCACCGGTGGGGTGCCCGGCGAGGGGGCCGTGGCGCTGATCTTGCGGCGACGCGACCTCGAAGCAGGTCGGCCCGCCTACGCCGCACTGCGCGGCGTCGGCTCTGCCACTGGTGGGCGCGCTCACGACCTGTATCCCGACGAGGCGGCTTGTCGTCGAGCCATCGAGGCCGCCTACCAGGACGCTCGAGTCGATCCACGCTCGGTCGCTGTGATCGAAGGACATGCCAGCGGACGACCGAGCGAGGATCGCGTCGAAGCGAGGGCCCTGGAGGCGATGTTCTCGCCGTCTACGGTCATTACCGGGGCAGCGGAGGCGATCGGGCTCACCGGAGCCGCCGGTGCTCTGGCGTCGGTAGCCAAGGGGGCCCTGGCTCTCCATCACCGGATCGTGCCGCCGCTGCATGGCGAGAATACGAGGGACGGGGGCGATGCCCCCCACCGGCCTCGGCTCGCGCTGGCTCGGCGCCCGTTGCCGAGCTATTGGCTCGCTGGCGAGTCGCCGGTTCGAAGACTCGGCGTGAACACTCTCTCGGTCACTGGACTGGCCGGCCACGCCGTTCTCGAGGAAGTGGGGACGACTCCAGGCCGATCCCGTCGTGGCGGTCCGCCGACCGGTGATGTGGGTGAGGCACTTTTTCTCTTCGAGGCCGTCGACCGCCGCGAGCTGCGCCAGCAGCTCGTTCGACTCGACGAGCTCGCGCAGGGGCTCGATACCGCCGGTTCGGGCAGCGCCGCTGTCGAAGAGCTGGCGCGGCGGTTGTGGTGCGATTCGGAGCTACCGCCGCGAGGCGGTGATCGGGAGCGTCTGCGTCTGGCACTGATTGCCCGAGACCCGGGCGACCTGACCCACCGCATCCGGCGCACGCTCAGCACGCTCGATGGCGGGGGTTTCGATCAGCGTGCGCAGAGCACTCCTCGGGTCGGGGGGCGGGTGTTCTTCAGTCGAAGTCGCCTGGTCCATGAAGGAGGACTGGCTTTCGTCTATCCGGGTTCCGGGAGCCACTGGAGAGGGATGGGGCGCGATCTCGCCGCCACCTTTCCGGTCGTGATGGCGGAGCAGGAACGTCAGTGGCCGCGCCTGGATCAGCATCTCCATCCCGAGCTGGCCTGGTTTCCCGCCCAGGCTGCCGACGAGGATCCGAGCGGTGACGTGCGTGGATGGATCGCCGCGCAGAGCGCGTTCAGCTGTCTGGTCACCGATCTGTTGGCCCACTTCGGTGTCCGCCCTTCGTCAGCGCTCGGATACTCCCTGGGCGAGACCGCGGCGCTGGTCGCGCTGGGAATCTGGCCTCGGCGTGACGAGCTGCACCGACGCCTGGTGACCGACGATCTGTTCACGCATTGGCTTGCGGGCGACTACGAGGCCGCTCGCCAGATCTGGCAACTGGGTCCCGACGAGCCGGTCGACTGGCGGGTGGCGGTCGTTCTCCACCCGGCAGATCGCGTTCAGGACGTGATCGAAGCGTCAAACGCACGCTGCTACGTGCTGATCCGAAACACCCAACAGGAGTGTGTCATCGGCGGCCAGGGGGCTGCGGTCGAACGAATCGTCGCCGAGCTCGGAGATACCCTGCGCCCGCTCGACGCGGTGGCCACGGTGCACTGTGAGGTGGCGCGCGCGGTGGAAGATCGCTACCGTGCTTTTCACCGTCTGGAGACGGCGACCGACGATTCTCCGAGGATGTACAGCGCGTCCCGCGGGGAGGCCTACCTCCCGACGACCGAGAGCTGCGCTGCGTCCGTGACCGAACAGGCGATGACCTCGTTCGACTTCCCCCGGTTGGTCGAACGGGCCTGGCTGGACGGCGTACGGCTGTTCGTGGAGATCGGTCCGGGGCAATCCTGTACTCGAATGATCCGCTCGATTCTCGGGGATCGTGATCACCTCGCCCACTCGGCGGCTCCGGAGGAGGCTCCGGGTCCTGGCGCCCTGCTACGCCTCCTCGGGGCACTCTATGCGGAGGGTGTGAGGATCGATCTGGCGCCGCTCTATGGAGAGCGTGGATCGACCGGCTCCAGGAGAATCGAGACGTCGAGGGCCGCCGGTGCCCCGGCGGAGGCCGCGCTCACTCGTCGCGGAGACGCACGTCTGGCCCGGCAAAGCCTGGAGTTGACGATCGGTCGAGTGCCGTTCGGCGATGTCAGTGCCGTGTGGCCTTCCGCACCGTCATCGCCCACCCTCCCCAGGGGCACGCAGTCGCACCCGCTCCCGGCCCGAGGCACATCGATGGAGACCGCCTCGGATTCCCGAGCGACTGCCTCTGCGACTCCAGCCTCTGCGACCCTGACACGGCGCGAGGTCGCGGCTCCGGTACCGGCGCCAACCCCGGCGATGCGGCGATCGCTGACTCGCGAGCTGTGCCTGGAGTTCGCAACCGGATCGATTGCCGCGGTCCTGGGGCCGGAGTTCGCCGCGGTCGACGCGCACCCGACCCGGGTCCGGCTCCCTGACGAGCCTTTGATGCTGGTGGATCGTGTACTGGAGATCGAGGGCGAGCCACGATCGATGGCCGGGGGGCGGATCGTGACGGAGCACGATGTGCTCTCAGAGGGCTGGTACCTGGACGCGGGTCGGATCCCGACCTGTGTGGCGGTCGAGGCGGGCCAGGCAGACCTGTTCCTCTCGAGCTTTCTCGGCATCGACTTCGAGACCGAGGGAAGGGCCGTGTATCGACTGCTCGATGCGGTCGTCACCTTTCACGACGAGCTGCCCCGAGCCGGCGACACGATTCACTACGACATTCGGATCGAACGATTCTTCCGACAGGGCGACACCTGGTTGTTTCGCTTCGGCTTCGACGCTACGGTCGACGGTCGCCCGCTGATGACCATGCGCGACGGCTGCGCGGGCTTCTTCACCGAGCAGGAGCTCGCTGCCGGACAGGGGATCGTAAGGGGGGCCACTCTCGAGCGTCGAATGGCGGAAGCTTCGGGCGAAGCCGCGAAGCGAGTGCAGTGGGTGCCACTCGCTCGCGAGTCGTTCGGCAGTGCCGCCCTCGACGCCTTGCGAGAGGGTCGCCTGGGCGATGCCTTCGGCGAGGCGTTCGAGAAGCTCGACGTCGCCAGACCGCTGACGATTCCCGGTGGGCGCATGCGCATGGTGCATCGCGTCACCGAGATCGACCCCGAGGGTGGGGCCCGGGGACTGGGGTCGATTCGGGCCGAAGCCGACATCCGACCCGACGACTGGTTTCTGACGTGCCACTTCGTCGACGATCGGGTGATGCCCGGCACGCTGATGTACGAGTGCTGCATGCACACTCTCCGAGTGATGCTCTTGCGTATGGGTTGGGTGGCCTCGCAAGACGACGGCGCGGTCTGGCAACCGATTCCGGGCATCCGAAGCCGACTCAAGTGTCGCGGGCAAGTGCTCGAGTCGACGAGGACGGTGACCTACGAGATCCAGCTCAAGGAGATGGGCACCGGAGCTCACCCTGGGGTCGACGACCCACAGGCGGTCCGATCCAACGCGCCGTGGGCGGTTTGTGACGCACTGATGTACGCGGACGGCAAACCGATCGTGGAGATCACCGACATGTCCGTGCGCCTGACCGGGGTCGAGCTCGGTACGATCGACCGCCTTTGGGCCAGAGCCCATTCGACAGAGGTGGCGGCCTTCGAGGAGACGCCGGTTCGATATGACCGCACGAGTATCGAGGCGTTTGCCAGCGGTAATCCTTCCGACGCATTTGGAGAGCCCTACGCGGTGTTCGATGTCGGGCGAAGGATTGCTCGACTCCCGCGAGACCCCTATCAGTTCCTCGATCGGGTCATCCAGGTGAGTGGCGAGCCTTTTGTCATGCAGGCTGGAGCAGCGTGTGAAGCCGAGGTGGCGATCGAGAAGGGTGCGTGGTTCTTCTCGGCCAATCGTCAACGAGAGATTCCGTTTGCCATCCTTCTCGAGATCGCGCTGCAACCGTGCGGTTGGCTGGCCGCCTACTGTGGCTCGGCCCTGACTTCGAGCACCGATCTTCGTTTCCGCAACCTGGGAGGCGCTGCCACCCTGCACGCTCCCGTCGAGGACCGGCCGGACGTGCTCACCACTCGAGTGAGCCTCGACAGTGTGTCGTCTTCCGGCGGCATGATCATCCAGCACTACACCTTCGAAGTCACCGGGCGGCAGGTCGGTCGGTGCTACTCCGGTACCACCTATTTCGGCTTCTTCTCGGCCGAGGCATTGGCCAATCAAGTCGGCATCCGCGGGATCGCACTGCCCGGCTCCCTCGAGGGCAGGAGCTTCGATCTCCCCACCGAGGCACCCTTCCCCGAACGCCAACTACGGATGGTCGATCGAGTGGACAGCTTTCTGCCCGAGGGTGGTCCGCATGGCCTCGGTTCGGTGATCGGCTCGATCGAGGTCGATCCGACGTTCTGGTTCTTCGATGCGCATTTCTACCAGGACCCGGTCTGGCCGGGCTCGCTCGGGCTCGAGGCGTTCCTGCAGTTGCTCAAGGTCGTGGCACATGAGCGCTGGGGTGTCCAACGCTTCTCCACCATGGCGCTGGGCAACGAGCATCGATGGCAGTATCGCGGCCAGGTCGTTCCGACCGACTCGAGGGTCGAGATCCACACGGTGGTGACCGCGCTCGACGACCAGCGCCGGGTCGTTCACGCGGACGGGTATCTCACTGTCGATGGCCGTGTGATCTACGAAATGAGAGACTTCGCTCTCCAGGCGAGCTGAGCGTAGCGACGCCACGGCTCGCGTCTACCGAGCGGTCACCATGCGATACAGCAAAGTCCATCTTGAGTCCCTCGGCTACGAGCTGCCCCCGGTCGTCGTCGGAACCGACGAGCTCGAAGAGCGACTCGAGCCGGTGCATCGCGAGCTCGGGCTGTCCCGCGACCAGCTGGCCCTGCTCACCGGAGTCGAGGAGCGTCGCTACTGGGAGCCCGGCTTCGCGCTGAGTGTCGGGGCGGCTCGGGCGGCTGGCAAGGCCCTGACGAGCAGCGCGGTCGATCCCGGAGAGGTCGAGGTGTTGATCTATGCCGGCGTGTGTCGGGAGCTGTTCGAGCCCGCGACCGCTTGTGCAGTGGCCGCCAGGCTCGCGCAGGAGGGTCAGGCGATCTCTCCCAATGCTTCGATCTTCGATGTCTCCAACGCCTGTCTCGGGACTCTCGACGCCATGATCGAGATCGCCAACCGGATCGAGCTCGGGCAGATCCGAGCCGGACTCGTGGTCAGCTGTGAGAGCGCTCGCGAGATTGTCGACGCCACCATCCAGAGGCTTCTGCGGGAGCCCTCGCCCGAGTTGTGGAAATGCACCATCGCCACGATGACCGGCGGCTCGGGAGCGGCAGCCGTGCTGCTCACCGATGGCTCTTTCGGCGCCACCGGCCCTCGACTTCTGGGGGGGCGTGCGGCGAGTGCACCGGCTCACCATCGTCTCTGTCGGTGGGGTGTCGAGCCGACGCGCCGGACCGGGGCCGCGCTGGGACTCGACGATCCTCTCTACCATGTGTTCATGGAGACCGATGCCCTCGCCGTGCTCGAGAACGGACTGGAGCTGGCCGAGCGAACCTGGGGGCTCTTCCTGCCGGAGATGGGGTGGAGTGTCGAGGACATCGATCGCACGGTGTGCCATCAGGTGGGAAGCCGACATCGTGCGACGGTTCTCGAACGCCTGGGGATGGATCCCGCGCGTGACTTCTTCACCTTCGATGCACTCGGCAATACCGGATCGGTAGCGGTTCCACTGACACTGGCGGTCGCCCGTGAGCGCGGCTTCGTCCAGCCCGGCGAGCGTGTCGCGCTACTCGGTATCGGCAGCGGGCTGAACTGCTTGATGTTGGGGCTCGAGGGGTGAGCGCAGCCGAAGCGGTCGCGGAGTTCGAGAGTCAGTGGCTCGAGCTCGACGGCAATCGGATGCACTACCTCGACGTGGGGCCGGACTCTCGAGCGGAAGCTCGCTCGAGCGAGCAGGGCAGTACCGTGCTCATGGTGCACGGGAATCCCACCTGGTGCTACTACTACCGGAAGCTCGTGCGCGCGCTACGTGGCCGCCACCGAGTGATCGTGCCTGACCACATCGGCTGCGGCCTCTCGGACAAGCCGGCCGTCGATCTCTACCCCTACACCCTGGAGCGCCGCGTCGCCGATCTCGATCGTTTGATCGAGGCTACCGGTACCCGTCGCCTGTCGATGGTGGTACACGACTGGGGCGGGATGATCGGGTTTGCCTGGGCGGTGCGCCACGCCGAGCGCATCGAGCGTCTGGTGGTCCTCAACACAGCGGCGTTTCCTCTTCCGGCGAGCAAGAAGATGCCGATCTCGCTACGACTGTCGAGGGTTCCCGGGGTCGGCGCAGTGCTGGTTCGGGGGCTGAATCTGTTCGCGCGTGGCGCGGTTCGCTACTGCGTGACCGAGCGGCCGATGCCTGCGGAGGTTCGCCGTGCCTACCTCGCTCCGTATGACAGCTGGGCTCATCGTGTCGCCGTACACCGTTTCGTCGAGGACATACCCCTGAGCCCGGCCGACGAGTCGTGGCAGACGGTGGAGCGCACCGCGGAGGAACTGGAGTCGCTGCGCGATCGACCGATGTCCATATTCTGGGGGATGCGCGATTTCGTGTTCGACGGCCACTTTCTCGACGAGTGGCAGCGGCGTTTCCCCCAGGCCGAGGTGCAGCGTTTCGAGACTGCGGGCCACTACGTGCTGGAAGAGGCCGCCGATCGGATCGTCCCCCGGGTGGTCTCGTTCCTCGGGCCGACCGCCGAAGGGCCGGAGGCGCCTCCGTGACCGCGGGTCAGGGACCGGGAGAGCGCCCCGCGGTCCACGTCAACGTGTCGAACCACCTGCGCGATCGGGCCGTGTCCCAGGGCAACGATCTTGCTGTCGCGGTGGCGCGCTCCCCCGGATTCGTTCCCGGCATGCCTACGGGACATGGCGAAGGTGGCTACGATTCTCTGACCTTCGCCGAGCTCGACCAGTGGGTCGATCGGACCGCGCGTGCGTTGACTCTCTACGGCATCGGCAAGGGGACCCGTACGGCTCTCATGGTGCCGCCCTGCACCGATTTCTTCGCGCTGGTCTTCGCCCTGTTTCGCATCGAAGCGGAGCTGGTCCTGATCGATCCGGGGTTGGGAGTCGGTTGGGTGAGGGGCTGCCTCGCGGAGGCTGGAATCGAGGCGTTCGTGGGTGTGCCAAAGGCTCATCTGGCGAGGATCCTTCTCGGCTGGGGGAAGAGCCATGGTGCTGGCAAGAGGAGACGGCTGCGCACCGTTTCGGTCGGAGGTGCCTTCGGGGGCCGGATCGGTTTCGGCGGGCCGCCCCTGCGCTCCCTGATCGCCCGCGCCGAGCGCGAGATCGGTGGCGCTCCGGTGCCCACGCCCGCCAGCGGTGTCAGCCAGACTGCTGCGGTGTTGTTCACCAGCGGGAGTACCGGTCCGCCGAAGGGAGCGCTCTATCGGCATGGCATGTTCGCGTCCCAGGTGGAGCTGCTGCGCGCCACCTACGGGATTGCACCAGGAGAGAGGGATCTCGCCACCTTCCCGCTGTTCGCACTGTTCGGACCCGCGCTGGGAATGGCTGCCGTAGTGCCCAGAATGGACACCAGCCGGCCTGCCTCCGCCGACCCAGAGAAGCTGCTGCGGGCCTTTCGCGATTGGCAGTGTACGAACCTGTTCGCCTCCCCGGCTCTGATCGACAAGCTGGGCCGCCACCTCGAACAGCACGAGGCCGGACTGCCCGGCCTGCGCCGAGCGATCTCGGCCGGTGCTCCGATGCAGGTTCCCGTGCTTCGACGCTTCGTCCGGGCACTCGATCCCGGGGCGGAGCTGTTCACTCCCTACGGCGCGACCGAGTCTCTGCCGATCAGCTCGATCGGCTCGAGCGAGATCCTCGCCGAGACGCAGGAGCGCACCGAGAAGGGTGGCGGTGTGTGTGTCGGTCGACCGGTGACGCAGATGGAGGTGAGAATCATCGCGATCGACGAGAATCCGATCGGTCAGTGGGGCGAGGCCGAGGTTCTACCGGGTCCAGGGGAGAGGGGAAGCGGAGCGATCGGAGAGATCGTCGTGCGGGGTCCGGTGGTGAGCCTGGAGTACGTCTCTCGACCCGAGGCGAACGCGCTCTCGAAGATCGTGGACGGCGACTCGATCTGGCACCGAACGGGCGACGTCGGGTATTTCGACGATCAGGGGCGACTCTGGATGTGCGGGCGCAAGTCGCACCGCGTCGAGACCGGTGAAGAGGTGCTCTTCACCGTGCCGTGCGAAGCGATCTTCAACGCTCACCCCGCGGTGTTTCGCAGCGCGTTGGTCGGTGTCCCACGAGCGGCGGGCTCTTCGGAGACGGGACAGGAGCCTGTCGTTCTGATCGAGCTCGAGGAGTCGGTTCGCAGCGAGGCTGGACCCGAGATCAGGAGGCAGCTCGAGGCAGAGTTGCTCACGATGGCGCAGTCCCACGACCACACCCGATCGATCCAGACGCTGCTGTTTCACCCGGGTTTCCCGGTCGACGTCAGACACAACGCCAAGATCTTCCGCGAGAAGCTGGCGCCGTGGGCGGCGAGACGGCTCGGGCGGTAGCCGATCTCCCGCTCAGCTCTCCCGTTCAGGGGATTCCCAGGAGCTTGTGGGATTGGATGCTGAGGCGCCACTGTGGGTGTGCTCGGCAGTAGCGCAGCGCCTCGCGGGTGTGGCGTTGGCGGATCTCTGGACGGTCGGGAGGGCCGTCCATCGGCTGGAGGTAGAAGAAGCGGAAGTCCAGAGCCTCGTATCGCTCGGGCTCGGCGCCCTCCTGCGGATAGACCAGCTTGAGCTCGTCGCCGCGGCGGAGTCGCAGCTGGGCTCCCGCCTTCGGGCTGACGCAGATCCAGTCGAGACCCTCCGGAGGATCCAAGGTGCCGTTGGTCTCGACCGCGATCTCGAAACCGACCTCGTGCAGGGCGTCGAGAGCGGCGCGATCGAGCTGGAGGAGAGGCTCGCCGCCGGTGCACACCACCAGGGGGTGCGCAGCCGGCTCGGTCTCCGCGGGCCACTGGGATCGGACGGCCTGCGCCAGTTCGGCGGCGGTCTCGAATCGGCCGCCGCCCGGCCCGTCGGTGCCGACGAACTCGGTGTCGCAGAACCGACAGACCGCCCGCTCCCGGTCTTCCTCCCTGCCACTCCAGAGGTTGCATCCCGCAAAGCGGCAGAAGACGGCGGCACGTCCGGTCTGCGCGCCTTCTCCCTGCAACGTGTAGTAGATCTCCTTGACCGTGTAGCTCAAGGCTCCCTCCCGGGCCCGGAGCGCCTTCTCGCCCGCCAGATCTCCTCGCTCGGCCAGCGACTCGCCCATGCGGCGTCAACGAACTGGTAGGGCGTGCTGGCGTCTGGGGACACCTCGAGCTCCTGTAGCGCTTCGATCTCGAAGCCGCACTGGCGAAGCAGGGAGATCATTTCGCCGTGGGGGAGGTGGAACTCGACGCCGATCTCGTCCGGCCAGTCGAAGCGACCCATGCCGAACTGACGACGCAGGAGGGTCTCCCTCGTCCCTTCGGCTTCGTACTCGGGCATACACAGCATCAAGAGGGTCGCGTTGCGCAGGAACCACAGCTGCCCCCCGGGGCGCAGCACCCGCGCGGCTTCTGGGACCCAACGGTGCGGATCGCACCAGAGGCACGCTCCGTACTCGGAGATGGCGACGTCGAAGGACGCCGATGCGAAAGGCAGTCGCTCGGCGTCCGCGTGGACCAGGGGAAAGGTCTCTTCGTACTCGGTCTGGAGCAGGGCCGCGGTGGCAAGCTGCCGTGGAGAGTTGTCCAGGCCCACGGCGCGCCGTGCTCCCAGTCGCTTCATCCATGCGCTGCCGTAGCCGGTGCCGCAGCCCAGTTCGAGAACGTCCCGACCGGCGATCTCGGGGAGGCTCTGGAGGTCGCGCTCGGGGAGACGCCAGATTCCCCAGTAGGGCTCGCTCGACGACCAGGCGCGGCGGCCGGCTTCGACGTAGTCGGCGGCCTGCTCGTTCCAGTGGGTCCGATTGGCCTCGACGTGATCCGACACGACATCCCCGGTTGCTGTTACTCAGGATTCAGGCACTCGGCCTTCGGGCGCTGAGCCTTCGGGCGCTCGACATTCACTCTCGAGTGCTCTCGTGTGCCCTCAGTGCCTCGCCGAGGATATCGTGCTCGGCGCTTCCCTCGGGAGTCCGCCGAAACAGGAGGGAGCGACGGCCGATCTCGCGGGCGACCTTCTGCCAGAGCTCTCGATTCTGCACCGGAGAGCCGCTGGCGGACTTCCAGCCGCGAGCCCGCCAGCCGGCGAGCCACTCGGTCGCACCGTTGCGAAGATAGTCGCTGGTGGTGAACACGACGGTCGGCTGCTCGGTCGAAACCTCGTCGAGCCCCCCGAGGAGTGCTTCGAGCTCGAGCTGGTTCGCCGTGGTCCTGTCTCGGGTGTCGCCGAGGTCGCGCTGCTGATCGCCGCTCACGACCAGAGCTGCCCAGCGGCCCCGCCCCCGGCTACAGCTGACTCGGAGATAGAGAGCGGTTTCGGGCAGCTCCTCGGAGCTCTCGACCTCCTCCCTCACGACTCCACCGATCCGCTCGATCTCGGCGCTGGCCAGCTGATCGGCGCGTTCGTTGTGGGTGTGACCGGCGTGACCCTTGATCCAATGCCAGGTCACCTGGCGCTCGGCGTCGAGCTCAGCCAGGCGTTGCCAGAGGTCGCGATTCTTGACCTCGACCCAGGTCTTGCCTTCCCGGCGCTTCCAGCCGTTGCGCTTCCAGTTGGCGACCCAGGAGGTGATCCCCTGTCGAACGTAGGTGGAGTCGGTGACCACCTCGACACGACTTCCCGGAGCGGTCTCTTCGAGGCCCCGGATCGCCGCCGTGAGCTCCATTCGGTTGTTGGTGGAGTGGCCCTCCGATCCGGAGAGCTCTCGCTTCTTGCCGCTCGCGCGCTCGACGAAGACGACGCCCCAGCCTCCGGGTCCAGGGTTGGGGCTGGCGCCGCCGTCGGTGTAGAGCACGAGCTCGCTGTCGGGGTGGTTCTCGAATGTCACGAGTGGGGCCTCAGCCGGAGTACTTCTACTGGATCTGCTCTCGTGTCTTGGGAAAGGACAGCTCGGGCCAGTCCTCCTGCGCACGCTCGAGATAGTACGCGCTCGGAGACAGGAAGACAGGGCAGCCGTCGTGATCTTCGGCCATGCGAGCCTCGTTGCGATCCGCGAAGCGTTTGACCTCGCGCGCCTCGCCGTCGACCCAGCGAGCCAGCTTGTAGGAGGTGGACTCGTAGTGGGCCTCGACGTCGTACTCCGTTCGGATGCGATCGGCCAGGACTTCGAACTGGAGGGGGCCGGCGACGCCGACGATCCAGTTCGAGCCGATGCGCGTGCGAAACGTCTGGGCCGCGCCCTCTTCGGCCAGCTGGGTCAAGGCCTTCCCGAGGTGCTTGGCACGCATCGGATCCTTGGGCCGGATCGTGCGCAGCAGCTCCGGCGCGAAGTTCGGAATTCCGGTGAAATGCAGCGACTCGCCTTCGGTGAGGCCGTCGCCGATGCGCAGGTTTCCGTAGTTCGGAATGCCCAGGATGTCCCCTGCGAACGCCTCCTCGGCGACCTCGCGTTCGCGGGCCAGGAAGAGCAGCGGGTTGTGCACGTTGATCGTCTTGCCGGTGCGTGGATGGAACATCTTGAGGCCGCGCTTGAAGTTTCCCGAGCACACTCGAACGAAGGCGATGCGGTCCCGATGCTTCGGGTCCATGTTCGCCTGGATCTTGAAGACGAATCCGGTCACCGTCTCTTCGAGCGGATCGATCAAGCGCTCCACGGTCGGTTGGGGACGAGGCGGTGGGGCATGCTCGGCGAGGCCTTCGAGCAGGTCACGCACCCCGAAGCTGTTCAATGCGCTGCCGAAGTAGACCGGGGTCCGGTTGCCCGCCAGATAGGGCTCGATTTCGAAAGGTGGGCACAGTTCCCGCACCATGGCGACGTCTTCGCGCAACTTGAGGGCTGCGCTCTTCGGCAGCAGCTCGTCGAGGCGAGGGTCGTCGAGCCCCGTGACCACTTCGGAAACCACCGCAACGTCCTTGCGTGCGCGATCGATCAGAATCAACTGGTCACGGATCAGGTCATAGCAGCCGAGGAAGCCCTTGCCCATGCCGACGGGCCAGGTGACCGGAGAGACCTCGAGCTGAAGCCGCTGCTCGATCTCGTCGAGGAGCTCGAAGGGATCGCGGCTCTCCCGATCGAGCTTGTTGACGAAGGTGGTGATCGGCACGTCGCGCATGCGGCAGACCTCGAAGAGCTTCAGGGTCTGTGGCTCGATCCCTTTGGCCGCGTCGAGCACCATGACCGCCGAGTCCACGGCGGTGAGGGTCCGGTAGGTGTCTTCGCTGAAGTCCTCGTGACCCGGGGTGTCGAGCAGGTTGAAGGTGCGCCCCTCGAACTCGAAGGTCATCACCGATGCAGTCACCGAGATTCCGCGCTCACGCTCCACCTTCATCCAGTCCGAGTGCGCACGCCGCCGCTCCCCCCGAGCCTTCACTGCGCCGGCCAGCTGAATCGCGCCGCCGAACAGCAACAGCTTTTCCGTCAGGGTCGTCTTGCCCGCATCGGGATGCGAGATGATGGCGAAGGTCCGTCGGCGGGCGACGGCGTCGGCGAGCGCGGTCATGGTCTGACTTTCGGGTTCCCTCCCTGGGTCCGCTTGGGGTCCGTGTCGCGGAGGTGAAGGGCTCGGGTGGAGGAGGCGAGATCTTAGCAGGGCGCTGGAGCTGCGCGACAGCCTCGGGAGTGGGGAAGAACGAGGGGGCCTCCTCAGGGGCTGGCTCGCTCTGGGTCGCCGCGGGTGCCTCGGCACGGTTCTCACGGTGGTAGGTTGAAGGCATGAGAACCCATGTGGCGTTCCTTCGGGGCATCAACGTCGGCGGCCACAACAAGATCAAGATGGCCGAGCTCCGAGAGCTCTGCGAGTCGATCGGCTTCGAGAGCCCGAAGACCCTTCTCCAGAGCGGAAACGTGGTCTTCCGGAGCCGGGCTTCCTCGCGTTCGCAGCTCGAGCAGAGGCTCGCCGACGGCATCGAGAAGCGCTTCGGATTTCGTTGTGGAGTCCTGGTCGTCGAACCCTCCGAGCTCCGCGACGCGATCGAGGCCATGCCGTTCGATGCCGACTCGCTCGAGGCCAGCCACCTCATGGTGCTGTTCCTCGATCGCTCGCCGACCCGAGCGGCTCGCCAGAGGCTTCTCGCCGGGTGGGATGGGCCGGAGCAGCTCGAGTTCGGTCGCAGGAGTCTCTACGCCTACTACCCTGAGGGGGCGGGCCGCTCGAAGCTCACCCTCACCGTCTTGGAAAAGGCTCTTGGCGTGAGGGCCACGGCCCGCAACTGGAACACCGCGAACAAGGTGGCCGACCTCGCGGAGGCGCCTTGACTCGTGGTTCCAGTCAACTCGCACTCCAGCGTAGCTCTGCGCGGACGGCGGCCTCGTCGAGCGTCTCGTCGATCCGACGCGAGCTGTCCTCGTAGATCTGCCACGTCGCCGCGTCGCAGATCCGCGTGCTCCAGCGAGCCTTGAGCAGCTGACGCACGCGAGGAATGTCGCCGACCTGCAGAGCAGCCGTGACCATGATCTGGTCGTAGAGGTCCTGTTGGGCGTGACTCGCGCCGAGCTCTCCGTGGCTCTGACGCACGGCCAGCATCTGCTCGAGCGCTTCGTGGGGCTTGCCCTGGTAGAAGGCTGCTGCGGCCTGGGCGAGCTTGCGGGCGAGCGCGGCTTGCGGGGAGCTCGCCCCGGCCGAGCTCAGGTAGTCGAAGGCCGAGTGCACCGCCGAAGCCCTCCCACTTCGCGCGAGGGCCATGACGTGGTGCATCGACGTGAACCAGATCGTGCTCTTCGTAGCACTTTGGAGGGAGGCCTGGGCCAGGCGCTCCCAGCGGTCCGGCCCTACGTCCACGCCCTGGAACTCCAGGCGCGCCAGCAAGGAGGCGCCGTTCTGGATGTCCAGGTAGAAGGTGGACGGCTGCGGATAGACCTCGCGATCGAACAGATCGAGAATCTCGTCGAAGCGGGCTTCCGAGAGCAGGAACAGGCTCAAATGCCACCACAGGTGGCCTCGAAAGAGGTTGTAGTCATTGAGGAATCGCGCAGAGTCGGAGAGCAGTTCGATGCCCTCGGTGGCCCGACCCTGCATCTCGAACACGTGGGCCAGGCCGTGCAGGGCCCAGAGATCCTGCGGCTGCAGAGCGAGCGCTTCGCGCGCGCACCGCTCGGCCACCTCGTACTGCCCCACCTCCTCCATGGCAAAGGCATGGGCCGAAAGAAAGTGCGCATAGCCGGGTGTCTCCGGGCCCCAGTGATTGGCGACGCTCGCGCTCACCTCGGCCTGATGCCGCTTGTCGCCGGTCCAGAACAGCGTACCGGTGTACTGGCGAAACGCCAGCAGGTCCGTTGGCCACTCGACCAGGATCTGCTCCCAGGCCGCCGCGCGAGCGGAGAAATCCTGCGCGATCCAGGCCCGCAAGGCCTCCTGATGCAATCGCTCGCGGGGATTCGCAGCCAGAGCCTCCGCCTGCTGCAGACGTGCTCTCGCACCGGGGTGAGCGTCGACGCTGCCTTCCGTCATGAGGGAGTAGCCCTTGAGCACATGAGCCAGGACCAGGTCCGGGAACTCCTGGAGTAGAGCGTCCAGACGATCTCCCACCCCCAGGCGGTAGTAGTAGAGGTCGTCGATCACTGCGTCGAACCGCTCGACGGCGGCGGAGCTCGGGGCAGTGAGAGAGAGGCCCCTGACATCGACGATGTCGCTGTGGGTCATCGGTCGCAGTCCCCTGTCTCGGAAAGATCTGTCTCGGAAGAGGAGTAGAGCGAAGTTTCGTGGTCCATCCTACAGCCGGGGGGCACCCTCGGGACGGTGCGCGCTGGAAGATCCGTCCGGTCCCGTGCGCCGTGCTCAGCCGCTCTTTCGCACCTGGGCCAGTCGAGTTGCGGCCAGCGGGTGACTCGGATCGAGCTCGAGAGTCCGTTCGTACTGAGCGATCGCCTCGTTGGTCTGACCCGTGTATCGATAGGCCTCTCCGAGCTGGAACTGGGCCGCCGCAACGTCGGGGTTTGCCGAAGCGTTGAGGGTGAACACGGCCAGGGCCTCGGGAATCCGACGGCTGGAGAGAAACGTGTAGCCGTAGGTGATCATCTCGGCCACCGTGTTCTCGCGGCCGCGAACCGGGTCGGCTCGGTAGCGCCGATAGGTCTCTTCGAGGGCGCCGACGCCACCGCTTTCCAGTGCCTCGTCCAGGGCCTTGGTCAAGGTCATCAGCTCGACCGTGCGAATCGTGATCGTCGACGCCTCGGGTTGGTTGTACTCGCCGAGCAGTGTGTTGACGTAGAGGCGGTCGCCGCCGGGCGAGATCGTGATGCCGTTGGGGCGGTGCAGCGTCGCGTCGAGCGCTGGGCCGTCGTCGTGTCCGGGGCGGCCGGTACCGGCGAGATGGGTGATCTCGCCGGCCGCCGAGACCTTGAAGAGCTGGTGGGCCATGATCTTCGTGATGTAGAAGAAGCCCCTGGAGAAGACGATGTGGGCGTTGCCCGCGCCTCCGCTCACCGTCACGAAACGGCTGGTCTCGCCTGCCTCGGAGATCCTCAAGATCTCGTGATTGTTGAAGTTGGTGACGAAGAGCTGGCCCTGGTCGTCGAAGGTGATGCCGTTCGGGCAGGCGAAGAGCTCACTCTCTGCGAACGGGGAAACGGTGCCGTCAGGAGCGACCCGGGAAATGGTGTTGCCGGAACAGTTGCAGACGTAGAGCGTGTTCTGCGGGTCGACGGCGATGCCGACCGGTCCGTCGAGGCCCTCGACGGCGAAGGCAGAGGCATTGCCGAGGCGGTCGATTTTGGTGATGGTGTTGCCGTAGAAGTTCGCCTGGAACAAGTCGCCCCGTGAGTCCACTGCATTGCCCGAGGCTCCGTAGAGGCCCCGGGTGAGCGTTTCGACCTTCCCGTCGGGGTCGATCCGCCAGACGGCGTCTCGGAAGTTGGAGGTGTAGACGAAGCCCAGCCGGTCGACAGTCATGCCGCCGAGATTGCCTCGGGTGTCGAGGGGGCGATCGAGCTGCAGAGTCTCCACCTGGTCGACGAACGCCGTCGGCTCGGTGGTGGGGACTGGCGAGGTGGCCAGGCTCAGCACGACGGCCGCCGTCAGGCAGAGGAGGGATGGCATATCGGATCGACCCGAACGGCCCGCTCGAGAAAGCATCGGCTAGCGTCCCGAGCTCGCGCCGGTTTCGGCCGCGGCCTCTCGGTTCTCGATCTCCAGCGGCTCGATCTGCCACGGAAGTCCTTCGACCGTCGAGCCCTGGAGGGCGTTGAAGAGCAGCTTGTAGGTGGATCGTGGCTGTCCGCGGAACTGGCAGCGAAAGCCGACCAGAACGACCTGGCCCGCACCCATCTGGACGCGGGCCGCCGCGATCTTGCCCCCGATGTGCTCTTCGGCACCGAGGGCCCACCCACTCATCAGGATCTCGTCCTCGGCGTAGCGCGCCAGGACTTCGACCGGTGGGGGAGGCGGCGGAAGGGTCTCCTCGAGACCGCCTTCACCGCGTCGCGAGAGGGTGACGATCTCGAAGGCCCGACTACGCACGAACGAGGCAGCGACCTCGTCCTGCATGCCGAAGGCCAACGGCTTGTCGGTCTCGACGCGCGTACGAACCAGTGACCCCGGAATGAAGAAGGAGCGCGGAGAAGTCTCTGCGACGGCGTTGCGCAGGGGCAGGCCGAATTGCTCGATGGCGAAGTCGGAGGCCTCGTCGAGAGCGATCAGTGTCCCACCGGAGTCGACGAAACGCTGCAGAGCCAGCGTGCCTTCCAGTCCGAGGCCACCGGTGTATGGCTCGGGCATGGTGCCCGCGGGGTGGCCGTTGAGCAGCTGCCGTGGGGACTGGTGAGGAAGCACGATGGCGTCGAACCGGGTCAGGTCGCCGCTGCGCATGTCGGAGTCGGTCAAGGACACGATCTCGAAGCCATAGCTCTCGAGCAACCAACGGGTCCACCCCTCGTCCATGCTGGGCGCCCAGGACTTGTACAGTCCCACGCGGGCGCGAGTGAGAGGGTAGAGCGTGCCTCCGGGTCGACTCGCTGCCGCACGGACCTCGAGTCCGCTCTCGGCGGCCAGCTTCGCGAGACCGGAGGGGTCGGCGTGCTCTACGAAGAGCGTTCCCGCCGGCCACGAGCGCCCGCCGATATCACTGTCCTCGGCGAGCCAGGAGACGGTTGCCCCGGCGCTCATCAGACGGTTCGCCGCCAGCGTGCTGGCGTTCGCCTGGCGATCGATCAAGAAGCCCGCGTTGCCTTGCCCCGAGATCTCTTCTGGATCGGCACGGATCGGACCTTCGACCCGGGTCCGTCGAGCCGAGAAGGCACGGTCGATGCGGTCTACCCTCACGCCCATCTGCATCGGAAGTGTCCAGCCGGCGAGATCGTACGGCGGGTCGGGCGGTCCGTCGGGGGAGCTTCGGCGGTCCGGGTAGCGCTGTTCCTCGAGCAGGTCGACGATGTAGGGGCGGAAGGCCTGAGCGCCGGAGATCACCCAGCTGCCGGCGGCGTAGGCCTGGTCGTTGGCCTCGAAGGCCTCCTCGGCACGCTCGATCTCGACACCGCCCTGCCAGAGCACGTCGACCAGCGCGGCCGCCTCTGCCGGATCCCACTGGTCGTCCTCACCCATCGGGACCACGTAGGCGAAACGATCGTTCTCGGCTGCCTCGATGGCGTCCCTGCCCATACGGTAGATGTCGAGGAGGAACTTCTCGCGCAGCTGCGCCGCGACATCGAGCACTCCGAGCGAGGCCACGAAGGTGTAGTCGACGGCGTCGCGAAAGTGGGACTCGCCGCCTTGCCACGGAAAAGGATGGAAGATGTCGGTCCCCGACATCGGAGATCCCGAGCTACCGCGCCGGCTCCCGAGCCGCTCTGGCTTCTTCTCCGGGTCGTAGTAGCGGGGAGTCGGCGTGGAGTGCGAGGTCTCGGTGAGAATGCCGATCATGTTGTGAAAATAGGGGACCGTCCGCAGGCCGCCGTTCCACCACATGCTGTAGATCATGTCCGACACCACGCCCGGCATTCCCTCCATGGCGAAGCGGTTGGCCATTGCGCTACCGACCAGGTTGACCCCGGTTGTCACTCCCGGGTGGATGTTCGGATTGACCGGGTCGGCAAACGGCGGCAGGAAGATCCGAGCCCAGGCCGGGCCGGTCTGGTGGTGGTTGTAGACGATCTGGGGGTACCACTCGCGATAGAGGATCTGGCTGACGGCCTGGCTCTCGGCCATGTTGTTCATGAACCAGTCGCGGTTGTTGTCGTGTCCGACATAGTGGTGGTAGAGCTCTGGGGGCGAGGTGGTCTCCCAGGGCGTACCCCGGTTCTGCTGGTACCAGTTGGCGACGATGTCGAGGCCGTCGGGGTTGATCTCGGGCATCAGCAGCATGACCAGCTGATCGCGCCAGCGCCGCGTTTCGGCGCTCTCGTCGGTGGCGAGGTGGTGTGCCAGCAGCGGCATCATCTGGGCCGGTGCACGCTCGGTGGCGTGGAGGCCGGCATCGATCCACACGACGCCGCGCCCCTCGGCGGCGAGGTCTCGAGCGGTCTCCTCGTCGACACGGGCTCGGGCCAGAGTCTCGCTGATCTCGCGCCAGCGGTCGAGTCGAGAGAGGTTCTCTTCGCTGGAGACGATCAAGAGGAGGAGGGGTTTGCCGAGTGTCGACTGCCCGATCTCCTGCAGTTCGACACGCGGACTCGCGGCCGCCAACTGACGGTAGTAGTCGAGTAGCGGCGCATAGTCCGCGATCTCGTAGTCGGTTCCCGGCTCGAAGCCGAGCACCTGGGAGGGGGTCGGAATCTCGACTCTCGCCTGCTGAGCCGCGAGTGGCGCCGTGGCTGCGAGGAGCATCTGGATGAGCAGGTATGGAAACACCCGTGTCGGAGTGGACCTGGATCGATTCATGGCGCGGGTCTCCAGCGTCTGCGGTACTCGGCCGAGCGGGCTCGGCACGGACCCATCGAGGGATTCGGCGACCCAGCTTACCCAATGTCCTTCGACACGGCTCCATGGAGGGTGAGGGGAGCAGATAGGATGGCGCCACCTCGGACCGAACGGTGTCGAGATCCAGAATCAGATCCATGGAGAGAGTGGCATGAAGACGAGAATCGTGGCCCTGGCCGTCCTCCTGTCGTGTGCCGGTGCGCTCGCTGCCGACGAGCGAGACGACCAGTTCGAGTCGATGATGAGCGGCGTCAGGATGGAAGGGAAGTTCAGTGTGGACTCGATGGGCGGCCAGCCGCCTCCTGAGGGACAGTTCGACGACCTCTACATGGTCTCCGAGCTCGAGCGGGGTGAGGGATCCACGTGGATCTTCAAGGCCGGGATGAGCTATGGCGACAACATGAACATGGAGATCCCGGTCCCGGTTCGAGTCGAGTGGGCTGGCGACACGCCGGTGCTCACAATGGACGAGCAGGCGATCGAGGGAATGGGCACCTTCACGGTGCGACTCCTCTTCTTCGAAGGCCGCTACGCGGGCACCTGGCAGCATGGCCCGGCTGGCGGACACATGTGGGGAAAGCTCGTTTCGGCGGCGGAGGCCCCGGAGGACTGATCTCTTGCGCGTTCTGGTGACCGGCGGCGGGGGGTTCCTCGGAGGCGCCCTCGTGCGGGCACTGCGGGGCCGGGGACACGAGGTGCGAAGCTTCTCGCGGCGCACCTATCCCTGGCTCGGCACGCTGGGGGTGGAGCAGCTGTCGGGCGATCTTGCAGACTCCGAGGCGGTCCAACGCGCGACCGAAGGCTGTGAGTCGGTGTTTCATGTCGCCGCTCTGGCCGGTGCGTGGGGGCCGACCGAAGCCTACGAGCGCACCAACGTGGACGGGACTCGCCATGTGATCGAGGGCTGCCAACGGCACGGCGTCCGCGATCTGGTGTATACGTCGACGCCGAGTGTGGTCTTCGACGGTGGCGACATGGAGGGTTGCGACGAGTCGGTACCGTATGCCAGGCACTTCGAGGCCGACTACCCGCGCACCAAAGCGGCGGCGGAGAGGCTGGTACTGCAGGCCAACGGCGACTCGTTGCGCACGGTCGCCTTGCGTCCCCATCTGATCTGGGGACCCGGCGACACGCAGCTCTTGCCGCGAATGGTCGAGCGGCGGGATCGGCTACGACGCATCGGAGTCGGAGGCAAACGAATCGCTCCGACGTTCATCGATGACGCTGTGTCGGCGCACCTGGCTGCGGCGGCGGCGCTCGAGGTGCCTTCCGACTCGCCGCCGGCGGCAGGCAAAGCCTATTTCGTGACCTCGGGCGAGACGATCGAAGTGTGGACCATGATCGACCGCCTGCTGGCCGCGGCTGGGAGGAGGCCCGTCGAGGGAAACGTATCGCGAGGCCTCGCTCTCGCGGTCGCGGGTGCCGCCGAGGGTCTCTATCGAATCCTCGGTCGAGAGCAGGAGCCTCCGCTCACCCGCTGGGTGGTTCGCGAGTTGACCACCTCGCACTGGTTCGATCTCGGTGCCGCCCGACGCGACCTCGGCTGGGAGCCGTCGGTGTCGATTGACCGTGGCCTCGAGCTCCTGGGTCGCTCCCTGGCCGAGAGCGTGGCCGAGTAGTCGGGATGGGTGCTCGATTCCTCCCCGCCGAGAGCTGTCGTCCGAGCGGCAGAGCCCTCGATCTGTGGCGAATCAGGCTGGTCGATCCCCCACCAGAAGACTACGAGCTTCTCTCCCAGGAGGAGCGGGAGCGCTTCGATCGACTGATCGTACCGAGCAAGCGGCGCCAGCGGATCGCTTCCCGGGCCGCCTTGCGACGCATTCTCGCGCACTATCTCGGTGCGTCACCTCGAGAGCTTCGCTTCGAGTACGGGGAGCACGGCAGGCCGACGCTGGTAGGCGACCCGCTTCGGTTCAACCTGTCGCACTCCCACGAGATCGCGGTCGTGGCCGTCGCGCACAGAGGGCTGGTGGGAGCCGACGTCGAGTGGAAGGAGCCGGACCGACGTCTCGATGCACTCGCAGAGCGCTTCTTCGCTCCCGCGGAGTTCGAGAGCTATTCGACCCTCCCCGTGAACGATCGCTTCGACGTCTTCTATCGGACCTGGTGCCGCAAGGAGGCCTACGTCAAGGCCCAGGGGACCGGGCTCAGCTTCTCGTCGCGTCGATTCCAGGTGGAGATGCCGACCGTGGAGAAAAGCGCGGCGTCGGCACAAACCCTGTGCACGGGGAGCTCCTGGCTGCTCTCTACCGAGATGACGGGAGACGCACCCTCGGATTGGCAGGGATTCGAGGTCGAGCCGGCACCGGACTATGTTTCGGCGGTCTTCTGGAAGGGGCCGGCGCGGGAGGTTCGTCTGTTCGACGCCGACTTCAGTGACGCCGACCCGCCGCCGGGGCCCTGACTCTCAGATCTTCCAGCAGCCCCTCGACCGGCGCCGGCCGAGCCAGACCATATCCCTGGACATAGTCGACGCCGAGGGTGACCAGGCGCTGCAGCACCTCGTCGGTCTCGACGAACTCGGCGATGGTCTTGAGGCCGAGCTCCTGGCCGACCTTGTTGATCGACTCCACGATCGAGTAGTCGATCTTGTCGCGGTGGATGTCCTTGACGAAGATTCCGTCGATCTTCAGGAAGTCGACCGGAAGGCTGCGAAGGTAGGCGAAGGAGGAGAGTCCGCTGCCGAAATCGTCCAGAGCGAAGCGGCAGCCCAGGCCCCGCAGCTCTCGCATCAGCGCCTTGGCTTCCGCGAGGTTCGTGATCGCGGCGGTCTCCGTGATCTCGAAGCAGAGCACTCCCGGCGGGACCCGGTGTTCCAGAAGCTGTTCGATCACAAACTCACCGAACGTGGGATCGGTCAGCGAAGTGCCCGACAGATTGATGAAGCACTCCTTGACGTGGCGCGTCTTCTGCTGCCAGTGATCGGCGAAGGTCTCGATCGACTTTCTGACCACCCAGCGATCGATCGATGGCATCGTGTTGAACCGTTCTGCAGCCGGTATGAAGGTGCCGGGTGGGATTCGCTTGCCCTCTTCGCTGATCATGGTGAGAAGGATTTCGATTCTCCGGGGCTCCACGATTTCGTGCGAGGTCTCGAGGATCGGCTGGTAGTGGAGCTCGAAGCGATTGAGCTCGAGGGCCCGATGGATCTGGGTCACCCACTCCATCTCCCCCTTGCGGTGCCGGAGACCGCGGTCGTCGGGCGCGACCATGTGGACTCGGTTTCGCCCCTGGTCCTTGGCCGCGTAGCACGCAGCGTCGGCAGCGCTCAGGAGCTCGGTGACCGTTGCATTCGGGGTGGTGATCGGCACCACGCCGATGCTCACGCCGAGTTGGAAGATCTTGTCTCCCCAGGTGAAACGGAATCCCCGGATCGCCTCGCAGATTCCCTTGGCGACCCGGGATGCCCGCTCCTCCGCGCAACGCGTCAGGAGAATGCCGAACTCGTCGCCGCCGAGGCGAGCCACGACGTCCGAGCGACGGATCTTCGTCTGTAGGACTCCGGCGAGTTGACGAAGAAGCTCGTCGCCAGCAATGTGGCCGCAGGTGTCGTTCACGACCTTGAACTGGTCGAGATCGAGATAGCACAAGGCGTCCTGCTCGCCTCTGCGGCGCTGTTGTACCGACATTTCGAGGAACTTCTCGAACTCCCGGCGGTTCATCAAGCCGGTGAGCGAGTCGTGGGTGGCTTGATAGGTGAGCTGGGCCGCGAGGGCCTGGGTACTGGTGACGTCGCGCAGCACCGTGACGGTTCCGATCGTCGCCCCCGAGGCCTCCTGGATCGGTGCGGCAGAGACCTCGACCGCCAGAGGCTTTCCCTGGGGGTCCTTCAGTTCGACAGCCTCGGGTGTCGTGACGACCTGTTGGGTATCGAAGGCCTTCTGCACCAGGTGCTCCACGGTCGACGCTCCCTCGCCGGCATGCTTCAGGACTTCACCGATGTGAAGACCTCGGGCGTGTCTCTCCTCGACACCCGCGAGGCGCTCTGCGATCGGGTTCATGTAGCGGACCCGCGCCTCTCCGTCGGTCGTGACCACCCCGTCTCCGATCGACTTGAGGGTGACCTGCGCGAGCTCCTTCTCACGAAACAACTGCTCCTCCGCCTGCTTGCGATCCGTGATGTCGCGTGTCGAGGTCGCCATCAAGGTGACCACGTTGTTGTCGTCGTGAATCGGCTGGATGCGGGACTCGAGCCAGACTTCGCTGCCGTCGAGGCGTCGACTCCGGTAGGCCACTGTGGCGGAGTGGCCTTCTCGACCGCGCTCGATGAGCCCTGTCTTGACCTTCTTTTCGTCCTCTTCGATCGCCAGCTTCCATGGCTCTCTGCCGATCAGCTGGTGAGGGAGATAGCCCAGCAGACTCTCGCTGGAAGGACTGAGATAGAGCAGGCGTCCGTCTGGCCGGTGCAGGCACACGAGGTCATTGGTGTTCTCTGCCAGCAGTCGAAACCGGTCGTCAGAGGTGCGCAGTGCCTCGACGGTTCGGATCCCCGTGACCGCGGCTCCGAGCATGTCCGCCGACGCGGCCAGCGCCTCCAGCTCCGGCTCGGTCCAGGCCCGCTCCCGCGTCGAGTCCTCGAAGCCGAGGACCCCCCACCACTGAGCGTTGACGCGGATCGGGAAGAGGGCGATCGAGCAGATGTGGTGACGATCGAGGAGCGTGCCTTCTTCGCCGGTGGCGGCGGAGCGCACGGTCGAGACTCGCTGGCCGCGTCGCAAGGCGCGGCGCCAGGGCGGGTAGTCGGCCGGGAAGAGCGTCGTGCGGTTCGGATCTCGCTGTCTGGGCGAGGTCCAGCGGAAGGAATTCTCGAGGCGGTAGTCCCCGTCGGAGGTGCGCTCGTGCTGCACCACGTACACGTGGCTGACCTGCGCTGCTTCTCCCAGCCGCTCCAGGATTCGCGTCGGGTTGCTGTCCCAGGAGCGTGAGCCCAACAGGTGCTCGGCGGCGAAACTGACGGCTCGCAGGATGCGGTCCCGCTGATCGAGCTCGCGAATCACGCGCTCGCGCTTCTCGTTCTCGTCGACCAGCAGCTGGTGGGCTCGAGCGAACTCGCTGGCGAGATTCTCGTTGTGAAAACGAAGCGTCAGCGTCTCGGTGAGTGAGGAGCGCAGGCGCGCCCCGAACATGCCCGTGGCCAGCAGAAAGCCGGCGGTCAGGCCGGCGGTGGTGAGCTCGGCCGCACCTCCGTTCGACCCGAGAGCGACGGAAACAACGCGCACGAACAGTGTGATGCCCACCGCAACAGCGAAGGCGGGGTAGGCCCACCACACCGGGGCACCGAGAGTCGCCTCACCGGCACCGACGGCCGCGATCAGGATGCCTAACGAGACCAATCGGACTGGACTCTCGGGGAGGGCGAAGATCACCGGGAGAGCCCAGAGCGTACCGCTGAGAAACAGGATCGCGCCGTACCGCCGTGCCCAGCTTCGGTCTTTCCGAGTGGATCGCGCGATGGAGAAGCGTTGCGTGAGCCACCAGCGTGTCCCGGTGACGACGGCGAGGGCGAGGAGCCACAGCACGAAACCGAGCGGTTGTCCTCGGGGACCGCACAGGAAAGGGACCGCGAGCGCGGCGACGGCGATCGCGAGATAGGCCTGGCTAGGGGGCCTCAATAGCGCCGCGACCAGTTCGCTCGAAACCCAGTCACGCCCGGCCCGGGTGGTGGGAGCGATGGCCTCGGCTTCGACGACCGGCAGTGGGGAGACTTCGGGCAAGGGCGGTGTTCCTGAACAATTGAACCGAAGGCACAACGCTCACACGGGCTGTGAATGCGTATCGTCCATCTTATCAGTGCATTGCCAAAGAATCATCTAATCCTACGGATTCAGCCCCTACCGCTCGGGAGAAACCCGCTCTTGATCCTCGGAATCCGCTGAATCGTCTTGCAGAGGTCCGGATCGCATCTCGGCCTCGGTCGTCGGCGGGTAGGGGGCCTCGATCTGCTTCGGGACCGCTGCCTCGGGCCCCGGGCGGGCGGCGCTCAATTCAGTCGAACGATTCGCCCTTCGCGCGCGGGGCTCACCGGGCTGTGACGGCCCAGGTAGTCGCGGACGACGTCCGCGAGGACTCGTCCCTGGTCGTAGGGGTCGATCGCACGCTCGACGAGGATCTCGAAGCCGTCGCCGCCGCCCCGGTTGAAGGCGTTCATCGCCACCTTGTACACGCGGTCGAGCTCGAGAGGCTGCCAGCTGCCGTCCGCCTGTCGAATCTCGACCTTTTCGATGCGTTCCCCGACCGGTGCGGCAGCCTTCCAGAGATAGCGCAGCCCGGACACCTGAAGGAACCGTCCGGTGCCGTCGTTGTCCAGGTTCTCGGCGCGGCTCACGCCATGCTCCAACGTGGCCAGGAGATCCCCACCGCGCAGGCTGAACGTGCTGGTCGTGTTGCCGAAGGGGAGGACCTCGAGGACGTGACCGACGGTGATGGGCCCGGCGTTGATCGACGAGCGGATGCCTCCGCCGTTCTGCAGGGCGATCTCGACTCCTTGAGGTGCCGTCTCTTCGAGGAGGGCATCGGTGATCAGGTTGCCCAGGTTGCACTCCTCGGCGCGGCAGGACTGCTCGGTTCCGACCAGGAGCACCGTTGACTCGCCGACGACTTCCCCACTGAACGCCTCGAGCTCGGCACGCAGCGGACGGAGCAACTCCATCGTGTCCGGGTCCTTGCGGACTCGAGCGTCGAGGAGAATCGGATCTCCGCTCCACTCGACTGGGACACCCTCCCCGTCGAATACGACATCGAGCCGCCCCAGGTACTTGCCCCAGGCGAACGCGGTGATCACCAGCACGGGCGTCCCGTCGGGCCCCTCGACCACGGTTGGATAGGGCGCGATCGCGTCCGGCGCACTGTTCGAGAGCAGGGTGTTGGTGTGGCCCCCGACGATGACATCAAGGCCGGGAACCGTCGCGGCCACCCTGCGGTCCCTCTCGAACCCGGCGTGGCTGAGCGCGATGACGATGTCCACGTCGGCGGCCCGCAGCTCGTCGACCGCCTCGGAGACCGTCTCCTCGATCGGAAGGAACTTCAGGTTCGGGCCGGGCGCGGCCAGGATCGACGTCTCCTCCGTGATGAAACCCACCAGGCCGACGCGCCGCCCGCCGACATCGAGCACGACGCTCCGCTCGAAGCGGCCATCGAGGGAGGGCTCGGTCGAGGTGTCGATGTTGGTGCCGAGCACGGGAAACTCGACGGAGTCGATGAAACGTCCCAGCACCTCGGGACCGTCGTCGAACTCGTGGTTGCCCACCACCATGGCGTCATAGCCGAGATGACGCATGGCGGCTCGGGTCTCGCTCCCCTTGAACCGGCTGTAGAACAGGGTGCCCTGAAACTGGTCGCCGCCGTCCAGAAGCAGGACGTTCTCGGTGTCGGCGCGGATGCTGTCGATCATCGTCTTGCGCCGGGCGATGCCTCCGAAGCACTTGCCCTCGGCACGCTCTTGCTCGCCGCAGGTGCCTCCCAGTCGATTGTGCTCGAGGAGACGGGAGTGCGTGTCGTTGGTGTGCAGGATGGTCAGCGCGAGCTGCCCGTGAGACTCGGGCTCGCTCCCGCAAGCCGAGGAGACCCCTAGCGCGAGAGCCAGGATGGAGAGGCCCAGGAGCGAGAGGCCCAGCTTCGAGAGATTCGGTTTCGAGAGGCCCGGTCTCGAGAGATCCGGCGCAGGGAGTCCGGGGGCAGGTCGCCCGACCGTCATCGCAGGGGTCGATCCCGGGCTGGTTCGAGGTGTCTTCATCGAAGGTTCCTTCACAATGGGGACTCAGTGTATCGAGTGACGGCTCCGGTTCCCGCATGGGTGCGCCGATTTGACAGGACGATCGGCCCCGGTGCGTCCAGTGAGAACAGAAGGGGCCAAAACGGGTCTCGGGACGCTGCGCCGGTGTACGCTGAGAAGGCTGCTGCCGTCCCGGCCCAAAGGATCGAGATTCGAGACCTCAGATGACCGTTGCCGTACTCGCCGAGAAACCCTCCGTTGCCCGGGATATCGCGCGGGTGCTGGGTGCATCGCGACGAGGCGAGGGCTTCTTGTCCGGCAACGGCTACGTGGTGACCTGGGCGATCGGCCATCTGGTCGCACTGCCGGAGCCGCATCAGATCGAGAGCGAGTGGAAACGTTGGCGCCGCGAGGCCCTGCCGATCCTGCCCCGGAGCTGGCCGCTCCAGGTCACCGAGCGAACCCGGGATCAATTCGAGGTCATCGAGCGTATCCTCCGCTCCGAGAAGGTCGAACGGGTGGTGTGCGCCACGGACGCGGGGCGCGAGGGCGAGCTGATCTTTCGGTACATCTACGAGCGAGCGGGCTGCGACAAGCCCTTCGAGCGCCTCTGGATCTCGTCGTTGACCCCCGAAGCCATCCGGGAGGGATTCACTCACTTGCGTCCCGGGTCGGAGCTCGATCCGCTGGCGGACGCCGCCCGGGGGCGGAGTCGGGCCGATTGGCTGGTGGGGATGAACCTCTCCCGAGCCTGCACCCTGGCCTGGGACGAGACCTGTTCCGTGGGCCGCGTGCAGACGCCCACGCTGGCGATGGTCGTCGAGCGCGAGCTTGAGGTTCGAGGCTTCGTGCCGAAGCCCTATCTCGAGGTCGTGGCCACGTTCGAGCACCAGGAGACGAGGGACGTCGAAGCGGGCGCCACGCGCTCCGGGGAGGCGCCTTCTCCTTCTCGCCAGTTTCGAGGTTCCCTGGTGGCAGGAGACAGGGCGAGCAAGGCAAAGCGCTTCGGCGCCGAGGAGAAAGCGGCCGCGGAGGCGGAAGAGATCGTCGAGCGTGTGCAGCGTGGCGATGCCGAGGTCCTCTCGGTGAAGCGCCAGGAGAAGAAGATGGCCCCGCCCCAGCTCTACGATCTGACCGAGCTGCAGCGACACGCCAACCGTCTCTTCGGCTGGAGCGCCAAGAAGACCCTGGGAGTCGCTCAGGGTCTCTACGAGCAGCGCAAGCTGATCACCTATCCGCGCACCGACAGTCGCCATCTCTCCAAGGCAGTGGCGCAAGGGCTGGGGAATGTGGTCGGAGCGATCGCTCCGCGCTACCTGGGTCGGGTCGCGGAGGGAAGCGGGAGTCGTCGGCTCGGCAAGCGGTTCGTAGACGATTCCAAGGTCACCGACCACCATGCCATCGTTCCCACCGGCACCCAGGCGCGTGGCGCGCTCTCTGCGGACGAAGAGCGTCTATACGATCTGGTCTGTCGCCGCCTGCTGATGGCCTGGCATGCGGAGCACCGCTGGGCGGTGACCACCGTGCTCACGCAGGTCAGCTCGCGCACCGGAGACCACGAGCATCGGGATCTGTTTCGGAGTCGCGGTGCGCAGGTCGTGGATCCGGGGTGGAAGGTCCTCGACCTCGGGCGCCAGGGGCCGCCGACCGAGGGAGGCCCCACTGGACGGTCGACGAAGGGCAAGAAGGACAAGAAGGGCGAGGGGCACAGCACGCCGGACGAAGGGGATCGGCAGACCCTCCCTGAGGGTCTCGACGAGGGCTCTCGACCGGAAGTGGTCTCCGCCGAAGCGCTGCGCAAGGAGACGCGCCCGCCCAACCGGTTCACCGATGCCACTCTGCTCACAGCCATGGAGAGCGCCGGGCGGACTCTCGATGAGCGGGAGCTCTCCGATGCGATGAAGGAGAAGGGCCTCGGCACTCCGGCGACGCGGGCCGAGACGATCGAGACCCTGCTTCGGCGCGAGTACCTGGAACGCAAGCGCAAGACCCTGTTTGCCACGGAAAAGGGGATCCGCCTCATCGAACGGGTCCATCCGGAGATTCGCTCGCCGCGGCTGACCGCGGAGTGGGAAGCGCGGTTGAGTGAAATGGCCCGCGGTGGCGACGACCTCGAGCAGTTTCTCGGCGGCATCGAGGAGTGGGTGCGCAGAGTGGTCGGGGCGACCCTGAACGGAAACGGGGCCAGTCGAGGCAGCGGGGCGGGCGCGTCGCGCGGCGGAGACGGTGCGCCGAGTGAGCCTGCGCGTGCGGCCGGCTCCGCCGAGCTGCGGGCGGGCGAGGGCGCTCGTTCGAAGCGACTCGTGCCGGCGGTCCCTGCCGCCGTGGGTGGCCAGGAGTCGCTGTTCGGTCAGGGGCCGGGACGAGCGGCCGACGCTGAACGCGCGCAGCTCAGGCAGCCGGTGGCTCCACAAGAGCTCGGCCGCCTGTTGAAAGAGCGTTTTGGGCACGGGGAGTTCCGGCCCTACCAGGAGGACGTGTGCCGGGCCGTGCTCGACGGAAGAGACGTTCTCCTGGTCATGCCGACCGGGGCCGGAAAGTCGCTCTGCTACCAGCTGCCCGGGGTGGCCCGCGCCGGCACCACGCTGGTCATCTCGCCCCTGATCGCGCTGATGGAGGACCAGGTGGCCAAGCTGCAGGCCCAGGGCTTCGTCGCCGAGCGCATCCATTCCGGCCGAGACCGACCGGCCTCGCGCCGGGTCTGTACCCGGTACCTGGCGGGTGAGCTCGACTTTCTGTACATCGCGCCCGAGCGTCTGGCGGTTCCCGGATTCCCGGAACTGTTGAGCCGCCGCCCTCCGGTTCTGGTCGCGATCGACGAGGCTCACTGCATCTCGCAGTGGGGACACGACTTTCGCCCGGACTACCGATTGCTCGGCGAGCGCCTGCCGGAGCTCCGAGTCGGCGCCAGGACCCCGGTGATCGCCCTGACCGCGACGGCGACGAAGCGAGTGCAGCAGGACATCGTGGACCAGCTGGGGATCTCCGATGCGCAACGTGACATTCACGGGTTCCGGCGTGAGAATCTCGCCGTCGAAGTGGCAGAGCTGCGGCCGTCGGCGCGAGCGGCCGTGGTCGAGCGAGTCCTGGCGGATCCCGCCCATCGACCCGCCATCGTGTATGCGCCGACGCGCAAGGAGGCCGAGTCGCTGGCCGCACGCCTGAGCACTGCGATTCCCGCAGAGGCGTACCACGCCGGAATGAAGGCGAGCGTTCGTGATCGGGTGCAGGCGGCGTTTCTCTCCGGCGATCTCGATGTCATCGTCGCGACCATCGCCTTCGGCATGGGGATCGACAAACCCGACGTCCGGACGGTGATCCACACCGGGCTTCCGGGCACCCTGGAGGGCTACTACCAAGAGATCGGGCGGGCCGGCCGCGACGGCGATCCGTCGCGAGCCATCCTGCTGTGGTCGTGGGCCGACCGGCGAACCCACGAGTTCTTTCACGGTCGCGACTACCCCGAGGTCGAAGTGCTCGATTCGGTCTATCGACAGCTCGGCGAGGTCCCGCTCTCGAGCGCTGAGCTGCAGCGCAAGCTGCGCATCGAGGAGGAGGTGATCGAGGCCGCGCTCGACAAGCTCTGGATTCACGGGGGCGCGAAGGTCGAGCCCGATCAGAGTGCGACTCGAGGGAGCAAGGTGTGGCGGGAGCCCTATCTCCGGCAGCGCGCTCACAAGCTCGACCAGCTCGAAGAGATCAGTCGCCTCGCCTCGGGCCACGGTTGTCGGATGTTGCATCTGGTGGAGCATTTCGGCGACGTTGCCGACTCGGGGAGACCCTGTGGAGTCTGTGACGTGTGTGCACCCGAGGAGTGCATCGTTCGGCGCTATCGCGGCCCGGACGTCGACGAGATCCGAGTCCTCGAGACCATCCTGGCCGAGTTGCGCGAGCGCGACGGGCAAGGGACGGGGGCGCTGTTCAAGAAGGTCTCGGCCATTCACGGGTTCCTCGATCGAGGGAGCTTCGAGGACCTGCTGGGGGGCCTGGTGACCGCTCAGCTGCTGGAGGTGAGTCGCGATTCCTTCGTCAAGAGCGGCGAGCGGATTCACTTCCAGCGCGCTGGACTGACCCATCGAGGCAGTCGTACGCACCTCGATCTTGCGCAGGACGTGAAGCTGGTCGAGTCGGCTCCGCCGGCCAGGACGTCGAAAAAGCGCGTGCGGCCCACGAAGAAGCAGGCGGCGAAGGAGGAGGGTGCGAAATCCCCTGGACGTGCGCGGGGTCGGGCCGGAGAATCGGGGTCGGGTGGGGCCTCTCTCGAACTGCTGGAAGCCCTGCGTGAGTGGCGGTTGAGGGAAGCACGCAAGCGGCGGATTCCGGCATTTCGCATCCTGCCCAATCGTACGCTGTTGGCGATCGCCGAGGCGGCACCGGCTGACGAAGACGAGCTGCTCGGAGTCTCGGGGGTCGGCCCGAAGGTGCTCGAGAAGTACGGCAGCGGTCTGTTGGAGCTGGTTCGCCAGAACAGCTGACCCGGGACCGACGGTCCGCGCACGGCCAGCAGACGTCAGTCCGCGATGGTGACTTCTTCGCGCAGATAGGAAGCGATCTTGGAGATCTCGTCACGGACCCCCACCGCGACTCTGTAGTCGCCCGGTTCGAGATCCATGTTGATGACGTAGCTGAGCAACTCGTTGCCTGCCAACTCTTCCGGCCCCAGTTCGATCATCTTCTCGGCAACCGTGGCGCCGCGGTTGGCATCGTCACGAGCGGTCATGAAGAGGCGGAGGCGGCCGTGGGGGATGCCAGCCTTGACCAGGGGCGTGAGGGTGTCCGGGGGCACGACCACGCGGACCGGGAGGCGGCGCGTCTTCTTGTCGACCAGAGACTGGTCTTCGAAGGAGACTGCGACCTCGAGCGGGTTGTCTTCCGCGTCGAGCAGCAGGGTCGCCATCAGACGCTCGACCAGTCGTTCGTCCTCGCTCTTGGCGCGCAGTGTCCGCCGGTACTTGACGGTGCGTCCCTTGGCGGCCTTGCCGACCAGATTGACCTCGATCAGATGACTGGGAGCCTCGCGTCGCTCGGGAGCGCGGTAGGCGATCGAGTAGTAGCTGAGCGAGTTCTCGAACACCCTCTGCAGGGACGAGAGGGGGCGGTCGGCGTTGAGGATGGCTTCGCCCCCGGTCTCCTTGCCCAGCAGGAAGAGGGACCCCTGCATGTTGGAGACGAAGTCCCGGGCCACGTTGCCGGAGGCGGCGGCGAAGTCCGAGAGCCTCTGGTTGGAACCGATATCGGTCGACGTCCGAGTGCCTCCGGCGTCGAGGGTGTAGAAGGTGACCCGGTTCGCGTTGGCGTGAGCCGCCAGGAAATTGAGCGTGCTGGTCTCGTTGTACTCCCACTGCAGGCCCGAGATCTCGAGCTCTCGCTCGGGACAGTAGTTGGTCAGGTAGGTGAACATTTCGAAGCCGGGCTGCAGTGGCAGACCCCCGCTGATGTAGACCAGCGCCTTGCGCCCCGGAACGCCTCCTAGAGCCGAGACGAACCGGGCCAGGGACTGAGACGAACGACTGACGCGGTTGCTCTCCTCGATGGCGAACTGACGGACGGTCGAGACCATCTGGTCCCAGAAGTCGACGCAGGGCTCGCAGAACTGCATGCCCTCGCAGGACTGGTACAGGGTGTCGACCCTCGAGACCACTCTTGCCCGCTCGGTGACCGCGAGCGTCGAGGAGGTATCTGAAGTCACCTCACCGAGGGAATCTCGCAGCTCCAGCGGATCGAGCGTCTGGGACACCACCACTTCGAGTTGCTTCATACCGCTGGCTGCGAGCAGGAACTCGGTGCCGGCCGGGAAGCCGGTTCCCAGGAAGGTCCCGACATCGGAGAGAACGCGGCTGCGATCGTTGGGCGACATCAGCGGCGAGTCGAGGTAGAAGGCCACGGTCAACGGCTCGACCAGCGCGACGTCCTCGACCTTCCCGCCGGCGGTGGCTTCGGGAAGTCCGTCGACGGCGGTGAAGTTCGACACGTCCACGGGCCGATAGTCCTCGAGGATCTCGAAGTCCTCCTGGGTCAGGCCGGTCACCGGGTTGCCCTTCTTGTCGTAGACGAAGACGTCGAGGTTCACCAGGCTCACATCGAGCGACTCCCTGAACTCGCGACGGGCCGGGACCTGCTGCTGCGAGGAGAGCTCGACGGAGATCGAAAGCAGCAGCGTCGAGGCGAGCAGCGCGACGGACAGACGGTGTTGAGAATGACTCACGATTTCGATCTCCGGAGGGTGGGGACGGGTGTGGTCGTCTCGGGATCCTATCGGAGTGGCCTCGGGCGCCCCTCGTCCTTGCGGTGAGATCCTGCGGTCGGATCCTGCGTCGGGATGGTGCGGTGGTAGTGTCGGGCGCAGTTCCCCTCCCCACAACCCGGAGCGTGCCATGGTTCCTTCCCGGATCCGTTCGATCCTGTCCGTGACTCGGCGAGCTCTCGTCCCGAGTCGGTCGGTACCGCTTCTGCTCGTAACGCTTCTGCTCGCTTCACTGGTCGTGGGCTGCGCCGCAGACCCGGGACGGCATCCGGCCCAGGGGCTCGGTTCGGGCGCGAACCCGGAAGCCGTGATCGGGATGGTGAGCTCGGCCCACGAGATCGCCACTCGAGCCGGGGTCGAGATCCTCGAAGCGGGCGGCAACGCCTTCGATGCCGCGGTGTCGGTCGCCGCGACCCTGACCGTCGCCGAGCCGATGAACTCGAACCTGATGGGTGGCTACGGCAGCATCGTACTCTGGGACAGCGCGACCGAGGAGGTTCGCTATCTCGATATGAACGGTCGCTTTCCTGCTGCGGTCGACGCGGACGTCTTTCGGGCCGCCCCGAGCCCGGAGGACCGGATGCGGACCGCCGCGGCGGTCTCCACCCCCGGCAACCTCCACGGCTTCGAGGCACTGTGGAAGCGCTACGGGACCATGGATTGGCCCGCTCTCCTCGCTCCCGCGGTTCGCACCGCCGAGGCGGGTCACCGGATCAATGCCCCGACCGCTCGTGCCCTCGAGTCGAACTGGCGACATTTCTCCGCCTACAGTCGGTCGATCTTCGGTCGGGAGGTCAACGGGGAGCTCGAGCCTCTCGGGGCAGGCGATCTGCTCGTTCAGGCCGATCTCGCGTCCTCGTTGCGAGAAGTCGCCGCGGAAGGGGCAGAGGCGCTCCACGGTGGCGCCCTCGGTGAGGCGGTAGAGGCGCAGATGATCGCGGATGGCGGGTTCCTGCGCCTCTCGGATCTGGAGGCGCACGACTCGGACTGGCTGGCTCCGGTTTCCATCGACTATCGGGGCGTTCGGGTCTTCACGGCCGGGTCGCCTTCGAACTCGTTTGCGGCGCTGGTCTGTCTGGGAATCATGAACCGCTTCGACAACGCATCGGTCGGTCCGGACGATCCCGACTACTGGCATCGATTTGCAGAGGCGACCAAACATGCCTTCTGGGCGCGTCTGCGCTGGGCTGGAGGACCCGAGGTCGACCCGCCTCCCTTCGACGTGCTGCTCTCCGAGGCGTACTGGCAGGAACGTGCCGACGCGCTCTCCATGACGCGGGCCTCGCAGTTCGACCCGCCGGCGGTGGGTGCCGCGGAGGGCGAAAGCACGACCCATTTCGTGGTCGCGGATCGCTCGGGGAACGTGGTCTCGGCGACCCTCACCCTGGGGCACGGCTTCGGCAGCGCGGTGATGGTCGAAGGCACCGGCATCTGGCTCAACAACTCGCTCGCCTACTCGACCTACTTTCCGCCGGGGAATCCGATGGACGCTCTGCCCGGCCATCGCAAGCACTCTTCGAAGACGCCGATGATCCTGGTTCGTGACGGTCGGCCCTGGGTAGCCATCGGCAGCCCTGGCGGTCACACGATTCCCCAGCAGATGGCTCAGTTGGTCATCGACCTGGTCGACTTCGAGCTCGATCTCGAGGATGCACTGGCGCTGCCCAGGGTCGCCTTTGCCGAGCCCGATCTCCTGTTGGTCGAGGACGGGATGTCGGACGGATTGGTCTCGGAGTTGGAGGGGAGGGGGCACCGTGTGGTGCGACGGGGAATCGGACTCGCCCACGCCCTCGAACTGCAGTGGGACGGCCAGGGGGCGCTGGTCGGGCTGGTTGGCGCGGCCGATCCTCGGGGAGCCGGCCTGGCGCTCGCGGCCGAGCGCTGAGGGACCGCAACGCGACGCGCGGAGCACGGTCCGGGCGCGAAGACACCGTTCAGCTTCCAGCGTTGATCCAGGTGCCGGGGCTCAGGGAGCCTTGTACATCCTGGGGTCGAACGTGAAGTCGCGTGCCACTTCGAGCCGGACGTGGCGCCATGAGCGATGGCTCGGATTGAGTACGACGTTGCGCTCCTCTGGCACGATCGCCGACGGCACGGAGAGCCCGATCGACCGCGCACTCCGCGCCCAGGAGGTGCCCAGCTCCTGGGTTTCCGTCTCCAGACGGTTCCACTCCTCGACCAGGCGTGCACTGCCGATCTCTTCGACGACGAATCGCCCCCGCAGCTCGAGCCGCAGCAACACCAGGTCCCGGGGAGCCTGACCGCTGAGGTGGACGAAGTACTCGAGCGCCACGAGAGAGATCGAGGTTCCGGTGTACACCACCGGTGTGCCTTCGCGGTTCCAGCGGCCGCCCGAACGCCTCGCGCCCTCGGAAAGGGACTCCTTGTGCGCATGCTTGCGGCGGGTCAGTCTCCAGAGCTGCATCGCGACTGCACGGGGCTTCGGCCGCTCAGAGGGCCCCGCCATACTCGATGTTGGTGAGCAGTCGTCGAACCTCTCGCGCGCCGTACTCGGTGTCGAGCCAGTCGATCGGAGCCGCGCCGCCGAGCGCGGGGTTGGGGGAGACCAACCAGGCCCGTCCCGCCTCGCGATCGTCGAACGCCTGGGTGGCGAGCAGGAGGAACTCCGCCAACCGCACGATGACCTCGGAGGTGCGCTCGTCGAGAGGCTTGCCGTCGCGACGACGTCTCGACAACGAAGCCTCGGACACCGGCAGGAGGCCGGACAGTCGGCTGAAGGGAACTCCGAGAGACTCGTGAACGGCCATCAGTTGCTCCAGGGTAGCTCCGTGACGGATCAGCTCGATCTTCAGGTGAACAGGGGACTCGGCCAGCTGGCGCGCGATCTCGATCTCTGTGGCTGACATCCAGGCTCCTTTCAGTTGAAAGGATACAGTTTTTCAACTGAAAGGAGTAGCGAGCTCGCGGCCCGGAGGCTCCGGGTGCCATTATACGCCCCGTTTACGCCTCTGTCTATCGAGAGTGCTGAGCGCGAGGTCCGTCGCGTCGACCAGGGGGTGCGTGGCCTCGAGGACGGTCAATCGCGGAAGTTCGTGAACTCGAACTCGTAGTCGAGATCGCTCTCTTTGATGGCCGCAATGGCCTGCTGCAGGTCGTCTCGCTTCTTGCCGGTGACCCGTACCTGGTCCTCCTGGATCTGTGCCTGGACCTTCAGTTTGGCCTGCTTGATGCGTTTGACGATCTCCTTGGCCGTGTCTTTCGGCACTCCGTTCTGGAGGCTGATCACCTGGCGCGACATGCTGTCCGCAGCGGGCTCGACCTTGCCTTCGCTCAGGTTCTTGACCGAGATTCCGCGCCGGATCAGCTTGGTCTTGACGACATCGAGCAGAGCGAGGAGTTTGTAGTCGTCGTCACCGAGCAGGGTGATCTCGTAGCCCTTGTCCCAGTCGATCCGGCTCTTGCTGCCTCGGAAGTCGTAGCGCTGGCCGACCTCCTTGCGAGCCTGATTCAGGGCATTGTCGACCTCTTGAAGATCGGTCGTGATGACGATGTCGAACGATGGCATGCGCGCTCCGAAGGCCTGCGAACAGGCAGTCGATTCTGTGGAGATCGGTGGCGTCTCAGGCCCGCACTCAGGCTATCAGAGGCAGCCGGGCCGCTCCGGTATGATCCCCCCTTCTACCACCTGGTTGCTGCTCCATGACGAGAGAGAGCTGTGGGCTACGCGAGCGCGCCGCAGAAGGAGAACCCCGTTCATGACTGTCGAGAATGCGTGGATTCGAGCCTGTGCCGGCGTGGCCCTGTGCTCGTCACTCCTGGGATGCGCCGTAGCGGTAGGCACTCGGAGCGGCACCCAGAGCCCCGGTGAGCCTTCCGAGGAGACCCCGGCGGGATCCCGGGTGGCGGGGGAGACCGCCCGGGGCTCGGCGGCCCCCGCTGCGAGCGAAGACTCGCGCAAGCAGCTCGAGAGCATCGCAGCGGCTACCGCGGGACTCACACGAAGCGAAGGGTTCCTCGATTACTACTGGGACGAGAGCCAGGGAACGCTGTGGCTCGAGATCGACCGGTTCGACGAGGAGCTGCTCTACGTGAAGTCCCTGTCGGCCGGAGTCGGCTCGAACGACATCGGTCTCGATCGAGGGCAGCTCGGCGGAACCCATGTAGTCGAATTCCGACGAATCGGTCCAAAGGTCCTCCTGATCGAGAAGAACTACCGCTTTCGGGCGGAGAGTGACAATGCTGCGGAGGCTCGCGCGGTCGAAGAGGCCTTCGCCCGCTCGGTGCATTGGGGCTTCGAGGTGGCCGCCGAAACCGAGGGGCGCGTGCTGATCGACGCGACCTCCTTTCTCCTGCGTGACGCCCACGATGTCGTCGGTCGCCTGCGGGCGGCGGATCAGGGCACCTATCGCGTCGACGAGAGTCGCAGTGCGGTCAATATGGAGCGGACCCGGAACTTCCCCCTCAACACGGAGCTGGATGCTCTGGTGACCTACGTGGGAGATCCGCGCGGCTCCTGGATTCGGTCGGTGACACCCGATGGCTCTGCCGTGACGGTCCAGCTGCACCATTCCTTCATCGAGCTGCCCGCACTGGCTTCGGAGGGCGGGAGCTACGTCCCCCGGCGCTTCGACGTGCGCTCGGGCTACGGATCGACGCGCTACCACGACTACGCGACTCCGATCTCGGAGCCGCTCGAGAAGCGCTATATCGACCGCCATCGGCTGGAGAAGCGCGACCCCTCGGCGGCGATCTCGGAACCGGTCGAGCCGATCGTCTACTACGTGGATTCCGGGGCGCCGGAGCCGATTCGCTCGGCGCTGCTCGAGGGTGCCCGCTGGTGGAATCAAGCGTTCGAGGCGGCTGGATTTCGCGACGGGTTCCTGGTCGAAGTGCTGCCGGAAGACGCGGACCCACTCGACGTTCGATACAACGTCATCCAATGGGTGCACCGCTCGACCCGTGGCTGGTCGTACGGCAGTTCCGTGTCGGACCCCCGAACCGGAGAGATCCTCAAGGGGCACGTGACGCTGGGCTCGCTGCGGGTGCGCCAGGACTTCCTCATCGCCGAGGCGCTGCTCGCGCCCTACGAGGACGGCGACACCGTGCCGCCGGAGATGTTGGAGATGGCCCTGGCCCGGCTGCGTCAGCTCTCGGCTCACGAGGTGGGGCACACCCTCGGTCTGATGCACAACTACGCCTCCAGCGTGAACGATCGAGCCTCGGTGATGGACTACCCCCACCCTCGCCTGACGCTCACCGCCGACGGCTCGGTCGATCTCTCCGCGGCCTACGACACCGGCATCGGAGAGTGGGACAAGCGTGCCATTCTCTACGGCTACGTGCAGTTCCCACCCGGAACCGACGAGGATCGGGAGCTCGACCGGATTCTGGTGGAGACCGATGTCATGGGACTGCATTTCATCACCGACCAGGATGCTCGCCCTGCGGGCTCGGCCCACCCCCTGGCGCATCTCTGGGACAACGGTACCGATGCCGCCTCCGCGCTCGAGCACAGCCTCGACGTTCGGGAAGTCGCCCTGGCCCGCTTCGGTGAGCACAACGTGCGCAACGGGACTCCGCTCTGGCAATTGCAGGACGTGCTGGTGCCGCTCTATCTGCTGCATCGCTACCAGATCGAGGCGGCGGCAAAAGTCCTGGGCGGACAGGACTATACCTACGCGGTGCGGGGAGACGAGCGCTTCGCGACTCGGCCGGTTCCGCCGGAGGACCAACGCGCGGCGCTCGCGGCACTGCTGCGCACGATCGATGCCGGAACCCTGACCCTGCCCGAGTCGGTGATCGAGCTCCTGCCACCCCCTGCGGCGGGCTTTCGTCGGGGCCGTGAGAGTTTCCCCAGCCGGACCGGAGTCACCTTCGATCCGGTGGCGGCGGCTGGAGTGGCGGCCGAGATGACCCTCAGCTTCGTGCTGCTTCCGGAACGCGCCAATCGGCTGGTCATCCAGCATGCCCGGAGCTCGACGCAGCCCAGTCTCGCCAGCGTACTCGACTCGGTGCTCGATGAGACCTGGCGAGCCGACACGCCGGGCGGCCTGGCTGGTGAGGTCAAGCGTGAGGTCGATGATGTCGCCCTACGGCATCTCATGGGCCTGGCCGCGAGCAGCGAGTCGTCGTCCCAGACTCGGGCTCTCGCCCTGCAGTCGCTGCGGCAGCTCCGCGCCGACCTCGAACGCTCCGCAGCCAGTGCCGGAGTCGAGGAGGCGGCCCATCTGCGTGGCGGAGCATGGATGGTGGAGCGGTTCCTCGACGACCCCCAGGAGTTCGAGCTGCCGGCGCCCATGCCGGCACCCGACGGATCTCCCATTGGCAGCGATGCGCAGTGGCTCGGTGATCCACTGGCCTGCGACCTGGGTGCCGAGGATCGCTGGCTGGGCTCGCTGCGCCCGAGCCGCATGGCTGTGCAACTCCCGGACTGAGGGCGTCGCTGTTGGACACCAAACGTGCGGCCCACTCATGGTAACCGCTGGCCTCGGCCGGTTCCCGGCGACACGATACGTGGTTGCGTTGCGCGAAGGAGGCTCGATGCCCGCGGTGCTCGACACCGAGCGCGGTGGATTGTTCGTGACCAAGTTTCGGGGTGCCGGCCAGGGTGCTCGTGCGTTGATCGCCGAGATCCTCGTGGCTCGTCTTGCCGCGGCCGCGGGGCTCGACGTGCCGGAGGTAGCGCTGATCGAGCTCGACGATTCGTTCGACAAGACGGTGCGGGATGCCGAGATCGCGGACATCCTGCGCGGCAGCCGAGGAACCAACGTCGGGCTGCGCTACCTCGAGAGTGCGTTCAACTTCGAGCCGGATGCGGATCAGGTGGACGCCGGGCTGGCGGCCCGGATCGTCTGGCTCGACGCGCTCGTTTCGAATATCGACCGTACGGCCCGGAACCCGAACCTGCTCTGGTGGGGAGGGCGGGTGTGGTTGATCGACCACGGAGCGGCGCTCTACTTTCATCACGACTGGGACAGTGTGACCGAGGAGCGTGCGAGGTCTGTCTTCAGCGGAATCGGTCAGCATGTTCTGCTGGGGCGTTCTTCGGACCTGATGGTGGCCGACGCGGAAATGACCGCGAAGATCACGGCCGAGGTGATCGCCGAAGCGGTCGGATGTGTCCCGGAGGAGCTGCTCATGGACGCGCCGAGTGGACTGCGTCCTCCGTTCTCGACGGCGCAGGAGAATCGCGAAGCGTATCGGCGCTACTTCGAGGCACGGCTGGCGGCGCCGCGGGCCTTCGTCAAGGGGGCAATCGAGGCACAGCGACTGTGCCGCACCGCGGCCCCGCAGCGTCAGGAGTACCGGCGGTGAGTGCGGCACCCTTGCGCGAGTCGGAGGGCGATCGGGCAGGGGCCGACCGCAGCTGGGTGGCCTTCGAGTGGGCCACGCTGCGGGTCGTTCCACGAGTTCACCTTGAGGAGTTCGTCAACGTCGGAGTCATTCTCCACGCACGGACCGCAGAGTTTCTCGACGCCCGCGTCGAGCTGCGCTGGGAGCGCATCGCCGCCCTCGACCCCGCGATGGACCGCGGGGCCCTGCAGCGACACGTCGACTCGTGGCTCGAGGTCTGTGCCGGTCTGGAGAGTGCCGGCCCGGTGGCTTTGCTGCCACCCTCGGAACGGTTTCACTGGCTCACCGCTCCGCGTTCTGCGATTCTGCAGACGTCTCCAGTCCGGCCGGGCCGGGCACACGACCCCGCGAGTGAGTTGGAGCGCCTGTTTGCGGAACAATGCGGTGGATCGGAGACCAACGTCTCGAAGTAGGTGGGAACGATGATGAAGAAGAACGTGCTCGGAATCTGGATTCTGCCGCTGGCGCTGCTCGCCTGCGGTGGCGAGTCGGCAGCAGTCGATTCGGTGTCGGAAGTGGCCGAAGAAGTGTCGTCGCTGCGTCTCTACCTGTTCGACTGCGGCCGGATTCGCCTGCCCTCGGTGGAGGGCTTCGGACTGACCGACGAGGAGACCGGGGTCCGCGAGCTCGCCGTCCCCTGCTACATGGTGGAGCACGAGCTTGGGCGATTGTTGTGGGACGGAGGACTGCCTTCGACCGTGGCGGCCGCCGGTGACTGGGTCGATCAGGGGGCGATGCAGCTTCGACTCGACCGCACCCTGGAGGACCAGCTGGCGGATCTCGGTCTGGGGATGAGTGACTTCGACTACGTCGCGTTTTCGCATCTCCACTTCGACCATGTCGGCGTGGCCAACGAGATCGAATCGGGGATGCTCCTGATCCAGAGGACGGAGTTCGAGGCGGGGTTCAGCAGGGATGTGACGACTCCCGGCTTCGATCCGTCTCTCTACTCGGAGCTCGAGAGCCGAAGGCGTCGTCGACTCGATGGCGACTTCGATGTCTTCGGAGACGGGCGGGTCCGGATCCTCTCTGCTCCCGGACACACGCCCGGTCACCAGGCGTTGCTGGTGGATCTCGCTTCGGGACCGGTACTCCTCTCGGGGGATCTCTACCACTTCCGGTTCAGCTACGAGAATCGACGAGTCCCCGAGTTCAACGTCGACCGAGACGCGACCCTGGCCTCGATGGACAAGATCGAAGAGGTCCTGGAGGAGACGGGTGCAGAGCTGTGGATCGAGCACGAGCTGGCAGCGTTCGAAGCGCTCGCCAAGTCGCCGGCGTATCACGAGTAGCGTCCAGGCCCCGCTCCCGATGGAAGTCGCGATCCGGCCGGCAGGACCCGACGATGCGAGCGGCCTCGCGCCGCTGGTCTACAGCTCCGGGCCCGCGGCGTTCGACTACGTGTTCGCCGACTCCAGGAGGGGACCGGCGCTCGGATTCCTGGAGTACTCGCTGGCGCAGGCCACGGGCGAGTTCGGCTACGGCGTGCATACCGTTGCCGTGGTGCGGGAGGAGGGCGTGAGCACCGTGGTCGGTGGCGGGGCTTGTTTCGATGGAAACCGGGCGCGTGGTTTCCTGCTTCCGGCGGTGCGACAGATCTTCGGCTTCTACGGCATTCGGCGTGGCCTTTCCGTGATCCGACGAGGTCTGGCGATCGAGCGGCTGTTTCCCCCGCCGAAGGGAACGATGCACTACATCGGGCATCTCGGCGTCAGCCGCGACTGGCGCGGCCGGGGCCTGGGAACGCAGTTGCTCGAGCGGTTCTTCGAAGTGGCTGACGAGGCCACTGGAGCGGTGTGCGCTCTCGATGTCTCGGTAGAGAACCCGCGGGCGCAGGCCCTTTATGAACGCCTTGGATTCGAAGTCACGGTCGAGAGGCCCTCCCGGTTGAGGCGGGGTGAGATCCGGGTGCCGTCTCACCGTCGGATGGAGAAACGGCCAGGAGAGAACCGGGAATGAGCAGCTGCGACGCCGCTCGAGCCCGTCGGAATCCGGCGACTCGTCGAGCTCAGGAGCGCAGGCGCCGTAGACCGAGAAGCTGGAAGAGGGCCAAGACTGCGACCACCAGGGCGACGTCGAAGATCAGCCAGAGACCGGTGGACTCGAGAGCCGAGGGACGCCCGAGCAAAAGGGCGACACTGCCTGCGACCCACGCCAGGTCGGCGGCGATGATCTGCGCGACCGCGGGCGCGGTCTCGGGCAGCCCGCGAGCCACCAGGAGGACGCACATCGCGAAGAGGAGCAGAACTGTGCCGACGGCAGGGACGACCCAGGGCGGGAGGTTCCCCAGGGTGGCGGTGATGGGGCGGGCGGCCAGGAGGAAGGCCAGTCCGCATGCCGTCGAGAACATCCCGTTGGCGAGCAGGGCCCGACGGAGCCGGGTGACGTCGGCAGGGGACGAGGCCAGGGGCGCAGTGGTCATGTCCAGGGTTCTCCTCTGAAGTGTGGAGGCTGAAGTGCGGAGGCTGAAGTGCGGGGACAGGTTACTATATAAAAGTAAAGTCTTCAAGATCTAAAAGAGAAGTTCCGGTCGGCGCCCTGAGGGATCGGGCCCGAAAAGCCCGCACCCGAGCCCTGCTGCCGTCGAGCTTGGCTCAGCGGTCGGTGGGCAGGGAGAGCTCGAGCACGGCAGCGCTCAACCGGGTCCGATCCAGGTCGACCGCGAATCGCTCCAACAGGAAGCGGTGATCCCGCGGAACGATCTCCTCGAAGGCCGCGTTGCCGTTGATCTCGACGGCGACGGGAGTGGAGAAGTCGACCTCGCCGACCTCGAGCCAGATCCGAAAGCGAGTCACCCCGCGGGTTCGGGCCTTCCATCGGTTGCCGTCCCGCTCGAGGTCGACTCGCCCCGGCGAGGCGCTGCCCCCGAAGAGACCGTTGACGATGGCGGTCTCTGGCAGCGTCGCCTCGCCCCTGGCGTTGCCCAGCTCCACGATCTCGAGTCCGTGGAGCCGCCCCCAACGCTGCGGAGCGCTGGTCGCCCAGCTCAGCCGTGTCGGCGAGGCGGCACGGGGATGCGCGTCGGCGAAAGCGTTGATGTGTCGGATCTGGAGGCCCCACCAGCGGGTGTCGTGGCCGAAGTCCTTTTGTTCGACCAGATCGATGTCGACACCGGCTTCGATCAACCGCTCCAGTGTCGAAGCGACCCGGTCGAAGGGATAGAGGCGGTCCCCATCGGTGTTGATCGAAAGGAAGGAGCGGTTGCGCAGGTTCGAGGGGTAGAGCTCACCCTCGACGTCGACCGAGGCCAGCACCCGGAGGTTGCCGATGAAGGCCATGAAGTAGGCCCAGGGTGTGGGGTCGAGCATCGCGAAGTAGTAGACACCGGTGGCGCCGTCGGAGATCCCCGCCAGTCCCACGCGGTTCTCGTCCAGGTTGAGCTCCCCCTTCAGCTTGTCCAGGATCGCTCGCAGGTTCTTCACCTGGCTCTCGTGCCACCATTTCGAGTCTCGCCACCCCGACGGCAGAACCGTGACATGAGGGGCTCGGACCAGGTTCTCGATCGGTCCCTGTCCCCCGGCTCTACGGTCTTCGCGGGAGATTCCTCCGTGCAGCATGAACTGCACTGCAATCGGGGTCTTCGCGTCGTAGCCCTGGGGCACCACCCAGGCAAAATGATGCTCCACGCCGTCGATCTCGTGAGTCGCCTCGTAGATGCCCGGCTCGACAGGTCGGTAGGCCCTCCCGCGGCGAAGTCTCTCGGTCAGCACTGCGTGGGAGGGCTCGAGGTCGAGGACCCGATCGATGGCCGCGTCGACGTGGCGGTCTTCGCCGTCATAGGCGGCTGCGAAGAAGCTCTCCAGTGCGCGATCGAGGTCCTGGTCGAATCGTGACTGTGCCGGAGTCGGATTCGGGAAACAGAGCACGACGAGCCACAGCGACGAGAGGCACCGCGAGGCGTGGCCCGCTCGGGCAGACCGGAACGGCTGCTTTGGGCTCACGCCTCGCTCTCGCTCCGGTAGCGCTCGGGCAGATCGTTTCGGATGACCTCTTCCATGACATCGCTGAAACGATCGACCTCTTCGAGCGTGGAGTACACGCTGGGCGACACTCGCAGCCCCTCGAACTCGTCGTGTTGGATGGCGACCACGATGATCCGGTGCTCCTGCCACAGGTAGCGGGCCAGCCCGGCGGTGGAAACGCCTTCGATCTGCACGTTGGCGATTCCGCAGGCCTGTCCAGGCGCGAGGCTGGTGTGGAGACGGACTCGATCCTGCTCCAGGAGTCGGTTTGCCCAACGGTCTCGGAGGTAGGTGAGGCGGGCCGTCTTGCGCTCGGCCCCGATCCCCTCGTGAAAGGTCAAGGCCTCCCCGATCGCCAGGAAGTTCGGGCACGGGTGAGTGCCGATCTCCTCGAACTTGCGGATGTCGTCGGTCTGATCCTCCCGCGCGGCCATCAGCGGCCAGAGGTCCTGCACCTTGTTGCGGCGCACGTAGAGCATTCCGGTGCCGAATGGGGCGAACAGCCACTTGTGCAGGCTCGTGGCGTAGTAGTCGCAATCGAGATCGGAGTGGTCGAAGGCGAAGTGGGCAAAGGCGTGAGCCCCGTCGACCACGACCGGAATGCCGCGTTGGCGGGCCATCTGGACGACTGGCTTCACCGGCAGGATCTGACCCGTGATGTTGATGATGTGGCACATCAGGATCAGGCGGGTTCGAGGTGTGATGGCGGCCTCGAATCGGCGCACCACCTCGTCGGGGTCTTCCACGGGAATCGGCAACTGGATCTGTTTCAGCACGATGCCGTCCCGGCGCTCGCGCTGCTTGAACGTCGTGATCATGCGGCCGTAGTCCTGGGTGGTCGTCAGGACCTCGTCTCCCGGTTCCAGATCGAAGCCGAACTGGCAGATCTGCAGACCTTCGGAAGCGTTGCGCGTGATGGCGATCTCTTCGCGGTCGGAGCCGAAATGGCTGGCCAGTCGGGTCCGCACCGTTTCTTTGCGCGGCTCGAGCACCCGCCACATGTTCTGCACCGGAGCCTGGTTGGAAAACTCGAGGTAGCTGCTCAGCGCCTGCTGCACGACCCGCGGTGACGGGCTCACGCCGCCGTTGTTGAAGTTGATCAACGTTCGGTCGGCGGTGAAGGCCTGCTGGACCTCCGACCAGAAGTCCTCGTCGCGGGCGGCCTCCTCGGCGGGCGTGTCGTAGGTGGCCAGCATGGCGGGCAGGGCGGCCGCCCGGCGGGGCTCGAGCACGAGTGGGCCGAGCGCCGCGGCGGGGGCGAAGGAGAGAAAGGAGCGGCGGCTGAGCATGGTCGCCTCCCTGGCAGGATCCGCGCCGGCATCGATTCCGTTGCGTTGGTGAGAGTTCGAAACCTGCGAGGAGTCTAGCAGTCCCCGAGCCCCAGCTCGCTCTGTGCGCTCATCCGAGCGGATCGGGCCAGGGTGCCCTCAGGCCGAGCTCTTCGAGCAGCGCCAGCGTCCGCTCATAGCCGCCGGCGACGTCTGCAGCCGAGTGCGAATCGTCGCCGGGAAGCAGTCGGATGCCGAGGTCCAGGGCCATCTCCAGAAGAGGCCGGCAGGGAAACGGTTCGTCCTGCCCCTTGGCGAAGGCTCGGCTGTTGACGTCGAGGCACAGGCCCAGCGCCGCGATCCGCTCGAGGTTGCGCTCGGCTCTGAGCCGGATGGCGGGCGAAGCGAGTCGCTCCCGGTAGTCGGGGTCGTGCAGCCTGACCAGATCGAAGTGTCCGACCACTGCGGGTCGGAGTCTTTCGATCACCTCCAGCTGGTGGTCGAAGTACAGCAGGTAGAGCTGCTCCACGCCCCCCACCTGCTCGGCGGCGCAGAGCCAATCGGTCTGCGAGGTATCGATCGGGAGGTCGTCGACGTGGTGCACGGATCCCACGACGTAGTCGAGCTGGTGCCTGACGGTCAAGTCTCTCGCCAGCTCGATGGCTCCCGTGTACGCTTCGCACTCTAGTCCGACGAACAGACGGAGTCGGTCGGCCCAGTCCCGTTGGAGCTGTCTCGCCTCGACGACGAACCGCTCGAATCGCTGGCGGGTGTCGGCGGCATCCAGTCCGTCTCGGAGCTCCTCTGGATAGAGGAAGCGGTCCGACACTGCGGGCATGTGCTCCGTGAGGGCGGCCCACGCGAAGCCGCAACGAGAGTAGCGGGCCACGATCTCGTCGAGAGGCCCTCGGGCGTGACTGCAGAACTCCCGACTGTGACCGCCGTGCGCGGACACCATGTCCGATGGAAGCCCGATGTCTGATGGAAGCCCGAAGGGCAGAGCCTCAGAGGGCGCGCTCATGGCTTCTCGCGCCGGTCGCGTTCGTTCTCGATCACCGCTCGGGGCTTCGGATAGGGCGTCCGGTAGAACCACACGAGCGCGAGGCTGACCAGGAACAAAACCACACTGCCCAGGTAGAGGGCCGGCGAGTCCACAGTGTCGATCCAGTCATATCGATCGATCAAAACGCCGAGGGCGTTGTTGAGAAGGTGCCAGGCGATCGCGGGAAACAACGATCCACTCAGCAGCACCAGACCCGCCAGAACAGCGCCCAGGAAGCCGGTGGGGAGCAGGCGGAAGAGCGCCACATGGAAGAGGCCGAACACCACCCCCACCACGAGAATCGTCATGGTCGGGGAGAGCTTGCGGTAGAGACCGTTCAGCAAGACGCCTCGGAACGCGATCTCCTCACAGATCCCGGGGAGTACGGCCAGAAAGAACAGGGTTTCCGGCAGCGAGAGCGACGACGGCAGCAGCTGTTGAGTGAAGCTCTCGAGCACTTCATCGGGAATGTCGAAGAGGAGGTTGCCGAGACGGGCGACCAGCGAGCTGACCACGAGGCCGGAGGGGGCGCCGATCAGGACGGCGAGCCAGATGGCGGGTCTGACCGGCCGAAGAGCGAGCGTCTCGCGAACCGGGAGGCGGTAGCGCCGGATCATCCAGAAGGACGCTCCGACGAAGAGCGTCATGTTCACCCCCAGGATCAGTCGAATGTCGGTCTCTGGGTCGACGTTGAGCTGCCAGATCAGAAAGACCGCCCACATGACGGCAAACCAGCGCAAGACGTGGCGTGGGAAGAGCGCCGGGCCGCCGTACAGATCGGCCTCGTCCCACTCGCTGGCGCTGATCAGTCGCTCGTTCTGGAGGGCGCGCGCCGACAGGCGGGCCAGGCCGATTGCGGCGAGGACGTTGATCACGAACGTCAGACCCAGCAGAGGCCAGTCGAAGGTACCCGAGAGAACTTCGCGCACCGCGACCGAGAGGTTGGCGATCGGCACGGCGACGACTGGGCTGCGCAGCGTGGCGCCGGGGAGGACCGAGGCCAGGGCAGGAATGACGGCGATCAGGAACAGGGGGAAGAAGTAGAGTTGGGCCTCCTTGTAGCTCTTGGCCCACGCCGACACGAGCAGCAGCGCGCTGGTGATCAGTGCGGCGAGGGGGAGGAAGAGAACGAGAAGCAAGAGTGCAATCCCAGGTGTGATCGGGATGGTGAACCCCTCGGGAAGCTCGATCAGCTCGAGGCCCACCCAGAGTAGACCGTTGGCCAGCATCACCACGGTGATCACGAGTGCGGTCACGAAGATCGCCAGGCTCTTGGCGGTGACGATTTCCGTGCGGGTGGCGGCGGTGGTGAGGAGCGTCTCCAGGGTCCCTCGCTCCTTCTCCCCGGCCAATGAGTCCATGGCCACGATCGAGCCTCCGGACATCAGCAGCGCGAGCATGACGAGCGTCAGAAAACGCCCGAGCATCATTCCGCTGGACTGTGCGGCGGTAGCGATGTCGATCCTCTCGATGCGGTGAAGGGACTCGGGATCGACGACGATCTGTCGCTGTGCGAGCCGCTCGAGTCGGAGCTCCTCGCGCACCGCATCGAGAGCGTCCCGCAAGCGATCTGCGCCGGCATCTGCAATCTCTCGATCCTCCCGGACGTGGAGGCGCAGTGTCGGTGTGGGCGTGCCCGACTCGGCATCGATGTAGAAGTGGATCAGCTCCTGGTCGAGCGCGGTCGTCGGGTCTTCGATCTTCGCCCCACGCTCGTCTTCGAGCTCGGAGAGCGCGAGCTCCTCGAAGTGGCTGTCTCCGCCCTCGGCGTCGAGCGCGGCCGCTCGCCTGAGCCAGGGGCGTGCGGTGGCGCTTTCATTGCCGAGTAGGACGTATTGAAAGACCGTGTTCTCCTCGCGCTCCTCCTGACGCTCCACGGCCAGGTTGGTCAGCCACAGCATGACCGGCCAGAAGAGCAGGGGAAGCACGATCGACATGAACAACGTGCGTGGCGAGCGCAGCAGGAGCCGCAGATCGTTGAGCAGAAGGGTGCTGACGGTGCGCCAATCGATCTTCATGGGCTCGCCGTCGGCTCCTCGCCTTCGGCGCCTCGAACGAAGTGCACGAAGATGTCTTCGAGATAGTGCTTGCCGGTGCGCTCGCGCAGCCCGTCGAGCGACTGACAGGCCTCGACCCGGCCCTTGTGAATGATCGCGATCCGGTCGCAGAGTCGCTCGGCCTCGCTCATGATGTGCGTCGAGAAGATGATCGTCTTACCTTCGTCACGGAAGGCGGCGATTCCCTCTTGCAGCGCGAGTGCGTTGATCACGTCGAGGCCGACGGTCGGCTCGTCGAAGATCAAGACAGGAGGGTCGTGGACCACCGTGCGAGCGATCGAGACCTTCTGCTTCATCCCACTCGATAGCTTCTCGACTCGTGCGTCGGCGTACTCGCCGATTCCGAACCGCTCGATGAGGCCCTCGACGCGCTCCTGGACCCGCTCCTCTGGGTACTTGTTGATGCGTGCGAAGAGGTCGAGGGTCTCGCGGGCGGTCAGTCGCGGGTACAGCGCCGTCGAGGCCGAATAGAACCCCAGGTTGCGGCGCACTCCCTCTGGGTCCTGCTCGATGGAGTGGCCCATCACCGTGGCATGGCCGGAGCTCGGCGCGAGCACGGTCGAGATCATGCGCAGAGTGGTCGTCTTGCCGGCTCCGTTGGCGCCGAGCAGGCCGAAGATCTCGCCGGGGCGGCACTCGAAGTCGACTCCGGACACGGCATGCACCTCGCCGCGGGAATCGTCGTAGAACGTCTTGGTGAGGGCACGGACTTCGACAGGTGTAGTCATCTTCAACCCTTTCGGGGGAGTAGTCGTTCCTTGAGGAACTTTCCGAAGTTGCCGCCATAGTTGCCCATGACGACATCTTCGAAGCGCAGGATGCGCTGCGCGAGCCAGAGGGCAGCGGCGATCAGAACCAGGCTGACCGCGACGGAGATCGCGATCGCTCCCCAGGGGTACTCCCCCGCGATGGCCGCACGCACCACGAGTCCCAGGTTGACGATCGGTACCAGGGCGAGACGGGGGTCGAGCTCGAGCCCCGGATCGTTGAGGAGGAAGACGGGGAGCAGGATGATCAGATAGAACGGCGTCACCATCGACTGCCCCTCACGAAAGGTGCGCGCGAAGGCGGCGAAGATCATCATTCCCGCCGCGATGAAGCCGGCCAGCAGCACGGCCGCGAGGAACATCACCGGAATCGAGCCCAGCGGAATCTGGAAGCTGAGGCTTTCGCCGGCCTGAGCGAGCAGGCTGGAGAGCAGGCCTCGGAGTGACACCGTGATCGCGGCCACGTTCAGGAAGCCGGCAATACAGCCGAAGGTGGCGACGTAGAGGTACTTTGCCGCCACGATGTTGGTGCGCGAGGTAGCCATCGTCATGGTGGTTTCCCACGTGCGGCGCTCGCGTTCTCCCGCGGTCGCGTCGACCGCCGGGTAGAAGCACCCGACCGCGACCATGATGATGAACATCAGGGGCAGCATCAGGCTGAGAATCAGGGCGCCCATCTGCTCTTCGCTGGCGGTGTTCTGGACCTCGACCCGATAGACGTCCCACTCCGCTCCGGTCAGCGAGACGCCCCGAGCCAACTGCTCGAGATAGTCGCGTCGGTAATCCTCTACGGTGTCCTCGATGCGTCGGCGCGCGGTCACGCTGCGGTCCTCGGCGGAGTCCGAGGTGATCTCGATGACCAGATTGTCGGGGGTGCCGCTCCCGGCCTCGACTCGCACCAGCGCATCCAGAGCGCCGTCGCTCACCTGTTGGCGTGCGACTTCGAGCGGGACCTCGTGGTCGGGCTCGATCAGTTGGACTCGCTCCCTCTCCGCGAGCCGGTCGCGCAGGGGCGAGGTCAGCTCGGGATCCCCGCTCACCTGGATCCGTGAGACGAAACGCTCTGTCTGGGAGGTCATGAAGGTGAAACCCGTGATCATCACGAAGATCATCGTCGGGTAGAGCAACAACGGAATCAGGATGCTGTTGACGAGGATCGTACGCTCACGAAGGGCGGTGCGCACCTCCGAGCGATAGAGGGTCCAGATGTCGTGCCAGTTCATGATCGATTCGAGCTCGAGTCCGGCCCTCAGCGCTCGCCTCGCTGAGCGAAGTCCCAGGCCATCTCCGCAGTGCCCGGTACCGAGGCGGCGATCTCTCGGGCATAGTCCGAGGTCGCCGTCTTGTCGCGGACGCGCCCGGCGATTCCCTGGGCGATGCCGGCACTGCGAAACAGGTTGTAGGCGATGTAGAAGTTCCAGTGACGAATGCCGTCGCGACCGGTGCGGCCGCAGTACATCTCCCGGTACCGATCGAGGCTGGGAATCCCCAGGGCTTCGAGGTCGTGTCCCTGCAACCCGCCCCGCTCTCGGGGGAGCTCCCACTGCATGCAGTGGTAGGCGAAGTCGCCGAGTGGATGACCCAGCGTGCCGAGCTCCCAATCGAGCACCCCCAGCACACGGGGCTCGCTCGGGTGCAGCACCATGTTGTCGAGTCGATAGTCCCCGTGGACGATGGTGGTGTCGTCGTCCTCCGGTATGTTGGCGGGGAGCCAGGTGATCAGGCGCTCCATCGCCTCGATCCGCTCGGTTTCCGAAGCCTTGTACTGCTGGGTCCAGCGGTGGATCTGGCGGGCGAAATAGTTGCCGGGCTTGCCGTAGTCGGAGAGTCCCACGGCCTCGTAGTCGACGCGGTGGAGTCGGGCGAGGACGTCGTTCATGGCATCGTAGATCTCGAAGCGCTGCTGTGGCTCCATCCCGGGAAGGAGGTTCTCCCACAGCACCCGGCCCTCGAGAAACTCCATCACGAAGAACCAGGTGCCGATCACTCCGTCGTCGGTGCACAACGCCCAGGTTCGGGGAACCGGCACGTCGGTTCGTGCCAGCGCGGTCATGACCCGGTACTCGCGGTCCACGGCGTGCGCCGAGGGAAGGAGCTTGCCGGGAGGCTTGCGTCGAAGTACGTAGCGGGTACCGCCAGCACTCAGCAGGTAGGTCGGGTTGGATTGGCCGCCCTTGAACTGCTCGACCTGGAGGTTCCCGGAGAAGCCCTCGACGTGGTCCTCCATGTAGCTCTGGAGTCGAGTCACGTCGAAACGGAGCCTCTCCGCAACCTCCTTCGTGCCCGAGAATCTCTCCTGCCGACTCGTCATCGGAAGCCCTGTCAGAACGTTGGATTACCGAGAGTGAGGCTGGGAGTCTAGCAGCGCGAAGAAGGCAAGAGGGACCGAGCGCAGGCGTCCCGGCGTCCCTGTTGCTGCCGCGTGGTGTAGCCTCGGGTCGGAGGTCGCGCGAAGCGGCCAGTCGTGCGAGGGGTTCGTCGATGGAACGCTGTCTCGTCAGATCCGGCGGGATGCCGGATCCAGCGTGATCCGAGCACACGCTCGCTGGCCCGAGTGCGCAAGAGGGGGTTCTGTGTTGCGTCTACGACAGATAGCACTGGTGGCATCCGACCTGGAGAAGCGCACCGATCAGATCTGCCAGTCGCTGGGGATTCGGGTCGGCTACCGGGATCCCGGCGTGGGCGAGTTCGGCCTCCACAACACCGTGATGCCGGTGGGAGACACCTTCCTCGAGATCGTTTCGCCCCAACGAGAGGGCACCACGGCCGGCCGCTACCTCGAGCGTCGCGGCGGCGACGGGGGGTACATGGTGATTCTGCAGCTCGACGACCTCGATCGGGCTCGCGAGCGCATCGCAGAGCTGGGAGTCAGGGTGGTCTGGCAGGCCGACCACGAGGCGATTCGCGGGACCCACCTCCACCCACGAGATCTTGGCGGTGCGATCCTTTCGCTCGACGAAGCGACACCCCCGGAGTCCTGGCAGTGGGCAGGCCCGGAGTGGCGCGCCGCCGTGTCGACGGACCGAGTGAGCGCGATCGTCGGCGCCGAGCTCCAGGGTGAGAATCCGTCGGCGATGGCCAGGCGCTGGGGAGAGGTGCTCGACCGCGTGCCGACTCCTTCGGGCGATGGCTGGACGCTGACCCTCGACGCAGCAGAGCTTCGCTTCGTGCCACTGCGCGACCAGCGCGGGGAGGGACTCCGAGCGATCGATCTGGCGACTCACGACCGAGTGCGCGTCGAAACCGATGCCGGCGCGCTCGGTCAGCGGGTCCGGGACGGGTGCCTCGAGCTCTGCGGGATCGAGATCAACCTGGTCGACTCCTGAATCGCTCCGCGGGCGGGCTCCGCGGTGGCCAGACGATGGGGGAAAGGGCCGGCTCAGAAAAGGAGGCTCCCCGGTGCGACGGTGAGAGGGGTCGGCTCGGTGGGCCCGGTGGTGATCTGGCGCAGTGGAGCGGCACTCTCCGAGCGGCGAAGCAACGACAGGTGGAGTCCGTGGCCGACGTATCGTAGGCCGAGGAGGCCGCCGCTCCATCGTCCCTGCGCCTGCAGATGCCACAGGCTGGGCGGCACGAAGAGCCCGGCGGCCGGTCGATGGGCTCCCGGGTCGAGCACGGGCTCCTCCAGATCGAGCGCGTCGAGCTCTGCGAGGAGCGGCTCGAGGGCGGAGGGCCCGGTGCCGGCTCGACCCGATTGCATCACCGCCTCCACCAGCTTGCCGTACAGGGATTCGACCTCCAGGCGCCTGGGATCGTCGGGCTCGAGATCGAAGGTGCCCAGCGCACCCAGCGCGGGCATGCGCACGCCGCGCAGCAGGGCTGCCCGGGCTCTGGCGACCGTCTCGTCGCCGTCCCGCTGAGGAAGATAGCTGTCGAGGAAGGAGACCAGCATGTCCGAGGAGGTCATCGGTCGGAAGGCGAGCTCGTCCGTGTCTGGCTCGTCGGAGCCGCGCTCTGGTGCATAGGTGGTCGCGGGTTCGAGGTCGGGGTCCGCCAGAGCGAGCTGGATCCAACGGATCTGTGGGTTCTTGTTGAGCGCGGTGAACGCGCTCGGCTTCCCGGCGTTGTGCGCGGCAACCTCGCTGGAGAAGCGGAGCCAGGTCTTTCGTCCGACCAGTGGCACGAAGGTGCGTTCGTTGAGCGGCGCCAGCAGCCCCGCGCTGGCACCGACATGGGCGAGCTCGGCGCAGTACAGCATGTTCTCGGCTCTACTGAACCATTCGAGAGCCTCTTGGTCGCCGGCGATGGCCTCGATCATCGTGGCGGCGAGCTCGAGAACCGAGCGCTGGTCGTGACCGTTGAGTGGGTCGCCGCCGTCGAACTTGAGCGGAAAGCGTGAGACGGCGTTGAGCCCGACGAGCATCGTGCGCATGTTGTCGCGAAAGGCCAGACGCTGTGCCTCCGAGAGATAGGAGGGGTACTCGGGGGCGAGAAAGAGCTGAGCGCTGTGAGCGCCACCGAAGGAGCCGCCGTCGTAGGCCTGCGGGTTGTTGAGGGTGACGGCGCCGCGTTGTCCGTCGCGCTCGACGCCGACGATGATGCCGAGGTGGGAGTCCATGAGCTTGATGTCGAGCAGAAGCGTGACGGGGGACTCTTGCGTGAGGTCCAGGGTCCGATTGGCGATCCGCTTGTGTTTGACGGCGAAGCCGATCTCGCCATTCGGAAAGTGTGACGCGACCTCCTGATCGCCTCGCTCGAGGATCGCGCCGCCGACATCGCGCTGCCCATCGAGCTCGTGGAAGGGAATCAGACGGACGCGACTGCCGGGGAAGAGATGGGTCGCGGAGACCACGGTGCCTCCGGGCGTCGCGATCTCGACTCGAAAGAGGTCCTCGACCGACTCGATCGACGCTTCTGTCTTGAACACCTCCGCGACCTTGTCCAGGTCGGCACGCCAGTGCAGCTGCGGCTCTGGACAGGGGAAGCCCGGATCGCAGCTGGCCCCCACGGACTGAGCGCTGACCGAGAGAGGCGGGAGCCAGAGTAGGGACAGCCAGAGCAGGGAGAGCGGGAGCGGGGACAGAGAGGGGAGGGAGGAGGGGGGCCGGCGAGAGGGGCAAGGGGGCAGAGTCATCATCGAACACCTCGCTGCAGGCTTCGGACCCTCCGGACTGGAGGGCTCGCGTCGACGATAACTAGTATATCAACAAAATAGAGTAATTCCCATCTGCCGGGCAGAGAGTGAGATCGAAGGCCCGATCTCGCGACCTCGTGAGCGAATCTCGGATGCGGTAGCCGGGCGTCCGCCGCGGCGCCCGGGTCTGCCGCGGGTCAGTCGGTCCGTGCCGGCTCAGGGTCCCCGAACCGAAGGGCGTCGGGGTCCAGGATCCTGATCCTGCGAAACGACACCTCGATCAGCCCCTCCTTGGCCAATCGCTGCAGGAACTCGTTGGTCGTTTGACGAGAGAGCCCGGTGAGGGCGGCGATGTCGGACTGGGAGATGTGGAGCTCCAGGGGATCGCCATCGTTGCGATCGTGCAGCTTCTCATCGGCGAAGTCGGCGAGTCGAGCGCGAAGCCGCCGCTGTGGAGAGAGGCCGAGATTCTCCGCCAGACGCCGCAACAGCACGCCGTAGCGGTCCAATCCGAGCCGTGCGAAGTGACCGAAGTAGCTCGGATCCTGATCGAGGCATCGCAGGTAGGCGCTCCTGGGGAAATGCAGCGCACGGACGTCGCTGTACGCGACGAGATTCACCTGGGTCGGCTCATCGACGAGCAGTGCCAGCTCGCCGAGCCACATTCCGGGACCGGAGACATGGAGGAGCGCTTCCTCCTCCCCGCCGCTCACCCAGCGAGTCGCCGCCACCTGTCCTTCGAAGATGCAAAACAGCCCCCGCCCCTGGGAATTCTCACGACTCAGCAGTTCCCGGCGGTAGTAGCTGCGCGGCTCCGACTGGTCGAGGATGGTCCGCTGCAGCGCTTCGGGGAGGCTCGCGAACCAGCGTCCGGCTCGGACGAAGGCTTCGATGTCTGTGTCGTTCCATGTAGCCATTGCAGCTTTGCCTCAGCGGACATGGCGGGTTGGATGACCCGCGCTCGGGATTCGGGGGGACGGTGGGAGTCGGGCTCGTCGTGGTACCTGCCGCGCGAGCGAGACCGATGGAAGGCCACTCTCCCATGGCTGTCGCCTCGGCCACCTGCTCGATTCAGCGGTCTTCTTCGGCGTCGACGGGACTCAGCTGCGCGTTCCCTGAAAGGTCCCCTGGCCGAGGGCGCCGTAGCTGCACTCGCCCGACATGCTCTCGCCGTCGATCTTTCCCTTGAAGGTGACCTTGCCGGCTTCTCCGCCTTCGAAGGAGAGCTCGATGTCCATGCCGGAGACGGTGCCCACGACCTCGTGCTCGCCGAGAGCCCCGAAGTACTTTCCTGTCACCTTGCCGTCAGCCTCCACGAGCTCGAACCTGGCAGTTCCCGCCTGACCGGCGGCCGGAAGGTTCACTTCGAGCGTCCAGGTACCGGTGACGTGGTGGTCGGCCAGGGCGACTCCGGCGAGGGCCAGACTGGCGGCGAAGAGCAGGACGGTCAGTCGCATGCACATCGGGATTCTCCTCGTGATTTCACGGGGCGACGGAATGCAGCCAGACCCACGGCCTGGTGAATCGCCCTCTTCGATCTCTGATGCCGCAAGTCTGCAACGATGGCCGCAGTTGTCAAGTGGCCGACAACTGGGGGGCCCCAGCGTGCTCGGAACCCGGCCCGGAGCGTCTAGAGTTCGCGCAGTCGAACCGGTGCCAGCGACGGGGTCGGCAAAGCCGAGGGCCGGCGCCGGGCCGCAAAGGGAGTCGAGGTGCGCCTGCTACTCGAACTGACGATCACGACGCTCCTATTTGCCATCGGCCTCGAGGCCCGCGCGGCCGACCTCGTCTATCTGTGGCGCCGGCCCCTTCTGCTGGCGAAATCGCTCTGCGCCATGTATCTGGTGGTGCCGGCGGTCGCGGTGCTCATGGCGCTCACTCTGCCGCTGCCGGCGAGCACGGACCTGGCCCTGGTGATCCTGGCGATCTGTGCCGGCGCTCCACTGTTGCCCAAGAAGGTCCTCCGGGTCGGCGGCGATCCGACCTACCTGTTCAGCCTCGTGGTCACGACCTCCCTGCTGTCGATCGTGACCATCCCCGCGGGCGTGAAGGTCGTGGGTCGCTTCGTGAGCCTGGAGAGCTCCGTCACGAGCTCTGCAGTCGCTGTCACGGTGCTCGGGAGGGTCGTGCTCCCGCTGGCCATCGGGATGGGGATCCGCGTGCTGCTTCCGGGAAGCGCGGCGCGGGTCGGCGATGTGCTGCTCCGAGCGGCGGGCGTCGGGCTGGGGATCTGCTCCCTCGTCCTGCTGGCGACTCGGTGGCGGATCCTGCTCGAAGTCGGCTGGCCGAGCTTTCTGGCGTTCGCGATCTTCACCGGCGCCGCGACCGTGACCGGGCACCTGATGGGCGGTCCCGAGCCGTCGGGGCGAACCTCGCTGGCGATCGCCTGCGCCTCCCGCCACGTGGCGCTCGCACTGCTGGTGGCCGCCAGCTACCGCGGCCCCCGCGCACTCACCCTGGTCGCCGGCTATCTGGTCGCGACGGCTCTGGTGTCGCTGCCCTATCTACGCTGGCGCTCGCGTGTGCACGACCGGGTCGACTGAGGCGGAGTCTCCGCATGCGCCGTCCGCCCCGTGCTGCGCCCGATCCGCCGGCTACTGGATCATGCCCGCTGGCACTCCGTCCGGATACACCTCGCGAATCGCCTCCTCGATGATCCCGACGCGGTTCTCGAAGCTGGGATGGGTACTCAGCATCTCAGGAGGTGCGGCACCGCCCGCCTCCGCGTTGAGAATCTCCTGGACACCGATCATGGCTCGCGGATCGTAGCCCGCTTCCGACATGAACCGGACCCCGAGGGCATCCGACTGGAGCTCGTCCTCGCGTCCGTAGCTCATGTTGACCATCTGGCCGATGGCGGCCGCCATACGAGCGTTCCCGGCGCTACCGGTCGACACCATCACGGCTCCGGTGAGTCCCTGGGTCAGTTCCTGCTTGGCCATCCGCTGTGCGGAGTGCCGGGCGACCACGTGCCCGATCTCGTGCCCGAGCACTCCCGCCAACTGCCCTTCGGTCTCGAATTTCTCGAACAGGGCCGCGGTGACGAACACCTGCCCACCCGGCAGAGCGAAGGCGTTGACGACTCGGGGGTCGCGCAGCAGATGGAAGTCGAACCGCCACCCCGTGTCGTGCGCCTCGCTCTCGTTCACGATCTTGTTGCCGACCCGGTCGACCAGGGCCTGAGCCTGCTGGTCGGGATGCAGGCCGCCGTGCTGTTGGGCCATCTCGGGGACGGCCTGCAGACCCATGGCGATCTCCTGCTCCGGAGTCAGGGCGATGTGCTGTTCCTCTCCAGTCACCGGGTTGTACTCGGTCGAGCACTGGTAGGACATGAAGGCGAGGAAGGCCAGGCCGAGACCGAGCCAGAGTCGCATGTGGTTGCTGCGTCGCGGCTGCGGTCGCGTTCGGACGGGTCGGCGGCCATAGGGGGAGCGGTACATGGTTCTTCGTGGCATGAGCTGGATCTCCTCAGACAGACTCTGCTTGGATTCTGGAGTTTCGCATCAGCCCTCTCGCCGGATGACCGTGCCGTCGTCCAGCTCCCACTCTTCGACCTCCAGGAGCTCGTAGACGCCACCCGCGAAGGCGCCGAACAGCACATGGGAGAGGGCCATCACCCAGCCTCCGAGCGCAAAGAACCAGGGAAAGAAGTAGGTGAGGGTGTAGAAGTTGATGAGGTACATCGCCAGGCCGATCAATGCGCCGCCGAAGATCCCGACCCACAGGCCCCATCGATGCAGCACGAAGGCGACGACCACGGCGAAGATCATCGACAGGGCGAGCTGAACGACGACTGCGGCCCCCAGCGCCAGGGCGTCGAAGGTCGCCGGCGGTGCCAGGATGTCGGGGCCCAGAAGCGGAGAGGCGAGCAGTCGGATCCACACCCAGATGTTCCCTCCGTAGGCCATCGGTCCCAGGACCAGGTTGACGAACAAGAAGACCGTTCCGGCGATCAATCCCGCCCAGAAGACCGCGCTCCAGTCGACCACCGGCCTGCCGTCGCGTACCGGGTCCGCTGTCGTGTTCTCGCTCATGGGGTCGTGTCCTTTCGCTCGATCGAAGCTTCGTCACGTTCGTTGGAACAGGGAAGCAACTGCATCGCCCGCCGGCGAGGCATCCAGCCTCCCACGGCGCCGCGACACGCGTTCTCACTGGTTGATTCGGATCATAGAACAAGCCGAAGGGCGTTTGCGCCCGCGTCCTGCTAGAATCCGTTTCAGGATCTGCTAGGAAGAAAGGCAAGTCGGCAAATCGGTCCCGAGCGGGGATGCCGCTTCCGGTCTGCCCCCTGGAGCTCCCGAAAGGGACTCTGAATTCCGTCATTTCGAATGGAGGAGAGGATGACTCTGATCAACATCATCATCACCCTTGTGATGGGTGGAATCATCGGCTGGGTGGCCAGCATGGTGATGAAGACGAACGCGCAGATGGGCATGATCGCCAACATCGTCGTCGGTATCGTCGGCACGTTCCTGGGTTTCTGGCTGGCCAACGTGTTCGGCCTCGGGACCGAGGGCAGCTTCGTGCCCTGGATCGTTGCCGTCGTGGGCGCGGTGGTTCTCCTGGCCATCTTGAAGATGCTCAATATCTTCAAATAGGCTCCGCTCGGGCGACTCCGGGTCGGACCCTTTCCAGGCTCGACTCGGAGCTCGTTCGCTCGTCCCCCGATCGGTTCGCGGACCCTCTTCGCGGATTCCCGCGAGTCTCGCCTGACACCCTTCGCAGGCCTCGTTGACCTCCCTGGCAAGCACGAGAGCCATGACTCGCATCCCGACCCCCGCGGTGAAGCCGGTCCTACTGGTCGAGACAGCGACCGACGCCGCCCTCTCCCTGGCTCTTCCCATGGGCGAGGTGGTCCTGTTCACTCGGCCCAAACCCTCGCGAGTCGATGCCAATCAAGATGGCCTCCTGGTGCTGCCGATCGACGATCGATTGGTTCTCGCGGTGGCCGACGGCGCCGGTGGGATGCCCCAACCGGCCGAGGCGGTGCGGCTGGCACTCGGAGCCCTCGAGGAGTCCGTGCGCGAGAGCACGGAGCGGGGGCTCGAGCTGCGTCATGGCATCCTGAACGGGTTCGAGCTCGCCAACGAGCGGGTCCGCGGGCTTCCCAGTGCGGCGGCGACGACGCTCTCGGTGGTCGGGCTCGTCGATGGCCAGGCTCGTTGCTATCACGTCGGTGACTCGACGGTCTTCGTGACCGGTCAGCGGGGCCGTATCCGCTTTCGGTCCATGGAGCATTCGCCGGTCGGGCTCGGAGTGGCCGCCGGGCTGATCGACCAGGAAGACGAGATGGAGCACGAGGAGCGTCACCTGGTGACCAACTTCGTTGGCACTGCGGAGATGCGCATCGATGTCGGGCCGCGATTCGAGCTGGCGGCGCGCGACACGGTCGTGCTCGGCTCGGATGGGCTGTTCGACAATCTGGAGCTCGAGACGATCGTGGAGGCGATTCGCAAAGGACCCCTGAGGGCCGGCGTCGAGCGACTCGCTGAGCGCGCAATCGGGGCCATGGAGAGCCCGCAGGAGGGCCAGCCGAGCAAGCCCGACGACCTCACGATCGTGGCGTTTCGGACCCGAACGGCGATCCGGCGAGCGTCGAGAGAGGGGTCGCGGAGCCGGAGGGCGAGAGCGTGACGAGGCCGGTCGAGGCCAGGCAGATCCTGCTGGCTCGAGCGATGGAAGGCCCGATCGGCCCACGCCTGCCCGGGACCGAGGCCGAGGCTCCGGTGGGTAGAGCATTGGAACCGGCATGGAGTGTGGGGTAGGCTCCGGAAAACAGATGTCGGACGAGACCGAAGCACTCACCCTCGAAGCGATCACCGAGGCCGCCGAGCACGTTCGGGCGGTCAGTCGGACCGATCTGCGCGTCGGCGATTGGGTCGTGGTCACGACTCGGAACTCGGTGTATTCCCTCTGCCTGCTCGAAGACGGTAGCTACTCCGTCGCCGGCGGCTGGTTCGATCGGGTTGGAGTGTCCCCGAAACGGATCGGTGTCGCCGGATGCACCTTCGGCGGGCGAGCCATTCGCAGCCAGGTCATCGCTGCGCCGGGGCTCTTCCTCGAGTTCGAGAACTCGGTGACCACGACTCGCATTCTCGATGCTCGGGTGTTGCCTGGAGATCGGGAAGCCGTCCACTGATTCGCCGACGAGCTCTTCCGACCCGCTGAGGGAGTTTGGCCACAAGGAGAGCCGGGAGGCATGCGATGAGGATCGGGATTCACACCGGCCCCCAGGATCTTCCGATGGAGGAGCTTCTCCGTGTGTGGAGGCGTGCCGATGAGGCTGGCTTCCACTGGGCTTCGGTCTGGGATCACTTCTACGCCAACCCCCTGGCGAGCCGAGAGAACCCGTGCTTCGAAGGGGTGTCGGCGATGGCGGCCCTGGCCGCGTCGACGCAGAGAGTGCGAGTGGGCTGTCTCGTGTTCTGTGCCCTGTTTCGCTCCCCCGGGCTGCTCGCCAAGGCCGCGGTCACGATCGACCATCTCTCGCGAGGGCGGGCCGAGATCGGGATCGGAGCGGGCTGGTTCCAAGAGGAGTTCGACGACTTCGGCTATCCCTTTCCCCCGCTGGGGCGTCGGCTCGACCAGCTGGAGGAGGCGCTGCAGGTCGTTCGCTCTCTGTTTCACGACGAGGAGACCCACTTCGAAGGGGAGTTCTACCGCCTTTCGAAAGCCGTTTGCAGTCCGAAGCCCTACAATCCCGCGCTGCGGATCTGGGTGGGCGGCCGCGGAGCGAAGAGAACCCCGCGGTTGGCGGCGCTCTACGCGGACGGGTTCAACATGCCCTACCTCGCGCCGCCCGACGTCGCGCGTCGCCTGGCAACGCTCGAGGAGCAGTGCGGGCGAGTCGATCGCGACCCGGCAGAGATCGAGAGCAGCGTCAACGTCGGATTCTACCTCGGAGCGAATCCGCAGGAGGTTCCGGCCCATCTCGCTGAAGGGTCCCTGATCGGGAACACCCGTCAGGCAGTGGATCGCATCGGCGAATACGCCGACAGCGGGGTGGAGGGCCTCAACATCGCGTTGCGCCCACCGATCGATTGGCTCGCCCTCGACGCCTTCGTGGAGGAGGTTCTGCCGGTCTTCCACCAGGGCGGAGCGAGCGCCGACTGAGTCCGCAGCGGCGAGATCAGCGTCCGGCCCAGGCGCGCAGCCCGCGAAGCCCGAGGGCCCTTCGCGAAGCGAGGGGGGCGTCCGCGGAGCGCTGAATCCAGGATCGACACTGTGGGCAGAGCGCCGCGGCGAAGGTGGCCGGGGTCGGCGTGCTGGGGGGTCGACAGAGCGGGCAGTTGTCGACCCGGTGCTGTCGCTCGAGGATGGCTCGATAGCCTGTCTGTGGAGTTGCCATGGCGCCGTTATAGCACAGGTTTACTCTATTTATCCGTTTTATGGTTCGTTTCGGGGCAAAGAATGCTCTCTTTCGGGTCTTATTCCTCTTTTTTCGCTTCTGGCGCACCCTTCGTGGTCGGTGCATCCGCGTCCCCCGGGGCGTCTGCAGACCCGGGCTCGAGGTCCGCGCGGCCTCGGGACTCTGTTCCGACGCTGCCTCGGGGGTGCCTCGGGCTCGACGCTTTCTGCGAAAGCGCAGTTGAACGAGGAGTCCGCATCCTCTATGTTGCGGGGTGTTCTTCCCGAACACGTCCCCGGGGCGCCCCCGGCCCGTAGAGTCCGACGACCGCTCACGACCCAAGCAGGAGCAGAGATATGACCTCGGATCCTCAGTCGGCCCCGGCGTATGCCGGTGCGAAGGGACCCGATCGTGACCCCGAGGAGACCCGGGAGTGGGTCGAGTCGCTGGAGGCGGTGCTCGAGCGCGAGGGGCCCGCGCGCGCGCATTTCCTGCTGGAGGCCCTGGTGACTCGGGCCCGGGAGAAAGGCGCGTACCTGCCCTTCGACGCCACCACCGCCTACGTCAATACGATCCCCGCAGGACTGGAGCCGCCGATGCCGGGGGACGCCGAGCTCGAGCGCAGGATCCGTGACATCGTGCGGTGGAACGCGATGGCGATGGTGGTGGGCGCCAACAAGCGTGACGATGGTCTGGGGGGTCACATCGCGAGCTTCGCCTCGGCGGCGACCCTCTACGACGTCGGCTTCAATCACTTCTTTCGCGCGCCCACCGAGACGAACCGGGGCGATCTCGTCTTCATTCAGGGTCACTCTTCGCCCGGAATCTACGCACGAGCGTTTCTGGAGGGTCGCATCGGCGAGGAAGCCCTGCTGCGCTTCCGGCGCGAGGTGGGAGAGGGCGGACTGTCGTCGTACCCCCATCCCTGGCTGATGCCCGATTTCTGGCAGTTTCCGACCGTCTCGATGGGGCTGGGGCCGATGATGGCCGTCTATCAGGCGCGCTTCATGAAGTACCTCGAGAACCGGGGCATTCTGGAGTGTGGCGATCGCAAGGTCTGGGCCTTTCTGGGGGACGGTGAAACCGACGAGCCGGAATCGACCGGCGGATTGGCGCTCGCCGCGCGAGAGAAGCTCGACAACCTCGTCTATGTCATCAACTGCAACCTGCAGCGGCTCGACGGCCCGGTTCGCGGGAACGGGAAGATCGTTCAAGAGTTGGAGGCGCTCTTCCGAGGCGCGGGATGGAACGTGATCAAGGTCCTGTGGGGCTCCTACTGGGATCCGCTCTTCGCCCGAGACACCAAGGGGCTCTTGCGCCGACGCATGCTCGAAGCGGTCGACGGGGAGTACCAGGCCTACAAGGCGAGCCAGGACGGTGGGTTCGTTCGCGAGCATTTCTTCGGCAAGTACCCGGAGCTCAGGGAGATGGTCGCTCACCTCACGGATGACGACATCTGGCGGCTCAATCGCGGTGGCCACGACCCACACAAGGTCTACGCTGCCTATGCCGCGGCGGTCGCTCACCGTGGTCAGCCCACCGTGATCCTCGCCAAGACGGTGAAGGGGCACGGGATGGGGGAGGCCGGTGAGGGCCAGAACATCACTCATCAACAGAAGAAGCTGGGTGAAGAGTCCCTGCGTCACTACCGGGACCAGCTCGGTCTTCCCATCGCCGACGAAGAGCTCGCCGCCGCACCCTTCTTCCGGCCCGCCGACGACAGCCCGGAGGTCATCTATCTGAAACAGCGCCGTGAAGCGCTGGGGGGCTCGTTGCCGGTTCGGATCGTCGAGGCCCCTGCTCTCGAGATCCCTTCCCTCGAGGCCTTTCTCTCGCTGCTCGAGGGGAGCGGCGAGCGCGAGATCTCGACCACGATGGCGTTCGTGCGGGCCCTCACCCTGCTGACTCGTGACGCCAACTTGAAAAAGTACCTCGTGCCGATCGTGGCAGACGAGGCCCGCACCTTCGGCATGGAGGGGATGTTCCGTCAGCTCGGCATCTACGCCCCCGAGGGCCAGCTCTACACGCCGGTGGATGCGGGTCAGATCGCGCCGTACAAAGAGGCGCGCGATGGCCAGATCCTGCAGGAGGGAATTACCGAGGCCGGAGCGATCTGCTCCTGGATGGCGGCGGGGACCGCGTACGCCAATCATGGACTTCCCATGATTCCCTTCTTCATCCTCTACTCGATGTTCGGCTTTCAGCGCATCGGGGACTTTCTGTGGGCAGCCGGTGACATGCAGTCCCGGGGATTCGTCATCGGCGGGACTTCCGGACGCACGACCCTGAACGGGGAAGGCTTGCAGCACCAGGACGGTCACAGCCAGCTCGCTGCGGCGACCGTGCCCAACTGCATCTCCTACGATCCGACCTTCGGCTACGAGCTCGCCGTGATCGTCCAGGACGGACTGCGCCGAATGTACGTCGAGAGCGAGAATGTCTTCTACTACGTGACGACGCTGAACGAGAACTACGTGCATCCGCCCATGCCCGAAGGGGTCGAAGAGGGCATTCGCCGAGGTCTGTATCTGTTGCGCAAGAGCAAGAGTCGACGCAAGCGGCGGGTTCGCCTGCTCGGATCGGGCGCCATTCTGCGCGAGGCGCTGGCTGCCGCGGAGCTGCTCGAGAACGATTGGGAGGTCGCGGCCGAGGTCTACAGCGCGACCAGCTTCAACGAGCTCCGCCGGGACGGAATGTCCGCCGAACGGGCGAACCTCCTGCACCCGGAAGCAGAGCCGCGAGTGTCCTACGTGAGCGAAGTCTTGGGGGGGAGCGATGCGCCGGTCATTGCTGCGACCGACTACATGCGCTCGTTCGCCGAGCAGATTCGCCCCTTCGTGCGGGCACCCTTTTCGACCCTCGGCACCGACGGCTACGGTCGCAGCGACACGCGAGAGACTCTGCGCAGGTTCTTCGAGGTCGACCGGCACTACATCGCCACGGCGGCTCTGCGTGCGCTCGCCGAGGCGGGGGAGGTGGATCGCACCGAGGTGACCGCCGCGATCGAAAAGTACGAGATCGAGTCCGACGCGCCCGATCCCTGGACCGTCTGAGCACGAAAGGAAGAGACAACGTGGCGGAGACGATCGAGATCAAGGTTCCGGACATCGGCGACTTCGACCAGGTCGACGTGGTCGAGGTCCTGGTCAAGCCGGGTGACAGCGTGGCGGTCGACGACTCTCTGATCACCCTCGAGAGCGACAAGGCGTCCATGGAGGTACCCTCTCCGTCAGCTGGCGTGGTGCGGGAGGTGCTGGTCGCGGTCGGGGATCAGGTCGGCGAAGGGGCGGTGATCGTCCGGTTGGAGGCGAGCGAGCCTTCGTCGGACGAAGGATCTGCTGCCGAGAGCCCGGCCCCGGCAACGCCGCCCGCCCAGGCTCCGATGGAGACCTCGCCAGCCGAGGCCTCTTCGCCAGAGACCCGGGTGGCGGCGACCTCAGGGAAGGCGACCTCAGAGAAGGAGCCTCCGTCAACCGAGCCCGAGCCGCCGGCACCCCGAGAGGCGCCCCGCGGCTCCTCCGGTACGACCGGTGCCATCTATGCCAGCCCTTCGGTGCGGCGCTTCGCGCGGGAGCTGGGAGCGGATCTGAGCTCGGTACCGGGAAGTGGACGCAAGGGCCGGATCCTCAAGGAAGACGTGCAGCAGTGGGTCAAAGCGCAGCTGCAGGGAAGCCCGGCGGAGACGGCATCGGGTGGCGGCGCAGGGTTCGAGAAGGTCCCTCCGGTCGACTGGGCTCGCTACGGTGGCATCGAGGTGCGCCCGCTGTCTCGGATCCGACGTGCGTCCGCACGCAATCTGCATCGTGCCTGGCTCAACGTTCCCCACGTCACACAGTTCGACGAAGCCGACGTCACCGAGCTCGAGGAGTTCCGCCAGTCCCTCAAGTCGGAGGCCCAGTCTCGCGAAGTGCGCCTGACCCCGGTGGCCTTCCAGCTTCTCGCCGCGGCCAAGGCGCTGCGGGAGTTCCCCGAGTTCAATTCGTCTCTCGATCCCAGTGGGGAATCGCTCATCGTCAAGGACTTCGTCCACATCGGGGTCGCGGTCGACACTCCGGACGGTCTGGTGGTGCCGGTCATCCGCGATGTCGACAAGAAGGGCCTCTGGGAGCTCGCTGCGGAGCTCGTGGAGACCAGCGAGAGGGCGCGAGAGGGCAGGCTCTCGATTCCCGACCTACAGGGTGCCGGCTTCTCGATCTCCAGCCTGGGCGGAATCGGTGGCACCGGGTTCACCCCGATCGTCAACGCCCCCGAGGTGGCCATCCTGGGGATCGCGAGAATGGACTGGAAGCCGGTCTGGCAGGGCAGCGAGTTCGTGCCCCGTCGAATCATGCCGTTCTCGGTGTCCTACGACCACCGCGTGATCGACGGCGCTCAGGGCGTGCGTTTCACGACATTCCTGTCGGGGCTGCTCGGCGACATTCGCCGGCTGCTGCTCTGAGCTCGACGGAGGATCGACCCCGTGGCGAACACGATCGAGATCAAGATTCCAGACATTGGCGACTTCGACCAGGTCGACGTGGTGGAAGTGCTGGTCGAGCCTGGCGATGAGGTGGCGGTCGACGATTCGTTGATCACTCTCGAGAGCGACAAGGCTTCGATGGAAGTGCCGTCCACGGCGGCGGGCGTGGTCGAGACCGTTCTGGTCGCGGTCGGCGACAAAGTGGGTGAGGGGGCGACCATCGTTCGTCTGCTCACCACCGACGCAGACGCTCTGGCCAAGGACGGGGGCGCCCAATCGCCTTCTCCTGTGGCCGGGGAGGCACCCTCGGGGCCGGCTCCTGTTCCAGTGCAGGGAACGGTAGAGCACACGGGAGACTACGACTGCGACGTGCTGGTGTTGGGCTCCGGCCCGGGTGGCTACGCGGCTGCCTTTCGTGCCGCCGATCTCGGCCAGAGCACGATCCTGGTCGAGCGCGACGAGGTGCTCGGTGGAGTCTGTCTCAATGTGGGATGTATCCCTTCCAAGGCGCTCCTCCATGCGGCCCGGGTGATCGACGATGCCGAGGCGTTCGGCGAGCACGGGGTGCTCTTTGCGCGTCCGGAGATCGACCTCGACAGACTCCGTGGCTGGAAGGACCAGGTCGTCGGCAAGCTGGTGGGCGGTCTCGCACAGCTGGCGAAGCGTCGTGCGGTCGAAGTGATCACCGGGGAGGGACGCTTCACGGGTCCGCATGAGCTGACGGTGGCCATGGCCGATGGAGAGCGTCGCGTGAGTTTCGCTCACGCGATCATTGCCGTCGGCTCGCGGCCGGTGCAGCTTGCCTTCGCGCCCACAGACGATCCGCGGCTACTCGATTCGACGGGCGCTCTCGAACTGGCCGATGTTCCCCAGCGACTGCTGGTGATCGGCGGGGGAATCATCGGTCTGGAAATGGCCACGGTGTACGCAGCGCTCGGCTCCAGGGTCACGGTGGTCGAACTGCTGAGCGGCCTGTTGCCCGGCGTCGATCGAGATCTGGTTCGTCCCCTCGAGAGGCGCATCCGCAAGAGCTACGAGAACGTCTTCGTGGACACGAAGGTCACTGCCATCACGCCGCAGGAGAATGGGCTCTCCGTGTCGTTCGAAGGGGAGGGAGCCCCGGGCTCCGATCTCTTCGACCGCGTATTGGTTGCGGTCGGCCGTCGGCCCAACGGCGCGATGATCAACGCCGAGCGTGCCGGCGTCGCCGTCGACGAACGTGGGTTCATTCGGGTCGACGATCAGCAACGCACCAACGTCGCCCACATCTTCGCCATCGGAGACGTGGTCGGGGAGCCGATGCTCGCGCACAAGGCGACCCACGAGGGAAAGGTCGCGGCCGAGGTGGCGGCGGGAGAGAAGAGTGGCTTCGAGGCCACGGTGATCCCCAGCGTTGCTTATACCGATCCTGAAGTGGCGTGGGTGGGGCTGACCGAGACACAGGCGGAGGATCAGGGAATTGCAGTGGGCAAGGGCGTGTTCCCGTGGGCTGCGAGTGGTCGCGCTCTGGCTCTGGGTCGCGACGAGGGGATGACGAAGCTGCTCTTCGATCCGGAGTCCGGGCGGCTTCTGGGGGCCGGCGTCGTCGGTCCTTCGGCGGGAGACCTCATCGCCGAGGCGGCGCTGGCGATCGAGATGCGTGCCGATGCCCGGGACCTCGGCCTCACCATCCATCCTCATCCCACCCTCTCGGAGACGGTGGCGATGGCGGCGGAGGCCTTCGAGGGGACGATCACCGACCTCTACATGCCCCGCCGACGTTGAGCTCGCCAGAGAGGCTCCCCCGGTCCGGGAAGACATCGTCTCGGGCCCTGGACTTTTGTTATTGAAGGAATGCAAGTTTTTGATACGATCCCCTGGATGTGGGACGCCGTCTCACCGCGGAGGGTATGAGGGGACACGTGCGCGACGTAGCGATGGGATTCGAAGTGACCGACGATCAGGTCACACTGGAGCGGCGGCAGGGCAAGATCTTCGACCGTCCGGCCACTCTTCCGGTGTGGTTCGAGGTGCTCGCGGGCGAGATCGAGCTCGACGACGAGACGCTGCGTTTCCGCGAAGGTCGCTCACCGATCAACGACTTCGTCACCAGAGCGCTCGCGTTCTGGAGCAGCGACGAAGAAGGTCGCATTCGATCCGGCGTTCTGGCTCGACTCTCGGACGACGGAGTCGAGCACTATCTCGAGCTCACCGCCGAGAGTCCTGAGGGCCGACCGTGTCTGGTGATCGAGCTGATCACCACCGATCATCGGAGCGAGATCGCCGACCAGGAGCCGAAGCTGCCGGAGGGGAAGCCGACCGCCGGTCGAGCCGCCAGCCAGGCGCCACGCCCCACTCCCGTGTTCGACATGTTGGTCGACAAGGAGGGGCGGTTGCAGGAGGTCGCTCCCACGCGGCACCTCGGACTTCCCCTCGAGGTGCAACGGTTTGACGAGCTCATCGAGGACATCCTTCCCGAGGCCGTGGCACGCGAGATCCGGTCTCGGCTCGGCGACGCCATTGCACAGGGTCGGGAGCGGAGGTTCGAGATCTCGCTTCCGGGCGTCGACAATGCGGAGGGCCCTGCACTCTACGAGCTGCGACTCCGGCCGGATTCGGACGCCTGTCGCATCGAGGTGCGTGACTTCAGCAGCCGTCGCCGTGCCAACCTCCGCCAGAGTGGCCTCGCCCTGATCGACCCGTTGACCGGAGTCGCGAACCGCCAGCTGCTCCGGTCGCGATTCCGGCTTGCCGTGCAGCGCGTGCGTCGCGCCGCCGAGCGGATCGCCATCATGGTCCTGGACCTCGATGGTTTCAAGGGAGTCAACGACGCCTATGGACATGGAGTCGGCGATCGGCTGCTGCGAGCCGTGGCTGAGCGTCTGGAGACCGTTCTCCGTGAGGGAGACACCCTGGGACGGTGGGGAGGCGACGAGTTCGTGTTGGTGGTCGAAGACCTGCGCGCCTCCAACGACGCCCGACGCGTTGCCGAACGAGTCCTGGGCTGTTTCGATGAGCCCTTCTCGCTCGACGGCTACACCGTTTCGATGTCCGCCAGTCTGGGGATCGCGGTGAGCCCGGATGACGCGCTCGCCGAAGAAGTGCTCATGCGTCTCGCCGACGAAGCGATGTACCGCGTGAAGCGGACGGGGAAGAAGGGGTTCTGCCTCGCCGAGGATCGGATCGAGCGCAAGATTCGCGAGCGTTCCTTCGTGTCGCGAGACTTCGACCGCGCTCTCGAGCGCGAGGAGTTGGTCCTGGTCTACCAACCCCAGATCGACGTCGACAATCGCAAGCCGATCGGAGTGGAAGCTCTGCTGCGTTGGGACCATCCGGGTCTCGGACGGCTGTTGCCTGGCGAGTTCCTCAAGAGTGCGGCCATCTCGGGATCGCTTCCGCGCATCGAAGACTGGGTGGTGTCACGCGCGCTCGACGATTTCCGCATCTGGATCGATCGAGGATCCGCACCGCGAACGCTCGCCATCAATGTGAGCGATGCGCGGCTCCGCGAAGTCGGTGTCGTGGACCGGCTGCAGCGAGAGCTGAAGCGCACCGGGATTCCGCCGGAGCGGATCGAGCTCGAGATCCCGGAGCGTGTGGTGGCGGAGCCCGACAGTCATCTGGCGCTCACCGTCGAGCTGCTGCGCGAGGCGCAGGTGCGTCTGGCGGTCGGTGGCTTCGGCACCGGTTCGACGCCGCTCGTTCGCTTGCGGAGCTTTCCGCTCAACCGTCTCAAGATCGACCGCACCTTCGTACGATCCGCCGGGCGCTCCGCTGCCGATCGCAATGTCTGCGCCGCCATTCTCGGCCTCGCCCACGGCCTGGGCCTGGACGTGGTGGCGGAGGGAGTCGAGCGCCCCGACGAGATGGAGGCGTTGAGCGAGCTCGGCTGTCAGATCATGCAGGGCTTCTTGTTTGCCGCGCCACTCGAGGCGGACGATCTGTCGTCGTTCTTCGAGACCTTCACCAAGGGCTCGCTCCAGGCCCCGACTCCGGTCTGACGCACCCGTCTAGAGCCGGCTGCGGGGGAGCGGCCGCTCCGGGACGTCGTCCAGCAGGCCGCCGTGCCCGAGCTCGATGATGTCCCGACGTTCGAGCCGCTCGCCCGCCAGCAGTCTGGGGAGTACGAGGTCGACGATGTTCTGCTTGGGGCTGCGCGCACAGCCGGGCGCTCCCAGCACGGGAATCCCGTGCAGGTAGGCCACCATGAGGAGATTGCCCGGGTCGACCGGTGCGCCGTAGCAGGTGATCTCTCCCCCCGCGCGCTCTACCGCGCGGGGGGCAAGGTCGGCGTGGTCCTGGATGGCGGTCTCACCCGCGAGGAGCAGGAGCTCCACGCCTCGATCCTCCAGAGCGGTGAGAGCGTCGGCCAGTCGGCTTTCGGCCTCGTCCTCGGTAGCCGCGACGAACTCGACCACTTCGAGTGTGGAGCCCAGCGCTTCGAGGCGGGCCCTGAGGGCGCTCTCGAAGCCGGCTACGACACGGTCGCGCCCGCCCGGGGCCGCACTCACCACCAGTCCCACGCGCCTCTCGAGAATCGGGTCGAGCCAGAGCATCGGCCGCTCGTTCTCCTGGGCTCGCAGGCCCAGGGTCTCCGCGGCGCAGACGGTCGACTCGGGCAGCGCATAGGGAAGGATCTTGGTGGTGGCGATCATGCGGCCCTCGCGGACCGCAGTGTTCTTGTAGACGGTGGCAAGGGTGATGCCGTCCATCTCGTTGAGCTCCGAAAGGCGATCGGTGTCGACCCTCACGATTCCTCGGTGCGTGGTGTGCACGTTGACTCTCCCGGTGCGGGGGCCCGAGAGGCGGATCCACTCCTCGCCGATCGTTGCACGGGTGACCCGCAGCGCAGCCTCGTCTTCGCCGACGTCTCCCTCTTCGAACGTCGCGACATACACCCGGGACCGTCCGAGCGTCGCCAGGCGTTCCACATCCTCCCCTGAAAGCGCGGTGCCTTTGCGCAGTACGCGTCGCCCCTGCTCGTCGCTGACGTTGTGTCCGAGGATGCGTCCCTCGGCCTGGTCGAGGGGTACGGGGCCGAAGTGCATGGGGCGATGGTAGCGGGTCTCGCAGCAGGAGCCATCGGCGGTCCCGACCCCGATCGCGAGGATCGAGGTGAGGCCGCCGAGGTCCTGGCCGGAGGCTACGCCTCCTTCTTCACGAGGCCGACGATGAAGAGCAGCAGCACGGCTCCCAGCGTCGCGACGATGAGGGGACCGATCAGTCCGGAAGTACTGAAGCCGAAGGCCTGGGAGAGGAAGCCGCCGACGAGCGCTCCGACCACCCCGACCACGATATTGCCGACCATGCCGAAGCCTCGACCCTTCATGATCTGGCCAGCCAGGAAGCCAGCCGCCAGTCCGATGAGCAAGAACCAGATGAGCTCCATCATTTTCTTTGTTCTCCTCGCGTCCCTCGGGGCTCAGGAAACCGGCGGGATGCGCAGTACCTGCCCCGGGTAGATCTTGTCTGGATCGCTGAGCAGCGGCTGGTTCGCTTCGAAGATCTTCTGGTACTGCGTGGCGTCGCCGTACTGGCTCTTCGCGATCTTCGAAAGCGAGTCGCCTGCCTGCACCGTGTAGAAGGTCGCTGACTGGCCGGCGTCGCCCCCCGAGACCGAGAGCCGGTCATCGACCTTGGCGATTCCCGCGGTGTTGCCGACGGCCAGAATCGCCTTCTCCCGATCGGCCAGGGTCTTGGCTTCTCCCTTGAGGACGGCGGTGTCTCCCGAGAGGTCCACCTGCATCGAGTCGATGCCGAGATCGAGGTCCTTCACGCGGCCTTCGAGCTCCTTCGACTTCTCCTCGTCGGACGTACCCTTCACCTTGTCTCCCGACCCGAAGACGAAGTCCATGATTCCCATCTCGCTACTCCTTTGGTGTCAAGGCATGAATCCGGTGTGCGGATCGTGCGCCGGCTTCTCGCGTACGGATCGTGCGGCGGACATCGAGCCCGCGCCCGGGGACTGGCGGCGCGGCTCCCAGCCCGCTCAGATCGTCGATCAGATGCCTCGACTATATCCGCCCGGGTCCAGGGCGTGATGTCGCCTCTCGGACAACTCGGGCGTGAACGCCACACGAGGCGATCCGGGAGCCTGCGCACTGCCATGGGCACTACCATACGGACTTTCGCCGCGAGTTCGATAGTCTTGGGCGGCCGTTCGCCGCTGGGAACCGGAGGAGGGAAGTTGACTCGCCCGACCGTGCTGATCGTCTGTACTCACAACTCGGCTCGCTCGCAGATGGCGGAAGGACTGGTACGCCACGACCACGGAGAAACCTTCGAGGCGTGCAGTGCCGGCACCGAGGCCACGCGAGTGAATCCGCTGGCGATCCTCGCCATGCAGGAGATCGGAATCGATCTCCGAGGCCACCGCTCGAAGACGCTCGCCGAGATCGAGGGAGTGCCGGATTTCACCGTCACCGTGTGCGACTCGGCGCGCGAGCAGTGCCCCTTCGCTCCGGCGCGAATCGCCCTCCTGCATCACTCCTTCCGCGATCCGTCGACGACCCAGGGCAGTGACCACGAGCGGCTGCAGGCGTTTCGCGAGGTGCGAGACGAGATCCGGCGATGGTTGGCCGAGCAGGTGCCCCAGTGGAGGGCCCAGTGGGAAGGACTCTCCGAGTAGGAGCTGCGCAGACGGGGCCGCAGGCTCTGCGGTGGGCAGGGCTCTGGTCGAAGGGGCTCTCGGTGGTCCAGGGATCTCGGGGGTCCAGGGGATCTCGGGGGCCTAGGGGATCTCGGTCGGGAGCTCGGTGATGAACTCCTTGCGGAACATCTGAAAGTCGGAGATGTGGACGTTGAGGAGGTGGCCCAGTCGGAAGCCCGCGATGCCCTCGGACTCGACCTCGTCGCGACTCAGGGTCGCCACGCGCTGCCCGTTGATCTCGAAGTGGACGTTCTCGGTGTCGACATCGAGCGCCAGTCTGTTCTCGACCGAACCCTCACTCGTCTCGTCGAAGCGTACGATGCCGGAGTGGGGAGTCCAGTCGTACATCGCTTCGTGAAAGTCGCCGACCTTGCCTCGAATCGAGAACTCGCCGCTGTTTCGCAGTAGAAACGAATCGAAGACCCCGTTCTCTTGTCCAAGCTTCTTGCCCCCAAAGAAGATGCCATAGCCCTCGTTCCCCCCTTCGGGGTCGAAGAGATGGATGGTGACTTCGAGTCGGTAGAGCTCGTAGCCGGTGTTGGCCGGGTGGAAGAAGATCGCTGCGGGCCGAGTCGTGATGTGCCAACCCGGTGTCATGTTGACGAACCAGACGTCGACTTCGTCCTTGTCGTCGCCGATCAGGATGTGCTCGCTGGGGTGGTCGAGAATCACCTGCCATCCTTCGGGAAAGGCCAGGTTCTCTCCCTGAGGCTGTGAGGGATTCGGCCGGTCCTCCTGAGCGACGAGCGAAGAGGCCATCAGAGAGAGGCAGAAGAGAAGGCCGGCGACGAAGGCGGCCACGGTGTGGGTTCGGGTCGATGAGGTCACGGTGGCTCCGATTCGGGTCGGGACGGGAGGGTTCCAGTGGTGTGGCTTCGATCCGAAGCCGGGTGCGTTCAGTCCTTGGCCAGGCGCCCGTCGAGCTCCAGCTCTTCGGCGATTCCCTTCATGGCCTCCAATACGTGGCCGACATGCTCCCACAATTCGAGTTGGCCGTCGAAGCATTCGCGACTGAAGTCGGCGGTCACCTTCTCGACGTGGTCTCGGTCGACGCCGGCGGCGAAGGACCGCTCCTTCCACCGCTTCTTGACCGACTTGAGCGGCACCTCGCGAAGGTCCTTGCTGGGTCGGATCAGGGCGGCCGCGGAGATCAAGCCCGTCACCTCGTCGCAGGCCAGCAGGGCGAAGTCGAGCGGAGTGGTGCGCTCGACTCCCGTTCCCTCTGTGTTGTGCGCCAGGATCGCCTGGATGACCGGTTCTTCGACACCTCGCTCACGCAGGATCGGCACTCCCTCCTTGGGGTGCTGTTCCAGGGTCGGATGGATTTCCCAGTCGAAGTCGTGCAGCAGACCCGCCTGCGCCCACTGCTCGACGTCGCCCCCCAGCTTCTCGGCGTACCAGCGCATGGCGGCTTCGACCGCCTGCATGTGCTTGCGGAGGTTCACGTTTTCCACGTGATCGACGACGATCTGCCACGCTGCTTCACGGTCCATGGGTGAATCAACCTCCAGCCTGTGAGACCCTAGTTCACGTCGAAGGGGTTCGAGCTCTTGCCGCCCGGCACCACGCGCATGCCGCTCTTCTTGCGCAGGCGAGCGAGCTTGCGCTCGATCATGAAGCGCTCGAGCCGGAGACGGATCTCGCGTAGTCCGCCGCCACCCCTCCCTCCCTTGGACCGCCCCGCCAGAAGGTACCAGGAGAGACCCACGGCGACGAAGATCCCGGCCATGCCCGCCAGATCCTTGTTGTTGAGATAGGCGATGAAGGCGAAGAGCAGCTCGAGCCACAGGAAATAGCCGGCGCGGATCGGCAGGACGAAGAAGAGCAGGATCGAGGCGTCTGCACGAAGGGTCGCGAAGATGGCAATCACGATCGCCATCAAGATGCGCTGTCCCTGCATCAGCATGAAGGGCGGACCCAGTGGTGGCGAGAGGCCGCCGAAGATCAGCTGAACCAACACGGCCACCACTGCTGCCGCGAAAGAGACCCCGATCAGGTGGCGCCAGAACCTCCGCCGGCCCAGCAGCCCGTACACGTCGCTGGCGAACCAGTACAGAATGAGCAGCTCCAGCAGGATCCAGACGCTGGCATTGCCGATGCCCACGAAGGGGTAGGTGACCAGCTGCCAGAGGAAGCCCGCCTGCCATACCGCCGGGGACAGCCAGAAGAGCTCCATCAAGCCTCGGGTCGCGGCGAAGTGGGTCATCGAGAACGTCACGAACAGGACGCCGATGAGCACGAGAATGTCTCGGGGCGGAGGTCCGCTGCCGAAGCCGCCGAAGGACGGCCGGCGGACCGTCGGGTCACGCTGCCACATAGGCGGTCATTGTACCTGCTACGCTGCCCGCCGATGCGAACGAAAGCGGCGAGTTGGACGATCTGGGGTCTGGCCCTGGCGACGAACCTCCTGCTCGTGGCGAGTCCCGGTGTCCGGGCCGCACCGAGCGAAGAACAGGGGCGGCGCATCAACACCGGACTCGGCCCGTTCTGGCTGGAGTCGGAGGCGCCGATGGCCCAGGAACGGCTCGGTGTGCGCGTGGTCAGTCCTGCCGTTCTGGGAAAAGGACGGTGGCGAGTCGGCGGCGCCTTGACGACGGTCAACACCTTCGCCTGGGACCAGGAGGACTTTCAGTATCTGGTCGACTCCGAGTCGGCGACCACGAGACTGTCGGTGGCGGTGGGTCTCGGCGCCGGCCTGGAGATCTCCCTCGAGGGTGACCAGCGGCGCCGCTATGGTGGAATTCTCGATCCGCTGATCCAGGGTTTCCACGATCTGGTGGGACAGGACCAGAGCGGGCGAGATCTCTTCCCCGACGGCTCGTTCGCCATCGAGCTGACCCCCCTCGCCGGTCCCTCGTACGTGTTGGGCAGTGAGGGGAAGGGAGACTTCGCCCGAGGGCTCCGGGTTGCACTCCAGCAGCAGGTGACCGAGGGGGGCAGCCGGATGCCGTCCCTCGGCTGGCGTCTGGAGCTCCGGGAGTCCCTGGTCGCCGACGACGTCGTTGCCGATAGCCTCGATGTCAGCCTCACGGCGTTGGCGGCCAAGCGCTGGGGACGGTTCGTGCTCTACGGGAACCTGGGCTACATGCACTGGGGAGAGGAGTCGTTCGGTCCCTTCCCCCTGGCGGAGGACCAGGTGTCCTTCTCGGCGGCGTTCGAGTGGCTCGCTCGAACCGAGCGCCACGCGTGGCTCCTGCAGTACCTGCGCAACGGCGGTTTGTTGTCCAGCTACCGCCCGTTCGACGAGCCGTCCAACGAGATCGCCGTCGGCTGGAAGGGCAACCTGGGAGCGAACGGCGAGCTCGAGGCGGCGGTGATCGAGAACTTCGGTACCAGCACCAACACCCCGGATCTGGGGTTCCACGCGGCCTACTTCTGGCGCTGGTAGGTGGTGAGGCGGTGCTAGCATCGAAGCCGCGATGTCGAAACAAGCACTTCTGGAGCGCTTTCGCGCCACGCGGAAGCTCAGCGACGATCTGTGCACCCCCCTGGCGCCGGAGGACTTCCGAATCCAGACGATGCCTGACGTGAGCCCCCCGTGGTGGAATCTGGGCCACACCAGCTGGTTCTTCGCCAAGAACCTCCTCGAGCCGATGGCCGGATTCGAGATGGACCCCGGACTCGAGTTCGTTCTCAACTCCTACTACGAGGTGCATGGAGAGCGGCTGGAGCGGGCGCGGCGTGGCTCCGTCACGCGGCCCACCACCGACGAGGTACGAGACTTCAGAGCGCGGGTGACCGAGGGCATGGTGGATTTGATCGAGAGCCGCTACGACTCCGATTCCGATCGGCTCGACTTTCTGACCACCACCGGTATCCACCACGAACAGCAGCATCAGGAGCTGCTGGTCACAGAGCTCAAGCACATCCTGGGCAGCAACCCACTTCCGCTGCGTCGCGCCTACGTCGTGTCGGCCGCGGCCGACCGGGAGCAACGCGCCCCCGCCGCACGCTGGTTGCCCTTCGAGGGCGGCCTCGAGGAGGTGGGAAATCTCGAGGGCGGTTGGTGCTGGGACAACGAGTTGCCCGTGCACAAGGTCTGGCTGGATCCGTTCGAGTTCTCGAATCGGCCGGTCACCGTGGGGGAGTACCTCGAGTTCATCGAGGATGGTGGGTATGAGCGTCCCCTGCTCTGGTTGGCCAACGGGTGGAGCGCGGTCCAGTCCGGGCTGTGGACCGCTCCGCTGTATTGGGAGAGACGAGACGGCGAATGGCTGCTCTGGACACTGCAGGGGATGCGACCCCTGGCTCCCGACGAGCCGGTGTGTCACGTCTCCTTCTACGAGGCCGATGCGTTCGCTACCTGGAAGGGACAGTCGGATCGGGCGTACCGTGGCTCCCGTTTGCCCACCGAGAGCGAGTGGGAACTGGCGGTGCGTCGACAGGGCTTCCGCGAAGAGGAAGCCAACCTGCTGTCGAGCGGGCTGTTGCATCCGGCCGTGGCTCGCTCGGGCGCCGAGGGAGAGCTCCTTCAGAGTGCGGGCGACGTGTGGGAGTGGACATCCAGTCACTACGAGCCGTACCCGGGCTACCAGACGTTCGACGGCGCCTTGACCGAATACAACGGGAAGTTCATGGACAACCAGCGGGTGCTGCGCGGAGGGTCGTGCGCGACTCCGACGCATCACCTCCGAGTCAGCTATCGCAACTTCTGGCCTGCCGAAACCCGATTCCAGTTCTCCGGCTTTCGCCTCTGCCGCTCGGCCGATACGGAGCAGGAACGGATCCTCGAATGACCCATGACCCTCACGGAGAGCTCAGATGACCGACGCCACCGCTCCGATCGCAGCTGCACTCGAAGGACACGGGGGGCATCTGGCCGCCCAGGTACTCAAGCTCCACGGTGTCGACGTCGTGTTCACACTCTCGGGAGGCCATCTGTTTCCGCTCTACGACGGGTGCGTCAAGGAGGAGATCCGCCTGATCGACGTGCGCCACGAGCAGTCCGCGGTATTCGCTGCCGAGGGATTCGCCAAGGTCTCGCGTCGGCCCGGGATCGCGGCGCTCACCGCCGGTCCCGGAGTGACGAACGGCGTCAGTGCCATCACTTCGGCGCACTTCACCGGCTCCCCGATCGTCGTGATCGGTGGTCGCGCTCCGAACGCACGCTGGGGAAAAGGATCTCTTCAGGAGCTCGATCATGTGCCGATCGTGGACAGTGTCACCAAGCTCGCCCTGACCTCGCAGAGTACGGCAGAGATTCCTGTCGATCTCGAGCGCGCCCTCCGGGCCGCCACGTCGGCTCATCGAGGCCCGACGTTTCTCGATGTTCCCATGGACGTGATGTTCTCGTCCGCCGCGGTCGAGTCGGGCCCGGGCGGGGAAGAGACCTTGCCGCAGCCGGACCCCGAAGCCCTCGAGCGCATCGGCCGGATGCTGGCTCAGGCAGAGCGCCCCGTTCTGATGGTCGGGGCGGATGCCTATTGGGAGGGTGCCGAGCATGCACTCGAGGCGCTGGCGACCGAGGCCGAAGTGCCGGTGTTCATGAACGGGCTGGGGCGCGGACTGTTGCCTGCAGATCACCAGATGGCGTTCGCCCGCGCAAGATCCACTGCCTTCAAGGGGGCCGATCTGGTCATCGTGGTCGGCACGCCACTCGACTTCCGGCTCGGCTTCGGTGCGTTCGGTGAGGCGCAGGTCGTCCACGTGATGGACAGCTCGGATCGCATCGCCGATCATGTCGCGCTCGCCGCCTCTGCCGGGGGATCGATCGTCGCTGCCCTCGACGGAATCCGCCGGGCCGCGGCAGCGGCGTCCGGAGCGAGCCACGGCGAGTGGCTCACCACCCTGCGCACGGAGGAATCGGTGCGCCGAGAGAAGGAGAAGGAGGTGCTCGGCCGAGCCGGAGAACCGATCCATCCCGGACGCATCTACGGTGAGCTCCGCGAGCGCCTCGACCGCGACGGAATCGTCATTGGCGATGGGGGAGACTTCGTTTCCTACGGCGGCAAGTATGTCGACACGTTCACGCCCGGCTGTTTCCTGGACCCGGGTCCGTACGGTTGCCTGGGCACCGGTCCGGGATACGCGATCGGCGCGCGGCTGGCGCATCCCGACCGGCAGGTCGTCCTGATGTTGGGTGATGGCGCCGCCGGCTTCGCTCTCGCCGAGCTCGACACCCTGGCGCGCTTTCAGCTGCCGGTGGTGATCGTCGTGGGCAACAACCTGTGCTGGGGCCTGGAAAAGCATCCGATGCAAAAGCTGTACGGCTACCATGTCGCGGCCGAGCTGTCGCCCGATGCCCGCTACCACGAGGTCGCAGAGGCTCTTGGCGTCGCCGGTCGCCAGGTGACGAAGGCGAATCAGATCCCAGAAGCGATGGACTGGGCGTTCGATCAGAAGGGACCGGTCCTACTGAATGTGATGACCGATCCCGAAGACGAGTACCCGCGCTCCAGCAACCTCGGTTGATGGAATCTCGGGCCATCAGAAGTCGATGTAGCCGAGACGGGCCCGCACCGCGACTCCTCGCCGCTTGACGCGGACGTCGACGTCGTGCCAGCTACCGTCCTCGAAGACCCGGGTCGGGTAGTAGCCGATCACGTACTGCTCGCGGAGCTCTTTGAGGATTCCTTCGAAGGTGATGATCGACTGGGCCTCACCTTCGTCGCTGACGACGAAGTCGCTCTTCTCGAGGTCGACCACCCGGCGGCTTCCATGGGTGACCGTCACGTAGAGCTGCCTGAGCTTGACACGGAATTGCTCGTCGATGTGGAGCGCGGGCGTACGGAGCGCCGTGTCGCACTGCGCGCCCCCGGTCGTGTGCACCGAGGCGGCAAAGCGGTGCTCGCGATTCTCTTCACCGACGTCGACCAGGAAGCGGTAGGGGGCAGCCGTCAACACGGCGGGCGCGCTGTCATCGACGGTCAACGAGACCGAGGCGATCTCGGTACCCGCGGGCACGTTGGTCATTTCGACCACGACTTCTACCCTACCGAAGACCGCACTTCCGGCCGGGGGTTCCGTAATCCAGGCGCTGAGGGGGCAGCCCGTGTCCTGGGCAGAGGCCGCGCTCACGCAGAAGGCCAGAGTCAGGGCGCCCGCCAGCCAAGCGTCGAACCCCGTTCTCATTCCCGTCCCCCGTCGACCTCGTCCAGCGCGGACTCGAGCGTCGCAGCCGTCTCCTGGAGCACGGTGTCGAACTGCAGCTGCTCCTCGGGGGGAGGCGCGAGAGACGGGTAGCGGTTGTAGCGATCCCGGGGCCGCCGTCGGCACTCGCTGCGTCTGCGTTGGCCTGCGCTGTCGCTTCCTCGAGACGCCTCGCGATCTCCTGGGCCGCTCGCGGAGCGCCCAGGCGCTCCCGGGAGTAGGCGAGCTGAAGCAGCAGCGACTCGTCGTCGGGAAGGGACTCGATCGCACCTTCGAGCCATCTACGTCCCCGCTCCCACTGCTCGAACTCGAAGTGCAGCCGCGCCAACTCCTGGTAGGCGAGCGAGCGAACCCACCGAGGCGTTTCGGGATTGAGGGCCAATCGCTCGAAGAGGCCAGCGGCCTCGGAGCGCTCCTAGAGACGGCTCAGATTGATCGCCAGCCGAAGCCAGATCTCGGGTCCGTCGCTGGGCTCCGGGCGAGTCGGGGAAAGCAGGGCGATCACATCCGGGTAGCGACCTTCCTTCTCCAGAATCGCGGCCAACCCGAACCGTGCGCGGGTATTCCCGGGACTGAGCACGATGGCCTGCTCGAGAAGATCTCCGGCCCCTCCGCGCGTTCGCGTGTGCAGCAGCTTTCCCGCCAGCCTGGTGAGCAGCCACGACGCCCGATGGGAGGTGCTGGCGGCGTCACTCGACGCGGCGTACAGATCGATTGCCGCGGCGGTGATCGTCCGGCTGTGACGCATCAGGGCCCGCGAGTTGTTCTCGAGGTAGTAGAGATAGCTGTCGAGGTGGAGGGCGATGACAGGGAGCAACGCGTCGGCACCCCCCGTGCGGGCCACTCGGCGCAGCACGCCGAGCTCTCCTGCCGCCAGTTTTTTGCAGACTGGAGGCCGCTTTTTCGGGATCGAGGGCGGTGGACTCGGAGTGCTGGAGTGCAGGAAGACCTTCGCGCGACTCTCCCGAGCTCACGAGGCGAAGCACCTCGACGTAGCTGCCGGGCGTCACCGCGCCCAGATCGGCACTCGGCAGCACCGCGGCCCACACCGCCACCGAGAGCACGAGTCGAACGGCAGAAGAGAAGAACACAGAGCAGACTCTACCGAGAAGAAAGGAAGAAACACGACCTTTCCAGGGGGACGAACCGCGGCAGCGGTCCTCTCGAAGGGTTTTCTCCAAGCGGTGCTACTCGAGGGAGACGGGCCTCGAGGTCTCCGGGCCCTCTTCGGTTCCATCCGCCGGCTGTTCCAGCCGGGTCATGCCGGGCCGGCACATGTGCCGAAAAGTGCCAACCTAGGAAACCTAGTTTCTACAAATTTTGGCAAAAAAGTGGTTGATGGGCTGACGAGTGGTGTCTCCCAGGCAGAGTGTAGAATTCTTCGAATCGGTGTAACCATCAGCAAACAAAGGTGCTTGGTGTCCAATCGGTGAATCCGAGCCTGCCGCAATTCTGGGGTTGGCATAGGAACTGCAGAATCCCGGAGCATTGAGGAAACACGAAGCGGGAAGGCTCTCCAGCCACACAAACAACCTACCTACAACCGGAGCTCTGATTCCTTCGGATCTCCAACCCACCTACCTCCCACCCCACACTTCGGATTTCGCCCGAAGTAAATCCAAAAGTCCCACCCCTGAAAGAGCCTTCGCCGCGGGTTTCCGCGGCTTTCCTCCTTCTGGCCCCCCCCTCTCCCGATCTCTCCTCCCGCATCCTTCACTCCCTCGGGCACGACCCGCGATTCCCTCCCGAGTCCTTTCGGATCGCTCGGAACCAGAGGGCATCAGCGGGCACTGAGTGCAGCGACGAGATCCTCCGGATCCCGGGTCGGGCGCTCACAGGAGAAGTGGCGACAGATCAGCGCCTCGGGCCGGGCGGTACCCGATGAGCCCGCCGTGTCGAGAAGCTGATTCGCGTGCTCCCCGAGAAGCGGCCCGAGCGCTGGGGTGAGCCAGAGGATCGTCCTGTTCGGCGCAAACGGTCGATGGGCTGCCGCGAGCAGCGGGTTTCCGGGCTCGACCGGAGCTCCCCGCAGGACGACCTGCGTCGGAGGCTCGATGGCGAAGTCGGCAGCGCAGAGCAGGAACGGGCAGACCTGAGCCTCCCGCACGAGTCGTGTTCTGAAGACACGGAGCACGGACTCGCCCAGCTCGACCCACTGAGGGCGATCGATCGACCAACCGAGACGCAGTAGGACCTGCGCCAGGAGCGCATTGCCCGACGGTTCGGCTCCGTCGTACGCCTGCTTGGACCGAACCAGGACCCTGGGATCGGCAACGCTGTCCCAGAAGGCCCCGGCGACGGGGTCGTGGAATCTCTCGACGGTGGCGTCGACCAGTTCGGCTGCCTGCAGGATCCATCGAGCCTCTCCGGTGGCCTCGTGCAACTCGAGGAGTCCGAGGGCCAGCGCCGCGTGGTCGTCCAGCTGGCCGGGATGAGCGGCCTCGCCCTCGCTCCAGCGGCGCCGTAGCACGCCGTCCGGCCGTGAATTCGTGAGCACGAAGTCTGCTGCACTCCGTGCCGCCTGTATCCAGGATCCCTCTCCCAATACCGCGCCGGCGCGCGCCAGGGCGGCTACCATGAGACCGTTCCATGCGGTGATGATCTTCTCGTCTCGATGCGGTCGCGGTCGCTTGGCTCTCGCCTGGTAGAGGCGGCCCATGGCATTCGCGAGGCGGTCGCTGGCCCGGTCCGGATCGAGGCCGAGCTCGCGCGCGGCCTCCTCGAGCGGCATCGCCAGGTACAGCACGTTGCGCGAGCCGAGCTCACCGTGCGGATCGCTCAGGGTGTTCCCCTCGGCTCTGAGCCCGTAGACCCGGGCCACCAGCTCTGCGTCCCGAGGCTCGAGCCGTCGACCGATCTCCTCCATCTCCCACAGATAGAACGCGCCTTCCTCCTTTTCACTCGGGTAGTCGGGGTCGGGAGCGCTGTCGGCGTCCTCGGCCGAGTAGAACCCGCCTCCCGGGTGGCCGAGGTCGCGCAGGACGTATCCGATCAGGGTTCGGGTCGCATCCGCGAAGAAGGTCTCGCCGGTCACCTGGTGGGCTTCGCAGTAGGCGAGCGCCAGCTGGGCTTGATCGTAGAGCATCTTCTCGAAGTGGGAGACGCGCCAGTGGCGATCGACGGAGTAGCGGTGGTAACCGCCTCCGAGGTGATCCTGCAGCCCACCCCGCCACATGGCTCGAAGGGTGTCGAGGGCCATGGAGCGCGCGCGCTCGTCATCGCGGCGTCGGGCGTAGCGGAGAAGGAAGAGCAGCACGGTCGGTCGGGGAAACTTGGGCGCGGATCCGAAGCCGGCGAGGTCGTCGTCATAGCTCGCCGAGAACTGGGAGTAGCCCGCCTCGAGGGCTTCGTGGAGGAAATCGAGCTCGGGGCCGGAACCGTCGAGAGGGTCGGTCGCGGTGAGTCTCTCGAGAGCGACGGATACCTGCCGGGCCGAGTTGGCGACCACCTCGCGCTGGGTGCTCCAGGCTTCGTGGAGGCGGAGGAGGAGGGTCTGGAACGCAGGCTGACCCCAACGTGGCTCCGGCGGGAAGTAGGTCCCGGTAAAGAAGGGCTCCAGCTCCGGGGTCAGGAAGGCGGAGAGCGGCCAGCCTCCGCCCCCCTGCAAGGCCTGCAGGGCGGTCATGTACACGTGATCGACGTCAGGACGTTCTTCGCGATCGACTTTGATCGAAACGAAGTTCCGGTTGAGGAAGTCGGCCGTCGCTTCGTCCTCGAAAGACTCGCGCTCCATGACATGACACCAGTGGCATGTCGAGTAGCCGATCGAGAGAAAGATCGGTTTGTCCTCCACGCGCGCCCGCTCGAAAGCCTCGTCTCCCCAGGGGTACCAATCCACCGGGTTGTACGCGTGCTGTTGGAGATAGGGGCTCTTTTCTTCGACGAGTCGGTTGGGCTGCCTCGACTTCGGGGGGGCGGTCATGAGCTCATCGACCTTGCCAGGACAGCATCAGTTTGTCCACCGCCACGCCGTTGTGGGGAGAGCCCGGGGGAGGAGCCAGAACCTCCAGCCGGAGGGGCTCCCCGCTGGGCCAGTCGAAGGTGCCCAACTCGGTGAACTGCCAGACATCTGGATCGCTCAACGAGATCTCGGCGAGCTCGTCCTGGCCCGCGCGCAGGCTGACTCTCACCGGTTGGGAGCGGTTCTCGATCGGACGATGGTGCAGGGTGATGGAGACTCGGGCTCCGCCGGGCTCCAGCCGGGCTTCGAGTCGCTCCCCTTCGGGAAGTACCCAGGCCTCGGGAAAGCGGAGTCGGTCGAACTCCCACTGCCCGGGCTCCTGGTGTCCACCGCTCTTGTCGACCCAGCTGCGTTCCGGCTCGATGACTCGAGTCGGCATGCGCGCGGCTCCGGCCAACAGGGCGAGTAGCGCGATGCTGGGGATCGCGACGCCCCAGGCCGTCGCTCTCCGAGCTCCGCCGACCTTCCGAAGCGGTCGACCCGCGGGAGGCCACCACCAGGCAACGAGCACCAGGATCGTGACGCCGAGGGGGAGCAACCAGGTGGCGGTGCGGGGTCGTACCGAGCTGGGAAGGAGTCGGACCAGATCGAGTCCGCTGCGGGACTCGAGGGCGTCGAGGGCGAGAGTGCTGCCGTTGGCGAAGTTGTAGGTCCACCCGGGCTCGACCAGCCAGACCAGGGTGAGCGCGAAGGTGACGGTTGCGGTCGCTGCGAGCAGCAGCCGTGCTCCAGTGCGACGGCGATCGACCAGGAGGGGCACCAGCAGGAGCGCGACCAGGGGCAGGAACACCAGTGCATAGCGAAACGGGGGAGACCAGCCGCCGTACCATTCTCGCCTGGAGGTGACGAGCACCAGGTAGGGTCCGGCGGCGACTGCGATGTCGAGAAGCAGGGGGCGCGCTCGCCGGAACGCGGTCACCGTGGCAGGAATGACGAGCAACCACAGTGGCGCGTAGGCGAAGAGACCGTAGGCGACGTCCCAGAAGATGCCGATGCAGTTGATCAGGTACTGGGTGATCGAATAGCGGTGCAGCTCGAGCTCTTGCCAGCTGTGGATCTTGAGCGGGTTGCCGTAGAACCGTTGATTGAACCACAGCAGGCCGACCACGCAGAAGAGGACGGCGCTGGCGAGGACGAGGAGCGCGCGAAGCGATCTCCGCTCGCGTCGAGGTCCGGTATGCCACACGGCCAGGGCGACCAGTGGAATCGCGACGGCGGCGAAGCGGATCTTGAGAAAGGGAAGTGACGCGAGGGCGCCCGCACAGATCATCCAGTCCAATGGAGTGGCGGCCCGCTTGCTCGCGACGGTACGGATCCTGTCCAGTGCCACCAGGACGCAGAGCGCCGCGGGCACCTCCACCCAGACCTGGTAGCTATACAGCACGAGAGGCGCGGCGAAAGCCAGGAGGCACCAGGTGATCAGAGTCTCTCCCGGCCGCTCGGGGAAGTAGTGGTAGCCCAGGCGCAAAAACAGCCAGGTGACCAGCGCAGTGCAAAGGGCCATGGTGATCAGGGCACCGTAGAGACCCGCCAACCGATAGGGCACTGCGAGAAGCAGGGGCAGGAAGAGGTTGTGGCGAGAGTACAACTCGCCGTTCACGCCAACGGGATCGCCGGGCTGGGGCTCGATCGGTCGGTTGAGGAAGTGCCGCCAGTCCTCCCGAGCATAGTTGTTGCTCAACTCGGCGTCGAAATCGTAGGCCAGACTATGGGTCACGAGGAGATACCAGGGCTCGTCTCCGTCCGGTGGCCGTTGTTGGGTGGACCAGGGGAGCAGGGTGAGATAGACCGTGCACGCGAGCAGCAGGAAGAAGGGCGGCGGGCGCGATGGCATCCGCACGCCCAGCAGAGGTCGAGCCGCGAGGCTGAGTCGAAGCGCGACGGCGAGGAGGAGGCCGAACAGCCCTGCCGCCACGGCCAGAGAGAGGTTCGGCACCCCGAGAATCGGTTCGAGCAGCGCGAGGCCCAACATCAACACCAGCACCGACCCCTCGAGAGCGCGTCGCGTCGGGGAGGTACGGCGCCCACCCGAGCGCACCATGTGAGCCTCTAGCGCCGTGAGCGCTGCCGCAGCCAGCGGGGCGGACGCCACGAGGCACCTGAGCGAGGGGTCACTGGCCGCGAGGACCCGATACAGGAGCCAGGCCAGGAGGCTGCCGAGCAGGAAGCCGATCGCAGACGTGCGAGCGGATGATCGCGATGCAGACATGAGTCACGGCAGCGCCGACGGTCCGGTCAGGGGACCGGTGTGTCCTGTCGATCGATCGGGCTTCCGCGGCGATTCTGGCGGCGCTCGAGCGTGTCTCGGGTGATGGCGGCTTCGGGGAAGAAGTGCTCCAGGACTGCATACAGCGTGTCCGAGCGGATCGGTTTGGCCAGATAGTCGTCCATTCCTGCCGCCAGACACCGTTCCCGGTCCCCCTTCATGGCGTGTGCTGTCATGGCGACGATCGGAATGTGGCGTTCGCTTTCGGCTTCCATCTCGCGGATCCTGGCCGTGGCTTCCTGGCCGTCGAGCTCGGGCATCTGCACGTCCATCAGGATCACGTCGAACTCGTGCTGCTCGAACGCCTCGACCGCATCGAGCCCGTTCTCGACGACGTGGACGTGGTATCCGCCCTTCTCCAGCAGTCGGACCGCGAGCTTCTGGTTGATCCGATTGTCCTCGGCCAGGAGAACCCGAAGGGGTGGCCGAATCTCGCGCAGGCGGTGACGCGTGATCAGGGTCTGGGAGGTAGAGGTCTCGGCCTCCAGTCTACTGATGAGAATCTGCAGCGTCTGAAGGAGCTCTGCTCGGGTGACCGGACGGGTGAGATAGGCGTCGATGCCCAGTTCTCGACACCGGGCGGCATCCCCTCGGTGCCCGGTTGCCGTGAGGAGAACGATGGGCAGATCGGGGTTCGCGACGTACTCCGGATCGCGCAGGCGGTCGGCGATGGCGAAGCCGTCGACGTCGTGGGTTTGTGCGTTGATCACGACCAGATCGTACGGTTGGGAGCTCGAATCGCGCGCTCCCAGCGCGGCCGTCGCGCCCTGCCTGTCGCGCACCGTGGTCGCTGAGATGTGAGAGCGCTTGAGGACCTCCTGAAGAGACTCCGTGTCCGAGGCCCGCTCCCCCTCGACCACCAGAATCCGGCGTCGCTGCAGCTCCATGGTCTTGGTTGGCTCACGCTCCGGCAGCGAGAGCTCCGGCGCCTCCTGAAAGGGCAACACGAAGTGAAAGCTCGACCCCTGGCCCTCGACGCTGTCGGCCCAGATGCGACCGTGCATCAGATCGATGAGCTGTCTCGAAATGGCGAGCCCGAGTCCCGTCCCCCCGAACCGGCGAGTCGTCGAAGAGTCCGCCTGGGAGAACGGACGGAAGATCTCCTCGATTCTCCCCGATGGAATTCCGATGCCGGTGTCGAAGATCTCGAAATGAATGAAGATCGTTCCCGGAGCCATCCCCGGAGGTTCTTCCTCGTCGACGCGCACGCTCAGCCCGATGCCGCCCTCCTCGGTGAATTTGATGGCGTTGCCGATCAGATTGGTGAGCAGCTGTCGGAGTCGGCCCGGGTCGCCGCACAGTCGCTGAGGTACGTCGGGATGGATACTCTCGTGAAAGCGCAGTCCCTTCTGCACGGCGCGGACTCTCAGCATCGAGGTCGTGTCCCGAAGGGTGTCGGGAAGGTTGAAGGTGATGGTCTCGAGGTCGAGCTTGCCCGCTTCGACCTTCGAGAAGTCGAGGATGTCGTTGAGGAGATTCAGCAGTGATTCCGAAGAGCTGCGCACAATCTTCAGGAATCCGCGCTGTTCTTCGTCCAGTCCGGTGTCCAGCGCGAGCTCGGTCATGCCGAGGATGCCGTTCATCGGCGTGCGGATCTCGTGACTCATGTTGGCGAGGAAGAGGCTCTTCGCTCGATTCGACTCCTCGGCCCGAAGTCGTGCCTGCTCCAGTTCCCAGGCCTGCTCCTCCAGGCGTTGGTTCTGGTCCTCGAGGCGCATGACGAGTCGACGTGCCGCATGAACCGCCGCCGCGGTCCTCGCCCGAAGGTGCTCGTTGGTGCGAGCGGTCACAGCGATGTAGGTACCTGTCAGATAGAGGACGGAAGAGACGACCAGGACGTTCCCCCAGAGCACGGGGCCGCCGGTCAGAAAGTGAATCGCGACGGTGGCCAGATAGCCTGCCGTGACCAGGTGAGTGAAGAGCAGGGTCCGTGCAAAGCCACCGCCGGTCTGGTCGGCGACTCTGACCAACAGGATCAGCGGAAGGAAGGAGTAGATGCCGTCGAGATACCAGACCACCGCCAGAAACACCGCGATGTCGGCGACCAGGAAGAAGAAGCCCAGATCGAAGTCCGCTGCGGAGTCGTAGAAGCGCAACAGCAGCCACCACGAGCCGAGCGCGTAGGCCGCGATCGAGCCGAGCAGGATCGTGTAGCGCTGCGGGTCGAAGGCGCGGGCGGTCGTCAGATCCGAGAGCAGGATCAGGACGGCCAGCAGACCGAAGCCGAAGATCCTCAGTCGCGGTACGACGAAGACCGAGAAACGGCGCAGCCGACGTCGCTTGCGCCGCTCGGCGTCTGCCGGGTCGAGCACGAAGGAGGGAAACGCTCCCGACTCGGGGTAGCTGGCGGGATCGCGATCAGAGAGAGAGTGCTCGGTCACGGGCCCCGGCTCCTCTCCCGGCGCTCGGCTTCAGCTCTTCGACTCGAGCCGCAGCGGTGTGCAGCCCTGCCGCGCTCAGGCTTCCGCGGTGAGGAAGGCCTGCAGGTCGGCGAACAGTCGGTCGAGCTCCGCTGCCAGTGCGTCGAGCCGTAGTGCCGCGCCGTGGATGTCTCCCTCGCGCCCCAACAACTCGATTTCGAGAGCCAGGTCGCGGGCGCTCTCCGCCGCGAAGTTCGACACCGCTCCCTTGAGAGCGTGGGCCGATTGCCAGAGAGCGTCGGCGTCGTTCTCGTTGATTGCCTCTCGGATCCGGTCGAGGGTGCGTGGCGCATCCTCGAACAATAGCTCGGAAAGCTCGCGGAGCAGAGTTCGGTCGTGATCGACATGAACCAGGATGGCTTCCGAGTCGAAACTGGGCTCGGAGTCTCCGTCCATCGGCAGTTGGGGCGCAGGGTTCATCGTGAACTCGCTCCTGCAGGAATCTTGCCACGCCAAACCGTCCTCCCACCGAGGCCGGTTGCTACAGGATGATACACAACGGCCGGGCTGGGGTGGGGAGCGTGTGGCCGGTTCGGCATGTCAACTGCACCGATGCGGTTCAGTGCCCGGCCGCGGCCTGCTCCCGCAGCCCCTGCAGCACACGAGTCGCGGTCATCGGCAGCTGCCGGGCCCGAAAGCCGGTCGCATCGGTAATGGCATTGGCGACCGCGGCAGCGGTCGGGACCACGGGGGGCTCCCCGACGCCTCGGGCTCCGAAGGGGCCATGCTCGGACGGCACCTCGACCCTGACCATTTCGTACTCCTGTGGGAGGTCGTGGGCGTGTGGCAGGGCGTAGTCGGTCAGGGAACCGGTGAGGATCTGGCCTTCCGGGGTCCAGAGCATTTGCTCGAGCAACGCCCACCCGATTCCCTGGGCGGCGCCTCCCGCCATCTGCCCTTCGATCAGCAGCGGGTTGATGCTCCGTCCGACGTCCTGGATCACCGCCATGCGATGCACCTTCACGTGCCCCGTCTCCGGGTCGACCTCGACCTCGGCCAGTTGGGCGCAGAAGCCGGGAGACTGGGACTGCTGTGCGTGACGTCCGTGTGCCAGGACGGGTGCCTGTTTCGCACCGTAGCGCATGGTGCCTTGTGCGATCTTGGCCAGCGGGATCTTCTTGTCGGGGGAGCCCTTGACCTGGACGGCGCCGTCTCGAATCTCGAGGTCTTCGGGGGCCGCCTCGAAGCTCGCGGCGGCAAGCTCGAGGGTCTGACGTCGGGCTTCTCGCGCCGCCTCGATCACGGCCGGCCCGACGGTGTAGAGGATCTTCGAGCCCCCGCTGGCCCCGGCGTACGGCCCCGTCGCCGTGTCCCCTGTCACCAGGCGAACTCGAGATCGATCGACTCCGAACGCTTCGGCGGCGATGGTGGCCAGAGAGGTATTGGTGCCCGTGAGATCGACCGAGCTCACCCGCACCTGCACGGTGCCGTCGTTTTCCAGGGCACAGGCGGCCGCGGCCGGCTCGGTTCCTCCGGGCCATCCCCCCAACGCGAAGCCCACGCCGCGGCCCTGGGCGCGGGCGGCGTCGCGCTCTCGCCAGATGGGGTGGTTGCGCGCCGCTTCGAGCACTTCCCGCATTCCCATGGTCGGCCAGGGCGTGCCGAAGGCCATCGGATCGCCCGGAGCCGACGAGTTGTCGAGACGCAGCCCGATCGCGTCGACGTCGAGCTGGTCGGCCAGCTCCGCGAGCGCGGACTCGAGCGCAAAGGCGCACTGGGGAGCCAACGGTGCACGGTAGGCCCCGGACGATGCCTTGAAGGTGAGTACCTCCAGGGCACTGATCTTCTGATGTGGAGCCTGATAGAAGCTTCCCAGGAGGATTCCGGCCAGTCCGACCATCGAGCTCGGGTAGCAGCCGCTGTCGACCGTCAGCTCTGCGTCGAGAGCAGTCAGGGTACCGTCGGCACGCGCTCCGACCTTGATCCGGACCCGAGTCGCGGGAGCGGGGTTGGCTGCCACCATCTCCTCATACCGACTGAGCACGTGGCGCACCGGGCGCCCCAGTTGCTTCGAGGCCAGAGCGATCAGCGGTTCATAGAGCAGGAACTTGCCTCCGAAGCCCCCGCCGACCGGAGTGCCGATCGCCCGCACCGACGTGTTGTCGAGGCCGAGGATCGAGGCGACGCTGTCTCGCACGTAGAAGGTTGCCTGTGTGCTGGTCCAGACCGTTGCGCTGGTTGCTCCGGGATCCACTTCCACCATGCAGGCATGAGGCTCGAGGTAGCTCTGGTGGACGGCTGCGGTCTCATAGGTGCGTTCCACGATCTGTGCGGCTTCGGAGAACCCGGCTTCGAGATCGCCGCGAGTGAAGCTCACCTGGTCGGCGATGTTCGGAGACTGGGCCTCGGCCGAGGGACCTCCAGTGCCTCCCGAAGCTCCGTGGGCGGCAGCTTCCTGGGAGCGTCCGGGCAGACCCTCGGGCCAGACCGCCGGTGCGTCCGGCGCCAGTGCGCCGTCGATGTCGACGGCGGCGGCGAGGGGCTCGAGCTCAGCGAACACGAGCTCCGCCCCATCCTGGGCGGCGGCCTCGCTCTCTGCCAGAACCAGAGCGAGAGGGTGGCCGACAAAGAGCACGCGGTCTCTCGCCAGCAGCAGGAGTCCCCGAGTGGTGGGTGCGGTCTCCGGGAGGTCCTTGGCAGTGAGAACCGCAACCACGCCGGGAGCCTGCAGGGCCTCGGTCGTGTCGATGGCATCGACCCGGGCATGAGCATAGGGACTCGTGACCAGCCGGGCATGCAACAAGCCCGGGCGAGCGAGGTCGCCACAGAACTTCAGCGCGCCATTGACCTTGGCTCGTCCCTCGAGCAGTGGTGCCGATGTGCCGATCTCAGTCATGGTCTCTCCAATGTGTCCCAGCAGGTCGGGCGCCGGTGTTGATCCTTCGCTCGGTCGCCCGTTCTTTGTCGGGCGCGGGTGGAGGCTCGAGCGTTGGCTGGTCGTCGAAGACGATGGAGCTCGATTCTCCCAGCGGCCAAGATGAGGGTCAAGCCGGTTGCTCAATCGGGCTATCCTTGGACCCGATGACCGACAACTCTCTTCTGGCACGCTCCGATCGTCTGTGGACTGGCGCCGACTCGATCCACGATCCGCAGCACCATCCGTTCGCCACCCTCGACCAGATCGACGAGATCAGCGAGGGTGTCGCGGTCTACAAGAACTGGTCGAACATCGTGGTCACGACGACCAGCGAGGGCATGGTTCTGGGTGACACCGGGGCCTTCGTGCCACTGGCCCAGGAGCGCGCCCACGGAGCGGTGCGCGCCTTCACGGATCAGCCACTGCACACTGCGGTGTACACGCATGGTCATGCCGACCACGCCTACGGGCTCCCGATCTTCCTCGAAGAGGCCGAACGCGCCGGGCGAGCCCGTCCGGACATCATCGGTCACGAGAACGTGCGATGCCGGATGGAACGCTACAACCTGACCGCCGGTTTCAATGCGGTGATCAACACGAGGCAGTTCTCCCGGCCGACACAGTGGCCGACGGATCCGATCTTCCCCTCCACCGAGTATAGAGAGCGCTTGAGCCTCCGCGTCGGGGAGACCCTCTTCGAGCTTCATCACGCCAAGGGCGAGACCGATGATCACACATGGATCTACCAGCCGGACAAAGGCGTGCTGCACACCGGTGATCTCTTCATCTGGTCGGTACCCAACGCCGGCAACCCGCAGAAGGTGCAGCGCTACTGTGCGGAGTGGATCTCCGCACTTCGAGAGATGGCGGCTCTGCGCCCCCGATTCTTGTGCCCCGGCCACGGGCTTCCGATCGCGGGCGAAGAGCGGGTACGTCAGGCGTTGCTCGAGACCGCCGACTATCTCGAGTCGCTCTGGCGCCAGACCGTGGACCTGATGAATCAGGGCGCTTCGGTCGACGACTGTATCCACACGGTGAGACCTCCCTCGGCGTTGGCCGATCGCCCGTTTCTGCAGCCCATCTACGACGAGCCGGAGTTCGTAGTGCGAAATCTGTGGCGCTGCTACGGTGGCTGGTACAGCGGTACCGCGTCGGAGCTCAAGCCGGCGTCGATGGCGGAGCAGGGACGTGAGATTGCCGAGTTGGCAGGGGGTATGGCTGCGTTGCTCGAGCGCGCGTCACGCCTTTCCCAGGGGGGCGGGCACCGTCTCGCTTCGCATCTGGTCGACTGGGCAGCAGCGGCCGAGCCCGAAAGTGCCGAGGTGCACCGGGTGCGGGCCGAGGTGTACCGGGCACGACTCGAGCGGGAAACCTCGACCATGGCCAGGGGGATCTTCGGTGCGGCGATGCGTGAGTCCGAGAACTGGGCGACCAGAGGCTCCGCCCACGCCACGGAGGAATAGACGGTGCAGCGAGGAGCGTGGCGCGAGCGGCTGCGGAATCTGGCGGCGGGTCTGCCTCCCGGTGGCGACGTCGTGTCGCCGCTGCGTCCAGATGACCGGTACGTCGTCATGCTCGCGGTCTATGGGATCGTCAGTGAGCGAATGGGGGAGGGCCGGGTGCTCGACCTCGGCTGCGGAGTGGGCGCGGGCTCGGCGGTCCTGGCCGAGCCCGTGGGCCGATTCGTGCTGGGCGTGGACCGGGATCGTCGCCTGACGCGCTTCGCGCGACGCCGATTTCGACGGGAACGACTCGATTTCACTCCCTGCGCCCCTCCCGTTCCAGCGCTGGAGGATCTGGGCGAGAAGCCGTTCGATGCCGTGGTCACTCGAGAGCGGCTGCGTCAGGGCAGAGACCCGGAGACTCGGATCTCCGCCTTGGCCTCCCTTCTCGCCCCGGAAGGCGCGCTCTTCGCGACCGTCGCGCCCATCGCACTCCCCGAGGGCCTGGAGCGGGCGAGAACCGCCGATCCCGAAGGGACGCACCTCTTCGCCTGGTACTGGAGAGCGCTTCTGGCCTCCGCCTTCGAGGAGGTCGAGCTGATTCGGATCCTTCCTCCGCCGGGTGAGTACCCCGACTTCGCGAGTCGCGGTCCCTCTCGGCTCGACCCGACGGCCTTCGTGGCCGAGAGCGTCGAGGCCGAGGCGCTGCGCCACGGTCCCGCACTCGATCTGCTCCTCGTGGCGCGTCGGCCCCGATCGTTGCCCGCCGCGGGCTAGCCGTCGGAGCCGACCTTCAAGGGGCTCTCGAAGCCGTAGCAGCGGTCACGGGCGAGCACTTCGAAGCTGGCGACCGGCCTCGGGGTCGGTGTGGTGTCCCCGCCGCCCCGGGGAGGGAGCATGACGGTGTGAGCGGCTCGCTCGAACTGTCGCATGGTCGTGAAGTGAACGACGAAGCTCTTGCGGGTGAGCTCGGGATCCTCCGGATAGCTGCCACCGTGAAGCAGTGAGTGGTGCCAGAGGAGCGCCTGTCCCCTCTTGCCCAGAAACGGGTGGACTTCCAGGCCGTGGCGCTGACAGGTTTCGAGATCGAACCGCGCCATCGCTTCCGCTTCGGCGTCTCCGTGACGGTAGGCATCGAGGCGGTACTCACCGGGCTCGATCTCGTAGTAGGGCAAGCGATGCGAACCGGGCACATAGGTCAGCGGGCCACAGCCGGGGGCGAGATCTTCGAGGGCGAACCAGATCGCCGCCAGGTGGCTCGGTGGCTGCATCTGCACGTGCACCGGGTCACGATGCAGCTGCTGCTGACTGCCCCACTGGAAGTAGAGCGACTGCGTCGCGACGGGGATCTCGTCGAAGATCAAACGGAGATAGCGGAACACCTCCGGGTGGAGGTAGAGGTCGAGTGCCGCCTCGCTGCTCCCGTGGAGATCGGCGATGCGACATGAGGGGCGGCGATCCTGCGCCGGATCGGCGTCCGACATCGGCTTGAGCAGGCCCCGATAGGCGACGGCCACGTCGCGCGGTCGCTCCCGCCAGAGGCGCTCGACATCCTCGTCGATCGACTGAAGGGTCGCCTCTGGAAGATCGAGATCGAGGACGCAGTAGCCCTTCTCGACGTAGTCGCCCAGGTTCCTGGCCTGGGTTTCGTCGATGCGTCCAGTGGCCCGCAGGCGCTCGATGGACCCGATCGCGTCCGGGCGGTCGATCCACAGGTCGCTGGGAAGGCGACCCTCGGGCGTGAGGACTCGCTCGCTGTTGACTGCGTTCATGGCCAGGGTACTCGGTGGTCGTGGTGATCCTAGCAGTCGAGTCGGGTCCTTTGGCGTGCCCGGATCCTGCGCAACCAGCCGCGCGTCTCAGGGAGGCCCCCTCCGGGTGCGCGAAGCATCGTGTGCGAGAGGTGCGTCGTGACCTCGATGAATCCGATTCGGTAACATGCCTCCAGCTTCGTCCCCCATTGTGTGAAGGTTCCGAGGGAGGTCAACCCCAGATGAGTCCAATTGCACCGAGCGATCCCCGTCCCCGCCGCCGAGTCGAGGTCCTCGACAGCGAGATGGCGTACGTCGACACCGGGGATGGTGAGCTCACCTGCGTATTTCTGCACGGCAACCCCACCTCGTCCTTCCTGTGGCGCAACGTGATCACCGAAGTCGAAGGGAAGGCGCGCTGTGTGGCTCCCGATCTGATCGGCATGGGGGACTCGAGCAAGAACCCAGCCGGCAGCTACCGCTTCGAAGATCACGCTCGCTACCTGGACGCCTGGTTCGATGCCGTGCTGCCGGAGGGGCCGGTCTTCCTGGTGATCCACGACTGGGGCTCGGCGCTCGGGTTCCACTGGGCGAAGCGACACCCGGAGCGGGTTGCGGGCATCGCCTACATGGAAGCCATCGTCTGTTCGATGGAGTGGGAGGACTGGCCCGAGGGGGCGCGCAAGATCTTCCAGGGAATGCGCTCGGAAGCGGGCGAGGAGATGGTGCTCGAGAAGAACGTCTTCGTGGAGCGCATTCTTCCAGCCTCGGTGCTGCGCGGCCTCACCGAGGAGGAGATGGCGGTCTACCGCAAGCCCTATCTGGATCCCGGTGAGTCCCGTCGCCCGACCTTGACCTGGCCACGAGAGATCCCGCTCGCCGGCCAGCCGGCCGACGTGGTCGCGATCGTCGACGACTATTCGAAGTGGCTGGCCAGCGACGTGGCGGTCCGCAAGCTGTTCATCAATGCCGATCCAGGGACGATTCTGACGGGAAAACAGCGCGAGCTCTGCCGCGGATGGCCCAATCAGGTCGAGACCACGGTCGCGGGCTCGCACTTCATCCAGGAAGACTCTCCAGAAGAGATCGGTCAGGCGGTGGCGGCCTTCCTGGAGGGCTGAGCCTCTGCGCCCCTGGAGGGCTGAGTCTCTGCGCCGATCGCCGGATCGATTCTTCGGTCAGCCAGCCTCGCCAGGAGCGCGCTGGACGAAGGCTCACCAGCTGTGTCAACTTCGGCGCCATCGATCTCAACGACTCTCTACAATCCCAGGAGGTCTGTCATGTCTCGTACGAGGACTCTCTCGATCGCCGCCGCAGGAACCGCTCTGCTGCTCTCGGGCACCGCAGCTCTGGTCGCGCTGCGTGTCGCCAGTGTTCCAGTGAGCCCCACCGAAGGGGACGAGCTACCGCCCGCGATTGTCGGCAAGGCGCCGCCGCTCGCCGGGACGTCGGTGGCCTACTACGCCAACGACCCGGAGGCGGAGGGCTACCTGGCCGTACCCGAGGGCGAGGGTCCATTCCCTGCGGTCATCCTGATTCACGAGTGGAACGGCCTCGTCGAGCGCGTCAAGCAGACCGCTGACTCCTTTGCCGCCGAGGGCTACGTTGCGCTGGCCGTCGATCTCTACAGCGGCCGCACGGGGAGCAACCAGGAAGAGAACATGGCGCTGGTCACCGAAACGCTGGGCAAGCCGCAGATGCTGATCGACAACCTCAACGCCGCCGTGGCGCTATTGCGCGAACGCGACGACACCACGGGCAAGGTCGCGACCATCGGATGGTGCTACGGCGGTGGGGTCGCCTTCTCCTATGCGCTCGGCGGCGAGCATCACGATGCCACTGCGATCTTCTACGGTCGCCTGCTCGCCGATCCCGAAGAGATGAAGAAGATCGACCATCCGGTGTACGGCACCTTCGTGGAGAACGATCGGGGAATTCCGGTCGAGTCGGTGAACCAGTTCGTCGAGGCGATGCGTGCCGCCGGGATTCCCAACGACGTCCACATCTACGACGAGGTCAATCACGGTTTCTGGCTGCACGTCGATGGCGACGCCGAGAAGCGAGTGGCTCCGGCGACCGATGCCTGGAAGCGCCTCAAGAAGTTCCTCGGCGAGTCTCTCGGCTGAGCCGGTACCGGACGATCCCCATGCGCCTGCCGATTGCCGATTGCCGATGTTTTCGGCGTCGGCGCCGGCAGGCGTCCTGTACCGCCTCGTCTTCGTCGACGAGGACTAGCGTTGCTCGAGGGCTCTCGCCAGCTCACGCCCTCGCCGTCGGAGCTCGGAGTCGGCGCTCGACCGGCGGAGATCCTCGAGCAGCTCGAGGGCCTGGTCGATCTCCCCCGCGCGTGCCAGACGGGTGGCCTCGTTGAGCAGGAACACGGCTCGATTGTGATTGCCGACCTGCTCGAGTCGTTCCATCTGCGCAGCGACCATGGCACGGACTTCCTCGTTCTGTGCCTCTTCCCACACCCGCTGCGCGGCCGCGATCGCTTCGTCTGGCCGACCTGCCTCGGCGAGCTTCTCTGCGGGTCGCATCTGTTCGCGGGCGACCAGAGTGTGGGCTCGACGAAGGAGCTCGGGCCGGTCCAGTGGCTCGAGCCCGTGGTCGAGCACGTCGTGAGCGTCGTCGTAGTGCCCGAGGCGCGCCAGGAGCACCGCCAGGTGATAGCGCACCTCGGCGTTGGGTGGATCGAGCCGAGCGGCACGCCGCAGTGCCGCAGCGCCGTCGTCGGAAGGCTCGGGATCGATCATCCAGCTGGCTCCGAGCCGTGCCCAGGCCGGACCGAAGTCGGGCGCCAGGAGGGTAGAGTGCTCGAGCCATTGGCGTGCCAGGCGCAGGGTGGCCAGGTCTTCCCCCTCGATCTCCCGGGGATCGACCCCGCGCTCCGCGACCGAGCGCAGCAGTGCAGTGCCGAGGAGGAGTGCGGGGAGCGGTTCGTCGGGAGCCAGGCGCGCCGCCTCCTCGTACCAGAAAAGCGCTTCCGGGAGGGCCCCGCCGGCTTCCTGAAGCCGACCGATCCCTGCATGCGCGAGTCCATGCTCCGGCATGAGCTCGAGGGCCGCCTCGAAGTGGTGCCACGCCTCGTCCGTGTGAGAGAGAGCGAGCTGTAGATCTCCCAGGTAGTAGTGAGCCCAGGCAGGGGGCACCTGGTCGACCGCGGCTCGGCCCCTGTGGGTATCCGGTCGGGCGATCCGGTAGTGGGGCAGTACGCCCTCGGACAGATGCTCTTCGAGGGCTCGCTCGATCGACTGAGGCCGACTCGCCTGTTCCTGACCGTCGAGGGCCGCCAGGAGTGCCTCTTCCGCAGGCTGCCCGTCTGCCAGGCGTGCCAGGAAGGAGCGCACGGCGTCGACCCGGGACGGCTCGCTGAGCAGCCAGTGCACGATCGCCCAGGACTGGGCATAGAACAGCCCGCGTCGATCTCCGCCGTGGTAGTCGCGCGACTCCTGGTCGAGCTCCGTCAGGCGATCGAACGAGAGGAGATCGCGGGTCCGCAAGAGCTCCTGGTACTGAGGCAGGGGCAGTCCGATCACCGCTTCGTCCTCGGTGGTTTCGAACGTGCTGTAGTACTCGGCCAGACCTTCGTTGAACCAGAGCGGCAGATGCGGAAGGTTGTGACGCGCTACGTAGTGGAGGTATTCGTGGTAGAGGATCTCCGACGGAAGTCGCCGGGCGCCGGCGTCGAGTGCCACGAAGTTGCCGAGCGGTGCCGTGTGGAAGTAGCCGGCGGTGCGGGTCGCGCCGTCCTCTCGACGCTGCGGGCCCGGCAGGAAGGGAGCGAAGGCGGTGCGGTCGCGAAACAGATAGATGCGAGTGGGTAGCGGCGAGAGCAGCTCGCGCCCCGGGTTGAGTCCGCTGAGCACCGCGTGCAGCCCCTCCAGATCGGATCCGATCGTGAGGGTTCCTTCTCGGGAGACCTGACTGAGCAGCTCGAAGTGGTCCGTCTCGACACGGATCCAGGCGGCTTCGTCCTGGGAGTGCCCCGCTGCTCCGAGGTAGAGCGCCGCCAGGAGTCCGAGCACGACGGAGCGCGCGAGCGCAGTCACCGGCTACTCGGCTCGCCCGAACAAGAAGAGGTGCTGGGTGGGTAGCGAGTCGATACGCTCGATCAGCTCGAAGCCTGCGGGCAGCCATTCCCGCATCACCTGCTCGATCGACATCCGGTGATCGAGCTTGATGTGCCCTGCGGTGTCGCCCTCGAGCCGGAACTCCACCAGAGCGACCACGCCGTCCGGGGCCAGGGCCTTGCGCATCTCTTGCAGCATGGCCTCGGGCTGGGCGATCTCGTGGTACACGTCGACCAGGAGGATGAGATCGACCTCGCCTTCGGGCAGCTTGGGGTCGGTCTCGGTGGAGAGGATGGTCGAGAGGTTGTCGATGCCGTCGCTCTCGGCGAGCTTGCGCGCGATCTCGAGCATTTCCGGCTGGATGTCGACACAGAACGCGATCCCGTCGCTGCCGACGGCTCCGGCCATCCGGCGGGCGTGAAACCCGGAGCCGCAACCGAGGTCGACCACGGTATCTCCCGGCTCGATCGGCAGCAGCTCGTGCAGGGCGTCGGTGTCTTCCTCACTCTGGCGAGTCTCTCGCTCGAGCCAGGGCGCCCCACGATAGGACATCACCTGGGCGATGTCGCGCCCCTCGTAGGTGCCGGTCTCCTGGGCGAGGACCGCAGGGGAGAGCACAGCCGCGCCCGCCATCCCCGAGACGGCGGCGACGAGGTGGACGACGGCGAGAACGCCTGACGGGGTCTGGCTCATGAGGACTCCTTCGGCGACAGTCTAGCCTGTCCCGGGGTCAGCCGGATCGACCCTGGAGTCAGAGTGCAGAGATCCGCTGGCGACGGCGCACCGCAGCACCTGAGCGGGCGCGAGCCCAGAACCCACCGTCTTGACACTGCGCCCTCAGGACTGCGACAGAGCTCTGTCGGCGGTCAATCCTGGCGGGCTTTGAGCCACCAGACCAAGGTCTCGGAGACCAGATCGGCCGCGTCCTGCTGGACGAAGTGGCTGGCGCCCGGCACGGTGACCAGGGTGAGATCCTTGTCGACCCACTCCCATGTGTCGTTCAGCGCCATGCGGTCGAGCGCCGTGTCGGCGAGACCGTGGAACATCAGGATCGGCATCTGGGCACGGGGCCCCGGGTCCTTCTGAATCGCAGCCCATCGCTCCTCGGCGGAGTCCGAGGGGTAGTTGCGTTTGTAGTAGTTGAGCATGGCCTCGAAGTCGGAGCGCTCGAAGGCCTCGACGTAGAGCTCCCGGGCCTCGGGGTCCTTCACCCAGGCGGCGAGTCCCTGAGCGGTGAGGTTCTCGTGGAACCCCTCCTTCTGGAAATTGCGGGCGTACTCGCTGTTCTTGATCTGGCGCTCGTTGGTGGCCAGCTCCCGCGTGAAGCCGTTGGGATGTGGCAGGTTGAGAATGATCAGGTTCTCGGTCATCTGCGGCAGATTGAGCGCGAATTGCCATGCGACCATGCCGCCCCAGTCGTGACCGACGATGGTCGCCTTCGGCTGGCCCAGCGACTGGATCACGGCGGCGACATCGCCGACCAGAAGGCTCATGTCGTAGTTCTCGACTCCCTTCGGCTGGCCGCTCTTGTTGTACCCGCGCTGGTCGATGGCGACCGCACGAAACCCCGCGTCGGCCAGCGCCTGCATCTGGTGACGCCACGTGTACCAGAAGTCGGGGAAGCCGTGGATCATCACCACGAGCGGGCCCTCGCCGAGAGAGGCGTAGTGGATCTCGACTCCGTTCGAGTCGGCGACGCCGTGCTGCACCCGGCTCATGAGCTCGCCGTCGGCGGCCCGAAGAATGGCTGGTGCAAGGAAACCGGAAATCAGCAAAGCGATGGCCAGCATCTTCATGGGAGCACCTCGGAAGCGGTTTCTGTGGAGGGAGAGCCGAAACTATCACGCAAATGAACGCAGAAAAGGGGGCTCGAGAGCCCCCTTGCCTGCGAGCGAAGCGAGCCCTTGTGGCCCACGCGACGCCACGACTACTTCTTCTTGGACTTCTTGGACTTGAGCTCGAAGGTGATCTTCATGGCGACGCGGTAGGCCTTCACCTTGCCTCCCTCGACATCGACCTTGAAGTCTTCGACCCACGCTCCCCGGATATCGTCCAGGGTCTCTCCGGCCCGGGCGATCCCCTGGGCGACGGCATCTTCGAAACTCTTCGGCGACGAAGCCGAGATCTCCGTGATCTTCGCGACTGACATCCTGTTCCTTTCGGGTGCTGAATGCTTCAGTGGGTGATGACGGGCTTCAGGGTCCTGGCCTGCGCGATCCAGTTCTCGATCGCGCGGACCGTGGGCGCCCGCCTCACCAGTTTCTTTTTGTCATTGACGACGGCCATCTGGTCGAACAGCTTTACGGCGCGCCGCCTCTTCAGCTCCTTGACGGTATCGACCCCCGCTGCCTCGAGGAGCTCGCTGTACTCTTCGCCGACTCCCTTGATCCGCATGAGGTCGGCCATATTGGCCCACTTCAGGAGTAGCTTCTCGCTGATTCCGGTGACCCTGGAGACGTCGCGGCGCCCCTTGCGGTTGCAGCAGAGCCGCAGGAGGGCGCCGGTGGTCCGGATCTCTGCCGCCGACAGTTTTCGAGCGTTGGCTGCGGCAATCCCTTCGATCGTCTGAATGCCGTAGTTCACCTTGGCCTCTTTCTACTCCGACAGCGCGGGGATGCGCAGCACCTGTCCGGGGTAGATCTTGTCCGGATCCGACAGCATCGGCTTGTTGGCCTCGAAGATCACGGGATACTTCATGGCGTTGCCATAGTGCTCCTTGGCGATCTTGGACAGGCTGTCGCCCGACTTCACGGTGTAGAACGTCGCCGGAGGCTCCGGGTTCAGGACTTCCAGACGATCGTCGACTTCGCCGATCCCTGCAGTGTTGCCGCAGCACAGAACGACCTTCTCGGCGACCTCTCTGGTGTCCACCTTGCCGTTGACTGTGGCCTTCTCGCCTTCGACTTCGATCTCGAGATCGGTGACCTCGAGATCGTTGGCCTCGACCGCCTTGCGCAGCGCGATGGCGCGCACGTCGTCGAGGGTGGGGCCGGTGGCCATGCGGCCCTGGGCATCTACCTGAGGCGCCTCTGTCTTCTTGTCGTCGTCCGAGCCGAAGAGCTTGTCTCCGACGTCCCTTACGAAACTGAACAAACCCATGTCTGTCTCCCTTGTGTGTTGAGGACTTCGTTTCCAAAAAAGGACTTCGTCTGCCAAAAAAATCGAGGGCTTCTCTGTCTGGGGGGCGATCAGCGACCGCTGAGCAGGCTCCCGAGGAGACTCGACCCGAGCCGCGCGATGTCGTCCGACATGTCGCCGTCGCCGTCCTGGTCGAGTAGCTTCGAGAAGATCCCCATGGTGCCTGGGTCGACGCTCTCGGCTCGTGAGCGCTCCTGGTCGAGCATTCCAGCGAGATCGGAAACGCCGAAGGAGCTGCCCGCCGCCCGCCGTTGCTTGGCCAGCGCGCCCATCACCAGCGGTGCCAACATGGAGAGCAGGGTGGTGGCCTGGCGCATGTCGAGGCCGCTCATCTTGCTGATCGCCGCTTCTGCATTGCTGCGCCGACCTCCCAGGACGTGGCCGAGAATGGCCTCGCCGCCACCGGTGCCCGAGCCCCCGAGAAAGCTGCCGAGGTCGTCCAGAACGCTGCCGTCGTGGTCGCGGTCGAGCGCTGCCAGAAGCGCTCCAGCGCCCTCGGTCGTGCGGCTGTTCTTGGCAAGGGCACCCATCAGCAACGGTACCGCGCCCGCGATAGCCGTGTTGACCTGGGTCTTGTCCACCCCGCCCAGGGCGGACGCGATCTCGCCGGCATGCTGGCCGGCCACCTGCTGCATGAGTGATTCCATCAGCGTGCTCATCAGTATCTCCTCAGGGGTTTGCCAGGGCATTCGCTCTCTGCCGGGAAGCAGATTCGTCCAGAGGGCTCGGAGTCGGGGTTGGCGATGCGCATGGTCTCGGAAGGAGGGGCTTCTCCGGTCACTCTCCCGAGAGTACGGAGTCGGCACCCGTGACCGGAGTCTGACCGACCTCGACCTCGATCTCCTGGGTGCCGAAGGCCTCGTGCCAGACGCCGAGGGTGTAGCTGCCAGCCGGCAGAGGTGGGATCGAGTACTTGCCGTCAGCGTCCGTGACCGCGAAGTAGGGGTGGTCCATGACGAACAGATAGGCGGCCATCCAGGGATGCACGTCGCACTTGAACTTGACGGCCTCCTCCGGCACCTGGAAGGTCTTGATGCGCGGTGCCTGGCCCGGGGGCTGGCCGAGGTTGAACGGGCGGTTCTTGTCGGCCATGCAGCGCACGTTGTGCAGCGTCGGGTCGGTGTTCTCGACGCTCAGCTCCTGCTGGACGATGATCCCCTGGACTCGAGGCTCGAACATGCAGCCCTCTTGATTCAGGGACACCGGCTCGGTGGGCACCGGCGAATCGCCTGCGGGCGGGTTCTTCACCCAGACAAAGGCGTTCTTGACGCCGCCTTCGTCGCTCACGACGCGGGCCTCGTCGAGAACCGTCTTGCCCTCGGTGGCTTTCTCGCAGGCCGGATCGGCGGCCATTCGAATCGCCCGAACTCGGAACGCCGGACCGTCGTAGGTCACGGTTCCCGACACGGACTGTTGAGCTGACGAAGCGAGCGGCAGACCGAGGAGAAAGGCGAGCGAGAGGAGACACGATGAGCCGACGAAACGATGCACGGGGTCTGACCTCCGGATGGCGAACAGGGTGTGAGTGCGGCCCTGGACTGGGGGGCCCGAGAAGGCTGAATCGGATTCTCGACTGTAGCAGAGCCTCGGGTCTGTCGCGCCCCGGAAACGGGTGGGATCTGCAAAAAGAAACAGCCCCGGCCGAAGACCGGGGCTGCTTCCAGAGTTGCTCTTCCCGAGCCGGCGACGCGGCAGGATCAGCGCGAGTAGAACTCGACGACGAGCGGCACCTCGCAGACCACGGGTACTTCGTCGCGATTCGGCTCCGCGTTCAAGGTCGCCTTGTAGCCGGTGTCGTCGACGGTCAGGTATCCGGGAATGGCCGAGGCAGAGCGGGGCTCGTTGAAGATCCGCAGCTTGCGGCTCTTCTCTCGGACCTCGATCTCGTCTCCGGGCCGGACCCGGTAGGACGGGATGTCGACCTTGCTGCCGTTGACGTGGATGTGGCCATGGCCCACCACCTGACGGGCCGCGAAGATCGTGGGAGCGAACCCGGTGCGCATCACCAGGGCGTCGAGGCGAGTCTCGAGCATCTCCACGAGGTTGTCTCCGGTCACGCCCTTCTTTGCGGCTGCACGCGCAAAGTAGTTGCGCAGCTGCCGCTCGCTGACGTTGTACTGGAAACGCAAACGCTGCTTCTCGAGCAGTTGACGACCGTAGTTGGACTGGCGTCGTCGGCGCTTCATGCCGTGCATGCCCGGTCCGTAGTTCTTCTTTTCCATGAAGCGCGTCGCTTTGGGGGTGAGAGCCACTCCGAGCTTGCGCGAATACTTGACCTTGGGGCCGTTGAACTTCACTTCTATCTCTCCGGTGCCGAATCGAAGTTCCCGCGCCATCGCGAGGGGGGTCTTCGTCCGGTCGTGGGTTTTGTCATTGGTTGGCTTCTGAGTGAGCGCAGACTCCGAAGCCCCTACGACAGCCGTCGTGCTCCCGAACAGCCGCCTGCCCGCGCCCTTGTTTCTCTTCGAGCGCTCTCATCGAGAGGCGTCCGGGAGATGAGGCGGGCAGAGGGGCCCGCCAGGGGAGCGATGGGGTTACGCTCGACCCCGCGATCTCTGCCGACCGCAAGGCCTACAGACACCGCCAGATTCGAGAAGCACAGCGGCGAATGGTAGCAGAAAACAGCCTTGCCGTGCTGGCCCCGGACTCAGAGCAGCGGCAGCTGGACGCCGCCAGGTCGACGAAAGGCCTCTGACGACAGATCGAAGCGGCCCTTCTCGATGCCCAGCCTCCGGCAGGTCGTGCGGTGGAGCGCGGCGATCTGATCGGCAAAGACCCCCTCGCCCCTCATCCGGCGCCCCCAGGCCGTGTCGTTGAGATCTCCGCCACGCAGTTCCCGCAGCCGGGAGAGCACGCGGTCGGCCCGCAGGGGGCGGTGCTCCCGAAGCCAGGCGGTGAACTGATCTCGCAGACTGAAGGGCAGGCGCAGCAGGATCCAGTGAGCCGCACTGGCGCCGGCTTCGACGGCCGCCTCGAGAATCGCGGGTAGCTCGTGATCGGTCAATCCCGGAATCAGCGGAGCCACGAAGACACCGCAGGGAATGCCCGCGTCGCTGAGCTCGGCGATCGCGCGCAGTCTTCGCTTCGGCGACGACGCACGGGGCTCGAGGACTCGGGAGAGGCTCGGGTCGAGCGTCGTGATCGACAGCACGACGCCGACCGCCCGATGGCGGGCCAGCTCCCTCAGCGCATCCAGGTCGCGGGTCACCAGGTGGTTCTTGGTCACGATGACCACGGGGTTGCGATACTGAGCCAACACCTCGAGGCAGGCTCCGGTGATGCCGAGCTTGCGCTCCACCGGTTGATAGGGGTCGGTGACGCCGGAGAGGGCGAGAGTGCGCGGCCGCCAGCTCGAACGGTCGAGCTCTCTGCGCAGTAGCTCGGCGGCGCGCGGTTTGACCAGAATCCGCGTCTCGAAGTCCAGTCCAGCGGAGAACCCCAGATACTCGTGGGTGGGTCGCGCATAGCAGTACGAGCAACCGTGCTCGCAGCCCCGATAGGGATTCAGACTGACGTCGAACGGGAGATCGGGGCTGTTGTTGTGGCTGAGAATGGACTGCGAGCGGTCGACGAGGTAGCGCGTGTCCGGTGCGCCCGGTGGCTCGTCGGCGTCCCACTCGACCTCGAGGCGCTCGAACCGTCCCTTCGGGCTCGCCACGGCGCCTCGTCCCTTGAACGAGCTTCGTCCCTTGGAGGCCTGGCTCACGAGCGTGCACCGTCCCGCAAGCCAGCCAGTCGCTGCGCCCGGGTGCGAATCCACCGATGCCCCACGCTCGTGAGCGGGGTCGACTCGGCCTCGGTCAGCAGTCGAACGGCCTCTCGGTCGTCGTCTTCGGTTCTCCGCGGCCGAGCCAGCAGAGCCCCGGCCAGTTCGATACGAGCCTCGGCAACCTGCCAGTGATCGTCGGGAAGCAACTCGAGGCGAATCGCCAGTCCCTCGCGGAGCAGCGGCTCAGCGTCGGCGGCCCGCTCCCGATCGGTCATCACGGCGCCCAGCCCGATGAGCGTTTCTGCCAGCTGGATCGGCACGCCGTCGGCTCGTTGGGCTTCCAGGGCGGTGCGCAGGAGTCGCTCGGCGCCCTCCGGATCGCCCGCACGGTGGCGTGCGATGCCGAGGAGGCTCCTCACGCGCGTGCTCGGACGGCTCCCGGGCGTGGTCAGCCGCTCGAATCTGTCCAGGCCGTTCCGGTAGAGGAGGAGGGCTTCGTCGAGGTCTCCCAGCGCGACGTCGAGGCCCGCCAGATTGATCTCCATCGCGATGCGATTGAAGGCGTCCGGGCCGGCGTTTCCTCGACTGAGATCGACGGCCCTGCGTAGAGGAGAGGCAGCCTCTTCGAAGCGCCCCTGGTCCATCAGCACCTTGCCCAGATTGGACAGCGTGGACGCCAGCCCCGGATGCTCCGAACCGAGCGTGCGCTCGGCGGTGCCTAGGGCGTCGCGGTAGAGGTCTTCAGCCTCCTGGTAGGAACCGAGTCGGTGCAGCGTGACGGCGATGTTGTTGCGGGTGGACGAGACTTGTGGGTGGTCGTCCCCGTGGATCGAGACCAAGGTGGCCAATCCGTGTCGTTTCAGAGCCAGTGCCTCATCCACCTGGCCCAGTTCCTCGAGCGCAACGGCGAGCGTGATCTCCTCGATGGCCGTACCGGCCTCCTCGCCGAGGGCCTGCCAGAGACGCAAGGCTCTGCGATGTTGCTCGGCGGCCATCTCTGGGCGACCGGAAATGCCATCCAGGCGGCCGAGCTCGCGGTGAACCTGTGCGGCCTGGGTCGTCTCCGCGGCGTCGCTCGCGCGAAGGAGCTCGAGAGCTTCCCCCAGTAGCGCTCCGATGGGCTCGGTGTTCCCCTGGTCACGATAGGTGCTGGCGAGCAGCCGGAGAGCGTCGGCCAGGAAGACCCCATCGGTGGGCTCCACCGCGCGAAGGTCTTCGATCGCTTCTTCGAGCACCGCTGCCGACCTCGGGAGGTCGCCCAGCCCGGCGTAGGCCGATCCGATGGTCGATAGGACCTCTCCCCGCATTGCGGGCTGGTCAGCCAACTCGCTCCGCACCCTGGCCTCGCCTCGATCGAGCAGATCGCGGGCGGTCAGCTGGCCGGCGGAGTCGGACTGCGGGCTCGCCGCGTCGAAGAGGCCGCGCAGGAGTCCCGAGATTCTCTGCGCCTTGCGGGCCTCGGCACGAGCACGGTCGCGCTCCTCCGAGGCGATGCGCTCTTGCCGGGCGAGCGCGATCATGAAGCCGGCGACGACGACGACGGCCGTGAGAGCGGTTGCCGTCGCGAAGCGGTGGCGGAGCACGAACTTTCCGGTTCGGTAGCGCCAGGTGCTCGGACGCGACTCGATCGGCATTCCGTTCAGGTACCGGCGAATGTCGTCGGCCATTTCGCCCACCGAGCGGAACCGCTGCTGGGGCGCCTCACGCAGTGCCTTGGAAACGATCACTGCCAGATCTCCGCGAAGCGCCTCCCGCCCCTTAGCCGGCGATTCGTCCTCGCCGACAGCCGTGGATCCCCCCAGAAGACGGCGCAACACGAGTCCCAGGGAGTAGATATCCGTGGCGGTAGAGACCGGGCGGTTGGCTCGCTGCTCCGGGGAGGCGTAACCCGGGGTCATCGGTTGGAACCGGGTCGATTCCTCCTCGGGGGGTCGCTGCGGCTCGGAGGGATCCGTCGCCGGGGCGAGAATCTTCCCGACCCCGAAGTCGAGCAGCTTCACGGTACCTGTCTCGGTGCTGCTCTCGGTGCTGCCATCGCTGCCGCTACCCGTGTTGCTGGCGGTGACGTGGATGTTTCCCGGCTTCAGGTCCCGGTGGATGACCAGGTTCTGATGGGCATACTCGACCGCTCCACACACGTCGAGGAAGAGCCGGAGTCGCTGCTCGGTGTCGAGACCGTGACGCTCGCAATACTGGTCGATGGGCTCTCCGTCGATCAGCTCCATGACCAGGTAGGGGAAGCCGTCGGCGGTCACTCCGCCGTCCAGCAGTCGTGCGATGTTCTCGTGCTCGAGGCGGGCCAGGATCTGGCGCTCGACGCGGAACCGCCGCTCCATCTCGGGAGTTTCCAGGCCTCGCGGGATCACCTTGAAGGCGACCTTCTTCTCGAAGTGATCGTCGGCGCGCTCCGCTTGGTAGACGACGCCCATGCCGCCACGGCCGAGCACCCTCCCCAGCACGTACCGATCGATCCGTCGGCCACTCTCGGGCGACGAAGCGGGCTCGCCTTCGAGCTCGCTCTCGCGCTCGATCTCCATCAACAGATCGGGGAGGGCACGGGCCGCCCCTTCGTCGAGCACGTCCTGGCGCCGCCCCACGCAGGCGAGAAGCTGCTCGACTTCGCGACGAAGAGCACGGTCCCCGTCACACAGCTCGTCGAGCCGATCCTCGGTGACGCTGTCAGCGCCGTGCTTCGGGACTGTCTCTGCGAAGGGGCCGTCCGTAGTCTTGCCGCGCGACGAGTCGAGAATCTGGTCGAGGACCCACTCGACGCGCTTCCAGGGGACTTGCTCTTGCGGCGACGGGTTCACGGTGAGGCCAAGCTACCAGAGGTCGCCCGGGATCGGAGGCTCCACGGCCTCGAGCGCAGGGATTTGTCGGGATGGATCGGCCTTTTGCGATAGGGGGTTGAATTCACCCTTTTTCAGCGCCCCGGTTCGACTCAGACTCCAGAGGTACTCGCCATGCGTACAGTTCGTTCTCCTCGAAACGCACCCGCCGCCGCAATGCTGCTGGCTCTCGGTGCGCTCGGAGCCAGCCTGGTCTGGGCCGACGACACCATTCTGAAGGAGGTCCGCCCAGAGTACTGGGTCGATGGCCCCGGGGCAGCCCAGCTCGGGGTGACCCGTAGCCGCCCCGACGTGGAGGTCGACTCCCAGGGGCGCACGATCCACGTCTACGAGATCGCCGAGGCTCCCGGAGGGGACAACCTCGACATCTTCGTGCGGCGCTTCGAGGCCGGCGACACCTCTCCTGGCGACCAGCAGATGGTCAACACGACCACCGACAGCAATCAGGGCTATCCGCGCGTCGCCGCACGGGCCGACGGAGCGTTCTTCGTGGTCTGGCAGAGTCTCGAGCTGGACACTGCCGATGCCGCTACGCAGAGCTGGGTTCGCGGACAGTTCTTCGGCGCCGACGGCAATCCCTCGGGGTCAGAGCAGTTGATCAGCGAGCTGTCGGCCGGAGCCTTCCCCTACGAGATCGGTGCTTCGGTGGCCGCTTTGGAGAACGGGACCTTCGTGGTCGTCTGGGAGAGCAAGAAGGGATTCGGCACCGACTCGCAGGACTGCACCGGCGGTGCCGTGGGATGCGGTACCTACAGCATTCAGGCGCACCGCGTCGGCATCGACGGCGTGCCGGTCGGGAGCCAGTTCCAGGTGAACGTCGATCCCAACAGCGCCCAGAGGGATCCTTCGGTGGCTCCGACCTCGAATGGCGGCTTCTTCGTGGTCTGGTACAGCCACAACAGTATCGGGACCGACAGCAGCGGAGAGTCCGTGCAGGGCCGCCGATTCCACGCCAACGGTTCGCCCGACGGCGGGGAGTTCCAGGTCAACACCACGACCACGGGAGATCAGTGGCTCCCCGAGATGGCGATGAATGGCCTGGGTCAGCACCTGGTGGTCTACGTGTCACCGAACCTGGTCAACCAGGGGCGCTACAACATTCGCGGTCAGCTGCTCGATTCGGACGGTACCGCGTTGGGTGGTGACTTCTTTCTCACGTCGGCCGAGCCGCTCTCGAGGCAGGACTTCCCCCGGGTCGCAGGCGGGCTCGACTTCTTCGTCGCCGTGTGGGAGGTCGCTGAGGGCGTCTCGTCGGACGCCGACGACACCGCGGTCAACGGTCGGATCGTGACCGGCCCGAGCGAGTTCGAGGGTGAGCAGTTCCAGGTCAACGTCTTCGAAACGGACTTTCAAGAGAAGCCGGCGGTCGGTGGCAATCGTTTCGACGTCGTGGTCTCGTGGAGGACCCGAGATCACGATTTCGAGATTTCGAACGCCGATGCCATCGTGGGGAGGGGATACCGCTTCTGCTCGTTCTTCTGCGACGACTTCGAGAGCGGCGATACCGATCGTTGGTCGTCGGTCACTCCGTAGTCAGCTCCCGTCGAAGCCAGGCGGTGCACTTCAGCCAGTCGCGCTGCACGGTGCGCTCCGACACCCCGAGAGCCTTCGCGGTCTCGGGTTCGGTGAGGCCGGCGAAGAACCGACACTCGAACACCCGGGTCAGTCGGGGATTGTTGCGGGTCATTCGCACGAGAGCCTGATCGATCGCGAGAAGGGTCTCCGCCTGCTCCTCGACGCCGATCTCGACCCGGTCGAGCGAGATCGGAGCGATGCCGCTGCCACGCTTGTGTGCGGTACGCCGCCGGACGTGGTCGACCAGGATCTGTCGCATCGCTCCCGCCGCGAGCGCATAGAAATGGTTGGCGTCGTTGGGCTCGACGCGGCCCTGGTCGACCAGTTTGAGATAGGCCTCGTGGACCAGGGCGGTGGTGTCGAGGGTGTTTCCCGGCCGCAGGCGAGCGAGCTGCTGGCGCGCGATCCGACGCAGGTCCTGGTAGACCATCGGAATCAGAGCGTCGAGCGCCTCTTCACTGCCGGCGCGATGGGCGAGCAGGAGCTCGGTGATCTCGGAGATGAACGGGCACTTCCTACCGGTCGAGGCGATGGACAGAGGAGCGATCTGTGGTTGGCTGTTTGTGCTCTTTGCCAACTCTACAACGGTCGGGCGCCCAGGGAAGGCACCGGAACGGCCGTCCGGAACGGCCGCCCGGAGAAACCGCGCAGAGCCGAGTCGCTGGCTCGGTCCGGTCGACGAGAGTCTAGGCCTCGCGCAGCAGATCGGTGATCTTGCGCCGCGAGGCCGACAGCGCGGGCAACATGCCGCCGATCACCGCCGTCAGGGTGGCGAGTGCGATCCCGGTCGCGAGAATGGCCGGGGTGGTGCGCAGACCGAAGGTCACCTCGCTGAAGCTGAATTGATTCATGGTGCCGGCGGTGACGCCGTTCAGCGGCAGGCTGAGCAAGGCGCCGATTCCGCCCGCCAGGAGTCCCAGCACGATCGCCTCGACCAGGAACGCAGCCAGGATGGAACGACGGCGAAAGCCCAGGGCGCGCAGGGTACCGATTTCGCGGCCCCGGGCCGCCACCTGGGCGTACATCGTGTTGGCGGCGGCGAAGCAGGCGCCGAAGGCCATCAGGAAGGCCAGGGTGTGGCCCAGGAGACGAAACAGCTGGGTGCTCGATTCGGCCTGGCGCTCGAAGTACTCGGGCTCCGGCACCGCCTCGAGTCGAAGTCGCTGCTCGGCGTGGACCCGGTCGATCAGAGCGGGCACGTCCGAGGGGGAGGCGGCTTTCAAGCGGGTCGAGGAGAAGTAGTTGGAGCGCCGGTAGGAGTCGCCGAGGTCGCTCGCCGGACCCCAGATCTCGGACTCGTAGCTCGAGCCGTCGCTCGCGAAGACGCCCACGACGGTGAACTCGTTGCGGCCCAACTGGGTCCGGCTGCCCAGGGCGAGGCTCGGATAGCGGTCGGTCAGCTTGGCACCGACGATGATCTCTCCCTTGCCGGCCTCGAACCGACGCCCCTCGAGCAGCTCGATGCCGGGGCGTACGGCGAAGGCTCCGTCGCCGACGCCGCGGATCGAGACGTTGCTCTCGGTGCCGTCGCTGCGCTCGAGAATCTGCAGGTGGATGGTCTCTCCAGAGGCGAGGACCTCGCCATCGTCGCCGCGCGCGACGCCGGGCAGCGCCGCCAGGATGCGGTAGGTCTCCGTGGAGTAGCCGCTCTCCATCTCGCTGCGCGCGCCGTCGCGCAAGACCAGGACCGTGGAAGGGTCCCCGGCCTTGGCGAACGCCTGGCTCAATCCGCCGGCGAGTGCCAGCACTCCGATGTAGACCAGCACCACGAAACCGATCGAGAGCACCGTCATCGCGGTCGTGGTGGCTCGCTCGAAGAGGCTGCGTACGTTGTACTTGACCGGGATCATCTCAGGCAACCCTCCGCAGGCCGTCCACGATCTTCATGCGCGACGCCGAGTAGGCGGGAACGGCGCCCGCCAGCAGTCCGAGCAGCAGACCGATGCCAATCGCTCCGGCCGTGCGCGCCGGGTTCATCGCCAGCTGGCTGAACACGAAGCCGAACTGCTGCAGAACCGGGTCGATGCCGCGTAGGGCCGCCCCCGCCAGCAGCACCCCGAGTACCGATCCGATCAGTCCGACCGCGACCGCTTCGAGCACCACCATCGCGACCACCTGACCCTTGCGAAAGCCGAGTGTGCGCAGCACCGCGACCTCGCGGGTGCGCTCCCGGGCCGCCATCGCCATGGTGTTCGCCGTGATCAAGAAGATCGACACGATCACGGCGAGGCCGATCGAGCCGAAGAGAAAGCGCACGTTGCCCAGCATCTGCACGAAGGAGAGACCGAAGGCCGCTTCGGTCTCGGTGCGCACCTGGCTGGACGAGTTCTCGAACATCTCGTCGGCGGCCTTGATGACCGACGCGACGTTGGCCGGGTCGTCGACCATCAGCCAGAAGTTGTTGACCTCTCCCGGATTGCCCAGGGCCTCCTGGACGTAGCGTCGATGAAAGTAGAGAACGCGCTCCTGGGAGCGGTTGTCGGGAACCTCGAAGATCCCCCGCAGGGTCAGCTCGACATCGACCGGGTAGATGTCCCCCTTGATCGTGATCACGTCTCCGAGGGACCAGCCCTGGGCCTCGGCGAGGCTGCGCCCCGCGAGGAACGAAGTGCGCTCCTTGCGAAAGGCCTCGTACTCCTGGTCGCTGATCTCGATCTCCGGAAAGACCTGCCTCAGCGTCTCGGGATCGCTGGCGAAGCGCGGGAAGAAATTCTCGGGACGCTGATCCTTGTAGGTCCCCTGGAACCAGTCCAGGGTCGTCACCGCCTCGACGTGATCGAGGCTGGCCAGTCGCTGCCCGTACGCCTCGGGTAGCGAGAACGTCAGCGAGATGGCGTTGCGCGACACCAGACGCTTCGACTCGCTCGAGTCGCCGGGACTGGTCATGGCGATCAGCACGCTGTTGAGCAGGCTGAGGAGGAAGATCGCCAGGGCGACGCTCAGGATGGTCAGCACCGTACGGCGCTTGTTGCGCATGAGGTTGCGCCAGACGAGCTTGAGCATCTAGCCGGCCTCCTGCATCGAGCGCACACCGCCGGTGTCGTCGGTGACCAGGCGGCCCTTGTCGAGACGGATGACCCGGCGGGCACGCCGTGCCGCTCGGGGGTCGTGGGTGACCATCATGATCGTCTTCTTGAAGTCCGTGTTGAGCTGTACGAGGAGATCCAGGATCTCGCCGGCGCTTTCGGCGTCGAGGTCGCCAGTGGGCTCGTCGGCAAGCAGGAGGGTGGGGTCGGTCACGATGGCGCGAGCGATCGCGACGCGCTGCTCCTGGCCGCCGGAGAGTTGGCGCGGGTAGTGCGTCATCCGGTCGGCGAGGCCGACGACCCCCAGGGCGACCTCCACCTTCTTGCGCCGCTGGGCCTTGCTCAGCCGGGTGAGGGTCAGCGGCAGCTCGACGTTCTCGTAGGCGTTGAGCACCGGCACCAGGTTGTAGAACTGGAAGATGAAGCCGATGTGGCGTTGGCGCCAGCGAGCGAGCTGGCTTTCGCTGAGCCTGCCGGCGTCCTGGCCAGCCACGACGACCTTGCCCGAGGACGCCTGGTCGATGCCGGCGATGAGATTCAGCAGGGTGCTCTTGCCCGAGCCGGAGGGACCCATCAGAGCGACGAAGTCGCCTTCCTCCACTTCGAGGGTGACTCCGGAGAGCACCTTGATTTCGAACTTGTCTCGCTGATAGTTCTTGACCACATCCAACAAGCTGACCACGGCTTCACTCATGACAGTCGTCTCCCTCACGAAGGCAATCGGATCTTCATTCCATCGGTCAGCTCGGGTGTCGGGGCGCGCACCAGCACGTCGCCACTGTTGACGCCGCTGACCACTTCCACCATTCCCGAGGCATCGGTGTTCTCGTCGTCCTCGGCGAGCTCGACGAGGGTCTTGGCCAGGGTGTCACCCTCGACCACATAGACGTAGGTCAGTCCACTCTGATGAAGCAGGGTCGAAGCCGGGACCAGGAGCTTGGGTGCCGCATCGAGCTGAGCCTGGTCCGTGCCCTGCTCGAGAAACGTGACCGTGCAGCTCATGTCCGGCACCAGTCGCTCGTCTCCGTCGTCGATCGTGACCTTGACCTCGACCACGGCTCGCTGGCGATCGCCCGTGGGGACGATCTGACGCAGCTTGCCGCGATACTGACGGTCGGGCACGGCGTCGACCTCGATACTCGCCGGCATCTCGAGTCGCAGTCGAGAGATGTAGGCCTCGTTGACGTCGGCCTCGACCTCGAGGGAGGACGGGTCCGCCAGGCGCACGATGGAGCCGGTGGATTGCTGGGTGGTGAAGCCTCCGGGGGCGACCATCTCGCCGACTTCGACGTTGCGCTCGATCACCACTCCATCGATCGGAGAGCGGATCACCGTGTACTCGAGGCGGGCTTCGATCGCTTCGATGTTGGCGCGGGCGGTGTCGACACTGGCGCGGGCGATGGCGAGCTGGGTCTCCGACGCGTCGAAGCTCGCCTGGGCGTTGACGCCGGCCTCGACCAACCGGCGCTGTCGGCCCTCCTCGCGCTCGGCGTCGGCCTGTCGAGCTTCGGCCTCGGCGAGTGCGGCTTGCGCCTGGCGGAGGGTGGCGGCGAGGTCGTCGCTGTCGAGTACCGCGATCACGTCTCCTCGGCGCAGGCGGTCGCCCTCCTCGACCGGGAGCTCGACCACGCGGCCGATGATCTTGGCGCCGACCGCGGCGCGCGTACGAGCGTAGGTGTACCCGGTTGCGGTGAGTACCGTCTGGGCCTGGGTGGAGGTGACGCGCTGCACCGTGGCGGTTTCCACCTGCGGCACGAGCCAGGGCAACGGGAGACGCGGCACCAGGAACACGGCCGCCGCGACCAGAGGGAGGAGCAGCAGGGCGATCAGTCCGCGTCGCTTGGGGGGCTCGCGGTGCTCGTCGTCGATGCGCAGCGCCGAGAGATCGTGGGTGGGCCTCGCGGACTCGTTGGCGGACTCGTGGGCGGAGTTCCCATTCCTCGAGGATCCTGCCTGGCGTGCGCTATCGGACACGTTCTCGGCTCCGGTCGTGACGTGGTCGGTGAGAGGCGATACTAGCGGCTGTCGATGGAGGATACGGAACCACGAGCGCCACGTTGCGTGACACTTGTCACCAATGTAGGGATCGTTCAAGGATCGCCGGGCATGGATCTCGGCTTTTCGTTGGCCGGAGTGGCTTCGCCCGTCCATGGCTCCGATGACATGATCTTCGACTCACGCCAGTCGAGCGCCGCGCCGAGAGCTGAGGCCCGCGCTCCCAACGCAGGAGGAAAGGCATGGCGACACCGGAAGAAATGGCTCAGACGATGCTCGAGAATCTCGAGGAGAAGACCGGCAGGACGATCCTGGCCTGGAAGAAGCTCCTGGAGAAAGAGAAGTTCGAGAAGCACGGACAGATCGTCAAGTACCTCAAGTCCGAGCACGGGGTCACTCACGGGTTTGCCAATCTGATCGCTCACGAGACCCTTCTCACTGCCGCAGGGCACGCTTCGAGCGAGGACCTCGTCGCGGCTCAGTACGGCGGCGCCAAGGCAGGCCTCAAACCCATCTACGACAAGTTGATCCAAGCCATCGAGGAGTTCGGCGACGATGTCGAAGTGTCCCCGAAGAAGACCTCCGTCAGCCTGAGGCGCAAGAAACAGTTCGCACTGATCAAACCGGCAACCCGGACACGAATGGATATCGGTATTCAGCTCAAGGGCGATCCTGCACAGGGTCGCCTGGTCGAATGCAAGTCCGCGAGCATGACCAGTCATCAGGTCAGCATCGAAGACCCGAAGGGGGTCGACAAGGAGCTGCTCGCCTGGCTGAAGGACGCCTATACCCGGGCGGGGTGACCTCGCTCGGTGCGACAGAGTCCTAGCGGGATCCCGTGCTCAGGTAGCACGGTCCCCAGCTAGCGCGTTTCCCGCCAAGCGCCGCAAGCGGCGCTGCTCGGAAGTCTTGGCCTCGCAAAACTTGATTTCTTTGGTAGAACTTCCCGAGGCCAAGACTTCTAGCCCCGATCTCGCTCCAGCCAGCGGCGCAGGCGCTTCGGAGTCCAGCTGTTGATGCAACGCTCGCGCTCCAGTCCTCCCCGCCGCGCCGTGATCACGCCGTAGCGCAGGAAGTCGAAGTCCGAGTCGGCGTGGGCGTCGGTGTTGATCGAGATCAGGCACCCGCACTCCCGGGCAATGCGCACGTGGCGGTCACGAAGGTCGAGTCGATGCCAGTTGGCGTTGATCTCCAGGGCGGTCTCACATTCGGCGGCGGCCTCCGCCAGCTCCTCGATGCGCAGCGGCAGACCTCTCCGGCGACCGACCATCCTGCCGGTGGGATGGCCGATGATGTCGACGGCTGGATGGCGGGCGGCTCGCACGAGTCGCTCGGTCGCCTTGGCCGCCGACTGGTTGAGGGATGCATGGGGCGAGGCCACCACGATGTCGAGCTGTTCGAGCAGATCGTCGGAATAGTCGAGGCTGCCGTCCACCAGGATGTCGACTTCCGCTCCCGCCAACAGCTCGATCTTCGCGTGGCGATCGTTGGCTTCTCGGATGGCCTCGATGTGGCGCAAGAGACGGTCGGGCGAGAGGCCATTGGCGAGGACCGAGCTCTGGCTGTGATCCGTGATGGCAAGGGCTGCGTAGCCGCGCGCCACGGCTCGTTCAGCCAACTGGTCGATCGACAGCTTTCCGTCGGAGGCCGTGGTGTGGGAGTGGAGCTCGCTGCACAGGTCCTCGAGCTCGATCAGCCGATCGGGGTCGATCTGCTCCAGCTCTTCGAGGCCCCAACTCTCCTCGCGAAGCTCGGGAGGAACGAAGGGCAGGCCGAGGCGCCGGTAGATGCCCTCTTCGGTCTTCGCGACCAGTGGCTTGACTCCGCGATCTTGCGGCCGTTCGTCTGTGCCCGGAAAGAGGCCGAACTCGTTGAGGTGCCGATCCTGGCGGATCGCACGCTGACGCAGCTGCACGTTGTGCTCCTTCGATCCGGTGAAGTAGAGCAGTGCGGATCCCCATGCCGAGGCGGGAACGATGCGCAGATCCGCCTGTAGTACCACTCCGACGGCCTCGATGCGAATCGAGGAGCGGCTCTCACCGCGCGCCAGCACCTGGCTGACGAAGGGAAGAGAGACAAAACATTCTCGTACAGCCTCGGGAGAACGGCAGGCCACCAGGATGTCGACGTCGCGGACCGTGTCACGGCCTCGGCGGGTGCTGCCGGCAAACGCGATCTCCTGCACCCCCTTCACCTTCCGCAGCTGGTCGGCCAGCAGCTCGGCGACCGGGCGGGCGACCCCCAGAGGAATGCGTCCCTCGCTGCGAGCGGAGAAGGCGATCGCCTGCCGAATGTTCTCGAGGGTCTTGCTTCCCATGCGCGGCACTTCGAGCAGGGCGGGGTCGTCGAGACGGGCCTCGAGCTCCTCGATCGAGGTGATTCCGAGCTCGTGCCAGAGCGTTCCCACGGTCTTCGGCCCCAGACCGGGCAGCCGCAGTACTTCGAACAGGTCACGGGGGACCCGCTCGAGCAGCTTCTGGTGATCCTCGATCTCGCCCGTCTCCAGGTACTCGACGATCCGGCGTGCAGCTCCGGCTCCCAGGCCGGGAAGCGCCGCGAGGCGCTTCTCGGCAGTCGCCGGGTCCGCTGCCACGAGCTCGGCGACGTCGGATCCCAGATCGCGGAGCAGTCGAGCCACTCGCCGATAGGCGTTGGTTCGGAACGCGTTCGCCCCTTCGATCTCGAGGCCGTCCGCGAGCTGGTCGAAGAGGGTGGCCAGCTCGCGATTGTTGGTGGTGCTCACGTCTTCGCTTCGAGGAAGGTGGCTATTCGAGCAGGCGTCGATGTTCGCCGTGGACGGTCTTGAAGAGAGGGGTGCGTCTCGCGGTGGTTGCTCGGCCGTACTTCGCGAGAAGCTCGCGGAGCTCCTGCAGCACGACTCGGGTGATGACCGGCGTCTCGAGCCGGTCGGTGGCCTCGAGGTCGATCCAGTGAAGGTCGTGCAACTCTCCGTTCCCGCTCAGGGTGCCCTGTGCACGCGCGGCATCGACGATGAAGAACCGGGCATTGAACCGCTTCGGTCGTTTCGGTGGGGTGATCGCACGACACAGCAGATGCAGGCCGCCCAGATCGGGAGCCTCTCCGCGATCGAGGAAGCCCCGCCAGTCCTCCGGCACACGCGAGGGCACCGAAGCGGTCGGTGCCGCGATGCGCAGTCCCGTTTCCTCCCAGGTTTCGCGGATCGCGGCGACGGCCAGCGCCCGGGCACGGGCCGGGGAGCAGCCCTGAGCCAGGCGCCTCTCGACGGTCGCTGTCAGCGGTCGGGCGGGAACGACCCGGCTGTCCCCACGATCGACCCGACCGCCCGGGAAGACGTAGAGCTTCGACCAGGCATCGCGCGTGCGGCGCTGACCCATCAAGACCTCGATCGTGTCCGGCTTCGAGGAGGGGCGACCTGTCGAGGAAGCGAGTCGGGGCGAGGGCGGCGACCGGCGTAGGAGGACCAGCGTGGCTGCGTCACGGGGGCGAGGAGAATTCACGAAAGAGGAGTCCGATCTGCGGAGTGTCAGGTGTACTCTCGCGCTGAAACCACCACGGCCCAGGGGAATCCGCATGAGCGAAGCAGAGACACCACTGTATCGGATCGAGCGGCTCGATCTCGAGACCCGCGATCCCTTCACGATCTCGCGGGGCGGAGGCTCGATCTGGCCCAACATCCTGCTCGAAGCGACGGTGGGAGAGTGCACTGCCCGGGGCGAGTCGGCGCCGCGCTCCTACTACCAGGAGTCGCCGGAGTCGGTGTCGGCCGCCCTCCGGGAGTGGCTCGACCAGACGCCCGCGGGGCTCGACGGCATCACTCCCGCGGACCTCGCGAAGGGGAAGATGCCGATGGCGGCCCGGGCGGCGATCGACACCGCCTGGCACGATCTGGAGGCCCAGCGTAGCGAGCGTCCCCTGTGGCAGGAGTTGGCGGAGCTCTACCGGCTCGAGCCGACCGACAGCCCGGCCACGTCCTTCACCATCGGTCTGGCCGATCTGGAGACGATGGAGCGCAAGACGCGCGCCGCCGAAGGGTGGCCGATTCTCAAGATCAAACTGGGCACGGACAACGACCTCGAGATCGTGCGCAGGGTCCGCTCCGCCACAGACGCCGAGCTGCGCATCGATGCCAACAATGCCTGGACGGTCGAGCAGACCCTCGAGCTGGCCCCCGAGTTGGCTCGCCTCGGTGTCACCATGATCGAGCAGCCGCTGCCCGCTGCCGACACCGACGGATATCGCGCGCTGGCAGGTCGGTGCCCGGTGCCGATCTACATCGACGAGGCCTGCCGCACCCTGGCCGATCTCGATCGCCTGGGCGACGCGGTCGACGGAATCAATCTCAAACTCTCGAAGTGCGGCGGACTCTACCCCTGCATCGAGCTGCTGCAGGCAGCTCGACACAGAGGGCTCGGCGTGATGATCGGCTGCTTCATCGAATCGTCAGTGGCGATCGCCGCGGCCGCGGCCCTGCTGCCGTTCGTCGATCACGCCGACCTCGACGGAGCCGCTCTGCTGGTGTCGGACCCCTTCGGTGGGCTCAGTATCGAGCAGGGTCGGTTCGCGCTGCCGGAGGGGTCGGGCCTGGGAGTGCACCGAGTGTGAGCCAGACACCCTCCTGACGGTCTAGCGTCCTCTGAGGTAGGTCCAGATCGCTCGCGCATCCTCGGCCGTCATGCGGAAGGGCGGCATGGGCGCTCTCGGCTGGTCCCCTGCCGGGCGAATCCCGGTGGTGAGCAGCGTCACGAACTGCTCCTCGGTGTAGCCGGGGAGATTGATCAGGTTGGGGGCCGTGTACGCCCAGCGTGGTCCGACGAAGGGGTTGGTCACCGGCACGGCACCGCCGGTCAGCAGCCGATCGGTGCGGAGCTCACCCTTCTGGTTGCGCGGCGAGTGACACTGCACGCACATCGCCACGCTGTGGACCAGGTAGCGGCCGCGCTCGGACTGGGTGGTGTCGACGTCGGCGGCGGGGGCGGCGGGCTGCGCCGACAGCGCGGCCGCGGCGGTGAAGATCGAGGCGAGAATCGCGAGACTCGCGAGAGTACGAGACATGAACTGGGTCTCCTGAGGCGGGGCCCTCCAAGGCGAAGGGCGCGAAAAGTCGATGGGGAATGAGCCTTCGAGCGCAGAAGGGCGGACGGTCTGACTACTCGGGGCGCGCGGAGATCATACCAGCGCCGAACGCCCAGAGGGCAGACTCGGTCCTGACATACATTCGTCCGTCGACGATCGCTGGAGTCGCGACGGCGGTTTCGCCGAAGTCGGTCAGGGCCAGGGGCTCGAGTGCACCGTCGGCCGGCAGCACGGCGAGCTTGCCGGACCGGGTCAGCAGGAAGATCTTGCCATCGCCCGCCACTGGACTCGCGTACACGCTGTCCACGGCCCCTTCGACTCGCCCCTGGGTGATCACCTCGCCACTGTCGGGCCGGAACGTCGTGACCAGTCCACGGTCGTTGACCATCCAGAGGAGGTCGCGATAGAGCAGCGGAGAGGGAAGCTGCGGCACCATCCGGAAGTACTGCCAGAGTCGGTGGGTTTCCGTCAGATCCCCTCGCTCCTGGGCCGCCGGGAGGCGCACCGCCATCATGTTGTTGCGGGTCTCCATCGAGTCCTGGAAGTACTTCCACTCCGTGGCATCCACCTGGCCGCTGGTGTCGAGATCGTTGAATTCGTGCCACCAGTCGGGGATCCCCTCCGGCATCTCGTCCTTCGCGATCAGTCCGTCACCGTTGGCGTCGTTCTGCTCGAGCGCGGTGGCGAACGGCGGAACGTCGATTCCCGCTCCTTCTTCATTGAGCTCGGAGCCGTAGCCGTTGATGAACAGGCGCCCGTCGCCGATGGCGGGCACGGACTTCATCTCGAACGAGAGGCCACGCACCCACCAGAGCCTGGCTCCGTCCTCGAGTGCGTGGGCGGTGAGAAAGAAGGACCCGGGAATCACGATCTGGGGATCGCCCCCTGCCGGCTGGTAGATCGCGGGAGTGGAGTGGCCGGTGTAGGCCTCGGGTCGCTCGACGTTCCAGAGCGTTCTCCCGGTGTCGCGATCGACCGCGAGCAGGAAGGAGCCCCGGTTCTGGTCGACCGCCAGCAGAACGCGATCTGCGACCAGGATCGGAGAGGAGCCCACTCCGTAGATGTTGGTGAAGGGACCGAGAGGCTTGCGCCACAGTTCCTTGCCTTCCATGTCGTAGGCCAGCAGCCCGAAGTCTCCGAAGAAGGCGATCACGACTTCGCCGTCGGATGCGATCGACGGGGCAGCGGCATCGTTGCGGGGATCGAGCTTTTCGAGACGATCCCGGGGAGCGATCCTTCGCCAGAGCTCCTTGCCGTCGGTGGCAGAGTAGGCCAACACCAGCAGGTCGTCTCCGTCGTGGCCGGTGAGGAAGACCCGGCCGCCAGCCAGAACCGGCGAGGACGCGCCCGCGGGCGTCTCGCTGCGCCACAGCACGTGGCTTTCGGGTCCCGGGTCAGGAGGGAGGGGGGCTCCGTCGCCGATGCCCTGTCCGTTCGCGCCCCGGAAGCGGCCCCAGGGCGGCTCCTCGGCGCCGAGGTCGAGAGCAACGAGGCTCACGCAGATCGCCAGCAGCACCTGCGGGCGGATGAGGCAGAGGAGGGAGGGTCGCAGTGCCCGTCGACAGCTGTTCATGGTCAGGGATACTACGCGACCCCGGCCGTCCGGGCCCGGGCTCTGGCCATGGCTGCGCATCCGGGCCCCGCCGAGGCTCAGTCCGACTCGCGCGTGATCCGAGCTCCCAGTGCGCAGAGCCGCTGATCGATCGCTTCGTAGCCTCGATCGATCTGTTGGACGTTGTGGATCACACTGGTACCCTCGGCACAGAGGGCGGCGATCACCAGCGCCATGCCGGCACGGATGTCGGGGCTCACCAGATCCTGGGCGTAGAGGGGTGAGCGCCCGCTGACGACCACGCGATGGGGATCGCAGAGTACGAGTCGGGCCCCCATCGAGACCAGGCGATCGACGAAGAAGAGGCGCGACTCGAACATCTTCTGGTGAACGAGAATCGTCCCCTCGCTCTGGGTGGCGGCCACCACGGCGATCGAGGTCAGATCGGCGGGGAAGCCCGGCCAGGGCGCGTCCTCGATCTTGGGGATCGCGCCGCCCAGGTCTGGCTGCACCCGCAGCTCCTGTCCCTCGGGGACGACCAGATCGTTGCCGTCGGCCTCGAATCGAATTCCCAGACGCGCGAAGGCGATTCGCGTCGCCCGGTGCTCCTGCGGTCGTGCGTCGACGAGTCGCAGTGCCCCGCCGGTGACCGCGGCGAGGGCGACCAGGGAACCCACCTCGATGGTGTCGGGCCCCAGCTCGAACTCGGCTCCGCCGAGTCGGTCCACTCCTTCGATTTCCAGGCTGTTGGTGCCGATTCCCTCGATCCGGGCACCCATCGCCACCAGGAGCCGGCACAGGTCCTGGACGTGGGGCTCGCTGGCGGCATTGAGCAACCGAGTGGTGCCTCGAGCGAGGACGGCAGCCATGACGGCGTTCTCGGTCGCGGTGACCGAAGCTTCGTCGAGGAAGATGTCGGTGCCGCTGAGACGCCCAGGGGTCGTGAAGACCAGGGCCGTGGGGGTCGACGCGAGGGTACCCCCGAGGCTCTGCAGGGCGAGGACGTGGGTGTCGAGGCGGCGTCGGCCGATCACATCGCCGCCCGGGAGGGGGAGGGTCACGTGGCCGCGCCGTGAGAGAAGTGGCCCGGCGAGCAGGATCGAGGCACGAATCCGTCCGCAGGCCTCGACCTCGGGCTCGGCGCTTCCCAGGGCTCCGCCGCTGAGACGGACCACGCCCTCCGAAGGCCGTTCGATGGCCACACCGAGTGCTGCCAGCAGCCCGATCATGACCTCGACGTCGGCGATGCGGGGCACGTTGCGCAGCACGACGTCTTCATCGGTCAGCAGGGTCGCCGCCAGGAGTGGCAAGGCGGCGTTCTTGTTGCCGCGCGGTCGCACGACGCCCCCGATCGGTTGCCCGCCTTCGATGTGGAACGCCGGTCGGGCGGTGTGGGTCGGCAGGTTGCCGGATGTCTCGGTCATGAGGGTCTAGTTCATCATGCGAATGTGGCGGAGATGAGGCTTCCTGTTCAGGATTCTCGGGCGCGCACCCACAGTTCCAGGCCCAGACGCGAGAGGATCTCCACCTCCTCTCCGATGCCGACGCTCGATCCATCGAGGGTCCGAGCGTTCCACAGCTCGCCCCCGACTTCGACCTTGCCCGCCGGCTCGAGACTCCGCACCACGCGGGCGACGCCCTGCGCCTCGATCGTACGCACCAGGATTGCATGGCGGTTGACCTGGTCGGCGGCCCATGCGCCGAGGCCCCAGCAGGCCACCGCGCCCCCCCACAGCGCGGCGGCTGTGGCGATGAAGCGTGCGCCGATGGTCAGGAAGGTGGCCGCCGCGACGAACCCGATCATCGCCGAGAGTGCGTAGCGGCGTAGGCGTCGATGATTCATCAAAGGCACACCGGGGGCGGGTGGCAGCAGTGCAGCAACGCTCCGATCATGACGCAGGAACCGTTTGTGGGTCGAGACTACCAGCGCCCGGGCGCAGCGCCTCGCGTCGGGCGGCAGCTCTCCATCGGGGGGCCCGGTGCGCTCCCTGGCGGCTTCACCGCTGGGCCGTTCAGCAGCCAGGTCGTTCAGCAGCCAGGTCTCAGCAGTCCGTGCAGCTGCGCAAGACGACGACCGTGCGGTCATCGGAGACCTCGGCCTGGCCCGAATGCCGACGCACGGCATCGAGGAGTCCCTGGGCGATCGTGTCGGCGTCGGAGCCCGCCAGACCTCGCAGGGCCAGTTCCGTGCGCTCCATGCCGAACTCCTGCTCCTGGTCGTCGAGTGCTTCGCACAGGCCGTCACTCATCAGTACCACCGAGTCGCCGGTCTCGAGCGTGAGCTCGATCTCCTCGTACGCCGGCTCCGGAAGCAATCCGAGCGGCACGCCGCCCAGCACCAGCTCTCGAGGGCCTCCGTTGCGCAGCAGGATCGGGTAGGGCACGCCGGCGTTCGAGAAGGTGAGGCGCCGGCTCCTGGCGTCGAAGACCGCGAAGAGCAGGGCCACGAAGCGACGATCGATCTCGAGTCCGTGCAGTCTCGAATTGAGCTGGCGCAGCATCTCGGCCGGAGGGGGTTGGTGGTGGGACGCCAGCTCCCGCAGGGTACCGACCGCCAGCGAGGCATAGAGCGCCGCCGAGGTCGATTTGCCCGCGACGTCGCCGACCGCGATCGCGATCGAGTCGTCTCCGTAGCGCAGGAAGTCGTAGAAGTCGCCGCCGAGGTGGCGGGCGCTTTCGGTCGAGGCGGCGAGCTGGAGTGCCCGCACCCAGGGAGTGGCGCGGGGGAGGAGCTGTCGTTGGATCTTGCGGGCGGCCTGCAGGTCCTGGTCGAGGGCGTGCTGGTTGTCGCGCAGTTGCTCGACCATCTCGGCGTTGGCCAGGGCAATGGCGACGGAAGAGGCCAGGGTCGCGAGCAGCTGCTCGTGCTCGACGCGGAAGGCGTCGACCCGTGTGCTCTCGAGGTCGATGACCCCGATCAGTCGGCTCTCGTAGAGCAGCGGCACGGCCAGCTCCGAGCGCACTCGGATCGAGGGGTCGCACGTGACGTAGCGTGGATCGAGGGCCACGTTGGGGACGCGGATCGGTTGGCGCAGCGCTGCGGCGGTGCCACTGATCCCTTCGCCGAGGGCCATCGGACGCAGATTGCCGTCCCGTCCGTCGGCGTAGACCTGCACCCAGGGCTCGAGCTGCTGGTCGCGCTCGTTCCAGAGCGACACCGAGAACACGTCGTGCTCGATCAATGGAGCGAGCCGTCGGGCCATCCGCTCGAGCACGGCGCGACGATCGTGAATCGTCGTCAGCTCGCGGCTGACCTCGTGTAGCACCGAGAGCAGGCGTGCCTGCTCCTTGAGATTCGCCCAGAGGCGTCGGCTCTGGATCGCTCCAGCCAGGGCTCGGGCCATCTGCTCGATCAGAGTCACCTCGGCGTCGCCAAAAGCTCCCGTTCGGTGGCTGCCGACGTCGAGCACGCCAATGACCCGCTCGTTGCTTCGCAGCGGGACGGCGAGCTCCGTGCGGGTCTTCGGAGCAGCGCCGATGTACCGGGGATCCTGAGTGACGTCGGCCACCAGAAGGGTGCGCTCGTCGCGCGCGGCCGCACCCACGATTCCCTGGCCCAGTCCGAAGCGCCAGTGCTCGACCACCTCCGGCGAGTAGCCGGTGGCGTGCTCGAAACGAAGCTCCTGTCCGCGATCGTCGAGCAGCAGGACCGCCAGGTTGTCGAACTCGATCAGCCGTGCGAGATCGACCGCCAGTCGGTCGAGGGCTTCCCCGAGATCGGTGGCGTCCTGCAGCTGCTGCATCAGCTCCAGCAACGCCGCCGCACACTCCTGTGGGGACAGGGCGTTCCTGCCCTGGGACGAGGCGTGCGCTTGCCGTGACGTACCGATCGCTTCGCTGCTCATGACGTTCTTCCCTGAAGGGCCAGTCTTCCCTGAAGGGGCGGTCTTCCCTGAAGCGGTGTCTCGACGACACCGTCTGTGCTCTTGATACGTGCGCAGTCCGGAGGGGTTCTTGGAGTCGGGGGCCTCGAGGGCTTAGGATGCAGGCATGAAGAGGGTCACCGAGGTCCTGACGCGCGAGGAGATCGCGGCACTCAACCGCAAGAGCGATCTTCAGGGCTGGTTCTCTCTTCTCTCGACCTGGGGGTTGATCGCACTCTGCCTCGCGGTGGTCGCCCGGTGGCCGAACCCGCTGACGGTCCTGGTGGCGCTCCTCCTGATCGGCGGTCGTCAGCTCGGGCTGGCGGTGATGATGCACGATGCCGGACACCGCGCCCTGTTCCGCTCGTCCACGCTCAACCGTGAGGTGGGCCGCTGGCTGTGCGGCGCACCGATCTTCTCCGATCTGGACAGCTACTTCGCGAAACACCAGCTTCACCACACGTCGGCGGGATCGCACGACGACCCCGACCTCGAGAACTACCGTCACTACGCGGTCTCGAAGGCGAGCTTTCGGCGCAAGATCCTGCGGGATCTGACCGGTCGCACCGGCATCCGTACCCTGGCGGCGCTGTGGCGGGCCCTGGGGTGGCGATGGGCCTGGCGGCCTCTGACGGTGAATGCCCTTCTGCTCGGTGGCTTGTGGATGGCGGGAAGGCCCTGGCTCTATCTGCTCTGGCTCGGAGCATTTCTCACCACGTACATGCTCTTCGCCCGCCTGCGCCAGGTAGCCGAGCATGCCGTGGTGCCCGATCTCTTCGATCCCGATCCGCGGATGCACACCCGCACCACCTACGCTCGCTGGTGGGAACGGCTCACCGTCGCACCCAACCATGTGAACTACCACCTCGAGCATCATCTCTTGCCGGCCGTGCCGCCCTATCGGTTGGCGAGGATGCACCGCATGTTGGTCGAGCGCGGGTTCTACGCCGACGCCGACATCGCCGATGGGTACGTCGACGTGGTCGGACGGCTGACCGTGCCGGTGCAGACCGAGGCCTCACGCCCGGTCTGAGCGGCAAGCGGCCTCGGAGTCCGAAACTCCGACCGAGTGACCCTCGTAGGTCTTGTCGAACCCCCGAACGGAAGAGGTGCGGCATGAACGAGGCAGAGACTCACCCGGTTCGCTCGCTCCGGTGGTGGTGCGGAGTCTGGATCGGATCAGCGTTGCTGCTCGGGCTGCTGCCGGGGCCGGTCGTCGCTTCCGAGACTGCACCGGTCGAGGCTGCACCGCCCGAGGCTGCACCGCCCGAGACTGCACCGCCCGAGACTGCACGGGTCGACACGCTGGTCGACACGCTGGTCGAAGAGATGCGCGCGATCGCCGAAGTGCCGGCGATCTCGGTGGCCATCCTCGAAGGGACGGAGATCGTCGTGGCGAAAGGCCATGGATTCGCCGATCTCGACCGGAAGAAGCCCGTCGAGGAACAGACTCAGTATCGTGCGGCGTCGGTCTCGAAGCTGATCACCGCGACCGCGGTGGCCCGGTTGGTCGATGCCGGGAAGCTCGATCTCGACGAGCCGATCGACACCTATCTCGCGCGCATACCGGGCACCGACGGCACGGTCAGCTTTCCCGGCGGCGATGTCATCACGGCGCGCCAGTTGGCCGGCCACCTGTCGGGGCTCGGTCACTATCAAGGTCAGGACAAGATCGCGCGTTTTCGCGCCTACGAGAGTGTGGCCGACTCGCTCGAGACCTTCCGCGACAGTCCGCGCGCCGGTGAGCCCGGAGGACAGTACCGATACTCCACCCACGGCTACACGCTGCTGTCTGCCGTCGTCGAGGGAGCCTCCGGGAAACCGTTTCTCGACTATCTCGAAGAGGAGATCTTCGCACCGCTCGGCATGACCCACTCCGGGCCCGATCGGCGACCCGACCCGCCGGAGACGATGGCGACCCTCTACGGCCGACGAGCCGGCAAGACGTTCGCCATCCCGATGGTCGAGAATCCCAGCTACAAGTGGGCTGGAGGGGGATTGGTCACTACGCCCTCCGACCTGCTTCGACTGGCCAGGGGCTACTACGAGGGCTTCGTGTCCAAGGAGACGGTCGAGATCATGTTCACTCCCCAGCGTCTGCCGAGCGGGGAGGAGACGGGGGTCGGCATCGGTTGGCGAATCGGGGCCGACGATCTGGGCCGGCCCATTCGTCATCACGCCGGTTCGATGGGGGGTGCGCGGTCGGTTCTGTTGCTCTTCCCCGAGGAGCAGAGCGCGATTGCCGTGATGGCCAACATGGCGTGGTCTGCGAGCATCGAGCGCACTGCGGTTCTCCTCTACGACGCCTTCCACGTCGATCGCATCGCCACGTCCTCTCGCGTGGCGCACACGGGACGCTACGCATTCGAGGGAATCTTCACCGTTCGAGAGAAAGACGAGGAGCATCGACAGGACGTGGCGGGAGTGTTGACACTCAGTGCTGGCGAGGGCTCGCTCGAGGTACCGCCTGCCGTGTTGGAGTGGATGAAGCCCGAGGCGCCCGCGAGTCTCCATTTCCATCGGTTGAACGGCGACCGGTGGGCCCTGGTGACTCCCTACGGGTTGACCGTCCTCGAGCTGCAGCCCGAAGGCGAGGCGCTCCGCCTCTCGACCGAGCTCGGGTCGGGGGCTCGGCTGGTCGTCAGCGCACGGGCGCTGGCAGAGCAGAGCGTCGGACGTTGACCGGCGGCGGCTCCCTCAGCGCCGGTCAGGAGCGAAACGCCGGCAGCACCCGGCGTCCCAGGAGCTCGACCGCCGCGACCGGATCGGGGCCCAGCGGTGGACCGAAGGAGAGATGGCGTGCGCCGTCGCTGACCAGAGGCTCGAGGCGCTCGATCACCTCGGTCGGGCCGCCGACGACGCCGATGCGGAGCATGCGCTCGTCGACCAACGAGCAGGCACGATCGAGATCTCGATCGACCACTACGGCTCGGCGGATGGGATCGAAGTCGGCAGCCTGCAGCTCGAGGCGCTCGAGCAACAGGGGAGAGAGCAGCGGGCCGTAGTACGCGATCTTCTCCGCCAGTGCGCGGCGCGCACGAGCGGGATCTTCGTCGAGAGAGACCCAGATGCAGGCCGCCAGATCGAACCCACCGAGATCGGGACTGCGCTCGCGAGCCCCCTGCTCGATCAGCTCGCGAACGGTGTACCAGTGCTCGGGGGGAAAGAGCAGCGGCAAGGCGCCCGATCCGATCTCCCCCGCGAGCTGCAGCATCCGTGGACCCATGGCTCCGAGGTAGATCGGTAGATCGGGGCGGGGCGCGGGGAAGCGGAGATAGCTGTGCTCACTCCAGCGCAGGAAATCACCCTGGCGAGGCGCAGGCTCGCCCGCCAGGAGCGATCGGATCGCCGAAACCGACTCGCGCACGGCGCCGAGCGGAGAGCGCTGCTCGATGCCGACCCAATCGAGGAACTCGCGTCCTCCGGCGGCCAGTCCGAGGAGGAAGCGTCCTCCGCTCACCTCGTCCAGCGTTGCGGCGAGCATGGCGATCTCGGACGGGTCGATCGTGTAGGGGTTGAGCACTCCGATCCCCAGCTCGATGCGCTCGGTGGCCGTGGCGATCGCGGTGACCAGCACCGGTGCACTGCGCAGGAAGAGGTCGTGACTGATCCAGAGCTGGTCGAAGTCGGCCGCTTCGGCGGCCCGGGCCAGATCGAGGTACTGGGGCAGCGTCAGGTCGTTGTTCAGGCGAAGGCTGAAGCGCAAGAGAGACCCACTTTCGCGACTCAGCCTTCGCTCGCGCTGCCGACGATGGCCTCGGCTTCGATCTCGACCAGGTACTGATCGCCGATCAGCTGCGCGCACACCAGGGTGTTGGCCGGTCGGATCGTCGAGAACCGCTCGCCGTGGACCGCCGCGATCGATTCCCAGTCGTCGCGGTTGGAGACGAAGACGCGTGTGCGGACGACATCGGCGAGGGTGCCGCCGAGCTGCTCGATGGCGTGTTCGATCTTGTCCAGACAGTAGCGCGCCTGGGCGGCCGGGTCGCTGCCGCCCACCAGTCCGTCGGGACCGGTCGCCGTGGTGCCGGCGACCAGGATTCGATCTCCGACCCGCACGGCGCGTGAATAGCCGTACTTCTCCTCCCACTCGATTCCGCTGCGCACGGATCGGCGCGGCGGTGGGGGATCGTCTTGCTTCACCATGCTCTTCTCCTCCGGAGTTCGTTCTTCTCCTCCGGAATTCTTCTTCTCCGGAATTCCTCTTCTCCGGATCTGTCGGTTGGAAACGAGCAGGAGCATACTCCGGTCCGCAGCGCTCGGTCCGATCCCGGGCGCTGGGAGCGTCGGGCGCGCGCCCTGGGAGAGGGCGCTATCATTCGAGAGTCCGCTCCATTTCGAGCCTCCCTGGCTCCGATTCCATGACGCGCGGGTCGTTCTCGCACAGAGGGCGGCCGGCGGTGGAGAGTCCCATGGCCGTGAACGCCCGTTTCCTCGTCGCTCTTTGTTCCTGGATGGTGATGGGGCCTGCGTGGTCGGGCGCCCAGACCCGCCCGGACACCGCAGTCGAAGTGCTCGAACCCGCGGTGCCGGTGAGTGGCCCGGTCGATCCGTCCGAGGTCGAGACCTTCGTCGACGGCTTCATGGCGTCTCACCTGAGCGAGCAGCACGTGGCCGGAGCCGTGGTCACGGTGGTTCGGCTCTCCAGCCCGCTCGGCGACGAGGAGACCTCCGAGGAGGCGGCGGTCCGGGACGCTTCAGCTCAGGAGGGGTCGCTACAGGAGCCCGTGCAGGGCCCGTTCTCGACTTTGTTCACCAAGGGATACGGCTGGGCGGACGTCGAGCAGCGTCGAGCCGTCGGAGCGGACACGCTGTTTCGGATCGGTTCTGTCTCGAAGCTGTTCGTCTGGCTCTCCGTGATGCAGCTGGTGGAGCAGGGCGAGCTCGATCTCGACACCGACATCAACGCCTACCTCGCCGACCTCCAGGTTCCCGACACGTTCTCGCAACCGGTCACGTTGACCCACCTGCTCACTCACACCCCGGGCTTCGAGGACCATGTGATCGGGCTCTTCGCGCGCGACGGCTCGGCGATGCGCCCGCTCGGTGAGATCCTGCGCGACGAGATGCCCAGGCGGATCTGGCCGCCCGGCGAGACCGCGGCCTACTCCAACCATGGCACGGCGCTGGCGATGTACGCCGTCGAGCAGGTGACCGGGGAGTCGTGGTCGCGGTACGTCGACACGGAGATCCTGAAGCCGGTGGGTCTTTCCTCGACGACCTTTGCTCAGCCGCTCCCCCCAGAGCTGGCGGAGCGGGCCTCCAAGGGATACCGGTGGGCCGGCGGTGAGTTTCAGGAGCCGGGGTTCGAGTTCGTGCCGCTCGCGCCGGCGGGGGCTGTGTCCTCCTCGGCCGAGGACATGGCCCGTCTGTTGGTCTCCTTCCTGCGCATGGGGGAGACCGAGAGCGGTCGGAGGCTGCTTGGAGACACCACCATGGAGCGGATGCAGCAGCTCCTCTTCGTGCATGCGCCCGGTCTCAACGGGATGGCACACGGTTTGATGGACCTCAGCCACAACGGCATCCGCGCCCTGGGCCACGGTGGCGACACGCTGTGGTTCCACACGATCTTCGCCTTCTTTCCCGACCATGGTTTCGGGCTCTTTGCCTCGTTCAACACCGACACGGCCGATCCACTGCAGTTCTATCGATCGTTCGTCGACCACTACTTTCCCCCGGGGGAGAAGGAGCCTCCTCCGGCGCAGGGATACGGGGACGCGGCGCGCTTTGCCGGCAGTTTCCGCGTGAACCGCTACGACCACACCGATCTGGGCAAGCTGGGTGCGCTGGTGGGTACCTTCGACATCGAGGCGCAGGAGGACGGCTCGCTGATCACGCGCGGGGGCGAGCAGACGCGTTGGGTGCGGGAGGGGCCGACCCGATTCCGAGAGGATCACGCAGAGCGTCGGCTCGTGTTCCGCGAGAACGATCGGGGCAAGGTCACCCATGCCTTCATGAGTGATGTTCCGATCCTCGCTCTCGAGCGCATCCCCTTCTCCGAGCGTCCGAAGCTGCACCTGATCCTGTTTCTCGCCTCGTTGTTCCTCTTCGCCCTGGTGGCGATCGGCTTCCCGGTGCTCGCCATGTTGCGGCGCTCCTACGGCGTGGTGCTGCCAGAGCCGCGCAAGCTCCCCACGGTGGGCCGGGTGCTCGCCTGGGCGGCAGCCGTCTGCTATCTGGGCTTCACTCTCGTCACCGGCGTGGCCCTGCGGGAGCCGCAGGAGATCGTCTTCGGCGTCCCTGCGTTGTTGGAGGGGGCCCTCTGGCTTCCCCTGCTGGGGGCGGTGTTCTCGCTGGGGGCGCTGTTGTTCGTGTTCTCGGCCTGGCGGCGGAGTCGGGGAGGGTTCTTCAGCCGGTCCTTCTTCAGCGTGGTGGTGTTGGCGGGGTTCGTTTTTCTCTGGCAGCTGTGGGTCTGGAATCTGTTGGGGCCTCGTTTGTGAGGCTTCGATCCGGGCTCCGGTTGGGTGCCTGCCGCGCCCGCTCCTGGGGGACGGCGGGATTCTCTTTTCTTCGGGGGGTGAAACCCGCCTCGGCTCGAGTCCGCGTGGGTGGGTCGAGGTCTTCGCAGGGTCTTGCAGTCGCGGCCTCTCGACGCCCCGGAGCGGGCGCGGCAGGCACCCAGCCTCGTCGGAGTGCGCGCTTCCCTGGTGGGATCCCTGGGGGAGGATGTCGGGAGGGCGCTTTCGTCTCTCTTCGGTCGACGATGGTGTCGTGGAAGAGTACGCTGGCGTCTCGGGTCGGTGGATGGCTGGATTGGAGGTGTGTCGTGCATCGAGTTCTCGCGGCGATTGCGCTGGTGTCGTTCGCTTGTGCCCCCGCCTCGAAGGAGGGGAATGAGTCAACTGAGTCGTCTGGGGCGATGGCCGATCTCGGCTCGGTCCTGGCGGAGTACGAGCTGGTCGATCTCTCCTACTCCTACGGCGACGACACGCTCTACTGGCCGACTTCGCCCTCTCGCTTCGAGCTCGAGGAATTGGCGTATGGGCCGACCGAGCAGGGCTACTTCTATTCGTCCTACCGGCTGGCGACCCCCGAGCACGGGGGCACCCATCTCGACGCTCCGATCCATTTCGCGGCGGGGGGGTGGTCGGTGGATCGGATTCCGCTCGACCGCCTGATCGTGCCGGCGGTGGTGATCGACGTGTCGGCACAGGCGGCGGAGGATCGCGACTACCGCTTGACGCGGGACGATGTCGAGAGCTGGGAGTCGCAGCACGGCCAAGTGCCCGCGGGATCTGCCGTCTTGCTGCGCACGGGCTGGGGCGAGTTCTGGCCCGATGCGCTGAGCTATCTCGGGGACGACACTCCCGGCGACGCCGGCAACCTGCACTTTCCTTCCTTCGGTGAGGAAGCCGCTCGGTTGCTGGTCGAGCGCAGGAGAGTCGCTGCGCTCGGAGTCGACACGGCCAGTATCGACCATGGTCCCTCGCAGGACTTCATCGTCCACCAGATCGCCAACGGCGCCGATGTGCTCGGGCTGGAAAACGTGGCGCAGCTCGGGCAGGTGCCGGAGACCGGCGCCTGGATCGCGGCGCTGCCGATGAAGGTCGAGGGCGGCTCGGGGGGGCCGGTCCGGATCGTTGCCTTCGTGCCCGGAGAGGCCTTCGAACCCAGAGAGGGACGATAGGGAATGCCTCAGTCGGGTAGCCGATAGGCGATCAGCTCGGCTGGCTGCGGACCACCGCCGATCGCCAAGACCAGGTACTGGTCCCCGTTCTCGAGATAGGTCATCGGCGTGCCGTCCGCGTAGGCGGGCAGCTCGGTCTGCCAGAGGGTGTCGCCGGTGTCCTTGTCGAGGGCGCGGAGCTTCGACGATTCGAAGCGCCAGTCCTCGGCCGGGGGCGGTGCGGGGGTCTCCGCGGTCTCGATCCGCTCCTCCCACTCCTCCTGGATCAGCGCACCGTCAAAGGCCGAAGCGCTGGCGTAGAAGCTGCCGGCATTGCTGGCGAAGAGAAGCGTCCGGGTCGCCAGGACGTGTCCCCGGGAGCCGTTGCCCAGGGGAGGGAGGTCTAGGTTCTCGAGCAGGGGGTGGTTGCGTGGGCCGTCGCCGAGAGGGACGACCCAGGCGATCTCTCCTCGCCCGAGGTCGTAGGCCGTGATCCTGGAGTAGGGCGGCTTGACGATCGGCAGCAGATCCGCGGTCATCATGTTCTGTTCGATCGAGCCGACGTAGTCGAAGCCGGAGCGGCTCGCGTCGGGCTTCTTGAGTGTCTGGGCGATCGGGTACGAGAAGGACGGCAGGAAGAGGCGACCGCTCTCCGGGTCGAAGGCGCCCCCAGGGAAGGAGGCGCCGCCGGCCCAGCCCGGCATCAAGATGGTGCCGCGCTCGCTCGGCGGGGTGTAGAGGGCCCCGAACTGATAGTGCGCCACCACCTGCTTCGCCCGGGCATGGATTTCCGGGGTGAAGTCGATCAGGCCGTCGAGGCCGAGGCCCTGAGGCTCGAACGGCGGCGGCCGGGTCGGGAACGGCTGCGTGGGCGACGTCTGCTCGCCGAGGATCCCACTCTGGGGAACGGGGCGCTCTTCGATCGGCCAGATGGGCTCACCGGTCTCGCGATCGAAGACGAAGAGGAAGCCCTGCTTGGTGGGTTGAGCCGCGATCTTGCGCAGCCTACCGTCGATCGTCACGTCGCCGAGGATGGGCGGCGTGGGCAAATCGTAGTCCCAGAGGCCGTGGTGGACGATCTGGAAGTGCCAGCGGCGCTCGCCGCTCCTGCAGTCGACCGCCACCAGGCTTTCGGCGAACAGGTTGTCGCCCAGGCGATGTCCGCCGTACCAGTCGTTGGTCGGCGTGCCGAAGGGAAGGTAGACCAGGCCCAGCTCCTCGTCGGCGCTCATCAACGTCCAGACGTTGGTGTTCCCCGTTTCGTGCCACGACTCGTCCTTCCAGCTGTCGTTGCCGACCTCTCCTTCTTGCGGCACCGAGTGGAAGGTCCAGAGCAGCTCGCCGGTACGCGGGTCGAAGCCCCGGATGTCGCCCGGGGGGCCCTTGGGGTGGCTCGGGCCGTCCGAGATCGATGAGCCCATGACGAGGACGTCGTTGCACATCATCGGCGGGGAACTGATCGCGTAGTGGCGTCGCGAGACCGGGCGCCTGAGCCCTTCGGTCAGGTCGAGGTGGCCCTGCTCGCCGAAGCCACCGTCCGGCTCGCCGGTCTGCGGATCGATCGAGTGCAGCATGGCGTCGCCGGTTCCGAAGAAGATCCGTCCCTGTGGACGTCCCCCTTCGGCGAAGGACCAGTAGGCGGCTCCCCGGTGCACGAAACCGACGTTGGTCGGCCGCCCCTTCTCGTAGGCCTTCGGGTCGAACACCCAGAGCTGCTCGCCGGTGGCGGCGTCGATGGCGGCGAGTTGACTGAAGCTGGTGGTGACGTAGAGACGATTGCCGATCTTGACCGGGGTGGCCTCGTAGCTTCCGGGCTGCATGCTGGGGCGGGCGAAGCGGCCTCCCTCCTCGAGCAGTCGGTTGTCGGGCGACTGCCATCGCCAGGCCACTTCGAGCCGGTCGACGTTGTCGCGGTCGATTCGGTCGAGAGGCGAGTAGCGCTGGCTGCCCTTGTTGCCGGTGGTCGCCGGCCAGTCCGTCGATTGGGCAGGCAGCAACGTCGCGAGCAGAAATCCTCCGGCGACGAGCCAGATCGGGCGCAGAACGAGCGTCTTCATCTCGGGCTCCATTCCTGTCGATATCGAACCGACATGGGCCCACCAGGCTCCTCGCCGACCCGATCCTTGCATTGGGGGAAGTTCGCCCGATCCTACTGCAGAGCGCTCGCGGTCGGCGGCAGCCCGATCCGCTCGACCAGTCGCTCGAAGCGTGCGTCCGTGGCCAGACGTGCGAATCCCGGCTTGGTGGTCAGATAGACCAGGCCCGGATCGTGCAGCTCGTAGGCCTCGCCCAGTCGCTCGAACGCGTCGTCGACCTCGTCGAGACCGATGTGCACCAGCGCCAGGTACATCGGCGGGACGAAGGTCTCGCCGGCTCGGGTCTCGAGCGCGCGGAGGACCTGTCGCGCCTCCTCTTCGCGGCCCAGCAGGGCGTAGGTGTATCCGAGCCCTCCGCTCGAGCGCGACTCGCCGCCGGAGAGCTCGGCGGATCGCTCGAAGAAGGCCAGAGCGTCCTCGGGGCGATCCTGCGCGAGCGCGAGGTACCCGAGCTCGCGATAGGCCAGCCCGGCCTCGGGCCAGCGCTCGACGCAGCTCTCCAGCTGGCTTCTCGAACGCTCGAAGAGGCCCGCGGATCGAAACACGGTCGCAGCCTTGGTCTGCACGATGCGGCTGTCGGGCGCGACTTCGAGAGCGCGCTCGATCTCGGCGACGGCCTCGTCGGGACGAGCGATCGCCGACAGCATCATGGCGTACCAGAGGCGGACGTTGGCCTGCCCTGGATCGAGCTCGATCGCGCCCAGGAAGGCCTCCTCGGCTCCCGGCCAGTCCCAGTCGTGCAGATAGCGCACCAGGCCGAGCGCTGCCCAGGCCGAGGCCGACTCGGGGTCGAGCTCGAGTGCGCGTCGTGCCGCGCGTGCGGCGGGAGGCATCGCTGTGGCGGCAGGCTCGACCGCGTACAGCCCGATCAGTGCGCCGGTGTCGGCTGACGCCGCCCAGGCGTCGGCGAGCTCGGGGTCGAGCTCGACCGCCCGGTCGAAGTGCTCTCGCGCCGCGACCAGGTCGGCCGGTCGGCGGGTCTCGAACAAACGGCGCCCCAGAGCGAATTCGGCCTCGGCTTCGGCCTCAGCTCGAGTGCGCGGGTCCCCTTCGGTGGAGGTCTCGAGCGCCCGACGGCAGCCGAGACCCGGGAGCAGGAGCAGCAATGCTCCGAGCACCGGGAGGGGAAACGCAGGGGGTCGGTACCAGCCATCTCTTCGCACGTCATCTCTTCGCACATCGGTCTCCTGTGGACCCTGCTAGTATCCCTCAGGTTCCCCAATCGCGTGGTTTCGGCGGGCTTCTCTTTGGCCGGATGGGCCGTCGTCCCTGAGAGGATCGGACAAGTGATCTCGAGGTGGAAGAGAGGTGCTCCGCTCTGGATGTGCGCCCTGCTGGTCGCACTGGCCGGCGGCTGCGTCACCGTGGGGCCCGACTACGTGGAGCCGGAGCCGGAGGCGGTGGTTCCCGACAGCTGGTCGAACGCGGCCGCCCGTGAGGTCGAGGGTGCGACGTCACCGCTGGTGGAGTGGTGGACGGTCTTCGACGACCCCAAGATCGGCGAGCTGATCGAGCGGGCGCGGGCTTCGAATCTCGATCTGATGGCGGCCGTGTCGCGCATCGTGGAAGCGCGGGCGATTCGGGGCATCGCCACGGCCGGCCGGATCCCCGATCTCGACGTCGACGCCGGCTATGCGGCCGGGGAGCTGAGCGAGAACACGGGCATCGGCAGCATTCCGGGAGTGGCCGACGGCATCAACGAGGAGTGGAACGTCGGGGTCGGAATCAGCTGGGAGATCGATGTCTTCGGACGAATCCGGCGACAGATCGAAGCGGCGAACGCGCAGTACGAGGCCACGGTGGAAAACTACCGCGATGTGCTGGTGCTCCTGTTCGCGGATGTCGGAGCCAACTACGTCGAGATCCGCAGCCTCCAGGCCCGGCTGGCCTTTGCACACGCCAACGTCCAGGCCCAACGCGAGAGTCTCCAGCTGACCCGAGATCGATTCGCGGCGGGGCTCACCTCGGCTCTCGACGTCTCCGAGGCCGAGTCCAACCTCGGCACCTCGGAGTCGGAGATCCCGCTGCTCGAGACTGCGCTCAACGCGGCGCTGAACCGACTGGCGGTGCTGCTGGGCGAGCCTCCGGGCTCCCTGCACGACGAGCTGTCCGAGCCGGAGCCGATTCCGAGCTACGACGGGGAGATCGCGCTGGGAGTGCCGGCCGATCTGTTGCGTCGTCGCCCGGACATTCGTCGCTCGGAGCGACAGCTGGCGGCGCAGAACGCGCTCATTGGCGTGGCCACGGCGGATCTGTACCCGACCTTCTCTCTCGGGGGCTTTCTCGGCCTCCAGGCCGCTGACTTCGGCGATCTCGCCGACTCGGGCAGCGCGAACTGGACGTTGGTGCCAGGGCTGCGCTGGCGCATTTTCGATGGCGGCAGGATCCGCAACAACATCCGGGCCGAGGAGGCACGCACCGAGCAGGCCTACCTCGCCTACGAGAAGTCCGTGTTGTTCGCGCTTCAGGAGGTCGAGGACGCTCTGGTGGCCTACCAGCGCGAAGGTGTGCGGCGGGAGATCCTCAGCCGGGCGGCGCAGGCCTCGGAGCGATCGGTGGAGCTGGTGCGCACCCAATACCTGGCCGGTCTGGCACCCTTCCAGCGATTGCTCGACTCCCAGCGCTCTCTCTCGCGACAGCAGGACTCCCTGGCAGCTTCGCAGGGGCAGGTGGTGCAGAACCTGATCGCACTCAATCTCGCCCTCGGCGGGGGCTGGGATCCGGCCACTTCGGAGGCCGACCCGGTCGTCGGTGGGTCGACTGGTGGAAGCGAGGACTGAGGAATGAGGACGAGAGCATCGAGCGTGCCGGCTCACGGCCAGCACTCGAGACAGACCTTGCGAATGGAGGTGGCCATGCGAATGGAGGTGGCCGTGATCAGGGGAATGACGGCGGCGCTCGTGCTTGCCGGCGCAGCGGCTTGCAGTAGCCCGCCGGAGACGCCGCCGCCAGCGCCGCCCGATGTGGGAGTCACCACACCCGAGCGTCGCGACGTGACCGACTTTGCCGAGTTCACGGGCACCGTGCGCGCGACCGCCTCGGCCGAGGTGCGGGCCCGGGTGGCGGGCCGGCTCGATGGCATGTACTTCGAGCCGTCGACCCACGTTCGCAAGGGGCAGCGACTCTTCGTCATCGAGCCCGAGACCTACCAGGCGGCCCGCGACGAGGCCTTCGCTTCCCTCAAGGCGGCTGAGGCCGAGAAGGCGCGAGCCGAGTCGGATCTGTCTCGGATCGAACAGGCGATCCAGACCCAGGCGGTCTCCGAGCAGGACCTCGATCTGGCCAAGGCCAAGCTACAGCAGGCCGAGGCCGCGGTCCTGTCCGCGCAGGCGCGCCTGCAGAAGGCAGAGCTCGATCTGAGCTACACCTCGGTGGTCTCGCCGATTTCCGGCCAGGTCAGCCGGAATCTGATCGATGTCGGCAACCTGGTGGGACAGGGTGAGGCCACGGTGCTCACCACCGTGAACGCGCTCGACCCGATCTTTGTCTACTTCGATGCGTCGGAGGCCATCGTATTGCGTTTCATGGAAGAGCTCCGGAAACGAATCGGTGACGAAGCGATGACTTCGGAGCGTATCGAGGCCAGTAGGAAGGAGACCGAGAATCTGGTCGAGATCGCTACGGCCGCGGACCAGGGCTTTCCTCACCGGGGCTCGGTGGACTTCGTCAACAACACCGTCGACTCGACCACCGGCACGATCGAGATTCGAGCCACGGTCGAGAACGATCCGCCGGTCCTCTTTCCCGGTCTCTTTGTCCGAGTCCGACTGCCGATTCAGCGACTCGAGAGCGCCATCGTGGTCGAGGAGAAGGCGATCGGGACCGATCTCGGAGGCAAGTACCTCTATCTGGTCGGTGACGACAACGTCGTGGAGCAGCGCTACGTCGAGCTCGGCCCGCCCCAGGACGACGGAACCATCGTGGTGCGCGAGGGAATCGACGGCACGGAGAGCTACATCATCGACGGCATCCTTCGGGCCCGTCCCGGATTGCCCGTCACGCCGGCTCCGGCGGAGACGGCAGGCGCCGGCGGCTGACGGCTCGAGACACCGATTCCCCTACGGGCCGAAACAGAGCCATGTTCAGCAAGTTCTTCATCTACCGCCCCGTCTTCGCGATGGTGATCTCGATCGTGATCGTGATCGCCGGGTCGATCGCCATCCCGATCCTGCCGATCGAGAGCATGCCCGACATCACGCCGCCGACCGTCAAGGTGACGGCGAGGTTCCCGGGGGCCAACGCGCAGGTGGTGGAGGAGTCGATCGCACAACCGATCGAGCAGGAGGTCAACGGGGTCGAGAACATGCTCTACATGTCCTCGAAGAGCTCCTCGACCGGGGACTACGATCTCACGGTGAGCTTCGAGGTCGGCACGGACCCCGACATGGCGCAGGTGCTGACGCAGAACCGGGCCTCGAAGGCCGAGCCACTGCTGCCCGAAGACGTGAAGAAGCAGGGGCTGACGGTGCAGAAACAGTCGACCCAGCTGGTGCTCACCGTGGCGCTCGACTCACCGGACAACCGCTTCGACGATCTCTATCTGAGCAACTACGCCACCACCCAGATCAAGGACGTGCTCGGTCGAGTCCAGGGCGTCGGGTTGGTGACGATCTTCGGCGCCAAGGACTTCGGGATGCGAGTGTGGCTCGATCCGGCCAGGCTCCGGGCTCGTGGCATCACCGCCGAGGAGGTCATCGGGGCCCTGCGTGAGCAGAACACCCAGGTGGCGGCCGGCAAGGTGGGCGAGCCACCGAACAAGGCCGGGCTGACCTTCGAGTACACGATCAGCACCCAGGGGCGACTCACCGACGTCCAGCAGTTCGAGGACATCGTCCTCAAGCGCGGCGAGGGCAACAGCCTTCTGCGTCTCAAGGACGTGGCCCGGGTCGAGCTCGGTGCGCAGGCATACTCCTGGTATGGCGAGCTCAACGGCAATCCCGCCATCGTCCTGGGGATCTACCAGCTCCCCGGCTCCAACGCCCTGGCGGTTGCCGACGGGGTACGCGAGGTGATCGACGAGCTCTCCGAGAACTTCCCCGAGGGCCTGCGCGCCACCGTTCCATATGACAGCACGGCGTACGTGCAGGCGTCGATCAAGGAGGTGGTCACCTCGCTGGTGATCGCGGTGATCCTGGTGATCGGGACCGTGTTTCTCTTCCTCCAGGACGTGAGGACCACGCTCATTCCGGCGATCACCATCCCGGTGTCGTTGATCGGGACCTTCGCCGCCATGTTGGCGTTGGGACTCTCGATCAACAACCTGACGCTCTTCGGGCTGGTGCTGGTGATCGGGATCGTGGTCGACGACGCCATCGTCGTGGTCGAAGCGACGATGCGCAACATCGACGAAGAGGGGCTGGCTCCCAAGGAGGCGACCGCCAAGGCGATGGGCGAGGTGGGCGGCGCGGTCATCGCCAGTACCCTGGTGTTGCTGGCGGTGTTCATCCCGACCACCATGATGCCGGGATTGATCGGTCGGCTCTATCGGCAGTTCGCGCTCACGATTTCGGTGGCGACCGTCATCAGCTCGATCAACGCGCTCACCTTGAGCCCGGCCCTGTGCGGGATCCTGCTGCGCAAGAGCAAGGTGCGCACCGACTTCTTCTTCGGTGGATTCAACAAGATCTTCGATCGCGCCACCAAGGGCTACATGGGGATCGTGCACACCACGGTCAGGCGGGCCGGACTGATGTTCCTGGTCTGGATCGGGTTGCTGGTGGCGACCTTCTTCTCGCTGACCGCCTTGCCGGGCGGGTTCGTCCCGAACGAGGATCAGGGCTACTTCTTCGTCAACGTGCAGCTGCCCAATGCCGCCACGCTCGAGCGCACCGGCGAGGTGATGGACGAGGTGAACGCGATTCTGACGGAGACTCCCGGGGTCACCGACGTGATCATGATCGCCGGCTACTCGCTTCTCGAGTCGGTGCAGGGGCCGAACTACGGCATGGTGATCGCTGCGCTGGAGGACTGGGAGGATCGCCAGACTCCCGAGCTGCGGCTCGAGGGCATCATGGCCTCCGTGTCGGCCCGGTTTTCCGGCATCAAGGAAGCGATCGTCTTTCCGTTTCCGCCCCCGCCGATTGCCGGCCTGGGCTCCGCCGGAGGCTTCTCGATGGAGCTCCAGGACCGCGGCGGCATCGGGCTCGGCGTGCTCGAGACGATCGCCAACGACATCGTGGCTGCCGGCAACCAGAGCCCGGTGCTCACGCGCATGAACCAGAACTTTCGCGCCAACGTGCCGCAGCTCTTCGTCGACATCGATCGAGAAAAGGCCAAGACGCTCGGCATCCCGCTGTCCAATCTGTTCCTGACCCTGCAGGCGAATCTGGGCGCCACCTACGTCAACGACTTCAACCTGTTCGGACGGACCTGGCGTGTGATGGTGCAGGCCGATCAGCAGTATCGCGAGCGACCCCAGGACATCCTGGCGCTCGAGGTGCGGACCTCCGAAGGGCTGATGGTGCCGCTGTCCACCCTGGTCACCGTTTCGGAGACGGCGGGTCCTCAGGCGATCAACCGCTTCAACATGTTCCGCAGCGCCTCCGTGACCGGGACCGCGATGCCTGGCTTCAGTGACGGCGAGGCCACCGACGAGGTCGAGCGCATCACCCAGCAGCTCTCGCCCGCTGCCATGGGCTACGACTGGTCCGGGGTCACCCAGCAGCAGAAGGCCTCGGGCAATCTGGCGCCGTTCATCTTCGGTCTGGCCATCGTCTTCGTCTTTCTCTTCCTGGCGGCACAGTACGAGAGCTGGGCTACACCCCTGTCGGTGATGATGTCGGTGCCGGTCGCGATTCTGGGTGCCGCCCTGATGACCATGGCGCGCAGCCTCGACATGAACGTCTACACCCAGATCGGCCTGGTGCTGCTGATCGGACTGGCGGCCAAGAACGCCATCATGATCGTCGAGTTCTCCAAGCAGCGCCGCGAGGAGGGCAAGAGCATCGAGGAGGCCTCGATCGAGGCCGGCCACCTGCGCTTTCGCCCCATCCTGATGACCGCGGTGTCGTTCCTGCTGGGCGTGATTCCCCTGGTCGTCGCCTCCGGGGCCGGAATGAACAGTCGCGTTTCCCTCGGCACGGCGGTGTTCGGAGGGATGTTGGTGGCGACTTCGGTGGGGCTGATGCTGGTGCCGGTGATGGACGTGCTGGTGCAGCGCATGGCCAGTCGCGGCGGGAAGAAGCAGACCGCTCCCGCCCCGCCACCCGCCGATGACCCGGTGGCGAGCTGAGCCCACCCCCGGAGGCGCGACAGCGAGTCGGAACATCAGCGAGGGCGCTCCCACCCGTTGGGGTGTACTGAGGTCGGGGACGAATCGCTAGAATTCTAGGAAAGATCCCATAGCCCGGAACCCGGGAAGCCGAAACCCCGGAACCCGAACCCCGCCCCCTGAACCCGAAACCAGGGGACTCTTCGATATGTCCCGCCAGTTCGCCACCACGCAGTGGAGTGAAGTCCTGGCTGCCCGGGACGGCTCCGACAGCGAGGCCCACCGGGCACTCGCAGGGTTGTGTGACGCCTACTGGTATCCCCTCTACGCCTACGTGCGGTGCCAGGGCTACGACCCCGATGCGGCCCGCGACCTGACCCAGGGTTTCTTCACCGAGCTGCTCGCCAAGGACGGGCTTCGGTCGATCGACCGCAACAAGGGGAGCTTCCGCTCCTTCCTGTTGGCGGCGTTGCGTCACTACCTGTCGCACGAGCGCGAGCGCGAGCGCGCCAAGAAGCGCGGGGGTGACGCGCGAGTCTTCTCTCTGGACGCCGACCTCGCCGAGGGCCGCTTCGGCCGCGAGCCGGCCGACCCCGCCAACCCCGAAACGCTCTTCGAGCGCCGCTGGGCACTCACCGTCATGGAGCGCGCCATGCATCGACTCGAAGCCGAGTCCGCCGAGCGCGACGACGGCATGCGCTTCGATCGGCTCAAGCCCTACCTCACCGGCAGCCAACCGAGTGCGCCCTACGCCGACGTGGCTGCCGAGCTACACACCAGCGAGGGCGCCGTCAAATCCTCCGTCTACCGGCTTCGCAAGCGCTACGGTACCTTGCTGCGCGACGAGGTTGCCGCCACCATCTCCGGCCAGGGCCGCATCGACGACGAGCTGCGGCACCTCCTGAGCAGCGTTCGCCGCTGAATCTGAACGCGATCGAGTGACCTTTCGATCGCGTTTCGTCTATTCCCAGTACCCCGCTGATCGGTACCCTCACTGATTCGGTCGGGAGTCCTGCAGGTCGAGGAGAGCGTTGGCTGCGGGGTAAGGGGAGAGGGCATCGAGATGGACCCACTCATGCAGCGCGCCCCATCGAAGGCCAGCCAGTGCCCCGACTGTGGCACCGCGCTCACCGACGAGCCCTGGGCCACCGGGCTGTGCGTCGGGTGCCTGATCGCGCTCGCCCTCGACTCGGGCCCGCTGGCCGGCGAAAGCGGCATCTCCGCGGACGCCCCGACCCTCGATGCGACGTCGAGAGAGCTGCGTCCAGGGATGGTCCTCGGCGAGCGCTACCGCATTCGCTCCCGGCTCGGCGGAGGAGGGATGGGGGAAGTGTGGCGCGCCTTCGACCTGAAGCTGCGGGTCGACGTCGCACTCAAGGCGCTGCACGAGCGCCTGCTCGAGAACGAGCGGGCTCTCGAAACGCTCCGCCAGGAGGTGCGCACCGCGCGCGAGGTGATCTCCCCGAACGTCTGCCGCGTCTTCGATCTGGTCGAGCTGGACGGCTCCGAGCTCGTCTCCATGGAGTACGTCGATGGAACGACCCTCAAAGACCTTCTGCAGGAGCGCAGCCCCCTCGAGCTCGACGAAGCTCGCGACCTCGCCGCCCAGATGCTCGCCGGCCTCGAAGCCATCCACGACGCCGGCCTGGTGCATCGTGACGTCAAGCCCGAGAACGTCATGCTGACCCGGGCCGGCCGCGTCGTGGTGATGGATTTCGGCATCGCGCGAGCGCTGCGCCCAGAAAAGGTATCGGAAGTGGTGCCAGGCGCCGTTCCGGGGGCTGGCACCGTCGCCGGCACTCCCGCCTACATGGCCCCCGAGCAGGCCCGCGGCGATCCTCTCGACGCGCGAGCTCGAAGTCGAAGCGCTGTGGAAGAAGCTGCGGCGTCTCCATCTCCTCGGTCTGATCGGCCCCTCCGGCACCGGCAAGACGTCGTTTCTCCGAGCTGGGGTCCTCCCTGCCACGCCCCCCGGCTGGGGGGTGCTCGTCACCACTCCGGGCGTTCGTCCCTTCACCGCCCTCGCCGAGGCCCTCGCCGTGCAGCTCGCAGAGGAGCTGGCCGGGGACACCGATGCTGTGCGCGACCTGGTCGGCTTCGAAGAGCCCACCAGAGCCATCGCCTCCGTCAAACGCTGGCGCGACAAGCACGACCGGGCCGTCGTCATCGTCGACCAGTTCGAGGAGCTCTTCACCCAGAGTCCGCCCGAAGTCCAACAGCGCTTCGCCGACCTGCTCGGTCGTCTCTCCCTCGAAGCCGACGTGAGAGTCCTCCTCTCCCCGCCCGACGACTTCCTCGCCGACTGCGGCCAACAGCCGAGCCTCGCCCCGATCTTCGAAGCCCTCACCGTCCTCAACCCCCTCACCGGCAAGCGCCCTGCGCCGCGCCGTCGTGCAGCCGGCGCTGCGCCACGGCTACCGCTTCGAAGACGAAGCCCTGGTCGAGGAGATCCTGGCAGAGGTGGAGGGGGAGCGGGGAGCGCTGCCCTTGCTCGCTTTCGCGGCATCGCAGCTCTGGCAGCGTCGCGACCGCGAGCGAGGCGTCCTCACCCGCGACGCCTACGAGGAGATCGGTGGCGTCGCCGGAGCGCTCGCTCGTCACGCCGAAGAGACCCTCGAGCAGATCGGGCACGACCGTTTACCGATGGTTCGCGAGCTCTTTCGCCACCTGGTCACCGCTCAGCGCACGAGGGCCACCTGGGACCGGGAGGAGCTCCTCTCCACCTTCGACGCGGAGGAGCGCGAGCCTGCCGAGCAGGTCCTCGCCGCCCTCATCGACGCGCGCCTACTCACCTCCTATGAGCTCCAGAGCGACGACGACCAGCCCAGCCGCCACCGGGTCGAGGTCATTCACGAGTCCCTGCTGCGCACCTGGCCCCGTCTCGTGCGCTGGCAGGGGCAGGACGAAGACGGCGCGCATCTTCTCGACCAGCTTCGCCAGACCGCCCAGCTCTGGGAGGAGCGCGGTCGCCCCGACGATCTTCTGTGGACGGGGACCTCGTTCCAGGAGTACGAGCTGTGGCGTGAGCGGTACACGGGGGGGCTCAGTGCGCTGGAGGAGGCTTTCGCTGGTGCGATGGTGAAGCGGGCCGAGCGACGACGTCGTCGTCGTCGCCTCGCTCTCACCGCAACATTCGCTGCGCTGCTCGTAATCCTGAGCGTGGTCGGCACGTTCTGGCGCCAGGCGGAGACCCAGGCGAGGCGGGCTGAGGCTGGGAAGCTGCTCGCCCTTGGTCGCGGAGAACTGGATCGCGACCAGACGGCCTCCAACCCCAGCACCGCCCTGGCCTACGCCTTGGCCAGTCTCGAGCTGGCGGACGAGCCAGCGGCTCGGCGACTCGCTCTCGAAGCGCTGTGGTCGGGTCCGGTGGCCTTTCACCGCGGGACGGGCCCGCCGCTCTTCAGCTCCGATGGCCAGTGGATGACCGGCGGGATCGAGGAGGTCGAGGCGGGCGCGGATCTCGTCTTCTACAACAGGGTTTTCTACAACAGGGAGGACGGATCGCGTTCCAGGGTGCCGCAGCCGGCGGAACTGTTCGACGACTTCGACGTAGGGACGCGGTTCCCCCCACAGGCCATCCCTGGCACCGACCTCTTCCTTGAGTCGGAATCGCGAGAGTTCGAGATCTTTCGCCATCCCCCCGCTCCCCCACGGCACACGTGGCGGCGCTTTGCTACCGATGGCCTGACGCTCGCTGCCGACTCCGAGCGTGTGATCCGCCTCGAACCCCACGCCGACGGCGTTTGGGTCCAAGGGTGGCCGATCGAGGGTGGAGACCCTCAGATGCTCGGGATGATCGATCGGGCTCTTCTCGGAGGTCAGTCCGAAACGTCACTTCCCATCGCGGCGGTTCGGCAGGATCTCCTCGTCTTCGCGGGTGGCACCTCGATCTGGCGACAGGGCCTCGACGAGCTCGATCAAGAGCCTGAGCTCGTCGTAGAGCACTCCCGGCCTGTGCGAGCCCTGGGGCTCGATCCGAGTGGCACCTACCTCGGCGCCACCGACGAGGAGTCGCAGCTCCACGTGTGGAGGCTCGAATCGCCGTTACAGGGTCCGGTGCTCGTCGGGGAGGGGCCGATTTCCCCGTTTCAATTCGATGAGGAGGGATTGCGGCTCGTCGCGGCGTCGGGTGGGTCGACAGACTTTGCCGAGGTCTGGAGATGGGTGGGCCGCCGGTTGCGCGGCCGCTGGCTCTGCACCGCCGTGGCGTGGTGCAGGTGAGGAACGTAGCGCTCGAACCTTCCGGTTCGTGGATCTCCACTGGGGATCAGCCTCACGGGGTCTCGCTGTGGCCGCCGAGAGGGTACACCCGTTCGACCTCGTCGGTCACGAGAGCAACGTGCAGCAGGTGGCCTTCTCTCCGGACGGCCGTTGGCTCGCGTCGGCTGGGTGGGACGGCACCTTGCGGCTCTGGCCTATGAGCTCCGAGACGGCGACAGCGGCTCGGGTGTTCGAGCTCCCGGGCGGTGTGAGCTCGGTCGCCTGGAGCCCGGACGGCCAGTGGCTCGTGACCGGACTCTTCGGAAGAGGCTGGCCGTGCACAGAGGGCAAGGTCTTCCTCATCGTGCCGTCGACGTCGACAGTTCGGCCGCTCCTCTATGGCAAGGACGAAGGTCTTTGCGAACCTAAGGTCGGAGGCGGAGGGCTCTGGACCCTGGTGGCCGTGAGTCCCGACGGGAAGTCGGTGGCTGCCGTCTGGATTGGCGGCCTGGAGATCGTTGTCTGGGATCTGGAGGCCGACACGGTTCGTCTTCTTGGCCCGATTCCCGAGGAGCAGAGAGCCAGCGGCGGTCCTTCTGATTTCCTGCACCTTCGCTTCGGCGCGACCGGCAAGCTGCTCTTCAGCGGGGGTGCCTTCGGCGCTCGCCAGTGGAGTCTGGAGGACGGCAGCTCGCGCTTCCTCGGCAAGGGTGATTACGTCGCGCTGAGCGAGGACGAGACTCTCCTCTACGCCTCCACGGGCATCCACAAGAGCTGGGGCAGCACTGCGGTAGGCGTGGTCGACGAGACGCAGGCTCTGGCTCGAGTCTACGACCTCTCGACGGGCGAGTTTCGCGAGCTCGCCTCTCACCCCCTCAGTATGGGCATCGCGCTCGATCCGACCGAGACCATTCTGGCAACTGGATCGGCAGACCGCACCTTGAGAGCGGGCCGCGTGACCGGGGAAGAGCCACACCTACTTCTCGGACACAGCGACAAGGTGTCCAGCGTCGACATCTCCCCCGACGGCCGGTGGATCGCGTCCAGCGACATAGGAGGGCGAGTGCTCGTTTGGCCGATGCCTGATGTCACCAAACCACCGATCCACACCCTTCCCCACAACGAGCTTCTCGCTCTCCTGCGCAAGCTCACCAACTTTCGCGCCGTCCCGGACCCCGAGAGCGATACCGGCTACTCGATCGACTACGCGCCCTTCACCGGTTGGGCGGACTATCCCGAGTGGTACCCGCTGGCGCCACAGGTCGAAGAAGCGCGACATTCGCCTTCGGGGGTCCCGCCGTGATCTCTCTCCTGCGCGCCTCCACCTGGCATCGCCTCGGCGGGGGAGGCCCGGGAGAGGTCTGATGGTCTGATGTGATAGCATCAAACTATCACGATGCTGACCTCCATGAGCCGAACCACTCTTCAGATCGACGACGATCTCCTTGCCGCCGCTCGCACGCTGGCCCGTGAGAGGGGTGAGTCTCTCGGGCGGGTCATCTCCGATCTGGCCCGCCGGGGGCTTCGGCCCGATGTCTCCTACTCGGAGGAGGAGGGCTTTCCGGTGTTCGAGGTGAGGGAGGGGGCGCCCGTCATGACCCCTGAGGACGTTCGGCGGGCGCTCGATGACGAGTGAGTCTGCGGCTCTCTTCGATGTGAATCTGCTGGTGGCGTTGGCCTGGCCCAATCACGTGCATCACGCAGTGGCGCACTCGTGGTGGCAGCGGCGAGGGGAGATCCCCTGGGCGAGCTGCCCGCAGACCGAGTTCGGTTTCGTGCGAATCTCGTCCAACCGCCGGGTCTTTCCGGAGGCCAAGTCTCCCGGCGAGGCGATCCGACTTCTGGAGCGCATCGTGGCGCTGCCCGGGCACGCCTTCTGGCCCGACGAGGTCTCGGTTCTCAGCGCCGAGTGGATCGACCGAGAGAGGCTCGTCGGCCACCGCCAGGTCGCCGACGCCCATCTGGTCGCCCTCGCGATCTGCCACGGTGGGCGGGTCGCGACCTTCGACCAGGGATTGAGGGAGATCGTTCCGAAGGGGGCGGATCGCGACCGGCTGGTCGAAGTCTTGGGACCCGGACCCCAGGGCCGCTGAGGAGCTCTCCCGCCAACTGCCTCCACCCAGCTCCGTCTTGCCCAGATCGCAAGCGCTGCGAAGCTGTGGCGTGATATTCTGGTCAGAATTCAGGACAATCGGAATTCAGACCAATGAAGACGCTCTCCCTCTCCGAAGCCAAGATGAAGCTGAGTGCGCTGGTCGAAGAGGTCCAGGGCACCGACCAGGAAGTGGTCATCACCAGGAACGGGGTCCCTGCGGCGGTCCTGGTGAGCCCGGACGAGTTCGATCGCTGGCGCGAGACCCTGGCGATCCGCCTCGACGATGAGCAGGGGTCGGAGATCCGCGAGGGACTGTCAGCCCTCGAAGCGGGCGACTCGGCGCTATACACGCTGGAAGAACTGTTCGACGGCGAGTCATCGAAGGGCTGAAGCGTGAGGCGCTGAGCGTTGCAGCGGCTGCGAATCCCTGGTCCGGTCGCTTTTCTGATCCGCGGCCTCCACCCCGAGATCAAGAGGAAGGTTCGCGCGGCCCTGCGGACGATCCTCGACGACCCGCTCGCTGGTAAGGCGCTCGAGGAGGAGCTCGCGGGCCTGCGGAGCTTCAGGGTAGGGCGTCTCCGAGTGGTCTATCGCCGGGGACCGGACGGAGAGATCGAGATCGTCGCCCTCGGGCCACGGCAGCGGATCTACGAAGAGACCTACCGGCTGATTCGCCGTGACCGCCAAGGGGGCGGCTCAGGCTGACTCGAGCGTCTACGTCACTCAGTGGAACCGGGTCGAGCCGAACCCAGGACGCAGCGCGTCCAGAGAAAAGCTGCGGGGCTCAGCGCGAGGGAGCGCAACGGGCTGTAGTCGTCGTTGACCTTGGACCACCGTCTCGCAACAGGCATCCCGGAACGACCCGGTGGCCAGGCGTGACTTCGCCCGTGCTTTTCGTCTGTAGTCGATAGGGCACCCGGTCATCCACCACAGTTCTCAATTCCTCTGGGGTCAGATCCGGGTTTCCGATCCAGCAATCGCGAGGGCTCCGGCATGTCACCGTCCGCGCTGACGCACTGCATCGAACGAGGCGCTTCCACGAGGCAATTCCGGCAGTGGCACATCCCGAAGGCCCTTCGGACAAGAACGACAATTCTCGAACAGCGGATCCCGGGCGGCCCCTCGGCCTGGCCGGCAACGGGTCGGGCTTCGCACAACAGAAGGGGAGACGTGAGAATGAAGACATCCCAAAAGTACTTCGTGGTGACCGCACTGCTGCTCCTGGTCATGGCCCCGGCCATGGCGCAGGTCACGGTCGTCGAAGGCGTCACTGGGCAAGGGGCACAGTATCGGTTCAAGGTGCCTGACGATTGGAACGGTGAGGTCATGGTCTACGCTCGGGGCTACTTCTTTCCGAGCTCGGATCCCGGCTACGACGAGTGGTCGTTCCTGGACGACCTCGTCGACCTCGGCTACGCAGTCGCAGAGTCCACCTACTCGGAGACCGGGTTGACGGTGAAGGAGGGCATCCAACAGACCCACCAGCTGCGCGGCCTGTTCAGGGCCGAGTTCGGCAAGCCGATAAGGACCTGGGTGTCCGGCGGATCGATGGGCGGCCTCATCACCATCGCCTTGGCCGAGACGTATCCCAGCCAGTACGACGGCGCCCTTTCTCTCTGCGGCCTCTACGACGGCAGCCTGGCGACGATCAACCAGATCTGGGGGCTCCGCCCCGTGTTCGACTACTACTATCCGGGCGTCCTGCCCGGAGACCTGCTGAACGTCGATGACGACTACGACTTTCTCGGCGTCGGAATCCCGGCCGTGGTCGGAGCGATTCTCGGTGACCCCAAGGGTGCGCTCGAGATCTGGGGCATCGACCAGCTCTACATCAACGCCGACGACTTCAGCGAGCTGCTCGACAACATCATCTTCCGTCTCTACTTCCAGATGGACGGCACCAACGACATGATCGCCCGAAGCCAGGGGCACAATCCCGTCGACAATCAGGACCTCCAGTACACCGGCTCGAGCGATGACCCAGCGCTCAACGCCGGGGTCGGCCGCTTCATGTCAAAACGGGACGCGGTGAACTTCTACCTGCACAACTACGAGACGACGGGCAGGCTTCGCATTCCGGTTCTGACCCTGCACAACATGCGCGACCCGATCTTGCCGGTCGAGCAACGAGACGCGTTTGCCGCCAAGGTGGCAGCAAGGAACGCCAGCCAGTATCTGGACCAGCAACTCGTCGATGGCTTCGGACACTGCAACTTCACCAACGCCGAGGTCGTCGCGGCCTTTCAGGACCTGGTCGCCTGGGTCGAGACCGGCGTTGCGCCGTGACCTTCGCCCGGAGCTCGTAGGAGCGACCGGCGGATCTTCGATCAGGCGTCGCCCCGAGCGGGAGCGATGGGCGACGCCTCACGCCTCCGGAGGTGTCTCGAATCCAGGGGCCTCGCTTTTTGCGTCCTACAGGGCTCTCGGTCGCTTCAGACCGTTCAGCATCGCTCCCCCGGGCGCCACGTCGCACCATCGTCTGTTCATGGATGCGAGGTCGGATGACTCCATCAGTGATGACGCACTGCCCCGATTGCGGCACTCCGCTCACCTCAGAGTCGTGGGCGAGAGGGATGTGCCTCTCCTGCCTCGCCCGTCTCGCGATCGACCAGCCCTCACTCCACGACGAGATTCGCGCCGAGCACGACGCCGAAGCCCCCACCATCGACGCCGGCTCCATCCAGCTTCGCCCGGGCCAGGTGCTCGGCAATCGCTACCAGATCCGCTCGCGCCTCGGCGGGGGAGGCATGGGCGAAGTGTGGCGCGCGTTCGACCTCGAGCTGCGCGTCGACGTGGCTCTCAAGGCGCTGCACCCGCGCCTGTTGGAGAACGAGCGTGCTCTCGAGACCCTGCGTCAGGAGGTGCGCACCGCCCGCGAGGTGATCTCGCCGAACGTCTGCCGGGTTTTCGACCTGGTCGAAGCTCGACGGCAGGGAGCTCGTCTCCATGGGATTTGTCGACGGTACGACCCTGAGGCAGACGCTCCAGGAGAGCAGGCCCCCTCGATCTCGACGAGGCCCGCGACGTCGCCTCCCAGATGCTGGCGGGGCTCGAAGCCATCCACGACGCGGGCCTGGTGCACCGCGACGTCAAGCCCGAGAACGTCATGCTGACCCGAGCCGGGCGTGTCGTGGTCATGGACTTCGGCATTGCCAGGGCGCTTCGCACAGACCAGGACTCAGCCCGGGGCTTCGAGCACCTGTGTTCCTTCGAGCTTGCTCGCTGCCTTTTCGAAAGTGACCATGAAGTCGCTTCGCTGGCCCCTGAGGTACTCGGCGTGGATCAGTCGATCGACGAACCCGGGTTTCACCGTGGCGAGCCGGCGGGTCGAAAGCGTCTCGATCGCGACTTCGTCGGGTGCCACCCAGGGCGACTCGATGAATGCCTTTAGCTGGCGCAGCGCTTCGGCTTTCGGTACCCGGTAGTGGTATTGAAGGGCGTGGTAGGCCTCGACCAGAACGAGCCGCGAAACCACGATGGAGCCGCCCGCCGCTCGCCACTCTTCGACAGCTTCGACCGCAACCAGCGCCTGCTGCTCCGGCTCGCCGATCAGGAGTCGAAGCACCACCGAGGTGTCGACACCGACTCTCACGGCTCCTTGCGGCTCCCTGCGCCTTCCTGCTGACGGGCTCGGTCGATGCTGCCTCGGATCGTGTCCATGTCGTGGGACATGTCGGGCCTTGCGTACTTGCGCAAGCTCCCGAACCAGCTCGGATGCCCTTCACGGATCTCCGGCTCTTCATCCGAGGGGGAGGGCAGGGGTCTCCTGCCCTCGAGCCAGTCGGCCAACAACTCGGTGACGATGGCACGAATCGGCCTCCCCTCCAGGGCACTCTTTGCCTTGACGCGCCGATAGAGCTGGTCCGGTACCTCGATCGTGGCTTTCATGGAGACAGGTTACTGTATTCCTGTATTCCTGTCTATGGCACACCCACTGCTCGCCTTGAAGGGAAACGACTACCGCCAGCTCAACCGCACACTCAATCGGTAGATCCGCGGACTCACGTTGTCGTACAGCCAGTACGCCGTGGTCGTCGTGAGCTCTCGCCCCCTCGACAGATCGGTGCCCTCGTTGGTGATGTTGAAGGCGTCGATGCCGAAGGTCATGTTCAGCGGACCTGCGACGTTGAACTCCTTCTCGAGCCTGAGGTCGGTGACGAAGAGAGTGCCGAGCCGGTAGGTGTCGAGCCGATCGAGCACACCACCGCACCAGGACAGCCCGTCGGAGGTGGGGGTACAGGCGAAGTAGGGAATCGGGTAGCCCTCGCGCGCCTGGATCGAACCGGCGAAGTTGAAGCCCCAGGGCCGGTCTGGGGCGATCTGGTAGAGGCCGTTGAGGTTGGCCGTCCAGGTCGATTGAAGGAAGCGAGTTCCCTTTCCCGCGGGGGCAACCCCCACGATGTAGAGGTCTCCATCACGGTCGCCGCCTCCCGTGGCGCGGCCGGGGTAGGAGTTGCCGGTAAAGTCCTGCGGAACGTTCCACTCCGCCTTGCCGTAGTTCAGGTAGCCGCGCAGCATCCACTGGTTCGTCAGTCGCTTGGTGAAGGTCAGCGCTGCGCCCAGGTAGTCGCGACTGCGACTGCCGTTGGTGAGCAGGTCGCCGCCGGTTAAGGTGCGCCCCGGTGCCAGGGCGTAGATGGGGGTGGCGTATTCCATCTCCGGCCCCCCTGAGACTCCACCCGGAATGGTCCCGGTGAGCACATCGTCGAGCACGTAGTCGCCCCTCGTCGCGGTGCGGATCGAGCCGTCCTCGAGCCGGATGAAGTCGCGGTACTCGAGGATGTCGTCGACCTTGCGCACGGTGGCGTTCAGGCCGATCACCAGTTCGGGCAGCACCGCGTGCTCGACCCCGACGATCAGCTCGGTGGTCACCGGTGCGTCGAGGTCGGGGTCGTTCTCACTGGGGCTTTCGAGTGCTGTGGGATCGGTGGGGTCGAAACCCCAGGCGAAGTCGACCCGCGCGGGGTCGTCGAGCGCGGAGCCGTAGCCGGTGTACGGTGCGTCTTCGTAGGGAGAGAGGAAGAAGTAGGCGTAGGCATCCCCGGCGGGATTGGTTCTTCGAATGGTGTCGATTCGAAGCTGATCGGCAAACTGGGCGAGCGATGCCCGGACCAGCGTCTGCCGTTCGCTACCCAGGGCATAGGTGATTCCGACGCGTGGTCCCAGCGTCTGCCAGTCGAACTCCTTCCCCGATCCCGAGTAGTCGATGGCTGGCAGCACGTTCGGCACCATCGGGTTGGCTGGAACGAGACCCGGGTCGTTTGTCCCCGATTGATTGTCGAAGCGCAGCCCCGCGTTCACTGTGAGCCGGCCCAGGCTGAGGGTGTCCTGAGCCCAGAGCGACAGGTAGTCCATGATCACGGGCGTGCTGATGCCCCGTTTCGCGACGACGAAGTGGGTGCTCACGGTGTTGTAGGTGTAGATGTTTCGCCCCGGCCAGAAAGCGTCGCCATCGGATTCGATTCTTCGGAGCTGGCCTCCGACCCTGATCTCGTGGTTGATCGAGCCGGTGCCGAGAAAGTAGGACGCGTCGAGCTTGAGCTGTTCGGAGGGGAAGTCGTCTCTCGTGGAAAGCATGTTGTCTTGCCAGATTCCACTCGCGCTCCGCCACGCCTCAGGGGCGTCGGGGCCCACGCCGCCCTTGGCGGCGAGGTAGAAGGGGCCTTTGCCCAGGGCGTAGGTTCCGGTGAGGAAGAAGCTCGACGAGAAGACGTGGCTGTCTTCGAAGCGATAGAAGGTGGCAGGCCCTCTTTGGTTCCAGGTCGTGATGTCGGGTCGGCTGATGCCCGCGCCGCGTCCGAACTTGAGCTTGTCGCCGTTGTTCCAGGAAGCCACGAAGCTGTTGGCCTGACTGAGTTGGGCGTTGAGCTTGAGGGAGGTGTTCTCGAGGATCGTGTCGTCGGCGGTGCCGGAGGGGGCGTTCTGCTGAATGTCGTTCTGCCCCCAGCTGCCCCAGAGCCACATGCGATCACGCAGCAGCGCTCCGCCGGCCTCGAAGCCCATCTCCTCGATCTCGCGAATCTGAGCGCCCTCGTAGTCGTCGAGACTCTGACCCGGCCCCATGTCGGCTCCACTCACGTTCGGCTGGGCCTGACGAAGGGCACCGCCGAAGTAGCCCTGGGCCTTGGTGTTGAAGAAGCGTGCCGAGCCTCGAAACTCATTGCTGCCTCGTTTGGTGACGAGGCTGACCGAGACCCCAGAGTTGCCCTTGGTGACGTCGTTGCCACCGGTGCTGTAGTTGATCTCCGTGAGCTGGTCGAAGTCGAAGTAGGTCGAGGTGAGCCCGCCGATGCCTCCCATGTCGGTGACCGAGACGCCATCGAGCAGGAAGTGGTTCTGGCTCAGATCGACCCCCGGGGCACGAAACGTCGACTGTTGGCCTGATTCGCTCCCCCCCACATTGACCTTGTCGACGAGAACCCCCGGCGTCTGGTGCAGCAGCGCCCAGGGGTCGCGCGCGGTCGGGATCTTCTCGAGCTCGGTCTGGCTGATCGACGTGCCCTGCTCGAGCTGTCGCTCGTCGAGCAGGGGGCTCTCGGCCGAGACGGTCAGGGTCTCCTGGACCGCGCTCTGCATCACCAGTGGCACCGTGGTGTTGCGGTTGGCGCTCACTTCGACGCGGTCGAACTGGGTGGAGCTGAAGCCCTGCAGGAGAGCCGTGAGCGTATAGCTGCCCGGGTCCATGGCGAGGAACCGAAACTGTCCGCGTTCATCGGTGATCTGGGTGCGGTCGGCGCCGAGCCCGCTGAGGGTGACCGTGGCGCCGCCGATCGGATCGTCGTCGGTGTCGACCACCGAGCCGAAGACGTTGCCTGTGGGAACCTGAGCCAGCGTGGTCGTGGCCAGCAGCAGCGCAGCCGCCCAGAGCGACGCGCGGCGAGCGTTCGGTCGGTGTCTCATGCACGATCCTCCCCCTATGTCCCATTTCGGGCCTTGGTATCGAAAGACGGAAACCGCGAGAAAAGTCGCAGCCGCCGCCTGGTGTGCGGAGACGTGGGCTCGAGGAGGGGAAGGGATTTTTTCAAGCTATTCCGTGCTTCTCGCGCGCTTCCCGCCCAATCGGGTGTTTTGGGTAGAGATTCACCGATGAGAATAGGTAACGAGGACGCCCAGACAGAATTCTCGAGACCTCTGGCCCAGCGTGACCTTGGCCACGCGTTTCGTCTTTCTTCTTCAGGGCCCTCGGCCACTCGCCACAGTTCTTCGACGTTCCGGGGGCTCGCACCGCTACTGCGTGGTTCACCGCAGAAGTGCGAGGTTGGATGCCTCCGTCAGCGCTCACCCACTGTCCCGACTGCGGCACCCCGCTCACCTCAGAGTCGTGGGCGCGTGGGATGTGCCTCTCGTGTCTGGCACGCCTGGCCATCGAGCAGCCGTCGCTGCACGACGAGATTCGCGCCGAGCACGACGCCGAGGCTCCCACCATCGATGCGGGCTCCACCCAGCTCCGCCCCGGCCAGGTGCTCGGCAATCGCTATCAGATCCGCTCCCGCCTCGGCGGGGGAGGGATGGGCGAGGTGTGGCGCGCCTTCGACCTCAAGCTCCGCGTCGACGTGGCGCTCAAGGCGCTGCATCCGCGCCTGCTCGAGAACGAGCGTGCTCTCGAGACCCTGCGTCAGGAGGTGCGCACCGCGCGCGAGGTGGTCTCCCCGAACGTGTGCCGGGTTTTCCAGTTGGAAGAAGTGGACGGCCGCGAGCTGGTGTCGATGGAGTACGTCGACGGGCAGACCCTGACCGAGGTGCTGCGCGAGCGCTCTCCCCTCGAGCTCGACGAGGCGCGCGAGATCGCGGCGCAGTTCCTGGCCGGGCTCGAAGCGATTCACGACGCCGGTCTGGTACATCGCGACGTGAAGCCCGAGAACCTCATGCTGACCCGGGCCGGGCGCGTCGTGGTGATGGACTTCGGCATCGCCCGGGCACTGCCGGGTGCCGACGGCGAGGGCAAGGTCGCTACCGTCGCGGGCACTCCGGCCTACATGTCGCCGAGCAGGCTCGCGGCGAGTCGCTCGACGCCCGCGCCGACGTGTTCGCGGCCGGAATCGTGCTCGCCGAGATGCTCGATTCCGACGGCGTTCGGGACAAGGAGGCGCGACAGCGTCTCTGGGAACGGTGCCACCGCGATCCCGCCCGCACTCGCCGACACGCCCTGGGCACCCATCCTGCGCCAGGCGATCTCCCCCCAGAAGGAGCAGCGCCACGAAAGTGCCGCCGCCCTGGCTCGGGCGCTCGAAGAGGTCACGGCGCGCGCAGTCGGCGATGACGGAGCCACGCCCTACCCCGGGCTCTCCGCCTTCACCGAGGCGGATGCCGAGTACTTCTTCGGCCGCGAGCTCGAAGTCGAGGCGATGTGGAAGAAGCTGCCCCGAGCGCATCTGATGGCGCTGGTCGGTCCCTCGGGCGCGGGCAAGAGCTCCTTCCTTCAGGCGGGGCTGATTCCCGCCTTGCCACCGGGCTGGCGAGTGATCGTCGCCAAGCCCGGCAACCGCCCCTTCCAGACGCTCGGTCGCCCGCTGGTGCACGAACTGGCCGTCCGACACCGACGCGCTCGAGGCCTTCCTCCGCTTCGAGGAGCCCGACGTCGCCGTCTCCCTGGTCGACCGCTGGCGTCAGGGGCACGAGCAGGTGCTGGTGATCGTCGACCAGTTCGAAGAGTTGTTCACCCAGAACCCACCGGAGGTGCAGGAGCGCTTCGCCGAGCTGCTCGGGCGACTCGCTCTCGAGGCCGATGCGCACGTGCTCCTCTCCCTGCGCGACGACTTCCTGCTGCAGTGCCACGACCACGAGGCTCTCGAGCCGGTCTTCTCCGAGCTGACACCGATCAAGGCCCCCGCCGGCTCCGCCCTGCGTCGCGCTCTCGTACAGCCGGCGCTCAAGTCCGGCTACCGCTTCGAAGACGAAGCCCTGGTCGACGAGATGCTCGCCGAAGTGGAGGGGGAGCGCGGGGCCCTGCCGCTGCTCGCCTTCGCCGCTGCCCAGCTCTGGCAGCGTCGCGACCGCGAGCGAGGGCTCCTCACCCGCGAGGCCTACGAAGAGATCGGCGGAGTCGCCGGTGCCCTCGCGCGTCACGCCGAGTCGACTCTCGAACAGATCGGCCAGGAGCGACTGCCGCTCGTTCGCGAGCACTTTCGCCACCTCGTCACTGCGCAGCGGACCCGAGCCACCTGGGATCGAGAGGAGCTGCTCTCGACCTTCTCCGAAAAGGACCGCGACGCAGCGGCCCAGGTACTCGCCTCCCTCATCGACGCTCGCCTCCTCACCTCCTACGAGCTTCAGACCGACGACGACCAGCCCAGCCGACACCGAGTCGAGGTCATCCACGAGTCGCTCCTGCGCACCTGGCCCCGCCTCGTGCGCTGGCAGAGCCAGGACGAAGACGGCGCGCATCTGCTCGATCAGCTGCGTCAGACCGCGCAGCTCTGGGACGAGCGCGGACGGCCCGACGACCTGCTGTGGACCGGCACCTCGTTCAAGGAGTACGAACTCTGGCGCGAGCGCTATCCCGGTGGGTTGAGCGCGACCGAGGACGCCTTTGCCGAGGCGATGATTGGCCTTGCGAAGCGCCGGCAGCGAAGGCTGCGGCTTGCAGTCGGTGCCGCCTTCGCTGTTCTTCTGGCGGTTCTCGGGATCGTGGGCGGCTTCTGGCGACAATCGGTCGCCGAGGCTCGCCGTGCGGAGGCCAGCAAGCTCCTTGCCCTCGGCCAGTTGGAGCTCGACTCCGACCCTCGCCGGTCCAGTCCGACCACTGCACTGGCCTACGCGCTGGCGAGTCTCGAGCTCAGCGACCAACCTGCTACCAGGCGCTTTGTCATGGAGAGTCTGTGGTCGGGTCCGCTGGCCTTCGTTGTCGGCCCGCAATTCGACCTCGGCGTCACAGGCCTGAGCTCTGATGGCAACTGGATACAGGGTCGCAACGATCAGGGGAATCTAACCTTCCATCGCAGGAGTGACGGTTCGGCCGTTCGAGTTCCTCAGAACGCTGATCTGATGGCCATGCCCGACCGCGGGCCGCAGGGCCCCGGTGCGTTTCTGGACCATGAGGCGATCCCGGGTCGCGATCTCTTCCTGGAGAGCTACGAGCGGAGGTTCGAGATCTATCGGCATCCGCCGGGGTCCCCGAGGCACACCTATGAACTGTTCGAGACGAGTGGTCGCACGAAGGCCTGGGACCCGGAGAGGCTCCTTCGACTCGAGCGTCACGGCGATGAAGTCCTGGTAGAGAGCTGGCCGATCGACGGAGGCTCGGCAACAGAGCTCGGCCGGCTCGCTGTGGACTACTTTACTTTCGGCGGGCCGGAGGGCGATCGGTTCAGGCGGTTCGATGTTCAAGGTGATCTCCTCCTCACGGCCAGCGGACGAACCGCGTGGGCCCACCGGCTAGACCGACTGGCGGAGGGGCCAGTGTGGAGTCTCGAGCATGAGTCAGAAGTCGTAGGCTCGCCCCTCTCCTCCCAATCGGGGAAGCGACTCTCCACCCATGACCAGAAAGAGGGCCTCCACGTCTGGTCGCTTCTACCTGAGGGGCCGAGCTACGAACGCTTCCTACCCAGCGGTCTCAGTCGTAGTTCATGGGACCCCGAAGGCAGGAAGGTGGCGGCGTATTCCGCTGGACGCCCCTACGCCGAGCTCTGGGATCAGGAGGCTCCACCGGACGCTGGCCCTGCCGTCCTCCATCGGCGAGACCAGAATCAGTTCAACTGGATGGAGTTCGACCCGACAGGAGAGTGGATCGTCGGCGTCGGGCCTGCCAGCCGGCTTGACTCTCTGGAACGTCGGCTCGCCGCCGCCACGCCTGCTGCCGGGACACCAGGCAACCGTCATGTCGGTGGAGTTCTCGCCCGACGGCCGGTGGCTGGCATCGGGCGCTCGAGAGCCGGAGCTGCGACTGTGGCCCCTGTCTTCCGAAGCAGGTGATGCGTCGCGGATTGTCTGGTCGGTTCCTGACGACCCGACGGATTGGATCTACTCCGTGGCCTGGCATCCCGAGGGAAGGTACCTCCTGGCGGGAACTACGACAGGCCACGTCTGGCTGGTGGAGCCGGAGACCGGCAACGCCCGAGAGCTGAAGCGCGGCGATCGAGGCGCTTTTGAGGGAAACCGCGGGGGTCCATTGAACGTCGACTTCAGTCCGGATGGCCGCTTCGCCGCTGCCGCAGGTCAAATTCGGTTGGGCGAGCTCTTCTCGGGCCCGATCGTCTGGGACGTGTCGACCGGCAGGGTCGTGCACGAGTTCAGTCTTGAAGAGGGACAGATGAGCGAAGGGGGCTGGAACTTCTACCACTTCCAGTACGGCTTGGACGGGAACAGCCTCGTGACCGGCGGCCCCCACGGCATCCGAATCTGGAGCCTCGAAGAGGGGAGCTCGGAGTACATCGGTGATGGGAACTACGTGGCGCAGAGCAGCGATGGTCGCCGAGTCTTCGGGACCTGGGGATTGATCACGGCGTACGGGAACCTCGATGACAGCGGTGCCGTCAGGGTCCACGACCTCGATTCGGCGTACCACCGAGATCCTCTCCGCCCATCCGATGGCCATGAGAGCGGCTATTGGCCTCGGACGATCGAATTCTGGTCACCGTCGACTGGGATGGCATCGTGCGCGTCGGACCAGCGACCGGGGAGGAGCCTCATCTGCTCCTGGGACATGTAGGCACGGTCTTTGCGCTTGATGTTTCTCCCGACGGTCGGTGGATCGCCACTGGGGGTGACGACACGACAATCCGGCTCTGGCCGATGCCCGACGTGACCCAGCCACCCTTCCACACGTTGCCACGCGATGAGCTCCTGAAAGCGCTGCGGAAGCTGACGAATGCACGTGCCGTTGAAGATCTCGAAAGCGACACCGGGTACTCGATTGAATATGCGCCATTTGAGGGCACGGCCGACTACCCAGAGTGGTATCCGCTGGCACCGACAGTGAAGGAGGCTCGGGCGAAGGAAGCGACGCAGTCGACGTCGGGAGCTCCACCATGACCTCCCCGGCCCGCATCACGCACTGCCCCGATTGCGGCACTCCGCTCACCTCAGAGTCGTGGGCGACGAGGGATGTGCCTGTCCTGCCTCGCCCGTCTCGCGATCGACCAGCCCTCACTCCACGACGAGATTCGCGCCGAGCACGACGCCGAAGCCCCCACCATCGACGCCGGTTCCACCCAGCTCCGCCCCGGGCAGGTGCTCGGCAATCGCTATCAGATCCGCTCCCGTCTCGGCGGGGGAGGGATGGGCGAGGTGTGGCGCGCCTTCGACCTCAAGCTGCGCGTCGACGTCGCGCTCAAGGCGCTGCACCCGCGCCTGCTCGAGAACGAGCGCGCTCTCGAAACGCTGCGGCAGGAAGTGCGCACGGCCCGCGAGGTGGTCTCCCCGAATGTGTGCCGGGTCTTCCAGCTCGAAGAAGTAGAGGGCCGCGAGCTGGTGTCGATGGAGTACGTCGACGGGCAGACGCTGACCGAGGTGCTGCGCGAGCGCTCTCCCCTCGAGCTCGACGAGGCGCGCGAGATCGCGGCGCAGTTCCTGGCCGGGTTGGAGGCGATCCACGATGCGGGGCTGGTGCACCGCGACATCAAGCCCGAGAACGTCATGCTCACCCGGGCCGGACGTGTCGTGGTGATGGACTTCGGCATCGCGAAGGCGCTGGCGACCGGAGACGCACAGACGGTGGCGGGTACGCCGGCCTACATGTCGCCCGAGCAGTCGCGTGGCGAGCCACTGGATGCTCGCGCCGACGTGTTTTCGGCTGGGATTGCGCTGGCGGAGATGGTGGCTCCGCGCGGAGTGCGCACGCGCGAGGCCCGCCAGGAGCTCTGGGCCGACGCTCGTGAGGAGCCGCCACGGCTCGAGCCGACGCCGTGGCGAAGAGTCCTTGTCCGGGCCTTGGCCTCGGAGAAGGGGCAGCGCTACGGCAGCGCCGCGAAACTGGCGCGTGCTCTCGAGGAGGTGACCCAGCGAGCGACCGACGAGGAGGTCCAGCCCTATCCGGGTCTTGCCGCGTTCACTGCCGAGAACGCGTCGTACTTCTTCGGACGGGAGCTCGAGGTCGAAGAGCTGTGGCGAAAGCTGGGCCGAGCCCACCTGCTGGGGCTGATCGGGCCGTCGGGTGCCGGCAAGAGCTCCTTCCTACGGCGCCGGCCTGCTCCCGGCCACGCCCGCGGGGTGGCGCACCTTGATCGCGCAGCCCGGTGACCGCCCGTTTGCCAACCTTGCCCAGCCGCTGGCGCGACAGCTCGCCGGTGACGCCGAGGCCGTGCGAGTCGCTGGTGCGCTTCGAGGATCCCGAGGTCGCCTTGGCGCTCCTCTCCCGTTGGCGCAAGGGCGCGGATCAGGCGCTGGTCGTTGTCGACCAGTTCGAGGAGCTGTTCACGCAGAACCCGACCGAGGTGCAGGAGCGCTTCGCCGAGCTGCTGGCCCGACTGTCGCTCGATGCCGATGTGCACGTTCTGCTCTCGATGCGTGAGGACTTCCTGTTCCGCTGTCAGGCCTTCCCGCCGCTCCGCCCGTTGTTCTCGGAGCTCACTCCGCTCGGCCCGCTCACGGCGAGCGGGCTGCGCCGGGCCCTCGTTCAGCCGGCGCTCAAGTGCGGCTACCGCTTCGAGGACGACGAGCTGGTCGACGAGATGGTGGGCGAGGTGGGCGACGAGCGAGGGGCTCTGCCCCTCGTCGCCTTTGCCGCCGCGCAGCTCTGGCGCCGGCGGGATCGCGAGCACGGTCTGCTCACCCGGGAGGCCTACGAGGAGATCGGCGGTGTCGGCGGCGCCCTCGCCCGCCACGCTGAAACCACTCTCGAGCAGATCGGTCACGACCGTCTCCCGGTTGTGCGTGAGCTCTTCCGTCATCTCGTCACCGCGCAGGGAACGCGCGCTACGTGGGATCGCGAGGAGCTGCTCTCGACCTTCTCGGAGAGCGAGCGCGAAGAAGCCAAGATCACCTTGGCAGCGCTGATCGACGCTCGCCTGCTCACGTCGTACGAGCTCGACACCGACGACGACCAGCCCACCCATCATCGGGTGGAAGTGATCCACGAATCCCTGCTCCGCACCTGGCCCCGGCTGGTGCGTTGGCAGAGTCAGGACGAGGACAGCGCTCATCTGCTCGATCAGCTGCGGCAGACCGCGCAGTTGTGGGAGGAGCGGGGGCGGCCCGAGGATCTCCTGTGGGCGGGGACGTCGTTCAAGGAGTATGAGCTGTGGCGGGAGCGCTATCCGGGTGGATTGAGCACCACGGAAGACTCTTTCGCGGATGCGATGGTGGCACAGGCAAAGCGGCGCCAACGACGGCTGCGCCTTGCGGTAAGCGCCGCCTTCGTGCTTCTTTTCGCTGTCCTCGCTGTTGTGGGTGGGCTCTGGCGGCAAGCGCTCCAGGAAGCCAGGCGGGCCGAAGCCAGCAAACTCCTCGCGCTTGGTCAGTCCGAGCTCGACTCCGATCCTCGTGAGGCCAGCCCGACGACTGCTCTCGCCTATGCGACGAAGAGCCTGGAACTGGCAGACGAGCCCACGGCCCGGCGTTTCGTCATGGAGGCGTTGTGGTCGGGCCCTCTCGCCAGCCGTGTCGACAAGACGGGTGGTGATCCGCTGAAGGCGGTCTTCAGCTCCGATGGCGAATGGCTTCCCACCGCGGGTGTGTATGGCGACCTCGCCTATCTCAGCAGGCTCGATGGTCACCGGGCTCGGGTGCCCCAACCCCTGGCTGCGAAGCGCGATTCCGAAGAGCCGGGGTGGACAGCAGGGAAGTTCCTCGGGCAATTCGCCGTCCCCGGTAGCGATCTCTTTCTGGAGGTCGATGCACGGGAGTTCGACGTCTATCGGCAGCCACCCGACTCGCCGCGCCACACCTGGCAACGCTTCGCCACGGACGGCCTCGCCTTTCCCCTCGATTCGAAACGGGTGCTTCGGTTGGAGCGGCGTGGTGACCAGGTCGTGGCGGAGGCCTGGCCGATCGACGGCGGCGAGGCCGAGGAGTTGGGGCGACTCGACGAGACCCTGTTCTCGTGGAACCCGGACGGGCTCCCCAGCGCCCAGGTGAGCGGCGGTCTTCTCGCCTCTCATCGCGGGAACACAGGCTGGGTGCACGATCTCGCTGCTCTCGATGGGGGGCCGGTGGCCACTCTGAAGCACGACTCTCCTGTGTTGCGCTTGGTCTGGGGCGAGGCCGGAAGACGACTCACTTCGGTCGACGAAGAGGGCCATACGCACGTCTGGGAACCGCGGAGCGGCAGGGAGGAACCGGTCCATTCTCTTCGAGCGTCGCCGCGGGCGATCTCTCTCGACCCGAGGGGAACCGCTCTGGCTCTTTCGGATAACCAGCGACCGTACTTCGAGATCCGAGATCTGGCCGGCCCGCCCGAAGCATCGCCCCTGATCCTCCACCGGCGCGGGCTTGTGCAGGCGAACTATTTGACCTTTGATCGGACGGGGCATTGGCTGGTTTCGGCGGGACTCGCAGAAGGATGGGTACGCGATTTCTGGCAGGTCGACCGGCGCTACCCTTACCGACTGGAAGGGCACGACGGCACCGGCTACCAGCTCAGCTTCTCGCCGGACGGAGAGTGGCTGGCATCCGCTGGTAAGGACGGGACGCTTCGCCTCTGGCCGATGTCGCCACAGACGGGGTCCGGGGGTCGGGTTCTGGCTCGACTGGACTCCTGGCTCTACGGTGTCGCCTGGCATCCTATGGGACGCCTTCTCCTGATCTCGAAGATGGACTCCCCCTGTGAGGTCTACCTCGTGGACGTTGCGACAGGAGCCCTGCAGCAGCTCGATCGTGCCGGCGAATGGACTTTCGCGAAGGGTTTGCCGGTACCCGTCGCTTTCTCGCCCGACGGGCGCCTCGCCGCCGCCTTTGGCCAGCACCACCTTTCGAGCCAGGAGTCCTTCAGAACAGGCGACGGCCTGTGGTCGGGCCCATTGGTCTGGGATGTCGAAAGCGGCGAGCTTCTACTTGCGCTCGAGACGTGGCAGAGAGACCGCGAGCCAGGCGAGAACTTCAACCCCCTCGAGCTGACCTTCTCGGCTGATGGGCGACATCTCATTTCGGCCGGATCCCACATCAGGATCTGGGATCTGGAGAAGGGAACGTCGCAGGCTCTTGGCAAGGGCAACAGAATGGCGCTCATCAGAGACGGGCGCCGCTTGTTGGTGTCCGACTCCGACGGTCTCCGGGTCCAGGACCTGGAGGAGGGAAGCATGGAGAGGCTCCCTCACCATCAGGCGGATGTGATCGCCCTGGATCCCTCAGAGTCCATCCTCGTTCGTAGTGTGGGCGACGAGGTCAGAGTCGGCCCGCTGGCCGGTGGAGAGCCCCACCGACTTCTTGGCCACGAAGGGGCGATCAACGGTCTCGACGTTTCTCCCGATGGGCGTTGGATCGCCTCGGTCGGGGACGACGGCGTCGTTCGCGTCTGGCCAATGCCCGACGTCACCAAGCCGCCATTCCACACCCTGCCGTACGACGAGCTCCTCGAGACCCTGCGCAAGCTCACCAACTTCCGAGCCGCCCCGGACCCCGAGAGCGACACCGGCTACTCGATCGACTACGCGCCGTTCGCGGGCTGGGCCGATTACCCGGAGTGGTACCCGGTCGCACCTGAAGTGAAAGAGGCGCGCCTGAAAGAGGTCGGCGAGAGCACCTCGGGGCCACCACCATGACCCCTCTCTCCATCCGCGCCCCTCCCGCTGCGTGACTTCTACGCCGGATTCCGTCTTTCAACAATGACGGGCGCCACAGACCGCGCAACGGTCGCGGACGACTCCCCACAACGCTGCGTCCCGGCGCCCAGGGAGGGGAAGGCGATGGAGAAACGAGCAAGAGCTTGCGAAGCCCGGGTGTCGAGGTTCTTCGCAGTCGGACTCGGTTCGGCGCTGCTTCTGGCGACTCCACTGGCGGCGGACACCACGGGGCAGCTCGGAGGCATCGTGACCAACGCCGCCGGGGGGCCGCTGTCGGGGGCCACCGTCGAGGTGAGCTCGCCTGTGCAGATCGGGGGCGTCCACAGCACCGTGACCGATGCACATGGGGCGTTCCTGTTCCCCCGGCTGACTCCGGGGTGGTACACGGTACGGGCCGAGATCGAAGAGCTCGGATCGGATGAGCTCACCGAGGTTCAGGTGCGTCTCGATCGGTACACGGATGTCCGGATCGTCCTCGCGCCGGTGGCGGTCTCGGAGACGCTCAACGTGGTATCGACGACGCCGTTGGTCGATCCGCAGCAGGTGTCGACCGGTCAGACTTTTTCTATCGACTACATCCAGGAGACCCGCACCGACTGGGCCGATCTGATGACGCAGGCGGCGGGAACCGATCCAGAGAACTTCCGGCGCGTGCTCGGATCGACCCCGGAGGCCAACGCCTTTCGCCTCGATGGCGTCGACTCGACCAACTGGTATCAGCGATACCCGAACCTCGCCGCGCTCGATCTGCCCTTCGACGCGGTGCAGGAAGTGGCGCTTCACAGCGCTGGCTTCGAGGCCCAATACGGGCAGGCCACCGGTGGCGTGATCAACGTTGTGACCCGCTCGGGGGGCAATGACTTCAGCGGTACCCTGGACGCGCGCTACACCGACAGCGACTTCGAAGAGTCGGGGGAGCACTACGATCCACAGGAGCAGGTCTCGGAGCATGAGCTGCTCTCCGCCACCCTGGGCGGGCCGATCTTGCGCGACCGGCTGTGGTTCTTCACCACCTACAGCAAGGAGCGCGGTCTCAGCACGCCGACCGGAGCCCCGGTTACCGAACAAGTCGACACCGAGCTGGTGCTCGGCAAGCTCTCCTGGAGTGCGAGTCCTTCCTGGTCGTTTTCCGCCAAGTACATCGACCATGGTGAAGACGCGAGTAACACACCGGCGTCTCCGTTCTTTGCTGCGGATGCGACGGCGGCCGTTGAGGATCAGACGAGCATTGCGTCTGCCGAGCTGGTAGGCCAGCTGTCCTCACGCCTGCTCTGGCAGTTTCGTCTTGGCCGCCACAGCTGGTACGAGGCGATCGCCCCGAACGACGGCGATCTGACGACCATCGGGCACTTCAACTTGGTCACGACCGACCGCTACGGAAACTACTCGAGCCAGTGGCACGGCCCCGACGTGCAGGAGGATGCCGGTACCGATATCTCCTGGTTCGAGAGTCGGGGCCGACACGAGCTGGATGCCGGGATCTCCTGGGGCCGGCCGTGGTTCGAGGTCCAGTCGTGCTTCAACGGTTCGGGACGTCGATGCACTGCGGGTGACGAGACCTTCTTCTTTCGCGATCTGACCGACGACGCAGGCGCACCGTCACCGTACGAGATGCGGATGCTGGAGGTCGATCCCCCGTTGTCGTTCGAGGCCGACTCGGCAGTGGCCTATGCTCAGGACACCTGGCGTCCCCATCCCGATGTCACAGTCAAGCCGGGGCTGCGCTGGGACCAGATCGACTACAGCAACAACACCGGCAGCGTCGCCGACTTCCACCTCCTGCAGCCACGCATTGGGGTGGCGTGGGACGCCACTGGCAACGGCCGGAACCTGGTTCGCGCTTCGTGGGGACGCTTCATGCACCCCAGCACGATGATCCTGGCCGACTCGACGTCGGAGTACAGGGGTCGATTCGAGTATTGGTACTCGTGCTCACGCTTCGTGGCCTCCGACCCGGAAGCCTGCCGAGCGATCGCCGGCCAGATCGGCTACGGCTATCGCACCGATCCCGAGGGGTGGGACGCCGGAGGCTGGGTGCTTCCTCCGGGCTCCACTCTCGAGCCGGGCACCGACATCACCACGTCGGACGATCTGAGTGCGGCCTACGTCGACCATTGGCTGTTGGGCTTCGAACGAGAGCTGATGCGAGGTACCAGCGTCGAGCTGAGCTACGTGCACAAGGCCGGACGCGACCTGGTCGAAGACACCTGCGAAGGTAACCTCGATGGTCCCGACCCAGAGGGCGGCTGCAACGACTACGTGGTGCTCAACCTTCCGCAGGCTCGTCTCGACTATGACGCCTGGATTCTGCGCTTCGAAACGCGTGCCCATTCACGACTCCATCTGTTTGCGTCGTGGGTGCTCTCCGACTCCAAGGGCTCGTTGTCTCGAAATCGCAGCACCGAGGCCGACTTCGACCAGTATCCCTACCATTGGACGAATCGCTACGGCTACCTGCCCGATCACAGCCGCCACCGCTTGAAGCTGAGCGGCTACGCGCGTCTACCGCTCGACTTCGGCCTGGCGGTGACCGGCTGGTGGAACTCGGAGCAGCGCTGGACCCCGCTCGAGCTCGTCGTGCCCGGCATGCTCTACGGAGTGCAGTTCGAGGAGCCGCGCGGTAACCGCAAGGAAGGCGGGACAGACCGTCTCGACCTGCAGCTATGGAAGGGCTTCGAGATCGGTCCGACACGCTTGCGCTTGATCGGCTCCGTGCTCAACGTGTTCGGCTCGGAGACGCCCACCGGCTACTGCGAGAACTCGACCGGCTGCGGCGAGTTCGTGCAGGGCGACCCGACTGCGTGGCAGCAGCCGCGGGCTTATGAGGTGGGACTCAGGGTGGAGTTCTAACCTCAAGAGAGCTGGCTGCCCGTCGACCTTCGGTCGCCAGCCCCCGGCGTTCCCCCGACCAGGTCGATATCGACGGGGGTGGGGCAAGACGTTTCAGCTGAAACGTCTCCCTCGCCCGACTACGAGTACAAGTGCGGGGACAGTCTTGGATTGAGGAAGTAGTCGAGAGCCATGCCGTAGTCACAGGGGCCCCCTTCCTGCCTGGCGGAGACGAGGTCGGGCTCGAGGGCGAGGCCGAGTCGGGTGTTTTGCTGGACGAGCGCCGCGATGGGGTCGCGGGGGAGGTTAGGCGGTGGAGGGACCTGGGGCAGAAGGCGCCCGTCGGGTCGGCGGAATCGAAGCCCGCCCTTGGGGAGACTCTCGACGGTGAAGCCCTCTTCGTGGAGGCGGCGATGATGGTGGTTGCAGAGCAGGACCAGGTTGTCGAGCCTGGTGGCGCCGCCGTCGGCCCAGTGCTCGATGTGGTGGGCGTCGCAGTAGCTCGACTTCAGGCCGCAGCCGGGGAAGCGGCAGCCCTGGTCGCGATGCTCGAGAGCTCGCCGGATGGCGGGGGGAATGGTGCGGGTCTTGCGCCCGATATCGAGTACGGTGCCATCGGCGTTGTGGGTCATGACGAGGAGGCTGGCGTCGCAGGCGAGGCGACGGCACGTTTCCGCTGAAACGTCGACCTTGTCTTCGAGCGCCGGCGGTGGAGCGGGTTCTCGGGTCCAGCTTCCGTTGGTCCGGAGATCGTCTGGCTCGACGTGAACGACCACCTGGAAGTGGTCGCGGCGCGATGGGTCGTCGAGGCCTTCACCCAGGGCGGCTTCGGCCACCAGTGAGAGCGCATCAGCTCGCCGCTGCTCAGCCGTTGCTTCAGGTGAGGTTCCTCCAAGTGCGGATTCGTGGGAGCCTGTCCGGAAGAGCCGGTGCTGGGCCGCCTCGAGGGCTCGGACCAGTACGGCGCCGGCTTCGGGCTCGAGCCTGGCGTGCAGAAGAAGCATGCCGTCCTGGTCCCAGCTCCAGTGGGCCGAGCGCTCGTCGCGTCGTTTCTCCGTGAGCGCTTCCTGGTCGACGCGGCCGACCTTGCGCCACAGCCGCACCAGCTTCTCGACCTGGGCGGTGGTGCAGGCGCGGGCGACATCGACGAGCTCTGCCTCGTTCTCCGGCGTCGCGACCCGGGTGGCGGCTCGGACCTTGGAGTAGGAGAGCTCACCGCGCCGCAACGCTTCGCTCGTTTGCGGCAGCTCGGCGAGGGCGCGAGCTACACGCACCTTCTCGCGCGCGGCTCCGAGGTCGATCCCGGTGCGCCACTGCAGCCAGTGGGCGCAGGAGCGGGCGCCGAAGTCGTTCCAGCCCTGACGCTCGTCGAACTCACGCAGCAACATGAGCAGGCGCCAGGTGGCGGCGCCGAGATGGGCCGCGATCTCAGCGATCTGGTCGCCGAGCTCCTGGAGATCGGATCGGCGTCGCCGGGCCTGGACAGCGAGGGCGTCCATGGGGACGACGGCCGCAGTTTCGGCCACGGGGTGCGATCGGGAAGGAGCCTGCAATCGGGAAGGAGCCTGCAATCGGGAAGGAGCAGAGAGGCCTGGATGGGGCATGGTAGAGCGCCTCTAGAGCGGTTGATGGAAAGCGAAAACAGAGCGTAACATGAGATGGCGGAGAGCACAAGTCCGAGTGGCGACTCGCGGCGCTCGACTGGCCGGTTCACACGCCATGTGTCGACCCTCGGGCGGGCCGCGGAAGGGCGAGTGTCTGGAGTGTCTGGTGCGTGGTGCATCGATCGTTCGGCTCCCTCGCCGACCTCTCCCGGGCCGGATCCGGTTTCTCAGGGCATGACCTGAAGCCGGGAATCCGGTCCTTTGGGGCCGCAGCGCCTCCGAGGGATTCGCGGGCCTGCCGGTCGAATGTCGGTCTACCATTGGCACGTGAGCACTGAAGACGAACCGGTTGCCCCGGGGAATCATCCCTGGCGCCATCCTCCGGAGGGGCGACTGATCGGGAGGGGCCATCCCGCGGGCGACTTCCTCGAGGCCTACGACTGGCGCATCGAGAGGGAGAGCGACGGAGAGCTCGCCGTTCTCGCGCACCTGCCCGATCATGTGCGCAATCCACGCGGGCAACTGTTCGGCGGCTTCACTCCGACCTACGTCGATCTGATCGCGCTCTTCACGGTGCGCTCGGGACGCGGCTGGGGCGCCGAGCCTCGCTGGATGGCGACCACCAACATGCGGGTCGACTACCTCGCTCCCGTGCTCGGCCCCGAGTTCCGCATTCGGAGCCGCATCGTCCACCACCGGGCCCGAGCGTTCCTGGTCGAGACCCGCTTCGTCGACCTCGAGGAGCAGATGCTCGTCTTCGCCCTCACCAGCATGCTCGAGGTGCGCACCCAGGGGACCCTCGGCGACGGTTGACGTCGATTCTCGGCCGGGCTGGGCCCAGCCGTTCCGAGGACGTCGAGCACTCCGGCAGAGCTCCGTCGGAGATCCTCTCCGGGCTCTCGAGCAGAAAGCGTAATCTCGCGGACGGTTTCGACGTATGTTGAGAGGAGTCCCGCGCCTACAGGGTCCCGACAGGGTCAGAGGGTCCTGACCGTGTAAGGGTCGCCGATCTGTCAATGGCGCGAAGGGAGACGCCCGCCAATGCTCGAAATCTTCTCCGACCTTCGCTTTGCCTCGAGGATGCTGCGTAAGACGCCGATGATGACGGCAGTGGCGGTCCTCTCCCTCGGCTTCGCGATTGCCACCAACACGACGACGTTCAGCGTCGCGTCGGGGTTCTTGTTCGAGAGCTTCCGCTGGCAGGACCCGGAGCAGGTGGTGGTCCTGTACGAGAGAAGCCGCTCCGACTCCACCGACCGTCAAGTGTCGCCGGCCAACTATCTCGCCTGGAAGGAATCGAGCACTCACTTCGCCGGGGTGGAGGCCTACACCATCGGTCCCGGCAACCTCACTGGCGGCGACAAGCCCGAGAGCATCCGGGTCGTCGAAGCGACCCCTGGGCTCTTCGATCTGCTGGGCCGTCAGCCAACGAGCGGCCGCGGCTTCCTCCCGACCGATGCCGGCTCGTCGAGTGCTCGAGTGGTCGTGCTCACCGAGGCCTTCTCGCAGCGTCATTTCGCGGGTTCCCCGGCGCTGGGTGAGTCGCTCTCCATCGATGGCGCTCCACACACTGTCATTGGCGTGCTGCCGCGAGACTTCGACTTCATCCCGGCCAACGTCGAGGCCTTCCGTCCGATCGATCTTCGCGCCAGACGCCTCGATAGGGAGGATCACAGCTACATGGTGTTCGCGCGTCTGCGTCCCGGTCACAGCGCTGATGACGCAGGCGCCGAGCTCGCCGTCGTGGCCGAGCGGCTGGAGCAGGAGTTCCCCGACACCCATCGTGGCTACGGTGTTCACGTCCAAACCCTGCGGGAGTTGTTTCCCGGCAAGGTCGACACGCTGCTGCAGTACATCCTGATGACGGTCTCCGGCTTCGTGCTGTTGATTGCCTGCGCCAATCTGGTCAATCTCTTCCTGGCCCGTCTCGACGCCCGCCGGAGCGAGCTCGCCCTGCGCACTGCGCTCGGCGCGGGTCGAACCCGGATCTCACGCCAGCTCATCACCGAGACCGTGCTGGTCGCCCTGCTCGGAGGGACACTCGGGATCGTGTCCTCGATCTGGTGGGTGCGCAATGTCGCCAGCTTCATGCCGGCCGAATTGCCCGAGGTCTTCAGCCCGAAGCTCGACGCGGCGGTGCTCTTCTACGGAGTCGTCATGTCGCTCGGTGCGGGGGTCCTTCTCGGCGTCGCTCCCGCTTTGCAGGCAGCCCGGTCGGCCCCGTCGGCCGCGCTGGGCGAGACCAGCCGAGGCGGCACCGGATCGAAGCGCCGCCGGCGGCTGAGGATCGGATTCATCGTTGTCGAGACAGCGGTGGCGCTCGCCCTGCTCACGTCCGCCGGGATTCTCACCGACACCTTCCGGAGCCTGATCCGGGAGAACGGCAGCCTGAGGGTCGACGACGTGCTCACGCTCCAGCTCACGGCCGACTCGAATCGCTTTCCGGATGACGCACAGGTGACCAGCTTCTACCAGGAGGTCGAGCGCCGGGTGGGCTCCATCCCCGGCGTGCTCTCGACCACCGTACTCACCGCGCTGCCCCGCAGCAGTGCCTACCCCCGAGCCCAGTTCACGATTGTCGGGGGCGAGGCCGTGGCGCCCACGGAGGCCCCGTGGGCCGGCTGGCAGACGGTCACGCCAGGATTCTTCGAGACCCTGGGCGTGCCGATGTTGAGCGGCCGAGGGATTCTCGCCTCCGATCGTGCCGACGGCGCTCCCGTCGTGGTCGTCAATCAGAGCTTCGTGCGGTTGAACTTCCCTGCGGGGACCCCACTCGGAGAGCAGGTGATGGTCCACGGTGCAGCGCGCGAGATCGTGGGCGTCAGCGCGGACTTCATGCAGCAACGCATCGCTCTAAACCAGAGCATCGCGCCGGCGATCTTCCTGCCGCTCGAGCAGCATCCCGTGCGTACCTCGAGCCTCGCTGCCCGCACCGAAGGCGATCCGATGGCTTTCGCGGAGGAAGCCCGCCGTGCGGTGTGGGCCGTCGACCCCGATCAGGCGGTGTCACCGCCCAGGAGCCTGCGCTCTCACATCGAGAGTGAGTTGGGCGGGCCGCTGATCATCTCGCGTGTACTGACCTTGATCGGCGTGCTCGCACTGGTGCTCTCGGCCATCGGGATCAACGGTCTGATCGCGCACGATGTGTCGCAGCGGCGTCGAGAGATCGGGATCCGGATGGCGCTCGGTGCGGCACCGTCCCGTGTGGTCGGCTCGGTGACTCTGGGTGGAATGGCCGTCGCCGGTCTCGGTCTGGTGCTGGGGCTGCCGGCGGCCTGGGCCATGTCGCGCGCGATCAGCTCCGCCCTGGAGGGCTCGGCAGCAATCAATCCCTTCCTGCTGCTGGGACTCATGGTCCTGCTCGAGGTGGTGGCACTGGTCGCGAGCTACGTGCCGGCCCGATGGGCTGCGGGGATTCGGCCCGGCAACGTGCTTCAGGCCGAGTGAGTCGCCGCCGCGTACTCCCACCCTTTGCCCCGGCTCCGAGAAGTGGGAGCAGGCCACCGGTGGGGCCAGTGGACTACTTCTGGACGACGGCGATGCGAACGCCTTCCTGACCGGTGGAGTCCGGGGCGACCTTCACGTCGTGCACCGCGAAGCCCAGCTCGGTCACTCTGCGGTCGATGGTCAGAGGGCCGTCGGGTTGACCGCCCCGGTACTCGACCACGAGGAGGCGTCCCGCGTCCGAAAGGAATTTGTCTCGCAGTTGCGATAGGTAGCGTTTCTCGTAGGCGCGGGGAGCGTAGAGGCCGGTGCGGATGTAGTCGAACCGCTGTGGCGGGCTCCAGACCAGGGCGTTGCCGAGGGCGAGCTGCGCTGCGTGAGAAGGAAGCCGCGTCTTCGCGAGCTCGAGAAGACGAGGCGACAGCTCGAGACCCCACGGGTCGAGCGCAATCTCTCGCTCACCGACCCATTCGAGCAAGCACTCGAGCAGGTAGCCGTTGGCGCATCCGATGTCGAGGAACGAGCCGTCCGTCGTCACACAGTCGGCGATGGGCCTGCGCAGGTCGTGCCACATCTCCTCCGAGCTGAAGTGCCCCGACTGTTTCCACGGCTCGTCCCAGCGAAGGTAGGAGCTCTCGAATTGTTGGACGAGGGTCGCGTACCAGTCGGAGACTTCCGGAGGGAGCATTTCGGTGAGGCAGCTCGGCGAGTGGGCTGGTTGGCTGATCAGCAGAGGTCGGCGGCAGGGTCGCGAGTCGATCGGCAGGGACGCTGCCCGTGCTCTGCGAAATCCATCGTACCGCAGCTTCTCCGAGGAGACCTGCGTCGGGGAGCCGCGGCTCGCTCAGCGTTGCTTCGTCTTCTCGCGACCGATCGGGTTCGCGATCCCGGCCGCGAACCGCTTCGACCCGGTGAGAAGGGGAGTCGCCGGCTTACGATAGGCCCAGGTCAGACCGCGGGCACCTTCCTCGGGGTAGTTCTCGCCCGGACGTTGGACAACGAATCGGGAGGCAGTGGCGTCCGTCGCGGCCGAGACCTTGAGAAGCGGCGTCTTGATCTCCGCGATACCGTGGAGGCAGGACCACTCCGTCGGCCAGCTGAGGATCTCGAGGATCCAGTCCACTTCCTGTTCGTAGCCCGCTCCGCGGCCGAGCTCGAGGAGGCGTCGGCCCACGTCGAGGCTCGCTCGACAACCGAATGAGCACGGCAGATGCGACACGGCTCGCACACCCATCCAGCGCCAGAGAATGTTGCACTCGGGCGGGCCGTGGACCTGGGCAGTTCGGCCGTCTATCGTGCAGCCTCCGAGATCGCTGAGGGAGCGAACCGCCATCGGCCAGGTCGTGTCTCGCAGCCCGTGCTCGACCCAGACGTCGTGGAAGAATTCGCGGCAACAGTCGGGGTAGCCGAGCAGCGAGCCGATCGCCTCCTGATCGCACGCGTCCCAGGCGGCCTTGAAGCTGCTGACGTCCGCGGGAGTGCCGAGGACGACCCGGTAGAGAAAGGGCTGGCCCGCCGTGGGCGCGGTTTCCTGGTTGGAATAGGAGTAGCCCGAGAGGGTCTGGATCGACAGCGGCAGGGCGTTGAAGCCGTGACCGGCATAGCGCATCGCCATGCGCGGAAGTTGCTCGGCGCCGACCATGGTCAGGCTGCAGCGGCGGATCCCGTCGACCACTGCCAGTGGCTCGATCTCCATCCAGGCTTTGAAGATCTGCCGGAGGCGCGGTTCCCAGACCTCCCGTGCGGCATCGCCCGTCCAGCTCATGCGGCTGAACTCGGGGAGCTGGAAGTCGAGCAGATCCAGACCGTAGTGCGGACTCGAAGCGAAGATCTCCCGCGACGCCTCGTCTGCTGAGGGTTCCTGACTCACGGGCCGGCTCCCTCTACGGCGACCTGCTCGACCATGGACTTGAGGGAAGGCCCGGAGCCCCTGGCCCACTCCGAGAGGAAGTTCTGTTCGATCTGCTCACGGTGTGGGCTCTGCGACAGAGGCTCGGTGCCCTCGGCGATCATCTCCGACTCGAGACGACTCAGAAGCTCCATCCAGATCGCGCAGTGCTCGGTACGGTTGCGCCAGTCGCCGTCGATCGCGGTCCCCGGGCACTGTCCTTTGCACATGAGGAAAAAGCGGCAGCCCTTGCAGCCCCCGTACTCCTGCGGTGTGTGGTAGAGCGCGAGATAGCGCTCGAACCCCTCGATCTCGGCCTTGACGAAGTCGACGCCGTCCTTGTTCGTTCGTCCGCAGTTGCTGCGCTGACCTGAGCCTTCCACGCCGCGCACCGCGCGGGTCGTCATCGGGTCGCAGGCGTTCCACGTGCAGGTAACGCCAGTGTCGTCACCTCGCAACAACTTCCGCATGTCGGCGAAGGCGTCCAGGTAGAGATCGGGAATCTGCTTCTCGAGCTCGTACAAGCTCATCATGACGGCCACGTTCTCTTCGTCGGAGAGTGCGTACTTCGCCCGAACGAGCTCGTTGTCGACCTCGAGGAGGTGTGCCCGGACGTAGCGAACTCCCATCTGATGCAGCTCGCGAATCCAGTCGAGCAGCACGGGCAGCCGTTGCGCCGAGGCGTTTCCTCGGTGAAGAGTGATGATCAGGCTCGGGGCGAGGCCAGCCCGGCACAGTTTCTCGATCGCTGCCTGCGTTCGAGCCGTCAGCTCCCGAGTCTTCTCGAGGGTGCCGGCCCATCGGACATCGTTGAGCTCCCCCGGGCCATCGACAGAAATGCCGACCTTGACGTCGTACTTCTCGATCAGCTCGAGGTGCCGATCGGTGACCAGCGTTCCGTTGGTCTGAACTGCGTTGTAGCCGTACGTTTCGTGGCCATAGGCCCACAAGCGCTCCAGGTCTCGCTCTGGCATCAAGAGGGGCTCGCCGCCGAACAGACAGAACTTGTCGTCTTCGGCGGCGATCGCCTCGATGATCTTGTCGAGATCGTAGGCCGCGAGCTCGTTGCCCGCATCACGCTCCGGGTTCTGGTAGCAATACTGGCATCCGATGTTGCACCGAACGCCGAACGGTCGCACTTCAAGCGCCAAGACGTACCTTCTCTACCTGAGGTCGACGACGAGCGTCTCGGAGATCGATATCGGTGTGGTCTTCTTCGCCATGTCCAATCATATGCACTGATTGCCAAGGCTGCCGGGAAGAGGTGTCGGGAAGAGGCGGAAGAGGTGTCAGAGGAATAGAAAGGCGAGAATCGGGAAAGAGGCTCTTCGCTCCGTCCTGACAGGCTCCGACCGCCAATGCCGTCTGTGTTCTCCGAAGGGAGGTCTACACAGAGATGGCTCGATCCAGCCCCCGATTTCTACCCGAAGGCGCCCTCGTCGAGGTCACCGTGCGCGTCATGCACTCGCTCTTTCTCCTCCGGCCCTCACCCAGAGTCAACGACATCGTCCGCGGTGTCTTCGCTCGAGCCCAGGAACGGTACGGCATCGACATCCACCTCTACTGCGTCATGTCCAACCACATGCACCTCTTGCTCACTCCTGGCCATCAGCGCACGCTTTCCGCCTTCATGCAATTCGTCAACTCCAACATCGCCCGAAAGGTCGGAAGGCTCCATCGATGGAGAGAGCGCTTCTGGGCGCGCCGATACCAGGCCATCGTCGTCTCCGACGAGCCCGCCGCCCAGCTCGCCCGGCTGCGATACCTCCTCGAACAGGGCACCAAGGAAGGCCTCGTCGACTCGCCCGAGCAATGGCCCGGAGCCCACTGTGTGCGAGAACTCCTCGAGGGGCACGACTGCATCTTCGGAACCTGGCATGACGCGACCCGCGAGTACCTCGATCGAAAGAAGGGGAGGGCGATCAAGGCCCACCGATACCGGCACACCCATGTCCTCGTCCTCACTCCTCTTCCCGCGCTCCGACATCTTTCCAAGCAGCAGCAGCGAGTGACCCTCCGTGCCATGGTCGCCGACATTCGAGAGTGCACTCGAAAAAGGCACGAGGCCAACGGCACCCGTCCTCTCGGGATCGAGTCCATTCTCAGCCAGCATCCCCACACCGCTCCCCACCGCACCCAGCGAAGTCCAGCGCCCCGAGTGCATGCTGCCACCACGAAGGCCCGGCGAGCCTTCTACGACGCACTCTACGAGTTCCGGCGGGCCTATCGAGCCGCCGCGCAACGCATGCGACGAGGCCTTCCTGCAAGCTTCCCGCGAGACTGCTTCCCGCCGCCGCCGCCCTGCGGACCTGGAGCTCGAGGTCAACCACCGGATTTCGGATTCGCCTGAAGCGGCGGCAAGAGCTCTACGACTCCAACTTCAGTCTCGCAACGAAGCGCTTCGCCTCCGCGCTAGCCGGAGGCCTGCGCGCTTGCACTCGAGACCAGGGTATTGAGAAGCGAGTAGGCGACCTCCTGGGAGAGGTTATTGGGGAATTCCGAGCTCTCTGCAGGAAAGGCACCCGACTCAGTGCGAGCCGGGCGAGCCGCCGCCATCCTCGAACTTCTTCGCCGATACTCCTCTGGCACTCTATGTGGGCGAGCCGCCGCCATCCTCGAACCGCCGATACTCCTCTGGCACTCTATGTGGAGCACTCTATGTGCGCACTCTATGTGCACTCTATGTGGGATTCTTGACGCTGCTGAAGGTCGACCGTAGCATGCGCTCACCCCGAGACGATCGGGGGCGAGTGGTCGAGGAGACCGAGAGCGGCCCTGCGTTGGGTCCGGCGCCTCGCGACGGTTCGATGGCCCAGGAACGGAGAATGGAATGAGCCTCGCCCCAGAGACCCGTCTCGGACCCTACGAGATCCTCTCCTCGGTCGGGGCCGGGGGGATGGGCGAGGTGTACCGGGCGCTGGACACTCGTCTCGATCGCTCGGTCGCGATCAAGATCCTGCCGGAGCACCTCTCGTCCTCCGAGGAGCTTCGACAGCGGTTCGAGCGCGAAGCGAAGACCTTGTCACAGCTGTCGCATCCGCACATCTGTGGCATCTACGACGTCGGGCGGGAAGGGAAGACCGACTACCTCGTGATGGAGCTGATCGAAGGCGAGGTGCTCACCGAGCGTCTCGAACGCGGAGCGTTGCCATTCGACCAGGTGGTCACGATCGGACTGGAGATCGCCGACGCCCTCGACCAGGCTCACCGCAGCGGTATCGTGCACAGGGACCTCAAGCCCGGCAACGTCATGGTCACTCGCTCGGGAGTGAAGCTACTCGACTTCGGACTCGCCAAGGCAACTGCCTCGCCGATCAGCGCCGGGGACTCCACGGCCGACAAGACGTCGCTTCCCACCCAGGCGAACATCACCCAACAGGGAACGATCCTCGGCACCATTCAGTACATGTCGCCGGAGCAGCTCGAAGGCAAGCCCGCCGACGCTCGCTCCGACATCTTCGCGCTGGGTGCCCTGCTCTACGAGATGGCCACTGGTCGCAAGGCGTTCGAGGCGGCGAGCCAGGCATCGATGATTTCCGCGATCATGTCCTCACAGCCTCCACCCGTCTCTTCGATCGATCCGATGAGTCCGCCCCTCCTGGACCGTCTGATCCAGGCCTGTCTGGAGAAGGATCCAGACGACCGGATCCAGACTGCCCACGACGTGATGCTGCAGCTGCGCTGGATCGGCGAGGGTTCGCAGGCGGGCACTCCGCGTCCCGTCGTGAAGCGGCGCAAGCACCGTGAGCGTCTGGCCTGGGGGGTGGCCGCCCTCGCGCTGGCAGCGGCAACGTGGCTGGGGCTCACCCGTGGCTCGACGGCTCCTGCCACTGCGCCCCAGCACCTCCATGCCAGCGTCCTCCTGCCCGAGCAGGTCGGACTCAACAACGCCGTGGTTGCCCCGGATGGCCTCCGGGTCGTGTTCAGCGGCATCGACGAGAACGGTGGCCTTCAACTCTGGCTGCGCGCGTTGGACAGCGATCAGGCAGAGAGGATTGCCGGGACCGAGGGTGGCTTGCTCCCCTTCTGGTCTCCAGACGGCCGTTTCGTGGGCTTCTTCGCCGACCGGCAGCTCAAGCGGGTCGAGGCGAGCGGCGGTGCCGCGCTCGCGCTGTATGACGTCGATGGCCTGGGCGGCGCGTGGGCACCCAACGGCGACATCTTGTTCACCGCCCCGAGCGGGCCGATCCTGCGGCTGCCGTCCGGCTCGAGCGAAGCGGTCGCGGTCACAGAGGTCGACCAGGCCGCCGGCGAAACCTCACATCGCTACCCCTTCATTCTGCCCGATGGTCGCCACTTCCTCTATCTGGCGCTCAACACGGCCGGCAATTCGCGTGATCCTGCGAACCAGATCTGGGTCGGCTCCCTCGACGGCGAGGCGGGGAAGCCTCTGCTCGCCGCCAACTTCAATGCGCTCTATGCCGACGGCTACCTGATCTTCACTCGCGGCGGCGATCGAGGAGGAAGTCTCCTCGCACAGCCCCTGGATCCGGACCGATTCGAGATCAGCGGCCAGCCCGTGACCGTGGCCCAGCACGTAGGACTGTACGACAACTTCCTCGGCCTCGGCAGCGCCTCCGTCTCGGGCACCGGGACCCTGATCTACGATTCCTCCCGGCTGCTGACTCGGCTCGAGTGGTTCGACCGATCGGGCAAGCAGACCGGCTCTCTGGGAGAACCGGGCCTGCACGCGGTGCCGGCCATCTCCCCCGACGGAGCTCGCGTCGCCTACGAGGTCTACGACTCGGGCACGCAGACCACCCAGGTCTGGGTGGCCGATCTCGCTCGGGGAGTGCAGAGCCGTCTGACCTCGGCGCCGGGCAGCAATGCCGGCCCGGTCTGGTCGCCGGACGGCGGTCGCATCGCCTTTCAGTCCGATCGCAAGCACCAGGCCGACGTCATCATCCGGTCCACTGGAGGGGCAGGAGCGGAGCTGGCCCTCACCGACGAGGACGGCCAGAAGATCCCCATGGACTGGTCGGCGGACGACCGTTGGATCGTCGTCTTCGACCGCGAGGCCGCCGGGGAACGGCTGGTCGGAATCACTGCCCTCCCGGTCGACAGTGACGTCGACGGTGACGCAGACCGGCTCGCCGTCCTGCCGAAAGAGTACGACAACATCGGACTCACCCAGCTCTCGCCCGACGTCCGGTGGCTGGCGTTCGATTCCGACGACTCGGGTCGCCGAGAGGTCTACGTGGTCTCGTTTCCCGACGGCGAACGCCGAGTCCAGATCTCGAACGCCGGCGGCCGCGACGCCCAGTGGACTCGGGACGGGAGCGAAATCGTCTACCGGTCATTCGAGGGCGAGTTGAAGGCAGTGCCGGTCGACACCACCGGTGGCAGCCTCGTCGTCGGCTCTCCGAAGCCTCTGTTCCGGCTGCCCGAGGGGGCGCTGCAGTGGGACGTCTCGAGAGACGGAGAGCGCTTCCTGGTCAACGTGCCGCTCATCAAGAGCTCCTCGGTTCCGCTGACGTTGGTCACCCACTGGACTCGAGGCCTCACGCAATAGACCTCCGTCGGGAGGAAGGATGTGGCGCCTCCTCTCGGGGAAAAGGGGAGGGGGCCGCGCGCGCCCCCTCCTTGCCTCGCTGCCAGGGCTCCTGGCCGCTCGAGGTCTACTCGACCGGCTGCGGTCCTGCGGGCTTGAAGTTGCCCTTGCCACGCTCGCCGTTGACAGCCTCGGTGTTCATCGCGAACTGCAGTGTCGCCGCCGCGACCGCGTCCGAGTTCACGTCGAGGGCCTCGAGGCTGATGTTGTCGAAGGTGTCGCAGGCCAGGTGGTAGCACGGGTCGTACTGTTCGCCGGCGACGCCGCCCCAGATCGCGGCCTCCTCGTCGGTCTTGACGACTTCGGCTCCCGTGAAGAGCCCGCCCGCCGGGATGCCGACGGCAACGAACGGGGCGTAGTCGGATCGCCCGTCGAAGTCGGTACCCTTGTAGGGCAGGCCTCGCTCATCGTAGAAGGCCTCGAAAAAGGCCTCGATCGGGGCCGAGCCCTCCGGCCCGGGTCCCTGGCCGATGCCGTCGGAGTCGTCACCGTCGAGGATGAAGTAGACGAAGTTGGGGGAGGCAATCATGTGGAAGTCGAGATAGAGCGCGATGTTCTCCAGCTCCTCGTCGCTCAGGCCGTCGACGTAGGCGCTCGAGCCGACGAGGCCGGACTCCTCGGCGCCCCACCACGCGAAGCGCAACGTGTTGCGGGGCCGGACCTTGGCCATCTTCACGGCGACCTCGAGCAGCGCTGCACTGCCCGAGCCGTTGTCCTGGATTCCCGGTCCGGCCGTGACCGAGTCCAGGTGTGCGCCCGCCATGACGACGTTGCTGTCCTCGCGTCCCGGCAGCTCGGCGAGCACGTTGTACTGGGTGACCACGACGCTCGGATCGACGTTGATATAGGCCTGGGACCCGATTCCGGAGAGCGCGATGCCTTGGGAGAAGCTGGCTCCCACCATCGGGATGGTCAGGTTGCTCGGGCTGCCGTCCGGTAGCGCGCTCGCATTGCCAACGATCAGGCCCATCCTCGCGGGTGTGTTCCCCTGGTTGAAGAGGATCACTGCCTCGGCTCCGGCCGCCTGGGCATTGACGGCTTTCGTGGAGAAGAAGCAGCTGCCTCGCTGGATCAAAGCGATGTCGCTCGGACCGGAGAAGTCGAGACCGGAGAAGTCGCTGGCTTCACAGCCGCTGGTCGAACTTGCCGGGTCCGCCGGCCAGGCCCCGCCTCCCAGCGCCAGGTCCACCGGGATCACAAGGCCGGTGACGGTGCCCACACCGGAGCCTGTGAAGGCACTGGTCTCGTACTCCACGATGGGACCGGGGGCGATCTGCAGCAAGGTCGCCGGGGGTACGAAGAGGAAATCGAACGGGTCGAGCTCGACGTCGTAGCCCACTGCCTCGAGCGTCTCGGCGACGTAGAGAACGCTTTCGTCGTAGCCTGGCGTCCCGCTGGCGCGCGTGCCGTCATTGGCGTCGGCGATCGCCTGGAATGCCGCCTGATGGGCGCGTACGCCGTCGAGGGTGACGCATTCCTGGAGCTTGGCCTGAGTGTTGTTGACTCGTGTGTCGCAGCTGGTCGGGCCGGCTTCGATCGACGAGGGCATCGAAAGGCCGAAGAGAACGCCGAGGACCGCTGCGGCAACCATCGTGGGCGAGAGCAGGTTCAGTTTCATGTGTTGTCTCCCTACAGTGTTCGAAGGTGGGGTCTCGAGACCGACTCTGCTGGAACCGTGGCTCGAACGAGACAGCCTCGGGCGCTCGAGCGCGCGCGCACGTCAGCGTCCGAGCTTCCGGTCGGCAGCCTCTCCTTCGACATCGGACTACGTCCCCGGACCTCCGGACCTCGGCATCGACCGCGTCGACGTCAGGGGAGTCGACCGGGGGGAGCACTTCAGAAGAAATTCAACAGATACAGATGTCACTCTATGAAAACGAAAGTCTCGCCGCAAGGTACGAAAGAGGGAACGCGAAGCGTGAAACGGTCGCAGGGCGCCGGCGGGCGACCGTATTCCTGTCCCCCGTGTCTGGGGGCCGAGGGCAGCGAGGCGATGAAGATCTCGGCGCTCGTGCGGAGGGGGGCTCGCCGACGAGAGCTCTCCGGTAGGAATTGCTGCGAGGCGGTAAAAGGTGCCGGATCGAACCGCGTCGCTCGCCGCAGGATCAGGGAGGAGAGCCATGGCAAGTCGTTTGCAACAACCCCGGGTATGCATCTACCGCAGGTCCGAATCCAGCTTGTCCTGATCGCTGTAGTCGTCCTCACGACCCATTCGTGCGTCTCCCGGCCTGCCCAGGCGAGGCCCATGGCTCGGAGTCCGGCCACCCTGGAAGTCGCCATCCCCGGCGAAGAGTCCGTATCGAAGAGCGACGAGCCGCTTGCCGATACAGATGCCGATGCCCATGTCGACGCCGATGTCGATGCCGATCGCGAGCTCGAGCGTCGCGTCCTCCTCAGACTGTTGCGCAGTGGCAGTCTCGCCAATGCCGAGGTCGACGTGGACTCCGCACAGGGAGTCGTCCAACTCTCCGGTCGAGTGGGGACCGAGCGAGCCCTCGCAACGGCCCGACGCATCGCCGAGCGCACGTTCGGGGTCCACGGTATCGAGTCCGACCTGAGAATCGACCCCGAGCTCGCTGACATCGGGACTCGCCGTGACGAAGCGATCGCCCGCGAGGCTGCGCAACTGCTCGCCTCGCTCTACCCTTCCGCCGAGGCTCGCGACACCTGGCTCTATGGATGGGAGATCCGGGGCGACGGATGGGAGATCGAGCTCGATGTCGACCACGGCGCGGTGATGCTGTCGGGCAGCGTACCTACGCGGGCAGACATCAGTCGCTGTGTCGTGGCGGCGCATGGCGTCGATGGCGTGCGCCGCGTCTTCAGCGATCTCGGGTGGGTCGACCGGCAAGGCGCTGATGCGCTGCCGTATCCGCGGGGCTACTACCCCTACGGCTATCCCCCCAGTCATCCCCTGGGCGCGTACCCGTATCCCTGGGACTGGAGCGCCACTCCGACATTTTCCTTTCCAGACAGGAGGCCGATATGAGGCATGACCTGAGCATCGAGAAAGTACTCTTCCCTACGGATTTCTCCGATCATTCGGAGGAGGCTCTCGCCCAGGCGGCCGAGGTGGCCGATCGCTTCGGAGCCGAGCTCCTGATGCTGCACGTCGTCCCCGAGCGGCGACTCGACCCACTCGACTGGGGAGAAATGCCGAGCATGGAGGAACTGGAGAGGCTCTTCGAGCGAGAGGCCAACCAGAGAGTGACCGCTCTGCAGCGGCCCCCTCGAGTGGCGGTGCGCCAGATCCTTCGACGCGGCTCGCCGGCAGAGACGATTCATGCCGTCGCCCGCGAGGAGGGTGTGGAGCTGATCGTCATGGCTGCGCGCAGTCGCAAGGGACTCGCGCAATGGATGCTCGGTAGCGTGACGGAGGACGTGATTCGCGGGGCAGAGTGCGATGTCATGACCCTGCGCAGGAGGGAGCACGGAGCGACCTTCGACTCGCTCGAGCGGGTGCTCGTTCCGATCGACTTCTCAGAGCACGCCGCGGGTGCTTTGCGCATCGGCCATGCCCTCGCACGGGCCTGTGGCGCCGAAGTCCAGCTGCTTCACGTGATTCCACCGACCTCGTATCCGGCCTTCTATCCTCCATCCGCGACTCACGCGGTCGAACAGGACGTGGATGCCCTTCTCGATCGCTCCCGGCTCGAGCTGGAGACGGCGTGGGAGGAGCTCGAGGCGACCGGCCCCAAGGTCGCCCACAGCGTGCAGGCCGTGTTCGGAACTCCCGCAGTCGAGATCCTCGAAGCCTCGCGCAAGAGAAGCGACCTGATCGTTCTCGGGAGCCACGGCCGGAGTGGTCTCGAGCGTCTCCTGCTCGGCAGTGTCGCCGAGCGCGTTCTGCACCGAGCCGACCGTCCCGTGTGGGTGGTCAAGTCGCCGCACTCCGAGTCGACCCGTCGAGGCCTATCCAGAGAAGAAGATGAGGATGAGGAGCTCGAGCGGGCACTCAAAGATCCGGCCAGTGTCTTCGCGTCTCCGAACCAGGTTCTCGTGCAGGGTGACTGGAGCGCCGAACAGCGGCGCCAAGTCCTCGAACAGTGGCGCCTCGACGCCGAGCGATTGGCGTCTTCGGCGGACGAGAACATGAGCGGTGGCGAGCCCGCCCGACTGCGAGAGGTCCATCTCGCTCTCGAGGAGCTCGGAGCCTAGTGTCGGAGCCTGGCGCTCGAAGCCTGGTGCTCGGAGCCTGATGGGGGACGGTCGCACGCACACTGGCGGGCTTCCGTGATCAACGAACCGGTGCCGACAACGACACCATAGAACTGAGAACAACAACAGAGGAGAGATTCGAGACATGAGCGAAACAAGAGATGCCTATGTGAAGAGGATGAAGGCGCAGCTCGACGAGTGGAACGCCGACATCGACAAGCTCCAGTCGAAGGCGAAGAAAGCAGAAGCCCGGGCACAGATTCGTTATGACCAACAGATTCACGAGCTACGCCGGCTGACGGACGAGGCCCGAGCCCGACTCGAACAGGCTCGAAGCGCCGGCGACGAGGCGTGGGAAGAGCTCAGGCAGGGCTTCGAGTCTTCCTGGGAGACGGTTCGCGAGGCCTTCCGGGAGATGAAGGAACCGGCGATGGCGGAACACGGCTGAGTCCGCTCCCCCGCAGTGCCGAGAATCGCCAACGGCTTCAGCTCTGAAGCCGACAAGTAGGTGCCGGCGAACGAGATGTACGGGGAAGGCCGCTCCTACTGCAGGACGACACTGGGGATCGGAAAGGTGGCCATGAACACGAAGGTATTGCCCTGGCTGTTGTTCTTCACACCGATGTCCCAGAAGTAGCGAAGGTTGACCGATCCGTAGAACTTCTTCTTGGTCGCCAAGGGCAGCACGACCTCGGGGCCGACACCGAAGATCTCGTGCTTCTTCAAATCGGGGAGCAACGCTTCGACTTCCGGAGACAAGTCGTCCGACGTCATCTTCCACTGGGCGAAGTAGGCGATTCCAGCGCTCAGGGCGCCGCCGGCCCAGGACTTCCCAAGCCCTCCCTCGATCGTCAACAGGTCCCCCACCTGCACGTTCGAATTCTCTTTCGAGCTGTGGGTGGCGTAGAAGGCGAGCGCTGCGAAGTGCCAGGAGTGGTCCTCGTCGAAGTAGAAGGTGGTTCCGCCGAAGACCTCGTAGGTCCACATCCCGAGCCCGGTGTTGTCCTCGCCCCCGTCCTCGTACTTGCCGGTCGGCACGTTCACACCGAGTCCCGCCATGTAGTCGGCACGCCTGGTATGCCAGCCGAGATTGATCGGCTGGAGGTAGAGATCTCCCATGCCGAGCCCGGTGTCGCTGTCGATCCCCAGGGCCGGCGCCTCGAGGGCGTTGTCGACCGCCGAGGGAGTCACGAAGACGCTGTACGTGCCGCCGAGGAAGGTGAAGTTGCTCACCCACCAGAGATAGGGTGCCACGGCGTTGACATCGAGATTGCCTTGGAAGGGCAGTTTCTCTCCGTCCCCTCTTCTGATCTCGCCGATGTCGAGATTGGCGTAGAGGAGCCCGGCATACCACCCGGGCCCGGGCTGGGTGCCGGCCAACAGCCCGTAGTCGCCGCGTAGATTGTGGCCGTTGAGCTGCGCCGCCGCTGGCAGGGCAACGCCTTCAGCCAGTAAGAGCAGAAGAAGCCTGAGCAGGGTTTGCTTCATGACACGTCGTCTCTGGTTCGTAAAACGGGAAGGCCGAGAGGCTCTCAGCGATCGTCGTTCGGGTCGTAGGGGTCGGATGTGCCCATCGGGATCAGCGGGTGGTCCTTTGTGCTCTGTTCGAACTCGGAGATGACCTGGAGCATCGGGCCGACTGCCCAGGTGTCGACCGTGGGTTTCTCTTCTCGGGGGTCCGTGTAGAGGTTGATGATGAACGGGATCGGGAGTTTGAGCGGAGGCGAGAACATGTCTTCCTGCTCGTAGAGGTGTAGCTTGAAGTTGCGCCACTTGACCGCCTGGATCCGATCGGCGCACCAGATCGGGAACGATTCGCGCTTCGAATCCTCCTGGCCGAGCAGAAAGTCGGATTGGTCGATCGAGTCGAAGGGCCGGTCGCCCGGAACGTCTGCGCCGCCCAGCTGCGCGAGGGTCGCGAACATGTCGACGCCATGCACGATTTCGTTGGACACTCGGCCGGGCGCGATCCTGCCCGGCCAGCGCGCGATGAAGGGTACTCGGATCCCGCCTTCGAGATGTGTGAAGTATTGCCCTCGCCAGGGTCCCGCCCAGCCGTCCCACGGTTGCACGAATTCGGGACCGTTGTCGCTCGTGAAGATGACCAGCGTCGTGTCCCGAGCGCCGATCCGGTCGACTGTGTCGAGCATCAGCCCGACGTGGTAGTCCATCTCCGCCAGCATGTCGGCCCAGTCGCCGTTGCCGGTCTTGCCGCGAAAATCCGGATTGGGCTCGGTGGGCAGGTGGGGCTGCGTCAGGGAGACGTAGGTGAAGAACGGCTTGCCCGAGCCCTGTGAGTCCTCCATGAACGCGATGGCGCGGCGGGTGATCTCACGGTCGATCAGCCGGCGTTGCTCCCAGCCGTAGTCCGAGACGACCCGACTGCTCTCGCCCTTCTTCCCCTCCATGATCTTCTCGAGCTCTACGATGTCGGGCGACCAGTTGGGGGACTCGGACCAGGTGGCTTCGTCGGTGGTGCGGGGAATGCCGAACCACTCGTCGAAGCCCTGCCGGTTGGGGAGCCGTTCGTCGGCGCTGCCGAGGTGCCACTTGCCGTAGTAGCCGGTGGCATATCCTGCCGCGGAAAGTGCCTCGCCGATCGTCACCTCCCACCGGGTCAGCCCTTCCGGAACTCCGCCGAAGGGGACGGCATAGGTACCCGAGCGAATCGCCCAGCGCCCGGTCATCAGGCTCGAGCGGCTCGGGGTGCACTGCGTTTCCATGTTCATATTGGTCAGCTTCAGCCCGTCCGCCGCGATCGAGTCGATCCTCGGGGTGGCCGCGCCGCGGGTGATGCCGCCGCCATAGGCACCGATCTCTCCGTAGCCGAGGTTGTCGGTGAGGATGAAGAGGATGTTGGGGCGCTCCTGAGCGAGGATCGGCTGGCCTACACCGATGACGAAGGCCACGGCGATCGAGGCCAGGACCAGTTTTCCGGACTTTGGATAAGCTTCCATTGTTTTCCTCCTCACGGGACTCGAGCTGGGGTTGGCGGCTATGCCGGGTTCGGGAGCCGCACGCCCTCGATGGGCGCAGTGGACGGTGGAGAGCAGGATGGTAATGCAGCGCACGTGCCAGGGCTGCTCGGCCTCGTGGGGCTCGTCGTTGTTGGAGGTATTCAGGAGTCAATCTCGCCGGAGGGCGACGAAGTCACGAGTTCTCGTACGACGTACCGAGATCTCGTGCTCGAAGTGAGGTATCTCGTGACCGAGGCATCAGCTTGCCCTGGGATCCCGAGGAGCGGCGTGGAAGTGATGGGGCTTTGGAGACCGTGACGATTTCGACACCGAGACGTGAGGCGGCGTTCGAGGAGCTCCTTCACGAGATCTCCGCGACCTTCGTCGAAGCGAATGTCGCGGAGATCGACGATCACCTCGAGTACGCTCTGCGCCGCGTGATCGAGACCCTCGACCTCGACCGCGGAACGATCACCCTTTTCGAAGGGAACGCGGCGCGCATCGTCCACAGCTGGTCGCATCCGGGTGTCATCCGAGCCCCGCTGGTCGACGCCCGGATCGAGCTGCCGTGGGCCTTCGATCGGCTCAACGAGCACCGGATCTTTTCCTTCGCCCGTCTCGAGGATCTTCCCCGTCGAGCCGAGCGGGAAAGGGAGTGGTTCGGCGCGCAGGGCGTGAAGTCACATCTGAGCGTGCTGATGGAGGTTGCAGGGCAGAGGATCGGAGCGCTCAGTCTGGCCGCGAGTCGCAGCGAAGCCACGTGGCATCCTCTCTTGATCGAGCGTCTTCGACTGCTCGCGCGGATCTTCGCAGGAGCGATGGCACGCCAACGCACCGAGACGGAGCTGCGTGCAGCGCTCCGAGAGCTGGAAGCGCTGAAGCAGCGACTCGAGATGCACAACAGCTATCTCCAGGACGAGATCCGGACGAGCGCCGGCTTCACGGAGATGGTCGGCCAGAGCCCTGCTTTCCTCGAGGCCCTCGAGTTGGTGGAGCGGGTCGCGCCGACCGATAGCACGGTACTCCTGATGGGTGAGACCGGTACCGGCAAAGAGCTGTTTGCCAGAGCAGTTCACGCTCGAAGTGGCCGTCATGAGGGCCCCCTGATCAAGGTCAACTGCGCGGCGATTCCCGAGACCCTGATCGAGAGCGAGCTCTTCGGCCACGTCAGGGGAGCCTTTACTGGAGCGACTGCCAGCCGGACCGGCCGATTCGAGCTGGCGGATCGCGGCACCCTGTTCCTGGACGAGGTCGGCGAGCTCGCTTCCCCGATGCAGTCGAAGCTGTTGCGTGTTTTGCAGGAGGGAGAGATCGAGCGCGTCGGGTCTTCCAAGACCCAGACCGTCGACGTCCGGGTGATCGCTGCCACGAACCGCGATCTGGATGCTGCCGTGGCAGACGGGACGTTTCGTGCCGACCTCTACTATCGTCTCGCCGTCGTGCCGATCCGCATTCCACCCTTGCGTGAACGCTCGCAAGACGTTCCCCTGCTCGCCAATTACTTCGTCGAGCGCAAGCAGGCCTCGGTCGGCAGAGTGATCCGCGACATCCCGGCACGGGAGATCGAGCTCCTACAGGGGTACTCGTGGCCGGGAAACGTGCGCGAGCTGGAGAACATCATCGAGCGTGCCCTGGTCCTGACAAGCGGTCCGGAGCTGGAGGTCGGAGCGTCGTTGGGCCTTCCGGCGACCGGTTCTGGTGACCGGAGGGGTCCGGGCTCGGCTCCGGGTAGAGGCGCGTCCCAGGGGCCCTCCACCAACGGCGACGCGTCCGAGCGGCTGAAGGATATCGAGCGAGGGCACATCGTGAAAGTCCTCGAGTCGTGTGACTGGAAGATCAGCGGCGAAGGCAATGCTGCGGATCGGCTGGGGCTGCATCCGAACACGCTGCGCTCCCGCCTCAAACAGTTGGACTTGAAGCGGCCGTAGAAGCGAGCGGCGGGAGCCTCCCTGCCTTCTTCGTCTGGGTCGGCTGCGGAGGCGTGCGCCGACGAGAGCTCTCCGGAAGGAACTGCTGCGAGACGGCAAGAGGTGCCGGTCGAGTCGATCTTCTGCCCGGGGCCCGTAGCGCGGCAGCGCCTCGACTCGGTCCGAGCGAGTCGCCCGTTCCCCCGCAGTAGACTCGAACTGGCGAAACGAGCGCAGGAGCAGAGGTTGGTGGATCAGCGACACGACGACTCTCCCTCGGTCGAGATCGAGCGAGAGGACAAGGTGCTCTTCCCCGACGCCGGGTTCACGAAGGGTGACTTGATCGACTACTACGAGAAAGTCGCCCATGTGCTGCTACCGCATGTGAAGGGGCGGCCACTCACGCTGCGGCGATTTCCCGACGGCATCGGCGAAGAGGGCTTCTTCCAGAAGGAGGTCCCTGACCATTTTCCGCCCTGGATCTCGCGTCTCGAGGTGGCGACCAGAGATGGCGGGACGCAGCGACAGGTCGTTCTTCCTGGAACGTCTTCCCGGGACGATCGTGCGGCACTCAGGTACCTCGCCAACCAGGCGACGATCGAGCTTCACGTCTGGCTGAGTCGTAGTGAGTCGCTGCGACAGCCCGATCGCCTGGTCTTCGATCTCGACCCGCCCGGTCGACCCTTCGAGCCGGTGGCAAAGGCGGCCCGGCAGCTTCGTGAGCTGCTCGATGGGCTCGAGCTGCCCTCTTTCCTCATGCTCACCGGCTCTCGCGGCGCTCACGTCGTCGTGCCGCTACGGCCGTCGGGCACCTTTGACACGAGCCGAGCGCTGGCAAGAACCATCGCCGAATGCCTCGCCTCCGCTCGTCCCGACGAGCTCACCCTGTCGTTGCGCAAGGAAGGGCGCGGCAATCGGCTGTTCGTGGACACCACCCGGAACGCGCAGGGGCAGACCGTGATCGCGCCCTATTCGGTTCGCGCCCTGCGCGGGGCACCGGTCGCGACGCCGCTCGAGTGGAGCGAGCTTTCCGCTTCGGGTCTGACCGCCTCGCGATACAACGTACAGAGCATCCCACGTCGCCTGGGTCAGAAGCGCGATCCCTGGCTGAAGATCGACGATTCGGCCGTCGAGCCGGGAGTGGTTGCGGCCCGGGTCGAAACCCTCGCGGTCCGCTGACGCTGGCTTTTCGCGAAAGCCTCGATGGTGCTCCACTTCATCCTCATGTTCTCGATCGGGTCCAGCGACGGAGAGGTCGTCGAGAGATCGGGACCCTGCGAGGGTCTCTGGTCCCTGCGTTAGTGGTCCCTGCGTTATTGGTCCCTGCGTTAGAGTCGGACCGTGCCCAAGGAATCGCAGCTGATCGTGGTGGCAAATCGCCTGCCCGTTCGACGTGTCTCGGAGAAGGGGCACCAGCGCTGGGTCACCAGTCCCGGAGGGCTGGTGAGCGCTCTGCGCCCGGTGATGAGCGGGGATGAGAGAGCCTGCTGGGTCGGCTGGGCGGGATCGAGCGGAGTGGCGCCGGCGCCTTTCGAGCACGACGGTCTCAAGCTCCACCCGGTGCCCTTGAGCCGAGCCGACCTGCAGCTCTACTACGAGGGATTCAGCAACGGCACCCTGTGGCCTCTCTACCACGACGTCATCGCTCAGCCCGAGTATCACCGCATCTGGTGGGAGGCCTACCGGAGCGTCAACCGGCGTTTCGCGGACGCGGTGATCGAGGTCGCGGAACCGAACGCGCTGGTCTGGATTCACGACTATCAGCTACAGCTGGTGCCCGGCCTGCTGCGGGAGGCACGGCCCGATCTCCGGATCGGGTTCTTCTTGCACATACCCTTCCCGGCACGAGAGATCTTTCTGCGTCTGCCCTGGCGAACGTCCATTGCCCGATCGCTGCTCGGTGCAGATCTGATCGCCTTCCAGACCGAGGTGATGGCCCACAACTTTCGCCACGTCTTGCCGCGGGTGGTGGATTGCGAGAGTCTCGCGATCGAAGGAGATACGGTGGACTTCCGTGGGCGAAAGGTCACGACCCGGACACTGCCGATTGGCATCGACTACGAGAGGTTTGCCCACGCTGCTGAGCTCGAGACGACCCAGAGCGAAGTCGATCGGCTGCGGGCGACGCTCAACCAGCCGGAGATCGTTCTTCTGGGGGTCGACCGCCTCGACTACACCAAGGGCATCGAACGCCGGCTCGAAGCGTTTGGCGAGTTGCTCGACGAGGATCGGCTCAGCGTCGACAATGCGGTTTTGATCCAGATCGCCGAGCCGAGTCGCACCAACGTTCACGGCTACAGCACGATCCGTTCCGAAGTCGAGCGAATCGTGGGAGAGATCAACGGCAACTTCGGTCGCATGGAACGCCCCGCTGTCCACTATCTCCATCGCAGCCACAGCTTCGAGGAACTGGCGGCGCTCTATCGGCTGGCGGACGTCATGCTCGTGACGCCCTTTCGCGACGGCATGAATCTGGTTGCCAAGGAGTACGTTGCGACTCGCTTCGACGACTCCGGCGCCCTGGTCTTGAGCGAGTTCGCTGGCGCCGCCCATGAGCTCGATCAGGCAATTCAGGTCAATCCCTTCGACACCGAAGGTCTGAAGGACGCGATTGAACGAGCCGCACTCATACCCGAGGACGAAGCGCGGCGGCGAATGTCGTCCATGCGCGGGGTCGTGCAGAGCAACACTGCGCAGACCTGGGCGCAGAGCTTTCTGGAGCTCCTCGCCGATCGATGAGCAACCCCGACCCGAGCATCGCCACGCTGGATCAACGACTCGACGACCTGGCGCGTACGCCGACCCTGCTGGTGGCTTCCGACTACGACGGAACCCTTGCGCCGATCGTGGAGAATCCCGAGCGAGCCTATCCCCATCGCGAGTCGATCGCCGCGCTCCGCAGCCTCGCCGCGTTGCCCGACACGCACGTGGCGGTCATCTCCGGCCGAGCGCTGCGCGATCTGGCCACTCTCTCGCGTCTTCCCGCAGAGGTCTTTCTGGTGGGAAGCCACGGCTCGGAGTTCGACGTCGGATTCGCGACGGCACTGGAGCAGTCAGAAATCGAGCTGCGCGAGCGTCTGTTCGCCGAGCTTCGGGAGATCGCTGGGTCTTCGAAGGGGTTTCAGGTGGAAGAGAAACCGGCCGGCGCCGCCTTTCACTATCGCAATGCCACCAACGAAGATGCAGAACGAGCAGTTGCCCAGATCTTCTCCGGACCCGCGAAGGTCCCGGGAGTCAGTGTCAAGAACGGAAAGAAGGTCATCGAGCTGGCCGTAGTGAAGACCGACAAGGGCAAGGCCCTCGATCTTCTACGCCGCCAGATCTCCGCTGACGCGGTGCTCTTTCTCGGCGATGACGTCACAGACGAGGATGCCTTTCGTCAACTGCGGGGTCCCGACCTCGGCGTCAAGGTCGGACCTGGAGAGACCCTGGCTTCGCATCGGGTCGCCACCACCGAAGCGGCGGCGCACTTCCTCGCCAGGCTGTTCGAGCTCCGGCGGGGCTGGATCGAGGGCTCGGCGGCGCCGAACATCGAAGAGCACTCGATGCTCTCGGATCAGCGAACCGTTGCTCTCGTGACACCGGATGCGCGCATCAACTGGTTCTGCCAGCCGCGCGCGGACTCCCCGGCTCTCTTCGCCGAGCTGCTGGGCGGGAAGAGTGCCGGTTTCTTCCAGATCCGTCCGGTCGACGGCCGAGCGCCCATCTCGCAGCGCTACGTCCCCGACTCGCTGATCCTGGAGACTCGCTGGTCCGATCTGCGCTTGAACGATTTTCTCGACGTCTCGCAGGCGGCCTCGGACGGGCGCGAAGGTGGCACCCGTCTGGTGCGCGTGATCGAGGGCCGGGGCGACGTTCGGATCGAGTTTGCGCCGCGACTCGACTACGGCCGTGCGGCGACCGGCGTCGAGATCCTGGGCAGCGCGCTGCTGGTGCGAGGCTCGAGCCAGAACATCCTTCTGAACTGCTCCCAGGGTTCGCTCCATTGGACGTTGCTCGATGACGGCCCGCACAAGACGGCCGTGGCGGACGTGGCGCTCGACGGCAGCCTCGTGCTCGAGCTGGTGTGCGACGGCACGCCGCAGGATGTGCAGGCAGCGGCTGGACTGCCGACCTGGCAGGCTCGCAAGGAGGCGAGTGAATCCCACTTCAGGGAGTGGGCGCGTTCGCTCGAGTTGCCTACGGTCGCTCGCGCCGAAGTCCTGCGCAGCGCACTGACTCTGAAGGCTCTCTGCTATCAGCCCAGCGGCGCCATCCTGGCGGCCGCGACCACCAGCCTGCCCGAGGTCGCCGGTGGCGTTCGAAACTGGGACTATCGCTACTGCTGGCCACGCGACGCGGCGCTGAGCGCGGCTGCCCTGGTGGCCCTGGGCAGTTACGGCGAGGCCAGAGCGTTCCTCGGTTGGCTGCAAGAGAGAGTCGAACACCTCGCCAGCCCCGAGCAGCTTCGTCCACTCTATGCGGTGGTCGGAGACGACTTTGTTCCAGAGGCAGTGTTGCCGACCCTCAACGGCTACCTCGGCAGCCGGCCGGTGCGAATCGGGAATGCTGCCGATCAGCAGGTGCAGATGGACGTTTTCGGACCGATCGTCGAGCTGGTGTTCCGTCTCGCGGCGCGACGTCAATCGGACGTCGAGAAGGACTGGCCGCTCGTGCAGGCCATGGTCTCGGCGATCTCGAGGCGTTGGAGCGAGCCCGACCACGGCATCTGGGAAGCCCGCATGCTTCCGAAGCATCACGTCTACTCCAAGGTGATGTGCTGGCAGACGGTCGACCGTGGCCTGCGAATCGCCGACCTGCTGGAGCAGGAGGCGCCGGGCGACTGGCCGGGACTTCGAGACGCCATTGCCAGCGAGGTCCTGGAGAAGGGCTGGTCCGAGGAGGCTCAGGCCTACACCGGGGCCTACGGCGAACGTTCTCTCGATGCGTCGGCGCTCTTCGTCGGTCTCTCGGGATTGTTGGAGGTCCATGATCCCCGTTTCGAGGCGACGGTGCGAGGGATCGAACGAGAGCTCTGCCGGGGGCCAGCGGTCTATCGCTACCGCTACGATGACGGGCTGCCCGGTGACGAGGGTGCCTTTCTGCTGTGCACCGCCTGGCTCATCCAGTCCTACGCCCTGCTGGGGCGCCGCGCCGACGCGCAGTCCCTGTTCTCCTACTACCGCTCCCTCGCCGGCTCGACGGGTCTCTTCGCCGAGCAGGTCGATCCGGGAACCGGTCGGATTCTGGGCAATCACCCCCAGGCCTATTCCCACCTGGGTTTGATCCAGTCGGCGTTGATGCTGGAAGCGGTCGAGTCGGGGATCCCGAGTGGCGGCGACCGAGCAACCCGGGGGGAACCCTTGCGCTAGTCTCGACCTCGGAAAAATGGAGTTCCTGCAACTTCCTCGGGAGAGTCGAGTGTTACTCTCAGGCCGTTGTGCAGGCCTGCTGCGCGTTTGCTGTCTTTCTACTGTCGCATGGAGAAGCGACGGCGGTGCATGAGGAAGCGACGGAGCCTGGGATTCGCCTGGTGCTGCAGATCACCGTCGATCAGCTCCGCGGCGATGAGCCCAATCGCGTCCTCGATCGACTCGAGCCTGGCGGGTTCCGATATCTGTACGAGCGCGGTATCCACTACGCCAACGCTCACTACGAGCATGCCAATACGGAGACGATCGTCGGCCATGCAACTCTGGCCACCGGGGCTCATCCTTCGACGCACGGAATGATCGGCAACGTGTGGCTCGATCGTGCGACTGGACAGTTGACCTACAACGTCGAGGACGAGAACTTCCCGCTTCTGACGGCAGGCGCGGGGGTCGACCAGGCGACGGAGATCGACCCGACCCAGAAGGCCGCCAAGAGTCAGGGGCGATCTCCCCGGGCGCTCCTCGTCTCCACCTTCTCGGATGAGCGTGCCATTCGCACCGCAGGCCGGGCGAAGATCTTCGGCGTTTCGGTGAAGGACCGGGGCGCGATTGCGCTCGCCGGCCATGCCGGCAAGGCTTTCTGGTTCTCGAAGTCGAGCGGTGACTTCGTCACCCGCAGCTACTACTACGATCGGAACCCGAAGTGGCTCGACGCCTGGAATGCCGAGCGACGGCGGGAGCGCTATGCGGGAACGGCATGGGAGCTTTCGAGACCGCTCGATTCCCATGACGCGGGCTCAGCGGATGATCGGGCCTGGGAGACGGATTTCCCCGGTTTCGGACGGGTCTTTCCCCATCCCTACGGAGCTGCGGACAGCAAGTACTTCACCACACTGCTGACCCTGAGTCCCCCCGGCGACGAACTGACCCGTGAGCTCGCCGAGGCGGTGCTGGTGAACGAACAACTGCTCGATCTCGAGATGCTGGCGGCGAGGGGTCTGGATCCTGCCGAGGTGGCATCTGCCGTCGCAACCGAGGTACGAGGCTCGATGGCGTTTCGGCGGCGGTTTCGAGCTACGACCTGGCGGCGGGACGGATCCCCGAAACGCCCCACATCCTCTCGATCCTCAACAACTACAACCCGCAGCGCTCCGGCGACATCTTCGTGGTGTTCGAGCCCCACCGGTTCATCGGCGACATGGACGGTCTCTCGGTCGCGGCGCACCACGGCTCGCCCTGGAGCTATGACACCTTCGTTCCCATTCTCTTCGCAGGGCCAGGCATCGAGCCCCAGGTGGTGCATCGACCGGTGGCCCCCACCGGCATCGCCAGTACGTTGTCGGCCTATCTGGGTCTCAAGTCACCTTCCGGAGCACTCGACGACGTGTTGGTCGAAGTCCTCGGAGACTGAGTACGCCCTTGGCTTCTCCCAGAGAGCGCGTGGCGACCGAGGAGGGTAGTGGGCTCAGGGCAGCTGGCTGCTCCAGCCCGTGAGGCCTCCAGACTCGAATCCGTCACTGAAGATGTCGTCGCTCGGGGCCTGCACCGCCTGGATCTCGAGTGCCGGATCGCCGAGGAGGTTGTAGATCTTCAGCATGTGACGGAACTCGACGTCGGGAGAGTCTCGGTACCCGTTCATGGCGTGAGGACCGCTTCGCCGATCGTCGCGTTGCGTCGCAGGGTCTGGATGAAGCACTCGTTCAAGACCTTGGCAGCGGGGTTGAGGGACAGACCCGACGGAGCCCAGACCGCAATCGCTCCCCGATCCTCGCCGAGCACGAGGGCCTCGCCCAGGGAGGTGAAGCCCGGGATCTCGAAGCGACCCACCACGCAGGTGAGACTGGACACGATCGGGAGTCGTCCGGTGCTGGTCATCCCCGGAAGGTCTCCAGTGGTGAGCAGGCCTTCCGCTGCCATTCGGTCCGTGCCGCCGTGTCCGACGTAGTTCACCAGCCAGGCCCCGGACTGCATCGTCTGGATCAGCTCGTTGCGAGCGTCCGCGAGGTCAGTGGTGTCGAGCTCGATGCGGTCGACCTGGAAGCCTCCCAGGTGAGGCTCGATCGCGTCGCTGGTCTCGGCGAAGACACCGGCATCGTCGGCGTGTAGCGGCCAGGGTGGCGAGGTCGTCCCCCGGCCGGATGCCGCGGCCTCGTAGGCGGCCACCTTGGTGATGAAGTCCTCCATCTCGGAGATCCGAGAATCGGTAGCGCCGACCGCGATTTCGGGGACCCCGTCTCCTTCCTCGACGTCGCCCAGCGCATTGTCGGATGCGAAGAGTCCGTTGGGAGTCGATGCCATCAGCGGCGGCACGGGATTCTCGCCCAGACCCTGGCTGTGCCTGTAGTCCCAGTTGCCCGAGCCGACCAGCACCGCGAAGCGGGGCTTGAGCGACCAGGTTTGCCACGCCTCGGTGAGGAAGTCGCGCACCGCAGAGGGATCGGGTAGGCCGCCGGCGTAGCGGTCGTAGACCGCCTGGAGATCGACCACTCTCGTGACCAGTGCTGGCTCTCGCGATAGGCCGGGAGCAGATCGGCCCTTCGAGAAGCCAGCCGGGAGCGAACAGGACGTACTCGGCTTCTTCGTCGCTCAATGCCCAGGACGGGCGGACCACAGGTTCTCGAATCGCATCGGTCGAGTAGACGAAGTACCGTGTGTCGGCCTCCAGGGTCTCGAACGAGGCGGCCCAGCCGCTGGTGATCTCGACGTTGGCGCCGATCACCTGAATCGGGTCGAGCGGATCGTCGATCCTGAGGACGCGGACGTCTGCGTCGTCGAACCCTTCGACCGTCAGGGACGGCTGTCCCTGCGTCGCGATCGAGAGCTGATCGTCCACGCTCTGGCGAGCGTGCGTGAGTGATCTCGAACCAGTCGATGTAGCCACGCTCTGTCACCCCGGCGGTAGCGATCGACTCGATCGGTGAGCTGATTGTCCGCGGTGAGCAGGGTGCCATCGAAGGGCATCTCGACGAGGAAGGCTCCTGCTCCGTCCCAGCTGACCTGCCCGATCTCGAATCCGTTGACGTAGACGACGAGACCATGATCGGGGTTGTCGGCGGCCTGAGTGGCGCCGAAGACTCTCAGCTTCAGCACCGCTGTCGGGTCGCTGACCGGATCGGTCAGGGTGAAGGCGTGGACCTGGCTCCCGTAGCTCGGGTCATCGGCGATCAGCGCCGACCAGAACCAGAACTCGACTCCCTCTTCGTGAATCGACGCCGTGCGGCGAAGCTGTCCTCTTCGAAGTGCTCGGTCCAGAGGAAGCTCTCCCCGGTACGGCCGTGCCGGCTGCGTCGGCTCCACGAAGGCGCTCCGGCTCGTCTCGGTCTCGGTCATGTACCGATCCCCATCGGAGTAGAGGCTGTCAGGCTGCTGCGCGAAGAAGTAGAGGCCGGATCCGGTCTCGCTCCACCAGGTCACTTCCTGGTCACCCTTGCGCAGTCGGAGCTCGTGCCCTGCGATCCAGCCCTGCACCGTGGCGAGCGGCTCGCCCAGACCCGAGGCCAGAACGCCGTCGCTCACGAAGTAGACGCCTGCCCGGTCCACCTCGACCCGAAGCTGGCTCGGGGGAACGAGCTGTGGCCGCGTCCTGGAGGTGATCTCCTGCTGTGCCTCTCGCTCCAGTCGGGCCCTGCGGGCCACGTCGAGCGAGCTCACGAGCGGCGTTGCATCGAAGACGTCGACGACCTCGTTGGCCGACTCCTCGGCGATCACGGCGAAGGGTCCGTGCCAGCGTTCGCCTCCGCCGGCCTCGATCTCGAGCAGCCAGTAGACCTGCTCGGTTCCCGGCACCGCCAGCGGATCACGCAGCCGGTAGGTAGCTCCCTGCGGTGCATCGACGCGCGCCGGCAGGAGGCTGTCGTTGACCTTCAGGTACTCGCCCGCCTCGGGGCGGTCAGAGCAGAAACCGAGGGGGCCGACCTGGGACACGGTGCGCCATTCGACCTGGACTCCTCCGCCCGCCTCGAAGGCGTTGAAGTGACCCAGAAGCGCGGCCGTGGGCGAAGTCGCGAAGCCGAAGTCGTGGTTCGGCTCGTTGGCTCCGTTGATGAACACCGGCTCGATGCCGCCGGTCGCCTGCTGTGTGGTCTGTGACGTGCCCTGGAGCGAGGTTCCGGTGACGTCCGTCGTGACGATCCAGCGGCTGGAGTCGGGTAGTCCGCTGAACGAGTAGCTGCGGTTTCAACGCGAGGTGGTCGAGCCGAACGCGGGTCGGAGTCAGGATGGTCGTGGGCGGGATCTCGGAAGAGATAGACCTGCGCTCCGAGAACACCGACGTCTCCGCTTCCGGGCTCGTACACGGCGTTGCCGTTGCGGTCGAAGAAGACCGTGCCGCTGATCAGGAACTGATTGATGCCGTAGCCGAAATCGGCGTTGAGCACCACCGGGGCCCGATTGGGCGCCGAGCGGGAGGCGGTGAGGGTCACCGAGAAGGGATCGTTCTGGGAGTTGTCGTTGACGTACGGAGCTCCGAGCGAATGCACGAGGTCCTTGAGCACCTGCTTGTCGTCGGTCACCGTGACCAGGTAGGTGGCATAGGGCAGGTTGGTGAACAGATAGTGACCGTTGCGATCCGTTCTGGTCTTGCGAATCAGGGGGTCGATACCCGGGTCGAGCAGGCCGTTCAGGTTGTTGTCCCGGAACAGGCCCACCCAGACCCGCTCCACCCCTCTCTCGCCGCTGTCGCGCACGCCGTTCTCGTCGGCGTCGTCCTCTCGGTCGCACGGCGAGTGGGCCGGGCTGTAGCTCGCGCTCGGCGTCGTCGTAGTCCTTGACCGCCGAGAGGATCAGCGGTAGGTTCGGCGGCGAGCCAGGGTCAGGCCGTTGGTGATGCCTTTGACATCGGTCACCTCGACCCGGTAGTCGCCCGGCAGCACCCCCAGGAAGTCGTAGAAGCCGAGATTGTCGGTTTCGGTCGAGGCAATGACCTGCCCACCGGAGCTCAGCAGGTCAACCGAGACCGAGCCGAGGCCTGGCTCGAGGCCGTCCTTGACGCCGTCGCCGTCTTCATCGAACCACACGAAGTCGCCGATGGTGGCGGTGACGGAGGCGCCGCTCTCGATGAAGCCGAAGTCGGCGTTGAGCACATCGATGCCGACGATGACGGTGAAGTTGATGTTGGCCAAGGGCCAGTTGGTGGGGGTCGTGTCGAGCCCGGCCGGCAACGTGCCGGTGTTCAACGTGACGGTATAGACCCCGTTGACGGTGATCCCGGTGACCAGCCAGTGACCGGAGGCATCCGTGGTGTCGGTCTTGTTGAAGCCGCCCGGCCCCGTGACCGTGATCTGCACGCCGGGGATCCCGATCTCGCCCGGGTCCTGGAAGCCGTCGGCGTCGGCGTCGTACCAGACGAAGTCGCCGATGTTGGTGCCGCCCAGAGTGGCGTAGGCGAAGGCGGAGGTGTCGTAGTTCACGTTCTGCGCGAGATCGACGGTCCGAGGGCCCGGTCGCGGGGGTGGCCGCGAAGTTGGCGGGCAGAGTGCCCTCGTCGACGTCGACGAGGTAGTTGCCGGCGGCCAGGCCGTTGAAGCCGTAGCGACCGCCGCCGTCGGTGACGTCGGTGGCGAGCAGGGTGTCGTCGGCGTCGATCAGGCCGCTGCCGTCGTCGAGGTAGAGGCGTACGGTGACGCCCGGAATTCCAGCCTCACAGCGGTCCTGCTGGCCGTCGTGGGCTACGTCCTGCCACACGGTGTCGCCTGGTCCCCTTCGACGGTGGTCTCGCCCAGGTCGTGATCGTCTTCGTCCCTTCGCACGCTTCGCGATCACGTCGTCCACGGAGTCTTCGTCGTGCCGTCGACCTCCGCGGCATCGGGGAGTCGGCTCGACGCCGTCGTCGACGATCGATGCTCGTCGTAGGATCACGGGCCGCGTCGTGGTGCGACCTCGGGACTGAAGGGCACGGGGGTTCGCCGGTCCGATGGCACCCGGAGATGCTGTCGCCGGCGGTGCCCAACCGGGGGAGTGCTGCGGCGCCTCCTGGGGTGCCGCCCGGGTTCATGCGGCGCGAAGGGCTTCCAGTAGGCCTGCGTGACATACGACGTACCTGGATGTTGTTGGCGGCGGTCGTGCCCTGGTTGAAGAGCTCGAGCTGGAAGCCGACCTGTGCGTTCGGGGCCACGTCGGTCGCCGTGGTCGTGAGGCGCAGACGAGATCGAGGCTACGCCGGGGCCGCAGCAAACGCTCGAACCTCGGGTCGTTTTGGCGCAATGGTGGTGGCCATCCTGGTGTAGTTGATGCCACCGACACGCTGGGGACGCCGTCGGGTCGGTGCCGATACCATCATCCGACACCAGGAGGTCGCCCTGGCGCTCGCGGGGAAGGAGGCGCTGGGCTCGTTCGGCCTGGTCCTGGTCACGATCGCGGCCGCCTTCTCGACCGGTTCGGCCATCAACTCCACTCTCTTTGCCACCGCTCGGCTCTCCCTCGTGGTCGCGCGAGGGGGAGAGCTACCGGCCTACCTCCTCTCCCTCCTCGTGCTCTTGGCAATCCTCGATCGGCACTGGCTCTCGGCCATGCGCGCCGGTGATCGGCTCGCTCGCTCCGTTCTGGGAGGCGGCCTCCGAAGTGCTGCCCTGGCTGTTCACCTTTCGGTGGTGCGCCGCCTCAGGAGCAGGGCGGGACATCGGTGGCTCGACCGGATTCGGTTCGGCTGCGAGCGGCTCGAGTGCTGCGGCACTGCTGCGTTCGACTCGCGACGACAGAGTTCCCGCGAGCCGACTGGGCTCTCGGCCCGATCTCCCTCCTCGTGCTCTTGGCAGTCTTCGGTCGCCCCTGGCTGTTGCGCCACGTGAGAACCGAGTCAGATCGTTGATCGGTCGAAGCCAGTCTTGGAGGGGGCTCCGAAGGGCGCTGCCCGGGGGCGGTTGCTCTTCGATAGAGCGATCCTCGCCCCCCCGGTGGCCCAGGTCGGAGACCCGGCAGCGGGGCCCGAACGTGACATCCTGGGATCCATGGGAGTCGGAAGTGATCCGCGGAGTGGGTGATCCTCTGTGAGCTCGTCACTCCCCAGCGCCAGCAGTGCTGCCAGCGAAGCCTTCGATTTCGCGGGGTGTGGTAGTGCCCAGAGAGTCACGGGTCTCGACGATACCCGTGCTCACCTCACACATCTCGACCAGTCTGCACAAGACGCTCGGCACCTGGCGAGCGACCGCGATCTGTGGCAACGACATCACCTCCAGCACGCTGTACGTGTCGGCGCTTTGTGCGGCGCACGCCGGTGTCCTAGCTCCGCTCGTGCTGGCCATCGTTGCCGGAGTTCTCTATCTGTACCGGAAGGTATATGCCGAGGTCGGCAGTGCACTGCCACTCAACGGCGGGACCTACACGGTGCTGCTCAACACGACGAACAAGCGGGTGGCTGCCGGGGCCGCATGTCTCACGCTGCTCTCCTACATCGCCACGGCGGTGATCAGCGCCAACGAGGCGATGCACTACGCCCACAACCTGTGGTCCGGGCTCCCCGTGGTCCCGGCGACCGTAGTCGTGCTCGGGATCTTCGCCTTGCTCGGCATCATCGGGATCAGCGAGTCGGCAGTGGTCGCCCTCGTGATCTTCGTCTTCCACCTGCTCACTCTGTCGGTTCTCTCCGTGGCATGCGGGATCATGGTGATCTCCGACCCGGGACTCCTGATCGAGAACTTTCGAACACCGCCGGTGCACTCCGTACCGCACGCCCTCTTCTGGCTTCGCGGCGCGATGCTCGGGATCAGTGGGTCGGGCTCGGCCAGGCCGCGCGAGACGCCGGTGAGAGTGCCGCGCCCAGGTGACCGGTGAGACGGAGTCGGCCTTCTGCGCCGGGGACCCACCGGAAATCCGGGGCGCCCGGGAGACTCGGAATGACCGTGGTGTAGGTGTTGCCGCCCGCGCTTTCGAAACCCTCGGAGAAGAGCAGGGTGGGCACACCGCCCGGGCCGGCAGGCACGTTGTAGCCGAAGTCGGCGGTGGCGTACTGCAGACCCGTGGTGAGGGTGACGTCCAGCGGTTCTGTGGCCGTGGTGAGGGAGGCGCCAGCGGGGAGCGTGGCCTCGTCGATGTCGACGCAGTAGGCACCCGCCGCCAGAGCGGTGAAGATGTAGTTGCCGGTTCCGTTGGTGGTTTGGGTCTGGAGGATGGCTCCGCCGTCGCAGGTTCCCGAGCGCAGGCGCACATCGACTCCCGAGAGTCCCGATTCTCCAGCGTCTTTGATGCCGTCCGAGTTGACGTCGTCCCACACCAGGTCGCCGATCGTGCCCAAGCTGCTCGTAGCCGAAGTCGGCCACGTTGTAGTCCGTTCCCGCGGTGAGATTGACGTCATGCGGTTCGTTGCCAGTGGTCAGCGAGGCCCCGGACGGCAGAGTGGCTTCGTCGACGTCGACGCAGTAGGTGCCCGCGGAGACATTGAGGAAGGAGTAGCTCCCGGTTCCGTTGGTGGTCTGGGTCTGGAGGATGGCTCCGCCGTCGCAGGTTCCCGAGCGTAGGCGCACGTCGACGCCTGCGAGGCCCGGCTCGGTGCCGTCTTTGAAGCCATCGCCATCCTGGTCGTCCCACACCAGGTCGCCGATCGATCCGAGCTGCTCGTAGCCGAAGTCGGCCACGTTGTAGTCCGTTCCCGCGGTGAGATTGACGTCATGCGGTTCGTTGCCAGTGGTCAGCGAAGCGCCCGCCGGCAAGGTAGCCTCGTTCACGTCGACGCAGTACGCCCCGGCCGAGAGACTCGTGAAGTCGTAGCTGCCGGCCCCAGCGGTCGACACCGCAGAGAGGATAGGGCCGGCGCTGGCGCAGGTGCCGGAATGCAGTCGAACCGAGATGCCATTGAGCCCGAACTCGGTGCCGTCCTTGATGCCGTCACCGTCCGCGTCGTTCCACACCAGATCGCCGATCGATCCGAGTCGCTCGTAGCCGAAGTCGGCGGTGGTGTAGTTCTGGGCGGCAGCGAGGACCACGGTCAGGGGTTCGTTGGCGGTGGTCAAGCTGGTGCTGGCGGGGAGGGTCGCCTCGTTCACGTCGACGCAGTAGGTTCCCGCCGCGAGGGAGGAGAACGTGTAGATGCCGCTGGCGTTGGTGGTCTGGGTCTGCACGATGGCACCGAGAACGGGAACACAGGATCCCGATCGCAGGCGCACGTCGACGCCCGCCAGGCCGGGCTCGCCGGCGTCCTTCGTGCCGTCACCGTCCTGGTCGTCCCAGACGAGGTCGCCGATCGAGCCGGTCGGGCCGCCCCCGCCGCAGCTCTGGCCGTTCAGGTGAAGGCAGATCTCGTCGAAGGTGAAGCCGTCGGAGCTGGTGGTGGTGGTCGACTCGAAGTTGTCTTCCTGCCCGAGGCGTAGTTGGAAGGTGCTCGAGAAGTTCTGGGCACACGGGCCGGACGGGCACAGCGCATTCGACACGTTGAGATTGGTGACGTCGTTGTAGGCCCCAGCCGTTCCCCGATTGGCATAGAGGTCATAGATCTGGACCCAGATGTCCGAGTCGGAGCCGCGCACCCAGACGCGATCGTTGGTGCTCGTTTCCTCACCGTGATGCATGAAGCTGAAGTCAGAGCTCGACGGAGTCCGACGAGGCGTCGTAGCTCGACAGGTCGAGGGTGGCAATCAGGTAGTTGATCGACGTGGCCCCGGAGGGACTGGCGTCGAGCGTGGCGGCGTAGCTGCCCGCCCTGTAGTACCCGGCGCCCGCCTGCAATCGGAGGCGGCCACTGGCGGTGAGCTCATATTTCCAGGCGGTGGTGTTGGGAACCGGGTCCTGGTTGGTCTGGTAGGGCCCGGGTCCGGCCCCCTCGAAACCCTCGGTCCAGGGCAGGGTGATCCCGCTCCCGCCACTGCAGCTGGTGGAGTCGAGGGTCAGCGCGACATCGTCGACACCGAAGCCGTCCGAGGGAGTGGAATGGCTGTCGTACTGGACCCAGCGCACCTGAAAACTCGAGCTGAACGACTGTGCGGGTAGGGCCGTGCTCAGGGTATTGGAGACGTCGTGGGCGGCGAAGGACTGCCATGCGGGGGAGTTCGGAGTCGTCCAGTCGAGAATCTCGATCCAGGTATCGGAGCTCGAGCCCCGCAGGTACACGCGGTCCTGGGCCTGTGGCTCATCGTTGATGTCGATCCACTGGAACGCGAGATGGACGACGTCGCAGCTCTCGTCGTAGTTCGACAGGTCGAGCGTCAGGATGATCTCGTTCTGATAGAAGGTCGGCGAGGTCGCGTTGTCGACCACCAGGGCGTGGGTACCGCTGTTCGCTAGCCCGCGGTGCACTCCGTACCGCACGCCCTCTTCTTCGGCTTCGCGGCCGCGATGCTCGGGATCAGTGGGTTCGAGAGCTCGGCGAACTTCATCGAAGAGCAAAAGGACGGCGTCTTTCCGAAGACGCTCCGAAACATGTGGATCGCGGTCGCGATCTTCAACCCCCTGATCAGCCTGCTGTCCCTGGGCGTCCTGCCGATCGGCGAGATCGAGAAGGTCGGGCTCCGACGGAAGCTGCTCGGGGGCGGCTCCACTTCGACAGAGCGATCCTCGCCACTGGTTGTCGCCTCGGAGACCCGGCAGCGGGGCGAACGTGACATCCTGGATCCCATCGGGGTAGGAAGGAATCCGCGGAGGGGGTGGCTCTCTGCTCAGCTCGTCAGTCCCAGCGCCAGCAGTGCGGCCAGCGAAGCCTTCGAGTTCGCGGGGTGGGGTAGTGCCAGAGAGTCACGGGCTTGGACGACACCCGCACTCCCTCCGACCTGCTCGCCGGAATAGGAAAAGGCGGTCGGCAGGCGGCCTCTCGCTCTGCTGGAACGACTCAGTTTCGACGCAGTACGTCTCGGTGCTTTGGTGCGGTGCACGCCGGTGTCCTGGCCCACTCGTCGTTGCCGGAGTTCTCTATCGTGCGGTGACGAGCTTCGTCGGCGTCACTGGGCTGATGCGACGGATGGCCCTCGATCGCTGTCTCCCTCAGTTCCTCCTGCGAGTCAACCGGTGGCGCCAGACCAACCACTGGATCCTGCTTCTGTTCTTCGCTCTGTGCGTGTCCATCCTGCTCATCACTGCGGGCGAGATCGAGTCCCTGGCCGGGGTCTACACATTGGCCTTCTTGAGCGTGATGGCGCTGTTCGCCCTTGGCAACATGCTGCTCAAGACTCGGCGCGCTCGGCTGCCGCGCGAGTCGCGCGCGAACTGGCCCACGGTGACAGCGGCGCTGCTCGCGGTCTTGATCGGCCTGGTCGGGAACGTGCTTCTCGATCCGTTGACGCTCGAGATCTTCGAGGGCTATTTCTTCGTGGCGGTGGCCGTGGTCGCGATCATGTTCCTGAGAGTCCAGAACCTCCGACTGGTGCTCGTGATTCTGGAGTGGATCCTCCAGTTCTTCGGAGCCACGGGGAGTCGGCTTCGCGCCAGGCTCTTCGGCATGATCGAGAAGATCAACCAGACGGCGATGGTCTACTTCTCGAAGGGGGACAACATCGTCACCCTGAACCAGGCGGCTCTCTACGTTCTCGACAACGAGCAGACGTCGGTCCTCAAGGTGATCCACGTCTATGAGGAGGACAGCGAGATTCCCTCGACCCTGGCGGGTCATCTGCAGATGATCGACCACCTGTACCCACAGCTACGCATCGACTTCCTCGCGATCCAGGGTCGCTTCGGGCCGCCGATCGTGGAGTCGATCTCGAATTGGCTCGACATCCCGAAGAACTGCATGTTCATCGGGACCCCCGGGGATCGCTTCCCGCATCGGATCGAAGACCTCGGTGGGGTGCGAGTGATTCTCTGAGCCGCCGCTCCCGCCTGCGTTCTCGTGGGCCCCTCGGTTGGGGTACGCTCTGGAACGGGTTCCCCCGAAGACGAGGATCGGCCTGCCTTCGGAGAGACTTCGACTGGAGTGATTCCCGTACGCTGGTCGATCAGAGACGCCTGAACGTGGGAGCTCGACAGGAGGAGTCCGTGACCCGATCCCACCGAATGAACGGTAGCTGTGCAGTCTGCGGCAACTCGTTCCCGGTTGGTGAGCTGTTTCCGGTGGCTCTGACGCGGCAGGCCGTGCACGAGCTGATCCGAGAGGAGAAGCCCGGAGTCCGCGACGAGGATCTGATTTGCCGGCCCGATCTGCATCGCTTCCGGAGTCGCTATCTGGAGGACATGCTCGAGGCCGACCGGGGAGAGCTCAGCGCGCTCGAGAAGGAAGTGATCGAGGGACTGGAGCGCCACTCCATCCTGACCCAGAACCTCGAAGAAGAGCTTCAGACGAAGAGGACCCTCGGCGAGCGCGTCGCGGATCGTGTTGCAGTCTTCGGAGGGAGCTGGACCTTCATTCTCTTGTTCTTCAGCCTGCTGGCGGGCTGGATCCTGGTCAACACGCTGTGGCTGATGGGAAGACCCTTTGATCCGTTTCCGTTCATCTTGCTGAACCTGGTCTTGTCGTGCCTGGCGGCGATCCAGGCTCCGATCATCATGATGAGTCAGAACCGGCAGGATGCGAAGGACCGTCAGCGTGCCGAGCACGACTATCGCGTCAACTTGAAGGCCGAGCTCGAGATCCGGCAGCTGCATTCCAAGCTGGATCAACTGCTCACCCATCAGTGGCAGAGGTTGCTCGAGATCCAGCGGTTGCAGATCGATGCCCTCCAGGAGCTGGGCCGCAGCTCCCCCTCGAGTGGGCGTCCGAAGAATCACGAGTAGAGGTCCGATCGGTCAGAGTCCGGCTTCGAGAGTCTTGATCGCTGGAAGGCCTCCCTCGCGCGTCCTCTGGGAGAGACCGAGGCCCGAGGCATGGCCCTGATGCGCAAGCTGTAGCATTCGCGTCGTGCAGCACAGCTTCCATTGGAGAGAATGCGTAGAGACGCTCAGCCGGCTCGATGCCGAGTCGAGCCTGATCCTCGAGTCCAGGAGGCGGTTCTTCGAGTCCGAGCAGGTTCGGGTCCGCCCTCCGCTCGTTTTTCCACTCGCTCCAGAATGCGGATCGCTCCTGGACTATCTGGCTGCTTTGCCGCAAGAGCCCGGTCGCCACAGCGTGATCTTGATGCAGGCGGGAGCGGTGGCACTCGGGCGCTTCGAGGGTGCACGGCCACTGGCCACGAAGAGCCTGAGGCGCTATGTCGTGCGTGGCAAGGGGCGCGCGCAACCACTCCATCTCAAGACCAAGGGCAAGTCTCGGTATGGCTCACGCCTGCGCCTCGCGAACGCGCGCCGATTGTTGGTCGAGACGAACGAGAAGCTGAACGAGTGGGAGAAGGAGCTCGGGCCGGCTGACCGTGTCTACTACAGCTGTCCCGTTCGCCTCTGGTCGAGCGTGTTCGAGACCACGCCGGCCCCACCGTTCGAGAGGTCGGGCCCGTTGGTTCGAATCCCGCTCGATCTGCCTCGCCCGACGGTCGAGGTGCTGCTGCGGACCTATCGGTCTCTCGAGTACGGCCGCATCGAGGCTCGTGGCGAAGGTGGATAGGGACAGAGGAGGCTGGGCGCCTCGATCTGGAGCGTCGCCACCGTCATTGCGCAGCCTCGCCGCCCCGAGCCACTGTTCGAGGACGTCCGTGCGTGGGAATCACTGAGGCGCCGAGCCGGTGCGGCGCCGATCCAGCCAGGTCAAGGAGTAGGAAACGCCGATCGAGTCGAAGTCACCACCGATCCGGGTGAAGGCTCCACGACTGGCCGCGATGCGCAGCGACTGTCGGGCGTCGAAGCGGTACACCACGGTCAAGCCGACGCGCGAGTTCTGTTGCCGGTCGTCGTTGGGAATCCCTTCCACCTCCGTCTGGCCCCCGGTCCAGAAGTTGGCGTCCAGGGCGGCCCACATTCTGGGTGAGAAAGAGTAGCGCGCGTGCGCCTGGGTGCCGAGGATCGGATCTTGTTTCCGGGTCTGGCCCCCGGCGTAGTCGGTGTTGTCGGTGAAGTAGGTTCCGGCGAGATACACGTCGAAGGCCCACCGTTTCATCACGCGAACGAAGCCGATCTCGGGCCTGAAGGCCCACCGGTTCGTGCCGATGTTGACCAGCTTCGTGGAGTCGTACTGTCCGGCCGGACCGATGACGAGGAAACTCAGGCCGACCAGTCTGCTTGGCCGGAAAGCACGGAACTCCTGCTGGCTCATGGCCGGGGCACCGACCAGATTGATGGTGCCTCGCACAGCCAGATCGCCGAGCCCCGATCGATGCGCCGAGGCGAACTGGCCGAGAACGAGGCCCTCGAGATCACCGACCACGTACGGCGTCGAGATTCCGATGTTCGCCGAACGGCCTGCCACCGACAGAGTGCGCACGTAGGTGAGGCTCGTGCTGGTGATTCGGGCCTTGGCGTCCTCGATCGGCAGCGCAGGATCGAAGGAGATGTCGCCGTCGTTGAATGCCGAGGTGACGGTGACCAGGTTGATGCCGACTGGGGCTGGCGTATAGGCCGCGGGAACCAGCTCCTGGGCTTCCAGCGGGCAGGTCAGCACAGCTACGAGGCCGACGATCCCGGCGAAGGCAGCAAGGCGACAGCCAATCGGTTGACGGTTCAGGGAGACCGGACAGATCCGTTTCATGAGCATCTCCACTGTTCGCGGCCCGAACACTCCATCGTCGGTCCTTCGACGCCAGCCGCCCGGTCAAGGCACGAATGCAGACCGACGGGAGCGCTTCCCCGGGGTAGACCGTGCGCAACACGATAGCTGAAAGACGACGTCCATCGAGGGTTGCAGAATCACCCGGAGCCACATCGGCCCGGTGGTTCGGGCGGAGTAGCCTGGCACCGACCAGCTGCTACTTGCTCTTCTTCTTCCCGACCGCCGTGAGCTCGAAGGTGATCTTCATGATCACCCGATACTGCTTCACCTTGCCGTTCTGGACGTCGACCTTCATCTCCTCGATCCACGCACCGCGGATGTTGTCGAGAGTCTCGTTGGCGCGGGCGATGCCACTCTGAATGGCATCTTCGAAGCTCTTGTTCGACGAGGCAGACACTTCAGTGATCTTTGCTACGGACATCAGCTCTCCTTGTTTGCGTTCGCTGGTTCAAAGGGATACGGGACAAGCCTGTGGCGGAATGCGCAGCACCGAGCCCGGAAGGGCTTCGCGATCCTCGACAGACTCACCGAGATCGCGATCTATGGCGGGCTGAGTCGCAGGACAAGGCCACGACAGAGATCATCGTCGCAGCCAGCGCGGCGCCCACACGACTCCTGTCGCCCGAGCCTCTTCAGCTCAAGAAGCTCTTCACCCGGTCGCTCAGGCTGTGCCAGCCCTCTTCGAGCTCGTTGCTCACCTTGTGCCACGCTTCCTTGGTGCCGGCCCAGAGCTCGTCGAACTCGTCGTCTGCGGCGTCGGCCAGCTGGGCCAGCTTGGACTTGCCCTTCTCGACGACACCCTCGGCCGCTCCGATCGCGGAGGAGATCTCCTCCTTGACGTCGTCGTCGGCCCCTTCCAGCTTCGCCTTGAGCTGCTCGATCTTCGCCTCGCCTGCGGCGATCTTCTGCTCCATTTCGGTCTGGATCGTCTGGCGGTCGGTCATCGGTTCATTCCTCCGTTGTTCAGGGTTACGGACTTTCTCTGCTCTCGGCTCTTCAGGAGCTCACAGAGAGCTTCCCGTCAAGGGACATTCGCTCGTCAGTGAGGCCGCCGTGGTGATTCCGGTCGAGCGCGGCCAGAAGCTGTCGGCTCCGCTCGAGTCACTGGCGTTGTGGGCGAGGGCACCCCGAGTGTGACACAGCGCGGCGAGACATTGAAACGTTTCCGACGAGGGAGGCGGTGCCGTGCCTGTAGCTGCCAGCTGTTCAGGGACCTCCCGCCGACAGGCGGAGCAGCAGGTCGTGCAGATCTCGCCGCTCTTCGGGAGAGAGCACGAACAGCTGACGCGCCATGGCGCGGCGACGGTGATCGGTGAGCTCGGCGAGGAGTCGCCGACCCGCCGGGGTCGCGGTGACCAGCAGCGAGCGTCGGTCGTCGGGGTCGACCCTTCGGCGTACCAGGCCGTGCTCTTCCAACCCGTTGACCACGTCCGTCGCGGAGCGCCGAGCGATCCCGAGGCGCTCCGCCAGTTCGCTCATCCGAATCGGACCCTCGAATCGCTCGACCGCGCGGAGGGCTCGCCACTGGGCGGGCGTCACCCCTTCGGATGCGAGTTCGCGGCGAGAAGCCTGCCGGATTCGACGCGTGGTGGCGTCCAGCAGATCGGCGACCTCTTCGGCCGTGGGAGTATCTTCAGTCATATAGTGAGTTTACCTCATTACCTCGAGCCGATTCCGGATTCTTCGAAAGGACCAGCCTTTGCCACGAGCCGTACGCACGCTCTCGAGCGACCCCTCCGTCATCTCCCACCGACTCGCCCCCGGGACGATCCGACGGGTCGTCGATTTCGCTCGTTCCTATCGTGGCGAGATCGGGGTGTTCCTCGCCCTCGTGGTCTTCGATGCCGTCGCCGGCGCGATTCCGCCGCTGCTCTACCGCAGCATCATCGACGACGGCATCCAGGGGGGCAGCTCCGCCCTCATCGTTGGGCTCGCAGCCGCCGCGGCGGCTCTGGCGATGCTCTCGAGCGGAATCAGCCTGGGCCAACGCTGGTTCTCTGCCCGTATCGGCGAGGGTCTGATCCACGACCTGCGCACGCGAGTGTTCGACCATGTGCAACGGATGCCGATCGGTTTCTTCAGCCGCGCCCAGACCGGTGCCCTGGTCTCGCGCCTCAACAACGACGTCCAGGGCGCTCAGCAGGCCTTCACGTCGACGCTCTCCAACGTGGTCGGCAACCTGATCGGGGTTGTCGTGACGATTTCGGCCATGGCGGTGCTCAGCTGGCAGATCACGCTCCTGGCGCTCGGTCTGCTACCCCTGTTTCTGCTTCCGGCCCGCTGGGTAGGACGCAGGCTCGCGGCCATCACTCGCGACCGCCATCGTCTCAATGGTGAGATGGGGCAGGTCATGACGCCCTGTGCCGGGCCCAGAGCCAGGAATGCCGGGCGGCCTAGCGCCCGAGGCCTGGACACCTGGACCGCCGATCTCATCTAGAGCTCGCGTGACTCACCCGCCGTAGACGACCGCTTCGGGGACCTCGTAGCGTTCGTCTCCGATGCGAACGACGAAGAGGTCGTTGGCCTTCTCGAAGATCACCGTGTCTGATGTGTTCGTGGCGACTGGTTCACCCCTCTCGAAGAGGATGTGGCGTTCTTCACCGTTCCCGAGGGCGATCCAGATCCCGGCATTCCCGGAGCCTTCACGGATGACACCGAACGGACACGGACGCGTCGGTTGGCCCGCTGCGGTCGCGCAGGGGACTGCCCCCGTGGCGTCGAACCCGGTCCCGTTGCCGACGGGGCCGCCCTCTGGAACCTCCGGTGCCGGCGGCGGCGCCGTCTCGACGAGGAAGCGGCCCGCGACCCATCCCGTCAGGCCCGATCCCGTGGCTCGGATCTGGCACCAGCGCGCGTCTCCAGTCAAACGGCAGCCCCGGTTCTGCAGGACGTCGCCGTTGTCGAGCGTACCGACGACTGCGTACCGGGTCGATGGGCCGCCGCGGAGGTTCAACGAGTCCCCGTCCCCGACCCCCGAGACTTCCCAGAAGTCCGGTCCGCCGGCCAGCCCGTCAGCGAAGTCCGGCGGTCCGATGCTGATCGCGAGCGAGTAGTTCGCAGTCTCGTTGCGCCTCGCGGCGCTGCGCATCAGGTAGACCCGAATGACGTAGTCACCGTCCGAGGGGACCGGCACGTCGGCAACCTGCCCCGCGGTCGATCCGATGAAGATCGCTTCGTTCGATCCCGCAGGCGAGACGTTGAAGTAGTTGGCACCGTTCGAGGTCTGCAGGTCCACAGAGAGGATTTGTGACTGCTGAGCAGCGACGACGTAGTCGACGATTTCGTCTCCCGTGATGGAGCCCTCGATCACCTTCAGCTCCTTGGTTCCGGCAAATGTGACGGGCTCTGTTCGGGCATCTTGCGCCAGCGCCAGGGTCGATGCGAACGTCAAGAGAAGCGAGGCCAGAGATCTGGGAATCAGCCCTTCAGAGGACATTCTTGTTGGCTCCTTGGTTCGTGACTGGAGGGCACGCGTGTGCCGAGGAGCAGTCTGAGCTGCCTGCCTTCGGCGTGCTTCCTGAAGCGGAGGCCTCCCCTCCGTCGGAAAGACCGTCGATCCGATGCTTTCGCGAAGATACAGGTCTACGACCTGACCTGTCACGTGTCCTCCGGTCACCCGATCGAGTCAGGATCCGACCTCAGCGCTCTGTGTCGGCTTCGTGGAGCTTCAGAGGCCAGGTGCTCTTCCCGCCCGGGGAGCCGGGGTGTGAGTCGGTGCCGAGTCGGTGCGGTGGGTGAGTCGTGTGAGTCGGTGCCGGGGTAATCGGCCCATGGTGTGAGTCGGTGCCGGGGTAATCGGCCCATTGTGAGTCGGTGCCGGGGTAATCGGCCCAGGGTAATCGGCCCGGGTGCCGTGTGAGTCGGTGCCGGGGTAATCGGCCCAGGGTAATCGGCCCGGGGGTGAGTCGGTGCCGGGGTAATCGGCCCATCGGTTCCACTCGGTCTTGGTGGATTGGTGAGCGAGCGGAGTTGACAGGCTCCGCCGCGTCTTCGCGTCTGTAGTGGGTGATGGCAAGAAGACCCCGCTGCATCCTCCCCGGCCACCTGTACGAGGTGACGCTCGCGACCTTCCAGTCGCGCTACTTCTTCATCCCGTCCAAGTTGCTCAACGCCTTGATCATCGGCGTTCTCGCCTACTCGCAGCTCAAGTACGGACTGCGGATCTGTTTTGTCGTTTTCCTCAGCAACCATGGACATCTGCTGGTCCGCGCCGATTCCGCTCAGCAGGTCGCGGACTTTCTTTGCCTGTCCAAGTCCCAGATCGCGAAGGAGGTCCAGCGGCTGTGTGGTTGGAGCGGGGGCGTCTTCAAGCCTCGCTCCACGATTACCCTGATCACGGAGGAGCCGGAGGCCCAGATCGATAGACTTCGCTACCTTCTCTCCCAGGGCGTGAAGGAGGGCCTGGTACCCCATCCCTCGAAGTGGCCGGGGGTTCACTCGGCCAAGGCGTTGCTGACCGGGGCGATGAGACTCAAGGGGACCTGGATCCGTCGCTCCGAGCGGTACGAGGTCGACCGCAGGAGGCGAAGATGCCGGAGTTCGCGGGCTCGATCTGGGCATGTTGATCCCAGGACGCTCGCCGACACGTTGTCTCTAGAGCTGTCTCCGCTGCCCTGCTGGGACGACCTCGAGGCGAAGGAGATCGCGGAACGGACCCGGGAGATTGTTCAGGAGTTGATCTTCGAATATGCGGAAGCGCGCCAACAGGTCCGTCGGGACTATCGTCGGCATCTGTGCGATCGGTCTCGGTTCTGCCGCCGCCCGGCGACGGCTCCTCGCAGCGAGGCGCCGAAGGTGCACGCGGCGACGATCGGAGAGTGGAAGCGCTGGGTGGACATCCACGAACGATGGTACGAGCGCTACCGTCGGGCCTCGGCGCTGCTGCGCCAAGGCCGGCTCAAGGCGATTGAGGAGTTTCCGGAAGAGGCGTTCATCCCCACGGGGCTCTCCATCCGTTTGGGCCATGGGCGGCCGCCGCCGAGCACCGTGAGCCTGGTCTCGGTGTGAGGACCTCGCTCGTCAGCAGAGTTGAACTGGAAACAAGAAGACAGAATCTCGACTTCGCGGGCCTTCGAACGGATCACGAGGCCAGAGTGCGCCAACGGCTGCCCAACGAGAGGCCAGGGAGTCCAGATCGGGCACCTCGCGATCAGAATTCGCCGCCGGGCGCACCTGGAAATCAATACTTAGGCAGGGGAGCGCGCTACCGAGTTCGTTGGTGCCGCAACTCACTTCGACGCTTCGACGGGCGGGCCACCCGAGACCCTCTCACTAAGTTACCCTGTGCCCTTCTGTCGCCTTTTGCCGAACAGCCCTGCACCCTTTGCCCCCCTTTGCCCCTGCCCTGTCGCCTTTTGCCGAACAGCCCTGCACCCTTTGCCCACCCTTTGCCGCCCCCCCAACTCACTTCGACGCTTCGACGGGCGGGCCACCCGAGACCCTCTCACAAAGTTACCCTGTGCCCTTCTGTCGCCTTTTGCCGAACAGCCCTGCACCCTTTGCCCACCCTTTGCCACTTTGCCCGCAGCCGAACAGCCCTGCACCCTTTGCCACTTTGCCCGCCCCCCCCTGCACCCTTTGCCGCCCCCCCTTTGCCGCAGCCGAACAGCCCTGCACCCTTTGCCACTTTGCCCGCCCTGCCCCCTTTGCCCCCGAATGGAGGGTTGTCCCTAGCCGCGGGGCGATCTCGATCGACACCCGTCCGAGCCGTGCTGTCGCTTGCTGCGTAGATGACGCAGACGCAGGTGGTCCTCGCGCTCGCGCTCTTCCAGGGTCTCACTCACGCCTCGCAGCTGACGGTCGAGCTCGGGCGACACCCGTTGGCGTAGGGTGTTGACCTGACGGCGAGTCCGCTCGAGGGCGCGCGCGAGGCGGCGTAGCCGCAGGTCCTGCGACAGCCCTTCGAGCAGCAGCTCGGTGAGCTCTTCGAACGCGCGTGCGGCCGGAAAGGTCGAAGCGTCGACGCTCGACGGCGCGATCGCCCTCGCCTCGAGCGAGCTTCGCAGAGCGGGCGGCTCGGACAGCTGAGTTACGCTGACGCCCCACAGCGTGCGTTCTTCGAGCTCGATGCCGATCTCGCGCGTCGGCCAGCCCAGGGCCCGCAGCTCGGCACGACCATGGAGGGGAAGCGCGGCAAGCAGACTCTCCCATGCCTCGGCTGCCTTCTTCTCGGCGCGCTCCCGATGCTCGATCGTCGGTCGGGCTTCGCGGAACAACTCGGCGATCAGAGCCTCACGCTTGTGCTCGAGTAGGTCGATGCCACGCTCTACCTTGGAGCGCCGTCGACGCAGGCGGTGGAGCTCCGAGCGAGTCGCGGCCGCTGGCCGGGTGCTCACGGTGCGATCTCCCGGGTCTCCGAGGTCGACTCCCTCGTCGCGGTGGAACGAGACCGGTCCCTGTGGGCCGCTCGATGTTCCTCTCGGATCTTGACCAGATCCTCCTCCGGCATGGTCTCGAGGAGCCGCCAGCCGAGCTCGACTGTCTCCTCCAGCGACCGGCGGGTCTTGCCCTGATCGAGGAACTCGACTTCGAAGCGCTCTGCAAACCCCAGTGCTCGCCGATCGGAATCGGTGAGACCGCTTTCGCCTACGATCGCCGCCATCTCGCGTGCCGTTCGACCGCGAGCGTAGAGGGCATAGAGCTGATCGGACCAGGCGCGGTGCTCCGCGACCGTGGCGGCTGCGCCGATACCGGCGTTCATCAGGCGCGACAGCGAGGGCAACACGTCGACCGGCGGAAAGATCCCCTGGCGATGAAGATCCCGGCCGAGCACGATCTGTCCCTCGGTGATGTAGCCCGTGAGGTCGGGAATGGGGTGGGTGATGTCGTCGTCCGGCATGGTCAAGATCGGGATCTGGGTGATCGAGCCCGGGCGGTTCGCGATCAGGCCGGCGCGCTCGAACAGGGTGGCCAGGTCGGTGTAGAGGTAGCCGGGGTAGCCACGCCGTCCAGGAATCTCGTCGCGCGCGGCACCGATCTCGCGCAGCGCCTCGCAGTAGTGCGTGATGTCGGCCAGCACCACGAGGACGTGCCGGCCGAGCTCGAAGGCGAGGTATTCGGCGACGGTGAGCGCTCGTCGCGGTGTGAGCAGACGCTCGATGGTCGGGTCACTGGCCCGATTGAGGAAGAGCACTCCGTGGCCGAGGGCGCCGCTGGCCTCGAAGCGACGAAGGAATTCCTCGGTCTCTCGCGCGGTGATGCCGATGGCTGCGAAAACCACCGTGAAGGGCTCGCCCCCCCGAACGCGGGCGTGCTCGACCAGGCCCGCGGCGACCTCGAGGGCGGGCAAGCCGGGACCGGAGAACACGGGCAGCTTCTGGCCGCGCACCAACGTGTTGAGTCCGTCGATCGCCGAGAACCCGGTTTCGATGAAGTCCGACGGGCTGAGTCGACGTGCCGGGTTGATCGGCGCTCCCCACAGCGGGCGCAGCGCCTCTCCAATGGGAGGTGGAAGTCCGTCGAGGGGGAGACCGGCCCCCGAAAGGGCACGCCCGATCATCTCCTCGCCGACCGGGGTCCGGGCGATCTCTCCAGAGAGCACGATCTCGGTGAGTGCCGGGGCAAGTCCTATGCTCTCCTCGAGCAGCTGGATCACCGTCAGTTGCTCACTGGCGTCGATCACCTGCCCCTGACGCACGGGCTGCCCTTCGCCGTGCAGGGTCACGAGCTCGCCGTAGCGTACGCCAGGCGTGTGCTCGAGATAGACGAGGGGGCCCATGGCGGCCCGAGCGCCCCGGTAGCGTCGGAGGGGTTTCATGCTCGAGTCTCCCGTGCCATGTGCTCCCTTGCGTCGGGGAGCAGCGCTGCGATCGCTCGGTCGGCAGCTTCGGCAACTTCCGCAAAGCTCTCCGCGGGCGCCGAACGCAGCGCGATCACAGCGCGGCGCACCGGACCGAGGTCGAGTCGCTGATAGGGCACGCCCTCCTCGATCGCCTTCGCGCCCCGACGCCAGAGCTCGATCAGCACCGAGGCCAGACGGTGGGTCTTGACGGGCGGCGAGAAGGCGTCCGCCGGATCCAAGGCACTCTGGGCCAGCAAGGTCTCGCGTGCCAGTCGAGCGACCTCGAGCTCGAGACGATCTCGATCCTCGAGGGCGTCCGCTCCCACCAGCCCGGCGATCTCGCGCAGCTCGCGATCTCGGTCGAGCAGATCGAGGATATCGCGTCGAAGCTCGGACCAGCCCTCACCGCCGCGCTCCTCGAACCATTCCGCGGTGGCATCGCAGTAGAGGCTGTAGCTCGTTTCCCAGTCGAGCGCCGGATACTGTCGCGCATGGGCCAGCTCGGAGCTCAGAGCCCACAGTCCGCCGCTCACCCGCAGCGAGGCCTGCGTCACCGGTTCGGAGAGATCGCCTCCGGGGGGCGAAACGGCACTGATGAACGTGACCGAGCCCGTGCGCTCGGGCTCGCCCAGGCAGCGCACGCGGCCCGCCCGCTCGTAGAGCTGGGCGAGTCGGTTGGCGAGGTAGGGCGGGTAGCCTTCCTCGCCTGGCATTTCACCGAGACGAGCGCCGATCTCGCGGTGGGCTTCTGCCCAACGGGAGATCGAGTCGGCCAGCACCGCGACGCGATAACCCATGTCTCGGTAGTACTCCCCGATCGTCATTCCCAGGTAGACCGACGCGTCGCGCGCCGCGACCGGCATGTTGGAGGTGTTGACCACCAAGACCGTTCGGTCGAGCAGCGGACGGTCGGTACGCGGATCGGTGAGCTCGGGAAACTCGCTCAGCACCTCGGCCATCTCGTTGCCGCGCTCGCCGCATCCGATGTAGACGATCACGTCCGCCTCGCAGTACTTGGCCAAAGCCTGCTCGATCACCGTCTTTCCGGTGCCGAACCCACCCGGTAGTGCGACGCTGCCGCCCTCGGCGACCGGGAAGAGGAAGTCGAACACCCGCTGTCCGGTGACGAGCGGTGAACGTCCCGGGTGGCGCTCCGCAAAGGGACGGGGGATGCGGACCGGCCAGCGTTGCATCAGACGCAGCTCGGTGCCGTCGTCGAGCCGACCGACAACGTCGTCGAGCGTGACTTCGCCACCGCGCAGCTCGACCAGCCGGCCTTCGAGGTTCGGTGGCACGAGGATGCGGTGCTCGAGTCCGGGCCGCTCCTCGACGACGCCCAGCAGGTCGCCACCGACCACTCGCAGACCGCTTTCGCGACGTGGGTCGAACGACCAACGACGCGCGGCGTCGAGGGACGGGGCGTCGGCACCGGGGACCAGGAAGTCACCGAACCGCTCGGCGAGGCCGAGAAGCGGACGCCCGACACCGTCCAGGGTCGAGCCCAACAAACCGGGCCCGAGCCAGGCACGGAGACTGCCGCCAGTGGACTCCACCGGCTCCCCGACCGCGAGTCCGAAGGTCTCCTCGAAGACCTGCACGGACGCGGTGTCGCCTTCGATGCGTACGACCTCGGCGAGTAGTCGTCGCTCGCCGACCCGCACCAACTCGTAGAGCGATGCCTCGGGCAGCGGCCGCACTTCGGCCAGCGCTCCGTTGATCCGCACGATCACCGCTCCCTGGCTCATAGCTTCACCCGGTAACCGATAGCCCGACGCAACAGTTCGACCACGCGGTCCTCGGCCACCGACTCTGCACGCCAACGTGGACCGGGGAAAGGGAGGATCACGGGCCACTGCCCGCGCTCTGCCTCGCGCTGCACCTCCTCGGGCAGGCTCGCCTCGAGACTCTCCTCGATCAGGAGAAGGCCGATGTCGCCCTCCTGGCGGGTTCGCCCGAGGTGGCGGAGCACGCCTTGTGTATCCGCCGCGACCAGGACCGGCAGACCGATCAGCTCGAAGCCGGCCGCAGTCTGCGGCCGACAGAGAACGCGAAAGCGGGTCGCGATCTTCATGGCGTGATCCAGTCCTCTGCGATGCGCTCGATTGGCGCTCCCAGAGCTACGCCCCAGACGACGCGGCCGAGATCGAGCAAGTGAGCTTGCAGCGCCAGCACGAAAGCCACCAGGGGCTCCGCACTCACCGGATCGAGTCGCGCCGCGCGACGATGGGTCTCGATCCTGCCTCGCAGGACGCGGCCCTCGAGCGAGCGAGGCCGCTCGCCCCCCTGAGGAGAACCGAACAAAGAGCCCTCGAGAGCCGCGAGAAGGCGTCCGAGGGCGGCGTGCTGATCCGCCGCCTCGGACACGCCATCGAATCGTTCCCGATCGAACGACGACCCGCCATCGAGGAAGAAGTCGGGCCGGGCCTCGCGCTCCTCACCGACAAGAGCGAGGGCCGTGCGTGCGTTGGCGAGGTCGATCGACTCGCTGACGAATCGTCGCAGGGCCCGCCCGGCGCGACGAGTCGCGCGGCGAGCTTCTTCCACCCAGGCCCGCTCCAGGGCCAGCTCGAGCCGCAGCAGGTCGACGCCTCCCGAGGCGATCTCCGACTCGAGAGCTCCTGCCCACGGGTGTCGCCAGGTCGCGAGGAGGGCTACGAGCTCCGAAGCCGAGGGCTGCTCCGCCAGCATTGCCAGGGCGGCGTCCGGAAGACGGCGGGTCGGCACCAGCCCCGAGAGTCGCAGCTCCGGCGCGGCTCCCTGCTCCGCGCCGCGCAGCAGGACCCGGAGGGACCGTCTCTCCTCGTCGGTGAACAGGGGCGACAGGATCTCGACCCGCGCCCGTGCCCAGCGCTCGAGCAGGGCGAGTGCGCGGGCAGCAGTCCTTCGCAAGGCCGTCTCGAGATGTTGCGGGTCGGCGGCCACGTCGCCCTGGTCGGCGAGCTCATGCCGGAGCAGCTCCCGGCGCAAGCCACCGGCCCCGTCGGAGGCGGCGAGCTGACGTAGCCGGCCACGATCGACCAGCCGTGCGGCCAGGCCGCGGGCGCGCACGTTCAGATCTCCGCAGTCGGGCTCCATTTCGGAACTCCCAGCTCTCGTAGCAGGACGATCGAGATCTCGGCTCGCGAGCGTTCGAGTCGAGACCCCGGGGAAAGGTCGATCGTGCGACGTCGGTCCGGTGTGGCGAGGGCCAGTTCGGGGGCACGGCCGGGGGCACGCGCGCCGGTGAGATCCGGGGACCGATCCGGCTCGAGCAGTTCGACGTGTCCAGCGAGCCGCTCTGCAATCGTCGCGCGCCAGCGCTCGGGTGCGTAGAGGACCGCCTCGCTCGAGCGCAGAGAGGCCAATGCCTCTTCCAGGCCCCGTAGCGCCTCTTCGGGAGGCGCACTGTCCGAGCCCCAGGCTGCCAGGCGTTGCTCTGCGGCGGCAAAGACGCGATTGAGTAGTCGCTGGCGAGCCTGATAGACGCGGCTCGACGCGGCTCGATGCGCAACGGTCAAAAGACGCTCGTCCTCGAACGAGCGCTTCTCCCGGTGCTCGGCGAGCGCATCGCGAAGCTCCCCATCGAGCCGTGCTCGGACTCCGGCCAGGCGCTCGTCCGCTTCGGCGCGGGCCCGGGCCAGCTCGCGCTCGGTCGACTCCTCGGCCTGACCCTCGAGGAGTGCGAGCAGGTCGTCGAGGGGCATCGACGACCTCAGCCGCCACCCTGCATCAGGATGAGCACAGCGACCACGAAGCCGAGAATCACCATGGTTTCGGGAATGGCGATCAGCAGGATCGCGGTCACCGTCAGTTCGGGTTTCTCGGCCAGGGCAGCAGCGGCGGCCGGTCCGATGCGCGACTGAGCCCACGCCGTTGCCAGCGAGGGAATCCCGATCGCCGCCGCCGCGCTGATGGCCAACCAGAAGAACTCCATCGAGTCACCTCCTCAGATTCAGTGTGCGTACTGGTCGTCGTGCCAGTGAGCCAGGGGTCGATACTCGGCGCCACCGGGGCTGTAGAACTTGCCGTAGAACTCGACGTAGTGCAGGCGCAGCGCATGCACCGTCGGCCCGAACACGCCGAGGGCGAAGTTGACCAGGTGGAAGAGCAGGGCAAACAGCACACCGACCGCGAGGCTGCCGAAGTTGCCCACCATGCGATTGGCGACCACGGCCATCGTTACGGAGGCAGTGCCCAGCGCCATGATGCGGGCGTAGGAGAGAACGTTGCCGAGGGTGGAGAGAAACTCGATCGGAGCGACGATCCCCTCGACTACGATCAGCACGGGAAAAGCGATCAGCAGCACGATGACCAGCGGTGTGAAGAACGCTCGAGGAAGGATGCCGAACGCGGCGAGCAGCAGGGTCACGATCAGCAGGATCATCAGGATCGCCAGACCCTTGCCAAAAGACTCCCGGCGGTGGCTGCGAAAGGCTCCGACGACTCCGAGGACCAGCCCGATCAGCACGTGTACGAGTCCCAGCGCCACCACCAGCAGTAGGAAGGGCATCAGCGCTTCCCCGCGGTCGAAGGCCAGTGGGTGGAGTCCGAGCCAACGACGCCCCAGGTCGCCGAAGTACTCACCGAAGAGCACGCCGAACAGGATACAGAAGGCAGCGCAGGCTCCCGCCACCTCGGCGATCGCACGCAGGCGGGTTCCCTTCTTCGAACGTAGACGCAGAATCAGGGCCACGAGTGCGAGCACGGCGCCGTAGCCGACATCGCCGAGCATCAGGCCGAAGAACATCGGGAAGAAGACCGCCACGTAGGGCGTCGGATCGATGGTGCCGTAGTGCGGCAGGGGCAGCAGACCGGTCAAGGTCTCGAACGGACGGAAGAGACGCGGGTTCGAGAGCACCACGGGTGGCTCTTCCCCCTGCCAGCGCTCTGAGCCGACGCGCTCGGCGACCACCGTACCGGCGAATCGAGAGGTCAGCGCCGATTGCAGTCGTGGGAACTCCTCGACCGGCAGAAAGCCATCGAGCACGAAGGCGCGAGCCGTCGTGGCTACCGCTCGACGCGCTTCGAGGCGCGCGAGCCAATCGTGAAAGAGCGCTCTCGCCTGGCCGAGCGCACCGGCGAGATCGCTCGCCTGGCGAGCGATCTCCTCGTCGATCTCCTCGAGCTCGCGCTCGACCTCGCGCAGGCGACGCTGCAGGCCGGCGATCCTCTCGAGGCCCGACTCTCGACGGATCGAGGAGGGGAGGCGAAGCTGCTGGACGCCGGCGCGCTCGAGCAGGCGGTCCACCTCCTCGGACGAGCCTTCGTCCATCAGGAGGACCACGGCGAGCGAGCCGTCGGCCAGGCGGCGATGGAGGAGCTCGAACCCGTCTCCGGAGAGCGCTCCGAGCTCTCGCCGGAGCTCGGCCAGGCGGTCGCCGCCGTCGCGGAGAACGAGGAGAAAAGAGTGCCTCGCGCGTTCGCCTCGCGTTCGCTCGGGCGAGAGCAGCGACTGCCACGCCTGCCAGTAGTCGCGGTACTTGAGCAGCAGCGCTCGTTCCTCTTCTCTCTCGATGCGGCGGGACCGCAGCGCGAGGGAGCGCCGTCGTGCCCGGCGAACGAAGCGAAGTTGACCCGGCAGATCCGTGGGAAACGGCAGGGTCTCGGCGCTCGCCTCGGCGTCTCGGGACTCAGGACCCCCGGGCTCGGTGATGCCGAGGTGCTCAGCAGCCACCTCGACGTCTTCGAGCCCGGTCTCCAGGTAGTGGATCCGTCGCTCGTCTCGGCGAGAGCGGTCGAGGTCGCGAAGTCCTTCCCGCTCCGGCGGGGGCAGAAGGTGAACCAGCCCGAGGTCCTGGATCGCCACGATGACCTCTCCGAGGCGGGTCAATGGCCCGAGCACCCTCACCTTGGCCATCTCCAGAATCACGGCGACTCCCCCGAGGCCTCGGCGCCGCCCAACACGAGCTCGACGGCTCGCTCCGCCAGACGTGCGACGGTATCCTCGTCCATCTCGTCGTAGCGGTCGACGGCCTGCTGCGCTCGAGCCTCCAGGTCTTCAAGCCGTGTCTCGAGCTGGCGATCGAGCTCCTCGTCGAGCCGCGCCCGTGCGTCGCGTATTTCCCGACGATGCTCGTCGAGGAGCCCCTTTTCCCGAAGCTCGACCTCCGTGCGCAGCTTCTCCACGGCATCGTGCGCGCGCTCGACGCATGCATCGAGGCGGGCCTCCCGCTCGAGCAGGAGAGCCAACTCGTCGTTGGAGGGGGAGCCCGGTCCCGCGATACCGGCAGGGCGCGCCGGCGTCGCCCTGGGCTCCCGATCTCGGGTGGCCGTCACGACGCCTCCTTTCGTCGCCTCTGGGTCTATCCTAGCGGTCCAGGCCGTGGCGGTTCCCGTCCAAGCAGGTAGCTGCGGAGTCCTTCCGCGATCCCCTCCGGGCGGATCGGAGGCGGTGCCGCTGGGAGCGAAGAGAGGGCGTCGAAAGGCTCTCAGCCCAGGCCGATCACGGCGCGGAGTCTTGCGCTCCCGGCCCGACAGCCTCGATCCTCATGCCGGCCGTGCGATTCCGAGCTTCTTCATGCGGTTGCGCAGGGTGTTGGGGTGCAGGCCCAGGCGCTCGGCGGCATTGCCACTGCCGTTGATCTTCCAGTGGCTCCTCTCGAGTACCTCGAGGATATGGGCGCGCTCGACATCGTCGAGGGAATCACCGAGAGGGCTCGCAGTCGCAGCTCCTCCGAGAGGCTCCGCGAGCTGCAGATCCGGACCATTGCTCAGAATGAGCGAACGCTCGACCACGTTCTCGAGCTCGCGAACGTTGCCCGGCCAATCGTAGCGACGCAGCTGCTCGAGCACTGCCTCGGGTACCGAGGTCACGGTGGCTCCCAGCGCAACCGCCTTCTTGGCGACGAAGTGACTGACCAGCGGTTCGATGTCCTGCGGACGCTCGCGCAGGGGCGGCAGCCAAAGGGGGAAGACGCTCAGCCGATAGTAGAGATCGTCCCGAAACCTGCCCTCGGCGACTCGGCCCTCCAGATCGCGGTTCGTGGCTGCGATCACGCGCACGTCGATCACCTCGGTGCGATCGGAGCCCAGGGGCTGCAGTTCTCCATCCTCCAGCACACGCAAGACCTTGGCCTGGCTGGCTGCGTCCAGCTCCCCGACCTCGTCGAGAAAAAGGGTGCCGCCGTCGGCCAGCTTGAAGCGTCCCATCCGTCGCTGCCCAGCGCCGGTGAAGGCGCCCTTCTCGTGACCGAACAGCTCACTCTCGATCAGCTCAGGCGGCATCGCGGCACAGTTGACCGTGATCAGCGCCTTGCTCCGTCGGCGACTCAAACGGTGGATCTGACGTGCCACCAACTCCTTGCCGGTACCCGTCTCCCCCAGGAGAAGCACCGTGGAGCCGGTCGCGGCGACGCGCTTCGCCCGAGCCAGCACCTCTGCGAAGGCATCGCTGACCTGCACCACTTCATCGACGCCCAGGCTCGCGTCGATCTCGTCACGGAGGTAGTCGCGCTCCACCTCCAAGCGGTCCCTGAGCTGTGACACCTCGGCGAGCGCTCTTCGTAGCGCAATCTCCTTGCGGCGACGCTCGAGCACGCCAGCGAAGATCCGCGCCAACAGCTGCACGCGATCGAAGAGTCGAGAGGGCCAGCGACTCCCGGTCGTGGCTCGAGCGAAGGAAAGAGCACCGACCACCGTTCCGGAGGCGATCGTCGGGATGGAAACGTGGGACTGCACCCCTGCGCTGCGGAAGAAGTCTCGAACGGAGTGAGCCGCGGCGGGCAGCTCGTCGAGGGAGTCGAAGGAGAACGGACGCCCCTTCCAGACCTCCGCCGTGGCCCAGTGCGTTTGTGTGAGCTGTTCTCCCTGGCGCAACGAAGTGAGCGGGGGGCGAGCCCAGGAACAGATCACGCGCGCTGCCGGTACAGAATCCCCTGCGAGCTCGATCTCGCTCAGCGTCCCACGATCCATCTCCAACGCCACGACGAGCTCGCCCAGAATCTGCGTGAGGGCCTCGTCCAGCCCCTCGAGCGGCGTCTCGATGAGAGCAGCCGCGGTCTCGGAGACGAGAGCCTCGAACGGAGCAAACGCGTTCGGCGGGGCGTCCTTCAGCATGGCAAAATCGGTTGGACTCGAACTTGTGGGGACTGGAATGGCGAGTCTATCACCGTAAACGGTGAGCGATCACCATCTGTGGTGACAAAAGCGGGCCTTCTCGCGGATCTCTGCAGGCCGTGACCGATCGCCGAACTGCCGTGAAGGGCGCTCGGGATGCCCGCGGGTGTTGGCCCGAAGAGCCGCACGGTCGAGAACACGTCGAGCCAACGCACTGGGTGGCGTGCGAATTGCTGTACAGTGGGGTCTAACATCGGTTCATCCGATCTCCTGGCCATCGTCTTCGGACTCGAGGGCGCTGGGGGAAGTTCTGTATGAAAGAAGATCTGTATAGAAAGGGGAAGAAGGAATGGTCAAGAAACAATGTCTGATGCTGGCGCTGCTCGCGGTCGTCGCGACCGCGGCCAGTGCCCAGGACAAGCCCAACATCCTGGTGATGTTCGGCGACGACGTGGGCTTCTGGAACGTCAGCGCCTACAACCAGGGGATGATGGGATACAAGACCCCCAACATCGACCGGATCGCCAACGAGGGAGCGCTCTTCACCGACGCCTACGCGCAGCAGAGCTGCACCGCCGGGCGGGCCGCGTTCATCACCGGCCAGTCCCCCATTCGCACGGGGATGCTGAAGGTCGGTCTGCCCGGGGCGCCCGAGGGTCTCCAGGCTGAGGACCCGACGATCGCCACGCTGCTCAAGGAGCGAGGCTACGCCACCGGACAGTTCGGCAAGAACCACCTGGGCGATCGCAACGAGTTCTTTCCGACGGTGCATGGCTTCGACGAGTTCTTCGGCAACTTCTACCACCTCAACGCCGAGGAGGAGCCCGAGAACCCCGACTACCCGAAAGACGCCTCCTTCAAGGACAACTTCGGACCCCGCGGCGTCTTCCACTGCTACGCCACTGACGAGGTGAGCTCGGAGCCGACCAGCGAGCGCTTCGGCGACTGGGGCAAGCAGCGCTGCGACGACACCGGCCCCCTCACGCGCGAGCGCATGAAGACGTTCGACACGGAGGTCGCGGACCAGGCCGAGCGGTTCATCCGCGACAACACGGCAGAGAACGAGCCCTGGTTCGTGTGGTTCAACACCTCGCGCATGCACGTCTGGACGCACCTGGCGGCCGAGTCCGAGGGTAAGACCGGCCTGGGCGTCTACGCTGACGGCATGGTCGAGCACGATGGCCACATCGGTCGGATGCTGGATCTCCTCGACTCTCTGGGGATCGCCGACGACACCATCGTGGTCTGGACCTCCGACAACGGCGCCGAGGTGATGACCTGGCCCGATGGCGGCATGACGCCGTTCCGGGGCGAGAAGAACACGAACTGGGAAGGCGGCTACCGGGTCCCGCTGGTCGCGCGTTGGCCAGGCGTCATCGAGCCTGGCACCAAGATCAACGAGATCATCGCCCACGAAGACTGGCTGCCCACGCTCGTCGCCGCTGCCGGCGGGGGCGACGTCAAGGCGAACCTGCTCGACGGGGTTCGTGCGGCGGGAACGAGGTACAACGTTCACCTCGACGGCTACAACCTGATGCCCTACTTCAAGGGCGAGACCACGGAGTGGCCGCGGGAGGAGTTCCTCTACTGGACCGACGACGGCGCCCTCGCCGGATTGCGCTTCAATCGCTGGAAGGTCGTCTTCATGGAGCAGCGGGCCCACGGCTTCGACGTGTGGGAGGAGCCTCTGGTCACGCTGCGTCTGCCCAAGATCTTCGATCTCCGCATGGATCCCTTCGAGCGTGCGGATCACGAGGCGATGGGCTACTCCAAGTGGCGGTTCGACCGGACCTTCCTCATGGGACCGGCCCAGGCGTACGCCGGGGCATGGCTGGAGAGCTTCAAGAAGTACCCGCCGCGTCAGAAGCCAGGCAGCTTCAATATGGACGCAGTCATGGAGAGCCTCACCGATAACCCTTCGCAGTAGACGCTCGCGCGTGACGCACTGAGAAGGCGGCGGGTCTCCCCGCCGCCTTCGCTTTTTGAAGCCCTCTCGTCCTTTGGATCAGCCTGGCAACCTGGCACGGACGGTCCCCACGGCGTCGCTTAGACTCATAAGACGATTTCTTCGGGAGGACTCTCTGGCCAAGAAGCGTCGACGGAAAGCCGTCCAGAGCACAGCGACGTCCCCGGCCGGGACCGGATCCGCTTCGGTTGCCGAACGAGTGCGGTTTCCCCAGGGACGCGCGCTGGCCGGCCTCCTCTTGCTCTCGGGGTTCGTGGCGCTGGTCTACGAGACCCTGTGGGTGAAGCAGCTGGGGCGCGTCGTGGGTGTCGAGGTCCACGCCGTCACGATTGCGCTCTCCGCCTTCTTCGCGGGTCTGGCGCTGGGCGGGGCTCTCCTGGGGCGACTCGCGGATCGTTCGGCGCGTCCGATCCGCCTGTACGCGATCCTCGAGGCCGGAGTCGCCGTCCTGGGACTGCTCTCGACCCTGGCCCTCGCGCGCTCGGGAGGTCCCTTCGTCGCGCTCCGCGATGCCGTGGGGCCTCTGGCCTGGGCGCTGCCTTTCGCCCTGGTCGGACTGCCCTCGTTCCTGATGGGAGGCACGCTGCCGGCGCTGCTGCGGGCGCTTCGTCCCGACGAGTCCGGGGTCGCTCTTGCCACCGGTGTTCTCTACGCCGCCAACACGGCAGGCGCGGTCGCGGGAACGCTCGCCACGCCCTTCCTCCTGGTGCCCGCCTTCGGCATCCAGGGAACGGGTCTCTTCGCGGCGGCATCGGGTCTCCTGATCGCCCTCGCCGCCCTCGCCCTCGACCGGGCCCTCGACCGGGCCCGCGACCGCCGCACCGCCGCTGCGCTCACCGTCGAGCCCGCGGCCGCGGCCCCTCGCCCCGCCACCCGGTCGAACGACGTCCGCCTCGCCCTCGCCCTGTACGCCCTGGCCGGCGGGGTGGCGCTGGGCTACGAGGTGATCTGGTCCGAGCTGCTCGTCCAGTTCCTGAGCACTCGAACGTACGCGTTTGCCGTCATGCTCGGCACCTACTTGACCGGCCTCGCCCTGGGCAGCTTCCTGTTTACGCGGTTCAGCCGGCCGCAACACGATCCGTGGCGGGTGTTCGGTCTGCTGCTGAGCGCCGCGGGGGCGAGCGCCATCCTGATCGTGGCCGCGCTCGGGCCGTGGCTGCCCGATTCCCAGACGTTTGCAGGAACATGGGCGACGCGTCTCACCGGCCTCGAAACGATCGAGGTGTTGGCCCGATTCGCGGTCGCGTCGGTCGCCATTCTGCTCGTTCCCACGACCCTGCTGGGCGCCGCCTTCCCGGCCGCGGCGCGGCTCACGGCGGGCGCCGATCGGGTCGCCGGCGATGTCGGCCTGATCGCCGGACTGAACACGGCCGGTGGCATCGCCGGCACGTTGCTGACCGGCTTCGTCCTCGTCCCCGGGGTCGGCCTCGTCGCCGCGCTGGGCCTGCTCGCCGTCGGAGGTACGCTGATCGGCGCCGTGGCCATTCTCCGCAGCTCCAAGCCCCGCGCCCTCGCCCTCGCCGTCACGCTCGTGCTCGTCGTGGCGGTGGCCGCCGCTGGCCACGCCGCGCGACCGCCTGGCCCGTCTCCTGGCCGAGGAGCGAGGGGGAGAGCTCCTCTTCTACGAGGAGGACGCCGGAGGCACCGTGGCCGTGCTCGAGCAGCAGGCGACGGGCAGGGGCGCCGGGGCCTTTCGACGTCTGTACATCCAGGGTGTCTCGAATTCGGGGGATGCGCTGTCGTCGCTGCGCTACATGCGTCTGCAGGCGCTTCTGCCCCTGCTGGTTCATCCCGGTGAGCCCCGCTCGGCCCTGGTGGTCGGGTTCGGTACCGGCATCACGGCCGGGTCCCTGCTCGTCCATCCCGGGCTCGAGACGCGGGTCGTGGCTGAGCTGTTGCCGTCCGTGGTCGCGGCCGGCGTCCATTTCGAGGGCAACTTCGATGCCTCCCGCGACCCTCGTCTCGACATCCGGATTGGCGACGGCCGCCACGAGCTCCTGGCCCGGAGCCAGCGCTACGACCTCATCACCCTCGAACCGCCGCCGCCCTCGGCGGCCGGGGTCGTCAACCTGTACTCGCGGGACTTCTACGAGCTGTGCCGGGAGCGCCTCGCGCCCGGGGGACTGATGGCGCAGTGGTGGCCCCTGCCGACGCAGAACGAGGAAGACTCGCGCTCCCTGGTGCGCGCCTTCCTGGACGTCTTTCCCTATACCACCGCCTGGTCGACGGAGCTTCACGAAGTCCTGCTGGTCGGTTCGCTCGAGCCCCTCGTGCTCGACGGCCCGCGCGTCGCCGAGCGCTTCGCTGCCGCCGGGGTCGCCCAGGCCCTTGCCGAGGTGGGAGTCGAATCGCCGGAGGCGCTCCTGGGAACCTGGCTCACCGGCACTGCCGGTCTCGAGGCTTTCGCCGGCGAGGCGCCGCCGGTGACCGACGATCGCCCGCGGATCGAGCACGGGGCGTGGGTCCGCCGGGGTGAGCTCCAGCGCGTGCTCCCGCGGCTGCTCGAGCTGGCCACGGAGGTGCCCCTCGCACGGGCGGACCCCCTGCGGCTCGGGGTGGCCGCCGAGAGCCAGGAGCTGCGTCAGTTCTATCGCGCCAGCCTGCTCGCCCTCGGGGGCGAACAGCAAGCGGCCGTGGCGATGGTGCGCGAGGTCCTGGCTCGCGACCCGGACAACCTCTATTACCGGTGGATCGCTCTCGGCGGAAGGTGACCGGGGGCGGGAGGGAACCGGGCGCCTCGGGCAGCTCGCGCGACCAGAGGGTGCAGGTCGCGAGTCGGCCCAACGGGTCCCGGATGAGGCCTGGATCGGTCCCGCGTGATGGGGAGTGGGGGAGGCCAGACGCGGCCATCTGGGCGGGGCCTCGCGATTGCCTCCGGTGTGGCCAGATGGTACTGTGACATTTCTCGTCGTCTGCGAGGTCGTTTGGCGACCCATGGCCGGGTCCCCAGCCCGGATCCGCGGACGACTCCCTTCCCGAAAGCACTACAACTTCCCCGGTGGGGCTCCCTCTCCAGCGCCACCGCAGACGAGGACCGTCCGTGAACGATCCCACGCCGCCCTTCGTGTTCGCTCTGTTTCTGGGTCTTGCCCTTCTCGCGCCCGCGACCTCCGGCGGGGCCGAACTGCGCAGCCTCTCCTTCGATCTCCAGCAGGAAGCCCCCGAGTTGGATCGCCAGGTTCTCCGCCTTGCTACCCGCGCGGCCTCCTGTGCCCGTCGCGATGGGCTCGCCGAGACCTCGATCCTGACCCTGATCGACTACTCGCGGCCGTCGACCGAACCGCGCCTGTGGGTGTTCGACCTCGCCGAGCGCCGCCTGCTGTATCGGGAGCTGGTGGCGCACGGTCGCAACAGCGGGGAGAACGAAGCGACTGCGTTCTCCAACACCCTGGGCAGCCTTCAGTCGAGCCTCGGGCTGTTCCGAACGGGGGGCACCTACCATGGCCGCAACGGCTACTCGCTGAAGCTGCACGGGCTCGAGGAGGGCGTCAACGACGCCGCTCTCGAGCGCACGATCGTGATCCACGGCGCGCCCTATGTGAGCCCCGAGTTCGCCGAGCAGTTCGGACGCCTGGGCCGGAGTTGGGGATGTCCGGCACTCCCCAAGGAGACGGCTCGCGAGGTCATCGACACGATCAAGGGTGGCTCTCTCGTGTTCTCCTATTTCCCGGACGAAGAGTGGCTCGGCTCGTCGGAGTTCATCGAGTGCCGGGACGCACCCTGGGAGCCCATCGACATCGGTGTGGCGGCCCACCCCGAGACAGCAACCGAGGACTCGCGGCCCGACACGCGGGCCCGGTAGCTGGCAGCGAAGTAGCAGCCTCTCTTCTCGCGGCTTCCTGTGGGGCTCTTGCAGGCTCTTCGGCGAAGATGGCGGGGAGCTGGCAGCTCACGGAGTGAGGGTCGGTGGGTCGCGTGCGCCCCAGGCTCGGTGGGGGGTACGGAAATCACACCCGGTGTGGCAGGATCTTCGCCGACCCCGGATCCTGAACGCCATGAACCAACCCTGGAACACCGAAGGCTTTCCGCCACTGGTCGGGTCGGCTTTCGACTTCGATCTCGACGAGCGATCCTTCGCCTTCATGGGCGACGCCCTGGCTGAAGGCGGAGATCTGGTCGGCGTGGCTCCCGACAGCGGCTCGGCAGGAGCGGTACTGGTCAACCGGCCTGACGAAGCCTGGCACGTCCTCGGTCGCAACCATGGCAACTATGAGAAGAGTCTCGGTGGACGCAAGGTCCGCATGCTGCTCGGAAGGGGGCTGATCGCCATCGAGGGTCGCGCCTGGCGAAACCGGAGACGGGTGCTGCAACCGTCGTTTCACCAGGAGGCGATCGGCCGCTTCGCCGACGTCATGCTCGCTGCCAATCGGCGAATGCTGGACAAGTGGGCCAGCCACACCTCGGCGGGTGAGCCGATCGACGTCAGCACGGACACCGCTCGCCTGACGCTCGAGATCATCGTGCAGTGTCTGTTCGGCGATGACCTCGAGGAGATCACTGCCGATTTCGGCGACATCCCGTTCGCCATCCTGACCGACGATCTCACCCGCACCCTCACCACGGTTCACCGACTGCAGAAACAGAGAGATCGGCTCGTGAAGTACATCGCGCGACGCCGAGAGCGCGCCGAGCAGCCCCCCGACCTGCTCGGTGTGCTGATCTCCGCGCGCGATGCCGACACCGGCGAGCCGTTCGACGACAAGGTGGTGATGGACGAGGTGGTCACGCTCGCGGTCGCCGGGCACGAGACCTCGGCCTCTGCGCTCACCTGGGCCTGGTATCTGCTCTCGGAGCATCCAGAGGTGGAGTCCGCCCTGCACGAAGAGCTCGACGCGTCTGCGGAGCACGGCCCGCTGCGCCCGCGTGACCTGGAGACCCTCCCCTATCTGCGCAGGGTGCTCGACGAGACGCTCCGCCTCTATCCCCCGGGCTGGCTGCTCGCCCGGCGAGCCCTCGGCGAAGACCGAATCGGTCCCTACAGCATTCCCGCTGGCACCGACGTGCTCGTCTCGCCCTACTATCTCCACCGCCACCCTGAGTTCTGGCCCGACCCTGAGACCTTCGATCCCGATCGCTTCCTGAAAGAGCCCGGTCACAAGCACGCCTACATCCCGTTCGGAGCCGGCCCGCGGCGCTGCATCGGCGACGTCTTCGGCATGGTGGAGATGCAGTTCCATCTCGCCCACGTGGCGCGGAAGCTGAAGCTCCGCTACGTCGGCGACGGCCCGCCGGCCATCGAGGCCAAGGTCAATCTGCGACCCATGGGGCAGCTGATGTTCCGGGGAGAGTTTCGGCCTGGCGAGGCCCGCGAAGGGTGACCGACGAAGAGCTCTGCCTGCGGAGTGCTTGCGAGTTGTCGGCGGAGCTGCGCCGTGGCTCCGTTTCGGCGCGAGAGGTGGTGGAGGCCCATCTCCGACGCATCGAGCGCGTCGACCCCGAGATTGGAGCGATCTGCACGCTCGTGCCCGAGAAGGCGATCGAGCGTGCAGAGGAGCTCGATCGAAGCCAGGTCGAGCGAGGGCCGCTACATGGACTTCCGATCGCGATCAAGGATCTCGTTCCGACGCGGGGGATTCGAACGACCATGGGCTCGCCGGTCTTTGCCGATGACGTGCCGGACGCGAGCGCCCATTTCGTCGATCGGCTCGAGGCGGCGGGCGCCGTCGTGATCGGCAAGACCAACACACCCGAGTTCGGGGCCGGCTCCCAGACCTTCAACGAGGTGTTCGGAGCGACACGAAATCCGTGGGACACGTCCCGGACCTGCGGCGGTTCGAGCGGCGGCGCGGCTTCGGCTCTGGCCGCCAACCTGCTGCCGATCGCGGATGGCAGTGACTATGGAGGCTCACTCCGCAACCCGGCCAGCTTCTGCGGCGTGGTCGGCTTCCGACCGACTCCGGGCCGCGTGTCGAGGACCCCGACCAGGGATCTCTGGGACGACATGGCGGTCACGGGCCCGATGGGCCGCTCGGTGGAGGACCTTGCCCTGCTCTTCTCGGTCATGGCGGGGCCGGATCCGAGAGACATCCTCACCCTGCCCGACGCGAGTGAGGGCTTCTACCCAACGGCTCGCCTGGAGGCCACCCGCAAGACAGGCGAACCGATCAAGATCGCCTGGTCGCCAGATCTCGGCCAACACCCGGTCGAGCCGGAGGTCGTCCGCGTGTGCCAGTCGGCGCTCACTGCTCTCACGGACCTGGGAATCGAGATCGACGAAGGCCATCCCGATCTGAGCGATGCACCCGAGATCTTCCAAACCCTCCGCGGCGCCTTCTACGCGGGACGGCTCGGAGCCGTCGTTCAGCGGCATCGAGAGCGGGTCAAGGACACCGTGATCTGGAACGTCGAGCTGGGCCAGTCCCTTTCGGCCACGGACCTGGTTGCGGCGATGCATTCACGCGCCGACCTGCTCGATCGGGTCCGCGAGTTCTTCGAGCACTACGACTATCTCGCTCTCCCGACCGTCCAGGTCTTGCCGTTCTCGATCGACTGCGAGTATCCGACCGAGATCAACGGCCAACAGCTCGCCACCTACCTCGACTGGATGGGCACCTGCACCTCGATCACGGTCACACGGTGCCCATCGATCTCGGTTCCGGCGGGCACGAGTCGCGAGGGGATGCCTGTCGGATTGCAGCTGGTCGCGCCATCCGGCGAGGACCGGTCGCTGCTCGCGTTGGCGGCGGCGTTCGAGCGGTCGAGGCCGTTCCCCGCCCTGCCCCGGCTCTGATGACCTCCGTCCGGTTTCACCGGCTCGTGATCGAGGACCAGCGACTCGGGTCACCGCTCTCGAAGCCGTCGCTGAACACGTCGCTCGGCGCTGCGAAGTCCAGGCAGCCCGGCGAGCCGGCGGCTCGAAGGACCACGTGGTCGTTCATCCGGCTCGGCACCCGGCCCGGCGCGGTGCCGTAGGGGTGGCCGCTTCCGAAGGTGAGGGAGATGTTCGAGAGCCCGCCCGAGAGGAGGTGGCAGTAGCTCATGATGGTGCCGCACCCGGCTCCCGTCTCACTGCAGGGCAGGGTGGCTCCGCCGCAGTAGCACCCGTTGGCCCCGCACTGGCCCGCATAGCACTCGTCCACCGGGGCTGCGTTTCCCCCGAGTCCGGCGTAGCAATGGGAATGCGGTGAGTTGAAGTTGTGGCCGATTTCGTGGGCTACGGCCTCGATGTCCCAGACGATGGCGGGATTGTTGATATCGAAGTTGCCGTCGATGCCACCGGTGAACCCGTAGCCGCCGCCGTAGTTCGAGACGTCCGGCCCGATCCCGGGACACCCTCCGCCATGGCTGGTGTTGAAGCCCCCGCCGCACAGCACGCCGACCCAGGCAATCCCGGAGTTGCTGTTCTTCCCACTCAGGAAGTGAGCGATGGTGCGGGTGTTGTCGCCGTGATTGTCGTTCCAGTACTTGCCGAACTGGAAGAGGGCACAGGACGAGCCCGACTGGTCCCACGGATCGGCCGCCGTGGACCAGAGATCGATCGAGGAGAGCAGGAGCGAGGTGTCGACCTCGGTGGAGTAGATGCCCGAGGCGTAGGCGAAGAGGTCTCCGATGTAGTCCACCGCCGCTTCGGTGCTCCCGAAGAGCTGAAAGAACTCGTAGTCGGTCTCGATCGCGACGCGAGCCGTGTAGCTCGGTACCGAGCCACGCTGGGAGGAGCGCGCCTCCGCCGCTGCACGGGCGGCGTCCCGCACCGAGTCTGAATTGCTCAGGAAAGCCGGCAACAGCTCGTCCGAGGTCTGCAGGGAATCCGTGTCGCAGCTGAAGCTGCGTCCGTCTCCGGACCGTGCCACAACGTCGTCGATCCGGCGGGTCTGGACCGGCCCTACCTCCCCGGCCACTCTGTCTCGAGGAGTGGCGACGATCCAGCTCTCGCCGCCGCTCGTCAAGAGGCCTCGCACACCACCCCGCTGAAGCGCCGTCAGCGTCACCGTCGAGTCCGGCTCACCGACGATTCGCCCGCGGAAGTAGAGGTTGCGCGGCGTGGGCATCGACGTCGTCTCGGTGGTGGAACGGTGAACGACGATCTGCGCATCAGGGGCGAACATTTCGAAGCGCTCGAGCTCGAGGGCTTCGACTCGATCGGTGCCCAGGGTCAGACTGTCGATGCGAAGAGTCTCTCCCTGAGTGACGCGGGCGGCCAAATCTGCGACATCGAGGGTGTCGAGACTTGTCAGTCGCTCCTGCGCTCGAACTGGAGGGGTGATCGCCAGGAGAAAGAGCAAGGCGAGAGCGGTCGGGGGCACGGCAATTCTCATCGGATCTCCCTGGGGGGTTGCGCGGAGAGGTCCCGCGTGTTTCCAGTGTCAAGCAGCTTCCGTGCCACCGGAATTCTGGCGATTCAGCGCCGATCCGGGAACGGGGTGTCGGACGTCATTCTCGCTCAGGGGACGTCGATGGTCCAGCGGCCGAGATCGCCGCCCTCGCCGGTAGAAAAGCCGCTCGGGTGGACCTTTCTCGATTGTCTGCGAGAGGACGGATCTCGACTCCCTCGCGATCCTGCAGATGAACTGACTCGCCCCTTCTTCAGAACGTCGCAATCGGATTGAGCGGCGACCCGGTGCCACCAGGGATGGGCATCGGGGCGGCGGTGAGAAGGAACTCCCAGCGTCGTTGTTTCTGCGCTTCCTCGGCGAGCGCCTCGAGGTCGAGGTTGTCGAAGATCGGCATCCCCATGGCGACCAGTACCAGGAGATGCACCGGATGACTGTAGCCTTCCACTCTCGAAGGAAACACATCACTCGCCACATCACTGCCCAGCACGGCAACCCCCCGCTCGCGAAGCCACGGTGCGCACGACGCATGAAGGCCGGCCGATAGCGCGGATACGTCCCACGCTCCTTCGGAGTCACGCCGCGCCCAGCGACCGGTGCGGATCAACAGTACGTCTCCCTCGCCCACCCGCACACCGGCCTGCTCTTCCCAGGCTTCGAGGTCCTGTGGGTAGATGGGCGTACCCGGCTCGAGCCAGCGCTCCCCCCGAAGCCGGGGAAGGTCCATCAGCACTCCGCGGGTGAAGATGCCGTCTCGCAGCGCATCGATCGCCATCTCGCCGCAGCCCTGGGCGGTCACCGACTCTCGCGGGTAGCCGTTGTACATCTTGCCGTCGTGAAACATATGGCACGCGGCATCGAGGTGGCTGTGCGCATAGCCATGGAAGACGACGGCGAGACGGTCGACGGCCCACGGTCCCTGAGTCTCTCCGGAGAGAAGCAGGGCGTGCTCCCAGGGATTCGCGTTGTCCAGGTTCGAATCGGTGAGGGTGGGGTGGGCGAGCGAGACCGAGATGCCTTCTTTCACCAGGGTGGCGGCGGCCTTGCGTTTCTCCGGCGTGATCAGGTTCACGGTGCCGAGCTGGTCGTCGTCCCCCCAGCGCCCCGCGTTCGACAGCTCCTCGAGCCACGTCTCGATCTCGGCCGCTCCGATCTCAGTCCCACGAGTCTCGGAGCCGGCAGCGCCCTCCTGTGCCTTGGCCTCGTCGCTGCAACCGAGGATGGTCAGGAGCGCCAGTGCGAAAGCGGCCGTGCTCGCCAGACCTCCGGTCGCTTTGCTGCGGATCTGGGTTCTCGGCATGGATCTCCCCTTTCCTGAATTCGACCTGGGTGGGTACGTCGAGCTCAGGATACCGAATCCACTCGCCCAGAGATCCGGAGCGAATGCTTCTTCGCTCCTCTCGAGGCCGAGGCAGTGTGTGCCGGGCTCGTGAGGCCAGCGAATCCGAGCGGGAGCGGTCGCCGAACTGGAGGATCATGCAGTGGATCACTCTCAGCCGATGCGCGTTGTCCCCGTTTCTCCTGGTAGCCATTGCCACGGCTCAAGAGCCCGAGATCGACTTCGAGCGGGATTGGTGGCAGTGGGGTGGACCGACGCGGAACTTCGTTGCTCGCGCCGCGGAGCTTCAGCCCTCCTGGCAAGGCGCAGCGAAACCCGTAGAGCTCTTCCGGCGCGCTCTACTCGGTGGCCACTCCTCGATCGGTTTCGTCTCCGGCAGGGTGTTCGTCGTTCACGGAAAGGCGAAGACCGAGCGCGTCCTGGCGCTCACCGAGCTCGGGGAGACTCTCTGGGAGAGAGAGTACCGGGTCGGCTATGGCTCGAGCGTCGATGACTACGACGGCCCACACTCGGCCCCCCTGGTGCTGGAGGCGTCGGTGATCACCGTGGCGATCGATTCCACCGTCAGGGCCTGGAACCTCGAGGATGGCTCTCTCCTCTGGATGCGAGATCTGCGCCGCGACCACGGTGTCACCCTGCCCCAGGCCGGTTACGCAGCGAGCCCCCTGCTCATCGGGGACTCGATTCTGCTCCCCGGGCTCGGGGGTGATGGTCCCGGGCTGAGCCGCACCGAAGCTCCTGGTCTCGGCGTGTTGAGACTCGACACCCGGACCGGCCAGACGATCTGGGGCAAGCAGGCCTTCCCCTCGTCGCACGCTTCGCCGATTCTCGTTCCACTCGAGGATCGGCAGATCGCGGTGTTTCATGGCCTGGAGGATCTGGTTGCCGTAGATCCACAGACGGGAGAGGAGTCATGGCGGTTCGAGGTCCGGAGCGGCGCCTCCGACAACGTTTCTTTCACCCCGCTCTGGGATTCGGACTCTTCCATTCTCTTTCTCTCCCACGCCTATGATCAGCGGGGCGCTCAGGCGATCCGGATTGATCCGCAGGGCGGTCCGCCCGAGCGAGTCTGGTCGAGCTCGCGGCTCAAGGTCGAGCACGGCAACGCTGTCCTGTGGAACGGAATGTGGATCGCGTCCGACGGGGGAGAGCCCGGCTTCCTGGTCGCGCTCGACTCCACCAGAGGTGAACTACTCTGGAAGGAGCGGGCTCCCAAAGCGACGTTTCTGAGGGTCGGCGAGCAGATGGTCCTGTGGCTCGATGCGGACGGCGCGTTGCACCTGGCGAAGCCGACTCGAGACGGTTCGGGCATCATCTCTCGGCTCGACGTGCTCGACGAGCTCTCGTGGACGGTGCCGACCCTGGTCGGCCGGACACTCCTCCTGCGCGGTCCCACCACCCTGGTCGCGCTTCGGCTCCCCTGACGGTCGCCTTCGCTGGGGTCAGGGGGGGCCGTATCGCTGGAGAGCGGCGACGAGATCCCTGACATCGGTGCAGGACGCTGTTGGCCTCCCGGGAAGACGAGTCCGGGAGTCGGTGCCCCTGCGGACGCGGGCATCGGGCTTGCACCCCTGACGGGGTAGAGTCCTGGAGGCCTTGGCGCCTGAGAGAAAATGACGGCACATGCTGAGTAGAAGTCGACAGCGGCAGTTTGTCTGCGCGCCAGAGTGGCTGGCCGTGGCCTCGCTGTGTCTCGGCCTGGCATGCGCGCCGGCGACGGCGGCCCCGAAACGAGAGGCCAGGCTCCAGGGTTGGTGGGAGAACTGGCAGGACGAGGTCGCACCGCTCCTGATGCCCGAGGAACGCAAGGCGCTGGAGACCCTCGGCGACGACATCGAGCGCGAGCGCTTCATCCATGGCTTCTGGCAGGCTCGCGGGGAAGATGCACGCCAGCGTTGGCGGCTCAATCGGGCCGCAGCCCGAGAGCTCAACAGTCTCGCCCCTGCCCGCACCCGAGCGGTGATGATGCTCGGCTGGCCGTCGCGGATCCAGGACTTCGAGGGTTGTGACGACGCAGTGCGGCGAATCGAGGTCTGGACCTACGACCCCTGGAGCCTGGAGCACCAGACCGGGCAACCTCACGAATCCGGCACCGTGCTCGTGTTCGTGCTCGCCAACAACCTGGACATGCGCTCTTATCAGCTGTGGTCTCCCACGGAGGGTGCCGCGGCACTCGGGTACCGAGACAACGGGGTCGAAGACCTGACGGCGCTGTTCGAAGGTGCCGTCAAGCGGGGCTGTCTCAGCCCACGCGAGAAGGCCGAGCTCCTGATCGCGCTGAACACCGCCCCCGCCTTCGAGCAGCTGCGAGAGCTGGCCGCTTGGGAACGCCCCGCTCCCGACTGGCTCGAGGGGTACCGCGACCGTCCCGACCCTCTGAATGCGGAAGTGCGACTCGAGTTCGTCGGTCGCTACGCGGCGCAGACCGTGGTTCGCGGCCGGGTGACGGTGCCGATCGAGGGCCTCGAGCGAGGACGCAGCGGCGAAGTGCTCGATCGCATCGAGATCGTGGGTGATCTCTATCGCGGCACGCGTCTCGTCGATACCTTCTCGGGCATTCATCACGTCGCCGGCGATCCCGGTGATCGCGATTCCTTGACGCTCGAGTTCTACCGGGGAATCCGACCCGGAAGCTACCGCCTGGATCTCCGGGTACAGGACGGGTACGAGCTGGCTCTGGCACGCGAAGAGCGCACTCTCGAGGTACCCGAGATGGAGGGCGAAGCCCCGCTCCCGGCCGGTACCACCCGAACCTGGACCCAGTTGCTCCGCGACGAGGTCGTGACCCTCGCCTCTCTCCCCAGCGTCGAGCTGCTGCCGCTCGGCGATCGGCTGACCGGCACGGTGGAGATGCAGGCGGTCACTCGGGGCGTCGAGGTTGCGGCGGTCGAGTTCCTGGTTGACGGCAGATCGATGACTCGGGCGGAGAGTCTTCCCTTCAGCGCTTCGCTCGACACCGATGCATGGCGCAGCGATCCGGCAAACGCGCAGCGAGACGGGCCCTTGATCGAGGTCGTGGCGCTCGGCACCGCAGGAGAGGAGCTGGCGCACGACGCCGCCGAGCTCGATCTGGCACCGCGCGCCTTCCAGGCCCGGATCGACCGCGAGTCCACGGATCCCGGCGAGGTCGAAGTCTCGCTGGTGGTGCCTCGAGGACGGCGCGTGCAGATCGTGGAGTGCTACCACGGCTCGACTCGCGTGGCCGTTCCTTCCGCGAACGAGGAGCAGCGCTATCGGTGCCCGCGACCCTCGCTGGGCCCCGGTGGCGGTCGGATGTCCTACCTTCGGGTGATCGCTCGGCTCGACGACGGCAGCGAAGCGGAGGACGTGTTGCTGGTTTCCTCGGGGCGCTCGGAAGAGGTCGAGGTGCGCCTCGCCGACCTCTGGGTGTCGGTGCTCGATCGGCGGGGACTCCCGGCCACTGGACTCGCGAAGGAAGACTTCCGGATCCGCGAGGGCGATCAACTCCTGCCGGTGGTGCGTTTCGAAGATCCGCACGATCTGCCGCTCAACGTCGGTGTGCTCATGGACACCTCCAGTTCGCTCGGGCGCAAGGTGCGCGATGCGGCCGCGAGTGCGCAGGGCTTTTTCGAGCGCATTCTCACCGACCAGGATCTGGCGTCGCTGACCGCCTTCAACCACGACATTCGACCGTTGGCCGCCTTTACCGGCGACACTGCGGTGCTGCGCTATTCCGCGACCGGGCTGCGTGCCCGGGGATCGACCCGCCTGTGGGACAGCCTGGTCTACAGTCTGCACCTGTTCGCGGGCCTCGAGCACCGCCGCGCCCTGGTCCTGCTCAGCGACGGCGCCGACACCGAGAGTGACCGGTCGTTCGAGACGGCCATGGACGCCACCCTGCAGGCCGGAGTGGCGGTGTATCCGATCGCCCTGGGTCGGGTCGACGAGGAGACCAAGAGTCAGCTGAAGAGCCTGGCGCTCGCCACCGGGGGGCGCTTCTTCGAGGTGAGTACGGTAGGAGAGTTGGACGAGGTATATCGGCGCATCGAAGCGCTGCTGCGCTCGCGCTACCTGCTGGTCTATCGGCCCGGAGACGCCGTGGGGACCACGCCCCAGGTCGACCTACTCCGCGATGACCTGGTGGTGGAGAGCGTTCGCGGTGTCGGCAGGAGTAGCCAATGACAGAAGAACAGAAGTGGCGAGTCCGACGGCTGGGGATGGTGGCGTTGACCTTTGCCCTGGCGGTGAGCGGTTCGGCGGCGCAGGTGCCCGGGACCCTGTTCCAGTCGACCGACGACGAGGGGGTGGAAGACCTCGATCTCCCGGTGGTGCACATCCTGCCGCCCTCCCCCGGAAAGAAGGGACGTTGGGAGCTCGAGGCGTTGGTGCTCGACCAGGCGGCCGTGAGCGTGCGGTTTCTGCTCGACGGGAAGGAGCTCGGCGTGAAGCACCGGCCGCCGTTCGTCATGCCGATCACGATCGCTCCAGGGGCCTCTCACGAGCTGCGCGTCGAGGCGCTGGACGAGAGGGGCCAGGTGATGGGCTTTCACTTTCGGCAGCTGCGCGGTCCGGAGAGTCCTCTTCGGGTGGGGATCGAATCGCTGGTTCCCACGCAGAGCGGTCTCCGGGTGGAGGCCTCGCTCACAGTGCCGGAGGCCGCGGCCCTGGAGCGCTTCGAGGTCTATCTCAACGAGGCGAAGGTGAGCGAGCTCGACGCGGCTCCCACGTCGGGGGAGAGGGTGGTGCTGGACGTTCCCCGCACGCAGAGCTCGCCGCGCGACTGGGTGAGGGTGCTGGCAGTGCTCACCGACGGTCGCCAGACGGAGGACGTGGCGTTGGTGGGCGGACGAGGGATCCAGGAGCGTCTCGACGTGCGCCTGGTCCAGCTCCAGGTATTGGTGACCGACAAGCGCGGGGAGCCGATTCGCGATCTCCGTGCCGAGGACTTCGAGATCACGACCGGCGGCGAGAACGCTCCGGTCGAGCGCCTCTTTCTCGCCGACGACGTCGCCCTCTTGCTGGGCCTCTCGGTGGACTCTTCCGGCAGCATGGTGCCGATCTGGCCGGAGACCCAGAAGGCCGCGCTCGAGTTCCTGGATTCCACCCTCGCGGAGGAGGACCGTGCCTTTCTGCTCGACTTCGACAGCGACCTTCGTCTGCTCGAGGAGCCCACCGGAGACCGGGTGGCGCTCACCGAGGCGTTCGACGGGGTCGAGCCCGAGGGGGGGACGGCGCTCTACGACTCGATCATCTACTCGCTCGTCCAGTTCGACCAGGAGGCGGGCAGGCGCGGGCTGGTCGTGCTCACCGACGGTTTCGATTCGTCGAGCCGAAGCGCTCCGGAGAACACGGTGGAGCTGGGCCAGAAGCTCGGCGTGCCGGTCTACGTGATCGTGCTGCCGCAGCGAGGCATGGCGCCGGCCATGCACGGAACCTCACCGCCGGTGGGGGGCACGGCCTACAACAGCAACCCCTCGCGCAGGGGAGCGGCAGCCGGAATCGAGAGCCTGCACCTGGTGACCGGCCCCACGGGAGGGCGCCTCTTCCGGCTCGGTTCCTTCGATCAGCTGGGGGATGCCTTCGATCGCATCGAAGCGGAGCTCCGCAGCCAGTACGTGTTGCTCTACTACGCTTCGGAGGTCCCGAGCGTCGGCTCGATGCCGGAGGTCGAGGTCGTGGGGCGCAAGGGGCTCAAGGTCAAGGCGGTGGTGCCGCTCGATCGGGTGCAGTAGACGCGCTGCCACCGGGTGGGAGCATGACGGCGAGCAGAGCCGTTGCCGCGAGGGCGAGTCCCGCTCCGGTGAGAAACGCCGTCCGGCTGCCGAAGGACTGCCACAGGGCTCCGAAGAGCAGGCTGGCGGCGAGACTGCCGAATCCCAGCACGGCGTGGTACCAGCCGAAGGCGGCGCCGCGGCCGCGCGCCGGAGAGAGCTCGGCGACCAGGGCCTTTTCCGGTCCTTCGGTGAGGCCGTGATGGACGCCGTAGAAGAGGAACAGAGCGACCAGGAATGCGTGCGACTCGGCGTAGGCGAACCCGGCGTAGATGGCGGCGTAGACGAGCCAGCCCACGATCAGGATGCGCCGCCGTCCGAGCGCGTCGGCCACCGGGCCACCGACGGCAGAGGTGAGCGCCTTGACCGCGCTCAGTCCCATCCAGAGCAGGGGCAGGGTGGCCAGCGGAGCCCGGGTCTCGCTCACCCGGAGGAGGAGAAAGAGATCACTGGCGTTGCCCAGGGTGAAGAGCGCGAGCGGAAACAGGAGCGGCTGCAAGGAGGGCTCGGTGTCGGGCCCAGTGCTGTCGGGCCCAGTGCTGACGGGCCCAGTGCCGGCCGGCTCGACTGCGATCTCGGCCTCGGAGCGGGGCGGCGCCGGGATGTCGCGCACGAAGGCGAAGACGGTCACGACGGCGAGGGCGCCGGGGATCGCCGACAGCCAGAACAGGGTTCGTAGGTCTTCGGTCCAGAACTGCAGGACGAGGTACGCGATCAATGGGCCGATCAACGCGCCGACGTGGTCCATCGCTCGGTGGAAACCGAACGCGGAAGCGAAGCGGGAGGGAGGCACGGACGCTGCGATCAGCGCGTCGCGGGGCGACGTTCGCAGTCCCTTGCCGACCCGGTCGGCCAGGCGGGCGGCCAGCACCTGCCCCGGGATCGTCGCCAGCGCGATGAGCGGTCGGGCAACCGACGAGACCGTGTAGCCCGCGGCGACCAGCGGCTTGCGCCGCCCGGTGCGGTCTGCCCAGCGTCCCGAGAGCACCTTGAGCAGACTCGACGTCGCTTCTGCCGCCCCCTCGATCACCCCCAGGGCCAGGGGACCGGTGCCGAGAACGACCGTCAGGAAGACCGGCAGCAGCGGCATCACCATCTCGGAGGCGACATCGGTGAACAGCGAGACCATTCCGAGGGCGACCACGGTCGGGTTCAGCCAGCGTCCCTTGCGATCATTCTCGGAGCGACGGGAGTCTCCGGCACGCTGGGTCGTCGTGGGCATCGAGCGCAGTGTAGCCCGGCAGGGGCCACGGTCGACGCTCTCGCGCCGGGGTTGTAGAGTTCGCGGCGATGACCGACGATCTCGACGCTCGGCTCGATGCCGACCCGCTGAAGACGGACGACCTGATGGTCGTGGTGCGCGAACGGGTGTCCAGGGGCGGCTCTTCGGGACGGCGCGTGGGTGCCCTCGAGTTGCTCGAAGCAGAGGTGCTCGAGGTGCTGCATGCGCAGGACTTCGTGCTTCCGGAGATCGTGCTCGGTGACCAGGAGTGGGACCTCGAGCCCCACTTGCGGATCTCTTCGCACCGCAAGGGTGGAGGACTGATCGTCGGTGCCAAGCGCCTGATGATGCCCCTCGTGCGGTGGATTCTCGACTACTCCCAGCGCAACTTCATGCGTCAGCGTCGTCTCAACCAGGCCCTGATCGCGACCCTGGAGACGGTGGCTGCGCGCAACCACACCCTGGAGCTCGAGGTCGAGCGCCTGCGACAGCGGCTCGACGAAGCTCCGGCTCCGGGATCTTCCGAGGACGCATCCGCACGGCCTTCGCCGGCCGGAGAGACCGATTGAAGATCGCCTGTGTGGTTCAGCGCTTCGGACCCGAGATCGCCGGCGGTGCCGAGGCGCACTGTCGCTCGATCGCTCTGCGCCTCGCCGAGAGCCACGAGGTGACGGTGCTGACGAGCTGCGCCCGCGACTACATCAGTTGGGCCGACGAGCTTCCGGCCGGCGAGTCGAGCGACGGGGAACTCCGTGTGATCCGGTTCCCCGCACGGCAGCGCTCGCAGCGGGAGTTCCGGGAGCTGAGCGAATGGGTCTTCACCGGCCGGGCATCGATCGAGGAGGAGACGCGGTGGTTTCGCCTCAACGGACCGGAGATGCCCGATCTGATCGAACATCTGGAGCGTCACGGCGACGACTACGACCGGATCCTGTTCTGGAGCTACCGCTACTACCAGAGTTTCTTCGGTCTACCGTGCGTTGCGGATCGTGCCATCCTCGTGCCGACTGCGGAGGAAGATCCCGCGATCCGACTCTCGGTGCTGGGCGAGTTCTTCGCTCGCCCGCAGGGCATGCTCTTCCTCACCGAGGAAGAGGCCGAGCTGGTCGGCTCACACACCCGGGGTGAGCTGCCACCCTCCGAGATCATCGGGGGCGGGATCGAGCCTGCGTCCGACGTGCCGGCAGACCTTCTCGACCCGCTGGAGCTCGACGAGGATTTCGGGCTCTACCTGGGACGCATCGACCCCAACAAAGGGTGCGCCACCCTGTTCCGCCACTTCCTCCGACACCTCGAGCAGGGGGGACGCCCGGTGCAGCTCGTGCTGGCGGGTAAGGCGGCGATGGCGGTACCCGAGCATCCGATGATTCGTTCGCTCGGTTTCGTTTCGACCGAAGTGCGAGAGGCGCTGCTGAGTCGGGCGCGATTGCTCTTCATGCCGTCTCCGTTCGAGAGCCTCAGCCTGGTGCTGCTCGAGAGCTGGAATCATGGTCGCCCGGCGCTGGTGAATGGCGGTTGTCGAGTGCTCAAGGGGCAGATGCGCCGTGCCAACGGTGGGCTCTACTACCTGAACTTCCCGGAGTTCAGCGCCGGTCTCGACCTTCTGCTCGAGAATCCAGCGGTCGCCGATCGTCTGGGGGCCCAGGGTCAGCGCTACGTCGCGCAGACCTATCGCTGGCCGACGGTGATGGAGAAGGTCGAGCGTCTGCTCGCCGTGTGAACGAACGCGGAAGAACTGGAGTCGTCAGCTCTCCTCGAGCTCGTCTTCCAGCTCGACTCCGAGGCCGTCGGCGATCCGGTTGACATAGGCGTAGTAGGCGGCGACCTCGGCGATGTGGAGCACGTCGGTGTCGGAGAATCCCACCGACCGGAGGGCGTCGACGTCCTGGCGACGCATCTTCCCGGGAGTGAGGGTGAGCTTCTCGACGTACTCGAGCATGGCCACTCTCCGGGGCTCGAGCCCGGCGCTGCGGAAGTCGCGCTCGATCGCCTCGAGCCGTTCGTCCCCAGAGCTGGAGTCGCGAGCCAGCAGGCGGCGCAGACCGCGCCGATGATGGGTGATTCAGTAGTGGCATTGATTGAGGCGGCTGACGTGGAGCGCGATCATCTCGCGCTCCACCTTGCGCAGCGTCTTCGTGCCGGTCATCACGGTGCGGTAGAGCTCGAAATGCGCTGCCATGCCGGCCGGGCTGAGCGAGTGGACCTGCAGGATGTGATCCAGTGTGCCGCTCGCCGGGTCGCGAGCTCGGTCGTAGAGCGCCTCGAGCCGCCCCGAGGAGTCCTGCGCGACGGCTGCTTCGATCTCTTTCTCAGAAAACACGGAAATCCATGCCATCTTGGGTGCCACTCCTTCTCTTTTCTCGTGGGTCTTCGATCGTGCTCTCGCCGGCGGCCCGAGCGGACGTGGAGCCGAGAGCGCCCCCGATTGCGTTGCCGGCAAGGCCGTGCTAGCGTCGACGTAGAGCCAGTAGCGGACATCCGCGCAGTCAGTCCCACCTCCCGAAGCGATCCCGTGAAAGCGTTCCTTCCCGAGCGGAGACTAACCGCTTGAGAGTCAGTCTGCGTCGCTCTCCCGACGTTCGGTACATCCGGTATCGGATTCCGGGTACAACGACACCCCGCACGGCGGGAAGGAAGAAAGAATGAGTAAGAGAATCTACGTGGGCAACCTGCCCTTCAGCAGCACCGAGCAGGGCCTGCAGGATCTGTTCGGCGAGCATGGTGAAGTGACCGGTGTGAACATCATCACCGATCGCGACACCGGCCGCTCCCGTGGCTTCGGCTTCGTCGAGATGGCCAATGGCGCCGACGAGGCGATCGCTGCCCTCAACGGTCACTCCCTCGAGGGTCGCGCGCTGACGGTGAACGAGGCTCGTCCTCGCACCGAGCGCGCTCCTCGCTGGTAAGCGCTGATTCGACTCTGGGGACCGTGCGAGAGCAGGGTCCCCAGTTCGCGCTCTCGCCTTCGTGCGACGGGGCGCGACCCCCTCGCTCGTGGAGGTGGCTCCAGGAGGCCGCTCCTGGAGGCACAGCGACGCGGCCGGACTCCAAGGCCCTTGCACCCCTTGACTGCGTCGAGAGCGTCCAGCCGGCGTATGGTCCGTCGGGTCGGGTTCGCTCAGACGACGATGTTGACCAGGCGCCCGGGCACCACGATCACCTTTCGCGGGGTCCTGCCATCGAGGAACTTCCGGGCGTTCTCTGCCGCGAGCGCGAGCGCCTCGAGCTCTTCCTTGCTCGCGTTCTTGGGTGCTTCCAGGACGTCGCGCTTCTTGCCGTTGACCTGGATGACGAGATTGACCGTTTCGTCGACGCACAGTGCCGGGTCGTACCCGGGCCATTCGGCCAGGGAGATCAGCCCTTCGAAACCCGATCCTTCGCGGCCCAGTCTCGACCACAGCTCTTCGGCGAGGTGAGGCGCGTAGGGGGCCAGTGCGCGCAGGAAGATCGAGAGTGACTCTCGGGGCAGCGTCGCCGCGCCCGTGGCAGCGTTCACCCAGACCATCAGTTGGGAGATTGCCGTGTTCATCTGGAGGGCTTCGGTGTCCTCCTGGACCTTCTTGACCGTCTTGTGCAGGAGCCGCCACAGCTCGTCTTCGCTGGCTCCGGCGGCATTGGTGATGCGCGATGAGATCTCGCCGGTCGATTCGTCGACCACCAGTCGCCAGGCGCGCTGCAGGAATCGGTAGACGCCCTCCACCCCCTTGGTCTGCCACGGCTTCTGCTGCTCGAGAGGCCCCATGAACAGCTCGTAGAGGCGCAAGGCGTCGGCGCCGTACTGGGCGATCACGTCGTCGGGGCTGACCACGTTGAGCTTCGACTTCGACATCTTCTCGATGCGCGAGCTCAGCTCCTGGTCGGTGCCCTTCGCGAAGATCCTGTCGTCTCTCTCCTCGGTGTCCTCGGGCAGGTAGTACTTCCCGCGCTCGTCCTGGTAGGAGTAGGCGAGGATCATGCCCTGGTTGAACAGCTTCTGGAACGGTTCCCTGGTGCTGACCAGGCCGCAGTCGTAGAGCACCTTGTGCCAGAACCGCGCGTAGAGCAGGTGCAGCACGGCGTGCTCGACGCCGCCGATGTAGAGGTCGACCGGCATCCAGAACTTCTCGAGCTCGGGGTCGAAGATCTGCCCGTCGTTCTTCGGATCGATGTAGCGCAGGTAGTACCAGCACGATCCTGCCCACTGAGGCATGGTGTTGGTCTCGCGCGTCGCCTTACGACCGTCGGGCAGGGTGACGCCCAGCCAGTCGTCGCCGGCGCGGGCGAGGGGCGGCCGGCCGTCCTCGGTGGGTCGGTACTCGTCGATCGGGGGCAGCTCCACGGGAAGCCCTGATTCGGGCACCGCGATGATCTCGCCGTCTTCGGTATGGACCACCGGGAAGGGCTCGCCCCAGTAGCGCTGTCGGGAGAAGAGCCAGTCGCGCAACCGATACTCGACGCGAGAGGTCCCCTTGCCGTGCTCTTCGAGCCAGGCGATCATCTTCTCCTTGGCCTCGGCGATCTCGAGCCCGTCGAGAAAGTCGCTGTTCATCGCCGGGCCGTCGCCGAGATAGGCCTTGCCGTCGAAATCCTCGGGCGGCTGCACGGTGCGAACGATCGGCAGGTCGTAGACCTCGGCGAACTCCCAGTCGCGCTCGTCCTGCCCGGGAACCGCCATGATGGCGCCGGTGCCGTAGCTGCTCAGCACGTAGTCGGCGATCCAGATCGGAACGGGCTCACCGGTCACCGGATGCACGGCGTTGGCTCCGGTGAACACTCCGGTCTTCTCCTTGGCCAGATCGGTGCGCTGCAGCTCGCTCTTGTCGCGGGCGGCGTCGACGTAGGCCTGGACGGCGTCTCGTTGGTCGTCACTGGCGATCTCGGCGACCAGCGGATGCTCGGGGGCGAGCACGCAGTAGGTCGCCCCGAACAGGGTGTCGGGCCTCGTGGTGAAGACCGTGAAGCTCTGGCCGGGATGATCGGCAATGGTAAAGGTGATCTCGGCGCCGTGCGACTTGCCGATCCAGTTGCGCTGCATCTCCTTGACGTGCTCGGGCCAATCGACCTCGTCGATCTCTTCGAGCAGGCGCTCGGCATAGACCGTGATCTTGAGCATCCACTGCTTCATCAGCCGCCGCTCGACCGGATCACCGGTCTCGACGTAGACGCCGTCCTTGACCTCCTCGTTGGCCAGCACCGTGCCCAGGGCCGGGCACCAGTTCACGGGGACCTCGGCCATGTAGGCCAGGTCTTTCTCCAGCAGCTTCAGGAAGATCCACTGGGTCCAGCGGTAGTAGTCCGGGTCGGCGGTGCTGATCTCCCGCTCCCAGTCGTAGCTGAAGCCGAGGCGTTGAATCTGTCGCCGAAAGTTGTCGATGTTGCGCTTGGTGATCTCTGCCGGATGCTCGCCTTCGCGCACGGCGGCCCGCTCCGCGGGCAGACCGAACGCGTCCCATCCCATCGGATGGAGCACCCAGTAGCCCTGCATCCGCTTGAGGCGAGAGACCACGTCGGTCGCGGTGTAGCCCTCGGGGTGGCCGATGTGCAGTCCTGCACCGGAGGGGTAGGGGAACATGTCGAGGACGTAGTACTTCGGGCGGGTGCGCAGCACCTCGAGATCGGTCGGCGTGCGGAAGGCGTTCTGCTCTGCCCACGTCTCCTGCCATCGGGGCTCGATTTCGAGAGGGTCGTAGAGCTCTTTCGACATGACGTTCACTACCTGTTCGGGAACCGCGGCGCTTCGGGCCCGATGCTTCGGGCCAGATGCTCCTGGCCAGACGGTCCAGGTCGCGAGAAGGGGTCGGAATGCTGGAAGGGCGCAGTATATCCACTGTCTCCTAGGCTCGGTGCCGCCCCGTCGGAGTGGGCGCGAGCTACACTCGTGGCCGATGACCGATGGAGGGACCGGCGAAATGAGTACCTATGAGCGCGACGGGGTCGTGATCCACTACGAAGCGCAGGGGAGCGGCTTTCCGGTCCTGCTGATTGCCCCAGGGGGGATGAAGAGCGCGATCTCCTATTGGCAGAACACGCCCTGGAATCCGATCGAGCAGCTCCGGGGCGAGTACCGTGTGATCGCCATGGACCAGCGCAATGCCGGCGACTCGACCGCCCCGATCACACCGGACGACTCATGGTCGAGCTATACCGCGGACCAGCTCGGTCTGATGGACCATCTCGGCATCGATCGCTTCCATGTGGCCGGCATGTGCATCGGCGGCCCCTACTGCATGGGACTGATCCAGGCCGCACCGGAGCGGGTGGCGTCGGCCGTGCTCTTCCAGCCGATCGGCTTCGATCAGAACCGCGAGGCCTTCTACGAGATGTTCGACAGCTGGGCCGCCGAGCTGAAGACGTCGAGCCACCCGGACGTCCCCGACGAGGCCTGGGCACGCTTCCGCAGCAACATGTACGACGGGGACTTCCTGTTCAACGTCGACCGCGACTTCGTCCGTGGCTGCCAGACGCCGCTCCTGGTGCTGGCCGGCAACGACCTCTACCATCCGGCCTCGACCTCTGAGGAGATCGCCGAACTGGCGCCGAACGTGGAATTCGTTGCCAGCTGGAAGGAGCCGGAGAACGTGGCTGCCGCCCAGGCAAAGGTCGCTGCCTTCCTGGCTGAGCACACCCCTGGGTCGTAGGGGTCGCCCACGACCGTTGCGGCTAGACTCTTCCGAAATGCAACTCGAACCCGGCACCGAGCTCGGCCACTACGAGATCGTCTCCTCCCTCGGCAGTGGCGGGATGGGGGAGGTCTATCGGGCTCGCGACACGAGGCTCGGTCGTGAGGTGGCGCTCAAGGTGTTGCCCGAGGCCTTCGCCGAAGATCCGGCCCGCATGGCTCGCTTCGAGCGCGAGGCCCGGCTGCTCGCCTCTTTGAAGCATCCGGGTATCGCCACGCTCTACGGATTCGAGAGTGAAGGCGCGACCCAGTTGTTGGTCATGGAGGTGGTGGAGGGAGAGACCCTCGCCGAGAGGATCCAACGTGGGCCCATCCCGATCGACCAGGCGATTGCGCTCTTCCTGCAGATCGCCGAGGCGCTCGACGTGGCTCACACCAGCGGGGTGATCCACCGCGACCTCAAACCGGCGAACATCAAGGTGTCGGAAGAAGGCGAGGTCAAGATCCTCGATTTCGGTCTGGCCAAGGCGATGGCTCCCGAGGAGCCGGAGGCCGAGCTCGACCCTTCCGACTCGCCGACGCTGACGATGGCCGCCACCCAGCGGGGCGAGGTGATGGGCACCGCCGCCTACATGAGTCCCGAGCAGGCCAAGGGCAAGCGCGTCGACCGACGCGCGGACGTGTGGGCCTTCGGGGCCTGCCTGCTGGAGACCCTGACCGGAGAGCGTGCCTTCCGGGGTCTGGATGCCTCCGAGCTGATGGCCTCGGTGCTGATGCTCGAGCCCGCCTGGGAAGCGCTTCCCGAGTCGACTCCCCCTCGCTTGCGCGAGCTGCTGCGGCGTTGCCTCGAGAAGGATCCCCGACGACGCCTGCGCGACATCGGCGACGCGGTGTACGAGCTCGAGCAGGGGCTCGCGTCCCCTGACCACGAGGCCCAACACGGTCAACCCGAGCACCGTGAACCCGACGATCGGGTCTCGGCGACACCGCGGAGCGCGATAAGGTGGCTCGGTCTGGCAGCCGCAGCGCTCGCGGGTGCGATTCTCGCCGGTCTGATCGCCTGGAACGTTCGCCCGCCACCGGAAGCAGCCGATCGGGTCGTGCGTACCGTGCTCAGCGGGGCCGGCAATCCCGCTCTCCGGTGGGAGCCCTACGTCGGCCTGCTCGACATCTCGCGCGACGGAAGATGGGTGGCCTATGCTGCCGACGAGGGCATTCATGTGCGCTCGCTCGACGAGCTCGAGGGGGGCGTGGTCGCGGAGGGGGGCCGCAGCCCGTTCTTCTCCCCCGACGGGCAATGGGTGGGTTTCATGGACTCCTCGGGCGGAGCGATCGAGAAGGTCCCGGTCCGTGGGGGCCCCGTGATCACCATCAGCGATACGAGCACTGCACTGGCGGCGATCTGGGCCGACGACGACACCATCGTGTTTCACGAGGGCAATACCGGTTTCGACTTGTCGAGGGTTTCCGCCAGCGGGGGCGAGCCGCGCGAGATCCCGATCGTTGCCCCGGAGGGCTTTGCCGACCTGCGCTGGCCTCATCTTCTGCCGGGCGGCAAGGTCGCGCTGGTCACCTTGAACCGGACGGCGATCGGCGATCGCGGAGTCGAGATCGCCGCCCTCGACCTCGAGACTGGAGAGCTGAGGACCCTCGTTCCCGACGGTGGACGCGCGGTCTACACCCGCAACGGCTTTCTCGTCTACGGCCAGGATGGGGCGCTCATGGCCGTCCCGTTCGACCCTGAAACCCTGTCATTGGGCGGTAGCCCGGTTCCAGTGCTCGAACGTGTCATGACCAAGAGTCTCTCGGGAGGCGCAGACTTCGCGATCTCCGACGATGGCACCCTGGTCTACGCTTCGGGACAGGACGGCGCCATGCCCACGACGGCGACGTTCTGGGTGAACCGGGACGGGAAGAAGGAGCCGATCGAGGAGGTGCGCAGCCTCGGCCCCCGATTTTCTCCCGACGGCACACGAGTGGCCTTCACCCGGGAGGAAAACCTCTGGATCTGGGAGCTCGACCGGGACGAGTGGACCCGCCTCACCTTTGCCGAGGGGCTCGACAACAATCCACTCTGGACCCCTGACGGCGCCAGTCTCTACTTCGCGGGGAATCGCGGCGGCCGGTTCGACATCTACCAGCGCTCGGCGGACGGGTCTGGACAGGATCGATTGATCTGGAAGAGCCGAGACAACGCCAGGCCGCTGTCGATCGTTCCCCGGACGTCGGAGCTGATCATTCAGGACGGAACCGAGCTCGGAGTGCTGTCTCTGGGGGAAGAGCCGAGCTTCGAGCCGCTCTTCGAGGTCGACGCCATGATGGTCGGTGCGATGCTCTCCCCCGACGGTCGATGGCTCGCCTTCAACACCACCGAATCGGAGCAGTCGCAGGTGTTCGTGCATCCCTATCCAGAGGTGCAACAGGGACGCTGGCAGATCTCCTCCGCAGGCGGCAGGTTCCCCCTGTGGAGTCGAGACGGCGCGGAGCTTCTCTATCAATCGACCGACGGGACCTCGATCATGAGAGTCTCGGTCGACACTCGTGAGGGCTTCCGCTCCAGCTCATCCCAGCTCCTCTTCGAGACTCGGATGGCCCCTGCCTTCGCGCGCGGCTGGGACCTTCACCCGGACCTGGAGCGCTTCCTCGTGAGCGAACGGACGGGGGATCTGCCGGCGCCTCCCGACGTGGTCCTGGTACAGAACTTCTTCTCGGAGCTCGAGCGGCTGGACTCACGGCGCTGAGGGGTCGAGGCTCTCACGCCTCGGGGGTATACAGGTCCCCTTCGAGGTCGTCGAGCCGCTCCTGGAGGAACTTGCGGGCGTCTTGCACTGCCTGGTTGTAGACCGACGGACCCAGCTCGGCGATCAGGAAATCGGCGAGACGATCCTTCTGGAATCCGCTCAGCTCGAGGTCGAGCTCTCGCTGGAGGAAGCTTTCGAGATTGTCGAGGAACTGCGCACGTCGCTCGTCGTCGAGCTCGATCTTCATCGCTCATCTCCAGTCGCTGACCATGGGGGCGAGCGTGCATACTACTGCGAACCGAGGAACCCGGAGAGTGTATGAGCGCCGCACGAGCGAACGTCTGTGCCAACTGCATGTCCCCGCTGGTGGGCGAGTATTGCCACAGTTGCGGGCAACACGTGCTGGACGGACGCATCACGTCCTGGTCTCTGCGGCGACCAGGAGAAGGGACTCGCGGCGGCGGTGGAGCAGGGCCGAGGCCGGTTTCGTCAGGAGGGCGGCGAGGGTCAGGCTGAGCAGCAGCCAGAGGCTGAGCAGGGCGGTTGCCCACAGCGGACTGTGGAGAACGGCCACCCCGGTCAGAACGAGCAGGGCGGGGACTGCGCAGGTGCCGGCGATGGCCGCCATCCCGAAGAGGGTGGCGACACTGTGGGGTTGGTTCTGCTGGAAGGTGCGCCCCAGGTCGACGGCGCGGGGGAAGACTGTCGACACGAGCGCGCCGAGAGAGCCGAGCAGCAGCACGGTGCCCGTCGTGGCCAGTGCGGTGAAGGCCGCGCTTGCGACGATTCTATGGAGCGGCGGACGAACTGTCCCCATGGTGATCAGCCAGGCGAGCGACATCGATGCCCCTCCCAGGAGACCGAGGGCCAGGCCTCGACCCCACACCAGCTGCCTGGGTGACAACGGCAGCAGGAAGCTGAGGGTGAGACCTGCGCCATCGATGGCGAACTGGTTGAACTGGAGAGGGAGCAGCCCCAGACAGGTGAGCACGAGAGCGGCTCCCAGGGGGAGGAGCTCGGGTCCGATGCCCTCGACGAGGGCGCTGTCCCACTCCATGCGGGCGATGATCACGGCAGCCATCAGCGCACCGAAGCTGCCCTGGAGAACCGACATCTTGCCGGTGACGGTGCGAAGCAGAGTGCGCAGCTCGGTGGCGCAGACCACCAGCGAGGCCCGAGTGGGCTGCCAGAGGCCTCTGGAGGCTCTGGACCTGCGCCGTCCCCGTCTGCGTGCCGCCCCGTCGGGGCGCAGGATGCGCTCGTGCGCCCGGGTCCAGAGGCGATAGCAGACCCAGGTCAGTCCTCCAAGCGCCAGAAGGGTGAGCGCCGCAGGGCCGAGAACTCCCTCGAGCGCGTCGAACAGGACCCGAGCGTAGAGCTCTCCCGGCAGGTTGAGGCGGAAGATCGCTTCGCCGAGGAAGTCGTCGACGGCGTCGGCCTCGAAGGCCAGGAACGAGAGACTGGCGGCGATCACTCCCGCGCTGAGCAGAATCATGATCGTGTCGCGGCGCCGGCGATGCTGCAGAAGGCGCGGCAGAACGGCCTCGATCGTCACCGTGATGGCCGCCAACGTGAGGACGAGGAGAGCTCCTGCAGCAAAGGACAGGGCTGCCACGCCGGGTCTTCCCCCGATCGCGAGCCCGAGGGGAAAGAGCAGCAGAGCGGCAGCTCCGAGGAGGAGAACCGGATCGGCGAGAGCCGAGAGGAACCGGAGCAGATGAAGGCGACTGCGCTCGATGGGCAGCAGAAGCAGCCGTTCGACGGCGGGCGTGGTGCGCTGGGCGCTCACGGTGATCGGGAAGATCAGCGTGACGAAGACGTAGACAGCGAGGACTGCGCGCAGGGAGGTGCGGATGGGGTCGTCGGGACCCACGGCGATGCGTCCGCCGGCCATCGCCCAGCCGAGAGCGATCGCGCCCACGGTGACCATGGGGAGCAGGGGAAGGAGCCCGAGTCCCATGACGGCCAGCCCGACCAGATCGCTCCAGCGAGAGAGTCTGCCGAGCAGATCGCGTCGCCGTGCGCTGCGGATTCGATTGACCAGCAGTCGCCAGCGCAGCCAGCCGAAGGCGCGAAGGGTCGAGACCAGACCGGTCGCCTCCTGCGAAGGCGAGGGATTGCCACTCACGTACCCACGCCTCAGCTCAGCAACCAGGTCAGCCGTGGAGTCGAGCTCTGCGTGGCGCCGATCAACGACAGGAACAGGTCCTCCAGGCTCCGCCCCTCGGGTCCTCCTGCCTGCAGCTCGGTCGTCGTGCCCTGGGCGACCAGGCGACCGTGGGCGATCACGCCGAGTCGGTCGCAGAGTCGCTCGACGATCTCGAGAATGTGCGAGGTGAGGAAGACCGTACCGCCGCTGGCGACGAAGCTCTCGAGAATCTGCCGGACGAGCCGCGAGGCGACCGCGTCGATGCCCTCGAACGGTTCGTCGAGAAAGAGCAGGCGAGGCCTGGGCAGGAGAGCGACTGCGAGAGCGAGCTTCTTGCGCATCCCGTGGGAAAAGTCGCTGACCACGGCGCCCTCGTCCTCGGCGAGTCCGAGCAGTTCGAGCAGTTCGTCGCTGCGCGCGGCAATGACGGCTCGCTCGAGACCGTGGACTCGCCCGGTGAAGCTCAGGGTCTCAACCGCGGTGAGGTAGTCGAAGAGGGCGAGGTCTTCGGGCACTACGCCCAGCTGGCGTTTCACCTCGACCTCGTGCCGGCCGGGGTCCAGCCCGAGGACCGAGATGGATCCCGAACTGGGCTCGAGCAGGCCCGTGAGGCACTTGATGGTGGTGGACTTCCCCGCTCCGTTGGGCCCGAGAAATCCGTAGAAGCTGCCCTGGGGCACCGCCAGGTCGATGCGGTCGACAGCGACGAAATCGCCGAACGCCTTGCTCAACGAACGGGTCTCGAGTGCCAGCTGCATCGCGGCAGTATATGGAGGAACTCCGACGGGGCTCAGCCTCTGCAGCTGCCTCCGTATTTTCCGAACCTCAACGGCCGCTGTGCCCGTTGATAATTTGAGGCAGAGGTGCCCGACGGTACCGATCAGGAGAAGTTGTGCAGACACCGCCGAAAGGCCGGATCTTCGACATCGAGCGCTACTCGATTCACGACGGCCCGGGGATTCGCACGACGGTGTTCTTCCTGGGCTGCCCTCTTTCCTGCTGGTGGTGCCACAACCCGGAGAGCCAGGGCACCGAGCCCTTCGTGCACTACCGGCGCGAGGACTGTCTGCTGTGCAGCAGCTGCGTCGAGGCCTGCGAGCACGAGGCGCTCTCCGTGGGCTCCAACGGAATCGTTCGCTCGGCCCAGCGCTGCCACAACTGCGGTGCCTGTGCCGAGGCCTGTCCGACCCTCGGGCGAGAGCGGGTCGGGCGCGAGATCTCGGTCGCCGAGCTGCTGGACGAGATCGAGAAGGACCGCGCCTTCTATGAGACCTCTGGCGGTGGAGTGACCTTCTCGGGCGGCGAGCCGCTGCTGCAGGACGAGTTTCTCTACGAGGTCCTCAGCGCCTGCGCGCAGCGGGGTCTGCATCGGGCGGTCGACACGTCCGGGGTTGCCCGGCGCTCGGTGATCCTGCGAATCGCCGAGCTCGTCGATCTGTTTCTCTACGACCTCAAGATGATGGACGCCGCGCTGCACCGAGAGACGACGGGAGTTTCCAACAGAATCGTGCTGGACAACCTCCGGGCCCTGGTCGCGCTCGGGGCGAACGTGCGGGTCCGAGTTCCTCTCATCCCCGGAGTCAACGACAGCCCCTCCAATCTCGATCAGACTGCCAGATTCCTGATCGATCTCGGGGGCATCCGGGAGGTGAGCCTGCTGCCCTTTCACCTCCTCGCTCGCGAGAAGCACGAGAAGTTCGGGATACCCTGGCGGCTCGGAGACGTCGAGCCGCTCGTGCCGGATCGTGTCACCGAGGCCGCCGGCCGTCTGGAGGCTCTCGGGCTCGAGGTCAGGATCGGAGGCTGATTCGATGAACCAACGCTGCATGCGGCTGCGTGAAGAGAGTGCCCGGGCGGTGCCCACCCTGTCGACCGAGCGGGCCGAGTGGATCACGCGCTTCTATCGGGAGAACCAGGGCAAGTACTCGGTGCCGGTGATGCGCGCCCGTGCCTTCCACTACCTGTGGCAGAACCAGGCTCTCTACCTCGGTCCGGACGAGCTGATCGTCGGAGAACGGGGGCCCGCACCCAAGGCCGTGCCGACCTTTCCCGAGCTCACCTGTCACACCGCCGAGGATCTGCGTACGCTCGACTGTCGGGAGAAGACGCGCTACGTCGTCCGTGACCAGCAGATCGCCACCTACGAGCGGGAGATCATTCCCTACTGGAAGGGGCGCTCGATGCGCGAGCGCGTCTTCAGGCATGTCCCGCAGCGCTGGGCCGACGCGTACGAAGCCGGAGTCTTCACGGAGTTCATGGAGCAGAGGGCCCCCGGTCACACCGCACTCGACGGCGAGATCTATCGCCGCGGGATGCTCGACTACCAGGCGCAGATCGCGGAGCGGATCGAGCGCATCGACTACCGTTGGGACCCGGAGGCGTCGCGCCAACTCGAACAGCTCCAGGCGATGTCGATCGCTTGCGATGCGGCGATCTGTTTCGCGCGGCGTCACGCCGATCTGGCGGAGACGATGGCCGAGTCGGAGCCCGATCCGGTGCGTCGCTCCGAGCTCATGCGCATCGCGGAGGTCTGTCGCCACGTCCCGGCTGAGGCGCCGAGAGATCTTCACGAAGCGATCCAGATGTACTGGTTCGTTCATCTCGGCACGGTGTCGGAGTTGAACGGATGGGACGCGATGAACCCCGGTCACATCGATCAGCATTTGTGGCCGTTCTATCGGCGAGACCTCGAGAACGGCACGCTCGATCGAGCAGGGGCGAAGGAGCTCCTCACGTGTTTGTGGATCAAGTTCAACAACCAGCCCGCCCCGCCCAAGGTCGGCGTGACGGCCCTGGAGAGCGGCACCTACAACGACTTCACCAACATCAATCTGGGTGGTCTCGATCGAGAGGGCAGGGACGCGGTCAACGAGCTCTCGTATCTGCTGCTCGAAGTGGTCGACGACGTTCATCTACTGCAACCGCAGGTCAACGTGCAGCTCGGTAGCGAGACCCCCGAGGCGTTTCTCGAGGCGGCCTGCCGGGTGATTCGCAAGGGCTACGGCTATCCGGCGCTCTTCAATGCCGACCTCGTGGTCGCCGAGCAGTTGAGGGCGGGGAAGACCCTCGAGGACGCCCGCGAAGGCGGCACGAGTGGCTGTATCGAGACCGGCTGTTTCGGCAAGGAGGCGTACCTGCTCACCGGCTACCTCAACCTGCCCAAGATCCTCGAGGTCACCCTGCACGCAGGGGTCGATCCGGCGACCGGCCGGCAGATCGGGCCGGCGACGGGCGACCCGAGGGAGATGGGCTCCTTCGACGAGCTCTACGAGGCGTTCAGGGAGCAGCTGCGATGGTTCGTCGACGTGAAGGTCGAGGTCAACCAGTACATCGAGCAGATGTTCGCTCGCTACATGCCCGCTCCCTTTCTCTCGGTGGTGATCCGCGACTGCATCGAGACCGGCCGGGACTACTACGACGGGGGGCCGCGCTACAACACGACCTACATCCAGTGCTGTGGGATCGGAACGATCACCGACAGTCTCTCGGCGCTGCGCAAGCACGTGTTCGAGGACGGCGTCGCATCGATGGACCGACTGCTCCAGGCGCTGTCACGGGACTTCGACGGCGACGAGGCCTTGCGCCAGCGTCTGGTCAATCGTACGGCCAAGTTCGGCAACGACCTGCCCGAGGCCGATGACCTGATGCAGCAGGCATACGAGTCTCTGTTCGAGACCATCGACGGGCGGCCGAACACGCGAGGCGGGCGGTATCACCTGAACATGCTCTCCACGACCTGTCACGTCTACTTCGGTACCCGCGTCGGGGCCACCCCCGACGGGCGCCATGCGGGCCAGCCGATCTCGGATGGGACCTCGCCGGCGCACGGTGCCGATCGCCGCGGGCCGACCGCGGTGTGCAAGTCGCTCTCCAAGATGGATCAAGTCCGTTCTGGCGGCACGCTGCTCAATCAGCGCTTCGTACCCCAGGTGCTCGAAGGGGACGAGAGCCTCGCTGCGCTCGCGTCTCTGGTGCGCGGCTACTTCCAGCTGGGGGGCCACCACATCCAGTTCAACGTCGTGGACACCCAGACCCTGCGCGATGCACAGCAGCATCCGGAGCAGTATCGAGATCTGCTGGTGCGAGTGGCCGGATACAGCGACTACTTCGTGGACATGGGGCGCGACCTGCAGGAGGAGGTCATCGCGCGCACCGCTCAGCAGCGATTCTGAGCGGCTATCATGCCGGTGTGATGAATCGCCAAGAAGTCGCGCCTGATGCCCGCCGGCGAGTCTTGCCGTCGACCCTCGGTCTGCTGCTCTTCCTCGGTGCGAGCGCCGCGGTGACTGCCCAGGCAGCGGCGGAGCTCGAGAACCGCTTCTCCCGGGCTCGGGCCCTCGAGGCTGCCGGTCGAGTCGCCCAGGCCCTGGCCGCCTACGACGCATTGGTCGAGCTCGCGCCGAACGACTGGCGCCTGTTGGTGGCGCGCGGCGGAGCGCGCTTTCGCACGGGGGACGTCGCCGGCTCGATTGTCGACTTCGATCGGGTGATCGAGCTGGAGCCGACCCAGGAGCCCTACCTATGGCAGCGAGGAATCTCGCTCTACTATGCGAGGCGATTCGAGGACTGCGCTCGCCAGTTCGAGCTGCACCGGACGGTGAATCCGGCAGACGTCGAGAATGCGGCCTGGCACTTTCTCTGCCAGGTCGGTGCATCGTCGGTCGACCTGGCTCGCGAGATGATTCTGCCCGTGGGCAGAGACGCTCGACCTCCGATGATGGAGGTCTACGAATTGTTCTCCGGCAGGGCCAGCGTGGATTTCGTGCTCGCCGCGGCGGCTGGGGTCGAAGAGTCGCGTCGCGAGTGGGCCGAGTTCTACGCCTGGCTCTACATCGGGCTCTACTTCGAGGCGGTCGGGCTTCCGCAGCGGGCACTCGAAGAGATCGAAAAGGCCGTGGCCCTGGAGCTCGAGGGCTACATGCCCGACGTCGCCCGGGTGCACCTGCAGCAGCGCAGGCCTGCTGCGAACTAGGCCCCGACCGGGTCGAAGAGGGTATCTCGGAGCGTCGTCCGCCGGGCTGGCGGTCCCCGCTGAGAGGCCCTGTGGGGCTACTCGCAGCGCAAGGACCGAACGGGGTCCATCCTGGCCGCCCGGCGGGCCGGGAGGTAGCTGGAGAGCAGCGCAGCGCCGGCCAGGGTCGCGCCCGCAGCCAGGAGCGTGGCCGGGTCGAAGGGCTTCAGTCCGAACAGGAGACTCGACGCGAAGCGAGCCAGGATCAGTGCGGCGGGGAGGCCAACTATCATGCCGACGCCGACCAGCCGAAACGCGTCTCGCAGGATCAAACGGACGATCTCTTCGCTCCGCGCCCCGACCGCGATCCGCAGCCCGATCTCGCGCGACCGCCGGGTCACCGAATAGGCCAGAACGGCGTACAGACCCAGGGTGGCCAGCACGAGGGCGAGCCCTCCGAACAGCGCGCTGAGCCGTCCGATCAGGCGCTCCCGGGACAGGGAGCGGTCGATCTGCGCCGGCAGCGTGCGCAGGTCGAGGACGGGAAGCCGGGGCTCGGCCGCCGTGAGGGCGGTGCGCAGCCGCTCGGCGACCCGCGAAGGGTCTCCGGTGGTTCGGACCGACAGGGCTTTCAGGTAGACGTCCTCCTGCGCCACGGGACGGTAGAGCATCGGTCCCGGCTCCTCCCGCAGATCGTGATACTTGGCGTCGGCGACCACGCCCACGATCTCGATGTCCCGGCTGTTCTCCCAGCTGGCGAATCCGAAACGGCGTCCGATCGGGTCGGCGTCGCCGTAGAAGCGCTCGACGAAGGCCTGACTCACGATGGCGACATCGGGCGACTCCAGTCGATCGGCAGTGGAGAAGCGGCGTCCTCGCAGCAGAAGGATGCCCAGCGTCTCGAAGTAGTCTCCGTCGATCAGGTCGCCGCGCACCATCAGCTGGTCGCGCTCGAGCTCGACACCCTCGGGGAAGGCCCGGGTGCGCCAGGTGAACCCGGTGAAGAGGCCATAGGTAGAGAGGCTGGCGCTGCGGACCTCGGGCAGGCCCGTGGCGGTGTCGACCAGATGACGGTAGAGGGCATGCAGCTCTTCGGGTTCGTAGCCGCCGCCGGCCGGGTCGATCTGGGCGAACAACACGGATGCGGTTTCGAGGCCGGGGTCGACGCGGCGGAGATTGTCGAGACTGCGCAGGAACAGCCCGGCCGCGATCAGCAGCGTCAGGCACAGCGCCACCTGGATCACGACCAACCAGGATCCGAGGGAGCGCAGGGTCGGTCGCTGGGTGCTGAGGCCCCGCTGTCGCACCGCCGTGGCGAGACCGGCACCACTGGCCCGCAGCGCCGGCGCCAGACCGAAGAGCAGGACGGTCGCCAGGCTCACCGCCGTGGTGAAGCCGACGAGGCGCAGGTCGAGGCCGGCCTCGAGAAAGCTGTCCGTTTCTCCCACGGCGACCAGGTCGAGCAGCGAGCGCACCCCGTAGGTCGCCAGGAGCAATCCGAAGGCTCCACCGAGCAGGGCCAGGATCGATCCTTCGGTGAGCAGTTGCCGAACCAGGCGCGTGCGGCCCGCTCCCAGCGCGACCCGCGTCGTGAGCTCGTCGCCCCGGGCGGAGGCACGCGACAGGAGGAGATTGGCCACGTTGGCGCAGGAGATCAGCAGCACGATGGTGACCACCGCCATCAGCAGGCATACCGGTCGTGCGTAGGTCCCGCGCAGCTGCGAGGGGCCTCTCGAGAGTGGCTGCAAGGCCAGCTTCATCGCGTCGAGGTCGATGTCCGGTGCAGGGGTCCCTCCCCAGTCTAGCGAGCGTCTGTTGGCGGAAGAGTCGGGTGAGCTCCTGCTGTGCTGTCGCGGGCGAGGTCGCCGGGAGCGAGCGACCGATCACCCGCAGCCATCGGACGTCGGTGCGCTGGGCTCTGGATTCCTCGTGCAGCACGCGAGAGTGGTGCACCTGCGGGATCCAGGCCTGGGTGTCGAGGCCGTGGATCAGCCCCCGGAAACCGGGAGGAGCGACACCTACGACGACGAAGGCGATGCCACTGGCCTCGACCGTTCGCCCCACGATGTCGGCATCGCCCCCGAACAGGCTCTGCCAGGCGGAATGGGAGAGCACCAGGACGGGCTCGGTGGAGATCTCGTCGTCGGAGGGCACCAGGACGCGTCCGTGGGCGGCTCCGACTCCGAGCAGCTGGAAGAAGTTGCCGCTGACCAGGCGTGCGTCGAGACGCTCGGGCCCGACGTCGCCGTGTCGGTAGATCGGGCTGATGTAGCTGCAGAGGGCGGCCAGGTCCTCGAAGGACTCCTGGTTCTCGCGCAGCGTCTCGAACATCGGTACCGAGAGCAGCGAAGGGTGAGGCTCCTGACCGGTGGCGACACCCGAGCCGTTCCGGTCGCCGATGAAGTAGATCTCCTCAGGGCGCTCGACTGCCGGCACTCGGAGCAGCAAGGCGTCGAGCAGCGAGAAGACGGCGCTGTTCGCTCCGATTCCCAGTGCCAGGGTCAGCACCACTGCCGAGGTGAACAGGGGGTTTCGAGTCAGCCAGCGGATCGCATAGCCGCTGTCCTGGGTCAGCTCGTCGAGTCGGCTCGCGAGCCACGGCGAGCGACTCTCTTCGCGGGTCGCGGTGACGTTGCCGAAGGCCAGGCGGGCCTGGCGCTCGGCCTCTTCTCGGCTCATTCCGGCGGCCCGGTTGTCTCGAATGCGCATCTCGAGATGGAATTGGAGCTCCTCGTCGAGCTCCTGCTCGAAACGGCGACGATGAAAGAGTGACGAGATCTGGGAGCGGAAGCGGTGCAACATGGGAGGTCCCGGGTTCGCGAAGGGGCGGGTGGCGTGCGGCTCAGGGCGGTCAAGCGGGTTGGATCACGCGGGCGATGGCGTCGGCCATACGCAGGTAGTCGGCGAGCGATTGCTCGAGCTGGCGCTCTCCGGCTGTTGTGAGCCGGTAGTAGCGAGCCCGACGACCGGTCTCCGAGCGCTGCCACTCCGGCTCCAGGAAGCCCCGCGCCGTCAGGCGCTGGAGTGCGGGATAGAGAGAGCCCTCTCCGACTCGGAGAAGGTCCCGGGAGCGCAGCTGGATGCGCTGGGCGATGCCGTACCCGTGCAGCGGCTGGTGGCTCAGCGTCTGGAGAATCAGCAGGTCCAGCGTTCCGGGGAGCAGGGGGGCGGATTTCGATCGTGCCATCGGTGGAGTTCCTCTCGGCGTCGACAGTCGATACATCGGCTATCTACGGGTAAGGCACCGGCAGGTTGCAGAGAAATCTGTGAGCAAAAGAAAAGGGACGCGGCGTGTGCCGCGTCCCTTCGCTGTTCCTGAGGTGTTCCGATGAGCCCGTCTCGCGGGTCAGGGGTCCTCCTCAGGAGACCTTCTGCGCTGCCCGTTCAGGGGCAGGTCGCGAAGGCCATGGTATCGGTGACAGCGTCAGCGGGCTGTCCCAGTGGGTTGTTGTAGCTCTTCGTTGCGTCGTGCAGGGTATCTCTGACCGTCACGTTGAACTCGACGTTCGTGGTGGCGGCGAAGAACACCCAGTAGTTGTTGTTCAGCGAGCAACCGTCGACCACCTTGAGCAGGAACTCGAGGTTTTCGGGGTTGTTGAAGTAGAAGATGCCGGAGTCTGCGGTGCGCAGGTTCGACACCGTGGCGGGCGCGAAGTTCGGGAAGCCCTGGTTCGGGTTCCGCCACTCGATCTTGACCTCGAAGCGGCTCTGCTTGAGGCAGATGGTGTTGGCATCCTCGGTGCACGGCTGGGCCTCGCCTCCCAGGGCCGCAATCGAGTTGTCGATCACGTCTCCTGCGAAGCTGGGGTTGTGCACGCCGTGGCTGCCGTCCGCCTCGATCAGGAAGTAGTTCCAGCCGGCCTTGAGGAGCTCGTCTGAAGCGACGTCCGTCAGGGGCTGAGGTGCCCCCGGTCCCGAGGTGGGCGGATTCACGGTGATCGAGCTGAGCGAGCTCAGCCCGGTCTCGCTGCTGTCGGCCAGGACGACGTTCAGAGCCTGACGTCCCCGACTCTCACCGAGCTCGATCTCGGTGTAGTCCATCGTGCTGGTGAGGAGGACGTCCTCGCCGAACGCGATCGAACCGCCACCGTCGAAGACCTGCTCGAACAGATCGTTGTAGCCGTTGAGAATCGCCGAGTGCAGCATCGACAGATTCGCCGTGATCGGCCCCTGGATGATGTCGGCGAAGTTGTCACCGGCACCCTCGTGGCACTCCGAGCAGATCGTCTTGTCGGCGTAGAACGTGTGGTTCGTCCCCGACTGGTTGTACGAGATGTCGGCGGGCGGAGGAGTCGCCTGCATGTGGCAGCTCGCGCAGGTATCTTCCACCAGCCCACTGTCGTCCCGGTTGGAGTGCGCGCCTCGGATTCCGACCGGGGTGAGATAGGCGTTCTGGCCCATGATCACGTCGGTCTGAGCGCCCGGATGCGGTGCCCGATCCCTGTCGGTCGTGGCTGCCCAGTTGGACTCGTTGCGCAGGCCGCGACGCGTATTGTGGCAGGTCATGCAGATGGCGCCCGTGCCAACGTCGGTGGCGGTGAAGCCGGCGATGAGCTCTGGCGTGTCGCCCTGGATCCGAATGATCGCGTTGTTGTTGTCGCCCGAGATGGTGCCGATGTTGTGCGGATCGTGGCAGGTGACGCACGTCTGGGGATGGGTTTCCTCTGCGGTCCACGTGACCTCGACGTTCTCGATGTCACTCTGCTCCGGATCGTAGAGCGCCGGCAGCCAGGCCAGGAACCCGTTGACGGTGTGGCAGCGCGAGCAGCTTCCGCTCTCGCCCTCGTCGATCGCCAGCTCGTAGTTCGAGTGCGCACTGAGCTGCCATTGCTGGAACCGTCCGTGCCGGAGCGGCTCGCCGTGGCAGGTGGCGCAGGTGTCGGAGGCGAGGCTGACTCGGGGTGCACCTTCCTGACCCATGTGGGCATCGCTGTCCTGCGGGCCGTGGCAGTTCTCGCACTGGATGTTGGCCAGCTGAGCGGTGTCCTCGTAGTCGGCCAGCGTCATGGTCCAGGCGTCGGGGTTTCCGGCATTGATCAGGCCGCTGTTCAGCCAGTCCATGTAGTCCGACTGGTCGTCGAGACCATTGTTGTCGACGTCGGGGTTGTAGCCGACGCTGTGGCACTCGAAGCACCCGGGACCCCAGTGGGTGTTCGTGTTCAGCATGTCGGTGAAGATCTCGGCGTGGCCGGTTTCCTTCCAGTCCGCGACGGTGTCTTCGTGGCAGGCGTTGCACGAGCCGCTCACTTCGGGCCGACCGTTCTCGTCCTGACCCTCGATGATGCCCCGCCACTCACCGGCGTAGATGGTGAACTCGGCTACGCTCATGTCGGATTCGTCGGTCACCTGGAGGGTGTACTCGCCGTCGACATCCGGAGTGAACTCGGGGTTGCGCGTCGTGGCGTCGCTCAGTACGGCCGCCGAGCCGCCCGGGGCGAACAGCACCCAGTCGTAGCTTTCCTGGTCCTTGCCGTTGAGCAGCAGGTGGTGCCCGATGGCGACGTTGTTGATTCCCGCCTGCACCTTCCAGGGTAGCTCGGCGATGACCTCGACGTGCCCCGTGGCGTTGCCGGAGGCGGTCGTGACCGTGAGCTCGAGCTCGACCATGCCGCCGTGCTCCAGCGCGAAGTGGTTGATGCCGAGGACCTGGAAGCGACTCTGGATCCCAGCGTGGAATTCACCTTCGGGAATCTCGATGTTGGGCGGAAGGTCCGCCTCGTCGATCGGCGGGGAGTCGATGGCCTCGAGGAGGTTGGCCTTGAAGGCGCTCAGGCCGGGCAGGCCGACCGTTACCGTCATGCTGCTGGTGTTGCTGAGGTTGGCTGCGGGTCCACCGACTTGCGACCAGCTGTAGCTGGACACGTTCACCGGGTTGCCGTCGCCGTCGGTGACGTCGGCCTGAACCATGACCGTGCCGCCGGGGACGGCGTTACCGGTCACGATCCCATCGATGTTGACATCTTGAGCCTGTGCAGTGCCGACGAGACATAGCAGCAGGAAAGGCAGGAACAACATCCCCCCTGAAAATGATCTCCCTCTCACGTCCTTCATGTCGCTCTCCTTACCCTGTCCGGGTGTATGGCTAGCCGATCGCACCAGGCGGTCGGCTCGGGGTTTCTCGGCGATTCGTTGTTTCGACATCGGGTCCTCGATGACAGTTCTGTGATGTCTTTCCGGTGCCTAGTGTGCACGGTTCTGACCGCCGGGAAACGATACTGCCGGACGGTATCGGAGATTCCGCTCTGATGGGAGAAATCCCACCCCTCGGGGTAGGTCGAAAGAGGGGGGAGGATGGACTCGATGACGCGGCAGTGACAATTCCCCGGACGCTGCTCGCAGCCCTCGATGGCCGAGGGTCCCCGCTTCCGTAGATCAGGAAAAAGGATCGAGCGAGGCAGAACCACCGCAAACCCCCTCTCTTCGGGGATCTGGGCCGGCGGATTCCTCGTGAACTTCCGATTGCGTGGCGTCGTCGGACCTCCTTCGAACCGACCGCATCTTGCGCGCCACCGAGCTCGTGTGGCAGTGTGCTCTTTGCCCTCTCAATCGCGATGGGAGTGATCCCCGTGTCCGATCCAGAGCTGCCCGCTTGCGGGTACCTGAGTCATTTCCTCATGGTCCAGGCGCCCTTCGCTTCGCCGATCGATCCGAGCTCTCAGGGGGGCTTCTTCGCCGGAGCTGGAAGGGAATCGGCTCGCCGGGCGCTGGGGCACGGCGTGCGCGACCGACGCGGAGCCTCTCTCCTGGTGGGAGGAGTGGGCCACGGCAAGTCGAGTCTTCTCGATCGTCTCGCTCGCGACCTCGAGCCGAGCACGTTCGTCGTTCGGATCGACCAGCCCCCGAGCTCTCCCCAGGAGCTCGTGGCCTCGCTCCTGGAGGCGCTCGACGGCTCGCCTCCCACGCTCCACGCGCTGAATGATCTCCTCAGGCACCTCCAAGAGGAACTGGGGGGCGTCCTGGCGCGGGGCTTCTCGGTTGCGGTCCTGGTGGACGACGCGCAGGAGTGGGACGTCGGGGTCCTCGGCACGTGGGGACGGTTGCTCGATCTTCCGGCGCACGTCCGGCAGGGGCTGCAGCTCGTGCTGGCTGGAACCCCGGAGCTGCTCGAGCGACTCGAGAGCGTGCGGTGTCGCGACCTGACCCGGCGACTCGGCGTACGGCGAGAGCTGAGGCCGCTCCGGCGGGAGGAGACCCGCCGTTTCGTCGCCGAACGGCTCGAGATCGCCGGAGCTGATCCAGAGTTCTTCGAGGATGATGCTCACCACAGGGCCTATGACATTTCGGGCGGCGTTCTGGGCGAGATCTGCCGGGTCTGCGACGCGGCGCTGCGCAGCGCCCATCGCGCGGGCAGGCCATTCGTGAACGCGCAGGACTTCGAGTCCGTTTCCGATGCGAGCTCGCTCGCGGGCAGCATGGCGTCCCTCGAGGAGATCGAGCGCTCGGCGCCGAGGCAGAGACGGTGGCTGGTCGCTGCCTCGGTCGGGGCGGTGGCTCTGGTCGTCGGCGGGCTGGTGGGCGGGTTGGTATCCCGTCGAGGGGAGTCGCCTCTCGACTCCGCTGTCGCAGCCGGAGCTCTAAAGCGAGAGCCACTGGCGGAGACGGGACCGGGTGGCTCCGGTCTCTCCGGTGGGAGCTCCGGCGCCGAAGACATCGCGGCCCGTTTCGCCTCCCTGGTTCGGGAGACCGAAGGCGGCGAGAGGGTCATTCGAGTCGTTCGGGGGGCGACCGTGTACGACCTCATGCTCGAAGTGTACGGGCGCTATTCCCTGGATCTCCTCGGCGCGGTGCGGCGCTCCAACCCCTGGCTGGAGGATGCGGACCTGATCCTCCCGGGGCAGTTGCTGCGCTTTCCACCGGACCGCCGGCCCGACAGGATCGCCGGCGATTCCGAACGCAGCGACGGCCCGCGCAGCTCCTACTGAGAGCCTCCTCGACTGGTCGGCAGAGCCGAGGTGTGCGGCGAACGAGCGGCCAGCGTCTCGCGCGAGAGCGGGTGCGAGGACGGCTCTTCTTCGACGGCGACCTCCGTGTCCGGGGACTCCCACCCGGCATTTCCCGTCTCGTCCTTCGCGATCTGCATCGCGGCGGCAAGGGTGCGATCGAGTCTTCCTCGAAGCTGGACCAGAGTCAGCTCGTCGTTCTCCAACGCGACGACCATGAAGCCGCGCAGGTGTCCCTTGCGCTCTTCGAACACGACCCAGGTGAAACTGTCGTCCTCGCGCAGCCGCGCGACGGTCTGCCAGCCTCGGTGCTCCATGGTCCTTTCGAAGGCCAACGGCCCGTCGATCAGAAGGTCGCCGTGAGTCTGGTAGGTTGCGATCTCGATTCGGTGAACGCCTTTCATGGAGTCGTGTATCGCACGGTCTTCCTCCTCGTCGCCGTCCAGCGCGAGTCCTGCGATTCCCTTGGCGAATCCCGTCGAGATTCGGCCCAGCTTGAGACCGAAGTCGCGCTCGAAGGTCGTGCCGGCGAGGTCCTCCTCGAGGGCATCCGCGACGCTGTTGAGTCGAGGAGTGGAGGTAAAGCACCCGGCGGTGACCAGGGCCAGGCAGGTCCCCAGTACGGGTGCGAGCGCCGAGCGACCGACCCGGGAGCGGTTCTTCACGGAACCGCTCATTGGCCGTCCTCCTCGTTCACCTGCTCCATCACCTCGAGGGCGCGAATGTTGAGCTGTCGTCCCAGCCGGGCGACCTGGCCGGGATCGACCTCTCCGACGATGTTGATGAAGCCCGCAGAGTCGCCGGCTTCGACGAACATCGCGGCCAGCCCTGCGATCCTCTCGCCGTCGTGGCGGACCAGGATCTGAATGGCCTCGCCTTCTTCGCGGATGCGCACGATCGCTTCCCATCCCTGATCGATCAGTTGCTGGCTCATCTCCAGGGCGCGATCGCGAACCTGGATCGAATCCTCCTCCTCGAGATCGAAGATGCTCACTCGAATGGAGCGGAGCTTGGCAATCAGGTCGCCGAACTCGGTTTCTTCGTCTTCCAGTGAGCTGGCCAGGATTCCCAGGAGCGATCCCCCGAGATTGATCTCGACCGTCAACTTGTCGGGATCGAGGAAGGGGATCTGCGAGAAGTCGACGTAACCGGGATGGCTCGTCAAGTCGGAGGTCTGGGCGAAGAGACCGGGAGTCGCCATCGTCATGGCCAGGACGAGCACGCAGAGCGAATGGATCGTACGGTCGAGGAGAGCAAAGCGGTTTCTCATTGGTATACCCCGGGTTCTCGATTCTCGGTTCGCTCTCGGATCACGTCGAGGGCGAGCGACGGCGCAGCGGAAACGCGGCGCCCGATGACTTCCTCCTGCACGATGCGCCCGACCCGATCGCTGACCTGGGCAAACAGCGCCAGCGCGATGCGCGCATCCTGCTCGGCCTGAGCGAGCTCGGCTGCCGTCAGCTCGACGGTCGGCTCGGAACGGGCAACGCTCAGCCGCTGCGCGGGGACACGGCTCGTTCGGTCCCAGAGCAGTCCGACTCCGATCAGCGCGAAGAGCACGGTCGCAGCGACCAGCCAGAGCCCCTGGGTTCTGGGGGACTGGGTTCTGGGGGACCGGGTTCTGGGGGGCCGAGAGCTGAGGGACTCGGATCTGGCGGACAGGCTCGCGCCCGGTTTCGCCCCGGTGCGGGTCCATCCGCCCCGGGGTCGCAGAGGCTCCGAAGGCAACGGCTCCGAAGACGGGCGCTCTTCGGCAGCCGTGCTCAGCACGCTCTCGACCACCCTCTGAGGACAATCGACGAGTGGAAGCTCACGCAGGGCGTCTCTGACTCTGCGCGCCTCGTCGAGCTCCGCGGAGCAGAGCGCACAGCCCTCGAGGTGTGCCTCGACTCGCTCCGTTTCGTTCGGGTCGAGCTCGTCGTCGAGAAACGGCTCGATCCGCTCCCGGATCTCTTCAGGACAGCCCGGTGGCTCGTAGGGGGGGGTGGGTCGCATGGCTGGTCAGCCTCTCTCTCAGTAGTCGTCGGCCTCGGAAGATCTGTGCCTTGACGGTGTTCAGGGGAATCTCGAGGGCCGCGCTGATCTCGTCGTATCGATACTCCTGGATTTCTCGCAGGATCAGAACGGAACGGTAGGGCTCTGGGAGCTCGGCCAGCTCTCGTTGCACCCTCTGGCCGATCTCGTGGGTCTGGAGGATGTCCGATGCGTCCGGGTCGGAGGCCGGGATCTGTTCGCTCTCTTCGTCGTCGCCGTCGGTGTGCACGGCGCGCCGGACCTTTCTCTTGCGCAGCACATCGAAGCAGGCGTTGCGGGTGACGCGGGTGAGCCAGCGAGGCATGGATTCGATCTCGAGCTTCCCCCACGAGCGCCACAGGCGCAGCAGCACCTCCTGCGTGATGTCCTCTGCTTCCTGGGGGTTTGCCAGGTAGTAGAGGGCATAGGAGTACACACGGTTCTTCTCCTGGTCGACCACGCGTTCGAACGCTTGTGAACAGTCCATCCCTTGCGATTGACGTACGGGTCCAGGAAAAGTTGCGCGACATCCGGAGACACGATCTGCCGAGAGGATATCGGCTCAGAGCCAACGAGCCAGCGGGCCCCGGGAGGGGGCACGGGCCGCGACCGGAGCCTCACTCCGGAAGGGGCGCTGGCTCGGACGTCGGCTGCTTTTCGGCGCTCTGCTCAGCGCGCTTCTCGGCCCGTTTGACCTCGTACATGGCGCGGTCCGCGGCTTCGAGCAGGGCGTCGAGGGTCTCACCGTCTTCGGGAACGCACGCGATCCCGATGCTTGCCCGAGCGGAAACGAGCACACCGCCGATCTCGACCGGAGTCCCCAGCAACTCCAGAACCCGGGAGCGGCTGGCTTCGGCCGCGCGGCGATCGGCACCCACCAGCAGTGCACCGAACTCGTCCCCGCCGAGACGGGCCACCTGGTCGTTGGCGCGTAGCGCGTTGGTCATGCACTCGGCGACCCGGGACAGTACGACGTCGCCAGCCGCATGTCCGTAGCTGTCGTTGATCTGCTTGAAGTCGTCGAGATCGAGAAAGAGCAACGCAAAGGGACCACCGTTGCGCTCCGGTGCGTCCAGGTGTTGTTCGATCGCGATCTCGAAGCGCCGCCGGTTCGCGACGCCGGTGAGGCTGTCGCGAAAGGCGGCCTGTTCGAGAAGCAGTTTCTCGGCGGTGAGGCGTTTGACCTCCAGATGGGTATCGATCCGAGCCAGAAGCTCCTCACGACTCACCGGCTTGGTCAGATAGTCGTTCGCCCCGGCCTCGAGTCCCGCTACGACGTCCTCGGCCTGGGTCTTGGCGGTGAGGAAGATCACCGGCAGCTCGTTGGCTCGGTAGCGCATGCGCAGTCGTCGACAGAGCTCGAATCCACTCATCTGCGGCATCATCACATCGAGAATCACCAGGTCTGGCTGGAACCCCTCGCGCATGCGCCTCAGGGCCTGTTGACCGCTGCGGGCGGTAATCACTTCGATGTTGCGTGCGGCCAGGTAGTTGACCAGTACGTGCAGGTTGACCGGGTCGTCATCGACCACCAGGATTCGGCTCCGAGCGAGGCCGGTCTCCTCGTCGGAGTCCTCGCCAGCCGTACGACTGGTGGGCTCCAGCAGCTCCTCGGGAAGAGTCGGCTCGATCCGATGGAGCTGGAGTACGGTGGAGATCTCGCTCTGGCGAGGAGCGAGGGGAAGGGTGAAGCTGAAGGTCGAGCCGTGGTCGGGCCGGGACTCGCAGCTCAGTTCGCCGTGATGAAGCTCGACCAGCTTTTTCGTGATCGCGAGGCCGAGCCCCGTGCCGGGTTGGTTTCGGGTGTTGCCGCCGTCGACCTGTTCGAAGGATTCGAAGATCGACTCGAGGCGATCGGACGGGATCCCCACGCCCGTGTCCCGAACGCTCACGGTGAGGCGGCCGTCGGGACCAGCGTGGGCGCTGACTGCGACTTCGCCGCGGTCGGTGAACTTGATCGCGTTGCCGACGATGTTGTGGAGGATCTGCTGCAGCCGTCTCTCGTCGGCGTGGGCCGGGGGGAGATTCTCGGGCACGTCGTTGCGCAGCTCCAGGTCGCGTTGTCGAGCCAGCGGGCTGCAGAGCCCGACCACCAGGTCGGCGCAGCTTCTCAGGTCGACCGCTTCGAGCTCGAGTCGGAGGTCGCGGTTGCGCAACCGAGCGAGATCGAGAATATCGTCGACCAGCGTCGCGAGTCGATGGCCACTCGACACGATCAGCTGCAGGTGTCCACGCACGGATTGGCTGAGCGGGCCCGCGGCCTCGGCGAGAAGAGAGTCCGCGACGCCGATGATGCCGTGAAGAGGGGTGCGCAGCTCGTGGGAGGTGTTGGCGAGGAACTCGTCTTTGAGCCGGTCGAGGCTGAGCAGGCGGGTCGACAGTCGCTCCGCCTCGTGGAAGGTCTCGGAGAGGACGCGAGCGATCATCACCGATTGGGCCAACACGAAGGCGAGAAACCCCCACGCCAGCAGCCGAGGTGGGTCGAGGAGAAACTGCCTGGCCATGCCGTCGAAGACTGCAGTGGCGGAGAAGGCCAGAAAGCCGACGAGGAACCACACGGCTCCGACCCGGCGTCGGTAGACCGCGACACTCATGGCGACGAGCAGATAGGCGGTCACGACCAGGCCGATGATCTGTGCCACACGCAGCACGTACTGCGACGAGACGATGGTGGGGACCACCAGGACCACGACCGCGAAGGCACCGGCGCTTCCGAGGAGCGCCAGGCCGAGTCCGCGCGACAGTTCCCGGGGATAGAGGCGCTGGAGAAAGAGCCAGATCGTCGGACCGATGAACAGAAACAGGACGTACTCGAGGCGCAGCTCCTCCTGCCAGCCCAGAAACGCTCCGAGTCCGGTCCATAGCTCGTTCTCGACGATCAGGATGTAGGCTGCCAGGAGAAAGCACAGGAACGCGAAAGTGAGCGGTGCGGTCTGGTCCCGTCGCTGCACGAAAATGGCGATGTGGTAGATGCCCAGGATCAGGAACGAGCCGAAGAAGAAGAACAACCGGGCCATTCTTCCTGGGCGACCTGCCGCGACCTGGTGCGGCAGTCCGATCTCGAAAGAGTGCACGGGCCCGCCTTCGCGGAAGTGGAAGTTGGACACCTGGAGAGTGAGGTCCACTTCCGGATCCATCGCCGGGAGGTACACCATGCGCTCGCGCCCTCCCGGCTGGCTCGTGTCCCGATGGGTACCGACCACCCCTCCGCGCGCCACCACCTCCTCACCGATGAAGAGCTGATAGGCGGTGCGAACAGGGGGAATGCGCAGAGCGATCACGCGTTGTGCCGGCTCGAACAGGATTCGCAGACGGTAGGTTCCGTAGCCCTCGGCTGCGAGAGGCGTGCCGGCCACCTCCAGCCCGTTCCAGCTGCCCGGAAGCTCTGGAAAGCGATCCGGGGCGGCTCTCTCGCCGGGCTCGAGCAGTCGACCCCAGAACAGTGCCCACTCGCCTTGCAGTTCGAGAGCTCCCTGGTGCTCGAAATCCCATCCTCGGAGATCGAGAACGCCATGGCGGGCGACAGGAGGGGGAGGATCCTGGGCAGCGAGTGTCCCTGCGGTGCAGGTCCACAGAAGGGCGAACGTCAGAACCGTGCGGGCAGCGGAGAGGAGCAGCGGTGAGACCTCGAACGGCGATGGGAGGGCCGGGCCCTCGGTGCGATCGGGAATGCCGGCTCCGCAGGGGCCCCCGAGGGTCGGCTGGCATGCAGAGCTTCCGGAGAGGACCCCGGAATCCAAGATTCTATAAGAAGCGGAGGCTGTGAGGAATCCATCTCCCGGCGACTGGGGTCCGCGGGGAGCTCGTCGCCTCGCTCGGACCCGCGAGAGGGGCTCAGGGGTGCGTCACCGCCACGGTGTAGTTGACCCGGACACCGGGGAAGATGTTGCCGACGTCATAGACCAGGACGCAGTAGTTCCCGCCGGACGTGGCCGCGCTCAAGAGCGTCTCTCCCTGCCTCACCGAATTGTCCTGAGCGAACGCGACGCAGTTCTCCGCGCTGCCATCCTCGGTCGCTCCGATCCCCATGCCCAGAGTCAGGGTCTCGAGCGGCTGGATCGAGGTCAGGGTCAACTCGATGTCCCCGGCGACGGCGACGGTGAAGGGATGTGCCACGAAGGTGCCTTGCTGCACCGTTCCGTTGAACGTCTCGGTGATGCGGTCGGGTGGAGGAGGGGGCTCCGGAGGCTCGGTCGGGGAGGAGTCGTCTCCACAGGCCGTCGCCATCGTCGCAGCGGCGACCAGGAGCAGAAGGAACGAGTAGCGGGAGAGCGCGTGACTGGATCGAACGAGGCGGGACGGCATGGGAGTCTCCTGTCGGCGCCGTTCCCCGGCGGGGAGGGCGCAGCGGCATACGTGGCAGCGGCTCAGAGGCCTTGGATCAGTTCTGGGGATCTACGGTGACGGTGTATTCGACGATTCCGCCGGGGGGAAGGTTGGAAGGATCCCACACGACGATGCAGTACTGCTGCTGCTCCAGCGAGACGAGGATCGATCCTCCGATCCGTGCGGGAAGGGGCAGCGTGACGCTGCAGCCGAGGCTCTCCGCATCCGTGGTCACGCGGCCGAGGGCGACGCCGAGGACGAGCGCTGCGGGCTCCTCACCGTCGGGCAACTCGATGAGGACCGGCCGCACGTCGGCGAGCGTGATCCGGACCACGTCCGACTCTGGCATCGAGAAGAAGTGATTGGTCCGCTGCTCCTGTCGGAGGAGCCCCTTGAATTCCCAGCTCGGAATGGGCTCTGTCGGTGAGTTGTCGCAACCCACGAGCAGCGGTGTCGCAACGAGCGCGAAGGCCAGGGCTGCGGCGCGGAGGCCGAGTCGGCGCACCCTCGGCTCTGCTGGGTGGGATGGGTTGGTACGGGTCACGGTCACGTCAGGTGCTCCATCGGTTCAAACGTCGGCCACTCGTGACTTCTTCCCGACAGGAGCGCGCCGGTGGGGAAGATCCAGGGTCCGGGTGGGGACCAGGCCGCGCTGGCGACCGGAGGCTCAACGGTGCGAAGGCGCCAAAAATAGCAGTTCGTGGCGAATCTCGCCATGCGCGGGCGGACGTCTCGAGAGTGCGCGGCCCTCGCCCTGGGCCCCGGGCTTCCAGGTGGGAGGTATCGAGATCGGGAAGAAGCGGCTTCTCCCTTACGCCGGTCGGAGACTCAATAGAGATGCTTGATCATGTAGTCCTCGACTGCCACCGACGAAGAGTCGAGCACGTTCTCCACCTTTTGCAGGAGATCGCTGACCTGCCCTTGTTGGCCGCCCCCGGCCAACCCGAGTCGCAGATCCGCGCACTGCTTGCGCAGGAAGGCCGACATTCCCGCCGGAATCTGTTCCTGGACCTCGCTCTGCTCCAGGTGCGGCAGGAACGCCTGTTCGAGTTGATCGACATAGGGCTCGACCTGTTTGAGCATCGCTCGCGGGACGTCGTACTGGCGGGCCAGGATGCGCTTGAGCATCTGCAGGCTGCGAAGGTTCGGGTTCTCCGGCGAGCGGATCTCTCGCAGCGCCCGTTGCAGATTGTCCATCGCCTCCCTCGGTGAGACGAGGGGAGTTTCTGGCTCCGCCTCCGGTAGCGCCTGGAGCGCCTCTTCCATCACGACCGCGTCCTCGACCAGTGAGAGCTCGGGGACCGACCCGCTGTCGCTCTCCTGGGCCGCGTGCTCGGCCTCCGCGGCGGCGTTGCGCAGCGAGGCACGGCGGGAGACGGCAGAGTAGAGGACTTCGAAGAAGGTCTTGAGGTCCTCCTTGGCGAAGAGCGGCGCAGCGAAGTGGAGCTCCGGAGGCAGACCCAGATTGGCTGCACTGGCGGCGACCGCCTGCGGATCGGTCTGCTTTCCCAGGGTGGCACCGAGGGTGCGCAGATCCTTCACTGCCTTGTTGCCTGCCAGTGACTCGAAGAGGTTCACGTCCACCATGGCCGCCACCTCGAGCGTGAAGCGCCGAAGATCCTGCGGACTCGGGCGGTTCTCTCCCCAGGTGGCCCGGTGCAGGGCCTCGAGCTGTCGGAGTCGGGCCGTGAACTGATGCTCGCGTTCCCGGATCTGGTGGTAGTCGCCGGAGTAGAGAGCACGGCGGTTGCGCAGCGCGAGCATGCGGCAGATCCGTCCGCGAAGACAGGTCAGCTCGGCGAGGGCGTACCAATCTGCCGGCGATCCGTCTTGCCATCGCTCCAGAAGCTGCTCGAAGGGAACCTCGGTCCTGATGCCGTTGATGGTCTCCACCAGGGCCTCGAGGTCGGCGACCAGACGCTCGTTGCGTGCGTGCTCTGCGGCCTTCTCGGGGAAGATCAGTGGCTCTGCGTGGAGAACGTCGCAGTGGCCCTCCGCGACTACCGCCGCTGTCGCTCCCATCAACGAGCTCGTGTACTTCCCCTTGACGTCGGCGGCGACTTCACACAGCTCGCTTCGCATCGCGGGAGTGAGCGAGTTGTGCTGGCCGCCACTGCGAAGCTCCTCGAGCTTTCGCTCCAGTCGCTTCCAGTCGGCAGCCACCATGTCGTGAATGCCACGCAGGTAGAACTCCGCATCCTCGATCGACTCGACGGCTCCCTCGTCGCTGTTCGCGAGGAGTTGCGCAAACAGTGCTTCGATCTTCGCCGGGACGCCGTGGACGACCGTCAGGAGACGATCTTCGAGCGCGAACAGCTCGTCGTCGGACTGCGTCGGTGTGTAGAGCAGGTCCCAGCTGGCGGCCGCCTCGAAATCGTCGAGTAGCTGGCGGACGAAGGCGTAGATCGACCGGCGTTGGGGTCCGACCTGGGAGAGCAGCTGATCCCGATCCGCCGGGCCTGTTGCGGCCGGAAGGTCCGTGGAGAGCTCTTCCGCCGGTTGTCCCTGTGCGTTCACGTCATTTCCGTAGTGGTTCCCCGAGCGAGATGCTCGGACCGAGGGTTGCCGGTCGATGCCTCCCGGCAGACCAGCTTAACTGTTCTCACAGAATCTTGCATCTCTAGTGAAACTATTGCTCGCCCCGAAGACCCCCCGAGCTCGAGGTGGGGCCTTCGGCATGTTCGCTTCGATTCCGGGACGACGGGCGGTGAACGGGAGCGGCGACGCGCCGAAGCTCCGATCCAAGTCGAATCGGTCGGTCCGGAGTCAGCTCAGCGGGTCGGACCCGAGATGGTCGGTCCCCAGCTCCGGGAAGACCTTGCCGATCTTGGCCATCAGGTACTCACCGTAGGTTCCCTCGAAGGCATGCACGTTGGCACCGTCCCAACGGTGCTCCGAGTCATCGAGCCGCTCGACTCGGGGAGAGATCGGGTGGATCTCTGCATCGAAGCTCGGGTCGAAGAAGAAGGGAAACGAGAGTCGCGACCTCGAGCTTCGGTTCAGTACCCGGTGCGGCGTCGAGCGGTAGTAGCCACCGGTCATGCGGTCGAGCATGTCGCCGATGTTGCACACGAATGCGTCCTCGATGGGAGGAGCGTCGATCCAGTTCCCTCCGGTCTTGACCTGGAGACCACCGGTCATGTCCTGGCGAAGCAGGGTCAAGAACCCGTAGTCGGTATGCTCCCCGACGCTCCAACGGTCGGGAGCGGCCCCGGGAAGCGGTGGGTAGTGAAAGATCCGGAACAGGATCAGAGGTTCGTCGACGTAGCGTTCGCGAAAATAGGAGCGCTCGAGCCCCAGGCTGAGAGCCAGCCCTTCGCTCACCAGGTGCCCGACCTCGGTCATGGTGTCCAGGTACTCGAGAACCGTGTCACGCAGTCGCCGCGGCGACTCAGGAAAGAGATTGCGTCCGTGGAGGGGGGTTCCAGAAACCACGGCCGGGTGCTGTTCGTCGAGCTCAGCGCCGAAGTACAGCCCCTCCTTCTGATCGGGCAGTCCGGAGGTCAGCTCGTCGCCGAGCGGAAAGTAGCCGCGCCAGGCGCGGCCACCGAGCTCCATGCGCACCTCCATCTTCTGCTCGACGGGAAGGTCGAAGAACTGCTGGCTGAGTGCCTCCAGTCGACGCGTGAGAGCCGGGTCGACTCCGTGTCCGACCACGTAGAAGAAGCCGAGGGTCGTGCAGGCACGATGAATGGCAGCGCCTACGGGAGCCGCGTCGCCTCCCCTGCGCAGAGCGGTGAGATCGATCGTCGCGATCTCCTCAGAGAAGAGACTGCCAGACCTGCGTGACATGTTCCCAGTCTATGGGAAGCCCACCGGAAAGTCGGTGAGGCCGTGCGGGACCGGCTCAGGCGCTGAGTGCCGTCGAGAGCACCTGCTGCAGGGTCTGTTCGAGCGCTGCATTCCGTCGGGGTGCCTTGAACCATCTCCGCCAGCCTCGAGCCCGCTGCCGGTCGAGCGCCTGCTGTATCGCATGGGCGACTTCGGGGAAGTTTGCCACGTCGTCGGTGGTCAGGCTGCGCAGCAGCTGCAGGTGGTAGCCATCCGCGACTCCTCGCTCGGCGAGGAACCGCACCGCGTGCGCTCGGGCCCGCCCCGAAGGCATGCGCAGCAGATGCTCGACGATCGCTCGTTCGACTCGGCTGTCGGCGGCCCGGTTCGTGGAGCCGAGCTGATCGAGCATCTTGAGGAGACGACTCTCCGAGCGCCCGTCCTGGACGCGCGAGAGGTAGCCGACTGCCTCGGTGACGATCTGGTGAGGCCGCGCGAGGTCTGCGAAGTCGAGCACGCTCATGAGCTCCAGCTCGCTGGCGTCGGGGTCGGTCTCGACCAACCGGCGTAGCAGGAAGATCAGGTTGCGCGTGACATACCAGGGGAAGATCGAGCGCCCCGCGGTGGCCTCCTCGAGCAGCAGGCTCGAAGCGGTGCGCCGCGTATCCCAACCGTGGACGATGAGCAGGTCGAGGAGTCGACGGCGTTCTCTTCGCTCGGGCTCCAGGGCGAGGCGATCGAACAGGGGTTGTACCGACCAGTCGGGGAAGTGGCGCAGGAATCTGCGCAGCCGCGAGTGCACACCCGGGGTCGCGATCAGGTCTGCGAGCCGATGACGATCGACCTGGCACTGAGCCCCGATCAGCACGGCACGACGGTGGGCGGGCTCGCCGAAGGCTCTCCGGAGCTCACCCTCCGCCATTTCGAGCTCGAACAACGCCTGTTCGATGTCGCCGTGATTGAACTTCTCGATTGCGGTCTGCAGAGTCCGTCGGGCCCTCTCGGGGGAGACGGGTTCGAGCGTCAGACTCTGAACCTCCCTGTCCATCGCGCGCAGGCGCAGCTCCTCGAGACGGATCCGTTCTTCGCGCACCCGTTCTTCGAACTCGCGAAGGCTCCGCGTCAGGTCGATCTCCAGCCAGTTTGGCGGCAGCTCTCGCGCGACGACGATCGCCGGCTCGGTGAGCTGCGCAACGGTGAAGCTCGGCATGGCCGGCGCAGGGGCGCGATCTTCGCTCGTCTTCGCTGCCATGCGACCGAGAAGGACCGTGGGTTCGAGGCCGACCGGGAGGATGTCGCGGAAGTCCCGGCGATGGTGCTCGAGACGATCGATGAGCTCGTGCATCAGCTCGCGATTGCGGTTACCGCCTCTCGTCGGTATGCGAGACGAAGGCGCCTCGGTGCGGTCCAGCTCCGGCACCTTGCCGAGAGCCAGGGTGGCCAGCAGAGAGACCACGTGCGGCGAGCCGGGCTGCTGGCTGCGAAGCTCGTCGCACAGTGCCATCCACAACCCCATCTCCCGGTGTGAACGATCGCTCGACGCAGCCCTCCGCAGGGCGTAGAACCAGTTCTCTTCGTTGTCGGAGCGTCGCGCGGCTCGACGGCACCGTTGCACCAGGGCCGCGTCGGAGACGGCGGACGGGGGTCGTTGCGGACGGGCTGGGAAGAGAGAGGGCATTTCGGAGACCGAGAAGAAGACGAGATGCAGCCGGGCTGCGAACCGACATCATATAGCAGTGTGTCAATATTCGCGAGTGAATACGGGGGCCCTCTCGTCTCGACCGTGATCCCGCGATCCCGCGGACAAGGGAGACTCGTTGCCGAGGCGTGCTCAGAACCGCCAGCCGACGTTGATGTTGTAGCCCGACAGATCGAGCTCGGAGGCGCCCCCCAGGTCGATCGGAAGGTCCTCGAAGTTCTCGATCTGGCCTTTGACGTCTCGGTAGACGACTTCGATGAACAGCTTGCGCATCAGGAATCCGATCTGGAGGAAGTAGCCCCACTCGTCCTGGAGATCCAATCCGTTGGCCTCCAGGAAGTAGTAGCTGCCGCCGGCTCCTCCGTACAGGCCCTGGGAGTCCCTACGAAAGAAGTAGACGATGCCGAGATCGACCGGGATCGGGCTCACCTCGATGGTCAAGGGGTCGATCTCCGGAAGCGAGGCTGCGGGGCTGTTGAGCTCCAGTTTGTCGTAGTAGGCACCGGTGACCTGTAGCTGCAGCCGGTCACCCCAGCTGAGGCGGGCACCCCCGCCCCAGCCGTCGTCGAAGTCGTCCGTCTTCCAATAGGACCCGAAGACGGAGAAGTCCATCGCCTGACTGGCGACGGGAGCCAGGGGCAGCGAGAGGGCACACAGGACCAGGACGCGGCAGAGAACACGGTTCGAGCACACGTTGCGGTACTCCTCGGAGAGGGAAGGAGAAAGGGGAATCGAGTCGCGTCCCTGAGCGCGCAAACGAGGTCGAGGTCGATCCGGTACCACCCGGGGCCCCTGGCGTCGGGGGTGACCCGACGGCCTCGGTCCCGACCGATCTTAGCGGGTAGGCGCCTGAAGCGTGGTTCGGACCGATGGGGCCCGGGCTCGGGAAGTCCGTGCCGGCCGCGCTATGCTCTCTCGAATAGAGACCCCACAGAGGTTGGACGTCCATCGAAGACACCCTCAGGAGAGACCGAGGCATGACCGAGAACGCCGTCTGGATTCCGCCCGATCGCTTGAGAGCGGCAACGCGCGCGATCATCGAGGCGGGAGGCAGTTCTTCTGAGGAGGCGGAGGTCGTGGCCGACCATCTGGTGTTGGCCAATCTCAGTGGGCACGACAGCCACGGTGTCGGCATGCTGCCGCGCTACGTCGTTCATCTGAAGAAGGGGCTGCTGGTTCCCAACCAGGATCCGGAACTGATTCGAGAAGACGGCCCGTTCCTGATCTTCGACGGTCGCCGCGGGTACGGACAGGCCGGCGGTCGAATCGCGATGACGAGGGCGATCGAGCATTGCAGCAGCTCGGGCCTCGTCCTGATGACGTTGCGCAACGCCCATCACCTGGGACGGATCGGAACGTATGCCGAGCAGGCTGTTTCGGCGGGACTGGTCTCCCTCCACTTCGTCAACGTGACCGACCATCCGCCGTTCGTGGCGCCTTTCCGGGGCTCCGATGCCCGTTTCTCGACCAATCCGATCTGCCTCGCGATGCCTGGGAGTGCCAGCCAGCCCCCGGTGATTCTCGACATGGCCACCAGCCGGATCGCGCACGGAAAGGCGCGTGTGGCGTACAACAAGAACGAGCCGGTGGTCTCCGATGCGCTGATCGATGCCCAGGGTCAGCCAACTCGCGATCCTGCGGTGCTGTTCAGCCGTCCGCCGGGCGCTCTTCTGCCGTTCGGCATTCACAAGGGCTATGGCCTCGCTCTGTTCGGCGAGTTGCTGGGAGGACTTCTCAGCGGTGGAGGCACGGCGCAGCCCGAGCGCGAGCCTCAGGGATCGATTCTCAACAACATGCTGACCGTGGTCATCGACCCCCAGAGGCTGGTCGAGACTCCCTGGATGGACCACGAGCTCGAAGCGATCGTGGCCCACTGCAAGGCGTCGCCTGCCGCGAGCCCCGACGAGCCGGTACTGGTGCCGGGTGACCCCGAGCGCATCGCACGGGCCGAGCGCGCCGACGCCATCGAGGTGGACGGCGAGAGCTGGGAACAGATCCTCTCCGCGGGGGAGGAGCTGGGCGTGGGGCGTGACACGCTTCTGGATCTGGCTCGGCCGTTGACCGGTGGAGAGCGCTGAGGGGTGAAGGGCGCTGAGGGGTGAAGAGCGCCGCCCTCCTGATCCGGCCGTTTCGTTCTGCCGATGAGGCCGACGTGATCTCTTTGTGGCGCGCTTGCGACCTGATTCGTGATTGGAACGATCCGGCCAAGGACATCCGGCGCAAGCTCCGGGTGCAGCCCGAGATGTTCCTGGTGGGGCTGCTCGACGCAGAGATCGTCGCGTCCGTGATGGCGGGATACGAAGGGCACCGGGGCTGGATCAACTACCTGGCGGTCGCGCCGGAGCATCGGAGAGCGGGGCTCGGCCGGGAGATGATGGCTGCTGCCGAGGCCCGACTCGCGGTCGTTGGCTGTCCGAAGGTCAACCTCCAGGTGCGCGCCGGCAATCAGGAAGCGGTCGAGTTCTATCGACGCCTCGGCTACCGCGTCGATGATGTGGTCAGCCTGGGGCGGCGGCTCGAGTCGGACAGCGCAGTCGAGTCTTGAGCGGACGCTCAGTCCTCGCCGCGCAGCACTCGAGCGGGGTCGGTGCGCGCCGCTCGTTCTGCGGGTAGCCACGCGGCGGCGATCGCGATCCCGAGCAGGGCTGCCGCGACGCTACTGAGGGTTTGAAGGTCGGTCGGGCTGACACCGAAGAGGAGGCCCTCGAGCAGATCGGCCAGAAGCCAGGCGAGCACGGTACCCAGAACGATGCCGAGCGATGCCAGACCGAAGGCGCGGCCGAGGACCATCCGGCGCACGGATCCAGCCTGTGCGCCCAGGGCCATTCTCAGTCCGATCTCGCGTCCACGCCCCGCCACCGAGTAGGAGATGACGGCGAAGATCCCGGCGGCGCCGAGCGCCAGCGCGAGCACCGCGAAAGCGGCCAGTAGGAGCGCAGCCAGGTCGACCTGCCAGCGAGTGTCCGCGATCCGCTGGGCCATCGTTTCACGAGCGTAGAGGTTGCCGTCGGTGGTCAACCGCCACAGCAGGGCTTCGGCCTGCTGTCCGGCAGTGAGCGGGTCGACAGTGCTCTTCATCACCAGGCTCATGATCGGGAAGGGTGTCTGGGCGTGCGGGAAGTAGACCATCGGATGCGGCGTCGGATCGGATCCTGCCCCGGCGACATCTCCGACCACGCCGACGATGGTGCGCTCCACCCCGGGTCCGAGGATGGGTCTCGTATCGGGCGCTGGGGTGAGCGTCAGACCGACGGGATCGCGGTCTGCGAAGTGACGCTGTGCGAAGGACTGGCTGATCACGGCCACGGCGGCGCTGGAGGCTGTGTCGCGCTCATCGAATCCACGTCCCGCCAGGACTGGAACCCCCAGCGCCTCGAAGTAGTGGCCATTGATCGAAGCCGTGAGGCCGACGAGCGTGTCGCCGAGCTCGGCTCCAACGGCGGCGGAGGAAAAACGATTGAGGAATCCGCCCTGGTAGGGAGGAGGGAAGCTGACTGCTCCTGCGGTCTCGATCTCCGGCAAACGTTCGAGCTCGCGGATGGCCTCGTCGAAGTACTCGACGGCAAGGGCCGGCTCTCGCACCGCGGGGCCGCGCAGCGAATTGCGGATGGTCAGGGTGTTCGCAGTGGAGAAGCCCGGATCGAAGTCTCTCAGTTGGCCAAAGCTCTGCAGCAAGAGGCCGGCGGCGGTTACCAGTACGAGGGCCAGGGCGACTTCGGCAACGATCAGGATCTCGCCTCGCCGACCACTGCTCGCGCGGTCACCGCCAACACGCAACACAGCGCCGGGTTGGGTGCGGGCAGCCCGGAGAGTCGGTAGGGTCGCGAACAAGGCAGCAGCGAACAGTGTCGCGAGCGCTGCATAGCCCACCACCCGTGGCTCGATCTGTACGGACTCGAGGAAGGGGACGCCGGCGCCCCGAGGGATCATCGCGACCAGTCGCGGCACGGCGAGGGCCGCGAGGAGCAGACCCGCGAGACCGCCGCCGGCTGCCAACACCAGACCTTCGGAGAGCGCGACCCGGATCAAACGGCTCCATCCTGCGCCGAGCGCGGCACGCACGGAGAGCTCGCGCTGTCGCCTGGACGAGCGTGCGAGTAGCAGGTTCGCCACGTTGGCGGAGGCGAGCAGCAAGACGGCAGCGGCTGCCACCAGCAGCAGCGATAGGGTCGGCTTTACCCGACCTACGATGTCGTCGCGCACGGGAAGCACCGTGGCGTTCCAGTCCGCGTTGCTGTCGGGGTGGCGACGAGCGATCCCCTCGGCAATGGAGCGCATGCGAGCGCGCGCTGCTCCGAGAGATACCCCCGGAGCGAGCCGGCCGAAGACCACCAGATCGCGACGGTCCCGATCGAGCTGTCGCGAAGAAAGATCGGTGGCGAGCCAGATGTCCGGCTGCGTGGGAGAGACGTGCTGGCTCCAGAAATCCACCGGCACCACTCCCACGACCGTGTGAGGCTCGCCGTCCAACTCGATCGTCGTCCCCACGATCTCGGGATCTCCTCCCAGGGGTCCCTGCCAGAGGGCATGGCTGACCAGTGCGATCGAGCTTCCCGCATCTCCCCTCTCGAACAGCCGCCCCTTCCAGGGGCGAGAGCCCAACAGCTGAAAGTAGTCTTCGGTGACGGTGTGGACCAGCGGCACGACCGGATCGTCGAGAGCGGTGAGCCGACGACTCTCGTTGCGCAGAGCAGCCATTTCGCTGAAGACCTCGCTGGCCTCGCTCTCCCAGTCGAGGAAGGTCGCTGGTGCGACCTGGGAACGGGCGGTGCCGCCGCGCTTGGACTGGTCCTCCCAGATCATCATCACGCGCGCCGGGTCGTCATAGGGGAGCAGATGGAGCCAGACGCCGGAGACGACGCTGAAGATGGCCACGTTGGCCGCGATGCCGAGGGCCAGCACGAGCACTGCGACGATGGCGAAGAGCGGGCTGAGGCGTAGACTGCGCAGGGCCTGGCGAAGGTCTCGGATCATCGATTCTCCTGCTCTCGTACTCCTGGCCTCTCGATTTCTACGCGTCCGAGGCCGTCGGGTTGCGGGTTCTCTGCGCGCTGGTTCGGCAACCCGGCAACGGTTGTCTCGTGCAGGAGAATTGTCGCCACCGTGCACGAGCAGCCCTTTTCCGAGCGCAAAGGGTGTATGTTCGCGCCCCGGAGCCGCCACCGTCGTCGGAGTCGGTCGGCCTTGCTCCTGGTTGGCCACTGACGCGAAGGGGAAGCCGGCCCCTCCTTTCAAATGACTCGGTGCCGAGGGAGTCGACGATGAGCCGTGAGACGCACGAGAAGCTCGGAGAGTACCTGGCCAACAATGAGGGTGAGGCTCTCGCCGACTACCTCGATACGCTCACGGTAGGGGAGACGGGACGCGCCCTCGCCCAGATGAGCGAGGTCGATCAGCAGGCACTCCTCACGTTGTTGCCGGCGGACGAAGCCGCCGACGTGCTCGAGCGGCTACCCGATGCCCAGGCCGCCGATCTGCTCAGCGATCTCGACCCGACGTCCGCGGCCCACATCCTCAGCGAGATGTCGTCCAGCGACCAGGCGGACCTCCTGGGCGACGTGAACGAGGAGGACGCCAACGCCATCCTGGAGCAGATGCCTGTGGCGGAAGCGGCGCAGGTCCGCCAGCTTCGCGACTACGACCAGAACGAGTGCGGCAGCATCATGGGAACGGAGCTGATCTGCTTCGACGAGCGGGTCACGTTCGAGGCAGCGCTGCGCGATCTGCGACATCGAGTCGAGGGCTACCACGATTCCCAGGTTCTCTACATCTACGTCAGCCGCGGAGACCGAGTGTTGGCCGGCGTGATCCCCCTGCGGCGCCTGCTTTCGAGTCCGCCGGAAGCGCGACTGGGGGAGGCGATGCTGCCGGCCATCTCGGTGAGCGACCACCTGCCGCTGCGCGAGCTGCGGGAGCGGTTCGCGGCCCATCGCTTTCTCGCTCTGCCGGTGGTCGACGACGACGGTCGGCTGGTCGGACTCGTGCAGCGCAGCGAGCTGGAGCATGCCCTCGCCGAGCGGGCACAGCGGAGCTGGCGCCTGACTCTCGGCATCGTCGGTGGCGACGAGCTTCGAAGCCTGCCCTCTCTCGTGCGGTCCCGGCGACGGCTCTCGTGGTTGAGCGTGAATGTGGTGCTGAATCTCATCGCTGCGAGCGTGATCGCCCTCTACCAGGACACGATCAGTGCGGTGATCGCCTTGGCCGTGTTTCTGCCGATCATTTCGGATATGAGTGGGTGTTCGGGCAACCAGGCTGTTGCCGTCAGTCTCCGCGAGCTGTCGCTCGGCGTGGTTCGTCCCGCCGACCTGTGGTTCGTGTTGCGCAAGGAACTGGCGGTCGGAGTTCTCAACGGGATCGTCCTCGGTGCGCTGCTCGGCGCGGTCGCCTGGCTGTGGCAGGGAAACGCTGCTCTGGGGCTGGTCGTGGGGGCAGCTCTTGCTCTCAACACCGTGGTCTCCGTTTCAATCGGCGGCACGGTGCCACTGGCTCTGCGCCGCGCAGGAGTGGATCCGGCACTCGCCTCCGGTCCGGTCTTGACGACGATCACGGACATGTTGGGCTTCTTCCTGACGCTCAGCTTCGCGACCCTGCTGTTGTCGCGCATCGTCGAGGGCTAGACCCCGACCCGAACAGGAGTGGCCCACTTCACATCGCCAGTACGATCAGTCGACCGGCGAGGGTCACGATGACGCTCGAGATGGCGAACGAGGCCGCGTAGCTGATCGCGGGCTCGTTACTGTCGTTGGCGGCGCTGCGCACCGCCGCCAGGGCGGCACTGGAGTTCATGCCCCCACCCACGCTGCCCCAGACCTCCACCGGGCGCAGGCGCAGCAGTCGTCGGCCGAGGAGGGCTGCACCCACGACGGGGAGGGTGGTGACCAGCGCTCCAGCGCCGACAGTGGCCCAGATGGCACCCTCGAGTCCGGCCAGCGAGCTCCCTCCGGCCACCACACCGGTTTCGCCAACGAACAGGAGGATTCCAAGGTCGCGCACCAGCCGGCGCGCGGCTTCGGGGACGTGGGCGCTCCAGGGACCGATCCTCCGGAATCGACCCAGCAGCACACCGACGACGAGCAATCCGACTGCGTAGCCCACTCGCATGTCGAAGCCGAAGGCCGAGAAATGGACCTGGCCGAGGAGGACGCCGAAGAGAATTCCCCCGGCATACACAGCGATATCGGTCTCACTGCTCGAGCGCTCGAAGCGTCCGAGCTCCGCCGCGAGGCGCACCACGTCTTCGCTGCGGCCCGAGACCAGCACGATGTCGTCGCGATACAGGGGCAAGTCTGCTTTGGCCTCGAGAGCGACGCCACCCCGGATCACGTCGGTGATCAGACAGCCGAACCGTCCGACCAGATCGAGCTCGCGCAGCGTCCTGCCGTTGACGCTGCGTGAGGTGACCTGCACAGCACGTGGCGAGGGAATCGCGCGTCGAAGCTCGTCGTCGTAGACCTCCGGTCCGACAATTCCCTCGAATGAGCGCAGGCCTTCGAGTCGCCCCTTGACCATCACGTGATCACCCACTTCGAGTCGGGTATCCGGTCCGGGTACGCTGAACTCGGCCGATCGATGCAGCTGCGTGATGACGCTGCCGGTTCGACTCGTGAGCTCGGCCTCCCGCAAGCTCCGACCGACGACGTCGGAGCCTTCGACCACTTCGAACACCCGTCTGAGCTCCGAAGTCTTCGGCTCGAGCCCTCCATCGTCGCTGTCGTCGGGATTCGCATCTGCGGCGAGGTCGTCACCCATCAAACCGGGGAGTGCCTGCACGAGAAGAACCACGAGGATCAGCCCCAACGGATAGGTGAGGGCAAAGCTGACCGCCAGCGCGGCGCGATCCTCGGCGATCTCCAGCGCGGCCGCGTAGGCTGAGGCGCTGGTGGTGGCGCCCGCGAGCACTCCTGCAGTCACCTCACGGCCGAGACCGAAGATCCGTCCACAGAGCACGGCACTCGAGAAGGCCAGGGCGTTTACCGTGACGCCGACCAGCACGAAGCGGAAGGTCTGGTTGCTGCCGGTGAAGAATCGGGGGCCGGCCTCGAAGCCCACGGAGTAGATGAACAGAGCGAAGCCGAAGCCCCCGAGAGTCATCGCCGGGGTGTCGGCTCCGTAGAGGCTCTGGAAACTCAGGCCGCAGGCACCGAGGAGCAGTGCGACCACCACCGTGCCACCGGCCGGGCCGAGCGAGATTCCCCTGCGGCCGATGCGCCCGAGCAGGTAGCCCAGGGCGACGACCAGCATGAGGCCCGCAAAGGGGATCTGGTTGAGAGCAGTCGTGATTGTCGCCAAGCGTCGAGCCTAGCGGCTCGCCGGCCGAAGATCACTCCCCCTGGGTAGGGGTTTGTTCGATCCGGCGCGCTCGAGGTCCACTCTGGGCCGAGACCAGCCAGGCGGCGGCGTCGAGGATCACGGGGCCACTGCCGAATCTGAGAGCCAACTCCTCATACAGAGCCTCCGTGATCGCACGAGCGGTCCGGGCGTCGACCTCTTCGATGACGCGCGACAGGGGGCCGATCCGGGTCGAGAACTCGACGGCTCGAGTCACCGTCTCCCCAGGCGAGAGCTGGCGTCGATAGGGCTCGATGCGGATCTGGCGGAATCCCGCTTCATGGAGAATGCTCTCGACTCGATTGGCGTCGGCGAAAGCGAACGGTCCCGGCGCTCCCGGCTCGGGGGAGGGTAGTTCGACGTGCCGTGCGGCGGCCGAGAACGGAAGTGTGACCCAGGGGTTGTCCCCTGGAGACTGCCAGCACAGGAAGCAGAGGCGGCCGGGGTGTCGCAGGGCGCCATGGAGATTGGCGAAGGCAGCGACAGGATCGTCGAAGAACATGACGCCGAAGCGCGACATCACGAGGTCGAACGCCCCTTCGTCGAGGGAGGCAGTTTGTGCGTCCGCCCGGAGGAAGGTCGGCACCACCCCGGCCTCCTCGGCCCTTTGTCTGGCGCCCTCGAGCATCACCTCGGACACGTCGAGCCCGACGACTCTGTCTGCACCGACCGATCGAGCGACTTCGACCGTGGTTGAGCCCGTACCACAGCCCACATCGAGAATCTGCTCACCCGCCAGGGGAGCCGACGCCTCCAGGAGGCCCTGGGTCATCGGCGCGAGCACGCGATCGAGTTGGTGTCGGTGATCGACCCAGCGCTGCCCTCCGGTGCGATTCCAGTACTCGATCTGGTCTTGGTTGGGCATCACCCAGAGGCCCTTTCGGGGACCGCCTCCATGAGCAGCGCGAGAGCTTTGTTCAGGCCCTCGGCTCCCGGTTGTGCTCCCTGGTAGTGCCCGAGTCGCACCACGACCAGATCGTGGCTCGGCACGATGATCGTGTACTGGCCGCCGGCACCAGCCATGTAGTAGGCGGTTTGGGGCACGGCCCACCGGCGGTCGCCGTTGATCCAGAAGAATCCGCCATAGATCGGGCGGCCGTCGGCGAGCCAGGCGGGAGCGAGGGTCGAGACGAAGTCGGCGTAGCCCTCCGGAAGGAGGCGCTCGCCATTCCACACTCCGTCCTGGAGATAGAGGTTGCCGAGTCGTGCCCAGTCGCGGGCGGCGCCGAACTCGTAGCCCTGGAGCAGGAAGTTGCCATAGGGATCGGTCTCGAGGATCAGGTCACGAATGCCCAGTTTGTCGAACAGCGTCCGCTGCGGAAAGGAATGATAGTTCTCGCCCAGACCGGTCGGAGGAGGCGACTCGACCCCGAGGCGGATGAGGTAGTTGATCAGCACCGGATCGGAGTTGCGGTAGCGTCCCACTGTGCCTGGCGGCCATTGCTGCGGTCGGGTGGCCGCGTACTCGAACGAGTTGACCGAGCCCGTGTAGACGTAGAGATGGTCGGGATAGCCGAGCGCCGGGTCGAAGTCCGGATCCTGGGGGGCTCGGAAGCGCAGTCCACTCGACATCTGCAGGATGTCGGAGATGCGGATCCGCGCACGTGGATCGTCGGCGTCGACCCGCCACTGTGGAATCGGCGCCGGCTGATCGAGATGGTAGATCTCCCGCTCGATGAGCAGCCCCATCAGGGTCGCGGTCAGGCTCTTGCCCATCGACCAGCTCTCGAGCGGAGTGTGGAGGTCGATGCCGTCGCGGTAGCGCTCGGCGATGATCTTCCCCCTCCAGGTGACCACGAAGGCGGCGGTCATTCCCGAGACCGGCTCGAAGGCAGCGCGTGTCGCCGCCGCGACTCGGTCCGAATCCAACTCGGGAGGCAGCGGCTCGACATCGACGACGTCGCCGAGGGGCCAGGGAGTGATCGCGGGGTCGGGGAGTCTCGGCTCGACCCGGGACGGCTCGAAGTACACATCGTCTTCACCGATCGGGACGGTGACGCATCCCTGGTCGCCAAACACCTTTGCCGTTCGAACGGTACCGTCGGGAAGTGTGATGTGGACGGCTTTGGCCTGGCGGTCGATCTCACCGTCGCGGAGTGAGCCACGCACCTCGTAGGGCGCCGTGAAGTAACCGATCGATTCAGCGGCGAAGTCGGAGTCGAGGCCGGTGAGGAACACCGCGGAGCAGAGGATCTTGGCGTACCCGGAGGCGTGGTGCGCGAGGGGATCCCCGGGTGGCGGTACGTAGGCCGTGTCGAGCTCGAGCGCGGCGGCGCGTGTCAGGAGCGCATCGCGGGCGGCGCCCTCCGAGGTGCTCTCCCGGGTCGCCGCGCTGTCCGTGGTCCCCTCCGGGGTGCGATCGCACCCCAGGGTGGCGAGAAGGAGCGGGGTGGCGAGAACGAGCAGGATGCCGATGGACGGACGGATCATGGCTCCTCCAGGGAGCGGCGGGAACGAAGTCTGTGGGCCGGGCGATGAGGAGAGCTTAGCCTAGGCGCGTTCGATCAACGCAGCGAGTCCCTGACCGCCCCCGATGCACATCGTCTCCAGCCCGATCCGGGCTCCACGGCGCGACATCTCGTAGCAGAGGGTCGTCAGGATCCGCGCGCCGGTGGCGGCAATGGGATGACCGAGCGAGATCCCCGAGCCGTTGACGTTCACGATCTCGGGATCGACTTCCGGCCACTCCCGCAGGACCGACAAGACCTGGGCGGCGAAGGCCTCGTTGAGCTCCACGAGGTCGATGTCGGTCCATCTCGTTCCGGTACGATCGAAGAGCTTCGCCACGGCCGGCACCGGACCGATTCCCATGGTCGCCGGATGGCATCCAGCGACCGCCCAGCCTCGGAACCAGGCCAGAGGCTCGAGTCCGAGCTCGTCGAGCTTGTCGCCCGAGACGACCAGGCAGAGGGCGGCGGCGTCGTTCTGGGAGCTGGCGTTGCCGGCGGTGACCGTGCCGCCTGCTTGCAGCGGCCTCAAACTGGCCAGCTTCTCGAGCGTCGTGTCGGCCCTGGGTCCTTCGTCCCGCTCGATGACGAGGGGATCCCCCTTTCGCTGCGGTACGGAGATCGGCACGATCTCGGTGTCGAAGCGGCCGGCCTCGACGGCGCTGCTGGCCCGCTGATGGCTGCGTAGGGCGTAGCGGTCCTGCTCCTCGCGCGACACATCGTACTTCTCGGCCAGATTCTCCGCCGTTTCGATCATCCCGGAGATGACGCCGAAGCGTTCCTCGGGAGACACGGTGACGCGCGCGCGAACCAGCCGATCATGGAGGGTCGCCGACCCCAGACGGCTGCCTCCTCGCATGTCGGTCGTGTAGTGCTCGACACGGCTCATGCTGTCCGTGCCGCCGGCGACCACGACGTCGGCAGCGCCGGTCTGGACCATCATCGCGGCGTTGATGACCGCTTGGAGGCCCGAGCCGCACCGGCGATCGAGCTGATAGCCCGGCACCTCGATCGGAAGCCCGGCCTGCAGCGCCACCAGGCGACCGATGCAGGGCTCTTCCCCGCTGGGATAGCCGTGCCCGAGCACCACGTCGTCGATGCAGCCGGGATCCACGCCGGTTCTCTCGAGCAGGGTCTCCAGGACCCGGGCTGCGAGACGGCTGGCGGGGATCGGCGCGAGGCCTCCCAGAAATCGACCGACCGGGGTGCGAAGCGGGCAAACGATGGCGACTTCACGCACGACGGCTATCCCCAGGGAGGTCCCCCGCTACGGCTCTCGCTTCATCGAGAAGTACTGGATCGAGCTCGGCTCGCCCTCGGAGTAGCCCACGGCCTGGCTCGCGTACTCGTCGGGGCCGAGCAACTGCATGCGGCCTTCGTGGGCGTGCGCATCCTTCTCGGGGTCCATGTTGCTGCCGCCGTTGAACTCGAAGACCAACTCGCCGGGCTTGTCCGACGGGGCGAGCTTCATCCTGGGGGCGTTGCCGATGGCACAGTAGTGCGTCATCAACAGATCGTCGCCGTCCAGGTGGTAGACCGAGAACATCTCCATCGGAGTGCCGGGGCCGAAGGTCTCGATCACCGAGTGACCTCCCGCCGAAACCTCGTAGACGATTGTGGTCTGGCGGCCTTCGCCCCCTTCTTCCATGGCTACGGTGCCGGTCCATGTGCCTTCGAGACCTTTGAGTGCCTCGAAGGCGGAGGCTGCGTCGAGAACGCCGGAGGTGGTCTCGGAGGGAGACCCTGCGGCGGCGGGGATCGAGGCTGCGGCAGCGAGGACAGAGCTCGCGAAGAGGACCAAGAGCGGTCGGCGCATGACGGGTCTCCTAGCGTCGGTCGGAACGAAGGATCGGTGGGGAAGAGCCAGAGTCTACAGGAGCGAGGTCGGGGGGACGACCGGGGCCTCCAGAGCCGAGAGAGGTCGCTGACTATTGCGCCGAGACGCCTCCGCCGGAGAGTGCCCGAACTACAATGCTCGGGCCCACGTCACATCCATCCGATACCTTTCCAGCGAAGGAAACAAGGAGCCCTTCATTCATGAGCGACTCCAAGAGCAGCCTACGAGACCAGACTCGCCTTCCTGCCGATGAGCTCCGTTGGCGGTGCGATAGCGACTGCCTCGACTTCGAGACCACCGACGATCTGGAGACTCCCGGCGAGTTGGTCGCTCAACAGACCGCTCGGGAGGCGCTGGAGTTCGGCATTCTCAGCAGGGCTCGCGGCCAGAATGTGTACGTCCGCGGCGCCCGCGGCACGGGTCGGCGCACCATGGTGCTGCGGCTCCTGCACGAATTGCGCAGCGAGGTCGCCGACAAGGTCGAGCTCCGAGACCACTGCTACGTTCACAACTTCCGTCAGGGCGATCGGCCGCGACTGATCACCGTCCCGGCGGGAAAGGGGCAGGAGTTTCGGCGGCGGATGAAGGAAGTGGCCCGCTTCATCGAGGAGGATCTGGTCAAGCTCCTCGACGCCGATTCGCTGGTGGCCGAGCGGCGCGCGATCGAAGCCGACTATCAGGCGCAGATTCGAGAGATCACCGAGCCTCTGGAGAAGGAGCTCGAGGGGCACGGGATGAAACTCGTGCAGATCCAGCAGGGCCCCGCGATGGGCACCGCGATCGTGCCGGTCGTCGACGGCAAGCCGATGCCGCCTCCGGAGCTCGAGCAGGCGGTGGCGGCAGGAGAAGCTCCGCAGGAGCTGCTCGACCAGTACAAGGCCCTCCTTCCCTCGTACCAGCAGCGGGTGCAGGACGTTTCGATTCGGGTGATGGCCCTGCAACAAGAGCTCGGCGATCAGATCAGGAAACAGGTTTCGGACACCGCCCGAGCTCTGGTCAGTGAGCAGGTCGCACGGCTGCGCGCCGACTTCCGACAGGAGGCGATGAGCACCTTCCTGGACGAAGTGGTCGACGACGTGGTCGAGAACCGACTTCGCCCTCCTCTCTCCGGCCAGACCTTCGATCCCGAGCGGCGCTACGGAGTCAACGTGATTCACGAAGCGCCTCTCGACCTCGAGCCGCCGGTGATCGAGGAAACGGCCCCGACGATCAGCAACCTGCTGGGCACGGTCGAGTTGGGGTGGAATAGCGAGGGTCCGGCCCCCCCTGACTACATGGACGTGCGAGCCGGTGCGCTGCTGCGCGCCGATGGCGGTTTCCTCGTGCTCGACCTCTACGACCTTCTCTCGGAGCCCGCGTCGTGGCGGTCACTCATGCGTACGCTGCGCTCGAGGAAGCTCGAGATCGTGCCTCCGGAGATGGCCTGGTTCCGGACGCGAGGGCTGCTCAGCCCGGATCCGATTGCCGTCGACGTGCGAGTCATCTTGATCGGCGACGCTCGTCTCTACTACCTGCTCGACAGCGGAGATCCCGACTTCGTCGAACTGTTCAAGGTTCTGGCAGACTTCGATCACGAACTGCCGCGCGAGAAGAGCGGCATGCGGAACTACGCCTCGGTGATCGCCCAGATCGCCGAGAAGGAGGGTTTGCTGCCCTTCAGTCGCGATGCAGTCGCGGCCCTGGCTGAGCACGGTGCCCGCATCGCATCGAGAGCCGACAAGCTGACAGCCCGGTTCGGCCGGCTGGGCGACATCGCTCGCGAGGCGTCATTCGTGGCCGAGCGTGCGGGCGCAGCCCTGGTGGCGGACGGGCACGTCACCGAAGCCGTGCGGCGCACCAAGAAGCGGGCGAGCCTCCCGAAGACCAAGTTTCAGGAGTTGATCGAGAGCGGTGTGATTCGCATCGAGACCAGCGGAGAAGAGGTCGGGCAGGTCAATGGACTGGCGGTCATCGGCGCTGGACCGATCACCTACGGCTTTCCCGCGCGCATCACCGCTACGATCGGTGTGGGCAGATCGGGCCTGATCGACATCGAGGCCACCGCCAATCTCTCGGGCTCGATCCACACCAAGGGTTTTCAGATTCTGAACGGTCTCCTGCGCTACCTCCTCAAGGCGGAGCACCCTCTCGCGTTCAGTGCTTCGCTGGCCTTCGAGCAGAGCTACGGTGGCATCGACGGAGACTCGGCCTCGGGCGCGGAGACCTGCTGCTTGCTGTCGGCGTTGACCGGAGTGCCGCTCAGTCAGAGCCTCGCGATGACCGGAGCCATCGATCAGTTCGGTCACATCCAGGCAATCGGCGGCGTGAACGAGAAGATCGAGGGGTTCTATGACACCTGTGCAAGCTGTGCCCGGTTCGGCCTCACCGGGGAGCAGGGCGTGGTCATCCCGCGCTCGAACGCGGGTGATCTGATGCTGCGCGAGGACGTGGTGGAGGCGTGCCGGGCAGGGAACTTCCATGTCTTCGCCGTCGATACGATCCAGCAGGCGTTGGAGATCTTCACGGGCATGCCGGCAGGCGAATGGGACGAGGAGACGCAGAGCTATTCGGAGGGCTCGCTCCTCTCGCTGGCCGTCGAGAAGGCCCGCAGCTACTGGACGCTCGCCTCTCGCTCTCCAGCGACCGGAGGGAAGAAGGCCCCGACGGACGGGGAGGAGAACGGTGTCGCGGACCCTCCCGCGCCTCCCCCGGGGATCCCCGAGGGCTGAGGCTCGCACTCGGAACGGGGCGGCTCGTCGAGCGAGCCTGCGCAACGGCCCCATCTCTGTTCCGGGTCCAGTGGCCGCCCGATCGAAACGTCCCGGAAACGGGGCCGCGGGGAATGAATCCGGAGTCCACCACGGAAGAGGGAGACCGGGGTAGACTTCCCGCGTCCCCCGACAGCTAGATCGCCAGCGGCGACGGGCGCGGGCCCGCGGTGGCGGATATGTAGACAAGACTCGAATCTGCCCGGAGAACAATCGGATGATCGGATCGACCGTTGCCCACTACAAAGTGAACTCCAAACTCGGCGAAGGGGGGATGGGCGAAGTCTGGCGCGCCGAGGACACCAAACTCGGGCGTGAGGTGGCCATGAAGATGCTGCCGGTGGCCTTTGCCCAGGACCCGGAGAGGCTGGCGCGCTTCGAGCGCGAGGCCCGTGTGCTCGCCTCGCTGTCGCACGCCAATCTGGCTGCGGTGTACGGGCTCGAGGACGTCGGTGGCGAGCGCTACTTGATCATGGAGCTCGCCGAGGGCGAAGACCTGTCGCAGATCCTGCAGCAGCGAGGTGCCCTGCCGGTCGAGGAGGCGATGCGCATCGCCGTGCAGATTGCCGAGGGGATGGAGGCGGCCCACGAGAAGGGGATCGTGCATCGCGATCTCAAGCCGGCGAATGTGGTGGTGGACCCCTCCGGGGGAGTCAAGATCCTCGATTTCGGGCTCGCCAAGGCGCTGAGCTCGGATGCCGATTCGAGCTCTCCGGGGACGCCGCCTTCTGCGGCCGATCTGGCGATGTCCCCGACGTTGACCCGCGCGATGACCGGTGTCGGCGTCCTGCTGGGCACTGCGGGATACATGAGCCCGGAGCAGGCGCGTGGCCAGCGGGTCGATCGGCGATCCGACATCTGGGCCTTCGGCTGCGTGCTCTACGAGATGCTGACGGGTCAACGGCTCTACACCGGCGACACGGTGACCGACGTGATCGGCGCGATCGTACACAAGGAGCCCGACCTCGACGAGTTGCCGGCCGACGTCTCGCCGCGGATTCGACGGGTGCTGCGACGCTGTTTGCAGAAAGACGTCCGGCGCCGACTGCAGTCGATCGGGGACGCGCGGATCGCGCTCCAGGAGTGGATGGAGTCGCCTCAGGAAGAGGTCGCCCCGGCTGCAGCCGAGGCGCTCCCTCAGCCCGGCTGGCAGCGCTGGCTGCCCTGGGCCGTGGCGGCGGGCGCCGCGCTGATCGCCTTGCTCCAGGGACTCGGCGTGCTGGGCGGGGGACGAGGCGCCGCAGAGCCGATTCGGCGCTCGATGATCACGGTCGAGCCGCCGGGTCTCTTCTCGGACCTGGGCGCGGCGGCGGTGCTCTCGCCGGACGGATCTCGAATCGCGATGACGACCGGTGTCCCCTCGGTGGCCGGAACGGCCGCAGACAGCCTGGTATTGCGTTCCCTGGACCAGTTCGAGACGAACGAAGTGGCTGCCGGAGGTGTCGGCGAGACGCCCTATCATCCCTTCTTCTCGCCCGATGGCAGCTGGCTCGGCTACGTGACGCCGAGCGAGCTCAAGAAGGTCTCGGTGGCGGGCGGGGCAGCGATCACGCTGACCGACATCGATCGGAGCCGAGGGGCGAGTTGGGGAGAAGACGGCACGATCGTGTTCGCGTCCTCGGCGACCAGTGGCCTGTCCCTCATTTCGGCCGCTGGTGGCAACACGACGGAGGTCACGACTCTCTCGGAGGACGAGATGTCGCATCGCTGGCCGCAGTGGCTGCCCGGCGGGAAGGCTGTGCTGTTCACCGTGGTCCCGGCCGGCGCGGTCAGTCCCGAGGAGAGCACGCTCGAGGTGTTGAAGGTCGAGAGCGGAGAGAGGAAGGTTCTCCACAACGGCGGCTATTACGGTCGCTACGTGCCGACCGGTCACGTGATCTACATGCACGAAGGAAGCTTGTTCGCATTGCCCTTCGACCTCCGAAAGCTCCAAGGCACGGGCTCGCCGATGCCGGTGCTCGAGGGCGTGGCAACCTCTCTCGGTGAGACGGCGGCTCAGTTCGATGTCTCGGCGAATGGAACGCTGGTGTACGTCTCCGACCGCGGGGACCTGGCACCCTTTCCGGTGGTGCGAGCCGATCGCAACGGTCGTGTCGCGCCCCTCTGGGACGAACCGGGACTCTACGGCAATCCGGCCTTTTCTCCTGACGGCCGACGATTGTCGATGTCCGTGATGCGGGGCGACGACTGGGACGTCTGGATCTTCGACCTGGATCGGACAGTGGCGACCCGGCTCACCTTTTCCGATTCGTACGACGCGGATCAGGTCTGGTCCCCGGATGGTCGATTCCTGGTCTTCACCTCGGGTCGGGACGGCGAGAACACCCTCTATCGCAAGGCGGCCGACGGCTCTGGCGAAGCCGAGGTCCTCCTTGCGCCGGGAACCCTGCCGAGTCCCTATGCCACCGATTGGTCGCCGGATGGTCAGTGGATCATCGCGGTCACGCAGAACAGCGACCTGTACCTGGTGCCGGCCGACGGAGGGGAGCCGAAGCCCTTCCAGACGACGGAGTTCCGCGAGTTCGATGCCCGCTTCTCGCCCGATGGGAGATGGATCGCCTACTCGTCGAGCGAGACCGGGCGTTCAGAGATCTATGTACGTGGCTTTCCGCTCGGCGGTGGGAAGTGGCAGGTGTCGGACGGCGGCGGCGACTTTCCGCGCTGGGCGAGCGGCCGGGAGCTACTCTGGCGGACCGATGAGGGTGTGATGAGCGTCGCCGTCGATGGGGAGGGCGAGAACTTCGCGGCCGGTACCCCTCGCCAGCTCATCAGCGGAGCCTTCCTGGGCGGTCTGAACGGCGTCGCCGTGCGCAGTTTCAACTTCCCCGATTACGATGTAGCTCCGGACGGACAGTCCCTGGTGTTCTTCTCCGGCGAGATGACGGAGAACCGCCCGACCTCGGTGCGAATGGTCACCGGGTGGTTCGAAGAGCTGCGCCGACTGACGACCGCTGGAAACAACTGAGCCAAGGTCTTTTCCCGGCAGGAGGGAGTCGAGATGAAGCACGAATCGATACCGAGCGCCCTGCACCTGATGGTGACGGTGGCCGTCGCCTGTCTGCTCTCGGGGTGTGGCGGGGCGACGCCCGAGGACTTCCAGCGCGACCTGCAGACCCGGCTGATCGAGGCCCAGCCCGGCGACGTGATCGACATTCCTGCCGGGACGCACTCCTTCACCCGCAGTCTCTCGCTCAACGTCGACGGTGTGACGCTGCGCGGCGCGGGGATGGACAAGACCGTGCTCTCCTTTGCTGCCCAGGTGCAGGGGGCCGAGGGGTTGCTGGTCAACGCCAGCGACTTCACCATCGAAGATCTGGCGATCGAAGACTCCAAGGGGGACGCCCTCAAGATCAACGAGGGTGAGAACATCGTCATCCGAAACGTACGCACGGAGTGGACCGCGGGCCCGGCCGAGACCAACGGCTCCTATGGGATCTACCCGGTGCAGACCACCAACGTTCTGGTCGAGGGCTGTGTCGCGATCGCGGCCTCCGACGCCGGGATCTACGTCGGGCAGTCGAGAAACGTGGTGGTGCGTAACAATCGGGCCGAGTACAACGTCGCCGGAATCGAGATCGAGAACACGGTGAACGCGGACGTCTACGACAACGTGGCGATCAACAACACTGCCGGTGTGCTGGTGTTCAACATGCCGCAGCTTCCGGTCACTGGCCACAGCACTCGCGTTCACGACAACATGATCGTCGAGAACAACACGCGGAACTTCGCTCCCAAGGGCACCGCCGTCGCGACGGTGCCGTCGGGCTCCGGCGTGGTGATCAGCTCGAATGATCGAGTCGAGGTCTTCGACAACGACATCGGGAACAACAAGACCGCCAACGTCTGGATCAGCAGCTACATGAGCTCCGGTCTCTATGGGCAGCGCAAGGTCGCGGACGTATTCGACCCCTATCCGGAGACGATCTACATCTACGGCAACAGGTTCTCGGGGGGCGGCGACGATCCGGAGCGAGAGGTCGTCGAGCGGGCCCGCGTCGCCCTGTTCGGTGAGGAGGGCAGGGTCCCCGACGTGGTGTGGGACGGCTGGGTCGATGCCGCCAAGGCAGGCGGCACCGAGCTGGCGATCTGCGTCGACAACGGGGATTCGCAAGTGCTGAACATCGATGGGCCGAATGAGCACCAGAATCCGTTCGTGGGACTCGAGGGCCATGCCTGCCACCACGAGAAGCTGCCGCCGGTGGTCCTCGAGGGGCCTTTGAGCGAGAACCTCGGCTGACCTGCGTTCCGGGAGCTTCTCTGTCTTGGCAAGACGTTTCGCTGAGGGTGATCGCCTCACCCATCGGTTCAACCCGGAGCTCGGCCCCGGGGTAGTCCAGTCGATCACCGGTCGCACGATGGTGGTCGAGTTTCCGGAGACGGAGTCCGTACTGCGCCTGACCGTGGGCGACGAGGCTCTAGAGCCCCTGGTGCTGGAGGAGGGTGTCTACGTGCAGCACCGCGAGTCGGGCCGAAGGGTCCGAGTCGAGGAGGTGCTGGAGGACGACCTGGTGCGGCTCGAGGGCGGAGAGGTGGTCGAGGAGTCCGAGCTGTGGCCCGACGCACCGGGTGACGAGCTCTTCGAACGGCTGGCCAACGGAGACATCGATCGGTTCGACGCCTTCAGCTTGCGGCTCGACTCACTGCGCCTGGAGCGAATGCGAGAAGCGGACGGTCTGGGCTCGTTCCTCGGGGGCCGCATCCAGCTCTTTCCCCATCAGCTCTACGTTGCCGAGCGTGCGACCGAGAGTGATCCGGTGCGTTGGCTGCTGGCCGACGAAGTCGGGCTCGGCAAGACCGTAGAGACCTGTCTGATCCTCAATCATCTGCTGTTCACGCAGCGGGCGGACCGGACTCTGGTGATTGCGCCCGAGACGCTGACCGTGCAGTGGCTGGGGGAGCTGTGGCGCAAGTACCATCAGGTGTTCGTCCTGCTCGACGAACAGCGGCTCAAGGACGTCGAGCGGGATTTCGGTGAGGGGTTCAATCCGTTCGACGCACATCATCGCGTGGTTCTCAGTCAGGAGATGATGGTCGAGAATCCACGGCTCGCGGAGCAGGCCGTCGAAGCGGAGTTCGACCTCGTGGCCGTGGACGAGGCTCATCATCTTCGGCGCGATCCCGGCCATCCCGGCAACCCTCTCTACCGTGCGGTGGCGCCCCTGGCGGCAGCCGGGAGACATCTCCTGCTGCTCACGGCGACCCCGCTCGAAGACGATGCCCACGGCTTCTTCCGTCTGCTGCAGCTGCTCCGCCCCGCGGAGCTCCCCGACGACGAGAGCTTCGAGGAGCGCCTCGAACGGGGGGACCCGCTGCCGCCGTGTACCAGCGCGACCCGGAGAGCCGATATCGGTGGACTGCCTCCGCGAGTGGGCACGCCGATCGAAGTCGAGCAGAGTCCAGGCGAAGCGGCGCGCAGCTCGATGCTCGAGGCGGTCCAGGCCCTACCGGCAGACGATGCGGTGGCTCGTCGGAAGAAGGCACGGAGAATCCGTCGCGCACTCGAGTCCTCGGCTTCACTCGAGGGCCTGCTCGACGCCAAGAGCGACGCGGAGCTGATGCAGCTGACCGCGGCAGCGGGGAAGGACGATCCGCGGTTGGATTGGCTCGCCGAGCGCACCCGTGGGTGGCAGGAAGCGGGGGACAAGACGCTGGTCTTCGTGGCTCGTCGAGAGAGCCTCGAGTGGATTCGTTCTGAGCTCAACAAGCGGGCGCTGCCTCGTGTCGGTGTCTTTCATGAAGACCTGTCGCTGAAGCAGCGAGATATCGAGGTGGCTCAGTTCCGGCTTCCCAGCGGCCCGTCGATGATGATCTCGACGGAGTGTGGCGGTGAGGGGCGCAACTTCGAGTTCTGCACACGCATGGTGCTGTTCGACCTGCCGTGGAATCCGATGGTAACGGAGCAGCGCGTCGGTCGACTCGATCGCATCGGCCGCACCATTCCGGTAGAGACCGTGTACTTCCGCTGGCCCGGGGGCCTCGATCGGGTGATCGCCGATCTCTACGAACGCCTCGAGATCTTCCAGCACCCCCTCGGTGCCTTCGAGCGCGAGTTGTCCGGAGTGGAAGCGAAGATCACCGAGCTGGCTCTCGATGCCGAGTCGCTGCCGCAGGGCAAGCGCGCAGCGGATCCCTTCGCCGAACTGCTCGCGCAAGCGCGTGAGGCCTACGGCCGGGTCGAGGCGGCGGCCTATCACGAGCTCCATCGAGATCCTTATCGCCCGGAGATGGCGGACTCGATTCTGGCTCGCGTCCCTGAGGGGCTCGAGGAGTTGACCCAGCGGGTGGTCCTGGGAGCCAGTCGCCAGCTCGGGCTCAGGGTGACCGAGCGTGGCTTCGACGAGGACGAGGGCGGCAAGCTGCACTCGATCGTGCTCGACTCCAGGGCCAAGGTCGACAGTCTCCCCTACGTCGGCTTCGAGGGCAGCTTCTACGGTTCCTTTCGTCGCGAGCAGGCGGTGGGCGACGACACGGTGGACTACTTCGCTTCCGGTCATCCGCTGGTGGAGGGGCTGATGGCCCACCTCGAGGAATCCCCGAAGGGCCGAGTGGCGCTGGTGCGGGTGCGCGAGCCGGCCGAAGGGATGGAGAAGGGTTTCGGCCTGGTCGCGATCTTCGAAGATGGGCCGGAGCACCGGATCGTGGTCGTGGACACCAAAGGCAGGGCGCGCAAGGAGTGGGCCGAGCTGTTCGAGCGAGATCCCTTCCCCGGGGAGAGAGTCGGCAAGCCCGAGGAGTGGACGGAACAGAAGTCCTGGCCGACCATGATTCGCGCGTTGGGGGCCCTGTTCGAGAAGTGGGGACGCCCAGTGGCGGTGGCGGGCCTGCGCGTCGGCTGATCGACCTCGAGCTCGGTACTTCCGACTCGCTGGGACCTCTACGGCACGTAGCCGAGCGAACGCAGGAGATCCAGTTGATCTCGGGGGAGTGAAGGGGGCTCGCGAGGCGGCTGTTCGTGTAGAGCCGGCGCCGCGCGCAGCGGTGGCAGCAGGCGACTCAGCTGATCGACCAGGCCCCGGCGGGAGGAGCTCAGATCGATCCGCTCCTCGGGATCGGTGCCGAGGTCGTAGAGCTCGAATCGACCCGCGTGCTCGATCAGCTTGTAGTCGCCGAAGACGATGGCGCGAGCCGGCTCCGCGGCCAGATCGCCGAAGAAGGCTGCCTTCCCGGGGTCGCCGAAGAACTCGATCTGGACGGTCGCCGGCACGTCGCTCGATGCCAGCAGGTCCCGGCCCGATCCGCTGATCTCCACCCCCCCGAGCCGGGCGATCGTGTGGGCGACGTCGATCAGGCTGACCGGGTGGTCGGTCTCGACCTCGATGGCGCTCGGGGGAAGCACGATCAACGGGATCCGGACCTCCTCGTTGTAGATCGACGTGCTGTGCTCGGTGACCCCGTGCTCGCCGAACGCCTCCCCGTGATCCGAGGTCACGATGACCCAGGTGTGGGCGAGGGCGCCGGATTCGTCGAGTCGCTCGAGGAGGTGGCCGATCTCGTCATCGAGGCTCACGATCTCCTCATCGTAGCGAGCTTCCAGACGCTCGAGGCGCTCTGCGCCCGTCGCCAGTCGCGGCTGCACGATGGGCTCGCGCCAGCTCCAGGGGTGGAAGATACCCCGCTGTGGCGGTGCAGGGATGTAGAGCGCATGGGGCTCGAGGTAGTTGGCCACGATGAAACAGGGCAGGCCGTCGTTGCACCCTTCGAGTTGGCGCAGGACTTCGCGGCTGACGCTTTGCGCGATCGGATGACGGTTCAGGCTCTCGGGGAAGACGCCGGGTAGAAGAAGGCGCCGGAGCTGCTCTCCGAGGACCGTGAGTGCCTGCGGCGGCGGCGGCTGATGAGCGAGGTCGAAGCCGCGTCGCAGGCCACGGGTCCAGAGCAGGTAGGGATTGGCGGTGATCAGCGCCGTTCGGTAGTGCTGCTCCCGCAGGAGCTCCGCGAGGGTCGGCGTCGAAGAACGCAGGGCGAACGTTTGTGGGGCGCTCGAGCCGTGCTCCGGATCGAAATGGGCGCCGTGATCCGAAGGCATGAGACCGGTCAGCAGTGAGGCGTGCGAGGGCACCGTCCAGTTGCTGTTGGAGAACGCCCGGCCGAAGACCAGGGAGTCGGGGTGTGAGGAGACCCACTCGAAGAGTCGAGGAGAGGTGTCTCTCTCGTAGCCGTAGAGTGAGAGGTGATCGGCTCGGGTGGTGTCGAGCACCACCAGAAGGATGGACGGTAGCGAGGAGCGCTCGGCACGGGTCGAGATCGGTATCCCCGGGGGATCGGCAGGCCGTGCGACGGTGAGTGCGATCAGGCCGAGAGCGAGGACGATCGCCAAGGGTGCCCATCGATCTCCGAGCCGCCTGGAGCGCCTCTGGGCCAAGGAGCACAGCGTCAGGAGCGCTGAGCAGAGCAGGAGCAGAACGAAGGCGGATGCCAGCTGGCCGAGCAGCCAGTCGGCTTCGCGCAGCGGAGCGAGGCTTCGCGTGAGCGGAGGCAGCACCAGCCCGTGGAGAAACACACCCCCGGCAACCGAGACTGCTCGCGAGGCGGCCCCGATGCGAGACCCGGTCAGCAGGAGAGCGACGGCCACCGCGAGAGTCGGCAGGACGATTCGAAGACTGCTCTGCAGCGGCCCACCGAGCTGCCAGTGCCACCACTGCAGGGAGAGCGCGTGCGTCGCAGCCACCCAGAGCGGCAGGACCGCCGTGTGGAGCCGGCCCACGGAGCCGATCGACCCGATCGCTGCGCAGCCCGCCACTTCGAGGAGCAGGCAGAGCAGGAAATAGGCATCCGAGTAGGGCCAGCGATCACTCTCGAGAATGAGGAGCGTCGAGAGCCCGACCATGAGTCCACCCGCACAGATCGCCGTGGCCATGCCTTCGATCCACCTCCCGCGAGCTCCCTGCGAGCTCGTTGCCGAAGTTCGGTCGCCACCTCGATGGGCGCTCTTCGGAGCCAGCGACTCGAGGGCTGTCACCCTACCGGAGCTCAATCGACGCCGAACCGATAGAGCGTGAGGCTGCGGTAGGTCTCGCCGGGCCGCAGCACCGTGGTCGGAAAGTCGGGCTGGTTCGGAGAGTCGGGGTAGTGCTGAGGCTCCAGGCAGAAACCCGACCGGTGGGGATAGTTCTTTCCGCTCTTGCCGGTGAGGCTTCCGTCCAGGAAATTCCCGGAATAGAACTGCACGCCGGGCTCGGTGGTGAAGAGCTCGAGTACCCTGCCCGATTCGGGCTCGCGCACTCGAGCCGCCCGGCGCAGGGCGCCGTCACGCCAGCCGAGGGACCAGTTGTGGTCGTACCCGCCGCCGAAGCGCAGCTGCTCGAAGTCGGCATCGATGCGCTCACCGATCGCGGTAGCCGCGCGAAAGTCCATCGGTGTGTCGTCGACGCGCGCCAGCTCTCCGGTGGGAATGAGTGTTTCGTCGACCGGTGTGTAGCGGCCCGCCTCGATCTGGAGCTCGTGGTCGAGAATCGTACCGTCCCCCTCGCCGCGCAGATTGAAGTAGGAGTGAAACGACACGTTCATCACGGTAGGTGCGTCGGTGGTCGCCTCGGTCTCGATGCGCAGGGTCCGATCTCCTGTGAGGATGTAGCGCACGGTCGTTTCCAGGGCGCCAGGGTAGCCTTCTTCGCCGTCGGGGCTGGTCCGGCTCAATTCGAGGCCGATTCCGCGATCGTCTTCGATGGTGCGCGCGTTCCAGATCCGCTTGTCGAAGCCCAGGTCACCTCCGTGAAGCGAGTTGGGGCCATTGTTGCGGGCCAGTTGGTAGCTCTTGCCGTCCAGCTCGAAGCGGCCCTCGGCGATGCGATTCGCGTAGCGGCCCACGATGGCTCCGAAGTAGGGGGCTCCGTCGAGGTACTCCTGCGGTGTCGAGAGCCCGAGCACGACGTCCCCGGTCTGGCCGTCGCGATCGGGTACGCGAAGAGCGAGAATCAGTCCGCCGAGATCACTGATCTCGACCTCCATTCCGTCGCCGTCCCTCAGGGTGAAGCGCCGGACGGGCTGCCCCCAGGCTTCGCCCCAGGGCTCTGAGATCACGGTCATGTCGGAGTCTCCGGTGGCCGGCTTCGACGCCCGCGTCGCGTGTTGATAGATCCTCTCGTGGGCGGCCCGAGTGCGAGTCGAGTCGAGCTTGGTCACCTCTCGGTCATAGGTCATCAGCCCGTTCACCTCGATCTCGACGTCGCTCACCTGAGTGTAGATCGCTCCGGCGAGTCCCTGGTCGACGAGGGGGAGCAGATCGTCCATCAGAGTTTCGTAGCGGCTGTCGAGCTCCTCGAGTGTGTCGAAGCTTCGGTAGCCCCAGTTGCGATCCTCCTGCCACAGGTGACCTTCCAACGGGAGACCCAGTCCTCCGAATTCGCCGAGAAGGGGTGCTCGTCCGTCGGTCGCGAAGGGCATGGCCGGGCCCGGATAACGATGCACGCTGTGCACCGAGCCCACACCCCGGTCGACCCAGCCGGTCGAGCCGAGCACCAGCCGGGTGGGGTCGAGCCGTTCGATTCTCTCCGTGATCCGCGCCGTGTCGAACTGCCCCCAGCCCTCGTTGAAGGCCACCCACGCCACGATGCTCGGGTGGTGTCCGCGGCCGAGGACGAGTCGATCGAGCTCTCGCTCGTATTGCGCCACCGAGGCGGGAGTGCGCTCGAGGTCGGGGTCGTGCACGCCGATGTGATCGTCTCCGTTGGGCATGTCCTGGATCACCAGCAGGCCCAGCCGATCGGTGTGCCAGTAGAAGCGCTCCGATTCGACCTTGACGTGCTTGCGCAGCGCATTGAATCCGAGCGAGCGCACAACCTCCAGATCGTGCACGAGGGCGGCGTCGGTAGCCGGCGTGTAGAGCCCATCGGGCCACCAACCCTGATCGAGAGGTCCCAGCGGAAAGATGGGCTCGCCGTTGAGCTCGATCAATGCACCATTGGGGCCGTCACCGATCCCGATCTCCCGCATGGCGAAGTAGCTGCTCACCCGGTCGACCACTTCCTTGCCGCGTAGCAGGGTGAGCTCGAGGGGATAGAGGAACGGCTGGTCCGGAGACCACAGCAGCGGTCGCGGAACCTCGAGCGTCAACCGGGCACTCGCCTGTCCCTGCGTGCGGGAGGGCGGCTGCCCGGGCGGCGAGGAGACGGCCACGAGCCGAAGACCGGCTGCCTCCAGACCCTTACCGACCCCTCGCAGGACGAGGCGTTCACCGGAGACATCGGGACGGAGCTCGACAGCCTCGAGACGAGTGGCGGGGACGGGCTCGAGCCAGACGGTCTGCCAGATGCCGGTGACCGCGGTGTACCAGATCCCTTTCGGTGCCAGGACCTGCTTGCCACGGGGCTGGGTTCCGGAATCGGTCGGGTCGGTGACCGCGACGATCAGTTCCTGGCGCGCGACAGTCGAATCGAGCGCGTTGCCGAGATCGATCGAGAAGCTGTCGTAGCCGCCCCGATGGCGACCCACCTCGATGCCGTTGAGCCAGACGACGGCGTCCCAGTCCACGGCGCCGAAGTGAAGCAGCATCGTGTCGCGGCTCCACTCGCGGGGGATCGCGAACGTGGTCCGGTACCAGAGACGCTCCTCGGGACTCACCGCACGCCCCACTCCCGACAGGGCGGACTCGATGGGGTACGGCACCAGGATCTCCCCGTCCCACTGTGCCGGCGGCCCGGCGGCGCGGGGGCGCACCGCGAACTGCCAGAGCCCGTCCAGGCTCTGCCAGCGGGGGCGCACCAGGGTCGGCCGCGGGTAGTCGAGGGCCGGGGCGTCGGGCGAAACGTCCGCGCTCCAGCGAGTGGTGATCTTCTCTCCACGCGGCCGCCATTGGGCCACAGTCGGGTCGACGGCAGCAACGCACATGAGGATGAAGCACACGAGGATCGGCCGGGAGACGAGACGGTGGCGGGGAAGCATGGGGGAACCCTACCAATTCTCTCCCCGAAGCGCCGAGTCTCGGCCAGGCCGTCGTTGGTCCTTCAGCGCTGTGCTAGCTTCCTGCCCACAACCGATTCAGCCGCCTCTTCGCCGGGAAGAGAGGCCATTGCCGGAGGAGCACCGGAGATGAGGAGTTTCCTGACTCTCCTTGTGGGATTGATCGGACTGGCGCTGCTCGCCGCCGCCGGAGCGGCCAAGCGTGACGAGATCGCTGCCGAGTTGATCGAAGGGACCGAACGAGGGCTGACCGCGGAGGCGGTGCGCACCGTCGACGTGTCGCATGACCTGCATCACCTCGTGCTTGAAGGGGAGGTGCCGAGCGAGTCTGCGAGCCGGGCCGCGGAGGACACCGCGCACGATGTCCGAGGGGTTCGCATGGTCGACAACCGCCTCCGAGTGGCGGCTGCTACGCCGGTGCCGCCGAGCGCGGATCCTGAGCCGATTCCGGCCGCCCCGGAGACTGCCGTCGTGGATGTGGCTCCGGCGCCCGCGGTCGATTGCCAGCTCCGTCTCGATGAGCGCCTCGACGGGGAGGAGATCTTCTTCGAGACCAACGACAGTGCGGTGCACGGCGACAGCTACGCGCTGCTCGACGACGTGGCCGCGATCCTCCAGGGCTGTTCCGGTGTGCGGCTCCGGATCGAAGGTCATACCGATTCGCAGGGGGCGGAGGACTACAACCTGGACCTCAGCCAGCGTCGGGCCGAGTCGGTCATGCGCTACCTGGTCGACCAGGGCGTCGCTGCGGATCGCTTGACGGCCCGAGGCTTCGGAGAGCGGGGCACTGCGGGCGACGAGACCGCTCGGCTGAGCGAGCGAAGAGTGGAGTTCAAGGTTGAAGGAGTGAGATAGATGGGATACCTGATCGAGCAATTCTGGCTGCTTCTCGTACTCGGTTTCGTTCTCGGCCTGATCATCGGCTGGCTCCTGCGTCATTGGCGCTGCGTCGAGGCCCACGCCGATCTCGAGGCGCGAATCCGAGAGCTCGAGTTGGCGGCAGCGATCGAGACGGCCCCCGCGGTCGCGCCTGTGTCGGCCCCGGCCGCGTCCACGCCGCCGACGGCCTACGAGATCGAAGAGGTCGAAGGCATCGGTGCTGGCTACGGGCGGACTCTGCGTGGCCTGGGGATCGCGTCGACACTGGATCTGCTCGAGCAGGGACGGCTCGAGAAGGGCCGCGAAGAGCTGGCGGAGAAGGTCCCCGATCGCAAGGTCGACCCTCGGGTCGTGTCTCGCTGGGTCTCGATGTGCGATCTCATGCGGGTTCCCGGTGTCCGCGGTCAATTCGCCGAGCTGCTCGAGTTCAGCAGCATCAACAGTGTGCAGGAGCTGTCGGAGCAGCAGGCCTCGTCCCTCTTCGAGCGGCTGAAGCAGGTCAATGCGCGCGAGAAGCGCGTTCCCCACCTGCCGGATCTGGACGATGTGGCGGCGTGGATCGAGAGTGCCCGGAAGCTGGAGGTCGTGCTCGTGCCGTCCGCCGATCTGGTCGTGGCCGAGGCGTTGGCCGGCCTCACCGACTACCCGATCGAGGAAGTCGAGGGAATCGGAAAGGGCTACGGCGCTGCGCTGCGTGGCCTCGGCATCGCGACCACAGGGGACCTGCTCGCCCGTGGCGACACGAAAGAGACACTGGCGGAGATCGCTGCTGGGGTCAACCAGCAGGGGATCGATAGCGAGGTGGTGGCGCGCTGGTTCTCGATGAGCGACCTGATGCGCATCGCGGGCGTGCGAGGGCAGTTCGCCGAGCTGCTGCACTTCGCCGGAGTTCACCGAGCACGGGACCTCGCGGGCTACGGCGCCAACGCCCTGCTCGACCTGCTGGTCGAGACCGAGGCGCGGGAGAACCGGGTTCCCGAGCTTCCCAAGATCGACCAGGTCGCCGAGTGGGTCGAAGAGGCCAAGAGGATCGGCTAGAAGCCGCTGTCGCGCAGGGTGAGGACCCGGCCAGGGAGGACGCCGGTCAAATGGGTGTCTTCGACGACGGCCTCGCCTCCGACAAATACCCACTGGATGCCTTCGGCGTACTGGTGGGGCTCGGCGAAGGTGGCGCGGTCACGGACACGCTCGAGGTCGAGCACCACGAGGTCCGCCGCCATTCCCTCCTGCACCTGGCCTCGATCGGAGAGGCGAAGCACCTGCGCGGGGAGGGAAGTCGCCGAGCGCACGGCGTCCTCCACGCGCAGGAGGCCGCGCTCGACCGCGTAGTGGCCGATCTTTCGGGGAAAGGTGCCGTAGAAGCGGGCGTGGACGGGTCGCCTCTCGGAGGACAGGGCGATCCCGGCGTCGGACGCGGTGAGGGTGTATGGCTGTGCGGCGAACGGCTCGACGTCGGCTTCCGAGAGGGAGTACCCGAGAAGTCTCGCTCCCCCCGGCCGGTCGGCGAAGCCGTCGAGCTGGAGTTGCATCGCGGCCTGCACCGGGTCGAGCTCTCGTGTCTGCGCGTAGTCGGCCAGGCTTTGTCCAACCTCGGAGGCGTCGGGGAATTCGGTGATGAAGATCCGATCCGCGCCGCCCCGACGTGTGATCTCCCGCGCGATGTCGCGCTCGATCCCGTTGCGGAAGTCGTCGTCTTCCAGCCCCGTCCGCAGCAGGGCCGCGTAGTCATGCGTCGAGCTCGCGGCAGTCCCGTCGGTTGTCGAGCGGTCGTGCTCGAGTGCCCAGGGCGGGATCAAGACCGTTTCACCGTCGCTGCCCGTGGTGTCATAGGGGTACTGGTCGAGCCACAGCTCGACGCCACGTTGGCGAGCCCGGCTCACCAGATCCAGGACTGCGCCACTGTTGCCCCAGTAGTCGGCGCCGCGAAGCTTGATGTGAGTCGCCACGGTGGGAACTCCGGTGTGCTCCGCGATCGTGATGGTCTCCTGGATGCTGTCGAGCAGGGTGGGAGGGGAAGGCCTGTCTCGACTGGGTAGGAACCAGATCGGGTCGGACCCCGAGGCTCGCTCGTGCACGATGTAGACGCCACCGGTGTCTCGGAGCACGGCGACCAGCTCGAGGAGCTCCTCGGTATCGCTCCAGCGTCCGGGCACGTACTCGAGGCCCGCGGTCATTCCCCAGGCTCCCTCGGCGACTCCGCGGCGCAGCAGGGAAGCCATGGTCTGGACCTCGGAGGGGCTCGCCACCCGCCGAAACCGGGTGCCGAGCGCCTGGCGTCGAATCGTGTTGTGGCCCACCATCAAGATCACGTTCGGCCCGACCCCCAGCCGTTCGAGCGACGCCCGCTGCTGCGCGATCGACTGGGGACTGCCGCCGTCCGGGTTGACCACGACCGTGGTGATCCCCTGACTGACGAGATTGGGGGCGCTGCGCCGCTCACGCTGCGGGGCCCGCAGGCCGTTCTTCTCGCCGTTCGGCCCGTCGGCATGAGAGTGCACGTCGATGAACCCCGGCGCGACGGTCAGGCCGGTGATGTCGATGCGCCGTGTCGCCTCGGCTCGTCGAAGGTCCCCGACTGCCGCGATGCGCCCTTCGTGAACCGCCACGTCCGCCGAGCGCGACGGATTGCCCGAGCCGTCGAGCACCTTGCCGCCGACCAGCAGCAGGTCGAAGGGCTCCTGCGCGTGGGCGCCGCTCGGTGGCCACAGAGTGCCACCGGCCGAGAGAGCGGCCCAGACGACGGCCGGGATGACGAGAGCCGCGCGGTGCCGCGTCAGGTCCCGCGAGATGTGTCTTGAGAGGGAGGTTCCGATCGAGCACATGGTGAGTCGCCTTCCGACGGGCGAGATCTCGAAGCCAGGGCATCGGGATCCGTGCCTCAGACCGGAGATGGAATAGGAGCCCACACTACCCCAGAGAGCGAATCGGTGGTCCGGGAATGAAACCCGGGCGTCGCCCGTGCGTCTCAGAGAGTGACGGTCTCGACGAGGACTCCTGGAGAGCTGTTCTGACGGGCCTCGCTCGGCAGGGTCGGAGAGACGAGGCGATTTGCCTTGGCTGAGGGTTGACCCCCAGTCTCTGGAAGGCACTGCGGGGAGAATTCCATGCTGCAGAGGTTGCGAGAACTGATCGGTGGCGATCGCTCTGGTGCGAGCGAGTTTTCGACCGCGGTGCGAGACGGCCAAGCCGAGTCCGGCCCGCTCATCCGAATGGAAGCGGTGTCCAAGGTGTTCGTCAGCGATCGCGTGGAGACCCATGCGCTGCGCGACGTCGACCTCGAAGTCAGCCGCGGCGAGTTCGTCGCAGTCAACGGCCCATCCGGATCGGGGAAGTCGACCCTTCTCTCGATTGCCGGTCTGTTGGAAACGCCGACGGCAGGGAAGCTCATTCTCAACGGCACCGACGTATCGACCCTGAGTGCGAAGGCCCGAGCCTCGACCCGCAACCGGGAGATCGGCTTCATCTTCCAGAGCTTCAACCTGATCGGTGACCTGACGGCCGCCGAGAACGTCGAGCTGCCACTGACCTACCAGGGCCTCCCCGCGGCACAGCGTCGCGATCGTGTGGCTCGAGTGCTCGAGCGTTTCGAGCTCACCGCTCAGGCGAGCCAGATGCCGGGGCAGCTCTCGGGTGGGCATCAGCAGCGGGTGGCGGTGGCTCGGGCCGTAGTGGGCGAGCCGACCATCGTGATGGCGGATGAGCCCACCGGGAATCTGAACTCCAAACAGGCCGAGGCCGTCATCGAGATGCTGGAGGAGCTCAACAGAGCCGGATCGACGATCCTGCTCGTGACCCACGATCCCCGTTGGCAGTCGGTCGTCGGGCGTTGTGTCGAGCTGTTCGATGGCAGACTCACGTCCGGAGGCTCGTCGGGAGTGCCGGGACGCGAAGGCGAAGCCGGTGACCCACCGCGACCCTCTTGATCCCACCCGGCTGGGCTGTGGCAGGACCGTGGGTTGGGGTGTAGCGCTGGCAGGGCCCGTCGTGCAGAATCCGTTCGGGAGGTTCTGCCATGGCGGTAGACACTCGGAAGCCGAATCGACTCGTCGAGGCCTTCGAGGAGGACCATCGTCACTTGACGCGAGGGCTCCATCAGCTGCTGGAGGCGGTGCGCCGTGGCGACGTCTCGGCGGCCCGTGAGGTGGCGAAGGAGGTCGACCGAGTCGTCGGCTGCCACATCGACTTCGAGGAGCGTGTGTTCTACCCGCAGCTGCTCGACCACCTGGGCAGCGAATACGTCGATCGGCTGTACAGTGAGCACGATGCCGGCAAGGAGGCGCTCCGCACGCTCCTCGCAGAGCCCGCACAGAGTCTGGCGCCGGTGGCGTTGGAGAAGATCGCGTCCGATCTCGAGATCGCCCTCGAGCATGCACTGAGCTGCGGCACACTCCTGAGCCATCTGGACGGGCTCCCTCCGGAGCAGCTCGAGGTGATGGCCGATCGGCTCGAGGAGGCTCGTGAGTTGGGGCGGCGCTGGACTGAGCTACCCTGACCCGACGGTCTTCGGCTCGGTCTTCAGGAAGTCAGAGGAATGTGCCGGCTCTACGGATTCCGAGCCAATGAAGAGACCAAGGTGGAGTGCACCCTGGTGCGGGCCCAGAACGCCTTGATGATCCAGAGTGGCGGCGATCTCCGAGGGGCGACCCATCGAGACGGTTGGGGAATCGCGATGTACGAGAACTCGCTTCCTGAGGTGGAGCGCCGGGCGACCGCAGCCGACCAGGATCTGCACTTCAGTGTGACTGCCGAGCGAGTGTTCGCCCACACCGTCGTGGCGCATGTGCGCGATGCCACGGTCGGCGGGGCGCAGTTGGTCAACTGTCACCCGTTCTCTTTCGGTGCTTGGGTCTTCGCGCACAACGGAACGGTGAGGGAGTTCGCACGCCTCGGTCCCGTGATGGCGCGAGAGACGGACTCGGACCTGCTGGTCGAGCGTCTCGGAAGCACGGACAGCGAAGCGGCTTTCCTCTGGCTACTGACGAGGATTCGCCGAGCCGGGATCGATCTCTCCTCGTCCAAAGTCGAGGTGGCGCTGCTCGCCGAGGTGATGGCGGCATCGGTGCAGGAGCTGTCCGCCCGATGTGTTGCTGCGCAGGCCGAGAAAGAGGAGAGGCTCAACTTTCTTCTCACCGACGGGAAGAGTCTCGTGGTCTCTCGCTGGCACAACGGACTGTACTGGGTGCTGCGAGAGGGGGTGCACGACTGTGAGGTGTGCGGCATTCCTCACGTACGTCACGATTCCCGGCGGGACTACCGAGCCGTCGTGGTCGCCTCGGAGCCGATCTCGGAGGAGCCCTGGCAGGAGGTTCCAGACGGGTCGGTCCTGACTGTCGACGAGGAGATCGAGGCGCGGGTACTCTCGATCTGAGCCCGATGGGCGAAGCCTCGAAGGCGCTCCGTCACCTGCTCGTTGATCAGGAGCTCCGCCTCGTTCTGGGTCTCGGCGAGGCCGATCACCGAGAGGGTCGGGCGATTGCCTCGCCATCCGAGGTTGTAGAAGATCAGCCGGCCTCGACCAGTGCGACGGTCGAAGAGATCGCTTTCGAAGTGCTCGAGGAGCGCTTGCCCCGGAAGGCGGTCGATGCCGGTGACGAGGAGATTGCGCGCGTAGTAGGGACGTTCGGCCCAGTCGCCCAGCACTCGATTGAGCATCGACATCGGCAACGAGGTGCCGCCCCAGCGGCCGTTGCACTCGATGAACTCGAGTCTCGCGTCGGAGGGCTCGTTGCCGAGCACCAGGAGATCGAAGGAGCAGCGTCCGACATATCCGAGCTCCTGGAAGAGGCGAGCCAGAAGGTAGCTCTGGTCGACCATTCGCTGCTCCAGAGCGGGGGGGAGTGTGGAAGGTCGGCTGCCCTCGAAGCTGCCCTCGATCCCGGACAGCACCTGCTCGAAGACACCCTCGACGGATGGCTCGCCGTCGCCGAGAGGGGGAATCCAGATCTGGGTGGAGGGGGAGCCGAGCACGTCGTCCTCCCACGCGCTGATCAACAGAGGATCTTCCTGATTCCACCCCAGTCGAGCGAGGTGGCCTCGAAGGAAGCGCCGGAGCGCGCCGAGAGGGTGGCCGCGCAACGCTCGAGCGTCGAGCACCAGATTGCCGGTGCCGCCCGAAGCGTCGGGGAGCTTGATCACGATCCGCTGGCGGCGATCGAAGCTGCGCACGAGCAGTGCCAAGGTCGAGAGATTGCCCGCCTGGTGGGTGGGGGGAAGAGAGCGGTTGCCGAACAGCTGACGCACGGCGGCACAGAACCAGCCCTTGTCGTTGACGCGATCGGCGAGACCCGGGGGCGGAGCGATCACCTGGACGGGGCGCCGGCTCGATTGATGGAGCAACCAGGCCAGCTGCCACACCGAGAGGTAGCCGCGGTAGGGGTGAAGGTAGTGCAGCCGGCTGCGCCGCAGGGAGCCGACCAGTGTCCTCCGGGCTTCCCGGTCGATCCAGCAGGTGCTGGCGAGTGAAGCCGTCGCAGTGGCTTCGTGAGGTATCAGCCACCGGGGTCTGCCGAGACCGAGGTACTGGCGGCAATAGTCCTCCCACGCGGGTGGGGGAGAACGGAACGAGGCAACGAAGTCACCGTCGTCGGCCCGCAGCCGGGCCCGTTGCTGAAGGAAGCTGATCTGTTCGAACGTGCGCCCCGATCGACTCGGCCGGAAGTCGTCGAGCTCGAGCGTCGGCGCCGGCTCGAGTCGGGTGGTTCGATAGTCGCGGAAGCGTTGATCTTCGCCGACCGAAGGGCGCAGGCGCTCTGCGAGGGCGATCGCTCGATCGGTCTCATCGCGACCCACCCGGGGCCAGTGATGGGGTCGGACCGGAGGAATGGCCATGCCGGCTCCCGTTGACTCGAGTTTCGTTCCCTCTGCGATGAAGATTGACGCGCAGAGGGCGGTCTGGCAATCCGGGATTCTCACGACCTCTTCGGCGGGTCGAGGCAGATCAGAGCAGGCCGACGGCTTCGGCGTCGCGATCGCTCAGCCAGCCGCCGTCGCTGCGCTCGGCGACGGTCTCGTCGCGTTTCCACGAGCGCTCGCAGCGAGGCTGGTCTCGCAGATCGATCACCGAGACGGCTTTCCGATCCGCGGCCGCGGGTCGCAAGCCGACCCGGGAGACTCCGAACAGATCGGGGAGATCGGCGCCGAAGTCGGCGAGGTCCCCGGGATCGACGACTTCCACTCCGGCGTCCAGAGGGTTCTCGATGCCCGTCGCCTTGGCATCCTCGACCGCCTTGCGAACCGCGTCGCGGGTGGCCAACAGCGCCTCCCAGCGCGGGTCGGCGGCGGCAGAGATCCGGGGTGCGACTGCGGTGTGGACCGTGGTGTCCTGGTCGTCGGCTCGCAGGAGTGCCCTCCAGGCTTCGTCGGCCGTGTGGGGCAGAACAGGTGCGAGCAGAGTGCACAAGAGCTCGGTGATCGAGTAGAGCGCGGTCTGTGTGGCCCTGCGACGCGGTGAGTCCGCTCGGTCGCAGTAGAGACGGTCCTTCACCGCGTCCAGATAGACCGAGGAGAGCGTGTCGTTGCAGAAATCGTAGAGTGCCAGATGGGCGCGGCGAAAATCGTACCGCTCGTAGGCGTCGAGGACGGTCCGTCGCAGGTCAGCGGCTTCGGAGAGTGCCCACGCATCGATCGAGGTCGGGGGATGGGCGTCGGCGCTCACTGCGTGGTGAGCGTGGTCGAAATCGTCGAGGTTGGAGAGCAGGAACCGCAGGGTGTTGCGGACCTTCCGATAGCTCTCTCCAGCGACGGTGAAGAACTCACGGTCGACCTTGATGTCGTTCTCGAAGGCGAGCGAGCTCACCCACCAGCGGCACACGTCGGCACCGAACTCCTTCAGCAGGTCTTCGACCTCCAGCGTGTTGCCCAACGACTTGGACATCTTCTTGCCGTCCTTGTCGACGATGAAGCCGTGAGTGAGCAGGGTCCGGAACGGAGCTTGCCCGGTGACGCCGAGCGCGGGGAGGAGCGAAGCCTGGAACCACCCGCGATGCTGGTCGGAGCCCTCGAGATAGAGATCGGTGGGGTAGCCCTGGTCGCGCGCCTGCATCACTGCACTCCAGCTCGATCCCGATTCGAACCAGACATCGAAGATGTCGAGGTGCTTGTGCAGATCGCCGATCGCCACGCTGCCGTTGCGTAGCGCTTCCGGCGCCTCGGGGTCGCCGCTCGGGTCCCAGGAAGAGAGGATGTCGGAGAGCCCTTCGGTGAACCATGCGTCCGAGCCTCGCTGGGCGAACGTCTGGGCGACGGCTCGTGCCACCGAGGGCGTGGTGAACACCGTTCCATCGGGAAGCTCGAGAGCCGGGATCGGCAGTCCCCAGGAGCGCTGACGGGAGATGCACCAGTCGGGGCGCGACTCGAGCATGCCGACCAATCGGTTCTGTCCCCAGCCGGGGACGAAGTGGATCTGCGAGCCGGCCGCGCCGAGGGCGAGCTCGCGCAGTGACTTGCCATGACTCCTGGTGGCGCGATCCACCGAGATGAACCACTGCTCGGTGGCACGGAAGACGACCGGGGTCTTCGAGCGCCAGTCGTGAGGATAGGAGTGCATGAAGCGGTGAACGTGGTAGAGGTGGCCACTCTCCTTGAGCATCTCGATGACCACGTCGTTGGCCTGCCAGATCGACATGCCGCGCAACGCCTCCGGCACCGAATCGTCGTAGGTGCCGTCTTCCTGAACCGGACAGTAGACGGGCACCTGCTCGTGCAGACCGGTCAGATAGTCTTCGGCGCCGTGGCCGGGAGCGGTGTGCACGAGACCGGTGCCGTCCTCGAGGGTCACGTAGTCGGCCGCGACGACCCGCCAGGCGTTGGCCGTGCGCTCGCTGGGATCAACGAAGGGGTGTCGATAACCGAGACCGAGAAGATCGGAGCCCTTGGCTCGTCCCAGCTCGATCGGAGTCGCGCCCTCGACATCGGCCACCGCCGCGACCAGCTCGCTTGCCACGACGCCCGTCTTCTCCCCGATCTTGACCAGCGAGTACTCGAACTCCTCGTGCACCGCGATCAGCAGGTTTGCGGCCAGAGTCCAGGGTGTGGTCGTCCAGATCATCCAGAAGAGAGGCCCCGAGTCCTCGGCGCCGAACTTCGCTGCCAGCGCGGTCGGTTCGTCGGCTTCGAACCAGACGAAGATCGAGGGGTCTTCCCGATCCTGGTACTCCAGCTCCGCTTCCGCGAGCGCGGTCTCATTCGCGATCGACCAGTGCACGGGCTTCAGATCCCGATAGACCAGCCCCTCTTCCAGCAGGGCGGCGAAGACCTCCACCACCTTCGCCTCGTATGCGGGATCCATCGTCATGTACGGGTGCTCGTAGTCGGCCATGGTGAGCAGCCGCTCCATCTGGGTCGCCTGAAGCGTCTTGTACTTCTGGGCGTACTTGGCACACTCGCGGCGGATCGCCATGCGTCGGGTGGCTTCGGGCAGGCCGTCGAGCTTCTCGACCTGACCCTTCTCGGTCATCTCGGTGACCACCTTGGCTTCGATCGGGAGCCCGTGGCAGTCCCAGCCCGGGATGTAGGGACAGTGTTTCCCCATCAGGGTGCGGGTGCGCACCACCATGTCTTTGAGAGTCTTGTTGAGCAGGTGGCCCACGTGGATCGAGCCGTTGGCATACGGGGGGCCGTCGTGAAAAGCGAAGTGCTCGGCCTGGTCACGCGCTTCCAGGACCCGATGATAGAGACCGACTTCCTCCCAGCGTTGGATCGACTGCGGCTCGTTCTGGGCGAGGTTGGCTCGCATGGCGAACGAGGTCTTGGGCAGGTTGAGGCTTTTCTTGTAGCGCTTCTTGCGCTCCTTGGCGGCCTCGTCTGAGGTGACGGTTGGGTCGTCGCTCGTCATCGTGGTTCTCGGTTCGATCAGTGGTTGCGGTTCATCCATGCATCGACAGCACGGCGATCGGGCCACAACGAAAAAGGCCCCGCCGGGTGGGCGAGGCCTGTGCAGGTCCGGAGCTGAGCCCCTTCTCGAGGGTGGCTCAGCCGGTGCAGGCCCTGTGGCGCCTAATGTCGATGCTGCGCGGCTCGGTCATTGAGGCCAAAGGATACACGCGGGGCGCCCGAGAGGCCAAGTGGGTCGCTCGCTCCCCCTGGGCCGGTCTCGTCGATGATTCCGACCACGGGTCGGTCAGCGACTACAATGCCGTTCGGTGGCGGCCACCCCACCTGGCTCGGCGGCCCCCCTGGTGAACCCGGAGAACAGACCATGCCCTCGCCGCCCCTGACTCGGGCGAGTCCTCTTGCCGCTCTGCTGGTCCTCGCTTCGTGCCCGTGGCCCCTCACCGCTCAGGGCGAGGGAGAGGAGCCGGTCGACACCGTCTTCTACGACACCGCCACGGTGGAATCGCGGCCCATCGAGAGTGCGACCGCGGCCGCCGAAGTGCTCGACGCCGCGGCCCTCGACCGGAGCCTGCCTCTCGACGTCAGCGATGCACTCGACTTCGCGACCGGGCTCTTCTTGGAGAGATCTTCGCGTGGCGGTGTGTCGGCGGCGTTGATGCGCGGCGGCGACCCCAACTTCTCCCTCGTCGTTCTCGACGGCGTGCCGCTCAATGACGCCACGGATACCTTCGGTGGATCGTACGATCTGACGACTCTACCGACCCTCGGCCTCGAGCGCGTCGAGGTCGTGCGTGGGCCGGAGTCGTCGTTCTACGGATCGACGGCGATGTCCGGAGTGATTCGGCTGATTCCGGTGACCGGAGAGAGCGCCGACCCCGGCACCGTGGCGGCACAGATCGAGGGGGGAAGCTTCGAGCTGATCTGGGGAGGAATCAGTGCTGCGGGTCGTCTCGGCGATCGCGGTTTCGGCAGTGTGGCCGCGAACTACGATCGGGAAGAGGGCCGGGTGGGTGACGCTCGTTTCGAGCAGGGCTCGGTGCTGGCTTCGCTGGGCCGCGAGCTCGGCGACTCCGGCGAGCTCCGCGCGGTGGTGCGCTGGGCCGATCGGGCGGTCGACGACTACGCGCAGGGCTCCGGAGGCCCGTTGCTCGGTAGCGCAGAGCTGCGCACCGCCGACGGTGTCGAGCTGGCGGCCGGACTGACCTCGGAGCTCCTGACGGCCGGTTGGCGCCACACCGGGCGTCTCGGATTCCTGAGACATGGAGTCGAACGGGACAGCCCCGCGATTCCCCCGCAGGTTCCGCCCTCCTCGGAGGATCGTCGCTACCAGACGACTCGGGGGAGCTGGATCGCCACCGCACCCACACAGGTGCGGCTCGGTCTGGGGGCCGAGGTGGTGCGGGAAGAAGGCCGCGACAGCGGATTTCTCCTCCTCCCCGACTTTCTCGGTGGGGCGGTGCCGACCGACTACGACCAGGATCGGACCACATCCGCACTGTTCGTCGAGGGTGGGCAGACGTTCGAGGGAGGGGGAGAGTGGACCCTCGATGCCGGTCTTCGCCTCGATCTGCCCGAGAACGAGGACGACGAGTGGAGCCCCCGACTGGGGGTGACGTGGCGGCTCCCGCAGGCTCACTGGCGGTTGCGTCTCTCTGCGGGTCGCGCCTTCAAGCTGCCCAGTCTCTACGCTCTGGGAAGCCCACCGCAGCTGGGCGGGAACCCGGAGCTACGGCCCGAGATCTCGACGGGGATCGACTTCTCCTTCGAGGCTCGCCTGCCCGGAAGCGGAGTCGACTTCTCCCTCACGCCCTTCTACCAGGACTACGAAGACCTGATCGACTTCGACTTCGCCACCTTCCGGCTGATCAATCGAGGCTCGGTCGAGGCAAGGGGGGTCGAGACCCGCGCCTCCTGGTCAGGCCGACTGTTTCAGGCGGGGGCGCAGGCGACCTGGCAGTCCGTCGAGGATCAGGATACCGGCGAAGAGCTGTTGCGCCGGCCCGACTGGTTCGGGGCCGGCTGGCTCTCGTGGACTCCGAGCGCGCGCTTCTCGGTGGTCGGCGACCTGCGCCTCAACGGAGACTCGCTGGACGAGCAGGTCCCGAGTGACGGCGTCGAGACGGTCGAGGGCTCGGCTCGCCTCGGCGCCGGGCTCCATTGGACACCCCTGACGAGCTGGCAGCTGCGCTTCCGGGTCGACAACCTGACCGACGAGGAGTACGAGACCCGGCTCGGGTTTCCGGGCAGCGGCCGCGCGGTGCGCGTCGGAGTGCGCTGGCAGCGCTGAGGGCCGACAGTGCGGAGACTCCGCCCCTCGCGCTGGCCCCGGGAAACCGAGAGAGCGAGCCGTTTCGCCGTCTCGGCGCTCAGGGCGAGTGAAGCTGGTTGTATTTGCGTCCGATCTCGAGCAGCCGCTCGATCGGGAGTGCTTTTCGCTCGTGGCCGTTTCGTCCGATGACGTCCACCGCCGTGAGCGACGAGTTGTAGATCGCCTCCTCGGTGGCTTCGGGGCTCGAGCGATCAGCCGGAGAGAGCCCCGCGCGCCCGGTAGTAGTCCCGGCATTCCCGCTCACGGCCGCGCACGACTCGCAGACCGGCCATCTCTCCGCGGGGCTCGGTCACGACGGTGTGCTGCGCCTCGCGATGGTCTCCGTCGTAGTGGAAGAGCACCACCCAGTCGTCAGTCTTGCTCAGGCGGTGCGCGCGTGCGGTGTTCGAGAACAGTGCGGTGAAATGCCAGCCGTCGCCGTCGTAGTGGCCGATCGGTAGCCAGCGCCGGCGACGGGGGTTGAAGCGACGGGGAGTGATGCGCAGGAGGCGGTCGGCTCGCGCGTCCTCTCGGTAGCGCCGATCGATGTCCAGCAGAGTGCTCACTGCGGGCCGCGGCGCCGGGTCGGGTGTCGGCGGCCGAGAGCCGCCGCCCAGTCGGGTCGAGAGCACCGAGCGGACGGCCTCGATGCGAGCCGCGCTGAATCCCGGGACTTCCGCAAGTCGCCCGTCGTGTGCTGCGAGCTCGAGGGCCTCGAGTGAGTCTACCTGCAGCGCGTCGTGGATGCGCTCGGCCAGCGTGGGCCCGATGCCGGGGAGGGTCTGGAAGAGCGTGACCGGATCGCTCTCGCCGCGGAGTCGCTCGAGCATGCCCGCGTGGCCGAGTCGGATCAGTTGATCGATGGTTGCAGCGATCCCGGGGCCGATGTAGGGCAGCTCGTCGAGAGCCTGCCTCCCACCCTCGGCGAGCACTGCACCGATCTCCCGATCGAGACCCCTGACCGTTTCGGCTGCGCGCCGATAGGCCTGGACCCTGAACGGGTTGGCTCGTTGCTCTTCGAGGAGATCGGCGATCTCCTCGAGTCGTGCGGCAACCGTGGCGTTGTTCAGAACGGATCCCTCCCGAGCTCGACGACCGTCCGAGCCCCCCTGGAACGTCGCCGCGTCCGCGGTGAGCGCCTCTGCGCCCCCCTCCGCGGCTCCGCGGTGCACCCCGGGTGCGCAGTGCGCCCCGCTGCCAGCCCACCGGTCCCCACCCCGCGGTAGCCCTCGTTGCCGATCCCGAAGGTGAATCGGACGGCGTCGAGGCTGGCGTCCCCGGCCATCTCGGTGCCGGCGACCCGACGGCTCTCGATCATTCCTGCCACAGCAACCAGCGGAGAAGATCCAGAATCTCGTCGCGTCGCAGTGTGCTGAGCAACCCGGTCGGCATCGTGGAGAGCTCGGAGCGCTCCATCGAGAGGATCTCTTCCCGCGCCACCGTGGTGACGTCCTCGGGGTCGAGCGGATTGGCTCGAATGCGTACCGCCTGGTCGTCCTGGTCCACGATCTGGCCCGAGTAGAACAGGCCGTCGACGGTCTCGATCCAAGTCGCTTCGTAGCGCGGCTCGACGCGCTGCGACGGCTCGATGATGTGGGCCAGCGTGTCGACGGCGTCGTATCGTTCGTGCAGGGTGTCGAGCTCGGGGCCCACCTGGCCGCCCGTGCCGCCCCGGATGTGGCACTTGTTGCAGCCGGCTTCGACGAAGAGCTCGCCACCGCGTCGCAGGCTCTCGGTCGAAGGACGCTCCCGCGTTGCGAGCGGTTGCACGTCGGGGAGTAGCTCGTCGATCGTCCAGTCCTTGACGAAGCCGCGGCTGTTGGCGATTGCCGCGCTGGCGAGAGCGCCTGCGGAGTCGTCGGGCACCTCGCGTCGCGTGACCGTGAGCTCGATTTCGGCGCTGTCGTCGCCCAGGACCCTCATGATTCCGTTCATCAGGATCCAGTGGCCGGGGAAGGTGCAGACGAAGGGGTAGTTCCCGGGCTCCCCCGGGGCGACGAAGGAGAGAGCCATCGATTCGCCGGGCTGCACCAGCCCGGTGGCCCAGAGGACTCTTCCGGTCCCCGGCACGTATTGTCTTCGCTCGGCCGCGATCGGGTCGTCTTCGGCCATCGCCTCTGCCATTCGGCCGACGTCTTCGAGCGCGCCGATTGCCGTCACCACCACGTTGTGCGGCATGACGTCCGGATTCTCCAAGAGGATCTCGACGGGGCGGCCGGCGCGCACCGAGAACGACGTGACGTCGAAGATCATCTGATGGGGCACCGCCCGAATGACGACCTGGGTCACGGCCCGCTCGACGAGGATCGTGCGCAGGCTGTCGATCTGCCGGTCGGGCTCGCTCGGCAGGCGAGTCGCCAGCTCGGCGCCGAACGCGAAGACGCCCTCGACCTCGTCCGACGTCAGGCTGGCGATCGGTATCTCGCCTAGCCAGGAGGCGACCACTCCCGCAAGAGGCACCGTGGTCGTAGCGGACAGGGCCGCCCACTGCGACTCGGACCAATCCTGCGCGGTCAGCTGCCTGAGTCCCCTGAGAGCGGTGCTTCGAAACTCGATCGCCGTTGCGGCGTCGGCGAGGGCCTCGAACGACCGCGCTCCCTCCACCGGCATGCCCGACAGGGCTCGAAGAGCCGCCCGACGGACCTCGCCAGCTGGCTCGATCTCTCCGCGACGGCCTCGCCATTCGAGTTGCTCGAAACGCTCCACGACTCGGCGGTCCTGGTCGAGCCAGACGACCCGCAGGTCATCGATCGGAGCCTGGGTGTTGTTCGCGTTGTACTCGCGTTTGGTGACGGCGACCCAGTCCACGGGCATCTCCTGACCCAGGTCGATCTCGAGCCAGGGGTGGTCGTCGCGCGTCGTGAAGGTGTGTCCCTCCCACGAGCCATCGAAGCTGCCGTCGATGGCGCGCTCGGCGACCCCTCGATAGGCGGTGCCCGACTGGGTCGCCGAGGCGCCACGCGCAGCGAGGGCAACGTTCTCGCCGCCCGCGAACACCTCGACCTCGGCGACACTGAGGGTGCGGCCGCGGTCCGGGATCTCGAGGCGCACGTATCGTGTGGGCACTGGCGCGGGCGATCGCGCACCCTCGGCGAGCTGCAGAACCTCGGCGTAGTGCGTCGCCCGTTCCGGAGCGGGAAGGGCGGCGATGGCCTCGAGCCACTCGACGGTCGACTCACTCATCGGCTCGGCGGACGTGCGATCGGGAACGTCCGTGTCGAGGAGCAGCAGCGCTGTGCGGGCGTCGACCCGACTGGTTCGGTTGCTGCCGTTCCGGGCAAGCTCCTCGAGCGGCTCGCGGATGGCGGTGAGCTCCGACTCTTCGAGCTCGAGCAGCCGTTCCCCGAGGCTCTCGAGGAGCTCACGCTCGGGAATCGCCGCTGCGTCGGCCCGTTGGAGTGCCTCCAGGAGCTCGGCTTCCCGGCCCCCGAGGCGTCCACGTGCCAGGAGCGCCGCCGCTTCGAGTTGGCGCTCGGGGGGCGCGTCGGCCCTCGCCAGGAGGGCCTGGGCGGTGCGCGGACCCAGCGGGAGATCCGACAGCTCGGAGGTGTCCAGTTGGGCGAGCAGCCACTGGGCTCCGGGCTCGCTGAGCTCGGTCACGAGAGAGCCATCCTGCAGCCCCGGCTGCCACCACGAGCGCAGGGTGCGCATCGTTTCACCGAGTCCATAGTCCAGGTAGTAGTCGGTTTCGTGATCGAGGACGTCGAGCGCCGCTTTCGCCGATCGAGCCGAGGGTAGATAGGAGAGACCGAGCAGGGCTTCGAGGCGAGTGCGCGGAAACTCGTCGTGGAGCCGCCGCTCGAGGATGTCCTGGGAGTCGTCGAGGCGATCTCTCCAGAAACGTGCGACGCGCGTGGCCGCGGCCCGTGTCCTCGGCTCGGGCGAGCGCAGCAGTTCACCGAGCAGGTCGGGCTCGACCCGATCGAGGCTCTGATACAGCCACAGCGCCTCGAGGCGGTGATGCTCGATCTCCGGGTCGCGCCGATCGAGCGAGTCGAGCCAACCCGGGAGGGCGTCCAGTACCGAGCTCCGGTCGCGAGTGCGCAGCTCTCGTCGCACTCGATACCGGGTGCGGTCTTCGTAGGTCTTCAGCAGGTCCAGCAGTTGGTCGATCGAAGCCTCGGCGATCTCGGGAGGATCGAGCAGCGGTCGTGTTGCGTGGACGACTCGCCAGATTCGTCCGTGTCCGTGATCGCGTCGCTCGTCCCGCAGGGAGTACTGCATGTGGCCGACCAGCGGATTGAACCAGTCGACCAGGTAGAGGGCGCCGTCGGGCCCGAACTGGAGATCGACGGGGCGGAAGTTGATGTCGGTGGAGTAGAGCAGTGGCTCGACCTCCTCCGAAGTGAAGCCCGAGCCGTCTTCGATCACCCGGTGCTGCTTGATCCCCTGGAATCCGATGGTGTTGTTGACCAGGAAGTTCCCCTGCGCTTCGTCGGGGAAGTGGCGCGAGCTGACGAATTCACAGCCGGCGGTGGGGCGCACGACAGAGGTGAAGACCTTCATCGGGCGCCGCTTCTCGGGATAGGGAGCGTTGCCGGTGATCGCCGTACCGAAGTAGTTCGCGCCCCCGGAGGCGTCGGCGATGAAGTTCTGCCCCCATCGATCGAACACGTGACCCCAGGGGTTGGCGAAGGGGTAGGAGACGAAGACCTCCAGCCAGTGGCGCTGGGGTGCGTAGCGAAAGACCCCGGCGTTGACCAGCCGCACCGGCCCCCAGGGTGTCTCCACCTGCGAGTGATGAAACGTACCTTCCTGGAAGTAGAGCGCGCCACCGGGTCCCCATGTGAAGGCGCTGATCGAGTGGTGGCTGTCCTCGGTGCCGAAGCCGTGGAGCACGATCTCCCGCACATCGGCCCGATCGTCACCATCGGTGTCCTGCAGGAACATCAGGTTGGGCTGCTGGGCGACGTAGGCACCGCCGTCCCCGAGCTCGAAGCCGGTTGGCAGATGGAGACCGTCGGCGAACACGGTATGCCTGTCTGCGCGGCCGTCGCCATCGGTGTCTTCGAGAATGAGGATCTTGTCGTTGGGCTCTTCGTCGGGGAGGCGCTGTGGATAGGTCGGCATGATCGCGACCCACATGCGGCCTCGCGCATCGAAGGTGAAGGAAACCGGGTTGTGGAGCGGGAAGTCCTGCTCGCTGGCCCAGAGCTCCACTCGGTAGCCTTCGGCCGGGTGGAGCTTGGAGAGGGCGTAGCTCGGATCGCGAGCTTCGGTCGTCATCGTACCGCCGCGGTTGGGCTCGATCGCCTCGACCTCCTGGGCACCGGAGGGACGCGTAGCCGCGACGAGCGAGAGGAGAGCGATCGCGAGGGAGACCGGGGCTCTCAACGGTCTCCCCCGGCCGCCGCTCGGCTCTGCTCGTTGAGCTCGCGGTCGAGCTCGGCAACCAGCTCGTCGAAGCGCACCATCTCTGGCGGAAAATTGACCACGCCGAAGGGCTCCTTGCGGTCGCCATAGATGTAGTAGCCGTTGACCGCTCGGTAGCGGTCGAAGAAGAGCTTGTTCTTCGCGATCACGGTGGCGCGAACGGTCTCCTGCTCGGGCGTGAGCTCGAGCGATGCCTGGATCCCCAGAGACCGGAGCAGGGCCGCCGTCGCCAGGCGATATCCCTCCGCGCCGAGGTGCATGCCGTTGCGGGTGAGCGGCTCCGCCGACTCCTCGAAGGTGCGCTCCATCGGCTCGAACAGGTCGACGAACGGCACTCCGGATTGCGCAGCGACCTCCGACATGGTCGCGGCATAGGCACGAGCGTGGGCGTTGTAGAGCTCGGGGTCGGGGCCGCCACGGGCACCTTCTTGAGGGATCGGCGAGACCAGGACGAGGCGAGGAGGCTCTCCCGAGTAGCGATGCGCCTTCAGGTCGTCGAGGAAGAGCCGCAGCTCCGTGCGGAAGGTCTCGAGCCCCTCTTCCCCCGCGAATGCCTCGTTGGCGCCGTAGAACAGGAAGACGACGTCCGCTTCCTGCCCTCGGAGGTGGCCGTGCAGGTCACCGAAGTTCAGGGGGCGGGGCTGGAGCGTGATCTCGTCGGCGGACCAGGCGAGATTGCGAAACGACAGATCGAGGTCGGGGTAGGCGAGCAGCAGGCCGGTCTCGAGATAGCCGAAGAGCTGCAGCCGTTCCGCGAAGGTGTTGCCGACGAAGACGACCCGGTCGCCCTTTCGCAGCTCGAGCCGCGCCTCCTGGGCCGGGCCTGCAGGAGCGCCGAGGATCGCCACCGCCAGGATGGCCCGAATGGAGAGTCGTCTCTGTCTCATGGGATGGTCGGAGCTTAGCGCAGCGGGATACGGCGGTTAAGATGCGGCCGACTTTCCTCTCTGTGGACTCGTCAGGAGCGTTCGCTATGACTCGATCGTCGAACGGTGGCTCATACGGCTGGCGGCCAGCCAGCCTCCTCGTGTCCTCGCTGGCGCTCTCGGGCGCGGTGCTCGGCGCTCAGCCGAACGACCGGTGGGTGGTCTATCCTGGGGGCCAGGGTCCCGGGGCCGGAAAGCACGTCGTCCTGGTTGCCGGAGACGATGAGTACCGCTCTGAGGAGGCGCTTCCGATGCTGGGGCGGATCCTGGCCGAGCGTCATGGATTCCGCGCCACGGTGCTCTTTCCGATCGATCCGGAGAGCGGCGAGATCAAGCCCGACCATCAAAACAACATCCCCGGCCTCGAAGCCCTGGAGAGTGCCGACATGCTGGTGCTGTTCACGCGGTTTCGTGAGTTGCCCGACGAGCAGATGAAGTACCTCGTCGACTACGTCGAGTCCGGCCAGCCGGTGCTGGGGCTGCGAACCGCCACCCATGGGTTCTTCTACCGCGAGAACATGGACTCTCCCTATGCCAGTTGGAGCTTCAACAGCGAGGAGTGGCCCGGGGGGTTCGGGCAGCAGGTGCTCGGTGACACCTGGATCGCCCATCACGGCAACCACGGCAAGGAGAGCACCCGCGGCATCATCGACCAGGAGAACGCCGCCCATCCGATTCTCCGAGGCGTGAGCGACGTGTGGGGGCCGACCGACGTCTACGCGTTGAAGAATCTGCCGGCCGACGCGACCGTGTTGCTCTGGGGGCAGACTCTGGACGGGATGACGCCCGACTCGGAGCCAGTCGAGGGAGAGAAGAACGACCCGATGGTGCCCGTACTGTGGACCCGTGAGTATCCCTCGGAGTCGGGCAGGATTGCGAAGGTCGTCGCGACGACCATGGGTGCCTCGGTCGACCTCGTGAACGAGGGTCTGCGGCGAGCTCTGATCAACGCGGTGTTCTGGGCGACCGGCCTCGAGGTTCCCGACCGCGCGAACGTCCTTCCGGTCGGGAGCTACGAGCCGACGATGTTCGGCTTCGGGAGCTACCAGAAGGGGCTGCGGCCCGAGGACTTCCGCTAGTCGGCCGGATCGGTCCCGGCGACCCGACTGCGCACCGGGAGCCCAGGGGCGGGCGCAGGGTAGACTCTGGAGTCGGCGATCCGGTGCCGGAGCTCGACCTCCGGCTGGCAAGCCACACGTTCCATGTCCAGGGGAGCTCTCTCATGTCCGAGATCCGGCAGATCACCAACACTCCGATCGTGGCGCAGGGTGCCGATGCCCGGGCCCGCTTCATCACTCGCACCTACGCGCATCTGATCGGCGGCATCCTGGCCTTCGCCGGGATCGAGTTCTATCTGTTCTCTTCTGGACTGGCAGAGCCGATGGCCGCGGCCATGCTGGGCGTCAACTGGCTCTTTGTCCTCGGGGGATTCGTTCTGGTCAGCTGGATCGCCTCGCGGGTGGCCCACACGGTGCAATCGCAGCCGGCACAGTACGCCGCCTACGCAGCGCTCGTCGTCGCCGAGGCCATCATTTTCGTGCCCTTGCTGTTCGTTGCGACCGCCTACTCTCCGGGTGCGATTCAGGGCGCTGCGGTCGCTACGGTCGTCCTCTTCGGAGCTCTCACCGCGGTGGTCTTCGTGACACGCAAGGACTTCTCGTTCATGCGTGGCGCGATGGTCTTCCTTGGATTTGCTGCGCTGGGGTTGATCGTGGCCGCCGTGGTCTTCGGCTTTCAGCTCGGTATCTGGTTCTCGGCTGCCATGGTGGCGTTCGCCGGGCTGGCAGTGCTCTACGACACCTCCAATGTCCTGCACCATTACACCGAAGACCGCCATGTAGCCGCCGCGATGCAGCTCTTCGCATCGATTGCCCTGATGTTCTGGTACCTGCTGCGGCTGTTCATGAGCCGCGATTAGCGGGTGGTCCGAACTGGCAGACCCGCGGGCCGGCCATCCGGCCCGCGGTGAAACGCGGTCTGGGGCGAGCCGCTAGACTCCTGGTCGTCGGTCATGGAACACACCGCCCCACTCTCCAATCCCGGTCTGACCCTGGCCATGGCCCTGGTCGCTGGAATGGCTGCGCAGGTCATCGCCCGACACCTGCGCGTTCCCGGCATCGTGCTGCTGCTCGCTGCCGGAGTGCTGCTGGGCCCCGACGTCGCCGACTTGGTCCGGCCCAGCTCCCTGGGGGAGGGACTGCAGATCCTGGTCGGCTTCGCGGTGGCGATCATCCTGTTCGAAGGGGGGCTCAGCCTCGACGTGAAGGAGCTCCGTCGGGAGGCGACGGCCATCCGAAGACTGGTGACCTGGGGCGCGCTCGTGACCGCAACCGGTGGCGCGGTGATCGCCAGGACGATTCTCGGTTGGAACTGGATTCTCTCCATTCTCTTCGGCACGCTGGTGATCGTGACCGGGCCAACGGTCGTGAATCCGCTTCTCCGGCGCATCCGGGTGAAGCGCAAGGTGGCGACGGTGCTCGAAGCGGAGGGCGTGTTCATCGACGCCATCGGTGCGATCACGGCGGTCGTCGCCCTCGAGCTGGTGACCACTTCCGCGGACGAGTGGTGGGCGCTGGTGGGGAGTGGGCCGGCGCGCCTGTTGTTCGGGGCCATCGTGGGAGCCCTCGGCGGATTCCTGATCGTGATCCTCCTTCGCCGAGAAGGTCTGGTACCGGAGGGGCTCGAGAACGTCTTCACGCTTTCGGTCGTGCTGGCTCTCTACCAGGCTTCCGATGCCTTGTTTCCGGAGAGCGGAATCGCCACCGTGACGGTGGCCGGGATGGTCGTGGGCAATCGGGGCCTGCACGTGCAGGAGGAGCTGCGAGAGTTCAAGGAGCAGCTCACGACCATGTTCATCGCGGTGCTCTTCGTCCTGCTGGCGGCAGATGTCCGTCTGGCGGACGTCAGGGACCTCGGCTGGCCGGGTGTCGCGGCTGTGGCCGCGCTCATCTTCCTGATTCGCCCTTTGACAGTTGCCGTGTCGACGATCGGGCAGGGCTTCGATTGGCGTGAGCGGGCGTTTCTGTCGTGGATGGCCCCGCGGGGAATCGTCGCTGCCGCGGTGGCTTCCCTGTTCGCGCTGCGCCTCGATCACGCTGGAATCGCCGGCGGCACCGAGCTGCGGGCGATGGTGTTCCTCGTCATCGCGCTCACCGTCTTGCACGCCGGTCTGACCGGAGGCCCGATGGCGTCGCTGCTCGGACTTCGCCTGCAGGAGGGACTCGGCTACGTGATCCTGGGGGCCAGTGCGTTGGGGCGTCGCCTGGCGCGACGGCTGGAGAGCGGAGGGGAAGAGGCAGTGCTGGTGGACGCGAATCCGACGGCATGCCGGGCTGCGGAGGAGGCCGGGCTGCGGGTCGTCTATGGCAGTGGTCTCGATGAGCGCGTGCTGGAAAGAGCGGGACTCGACTACTGCGTCGGGGCGGTCGGTGCCACCGCCAACGAGACCGTCAACTTCGCCTTCGCTCGGCGGGCACGCATGGAGCATGACGTCCCGCGCGTGTGGGTCGCGTTGCGTCGCGACCAGCACCTCGTGTCTCGGGAGATGGTCTCCCGGATCGGAGCGCACACGCTCTTCGGTCGACCCCGTGCGCTCGAGCGCTGGGCTTCGTTGCTCGAGCGGCCGGGCGCAGTGGCGGAAGAGCGATGGGAGTTTCCGAAGACTGGGGACGGGCCTCGGTTGGCGTCGGAATTCGAGCTGTCCGCGTCGGCGGGCGCTCCCGAGCTCGGGCTGTTGCCGCTGACCGTGGAAAGCAACGGCAGGGAAAGGCTTGCCGACGAAGAGTCGCGGCCGAGCGAGGGCGACGCGGTGTGGTGGCTCGTCCAGGAGAGCCAACGCGAGCAGGCCGAAGAGTGGCTCGAGGAGCGGGGACTGCGTCGAGTCGACCCCGAGTCGCGACCCGCAGGCCGAGTCGACGACGAGGGTCCGGAGAAACGAACCGGCGCATGATCACGGGCGTCGCGCCATGCCGCCTGCCCGTTCGCGGGCTCGGGCTCTGACGGGCGTCGGGTCCTAGTGCCTCGGGAGGAAGTGAGGCAGAATCGCGGCACCCGGAACCCGTCGAATTTCGGAGCGTAGATCGCGCCCGTCATCCAGGAAGAAGCCGTCATGCCGATTCGCTGCCCAGATCTCACCGAGGAGAGAGCCCGCTTCGAGGCCCTCCAGGAGCGGTTGCGAGCCGTCTGGACGAATCTGCAGAGAGACCCCTCGTATGCCCACACCTCGGTGATTGCCCCCTCGCTCAGTGTCAACCAGGAAGAGTTGGCGAAGGTTCTCGGCGCCTCGTTCTACGAGGAGAGGCTCCTGTTCGCTCTCATTCGACTCAAGAACCCGAACGCTCGCCTGATCTACATCACGAGTCAGCCGGTGCACCCGGACGTGGTCGACTACTATCTGCAGCTGCTCGAGGGCGTTTCGGTCAGCGACGCGCGCCAGCGCCTTCAGATGATGTCGGTCTACGACGCGAGCGCGCGGCCGCTGAGTGAGAAGATCCTCGAACGGCCACGCTTCGTGACGCGGTTGTCTCGAAGAATGGGCGATCCGGAACGGGCCTACCTGACCTGCTACAACTCGACCGTGCTCGAGCGGCGCCTCGCCGTGACGCTCGGCATTCCCCTGAACGGCGTCGACCCCGATCTTCTCGGTCTGGGCACCAAGTCCGGGAATCGCGAGGTCTTTGCCGAGGCAGGTGTCTCTCATCCCTACGGATTCGAGGGGCTGCAGAGCGAGACCGACATCGTGGATGCGCTGATCGAACTGGGGAAGAAGCGGCCTTCTCTTCGTCGCGCCGTGGTCAAGCTGAACGAGGGGTTCTCGGGTGAGGGCAACGGTGTGTTCACGTATCCGGAGCAGCGCCGGGACCGGTCGGCCGTACTCGATGCCCTCCACCGCCTGGAGTGGTCTTCGGCGACGGAGAAGTACGAGACCTTCCTTCGCAAGTTCGTCGAGATGCGGGGAATCGTCGAGGAGCTCGTCGAAGCTCGCGAGGTCCGTTCTCCGAGTGTGCAGATGCGAATTCATCCCGATGGCAGGAGTGCACTCGTGTCGAGTCACGAGCAGGTGCTGGGGGGAGCGACCGGTCAGGTCTATCTCGGCTGCCGATTCCCGGCCGAAGACGAGTACCGCAGCGCGCTCCTCGCTGAAGCGGAGAAGATCGGTGAGGTGCTCAGTGCCAGGGGTGTCATCGGTCGGTTCGGTATCGACTTCCTGGTGAGTCGTGACGACTCGGTCGAATGGAACTGTCACGCGATCGAGATCAATCTGAGGATGGGCGGAACGACGCCGCCCTTTCACGCGCTCGAGTTCCTGTGCGGCGGGGAGCTCGATGCCGACAGCGGGCTCTTCAAGACGTCGAGCGGCCAACCGAAGTACTACAGCGCCACCGACAACCTGAAGTCGCCGTCGTACCGCGGTCTTCTTCCCGAGGATCTGTTCGAGATCATGTCCCGGCACAGCCTCGGATATCGCCACAGCACCGGTACCGGCGTACTCTTCTACATGCTCGGCGCGCTGTCGCAGTTCGGCAAGGTCGGCATGACGTGCATCGGCAACACGCCACGAGAAGCCGAGCTCCTGTTCCGGCGAGCCTCGCACGCTCTCGACCAGGAGACCGAAGGCCCAGACCCCGGCGCGGCGTCGCCGCTGTTCGATCTCTACATGTCGATGGAGTGACGCTCACAACCCTGGGGCTCGATGCACGAGCGATGAATTCGCTCGGCACGTTCTCTACTTCACGAGCATCACCGAGCACGGAGCGAGCAGCGCCACGGAGTAGGAGAGCGTCGCCCAGGCGCGGAACGCGTGCTCGCGTTCGACACTGTGGGAGCTGAGTACGATCAGCTCGGTCATCTGCTCACGTGCGAAATCGATGATCACCTCAGTGCGCCTGCCATAGCGGATTTCCGAGTGCACGGGCTCGGAAGTGATGGAACTGGTCAGCTCTTCCATCCCCTGCCGGGCCTTGTCCTCGAGCCGGCCGTAGAAGTCGGCCAGCTCTTCGAAGGGCGTATCCGCCAGGGTTTCGATCACGTGCAAGAGGGTCAGCTCTCCTCCCGACGTGGCAACCAGATCGGCGGCGATGGAAATCGCCCGTTGGTTCCCTTCGCTGAAATCGACCGGAACCAGGATTCTCGTGTACTGCATTGCGGGTGCTCCCGTGAGAGACACCAGGTGCGTCGCAGCCTGCACCGGGAGCGGTGCCTCGGCCGGGAGCGCCTGGATGGGGACCGCGCCGTTCGCTGCTCGATCCCGCAGGAGGTACTGCTGCGCTACGATCATAGTTGCGACAGAAGTGCGAGACCCCCACCCCACGGTAGTGCTTGTCCACTCAGGGCAGGAGCACCGGGTCGGTTCGCTGGATCGCCTCCGGACTGCATCGGATGTCGGGAATCCCTCGAACGGACTGAACGGTAAGCCGAGTGCGGGGCGGACTCCAGATCGTGGGGGGCAGGAGGGCAAGCAGGACTTGCCAGCCTTTGCCGCTCTCGCCCGCCGGGACGGCCCCAGGAGCTCTCGACCCATCCCCAGGAAAGTCAACAGGAGAGACGACATGACCGACCGAGAGAAGATCCAGGCAGAGATCGAGGACAAGCTCGCCCAGGGTGAGGCCACGATCGAAAAGCTCAAGGCCCGCATGAAAGAGGTCGACGAGGACGCCTCCGAGGAGATTGCCGGGGCGATCACTGCTGCCGAGCGCGTGGTGGAGAAGGGTCGCTCCAAGCTGGGTCAGCTGGCCGAGGCCACGGACGATCAGTTCGACGAGCTGTGGGCTGACGTCAAGGAGGGCTGGAACGACGTGGCCAACGACCTCGAGCACGGGTGGAAGAGTCTGAGCGACCGGGTCAAGAGTTTTCTCACCTGAGGACTTGCCAGAACCCGTAGGAGCGGGCCTCTAGAGGTACTGCTGCACGAGGATCATCGCACCCAGACTGAGGGTCACGCACCAACCGACGGTGGTCCGACCGATCACCGGGTACGCCTCGGGCAGCAGCTCGAAGAGCACCATGAACACCATCGCGCCTGCCGCAAAGCCGAGGCCATAAGGCAGCACGGGCCGGAACGACTCGACGAACAGGAAGGCCGGTACCGCCATCAGGGGCTGGGGGAGGGAGGAGAAGATGCTCCATCCGGCGCAGGCGAGAACCGAGGCACCGCGGGGACGCATCACGGCGCTGATCGCGAGCCCCTCCGGTACGTTGTGAATCGCGATGGCGACGGTGATCAGGGTGGCCAGTCCAGTGCCCCCGCCGAAGGAGACCCCGACCGCCACTCCTTCCGAGAAGGAGTGCAGCGTCATGATCAGCAGGACCAGCACGATCTGGCGGGCTCCTGCTCCCTGTAGCTTCCCGATGGAGACCTCACGGTCGGCCAGCACTCGTTCTCCGATCACGATGAAGAGGACGCCTGCAGCTCCTCCGACGATGGTCTGGGGAATGCCGTACTCGCGTCCCTCGACCAGCAGGCCGAAGCTGGCTCCCAGCATCAGGCCCGAGGCGAGGGCGTTGGCGATCGCGACGGCTCGTGGACCGACGCGCTTCATGAAGAGGAAGGGGATGGCTCCGAGTCCGGTGGCGATCGCGGTGATCAGTCCGTAGAGAAAGACGACTCCGACGTCCTGGGCGGTGGCGTTCACAGGAGAAAGTCCTCGAGCAGCACTACGACACCGGCGGTGAGAGTCGCCATGCTCGCGATGGCCGTGCGCCCCGTCTTTTCGTAGGAGTCCGGGAGCACTTCGGTGAGTACGAGGAAGGCCAGGCTGCCCCCGGCGAGCCCCAGCGCTCCGGGTAGGAGGTGTGACAGCACCGGTTCGAGAGCCCAGGTGGCGAGCGCGAAGAGGGGTTGGGTACTCTTGCTGACCACGCACAGCGCCGCGGTCTGGCGCAGCGACATTCCACGTTCGCGAAGCACCTCCGAGAGGCCCACTCCCTCGGCCACGTTGTGGATTGCGAGTGCCAGCGCGACGAAGATGCCGAGCCGCAGCTCCACGACCATGGCGATCCCGATCGCGATGCCTTCGGACGCCGAGTGCAGGGTTCTCTGGAGCAGCAGCTTGTAGCCGAGATCGTCCGACTCGTCGCCGCGAATGACCGCGGCGGCCTCGAGGTCCTCGGTGCCGGCGTACCACTGGGAGAGTGCGGTGTAGGCGACACCCGTCGCAGCACCGAGCAGGGCGAGCAGAGCTCCCCGGGCCAGACCGGTGACCATCAGCAGGTGGGCCGCTCCGAGCATCAGCCCTGAAGCCGCCGCGTTGGACAGCCCGACCAATCGGGGCCGGTGATGGTGGCGCTGCGCGAAGGGCAGGGCCCCGAGCGCTGTCAGCAGGGCCGCCAGGGAGGAGTAGAAGAGAACGTCGACGACGGGTTCCGGGAACAAGGGCCTGGGCCTCGGTGGGAGTCGGTTGGAGGAACCCTAGCAGCCTCCCGCGGGCGCAGTGGGCTCGAGAGGCCCTCGCGACGTCAGTCGATCGAGCCCGAGTCCGGAGACGGCTCGTTCGCCTCGAACTTCTCCTTGTTCTTCTGGAACGAGGGTGCGGCCGGAAGGGTCTGGATCAGAAAGGGGTGTTTGCTGTCGACCGCATCGTCGTAGTGGCCGGCGACGCGCCCGTTCTCGATGCGCAACCCGAGCTTCTCCTGCGCGATCACCACGTGAGCCCAGGCGTTGACCATCTCGTCCTCGGTCCAGGGGCCGTAGGTCACCGTGGCGGAGGGATCGGGGTTGTAGGGATTGCCGGCCGAGTTGTCCCACACCGAGGTGACGCGGAGCTTGGTGCCCTTGGGCATGAAGACCGGGTCTGCGAGCACGTAGTTCGACTGCCAGTTGAAGTCGTACTTCGGGACTTCGGTGATCAGCGCGACCTCTCCGTCGGGGCGCAGCGCCTCCATGGTGTAGCTCTTGCCGCGCAGATGCATGTGGATGCCGCTACTCAGGGCGTACATGTCGTAGAGCATGGTGACCTCGTCGGTCACTGCGTAGTTCGCTTCGTACGGAGGAATCTCGATCGCCCGGTAGTCGGTGCCGACCACGCGGACCAACTGATCGACACGACCCTCGGCGAAGTGAATGCCGAACTGGAGGCGATCCTCGATCTCGTCGCCGACGGACACGTAGTGCACCTGGATCCCGAGCTGTGAGCCGGCAGGAAGCCGGTAGGCCCGGCCCTCGTCGTACTCGACGAAGTTGTGTCCTGGGAGGTAGCTGCCGATGTAGTCGCCACCGTTCATCACCGCGCTCGAGATGCCGACACTCTTGCCGTCCAGACTGGTGGGTGAGCGCACCAGGTTGGCGTGATGCACTGCTTTGGAGTTGGAAGAACGGATCTCCCAGGCGTCGATGTAGATGTCTTCCTCGAGATCGATGTGGAAGGTCAACGACTGGTAGGGGATGTCGTCGTCGGTGACCGGGACGAGGAAGGGTTCCTTCACGTCGAACACCATGTCGGGCTCGCCGAGCCTCCACCCCTCGATGAAGACCGGCGGCTGGGGAGCGTCACCGGGGTTTCCTTCGGGGGCGCCCTGTTCCGCCCAGGCGACGAGGGTGTCGATCTCCTCCTGGCTCAGGCTGCGATCGTTGGCGTAGGCGACCTTGGTGGAGTCGGCGTGCCAGGGCGGCATGCTGCGCTGGGCCACCTGGGTGCGGATCGACTTGGCCCACGGACGTGTTTCGGCGAAGGAGAGCAGGGACATCGGCGCGATCTCGCCAGGGCGGTGGCAGGCCACGCAATGCTCCTGGAGCAGTGGCGCGACGTCACGGTAGTAGGTCACGTCACGGTCGGTGGACGTCGCCAGTGCAGGAGGAGCGCTCGAGATCGCGAGCACGGCGGCCGTGAGTGCGAGCAGGGGCGTTCGGGGGATCTGTCGGAGGCGCTGGTGGCTCATGGTCGAGGTCCTCTGTGGCGGGGATCGAGCAGCGGAATGCTAGCAGTTCGCAGGAGAGGACCGAGACCTCGGAGTGGCGCACACCTGGGGCACGACGAGGCAAAAGCAGGAGGACTGGGAATCCTGGTATAGTTCGCTCTGGAGGGGTTCTGGACCCACCCGATCTCGTCCCGAGGTCACTGGGGGACCTGCCGCGAAGCGGCTCCGCCGCAGCGGGAGTTTCGCGTAGGGATGGGTTCCAGAGCGAGCAGAGACCGGGTGTTCCGCAACGAACGAGAGCCGCCATCGAACGTATCTCCTGGAGGGGTGTGTGCGCCGCTCGGGGGATGCCGTTGCCCGTTCACGCCTCCGATCCTCATGCCCGACTCGATGAGCTATTGACCCGAGCTCGACCGCCACAGGAGAAGACATGCCAGCAATTGCTACCGCACAACCGATCGAGAAGAGGTTCACGGCTGTTCGTCAGCTGTGCGATCTCGGACGCGCGAAGGGCTACGTGCTTTTTGACGAGATCCGCGAGCTGCTGCCCGTGGAAGTCGTGTCCGAAGACCTGCTCGAGCTGAATGGTCGACTGCGGGAGCTCAATGTCGAAGTGATCGATCGTCCGACTCGGTTCCAGAACGAGACCGAGACCGAGGTAGTGGGCGACCTCGACAAGGTGGACGAGGAGCCCCAGCCGGTGGTTGCCGAGCAGGGGATGACCAGCGATCCCGTGCGGATGTATCTGCGCGAGATGAGCACGGTACCGCTGCTCGATCGCGATGGCGAGGTGGAGATCGCCCGAGAGCTCGAGATGGGCGAGTGGTTGATTCACCAGGCCATGTCCACGAACTCGGCGCTGCTCGAGCAGACGCTCCTGTTGACCGAGACGGCGACCAAGGGGCACTGGGATGCCAAAGGGCTGATCACGGACGACGAAGAGAACGAGCTGCACGACAAGGCCGGGCAGAAGATCAAGAAGACCCTGAAGTTCTTCAACGAGATCAACAAGGCGAACCAGGAGCTGGAGAAGCTCGCCAAGCGTCAGGCGCGCTACAGCCCGCGAGGGGAGCGCTACGCCGAGATCGAGCGTCAGATGGACCGTGTCCACGAGCGCATCGCCAAGCGCATCGCCGACGACGACTTCGGAAACCAGTCCCGCAACCGCGTCGTCGACGTCCTCAAGGAGCTCGACCGCCAATACGCCCGCTACGAGCGCGACATCCAGCGAGCGCAGATGGCACTCAAGCGTGAGCAGAACAAGGAGCTGCAGTCGCTGCACCGTCGGCGAATCCAGAAGTACCGCGGCCAGCTCAAGGAGCTGCAGGGCCGCTTCGGCGTCGAGCACGGCGAGATCGCTGCGATGGTCAAGAAGATCCGCAAGGGCGAGGCGATGTGTGAGCACGCCAAGGAGAAGCTCATCGTCGCCAATCTCCGCCTGGTGGTCTCGATCGCGAAGAAGTACACCAACCGTGGCCTGCAGTTCCTGGATCTGATCCAGGAAGGCAACATCGGCCTGATGAAGGCGGTGGAGAAGTTCGAGTATCGGCGCGGCTACAAGTTCTCGACCTACGCCACGTGGTGGATTCGCCAGGCGGTGGCTCGGGCCATCGCCGATCAGTCGCGCACGATTCGCATTCCGGTCCACATGATCGAGAACATCAACAAGCTCACGCGCACGAGCCGCTCGCTGGTGCAGGAGCTCGGACGCGAGCCGAGTGCGGAAGAGATCGGCGCGCACATGGACATGCCGGTCTCGAAGGTGCGCAAGATCATGAAGATCGCCCAGGCGCCGATCTCGCTAGAGACGCCGGTGGGCGAAGAGGAAGAGTCGCACCTCGGTGACTTCATCGAGGACAAGAGTGCCGTGTCGCCGGTCGACTCGGTGATCTCGGCCAGCCTGCGCGAGCAGACCTCGCGCGTACTGCGTACCCTGACGCCGCGCGAAGAGCTCGTGCTGCGCATGCGCTTCGGCGTCGGCGAGGGCTCCGAGCACACGCTCGAAGAGGTCGGCAAGTCCTTCAACGTGACTCGGGAGCGCATTCGCCAGATCGAGTCGAAGGCGCTGCGCAAGCTGCGTCACCCGAACTGGGTGACCAAGCTCAAGCCCTTTCTCGAAGGCGACTGAGCGACGCCCTCGAGCTGAGCCTGGCAGCGCGACACAGTCGGGATGGAGCTCGAACCGCGTCGGGGCGGTCTAGAATCGCTTCCAACCGATGCAGATCCTTCCAGGCGAGAAGCTCGGCTCCTACGAGATCGTCGGCCCTCTCGGCGCCGGTGGCATGGGAGAGGTGTATCGGGCGCGCGATCCGGCTCTGGAGCGTGAGGTTGCGATCAAGGTGCTGCCGCAAGGCCTGGCTGCCGATCCCGAACGGCTCGACCGGTTCCGGCGTGAGGCCAAGGCGCTGGCGGCGCTGAACCACCCGAACATCGCCACGGGCGTTGGATTGGATACATCGCGCTGCGACCCTCGGGCGATCGGGCCACGCTGGTCGACCTTCAGATGGGGCGAGGCCGGGTCATTCCCGACACGAAGCGCGCTTCCGGCCCGTTCTTCTCCCCCGACAGCGAGTGGTTCGCCTTCGCGAACGACACCCACCTGGTGAGGGTACCGGTCGAGGGGGACGAGATTTTCGAGATCGCCGCGCTTCCGGTCGAGGGGATCGGTCACATGGGCGCGACCTGGTGCGCGGATGGCTCGATGGCCATCACCTACCTCGAGCGGGGCCTCTACCGAAAGCCGCCGGAAGGTGGCGGCTTCGAGTTGGTGCGACCCAGCGAGTCCGGCGAGTTCTTCCTCTCACCGACTTGCGTCAGGAACGGAGAGGCGCTGATGTTCGGGAGTTTTCCCGGCAGCCTCGACGAGCGTGCACGCGAGGTCCGGCTCTTCGAGGTGGAGCAGAAGGAGGAACGAGTCGTGGCGAGCGGAGCCTTCGCTTCGCTGACACCTCGGGGGACGCTGCTGCTGTCTCGCACGGGGGGGCTGATGGCGGCTCGTTTCGACAGCGTTGCCGGCGAGATTCTGGGCGAGCCGGTCCCGGTGACTCCGCCGGGACTCCCGGTCGACGCCGCGCCGCTGCAATGGTCGATCGATCGTGGGGGAACCCTGGTCTACTCGCTGGCGCCAGTGGAGCGGACTTCCGTTCAGCCCGTCCTCCTGCGACGGGACGGTTCGGAGGTCGAGCTGCCGCTGCCCCCGACGGCCAATTCCTTTGGCGTCTCGCTCTCGCCGGATGGAGCGCTCGTCGCGATCGGCAGTCCCGTGATCGGCAACCACGACCTCGGGCTGTACCGGACTGATGACGAGACTTCGTTCCGGCAGCTGACGAACGCTCCGGGCTTTGACTGCTGTACCCGCTTCTCGAGCGATTCGCGTGGGGTCTTCTTCGCCTCCAATCGCGATGGCCCTCCGGAGATCTACTTCAAGCAGATCGACTCGCTCGATCCGGCGAGGCGCCTGACGACGAGCGGCGGCGGCGGCAAGACTCCGCAGTCGGTCAGCCGCGACGGACGTTTCCTCCTGTTTGTACGAGAGGTCGGAAACCACCAAGCAGGATCTGCTGTTGTTGGACCTGGAGAGCCCGGACGAGGAGCCGGTGGTCGCCGTTGCGACCGACGAGGCCGAGTACTTCGGAGCGTTTTCGCCGGACGGCCGGTGGATCGCGGTCGCAAGCGGCCAGCCCGACGGCGATCGGCTTCTGGTCTATCCGATGGGGAACAGCGATCCGGCCGCCGCCATCACCGTGTTCGATCCGCCGGGTGTCGTCCTGGGTGACCTCTTCTGGAGCTCCCGGGGTGACGAGTTGTTCTTCATCGCCGACAGGGGCGTGCACGTCATCCAGGTCGAGGACCTCGAGTCCTCGGTGCCCCGATTCTCCACTCCTTCGCTGCTGATTCCCGGCGACTTCGGTCTCAACACGCTAAGCGTGACAGAGGATGGCGAGAGGTTCCTGGTGGTCAGACCGGTCGAGCGCGTGCCGGAGGTGCAGCTCCAGGTCATCGTCGGGTGGCTCGGAGAGGTCGAACGGAAGCTGTCGGCGCGGCAGTAGAGCCGCGAGCGCATCGCTTCAGGCACACCCTTGCCAGAGGAGTATCTGCAGTGCGTTGATAGAGTTGGGCCGTGAGTGATCGCAAGGCTTCCGAGCCTGCCTCGATTCCAGTGCGGCTCGAGCTCGTGCTCGAAGCGATGCCCGAGGTCGAGCTCGCCGTGCTCTTCGGTTCGTTCGCCCGAGGGCGAGAGCGCGCGGACAGCGACGTCGACCTGGGCCTGATCCTCGACGACTCGAGCCCCGCTCGAACCAGGGAGATCGAGGCCGCCTTGAACCGGGCCGCAGGACGTTCCGTGGATGTGATCTATCTCGACGAGGCGCCGCCCTTGTTGCGCTTCGAGATCGCTCGGGACGGCGTTCCGCTCGTCGAGCGGCGGCAGCACCGCTGGGCGGACTTCCGTGTTCGAGCCATGCACGACTGGTGGGATTGGGCACCGTTTGCCCGCAGGCTGAACGACGCCGCGATCGGCAGGCTCAGGGAGAAGGTAGCCGATGGTCCGGCGTGAAGTCGCCGCTCGCAAGATTGCGGCGGCGACAGCGCGTCTGGAACAGGCCGAGGCGATTCTTGCCCAGTCACGCGAAGAGTTCCTTGCCGACCTCAGCGGCCGAGACCTGGCAGCGTTCTATCTCTTTCTCGCTATCCAGGAGTGCGTCGACCTGGCGGTCCATTGGGTGGCCGATTCCTCTTGGCCGGCTCCGGACAGTGCTGGTGCGAGCTTCGACGTGCTCGTTGATCACGGTGTCATCGATGCCGCGCTGGCGACGGCGATGCTCGGCGCCGTCGGCCTGCGCAACCGGATCGCTCACGGCTACGCCCTTCTGGACCACGAGCGAATCTACGAGGAAGCGAAGGACGGCGTAGGCCACCTTCGTCGTTTCCTGGCGCTTGCTGCCGACAAGGCCGGGGTCTGAGCTCGGGTACTACGGCGCGGCGAAGAGCTCGGCGAATTGCTTCGCCATTCTGGGCCCGGCGCCTTCGTCTTCGTGCTTGAAGAAGACGTACGCGACTTGCCAGTCGAGGTCGCGGATCTTCGCCGCCCACTCGGCGAGATCCTTGTCGTCATAGCCGGGCCGGCGTAGCCGCAGGTAGCCCCAGTCAGCGGTTCTCTCGAGGGGCGCCGACTGGCCTTCTTGGTCGGTGTCGGCGGTCACCAGCGCGGCACCGTAGCGTTCGAGGGTCTGGTAGACCTCGGATGTGAACCAGGTGTCGTTGCGGAACTCGAAGGCGGCACGCACGCCTTCGGGGACGAGCTTCAGGAAGCTTTCCAGGCGCTCTGTATCGATCTTGAGGAAGGGAGGGAGCTGAAAAAGCAACGGGCCGCGGCGCTCTCCGAGAACGTCCGAGGTCTTCAGCAGGTAGTCGAGCGAGTCGTCCGACTCCTTGAGGCGCTGCTGGTGGGTGATGCGGCGCGACGCCTTGAGCACGAAGCGAAAATCCTCCGGCACGGTGTCGCGCCACTTCTCGAGCATCTCCGTCTTGGGCATCCGGTAGAACGTGTTGTTGATCTCGACCGAGGGAAGCTGCGTCGAATAGAAGGCGAGCATCTCGTCGTTCTTGAGCTTCTCGGGATAGAACGGCCCCTTCCACTCCTTGTAGGAGAAGCCGCTCGTCCCGGTGTAGAGCGTGGTCATGACCCGGCCTCCGGCGTCGTCCCGCTCGCCAGCTGGAGGCCCACCACTCCGGCGATGATGAGAGCCAGCGAGATCATCTTGAGGGTCGTGACGGGCTCGCGGAACCAGACGATGCCGATGGTGGCGATCAGCGCCGTTCCCAGCCCCGACCAGACCGCGTAGGCGATCGACACCTCGATCTGCTTCAGCGCCAGGGTGAGAAAGCTCAAGCTGACTCCGTAGAAGACGAAGATCAGAATCGAGGGTCCTGTCCTTGAGAAGCCGTCCGAAACCTTCATCGAGGTGGTGCCGGCGACTTCGGTGACGATGGCGAGAAACAGGTAGAGCCAGCTCACGACCATTCGCTCCTTTGCGGAAGTCCGGGGAGAGTCGGGGGACAGTCTACCGACTTGCCGATCTGGGTTCGGAGAAGCTGCGGCCGTGAGGCGAGATCGGTTGTGCGTCCCCAGGTCTATTGCCATCTCGATAGAATCCACCGGTGGACTATGACCGAACACGAGAGGTGCTGGCAGCTCTCGAGCGCGAGGGGGTTGCCTATGTGATCTTCGGAGGTGTGGCGCTCAACCTCCAGGGGCTTGCCCGCGCTACTGAGGATCTCGACATCTTCATTGCCCCTACGAGAGGTAACGTAAAGCGCCTGCAGCTGGCTCTCGACAGCGTCTTTCACGATTCACAGATCGAGGAGATCACCGCTGAGGACTTGTTGGGCGACTATCCCGCCGTGCAGTACGTACCGCCGGAAGAGGGCTTCCACATCGACATCCTCACCCGACTCGGCAGTGCCTATCGATTCGAGGATCTGGAGTCGGAACGAGTGGAATTTGAAGGGCTGGAAGTCTCCGTCGTGACGCCAGAGATGCTGTATCGGATGAAGAAGGACACGGTTCGGCCTCGAGATCGAGCTGACGCCGAGCGTCTGAGGCAGCGTTTTCGCTTCGAGGACGAGTCTTCGAGGAAGAACGAAGAGGAGGCCTAGATGCCGGTCTACAAGTATCGTGACGTGAGTGAAATGCCGGACGACACCTGGCACGAGAAGGGGAGTCCCGGTCTCTTTCGCGCGATTCGGCAGACCTGGGAGTTCGCCCGCCGAACGACTCGACCGAGATTCCCGTCCGGGGTGTACAAGCATCGCTCGATCGAGGATGCGGACGAGCTCCGCGAAGCCTGGGAGGAAGGGAACTTCAAGGCCTTTTGCGAGCGACGCAGCGCGTCGGCGAACGACAGTTGAGGAGAGAGCTCCCCCGCTACGGCTGGGGCGAGCGGTGGTAGCACGGCGTGGCAAGGAGCCCGGGTAGACTGTCACCCGAATTGGGGAGTTTTGCCATGAGGATCGCTCTCGTTCAGCAGAGTGCCGGCGACGATCGAGAGGCCAATCGCCATCGTGGCGTCGAAGCCGTTCGACAGGCGGCTGCCGTCGGTGCCCAGGTGGTCTGCTTCGCAGAACTGGCGTTCGATCGGTTCTATCCCCAGCGCCACGCGACCGATGCCGAGCTGGCACTCGCGGAGTCGGTGCCGGGGCCCACGACCGAGGCCTTTGCCGAATTGGCGCGGGAGCTCGGGGTGGTGATCGTGCTCAACGTCTTCGAGCGGGATGGCGATCGGACCTACGACACCTCTCCGGTGATCGATGCCGACGGCACGCTGCTCGGGCGTACCCGCATGGTCCACATCACCGACTACCCCTGCTTTCACGAGCAGGGCTACTACGCGCCGGGCGACACCGGAGCGCCGGTCTACCAGACGCGCCATGGCCGCATCGGTGTCGCGATCTGTTACGACCGCCACTACGGCGAGTACATGCGTGCGCTGGCGCTGGGCGGTGCCGATGTGGTGTTCGTGCCGCAGGCGGGAGCCGTGGGGGAGTGGCCCGAGGGCCTCTTCGAGGCCGAGATGCGAGTGGCCAGCTTTCACAACGGCTACTTCACTGCCTTGTGCAATCGGGTGGGCGAGGAAGAGTGCCTGACCTTTGCCGGAGAGTCGTTCGTGTGCGATCCGGAAGGGGAGGTGATCGCTCGGGCGCCCGCGGGAGAGGATCATCTCCTGCTCGCGGAGCTCGATCTCGAGCGCAACGCCCAGAGCAACGCGCGGCGCCTCTTCTTGCGCGATCGACGCCCCGAGCTCTATGCAGAGTGGTTGAGTGGAGAGCCACGACGAGAAGAGTGAGCCGCGAGCGCTGAGTTGACCCCTTCGTCGAGCCCGTGCTAGCTTCGCCGGGTCACGAACGAAAGAGTCCCCTGACGAGACGACCCATGTACACCGATCCCACCTACCTGATCCCGGTCGCTGTTGCCACCGCGGATCGAATGGATTCGCAGACCGGGGAGCGGTGCGTTTCGAGGGGGCCCTTCGACAAGTAGTTCGAACCCAGCACCGTTCGCGAACCCGCAACGGGGACTTCAAGACCCTGGGCCTCCTCGAGGACCAGGGTCTTTTTGTTTCTAACGATTCCAGTCCAGGAATCGAACAGCGCGGGTTCGAGGTTGTCCCGAGACCGACGCCCCGCAGGGAGTGACCGAGATGAGCACGAGTCGAGTCGACATCTCCTACGGCAGGATCTTTCGTATCACCTGGCCGGTGATGCTGTCGCAGCTGAGCTACACGGCGATGGGCTTCATCGACACCGTGATGGTGGGGCGTCTGGGGGTCACTGCGCTCGCCGCCGTGGGGCTGGGATCGCTTCTCGTGTGGTGGTTGCTGAGCTTCCTGGTCGGTGGCCTGGCCGGGGTGAACACGGCAGTGGCGCAGGCGGAAGGCGCCCGCGACGGCAGGGCGGCCGGGGTTGCCTTCTGGCAGGGAACCTACATGGGCGTGCTCGGCGGTTTGCTGCTGATGCTGTTCTGGCCCTTCCTGCCGGCGCTGATGGCGTGGATCGGCCCGACTGGAGAGGTCGGAGACATTGCCAGCGAGTACCTCCAGATCCGGCTGCTGAGCGCAGTGACGCTGGTGCCCCTGGTGGTCTCCGACGCCTTCTATCGGGGATTGGGCCGCACCGACATTCCTCTGCGCGCTGCGGTGGCACAACTGGTGCTCAACTGTGGGCTCAACTACGGCTTCATCTTCGGCAATCTGGGCTTTCCACGTCTGGGGGCGCCCGGCGCTGCGCTGGGTACCGTGCTGGCGCAACTGATCGTCGGGTGCATCCTCTTCGCCTCAGCGGTCTACGGCCGGCACGGCGTCCGCTGCGAGCTGCGCAGCACGTGGCGGCTCGATCCGGTCGTGCTGCGCTCCCTGGTAGGGCTCAGTCTTCCGATCGCCATCCAGAGCTTCATGGAGATGGGCGGCGTGAGCGTCTTCTCGGCGGTGATCGCTCGACTCGGCGAGGCGCAGATGGCGGCCACCAACGCGGTGATCCAGAACTGGGGGGTCGCCTTCATGGCGGCCTTCGGGCTCAGTGTGGGCGCGACTACGCTGGTGGGGCAGGCCGTGGGCGCGCGCCAACCGGAGATCGCGCAGCGGGCGGTCGGTCGAGTCCTGAACCTCGGCTACGTCTTGATGGGGCTGCTCGCAGTGGTCTACCTCGCGGTGCCGCAGCAGCTCATGGCCATCTTCGCAGAGGGAGAGGACCTGGCTCGGCTGCAACCGTTCGCGCGTCCGTTGTTCACGATCGTCGTGGTGTGTCTGGTCCTCGATCTGCGCTTCATGGCGTTCTCGGGTGCGCTGCGAGGGGCGGGAGACACTGCATTTCCGATGTGGGTGAACATCGGCAGTGCCTGGCTTGTCTTCGTTCCGGCTGTGCTCTGGGTGACACCGCGCTACGGCATGATCGCTGCCTGGTGGTGTTTCGTGCTGCACCTGACGGTCATGTCCGTGGTGCTCTCGGTCCGGTTTCGCAGCAGGGCATGGATGGGCAAGAGTCTGCGCGAACGGGTCGAGGAAGGGGCGAGTCCCATCTCGGAAGTCGAGGTCTCCGCCCTGGAAACGGTCGTTCCGGCCCATGGCGAGTGACACGCCGTTCCTCCGCTTCTGGAGCCCGTGGCTGGCGGGGTTCGCGGGTCTGTGGCTGGCGGCCTTCTTCGGGTTGGCTGCCGATCCGCTCACCGCCATCGTCCAGCACGGACCGCTCACCGTGGTGGGCTTCGTGGGGGCTGTGGTCGGCAACGCGACGGCGGTGGGTGGGGGCATCGTCTTCATCCCCTACCTCCTGCTGTTCACCGATCTGGATCCGGTGGACTCGCTGAAGCTGGCGCTCGCCACCCAGGCATTCGGGATGTCGAGCGGCGCGATCGCCTGGTCGAAGAAGCGGGTCATTCCTCTTGGGGTCGTGCTGGCCCTGGTGCCGGCGGTGATGGTGGGGGTGGTAGTCAGCACACTGCTGATCACGCCTACCGGCTCTCTGGTGCGCTCGGTCTTCGGGCCGGTTTCGGTGGCGATCGGAATCTGGGTGCTCGCTCGTCTCGGGCGCGACCCTCGGGGGACCCGGATCCGCCTCGGAGCGCTCCTCTTTTCGGTGACGGTGGTGGGAACCGTGATCACGGGGTGGGCGGCGATCGGAGTGGGCGAGGTGGTCGCTGCGTGGCTGATGGTGCGCGACGGGCTCGCTCCGGAACGGGCCATCGGGCTCGGGGTCGCGCTTCTCGCGACCAGTTCGGTACTCCTCACCCTCGTGCACTGGCTCTTCCTGGGCGGGCTACCCTGGTTGATGGCCTCTTTCGTGATCCTGGGAGCCGTGTTCGGGGCACGGCTCGGCCCGGTGGTCGTTCAGCGAATGCCCCCGCGCGTCGTGAAGATCGGGTTCGCCTGGGTCGCGATCGCCCACGGGCTGCTCTTCATCTGGCAGTCGGCCCGTTGAGTTGCTAGGGTGGTGGCAGTCTTCCGATTCGACATCGACAGATTCTTCTGAGGAGCTCCGGATGGAACGTAAAGGAATGATTCTCTGTGCGCTGGTCCTGCCGCTGACTGTTTCGCTTCTCGGAGTGGGCTGCGCTTCCACCGGAGCCGATCGCTCGGCCGACGCTGCTCCAGCGGCCGCTGCCGCGCCGGCAGCCCCGGCGAAGAAGGCCTTCACGCCTCCGTCCTACGACGCAACCGAGTTCAAGAGCGACGAATACTCGTTCAGCGTGCACTATCCGAGCGACTTCGCGACGGAGACCCCACAGGGGGCGACCGGCGTGCTGACGGCGGCGTCGCCGTCGATGGTGCCGCGCCTCGATGTGAACGTTCTTCCGGATCCCGGGGCGGCGAGCCTCGACGCGGCCGGCCAGCAGATCTCGGACAACCTCTCCACTCTGGGGGGAGGAGAGGCCACGGTGACGGCCTCGAAGGAAACCACACTGCAGGACGGCGTCACCAAGGCGCAGGAGTTCCTGGTGGAGTGGTCCTTCCAGGGTTTTCCGTTGCAGAGCCTGGTGATCAATGCACCCAGCGGCGGCAACCTGGTCAACGTGATGGCCACCGGTATGCAGGGCGGAGACACGGCTCCGCTCGAGGAGATCGTGTACACGCTCTACTTCCACGATTGACTCGAGGATCCGAGCGGCCCGGCGCGGTCCTGTTCCGCCAGATTCGGCGCCGCGCCCGGGCCCCGGTGCGTCCATGGGCCGTCGCTGGCTTGATTTACGATGTAAACTAGCTATTTGATTGGGCCTCTGTTCTGGATGTCCCACTCAGAGGCTCACGTGTCCACTCGCTTTCAAGGTCCTCCACCCCGAAACCCCCGCGGGGAGCGTCCACCTACCGGTCAGGTGCACGTGCTGGACCGCTACCCCAGTCCGGTCGCGATGTTCGACGCGGCCGGCACCCTGGTCTACAGCAACCGCTCCCAGAGCGAGGGGTCGACGGACAGCTGGGTGGACCTGGCACCTCTCGGCACCCATCTCAGCGAGCTCGGGCAGGTCACCCGCTACGGAGACGAAGCTCTCAGCGAGATGCGGGCCGGTATTGCCGATGTCATCGCGGGCAACACGGATCACTTCGAGCTCGACTACGCCGCCGACACGGCAACCGGGCTGCGCTGGTTTCGCGTCGTGGTGACGCCGACGGGGGAGTTCGCGCCCCGAGGTGCGCTGGTCCTGAATCACGATCTCACCGAGAGCAAGCGAACAGAGGAGCGACTCCAGGTCAGCGAAGAGCGACTCGATCTGGCGCTCTGGGGTACCGGGCTCGGGTTCTGGGAGTGGGACGTAGTGACCGGGGATCTGCGCCTCGGCGAGCGCTGGGCGGAGATGCTGGGGTACGGCGTCGGAGAGGTCGAGACGTTCGATCGCCTGCTCGAACTGGTGCATCCCGCGGATCGCGGCCGGATGCAGCACGCGCTCGACGCCCACCTCAACTCCGAGTCTGCCTTCTACCAGGACGAGCATCGGATCCAGACGTCGAGCGGGGAGTGGAGATGGGTCCTCGACCGTGGAATGGTGCTCGAGCGTGACGAGACCGGCAAGGCTCTGCGGGCAACCGGCATCACGCTCGACCTGTCGGAGCGCAAGGCCCTCGAAGCGCGTCTTCACCAGGCCAACAAGATGGAGGCAGTCGGTCGACTGGCCGGCGGCGTGGCTCACGACTTCAACAACCTCCTCACCGCGATCAATGGCTACGCCGACCTCGCCCTGATGGGTCTCGATGACGACGATCCGATCGCATCGCACATTCGCGCCATCAAGCGCTCCGGTGAGCGGGCCGCGTCTCTGACCAGTCGTCTCCTCGCATTCGGACGCCGCCAGATCCTGCAGCCGAGGTTGATCGATCTCAACCGAGTCGCTCGCAGCATGAAGAAGCTCCTCGAGCCGGTCATCGGTGAGGATGTCAATCTGGTGCAGCGACTCGATCCAGAGGTGCGGCGCGTCAACGCCGATGTGAGTCAGATGGAACAGGTCATCATGAACCTGGCGGTGAATGCGCGTGACGCAATGCCGACTGGAGGAACACTGACGATCGAGACCCGGAACGTCGAGGTGGGTCCGAGTCGCGCCGCGGCGTTGCCCGGTCTTCGTCCGGGCTCCTACGTGCTGCTTTCGGTCTCCGACACCGGATGTGGGATGGACGAGCACACTCGGGCCCGTGTCTTCGAGCCGTTCTTCACGACCAAGCCGCAAGGGCAGGGGACCGGTCTCGGATTGTCGATGGTGTATGGCATCGTCAAACAGAGCGATGGCTACACCGAGATCGAGACGGCCCCCGGGTCCGGGACGGCGGTGCGCATCTATCTTCCACCGCTCAGTGCCGACGCCATCGAGGCCATCACGCCCGAGATCGAGGAAGAGGCCGAGCAGGAGCCGCTCGAAGGTACCGAGACAGTGTTGTTGGTCGAAGACGATGGCGCAGTGCGACAGCTGATGCGGGCCGTGCTCAAGAACCGGGGGTACGATGTCATCGACGCAGGGAGTGCTGAGGAGGCCATCACCCTCTTCCAGGAAGGACAGGGGCGGATCGATATGCTGGTTTCCGACGTCGTGCTACCCGGGATGAACGGCGACGATCTTGCCTACGATCTCCAAAGTCGGGTCGATTCGCTCGCCGTACTGCTGATCTCGGGCTATCCGCGGGGCGCGATCGGGATGCAGCATCGCCTGCCTTCCGGCACTCACTTCCTGCAGAAGCCGTTCTCGCCCAGCAAGCTCTGTCAGACCATCCGCTCCATTCTCGACTCCGTTGAGTGACGCAATCGATCTGGAAGCCCGTCTCGACCGCCTCTACGCGGCGCCTCTTGTCGAGTTCATCGCTCTACGCAACACCCTCGCTTCCGAGCTGAAAGCGGCGGGAGACGGCTCGGGCTTCGATAATGTGCGTGCTCGAGGCAAGCCGAGTCTGCCCGCCTGGGCTGTCAACCGCCTCTTCCACGAAGAGCCCGAGACCTTCGACGAGCTCGTCGAGGCCGGGGAGCGTCTGCGCCAGGCTCAGCAGTCGGGGGACAGCGCGGCCCTGAGCGAGGCAGGGCGCGAGCGCCGCCGCACCATCGAAAAGCTGCTCGGGCTGGCACAGGGCCAGTTGAAGAGCCAGGGTCATGCCCTCGGGGCGGCGACGTTGACGAAAGTGGAGCGCACGCTCGAGACCATCGCGGTCTACGGGCGATCCGGGCTGCTCGAGGTCTCGCCCGGAAGGCTCGAGCGCGAGCTCGATCCACCCGGGTTCGAGGTGCTCGCGACCCTCCAGTCGCTCCCGGCGGTAGCGCCGAGGCCCCGCCGATCGACGAAGGCGGCGCCTGCGCCCGAGGCCGCAGGCCGGACTGGAGCGGCGACGAAGGGTGAGCAGCGATCCAGCGCTGTCGCTGCCCGGCAGCCCGAGACCCACGCTCGCGCACGTTCGGGGGCTGAGCTGGCGCAGCACCGGCGGGCCGTGGCTCGCGCCGAGGGCTCTCTCGAGAAGGCGCGAAAGCGAGCGGCGGCGCTGCGCGAGACATGGAGGCAGGAGCGCGACCAGGCAGCAGAGCTGGAGGAAAAGGCCCAGGTCGCGCAGCGGCAGGCGGAGGACGCCCGCCGCGAAGCCGACCGGGCCAAGGCGCGCGTGCGTCGCGGTGAGGCCGCTCTCGAACGCGCCGAGCTGCGCGAGAAGGAAGCGAGAAGCAGCCTCGACCGCACTCGATCCGAGCTCGAGAGTCTGCGTGTGCCGAGAGAATGAGCGCGGGGCCGGGACGGTTCGTCTAGGACCTCGGGGCCTGCACGACGACACGGCTCGCCAGGAGTTGGGAGATCCGATCGTCCGCCAGTCCCAGCTCGGTCAGCACCTCTGTGGTGTCCCCGCCCAGCGCGGGAGCGAGGCGCGGCTCTGTCTGGGCACTGTCGTCGACCCGAATGGGGTTGGCGATGCTGCGCAGCGATCCCCGCTCGGGGTGCTCCATCTCGACGAAGACACCATTGGCCTCCATCTGGCTGTCGCTCACCACGTCGTCGTAGTTGGAGAGAGCGCTGAACGGGACGTCGTGGTCGGCGAAGGCTCTCTTCCAATGAGAAATGGGGTGACGTGAAAAGGCCTCGTCGAAGATCTCCACCAGTTCGCCCATCCTGCCGGCGCGGTCGCGGTTGGTGGCGAAGCGGGGATCCTCGACCAGGTCTGCGCGTCCGGCTGCACGGCAGAAGCGTGGCCAGGTGGCCTCATGGTCGACGATGGCGAATTTGAACGCGTGGCCATCCGCGCACCGGTAGTACACGGCTGCGAAGTTGCGCGGGTTCTCCCGGGGCAGTCGCTCGTGGAACTCGGCCTCGACCAGCCGTGCCTGGATCGTCGTGGCGTTACTCCAGGCGCCGTTGGCCAGCAGCGAGGTGGAGACGCGCCCCCCGACCCCCGAACGCTCCCGGCGAAACAGGGCCAGCATCACGGCGCCGAAGAGAGTCATACCGGAAGGATGGTCTCCCGAGCCATAGGGCACCGCGCCCAGCCATCCGTCGATGGGAAACAGGGTCGCCTCCAGCGCGGATCGGGACCAGTAGCACACGGCGTCGAAGCCCGGCTGGCCCGCTTCGTCGCCGCAGTCTCCATACCCGGTACCATGAGCGTAGATCAGTCGGGGATTGACCTCGCGAAGACTCTCCCAGTCGAGGCCGAGACGTCGTAGCGCTGCCGCTCGGTGGTTGGTCAGCAGAACGTCGCAACGTCGCACGAGGGCGAGCAGGATGTCCCGCGCCTCGGCTCTCTTCAGGTCGATCGCCAGGCTTCGTTTGTTTCGATTGTCCTGCAGGTAGCAGTACTCGAGATCGGAGTCGGGCATGCCCGGGATCAGGTGTCCGCGACGGTTGAGGTCGCCGTGGAGGGGCTCGACCTTGATCACATCGGCGCCGAAGTCGGCGAGGGCGCAGCCGGCCGAGGGGACCATGACCATGGTGGCGAGCTCGATGACTCGGATTCCGTCGAGAGGAGAGGTCGGGTGGGTCATCGGTCTTTCTGCGGCGTGTCCGGCGACCGAGTCCTTCGGTTCAGGGAGTTGGCGTGTCCGGCGGTTCCGCGATCACCGGATTGGCGAGCTCGCCGATTGCCGAGATCTCGATCCTGACGTGATCGCCCGCTTGGAGGAAGGCCTGCGGTTCGCGGGCGACCCCCACACCGGAGGGGGTTCCAGTCGCGATCACGTCTCCGGGCTCGAGCGTGAAGGCAGTCGTGAGTGTCTCGATGAGAGAAAAGCAGTCGAAGATCAACTCACGAGTGTTCGACGACTGGCGAAGCTCGTCGTTCACCCATGTCCGGAGGTCCAGTTGGTGCGGGTCGCCGATCTCGTCTGCGGTGACCAGCCAGGGTCCCATCGGGCCGTGGGTGTCCCATCCCTTGCCCATGATCATCGTGGGAGAGCGACGTTGCCAGTCGCGAACGCTGACGTCGTTCACCACCGTGTAGCCGGCGATCACTTCAGCGGCTCGGTCTCTGGAAACGTGTCGACACCGGGTGCCGATCACCATGGCCAACTCCCCCTCGTAGTCGATCGCATCGGAGACTCGAGGGATGTGAATGGGGGCCCCTGGCGCATTCACGCAAGTGATCTGCTTGTTGAAGACGGTGGGGAAGCTCGGAGCTTCTCGGCCGGTTTCGGCGATGTGATCGGCGTAGTTGAGACCGATGGCGAGAAACTTCCCGGGGCGCGGTACGGGCGCGAGGAGCTCGATCTCCTGCCAGGCCAGTGGCGAGGCGCGCTCCCGATGGCGCGCCGCCCGTGTCAGGGCCTCCGGTCCGGCACCCAGAAGAGCGGGCATGTCTCCGGGCAGCCCCGCCTCGGTCAGGTCGACCATTCCGTCTTCGGTGATCGCGCCGGTGCGCACGGTCCCGCCCTTGCGGAAGGATCCCAGTTTCATCGCTGCCTCTCTCCTGGAGTCTGAAGGGGAACCGGCGCAAAGTATCACGGGAGCGACACTTGGGAGGGGACGTCCGGGGCCGAGGGAATTGGGATAGAATAACAAGAATTACGGGATTTAAGATACAGATCCCAGCCCAACTTCCATGGTCTCTCGACTCAAATTCTCTGGGCTTCTGGGTGTCGACCCGGTGAGGCTGGCGGAGAAGCACCTGCGCGACGGTGAGCCCGCGAAGGCCGAGGAGGTCTACGCGGGGGCGGAGCTCTGGGAGCAGGCGGCGCGCGTCGCCGGTGAGCGTCAGAAGCCCGCCCGCGCGGCGCTGTACCTGCTGCGCGCTCGCCTCGGTGACGGTGCTCGGGACTATGAAGGGGCGAGCGTCGGCGAGATGGCCGAGGCGCTGTCCATCTCGGGGCATCACCGGGAGGCGATGACGATCCATGAGCTGACTCGCTCCTACGGTGCGGCTGGCAAGGCTGCGCACGCTGCCGGGCAGACCGAGCGGGCCGCACGACTCTACGAGCGCGCCAGGGAATGGCACGAGGCCGCCAGGTGCTGGCGCGAGCTCGGCCGGGACACCGAGCTCCTCGATGCGCTGCTGCGAGCGGCCTCGGCGCTGACCACGGAGCAGTATGGCTCGGAGGACCAGGGGATGACGCGCCGGGCTCGGGAGATCGATTTCGAGCGGGCGGCCCTCTTGAAGCAGGCGGGGCGAATCCGCGAAGCCGAGATGTGCCTGTCCCGATGGGCCGCGGAGACGCTCGACGAGATCCAGCTGATGGAGGGAGTCGTTGCCGACGACAAGGTGGTGGAGGCAGCTCTGGCGCTGGACGAAGTCGAAGAGGCCATGCGGCTGGTCGCCCGGATCGAGCGACCCTCGGCGGCGCTGCTGGCGGCGGTGGCACGCAAGAGCCCCGAGTCGTCGGGACTCGTGGAGATGTTCGTGTCGGCGGGCAGTCCGGCCCAGGCGGCCCAGCTGCTGGAAGAGGAGGGGGTCTTCGGGCGGGCAGCGGAGCTCTGGGAGAGTGCGAAGAACTGGACCCGTGCGGCGGCCGCCTGGCAACGCGCCGAGCATCCGGGGGATGCGGCCCGCTGTCTCGAGGCGGCGGGCTGTCACGCCGACGCGGCACCACTGCATGGGGCGGCGGCGGATCATCGGTCTGCCGCTCGCTGCTACCTGGAGGCAGGGCGGCCCTGGGAGGCTGCGGCCAGCCTGTTTGCTGCCGGCGCCGGGAACGAGGCCCTGGCTGCCCTGATGCGAGTGCAACCCCAGGATTCGCACTACGCCGATGCGGTGCTTCAGCTGATGCCGGTCCTGGTCGACGAAGAGCGACAGTTCGCGGAGGCATCGCGGCGGCTCCGTCTCGTGCCGACGGAGCGCCGCGGCGTTCCGGATTACTGGTACTGGGCCGGGCGGGCGTTCGAAGGGGCCGGCAAACACGACGAGGCCTACACGGCCTACGAGAAGGTCGCCCAGGCGAATCCGTTGCACCGCGACGCCGCCACACGCAGGGATGCGCTTCGAGAGTACGCGCCCTCCCCCGCGTCGGGTGGCGGGATGGGCGTCGAGCCGAAGTCGCCTTCGGAGCAGGGGCGGACCCCCGGTCCGGCAGCCCCCTCGGCCTCCCTGCAGCCCTCGGTCCCGTCGGGGCCCAGTGTGCAGGAGAAGAGTGCGCAGGAGAAGTCGATGCCGACCGCCGGGTCCGAGCCACTCCGAGTCGGGACCGAACTGGCGGGACGCTACGAAATTCTCGACCTCCTCGGCCGGGGCGGCATGGGTCAGGTGTACAAGGCACGAGACCACGAGCTCGATGACGTGGTGGCGATCAAGACCGTGCTGGGCAGCTCGGCCCTGGCGGAGGACGAAGGGCTGATTCGAGAGGTGCAGATCTGTCGCAAGATCACGCACCCGAACGTCGTTCGGGTCTACGACATCGGGCGATTCGAGGGCGGAATCTTCGTGACCATGGAGTTGATCGAGGGACTCCCCCTCGATGTCGTCCTCTCCATCGAGCAGAGTCTGGTGCGAATCAGGTCGATACTGGGGCAGATTGCTTCCGGGCTTCGGGAGGCACACCGCCTGCGAGTGGTGCACCGGGACCTCAAGCCGAGCAATCTGCTGATGACGTTGGATCACGTCAAGATCGTCGACTTCGGCATCGCTCGTCAACAGGTCGGCGATAAGGCGCTCCAGGAGAGAGTCGCGATCGGCTCTCCTCTGTACATGTCGCCGGAGCAGCTCACCTGTCGCCCGATCGACGCTCGCTCGGATCTCTACGCACTCGGAGTGATCGCCTTTCTCCTGATCACCGGGCGTGAGCCCTTCCTCGGAGCGAGCTACGAGGAGATCGCTCGTGCCCATCTGCGCAAGCCGCCCCCCGAGCTCGAGGGACTCCGGCCGGGGATCCCCGAGGGCTGGTCCCTGTTCGTGGGTGCTCTTCTCGAGAAGAACCCGGACGACCGGCTTCAAAGCGCAGATCAGGTGCTCGAAGCGCTTGCTCTGCTGCAGGTGTGAGCGGTCCGGCAGCCTCAGGAGATCGGGGCGTCGGTGGTCGCCTGGCGGCGACGATAGAGGTAGGTCACCAGCGCTCCCGCGGCCTGGTCAGCGAGGCGCTGGAGATCGTCCAGGGGAACGCCCGCGACCGACTTCCGTTCGTTGTCTCCATACAAGTACGCCACGGACTTGTCTCTGACCCGGATGGGTACCACGACGCAGTCGGGAGGAATCAGGCCGCCGAAGACACCCAGGAGGCGTTTGTGGATGGGGCGATCCACGATGGGACCGAGCCAGAAAGAGGCCCCGTTGTCGAGCGCCAGGAAGATCGGTGACTCAGCGGCGTCGAAGTTCAGCCCGTGCACGCGCACGCGCTCCAGGCCGGGCCCCTCCCCACGCCACCCGATGATCCGTTTGCCGCGTGCGGCCAGGAGGAAACGCCGTTTCAGGAGGGGCGAAGTGCTCTGCATGACGAGCTCGGCGATGCGCTCCCGACGCTCGGTCGTGCGTAGGAGGCCAATCGCCTGATCGATGGTCTCGGCGCGGGGAGGCTCCACCACTACGGACACCTCTGCGGTGCTGTGCGGGTCCGTCTTGGGTTCGGGCACGGGTTCGGCCGCAGGAACTGGACGTTCAGGCGCAGGAGCGCTGGCTTCGAGGGCGGGCTTGGGCGGTTCCTTGCGGGTCGCTTCCTGGCCCGCGGAGTCCAGCTCGATCGCTTGCCAAAGCACTTCGTCGGCAATGGAGGGGACCGGACCCGTGGCCGGAGGGATGAGCGGACGTACGGCAGGGCCCCGTGGAAGCGGGAAGGCCGGATCGGCGATGGGAACGGATTGGCGAGGCCGGCCTGTGGGACTTCGCCTCTTGCCGTTCAGTTTCGCCAGAAGCCGTGCGACCCGCAGCGGTGCCTCCACCTTGTAGAACCGATGCAGCGCCTCCCAGATCCTGACCTCGAGCCCGATGTGGACCCGGGTCATCAGCTGGGTCTGTGCCTGAATGGCGTCCTCCATCCTCAGGTCTCCCGGGCGCATCGCCGCGATCAGGATGGTGTTGCCGTGGAGTCGGAAGGGAAGCAGGTGATAGTCGGTCGCCGTAGCGCGTGGAAGTCGTGCGAGCACGACCTCGGGGATGTTGACCAGGTCGGTGGCCTCGACCGTCGGTGCGGACATCTGGCGTCCGAGGGCACGCAGGAGGTCCTTCTCCCCGAGCGCGTCGAGCTCCAGCAGGTTGGTGCCGAGAAGACCTCCGAAACGCTTCTGCTGGTCGAGGGCGCGGTGGAGCTCGTTCTTGCGGAGCAGCCCGCTGGTGATGAGCAGCTCGCCGAGTCGAAGTCGTTGCTGGGGCATAGGATTCTGGCGCCACCGAATGGCTGGAGATTCTGCAGCCTAGGCTATCAGTCGCTGGGGAAGAGCGGTGAAGCGACCCGGCCCGCTACTGGCCGGCTTGCCCGACGACGCTGCGCACTTCGTACTTGCGATCGAGCACCTCGAGCTCGATCTTGCGCAGCTCTTCAGCGGGTAGGGCGCCCTCGGTGGTGAAGCCCAGCACGTACTGACTGCGCAGCTCGGCGGTGATCTGCCGGTACGCTTCGGTCACGTCCTGCAGCGACTCGATATAGAAGACCCGGCCGCTGGTGTCCTCGGCCAGGGTCTCGAGGTCCGCCTTGCGAAAGCCCGGACGCTCGGGGTCGAGGCCGGCGAGGGCCAGGATGTAGACCGGTACCGCGGCATCGCGCACGGTGAGGTAGGTGCGTCGCCAACCGAAGCGACTCTGGAAATCGTCTCCGTCGGAGAGCAGGACGATCGAGCGCCGGCCCCGGCTGTCGCCGAACTGCTGTAACGAGAAGAGGAGCGAGTCGTACAGGGCAGTGAAGCCGTCAGCCTCGATCGCGCCGAGCGCCCTGACCAGCTCGGAGATATCCCCGGTGAGCCCTTGCATCAGTCGCGGGCGATCGTCGAAGTCCACGATGAAGGCCTGGTCGATCGGGGTGACGACATCTGCGAGGAACTGCACCGCGGCAATTCGAGTGTCGGCCATGATGTAGGACATGCTTCCCGAGGTGTCGATGGTCAGCCCGAGCTGAAGTGGAACCTCGTCCGCGACGGCGAAACTTTCGATCGGCTGATCCTGCTTGTCGCGACGGAGTCGAAAATCTTCCGGTCCAAGTCCCAGCACCGGGTCGCCCTCGCGATCGGTCACGACGGCGAAGACCTGGACCAGGTTCACCTCGACGCGATCGCTGCTGCCGCCCAGGAACAGCACGTCTTCGAGCTCCGTTCCGTCGTCCAGGATGGCGACCGCGCGAGCGAAATCGCCGGGACGAATCACCGTACCGGCGAGGCTCACTTCGTAGGGCGGCCGCGTGAAGGTCGCGAGGCGCTCCTGGTTGCGATAGATCTCGACCCGGTCGAGAGCGGCTCGATCGTCGTCCTCGTCCAGGTCGGCCCGTAGGAGAATCGTGCCGTCTCGAGTCCCACTGGTGATTCGCACGCCGCGTTGTCTGGGCGTACCGTTCAAGACGAGTGTGTCCTGATCGAGCTCGAGTCCCGAGACCGAGTAGGCCACCGCCCGAACTTCGTGGGGGACGACCTCCTCTCCCAGGTCGACGCGGGTCTGGTACGGAGGTCGTTGGTCGGAGTCCACCTCGGTGCCGTCCAGGAAGAAGCGCACCGAGCGCACGGCCTCACTGGTATTGAGAACCGTGATCCTGACTTCGCCCGAGAAATTGCTGCCTCGAGGAGGGACGATCTCGATCAGGGAGGGGTCTTCGCCGACCCTGGCGGCCTCAGAGGCCCCCACACGGTCATCGGAGGTCGGAAAGCGAAGCGCCAGGTCGATTTCGCCCGGCTCGCGATCGGGTGGTGGCTCGCCGATCTCGATCTCCGCCACGCCCCATTCGTCGGTGGTCAGATCGTCGATCAGAAGAAGGGCTCGATCCATCTCCTCGGGAGGGTCGATCGATGTGACCAGACGCAGGCGGTTGTTCTGTCGAGTGGTCTGCGCGGTGCCCACCGCCTGTACGGTAGGAGTCCCCAGGTCGAGGGTGTCGAAGAGCAGGGTGGCGCGCAGCTGACGGCCGGAGCCCTCGGAGGGAGAAGCGGGCTCGAGGTCGATCGACGCCTCGATCGTTCGTTCGCCGTCGCTGAGTGCTGCCACGACTTCGAAGTCGCCGATCGCGTCGCCGGCGGCCAGGGCGCTGCGGGCACGGGCGCGAAGTGCGGCGTCCGGGGTCGCACTGGTCGCCCAGCGGCGCCAGCGTAGCGGAGCGATGGGAACGCCGTCCGCCGCCGCGAGCGTGAGATCGACGGGCTTCGCTTCGAGGAGAGTCTCGGAGACGACGTAGGTGACGCGCACCCGTCGTCCCAGGTCGACCATTGTGCGATCCAGGGTCTCGGCGGAGCCGATCTCGATGCCGCCGCTCGGCTCGGCGATCGGGCGTGCGCCAAAGGGAGAGTCACTCCCTTCGTCGCCGCCCGGTGGCAGGAGGGGAAAGACCGCCCATCCCTCTGCGGAGAGCGTACGTCCGAGCTCGCGCAACGCGAGATCGAAGGCTTCGGGGGCACGGGCCTCGACCTCCGCCCTCAGTGCTTCGTCCTCGATCACGTCGAGGGGAGGGACGTGGATGGCGTCCTGGACGAGCAAGAGCACCCCCGCTCCGCCGGCGGTGTCGAGTCCGAGCCGTGCTCGCGCGTCGAGCAGCGTGTCCCACTGCTGGCGAACGAGACGCCGCTCGGAGCGCAACAGATCCAGGACGGCACCGCGGTCGCCTTCGCCGGCCGCAGCTTCGAGCTCTTCACGAATCTCTTCGAGCTCGCCCAACTCTCGCCACACGGTACTGTCCGCGGCGATCTCCTCGAGCGCTTCACGAAGAGAGGCTGCGTCACGCGTGGGCCCTTCGAACATCTCGGGCTCGAGCCCGCCGAGAACCACGGTGACGGGACCGAGCCCGACCAGCTCGCTCGCTCGCTCTGCAAGGATGGCGGTCCACTGCTCGACGGTCGTCGATGTGGAGAGCGGCAGATCGAGCCACAACACGACGGGCGAGCTGCCCGCCGGCTCGACGGCGAGCACGCGCCGGTTCTGTCCGTCGAGGCGTAGCTGCGCGCTGCGCAGGGAGCTCGGATCGATGGAAGGCGCGAGCTCGGCGGTCAGGGTACGCTCGCGCTCGGCCGGCTGCGCGAGAATGCCGACCCCGAAGGCGAGCCCGACCAGCACGGCCAGTGCGGCGCTCCCCAAGGGCACCCTCGAGCCCGAACCGCTCGTGAGCTCGCTCCTAGGGCCGTAGCTGGGCATAGCCCTCGATGGTCCGCGCCTCGATACCGCGTCGATCCACCTGCACCGTGACCGGCCTCCATTGGGGGCCACCGGCGATGGACTTCGGGTAGTAGGTGATCATGTAGTGGCTGCGAAGCTCCTGATTGATGGCCTCGAAGATCGGTTCGAGATCCTGCTCGGTGCTGACGAAGTGGACCTTTCCGCCGCCGGCGGCGGCGAGGCTCTGCAGTCGGTCGACGAAGTTTCGAGTCTTGAAGCTGCGTCCGTCGCTGCGAGCCGCCTCGTTGTTCACGACGATCAGGTAGATGGGAACTGCGCTCTCGCGGGCCAGCGCCAGGCACTGGCGGAAGGAGAAGTCTTCGTCTTCGTCGTCTCCGTCATAGAAGACCACCAGTGCCTTGCGGCCCGGCACCGGCTGCAGCTGGCGCAGCGACAGCACCACGGCTTCCCAGACGGGCGTCGTGCCGAACGGCTCCAGGGAGTCGATCCCCGTGACGATCGAGCGCAGGTTGGAGGTGACGCCCTGGACCAGCTTGGCGTTGGCGCCGAACTCGACCAGAAAGGCGCGGTCTCGATTGGAGATCAGGCTCTTGGCGAAGTCACGAGCCGCGCGGCGAACGGCGGGCATGCGCACGAACAAGCTGCTGGAGGTGTCGATCGTCAAACCGACGGTGAGCTGGAGGTCGCCGGCCGGCGCGACCGTCTGGATCTCCTGAGGGACTCCGTCTTCGAGAACCGTGAAGCTCTCGGCGGGCAGGTCGCGCACCGGGGAGCCGCTACGGTCGGTTGCAACCACGAACAGTTCGACCAACTCGACCCCGATCTCTGTGCCGAAGCCGGGACGATTCATCAAAACGACGTCTTCTGCGGTGCGCCCGTCGACCAGTCGCGCTTCGACACGGATGTACCCCTCTGGGCGATCGACGGGAATTCTCACGCTGGCGCTCCACGGCTCTTCGTAGAGGCTCGAGGTTCGCTGATCTCCCCAGTAGACGTCGACGCGCTCGACTTCACTGTCGACCGGCACCTTGAGGTCGATCTCGACGCCCACCGGGCCGACCCGCTTGCCGGGTCTGGGGTTGATGATCCGTACCCAGAAGGCCTCGGGTGGCTCGTTGACCAGCAGCGAGTCGCGGTCGAGCTCGAAGCCGTCGGCATCGAACGCCACCGCCGTGACCTCACGGAACTGGGCCCCGCGGCCGAGATCGATTCGAGCCCTGAACGGCGGGCGATCACGCTCGGTCACGGATTCTCCGTCGAGGTAGTACTCGACCCTGGCGACGTTGTCCCTCGCCTCGACCGCGAAGGTGGTTCGGCCGCGCACGGCGCTCGGGTCCTCTGGATAGATCCGAATCGCCTTCTCTCCGGTCACCTGAGCCTGCTGGTCTGCATCCGCGACTGCCGGTTCCGTGGCGTCGATCAAGTCGGCGAAGGCGAAACCCCAGGCCCCGGTGTCGAGTTCCTCGACCAGGACGACGGTTGCGTTGGTGGTGGCTGGAATTCGGACGTCGGTGGTGTAGAAGAGCGTTCCCTCCGAGCGGCTCACGCCGGGAGCGATCTCCTCGTGGCGCATGACGACGCTGTCGTCTTCGAGGGCAGCGGCCATCGTGATGCGCAGCGGCGAGTCGACGGCCGGGTCGGCGCGGGCTTCGAGACGTGCAGGTTCGGTGAGGACCCGGCGGGGGTCGAAGGACACCTTGGCAACGACCCCTAGGCTCTCGCCGGTCACCTCGCCATCCAGCCCCCGACGGACTCGCATGGCGGAGATGGCTTCGGGCACCTGTCCATGGAAGGTCAAAGCGGGTGCAATCGTGGGGCCTCGGTCGGTCGTGCTCACCTCGAGCGGATAGGGAAGCAGTGCTCCCGAGGACTCGGGCGCTCGGTAGTGCACCCGATAGCGGCGAGCCAGCGAGCTCAGCTCGGCGACGGCGCCATCGGGGCCGCCCAGCAGCAGCCCGCCGGTGTCCGCCGCGAGCTGTTCGCGGCGACGGCGGCTCGTGGGGGTGACCTCGAGCGTGTCGGGCTCGGTCGGCGTGGTCTCCTCGGGTTTTCGATCGCCGCCGAAACGCAAGCGGAAGCCGACCGGCGTGTCCGCGGTCGGTCGGTACTTCAAGCCACCGTCATCGTCGTCGCCCCCGCCGGGATTCGGTGCCCATGCAAGAAGCGTCCAGCCGAGCGCTATCGCGGCCTCCGAGATCTCCTCCGCGTCGGCGAGCGATACCAGCTCGCCGGCCAGGGGCGCCTCGTCCTCGACTCGAGGGCCGTAGAAGTCGAGAGGATCGAGGGCGAGTGGATCGCTCAGCAGTACCAGCGCTCGAGGAGAGGTCGCCGGTCCACGCTCGGCGAGGAAGGACAGCAAGCCGTCCTGCTGGGCGCGACGCATCGCGATCTCGTCTCGAAGGGCGGCCAGGGCGGGCGGCCCCGGATCCACTCCTTCCGTCTCGTTGCGCGCCTTGCGCAGCTGGATCTCCTCGAGTCTCGAGAGGAAGGAGCGTCGGCGTGCCCGCACCGCGTCTTCACTCTCGGGCCGCAGAGCCATCCGCTCGAGCGCGTCGCCGACTCTCGCCGGGTCGCGAGTCGGGAGAAGGAGAGAGCGGGGATCGGGATCGGCCACGACGATCTCGATCGTGCCGAGGGCGAGCAGTGCGTCGAGGCCGTCGCCGAGCTGCCGGGCCAAGCGGCGGATCTGGGTCTCGCCGCTCTGCGCGGTGTCGAGGTAGATGACGATGGACCAGCTTCCGGGAGCGACCGGTTCGGCCGACAGCACCTCCGCCGCGTTTCCGGCTTCGAAGATCTCGAGAGTGGGGGTCGACGGGGAATCGCTGCCGAGACCCGCGTAGACGACGTACTCACCGGTGCCGGGGCGCGAGGATGCCAGAGGCTCCTGCGACGCGGCGGCATCCCTGGCAATCACCAGGGCGGCACAGAGGATGCCGAGCAGGGAGGAGAGGATGATCAGCGATCGGGCCAAGGAGGGCGCTCCAGGAAGGGTCGCGGGTGCCGGGTCGGGTCGAGTCGAGTGAGCAACCGGAGAATCGTACCGTATCGGAAAGGTCCCGGTTCGTTCCCGATCCGCCGGACAATCGCGGGTCGAGCACAGGTACAATCGCCGGCATCATGATCAACAATGTCGGTCTCTTTCTCGCCAAGCGGGCTGCCCTGTCGCCGGATCTCGAGGGCTTCGTCGACGCCGATACGGGGCGGCGCTACTCCTTCCGTGAATGGAATGAACGGGCCAATCGGACGGCTCACCTGTTCAGGTCCCTCGGGATCGAGCGAGGAGACCGGGTCGCGCTCCTCTTGATGAACAGCATCGAGTACATGGAGAGCTTCTTTGCCCTGGCGAAGATCGGTGCGGTCTGCGTGCCCCTCAACTGGCGGCTGGTGCCCGAGGAGCTGGCGTTCATCATTCGCGATGCCGGGGCCAGGCTCCTGGTCTTCGGTACCGAGTTCAACGAGTCGGCCGTCGATCTTCATTCCCGGGGTGGCGGCGAGAACGGCACCGACGTGACGACATGGGTGCACGTCGGCCCGATCGGGGAGCGCCCGGAGTTCGCCATCGGATACGACGAGCAGCAGTCGAAGCAGTCTGGCGGCGAACCGACCATCGAGACCGAAGAGAGCGACGTTCTCTACATCATGTACACGTCCGGAACGACGGGTCTCCCCAAGGGAGCCGTTCACACCCACGAGACGGCAACCTGGGGCGTGCTGACGGTGAACGCGACTTCGGATCAGCAGTACCGCGATCGCTATCTCGTGGCGCTCCCGTTGTTTCACGTAGGCGCTCTGACCCCGGTGACTTCGGCCGTGCATCGCGGTGTCACCAGCGTCGTCATGCGCGCCTTCGATCCGGTGCGGGCCTGGGAGTTGATCGACCAGGAGAGAATCACCACCGGACTGAAGGTCCCGGCCATGCTGAACTTCATGCTCCAGGTCCATGACCCGGAGAAGTGCAGGCACGAACACCTGCGTTGGTTCATGAGCGGCGCAGCTCCGGTCCCAGTGGCACTCATCGAGGCCTACGCCGAGTTGGGAATCGAGGTGCAGCAGGTGTACGGTCTCACCGAGAGCTGTGGACCGGCCTGTCTGATCGGCTCCGAGGACGCGCTGAGGCGCGCCGGCTCCACCGGGAAGGCCTTCTTCCACACGGAAGTGCGTGTCGCCGGCGAGGACGGCGCTCCGATCGAGCCGGGCGAATCGGGCGAGGTGCTGGTGCGGGGAAAGCACATCATGACGCACTACTGGAATCGTCCCGAGGCGACCGCAGAGACCATTCGCGACGGTTGGCTACACACGGGGGACGTGGCCACGGTCGACGATCAAGGCTTCGTCTATATCCAGGATCGGATCAAGGACATGGTGATCTCGGGAGGGGAGAACGTTTATCCCGCCGAGGTCGAGGGCGTCTTGATCTCGCATTCGAAGATCCTCGAGGCGGGGGTGATCGGTCAGCCGAGCGAGAAGTGGGGCGAGTGTTGCGCGGCGGTCGTGGTCAAGTCCGATGACAGTCTGACCGCAGAAGAGGTGCTCGACTTCTGTCGGGACAAGATGGCTCGATTCAAACAGCCCAAGGCGGTCTTCTTTGTCGACGAGATCCCGCGCAATCCTTCGGGGAAGATTCTCAAGCGCCTGCTCCGAGAGCAGTTTCCGGGACCGGCTCCCGAGTGAGCGGGAAGGGCGAACAGGACTCCTGGCTCGCAGAGCGCGAGGAGTGGCTCGAGTCTCTCGATGCCGTGCTCGAGGTCCACGGTCCCGAGCGCGTCCGAGAGATGCTCGCATCGCTCCAGGCTCGAGCGATGAGTCGAGGAGCCGCTCCGGCGGAGGGAGCTCTCAACACTCCCTATCGCAACACGATCTCGGTCTCGGAGCAGCCCGTCTACCCGGGTGACATCGATCTGGAGGAGCGCATCGAGGGGCTCATCCGTTGGAATGCACTCGCGATGGTGCTGCAGGCCAACGACAACGGCTCGGGGGTGGGAGGGCATATCGCCACCTATGCCTCGGCCGCGACGCTGTTCGAGGTGGGCTTCAACCACTTCTTTCGTCCCCGTGACGAGGAGTACGGAGGCGATCAGATCTTCTTCCAGGCACACGCGTCGCCGGGAGTCTATGCGCGGGCTCTCTTCGAGGGCCGGTTGAGCGCCGAGCGCGTGGCCAACTTTCGTCGCGAGCTCCAGCCCGAAGGGGGCCTGTCGTCGTACCCGCATCCTCGCCGGATGCCGCATTTCTGGCCCGCGCCGACCGCGTCGATGGGTCTGTCGACCGTGAGTGCCATCTACCAGGCGCGCTTCGCCCGGTATCTGGAGAGCCAGGGCCTCAAGCCGCGCAACGGCGGCAAGATCTGGTGCTTCATCGGAGATGGCGAGGCGGACGAGCCGGAGGTGCTCGGGACGGCGGCGATCGCAGCGCGCGAGCGGCTCGACAACCTGATTCTTGTGGTCAACTGCAATCTCCAACGACTCGACGGCCCGGTGCGAGGCAACGGCAAGATCATCCAGGAGCTCGAGCGTGCGTTCCGAGGTCTCGGCTGGGACGTGCTCAAGGTGATCTGGGGAGGCGAGTGGGACTCGCTGCTCGAGCGCGATCATCGAGGAGTCCTGCAGAGACGGATGGAAGAGGCGCTCGATGGCGACTACCAGATGTACTCGCAGCTCCCCGGCAAGGAAGTCCGTGCGCACTGGGTAGGCGACAATGAAGAGCTGCGCGACATCATGAAGACGCTGAGTGACGAGACGGTGAGAACGATCCGTCGTGGTGGTCACGACCATCGGAAGGTATACGCCGCGTTCCATCGCGCGACCACCCGCCGAGACGGTCGTCCCACCGTCATCCTCGCCAAGACGATCAAGGGCTACGGCCTCGGCTCGGGCGCCGAGGGCAGCAACCGCGCCCATCAGAAGAAGAACATGAGCGACCAGGAACGCCTCGAATGTGCGAGGCGCTTCGGAATTCCGTTGTCCGAAGAACAGATCGAGCGCGCAGAGCTGTACCTGCCGGCGGCGGACAGCGATGAGCTCGAGTACCTGCGCGAGCGTCGCCAGTCACTCGGTGGCCCGGTACCGGTGCGGCGCGAAGACGCCCCGGCTCTTCGTGCTCCGGACAAGGCGTCTCTCGCCGACCTGCTCGCCGGGTCCGGAGACAGAGCCGTGTCGACGACGATGGTCCTCGTGCGGATGATCTCCAAGCTGCTGCGCGATCCCCAGATCGGTCGCTACGTCGTGCCGATCGTGCCGGACGAGGCTCGCACCTTCGGGATGGACGGGCTGTTTCCCCAGGCCGGCATCTACTCGCCTCAGGGGCAGCTGTACCGGCCCGTGGACGCTCACACCATCACTCCCTACAAGGAAAGCGTCGACGGGCAGATTCTGCAGGAGGGAATCTGCGAAGCGGGTGCCATGGCGTCGTTCGTCGCCGCCGGCACGGCCTACGCGAATCACGGGATCCCGACCATTCCCTTCTACACCTTCTACTCGATGTTCGGATTCCAACGAGTCGGCGATCTGATCTGGGCTGGTGCCGATCAGCTGTGCCGGGGGTTCCTGTTCGGAGGTACCGCGGGACGCACCACGCTCAACGGTGAAGGAGTACAGCATCAGGACGGCCACTCCCAGGTGGTCGCCGCCTCCGTGCCCAGCCTGGTCAGCTACGACCCCGCCTTCGGGTTCGAGCTCGTGCTGATCGTGCTCGAGGGAATCCGGCGCATGTACGAGCGCAAGGAGAGCATCTTCTACTACATCACCGTCGGCAACGAGAACACGAGAATGCCGCCGATGCCCGATGGGGTGGAAGAAGGCGTGCTGCGGGGGCTGTACCGCTTTCGGGCGGCGCCGGAGGTCGAAGGGACGAATGGCACCCCTGCTCCGCGGGTCGACCTGTTGGGCAGTGGAGCGGTGATGTACGAGGTGCTCGAGGCCCAGAGACGGTTGGCCGAGGATTTTGGGGTTGCCGCCACCGTGTGGAGCGCCACCAGCTACACGGAGCTTCACCGCGACGCCCTCGAGACCGAACGCTGGAACCGTTTGCACCCCGAAGCGGAGCGCCAGATTCCCTATGTCACCTCGCTGCTGGAAGGCTCTTCGAGCCGATTCGTGGCGGCCACCGACTACCTGCACGTGCTTCCCGACAGCGTGGCCCGCTGGGTACCGGGCCGGCTGGTTTCGTTGGGTACCGACGGCTTCGGGCTGAGTGAGTCTCGACCCGAGATTCGGGAGCACTTCGAGGTCTCGTCTCGGCACATTGCCTACGCTGCCCTCCACACCTTGATGAAGGACGGCGAGCTTGCGGTGGATCGGGTACTCGAAGCCCGGCATCGTCTCGAGATCGACCCCGATGCGACCGCGCCGTGGCTGGTGTGAGCGTGCTCGATTCGTCGAGAGGACGCTCAGCTGCGGTGACCGACCAGGAAGAGGCGGCGGAACGGAAACAGAACGCGGCCGTCGGCTTCGGTGCGGTACAGCTCCCTCAAACGGGTGCGATAGCGATCGAGAAACGCGTCGCGGCGGAGAGTCGTCAGCCCCCGCAGCACGGGCCGCAGGCCAGTCGAAGAGACCCAGTCGAGGACCGGATCTTCGCCTTCGAGAACGTGCAGGTACTCGGTCGACCAGATCCAGAGCCGGGAGCAGAGCGGTCGTAGGAGTCGATAGTAGAACTCGGGGGACTCGACGGGACGTCGTGAGAGGGCGTTGCGCAGCTCGTCGTCCGCGAGCGGCTCGCCGTCGGCGTGGGGCTCCGCGAGCAGCTCGCGCATCGCTGTGTGGGAGGGAAGGTCGTAGCTGAGCGGCATCTGGACGGCGAGAGTGCCTCCAGGGTGCAGCTGCTCCAACAGTCGAGGGAAGAGCTCTCGATGGTTCGGGAGCCAGTGGAGTGCGGCGTTCGAGAAGAGCAGGTCGGGGGCATCGTCGCTGTCGAGTCCACCCTCGCTCGAGCTCCGGCCTCGGAAGTCCGAGATGTCGCCGAGACGCCACTCGATGTCCGAGCGCTGCTGGCGTGCCTGGTCCAGCATTTCCTGGGAGCTGTCCAGGCCGACCAGCTGCGAATCGGGCCACCGACGCTGCAGGAGCCGGGTGGCGTTGCCGGTTCCGCAGCCGAGATCGACGATTCGACGGGGCTCCTGGAGAGCGATCCGTGCCAGGAGATCCCGCGCCGGCTGGAGTCGATCGTCCTCGTAGCGCAGGTAGTGATCGGGATCCCAGGAGTCGGACATGGTCGCAGTCTAGCGAAGGGTGGAGAACCCTCGCCGGCTTGTGGTCTGGAGCTGGGACCCTGATCGGACGGGCTTCTCGCGCAGGGTTCCTCGATGGTCCTCGGCCTCGTTCGCCGGTGGAATCTCGAATTCGGACAGAATCGCCGCCGCGACTGTTCCGGAGCGGTACTGGAGCCAGCGAGGGCGTGCTCGGTCCGTTTCGCCGGGCTCCGGAGTGCAAGGGCGAAGGGCTTGATTCTACTGAGCTTCGGGGCCTCGTCGTCGTGGCCTCGTGGGCGGCTGCCCAGGGTGGCAGGTATCTTGCTTTTCTACGGAAACTGGGAGGTTGGAGCGCATCGGCAGGATGACGGTTCGGCCTTCCGAATGCCTTTTCTTTCACTGCATGCCCGCTTCGATCTCATGCATGCCCATTCTTCTCTCGATTCTGCCCATCCCAGTCCCGACCGGCCTCCGGCACGAGCCGGGGGCTCGAGACGGACACCCGACCTCGCCCAGGTCGCCGCCGGAGTCGATCCGCTCGCGATCGCTCCGGCGGACTTCTCCGAACGCTCCGCGGCGGGGGTTCCGATCCCGGCGCCGTGCGCGCGCAACCAGCTGGACATCCTTCTGCTGGAGCCCCATGCCCTGACCGGCCAGCTGGCGGCCGCAGCCTTGCGTGCCGCTCGCTGGCGTGTTCATCTCTGTCGCGATGCGGACGAGGCCATCTCGGTAGCTGCCCGGTGTGCCCCCAGGCTGATCGTCAGTGAAGCCTATCTCCCGGGCTTCTCGGTGGACCGATTCCTGGATGCGCTCCGCACCGCCTGGGGTTCCGAGGCGCCGCACTATCTGGTGTTGGCCTCGATTCCGGCCGCAGCTCGGGAGGCGCTCGAGTCGGTGGGAGTCGATGCGGTGGTGCACAAGCCCTTCCAGCCGTCCGAACTGGTCCAGGCGTGTCGCGCCCTGCTGGTGGCTCGGGAGCGGGACGAGGTCGAACCGTGACTCTGGCCGAAGTCGGCCCCGCCGATCTCGAGTTCACCGCGTTCCAGGCAGAGGCGTTGGCGCCGATCGTTCTCGTTCCGACGCTGGTCACCGGCCTGGCCTGCCTGGGTGTGGTGGCCTCGGTCTTCCTGGTACGGCGTTGGCGTCTCAGCCAGCAGGACCAGGTGGATCGGGCGGCCGAGGCTCTCGCCCCCTATCTCGTTGTGGGTGACCAGCTGTCGCTGGCGGTCATGGCAGCGATCGAAGACCAGGGCGAGGCTGCCGTGATCGAGTTGTTGCGCAGTTCTCGGCGCCAACTGCGTGGGCCCGAGGCGGCGGCGATCACCGAGACCCTGGAATCTCTCGGGGAGGTGTCGCGCCTTTCCCGACTGGCTTCGTCCCGCTTTCAGAAGCGACGCCTCGAAGGTCTGTGGGGGCTGGGAGAGGTGGGTGGCGAGACCGCGGCGGGGGTCCTGGAGACCGCACTCGATGCCAGCGATCCACTGGTGCGACGAATGGCGCGCGAGGCCCTGGCTCTCATCGACGACGAGAGGGCAGTGGCCCGAGCCATGGAGTCGTTGCTCGCCGAGTCCGAGGAGGAAAGGAGTCGCTCGCGGAGGTTCCTGCGATGGGTGGCTCTTCGTCACCCGAAGGTCCTGGAAGACCACCGTGTCCGAACCGATCCAGGTTCGTCGCAGCGGCGACTGCTCGAGCGCGCCCGTCGAGCGGGCACCACGGGTTTGCGCAATCCGACCTTGACCGGAGAGTTCCTGATCTCTTTCGACGACCCTTCGGGGGAGCTCGCTCTCTCCGTGCGTGACGGGGCGAACCGGTGCGAAGAGGACTGGATCGACGAACGTGCGAGACGCCTGGCGGGCTTCTTTCTTCCCTCGACGCTCGGCACCGAGCTCGCGCTGGGACTCACCCTTCTCTGTGCGACGGTGGCCGGCGGTGCGATTGCCTGGTTCATCTCCTGAGAGCCTCCAACTAGGAGACGAGTCGCTTCAAGACCTCGAGGCAGGATCCGAGGTAGCCCCGGCCGAACAGGTTGAGGTGATTGAGCAGGTGGTAGAGCTTGTAGATCTCGAGACGATCGCGACTGCCTGGCTCGAGGGGCCACGACTCCTCGTAGGCAGCATGGAAACGGCGATCGAAGCCGCCGAACAGGAGAGTCATCGCGAGGTCGGCCTCGCGCCGGCCGTAGTAGGCCGCCGGGTCGATCAGGACTGCCTCGCCGCCTTCCCCGACCAGGTAGTTCCCTCCCCATAGGTCGCCGTGCAGGAGGCAGGAGGGCTCTCTGGGCTCTTCGAGGAACCGGTCGAGCCGGTCGAGCAGGCGGTCGCCGAGGCGGAGCAGTTCCCGGGTGGCGAGCCCTGCCTGTCGAGCGAGTCGAAGCTGGTGCCCGAGGCGGCTCTGGCCAAAGAACTCCACCCAGTCGTTCGACCAGCCGTTGGGCTGGGGCGTGGAGCCCAGGTAGTTGTCGTGCGGGAAGCCGAAGCGCTCAGCGGTGCTGTCGCGATGCAGCCGAGCGAACGCCCTGCCGAATCGCTCGCTGAAGTCGGAGCCCGAAGGTCCGGTCTCGATCCACTCCATGACGAGGAACGGCGGGGGAGAGCCGGCGATCGGTGACGACGGGACACGCAGTGCATCGCTCGAGGCGAGGGCAGAGAGTCCCTCGGCCTCTCGCTCGAAGAGGTCCGGTAGCGGTGCGTGGTTCCATTTCAGGAAGTAGCGGCGGCCGTCCTTCAGTTCGATTCTGGACGCGTGGTTGATGCAACCTCCTCCGACCGGGGAGGCTCCGCGGATCGATCCTTCGTCGAGATCGAGTGTCAGCTCGACACTGCGCTGGAGCTCGGCGTCCATGAGGCTCAGTCGGCTGCGGCGTCGAGCATTTCCTCGAGGATCGAGGGGCAGGCTGCTTCGATCATGTCGAGCACATCCTCGAAGCCCTGAGCGCCGCCGTAGTATGGGTCGGGGACGTCTCGCGGCCAGCCGTCATCGAGGAAATCGCTCAGCATTCGCAGTTGTCCGGGTCGGTCCAGGCCCATGGCTTCGAGATCGCGATAGTTGTCGGAGTCCATGGCGACGATGAGGGAGAAGCGTTCGAAGTCGTCCGGCTCGACCTGGCGGGCGTAGCCGCCCAGCTCGTAGCCGCGGCGGCTTGCAGCTCTGCGCATCCGCGGATCGGGCGCAGCACCGGCGTGGTATCCGATCGTGCCCGCCGAGTCGACATCGAAGTCGTCCGCGAGGCCGTGGTGCTCGACGGTGTGTCGGAAGAGCCCTTCCCCGGTCGGGGAGCGGCAGATGTTTCCCATGCAGACGAAGAGGATCGATTTCATCGGGGACAGGATACCGATTTCGTGGACCCGAGGCCGCCTGGACCCTCGCGGTTGGTACTCTCGACCCGCTCAGCTCTCGCACGACAAGGAGGAGTTGTCCGACATGGAAGCCACCGGTTGCTTCGAGTCGATCGAGTACGAGGTCGAAAATGGCCGCGCCCGAATCTGTTTTGCTCGCCCCGAGAAGCGCAATGCCCTCAGTCTGCCGCTGCTGCGAGAAATGAACCAGGCGCTATGGGAGGCCGACTGCGATCGCCGGGTGCACGCGGTGGTGATCAAGGGGCGAGGCCCGTGCTTCTCTGCCGGCTACGATTTGCAGAAGCTCGGCGCCTCGGCGAACGCGGCCTCGGAGGGAGAGTACCGAGACGGTTCGAGCTTTGACGACGATGCCTGGTTTCTCGAGCGTTCGCAGGCACTTCGCATGGCGATCTTCGATATGCACAAGCCAGTCATTGCACAGGTGCACGGGCACTGCCTCGCGGGCGGCACCGACGTGGCGTTGCTGTGCGACATGGTGTATGCGTCCGAAGACGCCACGATCGGCTTTCCTCCGGCCCGCGATCTGGGCTGTCTCCCCAACAACATGTGGCTCTACAACGCGGGTCCACAGTGGGCGAAGCGTTTGACGCTGACCGGAGACACCGTCACCGGGGCGGAGGCCGAGAAGATCGGGCTGGTGCTGAAGGCCGTTGCGCCGGAGCAGTTGGAGCCTGAGGTGGAGGGGCTGCTCGACAGACTGGCGTTGATCGATCCAGAGCTCCTGGCGGCCAACAAGCGAATCGTGAATCTCGGTCTCGAGCTCATGGGTGCCCGAACCTTGCAGCGTCTGGCCGCGGAGAACGACGCCCGTGGGCACCTGACGCGCAGCGCGCGAGGCTTCATGGAGAAGGTTCGAGAGAGCGGGTTGCGAGAGGCCTTTCGGGAGCGAGACGCCGGCTTCGGCGACGGCCGGGCCCGGGTTTCGGGGCCGGAGATCCGAGACGAAGAGGGGCGTCTTCTGGAAGACGAGTGAGGGGCTCGACAATCGGTTCGTCGCTGGGCATCATGCCTTGGCAACTGCATCATCGATCGACCCATCAGGTGGCGTGCGCCACCCCAAGGAGAGCCAGCCATGAAGATCGGCCTGATTCCCATCAACGTCGGACAGAGCAAGGTCGAGCACATGATCGGCCTGGCCCAGCTTGCGGAGCAGCTCGGCTTCGAGTCGGTGTGGACCTTCGAGCACGTGATCGTTCCGGTCGACTACCAGTCGAAGTACCCGTACGACGAATCGGGGAAGATGGGTGCCGAGCCGGAGACCAACTTCGTCGACCCACTGATCGCCCTGAGTGCGGTGGCGGCATGCACCGAGACGATCCGGTTGGCGACCGGGGTGAACATCCTGCCGCAGGCGAATCCGCTGTACCTGGCGAAGCAGGCCGCGAGTCTCGATCTCGTGTCCAACGGCCGCTTCAGCCTCGGAGTGGGGATTGGCTGGCTCAAAGAGGAGTTCGCCGCACTGGGGGTGCCCTTCGAGCGCCGCGGAGCCCGCTTCGACGACTACATCCAGGCAATGCGAAAGGTCTGGTCCCCGGAGGTGGTAGAGCACCAGAGCGACTTCCTCGAGTGGTCGGGCTTCAAGAGCCATCCCCTGCCGGTGCAGGACCCCTTTCCGGTGATCATCGGTGGCTCGAAGGGCAAAGCGTTCCAGCGCATCGCGCGCTATGGTCAGGGTTGGTATGCCCCGGTCAACGAGCCGGCTCAGCTCGCCCAGCTGCTGCCGAGCCTCGACGCCGCCTGTCGAGCGGAGGGGCGCCAGCGGTCCACAGTCGAGATCTCGACCATGTGGGTGCCACCCATGTCGGGGATCGATGCGGTCAAGGGCTTCGAGGATCACGGCGTCAGCCGATTGGTGGTGCCGATCATGGCACTGATGGGAGAGGGCACTCCCGCCGATGCGCTGAAGAAGTTCGCCGACGACTATCTGTCCAAGATCTCATAGGAAGAGTAGGGACAGGCACTCGCCACTCGATATCCGACTTTCTCCGCGGTCCGAAGGCGAGGCATTGCCGGCCCTCATCCTCCGATTCCTGGGAGCTGGTGCCTGTCCCTATTTCTCTTCTTTCGGGAGGGGGGCTAGTTGAAGAAGTCGTCTTCTTCCAGCAGGTACGACGCCTCCTCTGCCAACCAGGAGTCGAACTCCGTTCTCGGCAGGACCGTCAAGAAGCCCCGCATGCGGTAGTGGCTATTTCCGCACAGCTGCGCACAGGCGATCTCGTACCGAAACTCGTCGTCGCCGGTCTGCGCTCTCATCTCGGCGGTGGTGGCGGTGGGCACGAACCAGACCGGAACGGACATACCGGGCACGGTGTCCTGCTTGATCCGCATGTTCGGGAGGTTGAAGCTGTGGACCACGTCTTTGCTGGTGAGGTGAATGATTGCTGGCGTGCCCACCGGAAGGTAGAGCTGATTGATCGTGGTGATGTCGTCGCCCCCCGCGGGGTCGGTGCGGTCGAGTCCGAGTGGATTCGTCTCCTCGTCGAGGAGAGCCAGATCCTGGCGTCCGAAGACACCGTCTTCGCCTGGATACCAGACGTTCCAGGCGAACTGCTGGGCCACGACCCTGACCACCGTGGCCTCGCCTTCCTCGGGAGCTACGTCGACCCGGTCGCCCCAGAGCGGAACGGAGAAGGCCAGCAGCAGGACGCCCTCCGCCGTCGCGACCACCACTTCCAGATAGGTGTTGGACCTGCTCTTGACTCCGACATGGTCCGCGGTCTCGTTCCGAGAGGCGCGAAATCGATAGAGCGTGTAGAAGAAGTAGGCGAGCCAGCCGACGAAGAGCGCGAGCATGAGCACGTGCACCCAGTTGACCAGGGAGTCGATCGCGTCCGCATGCTCCGAGGCTCCCGGAGGAAAGAAGAGATCCGTCATCGCTCGAGGGGCTCCTCGATGGTCTTCCACCAGGGCGCGACCTGCTGTGGGCCGAACCTCCGTGCACGTCGACGTAGATAGACGAAGAAGACAGCGAAGGCCGCCTGGACGACAAGCACTACGCCGAGCAGGAGAAAGACGCCGACTCGGGCGCTCTCGATCATCACGTTGTCCGCGGCGCCGAAGCAGACCTCACAGGCGTGAGCGAAGTCGGGAGCACCCAGGATCATGACCCCCAGCAACACCGATGAGGCCGACATCCGCCGGTGCCGGCGTTCCCGCTCCTGCTCTGGAGTCCGAATCTCTCGCCAGAACCAGATCCCGTAGACGAGGAGGGCGAGGGCTGCCACCGTCGACAGGGCTCCCAGGATCCAGCTCCCGGAATCTCCCGCCAGGGCACGCCGGAAGCTCCAGGCGCCGAAGAGCATGCAGAGACCGGTCGAGCAGACGATGAAGACGATGTGGAAGGAGCGTAGGTTCATGGTCGTTCGCTGCCTCTGGTAGTCGAGCCGGATCGCTCGGTGACACGCGTGCTGGGGGTCTGCTCGGAAGACGAGGTCAGGGCGGGAAGGAGCAGAAGCGCCACGAGAAAGGCCAGCGTCACGAGGAGGATGGAGTAGATCAGCTTCTTCTCGGAGACCAGGTGCATGAAGAAGGCGGCCACGAGGGAGGCCTTGATCGAGGCAATGAAGAGCGCCAGGGCGATCGCCGAGTGCCCGCCGAGGTCCAGAGCTGCGACGCCGACCGTGATCAGGGTCAGAGTCAGCAGGGTCCCGAACACGAGCAGGTAGCGTTTCACCTGTGCGTCGACGTCAGCCGCTCGGAGATCGGTCATCACTTCACTCTAGAGCAGGTAGAGGGTCGGGAAGAGGAAGATCCACACGAGATCGACGAAGTGCCAGAACAAACCCGCGTTCTCGACCCGGTTGGTGAGCCACTGCGGCGCGGTCTGCCAGAGCTTCGAGCCGGGGCCCGCGAGGTAGGCGTTCACGACCATGCCGCCGAGCACGTGCAGGGCGTGAAGCCCGGTCATCGTGAAGTAGATGGCGAAGAAGGTGTTGGTTTCGGGGTAGTAGTGGTGGACGAACTTGTCTGCATACTCGAGGTACTTGATGATCAGGAAGACCGCCCCGAGGGCGACTGTCGCCCACAGAAACGCTTTGTAGCGGCGGAGGTTCTCCTTCATCAACGAGGCCCAGGCCATCACCATCGTCATGCTCGAAGTGATCAGCACGGCCGTGTTCAGCGTCGCCAGGGGAACATTGAGAACCGAAGCGCCTCGGGGCCACTCGACGGCTCCCAGTCTGAGCATGAGGTAGCTCGCGAAGAGCGCTCCGAACAGCATGATCTCGGATGCCAGGAAGATCCAGACTCCGATCTTCCCGTTGGTGAGACCGGTCTCGGGGTTGGCATCGATGGTGTAGGGGATTTCCATTTCTGCGATCAGGCCTTGTCGTCAGGCGCCGCGGTCAGGGGAGGTCGCTCGCGGGGGTGCGGCCTGGGGCAGATAGTCGCAGGGATGGCCGGGGACGCTGTACTCGTAGGGACCACGATAGGCCATCGGTCGGGAGTCGAAGTTGCCATGCGGCGGAGGCGATGGGGCTTCCCATTCCATGGTGGTGGCTTGCCAGGGGTTGCGGCCGACCTTCTCGCCGATCTTCAGGCTGGCAAAGAAGTTGACCACGAACGGGATCTGCGCGACCGCCAGACCCCACGCGCAGTAGGAGGTCATCCGGTTGAGCCCACCGACGTCTCCGGCAAAGTCGTAGCTCGCTCCTCCGTCGAAGAGGCGGCGCGAGACTCCGTAGAGCCCCTGCAGGAGCATCGGCAGGAAGATGCCGTTCATGAGGACGAGAGACGGCCAGAAATGAAGTCTGCCCAGCGATTCACTCATCTTGCGCCCCGTGACCTTCGGGTACCAGTAGTAGCAGCCGGCGAACAACGCGAAGATCGTCCCCGGCGCGACGACGTAGTGGAAGTGCCCGACGACGTAGTAGGTGTCGTGCAGCGGGATATCGGCCGCGGCCAGTCCGAGCGGCAGGCCAGTCAGGCCGCCGATACCGAACATCGGCAGGAACGCCAGCGCGAACAGCATGGGTGTGTTGAAACGGATCGAGCCTCCCCACAGCGACAGGAAGAGCGCGGTGAGAATCACCACGGACGGGATCGAGATGATCATCGTGGTGGCTTGAAAGAAGGTGGCGATGGTCTGGCCCATGCCCGTGATGAACATGTGGTGGGCCCACACGAGGAACGACATGAAGCCCAGAAAGAGGAGCGAGTAGACCATCGAGCGATAGCCCCACAGGGGCTTGCGGGTGTTGTTGGCGATCACTTCGGCGACGATTCCCATCGCCGGCAGGATCAGCACGTACACCTCGGGGTGCGCGAGGAACCAGAACAGGTGCTGCCACAGGAGCGGGCTTCCGCCGCCGCTGACCTCGAGCACTTCGCCGCCCACGACCAGGCCGCTGGGAAGGAAGAAGCTCGTCCCGGCGAGCCGATCCATCAGCTGGAGGATCGCTGCACCCTCGAGTGGCGGAAAGGCCAGCACGAGCAGGAAGGCAGTGACGAACTGCGCCCAGCAGAAAAAGGGCAGGCGCCACCAGGTGAGCCCTGGAGCTCTCAACTGGATGGTCGTGGTGATGAAGTTGATGCCGCCCAGCAAGGACGACGTGATCAGGAAGATCATTCCGACCAACCACCAGGTCTGGCCATTGACGGCGATGACGGCGAGGGGGGCGTACGACGTCCATCCGCTGGCGGCCGCACCACCAGGCATGAAGAACGAGGCGACCATGAGGCCACCGCCGACGAACAGACTCCAGAAGCTGAGCATGTTCAAACGCGGGAAGGCCATGTCCGGGGCGCCGATCTGGAGCGGCAGCACGAAGTTTCCGAATCCGCCGACAGCCAGAGGGACGACACCGAGGAACACCATGATGGTGCCGTGCATGGCACCGAGCTCGTTGTAGAAGTCCGGCAGCATCAGGCCGCCGGAGGCCCGGCCTTCGCCGAGTAGGGCTCCGATCACCGGGATGGGCTGACCCGGAAACGCCAGCTGCCACCGCATCAGCATCATCAGGCAGAAGCCGAGGAACAGGAAGAGAAGTCCCGTGAGGGCGTACTGAACCCCGATCACCTTGTGATCGGTCGAGAACACGTACCTCCTCAGGAAGCTCGGTTCCCGGTGTTGCTCATGAGCTGGGCTACTCACGGGCTCCGCCATGGGGAATCCTCCTCTCTGAGAGGCGGAGGAGCGTGATGCGCGTCACGCGATCCTGCTAGTCCGAGGGGCCCACGAAGGTGAAATCCGCGCTCTTCGATTCGCCATTGCCGATCGTGACCGTGACGATCTGAGCGGGGAACTTGTCGAACTCGTGCCATGCCTCGATCTCGTACGTTCCGGGAGGCAGTCCTTCGATCGTGTATTTCCCGTCGGTGCCGGTGACATCGAAGAACGGGTGCTTCATGACCCCGACGTAGGCACCCATCCAGGGATGCACGTCGCACTTCAGCTTGAACATCCCCTCTTCCTTGTCGAAGGTGTAGGTCGATTCCTTTACCGATCCCGGCATGGCGCGGTTGAATGGGGTGTTGATCTTCGACAGCGAATGGACGTTGTGCAGGATGCCGTCCGAGTTCTTGACCACGAAATCCTGCCCCACCATCACGCCGATGACGTGCGGCTTGTAGATGCAACCGTCCTGATCCATCACGGCGGGCGTCGCGGGGGCCGGCCAGCTCCTCTCAGGGAGTCCACTCTTGACGCTGACGAAGACGTTGGCGAGGGTGCTGTTGTCCGGTCCGAGCACGACCAGCTCGGAGCGGACCGCTTCGGAGTGCTTCTGGGCGCACATCGGATCCCCGTCCAGCTTGAGAGGTCGGAGATTGGGCACCCTTCCCTCGTACTTGACCGTGCCGGTGATCGTTCCCTGGCCGAGGGCCGGACCGGCGATCAGGGCGGCGAGCCACGGGAGAAGTGAGAGTCGAGTCACGAAGCGCGCTCTTCGGCTCATGCTGGGGATCTCCAAAAGGCTGAAGGAAACGAGCATCTCGAAAGGGCCGCCGGCCCCTCCAGGAGGCGTAGACTCCCCGGCCGGCCAGGCTCACGCCTGCGGACACGTCGCGACCGGTCTGGGACTGCGCCGGCACCCTAGCAGATCGCTCGGAGAGCGTGAAGGATCCTCTCCCTGTATGATCGGGCACCCAGGAAACGGCGTCCAGGAGAGTCGCGATATGTCGTACCCCGACAGAGTCCCCCGAGGTCCGAGGCTCATGTGCCTGCTGTTCGCTTTGTTCGCGGTGCCGGCGTCGGCGCAGAGCCAGCGCACCGCGCTCTACCTCGACCGGGCCGTCGACATCGGAGCTGCGCCGAGGGTCCTGCCCGAGACCGGCTTCTGGGTGAGTCCCGAGGAGCTGACTCGTATCAACGACTTCGTGCTCAAACCGGAAGGCGCCTGCCTGGCCGAGCTCTGTATTCCGGTCGATCGGGAGGGGCCCGAAGCTCTGGTCAGGGAGGCGGACGGAGCCAGCTGGTTCGACCTCACCGGCTTCGCCGAAAAGGTCCGACAGCCCTGGGTCGAGGACTCGGGAACGTCGACGACCAGCTTCGGGCCGATTCCGGTCGCGCGCGCCACCTTCCTCCAGTCCGCGATTGCGCCGGACTTCGCGCTGCCCGATCGGAACGGAGAGATTCATCGACTCAGCGATCATCGTGGCAAGAAGGTCCTGATCATCACGTGGGCCTCGTGGTGAGGGTGCAGTCGGGACCTGCCAGGTTGGCAGGCACTGTACGAAGAGCTGGGCGGCGACTCCTTCGAGATCATCGCGGTCGCGCAGGATTCGGCCGGTGAAGCGGCGGCCGGTCCGTTCTACGACGCAGCAGCGGCGACCTTCACCACTTTGATCGACACGCGACACACCCTGAGCGCTCTCTACGACCTGGTCAACGTCCCCAGTGGCGTCATGGTCGACGAGGAGGGGCGCGTGGTGCGACTGGACGAGGGTACGTACACCCGGAAGTACACGGCCGGTGCCCTCGAGTTCGGTACCGACGAGTACGTTCCCATGCTGCGCGACTGGTTGGAGAAGGGGGAGGCCAGTGCCTACGTGAAGAGCCCTGCCCAGATGGCCGAAGAGCTGTCGAGCTTGACGCGCAATCGCGCCGAAGCCGAGGCCGACGCGCACTTTCGTCTGGGTGTCTATCTCTACGAGCTGGGCGACGAGGCCGCTGCGCGTCGGCAGTGGGAGGCTGCCCAGGAGCTCCACCCCGATAGCTGGAACTATCACCGGCAGGACTGGTCCTTCGACCCCTCCGAAGCCGGACGTCGCTGGTTCGAGAAGTTCCAGTCGTTGGAGGGCAAACCGTACTACCGACCCATGGTCGAGCCCGAGAACTGAAGCGGTCTCGAGAGAGCGAGTCTGTCAGTGAACCGATCGAGGGAGCGTTGCGCATGACGAGCGTATGGCTGCACCGCGGCGTTGCTGGAGTGGCGGTGGGGATCATGTCCGCCGGCATCCTTTTTTGCTCACCCGCAGCAGCGGAGAACTGGCCGTCGTGGCGGGGCCCCGGCGCGCTCGGGATCTCCACGGATCCGCCCCCCGAAGTCGACTTCGCTTCCGGGGCCGGTCCACGCTGGAAGGTCGAGCTGGCCGGAGAGAGCACCTCGACGCCCATCGTCTGGGATGATCTGGTCTTCGTCACCTCGCAGAGAGGCAAGGCACCGATCGAGACTCGAGGCGAGGAACCGGCTCCCGAGGCCGACTCGCGGCTGGTCTTCGTGGTCGAGGCCTTCGAGCGTGAGAGCGGAGAGCGACGCTGGAGCTGGGAGCTTCCTTCCACCGGCGAGCTCCAGCCGGTTCACATGAAGCACAACCTGGCGAGCCCCAGTCCGGTCACCGACGGAGAACGCTTGATCGTCTGGTTCGGAACCGGACAGGTGGCCGCGCTCGATCTGCGGGGGAATCCGCTCTGGCAGCGCCACCTGGGCGAGGAGTTCGGTGCCTTCGAGATCCGGTGGGCGCACGGAAGCTCGCCGGTGCTGGTGGGTGATTCGGTCGTCTTCCTCTGTGATCACACCCCCAACGCCTACCTTCTGGCGGTCGACAAACGCACGGGCGAGACGATCTGGAAGACCGATCGCGCGGCGCCGAAACGCTCCTACGCCACCCCACTGCTGATCGCCCCGGAACGTCCGGGCGAGCGCGCGGTGTTGGTGGTGAACTCGGACTCGCGCATCGACGCCTACGATGCCGAAACCGGGGAGGCGGTCTGGCACGTGGGTCAGCCCGCGCGCGTGCCGGTGGCCTCTCCGGTCTACGCCGACGGCGTGCTCTACAGCAGTCGGGGCTACCGGAGCGGACCCTACCTGGCGGTTCGACTCGAGGGAACGGGCGACCTCGGAGAACGGATGCTGTGGCGCCACGAGACCGGTGCCCCCTATGTTTCTTCGCTGTTGCATCACGACGGTCTGGTCTACATGGCCACCGAGAACGGAGTGGCCAGCGCGGTCGATGCGGCGAGCGGAGAAACGGTGTGGAAGCAGCGTCTCGGCGGCTATTTTTCGGCGTCTCCCGTGGTTGCCGGAAACCGCATCTACCTGCTCAACGAGGAGAGCGAGCTGTTCGTGATCGCGGTGGGGCGCGAGTTCCGACTGTTGGATCGCACCGAGATCGGGGAGCGCACCCTGGCGACCCCGGCTCTCTCCGAGGGACAGTTGTTCGTGCGCTCGGACCGACACCTCATGGCCTACGGACGGTGGCAGCCGCCCGAACGCGAAGCCACGGAGTAGTGCCGCATCGCCGGACCCCTCCGAGCCCGGGGCGGATCCGGGCAGGATGGCCGACCCGGCCTGGTCTCAACTCTGACGCAGCGCGACCAACGGATCGACCCTCGCGGCTCGACGCGCGGGAAAGACACTCGCCGCGACAGCGACCAGAGCGAGGACCGCGATGCCGCCGAAGATCGAGAGCGGGTCCCATGGTGAGACGTAGAGCACCGTGCCGAGGGCCTTGCCCAGGACGAGGACTCCGATCAGACCGATCGCCGAACCGATGCCGACCAGGGAGAGGCTCTGTTTCAGCACTCGCTTCACGATGTTGTTCTGTCCCGCTCCGAGCGCCATTCGGAGCCCGATTTCTCGAGTCCGTTGAGTGACGCGATAGGCGATCAGGCCGGCGAGGCCGGTTCCGGCGAGAAGCAGAGCGAGTGCGCCCATTCCGGCGAACAGCGCTCCGCCGGCTCGCACCGGAAGCAGCATCGTGTCGCGCATCTGCGCCATGGTGGTGCTGTCGGCGATGAAGGCCCCCGGCTCGGAGCGTTGCACTTCCTGGTAGACCGTCTCGAGGAGGTCGCTGGCGGATCCGGTGCGGGCACGGTACGTGAGCAGGCCGTACTCTCCGCCCCTCTGATTCCATGCGAAGTGCACGAAGGGTCGCGGAGCTTCTCCGGGAGTGATCACCTTGTAGTCGCGGAGAACCCCGACGATCTCGACCTCGGGGGAGTCGGCCTGGTTGATGCGGAAACGCCGGCCCAGGGCGCCGCTCTCCGGCCAGAAGCGCCGTGCCATCGCCTCGGTCACGACGGCGACTGCCGGAGTGTCGGGCCGATCCCGCTGGTCGAAGAGGCGACCTTCCAGCAGCTCGAGCTTCAACGAGTCGAAGTACCCGGAATCCGCATAGGTCACCTCCAGGTCGAGCGGTGGATCCTCCTCGCTCTCGCGGAAGCCGGGAATGAAGAACGAGGCGTTCCACATGTTGAGGCCCAGCGGCATTCGCGAGGCGACTCCTGCCGACTCGATGCCTGGCAGGGCCTCCACCTGAGCCACCAGCCGGTCGATCCGTTGGCGACCGACCTCTGGCTCGAGGTTCAAGGGACCGAGATCGAGGGTCAGGACTCCCACCGGGTCCGCGTCGAAGCCCAGGTCGGTTCCGCGTGCCGCGGAGACGCTGCGGGCCAGGAGCGAGGCTCCGACCACCAGTACGAGGGAGAGGGCGACCTGGGCGATGACCAGTGTCGAGCCCAGCGTCGGCCGCCACCGTCGGGTGCCAGGGTTGGCATCGGCCCCGGATTCGGCCTTGAGTGCCGGTACGAGGTTGGTTCGGGATGCATCGAGGGCGGGGACGAGGCCGCAGAGAAGTCCAGTGATCGCAGCGAGAGCGAGGGCAAACAGGAGAACCGGAAGCTCGAGGTGCAGCTCGATGGTGGGAGAGATCGGTAGGTCGAGGCGCTGCAGCGCCAGAAACCGCATCCCCACAGCCGCGACCGCCAGGCCCGACACCGTACCGACGCAGGCCAACAGCGCACTCTCGATCAGGAGTTGGGAGATCAACTGGCGACGCGAGGCGCCCAATGCGAGTCGCACACCGATCTCCCGCCGTCGAGACGTCGCGCGGGCCAGCAGCATGTTCGCCAGGTTGGCGCAGGCGACCAGGAGGACGAGCCCTACCATGACCAGAACCAGGATGGCTCCGGGGAGCAGGGTTCCGTCGAGCGCCGGGTTGATGCGCACGTCGGCCGTCGGAATCACGGTGCCGCTGAGCCGCTCGTTGCTGTCCGAGTGCTCGGCGGCTAGGTTCGCCATCAGAGTCTGGACTTCGGCCTGTGCCTCTCGGTCGCTCGCTCCCTCGTGCAGCCGGCCGGTCAAGGTGAGAAACCGGAAGCCGCGCCATTCGAAGCGAGTGAGGCCTTGGCCGCGGTGTCCCTGGCTCCAGATCTCTCCGGCCGGCTCGACCAGCTCGACCTGCGCGGCCGGAACGAAGAGCTCGGCTTCAATACCGCGTTGGAGCCCGTTGAATCCAGGGGGCAAGATTCCCGCGACCAGGAAATCGCTGCCGCCGATGCGCAGGGTGGTCCCGATCACCGACGGGTCTTCAGAAAGGGCTCGGCGCCAGAACCGATGGGTCAGCACCACTGCGGGCGGGCCGCCCGTGGCGTGCTCTTCGGGGATGAAGGTCCTGCCCAACGCAGGCCGAACGCCGAGCATTTCGAAGTAGCCCTCGGTGACCAGGGAGCCCATCTCGAGTGTCGGCTCACCGTTCAGTTCGATGTTGACCAGAGCCCACGAGTAGCCGACCAGCTCGTCGAGCGTCTTGGATTGCGTTCGCAGGTCCTCGAGGTCGGGTCCCGAGGTGGTGTTGAACGCCTCGGTGCCTTCTCTGCGCGTGTAGACGTTGACCAGCTCCTGCGGCCGCTCGACGTCCGGCATCCGGTACAGCACCGCGTGGACGAGAGAGAACACCGTCGTGTTGACGCCGATCCCCAGTCCCAATGAAAGCGCTGCGACCGCGAGGAGTCCGGGGCTCTTGCGCAGGGTCCGTATGCCGAACTTCAGATTCTGGCCAAGGCTCATGTCGGTCTCCTGGTCATCCCTGGGGAATCGGCCGTCGAGAGGGCTCTCGATCTCCGCGGCCTCGTTCCCGTAGAAGGTGTGTACGTAGGTCAACGCAAGAAGTTGAGGCGTCCCTGATCGTTGTGGATTCGTCCCCGTGCCGTCAGAGAGTCAGGAACTCGATCCCTGCGCGCTCGAGCCGGGGCACCAGCGGGAGACCGATCGCGGTCGCGGGAGTGAGGATGCCGCCAGGCACCGCTGGGAGGCCGGCCTCGTCGAGCGCCAGAGCCAGGGCGGACTCGCCGAGGCACTTCACCGTGATTCGGTTGCCGGGATCTCCCTTGCCTTTGAGTTGGCCGTGAAAGCGGCCGCCGTGCTCTCCGGTGGCGATCAGGTCGCAGGAGAAGAAGCCGCCATCCATCGTCTTGTCCGAGGGCCCTTCGCCGGGTGCCGGAGCCATCCGTTCGAGCAGGTTCGCCCCGACCGACGTGGCCGAAAGACCCCCCATCAAGCCTTGCATCGTGGCGAGCGTCCCGGACTCGAGCAGGCCGAAGGGCCCGCGCGAGAGCCAATACTCCTGGTAGGAAAAGCCGGCTGCGTATCCCGGATCGGCCTCCTTCGCCACCCGGTCGGCGAGCAGGGCCTGACTGCGCCTCACGACTCGGGTATTGATCGGTCCCATGAAGAAGGGGGCGGCCCACCCGCCGATCGAAGAGTCGTAGAACGGCAGGCGGGGGTCGTCGTGCTTCGCGGCTCGGGCCGGCCGGCTTCCCTCGGGGTTGAGGAGAAAGGGATCGGCGAGCTGTCGCGTCTGTCCCTCCCGCTGCAGGTGGAGGAGAGAGGCAACGGTACCGCCGTTGATGCCGCCTCTGCCACGATGATAGGCGCGCACCGAGACGCAGGCTTCGCCGGTCTTCTCGCGGAGCTGTTGGACCGCCCACAACGTTCCCAGGTCCGAAGGCACCGAGTCGTATCCGCAAAACGGAACGATGCGTGCGCTGTTGCGTGCGGCGGCCTCGTCATAGCGGTCGATCAGGGAGCGTACCCAGGGCGTTTCGCCCGTGATGTCCGCGTAGTGCACTCCACGCTCGACGCAGGAGCGCACCACCTCGTCGCCGTACTTCGCGAAGGGGCCTGCCGTGGTGGCGACCACGCGGGTCTGGTCGACGAGGCGATCGATCGCTTCGCCGTCGAGACCGTCCGCGACGATCACGCCGTCCGGATCGAGAACGGCGGCCAGGCGTTGGAGCTTCTCCTGAGATCGGCCCGCGATGGCGAATCGAAAGGAGGCGCGCTGAGGGTGGTGGGCGAGATACTCGGCTGTCTGGCGGCCGGTGAATCCGGTGGCGCCGTAGAGCACCAGGTCGTAGGGCGGAGCGCTCATCTCGGCTTTCTCTCGTGTCCTTTGCTGTCTCGGGAGTCGGTGCCGGGCAGACTATCTCAAAGCGGGTCCGCGGGGTCGGCGGTCGGCGACCCCTCGATGGTTAACCTAAGCAACTTAGGTTAGAGTTTCCCGTATCGAGACAAGAGCCGATCGAGGCACCTGCCGGGCTCGGCGAAGCGCGGCTCGCGGACTCCCTCCGATCGGTACGCGAAGGAAGGTGGACCATGGCGAAGATCTCCTCGGACACGATGTACGGAACCCTCAACCTCCTCATCTTGAGGACGGTGTCGCAGGAGCCGCAGCACGGGCTCGACATCCTTCGTCGAATCGAGGCGGTATCGGGCTCGGCGCTGCGCATCGAGGAAGGGGCCTTGTACCCGGCGCTGCACCGCCTCGAGCGGGACGGACTCCTCGCCGGATCGTGGGGAGTCTCCGACAAGCGGCGCCGGGCTCGCTTCTACCGGCTCACGGCCTCAGGACGTCGTCAGCTCGACCGGGAGGTCAGCCGGTGGCTGACTCATATCGGCGCGGTGGCTCGGGTTCTGGGCGTGAAAGACCTGTCGTTCGAGGTCGCCCCGGCATGAGAGGGCGTCCGTTCTCGTCCTGGAGCCTCAAGGAGAATGTGGCAGAGGAGCTGCGTTTCCACATCGAGGGCCGAGTCGAGGAGCTCATGGAAGCCGGATGGAGCGAGACGGAAGCTCGACTCGAGGCGGAGCGACGCTTCGGAGATCGATTGGATGTTCAGCGATCGTGCACTGCACTGGACCGACAGAGAGAACGCAGAAAGGAAGGCCGCATGAAGCTCGAAACCCTTCTCTACGAGGCCCGCATGGCGCTGAGAGGGTTGCGAAAGCAGCCGGGGTTCACCCTGTCGCTGATCCTCGTGCTGGCTCTCGGCATCGCGGCGACGGCGACCATGTTCGGTCTGGTCGACGCACTCCTCTTGCGTCCCCTGCCGTATCCCGATGCCGAGCGGCTGACGGTCGTGTGGCAGACCGATCGCGAGACGGGTACCACGCGGGAACCGGCCTCGGTCCCCGACTTCTTCGACTTCAAGACCCTCTCCAAGGAGCTCGATCGAGTGGTCGCTTTCGTGCGTAGCGACGCGAACTTGATCGCGGCACAGGGCGAGCCGAGCCGGGTCAACGTCGTCTCGGTGACCCACGACCTGGTGCAGCTTCTGGGGATCGAGCCGCTGGCGGGAAGGGTCTTCACCGAGTCGGAAGACCGACCCGGCGCGGACGCAGTCGCACTATTGGGCGCCGGAGTCTGGAGGCGTGCCTTCGCCGGCGATCCCGCGGTGGTGGGAAGAACGCTGCGCCTCGATGACCGCGCGGTCACGGTGGTCGGCGTCGTACCCTCGGAGGTAGAGATCCTCGGTGACGAAGTCGAGATCTATCTGCCTCTGGCGTTGGCCCCAGACTCTCCTCCGCGCTCGCGACACTTCTTGACCGTGCTGGGGCGGATTCGACAGGGGGGATCCCTCTCCACAGCCCGAGACGAGTTGACCCGGATCGCTACCGAGCTGGAAGCGGAACACCCCGAGAATCGCGCCCGCGGCGCTTTCGTCGAGCCGATCTCGGACGTGCTTCGAGGCGACCTGCGCTCGGGCCTATGGCTTCTCTTTGCCGCGGTTCTCGCGGTGCTGGCGATCTCTTGCGCCAACGTTGCCAGTCTTTTGCTGGCTCGGGGTGAAGGGCGCCGGTCCGAGCTAGCGCTGTCGGCGGCTCTGGGTGCGAGCAGTGGTCGTCTGGCGATTCGGTTTCTGTTCGAGAGTGCGGCCCTGAGCGGAGTGGCGACTCTCACCGGTATCGCGATCGCCGCCACGGCGATGCGAGCGATGAACGGCGCGGCGGTCCGAGAGCTCCTCGGGCCGGTTCGCCCGGAGCTCGACTGGCGCGTTTTCGGCTTCGCGTCGGCGATCAGCATCGTGGTCACCGTCGCCTTCGCTCTCGTACCCGCGGTCCAGACCCGACGAGTCGATCTGCTCGAGGCGCTCGAGTCGTCGCGTTCTACCTCGCCTGGACCTGCCCGGGCAGGACTGCGGCGGATCCTGGTGGCGGGCCAGGCAGCTCTCGCTGTCGTGCTCCTGTGCGGCGCCGGGCTCTTGTTCGCGTCGCTGCGCGAGTTGGCGCGGGTCGATGCCGGCTTCGTGGCGGACAAGGTTCTGCGGGTGACCTATCGACTCCCGGAAACACGATACCCGCGCGATTTCTCCCTCTACCCGCGATGGAGCGAGGTGTCCGGCTTCAACCGCGCGCTGCTGGAGGCGGTCCGCGCCCTTCCCGGTGTTCGGCAGGCGACGATCACGAGCAACCATCCCCTCGACGCCGGCTTCACCAACAGCTTCGTCGTCGTGGGGCGCGAGGAGGAGTCTGCCGAGTTCGGTGAGCTGAAGACGCGGATGGTGTCTCCCGGCTACTTCGAGACCAATGGCGTGCGGCTCCTGGAGGGACGTCTGCTCGACTCGAGCGACCACGCCGACGGCGCGATGGTTCTCTTGGTCAATCAGGCCACGGTGGACCGCTACTTTCCCGATCACCCCGTCCTGGGAGAGCGGATCGCCTTCTGGGGCTTCGAGCGCGAGATCGTCGGTATCGTGGCCGACGAGCGGATCCACGGCCTCGACCGAGACGCCCCTCCGGCCATGTACGTCTCCATTGACCAGGCACCCCAGATCGCGGCTGCGACCCTGATGGTGCGAGCGGAGAGGGACCCTCAGGGGTTGATCGCTCCGGTGAGAGAAATCGTCCAGCAACTCGATCCGGAGATCGCCCTCTACGACGTGACGACGATGGAACGGACCGTCGCCGCTTCGCAGCGCGTGCGCCGAGTCACCACCGCGCTGCTGGGACTCTTCGCCCTGGCGTCGATCGCCCTCACGGCCCTCGGCGTGTACGGCGTGCTGTCGTGGCTGGTCATGCGCCGTTCGAGAGAAGTCGGCCTTCGAATCGCGCTGGGAGCCTCGAGGCAACAGGTGGTGACGAAGGTCGTCGCCAGTGGACTCTCGCTGGTGGCGCTGGGGATCGCCGCGGGTGTGGGGATCTCGATGCTGAGCTCCTCGCTCTTGCGAGGGCTGCTCTACGAGATTTCTCCGAACGACCCGCTCGTCATGGTGGGTGTCGTCTGTGTCCTCCTGGCAATCGCCGCGCTCGCCAGCCTGCTTCCAGCGCTGCGGGCCAGTCGCGTGGACCCGGCGATCAGTCTCCGTGTCGAGTGAAGATGGCGCCGGCTCGGCCGGACGTCAGACACCGTGCTCGAGGTATTCGAAGGCCCGTTGGATGTCTCCGTGACCTCCCACGAGCACCAGGCAGTCGCCCGGCTCGAGCTGGACCTCGGGTGACGGATTGACGAAGGACTCCTCTCCGCGGACCACGGCGATCACGCTGGCTCCCGAGCGCTGCCGGAGCTCCAGCTCCTTCAGCGATCGCCCGGCGGCGGGGCCTCCGGCCAGAACGCGAAACAGATCGGCAGTTCCGGCCTCGAGGGCATCGAGCACGGCTCGGGACACGCTGAGATCGCGAGCCTCGGGGCGCAGCATCCGGTAGTCGTCCCCGCGCAGAGCCCTCGTCTGGGCCCTGACGACGTTTCGCGGGACGTGGAATCGCTGCAGAACGCGAGTGAAGATCTCGATGGCGGTCTCGAACTCCTCGGCTACCACCTTGTCGGCGCCGGCTCGGCGAAGGGTGTCGATGTCTTCGAGCTGGCGAGTCCGTACCAGGAGCTCCAACTCGGGACAGATCGAGCGCGCCATCCGCACCGTGCTCAAGCTGGCGTCATGATCCGAGATCGCGATCACCGCCATCGTGGCGTGCTCGAGCCGGGCGCTCTCGAGGATGTTCTGGCGCGTGGCGTCCCCGACGATGACCTTCATTCCCTCTCGGCGAGCCGCGGCAGCACAGTCGGGGTCGATCTCGACGACCACGAAGGGAATGTGGGTTTCCTTGAGCACGCGGGCCAGCAGGCTGCCGCACATGCCGTGTCCGACGACCACGACGTGCGATGTGAGCGGAACCCCGTCGGGTTCGTCCAGCTCTGTGTCTCTTCCGGTGGCAAAGGGGCGCGACAGTCTTTCGCCGATTGCCGGGGCGCCTCGAATGAGAAAAGGAGTGGCAATGAGAGTGAGCACCGAAGCGATCAAGAGACGTTGGAAACCCGCGTCATCCAGCAGGCCGTGATGGCGCCCCACTTCCATCAGGAGGAAAGAGAACTCTCCGACCTGCGCCAGGGATAGGCCGACGATGAGCGCGACCCGCAGCGGGTAGCCGACCGCCAGAGACCGCCACGCCGGCGCCCACGATCTTGAGTATCACCAGCGCGGCGGCCGTGGCGACTGCCGGAAGGAAGTGAGCGACCAGGAAGTCGATGTCGACCAGCATTCCGATCGAGATGAAGAAGAGACTGGCGAACACGTCGCGGAAGGGCACGATGTCGGCGATCACCTGGTGGCTGTACTCGCTCTCCGAGATCACCAGGCCGGCGATGAACGCACCGAGAGCGAGGGAAAAGCCGAGGGAATAGGTGAGCCAGGCCCAGGCCAGACAGATCAGCAGCGCCGCGAGTACCGAGAGCTCCCGCACTCGGGTGCGTGCCAGTTGGTGCAAGACGCGAGGCACCAGACGGAGCGATATCGCGAACAGGGCTCCGATCGCGACCAGCGCCACGCCCAGCCGGCGGAGCAGGGCCAGGGGTTCCGCTTCCCCGGCCCCTGCCAGGAGTGGAACGATGACGATCATCGGTACGATGAGCACGTCCTGGAACAGCAGGATACCGAGGGTGAGCCGGCCCTGGGGGGTGCGGGTTTCTCGACGCTGGCCGTAGATCTTGAGCACTACTGCGGTACTCGACAGTGCGACCACGAAGGCGAAGAACGTGGCTTCAGCCGCTGCCTGCCCGAGGGCGAGCCGCCCGAAGGCAAAGGCGAGCATCATCGTGAGCCCCGCCTGCACGCTGCCTCCGATGAGAAACGGACGCCTCAGCTCGCGCATCTGTCGGATGCTGAGCTCGACGCCGATGGTGAACAGCAGCAGGACGACGCCGATCTCGGCGAGGACCTCGACTTCCTCGCTTTCGGGAATCAGGCCGAGGGCGGAGGGACCGATCAAGACGCCGGTCAGTACCAGTCCGACCACCGAAGGTGCGCGCAGGCGAGCCGAGACGAACACGACCACGACGGTGACCGCGAGCACGCTGACGGAAACGGTGAGAAATTCGACGAGGGTCATGTCAGCCGGGCGGAGGGCCGGCTATCCGGACCCACGAGGGTTCACGAGTCGCCTTCGATTCGAGTGTAGATCTCTTTTCGAACCTGAGAGCGCTCGTTCACGCGCGTCGCGTACTGGATGACGAGCTCTCCCTTCTTGATCTGCCAGCTCTCCTGGACGTCGAGGTCGAAGTTGCCCCGCGAGAGAGTGTAGGAGAGGTTCAGTCGATCCTTCTTCCAGCGCGCTCGCACCGAGCGGGACCCGAGCGGCGAGTCCAGATCGTGGGGCTCTCCATCGGTCACGATGGTGAGCGGCAAGGTGAGCTCCTCACCGTCGCGGCGCCAGGTCCGCTCGATGCTGAGATCGTCTCCCGAGACCTGGATCTTCATCTCGTTGTCGATCACGGCGCCGCCCCGCTGCATCGGGTCGCTTCTCGACGGGTCGAGCTTCCAGTGTCCGACCATCTCCGGGTTCGCCGCGCGCGCGGCCGGGGTGAGGGCGAGGCAGAGCACGCCGATGATGGCAATCCAGCTCGGGGATCTCGTTGGACGATGGTCGTGCATGAGAAGGTTGTCCTCTTCTTCGATTCGCCGGCTCGGGCGGTTGGGTCGATGATAGCGGGAGGAAGCGGGACAGTTCCATGGGCGGTTCGGATCCCTGGAGCTCCGGGAGATACGGTCCGACGGTCTCCAGGGTGATCGTGGGGGCACGAGACGGTAGACTGGGACGCGGCGGAATCGAGAGGGAGAGGGGGAGCCACTGACGGGATCGAGCTCAGCTGGACTACGAGAAGCGTTGGCCCATGCCTGTTCGCGCCATCTCGGGGGGCCGGCACGGCTCGAGGAGCTCAGTCGCCTCTCGGGTGGGGCCTCGGCGGAGACCTGGTCGTTCGACCTGCGGAGAGGTGACGGCCGAGAGGCGTTGATCCTGCGCAGGATCGAGGCGGGGAAGAGATCCAGCACTTCGGTCGATCCGGAGACCGAGGCCGAGCTGCAGCGTCTCGCTCATGCCGGTGGTGTTCCGGTCGCCGCCGTTCGATTCGTGCTCGAAGAGGCGGACGAGCTCGGACAGGGATACGTCATGGAACGGCTCGAAGGAGAGACGATTCCGCGCAGAATCCTCCGAGACGGGCGGTTCGCACGGGTTCGAGCGACCCTGGCTCGGCAGTGCGGCGAGGTCCTGGCACGTTTGCATCGCGTGGATCCGTCGCCGGTCGCCGGGCAACTGGCCACGTTGTCTGGGAGCGACCAGCTGGCCCACTATCGGGAGCTCCACGATTCCTTCGGAGATCCTCATCCGGTTTTCGAGCTGGCGTTCCGATTTCTCGAGGAGCGCGCGCCGGCGGCGGTGGAGCCGGTTCTGGTTCACGGCGACTTTCGCAATGGGAACCTCATGATCGATCGGCACGGGCTGCGAGCCGTGCTCGATTGGGAGCTCGCGCATCTCGGTGATCCAATGGAAGACCTCGGCTGGCTGTGCGTGCCGTCCTGGCGCTTCGGCGAGCTCGACAAGCCAGTGGGGGGTTTCGGCGGGCGAGACGAGCTGTTCGCCGGGTATGAAGGGGCGAGCGGAGCGAAGGTCGATCGAGAGAAGGTGCAGTGGTTCGAGATCTTCGGTGCCCTCAAATGGGGGGTCATGTGCCAACTGCAGGGCTTCGCCCATCTGGCTGGGCAGAGTCGGTCGATCGAGAAGGCAGCGATCGGGAGACGGGCCAGCGAGACCGAGATCGACCTTCTCGATGCGATCGAGGCGTTCCAGACCAGGGCCGATCGGCCCGTGAGCGGGAGCTGACGATGCAGAACCGACCGAGCATGAGCGAGCTCCTCGAAGCGGTCGAGGAGTTTCTCCGGGAAGATGCCATGAAGGGTCTCGCGGGCCGGTCCGGTTTTCATGCTCGGGTCGCCGCCAACGTCGTCGGCATCGTGCGCCGGGAGCTGGCCAACTCGGGGGAGGATCTCGCCGAGGAACGCCGCGGACTGCTCGCTCTGCTGGGGAAGCCGCGCGACACAGGGGAGGATCTGTCCGAGCTCAATGTCGAGCTCTGCCGGCGGATCCGCACCGGGGAGCTCGGCCTGGAGGACCCTCGCCTCGTCGAGCATCTGAGGCGAACGACGCTGGCGAAGCTCGCGGTCGACAACCCGCGCTATGCGGGCTACCGCCGTCATCTCGATTGAGGCTTCAGGACGCTTCGCGGTGGGGTCTGTGGCAGTGGCTGGCACTCATTTTGCAGTTATGGCGAACCGCTCATAAGTATCCCAACCTGCTGGGGATACCTTCGAAACCAGAGAAATCCCATGACTCAGATGCACAAGGACAGGAGAAGTCTGTTTCAGAAGGAACCGTCCCGCGGGCGCGAGGCCTGGCGGTGGCTCACTCGGCCGAGCGTCCGGGTCAAGGGCCGCGACGACCTTCGCCAGGCGGAGATCGCGACCTCGGTCACGGCCTCCATCTTCCTTCTCGTGGGGTGCCTCGGCGGGCTCGGGTCCTTCCTGGTGCCGCTCGAGCGGCGCTCCGATCAGGTCGCTTCGACGGTCTTCGCGCTGATCCTCTTCGGAACCGCCTGGGCAGTGAGCCGGAGCCAGGCGTTTCGGTGGGTCGGCTTCCTCTCGCTGGGAGTGGCGCTGCTCTTCTCGGGGATCGGCGTGCCGGGCCAGAATCTCGTCTGGGGTCTGCTCTGTTGCCTGGCATTGCTCGGGCTGGTTCCCCTGTTCTGGCGTCCGCGTGTGGCGATCCCGTTCTCGGTCGTGACGGCGGCAGCCACCGTTCCGGTAGTGCTGGGGTGGCCTTTTGGCATCGTCGATGCCGCTCGGGCGACCGTCGATCTGGCTCTCGGTGTGGGGATCTTCGGCGTGGTCGGCCACTTCCGCCTGCGTCACATCGAGGAGATCGAGTGCGATCTGGTCGAGACCCGCGATCGATACCGAGCGTTGCTGGAGACTGTTTTCGAGGGAATCCTGGTGGTTCGCGACGGTGTGATCGTGAGCGCCAACCCTGGCTTTCGAGAGCTGGTGGGTCCCCGCGAAGCCGAGCTGCGCGGCCGTGGTGTGGGCGAGCTGTTGCTCGATCGGCAGGGCCGCCCCCTGGCGCCGGTGGAGGGCGTGACCTGCCACGCTTCGCTGGCCAAGGGCTCGAGTGAAGTGCCGATCGACCTGGAGGTCGTCTGCCGCCGGCTCCGCCAGCAGGATGGTTCGATGTTGCTGGCCGTCCGGGACATCACCGCCGACACCCGGCTGATCGCCACTCAGCTGCGCGTGGAGCGCCTCGACAGCCTCTCGCTGATCGCCGGGGGCATCGCCCACGATTTCAACAACCTCCTCACCGCCGTGCTGGCCAATCTCAACCTGCTGCAGCTCTTCGAGCATGAGCCCGCGCAGCTCGAGTCGGGGTTGGGAGAAGTGGAGAAGGCAGCGTTGCGCGCCCAGGATCTGGCCCAGCAGCTGCTGGCCTTCTCCCGAGAGGAGGGGTCGGATCGGCAGCCCCAGGCTCTCGCGCCGCTGGTCGAGAGCGTCGCCAAGCTCACTCTTCGGGGGACGCGCGTGCTGTGCTCGCTCGATCTCGAGCCGGTCTCGGCGGTCGAAGTCGACATCGGCAAGATCCATCAGGTCCTGGTCAATCTCTTCGTGAATGCGACGGAGGCGATGCCCAGGGGCGGCACGATCCAGGTGAAGCTGCGGGAAGGCGACGAGAATCTTCCGGTTCTCCCGGCGGGTCGCTACGTGTGCCTCGAGGTCAAGGACGACGGCCCCGGTATCCGGGAGAGCGATATCGAGAAGATCTTCGACCCGTACTTCTCGACCAAGGACACCGGGAACGGTCTGGGGCTCGCGACCTCGTTCTCGATTGCACGTCAGCACGAGGGTCTGCTGACCGTCGAGTCGAGTCCCGGAGAGGGAGCGACGTTTCGTCTCTATTTGCCGGCAAGCGACGCGAAGATTCCGCAGGAGGAGGTGGCGACCACCCTCGCTCGATTCCACGGAACGGTGCTGGTTCTCGACGATGACCCCGGCGTTCGTCAGGTACTGAGCAGCCAGCTTCGCGTACTCGGTCTGCGGGTACACCAGGCGAGCACGGTCGAAGAGGCGGTGAGACTCTACGAGGACTCCGTCGAGCAGGATTGGCGATACGCCCTGGTGATTCTCGATCTGACCATCCCCGGAGGCCGCGGCGGGATCGAGGCTTTTCGGCAGATTCGAGAGCTGGACCCCGAGGCTCGGGCGATGATCTCGAGCGGGTACGTCGACCACCCGGCGATCGGAAGGCCGAGGGACTATGGATTCTGTGCGGCTCTGCGCAAGCCCTACACTCTGGCCGAGCTCTCCGAGAGCCTCGGGCACTGTCTGGCCGTCTCGCGCCGGGAAGTCGCGGACTGGCCTGCAGCACTGCTCCACGAGCCCACGTCGCAGTTCCCGGTCTATCGCGACGGGGGCGGCGTGAACTGAGGCGCTCGCTCGGCTCGTGGGTATACCCCCTTCCGGCGCCTCCACTTGTCGAGCGCAGGAGACCGTGTTGGAATCCTGGGATGATCCAGATTGCCAGAGTCACACTTTCGATCTCGCTACTGGCCGTTGCCGTTGGTTGCTCTCGTTCCGCCGACCGAGAGACCGTGTCGCGACTCGATGTCTCCGGTGTGGTCGAGCGCTACCTCGAGCGCTACTTCGAGACGTTTCCGAGTCGGGCCACCGCGTCGGGTCTGCACGACTACGACGACCGGCTCGAGCTGCTCGACGACACCATTCGGCAAGGCTGGATCGAGCACAATCGCGAGACTGCTTCCGACCTGGAGGCCCTGCTCGCAACCGACCTGGCGCGTGACGACCGCCTGGACGCAGAGCTCCTGCTGCGGCGCTCTCGGCGCGTCCTGTTCGACTGGGAGCGGCTCGATCGACCTCGGCATGATCCGCTCTTCTGGACCCGGATCCTCGCCAACTCCACCGTGTTCCTGCTCGTTCGCGAGGACCGACCCGCCGAGGTGAGGCTGGCCGCCGCGGCGAGCCGGGCCCAGAAGGTACCGCTGCTGGCCGCGGTGGCGCAGAGCGCCCTGACATCCGGCGATCCGGCCCGGATCGCACCGGAGTTTGCCGAGATCGCCGCTCGTCAGATGAGCTCGGCCGCGGCGTTTCACCGCGAAGGGTTTCCCCGGGCGGCGGCAATGCAGGCGCCGGCGCTGGAGAACGATCTGCAGGTGGCCGGTTTCGTGGCGGCGTCGGCTCTCGAGGAATTCGCGACGTTTCTCACCCAGTTGGCCGAGCGGGCGAGTGGCTCGCCACGCCTGGGGGAGGACTACGCGGAGGTGTTTCGTCTGCACAGCAACGAGAGCCGCACGCCCGGCGAAGTGCTCGCCGACGCCGAGAGCGCGCTGGTCGAGAAACGACGGGAGACGGCGGAGTACGGACGCTCGGTGTGGAGTGAGGTCGGGGTCGTGGGGAATCCTCCAGAGGACGACATCGAGCTGGTGCGGGTGCTCTTTGACCGGGTCGCTCGGGACCACGCCTCCTCGGTGGACGAGTTCGTGGCCGACTACAAGAGTCTCCTGCTCGAGGTCGAAGCCTTCGTTCGGGATCGGGGGATCATCACGCTTCCCGATCCCCTCACCGTCTCGACCGATCGTTCTCCCGAGTTCTTCACCGGACAGGGGGTCGGGGGGGTCTACGCGGCGGGACCCTACGAGCCCGAGGCCCAGACGCTCTTCTATCTCCCGACGCCTTCCTCCAGCTACACCGACGACCAGCGGGAGGCCTTCTTTCGTGACTTCAACCATCACTTCAACGTGATGATCACGCCCCACGAGATGATCCCGGGGCACTATCTCCAGGGGAAGGTCGCGGCTCGACATCCACACAAGGCCCGCTCACTGTTCGCCGATGGCGTCTACACCGAAGGGTGGGGGACCTTCTGCGAGCGCCTGATGCTCGACGAGGGGTGGGGCGATCCGCTCGATCGGCTGGCGCATCTCAAGAAACAGATGGAGAACATCGCACGCACGATCGTCGACATCCGCGTGCACACCCAGGGGATGACTCGCGACGAGGTGCTGGAGTTCGTGCAGGAAGAGGCGCTGCAGCAGGCCCACTTCGCGAGCAACATGTGGAGCCGAGCCATCACCAGCGCTCCCCAGATCACCAGCTACTGGCTGGGGTACGACCAGCACATGGCCCTGTTCGAGGACTACAGGGCGGCGCGGGGCGAGAGCTTCGTGCTGCGGGAGTACATGGACTCGGTCGTGGCCGATGGGGGAGTCCCGGTGGCGGCGTATCGGGAGTCGTTGCTCGGAGATGAGCCGCTCAGTCCTCGCTGACCGAGTAGATCGGCATCTGCCAGTTGTAGCGATAGCGAAACAGCAGGGAGGTCTCGAGGTGCTCGACCTCGGGCCGGGTGGTGAATTTCTCGAGCACGAGGTCGCGCAGCGCTGCCGAGTCCTCCACCGCGACGTGGACCAGGAAGTCGTTCGCTCCGCCGACGTGAAAGAGGGCGATCACTTCGGGCAACCCGGCGGCGTGGGACTCGAAGGCATCGACCTGATCACGGGTGTGGCGCACGATGCGTACCGCGATGATGGCCTGTAGTCCGATGCCGAGGGCCTCCGGGTCGAGCTCGGCATGAAAGCCGCGGAAGACGCCGGCGTCGCCCAGGCGTCGGACGCGCTCGAGGCAGGTCGAGGCGGCAATGCCCACCCTGCCGGCGAGCTCCTTGTTGTGGATCCGAGCATTCTTCTGTAACTCGCGCAGGATGGCTGCGTCGGTTCGGTCGAGGCGGCGCTCTTGCTTCATGAGCGAACTATATTCGGTTTCCGAATCTTCTTGCTCGTTGATGACCTATTCTTGATAGGGGAACAGAAGGAGATTCGGAAATGAAGCCAGAGATCGACACCTGCTGCGTTCATGCCGGTCGCGAAGAGTTCGCGGAGTTGGGGGTCCACGCGCCTCCCCTCGACCTTTCGACGACCTATCCGCTGCCGCAGCTCGATGAAGCCGTGGCGAGCCTCGACGCGCTCGCGGCGGGACGCGCCCCGGAGGGCTCGCCGATCTACGCCCGACTGCACAATCCGACCGTCGCCCGCTTCGAGCGGGGGCTGGCTCGGCTCGAAGGGGCGGATGCGGCGGCGGCCTTCTCGTCCGGGATGGCGGCGCTCACCGCCTGTCTGCTAGATGCACGCACGCGGGGGCGTCACGTCATCGCGACCCGGCCGCTCTACGGCGGCAGCGATCACCTGCTCAGTTCGGGACTCCTCGGTCTGGAAGTGAGTTGGGTCGAGCCGGAGGCCGCCGCGGTGACCGAGGCTCTTCGCTCCGACACCAGCCTCGTTCTGCTCGAGACCCCTGCCAATCCGACGCTTCGCCTGGTCGACATCGCCGAGGTGGTCGACGCGGCGCAGGGCGTTCCCGTGGTCGTCGATTCGACCTTCGCGACACCGATTCTGCAGCGTCCGCTGGAGCTCGGTGCGAGCCTGGTGCTGCACAGCGGGACGAAGTTCCTCGGTGGGCACGGTGACGTGCTGGCCGGGGTGGTGGCGGGTGACGAGGAGCGCATCCAGGCACTGCGCCGCATTCGGGTGGCCACGGGTGCCGTTCTCCATCCTCTGGGGGGCTATCTGCTCCACCGCGGTCTGCAGACGCTGTCGTTGCGTGTCGAGCGATCGCAGGCAAGCGCCCGAGTCCTGGCCGAGAGGCTGGCAGGCGAGCCGGTGGTCGCCCGAGTCCACTATCCAGAGAGCGACGCACGCGCTGATCTGATCGGGCGGCAGATGGCGGGACCCGGCAGTCTGGTCGCGTTCGAGGTCTCGGGCGGCGGATCCTGCGCGGCCCGGGTACTGGCGGCCTGTCGCTTGATCGTGCCCGCCGTGAGTCTCGGATCGTGCGACACCTTGATTCAGCATCCCGCGGGCTTGACCCACCGCGTGGTCGACCCGGAGGCCCGGGCTTCGAGCGGAGTCGGCGATGGATTGCTCCGCGTCTCCGTGGGGTTGGAAGACGTCGAGGATCTCTGGCGAGATCTGTCGAACGCCCTGGCCGTGGCGGCGATTGCGGAGCTACACAGCGAGGCGAGACGAGTCCCAGTCGTTCCGGATCTGGATAGACTGTCCGTGTGAGCGCATCGGGTAGCAGGCTCGAAGGCAAGGTGGCCATCGTCACGGGCGCTGGCCAGACTCCGGGAGAGACCCTCGGCAACGGCCGGGCAACGGCGCTGCTGTTCGCCCGAGAGGGCGCCCGCGTGGCGCTCATCGACCGGCGGATCGATTCGGCCCGAGAGACCCGGGAGATGATCGAGAAGGACGGGGGCGAAGCCTTCGCCTTCGAGGCCGACGTCTCACGGAGAGCCGACTGCGAGTCGCTGGCTCGCGCCTGCGTCGACCGCTACGGTCGGATTGATGTATTGCACAACAACGTGGGGATCGGGGCCCGAGACGCCGGGCCGGTGCATCTGGACGAGGCCGTCTGGGATCGCATCTTCGACGTCAACCTCAAGAGCATGTTCCTGGTCTGCAAGTACGTGCTGCCGGTCATGCGCGAGCAGCGCGCAGGCAGTATCGTGAACATCTCGTCGGCGGCAGCCGTGTGCGCCGTCGGCATGCTGGCCTACAAGACGTCCAAGGCCGGAGTGCACGCGCTGACTCACTCGATCGCGACCGGCAACGCCAAGTACGGGATTCGAGCCAACGTCGTGATGCCGGGGTTGATCGAAACGCCGATGGCGATCGAGGGGATCTCGAAGGTGCGGGGAGTCTCCAAGAAGGAGCTGATCCAGGCGCGCAACGAGCGGGTCCCGCTCGCCGGCGGGATGGGCACCGCCTGGGACGTGGCCCACGCGGCGCTCTTTCTCGCCTCCGACGAGGCGAAGTTCATCACCGGGGCGGTTCTGCCCGTGGACGGTGGCCAGAGCGCGCTGATCGGCTGAAGGCGATCCCGGGCCGAGAAGGCCGGGGCTCGTCTCTCAGGCCAGCGCGCCGTAGACGATCGAGCGCAGCTGCCCGCGGAAGTTGAAGGTGCCCGAGGGCATGAACTGGACCATGAAGATCACGGTGAGGTCTTCCACCGGGTCGTTCCAGAACACGGTGCTCGCCATGCCGCCCCAGAAGTACTCTCCCAGGGAGCCGTTCGACTGTGCCGCGATCCGGTCGATGACCTGGGCGAAGCCGAGACCGAAGCCGATGCCGTTGTAGGTGGTCTCGGAAAAGGAGCCGGTAGCGAGATGGGCGAGGTCCTGGTTCTCCGGGAGATGGTTGCAGACCATCAGCTCGATCGTCTTGCGCCCCAGGATCCGAGCGCCGTCGAGCTCGCCCCCCTCGAGCAGCATGCGACAGAAGCGGTGGTAGTCGGAGGCCGTCGAGACCAGGCCGCCGCCGCCGGAGAAGAGATCCGGCTTGCCCAGTGAGGGGCTCTTCGTGGGGTCGTCGATCAGTCTCAGCGACTTGTCAGGGGCGCGATCGTAGAGGGCGGCGAAGCGATCGACTCGATCGACCGGTACGTGAAAGCCGGTGTCGTGCATGCCGAGCGGCCCGAGGATGCGTTGCTCGAAGAAAACGTCGAGGGATTTCCCGGAGATCACTTCGACCAACCGACCCAGCACGTCGGTGGCTACGGAGTAGTTCCATCGCTCTCCGGGCGAGAACTCGAGCGGCAGCTCGCCCAGCTGCTTGACCATGCCCGCCAGGTCGTTGCCCTCCCAGCGCTCGCCGATACGCCTCGCCCGGTAGGCCGCGTCGACGTTCGTCGCCTCCATGAAGCCGTAGGTCAATCCCGAAGTGTGGAGGAGGAGATCACGAACGGTGATCGGTCGAGTCACCGGCCTGGTGAGGAAACCTCCGTCGGTTCCGCCGACAAAGACCTGCGGCGCGGCGAGCTCGGGAAGGAAACGGCCCACCGGGTCGTCGAGCTGGAAGTGCCCCTCCTCGTAGAGCGTCATGACGGCGACGGAGGTGATCGGCTTGGTCATCGAGTAGATGCGGAAGATCGTGTCCTCCGTCATCGGGAGCCCACGTTCGCGGTCGCGCAGTCCCAACGGGGAGAGCCACACCACCTCGCCCCCGCGAGACACCAGGGTGAGGGCGCCGGCAATCTTCCCCGGCGCCAGATAGCGGCGCTCGAGATGCTGGTCGATGCGTGCGAGTCGGACGCTCGAAAGACCGACGCTCTCGGGGCTGACGGTGACGCATGGGGCGCTGCTCTGCACGACTGGACTCCCTCGGCGTGTGTGGTGTACCGGCAAGAACCAAGTTACCACCGCAATCGGCGCGGATGGCGTGGAACGTATTGACAGATCAGTCTTTTTGAGATATAAAAATCTGGTTCCTCGGGTACCTGAAAACGTGTTTCGCGATCCCTCTTCCCCCATGCTCCTGATCACTCCCCCGACGACCTCGATCGATCCCCTCATGGCTCTGCTCGGTGCGGCGGTGCTGGCCGGCGTGACGGCGGTTCTGTTCTGGCCGAGGGTGGGCTTGTTCTGGCATCTTCGTCTGGCGCTCCAGTCCCGAGAGCGAGTCCTGATCGAAGATGCACTGAAGCATCTCTACGACTTCGAGTACCGCCGCCAACCCTCGACGCTGGAGAGCCTGGCGGGCGCCCTGGGCCTGTCGGGCAATCGGGCTGCCGACCTGGTCGATCGGCTGGAGCGACTGGACCTGGTCGAGCGCGAGGGCGAGAACCTGGTGCTGACCGGGGAGGGTCGGGGAAGCGCACTGCGGGTGATTCGCATCCACCGCCTCTGGGAGAGCTACCTCGCCGACGAGACCGGTCTCGGCCCGGCCGACTGGCACCGCACGGCGGAAGTGCTCGAGCACTCTACGAGCGAGCAGGTTGCCGACCGATTGGCGCTGAACCTCGGCCAGCCACGCTTCGATCCCCACGGTGACCCGATTCCGACTCCGGAAGGCGAGATCGTGCCGCGTGCCGGGAGGCCCCTGACCGAGCTCGAGGAGGGGGTGCTCGCCGAGATCGTGCATGTCGAGGACGAGCCAGAGGCGATCTATGCTCAGCTCGTCGCCGAGGGACTGCACCCGGGAGTGCGCGTGAGAGTCATGCAGCGCAGTCGTGAGCGCATTCGCTTCGAGGCCGACGCGCAGGAGGTGGTGCTGGCGCCCGTGTTGGCCACCAACCTGTCGGTGCTGCCGCTCGAAGAAGACCAGGAGATGCACGGACCCTTCGCGCAGCTCTCCGACCTGGAGCCGGGAGAGAGCGCCGTGATCGTGCGCTTCGCTCCCGCGTGTCGAGGGGCAGAGCGTCGGCGGCTGCTCGATCTGGGAGTGATTCCGGGGACCGAGGTCTTTGCCGAGATGCGCAGCCCGGGGGGTGACCCGGTGGCTTTTCGGATTCGGGGTGCGGTCGTGGCCCTGCGCCGCGAGCAGACCGAGTTGATCCAGGTGGAGCCGGTCGCGTCCACGGCCTCGGACGAGGCTCGACGGAGGGTGTCGTGAGCGATCTCGTGAACCTCTCGGCAAAGGGAAGCACTCCCGTGGGCGGAGCCCCCGAGGCCGATCCGTGTGCAGGCTGTGCCCTGCACAACGCTGCGCACCTCGAGCGCCTGGGCCTCGACCTCGAGAATTTCGATTTCGTGGTGGCTCTCGCCGGGAATCCGAACGTTGGCAAGAGCACGGTCTTCAACGCGCTGACGGGGCTCCGGCAGCACACCGGCAATTGGCCCGGAAAGACGGTAACGCGAGCTGAGGGTGGCTTCGCCTTGGGTGAACACCGCTACAAGCTCGTCGACCTGCCGGGGACCTATTCGCTGCTCTCCTCGAGCTACGACGAAGAGATCGCACGCGACTTCATCCTGTTCGGCCAGCCGGACGTGACGGTGATCGTGGTCGATGCCACCCGGCTCGAGAGGAACCTCAATCTGGTTCTCCAGATCCTCGAGATCACCGATCGAGTGGTGGTGTGTCTCAATCTCATGGACGAGGCCGAGCGCCGCGGCCTCGAGGTCGACCATCGCCGACTGGCGCGCGACCTGGGAGTTCCGGTGGTGCCGACTTCGGCCCGGTCTCGAGTGGGGCTCGACGAGCTGACGGCAACGATCGCAGAGGTGGCCACGGGCCAGTTGCGCACCAAGCCGCACCGTGTCGGGGGGCAGTCGCCCGAGCTTCGGCGCTCGGTGGCGACCGTCGCCCAGTCGGTCGCGACGCTCTATCCCGAGCTGCCCAATCCGCAGTGGGTGGCTCTGCGCTTGCTGGACGGTGACGAGCGGATTGCAGAGTCGATGCGCTCGGGTGAGCTCGGCGACCTGGAGCGGGCTTTGACGCCACTCCTGGCCGAGGCGCAGGCGAGAGAAGAGGCGGCGCGAGGTACCGCAAGAGAGGGTGACGTCACCTCTGATCAGGTCGACGACCTTCTCGCTCTCGCTTCCAGCCAGCGCTGGAAGGTCGGGCCCGATTTTCATCAAGCCCTCATGGAGACGATCTTCACCGAGGCGGCACGGCTGGCCGACCGCGCGGTGCATCGCTCCGACGAGCCGCGTCGCTTCGATTTCGACCGTGCCATCGATCAGGTGGTGACCAGCAGGTGGGCGGGATTCCCGATCATGCTCGGCATGATGACCCTGGTGTTCTGGCTCACCATCGCGGGGGCCAACGTCCCCTCGCAGATGTTGGCCACCTTGTTTCTCGAGCAGATCTATCCGCTGCTCAAGAGCGGGGCCGCGGCGATCGGCCTTCCCTGGTGGCTCGATGGTCTGCTGATCGACGGAATGTACCTTTCGACGGCGTGGGTGATCAGCGTGATGCTGCCACCGATGGCGATCTTCTTTCCCCTCTTCACGCTCCTCGAGGACTTCGGTTACCTGCCTCGAGTCGCTTTCAATCTCGATCGATTCTTCAAGGGCTCTGGAGCGCACGGCAAGCAGGCGCTCACCATGGCGATGGGCTACGGCTGCAACGCGGCCGGCGTCGTCGCCACCCGCATCATCGAGAGTCCGCGCGAACGACTGATTGCCATCATCACCAACAACTTCTCGCTCTGTAACGGCCGCTGGCCTACCCAGATCCTGATCGCTTCGATCTTCATCGGGAGCCTGGTTCCCGCCTATATCGCGGGATTGGTCTCCGCTCTGGCTGTGGTGGGCATCGCTCTCCTCGGCGTGGCATTCACCTTCGTGACCTCGTGGGGGTTGTCGAAGACGTTGCTGCGTGGCGAGCTCTCGACCTTCAGCCTCGAGCTGCCGCCGTATCGCCCACCCCGAGTGCTGCAGACGCTCTACACGTCGTTGATCGATCGCACCCTGATCGTACTGTGGCGAGCCGTGGTGTTCGCCCTGCCTGCGGGCGCAGTGATCTGGCTGGTCAGCAACATCACGATCTCCGATGTGTCGCTAGCGGAGTACCTCATCCGCGGTCTCGATCCGTTCGGCATGTTGATCGGCCTGAGCGGGCTCATCCTCCTGGCCTACGTGGTCGCGATTCCGGCCAATGAGATCGTGATTCCGACGATCCTCATGCTCACCGTTCTGGTGACCGGAGCTACGGATCTCGGCGCGGGAGCGGGAGTGATGTTCGAGCTCGATTCCAATGACGCCACTCGGCAACTGCTGGTGTCGAGCGGTTGGACGTTGCTGATGGCGATCAATCTGATGCTCTTCAGCCTCGTGCACAACCCGTGCTCGACGACGATCTACACGATCTGGAAAGAGACACGCTCTGCCAAGTGGACCGCCGTCGCCAGTCTGCTGCCGGTGGCGATGGGATTCATCCTCTGCTTTCTGGTCGCCCAGATCTGGCGACTGGTGGCCGGCTAGCCCTCGTCCTTCTCCTCGGTTCCGGGCTCTTCGGGCGCGGGCGGGCTCAGCTTGTCGAGCCAGCCTTCGAACTCCCGCCAGAAGCGCTCGGCTTCCTCCGGCAGTCCGGCCTCCTCGAGCTGTTTGCGCACGGCCTCGGCCTGCTGGCGCAAGGCGGGGACCTGCTCGCGTTGCAGACGTTTCCAGTCTTCCCGTCCGCGCTCTGCGGCCTGGTCGAGGGATTCTCCCAGTTCGGCGGCCGTCTCACGGGTCTTCTCCCAGGCGGCTCGAGCGGTCTCCTGCAGCGTGCTCAGGACGTCGTCGACCAGTCCGGGAGTCCCGACCAGGACGTCGCCGTCGGCGACGGCGATGCGTGGGGCATCGGCAGCCGGCTTCGGGTCTTCGATGGTGAGTCGCGTATGCCGCCGCAGTCCGTACGACTCGGGGCGAATCACCGAGTCTTTCGACACCGCGGTGCGGAAGCGGTCCTTCACCTCGACGGATACCTGGATCAACCCCGCCTCGTCGAGGCCCACTGCCGTCACCTTGCCGATCTCGAGCCCGCGATGAGTGACGGGCATGCCCTCCTCGAGTCCTCCCGCATCTTCGAAGACGACCTCGAATCGGAGCGGCTCTCGGCGCGAGCAGCCGGGGGTGGCGAGGCCGCCCAGGAGCGCTGTCAGGCAAAGTGCCCACACGCCTACGAGTCGACGCACTTCTCACTCATCCTTGAAGGGGCTGCGCGACACTGCGTAGTCGATCGCCTCCTGTGGCACACGGTACTCGCGCAGGTAGTCGTTGCCCTGATAGTCCACGTCGGCAAAGCCGATCGCACTCGAGTAGAAGGCGTCGACGGCGAGTCGGCGCATCCAGCCGAAGAAGCGTGCGCCGCCTTGGAGGGGCGAAGGTCTCCGGGTGGTGTAGTCGAGGAACTGCTCGTACTCGGCCGTGGCCCCGTAGGACTCGTACGACAGCTCTCCGGTGCCGTCGACCACAGCCGCGAGCTGGTCGAGGATCTCCGCCTGAGCGGCGCGGGGAGCCTCGAGGAAGCTGTCGCGGCCTCGGTGGCGCATCTCGTTGTCCAGCCAGTGAATCCCGCCGGTGAAGATGCGGGCCAGTTCGTCTCGCTCGGAGGCGAGCAGGTCGATGAACTCGGGTGCCCCGGCATCGACCGCACTGCCGGACACCTCGTCGGCGGGGACGATCATCGCGGCCAGGTGGCGGACGGTCGCGTACTCGTGGTCGGTGAAGGCCTTGGGCTGGTAGCCGTCGGAGTCGCCTTCCTGCTGGACGAAGGAGTGCAGCGCTCGGGCCGCGGCTGGGTTGATCGTCCCGGCGACATAGAGACCGATCGCGGCCGCCTTCAACACTTCGCGGCGATCGAGACCTTCGGGGATCTTTTCAGACATCGCCCCTCCCCATCAGCTCGGCAATGTAGTCGGAGGTGCGCCAGGCGAGGGCGATGATGGTCAAGGTCGGATTCTTGTCCGGGTTGCTCACGAACGGAGCCGCGTCGGCGATGAAGAGGTTGCGCGTGGTGTGGCCCTGGCCGAAGCCGTTGACGGCGGAGGATCGGGGGTCGGTACCCATGCGGGCCGTACCGAGCTCGTGGATGATCGAGCCGCCGACCGAGATCCCCTTGCCTTCGCGGCCTGGGCTGGACAGGCCGCCGACCGTGCCGCCCATGGTCTCGATGAGATCGACGAACGTCTTCTCCATGTGGCGGGCCATCTTCCACTCCTGATCGCTCCACTCGAAGTGAAAGCGCAGCACCGGGATTCCCCACTCGTCGACGACCCCGTCCGGGTCGAGCTCGCAATAGCTGAGGTTGTTCGGGATCATCTCGCCGCGTCCGGAGAAGCCGACCGTGGTGCCGTACTGCGTGCGTGCGGCCTGTTTGAGTCCCTCGCCCCAGCCGCCGTGCTCGTTCACGGCGCGTTGGAAGCTGCCCAGCCCGGGCATGCCGTAGCCACCACCGATCTCGATGTGGTATCCCCGTGCGAAGTCCTTGCCCTTCTTGTCGAGCTCCCACCAGGGCATGTAGAGGTGGGCTCCACCGTAGCCGTCCGTGTTGTAGTGAGGCATGCCCTCCAGTGCAGGGATGGTTCCCCACATCCCGAATCCGACGTTGTCGGAGAGGTATCGGCCGACGGTTCCCGAGTCGTTGCACAGGCCTGCGGGGAAGCGCGGCGAGCGCGAGTTGAGCAGGAGTCGCGTCGACTCACAGGCGCTAGCGGCCAGAACCACGACGCGGCAGCGCAGGACGTGCTCGGTGCGGGTGTTCTTGTCGATGTACGAGACCGCGTTGGCCTGTCCTTCCTCGTCGGTGAGGATCTCACGGGCCATCGCGCCGTCGATGATGCGCAGACGCCCGCTCTCCAGTGCTGGCAGGATCTGCACCTGGCTCGAAGAGTAGGCCGAGGCGGTGATGCAGCCCCGGCCGCATTGGCCGCAGTAGTGACAGGCGCGTCGCCCCTGGTGGTTGCGCGTGATCACTGCGCGACGATTGGGGATGCAGGGGATACCGAGCTGGTTGCTGGCCTTCTGGATCAAGACTTCGTGGGCTCGCGGGGGAGGACACTCCTGAAAGATCCCGTCCGGAGCCGTGCGCAGTCCCTCCTTCGACCCGGTCACGCCGATGAAGGCCTCGGCCTTGTCGTAGTAGGGAGCCACATCGTCGTAGTCGATCGGCCAATCCCACCCCAACCCGTCGTGAGAGTAGGGCTTGAAGTCGTAGTCCGAGAAGCGCAGCGAGATGCGACCCCAGTGGTTGGTTCGGCCGCCGAGGATGCGTGAGCGAAACCAACGGAAGTCGTTGCCCGGAGCGATGGTGTAGGGCTCTGCGTCGCTCTTCCAGAAGCCGTTCGGAGCTCCGAAGTAGCCGTAGCGCAGCGACTCGAAGTAGCCCGCCGCGTTGCGCCCGGCGCCGCGATGGTCCACCTCCCAGGGGGCCATGTGCTCCTTGAAGTCTCGTGCGGGGTCGAGCATCGGGCCCGCTTCGAGAAGAGTGACGTCGATGCCGTGACGCGTGAGCTCCCGCACGACAGTGCCGCCACCGGCTCCGGAACCGATCACGATCACGTCGTGGACATCTGGGGAGCGGATCACCTGCATTCTGGCCTCCGGTGCCGTGGGGAGCTGCGAGTCGGTTCGAGTAGGACGAGCCTACCACTCGTCCGGTGTCCGAGGCCCCCTGGAACGGGCACCGCGCCGGAGCGTGAGCCGGTCGGAGGAACCGTCTCTACCGCTACCACCACAGGCCGGCGCTGTGGTGTGCGAATCTCGTCCACAGGACGATCAGCGTGAGGCAGCCGGCCATCCAGGCCGTGAAGCGGTACGGACCTCGGTTCCATGCCATGTAGATCAGCGCGTGTACCAGGCGTAGGGCCACGAAGGTCCAGGCTAGACGGAGCTGGGCCGCGTCGACCACGTCGGTCACGAGCATCAGCAGGCACACGGCGTAGAACAGCATCGGAACCTGCATCAGGTTGTTGAAGGTCCGTGCCGGGCGCTCCACCCACTCTGCGACCGGCGCCTTGTGCGCAGCGTAGTCGACGTAGTACTCGGCCGTGGCGATCTGCCGCAGGATGGCGGTGTTGCGCGAGACGACCATGGCGAGCCACACCCCCCCAGTCAGGAGAGCCATTGCCACGAGGGGGCCGATCAGCCTCTCGGCTGCGATCGCATCGCCCGCATGCCGTCGGACCGACCCGGCGAGGGCGCCGCCGAACACCGCAGGACGCTGACGGCAGCGTAGTCCCGCAGCGTCGGCCTGTACTCCGGTGCGTCGGTGACGCTCACGGCTCGTCCCAGAAGGTCCGCAGGTCTCGAAACGGATCGTCTTCCACCCTGGTCTCGAGATCGAAGATCATGGTCGGCCTGGTCGGCGGGTCGTAGGCCGGCCACTCCGGGATCTCGGGGTTGTTGGGATCACCGGTGCGCGCGAAGGCGACCCACGCCGAGGCCAGCCGGTCCGCCATCATCTTGCCCTCCTCCGAGCCTCCTCCCACGATCTCGCCGGCGTAGTTGTGAAACGCTGGAGCGAGGTCGATGCCGTGGACGGCACCGAACTTGCCGCCCATGCCCGGAGACTCCCAGGTCCACACGTAGAGGTAGGCCGGCGCGCCTCCCTGCTCGGCCTTGCGCCGGGCCTGGACGAGGGCGTCGTGGCCGAAGAATCCCGAGTCGGTCAGGACGCGGGCCTGGATCAGGAACGGTGAGGCCTCGGGATAGGCGGCCCGATAGGCTTCGAGGACCGCGTCGGTTCGCTCGCCCGCTATCCGCGCTACCGAGTCGCGCAGACCGGCCTCGTCGAGGTCGAAGTCATTCAGCCCAATGGCGGCATCGTCGAGTGTCCAGCCGATGATCATCGGGATCTCGCGCGAGACCTCCGGGGCGTCGGGGTCGAAGGGGTGGCGCGGCAGTACTTCGCCGTCGACCACCGGAGAGAACCCACGCAGGCCGCCCACCTTCGCCTGTGCGGCGATGATGTCCTCGAACGGCACGTGCTGCAGCTCGGCGATCTGAGACGAATCGAGCTCCAGCTCGGCGAGCAGCGCTTCGGCCGCGGCGGTCGCCTGCTCGGGGGTCCGCATCCGCAGCGACGAGCCGCTCTGGACTGCAGCTCGGTGAAACAGCCCGCGTGCGCTCGGCATGGCGAGCAGGGTCGAAGTCTTGGCGCCGCCGCCCGACTGCCCCCAGATCATCACGTTGCCCGGATCTCCGCCGAAGTTCGTGATGTTGTCGCGTACCCACTCGAGGGAGGCCACCAGATCGAGCATTCCGGCATTCCCCGATCGGGCGAACTCGGGGCCGGCGAGGTCACCCAGATGGAGGTAGCCGAGCGCGCCCAGCCGGTGGTTGACGGTGACCACGACGACGTCGCCGAAGCGCGCCAGGGGATCTCCGTTGTAGCCGTGGCCGTTGCCGCTTCCGGAAGTGAACCCTCCGCCATGAAACGACACCATCACCGGGCGGCGCGTGTCGTCGTTGATCGCGGGGGTCCAGACGTTGAGCACCAGACAGTCCTCGGACAGCTCGCCCGGATGCTCGCTCCATCGGATCAGCCGTCCGTAGTCGCTCATCGCCTCACCACTGACCACGGCCTGCGGCGCCCGATTGCCGTATTCGATCGCGTCGCGAACACCGTCCCAGCGCTCGGGCTCGGTGGGTGGCCGGAACCGATTTTCGCCAGCGGTCGAGCCGCCGTAGGGAATGCCCTTGAAGGCGAAGATGCCGTCGACGTTCTCCCCTCGGACCTGGCCGGACTCGGTGTGGACGATCGGCTCGGCCTCGGGCTCAGCCACCGGGTCTCCGGGGGCGGCGCCGCAGCCACAGAGCCCGAGGGCGAGGCTGGCCAGGACGAGCGTTGGGTAGGGGTTGCGTTGCATGGGTCTCTCCTCGGAAGAGAGCGGCGCCGGGGCCCTCGCGGTGGCCCGCATCATCCTCGCGCACTGAATCCTCGCGGACTGAATCCTCGCGGACTGAATCCTCGCGCTACCAGGTGACCGGGTTCCAAGGCTCGGGGAATGGCGAGGCCATCCCTGCCGAGAAGGCCTCCTTCCGGGTCGCTGACTGTCTGGATCTCTGCGCGCTACGCTACCACCGTTCGAGCGGTGTTTACTTCCGCATCCCCCTGGAGCGCGAACACCTCAGCCAGAGTGTGTTCCGAAAGACGCCGCGACGGGCCGGGATCAGGAGGCGGTCTGCGACCGATCGTCGTGCTCGTCGCTGCGGTCTGCGGGGCGAACCTCGGGGTGGTGGCGGTCTTCCTCCTGCAGCTCGATCTGCAGGGTCTTCACGTCCCGGTCTGCCTGCAGGTGCCGCTGCAGCTCGAGCATGCCCACACCGAGCAGATTCGCGCCCCGGCTCTTGTAGCCCTCTTCGCGGGCGAGCGTTCGCGTCTGTCGTCGGCCCTCGAGGACGATGAAGGCGACCAGGGCAGCGATTCCGAGAAGCAGCCAGAGAAGATTCATGGGAGCGTCGATTGTGGCAGAGGTTCCGGTCGGGGAGTGTTCCGGAGAGCCGATCGCTCGAATCGGAGAGATCTCTAGAAATATAGAAACTAGACGATATCTCGTCTAGAATCATCGGATGTGCTGTGATCGCCCGTGTCGACCCAGGTGGCTCGTTCGTCTCCGTCGGACCCTGACTCTCCTTCTTCTCCTCTCGCCCGCTGCGGTGGCCCACTCCCAGCTGGTGCCGTCCTGGCAGGTGCCCACTCCGAGATCCTCCGAGGAGACCGCTGGGCAGTCCACCAAGGACACTCGCTGGCTCCGTCGTCAGGCGGAGGAGCGGGTCCCGATCCAGTGTTTCGCTCCCGGTACCCCGCTCCATGTGGTGGAGGAGGCGGGCCGAGCGCGCGAACAGCGGGTGCAGCAGTGGATGACCTCGCTCGACCTACCGGACTCGCGCCACCAGTATCTCGGGGACCGCTGGACCTCCAGCGCCACGTCGGGCTCGGTGTCCGGTCAGGGCGATCCGATCGTGCTGACGTGGAGCGTGGTGCCCGACGGAACCGAGCTGCCAACCGGGATCGGAGAGCCGGAGGCGAACAGCAATCTGAAGGCCTTTCTCAATGGAATCTACGGCTCCGAAGCCACCTGGCTGGCGATCGTCCAGGACGTGTTCGACCAATGGAGCTCGCTCTCCGGGATCGACTATGTCTACGAGCCGAACGACGACGGCGTGCCGCTGCCGAGCAATTCTGGGATCGTCGGCACCCGTGGAGACGTTCGTCTCGGAGGCCACTTCCTGGATGGCAACTCGGGGACCCTGGCGTACAACTACTTCCCCGACTGGGGCGACATGGTGCTCGATACCGGCGACAGCTTCTACTCCAACACCTCGAACAGCTCGCAGGGACTCCGTAACGTGCTTTTTCACGAGTTCGGTCATGGCTTCGGGCTCAACCACAACTGCCCGATCGACCAGACCAAGCTGATGGAGCCCTTCATCAGCTTCGCCTACACCGGGCCGCAGGCGGACGACATCCTGGGGATCAATCGTGCCTACGGTGATCAGGGCGAGCCCAACGACCAGGTGGCGAGCGCCGCCAGCCTCGGTGCCCTCGGTGCCAGCCAGAGCTATACCAACCTCAGCATCGACGACAATGCCGACCAGGACTACTACTCGTTCACCGTCACCGGTGGCACTCTGCTCGACGTCACGGTGACTCCGACCGGCAGCACCTATCTGAACGGGCCTCAGAACGCGAACGGCAGCTGCTCTGCGGGCACCAGCTTCGACTCGCTCGATGTGCAGGACCTCTCGATCGAGATCTTTGCCGCCGATGGCACGACCTCGTTGGGCTCCTCCGACTCCGGCGGACTCGGCGCCGCCGAGTCGCTCTCCGATGTCGCACTCGCGTCGTCCGGTACCTACTATCTCCGAGTTCAGGGCGCTACGGCCGACGCGGCCCAGCTCTATGATCTCTCGTTGACGACCAGCAGCGCGCTCGTCCTCTCGGTCTCGAAGACCGGTTCGGGCACTGGCTCGATCAGCAGTGATCCGATCGGAATCGACTGCGGTTCCGACTGCAGCGAGAGCTACGCCAGCAGCACCGAGGTGACCCTGACGGCGACGCCAACGAGTGGCTCGGCCTTCGTTTCCTGGGGTGGCGCCTGCAGCGGTACCGACCCCGAGCTCGCGGTGACGGTCGACGTCTCCAAGAGCTGCAGTGCCCGGTTCGACCTGACACTCGAGACGCTCACGGTGACTCGGCAAGGCGTGGGTAGCGGCTCGGTGAGCAGCGACCCGGCGGGAATCGACTGCGGCGCTACCTGCAGTGCCGACTACAACACCGGCACCGCGGTCGAGCTCACCGCGACCGCCAGCCCGGGCTCCGTCTTCACCGGCTGGGGCGGGTCCTGCTCGGGGACCAGCGCCAGCGACACCGTGTCGATGACCAGCGACCGAACCTGCACCGCCACCTTCACTCCGCTCCAGTCCCTCTCCGTGGCGGTCGCCGGAAGCGGTCAGGCCACCATCACCAGCAGTCCTTCCGGCATCTCCTGCGGGGCGACCTGCAGCGCGAGCTTTGCCCAGTTCACCTCGGTGACGTTGACGGCGGTTCCGTCGGGAAACGACTCCTTCACCAGTTGGAGCGGAGACTGCTCCGGCACCAACCCGGTCACGGCGGTCACTCTGGGGGCGAACCGGACCTGCACGGCGAACGTGGTGGGGGGGTTCACTCTCGCGGTCACGCGCAGCGGTGGCGGCAGCGGCACGGTCACCAGCACCCCGAGCGGGATCGACTGCGGAAGCGACTGCGATCAGGTCTTCACCGAGGGCCAGGTCGTGGCGCTCGATCCCGGTCCCTCGGCCGGCTCCCATTTCGCGGGCTGGAGCGGCGATGCAGACTGCCTCGACGGGGAGGTCACGATCGCGGGTGCCGTCTCGTGCAGCGCGATCTTCGCGCTCGACACCAGCCTGGCGCAGGGAGCGGTCTTCTTCGACTCCGAGTCGAGCTGGCAGAGTCAGATCGTCGGGCTCGAGACCTTCGACACCACGGGCCCCAACGTCGCGATGGCCGACGAGATCTCCGGAGCGACTCCCGAGCCCAACACCTGGCTCGGTCATGTCTTGACCTATCCCGCCTCGAGCACTCCCTTGTCACGCAGCTTCACGATCGAGGCACTCGAGAGGCTCGGTTACACCGCCGGATTCACCTGGGACGACGGCGAGTTCATCGAGTCCGATGCGCTCTCGCCCAACGACGTCGACAACGGGCAGAACGACGACGTCGAGATCGTGCTCACCGGTGGTCCGGCGCTCACCGCCTTCGGTCTGACCATCTACGACAACAGCAACTCAGGAGCTCCCCTGGAGGAGTCGTTCGAGATCTATGGTGCCGGCGACGTGCTTCTGGGGAAACTCGATCTCTCGACCGTTTCCTTCGCGGGCTCGTACGCCTTCCTGGGTGTGATCACCGATCAGCCCATCGTGCGGATCCTCTTCGACGAGGACTCCGGCGGCGACGATGTCGCCGTCATGGACCTTCGCTTCGGCGTTGGCGACGTCACGACGCCGTTGGATCAGAGCCCCGGTGGTGGCGGTGTGATCTCCGACAAGGCCTGCGCTGGGTGCTCCTCGATCTCTGCGCAGAGTGTGGCGGAGAACTTCGTCCTGACGGAGAGCGAGACGATCGGCCAAATCGTTCTGTGGGGTGGTTATCCCGAGTCGGGAGTCGCCCCACTGCCGGACGACTTCACGGTGGTCTTCCGCGGCGACAGTGGAGGACTTCCGGGATCGGCCGTCGCCACGTTCACGGATGTCCCGGCCACTCCACGCGTCGGGAGAGGAGAGACCTTCACCGACGGCGAAACGGCATCGACGCTGCGCCAGTACGAGGCCACGCTCAGCCTGCCGAGTCCCGTGACCCTGCCCGCCGGCACTCACTGGGTCGAGATCTTCGCCGACACTACCGGAGAGGCTCGGGACTGGAGCTGGCAGCGGGGCACCGCCGGCGAGCGCAGCAGCGATCCCGTGCGCAGCGTCGCCGGATTCGCGACGGCGGTGAACCAGGCGCCCGGGTCCTCCTGGAGCCTGGCCTCTGGTGATCTGGCCCTGCGACTCTACTCGGCCTCGGATGCGTTTCTCCTTTCGGTCTCCAGGAGCGGGGACGGCTCCGGCTCGGTGGAGAGTGATGTGGCCGGCATCGACTGTGGCTCGGACTGCGCCCAGAGCTATCTCGAGGACGCGGCGATCGAACTGACGGCCACCGCCGCCTCCGGTTCGAGCTTCACGGGCTGGAGCGGCGCCTGCAGTGGCGCAGCGACCACGGCGACGGTGACCCTGAGCGCAGACCGGGTCTGCAGCGCGACCTTCACTCTCGATGCCGTCGACCAGTTCGAGCTCTCCGTGATCTTGTCGGGCGAGGGGAGTGGGAGCGTGTCGAGCGACCCGGCAGGGATCTCCTGTGCGGGGGACTGCAGCCAGCTCTACGACGACGGTACGTCGGTGGAGCTGACGGCGACGGCGTCGCCGGGCTCGACCTTCGCGGGCTGGAGCGGAGCCTGCTCCGGGAGTCAGTCCAAGGCCACGGTGTCGATGACCCAGGCGCGCTCGTGCACGGCGACGTTCGACCTGATTCCGCCCGATCAGTTCGCGCTCTCGGTGATCTTGTCGGGCGAGGGGAGTGGGAGCGTGTCGAGCGACCCGGCAGGGATCGCCTGTGCGGGGGACTGCAGCCAGCTCTACGACGACGGTACATCCGTGGAGCTGACGGCGACGGCCTCGGCGGGCTCGACGTTCGCGGGCTGGAGCGGGGCCTGTTCGGGCGCAACGAGCACCTCCACGGTCCTGGTCGATGAAGCCAAGAGCTGCATCGCCACTTTCGATCTGGTGACCGGCTCGGCGACGTTCACATTGACCCTGGCGGGCACCGGCGGCGGTTCGGTGGAGAGCGTCTCTTCGGAGATCGACTGCGGGCTCGATTGCTCGGAGACGGTGGACGCTGGAGAATCGATGCAGCTCCTCGCCCTCCCCGATCTGGATTCCTGGTTCATTCGTTGGGGCGGCGACTGCTCGGGCTCGGCATCGGTGCTCGACATCGTAGTGGATACCGACATGGCCTGTGAGGCGAGGTTCGACCCGTTGCTGTTCACCGACGACTTCGAGTCCGGAGACACCCTCTGGTGGGACAGTCGGGTTGCGAGCCCGTGACTCTCGGATCGGCCTCGAGCCGACGGACCTGAAGCTGGAGAAGCCCCATCGGCCCCGCACTATCATCGGGGAGAGGGATCCGACCCTTCTCCTTGAATGACTCCGAGGGGCTTCTGTGCCCATGCTCTTCCAGAAACGATTCCATCCCGGCCTGCGCGACGGATCGATCGGCCTCACCTTCCGGCGTTGGCGCACTCCCAAGGTCAAGGTCGGCGGCCGGTATCGCTTCGGCGGCTCTGGGCTCCTCGAGGTGGTCGCGGTCGACCAGGTTCCCTTCGGGGAGATCTCGCAGCGGGAAGCCCGCCGATCGGGTTTCGACACAGTGGAGGAGCTGAGTCGGGCTCTCGCGCGGCGCGGCCAGGACCCGCCGAGTGGGCGAACGCTGCTGACGCGGGTTCGATTTCGCTACACGGGGGAGGGGGCCCCTCGGCCCGGCAAACCGTCACGTCCTCCTTCGGCGCAGGAGGTGAGCCTCCTGGCCGACCGGCTGAAGGCGATGGAGAAGCGCAGTCGCCGTGGGCCCTGGATCCGTTCGGTGCTGGCCTGGATCGACCGGTATCCACAGCGACGTGCCGGAGACCTCGCAGAGGAGCTGGGACGGGAGCGCGCGAAGCTCAAGAGCGACGTACGCCGGCTCAAGGCCCTCGGTCTGACCCGCAGCTTCGAGGTCGGCTATGAACTGACCCCACTGGGGCGGGCCGTCCTGGCGAGGAGCGATTGGGGGTAGAGGGACCGCCGCGCCCGAGCTAGCGGCTCTCTCGAATCGAGTAGAGGTGATTCTGGGTGCGGATCAAGAGCCGATCTCCTACCAGGGCGGGCGATGCCAACACCATCTCCTCGAGCGGGTTGGCGTACAGCTGTTCGAACCGGTCGCCGGCTTCGAAGACGAACGTCGTTCCGTCTTCATCGATGGCCAGGATCTTTCCGCGATAGGCCCACGGAGACGCCGTGAAGGCTCCGGCCGAGCCTTCGATCCGAGCGCGGAAGATCCGCTCTCCGGTCTCGGCGTCGTAGCGCGCGAAGATCCCCTTGTCGTAGACGACCCAGAGGGAGCCCTGGTAGGCCACCGGGGTGGGGATGTAGGTGCCAGCGACCCGGTCGTACCACAGCACGTGCTCGCTCCGGGTCTGGCCTTCCTCGAGGGTGAGGTCACCGGAGGCTCCGGGGAGAATCGCCGCGATCGGTCGTGAGTCGTCGCCGTGCACGCCCGAGATCAGGTAGAGGCGACCGTCATAGGCGAAGGGGCTCGGAGTCGGAAGGATGGAGTGCTTCGACATCCGCCAGAGCTCCCGGCCCGAGGTGTCGTAGCTGATGACCGTGTAGGGGCCATGCGCCACGATCTCGGTACGCTCGGGCGTGCGCCAGACGAAGGGAGTCGTCCAACCACTGCGTCGGATCGGCTGCGTCGGTGGCTCGATGTCGCGTGGTGTGCGCCAGAGCTCTTCTCCCGTGGACTCATCGAACGCTGCGAGGAACTGCTTCTCCTGGTTGTCGTTGAGAATGATCAGCTTGTCGTCGGCCAGGGCGGGCGAGCCGCCGGTGCCGAAGTCGAGGTAGATCGGAAACGACTCCAGTCGGGTCGACCAGCGCGGCTGACCGTCGAGCGTGAAGGACCACAGTCCGAGATTGCCGATGTAGACGAAGACGCTCTCGCCGTCCGTGACAGGCGTTTCGGAGGTGTAGGAGTTCTTGCGATGGCGCCCGCCCGGAGGTGGTCCCGCGAACAGCGAGCGACGCCACAGCTCCTTGCCGCTGTCGAGCTCGTAGGCGAGCAGCCAGTACTCGAGCTCGATCTCGGTCGGAAACTCCATGTCCCGCTCTTCGAGCTTCGCGATCGCCTCCTCCTGACTGAGGCCCTGGCCCATCAGCTCGGCAATGTACTCGTTGCTGTACTCGGTGCCGATCTGGGGCGGCTTCATCTCCGTCTGGCTGGTTGCGGTGGTGAGGAACACGGTGCCGCCGGCCACGATGGGAGAGGACCAGCCCATGCCTGGGACTTCGGTCCGCCACTCGACGTTCTCGGTACTCGACCAGCGCAGCGGCAGGTTCGGGTTGTCGGAGACCGGAACCGCGTCCGGCCCGCGAAAGGCCGGCCACGGTGCTTCGGGGGACGGCGGGTCGGATTCCTCGGCCACGGCGAGACCGGGGAAGAGTCCAAGGGTCGCAAGTGCGACCACGATCGAAAGCGTGTTCATCGGGGGTCCTGCAGGGCTCCGCCGACCCAACTCCTGCCGGGAGGGTCGACCAGCACGCCAGGATTCAACAGCCCCTTCGGATCGAGCTCCCGTTTCGCGGCACAGAGGGCCCGCGCGAAGAGGTCCGGGCGCTGTCGGTCGTAGCCGCGTGGCCGATGGTCGCGGCCTACCGCGTGGTGGTGGGTGACGGTTCCACCGAGGGTCACCACCAGCTCGTTGGCGGCCAGCTTGATCTCCCGCCACTGGTCGAGCGCGCTGTCCAGGGAGCCGAGTCCCTGGAAGGAGAAGTAGGGTGCAGGGCCGTCGGGATAGACGTGGGTGAAGCGGCAGGTGATGGAGCCCGGCCTGCCGGTCACCTCCTCGATCACCCCGGGCATGCGCTCGGTGATGCCCCGGTGGAGCTCTTCGAAGCGGTCCCACGTGATGGCGGTCTCGAAGGTGTCGGCAATCACGCCCATCGGGGTGAGCACTTCGCGAAAGTAGGGCGCACGAATGAAGGCCTCTCGCCAGCTGCCCGCGGCACCCTCGCGCTGGGCGCCATCGCCACCGGCTGCTTCGTGGATGCCGCCGTTGTCCTGGACCAGCTCGAGCGCTCGGGCCATCCACGCATCGACCGGATGATCCGCCGACTCGAAGGCGAGGACCAGCAGGGCATGACTCCCGTCGCCGGCTCCCGAGTTGGCGGCTTCGGACGCGTCGATCAGTCGGCAGTTCGAGGGAAAAAGGGCCGACTGCGAAAGGGCGCGCACGGCTTCGGCACCGCGGTGGAGAGTGTCGAACCGGATGGCGGCGGCGGCGCGGTGCGTGGGGCGATCCTGCACCCGGACCCAGGCCTCGGTAATGATGCCGAGACTGCCTTCCGAGCCGATCATCATCCGGTCGGGGCTGGGGCCGGCGCCCGATCCGGGCAGACGAGCGCTCTCCCAGATCCCCTGCGGGGTGACCGCGCGCACCGACTCCACGAAGTCGTCGATGTGGGTGTACACGGTGGCGAAGTGGCCTCCGGAGCGGGTGGCGATCATGCCCCCGAGGGTCGCCATCAGGAAGCTCTGGGGAAAGTGTCGCAGGGTGTAGCCATGCGGTTTGAGCTGGGCCTCGAAGCGGGGGCAGGTCGCGCCCCCCTGGATGCGGGCGGCTCGGCTGGTCTCGTCGACCTCGAGGACGCGGTCGAGGCGGGTCAGGTCGAGACTGAGCGTGCCGGCGTAGCCGTCCCCGACGTCGGGCTCGACGCCGCCGACCACGCTGGAGCCGCCGCCGAAGGGGACGACCGCGACGTTGGCTCCGTCGGCCCAGTCGAGCAGCTGCACGACGTGGTTCTCCTCTTCGGGGTAGGCCACGATGTCGGGGGGATTCGGGTAGCTGCGGCGAAAGGCGCGCACCGCGTCGGGGAAGGAACGACCGTAGCTGTGCAGGAGGCGCTCGTAGGGCTCGGTCGTGCACAGGTCGGCCAGGGCGTCGGGAGCGGCGACTCTCGAGCGGCGCAGCTCGATCTCTGCTTCGCTCGGGGGGGCGAGACTCGGCAGTTCGTCGACGCCGTAGCGCTTGGCGATCTGACGCGCGAGTCCCTCGACCTGTGCGGGCGTCGCGCCTTCCCCTTCGTAGCCCCAGCCCCAGAACTTACGGCGGGGAGTCTGCTGCCTTGCTGATGTCATCGCTGGCTTCCTTGAGGTTCAGAGTCCGTCCAGTCCCTCGGTCAGTTCGACATAGGTGCCCCACGGGTCGGTGAAGAAGGCGATCCCGAGCCCGAGCTGTTTCACCTCGGTGTAGGGGCGGTCGAAGACGATTCCCTCCGCTTCGAGGCGGTGGCAAAGGGCCTCGAGACCCTCGACCTCGAACCCGATGTGGTCGAGCGTGCGCCCCTGGGTGCCGGTGACCTTCCCGTCGGCGGCGGAAAAGGTGAGGTTGACACCGGGGAGATCCGCCGACTCGAAGCTGCCACGCATGCGAGGAGTCGCTCCGAACATCTGGGCGTACCAGTCACGGGCCTCTTCGACGTCTGCGGTCGCGAAGTGGATGTGGTGGTTGGCGATCGGTCGATCGAGCTGCGGATTCTCGAACAGCTCGATCCGGATGCCTCCGGGCGCTTCGACGAAGGCGACCCGGGTACCCTGTGCCGGCACGTCGAAGATGTCGCTCTCGGCGATCGGGATCTGGTCGCGAGTGACCACCGGGAATCCAGCGGCCCGCATACGCTCCACCACGACCGCGACGTCGGGCATCTGCAGTCCGACGTGATTGACCGAGGAGCCGAGAGTGCCGCCGTCCGATTCGGCCTCGCGCAGGAGGATGAGTAGATCGGGTAGCTTCATCACCTCGATCGGGCCCAGTCGAGCAGGAGTGGCCCCCAGTGCGTCACCCCAGAAACGGCGCTGCGCGTCGAGGTCGTCGGTCAGTACGTGGAGGTGCCCCATGGCGATCGGGCCGTCCTTGGCGCCGAGGAGTTGGGCTTCGGCCGGGGGCCACGCCTGGGACCAGGAGGCCAGCAGCCAGGCCGTGGCCAGTAGCGCCGGAGCGTGCAGGCGAGCCGTCAAGGAATTTGGCATGTCGTGGCCTCCGTGGCGAAGCGGGCTCCGAGCTCGTCGTCGGGATCCCAGCAAGGGGTGCCGTCGGCGTCGGCCACCTGCCGGCCGAGGTGGTAGGCGAAATCGGTGAAGTGGGCCGTTGCCGGATAGTCGATCGGCTGGGACGCGTCGTCGGCGGGTGAATGGTAGATCTCGGACATCCAGTTTGCCATGATCCGGGCGCCGTCCACCGAGGGATCGGTCGATCGGTAGCCCGGATAGATGTAGACCGACGGAACTCCGACGCGCACGAAAGAGTACTGGTCGCTGCGCGCGAAGTAGTTCTGCTCCGGCTCGGGATCGGGGGTGACCTCCAGCCCGGTGATCCGGGCGGCTTGCGAAGTGGCTGCTGCCAGGCTCGAGGACTCGTTGCCCAGCGCGATGACGTCCCCGAGAGGGTAGAAGGCGGCGGTGCCGTCGAGGTTGATGTCGGCGACCAGGCGGTCTCGGCCGACGCTCGGATAGCGGGCAAAGTAGTCCGAGCCCAGCAGCCCCACTTCCTCGGCCGTCACCGCCAGGAAGAGCACGCTCCGACGAGGCGCCGAGTGGCCGTCCTGCGAGGCTCGGTCGACGAACATCCGGGCGAGCTCGAGCAGGCTCGCGACGCCGGAAGCGTTGTCGACCGCGCCGTTGTAGATGGCATCGCCGGACTCCTCGGACTCGCCAACTCCCTCGTGGTCGAGGTGTGCCGAGAACACCACGATCTCGTCGGCGAGCTCCGGGTCACTGCCGGGGAGCAGGCCAGCGACGTTGTGGCTGGACACGTCGTCGTGACGAGACGCGTTCACCATCTGCAGAGTGAGCGGCAGCTCGACGGCCGCGACCTCGTCCTCGGCAGAACGGTCGAGCAGCGCCGACCAGGAGAGGGGGGTTCCTTCGAAGAGGAGGGCGCTGGCGTCGGGGGAAAGGAACCCCACGCCGATCGACTGGCTGCTCGTCTCGCCATCGAGATGGCCTTCCGGGTCGAGCCAGCGAAAGTCCGGGCTCCGCAGGTAGCGAGCGAGTGATCTCCAGGAGAAGCGGCGCTCGTCGGCCGGGGTGGTGAGCCGCAGGAGGGCAACGGCACCTCTCTGCGCCGCGGCATCTGCCTTGCTTTCGGTGGTGGAGAACTGAGCCCGACCGGCGGGCGGGAAACCCGGCGGCGCGTCGCCGAGGACGACCACCGCCTTCCCCGTGACGTCGAGCGCGCCATAGTCGTCGTGGCCGAGGTCGGGGGCCGAGATGCCGTAGCCCACGAAGACGAGCGGCGCGTCGGCGACGTAGCGCGTCTCGCTCGGGTGAGGACGCAGCGCGAAGTCGCGTCCCGAGACCAGCTGCCGGGCTTCGACTCCGTCGGCCGTTTCGCGGACGAGGGTCACGGCGCTGGCTTCGGGCAGGGGCTCGATTCGTCGGAGGGGGACCTCTTGAAGATAGCCCCCCGCATCTCCCACCGGCTCGAGCCCCAGGGCCGCGAACCGCGCGGAGACGAAGCGGGCCGCAAGCTGAAAGCCCCGGCTTCCGGTCGCGCGGCCTTCGAGCAGGTCGTCGGCGAGGAACTCGAGATCGGACCGGATCGCCTCCGGTCGCGCCGCTGCCGGCTCTCGCGGCGCACCGTCACTTCCCGTCTTCGAGCCCTTGCCACACGAGGAGAGGGGCACCAGGGCTGCCAGGGCGAGAAGGGCGACGCATTTGTTCATTCAAGGGATTCCTCGAGGGTGAGATCGCCAGAGGCTAGCAGCTGGCATGCTTCGATGTCCGAATCGATCCTTCGGGCAACGATCTCTCGGGTCGCGAGACACGGAGATGATCCGCCGAAGCTGGCTTTGGCGGCCTTTCGGGAGAAGGACCCCGCTGCTAGGATGAAGACGCTCCACAGATAGAAACGTCGATATCGCCGCGCCCGATCGGGACCGACCCCGAGTGGGCCGCCTTTCCGAGTTTCCCGTGCAAGCCTCGCGAGAAGCCATCACGAATCTCCTGATTCGCTTCGGCGAAGGGGATCGGGATGCGACCGACGAGCTGCTCGAGAAGGTCTACGACGAGCTGCGTCGCCTGGCCCGGCGAAATCGGTATCGTTGGCGCGGGCCGGACACTCCGAGCGAGACCAGCCTGGTGCACGAGGCCTACCTTCGGCTGGTCGACGACGACCGGATCTCGTGGCAGAACCGCGCGCAGTTCTTCCATCTGGCCTCGCTGGCGATGAGGAACGTGTTGATCGACGGCGCTCGTCGACGCAAGCGTCAGAAGCGTGGCGGCGATCAGCGCGACGTCGCTCTCGACGTGGGGTTGGAGGGAGTGATCGCGGACAGCTCGGTCGCCGATGCCGATCAGATCCTCTCGGTGGATCAGGCTCTGACGCGCCTGCGCGAGAGCAACGAGCGCCTGGCCGAAATCGTTGTCTGCCGGATCTTCGGAGGGTTGACAGTGGAGGAAACGGCCGCGGCTCTGGGTGTCTCTGCGCCCACCGTAAAACGCGGCTACGCTCTGGCGCGCAGCTGGCTCTTTCGAGAGCTCGAAGTCCCATGAGTGGCGCTCGCGGAGCCTGACGATGGACCCGTCGCGCCTTGACGAGCTCGAGGAGCTCTACGAGGAGGCCCTGGCACGGCCTGCGCAGCAGCGCGCCGATTTCGTGAGAGAGGCGTGTTCCGATGAAGAGCTGTGCGCCGAGCTCCTCTCCTTGCTCGAGGTCGCCCCCGAGGCTTCGGAGTACTTCGATGCCCTGACCGAGCGTCTCGCGGTCTCCGTGTCGCACGAGTTGGAGGCCGCCGCCGGGACACCCCTGCAGATCGGGCCCTATCGGATCGAGCGCCAGATCGGCAGCGGTGGAATGGGTCACGTCTATCTCGGAAGACTGAGTCCCGACTCCCCTCCGGTCGCGATCAAGGTTCTCCGGCCCGAGATCCTGGAGGAGGAAGTGGTGCGACGCTTCGGTGTCGAGCGCAGTTTCCTGGCGGGGATCGACCATCCGAACATCGCCCGGCTGTTGGACGCCGGAACCGGTGACGGGGGGACACACGAGCAGGGTACTGCTGGTCGGCGACCCTACTTCGTCATGGAGTACGTGGATGGACTGCCCATCGACCGCTACTGCGAGGTGAACAGATTGGGGTTGGCCCAGCGCTTGAGGCTCTTCTGCGAGCTCTGCGCCGCCGTTCACTTTGCCCATCAGAATCTGGTCGTTCATCGCGACATCAAACCGGGCAACGTCCTTGTGACCGCCGAGGGCGACCTCAAGCTGCTCGACTTCGGGATCGCGAAGTTCCTCGATCCGTCGGGGATGCGCTGGCGAGGCGACGAGACCTCCGCTGAAGTCCGTCTCTTCACTCCCGACTTCGCCAGCCCCGAGCAGGTGCTGGGAGAGCCCATCACGACCGCGACCGATGTCTTCTCGCTCGGCGCGGTGCTCTACCTGCTGCTCACCGGCAAGCGAGTGCACCGATTCGATTCGTCGTCCTACCCCGACATGATCCGGGCCATCACCGAGGACACCCCGGAGCGGCCCAGCACCGCCGTGACCCGTGCAGTCGCCGCAGGGGAGGCCTTGCCCGTCGTTGGAGGCTCCTGGGGCCGTCGTTTGAAGGGTGATCTCGACGCCATCGTGCTCAAGGCACTGCGCCATGAGCCGGAACACCGCTATGCGTCCGCGGTCGATCTCTCGGAGGACATCGGCCGGCATCTCGACGGGGAGCCGGTGAGCGCTCATCGAGGTGGATTGCGGTACCGAAGCGGGAAGTTCGTTCGTCGGCATCGCTGGCCTCTCGCCGTGGTGGCGGCATTCGTGCTGTCGCTGGTCGTGTTCAGTTGGGTCACCCTCCAGGCGCGGCAGCGTGCGGAGCTCGAAGCCAGCAGGGCCCAGGCCATCAACCGATTCCTCACCGACGACCTGCTCGAGGCCGCCGACCCGCGTCGTCTGCTCGGATCGGACGTGACGATGAAGGAAGTGCTCGATGCGGCCAGCGAGCGCATCGAGGGGCGTTTCGAGGAGGACCCGCTGATCGAGTCGGATATCCGACGCAGCCTCGGTGCCACCTACCATCAGCTCGGCGACTACGACTCTGCCGAGCCCCAGCTGCGTCGTGCGCTGGAGCTGCGAGAGCAGGAGCTCGGAAGGTTGGCCGAACCGACCATCGCCGCACTGTCGAATCTGGCCAACCTGCTTTCCGACCGCGCGGAGTACGACGAGGCGCTGGCGTTGCAGGAAGAGGCGGTCGAGCGGGCTCGGGACGGGCTGCCGCGGGATCACTCCTATCGGCTTTCGATCACCAACAACCTGGCTTCGCTGTACAGCGAGCGGGGACGGATCGAGGAGGCCGAACCGCTCTATCGAGAGGTGCTCGAAGAGCGAACGCGGGCCCTGGGCGCCGACGATATCGGCACGATCGTGACGGCGGTCAACCTGGCACGACTGTGGGGGCGAACGGGCAGAGAAGCCGAGTCGGAGGATCTGCTGGTCGATTCCCTCGAGCGAAGTCGTCGTTCCCTGGGAGAAGAGCATCCTCACTCGTTTCGCATTGGGACCTATCTCGCTTCGCTCTACAACCGACAGGGGCGATACGAGGAGTCTGAAGCGCTCCACCGCCGCAATCTGGAAGGACAACTACGCTCCCTCGGAGAGCGTCATCCCGACGTCTTGCGTACACGCAACAACCTCGGAGCCGTTCTGGTACGTCATGGGAGGCACGAGGAGGCCTATGTGCATTTCCAGGAGGTGCTGGCGATCCGACGCGAGACTCTCGGTGAGGAGCACCCGTCGACGTTGATGTCGATGCACAACCTTGCGGGTGGCGAGCTCGAGAGAGGGAACCTCGCGGAAGCGGTGGCGCTTTCACGGGAGGCGCTGGGCGCTGCCGAGAAAGTGTTCCCTGAGGGGCACTTCAACCGAGTGCTCTTCGGATCGCGGCTCGGCGTGGGGCTTGTCGCCCTGGGCGAGCTGAAAGCCGCGGAGCCCCTCCTGGTCGAAACCTACGAACCGCTCGCCGACCGACTGGGGCCGGATCACCCCGGGGTGAGCTCGGTAGCCGGAGCACTGGTCGAGCTCTACCGTGCGCGAGGCGACGCGGCGGCTGCCGACGACTGGGCGACGCGGATCGAGAACGCTACGTTCCCTGACCCCTGAAGGTCTGAAGTCCGAATCCGATTGTGCAGCGAGAGTCCGCGTCGTAGTCTTCGAGCTTCGATCCTCGAAAGGAGTCCTCATGTCGAACCTGCTCTATTCCCTCTCCATCGCACCCATGCTCCGGTCTCTCCGGAACCTCGATGCAATCGTCGTGAAGGCGGAGGAGTATCTCGCTGCCGACGACGGGATCGATCCGGCGACGCTGTTCGAAGCGCGCCTGTACCCGAACATGAGGCCGTTCATCTTCCAGATCCGCGTCGCGACGGACACCGCGAAGGGTGCCGCGGCGAGACTCTCGGGGCGAGACGTTCCGTCCTGGCCCGACGAAGAGCAGACCTTCGCTGAGGCCCACGAGCGGCTCGGCAAGGCGATCGATTACCTCTCCGGGTTCGGGCCCGAGGACTTCGAGGGTGGGGAGGACCGGACCATCGAACTGAAGCTGGGGGGTCAAGACGTGAAGTTCGACGCGCCGACCTACGTCTCTTTCTTCGTCTTGCCGAACTTCTACTTCCATGTCACGACGGCGTACAACATCTTGCGCCACAACGGAGTTCAAATCGGCAAGCGCGACTATCTGGGCGCCCCCTGACGGCCTCTCGAGATCCGGGGACAGTTTACTTATCTCGAGATAAGTAAACTGTCCCCGGATCTCCCGGATCTCAGTCGCCGGAATGGCCTAGCAGCTCGAAGCCCTCGACTTCGGGCGAGAGCTCGATCTGTTGCGGCAGATGACGGCCTTCGATCCAGACGATCCACTGTCGGCGCAGGTGCTCCTTCAGCTCGTCGAAGGCGTCGGTCAACTCCTCGAAGGTGTCGACACTACGCACGTTGTCCCACTCGGCGACGTGGGGTGCGTGATGTAGCTTCGGGTCCCAGACGAAGATCGGAACGCCGAGTGCCGCGAGGTAGCCTTCGACGTTCTCGGTCGTCAGGCTGTCGCCGCTCGGTGGCGTAGAGCTTGGCACCAACACCACCGCGCGGCTCCGTCGGCTGTCGTAGGCGGCCAGACCTCCGACCGCCACGGCGGACGCGGTCCAGGGCTTGCGGTCCTGCTTCGGGCGGTCGAGATTCGTCAGAAGGTAGTAGAGGCTCCCCTTGTCCGAGCTGAAGGGGGAGGAGATGGGGAAGAGCTCGAAGCTGCTCGCGACGCCCTGACTCTGCTCGGGGTGGGTGAAAAGGAACCGGAAGCGCACCTGGCTGTTGAGGTCGAGAGATTTGGGCGGCTTCTTGCGGGAGCCCGGTTCCAGGAAGAGCGGGAAGGGACGATCCATGACCATGACGATCTCGGCGCGCTCCTTCTCGAGCGCGAGAACCTGCAGGGTCTCGTTCCCCTTGCGGAACCACCCCTGGATGTCCTCGACGCTCGGTGGCCGAGCGGCGCCCGTGCTCAACAGGGTGAGGGCTGTGATCTCGGTATCGACGGCGTCGGCGTAGGTGCCGCCGAAGGTCAGGTCGACTCGAGAGGACACCCCGTTCTCGAACTGCATCTCGGCGCTGAGCACATGTAGCTGCCGCTCGTTGACCGCGGGAATGACGATTCGGCCGGGGTCGGCGTGCGCCTCGGGTGAGAGCTGGACGCCATCGAGGGTGATCTCGAGTGATGTCGGTTGGGCTCCGACCGAGCTCTCCCAACTCAGTCGGGCGACCCGAGGCTCGCCCGGCTCGCTGGGGAGAAGCAAGAGCGTCGCCACGGCTTGCGGCTGGGGGAGATTGAGCCATTGGCTGGCCCGTCCCACCTCGGCACCGGAACTGTCGTAGGCGACCGCCTCGAGATGGTGGGGGAGCAGCTCGGCTCCGAAATCGCACCGGGTGCGCCAGGGGGCTTCCTCGATCTGAGCGATGCTCGCTCCGTCCAGAAGGATCTCCACTCGGGCCACCGAATCAGCTACCGCGACCTCCACCTCGGCAGTGCCGAAGACCAGACCGAGGAAAAGCGAGACAAAGGTGATCAAGGAGGAGCCTCCGTGGCAGAGATCCGACGTGCACTCAGGCTATGCCACCAAGTCACCGGCGAGCAACTTCTCAGCGGCGTCGCCCGGTCGCGGTAGGCTGAGCGTTGCGTTCCGTCGACGAGACCTGTAGGAGAGCATCGATGAAGCTGCTGATCGCGAACCGCGGCGAGATCTCCATTCGGATCGCTCGGGGGGCTGCCGAGCTCGAGATACCGACGGTCGCGGTGTACTCGGAAGACGATGCGACGTCGCTGCACGTGCTCGAAGCGGACGAGGCTGTGGCGCTGGCGGGAGTGGGTCCGCGGGCCTATCTCGAGGTCGACCAGATCGTGGAAGCCGCCACGCAGAACGCGTGCGACGCCGTTCATCCGGGCTATGGCTTTCTCAGCGAGAGCCCGGAATTGGCACGGGCCTGCGAGAGCTCGGGCCTGACCTTCGTCGGTCCTTCGGTCGAGGCCCTCGAAGCCTTCGGCGACAAGGTGCGTGCGCGGGAGCTGGCCGCGGAGCTCGGGGTGCCGCTGATCCGCGGGCTCTCGAGCTCGACGAGTCTCGACCAGGCGCTCGAGTTCTTCGATGCGCTGCCCCAGGGCGCTGCGATGCTGATCAAGGCGGTCGGTGGGGGTGGAGGACGCGGAATGCGCATCGTGACGCAGCGAGAGCAGATCGCGGAAGGCTACGACCGTGCGCGTTCGGAGGCGGAGGCGGCCTTCGGCATCGCCGACGTCTATGTCGAGCAGTTGGCCCTCGGTGTGCGCCACGTCGAAGTCCAGATCGCGGGTGACAGCGTGGGCTCGTTGATGACCCTCGGCGATCGCGATTGCAGCCTCCAGCGCAGACACCAGAAGCTGATCGAGATCGCTCCGGCGCCTCGTCTTGCGCAGGAGCTTCGCGACGCCCTGGCGGACGCCGCGCTGAGGATGGCCCGAGAGGTCGGGTATCGGAGCCTCGGCACCTTCGAATTCCTGGTGGGGGACACGCTCGGAGACGCCGGATTTGCCTTCATCGAGGCCAACGCTCGGTTGCAGGTGGAGCACACGGTGACCGAAGAGGTCACGGGGATCGACCTGGTGCAGCTCCAGCTGGAGCTGGCACGCGGGCGCTCCCTGGCCGAGGTCGGCCTCGACCCGCGCAAGCCTGTCGAGGCTCGAGGCTACGCCATCCAGGCGCGAGTGAATCTGGAGACGATGGGCTCCGACGGCAGCGCACGTCCGTCGGGGGGCGTGCTCGACGTGTTCGAGGCGCCTTCGGGTCCGGGAGTGCGGGTCGACAGCTTCGGCTATTCGGGGTACCGCACGAGTCCGAGCTACGACTCGCTGCTCGCCAAGGTCATCGGCCGTTCCTCCTCGACGGAGCTCGCCAGGGCAGCCGGCCGCACCCGTCGGGCGCTGGAGGATCTCCGGATCGAAGGTGTGGAGACCAACGCTTCCTTTGTCAGAGCCATCCTCGGTCATCCCGACGTGCTGGCGGCGCGCATCCACACCCGCTTCGTCGACGAGCGAGCGACGGAGCTGGTGGCTTCTGCTGCGAAGGCCCCGCGTCGCTCCTTCCCCGCGGTAGGCGTCCCCTCGTCGCCGGCCCGCACGGCGGGCGCGAAGGTCGACTCCCGCGATCCACTGGCGGTCCTCGAGCATGGCAAGAGCGGTGGTGCTTCGAACGCGATGGCAGACCTCTCGACACAGTCGCGGTCTCGGGCGCCCGCGGAAGCAGCCCCGGACGGAACGGTGCCGCTCAGTGCACCGATGCAGGGAACGATCGTTGGCTTCGAAATCGAAGAGGGCGACGGCCTCCGTGCCGGACAGCCGGTACTGGTGATGGAGGCCATGAAGATGGAGCACGAGATCCGCTCCCCGGTGAGCGGCATCCTCCGGGAGTGGCTCGTCTCGGTGGGCGACGCGGTCTACGAGGGGAGTGTGCTCGCGTGGATCGAGGAAGGCGGCGGTGGCGTCACGCAGGAGGAGCCCGAGGAAGAGATCGATCTGGACCGCATCCGCCCCGACCTCGCTGAGGTCCACGAGCGCCATGCGGTCACGCTCGACGCGGCTCGCCCCGACGCGGTGGAGAAGCGGCGCAGGACCGGGCAGCGCACCGCGCGCGAGAACATTCACGACCTCTGCGACCCCGGCTCGTTCGTCGAGCACGGACAGCTGGTCCTGACTCCGGGCACCGGCTTGCCGCGCGACGAGGTGATCCGCAAGTTTCCTACCGACGGCATGGTCACCGGGATGGGCAGCATCAACGGCTCGCTCTTTCCCGGCGAGCGCTCGCGCTGCGTCGTGATGTCCTACGACTACACCGTGCTGGCCGGGACGCAGGGCGCGCTCAATCACCCGAAGACCGATCGCATGCTCGAGCTGGCAGAGCAGTGGCGTCGGCCGGTGGTGCTGTTCGCGGAGGGAGGGGGCGGGCGAGCCGGAACCGGGGGCAAGCGCCGTGGTGGAGAGAGCACGACCGAGGCCGGACAGGGCCGCAGCGACGAGATGTATCGCCCTCTCGACACTCCGACCTTCACCACGATGGCGAGGCTGAGTGGGCTGGTGCCCCTGGTCGGCATCACCTCACGCTGGTGCTTTGCCGGCAACGCGGCCCTGCTCGGTTGCTGCGATGTGATCATCGCTACCGCTGACTCGAGCATCGGGATGGGCGGACCGGCACTGATCGAGGGGGGAGGTCTGGGGGTGTTTCGGCCGGAAGAAGTGGGCCCCATGGAGATCCAGGTGCCGAACGGCGTGGTCGACGTGGCGGTGAAGGACGAGGCCGAGGCCGTCGCTGCGGCCAGGCAGTACCTGTCCTATTTCCAGGGCCGGATCGACGACTGGGAGTGCGCGGACCAGCGGCACCTGAGGCGCATCGTTCCGGAGAACCGCCTTCGCGTCTATCGAATCCGCGACGTGATCGACGCTCTGGCCGACCTCGGTAGCGTGCTCGAGCTGCGTGCGCAGTTCGGACCGGGAATGGTCACGGCCCTGGCACGGATCGAGGGGCGGCCGGTGGGGATCGTGGCCAACAACCCCGAGTTTCTCTCCGGGGCGATCGACAGCGACGGCTCGGACAAGGCCGCACGGTTCCTGCAGCTGTGCGATGCGTTCGACATCCCGGTCGTCGTTCTGTGCGACACGCCGGGGATGATGGTCGGGCCGGAGATCGAGCGCACTGCGATCGTGCGCCACTGCTGCCGCCTGTTCGTCACCGGAGCCAACCTGACCGTTCCGTTGATCACCGTCGTCCTGCGCAAGGCCTATGGGCTGGGGGCGCAGGCGATGGCGGGAGGCGACCTCAAGGAGCCGTTCGCCACGGTTTCCTGGCCCACCGGAGAGTTCGGCGGAATGGGCCTCGAAGGTCAGGTGAAGCTCGGCTTTCGCAACGAGCTGGCGGCGATCGAGGATCCCGGGGCGCGGCTCGCCCGATACGAGGAGCTGGTGGCGGCAGCCTACGAGCGGGGGCGTGCACTCAACTCCGGCGTCTCGTTCGCGGTGGACGACGTGATCGATCCCGCCGACACCCGGCGCTGGATCACCGGCATGCTCGACTCGGTGCCGCCGCCTGTGCCGCGCCAGGGAAAGAAGCGCCCCAACATCGACACCTGGTAGAGGAGCGAGGCTCAGACCTGGGGTGCCCACCCCTTTTCGTACTCACGCCCCCAGAGCTTCATCGCCTCGCGATCACCCTCGATATGGCCGTTCGTGGTGTCGATGTCGAGGATCTCGCCCCGGAACCATGCGATGTTGGCGAGCTGACACAACAGCACGCTCTTGTGTCCCTCGTCGATCGGACTGCTGTTGGGAACTCCGTCGCGCACCGAGCGCAGGAAGTTCTCGACGTGGACTCCGTCGAGGCTGGCGTCGGGACTCATGGTGTTGGTGGAGTCGGCCGGTGGCGGGTCGTCGGACTTGACCTCCTTGATCACGGTCTGATCTGCGTCGTTGGCGTAGACCGTGTAGCCATGGCCGATCTGGCGCACGGTGCCCTTTTCGCCGTAGAAGATCACGCCGCGACCGGTACCCTCGATCGGATGGTTGTTGCAGCTGCGACCCTCCCAGGTGAAGGCCTTGCCGTCCTCGAACTCGTAGTTGGCCACCATGGTGTCGGGGAACTGCCAGTCGTCGTCGTAGTGCAGCCTCCCTCCCATCGCCATGACCCGGGTGGGGAAGCCCACCCCCAGACCCCAGCGCATGACGTCGATCTCGTGGGTTCCGTTGTTCAGCGCTTCGCCGGTGCCCCAGCGGGTGAACCAATGCCAGTTGTAGGGATGGACGTTGTCGCGATAGGCGGTACGCGGCGCCGGTCCCTGCCAGAGGCCCCAGTCGAGATACTCGGGCACCGCCGCTTCCTTGCCGAAGCCGATCGGCTCACGGTTGTTGGCGTACCAGCCTTTGGCGAAGTAGACCTTGCCGATGATTCCCGAGTGCAGATCCTGCATGCAGCGGATGACGTTGGGCCAGGATCGGCGCTGGTTGCCCATGTGGATCACGCGGTCGTACTTCTTCTGTGCCTCGATCAGCAGCTCGCCTTCACGTGGATTGTGACTGCACGGCTTCTCGAGGTAGACGTGCTTGCCGTGGGCGACGCTGAGGATCGCCGCGGGAGCGTGCCAGTGATCGGGGCTGGCGATCAACACGGCATCGATGTCGGGATCTTCGACCACCTTGCGGATGTCCTTCTCGACGCGCGGCTTCGAGCCCTGGATCTTCGCGATGTCTTCGACCGCCTTTGCCGCGTAGCGCTCGTCGACGTCGCAGATGACTCCGATCTCGGTATTGGGCAGCTTCGCGAACTCGCGCGACATCCCCAGGCCACGGCTGCGGACGCCCATCGAGGCGACGACGATCTTGGAGTTCGGGGAGCCCTGCGCCAGCCCGGGAAGGGGATTGAATCCGAGGGCCGCGCTCGCTACGGCGCTGGTCTTGAGGAAGTCTCGGCGCGTCTGGGTCATGTCGGCTCTCCTGGAACGTCTGCGGTGCCACGCCAGTGGCCTCTCGGTATGCTCTCTGCCCGGTGCGTTTCTGGTGGAACGGCCCGTAAACTATCACTGGCGCGACGATTCCCTCGGATCAGGAGCATTTTTCAATGACCCTGCTCGGGATGGGCAGCAGGAGGCTCGCAGTGTCGATCGGAGACGCAACGGTTCGGAGAATGCTCCTGGGGGGGTTGGGTGGTGGGCTCGTGTCTCTGGCGCTGGGACTGCAGGCTCCGCCCTGCGCGGCACAAACGGACGCAACCGGGACCGACGCGGGAAAGACCTTCATCCAGGTCCCGAAGGTGGACATCGGTGACCTGACCCTGGCCTCTCGGCGTGACGACCAGATTCGGAAGGCTCGGGACTACGCCCCCCTGCACGACTTCCGACTGGCGGATCGGAGAGTGGAGTCTGGAATCGATTTCCAGCATCACGCCACCGCCGACGGCGTGGAGGTCTACAAGATGGTCCACTACGACCACGGCAACGGCCTCGGTGTCGCTGACGTGGACGGAGACGGACGCCCGGATCTCTACTTCGTCACCCAGGAAGGGGCCAATCAACTGTGGCGCAACCTCGGTGACGCGAAGTTCGAGAACGTCACCGAGCGCACGGGGATCGGCATGGCTGACGTGGTCAGCGTGGCCCCGGCGTTCGCCGACATCGACAACGACGGAGACCCGGACCTCTTCGTTTCGACGGTGCGCATGGGCAACCGCCTGTTCCGCAACGAGGGGGAGCTTCGCTTCGTCGACATCACGGAGAGCTCGGGGGTCAGATACAGCGGTCACTCCTCGGGAGCCGTCTTTTTCGACTTCGACAACGATTCCAGGCTCGACCTGTTCGTGACCAACGTCGGCAAGTACACCGGCGAGCAGCGCGGCGACTCCGGCTACTGGGTGGGCTATCAGGACGCCTTCTCGGGACACCTGAAGCCAGAGCGCACCGAGCGCAGCCTGCTCTATCGCAACCTGGGCGAGAACCGTTTCGAGGAGGTCGCGGAGCAGGTCGGCCTGGTCGACGAGAGCTGGTCAGGAGACGCGAGCTTCGTCGATCTGAACCGGGACGGCTTCCCCGACCTCTACGTGCTGAACATGCAGGGGGACGATCACTACTACCTGAACGTCGGCGGTCGGCGCTTCGTCGAACAGACCTCACGATTCTTCCCGGCCACCCCGTGGGGCACGATGGGTGTCGCCTTCTTCGACTTCCAGAACGACGGCCTGATGGATCTGTATCTGACCGACATGCACTCGGACATGGCGTTCGAGTACCTCCCCGACTCCGAGACCCGCAAGTCGACGATGACCTGGTCAGAGGAGCACCTCCAGGGCGGCGACGACAACATCTTCGGCAACGCCTTCTACATCAATTCAGACGAGTTGCCGTTCGAGGAGGCTTCGGATCGGCTGGGCGTCGAGGTCTTCTGGCCCTGGGGGACGAGCATCGGAGATCTGAATGCCGATGGATTCCAGGACATCTTCGTCGCGGCGAGCATGAGCTACCCGTTTCGCTACGGGATCAATTCCGTGCTGCTGAACGACGCGGGACGGCGGTTCCTCCCGGCCGAGTTCGTGCTGGGAGTCGAGCCTCGCCGGGATGGACAGGTGCGCAAGCCCTGGTTCGAGATCGAGTGCCCACAGGAGAAGCCGGCGGAGGCTCCCGATCTGGTGGGGCTGCAGGATCTCTACGCGGCGTGCGCTGATTACCAGGGTCCGGCGACGGTTCTCGGCACTCTGGGCAGCCGCGCCTCTGCGATTCTCGACCTCGACGCCGACGGCGACCTCGACATCGTCACCGGGGAGTTCAACGCCGCGCCGCAGATCCTGCTGAGCGACCTCGCGGCGCGGCACGAGATCCGGTTCCTCGAGGTGCAGCTGATCGGCACGCGCTCCAATCGCGATGGGCTGGGAGCCTTCGTCCGGGTCGTGACCCCCGGCCACACCTATCACCGCTACGTCGACGGCAAGTCCGGCTACCTGTCGCAAAGCAGTGTTCCGCTCTACTTCGGACTCGGAGGCGAGTCGCGCGTCGAGCGAATCGAGGTCGACTGGCCCTCGGGAACTCGTCAGGTCGTGCGCTCCGGCATCGTCGTGGACCGCCGGATTCCGATCGTGGAAGAGGGCGACTAGCCTCTCGCTGAATCGTTCTCGTCACGGTGCGAGACGCCCGACCCGACGACTCGTGGACTCAGTACCAGCGGTTGCTGCCCGTGCCGACGTTGATGTAGCCGTGGTCGCCAACCGGGATTCCGACCCCGATGCCGACGCCGACGTTGGCATTGCAGCCGGTGAGGACCAGGCAGCAGGCCGTGAGGATAGCGAGGAGCAAAGAGCGACGAATCCGATTCTTCAGGGTCTTGTTCTTCATGGTCTTGGTTCTCCTGCGGCTCAGAGGGGGAACTTCTGTAGGGCTAGTACGGCGCCGGAAGGATCGGTGACGATCGCCAGGCTGCCCTCGCGCACCTCGGGGGAGGGAGAGAGCAGGATCTTGCCGCCCAGCGATTCGGCTCGAGCCGCTGCGGCCGCTGGATCATCCACGGCGAAGTAGGTGAGCCAGTCCGACTGCCACTCGGTGGGATTGGGCAGGATCCCGGCCCGGTTGCGGTCGCCGTGCATCAACAGTGTGTAGCGGCCGCCCCGTCGATCGATCACTCGGGAGTCGAGGCCGAGTACCTCGCCGTAGAACGTCGCGGCTGCCGATTCGTCGTCGGCGAGGAGCTCGTTCCAGACGATCCGACCTGCTGCGGCGGCCGTGGTCTTGTCGTCCGGATCACCGATGTCGCTGCGCGCCAGGCCGATCGCGGCTCCTTCGGGGTCGGTGATCGCCGCGACGCGGCCGAGATCGACGTCGCGTGCCGCGACAGCGACCCGACCGCCATTGGCAGTGGTGCGGGTGAGCGCGTCATCGACATCGTCGACCGAAACGTAGGGGAGCCATCGCGACTGGTTGGCACCGCCGGCGGCATCCGCGAACGCCACCATCCCCGCGAAGTACACCCCGTCCGCGTGGGCGAGCAGGTACGAGTTTCCGCGAGGTCCCCTGGTCTCGTTGAACTCCCAGCCGAACAAGCCGCCGTAGAAGCGGCGGGCGGCCTCGACGTCGTCGGTCATGAGGTCGTGCCAGACGAACTTGCCAATCAGGGGCTGGTCCGAGAACGACATGCGGCTTCGGTCGATGCGGCCCGTGGTGGCGCACGCCGCCAGCATCCCGAGCAGCAACGCCACGAGGGCGAAACGAATCACTTTCATATCGGTTGGCTCCTTGTCTTGTCGTGTTGGTGAACGAACGCGGTGCGTTGTCGGGTGGTCTAGGAGTCCGAGAGGTCCCGGATCTTGATGCTGCGAAAGGAGACCCGGTTGCCGTGGTCCTGGAGGAGCAAGTGGCCGCTCTCCCAGTCGCCGAAGCCCTCCCAGTCTCTGTACTTGCTGATCTGCACGAGCTCGTGAAACTCGGGAGAGCCCAGCTCGTACTCGAGCACCTTCTGATGATTGAGCCAGTGCTCGACGTGTCGGTTCGGGTGAACGACGAGTCGAGCGTGGTTCCACTGGCCGGGAGGATTCACGAAGCGCGGCGACTTCTCGGCCGTCATCAGGTCGTAGAGCGAGGCGAGGGTGCGATTGCCATCGCGCCCCTGGGTGGCGTCGGGGTGGCGCTCGTCGTCGAGCAGCTGATACTCGACGCCGATTGCAGAGCCTCCCGATTCGTACCCCTCGGTGACGAAGTACTTGATGCCGCTGTTGGCCCCCTCGGAAAGCAGGAACTCGAGCTGGAATTCGAACGCGGAGTACTCGTCTTCGGTGACGATGTCGCCGCCATTGCGCGCCTCCCCGCCGCCCGACTCGAGGACGGTGAGCTGCCCGTCGGCGATCTCCCATCCGCCTTCGGGGAAGGCCTCGGCGTGGGCCCCGCGCCAGCCGGTCGTGTCTTTGCCGTTCCAGGCCAGCCGCCATCCGAGGGCCGCCTCGGCTTCGCTGAGACGGTTGGGTACGGTGTCGGCGATGTAGGGCACGGAGCCGTCCCGAACGGGAACGTCCCGGGTGCGGATCCGGATGTTGCGCCAGCGGATTTCCCGGCCGGAGTCTTCTTGCGATACCGAGTGCACCTGGAGGGCAATGAAGCCCTCGGGCGTCAGGTCGTCGATCAGGTGAGCCACCGGCACGTCGTTGAGCCACGTGCGGATGGTGTCACCCATCGCTTCGATGTAGAGGTGGTTCCACTCGTTCTGACGAAACGCGCCCGTTGCCTCGGGATTGAGCGTGAGGGGATAGAGCCATCCCCGGCGTGCTTCGTCGTAGATTCCGGCGGACCAGGCTCTCTCCGAGGGGTCGATTTCGATCTGATACCCGTGCACCCGGCCGGCTTGATACTCGGGTCGGCTCTCGGAACGGATCTGCACACCGGAGTTGATCGCGGGGTCGACCTTGTACTCGAGCTCGAGAGCGAAGTCGCCGTAGCTCGTCTCGGTCGCCAGGAACGTGTTCGGCGTGCCGGTCTGGGTGGTGCCGACGATCTGGCCCGAATCGACTCGATACTCGGCCTCGCCGCCGAGGCGGGTCCAGCCGTCGAGCGACTCCCCGTCGAACAGATCGACCCAGAGCTCGGTACCTGACGGGTCCTCGATCTCTTCACTCGGGGCTGCGCACGAGGCCAGCAGCGCGACCGAGATCGACAGGCCGAGAGAGAGCGCAGCCGCTCTGCTCACATCCACTCTCTGCATCTTCATCACTGTATCCCTCTCCCCCGTCCTCTGCAGAAGCCCCCCTGCAGACGGACTCCGGGCGCCGTTACCGTTGGCCCGCATTGCGGCGGAGCTCCTGTTCTGGGCTCGAAAGACCGGAGTCTATTCGCTCTCCCCAGGCTTCAGGTACCGGACGAACCAATCCACGGTCTCGAGGGTGGTGGTGAGACGATTGGTCGCCTTGCGGAAGCCGTGTCCTTCGTCTGGAAAGAGAATGTACTTGACCGGAACGCCTCTCTTCTCCAGGTTGTCGACGACCTGTTCGGCCTCGACCACCGGGACGTTGGTGTCGTTCTGCCCGTGAAGGACCAGCAGTGGGGTCTGCACCCGATCGAGCCGGTGGATCGGTGATAGCTGACGGAGCAGCTCCTGCTGGGTCACCGGGTCGCCATACTCGGTCCCCGAGATCGCGGCCATCCAGGGCTCGGTGTTCGCGAAAAACGTCTCGAAGTTGACCATGCCGAAGAGGTTCACCCCGGCGGCGAAGAGGTCGGGGAAGTCGGTCACGGCGACCATCACCGCGTAGCCGCCGTAGGAGCCGCCCATGATGCCGAGCTTCGTACGCTCGGCGATCCCCTCGTCAACCAGATGGAGTGCCGACGCCTCGATGTCCTTGTTGGCGTCGAAGCGGAGCTCGCGGTTGTCCAGATTGACGAATCGTTTGCCGAAGCCCGAAGAACCGCGGATGTTCGGGGCGAAGACCCCGATCCCTTGCAGGAGAAGGGCCTGGTAGTTGGCGCTGAGGGAGGGTCTCGACTGCCCCTCGGGGCCGCCGTGGAAGCTCAAGACATAGGGTCGAGGCCCGACATCGGTGCCCGCGGGCCGATACAGCCAGCCGGAGAGCTCGAGGCCATCGTGGGAGGGGAAGTGGACGAGCTCGGGACGGACCAGCCGAGAGAGATCGACCCCCGGACGCGGGCAGTCGGTGACCCTGGTGGTCTGTCCGCTGCGCGCGTCGAGCACGAAGATGTTGCTCGGCGCGTCGGCGCCGCGCGCCACCAGCGCGAGCGTGCCGCCGTCGCTCGACCAGTCCACGCCTCCCAGCAGGTCGCCGGGAACATTCGCTACGCGGCTTTCGGAGGTCTCGAGATGGAACAGCTCGAGCTCGCTGCGCCCCGCCACATTCCATACCAGCGCCGCCCGTCGGCCGGTCGGGTCGAGCCGAAAGCCGTCCAGCTCTGCGTCCTCGCGCCCCCGCAGAATCTCGATCTCTGACGCGTGTCCGTCTTCGACCGTGACGCGGCCGAAGGCGATGGTGTCGCGCTCCTTGTTCGAGGCTACATAGACCGTGCGCCCGTCCGGGGCGATCTCGCCGCTGAAACTACCCGGCCCTCGGTGCGGCGTCAGATGGACCTCGTTCCCGTTCGCGAGATCGAGCAGGTAGAGGTCGTTGCTCCCACGCCCGGCCAGACGGGTCAGCAGGGCGCTCCGGGTCGCCCGGTCGAGGTCGGCGATGCCTCCGATTCCCTCGTTCCTGGCCACGAGCTCGGTCTCGCCCGAGGCCACGTCGTGGAGGTAGGCGTCCATGGCCGCGGGGGTTCTGGAGTTCGAGCCCAGAGCGAGCTTGCGCCCGTCATGGCTCCATGGGCCCAGCCGGTTCGTCTCTCGACCGCCAGGGGTGATTCGACTCTGCTCGAAGCCATCCGGCGACAAGAGGTAGACCTGGCTGTTCATGCCTCCGCCGGGTGCCGCGGAGACCGCGAGCCACCGCCCATCCGGAGACCAGCTCACGGACGACACCGTGTCCTCCAGGGCGGTGACCTGGGTCGGCCAACCGCCGCTCGCCGGGACCTTCCACACCTGGGGCGTGCCCGTGATGTCCGTGACGAAGGCGATGTCACGCCCATCCGGGGAGAAGCTGGGGGAGGTGCACGAGGTGAGCTGCGACAGGCGGGTCACCAGCTCTCGGGTGTCGGGCCCCCGGGCGAGGGCTACGCTCGAGAGCGAGGCGACAACGGCCCATGCAACGACGCCGAGGCGGGCCAGCTGTGTGTGGCGGAATCGAGGCATCTGCACGTGGTTCTCCTTCGTGACGAGCGCTTCGCTGGTGGTGGGCGAGGATAGGAGCGCAGCTTAACAGTGGCCCCCGGACGTCGACGCTCGAGAGTGGGCACCGAGGCCGGGGACCCCGAGACGCGCGGTGGATCGTTATGAGTAGACTCGGAGGGTGGCGAAGAACGGTGCGAGCGACGAGATCGATGGCGGAGCCATCCGCTTTCTGCCCAAGGACGAGGGGCTCCGAGACGACGTCCGCGAGTTGGGCGCCATGGTCGGCGAGATCCTGGCCGAGCAGGGTGGAACGGCTCTGTACGAGGCGGTCGAGGGAGCCCGCATGCTGGCCATTCGTCGCCGTCAGGGAGATCCATCGGCCGAGGAGGAACTGACGTTCCGGCTGCGGGACCTCGAGCCAGGCGACGCGGAGCAGTTGGTACGTTCGTTCTCGACCTACTTCATGGTGGTCAACCTGGTCGAGAAGGTCCACCGCATTCGCCGCCGGCGGCACTACCTTCGGGTCGCATCCACTCAGCCCCAGCGCGACAGCATCGTAGACACCTTCGGGCGCCTGATCGCCGAGGGTGCCGCAGACGCGCAAGGTGCAACAGGCTCCGTGGGCTTGTCGGGTGACGAGGCGGATCGCCTGATCGAGCTGGTGCGCGGAGTCCGCGTCGAGCCGGTGTTCACCGCACATCCCACCGAGGCGACACGACGAGCGATTCTGCTCAAAGAGCAGAGCATCGGTCGGGATCTGGTCGCTCGACTCGATCCCTCGATGACCGTCCCCGAAGCGCGAGCAGCGATGAGCCGCATCCGCTCGGACGTGACCACGGTCTGGCAGACGTCGGAGCATCCGGAGCTGCGTCCCACGGTGGCCGACGAGCGCGAGCACGTGCTCTTCTTCCTCACCGACATTCTCTACCGGGTCATCCCTGCGCTCTACGAAGAGATGGGGAGCGAGCTGGAACGGCTGACCGGCGAGAGGGTCGAGCTGCCGACGCTGGTCCGCTTCGCGAGTTGGGTGGGTGGCGATATGGACGGCAACCCCAATGTCGACGCCGGCACGCTGCGGGCCACGCTCGAGCGTCATCGCGAGCTGGTGATCGGACTGTACCGCCGGGAGGTGCTGGAGCTGGCCGGGCAGCTGACGCAATCGACGACCCGGGTGGGCTTTGCCGCCGAGCTCGAGCAGCGGACCCGTCGGTATCGGGAGCTCTTCCCCGACACCCATGCTCGAATCCACCCGCGGCACCACGATATGGCCTACCGGATCTTCCTGCGTCTGGTCGACGCACGTCTGGGTGCCTCCCTCGCGCCGGCCGGATCGCCCGAGAGCGAGGGCGGCTATGCCTCCGTCGAGGGGTTCCTCGCCGATATCGAGCTGGTCGCGCGGAGTCTCGAGGAGAACCTCGGGCGCCACGCGGGTCTCTTTCAGGTACGGCGCCTGATCCGGAGAATCCGGACGTTCGGGTTTCATCTGGCCACGTTGGACGTCCGTCAGGATTCCCTGGTGCACCGCACGGCGGTCGGCCAGCTGCTCGACGATCCCGGATGGCTCGAGCGCTCCTCCCGAGAACGAGCCGCGTCGCTCAGCCGAGTGCTTCGCGGCGAGACGAAGATCGAGCCTGGTGCGCCGGATGGGGCGAGCGCCTCCGTGCTGGAGGTCTTTCGAGCGATTCGCGAGAGTCGAGATCGTTTCGGTGACGAGTCGATCGGGCCCTACATCATCTCGATGGCGCAGGACGTGGACGACGTCCTGTCGGTGCTGGTGCTCGATCTGTGGTCGCGCGCCCCTGAGGCTCGCCAGAGCTTCGAGAGCGACCTCGACGTCGCGCCCCTCTTCGAGACCGTGGGAGATCTGGAAGCGGCGCCGCAGGTGCTCGGCGCTCTCTTCGCCGAGCGAGCCTACCGGCCGCATCTGGAGAGGCGCGGCAACCGGCAGGTCGTGATGGTGGGCTACAGCGACAGCTCGAAAGACGGTGGAATCGCGGCTTCGCGCTGGGCACTGCACCGAGCGGTCGCTGCGATGGTCGAGGTCACGCGAACGAGCGGAGTGACCCTGGTGGTCTTTCACGGGCGTGGCGGCACGGTCGGGCGTGGCGGAGGCAAGACCTACCATGCAGTGCTGGCGGCACCACACGGCTCGGTCGACGGCGGTCTGCGAGTGACCGAGCAGGGGGAAGTGATCAACAACAAGTACGGTCTGCGCGGCATCGCCTTGCGCAACCTGGAGAGAACCGTGGGTGCCGTCATGCTCGCGACCGCCCATCGGGACGGGCCGCGTGAGGATCCGGAGTGGGGGTCGATCCTGGAAACGCTGGCCGCCGCGAGCCGTGCGCACTATCGCGAGCTGGTGTGGGAGCACCCGGACTTCGTCGCCTACTTCCGCGGAGCGACTCCGATCGATGTGATCGAGCGGATGCGCATCGGCTCGCGCCCGGCGTCTCGTCGCGGCGGTGGGGGAGTCGAGAGCCTGCGAGCCATTCCCTGGGTGTTCTCCTGGACCCAGAGCCGCCACCTGCTGCCCGGTTGGTACGGGCTGGGCAGTGGCATCGAAGCCGCGGTCGATCGTCACGGTCGGGAGCGAGTCGTGGGTGCTGCTCGGGAGTGGCTCTTCCTGCAGGCCCTGCTCGCCGACGCAGAGATCGCCCTGGCAAAGGCCGATTTGCCGATCGCTCGCCACTACGCGGAACTGGTCGAGGGAGAACCGCGTGATCTGTTCGGCGTCATCGAAGAGGAGTTCGAGCGAACCGTGTACTGGGTCCTTCAGCTGCGCGAAGCCGATGAGCTGTTGGCCGCCGATCCCACCTTGCAGCGCTCGATTCGGCTGCGCAATCCGTATGTCGATCCGATGAGCCTGATTCAGGTGGATCTGCTGAGGCGTTGGCGTGCCGAGGGCAGTCCCGACGGTGTGCTGCTCGACGCCCTGCTGGCCACGGTCAACGGAATCGCGCAGGGGCTCCAGAACACCGGCTAGACGGAGGGGGTAGCGTCCAGTGAACAGCGATTCGCAGCCCGTCTTGAGTCACCTCGGGGAGATCGACGATCTCTTGGTGGATGGCACCGTCAAGGGCATGCCTCCGGGGATGCCGCCCACTCGGTTGGGCGACATTTCCGGGCTGGGGTGGAATCTGCTCAGGGGGAATGTTTCCTTCCCGGCGGCAGTCATCCGGGAGCGGGCCCTGCTCGAGAACAGCCGATGGATGCGCGCCTTCCTGGAGAAGACCGGAACATCGCTCTGCCCTCATGGCAAGACCAGCATGGCGCCGCAGCTCTTCGATCTGCAGCTCCGCGACGGAGCGTGGGGACTGACCGCGGCGACCGTCGCCCACATTGCGGTCTATCGGCGATTCGGTGTGCAGAGGATCCTGCTGGCGAACCAGCTCGTCGGTACCCAGGCGCTGCGCTACATCGGGGGTGAGCTGCGAGACGATCCGGAGCTCGACTTCTACTGTCTGGTGGACTCGGCCGAGCACCTCGAGCTGCTGCTCGAGTCGCTCCGCCTCGAGGAGATCGGTCGGCCTCTGCAGCTGCTGCTCGAGATCGGGATGCCCGGGGGCAGGACCGGCGCTCGGGAGCACCAGGCCGCACTGGAGCTCGCCCGGACGGTGAAGGAGAACGAGCCGTGGGTGACGCTGCGCGGCGTCGAAGGGTTCGAGGGTCTGGTGGACCTGACCAGTCAGGAAGGGCGCGCTCGTGCGGACTGTATGTTCGACCGGATCGAGCGAGTCGCTGTCGAGTGCGCAGGCGAAGGGCTCTTCGGTAGCGGTGAGGTGCTACTCACGGCCGGTGGCTCCGCCTACTTCGACGAAGTGGCGCGTCGATTCAGCGCTCTCGATCTCGATCGAGAGAAGCGAGTCGTCTTGCGCAGCGGTTGCTACCTGACCCACGATGTCGGGTTCTACGGTCCGGCCCACGATCTGATGATCCAACGCGATCACGCTACGGTTCCCGGAGGATTGACCCCCGCGCTCGAGGTGTGGTCCGTGGTGCAGTCTCGTCCCGAATCAGAGCTGGCCCTCGTGGCCTTCGGCAAGCGCGATGTCTCTTTCGATGTCGCACTGCCGGTGGCGCGGTGGCTGTGTCGACGCGAGGGCGATGGCGAGGTCGAGGACGCTACGCAGATCGGCAAGGTGGTCGACCTCAACGACCAGCACGCCTACCTCCGGCTCGAGCCGGAAGTCCGACTCGAGGTCGGCGATCTGCTCGGCTTCGGGATTTCCCACCCCTGCACGACCTTCGACAAGTGGCAGGTCCTGTTGCTGGTTGACGATCGGTACGACGTCACAGGAGCCGTGAAGACCTACTTCTAGCCGCCGCTCCCGCGCGCAAGAACGGGCGCTGCGGGCCCGTCGGCCTGGGAATCAGCGAGCCTGGTAGCGGGTGCCTCGCCCTCGGCCCATGCGCTTGACCTGCTTCGCGTCGACGAGTCGTGCCAGGGAAGATCGGGCCTGCTCGCTGGTGCCTCCGATGAGGGCCCTGAGCTGGTCCGCCGAGGCGCTGTCGCCTTGACCGATCGCCGCGGCCAGCATCGCTTCGTCATAGGCCTCCCGGCCCGCAGCCGTGCGCGTGTCGACCTTTCTGGGGCGCCCGGGCCGCCGACCCGAGGTCGTGCCCTTTGCGGCCTTCTTCCTGCGAAGACCGCGCCGCCGTCGCTTGGAGGTACCTGGCTGGCCGGAGATCAGCTCGTCGAGGGTGATGCTGCCGACCAGGTCGCCGTGAGTGTCTCGAAGCGCCGCGAGCTCGGCGAGGGTCACGTCTCGATGAGAACGAAGGAGATCGATCACCGTGCCGCGTTGCGCGCGCTCGAGATCTGCGTTGAATTCGTTGATATTGGTCATGAAGCGTCTGGTCCTATGGTGCAAAGAGGAGAAGGGCGTGAGAACCCGATCGAGATCCTGGTCGGAAGCGTACAGGCCCGCGTTGGAATCGCCAAGGGGTCGTCGGTAGGTCTTTCGCAGGAGCCTGGCGCGTTGTTTGGCATCGCAGCGCCTGGAAGGGTAGATTGCCTTAGCCCCGATGATTGACCCGGAGACCTCTGATCATGACGAGAACACCCGAGCTCCTCTCGATGGCTACGCTTTCAGCGGCCCTGCTGGCCGGCACGGTGGGCTGTACGCCCAGCGCAGACACCGCTCCGGCGGGAGGCGACTCGTCCCCGGTCGCCAGCGCTGCGCCGATCCTACCGTCCTGGAACGACGGCAACAGTCGCGACGCCATCGTCGATTTCGTGAACCGGGTCACCGATCCGAACGGAACCGACTTCGTCCCCGAGGCCGAGCGCATCGCGACCTTCGACAACGACGGAACCCTGTGGGCGGAGCAGCCGGCGTACTTCCAGCTGCTCTTCGCCATCGATCGAGTCCAGGCGCTGGCGCCGGAGCATCCGGATTGGGCCACCCGGCAGCCGTTCCAGGCGGTGCTCGAAGGCGACATGGAAGCACTGGCGGCGGGCGGTGAGCACGGACTGGCCGAGCTCGTCATGGCTAGCCACACCGGGATGACCACGGTCGAGTTCGAGCAGATCGCGAAGGACTGGATTGCCACTGCGCGCCACCCGGCCACCGGCCAGCCCTACACGGAGATGGTGTACCAGCCGATGCTCGAGCTGCTCGACTACCTGCGTGCCAACGGTTTCAAGACCTTCATCGTCTCCGGAGGTGGCATCGAGTTCATGCGGCCGTGGACCGAGCAGACCTATGGCATCCCGCCCGAGCAGGTGGTGGGCTCGAGTGTGAAGACGAAGCTCGAGATGCGCGACGGCGAGCCGGTCCTGGTGCGGCTGCCCGAGATCGACTTCGTCGACGACAAGGAGGGCAAGCCCGTGGGGATCCACTCCCACATCGGTCGCCGACCCATCGCGGCCTTCGGCAATTCCGACGGAGATCTGCAGATGCTCCAATGGACGGCCGCGGGTGCGGGGCCGTCCTTGTGCGTCTACGTCCACCACACCGACGCCGACCGCGAGTGGGCCTACGATCGGGATTCCCACATCGGGGGCCTCGACAAGGGGCTGGACGAGGCTGCGGCCCGCGGCTGGACCGTTGTCGACATGAAGACCGATTGGAAGCGGATCTTCGCGTTCGAGGAGTGATTCGCTGAAGTGCGCACCCTGAAGCGCCCGGTGGAGTAGGGTTTGGTCGAATCCGAATCGACAAAAGGAGTCCGCCGGATGGAGGGGAGACGGATTGGGGCCTGCGGTCGCGCTGGACTCACCGGACTGGTCGCCATGCTGCTCGCGGGCGGAGCGTTGGCCCAGCCGCCGGTGGGGGTCGGCCTGACGGAGAACGCCGACGAGATCCGCCGTATCGAGGCGGCCCGAACCGAGGGAGCTCCCAACGGAGGTGCGCAGGGAGATGCGGGCAGAACCCTCGCAGAGCTGATGACCGAGCACACGACTCCTGCACTGAGCGTGGCCGTGATCAAGGACTATCGGCTCCTCTGGGCCAAAGCCTACGGGATGGCCGATCCGCAGGCGGGCCTCGAGGCCAACGTCGAGACCCTCTTTCAGGCGGCATCGATCAGCAAGCCGGTCTCGGCCATGGCGGTGCTCCGAGCCGTGCAGGACGGGAGGTTCGGGCTCGACGACGACATCAACTCGCTGCTCGAATCGTGGCGACTGGTGCAGTCGCAGGAGTACCTGGCAGAGACGACGGTGACGCCGCGGCTACTGCTCAGCATGACGGCGGGCACCACGGTCTCCGGGTTTCCGGGGTACCTGCCGACCGACGAGATCCCGACCGTACCTCAGGTCCTCGGCTACGACGCGGCCGGTCGGAAGACGGCTGCGAATACGGACCCGGTGATCGTCGACTGGGAGCCGGGAACGCGCTACGAGTATTCGGGGGGCGGCTCGACCATCCTCCAGCTGGCCCTCTCCGATGTGATGGACCGGCCCTTTGCCAAGATCGTGAAGGAGACGGTGCTCGATCCGATCGGCATGACTCACAGTTGCTTCTGTCAGCCGCTGCCCCCAGAGCTCGACCGCAACGCGGCGAGGGCCCACGGTTGGGTCGTGCGTCAGGACGGCTTCATCGGGCGCGGCGATGCCAAGTGGCACGTCTACCCCGAGCTCTACGCGGCCGGTCTCTGGACCACGGCCACCGACCTGGCGAAGTTCATGATCGAGGTGCAGCTCTCCCTCGAGGGGCGCTCGAACAGCGTGCTGAGCCGGGAGATGGCGCAGAAGATGGTGACTCCCGGAGGCGTCGGCCACTACGCCCTCGGCTTCACCGCGGGATCGGAGTCGCCTCACCAACCGGCGCAGGCGGGCGAGGCCAACCGGTTCTTCGGTCACACGGGGGGGAACTGGGGTTTCCGAGGCAACTTCGTCGGCTCCCTCGAGGGCGGCAACGGCTACGTGATCCTGGCCAACAGCGACGACGCCAACCCGATCATCTTCCCCGAGCTCCCGACGCGCATCCGCGAGGTCTACGGGTGGGATTGAGGCGCTTCGTCAGGTCGAGCCGATGATCGAAACGGCTCCAGCGTTGATCCGCGAGCCTTCGGCTCTGGTGGCGTTCTTCGCCGGCTTCGTGGCCCTGCTCTTTCTGGCTGCGCGCACGGCGCCGTTCGACCGGGTGTTCCACTTCCTGCCGCCGATCGTCTGGGCCTACCTGCTACCGGTCTTCTTCACCACCTTCGGTCTGACACCGGCCGAGTCGCCGTTCTACGACTGGTGCACCGCGACCCTGCTCCCGTTCGCATTGCTTCTGCTCATCCTGTCGACCGACCTCAAGGCGCTGGCGAAGCTGGGGCCGCCGGCGACGGCGATGCTGCTCGCCGGAACGGCAGGAATCGTGGTCGGGGGACCGATCTCGTTGGCGCTCTTTCAGCCTTTTCTCGACCCGCAGGCCTGGAAGGGACTGGGCGCCCTCTCCGGCTCCTGGATCGGCGGCCTCTCCAACATGGTGGCGATCAAGGAAGGCATCGGCACCTCCGACGCCGCGCTCAGTCCGCTGATCATCGTCGACTCGGTGGTGGGCTACGGCTGGATGTCGGTCTTGATCGCGTTCAGTGGACATCAAGACCGGGTCGACCGGTGGAACGGAGCGAGCCGCGAGGTGCTCGACGAGCTGAGTGAGCGGATGGCGCGAGTCCAGGCGGAGAAGGCACGGCCTCTCACCGTGCCGGCGTTCTCGTGGATGCTCGGTGTGGGACTGGTGGTGAGCTGGGCCTGCATGCGCGTGGGCGAGCTCGTTCCCGAGATCGGATCGGTTCTGTCGAGCTACACCTATGGCGTGCTGTTGATCGTGGCGGTGGGGATCGCACTCTCCTTCACCAAAGCGCGAGAGCTCGAGTACCAGGGGGCGTCGTCGGTGGCCTACGGCGGGCTCTATCTGATGATCGGCACGATGGGTGCTGGCGGCAATCTGAAGGCGGTCCTCGAAGCGCCGCTCCTGCTCCTGGTCGGTGTAGTGTGGATCGGGGTCCACATCAGCTGTCTCGTGGTGGCGATGCGGCTTCTCAAGACACCGGTGTTTCTGCTCGCCACCGGCAGCATGGGAAACATCGGCGGGGTCGTGTCGGCCCCGGTGGTGGCGGGAGTGTTCCAGCCTTCGCTGGCGACGGTGGGTGTCCTGATGGGGGTACTGGGGAATCTGGTGGGAACGCCGGCGGGTCTCTTCTGCGCCCAGCTCATGGCCTGGGTGGCGCGCGCCTATCACGGGGACCTGTCGCTGTAGCGATCCGCGGAAGAGATGACGAGGAGGACCGGCTTGCCCCGACATCTACGTCGTAGCATCCCTCTGAGCGGGGCGATCTTCACCCTGATCGGTTACATCATCGGAGGCTCGATTTTCATCCTCCCGGGGGAGTTGGCGGGTCGGGTGGGGCCCGGGGTCTTCCTCTCCTATCTGTTGGCTTCGGGCATCGCGCTCTTCGTGTGTGTCGTCGCCGCCCAGATCGGCAACGTCTTTCCGGTGAGCGGAGCCAACTACGTGGCGGTGAGCGCGATCTTGTCGCCCTTCTGGGGATTCCTGGTGGCGTGGATGTCGCTGATCGCGGTGACGCTGGCCATTCCGCCGCTGGCCCTGGGCCTTTCTGACTACCTTGCGGTGTTCGTACCCATCGTGGCGGAGCATCGGCTGGCCGTGGCGCTGGCAGCGGTGTGGCTGATGACCGGTGTGAATCTGTTCGGGGTGAAGTCTGCGGTCTGGATGCAGAGCATCATGGTGGTCGGCTTCATGACGGTCTTGCTCGTGTTCGGGCTGGGCGGCGTCGTGAAGCTGGACCCGGCGAACCTCGATCCCTTCCTGCCGAAGGGGTTCGGCGCAGTGCTGGCCGCGGCGGTACCCGCCTACTACTCTTATTCGGGTTTCTTCGTGCTCACTTCCCTGGCCGGTGAGGTGAAGAACCCCAAACGCAACATCCCGTTGGCTCTCGGGTTGGGGTTCGTGCTCATCCTGGTCACCTATCAGGCCGTGACGCTCGCCGTGCCGGGGCTGATTCCGTGGCAAGAGCTCGAAGGAACCCAGGCAGCGGTGGCGAGGGCCTCGGAGGTGTTCCTGCCGCAGGGAATGGCGCGCGTCGTCACGTTCGGTGCTCTCCTGGCGATCGGCACCTCGATCAACGGACTCGTGCTGGCAAAGAGCCGCGACCTGTTTGCTCTGGCTCGCGATCGGGTACTGCCCAGCCCGTTGGCCTACGTCAGCGAGCGCTTCGGCTCGCCCAATGGGGCCTTGATCTTCGTCGCCATCATCGCCACCGGCGCCCTGCTCTTCCAGCGCAGCTTTTCGGAGTACGCCTTCATGTCGGTGCTCTGTGTGATGGTGGGGCAGATCATCGCCGGGATCGCAGTGATGCGGCTGCCCGAACGAGCCACCGAGTATTGGCAGCGGGCGGGCTTCCGGCTGAGCGGATTCTGGCTGTACTTCTGGAGTGGTGGCCTGATTCTGGGCTCGGCCCTCTTCATTGCGGTCGGGATCAGCGGCAGTCTTCCAGCGGCAGCGTTGTTCGGTGCGATCTGCACGGCGGGAGGACTGCTCTACTGGGAGCGTCGCCGCGAGCTTCGCCTGCAAGGAGTCGAGATCTCGGAACTCCTGGAGAAGGACCTCTCCTTCCTCCTCGAAGACCACCCATCGGAGTTCTGTTGAAGGTCGCAGACCGGTGGACTGTCACCCGAATTCAGGGTTTGTCTGGAGTCGAACATGCATATTGGCGTCGCGATCTTTCCCACGGCGGAACGTGTAATCGTGTAGGAACTCGCTTTTCCGATCTCGAGCCTGGCGCAGCACAGGAGACTGCCCGAGAAGGCTCGGAGAGCCCCGCGAGCCGCTCCCGCACAGCCCTCCTCGTCGGGTCCTGCCGTCCACGGCCCCGGAGGAGCAGAGCGGACCGCGAAGGGGCGGGCTGGTGCAGGCCCTGATGCACGAGCCCGAGCTGATCGTGGTCGCCGTCACCACCCGAGCACCGAGCCTTATACCGGCCCCGCCCGGCTCACAATACGTTGACCCAAAGCCGGAGCACTGCAGGCTGGTTGTTTCACCGTGAGCCACCCACGGGCGGGAGCAGCGTACACCGTCGCCTACTCCTACTGTCGTCATCTCGACCTCCGACCGGAAGAGTCGGGTGCTGGCGCTGCACTCGGTGTAGCCGAAAGTTGGTGACATCGGCTTGATCGACGTGTTGTTGAAGGCCTGACTCTACTGCTCGCCGCTAGACAACCAACTCAGTATCGTGCGCACGGCGGGTTCCGTAACCCAGTGCGGGCCATCGAACTCGAAGTAGGACACTTCATACCCCTCTGACCGGAGTCTCGGCACGATAGACCTTCTCGATAACGAGGAAGGATAGACACGGTCCCTGACCCCATGCCCGATGAGTATCCTGGGCTGACCGAGCAGCGGCGATGGTGGTTCGAGCCAACCCGGTGCCACTGCTACCAGGTGTGAGAAGAAATCACCGTTGGCGCGTCCCACAGCCAGTGCATAGGCAGCCCCGTCCGAGAGTCCACCGAGGGCGATTCGCTCTGGATCGATGGCGACACGTTGAAAGAGGTGTTTCAGCGCCTCGTTGATGAAGGGCACGTCTCTCGTGTAGGGGCTGTCTATGCCATCCCAGGTGTTATGCCTTGCGTCGAGGGTGAGGATGACTACGCCATACTCCTCGGCGAACGGGAACATATAGCGGGTCGATTCTGCGTTGCCGCCACCACCATGCAGCCAGATCAGCAACGGAAGAGGTTCGTTCCCAGATGCTGCACCGGGAATGTAGTAGAAGCCGTCCTTCCACTCTGCCTTGCGATTGACCAGTTGCAGTTCGCCCAGACCCAGCTCATGCTCGCCGGTCTCTACGGCGATGGTCGGCTCGGTCACACGTGCGGTGATCTCGGTGTATTCAGGGCCATCGTAGCCACACGAGAACAACGACAGGGAGAGCGGGATAATCGCCAGAAACCACTCGTTGCGGGACACAATCAGCTCAGTGTGCGAAACGGCAGTCTTTGTGATCACTATGGTGTGAAGACGTGATGCTGATGGTACAGCATCTGCCTCACGGTTCCCTCGTGAAGTACGAGCCGAACATCATGGAAGTGTGACCGACCTCCCCGATGTTCATCGCGTCTAGGCAAAGGTCGAGCGTCTAGCAAGCAGAGGAGCGTTCTTGGGTTCGGCGACTATAGGCCGGGGTCACCGATCAGCTACGACATCTCGCCGGACGGTGAGCGCTTCCTGATGCTCAGGGAGCTGGGCACGGACGAGCTGTTCGTCTTATTGAACTTCAACCAGGAGCTCGAGCGGCTGGTGCCGGTCGACTGAGTGGGGGCTACAGGCGGCGGCGGTCGACCCGGCGTCGACCCGGCGCTCGGAACGTGTAGGAACTCGCTTTTCAGATCTCCCGCCTGGTGCAGCACAGGAGGCTGCCCGAGAAGTCTCGGAGAGGCCCGCGAGCCGCTCCCGCACAGCTCTCCTCGTCGGATCCTGCCGTCCACGGCCCCGGAGGAGCAGAGCGGACCGCGAAGGGGCTTCGATTGCCCGAACCCGAGCACAGCTCCGCCAGGAGCCGCCCCCCGGTCCGGCTCTAGCCCTCGACCGACTCGTACACCCGGTTGATCAGCCGAGCCCACGCCAGCCGGCGACGACGCAGCCCCGGACTTGGCGCCACGTCGTCACTCGCCAGCCAACTCCCTGGCTCAGACGCCAACTCGGCCTTCCTACGTTTTCCCCGTGCGGCATTCGAGTACCAACCCCAGTACCGCACCTGCTGCTGACGAGGCTCCGGCACGGGGTCCGACACCCGCGCCAGGAACTGGAGCACGTCCAAGCGCTCCGACTCCCCGAACGGACCGCCTCGACGAGACGGACACGGGTGGACTACCACTTCCTCCCGATCCCCGTCCCAGCCGAGACGATCCAGGACGATCGGACACTGAGCCATAGACCGGCCCAGCCGAGCGGCGCGGTGATCGTGTAGTGACCGAGCGAGGTCCCGGCTTCCAGCGGCATGGCGCAAATACTGCGGCGTAAGGCACTCAGCACTTCGGTATCGGGGCTCAGCGCGTCCGAGACCATGGCAGCAGCTCGGTCCTCCGAACTACACTTCTACGCGAAAGCTCAGCCCGCCCGCCTCGCTCGGACCAAGGCGAATCGTGCCGCGGTGCAGCTCCACGATCGCCTTGACGAGACTGAGACCGAGGCCGTGCCCGGGAGAGCTGCGATGACTCTCGAGGCGGTAGAAGCGGTCGAAGATCTTCTCCCGCTCGTCGTCCGGAATCCCGGGGCCGCTGTCTTCGACGAGCAGTCCTACGCCTCCCTCCCCCTGCCGCAGCTCGACCCGTACCTGCCCTTCCGGGGGCGTGTATTTGATCGCGTTCTCGACGATGTTGGCTGCGGCCTGGAAGAGCAGGTGCTTGTCGCCCAGGATCTCGAGATCCGGCTCGATGCTCCGGGTGTAGACGATCTCCTTCTCCACCGCGAGAGGCTCGTAGAGCTCTGCCACGTCCTCGACGATCGCAGAGAGTGAGACTTCCTCGAAGGCCCGATCGACACTGCCGGACTCGATGCCGGAGATCCTGAGCAGAGCATCGAAGATTCGCAGCACGGCGTTCGAATCCTCGAGGACCAGCTCGACCGTCTCCTCGACGTCGGCCCCGCGGTCTGCCCCGCGGTCTGCAGACTCGCGCAGGGCCTCCAGACGCGTCTGCATCCGGGTCAACGGCGTCCGTAGATCATGAGCGATGTCGTTCGTGACTTGACGACTCGACTCGAGCAGCGCCGCGATCCGATCTAGCATCGCGTTCAGGTTGCCAGCGAGGCCGTCGAACTCGTCCCCCGTGCCGTCGGTCGGGATCCTCAGGGTGAGATCTCCCTCGCGAATGTCGTGACTCAGAGCGTTGAGGCGCCCCAGCTTTCGTTCGACCACCCTCGTCAGGAGAATGGCGCCGAACAATCCCAGCACCGACATGAGGACCGCAGCCACGACAAGGGTCCGGCGCACAAAAGCTCGGGTCTGCTCGATCTCGGGAGCGAACAGCACGATCATGACGCTCCAGCCGTTAGGCAGCTCCTCGAACAGGAACACCGCCTCGTCGTCTCGCCCCTCTCCGGCCGGTCGCCCCTCGGGTCTCCTGCGGCGGTCGTACTGGCTCGGGAAGTCGACGGCGATCCGGCCGCGCGCCGCTTCGGCGCTTTCCGGGAAGTCCGGAAGGAGCATCTCCCGGGGCACACGATCCGACGCCCCCGCAATCGGCTCGTGGCTCTCGTCGAACAGAACGTAGATCTCCCGAGAGCGGGGATCGAGCCGAGCCCTCTCGTCGATCTCCTCGATCAACGCGTCGGCCCCCGCCTCCTCGTAGAAGCTCGTCGTGTCGAGCATGAGGGCCTGCACGAACGAGCGGGCCTGGTCCTCGAGGTAGCTCTCGAAGTTCCACTGAAACAGCACCCCGATCACGAGCGTGGAGGCGACGAAGATCGCCATGAAGGTCGCGGCGATCCGAAACGAGGTGCTGCGCAGGAAGCTAGTCCTCGCTTCGGAGGACATACCCGGCACCTCGTACGGTGTGAATCAGCGGCGACTCGAAGCCGCGGTCGATCTTCTTCCTCAGCTGGCTGATGTGCTGATCGATCACGTTGGTCGTCGGATCGAAGTGGTAGCCCCAGACGCGCTCGAGCAACATGGTGCGCGTCACGACCTGGCCGGGGTGCCGCATGAGGTACTCGAGCAACTGGTACTCGCGCGGCTTGAGGGGGATCCTCTTCTCACCCCTCACCGCCTCCCGGCTGAGTCGATCGAGGCTCAGGTCGCCGAAGGTCAACTCGACGGCCTCCCCACTTACCGGGATCGCTCTCCTGGCGAGCACATGGACTCGAGCGGACAACTCGGAAAACGCGAAGGGCTTGACCAGATAATCGTCCGCGCCAGAGCTCAGCCCCGTGACTCGCTCCGCGACGTCGGCCAGCGCGCTGAGAATGAGAACGGGCGTCTGGTCGCCAGTGGCGCGAAGAGCCCGGACCACGTTCAGGCCATCGATGCCCGGCAGCATACGGTCGATGATGAGCACGTCGTAGGAGCTCGACATCGCCAGCTGGAGGCCCGTGTCGCCGTCCTCGGCGACGTCGACCGAGTGGCTTTCCTGACGCAGGCCCTTGGCGATGAAGTCGGCCACGACCTTGTCGTCTTCGACGACGAGAATATTCATGACGAGGCTCGCCTCGGTCGAACCACAGCGCGGATCTGAAGAACCTCCGGCCTCCTCGGCCTAGGTGACGGTGAACTGCCCCATCATGCCCATGTCTTCGTGCTCCAGGACATGGCAATGGTACATGTACGGATGCTGGTCGGTGGCCTGGTAGTCGAATCGGACCAGGAACTCGGCGCTGTCCTTGACCCAGACGGTGTCTTTCCAGCCCGCGTCCTCCTCGGCGACCGCTCGCCCCTCCTGAGACAACACCAGGAACGAGCAGCCGTGAACATGGAAGGGATGGTGGCCGTCGTCGCTCTCGACACGCCAGCGCTCCCATTGCCCCAACCGCACCCGCTCGTTGATGACGCTCATGTCCATGGCCTGTCCGTTGATTCCCATGGACATGTTCCCGTGGGCGCCCGAGACGTGGCCTCGGGATCGCCCTCGACCCCGTCGGTCGCCCCCGTTCCCTCCCATGTTCAGGACGAAGGTCCGATCGGGCCCGTTCGGGCGCTGAGACGGCCTCTCGATCTCGTTCATCTGGCCGGGCAGCTCACCCCGGAAGACCGGCAGATGGGGATCGACTCGAAACTCCAGGATCTGGAACGAGTCGTTCATGCCGCCCGCCCAGAACCCCCGGTTGTCACCTCCGCTCCGGCCCCCACGCCCGCCTCGGTCGCCACGCCCGTCACGATCCTCGCGTTCGTCCCCATCGTCCCGCCGGCCGGCACCTTCCTTGGGACCGCTCATCAGCAGGGCCGGGCGGCCGTTCGAGAAGTCGACGACGATCTCGTTGCGCTCGCCCGGCAGCATGATCACCTCGGTCATCGGCACCGGCTCCTCCAGAAAGCCGCCGTCGGTGGCGATCTTGTGGAAGGTGCGGTCGTCGTCGAAACGGAAGCGGTAGAAGCGGGCGTTCGAACCGTTGAGCAGTCTCAGCCGGACCAGACCAGCGGGAACCTCGAGCAGCGGATCCGCGATGCCGTTCACGGTGATCGTCTCACCCATGAATCCGTCCTCTTCGTCGACATCCTCCAGCGAGTACAGGAGGCGCCCTCGGCCGTCGAGCGTGCGATCCTGGACGACGAGAGGGATGTCGTCCACCCCGTAGGTGGCAGGCAGCGGGAGATCGTCGCTGTTCTCGTCGTCGATGATGAGGAGCCCGGCAAGACCGTTGTAGACCTGCTTTCCGGTACTGCCATGCGTGTGCGGGTGATACCAGGAGGTGCAGGCCTGCTGTCGGATCGGCAGCACCGGCGACCAGGCTTCCCCCGGGGCGATCAACTGCTGCGGGCCGCCGTCCACTTCGCCCGGCACGTGGAGGCCGTGGCCATGGACCGCGATCTCCTCGGACAGGTCGTTCTTGTAGACGAAAGGCACGTCTTGTCCCTGGCGCATGCGGACGGTCGGCCCGAGGTATGGACCGTTGAAGCCCCAGGTCGGCGACTGGACTCCCGGCAGCATCTCCCACTGACCGGCCTGCATGGTCAGCTCCACGGGGCGGTCGTTCTGGAATTCCAGAAGCTTCGCAATCGGAAGTGCTCTCCGGCGAGCATCGCTGGCCCAGGCAGTGCGGCTATTCCGACACCCGGGAAGTACGAGACCGCCGCCGGCCAGCATCCAGGCGCCAGCGCCCAGGCCACTTTTCAAGAATGCTCTTCTATCCATGACATCCCCTTTCGAATGATCCTCTGCAAGGAAGTCCAAACTAGCGAGGCGGTCTGAGCGCGACGTGATCTGAAGATGTGATTTCCTTCAGAAACCCCCGCTCGCCTCGGCACCAGGACTCTCGGATCGAGCCCTCGCCCTCTCCTACCCTTCCGTGCGAAGCGCTTCCACCGGGTCGACCCTGGTCGCTGCCCGCGCCGGAAGCACCGTCGCGAGGCCCGCGATCGTGAGCATCACGCCCAGCACGCCGAACGTGACAACTGGCTCGAGAGCGCTCACGCCGTGCAGAGTGCCCGAGAGAAGCCGGCCCGTGGCCAGCGAGCCGGCGAGCCCGAGGCCGAGCGCCAGGAGCACCATGCGCAGGGAACCTTTGAGGAAGTGGGTCACCACTTCCCGACCGCTGGCGCCGACCGCGATTCGGATGCCGATCTCGCGGCGGCTCTCGCTGACGAGGTAGGCGATGACGCCGTAGAGGCCCACCGCCGCGAGGATCAGAGCGAGCGCTCCGAAGAGGGTCAGCAGCGCGGCGAACAGACGCTCCTGCCAGAGAGACGACTCGACGATCTGGTCGACGGGCGCGATGCCGAAGAGTGGCATGTCCGGATCGAACGCGTGCACGGCATCGCGCACCGGACCGACGCTCAGCAGCGGATCCCCCTCGCTGCGCACCAGGATGGAGATCCGCCTCTTCGGGTTCTGGGAGAGCGGCAGGTAGAGGACCGGCTCCACCGCTTGCGCGAGCGACCCGTAGTGAACGTCGCCGACCACGCCAACGACCTCGACGAGCTGCGGCTCCTCGCCCTGCCGTGGAATGCCGATCGTGCGTCCGAGTGCGCGGTCCGGCCAGAAGCGCTGGCGAAAAGCCTCGTTGACGATCGCGACCGGCGGCGCGTTGGAGGTGTCGGTCGCCGCGAAGTCGCGCCCCGCGCTGCGCGGAATCTCGAGCGTCTCGAAGAACCCCGACGCTACGATATTGACCTGCACCGTCCAACCGCTGGACCCTTCGGGCGGGTCGCTGCCTTCGATCGCGAGCCCGCCGAACTCGTCGGACCCACCGGAGAGCGGGACCGTATCCGCCAGTGTGGCCCGGACCGTGCCGGGCAGCGCTTCGAGGGCCGGCGGGAGTCGGTCATACAGCAGAGCGATCTGGTCCTCGCTGTAGGACTGCAGTCCCGGATCGATCGAGGTGACCAGAACCTCTTCTCCGGAGAAGCCCGGATCGACTGCCTGCAGCCTCCGCATCGTCTCGAGCAGCAGGCCGGCGGCCATCAAGAGCACCACCGAGAGCGCGAGCTGGACGACCACCAGCGCGCTTCTCAGGCCGACTCGGGCCCGGCCACCTCGCTGGCCCCCTTCCTTGAGCTCCGAAGCGAGCCGCAGGCCCCGATTGCCGAGCACCGGCGCCAGGCCGAAGATCAGAGCGCTGGCCGCTGCCAGGATGCCGGTGTAGAGCACGACGCGATGGTCGAGAACGAGAGCGAAGCCGGCGTCGCCGCCGAACTGAGGCAGCAGAGTCGGAATCATGTCCTTGCCGAGGAAGGCGACGAACGTGCCAAAAGCGGCGGCCAGCAGGGAGATGAGGAGGCTTTCGGTCAGGAGAAGCCGAGCAATCCGGAGCCGGCTGGCGCCCAGGGCGCTGCGCAGAGCGACCTCGCTCCGTCGCCGGCTGGCGCGGGCCAGCACCAGGTTCGCCACATTCGCGCAGGCGATCAGAAGAACCAGGGAGGCGACCGCCAGCAGGACGCCGGAGAGCAACCGGGCGGTGCGCTTCTCGGCGGGCCCGAAGCCGAGGCCCTGCATCGTCGAGAGCTCGCGCGGCGAGTCCGACTCGGCGTGCCGTTCGGCGAGAGCCGCGCCCAGGGTCTCGAAACGGTTCCGGACGGCTTCTTGACTCCGGCCGCCCCGCGGTCGCCCGAGCACGCTGATCCGATTGACGCCGGGCCTTCTCTGCAGCACGACGGTGCTGATGGAAGGCTCCATGGCGAGAGGCACCCAGAGGTGGCTCTTCTCGAACTGCACCACGCCGGCGAAGCCCGGCTCGGCCACGCCGACGACGGTGAACGACTGTCCGTTGACCGCGATCTCTCGGCCGACGACCTCTTCCTCCGAGCCCAGTCGGCTCTCCCAGAACTCGTGGCTGACGACCGCCACGGCGCCCTTGCCAGGCACGTCGTCGTTCGGCGACAGCACCCGGCCCCGTTGCGCTCCCACACCCAGAATGTCGAAGTAGCGCCCCCCCACGAGGCTGCCGCGAAGCCTCTCCGTCACCTCGCCGACGCGCACGCTGAGCTGCGTCGAGTCGTGCGCCGCGAGCGCCGCTTCTCCTTCGAGGGCACGCTGCAGCTCGTCGAGCTCCGGGAAGGGGAAGGTCAGCCGGAAGTCGTCCTGCGGCCTCGAACGGGCGATCAGCTGAAAGAGCTCGTCCGGCGCGCTGACACCCTGCGGCGGGCGCAGGAGGAGGGCGTTGGTGAAGCTGAACATGGCGACGTTCGCGCCGATGCCGAGCCCGAGCACGAGAACACTGACCGCGGTGAAACCGCGGTTCCGCGCCAGCTGTCGTGTGGCGAAGCGAAGATCTTGAACGAGTCCGTTGACCATGCTGTCTCCTGTCTTCTTCTAACCCTAGCCAGCCGATCTGAGCGGGGAGTGGCCGGAAGATGTGATTTCCTTTAGAAAGACGTGTGCCCGTCGACGGATTCATGGGTCGCTGCCTTTCCGGCAAGGATTCCTCCGGCACCTTTCCCGGGTGGAAGCACGGATAGACTCCACTGACTGGGCTCCTCGAGTCCTGGACGGGGAGCGAAGGACAAACCGTGAGCGGGCGACGGAGCGGTCGATTTCACCCCTCTGCTCAGGAGGCGTTATGAAGAGGCGAACAGCGGTCATGCTCGTGCCGGTCCTGCTCCTCGGTGGGCTGGCTGCGTTGGAGGGGCTCCAATCGCGCCGTGAGCGACAGGTGCAGGCGCTCGCCGAGCCTTTCGTCGGGGTCACCACCGACGGCATTCCCGTGCCCGACCTCTACGAGATCCGGGCGACCGGGGTGTCCACCGAGCCCATCGCGGCGGCGGCTCGGGCATTTCTCGGCGGGCTCACCGACGCTCAGCGCACGGCGACCGAGTTCCCTGTGGACTCCGCCGAGTGGCGCGACTGGCACAACGTTCACCGGGCCCCCCGCGAAGGAGTGAGCTTCGGCGAGATGGACGAACACCAGCGCGCGGCGGCGCTCCAGCTCTTCGCTGCGAGCTTGAGCGCGAAGGGGCTCCAGAAGACGCAGAACGTCATGCGCCTGAACGAACACCTGGCCGAGATCGTCGGCAAGCACGACGAGTACGGTGAAGAGTTCTACTTCGTCACCGTGATGGGTGAGCCGTCGGCGACGAAACCCTGGGGGTGGCAGCTCGACGGCCATCACCTCGTCATCAACTACTTCGTCCTCGGCGACCAGGTAGTGCTGTCGCCCTCCTTCATGGGCTCAGAGCCGGTGATCGGCTCGGGTGAGTATGCCGGTATCTCGGTGATGCAGGAGGAGCAGGACAAGGGCCTCGCCTTGATGGAATCGCTCGACCCCTCACAGCGAACGAGGGCAACCCTGGGCGTGGAGAAGACTCGCTCCAACATGCTGGCTGCAGCATTCAACGACAATCTCGTGCTCGACTACGCCGGCTTGCGTGGGTCGGAGATGACGGCCTCCCAGAAACAGCGTCTCCTCGACGTCGTCGCGGAGTTCGTCGAAAACCTGGACGAGGGCCACGCCAGGCTCAGGATGCAGGAGATCGAAGCGCACCTCGACGACACCTACTTCGCCTGGATCGGGGACACCGGCCCCGAGAGCGTGTTCTATTACCGAATCCACAGCCCCGTCGTCCTCATCGAGTTCGACCACCAGGGTCCCATCGCCCTGGGCGGTCCGCGCGTGCCCTCGAGACGTCACGTCCACTCCGTGATCCGCACGCCGAACGGCAACGACTACGGCAAGGACCTACTACGCCAACACTACGAAGACGAGCGGCACAACCCGGCGCACGGCCACGTGCACTAGGTTGCTTTCGTCGTAGAACGGGAGTCTCTCCCTTGGCCCCAGCGATGGCGCCAGTCCCGGATGGGCATGGCGAACCCGTCAGCCACTTGCCGAATACCCCGTCGAATTCATGGTGAAGCGAGGCCTGGCTTCCTCGCGAGAGCCGAATCAGCCTCCCGACGCCAGCCGGAACGCCGCCATCTCCTCGGCGTTGCGCACCAGCAGCACGTCGTCCACGATCACCGGGTGGTTCCAGGTCTTGCCCTCGAGGGCGGAGACCTTCGCGATCTCCTGGTGACCGTCCGGGGTCGCCGAGACCAGCACGAGCTCGCCCTCCTCCGAGAGCACCAGTAGCAGGTCCTGATCGGCGAGCAGCAGGAGCTGTCCGTGACCATAGCGTCCGCCCTTCCAGGCCCGCTCGCCGGTGCTCATGTCGATCGCCGCGAGGATCGAGCCGTCGAAGCCGTAGGCGTGGCCTTCGTGGATCACGAAATCGTTGAAGTAGGGCTTGAGCCGATTCGACTCCCACGCCTCGTCGATCGCCCAGCCGGGGGGGCCGTGGCCGATGGCGAGCTTCAGCACTCCGGCGCCCCCGGTCGCACCGGTGGTGCCGATGAGCAGCCCACCGTCGGCCGTCACGAACGGCTGCACGATCGGCATGCCGCTGCGCTCATGCCGCCAGATCACGCTGCCGTTCCCGGCCGAGATCCCGGCGGCACCGTCTGGGCTCAGAAGCACCACCTGCTCGATGCCGCCGAGCGTGACCAGCTGCGGTGAGGTGTAGCTTTCGCCCTCGACCGTGCCGGCACCGCTCCAGATGGGCTCTCCACTTTCAGCGTCGTAAGCGGCCATCACGCCAGAGACGGTGACGATCACGCGGTCGTCGAGCACCAGCGGCGACCCTGAGAACCCCCAGACGGGGACGGCAGCACCGGTGTCTTCGGCCAGATCCCGCGCCCACACCACGGCTCCGGTGGCCGCGTCGAGGACATTGAAGAGACCGGTGGCACCGAGGGAATAGACCCGGTCGCCGTGGACGGTCGGGGTGGCTCGCGGGCCGACGCCTCCCATCGCCTCCCAGAAGCGTGCCCCGTCGGCGTGCTCCCAGACCGGCTCGCCCGTCGACACCCGGTAGGCGCTGACGACCTCCTGCTCTCCCCGCTGTTCCTGCGTGTAGAGCACGTCGCCGGCCACCGCGAAGGACGACCAGCTCGGTCCCACCGCCCGTCGCCAGAGCTCTTCGGGGGGCGAGGCCTCCCAGTCGGTCGCGAAATTCGTGCCGCGCACGGTGCTGTCGCGCTCGGGACCGCGGAAGCCGGGCCAGCGGATCTCGCCGAGCCTTGCGCCTCCCGCCGAGCCGTGAGGTGTGCCGCCGGCGGCGACCAGGCGCTCCTCGGCCGTCGTCGACCAGCGCCAGGCGAAGTCGGCCTGTCCGGTGCCGCGCATGCCGGGCGATTGCAACAGCGTGAACGAGAGACAGACGACGGCGATCGCCGCGACGAGCGATGCCCGTCGCCGGGTGTCGGGCCACCCTTGACTCAGCAGCGCCCAACCGACGAACACGAGGCCGAGGAGCGGCAGCGCGTAGAGCAGGAAGAGCAGACCGCCTGCCGACTGGGCGACACTCGGGTGCAGGAGCAACGGCGTCACTGCCAAACCGCCCACGACGGCAACAAGAGCGATAAGGCGCTCGCTCGCCGGCGCCCGGCTCGCCAACACCCACCAAAGGAGAATCAGGAGGCTCAGCACCATGCCGGCGATTGGAGCGATGAAGAGGGCGGTCACTGGCGCGAGGACGGGGAGGAGATAGCGCAAGGCGATCAGCAGCACCGCCAGCACGACGCCTGGCCAGAGGCGTAGGTCACGAGTAGATGTATCCGGGCTCATCGGCTTTCTCCCCGGCCGCGCCGGACGGCGGCCTCGTCGGTGGCAGCACGCAAATGCCGCGCTCCAATTCTCTTCGCGTCGACAGATCGTAGCGCGCCCGCCGGGACTCGGCGCTCGAGGCCAGGCCGACCCGAGATATGATCGGCGCATGTCGACGGACAGCAGGAAGGTCGGAACCACTCTCGGCCTGCTCTCCCCGATCGTGGCCGGGGGCACCCTGTTGCTCTGGTTCCGCCAGGTCCGGCAGGTCGCGATCCCCGAGAATCGGGCGCTTTTTGTCGCTTTCTGCGTGGTTGCGGCTGCCCTCGGCATCGCCGCCTTCGTCAAGCGGACCCGCTGGTTCGGAGGGATCGCCGCGGTGCTCGGCATCGTCACCAGCGCCTTGCTGCCCTTCACGGTGGCGATCAGCCGGCAGGAAGTGGCGCCCAATGCGATCAAGGTGGGCGAGACCATCCCCCGCTTCAGCGCTCTCGACGACCGGGGCCAGCGCTTCGACTCTTCGAGCCTCGCGGGCCAGCTCGTCCTGCTCAAGTTCTTCCGCGCCCACTGGTGACCGTACTGTGTCGCCGAGTTACGGCGATGGGAAGAGCTGAGAGGCGAGCTCGATCGGCGAGGGGTGCAGGTGGTCACCGTCAGCACGGATCTGCCGGAGGAGATCCGTGACAAGCGCAAGCACCACGGACTGCAGGCCATCATGCTCTCGGATCGAGATCTCGCGGTGACGGACGCCTTCGGACTGCGCAACCAGGGACCACACTCCGGTCCGCCGTCCGGCGCCCAGGCGCTGCCGGTCCCGACCACGCTGCTGATCGACCGCGACGGCAAGGTGCTCTGGCTCGAGCATACGGAGAACTTCCAGCGGCGCTCCGGCCCCGAAGTCGTCCTGGCGGCATTGCAGAGAAACCTCGACTGACCGAGAACCCTCGGCTTCTCAGGCAGCCTGGCCCTCCGACGATTTGGGCACCGGATCGCTCTACTCCCGTTAAGATCCCGACCGATGAAGATCCTGGCCGGTGAGCTCGCGGCGATTCTGGCGTCGAGGGGAGCCCAACGTCCCCGCTTCGGGACGCTGGTGCGGTTCCTCCTCGTACTCACCCTGATGGTCGCGACCTACGCCGTGATCTTCAAGGCACTGATGGCGCGGGAGGGCCAGGATCAGACCTGGGTCACCGCCTTCTACTGGGTGCTGACCGTGATGTCGACCCTCGGGTTCGGAGACATCACCTTCCACACGGACGCGGGACGTCTGTTCTCGATTCTGGTGCTGATGAGCGGCATGCTCTTTTTGCTCGTGCTCCTGCCGTTCATCTTCATCGAGTTCTTCTACCAGCCCTGGATGGCCGCCCAGACCGCAGCACGAGCGCCTCGCAAGCTCAAGAAGGGCACACGAGGACACGTCATCGTCACTCATCTCGATGCAGTCGCGGCGGCGTTCATCCACCGGCTCGAGAGCTACCACCGGGAGTACGTGCTGCTCGAGTCCGATCTGGACGAGGCGCTGCGGCTGCGGGACCACGGCTACCGGGTAGTCGTCGGCGAGGTCGACGACCCCGAGACCTATCGGTCTCTATGCGCCTCCGAGGCAGAACTGATCGTCGCTACGGGCTCCGACGCCCAGAACACGCTGATCGCCTCGACGGTGCGAGAGGTCTCGGAGACCGTTCCGATCATCGCCACCGCCGACGACGCCGCATCGATCGACCTGCTCTCGCTGGCCGAGTGCCAGGAGGTGCTGCACCTGCCGAGCCAGATGGCCTCGGCCCTGGCGCGCCGCGTGATCGGTGGCGACAACCGCACTCACATCATCGGCAGCTTCGAGCGGCTGCGCATCGCGGAAGCCAACACTCACGGCACCGAGCTGGTCGGCCGGGCCATCCGCAACAGCGAAGTGAGAGAACGAGCCGGTGCACGAATCGTCGGCGTGTGGGAGCACGGCGCGTTCGAGCCCGCCGCTGCCGAGATGAAGCTGGGTGAGGAATCGGTGCTGCTTCTGGCAGGAACCGACGAGCAGCTCGCCGCCTACGACGACGAGTTCGCCAACAGTGCTGTGCCGGAAGGCATGGTCCTCATCCTGGGAGGAGGCCGGGTCGGTCGACTGACCGCGAGGGCGCTTCAACAGCGCGGCCTCGACTACCGCGTGGTCGAGCAGAACCCCGAACGACCCGGTCGAGACGAGCGTTGGGTGGTCGGAAACGCCGCAGAACTGTCCGTGCTCAAAGAAGCGGGCATCGACGAAGCGTCGACGATCATCATCACCACCCACGACGACGACACGAACGTCTACCTCACCGTCTACTGCCGCAAGCTTCGGCCGCAGTCCAAGATCCTCTGTCGCGCCACCAATCAGCGCAACGTGTCTTCGCTGGTTCGTGCAGGCGCCGATTTCGTGCTGTCCTACTCGTCGATGGGGGCGATTCTCCTTTTCAACTCGCTCCACATCGGCGACGTCATGATCGTCGCCGAAGGGCTGAACCTGTTTCGAGTGGACCTCCCGCCCACGCTGAACGGCAAGCGGCTCGCGGAGAGCGGAATCCGGGAGAAGACTGGCGCCAGCGTCGTCGCTGTGGAGTACGGGATCGAGAACTGGACGATCAACCCGCCCCCGGACTCCCCGTTGACGCCGGGAAGCCGCCTGATCCTGATCGGGGCCGAGGAAGCCGAGCAGCGCTTCCTCGACAGCTACGGGCAGCGGGGCTGAAGCCTCGGCCGGCCTTGGCGAAAGCCGCCGGCTGTGTCTGCGTCGCGCAGACGTCCCCGCCCGAATCGACCCTGAGAGGAGGCCCCTCATGACTCGTGCGCGCACCCGTCTGCTCGCCGCCTCCACGCTCTCGCTGCTCTTCCTCGGCGCGCCGTCGGCAAGGCCGCGCCGCTGGCCGGGACCTCCGTCGCCATGTACGAGGTTGATCCTCTGCTGTGTGCGTCCTGTGGCGCGGAGGTGAGAATCTTGGACTTCGTGGTGGAGGTGTCTTCGCTGCGGCGGTTGTTGGAGGGTGTGGGGCTGGGTCCTCAGGAAGCCGATCCGTTGTCGCGAGCGCCCCCGGGTGTGGGGGAGCTGGTGTACGCGACGTTGGAGGGCTGAGCCGGGGCCAGCGCCAGGTTGCGTCCCTGGCTCAGACCGCGACTCCCACGTTCACCTCGCCATCGCCGAAACGGTCCCGGAATCGGGTGAGCGCTTCGGCGGTGCCGCAGAGATAGAGCTCGTCGCGCTCGTCGAGCTCGAGCTCCTCCGGGATCTCGGTCACGATCTCGCCGTCCCGCTCGACCGCGACAACGGTGCAGCAGGTGCTGGCGTCCTTCCCTGGCCTCGACGAGCCGCCTGCGACCTTCGTCGCCACGGCGCAGAGCCCCGGTCTCGAGGCGGCGACCGCGATCGTCGGCCTGGTCACCGACAACCAGGACGAGCCCATGAACCACGTACACGTCGAGATCGAGCACACCTCGCTCTCGGCGATGACCGGCCCCGACGGACGCTTCCGCATCGAAGGCGCCCCGGTGGGCGAGGTCCACCTGCTGGTCGACGGCACCACCACCGATCGCGAAGGGATCTGGGCCCGTCTCGCCTTCGAGATGACCACCGTCCCGGGGATCGACAACGATCTCGGCATGCCGATCCGTCTCTTGCCGCTTTCGGAGTCGAGCGAAAGCCGCAAGATCGTGGGGGGAGCCCAAGACGTCACGCTGCGGCTCGAAGGCGTGCCCGGAGCCGAGCTCACCGTGTGGGCGCGCTCGGTGACCTTCCCCGACGGCAAGAAGACCGGCGAGCTCTCCGTCACCCAGGTGCACTCCGACAAGGTCCCGATGGTGCCACCTCAGGGGTCGAGCTTCATGCTCGCCTGGACCATCCAGCCGCCCGGCGTGAAGTTCGACCCGCCCGCCCGCATCGCGATTCCCAACTTCGGTGACGCGCCCGGCACCGTGGTCGACATCTATTCCTTCGACCACGACCTGGGCGAGTTCGTCTCGATCGGTACCGCCACGGTGTCGGACGACGGCAGTCAGCTGGTTTCCGACTCGGGCTTCGGGGTGGTCAAGACCGGTTGGCACGGCTGCCTGCCGCCCCCGCCGCCGACCGCGGACACCTGCCACCCCGGGAGCTGCACCATCTGCGTCGAGGGTTCGAAGCGGCCTGTGAACAAGTGTGACGAGTGCCAGGTGTGCAAGGGAGGGCAGTGCGTCGACCGGACGATCGAGGAGGTGGAGATCAGGGGCCTGGAGGACGGGGAGTGGAAGCCCGACCGCGTCCATACGACGGTTGGGAAGGAAGTCCAGCTTCGCGCCGAGCCCACGGGAGACTGTGACGCTCGCACCGTCTATGAGTGGACCTTCGACGACGGAACGACAGACGAAGGCGGCTCGGTCACCCATACCTTCGCCTCGGAGGGCCTCTACTGGGTCGAGGTCGAGGCCCGTTGTGAAGGTTGCCCGGGCGCAGGTGAGGCGACCGATGACATCCTTGTCATCGTGGAGGCGCCATGAACCAGGACAAGCGCAATAGCAGTCGGTCGGCACGCAGTGTTGGTTGTGGCCGGAGACTCAGAAGGAGACTGGGAACGATGGGGCTGTGGGACAAGGCAGTGCTGGTCTCGTTGCTGAGTCTTGCGACGTTGCTGGGCGGTTGTTCTACGCGAAAAGCGGCGGAGGACTTCGGTGGCGAGCGACTCCCCGGTACAGAGACGATTCACAGGCCCAGTGCGGACGGTTTCTTGATCTCGCCCGACGGCCGATGGTTGCTCTTCGAGGCGAGCGATGTCATCACCATCGAGCCCGAATTCGTTCTCTTTGACATCGCTGAGAGATCGGCACGAGCTGTCAGGAACCCGGAAGCCGAGAAGGATCCCGCGTACGGCGGGCAGGGACCAAGGTTGAGAGCGATTCGCTGGAGTGACGATGGCACCTCTGCCTGGTCCGTTCGAGATGTTGTCTTCCGACTCGACACGACGGCCAGTCCCTTGGAGTTCGTGCAGCTTCCTTCTCAGGAGGGTATTCCGCCGGTTTCGCTTCAGCCAGGGCCGGAGAGCCTGGGCTTCCGTGTCGTGAAGATCTCCGGAAAAGAGGCGCGCCTCGAGACCACGGATGCGACACCGAAGGTGCTGGCCACGCACAGGCTTTGGGGCATCAACGAGGGAAGCATCGATATCGCGCGCCTGACTCTGTCACCCGACCGAAGCCATGTGGCCTACGTGGTTGTCGGGCTGAAGGGAGGCACATTCTCAGGACAGAATCGCGGATTCGTTCTGGACCTGTCGTCAGATGAGTCGAGCGAGCCACGTCTGCTTGCGGACCCGATCTACGGCCCGATCGTCTGGCACCCAAGCCAACGTGTCCTCTTCGCAGTGGCGGTGGGCCGCGACGGCAACGCTGCTATCTATCAATGGGACTACTGAGCTCGGGCGGATCTGAAGGTAAGTGTTGGCAATGAGACAACTGGTGCCAAACCCGACCTTGCTCACGGCGTGCCTGCTCATTTTCGCCGGCGCAGCATTCCTTCCTCGAGCGCTTGCTCAGGAGCGTGCCGAGATTGCGGCGGAAGGCCGCCATGCACGCGTTTCCCAGCCCGCCGTCCGAGGTGGCGCGGGGGACCTCGTCGAGGCCCTCGACCTACCGGTGGCGATGGTGCAAGAGAGCACCTTTGAGGGAGACGCTGCCTCAGCGGGGGTCTTCTCGGAGTTGGGAGTGGTCCTGCCACGCGCCGGCAACGACATGCTGCTGCTCAGCACCGGTGTTGCCGGAAGCCGGGAGCCCGAGCCCGGAACCGATTTCATCCCGATCGGCACCCAGGAGGACTCTGCCACCCTGACCCTCAGATTGGCTGTGCCTCGAGGTCCGGCGACACTCTCGTTCGAGTACCTCTTCATGACCGCTGAGTTCCCGGAGTTCGTCGGCGAGGAGTACAACGATGCATTCACCGTGACGGTGTCCGATGCGCAGGGAGAACGACGAATCGTGACGACTACGGTCAACAACGCGAGGTTCCTTCCTGGGTCGGACGCGGAGCTCGGAGGAACGGGTTTCGACATCCTCTCTGAGGATCCTGAGAACGTCGATCGGGAGTTCGGTGACGGTCTGCCCGACGCCGGATTCGTCCCCTTTCAGACTGCAGAGGAGGAGGTGCTGTCCACAGGCGAGATCGTGATCGAGTTCGCGATCGAGGACGAAACGGACGGCATTCTCGACTCGGCCGTCCTGATTGACAACCTCAACGTCTCTGCCCTGGTGGTCGTGGACCCGAATCCGCAACTCCTCCGCGAAGCGTCCGAATTGCTTGGAGGCGGGAGGGTGACTACAGAGGAGGCTCTCCTCGCAACTGAGGGCGTTCCGAGAAGACGAGCTGTGGCTGACGGAGTCACCCGGCTCGTGCTGCGGGTGTCGGTTGCCGGTCCAGGCACTGTCACCTTCACTCTGGACGGGCAGCCGCCCGAAGACGGAGGGTTGTCGTGGCCGGACAATGACGAGCGACTAGCCTCGGTGACCGTTCCCGTATTCGAGCACGATGGTGAGTTCTTTGCAGCCTGTATCTACCATGCGCCAGAGGAGTTCGATCGCGGTGGCGATCAGGAGCTTCGCAGAAGACCGGTCCGGTTCGAAGCGGCGTTTCACGCACAGCAAGGCGGGGTCGAGACGCGTGAGACGGAAATCACGTTGGAGAGAGCGCCGCTCATCTTCATTCACGGTCTCTGGTCAAACCCACTCACCTGGCGGTTCCCGTTGGTGACCGATGGCCGCTTTCGGATACGCCAAGTCGCGGACTATCGTGATAGCAACGCCGCTCGGTTCGCCACCAACGCTGGTCTCCTGCGCGTCGAGATGGAGCGCGTGCGCCAGCGCCTACGGGACGCTGGCGTCGCTGGAACTCAGGCAGACGTCATTGGCCACAGTATGGGAGGAATCTTGACCCGTCTCGGGATTCAGGCTGGGGACTACGAGCGCTTCGACAACTCGTATCGCGGCGACGTTCGAAAGTTCTTCACGCTCGACACGCCTCACACTGGCTCGCCGCTGGCCAACCTACTGGTGACGATCTGGCGAACGCCGATTGTGGGTTGGATTGCGGCAGAGGCTTTTGGCGGAATAGGTTTCGTGATCGACCAGGGTGCGGTCGAAGATCTGGCGGTCGGGAGCACTGCGATCGCGGAGATCGATCGTACTAACGTTCCGGCTCACGCCGTGGTGGGAGTAGGGGGCTCGGAGTGGTTGCCTGCGGCGTCGGGACCGCTCGCCGCGTTGTCCGTGGCCGTGGACTTCTTTTCGGATACCGGTATCGAGGATCTCTACCTGGGGCTCGAGCACGATGTAATCGTGACGCGCGACAGTCAGGAGGGGGGCGCCATCGCACCAGCACACACTGCGATCGGTGGCGGTGACGGGATCCACATCGGCTTGGGACCAATCCCGGGAAACACGGGTAGCGTTCTCTACAGCGACTTGGTCGCGACGTTGATTGACACGCCAGCCACGAGTCCGCTCTTCTGGAACTTCCCGGCTCCGCAGCTACTCAGATCCTCTCCACCGAGTCCTGGCGACCTTCGACTCTCGGTGAGGGGATTGGCCGAGGGGACCCTGGCGATCACCTCTCCCGAGACCGGGACCATGGTACAGCCCGGTCAAGCGGTCAGCGTGGCCGTGACGCCAAGCCAGGGACTCGAGCTCGCCGAGGTCTTGTTCGCACTGCCGGGAACCGCGGTCACGGTAGAGGGCCCGCTCGAGGCGATGATCGTGATCCCAGAGAATCTCGTGGGACCGATCGAGGTGACGGCGGTGGGGAAGACTCTCGAAGGCGACGTCGTCCTTTCGACACCCATCACACTGGACGTGCAGCCGGCAACTCCGCTCGAAGCCCTCCGAATCGAGCCACGAAAACCGATTCTCTTCGGCAGCGGGGCTTCGCTGGATCTCCTCGTGATCGGCACCTACGAAGATGGGACGACCAGAGATGTCTCCAGTCGAGGCGCCGGGACAGAGTTTCTCGTCTCTGATCCTTCGGTCCTTCGTGTCTCAGGCTTCACCCTGGAGTCTCTCGCCGAGGGAGCCGCGACCGTCGTCGCGAGCAACGGGGAAGTCCAGGACAGCGTCACCGTCGAGGTGCGTCCCCTCAGCGACTCCGTCCTCTACATCTTCGGCGATGATTTCGAGTCCGGCGACCTTGCGTCGTGGGATGGCAGTCCCTGAGCTTGTCGACTACGGGTCGGAAGACCGACTGGCCTATTCCCTCGAAAGACACGGACGTGATGAGAGGCCCTGGAAAAGCTCTGTTGACAGTCGGACTGGCCGCTCTGGCTCTGAGCGCCTGCTCCACTCGCAAGTCGCCGGAGGACTCGGGAGGTCGGGCTCTGCCCGGCACCGAGGGGGTTCAGGGCGATCGCGGATTTCAGATCTCCCCTGACGGCCGCTGGCTGCTCTTCGAGCTCCGCGGCGCCAGGTATCCTCCGAAACTGTTCCTCTACGATCCTTCCCGCGCGCTCTGTGATGCCCGTGGGAAACCCCGATGCCCGGGGGGGCAATGCCCCTGCGGTCGCTGGCACGCGCTGGAGAGAAGACGGCGCCGTGGCCTGGTGGGTCTGCGGTCTCACCTTCGAGCTCGACACGAGGAAGACCCCGCTCGAGTTCGTGCGAATCGAGTCGCGAGAGGACATTGCTCCACGACCTGTGGCGCCCGAACCGGCCCAGCTGGGACTACGAGTGGTTCGGGTATCGGATCGCGAGGCGCGGCTGGAGACCGCAGAGTCGACGCCGAGAATCCTCGCGGTGCACAGGCTCAAAGCCAGCGAGGGCGGCATCGACATCACGAGCGTCACCTTGTCACCGGACCGGAGCCATGCGGCTTACATCGTCCTCGGCTACAAGGGGGGAACCACCTTCGTGGCGCAGAACTGGGGCTTCCTTCTCGATCTCACGGATGAGGGGGGCGATCCACGCCTACTAGCGGATCCGATTCTGAACCCGGTCTGGCATCCGCGGGAACGGACGCTCTTCGCGTTTGCTGTCGACGAGGAACGCGAAGCTGCGATCTGCGAATGGACCTATTGACCGGCTTCGGACACGGAGGCTCGAGAGATGAAGCGAAGACAACGAGTTCTATGGCTCGGACTGCTTCCGCTTCTCGCGATCGGTTCTTTGGCGAACGGCGACTCGCAGCCACAGGACCGAAAAGAGATTGCCGCGAGTGGAAGTCAGCTGCGAGCCCGCACGCCGGCGAGCAGGGCCGGCGCGCCTGACGTGGCCGCCGCGTCCGTTCCGAGAACAGGAGATCAGAGATGAGAGGACCTTGGATCCGCTTGCTCCTGGTGGCACTTGCCGTCGGGGCCTTGGCTGCTTCGTCCGGTTGCACCACTGGAAAGAAGCCCAGCTCTCACGGCGGGGAGAAACTGCCAGGTACGGGTGGAATCCGGCGCTCCAGCAGCATGGCCAACTTCTCGATCTCTCCCAATGGAAGGTGGCTGCTCTTCGAGGCCGGCGATCCTGAATCCCCGTTCGCCGACTTCGTTCTCTACGATCTGAGCTCGGAGTCTGGAAAGCTGGTGTCTCTCTCTGCCGAAGCGGAAGAGCTCGACCAGGAACTGCGGGGCCCGGATTTGAGCGTCGTTCGATGGAGTGAGGACGGGGACACGGCGTGGTCCATTGGACTGCCTGAGGCCTTTGAACTGGATGCCACCGCGGCTGACCCTCGCTTCGAAGTGGTAGAAACCACCCGCGAGCCCCCTCCGTCGGACTGGCCAGAGCCCTCGGCGCTCGGGCTGCGGGTCGTGAAGCTCTCGGAGCGAGAGGTGCGTCTCGAAACGAGTACCTCTCCTGCCCGTGTGCTCGCGCAGCACCGCTTTCGAGGGCTCAACGACGGGGCCGCCACCCTCGAGTGGCTGTCCCGTTCTCCCGAGGGCGACTACCTTGCCTACTCCTTCGCAGGGCATGGCACCTTCGCCTTGCCCACCCATGGCTTTCTCCTTCGGGTCGCTGAATCGGCAGGGGCGGAGGAGCCTCGGTTGTTGGGGGCCCCGATCTACGGCCCGATTCGCTGGCATCCGACCGAGCGATTCGTATTCGCCATGTCCGAGAACTCGAGCGGCGACACCGCGATCTTTCGCTGGAGTTACTGATCTGTGATGGAGCGGCATTGGTCATGAGCGATTGTCGGCCGTCCTCGAATCCGTTCAGCAAGAGCGGGAGTTGCCTCTGGGCCCTGGGGGTAGTGCTGATCCTGCACAGCTTCCCGGCCCGGGCTGGCGAGGACGAGGCAGGCCGCGCTCTCGAGCGTCGGGAACGGAGTGAGCTGGCGCGAAGTGGAGCGCTCGTGCGTGAGTCGACGCCGGTATCGCGGGGAAGCTCCGCCGACCTTCTGGACGCGCTCGACGTCGAGCCCGCGCTGGTGTTGCAGAGCAACCTCCAGGCTGCCGAGGGCGCGGCTGCAGTCGTTGCGAACCTCGGTTGGATCCAGCCGAGGCGTGGAGATTCGATGGTGGTGTTGAGCAATGGTGTTGCCTTGAGCCCGGAGGCCGAGCCGGGCACCGATTTCAGTCCGATCGGGTTGCTCGAAGACGCCTCGGCGCTCACCTTTCGTCTTTCGGTTCCCGAGGGGCCCACCACCGTGTCCTTCGACTACATGTTCCTCAGCGCCGAGTATCCCGAGTACCTCGGTCGCGAGTACGACGACACCTTCACCGCCACGATCACGGATGCGTCCGGCCGAAGAGTGATCGAGCGGGCCTCGGTGAATCGAGCCGATCTTCTGCCCGCTTCCGATGACCAGGTCGGCTTCACCGGCTTCGCCCTGTACACCGAAGACCCCGATGGGGTCGACCGGGCCTTCGAAGGCGGCATGCCCGATGCCGGTTTCACCCGCTTCCAGCGAGTCAGCGAGCGGGTGCAGTCCGACGGAGAGATCCGAGTGGAGTTCGTCATCGAGGACATCTTCGACGGGATCATGGACTCGACGGTTCTGCTCGACAACTTCGCGGTGTCGACGCTCGAAGCCGTCGATCCGAATCCGGACCTGCTGCGGAATGGACGGGTGGTCGACGATGAGGAGACTCTTGTCACCGAGGGCCGACTGATCGAGGCGGTGGCGGCCGACGGAGTGACTCGCCTCGTCCTGCGGAACAGAGTTGCGGGACCGGGCAGCGTCACGTTCTCGCTGGACGGCCAGGCACCCGAAGATGGTGGTCTTTCGGACCGAGACTCGGGAGAGAGGCTCAGATCGATCACGGTGCCGGTCGTCGAGACGGACGCCGGTTTCTTTGCCATCTGTATCTACCGGGCGCCAGACGAGTTCAGCCGTGGCATCGACGTCAACAGAAGTGAGCGAGAGATCGTCGTGACCGCACGCTTCCAGCCGAACCAAGGTGCACCGGTCGAGAGCAGGCTCGAGCTTCGTCTGATTCGACCGCCCCTGCTCTTCGTCCACGGCCTGTGGTCGGGACCCGAAACCTGGCAGTTTCCCCTCTTCTTCGACCCGAGGGTCGAACGGTGGCCTGTGGACTACGCGGAGACGAACGCGAGTCGGTTCGCCAGGAATGAGTGGTGGCCCGGGACTGAGCTCTTCCGGCGCCTCAGGGCGATGCGCCGCGACCGGAGAGTCGCGGTGACCCAGGCCGACGCCATTGGCCACAGCATGGGCGGTCTTTTGAGTCGGCCGGTGGACGATGCTGCGCTCGTACCGGCGCAACGACAACTTCAATCAGGGAGACTTCCGTAAGCTCTTCACTCTGGACACTCCTCACACGGGCTCTCCACTCGCCGACCTGCTGGTTTCACTGCGCGGTGGACCAGGCGGCGCCGCGTTCCTTCTCCTGGCGATCGCGCTCGACAAACCGATCCACCTGGGCGCCATCGACGACTTGCGGAATCACAGTCCGGCGATTTCAGAGATCACGGCGACACCCGTGCCCTCTCATGCATTGGTTGGTGTCGGCGGCTCTGATGTGCTGGAGGCCATTCCCGGCGAGTTGGGCGACCTGTATCGGATCGTGACCTTCTTCATCGGAGTCCGAGGAGATGAGCTGTTCGAAGAGGGACAGCATGATGCCATCGTCGGCAGGAGAAGTCAGGAAGGGGGGCTGTCGCCCAATGCCTACACCGTGATCGGGGGCGGAGACGGCATTCACGTTCCAGCGGGCCCACTCGGCCCGGGGAACACGGCGAGTCCGATCTACAGCGACCGGCTTTTCGAACTGATCGACACGCCCGCTACCGACATTCAGTTCGAAGAGTTTCCGCCACCCGCCTCTCTGCGGGTCGGAGAAGAGAGACCCCAGTGGGTGCCAGCCATTCGAGGCGTTGCCGAGGGCACCCTCGCCATCACGTCGCCCGCCGACCAGACGGTCGTAGAGCCGGGCGAGCTCTTGCCGATCGTGGTCGAGCCGAGCGCTGGTCTGGAGCTCACTGAGCTTCTCGTCGTGCTGCCCGGGGAGGCGGTGAAGGACACACCGCCGTTCGATCTGCAGGTCACCATCCCCGAGACGCTGCTCGGCCCCATCGAGCTGTTGGCGGCGGGCAAGACTGCGGCTGGAGAAATCGTCTTGTCCGAGCCGATCACGCTGGTGGTGCAACCTCAGGCTGTGGTCGAGGCTGTTCGGATCGAGCCTCGAGCTCCGGTTCTCCGCGGCCTCGGTGCCAAGCTCGACCTCTCGTTGCTGGCCTCCTACTCCGACGGAGTGACTCGCGACATCACCGACGTCGACAGCGGCGTCGAGCTCGCGAGCTCCGATCGCGCGATCGTCGCGGTTTCGGGCGGGACACTGACCTCGCGTGCTCTGGGTGCAGGTCTCGAACAGAGAGGTGCGCGTCGAAACGAGCACCTCTCCGCCGCGCGTCCTCGCGGAACATCGCTTCCGGAGTCTCAATGTCGTGACTGCCGGAATCGAGTGGATCAGCCGATCTCCCGACGGGGAGTACCTCGCCTACTCCTTCGGGGGACACGGTAGCTTCGCTCTCCCGTCCCACGGCTTTCTGCTCCGCATCTCCGAGGAGGGGGCCCGGGAAAAGCCTCGCCTCCTCGGAGCACCGGTGTACGGACCGATTCGCTGGCATCCGCGCGAGCGCTACGTCTACGCAATCTCGACGGGTCTCCTCGACGAAGGCTCGATCTACCGGTGGAGCTACTGAGCGCGACGAGCCGGGATCGGCCCCGCCTCAGTTGCGGGGCAGGCCTTGCGGCATCTCGCCGAGGCGACCGTCCAGGGGCACTCGGCAAGCAGGGGCCGGGAAGAAGGAGCGCGACTTGCCTCGAGGACGTTCGACTCGCTGGGTCCGATTCACGGAATCCGAAGGAGTCTCCGATAGCGCGGCGACAGACGACAGGCCGGGGATCAGAGCCATAGACTTCTGAGGAAGGGAGCTTTTCTCTCCCCGTCCGAGGAGATCTTCGCCAACGCTCCTTCCCAGCCCTGCGGGATGGTGGCCGCCGGCCGCTACCTGATGATCTGTGACCTGTCGGGAGCCTGGGCCTCTCACGTCACCTATTCGCCCGACGGAGAGCAGATCTCCTGGGGGTGGTGCATCGGGACCTCGGGAAACGTCATGCTCACGGCCGACGGCGCCAAGGTGCTCGACTTCGGTCTCGCCAAGGGGCTGGGAGCCGGTGCAGGCGGCTCCGCCACCAGGATGCCCACCCAGACCCAGCCGCTCACCGGCGAAGGCTCGATCGTCGGCACGCTCCAGTACATGGCTCCCGAGCAACTCGAGGCCAAGAAGGCCGACGCGCGCAGCGACCTCTGGGCGATGGGCGCCCTGCTCTAGGCCTTCATAGGCTTTCGTCCTTGAAACCCAGCGCGGGATACGCGCATTCATGCCCTCGTGCCGGACCGATCCCTGGCCAGAAGAACTGTTACGCTGGACAGTTGATCCCATTCGAGGGGTCGTCGAACCATAGGCGGCCGCTCCATCGGGAGGCTGACCGGAGACGATCCATGCCCGATTTCCCCTTCCGAGGAGGGTCTGGTGGGCTCGACGATGAGCCCACCGCCCCTCTCGACACCAGTGCCGCGACTTCCGGCGAGGTCCCCCGCGAGCGACAGCCAGGGCGCAGGCCTGACAAGGGGCGCCAGTTCGGCCCCTACACCCTGACTCGACAGCTGGGTGTGGGCGGCATGGGCGAGGTCTGGGAGGCGGAGCAGCGCGAACCGCTTCGCCGCAGCGTTGCGCTCAAGATCATCAAGCGCGGTATGGACACCGCAAGCGTCATATCGCGGTTCGAAGCCGAGCGCCAGGCCCTCGCCCTGATGGACCATCCGGCAATCGCTCGTGTGTTCGACGCCGGCGAAACACCCGAGGGCCAACCGTTCTTCGCCATGGAGTTGGTGCGGGGCATTCCGATCCACAGCTACTGCGACCAGAAACGTCTGAGCCTCCGACAGCGCCTGGAATTGATGATTCGAATCTGTGACGGCGTGCAGCACGCACACCAGAAAGCGATCCTGCACCGGGACCTGAAGCCATCGAACATTCTGGTGACCGAGGTCGATGGCACGCCTCTGCCCAAGATCATCGACTTCGGTGTCGCCAAGGCGACTTCGCAGCCCCTCACCGAGGGGACTCTCTTCACGGAGCTCGGGCAGTTGATCGGCACACCTGAATACATGAGCCCTGAGCAGGCCGAGCTCACCGGTCTGGACGTCGACACCCGAACCGATGTCTATTCGCTGGGTGTCGTTTTGTACCAACTCCTGACCGGAGACCTTCCTTTTCGAACCGAGGTGTTGCGCAGCGCCGGTTTCGACGGTATTCGTCGAATCCTGCGTGACGAAGAACCCGAGCGGCCGAGTACCCGGGTCGGAAGCGCCGGCGACACTGCGACGCCGATCGCCGAGCGACGCAGACTCGATCCACCGAGTCTGGTGCGTCAACTCACCGGTGACCTCGACTGGATCGTACTCAAGGCGCTCGAGAAAGACCGTCGCCGCCGTTACGGCTCACCGACCGAGCTGGCGGCGGATATCCAGCGCTATCTCGAGAACGAGCCGATCTTGGCACGACCCGCCAGTGGCGCCTATCGAGCCAGGAAGTTCGTCCAGCGTCACCGGGTCGGTGTGGGTGTGAGCGCGGTCCTGGTGCTTCTGCTGCTCGGGTTCTCGGCGTCGATGCTCTACCTGGCCGGTCAACTGAGAGAGCAACGAGATCTCGCCGGTGACGAGGCTCGGGCTGCGAGTGCCGTTTCCTCATTCCTCACCGCCCTCTTTCGGTCTTCCGATCCCGAAGCCGATCGTGGCGGTGAGATGACGGCGCGCGAGCTGCTCGATCGGGGCGCAGAGCGAATCGCCTCAGACCTCGAGGACGAACCGGTGATCCGGGCTCGGCTTGAGTACGAGATCGGAAAGGTCTACACCTCCCTCGGCCTCTACGCTGAAGCCGAGTCCCTGCTCAAACAGGCACTCGCGGAGCGTACGGAGCTGCTCGGCCGGGCGCATCCAGAGACGCTCGAAGCGTTGGAAGCGCTCGGCTACGTGTACTTTCGATGGGACCGCTTTGACGCCTTCGAGCCCTTGCAGCGCGAACTGGTGGAGCTCTCGCGCCAGACCTTCGGCGAGAGCCATCCGCGGACTACAGCTGCCCAGGAAGGCTACGCGCTCACCCTCGACAACCGTGGACAGTACGAACAAGCCCTCGAGCAGTACCAGGCTGCCCTCGAAGGCCGGCTGGCCCAGGAGGCGCGAGGGGAGGCCGAGCCCTACGACAAGCGTGAAGCACTCTACGGCGTTGCTTACAGCTACTTCGGCCTGAAGCAATGGCGAGAGGCGGTGGACGCCTTCAGGAAGGCGTTGGAGGTCGATGTGGCGGAGTTCGGCGAAGGTGGGCGCAACACGCTCACCACGAAACGGACTCTGGCCTGGGCGCTGCTCGAAACAGGTGAGACAGCGGAAGCCGAGGAGCTACTCGAAGAGGTTCTGGTTGGGCGAACGGAACTTCTGGGGCCCGAGCACGACGGCACGCTGATGTCGGTGTTCGACAAGGTCGGTACCTTGATGCGCAGGGGTGAATACGAAGCTGCCGAACGAATGGCTGCCGACCTGGTTGCGACTCGCAGGCGAGTCACCGGCCAGAGGAACAAGTGGACCGCTTCGGCCCTCAATCGACACGGTAGCGTCCTGTTCGAGCTGGAACGGCTGGACGAAGCTCGAGCGGCGCTTTCGGAATCGGTCGACATCGAAGTGGCTCAGCTCAGAGGGACACAGAGCCACAACCTGACGACGCTGCGTACTCTGATCGACGTCGAGATCGCACTCGGAGAGCTGGATGCGGCCCTCGAGCGCATCGAGGAGTCGCTGAACGTCGAGCGAGATGAACGTCCCGGTGGCTGGTTCGAGGGCAGTCTGCTGTCCAGGCGAGCAGAGGTCTCACTGGCGAGGGCGGGTTTCGGCGAAAGCGGCGACGCTCAGGCACTCCTCGCCGAGGCCGAGGCCGACGCCCGGCGGGGGATTTCGCTGCTCGAACAGCAGGGAGGGTTCGAGCTGGGATTCGGAAAGACGGTGTTGGCCGAAGCCCTGTTCGCCCTCGGAAGAACCGCACAGGCCCAGAGTGAATTCGAGGGAGGCCGTGCGCTCATGGCCGCCGACGAGCTGGAGTTCTCACCGCGTTTTCGACGCGGGGTGTCGGCTCGGGAGAAACGGATCCTCGGAGTTCGAGGGTAGTGAAGTCTGCGCTCGCGAAATCTGCCGCGAACCTGCCCACGATCTGGAGGAGACTCCGTGTCTTCAGGTCGTTCTCGTTGCCGCTCGCGTTCTTGTCAGTCCCGGCTGTGGAATCGACAGCGCAGCGCTCCTGGCGCAGGCTCGGCTCCCGGTCTTCGACGTGCATCTTCACGCTCTGCCAGCCGATGCGCAGGGTCAGCTCGAGCGGGTCGGGGTTCTCGGCGAGCTTGGCGAGGCCGAAGTCGAGCACCTTGAGGCGGCCGTCGCCCGAGACCATGACGTTGGCGGGCTTCAGGTCGCGGTGGGTGATGCCCTTCTAGTGCGCCGCGGCGACAGCACTGGCGAGAGGGCAGGCGAGCTCGAGGAAGCGGTCGATCGTCAGGCCGCCTTCGTTGATTTCGCGAGCCAGGGTGTTGCCTTCGACCAGTTCCATGGTGAGGAAATGGGTGCCGTCGTTTTCCTCGATCGAGTAGAGGGTGACGATGTTGGGGTGGTTGAGGGCGGTGACCGCCCGAGCCTCGCGCCGGAACCGCTCGAGCCGCTCCGGGTCGCTCGCGAGGTCCCGAGGCAGCACTTTGAGGGCCACGTCGCGACCGAGCCGGGTATCGGTCGCCCTGTAGACCTCTCCCATGCCGCCGACACCGAGCACGGCAACGATGCGGTAGTGAGAGAGTGTCTGGCCGATCAAGATGGAGCCGATTGTATAGGCGAGGTCGAGCGACCTCAGTTCGACAGCTCCGTCATCCAGACGTCACCCTCCCAGTCGAGCTGTGAGTAGTAGAGGTGGGAGCCCGAGGCCGGCATCGAGAGGCTCTGAGAGGTCCAGGAGACGAACTCGGGGAACGGCCGCGGCCCCGAGGCCTCGCTGTCCCCGATCTCCCAGCGCCAGAGTTGCCACTCGGCATCGACGAGCCAGGGGCAGTGGTAGGTCTCTCTCCGCGGCCAGACCTCCGGGGGCTCCATCCGTCGCACGGACAGGGACTCGACATCCAGGACGGCGGGCTGACCGGCGCAGCTTCCCACCTGGTGCCGGGCGTCGATCCAGCTTCCAATAAGGAAGGCTCCGCCTCCGCAGTCGACGTCCCCGATCGACACGGGCTCGACCGCGGCCCACCCGGAGCCCGGGGCCTGGCGGGGGTAGAGCTGCCAGGATGCTGTCCCCGTCGCCAACAACCAGGCCCCGTCGGGAGACCAGGCCCCGTAAGCGGCAGGGCCGACCAGGCCCTCGACTCTCTGCAGCCCCGTGCCGTCGATGCGCGCGATCCACAGCTCGTAGGCCTGACCCTGGCCGTGCCCGAGCGGTAGCCGGCCGAAGATCACCCACTCGGAGTCCGGAGTCCGGAGTCCGGAGTCCGGAGTCCAGGAGGGCCGGCGTAGCTCGCCTTCGAACTCGGTCAGAACGGTGACCCGCCCGGACGCGATCTCGAAGACGACGATCGCCTGCGGTGGAAAGAAACGCCGGGCGACGACGTGGCGCCCGTCCGGGGAGACCTCGGGCTCCACGAGCTGGTTCTCGCCCATGGTCAAGTCCTCGGGTGGAAGGACGGGCCAGCCGTCGGATCCGATGGCGAGCCGCGCCAGGTTGCCGGTCATCGAATCGTTGGCATAGACCCGTCGGTGCGCCTCGATCGAGACCGACGGCGAGGTCGCCCGGATCGCCGGGACGGCCAGGGGCTCGGGATCGCCGACAGCGCGCCCAGCAGAGTCGATCTGCACGATGAAAAGGCCCATCGGTCCCGAGCGGTTGCTCGGGAAGACGATGTGATCCTCGGAGAGCCAGTCCGGTTCACCGTCGATGGCGTCGTCGCGAGTCAGTGCCCAGCCGTCGCCGGTGTTCACGTCGAACAGCCAGAGATCGCGCGGCCCCTCCTCGATCGACCAGGCAGCGACGAACCGCCCGTCGGGCGACCAGGCCGGGCCGGCGACGTTGTCCTCGGTGAGCCAGAGCCCAACCGAGTGCGGGGGACGGGAGATCGGTAGACTGTCCCCCGAACCCACACTCAGGTAGGAGTCGACATGCATATCGGTGTTGCGATCTTTCCCACGACCACTTCGATCCGGATGGCGCAGCTCGGCCAGGAGGCCGAGGCCCGCGGCATCGAGTCGATCTGGCTGGCGGAGCACTCTCACATTCCCGTGTCGCGCGACACTCCCTTTCCCGGCGGCGGGGAGCTGCCGGAGATGTACTACCAGACGTTCGATCCGTTCGTCGCTCTGGCGTCCGCGGCGTCCGCGACCAGGACGATCAAGCTCGCGACCGGGATCTGTCTGGTCATCCAGCGCGACCCGATTCACCTGGCCAAACAGGTGTCGTCGCTCGATCAGGTGTCCGACGGCCGCTTTCTGTTCGGTGTCGGCGGAGGTTGGAACCTCGAGGAGATGGGCAATCACGGGACGCCAGGCGACGGCCGATTCAAGCTGCTGCGCGAGCGCATCGAAGCGATGAAGGAGATCTGGCGTGAGGAGAAGGCCGAGTACCACGGGGACCTCGTCGACTTCGACCCGATCTTCCAGTGGCCCAAGCCGGTGCAGACGCCGCATCCCCCGATCCACGTGGGAGGCGCCTTTCCCGGGGGCGCCAAGCGAGCGATTCGGTACGGCGACGGGTGGATTCCCATCGGCGGGCGAGGTGGTGAGCTGGAGGAGCAGATCGTCGAGTTCCGCCAGATGGCCGACGATGCGGGGCGCCCGGGTCTCGAGGTCAGTCTCTACGGGGTGTCGAGCAAGAAGAAGGAGCTGGAGACCATGAAGCACTGGGGCGTGGACCGGGCGGTGGTGTTCCTGCCCCCGAACCCGGCCGAGGACATCCTTCCCAGGCTCGACCGGCTGGCTGCGGTGATGGAGGAGATCGGATGACCGTGACGGACGGGGAGAGCCGAGTCTTGAAGACCCGTTCCTGTGCCGCCTGCGGCCTGGGCATGCTCCTGCTGGTGGCGGCAACGCTCGGTGCGCAAGACAGGAGCGCCGACTACGACGAGCCCTACCAGCAACGGGCACTCGAGATCTACCGCACCCTGATCAGCTATCGGTCAGCGGCGGGGCACGGGCAGGTTCCCGCCCTGGCGCGCTATCTGGCCGAGCAGTTCCGTGCTGGCGGCTTTCCGGAGAAGGACGTGCACGTCCTTTCGTTCACCGAAGAGAGTGGAGAAGAGACCGCGAGCCTGGTGGTGCGCTACCGCGGCGACGGCTCCTCGGGCGAAGCGCCGGTTCTCTTCATCGGGCACATGGACGTCGTGGACGCCTTGCCGGAAGACTGGGAGCGCGATCCGTTCACCCTGATCGAAGAGGACGGGTACTTCTTCGGACGAGGCACGCTCGACGACAAGTTCGGCGTCACCATGTTGACGACCACCTTCCTGCGCATGTAGGCCGCGGACTGGACACCGACGAGGGATCTGATTCTCGCCTTTTCAGGGGACGAAGAGACGACCATGCTGACCACGCGCGAGTTGGTCACGACCCATCGCGAGCTCACCGACGCCGAGTTCGCTCTGAATGCCGATGCCGGCCGCTCGGACCGGACGGGGAGGCCGTGGCCTATCAGCTCCAGACCTCCGAGAAGACCTACGCCACCTTCGATCTCACGGTGCGCAACCCGGGTGGACACAGCTCGGCGCCGCGTGCCGACAACGCCATCTACCAGCTCGCTGCGGCGCTGCAGAAGATCGAGGCCTTTCGCTTCCCGGTGCGCTCGAACGACACCACTCGCCTTTACTTCGCGGAGCTGGCCAAGCTCACCCCCGGCGAGCTCGGTGACGCGATGCGTCGGTTCGCCGCCGACCCGACGGACGAGTCGGCCTCGGATGTCCTGGCCTCGCACCCCGGGATGGTAGGCATCACGCGGACCACCTGCGTGGCCACCATGCTCCGGGGAGGCCACGCGGAGAACGCCTTACCCCAGTCGGCCACGTCGACGGTCAACTGCCGGATCTTCCCCGGTGTCGAGATCGCGGAAGTCGTCGCCACCCTCGAGCACTGGTACACGATCTTCGAGGAGCTGGCCGGGCGCTAGCCGACTCCTAGCCGGAGCTGAGCTCCGCCCTGCCCAGCTCGAGGTGGCACCCGTGCCGATAGGCGCCATACCCGATCGTGGCACCGAGGCCGGCGAGGAGAAGAGCTCCTGCAACCCACCACGCCAAGAGGAGAGAGCCCTTAAGGAGATTCGTCTCCGGCCTCGTCCCGGTCGGCCTCGGCCGGCAGCGGCAGCTCGACCTCGTTGCCCCACATCCACCGCTCGAACCACTGCCAGTTGTGCCACACCGCCGCCAGCCGCTCCTTGGGCTTGGTGATGCCGTGGCCGAAGCCGTGGTAGAGGATCAGTCGCGTGGGCACGCCGACGTCCTGGAGCCCCTGATAGAGCTCGAATGCGTTGGGAGGCGGTACGCGCTCATCGAACTCGCCGTGCTGGATCAGGGTCGGCGTCCTGGCGCCCTTGATGTAGGTCATCGGGGAGGTCTTGGCGTAGACCTCGGGGTCGTCCCACGGCGTCGCTTCGAGATACTGGCGAGTGAAGCCGTGGATGTCCGTGTTCACGTAGTAGGTCATCCAGTTCGAGATGCCGGCGCCGTTCGAGATCGCCTTGAACCGGTCGCTCGTGGTGGCGAGGAAGGCAGAGATGTAGCCGCCCTGGCTCCAGCCCATGGCGCCCACCATCGTGGGATCGACCAGGCCGCTCTCGACCAGCGCATCGACGCCCGACTCGACGTCCCAGGCGTCGCCCACACCGAGATTACGCACGTTGAGGGCGCGGAAGTCTTCGCCGTAGCCGGCCGAGCCGCGGTAGTTCGGCATCAGCACCAGAGCTCTCTTCGCCAGCCACTGTTCGATCGGGTAGACGTAGCCGCCGATCAGATCGGGACGGGAGGTCCCGGTCGGACCGCCGTGGATGACCACCATGAGGGGCGCGGCCTCGGTGCGGTCGTGGCCTTCGGGGAGGTAGAGCACACCCTCGATCTCGGTGCCGTCCCGACTCGTCCAGGTGGTGACCTCGCGCGTGCCGAGGGGCCAGTCCGCGACCTGGTCGGTTTCGCGGGTGAGCTGCTGCGGTGCCGACAGATCGGTGGCGGACGCCACGAAGACCTCGGACAGCCGGTCGCCGCTCTCGGAGGTCCAGGCCAGAGTGGAACCGTCGCGGGAGAGGGCACTCGAGCCGATCACATCGCCTTCCAGCTCGAGGCGCTCGATCGTCCCGGTCGCCGGGTCGAGGCGAAAGAGGCTGCGTCGGGTTCGCTGGCTGGCGACGAACAGGATGCCGTGTTCTGCGTGCCACGCCGTGGCGTTCGCGCTCTCGTCGAACGATTCGCTCAGCGACTCGATTGCTCCGCTCGCGATGTCGACGAGGCCCAGCTCCGAATTGCCGTAGTAGTCGTTGCCGCCCATCGGTGAGCCGAACAGCAGTGAGCTCCCGTCGGGGGACCAGAAGCCGAGGGAGTCTCCGCCGGCCTGGGTGACGAGGTCGCGCCGCTCACCCGTCTCTACCGAAACGAGCGAAAGGTCGGCTTTCGGGAAGTCGTCGATCTGGGGTCTGGGACGGTGCTCGATGGCGATCCACTTTCCATCCGGGGAGAACTCGAGAGCGTCGACACTGAAGTCTTCCCCCGAAGTGAGCTGGCGCGCCTCGGCGTCGGGAACGTTCTCCTGCAGGAAGAGGTGGCTGTAGGTGAGGCCATCGTCTTCGATGTGGAAGCTGCCGTAGCTCTTCTCCCGCTGCTCGGCGGTCTCGTCCTTCTCGTTGGCGAGGTAGGCGACGTAGCGGCTGTCGGGAGACCAGGCGAAGCTCTGTACCCCCTCCTCGGAGGACGTGAGCGGCTGCGCCTCGCCTCCCCCCAAGGGAATGCGAAACAGCTGGCTCTCGGGGTCGTCCTTCGCCTCTCCCGTCGGGCGCGAAGATACGAAGCCCAACCACTGGCCATCGGGAGAGAAGGCAGGGGACGTGCTCGAGCCGTCGGCGGTGCGGGTGAACTGGAAGGGCTCCCCGTAGCTGCCGTCCGCGACTCGCTTGGCGAGCCAGATCTCGGTGTCGTAGCGATTCTCGTCCCAGTCGGTCGAGCGCACCGTCCAGGCGACTGCCGAGCCGTCGGGAGCGACGGCGACGGACCCCACACTCCTGAGGTCGAGCACCTCGCGGAAGGTCGGGGCGCCTTCGACCACACGCTCGGCTTCTGGTGAAGGGAGGTCGGTGTCGGAGCTCGAGCTCTCGGCGGTGAGCGCGAAGGCCGACGCACCGGCCAGTGAGAGGAGGAGGAAGATCGTACCGAGGGAAGACTCTTTGCGGTGCATCGCGGGAGTATACGTGCGCTCTCCCGAAGCCTCCCACGTTCTCCCCTTCGAGTGGCTCTCCTGGTCGGAGGAACGGGGCCGAAGGAACAGGCCTCAGGCGAAGAGGACTTCGCAGCCGGTGCCCGACAGTGCTTCGTCCACGGCCGCGCGGTCGCCGCTGTCGAGCGAAGCGTGGCCCTCACGCAGAGCGACCAGACACTTGCCCTGGTAGGGAAACGGCTTCTGCACCCACGGCCGGCCGTCGATCTCGGTCTCGACTCGCTCCGCTCCCTTCTCGAGGGCCTCACCGTTGGCGATCAGGAAGGGCGCGTAGACCCGGCCGACCTCGGCGAGGAGGCCGCGCAGCCTGAGACCGAGCTGGTCGCGGGAGAGAAAGCCGTCGGATGCGATCTCGAGTCCCGAGAGGTCGTCCACCACGTCCACCCAGGCGTAGACCCTCGGAGCTCGCTCGAGGGTGAGGGCCATCGGCGTGGGGTCGAAGCCGGCGAGCTGCGAGAGCTGCCCGTAGGCCGCGAAGTCGGAGGCTCCGGGTCGTTGGCCCATGAGAAAGGGCTGCTGCTCGAGGAGAGTCTTGAAGACCTCGATGAAACGGCGATAGCTGTCCTCGATCACCGGCGCCGTGGTGTCGTTCGAGCCGACCACCCACAGACGCGAGATCTGACGCTCCTGGAACTGCTTCTTGAGCTTCTGGATCTTGCCCTCCGGTGCCGAGATGTTGCGCCAGCGCGGCAGGATCTCGCCCGAGCGATCGATGTCGGCTTCGTAGGACCAGCGATAGTGGAACATCGCCTTGGTCAGCCACTCGTCGGCATAGTCCTCGAGCAGGGCATCGATGAAGGCCACCGCCGGGTCGAATGGCACGACGGCGCGTTCCTCGAAGGCCGACTCGAATCGCCGGATGAGAGGTGTGGAGTCGACCACCGCTTCGAGCTCTCCTTGCTCGTTCGGTAGATAGAAGGTAGGGAGCAGCCGGACCTTGGGGCGGGGCAGCTCGGTCTGGTCGTCCGACATCGAGAGGATCAGGCGATGCGGAATGCGTCGGTAGCGCAGGAGCGCGAGCATCTTGCGGGTGTAGGGGGACCCGGGGGCGCCGGAGAAGAGCAGCGGGGTGGGGAGAGTCATGGCGCTATTGACTCACAGGTCCAGGCCGCTGCGCAACTCCTAGAGAAGGCGCACTCGGCGGTGGCCTCCGGGAGCTCTCGGAAGCGCTCAGCGCTGCTCGAGCTTGACCAGCACCTGGCCGCCGCGAGTCGAGACGCTGGACTGGACCTCCGGACTCGCCAGTTCGAAGACCAGGTGGATCTCGTCTCCTCGCTCGGCCGTCGAGTGCAGACCCGCGCGGGCCTGGACGATCTCCGGGGAGCTGACGCTGGCGACGTCGTAGGGTTCGGTCACGTCGCGGATGCGGAGCACGAGCCGAGGAGGATTCTCCAGCCGGAACTGGCTGATCGAAGCTTCGTCCAGCACTCGGTCAGCCTCGACGGTGACGACGGTGCCCGTGGACAGGCGATCGGTGCGCACACCCACCAGGCGAGTCGCCTCAGGGCTGGCGCTCGATTGGGGCGAGACGCGCTCCTCGGGCCGCTGTTGCGCGACCGTGGGGGGCGCGGACTCGGTCTGGGCGCTGCGCTGTGCCCCTGTCGCTCTCGGTGGGGCGACTTCCGCCGCGGTGCGCCGATCGGCCTTCTGTTCGCGTCGAAGCGTTTCAGCGCGAAGCTGTTCTTGCTTCTCCCGCTCCTGTTGCTCTTTGTCCTGGCGCTCGTTTGTCCTGGCGCTCTTTGGCCTGGCGCTCTCTCTCGCGGCGCTCCTTCTCCCGGCGCTGGGCGTCTGCCTTGGCGCGTGCGATCGCCTCGGCGACCATTTCCTGCGTGACTTCGGGCTCGGGTGGGGGGACTGCACCTTCGAAGGTCACGCTGCGGTAGCTCGTGAGGCCAGGGAAGGTGGCTCTGAAGTTGGTCCTCTGACCCGGGCCCAGGGTCCGCGAGCTGAGCTGTGCCTTCTTGAGCTCGAGGATCTCCCCCTCGTCGTCGTAGAGGGTGGCAGTGAGCGAGACATTCCTGGCCGGGTCGCGGCCCCGGTTGTGGAGTGTTCCGGTGAGATGAAGGGCGCCGCCGCGGAGCTCGTCTCGACGTTCGATGACGATCAGCGAGCCGCCGACATCCGTGACGGCTCTCGGATCCGGCCTGCGCAGGCCGCTCGGTGCCGGGGGTGGACCTTCCGATTCGCCGAGGGTTCGCGTGGCCGCCCTCGTGGCAGAGTCGGGGAGAGGAGACGATTTCGCCTTCCCGCTCGCCGTCGTGCCGCTGGCATCGTGACTGGACTCCAGGTCGACCTCGGCGAGGGGGAGGGTACTGCGATGTCCCTCGGTGTCGGTGAAGATCAGTCGCTCACCCTTGACCGCCCACGGCCCGTCGGTCTGCAGGACCTTGCCGTTGCGCAGCACGATCCAGTCTGCCTCGACCGGAGGCGCACCGAAGCCGAGTAGAAGGAGCACGAGGCTTGCGCTCACCGAAGGCGAGCGCAAGCCGGGGGAGGGAAGCAACGGTCTCACAGCGCTACGCCGTCCTACGGGCTCAGAATTCCTTCCAGTTCCGCTCGATCATGCACACCGGCACCGAGGCGATGTGCTGGATGCTGGTGTCGGCGGCAATCGTGCGGACGTCGATCCGGTAGTTCGCGAACTTGCAGTCGTCGGGGAAGAGCTCCTTGAGCGCCTCCATCACCTCGAGCTGGTTCAAGGTGAGGCCGCCTTCGCTGCCGTCGCCGATGTTCTTGGTCTGGCCGAGCTCCGAGTACGGGTTGGTCACGAAATCGGCGACCTCGGCGAAGCGGGTGTCGTTGCCGTCGGCGTCTTCCATGAAGCCATTCCCGTTGGTGGTGTTGGCCAGGAAGAGTCGACTCTGTCCGCCGCGCGAGCAGTAGTTGCTCGTATCGCTCTGGAAGGTGCGACTGCAGCCACCTTCGGTGCTGACCGGGTTGCCACTGGCATCGGTCAGCGGAGTCTCCGGTTGGAAGCTAGAGAAGATGGTGACGCCGGAGAGGGCGAAGGCGTCGGTGATCACCCGCTCGTCGGGCTCGAGAGTCATGACCCAGCCCCGTTCTCCGGGATCGCTGTCGAGAATCAGGTCGCCAGTGATCGCCGGGGTGATGCTGGCGTCGATCGTAGTGAGATCGGCCGCGGTCATAGGTGAGACGAGGGTGATAGTCGTGTCGTCGACCACCATGACGAAGTGCTCCTCGATTCCGGTGCGCGCCCAGAGATCTTCACGGTCGCCCGTGCCGAAGGCCAGGGCGTAGCTCTCGAGCTTGGCCACGAAGAGCACCGAAGGACGCTGGTAGAGGGGGCGGCGCACCAGGGTCGAGTCGGTGTCCGACTTCGCCGCCACGGTGTCGTAGACTATTTCGGGATTCCAGTAGCCGGTGGGGATTCGGTCGACATCGTAGTTGGCCCCGTCGACTCCCTTCACCGTTTCCGTGACCAGGGCCGGCAGCTCGCCCGACGAGTCGACGCCGAGATCGACGCGGTACATGCGGCCCGCCGTCGTCCCCATGTAGATGCGGTCGAGAATGCCGTCGCCGTTGGCGTCAACCGCCGCGGGCTCGCTCGGGGCGGAGCCGAGCAGCTCCCGCTTGTAGAGCGTGTTGCCGGTCTCGATGTCGACGATGTAGAGGAAGTTGCCCCATTCGGGCGTATCGGCTGTCTTGTTGGTCGGATCGAGGCCGCCGCCGAAAACGAGCACGTGGCGCTCGAGGATCGTGCTGGAGGCATCTTCGGGGTCGCAGGCGGTGTTGCCGGCGCAGTACTGGAGCACGCCGACGTTGGGCTTCGACCAGGTGTACCCGAGGTCGGGTCGCCCGTTGCCCACCACGTTGCCCGAGGCGTCTCGGTTCTCGTCGAGCGCGATGAAGTTCCCGGTGACGGAGTCGTAGTGGGTGTCGTCGAACTCCCACAGCGCCGAGCCGTAGGGAATCGGGCCGCAGCTGGCACCGGGGCTGGACAGACAAGAGGGGACGTAGTTGCCGCCGTCGTCCGGAATGAACTCGCCACCGGTCAACGTCATGTTGTCGGGCTGGGTCACATCGAGCGCGTAGTAGGCACGGCCGCCTTCACGCAGGCCACCGAAGGCCACCGTGCGCCACTCCCGATCGTCCGGGTCGGGCGTGCCGCCGTGCCCGGGATGGATGTACACGTCGGAGACCACGAGACCGCCGTCGACGGTGAACTTCTGGCTCCCCACCGCGTTCGGATCCTCGTAGATCTTTGCCACTGTCGGCATGACCGCACGCGGCATGTAGGCGAAGAGCTCGTGGCCGGTGCCGTTGTCGAACTTGCCGGTGTCGGCATCGTAGGTGCCGGCGTTGAAGGCGTGCACCATACCGTCGTTGCTCCCCACCAGCACCGACTTGCGCCGGTACTGATGCTTCTTGTGGAAGCAGCGGTAGCTCTTGGTTCCGCTGAGGGTGCAGGGGTCGGTGTTGGTGTCGGCAGCGAACGCACCGACGCTCGCCGGGGAGCCGACCGCGACCGGGTCGGAATGGAAGACGTCGCCGATGATGTAGGTGATGCTGTCACCGGAGGCCGCGATGGTCGCCGACTTCATCGCGAACGTGTTGGTCATCACGGCCTCGGCGGTGTTCTCGGCGTCGGTCTCCTGGGCCAGGGTGAGCGCTCCGTCTGCCGTGGTGGGCGGGATCAAGCCCATGCCGCGAAAGAGGTCGTACCAGTCCGCGACGGCCTCCGGGGTCGGGGTTCCGGTGGTGAGGGTGGGGTGGGGCTCGAGCAGGCTTCGGTTCGAGCTCCAGTTGCCGCTGGTGCTCTTCTTCGAGTAGTAGACCCGGCGCTGGTTGGCGTTGTTGCCGAGCGGATCGGCGGCGTTGACCTGGCTCTTGGTGGTGGCTCCGGCATCCCAGACGAAGCAGGCGCTCTGCTGGTCGGCCGGCTTGCTGGCGCAGGTCTCGGTGGTGTCGGGCTTGCCGTCGTCGTCGAGGGGGATCGGGTTGAGGAAGGTCAGCAGGTGGCCGTCCCACACCGACTTGCCCTGGAGCGGCACGAAGTTGCTCAGGAAGATGGACTGGTCGGCGGTCGCCTGCACCGTGGGCACGGCGGCCGAGGCGAACGCGGTGTTCTCCTCGCGGATCTTGCCCAGGATGTCGTTGAGCGTGTCCATCAGGTCTTCTTTGTTGGACACGTTCGACGCACTCGCCACGGCCGTTCTGCGTGATCGGCTGGAGAGATCCGGTGGAAGCGTTGTCGCAGTTCACCGGATCGCCGACGTTGACCGCCCAGGTGCGCACGCCCGAGCCGGAGAACATCGCTGCGGTGTCGGCGGCGGGGTTCTCGCCGGCGCAGGTGTCCTGGCCGTCGCTGATCACGATCAGATAGGGCCGTCGACAGCCCCAGCGCGAGTCGTAGGTGCAGGCGGCCTGGGCCCATCCGTCGTCGAAGAACGCATTGCTGCTGCACTTGGCGGCGGCCGCAGAGCCTTCGTTGCCCATGTACCAGCAGCGGAAGTCGTTGATGGCCTTGGCGAGCGGAGTCTCTCCGGTTGCCATGATGGGCGGTCGGGTGGCGCTGTTGGGTTTGAAGAGACCGCTGACCGCGTCGTAGCTGAGGTGGGGTGAGACCCGGAAGTCGGGAGTACCGAAGGGATAGTTGGGTGCCAGACGTCTCAGGAAAGCGTTCTTGTGGCCGTCGGCGACGGTCCAGTCGAAGGGCAGTACGTCGCCTCGATCCAGAGCGCGGGTCACGCCGCTCAGCTGGGTCGGGTTGAAGCGGATGTCGGTGCACAGCGTCGGGGAACCGGCGCAGAACTTGTCGACGTCGGTCACATTGGCGTCGAAGGACGCCGTGCCGGTCACGACTCCGGCATCGTAGTTGCCTTCCCAGCCCTTGCCACTGAAGGGGCTCGAGCTGCCGCACGTGGCCGCAGAGCGCGCGTCGTTCCAGTTCCACCAACCGGCGCTGCCTTCGGTGCTCGTTCCGCCGCCGCTGCCGCCACTGGGTGGGCCCGGATTTCCGCCCTTGGCACGACTCACGGTCGAGGTGGTCGGGGCGGCTGCTGCTGCCGGTCCGGAGTCCACCATCAGGAACTGGTTGAGGTAGGGGTCGAGGACCAGTTGCGGGGTGCGAGCGATCGCGGTGCCGAAAGTGCCCGAGCCTGTGCAGCTCAGAACCGGCTGGAGGATGAGCTGGGGATAGATAGAGCTGTCGCCCACATCGCCCGAGCTGCGCGAGATCGTCAGACGGTAGGTGTTCCTGGTGCCGTCGGCTGGATTCGTACCGGTGACCCACATCCGGGTCGTGTCGGTGCTCAGCGGCCTGCCGAGCTTCGGGAAGGCGTTGGCGCGGGCCCGCTGGTAGGGATCGTCCAGATCGAGGGGTGCCTCGCAGGTGCCGGCTACCGCGTTCACGACGAAGTCGAAGTGGGGGCCGAACGTCCAGGCGTCGCCCTCCACGTCGTTGTCGCGGATGCCGTCGCCGTTCAGGTCCTGGGTCAGACCGTCACCGTCGTACAGAGGCCAGTCGAGTGGCCAGCTGGCGGGTGCGGGGTCGGGGTCGTAGTACAGCCAATGCTTGGCGACCACGTGGAGCTCGTCCTGGTTGAAGGTGGCGAAACCGAAGTTCACGTCGTCGACTGATTTGAAGACTTCGAAGAGGGCGGCCTTGGCGCCGTAGAGGCGAGAGGCCGGATCGTCGGCGAAGCCCTCGGCGGCTCCGTCGGCGTCGTCGACACCCATCTTGAGGGTCATCGAAGTCGACGTGTCGAGCAGGATGAACAGGTAGGGATTGGCCGTGTCGAACCGCAGCAGGTCCCGATCGTCGGTCACCGCCGGCGGACTCGTCAGCAGGACTAGAGCGATACCGAGCAGAAGAGCTCCGCGCAGGGCGGCGCCCGAGGGGATGTGTTTTTTCGACATGACGTAGGTCTCCGTGGGCGAACTGGAAGCGTTCAAGAGAAGAGGCCAACACTCTCGATTGGCCAGGCTTTGGGCTGGATGCTCGAGTGATCGTCGGACGTTGTGAGCGAAGCGAACATCGGCCTAGCACTCTCGAGGAGCTGGAGCTCGCGCGTGGGCGTGGGCCTCTGGATGCTCGAGTGAACGTCGGACGCTGTGAGCGAAGCGAACGGCCTAGCACTCTCGAGGAGCCAGGGCTCACGCGTGGGCGTGGGCCTCTGGATGCTCGAGTGATCGTCGGACGCTGTGAGCGAAGCGAACATCGGCCTAGAACTTGACCTTGGCGAGCTCGGTCGGATCGTTGATGGCCATGTAGGCCTCGGGCTGCGATTTCCAGGGCTGGACCTCGACCATCGCGGCCACGGTGCCCTCACCGAGAGGGGACTGGCTCGGGCCGGCCACGCGCGTCGACTGGGCGGTGACCGCGAAGTTGATCGCGCGATACGAGCGTTCGCTGTACGTGCCGACGTTGTTGATTTCGCAGAAGTTGCAGGCGGCCTCGACCGTCGGAACGAACGGGGAGAGGTCGACCCGATGAAAGGCCGTGATCGTGTTGGCCATGCCGTCCTGGATGTCGACCGTTCCGGAGGCGAAGTTGGCGCTGACCAGCGCCCTCGAGGTCGACACCGCGATTCCGGACTCCGCGGCATAGAAGGCTCGGTGAATGGTGCGTTCCGCACCGCCCAGCGCCACTTCCGACTGAGTGACCAGGGAGACGGCCAGTCCGGCGATACCCAGGACCATGAGGATCAGGAGCGTGAGAATGTAGGCGCTGCCCGCCTCGGCGTTCGACCGGGGATCTGGAGAGTGGAGACGACGGTTCATCACAGGTTCCTCACGTTGATCACGGTGCTGAAGGGGCGGCGCCGGTAGGCGCGTTCGGTGACTTCGTCAGCGCTCTGCGGCAGATCGGGCTCGCCGTAGGTCCGGTCTTCGATCGCAGCAATGGCGTCGGCGACGTAGCCGCGCTCGGGGCGCTCGGTGCGGGTGAGCGAGCTGACGCGGATGTAGCGCAGGGGAGGGGTCGCGCCGGACACGAGGTTCCAGATGGCGTCGGTCGGGTCGTCACCGCTGGCGTCGTAGAGCCACTCGGTCGCCTCGACGTCGCCGTCGTTGTCCGTATCGATGCCCAGGGCGATCTGCAGGTCGACCACGCCGAGCGAGATGTCTTCTGCCAGCTGGTCGATATCGTCGTCGTAGGGGACCTCGGTTCCGGGAAACACCCGGGCCCGCGAGAGGATCGGCGATGCGGGCCCCTCCCGCACATAGAAGCGATGCTCTTCGAGGATGCCGACGAAGACGACGTTCTGCAGAGCCGGTGGATAGACCCCAGCGGGGTTGAGGGTCGCGTACTTGTCGGTGAACTCGCCGCCGGTGATGTTGAACTCGAGTGTCGCCTCGGTGATTTCGCCGGCGGACTCCACGAACGTGCTGTCACCTGGCTTGAGCTCGACGACGGCGTAGTCTCCCAGAGGACCGACCAGGAGAATCGCTTCCTCACGATCGGAAACTTCCTTCAATGGCGTCAGGTCGAGGGGGATTCCCGTCGGTGTGCGGTTGATCAGGGTCACCGTGCCATCGCTGGGAGGAGAGCCGTTGAGTGTGAGATTCGGGCTGAGCGGGTTGAGCTGATAGAGCGGGGAGTCGAAGACGCCACGAATGGTGAGCACGTCGGTGTTCTCGACCACCTTGGGGGAGTCGGTCGTCCCCGGTGCGATCTCCGCGTCGGCGTCGACGTTGGTACGCACCGACACCGCGATTCCGGCCGGCAGCGCGCCCCGTGCAAGGCCGCCTCTTCCGGCCGTGCGCGTGAGTTGAATCATCTCCAGGTGGGCTGCACGCATCGACTGCTGCATTTGCGCCACCTGGGTCTGCACCCGTCCCGATTTCGCGGCGACATCGAGAACCCCCAGGGCTCCGACCAGGATCATCATCGTGACGAGCAGAGCGATGAGCATCTCGGCAAGGCTGAAGCCGGCCTGGCTTCGGGCCCGGTGTCCGTCGCCCGAAGGGGACGGCCTGACGGCCCGTTCGGGGGCCGTGGGTCGGAGGTCGAGTCGCTGCATGGGCATGGCGGTGGTCGCTTTCCTTAGAAGGTCTTGAGGTGGCGCAGCGCCAGGCTCTTGCCGGTGCCGAGGGGGCCGCCTTCACGAGTGCTGTCGATGATCACGGAGATCTCTTTCAGATGAACGAAGTCGGTCGAGCTGCCGCCGGGAAGCGGAGTGTCGAGCTGTCCGTTGTCGTCGAGGTCGGCGGAGCTGAACTGGCGAACCGTGGTGGTGCGGGTCCACAGCGCGTCGGTCGCAGACGGGGTCCCCGTCTTCCAGACTTCTTCCGACATCGACCACCAGGTGTCGACCACCAGCTCGTTCTGACCCGCCGGAATGGTCAGCTCCGGAGCGTTGAACGGCAGGTCTTGAAACTCCTCCATGACGCTTCGCGCGAAGTTCGTCGACTGGAGGTAGCCGTTGCCGGAGTCGTTGTTGTCGATCGACTTCATGAACATCGGCAAGATGCCCAGAGTCACCGCCATGAAGGTCGAGAGCGAGATCAGGCACTCGATCAGGGAGAAGCCGCTGTCTCTGCGGCTCGGGTGGGGGTAGTTCTTGTGGACGGGGATCATCAGTACCATCTCCAGGTTGTTCCGTTCTCGCCCTTGGCAAGCCACTCGGACGTGCCCGCGTCCCATTTGCGGAGCTCGACGCGGGCGCTCGCGCGCGGGCTCACTCGAATCTCGAGGAAGTTCCCCGAGGCGTCGCCGAATCGATAGGCGCCGATGTCGCGCAGTCTCCCGGTCCCCTCGAACACCAGCTGGTTGGCCAGGCTCGCGTCCGGGTGGGCCGTGAAGCCGTCGACGGCGTTGGCCCCCTTGGGTGCGCCGTCCATGGGTGCCCAGATGAAGACGTCTTTGGGCAGGGGAAGGGGGCCGGCGATTCGGTAGTCGGTCGCTCTCGGGTCGAGCAGGGAGTCCGGGTTGAACTCGCCGTTGTCGTCCATGTCCATGAAGATCTCGACCTGGTTGGAAGCGAAGTCGAGCTGCACGACCGTGGGGGACTCCCGCTTGATGGCTTCGATGCGCGCGAGCTGGATGACGGAGGCGGTCGCCCGGTGGAAGGCCTCCATCTTTCCCCGGTGGATCATCTTGATCAGGCCGGGAATGCCGAAGGTCGCCACGATCACGACGATCGACAGCACGACGATGAGCTCGATGAGCGTGAAGCCCATCTGCTGGCGGCGTTTCATGGTCGAGGAGCTCATTTCGGTTGTGTAGATCTAGGGAAATATAGAAAGTAAACGATATAAAAGAGCGAGTCTTGCCTGAGCGGCCGGCGGTCTACGAACGTTGCACTGCGGCTGCCGGGGTCGGCGCCGCGGCGACGGCGGGCTCTTCCGGGAGGGCTTCGTCGTGTGTCGGTGGAACGTCCTCGCTGGCGGTTCGAGTCGTGGCGTCCTTGGAGAGCACGGATCGAAACGCCTGGTTGAGCAGCATCGCGAGGTCGTGAAACTGGTCGAACTGGCGAAGATGGAGATCTTCGGCCTTGCCCGTCGAACGGACCTTTCGCAAGTGGGCGTTGATCCGGTAGACCGGGCCGGCGACCTTGTGGAAGAGGAAGCCGCTGAGGATGAGGACGCAGACCACCAGCACAGCGAGCATCATGAGACTCATGCTGAAGAAGTCATGGATGAAGGCCTGGACCACGGGCTGGAGCTCTTCCGCGACGCCGCTCGTTCTCATCCGGGTCTCCAGGACTCCGCGGTACCAGTAGAGGCCTCCGGCGAGGAGAGCCGCGGTGGCCGCGCTGCCCAGGAAGGTGTACTTGACGTACCAGTTGTAGGAGGGATGAGGGACGATGAAGCGCGTGATTCCCCTGCGGCGCTCATAGGTCCTGTGCTGTTGCGTCGGCATGTCCGTGCAATCTCCGTTCGTCGTGGCGAAGCCCAGCGATCAGGCGATCTCGAGCGAGAGGCTCGCGCCGGGCTCGAACAGGAAAGATATCATCGGTTGCGTATAATTACGAGTCTTACACTGTTCTGAAGGTAAGGGGTTCCTTCCCGACACCGGGGCGCTCCGAGGGGCCTGCCGTCGGCGGTTTCCGGCCCTCTGGGCGGAGACCGAGCACGGTGGGGTCGGTTGGGTGTAAGAATCCATATGCTTGCATATCTAGCAAAACGGATGCCATGGCAGGCGGAGCCGTTGCATCTACCGATGGATCAAGGCGAATTCCATGGTTCCGCGGTCGGCGGAGTTCCTCTGGTTCGCCCGCGCGACTGTCACCTTTGGTATCGATGGCGCCATTTTCTCTGTTTGAGGGGACTCCCGTCCCGGGGACGACGACTCCCTCGGAGTCGGTGCCCGGTGGTACGATTCGCCCCGCCCTGCCGGGGGCCCCTTCCAGTCATGTCCAGTCGAGCCCTTCCTTCACAGCTGCCCGCTCGACTGTCGACGCACGCTCGAAGGGCCGAGGTCGCGGTCGTCGCCTCGGTGTTCGCCCTGCTGATGGCCACGGCGGTGTTCTACAACTGGCCGACGCCGCAGACCCAGAATCTCCAGTTCGGTTGGGAGTACGGCGAAACCGCCGCTTCGGTGGCAACCGGTCGAGGCTTCTCGAGTCCGTTCGAAGGCATCGAGACCGGCCCGACCGCCTGGATGCCCCCCTTCTACGTCCTCCTGATGGCGGGAGTCTTCAAGGTCCTCGGAGTCAAGAGCCTCGCGTCGCTGTGGTGTCTGCTCACGCTCAAGTACGCGGCAGTCGCCGTCGCCCTCCTACTCCTTCTGCGCCTCGCCCACCAGAGCGGGCTCGGCCACTACCGCTATCTCCTGCTTCCTGCGCTGCTCGGACCGTTCTACCTGCATCGCTCGTCCTTCTTCAAGACCCTCCACGATCCATGGCTGCATCTCCTGTTGTCTTGCGTGATGCTCTATTGCACCGTGCAACAGCTGCGGGGCGGCTCTCGCCGCGTGGAACTGGGCCTGATGGTCCTGGCCTGCCTGCTTCCCTTGACCAATCCGTCACTCGCTCTGGCGTTCCTGGTCCTGCAGGGGGGGGTCTTCCTCGCTCGAGTGTGGATGCCGAGCGCACGAGAAGGCGCGGGAGCAGATGGCCGGCGGGTCTCTTCGAGCGGGAGCGCGGGTCGCCGACTCGCTCTCCTGCTGGCCCTCTTCGCGGTCTCGACCTCGATCTGGACCTATCGGAACTACCGAGCTCTCGAGGGCTTCATTCCGGTGAAGTCCAACCTCTGGTTCGACTTCTACCAGGCGAACTTCCTGGATGACGACGGCGTGCCGACCTGGTCGACCTTCATGGCCTTCAATCCCTCACACGCCAACCCGACCCAGGCAGAGTACGTCGCCAAAGGAGAGGCCGACTTCACCCACGACTACCGCGAGCTGGCCCTGAACGAGCTTCGGCGCGATCCGGCCGAGTGGCTGGTCAGAACCGCCCGTCGCTGTGCGGCTGCCTTTCTCTACATGCGCTCTCCCGACGACGTTCAGCCGGTGGATCTCGGAGCGCTGACCGTGGGTGACGCGGCCCGGCTCCAGGAGGGCGGATTGGTCCTGGTGGATTGGACCGGGTCGCGGGTGTGGCTCTTTCTCGACCGCGAGAAGGAGGCGCAGTCGCGCTCGCTCGAAGCACTCGACTTGTCCTCGCCCGAGGAGGTCATGCGGGAGTGGGAGCGGGCGAGAGAGATGTCGAGAGCCCGTTCGACGGACTGGAAGACCGTTGTGCGAATGTCTTCGGTGTCTCTGGTTCCGTCCCTGTTTCTCGTCCTTGGCTTCCTTCGGCGCGAATCGCGTCGGTCTCCCTTTTTCGTCGTCGCGGCCGTCGGGTATCTCGTCTACCTGGCGCCCTACATCCTGGTCTCTCACTACGAGCGCTACCAGCTTCCGCTGATCGGACTGCAGGCGGTGTTCTCGTTGTTCTTCGGTGTCTGGCTGCTCGACGGATTGTCGGCTCTCGCGAAAGGCCGTCGCTCCCTCCACGGCCTGCGAGCAAAGGGCTCCGCTTCGGGGTGAACCCCTCGAGATCCGGGAAGAGTCCTCGGCCCCTGGCGTCGGCGCCGCGGGTCGATTTCTGAGACACTACGTCCCTCGTGTGGGCCTGGCTCTCCATCGGCGCGGCGTTCTTCCAGACCGCCCGCAACGCCCTGTCGCGTCACGTGACAGGGCACGCCTCGCCGCTGCTGATCAGCTGGTCGCGCTTCGCGTTCAACCTGCCCTTTGCCACGCTGCTCTGGATCGTGGTGGGGAGTCGGTTCGGCTGGCCGCAGACCGACGGCGCCTTCTGGGGCTGGGTCACGGCGACCGCCCTCACCCAGCTGGTCGCCAACGTCGCCTTGATCGCGGCCTTTTCACGGGCCACCTTCGCGCAGGCGATCGTGCTGCACAAGCTCGAGGTCGTGCTGGCGGCTCTGGTCGGCGTGGCGCTGTTCGGTGAGCGCCCCTCGGCTCTGGGCTGGCTGGGAATCCTCCTCTGTGCGCTCGGGACCCTGGCCATCAACCTGGTGCGGGAAGCCCCTGGCGCTGCCGCCGGGATGTCGAGCGAGCGGAGGGCCTCCTTCGCGCTGCGAGCGGTGACGTTCGACCGCGGTTCGTGGTTGTCTCTCCTCTCGGGCGTGCTGCTCGTGATCACCGGGTTCACGCTCAAAGAGGCGACGCGGTCGCTGTGGGCCAGCAACCCCGAGCTCTCTGGCCGAGGATTCGTGTCGGCATGCCATGTCCTGTTTCACACCGTCTGGATCGAGGTCGCGGTGCTGGGCCTCGCTCTGCTGGTCTACGATCGGCCAGAGCTGCACAAGGTCCGTAGGCTTCTGCCCCGGTTGGTGCCGATCGGAGCCGCTGCCTTCGCGGCGAGCCTGCTCTGGTTCTGGGCCTATCCCCTGACCCTGGTCGCATACGTCAAGGCGGTCGGACAGGTCGAAGGAATTCTCTCCGTGGTGCTGGCCCTGTGGCTCTGGCGAGAGAGGCAGGTCTGGCGCCAGCTCCCGGGCATGCTCTTGATTCTCGTCGGAATCGCGCTGGTGCTGTTGGGCTGAGCACTCCATGTCGAACGGTGGTCGCTCATGAGAGAAAGGCCCCGCTACGAGCGGGGCCTTTTCCCGACTCACGGTTGAGCGAAGGTCAGTCCAGCTCGATCAGCTCGATGTCCTCCCACTTCACGTGGATGGCCTCGCCAGAGGCAGGCTCGATCAGGAGGCCGTCATTGGCGTCGGTGACATCCTGGGTGTCCTCGAGTCGGAGGGTGTCGCCCGCCTTGACGGTCACCTCGGCATAGTCGTCTCCGCGAGGGCGAATCGTAGTGATCAGTGAGAAGGGTATCGAGTAGGAGATGTCGTTCGCCTCTCCGTCGAGCATCTCCCAGAAATAGGCCTCGTCGAGATCGTAGGCGATCTGGCCTCGGTAGACTTCACCATCCGAAGTGGTCACCTTGCCGGTGATCCGTCCGCCCATGGCATAGCTCTCGTAGCCGCGGCCGCTGGGTCCCTCGTCGAGGAACTCGACCTCTTCGAAGGCGTCCCAGTCGATGGTGACGCGTCCGAAGCGCTCGTCCTCGACCAGGACTCCCCGGATTTCCTCGTTGACGTCGTTGGTCCCGTCCAGGATCATGCTGCGCCCGTCCTTGAGAGTGAGCTTGGAGCGCCTGCGGCTCTCCCGCTCGATCTTGCGGATCTTGCCCATGTCGATCGACATGCGCACGTCGTCCTCGTCACCGTCGATCTTGTCGATGGAGAGGGCTTCCTCGGAGTCCCACTGGATGTAGCCCTCGAAGTCGCCCTCGGTGGTCTTGACCTTGCCGCGGATGCGGTAGCCGAGGGTCTTCGCGTCGGCCGGAGTGGGGGCGAACTGAATCATCTCGATTCGGCGCCAGGGAACCTCGACGACCCCGACGGTGCCGTCCACGATGGAGATGGTGGCCTCGACGTCATTGGCGGAGCCCTCGACAGCGAGCTCCGTGCCGTCACGCATCAGCAGCGTGGCCTTGGACTGTCCCCGGACCTCGATTCGATCGATGTCGCCGAAGCGGGTCACGAACTGGCGGCCGGAGCTGTAGTTGCCCCACCGGATGTTGATCTCGCGTCCGAGGATCTTGAGCTTCTTTCCACCGTCTTCCTCTTCGGCGCGGTCCTCGGCAAAGGGAAGATCGGTCTTGGCCGAGTTGAAGAGGTCGTCCCAGAAGGACTCCTCGTCATCCCATCGCAGCACGCCGCTGTAGCTCTGCCCTTTGTCGGTGGTGACGGTGCCGTAGAGAAATCCCTCCTTGTCGTGGGCCCAGGCTGGAACGCTGGTGCAGAGCAGTACGAGTGCGGCAAAGAGGGCCCCGTTCAGCCCGCGAGTCGGGCGATCGATTCGGGGCACGGACGTCTCCTGATCGGGTCGGCATGTGTGGTTCATCATCGGGTCTTCCATTCGATCCCGCTCGGGCGGGGTGGTCTGCGTGTCTCGGGAGGCGGCGGTTGGCATGAATTGGCTGCGGGATCGACTCACCATCGCTCGATCCGTGGTCGTGAGCGGAGGGGGTCGGACTCCGACGGCTCGTTGTCGTTCTCCCAGCTGCGGCTGGCCTCGCCGTAGCGGGTTTCCTGGGTCGTCGCTTCCGCCATCGGCGCTTCCTCGACCGCTGCCATCAGCGCGAGCATCTCCTGTCGATAGCGGCGGTCGGCCTCCAGCAGCTCGGTTGCGAGAAGCAGGAAGCGGCTGTCGGTCATTTCTCCTTCGGCGCCCCCCACGACGACCTCGCTCGGTCGTTCGATCGGTGGGCTGGACGTGATGGAGATCGGGCGGCTTTCCCAGACCCGAGTCGAGATCAGTCCGAGCGCTGCGAGCAGCACGACGGCAGCGGCGGCGAGCCAGACGCGGGCGGCCGTGGTGCGCGGGGCTCCGGGGAAGTGGCTCACTCCCGCCGGCGCCGACTCCGAAGAGGCACGAACGGGCGTGTCCCCGGGCTCTCGCGCACGCTCCGAGATGCGCTTCCACAGGTCTCGAGACGGCGGCTCGCTCACCGGCTTGCGGCCGAGGCCTTGAAACAGTCCGTCGACCGCGCGGGCACTGCGGTAGAACTCGCGTGCTGAGGGCGTGCCGACCAGGTAGTCGAGAGCATCGAGCAGATCGTCGCGCCCCAACTCGCCGTCGATGAGCGACGAGATCTGCGCGAGGTAGCGCTCGTCGGAGTCGTTGTCCGGGTGGGATTTCTTGTCGTGGCTCATGGCAGGCTCGCTAGTTTCGTGTTGCGTGTCCGGTCTGTGGATCTTCGGCTGGGGGTAGCCACTCACCGAGTTGCTCGATGACTCGGCGGCGAGCGCGGAAAACGTTGACTCGCACCTGCCCGGGGCTCCACCCGGTCTCTCGGCAGATCTCGTCGTAGCTCTTCTGGCCCAGGATCGCCATCTCGAAGGCCGTCTTGAGGGTGGGGGTGAGCTCGTCGAGCACGCTCGAGAGGCGTTCTTCGAGGTCGCCCAATCGGGCTCGGGCGTCCGGTGGCTCGGTGACCGACGGAGTGCTTTCTTCCAGATGCTCCGTGGAGGATCCGCCTTCCGAGAAGAGGATCGGCTTCTTCTTGCGGTAGGCGTTGATCATGAGGTTGTGAGCGGTGGTGAGCAGGTAGGCCCGCATGCGCGAGCGGTCCCGCATGTTCTCGGTCGCTCGGATGGCGCGAACGAACGTCTCCTGCAGGAGATCCTCTGCGTCTTCCCGACGGCGGGTGCGGCTGTTGAGGAAGGCGAAGACCGCCGGTCCATGGTCGCGGAACGCTGTATGCCAGTAGGTCATCGAGGTGTCGTCGGGGCTCGTCACATCATCGGGGGTAAGGGTTCTTCGCCATCTCGAGGATGGATTTCCATCGTCCTCGGGGGGTATGACAGGTGTCGAAGACATTCGTTTCTTCCCTGGCGTCGGAAAGGCGGGGCTTTGATCTGCCGGACGGATTCGGGATACTCGACGGGAGCCTAACCGACGAGGGGCGAGGACCCAGTGAGCTGGCAGGACGAAATCGAAGGGATTCGGCAGCGCCGCGAAGCCGCCTCCCGGCTGGGGGGCGAGGAGGCCGTCGAGCGTCAGCACGAGCGCGGCAAGCTCACGGTGCGCGAGCGCGTCGAGCAGCTACTCGATCCCGGGAGCTTTCGCGAGGAGGGACCGCAGGCCGGCTACGGCGAAGTGGACGAGGAGGGGCGGCTGATCGAGTTCACTCCGGCCAACTACGTGCTGGGATTCGGCCGGGTCGACGGGCGGGCATGCGTGGTGGGCGGGGAGGACTTCACCCAGCGTGGCGGGTCGCCGTCGCCCGCCGGGCTACGCAAGAGCGTCTACGCCGAGACCCTGGCGTGTCAGTACCGGCTGCCCCTGGTGCGGTTCCTGGAGGGTGCCGGCGGGAGTGTACGAGGAACCGCCAGGAGCGACGGCGCACCTCGTCCGCTCGGAAACCCGGTCTACGCGGCTCCGCGCTTCGCCTCGATCGTCGAACTGCTGGATATCGCTCCGGTGGCGTCCGCGGCTCTCGGCGCGGTGGCGGGGTTTCCGGCGGCTCGGCTGGTCGCCTCGCACTTCTCGGTGATGACCCGTCACACGTCACAGGTGCTGATCGGTGGCCCGGCGCTGGTCGAGCGGGCGCTGGGTGAGAAGAAGAGCAAGGAGGAGCTCGGCGGCCCCGAGGTGCACACCCGCAACGGCGTGGTGGACAACGTGGCGCAGGACGAGGAGGAGGCCTTCGATCTCATACGACGGTTCCTGTCGTACCTACCGACCAACGTGGACCAACGTCCGCCGCGCGCAGCGGCGCCCGGAGGGGATCGGCCCGATCGCACAGAGGATGCGCTGCTCGAGCTCGTTCCGCGGGATCGGCGGCGTCTCTACTCGATGCGCCACGGCATCGAGCTGATCGTCGATCGGGGCTCCTTCTTCGAGCTGGCGCCCGACTGGGGCCGTTCGCAGATCACCGGCCTCGCTCGCCTCGACGGACATTCGATCGGGGTCCTGGCCAACGACGCGGCGCATCTGGGAGGAGCGATGGACGCGGCAGGGGCGCAGAAGGTAAAGCGCTTCGTCGAGCTCTGTGACCGCTTCCATCTTCCGATCCTCAGTCTGGTCGACGAGCCGGGGTTCATGATCGGTTCCGACTCGGAGCGCAGCGGCACCATTCGCTATGGGCTGGAAGCGATCGGAGCGACCGTCCGCTCGACGGTACCGTGGGCCTCGGTGATCGTGCGCAAAGCCTACGGTGTCGCAGCTGCGGCTCACTTCGGGCCCGGCGGGCGGGTCTTCAGCTGGCCCTCGGCCGAAACCGGGGCGTTGCCGGTCGAGGGGGGAGTCGCGGTGGCCTTTCGCAAGGAGATCGCGGCGGCGGAGGATCCGGAGGCGAGGCGACGCGAGCTCGAGGAAGAGTTCGCCGCGCGGCGCAGTGCCTTTCCCGGTGCCGAGAACTTCTCCGTGCACGATCTGATCGATCCCCGTACGACACGGCCACGCCTGTGCGCCTGGCTGGAGCTGGTGCAGCCGATGCTCGATCATCGACTCGGGTCGAGACGGAGCTGAGCGACAGCGACCGGCAGGGTCGAGGCGCCCCTTCGACTGCCTACCGTGAAACCGCCCCTTTGATACCGTTGCGGCTTCTCTACATCCGGAGTGTCTGGCCAATGATCGAAGAGCGTACCCCGGTGCGGTTCGAGCGACCCGTCCCTGAGCAGCCTTTTTGTCCCGCGAGAAGAGATCGCGGTCTGCGGGTGTCGAGCCTCGCGACCCTGATCGTGCTCTGCACCTGGAGCGCATCCGCCCAGGAGCAGAGCGCGACGCTGCCTCCACCGCAGTGGAGCCCTGCCCTGTCGATGGAGTACCGCGCAGTCAGCTCGACGGTCCTCTCGCCCGATGGCTCTCAGGTGGCTTTCGTGGTGCGGGAGCCGGTGATGGAGGGAGAGGACTCGGAGTACCGCAGCCAGATCTGGGTAGCGTCGGCCGATGGCTCCGGCGCTCGCCAGTACACCCATGGCGAAGTCTCTGCGAGCGCTCCGGCGTTCTCCCCCGACGGCGAGTGGCTGACCTTTCTCTCCAAGCGGGGAAAGGGCGAGGAGGTCCACACCCAGGTCTGGGGGCTACGTCTCGCCGGTGGCGAGGCGCAGGCGTTGACCGCCTCCGACAACGACGTCTCGTCCTTCGCGTTCTCCCCCGGCGGAGATCGGATCGCCTATCTCCGCACCGACCCGCTGACGGAAGAGGAGGAAACAGCGAAGAAGGAGAAGCGGGACGTCATCGTGGTGGGCCAGGACTACCACTACGCGCACCTCTTCGTGGTCCCCTTCGCCCCCGCCACGAGGGAAGTCGGCGAGGCCATTCGTCTGACCGAGGGAGAGCGACATCTCACCGCCTTCGACTGGTCTCCCGATGGTGCGCAGCTGGTCTACCGGCACCAGAGCGACCCTACGCTCAATACCGGAATGATCGGGGGTGACCTCGCAGTCGTTGCCGCGCAAGGAGGAGCGGCTCGGGAACTGGTCGATTGGCCGGGCGATGACAGCGATCCCCACTGGACGCCAGACGGTCGCTCCGTGCTCTTCGTGTCTCACGGCGGCTCGATCGAAGCCGTGGGCCTGGGAGACCTCTACGTGGTGCCGGCGCAGGGCGGGACGCCTCGGGCCCTGGCGCACACTCCCGATCGCTCGGCATCGGTGGTCGGTTTTCTGGGCGATGACGAGGCCCTGGTCACCGAGGCGTATCGCACCACTCGGGCTCTCTTTCGAGTGTCCCTCGACGGGGACTCGGTCGAGCGCTGGAGTGGGGAGAAAGGCGTGATCTCGAGTGCTTCGGTGAGCCTCGACCGCTCGGCGGTGGCCTTCACGTTCGAGGACAGCGAGACGCCTGAAGACGTGTTCGTGTCGGGGCCCGAGACCTTCTCGAGTACGAGGGTGAGCGATCTACACGCCGAGATCGATCGGCCGGCGATGGCTCTGACCGAACGGATCACCTGGCGCTCCGCCGACGGGCTCGAGATCGAGGGGCTGCTGACCCTGCCCGCCGGACATCGTTCGGGAGAGCGGATGCCCCTGGTGCTCAACATCCACGGTGGTCCCGCCGGCGTCTTCAGCGAGAGCTTCACCGGCGCTCCCGCGATCTACATGCTCCAGACCTTCGCCGAGCGTGGCTATGCCGTCCTGCGGCCGAATCCTCGGGGTAGCACCGCCTACGGCAAGGACTTCCGCTACGCCAACGTCCGCGACTGGTGCTTCGGCGACTACGACGACGTGATGTCGGGTGTGGACGCGCTGATCGAGCAGGGGATCGTCGACCCGGAGCGTCTCTTCGTGATGGGCTGGAGCTACGGTGGCTACATGACTTCGTGCGTGATCAGCCGCACCGATCGGTTTGCCGCGGCCAGCATGGGGGCCGGCTTGCCCAATCTGGTGAGCATGGTTCACACCACCGACATCCCCGACTATGTGGTGGCGCACCTCGGAGGCAAGGAGTTGTGGGAGGACTACGCCGAGTACGAGCGCCACTCGGCGATGTACCGGCTTGGCGAGATCGTCACGCCAACCCAGATCATCCATGGTGCCGAGGATCTTCGGGTGCCCTTTTCCCAGGGTCAGGAGCTCTACGTCGGGCTGGAGCGCCTGGGTGTGCCGACCGAGATGGTGGTCTACCCGCGGACTCCGCACGGGCCGCGCGAGCCCAAGTTCCTGATGGACGTGACCGGGCGGATCCTCGACTGGTTCGGGCGCCACGGGGGCCCCACGGTCCGGGAGGAGAAGGCAGCGTCCCCGTCGACCGGGTCGGGACGGTGACCGAGAGCGGGGGCGCCTCCCGGCTGTCACGGCGTCGACTGATGCGCGGGGCCGGTCTGGGCGCGGCGGCAGCGATCGGAGCCCCGATGCTCAACCTGGGGCGTTATCGGCTCTTCGCGCAGTCCGAGAGCACCTACTCGGCACGGGCGATCGAGCTGGTCGCGGAGGGCATCGTCATCGACATGCTGTCTCCGTTGACCATCGACGACACGGTGCAAGAGCGTTGGGGTCAGGACGCTTCGGGAATGTCGGCGCAGGACGTGGAAGAGTTCCGGTCCTCGGGGATCGACGTCTTTCACGTCGCCGTGGGGGTGGGCGGTCGCACCCAGCAGGAGGCCTACGACAATGTCCTGGCGTTCGTGGCGGCCCACAATTCGGCGATCGCCAATCGCCCGGACATCCTGATGCGCATCGACAGCGGTGAGGATCTGGTGAGGGCTCATGGCTCAGGAAGGATCGGAGTGCTGATCGGCGTTCAGGACTCGAGCCACTTTCGCTCGCCCGAGGACGTGTCGCTGTTTCACTCTCTCGGACAGCGCGTCTCGCAGCTGACCTACAACAGTCGCAACCTCATCGGGAACGGCTCCACCGAGCGGATCGATGGAGGGATCAGCGACTTCGGCGCCTCGATCGTCGATCGGATGAACCGGGTCGGCATGGCGGTGGACGTCTCGCACTGTGGAGACCGCACCACGCTCGACGCCTTCGAGTTGTCGCGCCGGCCGGTGCTGGTTACCCACTCCAACTGTCGGGCTCTGTGCCCGGGGCACCCGCGCTGCAAGACCGACGAGGCGATCCTCGCGATGGCCCGAAGCGGAGGAGTGATGGGGGTCACCGGCGTTCGGATGTTCGTCAAGACCGACGAGCCGACCACTCTGGAGCACTACCTGGACCACTTCGACCACGTCAGAGATCTGGTGGGTTCCGAGTTTCTCGGAGTCGGGAGCGACATCGACCTACACGGCTACGACGATCTACCGGCGACACAGAATCAGGCGCTGCGCTCGAGCTACAAGGGGAGCTACGGCTTTCGCGACAAGATCGACATCGAGGGCGTGGATCATCCGCAACGGATGTTCGATCTGAGCGAAGGACTGATCCGTCGGGGCTACTCGGACGGCGAGATTCGCGGGATCCTGGGAGGCAACTTCAGCCGAGTCCTGACGGCGCTCTGGAGCCCTGAGCCGGGGCGGAGCTAGAGGCCAGCTCCGTTCCAGGGATGGGGATTGCATGATTTGTTCACTAATGTAGAATATATGAGTGAGTCGACAGCGCAGTTTTCTCGGTGAATTGGAGCACCTGGTGCTGCTCGCCGTACTCCGCCTCGAGGGCGAGGGCTACGGGACCACGTTGCGTCGTGAGATCGAGCAGCGGGCGGGCCGGCCCGTTGCCGTGGGGGCTCTCTATGCGACGCTCGAGCGGCTCGAGGACAAAGGCTTCATCCGCTCCGAGCAGGGCGAGCCCACGCCGCAACGTGGTGGCCGCGCCAAGCGCTACTACCACGCGACCGCAGCCGGCGAACGGGTGCTGGCGCGCTGCCGCGCCGGCCTCGAGTCGATGTGGGAAGGGGTGGCCGTAGGGGGTCAGACTTGAGGGGGCGGATGCCTCATCGGTTCGAGAGGCTGGCAGCCTGGGTCACCCCGGAGCGGGACCGAGAGGTGCTGCTGGGCGACCTTCGGGAGGAGATGGAGCTGCGCCGGCAGGAAGAAGGCGAGGCGGCAGCCCGGCGCTGGTACCGATCGCAGGTGCTGCGCTCCGTCGTCCCGTCTCTGCTGCGTCGCCGTTGGACGAGTCGTACGACCAGGAATCAGGGGCGCCGAATCTCGCGCGCCGGAAGGGGAGACGGGATGTTCAGAGAGCTCTGGCAGGACGCACGCTTCGCACTTCGGGAGTATGGCCACAAGCCGCTCTTCACCCTCCTGCTCGTGGGCACCCTGGCTCTCGGGATCGGCGCGACGACGGTCATCTACAGCGCGGTCGACGGGGTCGTGCTGCATCCGTTTTCCTACCCCGACCCCGAGACGCTGGTCGGTGTCGGCCCGGAGTTTCCGCGCCTCAACCAGGAGCTGGGCTTTTTCGAGGTGCTGTCACCGGCCGAGTACGTGGACATTCGGGAGCAGTCGCGCACCCTCGAGCGGGTGGTGGCGTGGGACATGGGCAATCGCCAGCTGTCGGGTGAAGATGCGCCCGAGAACGTGTTCACCTGCTTCTGGTGGGGAGACGTCTTCGCGACGCTGGAGGTCGAGCCCGCGGCGGGTCGAGGCTTCAGCCCGGAGGAGATCGCGCAGGGCCAGCGAGTCGCGATCCTCAGTCACCGGATCTGGCAGCGCTCGTTCGGTGGCGACCCTTCCCTGGTCGGAGGCCGAGTGCTGGTCAACGGCGAGCCCTACGAAGTCGTGGGCATCATGCCCGAGGGCACGTCGATCTACGGCTCGGATCTCTGGACACCGATGCCGGTAGGGCCCGATCGTTTCCCCCGCAACCGACGTCAGTTCCAGCTGCTGGCGCGCATCTCGGACGGCTACGAGCTCAACGACGTGGCGACCGAGCTGGCGACCATCGCGGGTCGCATCGAAGCCGAGCACCGGGCCGAGTTGGAAGAGTACGAGGACTGGAGTCTCGTTCCGGCAACCTGGGACACGATCAACGTTCGCCAGTTGCGGCCGATGGCCTGGATGCTCCTCGGCACGGTCGCCTTCGTTCTACTCCTCGTGTGCACGAACGTCGCCAATCTGCTGCTCGGTCGTTCGGCGACCCGCCATCACGAGATCGCGGTACGCCAGGCGCTCGGGGCAGGGCGAGGGCGGTTGGTCCGTCAACTGCTCACCGAGAGCGTGATCCTGGCTCTGGTCGGTGGAGCGGGCGGCATTGCCCTCGCGGTCTTCGGGGTGCGTGCCCTCAGCGAGGGCGTCGGGGGCACCGGGCTGCCGATTCCCGGCTCGATCGAGATGAATGGCCGGGTCCTGTCGGCGACCCTGGTGCTCAGCGTGCTGAGCGGGGTGCTGTTCGGCCTGGCGCCCGCCCTGCAAACCGTGCGTCGTCAGGTGGCGCAGGGGTTGAGCGAGATCGGCACCCGGAGCACGGGCAGCGTCCGCCGCCGTCGGATGCAGCGCAGCTTCGTCGCCGCCGAAGTGGCCCTGGCGTTGATCCTGTGTTTCGGCGGGGCCCTGCTGCTCAACGGTTTCGTGCGCCTGCAGCGCATCGATCCGGGTTTCGAGACCGACGGTGTCCTCACGTTGCGCATCACTCTTCCCTGGGAACGCTACGATCAGGACGGCATCCAGGGCTTTTTCAGCTCGCTCACCGAGAGGCTCGAGGCCCTGCCCGGAGTCGAGCGTGCCGGGGTGGCTTCCCAGTTCCCGCCCCGGGTGTTCTCGCGCAGTCGCTTCACCGTCGAGGGTCGCGAGCCGGTTTCCGAGGGCTCCCTTCCCACCGCATTCACGACTGCCGTGTCACCGGAGCTCTTCGCGACCCTGGGACTGAAGCTCGAGCGAGGCCGCCTGTTCGATGAGACCGACACCTCCACCACTCCGCCGGTCGCGGTACTCAATCAACTCGCGGTCGATCGCTATTTCCCCGAGCAGGATCCGATCGGACAACGCGTGAAACTGGGCACGGCCGAGGACGACGGGCCCTGGCTGGAGATCATCGGAGTGGTGCCCACGGTGCTCAACCGAGGAGTCGAGCGCCCGCCGGAACCCGAGATGTACGGCAGCATCCTGCAGGGCCTGGGAGCGAATCAGCTCTTCGTGCTGATCAAGAGCGAGCTCCCGGCCAGTTCGATGGCCGAGGCGGTACGCTCGGAGGTCCGAGCGATCGATCCAGAGCAGGGGATCTATGCCGTGCAGTCCATGAGCGACGTGTTCGAGAGCGCTGCGTCTCCACGCCGATTCGCGACTCGCCTGACTCTCCTCCTCGGTGGATTTGCACTGTTGCTGGCCGGAGTCGGCATCTATGCCGTGGTGAGCTTCGCGGTGGCGGAGCACAGTCGGGAGATCGGTCTGCGCATGGCGCTGGGTGCGGGCGGTCGACAGGTACTGGGATGGGTCCTGCGTCAGGCCCTCATGCCGGTGCTGGTCGGAGTGGGGCTCGGACTGGTGGGCATCCTCGCTCTGGGGCGCCTGCTCCGTGGAATGGTGCTGGGTGTCTCCGCGGCCGACCCCTGGACCATCGCGGGCGCAGTCGTCGCCCTCGGCACCGTGGCGATGCTCGCCACCTGGCTCCCGGCGCGGCGGGCCAGCCGCCTCGATCCGGTGACCACTCTGAGAGCGGATTGAGCGCGCACCGAGGGGTTCATGGGGGGCGAGTAACGCCCCCTTCGCATCGCCGCGCCGTCGATGCGTGCTCAGTGAACCGTTTCGGAGTCGTCGGGTGAGCTTCCCCGAGACGGCGCCTGGGCGTCGGTATCCGCCGCCTCCGGCTGCGCCGCGCTGCCGCCCGTGATCTCGAGGGTGAGCTGGCCCGCATCGTCGGGCGGTCCGACCACGACGCGGCCGCCGTCCTGCAGCTCTCCGAAGAGGATTCGATCGGCCAGGGGACGCTTGATCCGGGTGTCGATCAACCGCCGCATCGGACGCGCACCGAAGTCCCGCTCATAGCCGTTCTCGGCGAGCCACTCGCGGGCGCCTTCCGAGAGCTCGAGAGTGACGTTCTTGTCGGCCAGCTGATCTGCGAGCTCGCCGACCAGCTTGTCGACCACCTTGCGGATGGAGTCGCCGGCCAGTGGCTCGAAGACGATCCAGCCGTCGAGTCGGTTCCGGAACTCCGGACTGAAGACTCGCTCGATCGCCGGCTTCGACTTTCCGGTGGTGGAGGCGACGTTCTCGTCGCCGAACCCCATCGGAGTCGAAGTCAGCTCGCGACCACCGGCGTTGGTGGTCATCAACAGGATGACGTGGCGGAAGTCGGCCTTGCGCCCGTTGTTGTCGGTGAGGGTGGCGTGATCCATGACCTGGAGCAGGATGTTGAACACGTCGGGGTGCGCCTTCTCGATCTCGTCGAGCAGCAGCACCGTATGAGGGGTGCGCCGAATAGCATCGGTCAGCAGGCCGCCCTGATCGAAGCCGACGTAGCCGGGGGGGGCGCCGATCAGCCGCGAGACCGTGTGCTTCTCCATGTACTCGCTCATGTCGAAGCGCAGGAAGCCGACTCCCATCGCCTCCGCGAGCTGCTTGGCGAGCTCGGTCTTGCCCACGCCGGTGGGTCCCGAGAACAGGAAGGATCCGATCGGCCGGTCGGGGGGACCCAGTCCGGAGCGCGAGAGCTTGATCGAGCTCACGATGTCTTCGATCGCTTGATCTTGACCGAAGATCACGTCGCGCAGGCGCGGCTCGAGAGTCGCCAGATGGTCCTGGTCGGAGCTCGACACGCTCTGTTCGGGAATCTTGGCGATACTGGCGACGACCGCCTCGATGTCGGCTGCGGTGAGGGTCTTCTTGCGATCGGGATCGTCGAGGAGCTGGTTGGCGGCTCCCGCCTGATCGACCACGTCGATCGCTTTGTCGGGCAGCCTGCGGTCGTTGATGTACTTGAAGGCGAGGGTCGCTGCGGCTTCGAGCGATGGATCGTCGTAGCGCACGTCGTGGTGGTCTTCGTAACGGGAGCGCAGCCCCTTGAGCACTTCGATCGAGTCCTCGACGCTCGCCTCTTCGACCTCGATCTTCTGGAAGCGGCGCGCCAGCGCCCGGTCGCGGTCGAACGACGCCTTGTACTCCTGATGGGTGGTCGAACCGATGCAGCGCAGCTCGCCGGAGGCGAGCGCAGGCTTGAGGATGTTGGACGCATCCAGGGATCCGCTCGAGGCGGCACCGGCGCCGACAATGGTGTGAATCTCGTCGATGAAGAGGATGTGGTTCGGCTCGTCCGTGACCGCGTTGATCACGGCCTTGAGTCGCTGCTCGAACTCGCCGCGGTACTTGGTGCCGGCGAGCAGAGCTCCCATGTCGAGAGCATAGATCCGCGCGTTCTCCAGGATCTTGGGCACCCGGCCCTCTTGAATCGCCACCGCGAGGCCCTCGACGATGGCGGTTTTTCCCACTCCCGGGTCTCCCACGAGGACGGGATTGTTCTTGCGCCGCCGTGCCAATGCCTGCGTGACCAGGCGCAGCTCGTTCTGGCGTCCGACCAGCGGATCGATCAGTCCCTTTTCTGCGCGCGCCACGAGGTCGCTGGCAAAGGCCTCGAGCGGATCGCCGGTGGGCGAATCTTCGTCGTCGAGATCGTCGTCGATCTCGGGCCCGGGCATTCCGTCGGGGGTCACTCCATGGCTGAGATAGCGCACCACGTCGAGGCGGCTCACGCCTTGTGAGTCGAGCAGAAAGACCGCCTGCGAATCCTCCTCTCGGAGGAGCGATGCGAGGACGTTGCCGGATGTCACCTCTTCCTTGCCGGACCCCTGGACATGCATGGCCGCGCGTTGCAGCACCCGCCAGAAGGCGATGGTCTGACGCGGCTCCCATTCGGTATCGTCGACCAGGATCTGCTCGAGGGCCTCGGCCAGATACGCATCGAGGTCGTCCACCAGCTTGCCCACGCGGGCCCCGGTGGCCTGCAGCACCTCGAGTCCCTGTGGGTCGGCGCACAGGGCCAGGAGCAGATGCTCCAGGGTGATGTACTCATGGCGGCGCTCGCGCGCCTCCTCGATCGCCGAGTCGATCGTCGACCGCAGGTCGTCACTCATCCTCACTGGGCTGTCCTCACGGTGTCGGGCTTCAGGGCAGGTCCGTTTGCTTCGCGTATCACTGGGGGTCGTCTCCGCCGGAGTCGGGGTCGTCGGGCTCGAGCGTGCACATCAGTGGAAAGCTCGCCTTCTCCGCCGCAGCCCCGACCTCGGCAACCTTGGTCTCTGCGATGGAGAAGGGATAGACCCCGGCGACGGCAATACCGGTGTTGTGAGCCTGGAGCATGATCTGTGCCGCGTCGGACTCGCTGCGATGGAAGATCGCCTGGAGGAGCAGGACGACGAAGTCGCGTGGAGTGTAGTCGTCGTTGTGGAGCAGGACCTTGTAGCGCTTCGGGCGAGCGAGGCGTCGCTCGGTCCGCACGAGTGTGACGACCTGTCCCTCTTTCTGCTTTTCGTCTTTCCCGGCCATCGTCAGTTCCCTGGTTCGCGGTCGCCCGGCGGCCGCCTGCTCTATTCTACCGGTCGGCGGTGGCGCTCGGTGCAACCCTCTTCGGTCTCAGTTCTCCGCAGACGTCGGGTTTCCCCAGCCCGCCCAGCCTCGGAGCAAGAGGCCGAAAGTCATCCCCACGACCAGCACGATCCAGAAGACCAGCGGACCCGAGTCCTCGAGACCATTGGGCAGGTTCATACCGAGAACGCTGGACAGAGCCGTGATGGGAAGGAAGAGGGCTGCGAGCACATTCAAGCGGTGCGCAGTCCGTAGTTGAGCCTGGTCGGAGATCGCCTGTTCGTCCGCTCGTTTCGCCATCTGGTAGTCGAGGGCGTACCGCGCTTCGGTATGTAACAGCTCTGCGGAGCGATCTATTTCGCCGGCGCGGTCGCGCAGGCCGATCAGCTCGCGATCTCCCTTGACCGCTTCGCGCGCGGTCTGCAGCGCCGCGTACTGGTTACGGGCCGAGCGCTGGAGTGGAGAAGCGAGCTCGAGGATCTCGAACAGCTCCGTCGAGCTCGTTGCCTGGTTCAGCGATCGATCGAGCTTGTCCTCGAGGCGCTCGTACTGCTCCAGATGATTCTGGAGAGCGGCGAGCCCACCTCCGCGGACCGTGGCCTGCCAGCGTCCTTCCGGGTCGCGCCAGAAGGCGACCGCGGTTCGATCGTCCTGGTCGGGTCTCGGCGCCTCGTGGAGGATCAACAGGACGTGTCCCTCTTCGGCGATGGCGCGCTGACGCCCAAGCGAGCGGGTGCCGAGGCGTTCGACGATGGCGTCGGGGAGATTCCAGTTCGAGGGAAGAAGACTCATGATCTCTCCTTTTCTTCGTGCCATTCCTGGAGATGGCGCTCGTGAGCTCGCGCATCGGCGCTCAGTGCCGTGTGCATGACCCGGTCGAGCTCTTGGTGCAGAAAGATGTGTGAGGTGTATACCGCGCGGGGCTCGAAGCCCCGGGCCAGCTTGTGCTCGCCCCCGGCGCCACCCTCGAATACCTGGATGCCTGACTCGATGCACTCCTCGATGGAGTGGTAGAGACAGACGTTGAAGTGAAGGAATCGGTGCTCTTCGAAGCACCCCCAGTAGCGCCCGTAGAGGTGAGTCGGAGTCGCCAGGTTGATGGCGCCCGCGATCAGTCGGGGGTCGTTCTTGCCCGCGCCTGTTTGCCTGCGGACCGCGGTCACGAGCTCGACGTTCTCGGGCAAGCGCTCGAAGAGCAGCTCGAAGAACGCTTCGTTGAGGTAGGTGCCTCCCCACATGTACTTGTCGCAGGTGGTGGCGTAGAGCGCGTAGGCGTCGGCTGCCGAGCCGTGGGCGCTCTCGGCGAGGGCCTCGCCGCGCAGGGTCTGGATCTCGATTCCCTGGCTCGTGAGCTCCTTGCGCTCACGGCGGATCTGGTGCCGCTTCTTCGCCTTGAAGGTCGCCAGCCAATCGTCCATGGATCGATAGTCGCGGTTGTGCCAGTGGTACTGGATCAACACTCGCGTCGCCAGACCCGCCGCCCGCAACGCCTGGCGCTCTTCGGGCCGGTGATAGAGCACGCTCAGGGAGGAGAGCGAGTTGCCGCGGCAGACTTCCAGTGCCAGGTCCACCAGCATGCGAGTCGCCAACTCGGCGTCGACGTCGGGGCGTACCAGGATTCGTCGTCCGTAGGCCGGTGTGAAGGGCACCCCCACCACCAGCTTCGGATAGAGCGACACGCCGAAGTGTTGCACGATGTCCTGCATCCCCCAATCGCGCGAGAAGTCGCCCATGCCGTCGTTCTTGACGTAGGCCGGTGCGGCGGCGAGCAGCTGGTCTGCCTCTCCGGACCCCGGTTCGCCCTTCTGCCAGGCGGTGAGGTGACAGGGCCACCAGCCGCGCTCGGGCGCGACACAGCCGGTGCGCTCGAGGCCCTCCAGGAAGGCCCACGAGACGAACGGCCCGTCGTCCGGTCGCAGCAAGGCCTGCCACGCGGGCTCGGGGATCTCGGAGAGGCTTTGGCAGAGTCGCAGCTCGAGCTGCATGGCGGGGCTAATCTACTCGATCCTCCGGGTGTTCAGAGCCTCGGGGTGTTCAAAGGAGGGCTTCGCTGCGCTACTCTTCGCGGATGTCTTCGCGTTTCGGCGGTCAGACGATGTGGCAGCCCTTGCAGCGGGTCGTGGTGCGCCGCCCCGATGCGGCTTTCGGGGGCGCCGATCCAGCCGCCTGGCACTACACGGCCCAGCCGGAGCTCGCTCGGGCGCTCGCGGAGCACGACGATCTCGTAGCGATTCTCGAGGCCTACGGTGCCGAGGTGCTCCACCACGACGCACCGCTGGAGCAGCGCGCTGACGCTCTCTTCGTCCACGATCCGGTGCTGACCACCGATCGCGGAGTGATCGAGCTCTCCATGGGCAAGGAGCTGCGCCGGGGCGAAGAGAGGGCTCTTGCGGGCTTCCTCGAGGCCTGCGGAGTTCCCCTGCTGGCTCGCCTCGACGGGGAGGCGCGGGCCGAGGGCGGGGACCTGCTGTGGCTCGATCCGCAGACGCTGGCCGTCGGGCAGGGATTCCGCACCAACCGCGAGGGCCTGCGCCAGCTCGGGGCGGCCCTGGCTCCGCTCGGCGTGGAGGTGCTGCCGGTCGAGCTGCCGTACTTCCAGGGCCCCGCTGCCTGCCTGCACCTGATGTCGCTGATCAGCGTACTGGACGAGCGACTGGCGGTGATCTTTCCCTCGCTCTTGCCGGTGTCCTTTCATCAGGAGCTGGCCCGCCGGGACTTCGACCTGGTGGTCGTGCCCGAGGAGGAGTTTGCCACTCTCGGTCCGAATGTCCTGGCCCTCGGGCCGCGGGACTGTGTCGCCCTCGAGGGCAACGAGGTGACCCGGAAACGCCTCGAGGACGCTGGGTGCCGGGTTCAGACCTACCGGGGCGAGGAGCTCTCGCTCAAGGCCGAGGGTGGAGCCACCTGTCTCACTCGACCCGTGCTCCGCGGATAGCCGAGAGGGAAACCGTTCACGGCCGAGGAACGAATGCACCAGGAGACCGCCTCGGCGGTGCTTCTCCAACGCTGCAACCAACTGACCTTCCACGGGAGCTGTCCCCATGCGACCTTCTTCGATTTCCCTTCGCCAGGCCTCGCTCGTCCTCGCCCTGTTCCTTGTCTCCGGACTCGCCGGCGCCGCGACCTACAAGATCGACTCGGTCCACTCGTCGGTGGTGTTCAAGGTCCGCCACCTCGGCGCCTCGAACTTCTACGGCACCTTCAACGATATCCAGGGGACGATCGAGTTCGACCCGGCGAACCCGGCCGCCGGCTCGGTCGCCTTCGAGATCCCCGCCGAAAGCGTCTACACCCGTAACGAGGGCCGCGACCGTCACCTCAAGAGCCCGGACTTCCTCAATGCCAAGCAGTTCCCGGTGATTCGCTTCACCAGCCAGAGGGTGGAGAAGGTCGGTGACGGGCGCTTTCGGGTCACCGGAGAGCTCGATCTGCACGGAGTCAAGAAGACGGTCAGTGGGGAAGTCGAGCATGTGGGGACGGGAAAGCACCCGCGGAGCGGAGCCGAGATCGTCGGTTTCGAGACGATCCTGAACATCGATCGAACCGAGTTCGGCATGGACTACATGGCCGTGCCCGACGGGCTGGGGACCGACGTCCAGCTGACGATCTCGGTCGAGGCCGCGGCGGAGTAGGGGAACCGATCCGGGTCCAAGGGGAAGGAGTCGAGGAAACGTCGATGTTGTGGCAGCAGATCCTGCTCCCCGGAGTCCTCGTGCCATCCCTGCTGGCCGCCGCGGTGCATCTGGCGGCTCGGTTTCTCTTGCGCACGGATCGCCGCGACGACGCGCAGCGGGCACTCGTCGGTTCGACTGCGCTGGCGTTGGGCTACCTGGCCGCGCACGTCGGCATCACCGGGTGGCCGCCTCTGCCTGCCGCCGAGAGTACCGACTGGCTCTTTCACGCGGTGGCGGTGGCTGCGCTGGCGACGCCGCTCTTTGTCGCGCTGGGCGATCGCCCGGCGTTGACCACGGGGTTCCGCCTGGCTCTCTTCAGCGCCCTGTCGTGGCTCTCCCTCGGGTCGGTGATCGAGTATCGGTGGAGCTCGACGCAAACCGCCGTCGGGCTGGTCGCGACGGTCGGGACCCTGCTCGGCCTGGCCTGGCTCTTCGAGCAGCTCGGCGATCAGTGGGCGCCCCATCTGCCGGCTCTGGTGGGGATCGTGGTGCTCGGCGGGGCGGCGCTGGTGCTCGGACTCTCGGCCAGTGCGCGTCTGGCCCAGCTCGCCGGTGCGGGCTGCGCTGCGATCGCTGCAGGTTGGGTTCTCTGGCCGCTGACTCGACAGCCGCCACTGTCGGCGCGCAGCGCCACGGTGGCGACCCTGGTACTCGGCGGACTGCTACTGAACGGGTACTTCTACGCCGAGCTGCGCTGGTGGAATGCTCTGCTGGTGTTGGTGGCTCCCGTGGCGGGTCTCGTGACCGCCAGACACGTCCAGTCGGGGGTCAAGGGCCTGCTGACGGCTCTCGCTGCTGCGGCCCTGCCGTTGGCTGTCGCGATCGGGTTGGCGGGATGGCAGGCGAGCCAGCTGCCGGACGATCCGTACGACTACGCCACGCTGAGAGTCAAGGACGCTACGCTGAGTGTTCGAGACGCTACGCTGAGCGAATCGAGACGCCGCCGTGGAATCTCAGAGCTTGCGCACCACCACGTTGCCCACCGAATAGCCGGCTCCGAAGGAACAGATCAACCCCAGGTCCCCGGCCTCGAGGCCCTCGCGGTGCTCGTGGAAGGCGATGATCGAGCCTGCGGAGCTGGTGTTGGCGAAGCGATCGAGGATGATCGGCACCGTCTCGGCTTCGAACTCTTCCCCGAAGAGCTTCTTGGCGATCAGGCTGTTCATCGCGAGATTGGCCTGGTGCAGCCAGGCGCGACGGATCTGTGCCGGCTCGAGTCCGAGCTCCGCGAGGTGTTCGACGATCAGCTCGCTGACGATCGGCACGACCTCCTTGAACACCCGTCGGCCGTGCTGGCGAAAGAGTTTGTCGGCGTCGTCGCGGGTCTCGGGGTGGGTGCGATTGAGGAAGCCGAAGTTGTTGCGGATGTTGTTGGAGAACGCCGTCTTCATGCGGGTGCCGAGCACCTCCCAGCGGTCCTCGCCGGATGCCGTCTCGGCGGACTCGAGAAAGACCGCCGTGGCCGCGTCGCCGAAGATGAAGTGACTGTCTCGATCACGAAAGTTCAGATGCCCCGAGCAGATCTCCGGGTTGACCACCAGCACTCCCCTGGCGGAACCGCCTCGAATGGCCTCGACCGCGGCCTGCAACCCGAAGGTCGCCGAGGAACAGGCGACGTTCATGTCATAGGCGAAGCCGTCACAGCCCAGAAACTGCTGGATCTCGATCGCGACCGCGGGATAGGGGCGCTGCAGGTTCGAGCAGGCGACCACCACGAAGTCGACGTCGGCTGGGGTGCGTCCCGCACGATCGAGCGCTTGTCGTGCCGCGTCGAGGCCCATCTCGCACAGGATCGAGGGCTCCTCGTTCGAGCGCTCCGGCAGACGCGGCGCCATCACCTCGGGATCGAGGATTCCGTCACGGTCGACCACATAGCGACTCTGGATTCCAGAGGCCTTCTCGATGAAGTCCTCGGAGGAATACTCGAGCGCCTCGCTCTCGCCCCTGTCGATGGCCTCTCGGTGGCGCTCGTTGTGGAGGTCGACGTAGCGGTTGAACGCAGCCACCAGCTCTTCGTTGGAGATCGAGTAGGGGGGGATGTGCAGGCCGGTCCCGCTGATGACGACTGCAGTCACGGGGTCTCCTTCGTACCGCGTGGTGGTTGAGAGCCTGAGGGGCTGAAGGGGTGAGGGGCTGAACAGGGCGTCGCAGGGCCGAGCCGGGCCGCTTCGCCGCGGATACCCATGGATCCTCCGCTCGCCCTCGGAGAGAGACAAAAGTGTAGCGGAGGAGCGTGGGTTGCCCCAACCGGGGCGTGCTGCCTGCCGCTGCGGGCCGTCCGGCGCTGGGCTGTGCCTCGACTCCCTGACACTCAGAGCCGGGACCGCAGAATGGCGACCACCGCGTCGTCCACTCCGGCCGCGGCCGGATGGGCGCTGGTCAGCAGCAGCGCGAGGGTGTCGTACTCTCCTCCGTAGACAGGCATCGTGGCCCCCACGTCGCTGCCGGCGGCCAGCAGGGCTGACACGATCTCCGCCGCGTTGGAGGGCACGGACTGGCGCCAGGTCTCGACTCCATTGGCCGCCGTGTAGTGCAGCAGGGTGGCGCGGTGGCCGTAGGCCGAGCGCTGGCGGGCGAGCTCGGAACGAGCCTCGAGACAGGATCGAAGAGTGTCGAGATCTCCGGTCACCACGGCCGTGGCGGCGGACTCGAAGGCTGCATCGAGTGCCTGGTGGGGCACGGCTTCCCAGTGGGCGAAGCCGTGCTCTCGCGCGACACAGAGAAGGGCGTCCGCGGCGGTCAGACTCTCGGCGAGGGTCTCTGCTTCGGATCGACCGACCAGACGGGGGAGCCAGCTGGAGAGCTGGAAGCAGGAGGCCGCGTCGCCGGCGTGGTGGGCGGCGAGCAAGACTTCGGCCTGGCGCTGCATCACCTGGTGCACGGTCAGTCGTCCTGGATACTCCTCGAGCAGGTCGCGGTGCAAGGCTCTGACCCGAGCGATCGCCTCCGCCACGTAGACCCTCACCATTGCGCGAGCACCATTGCGCGAGTCTAGCGAAGCCGGCTCCTCTTGATCGTGGCACTCGCGACCGCGGAACGCGATAGGCTGATGGGAAGTTCTCCGGATCCGCCATCACGACTCCGTCAGACCCGAGGAGGTCCGCTTCGATGCACCTGTCGATGCACAACTGGATGCGAGCCGAGCCGCTCGAGAAGACCCTCGATCGCCTACAGAGATTCGGCTACGAGAGTCTCGAGATCAGCGGAGAGCCAGAGGTCTACGACACCGCCGAAGTCCGGAGGCTGTTGGAGCGCTACGGTCAGCGGTGTTGGGGCTCGGTGACGTTGATGACCCCCGGTCGCAATCTGCTGGCCGCCGACGAAGCCGTTCGCTCTGCCTCGGTCGACTACGTCAAGGACTGCGTCACGATGGTCAAGGAGCTCGACGGTCACGAGATGAGCGTCGTCCCCGGAACCGTCGGCAAGATCGACCCGGACTCGACTCCCGAGAACGAATGGCAGTGGGCGGTCGAGAGCATGCAGCGGATCTACGAGCACGCGCAGGCTGCCGGCGTGCGCCTGGCGATCGAGCCGATCAACCGGTTCGAGACGTACTTCGTGACGCGATGCGAGCAGGCCCTGGCGCTGGCCGAGGCCACCGGGCCCGAATGCGGAGTGTGCCTCGATGCCTTCCACCTGAACATCGAAGAAGCGGATCTGCTCGAGGCGATCCGAGCGGCTGGCGATCGACTGGTCGATTTTCACGTGGCCGACAGCAACCGCATGGCGCCCGGCATGGGCGCCCTCGATTGGGGCTCGATCGTCACTACGCTGAAGGAGATCGGCTACGACGGCGCCCTGACGGTCGAGTTCGTGGCACCGATCGACCGAACGCCAGCCAATCGGTATCCCGACGCGGTGGAGACCGAACCGGTCGCCATCACTCCGGAGCAGAAGAAGTTCATCGAGGACCACGGCAGCAATCTGCTGAGCGACGCCTTTTATTCGCGCCTGGTCGAGCGGAGCGCTCGGGTGCTGAGGCCGCTGATGTGAGTCGGATCCGCGACGTCGACGCAGTCTGGCTGCACTGTCCGATTCCCGAGGCCGAACAGCCGACGTCGGATTTCGGACGTCTGCGCAGCTTCGACACGACGTTGGTGACCCTACGCACCGAGGACGGGCTCGAAGGGTACGGGGAGGCGAAGGCCGCGGTGGGCAGCGAGGGCGCCTGCGAGTCGCTGCGCGAAATCGTGAAGCGCGACCTCGCTCCGATGTTGGTGGGTGAGGACTCGGGTGCCATCACCCGACTGTGGCAGCAGATGTACAACGGGTCCCGGGCTCACTTCGCCCTGAGCCGGGGGCGGGTCTTTCCGGTCCTGGCGCGGCGAGGTCTTCTGCTGTCGGCGATCGGTGCGGTCGACCTGGCGCTCTGGGATCTCAAGGGAAAGCGCCTCGGGGTACCGGTGGTCGATCTGCTGGGAGGCGCATGCCGAGAGCGAATGCCCGCCTATGCCAGCGGTGGCTGGGCCGATGCGGACCGGATCGGCGATCAATTGCTCGGCTACGTCGATCAGGGCTTCGGCATGGTGAAGATGCGGGTCGGTGTGATGGACGGCACGGTCGAGCGCAGCGTGCAGCGGGTGCGCGCTGCACGGGCGGCCCTGGGGGACGAAGTCGAGATCGCGGTCGATGCGCACGGCACCTTTTCACTTCCCGAGGCCAAGCGCTTCTGCGGGCGGGTCGAAGAGCTCGCACTGCGCTGGTTGGAGGAGCCGATCGGGGCCGACGATTGGATGGGACGCAGCGAGCTGCGAGCCGCTACGTCGATTCCCCTCGCTGCCGGAGAGAGTGAGTTCTCTCGCTTCGAGTTCCGCGACTTGATCCAGGCGCGCAGTGTCGATGTGCTGCAACCCGATCTCGCCATCTGTGGAGGACTGAGCGAAGGAGTGCGCATCGGGCATCTGGCCGAGGCCCACCAGTTGGAGCTGGCCCCCCATCTGTGGACTGGCCCGATCGCTTTCCAGGCCGGGCTTCATCTGGCGTTCTCGTCTCCCGCAGCGACGGTACTCGAGTACTCGTTGGGAGCGAACCCGGTGCTCTGCGATCTACCCCGCGAGAAGATCCGAGTCGAGCAGGGATACCTCGCGGCGCCGACCGGGCCCGGGCTCGGGGCGACGCCGGACCCGGACTTCGTGCGCGAATACGCCGCCGGCTAGAGTTCTTTGAGCCCGAGGACAGATAGAGGTAGTTGACTGCCGATTCGACAGGAGACCGAACGATGACCGATCAACCAGCAACCCGGGTGCGCCAGATCGCGCACGTCACCGTGGTGGTCGACGATCTCGAGAAGGCCAGTGCGTTCTACGAGCACGAGCTCGGCCTCGAGCCGCTGCCGGTGTTCGATCTCGACTTCCCGGCTCAGTTCTTCAAGGTCAACGAGCGTCAGCAGATCCACGTCACCGAATGGGAAGATGACTACTCGTTCCGCGGCCACATGGCACTCGAGGTGGCTGATTTCGACTCGGTCTTTCACCGGATGAAGGGGCTCGACGCCATCGACACGCGCCCCTGGGGAAAGGTGCGAAGGCTCCCTGACGGTACGATGCAGATGTTCATTCGGGACCCGGCGGGGAACTTGATCGAGATCTCTGCGCCAAAGAGCGTGGCGGTCGATCCGGCGATCTTCGAGGATGAGCTGGTCGAGGCCGGCACCTCAGCCTTCCGCTCGGGGCGCGACGACTCCCGGGGGCTGCGGGGTGACGGTGCCACGCTCTACCACGGTGCTGGCGAGGGTGCCGACGACGGCGGAGAGTGAGGATGGGAGCCGACAGCGATGTCATCCTGCTGCTCGAGAGCGTGCATCCGGCGGCCCGTGCCGTGCTCGAACAGGCTGGTCAGGTGCTCTTCAGCGACGAGCGGGCCGCCCGCCTGTCGTGTGCACCGGAAGAGATCGTGGGCCTGGTGACTCGGGGGCGCGGTCAGGTCAGCCGAGAGCTTCTCGACCGGCTGCCGGCACTGCGGGTCGTGGGTCGCTGCGGGGTCGGCCTCGACAACGTGGACCTGGAAGCGGCGGCCGAGCGGGGGATCGTGGTGCTCTTCGCGCCGGGCAGCACGACCGCGGCTGCCGCCGAGCACACGATGCTGCTCATGCTGGCCTCGGTGAGGAGGCTGTGTTCTCAGACCGATGCGGTGAGGGCGGGTCGCTGGCAGGTGCGGGAGGAGTACACCGGCGACGACATCCTGGGCAAGCGACTCGGAGTGGTGGGTCTGGGAGCGATCGGTACCCGCGTCGCCGAGCTGGCGCAGGCCTTCGGGATGCACTGCTTCTACTGGAGCCGCAGCTCCCGGGATCCTCGGTTCGAATACCGAGAGCTCGACGAACTGATGGCCGAGTGCGACATCGTGAGCCTGCACCTGGCCCTCGAGCCGGAGACGCGCGGCTTGATCTCGGCGGAGCGATTCGCGCGGATGGAGCCCGGATCGTTCTTGATCAACACCGCTCGCGGCGGTCTGGTCGACCGCCGGGCGTTGCTCGCGGCTCTCGAGGACGGAACCCTGGCAGGCTATGGCGCCGACACGCTCGAAACCGAGCCCCCCGATCCCGACGATCCTCTGCTCGCGCACGACCGGGTCCTGCTGACGCCACACATTGCGGCACTGACCACGGGCACGTACCGCTCGATGTGTCTGCGCACGGCGTACAACGTGGTCGCTGCTCTGGGGGGTGGGGAGGTCGAGCCGGAGAGTCTCTATCGAGGGAGTGGCTCGTCGACAAATGAGGAGAGCGCCGGATGACGAAGACCCCAGCTGACCGGACCCGACACCGTTGGCTGCCGACCTCGGTGCCGCGCTGCGTCGCTCGCGGTCTGGCCGCGGTTCTCGCCGGCGCCATCGTCTTGGGCTCGCCAGCCCCCACCCAGAGCCAGCAGACTTCGGCTCGTCGCTCCCGACAGTTGATGCCCGACTACGACAGCAGCCGGCGCGAGCGCTTGAGCTTCGAGGGCGAGCGCTTCCGGACTCCCGAGGGGTTCCGCGTCGAGGAGGTGGCGAGCGACGAGCTGGTCGGCTCGGTAGTCAATCTGACGTTCGACGACCGGGGTCGTCCCCTGCTCGCGGTCGAAGAAGGCGGGTTGGTCGTCCTCGACGACGAAGACGGCGACGGACGGTTCGAGGTTGCCAAGCAGATGGCCGGTGAGATCAGCACGATTCATGGGATCTACGTCGTTGGCCCGGGCGACCTTCTGGTGCATGCCAACGGTCCAGAGGCGGGAACCGGTCTCTATCGCCTCCACGACGACGATCTCGATGACGAGGTCGATCGCATCGAGCTCCTCCGCCTCTCGAGAGGCGGAATCCAGGAGCACGGCCCGCACACCATCACTCGCGGCCCCGACGGATCGATCTACGCGCTCTATGGCAACCACGCCCATCCCGACGTCGAAGCTGCACGGACGTCGCCCCTGCGCGAGCTCGAGGTCGACCAGCTGCTCACCCCCATTCTCGACCCCCGCGGGCACGCCAACACGATCGGACCGCCGGGTGGCACGGTGCATCGCTTCGAGCTCGAGAGGGTCAGTGAACCTTCGAGCTGGGAGCTACTGGTGGGCGGCTTGCGCAATCCCTTCGACATGGCCTTCGGTCCTTGGGGGGAGCTGTTCGTCTACGAAGCGGATATGGAGTGGGATCGGGGCCTGCCCTGGTTTCGGCCCACCCGGGTTCTCCATGCGGTGCCCGGCGGCGACTACGGATGGCGGACCGGTTCCGGCAAGATCCCGTTCTCCTCGATCGACACCCTACCCAGCGTGGTCGACGTGGGCCGAGGGTCTCCGGTGGGAGTTGTTTTCTATCGACACCATCGCTACCCGGAGCTCTATCGCAACGCCTACTTCATGGGTGACTGGTCGCGCGGCCGCATCCGCGTCCTGTTCGCCGATCGAGAAGGGGCGACCTGGTCGGGCGACGATCCCGACTTCGTGCTGGGAGAGCCACTCAACGTGACCGACCTCGACGTCGGCCCCGACGGGTTCCTGTACTTCACCACCGGCGGACGCCAGACCAGCGGAGGCCTGTATCGCGTGGTCTTCGACGGCTCGACCGCTCAGGCGCAGCGCACGGGAATCGAGGCTGCCCTGGCTCAGCCGATGCCCCGCTCGGCATGGGGACGACGGGCACTCCTCGAGACCCAGCAGCGCCTCGGGGACGCGTGGGCCTCGGGGCTGTGGCAGGTGGTCGAAGAGGAGGGGCGCGACAGCGAGTCGCGGGTCCGCGCGCTCGAGTACCTGCAGGTGCACGGACCGCAGCCGGGTCTACGGCGGCTCGGTCCGCTTCTCGAGAGCTCCGACCCCATGCTTCGTGCCAGCGCGGTCGTGTTGATCGGGCTCTTTCCGTTCGACGAGGCTGCAGCGCTCCTCGACGGGGCCTTGATCGACCCCGATCCGTTGGTGGTTCGCCGCGCCTGCGAAGCCCTGACCCGATCGGGGCTCGGCATCGGTGCCGCCGCGACTCCCGGGCGTCCGACTGTCGAGCGGTTGTGGATGCTGCTCGATCATCGAGACCGGTTCGTCCGCTACTCGGCGCGCGAGGCTCTCACCCGGATCGAACCGTCGCAGTGGCTGGAGACCGTGCTCGAAGACACTCCTCAGGCGCGTCCTCGCGGAACCTTCGAAGGACTGCTCGCTGCGGTGTATCGAGTGGAGGAGGTCGAGCCGTGGGCGCGGCTCCTGGGGAGGCTGGTCGACATCGCGGAGCAGCCGCTGCCCGCGGAGTCGATTCCCGATCTGCTGCGAGTGACCGAGCTCACCCTGGCACGCGCCCCCGAAGAGGTGGAGCGCGGCTCACCCCAGCGAGCCGCGCTGGAGCGCCGTCTGGGTCGTACACTCCTGCTGCGCTATCCGAGCACCGACCCGGTGGTGAATCGGTCGCTCGAGCAGTTGCTGGCCTATCTGTCCCCGCCGGGAGCGGTCGAGGCGATGCTGGCTCGGTTGACCGAGGAGCGAAGCCAGGATGAGCAGCTCCACACGGTGTACTGTCTTCGGGCCTCCGGAGGTCGGGGCGGCGGCCAGGGCCTTGCGGGGTGGACCCCGGAGCAGCGAAGTGCGTTGGTGGCCTGGTTCGATCGCGGTCGGACGCTGCGCGGTGCGGCGAGCATGCGCGGCTATGTCGACGCGATGTGGGAAGAGGTGCTCGAGGGACTCCCCGAGGAGGAGAGAACGAGCGCAGAGAACCGCAAGGCCGAGTGGGACCGTCAGGAAGCGGCCCGGATCGCCGCGCTGATGGAGGAGGTCGAGGAGGACGATCCTCCCGACGAGCCGGAGCTGTCGACGATGAGCTTCGAAGAGCTCTCCGAGTACCTCGAGTACGACGTGATGTCCTACGAGCGCTACGATCCGGAGCGAGGGGCGTTGGTCTTTCAGCGCTCTCGTTGTTCCGCCTGCCACGTGTTCGGCGATCTCGGTCAGGGGGCGGGGCCGGACCTCTCGACCGTGATCAAGCGGTTCCGGCGCAGCGAGATCCTCGAGTCGATCATGTATCCGTCGCGCGTGATCTCCGACCAGTACCGCTTCATCGACGTGGAGACCGAAGATGGCGAGTCCTACTCGGGCATGGTCGCTGCCGAGACGGAGCGGCGGCTCGTGCTGATCAATTCGCTCGGGGAGCGCATTCGCCTGCGCAAGTCACGCATCGCCTCGAGCGACGAGTCTCCTCTGTCGATCATGCCCGACGGGCTGCTCGACACCATGAGCTTCTCCGACCTGATGAGCCTCATGCGCTTTCTCGAAGACGCCGCGGAGGAGTAGACCCCGGGGCGAGAAGGGGGCCGGCGCCCCCCTCCCGCTCGGATCTCGGCGTCGAGTCCTCGGCTCCGCTACGGAGCGCAGACGAAGGCTTCGGTATCGGTGACCGCTTCGGCAACCGAGCCCAGGGAGTTCTCGTAGGTCTGGACGGCACCGGTGGAGAGGTCGGTCACCTCGACCCGATACTCGACGTTGGTGGTCGCCGCGAAGAACGTCCAGAAGTGTCCGTTCACGCCGCATCCGTCGAGCACCTTGAGCAGGAGCTCGATGTTCGACTCCTTGAAGAACCAACCGAGACCGGTTTCTTCGGTCGACGGAATCCAGTGGATCTCTCCCGAGCTGCCCCGCGATCTGCTCCAGCTCCCGGTGACCTGAAACCGTCCGTCGAGGAGGCAAAGGGTGGTTTCGTCCGCCAGGCAGCCGCCGTCGCCGCCGTCGTCGTCGATGATCTGGAGTGATGCGGAGTCGCGTCCTCCGAGCTCGACTCCGCCGGTCGGGTTGCTCAACAGGAGGATGATGCTTTCGCGCTCCTCGTCTTCCGCGTCGTCGATCAGGGGGACCTCGAAGGTCTTGACGCCCTCCTCGCCGTCATCCCAGCTCAAGGTACCCTCGGTGAGGACGTAGTCGTCGCCTTCGATCGCGCTGCCGTCCATCGTCATGTAGTCGATGCTCACCGGGCCGTCGTTCCCCCTGCCGCGCTCGACGGAGACCTCGCCCTTGCCGTTCGACTCGAAGGCGGTGAAGACGTAGGCAGTGAACCGGACCTTGCCGTTCTCGATCTCCTCGTCCTCACCGTCGTCCTCTTCCTCGCCCTCGTCCTCTTCCTCGCCTTCGTCCTCCTCGTCGCTGCTTCGATCGCTCGGCTTGATCCGAACGACTGCGGAGGAGGGAGGCGAGAGCTCGAAGCCTTCGCTGGGGTCGAACAGGGTCACGCCGAAGGTCTCCTGCCCCTCCCGGAGGTCGTCGTCCAGGATGGGGACGGTGAAGGACTTGTCGGAGGACTCGCCATCCGCCCACTCGAGGGAGCCGGAGACCGGCTCATAGTCTTCTCCCTCGGTAGCCGTACCGGGGACGGTCTCGTACCACACCTCGGCTGTGCCGGTGCTGCCGCGAAGCCGTTTGACGACGACGGTCACCTCGCCGGCTTCCTCGGCGACCGGGAAGGCTGCGCCCCTGAACTTCGCCATTCCGGCGTCACCCGGTTTGTCGGCAGCGGCGGGGACGACGCCGAGCACAAGTGCCATGGCCAGGAAGAGGATCGGGGAGAGGCGTGCGAAGCGACGAAGCGGGGTCGATGAAATCATTCGAGGGGACCTCCAAAGGTGTTGGGTGCACGAGTCGCCACGGAGCGACAAAGGAAAGGCACGAAGAGCGCAAGAGATGGGAAAACAGCATATAGAGACTATGGACTATTGCAATTTTATGCAAGCCGACGGTCTCTGGACCCGGAATCCAGGGGGGTCTCGGTCGTCGCTGGCGGAGTCTCTCGGGGGAGAGCGTCGAGGAGGACTGCAGCGCCCGGCCGGAGATGGGTAGACTGTCGGCTGCTCTCGACGCAGTCAGCCACACAGTCAAGCTCCGCCTCGTCGGCGCTCGGAAGGAACAGAAATGCGCACCCTCACCTGCCTGGCCCTCGGGCTTTGTCTCACCGCCTCGGCGGCCTTTTCCCAGCAGGCCACCAGGCTGCTTCGCTTCCCCGATGTTCACCAGGACCAGCTGGTCTTCTCCTATGCCGGAGATCTGTGGAGGGCCTCGACCGAAGGCGGGACCGCAGTGCGTCTGACCGCTCACCCTGGCCTGGAGCTGTTCGCGAAGTTCTCCCCCGACGGTCAGTGGATCGCCTTCACCGGCCAGTACGACGGCGACGAGCAGGTCTACGTGGTGGCGGCGACCGGCGGAGAGCCCCGTCAGCTCACCTACTACCCGGCTCGGGGACCCCTTCCGCCGCGCTGGGGCTACGACAACCAGGTCTACGGCTGGACCCCTGACGGCAAGGAGGTGCTGTTTCGCTCGCTGCGGGACGCCGATGGCATTCGCGCCAACTCGAACCTCTACACCGTGGGCGTCGAGGGCGGGCTGCCGGTGCGACTCCCGATGCCCGACTCGGGCGCCGGTGAGATCTCCCCCGACGGTGGCAGCATCGTCTATTCGCCGCTGGCGCGCGACTTTCGTACCTGGAAGCGATATCAGGGCGGATGGGCCCAGGATCTCTATCGGTTCGACCTGACGAGTCACTCCGTGGTACCGATCGCTCACCACGTACGCACCGACCGGGACCCGATGTGGATCGGCGACTCGATCTACTTCGTCTCCGACCGCGACGACACCCTCAACCTCTACCGAGCGAGTCTCGATGGCGAGACGGTGGAGCAGCTGACGTCCTACGACGACTGGGACGTGCGCTGGGCGAGCTCCGATCCAGGTGGCCAGATCGTGTTCGAGCTCGCAGGGGAGCTCGCGATCCATGACACGCGCTCCGGAGCGACCCGAACGCCGTCGATCTACGTGCCGGACGACGGCCTGGCTCGCCGGCCGGCACGCAAGAATGCCGCCGATCAGCTCGAGGACTGGGAGCTCTCTCCGGCGGGGGAACGGGCTCTCTTCGTCGCCCGCGGAGACGTGTTCACCGCACCGATCGAGAAGGGACCGACCAGGAACCTGACCTCGTCTTCCGACGCGCACGATCGGCTGGCTCGCTGGTCCCCCGATGGGCGAACCATCGCCTTCGTCTCGGACATGTCCCGCGAGGACCAGCTCTACACGATTCCCCAACAGGGCGGAGAGGCCGAGCGAGTCACCGACTTCGGCCCGGGAACCGGCATGCTGTTCCGACCGGCCTGGTCGCCCGACAGCGAGCGCGTCGCGATCGGCGACAAGAACGGCAAGGTCTACGTCGTCGACGTCGCAGCCAGGTCCCACGTCGAGATCGTCGACGACGAGTTCGGTCTGGTCAACGACTACGCCTGGTCCCCGGACAGCCGTTGGCTGGCGTTTTCTCTGGGGGAAGAGAACGGCAACCGTTCGATCTGGATCTGGAGTCGCGACGAGAACCGGATTCGCCGAGTCACGGGCCCGCTGTTCAACGAGGGGGGGCCTTCGTGGGGTGCCAAGGGGAAGTACCTCTTCTTCGCGTCGCAGCGGGAGTTCGCGCCCCAGATCTCGCAGGTCGAGTGGAACTACGCGGGCAATCGAATGACCGGAATCTTCGCGCTCGCGCTGGCCGGGGACACCCCGCATCCGTTTCCCCCGGAAAGCGACGAGGTCGAGGTCTCAGAGGAGACGGCCGAGGACGAAGAGAAGGGCGACGAAGACAGCGCCGACCACGTGGATGACGCGGACGAGGCGAAGGAAGAGGCGAAGGACGAGGCTGCCGAAGATGCAGACCCCGTTGAGATCGACTTCGAGGGACTGGCAGAGCGCGTCGTCCGTCTGCCGATCGAAGCGGACAACATCGGTGGGCTGGCCGCTGTCGAGGGCAAGCTGCTCTTCATGAAGTTCGGTGAGCCCTACTACGGGCGCAGCAGTCCCTCGCAGCCCTCGATCCACCTGCTCGACTTCGAGACGCGCGAGGTGAGTGAGGTGGTGAGTGATGTACAGGGTTGGGCTCTGTCGCACGACGGCAAGAAGATCCTGGTCCGACGCGGCGAGTCGTTCGCGGTTCACGACGTGAAGGCGAGCTCGACGGACCCCAAGGCCGTCTCCACGACAGGTCTCGAAGTCTCGAGCGTTCCCGCGCAGGAGTGGGCCGCCGTCTTCGACGAGGTCTGGCGCCGCTTTCGCGACTTCTTCTACGTCGACAACATGCACGGCTACGACTGGCAGGGCATCGGTGAGCAGTACCGGACCCTGATCGAGCACGTGGGGCATCGGGCCGACCTGAACTACGTTCTCGGCGAGATGATTGCCGAGCTCAACGTCGGACACGCCTACATCGATGGCGGCGACTTCGACCTTCCGGAGCGCCCCGTGGTCGCCCTTCCCGGTGCGCGCTTCGAGCTCGATCAGGCCAGCGGGCGCTATCGCATTGCCGAGATTCTGGCCGGGCAGAATGCCGAGCCGAAGTACCGAGCGCCGCTCACGGAGGTCGGTGTCGACGCCGCCGAGGGCGACTACGTTCTGGCGATCGACGGCACGCCGCTCGCAGGCGACGACAATCCCTATCGCCTCCTTCGCTACAAGACCGATCCGGTGACGCTCACCCTGGGCTCGACCGCCGATGCTTCGCAGAGCGAGCAGCGTGAGGTCACCTTTCGCCCGGTGCGCAGCGAGGCCGACCTCCTCTATCTGACCCAGGTCGAGCACAATCGGGAATGGGTCTCACAGCAGAGTGATGGACGAGTGGGCTACCTCCACATCCCGGACATGGGAGCGAGCGGTGCCTATGAGTTCATCAAGTGGTACTACCCGCAGATCCGCAAAGAGGGCCTGGTGGTGGACGTGCGCTCGAACGGGGGCGGCAACATCTCACAGTGGATCATCGAGCGCCTCGACTCGAAGCTCCTGGGTACCCGCTTCAGCTTTTCGACCGACTATCCCGGCACCTACCCCGGAGCGGTCTTTCACGGTCATCTCGTTTGCCTGATCAACGAGACCTCGGCTTCGGACGGCGACATCTTTCCTGCGCGCTTCCGGGAGGCGGGATTGGGGCCATTGATCGGCAAGCGCACCTGGGGCGGCGTGGTCGGGATCTCGAGCTTCGGTCCCCTACTCGATGGGGGCACGGTCTTCGTGCCGCTCGCCTCGACCAACGACACGGAGGGCAACTACATCATCGAGGGCTACGGAGTGGCACCCGACATCGAGGTGGCGAACACTCCGGCCGAGGTGATCGAGGGACGGGATCCTCAGCTCGAGCGCGGGCTCGCCGAAGTGATGGCGGCGATGGAGCGTGAGCCCAGGAAGCTGCCAACCCGGCCGGCCGATCCGGTCAAGACGAAGCAGAGGTAGCAATCGCTGACTCGATTGCCCCGAAGACCTATCGGCTCAGGGCTCGGATTCTCTCCACCGAGCGCCTGACCTCTGCTTCGTCCGTGCGGTGGTTCATCACGACCAGGCGTAGGGCCGTGGTGCCACCGATCAGGGTAGAGGAGAGCATGACCTCGCCATCGTCCTGAATCCGCTTCAGGAAAGCGTCGTCGCGCGCCGCTCGCTCGGCGTCGCTCTCGCCTTCATGGCGACGTTGTCGGAAGGTCACGATCGAGAGCTCGGCGGGGCAGACGATCTCGAAGGGAGGCTCGGCGAGGAGGGCTTCGGCGAGTCGGGCGAGCTCGAGATCGGCCTCGACCTGTCGAGCCAGCCCGTCGACTCCGACGGTCCGCATGAGCGCCCACACCGAGAGCGCGCGTCCCGGACGAGACATCTCGGGGCCCCGGTCGAAGAGGTTGACCTCGTCGCGCGGCACCTCTCTCAAGTAGTCGCCGTGGGTGGCGAAGGCCGTCTCCAGGGCGCCTCGGTCTCGCACCAGCAGGCAGCCGGTGCCCATCGGGGAGTAGAGCCACTTGTGGGGATCGAGGGTCAGCGAGTCGGCGCGCTCCATGCCCCGCAGCTTCTCTCGGCCCTCTGGACAGAGCGCGGCGAAGCCACCGTAGGCGGCGTCGACGTGGAACCAGAGTCCGAGCTCCTGGCAGAGATCGGCGAGCTCGTCGAGCGGGTCGATGCTGCCGGTGTTGGTCGTGCCCGCGTTGGCCGACAGGAGCAACGGATCGAGGCCTGCGTCGAGGTCGCGCAGGACCGCTGTTCGGACCGTCTCGGGGCGCAGTCGCAGCTGCTCGTCCACGGGGAGGTGGCGCAACGAGTCGGCCGGATATCCCAACACCAGGGCAGCCTTCTCCGCCGAGGTGTGTCCTTCGCTCGAAAAGTAGAGTGTGTGAGATCGCGGGTCCTGTCCGTGGGCGGTACGGGCGGCGGCGAGGCCCCCGAGATTCGCCATCGATCCACCGCTGGTCAGCACTCCAGCCGCATCCGGCGGGTAGCCGATCGCCTCGGCGATCCAGCGGAGGACGACGAGCTCGAGGGCGCCGATCGTGCCCGCTCCCAGCCAGCTGCCGACGAACGGGTTGGTGCCGGAGGAGAGCCACGCTCCCAGCGTGGCGTAGAAGCTGCTGGGGCAGGGGATGTAGCCGTGAAAGCGCGGGTGGTTGACCCGGGTCATGCGCGGCACCACGTTCTCGAAGAAGTGCTCGAGCGTCTGGTCGAAGTCGGCGCCCGCGCGCGGCAGCGGCTCGTCGACCGCAGGCATCAGCTCACTGGCAGGTCCCGTCCGCGAGACCGGCTGTTCCGAGAGGGTGGCCAGGTGCTCGACCAGGCGGTCGACGACGGCATAGCCGAGTCGCCGCATCTCTTCCGGTGGCGGATCGAGGGGCACTCGCGCGCGCGGCTTGCTCTTCATGGCGGCGGATTGTGTCACGCGCGAGGGGCGCGCTACCGATAGGTCTCACCGGCATGGGTGATCCAGCCGCCGGGCTTTCTCCCCCTCGGATCGTGGTGCGTCCAGTGAATGACTCCGCCCCGCTCGTTCCACTCGTAGAGGCCGCGAAACACGACGCGGTCCCCTCGGCTCAGGGGGACGCGCGGGGCAAGGTCGATGTTGTGGCTGATCAGCACAGTGGTTCCGTCCAGATCGACCACGAACTTCTGGTGGCGGGAGCCCTCGTTGTCGTCCGCCAGCGTGCGCTGGACGACGCCGTCGGCTTCGACCCAGATCTCGTCTTCCTGCTGCTCGAAGGCCCGGCGAATCCGCGCGCGCCCGGTGGCGAGCTCGGCGCTCGATGGGATCGCTGCGCTGGTCGAGGTTTCGCTGGGCAATGGGCTCGGCCCCGAGCCGGGGACCGATTCTTCGGTGGAGCAGTACCGGGTCACGACGACCACGCCGACCACGAGCGCCAGGGCGAGCAGCCGGCGCTGAGGCGAGCCTCGTTCCCAGCTCACGGTCGCTGCTCCCGGCGTGGGCCGGCGACCGGGGCGGTCCGGGTGAAGGATCCAGGACGGGTGACGAAGGGGAGCGAGCGGTGTGAAGGTGTGCTGATGGGCTTCTCCTTCTGGGTCAGAGATCCGCCAGAGCCGTTCTGAAGAGCGCGCGCAGCGGCTCGTAGACGGCAGCGGCGTCGGGGATGGGCTCGAATCGAGCGCTGGTGCGGTCGGTGAATCCCGAGACGGACTCGGCCCAGGACGGTGCGAAGCCGCGGTGTCGGTCGGTGGCATGAACGGCCCGGAGCGCGGCGCCCAGTGCGGCACCGTCGGAGACGTCCAGCACCTCCACCGGCGTGGCGAAGATGTCGGCGATCACCTGCACGATGGCCGGGTTGGTCGAGGCGCCGCCGGTGGCGAGAAGCCGGCGCGGTCGCCATTCTGTGAGACTCGTCGATTCGGCCATGAGCGCTCGCGTATGCTCGTGCAGAGAGAGAAACTGGGCCTCCACCACGCCACGGCAGTTGGCCGCTGCGTCGCTCTCGTCCAGACCACCCAGGCGGCGTACGACCGGCTCAGCGAGGCGCGGGACGATCTCGGGCGCGAACCACGGCAGCAGCAGTCGTCCCTGGTTGCCCGGAGGTGCGGTGCGCAGCGCGGCGGAGAAGCCCTCCCAGTCGAGGTCGTAGCGGTCGCGCACCGCTTCGCGCGCGAGCGAGCCATTGCGCGTGCAGAGCAGGAGCATCGGCCGGCCGCTGGGCGCGACGAAGACGTGGGCCTGGCCCGCTTCGTCGACGCGCAGCCGGTCCATCAGGCCGAAGCAGGTGTCGCTGGTGCCGAGCGAGACCGCGACCTCTCCCGCTTGCGCCATCCCGAGGCCCACGAGAGTGCTGGGATTGTCCCCCGTGCCCGCGACGACACGACAGGACGGGTCGAAGCCGTGACGGTGCACGAGCCAGGGCGCGGACCGACCGACCACGGTGTCGGGGTGGACCAGCGGCGGGAGGCGGTGGAGGAGGCCCGACGCCGTCGCGCGGACGGCGCGGTCCGACCAGCGCCTCGTGCGCAGCTCCATCAAGGACATCCCCGAAGCGTCCCCGTGATCCAGCGGGACCACGCGGCCGGCGAGCAGCGCCGTGAGGAAGCCCGATACCAGGGTGACGTGGCGAGTCGCCTGCCACCGTTCCGGCTCGCGAGAGGCGAATCGGCGGATCTGTGGACCGGTGAATCGTTCGAACAGGTCGGACCCGGTGAGCCGCGCCGCGGACGCACAGCCGCCCAGAGCGTCACGGATCTGAGCGCACTCCGGGCCGGTGCTGCTGTCGGTCCAGATGGGCGAGGTCGGGCGGCTCAACCACGGTGCGACCTGCTCCGCCAGCGCTCGCGTCGGGTCGAGTCGCGCCAGTCCTCGCGCGGCCGCCTCGCCGAGATAAACGGAGCCGTGCTGCTGTCCCGAGACGCTCACGGCTGCGACCCGATCGAGCGGTACCTCCTCGCGGACCATCCGTGCGAGCAATCGGTCGAGTGCCTCGGCCCACATGGCTGGCGGAGCGTGGCCGAGGGTCGGGTCGTCGCTCGGGAGCTGGCCGTGGGAGGTGCCCCAGTGCGGGAGCTCCTCGTCGAACACGAGCGAATCGCGCGCGACGATCTCCCGGGTCGTCGGGTCGATCACCAGGGCGGTCAGGCTCTGCGTGCTCGAGTCGAGCCCCAGGGCGAGGCGGCATCCTGCGGGAAGTCCGGTCACTGCGGAGCTACTCGGGCGGTTCGAACAGGTAGTCGTTGAGCCGGTTCTGGAGCTCTTCTTCGCGACCCGAGATCAGGGGCGGCTCGCCCGATCGTGTGGCCCATGCCTCGAGCGCCTCGAGCGTCGTGTCACGCTGGAGCATCTTCTTGCCGAGTCCTCTGCGCCAACCGGCGTAGCGTCGGTGCAGGAAATCGTCGAGTACCTTGTCACGGCGCATTCTCTCCACCACGAGCAGGGCACGGGCGAAGGTGTCCATGCCGCCGATGTGGGCGTGGAAGAGGTCGACGGTGTCGAAAGAGCCGCGCCGGACCTTGGCGTCGAAGTTGAGTCCGCCGAAGCGCAGACCTCCCTGTCGCCGGAGGATGGCGATGGCCAGGACCGCGTCACGCAGGTCGGAAGGAAAGTTGTCGGTGTCCCAGCCGACCCCTTCGATGCCGCTGTTGATGTCGAGCGAGCCGAGCTTGCCGGCGTCGGCTGCGGTGCGCAGCTCGTGCTCGAAGCTGTGGGTGGCGAGCGTGGCGTGGTTCGCTTCGACGTTGAGCTCGAAGTGGTCGATCAGATCGAACTCGCGCAGGAAGTTGAGGCTGTGAGCACAGTCGAAGTCGTATTGATGGGTCGATGGCTCCTTGGCCTTCGGCTCGATGAAGAAACGCCCTTCGAAACCGGCGCGCCTCGCGTAGTCGACCGCCAGATGGAAGAAGGCCGCCAGCTGTTCGCGCTCCTGCTTCATGTTGGTATTGAGCAGAGAGGAGTAGCCCTCGCGACCGCCCCAGAAGACGTAACCGGAGCCTCCGAGCTCGATGGTGGCGTCGATCGCGTGGCGCACCTGGGCGGCGGCGTGTGCGGTCACCACGGGGTCGGGGTTGGTGGCGGCACCGTGGGTGTAGCGCGGGTGGGAGAAGAGGTTGGCCGTGCCCCACAGCAGCTTGACTCCGGTCTGGCGCTGCAGTGCCTTGGCTCGCCCCACGAGGGTGGCGAGCTGCTGAGCGGACTCGGCGACGCTGCTGCCCTCGGGTGCGAGGTCGCGATCGTGGAAGCACCAGTACGGGACGCCGAGCTTGGCGAAGAACTCGAAGGCGGCGTCGAGGGTGCGGTGCGCCACATCCATTGCGGAGGTGCCGTGGTTCCACGGTCGATCGTAGACCGGTTCGGCGCCGAAGGGATCGGCGCCGCCGCCCTTGAAGGTGTGCCAGTAGCACACGGCGAAGCGAAGGTGTCGTTCCATGGTGCGGCCGGCCACCTTGCGGCGGCGGTCGTACCAGCGAAAGGCGAGGGGGTTGTCGCTGCGAGGGCCCTCGTAGGGAACCCTCTCCGGGACTTCGGGGAAGTACTCGCTCATCGATCGCCTCTCGCGACTACTCTTCGAAGGCCGCGTCGAAGGCCAGGTCCGTGGGCGCGAAGTCGAGGTCCCTCGTGAACTCGCAGGCTTCGGCGGCGCCGTGCTCGCGGTCCATTCCCGAGTCTTCCCACTCGATCGAAAGCGGTCCCTGGTAGGCGACGTCGTTGAGCGCGCGGATGATCTCTTCGAAGTCGATCGAGCCGCGGCCCGGGGAGCGGAAGTCCCAGATAGCGCCGATGGTCACCGAAGCCGAGATGGCCGCCGAACACCCCACACGGCTTGGGGCTCTCCGACCACCACACGTCTTTGATGTGGACGTGAAAGATGCGCTCGCCGAAGCGACGGATGAAGTCGACGTAGTCGACTCCCTGGTAGCCGAGGTGACTCGGATCGTAGTTGAAGCCGAACGCAGGATGGCCATCGACGGCGTCGAGGGCTCGCTCCGCCGTGACGATGTCGAAGGCGATCTCGGTCGGGTGCACCTCGAGAGCGAAGCGCACGCCGAGCTCCTCGTACTCGTCGAGGATCGGCTTGAAGCGCTCGCCGAACTCGGCAAAACCGCGGTCGATCGAGCCGGGAGGGACCGGAGGAAACGAGTAGAGCAGGTGCCAGATGGGGCTGCCGGTGAACCCGTTGACCACGTCCACTCCGAGATTCTTGGCGGCCTGGGCGGTTGAGATCATCTCCTTGGCGGCGCGCTGGCGAACTCCCTCCGGGTCGCCGTCGCCCCAGACGTGCCCGGGGAGGATCGCCTTGTGGCGCTCGTCGATCGGATCGCACACCGCCTGGCCCACGAGGTGGTTGCTGATCGCATGCAGCTGCAGTTCGTGCTCGTCCAGGAGCGCCAGCTTCTCCTGGCAGTACTCCGGATCCGCACGTCCGACCTCGACATGGTCGCCCCAGCAGGCGAGCTCGAGACCGTCGTAGCCGAACTCGACGGCTTTCTCGCAGAGGGTGGCGAGAGGCAGGTCGGCCCACTGGCCGGTGAACAGGGTAACGGGTCGGGTCATCGCTGCTTCTCCTCGGGTGCTGTTGGCCTCGAACGGTGGGTCCTACTGGGCGATGGCGTTCTTGTCGACGACAACGCCTGCGTCGATCGCTTCGAAAGTCAGGTTGGAGATGGGATACCGCCGCCAGTCGTGAAAGTCGAAATGCCACCACTCCCACTCGTAGACCTCGAACCCTTCGGCTTCCATCGCACTCCGGAGCAGATCGCGAAAGTAGCGCTGGCGGCCGGTACCTCCCGGGTACTCGGGGTAGGAGCGCGGTGACATTTCATCGTAGCCGCCCACCATTTCGACGGTCTCTCCGGTCTCGAGATCGTACAGGGTGAGATCGACCGCGCAGCCCCGGTTGTGACGAGACCCCTGGCTCGGATCGGCCACGAAGTCCCGGAGCTCGTCGGGGGTGGCCTCCCAGAAGACCTTGGTGACCCACCAGGGGCGGTAGGCGTCATGGATCAGAAGGCCGTAGCCGTGTTCCGCGAGACGGAGGTGGGCGCGGAGCAACGCTTCGGCGGCAGGGCGCTGGAGAAAGGCTCGGGGGGTCCGATAGAGCGGTGTGCGCAGGAAATTGTCGGTGCCGGCGTAGCGGACGTCGAAACGAATCGTGTCGTCGAGCGAGGCGAGGTCGACCGGCTCCGGCTCGAGAAAGGTCCCCGTTTCCGGAGGGGGCTGGGCAGCGATCGCTTCGTCGCGCAGCTCGGCGATGGGCCGCAGTGGAGTGATCGCGAAGGAGTGCTCGTCGAGTCCGACGTCGCGTCGCTCGAAGCGGATTCCGGCCGCGATCACTGCCGTTGCCCGGTCGTCGGGTCCGCGCTCGAAGTGGAGCCGCTCGTGGAAGTACATGTAGCCCGGCTCCGTCGGGAAGGCGAAGGTGTCGCGATCGATCTCGGTCAGCGGGTTCAACTCGGTCCATTCGATGAGCGCGTGGAGCTGGCCCTCCCTCTCGAGCACGTAGAGCGGCATGTGGTCGGGCCCGTACTCGCCGATCAACCCGAGCCAGTCTTCAGGAGGCGCGGCCGGAGGAGGCCCCGAGGTCCTCGGCGCCCAGGAGGCGGCGACCGCTTCCGGAGGGGTCGGGAACGCTGGAAGATTCCTGCCCTCGCGAACGGCCAGCAGAGCTTCCAGGGCAAGCTGGGCGACTCTGCCGACGACATCGTTGGTCACGTCCAGGTTGGACACCGCGACGACGCCCAGCTGCTCGTCGGGAAGGAAGAGTAGCTGGGTCGAGAAGCCGTAGATGGCGCCGCCGTGGCCCAGCGTGCGACGGCCATCGATCTGCCGCACGCGAAAGCCCAGGCCGTACCCCTCGGTGGCGTCGTCGGGCGCGAACTGGGGGCGAAACGCCTCTTCGAGACTCTCGGGTGCGATCACTCCAGCTCCGCCCTCGAAGAGAGCTGCGAGGAACGACCCCAGATCACTGGGCGTGGTGTAGAGACTGCCCGCGGGTGCCTCGCCCAGTTCGAAGCGAGGCGCGTCGAAGGTGCGGCCGTCCAGGGTCCACATCGTGCCCCGTGCCCGGGGACTCGCGACCCGCTCGGAGGGCTCGAAGTCGCTGTGAGCCATTCCCAACGGGTCGAGCAGGTCGGAGCGCAGCACCTCGGCGAAGGGTCTCCCGGTCGCGACCTCGAGGGCGCGGCCGACCACGGCGATGCCGCCATTGGAGTACTTGATTCGCTCCCCGGGAGGGAAGACGAGGGTGGTGGCGTGAAGCGAGCGGACCGTATCGGCGAGGCTCGCCTCGTCGCTCGCGAAGTAGTTGCCCACCGGCGGCTCGCGCACGAGACCGGCCCGGTGGCACATGAGCTGGCGCAGGGTGATCGGCTCTGCGAAGGGGTTCTCAGGCTGGAATTCGGGCAGGATGTCGGTGATCGGCGCGTCGATGTCGATCACTCCTGCCTCGACCTGCTGCATCACGGCGAGATCCGTGAACATCTTCGAGACCGACCCGACGCGCCAGACGGTCTCGGCCGTGGCGGGGGTTCCCTGGGTGGGATCTGCGATCCCGAAGCCCTCCGCCCAGATCACCTCTTCGGATGCTCGTCCGTCGACCAGGGCAATGGCAAAACCGGGGATGCCTCGCGCCTCGATCTCCTGCTCGATCAGCGAGCTGAGCGCTGCCTCGAGGGCGTCCAGCTCTGGAGAGGTTTCCCCAGTGCAGCCCCAGAGGACGGCGACCAGCGCCAGAGCTAGTCGGCGTCGAAGGGAATCCACTTCTGCTCACTCTCGCTGGAGCGCACGACGGCCTCGATGAACTGCATGCCCCGGAGGCCGTCGTGCACGGTGGGAAAATCGCTCGCCTCGGGTGGCGCGGTCGTGCCGTGAATGTGGGCGTCGAGCGTGAGGGCGAAGTTGCGATAGAGGTTGGCGAAGGCCTCGATGAACCCTTCGGGATGCCCGGCCGGGAGCCGGGTGTTGGCCATCGCGGCCGCACTGTTGGCGTGGCTGCCCGTGCGGATGACCTCTCTGGGCCGATCCGGCCACTTGAGCAGCAGTGTGTTGGGCTCCTCCTGGCGCCATTCGAGCCCGCCCTCCGTGCCATAGACGCGGATCGCGAGCGCGTTCTCCTCGTCGATCGAGATCTGGCTCGCATGCAGCACGCCCCGAGCGCCACCCTCGAAGCGGAGGAGGACGCTGCCGTCGTCGTCGAGCGGCCGCCCGGGAACGAACGTGTTCAGATCGGCGCAGAGACTCTCGATGCGCAGCCCGGTGACGTACTCGGCGAGGTTCTCCGCATGAGTGCCGATGTCCCCCATACAGCAGCTGATGCCGGCTCGTTCGGGGTCGGTGCGCCAGTCCGCTTGTTTCTGGCCGCTTTCCTCGAGCCGGGAGGCGAGCCACCCCTGCGGGTACTCGACGACGACCTTTCGAACCTCGCCCAGCTGTCCCCCGCGGACCCGGTGGCGGGCCTCTTTGACCATCGGGTAGCCGGTGTAGTTGTGCGTGAGGCCGAAGGGTAGGCCGGTACTCTCCACCGTCTCCACCAGCTCCCGCGCCTCTTCGAGATCGTAGGTCATCGGTTTGTCCGACATGACTGCGAAGCCGGCTTCCAGCGATGCCTGGGCGACCGGGAAGTGGAGATGGTTGGGGGTGACGATCGCCACGAAGTCCATCGCGTCGCGCCGCCCCGGCTCCTCGTCGAGCATCTCGATCCACGAGCCGTAGCAACGCTCGTCCGGTAGGTAGAGGTCTCGACCGGAGTGGAGAGACCGCTCCGGATCGGAGCTGAAGGCCCCGCAGACCAGCTCGATGTGGTCGTCGAGCCGGGCGGCCATCCGGTGCACGGCGCCGATGAAGGCGTCACGGCCGCCGCCGACCATGCCCATGCGCAGTCGTCGTTTCATGGACTCGATCTCCTCTGCTGTTCGGTCCGACCTCCGCGCACTGGCGGGAGGCCGAGGTCCGACCGGTCTGCTGGTGCCCCTGTACGGGACGATATAGGGAACGGGCTTCGAGGGTATCACCGGGGATCGTGCGTGTGTTGGGGGCGAGAACCGGTTCTCGCGGGAGTCGTTCGAAGCGCCGGAGCCGGGGTTCGTCCTCGCAATCGGGGATTCGGTCCCTGCTGTGTAACCGCACCCTCGTTCAAGCGTAGAAGCTCCCGAGAAGCGGGAGCCTTTGGAGTCGGAGGGTCCCCACCTTTGGGATAGTCACCCGTCCTGGTCGAGGCAGGTCGCGAGTCCTACGGGCTCGTGCCGGTGAGAGACCGTACCCGCGGTGTCGAGCTCGGGCGATCCGCCTCCTACTCGTCTGTTGCTCCATGGCGCACCCCGGGGGCGCTGTGCTTCTTGCGCAGCCCCTGCCGCAGGAAGAGGGGTGCCTGGACGTCTCGCGGTTGACGCCGTACCACGGGGAGACCTTCGGGCTGGTGTTCGATCAGGAAGAGGCTCGTGCGGTGGTGGAGGGCGCCGTGCGGCTCTGGCAGGGCTGCTCGAATCAGGGTGGCGACTTCCCTCGGTTCCTGATCGGCAAGCCGGGCATCCGGCCGCTTTACATCCGACTCCAGCGGCACAGCTCGACCGACGAGTGCGGTCGCTTCCAGGGGAACGAGGTCGTGCTGTTCGAGAGCGCTCAGACGGGGAGCGGACGTATCCTGAGCTGCGGCTCGCTGGCGATGAACCTCGCCCACGAGCTCGGTCATGCCCTGGGGCTCCCGGATGTGCCGCGCAGCCGCCGCTGCAGGAAGGGGATCATGGTCAAGCTCGAAGACGGCAATCTGTTTTCCCGCGCCGTCACCGCCGACGAGTGTCGGGCTGCAGGAGACCGCTGGACGACGCTCGCCGAGGGGGCCGAGCTGCCGCCTCCGTTTCCCCTTCCGCGCCGGCCGACCGAGACTCGTCCGCTCGCAGCGGCGTCGCCCGAGCTCGATCGCTGAAGCGCGGTCCGGGGTGGAGCCGCCGCGGCTGCGGGGTGCGGCACCTACCAGTTGTACGGCTTTTGCTAGAATGAAGAGTTGCGGGGCCGGGGAACTGATTCCGGCAACGCCTCCGATCTGATGTTGTTTCCGCGGCCGCTGCGCCCCCCCTCCGAGTTCCTCATCCTCCTCTCCCTTGCCTTGTCCTGGGCATGCCCCGTCGCGGTCGCGTCGCCCATGCCTCCGGAGCCAGAGCCGATCGAGAAGGCGACCGAGACGAGCGAGGCCCTGGTGGGTTGGGTCGAGCCCGCGAACGCTGCCCAACGACGAGCGCTGAGGGATCGAGTCGACGTCTGGACACGGCGTCCTGCCGACGACGGCGCGGGGGAGCGCTGGCTGGTCGTGGCGAGCCCGGCGGAGCGGCGTTGGTTGGCGCAGACCGGCCTGGATTTCGTGGTCGACGAGAGCCACACCGGGCGTCTGCGAGAGCTCGATGCGGCGAGGTCCCGGTATGCGGACACGGCTCGGGCTTCGCCCACCGGGACCAGGGGAGTCGCGGGCTATCCCTGCTACCGCACGGTCGACGAGACCTACTCCGATCTCGCCGGGGTGGCCCAGAGCCACCCGGAGATCGCCCAGTGGGTCGACTTCGGCGATAGCTGGCTCGAGACCGAGAACGGTACGGGCGACGACCTTCGAGCGCTCGTGCTGGGAAACCAGTCGATCGCGGGCAAGAGTCCCTTCGTTCTGATCGCCGCGATGCATCCCCGGGAGATGACGACTGCAGAGACTGCGACTCGGTTCGCCGAGTACCTGGTCAGTGGGTACGGCGTCGATCCGGACATCAGCTGGATTCTCGACCACGTCGAAGTCCACATCGTCCCCTTGCTGAATCCCGATGGCCGTCGGCAGGCCGAGGGGCTCGTGAGCTGGCGCAAGAATGTCGACAACGACTTCTGTTCGAACACCAACAGTCGGGGCGTCGACCTGAATCGCAACAGCTCCTGGTTCTGGGCCGGTCCGGATGGGTCGAGCGTCGAGTGCGCCGATACCTACCGAGGGGATGCAGTGGCTTCGGAGCCCGAGACCGCTGCGATCGAGAGCTATCTGGCTCAGGTGCTGCCCGATCAGTGGAGTCTCGTCCTGGCCGGGGGAGAGCTTCCGCCCGATCCCGATCCGCCGCCCGAGGACGCGCAGGGCGTGTTCGTTTCGCTGCACAGCTTCGGTGGCCAGGTGCTCTACCCCTGGGAGGGGAGCACCACGATTGCGCCCAACCTCTCCCAGCTGGTGACTCTCGGGCGCAAGTTCGGCTACTACCTCGACTACCGGGTCTGTGACTCCTGCCTGACCCCAGCCGGGGGCACCACCGTCGATGTGGCCTACGGAGAGTACGGCGTCGCCAGCTATACCTTCGAGCTCGGTACGACCTTTTTCGAGAGCTGTTCGAGCTTCGAGCAGACGATCTGGCCGGCGGCCCGGGACGCACTCCTCTTCGGAGCCCGAGTCGCCCCCCGCCCCTATCGGTGGCCCGCGGGCCCCGAGCTCTACGACCTGGGGCTGTCTTCGGGGACGGTCATCCCGGGGGTAGCAGTGGTCGTCAGTGGTGCCGCCAGTGACGAGCGCTTCGACAGCAACGGCTATGGCACCGAAGCCAGTCAGTCCGTGGCGGCCGGCTACTACGCGATCGACGCCGATCCATTGGACTCCGGGCTCCCGATGGCAGCCCTGGACGGCAGCTTCGATCAGGTCGTGGAGGGTCTCACGGCCACGATCGACACCACGGGCCTCGAGGACGGCCTCCACCGCGTGGTCGTGCGGGCCGAGGACTCGGCGGGAAACCTCGGACCCCCTCGGGTGGTGTGGCTGGAAGTGGCGGGCACCGTCTTCTCCGACGACTTCGAGAGCGGAGACTTCGACGCCTGGAGCGTCTCGCCAGCGCGCGTGCCGTGAGGCGAGGTCGGCCGGGGCTCCTCGCGGCCTCCCCAGAGCCTCCGCCCAGAGCCTCGGTGTGAGAAGCTCAGCTCCTCAGACACGGAGGAGAACACATGACTGGACAGCTCGATCGCCGGACCTTTCTTACCGCTCTCGGCGCGACTCTCGCCGCCGGGACTTCGAGCTTCGGCTCTTCGCGGCCGGCACCCGGCGACGCGTTTCGCATTTCCCTGGCGCAGTGGTCTCTGCATCGAGATCACTTCGGCAACAGCTTCGACGATCGGGCGGGATTCCAACGAGGTCTGCAGGAGGATCCAGACTCCATTCTGCAGGGGCCGCTCGCGCCCCTCGATTTTCCGAAGCGGGCTCGCGAGCTGGGCTTTGACGGAGTGGAGTATGTGAACACCTTCTTCTTCGGTCATGCCGAGGACGAGAAGTATCTGGGTGAGCTTCGCCAACGCTGTCGCTCGGAGGGAGTCGAGAGCCTGCTCATCATGTGCGATGCAGAGGGAGCGCTCGGAGCGCCCGACGCCGAGCGTCGATCCGAAGCGGTGGAGAATCACCGCAAGTGGCTTCATGCGGCGAAATCACTCGGCTGTCATTCGATCCGAGTGAACGCCGCGAGCTCGGGCTCCTTCGAGGAACAGCAGAAACTGGCCGCGGACGGGCTGCGGGCGCTGTGTGAGATCGCTGATCCGCTCGACCTGAACGTTCTGGTGGAGAACCACGGTGGGCTTTCGAGCAACGCCGCGTGGCTCGTCGGTGTGATGGAGAGGGTCGACCATCGCCGGATCGGCACGCTGCCGGACTTCGGCAATTTCAACGTAGCGCCGGGCGAGAGCTACGACCGGTACCAGGGGGTCGAGGAACTGATGCCCTGGGCCAAGGCCGTCAGCGCGAAGTCGTACGACTTCGACGACCAGGGCGAGGAGACCACGATCGACTACGAGCGGATGCTCGAGATCGTGCTCGCCGCCGACTACTCGGGGTGGATCGGGGTCGAGTACGAGGGCAGCCGCCTGGGAAGCGAGGAGGGCATTCTCGCTACGCGCCAGCTGCTGGAACGCCTGCGGGACGAGCTCGCCGCTGCGTGATCGGAGAGGGCGTCTGCGAAGACCCCGGCGCTAGGAATCGAGGCCGCCGGGCCAGCGCACGAAGAAGCCGCCCGCCCACACGATGTCCTGCTTGTAGTCCGTGCCCACGAACGGTCCCTGATCGTACTCGTCGCCAGCGAAGACCCCGTCGGCTCCCGGAGAGCGCAGCGCCATGGGCAGCGGGGCCCCGATGTCGCCGGCCATGCCGAAGTCGAAGGTGTGCTGCCAGCCGTCGAGGCTGGGAATCTCCTGGGCGTAGGTCGGGATCAGGTTCTCGCGGAGGGTTTGCCAGTCCATGCTCTCGAACTGGCTGAAGTCGAAGGGAGCGGTCGAGGCGCCGGCGGCCGCCGTTCCGATCTGATCGGTGACCCAGGCGAACCAGGCGCTGCCGATGAGCTTCATGTCGGCGACGGTCCGCTTCTGTTTGGCTTTCTGCAGCGTGTCGAGGAGGTTGGGCACGAGGATCATGGCGATGATGCCGATGATCGCGACGACGATGAGCAATTCGATGAGGGTGAATCCCTCGCACTTCGTGCCACGGCGGCGGTGATGCCGGCGAAGAAGCGGGCGGATCGACATGAAATTGGGCCCCCGAGAACAGTTGAGGCTCCCGAACGGAAGCTCGCGCCCTCCTGGTAGAAGCAAACCCGATACCACCCGAGGCGTTCCGAAGCGGAGCGGTTGAACGGAGGTTCATTGACAGGAAGTGTCAGGTCGCGCTACCTGCGGGGTCTGAGTGGTTCAAAAGTGACGTTCGAGGAGGTTGTCGTGCGACAAATAATAGGATATTGTGCATATGCGAGTTATATAGGAGTTTACGTTGAACGCCCACCCTCCCAGCTCTTCCATCTTCGTCCGATCCGCTCCCAGACTTCCGCGCATTGCGGGTGACGGTCTTGGCGTGGTCCATTCCTGCGGGGCAGCGGCCCGTGGCCTCCCGGACGCTGCGGTGGCGACGCGCCTGTCACTGCCCGAGGAGCTCGACCACATACTCCCCGCACTGGTCCGACCCGACGAGTTGGACCTGGAGCCGGCGAACGACAACTTCCGCGACAGTGACACCCTGGTCACTCGAAGAGTTTCCGACGAGATTCCGCTCCTGATCGTCTATGCGGTGCTGCGCCCGGGCTACAACGCCTGGATCGCTCAGACCTGTTTGACCGAGGAGCTCGACGAAGCGATTCTGCACGAGCGTGCGTTGACCAATCTCGCGAAGGCTCCCATCTCCGAGGCCGTGCGGCAGGTCGTCGAATCTCGCTCGATGCGAGTCCTGCAGGAGCTGGGCGGTTTCGATGCGGCTCGTGTGCTGCTGCTCCCCGAATGCCTGAGGCAGGACGAGACTCTGGCGGCTCTGCTCTTCGATCGCGGCACGCTCGGTCTGGCACCCGCACCGCAGGATGGCAACTGGCGGAGCCTGGGGCGACTGGTGCGGCGCCGACGCAACTCCCGCTCGTTGTTCGGCTCGGTCATCGCCGTGCACAGCGGCGGCTTGGCCGTCGCCTGAACCGGGGCCCATCGAGCCATCCCTCAGGCGCCGGGGGCCGTACCGTCGAGACCTCCGCGCGAGCTCTTCGAGGAAGCGCTACAATGAGCGCTCTTCAGAGCCTCGTTCATATTCGTGGAACCCGAGACCCTCTGGCTACCAGCCAAGGAGGCCACCATGAGTCCTACTCCAGAAGTTCGCGAGCGGATCTCCGAGATCGTCGCAGCGGATCGCGTCGTTCTCTTCATGAAGGGCAATCCCGACCAGCCGCAGTGTGGTTTCTCTGCGCGGGTGGTCGAGGTGCTCGGTCGGCTCCTGCCCGAATACTCGTCCTTCGACGTGCTCGCCGACCCGGAGATTCGCGAGGGCATCAAAGCGTTCTCCGATTGGCCCACCATCCCCCAGCTCTACATCGACGGCGAGTTCCAGGGCGGCTGCGACATCGTGATGGAGATGTACGGCAACGGCGAGCTGCATCAGGTGCTCGGTCTCGAGCGCCCCTCCGGATCGGAGCCTGCGATCACCATCGATGATGCCGCCGCGCAGATGCTGCGCGAGGCCCAGAGTCAACAGGGGGGAGCGCCGCTTCACCTGGGCATCGATGCCCGATTCCGTCCATCACTCGGGTTCGGGCCGCCCGCCGGGGGCGAGGTCGCCCTCGAGATCGCCGGCATCACGATGCTGCTCGATCCGGATTCGGCGAGCCGCGCCGACGGCGTTTCGTTCGACACGGTGGCGACGCCGCAGGGAGAGCGCTTGAATATCGACATCCCCGGCGCTCCGCCGGCCGAGTAGGAGGCGAGCGGTCGTGTCGCTGCGAATCCATCGTCCACCCGAGGAAACCGGGCAGCGCATCGTCGAGGCGATCCGAGAACGCCTCGACGACGCGGAAGTCACGGTGAACGGAGTCGGAGGTCACTTCGACATCCGGGTGGTCTCCAAGCACTTCGAAGGCAAGAACACCCTCGCCAAGCAGCGCCTGGTCTACCAGGCCATCGCGCCGTTGATGGCGGGGGACCAGGCGCCCGTCCATGCAGTCGATCGCCTCGAGACCCTCACACCGCAGAGCTAGACCAGGCGCCGGAGCGGAAGGTCGGGAGTGGACTGCCCAGTGACCGCACCAGCACTCTTTGCGTCGCTCGACCTGGGGGGCACTCGTCTCAAGGCTGCGCTCGGCTCGGCGGCTGGGGAGCTCGCGGCCGAGCTCACGGAGCCGACCGAGGCGCACGAAGGTCCTGACGCGGTGCTGCGTCGCATGGCGGCTCTGGTGGATCGCTTGGCTGAGCAGGAGGGTGTCCGCCCGCAGGCCGTGGCCGTGGGCTGCCCGGGGTGGATCGACCGAGAGAGTGGCGAGAGCCGGTACCTGCCGAATCTCCCGGGGGCGTGGCGAGGAGTTCCTGTCGGGCCGACCCTTTCGCAGAGTCTCGGATGTCCGGTCTATCTGCTCAACGACGTGCGCATGGCGACCCTGGGCGAGTTGATCTTCGGCCACGGGCGCGAACACAGGAATCTGGTCTTCTTCGCGCTCGGCACGGGCATCGGTGGGGGCGTGGTGATCGATGGCCGTCTGCGCCTGGGTCCCCTCGGCTCGGCGGGTGAGATCGGTCATCAGGTCGTGATCGCCGATGGGCCTCGTTGTGGCTGTGGCAGTCGGGGCTGCCTGGAGACCGTAGCCAGCGGGCCTGCGATCACTGCGGAGGGAGTTCGACTGCTGCTGAGTGGCCAGGCTCCGGAGCTCCATGCGCTGGTGAGCGGAGACACGTCGCGGGTCACGACCGAGACGATGGCCGAGGCGGCCCGACTGGGAGACGAGTCCGTTCGCCTCGGGATCGAGCGCGCTGCCCGCTATCTGGGACTGGCCGCCGCCAATCTCGTCGTGACCCTGCATCCGTCTCTCGTGGTCCTGGGCGGCGGCGTGGCGGGGATCGGTGATCTGCTCTTCGACACGGTGCGCTCGACCCTCCATGAGACGGTCCGGGTGTTTCCAGCCGAGGACGTGAAGGTCGAGCCTTCGGCTCTGGGATCTCGCGCGGGAGTCCTGGGAGGGATCGCTCTCGCCGCGCAGCACGGACGAGTCGAGGCCAGGCGCGAGGGACCCTAGCCGCTCACGACTCGGTGGTCTGCGAAGCCGCCGAAGGAACCAGCGAGCGGCGTCGCAGCAGCAGCTCGGCCAGGAAGCCGAGGAGCGCCAGCAAGGCCGCCAACGGCCACAGCGCGACGACGGACCCCCGCCGATCGTCGAGGTCGGCGAGCACGGCGCTGGGGTCCTCGATCAGGGTGCCTCCGCTGCTCTCGGCCACCGAGCGCAGCAGGTCGAGGTCGGGAGGCTGGTAGCGCAGCTCGTCGGGGACGGGGTAGGTGATCCAGCGACGCGCCAGGAGCTCACCGCCGACCTCCAGCTCATAGCGCTGGGCGTGGGGGGAGGGCTGGATCGGCAGCTCCAGTCGGTAGAGTCCAGGAGCCGTCGGCGCGAGCTCGCGCACCTCGCTCGGTCCACGCAGTCGGGGTGTGAGCGCGTTCTGAAGCGATCCCGTTTCGTCCACTGCCGAGAGCTCGGCGATCAGGGTGTCACCGTGGCGCACGAGGGTGAAGTCGACTTCCCGGCGGGTCCGGCGCGCGGCGAGATCGCGGGTCACCTGTGCCCACAGCGGGCTCCAGCCCGGCCAGGAGATCCACTCGCTCGACCAGCGGTTCTTGAGGTCGCCGGCGAACATCGTCGTGCGCCCCAGTCCGTAGGGCCAGGAGGCGAGGAGCGGATCGTCTTCGTCGGTGACCAGCCAGAGCTCGGCCCGGGCGCGAGCCGTGGCGGCGACGTGGCCTCGCAGGGGTGGCACCTGAGAGAGGTCGATACCGGCGAGCACGGGCGAAGCCGCCCCGGTCAGCACGGCGGTATCGTCTTCGACCAGGGTGTCCTTGACGGTCTTCTGAGCCTCCTCCACGAGCACTCCCACGACTCGTCGTGCATCGGCGATGAAGTAGCTGCGGCCGCCTCCCCACTGGGCGATCGCCTCGAGGAGCTCACGGTCGGCCTCGTCGCCGACTGCGACCGTAGAGACCGTGATCCCCTCGTCGCGCATGTCGGCGAGCAGTCGTTCGTAGTCGTCGGGATAGGTCTTGCCGTCGGAGAGCAGGATCACGTGCTTGGTCTTGGAATCGACCTCGCGAAGCCGTCCGAAGGCCATCTCGAGCGCAGGGAAGAAGTTGGTCTGGGCGGTGGCCTCGATGCGGCCGATCTGCTCCTTGATCGCCTCGCGCTGATCGGCCTGCTGCAGCGGCACTACCAGGGTCGGATTCCAGTCGAATGCAATGAGGCCGTACTTGTGCTGATCGTCCAACACCTCGAGAGCGGCAATGCTGGCTGCCTTGGCGAGCTCGATCTTGTCGCCGCGCATACTGTAGGACTTGTCGAGAGTGATCATCAGTGCGACGTCGCTCTCTTCCTCCTTGACCTCGAACTTCACGGGCAGCGCGCGCTCGATGATCGACTCGCTGAACCCGTCTTCGCCGTAGGTGGTCTCGCCCGAAGCGAAGAGCAGCCCGCCACCGAGCTCGCGAACCCACCTCTCGATGGCCTCGCCCCGCGGGCCTGCAAGAGGCTCGGGCGGCACGTCGCTCAGCACCAGTGCGTCCCAGCGTCGGTAGGCGCTGACCTCGGTGGGGAGCTGTGAAGGAAGCAGTCGCTCGACCTCGAACCCGGCGCGACGCAGGGCATCTCCGTAGTAGTGAGCTCGAGAGGGTTCGCCCTCGACGTGGGCGATGCGCAGCGGCGGCTCTACCTGGATGCCGGTGGTCAGGGTCACGTCGTCGATCTCCTGCTCCGAGTCACCCGCAACGGAGGAGAGAGTGGCGCTCAGCTCACGAACCCCCTGGTCTTCGAAGCGAATCTCGACGGTGAAGGTGGTCGTGCCGGCGACCAGCTCGACCTCCCGCGTCTGGACGGCTTCGCCATCGACGCGCAGTTCGAGCACGGCCCGCCGATCGGTGGGGGAATCGACGTCGAGCTGCACGGGAACCGGCCCTCCCGCCCTGGGAGGGGTGACCGCCTCGATTCGCTGGATGGTCATCTGACTCGGCAGGGCAACCGGCGCCGCGAGCGCGAACAGGCGTGCTTCGCGCTCGATCAGCGCGGGCTGCAGCCGCGCCAGAGAGCCGCGGTTCTCGAGTCCGTCGCTGATCAGGAGGAGTCTCGGGACTTGCCTCGGATCGATCCGATCCAGCGCCAGCTCGACGGCCGCCTCGAGGTCCGTGAACTGTCGGTCCAGCCCTGTGTCCCCGGCCAGGGACTCACCGGCGCGTGCCACTGGGACGGCGCGCAGCGCCTCGGCGCTGTCGCTCTCGAACGGTCGGTCCGCGAAGGCGATCCACTGGACTTCCGATGCGAGCCCGGCGGCAAAGCCGTCGAGACGGGCGAACGTCTCGTCGAGGAACGAGGGAGCGACGCTTGCCGACACGTCGAGCAACACGGCGACGGAGAGCCGGTCGCTCCTGCGCACGCAGCCTGGCCCCGCCAGGGCCAGTCCCAGGAGGGCGATGGTGGCCGCGCGCAAGAAGCCGTGAGTCAGCAGGCTGCGCAGCAGGCGAGTGGCGCTCGTGTCGGAGGGGTGCCGGATGGGTGCCGATCCGCGCTGCCTTCGAAGCCAGTAGGGGAGCAGGGCCAGTGGCAGGAGCAACAGGGCTGCGGGATGGCTGAACTGGAGCACGGCTGACTCTCGGTCGGGTAGTCGCTGGAGGCCTCAGACCGTGAGGCGGCGGTGGAAGGACCAGCTCTCGAACAGAGCGAGTGCGAGCGCGAGGAGCAGGAGGAGTCGGGTGCCGAGCACTGCGAGCCCGGTCCGACCCGTGCTGACCGTCTCGGTGGTCGGGTCGAGCTGGCTGCGATTGACGTCCACCAGAGTCGCGTCGGGACGCAGAACCAGAGCCTCTCCCCGTCTCAGGACCGCTTCTCCGGCGCGCGGATCGAGCCAGAGACCGGGTCCGAGGTCGTACAGGAACGACTCTCCGAGGAGAACTCCCTCGACCGTTCTTCCGTTCGGATCGTGGGCGGCGAGAAGCCGAGGCGCGTGGGTGAGCACGAATCCGGCGGGCCGGCCGGCTACCGGGGTGCGTCCGGCGGCTCGGTCGACCAGGGAGTTGATCAGCAAGACTTCTTCCAGGGCGGGAACCGCGTCGTCCGCGATCTCGAAGGTGGTGACGAGCCGGGGCTCCTCCGCCTCGAGTCCATGGCGCTCCAGCACCACGGGACGATCTTCCTGCACCACCAACGGTTGCCATTCCTCCAGGCCAGGAGCCGTCGGGTCGGTCTCGGCTCGCTGCCGTACACCCCGCAGGCGCTCGCGACTCAGCCGTGCGAGGGCGACGCCCGACAGCCAACCTCGGTTCGTGGTGTCTTTGGACTCGGTCCCCGGGTCGGCCCCGGTGCCGGTCCATCGGGACCAGCCGGAGGGGGCAGTGGAGATCCACTCGTCGACCAGGGGAAGCCAGTCTCGCGCCGGTGGGGCAATCAACAGCGCGGGGCGCGTCGGCGGGTCGGAGGGGGCGCTTCGATCCCAAACCGCCAGTTCCGTGCCTTCGGGGAGGGCGGCCTCCGGAGCCACCACTGTGAGCTCGACCTCCGGCCGAGCGTCGAGCATGGTGGCCAACGGTGTGGCTTCGAGGGTTCGATCGCTGACCAGCGTGACCGCCAGAGAGCCGCTCCCGGGGTTCCACGTCCAGGCGCGATCATCGGTGGGCAGGTCGTCACCGATCGGCTCTCCGTTCGCGTCGAGCAGGGCGACACGGGCTTCGATCGGGCCGACGGCCCAACCCGTGGCGTCGACGGCCGCGGCATAGAGCTGAGCCGCGTCCAGCTCGAGCGTTTGAGCCAGACGGAGGCCGTTCAGATCCCGCAGCTCGAGTCGAATCTGTTCGGCGCTCGGCGCACTGTGACTCACCTGCAGCCACAACTGGATGCGGCTCGCCTGCTTCGGAGGGTTGGCCAGCTCGAGCGCAGTGACCCCGACGTTGTGAGCCGGAGAGAACACGGACACCGTTTCCACGGAGCCGCCGGTCCCCGGCAGCGGAGAGACGGTACCTTCGTCGCTGGCCGGAACCAGATCACGGAGCTCGAGAGGACCGAGGGGCGGAGCGACTCCGTCGGTGAAGAAGAGAATCCGGGCCTCGCTTCCCTCCGGGAGCACAGGGACAGCCAGTGGGCGGCGGCGAGCGCTCGGAGACACCGTGATGCTCGCCAGCCGGTCGCGGGCAGTCGCGGGATCGAGCCACCGTCCAGCTGCCACCCGCCCCCGGAGTCTTCCGGTGGTGTCGCAGACAGCCACGGCACGGTCGTCGCCGAGCTCATCGAGCGCCTGCTCTGCAGCCGCCAGTGCCCGTTGCAGTCGTGTGCGTCCGTCGGGGCCGCGGGTCGCCATGCTCGGGGCGTTGTCGACCACCAGCACCAGGGCGCCAGCGTCGCCGATTCGGGACCACCAGGGCGCGCGGGAGAGCGCCAGCGCGACCGAGAGAGCGATGGTGAGAGCAAGGATCAGCGAGAGCAGCCAGCGCAGCCTCTCCCGCCAGGGACGGCGCTGCTCGATCAGTCGGCGCCACACCAGATTGGAAGGCACGATCACCGGCAGCGGCGGAGGACGCAGCAGGTAGATGGCCACCACCGCGGCGGCGACGAGCAGGAGGAGAAGAGTGCCCATGAGAGGTCAGCCGACGAAGCGCCCTCGTCGGAAGATCTGTGTGACGAGCTTGTCGATCGGCAGCTCGCACGGAGCCTCGAGCCAGGCCCAGCCGTAGTGGCGACAGAGCTTGTCCAGCTCGTCTCGGTGGTCGGCCAACTCTCGTTCGTAGCGCCGTCGCAGGTCGGGGGTGACCCGGACCCTGTGTCCGGTCCCTTCCTCGGAGTCGATCAACAGGGCTTCGTGTGGGAGATCGTGACGGTTGTCGTGCGGTGAGGTGATCGAGATCGCAACGAGGTCCTGGCGCAGTCTCGCCAGATCGCGCAGCGTCTGGATCGCGTCGAGGTCGAAAAAGTCCGAAATCAGGATCACCAGGCCACGCCGCCGCGACGTAGCGAAGAAGTGCTTGACCGCCTTGCCGAGATTGGTCGGCCCCTTGGCTTCCTGCTTCTCCAACTGGTGAAAGAGGCGCCACACCTGACGCTGCCCTCTCAATTCCGGGAGCGCGTCGACGACTCCGTCGGCGTAACACACCAGGCTGACTCGGTCCATGTTGTAGAGGCCGATGTAGCCCATCGCGGCGGCCAGTCTCCGCGCCGCGTCGAATTTCGCGGGGTCGCCCGCGACCATCGATTGACTGGTGTCGAGGAAGAGGTAGATCGAGAGATCACCCTCTTCGTCGAAGAGGCGGAGGATCAGCTTGTCGAGGCGGAGCCATGCCCCCCAGTCGAGCGCGCGCACGTCGTCGCCGGGCACGTAGGGGCGAAAGTCGGCGAACTCCATGCCGGAGCCACGCTGACGGACGCGGTGCTCTCCCTTCATTCCCGCGGGCTGGAGATGGCGGGAGATCAGCTTGAGCGACTCGAGTCGCTTGAGGAAGTCCTCGTCGAAGAGCGCCGATGTCGGCATGGTAGGTGGTGGCTTCTCTCGTGTTCGGGCTATTCGGTGGGCTCGGGGGTCGACTCGATCACCGCATGAATGACCTGGTCGGTCTCGACCCGCTCGGCCTCGCCTTCGAAGTTGAGCAGGATGCGGTGACGCAGCGCGGGAAGCGCCACGGCCCGGACGTCCTCACAGGCCAGCCAGGCGCGATCACGCAGCAGGGCGTGCACCTTGCCTGCCAGGATGATCGACTGGACGCCGCGGGGACTGGCACCGTAACGGACCCAGCGGCGAGTCAGCTCGTGGGCCTGCGGCGCTTCGGGGTGAGTGCCCATGACCAGTCGGATGGCGTAGTCCTGGACCGAGTGGGCGGCCGGGATCGATCGGGCCACACTACGCATCTGCAGAATCTGCTCTCCGTCGAGCACGGCGGAGACCTCGGGGACCTCGGCCCGGGTCGTGCGGTTGAGGATCTCGTGAATCTCGTCGATGCTCGGGAAGATCATCCGCAGCTTGAACAGGAACCGATCGAGCTGCGCTTCTGGAAGAGGATAGGTACCCTCCATTTCCAGTGGGTTCTGTGTTGCCAGCACGAGGAAGGGGGAGCCGAGCTTATGGCTCTTTCGACCGACGGTGATGGTCTCCTCCTGCATGGCCTCGAGGAGGGCCGACTGGGTCTTGGGAGTCGCTCGATTGATCTCGTCGGCGAGCACGATGTTCGCGAACAGCGGACCCGGCTGGAACACGAGAGCTCGCTCTCCGGAGGGCGTCTCCTGCACCATGTGTGTGCCGAGAATGTCGCCCGGCATCAGATCGGGAGTGAACTGGATTCTCGAGAACTCGAGATGGAGGGCGTCCGCCAGGGCATGCACCAGACTGGTCTTGCCCAGTCCGGGGATTCCCTCCAGCAGCACATGCCCATTCACCAGCATCGCGATGAGGATGGACTCGATGATCTCGTCGTTGCCGACGATCGCCTTCTTGATCTCTGAGCGGACCTGTTCGAATCGCTCGTGAAACAGACGGATGTGCTCTTCAGTTTCGCTGGTCGTCACCCTGGGTCTCCTCTTCGGGTGTGAACACCCGCTGTACCAGCTCGCGATACTGCCAGGGAACCGGGCGCGTATCGACGAAGTTCTCGTTCTCGGAGCGACTGGGGATGGTCACTCTTCGGTACTGGCGCTTGGCCTTCTGGGCGCGACTCGGGAGCTCCTTCTCTTCTCGCTCTCGGGTCGTGAAGTCCTGCGCCTGGTCTTCGATCAATGCAGACTGGAGCTCGATCGCGGTCGATAGCGGCTGGAACGGCAGGTCGCCGTAGAGCTCCGCCTCTCCTTCTTGAGGGCCAGTGCCCTCACCCATGCTCTGGCCCTCTCTCTCCCCCTCGGCGCCCTCGGAAGGCGCCGCGGCGGCGGCCATCTGAGCTTCGGTCATCGCGGTCGAGTCGCCCTTTTCGCTGCTCTGCCCGCTCGACTCCATGGTGGCCTGCTCCTGGTCTCCCGGGGCCATCGAGTCGTCCTGAACCTGCTGCGCGTCAGGGTCGGCCTCTCCGTCGGCGGTGGCCGACTGTTCCCCCTCCGCTCCCTCCTGGCCGGCCTGCGAGTCTTCGCCTTCCTGCATCTCTTCGCCACGCTGGGCGTCGAGGGCCTCCTTGAGGTCGCGGCGGACTTCCTCCAGCAGTTCGGTGTCGGGAGCCTGGGCCTCTCCCTCGCCCTCGGTCCCCGAGCTCTCTGGGCCCTCATTCCCGATCTCGGAGAGCTCGCCATCGAAGGGCTCTCCCTCTCCGTCGTCGCGCAGGCCGCTGTCGCGATGGGCACGTTCGAGGAGCTTTCGCAGCTGTTCTTCCGTGAGGGGGACCGGTGCCTCGGCGGCGCGGACTCCCTCGCCAGCGGAGATCGCGGCGGAGGTGTCTTCGCTCTCGGGAGCTCCCGGGAGCTCCACGAGGTGCAGGGGTAGCCGGAGCTCTGGAGCTCCGAAGTAGCCGAGGGCTCCCCAAACGAGGCCACAGACGAGCAGGGTGCCGACGGCGGCCCGGACCAGGCCGGGCTCCGGCAGGGGAAGCACCTCGGACGGGGTCGCCGAGTCCTGTTGCGCCCGTTCGGCGGCGAGAGAGAGCACGTACGGAGTCCAGTCGACCGGACCCTCCCGGCCCCGCTCTCGCGAGCTGTCGAGTAGCTCGCAGGCGGTCTTGAATCGGTCTCGCTCGTCGAGCACCTGGTCGACGATGGCCGCCGCGGAGGCTCGGGTTCGTGTGCGCACGACGATCTGAACGACCCAGACGAGCAGAATCGGTGCAGCGATCAGGAGGGGGGCCAGAGCGACGCGTGTCGATACGAGTCCGGTTATGCGTCCCAACGCGCCGAACAGCGCGACGGCCGAGAGAACCGTCGTCGCCCAGAGCAACCGGGTCAGGCCGTCAAGGAATCGCCAGCGTCGAACGATGGCGTCGAGGTAGCCGATCAGGCTGGAGCGCGAGCCCTGCTCGGTGTCGGGATCCGGTCTTCCAGACAATCTCAACGGGGACCTTGCCAGGCAGCGATGCCGCCGGCCTGCTTGCCGATGTCGAGGGAGTCGACGAGGGTGAGGGCGCGGTTGTCGAAGACATCCACGCTTCCCGGCTCGCCGCCGATACCTTCCACCGTCACCATGCTGTAGCGTCCGTCGGCGGTGACGGAAACGCCGTGGGGGATGCGGCGGCTGGTGTCGATGCGTGCCACCTCCTTGCCCGTCTCGAGATCCCAGAAGCCGACCGAATCGCTCTTCTTGTAGGTGACGACGAGCAGCTTTCCATCGGGAGTGACCGCTGCGTTGTAGGGACCCTTGGCGGTGTCGAAGCGTCGGGTCACCCGCCAGCTCGCGAGGTCGACCTCGAAGACCGCGTTCGCCGTGAGGCCGGTCACATAGATCCTGCCCTCGGCGGTCGGTGCCGTGACCCATGCCGGCTCGACCAGGGGCTTGGCCATCTCGTGACCCACGTGTCGAGGCTCGCTGCCGGGAGGTTCCTCATCCGGCTGCCGGGCCGCGTCGGCCGATGGATGCATGCCGTGCTGGGAGTGGTCCGGCGAGCTGCCGGCGTCGCCCTCGGGTCGTAGGGAGAGCCGCCGGGTGATGGTGAAGCGCAGCGCGTCGATCTCGACGAGCTCGTCGTCCATCATGTTGACCGAGTAGAGCCTTGAGCCCTCTGGCGACAGACGGGATCCGTGGGGCATGGCCCCGGTGCCGATCTGCTCGACCTCGGTCATCGTCGAGGTCTCGACCACCGAGATCGAGCTCGGGACGTGGTCACCGTAGAAGTCCGAATTCACCACGTAGAGCAGCCCGGTGCTCGGCGAGATGTCGAGTGTCGCCGGGAACATACCGACGGTCGCGTCGGCCAGCCATTCGTCGTCGCCGGTGGAGAACTTGTGAATCGAGCCGAACGGCATTCCATGGGCGATCGACACGAACCAGTATCGCCCGTCGGGAGAAAGGTTGATGCCATGCGGCCCCTCTGTCTCGGCGGGGAACGAGCCGACCTCGATGCGTTTCACCTCCTCCAGACCGCCCGGACCGAAGCGCACCAGCGATACGGTGTCGTCCGATTCGGCGCAGACGTAGGCCCAATAGTCTCGCGTGGGCGTCGTCATGTCGGAGCCGGGCGGGGCCACTGCGGGGGTCGAGGCGAGGGAGAAGATCGCGGTGGTCGCGGCTCCGACGAGGGCGACAGCGGTCAGTGCGGTGGCGAGACCGCGGCGTGAAAATGGGAAGGTCATGATGATTTCCTGGCTCCGGAGCGGGATGTTCGTCACTGGACTCTCGAACGGCAAAGCACGGCGAACGGGGCCTTACTGAGGCTCGCCGATCACCTTGGCTGGATCCTCGAGATCGACCAGCTTCACGGCCCAGAGTCCGGAGTTCCAGTCGGAGAAGAAGATGTGGTCCTTGTAGGGCTGGGGGCCCCACACGAACGGTGCGTTGGGTAGGAAGCTCTGCGGGTCGTTGGGAACGAACATCGCGATCTCGCGCCCTTGACGGTACAGATCGCCGCGCAGCTCGCCCGAGACGTCGACGACGCGCAGTCCGCCGTTGTAGTAGGCGACGTACATGATGTCGTCTTCGATCCACAGGTTGTGAGTGCCGGCCTCGGGTACCTGGTAGCGCGCGACCTCTCGCGGTTCGTTCCACTCGTCCCATTCCAGGATGTGGATCCACCCGTCGGCGCGCGGCGGCGCTTCGCCTGGACGCGTACCCGAGAGGCCGTACGGGAAGGCTTCGTCGCCTGCGAAGACGTAGAACTTGCCGGTTGACTGACTCCGATACGGGAACGCGGCATGGTTCCAGCCACTGGGGTAGGCGTAGGAGCCGAGCTTCACCGGGTTGTTCGGGGAACCGCCCTCGCCGCCTCCGCCGACGTCGATCGCCACGACCCCGTCGCCCCAGTTCGAGCTGTAGGCGATTCCGTCCTCGACCCAGACGTCGTGGATCGAGTGGCCGGGGGTGTCGAGCTCGAAGCGACCGACTCGATAAGGCTTCGAGGGGTCTTCGATGTTGATGACGTCGAAGCGGCGGCCGTTCGACAGTGCGTAGACGTGCTGCTCGTGGACGAAGACGTTGTGTACGCCGCCGCTCAGCTGGTCGTCGAAGCGCGACAGGACCCGAACTCCGACCTGGGGCTCGGACACGTCGAGGATCACCAGGCCGTTCTTCCGGTTCGAGGCCCCCTCACGGCTGATGACGGCCAGTTTGCCGTCTTCCGAGATCTTGACGTCGTTCACCGTTCGCGCGTCGACTCGAACGGTGTCGATCAGGGTGATGTTCTCCGGGCTGGTGACGTCCCAGATGTAGGCGTGCCCTTCGGCGCCCCACGTTCCGGTAATGGCGTAGTCGAGCCCGTCGTTGCCCTCCCAGATCCAGAGGTCCGAGGTGTGCCGGTCTCGCACCGCACCCTGTCCGACGAACTTGACCTCCTTGCGCACGTTGCGGGGCACCACGCGGATGCGAGTCGTGGCAGAGTGACTGCCCGAGATCGCAGCGACGGTGTAGACCCCGGAGCGCTCGGCGACGAAAGCACCGTCGGGGTAGACCAGGGCGGGGGCGCCCGGGGCGATGATGTCGTGGACCGTTTCGCCGGCCACGCTGAATTCGATCGGGAGCTGCTCGATTTCGCGGCCTTGCGCATCCACGGCAATAGCCTCGAGATGCACCACGTCGCCGGTACGCGCCTGGGTCTCGGCGGCGCTGAGCCGAAGCTCGGCGATCGGGTTCTCACGCACCGTCAGGTCGCGGGTGGAGGTGGCTGCTTCTGCAGTGGCCGTGAGCGTGGCAGTGCCGGGACGGTGCAGCGTCAGGTACCCGAAGTCGTCTGCCTCCAGGACGGACGGGTCCGAACTCGAGTAGCTCACCTCGACGTCGTTGCGCACGACATCGGAGATGTCGATCACCCGAGGGGTCAGCCGCAGCGTCGTTCCGGCGTAGAAGACGTCGGGGAGTTGAATCATCTCGACGGAGGCGACGGGAGGATTGGGGATCGTGACGGTGATCTCGCTGCGCAGGATCGCCTCGGCTCGACGGGGCTCGGAGCCGGGATCCTCGGGGACCAGCGCGACCAGGGTGTATTTGCCCGGACCGTGGGCGGTGACCCTGCCGGCAGGCGTGACTTCGACCTTTCGTCGGTTGCGCGAATAGAAGATGACCGTGCGACTCTCGATCGGCTCGCCGTCGGCAGTGGTCAAGGTGGCAGTCACCTGCGTGCTTTCGCCGACCTCCAGCTCGAGGGGATCCGGTTCGACCGTGAGGACGGCGTCGGAAGGGAGGGGGGAAGCTCTTCGGCCGCCGCCGTCGGCTCCTCCGGCTCCTCGCCTTCCTCCTGTGCAGGCAGGGAGCTCGCAACGCCCAGGGAGAGCAGGGCCAGGAGGCCGGCATGGAGCAGCCAACGCAGGGCTAATGAACGGTCGGTCGAATCGGGAGTCGCAGACATAGAACTACCGGTGCGCTGACTCAACGCAGTCTCCTCGCAGGTCACGAACGTGGGGTTCGATGGTATCAGCAGGCAGGCGTTTCGGCACCCGCCCCTCGGGACCGGCCCCGGTCGTGAGAGGATCGACGGCATGGCGCTCTCGAACGAGCCGTCCGGGTCGACGGGTGGACCCGGTCCGGCCTACCTGCGGGATCCCCGGCAACGGCAGCTTCGGACCCGGGTCGTGGACTCGGGGATGGCCCCGGAGGGACCGTGGGTTCGACTGGCGGACACGGTTCTGTATCCCGAGGGCGGGGGGCAGCCCTCCGACCACGGAACGATCGACGGGGCGCCGGTGCTGGAGATCCTCCAGGAGGGGGACTGCACGCGGTACCGGCTCGGGCCCGGAGCCGGAGAATTGCCGCGCCCCGGAGAGATGGTCGCTGTCGAGCTGGACTGGGAGCGCAGGTGGGACCTCATGCAGCAGCACTCGGCGCAGCATCTGATCACCGCGATCGCCTCCGATCATTTCGGTTGGCCAACGACTTCGTTTCATCTGGGCGACGCAGTCTGCGACATCGAGCTCGAGACTCCGGTCCTGACCTCCGAGAACCTCGACGAGCTCGAAGAGCGAGTGTCTGAGGAGATTCGCGCCGCTCGGCCGATCGAAACTCGGTGGGTGACCCCCGCCCAGTTCGAGACGCTGACCGGCGAGGTGCGCACTCGGGGTCTGCCCGCGAACCACCGCGGTCCGATTCGATTGGTCGCGATCGTGGGAGTCGACCTCAACACCTGCGGAGGAACTCACCTCTCCAACACTGCGGAGATCGAGACGGTCAAGCTGCTGGACTGGGAGAAGATGCGCGGGGGCAGTCGCATGAGGTGGGTTGCCGGCGCGCGGGTCCGTCGGCGCTTGGCTCGGCACGAGGAGCGCTGCGGTGAGCTACGCAGGTTGCTCGAGGCTTCCGACGACGAGCTGGTGGCCGTCGCGAGAACGCGACTCGAACGGCTCCACGAGATGACTCGTCGCACGCGGACGCTGTCTGGCCGTCTCGGCGTCCTTCTGGTGGAGGAGTGGAGCCGATCCGGGGAAGACGCTCTGGCCGTGCATCTGGAGTGGGCCGACGCAGAGGAGCTGCGGGCGTTGACCCGCCCACTCTCCGAGATCGAAGGTCTTCGGCTGGCACTTCTGACCGTGGGCACGGTTGCACCGCATCCGATGGTGCTCGTCTCCCCAGGCTCCGAGCTGGCGGCCAGCGTCGGCTCGAATGTACTGGAACGGCTGGGCGGTCGAGGTGGGGGGCGGGGCCCGGTCTTTCAGGGACGGAGCGATCGCGCGGTGGATCCCGAGGGGGACCTCGTGTGGCTCCGCACGCAGATGGGGGGGACGGGGTGAGAGCGGCGTGTCTCGAGGGAATGGCGATTCCGCGGAGGCTCTCTTCCTCGTGGTGCAGAGAGACTGCTCGAGGGACGTCGGTTGGCATCTCGATCAGCTGCGCAGCCCTGGCGCTGCTCGTCGCGGGGGGCTGCTCTCGGTTCGAGGAGGCCCACGATGGAGGACTCGTCGCAGGGTCCGAAGCAGGGTCCGAAGCCGGGCCGATTCCCGAGCGGCCGTTCTCGGAGTTGGGGGGGCCGTATGACGTTGGCGTGAGAGACCTCTTCTGGGTCGACGGGGAGCGCGACGAGCCCTTCACCAGCGACTCGGAAGATCGACGTCGATACCTGGTCCGAGTCTGGTATCCGGCTCGGCTGAGGCCGGAAGACTCGCTCGCTCGCTACGTCCCCGACCCTGCCGAATTCGACGATGCCGAATCGTTCGCGGGTCTCGAACACGTCCGGACGCGCGGCTACGCGGATGCCGAGCCGAATGAGGCCGAGGGGCCGTATCCCGTCCTGATCTTCAATCCCGGCGGCGGTTGGACCCGATTGAGTGACACGTTCTGGACCGAGCAGTTGACCAGTCACGGGTACGTCGTCTTCGCTCTCGATCATCCGGGATTCAATCAGAGCGTCGTCTTTCCCGATGGCTACCGCTTCGCGGCCGACCGGCTGCCGTTTCCCGAGGAGACCGGAGACCTGCTTCGCGACGCGCACGCCGCGTGGTCTCACCTGGACGAGCATCACTTTCCGATCTGGCAGGCGGACAGTCGTTCCCTGCTCGATCGCATCGAAGAGATGAACGCCGATCCAGAGAGCCCCTTCAGGGCCCTGCTCGATCTCGACCGGATCGGAGCGTTCGGTTGGTCCTTCGGTGGAGCGACCGCCGTTCAGTTGAGCCGTGACGATCCACGAGTCAAGGCAGCGGTCGATGGCGACGGGCAGCTGTTCGGCGATGTCGCCCGAACGGGAACGCCGCGTCCCGTCCTGCTGCTGCATTCGGAGCCCGATTCGGTGCCGGCTGGAGACACGGCGACCGGGGAAGAGAACCGCCGTGCGACGGCCATGGCGGAGCTCATCGCCGAAGTCGAGGCGAACTACCGATCCCTGCGCGCGGGCTCGCCCCAGGTGTGGCGGGTGTCGATCCGCGGAGCGAGCCACGGGAGCTTCTCCGATCTGGCCCTGATGAGCCCTCCCTCACCTGGGGTCATCGATCCTCGACGGGGACACGAGATCATCAATGCTCTCTCGCTCGCGTTCTTCGACCGGACCCTGAAAGGGGCCCCGGGGATTCTCCTCGATCGGATCGAGTCGGACATTCCCGAGGCCTTCGAGGTCTCGAGGCCGCAGCGTCGAGACGGGGGCCCGATCAGCGAAGCCGAACAGTGAGCCAGGATCGGCTCGAGCCCCCCAAGGGCTCTAGGGAGATTCCGGGGCGTCGGTCCTGCGTGTGTGCAGGCGGAAGGAGTGCATCGAACTGCGCGCGACGGGTTCCCCCTGGTCGTTGAGCGCCTCGACCCAGACGAAGTTCCACACCGGCGCGCCGTCGGGTTTGCGATACAGCCAGTCGAAGGTAGCGAGCATCTCCCTCGCAAGAGGGAGCTCCAGGTAGCCCTCGCGGGCGGGATGCACCGCGACGGAGGCGTTCCCCGGAGTGACCAGAACGATGCGCATTCTCGTGACGTCTCCGAGTGCGGGGGTTTTCGGGGAGAGAGGAGCGATCCTGACGGTCGGCCGATCGCGCTCGAGCCAGCCGCCGTTGGCCGGCTCGACGAGCACCAGCTCGGAACTGACCGCGCGCGGGGGTGAGACCGGCGCAAACGAACTTGCGGCAGCGGTGTCGTAGCGCAGCACGCGGCCGTGCCCGAGTGCCGCGCTGGGGTCGACCTGCTCGGGGGGAGGGAGTGGGTAGATGTCTCGGTCGCTCGGGGAGAAAGGGAGAGAGAGAGCGTCGCGCAGGCCGTAGTGATAGACCTGTGCGACATTTCGATCGAAGCGATCGGTCACGAACAGCGGGTATCCGGTGACGAAGGCTCGCTCGCCTGGCCGCACCCGTTCGGAGAGCGTCGCCCGCACGCGCTCGGCCTCGGTTCCGGCGATCCGGAGCATGGCGAGATGGCCGAACAGCGAAGGGAGCCAGGAGCCGACCAGAACGAGAACCGCGAACGCGGCCAGGGCTCCCTGACGACGGCCGCGCCGTCCCGCGGCGCTCACCAGGGCAGCCCCCAGAAGCGCCATCCCGACCGTCGCCAGGTACCAGTAACGGCCTTCGCCGGGATGCACGACCCGAAAGGCGAACGGAGAAATGCCGAGCAGAACCCACAGCGGCGCCAGGGCCACCGTACCCGCGATCGGATCTCGGCGGTGCCAACAGATCCAGAGGCCGATCCCAGCGGGAAGGACCCAGAGCAGAAGGAGGATCGCGACGTCGGCCGCGAGGATCGATCGGGTGTCAGGGTAGGGCAGGGCCGCCAGGGACTGGAGCGCACTTCGTGCCGCGGTCCCCGTGCTGTCCAACATCTGCGTCCACGACGGATAGCCGCCGACCAGCTCGCCGACGGCCGAAGTGCGGACCGCGAGGTAGGCGAGCGAGGGGGTCAGCCACGCCGGGATCGTCACCAGCAGCGATCGCCACGTGCGACCGAGGCACAGAACCTCGATCAGCGGCACGATTGCCGCGATCACCAGGACTCCCTCGTAGCACAGCAGGCCCGCCACGAAGGCGACCAACGAGCCGATGGCATTGAGGGGTCTGCCCCCGGAGCGGAAGCGCACCCAGAGCCACAGGGCTAGCAGCGCAGCGGTGTTGCCGAAGAGGTTCGCGTAGCTCGCGACCCACAGCACGGCGTTCGGGTGGTAGGGGTAGAGGCCGAAGATCAAGGCCGCCCAGAGTGCAGCGCTGCGGGCGGGCGGTGCCGGTGCCGGTGCCGCGAGCAGCCGCCGTGCGAGGCCTGCTACCAGTGCGATGTTGCAGAGATGGAGCGCCAGATGGGTGACCTCGTAGCGAATCGAGGACGCGACCCCGAAAAACCACCGCTCGAGGGAGAGCAGCCACTCGGCGAGCGGGCGGTAGAAGCGCACGACGTCGATGCCGAGCCAGCTCGAGCGGAACAGATCCTGCCCGCGTTCCCAGGAGGGGTGTTCTCCGAGGTAGCGCAGGAGCAGGAAGTCTTCGCTGGTGAAGCCTCGCCCGAGCGCCGGCCCGTAGCAGATCGCCACCAACAGGGGGGCGAGCCACCACGGAAGTACCGGCGACGAAGGTTCGGGCTCCGGGCCAGAGCCCGAGGTGTTTCGAGTCATCCGGGGCGCAGTCTACCCGCTGGCCTGCTCTCAGACCGGCACGGGTGCTCCCGGGAGGCTACTCCTTCAGGCCATCGTCGTCGCTATCGACGGTGATGTCGATGTCGTCGAGACCCGCCAGAGCGCTCTCGATACTCATCTCGATGAGGGCGCCGAGCGAGTCCCAGTCGACGGACTCGAGTGCCGCTTCGACGGTCGCAGCGACATCCGTGTCGAGCGTTTCTCCGAGGCGCTCCATCTCGCGCTCGAGATCTCGCCAATCGTCCGAGTCGAACGACGCCTCCATGCGCTCACCGAAGTCCTCCCACTGCTCGGCCCAGGCCTCCCAGTCGACATCCGCGAAGGACTCGCCGATCCGAGCGCCCATCTCGCCCCACTGCGCCCCCAGCGCAGCCCAGTGGGAGGCCATCTCTTCCCAGTCGACTTCGGCCAGGGAGTCGGCGACCGACTCGCCGATCTGTTGCCCGAGCTCGCCCCAGAGCTCACCATATTCCTCCCAGTCGCCGGCTTGCGCTGCGGCACGGATCTGGTCGTGAAGCTCCCGAGCGCGTGCATCGGCCCGGTCTTCAGCTTCCTGGGCCAGGGCGGGGACACTCGCCAGGGCGGCCCCGACCAGAAGGGCGGCCAGAGACAGGGACTTGTGTGGACTCTTAGGCAGCATGGGTCGATTCTCCTCTTTCGATCTCGGACTGGGGAAATCACGGTTGTCCGGATGGATCTTCGGTGGCGGTGAAGTCTCGTGATCAGCGGCTTCATGAGATATAACGGATCGGACAGCCGTCGGGTTTCACGGAGTCGCTCGGCTTCAATTCAGCGCCGATTCTGCGCCGATTCAGGTCGTCTGGACTCGATCGGGGGGAGGCAGCTTCATGACCAGACACTGGACGATCTCGGGAAAGGTGCCGCCCATCAAGTCGGTGATGACGCCGTTTCCCTATTCGATCGAGATCGAAGGGCGGGTCGCGGAGGCTCTGGCTCTGATGCGAGAGCACCAGATTCGGCACCTGCCGGTCAAGCAGGGACCAGAACTGGTCGGGATGCTGTCCGAGCGCGACGCCCTGAGGGTCGACGAGAAGCTGCCCGTCACCGACGTGATGCGAAGAGACCCGTTCGTCGTCGACACCGAGCGTCCGCTGGATGACGTGCTGCTGCAGCTCGTCTCACGTCACGAGGAGGGCGCTCTGGTGGTTCGCGACGGTCGCCTGGCGGGGATCTTCACGGCAACGGATGGCTGCCGGTTGCTCGGCGAAGCTCTGAGCTGCCTCTCTGTGTCCGGAAGCGGGGGAGAGATCGCCTAGCTCGCTTGCACAGCCGCAGCGCTCCCCAGGCCGGCTCGCCACCGGTCGCTTCGTGGAATCCTTCGAGCACCGGATGGGGCGCTAGCTCCAATAGTGGCCCACGATTCCATAGATCACGCCCACGATCGTGCCGATGACCGGGAATGCCGCCAGGGAGAGCGCGATGCGCAGTCCCAGGCTCATCGGGCGGTTCCAGAAGACGATCGCGGTCTGGGTCGCGATCACGAGTGCCAGTGGAAGATAACCGCGGATCACTCCGTAGCTGCACCACGGGCAATTGCGCGTCTGGGAATCGTTGATGTTGCACATCGTGGCCGCTCCGTTCCACCACGCATGGCAGCCACAGTCGAAGATCAGATCGCAGAGGTTCAGGTAGAAGGCTGCGGTCACGGACACGGCGCCGATCAGAACGGCCCAACGCACCGGGGCAAAGCGGGAGCTCGAGCTCATGGCAGGATTGTCACGAACCCAGACCGGTTGCCGGGACCAGATGGACGTCGAGCAACAGAGACCGGATGGCGTTCCAGTAGGGCTCGGGCGGCGGAGAGTCGTTGTGCCCGCCCTCGAAGGAGACAAGTCGAGGCTGCCGCGCCGCCTGCGCGAGCCGCTCGGCGTGCCCATAGGGGATGATCTGATCCCGTCTTCCGTGCATCAACAACGTCGGTCGGTCGAGAATCTCGAGCACGCTGCGGGTGTCGAATCGGTCCCGGATGAGCGCCTTCGGTACGCCGAGTCGGCTCGCCATGTCGGGTACGCTCGTGAACGTGGACTCGAGGATCATGCACAGGGGCGGACGCTGCCGTGCCAGAGCGGCGACCACGCCGCCGCCCAGGGATCGGCCGTGGTAGACGAGGCGGGCGGAGTCGATGTCTTCGCGCTCGACCAGTCGGTCGTGGAACCAGAGCATGTCTTCCTGGATGGTCTTCTCCGTCGGCTGGCCCGCCGAGCGGCCGTAGCCCCTGAACTCGGGAAGCAACAGCCCGAGACCCAGCCTGCGGTAGGGCTCCAGCGCATGCGGCCAGTCGTCGATCAGCTCTCCGTTGCCGTGGGCAAACAGCACGACGGGCACCGGCTCCGAGCTCGTTCCACCCGCGATCGGCGGGAGGTACCACGCTTCGACTTCCCCTTCGGGGATCGGGTGGGACCAGCGCTCCGCGTCGGCGGGCCGAGGCCGTTGGCGCTCCGGGCTCGAGATCTGGCCGACTGGAAAGAGGATCGAGCGGACGAAACGGTTGAGCATGGCGGTGGAGCCTAGCAGGCTGGGTCAGACCAGGGGGCGCAGCGCGTCCAGGGTCCGGTCGATGTCTTCTGGGGTGTTGTAGAAGTGCGGGGCCGCGCGCAGCCGCCCTCGACGCAGGGCGAGGTGGACATCGGCCTTGCCGAGCTCCCTCTGCAGTTGCTCGTTGCGCTCCGGCTCGGGGTGCGTGAAGGCCACGATCGAGGCTCCTCCGTCGGTTCCGCGACCCCCCGGTTCCGGTGGGCCCAGTACGTCGAATCCGAGCCGTTCCAGTCCCGCGCAGAGTCGTATCACCAGGTCCCGGTCGCGCTGTGCGATCGCCTCGATGCCGATGTCGAGCAGCAGCTCGAGAGACGCGTTCCACGGAACGAAGTTGAAGAAGTTGGCGGTGCCGAAGATGTCGTAGCGCCGCGCCGGGGGGGCGCCGGCTGGATCCGGGAGGGCGGTGCTGCCGAGATCGTCCGCCGTCTGCGCGGAGAGCCAGTAGGCCTGGTTGTACTGCAGGCTCGCGAGCACCGGATCGCTGGCCCAGAGGTAGCCCGTGGCGTAGGGGCCGCACAGCCACTTCCACCCCGCACCGACCACCGCGTCGACCGGCAGCGTTCCCAGGTTCAGGCTTCGGGCTCCCACTCCCTGAGTGGCGTTGAGCACCAGTAGGACTCCGGCCTCACGGCAAAGGCGTCCGATGCCCTCGACGTCGACCCGATGTCCGGAGAAGGAATGCACCCAGCTCAGGCATACCAGGCGCGTGTTGTCCCTGAGCGCGCCCTGGACCTCCGAGGCGCTGGGGACGAATCCTTCCGCCTCGATTTGTCGGACCTCGACGCCCCTGGAGGTCAGGCCGAGCCAGGGAAGCAGGTTCGACGGAAAGTCGTCGCGCATCACGAGGACCTCGTCTCCGGTCGTGAGGGGGAGGCCGTTGGCCAGCAGGTGCAGCCCGTAGGAAGCGCCGTTGGCGAGGACGATCTGCTCTGCGCGAGTGCCCAGCAGCCGGGCAAGGTTCTCTTTCAGTCGACGAGGGACACCGGCGAAGCGCTCCGTGGTCAGCTCCCACGGCCGCTGCTTCCATTCGACGGCTCGGCGGGCGGCCTCGGCCGCCGCCCTGGGCAGGGGCCCCTGATGAGCGCAGTTCAGCCACACGGTGTCGTCGGGCAGGTCGAACGCGTCGCGCAGCCGAAGCATCTGGCGACTCTATCGCCTGCGGCTCGCCCGAGGATGACCACGGAGACGGCCGGAGTCGCCACTGCCCCGCGGGCGTTGCGCGCGCGATGCCGTCAAGAGCAGCGAGAACCGTGCCTCGCCTCTCGCGCCTCGACCGACACCTGCTCGGTTCGAACGAGCAGGGTCTCGACCCTTGCGCTCGCATCGGTGTACTCGCGAGCGTCGAATTGCGCGGTCGCCGCGCCGAGCGACTCCTTGACGCCTTTGAACGAGGCGAGAAGCTCGCGCACGCCCGAGACGCGCACCCCGTCCCGGTGGCAGCGCACGAGCTGGGCGATCTGTCCTTCGAGGTCGATCACGGCGGTTTCGGCGCTCGCCAGATCGGAACGCGCCGTCTCGAGAGCCAGCATGGTTCCCGCTTCGCCGACCGTCTGGGCTTCAGCCGCGTACGTGATCGCCTGGTCCGCGGCGGCATGGGCCTTCTTCGAAGACCGGATCAAGCGCAGCCCGGACTGACGGTCGTACTCCTTCTCGGCAACAGCCAGCGCTTCCCGGGCCGCGGCGAGAGCTTCGGGAGCGAACTCAGCGGCTCCCGAAGCCTCCGCAGCGCCCGCGGCGGCTCGGGCGCGCTCGAGGCGGGTCGGGTCCGGGCGCTCTCCGCAGCCCGCTCCGAAGAAGAGGAGCCAGACCGCCAGGAGAAGCGAGAGCGGGAACCGGGAGCGTCGTCGAGCGGTGGGTGTCCTCATCACAATCGACAATCTTATCGCCAAATCTGCATTATTCCCAGGTGGGCCGGCGCGCCGAGTCACTCGCCCAGTGCGAAGGGATGGGCGGCCCGGGTGTGGGCAGTCCCCCAGGTCACCTCGGCGCAGCGGGTGGCGCGAAGGATGCGGCGACCGCTGCGGTCACCAGGCATCCGACCAGCGGATTCCAGGTCCAGGCCATCGGTGACGGGGTGCCGAAAAGAGCCGGCCACCCTTCGAGGGCGAGGAGGAGTCCGATTCCCGTGACCACGGCGACGACATTGCCCCGGTCACTGCCGCGCCGAGTCAGCACACCCACCAGGAAGACCCCGAGTAGCGGAGGGAAGATCCAGCTCAACACCTTGAGTCCCAGCATCAGCACGCCGAATCCCTGACTCGCGCTGCCGGCACCCTCGCTGGAGCGGACGATCAGGGCCACCCCCACCAATAGCGCTCCGAAGACCACGGCCAAGACTCTCGCCACCACGAGTTGGTGCGAATCGGAGCGCTCTGGCTGCACGTAGACACGCCAGAACGAGGTCACCGCAGTCGTGGAGAGGGCGCCGATCGCGGAGTCCAGGCTCGACATCGCGGTGGCGAAGATCGCCGCGATGATCAGGCCCCGGATGCCCACCGGCAACGTCTGCACGACATAGAACGGGAAGAGGAAGTCGAAGCCCTTCTCTGCGCTGGGCAGGTCGTGCTCCGCGGCGATCTCCGCAGCCAGGGCGAGAGCTCCGCCATCTCCGCCCAGCAACAACCAGAGCAACGAACCGATGGCGAGAAAGAGCGCTGCCACCGGGATGTTGAGCGAGGCACTCAGCCAGAGGCCGCGGCGTCCCCGTTCCGCATTCTCACACGCCAGAGCTCGCTGGATCATGTCCTGGTCGGTACCGTGGGTGGAGAGAGTGAGGAAGGTGGAGCCGATCATCCCTGCCCACAGCGTGTAGGCCAGTCGCGGATCGAGTGAGAAGTCGAATACGCGTAGCTTGGAGTGCCCGGCCGGGGTGGAGGCCGAGGAGAGCTGGTGGAAGATCTCCCCGAGGGGCATACCGGTGCCACGGAGCAGGAAGGCGAGGGCGACCAACGCTCCGCCGACCAGGAGAGCTCCCTGCAGCACGTCGGTCCAGATCACCGAGCGCAGCCCTCCCAGTAGCACGTATCCGACTGCGACGCCGCTGATGAGGATGATGGCGATGGGGAACGAGATGTCGGCGACGACCACCAGGGCGATGGAAGCGCCGTAGAGCCGCACCCCGCTCCCGAGGAGTCGCCCGACGATGAAGAGCGCGCTGGAGAGATCTCGGGAGCGCGGACCGAAGCGCTCCGCCAGGAAGTCGTAGACCGTGGTGACGTTGGCCTTGTAGTAGGCCCCGAGAAGCAGACTTCCGACGAGGATCCGGCCGAGCGCCGAGCCGAACGCGAGTTGGAGATAGGTCCAGTCGCCACGAAGGGACTGAACGGGGGCACCGATGAAGGTGAGTGCAGACGTCTCGGTGGCCAGGATCGACATCCCGGCGGCCCACCAGGGCGCTTGACGGTCGGCGAGGAAGTAGGCCCGAGTCGAGGTCTGGTGGCGACCCGCGGCCAGTCCGATCGCTGCGACGACGATCAGGTAGACGGCGAGGACGGCGTAGTCGGCGGCTACGAGCATCGGGGCGCGACGGAGTGGAGATCGACCATGGGTACGCGGCAGTCTACCCTCGGCCTCGCCGGTGTGCCTTCGCGCCCGGTGCTCAGACCATGGCTTTCCTCAGCTCGTGCTTGAGGCGGTGGATCTTCCTGAGAACGACCTTGTACTCGTCCTTGTCGCCGCTCTCCAGGAGCTCGTCACGGCGCGCCTTGAGCTCGCGGATCTCCAGCTTCACGCGTCCCTTGTCGAGTCCCTGGATCTCGTGGTGGACGTGAGCCTCGATCCCCAGCGCGGTACACAGTGCCGGGATCAGTTCATCCTTCTTGAGCTGGCTGTAGCCCTTGATGGCTTCGTGATCGAGCCCGCTCGCGAGATCGCGCATCTGGGCCACCGTCATGTGCTTGATCTGCTCGTAGCTGTACTCCGAATCGCTCATTCTCGTTTCCTCCAAGGCTTTCAAGCAAGGAAGTCTATCCCTGTCGGCGCTTCCCGAGACCACTCGGGTGGGCAGTACGCGTGGGGCGCCACCCGGTGGCAAAAGCAGGGCCTCTGCGCAGCCGGGGGCGGCCGCGGTTGCCGACTACGCTGGACGCTTCGGTGGGCGGATGGCGAAGGCGATCGCGGCACCCACGAGGCTGAGCCCGACCAGGGCGAGAAACGGTACGTCGTAGCTGCCCCGCGCATCGAACCACCATCCGGTGAGAGCCGGCACCGAGGCCGCGAACAGGGCTCCCACCATGAATCGGATGCCGGTCGTGGTGGCGAACGCGGCGCGCCCGAAGAAGAGCGCGAACGTCGCGGCCTGGGCGATGTAGGCCAGGCCGAAGCCGAATCCGACGAGAATCACCGCGGCGTAGGCCCACCGGGTCGTGGTGGCGTACGTGAACAGGCCGACACCGATCGCCTCACTCAGGAGCGCCAGTCCGAGGAGTCGAGGCGGTGACAGGAAGTCACCCAGGGCCCCGCCGAGTCGTCCCAGGGTGCTCACCAGCGCCATCGACGAGAGAATTGCCGCAGCCGTCTCGACCTCGAATCCGACGTCCTGGAGATGAAGGCGGCTGTGGTTGTTGAGCACATACCAGGGTAGGGAGTAGCCGAGTCCGGCCACCAGCATGAGGGCAAACTGAGGCGTTCGGATCGCCTCCCTGGCCGTCCAGCGATCGCTGTCGGCTGCTTCCCCGGTGGGCCGCGCGGCGTCGAGATCGTCCTGGCTGAGGGCTCCATCGGGAAGCTGGCCGATCGACTCGGGAGAGTCCCGGATGAAGAGATAGGCCAGGACCCCGAGCGTGGCAGTGATGGCACCGATCACCAGCCATCCCTGCCGCCAGCTCGCCGTGTTGACCAGCCAGGTGTTGATGGCATAGATCACCGGCGCGATGATGCCGGCCGCGGTGAGCAGGAAGGCGAGTACCCGGGAGCGGTACTTGACGAACCACGTCGAAGCGATGTTCTGGGTCGGCAGCACGGTGGCGAAGGCGCTGGTGGTGGCTGCGAGAGCACCGTAGACCACGATCAGATACCACAGGCTCTGGGCTGCGCTGGTCAGGAAGAAGGCCACCGAGCTGAGCAGGAATCCTGCGGTCATGGTTCGCCGCGTCCCGAAGCGGCCGAGGGCCACGCCCACCCAGGGGGCCGCGAGACCCCCGAACAACAGGCCGACACCGTAGACCAGACCGCCGTCACCGCGGGTGAGCTCGAGCTCGTCGAGCATCTCGGGCAGGAAGAACCCCCAGCTGTAGAACGGCATGACCCCGAAGCCGTACAGCAACCAGGCCACGCCGGCCATCTTCCAACCGTAGAAACGCTTTCCAGGAGACATCTGGAGGGAGTCTTTCACAAGAATTCCCGCTCCGGTGCCAGGTCAGCAGACCGCGCACCTCGACGGCACCGAGCGCTCAGTCCTCTCGAAGGCTCTCGACCGGATCGACATGAAGCGCCCTGCGTGCCGGCACACATGCCGCCAGCAGCGCGACCAGGACCAGCAGGGAGACGGTCAGCGCCAGCACGATCGGGTCCGCGGGCGACACGTCGAAGAGCAGGGCTCCCAGGACTCTCGAGAGCAGCAGCGAGCCCGCGAGACCCAGAAGAACCCCTCCCATGGTGATGGCCAGTCCCTGGCGGGCCACCAATCCGAGTACTTGCCGTTTCCCCGCCCCGAGCGCCATGCGCACTCCGATCTCCGCGTGGCGCTGGCTTACGGTGTAGGCGAGGACTCCGTAGACTCCCACTGCAGCCAGCAGAAGAGTCAGTGCGGCGAACACGCTCATCAGCTGACTGGCGAAGCGCTGGCGAGCAATCGGACGCTCGGCCACGCTCTCCATCGTTGCGACGTCATAGATGGCGAGTTGCGGGTCGAGGGCTGCGACCTCACGCTCGATCGCAGACACGACGTCGGCGGCTCTCCTCCGAGTAGCGCCCTCTTCGAGCGCGACCATGAAGCTGAGATCCCAGTTGCGATCGTCGGCGAACTGCGCGTGAGGGATGTAGACCTTCGACGTCGGGGCCTCGCGGTGTTCGTGTCTCGTGTCGGCGACCACGCCGACGATGGTGCGAGGCTCGGCACCGCCGGTCCGGATTCGCTCTCCGATCGGGTCGCCGGAGGGCCAGTGGAGATCGGCCAGGGTCTGGTTGATCAGGATCACCGGCTCGCTGTCGGAGCGATCCGTCTCCGAGAAGGCTCGGCCGCGCAGCACGGAGATCGCCAACGCTTCGAAGAAGTCGCCGTCGATGCAGCGGACTTCAGCGTTCTGCGACGGGCCCTCCGATTGGCGTTGGCGTCCCTCGATGCCGAAGCCCCACTGGTTGCGGTGCCCGGAGGCGGGCAGCTTCGAGGTGGCGGCACTGGCCTTCACTCCCGGCAGCGCCGCGAGGCTCTCGTGCAGACTCCGATAGAACACGCGGCGAGACTCGGGCTCGCCGTAGCGGTAGTCGGGGAGTCGAAGCTGGTAGGTCACGACGTCGTTTGCGTCGAAGCCGAGGTCGATTTCGTTCAGTGCGTTGAAACTGCGCAGCAGCAGCCCGCAGCAGACCAGAAGCATCAGCGCGAGAGCGACCTGGACCACGGCCAGCCCTCCTTGCAGCCTCCTCACGCGCGGCGCGGTGCGGCCGACGGTGCCGCGGTCGCTGCGGGCGGCACCGCTGGCCAGGCCCGAGCCGCGCCAGAGCGGGATCATGCCGAAGGCGAGCCCGGTGAGCAGCGACACGCCAGCCGCGAAGACCAGCATCGGGAGGTCCATCGCCACTGCGTCGTACCGAGGCAGGGCCTCGGGGCGCAGCAGCAGGAGGCCCCGAATCCCCAGAGCCGAGAGAGCGATGCCGACGGCGCCGCCCAGACCCGCGATCAGCAGGCTCTCGGTCACGGTGAGTCGAAGCAGGTCTCCGCGGCGGGCGCCCAGGGCGGTGCGAATCGCCAGCTCCTTCTCGCGGGCCAGGCCACGAGCCAGGAAGAGATTGGCGATGTTCACACAGGCAACGAGAAGCACGAAGGTGACCGCTCCGAACAGCAGCAGGAGCATGCGGGAAGAGTCCCCGATGAGGTCGTCGCGCAGAGGGACGAGCAGGGCCGCGAGGTTCTCGTTGGCGGCCGGATACTCGAGTGCGAGCGCGGCAGCGACTCGGTCGAATTCGCCCTGCGCGGTCTCCAGCGCGACGCCCTCGCGCAGTCGACCCACGACGCTGAGGTAGCTGTTGTCGCGAGTGTTGACTCCCCCCGGGGCGAGATCGAGGGGGGCCCAGACGTCGACGTCTCCACCGATCAGGCCGCCGAAGCCCGGCGGCATGACGCCGACGATCTCGAAGGAGCTGCCGCCGAGCGGCAGGAGCGTACCCACGATGTCGGGGTCGGCCCCCATCGAGCGGCGCCAGAAATCGTGACTGAGCACGACCGTCGGGGCCGAGGGGGCCGTCACCATGACGAAGGTGTCGGGATCCCGTGCGCCGGCGCCGGGGGGAATCTCCTCTTCGGGGAGGAAGCCTCTGCCGAGCATCGGCTCTGTCCCGAGGGTCTCGAAGAAGCCTGACGAGACTCGGAGGAGGTCGAGTCGCTGCGCTCGATCGTCCAGAGTCAGGTCGATGCCTTCGGGCGTGTAGTCGTAGTAGCCGGCGAGAGACTCGAAGCTGGTCAGCCGCTCACGATAGTCGGCAAAGTTGGCACCGGAGAGAAAGCCGAAGCCCGAGCTACGCTGGGATCCGCGGTAGACCCGCACGATCCGGTCCGGGTCGCCGTAGGGAAGGGGCTCGATCAGGACTCCGTTGACCACGGTGAAGGTGGCGGTGGTCACTCCGATACCGAGTCCGAGGGTCAGAACGCAGACCGCAGTGAGCCCCGGTGTCCGAAGCAGGAGGCTGCGTGCGGCATAGCGAAGATCGAGGCGGAAGTCGGCCATGTCGGTTCCTTTTCGATGGCGTGTACGAGAGGCGAGGGCACGCCCGAGGGCACGGTCGAGGTGTCGTTGCTCCCGGCGCTGCGCCAGGCGAGCGCCCAGTCCTGCGAGGGGGATCTCGAGCAGCGTGCGGATCACGAACGCGAGACCGGCCCCACGACCGCTACGTTGGCGGAGGGCTTCGCGACGAGCCAGGAAGGTGTCGAGGAAGTCCTTGGAGAACCGGGCGCGGAAGGACTGTGGATAGCAGCACAGAGCGGTCCGGAGCGCCACCTCGACCAGACCGGCGGAGCGCCGAGGCTGGGGAACGGTCATGGCACTTCCTCTCGAACGAAGCCTGCCGTCCGGGCGAGCGCCGTCAGTCTCTCGATGCGGCCCACGGCTGCGGTCGCTGCCTGGCGGCCGGTTTCGGTGAGCCGGTAGCGGCGCGACGGGCGCCCCTGCCCACGCTCCCGGCCAGGAGATCGCTCGACGATCGCGATCCACTCCTGGCGGACCCCACGCTCGAGGTGACGATAGAAGGAGCCCAGCGGCAGCGCCCGGCCTCCGGGCCAGCCCTCGAGGGTATCGAGCACCTCCGCCGCGCTCGCGTCGCCTTCCGCGAGGGCGACCAGGATCTCGAGCAGCGGGCGGGCCGGGGCGGGCTCGCCCTTCTCCGGATCATTTTTCACGTTTCAAATATACGCAGGGCGTGATTCAGGGTTGCGGCGAGTCTGCCGACCCGTGCCCGGCATCGAAGGGCGCCGCGAGTCCTCAGGGGAGGTCGAGGTAGAGCGCGCCGTCTTCGACGCGAAAGCGAGCTCCGAGAGCGGCGGCGGCCTCCTCGAGAGCCCGCTGCAGCATCTCCCTCGGGTCAGGGCCGTGCTCGAGCCGGCGCAGGAGACCCTCGCCTTTCTCCGTGCCCAGCTCGAGGGTGATCTTGAGGCCCCGACGCGACAGTCGCACCTTGCGGCCGTCGTCGAGGGTGAGCTTGAGGTTCTTCAGATAGGCATCGGCGTAGTTGATGCCGACTCCGGAGTCGTCGGCCTTCTCCGGGGGGAGCAAGGCTTGCGCTGCGATGTTCTCCGCTCCCAATCTCACCCTCATCTCAGGAGACCTCACCGACTGAGACAGCCGCGTTGTCCATCTGGTCGATCACCCGGCGCATGGCGCGGATGTGCTCGGGGGTACTGCCGCAGCAGCCGCCGACGATCCGGGCACCCGCTTCGATCAGCCCTGGGACTCCGGCCGCCATCTCCTCCGGTGGCTGCTTGTACACGGTTTGCAGGTTCTCCAGAACCGGCTGGCCCGCGTTGGGCTGTGCCATCACCGGCAGATCTGCCACCGTGCGGTAGCGTCGCACCACATCTCGGGCCAGATCCATGTCGATCCCGGTGCCGCAGTTCAGACCGAGGATGTCGACGCCGTGCTCGGCCATGAACTCGGCCGCCTGCTCGGGACTGACGCCCATCATCGTGCGCATGTCTTCGCTCTCGAACATGCGGTCGAAGGCGATCGAGCCGATGACGGCGGGCGCCCCGGCGTCTCGGGCTGCGGCGATGCCGATTTCGAGCTCTTCGAGAGCGGTCTGGGTCTCCACGATGATGGCGTCGGCGCCGGACTCGACGAGGGCCCTGGCTTGCTCCCGAAACGCTGCTTCGACGGCGTCCCGGGGCACGTCGCCCAGGGGCTCCATCAAGCCGCCGAAGGGACCTAGGTCGCCGATCACGAAGCCTCGGTGCCCGCCGAACGCGGCCTGGGCGATCGCGACGGCGGCGGCGTTGATGGAGGCGGTCCGCTCGGCCTCGCCGTGGCGCTCGAGCATCACTCGGGAGCCCCCGAAGGTGTTCGTGGTCAGACAGTCGGAACCGGCCTCGACGTAGCCCCGTTGAATGGCGAGCACGCGATCGGGGTGATCGAGGTTCCAGGCCTCGCCACACCCTCCGGGCTCGAGGCCGGCCCGCTGCAGCTGGGTGCCCATCGCTCCGTCGCAGAGCAGGACCCTCTGTGCCAGGGTTTCGAGAAGAGTGGCCATGATCGGCTCCGATCCTACGACGTTTCGTGGCGATGCGGACGCCGGCGAAAACGGCAGCCACGAAGGTCGCAGACCTCGCAAGGTGCTGCGTCGGTGACCTCGGGATGGTCGAGCTGGCGAGTCAGTCCGAAGGCGGTGATCGCCGAGCACTTGGGCTGCATCATCCCGGACTCGAGGACGCCGAGGGGGGAGGGGAGCGTGCCGTCCGATGCGGCCAGAAGCGCAACGACACGGGTCAGGTCCTCGGTGGGCCACCCGGTGTGACCCGGTCCCAGGCCGCGCAGCACCGCGAATCCCTCGGGCTCGAGTCGCTGGCAGAGCTCGACGCGGACGCGGCCGAGCAGATGCTCTGCGACACAAGCTCCGAAGCGATCGAGAAAGTATGCCTCGTCGACCTCGCCGCGGCGCCAGTGAGAGGCGGTTTCCTGGTCGACCTCCCTCCCAGCGGTGACCGCCGCGATGACCAGAGCGGAGGCCCGCGCTTCGCGCAGTCGCTTCGCCAGGGCGGGTGACTGCAGCGGCTCACCGCGATCGAGGGCGACGGTCTCTCCCCCGCAGTCCAGAACGTCGAGCAGCCGAAGATGAACCGAGGGTTGCCCCCACTCCTCGTACCAACGGCGAGCCTGCTCGGCTCGCTCCGCGACCTCGGGTGTCATCTCTCGATCGACGGGCCACTGCAGCAATCGGCGATACTCGCGCTCCTGGACCTCGCGGGCCACCACTATCGAGGGTACCGCCAGCCGATCGGGCAGGAGCGAGGGGTCGATCATCGCCCACGACTTCCGCGCGTTCGCGGCGTGGCCACCGGAGCGAACTGGCAGCCTTCGACGAAGTGCTCGAAGAAATCCGATCGCGTCTCGAGCTGGACGTGCTCGATCTGCTGCACCTCTCGATCGAGTCGTATTCGGGATGAGCACGAGAGCAGGGCGCGCGATGCGCCTTCGAGCGCCGCGTTGCCGACCTTGACGAATCGGGAGGACGGAAGGTCGGGCACGAAGCCGATGGCACGGGCCGCGTCGAGGTCGAGGTGAGCGGCGAACCCGCCGGCCAGGTAGAAGTGCTCGATCGCGTCCGGCGCGAGCCCGGAGTGGGCGAGCAGTCCGAGAAAGCCTGCGGCATTGGCGCCCTTGGCCTGGGCGAGCTCACTCACGTCGGCCTCGGTCAGGCGCAGTGCCGGCCCTCGGTCTTCTTGCGCACTCACGAGGACGTAGGCGGACGCTTCGCGGGCTTCGTCCTCGACGAACCGTCCCTGCTCGTTCATGCGGCCGGTGCGCAGGAGCTCCGAGAGCAGATCGACCATCCCGGAGCCGCAAAGGCCGGTGGGGGGACCGTTCCCGATCACCTCGAAGCGGAGGCTGCCGTCGGTCTCGAAACGCACCCGCTCGATGGCGCCCTCGAGAGCCGGCATTCCGCATTCGACCCCGCGGCCCTCGAAGGCGGGGCCTGCGGGGCAGGAGGCGGCGAAGAGCCGACCGCGGCTGCCGATCACCATCTCGGTGTTGGTGCCGACGTCCATGAGCACCGACACGCCTTCGCCCTCGGCCATACCCGTGGCCAGAAGACACGCTGCAGTGTCGGCGCCGACGTGACTGGCGATCAGAGGCAGGCTCACGACTCGTCCGTGGCGGTGCACGCCGAGCCCCAGCTTGCGTGACGGTATCGAGAGTGCCGTGGAACTGCGGCGTCCTGCGCGCCAGTCGGTTTCGGTGGTGGAGTGGTAGGGGGCCTGGCCAATGGAGTGGAGGTCGAGCCCGAAGAGCAGGTCGCGCATCGTCGTGTTGGCCGCCACGACGACCTCGTAGATATCCCCCCCGTCGCAGGGGAGGGCCTCGATGGCGTGCCGGAGGTAGCCGAGGAGGACTCGCTGCAGCAGGCGGCCGGGATGCTCGGTGTCGTACTGGATGCGGGCCATGACGTCGCTTCCGCCGAAGCGCTGCGGGTTCTCGAACGAGTAGCCTTCCAGGGCCTCACCGCTCTCGAGATCGAAGAGGCGCAGCGCCACGGTGGTGGTACCGAGGTCGATCGCCAGGCCGAGCAGCGGGCCGGAAGACTCGGCGACCGGCTCGCCGTCGATGAGCACCTGCGTGCCCTCGCGAGTGACCGCCGGGTCGAACCGACGCTCGGAGTCGAGGCCGCGGGTCTCGGTTTCGATCCGGAGCGATCCGCGCCTGAGCGTGGCGCAGCGGATCTCTCCGTAGGCATTCCTCAGTGCCGCGCGGCACGAAAGTCTGAGGCCCCGGGCCAGTGACTCCTCTTCGGGGGTCCGGGGCTCGAGGAGGTCTGCTCCCTCCTCGATCTCGACCAGACACTCGCGGCACTTGCCCTGTCCGCGGCACGAGGTCGGCACTCGCACCCCGCGCTGTTGGGCAACTTCGAAGAGAGTCGCGCCGGGGGAGGCGAGACCTCGGACCTGGTCGATCTCGACCGAGAGGTCGCTCATCGCGGAGCTACGAGGACTGGATTGCGGCCTCGGCGCCCGCGTGGGTGAGCCGCTTGAAGAGCTCGACGGCGCTCGCGGCGTCGGCTGCCCAGCCGTCGGCCCCGACCTCCTTCGCGAACTCGTTACTGGTCGGGGCGCCGCCGATGGCGATCGGAACATGGCCGAGTCCTGCTTGCTCGAAGGCCTCGACCACGGTCTTCATGTAGACCATGGTGGTGGTCAACAGAGCGCTCATTCCGACCAGCGCCGCCTCGTGCTCGACTGCCGCCTCGATGAACTCCTCTGCGCTGGTGTTGGTGCCCAGGTTGACCACCTTGAAGCCGGCTCCCTCGGCCATCATGGCGACCAGATCCTTGCCGATGTCGTGCAGGTCTCCTTTGACCGTGCCGAGGATGATCGTCTTCTCCTTCTCGACGCGGTCGCCGTCCTTGAGCAGCGGCTCGAGCACCGCCATTCCCGCTTTCATCGCGCGAGCGGCGAGCAGCACTTCGGGAACGAAGATGCGGTTGTACTTGAAGTCCTCGCCGACCACCCGCATGCCCGCGATCAATCCGTCTTCGAGCACCTCGCCGACCGGAAGTCCTGCGGCGATGGCCTCCTCGGTCATGCGGAAGACATCGTCCTTCTTGCCCTCGAAGAGCAGCTGGTTGAGCAATGCATAGTCGGTCATGGCTGCGAACCTCAGGAGTCGAAGGAGGGCAGTGTGACGTTCTCTTCTAGGGACGTGCTGAGGAAGAGGTCACGGATCTCGTCGTGCAAAGCGCGGTCGAGTGGCTCCTGGTCGTAGTCGGAGAGGATGCTCTCGATGCGGGATAGCGCTCGCTCGTGATGATTCTCGCTGCCAGCCTGTTCCCACTGCTCCCAGTTGGTGCGGTCGGTCACCGGGCCGGGCATCAGGAACTCCTTCGGCCAGTGCTCGAGGGTGTGCTCGGCCATCAGCAGGTGGTTCTCGGAGACCAGCTCGTCGATCAGCGCCTCGCTCGGGAGGTCGTCCTTGACCTCGACTTCGCGCACGAAACGCTGCGCATGCGCGACGATCTCGTCGTCGAAGACCAGCTTCTCCAGGCTGAAGATGTTGACGTAGTCGAGCATTCCCGGGCCCGAGACCGAGTTGATCCCGGCCAGTGCCGCGAGGTAGGCGCCGACCGCGCTCTCGGCACCGGCCTGGGGATCGTTGGCCTTGGAGTCCGAGAGCGCCATGTAGGCCTGGCAGGGCAGCTCCAGTCGCTTCGCGATCTGGGCGTAGGCACAGTAGACCTGGAGCGCTTCGACTGCGGTCATGGGGTTGGTCATGTAGCGCATGTGAAAAGTCGCGGGAGCGCCGCCGAACAGCACGGGTGCGCCCGGCCGAATCATCTGGGTCACCGTGATCCCGCTGAGTACTTCGGCGGTGTGGAGCACCAGGGCTCCGACCGGGGTGGCGGGTGAGATCATGCCGAGGAGCAGTACCGGCACGATCTCGGTCGGAATGCCCCATTCCGCGCAGTCGATCAGATTGCGGATCGGATCCTCTCCCCAGCGCAGCGGCGTGGTGGGACAGCAGGTGAGGATCGCCAGCGGCTTGGCGACGAGCTCGTCCCTGCCGGAGCGGAACAGGCACAGGATGCGCCCGAATCGCTCGACTCCCCAGGCCGTGAAGGCTCCCGTGACCACCGGCTGCCTGGAGTGCGAGAGGCTCAGGTAGAGACGCCAGGAGTCGGCCATCTCCTGCGGGATGTCGTCGGGCACGAAGGCCGTGGAGAGATAGGAGAGGTGGGGCAGGGCATCGGCGATCTTCACGTACTCGACGAAGTCCGCCGTGGTCGGGATCCGGACCTGCTGGCTCCGGTGGTCGAGCACCCGCAGGGCCGAGGAGGCCGGCACGAAGTGCACCTCGTCGCCTTCGAGTGTGGCGCTCGGTTCGCCCTCGCGATCGTAGAGGGTGAATGAAGAGGGCGCCGAGGCGATGGCCTGCTCGATCAGCTTCCGCGGAATGGTGAGCCAGTCGCCCTCGCGAGGCTCGAATCCAGATGCTTTCAGGCGCGCGAAGGAGCTCGGCTCCTCGATTCGGATTCCCGTGCGGCCGAGCAGGGCGATCGCGTCTTCGAGGATGCGTTCGACCAGATCGTCGTCGAGCATGCGCAGATGGGGTCTCAATGGGGTCCGTTCCTGCCGGTACGCGTTGCCCTGTAGGGGTCGGCACATCCTACAGGAGGGTGTCGCCTCTGCGACGGTGCTCGGTCGTGGGTGGTTTGCGTTCCCCGGCCGAGTACCCGAGAATGTCGCTGGACTCCCAAAGATGGCATATCGAATTCTGACGCAGCTGCTCTGCTTGGCACTCCTCTGCGGAGTGGCCTCGGCTCAACCCTCGTTTCTCGCGTTCGAGAGCGGGCAGGTGCGCCCACTCGCTCTCTCGGCGGCGGGAGATCGGCTCTTCGCGGTCAACACGCCGGACAATCGTCTGGAGATCCTGCGGGTCGTCGACGGCCGCCTCGAGCCCGAGGCGAGTGTGCGGGTGGGTCTGGAGCCGGTGGCGGTGGCGGTTCGGGACGACACAGAGGTGTGGGTCGTCAACCACCTCTCGGACAGTGTCAGCGTCGTCGATCTGAGCGGCACTGTGCCTCGGGTCGTGCAGACCCTGCTGGTCGGGGACGAGCCGCGAGACATCGTTTTTGCCGGCCCGAGCTCGCAGAGGGCGTTCATCACGACCGCCCATCGAGGACAGCATCGGGTCCATCCCTCACTCGCGGGAGTTCCGGGAGCCGGGGACCCGCGGTTCACTACCGGTGGAGTCGGCCGTGCCGACGTCTGGGTGTTCGACGGCGAGAATCCGGGGGACGTGCTCGGTGGAAGACCCCTGGCCATCGTCGAGTTGTTCGGTGACACCCCCCGAGCGTTGGCTGTGAGCCCCGATGGAGCCTCGGTGTATGTCGCGGTCTTCCAGTCCGGCAACGGAACGACGACCGTCGGTGAGCCCGCAGTGTGCGACGGGTTTGCCCCGACGGATCTGGAGAACGCGTGCCCTGGCGAGTTCCCCGGATCTCCCGGAGGCAACCCGGGTCCTGCCACGAATCACCAGGGCGCGCCGGCCCCCGAGGTGGGGCTGATCGTCCAGCGACAGGCTTCGGCCGATCCGTCTCCGCTCGTTCGGTGGAACGACGAATTGGGGCGCGACTGGTCCCACGCCATCCGCTTCGACCTGCCCGATCGCGACGTCTTCGCGATCGATGCCGTGACCCTCGAGCAGACCGCACAGTGGAGCGGGGTCGGGACCGTCTTGTTCAACATGACGGTCCACCCGACTACGGGTGTGATCTATGTGTCCAACACACAGGCGCGCAACGAGGTCCGCTTCGAGGGTTCTGGAGAGTTCGGCGGCAGTTCGGTTGCAGGACACCTCGCCGAGTCCCGCATTACGGTTCTCGGGGAGGCCACCGTCGAGCCGCGCCAGCTCAACAAGCACATCGACTACCGCGTCAGTCCCGCACCGGCGGAGACTCGATCTCACAGCCTCGCGACGCCGCTGGACATGGCAGTGAGCGGCGACGGCGAGACGCTCTACGTCGCAGCGTTCGGGTCGAGCCGGGTCGGAGTCTTCGACACGGCGGAGCTCGAGCAGGACACCTTCGAGCCCACCCGGGCGAGTGCGCGCTACCTGTCTGTCACCGGAGGGGGACCGAGCGGGCTCGCGATCGACCCGGAGGGTGAGCGCCTCTTCGTGCTCACTCGTTTCGACAACTCCGTCTCGGTACTCGACCTGATCAGCCAGAGCGAAGTGCAGCACCTCGCCCTGCACAACCCCGAGCCCGCGCGGGTCGTCGAGGGACGGCCATTCCTCTACGATGCGCAGCTGAGCTCATCCAATGGCGAGGCCTCCTGCGCGAGCTGTCACGTCTTCGGCGATCTCGACGGCCTGGCCTGGGATCTGGGCGATCCGGACGCGTCGGTCACCCAGAGCCCGATTCCCATCAACCTCGGCGACCTTGCCGAGGCGGTGCGTCCCGATATCAACGGCACCGGGAATCGGAGAGACTTCCACCCGATGAAGGGGCCGATGGTGACCCAGACCCTGCGTGGGATGGTCAACGCCGGAGCGATGCATTGGCGAGGAGATCGGGCGGTCGGGTCGAATGGTACCGATCCGTTCGATTCGGATCTCTCCTTCCGCAATTTCGACGTTGCCTTCGCCGGGCTTCTGGGCCGCGCCTCCAAACTCCCCTCGGACGAGATGCAGCGCTTTGCCGATTTCGCGCTCGATATCGTGCTGCCTCCCAATCCCGTCCGAGCCCTGGACAACTCGCTGACGCCGGCGCAGAGACGGGGCCGCGAGCTCTACTTCGGCCCACGCCGAATGGATGGGCTCCCAGCGCCGTCGCCTCTGGGCAACACCTGTGAAGACTGCCACACACTCGACGCGGCGGCCGGCCACTTCGGCACGAACGGCGAGCAGAGCTTCGAGGCGGAATCGCAGATCGTCAAGATCCCCCACCTGCGCAACGCGTATCAGAAGGTGGGTATGTTCGGTAACGCGGCGGTGGCGTTCATCAACCCCGGAGACAACGGTTTCATGGGTGACCAGATCCGCGGCTTCGGGTTCCTGCACGACGGCAGCATCGACACCTTGTTCCGCTTCTTCCGTGCCACCGTGTTCAACGACGCGTTCGACGGCCAGGTGGGCTTTCGGGACAACGCCGAGCGTCGAGACATGGAGGAGTTCGTCCTCGCCTTCGACAACGACCTTGCGCCGGTGGTTGGGCAGCAGATCACGCTCGGCCCCGGCAATGCCGCGGCGGTGGGCAGCCGGATCGAGCTGCTGCTCGCTCGGGCAGGTGCCCCCTTCGTCTCCGAGATTCTGGGCGGCCGCACCACGGAGTGTGACGTGGTCGTCACAGGGGTGGTGGGAGGGATCTCACGAGGCTATCTCTATGACCCCGTGGCCGACCGGTTCCAGGGCGATCGCGCCGGCGAAGGCCCCATCGAGCGGAGCACTCTGCAGGCCTACGCCACGGACGCTGGGCAGGAGCTCACGTTCACCTGTGTGCCACCCGGTTCGGGAGCACGAATGGCCCTGGATCGCGACGAGGACGGCTACTGGGATCGCGACGAGCTGGACGCCTCGAGCGACCCGGCCGATGCCGGAAGCGTTCCGATGGGCTCCTGCGTGCCCGCGGCCGACCGTCTGTGCCTGAACGACCAGCGCTTCGAGCTCTCGCTGCAATGGCGGGATCAGACAGGGCGGACCGGCGAGGCCCAGGTCGTGCCGTTTCAGGGAGCAGACTCCGGACTGTTCTGGTTCTTCGACGGGGACAACTGGGAGATGCTGGTCAAGGTGCTCGACGGCTGCGGGGTGAACCAGCGCTACTGGGTCTTCGCGGCAGCGACCACGAACGTCGAGTACACGTTGGTGGTACGCGACGTCGTCACCCAGGCGACGCGGAGCTACCACAACCCTCTCGGTACGCGAGCCCCGGCGATCGCCGACACCGATGCGTTTGCTTCGTGTGGGTCACGCGTCAGGGGGCCGGAGAATACCGATTCCGCGTTCCTCCCCGGGCCTCGCCCGAAGAAGATCCGGCTGCCTGCGACCGAGAAGTCCGGGTGCGCACCCGGCGAGACCACGCTCTGTCTGAACGACGGGCGTTTCCGCGTCGAGATCGAGTGGCGCGATTTCCAGGATCGAACCGGGCACGGCAAGGCGGTCGACGTCGAGTCGACGGACTCGGGCCTGCTGTGGTTCTTTCAGCCCGAGAACTGGGAGATGTTGGTGAAGGTGCTCGACGGCTGCGGTGTGAACGGGGAGTACTGGGTCTTCGCGGCGGCGACCACGACGGTCGAGTACACGATGACGGTCACCGATACCACCACTGGTACGAGCGTGCAGTATCTGAATCCGCTGGGAACGGCGGCCGATGCCGTGACCGACATCGGCGCCTTTTCCTGCCACTCAGAGTGATCCCGCGCAAGCGCACATCCGGTGCGCCGACGGGTCAGGCGGCCTCTTCGACCCGGTTCGGGTTGAAGCGACCGTAGAACGTCTCTCCCTTTTCGGCCATTTCGCGCAGCAGTGCATTGGGGCGGAAGCGCTCTCCGTGCTCCCCCAGCGACTCGGCCAGTGCGTCGCATTCGGCGACGAACTCTGCCGTGCCGACGGTGTCGATCAGCGAGAGGGGGCCGCCGCTCCACGGTGCGAAGCCCCAGCCGAGGATGGCGCCGACATCGGCATCTCGCACGTCGGTGACCACTTTCTCTTCGAAGCACCGAGCCGCCTCGAGTGCCTGGATGTAGAGCAGACGCTTCTTCAGCACCTCGACGTCGGGCTGCTCCGCGAGCTGGTCCTGGCCGGTGGTCTCCTTGACCAGGGCCACGAGCTCCGGCCAGAGGTGCTTCTTGCCGTCCTCGGGATAGGAGTAGAAGCCCTTCTTGTTCTTGCGCCCGTAGCGCTCGAGATCGATGACCATCTTCTCGATCAGCGCGTCGACTGGAGTCTCGACGAACTTGTCGCCGAGATCCTTCTTGGTCTGCTGGCGGACCTTGTAGCCGAGATCGAGCGCCACGTCGTCGTTCATCTCGAGTGGCGCGCGGGGCATGCCGGTCTGGCGTCCCGCGTTCTCGATCAGCGGCGGCGAGATCCCCTCGGCCAGCATCGCCAGGCCCTCTCCGACGTAGGTACCGAAGCATCGGCTGGTGTAGAAGCCCCGGCTGTCGTTGACCACGATCGGCGTCTTCTTGATCTGTCGCACGTAGTCCATCGCCACGGCAAGGGCATACTGCGAGGTCTCCTTGCCCATGATGATCTCGACCAGCTTCATGCGGTCGACGGGGGAGAAGAAGTGAATGCCGATGAAGTTGGCCGGCCGAGCGGACGCTTCCGCCAGCCCGCTGATCGGCAGGGTGGACGTGTTGGAGCCGAAGATCGCGTTCTCGTCGATGATGGCCTCGGTCTTCTTGGTCACTTCGGCCTTGATCTTGCGGTCCTCGAAGACGGCTTCGATCACCAGATCGCAGCCCTCGAGATCCGCGTAATCGACGGTGGGGTGGATCCGGTCGAGGATCTCCTGGCGCTGGGCCGAGGTCGCTCGACCCTTCTTGATGCGCTTGTCCATCAGGTCGCCGGAGTACTGCTTGCCCTTCTCGGCGCTGTCGATCGCGGTGTCGAGCAGCACCACCTCCATTCCGGCGCGAGCGGATACGAAGGCGACTCCTGCACCCATCATCCCGGCGCCCAGGATGCCCAGTTTCTTGCATTCACGACCGTCCACCGCGGGCCGACGAGCGCCCTTGTCCAGCTCCTGCATCGAGAGGAAGAGCGACCGAATCATGTTTCGCGCGGTGGGGCCGAGGAGCAGCTGCGTGAAGAGCTGAGACTCGACCTCGAGGCCTCCCTCGATGGGCAGCATCAGGCCTTCGTAGACCGCCTGCATCGCGGCCTTCTGGGCAGGATAGTTGCCGTAGCTCTGCTTGCGCAGCATTGCCGCGCCCATCATGAAGACGGGTGCTCCCTGCTTGCTGTAGGGGGCTCCGCCAGGGATCTTGTAGCCTCGCTCGTCCCAGGGTTGGGTCGCCTTGCCGTCCTCGTGCACCCAGCGCTTGGCTTCTGCCAGGAGGTCGTCGCCCGGGACGACCGCGTGCACGATTCCCATGCTCTTGGCCGCTTGTGGGGCGAGGCGCGTACCCTGGAGGATGAGTGGCAGGGCCTGCATCGCGCCGATCAGTCGCGGGAGGCGTTGCGTGCCACCGGCACCGGGAATCACGCCGACGGTCGCCTCGGGGAAGCCGATCTGGATCTTCGGATGATCGGCTACCACGCGGTAGTGGCTGGCCAGGGCGACCTCGAGTCCGCCGCCGAGGGCGGTGCCGTTGATCGCCGCCGCGACCGGCTTGCCTCCGGTCTCGAGCTTGCGCAGCAGCATGTTGAAGCCGAGGTTCGCTTCGTAGAGCCGCTTCGTGCGCTCCTCCTCCGACACGACTTCACCCGCACCGGCTTCGGAGGCACCGCCGGCCAGCATCGAGAGGTCGGCTCCTGCGATGAACATTCCGGGCTTGGCGCTGGTGATGACGATGCCCTTGATCGCGTCGTCGCCGAGCGCCTTCTCGATGCACTCAGCGAACTCCTCGATGGTGGCCTGGCTGAGGACGTTGACCGGTCGGCCGGGCATGTCCCAGGTGACGACGGCGATGTCGCCGTCGACCTCATAGCGGAGGTTCTCCATGGTTCTCTCTCCGGAAGAAGTTTCTGTGGCAGGCGTACGCTCAGACGCGCTCGATGATGGTCGCGGTACCCATGCCGCCGCCGACACAGAGTGTGGCGAGAGCCGTGCTCAGGTCGCGGCGCTCGAGCTCGTCCAGCACGGTGCCGAGGATCATGGCGCCGGTGGCGCCGAGTGGGTGGCCCATTGCGATGGCGCCACCGTTGACGTTGATCTTGTCGTGGTCGATCTCGAGATCCTGCATGAAGCGCAGGACGACGGAGGCGAAAGCCTCGTTGAGCTCGAACAGGTCGATGTCGCCGGTCGTCATGCCCGCGCGACCGAGTACCTTGCGGGTGACGGCACTGGGCCCGGTCAGCATGATGCAGGGCTCGCTGCCGATCGAAGCGTAGGCGCGAATCCGGGCTCGGGGCTTCAGACCGGCCGCTTTGCCGCTGTCTGCGTCGCCGAGCAGGATGGCGGCAGAGCCGTCGACGATGCCCGAGGAGTTGCCGGCGTGATGCACGTGCTCGATGGTCTCGACCTCGGGATAGCGCTGGATGGCCACCGCGTCGAAACCGTACTGCTCGCCCATGTCAGCGAAGGATGGACGCAGAGACTCGAGCGACTCGACCGTGGTGCCGGGGCGCATGTGCTCGTCGTGGGCGAGGACCTCGAGGCCGTTGCGATCCTTGACCGGGACGATGCTGCGCGCGAACCGCTTCTCTTCCCAGGCCTCGGCCGCGCGCCGTTGACTCTCGACCGCGTAGCTGTCCACATCGTGACGGCTGAAGCCGTACTTGGTGGCGATCAGGTCGGCGCTGATGCCCTGGGGCACGAAGTACATCTTCATCGCGAACTCGGGATCGGTCGCCATGGCGCCGCCGTCGGAGCCCATTGGGACCCGGCTCATCGACTCGACGCCGCCTCCGATGGCCATCTTCGACTGTCCTGCCATGATCTGACCGGCAGCCATGTTGGTGGCCTCGAGTCCCGAGGCGCAGAAGCGGTTGATCTGCACGCCGGGAACGCTCTGGTCGTAGCCGGCGTTGAGCACCGCCATGCGAGCGATGTCGGCGCCCTGTTCGCCAACCGGGCTGACGCAACCGAAGATGACGTCGTCGATCTTCGAGGTGTCGAGCTCGTTGCGGTCGCGCAGGGCCTCGAGCGTCTGCGTACCGAGCTCGAGCGCGGTGGTTTCGTGCAGGGCCCCGTCCTTCTTGCCTCGGCCTCGGGGAGTTCGCACGGCGTCGTAGATGTAGCAGTCAGTCATCGGTGTTCTCCGAAGTGAGTTTCGTCCAGGAGTCATCGAGCGGTTCGAGGCGCGCGCCGGGCGCTTGCGCCGAATCCCTCTGGGGGGACCTGGGTGGGTGATGGATGTCAGCGAGCCAGATGCCGTTCATCACTCGTGCTCGCTAGTGCTTTCCAGTGGGAATGTCTTTGAAGGCAACGTCTCGATCGACCCGCATTTCGCCCGGCAGACCGAGAACCCGCTCCGAGATGATGTTGCGCAGAATCTCGTCCGTGCCGCCGGCAATGCGCAGCCCGGGACTGTAGAGGAACCCTGCCTGGTAGACCGCGTCGGCTACTGTCGAATCGGGATCGAGGATCACCCCTCCCATGTCGAGGAGATCGGTCCCGTAGGACCCGATGTTCTGCAGTTTGTTGGCGCTGACCACCTTGGTGATCGAGGCCTCTGGCCCTGGAGCCTGTCCCTTGGACAGCGCGGTCAGGGTGCGAGAGCGGATGTGGCGCAGCCCTTCGGCTTCGACGTACCAGTCGGCGATGCGCTCGCGCACCGCGCTGTCTTGCAGTGCCGGGCCGTCGCCGGTCTCGAGTCGGCTGGCCAGCTCGAACAGGTCGTTGGCATCCGGAGGCGGGGCTCCGCCCACGGCCAGACGCTCGTTCATCAACGTGGTGATCGAGACCTGCCAGCCGTCGCCGATCCCGCCGAGGCGCTGGCTATCGGGAATGCGCACGTTGGTGAAGTAGACCTCGTTGAAGTCCGAGGCGCCCGAGATCTGCTTGATCGGGCGGATCTCGATCCCCGGCGATTTCATGTCGACGAAGAAGAAGGTGAGTCCCTTGTGCTTTTGCATCTCCGGATCGTGGCGGGTGACCAGGATGCCCCAATCCGAGTAGTGGGCGCCCGAGGTCCACACCTTCTGGCCGTTGATCACCCATTCGTCGCCGTCCTGCTCGGCACGCATGCGCAGCCCAGCGAGGTCGGAGCCGGCGCCGGGCTCGGAGAACAGCTGGCACCACACCTCTTCGCCGCGCACCATCGGAGGCACGTGTCGCTTCTTCTGCTCTTCGGTGGCATAGGCCATCATCACCGGAGCGCACATGCCGAGGCCGATGGAGAAGAACCCGGACGGTACGTCGTAGTTGGCCTCTTCCTGCTCGTAGATGATGCTGTCGAAGATCGGTCGACCCTGGCCGCCGTACTCTTCGGGAAAGCTCATGCAGGCGTATCCGGCGTCGGCCTTCTTCACCTGCCAGGCCTTTGCGATTTCGAGACCTCGCTCGGAGTCGATCCGGCGGTTGAGACTCCGCTTGCCTTCTTTGGGCTTGGCGTTCTTGTCGAGCCAGTTGCGCACCTCGGCGCGGAACAGGGCTTGCTCGGGGGTGTCGTTGAAGTCCATGGCGTTGGTTTCCTCTCTGGCTGGTCAGCTCGCGAGCGCGGCCTTTTCGCTGGCCTGGTTGGCCTTCTGGGCTTCGATTGCCGTGATCAGCCGGTCCTTCCACACCCGGGCGCTGCCGATGTTGAGGGAGAGGAGCTTGGCGCGACGGTAGAAGAGATGACAGTCGGACTCCCAGGTGAAGCCGATGCCGCCGTGGGTCTGGATGTTCTCCTTGCTGGCGTAGAAGTACGCATCGATCGCCGCGACCCGCGCCGCGGCGGCGGCCACCGGCAGCTCTGGTGCGTCCGTCGAGAGGGCCCACGCGCCGTAGTAGGCGTTGGCGCGCGCCAGTTCGTTCTTGATGTACATGTCGGCGAGCTTGTGCTTGATCGCCTGGAACGATCCGATCGGGCGCCCGAAGGCATAGCGTCCCTTGGCGTAGTCCACCGCCATTGCCAGGCAGGCCTCGCTGCCGCCGACCTGCTCCATGGCGAAGAGCACGGCCGCGCGATCGAACACTCGGTCCTTGATCGCCCAGCCGTCTCCATCTCCCCCGAGCTGCTGAGCCTCGGCGCCATCGAAGGTGAGCGAGGCGTGTTTGCGAGTCGGATCGAGAACGTCGACCCGCTCCCGAGTCACGCCCGCCCCCGAGAGGTCGACCAGGGCGAGACAGGGCCCCCCCTTGCCGTTGGCAACCACCACCGCGAAGTCGGCGCTCTCGCCATCGGGAACCGGGGTCTTCGTGCCGCTCAGCTTGCCGCCCTCGAAGATCGTGGCGAGTCGCGAGGCAGCAGGCGCGCCGGCGCCTTCGGAAAGGGCGAAGGTGCCGATGATCGCACCGCTCGCCAGCTTGGGCAGGTACTCCTTCTTCTGCTCCTCGGAGCCGGCGGCGAGGAGGGCCTCGGTGGCGAGATAGACGGACGAGGAGAAGGGAACCGGGGCGACGGCTCGGCCGAGCTCCTCGGCCACGACGCACAGCTCGAGGTAGCCGAAGCCCAGACCTCCGTACTCCTCCGGGATCGCGATGCCGGTCGACTCCATGTCGGCCAGGGCCTTCCAGGTGGCCTCGTCGTACGCCTCGTCGCCTTCGAGAATGCGCCGGGGCACGTCGGGGTCGCAGACCTGCTTGAGCATCTCGCGGGTCTGTTGCTTCAAGGCCTTCTGCGCATCGGAGAAATCGAAATTCATGACTCTCGTCTCCTCACCGGCCCGTCGTCGGGCCATCGGGGAATAGGCTTCCGGGCTCCGCTGCCGGCCGAACCGCAGACCGCGCGATGGGAATCGGCGCTACGGTCGACGCGAGGATTGGCCGCGGACCTCCGGGCTTCGGCAATTCGGATCGAGCCCTGAAGGGCGCCAAATCAGTAGGTTTGCACCACTGTTCGGTAGTCCAGAGTATCGCCGACCGACCGGTAGGTCAATATGGATCCCTGCCGCGAGTCCGCGGGCGAATCGCTCCGATCGCCACAGGCCGAGCGCGCTGCGTCGTCGATCAGTTCTCACGTCTCACGGCGATGGGCGCGTCGAGGAGCGGGTCGGGAATCCCGAAGGCGTCGGCCAAAGGGACCGCTTCGGCTCGCAGCTCGGCACACATGAGATCGACCTGGTCACGAATCGCCTCTGCCTTGCCGTCGGCGAAGTAGCCGTGCTCGAGGTACCAGCCCCGCTGGCGCTCCAGGTGGTCGAGGGCGTAGAGACTGCGCAGCGCCGTCAGGGGGGCCCGCAGCGCTTCGTCGTCGCTGGTCTCGACGGCGAGGATGAAGGACTCGAGAACGACCCGATCGACATGGGCGCGGGCCGCCGTCACCATGTGGGTCTGACATTCGAGCAGGGCCTCGTTCGAAGGGATCCCCTCGGCGAGGCGGGTACGGAGACGCTGCGCGAGTGTGCCCAGGAGGCGCTCGGCTCGGTAGGCGAAGGCGGCCCGTTGGAAGTCGGGGTCGCGCAGATGGTCGCGATCGATGCGTCGGACGACCCCCGGATTGCGCTCGGACAGCTCGGTCAGGGCGCGTCGCCCCAGGTGGCGAAGCAGCGTGGTGATGCGAGGATCGTTGAACTGTGCACGATAGTTCGCGAGCAGGCCCTTGGCCACCAGTTGCAGCAAGACCACGTTGTCTCCCTCGAAGGTCGCGAAGACGTCGGTGTCGGCCTTGAGATCGGCAAAGCGATTCTCCGCCAGATAGCCGACGCCCCCGCAGCACTCGCGGCAGGCCTGCAGGGTGTCGATGGTGTTCCACGAGCTCGCCGCCTTGAGACCCGCCGCCAGCAGCTCGACGTCGCGTCGATCCTGCTCTGTGCTCTGGTCGGAACCGAGCTCGAGGTAGCGGCGCTGCAGCTCTGCGATGGCGAAGTGCAGTGCGTATGCCCGGGCGAGGCGGGGCAGGAGCCGACGTTGGTGAATCGGATAGTCGAGCAGCAGCGTCTCGGGCTCTCCCGGGGGGCCGAACTGGCGCCGCCGGTCGCCGTAGCGCAGGGCGATCACGAGACCGCTCTTGGCGGCCGAGAGGGCACCCGCGGCGACGCTCACCCGGCCGCCCACCAGCGTGCCGAGCATGGTGAAGAAGCGCTTGCCCTCGCTGGCGATCGGGCTACGGTATTCGCCTTCGGAAGTCACCTCGGCAAAGCGGCCGAGCAGGTGATCCCGAGGCACCCGCACGTGGTCGAACCAGAGGCGACCGTTGTCGACGCCGTTGAGTCCCAGCTTGAGGCCGCAGTCTTCGATCCTCACGCCGGGGAGAGGCACACCGCTCCGGTCGCGGATGGGCACCACCAGGGCGTGCACGCCGTACTCCTCGTCCTCGACCCTCAGCTGCGCGAAGACGGTGGCGACCCTGCCATGTGCGGCGGCGTTGCCGATGTAGTCCTTCCCAGCGCTTTCGGTCGGGCTGTGGATCTCGAACTCGCCTCTCGAGCGGTCGTATCGGGCCACGGTCTCGATCTCGTTCACGTTCGAGCCGTGTCCCCGCTCGGTCATGGCGAAGCAGCCGGGGAGCTCGAGAGAGCCGATCTGCGGCAGCCAGCGGCGCTGCTGCTCCTCCGTGCCGAGAAAGAGAACGCTACCTCCCCACAGGCCGAACTGGACGCCGAACTTGACCAGCAGGCTCAGGTCGTGGGTCGCGAGTGTCTCGAAGACGACCAGGAACCCTTCCATGTCGTCCTCTCCGCCGGCGGAACGGGGATAGGAGAGGGCACCGAAGCCCTCGTCGGCCAGCGTCCGGCACCAGGCGAGGACCTGCTCGCGGTAGCTCTCCTTGTCGAGGCCACGACGGTACTCGAAGTCCTCCTGGGACAGTCGGTCCCGCAAGCGCCGGCGCAGGTCGCCTCGGGGACCGTCGAGGAAACGCTGCAGACGGTCGGTCGGGGTCACCGACGTGTCCCGTCGGGCTGCCTCCGCCGGGCGCGGGGTCTCCAACAGCTGGCTGCCGATGTCCCGTGCGAGGCCCAGGCTCTCCTCGATCTCGTCGAGAGCCCTGCGCTCGTCGGCCAGCGCATCGCCCTTCGCTCCTCCCGACGCGAGCTCCAGGGCCAGCTCGACCAGCGAGCGCCGCCCGCGGGGCGCGAGCTCGCGTCCCGCCCGCTGAAGGGCGCTGCGAAGAAGGCGAAGCTCGCCAGCCTCGGGCGGGTCCTCCGGGTCGAGCCAGGCGTCGAGATGGCCCCGGCAGTCCGCGGTGCAGCCCAGCGATCTCAATCGCTTCCGGACGTCGTCGATTTCCCGGGCGTCGAGCTCGCCGTCGGCCCAGGCGACGTAGAGCAGGGGCAGGAACGGGAGCAGGTCCGCGCTGTCGAGGGCGCTGGGGTCGCGAGATCGGTTCACGGGTTCTCCGGTGGGGAAGCGGGACAGGGGTTCTTCAGAGGTTCGCGGCACACCGGAGCCTTGGATTCCTGCTCTTTGGATTCAGGGCCTCGGACCGGCCTGGCTGGTCCGTCGATCGGCCCCCGCCTCGGGACCCGGTAGACTCGGGAGAAATCAAGGCAAGGAACGACCTCATGAGAATCACGTCCAGGATCGCTCTCGTCCTCACCGTCGGTGTTCTCACGCTGGCCGGCTTCGTTCTCGCAGGCGCTCGCACCGCCACTGGGGTGGCTCCTCCCAACGAAGACGAGGTTCCGGCCGATGCGTCCGTCGCCTACTTTGCCTCGGGCTGCTTCTGGTGCGTGGAGGCGGTCTACGAGAGCGTCGAGGGCGTCTACGAAGCCGTCTCGGGCTACGCCGGAGGTACGGAGAAGAACCCGACCTACGAGCAGGTATCGCGAGGTCAGACCGGTCATGCCGAGGCGGTGAAGGTGTTCTACGACCCGAACCGGGTTTCCTTCGCGACACTGGTCGATGTCTTCTTCGGCTCGCAGGACCCGACGCAGGTCAACGGCCAGGGCCCCGACCACGGACGCCAGTACCGGTCGATCCTCTTCTATTCCAACGACGAGGAGAAGGCGGTCGCGGAGAAGGCGAAAGCCGATCTGGCGGCCTCGGGCCGGTATTCACGCCCGATCGCGGCCGAGATCGTGCCGATCGACACCTTCTGGCCCGCCGAGGACTACCACCAGAACTACGAGCGCAACAACCCGAACAATCCTTATGTGCGCAATGTCTCGATTCCGCGTCTGCGCAAGTTTCAGGGGCAGTTCCCCGAGCTCCTGAAAGGCGAGCACGACTCGTAGCCTGGCTGCGATCGGCTGACATGGCCTCGAGTGACGAGAGCCTACGAGCTTGCTCGAACGAGGCTTGCGGTGGCCGCGGCGCTCAGGTGACCGTCGCCGTGGGGCCGAGGATCGCGCTGAATCCGGGCATCTCGTCGGCAAAGCGCTGGCGGCCCTCCGGGTCGATCACGACCGCGCGAACCCTGCGATCGGCTTCGCGGTCGCTGTAGCAGAGGGCGAAGCAGGCGACGTCTCGTTCCTCTACCGTGTTGCCGTCCTCGACGCGGGCTCGCCAACCGACGGCGGGCACGATCTGGAGAATGTGCTCGGGAGTCTCGGTCATGGGGTCGGGATCCTCCTCAGTCGTCCCCGACAGGCGCCAGTGGGGACCAGGGGTTCGTGTTCGAGGACGGTTCACCAGGGCAAGAGTTTCAGTCCTGGGACGAAATGACGAACGGTGGGACGGATCAGGTACCAACGGGGTCCCAGACCCTCGTCAGGGACGAACGGTCCCGCGGATCGCGAGCTCACTCGTTGCGGAGGATCAGGGCTGGATCTGCGCCCGCGGCGCGACGGGCCGGCAGCCAGCACGCGATCGCGGCAATGACCATCAGAGCCACGGCCACCCCGAGGAACGTGCCGGGGTCCTCCGCCTCGATGCCGAAGAGCATTCCACCCAGGAGGTTGCGTAGACCCCAGGCACCCGCGCTGCCGATCGCGACGCCGATCAGCGCCAGACGAAGGCCGTGCCAGAGGGTTTCGCGCAGCACCTGGGAGCGTTGCGCGCCCAGCGCCATCCGGATGCCGGTCTCCCGTGATCGCTGGCTGACGAGGAAGGAGAGCACCCCGTACACGCCGAAGAGGGCGAGCAGCACCGCGAGGCCGGCGAAGACCGAGATGACCGTAGCGTAGAAGCGAGGCATGGCGACCGCTTCCGAGACTCGCGCTTCCATGGTGGTGATCTCGTCGAGGGGCAGGTTGGGGTCGATCGAGTGCACGACATCGCCGAGTGCGGGGATGACTGCGTCGGGCCGATCGGTCTTCGCGACCACCGACATCCGTTGGAACAACGAGGCCATCATCTCCGGAGCCTGCGCCAGCGGTAGGTAGAAGGTCGGTTCCGGATCGGACTCGGGTCCCTGAGCCCGCACATCGGAGACCACGCCGACGATTTCCCCGAACATCGCCAGGCGCTCGCCGAGCACCCGACCGTCCTCGAAGTAGCGGTCGGCGAAGCTCTGGTTGATCACCACGGCGCCGGGGGCTCCCGCCCGGTCCGCCGGGGTGAAGGTGCGACCGTCGAGAAGGAGAATTCCCATCGTTTCCAGGTAGCCGTCGGAGACGACCCGCAGGTCCCCCTGCGGCGCTTCGGCGGGATTCTCGGGTGGAGCCTGCGAGTCGATCTGCACGCTGAGCACGATGCGGCCCTGGACCGGTGGCAGGAAGTTGACCAGCCCGGCGGACTCCACGTCGGGAAGGGCACGCAGGCGCTCCAACAACTGTACGAAGAAGGCATCGCGCGCCTCTCCGGGCGGATACTGGGCAGGAGGAAGGGTCAGCTGGGTCGCGACCACCCCCTCCGGGTCGAAACCGGCGTCGACATTGATCAGCCGCAGGAAGCTGTTCCCGAGGAGGCTGGCGCCGACCAGCAGAATCAGCGCCAGACCGATCTCCGCCACGGCCAGCCCGCCCCGCAGGTACTGTCCTACGGCCTTGCCGCCCACGATCGGTCCCGCCTCGCGGCCGAGGCTCGAGAGCAGACTCGACAGTCGTGTCTGGACACTCGGCACCAGGGCGAAGAGGGCCGCGCAGGCGAGGGCGAGCAGGACGGCGAAGAGGACGACCTGGGGATGGAGCGCGACCTCGTCGAGGCGCGGAATGTCCCCGGGGTCGAGTCTGCGGAGCGCACGCAGACCGATCCATGCCAGAAACAGGCCCACTGCACAGCCGGTGAATGCGAGCACCAGACTCTCGGTGAACAGCAGTCGGCTCAGGCCGCCCCGGCCCGCTCCGAGTGCGGCACGGGTGGCCAGCTCCCGACGGCGCTGCAGGCCGCGCGTCAGGAGCAGATTCGCCACATTGGCGCAGGCGATGAGAAGCACGAGGCCGACCGCTCCGATGAGCACGCGCATCGCCGGGCGGATCGGCTCGATCTGCTGATCTCGGAGGGTGCGCAGCTCGAGGGTGCTGGGAGGAGAGTCTCCCGTCGACGTCTCGTGGCCCGCTTCGCGCTGCGGCCCGTGACCACCGGGGCTACCCCCTTGGGCTTCCTCCTGGGCTCCGGGCTCCTCCCCTCGGTCAGCACCCGGTGAGACCCGACGACGCACGACGCGCTCGCCACCGCCACTCGCCGGATCCGATCCAGGCGGCTGCGCTGCGGGATCCTGTCGCCCTTCGGCATCCGGACCCCGGCGGACGATCCGTCGCTCCGTGCCCGATTCCGGGGCGCCGGAAGGCCCAGGGCCAGCCCCGCGATCGCCGCGCTGGCCGCCGACCGTACGCTGTCGTTGGAGGCCGCTCTCGCGCTGGAGCTCTGCCAGCAGGGTGTCGCTCTCGGCTTCGGCCTGCTCCGGGGTGACCCCGTCGGCCAGTCTCGCGATCACCGGCAGCATGATCTCGGCCCGCTGTCCGTTGCGCTCGGGTACATTCCAGACGAGCGGTACCCACGCTTCGATCTCTTCGTCCGGGAAGGCGAAGGCGGAGGGCATGACGCCGAGCACGGTGTAGGGCTCCCCATCCAGCGTGATGGCTTCTCCGACTTTCGTTTCGTCGCCCCCGAAGTAGCGATCGAGAGCACGACGAGAGAGCACGACCAGTCGACTTTCTCCTGCTTCGACCTCGGCGGCCTCGAAGGTGCGGCCTCGCTCGGGGGAGACTCCGAGCACCTTGAAGAGGTCCGCCGTCACCGCACCGGCCTGGAGTCGGCGCGGCTGATCCCCCTCGGTCAGGTTGAGGCTTTTCTGGTGGTATGCGGCAATGCCGTCGAAGCTGCGTGCCCGGTCGCGGAACTCCCGCACGTTGCTCAAATGGAAGGCGCCGCTGCTGCGCCCTTCCGGGAGCTCGGGGTGAACTTCGTTGAAGGAGACGATGCGGTCTGGCTCCGACCACGGCAGAGGGCGGAGGGCGACGGTCCACAGTACGCTGAAGATGGCCGTACTCGCTCCCAGGCCGAGCGCCAGCGCCAGGATCACCGCGAGCGAGAAACCGGGGTTGCGAGCCAGGGAACGGACGGCGAAGCGCAGGTCGGTCAAGAATCCGGTCATGGTCACTCCAGGGTCTGGCGTTGGACTCGACGTTCGTTCCCCTCGAGGGGCGGCGAGCGTGGGGGAGCACTCGCTCTCAGGGGGAACGCGTGAGACCCCCCGGAGGTTCCCACCGGGGTCGATCGGGCCGCCGCCGCAGCTACTCTGGCTGTTTGTACACTTCGCCGCCACGCATGACGAACTCGACGCGCTGGAGCGTGGTCACGTCACGGATCGGGTCCCCCGAGACGGCGATGACATCGGCCAGCTTGCCGACATCGAGAGAGCCCGCCTCGTCCTCGATGCCGAGAATCCCGGCGGAAACCAGGGTCGCGCTGCGAATCGCCTCGATCGGAGGCATCCCCCCTTCCACCATGTAGAGGAACTCGCTGGCGTTGGTGCCGTGCAGGCAGACTCCGCAGTCGGTGCCGAAGGCGATCGGAACGCCGGCCTTGTACGCCTTGGCGAAGGTGTGCTCGATCACCGGGCCGATAGCTGCCGCCTTGGGGCGGATGATCTCGGGGTAGTAGCCGGGAATCGCGGCCTTCTCGGCGACGAATTTGCCGGCCGAGATCGTCGGCACCAGGAAGGTGCCGTACTGCTTCATGAGCTCGAATGCCTCTTCGTCCATGTAGGTACCGTGCTCGATCGTGGTCACGCCGCCCCGGATGGCACGCTTGATCCCCTCGGTGCCGTGAGCGTGGGCGGCGACGTGGAAGCCGTAGTCGTCGGCCGTCTCGACGATGGCGCGGATCTCCTCCTCGGTGAACTGCGGGTTCTGTCCGCTCTTGGCCATCGAGAGCACACCGCCGGTGGCCGTGATCTTGATCAGGTCCGCGCCCTCCTTGTAGCGCTTGCGTACGGCCTGACGGGCCTCGTCGGGGCTGTTGACCACTCCGCCTCCCGGTCCGACATCGGTCATCAGATCGGCGCGGATGCCGTTGGTCGGGTCGCCGTGGCCACCGGTCGAGGCGAGTGCCCCGGTGGCGGCGAAGATGCGCGGCCCCGGGATCCATCCCTGATCGATCGCGCGACGAAGGGCGACGATGGTGGTGGGCTCGCCCCCGACATCGCGAACGGTGGTGAAGCCGGCCAGCAGCGTTCGCTTCGCGAAGACCGAGCCCCGCAAGGCATGGTCCGTGGGGTTCAGGGTCAACTCCTCCATGTAGCTGGCCGGGCTCGACTCCGAGCTCAGATGCACGTGCATGTCCATCAACCCGGGCAGCACCGTGTGCCTCTTCAGATCGATCACGGTGTCGCCGGCCGCAGCTCGGCTGAAACCGTCCTCGATGGCGACGATGCGCTCCTGCTCGATGACCAGGGTGCGGCTCTCGACGGTGCGCCCCGAAACCACGTCGAGCAGGCTTCCGGCGTGGATCAGCGTGCGAGGGGCGCCCTGCGGAGACTCGCTCTCCTGTCGAGCCGCGGTGGCGCGTGGGGCCGCGATCGCGAAGAGGACGAGAACCACAGCCGACAGCATCGAGGTCAGACCCGTTCTTGGAATCGTGCGACTCATGGAAGGCACTCCGTGATGAATTCAGTGAGAAACAGTGAGGAACGAGCCGATCCTATGGGTAGTAGGGTCGAGGTGTTCGAGTGAACAGCTGCCTCGGGGACAGTCCTTTTGACGCGTCGTGGCTTTGAGAGATAATGCCGCTACTCATGTCGTTACTATGGTTCGCCGAATGGCTGGACACGCACGCCTGGAGCACGGCGCTGCACGAGTCCTTGTGGATGTATCCCCTCATCGAGTCGACCCACGTGTGGGCTTTGGCGCTCTTCGTGGGCTTCGCGGTGTTGCTCGATCTTCGTCTCACTGGCCTGGCCTTCAGGAAGATGCCCGTCTCGGAGCTGGCCGGTCGGTTGCTGCCCTGGACCGTGGCGGGCTTCATCGTGATGGTGGTCACCGGCTTCCTGCTGTTCTACGCGATTCCGGTGCGCAGCTACCAGAGCGTCTGGTTCCGCGTGAAAGTGATCATGCTGATCCTGGCGGGCATCAACGTGTTCGTGTTCCACACCGGGATCTGGCGCAAGGTGGCAGAGTGGGATCTCGATCCCCGGCCTCCGAAGAAGGCTCGGGTGGCCGGCTGGGCCTCCCTCATCCTGTGGAGCTTGATCATCTTTGCCGGGCGCATGATCGCCTACAACTGGTTCGATTGTGATCGACAACCACAGCCGGCCTTCATCAACTGGGCGGCGGGCTGCGTGCTCGAGGACGAAGCGGGATGATGGACAAGCTCTATCCCTTGTTCGAATGGTTCGAGTTCTCGCTCGTGGGCGAGACCGTACGCGCTTCGCTCTGGTTGTTCCCGGTGATCGAGGCTTTTCATCTGGTGGCCTTCGCGGTGCTCGGCGGAGCCATTCTCCTGGTCGATCTGCGCCTGCTGGGCCTGTTGTTCCGTGCCGATCCGGTCGCCGAGCTGGCCGCCAACGTCAAGCCGTGGCGTCGCTGGAGCCTGGTCGTGATGATCGTCTCTGGCGCGCTGCTCTTCATGTCGGAAGCGGTGAAGTGTTTCTACAGCTATCCCTTTCGCATCAAGATGGTCGCCCTGTTGTTCGCCATTCTGTTCAGCCTGTTGGTCAGAGATCGGATCGCGAACGGGGACCCCGCCACGATCAATCCCTGGCTGGCCAGAGGAGTTGCACTTCTCTCGCTGGTCGCGTGGGGCACCGTGGCCTGGGCGGGACGCTGGATCGGCTTCTCCGGCTAGGCGGAGGAGCCATCCACGGTGGAAATCCCGGAGAGGGTGCGGGGAGGACTGCAGGCAAACACGGATCGGGCCCGCTCCTTTGCGACGCGGGCCTCCCTCTTGGGCTTCGGGCCGGAGAGGCCCTCGAACGACTGCTACTCGTCTTCGCCAGAGCTGCGAGAGTCGCCCTTGGCCGCCAACGCTTCCGCTTCCAGCAGCCGCGCGCCCCTCAGGATCCCGCCCAACGCGTAGTTGCCTTCGTGGCAGGCATACTCGTAGATCTTGTCGTCGGTGGCGGGCCACGGATACTCGCCACTCCACTGGCGCGTGAAGTTCCTGGGGTCGTCGATGGTGAAGTGGTAGAGCAGGGTGTCCTCGTCGATGCGAGAGAAGCGCTCGACGACCCGCAGCTCGTCAGAGCCCGAGGAGAAGCTCTTCTGGGCACCGAAGTGGACGGTCTCGACGACCAGGGTGTCGCCCTCCCAGTGGCCCACCGAGTCGCCGAGCCACTTCTTGATTTCCGGCGGATCGTGCTCGTCGTCGATGCGTACGATGCGGACATCGTGCACCATCTCCGTGAGGATCATCAGGTGATCTTCGGTCTGCACGATGCGCTTGTGGTTGTTGTACAGGGTCGGCAGCATCGGTGGACCTGCGGTCGAACCGAAGCCGAGCAGGCAGCGTTCGGCAAGAGGGCGCAGCTCCATGTCGTCGTAGGGCCCGACTTCCATGTCGATCCACCACGCCTCGCCGGTATTGGGTCGGTAGAACCCTCGTCGCGAAGCCGCCGCAGCCCTCGCCGCTTCGGTCATCGGAGGACGTTGGCCGTCGGGGGGATCGACGATGATCGAGGTGCGCCACTTGCCGTCGATCTGGAAGGCGCCCTCGCCGGGATCGACCCAGAAGTTGTTGTAGCCCCCCACCCGGCCTGCCGCGCCCGAGGCTTGAAAGCCACCGATCGTCTCGTCGACTCCGCCTTCGGGCGGGGCGTCCCGGTTGGGGTCGGTGGCCTGATTGTCGAGCTCCCGCCGGCGCGCCATCTTCGCGGCGATCTCTTGCGCCTCGTCGTCGGTGTAGAAGAGCGTGTTGCCGAGCTCCTCGGGGCGCTCCAGCGGGGTCAGGGTCGCCGTGTCATAGGTGCCGCTCAGGTCGGGGCGACCGTCGGGCATCCGAGGGATCTCGGAGGGGTCGGCCTGGCTGAAGAGCAGTGCGGGGGTCGTGACAGCGAACGCGACGACGAGGAGGAGTGGGGCGGTCGGGCGGGAGAGCATGGCGGTCCTCCTGTCGTGGTTCGCTTGCCGATGGTTGGATGCGGAGCCGTCGGTCCGCGAGTCGAGACTTCTCGGCCGCTCAGTCGTCCGAGTCAGGTTTACCGGCCTTCTCGGCCAGGGCCTCTTCCTCGAGCAGCCGCGCTCCGCGCAGGATGCCTCCCATCGCGTAGTTGCCTTCGTGGCAGGCATACTCGTAGACGCGAGTGTCCGTGGCTGGCCAGGGATACTCGCCGCTCCATTCCTCTTCCCAGGTCGCCGGATCACGAACCGTGAACCGGTAGAGCAGCGTGTTCGCGTCGGTGCGCGTGAATCGCTCGATGACGTGCAGGTCTCGAGTGGCGAGGGAGAGAGCGGGGGTATCGTTGAAGTGCACCGTGTCGACGACCAGGGTGTCCCCCTCCCAATGGCCCACGGAATCGCCGAGCCACTTGCGGAGCTCGGCTGGATCGTGCTCGTCGTCGATGCGGATGATGCGCGCGTCGTGATTCATCTCGTTGAGGATCATCACGTAGTCATCGGTCTGCACGATGCGCTTCAGGTTGTTGTACATCACCGGGAGGGCCGGCGGGCCGGCCGTCGAGCCGAAACCCAGCAGGCAACGATCGCCCAGCGGGCGCACCTCCGGGTCGTCGTAGGGGCCGGATTCCATGTCGATCCACCAGGCCTTGCCAGTGTTCTTGCGCCGGAACGCTTGGCGGGCCCCAGCGCGCGCCTTGCCTTCGGCGGAGAGCTCAGGGCGCTGACCGTTGGGTGGATCGACGATGATCGAGGTGCGGTACTGACCGTCGATCTTGAAGGTGCTGTCGCCCAGGTCGGTCCAGAAGGCGTTGTAGCCACCGACCTCCCCTGCCGCCGCTCCGAAGCGAGACTCGACCCCGCCCTCGGGGGGCGCTTCACGGTCGGCGTCACTGGACTGGTTCGATTTCTCGTACCAGTCCTGCTGCCGCTTGACGATGGCCGCAGCTTCTTCCTCGGTGAGAGTCAGCTTGTCGCCGAAGCGGTCGGGGCGCGACATCGGCGTCAGCGTCGCGACATCGTAGGTGCCCGACAGGTCGGGCTTGCCGTCGGGCATGCGCGGGATGGCCGAGGCTCCTCCCTGTGCGAAGACCGCCGGACCCGAAAGAGCCAGGGAGGCCGCGAGAGCCCCAGCGATCGTGAGGGTGAGGGCCGCCCGGGGGCGGGATCGGTGGTGCATGACTCGGCCTCCCTGTCTCCACTGCGGACGAGCTCAGAGCCCGTCCGGTGTGCTGTCGCTCGAGTCTAGCGACGGTTGTTCGGCTTGCGCGACGGCTCGTTCGGATCGGCGCCGTCGCGGGGGGCGCCGGTGCCGGAGGAGCCGAGGAAGATCTTCGAGCCGTCCTCGAACGTGACGTCACGTCCGTTGGCCCGATTCGAGCGATCCTTGGCCTGGTAGCCGTCCACGATGATCAGCGTACCGGGCGTCAGGGAGTCCTTGCGCAGTCCGCGGCGCAGCAGGGTGTTGGGCGTGCCGCCCTCGACCATCCAGACTTCCTTGCTGCCGTCGTCCTGGGTGACTTCCATGTGAATCCAGGCGTGCGGATTGACCCACTCGACCTTGACGACGTTGCCCTTGAGGAGCAGCGGACGGTTGGGGTCGAATTCGGCGCCGAAAGCGTGGTGTGCGATCACGGGGACGGCTGCTACGAGGAGCAGGCCGAGAAACGTCAGTACGGTGGTCTTCTTCATCACTTGCCTCTTCTCTGTTCGGTCTCTGGCTTGGGGGTTCTTGCTGGGAGAATCGATCGATGACGGTATTCTAACGTGGTCGGTACTCAGTCGTCGGAGTCGCCACCCTTCGCCTTGGCGGCGAGGGCTTCCTCCTCCAGCAGACGGGCGCCGCGCAGGATGCCGCCGAGTGCGTAGTTGCCCTCGTGGCACGCGTACTCGTAGACCTTGTTCTCGCTGGCCGGCCAGGGGTACTCGCCGGTCCAGGGTGCCGTCCAGGTCTTCGGGTCCTCGACGGTGAAGTTGTAGAGCAGGGTGTCCTTGTCGATCCTCGAGAAGCGCTCCGTGACCTTGAACTCGTCCGAGCCCATGTAGAAGCCCATCTGATCCGGACGGAAGTTACGGGTCTCGACCACCAGGGTGTCCCCCTCCCAGTGTCCAACGGAGTCGCCGAGCCACCCGGTGATCTCCGCGGGCGCTGGCTCGCCTCCGATGCGCACGATGCGAGCGTCGTGGTTCATCTCGTTGAGAATCACGAAGTGATCCTCGGTCTGGACGATCCGCTTCATGTTGTTGTACATGACTGGCAGCGCGGGCGGTCCGGCAGTGGAGCCGAATCCGAGCAGGCAGCGCTCGCCCAGGGGGCGCAGCTCCGGATCGTCGTAAGGCCCGACCTCCATGTCGATCCACCACGCTTCGCCGGTGTTGGGCCGCATGAACTTGCGCTGCTCTCCCATCTTCTTCATCGCTTCCGGCACCATGGGCGGCATCTGGCCGTTGGACGGATCGACGATGATCGAGGTGCGGTACTGGCCGTCGAGCTTGAAGTTGCTCTCGCCGATGTCGACGTAGAAGGCGTTGTAGCCGCCGGTGCCTCCCGCTGCGCCGGCGAACTCGGGAGCCAGCGTCTCGGTGCCGCCGACCTCGGGAGCGGGACGATTGGGATCGCTGGGCTCGTAGTCCTTGGCCAACTGGGTCTCCCAGTAGTTGGCGATCTCGTCGGCTTCCTCCTGGGTGAGGAACTGCTTGTCGCCGAACTTCTGGGGCCGACTCAGCGGAGTGAGGGTCGCGATGTCATAGGTCCCGCTGAGATCGGGCTTGCCGTCAGGCATGCGCGGAATCTCCTGGGACACGGCTGCGGCCGGTGCCAGGAGCACGCCCACCAGGGCGGCGCCGAGCAGTGCGGTCACGAGTCGATCCGGGGTGAGTTTCATGGTGTTCTCCTCTCGTGTCCTGCAATCAGTCGCGATTGATCGGATTGCGGCGCCACTCGCCATAGAGCAACTCTTCGACGAACTCGACGCACTTGAAGTCCATCAGGCGCGCGTTCTCTTCCATCCGACGGTAGAGCGGCATGCTGATCTTCCAGGGGCGGGTGAAGACCTCGGGGTCCTCGATCGTCGCTTCGTACTGGATGTGGTTCTCGGTGATCATGGTGTAGCGCTCGGTGACCTTGAGCTTGTCGCTGTGCCAGTTGCCGGCGCGGTCGAACCAGCTCTGGTCGAGCAGTCCGGTCACCTCGACCTCGAGGGTGTCGCCGTCCCACTTGCCGTAGGACTGTCCCATCCACGAGTCGACCTGGGCCTCGCCCGGGTCTTCCATGTAGATCTCTCGAACGGCACCGGCGTACTCGTAGGCGATGAAGGTCGAGTGGTCGTTCTGGAAGATCTGGAAGGGATAGGGCATGTAGGTGGCTCTCGGCACGCCCGGCAGGTAGCACTTGATCTCCGGATCGCGGTTCAGCCAGTCGGCGTGGTTCTCTTCCTTCTTCGCGCGCGCCTCGGGCTTGTAGGGGATCTCGCCTCCCTCGACCACGCCCATGCTTCCGGGGACAGAGCCGACGGCACCGAGGGCGAGCACCTGCGGAGCCGGGAGCGGTCCGTGGGGTCCTTCCTGCAGAGCCATCGCCGGACGGGCGATGTGCGGCTCGAGGTCGAAGTTGGCGTTGTTGAGAACCTGCCAGATGCCGTTGAAGTCGGGCTTGCCGTTGGCCAGTCTCGGAGGCTCGAAGTCGCCGTCCTGCGCCACGATAGCGGGGACCGACAGGGCGAAAAATGTCAGCAGAGCGAGGGTCAGGCGCGCGAACGTCTTCATTCGGGACTCCAGTGTTTCATCTTTGGATAGGCCCCCTCACGATGTCATCAACGCGGTATCGCAGTCAAGCAAATAGGCCGGTCGGTCGATTCTCCGCCATGGTAGTCTGTACGGGCTCCCAGACGTGCTGGATGTCGGCTGACTCTCCTCGAGCGGAGGTGCAATGCACGGATCGAATCCATCTTTTTCGGCGGAATCGAAGATTCAGTGGGCGTGCCCTGTGTTGGTGCTGGGGCTCGTCCTGTCCGGGGCGGGGTGTTCCCGCACCGAGGAGAGTGCTCCCGAGGGTGCCGCCGAGCCGGAGGCCGCCGCCGCGGAACCGGCAGGCGAGCCTCGGGTCTTCTTCGTCGGGCTCGAGGACGGAGGCTCGATCACGCGGGTGGCGGACCTCGAGTTCGGTGCCGAGAACTTCATCATCGAGCCCGTGGGAGACGGCTTCGTCCACGAGGGTCGAGGCCACTTCCACATCGGGATCGATACCCAGTGCCTGCCGCCCGGGACAGTGATTCCGACTGCGGATCCCTGGATTCACTTCGGCGACGGCTCGAATACGATCACCATGGATCTCGCTCCCGGAGAGCATACGCTGGTGCTGCAAGTCGGTGATGGGGAGCACCGCACCCTGGCCGACCCGGGTCTCTGTCACGCGATCGAGATCACCGTGGAGAAGGATCCCTGAGCGGATCGATGGAGTCCGAGTCATGAGGCGCGCAACCGGTCGACTGAGGTGTCCGAACGAATCGATTCGTGGCCTTCGTCGCGAGAGCATCGACACACGAGGAGACTCACCTCGGCTGCCCATCCCGGGGCGACTCGCGCTCGGGCTGCTGATGTGCGTGCCGCTCCTGTTGGCCTGCGCCGGAGCGGAGAGCGGTTCCGCGAGTGAGCCACCGTTTCGGGAGGTCGTCGGCGAGAAGGCGCTCATGGTGTCGGTCATCGACCCGGCGGCAGATGTCGTGTGGGGTTCGGTCGGGACGATCATGACCCTCGAGGGAACCGAGGAGCGGGCTCCATCGACGGAAGAGGAGTGGGCGCAGGTGCGCAACGCGGCCGTCGTGATCGCCGAGGCTGGCAATCTGCTGATGATCGGGCGCCGGGCTCGGGATCAGGGGGATTGGATCGGCTGGTCTCTCGACCTGATCGATGAGGGGGAGAAGGCGATGCGGGCCGCCGAGGCGCGCGACCCCCAGGCCGTTTTCGATGCCGGGGCCGAGATCTACGCGGTGTGCAGCGGTTGCCACGAGAACTACTGGCCGTCCGATCCCGGACTCTGAGCCCGCGGGACGCTCGTTGGTGAAGCACGCGCGAGCGGGGCTCGTCGCGAGCGTGCTGGTCTCGGTCCATCGGTGGCTGGGGATCGTGTTCGGCGCCCTCTTCGTCCTCTGGTTTCTATCGGGCATCGTGTTGATGTATCGCGGAATGCCGCAGCTGCCGGAGGGGCGGCTCCTGTCCGCACAGTGGCCACTGGAGATCGGAACTGCGGAAGTCGAGCCGGCCGAGGCGGCTCGGCGGGCCTCGATCGTGCCCGAGAGGCTGACCTTCGGGATGGTCGGCGAGCGGCCGGCCTATCGCCTGTTCGCGCGCGACCGAGTGAGCGTCGTGTTCGCGGATACCGGTGAGTTGTTCCGGGGGTTCCATCCGGACGAGGCCGTGGCCGTCGCAGCGCGCTTCGCCGGACCGGCGGCGGGGAGACTGCGTCGGGAGGCGTACCTGGAGAGACCCGACCAGTGGACCCTTCAGCTCCAGTCACGGCTTCCCATGCACCGCATCGGCGAAGACGACTCCACTCGGCGCCTCTATGTCTCCGATCGCACCGGCCAGGTGGTTCTCGAGACGACGCGGCTGAGCCGCCTGTGGGGGTGGCTCGGCGCGGTTCCGCATTGGCTGTACTTCGAGCCGCTGCGTCGACGCGGGTCGCTCTGGTATCGGGTGGTCGTCGGGACGAGTCTCGCGGGCATCGTGCTCTGTGCGAGCGGATTGATGTGGGGGCTCTGGGTGTTCTCGCGCCGCCGTCGGAGTCCGTATCGAGGATGGCTCTTCTGGCATCACACGAGCGGCTTGGCGTTCGGTCTCGCGACCCTCGGCTTCGTCTTCAGCGGACTGCTCTCGATGGAGCCCTTTGGCTGGCAGTCGGGCACTCGTGCGACTGTCGAGCAGCGGGAAGCGGTCCAGGGCGGGCCCCTCGACCTGTCGTTGTTCGAGCTCGACTCGGTTCGCAGGGCGTTGGCCGTCCTGGCGAGAGAACCGGGAGGATCCGAGGTGTCGGCGGTCCAGTTTCAGGGCTCCGCCTGGCTCATGGAGCTTCGGGGCGGGCTCGGAGGTCAGAGGATCGTTTCCCTCCAGAGTCCGGAGGCCGGAAGCCGCGCAGGTATGGAGCGCTCCGCGGTCGAGCGGGCGGCGCGCCTCGCCATGCCCGGGGTGGAGATGAAGAGCGCCGACTGGATCGAGAGCTACGATGCCTACTACTACCATCGTCACGGCTCGCGACCCCTTCCCGTGCTGCGGGCTCGGTTCTCGGATCCCCTGGCAACCACGCTCTATCTCGATGCACTCGATGGCTCGATCGTGCATCGAGAACAACGTTGGACTCGCGTCAATCGGTGGCTGTACCACGGACTGCACAGCTGGGATCTTCCCGTCCTCTACCGACGTCGGCCGCTCTGGGACCTCTGGGTTCTCCTGCTGCTGCTGGGGGGGCTGGCCGCTACCGTCAGCGCCCTGGTCCCGGGTGTGCGTCGACTCGGTCGTGCGCTCAGGAGAGCCCACCCGAAGAAGTGGGGAGAGAAGTCCGGCTGAGCGCCAGGTCTTCGAAGCTGTATTCTCGGTTCGACAATTCTGGGGTCGGTCATCGTTCGCATGGCCAGATCGGGAGGACCAGCGCTATGAAGGGACGTGCACTATTCATCCTCAGCCTCGGTCTCATCGTCGGGGTCTCCGGCGCCGTCGGCAGTTTCGCCGGGGCTGCTCGAGAGGCGGACGGCGAGGGGAGAGCTGTCGCCAGCGTGATGCAGATCATGGACTCCATGGTGATTCCCACGTCAGCGGACATCTGGAACGTGGCCCGGGAAGCGCCGGCGGACGAGGAGGCCTGGGAGGCCTTGGCTCGAAGCGCCGTGTTGCTCGCGGAATCGGGCAACCTCCTGCTGATCGGGGACCGTGCCAAGGACGACGAGGTCTGGCGTGCAACCGCGATGCAGCTGGTCGAGGGTGGAGCGCAGGCACTCGCTGCCGTCGAGGCCCGCGACGTCGAGGCGGTCAACGAATCGGGCAACGTGCTGATCGACGCGTGCGAGATCTGTCACGAGCGGCACCTGCCCCGCGATTGAACGGCCCGAGATTGCATGGCCCAGTGACTGAGCGGGGCGCGGCCCCCAAACGGGGTCAGCCCTCCGGGGGCTTTGGCTGTCCGTCCAGGGGGTGGCCCGACGCCTGGGCAGGAGCCCGGTGGAGCTCTTGCATGTGGGTGTAGTAGCCCTCGACGTCCAGCGTGACCTGCAACGGGAAGTCATTGTCGTTGCGCCAGTACCAGCCGTGGTAGCCGTTGTACGGGGCTTTCAGAGCTCCGAGGCCGGAGTCCACGTCGAAACGCTCGCCGTAGCGGACTTCAGTGCCGTCGAGGTCGTTGTAGGGGTCGCCGTGAAAATCGGAGTAGAGGGTTCCCTGGTCTGTGTTCCAGGAGAAGAACACGGTGTTGCCGGCGACCATGCCGAGCTTGTACTCGATCTCTTCCCGGGGGCCGATTTCGAGGACGACCGTCTCTTTCTTGGGGGGCTCGTCGTAGTAGACCACCGTGCCGAGACTCGCGTCGGCCATCGGGACCGTGCCCATGGGGGCGGATGCCATCTGGGTCAGGCCGAGCCGGCTTCCCACTCCAGTGGGATCGATCCCGTACTCCGCGGGGAGCACGAAGAAGAGCAGTGCGATCGTCGCGACGGCGAGGGCGACCCCCATGGTCAGCAGCAGACTCCGCGCGGTCGGAGCAGCCAGAGTGGGTGCGGTCGATTCGGTGGTCGTCATGGATGATTCCTCGAGCTGAAGGAGGGTGTCATGAGGTGAGGACGTAGCCGGTCAGCTGGTAGCCGATCAGAACCAGCCCGACGATGATCAGGAAGAGGTTGGCAACGAAGGCATGGCGCTCGAACCGACCGCTGGCCCGCCACAGATTGAGAGTCAGGAGAATGAGGGTGAGGGCGGCGAACTGGCCGAGCTCGACGCCGACGTTGAAGGCGATCATGTTGCCGATCAGGCCGTCGTCCGAGATCGCGACGTCTTGCAGTTTGGTGGCCAGGCCCAGTCCGTGACATAGACCGAATGCCGAGACCGCAACTTTGTTGTTGATCTCGAGTCCGAGTGTTCGAAAGCCTCCGATGTTCTCGAACCCCTTGTAGACCACCGAGAGTCCGATGATCGCGTCGATGAGATAGGCATTGACGTGAAAGCCACCGAGCACGCCCGCGAGCAGAGTGATGCTGTGGCCCACGGCGAACAAGGTCACATAGACCGCAACGTCACGAATCCGGTAGAGAAAGAAGACCACTCCGGCGAGAAACGCCAGATGGTCGTACCCCGTGACCATGTGCTTGGCGCCGAGGTAGAGATAGGGGCCAAGGGCGAGCCCTTCGTTCTCGATGAGGAACGACTCGTCGCGATCGGCGACGCCGTGCGCCTGAACGGCCACCGTGGCGAGAGCCAAACAGCCCGCCAGTGCCAAGAAGACCAGTGCGCGAGTCGAGCGCTGTGAGAAAAACGACACCATGAGTTCCGGGGACAGTTTACAGATCTCGTGTTCTGGGGACACCTTACTTGTCTTCACACGCGTTCGGAGACCGCGCTTCCGAGGCGCGCGCGATCTCAACAGCTCTTCGGGTCAACGTCGCTTTCGCTTCGGCCCGGGCCGACCCGGCCGGGTGGGCCGACTCGTGGTCTGCTCTACCCAGTCGAGGAAGTCGTCCTCGCCAAACGGCCGACCCGTTCGGGTGGAGGCGCGGATCCCTTCGAAGTCCACCCCCGGAGAGGAGAGGAACCCGTCCCAGTTCCTGATCCGCGACAAGGGGCCCGTTGAGCGGACGAGCCGATCCTCGAACCCTGACACTTGAGCGCTGAGAGAGGAGTAGGGCCAGTCGAAAGGGCTCGTGACGAGGCCCGCCCGGACCGGGTTCGTGAGGACGTAGCGGGTCGCGTTGTAGAGGTGCCGGTCGCTCAACGGGCAGGAAAAGAATCGTTCCTGCCAGAGGTGCCCTCTCCAGCGATGTCGCTTGTTGATGGCCCTGGCATAGCGCCGATGAGCCTCTCCGAAGACACGAGCGAGGCTCGACTCGTTCCTGGGAATGACCAGGAAATGGACGTGATTCGGCATGAGGCAGTAGGTGAGGCAGTCCAGGGAGTGCCGCTGCGCTTGCTCCGCAAGGATGGTCAGGTAGAGACGATAGTCTTGCTCTCGAAGGAAGACCCGCATTTTCCGGCTTCCTCGTTGCGTGACATGGTGCGCGACCCCTGGCACCACGAATCTCGGTGTCCGTGCCATCTCATGACAACTAGACGGCGTCGGCGCGCCTCACCTGTCATGGCCTTCAATATGGGCGCCAAGGTGTCCCCAGAACTCGAAATAAGTAAACTGTCCCCGGATCAGAGCTCCGCACTTTCCAGGTTGCGGCGTCCGGCTCTCATGGCCAGAGCGCAGGTGGTGACGCTCAAGGTCACGATGACGGACAGCACGATCAGGGTCGCGGTGTCGACTCCGAGGCGTGCGGGCGGTGCGGTGCGACGCCACTGCAGAAGAACTCCCTGCAAGACCGTTACGGTGATGATGAAGGCGAAGCTCAAGATGAAGTTGAGGGTGCCCCCCATGCCCGAGGTGATGCGGGCCGGGTTGTCCTCTTCGAAGTTGGGATAGAGACTGCCGAGTCCGACCGCCAGTCCCGAGAGCGCCACCGTGGTGGCCGCCACGGAGAAGAGCGTGAGTCCGAGCTCGAAGGGCTCGAGACGAAGGCGCCACCCGGAGAGCAGGGCGAGGCCGATGGTGATGGTCGAGGTGGTGAGCACACTCAGCCAGAATTTCTGCCACAGCAGACGACGCTTGGTCAGGGGCGCGAGACCGAGGATCCAGAAGCGACGTCCCTCCAGGCTGATCAGCGGGAAGACGAAGCGGGTGGTCAGGGTGGCGAGGATCAGCAACGCCGCTGCCATGTTCAGCAGAGCGATCCAGCTCCGCCAGGGCTCCTCGCTGAAGAAGCCCGAGTCGTTCTCGATGTTGGCAAGGTAGAGCGCCATCAGACCGAAGAAGATCAGGAACTGACTCCACTGACTCGGGTCACGCCAGAAGAGGCGGAGATCCTTGGCGACCAGCGATCGGGTCGGTTCCGGAATCCAGGCGAAGACCGCTTCGAGAAAGCGGAGTGGACCGCGTGCGGTCGGCCTCTCGCGTTGCTCGTCCGCTGCGAGCAACGCAGTCCAGCCCGGATAGAACCAGCGCTCGGCCAGCAGGGTCGCGATGGTGACGAAGAACAGTGCGTTGGCCAGCAGTGTCAGCCAGAAGAAGAGGCTCTCGAATGGCTGGGCGTGCGCCGCCGCCAGCAGTCCCTGGGTCAGCCAATGGCTGGGCAGAAATGGTGACTGAGTGGTACCCATGAGGTCCAGAACGGCCTGGACGGTCTCCGCGCCCTCGAGATCGGGACGGCTGCGGACCCGAAACAGACCCCACAAGAAGGTGCCCGCCAGCACGAGGAGAACGCCCAGGCCGGCCCGCGGTCGCCCCGCGAGCAAGCGCACCAGGGCCACCGTGATCCCGGCGCCGATGGCGGCGGGAATGACGACGAACGGGGCGTAGAAGAGGGGCAGCGCGGGATAGAAGAGCGGTGAGACACCGCGCACGATGCCGTAGGCCACCAAGACCGGGGTGCCGAGAAAGGCCAGCCCCCAGGAGCTGAAGCTGACGCATTCCCAGAAGCGCCCCAGGAAGAAGGTGCCCACCGAGAGAGGAGCCTGGATGAGATACGACACCTCTTTCGACCGGTAGATGGTGGCGAAGCTCACGAGGACGTTCGAGACCACCATCAAGACGAAAACCGAGAGCGCGAAGACCGAAAGCAGCCGCTCCAGAACCAGATCCGTCAGGTCGACGTCGTTCTCCTCGCCGAGCATCTCGGAGCCGAAGCGGGAGAACAGGTAGAACATGCCGAGAGCGAAGAGAAACAGGAGCGCCAGGAGGAAGACCGCCGACACCGACACGAACGCCACCTTCAATTTCGACTCGGTGCGCACCGAGGCGACCCAGTGACGTCCCATGCGCAGTTTGGCCCACAACAGGGTGGCCAGCTGGCCGAGACTCGATCCCGGAGGCTGCGCCGATCCAGCCGCACCCTCGAGCTCTTCCGGGCGGCGATCGGGCGCGGAAGAGGGGTGACGGGTGATCACGCGGCTTCCTCGTCGTCGCGAGTGAGCTCGAGGAACACGTCTTCGAGCGAGCCGGGGCGTGTCGCCAGCGACTTGATCTCCGACACCGAGCCGACGCGAAGGAGTCGGCCGTGATTGATGATGCCGATGCGGTCGGCCATCTCTTCGGCGATCGACAGCGTGTGGGTCGACATGAAGACCGTCAAGCCCTCGTTGCGGGTCAGATCCTTGAGGAAGGTCTTGACCTTGCGGATGTTCTTCGGGTCGAGACCGACCCACGGCTCGTCGACGATCACGACCTTCGGAGCGTGGAGGAAGCACGACGCGAAGGAGAGCTTCTGACGCATGCCGTGGCTGTAGTTCTCGATCAACTGTTCGGCGACGTGCAGGATCTCGAACTCCTCGAGCAAGCGGTCGCAGCGAGCGCGGTACTCCGCTTCCGGGATCCGGTAGAGGCCGGCGACGAAGCGCATGAACTCCCGGCCGGTCAGCTTGTCGTAGAGAAAGGGAGTGTCGGGGATGTAGCCGAGGAGTCGCTTGGCCTCGAGCGGTTGCTCCTGGACGTCGTGGCCTCCGATCATGGCGAGTCCCGAGGTCGGCCGGATCAGTCCGGTGAGCATCTTGATCGTAGTGGTCTTGCCGGCACCGTTGGGGCCCAGAAAGCAGAAGAACTCGCCGTCGGGCACCGACAGCTCGAGCGAACGGACCGCCGTCTTGGGTCCGAATCGTTTGGTGAGTGCGGCGGTTTCGATCATGAGACCTCCTCGACCTCGATCTTCAGGCGACCGAGATAGGGCAACAGCTGTGACCAGGTTTCGATGCCACCTTGGAGCAGCTTGATGTGGGTCGCGTCGGCGGTGGGTTGGCCGAGCGTGGGGTCGATCCAGCGCCATGCTCCGTCGACCAGCACCTCGGGCCAGGCGTGGTAGTAGAAACCGTCGAGATCCTCGCTCCAGACCAGGCCGATGGCGATCCTCGACGGCAGTCCCGCGGCGCGTGCCAGAGCAGTGTAGAGAACGGTGTGCTCGTTGCAGTCTCCGCGACGCTGGGCGAGTACCTCGAGTGCCGACGGAATGCTCAGCGCCGCCTCCTTGGAGATCTCCGAGTAGACCCAGTCGTGCAGCCGGAGGGCACGTTGCCAATGGTCGGCGGGCGCTCCCTGGAGAATCGCTCGGCTGGCCTCCACGATCTTGGGATGCGTGCTCTGCACGAAGGCGTCGGCGGCCAGATACGGCTCCACGTCGATCTCACCGGCGTCCTGGGGCGTCGTGATGCGCCGGTAGCGATTGCCCTCCCGCAGCTGAAGGTCGTCTACGGGGAGTCCCCCTTCCGGCGCGTCGCTGATCCGAAACGACATCTGTCGGGCCCCTCGGAACGGGCGGGCTCCGCTGGGCACGATGGCGGTCAGGCCGAGGAAGTCGCTGCCGACGTCGGCCGCGGTGGGTAACAGCGCTTCTTCTGCAGAGATCCGCTCGAGTGCGAAGCCGATGGGGGTCACCGCCCTGACGACCGCGCCCTCGTCATCCACCCAGGCGCGATTCTCGAGGCCGCCGCTGTCGATCACCAGCACCCGCGTGGGGATCTTCTCGCCGGCGATCAGGAGCACCTCCCGAGCGACGCAGCGGACTTCGACTTCGGTGGCTCGCAGGGTCATGGGGTCGAAGCTGGGTAGAGTGACCCGGTCGCCGGGGTCGAGTTTCGGGAAGGTCACGCTCGAGCCGAAGCCTGCACTCCAGAGCATGTCGTCCCCGGCTGGAACGTCGAGCGGAAGGACCTCGCCCGCGGAGAAGACCCGACCCCGCAGGCGTCCCTGCTCGAGGGTCCCCTCCAACCGAAAATCGTAGTCCCCCGAGCGCACTTCGAACTCGAGCTCGGCACGCTCCTCCTCGAAGGGACGCCATGCCGCTCCCGTGAGATCGAGGCGCGTTTCACGGCCGAAGAGCTCGAGTGCGACTCGGGTCGCGACCCGCGTGCTCGCGCCTTCGACCCCCCTCCGGGTCTCGGGAAGTTGGAGAAGATGCACGTAGCCGACGCGGCTCTGCCCCACGAAGAGCCCCATCCACGATTCGATGGGCTCCTCGAGGCGTTCCCCGCCGGCGAGGCGGGGATCGACTCGTGGAGCGGCTCGCTCTCGGTAGAGGAGCAGCCCGGTCATGGTCAACCAGAAGAGGAGGATGGCACCGAAGAGCAAGCCCCTGCGAAATCGGTGGCTCGTGGAGGGTCGGGTGGAGTTGCTCATGGGCGGAACGGTGCCACGACGGACGCGGTGCGATGACAGGTATACGCAACGAGCCGGGCTCGAGTCTCATGCGCCGCGCCGCCGAGATTGCGCAATCTTCCGCGGTCTCCGCGCCCCGACTCCCTCCGCACCGGGCGAAATTCTACAATAACTAGTCTCCCGGGGCCGGTCGACGGCCGGGCGACGGCGAAGGAAGGGGCACACCAGGATCGCCAGGGGCGTCGAGCGGTCCGCCCACGGGCGGCAGCTACCAGTCCGGCTCGTCGTCGATGCCGAGGCCATCGGCCAGGCGGTTGTAGTACGCGAACATCGCGGTCACCTGAACGATGTCGTGGATCGCCGTGTCGTCGAAACCCACCTCACGCAGGCTCTCGATGTGACGCGCGGTCATCTTCGAGGGTTGGCGGGTCAGCTCGACGGCGAAGTCGAGCATGGCGCGATCCGCACGATCGAGCACGGCGGTGCGATAGTCGGTCATCACCGCGTCGACCAGCTCGTCGGCTCCGCTGCGTCCTGCGACCTCGGCCCGGAGGTCGTCGCCGTGAGCACGCGTTCAGTAGTGACAGTCGTTCACCTGGGAGACGGTCGTCGCGATCATCTCGCGCTGCGCTCGTGACAGCGGGCTTCGATCGGAGAACATCACTTCGGTGTAGAGGCGCGTCGACGCCGCGAGCGTGTGGGGACGCGGGCTCTGGATGCGCAGCACGTTGAACACCCTGCCGGCGCGTTTGATCGCTTCGCGGTAGACGCTGGCGAGCACGCCCGTCGCTTCTTCCGGTGGAATGAGTCGGATCCAGGCCATGGCGAGCAGAGTCTACCCGGCTCTCGTCGGTCGGGCTCTTCCGGTCGAGCCGATTCGGCTGATCCCGACCGTCGTGGCGACTCCGACCAGGATCAGGAGCACGCTCGCGACGGCCTGTCCGGGGCTCGGTCGAAAAAACTGCGTCGGCCAGTCTTCGGGATCGATCTCGGCGAGTGTCTCGGTGGTGACCACGGTCGCTTTGACCGTGCTGCCGATCTCGGGCTGCACGGGCTCCTGAAAAGGCCACAGGCCCACCACCGAGCCCAGGAGCAGACCGATCAGCACTCCGAGCGTCGTCTCCCGATGACGGAGCAACAGCCAGCGCAGCAGGTTGCTCACCGCAACGATTCCGAGGACGACTCCGATCCCGACCGGTAGCATCACTCCGAGCGCAGGTCCCATCGCCGCTGCGAGGTCGCGGCTCTGGAGGGCGTCTTTGAACGCCTCGATTCCGGCGAGAATCGGCACATACTGGCCGAGGAGCAGGAGCAGATAGCCGCCGCTCACTCCCGGCAGGATCATGGCGCTGGCCCCTGCGAGGCCGGCCACCAGGAGCGTGAAGAAGTTGCTGCCTCCCGCGCCCGCAACACCGAGGGCCTTCATGGCCACCAGCCCGATCATGACCGCCAGCCCGATCGCTGCGCCGATGCCCACTCGACGATCGACCGGAGTCGCCATCGTCCACACCACGGGCAGGCCACCCAGCGTGAGCCCGATGAACAGGCTGTACATCAGCCAGCGATGACCAACCACCAGGTCCTTGACCGGGCCGGCCAGGAGCAGGATCCCGAGCGCGGCAGCGACGCCGACGCTGGTGAGCAGCACCAGCGAGCGGGGCTTGAGACGCAGGGTGGTGACGTCGGCGATCGCCGAGATGAAGCGCTCGTAGACGCCGGCGGCCAGCAGCATGGTGCCGCCGCTGATGCCGGGTACGAGGTTGGCGAGGCCCATCAGTACACCCCCCAGGGCGCCGCGCAGTGCCAGCGTCGGCAAGGAAGCGAGAGCCTCGTTGTGCTCGTCCGTGGGTCGGGTCATATCTGGGGGCTCCGAGCCGGCGCCATCGGCGCAGCCACTTTGTCCAGGGGCAAGGGACGCGCTATCGTGCGGGTCTCCCACGAAACGGACGCGTCAGGCCGCGCATCTTACAGCGAGTGTCGAGCCGGGGACCACGAACGACCACGGTTCGCCAAGGCGCGACAACCACGGCCGAGCTCCCCAACCATGATCAGGCAGCCGAGTCGATGACCAGTTACGACTACGACCTCTTCACCATCGGTGCCGGCTCCGGGGGAGTGCGCGCCTGCCGGGTCGCCGCGGGCTACGGCGCCCGAGTCGGGGTGGCGGAGGAGCGCTATCTCGGCGGAACCTGCGTCAATGTCGGTTGCGTGCCCAAGAAGCTGCTCGTGCACGCGGCTCATCTTCGTGAGGAAATGCACGACGGCGCGGGGTTCGGCTGGACGATCGAGGATCCGAGCTTCGACTGGCAGACCCTGGTCGCCAACAAGAACACCGAGATTGCCCGCCTCAACGGTATCTACCGCTCGCTCCTCGAAGGCTCTGGGGTCGAGCTACATGAGTCGAGAGCACGCCTCCTCGACGCTCATACCGTCGAAGTCGGCGGGCGAGCCGTGACCGCCGAGCACATACTGATCGCCACGGGTGGTTGGCCCTTTCTGCCGAAGACCCCCGGCATCGAGAACGCGATCACCTCGAACGAGGCCTTCTTCCTGGAGACGCTGCCGGAGCGGGTGGTGATCGTGGGAGGCGGTTACGTGGCCGTCGAGTTCGCCGGGATCTTCAACGGGCTGGGCTCGCAGACCACGCTCCTGTATCGAGGCCCGCTCTTTCTGCGGCACTTCGACCGCGATCTCGCCATGGCCCTGGCGGAAGAGATGCGGGCGAAGGGAGTCGACATCTGTTTCGAGACCGAAGTGCGATCGCTCAGTCGATCCTCCGAAGGCGGCGAGATCACGGTGGTGTGCGACGATCTCGAGACCCTCTCCGCCGACGTCGTTCTGTATGCCACCGGGCGGCGCCCGAGTACGGCGGGGCTCGGGCTCGAGGAGATCGGTGTCGAGACCGATGCGCACGGCGCGATCGTGGTCGACGACCTCAATCGCTCGTCCGTGCCGAGCATCTGGGCGATCGGCGACGTGACCCAGCGTGGCTTCGAGCTCACTCCCGTCGCGATCCGTGAGGGGATGGCCCTGGCCCGAACCTTGTTCGGCGGGAAGCCCACCCGGCCCGACTACGACAACATCCCGACCGCGGTCTTCAGTCAGCCTCCGGTCGGCACCGTGGGGCTGAGCGAGCGAGAGGCGCGGGATCGCTTCGGAGACATCGACGTGTACCGGACACGTTTTCGCGCGCTCGAGCACACCCTGACGGACAACACCCAGCGCACCCTGATGAAGCTGGTGGTGGAGCGCTCGAGCCAACGAGTGGTGGGCGCGCACATGGTGGGTCCGCACGCGGGTGAGATCATCCAGGGGATCGCCATCGCGGTGAAGATGGGCGCGACCAAGGCCCAGTTCGACGCGACGATCGGGATCCATCCGACCTCGGCGGAGGAGTTCGTCACCATGCGCGATCCGGTCAGTGAAGAAGACCTCGAGCCCGGAGGCCCTCGATGAGTGACATGCAGGGCAAGACGTGTGTCGTGACCGGCGCCAATGCCGGCATCGGGAAGTGGACCGTGATCGGACTCGCGGAGAGGGGAGCCCGGGTGCTGATGCACGCGCGATCCCGCGAAAAGGGAGAGGCTGCCGTTGCGGAGGTCAAGGGGCGTACCGGGAATCCGGAGATCGAGCTGGTGGTTGCCGATCTGGCGGAGCTCGGTCAGGTGGCAGCCCTCGCCCGAGAAGTGCTCGAGAGATGTCCGCGACTCGACGTACTGGTCAACAATGCGGGCGTCATTCAGGGAGAGCGCACCGAGACTCCAGACGGCTACGAGTCCACCTTCGCGGTGAACCACCTCGCTGTGTTCCTGCTCACCAATCTGCTGCTCGAGCGGCTCCGCGAGTCGGCCCCCTCGCGGGTGGTGACCGTCGCGTCGCGGGCGCACGTGGGGCGCCAGCTCGACTTCGACGATCTCCAGAGCGAAAGATCGTATGCGTCGATGGACGTCTACGGGAAGTCGAAGCTGGCCAACATCCTGTTCACGCGGGAGCTCGCTCGGCGACTCCAGGAGCAAGGGGCAGACGCAGCGACCGTCACGGCGAACTGCCTGCATCCTGGAGTCGTGCGGACCCGGTTCGGGGCCGACGGCGACCTGGGAGGACTGATGGGCGTCGGCTGGGCCCTGCTCCAACCGTTCCTGCTCTCGCCCGAGAAGGGGGCGCGAACGTCGGTCTTCCTCGCCTCTTCACAGGAGGTCGATGGGATCTCCGGCGAGTACTTCGACCAGTGCAAGATCCAACGCACCACGCGCTACGGGCGCGACCCGGACTCGGCTGCGGAGCTGTGGCGGCGCAGTACGGAGATGGTCGCGAAGTGGCTTCCGGAGGGCGCTTCCACGATCGGCTAGCGCGATCCGCGGACCGGCTGTCCAGGCGGGGTGCTCGCCGCGAGAAGCTCTCTACGAGCCACCTGGATGATGGCGATGGAAGCCACCACGGCGACCCCGAGGCCGCCGAGGTAGAGCGCCCACTGCAGCGGATCGGAGGGCGGAGGTCGTCGTCCGAGGTGTGTCAGGTTGGCCGCCAGGGAGCCGATGTAGGCGTTGAGCAGCGAGAACGGGATCGTGCCGATCAGGGTTCCGATCAGGAAGGACCGATGCCCGAAGCGTGTGAGTCCGAAGAGATAATTCGACAGCTTGTAGGGAATCACCGGCACCAGCCGGATCAACAGAACCATCTTCCAGCCGCTCTTGGGAAGCTCGCGATCGAGCACGCGCAGCTTCGGGTGCTCGCGCAGGAACTCGACCGTTCGCCCGCGCAGAAAATGCCGTGAGATCAAGAAGGCGACGAGGGAGCCGAGGGTCTTGCCGGCGACCGAGATCACGGTGCCCCAACCCGCGCCGAACAGAAACCCCGATGCGAGCGGGAACAGGATTCCGGGAACGAGGAGCACGACGGCCAGTGCATGAACGAGGATGAAGAGGAGCGGTGCCGTTCTGGGACGAGCTTCGAGCCAGTCGACCACCAGCAGCAGTACGTCCTCGATCCCCACCGCCAGCAGAATGCCGATCAGGGCGATCCCGAAGAGCAGTGCGTAGATCAGGGGCCGAGTGGCGCGGCGCAAGGACATCGGTTTGATGGCTGAGGATCTCGCGGGACGGGCGAGGGCTGGACCTGATGCCGGAGAGGCGATCTACTGTCTGGCGGCGAAGCGCTTCTCGACCGCGTCGAGGATGTCCGCCTCCAGCGAGATGCCGTCCAGAGCGTGGATCTCTCGAATGCCGGTCGGACTGGTGACGTTGATCTCGGTGAGCCAGGCTCCAATGACGTCGATCCCCGCGAAGACGATTCCCATCTCGCGCAGGGTGGGGCCGATCGCGGCGCAGATCTCGCGCTCGCGCTCGGTGATGTCGGCGTGCTGCGCCGTGCCTCCGGCGTGGAAGTTGGCACGCGCGTCCGAGTCGTGCGGTACACGGAGCACCGCTCCCAGCGGCTCTCCCTCGACGACGATGATTCGTTTGTCGCCCTGGCGGACCTCCGGGATGTAGCGCTGCGCCATGATGTAGCGACGACCATGACGAGTCGAGGTCTCGAGAATCGACCGAGCGTTGCGATCGCCGGGGCCGAGATAGAAGATTCCCTCGCCTCCGGCGCCGTCGAGCGGCTTGATGATCATCTCGCCGCCGACTTCCCGCTGGAACTCGAGAAGCTCTTCCATGCTGCAGGAGACTCGCGTGTCGGGGCAGAACTCGGGGAAGCGATTGGCGAACAGCTTCTCGTTGGCGTTGCGCAGGGAGGCCGGGTCGTTCACCACCAGGGTCGACTCTCGGACCATCGAGAGGAGATGCGTGGCGTACAGGAAATCCATGTCGAAGGGTGGATCCTTGCGCATCCACACGACCGAGAAGGAATCGAGGTAGCGCCGCTCGCGTCTGCCGGTGCGATACCAGTTGTCTTCCCCCTCGGGAAGCAGTTCCACTTCGGTGACGGTCGCCCTGGCCCTGCCGTCGGCCCCCAGGCCGAGATCGGGAAGCTCACAGCTCCACACTTCCTGCCCGCGGCGAGCCGCCTCGCGCATGAAGGCGATCGTGGTATCTGCCTCGGGGAGCAGGTGGCCGAGAGGATCGATCACGAAGAGGTGCTGCATCCAAAGACGCTATCACGCGAGGCCGCTCTGCGAGGTCGCTCGCAGGCGCTCAGTCGGGTAGGGCATAGGCGACGATCGCGTCGCCGAGCCGGGTCCCGGCTCGACCGTGGCCACCGGCTGCGATGACCACGTACTGACGACTGTCCTCTCGCAATCGGTAGGTCATCGGAGTGGCTTGACCTCCAGCGGGCAGCCGAGCCTTCCACAGCTCGCGACCGTCCTCGATGTCGAACGCTCGGAGGTAGTCGTCGACGGTCGCGGCAATGAACACGAGGCCGCTCGAGGTGATCAGGGGGCCGCCGAGGTTGGGGACTCCGTAGCGCAGCCGGAGCGGGACGGGAATCAGGTCCGCGATGGTGCCGAGCTCGACCTGCCAGCGGAGCTCGCCAGTGGCCAGATCGACCGCTGCCAGGGTTCCCCAGGGGGGAGGGTTGCACGGCACTCCGAGGGGCGAGAACAGGGTCTCCCGCATCAGTGCGTAGGGGGTTCCCTCCTGAGGGGAGAACTCGGCATCGGGGAACTGCTCTCGAAGCTCCTCGAGGCGGCCGCGTTCGAAGAGTGTCACGCTCCACGCCAGGCTCATGGTGTTGGCGACCACGAGCCCTCGCTTCGGATCGACCGCCACGCCTCCCCAGTTGCTGCCGCCGGCGTTGCCGGGGAACATCAGCGAGCCTTCCAACGAAGGAGGGGTGTACATGCCGTCGAAGCGGAGTTGCTCGAGCCGTTCTCGACAGGCGCCTCGGTCCCACGGCGTGAAGCCGAAGGCGTCCTCGGCGGCCAACTCGGTCGGCACCAGCCACGGCAGCTCTGTGGGGAAGGGTTGTGTCGGTGAGGTGATCTCCCCGGGGATCTCCGTCTGAGGGACCGGACGCTCCTCGACTTCGAAGAGGGGTTGCCCCGTTTCCCGATCGAGCACGAAGAGGAAGCCCATCTTGGTCGCCTGGACCAGCGCAGGAATCTCTCGCCCATTCCGGCGGAGGGGAAAGAGGGTCGGCTGGGCTGGCACATCGAAGTCCCATAGATCGTGGTGCACCGTTTGATAGCTCCAGGTCACCTCGCCAGTCGTCGCGTCGAGGGCCACCACCGAGCTGCCGTAGTAGTCGAGCCCCTGGCGGGTAGCCGACCAGTAGTCGGGCACCGGGTTGCCGGTGGGGATGAAGACGAGGCCGCGCTCTTCGTCACCCGACAGCGGGGCCCACGCGTTGGGGCTGGCCAGATGATATGCGGTCTCCACGGAGGAATCGGTGCCATCCTGGTCGGGGGTGTCGGCCGGCGGAACCGGATCCCAGGCCCAACGCAGCGCACCGCTGCGAACGTCATAGCCGCGCACCACCCCCGAGGGAGCGTCGGTCCGGGTGTTGTCGCCGACCGCCGAGCCGACCACGACGATGTCTCCCACCACTACCGGTGCCGAAGTCACCTGGTACTCCCCTGGCCAGCGGAACTCACCCACGCCGACCGCGAGGTCGACCTCGCCGTTTCGCCCGAAGTCGGCGCAGGGCTTGCCGCTCACCGAATCGAGTGCGATCAGGCGGGCGTCGTTGGTGGCGGTGAGGATGCGCTTCGAGCAGGGGGCCGAACCGGCCGGGCTGCTCCAGTAGGCCACGCTGCGGCAGAGGTACTGGTTGGCGTAGTCGACTTCCCGGTCCAGTTGCGGGTCGAAGCTCCAGATCTCGGCCCCGGTCTCCGGGTCGAGCGCGAGGACACGGTTGTAGGGAGTACAGACGAACATCGTGTCGTCGACCACGATCGGCGTGAGCTCGAAGGCCGTGGTCGCGCCGGCGCCGCCGCTCCACACGTCTCCCGTGTGGTAGACCCAGGCCTCCTCGAGGTACTTGACGTTGTCGGGAGTGATCTGCGCTACGGGTGAGTAGCGCATGCCCCCAAGATCGTTGCCATAGTGGGGCCAGTCCGCGGTCGGCCCCGAGTCGTCCACCTCGATCGGCCAGAGGGCCGCGACGGTGATGATCGTTGCCGCCGCAGCGCCGACGACGAGCCAGTGGAGTGGGCGGGGTCCGGTCGGGTCTCTCGAATCGGGCATCCTGATCTCCGCGCGGTCGTTTCTGGGCTCGAGAGTGTTCTCAGAAACCATGACGAGGCTTCCGGTCGAGGGGTTTCCATTCGCCCGGTTTCGGAAGCGCTATAGTGCCGGCGCGATGACGAGGCCGGGAGGAGAAGACGTCGAGGAGGAGACCTGGGTGTTCGGCTACGGATCGTTGATCTGGCGGCCGGACATGCCCTGGGTGGAGCGCTCGCCCGGATGGATCGAAGGCTGGCGACGGCGTTTCTGGCAGGGCTCGACCGATCACCGCGGGATCCCGGGCGCGCCCGGCAGGGTAGTGACCCTCGACCTCCACGCCTCTTCGCGTTGCTGGGGCATGGCGTATCGCGTGGACGCCAAAAGCCGCGAGGCGGTCCTCGCCGGCCTCGATCATCGTGAGAAGGGAGGCTATCGGCGCCTGGTGGTCCCGGTTCATTTCCGGGAGCGAGCGTCGGTCGAGGCGCTGACCTGGGTCGCCACTCGAGACAACCAGAACTACCTGGGCCCGGCAACCCTCGACGAGATTGCAGAGCAGGTCGTCGCCTCGGCCGGACCGAGCGGTCCCAACCTCGAGTACGTGGTACAGCTGGCGCGCGCCCTGCGTGCGATGGACGCTCCTGACGCTCACGTCGAGGCGCTGACGGCCCGTGTGGAGAGCCTCACCCGAGAGACGTGAGCGGCGGCGGGTAGGCTATGGATGTGCCTGGACCTTCGGACACTCGGGGTCATAGGCAGTGTCGAGCTCGGCCAGTTCGTCCATGGCCTGGCGCAGAATCGAAGCGATCGAAACACCGCTCTCGTACTGGGCAATCCATTGCTGGGCGAGACAGCCGTCTTCGATCACCTGGCTGATCCCGGCGAGCCACTCGCAGAAGCCGTAGTGCTCCGCGGTCGCGAGGCAGCTCGAGTAGAAGCGCTCCGCCCATTGGCGCGCGGTCATCGTCTCCCCGGTCTGCCACTCGATGACCTCCGCGTCGAGGCTGCTCTTCGCGACCGCCTCTTCGTTGGCACGACACAGCTTCATCAGCTCGCGGTTGCGGGTGTCCCAGTCTCGGGAGCTGGTAGCCCCAGCCAGCGGATCGAGCTCCGGGTCGTCCATCAGCTGACGGACTCGGGCTTCGGCGAGTGCGGTCATCCCCGAGACCATGCTGGGCTGGCTGATGCGATCGCAGATGCGCAGCTCCAACCGGTTGAGATCGCGCGGAGTGGCGGGGCCATTGGGGCGCGCCGAAACCCAGAGGTGGCGCGAGTTGTTCATCGTGCCGATTGCCAGTTGATGATCGAACCACTCGACGAAGTGGGCATGGTTCCTGAAGAAGGGAACCTCCGCGGGAGTGTGGGGAAACACGTGCCACCGCGTGGAGTGATAGCCGGTCGCCTGACCGTGCAGGAACGGAGACGATGCCGTCAGCGCCAGGAAGATCGGAGACTCGCAGCGGAACACGCGGTAGGCGCGCATGAGCGTTTCGGGATCTTCGATCCCGATGTTGATATGGGTACTCGCCGTGACCACGGTAGGGCCGTAGGTATCTCGAATGTGCCGGTAGTAGGGGTTGTTCGGATCGGAGATGTGGAAGTCGCCGTCGGGCTCGAGAGCCAGGGCGGAGCCGGGAACCAGAGTGTAGTTGCCGGCCTGGTGGAGGTAGCGTCGTAGACGACAACGCTGGCTCATCAACTCGTCGAGCAGTGCGCGGTAGTCGCGATGAGGCGCCGTGATGTACTCGACGTTGCGAGCGTCGGGCTCGGTGTGAAACCCGTCGAGGGCGGCCGAGATCTGCGGAGCCAGACCGACGATGCGGCCGTCGGGCTTGCCGGTGTAGACCTCTTCTTCCAGACCCTTGAGAAGGAGGCGCGCTGAGCTCGATGCAGGCATGATTGCGAAGGCATCTTGGCAACCGCGAAGGCCAGCGTCAACCGGGCTCCGTATCCGGTGGTGGGCGAGGAGGCTGTGCTAGCTTGCAGGCCACACCATCGAGAGGCAATGCACCATGATCGATCTCTACTACTGGCCGACCCCGAATGGCTGGAAGATCACGATCTTCTTCGAAGAGGCGGGCATCGACTACAACCTGATTCCGGTGAACATCGGCGCCGGCGAGCAGTTCGAGCCGGACTTCCTGAGGCTCAGCCCCAACAACCGGATGCCGGCGATCGTCGATCCCGATGGGCCCGGCGGTGAGCCGATTTCGCTCTTCGAGTCGGGGGCGATCTTGATCTACCTGGCCGAGAAGTACGGTCGGTTCCTGCCTTCGGATCCACGCGAGCGCTACGACGTGCTGCAGTGGCTGATGTGGCAGATGGGCAACGTCGGCCCGATGTTCGGTCAGGCGCACCACTTCCGGATGTACGCCAAGGAAGAGGTGCCGTACGCCAAGGAGCGCTACACCAACGAGGCGGGACGTCTGTACGGGGTACTCGATCGGGGTCTCGACGGAAAAGACTTCATCTGCGGCAAGTACTCGATCGCCGACATGGCGATCTTTCCCTGGACTTTGTCCTACAAGCGCCAGGGCCAGGACCTCGACGACTTCCCGAACGTGCGTCGCTGGTTCGACGTGCTCAAGGAGCGCCCCGCCCTGCGCCGGGGGATCGAGGTGGGCAGGGAGCTGCGCGAGCAGCAGAAGCTCACCACGGAACAGGCCCACGAGAATCTGTTCGGCAAGAAGCAGTATGCGCGGCGGTAGCTCGGGAGTCGTCTACGTCACCTGGGTCTTCCCTGGAACCGGGATGGCGTAGCGGCCCTCGGCGTCGGGCAGAGTGGGAGGATCGGCCTTCCACGTGTACTGCTCTGGGGCCAGCGAGACCTTCGAGGCAATCGCGTCGTCCCAGTCGATGCGCTCTCCGGAGTAGGTTGCCATGCGGCCGAGAATGGCGCTCATCGTCGCCACGGCTCCCATTTCCGCTTCCGAGTAGGGCAGGTCTTCTCGAATCGCGGTGAACAGATCATCGTGCTCGAGTTGGTACGGGTCCTGGGTCTCCTCGCCGAACGCCCACTCCCAGCCGCCGCTACCGAAGATCTTGCCGGCCGCCACCTCGGAGTGGCCTTGTGTGCCATGGGCGAACTCGGCAACCTGGTTCCAGCAGCCTTCGATGTGTCGGCACTGGCTGAGGGCGGTCGAGCCGTCGGCGTACGTGAACTCGACGAAGTGGTGATCGAAGATCTCGCCGTGATCGGCGCCATTGCGGACCTGACGCCCGCCCTGGCCCTGAGCGCTGACGGGATGAGCGTTCTTGACCCAGTTGGCGACGTCGATGTTGTGGATGTGCTGCTCGACGATGTGGTCGCCGCACAGCCAGTTGAAGTAGTACCAGTTGCGCATCTGGTACTCCATCTCGGTCATGCCGGCTTCGCGCTCGCGCACCCACACTCCGGACGAGTTCCAGTACACCCGCATCAACACGACATCGCCGATGGCCCCGTCGTGAATCCGCTTCACGGTGTCGAGGTAGAGCGGCTGATGGTGACGCTGGAGTCCGACCCCGACCTTGAGATTGGCCCGCTTGGCCTTCTCGGCGGCAGCCATGACCTGGCGGATTCCCGGAGCGTCGACGGCGACCGGCTTCTCCATGAAGATGTGCTTGCCCTGGTCGACCGCGTACTCGAAGTGCTGCGGGCGAAAGCCTGGAGGGGTGGTGAGGATGACCACGTCGGCTCCACTGTCGATCGCCTTGCGATAGGCGTCGAAGCCCGTGTACTTGTTTTCTTCGGGAACCTGGAGGGCGTCGTCGGGAAACGCGTCGCCGGCCGCCTCGGCGAGCGCTTCGAAGCTCTGGTCGAGGCGATCGCGAAAGGCGTCGGCCATCGCCACCAGGCGCACCTTGCCGTCTCCGATCCGCGGCCCCGTCGCGAGAGCCTGACGGGCTGCGCCGGTGCCCCGGCCGCCGCAGCCGACCAGGGCGACCGTCAGATCCCGGTCGCCGGCTGCCGTCGCTGCGTTCGCGACACTCGGGGCCGTCATCGTCGTGCCCAGGGTGGCCGCGCCCACGAGGCTTGCCGTGGTGCCGGCGATGAAGTCACGGCGGGTCGTTTCGTGGGTCTTCTCTCTGGGATCGGACATCGTGGTGTCTCCGTTCGTCGCGCAGCCGTTCGTTTCCTGAAAGGGATTCCGCCGCAGAGCCTATCAAGGCGGACGGTGCCTCGGCTCCGGTCAGCGGTTACCTTCCCGCTGCCGGTCGAGGCGCTTGCGTAGCGCTTCCAGCTGGGGTTCCCAGTAGCGCACGCGCTCTTCGGCCGTGGGCACCGACAGTGGGCGCACGACTCGAAAGCCGAGGAAGGGCGCGTCGGTGTGGTACCAGAGGCTCTTGGGCCATTGGGGGTCGCGCCGCTTCCAGCTCTCCCTCGAGGCCCCACGGGCGCCGCAGCGAAGGGCCTCCGCCGCGTCGCGGAAGGAGCCGCCTCGGACGACCCGGGGATACTCCTTCTCGGGCCAGCGAAGAGGAGCGTCGTCGGCGAGCTCGGCATAGCCCGCTTCGGCGTACTCGTCGAGGGTCCACTCGGCGACGTTGCCGTGCATGTCGTACAGCCCCCAGGGATTGGGCGCCAGGGTACCGACCGGCGCATAGCCATCGTCGCTGTTCTCGGCGAACCAGGCATGGTCGGCGAGCGCGGCGGCATCGGACCCGAAGGACCAGGGCGAGACGGTGCCTGCCCGGCACGCGTACTCCCACTCGGCCTCCGTGGGGAGGCGGTAGAAGCGCCCGGTGCGCATGCTGAGCCAGCGAGTGTACTGGCGGGCCGCGAGCTGGGTCATGCCGACGGCGGGGTAGCCCTCGACCCCCATCCCGAAGTCCATCGGGACATACGGAGGAGTGGGGCGAGTCACGGCGTCGGCATACTCGTCCTGCGGGGTCGTCTCGCGCTCGTTGTCCGAATCGAGAGACAGCATGAAGAGGTTGTATTCGTCCCAGGTGACCTCCACCCGACCCATCCAGAACGGCTCGATCTCCACCTCGCCGCCGGGGGTCTCGTCGTTCGCACGCCCCGGCTCTCCCGCAGGAGACCCCGGCCGGAATCGCCCGCCGGGAATCGGAACCAGGTCGAAGGTCACGGCAGTTCCGGCGATCCGGTCGGTGTAGGGCCGCATCTCCTCGGCGGTGGTGGCGACGGCTTCGGCAACCTCGACCGGCGGGGGAAGCTCGCGAGGGGAGGACTGGGCGAGTCCGACTACTGCACCCAGGGCGGTGGCGACGACTGTGGCACTCTGCATGAGTCGACTCATGGAGTCATTCTCCCCTGTGGCAGCGACGCAGGGATAGGGCGTTGCAGGGGTAGCCCGTAGCGGGGACTGAATCGGATCGGCCAGGGCGACCCCTCGCCTTGCTCCGCAGCCGAGGTCACTCCGGGGGTAGCTCTCGAAAGTAGTGCTCGGTGTCGAATCCGGTGCGGCGCAGCTTGCGCCATTCGGCCGCGAAGATGAGGGCAGCCAGCGTCATCACGAGGACCCAGAGCGCGGTGGGGTGAAAGTACCAGGCCTCTTGTTCGCTGGACAGGTCTTTCGCGATGTGAGCGGCCAGGAAGACGGCGATGACGATCATCCCAGCGCCGCCGACGAAGAGTTGCGTGCCGCGATGAGTCAAGAAGGTGGCGCGCGCGGCGATGTCGGGAGCGCGGCGAGGCAGGGTGAGCATCGAGAGGCACATCAGGAAGAAGTTGACCAACAGTGCCGTGGCCAGGATGTCCGCACCGAGGAAGAAGTCGCCCGCCAGCTGGCTGCCGACGATGGTCAGGCTGGCCATCGTCCCGCTGGCAATGAGAGCGACGTGGGGCGTGCGAAAGCGCTCGTTGACGGAGGCGATCTGACGAGGAAAGATCCGGTCTTCCGCCCAGGCGAACATCAGACGCGAAGTGGCGAGCAGCATCGCCGGAAGATCGTTGATCAGCGCCACCGCGGCTCCGGCGACGATCGGAATCGTCCACAGGGGCGGCAGCACGTAGGCGAGCATGCCGGCGGCCGTCAGGTCTTCGGTCTGGGCGCGCTCGGCGATGAAGTTCCACGGCACGATGTGGTACACCGAGGCCGTGAACAGGAGGTAGAAGGCGCCCACGGAGCCCACGGCGATGCCGAACGCGAGCGGCAGCGTCCGTCCAGGGTTGCGCGCTTCTCCGCCGGCCTGCGCGATCGAGTCGAAGCCGACGAAGCTGGAGAAGAGGATTGCTGCCGCGGCGAGCAGGCTTCCGAACTTCAGGGGCGGCGCCTCTTGCGCGGCCACCTGGACACCCTCGGCCGCCTGAAGGGAGGCGGCGAAGTCGCTCTGGTCGTAGAGCAGGCCGCTGACGATCACCACCGCGCCGAGTGCGAACATCAGGAACATCATCGGCACCAGGGTCAGGGTGTAGGCCTTGAGTCCGCGGATGTTGACCAGGACGAAGGTCCAGATGAAGAGCAGCGACAACGTCAAGTGGGCGGCCGGCTGGCTGATCCACTCGGCCAGTCCGTCCAGCGAGAGGGCGGTCGCAACGTCGCGCAGGAACGGATTGGGCAGCACGAAGGAGACCACTCCCATGCCGACGCAGACTCCGAACCACTGCGAGAAGCTGGCGATGAAGCCGAGGGCCGGGTGCAGCGCGCGACTGGCGTAGACGTAGCTGCCCCCGGCCCGAGGCATCGCCGAAGCCAGGTGGGCGTAGGCCAGCGCAGCGAAGATGGCCGGAACGGCTCCCAGAGCAAACGCCAGGAGGACGGACGGGCCGATTCCGGGAACGTTGCGCTGAATGGAGAAGGGCAGGATGTTGATCGCGGCGCCGAGCATCGAGCAGATGCCGGTGGCGGCGAGGGGCACGAGACTGAGCTCGCGGCGCAGGTGGGCGTGCGGGACCTCGGACATCTCTGGGTGCGCTCTCCTCGGCTGCTGAAGGTCGGGCGACGGCGGAGTCTACCGAATCCGAGGAGCCCCCCGGGCGATTCCGAGATTCGTCCTCTCGAAGTCGCCCGGGGACGTGGTTCGCAGCGGGAGCGCTCGGCCGAAGCGGGCTAGGCGTCCCGATTCCACAGCTCGATCTGGAATTTCCAACCCTCGGGGGTACGACGCATGACGTTCAGCCACTTGCCTTTGTCCTGCGTCACCTCTCCCGTCGCCTTGTCGGTCGAGCGGTCGGTCCAGGTACCCCACAGGTAGGCCCAATCTCCGTCGACCTCGAGACCGCGGGTGGGGCCTTCCCCGTCGGGCGTTTGCGTGGCCCAGCCGCTCTCGAAGTGCTCGCGAAGGGCCGCTTGTCCCTGGACAGTCGGCTGGTCCGCTGGCATCCGAACGGCGTCGTCGGTGTAGAGCGCGAGCAATGCGTCGGCGTCTTCTGCGTTGTTGGCCGCGTCCCAGCCCGAAGCGGCCGCCAGAACCGCCTCTTCGTCGGGATTCGTGGGTGAGAATTCCGGCGGGAGCTCGCCGCGGTCGAAGTCATCGCTGCTGCCGCTGGTCGCCGCGGGTGCGTCGCGATTCCAGGAATCGATGGCGTACTTCCACCCGTCGTCGGTCTTGCGAACGATGCTGAGCCACTTGCCCTTCTCTTCCGTGACCTCGCCCGACTCGGAAGTGGTCTTGTCCGTGAACCTGCCCCGAACCCAGCCCCAGTCGCCCGCGATCCCCAGGTCGTCGACCGGGTTGTAGCCCTCGCTCTCGCTGGCCGCCCAGCCGGCTTCGAAGTCGGCGCGACAGGCCTGCGCTCCGATCAGTGCCGGCTCGCCGGCGTTGAGGCGAATCGGGTCTGATGTGAACAACGCCATCATGCCGTCGAGATCCTGGGCGTTCGCGATGGCGTCCCAGGATTCTGCGAGGGCCCGGACGGCTGCCGCGTCGTCGACCTCCACGTCGGCTGCCGGTGCGGCGTCTTCTGGGGCTTCGGAAGAGGCGTCTTCAGCTGGACGACAGGCGAAGAGAACGAGACCCGTCGCGAGCCAGATACCGAGTACTTTCTTCATTGGGTACTCCTCTGTGACTTCGTGGTTCAGTGCCGGAGAGTGGGAGAGACACCGGTAGCGCCAAGCGGTACCGCCGTGCCCCGACTCGGGCTCCCTTTTGGATTGTCGGTGGATCGATTGCGTCGATCATAGCAATCGGGGTCCGTTGTCTCTCCCAGGGGCCCCGCGATAGCCTGGGATACCTTTCACTCATAGGAGGAAGCCGGGAGATGACCTACCTGGAGAGCGCCAATCTGGCGACCCTCGCCGAAGACGCAGCAGCGCGCCTGGGAGAGCGGCGGAGCCTGGTCTTCGACGGCCAGAGCTACACCAATTGGGAGGCGCTGGATCAGGCGCGACGCCTCCAGGGCTCGCTCGCCGAGCTGGGCGTCGGGAAGGGTGACATCGTGGCCCTCTGCATGGTCAACCATCCGGTGGTCTATCCGGTGTTTCAGGGGATCTTCCGGACCGGAGGGGCCGCAGTGCCGGTGATGTTCCAACTGGCGGCGCCCGAGCTGCGCTTCGTGCTCGAAGACACCGGAGCCTGCGGAGTGATCACCGACCAGGCCAACCTCGACAAGGTCCGCGAGGCGGTGCGGGGGCTCGATTCGGTGCGATTCGTCGTCGTCCGGGGAGGGGAGACCGACGACAGCGCAGCGCCAGCGGAGCTCTCACTCGAGGAGTTGTTGCAGTCGACACCTCGGAGGGAGTTGCCACAGATCGACCCGGACGAACTGGCCCTGGTGCTCTATTCCTCAGGTACGACCGGGCGGCCCAAGGGCGCCTTGCTCTCCCATGGGAACCTGCTCGCGGCGGCGCGCCAGGGCTACGACGCGGGGGAGGTCGAGAGCATCGAGACCCCGCGGATCAGCATCAGCGCGATGCCGATGGCGCACATCTTCGGGGTCGGCGTCATGAACAGTGGATACATGGTCCCCGAGCGTCTCGCCGACGGCTACATGGTGCAGATGGCGTGGTTCGCCCCCGAGCCGTTCATGGCGCTGATCCAGGAGCATGGGTGCACCTCGATGCCGGCGGTCCCGACGATGCTGGCTTTGATCCTCAATCACCCGCAGCTCGACAACTACGATCTGAGCTCGCTCCAGGAGGTCGTGTGCGGCGCGGCGCCCTTGCCGGTCGAACTGGCCAAGGCTTTTTCCGCGCGCTTCGGCTGTCGGGTGCGCGAGATCTACGGCATGACCGAGAGCGCCGGCATGGCGAGTGCGAATCGTCCGAGCGACGCCTACCGTCCGGGCTCGGCGGGCCGGGCCTACAGCGAGACCGAGGTCGCCATCGTCGACGAGGAGGATCGACCCCTTCCAGCGGGAGAACGCGGCGAGATCGTGCTGCGCGGTCCGAGCGTGATGATGGGATATCTCAATCGCCCCGAGGCGACGGAGGAGGTGCTGCGCGGCGGCTGGCTTCACACCGGTGACGTGGGCTACCTCGACGAGGACGGATACCTGTACATCGTCGATCGCAAGAAGGACCTCATCATCCGAGGTGGCGAGAACATCTATCCCGCTGAGATCGAGGACATTCTCTACCGACATCCCGCGGTCGCCGAAGCCGCGGTCGTCGGAGCGCCCGACCCGGTCTACGGGGAGAAGGTCGTGGCGTACGTCGCGCTGACGGCCGGGGGCGAAGCCGCGGAGACCGATCTGATCGCCTTCGTCAAGGAGCACACCAGTCCGTTCAAAGCGCCGTCGGCCGTTCACCTCGTCGACGCGCTGCCGAAGAGCGGAGTCGGAAAGATCCTGCGCCGAGAGCTGCGGGAGCAGGCAAAGGCCGGGTAGAGCGCTACGAGATCAGTTCCAGGCGTCGGTGTTGCCGCTCTCGAAAGAGTCCTCGAAGATCATCAGTTGGTCTCCCACGGTGAGCGCGAGTCGGTAGAGCTGGGCCTCGTTGGCTCCGGACCCCTCGATCACGGCGTAGTACGGCCCGGTGCCCTCGGTGAGCGCCAGGTTGGTCAGCGTCTCCTCGAGGCCGGCGCTCCTGCTGTCGACGGAGGCCAGGACGGTCGTCCCGTTGCTGCCCAGCACGGTGAGAGAGAGGTCGTGGTTGTCCTTCGTGTTGTACGAGGAACCGGCGACGCACTGCGGACCTTGCAGATAGGTGAAGCCGATCGGAGTGACCGTGACCGAGAGATTGCTTCCCGGAGCGACGGTGAAGCTGTAGTAGTCGGCGTCCGAGTTGTCGTCGATGCTGAGGTCGGAGAGATCGACCGAGGTCAGCGTTCCGAGGTTCTTTGCCGTTCCAGGACTGTCGGCCGTCTCGAAACGGTCGCCGTAGCCGCGATTGCCCGCGAGGATGTCGTCGTGCTGCGGTCCGTCGAAGGCCGAGCTGACATAGGGCTCCATCAGCTTGGTCTGATCGACGGGGCAGACGTGGCTCATTCCCAGGCCATGGCCGTGCTCGTGCGCGAAGACGTTGCGTAGCCCGAGCGAATTGTTGCCGGTGCTGTCGAAGAACGCGTCGGCGCTGTCGAGGACCATGTCCCCGGTATCGGGAAAGAAGTTGTAGGCCAGCACTCCCCAGTCGTCGTCGATCAGGTGGGCCGCAATGCGGATGTCACCGCGCACGCCGAGAGATCCTCCAGGCACGGAGAACTGGGTCATCGCGGCGCCGTCGTCGGCGGACTCGTAGACGTAGGTCAGCCCGGTGAGCTCTGCCCATCGATCGAACACCTGCTGGAAGATGGCCAGCCAGGTCTCCTGGGTCCCGTAGATGCCATTCAGCCAGCTCTGCAGGTTGCTCGGTGCGGTGGCCTCACCGTTGAAGCCGTAGATCGAGGTTCCGTCGGGCACGATGCTCCACGTCAATGTGACCGGGTCTCCCTGGGAGAGGCCGCAGCCGTTGGTCGCGGTGCAGGTCCAGCGGTCACTCAGTTGGTGCCGGGTCGAGCGATCCTGCAGTGAGGTCAGCTGAGCCCAGGTCCGGCGGGCGCGATGCTGCTCGACGACGGAGTCCGGGGTTCCCGGGGCGAAACAGGCCTCCAGTGGCGGCGGACTGACGGGCACGGTTTCGCCGGTGGTCTGTCCCGCGATCGGCCAGGGAAGCAGAAGGAGGAGCGAGGTCACGAGGAGCAGGGGAGCGATCGGGCGTGGGCGGCGGGCGGTCATGGCAGAAGATCTCCGTGATATGCGGAGGTCATTCTATCGTAAGATAGCAATATTCGGATCTACGAACCACACAGCCCGGGCGGCCTGAGCCCCGGGGGCCCTGGTCTGCGCGGCCGCCGAGCCCGAGTCAGCTCGCGGTGAACGAGCGCCGACGCGGCCTGGGCGAGCGGCCGTTCGGCCTGCCCGCCGACGACCACTCTCGCTTCACGAGACCCGCAAACGGCCGAGACAGCGACGCCAAGGGCTCCGACACTCTGCGTGCAGTGCGCCTGACGATGCGGCCTGCGTCCCTGAGCCCTTCGATCCGGTTCTCGGCCAGCTTCCGGCGGCGCTCACGCCCGGCGCTCACCAGTTGTTCGAGACTCCGCGCCTCCGCGGCGGCGCGCAGCCCGTCGAGGTGATGTTCGGCGCCCGCTCGGGCCCGCTCCAGGGCCGAACGGCCCAGGTCGTTGAACCCGTCGGCCAGGGCCGACGAAGTCTCGGTCAGGAGCTCGAAGCCGAGGTAGTCGAAGATGCCGATCTCGCGCAGACTTCGATCGGCTCCCTCGACGCCCTGGCTCACCGCCTCTTCGACCGTCGGAGAGACCTCGTGGGCGACTGCCAGCGCGTCCTCGGTGATCTCGGCGACCGCGCGCTCCGCGAGCTGACTTCCCGCGATCACGGCTTCGGCAGCACTGTGGCCGATGTCGTCAGCCAGCTTCGCCAGGCCGCCGGCCACTGCGCGCGGAGCCTGCTCCTTGTCCTCCTCGTCCGGGGTCGTGCCCTGGCACGGGACGGGGGCGGGAAAGAAGGCTCGACGCAGGCCCCGCCGCTCGAAGGTGCGCCACTCCTCCTCGGGCTGGGCCAGGCGATCGGCCAGGGCGTAGAGCACGAGTGCGTTGAAGCCCATGCCGCAGTGGCTGCCCCACACTTCGATGTTCTCGGCCCGATCGCCCTGGCGTTGCACGCAGGACTTCCAATGAACGATCCCGTCGCCCCGAGAGTACAGAGCCGACGTCGGGACCGGCGGCGCCACGCCAAGGTTCTGGAGCAGGCGAGCCTGGAGCGGCTGGGACTTGTTGCCCGTGACGTCTTCATACAGCGGCTGGATGTTCGAAGCCGCGCCCGGGATGCCGGCGAAGGGACTGCCCAGCGTGACCACCTGGCGAACGAGGTGTGGCGCCTGGCGCGCCAGCTCCCGCGCGTAGATCCCCCCCAGACTCTGCCCGACCAGGCTCACCGGTCTGCCGTGCTCGAGATGGAGGGCCTCGAGCCGCTCCATCATCTGGCGCATCAGGGCCTCGTCCGGGCCGAGATTCCGGCCGAGGCCCCAGCCGACCGTGGAATAGCCCCACCGATCGAGAAAACGGCGCAGGACACGCGTCGAGCCATCGCTGGCGGTGAAGCCCGGCAGCACCATGACCGGGTGGCCATCTCCGTGCGGAGCCGCTCGGAGGGGGCCGGCGAACCAACCCAGAAGGGCCATCTCGGAGAGCGCGCGCGGTGTCTCGGTGAGAAAGAGTGCACGCGACGGGGGCCGGAGTGTTTCTTCGTCGGGGCTCACGGTGCGGACCTCCGGTGAATTCGGCCAGTTCAGTCACTGGCTACTCGTGAACCTAACAGACAAAGGTCCCTGCGGGGCCGAGCTCCCCGTCCAGGGTCGGGGGGAAAGGCGGGGCTGCAGTCGCCGTCTCGGTCACCGTCCCTTAGAATTCGCCCATCTTGATCGGCCAGACACTTTCTCACTTCACAGTCACCGCCAAGTTGGGAGAGGGTGGGATGGGCGAGGTGTATCGCGCCGAGGACAGCAGACTCGATCGCGAGGTGGCGATCAAGGTCCTCCCTGCCGACTTCACCGAAGATCCCGAGCGCTTGGCGCGGTTCGAGAGGGAGGCCAAGGTCCTCGCTTCCCTCAACCATCCCCACATCGCGGCGATCTACGAAGTCGGGGAGGTTGGCGGGACCCACTTCCTTGCCATGGAGCTGGCCGAGGGGGAGGATCTGGCTCGTCGCCTCGCCCGGGGTGCTCTCCCGATCGAGGATGCAATCGCGATCGCGCTCCAGATTGCCGAAGGGCTCGAAGCGGCACACGAGCGCGGCATCGTCCACCGCGATCTCAAGCCCGGCAACGTCGTGGTCGATCCGCAGACAGAGAGCGTCAAGCTGCTCGACTTCGGTTTGGCCAAGGCCTGGGAGGAGTCCCCCAGCACAGATCTCGACTTGACCCGGTCGCCCACACTCACGGCCCAGATGACCCAGGTGGGGGTGATCCTGGGGACTGCTGCATACATGAGCCCCGAGCAGGCGCGAGGCAAGACCGTCGACAAGCGGGCCGACATCTGGGCCTTCGGATGCATCCTGTTCGAGATGCTTGCGGGCCAGAAGCCGTACTCGGGCCGTGATGTGCCAGAGATCCTGGCATCGGTCATTCAGGGGGAGCCCGACTGGGAGCGATTGCCCGCCGCGGTCCCGAGCTCCGTGCGGCGGCTCATCGAGCGCTGCTTGCGCAAGGATCCTCGCTCTCGGTTGCGCGACATCGGGGACGCTCGCAACGAGTTGCTGGAGATCCAGGGCAGGCCGAGCGCTACCGAGCCGACCGCCGAGTCGCGGTCGACCGGACGCTGGCTCCGCGCGCTGCCCTGGGTGCTCGCTGCAGTTCTGGGCGTGAGTCTCGGTCTGGCGCTCGCCTCTTCGCGCAGCAGCCAACCTCCGGTGTCGGTGCGCCGTTTCGCGATCGATCTCCCGTGGCACTCGGTCCCCAATTGGACGGACTTCGTGGCGGCGATCTCTCCGAGCGGCGATCAGATCGCCTACAACGGCCGGGTCGGCAACCGGGTCGATGCCTACGTGCGCTCCTTCGACAGCCTGGACGGCTACTCCGTGGCGCCGGCTCGCGAGACGTCCTCCTTCGCCTTTTCCCCGGATGGCGAGTGGCTCGGAATCCAGAATGGGGCTCGGCTCTCGAAGGTACCGGTACGGGGAGGGCAGCCGGTTCCGCTCGCCAATCTGGTCGGTCCGCGGGGGGTGGGCCAGTCCACGCAATCCCTCGATCCATTCGCACTCAGCTGGGGCCCGCGAGGCGACCTCCTGGTCGCGACCACGGTCGGCATCTTCCGCGTGGCGTCGGAGGGCGGGGAGCCCGAGCAGGTCACCCGGGTCGATACCGCCGCCGGCCAGAGCTCACATGCCCATCCGCACCATCTGCCCGATGGCAGGAGGGCGCTCTTCTCGGTCATCCAGAGCGAGGGAATGCCTCGGATCGGAGTCGTCGATCTCGACAGCGGTGGGGTCACCCTGCTGCCGATCAACGGCAGGCTGCCTTCCTTTTCGAAGAGCGGCCACCTGGTCTTCTTGCAGCAATCGACCGCGATGGCGGTGCCATTCGATCTCGACTCCCTCGCGGTCGTGGGCGACCCTGTGCCCGTGCTCGAGAATGTCCATTCCGGGCCCTTCCTCGCCCACGATGGAACCATGCTCTACATCCCCGTTCGGGGAGAGGAGAACGCTCGCCTGGTCTGGACCGACCGCACCGGTCGCGCCACTCCCATCAGCGACGAGCCGCGCGACTACTCGCACCTCGACCTTGCGGCCGACGGGCGAACGGCTCTTCTCAACGTCGGTTCCGACGTCTACGAGATGGACCTGGCTTCCGGCACGCGACAGCTGTTGGCTTCGGAGTCGCTGTTCCCGATCTTCACCTCGGACGACCGTCGAGCCACGACCTACAGTGGCCTGGAGCAGATCATCGTCCAGCAGTCCGCCGACGGGAGCGGCGAGAGCACCCTCCTGGTCCATCGCGAGACAGCTATCCTCGGTGGAGACGACGATCGTCGGCCCGTGGGCACCATCGTACCGACCTCGTGGAACCCGCGGACTGGAGAGCTCGCGTTCTTCGACGACACGTCCGACATCTGGATCCTGGATCCGGAGGGATCGATTCGCCCCTTCCTGGATTCCGAGGCCAACGAGCGCACCGGGAGATTCTCGCCCGACGGGAAGTGGCTGGCGTACGTCAGCAACGAAACGCAGGACTACGAGGTCTATGTCGTCGCGTATCCAGGCCCGGGACGCAAGGTGGCGGTGTCGATCGACGGCGGTCTGTCGCCGATCTGGTCGCTCGACGGTACCGAGCTCTTCTTTCGCCAGGGCGGCAAGCTGGTTGCGGCCAGGGTCAGTTACGAGCCCGAGCTGGCGTTCGGACCCCCGGTCGAGCTGTTCGAAGGTCCGTACACGCTCGACCTGATGGGCCATCAGCGATGGGATGTCTCCCCGGACGGGGATCGTTTCCTGATGGTCGAGAGCGGCGCGGACTTCCGCATCGTCATCGTCGAGAACTGGTTCGAAGAGCTCGAGAGACTGGCCCCCACTCGGGGAAGGTGAGGAACACCCCGCCCCCCGAGCTCCCCGTCACTCGGCCCGCAGGGCTTTGACCGGATCGAGTCGTGTGGCGCGACTCGCTGGCCCCAGGCTCGATGCGACGATGACCGTCAGCAACCCTGCGACCACGATCGGCACGAAGGTGGCCCAGCCGGCAGCCATCCCCGGGATCGCCGACTCGAGCAGCCGTGTGACTCCGAAGGCCAACGGCAGGCCGACCGCGATTCCGACCGCGGCCATGCGCAGCGCTCCGCCCAGAACCATCCCCAGAATGGTCCGGCGCCCCGCTCCCAGGGCCGTGCGCACGCCGATCTCCTGGGTGCGCTGACTGACCGAGTAGGCGAGGACGCCGTAGACACCGAGACCGGCCAGTGCCAGGGCGACGGTCGCGAGACCGCCGAGGACCTTGCCCAGCACGTTCATCCCGACGTAGGTCGCGGCGAGGACCTGGTCGTAGGTGCGCATCAACGCCACCGGCAGGTCCGGGTCATGGCGCCCGACCGCGGCGCGTGCCGGCTCGGCCAACGCGGTCGGATCCTGGGTGCGACTGCGCAGGAGAAACTTCGCGGTCTGCTGGCCGCTCTGCGACCAGGGAAGATAGACGAGGGCGTTGAGGTCGCCCTCGAGCTCACCGAGGCGGCGCTGCAGAATCGGAGCGGCGACCCCGATCACTTCCCACTCCTCGTCTCGCAGGCGCAAGCGCTGGCCGACGGCCTCCTCGTCCGGCCAGAAGCGCTGTGCGAAGCGACGGTCGACGATGGCGACGCGGGCCGTTTCGGCGCGGTCGGTGACCGCGAAGTCGCGGCCGCGCAGGATCGAGACGCTGAGCGTGTCGAGATAGCCCGGGGGAACCGCCAGCCAGCTCACGAAGGGTTTCGGCGTGCCTTCTTCGAGTGGGGCACCGACGATCTCGACCTCGGCGGCCTGGTTGTCTCGAGCGCGGGGGATCGCCGACGCGTAGGTGGCCCCGGCGGCGTCGGGCAGTGCGACCAGCTCCTCGCGAATCTGTTCGAAGAAGGTCAGGCGGCTCTCTTCGGTGGCGTACCGATCCTCGGGGAGGGTGAGCTGAAAGCTGAGCAGTCCCTCCTGGTCGAAGCCCGGGTCGGCGTATTGGATCTCGAGAAAACTCTTGAGAATGAGGCCGGTGCCACAGAGCAGGACCACCGCGAGTGCGACCTGAGCGACCACCAGTCCCCGCCGCAGCCACCCCTGGCCGGTCGAACTGCCGCGGCCGCCACCCTCGCGGAGCCTCGTTGCCAATCCACCCCGCGTGCTGCGCAGTGCGGGCAGGAGTCCGAAGGCGACTCCAGCGAAGATCGAGAGCAGAAGCGAAAAGAGCAGCACTCGCATGTCGACGACCGGGAGGTAGCCCTGCGGCACGTCGCCTGCGAGGGCCTTGGCCACCAGGTCCACACCGAGCAGTCCGAGCACGACGCCGATGCCCCCGCCGATGACGGCGAGCAGCACGCTCTCGGTCATCAGCTGTCGCACGATCCTCCCACGCCCCGCTCCCAGGGCGGCGCGGAGCGCGAGCTCCCGCCGACGACTCTCGCCGCGAGCGAGCATCAGGTTGGCGAGATTGGCGCAGGCGATCAGGAGCACGAAGACTCCGGCTGCCTGCATCAGCTGGAGCAACATCGCGTCGCTCGGTCCGGGCACGATCTCGCGAAAGGTCCTCGCGAAGGCTCCGTAGCCGAGATGGGTTTCGGGGAACCGTTGCTCGAGGTCCGCGGCGATTGCCGCGAGGTCGTCGCGCGCCGTGTCGGGGGAGACTCCGCCGGCGAGTTGGCCGACCACGGCGCCGATCGGGGGCTCCGGATCGGAGTTTCCGGGCTCGACCGCGAGCGGGAGCCAGACGTCGACGCCGACATCCAGAAACTCGAAGTTCTCCTGCATGATCCCGACGATGCGATGGGGCTCGCGATCGAGCTCGATCGTCTGGCCGAGCACCGAGGGGTCGGCGGCAAAGCGGCGTCGCCAGAGAGAGTCCCCGAGTACCGCCACCGGCTCAGCGCCGGGCCGGCCTTCCTCGGAGGTGAAGAAGCGCCCTGCCTGGGCTCTCACCTCCACCATGTCGAAGAACGACGGTGTCACCAGGCTGGTGAGCAGTTGTTCGGGCTCACCGGTGCCGGTGAGGCTTCGACTGCCGCTCATCGTCGCCCCGGTGTGCTCGAAGACGCGGTTGCGCTCGAGGATCTCCTGATAGTCGAGCACCCGCATGAGGCGCTGGTCGCCCGGTCGTGCGAGCTCGCTTCGCCAGACCAGCATGATGCGCTCGTCCGGATCGAAGGGGAGCGGTCGGATCATCAGGCTGTTGATGATGCTGAAGATCACCGTGTTGCCGGCAACGATGAGGGCCAACGAGAAGACCGCGACGACGGCCACGAGGCGTGCCTTGCTGAGCGATCGGACAGCGAAGCGAAGATCTCTGAACAGTTCCATTCGTAGTCCTCGGGGCGGAGTCTGTCTGGAGCTTTCCTCGATTCGACTACGTCGCCTGCGCGGGATTTGTTCCAGAGGTCCTGGAGTGTGCCGGCCGGGCCGAGGGCCGAGCTCGGGCCTACTCTTCGCGCAGGGCGTCCATCGGGTCGATGGCCGCAGCGCGTCGTGCGGGCACCAGGCCTGCGCCGAAGGTGATCAGCAGTAGCAGACCGACTGCCACCACGTACACCCCGGGATCGTGGGCTTCGATCTCGAACAGGAGAGAGCCGGCGACCCGGCCCACGGCCAGCGCCAGGAGTATCCCGATCAGGGCGCCGGGGAGCGCGGTCCAGGCGACCGATCGCAGGATCATGCGACCCACCCGTCGGCCGTCCGCTCCGAGCGCCATGCGGAGTCCGATCTCGCGCCTGCGCTGCGCCACGGCGTAGGCCACCACGCCGTAGATACCCACGGCGGCCAGGACGGTCGCCAACAGCGCGAAGGCACCGGAGAGACGGCTCAAGACCCGTTCCAGCGTCAACATCTCGGCCACCTGCGCGTCCATGGTGCGGAGCTCTTCGACGGGCAGGTTCGGGTCCAGCCGAGAGACCGTCTCCCGAATCGCAGGGACGAGCTGTTCGGGGCTGCCGGTGGCGCGGACATAGAAGTTGATGGCTCCGATGTCGTCGCTCTGGCGATACGGTCGGAAGTAGACCGCCGGCGCCTCCTGCTTGACGTCGCTGTAGTTGGCGTCGGCGACGAGTCCCACGATCTCGATGTCGAGCTCGTCGCTCCTACCCGATTGCATGAACTTGCCGACTGCGTCTCGGTCGAGCCCGAACTTGCGCGCGAAAGCCTCGTTGACGATCGCGACCTCGGGTGCTTCGAGGGTGTCGCGAGGCTCGAACTCCCGTCCGGAGATCAGCGGGATGCCGACCGTCCGGAAGTAGCCGGGGCCGACCATGTTGAAGGACGAGACGGTGTCGGCATCGGGCTCCGCCTCGAAGCCCTGTACCGTGACATTGTTCATCCAGTTGCTGCCGGCGATCATCGGGACCATCGACGCAGCCACGCCGGTGACTCCGGGCACGGCCTGGAGCTCGGTCTCGAGGCGCTCGAAGAAGGTCTTCGACTCGGCCGGCGTGTAGGCGTTGAGCTCGGGTGAGACTCCGAAGGTGACCAACTGGTCGACGTCGATCCCGAGGTCGACCCGGGTCGCGTTGACCAGACTGCGTGTGAACAGACCGGCCGAGATCAGCAGCGCCATCGACATGGCGATCTGGAACGTGACCATCGACTGCCGGAAGCGTCTCGCGCCCCGTGAGGAGGACGCCTTGCCAGGCTGGCTCTTGATGGCGTTGGCGAGGTCCGGGCGCGTCGCGTGTAGCGCCGGGAACAGGCCTACGAGCCCGGTGACCAGCGTCAGCGCGGCCATGAACAGCCACACCGTGGCCCCGAGATCGACCTGGAGAGCGGTGGTCGCTTCCGGCGGCAGCAACCTCAGGAAGAGTGCAAGAGCCCCCCGAGCGACCAGCAGTCCGAGCAGCGCACCGAAGGTGGCGAGCAGGAAGGACTCGGTCAGGAGTTGAGCGACGATCTGCTTGCGCTGTGCGCCGATGGACAATCGAATCGCGATCTCGCCCGCCCGGTTCGTGGCGCGCGCCAGCAGCAGGTTGGCGATGTTCGCGCAGGCGATCAGCAACACCAGGCCGGTCACTCCCAGGAGCAGCAGGAGAGGGGCTCGCACCTCGCCCTGGAGGGTGCTTTGGCCGTGCTGTCCGGGCTCCAGCACCAGCTGTTTCTCGGCGAATTGAGCGAGGGTGGACTCTCGCATCCCTTCCTGGAGCGGCACTTCGACCTCGCGGAGGATCGAGCCATAGAGGGTGTTCATCGCGGCGCTCGCCTGGTCGACTCCCGTTCCCGGTGCCAGGCGAGCGAACAGGTAGATCCAGTAGCTCTTTCGATCGTCGAATCCCTCCCAGCCGGGAATGACCTGCTGGCGCATCGACACCGGCACGAAGACGTCCGGCTTCGAGCCCAGCGTGGTACCGAGGAAGCCGCGCGGTGCGACGCCGACAATGGTCATCGGATTGCCGTTGACCACGATCGAAGTATTGAGCAGCAGGGGGTCGCCGTCGAACTGACTGCGCCAGAAGGCATGGGAGAGCACGACCAGCGGGTGGGCCCCCGGGGTGAGGTCGTCGTCGTTCGTGAACAGTCTTCCGAGCGCCGGGCGCAATCCGAGAACTTCGAAGTAGCTGCCGGAGACCAGAAGGCCTTCGCCGCTGATGGTGTTTCCGTCATGGGCGAGATTGGCTCCGAACCCGACATGGCCGGCGATCCCGGTGAAGACGGTCTGTTCGTTCTCGAGATCCCGAAACATGGGATAGCTGAACACCGAGTCGGAGTCTCCCGCGCTGCCCGAGGAGAGGGAGCCGGACTTGGGTCCGGGTCCGACCAGGTTGACCAGCTCTTCAGGCTTCTGGACCGGCAGGGGACGCAGCACCATCGCCTCGAAGATCGAAAAGATGGCGGCGTTCGCGCCCATCCCCAGAGCCAGGGAGAGCACCGCGGCGCCACTGACCAGTGGGGTCTTGAGCAGGGAGCGGAGAGCGAGGCGAAGGTCGATCATGGGCGTGTTTCCGGGGGAGGGAGCAGGATCGGGTCGCACTGCGGGGACTCTGAACCCAAAGGATACGACAAGGTTCGGTCAGGGTTTCCCTCGGGTCCGAGTGGCAATTTCGCCGAAACCGCGCTCCTCCGCAGCTGCATTCCTCCGAAACCCTGGGCCAGATTTCTTCGTCATGATCTGTGACGGGGTTGGTGTTCGGCGCGGGAAGAGTCCGAAAGATCCGACACTCGGCGGGAGGTTTCCATGCGAAAGAGAATGTTGGCTCCGTTTCTGGCGGGCTCGATCGTGGCTACCCTCGGGGTGGCGGTCTCCCGTCCGCTGGTCGCCCAGGAGTCCGAGCCGACTCACGACCAGACGGCAGACTTCTCTCGTCAGCTGCGCGAAGCGGCCCAGGACGGCGACTGGGACGAGTATGGTCGCCTGTGGGGAGAGTGGGGGAGCCGGTTCGGAGATCGCTGGGCGGAGTGGGGAGAGGATCAGGGCGAGCAGTGGGCCGAGTGGGGCGAGACGTTCGGCGGGAGCTGGGAGGAGTGGGGCGAGACCTTCGGCGAGCGCTGGGCCGGATGGGGCGAGTCCGTCGGTGAGCGCTGGGCGGAGTGGGGTGAGCACTTCGCCGAGAGCTGGGCCGAGTGGGGCGAGGGGCTGGCCGACTCGTTCGAGGATGCCGACTGGGACTCTTTCGAGCAGGACTGGGCGGTTCTCGGCGCGGAGATGGAAGCCGCCTTCGACGATCTCGGAGAGGTCGGAGTCCACATGGAGCGTGCCTTCGCAGAGATCGACTGGGATGCCATGAGCGACGATCTGGAGCGCTCGATGGAGAGCATCGATTGGGACGGCCTCGCGGCGTTGATCGAATCGACGGTCGAGGGGGCGCTGGAGACCGCCGGAGCGACCTTCGAGTCTCTCGACGAGCGGGATCGCCGACGCGCTCGTCCAGTGGAGTAGCGGTCCTCTCGCACCGCGTGCTCGCACGCTGGGCAAACTCGGCCCCATGAAGAAAAAGGACCCGGGCCGAAGCCCGGGTCGAGGACAGGGTAGCTCTGAACAGACGACGTGGGGTCAGGGGGTGGGAGACGGCGCCTCGGGCTTCCTCGCGAAAGTCTGGAGAGAACGCTGCCTTGGACGCGACGGGTAGGGTCTCCGCCATGGGTGATCGTCGCGCCGCCAATGCAGGAAGAGGTCGTAGAGGGCCGGATAGTGAGAGAAGGACATGCGGTCCATCAACTCGACGAACTCCGGTTGTTGGATGGCGGTAGTGAAGTGTTGGGATGACTCCCACGTCGTGATGTTGGTAAAGCGGAAGCGCGCCTTCGGGTCGCGACTGCGATGCAGCTCACTGGACACGAAGCCGCGTTGGCGGCGGAGAAACTCGGTGGCTTGCTTCCAAGAGGCGAGAAAGACGGACTCCTGGTTCGCGGGAACTTCGAACGGGTTGATCAAGGTCACCTGAGACACGGGATGTCCTTTCTCCGGGAGGTTCAGCCGTCGAGGCCGAGCTCGTTATCCAGACGATCGAGCTGGTCGCGCACCGTGCGCATGAGCTCGACGGCCGTTTCCACTTCTTCACTCTCGACCGCGGCCGCGACGCGCTCGGTCCACCGAGCCTGAACCCGCTGGGCTCCTTCGAGGGTCAGTCGCCCCCCGGCAGTGAGGGAGAGGAGCTTGGCTCGCCTGTGGTCGGGGTTGTGATGAAGCTCCACCAGGCCCTCCGACACCAGGAGATCCGCCGTTCGCTGGACGCTCTGGCGAGCGAGTCCCAACCGCCGAGCGATCTGAGCGACGGTGAAGGGACGTTCCGCGATCATCGTCATCGTCAGCCAGCGCGCATGGGAGAGACCGGTAGAGCGGTTGGCCCGCTCGCTGGTGTGCACGAACTGATGGTTCAGCCGCGACGTCTCGTCCATCAGAAGACGGATCACCGGTTGGGTCTCGTGGAGGGGGCTTTCGCCCCGGGATGGGTTGCCGGGCTCGGTCATGGACAGAAGACTGGCAGAAAGACAGGAAACTGTCAAGACGACAAAAGCCTGTCAAAAGTCCTACGACATCTTCTTGCCGGCAAGTGAAACCCTCCAGTAGACTGACTCGTAGTCAGTCACTGAACTTCGGTCATCTGAGAGTGCGAATCCCATGAGCACAGCGCAGCGTCGAGAGCGAGAGAAGGAAGAGCGTCGGGCGCAGATCCTGGATGCGGCCGAGCGCCTGTTTCTCGAGCACGGCTACGAGAAGACGACCGTCGATCGGGTCGCAGAGCGCGCCGAGGTGAGCAAGGGGCTGGTCTACCTGTACTTCGCCAACAAGCAGGAGCTGTTCATGGCGATGACTCGTCGTGGCTTCGAGCTGTTCCGGGAGCAGACCCGGCAGGCTCTGGACACGGAAGGGGCCGGGCGCCACGGCCTGTATCGATTCCGGCTGTTCGCGGAGTGCTACACCCGGTTCTCGGTGAACCACCCGGGCTACTTCCAGGCCATGTCGCAGTTCGGGTCGGCCGAGATCGTGAGGTCGCAGCCCGGCTCGAATGAAGAGGCCTGCACGAATCACCTGCTGGAGACCCTGGACGCGATGACGGAGGTCATCGTGGGCGGCCAGGAGGACGGCTCGATTCGCGGCGACGTGCCGGCGCGTGAGCTGGCCATCACCGGATGGTCGACGATTCACGGTCTGGTGCAGATGGCGGCCCTGCGTGGCGAGGCGATGGCCGAGCGCTATGGCATCTCCTGCGCGGTGCTGCACGAGATCTACTTTTCGGTCATGGGGCAGGGGCTGCATCCGCTGGGCGCGCCGAGCGAAGACACCTCCGACTGAGCGTTCACGAGCCGATTCACCGACGAGAGGAGTGTTCGACCCGTGCGACAGAAAAGTTCGGTCATTCCGATCAGGACCCTCGCGAGACTCTCGAGCGTCTGGCCATGCCTGGCCTGGGCCGCGGTCCTCGTGTCTCCTCCCGCTTCGCTCGCCGCGGACACGCCGGTTGTGGAGCGCTACGTCGAGGCTGGCCTCGAGAGCAATCTGGCGCTTCGCCAGCAGGGAATGGAGGTGTCGCGAGCTCTGGCGGTGCTCGATGAAGCGAGGTCGCTGTTTCGTCCGGTCGTCTCGCTCGAGGCGCGCTACTCGCGCGCCGGGGGAGGACGAGACATCGAGTTTCCGGTCGGCGACCTGCTCAACCCGGTCTACGGCACCCTCAACGAGCTGCTGGTCGGCCAGGGTGAGGACCCTCGATTCGGATCGATCGAGAACGTCAGCATTCCCTTCCTGCGGGAGGTCGAGCAGGACACGCGGATTCGGCTGGCGCAACCGATCTACCAGCCCGCTCTGCGCCCGAACCTGGAAGCGCGTCGCAGCTCCGCCACGGTCGAGTTGCTCGGCTACGAGGTGTTCCGGCGAGAGCTGATCCGCGACATCAAACAGAGCTACTTCGAGTTCCTGCAGGCGTCGCGGTTCGTCGAGATCGCCGATGCGACGGCGGAGCTCGTCGAGGAGACGCTGCGCACGAACCGCGCACTCTACGAGCGCGGGTCGATCACTCGGGACGAGGTACTTCGGCTCGAGGCCGAGCTGGCTTCGGTGCAGCAGCAACGCCTCGAAGCCGAGCGGGCCCGAGTGTTGGCCGCGTCCTACGTGAACTTCCTGCTGAACCGAGCGCTCGACACGCCCCTCGAGGTGGACGCGGCATTGCGCGAGCCCGAACCCCTGCAGGAATCGGCGTCGGTTCCCCGAGCAGCGAAAGGCGAAGGCGACGTTGACTACGCCCCGGCCGAGCGCCGTTTCACATCGGAGGCCCTCGAACGCCGGGAAGAGCTCTCCCAGCTCGACGCTGCCACGCGAGCCGCCGAGGCGACCCTGCGCATCGCCACTGCCGAGCGCCGGCCCGGCCTGAATCTGGTGCTGGACTACGGAATCCAGGGGGTCAACTACGGGATCCAGAGTGAAGACGACTTCTGGCAGGGCTCCCTGGTGCTGAGCTGGCGCTTCTGGAACAGCGGGCAGGTGAAGGCCCGGCGCAACCGGGCTCGGCGCGACGTCGATCGCCTCGAGCTACGCAGGCGGGAGGCGCAACAGGAAATCTCGCTCGAGGTGCGTGACGCCTGGCGGCGTCTCGAGGTGGCACGGCGAAGTGTCGAGGTCGAGTCGCAGCGAGTGCGCAGCGCTGCCGAGGCCTACCGCATCACCTCGAGGCGCTACGAGGCCGGTGTCGTGCCCCAGGTCTCACTCACCGATGCGCGCACCGAGCTCACGCGCGCTCGCGTGGGCTTGTCTGCAGCCTTCTACGGTCGTCTGGCCCAGGAGGCCGAGCTCGAGCGTGCGGTCGCCGGCGCCGTGCTGCCGGCGCTGCCCGATCAGCTCGGTGAAGAGCTACGTGACTACCCGGCGTTGGAAGAAGCCCAGTCGATGCCCTCGACCGCTGATCCCTCCCCCGATGACAGCACCTCCGACAAGCAGGAGTCCAACCGATGAAAGCGCAACCGATGAGAGCGCAGTGCAACAAGAATCGATCACTGGCCACAGGCCTGATGGGTTTACTCTGTCTCGTCGTGGTGGCGAGCTTCGTCGTGGCCTGCGGACGCGAAGGAGCGGCTCCGGTCGAGCAGACCGTGGAGCCCGGCGAACGGTCGGACTCGAAGTCGGTGCCGGTGCGCGTCGCTCCAGTGCAGCGCGGAGAGCGCGCCCTGCTCATCGAAAGTGCCGGTCGGATCGGCCTCAAGGTCGAGGTGAGCCTGTCCTTCAAGACCCAGGGAGTGGTCGAGTCGGTATCGATCGACGAGGGCCAGAGGGTGCGCCGAGATCAACTCCTGGCGCAGCTCGATCCGGAGGAGATCGAGGCCCGTCAGACGCAGGCTCGCGCCGCACTGGAGAAGGCCGAGCGCGACCTGCGACGCACCGAGGAGCTCTATGGGGACGACGCAGCGACGCTCGAACAGCTGCAGAACGCCAGGACTGCGCTCGAAGTGGCGCGCTCCGACCGACAGATTGCCGACTTCAACGTGCGCTACTCGGAGATTCGCGCGCCGGTCAGCGGGTGGCTGCTGCGCAGGGTGGTGGAGCCGGGTGAGCTGGTGAGCCCAGGCCAGGCCGTCCTGGTGCTCGGCTCCGCCGACTCGGGTTGGGTCATGCGACTCGGACTGGCCGACCGCGACGTGGTTCGGGTGTCCCTGGGAGATTCCGCACGTATCGAGCTGGACGCCTTTCCCGGACACGAGCTCGAGGCACGTGTCTCACAGATTGCCGAGAACGCGGATCCTCGAACCGGGACCTTCGAAGTCGAGCTCGAGCTGGTCGGCGAGGGGCTGATCGGCACCGGAGTGACCCTGAAGTCCGGTTTCGTCGGCCGTGCGGTCATCCAGCCGAGTCGAATCCGTGAGGCCACGGCGGTACCGATCGAGGCGCTGATTCGGGCCGATGGCCGGGAGGGCCTGGTCTATGGGGTCGACGCGATGGACGACCGCGGCTGGCGACCGGTCCCGATCACCATCGCCGGTCTGGTGGGTAGCGAAGTGCTGGTCGCGAAAGGACTCGAGGGTATCGATCACGTGATCGTGGAAGGAACCCAGCGCCTGAGCATCGATGCGCGCATCGAAGTCCTCCCTCCTGCCAGCGCGCAGTCGGGGGGAGCCGGCCGATGAAGATCACGCAGATTGCGCTGCGCCAGCATCAGTTCACACTGGTGATCCTGGCCTTGCTGGTGACGCTCGGCGCGGTGAGCTTCGTGACGATGTCGCGCTCGGAGGACCCCCAGTTCGAGTTCGCTGGGTCCTCGGTCGTGGTCGTCTGGCCCGGCGCCGATCCGGTCGACATCGAATCCGAGATCGTCGATCCGCTCGAGTCCGCCCTGCACGAGCTCGAGGATGCCGACCGGGTCGAGTCGACGATCGAGAACGGCGTGGCCAACGTCTCGGTCGAGTTCCTCCCGGGTACCTCCCCGGACGATGCGTACGACGATACGGTCGCTTCGCTCAATCGAGTGCGCACCGATTTTCCAGCGGGAGTGGCCCGCGTGGAGACCCGCAAGTTCACACCGACCGACACCAACATTCTCCAGGTCGCCCTGGTCTCCGACACCGCGTCCTACCGTGAGCTCGAGCGGCACGCGGAGCGCCTCGAGAAGGAGTTCGAGCGAGTGCCTGGCGTGAAGAAGGCGGATCGCCACGCCATTCCGAAGCGTCAGGTGCGGGTCTCGGTCGAGCTGGACCAGCTGCGCCAGCGCGGCCTGTCTCTGGATCAGATCACCGACTCGATTCGGGCCGCTGCGCAGAACGTCCCTGGCGGAGAGCTGCGGATCGGAGACCGCAGCTACAACCTCGAGACCAGCGGTGACTATGCATCTGTCGAGGAGATCGCGCGTACCGTCGTTGCGGTCGAGGCGGAGCGTCTGGTCTATCTCTCCGACGTCGCCGACGTTCGACTCGACTATGCCGACGACACGCACCTCGCCCGGTGGAACGGCCATCGCGCTGTCTTCGTGACGGCGATTCAACGCAAAGGTACGAACATCTTTCGAATCCGCGAGGGGCTGCAGTCGGCCATGGAGCGCAGCCGGGAGTCCTTGCCGCTCGACATCGAGATGGTGCTGGCCTTCGATCAAGCCGAGAGCGTTCGCTTTCGCATCGACACCTTCTTCGTCAGCCTGCTGCAGGGTGTACTTCTGGTCGGCCTGGTCATTCTGCTGGCTCTCGGTCCGCGCGCGTCGACTCTCGTCATGGTCGTGGTTCCACTGGCCATCTTGATCGCGATCAGCTGGGTCGACTTCAGCGGCTACGCACTGCAGCAACTGTCGATCGTGGGGCTGGTGATCGCTCTGGGACTGCTGGTCGACAACGCGATCGTCGTGGTCGAGAACACGTCGCGCTTTCTTCGCATGGGGCGCACGCCGCTGCAGGCCGCGCTCGATGGCACCGCACAGATCGGCTGGCCCGTGGTCAGCTCGACGGTGACGACGATCCTGTCCTTCCTGCCGGTGGTGATGATGGGCTCGGGCTCTGGAGACTTCGTTCGCAGCCTGCCGGTGACCGTGATCTATACGCTGATCGCGTCGCTGCTGCTGGCGCTCACCCTGACGCCTCTGCTCGCGAGTCGCTTTCTGAAGGTGCCGGCTGCCGGCAAGGAGCCCCGACGATGGCCGCTGCAGAGGCTTCTGGATTGGGTCGCTCAGGGGCCGTACCGAAGGACTCTCGACTTTGCATTGCGCCGTCCCGCAGTCGTGTTGGGCCTGGCGTTCGTCATCTTCGTGGGCAGCCTCGGGCTGTTTCCGATGGTCGGTGTCTCCTTCTTCCCCAACGCGGAGAAGCCTCAGTTCCTGATCGACATCGAGACCCCCGAAGGGACGAGCCTCGCGGCCACCGATCGGGTGGTGAGATCGGTCGAGGAGTGGCTCGAGGAGCGCGAGGAGGTCCGCTACTGGCTGGCGAACTCGGGGCGTGAAAACCCTCAGATCTACTACAACGTCATCCCCAAGGGAGAGAAGACCAACCGTGGACAGATCGCGGTCGAGCTCGACAGCCGAGACCTGCGAGTGGCGCGTAGGTTGATCGACGAGCTGCGGGCCCATCTCGACCGTGAGCCGCGCGCGACCTTCGACATCGTCGAGTTCAAGAATGGGCCGCCGATCGAGGCGCCGATTGCAATCAAGGTGATCGGTCCCGAGCTGGAGGAGCTGTCCCGCCTCGCCTCGGAGATCGAGCGAGTGATGCGCGAAGAGGAAGGGGTGGTCGAGGTCGACAACCCCCTCGGTGTTCCGAGAACGGATCTCTCGCTCGCGCTCCATCGAGACAAGGCCGCGATGCTCGGTGTTCCCCTGGTCAGCATCGATCGCACGGTTCGCTCGGCGATCGCCGGTCTACCGGTGGCGAGCTATCGGGACAGCGAGGGAGAGGAGCGCGAGATCGTCGTGCGGCTGCCGATCGACGAGCGTGCCGGGCTGGCCGACTTCGAGCTCATCTCGGTGCGGTCGATGTCCGGGGCCGACGTGCCTCTGGCCCAGTTGGCGAGACTCGAGTTCGAGTCGGTGCCGGCGCAGATCGACCATTTCGAGCTCGAGCGCACGGCGACCGTGACCGCCAACGTGGCCGGTGGCTACAGCGTTCCGGCAGTCACCGGCGCTCTGATGGAGCGGTTGGAGTCCGTCGAGATTCCACGCGGCTACCGATTGTTCGTCGGCGGCGAGTTGGAGGCATTGGGCGAGTCCTTCGGGAATCTGGCGAAGGCGCTGGTGGTGGCGGTGCTGGGAATCCTGGCGGTACTGGTGCTGCAGTTCCGCTCCTTCGTGCAGCCACTGATCGTATTCAGTGCCATTCCCCTGGCGGTGGTCGGAGCCATTCTGGCGCTCCTGATCACCGGCTATTCCTTCTCGTTCATGGCCTTCATCGGCCTGACCAGTCTGGTGGGGATCGTCGTCAACAACTCGATCATCCTGGTCGACTACGCCAACGGGGAGGCGAGGCGGGGCAGTACCACGCTCGACGCCGCGCGTCAGGCGGCGCTGATCCGCTTCACGCCGATCCTGCTGACCACCTTCACCACGATTGCGGGTCTCCTGCCGCTCACCCTCACCAACAGCGCTCTCTGGTCGCCCCTGGGCTGGGCGATCATCGGTGGACTCAGCACCTCGGCGTTCTTGACCCTCATCGTGGTTCCGGCGCTCTACCGGATCTTCACTCCACAGTCTGCAGTGAAGCCGGAAGCGTCCTTCGAAGAGCATCCGGAGGAAGGAGAGCTCGCGGTAGCTTGAGGCTCTGGTCCGAGGATCAGCCGTCGCGTAGCACCCTCGAGGGTGACTGGCGGGCACTCCGTCGGGCCGGCAGCCAGGAGGCGAGGATGGCTGCGCCGCCGAGCAGCAGAACCGCGGAGACGAGGGTCGGGGGGTCTCCCGGCTGGATGCCGTGCAGCAGGCTGGACACGAAGCGTCCGAGGAGCAGAGCCGCGAGGACGCCGACGGCCAGCCCGATCGCCACCGTGACGACGGTGTTTCCGACCAGCGAGGCGACGATGTGGCGCCGCGCCGCACCGAGTGCGAGCCGGATTCCGACTTCGCGATGTCGCTCGTTGGCCGCGTAGGCCGCTACGCCGTAGATGCCGACCAGCGAGAGCAGCAGCGCGACACCGGCGAACCCGGCGAGAACCGCCAGCCCGAAGCGTCGGCTGCGCGTGGAGGCGCCGAGGTAGCTGGCCAGGGCGTCGACCTGGATCAGCTGCCGTGGGTCGTGCTCGCTCAGACTGCGGCGCAGCGTCGGCGCCGTGGCTTCGGGGGAGCCGGTGTGGACGACCAGGTGAGGAGCCCCGGCTCGGAAGGCGCGCTGGCGCAACGCAACGTAGAAGGTCGGGCGGGGAGAGTCCGCGAGCGAGCGATGGACCACCGGGCCGACCACCCCCACGATCTCCATCCACTCCTCGCCGTGCAGGTCCATGCCGATGTACTGCACCCGGCGCCCGATCGGATTCGAGTCGGGCCAGTAGCGCTGCGCGAGCTCCGAATCGATCACGGCCACCGGCACCGAGCCGGGGCGGTCTCGCTCCTCGAAGGTGCGCCCTGCAATGAGGGGGATCCCCATGGCCTCGAAGTAGCCGTCGCTCACCGTGCGGTAGTTGGCGTAGGCGGGCGCCTCCACGCCGGTCTCCTCGAGATAGAAGGTGCCCGACGGGCTGAAGCTGGTGAACGGCAGGTGGCTGGTGAGGCCCGCCGCTTCGACTCCGGGGACGGTGCGGGCCACCTCGAGCATCTCGGTCAGATAGCTCTCGAGATCCGCTTCCACGGCCAGGTAGTCGTCCATCTCGGCCTCGGGCGGCAGGTCCCGCCGCGGGGGCGACAGCGCTACGGCCAGGCGGTCCGCGGTTTCGAATCCCGGCCGCGTGTCGACCAGCAGGGAGAGCGATCGCAGCAGGAGTCCGGCCCCGATCAGTAGGATCAGCGCGAGGGCGACCTGGGCCCCGACCAGCCAACGCCAGGTCCTCTGGCGCTGGCCGCCCCCGCCGAGGTGGACCCCTTCCTGGATCGCCGCGGCGAGGTCACGGCGAGTGGCGTGCAGCGCCGGCACGAGACCGAACAGCAGGCCGACTCCCAGGGACACGATCGATGCGAACAGCACGACCCAGCCGTCGATGGCAGTGTCGTAGAGGCGCGGCAGCTCGGTCGGCTGCCAACGGCGAAGCAGGGTCAGGGCGCCCGCCGTGAGGGCGAGGCCGAGCGCGCCACCGAGTAGCGTCAGGAGCGTCGTCTCGGTGACGAGTTGACGCACCACCCGCGCCCGTCCCGCACCGAGGGCGGCACGAATGGCGATCTCTCGCTGGCGTGACACCGCCTTGGCGAGGAGGTTGGTCGCCAGGTTGGTGCCGGCAATGAGGAGCAGGACTGCCGCGGCGGCGAGGAGCAGGAGCAGGGGACGCTTCGAGTCGCCGACCAGGTCGCCCTTGAGAGCCGAGATCCGCACGTCGACGGCGTCGTTGTCGCCGGCATACTCGTCGGCGAGCACGCTCGCCACCGAGCTCATCTCGGCGCGGGCCGAGGAGAGGGAGGCTTCGTCGGCGAGGCGGGCGATCACGTCCCAGTTGTGCCCGGTGCGCCCGCTGGTGTCGGTCCACAGCTCCTTGGGGATCCACACGTCGGCTCCGAGGGGAAGACGGGCCTGGGGTGGCATCACGCCGATCACCTGGAAGAGCCGACCCCGGACCTCGATCTGGAGCTCCTCGTCGAGAGGCCGCCCACCGAGCGCCGAGTGCCAGAGACGCCGGGAGACCACGGCCACGCCGGGAGCGCCGAGTCGATGGTCGCCGGGCTCGGTGACCCGGCCGCGCTCGGGGGCGATCCCGAGCAGCTGGAAGAAGTCTCGGGTGATCATCGCGGGGCCGCCGACGGAGGCAGGTCCGTCGGGAGTCTGCACGGTCATCGTGCCGCCGCCCTGGTACCCGGCCATGTAGGTGAACGAGCGGGACCGCTCGCGCCAGTCGACGAAGTTGGGCCACGAGACGTCAGGGGTGCCGCCACTCTCGTTGATCTCGCGCAGGGTCACCAGCCGCTCGGAGTCCGGGTAGGAGAGGGGCTCGAGCAGAATGCTGTTGCACAGGGCAAAGAAGGTCGCGATCGCGCCGATGCCGAGCGCCAGCATGGTCAGCGCCACCAGCGTGAAGCGCGGCTGATCGAGCAGGCCGCGCAACGCGTAGCGCACGTCCTGGCGCAGCTCGTCGAGGTAGTCGGCCCGCTGCGTGCGCCGACGGCGCTCGCGCTCGAGCTGCCGGCAGTTTCGGGCCGTAGCGTTGTAGTCGCCGAATCGGCGCTGGGCCTCCTGGCGAGCCTCGGTGGCATCCCAACCCTGGTCGATCAATTCGGCGGTCGTCATCTCGAGGTGGAACTCGAGCTCCTGGGAGACGTCACGCTCGACCGGGGGAATGAGCTCCGTGCGACGCTTCTTCGAGGGGTCGGTCATCACGTGGTCTCCGGCTGCTCCCGAAAGAGGACGCGCGACATGGCTTCGACGTAGCGCTTCCAGGCGTCCACCTCGGTGCCGAGCTGTTGCCTCCCGTCCTGCGTGAGAGTGTAGAAGCGGGCCTGACGCCCCGTGTCGGATTCGGCCCAGTGCGATTCGAGCCAACCCTTGCCCTCGAGGCGGCGCAGCGCGGGATAGAGGGCTCCCTCTTCGATGCGCAGCTCGTCGTCGGTCATGCGGTGGATCGAGCGCGAGACGGCATAGCCGTGCAGCGGTCCCCAGCTGAGGGTCTTGAGGATGAGCACGTCGAGGGTGCCCTTGAGCAGGCTCATGGATCGGTCGGTCATGGTAAGGGTACGCCTCCGGTCGGGGGAGTTCGCGGTAGGATGTGGAACAGACTACGAGATCTTATACATAAAGGTTCTAGGCATCGGAAGAATCCTCGCTCTGAACCGGCTCGCAGCACAAGCCAGCCAGAGGACGGCGCCGTCTGGCGTCGTCTCTCTTCGGAGGGGAGATGTCGCTTGCTGCCGCGGCGCCCTCTAGGCCGCCGCCCACGGGAGGGCTGCGGGCCTGCCGAGGCCGACACCCGGAGCGCACCGTCTTGTATCGGGCGCTGATTCATCATCTCGGCCGGTTCCTCCAGGATGCGGGGGAGCGGGTGAACGAGTCGGTCGAGGGCTAGAGCCGGACCGGGGGGGCGGTCCCTGGCGGAGCTGTGTTCGGGCTCGGGGACTCGGGTCCCTTCGCGGTCCGGTCTGCTCCTCCGGGGCCGTGGACGGCAGGATCCGACGAGGAGAGCTGTGCGGGAGCGGCTCGCGGGGCTCTCCGAGCCTTCTCGGGCAGCCTCCAGCGCTGCGCCAGGCTCGAGGTCTGAAGAGCGAATTCCTACACGTTCACGTTCGAATAGCCCTGCACCGTCCAGCCCCTGCTCGATTTGCCTTGGCCATCAACGGTTCTTCTTTCTTGCCGCTCCAAGGAGCAGAAGGGGTACCGAAGATGGGTCGGGTTCACTACCTCCCTCCGCTCGGGTCGGCGCAAGATCAGTCGAGCCCACGAAATCGAGCAGCTCGTGCCGCCACAACCGCGGGCGGCGATCGGACAGCAGAACCACCGGCGGGAAGCCCGGCTGCCGCGCCAACCGGTGCAGGCGCGCGAGACTCACTCCCAGAAGCTCCGCAGCATCGGCGAAGGTCAGCAGTCGGCCTTCAGGCTCTCGGTTCATTGTTCGCTCCTTTGCCGGGCTTCCCACCGTGGCCCTGGGCACCTTCGGTCTCGGCATCCCTCCCACGGGCGCTCGAATCGGTGCCCAAGGCATCCTCTTCACAAGAGGAGCTGACGGACGGTGTCACGTCCCCGTGGATCGCAGTGCTCGCAGCGCACCGGCTCGACTGCGGCGCCGAGGACCCGGCCGGTCACGAGGTCTTGACTCGAGTCGAAGTAGACCGAGATCTGCGCGGCGGACCGTTCAGCAGCCTCGGCGGCGAGCACATTCGCGACCGTGTCGCGAAGACTGCGCAGGGAGAAGGGCTTACGCAAAAAGCGGACCCGGCTGCTGACGTCGATGGAGGCCGTCGAATCCCCGGTGATGAGGATGACCCCGAGTTCGGGGCTCTCCTCCCGGATCTGGTTGGCCAGCTCGTGGCCGAGCATCCCGGGCATCTGGATGTCGGCAATCAGGAGATCGAAGCCACCATCCGCGCCGGTCGCTGCTTCCAGCGCCCTGGTCGGCTCGTCGGTGGCTTCTACGTCGTACCCCAGGGAGGTGAGAAACGGTTCGATCAACTGGAGGATTGCGTTCTCGTCGTCGACGAGGAGGATCCGGGCGCCGTGCTCGGTCATGGAGTTCCTTTCCGGTGCTGTGTTCACCCAGGGGACCTCTTCACATCGCAGGTTCCCCCACATTTCGGAGGCTCTGGTCTCGAACATTTATAGATGAAAGCAAATACAATGCCACGCGCTCGAGGGGAAAGGGGTGCATACATTTGAGGCTGTTGGGTCACGGCACGGACTTTCCCTGTCCGGATCTGGGAGGTCCGCTCAGTCTCCATCGTCCGGCGAAGGCGTGCGAGATTCGGGTTCTCAGCGTTTGAAGTCGGGTGTTCGGAGGAGGGGGAAAGGGTGCAGGGGTGTTCGGAGGAGCGGAGGAGGGGGAAAGGGTGCAGGGGTGTTCGGAGGAGGAAGACTGAGTGGCGGTCGTTCGGAAAGGGGTGCAGGGGTGTTCGGAGGAGGAAGACTGAGTGGCGGTCGTTCCGCGCCCTTGATTGGCGCATGACGGCCCGGAAAGGAGTGTGATCGCCTGACGCGGTCCATGCACAGGTTGTTGTCGAGGGGTGCCCGCGCAGGGGACGCGCACGTGCGCAGGGATCGCGGGTTGCGCAACCGAGGGGCGCTTGTGCACCGTCGTCTCGACGAACTCGGGGCCGACGTCGGCACCCCGAGCCCTCCTACCTCACGCGGCTCGGGGGCGGACGGCCATGGCCATGGCTGCGATAGAGGCCCGTCGGCACGAAGGCGTGCTCCGGGAACTCTTCGATCGCGCCGATCTCGCCCCGGCGCAGTTTCGCCGAGGCTCGTCGGTATCGCGCAGTCCAGCTCTCCAGGTCGTCCACCCAGCGCTTCCACTCTTGGACCGTGGCCGCATGGACCTTCGGGCGCTCGCTGCGAGGCACCGACCGCGGCCGACGGCAGAACTGAGACCGGTCGGCCAGGTGCCGTCGGTAGTCTCGGCGCACCTGCTTGCGCGTCTGCGCGTACTCGACCAGCAGCTCCTGGACCAGCTCCCGGATGAGCCGCGCGATCTCCTTCGGCTCGAGATCGTCCCAGCAAGGCAGAGGTGACAGCTCGAGATAGACCGTGTCCTCGAAGTCGCGGGGATTCATATGCCGTCGGCGTGCCCTGGGGCCTTTGGCTCTCCTCCGGCTCCGGTCGACCTCATACCTCTCGGAGCGACGGATCCAGATCCCCCTCATCCGCATCGCTCCGGTCAGCAGAGCCTTGACCGAGTGCACTCCGGGCCACTTCGACGGATGGGGAACCAGGCCTTCCTTCAGGCCCTGCGAGAGCAGGTAGCGCAGGCGAGCGATCTGGGCCTGGGGCTCGTTTGTGACAGGAGTGATCGTGCAGTTCGCTTCGAAGATGCCTCCGGTCCAGCCACAGAGTCGCTGCACCTCCTTGGCGATCTGAGATTTGGAGAGACACAGGAAGTCGGCGACCTGCTGGGCGGAATCAGCGCGGATGAGCAGATGTCCATGGTTGCTGAGGAAGACGGTGAAGCAGAGGCGAAGTCCGTACCGGTGCTGGGAGTAGGCGAGCACACCGATGATGAGTCGATTCAGGAGTTTGGACGGTATGAAGAAGTAGCGCGACTGAAAGGTCGCGAGGGTCACCTCATAGAGGTGGTTCGGTTGGATACAGCGGGGTCTTCTAGCCATCTACTCCTGATAGACGGAAGACCCGCTGCCGACCTGTCAGCTGAAGATCGCAGGACCCCCTTCCCCACGACGGGCCGCGACGTGCCGCGACGTGCCGAATAGCGACGTGCCGAATAGCCCTGCACCGTCCAGTCCTGCACACCGTCCAGTCACACCGTCCAGTCATCGTCCAGTCCCTCACTCGGTCTTTCGCCATCGATCTTGACAGTAAAGGCCGTCGGGCGCCGGTCGGGTCGGGAACGAGCGGAGACGCTGTTCTCATGGCAGGGACCAGGACGGGGTCGAGTCCCTCTACGACCTCGGCAGCGGCTCGACGCTGACGAGCAGCGGCTGCCATGTGTGACAAGATCCACCGTCGCACCGCCCGCCTCCCTTCGCGAGCCGGACTCCGTTCCCCACGACGACGAGACCCCCAATGGGACGCATCTTCGAAGCTCGAAAGCACGTCATGTTCGCGCGCTGGGACCGCATGGCCAAGCAGTTCGGGCGCATCGTCAAGGACATCTCGATCGCTGTCCGCGCCGGTGGCCCCGATCCCGACGCGAATCCGCAGCTGCGCCGCGTCCTCCAGAACGCCCGGGCGATCAACATGCCCAAGGACAAGGTCGAGGCGGCGGTCAAGCGCGCCTCGGGGGCGGAGGCGGTCGACTACGAAGAGGTGGTCTACGAGGGCTACGCCCCGCACGGTGTGGCGGTGCTGGTCGAGTGTGCGACCGACAACCCGACGCGCACCGTGGCCAACATCCGCACGTGCTTCAACAAGGGGGGCGGCAACCTCGGTGCCAGCGGATCCGTGGCCTTCCAGTTCCGACGGGTCGGCGCCTTCCGCCTCGATCCCGCGGGAATCGACGCCGAAGAGCTCGAGCTCGAGATGATCGATCACGGTCTCGAGGAGATGGGGGAGAGCAGTGGAGAGAAGGGGGAGCCGCAGCTGCTCCTGCGCTGTGCCTTCAGCGACTTCGGTCAGCTCCAGCGGGCGCTCGAGGAGCGCGGCATCACGCCGATCTCGGGCGAGTCCGAGTGGGTCGCCACCACCCCGATCGAGCTCTCCGAAGAGGAGAGCGTCGAGGTGCTCGAGCTGGTCGACAGCCTGGAACAGGACGACGACGTCCAGAAGGTGTTCCACAATCTGGCCTGAGCCCCGGCCCTGGCGTCGGCCGGAGGGTCGCCACCTTTCCTCGCGCCCCGCGTCGAAGCGCAATCCCGATCAAGCGGAGTGACGTTGAGCGTCGTTACTGTCCGAGCGTGTGCACGAAGAGTCCTCGACGCATGAGACCCGTTGACCGGGCGCTGTGGTACATCGAGAGCCACTTCGGGCAGGCGCTGACCCTCGATGAGGTAGCCCGGGTCGCCGGGGTGTCGCGCTTCCACCTGACCAGGGCCTTCGGTTATGCCACTGGGAGCTCGGTGATGCGCTACGTTCGGCGACGCCGTCTGACCGAGGCGGCCCGGGCGCTGATCGAGGGCAACCGAGATGTCCTCGGTCTCGCCCGTCGCTACGGCGTCGAGGCGAGTGCCCGCATACCGGCCCAGTGGCAGGAGTTCCGGCCCTGGTTTCTCCGGGCTCCCGGCAGAGCTCGCGCGGGTACGACTGCCGGTGGCCACCTACGCCGTGTTCGCGCATCGGGAGCACGTCTCGACGATCCGATCGACCTGGCTCGCCATCTGGTCGAGCTGGCTCCCCGGGTCCGGACTCGAAGCCGTCGACGCCCCGTCCTTCGAGCGCTACCCCGAGACCTTCGATCCGGAGACCGGCAACGGGGGCTTCGAGATCTGGATCCCGGTCAGACGCGGGAAGGAACGGCCGGACTCCGGGGCGTGATCTCGTTGCTCGGCGCGGCGTCGTCTGCAAGCGTCGGAAGGTCGAGTTGGCGTCTGAGCCAGGGAGTTGGCTGGCGAGTGACGACGTGGCGCCAAGTCCGGGGCTGCGTCGTCGCCGGCTGTCGTGGGCTCGGCTGATCAAGCCGGTGTACGAGTCGGTCGAGGGCTAGAGCCGGACCGGGGGGGGCGGTCCCTGGCGGAGTTGTGTTGGGGTTCGGGGACTCGGGCCCCTTCGCGGTCCGGTCTGCTCCTCCGGGGCCGTGGACGGCAGGACCCGACGAGGAGAGCTGTGCGGGAGCAGCTCGCGGGGCTCTCCGAGCCTTCTCGGGCAGCCTCCTGTGCTGCGCCAGGCTCGAGATCTGAAAGGCGAATTCCTACACGTCTGAAGGGGAGTGGGGAGAGGGAGAGAGGTTTGTCGGGCGCTCAGGGTGGCCAGGCTCCCTGGCTGTGGTCGTAGCAGCTCACTGTGGTGCTGTCGCAGGGATCCCCGGGTGGGAGGACCGGCTGCACGGCGGCGCCTCTCGTGGCGGCGAGCGCGCCCCAGGCGACGGCGAGCCCTTCGTCGTTCAGGGCATAGGCGACGCGCTGATAGACGGCGGGATAGGCGAGGGCGAGATCACGCCACTTGATCAGCATCGTGCTCTCGGTCTGCTCGAGCACTTCGCCCTTCGCCAGGAGGACCTCGACTACCGAGGAGTCGGGCAAGGTCCAGTCCCACGGGTCGGGATACCTGGCTCGAACGACCAGGTGTTGCACCGCCGCCGAATCGTACAGGGCCGGGTCGTACACCGTCGTGGTCGTGTCGATTGGAATGTAGCTGAAGAGCTCGTCCGCGGGCGTCCCGGTTTCGGGCCGGCCGAACCACCCTCCGAGTCGCGTATAGAGGGCCGAGAAGTCGTCGGGCAGACCGTTCTCTGCCTGGCACAACCCACCTTGAGCGCGCCATGGCCAGGCCTCGTAGAAGGGGCGATCGCGATAGCGCTGAGACGACGAATCCAGCATGTCTGCCGCCATCACCGACTGCAGTTCCGCACGCCGCTGCGCGCTGAAGAAGCGAAAGACGCAGTAGTCGCTGCCGCCGCCGCCGGAGAAGGGGACGCTGAACTCGATCTGGGCCCATGGCCACTCGAGAAAGGTCCCTTCGCCTGCCCAGTAGCCTGGATGACCCGGAACCGGGCCGGCCAGGATCTGGGGCAAGGCGAGCTCGGTACCGGTGCCGACCGGAATCGGATCGAAACCCTCGAGCAGATCCGTCCCCTCCGGGCCAGCGAAGCTGGCGGGATCGACGCCGGTGGCCGCGAGGACGAGCGCGCCGAGCTCAGAGGCGATCTGGCCGACATGCCCCATGCGGTAGCGCACGCCTCCCGGCAGGGCCAACACCACGAGCCACTGCCCTTCGTTGTCGAAGTGGATCGGACTGAAGGCCTCCTCGTAGACGATTGAATGAACCGCACCGTCGGCCGGAGCCACGTAGGCAGGGCGACGCAGGCGAATGCTGTTCCCGCTCAGGTCACCGCCGATCGGAAACCCCCAGACCTCTCCAGGCTCTCTCACACCGTCACCGTCGCCCTCGAGCTCCTCCATCTCCGTGTCGTCCTCGGCCAGGAAGCCGACGAAGTTGGCCTTGCGCTCGCCGGAGGGGTCTCCCGACAGCGGGAAGAAGTGGGCCCCGTACGAACCCAGGGTCACCCACACCGGCTGCCCCGCGGCCGTCGGCGCCACCAGCCGCTTGCCATCGGCGGAGACCGTCGAGAGGAACGGCAGATCGAGCGCAGCCACCTGGTTGCCGATCACGACCCAATTGCCTCCGTCGGGACGGATCACCGCCAGGTCGTCGATGATCGGTCGAGCCACCGAGTCGCGGTAGATCACCGGATCGACGCCTCCCGAAGGGGTTCCGATGCGTCGCTCGGCGATCTCGAGCCCGACGGATCTCACCAGGTCGGGCAGAGCTCTCGGATGCGGATAGGAGGCAGGGTTGCGGGCGCGCAGGAGCTCGACTCGAATCGAATCGTAGGCCGTCATTTCTGCGTTGAGCTCCGAGCGGAGCGTCGATTCGTCCTTACCGAAATGGAGGTACGTCGGCGAGACGGTCGGCAACGGCGACCCGAGAGGCACACCCGCCTCCAGTGCCTCGGCGACCCGGACGCGAGTCTGCAGCATGGAGCGCACGTCGAGCGAGGTGGTGACCGAACCGAACGCGGCCACCAGGTCGCCCGACTCCGTGCCCTCGCAGTCGGTGAAGCTATAGCTACCGTTGTAGAGCCCTCCCGAGCCCCACGTAGCCATGAAAGACGAGCCTGCCGAACAGCCGCCGTCCGTCTCTAGACCCGCCGTGATCACGTCGCCGACCTCCGAGAACGAGGTCAATCCGCCGTCACACCCCCACAGCACACAGTCCTCCGACCCGACGAAGGACCCGGCAACGAAGTCGTCGACGGAGTCCACGACGACCCCCATCTCCACGACGTGCTCGAGCTCCGGAGTCGCCGCCGCTAGCTCGTAGATGAACAGCTCACAGTCGACGCGTGACAACGTCGCCGCCTGCATCCCGAGATCACCGGTGGCCGTCGCCACGATCTGCTCAGCGCCGAGTGTGCCTTCGAGAAGAACGGTTCGCGTGGCCTCCGGGTGCACGAGCTCCAGCTCCAGGCTGAGGGTCGAAGCGGTGACCGAGCCCTGGACCAACACCCGGAGCGCAGTGCCCCCGAGCAAGACACCCGTCACGTCACCACCCACTCGTTCGATCAGCTCGAGCGCGAAGGCCCGCGTGCTTCCATCGAAGTCCAGAGTGAAGGTCCAGGTGCCCGTGGCGCGGGCCGGCGCGGACGAGTTGCTCCAGCGGCTGGTGTTGCCGGCCTCGAAGTCGTCCGCGAAGATCGTGTCCGCGCAGGTGGCACCGGCTGGAGCCGACGCGAGGACAGTCATGGGAACCACCCACACGACCGCTGCGAAGACGATTGAAAAGCGAGTGGGCATTGGCGACCTGCTCTCTGAGAGCTCGGCTATCTGAAACTGGGCTATCTGGAATGCTGCCGATGAGTGTAGCCGACCCGCCTTTCACCTGGAGACGCGGCGCTCGATTCCTCAGCTCTCCTCGAGCACTCGGAGCGGATCGACTCATGCGGTGGATCGAGCGCGAGACGCCGGGATTCCCATACAAACGTGTAGGAATTCGCTTTTCGGCCAACTAGGCTAGCGCAGCACAGGAGGCGGTTCGAGAAGACTCGGAGAGCCCCGCGAGCCTCTCCCGCACAGTTCTGCTCGCCGGGCCTGACGTCAACGGCCCCGGAGGAGCAGACGTCGAATGGCTGGGGCAGATCGTTGGGCAACCGGGTTCCGTCAACGACTCGCCGCCTTCTGACGACGCTGCGTCGCCGCAGGATGTCCGGAGGGAACCGAGGTTCCCTCCGGACCTTGCCAGGGTCGCTCCGAACACGCGGGCCCATTCGATGGCTGAACGTTCCTCAGCAGGTGCTTCTCGCCGCTTCGAACAAGCAGGCGCAGGGCGCCCATCGGGAATCTGGATCGACTCGATTGCTCGAAGGCCTACAGCGGGTAGAAACCCTCGAGGATCTGATCGATCGTGGCCCGCCAGGCACCCCACCCGGCCGCGCCGGTGACGAAGCTCCGCTCGATCGTGTAGCCCCTTGCGCTCAGGCGATTCGCGAATTCTTCCGAGTCCGCAGCCGCGTCGAGGTCGGCGTCGGGCACGTCGTAGTCGTGGCGACTCCACTCGATGTAGATCTCGATCGGCTGCGGTTCGCCCTCATCGATCGCCTTCCAGAAGGCTTCTTCGGTCGCTCGATTGACGTAGAGCGACTGGGTGGCCAGTTTGCCGAAGTGTCCCGGTGCGGTGAGCGCGGCGTAGGCAGAAATGTACGCCCCGCTGCCGACACCGAGGATGGTCCGGGTCGACGGTTCGGTCTGTGTCCGGTAGGTGGCGTCGAGATGGGGAACCAGCTCGTCGCTGAGCATTCGTACGTAGTCGTCGGCGGGAGGCCCCCCGAACTCGGCTCCCACGCGGGGCAGGAGTGCGACGATCATCGGCTCGACGCTGCGACCGATCAGGTTGTCGAGCGAGCGATCGATGCGAGCGTTGTCGAGAGCCGAGTCGCCGTTGTTGTAGAGCACCAGGGGATATCGCCTTCCGGCGTTCTCCGCTGAGCGATAGCCTGCTGGCAGGTAGACCTGGATCTCCCGCTCGTTCTCGAGGATCCGGCTCTCGAACTGGAAGGCCTCGATGCGACCTCGCGGCCCTTCGGGCACCGCCACGTGCGCGGGGACAGGCCAGCGCGGCATGCGCAGCTCCGAGCTCGGGCCGGAGAGTGATCCGATCGACAGCCGGTTGTGGGGATCTTCGATCAGGTCTCCGTAGTTCACGCTGTAGCGGTACTCCCAATGCCCCTCGGGATCGAGGTCCAGGGTGTGGAAGTAGAAGTCGGTGCCGTCGACCTTCGAGAGGGGGACCTCCTCGCCGTCATCGAGCATCGATCCGAGTAGCGCCACGTCTTCGACCTCTCCGCGATAGACGAAGTGCACCTTGCCTTCGCCCTCGATCACCGGGAAGGACTCCTGAGAATCCATGAAGTCGTCGACCATCCTCTCTTTGGCCCGTTGGTCGGCTGCGGTCAGGCCGCGAACGAAGTCTCCGAACTCTCCCTCTGGAATCTCCATTCGTTGCTCGGGAGCCGGCTTCATCTCGGTCGTGCGAGACTCCGTGATGCGCACTCGCGCCACGTCGACGTCGTTGCGGGCGTAGATGTACTTGCCCACGATGCTCGGGAAGGTGAGATTGGTGTCCTCGAAGAGGGGAATGCGCGCCATCTCCCGGTAGCCTTCGGGATTCGCGTCCGCAACCACCAGGTCTCCCTCCGCTGCGGTGATCACGAGACGGCCGTCGACCAGGATCAGCCCGTCGCCTCCGGGGGGACGCGAGCGCCAGACCGCCTCTCCCGTGTCGGGATCGATGCAGGAGAGGAAGCGCCCGTTGAAACCGTAGAGGTAGCCCTCGTGGTAGACCGGAAGTGCGTAGGTGCGCTTGAGGTTGCGACTGCGCCACAGCTCTTCGACGGAGTATTCCCCCTGCTCTTCGGAGAGCTGGAACATGATTGCCTCTTCCCAGGTGTTCAGGAGAATGCGACCCTCCGGTAACAGCACGGGTTGGCCGAAGCCCTCGTCGTTGTCGTCGCCGTAGCGATGACTCCAGACCACTGAGCCGTCCCGGGGGCGCAGTGCCTTCAGCTCGTTGTCGGTCGCGGCCACCACGACCGGCTCACCGCTGAGGTCGGTGAGGGTTGGCGACTGATACCCCACCCGGTCGTCGCCTGAGTGCCACGAGAGATCGCCGCTCCTGGCGTCGAAGGCGGTGATCGAGTACCCGCTGTCTCCTCCGGTCAGCACGATCACCCGGTCGGCCGACACGATCGGAGTGGTCGAGTAGCCCCAGACCGGCTCCCGCGAGTTGGTCTCGCCGTCGAGCTCGACTCGCCACAGCTCCTCGCCGGTCTCGAGGCTCGCAGCGACCAGATGCCCGTGCGCTCCGAGCGCGTAGACCACGCCGTCGTGAATCGTCGGCGTGCTGATCGGCCCGTCGGAAGAGCCGCCGTGGCCCCGGTACATCTCCGCCAGCTCGAGTCTCCAGAGCTCCTCGCCGTCGTCGAGAGCGAAAGAGACCACGTAATCCTTCTCTCCATCCGTGAACATCGTGACCGCGCGCTCCGAAACGACCGAGATCGCCGAGTAGCCGCTCCCCAGAGGGCGCTTCCAGTCAATCTCCAGTCCGAAGCTCGCGGAGGCGAGCACACCGGAGTGCGACGCACCGTTGTGCTCGGGCCCTCGGAACTGGGGCCAGTCGGAGTCGGCCGCGGGGGAGGCTGCGGCTGCAGCCCCAAGCAGGAGGGACAGAGCGAGGCGGGTGTGCAGGATCTTCATCGAGCGGAGGTCTCCTATGGCGCTGCGGGAACTGAGGGGGAACGACTCCCGGGGTGGAGGCATCTTCGCCGAGAGAAGGCCATTCGCCAGCGGTTTTGGGCCGAAGAGGGGCCACGGTGCCGTCGATGACCGGTCGACAGGGACGAACGAGCTCGGTTGGCTACTCGGTGCGCAGATTCTTCGACGGATCGATGCGCGCGGCCCGCCACGCCGGTACCCACGGGCTTCGCCGCAATCACTCCTGGGCTCGGCTGATCAAGAAGGTGTACGTTCGCCGCCAAGGCGAGACCTGGTCTCGTGTGCGCCGCGGGGGCGGCGCCCGAGACAACGGCAGACGAGCCGTTGGCTCGCCGGTCAACGACTCCGACGAGACCGGTCAGCGCGAGGTATCTACTAAGCCCCTTCGCGGTTCGGTCTGCTCCTCCGGCTCGGCAGCGGGCGCGGGTTTCGGCGACCGGGGGCCAGTGGCCCCTGTGGTCGCCAGACGGCTGCGAGATCTTCTTCGCTACGCTGCAGGCTGACGCCCTCTTCGCCGTCGAGGTGTCGATCGACGACCAGCAGCCGCGCCTCGGGCGTCCAGTCGAGCTCTTCAGCGCCGACAAGAAGTTCCACGAAGTCCGCCAGTTCGACACCGTCGACGGCGAGCGCTTCCTGGTCAACGTCAACGTCGACGGCGGCACGAAGACTCCGTTGACCCTGGTGCAGAACTGGGCAACGTCGGCAAAGCAGGAGTGAGCCGAGCGCGTGAAAGGGCAGAACCCTGCGCGAGAGAGGAAAGGGGAGGCGAGCTGAGGGTCGTTTTCGATACGAACGTCCTGCTGAGCGGCGTGGCCTGTCCGGACAGTATTCCCGGGCAAGTCGTCGCCGCCCGGCGCCAAGGTCGATTCGATCTCGTGCTTTCGAAGGCACAGCTGGAGGAGATCGGCCGGGCTCTTTTCCTATCGGAAGATCCGCAAGCTGCTCGGCGGGGACGATTCGAAGATTGCCTCGCCTTCTTGAAGTAGCTTCTGCTACGCCGATCTCGTCGAGGTCTCCACCCATACCTTGGGTCTTCGCGACGTCGCGGGTCGGCCCGATCCTCGCCACACTCCTGGAAGGCAGAGCCGATCGGCTGGTGAGCGGTGATGGCGACCTTCTGACGCTGCAGGACGAGCACGCTGTGGTCGGGCCAGCAGACCGCCAGAATGCTTGACGGGCCGAGGCCCTCGAAGCACCGGTTCGTGCAATGATCCTGGCCGCGGAGGAGATCCAGTGATCGGGAGGAAGAGCGCGGTCGCTGCCGCCGCTCGAGGCTGACGGAGGAGTCCGGCACCACCCGATCCGACGGCATAAGGACGCTCATGACTGTCGGTGCCTTCCTACTCGGGCTCGTGCTCCTGACCGGCGGCGCCGAGCTGCTGGTACGCGGTGCAACGCGGCTCGCCGCCGCGAGTGGCATCTCGCCGCTCGTGGTCGGCCTCACCGTCGTAGCCTTCGGTACCAGCGCTCCCGAGCTGGCCGTCAGTCTGGGCGCCGCGCTCCGGGGACAGCCGGACGTCGCCCTCGGCAACGTCATCGGCTCGAACATCTTCAACGTGCTGTTCATCCTCGGCGTCTCCGCCGTGATCACGACGTTGGTCGTCCAGGCACAACTCGTTCAATTCGACGTGCCCATCATGATCGCGGCCTCGGCGGTGGCGCTCGGCCTGGGGCTCGACGGCTCGTTCGGGCGATTCGACGGAGCGCTCCTGTTCGCCGGTTTGATCGGCTATGTCGTGGCATTGGCGCGGGCCGCGCGAAGAGCGGCGAGCGCCTCACGCGAGAGCTCGGAGAAGACGACGAGACCGGGAGCGCTCGCCCGAGTGACCGACCTCGCAGGAATCGGACTCGGTCTCGGTCTGCTCGTCGTGGGATCGCAGCTCCTCCTCTCCGCCGCCGTCTCGTTCGCTCGCACGCTGGGTATCGGCGAGCTGGTCATCGGACTGACCCTGGTGGCCGCGGGGACGTCTCTTCCCGAGGTCGCGACCTCCGTGATGGCCGCTCTTCGCGGCGAACGGGACCTCGCGGTCGGCAACGTGGTCGGCTCGAACATCTTCAACCTGCTCGGGGTACTGGGACTCTCGGCAGCCCTGTCTCCGGTGCCGTTGCAGGTGGCCGACTCGGCACTGCGCTTCGATCTTCCCGTCATGCTGGCGGTGGCGGTCGCGTGCCTGCCGATCTTCTTCACCGAGCACCGGGTGTCGCGCTGGGAGGGTGCGTTGTTGCTCGGCTACTACGTCGCCTACACCCTCTACCTGGTCCTGGCCGCCCAGCGCCACGGGGCCACTCCCTGGCTGGCGGCGGGAATGCTGGGCTTCGTCGTTCCGCTCACGGTGATCACCCTGATGGTCACGGTCGTACGCGGCTACCGCAGGCGACGTCAGGCGTCCTGAGGACCGGCAGAAAACAGCCGACAAAACCGGAGCGCAAGTTCCGACCCCTTGATCGGCGACGGCCACGGAGGCCCCGTCTGGCGCGGGTTGATACCTGGCATTCCGCTTGCTACTCGCGTTGAGGGGAGGCATCGGCATCGCTCTGCCGTCACGACAACATGTCCTACACCGAGACCCGGATCGACTTCCTACGCCATCGCCGTGCTTGCCTCGTCGTTTCGGTTCTGCTCATCGCGGTCGGGCTGGGCGAGGTCTTCTTCGGCGGCCCGCTCAATTTCGGCATCGACCTCGCCGGCGGTCATCAGATGAACGTGGTCTTTCGACAGGCGGTCTCGACCGCCGAGCTGCGCGATCGACTCGACGGTCAGGGGATCGCCCTCACGATCCAACCGTTCGGGGAAGACGAGCGCTCCTTCCTGTTCCGAGCTCCGTTGTCCGGCGACGAGCGTCGGGACCTGCCGGCGGACGTCGCTCGCGCGCTCACCACCCTGGTCGGGAATCCGGTCGGGGGCTTCGACCTCAACCGCGTCGGTACTACCGCGGTGGCCGAGTGGCTGGCGAGCCGCGACCAGGCGGTGATCGAAGGAACGCTCTCGCGCAGCGACGCCGCCGAAGCTCTGCGGACGTCCCTCGAACCCCTGACCGAGCTCCGTCGGGACCGCGGGGTGATCGGCGACTGGAGCGAGCTGGAGGAGGCCGGCCTCGACGGCACCCTCCTTTCCCGACTTCGGGATGGCGGCGCCGAGATTGGCGGTTTCGCGATCGTGGGGCAGGAGAGCGTGGGCCCTCAGGTCGGCTCCGAGCTACGATCCCGAGCGCTGCTCGCCGTGGTCCTGTCGATGCTCGGAATCGCGCTCTACATCTGGTGGCGCTTCGAGCTGCCCTTCGCGGTCGGGGCGATCGTCGCCACGCTGCACGACGTGGCCGTGGTGATCGGCCTCTACGTCCTCGTCGGCTTCGAGATCAACCTGACGACCGTGGCGGCTCTGCTCACGCTGGTCGGGTACTCGGTCAACGACACCGTGGTGGTGTTCGATCGAGTCCGCGAGAACCGACGCGGCGATCCACGCACTCCCATGCTGGAGCTGATGAACCTGAGTCTGAACCAGACTCTCACCCGCACCATCATGACCTCTGGCACCACACTGCTCGCGGCCGGGTCGCTTCTCTTCCTGGGTGGTGACGTTCTGCGTGGATTCTCGTTCGTGCTGGTGGTCGGCGTGATCGTGGGGACCTACTCGAGTGTCTACATCGCGAGCCCCGTCGCCCTGCTCTTCTTCCAGCGCCGTGAGCGGTCGCACGGCCAGGGTCGCTCTTCCTCACCCGTGAGAACGGCTCCTCGGGCGGCATGAGGGCGGCGCGCCGCTTCTTCCAGCTCGCCGGCTCTGGTCACCCTCGATGCCCTCCGTCCACGGCTTTCTCGATCAGGTCAATGCAGTGCTGTGGCACGACTGGGTCTTGTTCTTCGTGCTCGGGGTCGGGATCCTGTTCACGCTGTGGAGCGGCTTCGGTCAGTATCGGGCACTGACCCACGGCGTCGTGGTGACGACCGGTCGCTACGATCGGCAGGGCGACCCGGGTGCGGTGAGCCACTTCCAGGCACTGTCGGCTGCTCTGTCGGCCACGGTGGGACTCGGCAACATCGCCGGCGTGGCGCTGGCGGTCTCGCTCGGCGGCCCCGGCGCCGTCTTCTGGATGTGGGTGACCGGTTTCGTGGGCATGGCGCTCAAGATGACCGAGGTCACCCAGGCGATGCTCTACCGCAACGTCGACGATCCCGAGAATCCCCACGGTGGCGCGATGTGGGTGGCGTCGCGCGGTCTGGCCGCGCGCTCGACTCTCCTGGCGCCGATCGGACGTGCGCTGGCGGTGCTCTTCTGTCTCGCGCTCCTGGTCTCGACCTTCACCGGCGGCAACATGTTCCAGGCCTGGAACGTGACCGACATCACGCGAGAGTACTTCGGCGTGCCCGGTATCGTGACCGGTCTCGTCCAGATGGTGCTGGTCGGTCTCGTGATCATCGGAGGGATCCACCGGATCGGTGCGGTGGCGGGAAGGCTGGTGCCTCTGATGTGCGGGCTCTACCTGCTCGCCGCGGTGTCGGTGATCGCACTGAGGATCGGGGATCTGCCCGAGGTCGTCGAGTCGATCTTCCGTGGCGCGTTCGCGCCCACCGAGGCACAGGGTGCCTTCGCCGGCGGGGTCGCAGGATGGGCCTTCTTGCGGGGGATGCAGCGCGCGCTGTTCTCGAACGAGGCCGGGCAGGGCTCGGCGCCGATCGCCCACTGTGCAGCCCGTACCGACGAGCCGGTGCGCGAAGGCGTGGTGGCGGGGCTCGAGCCGTTCATCGACACGCTGTGCGTGTGCACACTGACCGCGTTCGTGATCCTGCTGAGCGGAACCTGGAATCGCCCGCCCGAGGGCGTGTTCACGGCCGACGGGCGACCCGTCGTGGTCGAAGTGGCGCCCTCGAGGTGGACTCTCGAAGAGGCAGTGCCGCCGAGCCGGAGCGATGGACTGCCCTGGAGCGACGGCGACCGGGTGTTCACCCTGGTCGAGGCCGACCCGCATGCGGCCCGCGGCAGCCGGATCCACCGTCTCGCCGGTGAGGTCGAGCTCGCGAACGGCAAAGCCACCATCGCGTGGGATTCCCTCCCCTCGGAGGTGCGTCCGGTCCTCACCGGTTCGGCGCTCTACCAGGAGTATCGGGGCGCCACGTTGACCGCTCGAGCCTTCGATCGGATCGTTCCGGGACTGGGCCTGGTTCTCGTGCCGGCGACCGCGTGGTTGTTCGCCCTGTCGACGATGATCTCGTGGAGCTACTACGGTGAGCAGGCGATCGTCTACCTGTTCGGTGTCCGCCGGGTGTTGGCTTACCGCATCCTCTACTGCCTCCTCGTCCTCGCGGCCAGCACTCCGCTCGTCCGGACGGAGGCGGAGCTCGACGTTCTCTCGACGCTGGGCACTGGATTGATGCTGATCGTCAATCTACCGATCATGCTCCTCTTCGGCGGCGAGGCGATGCGCGAGTATCGCTCCTACTTTCGACGCCTCGATTCCGGGGAGTTCGAGACCCCGCCCGAGAGGATGAGCGCGCGACGAATGCCGCCGGCTCGCCGCGACTCCTGAGCCACCGATCAGGACCCGAGCGGCTTGGCGGTGCTCGCACCCAGTACGATTGTCGTTCCCGGACGCAGCAGGGGGTGGAGACGGACGGCCACCGACGACTCGACCTCGAGGATCAGGAGGCCGGGACGAGGCGCCACCGGCCGGCCCCGCCACCGCGACCACTGATCGACGAGCGCAGAGGTCAGGGTGCGCCACCAGGCGGGTCGCGTAAGGCCTTGGCTGACCACCAGGACGAAGCCTCGATCGAGGTCGACCTCGTACTCCCCGGGAGCGCGATCGGGCGCGAGATCGATCGTGGTGCTCGTTCCGGTTCCCTCGTCGCCTGGCTCGTCGCCACCGAAGTCACCACCGTCCTCGGGGGCTGTGAGGGTCACCAGTCGGGTCGGCCCCAGGAGATCGCTCGGCGGAGACTCGACGCGGAATCCGGTCACCAGGTCGAGCTCCTCGGACGAAGTCGGGGAAGCAAAGTGGTAGCTCTGGACGGAGACCCCCTCGATCGCGATGCGCTCGAGCAGCAGGCCGGCGACGTAGACGTCGACCGTCTCGCGCGACGGATCGACCACCAGCCAGGGCTCTCGTGCCCGCGCCCCTCCCGGCACGCCGGCAGGTGGACCCTGGCCGCGGCCGAAACCCCCAATCAGGGCCAGTCCGACCCAGAAACAGATCGCGAGCCACGGTCTCCTCGGGGGGTTCGGGTTCCGGGTGTTTCGGTGCATCATTCGCTCGTCCTGCTCGCCTTTGGGTGCCTGGCCTTCAATAGAGGTAGACCCGGGTGCCGACGGGAGCCGTCCGGTAGAGGTACTCGAGATCCTCGGCGCCGAGTCGGATGCAGCCGTGCGTCACCGCCTGCCCGAGCAACGATGGGAAGAGGGTGCCGTGGATCAGGTAGCCGTCTCCGAGGTAGAGGGCGTAATCGCCCAGCGAGACACGGTCGTAGCGATCGGGTGAGCCGAGCGGCGGCGGAACGAGCCCCTCCTCGACGAAGGCCCAGTCCGGCTTCACCCAGAGGGGATCGCGCACTTTTCGCTGCACGGTCCGCAGACCGATGGGGGTGTCGAAGAGCCACTCCCGCTCGCCGGTTCGATCGACCAGCCTGGCGCCGCTTCCCACCGAGCAAACCGCCTCGCGCAGAAGCTCTTCACCGCGATACACCCGTAGCCGATTGCGGCCGAGGTCGACCGCCACCCAGACCCCTCCCGGGGGCTCGCGCGGAACGAACGTCGCCTCCGGCGGTCGATCGAGGGGGTACTCGACGTAGCGACCGCCGCCCGCCAGGGCCGAGATCGCGAAGCTCACGAGGCCGCTCGTCAGGACCGCGGTGAGGGCCAGACCACCGGCCACCGTCGCCCGCGTGCGCAGCCTGGAAGGCAAGGTGCTTCGAGTGGCGCCGCCGGGAAGCTCGAGCGGAGCGCTCATTCGAGCGTCCCCTCAGAGATCCGGCCCACGATGGTCACTGGCGATCCGGACTCCACTTCTTCGAGAAGGCGGTCCATCACCGGATCGGCCACGGCGATGCAGCCGTCGGTCCAATCGACGCCTCGGCCACCGTGGCCGTGGATCTCGATGAGGCTTCCGGCCCCGGTCTCGGGAGCTTCTCCGCGGGCCACCGCATCACGGTAGCGCTGCTGATCCGCGGGGCTCGGATAGTCGAGCAGCAGTGCCTTGTAGTAGCGGCTGGCGCCGCGATCCTTGACCATCACGACGCGGTAGCTGCCCTCCGGTGTGGCCCGATCTCCCTGATGGAGCTTGCGCTCGAGCGGCCGCCGACCGAGATCGACCGGCCAGCTCGCGGCGACGCGGCTCGACTTGAGGAGGTAGAGCCGGCGGTGCCACTTGTCGACCACCAGCACACTCCGGCCGGTGGTGGAGGCAAGCAGGGCTTGGCGCACGGCCTCGTCCCACTGCGCTCGCTGAGCGTGGCTCTCGAAGCGCTCGACCACGTCGGCATGGGCACGCTCGACCTCGGCGAGCAACTCCTCGATCGGCTCGGCGATGGCCTGGGCTTCGACGAAGCGTGAGCGCTCGGCCGCCAGCCGGGCCCGGCGCTCCAGGGTCGCGATGTGACCGATCGCCTGCCGGGCGTTCTCGGAGAGCCAGGGCTGGTCGAGCTCTTCGAGCCGAGCCATCTGGCCAGTGAGCGCCGCTTCGAATCCGGCCCAGCGCGCGGCTTCGTCGGTGTGTCGGATTGCGGCATCGACCAGGGCACGACGGGCGGGTCCGAGGACTGTTTCCCAATCGGCGGCCGTGGCCGGCCTCCTGGTGCGCTCGAGGGTGTCGATGCGACTCTGGAGCTCGGTCCCGAGCGACGGATCGACGGCACGCACGGCCGTCGCGGAGCCGAGGGCGCTCCGCCGCACGGCCGTCGGCTCGAAGGACGCCGGCTCACCGGCGAGTAACCCTGTCATCAGGTGAGCGCCCAGGGCGAGAGCCGCGGTCGAGAGCGAGGCCAGAGCCGCGATTCGTACCTTGCGTCTCGCCTCGCCCCGGGATCGGCCGGCCTCCACGCTCAGGTCGTGGACGCCGCGCAGCCGAGCTGCTCGAGCGCCAGCGTGATCTCGCCGCTCATCTCGTCGATCTCACTGACCAGACCCTCGGCCTCGATCTGGGCGCCGATGAAGTCGGTTTCGGAGATCCTGGTCTCGAGCGCCGGCACGCTGGCAGCGAAGCCGTCGAACCGGCCGCGCAACAGCGCAGTGTCGCTCACGAGCCCCTTCGATCGCGTCGGGCAGCCCTCGAGCTGGCCGAGGAGGAACTCGGACTCCTCCAGACGCAGGCGCACCAGGGCGAGGTACTCGTCGGCGGCCTGCTGAGCAGCGGCGCGGCCGGATTCGGCGGCCGTGGACGCCTCCTCGGCGAGCAGCTGTGCCTCCCTGAAGAGGCGCTCGGTCTCGACATACTTCCGGCTCATCGTCGACTTGGCGTTCTGGGTCTCGAGCTCGGTGCGGGCCGCCGCGAGGGCCGCCTGCGCCCTCTCGAGCTCCGTCGAGGCGTAGATGTCGGCCTGCACACCGTCGAGCGCGGTGAAGGCAGCGTCCGATGTCGCGATGACTTCCGACGGCACCTTGGCGCAGCCAGGCACCAGGACGAACGCGAGGACGAGCAACAGGGTCAGAGTCTTGTTGGACATGACTGATGGATTCCTTTTTCGGCAAGCGGCTCGTTGCCGCAGAGGCAGGCCCGGCGCGGCTCACCCGATACACTCGGATGTCAGAGTCGCGCCCAGGCCGAGTCGGTGGCGCCGAGGCACCCTGTGCAGATTCGGCGTTCCGGGTCTGCCACTCGTAGGATCAATCTTCGTGCCAGAATCTCCGCGCCGACCGTTGCCCGCGTCTTTCGCGAGCTCTGACCCGAGAAAGAGTGGGTTTCACGTCGGGGGGGCCGAAGAGGGTACGCGGACCGGATGCTTGACGCGAGCCTTTTTCGGTGATCAAACTCCCGATCGGAAGGAGAGCCTCCGAATGCCGTCTCTGCCTCGGGTGATCGGTTACGAGCGACTGCGCGACTTCCAGCACAAGAGCGAGAGGATGCGCGGTCTGCTGCGTGTTGCCGAGCGGGTCGCTCCGACCGACTGCTCCCTCCTGATCCTCGGCGAGACCGGCGTGGGCAAGGAGTGGCTGGCGCGCGCCATCCATCGAGAGGGCCCGAGAGCCTCCGGTCCCTTCGTCGCTGTGAACACGGCGGCGCTTCCCGAGGCTCTGCTCGAGAGCGAGCTGTTCGGGCACGAGAAGGGTTCTTTCACGGGCGCCCATCGACTGCAGCGTGGACAGTTCGAGCTGGCGGAAGGAGGCACGCTGTTTCTCGACGAGATCGGCGACATGCCCGTAGCGCTCCAGGTCAAGCTCCTGCGCGTCCTCGAAGAGAGGTCGATTCGTCGGGTAGGAGGAGAAACGCCGATCGAGGTCGACACCCGGATCGTGGCGGCCACCAGCCGCGACCTCGAGAGCGCCATCGAGGCTCGGCAGTTCCGGAGCGACCTGTACTTCCGACTCGGAGTAATCGTCCTGACCGTGCCCCCGCTGCGCGAGCGGCGAGAAGACCTTCCCGACATCGTCGCCATCGCGCTCGAGCGCTTCGCGCGCCACTACAGTCGCCCCGTGCGCTCGATCAGCGATCGCGCAATGGCGGAGCTCGGAGCCTACTCGTGGCCCGGCAACGTACGTCAGCTGCTCAACGTCGTCGAGCGCGCTGTGCTCCTGGCCGACGGCGAGGAGTTGACCCCGAAGGACTTCACCGTTCTCGGTGGTGGCGAAGGCGCCGGGGCTCAGGCGCCCTCGCCGGTGGCAGCGTCGAAGGAGACGCTGTCCGGAGACGAGGTCCTCGTTCTCCCCGAGTCCTGGTGGCAGCGCCCCTGGCAGCAGGTTCGTCGCGAGATCCTGATGGACGTGGAGAAGCGCTACCTCGAGGCCATCCTCGAGAAGGCCAGCGGTCGCATCAACCGGGCCGCGGCGATGGCCGGATACGACCCGCGCTTTCTCTACGAGCGCATGCGTGCTCATGGGCTGCGCAAGGAGCCCTTCCGCGCCCGCACCGGAGACTGAGTCCGCGGGGTACCGTCGCGCCCTCGGCCATCCAGCTCGACCCGGAGTCCTCGATCGCAGCGACGGCACACCGCGCCGGTGCCACGCTACTCACTCGCGACACTTGAGCGATCGATCCTGACCTGCGAGCGGATGGGGATCGACTTCGAGGTGCTCTTCTAGCGATCCCCAGAGCGCCGAGGACTGGGATCACGACCGGTCCGTCTGGCCGGACGCCCGATACTGCGCGGTTCTCGTTCCCCGTCAGCCAGTAGGAGGCCGTACTCCTGGGATCGGCTGATCAAGAAGGGGTACGTTCGCCGCCAAGGTGAGACCTGGTCTCGCGTGCGCTGCGGGGGCGACGGCGAGCCAACGGCTCGTCGTCCGACCTCAGGTGGACCCGTTGTTGTGTCCGTACTGCGGCGCGGAGATGAGGATCGTGGCCTTCGTGGTGGAGGTGTGTTCGCTGCGGCGGTGGCTAGAGGGTGTGGGAGTCGGGCCTCAGGAGGCCGAGCCGTTGTCTCGGGCGCCGCCGGGGGCGGGGGAGCGGGTGGTGGTCCCTGGCGGAGCTGTGTTCGGGTTCGGGGACTCTAAGCCCCTTCGCGGTTCGGTCTGCTCCTCCGGGGCCGTGGACGGCAGGATCCGACGAGAAGAGCTGTGCGGGAGCGGCTCGCGGGGCTCTCCGAGTCTTCTCGGCCCGTCTCCAGCGCTGCGCTAGGCTCGAGGTCCGAAAAGCGAATTCCTTACACGTTACACGTCTCGGAGACGGGTACACTCTCACACGATCTTCCCGACACTTTGAGGCGGAGGTATCCATGAAGACGAGTCTGTGGCTCGGAGTCGTTGTGCTCGCGGTCGCGCTGCCGTTGCTCGGTGAAGAGGACGCTTCGGCCAGGGCGATGGTCAGTGCGGCGCGGAATCTGTTGGCCGCGCTCGCGAACGAGCAGCGAACCGCGATCTCGTATCCCGTCGAGGCCGAGGAGCGCTTCGACTGGCACTACGTCCCGAAGGAGCAGCGCAAGGGACTGTCTCTCGCGGCGATGGAGCCCGAGCAGGTCCACCTGACCCACGTGCTGCTGAACGCCTCGCTGAGTCGAGCGGGCTACGCCAAGACGGCCACGATCATGAGCCTCGAGTCGGTGCTGCGGGAGCTCGAGACGGCGCTCGGGTCGACGCGTGCGGCGCAGGTGCGGGATCCGCTCGCCTACTTCGTCACCGTCTTCGGGACGCCGGCGGAGGAGGGGGCGTGGGGCTTCAGTCTCGAGGGACACCACGTTTCGCTCAACTTCACCATGCTCGACGGCGAGGTCGCCGCCACCTCGCCGGCCTTCCTCGGCGCCAATCCCCACTCGGTGCCCGAGGGACCGCGCCAGGGACTCCGTCCGCTCGGAGCGGAGGAGGATCGCGCACGCCGGCTCCTCGAGTCCCTCGACGAGGCCCAGCGCGGCGCTGCGATCCTGGCCGACACGGCGCCGCGCGACATCTTCAGTGCCGCTCTGCCCAGGGTCACGCCGGAGGAGCCGAGAGGACTGGCCGCCTCGTCGATGAGTGCCGAGCAGGTGGCTCTGCTCCACGCCCTGGTCGAGGAGTACATCCGCAACGTGCCCGAGGACGTCGCCGAGAAGCGACGCGCCCAGCTCGCGGCGGCAGGCGAGGCCATCCACTTCGCCTGGATGGGCTCTCCCGAGCGGGGCGAGGGTCACTACTACCGGGTACAGGCGCCGGATTTCCTGATCGAGTACGACAACGTGCAGAACGACGCCAACCACAGCCACACGGTGTGGCGCGACTACGACGGGGACTTCGGTCGCGATCTCATCGCCGAGCATCGGCGCGCGCACCCTCACTGACGGAGCAGGGGTCGGGAGAGTCGCAATCGGGCGTGCACGGCGATCGTCGTGAGCGGCAGGTGCCACCAGGGTCGCTCCGGCGAAACAGAGCCCGAGCAGGAACAGCGCGAGCATCATGCCGGGGTGGTTGGTCGCGGGAGCGCTGGCCGCCAGGAACGCGGAGAGGAGTATCGCCGCCTGCCCCGCCAGGATGACCCGCACCGGGCCGACCAGGTCGACCACCCGACCGGTGAGCGGGGAGAGGGCGAACATCCCCACGATGTGGGCACTCATCACCAGCCCGATCCCGCCGAGATCGTGTCCGGCGTGGTGAAGGTGGATCGGCGTCATCGTCATGATCAGCACCATGGCCGTCTGGCCGACCACCAGGGTGGCGAGCGCGATCTGGACCGATGCGGTGCGCAGGGTCTCTCTCAGGCTTCCGGTCGTGGCGTCGGTGGCACCCGGCAGCGAGTCGACGACCAGGTCGACCGGATCGGGGCGCAGGGCCCAGGGGTACGAGAGAGCGACCAGTCCCGAGTGCTGGGAAAGGGTGCAGGGGCGTTCGGAGGAGGAAAGCTCTCGGATCGAGGTTCGGGAGGCTCCTCATGGCTGTTGCCAGCACGGGCGACGGGCTCGACCGTTCCGTGATGGGCTCGCGTGGCTCTTCGAACCCTCCCCGAGCCACATCGGACCGCCCGCTCGGCTCACTCTCAGAAAAGGAATGTCCTACACATCCGCCGAGTGCGGCAAGTGCTGAAGTGGGAATTGCGCACGACGCCTTCATTGCCCACACTTGCCCACTTCAGTGATCGGGTCAGCGACTGCGAGGGCCCGAGCGGCTGGCGGGGCCACCTAGCTTCTGCTGGGCATAGCTGAAGCCAACAGAGGGCAAAAGCCGGACTCGGCCCGCCTCCAGCGCTGCGCAAGGCTCGAGGTCTGAAAAGCGAATTCCTACACGTTCGCGGAAGGAATGGTGGAGGGTGAAAAGCGCTTCGCGCTGTCTCGGATCCTGGAGGTCCATTCCCTCTTCTCCTCGGTAGCGTGAAGGAGGCGTGGCGGAGCCTGGCCCGCTCACGGAACCGAGCCAGGGCCTCTCATCCGAACCGCTCTTCGGTGCGAAGGTCAGGCTAACTCCTAGGTCGGATTTCTTCTCGGACCCTCTGGGTCCGCTCGTCGAGGGACAGATCCATGCAGAAGAAGGTAGTCATCATCGGTGCAGGCCCAGGCGGACTCGCTTCCGCCTTGTTGCTGGCCGGGGCGGGCTTCAGCGTCACCATTCTCGAGCGCCAGCAGCGAGTCGGCGGTCGCACCGCGGCACTCGAGCGGGATGGATTCCGTTTCGATACCGGTCCTACGTTTTTTCTCTATCCAGAGATCCTCCAGGAAGTCTTTCAGGCTGTCGGAGCCGATCTCTGGCAGGAACTGCAGCTCGAGCGTCTCGATCCGCAGTATCGGATTCAGTTCGGAACGGGCGGCCATCTCGATGCCACGCCGGACATTCCGGCGATGGAGAGAGAGATCGCTCGCCTCTGTCCGGGCGACGCGGCGGGGTTTCGGCCCTTCCTCGAGGACAACCGTGCCAAGCTGGCGAGCTTCAAGGACATCCTGCAACGCCCCTTTGACGGCTGGCGTGACGTGGTGTCACTCGAGCTGTTGCGCAAGGCGCCTCTGGTTCGGCCCGGAGCCTCGGTGGACGGCGATTTGAAGCGCTGGTTCAGCGACCCTCGGGTTCGGCTGGCCTTTTCCTTCCAGTCGAAGTACCTCGGGATGTCGCCGTTCCGGTGCCCGAGTCTGTTCACCATTCTCTCGTTCCTCGAGTACGAGCACGGGGTCTTCCATCCGATTGGCGGCTGCGCGGCCGTGATGGAGAAGATGGCGGACCTGGCCGAGCGTATCGGGGTCGAAATCCGGTGTGGCGAGAGCGTGGAAGAGATCGTCTTCGAGGGCAAGCGCGCCCGGGGCGTGCGCACCGACCGCGGTCTCTACCACGCCGACGCTGTCGTCATGAATGCGGACTTCGCGCACGCGGTGCAGCGAATGGTGCCGAATCAGCTTCGTCGGCGCTGGACCGATGGCAAGATCGCCCGCAAGAAGTTCTCGTGCTCCACCTTCATGATGTACCTCGGGATCAAGGGTCGCCACGACGAGCTTCCGCACCACACCATTCACATCTCCTCTGACTACGAGGGCAATCTCGATGACATCGAGCGAGCTCATCGTCTCTCGGCGGATCCGTCTTTCTACGTCCAGAATGCTGTCGTTACCGATCCGACGCTGGCTCCCAGTGGACACAGCACCCTCTACGTGTTGGCACCGGTGACGCACGAACATCCCAACGTCGATTGGAATCGTGAAGCACCGGCGTTCCGCCGGAAGATCCTCGACCAGCTCACGAAGGTCGGGATCGAGGGCGTGGAGGAGCGCATCGTTTCGGAGACCGTGCTGACCCCTCGCGACTGGCAGACCGAGTACGCCGTGCACAAGGGGGCCACGTTCAACCTGGCGCACTCTCTCGACCAGATGCTGCATCTGCGCCCGAGGAATCGCTTCGAAGACGTCGACGGGATGTATCTGGTCGGCGGCGGCACGCATCCCGGAAGTGGCCTGCCGGTGATCTTCGAGTCTGCGCGCATCAGCTCGCGACTGCTCGCCGAGGACCTGGGCGTCGAGTTGCCTGTCAGGCCGAGTGAGGAGATTCGCAGCCGGATCGATCGGCCGACGTGGCAAGAACGAGAAGAACAGACAGAAGCGGTGGCGTAGGGAACGTCACCGGGAACTGATTCCCAGGAGAGATGAGGACAATGACAACTCGCGACGGCAACGTAGTGGTGATCGGCAGCGGACTGGGTGGTCTGGCAGCTGCCTGTACTCTGGCGGCTCGCGGCCACCGGGTGCAGCTGCTCGAGAAGAACTCGTGGCTCGGTGGAAAGGCCGCCGTGCTCGAGCAGGACGGCTTCCGCTTCGACATGGGGCCGACCATCATGATCATGCCTTCGGTGATCCGACGGGTCTTTCAAGAGGCGGGCCACGCTCTCGAGGATCGGATGGACCTGGTTCACCTCGATCCTCAGTGGCGCTGCCTCTTCGAGGACGGAGGCGTGCTCGATCTGGTTCGAGACCAGGAGCGCATGATCGAGAACGTGGAGCAGTTGTCGAAAGGTGCGGGGGAAGGTTACCGCTCGTTCATGGAGCGCTCTGAGCGTCTCCACGAGATCTCGAACCGGCACTTCCTCTGGAAGAGCGTAGGTTCGGTCAAGGACACCTTCGAGCTCGGCGGGAGCTTTCAGTGGAGCGTGCTCTCCGACGTCATGAATCTCGGCCTGGGCAAGACCGTGGCCGGGACCATTCGACGACACATCGACGAGCCCCGAGTGGCCCAGATGGTCGACCACTTCACCCAGTACGTGGGCTCGTCGCCCGCCGCGTCGCCTGCGGTGTTGTGTGGCATCGCGCACATGCAGACCAGCGAAGGGGTCTGGTACCCCAGGGGGGGCATGCGGGCCATCCCGGAGGCCTTGATCGCGTTGGCCGAAGAATTGGGGGTCGAGATGCACACCGAGACGGGGGTGCGGCGGATCGTGACCCGAAGAGGTGAGGCCGTCGGGGTCGAGCTCGACAGCGGAAAGCGGATCGAGGCCAAGGCCGTGGTGTCGAACAGCGACTCGGTACGGACCTATCGAGAGCTGATTGGTGGCGCTGCGGCCGAGCGCTTCGAGAAGAGCCGCAGCTTCGAGCCGGCCTGCTCGGGCGTGGTGCTGTACCTGGGACTCGATCGACGCTACGACCATCTGGAACATCACAACTTCGTGTTCTCGCAGGATCCCGAGGTGGAATTCGAGCAGATCTATCGAGAGGGTCGGCCGGCGGAGGATCCCACCTGCTACGTGTGCGCGCCGGCACGCACGGACCCAGCCGTCGCCCCCGAGGGTGGAGAGGCTCTCTATGTGCTGGTGCACACGCCCTATCTGCGCGACGGCCACGACTGGCAGCGAATGCTGCCGGAGTACCGACGGACGATCCTCGACAAGCTGGAGAGAACCGGCCGGATGGAGGGCCTGGAGCGACACATCGTCACCGAAGCGGCGTTGACTCCGCAGGACATCCACGAGCGGTACCGGGTACTCAACGGTGCGATCTACGGGTTGGCGAGTCACGGCATGTTGCAGGGTGGCTTCAAGCCGGCCAACCGCCGCACCGACGTGCGCGGACTCTATCTGTCAGGCGGAGCGGCGCATCCCGGACCCGGAACGCCGATGGTGATGATGTCGGGCTGGATCGCGGCCGATGCTCTCGATTCGGACTTCCGGGTGGACTCTGCGAGGAGCGTGGCATGACGAGTACGGTCGCCGGAGCGGACCTGAAGGGCCCTTTCGTGCGGCTCTTTTCGGTCTATGTGAACCGCTATCTGCGGCGTCATTTCCATGGCGTTCGGTTGGCGAAGGAATCGCCGGTTCCGAGTCGTGAAGAAGGCCCCCTGGTGGTGTACTTCAACCATCCGTCCTGGTGGGATCCACTGCTGGCCCTCGTGCTGGCGCGACGATTCCTCCTCGGACGCTGGCACGTCGGGGTGATCGAGGCGGAGGCCGGGGAGCGCTACTCCATTCTGAAGCGTCTCGGCATCGTCGGCGTCGACACCGCGTCGGCTGCCGGGGCACGCCTCTTCCTGAAGCTCGCGGAGGACGTGTTGTCGCGACCCGACGGCGTGCTCTGGCTCACTCCCCAGGGTCGCTTCGTGGACGCCCGCGATCGAACGATACCGTTCGCTTCGGGGCTCTCGCACCTGGCGCGACGCCACCCAACGGCGCGGTTCGTGCCGCTGGCTCTCGAGTATCCGTTCTGGGACGAGCGCACTCCGGAAGCTCTGGCCCGGTTCGGCGAGCCTCTCGAGTGCCTCCCTTCGGAGAACCGGGCAACCGTGGCGAAGAAGCTCGAGCAGGCCCTCGTGGCGACCCAGACGAGTCTGGCCGAGGATGCGATGACCCGCGATCCCGGCCGATTTCTCTCGCTGGTCGAGGGCTCGGCGGGAGTGGGGGGTATCTACGATCTCCTTCGCCGGATGCGAGCGGCCGTGACGGGTCGGTCCTTTCAGGCGGAGCACGGCAACTATGCGTCTTCGACGTGGCGAGAGGATGCTTCGTGAGCACTCTCCAGATCGTGGCCTGGGCGGCGGCCGCAGCGGCCGCAATTCCTGCCTGGACCGTTCTGCGCAACCTGGCGCGCTATCGGCCTCCAAGGTCCCTCGAGGGGGGCGGGGAACCGGTTTCGGTGCTGATTCCGGCGCGCAATGAAGAGGGCTCCATCGAAGAGGCCGTACGCTCGGTGCTCGCCTCGCGTGGGATCGAGCTCGAAGTCCTGGTCGGCGACGATGGATCGACCGACCGCACCGCGCAGATCGTGGAGGAGTTGGCTAACCACGATGCGCGCGTTCGATTGATCGAGATTCCTCCGCTACCCCACGGTTGGTGTGGCAAACAGCACGCCTGCCACCACCTCGCGGAGTCGGCGCGTTTCGACGTCCTGGTGTTTGTCGATGCCGACGTCCGCCTCGAACCGAGCGGGTTGGCCGGCGCGGCCGGATTCCTGAAGCAGTCGGGCGCGGGCCTGGTCAGCGGCGTTCCGCGTCAGATCACCGTCACCCGGCTCGAGCGTTGGCTGCTGCCGCTGATTCACTTCGTCCTGCTCGGATTCCTCCCGATCGGTCGGATGCGGTCGTCGACCCATCCCTCCTACGGCGCAGGCTGTGGTCAGCTCATGATGGCGAGGCGCGATGCCTATCGCCGGGCGGGTGGCCATGAGTCGATTCGTTCGAGTCTGCACGATGGCGTTCAGCTGCCGAGGGCCTTTCGACGTGCCGGCGAGAAGACAGACCTGTTCGACGCGGCGCCGCTCGCCACCTGTCGCATGTACCGGGACGCCTCAGAGGTCTGGTCGGGGCTGGGCAAGAACGCTATCGAGGGGCTCGGCTCACCCGGGACGATCGGTCCGGCGACGTTGCTACTCTCGTTCGGCCAGATCGTCCCGCCCGCTCTTCTCGTCCTCGCGGCCTTCCTTCCGATGAGTGTGCTGCCCGCGCTCGTCGGAACCCTTCTCGTGTACCTGCCTCGCGTAGCGATGGCGCGCCGATTCTCACACTCGGCCGACTCCGTGATCGCCCACCCTCTCGGCGTCGCACTGCTATTGGTCATCCAGTGGCAGTCTCTGCTGCGCTCGTTGGCGGGTGGTGCGGCTTCATGGAAAGGCCGCTCCTATGACGGGTCACCCCAAGTGGATCCGAGCTGAGCCCCTGAGCTGAGTGCCAAGCCGAGTGATGCCGAAACCATGATGATCTCTTCCCTGATAGCTCTCTTGCTGATCGCCGTTCCCCCGTCAGGAGATGCGGGCCCGCAGGTGAGGCTCGAGCTCACGGACCAGTACGGCGAGGTGATGGTCTATCCGCCCACGGTCTCGGAAGCGGAGCCGCCGGTGGTCTTGATCGCACTCGCCGACCGCCGGGGCGCCGAAGCCAACATCGACTGGGCCGAGGAATTGGCTGCCCGATACGCACCGCACATCGAGGGCGTCGAGGATCCGACTCTGATCATTCTTCCGGTGGCCCACTTGCGCTCCGTGCCGAAGATGCTGCGCGGTCTGGTGCGGCGGATGTTTCGTAACCGGATGGTCGAGGGGGAGGAGCTCCTCCCGATTGCGCTCGACTGGAAGGGACAGGCCGAGGGCCAGCTGGGGCTCGATCCCGGAGTGCCGAACGTCACGGTTCTCGACCGCGGAGGTGCCGTAGCCGTTCAACGCTCGGGCCAGGTCGAAGTCGAAGGGCCGGCGGTGTTCGAGGTGTTGGATCGACTGCTGAAGGTGTCGGTGGCGGAGGGGGAGCCCTCGTCATGAGGAGCCCCTCGATGCTCGTTGGTTGGCTGTCTGTTCTTTTCCTGGCTGTCACGCTCTCGGCTTGTGCCACGTCCCACCCGGAACGAACGCGCACGGACAAGGCAGCGCAGTCCGAGATCGAGCGCAAGGCGATCGAGATCACCGCTGGGGCGAAAAGCGCGCGTGAGCGAGCCCAGCGCATCTTCGCGTTCGTGCGGGACGACATCGAGTACGGTTTCACCCGGCGCTTCGACGAGGCGGACCCCGCCTTCACGCTGCGCAAGGCGAGGGGTCACTGCAACCCGCAGACCGAACTGCTGGTCGAGCTCATGCTGGCGGCGGGGATCCCGGCGCGTCAGCGCTTCGTCACCATCGACCCCGATATTCTCGACGGGCTTCTCCCCGTGGTCGCCAAGCCGCTCGAGGAGCTGAATCACTCGTTCGCCGAGGTTCGGCTGGGAGACCAGTGGATCCGGATCGACGGCTATGCGGTGGATCCTGCACTGTGGTGGGGAGCGCGTGAGAGGTTGGCGGAGAACGGGCTCGAGGCGGGCTGGGGAGTGCACCGGGACTCCTGCATCTCGTGGGATGGAGAGAGCGACTGCATGGGGCAGTTCGTCGACCCGGAGTGGACACGCCAGCTCCATGACCCGATCGAGCCGGCGCGCAGCTTCTACGAGGGCCCCGAGTACACTCAGCGGATGCGGGGTCTGACGGGCTTTCTCTATCGGAACTTCGGGGTGACCTGGATGAACCTCAAGCTCGACCGGCTGCGTCGCAAGGCCGACGCACAGCAGGGCCTCACTTCCGAAGAGTCGATTCCGGTGGAAGCGGCCATGAGCCGAGCAGGGGGCTGAGATGGAGTTCGTACTCGAGCCGGGCCTGGCGTCCGCGATCTTCTGGATGATCTCGGTCGCGTGGCTGGCGGAACGGTGGTGGCTGCGCAGCTCTCGAGCCGGTCGCACCCGGAGAGGACAGCTCGAGCTGTGGACCATTCTGCTCGCCATGCTGGCGGCCTTCGCCCTTTCGGCGCTTTCCCATCGAGCGGGACTCGGTGTGGTGGAAGGGACGGCGGGAGCGGTGATCCGATGGATGGGCTTGTTGAGCTACGGTTCCGGCGTCGCGCTGCGCCTGTGGGCCGGGCAGAGCCTCGGTGTGTGGTTTACCCGTGATCTCGAGGTGCACGACGACCACGAGCTCGTGACGCACGGGCCCTACGCATGGATGCGTCACCCGCTCTACGTGGCGTTGCTGCTGGTGACGCTCGGCTTCGGCCTGCTCTTCCGCACACCTCTGAGTGCGCTCGCCGGAGTGGTGCTGGTCCTCTTTGCCTTGGCCCCGAGAGTCCGTCGTGAGGAACGGCTCCTGGCGCAGCACTTCGGTTCGCCGTCTCTCTCCAAGGACTGCGCAGTCGAATGAGCACGACGCACCGGTCCTCGTGCCCGGTGCGACCGGCTACGTCGGCGGCAGGTTGGTGCCTCGGCTCCTCGAGGAAGGCTTCAGGGTGCGCTGCGTGGTTCGGAGCCTCGAGAAGGTCGGAGCACGGCACTGGGCAAAGCATCCGCGTGTCGAGTACCGAACGAGCCGTTGTCTCGGGCGCCGCCAGGGGCGGGGGAGCGGGTGTACCAGACGGTCGAGGGCTGAAGCGCGGTCGGACAGAGTCGGTCCTGGCGGAGCTGTGCTCTTCTGAGGCGGGGAATGGGGGCCTCGAGGTTTCCTCTGCTCTTCCGGGGCCGTTGACGGCAGGACCCGACGAGTCGAGCTGTGCGGAAGCGGCTCGAAGGGCTCTACGAGCCTTCTCGGGCAGCCGCCTGTGCTCCGCTAGGCTCGATGTCTGAAAAGCGAATTCCTACACGTCTCTCAGACCAGACGCGAAACCGAGAGGCTGCGCAGGCGAGCGGTTTTCTTCTCCTGGTGGCTCTCCATGCGCTGTAGCACGTCGTCGAGGAACTCGACCGCCTGAGCGACGAAGGGTCCCTTGTTCAGCATGACTGACTCGGCGCGTCCGCTCATCGCGGCGTCGGTGACCTCGGCGCGCGAGGGCTGACCCTTCTTGGCCAGCGTTTCGAGTACCTGTGTCGCCCACACCACGGGGACGTGCGCTGCCTCGCACAGCCAGAGGATCTCTTCCTGCACTTCGGCCAGACGCTCGTAGCCCAGCTCGACCGCCAGGTCTCCGCGTGCCACCATGACTCCGATCGGGGGCGACTGCAGGCCAGCCAGCAGCAGTCGCGGGAGCCTTTCGAAGCCCAGTCTCGTCTCGATCTTGAGCAGCACGCCGCACTCGCTGGCGCCGCGCTGCTCGAGAGCGGCCTGCAGGTCGAGCACATCCTCGACCGATTGGACGAAGGACATTCCGACGATGTCGGTCCAGGGGGCGACGGCGTCGAGGTCCGAGAGGTCCTTGTCGGTCAGCCCCCGAAGGTGCAGGACGCTGTCCGGGAGGTTGATTCCCTTGTTCTCGCGCAGGGTTCCGCCGCGATCGATGACCAGCTGCAGTCCCTCGTCGGTCGAGTCGACCACCTGAGCCGAGATCTTGCCGTCGTCGAACATGACGCGATGGCCGACCTCGACCGTCTCGAGCGCCGAGGGCAGCGAGCAGGCGATGCGAGCGGGCTCGGTGACGCCGCCCTTGCCGTCGCGCAGGGCAGCCCGCCCTCGAACGCCGCCGCCAGTCAGGATCAATCGGTCACCCGGTCGAAGGCGAATGGGCTCCTCGGTTGGTGGAACCCCCTTGACCTTTCCCCGCGCCTTCACCTCGCCGTGACGGCGGAGCTCGACCTTGTTTCCCTCTTCGATCCACACGCCACGCTCGCACTCACCGACCACCGCCTCGCCCTGACGATCGACGATGCGCACTTCACGCTTGCGTCCGCGAAGGTCGCGCACCCGCAGCTCGTCGCCGGGCCGCATCTGCTCGACCACGGATCGCGCCAGGGGAAGCACGGCCATCCCCTCGGGGGGGGCCTCCCGGGATTCGGAGAAGGTGATCCAGATCCGAGCGGACGCCACCAGCATGCCGCGCGCGTCCCGCTCCGGTCGCCAGCGCAAGACCCGGGGGCCCGGCTCGATCTCTCCGGTGCGAATCTTGGGGCCGCCCAGATCGGTGACGATCCGCACCGGGCGCTCGTGCTTCTCACCTGCCGTGCGCACGTGCTCGGTCATCGCTCGCCAGCTCTCGGCATCGTCGTGCGCACAGTTGATCCGTGCAAGGTCCATCCCTGCCGCCACCAGCCGGTCGACCAGCTCGGCATCCGACGCGGCCTCGCTCGGCAGCGTGACCATGATGCGCGTGGCGCGTCCCGAAGGCTGAGGACCGAGCAGGCCCGCGGTGTGCTCGCGCAGGCGCTCCGGTCCGCTTTCGGTGTCGACGGGCGGTGATGCAAAGTCCGGGGGCGTGGCGGGCTGTTCCGAGAGCCGGTGTACGGCGGCGAGAACCGCGTTGATGGTCGCCATCACGTGCGACTCGGAGCGTCCCAGCGACGAAAGGCCCAGTGCACTCAAAGCCGTCTGGAGATCCTGCACGTCTTCCTGTCGCAGCGCCAGGTAGTGCGCCAGATTGCGGGCACTCGGTCGCTCCTCCGGAGGGATTGCGTCGATCTGCGGCGCGAGCTCGCTCTCCATGGCGAGCATCTCTTCGCGCAGGGTCAGCAGTGCTGCCCTGAGCGCATCGAGACGTTCGACATGGATGGAGGACATTCTTCCACCTTCCCATTCCTGGATGAAGATTCGAGGAAGGGGAGGCGGATCGACCGCCAGAGAGTATGAACCTAGACCACGGCCACGCGGAAGGGCAAGTGCTCAGTCTCGCCGTCTGCTCGCCCCTGGATTCGGAGGTTCTCCGGGAGTCTGCCGCCGAGTTACTGACGTCTTCATCGAGACTTCACCGCCTCTTCACCTCCCGGTCACGATGCGCGGCGAAAACTCTCCGCGTCTCACGGAACAGAGAACCCCTCGATCTTCTTCTTCCCGAGCCATGCTGGTCCCCCCTTTCCTGGTCGAGCGCCAGGCCGTCCCACACTCGATGGTGACGAGGAGGCGCAGTCTCGTCGTGTTCGCCCTTCTGGTGGCAATCGCGAGCTGTCGCCCGGCCGAGAGGCCGGCCGAAGCGCCGGAGGAAGCACCAACCCGGAGTCCACTGTTGTCGGACGTGGCCACGGTGCAGGAGCACTGGCAGAGCGAGACCATGCCCGAAGAGGACCTCGACTCGATCGCGGTGACTCCCGACGGCCGCCTCGTCGTCACGGCAAAGGCAACCGACCGTCTCTGGACCTTCGACGCCGCGACCGGAGAGACCGGTCCCTCCTTCGGCGGACCCGGCGTCGAGCGCGGCCTTTTTCGTCGTCCGAACGGCGTGCTCCGCGTCGACGACCTGGTACTCGTGGTCGAGCGCGACAACCGCCGGATCCAGGCGTTGGCGCTTCCGGCTCTGGAGAGCCTCGGTACCTTCGGAGAGAACGCCCTGCGGCGCCCCTACGGCATCACCGGGTTTCCGACTCCGGGCGAGGAGAATCGCTGGGAGCTCTATGTCACCGACCAGTACGAGACTCCTGACGGCGGAGTGCCTCCTCTCGGGGAGCTGGGCGAGAGGATCAAACACTTCCGGTTGTCCATCGTGGACGGGGAGCTGGATGCAGAGTGGGTGCGCTCCTTCGGCGAGACCGAAGGACCCGGAGTGCTGCACAAGGTCGAGACCCTGCTTGCCGATCCGTCGAGCTCCCGCGTCGTCGTCGCCGACGAGCTGACCGAAGCGATGGCTCTACGCATCTACGAAGACTGGGGAGATTTCCACTCGAATGTCGCCACGGATCTCTTCGAAGGCGAGCCCGAAGGGATGGCGCTCTACGCCTGCGAGGACGGAGGCGGTTACTGGATCGTGACCGACCAGTTCGACACAGATAGCCTCTTCCACATCCTCGATCGCGGCAGCTTCGAGCTCCTGGGGACCTTCGCCGGTCCCGGCACCGCCCACACCGACGGGGTGGCGCTCACGCAGCGCCGTCTCGACGGTATGCCCGCAGGCGCTTTCTTCGCGGTGGACGACGACCGTCGAGTGTCGGCCTTCTCGTGGTCCGAGATCGCCAACGTGCTCGAGCTCCGCTCCGACTGTACCGACCACTGACGCCGTCCATGAATCCGATCTTTCGCTCCGACTTCACCGATTCGAGGCGCACGCCTCAGGAGTCTCCATCGATGAGAGCCGCTATCTCAACCGTCTGTCTTCTTCTCGTTTCGATCTCGGTCGCCGCCCAGGAGGGCGGCACCCTCGCGGGCCGCGTCCTCGACGCCAGCGGTCGGACTCTCCCCGGCGCCGCCGTCGAGGTCGTGGGCACCAACCTCCGCACCTCCGCCGACGAGACGGGCAGCTTCGTGATCAGTCCGGTGCCCGCCGGCGAGCGGGACGTGCTGGTGTCGTTCATCGGCTACGAGGACCAGAGCTTCACCGTGACGGTGACGGCGAGAGAGACGACTCGCCAGGACTTCACGCTGGCCGCACCGACCTACACCGACACCGTCACCGTGAACGCCGACCCAATCCTGCGCGGGCAGGCTCGTGCTCTGAATCAGCAGAAGAACGCCCTCAACATCAAGAGCATCATCTCGTCGGACCAGATCGGCCGCTTTCCAGACCCCAACGCGGCGGAGGCGGCCCAGCGCATCCCCGGAGTGACCTTGATTCGAGACCAGGGTGAGGGGCGCTACATCTCCATCCGCGGTACCGATCCCACTCTCAACTCTGCGATGATCAATGGCGAGCGCACTCCCGCTCCCGAAGGGGCTACGCGACAGGTCGCGCTCGACGTGATTCCGTCCGACCTGCTGCAGGCCATGGAGCTCACCAAGACACTCACTCCCGACATGGACGGTGACGCGATCGGTGGTGCTCTCAACCTGATCACCGCGGTGGCGCCCACCAAGGAGCGCTTCTCGGCCACTCTCGGAGGCGGCTACAACGAGCTGTCCGGCGAGCCGATCGTACTCGGCAACCTGGCCTGGGGGCGCCGCTTCAACGACAACCTGGGATTGATTCTGACGGGGAGCGGCTTCGACACGGAGCGGGTGACCCAGAACTACGAGCCCCAGTACGACGACGGTGAGCTCGAAGAGCTCGAGCCGCGCGATTACACGGTCACTCGCGAGCGCTACGGCGTCACGGCCGGCCTCGATGGCAACGTCGGCAACGCAACCGAACTTCGATTTACCGGCGTGTGGAACGAGTTTACCGACCAGGAGTACCGCCGAGCCTTCACCAACGCGGTGGCCGACAACGAGCTCGCCCGCGAGCTCAAGGACCGCTATGAGGCCCAGAGCATCTACAACCTCGGCCTCGGCGGGTCGACGGTGTTCGGAGGCAAGAGCATTCTCGAGTACCGGCTGACCTACGCCTACGCCGAGGAAGACGAGCCGAACTCCTGGTACTCGACGTTTCTCCAGGAGGACGTCGAGTTCGCACCGAACGTGTCCTCCGACTTCATCGATCGAAACGACATCCAGGCCAACCCTCTCAACGAGGACTTCGAGGAGTACTTCCTCGACGAGATCACCAACGAGGGAAGTCTCACCAAAGAACGCGACTGGATCGCTCGAGTCGACCTCGGCTTTCCCTTTTTCAGCAGCGACTCCCTGAGCGGAGAGTGGAAGGTCGGTCTCAAAGGTCGGTTCAAGGAGAAGAGCCGGGAGACGTTCGTGTTCGCCTTCGAAGAGGACGACGTGCCTTTCCTCGACTACGTCAGCAACTTCCAGTCCAGCCAACCCTTCTTCGGGGGGCGCTACACGATTCAGCCGTTCCAGCGCATCTCCGCCGCGACCGACATCGTTCGCCAGTTCGATCTCGAAGGAGAAGAGGACCTCGAAGAGAATCTCGCGGACTTCGACGGCACCGAAGACACTCTCGCTGGCTACGGCATGGCGGAGCTCCTGTTCGGCGGAAAGACGACGCTTATGACCGGAGTTCGCTACGAAGACACCTCGACGGACTACACCGCCTTCGAGTACCTGGTCGACGAGGAAGGGGACGAGTTCCTGCGACCGGTGCAGGGAGACAACAGCTACGGCATCTGGCTTCCCAACGTGCAGGTTCGCTACGCGCTCTCGACCGACTCCAACGTCCGCGCCGCGATCACCCGCAGCCTCGCCAGGCCCAACTTCGAGGACCAGCTCCCCGCCCAGCTGTTCAACCGAGAGGACTTCGAGATCGAGCGGGGCAACCCGCTCCTCGACCCGACGAATGCCTGGAATCTCGACCTCATGTACGAGCGCTTCTTCCGGACTGTCGGGCTCTTCTCCGCCGGCGTCTTCTACAAGGACCTGAGCGACAACATCTACTTCTTCAACTTCGAGGAGGAGCGCCCCGACGGCACCTACGAGGTGACGCAGCCCCTCAACGGCGACGGCGCCGAGGTCACTGGAGTAGAACTGGCTTATCAGAACCAGTTCCGGAACGCGCCCGGCTTCTGGAGCGGCTTCGGCGTCTTCGCCAACTACACCTACACCGACTCCGAAGCGAACTACCCGGACCGGGCCTCGACTCGACTTCCGGGCCAGGCCCAGAACAGCGCCAACCTGGCAATCTCGTACGAGCTAGGTGGCTTCTCCGGTCGACTCTCCTGGAACCTCCAGGGTGAGCTCATCCTCAGCCCTGGCGGAGAGGCCGCGGAAGACGAGTGGCTCGACGACCGAACGCAGCTCGATCTGCGGATCCGTCAGCGCTTCGCCCAGCGCTGGTCGGTCGTGCTCGACCTCGCCAACCTGACCAACGAGCCGTACCGGGTCTACGAGGGCGTGTTCGACCGCACCATCCAGGAAGAGATCTACGACTGGTGGGGGACACTCAGCCTGCGCTTCGACATGTAGCGCCCGCGAACCCTCGAAGAAGACGCGATAAGCGATCGGGAGGGCCTGCGAGAGGGCACCGGGCGAGATGGTCGTGTAGTCGTGATGACTCCAGCAGGTGGCCACCTGGAAGTAGTTCGGAATCTGGAAGACCACCTCGTCCCCCGGCTCCACCAGGACCTGGGTCGCCAGGAAGTTCGCCTCTGAGGTCCCGTTGGTGACCTCGATGGATCGAGAGACGAGCCGGGGTAGAGCGCCGCCAGCGCCTCCCGCCGCTCCACCGTGCCGTTGGTCTGTACGTAGATCAACGGCATGCCCTCGAGCCTGGCGAGGTCCAGTCCCATCTCGGCGAGCACCGATAACGAGATCGGGTGGACTTCGCTCTCGCTCAGATTGATGTCTACGACGTGCTCCCAGAGCGACTGCTCGCGCTCCAGGTCGAAGGTCTCCATCTTCACGCTTTTCCCCCGGCGAGTGACTTGGTTGGCCCACCATGGTAGCGGTGCCCAGAAGAGCGCGACCGAAGAACGGGCTCCGCCCATTGCCTTCTCGGCCGCCTACTCATCTAGCCTTCATCGAACACTCACGATATCTCCATGAGACCAACACGCGATCTTCATCTAGGGCTCCTACCCTCTCTCCGGGGCCCCAGTTCCACGTCCAAGCACGACTGATCTGGCGACGAGCCTTCGGGTAGACGGCTGTCGCCGCACACACCTTCCAAACGGAGGACTGCTCGATGTCTGAACGACTGAGATGGATCGCTGCGCCTTGCTTTCTCGCCCTGCTTGCCCTTCCAGCTTCCGGCCAGGCGCCCGGAAGCAACGGGATCGGACCCGGCAACAACACCGACGAGGACTCCCACGTGATGGGACTCGGAGACTGGGACGTCGAGCCCTTCTTCACCGTCGGCGAGGATCTCGACGGCTACTTCCCCCCGGGAATCCTCGACGGCATCGGTGCCATCACGCTCAACCAGCGCGTCGTGCGCTTGTTCGTCAACCACGAGCTGGCGGACAACCTCGGCTATCCCTACCAGTTGGCCAACGGCACGTCGCTGACCGGCGCCCGCGTCAGCTACTTCGACGTCGACAGCCGCAACCGCAAGCTGCTCGGCGCCGGCCCGGCCTACGACACGATCATCGACCGCGCCGGCAATGTCGTCACGGACTCCTTCCAGATCGACCCCGGCAGCGAGGGGATTCGTCGCCTCTGCTCGAGCGGTCTGTTCGAGGCTGGTGAGTTCGGTCTCGTGGACGATATCTACTTCACCGGTGAGGAGACCGGTGGCGGGCAGGAGTTCGGGCTCGACGTCGAGAACGGCGTGCTCTACACCCTGCCTTGGCTCGGCCGCGCCGCGTGGGAGAACATCACGCTGGTCGACACCGGCGACTCCGACACCATCGGCATCGTGGTCGGCGACGACCGCGGCGGCGCCCCTCTGCTGCTCTACGTCGGTCAGAAGCAGGGGAGCGATTTCCTCGGCCGTAACGGGCTGTCGCAGGGTCGTCTGTACGTCTGGGTGGCCGATGACAACTCCCTCAGCCCCGAGGACTGGAATGGAACCGGCACCAGCCGGACCGGCACGTTCGTCGAGATCGACTACTACCGGCCGGATCTCATGAACATGAATGGCTACGATGCCCAGGGGTTCGCCGACCAGGCAACGCAGGACGCCCTCGCCGCAGCCGCCGGTGCCTTCCAGTTCTCCCGCCCGGAGGACGTGGCGACGAACCCGGCGGACGGCACTGAGGTGGTCCTGGCCTCGACCGGCCGCGGAGAGCTCTTCCCGTCGGACAACTGGGGTACCACGTACCTGATCGATATCGAGTTCAACGGCACGATCACGGCCGAGCTCACCATCATCTACGACGGTGACGATGCTGGTGCCGGCCAGTTCGCAGGACCGGACTTCGGAATGCGCAGCCCCGACAACCTCGACTGGGCGGACGACGGCTTCATCTACGTCCAGGAGGATCGCTCGACCGTGGTCCGTGTGCCGAAGGACCCGGCCGGCTGCGATGCGGCCTCCGATCCCCAGGACTGCCGCGACCGCGCCTTCGGCGGCGCCTCCGGGATGGAGGCCTCGGTCTGGAAGCTCGACCCGTCCAACGGCGAGCTGACTCGGATCGCCATGGTCGATCGTGACGCGGTGCTGCCCAGCGGTCAGACGGACACGGATCCTCTCGACCTCGGCGACTGGGAGACGTCGGGCATCCTCGACGTGACCAACCTCTTCCGGACCATCCCAGGTGAGAAGCTCTTCGTCGGTGATGCTCAGTCCCACAGCGTCCGTGGCGGCGCCATCACCACGGAGAACCTCGTCGAGGGCGGGCAGCTGTTCTTCCTGTCGACCCGCGAGAACCCCGGCCGGGGCAACGGCCGAGGCCACGGGCGCAACTAGCCGCCTGGGGAAACCAGCAGCTCAGTGCACCGGCGTCGGGCCCCCGCCTCAGGGTGAGGGTCCGGCGCCGGACCCTTTTTCTACGTCCCCTCGTCTCGGCCTCGAGGCAAACCCTGCCGTTGCAGAAGGGGCCCTCGGGACAGGGAGAGGGTTAGGAAACTCCCCTGCAGTCAAGGGGGGGCAGGCATGGGGTACGCGACGCACTTACCTGCTCAGGGTAGCCCTGTCCCGAGGGCATCGACCGTCGGTGCAAACGCGATTCCAAGAGGTACCTCGCGTGCTCTTCCGAGTTGAGGGATTGCGCTCCGATATCGGGATCGCGCCCCTGACGGTGCCGAACTTTCCACAGGTGGCCCCGGCAGCGATGGAGTTACTCGACTCGGTTGCCCTCGAGCGCCCGGTCTACGTGATGTTCGTTCTACGGGAGGACTGGATGAACGAGCCGATGCGCGACTGCCTGGAGCGCCTCGAACCGAGCGTGCAGTGGGAGCTCGACCGCGTGCCTCTGCTCCAGATCTATCGTTATCTGCCGTCCGAGGCACGACTGGGCTGACGCCCGGGCCCTGTTCCCAGGGCGCCGATTCAGCGAACGCTGCGGCGAGGCCGGGCGCCCTGGCTCATGGTGGCCCGTGGGTCGATCGGCCCCGCCGTCGTTCTGCCTCAGTCCGAGAGCTGATCGAGCACCTCGTCTGCCTCCGGGAAACGACCGACCTGATGCTTGGAAAAGACCAGTCGGCCGTTCGCGGTGACGTCGAACCCGCAGCCGCTCCCTGCGATCAGCTCGATCGAGGCTTCGGGCCAGCGTTCCTTGATCCGGGCCTCCAGACCGGAGGCCTGGGTCGGTAGTTTCAACTGGCGCAGTAGGAGATGGTGATGTTCATCGTGTCTCCTAAAAAGCCCAGCGGAAGCCGGCAGTGAATGAATGTAGCTCGATGTCGGTGCGACCGAAGACGCCCTCGTAGAGGAAGAAGAACTGGCTTCCGCCGGAGAACACGGCGGAAACACCGAGGTCGATGTTGTAGTAGTCGCGGTCCGGCTCGTTGGTCAGCACGAAGAACTTCGAGTCGTCGGAGCCTTCGACCACGGTCCCCTCGTTGAGGAAGCGGGCGCCGATCAGGCGAGCGTCGTTCGCGAATTCGTGCTCCCACTCGACGCGCAACTGCGGTATGAGGACGCCCCAGTTCTTGCTCGAGGCGTAGGACCAGCCGACCCCGAGAGCGCCGATGTTGGACTCGATCTCCTGCTTGTCCACGCTCAGGCCCAGGCCGAAACCCAGCCCGTTCGGATCGGACATCTCTTCGGCATAAGCGTCGATGTCGATCTCCGCGATGCCGCCGCGTCCGGTGAAGTTGAAGCTGTGACTGCCAGAGAAGATCTCGTAGCCCAGGGTGAGGTCCAGGGAATAGCCATCGTGGTCGGGTCGGCCGAGAGCGATCTGGTTGACCGTGTTGATCTGAGTCGGATCGAGGAAGTCGGAGATCGAGTAGTTGATTCGCCGTTTGGACTCGACGCTCCCGCCGCCGAGGCTCGCCGCCGCGTCGAGGTAGAACGTGTTTCGCTCACCGATCCCGTTGTAGTAGGTGCCGTAGAGCATCCCGGTCAGGGCATCGGCATCGAGCGTGCTGCCACCGTTGATCTTGGTCTCGGCTTCGTCGTAGCCCAGCGCGACGCCGCCCACGAAGCTGGAGCTGAAACGCCAGTCGATGCCGGTGGTCAAGGCGTAGCGATCGAGGTCGAAGCCAGGCTCGAGCTCTGTGTCGTCCTTGCTGCCGATCGAGATCGTGCCGTTCAGGAAGTAGCCGAGACGGCCGACCTTGTTGCCGCTGGGAACGTCGTCCGAGGCGGACTGGGTCAGGATGTTCGAGAGTGCCCAGGTGGGGAGGACATCGCCACCGTAGGCGAGGGTCAGGCCCTGAATGCTGATCCCTCTCACCCCCGCTCGGAGTGCCGAGAGCCGAGTGCGTACGTTGCGGAACTGCGACTCGTTCACCTCGACGGCGTTAGAGCCCATGGCGGAGGTCTCTTCGGTCGTGACCTCGCTGAGAGCGTTGATCACGGCACCCTCGTCGGAGGTACCGAAGACCATGTCGCTGCAGCGCCCTAGCAAATCGCCCTTGGCGGCGGTCAGGTCGCCATTGTTCAGATCGTTGACCAGAGAGGGACACACCACGTCGATTGCACCTGCGACCGAAACGAGGTTGGGTCCGAGGGAGATGTTCTCCAGTCCTGTCGTGTGCTGGAAGGCCACGGCGAGGTTCGGACTATCGAGCACTTCGGCGCGCAGCACGATCGGAATCGGCAGGAGGGAGGTCACCCGGTTGGAGGCCAGTCCCTCGCTGTTGGTCGTCGTGATGGCGACCGTCCAGCTGCCGTCCTCCTGGACTCCCTCGGAGTACTGCACTGCTTCGACGTCGCCCAGACCTTCGATGGGTACGATGCCGTTGGGGGGAGAGATCGCGGACCAGCGCACTGCGACCGGGGTGCTTGGAGGGCCGCCGTCGGTGCCCGTGACCCTCACGACCATCGGATTGGAGACGATGTTGGGTACCAGAGCCTGATTGTTGCCCGCCACGATCGCGATCGAAGCGATGCCCTCCGTGGCCTCGAAGTCAGCTGCAGAGAGCCCGCCGGCACCGGATCGGTGCGAGCTGCTCGCCAGGTCGCGGCGGATCTCCTCGGCCAGTCGGTCGAGGGCCGCGGGCCTCTGTTGTGCTTCGGCTGCCGTCGACGGCCACAGTGAAGCGAGCAGAATGAGAGCGAAGGTCGAGACGGCTGCAGGGCGAGGGGCGCGCATGATTCTCCTTTGCCTGTGCAGGGAGTGGGTTCACGGTAGAGTCTACAGGCAGAAAGAGGAGCCATGGAGCCGCGACTACAGGAGCAGTTGGGGGGCAAGTACGAGCTTCTGGAGAAGCTCGGCCAGGGCGGTATGGGAGCCGTCTACAAGGCCCGCCATCGCTTGCTCGACCAGCTCCGCGTCATCAAGGTGATGCACTCTCGGCTCGACGAGCGGGCCGAGTTTTCGGCCCGCTTCCGGCGCGAAGCCCGAGTGGCGGCGGAGCTGTCACATCCCAATATCGCCACGCTCCACGACTTCGCCGTCGACGACCAGGGTTCGGCCTACATCGTGATGGAGTTCATTCCGGGCATCACTCTGCGCCAGCTGCTGCACCAACCCGGCGGAACGCGGCCCGCGCTGGTCCTCGACATCGCTCAGCAGGCACTTTCCGCACTGGGCTACCTGCACCGCAAGGGCTTCGTGCATCGCGATGTGGCTCCCGACAACCTGATGTTGACCGACTGGGAGTCTTCGCCTCGCGTTACCTTGATCGACCTCGGTATCGCCAAGGATCTCTCCGAAGCGAAGGAAAGCGAGCTGACCTCGGCGGGGACCTTCCTCGGCAAGATCCGCTACGCCTCTCCCGAACAGTTCGGCGCGAAGGAAGGGGCCGGGAAGCCCGATCAGCGCAGCGACCTCTACTCCTTCGGCGTGGTTCTGTACGAGCTGGCGACCGGGCGGTATCCGATCGTCGGAGACAGCTCGCCGGCTCTGATGGCGGGACACCTCTACCAGGCTCCCCTCCCCTTCGAGCAGACCGATCCCCGGGGGCGGGTGCCCGAGGGACTCCGTCGAGCCGTGCTCAAGGCGCTCGAGAAGGACCCGGCGGATCGTTTCCAGAATGCGGAGGAGTTTGCCCAGGCACTCCACTCGCTCGAAGTCGGCTTACTCGACGGGGCCTCGGCGGCGGGGGAGGCGACGGTGGCCTTCGAGGCAATCGAGTCTCGCGGCCCTCAGTCGTTCCAGGCCGCTGTGCCGGCGCTCACCGAGGAGCTCGCGCCCACCCGGGTCACTGGCGGCGAGGCACTGGCACACAGCCCGACGGTCGCGACCCAGGCTCATGCGCCCGCTCCTTCGGTGAGCGGAACTCCTGTCGAGGGGTCACCCCGATTGCCACCCATGGCGGCGGTGACGAATGAAGGGGAGGCCGGGGCCGAGGTGCCGAGCCGGAGTCGGCCATGGGCTTTCTGGTCCCTGGTTGCCGCCGCGGTGGTAACCCTTGTCCTGGCGACGGGTGTGCTCAGGATCGGCGCCTTGCCTTTCACCGGTTGGGCGAGGTCAGCGGATGCCGTTCCGAAGGAACTACGCGCGCTCCCCTGGGGTGATTACTACGCTCTGGTGATCGGCAACAACGAGTACCGCAACCCCGGACTGTCGCCGTTGCAGACCGCGGCCGGCGACGCGAATTCGCTCGGCGACCTGCTGGAAGAACGCTATGGCTTCGAGGTCGAGCGACTGATCGACGCCGATCGTCGAGAGATCATTCAGGCACTCGAGAGCTACATCGGCCGGATGGGCGAAGAGGACAATCTGCTCGTCTACTACGCTGGACACGGCAACGTCGATACTGCCAGTGGCCGAGGCTATTGGCAGCCGGTCGACGCCGAGGTGGCCAATCCAGCGAACTGGATTTCGAGTGCCGAGGTGGCAGATCTGTTGCTCGAGATTCCCGCTCGACGAGTCATCCTGATTGCGGACTCCTGTTTTGCCGGCTCCCTGAAGGACTCCTGGTCAGAGCAGCCCACCGCCATCGAGGGAACCGACGTCGATACCGTCCGCGAGCGACTGGGACGGAGATCGAGGTTGGTGCTCACTTCCGGCAATCTGCTTCCCGTCGTGGACCAGGGAGCCGGTGGGCACTCGATCTTCTCCCGTGCGTTGCTCGAGGCCTTGGACGACAACTCGGAAGTCCTTGGATCAGGAAGCCTCTTCGAGCAGATCGAGCCCCTGGTCGTGCGAATCTCCGAGCAGCAGGGGACCCCCCAGGAACCTCAGTTCGCGGCGCTCGAGTCCGATGAGGAGGGCGGCTTCTTCTTCGTGCCGGGTCGGTGACGGGCTGGGTTGGTAGGATCATTGGTGGATTTCCTTTGGAGGCCCAGTAATGAACCGGTCCTTGGCGCGCAGATCCCGCTCGAAGCGCATTGCCACCTCTCTGCTGATCGGCGGAGTCCTTCTGCTCTCCACGGACTCGGTCGTTGTCGGGCAGAAGAAGGGGAAGAAGCAGGACCCGCCGGCTCCAGAAGACCTCATGATCGTCGACTGCTTGCTGCCGGGGAAGATCCGACGGTTGGGCCGCCGGACCCAGACCGTGACGCCCCGTCGTCCGATCCGCACGGCGGCGGTCGAGTGCCGTATTCGGGGCGGTGAGTACACCGCCTTCGATCGTGCCGACTTCGACACCGCCTTGGGGGTTTGGATGGGGGAGGCTCAGAGCGGTAGCGCGGAAGCGCAGTACTACGTCGGTCAGATCTGGGAGCGCGGTCTGGGACGGGCCCCGGACTACGGGCGCGCTGCGCAGTGGTACGGCAAGGCGGCGGCGCAGGACTACGGACCTGCTCAGGTCCATCTGGCCTACCTCTACGAGAACGGGTTGGGCGTCGAGCCCGACCCGGCAGAGGCCCTCGACCTCTACCGTGCTGCGGCGGATCTACCCGATGAGCTGATGGTGATCGAGAGCGCCGAGTACGAGGCGCTGGGACAACTCCGGATCGAGGCAGAGCGGGCGCAGGCCGAAGCCGTGCTTCTGCAGGCCGAACTGGCCGAGGTCCAGTCGAGCCTCGAGTCGGCGCGCCAGGTGGGAGATCGGGAGAATGCGGAGGCGCAGCGCCTGCGCGAAGAGGTGCAACGCCTCGAGGCCGAGCTGGCCGAGCGCAACCAGGCGGCGAGCGACTCTCGTGAACGGGTCGCCGCGCTCGAGGCCCAGCTTCCTGGCCTGGGCGATCGAGGCGCGGGTGACCCGACGGCTGGGTCTGGGAGCTCGATCGATGATCTCGATTTCGGCGGCTACCACGCGCTGGTGGTCGGGGTGCAGAACTACCAGTACCTGCCTGAGCTCGAGTCTGCGATCGAGGAGGCGGAGTCGGTCGCCACCCTCCTCGAACAGCGCTATGGGTTCGAGGTCCAGAGGCTCTACGACGCGACCCGCTACCAGATCCTCTCCTCCCTCAACGAGCTGCGCGAGAAACTCGATGGCGATCAGAACCTGGTCATCTATTTTGCCGGTCGCAGTGCCTCGCAGGGCGATCGAAGCTGGTGGCAACCGGCGGACGCCGAGCCGGACAGCCGAGCCAACTGGCTTTCCTCACGGGTGGTCAGCGATCAGGTCGACGTGATTCCAGCGCGGCACGTCCTGGTGGTGGCCGATGCGGCCTACAGTGGCGTTCTCACGCGCTCTTCCGTGCCGCTGCTGCCGCAGGAGCCCGAAGACCCGCGACGGTTGACCTACATCGAGCAGATGCTCGACAAGCGCTCCCGCCTGTTGCTCGCGACAGGGGACGGTCAGCAGCGAGAGACAGCCGATCTCCGGCTGACCCGTGCCTTCGTCGATGTGCTCGAAGAAAACACTCGCGTGCTCGAGGCGTCGAGTGTCTACCTGCGGTTGTTGAGCACGATCGGAACGCAGGAGAACGGCACCGCCGTCGTGTTCGCACCGATCCGCTGGGTGCGCACCGACGCCGGGTCCGACTTCTTCTTCGTCCCAGCCGGACGATGAGTCTCATGCGGGGGTGCGGGTGGAGGAGAAGACGGCAGCGGCTCGACTGGGCCGGTATATGGCTCGGTGCCCGATCGTCCTGGATCGTCTGGAGTGGGATGGGGACCGGGACGAGGTGTTGGTTCACCCGCGACCGTCTCGTCGGGGTGGACCGTTTGGGGAATCCGAGCGTCTTGATGTGCTGAGCTTTCTAGCTCGCGTTCTCGATCACGTGCCGGAGCCTCGTCAGCAGCAGGTTCGGTACTGGGGTTGGTACTCGAATGCGGCTCGGGGCAAGCGCCGCAGGGCCGCCCTCGGACCGGAAGGGTCTCAGAACGTGGCGGCCTCGGTCGACAGGGATCCGCCGTCGCGGAGGCGCCGCCATCTCTCCTGGACACGGCTGATCAAGAAGGTCTATGAGTCGGACCCGCTGTTGTGCCCGTACTGCGGCGCCGAGATGAGGATCGTGGCCTTCGTGGTGGAGGCGTCCTCGTTGCGGCGGTTGCTGTTGGGGGTGGGGCTGGGTCCTCAGGAGGCCGAGCCTTTGCCTCGGGCGCCTCCGGGCGAGGGGGAGCTGGTGTACGAGGCCGTGGAGGGCTGAGCCGGGGCCAGCGTCGGGTTCGGCCCCTGGCGGAGCTGTGGGCCGTTGCGGTGATGGGAGGCCGCTTCGAGCTCCGGGAGGCTCCTCGGGCTTGGCGGCACCTTCTCGGGCGACCCATTCTGCTCCGTCGTTCGCTGGCCGGCCGCCGCAACCCTCCTCAGACCCCCTGCGACGCTGCCCCAGGCCCAGGGCCGGAAAAGCGATCGACTACACGTCACATTCCCTTGACGGCCCCGAATTCGGGCGGCGAGCTGCCTCAACCGAAACGCGCCCTCAGGAATCCGAGAGCCACCAGCGAGATCAGGAGCGCGAGCACCGAAAGGGGGAGAGGGCCGAGAGTCGGTACGACCGTGACTGGGGCCGGCAGCTCGATCAAGACGTTGTCGATGTTGCAGGTGGAAGGAAGGGCGAGTGTAGAGCCGTTGGAAAAGAAGAAGAAGGAGTATGCCTTCCCGTTGTCAGGAAAAAGCTCCTGAGGGAAAGTGAGCTCTACTGGATCCCAGCTCTCCACCTCTCGGACCCTAACCGCGGCGAGGTATGGTTCGAGCTCGCAGGTCGCGGTAGTGAACACGTTGATCCCGACTCCACACGCAGCGTCCGTAGCCGTTCTCCACAGATCAGCCTTGATGGAGGAGTCGCCCGCGGTGCGGGGGAAGCAGGGCGTCTGCGCTTTCGTCTCCGTCAATCTGGAGAGCTGGAACTGCATCGACCCCGGCTCGGGATTCCCGAAAGTCCCGTCCCACACGAGCTCGAAGTTGTCGGCGAGCTCGGGCGGCACCGTCCAGAAGTCCATTTGGTCGGCCGTTTTGAAGTCGAAGAAGAAGGTCGTCTGCGCTTCACAAACCGCAGCACCTGCCGCGACCTGGACACAGGCCAAGACTACGAGAAGGGGTCTTCTTCGGGCCCAGTTTCGTTGGCATCCCATCGACTCAAGTCTCCTGGGTATAGAGGAGCGATTCCGGTAACCCCCTCCTCGAAGTCGTCGTGGAAGATGTAGTCTTCAGCCGCCGCCATCGCAGCGCCGGCGTCGATGGCTCCGCACTCTGGAGGGGATTCGTCCCACGCCGGGTCGACAGGGCGACTCGTAGTACAGAGGAGATACTCAACTGACCGTGGATCCAGCTCCGGCGAGTGGGCAATCAGCAGTGCGGCAACTGCAGCCACTGCAGGGGAGGAGAACGAGGTTCCACTAGCCACGATGTGATCTCCATCGTCGAGCCCTGGTAGACCTTCAGGATCAGCCAGGGCGATGTCTTGCCCCAGCGTGACAAAGCGGAGCCCCTCTCCCCACTGCGTCCCCAGGGCGCCTTGGATCCAGCGCGCACCGTCCGTGGCCAGAGCACCCACTCCGTTGACCACGTCGTGCAGCGCAGGATACCCCGCACCGGAAATGTTGTCATTTCCGACCGAGGCAAAAGCCACCACTCCCTTCAAGCGTGCGTTGAGGTACGCGGTTCGGACTGCCAAACTAAGCGTCTCGATGTTCCAGCTGTGGTTGAGGACCCGCACCTTCTCCTGATCGTCGACCCAGTCCACCGCGCTCGCCACCCAGCTCGACATCTGCAGATCCAGGTCGCCGCAATTCACGGAATTCGGAATCAGCTCCCAGTTGTGCGCTCTCGCCGCCACCGTCTCGATCTGATAGGCCACCCCGACTCCGCCGCTCTCGTTGTCGAGAGCCGTCACCACGCTGGCCACCAGGGTGCCGTGGTGTTCGCATCCGCCCTCAGCCACCGCCGCGTGCTGGTGTTCGGCCAGATCGAGCACCAGATTGTCGGCGAAGTTCTTCCCGTTACCCTGGTGCGAAACATCGTAGTGGTCTAGGTCGATGCCTTCGTCGATGATCGCGACTCGGACCAAGGGCTCAAAATTCACATCCACTCCTACACAGGTCTCCCACGCGTCTCTTATGTTGACTCCCCAGGTCCCCTCGTGCAGCTCGTCTCCGTCGAAGTTGTAGGGCTGCCCAAAGTAAGGGAGCCCCACACACGCGCTCGATGGGCTCGCATCGAGAAGCCCAAGATCTGGCTCAGCCCAGAGGATCGCCCGAAGGCGGGCGAGTGTGTTGGCGTTCGCGAGAGTGTCGAAACCCGACCTGGCCCCCGGAAAGTACACGGTGGCGAGGGTTCCCGAGGGACTGCTCTCGAGCGAGGTGACTACGGCCCCTGCATTCTCGAGGACTCTTCGCGCCCCCCCTTTGTCCAGTTTCGGGGAGACCTGGACGAGAATGTCCGGGACCAGGACGAAGCGGCCTCCTTGTTCACCTCGAAACACCGGAGAGACCCAGTAGGAACTCGCATGCTTCTGCAGCAGCTCGTTCACTACCACATCGGCCTTGGCCACGTCGACGCTGGGGAGGGGTGGTGCCGAGGCGTCGGGGCGAGCGAAGAGCGTCCATCGCCCAGCTGAAAGCGAATCGTCACTCCAACCGGAGGCGAGGCCACGGGGAACCGATAGGTCCGCTGGAACATCGGCTCTGAGGGACCGAATGGCGAAGCTGTTCTTGGAGAGCTCGAGCTCCATCTTCTGGCCGCGATCGAGAGTCCTGAAGTACCGCCCCTGTGGCTGGAAGTCTCGAGGCTGGGCGACCAAGGCGGTGGAACCGACGACCAGCAACACGACAACGGCGACGAGCACTAGCGGGATTCTTGTCATGAGGACCTCTTCCCCTTCAGGCCTCGCGAGAAAATTTGAAGAGTTCTTAGATCGTAGCAGTCGCTGCGATTCTCACGAAGAGATGCGGAGCTCGTCCTGGGTTATCGCATCGCGAGTGCCTTCTTGAACCAGTTGGGACGCTTGCCACGACCACTCCAAGTCTTCTCGGAGTCCGGGTCCTGATACCTGGGCGCCGCCTTCTTCCTGGTCTTCGGAGCGCTCCCCATCACCTCGTCAACCGAAAGGCCGGCCTCTTTGAGTCCGCTCTCCCGAGCTGCCCTCCTTCGAGGCTATGGGGCCAGGAGAGCGACCCTCCCGGTCCGTCCGTCGACCACGACTTCGTTTCCCGGCTCGAACGCCCGGCGGGCGAGCATCCCGATCGCCGTCGTCTCGTCGGCCTCGGGATCGTGAGCCACACTGGTGAGCTGACCCGCGTCTCGGTCCTCGAACGAAATCGTCGCGCCCGGCAGCAGACCTCCGCCCGCCACCTCGATCCGGCGCAGCTGCCGTGACACCTGACCGCGGTAGTGCAGTCGCGCGATGATCTCCTGCCCGAGATAGCAGCCCTTCTCGTAGGAGATCCCGATCTCCTCGAGGCCGGTCTCCTGGGGCAGGCACGAGTCATCGAAGTCGGGCCCCCAGAGAGGCACCCCCGCCTCGATCCTCGCCCGATCCCACGCGAGGTAGCCGACCGGCGTGGCTCCGGATCGTTCGACGATCTCGGTGGCGAGCTCCTCTGCTCGCTTCGCCGGAACCAGAACCAGAGCCGCCGCGACACCGCATCGCTCGTGGCGCAGCACAGGAACCACATGGCCGCCGATCGTGAGCTCCCCGTGACTCCACGGCCGCTCCAGAGAAGACCCCAAGGCGCTCGCGGCCTCGCTGCCGAGAAGAGCGAGCGAGGGCTCTTCGAGCGGCCGGACCTCCTGGCCTTCCGGCCGGAAACCGGCCCTGCTACTATGTCTGCCATGGGCATAGTATGCCGTCTATGAAGCGATTCGATCCATCACCGTACCTACAACAGCCACACCTTGTCGGGCCGCTTGGCCCGTTGCATCTTCCAGCCATCGGCGATGACGACCTGGTAGTGGCCGCCGCGCCAGAACAGCGCGTCGTGCGGCCGGCCGCCCGCGGGCGGGGACTGCTCAGCGAAGGGCACCAGATCGACGCCGTCCATCGGACGGTCACCAGGGATCGTCGCGCAGGTTGGTCAGGTCTCGGATGAATGTAGGTCGCCTGCACAAGCCAGCCAGGTGACGGCCTCGCTTGGCGTCTTCCCTCTTCGGAGGGGGGATGTCGCTTGCTGCCGCTGTTGCCGTCGAGGTCGCCGCCCGCGGGAGGGGTGCGGGCCTACCGTGCCCGGCACCCGGAGCGCACGGTCTTGTATCGGGCGCTGATTCATCATCTCGATCGCTTTCTCCAGGTCTACGAGGAGCGCTTCGAGCGGACCCACGGCCGGCTCCGCCGATGCGTGGAGAAGGCCTCTCATCGGTACCTCGACTGTGGGATCTTCGCTCAGGGCGCGGCCCGTGTGCACTGCGAGGAGTGCGGGCATGACTATCTGGTGGCGTTCTCGTGCAAGCAGCGGTGTCTGTGCCCCTCGTGTCACCAGAAGCGGGAGCTTTTGTGGGCGGAGTGGGCCGAGGAGGAGCTGCTGGCGGAGGTGCCTCATCGGCAGGTGGTGCTGACGATCCCGAAGCGTTTGCGGATCTTCTTTCGGTTCGATCGTCGGTTGTTGGGGGGTCTGCTGGGTTGTGCTTGGCGGGCGTGGCGGCTGTGCCTGGAGGCTTCGTTCGATGAGTCGTTCGAGCCGGGTGGGGTCGGGTTCGTGCAGACGGCAGGGGAGCTGCTGGGTTGGCATCCGCATGTGCACCTGCTGGTGACCGACGGTGGCTTCCTGGCGGACGGGAGTTTCCGGCACCTGCTGTGGGTGGATGGGGAGGCTCTGGAGCGGTTGTGGCGAGCGGAGGTGCTGCGGCTGCTGGTGGAGCGGGGCAAGATCGGCCAGGAGGTGGTGGAGTCACTCTTGTCGTGGCGCCACCGTTCCCTGTGATCTTGGGGGTTCTCGGTGCATGCTGGGGTGCGGGTCGAGGAGAAGACGGCAGCGGCTCGACTGGGCCGGTATATGGCTCGGTGCCCGATCGTCCTGGATCGTCTGGAGTGGGATGGGGACCGGGACGAGGTGTTGGTTCACCCGCGACCGTCTCGTCGGGGTGGACCGTTTGGGGAATCCGAGCGGTTGGACGTGCTCGAGTTTCTGGCTCGCGTCCTGGATCCCGTGCCGGAGCCTCGCCAGCAGCAGGTGCGGTACTGGGGTTGGTACTCGAATGCGGCTCGGGGCAAGCGCCGCAGGGCCGCCCTCGGACCGGAAGGGTCTGAGAACGTGGCGGCCTCGGCCGACAGGGATCCGCCGTCGCGGAGGCGCCGCCATCTCTCCTGGGCACGGCTGATCAAGAAGGTCTATGAGTCGGACCCGCTGTTGTGCCCGTACTGCGGCGCCGAGATGAGGATCGTGGCCTTCGTGGTGGAGGCGTCCTCGTTGCGGCGGTTGCTGTTGGGGGTGGGGCTGGGTCCTCAGGAGGCCGAGCCTTTGCCTCGGGCGCCTCCGGGCGAGGGGGAGCTGGTGTATGAGGCCGTGGAGGGCTGAGCCGGGGCCAGCGTCGGGTTCGGCCCCTGGCGGAGCTGTGGGCCGTTGCGGTGATGGGAGGCCGCTTCGAGCTCCGGGAGGCTCCTCGGGCTTGGCGGCACCTTCTCGGGCGACCCATTCTGCTCCGTCGTTCGCTGGCCGGCAGCCGCAACCCCCCTCAGACCCCCTGCGACGCTGCCCCAGGCCCAGGGCCGGAAAAGCGATCGACTACACGTCTCCCCGACGCGGTTCGGTGCCCAAGGTCATCCGATCCGAGACTTCGAGGACGTCCAGAGAAACCCGGAGCTCGGAGTCGCCGGGAGGCACCTCGACCTGCTCCCAATCACCTACTTCCTGACGCCATCGTGGTCTCCGTCTCCGCGAAGGCGGATCGCAGCCTCTCCACCTGAAGGAACGACGGCAGATTCGCAGCCCCTGCGGGGTACAACTCCAGCCACGAAGATCGCGAAGTAGTCCGCGCTACCCTGAGCGACAAGACACGCCTCGTACCGGCCGGCCTCCATATTTGGCACACGGATGGTCGTTTCGGTCTGCAGTCCTCCCTGTCCTGGATGTTTCCCGAGCCAGGTCCCCAGTGTTCCGAGTCCCATCGGACTACCGCGATGAAACACGGTGACCTCGTCTCGCCGTCCCGCGGGGAACTCCAAAGTCAAAGTCCCTCCGTTGCGATCGAGGAAGAGATCTCCGAGAGTGTCGACGCTCGAATCCACCATCATGGTTCGGAATGAATAGCCGACGGGATAGATCCACAAGAAGAGCCTCGCCGACTCCCCTGGCACCCTGAGCCGGAACTGACCCAAGGCGTCAGAGCGATCCGAGATCGCCCAGGCCCAGGGGATGCCTCCACCCACGTTGGCGGCCTTCACCTCCACACCGGGCACAGGCCCGAAGGGGCCGACCAATCGGCCGGTGATGATCCGGCGTGGACGCAGCACGAGCCGCTGGTCCGGCAGCTCCAGTCCTTCCTCGACATCCAGCGCGATCTCCGCGCTCTGCTCGGTTTCCGTGTGCGCGCTCAAGAAGACGGTGCCGACGGGGAGTCCTCGCACTTCGAAGTGCCCCTCGTCGTCTGGGCCCGTCTCGACATTGAACATGTCGTCCTCGACACCAGCCGCGCGAACGACAACGAGCGCTCGCTCCACCGGAGAGCCGTTCTGGGTCACGACCTGGCCACGAATGAGCGTGTCGTGAAGCTCGAGCCGCAGCCGAGCCGTCCCCTCTCGGGCTTTGACCTCGAGATCGCGGAATCGGCGGCGAGCATCCAACTCGAGGCCCACGACTTCGACGCTCCACGAGCCCTCGCGCGGAAGCCAACCCGAGAACTCGCCTTCGGTTGTGCGCATTCGAATGTTCTCCGGTGGCCCGAACCTCACCTCCGCCTCGACAGGGCGATCCCCGAGGAGGACCTCGCCCAGAACCGTCACCATTGGGATCTGAATCGGTAGGAAGGTGTCGCCATCCACTTCGATGGTCTGCGAGTAGTAGACAGAGCTCCGGGAGTCCATGAGCTGGAGCACATGGCGCCCCGCATCGATCTCGTCTCGAACGTAGGTTCCACCCTCGTCCAGAGAAAAGGGAGGCCCCGGTCGCGCGTCTCGCGCAGCCGGGACGAGAAGCCCTCGCCAGGGCCGATCGTGGGAGTCGCGCGGAGGATCGACAACGAGGCTGAGCTCCGCCGGAGGCTGCAGCTCCACTGGGTGGATCAGGCTCGCTTCGAGCTCTTCCAGAACATCGATGCCGTCGACTCGTCGTTTTCCATAGGACGGATGCACGGCTTCGAGCGAGTAGATTCCCGGTTCCAGTCCCGCGAACTGAAAGAACCCGTACTCGTCCGCTATCGCTTGATGGCTGACCTGGACCAATCTCCGCCTCACATCGAAGTCGTAGGATTCGCCCGGAAAGAGACGGAGCTCTGCTCCGGCCACCTCGCCACCATTCGCGGCCACGACCCACCCGACCAGCGAGGCACCCCTCACGAAGCGCAGCGTGGAAAGGTCCTTCTCCTGCAGGTCACCAGGCGCGAGCGCCCAGAGATGGTGAGCCGCAAAGCCTTCGGAGCGCAGCCGAACGTCGAGCTCGGCTTTTGGTAGAGCACATTCGAAACGCCCGAGAGAACTGTCGACGAAGCAAGGACCTTCACCGGAGGGCTTCACCGCGATCTGACGGCAACAGCTCCGCGAGTCCTGGGCCCTCCAGAACCTGGCGGTCATGGTCGCACCGAGGAGCTCCGCCAGCTCCTCGTCATTGTCAGCTTGCATGGAGCCCTCGATGGACCAAGTAGGCCACACGCGCAGACGTACTTGTCTGGACGGAACGGTATCGGGCTCGACTACCACCGGTTCCGCCCAATAGTCGTGATCGGCAGAATCGAAGCGCAGGCCAACGATCCAGGTCCCGGTGTCGGCCGGCAATACCACCGTCCCCGGTACCGTGGTTCCACCGAGGGCTGTCTTGGCTTCGCTGCTCTCACCCTTTCGAACGGCCTCGACGAACACGTGAGCCGGCCGCCCGACCTCAGCCGTCGGCCGGGCCCACTCGACGGTCACCTCGAGGTCGTCGCCGGCCAACGGCGAGGGAATCAGCAGAATGACCAGCACCCAATGGGCTGGGCATAGCCGGGCCCACTGGAGAGGCGGAAGAGTCCTCAGCACGCCGGCCTCGCTTCAGTAGGTGCAATCGTCGAAGTCGATGCAGCCCCCTTGAATCTCTATGCAAACGAGCGCACCATTTCCGTTGATGCAGTGAACAGGGTCGCCGCCGCACTCCCGGCAGCCAAACGCCTGCACGCCGGCTCCGGCCAACAATCCGGTGACAATCATCACCGCAGTGATCAGGCACTTCTTCCAGTACTTCATGACAGCCTCCTCGGTTCTCAGCGCTGCGCCAACGGCCACCAGCGCGCCCTTCTCTTCGACGAACCCGCATGAACCGGGGGCGTCTCCTTGCCCGGCGCGGCGCAGCACCATGTCGTTACCGAGCGAGCATAGACACGACGGAGCATCCCGAGAAGGACACCGGTTAGCCAAGATCGGTCACTCGTTAGCAGCAGGTGCTAGTCGGACCTCGCAACGGGACTCACCATCACCTCGCACGAAGGTGAATCGTCTCGCTCGCTCGACGCTCGATCGCCCAATCGAGGTGCATCTGCTCGGCGAGGGTACGGAGCACGCTCGTACGATTCTCGACGGCAAACGCCGATTCGTAGAGACGCACGGTGATCGGACCGGGAATCGGCTCGGTGGTCTCGTCGATGACGGGCATGCCGAGCGCAATCTCGAAGAAGCTAACGAGCGTGGGCATGGCATCGGTTTCCAGAGCACCGCGGAATTCGTCGTCCCCCTGTTCCGGATTGCCGACCGCCAACCGAATCACGCGCTTGGCCAGGTCGTCCGAGTCACCCGCCGGCCGCCCGACGCGACCGCGAAGTACGACGCTCTCCAGGCGCTCCAGTTCGACTCTCAGCTCGACTCTCAGGCCCTCCCGGGTAGCGAGCAACCGCTCCAGATCGGGAAGGAGCGCGCCGCGTGAGGCGCTTTCCCGCACCACGAGGTCTCCGGAGACGGTCGCAGCCAGAAGTGTCTGATCTCCCCGAACGTCGTGGTCGTGCCACCCCAACATTCGTAGCAATGTACGAAGATCTCGGCACCCGAAGCATCCGCCGCCATAGCTGAGCGCGCCGCGATCGTCTAGTTCCAGGAGCATGCGCTCGGGGCCCTGTGGCATCTCCGTGGCTTGCTTCGGACGGAAGAACCGGAAGAGCTCCCGCCGCGCCTCGGCGCCGAGAGTCACGAGTCCGAGATTCTGTGTCTCAGGCATGGCGACCAGGGCCTCGATCCAGGCCGGAGCTCCAGTGTCGCGCGGGTCGAGCTCGCTGGCCAGTTCAGGTACCGGTGATTCCACCGGGGCTGATTTGGCCGACCTCGCACCCGGCTCGGTCGTGGCCGAGCTTCCCGGCTCCGGCTCGGCAGGGGGCGGCCGGAAGGCTGCCAGAGCGAACACCGCCAGAGCCACTGGGCCCAACGCCATCCACACCAGGCCTCCCGCACGCCGATCGGGGTCGTAGTCCTGACTCAACATTCGGGAGAGCCGGCGCCCGAGAGCTGTACCGGGCTCTGAAACGCCGAGACCGGCCGCCCCGGATTGGTGTCCGCTTGGACGACTGGCCAGATCGAGCAGAACCCGAACGTAGGGAGCGCGTTCCTCCTGGAGGCGCGCGACCGCGTCGTCACAGGCACACTCGCGCTCCTCGCGAAGCCGCCGACGGGCGACCCAGACCAGGGGGTGGAAGAAGTACAAGGCCTGCACGAGCCACTCTACGTACAGCGCCCACGGATCTCGCCGTTTGATGTGCACCAACTCGTGGAGCAGTACGCAATCGATCTCTTGCCGAGGTCGGTCGACAAGCAAGCTTGCAGGCAAGACGATCCTGGGCTTGGCGACCCCAACGAGCGCTGGGCCGTAGTCCATCTCGTCGCCGATGAGCCATAGTTGGGGAGTCCGTGACAAGCCGGCCCGTTTTGCCAGCACGTCGAGCCGAGAGCTGAGGTCCCCGGGCACAGGGAGGCTGCAACGTTGCAGCTCTCTCCGCAGTGACCGAGCGCGGTAGCCCACCGCACCACCGAAGACGAGAACGCCGGCAAACCACCCCAGAAACAGAACGAGGGAGCCGGCGCCCGATGGAAAACCGGAGGACTGGTTGGGCGAACGGCTCTGCGAGTCCTGGCCGTTCGTTGAAGCACCCACCACGCGATCCAACGGCATCCGATCGGCATCGACCTCCAGCGTGGCGAGGGTACGATGCGGCGACGGCAAGACTCCCGCGGGCCCGCGGAGCCCCCAGGGAACTAGCAGACGTACCAGGAGGACAAGCCACAGCACATAGCGCATGCTGGGCGGCCAGCCGTGAAACGAAGCCAGGACCAAGAACGCGAGGAGAACGATGAGCGAAAACTGGACGCTCATCTCAACCATGAAGACGAGCCACCGGCCGGCAAGCTCGGTCATCTCTCACTCCCCTCGTCGTCGCCGGCCTCGCTCTTCGCTCGTTCCTCCTGTATGGCGAGCTGCCGGCGAAAGAACTCGATTTCTTCGTCACTCAAGTCCTCTCGCTCGGCGAGATGGAGGTAGAGCGCCGGCGCCGAGCGATCGAGGACCACGTTGACGAAGTCCGACACGGCCTCCGACCACGCCGCCGATCTGCCGACCACCGGTCGGAAGACGAGCGCGCGGCCCCGATTCTCGACTTCGAGGTAGCCCTTTGCAGCGATGCGGTCGAGCAGCGTCTTCACGGTCCGGTACTCTCGGCGGCGTTCGGCCAGAGACGCCTCATGCACCTCTCGGGCCGTCGCCTCCCCGAGGCTCCAGCAGTAGTTCATGATGCGCCACTCAGTACGTGACAGCGAAGGCAGCTTGGTTGCTTTCTTGGTCACCATCAGTCCCTCAGGCACGCATGAGTCCGCCGGTACTGGGATGGAGACATGCCGGTAGTCTTCTTGAACCGGCGCGAGAAGGTCCGGTACTCCACGAAGCCGCACATGGCAGCGACCTCTGCCAAGCTCCAATCCGCTTGTCTCATCATTCGCTTTGCTTTGTCGACCCGGAGCCGTGTGATCCAGCGACCATACGTGATTCCGACGTTCTGGCGGAAGTACCTACAGAAGGCGTGCTTCTCCATGGCGGCCACTCGCGCGACATCGTCCAGCGTGAGCACCATTCCCGAATCGAGGGACTGCCGCGCAGCGTCGTGCACGCGGCGAAGCCTGCGCGAATAGGCGAACACAGCCGCCTCGAGGTCAGTCGAGGTCGCCCTAGATTCTGCCAGCCTACTCATCGCGCTCCAGTCGTATCCTGAAAACTACAACCGTAGTATCAGTGTACCACGAGTGTAGTAGTCCAGGGCCGGAGCCTTTCGAGGTCGGCGGAGCAAGCTGGGCACGCGAGGCCGCCACTGTCGTGGGCTCGGCTGATCAAGAAGGTCTATGTATGTTCGCCGCCAAGCGGCGCAAGGGCGCGGCTCGGTGCGCCAACAACGGACGGAACCGTTTTTCTAGGGTCCGGCAAGGAAGGCGCAGACCGCTACGAGGAGTGTCGGCAAGGCCGCCATCGCGGTGACCCCCGCGGCGAAGGCGGGCATCTCGCGGCTCCGACCGCCTGGCCGAATCTCCTTGTCCTCGAGCGGTACCCGCGCCGGGGTACCGTCTCGACGTGGCGGCGTCGGCCAGGCCCATCGTCGAGAACGCGTCGAACGCGACGCACGCACTGGTGCAGGCCGCCTTCCCAGCCGACGAGGCGATCGCCCCAGGGCGTGGCTCCTGATCCGGTGTCGAGATCGACGGGAAAGCGGGTTGCCGGAGTGAGGAAGTCGCACGGCTCTTTCGAGATGAGCCTCCGGCCGGATGAGAGAGCCCGTGCTCAGGTGGCAAGGCCCCGAGCAAGCGTGTTTCCCGCTTGGCACTGTTACGCCGTGCCGGGGCTCGCTAGCGGACCGCGGTGAATCTCTCGAGCTCGAGGGAGGGTGTCAGGTACTCGTCGAGAACGGGCTCGGTTCGGCACAGATCGGTCGAGAGGTACTTCTTGTTGGAGTCCGGGAAGATCGTGACCACCGTCTTCTCAGGGCCGAGCTCGTCGGCCAGTTTGACGGCGCCGAGGAAGTTGGCGCCCGAAGAGATCCCGACGGCGAGCCCCATGTTCTGGCACAGCTTCTGGGCCATGAGAATGGCGTCGCCGTCCCAGACGTCGACGATCTCGTCGAGCTCGTCGAGCTTCAGGATGGCGGGCACGAACTCATCGGAGATCCCTCTTCTTTCGGTTCGATCGTCGGTTGTTGGGGGATCTGCTGGGTTGTGCTTGGCGGGCGTGGCGGCTGTGCCTGGAGGCTTCGTTGGACGAGTCGTTCGAGCCGGGTGGGGTCGGGTTCGTGCAGACGGCAGGGGAGCTGCTGGGTTGGCATCCGCATGTGCACCTGCTGGTGACCGACGGTGGCTTCCTGGCGGACGGGAGTTTCCGGCACCTGCTGTGGGTGGATGGGGAGGCTCTGGAGCGGTTGTGGCGAGCGGAGGTGCTGCGGCTGCTGGTGGAGCGGGGCAAGATCGGCCAGGAGGTGGTGGAGTCACTCTTGTCGTGGCGCCACAGCGGGTTCTCGGTGCATGCGGGGGTGCGGGTGGAGGAGAAGACGGCAGCGGCTCGACTGGGCCGGTATATGGCTCGGTGCCCGATCGTCCTGGATCGTCTGGAGTGGGATGGGGACCGGGACGAGGTGTTGGTTCACCCGCGACCGTCTCGTCGGGGTGGACCGTTTGGGGAATCCGAGCGTCTTGATGTGCTCGAGCTTTCTAGCTCGCGTTCTCGATCCCGTGCCGGAGCCTCGTCAGCAGCAGGTTCGGTACTGGGGTTGGTACTCGAATGCGGCTCGGGGCAAGCGCCGCAGGGCCGCCCTCGGACCGGAAGGGTCTCAGAACGTGGCGGCCTCGGCCGACAGGGATCCGCCGTCGCGGAGGCGCCGCCATCTCTCCTGGACACGGCTGATCAAGAAGGTCTATGAGTCGGACCCGCTGTTGTGCCCGTACTGCGGCGCCGAGATGAGGATCGTGGCCTTCGTGGTGGAGGCGTCCTCGTTGCGGCGGTTGCTGTTGGGGGTGGGGCTGGGTCCTCAGGAGGCCGAGCCTTTGCCTCGGGCGCCTCCGGGCGAGGGGGAGCTGGTGTACGAGGCCGTGGAGGGCTGAGCCGGGGCCAGCGTCGGGTTCGGCCCCTGGCGGAGCTGTGGGCCGTTGCGGTGATGGGAGGCCGCTTCGAGCTCCGGGAGGCTCCTCGGGCTTGGCGGCACCTTCTCGGGCGACCCATTCTGCTCCGTCGTTCGCTGGCCGGCCGCCGCAACCCTCCTCAGACCCCCTGCGACGCTGCCCCAGGCCCAGGGCCGGAAAAGCGATCTACTACACGTCGACTCACTCACGATCCTGGCCGTTCCACTGCGGCTGTGGAATCGGCACCGGCAAAGGTACTGCATTCCCGACCGGGAGGAACGGCCGAAGGGGAATGAGCGCAACCTCCTACTCTATGAAGGCGAACGACGAGCGCTCTTCCGCGCTGGCGATTCTCGCCTGAGGCTCAACCGCCCACTATCGGCGCATCGCCCACACACCGAACACGGCCATGGCTAGAACCAACCACAAGAGGGCCACCGGCGAGAGTGTGGGGATGGTCACAGGTGGAGGAATCAGTTGCACCTCGATCGAGTCGAACCAACAGGTGGCACCGATTCGCCCGCTAATCCTCAGCATGGGCCGTTGCCTGAGGAAACGGGTATCCGACTGTAGGATGTCGTACTCATAGGGCAGAAACGATCCCGGGTACCAGGGATTGGCGCCAGCGGGCGGCAGCGTGGTCCAAGCATCGGGCCAGCCCTCACAGACCGACTCCTCCTCGTAGGCGCCGAAGCTCATATCGCATTGACCCCATCCGCCGCCTACTCGTTCCTCGGTGCGCCTCTGACCAACGATTCTCGTCGTGTAGCCCTGACCGAGTGGGAACGCTGGTAGACAGGGCCCCAAGGCGGCGTAAGCTCTGCCGAACGGAAGCCCCCCAACCTCGAAACGGGCCGAGCCGGGCTCGGGGGAGCCCAGCGACCCATCCCAGGAAGCTGTCGCATCGTCTGCGCCCAGTCCTTCCAGCTCCCACTCATCCATGTCCTCCGGCGTATCGAAGTCGTAGCGAGCCAGGATCTCGTAACCCTGACCGTGTCCAATGCCCGCCGAAAGCACGAGGAGCGCCAGGAGCGGTAGGACCATCTTCATCGGTGAGGGACAAGAAGGCGGCCGACCGGCCAACGCAGCCGGGAACAGAATCGTCATCACTGTTCCGACTCGATGAGGAAAGAGGACCAATCCACCTCGAGATCCTCGAACGACGTCTCGAACCCATCGGCGAAGATCCAATGGGGAGCCAGTGCTTCCGCTTCCGTGATCGTGGCATCGTCGATCCGGCCGCAACCGGTCTCGTCGTCGATACCAGGAGAAGCAACATCTACTGCCGTCCTACAGAGCAGGGCTTCGACGGTGCCGGGCCCCAACTCGTCGTTGACGTGGAGAATCCGGGCCGCCGCACCCGCCACCAGAGGCGAGGCCCACGACGTGCCCGTCACGAACACCTCGTCTCCTTCGACGTAACCGTCCGATCCGGAACGATCGGTCGTTAGAACATCTTGCCCCAGGGCCGCGGCAGCTACTTCGGGACCGAACCTCGATTGGAAGTCGATCACGTTGTCCCCACACACATCCGTCGACTCTCCTCGAATCAGCAAGCGCCTCTCGAGTGAGAAGTTGAGGGCACCGATGGCCATCACATAGGGGTTGCTCGCCGGATAGGCCACCACCGAAGGATCAAAGCCCAACACAGCATTTCCGGTCGCCGAGACCACGAAGTGGCCGTTCTTGCGAACGTCTCGCAGACGGTTGTATACAACGATGGAGTCCCTAAGATCTCCGAGGTCCCAGGAGATGTTGACCACTCGGAGTCCGTTCTCCTCGACAACGTCCATCGCCTTGAGGAAGTACAACTCGGACATGAAGATGTCCCTGGCCTCGCTACAACTGGTCTGTTCCATCGACTTGATCGAATGCACCGCGGACTCTTTGTTCGCAATCCCCTCCGGAAGACCGAACGAGCCCCCGCACGCCGCGATCACCCCGGACACCGTCGTCTCGTGCTGGTCCCACGTGCCCTCAGGAGCTCCACCGTCTTGGCAGTCCTCGGCGTGGTTCACCGTGCACCTCCATCCAGAGTCGGGCCCTCCCGGCTGGCTCAGGTTCGGGTGCTCGGCTTCGATGCCATCACCGTAGACGCCCACCGCAACCAGCGGTGCCGCTGAGCAGACGGCTGTGGTTTGCGGAGCGGATTGCTCGGGTGGCTCCGCTAGCACGACCGGCCCAGGCACCACCGTCCCGAACGCGAGCGTCGCCCCTTCGACTCCGGGCTCCGTGCGCAGAACCTCCATGCGATCGAGAGCCCTGAGCACGTGACGGTCTTCGACCTCGACCCGGTACCACCCGGGAGGATCGTAGCTACCACGAGGCAACACCTCACCGAGACCCAGATCCAGGAGCAGCAACCGAGCTTCGCCCTCAGAGAGCTCCGGGCCCACTTGGAGATACGCCACATCATCGAAGAAAAGTGGCCCCGACTCCTCGCCGTCCGTGCGATAGAACGCCGGGCTGACCCAACCATCATCGCCCAGGATCCACTGCAGCAAGCCCGTCACCGCACGCGCACCGAATCCCGGGTAGGGGGGATCAGGCAACGGAGGCAGCGGCGGTGCCGAGGCGTTCGCCCGCGAAAAGAGGATCACACCACCGAGATCGGAGGGCGCCGCCAACGGCAGAATCCGTTGGACCTTGTCGATGATCGTCGCGGTCGACGCACCAGGTGCCGGCATCACGCCTATGGTGCGGACGTCGGGAGCGATCTCGATCACCCCCGCCGGAGTTGGATAGTCAAACAGATTCAGCTCAGGAAGCGACTGCGAGAAACCCGGTCCCGCGCTCAGCAGCCAAACAGAAGAGAGAGAGAGAGAGAGAGTCGGCGCACGCATCGGTCCTCCCAGGAGGGGTTGTCTGACGGAAGTATAGTTGCCCTCGGCGAACACTCCAGAGCGAGAGGGCCCGCGAGGCAACTGCGCTGCACTCGCGGAGAGCGGAACCAGCTCCGAGGTTGACCGTGCTGGTCTGAGGGCCGAGCTCGCCGCCCGCCCGGAGCCCATTACCGCGATCGACCCGGCTCCCGGTAGGATGGCGCCTTCCCGGACGCACACGACTGGACTTCGATCTCGGAGCGCGGATCTCGCGATGAACCACCCCACCACCTCCCTCGACGGGCGGGTCGCCCTGGTCACCGGATCGACCACTGGCCTGGGCAAGGCGATGGCCTTCGCCCTGGGCGCCGCAGGGGCCCGGGTAGCCCTCAACTACAAGAACGACTCCGAGCGGGCCCGGCGAGCCCTCGAAGAGTTCCGCGGCGCCGGCCACGACGGCGTCCTGATCCGGGCGAGCGCCGTCGACGAGAGCGAAGTCAACGCCATGGTCGCTCAGACCGAGAGCGAGCTCGGGCCGGTCGACATCGCGGTGATCAATGCCACTCCGGCACAACCCCAGAAGCCGATCGAGGAGTACGACTGGGCCTTCTACCAGTCGATGCTCGACTTCTTCGTCAAGAGCCCCTACCTGGTCACGCGAGCCGTTCTTCCGAGAATGAAAGAGCGTCGCTGGGGTCGCATCCTCAACATCGGCTCCGAGGTGTTCGATCGCGGAGTGCCGAACTTCTCGGCCTATGTGGCCGCCAAGGGCGCCCAGAACGGTTGGACACGGAGCATGGCCACCGAGCTCGCTCCCTGGAACATCACGGTCAACATCGTCGCTCCGGGCTGGATCCCGGTCGAGCGCCACGCCGACGACCCCCAGGAGGACAAGGACGCCTACCGCTCCCTGATCCCGATGGACCGGTGGGGTCTGCCCGAGGACCTGGGCGGCGTGATCAGCTTCCTGGCCAGCGACGCGGCCTCCTTCATCACCGGCCAGAACATCTCGGTCAACGGCGGCATGACCGTCGGCTGATCCCAGCGAGGTTTCGACCATGTCCAGGACCATCGACAAGCTCCCGATCGGAGCCGCCCTTCTCCTCTTTGTGGCGGGCTGCGGCGGGGGCGGTGACACCGGCGAGAGCGCGAGGCAAGACCGCATCGAGCTCGGGTATGTCACCAACGGAGTCGCTTCCTTCTGGGTCATCGCCGGCGCGGATGGGGACCGGGACGAGGTGGTGGTTCACCCGCGACCGTCTCGTCGGGGTGGACCGTTTGGGGAATCCGAGCGTCTTGATGTGCTGAGCTTTCTAGCTCGCGTTCTCGATCCCGTGCCGGAGCCTCGCCAGCAGCAGGTGCGGTACTGGGGTTGGTACTCGAATGCGGCTCGGGGCAAGCGCCGCAGGGCCGCCCTCGGACCGGAAGGGTCTCAGAACGTGGCGGCCTCGGTCGACAGGGATCCGCCGTCGCGGAGGCGCCGCCATCTCTCCTGGGCACGGCTGATCAAGAAGGTCTATGAGTCGGACCCGCTGTTGTGCCCGTACTGCGGCGCCGAGATGAGGATCGTGGCCTTCGTGGTGGAGGCGTCCTCGTTGCGGCGGTTGCTTTTGGGGGTGGGGCTGGGTCCTCAGGAGGCCGAGCCTTTGCCTCGGGCGCCTCCGGGCGAGGGGGAGCTGGTGTACGAGGCCGTGGAGGGCTGAGCCGGGGCCAGCGTCGGGTTCGGCCCCTGGCGGAGCTGTGGGCCGTTGCGGTGATGGGAGGCCGCTTCGAGCTCCGGGAGGCTCCTCGGGCTTGGCGGCACCTTCTCGGGCGACCCCTTCTGCTCCGTCGTTCGCTGGCCGGCCGCCGCAACCCTCCTCAGACCCCCTGCGACGCTGCCCTAGGCCCAGGGCCGGAAAAGCGATCTACTACACGTCCAAGGTCGCACTGGACCTACTAGGTAGCGCGATCGAGCAGAACTTCTGTGCCGTAAGCATGGATACCTACCCGCCGTTCTCCAGTTTGCGAAGCGAGAAGGAGTTCCAGCGCCTTCACGAAGCTGCCGTAGCCTGCCAGCAGCGTTTTCTGGCTCATCGCGATGATCCGGGTTAAGAGATGACGGCACGTCCAGGGCGGCCCGTCGCTCCTCGAGTCTTTGCGGCGACCTAGGAGGGCAGTGTCTTTCTGGCGCGGTCTGCGTTCAGGGTGTGAGTGTCGCAAGCGCCACTCCACCCCCGTCGTCGAGCTAGCGCTCTCGGGATCGGAGCGCCGTGGGTCCAGATGCAAGGCGTCGTACGTGAAGTCGATGCGGGCCAATCGTCGAGCGTGCGCAACGTGGCAGATGGGCCCACCGCCGCCCGCCCAGGAAAGGACTCTGCAGAGCCAATGAAGAACTGGCAAACTCCGATTGTCCGTGGAGTCGAAACGGGGAGCAGGTCACCGGCACAGCAACGGGTCCACCTCGTAGACCTTCTTGATCAGCCGAGCCCAGGAGAGACGGCGCCTCCTCGACGACGGATCCCTGTCGGCCGAGGCCGCGGCATTCTGAGGGTCTACGACCCCCAGCGCGGCCTTACCTTCTTCGCAGTTCTATAGGGCTCGAGTTCGCACGTCGGAGTGGTGAAGACGAAGAGCCCTATTCCGCAGGCGCGGTCTGTGGCGATTCGTAGGATGTCTGCGGTGGTCGATACTCTGCCCTCGGAGCGGGGAAAGCAGGGAGTGAGCGCCCACGCCTCCGCCGATCCAGAGAGTCGAAACTGCATCGATCCGGGATCTGGATTCCCGAGGGTCCCTTCCCAGACCAGTTCGAAGTTGTCGACGATCTCGGGCGGCACCCTCCAGAAGTCCATCTAATCGGCGCTTTCGAAGTCGAAGAAGAAAGTCGTTTGCGCTTCACAGACTGCGACCGAGGCCACTACCACGGCACTGGTCAGGGCCAGGGGAACCAGGAAGCCGTGCGCTCGTGGTGGAACCAGTTCCGCAATGTTCTCCATGGCTGGCTGGTCATATGCCCCTCGGCCTCAGCTACAAGGGAGGGACCGGAAGTCACGAATGGGTTCGAAGAATGATCCCTCGGCATTGGTGTAGGTGGCCCTCGAAGATGTTTCTCTGTCGAAGACCTCGATCTCGACCTCGAGGTTGGTCAGACCAGTCACAAAGAGCCAGAAGTAACCATCGATACGACAGGCATCCAGGATCTTCATGGTGAGTTCGAGGTTGTCCGGTCTGAAGAACCAAAACACTCCGGAATCGGCAGTGAGTCGACGCGGCTGAGCAAAGATCACCTCTCCATCGATCTTGACCGAGGCCTTGATAGAGAATCGGTTCTCTTCGCCGAGCTCCAGTTTTTCCTGGGCTGGAATTGGAGTCGGGGGGCCTCCTCCGATTCCCCTCAAGCTCACTTCCATCACACCCGGTCTGGCTTCAATCGAAGGCAAACCATCTGCTCTCACCAGGTAGCCCTGCCCGATCACGGGACCGGAAACCTCATAGTCCAACACTCCGCCGATACCCTCCACAAAGGCCCTGAGGGCGTCGGCCTCGGAAGACTCGACGAGGACGTGGATCCTGATATCAGTCTTCGAGCACTTCGCGGGACCTTCACAGGTCCACATGATCCTGGTCATAGCAACCGTGAGGAGTTCTTGTTGCCGTATGACCTCGCGGAGCAACCCCTCATCTGACTCACTGACGACGGCTAGGGCCGTCTTCGTTGTCGTACTGACCCAGAGCACGTCGGCGTCGAGGAGATCCAGCAATGAGATGTGTCGGTAGTCGCGCTCGAGATCCCAGAAGATGGCGATGCCCAGTTCAGAGTAGGAGGGGGTCGAACAAAGAGCGACTAGAAGTGCTAGAAAGATGGGTTGACGAAAGCCCTTCGCCTTCATTGAGAAAGACCTCCTTCTAGGGTTGAATCTTCGCTAGAAATAACTGGAAGAATCGGCCTGTCGGATCGCTCTTCTGGCGTAGCCAGATTGAGAGACCAATGGCTCGTTAGATTCTGAGAAAGGCGACGTGGGCGGGAGGGCCCGACGAAAGGGGTTGACTGGCGATCGACACGGCGCAGCCTCTTGCTCGCGGCAGCCTATTTGATTGGAGTCCAAAAAGGGGCATTGAGAGAATACCTGATGGGGTGGCGGCATCGCCACCCTACCAGATAGACCGCGCGGCTTTCTTCGAGACGACCGCTGGCGGGACACTGGCTTCACCGTGTCGCCGGGCGCCTTGAAAACGACCGGGTCGCCTCGCGTGCGGCAGTTCGTTGCCGGCGAGATCGACGACATCACCGTTGGCGGTGCCACACAGGACGCGGTCTTCCTGCTCGGTCAGGCCGATACGGCGATACGGCAACTACAAGCAGGCTCGAACTCGCACGCCAAGGTGGTGAACACGTTGATCCCGACACCACCCGCACTGTCGGTCGCCGCTCTCCACACATCGGCGCTGATTGAGAGAACGCCCACGGTCTGGGGAGAACAGGGGGTGCGCGCCTTCGTCCCAGCCGATCCAGGCAGCTGGAACTGCATCGAACCCGGACTCGGGATCCCTAGAGTCCCCCAGGCGAGCTCGAAGTGTGTAGGAAGCTGCTTTTCAGGTCCCGGACTAGCGGGGGACTTTTCGGGGCCTCGGTACCCCACAGAGGCCGATCTGTGCTGGCTCGCGGGTGTTGTGGCTTGCGCGGCAGATCGGGGTGAAGGCAAAGAGGGTGAGAGCGGAGTCAGGCAGCACAAAACGGCCTCAACCCGGAGCCGCGACGCGAGGCTGCGCCACTCCTAGAGCCCGCCGGAACTTACTCCGGCATCCACGACCTCGGACACGAACTCCCCGTGGCCCGGCGAGGCGCGGGGCAGAGGGTTGTGCATCCTGCCGAGCGACCCCGAGTGTCACGGACAGCAGCAGAATCGGCCTTGGTGAACAGGAAGATTGACGACCCCTCCCGGGTGTAGTGGCTAGCACGAGTGCCTCTCTGGCTACGGTAGCGAGGGAGGACGGTGCGATGTCAGTACGGCTGAGCAAGGAGGAGATCGTGACGATTCGAGTGCTGGCCGAGAAGGGCCAGAACCACTGTGAGATCGCCCGCACTGTGGGCGTGACGGAAAGCACTGTGCGGTACCACCTGAAGCGGGCAGCGCAAGGGGCTGAGGACGGCCGCAAAGACAAGCCGGAGAGAGCCGAGAGCCTTGCCGAGGCGATTGCTCTTTGGCATGCCGATCGAGACCAGGATCCGCGGCCAGTGAATGTGATGGAGCTTTGGGAGCACCTGGTGAGCGAGCACGAGTACGACGGCTCGTACCAGTCGGTGCGCCGCTTCGTGCGGCGTCACTACCCCAAGCCGCGGCGTCGGACGTACCGGCGCGTGGAGACGGTCCCGGGGGCTCAGAGCCAGACGGACTGGGCGGAGTACCCGCGGGTGGATGTGGGCTCGGGCCCGGAGCCGATGTCGGCGTTCGTGATGCGTCTGTCGCACTCGCGCAAGACGGCGGTGGTCTGGAGCCGTCGCAAGGACCTGCTGTCGTGGCTGACGTGTCACAACGCGGCCTACGAGCGCCTGGCGGGGATCGCTGCGGTGAACCGGGTGGACAATGTGAAAACGGCGATCGCATCAGGAGCGGGCCCGTGGGGCACGATCCATCCGTCGTACCAAGCGTATGCCCGCACGGTGGGCTTCCACATCGACGCCTGTCTGCCTCGGGACCCGGAGGGAAAGGGCAAGGCCGAGGCGGCGGTGCGGCTGTCTCGACTCCGAGTCGATCCTGGTCCTCGTCGTTTCGAACGGGTCGAAGAGCTGCAGAGCTGGAGCGACGAGCGGGTGGATGCCTGGGCGAAGCAGTCGCTTTGCCCGGCGACGGGCAAGACGGTGCAGGCGAGCTGGGAGCAGGAGCTCGAGCGGCTTCGGCCTCTGGGTCTTCTGCCCGAGCCCTTCGACATCGCGGTGACGCGCCCGGTGCACAAAGACTGCATGGTGAGATTCGAGGAGCGCTCGTATCCGGTGCCGTTTGCGTGGGTGGGCCAGCGGGTGGAGGTACGGGGCTGCTTGGGCAAGGTGCAGATCCTGGCCGAGGGGAAGATCCTGCGGGAGTACCCGCGCCACACGCAAGAGCGGATCCTGCTCGATCCGAGCTGCTACGAAGGAGAAGCTACCGACCGGGTGCTGGCTCCCCGCCCCCTGGGCAAGATGGCGCAGAAGCTCCAGGAGATCTACGAGCTGCCGGTTGAGCAAAGGCCCCTGGACCTCTACGCAGCGCTGTCGGAGGTGGCGCGATGAGCGCGCGTCGAGGCAAGGTCGATCTCGACGTGACTGGGGGACTGCTGGAGCGGGCGGGGCTGGCCCATGCTGCCGGTCGTCTGGGGGAACTGGTCGAGGAAGCCGCCAAGCAGGAGCTGTCGTCGCATCGGTTTCTGGATCGTCTCCTCGAGTACGAGCTGGGGGAGCGCGAGCATCGGCGCATCAAGACCTCGCTACGGCTCTCGGGCCTGCCACCCGGGCAGACACTGGGCAGTTTCGACTTCGGCTTCCAGCCCTCGATGGAAAAGAGCCGCATCGAGACCCTGGCCACCTGTGCCTGGATCCGAGAGCACGCGACGACGCTGATCGCCGGTCCTCCTGGAACCGGGAAGACTCACATCGCTATCGCTCTGGGAGTCAAGGCGATCGAGAACGGATTCTCCGTGGCCTTCTACCGCCTGGACGATCTGCTGCACGCGATGAAGCGAGACGCAGAGCTGGCTCCGCAGCGGCTGCGCCGCAAGAAGTAAAACAACGTGTCGATGCTGATCGTGGACGAGGTGGGCTTTCAACCGCTGTCGCGCTCGGAGGCGAGTCTCTTCTTTCGCCTGGTCAGCTATCGCTACCAGCGGGGCGCGACTCTGATCACGACGAACAAGGCGGTGAAAGGACTGGCCCGAGATCCTGGCCGGTGATGAGGCGATGGCGGCGGCGCTGCTGGACCGACTGCTGCACCACTGCCACGTCTTCAACATCAAGGGACGCAGCTATCGGCTGCGCAATCTCGAGAGGATCCTCAAGTGAGATTCGACGACAACGGCCCGATTCTCGGGGTACCCCAGATATGGGACGACCCGAGATCGGCGCTCACGCGGCCGCTGAGAGATCCGTTTCTCGCGCCCCACACGCAGGGAACTGGGATCCAGCTCTCACGAACCGTTTTCCACAATCGGCGGCGGTCGCGGGCTCTGTGGAAAACGGCCCCCAGGCCCCCTCCCCCGTTTCCCACAGCCCCCGCTCTACGACGACGAGAACAAGAAAACAATGATCAGGGGTCGTCAAACTAGATGTACACCAAGGTCGGCAAGGTACTTGTCCATTGACACCCGAGATGGGTGAGCAACCCGGCGGAGCGACGCGGCCTCGACAAGGAAGCCTCTTAATCCGGCGATTTTCGGTCTTGAGCTCCTTCAGCCGATAGGCGTCTGAGACCAGCATCCCTCCCTACTTGCACTTCCAACGGTCATCTGAGCCTTGCGAGATCCCGTGCTCGCGGCATATGCCCTAAACCTTCTGGCCTGTCTCCACCTGCTACAGGAACCCCAGGATCTGCCGCTCGCTGAATCTCTTGCGCATCTTGTCTCCTTCCTCTCGCGCCGAGACTCAGATCATGCATGCTGCGCCGATTTCCGATGGCCGGCCAGTGGCATTGAAAGAGCCCCCTCCCCAGCGGGGAGGGGGGCTCAGTATTGCGCATGGCCGCCCCGGCAGGAGCTATAACCAGAAGTTGTGTACAGAAGTGAGTTGATCAGGCGGCGTATCCTGAGGTTGTTCAAAGACCTCACACCTTCAGAAAAGGATGGATACGCCATGTCCGAGAGTAGCCCAGACCGCTTCCTGGCTCCAGCAGATCGTCGCACCGAGGATCCTCTGACCGATTGCCTGCGTTCGGGAGCCCAGCAGTTGTTGCAGTCCGCGATCGAGGCCGAGGTCTCGTCGCTGCTGTCGCAGTACCAGGACGACACTCTGGAGAACGGTCTCCAGCGAGTGGTGAGAAACGGCCATCTCCCCGAGCGCACGATCCAGACCGGTCTCGGGGACGTGTCGGTGAAGGTCCCTCGAGTCCGCGACCGAGGAAGTGGCGAGGTGACGTTTCATTCGAAGCTCGTTCCTCCGTACCTTCGTCGAGCGAAGTCGGTGGAAGAGCTCTTGCCGTGGCTGTACTTGAAGGGGATCTCTACGGGGGACTTCGGCGAAACTCTCGCTGCCCTTCTCGGGCCGGAGGCGGCCGGGCTCTCCGCCAGTACGATCAGCCGGTTGAAGAAGGACTGGCTGCACGAGTACCACGAGTGGCGTCGGCGCGATCTCTCCAGGAAGCGCTACGTGTACGTGTGGGCCGACGGTATCTACTGCACGGCGCGGATGGAGGACTCCAAGCTCTGCCTGCTGGTGCTGATCGGTTGTGATGAAACGGGCAAGAAGGAGCTCCTGGCGGTCGAGGACGGATATCGGGAGAGTACGCAGTCCTGGAGGGAGCTGCTGCTGGATCTCAAACGCCGAGGGCTAAGTGAGTCGCCGAAGCTCGCGATCGGCGACGGCAGCCTGGGATTCTGGAAGGCCCTTACCGAGGTCCATCCCGCTACTCGCGCACAACGCTGCTGGATGCACAAGACGGGCAATGTCTTGAACTACCTGCCCAAGAGCGTCCAGGGGAAGGCGAAGAAGGCGGTCCAAGAGATCTGGATGGCCGACACCCGGGAGAGGGCTCACGAGGCGTTCGACTCCTTCGTCGAGACCTACCAGGCGAAGTACCCCAAGGCCACTCTCTGCCTCCAAAAGGACCACGATGAGTTGCTCGCCTTCTACGACTTCCCGGCCGAGCAGTGGCCACATCTGAGGACCACCAATCCGGTTGAGTCCACCTTCGCCACCGTGCGGCTTCGCACCGCAAAGACCCGAGGTTGTCTCTCGAGGGAGACCACGCTCACCATGGTCTTCAGACTCGTTCAGTCAGCTCAGAAACGATGGCGACGTCTTCGAGGATTCAAGCACCTCGCTGAGGTCGTCCGAGGAGTTCAGTTCGTCAACGGAGAACACCCTGAAACCCGCGCCGCCTGACTCGACTCATCCACAACATTTGACAATAGCTCTCCACTCGCTGATCGTCGAGTTCAAATCGGTAAGCAAGTAGGCCAATCAAGGGGGCGTTCTAACAAAAGGACGACACAAGGACTGTGCCCTTCCTCGGAACGAGGTCGTTCGCGGATCAGTTCTCTGGGGAGCGATGATCACCGCGACTCGAGCTAGAAATCTTGAACTCGAAAACTCGCCTGAGAGATCAACTTTTCAGAATCAAGATTTCTGAGGCGCACGCGCAGCGTGCTTGCCGGGAAAGATCTAGCGAGGCCTGCCTCTATCCTCGATGGTCCGAGGCTGTGCCTCGCTAGAACGCCGGATCCCTGCAATCGCGTGGGTGGTTGGCTGCCCAGCACAAATCCCCATGAGCCCAGTCACGAGCGCCGCGCTCAACCATCAACCATTCCGGACCCTGTTCGAGCTGCGAATAGTTCTCAGTCCATTGCCGTAAGTAGACTCGGTATGCTGGCGACCGGGAAGACGAGCGTCGATGCCTTGTAGGTTCAGCACTACGGTCTTGTTGCGGGGGAAGTTCATGAGTTGGGAAGCGATAGGGGGGGATAGCCGATGCGATCGGAGCCCTGGCCGTGGTCATAACGCTCTTGTATCTTGCGCTCCAGATGCGCCAGAACACCAGGCAGGCCAGGTCGGAGGCACTACGCGTCGCCACTGAGTCATGGGTCGATCAACAACGATCCGCCTTCGAGACTGAGGAGAAGGTCGCGTTCATGCGAAAGGCGCTCCATGACTACAGTGCTCTTTCACAGGACGAGAAGGGGCGGTTCTTCGGTGTTCTTATCGGTTACCTGGCTCCGTTCAACGACATTCGAGATAAGCATCTGGCCGGGCTCATGGAAGACCCGACCTTTCATGCGATTGAAGAGGCCTTCGCTAGCGTCGTGACCTCGCCAGGCGCTCGTGACTGCATCGAGTCCTTTCAACAGCACACCTCACTCCCTCCGTTCGTAATGGAGTATGTACGGGGCGATCTTCCCACTCGGAAAAAGATCCCTCCAATGACAGAGTCCTTCGACTTCGCTGTTCAGATTGCGAACACACCGGATCGGAGCTGATGAGTCCATGAGCGAATACGAGATTGCAGATCTTGCAGAGTCGATCCTGTCGAACTATCTGGCGACGTTCACGATCTTGTTATCCCTGATCACTACCTACGTGATTACAGCGTTTGTAGCGGGCGCTCGTCTCTCGAAGCTGCAGGTGGTTGTGGTCAATCTCAGCTTCCTCACCTCGACTTCGATGATCGCCTTTCTCTCCCTTCAGCTGTTTCAGAGAGCTACCGTAATGGCCCAGAAATCGGCCGCACAGTTCGGAACTGCGGTCGCCCCTTTCGACTTCAGTGGGGTCCTGGCTCTCTTGTACCTCGGCCTCCTGGTTGGTGCGATTGCGTTCATGACGAGCGTCAGGAGGGAAGCAAAGAGCAAATGAGTTGCTCGAAGCCCCAATGACTATGCCCGCCGTCACCGCGTGGGTACCAGACGCTCCAACTCTTCGAGCCAATTCTCGACTACGTGGATCCTGGGGCCCTGCCCCTCCTGGTAGCGCACCAGTAGAAATCGTTCGCCATCGTCGCTGACATCGAAATCGAGCGCCGAACGAAACGGCCCGTCGAAGAGAACTTCAGGCGCACCCGGTGCCAGCGCGCCGCTCTCGTCGAGCACATCGATCCTCATGACCGAGCTGCCGGCCATGAAGTGAAGAGTTCGCCCATCTCCACTCCAATGAGCGTTGCGCCCACCGCCGGTCGAAATCTGAACCTCTTCGTCACCATCGGGAAATGAGCGAACGAAGATCTGGCGCGTGCCGCTGCGATCGGACTCATAGGCGACGAAACGCCTGTCGGGCGAGAAGCGCGCGCTCTGGTCGAGGAAGGGGGTCGCCAGGAACTCCGTCAGCACCTCATCCTGCAGGTCGTAGGTCCATACATCCCAGCCGCCCCCGGGCGGTTGCAGGCTCAAAGAGAGGAAACGCCCGTCCTTCGACCAGTCGGCCAGCTGGAGGTCGTTATGGGGAGGCAACACCTCGCTCGACACGACGCTGCGAATCTCCCCGGTACCGTCGGCTGCGGCTACCACGACGTCGTAGCCGATCTCAACGGCAGACACGAACGCGATCTGCCGCCCGTCGGGACTGAACACGCCGGTCCAGCTGGAGCGGTCGACGCCAAAAGTCAGAGGGATCTTGGCGCTTCGATCGACACCTACCGTCCACAACTCGAGCTGGCCTGCTGTACTCCCTGGCAAGGAGATCGAGACTCGGTCGGTGGTCGGTGAGAAGCGCGACCCGAGACTGAAACCGGGAACTTCGAGCAGTTCCGCCAGCACCGAACCCGACCGGTCGGCCAGGACGAGCGTTCCACCCGCCGCCGCACCTTCCGGCACGTACGCCAGAGCGCCGCCCTGTTCTGCAACGTCGAACAGGGGGTAGCTCATCCAGTCGACGTCGATGCCTTCGAGAACCACCCTGGGCTCTCCGCGAAACTCGATCGCCTGCACATCGAAGGGCACCGCCAGCAAGGCATTGCGCCTCGCGAACAGCAGATGACCGGTGTCGAGCAGGCGTGGCCCCACCCCTTCGCCGAGGCTTCGCGCCTCGCGCTTCTCGAGATCGTAGGCGACGATGAGATGCCGTCCTTCGCCAGCGAGCAGGGACAGCAGCAACCAGCGGTCTCCTGGTACAGGACTCGCACGATGATCGACCCAACGCGGCGCGAACTGCGCCAGCTCCTCCACCACCGTCTCTGCTTCGCCACCACCGGCCGGTAGCCGGCTCAGCCTGCCGATGCGACTGATGTAGATCTTGTCGTCCTCGGACCAGACGCCACCGGATGCGGCTCGCGCACTGGCGATCTTGACTGCGGCACCGCCAGCGGGCGGGATCTTGCGTAGCTCGTTCTCGGCATAGAACGCCAGCCATTCCCCGTCGGGAGAAAAGAAAGGCAAGGAACCTCCTTCGCTACCGCGCAGAATCTCGACGTCGAGGGAGTCAATCGGACGACGGTACAACGCGGTGCTCTCGGCCTGTTTGCCAGACCACACGACGCTCGACCCGTCAGGCGCAAAAGCGAGCAGGTGGTTCGGGGTGGCGTCGGCGAAGTCGGTGCCGGCCGGCAGGTCGATCTCGAAACGAGCCGCTGCTTCCGGGTGTCGATCTTCTTCGGTTCTCCCTGACATCGCCCAGACGGCAAGCAGAGTCGAGACCACCGCCAGGGCCCAGGGCACAGCTCGCTTCCACAAGCCAACCGAAGGTGTCGGTGTCGTGTTAGGAGCTTCCAGGTCGAGCGGCGAATCGACCGCGGCTCGTGCGTCGCGAAGCTCGAGTGCCGCATCGCCGATCGCGCGCAGCCGTTCGCGAGGATCACGCTTCAGGCAGCGCCTGAGAAGACGGACCGTGGGTTGCGGCAACGCGAAAGGAAGCTCCTCCCATTCGGGGTCGGAACGCAGCACCGCGGCCATGGTTTCAGCAGCGCTGTCACCGACAAACAACCTGCCGCCGGTCAGTGCCTCCCAGAGGCAGACCCCGAACGACCAGATATCGGCTCGCTCGTCGACGGTCTGGCCCTTCGCCTGCTCCGGGCTCATGTAGGCGGCCGTGCCGAGAATCTCACCGCGCCGGGTTGCGGCCAGGGTCATGGTCGGCGAGTCGGACTGACGCTGATCGTGCTCGACGGTCGGCTCCACCAACGCCTTCGCCAGACCGAAGTCGAGAATTTTGACATCGCCGTCAGGCGACACTTTGATGTTGGCCGGTTTGAGGTCGCGGTGAATCACACCCTGTGCGTGCGCCGTCTCCAATCCAACAGCGATCTGGAGGAAGAGGTCGGTCGCCTCAGCCACCGGTATCGGACCCCGGCTGATCCGGTCGGCCAGCGTCTCTCCGGGGACCAGCTCCATCACCAGGAAGTTGGTATCGCCGTCGGCCTCGAAGCCGTGGAGCGTCGCGATGTTGTTGTGATTCAACGACGCCAGAACTCGTGCCTCTCGCTCGAAGCGCTGCAATCGATCAGGGTCGGCTGCTACCTCTTGCAGCAGAAGTTTGAGCGCCACAGTACGACCGAGCTTGGTGTCCGTTGCTCGATACACCTCACCCATGCCACCGGCTCCGAGCGAGGCGAGAATTTCATAGTGGCCGAGTTTCTGGCCGGCGCTTAGCGTCATGACTCGCCATCATAGTAGCCACCGAGTTCGCTCGATGCCATTCGAAGTCTATGGTATCGTTTGACATTAAAGAGGTGCAGCATGACTCAAGTAACAGCACGACTTCCCGACGAGCTCGTTAAGAGCATCGATGAAGCGGCACGATCGCTCAATCGGAGCCGGGCGGAGATCATCCGGCAGGCAATCGAGTACTACCTCGCTGATGTCGATGACCTGAGTCTTTCCCTCGAGAGGTTGAAGGACCCGGCGGATCCAGTTCTCGACTGGGATCAGGTGAAACGTGACCTACTCGCTGCAGATTAAGAAGAGTGCAGCCAAAACCCTCGCGAGAATTGACAAGCCCGACCGGCTCCGTTTGATCGAGGCCATCGACCGACTACCAGACGAGCCCTACGCCGGTGGCGTGCTCAAGGGCGAATTCTCGGGTCTTCGACGGATCAGAGTAGGGCGATTTCGGATCATCTACGAGGTGTTCGAAAAGCAACTCGTGGTGTTGGTTGTGCGGGTGGCGCATCGGAAGGACGCGTATCGCTGATGCCTTGCGTCGAAGGTGCCACACATTTGAGGCTGTTGGCTCGAGCCAGGCGGAGTCGGGTTCGTGCAGACGGCAGGGGAGCTGCTGGGTTGGCATCCGCATGTGCACCTGCTGGTGACCGATGGCGGCTTCCTGGCCGACGGGTCCTTCCGCCACCTGCTGTGGGTGGATGTGGAGGCTCTGGAGCGGCTGTGGCGGGCCGAGGTGCTGCGGCTGTTGGTGAAGCGGGGCAAGATCGGCCAGGAGGTGGTGGAGTCGTTGTTGTCGTGGCGCCACAGCGGGTTCTCGGTGCATGCGGGGGTTCGGGTGGAGGAGAAGGCGGCGGCGGCTCGGCTGGGCCGGTACATGGCTCGATGTCCGATCGTTCTCGATCGTCTGGAATGGGACGTGCAGCGGGAGGAGGTGGTGGTCCACGCGCGACCGTCTCGCCGGGGTGGACCGTTGGGGGAGTCCGAGCGTCTTGATGTGCTGAGCTTTCTAGCTCGCGTTCTCGATCACGTGCCGGAGCCTCGCCAGCAGCAGGTTCGGTACTGGGGTTGGTACTCGAATGCGGCTCGAGGCAAGCGTCGGAAGGCCGAGTCGGGGTCCGAATCCGAGAGTCGGCCGGTGAGTGCCGACGTGGAGCCGAGTGGTGCCTCGAGGTATCGCCGGCTGTCGTGGGCTCGACTGATCAGGAAGGTCTACGAGGTCGGACCCGTTGTTGTGCCGGTACTGCGGCGCGGAGATGAGGATCGTGGCCTTCGTGGTGGAAGTGTCGTCGTTGCGGCGGTTGCTGGCGGGTGTGGGGCTTTGTCCTCAGGAGGCCGAGCCGTTGTCGCGGGCGCCTCCCGGGGAGGGGGAGCTGGTGTACGAAGCGGTGCAGGGCTGACGTTGAGTCCGGGCCGGAGTCGGTCCCTGGCGGAGCTGTGCTCGGTTGAGAGGATGGGCGGTCGCTTCCGGCTTGGTGAAGCTCCTCGGGGGCTGTTGGCGGAAGGACGCGGCGCGTCGACCGGTCGGTGATGGCCTCGCGGAGCCCTAAGGACCCTCTTCGAGCCGCGTCGTGCCCTGCGCTAGGCTCAAACCCGGAAAGGAACTTCCTACACGTCACACGTCTCCCCCGCCGTCTGCACGAACCCGACTCCGCCTGGCTCGAACGACTCATCGAACGTAGCCTCCAGGCACAGCCGCCACGCCCGCCAAGCACAACCCAGCAGATCCCCCAACAACCGACGATCAAAACGAAAGAAAATCCGAAGACGCTTCGGGATCGTCAGCACCACCTGCCGATGAGGCACCTCCGCCAGCAGCTCCTCCTGCGATTCAGCAAGCTCGAAGAGCGGAGAATCTCGCATGTTCAATCGACTCACGCGAGCCAGCAGCGCCCCAGGCTAACCCTTCAGCCATCTCAGGAGTATGAGGCCGGAGACCGAGAGCATGAGAACCATCGTGGCCGCTGCCTGTCTTGACAGGGGAATCTGGTGGGCGACGATCGAGAACGGTTGATCGGTGATCACCAAAGCATCGTCCATGAAGCAGGATGCGCTTGGGTGATGGGTGGCGAACATCCCCAAGCGTATCGAGTAGTGGCTCCCGGCCGCCGAGATCGGCGGGTTCCGAGTGTTGTCGAAGAACCACGTGTTGGCGGGTCGCTCTAGCGTAGAGGCAGCAAACAAGTACTCGGAACCCTGACATGAGTCATCACTCCATGCGACAGCCACCGGCCAGCAGGAGAGGCCCCCGGTCCCCTTGAACATCCCTGAAACCTGCCAGGTGCTTCCTACTGGCGTCCGATAACACGGAGAGAGGGCGAGCACCGAGTCCTCCAGGCTGTTCGCCGGCGTCACCTGCATGGCGCCAGGCTCGCCAACACCTTCATCGGCGTTCCACCCCAGCTCGACGCCGAGCGGCGGCACACGAGGGTCACTAAAACTGGCTATGCCGAAGGGCGCAGAAGACGAGTCGAAAGCCGTCGAGACCGCTATCTCGTCAAGAACTGGCCCTTTCTGGCTAGCGTAGGAGCCGACCGACTTCAGCAAGATCAGTCCAGCGGCGACCAGTAGCGCCACGGCGGGGCTACTCCACCTCAAGGCTGCTCCATCCTCCCGGAGTGAATCCACCGGTCTCGAATCGATCGAGGAAGATGTACCCTTCGGAAGCGGCTTGAACTGCGTCTCCGGCGTCCAGAAGGCCGCAACCATACTTGTCGTCCTTTCCAGGCACATCCACCTCCGCACCACTAGACACAAGATTCTGTTTCGCTGTCGCGCACAGAAGCCACATCAGGTCCTCGCTGGAGAGTTCCGGTGCTACGGACAGCACCAGCGCCGCCGCCCCAGCAACGAATGGTGTAGCGAAAGAAGTCCCAGTCGCGAGTACGTAGGACCCTGAGGGGTTGAAGCCGAATGCTCCGACAGGATCGGTCGTGACAACCCCGTCGCCAGGCCCCACCAACCAAACCTCAGGGCCGTAGTTGCTCCCGGTTGCGCCAGTGCACTGGTCCTGAGGGTCCGGATCAGGCTGGGTCCACCGCGCTCCGGTACTGTCGATCGCCCCTACCGCCACGACAGACTCTCGGTTTGCAGGCCACAGGACGGAGTTGGCCGTGCCACCATTGCCAGTAGGAGCAAAGACGATCACGCCATCGTCCGCCATCTGGTCGAGCATGGCGCCTACTCCTGGACTTCCTCCGAAAGTGTAGCTCCAGTTGAGCACTCGGCTGACGACGTCCCCAGGATCCGTCTGGTTCATCCACGCGTCCTCATCGTTGTACGCGAGCCATCCCATGGCCCCATTCAACCAAGACGCTGGTTCGAACACACGCTGACATCGTGGGCAGTCTCCGCCGACATACCTCAGCCAATGTCCGCGTGCTACCCGGAGTCCGATCTTGGGAGCCAGGCCTAACGACCCTTGGCCGCTACTGCCTCCGTCTGGCGGGTTGTTAGCTACGGCAGCGACTACTCCAGCTACGACGGTGCCGTGCCCCTCACAGCTCTGTCCAGTTGCGGGATCCACATCGTCTTCCAGATGGTCGCCGTCGCTGTACATTGAACCGCCGGGGTTCCCATCCGATCCGGCCCAGCTCGCACCTGGGATCGTGTCTGGAAACGGATCGTCGGGGTTGAGATCCGGATGAGACTGCTCAGTCCCGTCATCCAGAATCCCAACGCTGATGAGTGGCATGCCGCTGCCGTCCTCACCGGAGCACACTCCCCATGCCTGCTCGGCGTCCACGTCGATGTCACTTGCTTGCTCAAGGCCCCATGCAAGAGAATACCCGTCATCATTCGGCGGAACGGGGACTAGAGGTACGCAGGCATTCCCCAACGGCGAGAACGCTTCCCCGTCTCTTGTCCCGCTCCCAACGGGGTAGGTATCGGGAAGAGCGTACTCGACTCCGGCGATAGCCGCCAGGCTGTTAGCTGCCGCCAACACCGAGAACGCATCCCTGCCATGGTGATCCAAGACAAACCCTACCCTTCCCGGCACGTAGTCACGGACAGAAGCGTCGACCACTGCTTGACTTAGGAGTCGCCGAAGCTCTGATCGGCTCGGAGGGTCCTCAAGTCTGAGGAGGATCGTCGGAGCTACCCAGAATCGCGCACCTGTGGTGTCTTGGAAGAGCGGCGAGAAGAAGAACGGGTTGTCGGATCTCGCGGACACCTGCTTGATGACGGCTTCGAGTTGTCGCTGCTCTGCAACCGGCGGGCTCGAGGCATTCGGCCGAGCAAACAGCGACCAGTCGCCAGAGCGGGGGTCTTTCCGCCAATCCTGAAACAGCGAGAGATCTCTCAAGTACCTCTCAGGCTCCACGGGAAACAGACCACCGGCCTCATGAGGCGTCACCGCGATCACATCAATGAGTCGCAGGTCTTCACGGGCTCCCCTGTACTGCCAATACCAGTCACTTTGTGCTGCTAACGGCAATGCGAACCCAACCACAAGCAGAGAGACGGCCGCACACACCGCGAAACGCATTCCGAACGCTCCTTTCCGGTTCGACCACTTAGACTAGATAGATGGTATGAGGCGAAGGGTCGCCTAGCTGTTACGTCTCAGAACGTTGTTCAGTCGGCAGCTCGTAGTCGCTGCCACGGGGTGTTCCCTCCGAGACCGTGGTGAGGTCTTTGGAGATTGTAGTAGCGGATCCAGGTAGGGAGAGCACCGGTTCGCCGTTTCGAGCTGGAGTAGGCCTTCGCATACGCCCACTTGCGTGCCATCGTCTGAATGAAACGCTCGACCTTGCCGTTGGTCTTCGGCGTGTACGGTCGCGTGTAGAGATGTCGAATGCCGAGCTCGCGGCACGCGTCGTTGAAGAGATGAGATCGGTAGCCGGAGCCTCGGTCGGTGAGCACCCGCTCGATGCGAATACCCTGCTCGGCGTACCACGCCACACAGCGGCGTAAGAAGCCGGTCACGGACTCCTTCTTCTCGTCCGGCAAGACTTCGGCGAAGGCGAGGCGAGTATGGTCGTCCACGGCCGCGTGAGCGTGCTCCCAGCCGGCTCCCTCCACCCGCTGAGAGCGATCTCCGTGGATCCGATGGCCCGGACCCTTCGTGATCCGGGCGAGTTTCTTGGTGTCCAGGTGCAGCAGCTCGCCGGGACGCTCCCGCTCGTAGCGCCGCACCGGTTCTTTCGGCTCGAGGCTCGCCAGGCGGCCCAGGCCTTGCTGGCGCAAGATCCGAGACACCGTCGAACGAGGCACTCCCGCCTGCTGGGCGATCTCCCAGGCCACCAGGCCTCGCCGCCGCAGGCGGAGAATCCGCTTCACTTTCCTCGGTGCCGTCCTACTCGGACTTCGATGCGGTCGAGAGCTGCGGTCGCGAAGACCCTCGACGCCTTCCTCCCGATAGCGGCGGATCCACCGATACGCCGTACGCTCGCTCACGCCGAGGGAGGCCGCGGCCTCCCTCACCTGCTCTCCTCTCTCCAGTACCCGCTGAATCAGCAGCTCTCTGCCGTGAACCGTCAGTCGAGCGTTACCATGGAGCCTCATTCGGGTCTCTCCTCTGAGTCATTGGTCTTAGCAACCTCATGATCTCAGAGGAACCCGAATGAACCTGAACAACCTACTGAGCTTTCACACCTAGCCCTCACCTTCGGGGTAGGAGCGCTACAGCCCGACCGGACAGCCTTCACTCCAGATCCGCCTCGGTGGGCTGAGCGGAGACGCCCTCGAGGAAAGGGATCAGGACCAACAGGACTGCGATCACGGACCGGAGCAATGGAGACCCTCGTCGAATAGACCCCGAAAGCCTACTCGACGCGCGCCCTTTGGGCGCGTTTGCAGTTCGGCGGAGCCGAACTGCTGCGCTCTGTATCGCGATGGAATCTCGGGGGCCGAGAGAGGCAGTTGGAGGACCAAACTGGATCGCGTTGCCCGATACGGTCGGTCGCCGCACGAGCCAGGCAGGTGAGGGGACCTGTTCGCGTCTTCCTTCTTCGGAGGGGAGATGCCGCTTGCTTCGGCTGCGTCCTCGAGGCCGCCCGTCGGTGGAGCCCGGGCCTACCGAGCCCGGCACCCGGAGCGCACGGTCCTTACCGGGCGCTGGTTCATCCTCTGGATCGCTTCCTCCAGGTCTACGAGGAGCGTTTCGAGCGCGCCCACGGTCGGCTTCGCCGCTGCGCGAAGCCCTGGCCGCGCTCTATCCGGGCTCGTCGGCCGATCACCTCGAGGTCACCACGGGACCTCCGAGGCGAGATGTGTGAGGATCGTCGCCGATCCCCGACAGCGAAACACAGCTCCGCCGGGAACCGGCCGACCCGGCCCTTGCGTTCGCCGCCGACGGACTCGTCCCGAGCTCGCCCGCGACCAGCGGAGCCCGAGACAACAGCTCGGCCTTCTGAGGACCCAGCCCCACGCGACAACGCATCCCGGTCGGCCGATGCCGCCACGTTGGGAGAGCCGTCGGGCGTGAGCGCAGCCTTCCGGCGCTTGCCCCGAGCCGCGTTCGAGTCCCAACCTTGGTACCCCACCTGCTGCTGACGAGGCTTGGGAACATGGTCGAGAAACGATCCGTGGATCCTAGCGCAGCGGCCGAAGACGCTGCTCGAGCCAGATCGCGATCTCTTCCGACTCGCGCTCCCCTCGGGCAGCCGCCATGGTCAGCTCTTCGAGCTCGTCGTCGGTGGCCTCGATCTCGAAGCCATTGACGAGCACGAACAGCTCCGAGCACATCGCCGCCGTTCGCTTGTTGCCATCGAGGAAGGGATGGTTCGCCACCAGTGAATGGAAGAGAGCAGCCGCCTTCTCGGCCAACGATGGATATAGATCCTCTCCGCCGAAGGTTGCCTGCGGCCGAGCGAGAGCCGAATCGAGGGCACCCTCGTCGCGCAGTCCCGCCGAACCACCGAACCGCTCGATCTGCCGCTCGTGGACCCGCAGCACCTGCGGCTTCGAAAGGAAGACGATCACAACTCGGGGGACCTGACTAACGGGCTAGGCGACGGTAGAGATCAGCCCGACGATCGAGCAGGTCGTCGACGGCTCGATCGAAGTCCTCGGTCACCTCGCCGTCCTCGACGTACTTGACGCCCGGACGAATCGTGACTGCGCCGGTTCGGGGATGCACACTCATCTCGACGGCCATCCCCTTCTCCAACCCGAACTCCTGGACGACCTCCGCTGGGAGAGTCACCGCGAGAGAACCTCCAGCCTGTACCAGTTTTCTCTTCATGTATGTATCTTATACATACATGAGGTTCGCCCGCAACCCGTGGTCGACATGCCGCCCATGATGTAGGTGGGCCAGAGACCCAGAGGTTCAAAAGGGCCTGCGGCAACAGATAGGTGACGTCCAGGTGACTTTCGCCCAGACCTCACGATCAAGTCCGGTCAGAGTCCCGTAGCGGCTCTGTTGGCAGCAGAATCTGTATCTCGATCCCTTCACCGGTCGGTCTCTCGGCACGGATAGAGCCGCCGTGAACCTCGACCGCACGACGGGCGATCGCGAGTCCCAGGCCGAACCCATCGGAGCCGCTGTCCTTGGCGAAGGGCTCGAAGAGGGCGCCGGGCTTCTCGGCCACTTCTTGGCCGTGGTCTCTCACACGGACGAGGACCTGCCCCTCTTCTTGCGAGGGCGGAACTTCGACCCGGATCTCGATCCGAGCCGTTCCCTCGGCATGTTGCAGGGCGTTCCGGACGACGTTCTCGATCGCGCGGTGAAGGAGCTCTGCGTTGCCACGGATCACCAGCTCGGGCTGCTCGGAGACCTCGAGGGTGACCTCGACGCCGACCACATTCGCCTCGAACTCGACGTCGTCGCGGATGACACGAACCAACTCGATCAGGTCGAAGTAGTCGTCGAGCTGGGGCGCGGCGTCCCCCTCGATGCGCGCCAGGGTCAAGACTTCGCCGACCAACCGATCGAGTCGTTTTGACTCACGTTCGATGCGGTCCAGCGCTTCTTCGATGCGTTCGGGCCGACGTCGGGCGAGATCGGCAGCCACGCTCAGGCGAGCCAGCGGGGAGCGGATTTCGTGAGAGACGTCGTGCAGGAGCTGGCGTTGCGCCGACACGGACTTCCTCAAACGCCCGGTCATGTTGTTGAAATGGCGAGCGAGGTCTCCGATCTCATCGCGCCTCCCGGTGAGCGCGGCCGCGACGTCGCCTTCCAGCTGTTCCTTCGCGAATGCGTCTATCGCCGCCTTGAGGCCCGCGATCGGACGGGTCCAGGCCGCTGTAAGGCCTCCAGCAAGGACCAGGCCGGCGACCGCGAAAACGATCCCCAGCAGCCATGGATATTCCAAGAACCAGCGGAACGGCGAGTCATCGCCAGGGCCCGTGCTTTCAGGGTGGTAGATGACGAACTCTCGCCCCTCCGGGCTCTTGACCCGCTTGACCGGGGCTGGCTCAACGGTCTGCGAGGCCAGCGAACGCGCCAGTTCGAGCACCTCCAGATCCACCTCCCGGCCGAGTAGTTCTCGACCCTGCAGATCGACCATGTAGGGAGGGGTCCCTCGGCCCCACCTCTTGGCCATGCGCCCGAGGACTTCCTCGCCGCCGACACTCAAGTTGCCTGCTGCAACCTGCACGCTCACGGCCGCCGGGAGGGTCTGGCTGACCGCTGAACGAGGCAGGAAGCGGACTCGTGAATCGAGTGCGAACGTGCCGACCACCGCCAGGCTGAGCAGGAGCCAGGCGAGGAAGTAGCCGCCGAGGATTCGCCAGAAGAGGCGCATCACTCGGGCTCGGCAACGAGCTGGTAGCCGGTCCCGCGCACCGTCTGAATAGGGGAGCGGCCATCGGCGAGCTCGCCCAGCTTGGCGCGCAGACGACTCAGGTGCACGTCGATGCTGCGGTCGTAGCGAGTCAGCTTGCGCCCCATCGCCCGCTGCGACAGCTCCTCCTTCGAGACGACTCTTCCGACCTGGCGGACGAGCTCCTCGAGCAGGTTGAATTCGGTGCTGGTCAGCTCGAGCGGTCTTCCTCTCCAGGTTGCCCTTCGCGTGGAAGGTTCGACGAGCAACGAGCCGCTGCTCAAGGCCCCGACATCGGCCCGGTCGCTGGAGCTCGCCCGGCGCAGAATGGCGCGCAGCCGGGCAACCAGCTCGCGGGGAGTGCAGGGTTTGGTGACGTAGTCGTCGGCACCCAGCTCGAGCCCGACGATGCGATCGATGTCGTCACCGCGAGCCGTCAGCATGAGGATGGGTACGTTGCTCGAGTTCCGAATCCGGCGCAGCGTTTCCACTCCCCCTATTCCGGGCATCATGACGTCGAGCACGACGATGTCCGGGGTCGCCCCACCCATCGTCTCGATCCCGCTCTCGCCGTCGTAGGCCAGCGTCACCTCGAAGCCCTCGGACTCGAGGACATCCTGGTGCATGGCACAGAGGTCGATGTCGTCGTCGATGAGAAGTACGCGCGCCATGGGTATCAGGTTAGACCGTTTCTTCGTCGGGCGAAACGACGTTTACGCTCGACAGCAGGACTTAACCAACCTTTACACGGCGCAACCCCACCTTGCGCCCGCCCGGCCTACTGTCTTACACATGCTCGATCAGGAGAAGCCCCCAATGCTCGAACCGATGTTCGATCCCGGAAAAGGGCGACCTGCCGGTCGGCCGAGAACGCGAGAGAGGAGTGCCACCGTGATGAGATGGAAAGCAAGAGCGCTTGGCGCAGTTCTGAGCAGCGTCGTGGTGTCGATCGGGGTTGCCCACGCTCAGCTCCAGTCCGCTCGAGAAGGTCCGAGCTTCGGGCAGATCAATCCAGCCCAGATGGCGCGGATGATGAGCCCGGCTGAAGACGGGCCCTTTTACATGATCAACCTGATCCAGTACCGGGAGAAGGCACTCTATCCCGACGGACGCGAGACCGACCTCACGGGTCAGGAAGCCAACAATCTCTACAGCCCGATCGACATCCTGCAGGAAATCGGTGCCGAGATCGTGTTCATGGCACAGGTCGAGAAGATGAGGCTGGGCGACGGCACGAAGTGGGACCAGGTGGCCATTGTTCGCTACCCGAGTCGACGGGCCTTCGTGAAGATGACGCAGCAGTCGGACTTTCGGGCGCGATCGATTCATAAGGACGCTGGCGTCGGCAAGACGATCGTCATGGTGTCGCATCTGGTCGATTCCCAGTCGCGCGAAGGCTCGAGGCCGGTGAAGCCGGCTCACCCGGCGACCGCCGACGAACGACCGGTCGAGATGGTGCACGTTCTGCGCTATCGCGACACCGCTCAATACGAGGAAGGCTCCAAAGCGCCGACGATCTCCGGTCGCGAGGCGATGGAGAAGTACGAAGCTGCAGCAACTGCGGACACGGCGCCCATGGGCGTCTACCCCACGGCGCGCTTCGAGATCGAGGGGGTCTTCATTGGTGACGGTCGGCCGTGGGACGAGGTTCGGATCAACCACTTTCAGAGCCATGCCACTCTGAAGAGACACCTGGCCAGCAAGTCGCGGGCGGCGGCCGAGCATCATCAGGCAGCCGCCATCGAGGACAGCTACTCGATGCAGACGCGGCCGATCTTCAACCGGCTTGAACGCCCGTAGCGTGTCGCCGCCCGAAGGAAACAGGACATGACTAGAACAGCACTTTCTTTGTGGCTTCTGATTTCGCTCGCGAACGCAGGATCGAGTGAGGGCAGAGCTTCTTCGCCGGGGTGGGGGAGCCCGGCTCGTCCGGAGCCCGGAACAGAACGCCGCGTGGGATTCGAGATCCTCGAGATCCAGTCGCCGACTTCGATTCGCGCTTGGATCAGCACTGACATCACCCGGGAAGAGTTCGACGCGCTCGAACTGCCTCCTCGATGGCGCAAGAACCAGCCGCGCGAGGGTGGCCATCACGTGAAGGGCCCGGACTCGGGTCGTTTCCTGCGCTCACCGGATGCAGACGGAGATGGAGAGTTCCTCGACCAGGAGCTTTTCGGCTTCACCTGGCGCCACTCGGCGACCGTCGTGCAAACGGGGACTCCGCTGGACGAGGGCGGCCTGCTCATGGCCGCGACGGTCAAGAAGTTCCATGAGCTGACCTTCGATGCTGGCAGCACCCTCGTCCTCCTCGTTTCCCCTGAGGATGAGGTCTACTTCCGTATCGGCCGAGATGCCGATCGCAGCAGCGATGAGCCCACGATTCCCCGCCAGTGGCGGTTGGTCGAGTACACGGCGCCTGAAGAGCTGGTATTCCAGCTGTTCGATCGGAACCTCGTGATCCGGACCGACAATCAGGACTCGTTTCAGGGGCCGATCGAGATCGCCGGATTCTCTTCGGAGAACGGCTTGCACGTTGCCGAGACGGAGAGTGGATCTGGGAGCTCGGCGTGTCTCACTCCTGCTTCGGCGTCGTTCGTTCGTCCCTTCAGCGTGGACGCCGAGGAGTACCCGTTTCGCTCGTGCGCCTTTGAGACCTCCGTCGGTTTGATCCACTACTTCGACGAAGGCCCCCGCGACTCCGACGAGACGATCGTCTTCGTGCACGGGAATCCCACCTGGTCGTTCTTGTACAGGAACATCGCGAAGGCGATGATCGCCGATGGCCACCGGGTCGTCGCTCTCGACCACATCGGTATGGGAATGAGCGACGTTCCGTCGACGTCCGACTTCGACTACCGGCCCCGGTCGCATGCGGACCATCTGGAACAGCTGGTCCTGGCCCTGGATCTGAACAACGTCACGCTGGTGCTCCAGGACTGGGGTGGTCCGATCGGGCTCGGGATGGCGACGCAGCAGCCCGAACGGGTCTCCCGCATGCTGATCATGAACACCTGGGCGTGGTCGATCGACGCGGACGAGCCTGGACTGTTCCACGCTCTCGCCTCGTGGAGCTCCCAGGTCAAGAGACTCAAACGGGCCAATCCCACGTTCTTCTGCGACATGGCCCTCCCGGGCCAGTCCACACTGAACGCCCGTGAGGCGGATCCGACCCGGGGCGTTCTGTTCCAGGCGGTCCGGTCCGCCTACGTCTCTCCCGCGATCGACACTGCGACGGGATCGTTCCGACATGCCGAGCCGTGCGCTCCCATGCAGATCTTCGCAGAGTCCATCAGCGATGACGACGCCTACCAGGGGGAGGTGGAGGAGCGGATCTCGAGGCTCCGCGGCAAGCCCTACTCTCTGCTCTTCGGACTGAGCGACATCCTGTTCGGTGCACTCCGATGCGATCTGGGGCGCAGCCCGTCCTGCCCTGGTATGAGCTCCTGCACCTGCGATGCCGAGCTCTTGCCGGCGCGTGTCCCAGCGGTCTGTAGAGACGGCGTCCGCCAGTTCAACGTCTGCAAGGAATCCGACGGGTCTGTCATCGAGCCCTATGCCGATCGTTTCGTCGAGCTTCTCGGCACGGAAGCCCTCGTGCGTCGAGACGTCGAGCCGGATTCGGATCACATGATCCAGGAGTGGGCGCCCGAGCGCGTGATCCAGGCGTTACGTGAGCTTCTGGCGGCAGATTGAATACGGCTTGCGGGCAGTTCGGCTAGCCAAGCTGAACCGCACAAACCTCGAACAACTCAGACCAGGTTGGCCTTCCGAGGCCGATCACAACCCAGGGGAACCACCATGTCAAAGACTGTCCTGCAGATTCTCGTTCTTCTCGCCTGCGCCGCCCCGGCCATTGCCGCTGACGGGTTCTTCGGCAAGTGGGAGGCAACGCTCGAGACGCCCCGCGGCACCAACGACATCACCATCGAACTGTCGGGCTCGACGGAGGCTCCGAGCGGCACGTTCACGGGCCCTCAAGGGTCGAGCGAGCTCGAAGAGGTGAAGATCGAGAACGATGTCCTCACGTTCGTTCGCAACGTCGAATTCCGGGGGAATGCCGTTCGTCTCGACTACGAATGTCGGGTCGAGGGCGACGCCCTGCACGTCACGATGAAGACTCCACGCGGCGAGCGCGAGTTCACGGCGAAGCGCGCGAAGTAGAGATGGTTCAGCTCTCCAACGATCGCGACACTGCTTCGCACGGGCACTTCGTGGTAGCTGAAAGTGACCTCCCCATGGACCCCTCCTCTGAGCATTCCAAGTTGCCCAAGCTCGAGCTCCTTCGCCCCAACTCTCACCTTTCTCTCGCCCGACTCCGGGTTCCTCCGGGTTCCGGTGCCCCTCTCGAGTCGATCCAGCCATGCGATTGAAGACCTTTCTCCCGATCGTTGTCATCGTTGCCGCCGTCTCCGGAGCTTTCCTGCTGGTGGCGACCCGCAAGACCGTCGAACCCCAGCCCGTCGAGCGACGCCTGCAGGCGGTCGCCGTCGCCACCGTGCAGCCGGAAACGATCCAGCTCGAGGTGGCCTCGCAGGGAACCGTCGCTCCGCGAACCGAAAGCCAACTCATCCCCGAGGTCTCGGGGCCGGTGGTCTGGATGTCGCCATCGCTCGTCACCGGCGGCTACTTCGAACAGGGCGACGTCCTGGCCCGCGTGGACCCGGCTCGCTACCAGACCGCGCTCGAGCGCGCGATCGCCAACGTCGAGCGCGCGCGCGGCGAGTTCGAGTACGCCCACGCAACCCTCGAACGCCAGCGCCAACTCGCCGAGGAAGAGATCGTCAGCCCATTGCGCTTCGAGGAGGCGCAGCGTGGCGAGACGACGGCGCGTGCCAACCTCGCCGACGCCGAAGCCGCCCTGGGGGACGCGCGGCGCGATCTCGAACGGACAGAGATCCGAGCGCCCTTCGAAGGTCGCGTGCGCGACGAGCAGGTCGATCTCGGCCAGTACGTGAATCGCGGCACCCCCTTCGCGACCCTCTACGCTACCGACTACCTGGAGGTCCGCCTACCGGTCGCCGACGACCAACTCGCCTTCTTCGAAAACGCGGTCTGGGAGCGAGACGCCGGGGGCCCGAATCCGCGCGTGCGGCTCTACACCCGCTTTGCCGGCGCCGACCACGACTGGTGGGGTGAGATCGTCCGCACCGAGGGCGAGATCGACCCGCTGAGCCGCATGGTCCACGTGATCGCTCGGGTGCGCAATCCGATCGGCGAGGATGGCACTCCGCTGCCGGTCGGTCTCTTCGTGCAGGCGTCGATCGAGGCGCGGCTCGAAGAGAGCGTCTTCGTCCTGCCGCGCGCTGCCCTCTACGACGCGACGCGCGTCGTGGTGGTCGACGACGAGGACCGATTGCGACTGCGGGTGGTCACGATCGTCCGGCTCGACCGCGACACGGTGATCGTCGGCGACGGCCTGGTCGGCGGCGAGCGCGTCGCCGCGGCCGCCCCGGCCGAGATCGTCGAAGGCTCGCAGGTGCGCCCCTTCGTGCGCGGCTCCCGAGGGGTCGACTCGTGAGACGGCTGATCGCCTGGTTCGTGGAAAACCCGGTGGCGGCCAATCTGCTCATGGCCGCGCTCCTCGTGGGAGGTTTGCTTCTGCTGCCGAACATCCGGCAAGAGGAGTTCCCGAACCTCGAGGTCCCGGCGGTCAACGTCACCGTACCCTACCTCGGCGCCGCTCCCGAGGAGGTCGAAGAGGGCGTCTGCCTGAGGATCGAGGAGGCCCTCGACGGCATGCCCGGCATCGACCGCATGAACACCACCGCCGGCGAAGGCTCGTGCACGATGGGGCTGCAACTGCTCACCGACACAGACACGGCATGGGCGCTGGGCGAGATCGAGAGCCGTGTCGGGGCGATCGTCTCCTTCCCGGCCGAGACCGAGAAGCCGACAGTCTCACTGATCACGATTCGCCAGGATGTCCTGACCATCGCGGTCGCCGGCGACGCCCCCGAGCGCACCTTGAAGGAGATCGCCATCGGGTTGCGCGACCAGCTGGTGGAGCTGCCGGGTGTGTCACAGGTCGCGGTCGAGTTCGCTCGGCCCTACGAGATCTCCATCGAGATCTCCGAGACCCAGCTGCGCCGTCACGGACTCACCCTGCAGCGTGTGGCTCGAGCCGTGCGCGAGTCATCGCTCGACATGCCGGGCGGCACGCTCAAGACCACTCACGGCGAGATCCTGCTGCGATCCAAGGGGCAAGCGTATCGCGGCGCTGAGTTCGAGCGCATCGTGGTCCTGACGCGGCCGGACGGAACCACTTTGACGGTCGGCGAGCTCGGCACGGTAGTCGACGGATTCGCCGACGGCGAGCTCGAGGCGTCCTTCGACGGCAAGTCCGCCGTCATGCTGCGCGTCTCCCAGGTGGGTAGTGAAGACATCCTGGCGATCGCTCGCGAGGTCAAGGCGTTCGTCGACTCAGCCCGTCACCAGGTGCCCGAGGGTATCGAGCTGACGGTCTGGGGAGACCGCTCGAACGACCTCCGCTACCGCCTCGACACCGTCCTGCAGAGCGCCGTCAGCGGCCTGCTCCTGGTCCTCCTGGTCCTCACGTTGTTCCTGCAGTTCCGTCTCGCACTCTGGGTCGCTGTCGGCATCCCGGTTGCCATTCTCGGCACCCTGATGTTCTTCCCGGCCCTCGACGTGACGGTGAACTCGCTGTCCCTGATCGGCTTCGCGCTGGTTCTCGGCATCCTGGTCGACGACGCCATCGTCATCGCCGAGCGGGTCCACGCCCATCAGTCCGAGGGTGAGGATCCAAAGGAGGCGGCGATCACCGGCGCCCAGGAAGTCGCCATCCCGGTGATCTTCGGCGTCCTGACGACGATCGCCGCCTTCATGCCCCTGGTCTTCATCCCGGGACCGATGGGCAATTTCTTCGCGTCACTCGGCTTCACCGTGATCATCGCGCTCGTGTTCTCGATCATCGAGTCCCAGCTCATCCTCCCCTCCCACCTCTCGCATTTGAAGAAGCGATCGCCGAAGGAGGGGCGCTCACGATCCGGCCCACGTATCCTCAGTTGGACCTCGAACGGCCTCCAAAAGCTCGCCAACTCGGTCTACAAGCCGTCCCTCGAGCGCCTCCTCGAGTATCGCTACACCGTCATCGCGGTGGCCGTCGGCACGCTGATCCTGGCTGGCGGACTGGTGGCAAGCGGCCGCATCGTGTTTCAGTTCTTCCCGTCGATCGACAGCGATCAGGTCAGCGCCACCCTGACCATGCCCTTCGGCACGCCGCTCGATGCGACGGCCGACGTCCTCGACCGGATGAACTCCGCTGCCGGCGTGCTTCGCCAGGAGATCGAGGACGATCATGGCGAGCAGGCCGTCATCAAGACGACCCAGACCGTGCTCGGACTGCACATGGAGGCCGGCGGCCCCGCGCCCAACGTCTCGCGTCCGGGCCAGTCCCACCTCGGACAGGTCGTCATGACGCTCGTTCCCGAGGAAGACCGCGAGGTGGCGACCGACGACTTCATCAATCGCTGGCGAGAGCTCACCGGGCCGGTTCCCGAAGCGGTCGAGCTCAAGTTCACGTCGACCATGGTCAGCGCCGGCGACGCCATCGCCATCGGCCTGGCCGGTCGCGACATCGAAGAGCTGCGCGCCGCCGCGGCCGAGCTTCGCGAGGAGCTCGCCGGCTATGAGGGTGTCTTCGACATCTCCGACTCCTTCCGTGCCGGCAAGCGGGAGATCAAGCTCACGATCCTGCCTTCGGCCGAGGTCCTCGGCTTGACACAGGACGATCTCGCCCGCCAGGTGCGCGAGGCGTTCTACGGCGCCGAGGTGCAGCGCATCCAACGGGGCAGTGAAGAGATCAAGGTCATGGTGCGCTATCCGGAGTCCGAACGGCGCTCCGTAGGCGATCTCGAGGACCTCCGCATCCGCACTGCCGACGGCACCGAGGTGCCCTTTGCCACCGTCGCGCGCGCCGAGCTCGGCCACGGCTACGCGGCCATCCGTCGCACCGACCGTAAGCGGCGCGTGACCGTCGTCGCTGACGTGGACCGGTCGGTCACCACGCCGGAAGAAGTGCTGGCGAGCGTCACGCGACTCAAGCTACCCGGCATCCTGGAGAAGCACCCCGGCGTCGTCTACTCGCTCGAGGGCGAGCAGCGGGAGCGCGGCCGGGCGATGAGCAGCTTGGCACAGGGCTTCGCCCTCGTCTTGCTGGTGATCTACGCCCTACTGGCAATCCCTCTCAAGTCCTATGTCCAGCCACTGGTCATCATGAGCGCGATCCCCTTCGGAGCGATCGGCGCCGTCATCGGTCACGTCGTGATGGGCTGGGACTTGATCTTCTTCTCGATCCTCGGCATCGTCGCCCTGTCGGGCGTCGTGGTCAACGACAGCCTCGTCCTGGTCGACTACGTGAACCGCAAGATCGGCGAGGGGCTGAGCATGCGCGAGGCCGTGATCACCGCCGGCACGACCCGCTTTCGCGCCGTGGCGCTGACCTCGGTCACCACCCTGGTCGGCCTGCTGCCGCTGATGTTCAACGACAACCCGATCGTCTTTCCGTTCGTGCCGATCGCCATCTCGCTCGGCTTCGGCATCGTCTTCGCCACCCTGATCACGCTGGTGCTCGTCCCGTCAACGCTGTTGGTGGTCGACGACCTGCGGCAGAAGACGGTGGGCCCGCTGCAGGTCGCGGTGCGTGCGGAAGAGGCTTCGGGAGCGTAGATGAGTGGTAGGCGACCAAGCGGCCTCGGAAGCCGTTGAGCAGGCGCAGGGGATCAGGGAGAGAGTGGCGTGGGTTGCATGAATAGGTGATTGCGAGGTGGTTTTGATGCGCGACACCCGTGAGTGAAAAGGGCGACCCCTGAAAGGGTCGCCCTCGATGCGTCGCGGATGCAGACATTGAAGTGCCACCGGGTTTCGAGGAAGTCTCAGACCGGCATGTCACAGTTAGTGAGGCGACGCCAGCCAGCGATCGACGAGCCGCTCCCAGGCGTCGGGGCGACCGTCGCGCAGGAAGGCCTCTACCTCGTCGGGCGACGGCGGCAGTCCGCGCAGCGCAAAGGACAGGCGGCGCACGAGGATCTCGGGCTCGGCGACCGGCGCCGGCTCGAGTCCGGCTTCCTCGAGCTCAGACCGGATGAAGGCGTCGATGGCGGCGCTGTCGTTCGCAGGCTCCGCACCGGGCACCTGGGGTGCTGTGAGCGGCTGCCAGGCCCAGTGCTCGGCGCGTCTCGCCGCGAGGTCGAAGACCTCCGCCTCGACGTTCGCCGCCGGGGGCGGCTCGTCGGGCCAGGGCGCTCCGCGCCGGACCCACTCCTGCAACGTCGCCAGAGCGAAGACGCCCTCGAGGAATGGTGTCACGACCAACAGGACTGCGCTCACGGACCTGACCCAGTCGCCAACGCAGATGGCCGCAGAGACGAGGCATGGCCAGATTCTCGGGACGGCGGCGTACATGTCACCGGAGCAGGCCCAGGGAACTGCCGTCGACCATCGGACGGACAACTGGGCTTTCGGTGCCTGCCGCCGTTCTCTTCTTCTGCCTTCCCCGATTCGGTCGGCTTCCTTACGGACGAGGCGGTCACCATCGTTTTCGATGAGAGCTCCCGTCTGCTGGGTTGGCATCCGCATGTGCACCTGCTGGTGACCGACGGTGGCTTCCTGGCGGACGGGAGTTTCCGGCACCTGCTGTGGGTGGATGGGGAGGCTCTGGAGCGGTTGTGGCGAGCGGAGGTGCTGCGGCTGCTGGTGGAGCGGGGCAAGATCGGCCAGGAGGTGGTGGAGTCACTCTTATCGTGGCGCCACAGCGGGTTCTCGGTGCATGCGGGGGTGCGGGTGGAGGAGAAGGCGGCGGCCGCTCGACTGGGCCGGTATATGGCTCGGTGCCCGATCGTCCTGGATCGTCTGGAGTGGGATGGGGACCGGGACGAGGTGGTGGTTCACCCGCGACCGTCTCGTCGGGGTGGACCGTTTGGGGAATCCGAGCGTCTTGATGTGCTGAGCTTTCTAGCTCGCGTTCTCGATCCCGTGCCGGAGCCTCGCCAGCAGCAGGTGCGGTACTGGGGTTGGTACTCGAATGCGGCTCGGGGCAAGCGCCGCAGGGCCGCCCTCGGACCGGAAGGGTCTCAGAACGTGGCGGCCTCGGTCGACAGGGATCCGCCGTCGCGGAGGCGCCGCCATCTCTCCTGGGCACGGCTGATCAAGAAGGTCTATGAGTCGGACCCGCTGTTGTGCCCGTACTGCGGCGCCGAGATGAGGATCGTGGCCTTCGTGGTGGAGGCGTCCTCGTTGCGGCGGTTGCTTTTGGGGGTGGGGCTGGGTCCTCAGGAGGCCGAGCCTTTGCCTCGGGCGCCTCCGGGCGAGGGGGAGCTGGTGTACGAGGCCGTGGAGGGCTGAGCCGGGGCCAGCGTCGGGTTCGGCCCCTGGCGGAGCTGTGGGCCGTTGCGGTGATGGGAGGCCGCTTCGAGCTCCGGGAGGCTCCTCGGGCTTGGCGGCACCTTCTCGGGCGACCCATTCTGCTCCGTCGTTCGCTGGCCGGCCGCCGCAACCCTCCTCAGACCCCCTGCGACGCTGCCCTAGGCCCAGGGCCGGAAAAGCGATCTACTACACGTCGCTGATCAAGAAGGTGTCCGACCTCAGGTGGACCCGTTGTTGTGTCCGTACTGCCGCTCCGAGATGAGGATCGTGGCGTTCGTGGTGAAGGTGTGTTCGCTGCGGCGGTTGCGAGAGGGTGTGGGAGTCGGGCCTCAGGAGGCCGAGCCGTTGTCTCGGGCGCCGCCGGGTGTGGGAGAGCTGGAGTACGAGACGGTGGAGGGCTGAGCCGGGGCCAGCGCCAGGTTGCGTCCCTGGCGAAGCTGTGTTCCGGTGGGTGAATCCGCGCTCGGTTCGAGGTTCGGGAGGCTCCTCCATGGCTGTTGGCGACACGACCGCCGAGTTCGACCGTTGCGTGACGGGCTCGCGTGGCCCTCCGAACCCTCCCCGAGCCGCGTCGTGCGGCCCGCTCGGCTCACACTGTGAAAAGGAACCTCCTACGCGTCATCAGGAGGTGCTGGTCGAGGTCATTGCTGCCGGCGCTGCACGACCGCGATGAAGTCGTACCCCAGCATCGCCATATGATCCTGGTCGAGGGGCTTGAAGCGCTCGTTCCGGTTGACCACGATGGAGCCATCGGATCGGAGGCTCAGGGTCTCGATCCGATGCACGGACTCGGCCACTTGAGGCGAGTGGTGATTGAAGACGCTCGTGACCAGCCAGGAGTCGGTCCAGATCACGGTCACGTCGTCGCCCCGGTCGGAATGCACGTAGTGACCCCCGCCGATGTGGGCGCGACGGTCGAGGCGCCACAGACCCTCCACATACCGTCTGGCGTCTGCCTCGCTGTCGAGTCTGAAGCTCTTTCCCTTTTCCATCAGCCCGAAGAAGTACTCCTGGGACTCCCGCTCTCCCCAGGTGGCCGGATCGAGCTCCGCGGTCTTGTCTTCGGGGTCTCGGGCCACAGCCCGAGGCGCGGCATCGGACCTTGACGGTCCCGATGTGCCGCTCGGTTCCTGTCCCAGGACGACCACGAGCTCGGCCTGGGTCGGTAGCTGGCGATAGCGCTGCTCCGGAATCCGCCCGGACACGGATACCAGGAGACGCGTCCCGGTCTTCAGGTCCTGCAAGGCTCGATCCCGGCCCACCTTTCTGCCCTCGAGATCGAAGAGCCTGCACAGGGCCGCACCGGAAGACCCGTTCATGGTGAAGGTCATCGTACCCAGGCTCGCCGTGCTTCCCGGGATCTTCTCCCACCTCATCTCCGGCCAACCCTCCCCCCGCATCACCTGACCCACGGTGTGCCAGACCTCTCTGAGCAGGGTCACCGACAGCGTCCAGTCTTCTCTTTCCCCCTGTCCTCCCTGTTCCTGTTCGTCGATCGCTCGGGCCACGACCACGCCGTTCAGTGGAGGAAGGACTCCCGTTTCTCGGCTGTCCTGTCCAGCCGCCGCCCCACCGGCAATCAGGCCGGCGATCAACCAGAGAATGCTCTTCGGAGTCATGGTGAACGTGAAGTCCGTGATCACGTGTCTGCACAGCCTATCCCGCCTGGGGACCGTTCTCGAATGCTCCCGGGGCTGAACAGTGCGGGTGGCCAGTGCGGGGGCATTCGGTGCGGAGCGACGCGTGAGACCGTGGGCCTGCACCCACCTTGGAGGGTGGCACCTCCTGTATCGGGCGCTGGTTCATCATCTCGATCGCTTCCTCCAGGTCTACGAGGAGCGTTTCGAGCGCACCAACGATCGGCTGCGCCGCTGCGTGGAGAGGGCGGCGTATCGGTACCTGGGCTGCGGGACCTTAGTTCAGGGCGCGGCTCGCGTGCATTGCGAGGAGTGCAGCCACGACAATCTGGTGGCCTTCTCCTGTAAGCGGCGTTTTCTGTGTCCGTCGTGCCACCAGAAGCGAGAGCTGCTGTGGGCGGAGTGGGCCCAGGAGGAGGTGCTGGTGGATGTGCCTCATCGTCAGGTGGCGCTGACGATCCCGAAGCGGCTGCGGATCTTCGGGGTTCGGGGACTCGGGCCCCTTCGCGGTCCGGTCTGCTCCTCCGGGGCCGTTGACGGCAGGATCCGACGAGAAGAGCTGTGCGGGTTTGACACGAGATCGCCGATCCCAGAGCCAACATGCGATCGACTACGCGTACGAGCACTACCCCTGATTGGGAAGGTGTACGAGGTGCGACGATGAGCCAGGGTGAAGGGCGCACGATCAGGACCTCGCACTGCTTGACCGTGCGTTTCCCTGCGGCGTCGGCGCCGCTCAGCTCCGAGGCGATGTGGTCGCCCACACCACCGGAGTCCTTGATGGTGAGCGTGTCGGTGCTGAAGGACACGACGCAGCTCTCGCCCTGTCGATCCGCTGACCGTAGCTCAGGATCTTGCAGCAACTCGAAGCCCGTCACTTCGGAGCTCAGGCTCCCGCTCGTAACATCAGGGAGAGAAGCCCCCGTCGGCGAGACCTCGCCGACAGAATCGCGCCCCTGACACTCCTGTCAAACAGTCCTCCAGGGGACCTGCCATGGGTGGCAGTCCTCGGCGTCTCCCATCGTCTCCACTGCCATTCGATTCCTTCGGAAGCTCCGGAGCCTTTCGAGCTTCCGCCGTGGCATGCCAGTTGCTGCTCTAGACGAGCGCTGGAGGGGACATCAGGCATGGACCTACGAAGCCAAGACGGCACCCGGGTGCCCATGGAACGCGAGCGACGGCGCTGGTCGTCGCCTCGCCTTTCGTCCGGGGTCGACGAGGCTTCGACGTCCACCGTCCTGGCGAGCGCCGGGGCGGTGCCGGCTCGCAGCGACAGTCTGGGCACCTCTGTTGCCCGCGAGCTCCAACGAGCCCGGCCGTGTCGGTCGGGCTGTGGGTCCCTTCGGCGCCTCCCACGGGCCCCGCCCTCCCGTCTCGCCGAGGCGGGAGGGTGTCTTTCGACCTGAATCTTCAACGCAACAAGACCTGCCGGCACTGCCGGCATCCGTGGGAGGAATGATGTTGAAACGAGTTCTGAACGCAAGGACCACCTGGCGATATGTCGCCTTCGCGACGATGGTCTCGATCGCTCTCGTCGTCCCGACCGCCGTGTCGGCGGACGACGGCGAACTGGTGCGTAAGAGCATGGCGCCGTCGCCCGGCAATGCGCCGGAGGTTCCCTTCGGCTACATCGCCGAGGCCGAGCACGCGTTCATCGACATGATGAAGTTCTACGTGCCGATGCAGGCGGCAGACGGCACGGTCGAGCCGGTCGATTCAACCGAGTACTACAACGTCGACGGCGTGTTGGTCGAGACACGCCTCACCGCCAAGCCGCTGATCGGTGTCTACATCTACGGTCCTGCGGAAGGGGTCGAGGGTGTCGGCTTCGCCGGTCACGGCAAGCGAGAGGCCTGGGCGGCCGTCAGTCTGGACGACGGCACGACCTGGAAGGTGACCAATCTGTCCGAGTCCGCGGACCTGACCTCGTGCGATGGGAGTGGAGGGAGCGGTGGCTGCAACGTGGTCCGCGACGACGTACCGTTGTTCGCGGACACCGAGGGTGCGTACCCCGGTGACGTCGTCAACGTCTTCCAGTCGACGACGGGCAACAAGACCCTGGCGGTGTGGCCGAGCCGCTACTGCAAGGGCGGATCGCCGAACTACTCGCTGGGCAACGACGACGCCACCGAGGAGCAGATCGCCAAGCGCGCCGCGATTGCGGAGTGGATGGACATCGCGTTGGACGATCCCTCGGCAGACGATCTGTACCTGATCGACATGTTCGGAGTCGCCGGCCAGCAAGGCTCGGTCGACTACACCGACGACAAGTTCGAGCAGAACCAGGCAGTCAAAGAGGTGCCCTACGCCTGCCTGTGGGCCGCACGTGGCGCTCTGGTGCAGGGCGACGATCCGCGCACCGAGGGCGTGACCGAGGCGAGCTTCATGCGCTGGTTCAAGGCCGAGCGACTCACCTCCGGCCGTCGGGACGTGAACCGGATCGAGGCGAGCTGTGTGGCCGGAGCGGGCTGCGCGATCACCTGGCAGGAGGATCCGGAAGGTTTGCGTGGAGGACAGGGTCTGGGCCCGGGCGAGGGCTGGAGCGGCGCAGTGGCGCACAGCCAGACCGACGTCTGGTACTCCTATATCAGCTGGGAACACTTCGACCTGGTCGAAGATCCTGCCGACGGGGCCACGATCCTCACGCTCGCGGACTACGAAGCGCTGGCGGCGGGTGACGGAGATGTCACCCAGAAGCCCCAGGTCGGTATCCCGTTCGCCATTCCGATGCGGGTCACGGACAACGCCAAGTGCAACGTGAACAACCCCCAGCCGTACTGCAACGGCTCGGCGATCAGCGAGAGCTTCCCCGATCTTCCCGATCCGCTCGACTACGGCATGGTCGACATGTGCGCCGACACGATCACGATCCGGACTTCTGGACAGGGCGATACGGATGTGTGTGTGACCGAGTACGGCATGCCGATGGTGGGCAACATTGCCGCTACCCGTCCGAGGCTCGGCCTCTTCGGTTACGACAGTGACAGTGACGACATTGCCGACAGTGCCTTCGTGGTGTTTCAGGCCGAGGAGTCCAAGGGGCTCGGTGCCTTCGGCTTCGACGATCAAGGTGAGCCCTGCGACCCCGAAGGCAACCACGACTGCATCACCTTCGACGAGGGGAAGGACCTCTGGTACTACTCGTTCAACATGGAGTTGACCGGCGACAACCGCGGCAACTTCGCGGACAAGACGGAGCTCGACAGCCTGCTCGCCAACCTCGCCGGTCATGGCAATCAGCTCAACCAGCCGGAGGTGGATTGGGAGACCGGTGAGTTCTACCCCGTGGTCTACACCGCTGATCTCTGGGACTTCGGCGACTACAACTATGAGATCTGGAACACCGAGATCGCGCGTCGTGGCAGCCTGCTGGCGCAGGACATCGGCAAGGTCTCGAACGTGGTCGGCGGATCGACCAAGGCCGAGTCCGGTCTCCTGGCACTGCCGGCCTGGAAGCAGGGGATCATGAAACAGGGTGGCCCGGCCGACGTGATGGTGCGTCGCATCATCCTGCCCGACGGCTGGAATCCTTCCACGGCGGGAGTGTTCGGCAACCCCTACGCTTTCCGCAACATGGACTGCAGCAAGAAGGGCTGGCTCTATGGGCGCGATAAGAGCGGCCTACCCGAGAATCCGAACTACCCAGACGGCCTCTGTATGGATCCCGCCATCAACCTGTCGGGCTCCATCCCGGACAGCTGCACCGATTCCCAGGCTGGCGGCGATGTCCTTTGCCCGCAGGTCGACCTCAGTCAGGGAACGACCTTCGGCATCAGCGACACCAACCCGGTGCTGCAAGGCAGGGACGTTCCTGTGCCCAACCAGACCAAGGTGCTCGCCTGGCACCAGTGCCCCGCGGAGTTCACCACCGTGAGCTCGGCCGATGGCATCGAGGTGCTGACATGCGACACCGACCTGCGCACCGATGACAGCACGCTGGCAGACCAGTCCTGGTACAACCCCCTCGACGTCGCCAAGGGCCATCGTGGGTTCCTGGACGGCGACGTCGTGATGATGCTCTACGCCTGGTCGCCCAACTGGCGTCTGAACGTCAAGGGCAACGACCGTTACGAGCTCTACATCAGACGGTCCTTCGACGGTGGCGAGAGCTGGACCACGCAGCCGGACAAGGGCAAGCACTGGGACGGCACCACGTATGCGGGCGCTGGGACCGTCACCTGCGAGACGTTCCGCTCCACCGAGACGGGTGGGGGCGGCATCGTCGAGCCGCGCGTGTGCAACCAGTACGCCGCCGGGGCAGCGGAGCAGGCGCGCAACGTGACCCAGCTCAAGTCGATGGCGACTACTACGCTGGATCCACGCTACGCGACGACCGGTTCGCCGCGGGGCGAGAGCATCACCGCGGATCCGTTCGGCTATGGCATCCCCTACCCGGACACCGAGGACCTGCGAGATCCGTCACGCTACTTCATCGTTTACGAGACGGGCGACAACACCACCACGGCCGACGGCGAGCCCGAGCCGCTCGACCTGTTCTACAGCCGCGCGGTCCACTTCGGCGACCACTACCAGGTGTGGGCGGAAGAAGACGATCTGAGCGTCTGCTACCCGTCCGATCCACACGGCGCGACCGTGCCGACAGAGCTGGTCGGGTCTGGCTTCTGCAACGAGTTCGACCAGATGGATCAGGGCACGCCGGGGTTGGAGGCCAGTGAGGCGAGCCTCGAGGCCAACCCGGGTGGCCAGTTCATGTACGGGGTCTGGGCGCAATTCGACCACCTGGACGAAGAGTCGGATCCCGTGGCCCGCAGGGTCTGGTGGATCGACGACTACATCTCGGAGACCTTGGGCTGGGTCTTCGGCCAGGGCCCCAACAACTGACGAAGATCCATGAGGCCGGAACGGGTCGTCTCTCTGGGCGGCCCGTTTCTCTGGGCGGCCCGTTCCGGCGGTCGTCGAGCGTCGTGATGGTGAACGAACGAGCGCCTGGAGGGTGACCGTGCCCTGAGAGCTTGGAGCCTGGGTGGTTGCTCATTCGAAAGAAGCGGTGGAGACCGCAACCTGAAACCTCAACCAAGGACGACCGAGTCATGAAGTGCTCATCAACGATTCCTTTCCTCATGGCGGCGCTCACCGCGCTCGTCTTCGCCTTGCCGGCCTCTGCAACCCTCGACATCACGAGCTCGCCCGCGCCACCTTCGGGAAACTCCCTGCTGGCCTACGACGGCGTGCCGGGCGGCAGCTATGAGCTGCGTCACGGCAGTGGTGAAGAGTCGGGTGTCGGGCAGACCTTCCGCCTCGCGGACCCGGCCACCCTGGACCGGGTGACGCTCCTGATCACTCCCCAGACCGCCATCGCCGGAGAGGGGGTCGAGCTGTGGATCGGCCCCTTCTCGGGTCCCGAAGACGACGAGATGAACGATCCGCTGCAGGTCGAAGTCGGGGTGCTGCCCGACGATCTCGAGATCGGAGAGACCGTCTATCTCACCTTCGACCTGACCGATATCGCCCTCGAGGCCGACGTGCAGTACGGCTTCCTGCTCTTCTTCCGTGGCGGTGGCCTGGTCAACTTCAGCCGCGCTCAGGTGCATCACCTGGGTCAGGACGCCTACCTCGACGGTCGCTCCCTCGAGTGGGCACCCGCCCGAACCACCGCTCGGGACACGGATCTGATCTTCTACCTCGCCGGCGGCGGCACCACCGAGGGACCGGCCCTTTACCTCCAGGACGGCCGCTTCAGCGTCCAGGCCCGGTGGCGGACAAAGGACGGCAACGAAGGAGTCGGGACCCCCGAGGTGCTCACTCCCGAGTCGGGCTGGTTCTGGTTCTTCCGTCCCGACAACGTCGAAGTGTTGGTCAAGGTGCTCGACGCCTGCGTCGATCCCTACTGGCATTACTGGGTGTTCGCCGCCGGGATGACCGATGTGGAAGTGACGCTGACCGTGACCGACACGCTCACCCTGGAACAGAAGATCTACACGCGGCCCATGGGAGTGCCGTTCGAGACGCTGACCGACATCGAGGCCCTCTCCGGCTGCTCGGGCTGAGCGTGGCGGCCGAGGCCGCCGTTGAGACCGGAGCTGGGATTCGAACCACACGCCCTCGTGGGCCTGGCGCGATTCCCGGTGCGCATGGTGGAACGGGACCGCGACAATAGAACCCAGTGGTTCGTTCGGCGACGACGCGCAGCCTCGGAAGAGATTCGGGCACGTGACCGCGAATCCGATTCGTCCGACCCCGGTCTTCAGGCAGTGGCCTTCTGGCGCTCAGGGTGGATAGGTACCTCCACGGGTAGTGCGCGAGCCGATGGTCGTCTAACCTGCCAGGTCATGCGCGAATCGACGAGATCCACTCCGACGATCGCAACTGCCACCGTTGAGCCGCTGGCCCGGGCTCTCCTCGACTCGATTCGAGATCCGGCCATCCTGTTGTCGTCGGACTACAGGATTCAGGCCGCGAACGAGCGGTATCGTTCCGCTTTCGGCACTGACGTCGACGGGCGTTACTGCTACGAGGTCTCTCATCGGTATTCGACACCCTGCCATCTGGCCGGCGAGAGTTGCCCTCTGCTGGAGGCCCGGGAAAGTGGTCGAGCCTGCAGGTGCGTCCACCTGCACCATACGCCCCGCGGTCCCGAGCACGAGGACGTCGTGGTTCATCCGCTCGACGTCGAGGAGTCGGAAGAACGGCTTTTCCTCGAGAGGATTCGACCGATCACAGTCGTCAGTCCACAGCGACGGCCAAACGAGTTGCTGGGACGCTCCCCGGCCTTCAACTTCATGATCGAGCTGATCCAGAAGGTGGCTCCGCGGGAGACCGCGGTCCTTCTTCTCGGGGAGTCGGGCACCGGCAAGGAGCTCGTCGCACACGCCGTCCACGAGCAGAGTGCGTGTGCCTCGGGTGCCTTCGTGCCGGTCGACTGCTCGAGTATGAACGAGAGCCTCTTCGAGAGCGAGCTGTTCGGCCACGAGCGGGGCGCCTTCACCGGAGCCATCAAGCGTCGAGACGGCCTGGTGCGCGAAGCGACAGGTGGAACGCTCTTCCTCGACGAGGTGGGGGACGTTCCCTTGGCGCTCCAGGTGAAGCTGCTGCGCTTGCTCGAGACGCGGCAGTTTCGGCGCGTGGGCAGCAACGCCCACGAGCAGGCCGACTTTCGCCTGATTTGTGCGACCCATCGCGATCTGGAAGAGATGGTGCGCACCGGGGCCTTTCGCGAAGACCTCTACTACCGACTGTCCGCGTTCCCGATCCGGGTGCCTCCCTTACGCGAGCGCATCGAGGACATCCAGCTGTTGGTCGAAGCACTGCTGGAACGGGTGAACGGCCACGGCAGGGTAGGCCTCTCGGAGAAGGCTCTCGAGTGCCTCCGCTGCTACCGCTACCCGGGAAACGTGCGAGAGCTGCTCAACATCCTCGAGCGGGCCAGTCTCCTCGCCGAAGAGGGCCTGATCGAGCCTCGGCATCTCGCAGTCGACTGCGAGGGAGCCTCCCATCCCATGAGCCAACGTCCCGACATGCTCGTCACACTGGAGAAGGCCGAGGACCACTACCTGAGTTGGGCACGGATGAACTTCGACGGCTCGCTGCGGGAGCTGGCCAAACGGCTCGGGATCTCGGAGCGCACGCTCTACCGGAGGCTGGAGCGACTGCGCGACACGGCCTGCTGACGGCACGAGCGCGAGGCTCGCGACTCGGAGTTGACGGAGTCGTGTGCGAAGATTCCCGTCGCTACGAGACCCCCACCCGGGAGTCGGAGGCAGCGATCTCGGCGGTGCGACGCACGGCTTCGATGTCCGCCAACTCGTACTCTGGATCCACCCAGGCTTCCATGTTGCCGAGATAGATCCCGTGGTCGGTGACGGCGTAGAAGTCGAGCGGACCGTTCTTCAGCTGGAACTCGAAGCCGGCGGCGTGGGAGATCGCTGCCTTTGGCGAAGCGGTAGGCGTCGTCCGGGGTGCCACGCACGCCGAAGAGGAAGGCGTCGAAGGAGCGCTTCGTGTGGACGTGGAGATCTCCGAAGTAGGCGTTCTTCAGGGGATTGGGACTCCCCGAGTCGGCCCGCGGGGCCGCGGGGGTGGTGCGGGCCTCCTCAGTCGTGTCGGGCTCGCCAGCGCAGGCGAAGAGCAACGCAGACGCAACGAGGAGGTTCATCACGGTAGCGAGAAAAGCGAACTGCCAAGCGGCGCCTGTTTATCGGTCGTTCTCCCGTGTGGTGGCCTCTCTTGTCAATCCTACCCGTCTGATCGACTTCTCGCTTCGCTGGTCAAATGCCGATGAAAGTTGAGAGAACCGTCCATTCGGGTGGCGGAGAATACGCACGGGCGCACGTAGCTTCTGAAGCACGATCTCAAGAGTCCGTCGGCAGACTACTCAGTGCCCTGGCCTGATCTCGACAACCGACCCGAGAGGTGGGTGCTTCGGTGCCCGGGAAGGAGGAGGCGACGAGGAAAAAGGTGACTCCTGCTTGAAAGCCCGAATTCCGTCGTGTGAACGGAAGGGCCGTCCGAGAGAGTTATCGATCGACGATGCCTCGGGCTCTCCGATTCGGTAGGACCGAAGGCTGGATAGAGCCCGAGACCAAGGGAGCACAAGCGACGTCCAGTCCGGACGCCGAGGGGGATGAGATGAGAATGAATCTGTTGGCCGTTGCGGCCGTAGCTTTGGTGTTGGGTGTGTTGGTGGTGCCGGGGGCTGAGGAGGCCTCGGCGGTCGACGTTTTGAACCGGGGGAATGGAGGCGGCTGTGCCGTCAACGCCGACGGTTTTCAGGGCACGGGTTTCGCGACCCTGGTGAAGCGCGATGACGGGACCGTCGCCAGTGCGAGCTGCCAAGGTGAGCTGTTCTCGAGCCCTCCCAGCACTTTCCAGACGAGCGGCGTCGTCTCGTTCACCGATCCCGCGGCCACGACGAGAACGTGCCGCGTGACGCTGACGAGCAGCGGCCGGTTTTCCGCGAGCTGCAGCTGAGCGCCTCGAAGCGTCCAGGGTAAGGGCGAGTCTCCGCCGAGAGGCGGAGACACCGCTCGGCCCGACCACACTCCTGCAGCTTCGCGGCGTACAGGCCGCGTACCAAGTGAGCTGCCTCCGGTCTGGTTCTCTTCCGGAGGCGCTCAGTGAATCGACTTCCATGTTCGACGGTGGAGGCACGAAGACATCGTGCGCCTTCACCACGAGGAGGCTCTCCGCATGATTTCAAGACGAAGACTGATCCAGTATGGCGGGCTCGCCGGTGGCAGCCTGCTGCTCTCGAACTACGGCTACACGAGGCGCGCCTATGCGGCCACCCAGGGCCCCGGCCTTTCCGACCCGGCGATGCAGCCGAAGTTCGCTACGCCGGTGCCCAACGCGCTCGATCCCGGCTTCATCTACGACCTGGGACGCCGCAACAAAATCACTGTGGGCGTCGGTCAGTCGGTACAGATGACCGGCCTCGTGGCACCCGACGGTGTGACCCCGGTGCCCACGACCATCTGGGGCTACGGTGACGGAACCCCCACCTGGCCGGGCAAGACCTTCCAGGTGCAGAGCGACACGCGCATCCAGGTCGAGTGGCGCAACAACCTGCCCCGCGGGGAGTACCTGATCACCGGCAAGGACAATACGAGTCTGGGCTTCGGTGACTACACCGGTCGCTCGGTGGTCGACACCAACCTGCACTGGGCCTACAGCCTGCACGGCTACGATCGCTACTCGATCGAGCGGGACGGAACCCCGATCGTGGCGCACGTCCATGGTGGCCACACGGCCTTCCAGTTCGACGGCAACCCCGAGTTCTTCTTCAGCCCGAACTTCCGGGTCAAGGGCCCCCAGTGGCGGGATCGCAGCTACTTCTACGACAACGACCAGCCGGCGGGCACGGTGTGGTACCACGACCATGCCCTCGGCATTACCCGCCTCAACGTCTACACAGGCATGGCGGGCTTCTACATCATCCGGGACGACGACGACACGGGGCTCTTCGGCAACGATCTCGACCTGCCGGCCTTCCCCTACGAGGCGGCCTTCGCCATCCAGGATCGGATGTTCAAAGACAACGGTGAGTTGTTCTATCCGGCATTCCCCGGCGATCCCTTCTACGCGGACTTCATCACCGGCGAGGGCGCGGTGCTGGATCCCACTTTCTTCCCCGGTGGTGGCCCCACGGGGCTGGCCGAGTTCTTCGGCGACCACATCGTTGTGAACGGCAAGATCTGGCCGGTGATGGACGTGGAGCCACGCAACTACCGGCTGCGCTTCCTGAATGGCTGCGATAGCCGCTTCCTGGCGGCGCAGTTCTTCCGGGTCGATGCAGGTGCAGAGGACTTCAGCGGTAGCGTGGCGGGGCCCTTGAGCTTCACCGTGATCGGCAGTGACCAGGGGCTGGCCTCCGCCCCGACCACTGTAGACACTCTGGTCATGGAGACGGGCTCGCGCTACGACGTCATCTTCGACTTCAACGGCTTCGGGCCGTCGGACCGGATCATCATGAAGAACATCGGGGGCGACGAGCCCTTCGGTGGAGACCTGGTCACTGACGATCCGGCCATCCAGGTGTTCGGTGAGACCGATCGCATCATGGCCTTCGACGTCAAGCTGCCGCTCGACACCCAGGTGGCTGATGTCAGCCCCACGGCACTCGGCTTCGGCCCGTCGGTCCCGGAGCCGACCCGGACGCGCAAGGTCGCTCTGTTCGAGGGCAAGGACGAGTTCGGACGCCTGCAGCCGTTGCTCGGTACGGCCGAGCCCGCCACCGATTTCGCCGGCAACGCGATCAATTGGCCGGCTGAGCCGGAGTATCAGCAGGCGGTGTTCCCCGACGGAACCCCGTCGCCGCTGACCGGCCAGATGGAAGGCTCGATCGCCTGGCACAACCCGACGACGGAGAATCCCGCACTCGGTGTGACCGAGGAATGGGAGATCTGGAACATGACCGGCGACGCCCATCCGGTGCACTTGCATCTGGTGCACTTCCAGGTCTGGGACCGCCAGATGATCAATATCGACTCCAATGCGGACGCAGATGGCTTCATCCCTGACGGAGACACTCCTGCTGGGGACGGGGCCTACCTGGTTCCTCAGCCCACGGTGCAGCACAACTCGGTCGCGGGTGTTGCCGCAACGTACGGTCAGGGATTCAGGATCGGAGGGACGAACCTCCCCGGAGCATACGGTGCGCCGGTCAATCTGCTGCCCGTCGATGGCTACGTCGAGGACGCGCCAAAGGACATGGTGACAGCGCTGCCCGGGCAGATCACCCGGATCAGGGCGACCTTCGACAAGCCGGGACGTTACGTCTGGCACTGCCACATCCTCTCGCACGAAGATCACGAGATGATGCGGGTTCTCTACGTCACTCCGGTGTGATTCCTGACAAGGAGAGATGGTCGTGCCCGGCTGGGTGCGACCAACATTCCAGGGCGGCAGTCGCTTCGAGCGTCTGCCGCCTTTTCAGGCCTGGTCTTGCGTGCGCCGCGGGGGCGACGGCGAGCCAACGGCTCGTCGTCCGACCTCAGGTGGACCGTTGTTGTGTCCGTACTGCGGCTCCGAGATGAGGATCGTGGCGTTCGTGGTGGAGGTGTCTTCTCTGCGGCGGTTGCGAGAGGGTGTGGGAGTCGGGCCTCAGGAGGCCGAGCCGTTGTCTCGGGCGCCGCCGGGGGGAGCGGGTGTACGAGTCGGTCGAGGGCTAGAGCCGGACCCGGGGGGCGGTCCCTGGCGGAGCTGTGTTGGGGTTCGGGGACTCGGGCCCCTTCGCGGTTCGGTCTGCTCCTCCGGGGCCGTGGACGGCAGGATCCGACGAGGAGAGCTGTGCGGGAGCGCCTCGCGGGGCTCTCCGAGTCTTCTCGGGCAGCCTCCTGTGCTGCGCCAGGCTCGAGGTCTCGAGAGCGAACTCCTACCCGCCGACGGGCGCATCCGACTCTCCTTCACCAACGACCGGCCCAACCAGCTCGAGGTCTCCGTTAAGGCACGCCGTAGAGGATCGGGATAACATCCTCGGTATCATGCTGCACATTCTCGAGAATCTCAGTGCTCGCGAGTTGATGCCCGGCTTCGTCGGCCGTTTCGTGCATGGTGACGGCTGCACCATGGCTTTCTGGGACGTGCAGAAAGGAGCCGAGCTCCCGGAGCACGCACACCCCCACGAGCAGTTGGCGCACGTCGTCGAAGGAACCTTCGAGCTCACCGTCGACGGTGAGCCGCACGTGCTGGAAGCTGGTTCGGTGCTGGTGATCCCGGGCGATGTCCCTCACTCGGGGCGGGCACTCACCGACTGTCGCATTCTCGACGTCTTCCAGCCGGCGCGCGACGAGTATCGCTAGCGCAGGAGGCTTCCGGGGCCGATCCTAAGACGTCGGTATCTCGCCGATCGCGGCGATGTACTTGGCCCGGGCCTCCCAGTACTCGGTCATCACGTCGACGAGGAAAGAGGCGGCCTGCGCGGTCTGCTGCTCGCGGATGTTGAGTCGCAGCAGGTCGCTGTTGCCTTCCGTCACCTGAATGCCCTCTGCTTCTTCCAGCTCTCTCGCCAGATCGAGGCTGCGCGCAGCCTGCTCGTAGCGGCGCCAGGCTTGCAGCCAGGCGGAGTGGGCGTCGCGCACCTCGGCGGCGATCTCGTCGCCGACCAGACGGATCTTCTGGTCGAACTGACCGAGCTTGGCCTCCTGTGCACGCAGCTTGCCGCGCGCGCCTCGGCGCTGCAGCGGCACCTTCATGAAGAGGCCGGCCTTGAGCTCGAACTCGCTCTTGTCGTCCGGCACACTGACGGGCTCGCCGTAGTCCTGCGAAGCGGCGACCGAGAAGTCGAGTCCGGGCAGCGTGGCGTTTCGGGTGCGCTCGATCTCGACCGAGCGCGCTTCCCGTTCGATCTGAAGACGCTGCAGCTCCGGTCGGACCGATCGTGCAAGCTCGATGTCGGCCTCGACGTCGACCCCGGGGTCGGACAGTGAAGGAAAACTCGCAGGCAGGCGCTCCGGGCCCGGAATCATCGGTCGGCCCGAAGGGTCTCGCAGGTAGAGCGAGAGCTCGATCGCGGCCTGCTGCAGCCGGCGCTCGGTGCCGATTCGGATGGCTCGGCGTTCGGCGAGCAGACGTTCGTTGTCGACCAGGACGATCTCGGCGATCAGTCCCTCCTCGGCAGTGCCGCGCAGGGACTCCTGGCGGTCCGAGGCGAGCTGGATCAGGCTCAGGGCGATACGGTCCTTTTCTCCCGCGGACAGCCATTCCCAGTAGGCGAGCTCGGCGAGGCGACGCACCTGGATCCTCTGCTCGAGAACGGTGGGCTCGGCGCCTTCCACTCCGAGCTTCGCCTTGCGCAGGCCGGCGCGGCGCTCGTCGATGGCGCGGTTGCGTAGCAGTGGAACGCGCGCCCCCAAACGGAGCTCGCCGTCCTCGTTGGTCAGCAGGTCCTTGTCGTAATCGGCAAAGTCGCCGACACCGAGTCGGTAGCCACCCAGGATCTCGATTCCCCAGGGGGAGAGTGACTGCTCGAGCGACAGGTCGGCCCGGTCGTTCTGGTAGAAGCCACGCGGTGCGGTGATGCCTTCCGCGTTGAGCATGGTGTCGAAGCCGCCGCGAGCCTGCTGGAGCTGGCCGGCGGCGATCTCCCGCTCGAGCTGGGCGGCCACCAGGATCGGATAGTGCTGCTCGACCGATTCGAGCACCTCCTCGAGCTCGAGGGTCAGAGAGCTCCCCTGGGCTGCTGCGGAGACCGAGCCCAGCGCGAGGAGGGTGAGCGAGAGCGCAGCGGCGCGGAGCACCGTTCTCACCCGCTCTTCTCTGCCGTGGTCGACGGCGCCTCGCGGACGCTCGGCGGGAAGCCGTTGAGCTGACGCCACACTTCGTAGCCGAGGCGAACTTCGTCGAGGAGCACCCAACCCTTGGCACGCACGCCCTGACGCAGGTAGCGCGCATCTGGCCAGTCGGGCTCGTCGGGGTCGCGGACCACCAGAATGCGGAAGCGGCCCTGACCGTCGTCCTGGGGATCGACGAGGTAGACCTGACCGCCGAACGTGCCGACCGCCACCGACGGCCAGCCCGTGAACTGCACGGCAGGCCAGCCCTCGAACTGCAGCCGGACCTTCCTCCCCGGCTCGATGAGGGGGGCGTCGTTGCCTCGCACCCAGAGCTCCACGGAGAGATGGGTCGTTTCCGGGACCAGGTCGATCAGCGGATCGCCCTGCTTGAGCAGGTCTGCCTGGGACGCGGCGCGAATGCGAAACACCCGGCCGGCACGCGGTGCTTCGACGACTCGAGTCTTCTGGCGCTCGGCGGCGGTCTGGGCGTCGGTCCGCTCTTTCTCGGCGAGCGCGACCTTGGCTCGGGCCTCCTCGCGCAGCGAGCGGGTCGACTCGATCTTGGCCTGGAGGTCCTTGCCGATCTGGCCGACCTTGGCGCGCTTGGCTTCCTCTTCGTTGGTCGCCTGGTCGATCTCGGCGCGCGCGGCCTCGACCAGGGCCTCGGCGGCGAGGAAGTCGGCCTCGGCGGTCTGGTAGTCGAGCTCCGAGACGAGCTTGCGCGCGAACAGCCTTTCCTTCCGCTCCCGGTCGGCGCGCTTCTGCTCGAACTGGGCAAGGGCCGCCTGCAGGTGCTGACGTGCCTCCCGGATCTTCTGGGTCGCCACGTTGAGCTCGAACTGGGCTCCGGCGACCGCCAGATCCCTTGCCTCCCCCAGGTTGGCCAGCTGCTGGTCGTAGAAGGCGACCTGGTCGCGGGCGGCTCGCACCTTGTCCTCGGAGAAATCGATCTGCTGGTCGAGACGCGTGGCATAGAGCGGATCCTGGTCCACCATCTCGACCAGGACGTCACCCTTCTCGACCGCCTCGCCCTCCTGCACGAACACCTGCACCAGTCTTCCGGTGACGGGTGCGGGGAGGGTCTGCATGCGATCGAGCGGATCGATCGCGGTGACCCTGCCCGAGGCGGCGATGTTCTGGCGCCAGGGAACGGTGACCAGCAGGATGGGGAAGGCGAGGATGAGAACGGCGAAGACCGCCACGACCTTGCGCACCGAGCGGGGCGGTGTCACCAGCGTCAGGGCGGGCAGCTCTCCGGCGTAGGGGGAGCGAATCGGATCGGTCGTGGTCATCGCACCGCGCTCCTCTCGGCGATCATGGTATCGCCCAGGTCGAACTCACGGGTGCAGCGCATCGCCACCTCGGGTCGATGGCTGACCACCAGGAGCGTCCAGGGCGCCGTCGGATCGGTCAGCACCTCGAGCACTCGCTCCAGGGACTGGTAGCCGAGCCCCTCCAGCATGCCGTCGACGAGCAGCAGCCGGGGCTGGCCCACGATGGCACGTGCGATGGCGAGGCGCTGCAGCTGACTCTGCGAAAGGGGAGCGCCGTTGGCCGTGAGACGAGTCTGGATCCCGTCGGGGAGGGCGGCGAACGACTCGAGCAATCCCAGTCGACGCAGGGTTTCCTGCACCTCTTCGACGGGGAGTGATCGTCCCATGAGCAGGTTGTCGTAGATGGTACCGGCGAAGACCTCGTGATTGTTCACCAGGGCGACCCGGTTGCGCAGACCCTCGAGGCGGATGCTGCGCACGTCCAGGCCGTCGATCTCGACCTGGCCGTCCTCGGGGTCGATCGTGCCGTAGAGGATCTCGAGGAGAACGCTCTTGCCGGACCCGTTCGGCCCTCGGAGCACCACTCGCTCGCCTGGACGGACACTGAGGGACAGGTCGTCGAACAGGTCCCGCCCGGTCGAGGTACGCAGATCGACGTCGCGCAGCTCGACGCGGCACCCGCGCGAGTCGAGGGCCGAGCTCTCGGCCCAGGCTTCGCCGCTCGTTCGCTCCAATCGGAGATCGAGCAGCTGACCGAGCTTGTCGACCGCCGCCATCAGGTCGTAGAAGGACTCGAAGTGCTTGCCCATCTTGGCGATCGAGCTGACGACGTAGGTGACGATCAGCTCGGCGGCGACCAGCTGGCCGAGGGTCAACTCGCCACGGATCACGAGCACGCCGCCGATGCTCAGCAGCGAGACGCTGGCCACCACCTGGAGTCCCAGCATGGCCAGGATCTGACGGAACAGCACCCGGTAGTGGTCGCGACGGGCGCTCACGTAGTCCCGGGCAAGCTCGTCGGAGCGATGGAGCACCCAGGAGCGCGCGTCCGGCTTCTTGAAAGTGACCGGGTCGCGAGCGATGTCCTCGAGCCAAGCGGCCACGGCGTACTTGGTCTTGCTCTCGCGGATCGCCGAGCGAATGCCGCTGCGGCCGAGCACGAACACGATCGCGATGACGCAGAGCACGAGCAGCAGGTCGAAGGCGAGCAGGATCGGATGGTAGAAGGCGAGGAAGACCAGCCCGACCAGCACCCCCAGGATCATGGCGACGCCGTCGAGCAGCAGCAGGGAGCTGATCTTCTGCACCGTGATCACGTCGAAGAAGCGGTTGACGAGCTCGGGCCCGTAGGCCCTCTCCTGCGTCTCCCGGTGGACTCGGGGGAGTCGATGCGCCAGGTCCGCGACCATGCGCACGAAGATGCGGCGTTGCAGCATCTCGACGATCCAGGCCTGCAGAGCACTGATGCCAGCCGCCAGGAGAAGTCCGACGGCGAGCATGCCGGCGAGCACCAGTACCGGTGCGACCGCGCCGCCGAAGGCCACGAAGTTGACCATTGCCTGGACGGCGATCGGCGTGGCCAGCAGAAGTCCGCCGATCGCCACCGCGAAGATGAGCACCGCCCAGATGTCCTGGCGATCGGGCTTGAGCAGCGCCAGCAGGCGCTCGAGCGGCTCGGGTGGCGTCGCCGGGATTCCCTCGTCGGCCGGGCGCGTTACGGAGTAGGGAGCCGCGGCGTGCACGATCAGCCAGTCGGTCGTCGAGCTCTCGCTCGGTAGTCTGAGGTGCTCCGCCAGCTCGGCCCGCGGGATCCAGCGCGGCTGGTCCCAGGGGTCGAGAAGCGTGAAGACACGACGACCTCGCCGGTCGAGCACCAGCGCCCAGGACTCGCCCTCTCTTCCCTGGGCGCGCGCCACGAGCGGGGTCTCGCGCGAGGCTCGCTCGAGGGCCGAATCGAGGTCGGCGCTCAGAGGAGAGATTCGCAGACCGATCTTGCTGCCGGCGAGGGCGAAGGCCGCCGCGCCCACGTCTTCGGCCGAAGGGTGCTCCCGCCGGGCGGCATCGAGGTAGCGGATCGCGGTCGCGCGATCGCACTTCACTCCGAGCCACTCGCCGAGGCGAGCGAGGAGGAGGACGTCGTTGGCGTCGCGTTTCTGATCCATGTCTCGGAAGGGGAGAGGTTTGGAGGAGAGAGCGCTCGCCTCGATTCTATCGGCCGAGGTAGACGCTTCCGACGATTACTTCCGTATTCGGCCGCTAGGTGGATTCGCTCAGAGAACGAGAAGCTCCATGAAGTCCGGAACGGAGAGGCGGTCGAGGCGAGATCGATCCTGGTAGAGCTCATAGATCCGCTCTGCCCTCGCCGCCGGGAAACGGGTGGCGAGATTGCGCCGGAACTTCTCCTGCAGCACCGGAGTTCCCTCCTCGCGCCGGCGCCGATGTCCCAGCGGGTACTCGATCTCGACCTTCTCGGTCGCCGTGCGTCCTCGAAGAAGACCTGAACGGCGTTGGCGATGCTGCGCTTGTCGGGTCCAGCCCCGGGCGGGGCACATTCACGTCGACCCAGACCAGCCGATGGTCGGAGCCGGGAAGCGGGAACGTGACACCGCCCCTCTTCCTCAGGTCCCCAAGCACAGCCCGAGGAACTTCACCGAAGCGAATGGGCTCTTTCGGGCAGCTTCGACCACCGCTGCTGCGTCGGGCTCGGAGGCCAGCCTTTCACCGGCACGTCGTGCCAGGTGGGCGTGGACCACCGGATTGCGAGACCGCTCCGCGTCGTCGTAATCGCCGGCGATTGCCTCAGCCAGCGCACCCACCGCCGCGGAGTCGTCCATCCTCGCCAGCCCGTACGCAGCCGAGCTGCGCACCGAGGCTTCTTTGTCTCCCAGCATCTTGGTCAGCACCGGAACGCTTGCCGGCCGGTCGATCTGCGCAAGGGCGTCGGCGATCTGACGACGGAGCCGGAGCAAGCGAGCGTCCTTGGCCTCCTGACTGGCCGAATACTCCGCCCCCTCCCCGGCCAGGATGGCCAGCACAGCCTTGCCCGTCTCCGGTTCGATCCCCTGGGCGGCACGGTCGTAGAGGCGGTCCAGCGCAGCGATGCCGCTCTCGTCGCCGTGGCGCGCCAGAGCCGTCGCGATCCGCACCGTGGTGAACTCCCACTCCGGCTTCTCGAGGGCGGCCCGTGCCAGGTCGATCGAACTGGTGTCTCCGAGCTCGAGCATACCGACGGCGATCCAGGTCTGGAGCCAGCTGCCCTTCTCGACGGTCGTCATCGCTTCCGACAAGACCTGCCTGGCGTCGTCCCCGCCGATCCGTACCAGTGCGCTCACCAAGGAGGGCTTGAAGTCGACCTCCTCTTCTGTGGCCATCATCTTCGTCATGAAGCCCTTCTTCTTACCGCCCGTGGCGAACTGCTCTCGGGCCCACTGGTAGCCCGAGCTCTCCTGTCCCTCCATCAGCGTCGTGGCCGCGAAGAACCGGTCCCAGGGCTCGGTGGTGGAGAACTTCCCACCCCCGAGCTGCTTCTCGAGCAGAGGTACCACGCTGCGCTCGTCGTACTCGACCAGCAGACCCCGCCGCGCGCAGCGGAAGAAGTCCTGGTTCATCATCCCCTTGCTCAGTTTCTGCAGAGTCGCCACCGCTGCCGGGTCCGCGGCAAGGGTCAGTCCCCGGCACGCCTTAAAGGAGGTGTTTCGAAGGGTGATCGGACCCTACGAGTTCGATCCCCTGGCGCACGCCCAGGACGGCACGCTGTTCATCGACCTCCCACAGGTCGTCGCCGCGCTCCACGAAGGCGAGGAGATCGGAGCCTAGTGTCTCGTGCGGAAAGTTCGCCTGCCAGTCGAGCGCCGATGCATCCCGCTGGGCGGCGTTGCGCCTCCTCGACGTATTCCCGATACGCCTGCGTCGGACGCGCCTTGCCCAGCGGGCGCCTCGACACTCTCAGTGGGCAACCAAATTCCCGCACGGGACACCAGGGGCCAGCGGGAGACGAGCGGCGGGACAGCGGGACGCCCCACCTGGATCCCTGGCGGTGGTGTGCCGGCTATACTGCGTTGGCTGTGACCACTGGAAGCCAGCCGAGGAGGTCGATCCGATGCGTCTCTCTCTCAGCTTGCCTTCTGATCAGTCTGGTCGCTCCCGGAGCGAGCCTGGCTCAGCCGCTGGTTGAGCTGAACTGGTTCGAGTATCCGACGCCCGAGGGCGTCATCGTGGTCGCGCCCGACGTTCGCACGATCGGGGTCATCCCGGCTCCGGGAGCTTCAGCGTCGACGATCATCGACAAGGTGCAGCCCATTCTGCCCCTGGCCGCCCCCCTCGATCTCGGAGGCGTGATCCTGTTCTCGCGCGCCAACGCTTCGTCACCTCCACAGCCGCCGCTGCCCGATCCTCCCTACCCTGGCTTCGGGGCCCGGCTCGTGACGAGCCTGTTGCAGTGGGCCGTGGGGGATGACGGCTGGGTGAGCCCGGCCTTCTACGAGGTGGGAGTGGAAGACACGGACGCGATGTTCTTCCGGCAGCTCGCCTATCTCCAGGTGAGCCCGGAGTACACGGAGGCGGAGGCGCGGTTGCTGTTCCTGGATTTCGGTCTGGGAGAGGCTCTGCCTCGAACGGCTCACGACCCGCCTGGCTTCTATCGGGTCCGGGTCGAAGATCGTCATGTGCTCCGGGCGCTCGATCGGATCGAGGTCCTCCGGGCCGATCCCGAGGTCGAGCGCGCCACCCTCGAGTTCGGCGCGGTGGTGACCGCTCCTGCGGGCCTCGTCGAGCTTCCTCTGGGAAGTCCTCCGGTACCGACGGCCGCGTGTACCGCGTCACCCTTCGTCCAGGTCGGTGTCTGGGGCGACGGGATCGAAGGCGACTATCCGAACCTCAACCAACCGACCGGTCCCGACCAGGGATGGAGCTGTTTCGGCAGTGAAGACGAACCCTGTGAAGAGGGGGGCGAACCGGGGATGCAGTGGGACGTGCACGAGACGAGCGTGGCGGGTGTCATCTCCGGCTGCGGTGGCACGAACGGCTTCGCCGAGGGGATTGCTCGAAACGAGGCGAAGGTCTACTCCGTCAAGGCGATGCAGGCTCTCAACACCTGCAACTCGTTCGACCCACAGTGGCTCACCGAAGGCTACTTCACGAAGTCGATGGACGCTGTCGAGGACAACCACCTGAAGGTGGTGAACATCTCCTGGGATCTCACCGAGATCGAGAACTCGGTCGTGGTCAACGATCGTCTTCGGGAGCTTCGCAAGAGCGGCTTCCTGGCGGTGGCTGCGGCGGGCAACTCGGTCCGGGGTGGCGATCCCGGGGTCAGGTTCCCCGCGACCAACGCCTACGTGCTGGCGGTGTCGGGTCTCAACGAGACGGGTACGGGGCGCTTCCTGGTCGAAGGGGAGTCGATGATCAACTGCGGCAACACGGTTCTCGACTTCCAGTCGAACTTCGGCCCGGAGGTAGCGATGTCCGCGCAGGGCGAGCGGGTGATCACGACCGACCGAACGGGAGACGATGGCTACGTGCCGGGTAACGATGTCGTCCTGACCGGGACGTCCTGGGCATCGCCACTCGTGGCCGGAGCGGCCGCCCGTCTCATCTTCGTGAATCCGGATCTCTCGCCGGGAACCCTCGAGATCCTGCTCTGTGCGACGGCCACGGACATTGGTGACCCGGGTCGCGATGACGAGACCGGTTGCGGACGCATCGACGATGCCTCGGTGGCGGCCGCCGAGATGCAGGCACCGGACTGGCTCTTTGCCGACGGGTTCGAGACCTCGTCCGAGGACCTCGAAGTGGAATGGAGCGACTGGGTCATCGAGGAAGAGCCGTGAGGTTCGCCGGCAGCCGCGGTGAGCTCGTGAGAACCGCCACCCTTGTCGCCACCCTTGTCAGTTCGCACCCAGGACATGCGCAGAGCTACGAGGTCCTGGCCCGCTACCTCTTCGACAGCGCCGACGAGATCGAGCTCTGGGAGCTCCAGGGTCTGGCGGAAGGCGCCGCCTACTGGGACTCCTCGATCGGAGAGCCGGATCCGGGTTCTGCGCGTTTCGAGGTCGTCGAGCCTCGGCTGGGCCAATTCACCGATACGCTGGTTTCACTCGGTCCCTGTCTGCCTCCGCTGCCGAGCGGCGCGGTGCTGGAGATCGTAGGGCAGAGACGAACCCTGCCCGAGGACGGGGGATACGCGAGTACCACCTGCGAAATGGGCTTCGCGGCCTACGACCGGGGAACGGCCTGCGAGGGCCTGCCGGATGCCTGGACGTCGTTTCCTCCTCCGTGGGCCAACCCCTGGTATCCGGGCCCCTTCCTGCCCTATGAGCTCCGCCTCAATCCGCTGCCGGCCGAGTTCGAAGCGGTACGGCCCAGGCTCGTGACGAGAGGAGGTCGCGACGAGTCCTGCTGGTTCGATTCGATCGAGGTGAGGCTCATCTCTTCCCCGGCGGAGATCCCGACCGTCTCCTGGTGGGCCCTCCTCGCATTCGCCTGTGCCCTCCTGGGTGCCGCGTGGAGTGTGATGTGGAGATAGCGGGCGTGGAGTGGAGCGACTGGGTCATCGAGGCAGAGGCATGAGGTCGGTCCGCAGACCCGGTTGGCTCCTGAGGTTCGTCATCCTGGGGGCCACCCTTCTCAGTTCGCAGGCTGGACACGCTCAGGGCTACGGGGTCCTGGCCCGCTACCTCTTCGACAGCGCCGAGGAGATCGAGCTCTGGGAGCTCCAGGGTCTGGCGGAAGGAGCCGCCTAGTGGGACTCCTCGATCGGGGAGCCGGATCCGGGCTCCGCGCGATTCGAGATCGTCGAGCCTCGGCTGGGCCAATTCACCGATACGCTGGTGTCACTCGGTCCGTGTCTGCCTCCGCTTCCGAGTGGCGCCGAGTTGGAGATCGTGGGGCAGAGACGAACCCTGCCCGAGGACGGGGACCCGGGCTCCGCGAGTACCGACTGCGAAATGGGCTTCGCGACCTACGACCGGGGAACGGCCTGCGAGGGCCTGCCGGATGCCTGGACGTCGTTTCCTCCTCCGTGGGCCAACCCCTGGTATCCGGGCCCCTTCCTGCCCTATGAGTATCGCGCGCAGCCTCTGCCCGCCGAGTTCGAAGCGGTACGGCCCAGGCTCGTGACGATTGGAGAGCGCGACGAGTCCTGCTGGTTCGATTCGGTCGAGGTGAGGCTCATCTCTTCCCCGGCGGAGATTCCGACGGTCCCGTGGTGGGCTCTCCTCACTTTCGCGGTGGCCCTCGTGGGTGCTGCGTGGGGCGTGATGCGGAGATAGCGAGGGGAGAGGGGGGAGAGGGGTGCAGGGGTGTTCGGGAGAGGGGTGCAGGGGTGTTGGGAGGAAGAAGCTCACTCGTGGAGCTCATGTTCTGAAGAAGGAAGCGAGATCCTGAGTCGCGCTCTGCGCCCTGGACAGGCTTCCTTCCGAGATGATCGTCACCGATCACCCTCTGGGCGCAACCCCACCCCGCAGGTCGAGCCCCGGCCTCGATGTCGAGTTCAGAAACCGAAGCCGATGGCGACGTCGAAGACGATCGCCTCGACCAACTCCCCGTTCTCGCGGACCAGATCGTAATCGAGCGCGGGCACGACCTCGTACCTGCCCATGTGAAACGCGTACTTGACCCCGACACGGAAGAGGAACAGGTTCTCCGCCTGCTGTATCTCCGCCGCTCCGGGGGACTCGGCCGCCTGACCGTGCTCCTCGGCCTCGCGTAGACGTCAACTCTTGTGCTCGATCCCGGGGCCAAACGAGAAGATGAAGTGGGAGTTCGGATGAGAGTCTTTCGGCACGAGATTGTAGTTGAACGGCACGATGAAGACCCATGCGTCGACATCGTCCAGGTACTCCGCCGCGCCCGCGATGGCCCACCGGTGAGAGACCTCGCGCGCGTACTCGACGCCCAGGGTGAAGAAGGTCTCGCTCTCTTCGGCCTCGTGCGTGCCGCCGATCACCAGGCCCAGGACGTTCTTGTGGACCTCATGGCCGCCTTCGTGCTCTCCGTGCGCGGCCCCTTCGCCGTGCTCTCCGAGATGCGCTTCGGTTTCTCGAGCATCACTCTCGGGCTCCTGGGCCCGGGCTACTGGGCTGCCCAGAAGTGAGAAGAGGGCGAGGACGAGGACCCATGGCAAAACTCGCGAACGAAAGATCGAACTTCTCACCCGAGGTGGCTGTTTTGGACAGGTCGACGTCTCGATGCAATCCCGAAGCCTCCTCTACATCCTGACGATCCTACGGCATTTTCGGCGTTCGCCTGTCGCACGCCCGACAGGTCGGGCGGGGGTTCTGGAACTGATCAGATCGCCGTGCCCCTCGGCTGAGGCTCCTCAGCGAGGGAGGGCTGCAAGTCCGTAGCCGTCGGCGCCGCAAGGTGGCCAGCCGAGTCCAGTCTCCAAGACCACGACGACGGGACAGCCGAAGACCGAGCATTCGTGGTGCTCTGCCGTGAGCGGTGAGCGCGCCTCGGGCTCGACCTCCTCGCGGCAGACCCGGGTCCCTCTCGAGTCGTCAGCTGGGGCTGTAGTAGAGGAGGGCGCCGATGCCGCCCAGCTGCTCGAGCTTGCTCGCGGCCTCTCCCACCACGAACTCGATCTCTGCGCCGGCGAGCGTGGCATCGACGATCATCTGATCGAGCTCGTCGCTCTCGCTCGGGTACGGAATCACGAGGCGCCGTACGTTGCCCGCGGAGAGCGCCTCTTTCACTCGCTGGTGCTCGAGGGCAGCTGCGCCACTCCGGTTGAAGCGAGAGACGAGATCTTCGACCACAGACAGGTCGTGCTCGGGCTCGAAGCGATCGGCCAGGGCCTTGACCGTCTCGGCGATCTCGCTCTCGGGAGCCTTGAAGGGGATCGACTCGATCCCCACCAGCCGTTCTCGCACGCTCGGGTGGAGAGCGTTCTTGAGTGCGTGCGCCTGCTTCTGGTTGCCCCCCAACACGATGCGCTCGAAGTCCGGATCGCCCAGCAGGGACTCGTTGACCGCGGTGGCGACCTCACGCACGAAGCGCTGTTCGTACTCCTCTTCCCGGCGGTAGCGCTTGTGGGTCTCGGCCTTGCGGCCCATGCGGCGAGCCAGGTCCTGCTCGGTGTCGATTTCGATCTCCTGGGTCGTTCGGGTGAGGTAGACCTCGAGCATGCGGACCTCGTCACCGGAGAGCAGGATGACGAGGTACTTCTTGTACTGATCGAGATTGAACAGCAGGTGCTCGAGCTGAGGCAAGCCGTAGTACACCCGCGTCGGGACCACCACCGGCAGGTCGACCGCCAGGAAGTCTTCGTGGTCGGTGAACAGCACGACCGAGGGGCCGGTCGATCTGCGGTGACGCAGGTACTGCATCACCATTTCCTCGGTGTCCTGCCACTTTCTCTGCGTGTCTCGCCGCTTGAGCTTCTCCTGGTCGAGAGTCGCTTCGAGCTGTTTGGTCTCGTTCTCGAGCTCGATCAACCAGGCGGGACGGTCCTGCCGCTGGTTGTTCGGATTCGACGGATCGGTGTTGACGTAGGCCGTCAGGATCTTTCTGCCGTCTTCTTCATGGCTGGCGACGAAGTCGCGAAAGGACTCCAGGATCTCGTTGATTCTCGCCTTCATGGGGCTCTCCCGTGTCGGTGGGTGGGTGTCTCGAGAGGAGCACGAAGCAGCGTCATCTCGGTTTTCGATACCCCGGGCTCGGTGTGCAGCCCCGGAACCGCTCGGAACCTCGATTCAGGTCGAGCGTGTGCGGATTCTCGTCGGCAGCGACCGTCTTCCTCAGAGGTCGGTGAGCTCGTCCATGGCCCGTCCACTGGCGTCCCGAAGGTCGTGGTAGGCCGCGACGAAGCCATGCCAGAGCTCGGACCAGGCGTCCTCCCCGGCCTCCTCGATCTTGGCCAGCTCGGCCACGGCGGCCTCTTGCTTCTCCTCGAGAGCATCGACCAGGTGCTGCCACTCCTCACGCGCCGCGTCGTCGGCGGCGGCCAGCTGCTGCTGGGCCCATTCGAGCTCCTTCTCGCCCTCTTCGATCGCCGCTTTGGCCTCGGCGACGAATTCTTCCTTGGTGTCGGCGGCCAGAGCCATCGCGCGCTCTCCGCTGCGTTCGAGACCCTCGGTGGCTTCCTGTGCGATCTCCTTGGTGGACTCCCAGGCGTCGGCGCCCGCGTTCTCGAGAGCCTGGACTTCTCGTGCCGCAAGGTCGCTCGCGTCCTCGAGGCGGTCGGCCATGGCATTCCAGGCGGCAGCGGCTTCGGTGGCGGCCTCTTCCTCGAGCTCGGCGGCGCGTGCCCGCATCTCGGCGATCTGCTCGGCCGTCGCGTCGATGCTCTTCTTCATCTCCTCGACCGCGGCGTCCCTCTCGGCCCGCCAGGCCTCCTCGAGGTTCTCTTCCGCCTCGGCCAGGTTCTCGGTCGCTTCCCGGGCGCAGCCCGCCATGGTCAAGAGGGAGATCGTCAACAGCAAGACGATCGGTGTGAAACTCAAGGTCCTGAGACTGTGAGACATCGGTCATCCTCCTCGATCCGACTCCCGCGATATCGGTGCCGGACTTCTCTTCCTTTTCTTCGACTCTACTACTCCAGAATACACGCTGCAGCCCTGCGACTATCCGTTTCGCACGAAGGTGCGTTGGAGAGCGGATCTCCGGGCCGCCACGATGGACCATTTCGACGAGACATCGTCCGCCTTTCAGAAGGGATCGCCCTCGAATATTGTCCGGCAGGTGAAAGGGGTGCTGAAAGGTGAAAGGGGTGAAAGGGGTGCAGGGGTTTTCGGGGTGAAAGGGGTGCAGGGGCCTTCGGAGGAGGAAAGCTCAGACGTGCCGCGACGTGCCGAATAGCCCTGCACCGTCCCGATCCACTTTTCGCACGGTGAGCTTAGCGCACGGCCCGACGGGCTCGAGGAGGGTCTCGGAGAGCCCCGCTAGCCCCTCAGACCTCGGATCTGCCCGTCGGGTGCTGCGATGAACGGCCCCGGAGGAGCAGACGGAACCTCGAGGGGCCTCGACTCCTCGCCTCTGAATACAGCTCCGCCAGAGACCGATCCGCATGTCGGTCACGCGCGTCGCGTGATAGCCCCTCTCTTCGAGCATCCTGGCCGTCGCGATCACGAGGCGCTCGCGGGTGCGCTCGCCCTTCTGCTTCGGCGGTGCCTCCCGGAGCCGGGTCTCGAGGAACTCGCCGAACGAGAGAGACGAACTCGGCGGGCGGTGCTGTTCCGGCTGCGGGAATGGGGCGGGTCGGTTCAAGGAGCTTCGAGTCGGTCAAAGAAATGAATCCGAGTTCATTCTCAATTCAAGGATCGACTCGGCCCCGTGTCCACCCCCGAGGTTCGCACTCTTGACAGAGAGGGCGGCCGATTCGTGGAAGAGCCCTCGGGACGGCCGAGATGGCGGACAGCGTCGAGGCCGCACGCCCTGAGAGCTCGGTCACCTCGACGCGGCCCGTGGTTGGGAGCGACCCGACGCTGCACCGCCATCACGCCGCGGCGGCACACCTCATCCGGCGATCGAGGCTTCGGCGAGCTCGCGCGATCTCGCCTCGGCGGCTGGATCGGGCAGGATGTTGTGGTTGGTGCGGAACACGTTAGTCGGGTCCCAGGCTCTCTTCACCCGGGCGAGTCGGGCCAGATTTCCGGCCAGGGCTGCTCGGGTTCGCTCCGGTCCCTCGTCGGCGTTCAGGAAGTTGAGGTAGGTCCCGCCCGTGGAATGGGACTTCATGTTGCGCCACGCGGAGTGCGCCCACTCGACGTTCTCGGCGTCGTCCGCAGCCTGCTCCCAGGAACCGGCGATATTGAGCACGTACCGGGCCACGCGATTGCCGACGGGGGAGTGGTCTTCGGGGAGCTCGTTGAGCGCGCCGCCGATCTGGAAGAGGATCACCGCAGAGTGGGGCGACGGCGCCCTCATCGCATGCCCGACGGCCTCGACCAAGAGATCGGGGCCGAGACCTGAGAGGTACTCGCTCTTCCAGTAGTAGCGACGCCCCTTCGGCTGGGTGGCGTCCAGCAGCATCTGCATCTGGGTGTACGGCCGTCGGGCAATCGTGTCGCCCACGGGCCGACCGATGGACCGGATCGGGGCGAGCGCCCTCTCGCCCTCGTCCGGATCGCCGCTGTGACAGGCGAGCAGCGCTACGATCGGCTTGCCGTGGATGTCGGCGGGGAGCCAGGGGGCGGCCGGCGCCGGGCGAACGAGCGCCACGAGGGTGAGCTCGGGCGGCGCCTCCTCGGCGAGCTGGCCGAACAGCTCGAGGACCCGAGGCGCTTCGCTCACAGGCCAGGCGACCAGCCCGCCCACGACTTCCGGCCCGACGCGGTGGAGTCGATAGTCGATCCCCGTCACGACGCCGAAGTTGCCTCCGCCGCCGCGCAGGCCCCAGAACAGGTCCTCGTTCTCGTCGGCGCTCGCCCGCACCCATCGACCCTCTGCGGTGACCAGATCGAAGCCGATCACGTTGTCGGAGGTCCAGCCCCAGCGCCTGGTCAGATAGCCGAAGCCGCCGCCCAGGGTTAGCCCGGCGATGCCCGTGGCCGAAACGAAGCCGAGGATCGCAGCGAGGCCGTGGACCTGGGTCTCCCGGTCGACGTCGCCGAGCAGGCAACCAGCCTGGGCCCGTGCGGTCAGCGCTCGCGGGTCGGTCCAGACGGCGCGCTGGGGCGACAGGTCGAGCATCAGAGCTCCGTCGGCCGTCGCGAGGCCTGCGATGTTGTGTCCGCCACCCTTCATGCAAAGCAGCAGATCGTGCTCGGTGGCGAAGCGAACGGCGGCGATGACGTCCGCCGCTCCGAGGCAACGGACGATGGCGGCCGGGCGTCGGTCGATCATCGCGTTCCAGACGCATCGGGCCTCCTCGTACCCGCTGTCGCTCGGCAGGATGAGGGGGCCCTTCAGTCCTGCCCTCAGGGTTTCGACGGATTTGGGATCCAGATCGACGTCGTGGCCTTCTCGGGTCTTCATTCTCACGGTGAGCTCCTTTTTCGACCGGGTCGTGCCCGGTCTCTCGGGACGCTGCGGAGTGCGGCTTCCCGGTGGCGGGCTCGGCATGCGTGAGGACCTCACGGGAACGCCGTCCGCCAGCCCGAAGGATGCTTCGGTGGGGCTCGTTGACGCTTGTCCGAGCGTCGCGTTATCTTGATCGCGCGTCCGTCGCGACGAGGTTTTCGCCTTTCTACCAGGAGGTGGGGCTGTGAGCGAAGACGTGATGTCCGACTTGCTGAGAGCGGTTCACCTTCGGGGCGCACTCTTTTTCTATGTCGAGGGCACCTCGCCCTGGGTGGTCGAGGCCCCGCCGGCGCGGGAGGTCCTTGCCCTCGTGATGCCGCGCGCCCAGCACCTGATCGAGTTCCACGTCATCGTGGCCGGATCCTGCTGGGGCGGCGTGGTCGGCGAGCCCGGCCTCGCTCTGAGCGAGGGGGACGTGATCCTCTTCCCGCACGGTGATGCTCACGTGCTGTCGAGTGCACCGGGGCTGCGATCGGCCAGGACGGCGAGGGACTTCTTCTTCTCACCGCGGCCGCCGCGCCTCCCCTGGGCGTTGAGCCTCGGGAGTGAGCCGGAGACCACCGCGAAGCTCGACGGCGGCGGCAAGCGGGGCATCACCATCGCGTGCGGTTTTCTGGGGCTGGATGACGAGCCCTTCAATCCGCTCCTCGCGGCACTTCCAAGAGTGCTCCGCATTCCCGGCGACCGACTGCAGAACCAGTCCTGGATGACCACCTTCCTACGGTCGGTCGTGACGGAGTCGAGCCGTCGACAACCGGGCGGCGAGGCCGTCCTTCAGCGGATGAGCGAGGCACTCTTCATCGAGGTCCTGCGCTGCTATCTGGACACCCTGCCACCGGACGCGACCGGCTGGCTCGCGGGCATGCGCGACCCGTCCGTCGGTCGCGCGCTCGCGCTGTTGCACGGCAGTCCAGCGCGGGCGTGGACAGTCCACGAGCTGGGCCGCGAGGTCGCCCTCTCGAAGTCAGCCCTGCACGCGCGTTTCGTCGACATGATCGGCATGTCGCCGATGCACTACCTCACTCGGTGGCGAATGCAGCTCGCCTGCGAGCTGCTACGAGACACGGGCGCGAAGCACCTGGCCATTGCGCTCGAAGTCGGGTACGAGAGCGAAGCGGCCTTCTCGCGCGCGTTCAAGCGGGAGGTCGGGATTTCGCCGGGCTCGTGGCAGCGAGAGCGGGCGTCCGTCGACGCCGTACACCTGAGCGTCGAGACGAGCAGAGGAGGGGACGAGGCCGCCCGTTGAGGGTAGACCGATGCGAATCGGGGCAGCTCCGGGTCGCCTCCGCATCGGCTGTTCGCCGGTCTCGTCGAACGCGGATCGGCCGTCGGCGGCCTTCGGTGGGGGCGGTTCGCGTTTCGCGCGGGTCGCGTGCCGAGGAGTCGGGGCCTCGGGGATCGCCGCGCTGCCTCCATCGGGTGGCAACGGAGCCTCTCTCGGTGGGCGAGTCCCTGAGAATCCCCGCAGCGAGTCGAGGTCGGGCGAGGAACCCACGTTGTCGTATCCCCACTTGTAGGCGAAGTTCCGGTCGAGGTCGACGCCGTCGTCGGTGGTGATCACACCGCCGCCGTCGTTGTCGGCGAGGTTCTTGCTCCACAGCCGGTTGGCCGGGTCAACGTGGGTCCACTGGGGGAGGCCTGGGCTCAGCGCCGGAAAGGCGATCTGTGCACGCCGTCCCGAAACCCCGACGCTGGACCGCCGTAGGAAAGCTCCATGAGACTGTCGATCCCGGCACGCATGCCCGTCGTCGTGCTCCTGACGTTGGTCCCGAGCGTCGGCCCCGCACAGGACCCCGCCCCCACATCGGCCTCTACCGGCGTCAGCCCCTGTTCGTCCGAGGAACACCGTGCGTTCGACTTCCTGCTCGGGAGCTGGACCGTCCGATCCGCCTCCGGAGATGACGCCGGCACCGTGCACGTAACCAGCGTGGCCGATGGCTGCGCGCTCCGAGAGGAGTGGACGAGTGCCAGCGGTCGCCGTGGGCTCAGCCTCAACGTGTGGTCCGAGAGGGAGCGTCTCTGGAATCAAGTCTATGTCGACACCACCGGGACCGTGCTGACCCTCGTCGGTGCCCCGGTACCTGGCGGGATGGTGCTGTTCGACGACGCCAGGGAGGAGGTCCGGGGCGACCGGTTCGGCTGGTTCCCCCAACCCGACGGGACCGTCCGGCAGACTTGGGACCGGTCCACGGGCGAAGGTGACTGGACGTCGGTCTTCGAGGGGGTCTGGAGCCCGACCGAGGAGGAAGTGACGGCGGCGGGACAACTGTCGGAGGCGATGCGCCCCCTCTCGGACCTACTCGGCCTGTGGGAGGTGACGCCGACCCAGCAAGGGCCCGACGGGAAGTGGGTGGAGCGACCGACGACGCTGCTCGAGGTCGAGCCTGCCCTGGGTGGGAAGTTCGTGCGCGAAGGGGGTGAGCTCGACCTGGCTGCGGGCCGGCTGGAGGCCGAGATGCTCATCGGTTGGGATCCATTCCAGGAGGTATACCGGGTGGCCTGGAACGACTCCCTCGCTGGCCTCGCTGACATTTACGAGGGCCAGATCATCGACCGTGTCCTGGTGATCGACAACCTGGAGTCGGGGACCTTCTGGAGGACGCCAGACGGCGTCCGCTTCGCTTTTCGCTTGGAGATCGAGCTGGACGTCGTGGACGAAGAGCGGCGGGCCCGGGTCTACGCCTCCGACGACGGCGGCGAGAACTGGTCGAAGTTCCAAACCACGCTCTACCGGCGAGCCGGCTCCTGACGTCGTTGCAGCGAGTGCCCTGACCTCTCCCGACGCCCCCGACGAGCGACGGGAACCGTCCCCGAATCGCGACGACTCGGCCGGCGTCGTGTCACCAGAAGTGGGAGCTGTAGTGGGCGGAGTTGGCGGAGGAGGAGCTGCAGGCTGAGGTGCCTCGTCGTCAGTTGGCGCTGACGATCCCGAAGCGGCTGCGGATCGTCTTTCGGTTCGATCGTCGGTTGCTGGGGGAGCTGCTGGGTTGGCATCCACATGTGCACCTGGTGGTGACCGATGGAGGCTCTCTGCGCTGCGCACCGAGGCCAGGACCGTCTCACCGACGCACAGCATCGATGGCGTAGGTCGGAGCCGAGAGCTCGTGTGGGTCCAGGTGGAGCGCGTTGAGCCTCAGCTCCAGTCGGACAGGCCGCCGGTCTCGAAGGAGCTGCTGAAGATCAAAGTGGTGGGGACCAGCAGGGGGCCGGTGAAGCAGGGGTAGGTCTCGGGATTCGGCTCACCGGTCACCGTCCAGCAGTACTCGCTTCCCGGGTCGGCGTCGACCTCGGACGACGGGACGTACCAGAGCACGAGGTTCTCGCCCTCGACCGACTCGGCATTGATCCAACTCTCGGGGCCGTGCACGGAGTCGTCGCAACAACCGCCCACGGCCGCCCCGAGATCCGCCACCCCTTCCGTGACATCGTGGCTCAGGACGTAGAGCGAGGGGTCGTCGCCACGGCCGCCGTCGAGGAACTGGCCCGTGGAAGGCACGATCGAGAACCCTTCGCCGCTGGCGTCGCCGAGGACTCGCCACGCGGCTTCCGTCTCGTCGGTGGCGACCGACTCCGGGCCGAGGACCTGCTCGGTCACGACCTCCTGCCAGGCACCAGAGGTGAACTGAAGGAACGATTCGCTGGTCTCCCCGTCGGGATTGAGATCGATGCGCCAGAGAGGCCGAACGGTCCCGTTCGTACCGCAGCCCCGTCCGAATGCAGCGGCACCGATCCGGATTCGACCGTCGAAGTAGAACTCCAGCCGCTGTGAGAATCGGTAGTTGCAATTGGCCCCCCAGTTGCTCATGCGGAAATCGGCCTCGATCGAAAAACCGGAGCCGAGAACGCTCTTCGGTTCTCCGACTGTCGGCAACGCGTAGGGGTAGATGGGGAATCCGCCGGTGGGCGCGCAACCCGTCGTCAGGACGAACCCCGAGTTGCCGTAGTCGGCGTGCCACTCGGCCACCTTGGCACTCGCGAGCACCTCTCGCCCGTGGTAGGTAGCCTCCATCACTTCGAGGCCGTCGCTCGAGGTGAGGGCCCATCGGACACTCCAGCCGCCCTGGGTGACGGTGCCACTGGCGTTGCCACCACAGGGGTCAGCCCCGGCGAAGGCACTCGAGGCCAGGAGTAGAAGGCCGAAACCGAGTTCGACTGATGTCGTGAGCCTCTTCACTACAGCGTCTCCTTTTCCCGTCGCTTCTACCTCATCCAATATGCCGGAGATTCCTCTGGCGCCTGAGCCGACTCCAGCGCTACTCCGTCATTCGGGGTCTTCAACTCAGATAGCGACAGGCGTGGAGAAAACGGATCACGACCTCGGAGTCAGGGCGAACTGTGATTGCTCAGTGGGTTGTTCAGTTTCATTCGTTCTTCTCCGTTCTTATCCCCCGATTCCCCCTGGCGCTCCTCTGCTCCTGGGCTGCCGACACCTCAGAACACCGGCGGCAAGGCCCTCCCCGAGCCTCCGTAGGAGGCGCGGCCCCGGTATTGAAGTTCCCATGAACTTGCTGCGGAGAACGGGTAGCGCGCGGAGGTGAAGGCGTGCCTCCTGCTCCCGGGCGGCAGGAGACACGACCGCGTCAAGGCGCCGGTTCGTAGTGGCCGCTCACGAACACGCGGTAGAACCCGCCGTTGCTGGCGAATGTCTGGAAGTTGAAGTTGAGAGTCGCACCAGGCTCGACGTACTGCCTGATTGGCCCCGCGCACGCGAAGATGAAATTCAGAGAGTTCTGCCCCTGCGCGAGGCAAGACAAAGTGTTGGTCAGGCCCGGTCCGCTGCTCAGGTTCGCAGCGAGCAGTCCGCCGGCGCCGCCTGCGTTGATCCAAGCCGACGCGTACTCGATGACGAGTCGCTGGCCGTCCGGCACGGTCACGAGATCACTCGCGGCGAAGCTGGTGGGGAAGAACGTCGAAACAGTGCTCATCTGGAACGGCTCAGGGGCCACGCGATCCACGTCGTAAACCGGCAGCGGCGCGTTCCAGGCGTTGTCCACGGTTACCGCGGGCGTGCCGCCGATGGACACGGTACCACTGACGGGGACGGGCGCGGGGTTCACCACGACCACCGGAGTGGCCTTCTTTTCGTTACTGGGCTCCGCCGGCGCAGGCGCCTGGGCGAACGCACCCTGCGCCCGCGCCAGCAAGCAGGCTAGTCCGACGATCGTGAGCAGGATGCGACCGGGCCGATAGTTGCTCGCCATCTCGATCCTCCCCGCATCCCTTCGAAAGCCGGCTCCGAGGGCTGTGCGTAGGTAGTGGTTGCCAAATGAAAGAATGCTGCGGGCTCGCCGACCGAACGCTCGAGTTGGCCTCCCACGTTCCGTGGAAGGGTGGAAGCAAACGGATGCAGACGGGGAGGCGGCGGCCGTCTATACTACGAGGAAGGCTCACGTGTCAAGCCGCACCAGCTGAGCGTCGCGGGCGGGTCTTTTTCGGAGGCCATGCCATGCCCGATCGAGGCCTCGGCCTGCCGGACGGCGCCCCTGCGTCCCTCCGCCTACGCCACCTGCTCTCGCGGCCTTCGTGGTGGAAGTGTCGTCGCTGCGACGTCTGGTCGAGGGTCTGGGGGTGGGTATTCAGGAGGCCGAGCCGTTGCCTCGCGCGCTTCCGGGCTAAGGGGAGCCGGCGTACGAGACGGTGGAGGGCTGAGCCCTCCAGCGCCGGGTTCGGTCCCGGGCGGAGCTGTGCTTTGTTGAGGTGAACGGGAGGCGGCTTCGGGCTCCGGGATGCTCCTGGTGCTTTGGCGGCACCCTCTCGGGCGCCCCATTCTGCTCCGGCATGCGCTCGCCGGCCGCCCCAAACCACCCCCAGATCCCCTGCGACGCTGAGTCGGCCGAGACGCCCGACCGGGAGACGTCGCCCTAGTGCACCGACAGCACGAGGAAGGTGACGTCGTCATCGGGCGGTGCACCCTCGGCCCAGTCATCACCCGCCCGGACCAGGTGATCGATCACTGCCTGCGAGGACTGCCGAGCGACTCGAGAGAACAGCTCGGTGGCCCGCTCATAGCCGATCTGCTCCCCCTCGGGATTGGCGCGCTCCGGGAAGCCGTCACTCATGAAGAGGACGGTGTCGCCAACTCCCAGCTCGACGTCGACGGTCTGATAGGGAAAGAAGCTGATGCTACCCATCGGCATGCCCCCGACCTCGAGGGCTTCGACCTCATTGGATGCGGCCCGGTGAATGAGAGGCTGGGGCATTCCGGCGGCCGTGACCCGCAGCTGCCCGTCGTGGAACCTCGCCAGCAGGAAGGCCATGTTGAGGTTGCGCAGGTTCATTCTCTTGAGCGCCAGGTTCGAACGTTTCACTGTGGCCAGAATGTCCGGATCGCCTCCCAGGGCGTTGAACAGACTCTTGGTCGCCGTCACCATGGTGCCGGCCCGCATGCCGTGCCCGGTGGCATCGCCGATCGCCAGGGTGAGGACGCCGTCCTTTCCGAGATCGAAGTCGTAGTAGTCGCCGCCGACCTCGGTCGCGGTCTCCATGTGGGCCGCCAGCTCCGCCCTGGGGTGCGTCGGGATCTCTTGAGGGAGCATCGAGAGCTGGAGCTGCCGCGCCTCTTCCAGCTCTTCGTCTCTTCGCGCGACCTCCGCCTCGAGCAGCTCGTTCTGGATCATCTGCTCGCGCAGTCGTCGTTCCTCGCGCAGCTTGTCCTCGGAAAGGAGTCGTACCTGCTCGATCTGGTGCTCCAAGTCACGCTGCGTGCGGGCGTAGCGCCGGGACAGGTAGACCGACATGCTCACGATCAAGAGCAGCACGGAGGCGAAGGGCACTACGAAGGTCAGCGCTGGAATCCCGGGCAGCACACCCATGGTGGCCAGCACCCCTGCCCCGAAACCGAGGGCGAGGGCGAGGATCCCCAGCCCCACGATGCGGGCGCCCGGGGTGCGTCGCAGTACGGCGAGCGTCACGCAGCGTGCCATCTCCAGGAGTGCCAGCAGCATCAGAAGGAACACCGGCCCGATGGCGGCACCGGGTCGCACGACCGACCACATCATCACGGGCACGAGCGCCAGGCTGGCCCAGCGTAACCATCGGGGAAGGGGGCTCGAGGCGGTGGCGGGGGTGGCACCGGAGAACACCCTGTGCACGAACCGCACCCCGAAGAGCGCGAACGAGAGGGCTGCGACGTTCATTGCGCCTTCGGACCAGAACACGATTCGTGGATCGTCGACCAGTCCTTTGTGCGCGAGGAGAAAGGCGAGAGCCGCCAGGCTCGTGCAGAGCACCGCGAAGTCGAGGTTCTCGCGACCCTGGGGCCGGAAGGCGAAGAGAAGGAAGTGGAGCAGTGCGAAGGAGAGGAAGATGCCGGCGAACAGTCCCCGGCGGCCGGCAAAGCGCGAGCTCTCGGCGACACGACTGGCGATGGCACCGTTGGCTTCAGCGAGCTGCACGAAGAAACCGGCGGGATAGCCGACGCGGTGGTAACGCTCCCACTCGGGGTTGACGAAGTGGATGGCGATCTCGTGCGCGCCGGCGCTCTGGACCTCGAAGAGGATGGGGGCACGGCCGAGCTCGGGAACCAGGGTGGCGGGGTCGAGGCTCGCCCGACCGATCTCGGCGAGCAGCACGCCGTCGAGGAAGATCCGTGATGCACCGTAGTGTCGTTGGAAGCGCAGCGCGAGGGGCAGCGCGGTCAAATTGGCCTCGAGGTCGACGACGGCGACGAACCAGCCTGCGCCGGCCCAGTCGGAGGGGGTCTCGCCCGCTCGGAGCAGCGAGGACTGAGGCTGCCACTGTGCCGTGACCGGTGGTGGGCGATCGGGAAGGCTCTGCGAAGACGAGCGATAGAGCCAGGAGCTGAAGGGAAGGGGGGCGCTCTCGAGGCGTGCGCGACCGACGGCTTCGCTCTCGATCCGCTCTTGCGCCGCAACGGGAAGGGATCCGGCGGACAGCAGCAGCAGGAGGGCCAGGCCGGTTCGAGAGCGCAGCGGCCCCGTCCGTTGACTCGAATGCATGGCCTCGCCGTTCGTGTACGCGGGCCGGCTCCTAGCCCAGCCCCAGGAGCTCGGCCAGGTGCGTGCGATGATGCACGGCGTCGCCGAACTGGTACTGACACCAGAGCGCTCGACGAAGATAGAGCTGCGCGTCGCATTCCCACGTGAAGCCGACGCCACCGTGGAACTGGATCGCTCGATCGGCTGCGAAGGCAAACGCGTCGCTGGCCTCGGCCTTGGCCATCCGCAGGGCGATCTCCGCTTCTCGGCCCGGCGGGTCTTCGGCTCGTGCTGCTTCACGGTCGAGCAGGGTGGCGGCGTGGTAGAGGTGCGAGCGCGACCGCTCGAGGCCAACGAGGGCATCGACCGTCGGATGCTTGAGGGCCTGATACGCGCCAATCGGTTTGCCGAACTGAACGCGCGATCGGAGATAGTCGAGAGTCACTTCGAGCACGCCTGAGGTGCCTCCGCAGGCCTCGGCAGCGAGCAGAAGGGTGGCGGCTCGCCAGAGGGCCGACAGTGCATGGCGAGCGGAATCCCCCTCGATCAGCGCCTCGGAGGCTACCGAGATGCCGTCGAGTGTGAGGGTGGAGCTGATGCGGGTGAGATCGATGGCGACTTCGGGAGAGAGCGCTCCCTCAGGTAGCTGATCGCGCTCGAGGAGCGCCAACGCAGGGGCGCCGTCTTCGCGCGCGACCGACACCAGAAACAGATTCGCCTCGTTCGCGTTCTCGACGAAGGTCTTGATTCCCGAGAGCTCGAGGCCGTTCCCCGAGACCCGCCCGGTGGCCACGAGCGCGTCGAGACTCCAGCTGCCGCTCGGCTCGCTCAGGGCGACCGCCGCCATCTCGCCTGCCGCCAGTCTCGGCAGCCACTCGCTCTTCTGCTCCTCGTCGGCGCCGGCGAGCAGGGCCTGGATCACCCATTGGCTGGTCTGGAACGGGCTGGTGAACAGGTGGCGCCCCATGGGCTCCACCAGGGTGACCAGCTCGGTCAGACCGAGGCCGATTCCGCCGTGCTGCTCTGGAACGGCCATGCCGTGCCAACCGAGCTCGATCATCTCGTCCCACCTCCGGCGATCGAGCTTTCGCTCGCTCTCCAATCGATCGCGGACCGAGTCGATCGGCCACTTCTCGGCGAAGAACCGGCGTGCGATGTCGAGCAGCATCGCCTGTTCCTTGCTGAATTGAATGGGGCCGGACTCAGTGGAGCCGGACTGGAGGGAGCCGGTCTCCTGGTTGGGGGCGCTCACGATTTCAGCTCTTGGGGAGGCCCAGGACCCGCTCGCCGACGATATTGGCCTGTACCTGGGTCGTGCCACCGCCGATCGTGGCCGAGAAGGAGTTGAAGTAGGTGCGCTGCCACTGGCCTGCGTCGGGTGCGATCGGATCTCCCGCAAAGCGAGCGCCGTTGCCTCCCTGCAGCGAGACCGCAAACTGAAAGAGGCGCCGTCGGTGCTCGGTCACGCGAAGCTTGTTGGAAAGCGGGATGGAGTGGGGCCGCTCGGCGACCAGTGCGGGGATCTCCGCTCTCGCGCTGCACAATCGGTCGCCGCGGGCCTCGATCAGGAAGCGGACCATCTGGTCTCGGATCAAGGGGTCCTCGAGCGCCGGCCTACCGTCGCGCGTCGCGCGACGAGCCAGCTCGAGCACGTCCTCGACGCTGATATACATCGACGACAGGCCTCCGGCCTGGCCGCCCTGTGCGCCGCGCTCGAACTGCAGCGTCGCCATGGCAATCTGCCAACCCTGCCCCTCTTCGCCCATCAGACAGCTCGCGGGTATCCGGGCGTCTCTGAAGTAGGTCTGCACGAAGCCGTACTCTCCGGTGAGTTTGCGGATCGGCACGGTCTCGATCCCCTCCACCGTCATCGGCGCGAGGAAGTAGGACAGTCCGGCGTACCGATTGGCGGCCTCGGGGTTCGTGCGGGCGAGCAGAATCATGTACTTGGCATGGCTGCCGAGGCTCGTCCAGATCTTGCTACCGTTGATCACCCACTCGTCGCCGTCGCGCACCGCTCGGGTCTGGGCGCTCCCCAGGTCGGAGCCGTGGTCTGGCTCGGAGAAGCCCTGGCACCAGATGTCTTCGGCACTGAGGATGCCTCGGATATAGCGCGACTTCTCCTCTTCGGTGCCCATGTGCAGGATCAAGGGCCCGGCCCAATTGAGCCCGATCGTGTTCACCATGAAGGGGACCCCGAGTCTGGCCATCTCGCGGTCGACGAGGCTCTGAAACACCGGTTCGCGGCCGCCGCCGCCGTATTCGACCGGCCAGCTCATGCCGAGGAATCCGGCTTCGTAGACCTTCCGTTGCCAATCGCGGAGGTAGTCGAACTGGGCCTGGGTGCCCACCTCCATGAAGGATTCGGGCAGCTGGAAGTCGGGCTCCGGGGGGCGGTTCGCTGCGAGCCAGGCCGAGACTTCGGCCTGGAAATCGTGCAGCTCTCGGGGGCTCGGCATGCGTCCGATCCTCGCACGCACGATGCATTTCGAACAAGGGGTCGAGGCGCGCGTCTCGAACCAGGGTGGGGTTTCCGGGTCCCCTACCTCAAAGGGTGGCGATCAGACCGCCTCCAGGGGTGTGGGGGAGTCGTCTCGGGGGAACCTAGGGTGAATTATTGATCTATTCCGATGCGGCTAGACTTGGCCGCGATCCGAACAGGGAGAGTCACCATGCGTGGTCTCGGCCGCTTCTTCGTCCTGGTCGTCTCGGTCTCGACGGTCTTCGTCCCGTGGGATGCCCCAGCGCTCGGCGCCCGATCCGAGCGGGCCCCGACCGGGTACACCCTGATCGGGTGGAACGATCTCGGCATGCACTGCATGGACGGCGACTACTCCGTACTCGCCCTCCTTCCGCCCTACAACGTCGTCCACGCGCAGCTGCTCGATGCCGACGGGAAGTTGGTCACCGATGCCGCTGGCGTCACCGTCAGCTGGGAGGCGATCGCCGACGCTGACGGCTCGATCAATCGGAGCTCGATCGGCAAGACCAACTTCTGGGAGTGGGTCGATGAGCTCTTCGGGACCGCTCTGGCCGAGGACGTGGGACTCGCGGGTGACGCGATGCCGGGGGCGCCCAACGCTGCGCAGACCATGCACTTCGATATCAGCCAGGGCTGGTTCACGGGCGAGGGGATTCCGATCACGCCAATCGACGACGCGGGCGTCGAGAATCCGTATCCGTTGATGCGCCTGGTCGCGCGAGCCGGGAACGGAAGCGTGCTCGCGACGAGCGACGTGGTCTTGCCGGTCTCCGACGAGATGGATTGCTCGGCGTGCCACGCGAGCGGCAGCGGAGACGACGCTCGGCCGGCCGCCGGGTGGGTCGAGGACCCAGCTCCGGAGCGGGACTTCCGGCTCAACGTTCTGCGGCTCCATGACCAGCTCGAGTCCGGCAAGGTCGTCTTCCTGGAGGCCCTCGATGACGCCGGCTATTCCGCCGCCGGACTGGAGGCCACGGTGGTCGAAGAGCTCACTCCCATCCTGTGCGCGCGTTGCCATGCTTCGAATGCGCTTCCGGGCACGGGGCTGCCGGAGGTTTCGGCGCTGACTGCCGCCTTGCACGGTCGGCATGCCGCTGTCATCGATCCCACCAACGGGCTGGCACTGGATGCCACCGACAATCGCACGTCCTGCTATCGCTGCCACCCAGGCTCCGAGACCCGGTGTCTGCGGGGTGCCATGGGCGCCGCCGTGGCGGACGACGCCACCCTCGCCATGCAATGTCAGAGCTGCCACGGCTCGATGCTCCGAGTCGGTGATCCTGCTCGAGTCGGCTGGTTGGAGCAGCCCACGTGCCAGGGTTGCCACTCCGGTACCGCCACGGACAACAGCGGAGCGATCCGGTTCACCTCGGTGTTCGAGGACGACGGCACCCCACGGATCGCGGCCAACGATCGCTTCGCGACCCAGCCCGATCGCCCCGCGCCCGGATTCGATCTCTATCGATTCTCCTTCGGGCACGGCGGCCTGTCGTGTGAGGCCTGCCACGGCTCGACGCACGCTGTCTTCCCGAGCGCCCACGAGAACGACAACGTGCAGAGCGCCGACCTGCAGGGCCACGTCGGCACCCTGGTGGAGTGCGAAGCCTGTCACGCAACGATGCCGCGCACGGTCGACGGAGGTCCCCACGGACTCCACCCGGTCGGCCCGAGCTGGATCGAGGATCACAAGGAGCCGGGTGAGGAGGCGTTGGCGAACTGCCGGTCCTGTCACGGTTCGGACGATCGGGGGACCGTGCTGTCAGAGTCTCACTCCAGCTGGACGGTGGACGCGGGCGACTACGGAACAAAGACCTTCTGGCGCGGTTTCCGTGTGGGCTGCTACGCGTGCCACGACGGGCCCTTCAGCGAAGATCGCTCCAGCAACCGGGCCGCGCAGGTGCAAGATCACGTCCTGAACGTCGTCGCCGATCAAGACGGTTCGGTTTCCCTGGTCGCCACGGATCCCGACGGAGATTCCCTGGAGTTACGCATCGTCGATCAGGGTCACCACGGCAGCGTCGGAATTGCCGGCACCCGTGCCATCTATCGGCCCGATCCGGGTTTCGTCGGCACAGACGGCTTCACCTACGCCGCATGGGATGGGAAGACCGATTCCAACCTCGGTTCGGTGACGGTCACGGTCGAGGCGGGATCCTCGCCTGACCTCGTCTTCGGCGACGACTTCGAGACCGGGGGCACGTCGGCCTGGAGCAGCATGGTTCGATAGGGGATGGTTCGATAGGAGGTCGGTTCGATAGGAGGTCGGCGCACCGGAGGGAGTCGAGGCGGCGAGGCCTTGTCTTTCGGGGCAAGGGACCTGGTGAGCGCAATGCTCGAAAGGTCCGGTGAAACATCTCCGGAGGCGTCGGCGTATAGATGGTTATAAGACCTATGTCATAGCCATCAGTAGGAGCCGCCATGACGAGAACGTCCCCCGAGAAAGGCCCCGACTCGGATCGCGAGCGCAAGAAGGGCACGGCAGACCTGCTCGTGCTGTCCCTGCTCGAGGAGCGTGACCGGCACGGCTACGAGCTCGCCAAGCTGATCGAGAATCGCTCCGACGGTGTGCTTCGTTTCCACGTGGCTTCGCTGTACACCCTGCTTCGCCGGCTCGAAGAGCACGGCTGGATCAAGGGGCGGTGGGTCGAGAAGGCGGGGGAGCGTCGACGCCGCTTCTACCGACTCACGAAGGCCGGGCGCGCTCGCCTGTCCGGGGAACGGGCGCGCTGGTCAGAGTTCGTGAGCGCCGTCGGCCGCGTGACACAGCTCGAAGGCCGGCTCGAGGGGGTGTGAGATGACCGATTGGGTGGCACTCGTCCGTGCTCGGCTCCCGGAGTCCTCGCTCTCGGGACAGAGGGAAGAGGAAACCGTGCAGGAGCTCGCCGCCCTGCTGCGGGATGCGGCGGAGGACGCGGGACTGACACCCGACTCCGAGCTCGAGCCCGCCAGTGATGAGCTGGAGAGGTTCGCCGATCGCGAGCTGTCTCGGTGGCGCGAGGATTCGAGTGCTCCGGCCCCGGTCAGTCGTCCCCTCGCGCCCCGGAGCCCCGCTGCCGCAGAAACCAGAAGACCTTCTTCGAGAGCGAGTGGATCCATGAGCGGACTTCGGAGTGACCTGGCCTTCGCCGTTCGTGTGCTGCGCAAGAGTCCCGTGTTCGCCGGCATTGCCGTGCTGACGCTGGCACTCGGTATCGGTCTGAACTCCGCCGTGTTCTCGGTGGTCGACTCACTGCTGTTTCGACCCACCGGAGTGGCCGAGCCGGGGCGGGTTGTGCGCATCTACTCGACGACACCCGACGGCTTCATGAGTCACGAGCCGATGGCCTATCCCGACTACCGGGATCTTCGAGAACGGGGCCGGTCGTTCGGTCAGGTGGCCGGCCACGCAATGACCCAGCTCGCGCTCGAGCACGACGGGGAGCCGGTCATCGTGATCGGCGAGACCGTCTCCGGGAACTACTTCGACACGCTGGGATTGGAGCCCGCGCAGGGGCGGCTCTTCACCGACGACGACGATCGAATCGGCGCCGGGGAGGCGGTGGCGGTCGTCAACCACGCGACGTGGCTGAGCCGCTTCGGTGGTGGGGACGTGGTGGGCCGCACCATTCACTTGAACGGACACCCGGTCACGGTGATCGGAGTGGCTCCGGCCGGGTTCCGCAGCCTGCTTCGTGGCATCACCCCAGAGGTCTGGATTCCGGTCAACTACGGTCTGCGAATCGGGACGACCGCGATGCAGGGCGCGGGCAGTCGCGATCCCGAGCTTCCGGTGGTCGAGGACCGGGGCAGACGTTGGTGGTTCGTGGTGGCCCGTCTGGCGCCCGGGGCGACCGGCGACCAGGCCGAGGCCGAGCTCGGCACTCTCGCGGCCGCTCTGGAAGAGGAGCACCCGAAGAGCAACGAGGAACGAGGTTTCGCGGGCCTTCCTCTGCATTCCGTGAAGCTGTTTCCCGGAATCGATCAGGGACTCGAAATGGGGTCCTGGTTGCTCCTGGGTGTGGTCGGACTGATCCTCCTGATCGCTGCGGCCAATCTGGCCAACATGCTGCTGGCGCGAGCACTCGGGCGGCGCCGGGAGATCGCGACGCGGCTCTCGCTCGGCGCGGGCCGCGCGCAGATCGTGCGCCAGCTCCTGATCGAGAGTCTCTTGCTGGCTGCGATTGGCGGCTTGCTCGGTCTCGCCGTGGCCTGGCTCTCGAACCGGATGATCAACTCGTTCGAGCTGCCGATGGTGGTGCCGATCTCCTTCGCCCTCGGCCTCAACGTGCGGGTGTTGCTCTTCACGCTCGCCATTTCGACCGCGACCGCAGTGGCCTTCGGGCTGGTACCTGCACTCGAAGCCACGCGTACCGACCTCGCGGGAACCCTGCGCGAAGCGGGGGCTCGATCCGGTAGCCTGCGGCGGCGTCGCCTGCAGGGGACCCTGGTGGTCGTGCAGGTTGCACTGTCGGTGGTGCTCCTGGCCTGTGCCGGTTTGTCGCTGCGCAGCGTGCTGAACGCGCAGAACATCGATCCCGGCTTCGATGTGGAGGGTCTGGTCACCGCCAACATCGACCCCGAGCTGCAGGGCTATGACCGCGACCGCACCGAACAGATCTATCGGCGACTGATCGAGGAGCTGAGAGCCTTTCCGGGCGTACGCTCGGTGGCCCTGGCGTCGCATCTTCCACTCACCATGTACATCAACACGTGGACGTTGATACCCGAGGGCCAGGAAGCGCTGCCTCGGGACGAATGGCCCGATATCGACGTAGCGAGCGTGGGATCGAGCTACTTTCGAACCATGGGGATCGAGATCCTGAGGGGGCGGGAGTTCGATGAACGTGAGCGCGCCGAGGGCCCGGCGGTCGCAGTGATCAACGAAACACTGGCGGAACGGTTCTGGCCGGGCGAGGATCCGATCGGTAAGCGCGTCAAAGCGAGTCTCGACTCGGAGCCGATGGAAGTCGTCGGTGTGGCGCGCAACGGCAAGTACCGTTCGCTCGGCGAGCCCGCTCGTCCCCACCTCTACCGTTCGCTGGAGCAGGGCTACCAGAGCTCGCGCTTCGTGGTGGCGCGGTTCGAGGAAGCCGGCCCGACCGCGTTGGCCGCGCTGCGCCGCACCGTGCGCGGTCTGGATGAGCATCTCGCGATCACGGCCCTGGGCACGGTGCGCGAGAACACCACGCCGTCTCGCCTGTTGCCCCAGGTGGGCGCCGTCCTGTTCGGCGGCTTCGGCGGTCTCGGACTCCTGTTGGCGGGTCTCGGTCTCTATGGGGTGCTCGCCTTCGGGGTGAGTCAGCGAACTCACGAGATCGGTATCCGCATGGCCCTCGGCGCTCAGGAATCCGACGTCCTCAGGCTGGTCGTGACACAGGGTGTCGTGCTCACCGCGATCGGCATCGCGATCGGAGTCGCCCTCTCACTCGGAGTTACGCGGTTCCTCGAGGCGGCGCTCTACGGAATTCGTCCGACCGATCTGCCGACCTTCGTCGGGGTGATGGCCGTGATGGTCGCTGCCGCCGTGGCAGCCTGCGCGGTCCCGGCGATGCGGGCTGCGCGAGTCGATCCGCTGGGAGCGCTGCGCTACGAGTAGGGCGCAGCGTCGATGGTTCGGTGCTTTCGGCGCTTCGAGCTTCAGGCCTGTGGCGCCATCGCACGGCGGCGGCCCTGCAGTCGGTCCTCGCTGACGAATACTGCGATCGCGAGCCAGATGAGCAGGAAGCTTCGCAATTCGACTCTGGTGAAGGGCTCGCCGAAGACGACGACGGCGAGCAGGAACTGGAGCGTCGGCGCGATGTACTGGAAGAAGCCGATCGTGGAGTAGGGGAGCCGTCGCGCTGCGTTCGAGAACCACAGCAACGGCAGGGCAGTGACGACGCCGCTGAGCACGAGGAGCGCACGGGTGGGATCGTCGGCTGCGCTCCAGGCGATGGTTCCGTTGGGGGGCGACGCCAGAATCAGGTAGGCCAGTGCCGGGAGGAACAGGAGGGCCGTTTCGAGGTTCGAGCCCAGAAGGGCGTCGGCCCGTGCAGTCTTGCGCACCAGGCCGTAGCTCCCGAAGGAAAAGGCCAGCGCCAGGGAGAGCAAGGGGAAAGCTCCTGTCGTGGTGGCCAGCAGCGTGACTCCCGCTGCCGCGAGCGCGAGTGCGAACCACTGCCCAGCGCGCAGACGCTCGCCCAGGAACAGCATGCCGAGCGCGACGTTCACGAGGGGGTTGATGAAGTAGCCGAGGCTGGCCTGCAGCACATATCCCTCGATGACACAGTAGACGAACACGAACCAGTTGACGCCCAGGAGAAGGCCACTCACGGTGAAGGTGAGAACGGCGCGGCTGTCGACCGCGAACAGCTCGCGCAGCCGTCCTCGGCCAGCCAGAAGGAGCAGGAAGACCGGCGCGGCCCAGACCACGCGGTGGCCCAGTACCGTGAGCGGCGGGACCGTTACCAGGCCCTTCCAGAACAGCGGTGCCAGGCCCCAGAAGACGTAGGCCGCAATCGCGTAGAGAGCCCCGGTTCTGTTCAGGGATCTTGAGCAGACGTCGGTTCGTCGGTGATGTACCCGAGCAGGCGCAATTCCTCGAGGTCCTGGTCATCGAGGTTCGCTTCCGGGCCCTCGATCTTCTTGAGATCCCGGTACCAGCTGGCGAGTTGGCGACTGAGCGGTGGATTGTACTCGACCGGCGATCTCGAGAGAGGTTTCAGCTCGAGTGGGTCGCCGATCAAGTCGTAGAAGCGCACGGTGCGCTTCTTGAAGTCGTAAATCGTCTTGACCGAGTCATCCTGCAGACTGATCTCGAGCGGGTCTGTTTCCTTGTCGGGCTTCTTGGAAGAGAAGAAAACGCCCCGGTCGCCAAAGGCGTGACGGGTTCTCGTCCGGTCGAATTCGCCGCTCCAGGCTCTGGTCAGGCTGATTCCCTCGATGCCGAGCGGTCGGGGCAGATCGAGCAGCTCGAGAATCGTGGGCAGCAGATCGACCGTGCTCACCGGCGCGTCGAAGCGTTGCCCTTTGGGGATACCCGGGCCCTCGAGGATCAAGGGGACCCTCAGATTTGGCCAGTGGGTGTTCTTGCCGTGGCCCGAGTAGCCGTGCTCACCGAAGGCCTCTCCATGATCCGACACGATGATCAGGATCGTGTTCTCCGGTGCCAGGTACTCGCGGGCGCCCTTCAACAGCTCGCCGATCCAATGGTCGGCGTAGCCGACTTCGCTGGCATAGCGCCAGCGTTTCATCGGCATCTCGGACTTGTCCGTTTCGCTCTTCGAGGGCCTGGGGGGCTCGAAGCCCTCGCGCAAGCGGTAGGGGCTGTGCGGATCGGAGTAGTGGGCCCACAGGAAGAGAGGGTCTTCGCTGCCGAACCCTGCCCAGGTCTCGAGCCACTCGAGCGTATCCTGGGTGACCGTGCTCGCGTCGCGCTCTTTCGGCCCGATCGCGTAGCGACTCTTGTCGAAGTTGGCGTCGTAGTGGTCGAAACCGCGTGAGAGTCCCGACAGCTCGGGCCGAAGAGTCCAGTTGCTCACGAAGGCCGCTGTGGTCCACCCCGCTTCGGAGAGAATCTGGGGTAGAACTGCAACGTCGGGATTGATCGCCAGTCCGTTGCGACGGGCACCGTGAGTCGGCGGGTAGAGTGAGGAGAAGAGAGACGAGAACGACGGTCCGGTCTTGCCGATGGTTGCCATCACGTCTTCGAACAGGGCCCCCCTCCCGGCGATCGCATCGATATTCGGCGAGATCTCTTGCTCGAAGCCGTAGACGTGGAGCGTGTCGGCACGAAGGGTGTCGATACTCACCAGCAGGACATGGGGTCGCTTGGCAGTCTGCGCTCCGGCGGAACAGGCGAGGAGCAGCAGCACCAGAGCGGCGCCCCAGCGGAATGAGCTCTTCTTCTCCTGACAGGTCTTGGGGGTGTAGTCCATGGCTATCTCTCTTCGAATCGCGAGTCGCGGTGTCTCAAGTGGGAGCCGTCGCGGTGCCGCCGATGGCGGCCACCTCTTCCCACGTGTCGATATCTCTTGCCATCGACACCGCGGGGAGGATCGGCATGCTGAATCGTCGGTCAGGGTACTTCTTCTGGTGGGCGCGTTTGATGAAGATCCGCCGCAGGGCGTCTTCCAGCTCTTCCCGCGAGATGGTCTCGTCGCGAAGTTGGCGTGCCGCCTTCATTCCCGTGTGGGCGACCTCCCAGGTGAGCGTCGGGAGCTGGAAGCGAAACAGCAGGCGGGCGTCCTGCATCAGGATTCCCAGGATCAGTCGGCGAAGCATGTAGGAACGCCGGTATCCGATCGGGCGGTTGCGCGTTCGGTAGGCCAGATCGAGTAGCCGATACACGAAGCGCAGCCGAATGGCTTCGGGATCGAAGATGGCCATGTGCCCCGGAAGTACCGCGACGGGCTCGCCGCCACTGTCGGGCATCACTCGGTACTTGGGCTTCCACGCCGAAGCGCCCAGGGCCTCGGGATCTTCGGGAACGCTCACGATCGGAAACCAGAGGTCCATTGGAGCGGTCTGCCGATAGTTCTCCATCAGGATGTCGATTTCGGCCGGGTCGGGAAGAATGTCGCAGGTGCTCATCGCGAGAGGGGTCTCGGGATGCAGCTTGCGGGTCTGATCGATTCCCGCCTGAATGTTGCGGCCGAAGCCGCCGTCCGTATCGATGACGGAATCCGAGTGCTCGCACGCCTGGTAGACAGCCTTCGGGCCCGCGATGTAGATCGGTCCGAAGTATCCGGAATCGGCGAATCGATCGATCAAGACGTCGATCAGGCAGCGGCCCCCGAGGCGCACATCCACCCCTTTGCAGCCCGTGATGGGGTGCCTGTCTTCTCCGCTCGGAGGAAGGTGGGTGGCCTTGCGGTCGCTGCCGCCGAGGATCGTGAGAGGGAGGGTCGGTGCCATGGTGGATATTGAAGTCTTCGAAAAGAAGCCGGACCGAACAATCGGGGCCCGCGGCGCCAGCCTGACTCGACTCCCGTCTCGGAGTCGAGCTTCCGGCCGGGGAACTGAGCACGCACGAACAACGGAATGTGAGAATGCTCACGGTCCCGCGCACTGCAGCCGTCTCGCTCGAACGTGCCGTTATTCTATGATGCCCGCCGGTCCGGTTGCGAGCTACGGCCTCGGTTGGGGCTCGCCCGAGGCCGTCCGCGCATCGAGCCGTATGTCGAAGTGCCCACCTTTTTGTTGGAGAGCCAGACAGGATGACGCACCAGGAGTCGGAGGCAGGGGGCCGTTGATGAGCTCGATCGAGGGGCAGCCCCCGGAGGGGATTCTGGTCACGGAAGACGGTCATCTGGCTGATCTGTGTGGGCGTTGGCGTACGGCTGCGGCGATCGCGCTCGACACCGAGTTCATCCGGACGCGCACGTTCTTCCCCAAGCTCGGCCTGGTCCAGGTCGGTGATCCGGCGGGATGCTACCTGTTGGATGTCTTGGCGTTGAGCGACGTCGCGCCGCTGGTCGAGCTCCTTCTCGACCCCGATACGGTGAAGGTGCTGCACTCCTGCAGTGAGGATCTGGAGGTCCTTCAGCACTACTTCGGCGTGTTTCCCCGGCCGCTGTTCGATACCCAGATCGCGGCGACCCTGACCGGCTGTGGCTATTCGCTGGGGTACCAGAAGCTGGTCAAGATCATGTTCGATCTCGATCTTCCGAAAGACCATACCCGCTCCAACTGGCTGAAGCGGCCCCTCAGTGAGGAGCAACTGGAGTACGCCTCTCTCGATGTCGCCTATCTGCTTCCTCTGCACGAGATCCTCGCCGAGCGACTGGAATCGGCGGGTCGCTCGGCCTGGGCCGAAGAGGAGTTCGAGCGGCTGGAGACGGTGGCGCGGGCCCGGCTCGACCCGAGCTGGGGGTGGGAGCGACTGAAGAAGGGGCGTCTGACTCCGCGACAGCGAACCGTGCTGCACGGTCTGTCGAATTGGCGGGAGCAGGCGGCCCGGGATCGAGACCTTCCCAGAAGCTTCGTGCTCTCCGATGACGTTCTGATCGCGCTCGCCAAGACTCGACCGAAGAACCACGAGCAGCTCAAGCGGGTCGATGGACTCCGTCCACGGGAGCGGCGACGAAGCGGCGACGAGCTGCTCGAGGCGATCGAAGAAGCCAACCGTCTTCCACCCGAATCGGACGATCGGGGCAGCCGTTACGAGGACGCAGGGCGCTCCAAGGGCACGGTCGATGCGCTGAAGAAGGCCGTGGTCCAGACCGCAGAGCGCCACGCGGTCCCGGCGGAGTACCTGGCTCAGCGGCGACTCCTCAAGGAGCTGATTGGCAATTACCGCTCGGGCGATCCCGATCCGCTTCCCCTCGAGCTTCGAGGCTGGCGCAGGGAGGTCGTGGGGGAGCGACTGCTGGAGCTGATGCGCGAGCTGGGCTAGGCGGACCAGCCGGGCCCAACCATTGCGTGTACCCGGGCCGCCGTCTCCCGGGCCTCAGGTCGGCGTCGGTGCGAGGACCTCGAGCAGAGCCACGGCGGGCTGGCCGTCGCAGTTGATCGTGGCCAGTCGCCCCCAGAGCTTCTCACCCGCCGCGACGTCGAGCAGCCCGGTCAACTCCGTGTCCGGCTCGATCTCGAGCACGCTGTGGAAGTCGATGCGGCGGAGGGTCTCGTTCTCGATCAAGACACGCCCCAACGGCGTGCGGCGCTCGAGGATCTGGCGGCGGACCTGCTCGCTGACGGGTCGCAGATCGAACCGTACGATGCCGAACTGAACGACTTTTGCACCGGCCTGCGAGTCGCGATGCAAGAGGATGCGGCGGCAGTAGTAGGGCTCCTCGAGCTTCCACTCCAGGACCTCGAGTCGGACCGGTCCTCCGTAGTACCGCTCGAGCGTGACGGTCATGTGATCGTCGTGGGCGAGCAGCCGCCGATAGGGCTGCGGAACGACAGCATCCTCGACCGTGCGAGAGGCCGGAGCGGTCCGATCGAAGAGGGCGTAGAGGTCGACGATGGTGTGAGGAGAAGAGGCGGTTTCGGGCATGGTCACACTGCTACGATCAGCGCCTCAGAGTGTTTTCGGGGGCATCGGTCCGGCCGCGCGAGGTTGCCCCCGCGGGGAGAAGGACGAGCATGGCACACCAGACTCCGAACGGAAAGGCGCAATGCGAGGTTCGAGGGCCGATCCTGCGACGGAGTCCGGAGGACTTCGAGGTGGAGGAGATTCCGTCCGAGACTCCCTCGGGCGAGGGGCCTCACACCCTGGTCGAGGTGTCGAAGCGCGACAGGACGACCGAGGCAGTGGCCGGCGAGTTGGCCCGGGTCGCGGGTGTGTCGGCCCGGGAGGTGGGATTTGCCGGGCGGAAGGACCGGTGGGCAGTCACCCGCCAATGGTTCTCGGTTCCGCACTTCGATCCGGAGGAGGCTCTTGCCCTGGAGCTCGACGGGGCCCAGGTTCTCGCGGCGCAGCGGCACTCGCGAAAGATCCGTCCTGGCGATCTGCTCGGCAACCGGTTCCGCCTCGTCATCCACGAAGTCGATGACGCGCTGGCCGATCGGGTCCACCACCGGCTGGGTGAATTGGAGATCGGGGGGTATCCCAATCGATTCGGTACGCAGCGTTTTGGCCGGCACGGAGACAATGCCCCGCGGGGGGCTGCACTCCTGCGCGGGGAGCCCACTCGCCTCGATCGTCGAGCAGCGCGTTTTCTGGTGACCGCGCTGCAGTCCGCCGTATTCAATCGCGTGCTCGATCTTCGCTCGGTCGGAATCGACACCCTACGTGGCGGGGATGTTGCCGTTCGTCATGCGATGGATGTCCTGGTCCGGGTCAATGAGGCCGAGAGTCGGAGCGAGGAGATGGCCCGGGAGCTGAGGGATTTCGTGCTCTCGCCGACCGGCCCTCTCTTCGGACCCAAGATGTGGCTCCCTCGAGGGGAGACTCTGGCAGAGGAGGAGCGCGCGATGGCCGAGCTCGGGCTGCCGAAGTTCGCCGAGTTGAGCGTGCCTCGTTGGCTCAAGTTGCCGGGAACGCGACGCTCGTTACGGGCACGGCTGCGAGAGGCGTCGATGAGCCGGGGCGAGGGATCGATCGAGCTCCGGTTCGTGCTCGGTGCGGGGAGCTACGCGACGATTCTGGTGGACGAGCTGTTTGCCGGGACCGCGGTGCGGGACTGCGCACGCCAGTCCTAGGGCGAGCTCTGTCCGAGGGCGTCCTGGTGCCAGTGGCGCGCCCTGCGACCTAGGCGCGGGAGAAGGGGAAGGCGAGCACTTCGTCGACGGAGGTCGCTCCGGTTGCCAACATGGTGAGCCGATCGACCCCCAGCGCCACGCCGGCACAGGCGGGCAAACCCGATTCGAGCGCGGCGATCAGGCACTCATCGATCGGGGGTGTTTCGAGACCGTGCTCTCGTCGCCACACGAGGTCGGTCTCGAATCTTCGCCGCTGCTCTGCGGCGTCGGTGAGCTCGTGAAACCCGTTGGCCAGCTCCAGCGAACCGAGGTAGACCTCGAAACGTTCCGCCAGCACCAGGTCGCCGGCGCGACGGGTGCGGGCAAGGGCAGCCTGCGTGGCGGGGAAGTCGTAGATGTATGTGAGTCGATCTTCCGGGAGGTTCGGCTCGATGCCGTGGGTGAGCAGGAGCTGGAGCCGAGTGTCTCGATCGAGCTCGCCGACTCCCGGGGCGAGTTGCTCGACCGCTTCTGCGAGCTCGGCGTCACTTCCCCGGTGAGGGTCCAGCCCGAGGTGGGCTTCGAACAGCTCTCCGTAGCCCGCCTTCTCGCTCTTCCCGGCGAGGCGAGTGGGGAGAACCTGGTGCAGGAGCAGGTCGACTTCGTCCATCAGTTGATGGTGGTCGAAGCCCGGGCGGTACCACTCGAGCATCGTGAACTCGGGATTGTGGAGTCGACCCGCTTCCCCGTCGCGGAACGCCTTGCCGAGAGAGTAGATGGCACCAGAGCCGCTGGCGAGCAGCCGCTTCATCGCGTACTCGGGCGAGGTCTGGAGATAGTAGCGTCGCGGCTCGCGGTGCTCTCCACTCAGCTCGGTGTGCAGGCTCGCCAGGTGACGGTCGGTCACCGTGGCGCGAGACAGAACGGGCGGCTCGACCTCGTAGACGCCTCGCTCGTGGAAGAAGTCGCGGATCTGACGCAGGAGGGCAGCGCGTTTCTCGAGTCGATCGATCGAGGCCGACGGCCGCCACTCCTGCGTACTCACGCCTCGGGCACTCAGTCCTTGGCGCGCGAGACATAGTCTCCGGTACGAGTGTCGACGCGGATGCTCTCCCCCTGCTGGATGAACAGCGGTACCCGCACGACGGCGCCGGTCTCCAGGGTGGCGGGCTTGCTGCCGCCGCTCGAGGTGTCTCCCTTGAGTCCCGGGTCGGTCTCGGTGATCTCCAGCTCGACGAAGTTCGGAGCCGTGACCATGATCGGATTGCCGTTGAAGAGAGTGACCTGGCAGACGTCCTCTTCCTTGATCCACTTGGAGGCGTCGCCCATGGCCTTCTCGTCGGCAGCGACCTGTTCGTAGGTGGCCGGGTTCATGAAGTTCCAGCCGTCTGCGTCGTTGTAGAGGTACTGCATGTCTGTGTCGACGACGTCCGCCCCCTCGACCGACTCCCCCGACTTGTAGGTACGCTCGACGACGCGTCCGGTGAGCAGGTTTCTGACCTTGACCCGGGTGAAGGCCTGGCCCTTGCCCGGCTTGACGAACTCGACCTCGGTGAAGACACAGGGGTCGTTGTCGATGAGGACCTTGAGCCCCGTTTTGAACTGGTTCGTGCTGAATGTGGCCATGAAGACTCCGATGCCTCGCGACTCGGCGACGGCTTGTCGATGCGAACCCCTTCGGTTTGGAAAGGGAAAAGCCCTTCGTACCGCTCGGAGTGCTCTGTTAACGTCCTCCTCATGATACTGGCGTCACCGTCGTCATTCCAGAGTCGAAAAGCAGCGTGGTCGTCTCCGGACGGTAGAGCGTTGGCCCCGTGGCCCGACGGCGCCTGGCGCCGCGAGCTGGCGGCGGCGATCTCCAGCCCACGAGAGCTTCTCGAGGCACTCGGACTACCGATCGAGTTGGCCGACCGGGCGGCCGAGGAGTCTTTCCCGCTGCGCGTTCCCCGTGGGCTCCTACGGCGGATCCGGCCGGGGGATGCCTCGGATCCGATCCTGCGCCAGCTTCTCCCGGTCGGCGCGGAAACAGACGTGGTGAGCGGCTTCGGGGCCGATCCGGTGGGGGAGATCGCCGCTCGGAGCTGGCAGGGTGTGCCAGGCCTGATGCAGAAGTACCCCGGGCGAGTCCTGCTGGTGCTGACGGGCGCGTGCGCCGTGCACTGTCGGTATTGTTTCAGACGGCACTTCGCCTACGCGCAGGAGCACGTCGGGGCCGATCTCGATCGCGCTCTCGAAGCGCTCGCGGAGCGCTCGGACATCCACGAGGTGATCCTGAGCGGCGGCGATCCACTCGCCCTGCCCGACCGGCGGCTCGCCGAGCTGGTGTCTCGCCTCGACGAGATCGCCAGCCTGGAGCGTCTGCGCATCCATACGCGGATCCCGGTGATGTTGCCCGAGCGGATCACCGGGGCTCTTCTGGGTTGGCTTGCCGGGACGCGTCTGCGGCCGGTGGTGGTGATCCACGTCAATCACGCCCAGGAGCTGGCCGACCCCGACGTGCTCACCTCGTTGGCGCTGCTCCGCCGGAGCGGCGCGACGTTGCTCAATCAGTCGGTGCTGCTGCGAGGTGTCAACGACACCGTGGAGGCACAGGTCACGCTGGCGGAGAGCCTCTTTGCCGCAGGCGTCCTGCCCTACTACCTGCACCTGCTCGATCCAGTGGCTGGAGCGGCCCACTTCGACGTACCGGAGGTCGAGGGAGCTGATCTGGTAGCGGCTGTGCGTGAGCGTCTGCCCGGCTATCTGGTGCCGCGCCTGGTGAGAGAGACTCCCGGGAAGCTCGGCAAGACGGCCGTCGCCGCAGCCGAGTGAGGGGACAGTCGCTCTTCTGTTCCCACCCAGAGAGTGCGTGTCACCGTTTCTCTCTCCGTTTCCCTCTCGGTCCTCTTCGCACTCCGTTGAAACCCTGGAGTGGGTTTTCACGTCCCTCAGGACAGACGAGAGCAAGACTCTGGCAAGACCCTGTGACGACTGCCCCGACAGATCCCCAAAAGGAGATCGGAGTGATGAAACGATTCCCCACTTCTGTACCGGTTCGCGTGGCCCTGAGCCTGTGCGGCCTGGCGCTACTGCTCTCGGCCGCCGCCGCGGCTTCGGAGTACAGCGAGACCTTCACCTTCGACAGCGACAGTCTCTTCGTCGGCAATCTGATTGGCGAGATCGAGGTCGTTCCCGGAAGCGGCCCCTTCGAGGTCGTGGCCACGGTCCGAGGCGACGACGCCGAGCCTGGATTGATTCGCTTCGAGAGCGAGGAAGGCACTCGGGCTCGTCTGGCTGTGATCTTTCCGGTCGACGAGCACAAGAAGTACGTCTACCCCGAGGGCCCCGGGCGGACCACGATGAGTTATCCACGAGGCGACAAGGACAGTTGGCTGCATGAGGTGATGAACTCGCTCTCGGGGAAGCGTGTCACGGTGTCGCGGGATGGCAGCGGTCTCGAGCTCTGGGTCGACGTCAAGATCCGGGTTCCCTCGGGTAGCACGCTGGAAGTGCAGCACGGCATCGGCAAGGTCTCGGCATCGGATGTCACTGCCGATCTGACTCTTGGCACCGCGTCGGGTCGGGTCGAAGCGTCTTCGATTCGAGGCGCCCTCGACATCGACACCGGCAGTGGCAGTGTCGAGGTCGCCGACGTACGAGGCCGGGTCCTGGTGGATACGGGCTCGGGCAAGGTCGAGCTGAACGACGTCGAAGGAGACCGCGTCTCGATCGATACCGGCAGCGGCTCGGTGGTGGCGCATCGGGTGCGCACGGGTCGGCTCGTGGTCGACACCGGTAGCGGTGGTGTGACCGCGGATGACGTCGAGACCGACTCCGCGAGCATCGACACCGGGAGCGGCAGTGTCACCCTCGCTCTGGTCCGGATGGGTGACGGCAGCTTCGATGTCGACACTGGAAGCGGCTCGATCACGCTCGTGGTGCCCGACAGCGTCAGTGCCGACGTGGAGGCCGACACCGGCAGCGGCGGCATTCGGCTCGATCTCGAAGACGTGCAGATCGTGACCCAGGAGCGTGACTACCTCAAGGCCAGGGTCGGTGGCACCGGCGGCGCCCGGGTCCGCCTGGATACGGGTAGCGGCTCGATCCGCATCAAGCAGGGCTAGTGTTCCCGCGCTGGAGACCGCGGGCTCCCTGGCCCGTGGTCCCCCCCGACCCTCGAGGGAGCGCCGGTGCCTATGGCAGGCTCGGGGAGACCCCGCCGAGCTTGCAGAGGATCTTCCACTCCTTCTCGGAAACCGGCTGGACGGAGAGTCGCTGGCCTTTGCGCAGGAGCGCCATGCCTTCGAGGTCGGGTCGCTCGCGAAGCTCAGCGAGAGGCAGCAGGTGATCGAAGTGAGCCAGGTACTCGATGTCGACGACGTCCCAGCGAGGCTTCTCCTTCGTGGACTTGGCGTCGTAGTACTTGTGGCCCTCGTCGAACTGATGTGGATCGGGGTAGGCGGTGCGGGTGACGCGAGCCAGTCCGACGGCGCCTGGGGGCTGGGCGTTCGAGTGGTAGTAGATGATTCCGTCTCCCACCGCCATGGACCGCATCAGGTTGCGCGCCTGATAGTTGCGCACGCCTTCCCAGTAGGTCGTGCCGTCACGCTTCAGGTCGTCGAGGCTGTAGACGTCGGGCTCGCTCTTCATGAGCCAGTAGTTGCACTGGGCCATCGATCTCTCCTTGCAGTGTCTGTGCGGTTGCCGGATTGCATCTACGTCCAGAGGAAATGGCGCGTGGCTGCCTCTCGGTTCAACATCGCGGCGAGCCGCTGAGCGGTGTCCTCTTCCAGATAGGGCAGGTGAACGGCGTACTCCGATCCGCTGCCCGCCGTGTCGACTCGCAGAGCTGCCATCCGGTGCCGACGATCGAACGGGGAGCGTCGAATGAGCACGGACTGCACCTTGCTCAGCCGCACGATGCCGCGTCGGTGTCGCAGCCAGCCCGATCGGACGTGCAGGGCGTTGGCGTCGAGGCCCCAGGCGATCGACGCCACCGTGCGGCGTGAGAGGTAGGCCAACACCGGAACGAGGAGGACTCCGAGGAGTGCCCAGAGGGTGAACAGGGCTGCCGGGAGGATGACGACCGACAGCACCAGCAGTCCCTGGCGGAACTCGCGCTTCCAGGCACGCTGAGCGATCGGCTCCCAGCGAAGAGGCTCCGGTCGGACGTCCGGGAGGGCCTGCTCGATCAGGTGGTTCACCTCTGCTCGGGGAAGAATGGGTGCCAACCACTGTTTGGAGCGTTGCAGGCCGCCGTCGCTCGCGTCGGAGAACGGATCGCCGCTGCTGCCCGCCGAGCTGCCTCCCGCCGTGTCGACGCGGATCGCGGCTCGATCGAGGAGTCGTTCGACCACTCCGGAGCGGATGCGGAGGCGTTGAATCCGCCGCCGAGGCGTCGTGGCCGCCGCACGGGTGAGCAGCCCGAACTCGGAGCGCAGCTGGTCACCGACCAGTCGAAGGGTGAAGTCGTAGAAGCGGAGGATGGCGAGGCCAATCGAGAGGGCGTAGAGGAGGCCGAGCGCGACCAATCCTCCGAGCAACGCCATGACCAACCATGGCAGCCAGCTCGTCTCGACTCGGGTGGGCTCCAGCGAGCTCGGGTCCAGAGACTCCGGTAGTCGATCGGTGACCCATTGGGCGAAACGAGGTGCGAGGTCGTCCCAGTCGAGCATGTCGGCCTGTTGGAAGAAGAACCCCACGAAGGCCGCGATCACCACCATGCCGCGGTTGGAGACCAGGCCCAATCGGACGATCTCGGCGAGCGGCAGGCGGAGCAGGAGCCTCCCTCTCGCTCTCTCCGGAGCTCCGAGAGCGGTCGAGTCGGAGGTTTCTGCGGCGATGGCTGCCGAGTCGGTGCTGCGATCGTTGATGACCGTGCGGAGCTCTTCGACAGCCTCCATCGACAGGACTCGCATCACCGCCTCCGCCTGGCTGCCACTGGCGGTCTCGAGGCGGACTTCCGCGACCTTGAAGACCCTGTGCAGCGGGTTCTGGACCAGGTCGAGGTTCTGGATTCGGTCATACGGCACGCGGCGTTCGTTGCGACGGAGCAGGCCCTCCCGGACCATCAGTTCGTCCTCGCCGAAGCGATACCTGTAGGAGAAGTAGCGCACCACCGGCACCGCGAAGCCGAGCCCGACGAAGAAGAGCATCGCGAGACGAACGGCTGGGGGAGAGACGACGAAGACGATCAGGGGCGCGATCATGCCCCGCAGCTGGGAGAGGATCTGGAAGACGGGCGAGGCGGGGTGGAGGCGGCGCAGTCCGTCGGAGCTGTCGGAGGGCTCAGACACCGTCGTTCGTTCCGTCGGCGTCGATCGCCAGTTCCTGGCGCAGGGCGAGCGCCCGGGCATAGGTGATTCCGCTCAGGGTGGTCGAGGCGTTGTGGGTGCCAGCGGTGTTGACCGTCAGGTGGGCCAGGCCGAATCGTCGCTCGAGGGGACCCTGGCCGACGTCGGTGTGCTGGATGCGCGACCGCGGAACGAAGATTCGGGAGCGCCAGAGGAGCCCTCTGCGGATCTGCAGGCCCCGGCCGTCGACCCGATAGAGGGTGCGGCGCATGCGCAGCTGGGGGACCATCACGGAGGTCAGTGCGAAGAAGGCGGCCAGGGACACCCACGCCATCGGCCAGAGCCAGAAGGCGTCGGGAATCGGGTTGACCAGGCTCAACACGATCGCGCCGATGCCGAACAGCCCTGCGAAGACCGCCCAGGAGATCGTGCCGGCGATCAGCTGGTAGGTCAGGGCGGCTGGATCGAGTCGTTCGAACCCGTCGTCGGAATCGAGATCGAGGTTCGGCAGTTCGGCGACCGGGGGCTCGACGACCTCGGAAGGCTCGGGCTCGGGCCGCGCCACGAAGTCCGAGTGCTCCGGCACGAGCGCGGGCGCGGGCGGTGGCGGCGGTGCGCTGTTGTCCTCGATGGGAACGCTCCTCGCGGGTCAGAGAATGGTCTGGCCGAAGAGGGAGGCCACCAGCTCGAGAGCCAGCTTCGACGTGGTGTTCCTGGAATCGAGAATCGGGTTCACTTCGACCACGTCAACGGAGCCCACGGTTCCCGCTTCGGAGATCAACTCCATGAGCAGGTGGGCCTCGCGGTAGGAAAGGCCTCCTGGGACCGGCGTACCGACGCCCGGAGCCTCTGTGGGATCGACGCTGTCCATGTCGAGGCTGACGTGAATCCGGTCATGGTCGGAAAGTCGGGCCAGGCCTTCCCGCGCGATGGAAGCGACGCCATGCTCATCGATGTCGCGCATGGTGTAGACCGTGATCCCGGACTCCCGGAGCGCGACCCGCTCCTGGGGATCGAGATCCCGGATTCCGATCATGACGACGTCTTCGGCGCTGAGCTTGGGGCCCGGTCGGCCGAGGTCCGCCAGTTCGGGGGCACCACGGCCGAGCAGAGCGGCGAGCGGCATCCCGTGCAGATTCCCGGAGGGTGACGTTTCGGGAGTGTTGAAGTCGCCGTGAGCATCGATCCACAGGAGCCCGCACCGGCAGTCGTGAGTCGCGCCTCCCACGGTACCCACCGCGATCGAATGATCTCCGCCCAGATAGAGAGGCACTCCACCCGCGGCCACGATCTCGCGAGCGCTCTGGTAGATCTTCGTACAGGCCGCCGCCACCTCTGGTAGGTAGTCGAGACCGCCGCCCGACGGCAGCGTGTCGCGCTCGGCGATCGGGATGTTTCCCCGGTCGTGAACCTCGTGCCCCAGCGCCCGGAGGCGCTGATTGAGTCCGGTGTAGCGCAGGGCCGAGGGGCCCATGTCGACCCCTCGCCGGGACTGGCCGAGGTCCATTGCGACTCCGACAGTGTGGATGGGACGCGAGACTCGCTGCATGGCACGAAAGGTTATCAGCGTAGATCCCGAAAGGATCCCCCCGCGGCACCGTCCCCCGCTGATACACTCCGCCCCGTGCGTAACGTCCGTAATTTCTGCATCATCGCGCACATCGACCATGGAAAATCCACCCTCGCGGATCGCCTCATCCAACGATGTGGCGGGGTCGAAGAGCGCGAATTTCGAGACCAGATTCTCGACTCGATGGATATCGAGCGGGAGCGTGGTATCACGATCAAGAGCAATACCATTTCGCTCGCATACCAGGCGCGTGACGGCGAGGAGTACACCCTCAACCTGATCGATACGCCCGGCCACGTCGATTTCTCTCACGAGGTTCGTCGGTCTCTCATGTCGTGTGAAGGGGCATTGCTGATCGTCGACGCCTCCCAGGGGGTCGAGGCGCAAACGGTGGCCAACCTCTACCTCGCGATGGAGTACGACCTCGAAGTCGTTCCGGTGGTCAACAAGATCGACCTGCCGTCGGCGGACGTCGATCGGGCTCTGGAGGAGATCGAGAGCGATCTCGGACTCGATCCGTTCGAGGCGGTGCTCTGTTCGGCCAAGACCGGCGAGGGCGTCGACGACGTGCTCGAGGCCGTGGTGCAGAAGCTGCCGCCGCCCACCGGCGACCCGAACGCACGGTTGCAGGCGCTGATCTTCGACGCCCAGTACGACCCCTATCGAGGCGTCGTGATGCTGGTGCGGGTCCGTGAAGGGACCCTCCGCAAAGGTCAGAGGGTCCGGCTCATGCACACCGGTGTCGACTACGAGGTGGAGGAGCTCGGAACGCTCCATCTCGAGCGGGAGAAGGGCAAGGAGCTGCAAGCCGGTGCCGTGGGCTACGTCATCGCGGGAGTCAAGAACATCTCCGACATCAACATCGGCGACACGATCACCGATGCTCGAGAGCCAGCTGCAAAGCCGATTCCCGGCTACCGAGAAGCCAAGCCGGTCGTGTTCTCGTCGATGTATCCGGTCACCAGTGACCAGTACGAGGACCTGGCCAGGGCGCTGGACAAACTGGCGCTCAACGACGCCTCGCTCACCTACCAGAAGGACTCCTCGACGGCTCTCGGCTTCGGCTTTCGATGCGGCTTTCTCGGCCTCCTCCATCTCGACGTCGTTCAGGAGAGACTGGAGCGGGAATACGGTCTCTCACTGGTGCTCTCTGCGCCTTCGGTGAGCTACGAGATCGTGCTCGAGACCGGAGAGGAGAAGCAGGTGGACAACCCGAGTCTCTTCCCCGATCCGTCGCAGATCGACTACGTCCGTGAGCCCTACATCAACGGCTCGATCATGATCCCGGAGCGCTACGTCGGCGCCGTCATGGAACTGGTGCGCGAGCGCCGTGGCGAGAACGTGCAGCACAGGTATCTCTCGGCGGGACGCGTGGAGCTCACCTCCGAGCTCCCCCTGGCCGAGGTGCTGTTCGACTTCTACGATCGGCTCAAGACCGTCACCCAGGGCTACGGCTCGTTCGACTACGAATTGACCGACTATCGACGCACCGATCTGGTCAAGGTCGACATCCTGGTGAACGGAGAGAAGGTAGATGCCCTCTCGCAGCTGGTCCACCGCGACAAGGCCCGCGCGCGCGCGATCCGCTACTGCGACCGTCTCGCAGAGACGATTCCGAAGCAGCAGTTCAAGATTGCCATTCAGGGCGCGATCGGCGGGACGGTCATCGCGCGAACCACGATCTCGGCCTTTCGCAAGGACGTCACTGCCAAGTGCTACGGCGGCGACATCACTCGCAAGCGCAAGCTGCTCGAGAAGCAGAAGGAAGGCAAGAAGCGCATGAAGATGGTGGGCTCGGTCGAGATCCCGCAGGAAGCCTTCGTCTCTGTGCTTCGCTCGGACAAGTAGCGACCGCCTGTGTCCGTTCCGCTGTCCGTCGGGGGAGCCGCCGGTCCCCTGCCTCGGGCTCAGGAACCCTGAAAAGCAAGGTATGTGTTGACCCACCAGGAAAGGTGGGATATATGTTCTTGGCTATACGGGTGTTGCGCGTGGGGCGCATCACGGACACCGCGGGGCGGTCGTGCGAGGCCGAGCCGAACATCAAAAGGGGGAAAGCAGCATGTGGAACAAGAACTCCAACGAAGAAGAGGCACCGGCTCGTCCCGAAGCGGCGGCTCCGCGTCCGCGAGCCGAGGCACCTCGGGAGCGCTCGGGCACGGCCGCTCGGATCGGCCCGCAGTCCCGCTTCCAGGGCGAGGTGGGAGGCTCTGAAGATCTCGTCGTCGAGGGCCAGCTCGAAGGCAAGGTCCACCTCGAACAGTGCGTCGTCACGGTCGCGGCCAGCGGTGAGCTCAAGGGCGACGTCTTTGCCGAGCGCGTGGTGATCGAGGGCAAGGTGTACGGCAACCTCCACGCGAACAACGAGATCGTGGTGACGGAATCGGGCGTGGTCGAGGGCAATCTGCACACGCCTCGAGTGACGCTGCGGGACGGTTGTCGCTTTCAGGGCTCGGTCGACATGGGCAAGGGTCAGGACAAGAAAGAAGCCAAGCCGGGTGTCAGCCGACAGGAACGCGGCGCCTCGGAAGCGGAGAAGGACTCGTCCTCCACGCCCGGCAAGGTGGAGAACCGGGCGCCGGTGGCTGCGAACGCCTGAGAAACGGCCCCACACGATGGGCAGGAGAGGTGCCCTGGCCCGGGACCGTGCCGTCTCGTGCACGAGTCCCGGCTGGGTGCCGAAAACTCCCTGACTCGGTCGTTGCGGGCGGTGTAGGCTCGCCATCAATGTCCGACCGCAGAAAGCACCAAAGCCGCGGACTGGCCATCGCCCACGAGGGTCTCCAGTCGCGCGAGATCTCCCGCGTGCTCGATCTGGGAAGCGCGGTGGGGAGCAATGTCGGCTTCTTCTCTCGCTACGACGTGCAGCTGACCATTGCAGATCTGCGTGCGGCGATTCGAGGGGACGACATCAGTGCAGACATCGACGGAGTGCTCCGTCTCGAGAACGCGCTGCCCTCCTACGATCTCGTTCTCGGATGGGATCTGCTCGACTACCTGGAGCGCGAGCGCCGCGAGCGCTTCGGGAAGCGGCTGGTGGAGCTCAGTCATCCAGGGACTCAGCTGCTCTGCCTGGTGACCTATCGGGAGCAGATGCCGGCCAGCCCACGAGTCTTCCGTTTGCAGGGAGACGACACCATCGTCTTCGACGATCCGGTCGAGACGGAACGTCCCAGTCCGCGCCTGCAGGAGCCGGATCTCGTACGAATGCTGGGGGGATTCGAGGTGGAGGTCGGTTCGCTCCTCCAGAACGGCATCAAGGAGTACCTGCTCGAGCGAACCGATCATGCCAGCACGCTGCGGGCCCTTCCTCAGGAGGGGCAGGTACGGCGCCGTTGAATGGCCAGCCTTCGGCCCGGTCCCCTTCGAGCGGGGCGGAGGGTGCAGGGCCGGGGCTGTACGTCCACGTCCCCTTCTGTTCGGCGATCTGTCCGTATTGCGACTTCGCGGTGCGGGTCGGATCGGCGTCGGAGAGGGAGTCTTTCGTCGACCTGCTCCTGGCGGAGGCGGAGCAGTGGCGAGGGGTTTCCTCGTGGCCCGGAGCGCCGGCACCGTTCGACACCGTCTACCTGGGCGGCGGCACGCCTTCCGCGCTGCCGCCGAGTGAGCTCGGGCGTCTGCTCGAGGGTCTTCGAGACCGTCTGCCGATCGCCCCGGACTGCTGGCTGGGCATCGAGGTGAACCCCGAAGACGTCTCGATCGATGCCGTGGCGGGGTGGCGGCGGCTCGAGGTCGACTTCCTGTCACTCGGACTCCAGGCACTGGATGACGACGCGCTGCGTCGGCTGGGGCGGCGTCATCGGGAGCGCCAGGCACGCGAGTCGCTCGCGATCGCTTTGACTGCCGGGATTCCGGTGGTCTCCGTCGACTTGATCTATGCACTCTGCGAGTCGGACCGGGAGCGCTGGCAGGCGACCCTCGCGCAGATCGTGGAGCAGGCACCGGAGCATCTTTCCTGCTACGAGTTGACCTTTCACGAAGGCACTCCGTTCGGCCGAGCGTTGGCGAACGGTCGGATGATCGAGACCTCGCACGGCGAACGGGCCGGGCTGTTCGAGCTCACCCACGAGACCCTCGCGGCTGCCGGCTACCAGGGGTACGAAGCGTCGAACTTCGCGCGTCGATGGGAGGCACGGTCTCGGCACAATCAGAAGTACTGGCGCCACGTGCCCTATCTGGGTCTCGGGCCCTCGGCTCACTCGTTCGATGGGCGACGGCGTTGGTGGAACGTCCGTGACCATGCTTCGTACCGATCTCGGCTGCAGGAAGCCGTCTCACCGATCGCCGATTCCGAGCTGTTGAGTGCCTCGGCGCTGGCACTGGAGACGCTGATGCTGGGCCTGCGCACCGCGGACGGTGTGGACCTCGGTCTGCTCGAGCGTCACCTTTCATCCGATCTCCCCGAGAGTTGGGGGCGGGCGGTCCAGCGCCTGGCCGATGCCGGCTTTCTGCGGTCGGAGGCGGGGCGGCTGCGACCCACCCTGGCCGGGCTGGCGGTCGCGGAGAGGCTGGCGGTCGAGCTGGCGGCGGATCTGTAGGGCCACGTCCTTGTTCCGGGTGGGGGGGAGATGACACGATGCCTCTTCTCTGCCGCCGCTGACTGCGCCCGCTCGACGTGCGTCGCACGCAAGATACTCTGAGAACCCGTGAGCTCGACGACCGCCACTCGCTCGCCGCCGATGGAGACGGTGCTGTTGCCATCGCTCTTCCTGATGGTGGCGATGTTCAACCTGACCCTGGTCGTGGTTGGGCTGAAGGAGCTGATCATCGACCGCTTCGACGGTACGGTGGCGGACGCCAGCCTCTTCTTCTCCATCGAGATGATCGCCTACATGGTCTTTGCCCCGCTGTGGGGGTTGCTCAGCGACCGGATCGGACTTCGTCGGCCTCTCGTCGTCATCGGTTTCGCTCTCAGTAGCGCCTTCTACGCCAGCTTCGTGTTCGCGCCCACGCTCGGGTCGCTCCTGTTCCTGCGCTTCTTCCAGGGTGCGGCTTCGGTGCTGGCGTGGTCGACCCTCATGACCATCGTGCTCGACGAGCCCGACCGAGAGCAGCGCGGCCGCAATCTGGGGATCATGGGGGGAGCCCTGATCCTCGGTGTGTCGTTGGGTGCGCCCATCGGCGGCTACCTGATGTCGCACCATGGGGTCGAGCGGCCGCTGTGGGTCGCCTCGGCGCTGTTCGCGCTGCTGGCGCTCGGGAGCTTCGCGCTCGGCGATCCACGACGTCAGCGTCCGACCTACAGCCTGGGCCAGGTTCTGAGCGCCACCGCCAGTCAGCCGCGCCTGATCGCGCCCTACCTGTTCTACTTCGTCGATCGCTACACGGTGGGGTTCTTCATCGTCCTCTTCCCGCTCTACCTCGATTCGCTCGGTGCCGGAGATCCGGCCATCCGCGGGCGATACCTGGCAGTGTTTCTCGGTCCCTTTGCCCTGTTGCAGATCTTCACTGGACGCCTGGTCGACCGTTTCGGTCCGGGGCGACCGCTGATCCTGGGTTCTTTCCTCTACGGGGTGGCCTTGTGCGCAGTGGGGTACTCGAGCCTCTACGGTCTGTGGTGGGTGATGTTGGCGCTGGGTGTGTTGGCCTCCGTGATGTTCCCACCCGCGATCGCGCTCACGGCTTCGTACAGCAGCGATGCGACTCGTGGCGGGGCGATGGGCGGGTTCAACTTCGCCGGCTCGCTCGGCTTCGCCACGGGGCCCCTGGTGGGCGCCTGGGTCTTCGAGGCCTACGGCTACGACGCTGCGTTCGTGACCGCCGGCTCGCTCGAGATTCTGGTCGCGCTCGTGGGACTCGTGTTGCTTCGCAGGTGGCGACGGCGCGCGGACGATGCGTCATAATCGCCGCCGTCCGAGCCCTGCCTCGATCGTTCCGAGCCGATCTCCGGCGCCAGAGACTCCATGACGAGAATCACCGTTCTCACCGGCGGCTCCACTCCGGAGCGCCCGGTCGCCCTTGCGGGCGCTGCGCAGGTCGTTGCCGCCCTGCGTCAACGCAGCCACACCGTGCGGATCGTCGACACCTGCTCCGGGCTCCTCGACGAGGCAGCGGAGGAGTCGGTTCTTCTCGCCGAGGTGGGCAGGGAGCCACCGTCGCCGGCCGAGGTGGCGCGTCTGGAAGAACGCGAGGATCTGCCGGGACTCGTCGCCTCGGGTGCGCTGGAGGGGACGGACGTCGTCTTCCTGGTGTTGCACGGACGCCAGGGCGAGGGGGGCGCCGTCCAGTCGCTGCTCGAGCTCGCCGGGGTGCGTTACATCGGCAGCGACTCGCTCGGCTCGACCCTGGCGATGGACAAGGACGTGAGCAAGTGTCTGATGACCCTCGCAGGCATCCCGACGGCCGAGTGGACCAGATGGCCGGCGGAACCGGGAGAGGTCGCGCGGCTCGGGCTTCCGCTGGTGGTGAAGCCGTCGCGGGTCGGGTCGACCGTCGGCCTGAGCGTGGTCCGTGAAGAGAGCGAGCTCGACCGTGCCATCGGGGTCGCGCTGCAGTTCGACCGGGAAGTCCTGCTCGAGAGCTTCGTGCCGGGGCGCGAACTGACGGTCGGCGTGCTCGCGGAGGAGGCATTGGCGGTGGGGGAGATCATCACCAAGGGGGAGGTCTTCGACTTCGAAGCCAAGTACTCACCGGGAATGGCCGAGGAGGTCTTTCCGGCCGAGATCGACGAAGACCTCGCCGAGGAGCTTCGGCGTTGCGCGGTCGAGACCCACCGCTGCTTGAAGCTGCGCGACTTCAGCCGGGTGGATTTTCGACTCGCACCGGACGGACGCTTCTTCGTGCTCGAGGCCAATACCCTTCCGGGCATGACCCGGACCAGTCTGCTGCCGCAGTCGGCGGCGGCGGCCGGGATCGCGTTTCCGGAGCTGTGTGAGCGGATGGTCGCGATGGCGCTGGCTCGGTCGCCCTGAGTCGGGATTCTGAGCAGACCAGGAATCCGAGAAGCCCCCTCCGGAACCCACGCCCGAAGGTACAATGAAGCGTTATGCGTATAGCCCACCTGTTGTTTCTCGCCGCTGTCCCCTCGTCCCTGCTCGCCCAGCCGCTCTCCGTTCTCGACCTCCTGACGGAGCCGACCAGCGAAGGGTTCATGAGGATTCACGGCTCCGCGGGTCTCGGTAGCTACGGCGTCCCGGTGGCCGGTGGACAGGACTTCGACGGCGATGGGCACAGCGACTTCGCGATCGGCGCGATGACGGCGAACGTCACGTCGCCGGAGGTTCGCGTGGGGGCCGGCCAGGCCTTCGTCATCTTCGGAGACGGCAGCATCTCGGGCACGGTCGACACGGCGGTGGCGGGACCTCCCCAGGGCAGCAACGTCCTGCGCATCCTGGGCGGGGTCGCGGGAGAGCATGCGGGATCGGAGCTGTGGGCCGACGACGTCACCGGGGACGGGAAGGCCGACTTGTTGGTCTGTCGACAGGATCACGACTTCGAATCGCGCAACGGTGCCGGCGCCTTGACGATCGTGGTGGGCTCGAGCGGGCTCAAGGAAGCGGCATCGGACGGCGTCCCACTCGATCTCGCAAACCCGGATCCCCAATACTTCACTACGACCACGATCGGCGGCGCCGACGCCGAAGACCGGGTCTGTATCTGGGCGCGCACCGGCGATGTCGACGGCGACGGGATCAAGGACATCGCTCTGGGAGCTGATCGTCGTGTCGCCTATCCGCTCCTCGTGCCGGCCTGTCCCGACAACGGTGTGGTCTACGTGGTGCGGGGCGGAGCTCATCTCGCCAGCGGAGGGTCCCACGATCTCGACGACTACGGCAGCGGAGGCTTCGGGCTCGCCGGCAATCTGGCGGAGATCCACCCACCCGACGACACCACCGACCCCTGCAACTGGCACTTCGGCGCCACCGTGGCGGTGGGAGACCTCGACGGCAACGGTCGGTCCGAGGTGCTGGGCGCCGCTGCGCTCAACCGCAGCGGAGCGGCCCTCTCGCCCCCCGGGGGTGATGGCTCGGGCGGCCCGACCCACGGACGCGTGATCATCCTGTGGGACAACTGGTTTCCCGAGACGCCGTGGAGCCATCCCTACGTTTTTGCGGCCGACGACATGCCGGCCTGGAGAACCGAGATCGCGGGCGCTTCCCTGGGCAATGGCGTCGTCAACGACAAACTGGGAGAGGAGATGCTCGCCGGCTTCGATTTCAACGGGGAAGCAGGCGCCGATCTCTTTCTCGGTGACATCACGGGAAATGCCGGTGCAGGAGCGAGCGGTTTTCGAGCCGGTCTCGGAGTCGTGCTGTACGACGTGGCAGCGCTCAAGGGGCAGAGCTTCAACCTGAGCTCCCTTCCGGAGGGACTCGAGATGACGTTGGTGCTCGGGCCGTCGAACACGGCGATCAGCTCCGACACCGCCGCGGCCCCGGACATCCAGGGGGACGGAATCGCCGATCTGGCCATCGGCACTCCGAACGGAACTCCGGGTTCGCGCGCACGCTCCGGCGTGGCTCACGTGTTGGTCGGCCGGACCGGTGGCTGGCCCCTGTGGCCCGGCGAGGTGATCGACCTGGCCGCCCTGCCGCCGAGTAGCGAGGTGGAGATCCACCAGATCGACGGCGCCGAGAGCGACGACATGATCTTCTACTCGGCTGCATCCGCCGACGTGGACGGCGACGGGCGGGAAGATCTGCTGTTCAACGAGATGCTGGGCGACACTCCTTCCGGCGACGACATCGGAAATCTGATCGTGCTCACCGGAGCGCGACTGGTCGGCCTGCTGTTCGAGGACGACTTCGAGGACGGGACCGTCGACGCCTGGAGCAGTAGCTCTCCCTGAGGCTTCTCCCGGGTCGGGTCGCCCGCCCTTCAGTCGAGTCGCAGTGCGGCGCCGTGCCGGTGCGGATCAGCTCGCCAACGCCGCGGCCAGGCGGTCGGCCACCTCGGTTGCACTGCTCGGGCGGTCCTCGGGGCGCTTCGAAAGAAGCTGCGCCACGACGCAGATCACGTCCGCTGGCGTTTCCGGCACCACCGCATCGAGACGAATCGGATCCTCGTGGTCGAGTGCGTGGAAGTACGAGAGCAGGTCCTTGGTCGGGAAGGGTTTCTCGCCGGTGATGGCCTCGTGGATCAGGACGCCGAGGGAGAAGAGATCGCTCCGGGTGTCGACTCCTTCGCCCTTGAGCTGCTCGGGAGGCATGTATCCCGCGGTGCCGAGCATCTGGCCGCTCGCCGTCCTGAAGCCGGCTTCCTGGTTGGCCCGGTCTTCCATGATCTTGACCAGTCCGAAATCGACCAGCGTGGCGGTGCCGTCAGACCCGAGCACGACGTTGGAAGAGTTGAGATTGCGATGGACCACTCCGGCGCCGTGCAGCGCCGCGAGGCCACCGGCGATCTCGATACCGACGTGCAGGGCCGCCACCAGAGGCAGGCGACGTTTCTCCAGCACCGCCTCGAGCGGCTCTCCGTGCACCCACTCCCGCACCAGGAAGAAGACGTCGGCCTCGCCGCTCTCGTTCGCTGCAGAGCCGACCAGTTCATGGTCGGTCACCGTTGCCCGGCCCAGCTCCAGGAAGCGGGCCAGATTCGGGTGGGAGATGGCACTCTCGACCTTCACCTCGCGCTCGAAGCGGGTCAGTCCTTCTGCGCTCTGACGCCACGCGGGCAGAACCTTGATACCGACCACCGCACCGTCGGCGCTGTTGCGTCCCCGGTAGAGGAAGCCTTCGCCGAGACGTTCGAGGTCGGTGTACTGGCCGAGCTGCATGGCTGCGCGATGGTTTGAGGCGGTCCGGGTCCAATGGGCGTTTGGGAGGGTGAAGGGCAAGCGCTCCTCGAACCCCCGATTCTATCGTTGGTCTCCCCGGTCTGTCTCGCTCGGCGCAGGAGATGCGGGGCGATAGAGGATGCGGGCGCTGCGCCGTCCGGTGAAGTAGAGGTAGATCCACTCGGCCATGACGGCAATCCGGTTACGGAACCCGACCAGGAAGAAGACGTGGAGCAGACACCACATCAGCCACGCCACCAGACCCGAGACGTGCAGGCTCCCGACCCAGGCCACTGCGCGAGCGCGGCCGATGGTGGCCATCGAGCCCTTGTCGCGGTAGCGGAAAGGGGCGCGTTGAGCCCGGTCTTCAGCCTTGCTCGGGGCTGCGCTGGCCTGTCTGAGGGTGTGGGCTACGTAGCGGCCCTGCTGCATCGCCACCGGGGCGGTGCCGGGAAGCGGATTACCCTGGGCGTCCGCGGCATGGGCCGCGTCGCCGATCACGAAGACCTCTGGATGGTTCGGGACCGTGAGGTCGGGCTCGACTTCGACGCGCCCCTGTCTGTCCAGCGGTGACTCGAGCGCTCGGAGAATGGCTGGCGCCTGGTTCCCTGCCGCCCAGATCGCGCAGCGAGTGTCGACCACGTGGCTCCCCTGACCGTCTCGGTAGTGGACGCGGTCCGCGGTCACCTCGGTGACCAGAGCGCTCAGCCGTACTTCGACGCCGAGCGATTCGAGCTGGCGCTGGGCACTCTCGCCGAGGTCGGAGGGATAGGCGGTGAGCAGCCGCTCGGCGCCCTCGAGCAGGATCACCCGGCTGCGAGCCGGGTCGATGCGGCGGAAGTTGCGACGCAGGGTCCGCTGTGCGATCTCGGCAATCGCCCCGGCCATCTCGACCCCGGTGGGCCCCCCTCCGATGACGACCAGGGTCGGTGCCGACCGGGCGTCGGCTCGCGCCTGGGTGCCGTGCGTCGCGATCGCTGAGCGTTCCGCCGCTTCCCAGGCGCGCAGCATGCGGCGCCGGATCTCGAGCGCGTCTCCGAGCGACTTGAGACCGGGAGCGTGCCGCTCCCACTCGCCATGTCCGAAATACGAGTGGCGAGCCCCCACCGCGACGACCAGCCAGTCGTAGCCCAGGAGCTCGCCGCTGTCGAGCCTCACCTGTTGATTCTGGAGGTCGATGCCCTCCACCTCCGCCATCAAGACCGTGGCGTTCTTCTGGTTGCGCAGGATCTCCCGGATCGGTGCCGAGATGTCTCCCGGGGAGAGCGCTGCGCTGGCGACCTGATAGAGCAGGGGCTGGAAGAGATGGTGGTTGGTGCGGTCCAGCACGATCACGTCGACGGGCGCACGGCGGAGCTTCTGCGCACAGGTGAGTCCGCCGAAGCCACCGCCGATGATGATCACACGCTGTCGGGACATTCGCTCACCCTCTCCCATGGCGCGATGACAAGGGTGTCGGGCAACCCTTTCGCATTCCTGGGGGGCATAGTACCTTTGCGCCATGGCACTGCTGATGATTCGCCACGGTGAGACCGCGTCGAACTACGAGCGCATCGTGCAGACCCCGGAGACTCCTCTCAACGAGCGCGGGCTGCGTCAGGCGCGATTGCTGGCCGAGCGGCTCGTCGAATCGGGCCCGAGGCCGACACGACTCATCGCCAGTCCCCTGACTCGAGCGCGGATGACGGCCGAGGCGCTCGCGCGAGGGACCGGTCTCGAGATCGAGGAGCAACCACTTCTCGAGGAGCGAAACTTCGGGGGCTTTCGCGGTCGCTCCTATGCCGAGATCGGATTGGACATCATGGCTGAGGGAGTCGAGCCGCCGGACGGAGAGAGCTGGAGGGTGTTCCACCGACGCGTGGATCGAGTCTGGCAGTGGATCGCAGAGGAGGTGCTCGCGGAGGCCGCTCGGGGCCACGTCGCGATGGTGACGCACGGTCTCGTCTGCTTCTCGTTGGCGGAGCGCCACCTCGATCTCGGCGGCGCTCCGACGCCGATGCGCTGGGGAAATGCGTCACTGACGGTGATCGAGCCGGAGTCGCCTCATCGTGCCTCGCTGCTCAACTGCACCCGACATCTGAGCGGTGAGGCCGCTGACCGATTGGCCGGCGGCCACGCCTGAGCCCAGACGGCTCAATGTGGCTTCTGGTAGTCGAGCTCCCCGGCTTCGATGGGGATCTCGAGTCGGTTCTGACGTGGTGGCAGTGGGCAGGTCGCCCATTCGGTGAACACACAGGGCGGGTTGTAGAGACGGTTGAGGTCGACTCGGACCGAGCCGTCGGTCGCGGGAGGAGCGGTGTAGACATAGCGGCCTCCACCGTAGGTGGCGTGGCCGTTCGTGGCGTCTCCGATGACCAGAAACAGGGGGCCCGCGACGTCACGGCTCAGAGCGATCAGTCTGTGCTCCGATCCGGCGATCTCGAGGACGACCTCGCCGGCCGAGTAGCCCGGGTACTCGAGAGGAGTGACGTTGGGGACCTCGACCTCGCGGACCTCGTCGTACGGTTCGAAGCGGCCATCGATGACCCATTCGGCGGAAGGCTCGTAGGAGGTGAGGCCGGAAAAAGACAGACGTGCGGCGGAGAGCCGATCGCGGAGTCGCAGCGCGAGGGTTTCGCCCCGCTCGATCAGGTGGAACTCGACACTGCCGTGGCTGATCAGGGTCGGCTCGGCGTCGGAGTCACTCGTCAGGTCCAGGGTCGAGGCAGGATCGATCGGCGTGCCGTTGGCCGCGAGCCCGCTTCCGGGAGCCGGCGCGAGCTGGGCGCTCAGGCCGGACACCGTAATCGTGCCGAGTCGAGGAGGTGCGCTCACGAGGGAAGGTGCAGCGGGGAAGACGAGTTCGTTGTCGCTCCCGGTACCGAAGTGGTTCTCGCCCTCGTTGAGCCAGTAGAGCCCGATCAGTGCCAGCCAACCGTCTTCGGCGACGAGACTCTCGGCGCGTTCCGCCTCCCAGGTCTCATGCTGTGCGAGGTAGGTGTCCCAAGCCTCGCGCGCGACTTCGACCCCTGGGTCCGCCACCGGCTCTGAACAGCCTACGGCCAGGAGTGCCGAGATGATGGCGAGAATTTGTACAGTGCTGGTAGAGCGCATACGTCTCGAGTTCCGGGGACAGTGTACCGATCTCGAGTTCTGGGGACAGTTTACCTATCTCGAGATAAGTAAACTGTCCCCGGAACTCGAGGGCGTCATTCATCGCCTCGGCGCCCGCTCGATCCGATAGTCTCCGGAGGCAACAAAGGAGACACCCATGATCCGCTCGTCGATCCGCGCTGCCCGCGAGCTCGTCCCGAGGAGAGGGCGCGCCCTGTTTCGGACCGTCGCTCTCGTTCTCATTGTGTGGCAAGGGGCGGGCGCCGCCTTCGCCCAGCGCACCGAGAAACCGGTCCTTCACGGCAGTCACTGGGTCGCGATCACGGGCAAACCACTCGCCGCGACGGCTGGTGCTCGCCTCTTCCAGCAAGGCGGCAACGCGGTCGACGCCGCCTGTGCGATGCTCGCCGCTACCTCGACGATGTGGGACACCCTGGGTTGGGGCGGGGAGACCCAGGCCCTGATCTACGACCCGCGCAGCGGGGAGGTGAAGGGCATCAATGCCCTCGGCGTCGCTCCGAGCGGCGCCACCGTCGACTTCTTTCGCGACAACGGGATGCCGTATCCCCCCGAGTACGGACCGCTCGCGGCGGTGACGCCAGGGACTCCGGGTGGACTGATGGTGATGCTCGCCGAATACGGCACGCTGAGCCTCGCCCAGGTCCTCGCACCGGCGATCGAGATGGCCGACGGCTACGCCATCGAGGAGTCGCAGGCTGACAACATGGAGCGGCGACGCGACTGGCTCTCGAAGTGGCCCTACTCGAAGGCGGTATTCCTTCCGCATCTGGACGAGGACGATCCCTCAGCCCGAGCAGCGCCGCGCGGCGGCGAAGTGTTCAAGCAGCCCGATCTGGCGGCGATGCTGCGCAAGCTGGTCGTGGCGGAGGAGGAAGCGCGCAATGCGGGCCGCAGTCGCTCGGAGGCGATTCTCGCCGCCTACGAGCGCTTCTACCGGGGCGACATCGCGCAAGAGCTGGTGCGTAGCGTCCAGGAGCAGGGCGGCTTGATCACCATGGACGACCTGGACCAGTGGCAGGTCTACATCGAGGAACCGGTGAAGACTTCCTATCGCGGCCTCGAGGTCTACAAGTTGACCTCGTGGGTACAGGGGCCGGTGATGTTGCAGGCCCTCAACATGCTGGAAGAGCTCGATCTCCAGGCCATGGGGTACAACAGCGCACGCTACATCCATGCCCTCTATCAGGTGATGAACTACGCATTTGCCGACCGCGACTTCTACTACGGCGATCCCTACTTTCCGCCGGAGGAGCCCATGGCGGGATTGCTCTCCAAGGAGTACGCCCGGGATCGGCTGAAGGAGATCGACTGGGAGCGCAACGATCCTGGCGTGAAGCCCGGTGATCCCTATCCGTATCAAGGGGGAAAGAACCCCTTTCTCCAGCTGCTCGAGGAATGGCCGCCGACCGAATCCGAAGACCGAGGCGCGGAGTACGAGGTCTCCGATCTCGCGGGCTCGCCCGGGTTCGATCTCGATAGCTTCGAGCGCGGCTTCACTGCGGGAACTACGTCGATCCAGGCGGCCGACGCGGAGGGCTGGGTGGTTTCCATCACGCCGAGTGGCGGCTGGATTCCGGCCGTGATCGCGGGGAGTACGGGAGTTGGACTGAGCCAACGGATGCAGAGCTTCGTGATCGACGAACGAATCAATCCCTACAACCTGGTGGAGCCGGGCAAGCGACCCCGCGCAACGCTGACACCCGGAATGGCCCTCAAGGAGGGCAAGCCGCACCTCTCTTTCGCCGTGCAGGGCGGCGACACCCAGGACCAGAATCTGATCCAGTTCCTGCTCAACATGGAGGAGTTCGGCATGAACGTCCAGCAGGCCGTCGAGGCGGCCAACATCACCAGCTACCAGATGATGAGCTCCTTCGGCGACCACGGCAGGATGCCCGGACGCCTCACCGTCCGCGACGACACCCCTCCGTGGGTGATCGCCGAGCTGCGTCGCATGGGCTACCGGGTCGAGACCCGAAGTCACACCTCGGGACCGATCAACGCGATCTACTTCGACCCGGAGAATGGCACTCTCTGGGGTGGCGCGAGCAACTTCGGCGAGGACTACGGGATCGCGTGGTGACAGCGCCTGCGAGCTTCGACTTCATGGCGTTCTGACGGGAGAGCTTCGGGCTTTGCTCTATCGCTTCATTCGGCCGCTGCTGTTTTCCCTCGACGCAGAGCGGGCTCACGAGACGGCGATCTCGAGTCTGCGTCTGCTGCAGGGGGCGAGACCGCTGTGTGCATGGATGCGTCGTCTTCACGCGCCCCGCAGCTCTCTGCTCACGCAGCGACTGTTCGGCGTCGAGTTCCCGGGCCCGGTCGGCCTGGCGGCCGGCTTCGACAAGAATGCCGAGGTCGTGCGTGGACTCTCTGCGCTCGGCTTCGGGTTCCTCGAGGTGGGGACGGTGACTCCGAAGGCCCAGCCAGGAAACGAGAAGCCGCGCGCTTTCCGCTGGACCGAGGAGAGAAGCCTGGTCAACCGGCTCGGCTTCAACAACCAGGGCGGTCAGGCGATGGCGGCTCGTCTCGAGGACCTCGCCCCGGACTCGCTCGGAGTTCCGACCGGGATCAATCTGGGAAAGAACAAGACCACCTCCAACGACAACGCACTCGAGGACTATCGCACGCTGGCCCGACTGCTGGGCCCGCACGCGGCCTATCTGGTGCTCAATCTCTCCTCACCGAACACTCCGGGGCTTCGCGCCCTGCAGGACGAGGGATTCGTTCGCGAGCTGTTCGGCGCCGTGGGCGAAGTGAGTGATCGGCCGCTGCTGCTGAAGCTGGCGCCCGATCTCGAGCCAAAGAGCATTCAGAGGCTGGCTCGATGTGCGGTCGAGAACGGAGCTGCTGGCATCATCGCCACCAACACCACCAATGCGCCCGAACTGCTCGAGCGCTTCGGCGAGCAGGGGGGGGTGAGCGGAGCCTTGCTTCGGGAGAAGAGCCGCAGCGCTCTCGAGGCAGTGGTTGCCGAGCTCGATGGAGAGTGGCCGGTGATCGCCGTGGGGGGAATCGACTCACTGGAGGAGGTGTGGTGGCGACTGCGTGCCGGTGCGTCGCTCGTGCAGCTCTACACCGCGTTGGTCTACCAGGGTCCCATGCTGGCGGCTCGTCTCCATCGCAGTCTCAGCGAGCGTCTGCAGCGCCAAGAGAAGGATTCGGTCAGCGAGATCATCGGCGCGGGTCGCGTCGTGCAAGGAGGGTAGCTACATGTCTCATTCGGTTTCCACGAGTGCGGAGTCAGACCAGGTCACGAGCCCACTCGAGCCCACCACGGGAGGGACGTTCTGGACCGCATTCTGGGTCCTCGGGTTCTCACTGCTCTGCGCGGCGCTCTACTACGCCTTCGACTCACTGGGGCTCCGCTTCGAGAGCCAGCTGTGGGTGATCGCGAAATGGTTGTCGATCGCGAGCCTGGCGTTTCTCGCGTGGACGCGGTTGTTTCGCAAGGGAGCGATGATTCTCGGCCTCGCGCTCTTGATGCACAGTGTCGGCGACGTCCTCATCGAGCGGGCCCCGCTGGAGTGGGCCATCGTCGCCTTCGCCCTCGGCCACCTGATCTATCTGGTGCTCTTCGTCTACGTCGGTTTGACGCCTCGGGGGGATCGGGTGCGGATCAGTACCGCGGTGGCCGTCCTGCTCGTCGGCGCCGGTTTTCTGGGGTGGCTGCTCCCCCGGCTGGGGGAGGGCTCGGCCGTTCCGATCGTGGTCTACTCGGCCGTGGTCGTCGCCATGGCGCTGCTGTCGACACAGGTGCGGCGTGGCCAGCCCTGGGTCGGTCTCGGAGGCGTGTCGTTCCTGGTCTCGGACGCCATCATCGCGACCGATCGCTTCGCCCACCAGCTCTCCTGGGCCGACGCGGCGACCTGGCCGCTCTACTATCTCGGTCAGCTGGCGATCACGTGCGGGATCCTCTGGGGAACCGTGAAGCTGCTCGGGTCGGAGTCCGAGGACCCACCCACGAGTGGGGGCGAGGGGGAGATCGCTTCCGATGCCGTCGCCACGAACCCCATCGCCTCCCAGAGCGAAGAACCGCCGGTCAACGGTGAAGACAGCGGGTCCATGCCCCCGCTCGGGACCTGACGCCGGATCGAGCTCGGGTGTCCGTCTGGGGCCGGAATCCTCCGCTCGTGCTCAGTCGTGCCCGGCGAAGATCGGCAGGGGACGGGCGGCCTTCTCGTCGAGGCCGGGAAGATCCATGCCGAACACCTGCGCCATCGTGGCCGCCACCTGGGACAGGGTGACCCGCTCGTCGTTGCGCAGTCCTCGCGCCGAGATCCTCGGGCCGATCACCGCGATCCAGGCCTCGTCGGCACCGTCGACATCGCTGCCGTGGCTCGTCCAGTCGGCCTCGGTTCTCCCCCGGCCGTGGTCGGTGGTGATGAGCAGAGTGGTCCGGCCGGCGTAGTCCGGTTGGCTCTGCAGCCACAGCCAGAGCTCGGCGATCAGGTCGTCGCAGCGCCGGGTCGCATCGACGTAGTGCCCGTAGCGGCGCTCGTGCGCCCAGTCGTCGGGCTCGCCGAGAGCCAGGTAGAGGAGGCGGGGGCGCTCGCGCTCGAGGTACGTCATGGCCGCTCGGAAGGTGAAGCTGTCGAAGCGCACGCCTTCCCACTCGCGTGGAGTCGTCAACATCAGGCTGTTGAGCATCTCCTGGGCCGGCGTCGCAGGCGCCAGCTCGAGGGGCTGCCAGCCGGCATTGACGAAGAGCCTCGAACGCTCGACGGCGACAATCCAGGGGAAGACGTCCCAGGATGCGAAGACGGCGCTCTGGCCGGTCGTGACGCGGCCTTGCTCGGCGAGATGCTCGAGAACGGTACGGTTGGGGTTGGTGACCTTGTCGTTGCTGTCGATGCGTCCGTCGGGAGAGCCGACCAGGAGCTCGCTGTAGCCTGGATAGGAGAAGTTCTTGCCGTTGGTGACCCGGGCTCCGCCCCCGGCGGCGTGATCGGCGAACAGTTGGCCCTGTTCATGTACGACGCCCCACAGAAAGGGCATCAGCAACTCCCGCCGCCGTTTCGGATCGTCGGCTCCGAAGCGCTCGAGGAGCGGCGCGGGGTCGCGGACCCCTTGCTCCTCGGTGAGCAGGGACGGGTCGATGCCCGAGACCATTTCCTGCCAGCGGAGGCCGTCAATGGTGACGAGCACGAGGGCCGGCGACTCCTGGGCAGCGGCCTGGACGGCCCATGGGAAGAGGACCAGGTAGCCGAAGAGGGCGGCTCGGAACGGCGCCGACGAAAGGAGGGGGCGATTCGGTCTCGGGCTCATGCGGCTCTGCCTTCCGGAGGACGTGGAGCGTCGAAGTGGCTGGAGATTGTAGCCGGCATGCCGAAGAGTCCGTCGAGAGAGCCGCGGTCTCGCTCGGCTTCCCTCCGAAGCGGTCGTCGACTACACTCTGCCGACGCTCCTGACTGACCGGCCGGTAGGTGAACGTGCGCTCCTCGCGGGAGGGTGCTCGTCGTGTCGACCGGCCCCCCGAGCGATTCCGATGGAGTCTCCTTCATGCACGGATGTCTGGTGAGTGGCCGACGCCGTGGGGCCGTCCTCGCGTCGATGCTCCTGTGGTCAGTCCTTGCCGGGCCTCTCGTCTCCCAGGAGGATCCCGGAGCACCACGACTCTCGGCAGGCCGACTCGGGGCCCCTCCGACGATCGACGGAGATGTCCTCGGGGACCCGGTCTGGGCCGATCTACCGGCAGCCACGGGGTTCACCCAGACCCGACCCAGGGCAGGCGAAGCCGCCTCGGAACGGACCGTGGTTCGGATCGGCTTCACCGACAGCACCCTGTACATCGGCGTCGTGCTCTTCGACTCGGATCCGTCGGGCATCATCGCCTCGGACAGCCGCAGGGACTCATCCCTCGACAACACGGATGCCTTCCAGGTCATTTTCGATACCTTTCGCGATACTCAGAACGGCTTCGTCTTCGCGACCAACCCCGCCGGGATCCAGTATGACGGGCAGGTGACCAAGGAGGGCAGTAGTGGACTCGGCGGCGGGCGATTCCAGGGCGGTGCCGGTGGCGGCTTCAACCTGAACTGGGACGGAGTCTGGGAGATCGAGGCGCAGGTGGGTGACTTCGGATGGAGCGCCGAGTTCGCGATTCCCTTTGCGACCCTGCGCTATCCCAAGGGGACCGAACAGAGCTGGGGGCTGAACTTCCAGCGCAACATCCGTCGCCGCAACGAGATTGCCTATTGGGCCCCGCTGACCCGGAACTTCAATCTCTTTCGGCTGGTGGACGCTGGCGTGCTCGAGCAGCTCGAGGTGCCGCCCCAGCGCAATCTGAAGATCACGCCCTACGTCAAGGGTACGGCCTGGCAGCCCGGCTTCGAGGCCGATCTCACCGACTACGATGCGGAGGGGGGCGTCGATCTCAAGTACAGCCTGACACCCAGCCTCACCCTCGATCTGACCTACAACACCGACTTCTCCCAGGTCGAGGTCGACGAGCAGCAGGTGAACCTCGACCGGTTCAATCTCTTTTTTCCGGAGAAGCGTGAGTTCTTCCTCGAGAACGCCGGTCTCTTCGCGGTGGGTGCTGCGGGGGAGGTCGAGCTGTTCTTCAGCCGACGTATCGGCCTCAGTCCGAACGGCCGGCCGATCCCGATCGTCGGTGGCGGACGAGTCACCGGAAAGATCGGGCGCACCAACGTCGGTCTCCTGGGAATGGGGACGGACTCGGTCGATCTGGAGCCGATCGGCGGGGGAGTTCTTCCCAGTAATGAGTTCGGCGTGGCGCGAGTTTCGAGAGAGCTGCCGAACCGCAGCCGGATCGGCGGCATCTTCGTTCAACGGGGTGGGATGACCGACAACCCGACCGGCGAGACCAACCGGACCTTCGGGCTCGATGGCCAGGCCGGAATCGGTCGGTACCACACGGTCTATGGATTCGCCTCGAAGACGGACTCGCAGGAGCTCCGTGGGGACGACCACGCGTATCAGCTTCACTGGGGTATGGACACCCCGAAGTGGACCGCCTTCGTCGACTATCTGGAGGTGGGAGCGGCATTCAACCCGGAGGTGGGCTTCATCGCACGGCGCGACATTCGTAAGCCTTCCGCATTGATCTTTCGCACGATTCGGCCGCAGCACCTCTGGGGCCTTCAGGAGCTGCGGCCGCACATCTCCTATCGCGGATTCTGGAACTTCGACGGGTTTCAGCAGACCGGCTATCTACACGTAGACAACCACTGGGAGTGGAAGAACAACTACGAAGTACACACCGGTGTCAATTTCACTCACGAGGGCGTGCGCGTGCCCTTCGAGATCAACCCGGGAGTGATCGTGAGGCCAGGAGAGTACGACAACTCGGAGGCGCAGCTCGTCTTCTACACCAGTCGCGCGAAATCGGTGATCTTCAACCTGACCACGGTGGCGGGCGGATTCTTCGGCGGCGATCGATTGGCACTCACCCCCACTCTCACAGCGCGTCGCGGCGACAAACTCACCTCCGAGCTGTCCTGGAACTACAACGACATCCACCTTCCCGAGGGCGACTTCGAGGTGAACCTCGGCCGGCTGCGCGTGACCTACTCGTTCACTACCCGTCTGCTCGTCCAGGCGCTCTTTCAGTACAACGACCAGACCGACCAGGTGTCGACCAACCTCCGGTTCAGCTGGCTTCAGGACGGCAACACCGGACTGTGGGTGGTCTACAACGAGATCGACGAGTTCGGAGCCCGGGATCTCTTCCAGCGCCCGGATCGAAGCCTGGTCATCAAGTACAGCCACCTGTTCGACGTGTTTCGCAAGAAGTGACGGGTGGCCCGTCGGTCGTGGCGCTTTCTGGCTACCAGTACTTCCACTTCGGCACGATCCACGGATGAAAATCGAAGCGGGTTTCGGCGTCCGAGTCGGTGGCGGGAGAGACCACGACCCTCACCCAGCCGACGTCCGGAGAGCCGGGGACCTGGAGGCGCGTGAGGTTCTCCAGTGTCCGCCCGGTCCTCCGGTCGGTCACCGGTCGGTCGACGAGGTACTCGTGGTTGTCACCGTGGACGACGAGCACGGGACGGGCAAAGGTGGCCGCCTCTTCCTCGAGGGCCGTGAGAAAGGGCTCGTACGCCTGGCGATATGGACGGTCGAAAGGCTCCTCGAACTCGGGACTGGCATGAAACGCGAGGACCACGGCGGAGGCCCCCGACTGTCGAGCCGCGACAAGGGTCTCGCGCAGCCAGAGAGTGGCCCCGGCCGTGCGTCGCTCGACCTCGGCGTCATCGGCCTCGGTTCGTCCTGGGAACTCGTCCCTGCCGTTCGCGCTCCCGACCAGATGCACCGTGGCGAACACCAGGCCATCTCGACTCCATCGGACGTTCTCGACGAGCTCGGAGAACCGGCCGGATCGGGCCTGGCTGTCGACCTGAATGGGCTGTCCTCCGAGGCTCTCTCCGGGAACCGGAAAGAGGGTCTCACGAAGCAGTCGGAGTCGGTCGAGTGGTTCGTACTCACCCGACAGCTCCGACCAGCAGTCGGTCCACTCGTTGTCTCCCGGAGTGTAGATCACGGGATGGGGGAGGCTCTGGAACTCGCGTAGGGTCCGTCGATAGCGAGGCTCGGTGCACGGGCTCCCCAGGATGTCGCCGACGTGGAGCACGAAGCGGAGATCGTGAGCCCTCAGCGCCGCGAGGACGAGCCGGTACTGAAGATCCTCCTGGGGATAGTAGGGCGCGTCGCCGAGTACGGCGAAGGAGAAGGTGCCCTTCGGGTCCGGCTCCGGCCTCGGGGGTCCCTTGGTGATCAGGCCGAAGAGAGCCAGTCCCAGGAACAGGAGCAGGGCGGTGAGGGAAGATCGGCGGCCTCGCACGACGCGACCCTAGATGTGAAAGCTCAGTAGGTTGTTCAGGTTCATTCGGGTTCCTCTGAGATCATGAGGTTGCTACAGCCAAATGACTCAGAGGAGAGCCCCGAATGAAGCTTCATGCTAACGCCCGTCTGACGATTCACGGCAGATTGCTGCTGGTTGAGCGGGTTGTGGAGAGAGGAGAGCGGGTGGCGCAGGCCGCGGCCTGCGCCGGCATCAGCGAGAGCATGGCCTACCGTTGGCTCCGTCGCTATCGCGAGGAGGGCCTCGCGGGTCTGCAGGATCGAAGCTCTCGACCCCACCGGAGCCCCGGGGAGACGCCGGGGAGGAAGGTCCAGCGCATGCTACGCCTGCGTCGCTGCGGCAAGGTGGCCTGGGAGATCGCGGAGCAAGTGAAGGTGCCCCGTTCGACGGTGTCTCGGATCCTGCGCCACCAGGGCCTGGGTCGCCTGAGCAGCCTCGAGCCGAAAGAGCCGGTCCGGCGTTACGAGCGAGAGCGTCCGGGCGAGCTGCTGCACCTGGACACCAAGAAGCTCGCCCGGATCACGAAGGGTCCGGGTCACCGGATCCATGGCGATCGCTCCCGCCGGGTGAAGGGGGCTGGCTGGGAGAACGCTCACGCGGCCGTGGACGATCACACCCGTCTGGCCTTCGTCGAGGTCTTGCCGGACGAGGGCCAGCACTCGGTCACGGAGTTCTTACGTCACAGCGTGGCCTGGTACGCCGAGCAGGGCATTCGCATCGAACGGGTGCTCACGGACCGCGGCTCGGGCTACCGATCTCGTCTCTTCAACGACGCCTGTCGCGAGCTCGGCATCCGCCACCTCTACACGCGGCCCTACACGCCCAAGACCAACGGCAAGGTCGAACGCTTCATCCAGACCCTCGCCCGCAAGTGGGCGTATGCGAAGGCCTACTCCAGCTCGAAACGGCGAACCCGTGCCCTCCCTACCTGGATCCGCTACTACAATCTCCAAAGACCTCACCACGGTCTCGGAGGGAATACCCCGTGGCAGCGACTACGCGCAGCCGACTGAACAACGTCCTGAGACGTAACACCTAGCGGACTGGGGGGGCTCGTGCATCCCAGGTGGGGACCGGTGCTCGTCCTCCGGCGCTACTCGGTCACCCTGAAGAACAGAGTGGCTCGGTCCCAGTTGTCGGCACCACGAAGGGTGATGCGCAGCAGGTAGGGGCCAGCGGGAAGGCGGTTGCTCTGGAGCTCCAGGCGCTCGGTGAGAACCGCTTCACCGCCGATGCGCACGGACGGAGCCGTGCCGATCGTCCGGCTGGTGTCGAGTGACACCTCCTCCAACGGGACGATGGCGGCGTCCGCGCTGACGCCGGCACCGAACCAGTCGGCTCCGCCCGGGGCGACATCGGCCCGGATCTCGAGCTCGCCCTGGATCGGAAGGGGAATCCAGGTCGCGACGTCGCTCACGTAGGGACGCCCGGCATAGGGCTGCAGCTGGCGGCGGTCCTTCTTGGTGAGCTTGACCGCCGGCTGTCCGTTCACCGTGACGAGGACGCAGCTGCCCTCACGCGGGAAGCACTTCGTCTTTGCTGCCAGAGGGGCCGGCCATAGGGCTCCCGACAGCAGGGTGATCAGGGCGCTCAGGGAGAGGAGCCTCACGGCCAAGGACGAGGGGGTAAGGGTTGTCTTCACGCGAGATCTCCTCGGGTGCCCTCAATCTTCCTGCCAGGAGTAGGGCTGCCGCTTTCGATCGCCGGGCGCGATCTCGTCGAGGGTCGCCGATTCGTACAGCCGACCGTTGACCATGGTGTAGAGCACGGCCTCCGAGCTGCGCAGGTTCTCGAGGGGATTGCCCGCAATGACGATCAGATCGGCCAGTTTGCCCGGTGCCAGGCTGCCGATGTCGCCGTCCATGCCGAGGTAGCGAGCGCCGTTGATGGTGCCGGCACGCAGCGCTTCCATCGGAGTCATGCCGCCCTGCTCGAACATCCACAGCTCCCAGTGCGCTGCCAACCCCTCGCGCTGACCATGGGCGCCGAGCTGGATCGAGACCCCGGCGTCGTTCAGCTGCTTGACGATGCGAGCGGTGTTGAAGTGGTTGTAGTCGGAGTCGGGGGCCATCATTCGGCGGCGCGATCGGGCGTCGATCTCGTCCTGGGGTACGAAGGAGACCAGTCGCTCGTTCTCCCACACGTTGGTGTGTTGGTACCAGTAGCGCTCGCCTTCGATTCCGCCGAAGGCCACGCCGAGTGTCGGCGTGTTGCCGACGCCGATACCGCCGTCCTTGCCGCGACTCTGGCCCCAGAACTGGATCACGTCGTCGTAGATGGCGCCCACCGAGAGCGAGTGCTCGATTCCGGTGTGGCCGTCGGCGACCATCGTCATGTTGGCGTTGAACAGGGCTCCACCCTCGTTCACCACCATCATGCCGAGCTCGTTGGCGGCCGCCACGATCATCTGCCTCTGATCGCGACGGGGCTGGTTGTAGCTCTTGGCCGAGATCGCCCCGGCGGCCTGGAGGCGCTTCAGGTGCATGCGGGCGTCGTCGACGCTCTCGATGATCGCCCGGCTGGCGCCGTTCGCTCCGTAGAGGATGGTTCCGGTGGAGAAGAGGCGCGGCGCTCGTACCAGACCGGCCCGGGCCATTTCCGCAGCGGCGAAGAAGGTCTGGGTGTCGTTGGACGGGTCATGAACAGTGGTGACGCCGAAGGCGAGCCCGGCGTCGTTCTCGTAGTTCTGCTGGGGGATCACCCCGTTCGATCCCTGCGGGCCATGCCAGTGCACGTCGATCAACCCGGGTAACACGGTGCGCCCGGTGACGTCGATCACTCGCGCGCCAGAGGGTACGTCGACGCTACCCGTGGCGCCGACCGCGACGATCCTGTTGTCCCGCACGACCACGGTGCCACGCTCGATCACGTCGCCGCCCGACGCGTCGTCGCCGGTCATGGTCAGGATGCGTCCTCCGGTCAAGGCGATCGTGCCGCTCGGCACGTCCGAGGGGACCTCGAAGCCGAGGTCGATCGGAGCGCTTCGGGCAGCGCTCTCTTCGTCGTTGGCTCCCAGGAACGGGAAGGTCTGATCGAGGCGCCGGCCGAGCAGCTCCGGACCGAGGGACCAGTAGACCGTCTCCGAGTCGCCCGACCAGTGCAAGAAGGCGCCGGCGTCGTCGGAGAGCTGCCTGACCGGGAGGCCGTCCATCTTGGGTCCGACGGAGATCGCCTTCGCCGAAGCCGGAAAGGGGGCTGCGTAGGCGCGAAATCGCTCGACGAAGGCGAGCCATCGCCCGTCGGGCGAGACGCGCATCTCGGTGGCGACCTCGCTCTTGGCGTGCTCGCGTACGGTCATTTCTCCGGCTCCCTCTTCCAGTGAGCCGCTGACGGTGAGGCTGCGCAGGAAGCGCTCGTTCCAGCTCTCGACCTCCATGAAGAAGACCCTGTTCTCACTGGCGCCAAAGTGCGGCGAGAGGCCGCTGCGGTGGATGCGAACCGGCTCGCGATCGCTCTGCAGGTCGACGGCGTAGATTCCCGGATCCCTGGACCAGAGGGCGCCGGTCAGGTTGTTGCCTCGCACCTGGCGATAGACCAGGTAGCGTCCGCTGGGTGAGAGAGTCGGCTCGGCGTAGTGCCCGGGCCGGGTAGTGACGACGCGCCCCTGCGAGCCGCCGGTCGCCGGCGCGATGCGCACCGCGCCGAGCTCCTGATCGCTCCAGCTCACGTAGACGATCTGGCTCCCGTCGCGGGACCAGGAGGGATGGAGCTCGAAGTGGTCTTTCTGGGTCGTCAGGGGCCGTGTCTCCCCCGTGGCGAAGTCGCGCAGCCAGATCCGCCCGAGTGCCTGAAAGAGAGCCCGGTCGCCATCGGGAGAGACCTCGACCCAGCGCAGCATCCGGGTGCGGAAGCGCTCGGGGTGGACTTCGACGGGAAAGCGTAGAGCCTCCCGCAGGGTGTGGGTCTGGCGAACCCGAAACGGGATCTCGCGCTCGGTCGTGGTCTCGATGTCGACACGATGGATCTTGCCTCCCGCCCAGAACACCAGCTCCCGGCTATCGGGAGTCCAGGCCATGGTGGGGTAGACCCCGTGGATCGCCCAGATCTCCTGCATGTCCCGGTCGAGTCGGTCGTAGATCACCGTGTTCCTGCCGCTCTCGAGGTCATGCAGGAACAGCTTGCTCTGGAAGCGCTCGCGGCGTACGAAGGCCAGCCACTTGCCGTCCGGCGAGGGAGTGGGGCGCACGGCCCCTCCGTTGCCCGAGATGACCGTGTCGATCTCCCCGGTCTCGCGATCGATCCGGTGAATGCTGTAGATGCGACCGGTCGAGTCCTTGCTGTACTCGAAGGTGCCCCCCGGAGTGGTGTCCTGGCTGAAGTAGACGTAGCGTCCGTCGGGAGAGAAGGCAGGCTCGCCCAGATCCTTCTGGTCGTTGGGCTTCTCGTTGAGCTGGAGACCGCTGCCGGTGCCGCTGGTGTGAAACAGCCAGATCTCTCCCGATCCGAGGGAGCGCGTGGAAGAGAAGTGCTTGCGCGCGGCGACGAACTGCCCGTCCGGCGAGAACACCGGGTTGTTGAGCAAGCGGTGCTTTTCGCGCGAGATCTCCCTGGGCTGCGGCAGGCCTTCGAGAGAGGCGTCGCCGAGGTCCAGGATCCACACGTTGTCGCCGCCACCTCGATCGCTGGTGAACACGACCGATTGACCGTCGGGACTGAAGCTCGGCTGCATGTCCCAGGCGAGGCCGCGCGTCAGCGCTCTGGCGTCGCCGCCCTCGATCGGAACGGTGTAGAGGTCGCCGAGCAGGTCGAAGACCAGCGTACGGCCGTCCGGGCTGAGGTCCAGGTTCATCCAGGTTCCGGATGTGGTGTCGATCTCGACCGGGTAGAAGCCCTCGATTGCCGGATCGGTGACGCTCCACTTCTCGTCGCTGGCCGCTTCCTCGTCGGTCGCCCAGAGGGAGGCGCCGGTGAGACAGGCGAGGATCAGGGCAGGTAGGACGGCTCTTCGAATCACTACGGGGCTCTCCTGCAATCGATGGCGGGAACTCTGGGAACCCGGTGATCCTAGCTCAGGAATCCGGAGTCGAGTGGAGCATCGGCGCCTGCGATGGCTTGCGTCTGATCTGCGCGACTGGGAGACTCCGACCATGAGACCCGAAGAAAACAAGTGTCGACCGGTATTCGCTGCCGTTCTCCTGTCCTGGGTGTTTGCCCAAGCTGCCCCCACCCTCGCTTTCGCGGGTTGGGGAGAAGCCCGTGCGCGCTGGGAGACCCAGAATCAGATTCGGCGCGACAAGTTCGATCTGGTCCTGCCCGCTGCGATGCGGGAGAACGAGATCGACATGTGGATCGTGATGCGTCGAGAAGGCTACGACGACCCGTTGACGATCGACCTCGGTGGTGGATACGTCGGAAAGGACGGTTTCTATGTCTTCACCGATCGAGGAGGGGATCGGATCGAGCGCGCCGCATTGGGCATCGACGGCTACGACCTCGAGCGCAGTGGGGCCTATGACCTCTTTCTGGAAGCGAGCGAGCTGGGCGAGTTCGTCGCCGAGCGTGATCCCCAGCGGATCGGCGTGAATACCTCGCGGGCGATCGGTGCCGCGGACGGGCTCACTCACTCGGCACACGAGCAGTTGGTCGAAGCATTGGGGGAGCCGTGGGGATCGAGACTGGTATCGGCGGAGAAGCTCGTCTCCGATTTTCGCTCTCGCCGTGTCGCCGCGGAGATCAGCGCGTTTGCCGAGGCGGGGGAGATCTCGCGGGAGATCGCCGAGCGAGCCTTCTCCAACGAGGTGATCGTGCCCGGGGTCACGACCCTGGAGGAGGTGGCGTGGTGGATGCGCGAGCAGACCTTCGAGCGCGGACTCGGTCTCTCGTTCGGGATGCCCTCGGTCTACGTCACGGGACCGGAGGGGATCGCGGCGCTGTCGAATGAGCACATCATCCAACGCGGCGACCTCTTGATGATCGATTGGGGGGTCGGGCTCAACAACCTCTACACCGATATGAAGCGCATCGCCTACGTGCTGCGCGACGGCGAAGCCGACGCTCCCGCGGGAATCCGCAACGCCTTCGAGCGAGGCAAGGAGGCGCGCTCGATCGTGCGCGGTGCGATCCGTCCGGGGATCAGCGCAGCGGAGGCGATGGACGCGATCTACGAGGCCCTTTCGGAGCGCGGTTTCCGGCAGGTCGGATTCAACCGACCCTCCCCTGACGCCGAGGTCACAGACGTGACGATCGGCTGTCATTCCGTCGGTAACACGGGACACGGAATCGGGCCTTCGATCGCCGATTTCAATCCGGTGCGGCTCGGCTATCAGCTGAGAGCCAGCAATCTTCTGTCGATCGAGCTCTTTGCCTGGACGGCTGCACCGGAGTGGGGGGGCAAGAAGGTGCGTATCCCGTTGGAAGACGATGCAGTCGTGACCGAGCGCGGTGTCGAGTGGCTCTATCCGGTGAACCAGAAGATCCTGCTCATCAAGTAGTCTCTGCTCCTCCCGCACCGAGGACCCTCGATGGCTGCCCGCGCTCTACGTCGTCCACTCTTCCTCCCGACCTCTGGCCTGCTCGCCTATTGCGTCCTGGTGGGGGTGCTCGGTGGGGTCGCGGCGTTCGCCTTCGAGTGGCTGGTCGATCTGACCTCCCACCTGCTGCTCGGAGAGTTGGGGGGCTACACTCCGCCGGAGGCAGGTGTGCTCGACCCCGAGATGACGGTTCCCCAGGGGCGTGCTCGCCTGTGGCTGCCGTTGGTCACGACCCTGGGAGGATTGCTCAGCGGTTTTCTGGTGTTTCGCTTCGCACCCGAGACCGAGGGGCACGGGACCGATGCGGCGATCGGCGCCTATCACCGGCAGGGTGGTGAGGTGCGGGGCAGGGTGCCGCTGCTCAAAGCCGTGACTGCGGCGCTCACGATCGGCTCGGGTGGAGTGGCGGGGCGAGAGGGCCCGACCGCGCAGATCTCGGTCGGCATCGCGACCCAGCTGTCCAATTGGGCCGGTTTACGGGGCCAGGAGAAGAGGCACCTGCTGCTGGCGGGAATGGCGGCCGGTCTGGCCGCGATGTTTCGAGCGCCTCTCGGAATGGCGATCTTCGCGGTCGAGATCCTGTACAGCGGGATGGCGTTCGAAGGGGAGGCGTTGATCTACACGGTCATCTCGGCGGTGACCGCGTACGCCACCTTCGCGACGCTGTCGCCGTCGGGATGGGAGCCCTTGTTCGCGATCCCGGAGGAGTTGGTGCTGCCGGCACCGACCCTGCTCCCCTGGTTCGTCCTTCTCGGCTTGCTGGCGGGGGTGGTCGGTGCCGCCCTTCCCTGGATGCTCGAGCACAGTCAGCGACTGTTTCGGCGGCTGCCAGTGTGGCCACACTTCCGTCCGGCGATCGGTGGACTGGTGTTGGGCCTCGCGGCCCTCGCGGCGCCCCAGATTCTCAGTACCGGCTACGGATACCTGCAGCTGGCGATCAGCGAGGCGATTCCGCTCTCGCTGATCGTTCTCCTCCTGGTGACCAAGGGGCCGGCGATGGCAGTCACCATCGGCTCCGGGGGATCGGGCGGCGTGTTTGCACCCACGGTGACCCTGGGTGGTCTGCTCGGCGCCGTACTGGGAATCGGTCTCCATCATGCAGGGCTGGCCGACGAAGCGTCGATTGCAGCGTTCGTCGTGGTGGGAATGGCGGCGGTGTTTGCGGGCGCAGCTCGAACTCCGATCTCGACCCTCATCATGGTGGCCGAGATGACTGCTGGCTATGGACTCATCATTCCGGCGATGGCGGCGAACATCGTCGCCTTCTTGACCCAGCGGAGGCTGACCCGCCACAGTCCCCATCCGACGCTCTACCCCTCGCAGGTCGAGAGCCCCGCCGATTCACCCTTGCACAGAGGTGTCTTCGTCCGACGTGCGGTCGAGCTGCTCGAAGGGGGCGAGCTCGAAGCGGAAGAGCTCCGTCTGCCTCGCCTGATGAGCCTTCTACACTACGGAGAGCCGATCCGGGTCAGTCACGGCTCGGGACTCCTGGTTGCGATCGAGATCGGCGAAGGCTCGGAGATGGACGGCGGCACGGTGGCCAGCCGGGTCGGCGGGGTGGAGGGTGCAACGGCGATCGCGGTGCTGCGAGCCGACGAGATGGAGATGGCGCGTGGCGACACGGGACTGCGTGCTGGAGATCAGCTGCTGCTGGTCGCGACCCCGGAGGCTCATGGCAAGCTCAAAGGACTCGCGACACCCGGCGGTCCGGACTGAGCTCGGGTCGACGATGCGTGCAGATTGCCGGTGAGATTCCGGGGCTGACCGATCTCTTCCTACTCGGCGTCGCTCGACGACGAGAGAAGGTGCCCGGCAAAAGGGCCTGCGGCTCGAACGAGAATGACCGTCGGCAAGTCGCCGACCAGGCTCTGCAGACGGGTCGCGTAGCTGCCTTCCTGTCCGGCGTCCACCGCCTGCAGTCCCATGAGCACGAGATCCGCGTCGCAGGACTCCTCCTGGATGACCTCCTGGACCGTCTTCTCGGTCGGCCTGGGCAGCACCGTCGTTTCGGCGCGGATGCGGCTGCGCTCGAGCAGCTCTTCGAGACTGCGCTCGGTCTGCTCGCGGGACATGGCGCTCGTCGTGATGCTCTTGACGCAGATCTTGGCTCGCGCCCATTCGGGGTTCACCGAGATCAGGTAGGCGAACAGGAGCATCATGTCGCCGTTGCTCTGCAAACCTCCCCACCAGACGTCGATGCGTCGAAGCTCGTTCGACCAGCGTCGGGGGGCGATATGGCAGAGCAAGGTCGACTTCTCGAGCAGCGCGGCCTTGCGAGCGATGCGCAGCAGCGAGCACAGGCGATCGTGCTTGAGGCTCCAGCCGAGCATGATCGTGTTCGAGGCCAGGCCCGCGATGCCGTTGGCCTGACAGATGTGCACGGCGCCACTCTCGAAGGACTCGGCCGCTTCGACCTCGGCGAACGCGAGGATCCCGTACTCGGTCAAGGCCTCGTCGAGGGCCCGCAGCTCGGGCTCGATCTGGTCGGCGAGCTCCTCGACGTCACCGATCATCAGCCGGCTGACCGTGAGGATCCCCCGACCCTGGTTCAGCCAGCGAGCGAAGCGCACGAGATCCAGTCGCTTCTCGACGTCTCCGGCGAACACCAGGATGTGAGGCCGCCAGTTCCGGGGATCGACCGGTAGCTGCCGAAGCTTGAGGAGCGCCACACGAGTCAGCGACATCAGGACCCCGTAGCGCAGGTCTCCCCACGCAGCACTCAGAGATCTACGTCGCAGCGTCCAGTAGACGATCAGCTCGACCAGAATCGCGATGGCCGCGGCCAGAGGGTTGATCAGCCACATGACCCAGACGCAGCCCGCGGCGCCGAGCAGGGAAACATAGGAAGGTACGTGAATCGAAGGGCGATACGAGGGTGAGCCGCTCAGCTGTTCGAGACCGGCGACCAGATTCACCAGGCCATAGGTCGTCAGGAAGAACATCGTCAGCACCGGGGCGACCGCATTCAGACCTCCGAGAGACACGGCCGCGAGCGCGACTCCGGCGGAGAGCAGATGGGGGAGCTTCTTGCCGAGGCGCCCGCGCAGGACCACGCGCGGGAGCCGGGGCAAGAGCCGATCCTCGAACAGCGCCTCGAGGGTCCTGGGCGCTGCGAGGATCGAGCCGACAGCGCTCGACAGCACCGCGCCGAAGAGTCCGGGGAATACGAGCCAGGGTACGGCGGCGAGATCGAACCAGATCAGGTTGTCAGAGGCCAGGGTCTGCGCCGGCGCCGCTGCGGCGAGGGCGATCGGAACCGTCAGATAGGCCACAAAGCCCACCCCGACCGCCGCGAGGGTGCCTCTCGGAATCGAGCGGCTGGGGTCCTCCAGGTCACCGGAGAGACTGATTCCGGCCATGAGGCCGGTTACCGCAGGGAAGAAGACCGCGAACACCAGCCAGAACCCCTGGCCGTCGGGCGTTCCGCTCCACAGAGGCAGGCTGTCGGCCGAGCCGCGGGCCGCCCCCACGAAGAGCGATCCCATGGCGGCGACGATCGCGACCAGGATCGGAACCTGAAGCTTGAGAGCCAGCTCGGTGCTGAACCCAGCGATGATCGCGACGACGACGATCATCGCAGCGGCCACTGGCCGCAGGGGAAGCCCTGGCCAGAAGAGCTGGAGCGCTTCCGCGAAGCCGTAGGCATAGAGGGTCACCGAGAAGGTCTGGGCCAGGAAGAGGGGAAGTCCGATCGCTCCGCCGATCTCGAGCCCCAACGAGCGCGAGATCATGAAATAGGCGCCGCCGCTCCCGACTCGCATGTTGGTCGCGATCGCCGAAACGGAGAGGGCGGTGCTGACGGTGATGGCGTGGGCGAGCACCACGATCAGGAGAGTGGGCACCAGACCGACATTGCCCACCACCCAGCCGGTTCGAAGGAAGAGGACGACACCGAGGATGGTGAGCACCGAGGGAGTGAAGACTCCCAGGAAGGTCCCCAGTACATTGTCCTGGCGTCGCTTGCTCATGGGCTCACCGGCTCGCTGCCCGAGGTCGACCGAAGCGGTTCCGTGCCCACGGCGCGGAGGGGTGGTTTCCCTTCCGAGCGATTGTCGTAGAAACGCTGTGTCGGGTAGGCGAAGTCGATGTCGTCGTGCTCAGCAAAGGCATCGAGCAGATCCTCCCAGATCTCCTCAGCGCTGCCGCGCCGGTTGCGCGGGGAGCATAGATAGCGCAGGGTCAAGATCACACCGCTGTCGCCGACGCTGGTGTATACGGTGGGAGTCAGCTTGGCGTAGAAGATCATGAAGCGCCGCGAGGCTGAGCGGAGGCGTTCCTCGGCTTCCTGCGTCAGGTGCTGGGAGCGGCGTTCGGCAATCTCCTTCATCGAGGACTTGGCCTTGCGCCAATCGCTTTCGAAGGTGACGACGACCGGCAGCTCGTTCCAGATGAACTGAAAGCCCTTGGTGTAGTTGGCCAGCGACTCGGTGAAGACGCGCCCATTGGGAACGTGGATCACTCGTCCGGTGCTCTGGTCCGCATCGACCCAGTTTCCGATCTCCATCAGAGTGAACTGGAAGATGCGCAGATCGATCACGTCGCCAGCCGTGGTCCCGAGCTGGACGCGATCGCCGACCACGAAGGGCCGACGCCACAGGATGAAGGCCCAGCCGGCCAGGTTCACCAGCGGATCACGAAGAGCGATGGCCAGACCGGCGGAAAGCAGGCCCAGGAACGTGGCGACCGAAGTCAACGCGCCGAACCAGATTCTGAACAATACGAAGGCGCAGAGGAAGAAGGAGAGATAGGACGTCCCCTTCTTCCATTGGTAGTGAACGCGCACGTCGTCCGAGCGTTGGTGGACGATCCGAAGGACCAACCAGCGCACGGAGCTCACGATCAGCACGGCTGCGAGAGAGACCGCGATCTGTGTTTGTCGCTCGGGGCTCAGACCGAGCGCCTGGCCTGCCCAGGTACCGACGCTGTCGATCCAGTCGGACATCGATCGTTCTCCACCGTTCGTAGACCGGAGTTTGGCGCGGAGCCGGAGTGGCTCCGTGGGCGAGGCTCATTCCTGGAGCTTCCGACGGAGGAGAGAATAGCCGAGACCCCCGGAGATCGGGCGGCTTTCTCTGCACAGCCTCGGCGTGAGCGCCACGAGAACATCGAGAGCCGGAAGTCGGACCCCCGCATTTCGGATCCACGAAGTCGGGTTGCCCGTTGCCGTTCGAGTCTCAGGGTAGGGGGCTCCCTCGGCGAGGAGGCCCCGTTGGCTCCACGCAGGGGCGGTCAGCGCCCTTTGTCGACCGCCTTTCGACGCTCCATCAGCTCGCGAAAGGTGGTCAGGATGAGGCCTTCCTCGGCGATCGTCTCGCGAACCCGAGGGTCGATCATCGCCAGCATGTCGCCCAGGCGCGTGGCCCCCGAGCCGGAGATCTCCGCAAAGGTCTCGCTCGGTTGGGTGGCGTGGAGGATGATCATGGTGACCCCCGGCTCGAGCCTGCGCAGCGCCTCGATGTAGCGCTCGACCTTGTACTCGCGCATGGTCTCCGGGGTTCGCTCCACTCCCTCCCCAGGCAGCCAGCCGTAGCTGGTGTTGTGCAGGTCGTCGAGCACCGGGAGCCCTGACGCCCATACCTGTTCTCCTACCGCGGCGGCTCGCGTGACGTTGTCGGGAACGGGCACTTCCACGCCCTCCTCGTAGCGGCCTGCTCGCCGTAGCGCCTCGATGGCGTCCTGCCGGTACTGCTCCCGCAGAGCCGTGTTGTGCCCACCGGGGAACATGATCGGGATGCCGAGCTCGGCTCCGACCTCGATGTAGCGCTCCAGGTAGGAGTCGGTGGCGAACAGCGTCCCCATGTGTGAATCGAGGTGGGTGGGCTCGAAGCCCATCGTGCGGGCACGGTCGACCTGAGCACGGATCTCGGCCTCGACCTCGTCGGCACTGGCGTTCGCCACCACTTCGGGAACCGAGCCCCAGAGTGCTCCCTCGCGGTCCACGAGGCCGGGTGTCGCCGTCTTCCCCATGAGTGGCCCCCAGCGATAGACGTCCCATTCGGCCGTGAGCGTGAGATGCAGGCCGGCATCGATCTCGGGGTTCTCCTTTACGAAGTTGACGAACTCCGGGACCCAGGGGCACGGCATCATCACGCTCACCGAGTTCGCTACGCCTTCCGTGAGCGCACGGATGGCTCCCACGTTGGAGTCGTGAGACATCCCGGCGTCATCGATGTGAATGATGACCACGCGATCGCCCGGCTTCCAGCCGAGGCGCTCGGCGTAGGTCTCGGCACGCAACTGTGGTGCGAACCCGAGGACGAGCAGCGAAGTCAGGACTACCAGGCGCGCAGACATCGGTGAGCTCCTTCGAAACGTGAGATGGATCAGGGGAAGACCAGACCCTATCCGATCTTCAGAGCTCGAGCAGCCACGCCTCCGGTACCGAGTGCTCGACGGTCACACGCGCGAGATTGAGCCAGCGATCGCACCGATCGAGGATCGCGCTGTCGGCCGTCGCGATGACCTCCGGGGCCTGCCGAAGCAGTCGGTCCGGGTTCGGCACCAGCTCGATCACCCAGGGCCAGTCGCGCTCGTTCGCACGGGCCTCGATGAGGGCCTTGAGGCGCCCGCTGTTCGAGATCGGGCGATCGAAGAGCCAACGGACCTGGGAGCAGCCCCAGTGATCGAAGCGCTCGGCGAGGAGGTCCAGGGCCGGCACCGTGGTGTCGACCCGGCGATAGTGACGGCTGAGCGCAGCCAGGTCACGCAAGACTCCGTCACGGGCGAGGAGCAGAACGCCCCCCGAGAGAGCGGCTTCGATGGTCAGCAGCACGTTGTAGCCATCGATCCACAGGGACTGCCCCTTCAACTCGCAGGGCTCGATGCGGTGGCGCTCCCGCCGCTGCTGTGCCTGTGAGCTGCTGGCGCATCGTTGCAGGGCCTTGCGTTGACGAGCACGGAGGCCGTGACGGTCACCGACCACGACGAGAGCCGCCTTGGCCGAATAGCCTCGTGAGAGAAGCCAGCACAGGTCGGTGACTGCTTCACGCAGCTGCGGAATGGACTCGGGGGCGAAGCAGGCCTCGTCTCGCGGATCAGGGCCTCGCTGAGTGCGGGTGTCGGGCATCGTTCCCGGTCCTCGTCAACGAGGCGGCGGTCCGCCCTGGATGGCGTCGGGTCCGATCGCGTCTGGAAGCAGGCGCAGGCGCAGTTCAGCCTGCTCGGTGCTCGCTTCGAGGTAGCCGAGAGCTTCGAGCTGCGCTCGGACGGCTTTATCACGCACCGGATCGAGGATCTCTTCTTGCCGGCCACCGGAGAGACGACCTTCCCGGTTGTGCTGCTCGATCAGTCGCGCGCTCAGCGCTGGATCGGGAGGCAGGGGCTGCCGCTCCCCTGGATCCTGGTCGAGATCGAACTGGGAAGCGTGCAGCGTCTCGCCGCCAGGCTCGATCTCGAGCACGAGCTTTCGCTCGACGTCGTGCGTGTCTTGGAGCAGGCCGAGCATGCCACGGCCATCGAGATCGAGGTGAAAGAAGTAGTCCGACTGGTCCGCGGGCTCGGCTGCCGAGTGGACGGAGCTCCAGCGACTGGTGCCCGACAGACCGTCGACCCCAGGCACGTCGAGGGCTTCGAGCACGGTGGGCAGGAAGTCGATCTGATGAAAACGGCCCGGGTGGGCACTGCGCTGCACTCCGTTCCGAGCCCAGAAGAGGAGGGGAACGTGGATCACCTCCTGGTACAGGCTCCTGCCGTGGGTGAGGTCGCCGTGCTCGCCGAACTCTTCCCCGTGGTCGGAGGTCACCACGACCAGGGTCGAGTCCAGGAGCGCGCGCTCGTCGAGCATCTCGAACAGCGCCTCGAGCGCCCGGTCGAGCTCCAGGATCTCACCGTCGTACTGGTCGCGCATTCGATCGAGGATCACTGGCGAGCTTCGTTCAGCCCCGGTCAAGCGCCGGGGCTGGTAGCGATCGAGGGGTGTGCCTTCCTGCTCGCCCCATGCCAGTTCGGGCTCGTAGGGGGCGTGGGGGTCGACGTAGTGCAGCCAGAGAAAAAACGGAGGCGACACGGCTTCGATCAGTTCGCTCGCCGCGGCGTTGACTCGAGCGGCGTCATCCTTGTTGCTGGTCGGACGGGTTTGGCGGTAGTGCGCGAAACCGCGCCCGAATCCCCACTTTCGCGACGCATTCAGGTTCCCGACGTAGGCCGCGGTCGAGTAGCCGTGCTCAGAGAGGATCGCCGGCAGGTAGGGCAGCTCCGAGGAGAGAAAGTCCACCCGGCCGATGACCTGATGCCGCTGCGGTGAGGCTCCGGTGAGCAGTGTGGCGATCGAAGGGCGCGTCCACGACGAGGCCGAGTACCCGTCGAACTGCACTCCCTCCACGGCGAGTCGTGCGAGGAAGGGTGCAGTGTCGCGCTCGTAGCCATAGGAGGGCAGATGATCGGCACGGAGGGTGTCGACCATCACGACGACCAGGTTACGGAAGTGGGGTGGGGGCGCAGTAGCACCGCCCGGATCGTCTCGCCGCTCGCTCGGAGGGTTGGTACACCCCCCCACCAGCACCCCGAGCAGGAGCACGGAGAACAGGAGCGGAGGGAACGGGAGCATGGGGCGAAGGGACGAGAGCACACGTTCGTCCGCGTGGGCTGGGCCAGCTGCCTTCATGATCGTTCCCGCGCCTCGAGGCTCCGAGCGGAAGGGACTATCCCTTCAGGTCGAGATCGAGAGAACCGCCGGTGAAGCCATTGATCTCGGCGCTCTCGTCCTGGGCATCGCCACCGTCCTTGTTCCGGCGTTTCACTTCGGCAATCGTCCATCGGGTCGTGACAGTGTACTTCGGCGATGCCCGACGGCAGCAACCGCGCAGAAGAGCTTTCGTGGACGGAGGAGCTCGAAGGGCACCGCTATCTCGGACGGCGGAGAATGAGCTGGGCGAGTGCCGGGAGAGTCGTCACCGAAGCGGCGAGGCACAGCGGTAGCCCGATCAGCATGACCAGGGCCATCGACTCCAGTCCCGGGTGATCGGTGAACAAGAGAACCGCGAAGCTCGACACGGTGGTCGCCGTGGTCATCACGATGGCTCGTCCGACCGAGGCGGCCGCCATGGCGATCGACTCGTCGCTCGTCTCGGCGATGCGGTGAACCACATGGATCCCGTCGTCCACGCCGAGGCCCAGGAGCAGTGGGACGACCATCACGGTCATGACGTTGAAGGACATGTCGAGCCAGCAGAGCAGGCCGAAAGTCACAGCCGTGCCGATGGCCACCGGGACCAGGGCGAGCAGAGCCAGTCGCGGATCCCGGAAGTCGACCAGCAAGATCGTGCCGACGAGGGCGAGAATGCCGAAGAGCACAGGCCAGATCCATGGGCGTTCGCCCACCATGATCACTTCGAGCAGCGATCCCAGCGAGGTCGCCCGAGGTGAGATCGCCTGCGCCGCGACACGCTGTGCCCTGGCTTGGCGGCCGTCGAGGGGAGACTGTTCCGCCCAGGCGTAGACCAGGAGCTCGCCATCGGGGGCGATCCACTGGTAGCGCAGGCTCTCCGGAAGCCCTTCGAGAGTCGGGAGATCCTGCCGAGCCGCAGACTGGAGGATCTCCAGTCCGCGCACGAGCGGCTCGATCGTGGCCGTGGCTCCGGTGATGGCGGCAATCGACTGCAGCTGGCCGAGTCGCTGCCCGACGAGGGGCTCGATCTCGAGAAGCTTGCGGTGACGTGCTACGAGGTCGGCGGGAAAGAAGAGTGCGGCACTTTCGGCACGAGTGAACAGGGGATGTGCCGCGAACTGCTCGGTGAGTCCGCGCGCTCCCTCCAGATCGGCCGAAGAAGTGATCCAGGGCGCTCCGTTGAGACCGAAGAGCTCCTGAATCCGCTCCACGGTCTGCAGTGCGGGCACCTGACGATTGAACACTTTCTGGAGGTTGGTTTCCGTGGTGAAGCGGGGCGATCCGAGCAGTGCAGCGGTGAGAACGAGTGCAGTGAGGAGAACATAGAGCCAGGGTCGTTCCGTGGCGTGGCGTGCGATCCGGGGAAGCAGGGGGATCGGCAAGGGGGCGTGTCGGTGGCTTACCTCTGCTGGCTTGAAGCGTTCGAGCAGGACCCAGCCCGCAGGTGCGACGGTCAGCATCAGAGCGAGGCAGAAGAGCAGGCCGATTCCACCGGCCAGCCCGAGATGACGCGCTACCGGATCTGGAGCCAGAGCGATGATCAGGAACGCGCCGGCCGTGGTGAGCCCTCCGGCAACCACCCCGGGACCGCAGGTCGTCAAGGTACGCTCGAGTGCCTGGTCGAAGGGGAGTCCGTCGGAACGCTCTTCGCGGAGACGAGCCAGGAGGTGGACGGCGAAGTCGATTCCGAGACCGAAGACCGTGACGCCGAAGAAGGTCTCCATGATGGTGAGGCTGCCGGTGAGCAGGCCCACCGCGCCGAAGGTCCCTCCGACTGCGAGGATCAGGGGAAGGCCGATGACCGGCAAGCCGGTGAGACGGCGTTCGACGACGCGAAACAGCAGGAGCACCACCAGCAGACTGATCGGTGTGAGGCGACGGATGGTCCCGAGAGTGCGGCTCTGGTCCTGGGCGGCGACCGCTGGAAGCCCCGACAGGGAAGCGGTCACTCCTGCCGCACTGGCGGCGCGGTGAACCCGTTCCTCGATGGCGAAGTAGGGGGTGCCTCCGAACTCGACGTCGAGGGGATTCTGGCGGAGTCGGATGCGCACGATTCGCGCCCCGCTGACGGTCTTCGTCTCCTCGTGGAGCCGGGCGAATCCCCGGGCCAGTTCAGTGACGGTCTCCGTGGTGGGTGGATCGACCACGGCTGTCACCCAACGGTCGAAGACCTCCCGGTCGACGACCCACGGGAGTTGGCTCTCCAGCCAGTCTCGTTCGACCGGACCCAGAATCGCCGCGATCTCCGGATGGTCGCCGAGCTCTTCGGCGAACTGCTCGACAGCGGAGTCGAGGCTGCGTTCGTCGCCTTCCAGTAGCACCATCAGAGTACCGCCGAGCTGGTAGCGATCGACCGCGTCGAAGTAGCGCTTCACCTCCGGATGGCCTCGATCCATGATCCCGGTGAAGCTGAGGTCGATCGGAACCCGGAGGGACACAGTGGCGATCGCCAGCATCGGTGTGATGGCGAGTCCCAGCAGTCGCCATGGGTGGCGCGTGGCAAAGCGCGCCAGGGCGCCGAGCAGCTGGCTCACTTGAGGCGCTTCGTCCCTGCAAGGCGACGTTGAGCCTTGCCTGACACCGTAGTGAGCTCTAGCCATTCTCCCACGCGCCCGAGTACCTGCGAGTCGTCGAGGTCGCCACCCTGGCCGAGGACACTGCGGCGAGCCTGTGTGACCGAGAACAGGGCGAGAGCGGCACTCACGGAGACATTGAAGCTGCCGGTGAAGCCGGCCATCGGGACGGTGAATCGGAGATCCGCACGTTCTCTGGCGGCGGTCGTGAGACCGGCTTTCTCGCTCCCGAAGACCAGGGCCAGTGGGCGGTCTGCGGGAAGCGCATCGAGCGGCACGCAGCCCGGGCCGAGGTCAGCGGCGCAAGTGGTGAATCCGGCGCTTCCCAGCTCGCGCAGGCAATCGTCGAGGCCCGAGAATCGGCTGATGCGGAGCCACCGATCGGCGCCATGAGCCACCCCGCGGTTCACCTTGTACCGATGAGGGTCTTCGACCACCGAGACCTCGTCGATCCCCAGGCCCTCGGCGGTGCGAACCACGGCGGACACGTTATGCGGGTCCCACAGGTTCTCGATCACTGCACGCACCGAGGTGAGTCGGCAGGTCGCGACCTCGACGAGGCGCCGCAGGCGCCTGGGCGTGAGCTCCCTGGCGAGCGGGTTCTCTTCCAGTCGTTCGAGGATACGATCGACACGGCTGCGATCGAGGGGGACAGCCGTGTCGACTTCGGGGGTACTTCCGGGGCGCAGTGCGGGAGTGGAGTCGTCGCTCATGGCAGAAGGGGCTCGGGCCGTTCGAGCTCACACGTCTGCCGGCTAGCTTACGGGACCAGGTCTTCAGGGTGTAGCGGTCTCGGCGAGTCGACCTTCGATGAAGGAATCCAGGCGCTCGCGGGCTTCGCTCGGGATCCGGTCGAAGGCGACGGCGAGGCTGACTTTCGGGCCGAGAGTCTCGCGCCAGGAGTCCACGACCCTCGCTCGGATCGGCAGGTCGCCGTCGGGGAGGTCGAGGTGCAGGTCGACCTGATCCCCCGGTGTCTCGAGGCGCCTGGTCTCGACGAGCATGCCCGAAAGACTCAGAGTACGGACCTCGAAGCCGGACTGGGTCTGCACGCGGGCTCGACTGCCGACGGGCATTCGAAACCGGGGCGGCTTGCGTGTGGGATCGACGTCGTCTCCGCGTTCCCGCAGAAGGGCTTCGAGTTTCTCGTCCACGGCGTTCTCGGGGTCGTCGAAGCGCAGTCCGAGTCGATAGACAGCCTGGGAGTCCCCCTTTCGAGAGGGGTTGAGGCGCGTGAGCCGGTTCCAGCACGAGTGGGCCTCGAGGTGGATCGGTGGGCCGAAGTCCTCGAGTCGGACGGTGACCTTCTCGCGAGGCGCGATCGGCTCGAAGCTTTCGAGTCCGATCCCGGCTACTGAGAGATCGATGACCTCGGTCTCGGTACTGCGGGTCAGGCGACCCGAGAGCCCCGGATCGGCAAAGCGGGGGCTGCGACGCCTGGGAAGCTCGGTCGAATCGTCTAGCTCGAGTTCCGGGCCCGGCGGGATGTGCCGCATCGTTCCTGAGGCCTCCGGGGGGAGCGGACCGGGATGGTCGCTCTCGATTTTCTAGTTTTTCACCGAAAACCGCGAAAGTCCACCCTTGGGCGGCACAATTGTGATCCTCGAGACGCTGAGGCATTCTGTCTCGGCCGGGTCCCCTTGGTGTCAGTTCCCGCGACTTCTGTCAGCGCGGCACCACAAATTGACAGAGCCGGCGGAGAACGGTCGGGGAGAAATCGGAGCCTTCCTGAGATAAGCTCCACTTCCTTGGTCGGCCGAAGGGGGATCGTCCGAGTCGACACGACGATGAGCATTTCTGGCAACCTCTCCACGATGGCTCTCGCTGATTTGCTGGAATGGGCGAACGAGCGCTCGAAGACCGGGGCCTTGGTCATCGACGGGGGTGCGGTCGAGAAGCGACTGTTCTTCGAGGACGGGGGTGTGGTCGCGTCGGCGTCGACCGATCCCAAGGAGTTCTTGAGCAGCCTGTTGGTGGCCTACAGTCTGATCGAGGTCGAGGAAGTCGAAGAGATCATGGCACGGCTCGAGGGAGCTGAAGGGCTGCTGGGCCGCTATCTCGTGAACCACGAGAAGATCAGTGCCGAGGAGCTGGCCGACGCTCTGTTGCTCAAGACCAAAGAGAGTGTGTTCGACCTCTTCGGCTGGAACGAAGGGGAGTTTCGCTTCGTCGATGGCGACGCGCTCGAAGGTGAGCTCACCGAGTTCGCTCTCGACGTGAAGGATCTGATCCGAGAGGGCGAGCTGCGACAGAGCCGCTGGAGCGATTTGCGACAGTTCGTGCCCAGTGATCGCGCGATTCCGGTAGCCGTGGGATTCCTGGACGATACGGCGCTGCCAGCTGACGAGCGCCAGATCCTGAAGTGGGTCGACGACCAGAGATCGATCTCCGAGATCGCTGTGGCAACGCGCAACAGCGAGTTCCGGGTGACAGAGGTTCTCGTGGCAGCACTGCAGCGAGGACGCCTCAAGATCGTCATGCCTCGTGAGGTCGAGGTTTCCGCGGAACCTTCGCCGGCCGGACTCTCGACGGGTATCACGATGCTCGACAGTGACGGCCTGCTGCGGGCCGCTCAGCGTCACTTCGAGGAAGGTAGCTACGAGAAGACGCTCCGATATGTGCGCGCAGCGCAGTCGCTCGAGCCCGACAACAAGGAGCTCGAGGCCCAGATCGCCCAGTTGGAGCGCAACATCGAGGTGCTCCTCGACGATGCCGGCGTGACACCGGAGTCCGTGCCGCAGCTCAACCGCGACATCGAGGAGCTTTCGACCCTCGACGTCACCCCGGAGGCGGGGTTCCTGCTCACGCGGATCGACGGGGCTTACGATCTCAAGTCGATTCTCCGGATGACTCCGATCAAGCCTCTCGAGGCGCGTCTGCTGATCTACCGGCTGGTCGAAGCGAGCCACGTGCGCCTCGAGCCCGCGAGGTAGACTGCTCCTCGCCGACCTCTGAGTGGACCAATCCCCGGAGAGAGGAAGGGCCTCGATGCGATTCATGGGATGGAAGATCCAGCCCCTCGATTGGATGCTGGTCCTTCTCCCGATCAGTCACGGGCTGCTCCTGGGGCTGACGTCGACTCTCGGAATCACTTTCTGGTACGTCGACTGAGCAGACCGTCGAGCGATGCCGAGCTCGAGAACGGGAGAGAGACGGACGTTGCACCTCGGCGTCACACCCTGGCGAAGCGAGGGGGACGGTTCCGCGGCGTTACTGGTGGCGCAGGCCCGGCAGGCGGAGGCCTGGGGCTACGACTCCTTCTTTCTTCCGGAAAGCCACTTCCAGCCCAGGGGAGGCCGCCCCCAGCCACTTCTTCAACTGGCAGCCATCGCAGCAGGAACCGAGCGGATTCGGCTCGGTACGACCTCGCTGCTGCTGCCGATCCGATCGCCGCTGCTGGTCGCCGAGGAGGTTGCGGTACTCGATCGGCTCTCCGCGGGGCGAGTGATCCTGGGCCTCGGCCGCGGTTTTCGGGAATCCCTGTTCGACGCCTTCGGGGTGGCGGTTGCGGAGAAGCGGTCTCGATTCGAGAGCGCCCTGAGACAGATGGTGTCGGCATGGCACGGAGAGCCCGTGGCCCGATCACCGGACGGTTCGGGGCAGTCGAGGCCCTTGTTCCTCGATCCGCTTCCCGTGCAGCGACCCCATCCGCCCCTGTGGATCGCGGCTTTCGGGCCCAAGGCACTGGCGCAGGTGGGCGGCCTCGATCTGCCGTATCTCTCCTCGCCTCTCGAGCCGCTGTCGCGCCTGGTGGAGAACTATCGCTTGCACAGAGAATCTCGACCCGGAGGCGCCACGTCGAACCTGGCGGTTCCCGTCATGCGGACCGTGTTCTCTAGTGACGACGCCGGGCTTCGCGCCAGGGTGGAGAAGACGCTGATACGAGAGGTGCAAGAGCTCCGCCGTGCGCGTGCCGGCCAGCTCCGGGGAAGGCTGGGAGCTTCGGTCGACGAATGGGCCTTGGTCGGTGGCTCCGCGGCTCTGCCGAGCCTGGTCGAAGTGTACCGCCGCGAGATCGGACTCACTCACCTGATCGTTCGCGCTCCGAGTGGAGGACGTGTCGACCGGGAGGAAGTGGAACGCTCCCTGGAAGCGATCCCGGCTTGTCTCGGAGCCAGGCCATGACGCGAAGGCCGTCGGCCGGAGCTTGCCCGTCAGCTGCCGGTGCGGCGCGCCATCACGAGAGTCCGATCGTCGGCTGGTACCTCGCCGTCGATGAAGGTCTCGAGATCCGTCTCGAGAGCGCTGGCCAGCCCTTCGAGGCTCTCGTCGCGATGCCGGCTCACGCTATCGCTGAGGCGCTGCAGTCCGAATTCCTCGGCCTCCTTGTTCTCCGCCTCGGTGATCCCGTCGGTGTAGATCACGAGAGTCTCTCCGATCTCCAACATGATCTCTCGTCCCTCGTATCGAGCTCCATCGAGCAGGCCGACGGGCATGCCACAGGTGGCCAGCTCCTCGATCGAGCCGTCACGACGTGCGACGACCGCGGGATTGTGTCCAGCGTTGGTGTAGAACAGGCGGCCGGTCGCGGGCTCGAGGGCGGCCAGGAAGACGGTGGCGTACTTCTCCGGCGGTGTTCGGAGATAGAGCTGACGCGACACCCTGGCGCAAATCTCGGCGGGAGCGAGCCCGTCTTCGATCGGGCCGGCGCTCAGTGCCTCGAGGGACGCGGTCAGAATCGATGCGGGTACTCCCTTACCCGAGACGTCGGCCACCATCAGGACCACCTGGTCGCCGCCATGACGCACGACGATGCTGTAGTAGTCACCGGAGACGCCGCGCGAGGGCACGTTGTCGGCATAGAGTGACAGACCCTCGACGATGGGGGGCTCCTCCTGGAGCAGGTTGAGCTGGATGTCCCGCGCGATGGCGATCTCCTGCTCCATACGCTTGCGCTCCGCCGCTTCCACGGCCAGCTCGACGTTGCGGATCTTCATCGCCGCTACGGAGGCCATCGAAACGAGGAACTCCAGATCGCTCTCGACGAATTGACGGGCGGCTGCACGACTCGAGAGCACGATCATGCCGAGCGACGTCTCGTTGTCGAACAGCGGTGCGGCAATCAGGGAGCGAACACCGGAGAGGATGATGCTCTCCGCCTGCGCGAATCGAACATCGGTCGCGGTGTCGAGCACCAGTGCAGCCATGTTCTTCTCGCAGACTTCCTTGATCAACGAGCGTGAGAGCGGCAAACCGGCCTTGGCGCCCGCAGCGGTGTGCTCCGAGACCCGCTCGAACTGGCCTTCTTCGCGGCGCAGGAAGATCGCCCCCTGTTCCGGTCCGAGGTGTTCGAACGCACGAAGGAGAATCAGTTCCAGCAGACCCGTGAGCTCCATCGAGCCGGTGAGTGCTTCGTGGATCTCGTTGAACAGCTTGAGGCGCTCGGCGTAGCGTCGGAGCTCCTGCTCTCCGGCGAGCTCGGAGGGGTGGGTGCTGCTCTCCTCACCGAGTAGCTCGGTGGCGGGCTTGAAGATGGTGGCGCCGACGTCCGTGATCGGCTCGTCGTAGTCCTGAGTCTGCGGGTCTTCGTTCTCGTTGAAGAAACGGATCGTACTCCCGGACACAGTGATCGTGTCGCCGGCCTCGACCCGCTCGGTCGAGGCGACTTCGACCCCGTTGAGGAGGGTGCCGTTGCGGGAGCCCAGGTCCTCGATCAGGATCTTGTCGCCGTCTCGAAAGATCCGCGCGTGGTGACGGGAGAGGAAGGGATCGGCAAGGGTCAGGTCCGAGGTCGACGAGCGGCCGATCACCATCGAGTCACGATCGAACTCTCGCTCGAAGCCTTGACCTTGTGCGGGCTCGATCTTCATCAACACGGCATGCTCTCTCTTGCTCTGAGGGGTGACAGAAGGATTCGCTCGCGATCGGAGCAGGCGAGCGTCGGGACCTGCGACTCGGCGGGACCGGAATCCAAGACCAGAGTATAGCGAGGTGGAGATTAGCGCAGGTCGTACTTTTTGAGCTTACGGTACAGGGTCGTCCGGCCAATTCCCAGATCACGGCAGACTCGTGAGAGATTTCCATCCGCCCGGACCAGTGCTGCGGCGATGGCGTCCCGTTCGAGCTCTTCGAGAGTTCGCACGGGATCCCGGGCGGGATCGGGTTGGCGTGGAGGGGGCGCGGCGGCAACGGGGAGGTCCGCCGGGGATTCGCCGTGGTGGGTCGCGGGTTCGAGCTCGACGGGATCGTGCATCGCATCCGACGTGAAGCCGGGATCGGGTGCCAGCCCCTCATCCTCGAGGCGGCGGAGCATCCGAGGCGGTAGATGACGCGGTTCGATGACATCGTCGGCGATGACCAGGCACCTCTGCAGGGCGTTCTGGAGCTCGCGCACGTTGCCCGGCCAATCGTAGGCGAGCAGGACTCCGTGTACGGCCTCACCCAGGGAAGGAGGATGCTGGCGTTTCTCGCTCGATGCGAAATCGCTCAGGAACTTCTGAGCCAGATCCGGGATGTCCTCTCTGCGTTCGCGCAACGGCGGCACGTCCAGTTCGAAGACTGCGACCCGGAAGTAGAGGTCCTCGCGGAACTTCCCCTCGCGTACGCGCTTGGCCAGGTCACGGTGGGTGGCTGCGATGAGTCGGAAGTCCGAATTGAGCTCGCTGGTGCCACCGACTCTGGAGAAGTTGTGCTCTTGAAGCACTCGCAGGAGCTTGGCCTGCGCCGGCAGGGAGAGCTCCGCGATCTCGTCCATGAACAGTGTGCCCTTGTCGGCTTGCTCGAACTTGCCGATGCGCCGAGTCGTCGCGCCGGTGAAGGAGCCCTTCTCGTGCCCGAACAGTTCCGACTCCTGGAGGGTCTCGGGTATGGCTGCGCAGTTGACCGCCACGAAGGGCGCTCCACGCCGGGCACTCTGGTGGTGGATCGCGCGAGCAACCAGCTCTTTCCCGCTGCCGCTCTCGCCCTGGATCAGCACCGTGATATCGCTCGCCGTGAGGCGGTCCATCTGACGGTACAGAGAGCTCATCACCGGGGCTCGACCGACCATTCCCGGGTAGCTCCGGCCCTCTACGGTTCGCTCGAGATGGGTCAGCTCGAGGGCCATTCGATAGTTCTCGACGGCATGTCGGAGGCGGTTGGTGAGATCGTGCCGATCGATCGGCTTGGTCAGATAGTCGTAGGCTCCCCGCCGCATGGCGGTCACGATCGACTCGACGTGGGTGTCGGAGGTGAGAATGAGCACCGGAAGTCGAGGGTGCCGGCTCTTGATGCGCTCGAGGGTCTCGAGGCCACCCAGTCCCGACATGTGGAGGTCGAGACAGATACAGACGGGAAGCGTGTGCGCCAGTGCGGCGAGGCAGCTCTCCCCGTCGTTGTAGCTGTGGACCGCATAGCCGTCTTTCTCCAACCAGCTCTTGATCAGGTGGCAGAGCGTGCGGTCATCGTCGACGACGAGAACCAGATTCTCGGAAGGCGTTGGACTCATAGCGGGTCGAGGCAGCGGGGGCGTTCGGGGGCGACGACGGGATCGGCAGGGCGCCGAAACGAAAGCGTATTGTAGAGGAATCTTGCAGCGGGTACGAAGTGCAAGATTTCTACAAAGTCTAGTTCAGCGCCGCGTGCGGAGCCGGCCTCGGACCGTCGAACGGGCTCAGGAGGCTCGCACCAGGTCACTGACGACCCAGCGGGCTGCGCCCGAGAGGGCCATGTCGCCCTCGGTCTCGGAAAGGCGTCGCTCGCAGGCGAGCAGGAAGCGCCGACGCTCCGGTGTGTCCTGATCCGGGAACTCCTTGCCTTCGCAGCGATAGCCGCGGTACTTGCCATTGGCGAAGCGAAGAACACAATCGTCATTGTCGGGGACGCGGACCTCGATCGCCACGTCAGAGCCACGCTCGAGCAGGCGCCACGCGGCTTCGCCGCGTCCCTGGCGCTCCTGGGTGCTCTTCTCGACGTCGGGAAAGGTCGCCATGACGGAGTATCGGTCGAACATGAAGGGGAGTCGCAGGTTGGTCATTGGAAGTCTCCTACGGTCTGGCGAGTCGAGAGCCGGTGCGCGCGATGCGCGCGAGGTGTGGACCGGCGGTGCCGCGTTCGGGAAATTGGGCTGCGGCATACGGCTTCAGAGCGCATCGAGTGAGTCTACCACAGAGGCGTGCACGAATCAGGCCAGAGGAGACCGTTGTGGAGACGCCTTCCAGGCCGACCCTACGGGAGCTCGGCAAGCTGGCGCGTGACTTGCTGCGGGGGAATCCAGGCGGTTCGGAGCGCCGGGTCGAACTCGGCGTCTCGACAGATCTCGTAGTCGCGGCGGGCCCCACCGCTTGTCTCGTTTGCCCCATTCTGGAGGGCCTCGAGGTGCCCCGGGCCGCTCACAGAGGACGAGCTCGAATGCCGTTTTCGCTGCGGCAGGCGCGCTCGGGCAATGCCAATTTGGCACGGTCGATCTCTCGGAATTCGAACATGAACTGTCACCGATCCCCCCAGCCGCCCCCTCGCCGCGGGACTGGTCGAGCCTGGCATGCTGCGTCCGCGATCGTGCTCTCGGTCTTCTCGTGGGCGGTGTCGGCTCAGGCCCGCCAGAGCTCGCCCCCGCCGTGGCCGTCTGGGGACAGTTCGGCCGTCGCCGACCTGCTCGAGCGCGTCGGAATCCGCCCGCTCGCGTCTCCGACAGCGGCGGTCGATCTGGAGCTCGAAGGGCTCGATGGAGGGGCGGTCCGCCTCTCCGAAGCCGGCGGACGGTTCGTCGTGCTGACCTTCTTTGCCACCTGGTGTCGGCCGTGCGTGGCCGAGATGCCAACGCTTCAGACTCTTCACGACGAGGACACGGCGGTCGAGGTGTGGGCCGTCTCGGTCGATGCAGCCCCGGGCCCGATCGCGCCCTTCCTGGAGGTCCTCGGTGTCGACTTTCCGGTGCTGTGGGATCGGGACGGAGTCGCGGCCCGCACCTATCGTGCCGGAGCCATTCCCGTGAGCTACGTCCTCGATCCCGATGGGCGGATTCTCGGGGTGGCTCGGGGAGCCCGCGACTGGTCCCAGCTGGTCGGTTTCTTCGAGCAGCTGGGTCAGGGGTCCCCCGACAATGAACCCCACGGCGCGCGCGCCTGGCGGGCGCCTGCGTCGGAACCGGAGCCGATCGCGTTGCCGCTTCGCTTGACACCACCAGAGGCCGAGGTCGAGCTGCTGACCGATGAGGCTCGACCCGGGCACCCCTTCTCGCTGGAGGTGGCCGTTCGATGGGCCGGCGACTTCGAGCAGTATCTGCTTCATCCGCCTCGAGTGACACTTCCGGACGGGGTGGAGCAGGCCGGGGTCGCCGCGACCACCAGTAGCCGAGAAGGCGCTAGCGTAGTGGTCTACCGTATCGACCTGCGCGCCGACACATCCGGTGAGTATGCTCTCGATCCGGTCGAGCTCCGGTACACTCCCATGTACGAGACGGAGCCGGTGACTCACCGGCTGGCCGGGCCCACCGTGGTCGTGCGCCGACCGGGGTGGCAGCGTGCGCTGCCGGCTCTGGGAGGGGCGACGGCCGCAACGGTCGGTCTCGCGATGGTAGTCATGGTCCTTGCTCGACGCCGTAAGGGGAGCGAGGGCCGAGTCGGGGTGGAGGAGGATCGAGAAGAGCTCAGCACGGCGATCGCCGAGGTCCGACGCCTGAGAGTCGAAGGGAGTGGGGCAGACGCCCTTTCTCGGCTCGACGACCTGGCTGCGCAGTGGCTCGACGGTAGCGAGATCGGAGTCGATCGGCGGGAACTGACCGACTGGCTCGAGCGTTGCCGCTACGGAGGCGAGCAGCCTCCGGAGCAGCTGCTGGATCGCACACTGCGCAGACTCGAGAAGAGGATGCAGGAGCTCCGAAATTCTCGAAAGGACGAACCACGAGGGGAGCTGGGCCTTCTCGGCGAGGCCTCTCCCGAGTCGAATCGCAATATCGAGCACACGAGGCGCTGAGCCCGAAGTACATGAGACTGGATGCGTCTCGATGGAAGACGCGTGGAGAACGAGGTATGGAAGCGACCACCAGGGACCTGAAACCAGAGATCGAAGCGAAGGCGCGACTGCTGCAAGACGTTCGTGCCGAGATCGGCAAGGTAATGGTTGGGCAGAGCTACATGATCGACCGGCTGCTGATGGCCTTGATCGCCGATGGCCACATTCTGGTGGAGGGGATTCCCGGCCTGGCGAAGACGACAGCGATCAAGGCGGTCGCCGATGCCGTGCACGCCGATTTCTCTCGAATCCAGTTCACCCCGGACCTGCTCCCTGCTGATCTCGTAGGGACGCAGGTCTACCGCCCGGAGGACCACGAGTTCGTGGTCAAGCAGGGCCCGGTCTTCACCAACCTGCTGCTCGCCGACGAGATCAACCGCGCTCCGGCCAAGGTCCAGAGCGCCCTGCTCGAGGCCATGCAGGAGCGACAGGTCACGCTGGGTGACCAGACGTTGATGCTGCCCGATCCCTTCCTGGTGCTGGCGACGCAGAACCCGATCGAGCAGGAGGGGACCTATCCTCTCCCCGAGGCCCAGGTCGACCGCTTCATGCTCAAGCTCAAGGTCACCTACCCGAACAAGGCGGACGAGAAGGAGATCATGCGCCGCATGGCGAGACGGGGGCGCCCAGCGGTGGAAGCGGTTCTTCATCCGGACGATATCCGGAAGATGCGCGACCTGGCGGACGAGATCTACCTCGACGAGAAGGTCGAGGACTACATCGTGAACCTCGTGTTTGCCACTCGAGAGCCTGCTGCCTTCAAGCTCGAGGCCCTGGAACGCTACATCGAGTACGGAGCGTCTCCGCGGGCAACGATCTACCTGGCGCAGGCCTCGAAGGTGCACGCGTTCATGTCGGGCAGATCCTACGTCACGCCACAGGACGTCAAGACGATCGGGGCCGACGTGCTTCGGCACCGTGTCCTACTGACGTACGAAGCCGAGGCACAGGACCTCGGCCCTGACGAGGTGATCCAGGAGATCTTCAACACCGTCGACGTGCCCTGAGCGGAGCGTGAGCGGTAGGCACTGAACGATGGTGAGTCCCTCCTTCAAGACAGGTTCGCTGCGCCCGAGATCTCTCTCGTCGAGGCGGGGTCAAGGCTCGGCGATCTCGGCCGAGTCGGATCACGAGATCGGTGAGAAGCTGCCTGCGGAGCTATTGGCCAAGATCAAACAGATCCAGATCCGAACGCGTCGTCTCGTCACGGAATCGATGGCAGGGGAGTACACGAGCGCGTTCAAAGGTCGCGGTATGGAGTTCGAGCAGGTGCGCGAGTACCAGCCCGGGGACGACATTCGGCATATCGACTGGAATGTCACTGCGCGCATGGGGCTGCCTTTCGTCAAGGAGCATCGAGAGGAGCGGGAGCTCACCGTGATGCTTCTCGTCGATGTGAGCTCGTCGGGCAACTTCGGCACTGCCGACAAGCTCAAGAGTGAGGTCGCCGCAGAGGTGGCGGCCGTCCTGGCCTACACGGCGATCAAGAAGAACGACCGGGTCGGACTGATCCTCTTTTCCGACCAGATCGATCACTACATCCCGCCGAAGAAGGGCAGTGCCCACGTCTGGCGGGTGATCCGAACGATTCTCGGTCATCGTCGACAGGGCAGGCGCTCGACCGATCTCGAGGGCGCCCTCGACTTCCTCGGTAAGGTGATGCCACGGCGCGTGGTGGGATTCGTGCTCTCCGACTTTCTCGACGAGGGCTTCGAGGATCGCTTGCGAGTGGCGGCGAGCAGGCACGATCTGACCGCCATCTCGATTGCCGACCCTCGTGAGGCTGAACTGCCACCGATCGGTCTCATCGAGCTCGAAGATGCCGAGACCGGTGAGCTGGTCCTGGTCGATACCAGAGATGCCAAGCTGCGTCAGAACTTCCGCGTCCTGACGGGTGAGGAACGCCGACGTCGACATGAACTCTTTCGCTCGGCCGGGGTCGGCGAGATCGAACTGTGGACCGATCGTCCCTACGTGGACGAGATCGTGCGTTTCTTTCGAGCCCGCGAACGGCGGCGCTGAGAGCCCTGGAAATGAAACTGCGAGAGCCCCGCACCGAGCTGGCGAGCGCCAATTCTCCGGAGAAGGCCGGATCGACGGCGAGATTCGGCTGGATCCTCGTGCTCCAGGCGGTCGCGATCATGGCTCTGGCGGTGCTGCTCCTGGTGGGAGGGCGGCGACCGGCGGCTTCGCCCGAGGTGGGACTTCGAGCGCGCGAGCTGGCGGCCAAGCTTCGCGCGGCGGGCGCCGACAGCGAGGCGGCCCGTGTGCTCGAGGAGCATCTCGGCAGAACTTCGCCGGACGGTCAGGAGCGTGCCAATCTGTCCTGGGCCATCGCCCAGATCTGGCTCCAGGAGGGGCAATTCGAACGCGCCGTGCGTTGGTTGTACGAAGCGGAGGCCGCCGATCAGGGAGAGTTGGCCGACGAGCTGTCCGTGCGACTGGTCTCTACGCTCGAGCGACTCGGTCGTCCTCACGCGGCGCGCGCCGAGATGAAGCGCCAGACGAGTCTCGGGCCCTCGGGGGAAGCCGCTGCCGAGGACGACCCCGTGTTGGCGCGGGTCGCCGATCGTGAGATCCGTCGCTCCGAGCTCGAGCGGGTGCTCGACTCGCTTCGGGGCGGCGCAGGGATCGATCTGAACGATCCGGAGCAGCTCGAGCTCTTCCTGCGCAAGTACGTGGCAGACGAATTGTTGTGGCAGAAGGCGGTTCGCCTCGAGTACGACCGGGACGCCAAGGTCGAGCGCGCGGTAGAAGTGGCCCGCAAGCAGTTGGTCGTGGCGAGTTTCGTCGAGAACGAGGTGATGCAGAGCCTCGATGCATCGGAAGAAGACTTGCGCAACTACTGGAGCGTGCATCGGGAGCGCTACGACGAGACAGCCCCCGACGCCGATTTCGAGCAGCTCCGCTCCCGGGTCGAGCGGGACTATCTCCAAGACAAGGCGGAGGCGGCCTATCGGGAGCTGATCGAGAGCGAGCTCTCGGCGGCCGGAGTCGAGCTGTTCCCCGAGCGCGCGCGGGAGGGGGGACGATGATCTCGGGCTGGCTGTCGCCGCCGCTGCGAGTGGTCGGCCCCCTGTTGGCGTCGGGGCTGCTGGCGACCTGTGCGGTCTCCTGCCAGGCAACAAAGGACGAAGTCGCCGAGCCGAGGTCCCGAGTTCCCCCGGTCGAAGTGCGCGCCGCGGTCGATCCGGCCGTCGCCACCACGGGAGATGTGATCACGTTCACGGTGGAGGTCGAGCGTGATCCGGAGTCCAGCGTCTCGGTGCCGGAGCCCGGCACCGAGATCGCGGGATTTCGCATCACCGACGCGAGCCAGGAGAGGAAGGAGGCGGCGGGCGGTCGAGTGATCGAACGCAATCTCTATCGGCTTCGGGCGGACCTGGTCGGTTCCTATATCTTGCCACCCGTCGAGGTCCAGTTCACCGATGCCGACGGCGGCCAGGGTACGGTTTCGACCTCCGAGATCTTCGTGGAGGTCCAGTCGGTACTGCCGGCGGAGGGAGAGGCGAGCGATATCCGGGAGATCAAGCCTCTCGAGGTCGTCGAGCGTCCACTTCCGTGGCCCTGGATTCTCGGACTGGGTGCGCTCGTTCTGGCGGTGGCCGCGGCCCTCTGGGCCCGATCGCGGGGTCGAGGGGCCGAGTTGGAGCAGAGAGTGCGTCCGGCCCACGAGATCGCGCTCGAAGAGCTCTCCCGCTTGCGCCGCACCGACTTCTCGGATCTGGAGGCGTTGAGGGCCTACTACTTCGACATCTCCGAGGTGTTGCGCCGCTACGTCGAAGCCCGTTTCGGCCTCAATGCGACCGACCTGACGACCGAGGAGATCGTGCCGCGCCTGGGTGAGCTCGATGTCTCGCCCGAGGAGTGCAGCTCGCTTCGTGCCTTTCTGGTCGACACCGACCGAGTCAAGTTCGCGCGACATCTGCCGGAGTCGGAGGAGATCGAATCCACCTGGGAGCATGCACTGGGCTTCGTCGAGGCGACCGTGCCTCGGGTCCCGGAAGGCGAGGAAGACGATCCGCGAAACGAACGGGGCCAGCCGGAGCCGATGGAACCGGTCGGGGGCATGGGCTGATGTTCTTCGCCGACCTGTCCCTGCTCTGGATCCTGGTGCCGCTCTATCTGATGTGGATCGGTCTTCTCGCTCTTCCCCTCCTCTTCGGTCGCAATCGCGACGCGGCACTGCGGTTCTCCTCCCTTCGGCCGCTTCGACGGCTGGGCGGCTCCTCGACGGTGCTCGGGCGACGCTTCGCGCAGGGCCTTCGCCTGCTCTCGGTGGCTCTCTTGATGTTGGCCATGACGCGTCCCCAGACCGGGCGCACCCTCACCGAGGTCAACACCGAGGGAATCGACATCGTTCTCGTGATGGACACCTCGGGCAGCATGCAGGCGCTCGATCTCGATGCCGACCGTGAGATCTCCAAGAGGCGCAATCGGCTCGAGGTGGCGAGAGACGTGGTCGCGAGTTTCGTCGAGGCCCGTCAGAACGATCAGCTCGGCCTGGTTGTTTTTGGTGAACAGGCTTTCACGCAGTGCCCGCTGACCCTCGATCACGGTATTCTCTCGACCTTCCTGGAGCGGGTGGAGATCGGAGTCGCGGGGGACGGAACCGCCCTGGGAGATGCCGTGGCGACGGGTGTCAAACGACTGCGAGACTCCAGTGCGGAGTCGAGAGTGCTGATCGTGCTGACCGATGGGGTCAACAATGCGGGCTCGATCGCACCGCAGACGGCTGCCGAGATCGCAGCGACCTACGACATTCGGATCTATACCATCGCGGCAGGTGTCCGAGGGGAGGCGCCGTTTCTCGTTCGCACTCGGCTCGGCGAGCAGGTGATCTACCAGCCCAACATGATCGACGAGGATGTCCTGCAGAAGATGGCGGAGGCGACGGGCGGGGCCTACTTTCGCGCCGAGGACGCCGAAGCCCTCGAGTCCATCTACGAGGAGATCGACCAGCTCGAACGAACCGAGATCACCATGGAAAAGTACACCGAGTACGACGAGCGCTACCGTTGGTTCGTCGCGCCTGCGATCCTGTTGCTACTGCTCGAAGTCGTTCTCCTCGGAACGCGCTTCCGAAAGCTGCCCTAGCCATGACCGACCTCGAGAGGACAGACAACGATGGAAAGAGCCTGGTGCCACCGAGATCTCGAAGCCGCGCCGACGGGCGTGGGGCGGTCGACGCGCTGGTCGAGGATCGGGTCACGGCGCGAGGCCTCTGGCTAGAGAAGCGGGAAGCCGACCGATGAGAGACACCGGGACCAACTCCCCTCGACGAAGCGGCTCGAAGTGGGCATCGGCAACCGCCGTTGCTCTGCTGGGTGCAACCGGGTGTGACGCTCGAGTCGGAGACCCGCAGGCGCTCTGGCTTCTGTGGCTGGTGCCGCTGCTGCTTCTCTTCTACGTCTACAGCTTCCGCACACGGAGTCGGCTGCTGCAGAAGTTCGCCTCCAAAGAGATGCTCGAGCGCCTGACTTCGCGGGTGAGTCATGCGCGACAGTACCTCAAGGCCGCGCTGGTCGCCGCCGGGCTCCTGGCAGCGCTCTTGGCGTTGGCCCAGTTCAAGTACGGCTTCACCTGGGAGGAGGTCACGCGCCGCGGGGTGGACGTCGTGATCGCGCTCGACGTGTCGGACTCGATGCTGGTTCGCGACGTCGAAAGCGGTGGCGCGTTGAGTCGCCTGGAGCGCGCCAAGCGAGAGATCAGCGATCTGCTTTCGATGATGGATGGAGATCGGGTGGGTCTGGTCGCCTTCTCCGGAGCCGCATTTCTCGAGTGCCCGCTGACGCTGGACTATTCCGCGGCCGCGTTGTTCCTCGATGATCTCTCGACGGACCTCATACCGGTCAAGGGGACCTCGATCGGAGACGCGATCCGGATCTCGCTGGAGGCTTTCGAGGGGAGCTCTCAGGATTCTCGAGCGATCATCCTGATCACTGACGGAGAGGACCACGAAGGGGAGGCGCTCGAGCTCGCCGAACAGGCCAAGGAGCAGGGGGTCCGCATCTTCCCGATCGGGATCGGACGAGACGAAGGCGCTCCCATTCCTCGCCCCGGTGGGGGTTTCCGCCGCGATTCTCGGGGCGAGATGATCCTGAGTCGACTGGACGAACCGACGCTCCAGCGAATCGCTCTGCTCACCGGGGGGCGCTATGTGCGGAGCGTGACAGGGGACATGGACCTCGAACAGATCTACGCCCAGGGGGTCAAGGCGACGCTCGAGGAGCAGGAGCTTGGTTCCCGCCGCCGCCAGCGTTGGGAGGATCGCTTCCAGTGGTTGCTCGTGCTGGCGCTGGCCGCGCTGATGATCGAGCCCCTGGTCAACGAACGACGCAGGAGAAGTGACAGTGACGTCGTTGCACCGTGATTTCGTGAACGGCGCTCGGATCCCGCTCGCAGTGGCTCTGCTGGCGCTCGCGGCATCGAGCCTGGCCGGCCAGCAGTCGTCAGGATCTCCCTCGCCCGGATCTGGGGCCTCCTCGCAGGGGGCGCCGTTGACCGGCCAGGAGGAGACCGGCCAGGAGGAGACCGCCCGTGTGCCGCGCAACCCATACGAGGCCTACGAGCAGGGCCAGTACGATCGCGCTCTGGAAGGATTCCTCGATCAGGAGGTCGACCGTCCGGACGATCCGCGGGTCAAGATGAACATCGGCAGTGCGCACTACCAGATGCGCGACTGGGAGTCGGCGTCGCGGTCGTTCGATCGGGCTCTGGCGCAGGCGGAATCTCCCCAGGCACGCGCTCGAGCGCTCTACAACCTCGGCAACACGGCGTACCGCGAGGGGAAACTCCCGGAGGCGATCGATTTCTACATGGCGAGTCTGGATCTGAACCCCGAGGACGAGGACGCGAAATTCAATCTCGAGTTCGTGCGCGAGGAGTTGAAGCGTCGCCGAGAGCAGAACGAGCAGCAGCAGAACCAGCAGCAGAACGAACAGCAGAACGAGCAGCAGGACAGTGACTCAGCGCAGGAGCCACAGCAGGGCGAGGGCGAGTCCGAGTCGGATTCTCAGCAGCAGGAGGGAGAGCCGGAACAGGAGCCGCAGAGCTCGGATCCGGAATCCTCTAGCGCCGACGACCAGGAGTCCTCCGAGCAGGATCGCGATGGCGATGGACTGTCTGACGAAACGGAACAGAGCGGTGAAAATCCCACTGATCCGAGGGATTCCGATACCGACGACGATGGCTTGAGCGACGGCGAGGAGGACCAGAATCGCAACGGTCGACTGGATCCGGGCGAAACGGATCCCAACCGATCCGATTCCGATGGGGACGGCATACCCGATGGTGAAGAGGAGGGCGCGCAGCAACCGAGCGAAGCCGAGGCTCAGATGGCGGACGGAGAGATGCCCCCCGGTCTGACTCCGGAGCAAGCAGCCCGCTTTCTCGACGCCCTCGAGGAACAGCGCCCGGCACGGCCCGATGACCGAAAGGGGCGGCGAGTCCGCTCCGGCAAGGATTGGTGATGAAGTCGCGCGGAAACCAGTGGGCCGTGGTCGGATTGCGCGGGCTCGGGCTCGCACTCCTACTCGGTTTCGGTTCCCACGGGGTGGCCGCCGCACAGTCGGTGCAGGCCACGGTGGATCGCAATCAGATTGCGCTGGACGAGCAGCTCCAGCTGACCGTTCGGGTCGAGGGTTCGCAGCGAGTGCGACCAGAGCTGCCGCCAATGCCCGACTTCGAAGTGATCGAGCGGGGTCAGTCGACTTCGATGCAGATCATCAATGGCAGGGTCTCCCAGGCTCTCAGCTTCAACTACATCCTGGTTCCGAGACGCACGGGAACCTTCACGATCGGACCCGCCACCGCGGAGCTGAACGGCGAGACCTTCAGTAGTCGAGCCTTCACCGTCACTGTGCTCGAGGCCTCGGCCGAGCCGAGCCAGTCTCGAGATCACTTCGTGGTTGCCCGCGTCGGGAACGAAGCGCCCTTCGTCGGCGAGCAGGTGCTCTTTACCTGGCGTTTCTACTGGCGCACTCGCCCCGCTGACGCCCGCCTCGGGACACTGGCCTTCGGTGACCTGCTGGTCGAGGATCTGGGAGAGGTGCGCGAGTACCAGACGACCGTGGGTGGAGTGCAGTACGCCGTCAGCGAGATCCGCAAGGTACTCTTCGCTCAGCGGCCAGGGACCTTCGTGATTCCGTCGTCGGACCTGAACATCAGCGTGCCCGTGCAGCGGCAGCGAAGCCGTCGGAGTCTGCTGGACGACTTCTTCGGCAGCGTCCAGACGCGCAATCAGGTCTTGCGGACCGAGCCGATCGAGCTCGAGGTCCGGCCGTTGCCGCCTGCGCCGCAGGGGTTTTCCGGGCTGGTCGGGACCTTCGAAGTCCGATCGGCGATCACGAAGCGAGAGCTGAAGGTGGGGGAGTCCGCCACACTCGAGGTGACCGTCAGCGGTACGGGGAACGCCCAGTTGATCGCCGAGCCTCCCCTTCCCGATCTCAGTCAGTTCAAGCTGTACGACGACTCGCCAGTGTCGTCTGTCGATCGCTCGGGGACACAGATGCGCGGTAGCAAGTCGTTTCGCAAGGCGCTGGTGCCGTTGGTCTCCGGAAGCCTCACCATCGATCCGGTGTCGCTCATCTACTTCGATCCCGGCGCCGAGCAGTACCGCACGGCGACGACCGAGCCGATCGAGCTCGAGGTTGCACCCTCCGAAGGCACGGAGGAGCTGATGCTCACCGAGTCGATGGCGCCGACGACCGGAAAGGTCGCGGTACGGATTCTCGCCGACGATATTCTCCCCGTGCATCGAGGTCTGGAGGTCCTCGAATCAGAGCGTCTGCACGGCTGGCGAGCCTGGCTCTGGGGCGGGCTCTGGCTCCTCCCGATCGCTGGTTTCGGCACTCTGCTGATCCTGCAACGCCGTAGGGCCTCGTTCGATGCAGATCGGGGCTTGCGCCGTCGGCGCGGTGCGCTCAGGCGTGCCATGGCCGAGGTCGACTCGATCGAGAGTGGCGATGTTCGAGAGCGCGCGGCTCGTTCGTCGCGAATCCTGCGTGAGTACGTGGGCGACAAGCTCGGAGTCGAGGGGAGTGCGCTCACCCCCATCGAGGTGGAAGGAATGCTCGAGGAGCGTGGCGTCGAGGAGGGGCTGGCGCGTCGAATTCGTGAGGTGCTGGACCGACTCGAGGCTGCCCAGTATGCCTCTGGCACGATGGATCGACCCGGCTCAGGCGGGCCGGCTCTGGGACCGCTCTTGAGGGATCTCGAGAAAGCGTTGGAGTCGAGCAGCCGATGAAGCACATCCTTCATGGCTTCGCCTTCCTCGTCCTCTTCGGTGCTCCTTTCGGGGCTCTCGGTGCTCGACAAGAGGAGCCGGTTCCCTCCGGCCTCACGATCACCCAGGAGGGTCCCCTCGACACCAAGGAGAGTCCCCTCGACACCAAGGAGAGTCCCCTCGACACCCAGGAGAGTCCCATCGAGGATGCGCTCGATGGAGACGACCCGGGCTCCGTGGAGCAGGCCGAGAGTTCTGCGGTGCTCGAAGTGGACGGAGAAGCTGGGGATCCGGCCGAGTTGCTGGTGTCGGCCAACTCCGCGTACGAAGGGGGTGACTACGAACGGGCGGTCGTTCTCTATCGACAGCTGATCCTCGGGGGAGCCGAGAGCGGACTCGCCCACTACAACCTGGGCAATGCCTATCTGCGAAGTGGGCAGCTGGGGCGTGCGATCGCTTCCTACCGTCGCGCCCTGGCCCTCGAGCCGCGCAACCAGGATGCGCAGGCCAATCTGGGGTTCGCTCGGCGCAGCGCTCGCGACGCCATCGATCCTCCCGAGCCGGCGCCGCTGATGCGGGCGCTCTTCTTCTGGCACTACGGCCTCAGTCGAGCCGACATGATCCGGGTCGGCGCCCTGTTCAACCTGCTTTTCTGGGGAGCTCTCTCGCTGCTGTTGGTGCGCCGTGATTCGGAGGCGCTGCGTTGGCTGGCACTGATTCTCGCCGTCTTCGTGGTGGGCAGTGTGGGCTCGTTGGTGGCCGGTTCTGTGGCGCCGACACGGGTGGCGGTGGTGGTTCCGCAGGAGATCGATGTCTACTCGGGCACCGATCTGGAGAGTGTGGTGCGGTTCAAGCTCCATGCCGGCACCGAGGTGAGGATGGCTTCGGAGCGCGGCGCGTGGCTGCGAATCGAGTTGCCCGATGGACAGCAGGGGTGGATCGAGCGCGAGCACGCCGAGGTGGTGGTCGAGCGCTAGGAGGGGTGGGGTTCGGGGCCTGGGTCGGTCGAGGGGTCCGCGTCCTCGTCGGACTGTGTCGGCCGGCTCTTCTGATAGGCAGGGGGAGGCGGGAGGTCGTGCGGACCGCTATAGGTTGAGCGTGCGCCCAGCGGTGGCGAGGGCAGCTTCCTTCAGGCCTTCTGCCAGGGTCGGGTGGGCGTGTGAAGTCCGATAGAGGTCCTCGGCCGTGGCGCCAAAGTTGATGGCGGCGACTGCCTCGGCGATCAGGTCACCCGCTCGCGCTCCGAGAATGTGAACACCCAGGATGCGATCGGTCTCTTCGTCCACCAGCATCTTCACGGTGCCATCGAGAGCTTCGAGGGCGCGAGCCCGACCGTTGGCCCGATAGGGGAAAGAGCCCTTCCGGTATGCCACGCCGGATTCCTTCAAGTCCTCTTCCGTCTTTCCCACGGAGGCGAGCTCCGGCTCGGTGTAGACCACCCCGGGTATGGCGTCGTAGTTGACGTGACCGTATCCGGTGACCATGCGCTCGACGCACGCGACGCCCTCCTCCTCGGCCTTGTGGGCGAGCTGAGGGCCGCCGATCACGTCTCCGATGGCGTAGACACCGGGACAGCTGGTCTGGAAGTCTGCGCCGACTTCGATGTAGCCCCGCTCTGTGAGCTTCACACCACACTCTTCGAGGCCAAGGCCCTGGGTCACCGGGATCCTTCCGACGCTCAGCAGGACGTGGTCGCAAACGATCGAATGGCTGTCCGTGCCTTCACCCTTGTCCTGGTACTCGACAACGCACTGGGTCTTGCCCTTGGTTCTCGCGCCGGTCACTCGGGCTCCGAGGTGAAACTCCAGCCCCTGTTTCTCGAGCAGGCGCTTCATCGTGTTTGCCAGCTCACCGTCGCAGCCCGGAAGGACGCGGTCCAGATACTCGAGCACGGTGACCTTGGACCCCAGGCGTGCCCACACCGAGCCGAGCTCGAGCCCGATGAAGCCGGCGCCGATGACCACCAGGTGCTTGGGCGGTTTGGTCCAGGCGAGAGCCTCTGTGCTGGTGCCGATGCGATCTCCGTCGAGCTCCACTCCTGAAAGAGGCGCGGGGCGGGTGCCGGTAGCGACGATGACCTGCTTGGCAGTGAGCTCTGTCTTCGTGCCGTCGGGTCCGGTGACCTCGATCGTACCCGGAGAAGTCAGCCGCCCCCGTCCCTCATAGGGCGTGACCCCGTTCTTCTTGAACAGGCCCCCGATCCCACGGGTGAGCATGGTGACGATCTTGTCCTTGCGCGCCATCATGGCGTCGAGGTCGAAGGAGACCTTTCCAGCCGTGACGCCGTGCGCCTCGAGCCCGTGCGAGGCTTCCTGATACCGATGGGTCGATTCGAGTAGCGCCTTGCTCGGGATGCAGCCGACGCGCAGGCACGTCCCTCCGAACACCGGGTTGTCGTCGACACAGGCCGTGTCGAGGCCGAGCTGGGCCGCGCGGATGGCGGCGATGTAGCCACCCGGCCCCCCGCCGAGAACGATCAGGTCGTGTTGGGTCATTCGCTGGGCCCTTCAAATCTCGAGCAGCATTCGTGCAGGCTCTTCGATGCCTTCTTTGATACGACGGAGGAAGGTGACGGCTTCGCGCCCGTCGACCATTCGATGATCGTAGGTCAGCGCGAGATACATCATGGGTCGAACCTCGACCTTGCCGTCGATCGCGACCGGGCGATCCTGGATGGCGTGCAGGCCGAGAACGGCGCTCTGCGGCGGATTGATGATCGGAGTCGACAGCATCGACCCGAAGATGCCACCGTTGGTGATGGTGAAGGTGCCGCCCTGGAGGTCCTCGAGCTTGATCTTGCCCTCGCGTGCGCGGCCCGCGAAGTCGGCGATGCCGAGCTCGACCTCGGCGAAGCTCAGGCGCTCGGCGCTCCGGAGCACCGGTACCATCAGGCCACGGTCCGTACTCACGGCCATCCCGATGTCGAAGTAGTTGCGATAGACGATCTCGTCGCCCTCGATCTGGGCGTTGACCTTGGGGAACTGCCGAAGAGCATCGACCGAGGCTTTGACGAAGAACGACATGAAGCCCAGCTTGATCCCGTAGCGTTTCTGGAAGGCCTCTTTGTGCTCGGATCGCAGATCCATGACCGCACTCATGTCGACCTCGTTGAAGGTGGTGAGCAGGGCGGCGTTCTCTTGTGCTGCGACCAGACGCTCCGCGATCCGCTTGCGGATCGGCGTCATCTTCACGCGTTCTTCGATTCGCTCTGCGCTGGTCGTTGCGGGAAGGGATGTCGCTGGCTCGGCCCCTCCGTGGGGTTCGGGCTCGGTGCCCGACGAGTCGAGGGCGCGTTCGACGTCTTCTTTGAGGATCCGACCCCCCGGGCCGGTGCCTTCGAGCTGGGAGGCGACGATGCCCTTCTGCTCCATGAGGCGTTCGGCGGACGGCATCACTCGGGGAGCTGAACTCGCGGAGGCGCTCGGCGGTTGGGCCTCTCCAACCGGCGGTTCGGCAGCCGGAGTCTGGGTGGCTGGCGGATCTTCCTCTGGGCGGGGGCTCTCTTCGGGCGATTCGGCGGCCGACGTCGCCGCGGGGGAAGCGGTGACGGCTCCCTCTTCGATCATCGCGATGACATCGCCGACCTTGGCGGTGGCGCCCACTTCGAGCATCAACTTGCTCAGTGTTCCACTGGCCGGTGACGGCAGTTCGACGGTGACCTTGTCCGTTTCCAGTTCGGCGATCGGCTCGTCGACCTGGACCGTATCTCCCTCCTTCTTGAACCACTGACTGAGGAGCGCTTCGGTGATCGACTCACCGACAGCGGGTATCTTCACTTCGATCGACATGCTGATGTTTCCTGTCGGTACTTCTGTGGGGACGCCTCGTCACTGGTCGAGGCCGTCGAAAGCGCTTTCGATCAGTTCGGTCTGCTCGAGGCGGTGGCTGTGGGCAGAACCGGTGGCGGGGCTGGCCGACTCCTGCCGGTAGACCCCGCGGAACGGACGCCCGTTGAGTCGGTCGCCGATCTCGAGACGCAGGTAGGGCCAGGCACCCATGTTGCGCGGCTCTTCCTGGACCCACAGCACCTCGGTCTTCTTCGGGTAGCGCTCGAGCAGTTGGCGCAGCTCCCCGTAAGGGGTGGGGTAGAGCTGCTCGATTCGTACCACCGCGACCCTTCGTGGTCGCATCTTGCGAGCTCGCTCGGCCAATTCGTAGTACACCTTGCCCGAGCAGAGCAGAATGCGCTCGACGTTGTCTCGTTTGCGCACCAACTGATCCGGGAGGACCCGTCGGAAGGTACCGGTCGAGAGCTCGGAGAGCTGGGACACGACTTCCTCGTGACGCAGCAGGCTCTTGGGCGTCATCACGACGAGCGGCTTGCGCAGCGGTCTCACGACCTGGCGACGGAGCAGATGAAAGTACTGCGCCGGAGTGGTCGGGTAGGCGATCTGGATGTTGTCCTCTGCCGCGATCGACAGCCAGCGCTCCAGGCGAGCACTCGAGTGCTCGGGGCCCTGGCCCTCGAAGCCGTGGGGCAGCAGGAGCGTCAATCCCGAGAGGCGATGCCACTTGTCTTCGGCACTGGACAGGAACTGATCGATGATCACCTGGGCTGCATTGACGAAGTCGCCGAACTGAGCCTCCCAGATGACCAGCCCCTCCGGACAGTCGAGACTGTAGCCGTACTCGAAGCCGAGCACACCGGCTTCGGAAAGCGGGCTGTTGTGGATCTCCAGCGGCGCCTGATCGTCGGAGAGATGTGCCAGAGGCATGTAGCGCTGCCCCGTCTGGGCGTCGTGGAGCACGGCGTGTCGTTGACTGAAGGTCCCGCGCTCCGAGTCCTGCCCTGTCATCCTGACCCGGCTCCCCTCGGTCGAGAGGCTGGCCAGCGCGAGGGCCTCGGCAGCGGACCAGTCGATCGGCTGCTCACCGCTCGCCATGCGCTGACGCGCCGCGAGGAAGCGCGTGATCTTGCTGTTGGGCTCGAAGCTCTCTGGCAGTGTCGTGAGCTCCACGAGTAGCTGCTCGAGGCGCTCGGCGGGGACTCCGGTGTCGGCGTCCGCGACGTCGCTCTCGCTCCCGCCGAGATAGCCCTTCCAGTTCCCTTCGTAGGCCTGGGGGGGCGGTTTTTCTTCCTCTTCTCTCGCCGCTGCGAGGGCTGCCTCGAGGCGCGTCTCTTCGGCTTCGATCAGCTTCTCGGCCTCCACGCGAGTGATGCCCCCCAACTCGAGCAGATGATCGAGGTAACGCTGGCGAACGGGGCGCCGAGCCTGAATTCGTTTGTAGAGCAACGGCTGCGTGAAGGCCGGCTCGTCGCCCTCGTTGTGACCCCGCCGGCGGTAGCAGTACATGTCGATCACGACGTCGCGTTGGTAGCGCTGTCGGAACTCGAGCGCCAGATCGACCACCTGAGCGACCGCTTCGGGGTCTTCGCCGTTGACGTGAAAGATCGGGATCTCCAGCATCTTGGCGATGTCGGTGGCGTAGGTGTTCGAACGCGACTGCTCCGGGCCCGTGGTGAAGCCAATCTGGTTGTTGACCACGACGTGGAGCGTGCCCCCGATCTCGTAGGCTCCCAGTTGGCTGAGATTGAGCGTTTCTTGAACGATGCCCTCACCGGCGAACGCGGCGTCGCCGTGAATCAGCAGGCACAGGGCCCGGCGCCTCTCGGTATCGCCGAAGCGGTCCTGCTTGCAGCGCACCCTGCCTGCGGCGACCGGGTTGATGAACTCGAGGTGAGATGGGTTGAAGCACAACGAGAGGTGAATCCGGCTTCCGTCCGAAGCCTGCCAGTCGCACGAGTGCCCGAGGTGGTACTTCACATCACCTCGGCCGTAGTAGTGCTCCGGATCGATGTCTTCGAACTCTCGGAAGATGTCGCGGGGGTGCTTGCCCAGGATATTGGTGAGCACGTTGAGTCGGCCGCGGTGCGCCATGCCGAAGACGACCTCGTCTGCGCCCTGGCGGGCGACCTTCTCGATCGTCATGTCGAGCAGAGGGATGAGACTCTCCGCCCCTTCGAGCCCGAAGCTCTTGGCGCCGAAGTACTTCTTCTGGATGAAACGCTCGAGCTCGACTGCGCCCGTGAGCTTGGTCAGGATGCGCTTCTGCTCCGCGGGCGAGAGTCGGATCCGGTTCTCCGCCACCTCCATACGTTCTTGCAGCCAGCCGCGGATCTCGAGATCGGAGATGTGCATGAACTCGGCGCCGATCGAGCGGCAGTAGGTCTTGCGCAGGCGCTCCCAGATCTGCCGCACGGTCTGTTGGTCCGGACCCGGAAGCGTCTCCGTGGAAATGGTCTGGTCGAGGTCGCCGGCCGTGATCCCGAGCTGGAATGGATCGAGCTCGGGCGGCGGCGCGGGAGGCTCGGACATGGGGTCGAGCGATGCCGCTCGATGGCCCAGGATGCGGTAGTTGCGTACCAGCTCGTCCACCCGGTGCTGCAGGGCCGCATCGCCGAGCGCTCCCGGAGGTCTGGGGATCGCGGCCCCCGTCGCCCCGTTGCTCCGAAAGAGGCTCGAAGGACCGAAGGAGGGGCCCAGGCGGAGCCGGTCGCGCCCACTTCCGTTGGCACCCAACATCTCGTCGAAATGTTCCCGCCAGTCTTCGGGAACCGAGGAGGGATCCCGAAGATACTGCTCGAGCAGGCTTTCGACGTAGGGCAGGCTGAGGCTGTTGCTTTCACTGTCCACGGTGTGGATTCCTGGGGAGAGGTCGCCGTCGACTCCCGATGGCGGAAGAGTGGCGCGGCATGAGCAGGAAAACTCAGAGGTGGGCAGTCTAACTCAGCGAGAGCCGACGCGCAGCCTGGGATCGATCACGTCTCGAAGGGCGTCACCGACGAGATTGAACGAGAGCACGGCGACGAAGATGGCGAGGCAGGCCGGCGGGATCATGTGGGGTGCCGTGAATAGATTCTCGTAGCCCGCTCGCAGAATGGTGCCCCACGACGGATCGGGCGGCTGCACTCCGAAGCCGAGCCAGGAGAGTCCCGCTTCGACCAGAATCGAGACCGCCACGCCGAAGGTGACGCTCACCAGCACCGGCGCCAGGGCGTTGGGCAAGAGGTGGCGTACGACGAGCCGGATCGGCCTCACGCCGAGCGATCGGGCGGCCAGGGCATACTCCGAGGCGCGAATGCGCATGACCTCGCCGCGCGAGAACCTCGCGATTCCGACCCAGCGGGTCAGTCCGATGACGATCATCACGTTCTCGATACGCGGAGGAAACCACGCGAGGACCGCGAGAATCAGGAAGAAGGGCGGGAAGCACATCACGACCTCGATGAAGCGCGAGATGACCATGTCGACCCAGCCGCCCGCGTAGCCGGCGAGACAGCCGAGGACGAGTCCGATCACCACCGCGATTCCCATCGAGATGAAGCCGACCTTGATGGAGACTACGCTGCCGTGGATCATGCGAGACAGGACGTCGCGCCCCGATTGGTCGGTGCCGAGCCAATGGTCACGCCCTGGTGACAAGAGAGGAGGTGCGACGATCTCGCGTGGCCCGAAGGGCACCGGTGCCCAGAGCGCCCAGTCTCCGCGCGACTTGTCGTAGGCGTCCTTGAAATCGAAAGTGGCGAGTCGGAAGGGCAGCGGCTCCCGTATCAGCCTGCCGAGACCGGGTATGCGCTGGAGCGTTTGCAGCGGTGCCGGGGCAAACCAGCCTCCGTCGAAGCGGCAGAGTAGCGGATCGTCGTTGGCGAGCATCGGGGCGAGCAGGCCGACCAGCAGCAGTCCCACCACCACCAGCAGACCGACGAACCCGAGCCGGTGGCGAAGAAACTGGCGCCACACCGACGGCCAGAAGGCTCCGTTCAGGCCCCCGACTCCGTCCCCGGAACGATTCACGACGCAGCCTCGGTGCCGTAGGCGATGCGGGGATCGGCGACCCCGTAGGCGAGGTCGGCCAGCAGGGTCCCACACAGCACGAGCATCGCGGTCACGAAGTTGAGCCCCATGATGGTGGGGTAGTCGCGCTGCAGAACCGACTCGAAGTAGAGCCGCCCGAGGCCCGGCCAGTTGAACATGTACTCGAGGATCACACTGCCGCTGAGCACGAAGGGGAAGGTGAGGCCGATCAGGGAGATCAAGGGGATGAGGCTGTTGCGAAAGGCGTGGCGAAGGATGACCGTGCGCTCACGCAGCCCCTTGGCGCGCGCAGTGCGCACGAAGTCCTGGCGCACCACCTCGAGCAGGTTCTGGCGAACGAAGCGAGACCAATAGGCCAGGTTGCCGAACGTGAAGCAGAAGGTGATCAGGACATAGTGGCGCCCGAGGTCGGCCAGCTTTCCGAGGGTGGAGAGCTGCTCATGGTCGTCCGAGCGCATGCCGCGAAAGGGCAGGAGGTCGAGCTGCACACCGAGATAGAGAATGAGCAGCATCCCCATGACATAGGAAGGGACCGAATAGAGGGCGTAGAGAACCGCGCCGGTGATCCGGTCGAAGGGCTTGCCTTCCCGTACCGCGCTGCCGATTCCCAGCGGGACGGCAATCAGGAGGGTGGCGGCGAAGGAGAGAAGGGCGACGCTCAAGGTCGGCCAGAGCGCCTCACCGATCTTCGCCGTGACTCGGCGACCGTCGTGAAAGGAGCTGCCGAGATCTCCTCGGAGGAGACGGCTCATCCAGGAGCCGTATTGGAGGATGAGCGGCTGATCGAGCCCGTACAGCTCTCGCAGCTGGTCATAGACCCGTTGCGAGACGGTGGCATCGGTGATCGACGAGGTCTGGATCTGTGCGGGGTCGCCCGGGACCAGCTGGATGAGGAAGAACGAGATGAGTGAGATCCCGATCAACGTGACCAGACCGGTCGCGAGTCTGCGAATGAGGTAGTTGGCCATGGGGCAGTGCCGGCATGGTAGCAGCGGGAAAGGGGCCGGAGAGGGCTCGGCTCTGGTCGGTTTTTCCTGACTCGAGACGTCGTCGGCACAGGGGGGTTGATTCTGCTGACCTATAGTGCTATAGTCTTGTATAGCACTGGAGCAAGATATGCAGCCAACCCCTCTTCCTCTCGACGTCGGTCCCGCGAGCCGGCTACCCCTCTTTCGGCAGATCGAAGAGCAGATCTCCGACGCCATCCTCGACGGTCGCCTGCGTCCCGGGGACCTGTTGACTTCGAGCCAGCGCCTCGCAGAGCAACTCGTGATCTCTCCCGTGGCCACGGCCAAGGCCTATCGCGACCTGGTGAGCGAGGGCCTGTGCCGCTACGACGACGAGGGGATCCGAGTCAGCGAACTGCGCGAGGAGGTCCGCCAGCGGGTCGGCCGTCGTGCGAGTCGGCGGGAGGCGGTCGGCCAGTTGATCGATCGCGGCTTCTCGGCCGAGGAGCTCGAGTGGGCCAGGGAGGTCCAGGGGCGACTGCTGCCTCCGCCTCGCGTCGAGGGGGACGGTTACGTCGTCACCGCACGCTGCCTGCCGGCTCGGTACGTCGCGGGGGATTTCTATGACGTCATCCCTCACTCCGACGGGAGTGTCGGGCTGATCGTTGCGGATGTCGCCGGCAAGGGCGTCGCGAGCGGACTCATCACGGCCTCCGTGAAAGCCACCCTTCCGTTCGTCACGGCGGGACGCGACGTTGACGAGGCTCTTCGCGAGCTCAATCGGCGGCTGTGCTCGGAGCTGGGGCCACGCGAGTTCGTGGCCTTGACCTACGTCCGCTTCGAGCCGCACAGCGGCCGGCTTCGTGTCGGCAATGCCGGCATGCCGTGCCCGTACCGGCTCGGTGCCGGAGCACTGCCCGCCGAGTTGGCGATCCCGGGCCCACGGCTGCCTCTGGGGATCCATTCGCACGTCGAGTACCAATCACTGCAGCTCCAGCTGGGGCTCCACGAACGCCTGCTGCTCCTCTCCGATGGCATTCCGGAGGCGCGTGGTATGGGTGCCGATCCCCTCGGCTACGTGCGCTTCGGTGAGCTGCTGGCCGACCACGCCCCCGGTGCCGGCATCGATTCGGGCGAATGGCTCGACCATCTTCTCGCTGCGGTGGACACGGCCGTGTGCGGAGATCCGGGAGACGCCCCAGGCCAGCGGAACTGGGAGGAGTCCTTGAACGACGACTGGACCGCCCTGCTTCTGGAGCGCCGGCCCTTCGTGGGGGAGCCGTAATCATGCAGTTCTACATCGTTCCCGGAGACGAGCTGCCGATCTACCGTCAGATCATGCGCCAGGTCATCGATGGGGTGGCCGGCGCACGTCTGGCTGCCGGTGCACAGCTTCCCTCACAACGGGAGCTCGCCGAGCAGCTGGTGGTTTCGCCGCTGACCGTCAAGAAGGCGTACGACGAGCTCGAGCGCGAGGGGCTGATCGAAACCCAGCGCGGGCGAGGCACGTTCGTTCGATCCGACGCGACTGCAGTCGTGGAGCCCGGTGAGCAACTGGATCGGCTTCGGGATGGAGCGCGGCGACTCGTTTCGCGGGCCCATCTCGGGGGGGTGACTCTGCCCCAGCTCTTGAACCTGATCGAAGAAGTCGACGCGGAGCTCCGCTCGGAGCGTGCCGCGAGAGAGGAAGGTCAATCATGAAGATCGCTGAGCTCAGCGACGTTTGCCGCGCCTACCATCCGGGTCGAAACGTGCTCGATGGAGTCAGCTTCAGTGTCGAACCAGGGGAGATCGTGGGCCTCCTGGGAGAGAACGGAGCCGGAAAGACCACCCTCATGCGTATCGCGATGGGGATGTTGGAGGCGCAGTCCGGCGAGGTGCGGCTCTTCGGCCTCGATCCGCGCACCCAGGCCGTCGAGATCAAGCGGCGGGTAGGGTACGTTTCCGAGGACCAGATCCTGCCGCCGTTCTTGCGAGTGCGCCAGGTGCTCGAGCTGCACAGAGAGCTCTTTCCCACCTGGGACGACGAGATCGCCGGCGCGCTCGCGACCCGCTTCTCGTTGCCCCTGGATGAGAAGATCAAGCATCTGAGCAAGGGACAGGCTCGTCAGGTAGCACTGCTGTGCGCGATCGGTCATCGGCCGGAGCTCCTGCTGCTCGACGAGCCGGCGGGGGGCCTCGATCCGGCCGCGCGCCGCGAATTCCTGGAGGCGTCGATTCAGCTGCTCAACGCTGCGGGGACGACGATCCTGTTCTCTTCACACTACATGTCCGATGTGGAGCGGATGGCAGATCGAGTCGTGATGCTGCACGAAGGAAGAGTGCTGCTCGACAATTCGCTGGACGAGTTGCGCGAGGGCTTCGCGATGGCTCTGGTCGCCGCCGACGAAGGTCTGACGGTGGAGCGACTCCTTCAGCTGGACGGCTGCGTTGCGGCACGCGAACGGGCCGGCTCGGTGCGCACGATCCTGCGTATGGAGCCGGAGCAGGCTCGCGAGTGCATCGCCAGGGAGCTGCCGGGAGTGGATGCGCGTTGTACTTCGATCGGTCTCGAGGACATGTTCATCGAACTGGTGGGGGGGCAGCGCTGATGCTCCGATTGATGCGAGGTCAAGAAGTCTTCGGCCGCCTGTCGATGTGGTTGGTGCACAGCGGTCTCACCGCGAGCGTGCTGCTCGGGCTGCTGGCGTGGAGTCGAGGCCCGGGCCTAGAGCGTTCGCGCATCGAACTGTCCGTCCTGGTCCTGGTCGTGGCGTGGTTCAGCCTTGGCACGTTCCTGCTGTTTGGCAAGGTCCGTACGCGCTGCTCCGATCTGCAGCTGGTCTTGCCCTACTCGAGCCGCCGACTCTGGCTCGCTCACGTCTGGGCGGTGGCGGCTGCGGGTGCAGGTCTCGTCGTCGTGGTGCTCGCCGTCGTCGAGGTGCATCAGTGGGGCCTCGGCTCGCTGGTCGATCAGGGCGTGGATGGCCCGAGCCTTCTCCGCCTGGGGTCGCTCCTCCTGGCGGGGCTGCTGCTGGCAGTCGTGCTGATCGAAAGCCGCCGGCTCGATCTGCAGAGTCCTCCCGTCGATGCCCTCGATGTTCTCTGGCGTGTCGGGGTCATCGTTGCCTTGACACTGGCGAGCCTGGCATTGATCCGGAGGCCGCTGTTGGGGGCGCTGGCTCTCCTGGGGGGCGCGGCGCTGGTGTCGGCCTGGACCCTCGCACGATTGCCGGGCACGTTTCTCCTGTCGGGGGCCGACGAGCGCCGCACCCGTACGTCTTCGCTGCCCGTCTCGGCGTGGACCGCGGGTGGTTCGCTCGGCCGGATTCGGACGGTGGGGCGTCTCGTCGCGATCGTTCATGGTGCGAGATTCGGAGTGTGGGCGACCGTGATGATGCTCCCGTTCGTCGCGCTCTGCGGCGCCATGGCGTCGGGAATGTTCGGAATCTGGAGCGATCTGGAGGATCTTCGCTTCCTCTACATCCCGCTCTACGTGTACATGCTGTTCAATTCCCTTCCCGCTGGAATGGAGCAGCTCGCCCACCTCGATCCGCTGCCGGTCTCTCGGAGGTCGATGTTCGCCCTGCTGGTTCTGCCCCTGCTGGTGTCCTTCGCGGTGGGCTACGGAGTCGGAGCGCTCGCACTCGAACTGAAGGGCCGAGATCGCCCGCGAATCGTCTACGAGCCACTGCGAGGGGAGAGTCACTACCGGCTGTCGGTGCCGATGGCTCACAATCGCCTCACCCTCGCGGCATCTCCGCCGGAGATCACCTCGCCGTGGGGCGAGACTCACCAGCCCCGTGGCGTGAGGCTCGCCAGTTTCGCGCCGCTCTACGGCTACTCGCCCTTCAGCACCCCCGAGCGAAGTTCTCCGGAGTTCGTCGCGCTCCAGATGAGTCGAGCGATCGAGGCCGTGTACGGGGCCCACCTCGAGCCCGAGGAGCTCTCTCGGCGCTACCTCGTGAGCGCCGACGAGGGCACTGTGCTTCGTCAGGGGGGGTTGTCGCTGGAGGAGGACTTCGGGTTGCGTCCGTTGTGGGCCGGCCCGTTGTTCCCAGCGCTCCTGGCGATGACGTCGGTACCCTTCCTCCTCCTGGCGGCCCTCTTTCAGCGGACCTATCGGGCCGGAAGCGGTGGGTCCGCCCGAAGACGATTCTGGATGGTGACGCTGGCCGTCGCGATGGCGCTCCTGGTCTTGCAGTTGGCGCTCAGTATTGGCGGCGTGATCGAGATGTGGGCGGCGAGGGCCCTGATCGAAGTTCCGCTGCAACAATACGGAACGAGTGCTCTCGGAGCGGCCCTCGTCTGGGTGCTGGCTGCAGTTCTGATCGGGCTCGCCTATCGGCTTGCCGAGCGGGCGTTCTTCAAGGCGGAGCTACCCGTCAGACCGACTGTGCTCAAGCTGATCTGACGACCGAATCCAGGGCGAGAAGTGCCTTCCACGAGCGAGGCGCGACGTGAGTGGTGGATTTCGCGGCTGATCGCATCGCCATGACGCAGCCTGACCGCTCCGCTATAGTCTTGCGGCATTCCGCAAGGGCTCGGGGCTCGCTGGCATCCGAGAGGAACCTGGCACCGAGTCCTCGGGCACCGCTCGTTCATCCTGGCGAGCGCAACAACCAACGGGAGATCCACCGATGAGCGAAGCAGAAAAGAGCCTTACCGAGCGCGCCAAGGACCTGGCGAGTGACGCCGCGGATGCAGCCGCCGACAAGGCGAGAGACCTGGGCGACAAAGCCGTAGCGGGCGCGAAGGACGCCTTGCTCAGCAGCGAGAAACTGGCGGGCCGGGCCGCCGAGGCGACCGGCGATGCCGCCGAGTCCGTCGCAGCCGAGCTCAAGAAGGCGGCCGACGATCTGACGTCGGAGTAGTCAGGAGACCAGTCGACCGAGCGAGGGCGCCGCACCCGACTCTGGACGGGGTCCCGGCGCCCGGCTCGGTACAGGCAGCCATATGGCGTTTGGCGCCCCTCCTGAGCGGTTCGGAACGCTCGCTCCCGTGGGAGCCTGGTCGACGTCTTCGCGGCGCAGTCAGCCGCCGGTGTTCTCGAGGGTCATCAGCCGCAGCGCATCGCCGCGCTCGACCCACCATCCGGGCCCGAGGTTGGACGGCCATCCTGGCGGAGGCGTTGCGGCGAAGAGATAGATGCCCGAGGGGGCCAGCTCGATGCCGCGTAGCCGCTTGCTGAGCCCATAGATCAACGAGTAGTTCCAGATCGGCAGAAAGCCCTGCTCCTCGTGCTGAATACCGGAGATCTCGCGGTAGATCTCAGCGCGTTTCTCGCGGTCGAGCTCGAGACGCCCGAGCTCGAAGAGCTCATCGACCCGGGTGTTCGAGTAGCCCTCGTAGTTGCGACCGTTCTCGTAGCCTTCGGTGGTGAGGTAGTCGGCCCACCGGTCGGGGTCGGCGGTTTGCTCCGTCACGTCGCAGTGGGCCTCGAACTCGTGGTTGGAGAGCGCGGTGATGTGGGCGGCGTACTCGTTGACTCGGGTGCGCATCTCGATGCCGAGACGCCGGAGATCCTCACCATAGATGGCGGCCAGCTTCACGCAGTCCTTGAAGGTGTTGGCCATCGTCAGCTCGAACTCGAAGCGCACCGGTTCGCCGTCGACCACTCGGTAGCGCCAGCCGTCGCGCTCGTCGATCCGCCACCCGGCTTCGTCGAGCAGCGTGGAGGCGCGCTCCAGGTCGAAGGGAAAGCCTCGGAGGGTGGGGTCGTGGGCCCAGTGGTCAGGGTCGAAGATCGAGACGGCAGGAAGATAGAGTCCATAGGTGACGTTGCGAATCACCGACTCGGCGTCGTAGGCGTGAGCCATCGCCTGCCGGACCCGTACATCCTGAAAGAACGGGTTGCTGCCGTCCTGGTTCCAGCCGATATAGCCCTGACGGCGCATCGGAGCCCACACCTTGATGCCGACCTCCTCGAACCGGCGGTCGTTCGTCTGGGTGGCGAACTGCTGGGGCGTCAGCATGATGTCGTCGATCTCGCCCTTCTTGAACTCGAGCAGGGCGAGATTGCGATCGGACTGCATCTTGAAGACGATGCGACGGAAATTCGGGCGGTGGTAGTCGATCCAGTGGTCTTCCCATCGCTCGAGCACGACCCGGTCGTTCGGGATCCACTCGACGAAGCGATAGGCCGCACTGCCGATGACGGCTTCCCGGTTGAAGCGGTTGTAGTACTCGGAGGAGCGTAACGTCGGGTCGGTAGCGCGCTGCGCCGGAAGGTCGAGAACGTGCTTGGGGATGATCGGAAACGACATCGACTGCATGCGTGGCGCGACGGCATGTCTGTGCCGGTACTCCACGGTGTGATCGTCGATCACCACCACGTCCTCGAGTTGGGACGTCTGCAGCTTGTAGAAGGAAGCGGGGACTCGGGGATCCATGATCGCCTGATAGGTGAAGCGCACGTCGTGGGCCGTCCAGGGGGTGCCGTCGTGCCACCTGGCCTCTTCGCGGAAACGCACGGTGAAGACCTTGTGGTCGTCGGACTCGACCACCGACTCGACCAGGCGGTCGTTCCAGATCCACTCCATCGTGATATCGCGTGTGATCGGAGCCTCGAACAGAGCCGCTGCCAGGAAGAAGTCCTCCCAGAGGATGGCGAAGATGGGGTTGAGCGAGCGTGGCGAGCCGAGCATGTAGCGCACCAAAGTCTCGTCGGTGGCGACGGAGTCGGGGTCCTCGGCAGGGTAGGGGTCGAAGGTCCTGGCCGGGTTGACCAGGGGGTCGTCCTGCGGTGCGTAGATCTCGATCGGATGGTCACCGACCCCTGGCGGATCCGCAGTGCAGCTGACATTCGTTCCCACGACGAACAGCAGGGAGAGCAGCAGGCCAGAGCTCCGCGGGGCGGCGCAGAGCCGAGTGGCTCCAGGGAGCCTCGAAGCGGTCCGGTTCATCGTCATGAAGGTTGGACCAGAGAATAGCAGTGGGGATCTTCACCGCGTCGCGCCGCCTGGAGTAGGGTCACCCTTTCGGTGGGGGTTCTCGGCATGAGCGACGGTTCACATCTGCTGCGTCGCGAGTTGCGGGGCGTTGTCTCCCTTGCGGTGCCCGTGGTCACCGTGCAGATGGGGCTCATGCTGATGGGTGTGGTCGACACGATGATCCTCGGACGCCTATCGGAGGCAGCGCTGGCGGCTGGGGGTCTGGGCAACGCGGTCGGAATGGGAGTGCTGGTCGTGCCCATGGCCCTGCTTCTGGTACTCGACCCACTGGTCGGACAGGCCTGGGGAGCCCGAGATCCGGCTCGCATGGGCCGGCATGTCCGTCGAGCGGTCGTCATGGCTGTCGCGCTGACCGTCCCCTCTTCACTGGTGATGATGTGGTTGGGAAGCCACCTCGGACTGCTGCGTCAACCTCCGGAGCTGCAACACCTGGCCGGGGACTACCTGCGCTACCTCGTTCCCGGCAACCTCGCGTTCCTTCTCTTCGGAGTGTGGCGCCAGACTCTGCAGGCGCGCGGCGTGGTGTGGCCGGCGGTGGTGGCGATCGGGGTGGCCAACCTCTTCAACGTCGTGGCGGACTACGCGCTGGTGTTCGGTCGGCTGGGCTTTCCGCCGCTCGGGGTGCGCGGCTCGGCGATTGCCACCTCGGCCTCGCGATGGATGGTGTTCTTGATGCTGCTCGTGTTCTCGTGGCCGTTGGTGCTGCCGCTTCTGCGCCGCGGCTGGCACGAGGTCCTCGCCTTCGCTCCCTACCTTCAGATGTTGCGTATCGGTGTGCCGATCGCGGTCCAGATGGGACTGGAGTTCTACGTCTTCATGACCGTGGCCCTGATGATGGGCAACCTCGGATCGCGAGAGATGGCCGCCCATCAGATCGCGATCAATCTGGCCAGTCTTTCCTTCATGGTGCCTCTCGGCATCGCCGGAGCCGGCGCGACCCGGGTAGGCAACGCGATCGGGCGTGGCGACGCCGTCGCGGCGCGGCGCTCGTCCGGCGTGGTCCTCGTTCTGGGTGCGGCCGTCATGCTGATCTTCGCCTTCCTGTTCGCAGCCTTTCCCGAGAAGCTGGCTCGGCTGTACACCAGCGAGAGCGCGGTGGTAGCGCTGGCCGCCACTTTGATTCCCATTGCGGCACTCTTTCAGGTGTTCGATGGGACCCAGGTGGTCGGTGCCGGGGTCTTGCGCGGCGCTGCGGACACGCGCTTCCCGGCGGCGATCGCCTTCACCGGGTTCTGGGTGGTCGGGCTGCCGATCGGATGGTGGCTGGCCTTTCCGCAGGAGATGGGGCCGGCCGGCCTCTGGTGGGGACTCACTGCGGGTTTGGCCGTGGTCGCTGGGTTGCTGGTGTGGCGAATCCTCACGCACTTTCGGGGCGAGTTGGAGGCCATCGCGGAGATCTGATCTCGCGTCCATCGCTCGGCAGGTTGTGCCGGGCGAGGAAGAACGCGGATAATGACGACTTCCGTCGTGATCGATGGGTTGTCACGCGGGGGCGTCGGCGCCTCTGCAGGGAGAGAAGCATGTCCAGCAAGAAGGCGGTGCTCGCCTATTCGGGTGGCCTCGACACGTCCGTGATCCTGCGCTGGCTGCAGGAACGGGACTACGAGGTGGTGGCCTTCATTGCCGATGTCGGCCAGCAGGAGGACTTCGACAAACAGGCCGAGCGCGCCGAGCGCATCGGTGCCGCAAAGGTGCTGGTCAGCGACCTCAAACGCGAGTTCGTGACCGACTTCATCTTTCCTGCGGTGGCTGGCAACGCGATCTACGAGAACCGCTATCTGCTGGGGACATCGTTGGCGAGGCCCATCATCGCGCGTGAGCAGATCCGAGTGGCCAGGCGGGAGGGCGCGTCGAGCGTGTCCCACGGAGCCACCGGAAAGGGCAACGATCAGGTCCGGTTCGAGCTGGCCTATGCGGCGTTGGCACCGACGATCGAGGTCATCGCGCCGTGGAAAGACCGCGAGTTCCTCGACCGTTTCAAGGGACGCAACGATCTGCTCGCCTACGCCGAGGAGCAGGGCATCCCGGTGGAGACGACGGCGGCGAAGCCTTGGAGCACGGACGAGAATCTGATGCACAAAAGCTACGAGGCCGGCAAGCTGGAGGACCCGATGTGGGTGCCGCCTGCCGACATGTTCCGACTCACGCGCGCTCCGAGGGACGCGCCGGACGAGCCGGTGCGACTCGAGATCTGGTTCAAGGATGCGCATCCAGTGAAGGTGATCAACCTCGACGACGGTACCGAGCACGAGGATCCACTCGCGCTCTTCATCTACCTGAACGAGATCGGCGGCCGGCACGGGATCGGCCGCGTGGACATGGTCGAGAACCGGTTTGTCGGCATCAAGTCGCGCGGTGTGTACGAGACCCCCGGCGGTACGATCCTCCACTTCGCGCTACGCGACCTCGAGGGAATCGCAATGGACCGAGAGGTGCTCGAGTTGCGCGATAGCCTGTCTCCGAAGTTCGCCCAGTTGATCTACAACGGCTTCTGGTTCAGCCCGGAGATGGACTTCGTCCGCGCCGCCTTCGACCAGGCCGAGGCGGTGATCGACGGTCGAGTACGAGTGGAGCTGTACAAGGGCTCCATGCAGGCCCTCGGACGCGAGTCCCCGAGCTCTCTCTACGACGCCGACCTCGCTTCGATGGATATCGAGGGTGGCTACGATCAGGCGGACGCTCGTGGCTTCATCAAGATCAACAGCCTGCGCCTACGAGCCCACAGAGTGATCGTGCGCGAGCACGAGCGACGCGAGGGCGAGTGAAGGGTCGCTTCGCCCTCATTGAATCGCCTTTGCCGCCGCGAGGAGGATCGAAGGCTCGAGGCGGACCTTGTAGTCCGGGTTGACGTACGAGAACAGGATCTTTCCGTCGGGGCCGACCAGATAGACGGCGGGCACCGGGAGTACGTGGTGCGTTTCCCCCGAGGCTCCTTCGAGATCGATCCCGAAACCCTGATACTGCTCGACCTGCTGGTCGGTCATCCGGAACGCCAGCCCGAAGCCTTCGGTGGCTTCGAGCTTGGCATCGGAGAGCAGGGTGAAGCCGAGCTCGTGCTTCGCGAGGGTCGGCCTCATGTTCTCCGGCTTGTCGACGGAGAGGGCGTAGAGCTTCCAGCCGAGCTCCTGCAGTTCACCTTCGATCGATTGCAGCTGACCCAGCTGCGCATTGCAGTACGGTCACCAGCCGCCCCGGTAGAAGATGAGAATGCTCTTCTCCCCTCGGACCAGCTCCGGCAGCGAAACGGCCTCTCCCTCCAGGGTCCTGACGGTGGCCGCGGGAACCTCGGCTCCAATCAGCCTGGGCTGAATCTCGGTGGCAGACTCGGCGACCTCGGCTCTGGTCTCGACAGCGGCGAGGAGTCCCAGGGCTACGGTTGCTGCTGCTGCAAGTCGTCGAGTGTGCTGGATCGGCTTCATTCGAGGTGCCTCCGGTTTGGCTGGCGTACCGTACCACGCTGTACGCCTCTGGGATGTCGTTGGATCTACCACCCGGGGAGGATGGGGTCGCGTGGCTCGAGGCGGCCGGGCAGGTCCCGAGTCGGCGCTCGCGGGAGATCGCGCCACAGGATAGAATCCTGTGCATCATGCAGATTCAAGTACGCAAAGAGGACGACGTCTCGATCGTCGACCTCAAGGGAAAGTTGGTAGCGGGCGTCGGTGACGCCCAGCTTCGCGAAGTCATGGACCAGCTCCTGGCCGGCGACGCGAAGAAGATCCTGCTGAATCTCTCCGGAGTTTCCTCGATCGACAGCTCCGGCATCGGTGAGTTGGTCAGCAGCCTGCGAGTGTCGGAGCGCTTCGGAGCCAGTATCAAGCTGCTCCGCGCGGGGGACCATGCGGATCACGTCCTCAGCATGGCCCAGATCCTTCCCCTGTTCGAGGTCTACGACAGCGAGGCGGCCGCGATCGAGCATTTCGAGCAGCCCTCCTGATGAGCGACGACTCGTTGGTCCTCGTTGGAGACGACGGCCAGGGAGTGCGTCGGTTGACCCTCAACCGGCCGCACGCGCGCAATGCTCTCTCGGCGCCACTGATGAGCGAGCTGCAGCGGCTCCTCGACGAAGCAGCGAGTGACGATTCGGTGCGTGTGGTCGTTCTGGCGGGGAACGGTCCGGTCTTCTGTGCTGGACACGACCTCAAGGAGATACGAAGCGACTCCGCGGGCGGATGCCACGGGTTGTTTCGACAGTGCGGGGCGCTGATGACGACCATCACGCGGATGTCGAAACCGGTGATTGCGCGAGTGCACGGGGTCGCCACGGCTGCCGGCTGCCAGCTGGTCGCGGCCTGTGACCTCGCAGTGGCGGTGCCCGAAGCCTGGTTCGCCACTCCCGGTGTGGACATCGGGCTGTTTTGCTCGACTCCCGCCGTGGCTCTCGGACGGGCCGTTCCGCGCAAGGCGACTATGGAAATGCTGCTCACCGGTCAGCGGGTCGACGCCGAGCGCGCACGCGAGCTCGGGCTGATCAACCGGGTCGTGCCATCCGAGCGTCTCGACGAGGAGGTCGACGCCCTGTCGCGCCAGATTGCTTCCCGCTCCCCCGCGGTCGTGGCGATGGGGAAACAGGCGTTCTACCGTCAGATCGAAATGCCTCTGGAAGAGGCCTACAGCCACACCGCCGAAGTGATGGCGCGGAATCTCGAGCTGCACGACGCTCGAGAAGGAATCGACGCGTTTCTCGAGAAGCGGCCCGCCGAATGGCAGGGGCGCTGAGTTCGGGTCCCTCGACGTCCGACGCGGGGCTCCGAGCATGGGTGGGCTGAGTTGAAACGAGCTGCCGGGGCAGTCGCGGGGTGGATCTGGCTGCTCGCGGCGGGCAGCTCCGGTAGTCTCTTCGCTGCACAGCTCGAGTCGCAGCTCGAGCTCGAGCTCGGGCGTAACGAGAGTCGTGTGTACTCGGCACCGTTCCCGCTCGAGCTCGGTGTCACGATCGACGGCGCCGGATTGCTGGAGCGCCTGGAGCGACTCGGCTACCAGCGGGTGCGCGGCCGCCGCCCCGAGGCAGAGGGCCAGTACTTCTTCGGGCACACCCGCTTCTGGGTGTTCCGTCGAGCGCATCGATGGCAGGGGCGGCGCTGGCCCCCGGAGTTGATCGGGCTCGAAGTCGATCGACGCAGCGGGCAGGTTCAGGGCCTTCTCGACCGCGACGAGAGGCCGGTGCGGGCGAGGCCTGGCCTCTGGCTCGAGCCCGAGCTCCTGGCCGAGAGTCTGGCCGCGGATCGGGCGCGGCGGCACCTCGTAGAGCTCGATCGACTCCCGGACCACGTCTGGCAGACCCTGCTGGCTGCCGAAGACGCTCGCTTCTTCGATCACCGGGGCCTGGACGGCCGGTCGATCGCACGCGCTCTGCTCGCCAACCTGGAGGCCGGGCGGGTGACCCAGGGCGGCAGCACGATCAGTCAGCAGTTGATCAAGATGCGGGACCTGACGCCGAAGCGCAGCCTGGGTCGAAAGGTGTCGGAAGCGATGCGGGTGGTCTCGCTCGAAGCGGACTACACCAAGGAGGAGATCCTCCAGGCCTACCTGAACATCGTCTACTACGGCAATCTGAACGGCGTAGCGATTCACGGCATCGGCACTGCTGCCCTCAGCTGGTTCGGAAAATCCGCCGAACGGCTCACCCTTGCGGAATCGGCGACGCTGGCAGCCATGGTCCAGCAGCCCAATCGGATGTCGCCGATCGACGACCGAGAACGCCTGCGTGAGCGGCAGCGCTGGGTCTTCGATCGGCTGGAGGACCTCGACTGGGTCTCCCCTGAGGAGCTGCGCCGCGCCCGCCGGGTCGGGTTGCCTCGCGCGCGCTCCCGTCCGCCCCAGCCGATGGGGCCGCGTTACCTTCTCTCCTGGATCCGTGAGCAGATCGAGCTCGATGCTCCGGAGCGCTTCGCGGCGGGCCGGGGATTCGTCGTCGAGACGACGCTCGATCCGCTCCTGCAGTCCTGGGCGGAGCACGCGATGGCCGAGGGGCTCGCCCGCCTGAGCCCTTCGCTGTCACGGGAGAAGAGAGAGGGACTCACCGGTGCCCTGGTGGCACTCGATGGCGCGACCGGAGAGGTGCTCGCCTGGGTCGGAGGCGATCCGTCGATCTCGGGAGATGGCTACGATCGGGCTCGCCGTGCTCGGCGGCAGCCGGGCTCGACAGTCAAGCCTTTCGTCCTGGTCGAGGCGTTCGACCGGTGCGGTGCCCGCCGAGCGCTTTACCCGTCGCGCGAGGTCGTCGATCGCCCGGTCGAGATCGATCTGGCCAGCGGCCCCTGGCGGCCGCGCAACCCCGATGGCGACTACCGCGACGTCGTGACGCTTCGCCAGGCCACCTCGCGCTCACTCAACGTTCCCTTCGTTCGGGTCGCCCGTTGGTGCGGTTTCGAGGAGACCGCCGCACGGTTCAGGCTGGCTGGCCTGACGCTACCCCGAGCCGTGCCTCCTTCGTTCGTCCTCGGTGCCGTCGAGGTGAGCCCCTTCGAGCTGGCCGAGGCCTACACGATGTTCGTTTCCGGGGGAGAGCGGCGTCACGGCTGGTCGCTGGCCCGGCTCGAGACTCCGGGTGGCGATCTGCGAACGGCGGGACACGTAGAGTCCACAAGGGTCGCCCGAGCTTCGACGGCCTACCTGGTACGGGATCTCTTGCGACCCCTGGGTGAGGAGATGCTGGCCGAACGGGACGAGCTCCGCGAGACGGCTTTCGGCAAGACCGGGACCTCCTCGGAGAGTCGGGATGCCTGGTTCGTCGGAGGTGCGGGTGAGGTTCTCGCCTCGGTCTGGGTGGGACTCGATCGCGAAGGAGCGCTCGGGCTGACGGGGCGCCGCGCGGCTGCGCCGATCTGGTCGGCGTTCGTCGGCCGGGCCGCCTTGACGAGGCCCGTCGAGGGTCTGCACTCTCCGAAGAAGGTGGTGCGGCTTCGCATCGACGAGCAGACCGGGCTGCGGGTGGGACGTGCCAAGGCCGACACCGTGGAGGAGCTCTTTCGCCGTGGCAAGACGCCTCCGCGCAAGCGATGGTATCGCCGCGATCGTGCCCTCGATCCGATCGAGTGATCTCGTAGATCCCGATCCAGACTGCTAGTCTTCTCCCGAACGGGCATTCGAGGCTGACGCGGGAGAGAGGACAGCGTGCAGCGTCTCGGCAAGTACGAGATCGTGGAACCCCTCGGGCGGGGCGGTATGGGCGTGGTCTACCGTGCCGTGGATCGCCAGCTCGGTCGTACCGTAGCGCTCAAGATGATGCCGCCGGAGATGCGCAACCTACCGACGCGTCGGGAGCGCTTTCTGCGGGAGGCCCAGGCCGCCGCTGCCCTTCATCATCCGAACATCGCGACCCTCTTCGAGTTCGGTGTCATGGAGCACAGCGATGACGAGAAAGGCATTCCCTACATCGCCATGGAGTACGTCGACGGGCGAGACCTCGATTCTCTGATCGAGCAGGGAGTCTCCTCCCAGGTGGCGCTCGACGTGGCACTGCAGCTGACCCGAGGACTGGCGGCCGCGCACGAGTCGGGGATCGTCCATCGAGACCTCAAGCCACGCAACATTCGCGTGACCTCCGCCGGCGAGGTGAAGATCCTCGACTTCGGTCTGGCTCGCTTCGACACTCCAGTGCCGAGCGAGGGGGAGACCTTCGAGACTCAACAGGGGGCAGTGATGGGGACAGCTCCCTACATGGCGCCCGAGCAGGCTCGGGGAGAGGAAGCCGATGCGCGCGCCGATCTGTTCGCGCTGGGGGTGATCCTCTATCAGATGTTGTCCGGCCAGCTTCCTTTCAAGGGGCGAAACCTCCTCGACTATGTGCGCAAGGTCGAGAGCTCCGACGCTCCGCCGATCGAGAGCGTGGTGCCCGACCTCGATCCGCGGATCGGCCGTCTCGTGGGAAGACTCCTGGCGTCCGACCCGGGTGACCGGTTCACGAGTGCAACGGCGGTCGCGATGGCGCTCGCCGATCTCCGCGACTCGGCGCCCATGGACTGGATTCCCGAGAGCGACGAGGATGCCTCCCGAGTCGTGCCTGCCTGGATACCGTGGTCCGTACTGGCGGCGACCGCGCTCGTGGTGGCGGCGGTCGCGGTGGTCGTTTTGCGCCAAAGCCCCGCCGAGGCACAGCCCCTCCGGCTCGCGGTGCTGCCCTTCGACAACCAGAGTGGAGAGTCCTCTCTCGACTATCTGGCCGGGGGACTCGGTGGGGTGGTCGGCGGGGAGCTCACCTCCTTGCCGGGGCTCGCCGTGGTGAGTCATCGCATTTCGTCCGGATACACGTCGAATGACGGGCTCGGTCAACTGGTGCGCGACTTCGCGATCGATCGCGTGATCGAGGGTCAGGTGCTCCGAGGTAGCGATGGGGTGACCGTCGAGGTGAGTGTGATCGATCCGATTTCCGGTGACACCCTGTGGTTCGATCGTTTCGACGCCGACGTCGACGAGCTTCCGAGGCTGCAGCGGACGATCGCTCGTGCGGTGTGCGACTTCTTCGACACCCTCGAGCCGGAACAGGCCGAGCGTCTTGCCGTGCCCGTCTCGGGTTCGGCGGATGCGATCCGGCACCACCTTCTCGGACTGGGCTACCTTCGCTCCGGGCTCCAGTCCGACACCCAGGAAGAGCTCGAGGTCGCCGAGTACCTGCTGTTGCGAGCCCTCGACGAGGACCCCGAGCTGGCTGCGGCCTGGCTCGACCTCTCACGGACCTATGCCGGGCTGGCAGAGATCCGGGAGGACCCGACCATGCTCGAAAAGGCGATTGCCGCTGCCGAGACCGCCCAGCGACTCGATCCGGGAATGGTCGAAGCGACTCTGCAGCTGGGTCGGTTGTTCAATCGTGCGGGTCAGCCTCGACGTGCCGAGGAGACCCTGGCGCCTCTCTCGCAGGCGCAGCGGATGGCTGCCGGACTTCAGTTGGGCGAGCGCCGAGCGGTCGATACCGTGCGGCAGCTGGTCGAGAGTCAGATCGATCAGAACGACCTGGAGGCCGCGGAGGCCACCTTGCGGGCGGCACTCGTGGAGCGAACAGACGAGTGGAGCCTGTGGAACCTGCTCGGCGAGATCTCGATTCGCCGCGAGCGCTACGAGGAGGCGGAGGAGGCGCTCGAGCGTGCCCGGACCTTGGCCCCTCTCGAGGCAGCGCCGTTCGACAATCTCCAGTTGGTTCGGTTCGTCAGCGGCGACACCGGTAGTGCGATCGAGGAGTTCGAGGCGTGGCGGGGCCCGCGAGACGCCGTCCTTCTGGGGAACATCGGGACGGTGTACTACTTCGACGGTCAGCTCGAGAAGGCAGAGGGCGCCTTCGAGCAGGCGGTCCGACTCGCTCCCTTCGACGAGCTGCTGCGCGGCAATCTGGGAGACCTGTATCGCAAGCAGGGACGAGAAGAGCAGGCGCGGGCGCAGTACGAGGCTGCGCTCGCCGTGGAGGAACAGAAGATCGAGGTCTTCCCCGAGTCCTACGGCCCGCGGATCGGTCGTGCCTTCTGGTGGGCCAAGCTCGGGCAGTGCGATGCGGCCCTCGCCGCGCTCGAGTCGTTCGAGGAGAGCATGCCGGCGACTCTCGAGCTCACCAGCCGTGCCGCGAAGAGCCACGCGGTGTGTGGAGATGAGGACGCTGCGCTCGAGGCTCTCGAAAGAGCGCGCGCCGCGGGGGTTCCGGCTTCGCTCGTGGCCTGCGACGACGAGTTCGAGTCGCTGCGCGAGAATCCCGACTTCGTGTCACTCGTCGGCGAGGAGACGATTCGCGCCTGTTCGGGCTGAGCCCCTGACCCGGCTTCGGGATACGCCGAGGAGCGCTGCGGCAACGAGCCGGCTAGCGACTTCGGTGAATCCGGATCTCCGGGTCGGCGCAATACTCATCGGCCTCCCCGACCTTCGACACGGTGATGGCGTAGGGCCAGTCCTCGGTGTCCTGGGTGAGCCGGCCGGGAAGGCGACTCCAGACGCCCTGGCCGTTTCTCTGGAGATTTTGGTGAACGCTGCCGTAGATCTGGCTTTGGTCGTCTTTGCTGTCGATCGACAGGGTCATGCGGAAGATCTCGTCAGGGAAGTCTACGGCGATCCAGCGAACCTTGGTTCGGTTATCGAAGCACCATTCGCGGTTGACCAGCCCAAAACACTCCACCTCGACCAGTGGCTGGCTGACGCGCAGCCCCTTCAGGTCATTGTCACACCGGAGGCAGTCGTCGTCGTCTTCGTTCAGGCACGGGCTCACCTCGACCACGACCGGGGAAGGATTGTCGAGGCCGGCCTTGATGGCGTCGAAGTGCTTCTTCTCCTCCTCGCCGAGCATCGGCTCGGAGTCTGTCTGCGGCTGACAGTTCGTCGATAGCGCCAGCACTGCGAGGGCTGCGCTGCCGAACAGGACGCGACGAACGAGAGGGCGATGCACCTTAGCCATGACGCTCTCCTTTTTCAGAGTCGGAAGTCCTTTGCAGAGTAGCAGATCCGGGAATCCAGGGAGTCCCCGGACGCGTGCCGGGACTCACCGGGCCGGGAACCGAAACGGGATCTGGCCGGGCTGGGGGAACGAGGGACTCTAGGTGGCGAGTCGCTCGTAGCTCCCGCCGTAGAAGAGGAGCGGTCGGCCTTCTTCCGAGCGAGTACCGTCGAGCACCTCACCCAGGACGAGATCGTGGTCGCCGGCCGCGATTCGCTGGTGGATCCGGCACTCGAGCCAACCGAGCGTGCCGAGTAGACGTGGGACGCCCCGATCGGTGAGGACGTAGTCGGCTCCGCGGAGAGCGTCTTCCTCGGGAGGTCCAGGCAGGGCGAACAGGTTGGAGAGGCTCTCCTGGGCGTCGCTCAGAATCGAGACCCCGAAGAACTCGGCCTGCTTCAACTGCTCGAGGCAAGTCGATCCGTGCCCCACACACACGACCAGCAGAAGGGGATCGAGGGAGACGGAGCTCACCGCGTTGGCGGTCATGCCATGAAGCACGCCGTCGACGCGGGTCGTGATCACGGTGACTCCGGTGGCGAAGCGGCCGATGAGATCCCGGTAGGTTCGGGTATCCATGATGCGCGTACTATAGCCTCCAGGAGGCCGGAGGCAGACGGTGAAGGAGAGATCGGAGCTGGCAGTACTCGCAAGCGATTCCGAGGGCGACGAGGAGGGCTCCCCTTTCAGTGTGGCGCAGCGCGTGGAGACCGCTGCGCAACGGCTCGAAGGGTCGATCGTCGAGACGCCCGTCGTAGCGGAAGCGTCACTCGAGCGCGACGGTGTGATCCCGTTGCTCAAGCTCGAGTCTCGTCAACTGACCGGCTCCTTCAAGCTGCGCGGTGCGATGCATCGCCTACTGTGTCTGAGCGCCGAACAGCGGCGGCGGGGGGTCGTCACCGCCTCCTCCGGAAACCACGCGCTCGCGGTGGCTCACGGCCTGGCCCGCCTGGGGATCCCGGGAGCGATCTACCTTCCGGAGACGGTGTCGCCGGCAAAGCTCGCTCGATTGCAGCGCAGCGGTGCCGAGCTGGTGCTGGTCCCCGGGGATCCTCTCCGGGGGGAGCTCGCCGCGCGTCGGCGGGCAGCACAGGAGGACAGGGCCTACATTTCTCCCTACAACGACCTGGACGTCGTGGCGGGGCAGGGGACGGTGGCGGTCGAGCTGCTGAAGCGGGAGCCCGACCTCGACACCGTCTATGTGACGGTCGGTGGTGGAGGCTTGATCGGCGGGATGGGTGCCTGGCTCAAGCGCTTCCGGCCGGAGCTTCGTCTGATCGGCTGTTCTCCCGCGCAGTCGGCGGTCATGTCGGAGTCGGTTCGAGAGGGGCGAATCGTCGAAAGGCCAAACCTCCCGACCCTTTCCGATGGCTCGGCCGGAGGTCTCGAAGAAGGCACGGTGACGTTCGAGCTCTGTCGGAGAGTCGTGGATGAATGGATCGAAGTCGAGGAAGACGCGATCGCTTCGGCAATGGCGGGTCTGATTCGGGCACGTCGCGAGGCCGTCGAAGGCGCCGCCGGAGTCGCGGTCGCGGCCTGGCGCCGCTCGCATCGTGCCGGCGAGCGGGCCGCGATCGTCATTTGCGGTGGCAACGTATCTCTTTCGGTGCTGAAGCGAGTCCTGCGCTCCTGCTAGGCTGCCTGCCCCTTCCTTCGCCTCGTCTCCCTGAACCCATGCTGTCTCTTCCGACGATCCAAAGGGCCCTGGACGCCCACGAGCCCGAGCTGGTCGAGGTGGCTCCCCGCCGAGCGGCAGTGGCGATGGTGCTGCATCAGCCCGACAGCGGAGCCGGAGTCGAGGTGCTGCTCATCGAGCGCGCTCGTCGCGAGGGAGATCCATGGTCGGGGCAGATGGCATTCCCTGGCGGGCGAAAGGACGAGTCCGATCCGGACTTGCGCCACACTGCCATTCGCGAGACCCGGGAGGAGGTCGGTCTGGTGCTCGAGGGCGCACCCGTTCTCGGACGCCTCGACGACCAGTCGGGGTCCCGTGCGGGACGCAGCGAGACGTTGGTGATCTCGGGTTTCGTCTTCGAGGTCGAGCACCGATCACCGACCACTCCCAACGACGAGGTCGAGTCCGCGTTCTGGGTTCCACTCTCCGATCTGCTGGATCCTGCTCTTCGGATCGAGTATCGCCACCCGCCTCATCCGGAGATCGTGTTCCCGGCTGTCGTGGTCGGGGATCCGGATCGACATGTCGTGTGGGGATTGACTCTTCGTTTCCTCGAGCGCTTCTTCGAGCTGGTCGCGCCCGAGGGTGGAGCTCCCCTCTGAGGGCGTGGCTCTGAAAGGAGCGTCGCGGCAGTCCATTCCACTTCTCGGGGATGGGCCGCGAAGCGTGGAGGGATCGGGGGAAGTCCGCCCGGACCGGGAGTCTGGATGCGAAGCCTTTAATTCGAGTATTTCTATGTAATAATACCCGGGCTCGCTCCTTCCGCGGCATCTTCGCCGCGTCTCTTCCAGCCGAAGGACTCCGATGCCCTCCCTTGCGTTTCGTGCCCATTCCTCCGTAGTACCGCTGTTGCTTTCGGTCTCCGCGGCCTGGGGCCAGCTCCCCGACGAGGAGTCGATCCAGGGACCGCTGCGCCAGGGAGCCGCGCGGGAGGCCTCCTCGCTCTGCGCACGATCTCTGGCCGAGAGCTGGTTGCGAGCCGACGTGGGGACCTTGTCTTCCTGTGCGGAGGTCGCGACTCGCGAGGGGGATCTGGAGGTGGCACTGGCCGGTTGGCAGAAGGTCTCGATGCTCGAACCCTCGCCCTGGGTGACGCTGCGCATCGCCGAGGTCCAGGGACGGCTGTTCCAGCTCGATGAGGCACTCGAGAGCTATGCGCAGGCGCTGCGCAGCGAGGCCTCTCCCGAGGCGGAGCACCGTCTGATCGATTTTCTGTTGGCGATGGCGCTCTTCGAGAGGGCCGGCACCGAGATCGATGCGGCCCTCGAGTGGGCGGGGGAGGATCCGGTTCTACTCGAGCAGGGTGCGGTGGTCGCGGCCGCACAGGACCGACACCAGGACGCTCTGGATTTCCTGGAACGGTCCTGGGACGCCGGCCGCGATCCGACCGCGTGGCTGCAACGGCCTCGGCTGGTCGAGCGTGCCACCGAGGCACCCTATCGAGAGCGTGTCGATGTGACGGCTCTGGTGCGCTCTCTCGACGACCGGGACGGCGAGGACCTGCTGTTCCTCCTCCGTCTCCTGAACCGCTTCGGCGGGGAGGCGGTAGAGGAATCGAGCGTACGGTTGGTGCGATTTCTCTCTCGACAGACCGATGCGGAGGTGCTCCACCTCGGTCTCGCCCTGCTTCGAGAGGCTGCTTCTCCGAGCCTCTCGAAGCTCGGTCTGGAGAGCCTCCTCGAGGCCGCAGAGCCCCGGACCCGTCGGGCCGCGCTCGATGAGATCGCCCGACGTCTGCTGAGCAGGGAGAAGACTTCGCTCGGCAGCGGTGCGGATTGGACGATCGCCCTTCGCCGGGCGCTCGCCCACGAACGCGACCCCGGGAACGCAGATCTGTTGGAGGTACTGCTCGTCGTCTCCGAAACCCGTGCACTCTCTCTCGAGGATGCCGAAGCCGCCGTGCGGGGATTGAGTCCTGCCAACAGCCAGCTTCATCTTGCGCTGCACGTGCTCGCGTCTCGTTTCGAGAGTGCCGGGTGGAGTCGGCGCGCGCAGCAGATCCGGGAGGAGGCGCGAGACTTTCGGCCCGTGCTCCAAAGGCGTGGGGTGGTCTCCGATGACGTCCGTCTCTCCTTCTGGGAGTGCCGAGAGCGAACCGACCTGGAGGAAGTGCGAGAGCTGTTGCGGTTTCATCGTTACGTCGATCGGGTGGACGGTCGCCTCTACGGTCTGCCAGCCGACGATTTCGACGATCAGAAGAACCTGAGCATCGCCGAGCGAGTCTTCCTCCGCGCGTGGGCCCGGGAAAACGGGGAGCAGTGGGCCCAGAGCGGTCCCATCCAGTATCCGCGGGAAATCAGGCATCTCCTCGAGCGCATCGAGCGCGAGAGCGGCACCGCCGTGGACTGCTCGGGTCGTCTGGCGGCGGTCGAGGAGCCCTCGATCCGCGCCCTGGCGGAAGACGGCAGCGAGGTCAAGGTGCAGGAGGATCTGGGGAGTGACAACGAGGTGCACGTGGTCGTGAATCCCTACGATCCGCGCCACGTGGTCGCCTCCTCGAATCCCTACGATGCCGGAGCGACTGGCAACGAGGTCTATCGCTCGTCCGACTGGGGGAAGAGCTGGAGCCACGGTTACGCGACGGTAGCCAACAACTGCTGCGACCCTGTCTCGTACTACAACCGTACCGAAGTCGAGTCGGTCGAGACCGACGTGCTCTATCACTCGACGCTCGTCTGGCCCGGTCCGCAGACCCGGGTCCTCTATTCGACCGATCATGGCCAGACCTTCAGCGATTGCGGTGTCTCGATCGGTGGCCCCCGAGATCGCCAGGATCATGCGATCGACACCAATCCCGCGAGCGCCTGCCACAACACGGTCTATCTGGCGCACCACAATGGCACCCAGTACGTGGCCGCGTCGACCGGCGATGTGTTCCCCTACTGCCAGAGTTGGGACGAGCAGAGTACCGGTGTCGGGGGCACACTCGGTTCGGCCATCGTCGTGAGTACCAACGGGCGAGCGCACAATGTCTTCACCCAGTATGCGGCTCCGGGCGGTGTCTACATCACCAGCACTGGAGACTGCGGCGGTAGTTGGACCAACGCAGTGAAGATCTCCGAGGTCACCAATGCGGGCATCTTCGAGTGGGGGATTCCCTCGACCTGTTCCCGCCAGATCTACCGCTATCCGCAAGCGGACTCCGATCGCCAGACCCTTTCGGTATACCGCAACAACATCTACGTGGTCTGGAACGACTTGAATGCCGACGGCACCGCTCCGGGCTGCGCCGGCAATACGGCGTTGAACAACGACATCTTCCTGGCCGTCGGAACTCCGGACGATCGGGACGATCCGACGAGCTGGACGTGGTCGGTCACCAACCTCACGGACGCCTTCACCGACGACTACACCGACGAGTTCTATCCGTCGCTGACGGTGGACCAGGCAGACGGCTCGGTCTACGTCAGCTACTACCGAAGCAACTCCGGTGCGCCCGGTGGCGTCGCCAACGTCGGGCCCCGCAAGTCGCAGGTGCACTACGTGATCCTGCATTCGATCGACGGCGGCACGACCTGGGAGACCCCTCACCAGATCACCGACCAACCCTCCGACGAGTCGGGCAGCGGAGCCTATCTCGCCATGCAGTGGGGCGACTACACGTGGAACGACGTGATCGAAGGGGTGGCCTACGCCGCCTGGACGGATCGACGCGAGGGTGCCGACGAGGACATCTGGGCAGCCAAGATCTGCTCGCCGCCCGCGCACTGGAGCGAACGGGCTCCCGACTTCATGCCCCCCGAGACCGCCGCCCTGCTCGACTCGGAGATGACCTACCAGGTGACCTGGGACCTGCCCGATCTGTACTGGGGCGACGGCGGTGAGTCACCGGCTTCTCGCCACTTCGAGCTGTGGGTCGACGGGGCCCTGCACACCGACGACATTCCGGCCGGGTCCTCGATGGTCGAGTGGAACGCACCGGATGGAGAGGGCCACACCCTCCAGATTCGTGCGGTGAATCAGTGCGGCCTGGAGAAGGAATACGCCGCGGTCGCGGTGCAGGCCGGTGACGGTCTGTTCTCCGATGACTTCGAATCCGGTACGACGGCCGACTGGTCGAACCGAGTCCCCTGAGCGGCCCTTCGAGATCAGGGGAACGCTGCGATGATGGCGTCGCACATCTGTCGCGTGCTCGAGTCTCCTCCGAGGTCCGGAGTCACGGTGTCGCCACCCGTGAGGACCTCCTCGACGGCACCCTGGATCTTGTCGGCGGCGACGTCCTCACCGAAGTGCCGCAACATGGCCAAGGCAGGGGAGAGCAGCGGCAGCGGGTTGGCGCGGCCGGTGCCGATCAACTGGGGTGCGTCTCCGTGGATGGCCTCGAAAACGCGCAGGTCTTCCTCACCGACTCCGATGCTGTGGGCGCCCGAGATGCCCCCGGCGAGTCCAGTGCCCAGATTGCTGAGGATGTCGCCGTAGAGATTGCCGGCCAGCAGAACGTCGAACTGATACGGGTCGAGGACCATCTGCATGCAGGCGGCGTCGACGATCACCTCGCGATAGCCCAGGTCGGCATGTTCTTCAGCGACCTCCCGGACGGTTTCCAGAAACAGCCCATCGGACTGCTTCATGATGTTCGCCTTGTGGATGAAGGTGACGTGCTTGCGCCCTTCCTCCTTGGACATCTCGAAGGCATAGCGGGCGATGCGCTCGCAGGCCTCACGAGTGACCACCTTCAGACTCTGGACCACACCGGGGACGACCTCGTGCTCGATCCCTTTGTAGACGTCTTCGGTGTTCTCGCGAATCAAGACGAGGTCCAGATCGGGATAGCGGGTCGGGAGGCCGATCATCGACTTGATCGGTCGGACCCCGGCGAAGAGGCCTGCCTTCTGGCGAAACTGGACGTTCGGGTTGAAGGGGTGCAGCAACTCGCCGCCCGACTCGTTCTGGCTGAAGGGGGGGGCGATCAGCCGGGTCTTGAGACCGCAGCCGCAGTCCAGCACCAGAGCAGCGGCGTCGTCGAGCAGGGTCTGCATCTCGTCGCCGTCGCGGGCGGGTACGTCGAGCCGTTGCCAGTCGATCGAGACGCCCGCAGCTTCGAGCACGTCGAGAACCGGAGTCACGATCTCCGAACCGACTCCTCCTCCTACGATCAGGGCGACTCGGCGGCTCATCGCTCGCGCTCCAGGATGTCGAGCAGGGCATCGGTCATCTGCGAGGTGCCGGCCTCACCACCCAGGTCGCGAGTCAGGGCTTCCCCCTCGATCAGGAGGGTTTCGACTCCCGAGCGCAGCGCATCGGCGGCTCGCTGTTCGCCAATGTGGCGCAGCATGAGCTCGGAAGAGAGGATCAGGGCGAGCGGGTTGGCGGCATTCTTGCCGGCAATGTCGGGAGCCGTTCCGTGTACCGCTTCGAATACCGCACAGCCATCGCCGATGTTGGCTCCCGGCACCATCCCCAGACCTCCGACCAGGCCGGCGCACAGATCGCTGACCAGGTCGCCATCCAGGTTCCCCATGATCAAGGTATCGAAGCGAGTCGGATCCTGCACCAGCTCGAGGGCCAGGTTGTCGAGTGGGAGCTCCTCGACCTGAAGGTAGGGGTAGTCGGTGGCGACTTCCCGGACGCTGTCCAGGAAGAGGCCGTCACTGAGCCGCATCACCGATGCCTTGTGCACCACGGTGATCTTCTTGCGCCCGTGGTTTCGAGCGTATTCGAAGGAGAATCGGGCGATACGGCGAGAGGCCTCGCGCGTGACGATCTTGAGCGCCTCGACGACGCCGGGGATGACCTCGTGCTCGCGCCCCGTATAGAGGCCTTCCGTGTTCTCGCGCACCACGACGAGATCGACGTCGTGGTAGCGGGCACGGCTGTTTCCGGGCAGCGAAGTGACCGGACGTAGGCAGGCATGCAGATCCAGCTCCTGGCGCAGGGTCACGTTGACGCTGCGCCAACCGCCGCCGACCGGGGTCTGCAACGGGCCCTTGATCGCGATTCGATTGCGGCGGATCGACTCGAGGACTTCGTCGGGCAGCGGGGTGAGTCCCTGCTGGACAGCGCGGTTGCCGGCGACGACTCGCTCCCACTCGATCCGGTTCTCGGTGACCAGGTCGACCACTCGAACCATGGCTTCACTGACCTCGGGTCCGATCCCGTCGCCGGGGATGAGCGTGACTGCGTACTTCATCGGTCGCTTATGGTACACGAGCGAGGTCTCGGATAGGCTGGAAAACGCCAATGAGCTCCATCAGTGGCGGTCACCGCCCACTCGCTGTCATCTTCGCGGTGGTCATCGTCGACCTGATCGGTTTCGGTGTGGTCATCCCGATCCTGCCGTTCTACGCCGAGTCGTACGGAGCGGACGCGACGGTCCTCGGAGCACTGCTCACCTCCTACGCCGCGATGCAGTTCGTCTGGGCGCCGATCTGGGGGCGGATCTCGGATCGGGTCGGGCGCCGGCGGGTGCTGCTGATGACCATCGCCGGCAGTGCCGGCGCGCTACTCCTGCTGGGGTTGGTCGATTCGCTGGCGGGCCTCTTTCTCGCGCGCGCGCTCGGCGGCGTGTTCGGGGCGAATATCAGCGTCGCGAGCGCCTACGTCGCCGACGTGACGCCGGCGGAGCAGCGCACGCGCTACATGGGCTTGATCGGGGCCAGCTTCGGGATCGGCTTCATTCTCGGGCCGGCACTGGGAGGGCTGCTCGCTCCATACGGGCTATCCGTTCCGATGCTGTTCGCTGCGGGGTTGGCGACGGTGAATCTGCTCCTCGCCTGGCTCTTCCTACCGGAGCCACCTCGTCACCTGCGCCGCGATGGAAAGCGATCTCGGTTCACCGATCAGAGTGGTCTCGTTCAGCGTCTCTGCTTCACGTACTTCCTCTTCTCGTTCGCCGTCACACAACTCGAAACCGTGTTCGCTTTCTACATGCTCGAGCGTTTCGGCTACGACGCGCGGCAGGTCGCGTTCATCCTGGTCGCGATGGCGCTGGTGATGGTTCTGATCCAGGGCGGTGGACTGCGCTTCCTGGTGGCGAAGGTCGGTGAACGCGCCCTGCTCACCTCGGGTGCCGTCGTCCTCGCCTCGTGCTTTGCGGCCATCCCCGTTCAATCGACCGTGGCGCTGCTGATGATTCCCCTGCTGCTGTCCTCGATCGGCCGCGGAATCAGCCAGCCTGCCTTGATGGGCTTCGTGTCGACGGCCGCGGGGGAGGGCGAGCGCGGGGCGGCGATGGGGTACTTCCAGGCTGCGGCTTCGCTGGCGCGTGTGGTCGGTCCGCTGGTCGCCGGAGCGCTCTACGAATGGTACTTCGCTGCGCCGTTCCTGCTCGCAGCGGTACTCATGCTGGTTGTGCTCTCGCTCTCGGTGACCCTGCCGTGGAGGGCGACGGTTCTCGAAGTGCGGACCGAGTGAATTCGGCGAGCGAGCCTTCGGGGGAACGGGGGGGACGGGCGGCCTCGACGAGGGGCCCTCGCCCGAGCCCGAGATTATTCTGGAATCGTCGGTTTGGGGAGAGATCGAATATTGTGTTTGCAAGGAAGAGAGGCCTCGTGCTAAATTCCGGCGCGTCGCCGCTATTTTCATCATCTAATCGGAGGACGCCATGGGACAGACCGAAAACCACAATCCCCGTGGGCCGCATCATGCCCAAACCGACACCGACACCGACACCGACAGCCGAGAGAAGAGCTTCAGCCGCCGCGCCATTCTCCACGCCGGATGGACCGTACCGGTGGTGATGGCCGTCGCGCCGTCGCAAGCCGCGATCCCTCCCTCGGGTCTGCATGGCGACGCGCATATCGATTGCGCCAATACACCAGAGGATCCCTGCATTCCTCCGTACGGGCCGCGCAACGATAGCTAGCCCTCGGGCTTTCAGGTCCTGGTGACCCTCGAAGTACGTCCCTATGGCGTCCGCTGCAACATCGGATGCCAGTACTGCTATCAGAATCCCGAGCGCGACGCTGGCAACGTCGCCTCGGGGTACGACCTCGACAAGATCTTCGCCGCGATCGAAGCCGAGGATGACCAGTTCAGTCTCTTCGGTGGTGAGCCCTTGCTCATGCCGGAGGCTGACCTGGAGCGGCTGTGGGCCTGGGGAGCAGAGAGATACGGCTACAACGCCGTCCAGACCAACGGGACCCTGGTCAATGACCGGCACATCGAACTGTTCGAGAGGTACGGTGTGCGGGTCGGGATCTCGATCGATGGCCCGGGAGAGCTCAACGACGTTCGCTGGGCGGGAAGCCTCGAGAAGACTCGCGAGCTGACGGCTCGAACGTTGGAGACCATCGGGCGTCTCTGCGCGAAGGGCTCTCCTCCCGGCCTGATCATCACCCTGCATCGTGGCAATGCGTCGCCGGAGCGGTTGCCTCGACTGCTCGAGTGGGTGCGCGAGGTGGCAGCCGCCGGCGTTCGGTCCGTGCGCGTACATCTTCTCGAGATCGACAGCGAAGCGGTGCGGGAACGATATTCGCTGACTGATCAGGAAAACCTGGAGGCGATGCGGGGCTTCTACGAGCTCGAGAAGGACATGCCCGGTCTCCACCTGGACGTTTTCGACGACATCCGGAAGCTGCTCCGGGGAGACGACACCAATGTCACCTGCACCTGGAACGGCTGTGACCCGTTCACGACGCGGGCAGTGCAGGGGATCGAGGGCAACGGCCAGCGGAGCAACTGCGGACGAACGAACAAGGACGGGGTCGACTTCGTCAAGGCAGACGTCGCGGGCTACGAGCGCTACCTCGCGCTCTATCACACCCCCCAGGAGTCTGGCGGATGTGGCGGTTGCCGCTTCTTTCTCATGTGCAAGGGGCAGTGTCCCGGCACGGCGATCGACGGGGACTGGCGCAATCGCACCGCGCACTGCGAGGTCTGGAAGGGCTTGCTGACGCAGATCGAGTCGGAGCTGGTGGAGAAGGGAGAGGCTCCGCTTTCGCTGAGCCCTCATCGGAAAGCGATCGAGGGGGACTTCGTCGAGGCGTGGGGGCGAGGCTCTGGAGCGGAGCTTGGCACCCTGGTCTCCAGACGCCTCTCCACCGAGAGTGAAACGGGATCACCCTCCAGGGAGCAGGTCCTCGCCTCCGAGGGGGTCGGCGGATGAGATCCGAAGCGCCGACACAGGATTCCCAGAGAGGAGTCGTGGCGGCTTCGCCCTACGGTCTCGATCTGCTCGAATTTCGACTCCCCGAGTTCGCGCGGGTGAGTTGGACCGGCGACGCGGCACGCGAGCTCTGGGAGCCGAGGCTTCAGCGAATCATCCAAGTCGGGTCGGAGACCGAGCCTCTGGCGGTCCTCGATGGGCTTCGACGCTGTAGTGTGACGACAGTGAGAGCGGAGGACCTACCCGAGTTCTCGCTCGAGTACGCCGGTTTCGGTCTCAGCACACTGCCCATGAGCCTTCACGGTCTGTCCGGATACTGCTATGACGACGGCGAGGTGTCCCCGGCTCTCGGGGAGCCGCTCGTCTATCGAGTCGTGGTGGGCGCACCGGAGCACGTCAGCGACTTCCAGTCGGCCTGGTTCGGAGCCGATCAGGAGGCGATCGGCTCCCTTCTCGGCTACCCGCGATGCTGCCGCGAGTTCTTCCACGAGGTGTGGGTCGATGAGGGGCTGTCTGACACCACCTGGCCGATGGCAGTGCGCTCGGTGCGCCACTCCGATGGGCGTGGGAACCTCCTGGAGGTTGCCGGTCCGCCCGAGTGCAACATCCTCTGGCGGTGGATGGGCGTGCGGGCCGTCTCTCACCTACCGTGCTCTTTCGAGTGCAAGGCGACGCTCGAGTTGGCCCAACGCCTGCTCGAGTTGATGCGAAGCCACGGTCACGGCCAGGAGGTCGACTGGCTTCTCGAGATCCTCGAATGGCCGGTGGAGTGGTCCTGCCTGCATGGGATCGCCGAGATCAAGACTCCGGTGCTGAAGGTCTCGGCGTCCACCGACGCAACGGCTTCCAAGTACGTGGTCAGACGCCGAGGCACGGGCTTCCCCGAAGGCGGCGCCCGTGGTTTGTCGTGGGCGTTCCGTTCGCCCCTGGTCCCGCTCATGACCGGTTCCAAGCGCTTCGCGGCGGGGTTGGCCAACTCGATCGAACGAGATCCGGAAGAAGGGTGATGGAGCTCCACGGTCAAACCCAGACCGATCCCGAAGCGATTCCGCGTCGGGCGAGCGGTGTGCAGGCGCAGTCGATGGGAGACGACGTCCTGCTCTGTCAGGATGGTGACGTCGTGGTCGGACTCAACCCGTCGGCGGGTGCCATCTGGGAGCTGTGTGACGGCAGCAAATCGATTCGCGGCATCGGGGTGGAGCTCTCTTCGGCCGCGAAGGTGCCGCTAGCGACACTGCTTCCCCAGATCGAGCAGGCCGTTTCCCAGCTGGTCTCCGCCGGCCTGCTGACGATCGCACCTCCGTCGTCTGCCGAACCGGAACCGAGGGTGAGACGTTGAGTGAGGGCGAGTCCCGAGGAGCCGCGTCCGGAGGGCCCGGCCCTGCTGCTGGCGCCACTCCGCCGGCCGCCGAGGAGCCGATGTCGGAGCGTCGTCCGTTTCGTCCCTGCACTGCCCGGGCCTTCGCGGTCGGTGACGAGCTGCTCGTGTACTCCTCTGCGGACGGAACTGTCGTTTCACTGAGTCCTACGGCGAGCGCTGTCTGGGACTCCTGCGACGGGGAATCCACCGTGCGCGAGATCGCCGAGCGGATTGCCGACGAGGTCGGCGCCGAGTCCTCGCAGCTCGAGGAACAGATCCTGCGTGACGTCGTGCTCTCGGTGACCGGGTTCGCCGAGCGCGGCATCGTCGCGTTTGCAGGCCAGACCCCCAGCGACACGGCCGCGTCCAATGAGGGTGAAAGCACCGTGCAGATCGGATTCGACAGTCACGTCGCGACGATTCGATCGGACCGCGGGGATTTCCTGGCCGCAGCGGCCAGGCGTCTGAGCTTTCTGCGACGGGAGGGCTCTGGCGTTCCGGTCGGGACGTTCTCGATCAGTGCGATTCCCGAAGGCTGTTGCGTCCGCAACGTCGTCACCGGAATGGAGCAGTACGGATCACTGGAGGAGTGCTTGCACACGTTCGAGCACAGTTTTGTCGAGGCGCTGGTCGAGACTCGGCTGGATCTCACCTGGCTGCACGCAGGGGCGGCGGCGAAAGAGGGCCGCGCGCTGCTCCTGGTGGGAGCTTCCGGTAGCGGCAAGAGCACGCTGGTCACGGGACTGTGTAGCCGGGGTTGGAGCTATCTCTCCGACGAAACGGCACCCATCGACTGTGCCGGGCTGCGCGTGTTTCCGTTTCCCACGCGACCCCTGGTTCGAGAGTCCGGTCGGGAAGTTCCGCCCGAAGAGTTGTACACCCTGGCGCGGTCCGAGTTCGAGCTCGACCCGCGACGAGTCCAGTCGGATCCGGTCGACCTCGCCGGAATCGTCTTTCCGGCCTTTTCGCCCGGCGCGGTCGAAGCGCTCACTCCGTGCTCACCGTCCGAGGCCGGACTGGTTCTCATTCGGAACTGCCACAGCTTCCGTTTCCTCGGTGAGACAGCGGTGGAGAGGGTCGCGAAGATCGTCGACGCCGTGCCCGCCTTCCGCTTGAGCTACAGCGATCCGAACGTGGCCGCGGACCTGCTCGCGAAGGCCGAGGGTCTGGTCTGACGTCCCTGCCGTTTCGCCGTTGCACGACGACCGGCTAGCAGAGGTCAGTCGATGCGCTCGAGCTGGAGAGCGAGGCCCTGCTTGGGCCTGGGGATCGGAATCGGGATCATGGTGACTTCGTGCCCCGGAACCAGACGGAACCGGTAGCGACGCAGGAACTGGACCAGAAACGCGCGGATCTGCAGGTAGGCGAAGTGCATGCCGAGGCAGGTGTGCGCTCCGCCGCCGAACGGATAGTAGGCATGGGAGTGGATCTTGTCCTCGGCTCGATCCTTACCGAAACGGTCGGGGTCGAAGCGTCCGGGCTCGGTCCAGATGTCGTCGAGGAAGTGAGTGACCAGCGAGCAGACGCTGATCGGTGTGCCGGCGGGGAGCTCGACCTCGTCGCCGTTCTGCGATTCCAGGCGCATCGAGCGCAGGGTACGGCGCCCGATGAAGGGGACCGGCGGATGGAGTCGAAGAGCCTCTTTGAAAGCCTTGTCCGTTTCCGGAAGGCTGTCCTTGTCCTCGTAGGCGAGCCAAGGCGTGCCCAGGGCCAGCACTTCTTCGCGTAGGCGATCTTGCCATTCTGGAGCCAGAGCGAGGCGGTAGATCAGACTGGAGAGAGAGCTCGTCGTCGTGTCGTGGGCGGCCATCAGGAGGAAGATCATGTGATCGACGATGTCCCGGTCCGAGAAGCGCTCTCCCTCGTCCGTGATCGCGCGGCAGAACTCGGAGAACATGTCCTGGCCCGAGCCGGTACGCTTGCCCGGAATGTGCTCGAAGAAGAAGCTCTCCAGGTATCGGCGGCCCTGCATTCCTCGGCGATAGCTCAGGCCCGGTACCTCCTTCTTGATCACGGCGATCGAGGCCTGGACCGAGTCGACGAAGGCACGGTTGATGCGATCGGCTTGCGCTCCGAGAGGAACTCCGAGAAACACGTCAGCGGCGAGATCGAGGGTGAGCTGCTTGATCGCCGGATAGAACCGGAAGTCAGAGGTCTGGTGCCAGTCTGCGATCCCGAGCTCGATGAGAGGGTTCATCATCGTCGAATAGGCGCGCAGGGCGTCGGCGCGAAAGGCGACCTGCATGATCTTGCGGTGCAGACGATGCTCGTCGAAGTCGCGCAGCATCAGGCCTCGTGAGAACAGCTCTCCGATGGCGTGATCCCATCCCAGCCGACTCGAGAAGTTCTTGTCGCGATCGAGCAGGGCCGATCGGACCGAATCTGGATCGCCGACGATGAAGATCGGATGGCCGAACATACGGATCATGAAGTTCGGCCCGTGACTCGTTGTCATGCGCTCGACCAGTCCGACTGCGTCACGAACGAACTCGATCGTATGCCCGACCAGTGGAGTCCCCGGTTCGCCAGGCAGACCGGCGAACTGCTCGAGGCGGGCAATCGGGGGCGAAGTGTGTTCGGTCGGCTCGAGCGCAGTCGTCATTGTCATAGTCTCCTGGGTGTCCGGGTTGGCTGGTGGTCGCCCGGGCGACAATGATACCGGTGGTGGTGCGCCTCGGTGCCGTCTGGCGTCGAGCGGTGGCCTCCGGGTGAAGAGAGTGAGCCTCCATGAGTGAGACGTCACGGTATCCGGTCCGGATCGAGCATGCCCCAGGGGTTGCCGAGCTGGTGCTCGACCGTCCTCATCGCAGGAACTCGATCACGGGCCCGCTGGTGGAAGGATTGCTCGCTGGTCTCGAAGAGATTCGCGCCGACTCGGAGGTGAAGGCGGTTCTGCTCCGGGGGGCGGGGGCCGTCTTCTGTTCCGGCCTCGACCTCGATGCGTTTCAGCAGGACCCGCCGCCGCCCTGGCGCCACGAGTTCGGCTCTCGCTGGCTCGATCTACACGTGGCGCTCTTCGAGTGTCCGAAGCCGATCGTGGGGGCGCTCGAGCGCTACGCGATCGCGGGAGGGAGCGGGCTCGCTCTGGCTTGCGACCTGCTGGTGGCCGGAGAGGGCGCACGACTCCACGTGGCGGAGGCTGCCATCGGGATGGCAGCGCCGATGAACATCGCCTGGTTGCAGCTCAAGCTCGGGATGGCTCGGGTCAACGAGCTCGTGATGACGGCGCGCCGAGTCGAGGGGCCCGAGCTGGGGCGCCTCGGCCTCGCCAGGGTGGTTCCGGACGACCAGGTACTGGTCGAGGCCCGCGCGCTGGCCGCGAGTCTGGCAGGCCATCCCGGTCATCCCCATGCCGCGACCAAGCGTGTGTCGGCAGCGCTGTTGGGATGCACCCCGCGCCAGTGGTTCCAGGCGGCTCAGGTCGCAGCGCAGCAGAGCCAGGAGTCCGAGTCGTGAGCAAGAGCTACACCAGCTCGGTCGTGCTGCGGGTCGGGGGCGAGGGAGTCGACCCGCAGTGGGTGACTGGCTGTCTCGACCTCGAGCCTCATCGCGCGGTGGGTCGATACGAGCCGATGGCCTCGGCGGATCGAGAGGGTGCCGTGGCACCGAGTCCGGCGCCGCTGCATCCGACCGGCTCCTGGAGACGGTATCCGCCCCCCGAGCTCGCCGCACGGCCCATGGAGGAGCAGGTGCAGTACTGGATCGAGCTTCTCGACTCGCGCCATCGAGGCCTGATCGAGCTGCGAGACGCGGGCCTGGTGCCGGCTCTCTCCTGCTTCGTCGATACCGATACGGTGGCATCGGTCGTGCTCTCCAATCATCAGGTCGCGGTTCTGGCCGAGCTCGGGTTGGATCTCGAGCTCTCGATCTTCGCGCGCACCGAAGCAGAGGACGAGCCGACGGACGGTGGAAGGCGAGTCTCTTCAGGGAGGGGAGACGGGTGAGCCTCCACCCACGATGACCTCGATGGTCCGGGGCCCTCGCTCCGAGAAGGCGCGCTCGAGCGCGTGGGTCAGGGACTCGGCATCTTCGACCCTCTCGGCGGGAACCCCGAAGCCCTCGGAGAGGCGCACCCAGTCGATGACGGGGCGGCCGAGATCGGTCAGTCCCAGGGCCTGGGGGCCAGGCTCGGTAATGCCGGCGCGCATCAGTTCCACCTGGAGGATGCGATAGGTCGCGTTGTTGAACACGAGATTGACGATGTCGAGTTGCTCCCGCGCCTGGGTCCACAGCGCCTGCACCGTGTAGAGACCGCTCCCGTCTCCCTCGAGGACGATCACCTTGCGGTCGGGACAGGCGATCGCGGCGCCGATGCCGCACGGCATTCCGAACCCTATCGCGCCTCCGGTCAAGGCGAGGTAGTCGTGGGCTGGTGCGGTCGCAGACACCGGGTAGAAGGCGCCCGCCGAGGTGACTCCCTCGTCCACCACGATGGCGTTGTCCGGTTGGGTCGCCACGATCGCCTGCGCGATCGTGCTCGGGCTGATCGGCCCCGTGGGCTTCGCCGGGCGCACGAGATCGGGGCGAGCGTACTCGGCGGGCGCTTCGAGGGCGTCGGCGAGGTGCTCCAAAGCGTTGGCCACGTCGTCGAGCGGTCGGGCCAGCACGGTCAGTTCCGTTCCCTCGGGAACCAGGTGGCCCGGAAGTCCGGGGTAGCCGAAGAAGGAGACGGGCTCCGGAGCCCCGGCCAGAATCAGTCGGTCGAAGGACCCGAGGGTTTCGAGCACCTGCTCGGGAAAGTAGGGGAGGCGCGCCAGCGCCGGCAGTTCCGGCCCCCGCTCGAGTCGCTTCGGAAAGGTCTCGCTCATCAGCGCGCATCCGGTGGTCTGAGCGATCCGGCCTGCCGCGACGAGGCCCCGGCGGCGAAGCCCTCCCTGTCCGAGGAGCAAGAGAGTCCTACCCCCAGAGCGCAGGGCATCGACCGTTTCCTCGACGGATACCTCGGCGACCCGGTTGCCATGACGGTGAGGCACCGGTGCAACCGGCCCGGCTGCGCTCTCCCACTGAGAGTCGCCCGGCACGATGAGAGTCGCGATCTGTCCGGGGCCCTCGGTCGCTGCGCCGATGGCCGCCGCTACGTCGGCCGAGAGCTGATCGGCGCTGGCGTTCGTGCGGACCCAGCTCGATACCGGTGCCGCCAGCTGTTCGACGTCACTGTTGAGGGGAGGATCGAGGTTTCGTTGCCAGGTGGCGTGATGGCCGATCAGGTTGACAATCGGCGAGCGGGCGCGGCGAGCGTTGTGAAGGTTGGCGATGCCATTGGCAAAGCCGGGGCCCAGGTGGAGAAGAGTCAGTGCCGGCTTGTCCGCCATTCGGCCATAGCCGTCGGCGGCTCCAGTGACCACTCCCTCGAAGAGCGCGAGCACTCCGCGCATCCCGGGCACCGAATCGAGGGCGGCCACGAGCAACATCTCCGTAGTGCCGGGGTTGCTGAAACAAACCTCGACGTCTCCGGCGACAGCAGTCTGGATCAGCTTCTCGGCACCGTTCATGGGATTCCCTCGCGTGAGTTGACCTGCGCAGCACTCTAACCCACGGCCGGCGGCGGTGGCGACGGGCCAGGACCACGATCGGCGAGCCGCTACACCTTCAGTACCCAGCCCCGTCGCTCCATGATTCGTAGAACGATCCCCCACATCAAGACCCACACCAGGGCGTAGATCAGCGAGGCTCGGACGGGGGCGGCCAGAGGAAGGAACAGTGTTTCGAAGATCCAACGCTGGAGCGAGGTGGGCGCGGCGTCGCCGGGGGCGACCTGGATCAACAAGAGCGTCTTGGCGAGCAGGCCGCTGCCGACGAAGACGGCGAGCGGATTGAGACCGTATACGGCCAGAGGTCGTGTCCAGCGCCGGTGCCCCTCCATGTCGGCGAACCAGAGGAACAGGGCGAGGGTGCTGGTCGCGATGCCCGCAGTGAACACGGCGTAGGAGCTCGTCCACAGGGACTTGTTCAGTGGCAACAGCCAGCTCCATGCGTAGCCCGCGGCCGTGAGCAGCGATCCAAAGACGAAGAGTCGGACCATCCGCCTCATCGGATCTTCCTCGGGCTCTCGAATGAGCACTCCCACCGCCACTCCCAGGAGAGTGGTAGCGATGGCCGGCAGGGTGGTGAGCAGGCCCTCGGGATCCCAGCGCCGACCGGCTCCGGCCCACAGGTGGGCTTCGCCGAACAGCTCGCGATCGAGCCAGGCGGAAAGCACCGCTTCGGGCTGGTCGAGGAGCCCCGGGCCGTAGCCCGGAGCCGGGATCAGAGTCATGGCGGCCCAACTCCCGAAGAGGAGGACGATCACGATCAGGGCACGGCCCCGCCGTGGGGCGAAGAGGAAGATCGTGGCGGCCGCTGCATAGCAGAGGGCGATTCGCTGCAATACACCGAAGTAGCGCAGCCGCTCCCAGGCCCCGGCGCGTAGACCGAGGTCGGGCTCCAGCTGTAGGAACGGGTAGGCAGCCATTCCGAGTCCGAGGAGAAAGAGCACGACCGAGCGCTTCGCGACCTTGATCAGGAGCGCACTTCGAGAGATTCCGCTCGCGATCCGTGGTTCCAGGGCCATGGGAATCGCGACCCCGACGATGAAGAGGAAGAAGGGGAAGATGAGATCGGTAGGCGTGCAACCGTGCCATTCTGCGTGGCGGAGCGGTGGATAGATCGCGCTCCAGGTGCCGGGATTGTTGACCAGGATCATCCCGATCATGGTGGCGCCGCGGAAGGCGTCGAGGGAGGCAAGTCGGGTTTCTGCTGGACGAGATTCAGTCAGCTCCAACGGTGGTTTCTCCGGGCAGCGACGCCGGCGATTCAAGAGGTCCGCTACGGATGGACGAAGAAGAAGTTATTGGCGTAGGTGTCGACCCGGCCAGCGTGAAAGTCTTCCTCTCGCTGATGGCGGGCCGAATCGAAACGCTCGATCGGTAGGCGCTCTCGTGCGTGGAAGAACCAGCCACGGTAGCCGAGCTCTTCGAGGAGAGCGAACAGCCGAGCTGGCGCTTCCTGGCCGGCGTAGCGAGTCTCACACTCGACGAGCAGGGTGGGGTGCCAGCGAGCCAGCGAGCTGGTAGCGCCTCGAAGGACTTCGAGCTCGTGCCCTTCCACGTCGCATTTGATGAAATCGAGGGCGTCGAGCTCTCGACCTCGAGCCCACACGTCGAGACTCGTGGTGCGGCAGGCCTGGATTCCCCCGTCGTCTCCCCATCGCTCGGAATCGAGCGTGGCCGCCGAGAACGTGCCGCTGCCTCCAGGGGGAAGGAAGAGAGCCGCCTCGCCGAGGGCGTTGGAGAGGGCCAGCTCTTCGATCGTGACGTTGCTCCATCGCGCAGCCTTGACGATTCGCCGCAGCTTCTCCGCCGCGGCTGGCTGCGGCTCGAAACAGAAGACCGAGCCCGTTTGGCCGGTCGCTCGCCGCATCCAGTAGAGATAGACACCCTTGTATGCACCCACGTCGACAGCGGTGGATCCTGGACGGAGCACTTCCAGCATCGCCTCGATCTCGGCTCGCTCGCGAACCTTGCGGTAACGCTGAGCTCTTCTGCGGAGGTTGAGGCGAGGGAGGATCATGGTCGGTATCGCTGGATCTGGCGCGGGCGCGCGGAGGGACTCATGCGACATCCGGAAGCTGAGGGCGACCCTGTCACGGGGCTGCGTCGTCGGTCAACGGGCCGCGGGGCGTAGTCCCGAGCTCGAGCTCTTCGAGGACCGTACTCGCGATCCACCGATTGCCCTCTTCACAGAAGTGGCCATCACCTGGGCATTCCAGCTCCTCGAGGCGTGCGCGGGTGCTGAAGAGGGCTCGAGTCAAGGAGACCGCTCCGTCCACGACGCCGCTGCGCTCGAGAGCGGCGAAAGTCTCCAGATTGGTCGAAGGGTCTCCCTTCTCGAGCAAGCGAAGGGTGTTGGGGCTGGGAAACTCGACGAGCCAGACTCGTTGCACGCTCGAGATGGAACGCAGTCGCAGGAGAAGAAAGGCGAGCTGTCGCTGATAGTACTCAGCGTGTCGGCGGCGAAGGCTTCCGCCATCGACCAGACCCTGAAAGGTGGCGACGGGAACCTCGAGGGACATGGAGTCGCGGAGGGTCCACGGATCGGTGTCGCCGCCCCGGTAGCGCCGCATCGCCTGGCCGATGGGGTCGGAGGGCCAGCGGGTGTCACGCGCCGCTGCGATTCGGCGCCAGAGTGCCGAGACGGAGGCGAGACGACGATCGAACGAGGCGGCCAGGGCGCGGTCGTCACTCGGTGCTGGGGGAAGCCTTCCCTCGTGGAGATGGGGCTGGCCTGCAGGATCGAGGAGGACACTGCCGAAGTAGTCGTCGGGGTAGAGCGGCACGGGGTAGTTGTAGGGGACGAAGCCTCTGGAGGCCTCCAGGTACACTCCCTTGCCGTAGCGTCGATAGGGAGAGCGCAACGTGTTGTTGTCGTGGATGTCGTTCTCGGAAAACATGTAGACGACCTCGACCGGACGATGGTGAGCCATCGCGAGAGCGCGACGCACAGCCTGGTCGGTGCCGTATCCCCGGACTCCGAGATTCATGAGGTTGACCCTCTGACCTCGTCGACGGAGCTCCTGCTCGATCAGCGCGGGGACCGTGTATTCCCCGTCGACCTCCAGCGAGGCGGTGGTGCTGTCGCCGATGAAGAACAGGTTGGGCCAGTCCTCGACTCGGGTGTCGAGCGCCCCGTTCAGTCGGTTTCCCTCCGAATCACAGCGGACGACTCCTCGAAAGAAGCCGTTCGAGAAGGTGCCGCTGCAATCGGGGAAGCGGGACCAGCCGACGACTGGGTCGTTGCGCCAGAACAGATCTTCCTGAGAGGTCACCTCGAAGCGAGGGACGGGCTCGGTCCAGCGCAGGCTGCATTCCAAGACCGAGAGCGTGACGACGCTCGAGATTCCGAGCAGGAAGAGACGGCGCACGGATTCAGTGTACCGTGCAGTGTGCGGGTTCAGTCTTCGAGTGGTGGTGCAAGGGGCAGCGCCGTCGAGCTTTTCACCTCGTTCAGTACGATGCTGGTGCGAATCTTGTCGACGCCTGCGATCGGGGTGAGCCGCTCGACCAGGAAGGCCTCCAGGTCGCGGTGGTTGCGAGCCACGATCTTGAGCAAATAGTCGAACTCGCCAGTGAGGTGATGGCACTCGAGAACCTCTTCGAGCTCCTCGACGGCACGCCGGAAACCCTGCACGGCATCGGGCTGATGATGCGTCAGGTTGACCTGGACGAAGCACAGCAGGTCGAGCCCGACGGCTTCTCGCGCGAGTAGCGCTACTTGAGCACGGATCACGCCGGCCTCCTGGAGCTTGCGAACCCGCTTCTGGAGGCCCGGTGCCGAGAGATCGACCCGTCGCGCCAGCTCGGCCGCGCTCTGACTCGCGTCCTGTTGGAGGAGCCGCAGGATGTGGCGGTCCAGGTCGTCGAGAGAGCGCTGCACCGGTCGTCGGGAGCCGGTGCGCGAACCGGTGGAGGTCAAGGTCGTCAAAGGAATCTCCTGAGGCGGATCGGGCTTGGAATCGTTCCTTGCCAGGCTGCTATGGTTGGGATTATAATCTGTAATCGGCCGCTTGGTTAATGAATCCTCCCAAACATTTTCGGCCGCGCCGCGCGCCAGCTCCGATGGAGCGGTTAGAGCGGTCGTGCAGCCAGGCCCTTGTCGACTTCTGGGCCGCGAAGGAGCGATCGACGTGAGTAGCGTGACACCGGTTCCCAGCCCCTCTTCGGCCCTCGAGCCGCGGTTGGCGCATTGGATCGAGAACCGTGGCCGTTCGGTGCTGCGCAACATGGTGTCCGTGGTCGCTCGTCCGGGAATCCTCTCGCTGGCGGGTGGACTTCCCGCGGCCGAGCTCTTTCCGGCGGCGGAGTACGGTGCAGCGGTGAGCGTGGTCAGCGAAGATCCTCGAGCGCTGCAGTACGGCGTCGCATTCGCGCCCCTGAAGGACAAGATCGTGGAGCTGATGGCACGTCGGGGAGTCACCTGCCGGCCCGAACAGGTCCTCGTGACCTCGGGCGCGCAGCAGGGCATCGACATCTGTGCCCGTCTTCTGGTCGATCCTGGTGGATGTGTGGCGATGGAAGAGCTCACCTACACAGGAATCCAGCAGGCCGTGGCGCCGATGCGGCCACGTGTCCTTTCGGTTCCGAGCGATCTGGAGGAGGGCCTCGATCCGGATGTCCTCGAGAAGCGACTCGAGGCTGGAGAGCTGCCGGAGTTTCTCTACCTGATTCCTGATGCTCACAATCCGCTCGGTGTCAGCTTGTCCACGCAGCGCCGGCGGAAGCTGCTGGAGCTCGCGCATGCCTACGGTTTCTACCTCGTCGAAGACGATCCGTATGGCCTTCTCTGGTTGGATCGGCCTTTCGAGCCGCCGCTGCGGGCCCTCGATGACGAGCGCGTGATCTATCTCGGCTCGTTCTCGAAGATCGTGGCTCCGGCACTCCGGCTGGGCTGGATGGTGCTACCCGAGCGGCTGATCGAGAAGGCCACCATCGTCAAGGACGGCCTGGATCTGGAGACCTCCGGTCTGACCCAGCGGGCGACCAACCGGCTGCTCGAGGAGCTCTCGATCGACACTCATCTCGAACGTCTCCGCTCAACCTACCGCTCTCGCAGGGACGCCCTGCTCGGCGCTCTCGACTCGTCGATGCCGCCGGGGGTGCGTTTCAGTCGGCCTCGGGGCGGGATGTTCGTGTGGCTGGACTTGTCTACCTCCGATCTCCGAGAGTCCGACACCGAGCGCCTGCTGCACCGCGTGATGAAAGAGCAGAAGGTCGCGTTCATTCCGGGAGTTGCTTTCGAGTCGGCCCCCGGTCGGGGACGGACCGGGATGCGCCTCAGTTTCTCGACGTTGAACCCAGAGCAGATCGAGGGAGCGGTGAACGGCATCGTCGCTTGCCTCGAACGATCATAGGAGTCCGATATGTCCTTTCCGAAGCCGATCCGAGTCCGAGCCATCCCACGTGCGGTGGGCACCCGCACCATGCCGCGACTGATCGACGAGCGCGTCGGCCAGCCCTCGGGGAGGCGCACGGTGTCCCAGGCCGGAGACGGTCTGCGGCCCACCGGCCGGTCGAGTGCTCGCGATCCGCGACGTCACCCGGGCCGATAGTCGCTTCGAGCGAACTTCCGCACGCTCAGACCAGGAGTCCACCCCTATCAGGCTCCCCGAATTCCATCACACGAGAATGCATACCGGTGCAGTTCTTCTGCGCCGAGTCCAGGAGACCCGAGATGACTGAGAGTACGACACTCACCGAAACCGCTACGCCAGAGACCACGGACTTCCTTCCGATCATCGGCTTCGATCATGTCGAGTTCTACGTCGGGAACGCCAAGCAGTCGGCCGTGTACTACCAACACGCCTTCGGCTTCACGACGGTCGCCTACCGGGGACTCGAGACCGGGTGTCGTGACCTCGCGTCCTACGTCCTGCAGCAGGGGGGGATTCGCCTGGTGCTTTCCACGGCGCTCGAGTACGGACATCCCGTGAACGAGCACGTGGCCCGTCACGGCGACGGTGTCAAGACGATCGCGCTCACGGTTCCCGACGCGGCCAGGTCCTACGCAGAGGCTACGGCGCGCGGCGCGGCAGGGGCGATCGAGCCGACGGAGGAGACCGACGAGTATGGGACCTTCCGCTATTCGGCGATCAAGGCCTACGGCGAGACCCTGATCAAGTTCGTCGAGCGCGACGGATACAACGGTCCCTTTGCTCCCGGCTTCGAAGCCACCGCCACTCCCGAGGCGGGGCCGGGTGTGGGTCTACACACCATGGACCACATCGTTGGCAATGTGGAGCTGGGCAAGATGAACCACTGGGTCGACTTCTTCTCGCGGGCACTCGGTTTCAGCCAGTTGGCCCATTTCGACGACGAAGCGATCTCGACCGAGTACTCCGCCTTGATGTCGAAGGTCATGCAGGACGGCTCCGGCAAGATCAAGTTTCCGATCAACGAGCCGGCCGAGGGAAAGAAGAAGTCACAGATCGATGAGTTCCTCGACTACTACAACGGTCCGGGTGCCCAACACATCGCCTGCCAGACCGACAACATCATCGAGACCGTGACCGCGATGCGGGATCGGGGTGTCGAGTTCCTTCACGTTCCGACCGACTACTACGAGAAGCTGGAAGAGCGGGTGGGAAAGATCGACGAGCCGACCGACAAGCTGGCCGAGCTCGGCATCCTGGTCGATCGCGATGACGACGGCTACCTGCTCCAGATCTTCACCAAGCCGGTAGAAGACCGCCCGACGGTGTTCTACGAGGTCATCGAGCGTCATGGGGCTCGTGGGTTCGGTGAAGGGAACTTCAAGGCCCTCTTCGAGTCCCTGGAGCTGGAGCAGGAGCGTCGCGGCAACCTCTGAGTGCGGCAGAAACGGGCGATCCAGAGAGGAAGAACGACATGACCTACTACCGCAACATGGGCCACATACCGCACAAGCGGCACGTCCAGTTTCGCCAGCCCGACGGCAGTCTCTACCACGAGGAGGTGATGGGGATTCACGGCTTCGCCGGCATCCAGTCGATCCTGTACCACCTGAATCCGCCCACCCGGGTACGGGAGATCGAGCGCTTGATGCCAGCGGAGATTCACTACGAGGAAGGAGGGCCCCTGCATCATCGCCACCTCCGGGCCGCGGAGATCGAGCCCAGAGGAGACTCGATCACGGGGCGGGTGCCGATGATGGGAAACAGCGATGTAGTGCTCTATGTAGCACGCCCGACGGAGGCGATGGACTACTGGTATCGCTTCGCCCATGGGGACGACGTGATCTTCGTGCACGAAGGGACCGGTCTGCTGGAGAGTCAGTACGGCACGCTGCACTATCGCCCCGGGGACTATCTGGTGATTCCCACGGGCGTTCTCTGGCGCATTGTGCCCGACGACGGTGCGCAGCGCCAGTTCCACATCGAGTCCTACGGACACATCGAGCCGCCAAAGCGCTATCTGAACCGCTACGGACAGTTCCTCGAGCACTCTCCCTACTGCGAGCGCGACCTGCGTCCGCCAGAGGAGTTGGTAACCCATGACGAGCGCGGAGAGTTCGAGGTGCGCATCAAGGCACGCGGCGCGATCACGCGCTATCTCTACGAACACCATCCTCTCGATGTTGTGGGTTGGGACGGCCACTTGTGGCCCTACGCTTTCAACATCGAGGATTTCGAGCCGATCACCGGACGAATTCATCAGCCGCCTCCGGTCCATCAGACCTTCGACGGTCCGGGCTTTGTCGTGTGCTCGTTCGTACCGCGTCTCTACGATTACCATCCGGACGCGATTCCGGCGCCGTACAACCATTCGAACGTGGATTCCGACGAAGTTCTCTACTACGTCGAGGGCAACTTCATGTCGCGCAAGGGAATCGAGCGCGCGTCGATCACTGCCCATCCGAACGGCATCCCCCATGGCCCGCATCCGGGTACCTACGAGGGCTCGATCGGCAAGAAGGGAACGGAAGAGATGGCCGTGATGGTGGATACGTTCCGCCCGCTGCGTCTCACTCCACAGGCCGCCCAGGTCGAGGACGTCGACTATCACCGTAGCTGGACGGTGGACGAGAGCGTAGCCGGCGTGTAGATCCGAAGGGACGGTTCGACACCGTCCGTCGCCCACACCGAAGGAGAAGAGTATGACCACGATGGAGAAGGGCTCGGGCACCGAAGCGGCGCTCGATCCCGGCATGACGACGACGCGGGCGCGGTTCATCGAAGAGGCACGCGAACGAGGCGAGTTGTTCGTCGAGCAGCCCTACCACCTGTACAGTGAAGCCAACCACGAAACGTGGCGTAGGCTCTATGGCACGATCGAGCCGATGTGGAGGCGGTACGCCCATCCCCAGTTCCAGGTGGGCCTGGATCGGCTCGCCCTGAACTCCGAACGAATCCCGCGGCTCGACGAGATCAATCGGTTCCTCGAGCCCCTCAGCGCATTCCAGTCGAAGGCCGTGTCGGGCTACGTTCCTGCCTTTCTCTTCTTCGACTGTCTCCGCCGGAGGGAGTTTCCGACCACGATTACGATTCGGGACGGAAAGACGCTGGCCTATCTTCCGGAGCCTGACATCTTCCACGATCTCGCAGGTCACGTACCGATGCACACGGATCGGAAGTTCTCCGACATCCTGGTGAAGTTCGGAGACGTCGCGCATACGGCGGCCGAATCGATTCTCGAAGTGGAGGCCGGGGACAGACGGCTCCGAGCGGTCGAGAGTGTCATCAAGGCGATGGCTCGCTTCTTCTGGTTCACGATCGAGTTCGGGTTGATGCGTCGCCCGGGCTCCGAGGAGCTCTGTGCCTACGGAAGCGGCCTGCTGAGCTCGATCGGGGAGCTCGAGCACTCTGTGACGGCGCCGGGGGTGCAGCGTTTCCCGTTCCGGCTGGAATGGGTGGTGAACCAGTACTTCGAGATCCACCATTTCCAGCCCCTGCTATTCTGGGTGGAGGATTTCGAGCATCTTTATCATGAGGTGCATCGCCTCGAGCGATGGGTGGCCGAAGGCAGGCTCTACAACGTTTCCCCTGGCGAGCCGGAGATCAACGAGGATGACCTCCAGTCTTTTCTCAGAGCGACCGTCTGACCCGGTCGTCGGCCTGCGCACGCTGCTGGGGTCGATCATCGACTATGCCGGTCTCTTCCCCCCGGCGGCACTCCCCATGGCGGACGCGGTGGCGGATTTCGTCCGCCATCGCGTTGGCAGGAGGAGCTGGATGCTGGGCAGCTTCGTGGTCCCGATCGGCCGCCTCGGAGAGCTCGAGTCGGCGGCGGGAGAGCAGTGGAGTTCGCTCGATCCCGGTGACTATTGGCCGTTGAGTGTCGTGCTGACCAGCGATCCTCTGGTCGATCTCGAGCCGCTGGAGGAGTTCCGGGGGCGCTGGCGGGGCAGGGCGGTGGTCGGTGCCCTCGAGGTGGCTCCGCTCGAGCCGACCGAAATCCTCGCTGTGCACACCGAGCTGCCTCCGGACCGCACGGTGTTCTACGAGGTTCCTCTCGACGAGCAGATCGAAGGGCGCATGGCGGCGATCCAGCGGGTCGGCGCGTTCGCGAAGGTCCGCACCGGAGGTGTGACCCCGGAGAAGATTCCCGGCCTCGAAGGCTTGGCGCGTTTTCTGCGTGCCTGCCGTGATCGCGCGGTGCCCTTCAAGGCGACGGCGGGGCTTCATCATCCGGTTCGAGGCGACTACCCGTTGACCTACGACGTGGACTCTCCGACGGCCGTCATGCACGGCTTCCTCAACGTGGCGATTGCCGGAGCGCTGATTTCGGCAGGAGCCATGCCCGACGATCGGGTCTGTGATCTCCTCGCCGAGACCGACCCCAAAGCGTTCGAGATCTCGAACAAGGAGATCTCCTGGCGCGGTTTCGCCGTGCCGGAGGAGGGCGTGGCTCGCAGCCGCCGCGGGTTCTACCAGTCATTCGGATCGTGCTCGTTCGAAGAGCCGGTTCAGGACCTGGAGCGCCTGGGGCTGCTATGAGCGCCGCCATCGACGCGACCCACTCGCCCGAGCTGACCAGCTGGGTGGACGGCGCTCAGAGCGCGGGCACCGACTTTCCGATTCAGAACCTTCCGCTGGCCGTGTTCTCGACCGCTCAGGATCCGGTCGGACGGATCGGTACGGCGATCGGGAATCAGATCCTCGACCTCCGGGCGGCAGCCGCGGCCGGTCTGCTCGACGGACTCGGTGACGATGTTCGTGACGCGGTCGAACAGGCGGTGTTGAACGACCTGATGGCGCTCGGTCGCCCTGCCTGGCGAGCGCTGCGGGCCCGGCTGAGCGAGCTTCTCTCGACCGAGACCGATCGAGCCACGACCGAGACGGCGCTTCGGCCACTCGCTCAGGTCGAGCTGCAGGTGCCAGCTCAGATCGGGGACTACACGGACTTCTACGCCTCGGTCTACCACGCGACCAACATCGGCAGCCTCTTTCGGCCGGACAACCCCTTGTTGCCGAACTACAAGTGGGTGCCGATCGGTTACCACGGCCGAGCGTCTTCGATCGTTCGGAGCGGGACCCCGGTCCACAGGCCGGTCGGTCAGAGCAAGGCGCCCGATGCGCAGAGTCCCAGTGTCGGACCGTGCCGGCTGCTCGACTACGAGCTGGAGGTCGGTTTCTTCGTCGGGCCGGGAACGAAGCTCGGTAGGCGTGTGGCCCTGTCGGAGGCCGAAGAGCACATCTTCGGTTTGTGCCTGGTCAACGATTGGTCGGCGCGGGATCTGCAGGCGTGGGAGTACCAGCCGCTGGGGCCCTTTCTCGCCAAGAGCTTCGCCACCACGGTGTCGCCGTTCGTGGTCACTCTGGAGGCCCTGGCGCCGTTTCGGTCTCCGATCTTCCAGCGCGGTCCGGGTGACCCGGAACCGCTGCCCTACCTCGCACAGGGTCTCGATCTCGATCGTGGTGGCATCGACCTGACCCTCGAAGTGTGGATCGAGAGCACGAGGATGCGACAGGAGGGAACCGGTCCCTTGCGATTGAGCCGCGGATCCTTCCTCGACATGTACTGGACGGTTGCGCAGATGCTGACGCATCACGCCAGCAACGGCTGCAATCTTCGACCCGGAGACTTGATGGCGAGCGGCACGGTGTCCGGCCCGGAACCGGGTGCCTACGGCGCGCTCATCGAGATCACCCAGCGCGGCCAGAACCCCGTCGAGTTACCGACCGGTGAGAAACGGGGGTTCCTGGAGGACGGTGACGACCTGATCTTGAAAGGTTTTTGTGAACGGGACGGATTCCGACGGATCGGCTTCGGAGAGTGCCGGGGTCGAGTCCTACCGCCGGTTTCGGACTGAGGCCGCCAGGGTGGGGGTATGCAGGGGAGGCTCTGCTTCGCTCGGCCTCTCCCGACGTCGTTTCGGGCGAGCCGGGGGGGGCACTACCGACTGTGGCGTGAGAGTGGGGCACTGGGCCGAGCAGGTGCCGAGCGACCGGGTCTCAACTCAGTCGCCAGCCGCCTCCTCGCTCGAGCAGGAGCTTCTGGCTGTTGATCGCTTCGGAGTTACCGGACTGCGCCTTCGGTTTGGCGGTGTATTCGCCGTCCGGTTGGAGGAAGCGGGCAGCGACGTTGTCGTGGATATGGAGATCGAGGACGTCGCGTCTCAGAGCGGCTTTGAGCTTCGGGTCAACGATGGGGAAGAGCACCTCGAAGCGACCGTCCAGATTGCGCGGCAAGAGATCCGCGCTTCCGCTCCAGAGCTCGTCGTCACCGCCGTTGAAGAAGTAGTAGATCCGACTGTGCTCGAGAAATCGGCCGACTACCGAAGAGACCCTGATGTTCTCGCTCAGTCCCGGGATCCCGGGACGAAGGCAGCAGATACCCCGGACCTGGAGATCGACCCGCACGCCGGCCTGGGACGCGCGATAGAGGGCATCGATGCACTTGGTGTCGCCGAGTGCGTTGCACTTGAAGACGATGTGGCCATCTCCGTGGACTCGCTGTCTTTCGATCTCGCGGTCGATGCGTCGGATCAGCTGTTCCCTCATCTGCACCGGTGAGACCATCAGCTTGCTGTAGTTGGTCTTCTCTGAGTATCCCGTCAGTGCGTTGAATAGATCGGAAACGTCCCGGCCGAGCTCTGGATCCGCGGTAAAGAGGCCGAGATCGGTGTAGACCCGTGCGGTCACCGGGTTGTAGTTGCCGGTCGAGAGGTGAACATAGGTGCGCATGCCTCCGTTCTCCCGGCGGACCACCAGGCAGAGCTTGGCGTGGGTCTTCAGCCCAACGAGACCGTAGGCGACATGCACGCCCGCCTTCTCCAGCGCCTGGGCCCAGGCGATGTTGTTCTCCTCGTCGAAGCGGGCCTTCAGCTCGACGAGCACCGAGACCTGTTTGCCGTTCTCGCGAGCTTCCATCAGCTGCTTGACGATGGGTGAGTTCGGCCCCACCCGATAGAGCGTCATTTTGATGGCGAGCACACTCGGATCGGTTGCCGCCTGACGGACGAACTCGATGACTGGAGTGAAACTGTCGTAGGGCTGGAAGAGCACGACGTCCCGTTCTTCGATCACCGAAAAGAGGTCTTCTTCCGCGCTCAAGGCGGGAGGGAGCCAAGGCTGGAACGGGGGAAACTTGTGCTCAGGCATATCGAGATCGGCGAGAGTCGCGAGGTCACCGAGTCCGAGAACTTCTTCCGAGGTGTAGACCTGGTAGGCCGCGATCTTCAGGTTGCGCTCGAGGATTCGGCGGATCTGATCGGGAAGCGCAGAGTCGATCTGGAGTCGTACCACCGAGCCGAAGTGGCGCTGCTCGACCACCTCCTCCATGGCCGTCAGCAGATCTCCCGCCTCGTCCTCCTCGATCTCGAGGTCCGCGTCGCGTGTGACCCGGAACGAGTAGGCGGAGATCACCTCGAGCTCCGGGAAGAGGAGATCGAGATTGTGCTCCACGCACTCCTCCAGCAGGATGAAGCGATGGCTCTCTCGAGTGGCCAGGCCGAGGCGCTGGGCATCGGTCTCCGATTCGTCCGGGATCCCGAGCAAGCGGGGAAGGGTGGCGGGTACCTTGAGCCGTGCGAATCTCTGCTCGTTGTCGCGATCGCGCACCACCACCGCGAGATTGATCGACAGGTTGGAGATATGCGGGAAGGGATGAGTCGGATCGAATGCGAGTGGGGTGAGCACGGGGAAGATCGTGGCTTCGAAGTGATCTCGCAGCCACGAACGCTCGCTCTCGTCGAGGTCGGCCCATGAGACGACTTCGACCCCAGCCTCGTTGAGCTGCGGCTTCAACTCGTCTCTCCAGCACTGCTGAGCCCGTTCGAGAGCGGCGAGGACCCGGGTGCGAATCGCGCTGAGCTGCTGCGCCGGCGTCATTCCGTCAGGAGGGCTTTCCACGACTCCGGACTCGAACTGTCGTCGCAGACCGGACACCCGGATCATGAAGAACTCATCCAGGTTGGTGCCGAAGATGGAGAGGAATCTCACACGCTCCAACAGTGGGTTGTCGTTGTCGAGCGCCTCTTCGAGGACCCGTTCATTGAAGCGCAGCCAGCTCAGTTCCCGATTGATGTAGCGTTCGGAGCCATCCGGGAACGGCTGTCGGATCGCGTCGAGCTCGGCTTGCGCGCTGTCGCCGAGCTCTTCCGTTGCAGGGGCTGATGACGGAGGACGGTCGAGGGTAGACATGGGGTCTCGCTTTGGATGGGAAGGCTCGGAGCTCGATTCTCGGGATCCGTCGGCAGCGTTGAGCAAACCTGGATTCTATCAGCTGGCCATCCTCGACGAGCCCGGGTCTCGGCCCGCCGTCGCTTCGCCGGACCCTGGAGCGGCTTCCAGGACCGGGTCGATCAACCCGTTGGCGGATGCCAGACCAGCTCGAGTGGCCGACGGTAGACACTCTGGAAGAGGGGGGCGTGCTTGGCGGCCTCCCAGAGCTCGATGGTGGGCTCGTCCTTGGAGTGTAGGGACAGAACGACGCAGTCCTCCTCGATCGCGGCCTCGATCTCGCGGATTCGGCCGGTGCGAGATCGCTCCAGTTGCTCGGCGAGGCGTAGAAACACTGCGAGCTTTTGCAACCGCTCGACGTCGCCTTCGTCCAGGAGACTCTGGAGCCGGCCGGCCTGGGGTGTGCCCTTACGGTGAAATCGCACCAGCAGGGCGATGATGGCCTGCTCCCGGTGGGAGAACCCGGTGAGTGCCGTCGTGTTGAGGAGCTCGGCGCCGTGACGGTGGTGCTGGTAGTAGCCGATGGTCATGCCGATGTCATGAAGGACCGCTCCGGCTTCGAGCAGCTCGCGGTCCGCCGGGCCGAGCTGGTGAAGGGGCATCAACTGATCGAACAGGGACAGGGAGTGCTCCCGGACCTTTGCCGTGTGGTGTGCCGGTTGACGATACTGGGCGAAGGTATTCTCGAGACCGAAACGCCGCACGCTCTCGACGCGGTGGGGCTCCGGCAGGAAGTGTCGAAAGAACGCCCCCTCTCGGATTCCCAGTCCCGAGATGACGATCCGGTCGCGACCGCTCAGCTCCAGTAGACGACGAAAGACGAGCGCGCCGGCGACGATGACGTCGGCTCTGTCGGCATTGAGACCGGAGATCTGTGCCCGTTGCTCGAGCGAGACCGAGAGCAGCTGTTCGATCACGGCTTCGAGGAGTGCTCTGTCGAAGACGAACCCGTGCAGGATCGGTAGTGGATAGCGTTGGGTCCGCTGCGCAATTCGTGCCAGGTTGCGCACCGTGCCGCCCATCGCGACGATGGACAGCTCGTCCTTGCGCATCCGCTTCGTGACCGCGTCGAGCTGATCGTCGATGAAGCTCTCGAGGGTGCGGATCTGCTTCTTCTTTGGAGGATCGGCCTTGCCGAAGAACTGTTCGGTCAGCCTCACGGCTCCGAGGGGAAATGCGGTTCCGCCCTGGCATTCCCGGCCCGACATTCGAGAGAGCTGAGCGCTGCCTCCACCGAGGTCGACCACCCAGGCGTCGTCGAGGTCGAGGCCGTTGGCCACTGCCGCGACGCCGAAGGCCGCTTCCTCCTCGCCCGAGAGGATGCGAAGACGGAGATTCAGGGGCTCGATTCTCGCCAGGAGCTCATCGCGGTTGGCTGCCTCGCGGACCGCGCTGGTAGCGATCACCTCCAGTGTGCTGAGCTCTCTCGCGCTGGCGTAGTCGGCGAACAGTTGGAGGGCGGCCACGGCCCGATCGATGGCCTTGGGCTGGAGAATTCGGTCTTCACCCATCCCCTCGGCCAGTCGGATGCGCTCTCGGATGGCGTCGACCAATCGGTACCAGCGACTGGGCACGGCCGTGAAGACGACGAGCCGGGCCGTGTTCGACCCCAGGTCGACGATGCCGTAGCGCTCGGGCCTCGCCCCGGGGGCGAGGGTGGGCAGCACAGAAGCGGAGTCCGACTTCGTGGAGGCCTCTGCCTCGAAGCTCTCCGTGTCGGGTTGAGCCTTCATATGGTGGGTTCGAACAGTCGTTCGATCAGGAGTTGGAGATTGAAGCGTCCCAGCGATCCTCCCACGGCCAGTCGCTCGTCGAAGCCTTCGACTTCGTCCGCGTCGATTCCCCTGCCCCACACGGCGACGGGAATGGCATCGGCGGCATGCTGGCCGGTCTCCGAGACGGTGGCGTGGTCGGAGGCGACTGCGATGCGACAGGGATCGTCTCGGGTCGCCTTCAGGAAGCGCCCGAGCTCGTGGTCGAGCCGCTCGAGAAACTCGACCTTCAAGTCGGCGCGTCCGTCATGCGCCGCGATGTCGGCGCCTTTGACGTGCACGACCACGAGGTCGTATCGATCGAGGGCGGCGCGGGCGAGGTCGAACTTCAGTCGGAGGTCGGTGTCCAGGTTGGCCGTCATCTCCGGCTTCGAAATGCACTCGGCCCCGAGCACCCTGGCGATGCCGAGGACCGTTCGATCGCCACAGACGCAGGCCAGACTCAAGGGATAACCGCCCGGGCGAAGCGGGACCAGCCGATGGATCCGCCCTGCTCCGCGGGTCAGGATCACGTTGGCGGGCATCTTGCCGCGCTGACCGCGGCGGCGGTTCACCGGGTGCTTGGCAAGGACCTTGCGCGCGGCCTTCTCGAATGCGGCGAGGACTCCGGCGGTTCGCTTGGCCGATTCGTCCTCGCCGTCCGTCGGCTCGGGGACCAGAGGAGGTCCGGGGGGCGCAAGCTCGCCCGGATCGCTGCCGGTGATGGCCGAGCTGAGGTCGGGTCCGCGAAGGACCACGGCGAGGCGGTGTTCCGTACTGGGGGCGACGATGACCTCGACGTCGGGATGCCCGGGAATCTCGAGACCGTTCAACGCTTTCGCAAGACGAGCCGTATCGCCGCGAATGCGGTCGGCTCGTCGATCGAGGATGAAACCGTGGTCGTCGAGAGTCGCGAGGTTGGCGCGCAAGGCGATATCATCGGGCTCGAGCTCGATGCCAGCGCCGATGGCTTCGATCGGCCCGCGGTTCATCGTTCCGGGGGCCTGACCGAAGAGGGCGAGGTTTCCGGCAGCAGTGTCGGGAACGACTCCCGGGGCGACCGCGTCTGCAAGGCCGCAGCGTCCCTCGCGCGCGATCCGATCCAGGAACGGAGTCGAGGCCGCCTCGAGGGGAGTCCGCCCCGCCAGCGCCCTCACTGGATGATCCGGCATCCCGTCGATGATGAGCAGCAGAGCGCGGTCCGGCTCGGCGGTAGCCGAGTGAGGTTGCGCGAGCCATGGCAGCTGTCGCTCGAGTGCGCCGCTGAGCAGGCGCAGAGCCCTCGGAATCATGGTCTCCTGATCGGCGGTGTCGAGGAGCGGAACCTCTCGTTCTTCCGCTTGCTCCAGGAGGTGCTGTTGTTGCAGGCGAATGGCCGGAAAGTGATCCAGATAGTGCGCGGGGGGACGCGAGCGAAGGTTGGCACGGGACAGGAAATGGGCTCGATGCGCCTCCTGGTCGAGGGTCGAGAGCAGGAACAGCTGCTGGTAGGCCGCTCCCTCGAGATCGTGGAAGGGCACCAGGCTGGGCAGGAGGTGCACCCCCTCGACCATGGTGCTGACGTTTTCGGCAAGGCAGCGCTCGACCACGGCTCGTACGCCCACGCACACCTGAGTTGCCTGTTCCTCGAAGCTCCGGATCAGGGCCTCGCGGCCCTCGTCGCTCGGGTCCTCGTCGAGGTGGTGAAAGCCGGCCGGAAGCGCCTCGAAGCTGGAGCGATGCAGCGACGGCAGAATGGCAGGGGAGAAGACCATTCGCATGACCTGGCGGATGGTGTCGGTGGCGTTGATGCGATAGATGCGCAACAACGGGGCGAGCTCGAGAGCGAGAGTGGACTTGCCGGTACCGGATGCGCCGCCGCAGTAGATCACCAACGGTTTGGGCAGGCGCTGGATTCGCCGCACCAGGAGATACCTTCCTGCCGCCTCTTTCCCATGAGTCGCCTCGAGCAGCTTGGCGACTCGTCCGGCGAGCCTGCGCGCGTCGATCGTGGTGACACCCTCGTTGAGGAGATCTCTCTGCAGCTCGAGAACGAGCGCGTAGCAGCGATCCAGATCGAGCCCCGCCGTGACCAGGCTACGGGCCAGGAGCCCTCGCGAGAAGGGCTGAGGTCTGCCTCCGTAGGTCACAGACAAGGCGGGCCCAACCTCCGGGCGGACAGGGGGAGGAGTGCCGTCGAAATCGGGAAGCAGCTCTTCCAGAGTCTGGGCGATCACGTCGCGCATCTCGGAGGTATCGATCTCGAGTCGATCGGCGAGGCGATCTCGCACCGTGCGGGCCACGGCGTAGGCATCGTCGAAGCTGAGTCCGCGTTGCACGAGGTCGTGAGTCAACATGCCCCGAAGAAAGGGCTGAAGGACTCCGCTCGTATGCCGGACGAGCAGGGGCTTGCGGGACTTCCCCTTGGGCCGCTTGGTCATCAGACGTCTTCGTCGTCGTGGCGTATCCGATCGAACGGCTGCACCACCGAGGAGCAGATGTTGCTCAGGTGCGCCCCGATCCTTCGAAGAATCCGTGCGGACGACGAGTACACCACGGCCATATCGGCGCCGAGATCGCTGGCCGCTACGTCGGCGGTGTAGGCGATCAGCTGGGCCTTGGTGTGCCGCGCGGTCTCCATTACGGTTCGTGCCGTTGCGGGATCGTCGTTTTCGAGAGCCGTAATGGTGTCGCTGAACATCGGACCCAGCCGATCCGAGAGCCTTCGCAGCTTCTCAGCGAACTCGCCTTCTCGCGGCTGACGTGCCAGGGGCACGAGCTCGGCGATTCCGCGAGCGAAGTCGCCAACCCGTTCCGCGTCCTGGACGACGCTGACCAGCAGCAGACTCGCTACCAGCTCGTTTTTCGGATTGACGGCGAGATGTTCGAGAACCGTTCGGCGGACCGAACGTTCCCCTTCGTCGACCGCGTCGTCGAGCTGCTCGAGGTCGACCGTGAGGGGCTGGTTGTCCAGCAGTGCCGCAAGAGAGTGGTCGAGCATCTCTCGGGAGCGCTTCAACATGTCGGTGATCTGCTGGAAGCCGTCATCGACGAGCTTCGAGGATACCTCCGATTGGAAGAAACGTCGGATCATCTTTCTTCGGCTCCCTTGTCCGTAGCTGAAAGTGGTTCGGCGAGCTCTGGCATGTTGCTCTCGATGACCTGCGGGTCGGCTGGCGTCGTGGTGGGTCCGTTCAGGGTCCCGGTGAGGAGAAGGAGCAGCAGGGGGAAGCCGTAGAACATCGCGACGATATAGACGGCGGCCAGCCCGCGATTGCGAGCTCCCAGATTGCCCATGGTCTGAGCGAGAAAGATGGGAAGCGGTCGCAGCACTGGGATCACATAGAGCACGATCATTCCGGCGATGTTGAAGAGCAGGTGACTGAGCGCGACGGTGATGGCCGCGGGACTACCCGTGGCGAGGGCAGCGAGAATCGCGGTTATCGTGGTGCCGAGATTGGCGCCGATGGTGAACGGGAACAGTTGTTGCAGTGTCACCACTCCCGCTCCCACCAGCGGAATGATCGTCGACGTGGTGATCGAGCTGCTCTGGACCATCATGGTGATGGCAGCTCCGGCCAGGATCGCGATCGGGGCCGAGCGGAAGAGCGTGCGGTGCAAGACCTGTTCGGCCCGGCCGGAGAGAATGGAGCGCAGCAAAGCGACCAGAAATCGGAGGGCAAAGAAGAGCAGGGTCACGCCGACCAGGAGCGTCAACGGTCCGCTCTTCCCGAGAAGCTCGGACGCCGCCTCGGCGGCCGGCCGCACGATCGCTCGGAGGGGGTCGAACATCCTGGTGCCGCCGACACCCTCCAGCACACCCTCGAGGGCCTCAGCCCCCCGTGCGAGCGGATGGAAGAGAATCTCGATCGGCAGCAGGATCAGGACCGCCAGCCAGTTGAAGAAATCGTGCAGAGTGGCACCGGCGAAGGCACGGCGAAACTCCTCGGGCCGGGTGACGTGGCCCAGCGACACGAGGGTATTCGTGACGCTGGTGCCGATGTTGGCGCCCATGATCATGGGTACGGCTCCCTCGATCGACAGCGCGCCTGCCGCCACCAGCCCGACGATCATGGAAGTCGTGGTAGAGGAGCTTTGGACCAGCGAGGTGGCGAAGATGCCCACGAAGAGGCCGACGAAGGGATTGGCCGTTCGTGTGACGAGCTGTTCGGCGAAGCCCTTGCCGAAGAGCTTGAACGAAAGCCCCATCATGTCGAGCCCCAGCAGGAAGATGTAGAGCAGTCCCACGAGCATGGCGGCGCGCACGAGCACGGCTTCCCAGTCGAGTCCTCCGCCTTCTGCCCTCTGGGGGCCGGGCGGCTCGGTCGGGTCGCTCAGAGGACGGGACGGAGCCGAGCTGATCGGAGACATCGAGTTTCCTGGCAAGACAGGCTTGCGGGTCGGGGAGCGATGGAGAGCCCCTCGCTTCCGGGGCGTGGCTGCGCAGCCAATCTACCATTCGCCGTGCGGTTTGTGGCTCCGCGACGGCGAGGGACCCTCGCAGGCTCAGCCTGGCGGAGGCTGGAAGCGGTAGCCGACGCCGCGCACCGTCTCGATCAAACTGCGGTGGCGGCCGAGCTTCTTGCGGACGGACCGTACGTGCACATCGATGTTGCGATCGATGACGACGGCTCGGTCTCCGATCACCTTGTCGATGAGCTGCTCGCGAGTGAAGACACGCTCGGGGTGAGAGGCGAGATGGTGGAGTAGCCGAAACTCGGTCGCGGTGAACCGCGTGTCCTCACCGTCGATCGAAACCCGGTGCTTGACCGGCTCGATGTGCAGTCCGTCGAATTCGAGGCTCGTGCCGCCCCTCGTCGAGCGGACGGATTCCGAGCGGCGAAGGACGGCCTCTACGCGAGCGAGTACCTCACGTGGACTGAAGGGCTTGGTGATGTAGTCGTCCGCTCCGAGTCCGAGACCCAGGACAATATCGCTCTCCTCGCCCTTGGCGGTGAGCATGATGATCGGGATGTCCCGTGTGGTGGCTTGGATCTTGAGCCGCCGGCAGACCTCGAGCCCGTCGAGACCCGGAAGCAGGAGGTCCAGGAGGACGAGCTCGGGCAGAATGGCCCGCACCGTATTGAGCCCTTCGAGCCCGTCGGAAGCCACGGTCACCTCGTACCCCGCGCCTTTGAGGTTGTAGCTCAGGACCTCCTGGATGTCGGATTCGTCTTCGATGACGACGATCTTGCTGGCCACAGGGTTCTCTGGTGAGTGAAGCGCGCGAATCGATGGAAGTGCTCGCGGCTCAGGCTAGGAGAGCTGGATGAAGATCGCGTGAAGAGTTGTCTGGTGAGATCGCTCGAGAGGGTGTCCTGAACGCTCGGAGAGGCGACCTACGCAGCTCGGCCGGCCTCCCGTTCCGCCCGTCGTTGCTCCTGCTCCCTCTGCTTCTTCAGAGGGCAGCTCGCGCAGGAGAGCGACTCGCCGTCCGGGCCCAGGACATCGGGGCCGCCGCAGGAGCCTCTCAGGCATCGGCCCTGGAGGATCACCCCGATCGACATTCCCACCATCAAGAGAGCGATCAGCGCGATGGTAATGAGCACCAGGGTCATGGTTGGGCCTCCCGAAGGGAAATTGTATCCGCTGGCGACGCAGCGAGACGCGCACGGAAGGCGGGCGTCACGACCTCACGAACCCGATCGTTTCCATCGTAGACCAGGAAGAGCGCTGCGATCTGGTGCTCGAGGGCGATCTCGTGCCCTTCATCGGGGCCCAGGACGTTCAATGCCGTGGCCCAGGCGTCGGCGGTGGAGCAGCGCTCCGCGAGCACGCTCACCGAGGCGAGGTCGTGCGCAATGGGACGGCCGGTTCGGGGATCGATGGTGTGAGAAACGCTCCTGCCCTCGAGCCATCGCCGGTTCCGATAGTCCCCCGAGGTGGCCAACGCGATGTCGCTTGCCTCGATCGTCTTGTAGAGCTGGCGAGCTGCACCCGCGACAGGGCGCTCGATCGCAAGGCGCCAGGGGCGGTCTTCCAGATTGTGTCCTCGCGTCACGATCTCACCGCCCACCTCGACCAGGAAGTCGCCGAATCCGCCCTGGTGCAGCGCTTCGGCGACCCGGTCGACCGCGTAGCCCTTGGCGATGGCCGAGAGATCGAGGTGGAGCGACGGCTGATCCTTGGCCAGTGTGCCCGCGGCTCGGTCGAGATGGAGCATCGCAGAGCCGGTGTGGGCGCGCAGAGATTCGATCTCGGCGTCGCTCGGAAAGGAATCGCGGGGCCGGGTCGGACCGAAGCCCCAGAGGTCGACCAGGGGGCCCACGGTGACGTCGAAGGCGCCAGAGGTGGACCTCCAGACCTCCAAGGACTCCTCGACCACGGCAAGTGTGGGGTCCGAAAGCGGCACGGGATCGCGGCTCGCATGGGCATTGAAGCGGGAGACCTCGGAGTCGGCGAGATAGGTCGACATCAACCGGTTCACCGTCTCGAGCTCCGTCAGGATCGACTGCTCGAGAGCCTGGGTTCGCCCGGGCTCCATGGCGCCCTCGGTAATGACCTTGACCGAGTAGGTCGTGCCGAGCGCGCCACCGGTGTAGGCGGTCTCGTGGCGCCGTTCGGTCTGCGAGCAGGCGCCGACCGCCAGGGGGAGCAGCGCGAAGAGGGCGCTCGTTGCCACGAGAGCCCCACGAGGAAACATGGCCAGCGTCCTGCTCAGCCGAAGTCGTCGAACAGGATGTTGTCGGGCTCGACTCCGAGGTCGTCGAGCATCTTGAAGACGGCCTGATTCATCATGGGAGGTCCGCAGATGTAGTACTCGCAGTCCTCGGGCGCAGGATGGTCTTTCAGGTAGTTGTCGTGGAGGACCTGATGGATGAAACCGGTGTAACCGGTCCAGTTGTCTTCCTCCAGGGGCTCGGAGAGCGCCAGGTGCCACTCGAAGTTCTCGTTCTCTTCGGCAATCTTGTCGAAGTGGTCGATGTAGAACGCCTCGCGCAGACTTCGGGCTCCGTACCAGAACGAGACCTTGCGCTTGGTGTGCAGCCGCTTGAACTGGTCGAAGATGTGAGAGCGCATCGGCGCCATCCCGGCGCCGCCGCCGATGAAGATCATCTCGTTGTCCGTATCCCTCGCGAAGAACTCGCCGAAGGGGCCCGAGATCGTGACCTTGTCCCCCGGCTTGAGGCCGAAGATGTAGGACGACATCTGCCCGGGTGGCAGGTCCCACTGCCGGGGCGGAGGGGTCGCGACGCGCACGTTGAGCATGATGATTCCGTACTCTTCGGGATAGTTTGCCATCGAGTAGGCGCGGGTGACGGGCTCGTCGACCTTGGACACGAGGTCGAAGATCTTGAACTTGTCCCAGTCCTCTCGGTACTCATCGGGAATGTCCATGTCCGCGTACTTCACGATGTGCGGCGGACATTCGATCTGGATGTAGCCGCCGGCCCGGAAGGGAACCTCTTCTCCCTCAGGCAGCTCGAGTATCAACTCCTTGATGAACGTGGCGACGTTGTCGTTGGAGCGCACCGTGCACTCCCATTTCTTGACGCCGAAGATCTCCGGCTCGATCTCGATCTTCATGTCCTGCTTGACCTTCACCTGACAGGAGAGTCGGCAGCCCTCCTTGGCCTCGCCGCGAGAAATGTGTCCCTTCTCGGTGGGGAGCATCGAGCCGCCGCCGTCGAGTACGACGACCTTGCAGACTCCGCAGGTGCCTTGCCCTCCGCATGCCGACGGGATGAAGATCTTGTTGTCCGCCAGAGTGTTCAGAAGGGTGCTCCCCGCCGATGCATGGAGCGTGTTGGCGGGATCGTCATTGATCAGGATGTCGACCTGTCCGCTCGCGACCAGCTTGCTCTTGGCGAACATGAGAACCGTGACCAACGCCAGGATGACGAAGGTGAACATGGCGACGCCGAGTGTGACCGTACCCATGGTGATCTTGCTCCGTTGCCTATCGGACCTACAGCTGAATTCCGCCGAAGGCCATGAATCCGAATGCCATCAGGCCCGTGAGAATGAAGGTCATGCCGAGCCCTCGCAACCCCATCGGCACGTTGCTGTATCTCATCTTTTCGCGAATCGAGGCCAAAGCGATGATGGCGAGCGCCCATCCGATGCCTGCGCCAACTCCGAACACCACGCTTTCGCCCAGGTTGTAGTCCCGCTCCACCATGAACAGCGAGGCGCCGAGAATCGCGCAGTTGACTGCGATCAGGGGCAGGAAGATGCCGAGCGTGTTGTAGAGAGCAGGGAAGAACTTGTCGAGGGTCATCTCCACGAGCTGAACCATCGCTGCGATGGTTCCGATGAAGCAGAGGAAGCCGAGGAACTCCAGGTCGTATCCCGCCATGGAGGGCGAGACCCACGCCAGCGCACCCTCCTTGAGGAGGTAGGTCCGGATCAGGAAGTTGACCGGCACGGTGACCGTGAGAACGAAGATCACGGCCATGCCGAGGCCGACTGCGGTCTCCACCTTCTTCGATACGGCGAGGAAGGAACACATTCCCAGGAAGAAGGTCAGCGCCAGGTTCTCGACGAAGATGGCCTTGACCATGAGGCTCAGATAGTGCTCGAGCATTGTCTCTTCCCCCCTTTACCCGTCCGGCTCGATCTGGTCCGGCTTCCACTCGCGCAGGAGCCAGATCAAACCGCCGATGATGAAGAAGGCTGCCGGCGAGAGCAGCATGAGTCCGTTGGGCACGTACCAGCCGCCTTCGTTGACCAGGGGCATGATGCTGATCCCGAAGAGCTTGCCGGAGCCGAGCAGCTCGCGCAGGAAGCCGGTGATGATCAGGATCAGGCTGTAGCCCAGACCGTTGCCGATACCGTCCATGATGCTCGGCAGCGGCTTGTTCTGCATCGCGAACGCTTCGGCTCGACCCATGATGATGCAGTTCGTGATGATCAGTCCGACGAACACAGAGAGCTGCTTGCTGGTGTCGTACAGGTAGGCCTTGAGAAACTGGTCGACCACGATCACCAGCGACGCGATCACCGTGAGCTGAACGACGATGCGGATGCTGCTCGGGATCTGATTGCGGAGCACGCTGATCGTGAAGTTGGAGAGAACGAGCACGAAGAGCACAGCGATGCACATCACCACGGTGGTTTCCATCTTGGTGGTGACGGCGAGAGCGCTGCAGATTCCCAGCACCTGCAGGGCGATGGGGTTGTTGTTCAAGAGAGGATCGATCAGAGCCTCTCGGTTCGCATTTGCCATCAGTAGCTGGCCTCCCGCTGTGCGAGTTGCTGGAGATAGGGGCCGTAGGCGTCCTCACCCAGCCAGAAATCGAGCATGTTGGTGACCCCTCGGCTGGTGATGGTGGCGCCGCTCAGGCCGTCCACTTCATAGGGGTCCTCGGCAGGAGGCCCCGCCTGACCCTTGATGACTTCGATCGCGACCTCGTCGCCGTCGTAGATCTTGCGTCCCGGCCAAAGTGCTTTCCAACGCGGATTGTCGACCTCGCCTCCGAGCCCCGGCGTCTCCTTGTGCTCGTAGTAGGTGATGCCCGCGATGCTCAGGTCCGAAGGGTCCACGGCGAGAAAGCCGAAGAGTGTGCCCCAGAGACCGAGTCCTTCGATCGGCAGTACGACCGTCTCGAGGTTCCCGTCGTCTCCGCGGACCTTGAAGACCTGGGCGTAGTGCGGTACGCGCTGGATGGCGGCCCGGTTGGGGGGAGCTGCCTGACTGGTCGCCGGATCCCGCGACGCTTTGCGCTGGTCGTAGCCAGTGAGGTCGAAGTCCGGGTCCTCCGTCTTGGTCTCGAGGTCGTAGGCCACCGCGTCGATGTTCTCGAAGAGGCTCGTGACCTCCTCGGCGGTCACTGCCTGCCCGGGCTCGATCAGCCCCGCAGCCTGCAGCACGTTCTTCTGCTTGTCGAGCGCAGCGTTCACTTTCTGGGCCGACGCCCAGCTCACCGCTGCCGTCGAGACCACCACGCCGCAAACCACGCAGATGATCGCGGCGAACATCATGATGTAGGGGGGTCTGTCATGTTGCATATCGAGCCTGCCTTCTCTTGAAGTTCGCCCGCAGGACGTAGTGATCGATCAGCGGCGAGAAGAGGTTCATGAAGAGGATTCCGAGCATCATCCCCTCGGGAAAGGCCGGGTTGACGGTTCGGATCAAGATGCAGACGACACCGATCAGGAAGCCGTAGATGAGCCGCCCGGTGTTGGTCTGTGACGCACTGACCGGATCGGTGGCCATGAAGACCACGGCAAAGGCCCAGCTTCCGAGCACCATGTGCCACCAGAACGGGACCTCCAACATCCCATTGGTCTCCGAGCCGATCATGTTGAGGACCAGTGCGACGACGACCGTCCCGACCGTGGCGCTGGCCATGATGCGCCAGGAGCCGATTCCCGTGACGATCAGAATCAAGGCCCCGATCAGGCAGGCCAGGGCCGAGGTCTCGCCCAGCGAACCCGGCATGAAGCCGAGGAAGGCGGTCCAGAAGTCCAGGCCGGAGGTCGGGTCGTTGACCGCCGCCATCCCGTCCACCGCGGCCCGAGAGAGCCAGGTCGCACCGGAATATCCGTCGGGGCTGGTCTGCGCGGCGGTCCAGACCGCGTCACCGGAGATCTCGGCCGGGTAGGCGAAGAACAGGAAGACACGTGCGGTGAGCGCCGGATTGAGGATGTTCATTCCGGTGCCGCCGAAGATCTCCTTGCCGATGAAGGTGCCGAAGGCAATGCCGATGGCGACCTGCCAGAGGGGAATCGTGGGAGGGAGGGTCAGAGGGAAGAGCATCCCGGTGACCAGAAACCCTTCGTTCACCTCGTGCTTGCGCACCAGCGCGAAAATCACCTCGATATTGCCGCCGATGGCGAAGGTCATGATCAGGATCGGCAGGTAGTAGAGCGCCCCGTGGAGAAAATTCGCGCCGGCGTGCCAGGGGTTTGCCCCGGAGCCGGGGATCATCCAGGCGTCCATTCCGAGACCGTTCATCACCGATGTCTGCCAGGTGTCGAGGGGAAGCGCCCCGGCCTGGATGGCGAGATGGGCCTGGAGCCCCGTGTTGTACATCGCCATCAGAACGCAGGGGGTGAGTGCGATGACAACGGTCACCATCATGCGCTTGAGGTCGATTCCGTCACGCACGTGGGAAGCGCGTCGGGTCACCGAGTCGGGCGTGTACAGAATCGTGTCGGCCGCTTCCCAGAGGGGGTAGAGCTTGTGGAGGCGTCCACCCTCTTCGAAGTTCGTGCCGACGCGGTCGAGGAGGTTTCTCACTGCTTTCATTGCCGGAACCTCAGCCTTCCTTCTCGATGGTGGTGAGCACTTCGCGCAGGTGGACGCCGTAGTCGATCTTTCCCGGGCAGACGAAGCTGCACAGCGCCACGTCCTCCTCGACCAACTCGAGCGCTCCCAACTCCTCGGCCTTCTCCACGTCGCCCATGACCAGTGTCTTGAGGACGTAGGGCATGACCAGATCCATCGGAGAGACCTTTTCGTAGAGGCCGATGGGCACGATGGCACGGTGGGAGCCGTTGGTGTTCGTGGTCAGATCGAAGCTGCGTCCGGGAATGAGCTTCGAAACGTAGATTGGAAGCACCGAGTACTTGGAGAGCCCCGGCGCCAACCATCCGAAGAGCTCCCGCTCGTGGTCCTCGGCCAACGCGGAGATCTGCTGGTCATAGCGCCCGAGATAACCGTGGATCTCGCCCATCGCCTTGCGTCCCGACAGCACCGAGCCGGAGATCACACGGCTCTCGATGTCGGGCTCGAGCTCGCCAGCCACCAGGTCGTCGGTCGAGGCGCCGAGTCGGGTCCGAAGCAGGCGCGGATGGCGAACCGTGGGGCCGGCGAGCGAGACCACCCGGTCGACCGCCAACGTGCCGGTGGCGAAGAGACGGCCCAGGGCGAGCGTGTCCTGCAGCCCGATCCACCATACGGTCTTGCCGCCGTTGACCGGGTCGAGAGTGTGGATGTGAACTCCCGCCGTGCCGGCGGGGTGCTTTCCGGCAAACTGTTCCAACTGGAACTGGTCGCTGGCAGGGACGGCGATGCCGCTCCTGGGTTTCGTGCAGATGAACACCTTGCCGTCGGTGAGACGGCCGAGAGCGTGGAGCCCGCGCTCCAGATCGTCCTGGCGGCCTTCGGCGATCAGTTCGGTGTCGGGGGCGAGCGGGTTGGTGTCCATTGCGGTGACGAAGATCGACTTCGGCGTGGTGCCGGGGGTGGCGACCTTGCCGAAGGGGCGAGAACGCAGGGCCGTCCACATTCCGGATTCCAGCAACAAATCGCTGACTTCGTTCCGGCTCATGCTGCTGGGATGGCGGTCGATGAAGGCCGAGAACTGGACGCCGCCGTCGCCGCGATCCGAAGGATCCAGCTGGATCACTACGCTCTGGAGGGCTCGTTTCGCTCCGCGGTTCACCGCGGCAACCGTGCCGGTTCCCGGTGAGGTGTACCGAACCCCCGGGGTCTTCTTGTCCTCGAACAGGAGTTGACCGGTACGGACTCCGTCGCCGGCAGCGACGTGCATCGTTGGCTTCATTCCCGGATAATCGTCGGCGACGACGGCAACCCGAGAAGGCGTCCGGGCGGCGTCGATGCGCTGCTCGGGAGCCCCTTGGATCGGGAGCGTCAGCCCGCGACGGATGTTGTGCAGACCCATGGACTTTTCCCCGTCTTGAAGACTGGTCGTGGCGTGTCAGGCGCGCGAAAGGAGGCGGGCGGTCCCACTGCTGGTTCCGCCGATGAGAGAGGGCGAATGAACTACGGCTTTCCTAGGTCCCTATCGTTGCCGTTACCGAACGATCCGACGTTGCGGTCGTGCCCGCGATCCGGCTCTCGGGGCTTCGCCTCCCGGCCCGAGGGTCGGGGTATACCGAGAGTGTCTCGAGAGGATCCGAACGGCTTGTGAATTATTTCACAATGTCCCGGGGAGCGGCAACGAATCGGCAGCGATCCCGCCATGGGGCGAGCCCGGGGGCAGTCCAGGGCGCCGGGCTGTGGGCATTGGATATGATCGGTCGCCGAAGAACACCATGACGACCATCACCAGTCCCTTCAAGAAGGGCTCGATCGATTTCAACCGCGACGCGGTGATTCGCGACTTCAGGATCGCCTGGAGGAGCCGCCACACCAGTGTACTGGGGCGCCGAGAGGTTCTCGGCGGCAAGGCCAAGTTCGGCATCTTCGGCGACGGCAAGGAGGTCGCCCAGATGGCCATGGCCTACGCCTTCCAGCGCGGGGACTTTCGGGCCGGCTACTACCGCGATCAGACGTTCATGCTGGCGACCGAGCAACTGCAGGTGGAGCAGATCTTCGCTCAGCTCTACGCGCATGCTGACGTCGAGTTCGAGCCCGCATTTGCCGGGCGCTCCATGAACGGACACTTCGCGACGCGCCTGCTGGATGAGGCGGGGGATTGGCTTCCGCAGACCGATCGCTACAACACTTCGGCGGACCTCTCGCCGACGGCGGCCCAGATGCCCAAGTTGGTGGGGCTTGCCTACGCCTCGAAGCTGTATCGCGAGGTTCCTCAGTTGGCGGAGCATGCGGCGGCCGGTTTTTCGGAGAACGGCAACGAAATCGCTTTCGGGACGATCGGCAACGCGTCGTGTGCGGAGGGCCTGTTCTGGGAGGCGGTCAATGCGGCCGGAGTGCTGCAATCGCCGATGCTGCTTTCGATCTGGGATGACGGATACGGCATCTCCGTGCCGAACAAGTTCCAGATGACCAAGGGAGACGTGTCGAAGGCGCTGGGCGGTTTTCGGCGTCGTGTGGGCGGCCGAGCCGGCATGGACATCTACACCGTGCCCGGGTGGGACTATGCACGGCTTTGTGAGGTCTACCTCCGCGCATCTCAGGCGATGCGGCGGGACCACGTTCCGGTCGTTCTTCACGTGACCGAGCTGACGCAGCCTCTCGGCCACTCCACCTCGGGAAGTCACGAACGCTACAAGTCCGAGGAGCGATTGGAGTGGGAGCGGCGCTACGACTGCCTGGTCAAGATGCGTGAGTGGATCGAAGAGGAAGGGTTCGCCACGAGCCAGGAGCTCGATGCCATCGTCGAGGAGGAAGAAGGAGCTGTCGACCGGGCGCGGAATCGAGCCTGGGAGGCCTATCGAGCGCCGCTCGAGAGCGATCGCGAGCAGTTGGTCGAGCTGGCCGGACAGCTCGCTCGCGAGTCCGCTGCGGAGTCGCAGATCGTGCCGATCATCCAGCGAATCGAGCGACGGCAGGGCTGCCTGCGCCGAGATCTACTCGCTGCCGCACAGGAGGTGTTGGTGGTAACGCGCTCACTCGACAGCCCGCGCCGAGATCAACTGAAGGTCTGGCGGCGCGGCATGCTCGATGTGAACCGGGAGCGCTACGGCTCGCACCTGTACAGCCGTTCCCGAAGATCGGGCCTGGAGGTCGCGCCGGTGGCTGCACGTTACGGCGAGGCACCGAAGATTCTCAATGGGTACGAGATCCTGAACCACTGCTTCGACGCGGCGCTGGGGCGCTATCCGCAAGCCTTCGCGATGGGGGAAGACGTCGGACAGCTGGGGGACGTGAACCAGGGCTTCGCGCACCTTCAGGAAAAGTACGGTGAGGCCCGAGTGGCCGATACCGGGATCCGCGAGGCCACGATCCTCGGGCAGGCGATCGGCATGGCGATTCGCGGCTTGCGACCGATCGCCGAGATCCAGTACCTCGACTACCTCCTCTACGCCCTCCAGATCATCTCGGACGACCTGGCGACTTTGCACTGGCGAACCCGAGGTGGACAGAAGGCGCCCGTGATCATTCGCACGCGCGGGCACCGACTGGAGGGCATCTGGCACTCCGGATCGCCAATGGCCGGCGTGCTCGGTCTCTGTCGGGGCCTGTGGGTTTGCGTGCCGCGCGATGCGACCCAGGCGGCGGGGTTCTACAACACTTTGCTCGAGGCGGACGAACCGGCGCTGATCGTCGAGGTTCTCAACGGCTACCGGAAGAAGGCGCCGATGCCCGAGAACATCGGTGAGATGCGGGTACCGCTGGGCATCCCCGAAGTCCTGCGCGAGGGAAGTGAGGTCACGGTCGTGACCTACGGAGCCTGCTGCGAGATCGCAGAAGCCGCGTGCGCCGAGCTGGCCGAGCTCGGTATCGAGGTCGAGTTGATCGACGTGCAGACCCTGTTGCCCTTCGATCGGGAGGGGCGGATCGTCGAGTCGCTGCGCAAGACCAATCGGGTTCTCTTCCTCGATGAAGACGTGCCCGGTGGGGCGACGGCCTACATGATGCGCGAAGTGCTCGAGGTCCAGAGGGGGTATGACTGGCTCGATGCACCCCCCCGAACACTGACTTCGCGTCCGCACCGGCCGGCGTACGGCTCGGACGGCGACTACTTTTCGAAGCCGAACCGCGAAGACATCTTCGAGACCTTGTACTCGATGATGCATGAGTCGGATCCCGCGCGGTATCCGGCGATCTTCGAGTAGTTCTTCCGGGTCGTAGGCCCCCCGGCCGAGAGCTCGACGGGTCCGGCCTCGTCGGACCGCGGGAGGCCTGTGCTTCGCGCTCGCGCCGGGCCGAAGGAGTGCCGCTATTGGTAGTAGGGGTTCTCGCCCGAGGCGTGATCTGTGGTGTCGTAGATGTTGACGATCTCGGGGACCGCTTCCTTCAGCGTCGTCTCGATCCCCTGCTTGAGGGTCATGTCGGCCATGCCGCAGCCCTGGCAGCCGCCTCCCATGGAGATGTAGACGTCGCCCTCCTTGACATCGAGCAGCGTGACATAGCCACCGTGGGACGCGATCTGGGGGTTGATCTCGTCGTCGAGGAGCCGCTGCACCTGCTGGGCGATGGGGTCTTCCCAGGGCGAGTTCGGATTGTCGAACTTGAAGCCGGCTTCCTGGAGTTTCTGGACGAAGTCCACGGTGACCCCCTTCAGATCGGGAGCGCTTCTCGGGTCGACGTACAGCTGGAATTCACCGAGATCGATCACCTGATCGTCGTCGGCCTTCTCGTCGGGTGTGACGAGGTCCATGCGGTACTGGAATCCTCCCGGTCCGCGCCGGGAGTCGATTGCCACGCGGACGGCAAGATCGTCGCGTTCTTCGTCTTCCATCGCCAGCAAGATGTGCTTGCGGGCGAGATCGGTGAAAGTAATCATTGGCGAATCCTATCTCGTTCGGCGATCGGGGTCTTCTCGGTGAGGGCTCCTCCTGCCCCCATTCTTTACGAATCCAGAGGAGTTCCAGATGTCCTACCATACGATCGTGGTCGAGGGCGGTCGGGCGGTGGCCCGGGTGACCTTGAATCGACCGGACGAGCGCAACGCGATGAGTCCCGAGATGGGACAGGAGCTACAGCGTGCCGTCGCCGAGCTCAATGCCGACCCGGTGGTGCGGGTCGTGGTGGTGCGGGGCGCAGGCAAATCCTTCAGCGCGGGCGGCAACTTGAAGAATCTCGAGGCCGAGACACGGGGCGCGCGGGAGCGCGAGGCTGGAGGACTCGGTGGAGGAGCGAGCTTCTACCGCCGGTTCCTGTCGATTCGGGATCTGGAGGTTCCGTCGATCGCAGCGATCAACGGCCACGCGATCGGTGCGGGCTTCTGTTTCACCCTCGGCCACGATCTACGGGTCGTACACGAGCGGGCCAGGCTGGGCATGACCTTCGTCAAGCTCGGAATCCACCCCGGAATGGCGGCGAGCTGGAACCTGCCCCGACTGATCGGCTCCGCCAGGGCTTGCGACCTTCTGTACACGGGTCGGTTGGTCGACGGCAGGGAGGCCTACGATCTGGGCATTGCCAACCGGTTGGCCGGGGACGACGACTTCGATTCGGTCGTCGACGAGCTGGCTCAGGGCATCGCCGCCAGTGGACCGGTCGCCGTTCGCGCCCTCAAGAGGACCCTGCGCGGTACCTTCGAGCGCACGCTCGACGATGCGCTGCAGGTCGAAGCAGCGGAGCAGGCGAGGACGTTCACCACAGAGGACGCGAAAGAAGGAATTCGAGCAATCCAGGAGAAACGGGTTCCCGACTTCATGGGCCGCTAGGCGCGTCGGGCGGCTCCCGCTGGCGCTCGAAAACAGGGGGTTTCCGCCGGGGTGCTCGGCGCGCTACAATGCGATTACGACATGGCTCGAGTACTAGCCCTCCGCGTTTTCCGAGAGATCGGAGCCCTCGATGGATGAACATAGCGGCCCCTTCCGCCGCGACCCCGAGGGGTACCTCGCGCACTTCGCTTTCGACCAGGAGCCGTTCGCGCTGACCTCGGACCCGGCGTTCCTGTTCCTGAGCGAGAGTCACGCCCGGACTGCGGATGCACTGGACGCGGGGGTGCGGGCCAAGCGGGGACTGATGATCGTCACCGGCGAATCGGGGACCGGAAAGACGACTCTGGCCAACGCGCTGCTCCATCGCTGGCGTGACGAGCACCGCGTTGCGTTCGTCAAGACGGGGACCTTTACCTCCCACGACATCCTGAGCCGGGCGCTCAGGGACTATGGGGTCGAGGACGTTCTAGGTAGGACCGACGACCGAGTGGGGTGTCTCGAGAACGTTCTCCGGGAGGCGCGCTCGGAGGACCGGATCGTCGTGTTGGTCGTGGACGAGGCGCAGAATCTGACGCCGCAGACGCTCGACCAGATTCGGCGCTTGCAGGACCTCGAGGCCGAGCCGGGTGAGCTGATCCAGATCGTCCTCATCGGCCAACCGGAGTTGGCGAAGCGGCTCGGCAGAGGAGAGCTCCGCACGATTCGCGACCGGGTTGCCGTTCAGCACCGGCTCAATTCACTCTCGCGCGCGGAGAGTCGAGCCTACGTTCGGCATCGACTGGAGGTGGTGGGCGGCGATCCGGAGCTCTTCGAAGCCGCTGCGCTTGCCGAGATCGTGCGCGAGGCCGATGGACTTCCTCACGCTCTCAACGTTCTCTGCCACAACGCTCTGCTCTTCGCCTTCGGGGCAGGAGTGGCGGTCGTCGACCAGGGAATTGCGCTGAAGGCCATCGAGCACAGTCAGATCCGCAGCCCCTCCTCTTCCCGAGCCACCCGATGGCTGAGTGGGGTGGCGGCTGCCCTCTTGCTGGCGACGGGCTTGACTCTGGTGGTCGCGCTGCAGGGAGGGCCGTTCGATCTGCCGCAGAATCGATCGGCGCCAGTCCCGCGAGAGGAGTCCGCGTCGATCGGGCCGCGGGGCGATGGCTCGCAGGACCCCGACGGTGCGAGGGGATCGACCGACATTCCCTCGCCTCTCGCGAGGAGTGCGTCTCTTGCCAGTTCCGGAGCGCCGCCGGTCACCCAGTCGGGGGCGACCGACGTGCGAGTTCAGTCCGCGACGCTGGCCGGGTCGATCGAGAGTCGGGATCCGGAGGACGTGGCGACCACCTTCGATGTCGACGTCGAGCGAGTCTTCTTCTGGAATCTCCTGAGTGTCGGCGACGAGGCCGAGCTCGCCGAGGTCGAGCATGTGTGGTACTTCGCCGATCGTGAGGTCGCGCGGATTCCGCTCGAGGTCGTCGGCCCCACCTGGCGGACCTGGAGCGAGAAACGGATTCGCCCGGGTCAGGTCGGCGAGTGGAAGGTCGAAGTGGTGGGAGAGCGGGGAGAGGTCCTCGAGAGCCTCGACTTCCGGGTCGAATAGTCCGCCTCTGGCCGCAGGACGATCTCAGTCGTCTCCCAGGAACCGAGAGAGCAGCGCGCGCAGGCCACGCTTGGAATTTGCCGGCGCCGTTCGGCTGGGAGGGGTCCCGGACTTCTTGGGTTGTCCTTGTTGGACGCTGGTGGCGAGCTTGCTGTAGAGCAGCTTCTTCTGGGCCGGAGTCACCCGCTGGAAAGCGACGCCCATGCCCGCGGGCCGTTCGCCGGAGAGGGCGACCGGACGATTCCAGATCACCTCGGCGGGCAGACGCAGGAGTCGCCCCTCCAGTTGAAGGTCGAGCCTGAGCCGGGTCCCTTCCTCCTCGGGGAAGAGGCTCTCGATGAACATGCCGCCGAGCGACAGGTCGAGGTATCTCTGCCGACGGGTGGGCTCCCCCCTGGTACCAACCAGGACAGGCCCTGAGGAGGCGACCCTGAGCATTCGCAGAGTCGTTCCGTGGGGACGACCGACCATGATCGAGCTCTCCTGATCCGATACAACAATAGAAAGGAAGACTTCATTGTATCAGCAGATCGGCCCGGGTCGCTCGGGAGTTCCGCAGGCCACGGGGCACCCCAGCGACCGAGGGGCAGGGAGGCGCCCGCGCCCCGGTGCTGCAAGGTCTCGGCTCCGGGCCGGGGGGCTGCGGGCGTTCAGTCGTCTTCCGCAGGCGGGTCGACCAACAGGTCTCCAGGTACGATCTCCTTGACCGCTGCGAGGGCTCGATCGATCTCGTCGAGAGCTCGGCCGTCGACGGTCAACTTGACCGAATAGCCGCGCTCGGTGCCCCACACCGGGTAGCTGCCGATCGCGACCTCGGGGTGCGCCTGGGCGACCTTCTCCAGAGGTGCCGCAATCTCGCTCTCGCGACAGAGCGTATAGAGAGACCGGGTGAGAAACGGTTCGCCTCCGGCCAGGTGCTGGCGCAGGAGCTGCATCTTCATCTCGAAGATGCGCGGGAGTCCGGGAAGCACGAAGACGTTCTCGACCAGGACGGTCGGCCATGGCACCTCGGCCGTCCAAAGGAGCTCGGCCCCCTCGGGTACCTCTGCCATCCGGCGGTGGCCGTCAGTGACTCCGCGGTCGCCGACGAACTCCTCGATCCGCTTCAGCAGGGACTCGGAGAGAACGATGGGACGGCCCAACGCCTGGGCGACTGCCCTGACCGTGAGATCGTCATGAGTGGGGCCGATCCCGCCGCTGGTCACGAGCCAGTCGTGGCGGGTCCTCAGGTGGTCGACGTCGTCGGCGATGGTGTCGATGTGATCTGGACAAACCACGACGCGGCGAAGCTCGATTCCCAACCTGAACAGCTCCCTTGCGAGCAGGGTGAGGTTCGCCTCGCGGATCTTGCCGGTCAGGATCTCGGTGCCGATGACCAGTGCGGCTGCGGTCGGTGACATCGCTCGGGATCGTAGCAGGACCTCCGGGAGGAACCCGGGGCTCGCAGGGCGGGTCAGGGAAGGTTAAGATGTGCTTTCAAAGGAATACGAGTATCGATGTTCCCGACCCCCGACCAACTTCTCCAGATCTCCCAACAGAGGGAGGGTGATCTCTCGATCACGCCGTTCGCCCTGGTGCTGCGCGCCCTGGCCGAGCACCAGCGCACGGCAGTCCTCGAGATTCACAAGGGTCCGCTGACCAAGAGCATCGTGCTCGAGAACGGGGTACCCGTCGACTGCGAGTCGAATCTCGCGCACGAGCGACTGGGGCGGTTTCTGGTCTCGCTCGGCCGGCTTTCCGAGGCGGACTTCGCGAGCAGTTTTTCCGAGGCACTCAAGGAGGAGGTTCCGCTGGGGCAGGTGCTGGTCCGCCGCAAGCTACTGGCTCCCACCGAGCTCTACCGACTCCTCCAACAGAATCTGGCCAAGAAGCTCCTCGACGGTTTCAGTTGGCACGAGGGGACGTTCCAGATCCACACCGACGCCCCCGAGGTCGCTTCGCCGCTCAAGGTGAGGGTGCATCAGCTGATCCTCACCGGTGTGATGCGTTTCGCGTCGCAGAGCCAGATCGACCTGGTCGTGATGGGCCTGCTCGGAAAGAAGCTCGCGATTCCACCGGAGCCACCCCCGGCCTTGCACACGATGCGACTCAGCATCGCGCAGCAGCGACTCCTCGGTTCGCTCACGGATTCTCCCAAGGAGCTCTCGCAGTTGGCGGGTGACATCGGACTGGCTCCCGAGGAGCTGTCGCGCATCATCTATGCCTTCGGCCTGCTCGGACAGGTTGTCCTGGACGAGGACGTGGAACGTCTGCGCCGGGAGGCGTCGGCCAGATCCCCGGACGCCGGGAAGCCGGGGGAGGATCTCTCGACTCAGGTGATCCAGATCCCGATTGCCAACGCCAGGGTGCTCGAGGAAGAGGAGTTGGTGCAGGCCTTTCTCGCCCACCGGCGAAAGGACGCCTTCGAGCTTCTCGGTCTCCAGGAAGAGTCGACGACCGCCGATCTCGAAACCGCCTTTCTCGACTACTCGGCTCGTGTCCAGCCGTGGGCCTACAAGCCGGGCAAGGGGCTTCGGGAGAAGGCCAAGGACCTGTTCCTGGCCGGCGTGGCTGCCTACTCCACCTTGAGCAGGGTCGAGGGCCGGCGCGAGGTCATCGAGCGCCGTAGGGCGGCCCGTCAGGCCGCTGGCGCAGGGTCGAAGCAGGTCGGCCCCCAGCGCATCAAGACCGATCTTCTCGATTCCGAGGCTCAGTTCGACAAGGGCAAGCAGCTCATGAAGGCGGGAAACTACCGAGAGGCCCTGCAGTACCTCGAGTTTGCCGTCGACTGCGACCCGCAGAACGGGATGTATCGGGCGGAGTTGGCGTACGACAGGTACATGGCCGACCCGTCGAGAGCCGAGAGCTGTCTCACCGGGCTCGAGGAGGCACGCCGAATCGACCCGAATTGTGGTCTCGCCTATTTCTATGCCGGCGAGATTCTGCGCGACCTCCAGCGCTTCGACGAAGCGGAGCCCCTGCTCCAGGCGGCAATCAAGCCGATGTCGCCCGACCGGCGCCCGATCGACGCGCTGCGTGAGCTGACCCGCCAGTCCAAGAAGAAGCGTCGTCGCTGAGCTTGCGTGGTCGGACGAGCCCTGGAGGGCGGTGCTCGAAGGGGATCCGCGGACGGTAGAAGCGTGAGATTCATCGCGCCGGCTGCGAGAGGGATAGGATGTCCGCCACTTCCGGAGGCGCGACGATGGCGATCGACAACAGGACGGAGCGGAGTTTCGAGCGGCGGCCGCACGAGCAGGCCAGGGTGAGAGCCGGGACACGGGGAGGGTGGCTGGGCGTCCTTGCATTGTTCGGACTGGTGGCGGTCGGCTGTGCGAGCTCTTCTGTCGCTCCCACCGAGCCCGAGGTGCACGGCGCGGCGCCTTCGGTGCCGACGGCACGAGCGGCGCCGGAGCCTCCCCCCACACCTCCGGTTCCCGCACCGCCTGCGGCTCCCTCGCTCGAGCTCGACGCGCCGCTGCCGACCGATCCGGCGGTCGTCACGGGTCGTCTGGAAAACGGGCTGACCTACTTCGTGCGTCGGAACACACGCCCGGAGGCTCGGGCAGAGCTACGGCTGGCGATCAACGCAGGGTCGATCCTCGAAGACGACGACCAGCTCGGCCTGGCCCACTTCCTGGAGCACATGGCATTCAACGGAACGACCCACTTCGAGAAGCAGGAGCTGGTCGACTACCTCGAGTCGATCGGTACGCGCTTTGGAGCCGATCTGAATGCCTACACGAGTTTCGATGAGACCGTCTACATGTTGCAGGTGCCAACGGACGACCGGGAGATGGTCGAGAAGTCGCTGCTGGTGCTCGCCGATTGGGCAGGAGAGATCACCCTCGACCCGGAAGAGATCGACAAGGAGCGGGGTGTGGTGCTCGAAGAGTGGCGCCTCGGACGCGGCGCAGGAGCGCGCGTGAGTGATCAGCAGTTGCCGGTGATCCTGCATGGCTCTCGCTACGCCGAGCGCCTGCCGATTGGCGAGCCCGAGGTTCTGCGCTCCTTCGAGCCCGCCACCGTGGAGCGGTTCTACCGCGATTGGTACCGGCCCGATCTGATGGCCGTCATCGCGGTCGGAGACTTCGATGTCGAAGAGATGGAGCAACGGATCGTCGACGTCTTCTCGACGCTGAGCAACCCCGAATCGCCCCGGGAGCGCTTCGAATCCTCGGTTCCGGATCACGAGGAGACCCTGACCTCGACGGTGACCGATCCGGAGCTCACGGTGTCGCAGGTCAGTGTGCTGCGCAAATACCCGCTACCCATCGCCAAGACGGTCGAGGACTACCGGCAGGGACTGGTCGAGGGACTGTTCACAGCGATGCTGAATGCCCGGTTTTCAGAGTTGGTCCAGGCAGCGGATCCGCCGTTCCTGGGCGGTGGGGCCTCGGACGGTGGCTTCACCAGGGAGACCGGAGCCTATTCGCTGGGAGCCGCCGTGGAGGCGGGAGGGGTGGAACGGGGCTTCGAGGCGCTGGCCACCGAGGCGGCGCGGGTGCGCCAGCATGGCTTCAACGAGTCGGAGCTCGACCGGATGCGCGCGTCGTTTCTACGCAGCTACCAGCGCATGTGGGAGGAGCGCGAGAAGACCGAGTCCCGCGCCTACGCCAGCGAGTACGTGCGGGTGTTCCTGGAGCAGGAGTCGTACCCCGGGATCGACGTCGAACGCCAGATGGCGGAGCGCTACCTTCCGACCGTGACCGCCGAGGAGGTCGCCGAGGTGGGCGAACGCTTCCTCGGGGATGCCAACCGCGTGCTGCTGATGACCGCCCCGGACAGCGCTGCCGACTCGCTTCCGGATCCCGAAACGGTGCTGGCCATCGTCGATCGAGTCGAGGCAGAGTCCCTCGAGCCGTGGGCGGATCGCACTTTGGACGCCCCTCTGCTGACGGCGACTCCGACCCCCTCACCGGTCGTGGAGGAGGCCGAGATCAGCGAGCTCGGGACCACGGTATGGCAGCTCGAGAACGGAATTCGCGTGCTGCTCAAACCCACCGACTTCAAGAACGACGAGATTCGCTTCACCTCGTTCAGTGCTGGCGGAAGCTCGCTGGTACCCGACGAGGAGTGGGTTTCCGCGTTGGCCTCCACCAGTGTGGTGGGACTGAGCGGCTTCGGTTCGTTCGATGCCATCGAGCTGCAGAAGAAGCTCTCCGGAAAGGTGGCGAGCGTGTCGCCCTTCATCGGAGAGTTGAGTGAAGGATTGAGCGGCGGAGGGTCACCCGAGGACATCGAGCTTCTCTTTCAGCTGATCTACCTCACGGCGACACAGCCTCGGTGCGACGAAGAGGCCTTCGGGTCGTTCAAGACCCGCATGCGGGGCTTCCTCGAGAACCAGCGTGAGCAGCCCGAGGTGGTGTTCTCGCAGGAAGTGCAGCGAGCGCTCAGCCAGGACCACTATCGCCGGCGTCCGATGGATGAAGAGCTGCTCGAGGAAGCCGAGCTGGAAGAGGCCTGCGCGATCTTCCGGGACCGGTTTGCCGACCTCGGTGACCTGACCTTCGTGATGGTCGGCGCGTTCGATCTGGACACCGTTCGCCCGCTGGTCGAGACCTACCTGGGCGGGTTGCCGACGGATGGTCGTCAGGAGAACTGGCGTGACCTCGGGGTACGCAAGCCTCAAGGTGTGATCGAACGACAGGTGGAGAAGGGGATCGAGGCCAAGAGCCGTGTACAGCTCGTCTTCAATGGTCCGTTCGAGCAAGACGTGCAGAACCGCTATGACCTCCAGTCGATGGCGACCCTGCTGCAGATCCGCTTGCGCGAGAGGCTGCGAGAAGACATGGGAGGTACGTATGGTGTGTCGGTCGGGGCGTCCAACAGCTGGGAACCGATCCAGGAGTACCAGGTCGGCATTTCGTTCGAATGCGAACCGTCGAATGTGGAAGCGTTGACCGAAGCGGTGTTCGAGGAGATTGCTCGGCTCGTGGCGGAGGGGGCGAGTGAGCTCGATTTGACGAAGATCAAGGAGCAACAGCGACGCGGCCGTGAGACGGCGCTGCGCACGAACGGGTTCTGGTTGAGCACCCTTGCCTACGCCGAACAGTACGAGACGGATCCGCTCTCGGTCTTGTCGTTTCAGGAGCGCGTGGACGCTCTCACGTCGGCAGACATTCAGGAGGCGGTGGCTCGGTACCTGAACCCGGAGAACTACGTCCGAGTCGTCTTGATGCCGGGGCCGGAAGCGGCACGAGGACCGGCGCCGGATGCCGGTTCCGAGGGGCAGGAGTGAGCATGCGGGTTGGGGCCGCGAGTCTGAAGAAGGAGAGTGCGATGTCGAAGACGAGACACACGAAGGTGATCCCCGGGGCCATCGCCCTGGGGCTGGGCATGGCGGCGGTCGTTGGCGCGACGGATTGGCCGCAGTGGCGCGGACCTCTGCACACAGGAGTGAGTGGCGAAACAGGATTGGCGGCGGAGTGGAGCCACGATCAGAACGTGCTCTGGAGGGTCGACCTGCCGGAGCGCTCGGGCTCGACGCCGATCATTTCCGGTGATCGCGTCTTCCTGAGTGTGGCGCAGGAGGATGCCATCGAGCTCTGGGTCCTCGATGCGGGCGATGGGAAGATGCTCTACAAGCGCCAGCTCGGTACCGGGAACTACGAGCCGCGCAAGCACAACATGTCGTCGCCGTCTCCAGTCGCCGACGGCGAGCACGTCTGGGCCATGACCGGAACCGGGGTCATCAAGGCGTTCGACTTTGCGGGCAACGAGAGGTGGAGTCGGGACATCCAGTCGGACTATGGCAAGTTCGGACTCAACCATGGCTACGGATCTTCCCCTCTCTTGCACGATGGTGTGCTTTATGTGCAGGTACTGCACGGGATGAAGACGGATGATCCCTCGTACGTCCTGGCTCTGGATGGCGCGACGGGTGAGACGATCTGGCGGGTAGAGCGTCCGACCGATGCCGTGATGGAGTCTCCCGACTCCTACACGACCCCTCTGATCTGGACTCGTGGAGGCAAGGAGGAACTGGTGGTCACCGGCGGAGACTACGCGACGGGCCACAGCCTCGAGAGTGGGGAGGAGGTGTGGCGGATGGGCGGTTTCAATCCCGACAACAAGCCCATGTATCGAGTCGTGGCGTCACCCGTCGAGTCCGACGGCATCGTGCTGGTGTCGTCGCGGGTGCGGCCGTTCAAGGCACTGGTGAGCGCAGAGGGAGCGCCGCCCACCGTGGCGTGGGAGCTCGAGCGAGGCACGGATGTACCCACTCCGGCGGTGCACGAGGGGATCGTCTACATGGTGGACGATCGAGGAGTCGCCCACGCCTACGATCTGGCTTCGGGCGAGGTGATCTGGGGACCCGAGCGCCTCTCGGCGGGCACCTACAGCGCGTCCCCCACGATCGCCGACGGCAAGGTCTACATCACCAACGAGGAAAGCGTGACGACAGTCATGAAGGCCGGTCGCGAATTCGGGATCCTGGCAGAGAACACCACCGAGGGATTCACCCTTTCTTCCATCGCGGTGGCGGGTGGGAGGCTCTACCTCCGGACGGGAATGCACCTCTACTGCATTGGCTCCTAGTTCGGTTGCGGGGTAGGGCGTCTGCTAGAGTCCTCGCTCACTTGCAGGAGGCCTTTGTCGATGCGCCGAACTCATCTCGCTTTCGCTCTCTTCTCGACGCTGCTGGCAGGGTTCTCGCTCGGTTGTTCTGGGGGAGGAACCGAGGGGTCCTCAGACGCCGAGCCCGGTGATGCGGGTGGACGCCGCTTCCTCAGTGTCGGGACCGCACCCCCGGGAGGCGCCTTCTTCGTGGTGGGAGGTGCGCTCGCCGAGGTGCTGGGGGAATACGGACCCGAAGGCTGGGAGGTGTCCTCGGAAGCGACGAAGGGCTCGCAGGAGAACATCCGCCGACTGGTCAGCGGAGAACTCGATCTGGCGCTGAGCAACGCGGCGATCACCTATTTCGCCGTACGCGGTGAGGGCGCCTGGGAGTCTCCCTTCGAGGTCAGTGCGGTCATGACGCTCGCACCCAACGTCGCGTTGTTCATCACTCCCGAGGACTCCGGAGTTCGCTCGATCGCCGATCTGGCAGGCAAAAGGGTCGTCGTCGGCCCCGCTGGCGCGGGTTTCGAGTACTTCGTCGGTCCGCTGGTGGAGGCGCACGGTCTGAGCTACGACGACTTCACTCCGCTCAACGCGACTCAGGCCGGCGCGGTCGACATGCTCGCCGACGGCTCGGCGGCAGCGGCCTTCCTGGGGGGCGCAGTGCCGACGTCGTCGATCACCCAGGCCGCGTCGTCACAGAAGATCTACTTCGTTCCGTTGACGCCGCAGGCCAAGGCCCAACTGCTCGAGCAGTACCCGTTCTTCGCTCCAGCGACGATCCCGGCAGACACCTACCGCGGGCAGAGCGAGGCCTATGAGGGGCTCAACGTCGGTTCGATGCATCTGATCGCTCCCACTTCGGCTTCCGAGGAGCTGGTCTATCAGATGACCAAGACCATCTGGGAGAACCGCGAGGCGGTCGTGGAGCGGCATCCTGCGGGGCGCGCCATCAATCCCGAGAACGCCGTGCGGAATACCGGCACTCCGTTCCACCCCGGCGCGATCCGGTTCTATCGGGAGATCGGAATCTGGCCCGAACAGGAGGCCGCCGGGGCCGCTCCCGAGTAGGAGCGGAAGCGACCCTCATGGCAAACGCTCGGGACGCCGGCGGCGCCGGCCCGAAAGGTGTGATCCTCCGTGTCCTGGCGGTCCTGCTGACCGCCTTCGTGCTGTTGGAGGTGAATTACCCCCGCCTGAGTCCGCAGTCTCAGCTCGCCATCTTTGCCGGACTCGGGTTGGCCGCCGGCTTCCTCTTCTACCCGGCGCTGCGGCGTTTCGAGAACCATCCTCTCTCCCGCGGACTCGACGGGATCCTGGCCGCGGTGACGGTGCTCGTGTTCGGGTATGTCGTGGTTCAGACCGAGCCGGCCTTCGAGGGTTGGTGGATCGACGGGCGCGCGCTCGGAGAGCGTGCCGGGGCCGAGGCACCGATGGACTACCTGGTGGGCGCCGTCGGGCTCGTGCTGGTGCTCGAGCTCACACGGCGTTGCGTCGGCTGGGCACTACCCATTCTCGCGATGCTCTTCCTGGTCTATGCCCGCTTCGGTCAGCTGTTTCCGTCGTTCCTGTTTCCGCATCGTGGCTACGGCCTCGAGCGCATCGTCTCGCAGACCTTCCTGCACAGCCAGGGAGTGTTCGGCATCGCGCTGAACGTGATGTTCACCTACGTCTTTCTTTTCGTCGTGTTCGGTGCGCTGCTCGAGGCGACCGGAGCCACGGAGCCATCATCGTCGGAGCGCAGCGACTCTTCCGCAACTCTCGCGGCGGCGCGGCCAAGGTGTCGGTGTTGAGCAGCGGTCTGATGGGATCGCTCTCGGGGAGCGCAGTGGCCAACACCGCCACCACGGGTACGTTCACCATCCCGATGATGCGCAGCGCCGGCTTCCCGCCCTACGTCGCAGCAGGAGTCGAGGCTGCGGCGAGCTCCGGCGGCGCGCTGGTTCCACCGGTGATGGGGGCGGGCGCCTACATGATGCTCGAGATCGTGACGCCGCCAGTGACCTACCTCGAGATCGTGCGCGCGGCAATCGTGCCGGCGCTGCTCTACTACCTCTCACTCTTCCTGATCGTGCACTTCACGTCCCGCCGTCTGGCCCTTCGAGAGGCCACGGGGACGGTTTCGGAGGCGGGCGCAGTTCTCGAAGGGGGGAGGGAGGGCGGGGTCTGGGCCGGGGTCGTCTTCTTCGTCGGGTTGGCCTCACTGCTCGTCTTTCTGCTGCTGGGCTACACGGTGTTTCGAGCAGTGACCTTCGCCATGGCTCTGGTGCTCGTGGTGTCGGCGTTGCGTCGGGAGACACGGGTCTCACCGCGGGAATTGATCGCCGCCCTCGAGAAGTCCGCTCGCGCCGGTCTTCCGCTGATTGGCGCAGCGGCGTGCGTCGGCATCGTGATCGGTGTCGTGACCTTGACCGGGATCGGTACCCGGCTGCCCTCGGTGATCCTGCCGCTGGCGCAGGACAGCCTGCCGCTGGCTCTGGTGCTGATCATGGTGTGCTCGATCATCCTCGGGATGGGACTTCCCTCGGCCGTCTGCTACCTGCTGATGGCCACGCTGATCGGACCCGTTCTCGGCGATCTCGGCGTCGTCCCCCTGGCAGCACACCTGTTCATCTTCTACTTCGGCATGATGTCGATGGTCACACCACCGGTCGCGCTCGCTGCCTATGCCGCCGCCTCGATCGCGGATACCAACATCATGCGCGCTGGCTTCGCCGCGTTTCGCTTTGCTCTCGCTGGATTCACCTTGCCCTACATGTTCGTGTTCAGGCCGGAGCTGCTGCTGCTGTCGCTGGACGGCACGACTCCCGCGATTCCCCGAGTTGCCGTGGCGATCGTCGTAGCGGCGACGGGAATCTTCGCCCTCGCATCGGGGATCGCGGGCTGCCTTCGCCATCCGACGACCAGGCTCGAACGAAGCGCGCTTCTACTGGCTGCGTTTCTGCTGCTCTTTCCGGGAACCGGGGGGAGTTGGATCGCGCCAGCCAATGTGGCGGGTGCGCTGGTGCTGGTGGGTGTCCTGGCCTGGCAGGCGAGACGGAATCCTCCGGGAGAGCTGTCCGCTCCGGGCTAGAGAAGTTGGCAATCGGCTTCCCCCGGGCCCGGTTCGATCGAGCTCTGTTCGGCCGAGGCCTCTTGCCACGCTCAGAGCAGGAGACGCTCGACGTCTTCCGCCGTGAGTGCTTCGAGCGAGCTCCCTCTGCTGGCCGAAGCGGGAGCCAGCAGGGCATCGGCGAGCTCGCGCTTCTTCTGCTTGAGCTCCTCGATGCGCTCCTCGACGGTATCGCGGGCGATCAGACGATAGGCGAAGACCGGTCGCCGTTGCCCGTATCGGTGGGCACGGTCGATCGCCTGGGCTTCGCTGGCGGGATTCCACCACGGGTCGAGCAGGAAGACGTAGTCGGCGGCGGTCAGATTCAGACCGACCCCACCGGCCTTGAGACTGATCAAGAAGACCGCACAAGCTGAATCGTTCTGGAATCGATCGATGCGGTCCTGGCGCTTACGTGAGCGGCCGTGCAGTAGCTCGTACTCGATCGAGCGCTGGCTCAGTTGCTGTTCGACCAGCGAGAGCAGCGACGTGAACTGCGAGAACACGAGCACCTTGTGCCCGCCTTCGACACACTCGACGAGGTGCTCCAGCAGGGTGTCGAGCTTGCTGCTCGATTCACTCGCGAGAGCGTTGTCGATCAATCCCTGGTGGCAGGCGGCCTGGCGGAGTCGAAGGAGAGCTTCCAGCACGTGCATCCGAGACGGTGCCAGCCCCTGCTGGGCGATCCGCTGGCTGAGCTCACCCTGGTAGTGACGCAGCAGCTCGTCGTACCGGCGGCGCTCCCGCTCGTCGAGCTCGACGAAGAGAGTCTGTTCGGTCTTGGGCGGAAGGTCCTTCAACACCTCGCCCTTGGTACGGCGAAGGATCAGTGGGCGGAGGACCTCGGCCGCGGAACGGATCTCCTCGTCAGTGGCGCCAGCGGGATCGGCGAGGGCCGACAACACGGAGTCACGCCCGGTCTGGAGCATCCCCGGATTGAGGAACTCGAAGATGGAAGCGGCTTCGCCGAGGTGGTTCTCGACGGGCGTGCCGGTGAGCGCGAGGCGCTGCTCGGCGACCAATCGACTGGCTGCCCGAGCTGTGCGTGAAGTGCGGTTCTTGATCGCTTGAGCTTCGTCGAGCACCACCGTTTCCCAGCGCAGCGAGGCCAGCTCGACGATGTCGCGGCGCAGCACGCCGTAAGAGGTCACGACGACGTCGCATGCCTCGAGTGCGGGGAAGCACCCGGTTCGGCTCGGTCCCGTGTAGTCGACGACGGCGAGGCTCGGGGAGAACGTTTCGAGCTCACGCAGCCAGTTGCCGACCAGGCTGGAAGGCACGACGATCAACGAGGCCGCCGTGGCCGGGTCAGGCCGGTCGAGCGACGAAGTCATGTGCACAGAGGTGAGGTGTGCGATCACCTGGACTGTCTTGCCCAGCCCCATGTCGTCGGCCAGGCAGCCGCCGAGTCTGAACTCACGCAAGAAGCCGAACCACCCGACGCCCTCGCGCTGATATTCGCGCAGGCGCCCCACGAACCCCGGTGGATCCTGCGCCGGAGAGACTCCCTCGAAGTCGATCAGCCGTCGTGTGATCTCGGCGGCCCGGTCGTCCCGCTCGACGCGGGCCTCGAGCTGGTCGCAGAGCAACGAGTCGACCAGCAGGAGCTGCGAAATCTGAAAGCGCAGGGTCGAGCCTCCGGGCGAGGTCGGCCCGGAGGGTAGGACCGTGCGCAGCGCGCGATCCCAACGGGGGGGAGGACGCCCAGCGGTGCGCGGTGCGCGGTGCGCTCAGAGTCGGTTGGATCCGCCGCCGGGAGGTGAGCGGGCGAGAGATCGACAAAGCCGCCGCGCCGATGCAGTCCGTCGAGCAGTTCCGGGAGCTGGCACGACCCGGAGTCGAAGTGGGCAGTCGCCTCGAGGTCGAACCAGTCGATGCGGGTGTCGATGCGGGCGTCCAGACGCCTCGCGACTTCGACCGGTCGGCCGCAGAAGTCGACTCGCCAGTCCCGTCCCGGAGCTTTCTCTTCGAGGGCCAGTGCGAGCCCGGCAAGGAGCCTCGGCAGCCCCGCCACGTCCACCGGCAGCACGACGATGCCACGCTCGAAGAGCGTTCGGCCGAGGCGATGGGGAAGTTCGGGAAGGTCGTCGAGCTGCTGGGCCGACTCGATCTCGTGATCGAGGTCCCGCTGGATTCGGACCCGGCGTCGGGAATCGACGAATGCGCGTAGCGTCGCCGTGGGGTCGATCTCGCGCCCGGAGTAGTCGAATCGGAGGGCGACCTCGAGCGCGCCGGTCGGCGCGACGGAGCCGCCGGCCGAGGGGCCCTCGGAGAGGAGACGCAGGGCCAGGATCGGTGTCGGCACAGGAGTCCGGGACTTCGGCTGATAGCGTTTCGGCAGCGTCAGTTCCGGGGCGTCGGGACGGGACCAGAAGACCTCGAGGAAGCTGTCGATCTCGTCTCGGGGGACTCGCACCTCGGCGTTGTGCTTGCGCAGGGTCTGGATCCAGGCCCACTCGGCCGGGGTGAGCTCGACCGCGGCGAGCCGCGCCGCCCGGCGTCGGGTCGCCGGCCACAGGAGAAGTCCTTGCCGCAGCACCAGCAACGCTTCGTGAACGGGACGCTCCTGCCTCGAGACACCGTGATCGCTGGTCACCTCGCGGCAGAAGAACCCGCGAAGCCGGGCGTCTGCCGCTCCGCCTGTGTCGAGCCGGAGGTCGAGAGTCCAGCTGTGTCCCCCCTGCCAGGAGATCGTGCAAGGACCGTCATCGTCCCCGGCCACGGCGGGGAGACGCAGGCACCCGGTGCGTGCCAGCGCACCGAGCAGAAACGCGACGTGGTCCTCGCCGTGCCGGGAGTCGAGCACGACGCGCTCGCTCCTTTGCTGTTCGGCCAGCAGCGAGCGCAGGAGGCCGAGCGCTCGGCGCTGCTTGGCATCGGGCACCGCGGAAGCATCGAGATCGCTCAGTGTGGTCGGAAGGAAGGCAGAGGGGCTCCCGTCGCGGCGCAACGCCTGTCGATAGAGATCGAGATGCAGCCGACCCCTCCGGTGGCGGAGCGAGTCCGGGTCGAGAACCGCCCAGAACGACCAGCCGCGAGCGGCGGTCGGGCTCGATGCCGATTCGGCGGGGCGGCTCAAGGCGTGCGCCTGGTCGACCACCGAGCGCCATCCCTTGACTTTCCCCGGGCTGTGCGCGCTCTGGCTCGGTCCCGGGTCGTGCGACCTGCCGTGGTCGTGCAGGGGATATCCACTCGGCTCGAGAGGCTCCGTTTCCATCGGAGGCCCCAGGGCCACCTCGACGGGGAATGCCGCGATGGCGTCGAGCAGGCCGTGCTGCTCGGCCGCGAGAAACATCGCCCAGGCGTGGGGGCATGGCGCCCGGAGGCTCGACCGTGGAGCTCCGGAGCCGGGCTCGACTTCCTCCGGGTCATCCCCATCGAGCAGTTCCGCCCTCCTGGCGTCGGTGAATCCAGCGCAAGAGCACCGCAGCTCGATCCGGACCGTCGGTTCGTTCGACCGACCCTCGCTGCTCGGCATCCTCCCCCAGCTCGCACTCACCCGGACCGGGTCCGGGTCCTCGATCCGGCACGACAGCTCCTCTTGACCGACCCCCTCACCGTGGGAGGCGCTGTCCGGGAGTTCGCCCTCGCCGCGAAGCAGGGGCTGCAGCGCGAGATCGGAGACGGCTCCCTCGCAGAACAGTTCGTCGCCGGGTCCACGATGCTCGGGAGCAACGAGTCGGGAAAGGCGGCTGAGGAGGGAGAGGACTTCGGATGACATGGGAGGTGCCGATTTCGGAGACCGGGAGAGGATACCCGAACCGCTTGGAAGCACACGACTTTTCGCCCTGGCGCGGTAGCCGGCGCGGACTCGCCAGCTCCGATCGGCTCGGGGCCCGGGTTGCCCGGTGGCTCGCTCTCTTCCCGGGGAGGCCGCTCTCGCGGGAGCGCTTCTCTCGCCTACCGCCTTGGCCGGTCGTCGTGGAAGCGCCTTGCCTTCAGCTCCCATCGCGGCAGCGTGCCCGGCTCGACCGTCTCGATCTCCACCCGCAGATGCAGCCGATCTCGCAGCAGATCGCTCAGCCGGAGCGCTTCGGTGGCCGGGTCGCCTTCGATCACCTCGACGCGCATCTCGAGCTCGGTCATCGAGTCGTGCTGAACGGCCCGGACTTCGAACTCGTCGATGCCGGGGATCTCGCGAACCAGATTCTCGATGGCGCTCGGATAGACGTTGACGCCTCGGACGACGAGCATGTCGTCGACCCGGCCGGTGACGCCACCGATCAGACGCGCGACCGGCGGCTCCCCGCTCGCCTCGCGCTCCAGTTCGACGCAGTCCCCCGTGCGGTAGCGAATCACCGGGCTGCCGAGACGCCCCAGGTTGGTCAGCACCAACTCGCCCCGGAGGCGTCCGTCACTGTCGGCCTCGACGGGATCCCCCGTCTGGGGGCAGACGACCTCCGCGATGAACTGGCTCTCCAGAATCCGTAACGTGTCCGGACGGTCACCGGGAACTCCCCAGGGCCCGACTTCGGTGGCGCCAGCGTGGTCGTAGGCTCGGGCTCCGAACGCCTCTTCGATCCGGCTCCGGATGTTGGGAAGACTCGCTCCCGGCTCTCCCGCGTGCAGCGTGAGGCGGATCTGCGACGATGCCAGATCGAGGCCCTTCTGGCGGGCTCTTTCAGCGAGATGGATGGCGTAGGTGGGCGTGGACACGAGCCCCGTCGCCCGATAGTGGAGGAGATGGTCGAGGCGCTGGTCGGTGGTCGAGGCCCCACCCGAGATCGCCAGGGCGCCGATCTGGTGAGCCGCCTCGAAGGCGGCCCAGAACCCGATGAATGGGCCGAAGGAGAAGGCGAAGTACAGACGGTCGCTGCGGTTGACGCCGGCAGCGCGAAAGACTGCCTTCCAGCAGTCGATGAACCACCGCCAACTGTCCGGGGTATCGAGCCAACGCATCGGCTGACTGGTCGTTCCCGAGGTGGAGTGCAGGCGGGAGTACTCCTCGATGGGGAAGGTGAGGTTGGTCCCGAACGGGGCGTGGATCGCCTGGTCTTCCGCGAGCTCTCTCTTGTCGGTGAGGGGCAAGCTCGGGAGCTCTGCGATCGACGGCGGCCCTGCGGCGAGCGCCGCGCTCAGCTTGGCTCGGTAGAAAGGGTTGTCCCGCATCACGACTCTCAGCATGTGCCGAAGAGCCTTTGCCTGGCGACGCTCCAGGTCCTGGCGGTCGGAAGGGGGTCCTTCGTTCATCGCAGCTTCGATCACCTATCGGGGGGAATCGGAGTCTTCGAGTGCTCGCCCGAGCCGTGGCGCAGAAGCGGAGCCTCCTCGTCGGCGAAGACTACCTCGACATGGAATCGCGACCGATCGGCCGGCGCGCCCAGCTCTGTGAGCAGCCAGGTAGCGACGAACTCCTCGGTCTTTCTGCGGCCGGTCTCGCGCACGAGGTCGACGTTGGCTTGGGCCTTTTGATGGGCCATGGCGGTGAGGCCGGATCGGAGCTTCTCCACGGCTCGGTCCTCGTCCCGAAACCAACTCTCCGAGCGCACGTCGAAGCGCAGCCGGGATGGGTCGATGGCAGGCTTGTTGAATCGGATCGCCGGGGCCCTCACGTGAACCGTGTCGCCGTCCAGGAGGAACTCCCACTCGCCTTCGAGATCGAGGAAGTAGGTGTACTGGACGGGAGCGGTGGCCTCGACCACCACCTCGGGGAGCTCGAGTTGGCCCCACAGGGTCGAGGCGTAGTCTTCTCGACGGAAGAGCTCGAGTTGCTCGAGAGTGGCGAACTGGAGATAGCTGGTGCCGCTGATCTCGGTCGCATAGGACAGGAAGCTGGTCGTCACCGTGCCTTCGTTGAAGGCCTTGGCGATGTCGCGTAGGTCGTGCAGCACGTCACGCCCGGAATCGAGGATGTCACCCGGCACATCGCGCAGCTCCTTGAATACGTAGAGGCTCGCGAGCACGAGCGCGAGGGAAACCAAGGTAAAGGCCAGCGGCCATGAGAATCGACGCGACTCCATGAAAGGAATGGTAGCGGAGGTTAGGATGGCGACCATCATGTCTGTCGACCCGCAGAGGATCCTTCCCGAGCCTTATCGAGAAATGCTCGCCCGTGAGCGGGCGCTGCTGGGTGATCTCCGCACCATCCTCGCCCGTCAGCAGGCGCCGGCCGAGGCGCAGGCGGCACTGGCCGATTCGCTGGCACAGCTGGACGAGCTCTTCTCTCTCGTGGTGGTGGGGGAGTTCAATGCCGGCAAGTCGGTGTTCGTCAACGCTCTGCTCGGAGAGCACTTGTTGCTCGAAGGGGTGACTCCGACGACCAGTCGCATTCACCTCGTGCGCTGGGGCGAGATTCTCCGTACGACAACCAGTCCCGATGGATTCGAAGTGGTCGAGACCCCCAACGACCTGCTCCGTGATCTCGTCGTGGTCGACACCCCGGGTACCAACGCGATCGATCGTGAGCACGAGGCTCTGACCCAGCGGTTCGTACCGCGGGCCGATCAGGTGTTGTTCGTCACCTCGGCAGATCGCCCCTTTACCGAGAGCGAGCGCGCCTTTCTGGAGCAACTGCGGGACTGGGGGAAGAAGATCGTGATCGCGATCAACAAGGTCGACATCCTCGAGGGTGAGGCAGAGCTCGCCGAGGTACGGGAGTTCGTGGCCACCAGCGCGCGAGGCCTGCTCGGACTCGAGCCGGCGATCTTTGCAGTGAGTGCGCGCCGAGCGCTCCGACACAAGCTGGACTCCGCCGAGCTGGCCGATCCAGGCTTCGAGGAGCTGGAGGCACATGTACGCTCGATTCTCGACGAAGAGGAGCGAGTGCGCCTCAAGTTGTCGAACCCGCTGGGTGTCGGCCTGCGAGTCGGTAAGCAACAGCGAGCGGAGCTCGAAGAGCGGCTGCGGCTGCTGTCGGGAGACCTGACGACCCTCGCGGATCTCGAGTCTCAGGCGGAGCGATACCGAGAGGACATGGAGCGCGAATTCCGCTTTCGGATGGGCGACATCGAGAAACTCGTGCATCGGATGGAGAATCGAGGAGTCGAGTTCTTCGACGAGCGACTCCGGCTGCTGCGCATCCCGGAGTTGCTCAATCGCTCCCAGACCCAGCTCCAGTTCGAGCGCGAGGTGATCGGTGACACTCCCGCCCAGATCGAGTCGCAGGTTCGCGATCTGATCGATTGGATGGTCGAGAGCGAGTTGCGCCAGTGGCAGGCGGTGGTCGAGCACACGAGGCGTCGTCAGGCAGCGCACGGTTCGCGCGTGGTGGGCGAAAGCGGAGCGGGGGGGTTCGAAAGCTCCCGCGAGCAGCTGCTCGCGCGGCTGGGCCGCGGGGCCAGTCGAGCGATGGAAGACTACGATCGCCAGCACGAGGCAGAGCGCATGGCGGACAGTGTGAGGACAGCAGTGGCCGGCAGCGCAGTGCTGCAGGCGGGCGCGGTGGGTCTGGGGGGGCTCGTGGCGCTGGTGGCGTCGAGCACGGCAGTCGACATCACGGGCATTCTGGCGGCGGGGGCGATGGCGACCCTGGGGCTGTTCGTGATCCCCGCAAAGCGCGAGCAGGCGAAGCGTCAGCTGCGCAAGAGACTGGCCGTGATGCGAGATCAGCTGATCGGTGGTCTGGAGACGGAGTTCGGTGACGAGATCGGGCGCAGTCTCCGTCGCCTCGAAGAAGCCACGGCTCCGTACACTCGCTTCGTTCGCTCCGAGCGCGAGCGGCTGGCCCTCGAAGTCGAGGATCTGGAGGCCGTTCTCGGTGGAATGATCGAGCTGGAAGGTCAGTTGGAGAAGGCCTGAACGACCGCGGACGGCAGCATCGGCCTTCTGAGGGCTTCCTGTATCATGGGCCAGTCCGCTCGGAAGGCGACACCGATGAGGTCCTTGCCCACTTGATACTCCCAGGGGTTCGAGGGGAAGCATCGCGTGTCGGCCATCTCAGAGTGAAGGCAGCCTGTTCGAATTCACCGTAGACCATGCCGCGAGCCCCGCCGATGGGGCTCGCACGAGTGCAGGAGAGTCGTCATGTCTTTCGTAGGATCGACCGCAGTGAAGAACCGGTACCGTGCAGGGGGTCGATCGGTGTGTGCGTCGCTCGCCTCTGCAATCGCGCTCGTGATGAGCATTCCCGCCTTTGCCGGAGACTGGACACAGTGGCGGGGTCCATCCCAGACGGGGGAGTCGGGGGAGACCGGCCTGATCTCGACCTGGTCGCAGGAGGGCGAGAACCTGATCTGGCGCCAGGACTTCACGGGCCGCTCGACGCCGGTGGTGCACCAGGGGCGGGTCTTCGTGACCGGACGGGCAGGGACGGGGATCGACCGACGCGAGGTGTTGTCGGCCTTCGACGCGGAGACGGGCGAGGCGCTCTGGGAGCGCACGATCACCACTCAGCTGACCACCGTTCCCTTTCAGCGAGCGGGTTGGGCCGGCCCTGCGGTCGACCGGGAGACCGGCTACGTGTATGCCCAGGGTGTGGGCGGCCCGATCGTCTGCTACGACCGGGATGGCAATCTGGTGTGGAGCCGGCACCTCTACGAAGAGCTGGGGCGGTTCTCCGGGTACGGTGGACGTACCTCGACCCCGCTGATCGATGAGGACCTGCTGATCCTCAACGTGATCAACAGCAGCTGGGGGAAGCTCGGGAGGCCCAGTCATCGCTACTTCGGGTTCGACAAGAAGAGCGGGGACGTGATCTGGATCTCGACTCCTGGCGGTACGCCGTACGACCTCAACACGACCTCCAACGGCTCCGTTTCCGTGATCGGCGGCCGGCGGCTCTACATCGACGGCAACGCTGATGGGCACATCTATGCGATCGAGGCGCGGACCGGCAAGAAGGTGTGGGAATTCGAATTGTCCAAGAGAGGCGTGAACAGCTCCCCGGTCGTGGTGGATGACACCGTGTATGTGGGCCACTCCGAGGAGAACGTCGACGAAGGCACGCTCGGGCGGATCGTGGCGATCGACGCGACCGGAGCGGGAGACGTGACCAAGACCCACGAGAAGTGGCGGCGCGACATCGCGATGGGCTTCCCGTCGCCGCTGTACCACGATGGTCGCCTCTACGTGCAGGACAACTCGGCGAACATGTACGCCCTGAAGATCGAGACCGGTGAGACCGTGTGGGAGCACGAGATCGGAACCGTGGGCAAGAACGCGCCGGTCTGGGCCGACGGCAAGATCTATGCGACCGAAGTCAACGGGCGCTTCACCATCCTTCGCGATCGCGGCGACAGCGTCGAGGTTCTGGACGAAGAGATCCTGGCCATGCCGGGCGAGGAGCGTGAGGCCGAGGTCTACGCCTCTCCGGCGATCGCCTACGGCCGGATCTACTTCGCCAGCGAGGAGGGGCTCTATTGTCTCGGCGACAAGAGTCGAGATTTCGAAATCGTCGACTCAGCGGCCGCGGCGATGGCTGCCGAGGGAGGCTCCGAGGTTCCCGCGACCATGCTCGTGGTGCCGGGGGACGTCACCGTGGAGCTTGGAGACACTGTGGACTACGAGGTCCGCACCTATAACGACCACGGTCGTGAGCTCGGGCGTCTGAAGAAGGGCGAGTGGGGACTCGAGGCCCTGCGTGGTGGGATCGACGGAGACGGCCTGCTGACGATTGCCGGCAGCGGCCCGCCGATGGCGGGTGAGGTGATCTTCAAGATGGAGGGACTCGAGGCGCGAGGACGGGTGCGAGCCTTCGGTGAGCTGCCCTACGAAGAGAGCTTCGACGACATCGAAGGTCGGGGCCGGTCGTGGTGGCTGGGCTCGGGTCGCTACGAGGTGGTGGAGATGGGTGAGGGCAAGGTACTGCAGAAGCCGGTGGCCCCCAGTGGGCTGCTGCGCTCGAACCTGCTGATCGGCCCCCCCGGACTCTCCGGCTACACCATACAGGCGGACCTGCAGGGGGCGCAGACGGGTCGGCGCCGGACCGATGCCGGCGTGGTGAACCAGGGCTACATTCTGGACCTGCTCGGCAACAGCCAGAAACTCCAGATCCGCTCGTGGTCGGCAGAAATGCGCATGGCCGAGACCATCGATTTCTCGTGGGAGATGGACGTCTGGTACACGATGAAGCTGCGGGTCGATGTCGAGAAGGGCGAAGCCGTGGTGCGAGGCAAGGTGTGGCCGCGGGGCCAGGCCGAGCCCGCTGACTGGACCATTACCGCTCGCGATCCTCAGCCGAACGCCATGGGTGCACCGGGCGTTCAGGGCTATTCACCGGCGCCGATCCACTTCGACAACGTCCGAGTGACCGCGAACTGAGTTCCGAAGGCTTTTCCACTCCAACTGACGAACGTCCGGACCGAGGAGCGCTTCGCGCTCGAAGGGTATGAGCATGAGCAAGAAAAACAGCAATACAACTCTCTTCGTCTTCCTGGTGGTGCTCGCGGCCATCGCGGTGCTTCCCGGTGCGGCAGCAGCGAGCGAGAAGGACACCCCGGCCATGTTCGGTGGAGATCCTTCCCGCAACATGGTTTCGGACGAGACGGGTCTGCTTTCCGAGTGGGATGTCGACAGCGGGGAAGGCGTCAAATGGCGCGCCAAGCTCGGCTCCCAGACCTACGCCGGTCCGGTCTACCATGACGGACGCGTGTACGTCGGCACCAACAACGAGGGCGGTCGCCGCCCCGGTATCGAGGGAGACAAGGGCGTCGTGATGGCGTTCAATGCCGCGGACGGCGAGTTGCTCTGGCAGGCCACACACGACAAGTTGCCCGCGGGTCGTGTCAACGACTGGCCCATGCAGGGCGTCTGCTCGACGCCCTACATCATTGGCGACACGGTCTACTACCTGGCCAACACCGCGGAGGTCGTGGCGGCCGATGTGCAGGGCTTCGCCAACGGTAATGACGGTCCTTTCCAGGATGAGCAGTACACCGAGGCGCAGGACGCCGACATCCTGTGGAAGTTCGACCTCATCGGTGAGCTCGATGTCTTCCCCCACAACCTTGCGGCCAGCTCGCCGGTCGTGATCGACGACATCGTGTTCGTGACCACCGGCAACGGGGTCGACGAGGGTCACGTCAACATTCCCTCGCCGCTGGGCCCGAGCTTCGTGGCCCTCGATGCCAAAACGGGTGAGCTGGTGTGGGAGAGCGCAGATCCCGGGGAGAACATCCTGCATGGCACCTGGTCGAACGCGGCCTTCGGAGTCGTCGACGGGGTCGCGCAGGTCGCTTTCCCGGGCGGGGACGGATGGCTCTACGCGTATGCGCCGGCGGACGGTCGCCTGCTTTGGAAGTTCGACCTCAATCCGAAGGACTCCAAGTGGGCCCTCGGTGGCCGTGGCACGCGGAACAACATCATTTCGACTCCGGTGTTCTACAACAACCGGTTCTACGTGGCCGTGGGGCAGGATCCGGAGCACGGCGAGGGGCCGGGTGGCTTCTTCGCGATCGACGCGACGAAAGAAGGCGATGTCACGGATGTCGCCGGAGTGTGGTCACGCGGCGGCGACGACTTCCACCGGACGATCTCGACCGCAGCCATCAAGGATGGCGTGGTCTACATTGCCGATCTGAGCGGTTTCCTCTACGCGCTCGACGCGGAGACCGGCGAGCACTACTGGACGCACGACACCTTTGCGGCGATCTGGGGCTCGGCCTTCGTAGCGGATGGAAAGGTCTATCTCGGTGACGAGGATGGCGACATCGTGATCCTCAAGGAGGGCAAGAAGCTCGAGATCATCGGCGAGATGAACATGGGAAGTGCCGTCTACACGACGCCGATCGCCAAGGACGGCGTGCTCTACGTCGCTACCCGCTCCGAGCTCTTCGCACTTGGCGAGTGACTCGGCGCGCCGGCCCGCGCATGCTCTGTGGTCGGCACAGACGCGCGCGGGCCTCATCGTCTTCGGTCCCGGAAGCCTGGCCTCCCTGGGTGAATCGGTGCGCGCCCATGGGGGGCGTCGAGTGTTGCTGGTCACCGATCCCGGTCTCGAGGCTGCGGGCCATCCCGCCCGGGCGCTCCAGCTACTCCGCGATGCGGGGCTGGCGGTGTCGTGCTTCGACGGAGTGGTGGAGAATCCATCGGAAGCGCACGTCGCCGCCGGAGCGGCGGTGGCGCGAGAGCACCGGGCCGACTTCATCGTGGGTCTGGGCGGCGGCAGCTCGATGGATTGTGCCAAGGGGATCAACTTCGTCTCCACCAACGGCGGGAGGATGGAGGACTACTGGGGATTCGGCAAGACGAAGCAGCGACTGCTTCCCTCGATCGGAATTCCCACCACAGCGGGAACCGGGAGCGAGGCCCAGTCGTACGCCATCATCGCGCGTGACAGCGACCATCGCAAGATGGCTTGCGGCGACGAGGGAGCGTTGTTTCGGCAGGTGATCCTCGATCCCGAGCTGCTTCGCACCGTTCCGGCCTTCGTGGCACACTGCAGCGGCATCGACGCTCTCTCCCATGCGGTCGAGAGCTTCGTCAGTCGGGACGGGAATCCGTTGTCTCGGCTCTACGCCGCGGATGCGTGGCGTCGACTCGACGGTGGGATCGACGAGGTCTTCGCCGGCGATGCGACCCTCGACACCTGGGGCGAGATGTCGATCGGCGCCTATCTCGCGGGAGCGGCGATCGAGGCCTCGATGCTCGGTGCAGCGCACGCGTGTGCGAATCCTCTGACGGCGACGTTCGGCACGGTGCACGGGGTGGCTCTCGGGGTGATGATGCCGGTAGTGATTCGCTACAACGGCGAGATGGTGGGCGAATCCTACGATCGGCTCGCCGGGGACCGCGGGGGCACCGAGCTCCTGGCGAGTCGTTTCGAGGGCTTGTGCAAAGCGGCCGGCCTGCCGACGAAGCTTAGCGATCTGGGCGTCGGGGTGGCCGATCTGGAGGGTCTGGCGGCCGGAGCCGCCGAGCAGTGGACCGGGACCTTCAACCCCCGCCCGGTCGGAGAGCGGGAGTTTCTGGATCTCTACCGGGCCGCCCTCTAGAGCGCCGTCGAGAGGTGGGGACAGGCGCTCCTGCCGCACGATTCCTGGTTTTCCTCGGAAGGAGTGCCTGTCCCCACTTTGGGGGATCCGCGGGCGGGGGAGCGCCGAACATGCTACTACTGCACGGTCAAACATGGATTCGAGGACGATGGACATGAATGGACACAAGATCTCTTTTCAGACCATTCTCCTGCTGCTGACCCTGTCGGCGGTGGCCGTGGTGTCGATGGGTGCGGCGCCGTTGGCTTCGTCGGAGGATGCCGGCCCGCGGTCCGGCGAGACGGCCTGGCCCATCTGGCGGGGCGACGCCCACGGCACCGGGGTGGCCGCTTCGAAACTGCCGGCGGACCTCGACGTGGTGTGGAGCGTCGATCTGGGCTCCGACATCGAGTCGAGCGCAGTGATTGACGACGGCACGGTCTACGTCGGCGCCTACGACGAATACCTCTACGCTCTCTCCCTTGCAGACGGCAAGGTGAAGTGGAGGTACAAGGCGACGGCCGCGGTGAAGGCCGCTCCCTCGGTGTTCGAGGGAGTCGTCTACGTCGGTGACGAGTTCGGCGTCTTCCACGCCGTGGATGCCGCGACCGGCGAGGCGAGGTGGACGTTCGAGACGATGGCCGAGATCATCTCGTCGGCGGCGTTCTACGACGACAGACTGCTGATCGGCTCCTACGACAACAACCTCTACAGTCTGAAGCGCTCTGACGGCTCCCTGGTATGGAAGGTCGAGACCGACGGCTACGTCCACGGAACTCCGGCGATCGTGGGTCGCACGACCACGGTCTCGGGGTGTGACGGATTTCTCTGGCTGATTCGCATCGACGACGGAGAGGTGCTGGGGAAGGTCGATCTGATGGGTCAGGCCGCGTCGTCTCCTGCAGTGATCGAAGGAGTGGCCTATGTCGGCACCTACGAGAACCAGGTCCACGCCGTGGACCTCGATGCGGCCAAGGTGCTCTGGAGTTACGAGCACCCGCAACGGAAGTTCCCCTACTACGGCTCTGCGGCCGCGACTGCGGACTACGTGGTGATCGGGGGGCGGGACAAGATGATCCACAACCTCGATCGGAAGACCGGCGAAGTTCGCTGGACCTGGAACACGGGCGCTCGCATCGACTCCTCCCCGGTTGTGGTGGGAAACCGCATCTTCTTCGGATCCAAGAACGGCGAGGTCTACGCGCTCGACTCGACGACCGGTCAGCCTGTCTGGCAGTTCGAAACCGGCTCTGCTATCGTCACGTCCCCTGCAGTCGCAGATGACCGGCTGGTGATCGGGACGCTCGACGGAATGCTCTACTGCTTCGGCTGATCGGCGTCTCCGGCGATGAATGGCCCGACTCGGCCAGCTCGCTGCACGCGCCTGCCGCCCCGAGTTCCTCTTCCCAGCCACCGATCCCGAGCCTTCTCCCGAGAGACAGAGTACCGAGTACCGTGACTCAAGCCGAGCCCGCCACCGCGAGACTGGACCAGCAGGCCACCGAAGTCGGCAGCGTCTTCGTCTCGAACTACCCGCCCTATTCCGCCTGGCGGGCCGATCAGGTGCCCGCCGCCGAGACGGCTCTCGACAGTGCTCCGAGACCGGACACCCGACTGGGGATGTATCTGCACATCCCGTTCTGTCGACGACGCTGCAAGTTCTGCTACTTCCGGGTCTACACGGACAAGAACGCTCAGCAGATCCAGGGCTACCTCGACGCCCTCGCGCGCGAGGTCGAGCGTCACGCCGAGCGTGCCTGCATCGGTGGTCGCGATCTTCATTACATCTACTTCGGAGGAGGCACGCCCTCCTACGTCGCGGTGAAGCAGCTCATACCGCTGGTCGATCGCCTGAAGGCGGCCCTGCCGTGGGACAAGGCCGAGGAGATTGCATTCGAGTGCGAGCCCGGTACGTTGACCCGTCCCAAGCTCGAGGCGCTTCGTGAGATCGGGATCACCCGCTTGAGCCTCGGGATCGAGAACTTCGACGACAAGATCCTCGAAGAGAACGGGCGGGCGCACCTGAGCCACGAGATCGAGCGAGTGGGTCCCTGGGTCCGGGAGCTCGACTTCCCCCAGCTCAACATCGACCTGATCGCCGGGATGGTGGGGGAGAGCTGGGAGACCTGGCGCACCACCGTTCAGAAGGCGATCGACTACGATCCGGACAGCGTGACCATCTACCAGATGGAGCTACCCTTCAACACCATCTACTCCAAGGGCAAGCTGCGGGGAGACGGGGGCGTCGAGTTCGCCGATTGGGCCACCAAGCGCGAGTGGCACGACTACGCCATCCAGCAGTTCGAAGCCGCGGGCTACGAGCCCTGGAGCGCCTATACGATGCTCAAGAAAGGCCGGAACTGCCGTTTCGTCTACACCGAAGCGCTGTGGCAGGGAGCGGACATGCTTGCTGCAGGAGTCTCGTCTTTCGGACACATGAGCGGTGTGCACTTCCAGAACGTCGACAAGTTCGACGACTATGTGACTCGGGTCGAGGCCGGTGATTCGCCGATTGCCCGCGCGCTGGTGACCACCGAGAGAGAGCGCTACGTGCGAGAGCTCCTGCTCCAGTTCAAACGGGGCTCGGTCTCTCCGGCATACTTTGCAGAGAAGTTCGGGCACGACATCGTCGCCGAGTTCCAGCAGGTCTGGGGGCGATGGAGGGACCAAGGACTTCTGGAGCCCTCCGAAGTCGAGGAGTTGCGGCTGACCCGCGCAGGCTTGTTGCGTGTCGATCAGCTGCTTCCCGACCTTTACGACGAAGAGCATCGGGGGACGCGCTACACCTGAACGGCCGACGTCGGCGGGGTGCCGGATCGGTCCGGATCTCCGCCTGAGTTCCCGCGCAGGCCGAGGAGACTTTTCGAATGCGTTGGATTGCAATTTGTGGATGCTTGTCGACGGCGTCGGCTTTCTTTGCTGGCGTCGGAGTGCAGGCGCAAGAAGCGGCGAGTGAGGAGCTCGCGCGCCAGGAGACGATCACGGTCGAGGACCGGGCGGAGATCCTCGCGGAGGACAGCGCGGTGGTCTCGAAGATCCCCATGCCCCTGCTCGAGACGCCGGCGTCCGTCAGTGTGGTCACCGCTGCGACTATCGAGGAACGCGACGCACGAGTGATGGGTGAGGCACTGGTGAACGTTCCCGGAGCGACCGTCCAGCCCTCGAGCGGAGTGTTCGACATCTTCGTCATTCGGGGCTACGACTCGCTGAACACCGGGCTCGTGCTGATGCAGCAGGTCGCCGAGCCCGAGTCCACCTTCTATCAGCTCTACAACGTCGAAAGGATGGATGTCCTGCGCGGCCCCGGAAGCCACGTCTACGGTGCGACACCCATGACAGGGGCGATCAATCTGGTGCGAAAGACCCCCGGCACCGACGTGCTCGACGTCAGCCTGAGTGCAGGGAGTTTCGCGACCTATCGGGCGATGGTGGACTACGGCTCTGGGAGCGAAGACGACGGGTTCGCCTTCCGGGTCAACGGCCTCTACGGTCAGTCCGACGGCTACCGCGACCGCACGGATTGGGAGACGTGGGGCATCAACCCGACGCTGCAATGGTGGATCGCAGAGGAGTCGAGCCTCTTGCTCGACGTCGAGTATCTGAGCAACGACTACAAGCCTGACGCGGGCGTGCCGGTACGCGACGACTCCGACTTCGGTGTGCCGCGCACGCAGTCGTACGCCTCGCCGTTCGATACGAGCGATCAAGAAGTGACCCGTGTGCGGCTCGACTGGGAGGGTGGAACGATCGGACGCTGGGGCCTGCGCAACCGGCTCTACTTCACGGATCTCGAGTGGCAGAGTCGGGGCACAGTGTTCTTCGGAACCTTTCCGCTTCCGGAGGAGACCGTGATTCGGACCCTCGCCGGGCTGGACAACCAACAGACCGCTCTCGGCACCCAGTTCGAGGCGACTCGATTCAGTGACCGGAACGATCTGATGATCGGCGCCGAGATCAGCCGTCGGACCGACGAGTTCACGATCGATATCGGCGTGGTGCCTACCATCGCTGTCTATGACCCCGTGGAAACCGCCACCGAGCTACCGCCTCCGATCGAGGACTTCGGTCAGCGTGGCGATGCCCGATCGGACCAGATCGCGCCCTACGTGATGGATCGGTTCATGCCCACCGAGCGGCTGAGCCTGCTGGTGGGGGGACGGCTCGACACCCTCGACTATCGAGACCCCGTCAACGGCGTATCGCGCGACGACACCGAGTTCAGTCCCTTCCTGGGCGTGAACTGGCTCTTCGGCGAAGCTCTCTCGGTCTACGGCCAATACAGCGAGGGCTTCTCGGCGCCGAGCAGTCGAGTGTTCGAAGACCGCAAGCCCGAGGAGTCGCAGCAGATCGAAGCCGGTCTCAAGGGACAGTGGCTGAGCGGCCGACTGTTCGCCAATCTGGCGGTGTACGAACTGAGCGTTGACAACCTGGCGATCTTCGACGACAACGGAGTGACTGCGCAGTTGGGCAACCAGCGCTCGCGTGGCGTCGAGTTCGAGTTGATCGGGTCCCCTGCGCGCGGCTGGCGCTACCACGTCGCGTACGGCTACACCGACGCAGTCCTGACTCGTTTCACCGAGGCCATCCAGGTCGGGTTCTTTCCTCCGGAGTTCGTCACGATCGATCGCAGCGGAAACCGGCCCGGTTTCGCACCGGAACACGCTGCCGACGCCTGGTTTGCACGCTACTACGAGAACGGCTTCGGTTGGGGTGCCGGAGCTCGCTACATCAGCGAGCAATTCATCGCGGAGGACAATGTCTTTCTCATCGATTCGGTGACCACGGTCGAGGCCATGCTGACCTACCGATGGCAGAACTACCGTTTCAGCTTGAACGGCCGAAACCTGACGGACGAGAGCTACTTCCGCCGCGGCTTCGGGGGCACTTCGGTGATTCCTGCCGATGGGCGCAGTGTCTCGTTCACGGTGAAGTTCACCCGCTAGGGCCTGGCAGCCGCGGTTCCCCGCGCTCCGGACCCTCGGTGAATCGGTAGACTGGTGCCGCTCGAAGAGCAGCATAGGGAGGCCGACCAGATCGTCTACGAGTGAGATCAGAGACCATGCCGACACACGACCAGTACGACATCATCGTCATCGGAGCCGGTCCCGCCGGATGCGCCGCTGCGGCAGTGGCTGCGCGCCACGGATTGACCACCCTTCTGCTCGAGCGCGATTCCGAGCCTCGCTTCAAGATCGGCGAGTCGCTCATGCCCGAGACCTATTGGGCGTTCGAGAGGATGGGTGCGCTCGAGTCCATGAAGAACAGTGAGTTCGTCCCCAAACACAGCGTCCAGTTCTACGCGCGCAGCGGCAAGGCCTCGGCGCCGTTCTACTTCCGAGAAGAGCGCGATCACGAATCGGCGCAGACCTGGCAGGTGTTGCGCTCGAGCTTCGACCAACTGCTCCTGGAGAACTCGGCCGAGCAGGGGGCCGAGTGTCGGCGAGGAGCTGCCGTGAAGGAGATTCTCTTCGATGGGGAGCAGGTCACGGGTGTCGAGGTCGAGCTCGAAGGCTCTCAGAGGAGTCGACTGGGGTGTCGCGTGTTGATCGACGCCAGCGGGCAGTCGACGCTCCTGGGGCGACGCTTCGATCTCGGCAAGGTCGACTACGGATTCCGACACGCTTCGATCTTCACGCACTACAAGGGGGCGCGTCGAGACCAGGGGAGAGACGAAGGGGCCACACTGATTCTCCAGACCGTCCCGGACGGCAACTCCTGGTTCTGGTACATTCCGCTGCCCGACGACGTGGTCTCGGTCGGCGTGGTGGGAGATGCTCAGTATCTCAAGCGGCCCGGGAACAGCCCCGAGGACACCTTCCTGGAGGAGGTAGAGAAGTGCCCCGAGATTCGCGAGCGCATCTCGCACGGCGAGCGGTGTCGGCCGATCGAGGTCCTGCGCGATTTCTCCTATCGCTTCGAGCGCATGGCGGGAGACGGTTGGCAGCTGATCGGAGACGCCTTCAGCTTCATCGACCCGGTGTACTCGTCGGGAGTCTTCCTGGCATTGCACTCCGGGGTCATGGCAGCCGACGCGGCCGCTCATTCGATTGCCGTGGGTGATCTCTCTGCCCAGAGCCTCGGGGCCTTCGAGCCCCGACTGCGTAGGGCAATCGCTCCGATTCTGGGGCTGGTCCGCGCCTTCTACGAGCCCGAGTTCAGCTTCGGTCGGTTCCTCAAGGAGTTCCCGCAGCATCAGACCTCGGTCACTCGCATCCTGATCGGCGACGTCTTCGAGTACGACTTCGATCCGATGTTCCGCGACATGGCACAAATGCTCGGGCACGAGGTGGCCGTCACTACATGAGTGGTTCCACGACGAGTCGATCGATTCTCTGGGGTGCGCTGATCGCGCTCTATCTGCTGCGGCTCGATCTGTGGTGGTGGAACGATCCCTCGTTGGTGCTGGGGCTGCCGATCGGGCTGCTCTCGCAGGTCGTCTTTTGTGGACTGGTGGCGGTCGTGATGGCGCTCGTCGTGCGCCATCAGTGGCCACACGAACTGGATGCCATCGAAGAAGTCCTGGATCGAGGAGATAGCGGTTCTTGACGCTCTTCATCCTCATCGGTTATCTCGTGTTGGTGCTTTCGATTGGCCTGTGGAGCCATCGGCGAGCCCAATCGACTGGCGAGGACTGGTTCATCGCCAGTCGCACGATCGGTTCCTTCGTGCTTTTGATGACTCTCTTCGGGACCCACATGACCTCCTTTGCCCTGCTGGGTTCCTCGGGGGAGTCGTACCGAGTGGGAATCGGAGTGTTCACCTTGATGGCTTCCTCGTCCGCCTTGATTGCGCCGCTGGTCTTCTTCTTTCTCGGCACGAGGGTCTGGGCCATCGGTAAGCGGCACGGGCTACTGACTCAGGTCCAGTTCGTTCGTGCACGTTGGCAGTCCGAGACCCTTGGCCTTCTGCTGTTCTTCGTCCTGGTGATTCTGCTCGTGCCCTATCTGCTGATCGGCGTCATGGGTGCAGGAATCACCCTCAACCAGATCACCGATGGAGTCGTGCCTCTCTGGGTGGGGTCCTTCGTGGTCTCCGGGGTCGTACTCTCCTACGTCTCGGCCGGCGGACTGCGAGGCACGGCCTGGGTGAACACCTTCCAGACATCGCTGTTCATGGTTCTCGGAGGCGTCACTGCCATCGTGATCATCGGTAAGCTCGGCGGGCTGGAACCAGCGATGCTCCGCCTTTCCGAGCTGCGCCCAGATCTACTGGTCCGCGGGGCGTCGATGGAGCCGGTGCGAGTTTTGAGCTATACGTTCATTCCACTCTCGGTGGGCATGTTTCCCCACATCTTCACGCACTGGCTTTCGGCGGAGAAGGCGGCGACCTTTCGTACTCCCGTAATCCTCTACCCGTTGTGCATCGCCGCGGTTTGGCTGCCCATGGTGACGCTGGGGGTGCTGGGGCATCTGGATTTCCCCGATCTGGTCGGTCCCGCGGCCAACGAGCTGTTGATTCGTCAGATCGCCCTGCATGCACCCGGGGTGCTCGCGGGTCTGCTCGGCGCCGGTGTCTTCGCCGCCATCATGTCTTCGCTCGACTCGCAGTCGCTCTCCCTGGCGACCATGTTCACCCAGGACGTCGTTCGGCACACGGTGGTGCGAAGAGGCGGGGTGATGAGCGAGCGAGCTCAGATCCTCAGCGGCAGGCTCTTCGTCGTCGCCGTGGTCGGGGTCACGTTCGTGATCTCACTGATCGCCAAGCCGAGCATCTTCGGTCTCGGAGTCTGGTCGTTCAGCGGATATGCGGCACTGTTGCCGATCCTGATCGCGGCGCTCTACTGGCGCCGAAGCACGGCCGCTGGTGCGATGGCTGCCGTCTTCACCGTGATCGGTTCCTGGATCTACTTCTTTCTCGAGGCCCGATCCGAGCCCGGGTACAGCGTGCTCGGCACTGGGGTGATGCCGGTGGTGGTGATGTTCGCAGCGTCGGCGGGAGCGTTGATCGCGGTTTCGCTCCTGACCCAGCCACCTCCGCGCGAAGTGGTCGACGGCTTCATGAAGCTGCACGGCAGCCCACAGCGATGAGGATTGCCCACATCGCGGCGGGAGCGGGAGGGATGTACTGTGGATCCTGCATTCGCGACAACGTTCTGGTGCGGGAGCTGCAGCGGCTCGGACACGAGGCGGCGCTGGTTCCGATCTACACGCCGATCCGAACCGACTCCGAGAGCGTCGCGATGGATCGCGTGTTCTACGGTGCGATCCACATCTACCTGTTGCAGAAGGTGCCCTTTCTGTCCCGGCTCCCCGGGTTCCTCACCAACTGGACCGATCGGCCCAGTCTGCTCAAGAGGGTGCCCACCGATGGTTCGACCGACGCCAAGCAGCTGGGCGAGCTCGCAGTCTCCACCCTACAGGGCGAGGAAGGGCGACAGCGCAGCGAGCTCGAGAAGCTGGCGAACTGGCTCCGCGACGACTACCGCCCAGAGGTCGTTCAGCTCACCAACTCGATGCTCCTCGGCTTTGCTCATGTGCTCAAGGAGAGGCTCCCCGACGCGTTGTTGGTCTGCACTCTCCAGGGCGAGGACATCTTCCTCGACGATCTGCAGGAGCCCTGGCGTGGGCGCGTGATCGAACTGCTGCGCCAGAGGGCTACGGACGTCGATCTCTTCGTCGCGACCAGTGAATCCCATGCCGATCACATGACGGAGGTACTCCAGATACCGCGAGAGCGAATCCAGGTGACGCGGATCGGGATCGATCTGGAGGGGCACGAGGTCGTTCCGCCTCGACCGGGCCCCCCCTGGACCATCGGTTTCGTGGGCAGAATCTGTCCGGAGAAGGGGCTTCACCATCTGGTCGACGCCTTTCGCCTTCTCGACCAGCGACTGGGCCGCGGTCGGGTGAAGCTGGAAGTGGCGGGCTACCTGGGGAGCCGGGATCGGGCCTACTTCGAAGAACAGGTGGCCAAGCTCGAGCAGTGGGGCCTGAGCGAGCACGCCAACCTGCACGGTGAGGTCGATCGCGAAGAGAAGCTCGCACTGTTGCGACGCTGCCACGTCTTCACCATGCCGACCGTGTACCAGGAGGCCAAGGGGCTCTCGATTCTGGAGGCGATGGCAAGCGGGGTTCCGGTGGTTCAGCCGGCCCACGGTGCCTTTCCCGAGATCCTGGAACGGACGGGAGGAGGAGTCCTGGTGGCGCCCGAAGATCCGGAAGCCCTGGCCCGGGGTCTGGAGGATCTGCTTCGGGATCCCGAGCGTTTGAGCCTGCTGGGAAGCTCGGCGCGCGCGGGCGTGGAGCAGCACTACAGCGCACGTGTCATGGCGGAGCACACGCTGCGCAGCTACGGGCGCGGTGAATCGGGCTGATGCACACCTTTCGGACGCGCAGGCGGATCGAGTTCAGCGACACCGACATGGCTCGGATCGTCCATTTCTCGCGCTTCTTCGTGTTCATGGAGGGAGCAGAGCACGAGTTCTGGAACGAGCTCGGTCTTTCGGTGCACACCGAGATCGACGGCGTGCCGATCGGGTGGCCCCGGCTCGAGGCCCAGTGTGAGTATCTGCGGCCGTTGCGATTCGAAGACCAGGTGGAGATCGAGCTTCGCGTGGTGAAGAGAGGAACCAAGTCCCTCAGATTCGAGTTCGACTTCACGAAAGAGGGAGAGCTGATCGCGCGTGGACGACTCGCCACGATTTGTTGTGAGCTGACCGCGGAGGGGCCGCGGGCGATCGAGATTCCCTCGATGATCGCGGAGCGGATCGAGGAAGCGCCGGCCGAGTCCTGATCGCCCCCTCGTGACTCGAGTGGCACCGTGCTCGGCGATGGCTCTCGGTAGACTCACTGGACCCGGTCTGCCTCCAGGCGCGAGGGGTCGGTACCGATCCGGGGCGAGCAGCTCGGATGCCGCCCGAGATCCGTCCGGGGCTCACAGCACGGCAGGCTCGAGCAGCTGGATCGTCCCGGCGGTGGCATCGACCTCGGCCTCGACTCCGAGGGGCAGGGTGAACTGCTCGGGGATGTGGCCGATCTGAGCCCCTTGCCAGGAGGGGACTTCCAGCGGCTCTGCATGGTCACGGAGCACTTCTTCGAGCGTCAACGAGCCATAGCTGTTGTCCGAGTCACAGCGCGAACAGTTCCCGAAGATGAATGCTGCGACCTGATCGAGGATGCCGGCGAGCTTCAGTTGGGTGAGCATGCGATCGACCCGGTAGACCGCCTCGCGCACGTCCTCGAGAAAGAGCAGGCAGCCGTCCCAGTTCGGCAGATAGGGCGATCCGACGATGGCCGACAGAACCGTGAGATTGCCACCGAGAAGACGTCCGCGGGCGCGGCCAGGCCGAATGGTCTTGATCCGGTCATCGGTCTGCGCGAGCCACCCCTCCTTGACCTCGGCCGGATTGCTCATGACCGGTCGCTCGCCCTCGAAGGCGACCTGGCGCAGCCACTCCGCGTTGTACTGCCGTCGTGGCACCGGGCCGTGGAACGTCACCAGTCCGGTGCGTGCGTGAAGCGCCAGGAGTAGGGCGGTCACGTCGCTGAAACCGACGAATACCTTGGGGTTGCTCGCGACCAGGTCGTAGTCGATTCGGTTCAACAGTCGGGCCGACCCCCAGCCGCCGAATGCGAAGATACCCTTCACAGCCGGGTCGGCGAAGAGATGGTTGAGGTCACTGGCGCGCTGCTCGTCGCTTCCGGCGAGGTAGCCGCGACGCGAATGGAAGTTGGGCGCCAGGATCGGCTCGAGGTCGAGGGCGCGGAGGGAGTCGATGACGATGTCGGTCTCTTCGGTTTCGAAGGCGGCGGAGGCCGGGTTGTAGAGACCGACTCGGTCCCCTGCTCTCAATCTGGGTGGCTTGAGCAGAGGGGGAGGCGTGGCGGCGGCTCTCGAGGTCGTGGACTGGAGCGCGAGTGAGGCTTGCGGCCCGGCGAGGGCGCCGAGACCCAACAGACCGAGAAGTTGTCGTCGATTGTGCATGCTCTCTCCCGGGAGTTTGGGCCGGTTCCTGGAGCGGACTCTATCTGCCGCTCGGTGAGCAGAGGGCGGCGAAGTACTAAGATCCGATCGAGGAGTCAGAACGATGAAAGCCTACCTCGCCATCGTCCAGCAGTCGTGGCACGAAGCGGCGCGCCGGCTCGAGGCGCCGCGGGAGATCAACCTCTGGGCCGTCGGCGAGCGACGCTTTCGGGCTCTGGCGGTCGGCGAGCCCGTTCTCTTCAAACCGCACAGTCCGGACGACTATGTCGTGGGCGGGGGTTTCTTCGCTCATTCGAGCGTCGTTCCGGCCTGGCTGGCAGCCGAGGCCTTCGCCGAGCGCAACGGGGCAGGATCCGGTCAGCTCGAGCGGCTCGGTGATCGGCACGTCAGCTGTCTCGTCCTTCAGGAACCATTCTTCTTTCCGCGTGGCGACTGGGTGGACGTTCCCGATGACTTTCACCCCAACGTCTCGCATGGCAAGTCCTACGTGCTCGAAGAGGACCCCGGCCGATCGCTTTGGGAGGGGGTGAGCGCTCGCTTGCAGAGCGCCGCGGCCCCGGGAGCCGCCGAGTTCCAGCCGTCGTTGTTCAGTCTGCCGGCGAGAATTCCGCGGCCGATGGCTGCCGGGTTGTTTCGGTTGGCGATCACCGAGCTCTATCGGTCTCGCTGTGCGCTGACCGGTGAAGATCGTCTGGCGACTCTCGACGTGGTCGCGCTGCAGCCACCGGCGCGCGGCGGTCGCTTCAGGGTGGACAACGGCGTCCTCTTGCGAGCCGATCTTGCGACCCTGCTGCGCCGCGGCCGCTTGACCTTCGATCGGGAGTACCGGGCGCGGTTCGCCACGGGATGGCGCGATGCGACCCATCAGGGGCAGGTACTGGAGGGGCATCCGCTCTGGCAGCCGCGCCTGCGAGCCCATCGTCTCGGCCTCGAGCTGCTGGCCTGGCATCGCGACGAGGTCGGAATCGAGGCATTGGCGGCTCGAGAATCCTCAGACGACTCCCACGAGCTCCTCGACCCGCGATCGGGAGCGGAGGGCAGGGCTCGTTGAGGCCTCTGGGCAGGCGTCTGGGCATCGGGTCGATCTCAGTTCTGGAGCGCCTCTGCGGTATGCTGGTTGCCTCACCAAACGAGGAACCGGAGGGCAAGAATGGTCGAGGGCAGGGAAGCCTCCCACAGCGGAGTCGCCGCGGTGGACGTAGCCAAGAGCTACCGCACCGGGCTCCATACGGTGGAGGTGCTGAAGGGGATATCCCTCACCATGGAGCACGGCGAGTCGCTCGTGATCACGGGACCCTCTGGATCTGGTAAGAGCACGCTGCTGCACATTCTCGGTGGTCTGGACACACCGACTCGAGGCCGTGTGATGCTCGACGGTCTCTGCCCCCAGGAGATGGACGACACGGGGCTCGCTGCCTTCCGAAACCGGTACGTTGGATTCGTCTTTCAGGATCACCACCTGCTGCCCCAGTTCACCGTGCGGCAGAACGTTCTGCTGCCCACGGCGGCGGCGGGCCGAAGGCACGAGACGGATCGGGAGGCGGGTGCTCGCGCAGAAGGATTGCTCGATGCCGTCGGCCTCTCCGGGCGACTCGACCACCGACCGGCCGAGCTGTCGGGAGGCGAGCGCCAGCGCGTGGCGATTGCCCGCGCCTTGATCAACTCTCCGAAGCTCCTCCTCTGCGACGAGCCCACCGGCAACCTCGACAGCAGGACCGCGGCGACGGTGACCGATCTGTTGTTCGCGCTTCACGAGGAGGCAGCGAACATGCTGATCGTCGTCACTCACAGTAACGACCTCGCCGACCGCTTCCCGCGCCGTGTCGAGATGCTCGACGGACTCCTCGGTACTCCCACCGCGGCCTAGGATTCCGAGTCGATGCTCGCCACACTGCGGTATTTCTGGCGCTCGAATCTGGCGGTGGTGCTGGCTTCCGCGATCACGACCGCCGTGCTGACCGGCGCACTGCTGGTGGGCGACTCGGTACGGGGCTCGTTGCGCGAGTTGACGCTCGACCGCCTCGGGGGCATCGACGATGCGCTGCTGGGCGAGCAGTTCTTTCGTGCCACTCTGGCGGAGGATCTCCACCCGGGGCAGGGAAGCGGGCCAGAGGGCCTCCGAGCCGTGGCTCCGGCCATCCTCATGCAGGGGTCCGTGCGCCACGCGGACTCGGGAGCCCGTGCCAACCAGGTCAACATCCAGGGCATCGACGAGCGCTTCGCAGAGCTCTTCCCCGCCCAGGCGGCTGAGCTCGTGTTCGGTCGTGCCGAGGGGCAGTCGCTGCCCTCGATCGTGATCAACCGGGCTCTCGCCGAGGAGCTGGGGGCCGCAGTCGGGGACACCCTCGTGATGGCTCTGGAGCGACCGAGCGATGTTCCCCGCGAGACCCTGATGGGCTCGACCGCCGCATCGGACCTGCTCCGGTCCCAGCGACTCGTGGTGCGCGCGGTCTTGCCGGACGAGGGAGCAGGGCGTTTCTCGATGGCTCCACACCAGAGCCTCGCGCTCAACGCCTATCTCTCGCTGCCCGATCTGCAGCGCTCCCTCGGCCAGCGCGGGCGCGTGAATACGCTTCTCGTGGCGTGGGACGAGGCTCTTGCGGTAGACGATCTGGCCCAGAGCGCGGCTCGAATCGAGCGTCTCGAAAGTACCCTGCGTGAAGCGCTCGAGCTCGATGATCTCGGGCTGCGAGTCGAGGAAGTGGTGCCCGATCACGAAGAGGGCGAGCCGGCGGCAGCGTTGGTCGAGATCACGAGTCGCGAGGTGCTGTTGCGTCCGGGCATTGCCGATCAGCTCCAGGCCTGGGCCGCAGCCGAGCCGGTCGAGGTGCAGCGGCTCAGCACCTACCTGGCCAATCTCTCGCGCAGACCCGGAGTGCCGGTGCGAGGTGGAGAGACCTCGGCTTCGTACCTGCCGTACTCCACGATTTCGGCCATCGAGACTCCGGTGCCCGCCGTGTTCGGCGAGCTCTTGTTGGAAGACGGCTCGCCGGCTCCCCGGTTGGCCGAAGACGAGGTGCTGGTCAATCGTTGGGCCGCCGACGACCTCGGGGTCGAGAGCGGGGAGCGAATCGCCGTCGACTACTTCGAGGTCGGTGAGCGCGAAGAGCTCACCACGCGTACGATCGAGCTGACGGTGCGGGGCGTGCTGGAGATGAGTGGGCTCGGCGCCGATCGGTCTCTGACGCCCGACTTTCCCGGGGTCGCCGACGCGGACTCGATGTCCGATTGGGATCCGACCTTCCCGGTTGATCTCTCGCTGATCCGAGAGCGCGACGAAGAGTACTGGGACCTCTATCGTGGTGCTCCGAAGCTGTTCGTGGCCGAGACTCTGGGGCCGCGACTCTGGGGAAGTCGTTTCGGCGATCTCTCGTCGATTCGGGTGGCGAGCGACGAGCTCTCGCCCACGGAGCTGCGCGAGAGCCTGGAGAGATCGATTCCGCGAGAGATCGATCTTCGCTCCGCCGGGCTCGTTCTCGAGCCGGTGAAAGCGCGGGGTCTGAATGCGGCTAGAGGAGCGACCGACTTCGGTGGCCTGTTCATCGGCTTCAGCCTCTTCCTGATCGTGGCTGCGGCTCTCCTGGTGGCGCTGTTCTTCGGTCTCGGTGTGGAGCGCCGTGCGGGCGAGCTCGGGTTGCGGCTCGCGGTCGGGTTCGACGTGCGCGCGGTGCGGCGCCAGTTCTCGTGGGAGGGGCTCCTGCTCGGTGGACTCGGGGCGCTGTTGGGACTGCTCGGAGCCGTGGCCTACGGTGCTGCAATGATGGCGGGGCTTCGGACCCTGTGGGTCGGCGCCGTGGGGACACCGTTCCTGGAGCTTCACGTCGAGCCGGTCAGCCTGGCACTCGGTTTCGTGATCTCCCTGGCCGTCATCGCATTCTCCATCTGGCGTGCGGTGCGCCGACTCTCGAAGATGAGCACGGTGGGCCTGCTCCGTGGCGTGGCGAGTGAGCCGGCCACGGCAAAGGGAAGCCGCCGCGCCCGATGGGTGGCTCTGAGCGCCCTGGTCGGAGCGGTGGGGCTGACGGCGGCTTCGATGGCGATGGGGCAGGCTCGGGCGGCGCCCCTGTTCTTCGGTGTCGGTGCCTGCGTGCTGGTCCTCGGACTCGCTCTGTTCGCGCTGTGGCTCGCGCGTCCGGCTTCGGGGGAGCTCGAGTCGGGAGTGCTGGGGCTGGTACGAATGGCGGCGGCGAACGCTTCCATGAACCCGGGTCGCACGCTCCTGGCGGCGGCCCTGGTTGCATCAGCCTGTTTCGTGATCGTCGCTGTGGGGTCGTATGGACTGGAGTTCGGTGAAGAGGTCCGGGAGATCGATTCGGGTGCGGGTGGATACGCACTGCTCGCGCGCTCGGACGTGCCCTTGTACCACGACCTCGGAAGTGCGGACGGGAGATTCGACCTGGGGTTCTCGGATGCCGATTCGGCTTTGCTCGCGGACAGCCTGGTGGTCCCCTTCCGGGTCGTGCCGGGAGACGATGTCAGTTGTCTCAACCTGTACCAGCCCGAGCGCCCTCGTCTGCTCGGTGTTCCGAGGGAACAGGTGGAGCGTGAAGGGTTCCCGCTGAGTCCCGTGGGGGAAGGCGCGACGATTCTGGGGTCTCTCGATGACGGCACGGAGGCGGACGCCTGGGATCTGCTGGATGCGAATCTGGGAGACAACGTCATTCCGGCATTCGGTGACTACAACTCGGTGACCTGGATTCTGAAACTGGTGAATCCTCTCGGTCAGGTGAAGGATGTGGTGCTCGAGAACGAGCGCGGCGAGGCGGTCCGGGTCCGGCTGGTCGGGCAGTTTCGACGTTCCATCTTCCAGAGCGAGCTCCTGATCTCCGAGGATCAGCTCGAGCGCCACTGGCCCAGTCGTGATGGTTGGTCGTACTTCCTGATCGATTCCCCGGAGGCCGAGGGAAAGAGAGAGGAGACGTTGCAAGCGACGTTGGAGAGCAACCTGGCGCCCTACGGATTCGACACTTCCTCCACGGCGCAGGTGTTGCAGAGTTTTCAGGCGGTGGAGAACACCTACCTGGCGACGTTCCAGACGCTGGGTGGTCTGGGTCTTCTGCTTGGTACGGTGGGACTGGCGGTGATCCTGCTGCGTAACGTTCTCGAGCGCCGGGGCGAACTGGCGACGCTCCGTGCCATCGGCTATCGACGACGACGACTGGGCTGGCTCGTCGTGTCGGAGAACGCGGTGGTGCTGGTGGTGGGAGTGCTGATCGGCACCGTCGCCGCGTTGGTCGCGATCGTGCCTCACCTGGCAGAGGCTCGGGCCTCGGTACCCTGGGCAAGTCTGGCCGCTACCCTGGTACTGGTGATCGCCGTCGGGACCCTGGCCTGCGTCGGCGCAGTGCGCTCGGCGCTGAGGGTCGACCTGATACCGGCGCTACGGCGCGAGTAGAAGCCTCCTCGGGCCCTCGCTCGTCCTCGGGATCCTCATGGAGTCTGAACCCCGAAGGGGGTCGAGCGCGGCCAGCTGGGCCGCGCTCGACGATGCCCGACTAGCGGTTGTGAGGAGGATCCTCGACCGCCTTCTCGACCTTCTTGGCGGCCTCTTCGACCTTCTCGGCTCCGGCGGCCACGCCATCTTTGACGGCGTCTTCGGCCTTGTCGGCCAGCTCACCGGCAGCGTCAGCTGCGTCGTGGGCCATCTCGCCTGCGGCGTGAGCCGCGTCGCTTGCAGCGTCTCCGACGGCGTCGACGGCGTCGCCAGCCGCGTCGACGGCGTCGCTCGCGGCATCGCCGACGGCATTCGCGGCATCCTTACCTGCATCGACCGCGGCCTCCCCGACCGCCTCCGCGGCGTCACCGACGGCTTCGGCGGCGTCCTTCACCTCGTCCTTGGCGGCGCAGCCGAACGCCACGGTCAAGCAGAGCAGCAAACTGAGCAGCAAGAGTTTCTTCGTCATGACAGACTTCTCCTTCGTTCACCCTGCGAGACCCCGGGCGCACGGATGCAACCGAGGTGCAGGAAGATCGTCCATAAGTAGTTCCGAGTGAGAATAGTATCGGTCGTCGACGGGTTGTCCAAGCGGAGAGTTTCTTACAGCCAGTGATCTGGTGATTTGGAGAATTCCTAGAAAATGATCGACTTTCCTTCCGTGCGTTTCCCACCGAGGGCCTGGACACCCCGGCGCGGCTCCGATCCCGGAGCGGGCAAACCGCAGGGGTGCAGCAGGCAATCCCTAAGTGCCGTGCAGGGCAGGAGGGACGAAGGGGTGAGCACGACCATCCAAGGGGCTCGGGTGCGAGGGGGCGGCGGGGTGAGCCGAGCGGCGATCGGCCTCGCCGTCGGACTCGGACTCGCCCTCGGCACGGCTCTGCCGGCGCAGACCCGCTCCCCGTATTCTCGGCAGCAGGTCGAGAAACCCATCGCGCGAGGGGGCGAGGGGCTGTGCCCCTCCTATGCCGACTCGGTCTACTACCGGGCCCGCTCACGGACCCTGCGCGCCGGTCCGGGGGACTGGCTGAAGGTGATCGACGATGCGCGGGACGGCGACGAGATCCTGCTCGAGGACGGGGTCTACCGGTTGAGCCGGTACTCGCTCTACCTGGATTCTTCGATCACCATTCGGAGCGCCTCCGGTCGGCGCGATCGAGTCATCATCGAGGGCCCTGGCTATGGCCCGGGCGGCGAGGGTCTGACCTTCCGCGCGCCCGACGCGACGATTGCGGATCTGACGATCACCCAGTTTCGGAACCACGGTATCGCCGTCAAGGGTGAGCGCGGAGCCGACAGAGCCCAGATCTACAACGTTCATGTGTACGACATCGGCACTCAGCACATCAAGGGCACGAGAACGACCATCGGAGGCCTGGTGGCGTGCTCCAGGATCGGGTACAGCCCGGGAGCGGTCCGGGGCGACTACATCAACGGAATCGACATCCACGGGGCCATCGAGTGGACCGTGGTCGACAACTACCTCTACAACATCTGGGGAGACGGGACCGGATGCGAGGTCGATCGGGACTGTGGTCGCTACCTTGCGGGAGGCGGTCCCGCAATCCTGCTGTGGAGGGACGCCCGGGACAACGTCGTCGAGCGGAACCGCATCGTCGACAGTTTTCGCGGGATCGCCCTGGGGATGGGGTCGGCACACCCGGGCGGAATCGTGCGCAACAACTTCTTCTACCAGTCCGAGCCCGGACGAGAGGGGGCGAGGGGGTTCATCGGAGGCGACATGGGAATCCAGGTCGACTTCGGGGAGGGGACCCAGGTCGACCACAACACCGTGATCCTGGGCGGAAGCTATCGTGGAGCGATCGAGGTCAGGCGCAGCACGAACGTCGACGTGCGCAACAACCTCCTGACCCGCCCGGTGTGGAATCGCGACGGCTCGACCTACAACGGTTGTTCCACCGACGCGTGTGACGACTCTCTCTTTGGCAATCTGGTCGACGCCACGGCCGACGATCTGGCAGTGGCGGGTGAGCCTCATCTGGCAGCCGGGTCTTCTGCAGTGGACTCCTCGGTCGCTCTTCTGGGCCTCGAGATCGGAGAGGACATCGACGGCGATTCGAGACCCGCCGGGGTAGGGCCCGACGTGGGCTGCGACGAGCGGGTGGTGCCTGGCCAGCGCACGCGAGAGCGCCGACTGGTCGAGTGAGTGATCCGCGTCGGAGAGTGTCTCGTCGAGAGGTCTTCAGGAGCGTTTCTTTGTCGAAGTTTCACAGCACGCTGGTCGCCTTGATGCTCTCGACCTTCATGACGGCCTTCTCGGGCGCGGGGAGCGAAGGCGATGTGTTCCGTGGGGTCGTGATGGAAATTACCGACCTCGGATCCTGTTCGGGCTGCTCGCGCAGCATCGAAAGGGCCCTCGAGCGGATAACGGGGGTAGTGGCAGCGACGCTCGACAGCCGCGACAGCACGGTCACGATCACCTCGGCGACAGGAGTGCTTCTGGAGGAGGCGGTGCTTCGTCGCGCAGTCAGAGACGTGGGGTATTCGGCCGGGACCGCAGAGTTCTGGATCGTGGGAGAGCTCGAGCTCCGGGCAGGCTCGCAGTGGCTGATCCTCGAGGGAGGTCGAGAGATCGAAGTGCTCGGGTGGCCTCGTTCGATCGGGGAGCCGGTACCGGCCGGCTCCGTAGTGCACGTGCGGGGATCGATCACTCCATCGTCGGAGGGAGCGGAGGTCGGAGTGACGGTTCTCGAAGGCACCGTCCTCGAAGACACCGTCCTCGAGCCCAGCGGGCTCGATTGAGTGAGCGGACCGAGTCCGCGATCCGTCGAAGCCGAGCCGGGAGGCCTCGAGCGAGGCATGGAGCGAGCGGCGACTCGCCTGCGCCGACGTTCCTGACGAGCAGGTTGCTGGCTCCAGACGCGTTCCGGCTCGGTGACTCCTCGCTCAGTGGCTTCTGGAGGCCATCATGACCAGTGCGGCTCCGGTGAAGTAGGCAGCGACCCACCAGAGGTACGCCGCGCGAGAGTAGAGGTGGAGCCAGCGCGGCACCCGCTGGTCGACGTGACGCAGACGGTGGCGCCAGGCCAGTGAGGTCTCGACGAGCATGGCCGCGAGTGAAGAAAAGCCGAGCAGGGCGTGGAGGGTCAGGCCACGCGACGAACCAGCGATCATGAAACCGGTCGCGGTCAGGTCGAAGAAGACGCCCGCGGAGAGAAAGCCCAGGACCATGCGGCTGACCCGATGGCTGCGCTGCTCCGAGACGATTCCGACCGTATAGGCCACCAATGCGAGGTGGACGATCACGGTCCCGGCGACGAGGACAGGGCTCACTGTGACGTCACTCCTGCCAGGTCAAGACTTCGCCCTTCTGCTCGAGCAAGACCGTTCCCGGAAAGACACGAAGACGCCACGGGTCGAGTCGAAGAGCGGCGAAGCTTGCGTCGGTGGGGGAGGTCCACACCGGGATGATCGAGGGGTCGTAGCCCACCGGCGGAGGTGTGTCCGCGAACAGATTCCAGATCCGGATTCGAGTCTCGTCGTCGAAGGCCCACTCGGCGCGACATTCTGCGACGCAGGTATCCTGCCCCGGCTCCCAGTAGTTCAGTGAGAGGAAGGGGCTCGCCTCGAGATGTGCCCGCTTCGTCCGGGTCGGTCCGGTCGCGATCCAGCCCTCGAGCTTCTCGCCGTCCCACTGCCAGATCGGGTGGAGGATCCGCGAGCGTGGTCGTCCCTTCTTGTCGACGGTTGCGGCGGTGGCCCAGACGATGCGATGGGCCATCTCGACGAATGCGGGGGCGATGCGTGTGAGCTCGGTCATGGTCGGTGCTCCAGGGCGGGTTCGGGGCGCAGGCCCCGGTCGGCCTGAGATGGCTAGATGTCGAGCGTGAGCATCTCGAGCTGCTCGAGGAGCTGATCCTGAAGCTCGGCGCCGGAAACGATCACACTGCTGCCCTGCGGATTGGGAAAGACGGCGACGGCAGCCCCGTCGGCATCGAGAGCGGGAAGCCAGTTCTCGATCCAGTCTTCGATTCGAATCGCGGCCGGAGTGTGAGTCGCCCAGTCTTCGACCGCACAGGCTTCAGCGAAGCGTGGGTGAGGCCAGATCGGAAAGCACGACTCCCCTCGGCTGCCGGCGATACCGGCCCAGCCACGAGAGTCGCGCAGTCCCCAGACGTGGCGCTCTGTGATCGCCTGTCGGAGAAAATGGGCGAAGCGCTCGCTGCCCACCAGCGAAACCGTAGCGGAGAAGGCTGCCTCACTGAGAGGCGTAGCGGAGCTCACGATTCAGTAGTCGTCCGATCGAAGTCTCTCGAAAAGCCGCTGGGCGGAAGCGCCCCGGCTGGCGGGCATTCTCTCAAAGATCGGGGCACCAGAGCGAGTGTCGCCGTAGGGTCTGACGCTGGAGTGGCTTACGGCCGACTGCCCTCGGGAAGCAGTCGTGCTTCCCTCCGAGAAGTGCGCGACTCGGCTCCTCTTTCTCCGTGACTCTCGAATCGAAAGAGAGGTTTCCCGGACCGGTGTGATCGGTCCTGCGGAGCGGATATCCTCTGGCTCTGTCGAAGCACCGAATGCACGTCGCGCTCAGCCCGGCGCCGCACACCGAGGGGCGGCCCTCGAGGAAAGGAGAGAGAGAATGCGCTCGATGGTAGCTCCGAGAATGAGGCTGGCGGCTCTCGCGACGGGTCTTGTGCTGGTCGCGAGCGCGTCTGCGGGACAGGCGACACCAGAGCAGGCTCGGGCAGCGAGGCCGATGACCATCGTCGACCTCCTCGAGATACCACGGCTGAGCGATCCACAGCTGTCGCCGGACGGAACCGAGCTCGTGTTCGTCTTGTCCGAGGCGGACTGGGAGGAGAACGAGAGAGTGAGCCATCTGTGGCGGACTCGACTGGATGAGCCCGATGCCCAGGCACGCCAGCTGACCTTCGGAGAGGACGGGGAGTCGAGTCCGCGCTGGTCGCCGGACGGCGCCGCCCTGGCCTTCGTGGCCAAGAGAGGAGACGACGAGCACTCGCAGATCTACCTCCTTCCCGCTCGAGGTGGAGAGGCGCGACGAGTCACGGAGCACGAGACAAGTGTCTCCGACGTGAGCTGGGACCCCTCGGGGGCGGGACTGTACTTCGTGGCCGAGGATCCCGAGGACGCCGAAGAGAAGCGCCGCGACGAGCAGAAGTACGACGTCTTCGCCTTCGACGAGAACTTTCAGCAGCGCCATCTGTGGCGCACCGACCTCCAGGGGAACGCCGAGCGATTGACCGAGGGCGACTTCTCGGTGGCGGGCTATCGACCGTCGCGGGACGGCTCTCGATTGGTGCTCCATCGCACGCCCACGCCGCTGTTCGACAACTGGGACGAGGGAGAGGTCTGGGTGACCGACCCGAAGGGTGAAAACGGTGTTCAGCTCACCGACAACACGGTCTCGGAGAGTGGCGCGACGCTGTCCCCCGACGGCCGGTGGGTGCTCTATACGAGCGGCTCGAGTCCCGATCTCGAAACCTACTTCAATGACAATCTGTTTCTGGTGCCGTCGAACGGCGGCCCCCACCGCGTCCTGCTGGAGTCGATGCCGTACGAGGTCGGTAGCGCCGAGTGGTCGGCTGACGGCAGTGCCATCTTCTTCACGGCCAATACCGGCGTGCGCTCGGAACTGTTCCGAGTCGATCTGGCGACGGAGACCTTCGTTCAGCTCACCGAAGGAGATCACGCCGTCCGGCAGTGGCGCTATCTCCCCGAGCTGGACCGTCATGTGATGACCATCGACGAGCCGGAGAACCCGGGGGACGTCTGGCAGCTGGCTGGGCCGGACGGAGCCCTGGCCCAGGTGACCCACCTGTTCGACCATCTCGGCGAGGAGTTTCAGCTCCCCCGTCAGGAGGCCGTGCGCTGGAACGGGGAGGACGGTACCGAGGTCGAGGGGTTGCTCTACTATCCGCTGGACTACCGGGAGGGCACGCGCTATCCCCTCGCGGTGCAGACGCACGGTGGACCCGCTGCGTCGGACAAGTTCGGTTTCGGCCGGTGGGGTAGCTATGTCCAGGTCCTGGCTGCCCGCGGTTGGATGGTGTTCAAACCGAACTATCGCGGCAGCACCGGATACGGTGACGACTTCTTGCGCGACATGGTCGGCCACTACTATCGCCAATCGCACCTCGACGTGATGACAGGGGTCGACGCTCTGATCGAGCGGGGGCTGGTCGACGGCGACCGAATGGTCAAGATGGGCTGGAGTGGTGGCGGGCACATGACCAACAAGATCATCACCTTCACCACTCGCTTCAAGGCCGCGTCCTCCGGAGCCGGAGCGGTGAACTGGATCTCGATGTACGGCCAGAGTGACGTCCGGACCTATCGGACTCCATGGTTCGGCGGCACCCCCTGGGAGCAGGATGCGCCGATCGCGACCTATTGGGAACACTCGCCGCTCAAGGACATCTGGAAGGTCGAGACGCCGACGATCGTTCTCGTCGGGGAGAACGACGTCCGCGTTCCGCCACCGCAGTCCGTAGAGCTCTATCGAGCGCTACGCAGCAATGGAGTCGACAGCCACCTCTACATGGCGCCGCGAGAACCGCACGGCTGGCGCGAGCTGCGCCACGAGCTCTTCAAGGTGAATATCGAACTGGAGTGGTTCGAGCGTCATGCGCTGGGGCGGGAGTACGAGTGGGAATGGGCGCCGGGCGACGACGAAGAGGAAAGCGCAGAGTCCGACGAACGCCCACCAGGAGAAACGGCTGCCGCGCCCTGAGAGACCTGGCCTGCCCTCCTCGAAGGGGTATCGATGCTGTGACTCGTTCACTGTTCTGGGCTCTCCTCCAGGCAGAGGCAGGATTCGTTTTCTGGCCCGAGAGTGGAGCTGAGCCATGACCACGTCGCAACAGCTGTCGCCCGAGGACACATATCGTCAGTTCCTGATGGTGGCGTGTGGCGACACCGCGGGTCCTGACGAGGCGGCCTACTCACGAGCGGTGGAGTGGCTCGAGGAGTCTCCGCTGCTCTCGGAGTCGAGGGGCGGTGCCGTGGACGGGACGTGGAGGACCCGGCAGGGCGCGATCTACGCCGCCTTGGCTCTGGGGCGCTCCGATGTGCTCGCGGACCATCTCGAGCGACTCGGTGAGGCCCGGGCCAGTGACTGGGTCCTGGAGCGCGGAGGGCCGCTTCCGGAACGTCAGCCTCTGCACTATGTCGTCTGCTCCAGACTCGGCCGCCTCGAGCCCGGGATCGCGGCGGGTCTGCTCGAGTGCGCGGAGCGTCTGCTGGAGGTGGGAGCCGATCCCGATGCCACGTTCTCGTCGGCGGACTTTCCTGGCTCTGCTCTTCGCCCGCTCTACGGGGCGTGCGGCGTGGCCAACTCTGCCGGGATGGCCGCCTTGCTGCTCGATCGAGGCGCCGAGATCGACGATGGAGAATCGCTCTATCACAGCCTGGAGTTCGAGGATCTGGCGTGCTTCGATCTCCTGCTCGAGCGAGGCGTGACGATCGACGGCACGAACGCACTCAATCACAGCCTCGATTTCGCCTCTGCGACGGCGACCCGACGGTTGCTCGAAGAGGGCGCCGATCCGAACCTGCAGACCGAGTACAACGGTGCGCCGATGCACTGGGCGATCTCTCGCGGACGTGCGGTGGAGAGGCTCCAGCTGCTTGCGGACGCGGGCGCCGACCTGCGGGCGGCGCGCATCAGCGATCGCTGCACCCCCTACCAGGTCGCCGCCCAGACAGCTCACGTGGAAGCAGCGCTGTGGCTCGAAGAGCAAGGAGCCGTCACGTCGCTCGGAGCGTTCGAGCGGTTCGTGCTCGCCTGTGCCCGGGCCGAAGTCGGAGAGGCGCTCGAGATTCGCGTGAGGAATCCCGATCTGTTCGAGTCTCTGGAGCCCGCTCAGGTTCGTGGATTCCTGGCGCTCGCGGAGCGAGGGCGCAGTGCAGCCTTGGCGCGGATGGGTGCCGCCGGGTTCCCGGTGGGGATCGCCGACGGCGCCGGGCAGACGGCCTTGCACTGGGCGGCATGGCACGGGCAGGCGGAGACGGTTCGGGTGCTGATCGAGAACGGCGCTCCCCTCGATCCGATCGAGATCGAATTCGGCTGCACGCCATTGGGTTGGGCGGCTCACGGCAGCGCGAACTGGCCGAACGCCGAGGGGGACTATCTGCGAGTGGCTCGTCGCCTGATCGACGCCGGGGCGGCCCTCACGGTCGAGAACCAGTGGGGGGTCGGGCTGGTCGGGCTGGCCGGCTCGAACGAGGAGATGGCGACTCTCCTTCGGCAGGCCGGCGCACCCGGCTAGCGCCCGTTGACCCACGTATCCGGCCGACGCGGGGAATGAGTGGGGGTCTTGGTGCGTACTTCCATGGATGGAAGTCGAATTCAAACAAGGAGCGGGAAGATGTTCGTGCCTCACTACGTGATCGTGCGCCAGAAGCAGGCAGCAGTCATCGAGTCGCTCGGCAAGTTCGATCGGGTGATCGGCGCCGGTTTCCATTTCATCAAGCCCTGGGAGTCCCTGGTGGGACGCGCATCCCTCAAGGTGCAGGAACTGCAGGTCGCGGTCGAGACCAAGACTCTCGACGACGTGTTCGTGAAGCTGCTCCTCGCGATCCAGTACCAGGTGATTCCGGATCGGGTCCAGGAAGCGTTCTACGAGCTCGCCAACCCCATTCAGCAGATCGAGTCCTATGTGTTCGACGAGGTGCGCTCCTCGGTCCCCGAGATGAGCCTCGACGAGGTGTTTCGCAACAAGGACAAGATCGCTGCGGCGGTGAAAGCGAATCTGAGCGAGACGATGCAGCAGTATGGCTACGGCATCGTCGGCTCGTTGGTCAACGACATCGAGCCGGACGCTCGGGTCAAGGAAGCGATGAACGAGATCAATGCCGCCCAGCGCCTGCGCAAGGCCGCCGAGGAGAAGGGAGAGGCGGAGAAGATCCTGATGGTCAAGAAGGCGCAAGGAGAGGCCGAGGCGAACCGCCTGCACGGCGAAGGAATCGCCAGCCAGCGCCGAGCGATCGTCGACGGACTCCGCGACAGCGTGGAAGACTTCCAGGAGGGTGTGAGCGGGACGAGCACCCAGGACGTGCTGCAGCTGATTCTGATGACCCAGTACTTCGACACCCTGAAGGAGGTCGGCGAGAACAGCCACAGCAACACCATCCTGATCCCGCACTCGCCCGGCGGGCTACAGTCCCTGGTGGATCAGGTGCGCACTGCCCTGATGACCGCCGATGCTGCGAGCGTTTCTGCTCGCTCGATCAACGTGGGATCAGAAGGGGCGCCCTGAGCCAGGAGACTCTTCAGAGGCGGCTCGGAGGCTCGAGAGGCGCCGCATCGTCCCGGAGCTGGCGGCCAGCGGACGGCCGGCATGGTCGGTCCAGGAGGCCCTCCGGCAGCTTCGTCGAGACCGACGAAGGCGAATCGCCGACCAGATGCCAGGGACCCTCGATCCGGTCGGCGACCTGCCAGCGTCCGGACTCGGAGCACCGGAAGAACTGGACCAGACGGTAGTAGACCCCTGCGGAGCCCTTCACTTCGTAGACGCCGAGCTCTGGGCGCCACTCCAACTCGAGGCCGGCGATGGGCGGGTCCTTGATTCGCGGCGGGGGGGGACCCGGAGGGGTTTTCGGCAAGAACACTCCTTCGCGATGGTATCCGCCGTTGGTGTAGGTCACGCTGTAGAGGCAACTGGTCGAGCCGAGCCCAACGAGCGTCACGAAGGTGAGCAGCCGCTTCCGGGTCTTCGTATTCTGGGTTTTCCTGAGCACCTGGAGAGCCTCGAGACCGTCTCTGGGGTACCGGCGATCCCTGACATGCTATGGCACTCTCGGGTTCCTCTTCTCGGAGGGCCCGCACGTCTTCATGAAGAACCCACAGACACCCTCCGCAGACCTCCTCACCTTCGATGACGTGAGGCAGCTGCGCTGCCCACCCCCGGACGCGGTCATCGAGTACGGACCGGCGTCGTCCCAGTTCGGAGAGCTCTTTGTGCCGGCCCGAGCGCCGGCGCGCGGCGCGGTGCTGTTGATCCACGGTGGCTGTTGGCGAGTCCAGTACGGACTCGACTACGTCCGGCCGCTGGCTGCTGCGTTGCGCGAGGAGGGGATCGTCGTCTGGAGTCTCGAATACCGCAGGTTGGGAGAGCCCGGCGGAGGGTGGCCGGGCTCCTTCGATGACGTGGTGACCGGAGCCCGGTGTCTCCCTCGGATCGCTGACCAGCATGGAACCGACCTCGAGTCGCTGGTGGCGGTCGGGCATTCGGCGGGAGGACTGATGGCGCTGTGGTTGGCAGAGCGCCTTCGGCGCACCGGCCGGTGCCCGCCCCTGACCGGCGTTGTCGGGCTGTCTCCGGTGACCGATCTGGAGACGGCGCGGACCGAGACTGCCTGTGGCGACGCAGTAGAGGAGATGTTCGGTGATCCCGAGGACCATGCCGCTCGCTACGCTGCCGCATCGCCGATCTCGACGGAGGCCTCGACTCTTGCGCGCCATCTGTTTCACGGAGCTCTCGACGACCTCGTACCGATCAGTCAGAGCGAGCGCTTCGTGAGCAAGAGCTCGGGTGGCAACGTGAGCCTGGTCGAACTCCAGGGGGCGGGTCACTTCGAGCCGGTGGTACCGCAGGGGGACTCGTGGGATGCGGTCCGGGCCTGTGTGCGCGGTCTACTGGGTGACTGAGGTTCCTTGGTCGACCTGTCGGAGCAGCCACTCCAGAGTCGGTCGGTAGACGTCCTCGGGAGAGCTCTCGCTGACCAGGATATCGAGGTGGCCGTAGCCTTCCAGGACATGGACCTCGAGCGTCCGGGCTCCGGCATGGACGGCCGACGAGAGCCCGTCGAGCAACCAGGCATTGCCCATTCCGGTGGTTCCGAACCAGAGAAGCGGCACTCCGAGCTCCCCCCAGCAGTCGTCGAGGGAAGTATCGGGATGGTCAGCGACCGATGCGATGAGACGACCCTCGACGTCCTGGACTGCCGGGTAGTAGCGGTCGTAGTCCTCGAGCAGCGAGGCCAGGACTTCCGGCCGCGAGATTCCTTTCCCGTCGGGAGAGCCGATCGGATGAGCGAGACGCCCCGGACCCCAGGCTGCGTACAGCAAGCCGGCCAGCTGTTGCGCCAGGTTCTCTGACTGGCCGTCGGTGGCCGGGGCCGAGGGGTTTGCCGCGACCGTCTGCATCAGGACTTCTCGGTCGGACCAGCCGATCCCTGCGGCGACATCCATCTGGGCCGGGCCTCGGGCCAGGTACTCTCGTCTTGCCTGGTCGAGCGTGCCCACCAGAGCCGTCGGAGCCTCCAGGGCCTTCGCATTCTTGAGATGTCCGTCGAGCAGGATCAGACCGCGCAGTTCGCCCGGTGCCTGGCAGGTCAGCGTCGTGGCGAGAGCGGCTCCTCGACTGAAGCCGGCGACGAAGAGGGGGACGTCGGGAGACTGCGATCGCACGAAGGTGAGCGCGGCTCGAGCGTCAGCGGTGAATCGTTCGAGCGTCCACTCCTGCATGAACGAGAAGTCGGTCACTCCCCCTGGCGGAACCGCTCGCGTGCGGTAGTCCAGCGTGAAGACCGTGACGCCCCCGAGCGCGATTCGACGCGCCAGATCGTGCTCTGGATCGACGTTGAAGACACCGTTCATGTTGGTACCCGGAAGATAGAGCAGCGCAGCCCGAGCCGCACCGGTGGCCGGGAAGCGGTGGAGCCGAACTCGGTCGAAAGGCCCCCCGGGGGGGCGATCACTCTGCCAGAGGCCGTCGCTGCCGGGCGCCACCAGCTCGGGAGAGGTGGGGTCGGTGTCGACCGGTTGCCACTGGGCGAGGGCGACCCCTGCCGCTGAGGCGAGGAGGAGCCATGCCGCAGCGATCGAATGTCCGGCCGTGAGAGCGGGGCCGGAGCTGTCGGAGGCCTCTGAGGGGAGTCGTTGCATGGCGCGACAGTATCGGATCCAGGGGGATCGGCTCCGGATCCCTGGTGAGGGGACGCCGGCCGGGTCTCCATACGCGACGTTTTATTCCTTGTAAAAGACCGATTTCTCTGTCATGCTCGGACGGATCATGAGACCTCTCGAGGTGGAGTGCACCACAGCTTCGTTGCCGTCCCGTCGCCCGTCTCCTTCGAGCGTGGCCGATGTGCGATGGTCGCCACGAAGGCCGACGACGCTCGAGGAAGTGCTGGGCTCCGGGCGGCGGCTGTCCGTTCACGACGGCTGCACAGAGCGCTCGGCCCATGGCTGCGAGCGCTTCTACGACCTGATCGAGTCGGGGCGCCGCGTGGGCATCGTCCGTGAGGTCGCGACCCCCCTCCGGCGTTCGTTCTTTCGACGGCTCTGGCGAGCGCACGGTTCTCTCGAAGTCCAGCTGCTCGACCCCGGGGGCTCTCGGGTTCTGCTCGAGCTGAAACGAGGCCGGTGGATGCTGGCCAGCCGGCTCGAAGTGAGGGACCCCGGGGGAGACACGCGTGTCGGGATGGTGCGACGCCGATTCCATCCCTGGCGTCGGCGATACACGCTCGAGAGCGCCTCGGGCGAGCTCTTCGCGACGATCTCGAGCCCACTTTGGCGACCGTGGACCTTCCCGGTCGTCGATCGGGACGGGAAGCAGGGGGCGACGATCCGCAAGCGGTGGTACGGCTTCTCGCGAGAGACGGCGCGCCGAGGAGCGACCGTGGACGTGGACTTCTGCGAGCACGGGTGGACGCTCGAGGAGCGATGCGTCCTGCTCGCGATCGCGATCGCGATCGATCTCGACTCGGTCGAGAGCGACGCCGGATAGGCGCGGATCTTCTCCCTTAGCCGTAGTTCTGGAGTCGAGGCGCGGTGCGGCGGAGGAGCTCCCGCCTCATCCCGTGAGCGTGCTGTCGGTCCCGGATCGGTGGGGATCGGGCCCTCGGGGTACAACCTCGGAGACGCTCTTGCGTAGCACCGTCGAGCGGTACGCACCGACGACTTTCGTCCTGTGACGAACCTCGGCCCCGAAGTGGGCAAAGGAGTGGGGGGGGCGAGGTGGTTTGCCGAGCGACCGCACAGACAGGGTCGAACTGCGGGCGAGTCCCCTTTTCCGGAGGTCATGCAGATGTCAAAGCGCCACTCGATTCGATGGTCATGGGCGACGGCCGTTCTCGTTCTCCTGGTCGCTGGTCCGACGTTCGGGCAAGGGCTCACTCTTCCGCCGAGCGGCGGCAACCAGAAGTCGTCCGTGATTCAGTCCATCGGTCTGGTCGAGGTACGAATCGACTACTCCAGCCCGGACGTCACGGGACCGAACGGGCAGAGTCGCCGCGGTCAGATCTGGGGGCAGCTCGTGCCTTACGGGCTCACCAACCTCGGCTTCGGCAATGGCAACCCGGGCCCCTGGCGAGCCGGAGCGAACGAGAACACGGTCATCACCCTCTCCCATGACGTCCAGATCGAGGGCAAGCCTCTGGCCGCCGGAAGCTACGGTCTGCACATGATCGCTGAGGAGGGAGACTGGACGATCATCTTTTCGAAGAACTCCAGCTCCTGGGGGAGCTTCTTCTACGACGAGAGGGAAGACGCCCTCCGCGTCACGGTCTCGCCGCAGGAGGCCCCGTTTCGGGAGTTTCTGAGCTACGACTTTCTCGATCGAGAGGCCGATCGAGCCACGGTCGCCTTGCATTGGGAGGATCTGCGGGTGCCCTTCGTGATCGAAGTGCCGAACGGCAACGAGCTCTACCTGGCCCGAATTCGTGAGGAGTTGCGGAGCTCTCCCGGCTTCAACTGGCAGAACTGGGTCGCGGCGTCGCAGTTTTGCGTACAGAACGCAACGAACCTGGAGGAGGCGCTGGAGTGGGCCGAGGTCGCCGTCTCGCGTCCCTTCGTGGGGCAGGAGAACTTCACCACGCTCCAGAACAAGAGCCAGGTGCTGTCGGCCCTGGGGCGCGGCGACGAGGCGCGGGCGGTGAGAGATCAGGCGCTTCGTCATCGCTCGGCGTCTCCGGCGCAGATTCACACCTGGGCGAGGCAGCTTCAGGTGCAGGGAGAGGTCGAGCAGGCGGTCGCGATCTTCAAGCTCAACGGCGAGCTCAATGGGGAGGAGTGGCCCGTGCACGTGGGACTGGCGCGCGCCTACTCGGCGCAGGGCGACTACGACAAAGCTCTCGAGCATGCACGCAAGGCACGCGAGCAGGCTCCGGATCCACTCAACCAGGACAATCTCGACTCGGTGATCGGGATCCTGGAGCAGGGTAGAGACTTCAACCAGACCAATTGAACGCCACGCGGTCGGGGCTCCTCAGAGCACGGTTCCTCAGAGGACCCCGCCGATGAGCTTCGGAATGACGAACCATCGGAGCTGGCCCAGGCCGGCGTTGTCATACCGGGGGTCGAGCTCGTTCCAGTCCTGGACCGGCAGGTCGATCGCTGCCAGGGCCGCGGTCGGGAAGCGCACGCTCGCTCCGGTGAGATAAGTCAGCAGATCGGAGCTGGTGGGCTCGTGTCCCGCGATCAGGAGGCGGTCGCGCCGCGTCGAGCAGCCCGCGACGACGGCCAGCACATCGGTGACCGAAGCTTCGTAGAGACGATCGTCTTCTTCGACGGGGCATTCCCATTCTCCGGCTCGCACCGCGCGCGCGACCGTGTCGGCCGCGCGTCGAGCGGTGGAGGTGACCACCGCGTCGGGAAGGTGGTTTGCCCTCGCCAGGAAGACGCCCAGTTGCTCGGCAGCGGCCTCGCCTCGCGCGTTGAGCGGTCGCGCGTGATCGTCTCGGGCGCCGGCATTCCAGTCGGACTTGGCGTGGCGCAGAACGAGGAGTTGCTTCAATGACCCTCCTTTCCGACGTGCTCCTGGAAGAGTTTGAAGATCCTTCGATATTCGTCGAGCCAGCTGGACGGCTCACGAAAGCCGTGAGGCTCGACCGGAAAGAGCGCGATCTCCCACTCTTCCTTCTCGAGCTCGATCAAGCGCTGCACGAGCCGGACGCTGTCGAGGAAGAAGACGTTGTCGTCGAGCATCGGAGAGCAGATCAGGAGAGGTTTTTCGAGGCCCTGAGCGAACTCGATCGGGGAGCTCCTCTCGTAGGCTTCAGGATCGAGCTCCGGGGTGTTGAGGATGTTGCTCGTGTAGCCGTGGTTGTAGTGGCTCCAATCGGTCACGGGTCGCAGCGCTGCGCCGGCAGCGAACAGCTCCGGCTGCTTGAACATCGCCATCAAGGTCAGGAAACCGCCGTACGAGCCTCCGTAGACTCCGATACGAGTGCGGTCGACGTCGAGGTGAGTGACCAGCCAGTCGATCCCGTCCGCGAGGTCCTCTACCTCCGGTGTGCCCATCTGACGGTAGATCGCCGTGCGCCAATCGCGGCCGTATCCGGCCGAGGCTCGATAGTCCATGTCGAGCACGACGTAGCCGTGCTGCACCAGCAGGGTGTGGAACATGAACTCCCGAGAGTAGTTGGACCACCCCTGGTGCGAGTTCTGGAGGTAACCGGCTCCGTGGACGAAGAGCACCGCCGGCCTTCCGCCGGCGGGCACCGGGCCCTGGGGTCGGTACAGGCGTGAGTAGATCGGGCGGTCTGACTCAGAGGACGGCACCTCGACGATCTGCGGGGTGACCCACGGTCGTCGGGCGAAGGCCTCGCTGATCGTGTCGGTGATCTGGCGAGGCGCGGCGCCCGCACGGGCTTCCTGCACGTAGAGCTCGGGCGGTCGGGTGGTGGTCGAGTGCTCGATCAGGAGTTTCGTCTCGTCGGGCGACAGCCACCCCCGATTGACCCCGCCGAGCTCGGTGAGGCGTTCCAGTCCTCCCCGGTCGAGATCGACGCGGAAGACCTCGAAGATGCCGGGGTGGTCGACATTGGCTTCGACGATCAGCTGCTCACCGGAGAGGGTGGGAACGGGGTCGCGCACCACGAAGTCGCCCTCGGTCAGCGCCCGGTGGCCAGTTCCGTCGAAGTGGACCCGGTAGAGCTGCGCGAAGCCGCTTTCTTCGGACAGGTACCAGAGATCGTCGCCGTCCGGGTACCAGCCGGCCTGACGATAGCGCCAGTTGATCCAGGCAGGATCGTGGATTCGACGAACCGGGTGAAGGACGGCGATCGGACCTTCGCCGTCGACCTGGGCCGCAGGATCCGGTGTGATCGTCGCGATCCAACGGTCCTTGTTGTCGTGGGAGGAGGCCTGGAAGATCGCCCGTGTGCCGGTGCGGTTCCAGCTCATGTTGCTGATGCGCAGGGCGCGAGGCTTCTTCTTCGCCTGCGTCTCGGCGTCGGCCTCGGGTTTCTCCTCGGCCGCCGAGAGATCGCTCTCGGTGTCCCCTTTGCCGCGCGCCGTAGCAGCCCTCTCCGCTTTCCGCTGCTCGGCTTTGGCACGGAGCTCGGAGAGCGGATCCTCGCTGACTCCGGGCATCTCGGAGAGATCCAGCTCGCTCCAGCGATGGGTCTCGCGATCGAGCAGAAGGAGCCGAGTCGGGGTCGGTTTGCCCGTGCCCACGGTGGGGCGCACGTCGCGTACGTCGATACGGGAGGAGTCGGTGATCCAGAGCGGCATCTTCGCTGGCTCTCCTGGATCTCTCTTTTTCGGAACGAGAGTCACGAGAAGGTGGCGACCCGTGGGAGACAGGAGCGCTCGCCCCAGCGCAACGTCTTCCCCGAGGTACCACGGCAGATCGTTTCGCCGAGGGTTTGCCTGCCGTTGCTCCACTTCGCGCTCGCGAGAGACCTCGGCGCGTCGCTCGCGCTCACGAACGATCTCGAAGAGGCGGTGCTGCTGGCGCGCGAGATAGTCACGCTCCAACTGTTCCTCGGTCCGCTTCTCCGTCGGCTCCTTCTCGAAGCGGAGATCGAAGGGCTCGCTCTCGAGACCGCTGGTCAGGTCGCGTACCAGGACACGCTGGCCTCGCCGGTAAGCCACCTGCCCGTCGAGAAGGAGCTGGGGAGAGCCCTCGCTCTCGGCCGTGCGCGTCAACTGGCGCGTCTCGCCACTCGAGACGTCTTTCCAGAAGATGTCTCCGTCACGCTCATACACCTTGATGCGGCGGTCTCGGGACCAGTCGCCATCGGGAGCGTCGACGTCGGCCAACTCACTGTCGGACAGTCGGAGAGGGACGGAGCCGTCGAGGCTCGCGCGCCACAGATCGTTGAATTGCTCTCCCTCTCTCTTGCGCTCGAAGAGGACGTGGTTCGAGTCGTCGGCCCAGTAGGGATTCTCCGGAGAGCGCGCCAGCCAGTCGGGGTCCGACATGATCAGCTCGAGCGTGACCTCCGTGCCCTCGGTGAGCGGTGGTGCCTCCTGGGCCGGCGCCGCGGGCATGCCCAGGAGGCCGATCGTGAGGAGGCTGGCAGGAAAAGCTCGATGCAAACGGGACAGACGGCTCATGGGAATCTCCGGGTTCGGCCGGTCGGTCTCGACGCGGCACGAGGAAACGGCCCCTGCTCTCGCGCTTCTGCGACGAAGAGAGGGGCCGTCGAGTACCTGAAACGACGTGGCGCTGCGGCGCCGGCGGTCACTGCAGGTACTGCATCATCTCCTTGGCGGTGGCGGCGTCGGGGTCGTTCGGTGCCAGAGCGATGAACTTCTCCAACAATGTCTTGGCCCTGGCGGGATCCTCTCCGACCAGGGCCACGCCGAGCAGGTAGTTCGCCTTGGCGTGATCCGGGTTGAGCTCCAGGACCTTGTCGAGAGTGGACTTGGCGGTGTCCATGTCTCCCGCGTTGAAGGCCTCGGCTGCCTGATTGAAGAGATTCTGGGATGCCTTGGCCGGGTCCCCGGTCTGCAGTTTGGCGAGGGCCGCCTGCGCCTCGGCCTCGTTGCCGAGAGCGCTGTGAGCGTCGAACAGGACCTGGTTCATGTCGTCGACCGACTTGTCGGCTGCGATCGCGAGATTGGCCTGCTCGATTGCCTTCTCGTGCTGGTCGGTGACGCGATACACGCGGGCCAGAGCGGCATTCGCTTCGGCCAGATCGGCATCTTTCTCGAGGGCTTGCAGGAACGACTCTTCCGCGACGTCGTACTGCTCCGCGTTGAAGGCAGCCACGCCTTGATTGAAGACGTTGCCGGCGCCGGCGATGGCCTTGGCTGCGTCCGCATCTCCGGACTCCGCTGCGGAGGCGACCGCGGCCTCGGCGCTCTTGATATCGAAGTTCTTGCGGGTCCGCTGACGGGCGGCGACCTTGACCCCGCCGAGCGAGAATGACTGGTATCCCTCTTTCGAGAATTCGAGATGGTATGCGGGAAGGCTGTTCTTGAACATGATGCTGTACCGACCGTTCTTGCCCGACTCGGTCTCTTGCTTGAAGCTGGGCATCTCGGGGTCGGTGACCACGATCTTGACGCCCACCACCGGGTCGCCGTTCTCGTCGAAGATCTGGCCGAACAGGGTGCCGGGAAGCTGTGCCGCTGCCGGGATGCTCACGATGAGCCAAAGGGTGGCGGCCACCAGCGCCGCGAAGCGAAACGAAGTCTGAGAGCCCTTCGTCATGAGTCCTCCTCGAGCCGACGAGTGCCGTTGCTTGGCACTCTCGCTCTGACGGGTTCAGTGTGAGCCACGAGGATATCAGGGTCGAGGCGACGGGAGCCGGATGGGCCCGCGCTCGGGCACTCTAGAATGGCCTCGTGCAGTTGCGAGCCAAGGAACCGGAGGACTGGCAGGAGGTCCTGGCGTTGGTGGGCCGAGTGGCCGAGGCGGGGGGGCGTGCCCATCTGGTCGGCGGGTCTGTGCGCGATGCGCTGCTCGGGGGCGAGGTGAGCGAATTCGATCTCGAGGTCTTCGGTCTCCAGCCCTCCGAACTCGAGCAGTGCTTGTCGCGGCACTGGGAACTGGACCGCGTAGGCCGCTCGTTCAGCGTAATCAAGATCCGGCACCGGCCGATCGACGTCGCGCTGCCTCGACGGGAGCGCAAGGTGGGCGAGGGGCACCGGGGATTCGAGATCGAGGCCGATCCGGGCATGTCGTTCGAGGAGGCGGCGCAGAGACGCGATTTCACGATCAACGCCATCGCGTGGGATCCCCTCTCCGATCGGCTGATCGATCCGACCGGTGGCGAAAAAGACCTGCGGGAAGGGCGGCTGCGGCACACCTCACGCCGTTTCTCGGAGGATCCCCTGCGGGTGCTCCGCGGGATGCAGTTCATCGCTCGTTTCGACCTCACAGCGGATCCGGCCACGGTCGAGCTCTGTCGCTCGATGGGGCTCGAGAAATTGCCCCAGGAACGCCTCTGGCAGGAGTGGCGCAAATTGCTCCTTCAGGGTGTGAGGATCAAGGCCGGACTCGATTTCCTCCACGACACCAACTGGTTGCGATTCTTCCCGGAGATCGAGGCTCTCGTCGGTTGCCCGCAAGACGAGGATTGGCACCCCGAGGGCGACGTCTTCGTGCACACCGGCTTCGTGATGGACGCCTTCGCCGAGGAGCGCCTGGGTGACGAATGGGAGGATCTGGTGGTGGGGCTCGCCTGTCTGGCCCACGACTTCGGAAAGCCGGCGACGACCGAATTCGAGGACGGCAGGTGGCGGGCCAGGGGGCACGAGGCGGCCGGGGTCGCGCCGACACGGACCTTCCTCGAGCGGTTGACCGATCAGGACTCGCTCGCGAATCAGGTGACACCTCTGGTGGCCCATCACCTCAAGCCGCGCCAGCTCTACCAGGACGGGGCGGGCGACTCCGCGATCCGTCGCCTGGCACGCAAGGTCGGACGCATCGATCGCTTGGTGCGAGTGGCGCGGGCCGATGCCCGGGGGCGTCCGCCCCTGGAGTACGACGGGGCGCAAGAGGCGCAGTGGCTGCTGAGCTCCGCCGAGCGGCTGGCGGTGGCTGAGAGCGCTCCCCAGCCGCTGATCCGCGGGCGCGACCTGATCGATCTCGGACTCGAGCCGGGTCCGGGCTTCGGACCGATCCTCGACACCTGCTTCGAGGCTCAGCTCGAAGGTGCGTTCAGCGACCGCGAAGGCGGGCTGATCTTCCTCGCTCGCCAGCTCGAGGGCGACGCACCGGCGAGCTAGGTGGGTTCCGCGGGGTAGCGACGCTCACGGTCTTCTTACAAAGGACTTACAGCGGGCAGAACGGCCGCGAGCGGGGAACTGGGCTACAGTTGATCGCGATCGGAGGAGACTCTTGAATCCGGAGTCGGCATTCGGAACGAACCCCGAACAGGCGGGCATAGGATTGGCCGCATCCCTTGGACCGGACCCGCTTCGACCGACCGCCCGAGGAAGCCGAGACGTAGCGGCTCAGGCCGGTGTGCAATCTTGAGCGAAATCAATCCCATCGTCCGCTTCTCGGTGGAGCGTCGCATCACGATGACGATGTGCGTGATCGGGTTGGTGGTGCTGGGATGGCTGTCGCTGACCCGGTTGCCACTCGAGTTCCTGCCCGAATTTTCGCGCGCCAACGTCTGGGTGTCGGTGCCCTACGCGTCCTCCAGTGCCCAGGAAGTCGAACGGGAGTTGGTGCGGCCGCTGGAGGACGCCCTCGGCACGCTCAACGGACTCGAGACCTTGAGCTCGACCGCGTCTCCGGAGTCGGCGAGCGTCAACCTGGAATTCGTCGAAGGGACCGACATGGATCTCGCTTCGGTCGAGGTTCGGGATCGCATCGATCGTGCCCGACCCTTCCTTCCGGACGACGTCGAACGAGTCTGGATCCGCCGCTTCCAGAGCTCGGACATCCCTGTGATCAGCAGCAGCATCGGTGGGGAAATGGAGCCGGACAAGCTCTACGCCTTCGTCGAGGAGGTGGTGCAGCCTCGATTGGAGCGCCTCGAGGGAGTGGCTCAGGTGGATGTGCGAGGTCTGCGGACCAAGGAGATCCGGATCGAGCTCGTACCCGCACGACTCGCGGCCCACGGCGTGGATGTACGGGACGTCGCCCGGGTGCTGCGCGAGGGCAACGTGAACGTCTCCGGAGGCTACATCCGCGAAGGGAGCCGTCGGCTGATGGTGCGGTCGATCGGGGAGTTCGAGTCCCTCGACGAGATCCGGCGCTTACCTCTCGGGCAGGGCGCGTTGCGCATCGACGACATTGCCGACGTGGTGTACGACTACCCTGAACGTACCTCCTACAGTTTCCTCAACGGAGAGGAGGCGATCTACGTTTCGATCAACAAGACGTCGACCGCCAATCTGCTCGCGGTCGCCAATCGCGTCAAGGCCGAGTACACGGCGATCAACGAGAGCCCGGAGGGAGCACAGCTCGAGATCCGGCACTTCCGCGACGCTTCGGTGGATGTCACCGAGGGGCTCAGCTCGCTGGTCAAGGCAGGCTTGATCGGTGGTGGACTGGCCATCGTCTTCATGTACCTGTTCTTGCGCCGTTTCCGCACCACGTTGTTGATCGCCATCGCCATTCCGATCTCTCTGGTGGCGACCTTCGTGATCATCTACCTCATGCGCCAGGCCGATCTCACCTCGATGACGCTCAACGTGATGAGCCTGATGGGATTGATGCTCGCGGTCGGCATGCTCTTCGACAACTCGATCGTGGTCATCGAGTCGATCTTTCGCTACCGCCAGGAGAAGACCAACGACTCGAAGCAGGCGGCCCTCGAAGGGGCGAGCGCGGTGGCGATGCCGATCATCGCGTCGACCGCGACGACCGTCTGTGTCTTCCTGCCGATGATCTTCTTCGGGGGTTCCGGCGGGATGATGCGTTTCATGGGCGACGTCGGGTTGACCGTGGTCATCGTGATGGTCGCTTCGCTGATCGTGTCGCTGACCGTCGTACCGATGGTAGCGAGCCTGCTGCTGCGCTCCGAGGTCAAGCGCGACATGCCTCTGCTCGAGAAGATGATCGACGTCTACGGTGCCATCTTGCGCTTCACTCTTCATCATCGCGTCACCTTCGCGATCGGGATCGTGCTCCTGCTGTGGGGCTCGTGGAAGATGTACTCCGGAATCGAGCGCAGCTTCTCACCGCCGTCCCATGGTCGACAGCTCACCCTGTTCGTCGACACACCGAAGCGCTTCAGCGTGACCGAGCGCGAGGCGCTCTTCCAGGAGATCTACGATCACCTCGATGCCCAACGCGAGGAATACGAGATCGCCGACATCACCCATCGATTCAGCACCGGGGGCGGGCGCTCCGGCCGTGGTGATTGGGGGGGATCCAATCGCTACGAGCTCTATCTGACCCCCGAGGATCAGGCTCAGCGAACCAGCGCCGAGATCTCGGAATCGATCGACGCGGACCTGCCCCTGCGCTCGGGGGTGACCTACAAGGTGCGAGGTACCAGCCACGGGCCTCCGGGCATGGGTGGCTCGACCGTCGAAATGGAGTTGGTGGGCGAGGACATGGAGATTCTCGAGCTGCTCAGCCCGACGCTGGTCGAGCGCCTGGAGCAGATCCCCGTACTCAAGGACGTCGACACCTCGCTCGAGAGCGGTGACGACGAGATCGTGGTCTCGGTCGACCGCGAACGGGCGCTGCAGGCCGGGATGTCCTCCCAGGCGGTCGCCACCAGCGTGAACAATGCGCTCTCCTCCCGCAACCTGAGCTATTTCAAGAGCGACGAGCGCGAGGTGGGGATGGTGATGCAGTATCGCGAACAGGATCGCCAGACCCTCGATCAGTTACGCACCCTGCCCCTGCGCAACGACGGGACGTCGCTACAGATCGGCAGCGTCGCCGACTTCGAGGTCGTGCCGGGAGCCAGGAGCATCGAGCGGGAGAACCGCCGCGCCAAGATCACCATCTCCGCAGAATCCCGCAGCAACGCGCCCTCGTTCGCGCTCATGGGCTCGATGCGGGGAACCCTGGCGGCCATCGGCCTGCCCGAAGGCTACGAGTGGCGCTTCGGCAGGAGCTTCTTCGATGCGGAGGACGATGCCCGAGGTGCGATGTTCGCTCTGCTCTTCGCTGTGATGCTGATCTACATGATCATGGCCTCGCTGTTCGAGAATTTCGCACAGCCCTTCGTCATCATGTTCTCGATTCCCTTCGCCTTCACCGGTGTCGGTATCGTCATGACGATGGCGGGGCAATCTCGGACGAGCTCTGCGGACATGGGGCTGATCATTCTCGCCGGCATCGTCGTCAACAACGCAATCGTCCTGGTGGATCACATCAACCGACTCCGCCGCGACGGAATGAGGCGCGAGGAGGCGGTGGTGCTCGGAGGGAAGCACAGGCTGCGCCCGATTCTGATGACGGCGGTGACCACCATCCTCGGGTTGTCGCCGATGGCCGCCCCCTTCTTTCTTCCCGAGATCTTCGGCCAGCCCGAAGGACGAGCGGCCCAATGGGCTCCGACCAGTCTGGTGATCCTCGGTGGACTGACGACTTCGACGTTCTTCACCCTGCTGGTGACGCCGACCATCTACACCCTGGTCGACGACTTCACCCGTTTCCTGCGGCGCCTCGCGGCTGCAGCATGATCGGCGTGCGAGATCGCGCTGAGCGGACGCCCCAGAAACTGACGACACGAAGGTAGGCAAGGCAGAGATGAAATTCGCAAAGATCGCCGGCCCGGTGGGAAGCGTGCTGCTCGCACTGGCCGTCGGGGCGACCCTCGGATGCGGCTCGAAGGAGAGTGGCGCCGATACGGGAGGAGATGCCACAGGAGGCCGCGGTGGCGGAAGGCCCGGAGAGTTTGGCGGTGCTCCGGAATCGACCGCGATTCCGATCGACGTGGCGGTGGTCGCTCAGCGGGACATCGCCGACTACATCGAGACCAACGGCACGCTGGAGGCCGAGAACGACGTCGACATCGTGGCGCGGATCGGCGGCCCGGTCGTCGAGCTGAAGGGCGAGGAGGGTATGTTCGTGCGCGAAGGCGACCTGCTCGCGCGGATCGATCCCGAGCCGGCAGAGGCACAGCTCGAGCTGCTGCGGGTGACTCTGGAGGAGGCACGGCTGGCTCTCGAGCGTGCCAACGCTACGCTGGCGAGCGGGATTCTCAGCCAGGAGGCGTACGACCAGGCCGTGTCGCGCCACGAAACGGCCAAGGCCCAGATCCGCTCCCAGGAGATCCAGCTTGAATACACCGAGATTCGGGCTCCCTTTTCGGGACAGATCGTCGAGCGAGCCATCAAGTTCGCCGAGAACATCTCGGTGAACCAGAGACTCTTTCGCCTGTCCGACTTCGATCCGCTGCTCTGTCCGATCCAGGTTCCCGAAAAGGATCTGCCGAGCCTGAGGCTGCGGCAGTCGGCCTATGTGACCGTCGACTCCTACCCCGATCGGAAGTTCAACGCCTCCGTGCTGCGCATCAGTCCGGTGGTGGAGTCGGCCACGGGAACCGTCAAGGTCACCCTGTCGGTGCAGGGGGAGAATGTCCTTCGACCCGGGATGTTCGCCTCGGTCTTCCTCGAGGTGGATCGGCGGTCCGGTTCCCTGGTCATCCCGAAGCGCGCACTGGTTCTCGAGAGCATCGGCGACACCGTCTATGTTTTTGACGACGGGGTGGCCCGTCGGCGGGAGGTCGAGCTCGGCTTCGCGGAGGCCGACTCGGTCGAGGTGACCTCCGGCCTAGAGGAGGGGGAGCGTGTCATCGTCGTCGGCCAGGACTCGGTGAGCGACGGAACGGCCGTGTACGTGCTCGCCGACTCGCCCTCTGGCCCCCCCCCGGGCGCGACTGGGAGCCCGGGCTTTGGCGGAGGGGAGATGAGCGCAGAACAGCTCGACATGATCAAGGACCGAATGCGCGAGCGTGGGATGTCGGATGCGCAGATCGAGGAGCGCCTACAGCAGATGAGAAACGGTGCATCGACGGGTGCTGGTCCTTCCGGTGCCGAGCGAGAGGGCCGTCCACCAGAAGGGGGAGATCCCCCCCCTCAGCGGGAAGGTGCCGCGCTCCAGGAGACAGCGCCCTCGCCACAGGGAGCACCGGATGCGGATCGCTCGGGTCGGCGCGGGCCTCCTCCGGGCTTCGATCCCACCAACATGACCGACGAGCAATTGAACACGTTGCGCGAGCGCATGAAGGCGAGGGGGCTCTCCGACGAGCAGATCGAGGAGCGCATCGAGCGAATGAAGAAGGGTGAGCTCCCTCAGCGCGGGCCGGACGAGGGCCCCCCCGGCTCCCAGGGGCCCCCTGGCTCTCGAGGCTGACGGGCCGCGGATCAGCACATGCGCGTGATCGATTTCTCTGTTCGGCGCCCGGTGACGGTGTTCATTTTTGCCGTTGCGTCCGTGGTATTCGGCATTGTCGCGTTTCGACAGCTGGCGGTCGACCTGCTGCCGGACATCACGTATCCCTCGTTGACGGTGAAGACCGAGTGGGAGGGTGCGGCGCCGATCGAGGTAGAGAACCTCGTCACCAAACAGGTGGAAGACGCGGTCGGGGTGGTCAACAACGTGGTGCGGGTGACGTCGAGCTCGCGGGCCGACACCAGCGAGGTGACACTCGAGTTCTCGTGGGGCACCAACATGGACTTCGCGTCGCTCGACGTCCGCGAGCGCCTCGACATGTTGCGGCTGCCTCTCGCGTCGGACAAACCGGTGCTGCTGCGCTACGACCCTTCCCTCGATCCGATTCTGCGCGTCGGCGTGACCGGTCTGTCGGATCTGGTGCACATGCGGCTGATCGCCGAGGAGGACATCAAGCGCGCCCTCGAGAGGATCGATGGAGTGGCCGCCGTTCTGGTGAGCGGTGGTCTCGAGGAGGAGATCCAGGTCGACATCGACGAGAGCAAGCTCGGGGCGCTCGGGCTCAACATCTCGGAGCTCGTGGCCCGCCTGGCGGCGGAGAACGTCAATCTGACGGGCGGACGCCTGCGCGAAGGGCAGACCGAGTACCTCGTGCGCACGATCAACGAGTTCGTACGGCCCGAGGACATGCGCGAGATCGTAGTCGATCGATCGCGGGGTGCCATCGTGCGCCTCTCCGACGTCGCCCGGGTATACAAGGGTACCAAGGAACGCGAGGTCATCTCGCGGATCGATGGGCTGGAGAGCGTCGAGATCGCGGTCTACAAGGAGGGTGGCACCAATACGGTGATGGTGGCGGCCGCGGTGGAGGAGGGCCTGCGCAAGGTGGAGGAGAAGCTGATCCGGATCGACCCCGCTCTCCGCCTCACGGTGATCACCGACCAGTCGCGCTACATCGAAGAGTCGGTTCGAGCGGTGATCTCGACCGCGGTCATGGGTGGGGCGCTCGCGATCATCGTTCTCTTCCTGTTCCTGCGCAGTGCCAAGAACACCCTGATCATCGCCATTTCGATCCCGGTCTCCGTCATGGCGACCTTCTTTCTCATGTACATCTTCGACGTGTCGCTGAACATCATGTCGCTCGGTGGGCTGACCCTGGGGATCGGACTTCTACTCGACAACTCGATCGTGGTTCTGGAGGCGATTCAGCGCAAGCGAGAAGAAGGTCTGGATGTCGTGGAGGCGGCACGCGTCGGTGCGTCGGAGGTCGGGCGGGCGGTGATTGCCAGCACCCTGACGACGATTTGCGTGTTCGCTCCGATCGTGTTCATCGAGGGCATCGCCGGCCAGCTGTTCGGAGATCAGGCGATGACCGTGACGTTTTCTCTCGTGGTCTCGCTGGTCGTCGCCCTGACCGTGATTCCGATGCTCGCCTCTCGCCATCACCGACTCGAAGATCCCCTGGCCGAGGAGCAGGCTGCGCCGAGGTTCTTCCTCCTGAGGTGGATTCAGCGAGCGATCTGGACGGTTTCCCTGGCGATTGCCCGGTCGATCAAATGGACCAGCCGTCTCGTCGCTCGGGTGCTATCGATCCTGGTGCGCCCCGTTCTCGTCGCCTTCGACCATGCGCTGCAGGCGGTCGCCGTTACCTACGATCGGAGCGTTGCCTGGGTGCTGCGGTCTCCCTGGGCCGTGATTCTCGGCACGATCGCCGCTCTAGGGCTGTGTCTGACACTGGTGACCGGGCTCGGTACGGAACTGGTTCCGGAGCTCATTCAGGGTGAGTTCTTCATCGACACCGAGCTTCCACCGGGCACGCGACTCGAAGTGACCGACCGACGGCTGGCTGCCGTCGAGCGGCGAGGAATGGCCCTGGAGGGAGTTCGCACGGTCTATACGATGGTCGGCACCTCGAACGAGCAGGGAGGGGCAGCCGGGGAGAAGCGCGAGAACATCGGGCAGGTCACGTTCACCCTGTATCAGCCGAGCAGTGCCGAGCAGGAAGAGGCTCTGATGTCGGAGCTGCGCTCGATCCTCGATCATCAGAATGCCGCCTTTGCCGACGGACTCGCAGCGGGTGGAGGCGAGGGTCCCGAGGAGAGCAACGCAGCGAGCGGCGCGATGAAGTACCGTTTCGGTCGTCCCAGCTACTTCTCGTTTCGGACTCCGATCGAGGTGGAGATCCGCGGCTACAATTTGAAGGTGTTGGAGCGGCTGGCTCAGGATGTCGTCGCGCAGTTGCGTGGGATCGAGGGGCTGGCGGACGTCAAGTCGTCGACCGAGGGGGGGAATCCCGAGCTGCAGATCCGGTTCGACCGGGATCGACTGGCCAGCTATGGCTACACGGTCAACCAGATCGGAAGTGTGATTCGCTCCAAGGTGCAGGGAGACATCGCGACCGACATCACCAGGGAGGATCGCAACATCGAGATCCGCATGCGCTCGAGCGAGCGCTACCGCGATTCGGTGCGGGATCTCGGCAACCTGAACATCTCGCAGTCCGGAACCACCCGGGTGCCGCTCTCCTCGGTTGCCGATGTGATCGAGACCTACGGGCCCGCGGAGATCCGTCGGGCCGACAGCAGTCGGGTGGCTCTGATCACCGCCAATCTGACCGGAAGCCGTGACCTGGGAAGCGTCTCGGCCGACATCGAGTCGATACTCGCCGCGGTGTCGCTACCGAGCGGCTTCGACTACACCCTCGGTGGGCAGCGTCAGGAGATGGAGACCTCGTTCGAGAGTATGCGTCTGGCCATTCTCCTCGCGATCTTCATGGTCTATCTGGTGATGGCCTCCCAGTTCGAGTCACTGCTACATCCCTTCGTGATCCTGTTCAGCGTTCCCTTCTCCCTCATCGGGGCGATCTTGATCCTGTGGTCGACCGGAACCACGATTTCGATCGTGGTGCTCATCGGTGCGATTCTGCTTGCCGGCATCGTGGTGAACAACGCGATCATCCTGGTCGACTACACCAACCAGCTGCGGCGCGAAGGGCTCTCGAAGCTGGAGGCACTCCGCAAAGCGGGTGCGACCCGTCTACGACCCATTCTGATGACGACCGGGACGACGGTTCTGGGCCTCTTGCCGATGGCCATGGGCCTGGGGGAGGGCAGTGAGCTGCGGGCTCCGATGGCGCTGACCGTGGTTGGCGGCCTTCTGACGTCGACGCTGTTGACGCTGCTGGTGATCCCCGCGGTCTACAGCGTGCTCGACCGCGGGCGCTGAGCAAAGGGTTGCAGGGGGGCTGCCAGGGGGCGTGCTGTATTCACTTATTTGCAAAAGTCTGGCAGAATGGCTCGGTGTCGCCTCGTGCGAGAGGTGGACGTTCTGACCGGAGACAGCCCCTCCCTGGAGACTCGCCATGGCCGAGAAACGACCCCTCCTGACCTCTCCCGAAGAGCTGCAGGGAGCCCTTTTGCGTGCCGAGGAGCAGCGCCTGCGCGAGCGGGAGGTCCTGGAGCTGGCCGCGCGAAAGGCCGAAGAGCGGCTTCGTGAGTCGGACCAGAGTCACGAGGACGCCCGAAATCAAATCGAGGCTCTCTCCTGCGAAGTGGCCTCGCTGACGGACGTGAGCCGGCAAGCCGAACAGGAGCGAGACCGCATGAAGGCGGAGCTCTCCGAGAGCCAGCAGACCCTGGCTACGGCAGAGATGGAGCTCGAGGAACGTACCCAGCGAGTGGCGACGCTCGAAGCTCGGGTGGCCGAGGGCGAGGAAGACCGTCTCAAGTTGGAAGAGGCTCGAAACGAGCTCCGAGAGGTCAAGGAGCTCCGAGACGAGCTGCGTGGAGAGATCTCGCAGCTGTGGGAGAAGATCGAAGACCGGGACCGGGAGAGTCGCAATCTCAAGGCTCGGATGACCGAGCTCGAGAGCGAGGTCGCCGCCGAGCGCGAGGAGCTTCAGGAGCGAGCCCAGCGATTTCGCCGTGAGCTCGAGGAGGAGCGCACTCGCCTGGAGGGCGAGCTCGAGTCGGTTCGCGGAGAGCTGGGCGCGGCGACCCTGAGGCTCGAGGAACAGCGGGTCGAGCTCGAGGCGGCAGCCGAAGTCTCGGGAGAGGATCTGGAGCTCCGGATTCTCGAGATGGAGGCCGAGCTGGCGCAACGCGACAAGGCCTGGCACGAGGTCGAGTCTCTGGTCAAGTCCTCGGAAACTCGCCGCCTGGAGCTCGAGGAGGAGAACGAGCGCCAGGGCGAGAAGATCCTCGAGCAGGAGAGTGAGATCGAGCGCCTGCGAGAGAGAGTGATCGAATTCAGGAAGGCCGAGGCGCTCGAGGAAATCCGAGCCAAGGGACTCGACAACACGGGCGACCTCGCGGTCGCCGAGCTTCGTATGGAGCTCGGTGATTTCGACGCCTGAGAGAGCTCCACGAGAGAATCGCCCGGGACGGCACCCGAGACGAGGCCGCGAAGCGTCGCGGTCGGATCTGGCGTACCGTTGCTATGATCCCACGACCTCGTGTCTCTCTCCCCTCTCCGGAGTCCGGGGCGGGCCATGCCTCAGCAAGGAGCTTCGATGTCTCACCTGCGCACTCGGTCGATCCCTACGGTCTCTCTCGCTGACGTGTCGCTCGCGGCGTTGACCTGGTCGTTGGCACTCGTGCTGATGGCCGGGGCACCCCTGAGTGCTCTCCAGCCGCCCGTGAAGCCCCAGGAGCCGACGCAGCCGAGTCCCGAGGAGGTCGCTCCGCCACCCGACCCCGGTCAGGTCGCCGATCCCGAGTTGGGTCTGGAGCAGATTCTGGCGAAGCACCTGGCCGCCCGTGTTCCACCGGATGCGGGCAAGGTCCAGACCGTCAAGGCGATGGGGATCGTGGGCTTCCAGGGGATGCAACTGCCGATGACGATGCACTTCCAGCGCCCTCGGCCGTTTCGCGTCGACATCGATCTCCAGGGGATGAGCATGGTGCAGGCCTATGACGGCACTACTGCGTGGACCGTCTCCCCCTTCCAGGGCATCGTCGAGCCGGAAGCGCTGGGGCCGGAAGCGGAGGACGCGGTGACAGTGTTCTCGGACTTTCTCTGGGGATTGCTCGACGATGCCGAGGACAAGGGCATTTCCCTGACTCTCGCCGGAATCGAGAACGTCGACAATGACGAGACCTATCGGATCGAGGCGACGCTCGCGTCGGGAAAGACCCGCCAGATCTTCCTGGGCGGTGAGGATTTCCTCGAGCACCGACTCACTCTCGACACCGAGTTCATGGGGGCACCGCAGACGCTGGTGGCCACCCTGGACGACTACCGATCCGTGGGCCCCCTGGTGATTCCGCATCGGATCGTCATTTCGGGAGCTGCCATGCAGATCGACATGACGCTGGAGGCGGTCGAGACGGGCGTCGAGGTCGATCCGGGGCTGTTCACGATGCCCGAGCCGGTCGAGGTGCCGGTAGAGCCCACGGAGGGAGAAGCGGAGAAGGGCCCTGAGGGACCGGACCTCGAGGGTTTGTCTTGATGCAGAGCGGCCGGATTCGGGGCCGGTTTGTGGTGGGCTCGATCGCCGTCGGGCTCTTCATCGGAGGCCACGTTCTCTCACCGGTGCTCGGCCAGAGCGCCCAGGAGCCCGCATCGTCCGCTGTGCCGGAGGACGGTCCTGGAGAGGAACCGGGCACGGCTGCGGCCGAGGACGAAGCTCCCTCGCTCGGCCAGGACGCCGCCGTGCTCTCGGAGACGGTGATCGTGACCACCTCTCGCCTCGAGCGTGATCTCGCCACGGTGCCGGCGAATGTGGTCGTGCTCACTGATCGTCTCGAGGAGACAGCGGCACTGACTCTCGACGACACTCTGCGGCAGGTGCCGGGGTTCTCCCTCTTCAGAAGGTCGAGCAGTCTGGTTTCCCACCCGACGACGCAGGGCGTGTCCCTTCGCGGCGTCGGCCCGAGCGGAGTGAGTCGGACGCTCGTTCTGGTGGACGGGATACCCCTCAACGACGCTTTCGGGGGCTGGGTGTACTGGAGCCGTTTCTCTCGCCTCGAGCTGGCCAAGGCCGAAGTGGTCCCGGGGGGCGCGTCCAACGTCTGGGGCAACTATGCTCTCGGAGGTGTCATCCAGTTGTTCACCGAGCCGGGGAGCGGGGCCCGCGTCTCGGTACTGGGCGAGGCAGGGGAGTGGAGCACTCTCGGCATCGAAGGGCTGGCCGGAATCGAGCTCGGTGGTGCCGACCTCATGGTCACGGGCGGTCATTTCGAGACCGACGGCTACTACGTGCTCCGCGAGGACCAGCGCGGCGAGATCGACGTTCCGGCCTGGTCGGACCACGATTCGTTGGGGCTGCGCGGGCGCGCCGGTCTGGGCCCGCACGGGCAGATCGACGGTCGATACGAGCACTTCGAGGAAGAGCGGGGGAACGGGACCCGTCTCACCGGCAACGACACGAGTCTCGACGCCCTGCGGCTCGGATTGGACGGGATGGCCGGGCGTTCCTCGTGGTCGTTGAACCTCTTCGGCGACGACCAGGAGTTCGTGAATCTGTTCAGTGCGCAGTCGGAGGATCGAGACACCGAGGTGCCGGCGCTGTACCAGTTCGAGGTGCCCAGCGATTCCTTTACCGTAAGTGGACTGTGGGCACGCGAGCTGGGCGCTGTGGACCGCACGGAGGGAGCTCGGCACACCCTGAGCGCCGGGGGAGAGTGGCGCATTCTCGACGGGGCGACCAACGAGCTCTTCTTCTGGAACGGAAGCGACTTCAACCGGCAGCGATCGGCAGGGGGCGATCAGGAGTTGGGAGGTGTCTGGCTCCAGGACGAGATCGCCGGGCGCCGCTGGAATCTGCAGGTGGGTGCCCGTGTCGACCAGTGGAATGCGACCAACGGTTTTCTACTGGAGATCGAGCGCAGCGACGGCTCGATTCGACAGGATCTGCAGTACCCGGATCGGCGGGAAACCACATTCAGTCCGAAGGTCGGGCTGACCTACGAGCTGGCCGAGGCTCACGTTCTGTATGGCTCGGCCTACCAGTCCTTTCGTGCGCCCACCGTCAATGAGCTCTACCGTCCCTTCCGTGTCCGAAACGACATCACCGCGGCGAACGCCCTGCTGGTGCCGGAAACGCTGCAGGGCTTCGAAGCCGGCTGGCGCTACACCACGGTCAACACCCGGGTCCGAGCCGCGGCGTTCGACAATCGACTCGACGACGCTGTCGCCAACGTCACGATCGGTTCCGGGCCCGGAGTGGTCGACCCCTGCGGCTTCGTGCCGGGCGGAGGGGTCTGTCGCCAGCGTGCCAATCTGGATCGAGTGCGAGTGCGTGGCCTGGAGGCCGATGTGCAGCAGCGGATCGGCCGCTTCGAGCTGGGGTTGAGCTACCTGCTCAGCGATGCCGAGGTTCGTGAGGCCGCGGTTTCCCCGAGTCTCGAAGGAAAGACGTTGGTACAGGTGCCTGAGAACCAGCTTTCCGCACGACTCCAGCACAGCGGCTTCCTCGAAACGAGCTTCCAGCTGCGCTGGGTCGATCAACAGTTCGATGACGATCTGAACACTCGCGTGCTGTCGAGTTTCTTTGTTGCAGACCTGTGGCTGGGACACTCCCTGGGGTCCGGAGTGAGCCTCTTCGCTGGAGTCCAGAACCTGTTCGACGAAGAGATCGAGGTGGCTGTCACCGACACCGGCCTCGTGTCGACCGGAATGCCTCGCATGCTCTACGGGGGGGTACGGTGGTCGTGGGGTGGCGGTCGGTGACCGTGGGCTCTCAGCCCAGTGGAGAGCCGCTTCAGGGGCGCCCGGGGCGCAGGGCTCGATGGGCGCAGCTCCTGCTCATCTTCACTCTGACGGGGATGGTCTCGGTTGCGCCGACCCTTCTTCAGCATCTGGCGGAAGACGTGCCGCTGCCGATCGATCGACTGGTGTCCGAGTTCATCGGCTGGTATCTGTGGCTGCCCTTCGTGGTGGCCATGTTCTGGCTGGTGAGACGGTTTCCCCTGGAGCGCGCGCGGTGGAAGAGCCGGATCGCCATCTACTTCGCGTCGGGCATTGCAGCCTCGGCACTGTATGCGGTCCTCGCTCTGCTCAAGGACTCTGCGCTCAACACCCTGGTCTGGGACCGGCCGGCTCCGAGCCTCAGTGTGCTCGGCGCCGGGTTTCTCTTCGGTGGGCTCGAGTTCTACATGCTGGTCTTCTGCACGATGCTGGCGGTGGTTCACGCGTTCGAGTATCACCAGCGGTATCAGGATCGTAGCTTCAAGACGGCTCGCCTCGAGGCACAGCTCAGTCGGGCCCAGCTGCAGGTGCTTCGCGTACAGCTGAATCCGCACTTCCTCTTCAACTCCTTGAATGCCGTGTCTTCGCTGATGCACAAGGACGTCGATGCGGCCGACAGGATGCTGGTGCGATTGAGCGACTTCTTGCGTCTTTCCCTCGAGGTGGGCGATCAACAGGAGGTGACCCTCTCCGATGAGGTCGAGATTCTCGAGCACTATGTCGAGATCGAGCGGGCGCGCTTCGGAGATCGGCTCGAGGTCACGGTCGACGTCGACCCGGATCTACTCGACGCGATGGTTCCGAATCTCGTGTTGCAGCCTCTGGTGGAGAACGCCATTCGTCATGGGCTTTCGATGCGCTCGGCCCCGGGCCACGTGGAAGTTCGGGCACGTCCGCAGTTTCCGGACAAGATCGAGCTGCGGGTCAGCGACAATGGACCCGGAATCCAGGGCGACCCCGGGGAAGTGCTCAAGCCAGGGGTCGGCCTGCACAACACGATGCAGCGGCTCCAGCAGCTCTACGGTGCCGCACAGCGCTTCGAGATCGGCAATGCTCGTGATGGCGGCTTTCAGGTGACCCTGACTTTTCCGCTACGGCGTGAGGATGCAGCCTCCGATGCTGCCGCGTGGGCCACCGCCGAACCGGCTTCCGAGCGTTGGCAGCCGCGCGCCGCGGGTTGATTCCGGCGCCGAACTGAGCCTCCCATGACTGCGCGAGGAAGGTCTTGACAGGAGGGCTCAGGACTCTCGTGCGATCGAGGCTGTGCTACTCTGGTGAGGCGCGGTTCCTGCGCGGGGCCAGTGCCCTAAGTTCCCACGAATCAACGACTTGGTGACCTCCGCGGACGGTCCGGTGGATCCGGTCGCGGAGCCTTGTGAGTGCCCACGAGAACGATGCCGACGAAGACCAGAGGCCCGGCCAAGAAGCCCCGCGTCACTGCGGAGACGATGAGCAAGAACCAACGGGAGATCTCGGTCTCTGAGTTCTTCGCCAAGAACCGTCACCTGCTGGGCTTCGACTCGCTGCGCAAGGCGCTGCTCACCACCGTGAAGGAGGCGGTCGACAATTCTCTCGACGCCTGTGAAGAAGCGGGGATCCTCCCGGAGATCGAGGTGAGCATCGAAGCGGGCAAGGAAGAAAAGCGCTTCGTGGTCACCGTTGGCGACAACGGTCCGGGAATCGTGGCCAAGCAGATCCCGAACATCTTCGGCAAGTTGCTCTACGGATCGAAGTTCCACAGCATGAAGCAAAGCCGGGGGCAGCAGGGGATCGGGATCTCGGCCGCGGCCATGTACGGACAACTGACCACGGGCAAGCCGATGGAGGTGATCTCCAAGACCGGGCCGCGCAAGCAGGCGATCGGGATGACGGTCATGCTCGACACGACGAGCAACCAGCCGAAGGTGATCAAGGAGGAGAAGCTGGGTGGATGGGATCGCGCGAGCGGAACCCTGCTCAAGCTCGAGATCGAGGCGGCATACCAGAAGGGGCGCCAATCCGTCGACGAGTTCCTCTATCAGGTGGCGGTGGCCAACCCTCACACGACGATCCGCTATCGCAGCCCGAACGGAGAGGAAACGCTCTGGGAGCGCAGCGTCGAGGAGAACCCCATTGCTCCCAAGGAGATCAAGCCGCATCCGCATGGAGTCGAGCTGGGGGTGTTGATGAAGATGCTCGAGAGCACACGTCAGCCGACAGTGACCTCGTTCCTGACTCAGGACTTCAGCCGGGTCAGTCCTGCGTTGGCTGCCCAGATCGTCAAGCGAGCCAGGCTCAAGCCGCGCAACCGTCCCAGCACGATCCTGCGTCGGGAGGCCGACTCCCTCTACAAGGCGATCAACGATCCGGCCACCCGGATCATGGCGCCTCCGACCAATTGTCTCTCTCCGATCGGGATGGAGGAGCTCCTGGCGGGCCTGACTCGTGGAGTGAATGCCGAGTTCTACACGGTGGAGACGCGCAAGCCGGCGGTCTACCGCGGGAATCCGTTCCAGGTAGAGGTGGGAGTGGCCTGGGGAGGAGACCTCAAGGCGGATGAGCTGGCGCGAGTGCTGCGCTTCGCGAACCGCGTGCCGTTGCTCTATCAGGGCGGTGGCTGCGCGATCAGCAAGGGGGTCATGGACGTGGGCTGGAAGAGCTACGGTTTGTCGCAGTCGCGTGGTGCTCTGCCTACCGGTCCACTCTTGCTCATGGTCCACGTGGCTTCCGTCTGGGTCCCGTTCAGCTCCGAGAGCAAGGAGGCCATCGCCGACTACGACGAGATCCGCAAGGAGATACGCCTTGCGGTGCAGGCGTGTGGTCGGCGCCTGGGGAGCTACGTCAAGCGCAAGGCCCGAGCGCGCAACGAGGCGAAGCGCCGGGAAGTCTTCAACCTCTATATCGAAGCGGTCGTCGACAGCGTCGAGATGATCACGGGACGGGATCAGGCCAGGTTCCGGGAGAATCTGATCGATATCAGTCGCGCCAAGACCGAGCTCGCCGAACTACTCGAAGATGCCAAGAGCAATCAGAACGGCGATTCGGAGCTTCACGATCATGAGCGTGTGCTGATCGTGGAGTCCGACTCGGAGTCCGAGATCGAGCAGACTGCGATCTCCTTCGAGTGAATCGCGACGATCAGGAGTCAAATCCCGTGGCAGTCAAGAAGAAATCCTCTGGTAAGAGACGCCCCGCCGGAAAGGCCGCGTCGAAGTCGGCCCCAGCGAGGAAATCGGCGTCAAAGAAGAAGGCGAGCAAGAAGGCGCCCACCAAGCGGGCGCCACGGGGCACCAAGACACTCGAGCGTGAGGCTCGCAAGCTCGACAACTCCAAGATCAAGGCTTTCGAGATCCCCACCAAGCTCGACACCGAGCTCAAGCTGATGCACATGGCGGAGAAGACGGTGGAGCTGGCAGAAAGGACGGTCGACCCGTTCCTCGACGTTCCGACTCGTTCACTGTCCAATGTCAACTTCGATCGACGCAAGAAGATTCTCGAGATGGGAGACGCCACCCAGCGCCGTAGCCTCTTCAATCTCGGACAGGCACGCAAGTACATGCAGACATTCGTCGTCGCCCGCGGCTGCGCCCAGCTGCAGCGCGAGGCGAAGACGACGAGCATTCGTGACCTCTACTACATGTCGAAGTTCACGCTCGGGGACTCGAAAGAGAACACCTTCGACGATCAGGTGGAGTCGGACCCGATCATCGAGGACCTCGAGGTGACCCTGGGCAGTTTGCGCGAAGAGCTTCACCTGTTCGCGGCCAAACGGGGCTCGGTCGTGGGCCCGGCGACCATCGTCGATGCGGGGGACACCATCGAGCTCTCACGGATGGGCTCCGGGGGATGGTCGGTTCCCGGCATCGTGGAGCCGGACGTGGTGAAGTTCAAGAAGCACAGCGCCAAGTTCATTCTGCTGGTCGAGAAGGAAGCGGTTTGGGCACGGCTGAACGAAGACAAGTTCTGGAAGCGCCACAAGTGCCTGCTGGTGACCGGGCAGGGACAGCCGCCGCGAGGTGTGCGTCGCTTGTTGTATCGGATGGTGAACGAGCTGAAGCTGCCGCTCTACGTGTTCGTCGACAACGACCCCTGGGGCTACTACATTCACTCCGTGGTGAAGCAGGGCTCCATCAATCTGGCCTTCGAGTCGTCACGAATGGCGGTTCCGAAGGCTCAATTCATCGGGCTTTCGAGCTACGACCCCGCGAAGTTCGGACTCAGCTCCGCGGTCAGCATCAAGCTCAACGATCAGGATCGGGCACGAGCGAAGGAAATCCTGGCCTACGAGTGGTTCAAGGACCGCTCGTGGCAACGCGAGATCAAGCACATGCTCGCGGAGGGGGTGAAGTGGGAGCTCGAGGCCCTCTCCAACAAGGGACTCTCCTTCGTGACCGAGGAGTACCTGCCCAAGAAGATCCGTGATCGGGACTTTCTCTGAGGCTGGGCCACCTCCGAGGCGTTCAGTGCGGTAGATGCGCGGCCACTCTCCCCCGGGCGATCGAGCCTCGGGAGAGAAGTAGGTCGCCCTGCAGCTCATGGACGGCCGGGTACCCGGGCAGGTCGGCGAGCAGGGCGCGGGCTCGCCAGTAGTCGCCGTTCTCGACGTGCTCCCAGGCGCGAATCAGGCGACGTGTGTCTTCGATAGCCGCCTCGGCGGGGACCCTCTGGCCGCTGCCTCCGGCTGCAATGGTTGCCGACCCGGCTGCCGAATCGGGCCCTGGCACGGGATGGGCCTTCTCGCTCGCTGCGCGCAGGGAAGCCGTTCCCGGACCGACGAGGAGGAGGAGCAGGAGGGTGCCGGCTAGCGAGAGAGGCAGCCTTCTCGGGGGATGGCGCAGGGCCATCAAGAGGAGAGCGAGCCACAGAGCGAGGACTCCAGCTGTCGCCGCACTGCCGAGAGCGCTTCTCTCGGTCGCGGCTCTACCCGTCTGGAGCGCGAACCAGTCGAGTTTTCGCGGGGCCTGTGGTGCAGAATCTGCGGTCGGGCTCGGCTGGCCCAGGAGTATCGGCGCCAGATCCCTGACTCCCTTCTCGTGAAGCCGGGCCGTGGTCGCGCCCCAGACGCTGCACCCGAGCAGGAGGGCGATGATCGCTGGGCGGGCTCGGCGCCCGGTCAAGAGATTGGCGACTCCGATCGTCAACAGGGGAATCGTCGAGGTCAGAGATCCGGGTCCATAGGCATGGGTCTCTCCCGATCCGGTGAATACGAAGGCGTTCAGGAGCAGGTGCACCGCGAGGGTGAGCAGAAGGGCCCCCCGCCAGTGGGCCCGCAGCTCGCACCGCCAGGGGAGGAGGAGGCCGACGGTCGCGATGAGCAGGAGGGGAGACCAGAAGAGGACACCGGAGTGGGTCGAGAACAGGACCGTCCACAGGGAGCTGATGGACGGGTCGGTGGTATGGGGTACCAGCGATCCGCTCTGGCGGGCCCAGACGAAGAGCTGCGCCCCGATCGGTATCGCCGCCACTCCCAGGCTGGTCGCGACCAGGGCCAACGAACGGCCATTGCCGATCCGTCGACGGAGAGTGAGCGCCGGAGCGAGTAGGAGGAGGGCGAGCGGAATGTCCTGCCAGCGACAGAGGAAGACACATCCGATCGCAGCGCCCGCCGCGGCCGCGGAGAGAGCATTCGCGTTGCGCTCGAGAGCCAGCAGGCAGAGCATCAGGGCGCAGGAGGCGGTGACCGCCGCGAGGTGGGATTCGGTATAGGCGGAGGTCGCGTAGACGAAGAGGGGCGTGCCGAGCAGGAGGGCCGTCGCGCCGCCCACCGCTGCGTGATCGGAGGCGCCGAGGCGACGCAGGAGGAGGGCGAGGAACCTCATGACGACGAGTAGCAGAGCAATGGACAGCGCCTGAAGGGCAATCCTCTGGAGTGGGTCCCAGCGCTCCAGCGGAGAGATGGAATCGCTCGTAATCGGCCGGGCCAGAAGATAGGCGGGGAGCCACAGGAGCGACGGACCGAGGCTGAGAGAGGAAAAGGGCGGCCCCTCGGAGGGCGTCCCCTTGGCGAGCTCGACGATCTGGCGCGCGGGTAGGACGCTGCGAAGGACATCGTTGCGCAGGTCGAGGTCGCCGTCTTCGGCCAGGGAAGACGTGGCAGCGAGGAAGCGCGTGGCGTTCCACCCGTCCACGTCGGCGACACGGCCGAATGCGACCGTGGCGGCCAGGACGAGGGCCAGCAGGGCGAGGTCGCAGCCGAGCGGCCAGCGATGCCCCTGTAGCATGGAGAAGGTCTGCGTACCGGGATCTCTTCGTTCCATGGTTCCCTCTGTTCTTTGTGGGTATGCTTCTGGAGCATAGCCGGAAAGCGCCGATGAGGCCAGAGGGCCGTTCGGATCGGTCAGTCGCGGCTACGAGCGGGGCCCGAAGGCGCGTCGGAGAGGGCTCCGGCTGAGCCCTTGCCGGCCCTCGAGGACTCCGTGCCGGTGCCCGTCCACGGTGAGCGCAGTCCGTGGAAATGCGGAGTTCCGTTCGGGCATCGTGCTGCCTACGATGGGTCCGAGATCGCGGCGCCAGTCCGGCCGTGCGGCGTGCTACCCTGCGGAGGCTCTGCGCTCGCCAGAGGGCTCTCGGCGCTGCACTCTCGGCATCGGTGCTGCGGGGCACCCCGGCCGTGAGCCAGACGAGTTCCAGCTCGAATCTACTGCTGAGGAAGGCTTCGTTGGACAAAGCAATCGATCCCGAACTCTCGATCTTTCATCTGTTTCGCTCGACCCTGATCAAGAAGGCCGTCATGGCGCTCACGGGAGTGGTGCTGTACGGCTTTGTCCTCGGTCACATGGTGGGCAATCTCAAGGCCTTCCAAGGCTCGGAGAAGTTCAATCACTACGCCGAGTTTCTGCGTGAGATGGGAAGCCCGTTCCTACCTCATGGAGGTGCGCTCTGGATTGCACGGATCGGCCTGCTGGCGTGCCTCGTGCTTCACGTCCTCGCGGCGTGGCAGATCACCCAGGCTCAGCGACGTGCGCGGCCAGAGCGGTATGCGGTGCGACGAGCGATCCAGATGGACTGGGCCTCGCGCAGCATGGGGTGGAGCGGTCTGGTGATCCTGATCTACGTGATCTTTCATCTGATGCATCTGACCATCGGGAATGTCCATCCGGACTTCGTTCCCGGGGATGCCTACTGGAACCTCACGACCGGTCTGGCGCAGCCGCTGGTGGCGGTCTTCTACGTGGTCGCGGTCGGTCTGCTCGGGCTGCATCTCTACCATGGGCTGTGGAGCCTCTTTCAGACCCTCGGCCTGGAGTATCCGCGCTACGACCGGTGGAGGCGGATCTTCGCGATCACGTTCGCGGTCACCATCAGTCTCGGTTTCATGGCGGTGCCAATCGCTGTGCTCATCGGCATCCTTTGACGCACGCCCGTCGAACAGATTGAACATGAGGAGTAACGAGAGATGACACTCGACGGGAAGGTGCCCGGAGGGGCGCTCGAAGAGAAGTGGGTGAGTCATCGCGACCACCTCAAATTGGTGGCGCCGAACAACCGCCGGAAGTTCGAAGTGCTGGTCGTGGGCTCCGGCCTGGCGGGGGGGGCGCTCGCGGCTTCGCTCGGTGAGCAGGGTTACAAGGTCAAGTGCTTTTGCTACCAGGACTCTCCTCGGCGCGCCCATTCGATCGCGGCACAGGGCGGGATCAATGCGGCAAAGAACTACCGCAATGATGGCGACTCGGTTTTTCGCTTGTTCTACGACACCATCAAGGGTGGTGACTTTCGCTCCCGCGAAGCCAACGTGTATCGACTGGCAGAGTTGAGCCTCAACATCATCGACCAGGCGGTGGCGCAGGGCGTGCCCTTCGCGCGGGAGTACGGTGGACTCCTGGCGAACCGATCCTTCGGCGGGGCACAGGTCTCGCGAACGTTCTACGCCCGCGGCCAGACCGGACAGCAGTTGCTTCTCGGTGCGTACCAGGCATTGGCGCGGCAGATCGACGCCGGCACGGTGACGATGTATCCGCGGACCGAGATGCTCGATATGGTGGTGCGAGACGGTCGAGCGGTGGGGATCGTGGTGCGGGACCTGGTGACTGGGGAAGTGTCCAGCCATGCCGGACACGCCGTGGTGCTGGCCACGGGTGGGTACAGCAATGCCTACTTCCTCTCGACCAACGCCAAGGGTTGCAACACGACCGCCATCTGGCGGGCGCATCGTCGCGGAGCCCTGTTCGCCAACCCGTGCTTTACGCAGATTCACCCGACCTGCATCCCGCAGGCCGGTGAGCACCAGTCCAAGCTCACCTTGATGAGCGAGTCGTTGCGCAACGATGGTCGTATCTGGGTGCCCAAGGCCGTCGGCGAGACACGTCGGGCCAACGACATTCCTCAGGACGATCGGGACTACTACCTGGAGGTGCGCTACCCGAGTTTCGGCAACCTCGTGCCCAGAGACGTTGCCTCGCGAAACGCGAAGTCGATGATCGACGAGGGTAGAGGCGTTGGACCGTTGCGCAATGGGGTCTACCTCGACTTCTCCGATTCGATCGGGCGCCTCGGCCGCGATCTGATCGAATCGCGTTATGGCAACCTGTTCGAGATGTACGAGCGGATCACCGGAGAGAACCCCTACGAGGCGCCGATGCGGATCTACCCGGCTCCCCACTACACGATGGGGGGCCTCTGGGTCGACTACAACCTGATGAGCAACCTCGAAGGGCTCTTCGTGATCGGCGAAGCGAATTTCTCCGATCACGGGGCCAATCGCCTCGGCGCCAGCGCGCTGATGCAGGGACTCGCCGATGGCTACTTCGTCGCTCCCTACACCGTTGCCAACTATCTGGCCGACCATCTGGGAGAGGGCTTGGGAACGGACGATGCGGCCTTTCGCGAAGTGGAGGCAGAGGTCCAGGGCCGCACGGAGGCCTTTCTCGCGAGCCGAGGAGATCGGACCGTCGATTCCTATCACCGGGCCCTGGGAAGAGCTCTCTGGGACGCCTGCGGGATGTCCCGCAATGCCGAGGGGCTCGCACAGGCTCGCCGAGAGATCGCGACGCTCCGAGAGGAATTTCACTCGAATCTGTCCGTGCCCGGAAGCGGTCAGGAGCTCAACCCCACTCTGGAAAAGGCGGGGCGTGTCGCGGACTTCTTCGAGCTCGGAGAGTTGATGTGTGTCGACGCCGCGCAGCGCGACGAGTCCTGTGGAGGTCACTTTCGCGAAGAGTTCCAGACTCCGGAGGGTGAAGCCCTTCGCGACGACGAGGACTTCACGTTCGTTTCGGCGTGGGAGTTTGCCGGTGTCGGCAAGGAGCCGGTGCTGCACCGTGAAGATCTCGAGTTCGAGGCCGTTCAACTGACCCAGCGAAGCTACAAATAGAGCAGGAGCTGCTCGAGGAATTTACACGATGCGTTTGACCCTCAAGATCTGGCGGCAGGACGGCAAGGGAGTTCCGGGGCGCTTCGAGACCCACGAGCTCGACGACGTGAGCGAAGACTCCTCCTTTCTCGAGATGTTGGACATCCTGAACGAGAGTCTCGAGGAAAAGGGCCGGACGCCTGTGGTGTTCGATCACGACTGCCGGGAAGGAATCTGTGGTACCTGCAGTCTGATGATCAACGGTCAGGCTCATGGCCCTCGGGCGCGAACCACCGCGTGTCAGCTTCACATGCGCGAGTTCTCGGACGGAGACACACTGGTGGTGGAGCCTTGGCGCTCCCGGGCTCTCCCGGTACTCAAGGATCTGACGGTGGACCGCTCGGCGTTCGATCGGATCATTCAGGCCGGCGGGTACATCACGGTGGATACCGGGAGCGCTCCGGAGGCCAACCTGATGCCGGTTCCGGAGGCCAACGCAGAGAGTGCGTTCGATGCTGCAGCCTGCATCGGGTGCGCCGCATGTGTCGCGCAGTGTCCGAACGGGGCGGCTCATTTGTTCACCAGCGCAAAGATCGGTCACCTGGGGATCCTCCCCCAGGGACAGGCGGAGCGGCTTCCTCGGGTCGTGAGCATGGTGAAACAGATGGAGGCCGAAGGCTTCGGCGGGTGCTCCAATCATCGGGAGTGCGAGGCTGTCTGCCCCAAGGGCATCGGGATCGAGTGGATCGCCAGGATGAACCGGGACTATCTGAAAGCCAGTTTGCGAGGGGTCGCGGCCCGGTGATCCCTTTTCGGCCGGTTTGACGGCCTTCCAGGAGAGGCCGGGCTCAGGAGAGCTCAGGTCAATCGCTGCGAGACCGCTAGGCTCCCTCGCTTCAGCTGGGGGGCGCGCCCGGCGATCGCCAAGAGGGGTACGAAGGGGATCACCCTCTTCGAGGCCGAGCCCGAGTTCTGGAGTTTCGGGCTGTGGAGCTCTAGTCGGTGAGGACCCGCGCTGCGGTGAGTCGGCTGAGCGACGGGAAGTCCTCATCGAGGTGGAGGTTCCCCTCGGCGAAGATCCGACCTTGTCGGCCGCCACGCATTCCCCCGCCTGCTCTCTCCCCATGGCCGGCATGAAGCCGCTGGACCACACCTTCCATTCCGACGGTCACGCGGCCGATCGGGGCGAAGCCATCGGCGTCGAGATGGCTGTTGTCGGTGAGGTTGATGTAGAGCTGGGTCGTTCTGGTGTCGGGGCCGGTCATGGCGAAGCCGAGCGTGCCGTAGGTGTTGCTGCCCACTACGGGGTCATCGGGGATCGTCTGCTCTCGCCATGCCCTTGCGATCGCCGGATCTCCCGCGATGCCGAACTGTACGATGTAGCCGTCGCGCACTCGAAAGAAGCGCGAATCGTCATAGAAGCCGTGGCGCACCAGCTGGTAGAGCCTGTCGACGCCGTGGGGCGCCCAATCACGGTAGAGCTCGACCTGGAAGGGTCCGAGATCGGTCGTGATCTCGATCCGGAAGGTGTCGGGCGCCGGCTCGTTCCAGACCGGATCGTCGACCCTGAGGAGAGGGCCGGGCCGCTCTCGAGCCGCTGAAGAGGCTTCCTCGTCGAGAAGGGCCGGAGCTCTACTGCAGGACACCGTCAGGCCGCTCGCCAGGATCAGGAGTGCAGAGCCGAAGAAATGTGGTCTCATTGGAGTCTTGGATGGTACCGCTTCGGACGGTGTCGAGTCGCTCCCGGACTTCGTCGCCTGGAGGATCGATGAATGAAGCCAGCTCCGATCAAGCCTCTGATTTCGTTCGGTGACTTCGAGAAGCTCGACGTCCGGGTGGGAACGATCCGCTCCGTGAGCGACGTCGAGACTTCCGACAAGTTGATGAAGCTCGAGGTCGACTTTGGCGACCACACCCGTCAGGTTCTCGCCGGCATCAAGCTGGAGAGGCCGGACCCCCGGTCGATCGAGGGGTTTCAGACGCTGTTCGTGGTGAATCTGCCTCCTCGCCGAATGGCCGGGGAGATCTCGGAAGCGATGCTCTTCGACATCGGCTACGCAGACGGGGTCCGTCCCGTGCTGGCCCTCCTCGAAGGACCGGTTCCCGACGGCGCCCGAGCGGGCTGACACTTCGCCCTGCGAGGGCTCAGCCGGGCTCCCTGAGGCCGGCCCGTGAGGCTGTCCCTTGACAGGGCAATGGTCGCTCGGGTGGAATGCATGGGTATTCCGAGTCAGTAGTGGTTGGAGGCCTGGGCTCCGGAGGGCGCGACTGCCCCTTCGAGACTCACTGTCTTCATCGAGGTCCTGGTCTTTCTGGAGGGAAACCCCGAGTGACAGTCGATGCCACCCTCAAGCGCCGGTCCTTCGGCGAAACCCAGCGGCGTGACCACTGGTGGTTGCAGCCGATTGCCGTGTTCGCTGGGCTCAGCGCGTTCATCATCTACTCGACCTGGGCGGCGTTCCAGGGCGTGCACTACACCTTCGGGCCGTATCTCTCTCCGATGTACTCGCCCGAGCTGTTCGGCGACTCGCACCACGCCTGGTTCGGGCCCAAGCCGGGCTTCTGGCCGGGATGGCTGCCCTTCTCGCCGGCGTTTCTCATTCTCTGGGCGCCGGCCGGCTTCCGACTGACCTGCTACTACTACCGGGGGGCCTACTACAAGGCGTTCTGGGCCGACCCGCCGAACTGCGCTGTCGGTGAGCCGCGCAAGGACTACCGCGGCGAGCAGAAACTGCCGCTGATCATCCAGAACGTGCATCGGTACTTTCTCTATCTCGCCCTGGTGTTCATCATGATTCTCACCTGGGACGCCTGGCGGGGGCTCTGGTTCGAGAACGCCGCGACCGGCCAGACGGAATTCGGAGTCGGCGTCGGCTCACTGGTGCTGATCGTCAACGTCGTGCTGCTCGGGGGCTATACCTTCGGCTGTCACTCGCTCCGTCATCTGGTGGGCGGTTTCGTCAATCAGTTCTCCACGCATCCGGTGCGCTATCAGTGTTGGCGCTGCGTGTCTGCCTGCAATCGCAAGCACATGGTGTGGGCGTGGATGAGTCTGGTCTGGGTCGGTTTCACCGACCTCTACGTCCGGCTCTGCTCGATGGGTGTCTGGACAGATCTGAGGTTGCTGTGATGGATCTTCCCGAGCACGAGTACGACGTGCTGATCATCGGCGCCGGTGGGGCCGGGCTGCGCGCGGCGATCGAGGCCTCGGCGGCCGGCGTGACGGTGGGTGTCGTGTGCAAGTCCCTTCTCGGAAAGGCTCACACAGTGATGGCCGAAGGGGGGATGGCGGCGGCAATCGGCAACGTCGACGAGCGCGACAGCTGGAAAGTGCATGTGACCGACACGCTGCGCGGCGGCGCCTACGTCAACAATCCCAGAATGGCCGAGATCCACGCCAGGGAGGCGCCGGATCGGGTCAAGGAGCTGGAGGCCTGGGGTGCGCTGTTCGATCGGACGAAGGATGGGAAGATCCTGCAGCGGAACTTCGGTGGCCACCGCTACCCGCGGCTCGCCCACGTGGGTGATCGCACGGGCCTCGAGATGATCCGAGTGCTGCAGGATCACGGCATCCACCAGGGCATCACGTTCCACATGGAGCACACGGTCACCCGTCTGCTGACCGATTCGGGGCGGGTGTCCGGTGCATTCGGATACGACCGGGAGAAGGGTCGCTTTCGTCTCTTCAAGGCGAAGTCCGTCGTGATCGCCACCGGTGGAATCGGCAGGGCGTACAAGATCACCAGCAACAGCTGGGAGTACACCGGTGACGGTCACAGCCTCGCCTATGACGTCGGGGCCGACCTGATCGACATGGAGTTCATCCAGTTCCATCCCACCGGGATGGTGTGGCCGCCGAGCGTCCGAGGCATCCTGGTGACCGAGGGCGTGCGCGGTGAGGGTGGTGTGCTGAAGAACAATGAAGGTCGGCGCTTCATGTTCGACGATATTCCCGATCTCTACGTGAACCAGACGGCGGACAGTCCGGAGGAGGGCTGGCGTTACGTATTGGGTGACCGCGAGGCGCGGCGGCCGCCGGAGCTGTTGACGCGGGACCACGTGGCACGCTGCATCGTGAACCAGATCAAGGAGGGCAAGGGGTCGCCCCACGGCGGGGTCTTTCTCGACATTGCCTGGATCAAGGAGAAGCTGCCCAGCTCCGAGGAACACATCAAGAAGAAGTTGCCCAGCATGTACCATCAGTTCAAGGAGCTTGCCGGGATCGACATCACCAAAGAGGCAATGGAGGTCGGGCCGACCACCCACTACGTGATGGGTGGCATCCGAGTGGACGCCGAAAGCCAGATGTCCACGATTCCGGGGCTGTTCGCGGCTGGAGAATGCGCCGCCGGACTGCATGGCTCGAACCGTCTCGGGGGCAATTCGCTGTCGGATCTGTTGGTCTTCGGAAAACGCGCCGGAGAGTACGCGGCCAGGCATGCTCGCGACAACAGCGCAGCGGGAGTCGACCGTTCGCAGGTCGATGCCGCAGTTGCCGAGGCCCTTGCGCCGCTCGAGCGGGACGGGGATGGAGAGAACCCCTACGCAATCCAGCACGAGCTGCAGGAGATGATGCAGGCCAAAGTCGGTATCGTCCGCACGGAACAGGAAATGGAAGAGGCGATCGGGCACCTGGTTGGGCTCGGGGAGCGAGCCGGCCATGCCTGTGCACCCGGCAATCGCGAGTACAACCCGGGTTGGCACACGGCGCTCGACCTGCACAATCTCCTCAACGTCTCGGAGGCGATCGCCCGATCGGCCCTGGTGCGCCAGGAGAGCAGGGGAGGACACTTTCGCGAGGACTACCCGGAGAAGAGCGAAGACTTCGGCCGGGTCAACGTGGCGGTTCGGCGCGATGCAGACGGTCAAATGGAGGTCGAGACCACGCCCCTGGTCGCAATGAGCGAAGAGCTGAAGCAGCTCGTCGAGGAGATGCAGTAATGGCGCTTCGGCAGTTCAAGATCTGGCGACAGCAGGGCTCGGAGACGGCGGGTGAGTACCAGGAGTTCTCGACCGAGATCACCGAGGGAATGGTCGTACTCGACGCCGTCCATCAGATTCAGGCCGAGTCGGCGGGAGACCTGGCAGTGCGCTGGAACTGCAAGGCAGGCAAGTGCGGATCCTGCTCGGCGGAGGTCAACGGTCAACCGCGGTTGATGTGCATGACTCGGATGAGCGATCTGCCGGCGGACGAGGCGGTGACGATCGAGCCCGTGCGCGCCTTCCCGGTGATTCGCGATCTGGTGACCGACGTCAGCTGGAACTACGAAGTCAAGAAGAGGATCCGCAAGTTCAAGCCTCGACCGCCCGACAATCCGGACGGGACCTGGACCATCTACCAGGAGGACGTCGATCGGGTCCAGGAGTTTCGCAAGTGCATCGAGTGCTATCTGTGTCAGGACGTCTGCCACGTCTTGCGAGACCATCACAAGCATGCCGAGTTCGGCGGCCCCCGCTTCTTCGTCTACACCGCGGCCCTCGACATGCACCCGCTCGATGTCGATCGGCGAACCGATCAGCTGAAGTACGAGGAGGGGATCGGCTACTGCAACATCACCAAGTGCTGCACCAAGGTGTGCCCAGAGGGAATCACCATCACCGACAACGCGATCATTCCGATGAAGGAGCGAGTGGCTTCGGACTACTACGACCCGCTGACCCGGCTGCTGAAAGTCTTCGCCGGCTGACTGGGGCTCGAGTCGAGACTGGATGAGGGACGGTATACGATCCGGACAAGGCGAAGGCAACCGAAGGGAAAGAGTATGCACCTCAAAGAGATTCCGCGAGAGTCGGTGGGCCTCGCGCTCGAGAAGGCACGTCACTATCGGGTGCTCAACGAGCCGAATCAGGCAGAGAGCATCTGCCTGGACATCCTCAGCGTGGAGCCCGAGAACCAGGAGGCGCTGACGACCCTGATCCTCGCGCTCTCCGACCAGTTCGAGCGCCGCCTGGCTCATCGCTTCAACCATGCCCGGGAGCTTCTCGCCGGGCTCGACGACGAGTACTCGAAACGCTACTACGAAGGCATCATCTGCGAGCGGCGCGCTCGAGCCCAGCTGCGGCGCGGCGGCGTGCGAGTGGGCCCCGCGGCCCGAGACTGGCTCGATCGAGCGATGGACAGCTACGAGCGGGCCTCTGAGCTCGCCGCACCGGGGAATCCCGATGCACTCCTGCGTTGGAACACCTGTGCGCGTATGATCAGCGAACGGCCGGAGTTGCGGGAAGAGGAGCCCGTGACCAACCCGGAAGCGATGCTCGAGCAGTAGCCCCCTCGAGCAGTAGCCCCGGGTGCGGGCGCTATTCTTTGTCCAGGTGCTCTCTGAGATAGCTCGCGACGTCGCGCACGAAGCGATGCACGGCCGCGTCTGCGATGCGGTGGCCAATGACGGCGTTCATGGCCCCCCCGACGACCCCCAGGGGGGGCTCGTACTCACCATTGAAGTCGAGCTGGGTCTCGGTTGCGGTGAGTGAGTAGATCGAGAGGACGCCCCTCATCAGGGGGAACAGTCGCGGTCGCTTGGCTGCCTCCCACTCGACCGGCATCAGGGTCTTGGCGGGCGACTTCGTGGATGCCTCGACTTCCTCGATCTCGCCGACCGAGATCACCACGTCGGTAGCGACGTCGAGGCCGGCGATGTTCACCCGCAGCTCCGAGGCCATGGTGTGAGCGCGCGAGGCGGCCGCCTTGGTGGAGCGACTGAAGATCTCGACCGCCGCGTCCCTCAGGGCGTCGCGTACGGCGGGATAGGGCCGGTTGACATAGTCGAAGCTTCTGATTTCACGACCCTTGCTCATGCGCAGGTCCTCCGCGTTTGAGGTCTCATCGTTTCCCGGGATGGGTTCCTGGAATGGGCGCGACGTCGTCTCACGCAGTGTAGCGCCGGTCTCGTCTCGGGCACCAGTGTGGGAGTCCCTTCTGTTCCCCTAGCGATTCAATCGTGCCAGATCGGCGAAGTCGGCGTAGGGGTTCCCGACCCCGAAGGTTCCGCGATAGGGAGCCTCCAGTCCGAGCGCGGAGACGACGCGATAGAAGCAGTCTTCGAATCGGCCTTCGGCCGTGCCCGATCGCAGCACGAACTCTTCGAGCGTTGTCTGCACGCCCTCCAGCTGGCGAGCATCGACCTGGACCAGCAGAGCGTTGGCCCGCGACGTGTGTAGTCGGGAGAAGGCCTCGGGGTCCACGGGCCCGGCGGTCGCACCGTCGCTCTCGTTCCAGAGACCGAAGCCGGCCGCGAAGTCGCCCTCGGCAGGATTCTCCCCGCCGGCAATCAGGACGTGGGCGGCTTCGCCCTGGTCGGGGTCCTGCCAACTGAAGAGGACGAATCCCGCTGCCTCCGCGCCCTCGGGGCGCGCGTCGATCTCTTGTTCGATTCGCTCGGAGCTGAGCACAGGGCTCGCCGACAGGGCGCAGATCAAGGACAGGGCGCAGATCACATACCTTCCCACGCGGGTGTTCATCTCGGGCCCTCCATTCGTCAGTGCTGTCTGAGTGCGTAAACCCGAGTCTAGCGGACGGTGGCATGGCGAAGCCTCATCGTCGGGAGAGCGACAGGTAGCGGTTGAGATTCGCGTCGCGGCCGTCGTCCTCGAGGTCGGCGGTGATCTCCAGGGGCAGCCCGTCGAGCAGCGCGTGGAGCTCCTGTTCGCCGATCAGGTGGCAGTAGCGCATCGCGGAGTCCGCGTCTCCGCTACCCCAACGCAGGATGTGGTCTCCGGGCTCGAGCTGCTTCGAGTCGATCGAAGGGACCTGCGGAGCGGAAAGGGTGCGGCCCATGAGTCGTGGGCTTCGATCGAAGCGCCAGGTCGAGACCAGAAGGTGACCGCCCGGCTCGAGCGAGAGCGCCAGCTGGCGAAGCAGGGTCTGGCGGTTCACGAAGCCCGGCAGGTGGTGCAGCACGCCGAAGAGCGCGATGAGGTGCCAGTGAGGACGCTGCAGAACGACGGCGGAGTCCTCGAGAAGGTCGCTGGCGACGAAGCGATACCGTCCGCCCAGCCTCCGGCAGGAAGCAGCGGCCAGCGCGAGAAGGCCGAGGCTTCGGTCGACTCCGAGGTAGTCGAGTCGGTGTCCGTCGCGCTCCAGTCGAGCCGCCAGGGTCCGGGCGAACCTCCCGTTGCCACAGCCGGCGTCGAGTGCGCGCAGCCTGCTTCCGCCTTTCGGCAGCTCGAGCGAGTCCAGGAGGGGGGCCCAGCCGCGCCAGGGCCGGCTGCGACGAGCCGAGAAGTCACCGGCGTGGCGGTCGTAGAACTGCCGGTTGATGCGGTCGAGCCTACGCCGGGTCGCTTCATCCATGGGCTATTCGCCCTGTCCTCGGCCGCTCTTGCCCTCGCTCCCGAGGCTGAGCCCGCCGTCGACAGGGATCACGGCCCCGGTGACGAACTCTCCGGCAGGGGACAGCAGGTGCAGCGCCATGGCCGCCACGTCTTCCGGAAGGCCGACGCGGCCGAGTGGGGTGACTGCGGCGAAATGATCGAGGGCTCGGGCGACTCGCTCCGAGTCCATCATCGTCGCGAGGATCGGTGTGTCGACCACCCCAGGGCAGATCGAGTTCACTCGGATCCCGTCAGCGGCCAACTCGATGGCCAGGCAGCGGGTGAGGGCATCGACCCCGGCTTTGGCCGCCGAGTAGACGGAGAAGTCCCTGACCGGGCCCAGGGTCACCGACGACGAGATGTTGAGAATGGACGCGCCTCGGGCTCGGCCGGTCTGGCGCAACGCCGGCATTGCGGCCCGGATCATGTAGATCGGTCCCTTGAGGTCGACGTCGATCACCAGATCGAGGTCCTCGTCGCTCATTGCGTCGAGCGGGCCGCCTCGGGCCACTCCGGCATTGTTGACCAGGATGTCGAGCTGGCCGAGTCGGGCCAGGGTCGAGGCGATCAGCGATCGGGCTCCCTCCGCACTCGCGATGTCACCGACAACGGGCACGAGCTCGCCGGCGCCCACGAGCGGCTCGTTCGCGGTGGCTTCGAGTACGTCGAACCGTCGCCCGGCGATGGCAACCCTGGCTCCCGATCGGGCCAGGGATCGGGCGATGGCCCGGCCGATTCCGGTGCCGCCCCCGGTCACCAGACAGGCCCTGTCGTCGAGGCTGGAGGAGTGTGTGGATGGTGACATCGGCGTTCGGGGTCTGAGGTCCTCGGGTCGAGGCTATAGTCATAGCATGGCACGTCCTTCCCGTTGCTCCCGCCCCTCTCGAGGGCCCCTCGTCGGCCTGCTGGCGAGCCTGGTCGCGATGAGTGCGGCATCGGGAGCCCAGGAGGGTCCCATGGTGCGCCCGCTGGCAGACGGGGAACGACAACTGTCGGCCTTCCTCCAGGCCGAAGAGGCTCGGATCGGCAGGCTGGTGGGGTTGGCAGAGCGATTGGGGCTCGCGGTGCATGGGCAGGCCGGCCTGGCGATGGCGTTCTATGACCCGCAGGCGGGTCCGACTCCCTCTCCCCAGGCCCAGGAAGTGGGGCCTCGGATCGTGGTCCGCGAGGAGTTCTACCTGGACGACGATGGGGCACTGCTGAGCGGCCCGGAGATGGTGGTCGACGTCTACGAGTACCTGCTGCACTCGGTGATCCTGGCCTGGTTCCACCTCGACCTGATGCCGTCCGCACCTCCGTCTGAAGGAGCGGCAGCCTCGGCGTCTTCTGTCGAGCGGGACCCGTCAGCAGAGTCACACACGCCGCCCGAACCCTCCTCCGTCGCCCCCGACTACAGGGATTTCGTGAAGCAGCGGGCGAAAGAGCTCATGGCGGACGTCCCGGCGGAGGCCCGCGAGGCGCAGTACGTCACCGGCGTGGCGAGCTTCGGGTCGCACGTGCTGGCGCTGTACAACGAGATCGCGCGCGCCAGGGACCGCAGCGACGGAGACGGACTGTGCCGCCTGCTCGCCCAGGAAGGGGGGCTCTTCGGCCTGTGGCGGAGAGATCTCCAGGAGGCTTCCTACTCCGGGTACGCGGTGGATCACGGACCCGCGTTGGAGCCAGTGGACCAGCTGCGGTTTCTCGAAGCGGTGCTCGACCAGGATTGGAACGGAGATCCGCAGCACGATCTCGCGGGGGAGGTGTGCGCAGGCTCCACGGCACCGGCTCGCTGAGCGAGTGGGGCGCGGCCTCGTTCCCCGCGCGCTCAGGGCACTGTGCTGTCAGGGCAGGGTGAGGGGCAGGTGCGAGAGTTCCCCTTGAGGGACGAGGGGAACCGGCCTTGGCGAAGGGCACCGGGTCCCGCCGCTGACCGGGCGGGACCCAGCGCGCAGGGGCTCAGTCGACCTTGACCTCGCGGAAGCGGAAGTAGAGCTCGTCGTAGTAGAAGAAATTTCCGGCTCCATCGGCCTCGACCTTGAGGCGAGTGGAGTAGCCACCGCTCGCCCCGTGGTACCTGCCGGTGCCACCCACCACCTGGCCTTCAGCGCCGCCGACCAGGACCACGACCCCCTGTTTCGGTGGGACGAGAGTCGGGTCCGCGAACGCTCCCGCAGGATGTCCACCCTCTTGGCTGAGAGTGTACATCTGGCCCCCGATCAGGTCGTAGAGAATGAACTCCTTGAACTGGATGGTGCTGCCTGCCCCCGCAAACTCCTTGCCCCAGGCGTAGATGTAGCCAAGAGTCCTCGATCTCTGGACGTCGGTGACCTCGAGCTCGACGGTGGGAAAGCAGACATCGTCACACCACTCGTCGAAGAAGTCGGGGAGCGGACCGGAGTACAGGTTCTGTGCTGCGAAACCCTCGGCCACCATGACCGAGCCATTGGCGGCCAGAAGGGTTGTGTTGAACGAAAGGGCGCCGACCAACAGGGACAGGAAGATCCTGGGCATGTGTCACCTCCAGATAGTGAATAGAGAAAGGTGTATGGAATGGACGCTAGCATGGGGTCGGGATCGCTTGTCAACTCCCCGTCGAGGACCCTCGATAGACTGCCTCGTGTGACCAGCCGAGAGAGCCCTTCCACACCGAACGACGTCGATGCGCTGCTGAGCGAGATCGACTCGGCCGAGACACTCGACGACCGCAGCTTCCACGAGCTGCTGAGGCGGTATCCGAAGCAGGGAGGTGGCTTCTACTCGAAGACCGAGCTGCTCGAGGCGTTCCGGCGTCAATCGGACGGGCGCTCCGACTCCGAAGAGCGCCGACTGATCGCCAAGCTGCGCATGAAGCCGGTGCGCACGCTTTCCGGAGTGGCGCCGGTGACCGTGCTGACACGCCCGCATCCCTGTCCGGGGCGCTGTATCTTCTGCCCGAGCGACGTCCGCATGCCCAAGAGCTATCTGACGGACGAGCCCGGAGCGCAGCGTGCCGCGGAGCACCGCTTCGACCCCTGGGGACAGACCCATTCACGGATGCGCACGCTCTACAACATCGGTCATCCGATCGACAAGGTGGAGCTCATCATCCTGGGGGGTACCTGGTCGTCCTACCCGCCCGAGTTTCAGCGCTGGTTCGTGCGCCGCTGCTTCGACGCCATGAACGATTTCCACTCAGAAGTGGAGCGGTTGGGTGACGAGAGCCCCTACGCGCCGTCGGCCGTGGCGTGGGAGAGCGTCGAGGACACGGTCGAGGGCCGATCGGTCGACGGCACCCGGTCAGAGGGGAGCTACAACCAGGTGGTCGGAGGGTTCCTCAAGCGGCATCACGCACCGGTGGAACGCTCGGGAGGGGAATCGGCGAGCGTAGAGCAGGTGGCCGAGGTCCATCGAACCAATGAGAGCGCCCCCAGTCGCTGTGTGGGACTGGTGGTCGAGACCCGCCCCGACGAGGTCGACGAGTCCGAGGTGCGGCGGCTGCGGGAGCTGGGGGTCACCAAGGTGCAGATCGGATTCCAGAGTCTCGACGATCGGGTCCTCGAGTTGAATCGTCGTGGGCACGACACTGCGATCACCCGTCGGGCCGTCGATCTCCTCCGACAGGCCGGATTCAAGCTCCACGCCCACTGGATGGCGAACCTGTACGGCTCGAGTCCACAGGCGGACGTTCGAGACTTTGCCCGTATGTTCGGCGACCCGGCGCTGCGTCCGGATGAGCTCAAACTCTACCCCTGCTCGTTGATCGAGAGCGCGGAGCTGATGCAGTACTGGCAGGACGGTCGTTGGCGTCCCTACGACTACGACGAGCTGCTCGAGGTGGTGGTGGGCTGTATGGTCTCGACTCCCGAGTACTGCCGACTGACGCGAGTGATTCGCGACATCCCGGGAACCGACATCGTGAGCGGAAATCGGCTGACCAATTTCCGGCAGATCGCGGAGCGAGAGGCGCGCGAGCGGGGCGCTGTGATGCGCGACATCCGCGCACGAGAGGTGCGGGGCGAACGCGTGGATCCCGAACGCCTCCGGTTGCGCGAGGTCCGGTACGCGACCTCGGTCGGAGTCGAGGTCTTTTTGCAGTCGGTGACCCCCGAGAATCGGCTGGCGGGTTTTCTCCGGCTCTCTCTGCCACGCAAGAAGGTCTTTCTCGACGAGATCGAATCGAGTGCGATGATCCGTGAAGTCCATGTCTACGGCCAGGCGGTGTCGATCGGGCAACGCGGGCCCCGTGCGGCACAGCACAGCGGGCTTGGTCGGGGGCTGGTCGAGCGCGCGGCGTCGCTGGCACGCGACTGCGGTTTCCGCGATCTCGCGGTGGTCTCGGCAGTCGGTACGCGGGAGTACTACCGGGGGCTGGGGTTCCGCGATGGCGACCTGTATCAGCACCGCCCGCTGCACTGACTCGACTTCGGGGGAGGAGAGAGGAGGCTACGACCCAGCCTCGAGATCCGCCTCGTCCGCCTCGGGGCGGCCCGCCGAGTACCAGACCCGCAGGGTCCCGGTCGCGTCGGGTCCGGCTGGAGCTCCATGGGAGCTGGCGAACGTGTCGCCGCGCGGCGAAAAGGCCACTCGCCACACCGGAGCATCGAAGTCCGCGAGGGTCGTCTTCAGCTCTCCGCTGTCGATATCCCAGATCCGAACGGTGGCGTCCGAGCCGGCCGAGACCAGGGTGTGTCCGTCGGGGGAGAAGGCGGCCGAGGCGGCATAGCCCGCATGACCTTCCAGGGCTCGCTTCAACTCTCCGCTGCTTGCATCGTGCAGGCGGATCGTGTTGTCGAAGCTGCAGATCGCCAGCAGCGAGCCATCGGGTGAGAAGGCCGAGCAGGTGTCGGGCCCCCATCCCCGGGCGATGTAGCGCAGCACCGGAGGATCGACCGTGAGGTCCCATGCCGTCGTGCCGCCGAAGTGGTGCTCGAGCAGCAGGGTAGCGTCCGGAGAGAAGGTGGGAAGGGCCTTGCGTGGAAAACCTTCGTTGCCTCCCGGCAGCCCGGGGTCGCCCGGCCCGGGCAGGACCCGCTCGGCTCCGGATCGGAGGTCGAGAATCACGATCCTGCGCTCGGGTGTCTTCTCGATCAGGCTCCACGCCACCGTCTGGCCATCGCCCGAGACTGCGAGGCCATCGACGTTCGAGAGTCCCCTGGGCAGCGTGCGGTGGGTGTGCCACCTGCCGGTCGATACGTTGCCCACCCGCAACTCGCCGTCGGGCGAGGCGACCACGACCTGATCTCCGTACTGCGAGGTCGCTGCGCGACTGTAGGTCTCGTCTGGGGAGTCGTGCTCCCTGGAGCGCCGCTCGTCGACGTCCCACCGGCGGGGGAAGTTTCTCGCTCCGCGTCCTCCGCCGAACGAAAGGACTCGTCCGTCCGGAGAGTACGCCAGGGGCCACCAGAGTTGGGTTGGCGCAAGCCGGTCGTAGCGAACGGAGCGGTCGAGGTCCCAGCGCTTCACGGTCCGGTCTTCACTCGAAGACCACACGGTTCGACCATCTTCAGAGAACGCGACTCCCGTAATGCTCCGGGTGTGAGCCTTGATCCGGGAGATCAGGGTCGGCTCGACCGGTTCCAGGCCCCAGACCAGGACCTCGCCGCGGCCCCAGGTCCCCGCCGCGAGACGCCGCCCCTCCGCCGAGAACGCTACCGAGCCCACGGGCCGCTCGGTGGGCAGTGTGCCGATCCGCTCGAGATCGGGACGAAACAGGCCCACACCGGATTCACCGCCCATTGCAATCAGCTCGGCTTGCGGTGAGTACACGACGCCGGGGGAGCTTCTCGAATGGAGGTCGTCTGCCGGCACTCGCCGAAGAATCCGCCCGGACTCGATGTCGACGAGCACGAGAGCCGGCGCCGGGCCTGCAACGGCCGCGAGAAGGGCTCGCCGCTGCGGGACGAAGGCCAGGCCGATCACAGGTCCGTCCAGTTCGAGGCGGGTCCTGGGCTCCCAGGTTGCGGTGCTCCAGATGACCGTTCGGCCTCCAGCCAACCCGGAGGCCATCAGGGGCTCGCTCGGCGAGAACGTGAGAGCCCCGAGGTAGGCAGCGTCGTCACCGGCATCGAGCGCTCGTCTCGGACGGAGCTCGGAGCCGTCTTCCTCCAAGGATTCCGCCAGGCTCCAGAGCTCGATCTGCCCGCTCCGATCGAGAGTCGCCAGCCATGCCCCGTCAGGCGAGAACGCCTTCACCCCCTGGCCGAGGTCGCGAGGATTCGAGCCGAGGAGACGAAGGTCGCTGTCGTAGAGGTCGAGACCCTCCGTGATGGAGCCCGTTGCGACGGTCGCGCCGTCCGGCGACAGCTGGACCAGTGTGGCTGGACCCGGTCCGGTCACCGCCCTTGCCCCTTCGAGATGAGACGAGTGCCACCAGTGAAACCACTCCCAGGCTCTGAGGTCTCGTTGCCCCGGCTGCGGGCGGTGCTTGTCCAGGAGGGTCGTCATCCGATCGATCGAGCCCTGCTCGTAGGCCTGTGCGACCAGGTTCATGTCGGAGACGTAGAGTCGCGAGCGGATCTCCTCACGCAGTCGCTTCTCTTCCCCGGCCGCCGCCCGTTCCCGCCAGGCCAAGCCAAACACCAGCAGGGTCAGGGAGACTCCGACCAGGCTCGCGAGGATGAACTGTCGGCGCCGACGCTCGAAGAGCGCGGCCTCGGAGGCGCGCTGGAGCCTCTCCTCGTGCTCGAGCTCGGCTCTCTTCGCTTCCTCTCGCGCGTCGGTGCGACGCTGCTCGAGGCTACGCAGTCTGTGGGCCAGCTCGCTCGCGTTCGGAAATCGTCGCCGTGGATCGCGGTCGATGCAGGCCGCGATGTCCTCGCGCAGGAACGGGTCGTCGATCTCGCGCTCCCACCCGGGGCCGAGGGCCCTCGAGAAGTCACCGATCGCGGCCTGGTAGAGCACGACGCCCAGAGAGTAGATGTCGGACGCCGTGCTCGGGGGGGCCCCCTCGAAGATCTCTGGCGCCATGTAGAGCGGTGTCCCGGCTCCGGACGAGCTCGACGACAGCAAGGTCTGGGTGAGCCCTTCGACCGTGATTCCAGGGGAGGACAGCAGTGAAGGATCGCTCACCAGTCCGATTCCGAAGTCGGTCAAGCGGGCCTGCGGAAGGCCTGTCTCGGGATCGATGTCGACCAGGATATTGCCGGGTTTGAGGTCCTTGTGCAGGATGCCGATGCTGTGCGCGGCGGCCAGGGCCACCGCGATCTGAGCCACGATCTCGAGCCGGTCGGCGACCGGCAGCTGCGAGAGGCCACCACTGTTGTCCGCGAAGCGGGCGAAGTCGCCGCCTTGCGTGTACTCCATCTCGAGAAACGCCGGATGGGCGTCGAGCTGCCAGTCGAGCACCTGCGCGATGTCGGACCTCTCGCCGAGCGATTGCCGCAACATGCGCAGCAGCACGATCTCGCGCCTGAGACCGGAGACTCTCTGCTGGTCGAAGCAGAACTTGAAGACCCGTGTGGCCTGGGTCTTCTCCTGTCGAGCCAGCCACACCTCGCCGAAGCCGCCGGTGCCGAGCCGCTCGATGAGTCGCCAGTTGGATCGCCCAGGGACCGCCAGGCCCTCCTCGGGGCGCCACTCGAGATCGGCTGCCGACCACCCGGAGTCGACGGTCTCTCCTGCCATTCCGTGGTGAGTCAGCGCTTCGAGCTGAACTCGAGCTTCGCCGATGTCTCGCAGCCGTTTCCGCACGTCGACCTGGATGCATCGCTGCAGCAACTGACGAATCGGAACCGGTACCTCGTGCGGCAGGGCACCCAGGTTGGGCGCCGTGGTCAGAATCGCGGCCATTCGGTCGGCCGGCGTGTCCCCGGCAAATGGAGGCTGGCCACACAGGGACTCGAAGAAGACGCAGCCGAAAGACCAGATGTCAGTGCGCTTGTCGACCGGCTTGCCGCGGGCCTGCTCGGGGCTCATGTAGCCCAGGGTGCCGATGGCCATCCCGGTCGCGGTATCGACCCCCGTGTCGGAGTCCTCGGCTTCTCCTACGCCGAGGCTCCTCTTGGCGATCCCGAAATCGAGGATCTTGATCCTCCCGTCCTCGGTCAGCATGAGGTTGGCCGGCTTCAGATCGCGGTGAACGACCCCTCGTTCGTGGGCGGTTTCCAGGCCCTCGGCGACCTGCAGAAAGACCTCGATGGCTTCGCCGACCGAGAGCGCCTGGCGAGCCAGTCGCGTCTCGAGGTCTTCTCCCTCGACCAACTCCATCACCAGGAAGGGGACCTCGCCACCGGCGGTGGGGGCTGCGCCCGCCTGGGCTGCATCGCTCCGGGGCTCGGCGCTGAAGAAGCCGTACAGCGTGGCGATGTTGGGATGGTTGAGGGACGCGAGCAGTCTGGCTTCCCGGTCGAACCTCGCCAGGCGGGCCTGGTCGTCGGCCAGCGCAGCGGGGAGGACCTTGATGGCCACCTCCCGTCCGAGCTTCTCGTCGCGCGCCCGGAAGACCTCTCCCATGCCGCCTTTGCCGAGCGGCGAGAGGATTCTGTAGAGGCCGAGCTGCGTTCCGGGCTGAAGAGACAAGATGACCGGAGTCTATCGTCCCCGGTCGATACGATGGGGCGCTGTCGAGGGGTGAAGGGCTCGCGGAGGGGATGGTCCTCCGCGAGCCCTCGATGTCTGGGCCTATTCGATGCAGGTCCCTGACTCGGCGTAGGCGAACCCGAAGAGGTTCGAGACCCAGGCGTCATTGCATTCCGGGTCGGTGTCGAGGACATCGAAGAGGCTGTTGCCGAGGATCTCGTTGCCCTCGAAGAGATTTCCGGTGGGAAACGGCGCGGCGAAGGTGATGCCCGTGAAGATCCCATACCCGGTGTTGCCGGTGATTCGATTGAGCTCGATCCGGTTGTCCAGGGCGCCGTTGGCGACGGCGATTCCAGTCCCTCCGTTGTCGGTGCAATCGTTGTCCCGTACGAGGTTGTCGTGGGCTCCGCTGATGGCGATTCCGAAGTCGGGGTTGTTCGTTACCTCGTTTCTGAGGACCGAATTGCGAAGGGCGTCGTCACGCACCAGGATGCCACCGGTTGCCTCGCCCGAACCGTTGCCCCCCACGACGTTGTCCGTGACGGCGTTGTCGTGGGACGCGTAGATGTCGATGCCGAACAGGCCGTTGGAGCTCACCTGGTTGCCGACGACCTCGTTGCCGGTGGAGCCGTCGTCCTCTTCGAAGAAGGCCGCCGTGAGCTGGATGCCGAAGACTCCGTTGGCGTGGACCAGGTTACCTGCGACCCGGGTGTCCGGCTGGGCCCGAAGAACGATTCCCGCATAGAGGTTGCTGGTGACCTGGTTGTCCTCGATCCGATTGCTGGCCCCCGGCTGCGAGAACTGGACATCGACTCCGGTGACGTTCTCCTCGAGGCGATTCTCGAGCACCGAGAAACCCTGTCCGACGGACAGGTTGACTCCAGTGCGGAAGTCCGAGACCGAGTTGCCTGACAGACGCGCATCTTCGGAGAGGAAGAGGTAGATCCCATCGGCCGAAGCGTACTGTTGGCCGGCGGCGCCACCGAAGAGGACGTTGTCGGTGACCTCGGCCGAGCGGGAGTTGGCGATGGAGATGGCATTGAGATCGAGGTTCCTGAGCTCGTTGCCATGAATCTCCACGAATCCGGCGGCCCCGGGGGGATCATCGTCGTCGAAGAAGTCGACTTCAATGGCGCCAGCGATCGGCCAGCAATCGCCGTTGCCGTCGCCGTCGCAGTCGAGAGTGAAGAGGAAGAAGTCCGTCAGGTCGTCGGGCTCGTAGTCGACTCTTGCCACGCCGAGGTCGGCGGGATCCGGTGTGATGCTGCCGTCGATCACCATATTCTCGACTGTCGATCCGTCACCTCGCAGCTTCAGCATCGCACGGTCGCTTCCCCGACGAGTGGAGAAGACGGGCTGGAGCACCTGGACGGGCCCATAGGGCTTGAAGCGATCCGTCAGCACCGTCAATTCGTAGCGCTGATCGACGCGCACGATCGTCTTGTCCATTCCTCCGTCGATGGCGACGGGGTGCTCGGCGACGAGTTGGCTCGTCAGGTAGATGGTGGCGCCGTCCACATCGAACTCGATCCGGTCGAGGGTGGGTGATTGATCGGCTGCGGCGAGGGCGTCACGCAGAGAACAGCTTGCAGTGGCGCGCTTGCAGTTCCTGGGATCTCCGATCTCCGGGTCGGACGTGTCGTTGACCGTGAACGTCTTGGCCGAGAGAAATCCCGGCAGGGCGAGCGCGGACAAGAGCAGGCCGACGAGGAACCTTCCTCGACGGCGGGCTCTCGGGTTCGTTCTCGGATTCTCTGCCGCTGCAAGGGTTACTGCTCCGCTCGGTGTGCTCATGACATGCCTCCTGTGGCCATTGGATGTTGCCCGGCCTCTGACTCGTGACTGGGTCGTGCCCAGCAATAGAGCAAGAGCCGGGCCACTTCACCTGGCGGAAGCGTCAGCCCAGTGGCTCCAGGCATTCGCAGAGCCCGTAGGGCGACGAGGAGAGCTCAGAGCGACTCGGAGGCTTGGCCTGTCACGCGTGTCAGTCGTGTCAAGGGTGTCAACGGTCGCGTCAAGCCCGGGGCAGGCCCAGGTCCCTCATGCGGGACGCCAGCGCATTCCTGGAGACCCGCAGGTGCTCCGACATGAGCTCGAGAGAGCCACCGCAACGGCTGGAAGCTGCCTCGATCTCCGCAGCTTCGATCTCCGAGGCGCGGCGCAGGGCTGGGTGACGGTCGATCAGGTTGTAGAGCGAAGGTCTCGACACCCCGAGCTCGTGCGCGGCCCTTTTGAGATCCCATCTGGCGGCCTGCATCGCGTCCTCGAGCTCCCTTTCCGAGACCTCCCTCGGATCGCGATAGCTCTTGTTCGGGGAGCGCTTCGGCGGCGACTGGGACTCTCTCTCTTCCGGAGCGGCTCCTTCTCCGGGTGGCTCGGTCTCGGCGGTCAGGCGTCCGATCACCTCGGTCACGGGCACACTCTGATCGTGATAGCGAATGGCGAGCCGGCGTGCGAAGTTGCGCAGCTCGCGCACGTTCCCCGGCCACGAGTATCGACTCAGCCCGACCATGAGATCCGCAGGTAGCCACGGGAATCGTCGTGGCCCGGGGTCGGACAGGAGCGCCGAGGCGCCGATCTCGCCGAGCTCGGAGCGCAGGAAGTGCACCAGCAGCAGGCCGAGGTCGTCCTTGCGCTGTCGCAGCGCAGGGAGACTGATCTCGTAGCCACCGAAGCGCTGCAACAGCGGTTGGCTGAACTCACCTGCAGCTACGGCACGATCGAGGTCGGAATCGGTTGCTGCCACGACCCGGACGTCGACGGTCTCTCCCCGGGTCGCGCCGACCGATCGAACCTCGTGATCTTCGAGAAAGCGCAGCAGCAGAACCTGGACTTCGGACGGCATGGCGCCGATCTCGTCCAGAAACAGGGTTCCTCCCGAGGCTTCGCGAAACAGCCCGGGCCGGGGCCGATCGGCTCCCGTGAAAGCTCCCTTGGCGGCTCCAAAGAGCTCTGCCGCGGCCAGCGAGGGTGGTAGGGCCGCCATGTTGACGGCGACGAAGGGACCGGCCGAGCGCACGCCCCGGCCATGGATCGCTCGCGCCACGAGCTCCTTTCCCGTGCCGGTCTCCCCGCGCAGGAGCACCGGGACCTGCAGATCCCTGACCCGCTCGACCTCGCGCTGGAGCTCGATCAACGATGAGCTGACCCCGACCAGATCGAAGCCGGCCAGCGGGTCCGGCGGCGGTACCGTCATCTCGTGAAGGAGAAGGGCAACCCGACCGGCGAGGACGAGCACGACCCCGCTGCGAAGGTCTTCCTCCGAGACGGCGACGGGCTCGTGAACCGGCCGGCCGTCGAGCTCGAAGCGTTGCGCGCCGGGCAGGACCTTCAGGCCCCCCTCTCGCTCGAGACGCAGAACAGCGTTTCGACTGACGTGGGGATCGGCGATCGGCTGATGAGAGGAGCCGTCGATCGAGAAGAAGCCGGGCTCGACCCGAGACAGAGTCGCCCCGGTCTCGAGCGAGCCCAGCGGCGCGCGTGCCCCGACTCGACTCGAGTCAGGATGGGCCAGGATCGTCAGCCCGGCGACTCGCCGATCACCGGCCCACACCGGCGATTGCGAGGAAGCGATCGTGGTGGCGTCGAGACCTCCGGGAACGGAACCACGCTCGGATTTCTTCGTGGGGGCCATGCTGACGTCTTCGAGAACCGCTCCTTGCAGTGTGATCCTAGCGTAGCCGGCACCTCTCCCCTTCTGTTCCGCTGCTAGGCGCCGAGCTCGCCGAGGGCGGGCTCACGACGAGAGCCACGGTGAGCGCGATAGCATGACTGCCATGAGCGACTCGGAGAGGAAGTCCGGCCAGGGCGCCGAGGCGAAGCCGCAGGATTCCGGCCAGCAGGTCCGTATCCTGCACAGTGCCGACTGGCAGTTGGGGCAGCGCTCGGTACAGCTGGGAGAGAAGGGGACCCGGGCCTCGGATCTGCGCTTCGCGGCGGCGGAGCGCTGCGTCGTCCTGGCCCACGAGCATGACGTCGACCTCGTGATCCTGGCGGGCGATACCTTCGACAGCTCCGACCTGGACGAGGCTCTCTTTCAACGCGGGCTGGCGGTGCTCGAGACCTTCGCGCCGATTCCAGTGGTGCTCCTGCCCGGGAATCACGATCCCCTGGTCGCGGGAGGGATCTGGGAGCGCAGCAGCTGGCAGCGGGCGGGGAAGCACCTGTACGTGCTCCGCGACGCAGTCGAGCTGGAGTTGGCAGGCGTCACGCTCTACCCGTCACCGCTGCGACAGAAGCAGAGTCGGCGGGATCCTACCGAGTGGGTTCCCGAGCGCCAGACCGGAGACGAGCGTCTGCGGGTGGGGGTGGCGCACGGTGCGTTGCGAAGCCTGCAGATGGTGGACAACTTCCCGATCGACGACGCGCGGGCTCTTGCCGCGGACCTGGACTACCTCGCTCTGGGGGACTGGCACGGTCTTCGAATCGGGGAGCGCGAGGCCTATCCGGGCACCACGGAGGCCACCGGCTTCGGCGAGCAGGCTCCCGGGCACGCCCTGCTGGTCGACCTGAAGCGAGGGCATGTTCCCCGAGTCACCGCGATGCCCACGGCTCAACTCCACTGGCATCAGCTCCGTGGCGAGATCGTGGACGGCACGGACGTCGCGACTTTACGGGCGGATCTGGACGCTCTCGGATCTCTCGAAGACCGGGTTCTCCGTATCGATCTGGTGGTGACGGTTCGAGAGCTCGACGTGCTCGACGAGCTCGAAGAGCTTCGCTACGCGATCGAGTCCGCCGCATTTCATCTCGACTGGCGCTCTCGAGAGTTGGTGGATCGGCGGGCCGAGCTCGAACCGGGTCTCCTCCGTGATCTAGACGAGGCATTGGCGGCGATGGAGAGTGGAGCACCACCGCCGGGCGAAGATCTCGAGGAGACGTCCGCATCTCTGGCCGGAATGGGCACCGACACTGCCGCTGCCGCACGAGTGCTGTTGCACCGCCTGGTGCGGGAGGCCTCGTGATTCTCGAGCGCCTCGCGTTGCGCAACTGGCGCAGCTATCGGGAGCTTCATCACTATTCGTTCGCTCCCGGGGTGAATCTGCTGGTCGGGCCGAACGAGGCGGGTAAGTCCACCCTGTTCGAGGCGTTGTGGCGCGCCCTCTTCGATCGTCATGGGTCTCGGGCTCGTGAGCTGCGCCGGGTGCAGCCTCTCGACAGCAGCCTGGGACCGGAGGTCGAAGTGATCTTCAGAAGGGGAGGGCAGCGCTACAAGATCCGGAAGCGCTTTCTGGTCGCTCCCACGAGCGAGCTGTTCACCGAGCGTGGCGGCGAGTTCGAGCTCGATCACGAAGGTGACCGCGCGGACCTGGTGCTGCGCGAGCTGTTGGGTGGAGAAGGAGGACGAGGGGTCTCGAAGGCCGAGCACCGGGGTTGGTCACATGCCTTGTGGCTGCTGCAGCGAGAAGAGGCGTTGCCCGAGAAAGCGTGGAGCGAGGCAGTGGCCGAAGGATTGGGTGGGCTGGTGGAGCTCGTACTGCGTTCGCCACGGGAAGAGTCGGTGCTGAAGAAGATCGACGACTCGTACCGTCGCGTATTCACGGCCAGCGGTCGGATCTCCAAGCGCAGCGAGCTCGGCAGGCTGGAAGAGGTCCTGCCGCAGTTGGGAGAAGAGCTCGAGCGACGACAGCTCGAGATGGAGCGTACGCAGCAGCATCGTTCCGAGTTGACGGAGTTGGAGAAGCAGCTCTCGGGAATCGAGACCCGAATTGCCGCTGAGCGGAGACGCCATGACGAGCTGGTGGACCGCGTGTCCCGTGGTCAGGAATTCGCGCGCGACAAGGAGCGACAAGAGCGCGAGCTCGAGTCGGCGGAGTCGATTCAGAGCACGCTGGCTCGTGCTCTCCATGCCCTCCGGCGGCGGCAACGCCGAATCCGAGACCTTGAAGGGGCCTTGGAATCCACCAGTCAGGACGAGCTCCGTCTCAACGCAGACGTGCGTCAGTTTCGCAGGGCCGCGGAGGCTCATGCCCGGCGCTGGGAAAAGGAGCACCTCCCCCGGCTGCAGGCTGCCGAGGCCCAGATCGAGGATCTGCGAGCCAGGCTGCGGATCGATCAACTGGAGCACGAGGTCATGCTGTGGCGGCGCGTCTCTCGTCAGCGGCTGGGCTGGGTGGAGAAGATCGAGGAGCTGCAGGCCCGTCACGGTTCTCTGGAGGTTCCGGACGCAGAGGAGTGGAAGAGGCTGCAGGCCGACGAGCGTCGGCTCGAGCAGCTCGAAGCCAAGGCAGAAGGGGGCGCCGTTCGGGTCGAGGTGGAGAGGCTCGATGGCGACGGCGCTGCGAAACTGCAGGTCGATCCGGAGGTGTCGCTCGATCGGGAGAGGGAGGAGTTCCTGGTCACACGGCCGACCACCTTCGTGATCCCGCATATCGTCCGGTTGCGGGTGCGTGGTGACGCAGAGCTGGAGAAAGTCGCGGAGGAAGCCGCGGCGCTGGGGGCTCGGCTCCAGGAGAGTTGCCGGAAGTACGGACTCAGCAGGCTGAGCGATCTGCGCGAGAGGGTGGATCGAGCGCGCGAGCTCGAGGACCAGCTGCGGGGTCTCTCGGCGCGGCTTTCCGAAACCGCAGAGGAAGGCGATCCCGAAGGGCGGCTACGCGAGCTCGAGCGCGAGCTCGCCGACCTGCGAAGCCGTTCCCCGCAGGCAGTACTCCCGGGGATCGAAGGCTGGGCGCTGGAGAGGACTCACGAGGAGCTCCGCGACCTCGAGCAGGAGCGCTCGAGGCTCCAGGAGCAGCTCAATCGCGAGCGTGATTCCGAGCACGAAGCGCAGCAGCGTTGCCTCGACAAGAGCGAGGAGCTTCGCAGCGTCGTACAGAGAGCGTCCGGGATGCGCTCGCAGCTGAAGACCCTGCGCGAGCAGACGACCGTCGAGCTCGAGCCCTACGGCACCTTCGATGCCCTCGAGGCCGCCAATGCGCGGGCCCGCGAGGCCGTCGAGGCGCTGACCGAGGGCATCGCCAGTCTGCGTCGGGAGATCGGTCTTCGGGTCGAGAAACCCAGGCGTGAGCTGGAAGAAGCCGCCCAGCGGCTGGAGGGGCTGGGCGAAGAACGGCAGCGTCTGCGCGCCGAGATCACCGATCGAATCGCCCGAATCGAAGAGGTCGCACAGCTCGGTCTGTACAGCGAGACGGAGGCGCTGCGAGCACGCCACGAGCGGTTGTCGGAGCGCCGCTCGGTGCTGCAGCAGCGAGCCGAAGCGACGCGCCTCCTGCACCTGCTGGCGGATCGGATGCGAAAGGATCGAACCGGAGGACTGACCTTGCCGATCGCCGAGCGAGTCGGTGGCTGGTTGGCAGAGCTGACCGGAGAGGCCTACGATGCGATCGAGCTCGACGAACAGTTGCTTCCCCACGCACTGCGCAGCACCCGGTATCGCGCCCGCCTCCCGCTCGACAGTCTGAGTCACGGAACCCATGAGCAGGTAGCGGTCCTGGTTCGGCTGGCAATGGCGATGCTTCTGTCGCGCGACGAGCGCCAGCTGGTCGTCCTGGACGATCGGCTGGTCAACGCTGACCGGGACCGTATGGAGCGTCTCTGTGCGATCGTGCAAGAGGCAGCCCAGGAGAGTCAGGTGGTGCTGGCGACCTGCCGGCCCGAACTGTACGAGGCCCTCGCTCAAGCGCACCGGATCGACGTACCGGCGCCGACGGGTTCTCCGCCGGCGGGCTTGAAGGCCGTGCAGACACCCAAGGCGATGACCGCTGATGCCGCCGCCGAACACGAATCCGAGTAGTGGGGACGAGGAAGTGCGGCCTGCAGTCGCGGTTCTTCATCTCGTCGGTTTCGAGCGGCCGTTGCTCGAGTCGTCGATTCACCATCTGCTGTCGGATCCCGCACCGCGCAGCGGCGAGCTGCGTAGCCTGGAATCGACGGTGGTGGTCGTGCCGGGACGGCGGGCGGGACGCCGGCTGCTCGACGGACTGGTCGCCGAAGCGCTCGCGCGAGGCGAGAAGGGGCTCTCGCCGCCGCGCGTGATCACCCCCGGTTCTCTACCGGAGGTGTTGTTCTTCCCGGAGACGCCGGTCGCGAGCTCCGTAGCGTCGAGGTTGGCCTGGCTCCACGCGGTCGAGACCTGTCCCGAGGAGCTGTTGGCCGCTCTGGGGGTTACCGAGGGATCGTGGCAGGGCGGTGCGCCGAGCTCGCTCTTCCGACGGCAGCTGGAGCTGGTCGAGGTGCTCGAAGGTCTGCGCGAGCAGCTCAGCCTTGCCGCGCTATCGGAGGTCGAGGCCCTGGAGCGATTTCGTCAGAGGCTCGATTTCGCCGACGAGGCGCGCTGGTCCGCAGTCGTGGAACTCGCGAGACGTTGCGATGAAGAGCTCGCGCACCGAGGCGAGATGGCTCGGGCCAGGAGTCGTCTAGCGCTCACCTGCAGGGGAGAGTCGCACGCGGAGTTGGATCGAGTCGTGCTGGTAGGGATCGTCGAGTTGGCGCCGCTCTTTCGCCGGTGCTTGCGCCGCTTCGAGGGAACGATCGAGTCGCTGGTCGCTGCGCAGGCGGTGCCGGGTCTTGCTGCCGAATCGCGATTCGACGACCTGGGCTGTCCGCGGGTCGACTACTGGCTCGCGCAGACACCCGAGATCGAGCGGGCAGACTTGAGAGTGGTGGATCGACCCGCAGATCAGGTTGCGGAGACCGTCGAATGTGTGCGCGAGTGGTGCGATCGCGGTCTCGAACCCCGGGCGATCACGCTGGGGCTCGCCGACGGAACCCAGATGGGCGCGGTGGAGGATGGGCTGCGTCTCGCGGGGCTGGCTGCTCATGCGCCCGTCGGTCGCTCGTTCGGTGCCAGCCGCCCGGCGCGATTGCTCGAGGGGCTGTCGCGTTATCTGAGTGGGCAGCGACTCGCAGATCTCGGGATCTTGGTCAGACACGCTGATCTCGAACGCTGGCTGGAGGACGGTCGTGAAGAGGATCCGGAGGACCCCCGGTCTTCCGACCCGGTGGGCTCGTCGCCGCCCGCTGTGCCGACGGGCGGCTGGGCCACCCATATCGATCGGTACGTGCGCTTCACCCTCGCTCAGCGCCTGGATTCGGAACCTGGCGCAGTGGGCTCGATGGCCGAGCCTCTGTTGGCGCTCGATCGTACGCTGCGGTCCCTGGCCGTGGGCGAGACGGTGCCCCGTCCACTGTGGCGTCTGCCACGCCGATCGCTGGAGGATTGGTGCGGCTCGATCGCCAGACTCCTGTCCTCCGTGTTCGAGTCTCCCCTTTCTGTTGCTCCGGACTCCACGTCAGGGCAAGCAGAGTCGAGGCCCGAGATCGTCGATCTCGAGCTCGAGGAGGCGCTACGGATGGTGGGAGCCGCGCTGAGGTCTCACCTGGTGGCGGAGACGGGGCGCGAAGGGGAGAGGCGGCGGTGGAGCTTTTCCGAGGTCGTCTCCCTGCTGCATGCCGAGCTCGGCGAAGAACTGCTCCAGCCGGAGCCGGAGCGCGAGGCCGATGCGGTCGAGCTTCTGGGCTGGCTCGAGCTCGCGCTGGACGACGCACCGGCACTCGTGGTCATGGGACTCAACGAGGGAACGATTCCAGAGCGGGTCGCGGTCGATCCGTTCCTCAACGATCGGCTTCGGGGGCTGCTCGGACTGTCGCACGGGCGCAGCCGCCTGGCACGAGATCGCTTCTTGTTCGGCGGTCTTCTGGAGGGGAGGCAGCTGCTCAGCCTGGTGGCGGGTCAGAGAGGGGAGGACGACGAGCCGCTCGCGCCGAGCCGACTCCTGCTCGGCGACGCTTCGGGTCCTGACGCTTCGAGCCGGCGAATCGCCGAGACGCTGCTCGCCTTCTACCGGGACCGAGCGGGCGGACGGAGTGGATCGGTCCCCTGGCGACATGCCGATCGCCTCCGGATCGCGGTCGCTCGACCGCCCATCGGGGCGCGAGTCCCCGAGCCCCTTCGAGTCACCTCGTTCCGCGACTACGTTCGCTGTCCCTATCGTTTCTGGCTGCGCCATGGCGCACGTCTGGAGTCCGTCGATCCGGCACCCGAGGAGCTCGACCCGCGCTCCTTCGGGACCTTGGGGCACGAGGTCTTGAAGCACTTCGCCCAGACGGACGGAATCGCCGAGGACGACCCTCGAGCAGTCAGGGAACGGCTCGACGATCTGCTCGACGCACAGGTGGCTCGCAGGGTGGGAACGGGCCCCCCCTCGGCGACTCGCCTTCAGGTTGCGCAGCTGCGCCGCCGCCTGCACCGCTTCGCGGTCTGGCAAGCCGAACAGGTTCGATCCGGTTGGAGGATCGTGGCCGAGCTCTCCGAGACCGATCTCGAGTCCGTTCTCGATGTGGACGGTGAGCCGTTTCACATCCGAGGCCGCATCGATCGTGTGGAGCACCACGATTTCGAAGGGACTCGGCTGCTCGACTACAAGACGGCCGATCGTGCGCTTTCCCCCGTTCGGGCACATCGCGGGAGTGGAGGAGATCCGGCGTATCGGGGATGGGTCGATCTCCAGCTCCCCCTCTATCGGGAGCTCTTGCGCCCGCATCTCTCGGCCGAGGTCGACGTCGGGTACTGTCAGCTCTCCGCGGATCTCGAAGCAGATCACCTGGCGCTCGCCCCCTGGCGTGCGGTGGAGCTGGACGAGGCCACCGCCGTGGCGTGCGAGGTGGCACGCAGAGTCCGGGCCGGACGCTTCTGGCCCCCGACTCCGCCAGTCGCGAGGGGGTTCCCCGACGGTCTGGAGTGGATCTGCCAGGACGCGGTTCCTGCCGTGCGCCGTGGCGACAGCTCCTGGCACGAGGCGACGAGCTCGCAGCGGAGGCCGGCTCCGTGACCGGGGACGGACCAGGCGAGCGCGCGACCAGGCAGCCGCCCCCGCCGCACCGACTCGTCGTGGCCTCGGCCGGCACCGGCAAGACCTACCGGCTGACGGTGGAGCTCCTGCGTCGACTGCTCGAGGGCGCTCGACCGGAAGAGGTACTCGCCGTGACCTTCACGCGCAAGGCTGCCGGTGAAATTCTCGAGCGCGTGCTGGTGCGCCTCGCGGAGGCGTGCCTCGAAAGGGAAGCCCGGGAGCAGCTCGGCCGAGAGCTGGGCTCGGACTTGACGATGGGAGAGGTGCGCGCGTTGCTCGGGGTGGTGGTCGACTCCCTGGACCGGGTTCAGATTTCGACGCTCGATGCGTTCTTCCATCGAATGCTGTTGGGGTTTCGGGTAGAACTGGGAATGACCGCGGTGCCGCTGGTGCTGCCTCCCGAGGACCCTCGCGCCGTCGCGCTGCGATCGCGCACGCTGGGTCGTCTGCTCGACGAGATGGCGGAGGCCGACTTCACGGAGTTGCTCGGCCTGCTCGATCGGTTGCGGGAAGGTCGGGCGAGGCGTCCCGTCGTCCGAGATCTCGGTCGGCTCCTCGAGGAGCTGCAGAGCGTGCTGCGCGAGGCTCCGGAGCGAGCGCGGTGGCTCGGCGCGGTGGACTCCATGGCGCCGCTCTCGCACGAGGATCTCGACCGGGTGCTCTCAGATCTTCGCGAGCTGGGGCTCCATCCGATGCCCAAGGGGGTGCGGTCCGCCTGGCGACGGGATCTGAGCGAGGCAGAAGCCGGCCATTGGCACGATCTCCTGGGTAGCGGCCTGGCCGCGAAGGTTCTGGCGGGAGAGCGCCACTACCGACGATGGCGGATTCCTCATGGAGTGCTGGCGGCCTATCAACCGGTGGTCGAACATGCCCGCAGGGTGCTGCTGAGTCGAGTGGGCGCACGGACCCAGGCCTCGTACGATCTCGTTCGGCACTACGATGGCCTCTACACCGACCAGATGGCTCGCGCTGCCGTGGTCCTGTTCGGCGACGTCGCACACCGGTTGGCCCACGACATGCCGAGTCTCCACCCGGAGCGCCTCGGTGAGGTGTACTACCGCCTGGACAGCTCGGTGTCGCACCTCCTGCTCGACGAGTTCCAGGATACGAGTCTCGACCAGTGGCGAGTGATCGAGCCCTTCGCTGACGAGATCTGGGCGTACGGAGACGGGTCGCGCTCGTTCTTCTGCGTCGGTGACCCCAAACAGGCGATCTATGGCTGGCGAGGAGGATGCGCCGCGCTCTTCGATCTGGTAGAGGAGCGGCTCACGGCGCTCGGCTCGGGTGTCGAGAGCCTGCAGCGCAACTATCGATCTTCGCCGGTGATTCTCGCTGCTGTGGAGACGGTGTTCGAGGGTCTTCGAGATCGAGTCGACGAGGCGAGATCGGAGGCCACCGCCGACTGGCTGCGCGACTTCGTGCCGGTCGAGGCTGCCCATCCAGGCCGCTCGGGCCACGTGGTGCTGGAGCTGGTAGCCGGGGCTTCCGGCGACGGGGAAGATGGCGCCGCTGGGAAGGCCGAGGCGATGGAGGATGATGATCCGGCGGAGGCCGACGAGGAGTCCGAAGACGGCGATCTCGAGCGCCCCCTGTTCGGGGCAGTGGCGGATCGTGTCCAGGCACTGCAGGAGAGCCGGCCGGAGGCGCAGATCGGAGTGCTGGTGCGAACCAACCGAACCGCCTCGCAGCTCCTCGACGCCTTGCGTCGTCGAGGCCTGTCCGCGAGTGGGGAGGGCGGGGGCGTCGTGACCGACGATCCTGCCGTCACGGTGATTCTGGCGGCCCTCCAGTTGGCTGAGCACCCTGCCGACCGGGCGGCTGTCTTTCACGTCGCGACCTCGCCCCTGGGCGAAGTGCTGGGGCTACTCCCCCTTGACGACGGTCTCGCGCTCTCGAAGAGGCTCCGGGCCCTGGTTCAAGCCCGGGGTCTCGCTCGCGTGGTCGCCGATCTCGCCGAGCAGCTGGCCTCGAGCGTCGATCGCAAGAGTGCCGTGCGTTTGGCGCAGCTGCTCGACCTGGCCCGCCGCTTCGAGGCCGCTGGGGGGGCCGAGCTCGGCACCTTCGTCGAATGGGCCCGTACGGCGAAGGTGGAGGAGCCCCAGGCGGCTCGGGTGCGGGTCATGACGGTTCACCGAGCCAAGGGGCTCGAGTTCGATGCCGTGGTGCTCTGTGAGCTCGAGCGGCGGCCCACGACGCCTGGGGAGCGGGTGGTCTGGCTCGATCGCCCTTCGCCCACCGAGCCCCCTCGCCAGGTCGTCGGCAGTGTCGACGCCCGGGTGCGGGCGCTGGATCCGGAGCTGGAGCGAGCCTATCGCCAGGAGATGAAGCGTCTTCAGATGGACGATCTGAGTGCCCTCTATGTGGCCCTGACGCGAGCGAGGCAGGCGCTTCACCTACTGGTCGAGCGCCCGACCGCCCGACGTCTTCCGGACGGGTCGTGGGCTTCGAGACTGATCACGAGCCTGGCGCCGGAGCACATCGAGGAGACGCTCGTCTCGGGAGGCTCGCCTGGAGCCGGGCTCCGGCTCTACGAGAGCGGAGAGTCGGATTGGGCCCTCGAGCGGCCACCGACCTCCACCGTCGCTCCGAGACAGCCGGCCCTGCCGGTGACGAGTCTGGCCGACGTTCGCGCGCCCTCGGCCCGCCAACGCTTTCGGCGCCCTCGGCGCAACGGGGAGGACGCGGCGAGCGCGCTGCGGACCAGGGACTGGCTGCGACTCGATTCCGAGGAGGGTCGAACACGAGGGACTCTCTACCACGCGTGGCTGGCGTCCATCGAGTGGCTTCCGGAAGGGGCGGACTGGGAAGAGTCGCTACCGGGCCGGGAACGACTCCTGGCCTCGGGACGGAGGCTCGTTCCGGGGTCTTCGCGATCCTGGCTGGAACAGCGGTTCGAAGACTGGCGGGAAGTCCTCCGTCGCCCGGGCGTGCGAGCCTCCCTGACTCGGCCGGTCGTTGCCGCCGGTCAACGACTCTCGCTCTGGCGAGAGCGCTCCTATGCCATCGAGCTCGGGGGGAGAGTGGAGCTCGGACGTTTCGACCGGGTCTCGATGCTATCGGAAGCGACCAGCGGAGAGATGCTCGAGGTTCGTCTGTGGGACTTCAAGTCCGAGCACCCTTCCGGTGACGCGATGACGAGATCCGCGATCGAGCAGGTGCAGCTGGCCCAGCTGGCGAGCTATCGCAAGGCGTTGGAGGAGATCACCGGAGTCGAGCCGGAGCGAATCGAGGCTCGCGTCCTCTATCTCGATACCGGTCAGACAGTGGAGCTGCCCGCGAGAGGGGCTCAGTCCCGATTGGAGGGACGGTAGACCGCTACCGGCTGGAGGGTCACCAGGCCACCGTCGAGTGCCTCGGTGATCTCTTCCACGAAGTGGGAGAGGCGCTCTCGCGTGTCGACGGCCTCGAAGATGAGGGGGTGCGACTCGGTCATGCGATAGATGCCAGTGGGCACCGAGCGGGTGTCGCGGCCGAAACCGAACTTGGCTGATTGCACGGTGGCTCCCTCCAGATCGAGCTCGAAGGCTCGCTGGCACAGCCATTGATCGACGGGGGTGTACTGGAAGCGCTGCCCATCCTTGAGATAGACGCGCAGAAGGTAGAGCTCCTCGATGACGGCCATGCTGTGTCTCGGGGTCTGAAGAAGGACTCCGTGGCCGCTGAGCCTAGCAGGATGGGGCTCGGCTCTTGCTAGAGGGTGACTCCCAGGCGCTTGCGCATCAGCCAGGCGAAGCCAACGGAGAGTATGAAGAAGAGCACCAGCCAGTGCATCGAAAAGAGACCGGCGTCGATCTCCGTCTCGGGGTAGGTGAGATGGATCGCCTCGACGGTCGAGCCCCGTGGCAGCGGGGATTCGGCTGGATAGAGCAACTGATTCAAGAAGCTACCGCGCAGTCTGGAGGGGGATCTCCGGGTCGGGCGCGGATCGACCTCGAGTGACTTGGTGAGCGTCTCTCCGTCGAGCGTGATTCCGAGCTCGTAGTGACCTTCGCGCTCGGGGACGATGCGCCACGCGACTTCTCGCAAGGCAGGGCTCCAGACGGCCGGCGAGTCGAGCCGCACTCCATCCGGGAGGTCGAGCTCGATCGCCGGTCGGGTGGCCGTCGAATCCTCGAGCTCCACGGAGAGCTGGGCGGTGCGGCCCGGGGTGAGTCCCTCGTAGCCGTAGTGGAACTGGAGCTGCGCGATGACCAGAACGAAGGGGACGATCATCCAGGCCATGGGCACGAGATTGAGACCCATGTAGCGCAGGTTGTTGCGCAGGAGGTCGAGCTGGGCCCGAAGAATGGCGACCATGTCGTCGTTGAACAGCCGGATCTCGAAGAAGGAGGCGGCGATCTGGTCTTTGACCTCTTCGAGGGCCTTCTGGTTCGAGACGCGCTTGTAGACCAGCAGGGCTCCGATACCCGAGGCAAAGGCGATCACCGCCACTCCCACGATCGGGGGAAGCGACTGAAAGGGCATCAAAATCAGGTCGAAGGCGCGCCGCAGGACGGCGTTGAGGTAGCTCATCTCGGGAGAGGGTCGCGGCGGCCGGTCAGGAGATGTAGCCGAGTCCCTTGAGCCGCTTCTTGATCTCCTCCTCGGACTCGGCATCCTCGAGCTGCGCGAGCTCCTTCTCGAGGGCGTGCGTGATGAACTCCTCGGGGGAGGAGTAGCCCGCGATGTCAGCGTACTTCTTGACCTTCGCGATCAGTTCCTTGTCCAGCTTGATCTTTCCGCCACCCAACATTGGTTCGTCTCCTACGCTCTAGAGAGGTTTCGTCAGCGCGTCGCTCGGCTCAGGCCAGGTCCGCGGCCTGGAAGAGCGGCTCGCCCTCCATGTGCGCCGGCGGCTTGATGCCGAAGAGGTGCAGCGCCGTTGGCGCGAGATCGAGCAGCGACGGGTCGTCGTTCTCGATCGGTCGATTACAGAACAGGACCCCGGGGACGAGGCGAGGATCGATGCAGTGATCGCCGCTCCAAGCCTTCGTGTTGTCCTCGAAGACAGGAGTATGGGCCTGGCCGGTGGCGCAGTCCCAGGAGGTCCGATAGCCATCGTTGAAGCCGATGACGAGGTCAGGTGCGTTTTGTCGGTAGGGACCGCTGTAGATCTCGGCGGTGTCGAACGCCTCGATGATCCCGACGGAGCCGGTCTCCTCGTCCACGAGCCCCTCGATGCCCTTCATGATCTCGCGCTTGACCGCGGCGGCCTCGTCGCCGGGCTCCACGATCCCCTCCATCTCGCGGCCCTTCAGATTGAGGAACAGTCCACTCAGTCCGAGAACATAGGCCTTGGTTCTCGACCAATCGACATCGCGCAGCCACTCGCTGCTGCCGTCGGTCCCCTCCTTGAGGTGGAGGTAGCCGTTGTCCAGGAGCCAGCGATTGAGATTCACGCCGCGTCGGAAGGACGCGAAGCCGTGATCGGAGAGGACCATGAGCAGGTCTCCCTCCTCGAGCTTCTCGACGACCCGCCCGACCAGGGCATCGTTGTGCTTGTAGAGCTCCTCGATGGCGTTACCGTGCTCGGGGTCCTCGATGCCTGCGGCAGCAGGATGACCGCTCTCGGTGTAGCGCCAGAACATGTGCTGGATACGGTCCGTTCCGTCGAACACGCAGACCAGCGCGCCCTTCTTCAGCCGGTCGAGAGCGGAGAAGAACATGCGCTCGCGTTCCTCGTCGATGTCGTAGGTCTGCTGCAGGAACGTTCCGTCGTCCGTGACCCCTTCGTTGAGTGCCCAGGTGTCTTCTGCCAGGCCGAGCGTGGCGAAGTCACCGACTTTCTTGGCCATGTAGGTGGCGTAGTAGGAGGGGTGGGAGATCGGCATCGCCGGGTTGTCCGGGCTGATGTTGAGCGGCGTCATGTAGATCGAGACATGATCGTCGATCTCGATCGGCATCACACGGCAGATGCCGTGCACCTTGACCCCGACCATTGCCTTGAACGAGAGCGTGACCCAATCGGACAGCTTTCCCAACTCGAGCTCGATCGGGTCGTCGCCGAAGTCGAGCGTAGCCCGCTTCGTGGCACGGTCGACCTCGACGGTGAAGGGGAGCTCGAGGGGAGGGTCGCCTTCCAGGAACGAGTTCTCGGGGCCTTCGACGGTACCGCTGAAGCTCGTTCCTGCGCGGTCTCCCTTCAGAACGAACCGCAAACCGCCCTCCTTGAAGGTCTCGTCAGAAGCACGTGTGGTGAAGAGAAGAAAGGTGCCCTGGGTGCCCAGGAGATCGGGGACGCACATCGCGGCCAACTGGGCGCCGTAGAACTTGTCGGGGGGGAAGGTGATCGGTACCCGCAGCACCGTGCTCCAGACGTTGTTCTCTCCCAGGATGGTCCAGAACGGCTTCGACTTGCGCAGCAGTCGAATGTCGGGCTTCTGCAGCGGAATCTTCCAGCGTCCGAGCTTGAGGTAGCGATCCACGCTGCCGATGGCGGTGCTCGAGAGGGTCGGGAGGTAGGTGCGCAGATCTCGATCCAGGAAGTCGAAGATGTTGTGCTTACCGGGATTCGTGCCCGTGCTGAACGACGACCACGCCACGGGAGAGAGGGAGGGGTAGGTGGTGCGTAGGCGATGATAGCTACCGCCTTGCGCCAGCTTCTGGAAGTTCGGCAGCTTGCCTTCGGCCATGAAGCGATCGGTCAGCTTGGGGTCCTGGCCGTCGAGACCCACGAAGACGAGCCGCTTGACCAGAGGCACGGGGGGCTTGCTCCGCGTGATCACGCGCCACAGGATGCGAAACGGCCAGATCAGCAGCGAGAGCATCGCCACGATCACGGTGGTGAAGAGCACCAGGAAGGACGAGAGCAGCGCCACTCCCGCACCGGGTCCGATGTAGGCCTGGGCCTGCGTTGGCAGCAGGAAGAGGGTCGCCACCGTGGCCAGGATCAGGCCACGTGAAAGCGACTTGTGGAGAACCGGATCTGCTTGGGGGGGAAAGATGGGCTTCATGGTCTTGGAATTGCCCGGTTTCCCAGGTCCTGGGGGGCGAAGGTAGGGGATCGGGAGGGAGATCGGCGAAGCGGGGGTCAGTGTACCTTCATGGTGGGTATCGATCAATGGTCGTCCGAAGGAGTCGTTTCCCTGGGATCGGAGGCTTCGGCCCAGGCTGTGGGGTTGCGCGAAGAGGCTCCGGAGGGCAAGATCGCCACTCGAATCATAGGCCAACGAGGTCGTGTTCATGGGTTTGCAACAGATATACAGAGCGTTCCGCTACGGAAGTCCGATCGTGGTTGTCTCCGGACTGCCTCGCTCGGGGACCTCCATGGCGATGAAGATGTTGGACGCCGCGGGTCTCGAGCTGGTCACCGACAACGAGCGGCTGGCGGACGAGGACAACCCGAAGGGCTACTTCGAGGACGAGCGGATCAAGAACCTCGAGGGGATGGAGGACAAGGCGTGGCTACGCAACGCGAGGGGGAAAGGGGTCAAGGTCATCTCCTTCCTGCTCAAGGATCTTCCGCGTGACAACAACTACAAGGTGATCTTCATGCGCCGTGATCTCGACGAGGTGTTGGCGTCTCAGGCCAAGATGCTCGAGCGCCGCGAGGAGGATCACGACATCGGCGACGACGACATGCGCTCCATGTGGGAGAATCACCTCTGGCGCTCCAACTATCTGCTCAAGAACGATCCCGCTTTCGAATTCATCGAAGTGCACTACCGAGACGTACTCGGGCAGCCGCTGATCGAGGCTGGGCGAATCGCCGCCTTCATCGGTCGGGAAGGCAAGGTGGACGCGATGGCCGGAGTGGTCGACAAGAACCTGTATCGCAACCGGGCCAGTTGACCGACGAGCGCATCAGCGGAGAGTGGCGTTCTCGCCTCGAGGATGCGCTCGGTGGGAGGGAGTTCGAGGCCGCGTGGTGGTTGAAGAATCCTCACGCTCAGACGCTCTGGAGCCCCCTCGTGCGGCGACGCTCGAAACTGGCGTTCGAGCGGGAGTGGCTCGAGACACCGGACGGCGATCGCGTCTCGCTGAACCATGTCGCCCGGCGCTCGGACGCCCCTGGTGCACCGCCCCACCTTTCGGTACCGAGGGCCCTCTTGTTGCACGGGCTCGAGGGCTCCCGAGACTCGAACTACGTGGGCGGGACCGCCCGGAGGCTCCGGGAGCGAGGCTTCGATGTCACGGTACTCGAGTTCCGATCCTGCTCGGGCGAGTTGAATCGAGCGCCGCGTCTCTACCATTCCGGCGAGACCACCGACCTCGCTCATGTCGTCGAGCGACTGACGGCGCGGAGGCCGGGGCAGAAGCTCTACATCGCAGGGGTGTCGTTGGGCGCGAACGTGCTGCTGAAGTGGCTCGCAGAGGGGGAAGCAGAAATCCCCCGCGAGGTCCATGGTGCCGCAGCCGTCTGCACCCCGTTCGATTTGACGCAGAGTGGGCCGACGATCGACCGCGCCCTCGGAGGTTTCTACCGCTGGTGGTTTCTGCGCTCCCTTCGACAGAAGGCGATGGCCAAGGCGGAACAGTTCCCTGATCGACTCGATCGCGAGAAGGTCTCGGCCTCCCGGACGTTCGAGGAGTACGACACCTGGGCGACGGCGGCCCTGCACGGGTACGAGGACGCGTGGGACTACTGGCGTAGGGCATCCAGTGGATCCCACCTGGCGAAGATCCAGAGGCCGACGCTGCTGATCTCGGCAGAAGACGATCCCTTCAACCCGAAGAGCAGTTTGCCCCACGACGCTGTGACAGCTTCTCCCTGGTTGTTCGCTCGGTTTCCTGCGCATGGCGGCCACGTCGGTTTCGTCGAAGGCAGGTGGCCGTGGCGTGCCAACTGGTGGGCGGAGGAGATGGTGGAGCGTTTCTTCGTCGCTCTCGCCGACTCGACGGGTCGAGAACACTCGAGTGCCACGGCTCCGCCGAGGCCTGCGGTATGATCTCGCGTCTCCCAAGGTGTTGAGATTCGAGGGTCGTTCCAGTCGTCGCCGAGAGTCCTCTGCTCGAAACCGTCCGCAGCTCAGAAGAGGAGAGATCGTGACCGCAGCAGTGTCCCTGGAAGAGAAGCAGAAGCAGGCCCGTGAGGCGCTGGACGCCCACGTTCGAGAGATCGTGCAGTGGCACTTCGACCCGGCGACGGGAACTCCGATCTGGCTCGAGTTCGCCAGCCAGTTGGACTTCGATCCACGCAAGGACGTCCAGTGCTTCGCCGACTTGAAGCAGTTTCCTCCCTTCGAGGACGAGTGGCTACGAGGTGGCCCGGTCGAGCGCTGGGTTCCCAGGGGATTTGCCGACAAACCGATCTATGTCTTCGAAACGGGAGGAACGACGGGAGTGCCGAAGAGCCGAGTGGCCATCGAGGACTTCCGCACGGACTACGAGATGTTCAGCGATACCCTTCCCGAGGAGTACTTTCCTCACGGCGCCAACTGGCTGATGTTCGGGCCCTTCCGGCCCGCGCCGCCTTCGCCTCGCGGTGGAGCACCTCTGTCAGTATCGTGGGGGGATCTGCTTTTGTGTCGACCTCGATCCTCGGTGGGTGATCAAGCTGATCAAGAAGGGTTGGACGGAGCACCTCGAGGCCTACAAAGATCACGTCATCGATCAAGCGATCACCATCCTCGGCGCCGGTCACGACATCCAGTGCATGTTCGCGACTCCCAAGCTGCTCGAGAACCTCGCTCTGCGTCTCGAGGACGACGGCAAGACCTTGCGGGAAGTGGGAATCAAGGGGATCTTCTCCGGGGGCACGGAGTTCACTCCGCAGTGGACACGTTTCGCCACCGAGGAGCTCCTGGACGGGGTCTACATGACTCCCACCTACGGCAACACCCTTATGGGCCTTGCCGCCTCGAAACCGGTGACCGCCGAGGAGGGATACAAGATCTCCTACTACGCACCACAGCCTCGCGCGGTGATCGAGGTCGTCGATCCCGAGAATCCGGATCAGGTCGTGGGCTATGGCGAGACCGGGCGCGTCAGATTGACCACACTCACTCATGAGTTGTTCGTGCCCGGCTTTCTGGAGCGCGACGAGGGCGAGCGGGAAGAGCCGTTCGACACCTATCCCTGGGACGGGGTCAGCGGTGTTCGCCCATTCGCGCAGCTGGCGGCCACGACCACCGTCGGCGTGTACTGAGCGCCCCGATTTCCAGGCAAGAGTGACGATCGCCCATCGAAGTGAAGGCCCGCAGCAGAAGGGCGGAGCAGGACGCTGACAGAAGACCACCGAAGCAACGGCTGAGTAGCCAAGAGGCAGCATCATGATCGACATACCCGCCCTGCGATGGGGAAAGCCCTACGACAGTCTCGAGAAGAGCGAAGTGGTCCACTTCGAGACCGGTGAAAAGCTCGCCGAAGTGAGTCAAGCCAATCCCGGCATCGTGCAGCGGGACCTGCGCAAAGCGCACAGGGCGCGTGAAGCGCTGCGTCGAATCCCGGCCGAGGAGTTGATCGAGACCGTGAAGCAGGCCTCCCGGCTGTACCTCGAAGCCGAGTTACCGCTCGGCAACGGTTCCCAGGGGCCGGATGATTTCGTGCGCTATCAGTCTGCGACGACGGGACTACCCGAGCACATGTGCCGAGCGAACATGGCCAAGAACCAGTTCGTCCTCGAGCACATGAACGAGGTGCTCGACTCCCTGACCAGAGGACTCGATCTCGAGATTCTCGGCCGTGGCCACGGCGTCGAGGCGCGTGGCGTTCCGGTCAGCTACCAGGCTCAGTCGCCGGTGCTGGGACTGGTGCTGCCGTCCAATTCGCCGGGTGTCCACACCTTGTGGATGCCGGTGATTCCTCTCCAGGTCGGTCTGGTCTTCAAGCCTGGACCCCAGGAGCCCTGGACGCCGTACCGGATGACGGAGGCTTTCTACGAGGCCGGCATTCCACGGGAGGTCATCTCGATCTACCCGGGCGAGGGAGACGTCGGAGCGGCGGTGCTGGAGAGCTGCCCTCGGAGCTTGATCTTCGGCGGAACGCCGACCGTCGAGCGCTACAAGTCCGACCCCCGGGTGCAGGCCCACGGACCGGGCTTTTCCAAGATCCTGCTCGGAGACGATGTCGTCGACGACTGGGAGAAGTACCTCGACGTCATGGTCGACAGTGTGCTCGTGAACCGCGGGCGAAGCTGCATCAGCTGCTCCGGCATCTGGGCGTCGCGCCATACGGAGGAGATCGCGCGGGCGATCGCCGAGCGGCTGGCTGCGGTGCGACCGCTACCCACCGACCATCCGGAAAGCCCGCTGGCCGCGTTCACGGTGCCGGGAGTGGCGGAAGCGATCTCGAAGATGATCGACGGGCACACCGAGGATCAGGGGACCGAGGATGTCACAGCGGCGCTCCGCGATGGCCTGCGGATCGATGCCCGGGAGCGCTGTGACTATCTGCTCCCGACCGTGCTTCACTGCGCCTCTCCCGAGGCCTCGGGAGCCAACGTCGAGTACATGTTTCCGTTCGTTTCGGTCGTGCGCTGCTCACAGGACGAGATGCTCGACTCGATCCGGGATACGCTGGTCTGTTCGGTCATCACGGCCGATGAGGAGATGCGAGCCGAGGCGCATCGACGCCACCCACATCGACCGACTCAATCTGGGTCCGGTGCCCACGATTCAGCTGAATTGGCTGCAACCCCACGAGGGGAACATCATCGAGTTCCTCTACCGTGCGCGAGCATTCCAGGAGGCGGCGCTCTAGAAGGGGCCCCAGGGGGGACCGGGTGGGCTCCGGGGCCGAGGGCGTGGCTGGAAAATGCTAAAGTACCATCGACGTGTTGCACCTCGCCCTGCTGCTCCCCCTGCTCGCCAGTGCCGCCGAGGACCCGATCCGGATCCCTGACGGGGGGAGTGCGCCTTTTCTCGGAAGGGAAGCACTGGGCGAGGGTTGGGAGCGAGTCGAGCTCTCGACCGGGAGCTGGGTCGAGCTCTACCGTTCGCGGTCCGAGACCCCAGCTGAGGGAGAATCGGTTCCGGCTGTCGTGTTTCTGCACGGCGACGGCGCCCTGCCGCTCCACTACCGCTCGCTCGTCGCCTCCGCAGCCGAGGCGGTGGGAGCGAGTGTGGCGCTGCCGAAGTCGCGCGAAGACGGAGGCTGGGGATTCGCGGGCGACAGCCAGGCGCTCGCCGAGAGCCTGGCCCTGCTACGTTCAGAGGGCGTCGATCCGCGGCAGGTCGGGATCGCCGGGCACGACGGAGGCGGCGCCTACGCCTATCTGCAGGCCTACTCGGCCACCGCTCGGTTCAGCGGGGTTCTCAGTCTGGGCGCCCCCTTCCGCCCCGTGGCCGCTCTGCCGGAGGGGTACATCCCGCCCATCCGCATGTACTACGGCGACCTCGACCGCGACTACGGACCTTCGGGAAGCCGCCGGCTCCGTGATCAGTGGGAGGACCTGGGCGTCGATTCCGAGATCGTCGTCCGAGAGAATCGAGGCAAGAACGATCTCGCCCTCGAGGACATGATCGAGGGATTCCAGTTCCTGGTCGACCAGCGAGTGCCGGATGAGGACGCCGTGGGTGGGGTGTGCGCAGAAGACTCACAGGTCCTGTGTCTCTACGACGGACGGTTTGCGGTCGAGGTGGACTGGAACCTCGGGCCGGAGACTGTCGGCAGAGGCCAGGTTGCGTTGCAGAGTGAGCGCTCGGGTCTCTTCTGGTTCTTCACGCCCACCAACTGGGAAGTCATCGTCAAGGTCCTGGATGGCTGTGCCCTCAATTCCCACTTCTGGGTCTTCGGGGCTGCGACGACCACGGTCGGGTTCGAGGTGCGAGTCACCGATCTGTGGACTGCCACCACGGCGGTCTATGGCAATGCGCTCGGACAGTCGGCTGCGGCGATCAACGACATCGCTGCGCTCGCTTGTCCGTAGCCAACACTCCGCAGCCAGGGGGAGCGGCGCTCGACACACCCGGGAGCGGCGGTGGGCTCTCGCTCCGATAACATCGCCGCGCGATGACCGAGAAGTTGCTCGAGAATGGAGTGGTTCTGCGCGAGCTCCGCGGGGGAGGCGAGCACGAAGCCTGCGTCGAGCTGCAGCGCGCCACCTGGGGGGGCGGATTCGACGAGTTGGTGCCTCCGGCGATTCTGATGATCACCCAGAAGATCGGTGGCGTGGTGGCGGGAGCCTTCGACCCCTCGGGCGAGCTCCTCGGCTTCGTCTATGGCATGACCGGAGTCCGCGACGGAAGGGTGGCGCACTGGTCGCACATGCTCGCGGTGGTCGAAGAATCGAAGGGACGAGGGATCGGTCGGGAGCTCAAGCTCTTTCAGCGTGAATTGCTTTGCACGCTCGGTGTGGAGATGATGTTCTGGACCTACGATCCGCTGGTCGCACGCAATGCGAACCTGAATCTCAACCGGCTGGGCGCCACCCCGCAGGAGTACGTGCGCGACATGTACGGCTCGAGCACGGGAAGCACACTGCACAGCGGCCTCGGAACGGATCGGTTCGTCGTCGCCTGGGAGTTGGGCAGCGCCGACGTGCGCGAGCGAGTCGAGGAGGCCGCGTCGCGACGGAAACGAGCAGCCGCGGGGCCGGAGAGCGGGGAGATGGATCGAGTGGTCAACTCGCGCCTGTTGTCCAAACGACCGATTCCAGAGCAGAGGGCTCTACCCGCAGTCGACGTAGTGTGGGTCGAAGTGCCATCCGACATCGAGCAGGAGAAGCGAGAGCGACCCGAGGAGGCAAAGCTCTGGCGTGCCACGACGCGTCGGGCGTTCGAGCACTACCTCACCTCTGGCTATACGGTGCGGGGCATGGCAGTGATCGACGCCGAGACGAGACGTTTCCTGTATCGATTGGAGGGGCCGAACTTCCTTCGGCCCCGGGGACCGACTCTCGAGGAGGACGAACCGTGAGTTTCCGACTGAGTGCGCTGACCCTGCGCGAGATCCACATGCCCCTGCGGGAGCCCTTTCGTATCTCCTCTGGAGAAACCACTCTGCGCCGCATCCTCCTACTCGAGCTCGAGGACGTGTCCGGCGCCACGACCTGGTCGGAGTGTGTCGCCGGTGACTTTCCCAACTACTCTCCAGAGACGATCGACACCGCCTGGCTGGCGATTCGCGAATGGTTGGCGCCCCGGGTCCTGGGAGTCGAGTTCGGTTCGCCCGGCGCGGTCGGGGAAGCTCTCGCGGCGGACTTTCGAGGGCACGAGATGGCCCGTGCGTCGATCGAGATGGGCTGCTGGGGTCTGCTGGCCGAGCTGGAGCAGTCGAGCCTGAAGGACCTCTTGGGAGGGACTCGGGCCCGCATCGCGACGGGGATCTCGATCGGGATCCAGGAGAGTCCCGCCGCGCTGGTCGAGAAGGCGGCGAAAGCGATCGAGGCAGGATATCGGAAGGTCAAGATCAAGATTCGACCCGGTGCCGACCTCGACTACCTGAGGGCTGTTCGTGAAGCGCTGGGGCCGGGTGCCCCGCTCATGGCCGACGCGAACAACGCATACACGCTCGACGATGTCGACCATCTGGTTCGACTCGATGGGCTCGATCTGGTGATGATCGAACAGCCGCTGGCGTGGAACGACGTGGTGCAGCATGCCACTCTGCAGCGACGAATGCAGACTCCGATCTGCCTCGACGAGTCGATTACGGGGGTCGATCGGGCGCGAGACATGATCGAGCTGGGGGCTGGACGCATCATCAACATCAAGCCGGGGCGAGTCGGGGGCTTCGGCTCCTCGAAAGCGATCCATGACCTCTGCGCCGAGCACGACATTCCGGTTTGGTGTGGCGGCATGCTCGAGAGCGGAATCGGCCGCGCCTACAACGTGGCTCTCGCCTCCTTGCCGAATTTCTCGCTACCGGGTGACGTCAGTCCGAGTCGCCGCTATTGGTCTCGGGACATCGTCGAGCCGGAGTGGACGATGGATCACGAGGGAATGGTCGAGGTGCCCACGGGACCCGGTCTCGGAGTCACGGTCGATCGTCAGCGGATCGAGTCTCTCACGCAGCGCCTCGAGCGCATCGAGCTGTCCTGAGCTCCGTCACCACGGAGCGGGCGGTTGGGCGGACTCCGGGGGGCTCCCGCGGCTCGCAGGCTACTCGCCTTCGATCTTTCCAGGGGTTTCCAGGGCGAGTTCGCCGGTGCTGCCCGACTCGAAGTCCTCGGACACGATCTCGGAGGCCGAGTCTTGCGAGCCGGTATCCGCAGCGGGTGTCTGGGACGTTGTGTCCACGTCGCCGCCAGAGCAGCCGGTCAGGACCATCGGCAACAGGGCCAGCCAGAGCGCCAGGACGAGGCGAAGCGGTGTCGGCGCTCGGTGGGAATGCGTGCATGAGGTCATTTTGGATTCACTCCTGAAGGTCAGTGTCCGCGCCAATCCGGTTTGCGCTTTTCTGCGAAGGCCCGCGGCCCCTCGACGAAGTCGTCCGATGCCATCATTCGAGCACTCTCCGGAAAGACTACCGTCATTGCCTGTTCGAGGGGGAGGGAGCGTCCCCGCAGCGCGGCCTCCTTGGAGGCACGTACGGAGAGAGGGGCGCACTCGAGAATCTGATCCACCCATCGGCGAGCTGCTGAGAGCAGGTCTCCTGCCGGAACCACCTGGTTGACGATACCGAGCGAGTGGGCCTCGCTCGCTGAGATGTGCCGGCCCGTGAGCATCATTCCCATCGCCAGGTGATGCGGAATGTGTCGAGGAAGCCGGTGCACTCCGCCCGCGGCCGCCATGAGACCGACTCGGGGCTCCGGAAGACCGAAGGTCGCGTTGTCCGAGGCCAGGATGATGTCGCAGGCGAGGGCGATCTCGAAGCCACCGCCCAGAGCGACACCGTTCACCGCAGCGACCAGCGGCTTGAAGAGGTCGAATCGCCGGACCAGTCCGGCGAATCCGCCGCGCACCCCGGCCATTCCGGCTCGCACCGCTTCGGCTCCCTTCTCGGCCTGATAGCGCAGGTCGTTGCCTGCGCAGAAGGCTCGGTCGCCACTGCCGGTGACCAGGGCGACCCATAGGTCGGGATCGTTCTGGAACTCCTCGAACACGCCGTCGAGCTCGCGATGAGCCGGTGGATGCAGCGCATTCATTCGTTCCGGGCGCTTCAGGGTGACCTGCAGGAGACGCCCGTCGCGCTCGACCTCGATGAACTCGAAACTCATGGGCCGCCTCCCGAGAGGTCCTCGGAGAGATCGGCGACCCCTTCGATCTCGAGCAAGAGCTCCGGGCGGCACAGGTCGGAGTGCACCATCTCGATGGTCTCCAGGTGCGGGAAGTGGGCTCGCACCGTCACTTCGACCTCGTCCCTGGCGGCGGCCTCGGGGAAGTAGACCCTCAGCGAGGTGAATCTCTTCAAGAGCTCCTCGCGGGAAACCTCGCCGAGGTCTCTTCCGGTGAGACCTTCGAGAGCGGCGCGAAGCAGGGCAGAGAGGTTCTCGAAGGTCTCGCGAGCCTGCGCGCACCGATCGTTACAGTGGACGCTGTCTTCGCCTCGCACGCTCGCGGTCCCGCCGACCAGGAGCCACGGAGGCTCTCCGGGGACCAACGCGAGGCGTGTCGCCCGGGCGAAGCAGGGAGGTCGCGGACCGAAGCGGTCAGAGTAGAGATAGGCCGGAATCTGCCGCGGATTCTCGACCGGCACTCCGGGAGCCTGCGAACCGAGGCAGTGCAGTACGAGGTTTCTGCCGAAGGTTCCCGTACCCGAGGCGGTTGCGATGGTCGCCGGGAACAGGTGCTCCGAGTCGTACCATTGGCGATAGGCCTCGAAGCGGCCTGCGTTGAACGCCATGTAGCGGTGTGGGTACCCCGCCAGTGGCTCGAGAAGGGCCGGGATGAAGTTCCACAGTCGCACGGGGTGGTGCGCCGCGAGGCCGTGAACGGTCCTCAGCATGAGGTCGTACGCCGCGACCGCGGCTTCCCGAAAATTCTCGCCCTCGAGGCCAACGGCCTCGGGTACGACCACCGAGACCAGCGCCAGATCGCCCCGGTCCAAGACCCGCACTCCTGGTTGGCCCGGACTCGGTTCCCCTTCGCTGAGCGAACGCTCTACCACGTCGCTGTCCCGAAAGAAGACCGATACCCAGGGCGGTGGAGAAGGATCGAAGACGTGAGGGGTGAGCTGCCGTAGCTGCGAGGAAGGCGGCGACGCGTCCTCCATTCGCGCAGACTAAAGAGAATCGGTCGCCTCGTCAACGACCGCGGGACTCAGGCCCACCGTTTCGAAGCCGCGCCGGCTCAGCTCGTCGAGGAGTCCGGGCAGGACCTCGAGTGACGCCGGGAGGGGGCCGACGGGCTCGGTTCGGCGGGCGGCTCGGCCGTCGTGGAGAAGCAGGATGTCCCCGTTCGAGAGATCGCGCAGCAGGCGTGCGCGTATGCGAGCGACATCGCGGTCGACGGCGTCGAAGCCTCGCCGCGTCCACGAGGTCAACCAGGCGCCCCGTCGAGCGAGTAGCCCCTCGAGCCAGGGCGGACGAACGCCGGCCGGCGCCCGGAGCAGGCGGGGCGATGGGGCCCCGAGCTCGCGCAGCAGAGCGTCGGTGCGGTCCAGTTCGCGTGCTACGAGGCTTGGCGGCATGACCGGGAAGGCCGGACTGTGGGACCAGGTGTGGTTGTGAACAGCATGCCCCTCCGAGACGATCTGGCGAACCACCCCTGGAAATCTCTCCGCCCGTCTCCCGATCAGGAAGAAACTCGCGGTAGCTCCGTGAGAAGCCAGGATGTCCAGGATCCTGGGCGTCACCTCCGGGTCGGGTCCGTCGTCGAAGGTGAGGGCAATCCGACCCGGGCTCCCAGCGTGTCTACCCGAGGTCGGCAACCGCTCGAGATTCGGCCCCAGGATTCCGCTCCGTGGAGTCACCGCTGCCAGGAAGAGGGCGGCGTGGTTGACGAAAAGGGTCGCGAGCCAAAGCTGCCACCGCGATGGGCTGGAGACCAGGGCGGCAGCCATCGCGACATGGATCCAGGCCGTCCAGCGAAGCGCCGCCGGGGAGCGCGATCTGGATGCCGGACTCGCTGAAGGTCGGGGGGACGACGGCATCAGCGCCGCCTCCGCGGGTCCGGCGGACCGTCCGCCGGCTCCTCCGTGCTCGCCAGTTCGAGCAGAGCAGAGCGGTCGAGCTTTCCCCGGGCGGTTCGAGGCAGCTGCCCGGCTCGCACGATGTGTCGCGGCACCTTGTGTCTCGGAAGCCTCTGCAGGCACCACTGCCGGATTTCGGCGTCGGAGGGCTCGGCTGTCTCGATCGCGACGACGGCTCGCAGCGACGTGCCCGAGGGCCCGTCCACGCCGAAGACCGCGGCCTCACGGATCTCGGCCATCTCCAACAGCACGGCCTCCACTTCGGCCGGATGCACCTTGAGGCCACGGACGTTGACCACGGCATCGACCCTGCCCAGGAGGCGTAGGACGCCGTTTTCGATCACGCCTCGGTCGGAAGTCCGGTAGCGCCCTCCTGCGAGGGCATCCGAAGGCACCGGCAGATACTGCAGTGCAACGGCTGCCGAGGCGACCTCGACAATGCCCGCCCGATGGCCGAAGGAAGGTCGGTCACCGAAGGCGAGCTCGGGGGAACGATCCTCTGGTAGCAGAGTGATGTCGACCCCATCGACTGGCGGGCCCAGCGCGCCCACGAGTCCCGCCGAGCCGTCTCGGTCGAAGGCGATGCCACCGCATTCGCTGGCGCCGTAGAAAGGCTGCACCGGGTGATCGTAGAGGTCGGCGAAGCGCCGAGCGGTCGAGGTACTCAGAGCGGAGCCAGCGGCGATGACGAGCCGCAGGCTGGTGGGAAGAGGGGGCGGACGCTCCGTTCGCACGAGGGCCTCGACGAACGAAGGCACGGTGGGAAGGAACGTGGCGTCTCCCTTCCGAGCTGCAGCGAGGCCGCCCAGGGGTTGTCCTTCAGGGGGAACGATCAGTCGGGTCCCCCGCAGGAGACATGGTAACGCGACCGAGGAGAAGCCGTAGGAGTGCGACAGGGGAATCGCAGCGAGAATCCGGTCGTCGGGTGAGACTCGCATGGTCGAAGACAGGTTGTGATCGTCAGCGATGAGGTTGGCGGCACTGACCGCAACCCCCTGAGCCTCGCCGGTGCTACCCGAGGTGAGCTTGATCAGAGCCGTGCCAGGCGGAGCGGAGGGCCTGGAGTCTCCCTGAGGAGGGTCCAGGGAGTCGAGTCTCGCCTGGCTCGCGTCGCTCCAGCCCGAGTCCGACGAGAGGAGAAGACGGGCTCCGAGTCGGGCGGCGTCCTTGGACCCGGCGGAGAATGGCGCGCTCGCGTCGAGCATCACGGCAACATGACCGAGCCGGCGCACGGCGAGGAAGGCCGCGAAAAAAAGGGGACCGTTCGGCACCGAGAGGGCGACCGGCTGAGCGGATCGGAGGCCGTCGAGGCGCTCCATCAGCCGAACGGTGATCCTGTCGATCTCCGTCGCTGTGGCGGTCCGCTCCTCCCGCCCCGGCGAAACGATCACGCAGCGTCGAGGGGCACACGCGACGAGCTCAGACCACGCGTCGAGGATCGGATCGGAGGAGGGCATGAGTGTGAGACTCCAGTATACTGCCGGGGTCGCGCGATGGCGGGTCTCTGTCGGTTGACGAGGCGCCGCCTCGTTTCTTGTTCCGACACGTTTCAGCGTCGACCCGAAACCAGCCGAATCTTCGATCGGGGAAGCCATGACGGGTGAGTCCACTCGCTACCACATCAAGCGCTTGATCATTGACAGTCTGGGTCTCGAGGGCCTGACCCCGGACGACATCGGCGATGACGCTCCCCTGTTCGGAGACGGGGAAGGGTCGCTGGGGCTCGACTCCGTGGACGCTCTCGAGTTGATGGTGGTCTTCGAGAGGGATTTTGGAATCTCGATCGACACCGACGAGGTCGACGCCGAAGCCTTCTCGACCGTGGCTTCGTTGGAGCGCTTCGTCGACGAGCTCCGCGCGACGGCCCCAGTGGCGACTTCGAGCCTCGAGGGGTCGGGAACACCCGGATGAGTCGCAGCGACGACGAGTGTGTCGTCGTCACCGGCATCGGGGCGGTCAGTGCCTTCGGCTGGGGAGCTCCCGCGCTGTGGCGAGGGCTGTTGTCCGGTCACTCTTCGATTCGGGAGGGGCGGCACTTCGACGTCGAGGGGCATCGGACGTCTCTGGTCTCCGAAGTCGACGACGATCTCTCCCCGGAGAGGTCCTGGCTCGCCAGTCGTGGGCCACTGGAGCGGCGGTGGAGTCGAGCCGATCGGTTCGCCCTTGCTGCGGCAGCCGAGGCCTGGCTGCAGGCGGCGCTTCCACAGCCAGGGGAGAAGGGGCTTGCGGCGCACTCGGTCGGTGTGTTCTTCAGCGGTAGCACCGCGGGCCTGGCCGAGGGCGAGCACTACCTCCGACGGCTGCTCGGGGAAAGCCCCGGAGTGGCGCTACCGAGCGCGGTGATCGCTCAGCCGCTCAATGCCCCCGGCGACGCCGTCGCCCGTTTCCTCGGAGTGGAGGGGCCGGTCGAGACGGTCTCTTCGGCGTGCGCGAGCGGAACGCTCGCCCTCGGAGCGGCCCTCGATGCCCTGCGTGAGCACGAGATCGACGTGGCGATCGCGGGGGGCTCGGACTCCCTTTGCCAGCTCACCTACGCCGGCTTCAATGCGCTCCGTGCAGTAGATTCCGCGGCGTGTCGCCCCTTTCGTCGCGAACGGGCAGGGCTGAGCCTCGGCGAGGGGGGGGAGTCCTCGTCCTGGAACGACGTGGCGATGCTCGCCGGCGTGGGGCGCCCGAGCTCGCCCTTCTCCTCGGAGCCGGCTCCTCGTGTGACGCCCATCACATGACGGCCCCACATCCGGAGGGACGCGGTGCGGCCCGTGCGATCGAACTGGCGCTTTCCGACGCGGGCCTGGAAGCTGCGGCGGTCGATTTCGTGAACGCCCACGGCACGGGAACGCCGCACAACGACGCAGCCGAGTGGCGAGCCCTCGTCGCGAGCCTCGGGGAGCGAGCGGGCTCGGTTCCCGTGACGAGCACGAAAGGTGCTGTGGGACACCTCCTCGGGTCGGCGGGTGCGATCGAGGCGGTGGCCAGCGTTCTCTGCATGTGGCACGGCTGGGTACACGTAACGCCCGGGGACGGCAGTCTCGATCCGGAGATCGGAGTCGATCTGGTCTGGGGCGAGCCGCGTCCGATTGCCTCGGACGCGGTCGTCGTGTCGACCAATCTCGCGTTCGGCGGCGCCAACGCGGCGATCGTGATGCAAGGCGTGGCGCCACCCTCTCGACGAGAACGGGCCTCTTGCGAAATGAGGGGATGATCTTGCGGACCGAGGGTGTCCGGACCGAGGGTGCGGCGCAGGTCGTGCTGACCGGAGTCGGTGTGGTATCCCCGTGCGGAATCGGCCCCTCTTCCGTGGCCGACGCGCTGGCCAGTGGAGCAACTCCCCGTTGCGAGGTCGACCGCTCGGCCGGCTATCATCGCGAGGGTGGCTCCCGACTCGCGGCAATGGTGCCGCCAGGCGAGCTCGGGGCGCTCCTGCCTCCGCGGGAGGGCCGCCGCATGAGCGCACCCTCGCGCTTCGCCGTGGCGGCGGCTCGCCTGGCGATCGAGGACGCACGGCTCACCGCCTCGGAGGTTTCCGGTGACAGGACCGCCGTCGTGCTGGCAACGAGCTATGGGCCGACTCTCTACTCCGAGCGGATCGTTCGCCAACTCCTCGCGGAAGGGCCTGTCGGAGTCTCTCCCTTGTTGTTCACGGAGTCGGTCGCCAACGCTCCCGCCGCTCAGGTTGCCTTGAAACTGGATGCTCGCGGGCCCAATGTGACCGTGACCCAGAGAGAGGCCGGCGCTCTCGTTGCGCTGAAGAAGGGGATGCTCCTGCTGCAGGACAATCGTGCCGATCGGGTCCTCGTCGGCGGCGCCGACGAGGCCAGCCCCTTGCTGCACGCCGTGCTCGATCGCTTCGGGGCGTTGTCCCCCGGGCTGAGTCGCTGCGGGGAGGAAGTCGCCTGCCCGTTCGATCGGGATCGCTCCGGCTTCGTGCTCGGTGAGGGTGCTACGGTATGGGTGTTGGAGCGGGCGGGCGACGCAGGCTCTCGGGGAGCACCGGTCCAGGCCACGGTGGAGGCCGTGGTGAGGGTGTTCGATCCCGACTGTTCGCCCCATGGCTGGAGTCCTTCCGGAGAGAAGCTCGGCAGGTCATTGAGCGCCAGGCTGGGCGATCGGAGAATCGATCTGAGTGGGGTGACGAGGGTCGTGAGTCATGGCAACGGTTCTCTCGGAGGGGATCGGGCGGAGGCCGGGATGTTGAGTACTCTCTTTGCCGGGGCCAGGTCGGGGCCGGAGATCCTCGCTCCCGGCGCGAATCTTGGCGAGTATTGCGCCAACACGCTCGCGGTGGCCCGGCAAGCACTCAGCGGAGGGGAGTGGGCACCCACCTCCGGATTTGTCGCACTCGACCCTGAGCTCGGGGTTGCGCCCTGGGCCGGCGGATCGATGGCTCCCACCGAGCGGTTGCTGCTCTCGATCTCGGCGATCGGCGGGGCTTGCGCGCTCGCGCTGCTGTCCAGGGGGGAGTGATGGGGCAACGAATCGCGATCGCGGTCCCGGCCTATCAGGCTGCACCCTGGATCGGGGACGTCGTCCGGCGGGCGCTGCGCCAGCAGATGGACGAGGTGCTCGTGGTTGACGACGGGTCCACGGACTCGACCGCCTCGAGGGCCAGGGCGGCTGGCGCCCGGGTCGTTCGGCATCCGAGCAATCTCGGGAAAGGCGCAGCGCTGCGAACCGCCTTCGCCGATCTCTTCGCCGGCGGCAACCAGGCCGTGCTCACTCTCGATGCCGACGGGCAGCATCTGCCGGAAGAGATTCCCAAGCTGGTCGAGCGGCTCCCTGGTGCGGACATGGTGCTCGGCACCCGGGCCCATCTGTTCGACTCGATGTCGCCGCTGCGCAAGGCGAGCAATCGGATGTCCAGTCGGCTCATTTCACTGGTCGCGGGGCGCAGACTCGACGACGTCCAGACCGGTTTCCGGATCTACACGGTCCGGGTGTGGGATTGTCTGGGCTTCCCCGATGGCAAGTTCGAAGCCGAGAGCTCGATCGTCGTTCGTGCGGCTCGCTCCGGGATGAGGATCGAGTCGGTTCCGATCGAGCTCGGATTTGTCGATGGCAGGCGCACCAGTCACTACCGGCCGTTGATCGACAGTCTCCGAATCGCGCAGGCAGTGACCCGAGCGCGCTTTCAGGCGGTTCGATGAGCTCGGTGGACCACGACAGCCCCAGGACCGCACTGGTGACCGGTGGCTCCCGTGGGATCGGCCGGGCGATCGTCGAGCTGCTGGCCGACGAGGGGTGGCAGGTCGCGTTTACCTACCGCAGCCGCGAAGATGCTGCGCGTGAGGTCGAACAGCGGCTCGGACGAGATCGCTGCCTGGCGCTTCGCTTCGATCTGGCCGACCGGGTCGGGGTGAGGACGCTGGTGGAGGAGGTCGAGGAGCGACTGGGCCCGCTGCACGGCCTGGTCAACAACGCGGGCGTCTCTCATGCCAAACTGCTCGCCATGACCTCCGACGAAGAGTGGGATTCGGTGATCGAGAGCAACCTCGGAGGAGCCTTTCGGTTGTGCCGGGCAGCGTTGCCGGGGATGGTACGGCGCCGTCACGGGTCCATCGTCAACGTGTCCTCCCTCGGAGCCGTTCGAGGGGTGGCCGGCCAGAGCGTATACGCCGCGTCGAAGGCGGGACTGCTCGGTCTGAGCAGGAGTCTCGCCCGTGAGATGGGCAAGCGCAACATTCGCGTCAATGTGGTGATTCCCGGGTTCGTCGCCACCGACATGACCGGCGGGCTTCCCGAGGCAGCCGTGAAGGCCCTGCGCGGCAACGAGGCCCTTCCCGGCGGTGCCGATGCGAGTGCCGTGGCGGAGGCGGTCGCCTTTCTGCTTTCGGAGCGAGCGCGAGCGACGACCGGCCAGACCCTGTACGTCGACGCGGGCGCGTCGGCGTAGGGCCGATGGGGGGCTCCCGAGCACCGTCGGAACGGCGATCGGTTCAGGCGCCGGAGGTGAAGGCCTGGCATATCCGGTTGCTCGGTCCGCTGCACCTCACAGGCGCGTTCTGGTATCGGCTCCATTTCTTCGCCGTTGGAGTGCTTCCCGAGTGGGCCCTCGACGTCGTGGTTCTCTCTTTCGCGAGCTTCTTCTTCGTGGTGCTGCGAGGAGTGCGCCGTGCGCTGATCTCGAACCAGGCGGCCGTACTCGGTCCGGCACCGTCCTGGTGGTCGGCGCAGCGACGCGCCTGGCGCACGATCTACAACCACGCGTGGTGCATGACGGAGAGCTACGAGGGATGGGCAGGCAAGGTCTCCGAGAGCGAGGTCGAGGTCGAGGGGGCGGAGCACTTCGCCGCCCTTTCGGACCGTGAGGAGGGCTTCATCCTGGTCACTGCTCATGTCGGGCACTGGGAGGTCGGTTCACGACTCGAGCGACCGGGAGCGAATCGGCATGTGCACGTCGTTCGTGAGCCGGAGTTCAACGACTCGGCCCAGGAGTTTCTCGAGGGGCTGCTGAACGAGCAGAAGTCGAAGTTGACGGTTCACTTCGTTCGCCCCGGCGATCTGTCGCTGGGTCCGCGGCTGATCGGGTATCTGCGGCGAGGCCACCTGGTGGCGCTACAGGGCGACCGTTCGAGCGCCGAGGGACGCACCACCGAGGTGTCGATGTTCAATCGCACGATCGCCTTCCCGGTGGGTCCGGCCGCTCTCGGCCGTGCGTCAGGAGCGCCTCTGCTTCCGGTGTTCGCCCTCCGCGAAGGCAGGGGTCGATCGCGCCTGATCATCGATTCGCCGATCGAGGTCGAGCGCAGCTCGGATCGGAGCGTAGATCTCGAGAGCGCCACCCAATCGATCGCCGATGCGGTGGAGCGGGCGATCGAGCGGGCCCCGTTGCAGTGGTTCTGCTTTCGTGAGCTTTGGCCTGCTGAACGCTGATGGACCCGAGCACCGTGCTCAGTCGATTGCCGGCGCCTCTTCGCGTCCGGCCTCTGTGACCTCAGAGGACATCGGGTCGGCCCCCAGTCGCAGCAGCGTGGTGAGCTCGATACGGAGCCAGAGGAAAAGACCGGAAGAGAGCGAGCGAAGGCCCGCGGGTCCCGTCTCGAAGGGGCGGATCAAGAGGGTCCAGCCGCGGTTGCGTCGACCATACAGACCGCGCTCTCTGCGCACCTCGGCGAGACGCTGCAATCTCCGGTTGAAGAAACGTAGGCAGCGATGGGCGATCCGTCCGGCGACGAAGTCCGGGCCCAGAACGGGATTGCGCAGCGTGCTCAGGTCTCGGTAGGCCGGAGTCACGACTCCCAGGTAGTACGACGCCGTGTCGATCAGAAAGGCGCACGCGGTGAGCTCGGCATCACCCAGCAGCTCGTACTTTCCCTCGTACAGCGCTTCGCTCAGATTGCGATAGGAGCCTGCCAGGGTCGCGTTGTGATCCGAGAGCTCGCGCTCCAGGGTGCCAGGGTCCAATCGACCCGCCAGCTCATCTTCGAGCAGCCGGGTCGTTCGCCATACCGTGATCGAAGCGTGATCGAGGCCCGGGCTGTAGAAGGGGTCGAGGAAGGCGGCAGCGTCGCCGACCAGCGCCCAGCCCCGGTCGATGAAGCGATGGGCGCGATAGGGGACGTGGGAGTAGGACATGCCGTCTCCATCGTCGAAGGTCGCGTCGCCCACGAGCTCGCGCAGGCCGGGGCGAGAGCGGACGAAGGCCTCGTAGCGTTGGCGAGTGGTGCCTTCGCCGGGCAGCGAGAAGAGGTCCTTGTTCCAGACCACCCCGATACTCGTCTTACCGTTCGAGAGCGGAATCATCCAGGCCCACCAGCCTCGGCCGCAGAAGTGATTCGTGGCCAGACGCCGACTGGCTGCGATGTCAGGAAGTCGCGGGTTGCACGGGTCCTCGCCGAGGACTCCGGGACCGTCGAGGTCACGAACACCTCTCCAGCGTCCCCAGGAAGCGGCGATCGGATGCTTCGGATGGCGCTCGAGAAGGCGAAGTCGGCGTGCAATCACGGCGCTCCTGCCGGAGGCGTCGACCAACCAGCGGGTCGTGACCGTCCGCTCGGGCTCTCCCTCGGAGAGGATCCTCACCCGGCTCTGCGGCCACCCGAGATCGAACGACGTCACCCGGGCCGGTCGCGCGACTTCGGCGCCCTCCTCCGAGGCACGTTGGAGAAGGTGCTCGTCGAGCTTGGACCGATCGAGCTGAAAGCTCGGTAGGCCGGGAGCTGCCCCCGGTCCGACCTCGCTCATCTCGTAGAGGGTGGACTCTTTCCGATCCGCGAACCAGAAGCGGAGACCGTGCTTGGGAAGGTGCTCGCGCGAGAGATGGTCATAGAGGCCCAGGGCTCGGTGGAGAAAGAGCGAAGAGAGCTCGACCGTGGCCTCGCCGACCTTGTGCCCGAAGCGCTCACTGGTCTCGACGACGAGTACCCTGCATTCGGGCATGGCTCGACGCAAGAGAAGCGCCGTGCTGGCACCGGAGAAGGCACCACCGATCACGATGACGTCGTAGTCGGTCACAGAGGGCGGCGATGTGGCTTTGCTGTTCATTGCTTCTCGGGCTGGGGAGTGTTCACTCTGCGGTCGGCGGGAGCTCCTGGTCGGTCTCGAAGGTCGAGATCTGCCCCTCGACCAGCACGTCGTCGGGGCGCTCCTCGAGAGCGACACGAAGGGTGAAGAGGTTGAGCCCGCCCTGCCGACCGCGGAGCTCGAGGTCGACGATCAAAGGGCACTCGACGGGAAGGGCAGCGGCATGGATCTGTGCGTCCCGGATCCGAACCAGGTAGCCCACCCGAGGCTTGGCAGTGACCGGGGGGCGCTGGCCCTCGGGCAGCAGCAGGCAGATTGCCGCCTGGGCCGCCAGTTCGAGACCGAGCAGAGGAGAGCAGACCCCGTCCGCAGCGGTTGGTGCACCGTCCGGGATGCGGCCCCGACAGCGCACCCGGTCCCCGGTGCGCTGGATCTGCGTCTCCAGGAGCCGAAGGGGCGAGCGATGTGGCAGCAGGCCGATCAACTCGTCCGCGATGGACAGAGTCGTCATTCCGCGCTCGAATCGGGTACGTGGGCCCGGAGCTCACGGAGCCAGGCTTCGGAGCTGGCATCGCTGGGTGCGCGCCAATCGCCACGCGGGGAGAGCGAGCCTCCGGATCCGACTTTGGGCCCGTTGGGCAGGGCGGAGCGCTTGAACTGGCTCAGTCGGAAGAAGCGGTCGACGAAGATCTCGAGCCAGTGGCGGATCTCGGACAGGTCGTACTGACGGCGGTTCTCTCCGGGAAGGGTCTCGGGCCAGGACCCCGACTCGGCGTCGCGCCAGGCCTGCCAGGCGAGGTATGCCACCTTGCTCGGGCGGTAGCCGCGTCGGGTCAGAAAGTACAGGTGAAAGTCCTGGAGCTCGTAGGGGCCGATGACCTGCTCCGTGCTCTGGGTAGGACGGTTCGTCTTCTCGCCAGGGATCAGTTCGGGAGAGATCTCGGTGGCGACGATCGAGGTCAGCACTTCGCAGGTAGACGGGTCGAACCGCTCGGTGCGAACCAGCCAGCGGATGAGATGTTGAATGAGTGTCTTGGGCACCGAGACGTTCGGGTTGTAGTGAGACATGTGGTCGCCGACGCCGTAGGTGGTCCATCCCAGTGCCAACTCCGAAAGGTCTCCGGTGCCCAAGACGAGTGCCCCATGCAGGTTCGCGAGACGGAACAGGTGCGAAGTTCGCTCACCGGCCTGAACATTCTCGAAGGTGACGTCGTACACCGCCTCACCCCTGGAGAACGGGTGGTCCAGATCGCGAAGCATCTGCTCACACGAGGGGCGGATGTCGATCTCGTGTGCACTGACTCCGAGGGAGGCCATCAGTGCCCGAGCGTTGGAGAGCGTGTGGTCGCTGGTCGCGAATCCAGGCATGGTGTAAGCGAGCACGTTCTCGCGAGGGAGGGCAAGCTTCTCCATGGTACGCACCGCGACCAGCAAAGCCTGGGTCGAGTCCAGGCCGCCGGAAACCCCGATCACGAGCTTCTGGATGCCGGTAGCGCGCAGGCGCTGCGCGAGGCCGTGGACCTGGATGTGGTACGCCTCTTCGCATCGCTCGTCGAGATCGGCGCTCGCGGTAGGTACATAGGGGAACCGGGGAATCTCTCTCTCGAGCTCGAGCTCGCCCGGAGGAGGTGTGAACCGGAAAGAGACTCGCGGCGAGCGACGCAGACGGTGACGATGCTTCTCGACGGTGTCACCGAAGCTGGTCAGCTGCATGCGCTCCTTGCGCAGGCGCTCGAGGTCGATGTCGGCCACCAGGAGCTCCGATCCGAGGGTGAAACGCTCGGACTCCGCGAGCAGCTCGCCGTTCTCGTAGATCATGCCGTGGCCGTCCCAGGCGAGGTCGGTGGTGGATTCCCCGGTGCCGCATCCGGCGTAGAGGTAGGCTGCGACGCAGCGACCCGATTGCGCCGCCGTGATGGTCCTTCGATAGGCCAGCTTTCCGACCGTGACGTTGCTGGCAGACAGGTTGCAGAGCACGGTCGCTCCCGCGAGCGCTCCCCAGGTCGAGGGTGGCACCGGAGTCCAGAGGTCTTCGCACAGCTCGGCGTGCACGACGAGGTCTTCGACGCCGAGGGCCTGGAAGAGCAGGTCGGAGGAGAAGGGAACCTCCTGCCCGTTGACGACCGTCGTGTCGCGCAGCGCGGTGCTCGCGGGCGAGAACTGCCGTCGCTCGTAGTACTCGCGGTAGTTGGGGAGGTAGCTCTTGGGCACCACTCCCAGGATCTGCCCCCCCTGGATCGCTACGGCGCAGTTGAACAGGCGCCCTTCGGTGCTGATTGGGGCACCGACGAGGAGCAGCGGCGCAAGAGAGGAGCTCGATGAACGCACCCCGTCGAGCGCTTCGAGGCAGCCGGAGAGAAGAGCCTGCTGGTGCAGGAGATCGTCGATCGCGTAGCTGGACAGTCCGAGCTCGGGGAAGACCACCACAGCCGCGCCGCGCTCGGAGGCGCGCTCGGCGAGCTCGATCGTGCGGGTCGCATTGAGGTAGGGGTCGGCCACGCGCACTTCGGGCAGCGCGACAGCGACACGGGCGAAACCGTGGTTGTAGGGGTTGTCGAACGGAAGATCGGTCACGAGTCGAGCTCCTCTGGGGCCAAGCTTAGCCGTTCCGCCGCTCGGGAGGTTGGACGGCCCGAGCGTGAGGTGTACTCTTCGATGCACGTTCGATCGATTCCGAGGGAGAGGATGCAATGGCTTTTGCGAGGTTCGACCTGACGGGGAAGGTGGCTCTGGTCACGGGGGGAAATTCGGGCATCGGCCTCGGCTTCGCCGAGGGACTGGCCGAAGCGGGTGCCGACGTCTGCATCTGGGGCACCAACGAGGCCAAGAACGACACCGCTGTCGAAACCCTTTCCAGGTATGGCAAGAGGGTGCTGGCGCTGCGCTGTGACGTCGGCGAGGAGGGGGCGGTTCGAGACGCCTTCGCCAAGACCGTGGGGGAGCTCGGGCGAGTCGACTCCTGTTTCGCCAACGCGGGCATCGGCTCACGTGGGACGCCCTTCGCCGATATGTCGATGGAGGAGTGGCGGGCCATCTTCCGGGTGAACATGGAGGGTGTGTTCGTCACCTTTCAGGAGGCGGTGCGCCACATGGCAAGTCGAGATGGCGGAGGTTCGTTGGTCGTGACCAGCAGCAGCTCCGCGATCTTCGGCGCACCGCGTGCCGAGCACTATGCCGCCACCAAAGCCGGAGTCATCTCGATGGTGCAGGGCCTCGCGGTCGAGCACGCTCGACATGGCATTCGCGCCAACGCGGTGCTTCCTGGCTGGATCGACACCGCAATGACCGAGCGTGCACTCGGCACCGAGGCCTTCCAGAAGCAGGTGTTGCGAAGGATTCCGGCGCGGCGCTGGGGGACCGGTGACGACTTCGCCGGGATCGCGGTCTATCTGGCGAGCGATGCCAGCAGCTTCCATACGGGTGACTCGTTCGTCATCGACGGCGGGTACGCCTGCTTCTGACGCGGGGGCATCGCCATGGCCGAGCCGATCAGCACGACCATCGACGTCGAAGTGCGCTACGCCGAGACCGATCAGATGGGAGTCGTGCACCACTCACGGTACCTGGTCTGGTTCGAGCTCGCTCGAACTCGGTTGTGCGCGCAGACCGAATATCCGTATCCGCGGATCGAGGAGATGGGGTATTGGTTGATGGTGACGGGCGCTCGACTCTCCTATCGCGGAGGGGCTCGGTACGGCGATGTGGTTCAGGTCCGATGTTGGATCGACCGAATGGGAAGCCGGGTGATGCACTTCGGATACGAGGTGACTCGCCGGGCTGGTGAAGCGTCCGAGAGGTTGGTCAACGGGACCACCGAGCACGTCTGGGTCGAGGCCGAGACGATGCGCTTGCGCCGAGTCCCGGAGGAGATCGAACCGGTGTTCTCCAGACTCCTCGGTTCTTGACGCCTCGAGGTCTCAGCTGCCCATCGAATAGCGGAAGATGGTCCAGAGAATCTTGTGCCCGGCGCGAATCGTACCGGTTACCGTTCCGGTGATCTTGGAGACTCCCACTCGTCTCCGGTAGCTCACCGGCACTTCCGTTGCGCGGAGGCCGCTTCGGAGTGCCTTGACCTGCATCTCGGCCGTCCAACCGAAGTCGGGATCGGACATCTCGACCCGTTCGAGCGCGTCCCAGCGAATCGCTCGGAAGGGACCGAGATCGGTGAATCGGTGTCCGTAGATGAGCCAGATCAGGTGGCATGCGAGCCAGTTCCCGAAGCGCGCCTGCGGCTGTAGGGCCCCCGGTTCGCGGGCACCGAGAACCCGAGAGCCGATCACCAGATCCGCTTCGCCTCGAGCAATCGGAGCCAACAGATCGGGAAGCTCTTCCGGGTGGTCCGAGTAGTCGGCATCGAGAAAGACGACGACCGCTGGGGGAGACTCGGCCAGCGAGGCGAGGGCTGCCAGGCACGCGCTGCCGTAGCCCTGCCGTCTTGCCGGGACGACCCGGGCGCCTCCCTCGATCGCCACCGCTGCAGTCGCGTCGGTCGAGTTGTTGTCGGCCACGACGACCGAGCGAGGCGCAGGGTCGAGCTCGAGCAGGTCACGCAGCACCAGGGGAAGAGAGGCTTCTTCGTTGTACGCAGGGATCACGACGTCGTATGGACAGACCACCTGCCCCGGCGGAGAGGGGGTCTGTCTCGGTCGTTCGATCGCCGGTGGTTCCACTCAGGGATGATAGCGCCCGCTTCGTGGCCGGGCTCACGGCTGCTATGCTTCGCCGCTCACGAGACGCGACCGTCCATCCCCACTGCGGGGCACTCCCACGATGCCGATCCACTCCTACCGGGGCGTGCTGCCGCGCCTCGGCAAACGCGTTTTCCTGGCGCCTGACGCCCACTTGACGGGTGACATCGAGGTCGGTGACGACGTGTCGTTCTGGTTTCACACGGCGGCTCGAGGGGACGTCCACTGGATCCGAATCGGTGCGCGAAGCAACATCCAGGACGGCACGGTGCTGCACGTAACGCACCGCACCCACCCGCTGGAGATCGGTCGAGGGGTCGTGATCGGTCACGGCTGCGTCATCCATGGCTGCACGGTCGAAGACGGTGCTCTGATCGGGATCGGCTCGACGGTCCTCGACGGGGCGGTGATCGAGAGGGGTGCTCAGGTCGGCGCGGGTGCAGTGGTGACTCCGGGAACTCGAGTTCCGGCCGGGCATCTCGCTCTGGGTGTTCCCGCTCGGGTGAAGCGACCGCTCGAGGTCGTGGAGCAGCGTAGGATCGAAGAGAACGCGGAGCGCTATGTTCGGCTCAAGGACGAGTATCTCGAGGAGAGCCACGGGGAGCTCCGGACCTCGCGTTGCAGCGACGGCGAGGTCGGCTCGTGAGCCGTCGCTACCAGACGATCCGCGGGACGCGCGACCTTCTTCCCCCCGAGACGGCGCTGTGGTCGAGAGTCGAGGAAACGGCTCGCCGGGTCTTCGAGTCGTATGGGTTCGGCGAGATCCGTCCGCCCGTGATCGAAGAGTTCGACCTGTTCGCGCGCTCGGTCGGCGAGGGCAGTGACATCGTGGGTAAGGAGATGTACGAGTTCCACGATCGCAAGGGACGACACCTCTGTCTGCGGCCCGAGAGCACGGCCTCCGTGGCTCGGGCTTTCGTCCAACACGGGATGCGCGACTGGGCCTCACCGGTCAAGCTGTTCTACGTCGGGCCCCAGTTCCGGTACGAGAAGCCGCAGGCCGGGCGCTACCGCCAGTTCTCGCAGATCGGTGCCGAGATCTTCGGTGATCCGGGCCCCTGGACCGACGCCGAGCTCCTCTTGATGTTGATGCGGTTCCTGGGCGGGCTCGGATTCCGTGACCTGACCGTACTCCTAAACACGGTCGGCGATCCCGAGTCGAGAGCTGCCTACGCAGACCGGCTGCGTGCCCACCTCGAGCCTCATCGGGACGAGCTGAGTGAAGACAGTCGCCGCCGGCTCCAGTCCAATCCCCTGCGGATTCTCGACACCAAGATCGAGGCCGAGCGGGCACTCCTCGAAGGAGCGCCCAGACTGGCGGATTCACTCTCGGAGGAGAGTCGGCTTCACTTCGAGCAGCTTTGCGCGACGCTCGAGGAGTTCGGCGTTTCCTACCGGATCGACGATCGCCTGGTGCGCGGCCTCGACTACTACACTCGTACCGTGTTCGAGATCACCTCGGAGGCGCTGGGAGCCCAGAACGCGATTCTCGGAGGCGGGCGCTATGACGGCCTGGTCGAGGCACTGGGCGGGCCCGCGGAGCCCGGAATCGGCTTTGCCATCGGACTGGATCGGCTGATCGAGGTGCTTCCTCAGGACTACCGCGACCGACATCCAGTGCGAGCCCCGGTGGCGGTCGTACCGGTGAAGATTCCCCCGATCGAAGCGCTGCGCCTCGCCGAGGAGCTGCGACGGGAGGGTGTCGCTGCGGTGGCGGAGCTCTCGGGACGGTCGATGAAGTCCGCTCTCAAGCAGGCGGACCGCAGGGGGAGTGACCGGGTGTTGCTGATCGGAGAGGACGAATTGAATACCGGGACGGTGACGATCAAGAACTTCACGACCGGCAGCCAGAGCCAGGTGCCTCGCGGCGAGGTCGTCAGCCATCTGGCCATGGATCATCAGGGAGAGCGATCATGAAGCGAACGGGCGCCGGCACACTGAGCCGGGACGACGACGGGAAGCGGGTGCTGCTGCAGGGATGGCTCCATCGCCGTCGCGATCACGGCGGTGTGCTCTTCCTGGATCTGCGCGACGCCAGTGGGCTCGTCCAGGTCGTGGTTCGGCCCGGGGAGCACGCGGACGTGGTCGAAGTGCTCGATCCGGCTCGCCAGGAGTGGGTGCTCGAGGTGGAGGGGACTGTCGCTGCGCGAGCCGAGCAGGCCGTGAATCCCAACATGAAGACGGGTGAGATCGAGGTGGTGGCCGAGCGAGCGACGGTGCTGGCGCGTTCCGAGCCTCTGCCGTTCAATGTGGAGGGGACGGCCGACGCGACCGAGGAGACGCGTCTGCGCTACCGCTACCTGGATCTCCGTCGAGAGGAGCTGCAGCGGGCGATGCGGCTGCGCAGTGACATCACGATCGAGATCCTCGACTACTTTCGCGAGCAGGACTTCGTCTACCTGGAGACGCCGATTCTCACCCGCTCGACTCCCGAGGGGGCGAGGGACTATCTGGTCCCCAGTCGAGTCCATCAGGGCAGCTTCTACGCTCTGCCCCAGTCACCGCAACTGTTCAAGCAGATCCTCATGGTCAGTGGCTTCGAGCGCTACGTCCAGATTGCCCGCTGCTTTCGCGACGAGGACCTGCGCGCGGATCGGCAGCCCGAGTTCACACAGGTCGACGTTGAGATGTCGTTCAACACCGAAGAGGACATCTACACGCTGATCGAGGGTCTCTACGGCCGCATCTTCCCGCTGGCCGGGATCGAGCCTCCCGCTCGCTTTCCGCGACTGACCTATGCCGATGCAATGGCTCGCTATGGCAGCGACAAGCCCGACCTGCGTTGTGACCTGGAGATCGTCGACGTCACCGATTCCCTCTCGGACAGCTCGTTCCGAGTGTTTCAGAAGACGGTGGCGAGCGGCGGCGTGATCCGGGCGATTGTCGTGCCCGGCGGAGCCGACGCCTCCCGCAAGCAGATCGACGTCTGGTCCGAGTCAGCGCAGCGCCACGGTGCCGCCGGTGTGCTCTGGATTCGTCGACAGAACGGCGAGATCACTTTCCAGGTCAAGGGGACCCTGACGGAAGATGAGCTCGAGCGTGTGGCCAATGACCTGAAGATCGAGGAGGGAGGATTGGCATTGCTGATCGCCGCTCCGGCCCCCACGGCCGCTGCGTCCCTCGGTGCGCTTCGGCTCGAGGTCGCCCGTGACCACGGACTGATGCGTGAAGACAGCTTCGAGTTCGTCTGGGTGACGGAGTTTCCTCTCGTGGAGTGGCATCCCGAAGACGGTCGCTGGTACTCGGTGAACCACCCCTTCACGGCGCCGATGACAGAGGACCTCGCTCTGCTCGACGAAGAGCCCGGAAAGGTGCGTGCCCGCGCCTACGACGTCGTCCTGAACGGGATGGAGACCGGTGGAGGGTCGCTTCGTATCCACGATGCGGAGCTGCAGAAACGGGTCTTCAAGCTCCTCGATATCAGCCCCGAGGAAGCCAGGCAACGCTTCGGGTTCCTGCTCGACGCGCTCTCTCACGGGGCGCCACCCCACGGAGGCATCGCTCTGGGATTGGACCGATTGGTCATGCTGATGGCCGGCGTCGATTCGCTGCGGGATGTGATCCCGTTCCCGAAGACCGCGTCAGCGGTCTGTCTGATGACCGAGGCCCCTTCACCGGTGGATTCGCATCAGCTGCAAGAGCTGGGAGTCCGCGTCCGGTCCCGGGCCAGCGCTGGCGATCGCGGCGGCGAGTCGGCATGAGCGAGCTCCACCGCATCGTGGTTCGCCAGGGGACCGGCGAGTACGAAGTGGTGGTCGGGGCCGGTGTGCTGGAAGGCGCGCTGGCCGAGCTCGAGCCCTGGTGGCGTGGACGCACAGCGTTCCTGATCACGTCGGAGACCGTGGCGAGACTCCATGCGGAGAAGGTGAGGGAGAGACTGGCTGGCTCGGCCGCCCGCGTGGTCCCCCTGATCGTGCCCGACGGCGAGGCCGCCAAGGAGCTCGAGGTGGCGGGGGAGCTGTGGCGCTCGATGCTGCGCGAGGGCGGGAAGCGCGACAGCCGGGTGGTCGCCCTCGGCGGCGGCAGTGTCGGCGACCTTGCGGGTTTCACGGCCGGCGCGTTCCTTCGCGGTGTCGAGGTCCTCCAGCTTCCGACGACGCTGCTGGCCCAGGTCGATGCCTCGGTGGGCGGGAAGACGGGGATCGACCTTCCCGAGGGCAAGAACACGGTCGGGCTCTTCGTGACGCCTCGCGGTGTCCTCGCGGATACGGCTCTGCTGGAAGGTCTTCCTGTCGGGGAGCTGCGTTCTGGCTTGTTCGAAGTGATCAAGATGGGCTTCGTGCTCGATCCAGAGCTCCTCGATCTGACCGAGCGCTCCCTGGGCGCCCTGCTCGAGGGGCGGGCCGATGCCCTTTCTCCCGTCGTGGCACGCTCGGTTGCGGCCAAAGCGGCGGTCGTCGAGCGAGATCCCACCGAGCAGGACGAGCGTCGACTGCTCAACTTCGGCCATACCCTCGGCCATGCCATCGAGTCCGCGCAGGGATACGCGGGGCTGCGACACGGGGAGGCGGTCGGGTACGGCATGCTGTTCGCGCTCCGTCTGTCACAGCTCCGGGGCCTGGCCCCCGAGGCTGCGGGTCGGTTGCGCGAGACCATCGCGCGGATCGGACTTCCGCCCCTCGGAGAGCTTTCGGTCAACGAGCTGGTGAGGTCCATGGCACGGGACAAGAAGGCGCGAGAGAGCGGGGTGTCCTGGGTCCTCGCGCGATCGCTCGGGGAGGGCTACCTGGCCGACGACGTGGGGTGGGGAACGATCGAGCAGGAGCTGGGGCCATTTCTCTCGGATCCCTGGTCCTAGCGGGTGCCGAGGGAGGCCCGGGCGGGTAGCCCACCCACAATTCCGAGAAAGACTATATATCTCGACATTTAGTGGTCTATACTCGCCGATGGTCCTGGCGCTTCGATCAGGCCCTTGCACCGATCCGTCATGAAGCCCCTCCGTCTCATCCTCGGCCGCGTCAAGCTCGGGTATCTCCTGTTCGCGTTCCTGGTGCTGTTCGGCAGCCTGCCGCTGGTGGTCAATGCATTCACGACCATGAAGAGCCACCAGCGGGTGCTGGCGCAGCAGGAGAAGGAGAATCTCGGTCAGACCACCGACCTTCTCCGGCTGGGTGCGCTGCGCGAGATCGATGCGATTACTCTGGAGCTGCGCCGCCTGGGCATTGCCCTCGAGTCGCTCGATCGGCTGAGTCCTCCGACCGAGCCGGGGGGGGTGGTCCCGATCGGCGCCGCGCGCGAGTTCATCGGCGATTTCCAACGCACCGTCGATTTCGACACCCGTGTGGTCGACCTGGTGGCGGGGCGCGCCCAGCGTTACCCGATGCCCGAGATCCAGGACGCCATGGACGAGGCTCTCGAGCAGATTCGCGCTGGTGAAGAGGGCGGTCGCTATGTCCTCGTGCCTCTCGAGCTCGGGGCGGATCCAGCGGTCGTACTCTCGCAGGCATTTCCCGGCGCGGGCCGAGACCGCGCTTGGGTGGTCCAGGCGGTCGGTCGGCTGCCCTTGACCCGTTCCGGGCTCGACGGCGCCTATCTGGTGGATATCGGGGAGGACGGTACGGTCCTCTGGGCTGCGGCAACCGAGGCGGAGCCGGTCAAGGAAGCGGTGCGTCGCTCGCCGATGGTGCAATCGTTCCTCGACCTGCCGAGTGGGCACGACATCATTCCGGTGATGGAGTACGAGACGAGGGTCGGAGGCACCAGCACTCCGATGATCGGTCAGGTGACGCGATTGGGAGAGACCGGCTGGGGACTGGTCGTGGAGCAACCCCGCTCGACCGCTTTTCGTGAGCTGCGCCAGTTGGTCCGTGCCTCGGCTCTCTCGGCGGGAGCGCTGGCGCTACTCGCCCTGGTCTTCGCCGGCGTCGCTGCCCGACTCTTCACGCGACCGATCACCGAGTTCGCCAAAACGACCCGAGCGATCGCGCACGGGCGATTCGGGCAGAAGGTCGAGCCGATGGCGCTCGGTGCCGAGATGGGTGATCTCGCCGAGAGCTTCAACTCGATGAGTGTGCAGATTTCCGATCAGGTCGATCGTCTGCGTGAGGCGGCGCATATCAATCGCGACCTGTTCATCGGGTCGATTCGGGCGCTACTCACCGCGATCGAGGCGAAGGAGCCCTACACTCGGGGCCACTCCGAAAGAGTCGCAGCGTACAGCCAGGTCATCTCGGCGTACTACGGTCTGCCCGCCGAGCAGCAGGAGAGGATCTGGATCGCAGGTCTACTCCATGACGTCGGGAAGATCGGCATCGACGATCGGGTGCTCAAGAAGGGTGACGTCCTCACCGACGAAGAGTACGAGGAAATGAAGCGGCACCCGGCAATCGGCGCGGAGATCATGGCCTCGATCGAGCAGCTTCGCGACATTCTCCCCGCGATCCGCTGGCATCACGAGGACTGGGCCGGGACCGGCTATCCGGACCGTCTCCGTGGCGAAGAGATTCCGATGATGGCCCGTATCGTCGCGGTCGCCGACACCTTCGATGCGATCACGACCCAGCGGGTCTACCAGAACCCGTATACCGACGAAGAAGCCCTGGGCATCATCCAGAAGTTGATCGGGAAGCGATTCGCCCCCGATATCGCCGATGCTTTTCTCCGAGCCTTCGCTGCCGGGGATATCCAGCGCGGCGAAGCCCCCGGGGTGGTCGAGAGTGCCCCGCAGCCCGTCGCGGTGTCCGAAGCGATCCACACGTAGCGCTCCGCGCCGGCGTCGAGGGCGACACCGGTCGACCGATCCGGGTTCGGAAAGCGCGACGCTCGGCCACCGGGAAGGTATGCTGGGCCCGCTCGTGGCGAGGTGTCAGCCGAGGGGCGGCTGGAGGGTGGTGTGGCCAACGGCTTCGAAACTGCGGGTATCGGCGGTATCCTGTAGGCTTCGGGCGCCTCCATACTGCCTCGACCCAGGAACGATATGCCTTTTCAGTACATCCTCACTCGTTTGCTCGCGGACAACGAGAACGCCGTCGGAGCTCTCTTCGTGGACGACACCGGGGAGACCGTCGATCATGCGGCGACCGACCTGACGCCGAATGACCTGAAGGTGCTGGGAGCCTACGTGGGGATCTATCTCAGGCAGGTCGGTCAGTATCTGCCCGAGGAGGACTTCGGTGAGCCGCGCTTCGTCCACATCGAGAGCGAAGCCATGCATCTGTTCGCACTACCCCTGCCCGAGGGCTACTACCTCGTACTGGCCCAGCGCACGCCGGCGTTGGTAGGACGCTCTCGGTATCTACTCGAAGCCGCCGGGAGTCAGTTGGTCGAGGAGCTCTTCGAGGCGTGATGGCTTCCCGGCCCCCGGGCTCGGACGAGCCACTGGACACCGCACCGCTCGAATTGGAGAGCGATCCGGAGACTCCCCGGGCCAGGAAGGGTCTGTGGGGCAAGCTCGTTCGTGGGCTCACGATGACCCACACCGAGTTGATCGAGCGCGTGGGCGCTGCGATGGAAGGGCGCGGCGTGGTCGACGACGAGACCCTCGAGGATCTCGAAGAGTCGCTGATCGCTGCCGACATGGGCGTGGAAACGGCCTTGGAACTGGTCGAGGGAGTGCGCAGTCGGGTGCGGACCGGTCAGGCCGGAGATGTGGTGAAGCTCCGTGACATGTTGGCCGATGAAGTGTCGCTCGTGCTCCATGATGCACCGCGACCCGCTCCCGAGCAGGTGCCTCGCGTGACGCTGGTGGTCGGCGTCAACGGCGTCGGCAAAACGACATCGATCGCGAAACTCGCGCGGCGATCGCTGGATCGAGGCGAGTCGGTGCTGCTCGCTGCCGGCGACACGTTTCGCGCGGCCGCGGGAGAGCAACTCGAGGTCTGGGCAGAACGCCTCGGTGTCGAGGTCGTCCGTCAGCAGCATGGCGCCGATGCGGCCGCCGTCGTCTACGACGCGCTCCAGGCTGCTCAGGCCCGCGGGGTCGACCACCTCATCGTCGATACTGCGGGTCGGTTGCACAACAAGACGAACTTGATGGCAGAGCTGGAGAAGATCGGTCGCGTCGTCGATCGCGAAGCAGTGGGATGGCAACGTCGCACGGTGCTGGTGCTCGACGCGACCACTGGCCAGAACGCCGTCTCGCAGGCGAGGGAGTTCAAGGAGGTCGTTTCGCTCGATGGGGTGTTTCTGACCAAGATCGACGGGACGGCGAAGGGCGGCGTGGTCGTGGCCATCGCGAGGGAGCTTCGACTTCCGGTCCTTTTCCTCGGCGTCGGCGAACGAGCCGAAGACCTCGTCGACTTTCGGCCACGCGACTTTGCGGCGGCACTCTTCGGTGCCGATGCCTGAGTCTTCGCAGTGGAGCGCTGCGATGCGTCGAGCTCTCCGCCTCGCTTCACGAGGACGCTACCGGGCCGCGCCCAATCCGATGGTGGGATGCGTGGTGATCAAGGATGGGAAGGTCCTCGGCGAAGGGTTCCACGAAGCCGCCGGGGAGCCCCACGCAGAGGTGATGGCCCTGCGCGCCGCCGGACGTGCCGCTGAGGGCGCCACCGCTGTGGTCACACTCGAGCCCTGCGCCCACCAGGGTCGTACACCGCCTTGTGTGGATGCGCTGATCCAGGCCGGGATCGCGAGAGTGGTTGCTGCCCATGGAGATCCGGATCCCCGGGTCGAAGGAGAGGGGTTTTCGAGACTCCGAGACGCCGGCATCGAAGTCGTCGACGGGGTGCATGCCGAGGAGGCAGCGCTGCTCAACCTGCACTATCTGGTGGACCGGATTCTGCAGCGACCGGCGGTGACCATGAAGTGGGCCATGAGTCTGGATGGGCGCATCGCCACCGCGAGCGGGGAGAGCCAGTGGATCACGTCGCCCCCCGGGCGCCGCTGGGCGCTCGACTTGAGAGAGCTGCACGACACGATTCTGGTGGGAAGTGGCACGGTGCTCGCGGACGACCCCCGGTTGACGCGCCGCCTGTCGCGCGCGGTGGGGCCGATCGTACGAGTCGTCCTCGATCGACGACTCCGCACGCCGCCGAGGGCCCGATTGTGGGCTGAGAGCGGCCCCGTGCTCGTGTACTCTGAGCGGTGTGATCCTGACGACCGGGCGAGAGCAGCGAGGCGGAAGGCACTCGAACAGGCGGGAGCGACCGTGGTAGAACTGGCTGCGGTCACACCCCCGGCGGTGTTGGAGGATCTCTACCGACGCGGCTCACGGAGCGTGCTGGTCGAGGGCGGCGCCTCCGTTCTTGGCTCTTTTACCCGAGAACGGGCTTTCGATCGTGTCATGGTGGCGTGTGCGCCGCGCTTGATCGGCGGTGCCGGGGCGCCGGGGCCGATCGGGGGAGTGGGCGGTGGGAGCCTGTCGGAGACGCCGTGGCTCGAGCACGTGCACACGGGGAAACGCGGTCCGGATCTGATCGTGAGTGGAGTTCGAAGCGGATGTTTACTGGACTTGTTGTCGAACGCGGGCGATTGAGCAGAGATCCCTGGTCCTCGGGACAGGGTGGCCAGCGTCTGGAGCTGCTCCATTCGACCGAGCTGGCGCGGCGACTGGAGATCGGGGCCTCGCTTTCCGTGTCGGGGGTCTGCCTGACTGTGGTCGAGCTCGGGGAGCAGAGTTGCCAGGTCGAGCTCTCGCCGGAGACACTCTCGCGAACTACGCTCGGTGCCCTCGCCGCTGGCGGCGAGGTGAATCTGGAGCCGGCGCTTCGAATGGGCGATCCCCTAGGGGGACACTGGGTGCAGGGGCACGTGGACACGACGACGAAGGTCGTCGGGCGGCGCGATCTGACGGAGCATCGCGAGATCGGGTTCACGATCCCCAAGGGGCTGGAAGGCTCCTTCGTCGAGAAGGGCTCGGTGACCGTCGACGGAGTCAGCTTGACCGTCGCAGGACTGGATGAAGAGGCGTCGGGTGAAGGGCGGTTCTCGGTGGCTCTGATTCCTCACACGCTCGAAGTCACGACCCTCGGTGCCCTCTCTCGCGGTGATTCCGTGAATCTGGAAGTGGACGTGCTCGCCAAGTACGTCGTGCGCAGTCTGGAGGGGGCCATCGAGGCGCTTTCGGACCAGATCACCGAACGGGTGCTGGCCCGAGTCACGCGGTCGTGAAGGGCCCACTGGGCGGTCCCCTCGCCCTGGAAGAGAGGCGGCCCGAGATGGGCTCTTTCTGGATTCGCTTCCGGCCCCGCCGGTGGTCCCACAGCGAGCACCCGTGGATCGATCTGGCCACGGCGGGGATCGGCCTGCCGCCATCCGGCTCTGGCGCACGCGGCTCCTCCGCAAAGGGAATGCCGGCGGAGAGTCGATCGGACGAGTCTGCGCCGGAGGACGTGGTCTATCTTCCGCCCTGCGACGACGACGAGATCGCAGGCAGTCTGGCGGAGTGGGCTGGCGCAGCGGTGCCGGCTCTGGTGCAGCGCCGAGTCGGGCAGGCCCCGATCGCCGGCTCGGCAGTCCAGATCTGGGACCCTCTCGGCCCTCTGCTGGAGGGAGACGACTCCTGGGTGGATCACGTTCCCGCTGGGGCGATCCTCGTGTGGCCTTTGTTGCCCGGTTTCGCTCCCGCTACCGAGGAATTTCGGGTCGCCTGCGGCCGACTGCACGAGCGTGGAGTGGCGATCGTGCGCCCCGTGCGGTTGAGCCCGGTTGCTCCGGCGCTGCGGGCTCTCGCCGATCGGCACCCCAGGCTCGAGGCGATCTGGGAGCAGCTCTTCCACGGTCGCGGCGTCGACGAGCGTCCCTACTTTTCTCTGGCTGCATCGGCGGGACTCGGCGTCAGGCTTCCTCGTCCCGGACCGACTCGGGAGGACCCGCGGGACAATCGTTCCCTCGCTACGGTGCTCACCGAGGTGGGAGAGCTGTGGCTGCGTCTGGAGCGTCCCGAGAGCGCAGCCCACGACTACTTTCGCGCGGCGCGGGAGGTGGAGCTGTCGTCCTGGAAGCTGTCGACGCTCTGGCGCGAGGGCAACCTCGGTATCCTCGATTGGCTCGAGAGCGGCCCACGGTCAGTCATCCTCGAAGCCCTGGAGGGTCACGATCCCCGGGGGTGTGCGACACTGGAGGCTCTCTGGAGCGAGTACCTGGGCTTCGGAGATCGATCGTGAGGAGGGTGAGCTTCATGGGTGGGGGGAGAGCGTTGAGCACTTCAGGGGACCGGCCGTGATCGATCTGCGCTCCGACACCGTGACGCAACCGACGGCCCGGATGCGTCGTGCGATGGCAGAGGCGGAGGTTGGGGACGACGTCTATCGTGAGGACCCGACCGTAGCCAGGCTCGAAGAGCTGGCCGCCGACTTGGTCGGGCACGAAGCGGCACTTTTCGTCCCGAGCGGCACGATGGGGAACCAGATCGCACTCCATCTCCTGGGTCGACCCGGGGATCTCGTGCTGTGCGAATCCGACAGTCACGTGGTCCAGTACGAGCTCGGAGGCATGGCCGCGCTCTCCGGGCTCACCCCGTCGGCGCTGCCCTCCACTCATGGCCAGTTGGAGACCGAGGACATCGTGGCCGCCTACCGATCTGTGGGGGACCATGCCAGCGCCACGACCGTGCTCTCGCTCGAGAACAGCCACAACCTGGCCGGCGGCACCGTGTACCGGCCGGATCGGCTCGCGGCCGTGGTCGCTACCGCGCGCGACCTCGGCCTACGTTGTCATCTCGACGGGGCCCGGGTCTTCAACGCCGCCGCCGCCAGCGGTACGAAGGTCTCCGAGCTGACCGCGCCCTTCGACACCGTGAACTTCTGCCTGTCGAAGGGGCTGGGTGCTCCGGTGGGCTCAATGCTGTGCGGGAGTCGAGCCCTGATGGAAGAAGCGCGGCGCGTGCGCAAGCGGCTGGGGGGTGGAATGCGGCAGGCCGGAGTCCTGGCGGCCGCTGCCCTGGTCGCCCTGGAGGAGGGCCCGAAGCGACTGCCGGAGGATCATCGACTGGCCAGGCGTCTCGCCGACGCGATGCAGGACCTCCCAGGGCTCGAGATCGCGCCCGAGCGGGTCGAGACGAACATCGTGATGACCCGCGTCCGAGGACCCAGGGGTGCGGAGGCTCTTTGCAAAGGGTTACGGCGGCGGGGCGTGCTGGCGAGCGCCCTGGTCGGAGGGCGGGTGCGATTTGTTACTCATCGTGACATCGACGCCAGTCAGATCGGTCAGGCCATCCACGCCCTTCGGGAGGTCGTCCTGGAAGAGATCGCGACGCGTTGACCCATGGACCGGAGACCGGCGTCGCACCGGTCCGGCCCCGGACCGATCGGCTCGGCCTCGACCCTCGGCTTGGCCTCAACCTTGCTTCCACTCGAGCAACGGGCTCGCGGAGTCGGCTCCGACGCGCGGGCCGTGAGAGCGCAGGCAGGATCAGGGAGAGAGGGATGTACCGTTTCGGGTCAGTCGAGGGCTGCAATCAGGGGAAGATTGCGATACCGCTCGTCGAAATCGAGACCGTAGCCGACCACGAAGCGGTTCGGGATCTCGAAGCCCTTGTAGTCGATCGGTACCTCGACTTCCCGCGTTTCGGGCTTGTCGAGAAGCGCGCACAGCTTCACGGAGCGGGCGCCCCGAAAGTCGAGCAACGCGAGGATGGTCCGCAGCGTGTGTCCCGTATCGACAATGTCCTCGATCAGCAGCACATCGCGGCCCCGGACCGACATGTCGACGTCCTTACGGATCCGGATTTCGCCCGGCACCTTCGTGGCGCCGTAGCTGGAGGTCTGGAAGAAGTCGACGGAGAGGGGAACGGTGACCTGCTTCAGAAGGTCGACCATGAAGAAGACCGAGCCCTTGAGCACGCCGATGCACAGCAGATCGGTCGACTCGGCGTAGTCGGTCGAGATCTCGATCGCCAGCTCGGAGACGCGCGTCTCGAGGGCTTCTTGGGAAATCAGGACGTCGAGTTCGGCATCGGATGCGGGATCGTGCATACTATTCCTACGAAAGCAGGTCTCAAATGACGGTTCAGGAACTCAGCCGGCTGCATCGCGGCTATATCGATCTCTCCGACAGGTTCAAGGCGACCTGGACCTACAACCAGTTCCTCCAGGGACTGCAGAAGGTCTTTCCCAGTCTGGAGATCGCGACCGAGACCCTGAACTTCCAGAACATCTACGCTTCCCTCAAGTCCGTTTCGCAGAACCTCTCCGCGGCGAGCACCGATCGTCTCAAGGAGGATCTCGAGAAGGTCGCGAGAGACCTGGAGCGCCGAACGGCTTCGCTTCTCGAGGAGGATAACAAAGTCACTCCGTCGATACTGCGCCAGTTCTTCGGGCGAGTGAAGAGCTACGACCGGAAGATCCTGGTGCAGCTCCTGCGCTTCTATTTGATGACGCAGCGGGACCACAACTGGCCCGAGGAGCGACTCGACAAAGCGGACTTCCTGCTCACCAAGCTGGGAGAGGAAGAGCAGCAGCTCCGAGGTACCGGAGGCGATCCGGATCCGATGCGTCTGCACGAGACGCTCGCCGGGCTCTGGAAGATCCTGGGCGCCGAGGTACCGGCGGAAGCGGCGATCGGAGAGGCGTGCCGGGAGATTCGCGCGCTGTCCGTAGCGGCTGAGGAAGCCACGACCCTCGAGCAATTGAACGAGCAACATCTGGTCGGTAAGTATCGAGAGCTCAAGCACCGGTTGGCGGGGCTGCTGTTCGAGCCGCGTGTAGCGATGGCCGTGCTGGAGGGAAACCTTCGCTTTCGCGATCGGATCGAAGCTCTCTACGAGCAGGAAGAGCGACGCATTGCGGCCGAGTATCAGGAGGTCTTCGAGCTGGAGCGTGGCGCTCCTGCGCTGGACAAGGATCTGGATTCCGATCTGCAGTCCTTCCGTCGAGAGATCGAAGTGTTCGAGAAGCACCTCGAGCACAAGAACGTACGCCTCGACGAACTGAGCTACATCCGGCGACGGGTCAAGGATCTGATTCCCAGACTGCGCGGATCCGGAGCCTCGATGACCACGGGCGAGCAGGCGATGGCAGTGGGTGCCGCGCGGGCGGCCGCCAATACGCCAGCCGCGAGAGCGCGAGCGGTGCGGGGCAGCCAGAGCGGAGCGTCCACCGGCTCCCACCTGAGCGTGGTGCCCGCGCCTCGTCCGAGCGGTCGTCTTCACCTTCGAACGACCTTCGCCGATCTGATCGGAGACGATCTGCGCAGAGTGCTCGAAGTGCTGGAGGGAAGCGACTGGGAGGCCAGTCCCAAGGCCGTGTCGGCGACTCCCGAGGCCCGGGAGCTCCGACTGCAGCCACGAGATGTCGAGGCCTACCGGCGCCTGCACGATCCGGGAAAGTGCAACCGGGAATTGGAGCAGTTCCTGCTCGAGACGGCCTCGATCCGCGTGCGGATCAGCTCGCTGGCGGAGGAGATCGTGGGTTTGGAGGCTGACGCCGCAGGAAGCGAGTCCGAATCGATACTCCGGGCGCGCGACGTGACGCGGCTGGCCGACCAGTTCCATCATCGCTATGCCCACTTCATCGGGCAGGCCTTGCAGGAGGGGCGCTTCCAGGACGCCCAGACTCTGCAGTATCACCGCATGAGGCTGGTTCGGGACTACTCGGGCCTCTGGCTGCTGGCGTTCTGAAGCCGGGCCGGCGAAGGGCGGCACGCCGAGGCCGCGGAACAGGTAAGCTTGCCGGATGGTCTCTCACCTGGTATCAGAGCTGCGCAGAGCCGTCGAGAAGTGGCATCGGGACGGCCTCGCGTCCCCCGAGGCAGTCGTGGTCGCGGGGTCAGGGCTGAGCGTCGATCTACCGGGTCGCATCGCAGGCCCCTTCCCGCTGGCAGAGCTGCTCCCCTTCGAGATCGCGGCGATTGTCGGACATCCGCTCTCCTGGGAGCTCGTGCGTAGGGATGAGGGCCCCGTGACCCTGTACTTTCGCGGCCGTGTCCACGCCTATCAGGGCTTCACACCACCCGAGACCTGCTTCGCGGTGAGACTCGCTCGGCTGCTGGGTGCGAAGACGCTGGTGATCTCGAACGCTTCGGGTTGCCTGCGCAGTGATGCTTCTGCGGGCCAACTGTTCCTGATCTCGGATCAGATCAATCTGACTGGCATGAATCCGCTCTGTGGAGACCCGCCAGAGGACTGGGGATCCCGATTCCCGGACATGAGTACGGCCTACGATCGTGATCTGCGCGATCTCGCGCGACGGCGGGCGGAGCCGCTCGGGGTCGACCTGTTCGAGGGGATCTACGCGGGACTGCTCGGGCCGAGCTACGAGACTCCCGCCGAGATCGCGATGCTGCGCACGATGGGAGCCGATCTCGTGGGGATGTCGACAGTCCTGGAAGTGATCGCGGCTCGCCACATGGGGATGCGGTGTCTCGGGATCTCGCTGGCCACCAACCTCGCAGCGGGGGTCGCCGATTCCGAGTTGAATCACGAAGAGGTGCTCGAGTTCGGCAAGGCAGCAGGAGCGGCGTTCGGCTCCCTGCTCGGTGCCCTGCTCGAGGACCGCGCATTGGTCGATCCCTAGCGGGATCCCGTGCTCAGGTAGCACGGTCCCCAGCTAGCGCGTTTCCCGCCAAGCGCCGCAAGCGGCGCCGCTCGGAAGTCTTGGCCTCGCAAAACTTGATTTCTTTGGTACAACTTCCCGAGGCCAAGACTTCTAGCGGATCGGTCGATCGGCGGCGCAAGGAGCCGTGCGCCAGGAGTGTCGCTGGTGTGAGCCTGATGAGGACACCACGTCTGCGGCGCCCCTTCGCCTCGGGTCACTTTCGCTCCTCGGAGCGAATCCGCTATCGTTCGCTTGTCTCGCGAACTCCCCTCCTCCAAGGTCGTACCTCCACCTTGAGTCCCTCGGGATGTCGGTTCGCGCCCTCTCCCTGCAGCCCCTTTCGACGGAGCGCCTCCTGATATGTCCGAGCTCGAGCAGCAGATCGACAACCGCCGCGCCAAGCGCAGTGCAGTGGCGCAGCGCGGGATCGATCCCTATCCTCGCCGCTACGAATACGACCTCGAGCCAGCGGCGGTCCACCGAGCCTACGGGGAGCGAACCGCGGAGGAGCTGGACGCCGAGGGTATCAAGCTGCGGGTGCCAGGACGCGTGCGCGCGCTACGCACTCACGGCAAGATCGCGTTCATCGACATCCACGACGGCGCACAGAAGCTGCAGGTCTTTCTCCGGCGCGGTGTCCTCTCCGAGGAGGGGTGGTGGCTGTTCGATCAGCTCGACCTCGGGGACTATGTGGGCGCCTCGGGTACCGTCATGAGGACGCGCACCGGGGAGCTCACACTGCTGGCTGACGAGATCGTGCTCCTCTCCAAGGCGCTGCGCCCCCTGCCCGAGAAGTGGCACGGTCTGACCGATGTCGAGGCTCGCTACCGTCAGCGCTATCTCGACCTCGTGATGACGCCCGAGTCGCGAGGTGTCTTCGAGAGGCGCGCCGCGATCATCGGGTATCTTCGGCGATTCCTCGATCAGCATGGCTTTCTGGAGGTCGAGACTCCCATGATGCACTCGGTCGCTGCCGGCGCGGCGGCCCGTCCGTTCAAGACGCATCACAACGCCCTCGACCTCGAGCTCTTCCTTCGCATCGCTCCGGAGCTGCACCTCAAGCGACTCCTGGTGGGTGGGCTGCACCGGGTCTACGAGATCAACCGCAGCTTCCGCAACGAAGGATTGTCGACTCGGCACAACCCCGAGTTCACCATGCTCGAGTTCTACTGGGCCTATTCGGACTTCGAGCAGTTGATGGACTTCACCGAAGAGATGATCTCCGGCATGGCGAAGGAGCTTCTGGACACGCCCGTTCTGGAGTTTCGCGGTGAGCGACTCGATCTGAAGCGCCCTTGGGCCCGCTATGGCATGGTGGAGGCTCTGAGGGAGATCGGAGGGATCTCCGGACCGGTTCTGGAGGACCAGACGGCGTTGCGCGATGAGCTGGTGAAGCGGGGCGGGCAAGCGAAGCCAGGCGCCGCCTGGGGCAACCTGATCATGGATCTGTTCGAGATCGTGGTCGAGCCCCGACTCCAGCAGCCGACCTTCATTCACTCCTATCCCGTGGAGGTTTCACCGTTGGCCAAGACAGTGCCCGGGGACGAGCGGTTCGCCGAGCGATTCGAGCTCTACATCGGTGGCATGGAGCTGGCGAACGCATTTACGGAGCTGAACGATCCCGATATGCAACGTCGACGCTTCGAAGAACAGCTGAGCGCTCGAGAGCGGGGCGACGAGGAGGCCCACGAGATCGATCTCGACTATGTCACTGCCCTCGAGTTCGGGATGCCGCCGGCCGGAGGCGAAGGGATCGGCATCGATCGTCTCGCCATGCTCTTCTCGGACTCTTCGTCGATCCGCGACGTCATCCTCTTTCCCCTGATGCGGCCACGTGCCGAGAGCGAGGGCGCAGAGGCGGGAGAGACCGAAGGCGCTGAGAGCGCGGAGGAGTCTGTTGACGAGGGCGGCTGAGGAGCCCGGTCCCACGGGGCCCGTCGCGAAGGTCCCGGCCTGCCGGGGGATGCGGTACCCGTTCCCCTTGCTGTTGGCTCATCGGTACCTGCGATCGAAGCGCAGCGATGCCTTGATCAGTGCGCTGTCGGCGATGACCGCGATCGGACTCGCGCTCGGCGTCGCGGCTCTGATTCTCGCGCTGGCGGTTCTGTCCGGGTTCCAGCGACATCTCCTGGACGACGTGATCGCGCGAACGCCCAAGCTCGAGGTCACACTCGAGCACGGACAGGACGCCGTTTCGACTCGCCAGAGGGTTGCGGAGATCGATGGGGTCGAGTCGGTCCAACTGCTGGTGTGGGGCAGCGGCTGGTTGGTCGATGGAGCGGAGTATCGCCCCGTCGAGCTGGTCGGCTTCGAGGATCATCTTCCGCAGTGGTTTCCTCGCTCGGCGCCCTCACCGGCCGAGGGCAGTGGCCCTGGAGAGCTTCCGGCCGCCGAGGGCATGTATCTCTCTGACGTGCGGCGCCTTGCCTGGGGGCTGGTTCCGGGCGACGACGTTCGGATCGTGACCCCCCGTCCGATGCTGACCCCCCTGGGCAGACCCATGCCCACTCGTCGCGAGGTGCCGTTGGCCGGAAGCTACGATGCCGGCCGAAGCGAGCCGGAGGTGGAGAGAGTCGCCGTGCCGTTGGAGATCGCGAAGACACTGGTCGGAGACGGCGATCGGCGTCTCGACGTGGAGCTCGCGCCCGGCGTCGACGAGGCGACCCTCGCGGCCACGATCGGGCGAGTGACGGGGGCCGAGGTTCGGACCTGGCGGGACGTGAACCGGGCACTCTTGTTCATCCTGCGGCTCGAGAAGTCGCTGGTCTTCGTTGCCGTCTTCCTCATCGTGGTGGTGGCCTCGTTGGCTCTGGTCGCGGCACTGGCGCTGATTCAATCGAGTAAACAGTGGGAGTTCGGTGTGCTCGCCGCGCTGGGCGCGACTCCGCGTGCGCTGCGCCGGTCCTTCCTCTTGCTCGGCATGGAGCTCGGGGTGATCGGTGCTCTGGTGGGTGCGCTCGTGGGGATCGGCACGGCATTGCTTCTGGACCGCTATCGCGTGATCGACCTGCCGGCTGGAATCTACATCGTGGATCACCTTCCCTTCCTGGTCCGCGTGTCCGACGTCGCCACCGTGTTGGGCTGCACACTGGTTCTGTCCTGGCTGGCCTCCCGCTGGGCTGCGCGAACCGTGGCCACGCTCGATCCGGTCGAGGCGATGCGCTCTTGAGCGTGACCGTCGAGACCCGCGAAGTGGTCAAGAGCTACCGGGACGGGGAGAGGGTGACCGAAGTCCTTCGGGGGGTCGATCTGTTCGTCGAGGCCGGGGAGATGGTCTCGATCGTCGGACCTTCCGGATGTGGCAAGTCGACCTTGCTCCACATCCTCGGAGGGCTCGATCGGCCCGACGGCGGCACGGTCTCGATCGGATCTCGCAACCTGGCGCAGATGGGGCGACGCGAGCTGGCGGATTTTCGCAGCGCGACGCTGGGCTTCGTGTTTCAGTTCCATCAGCTGCTGCCGGACTTCACTGCGCTCGAGAACGTGATGATGCCCGGGAGAATTGCCGGCCGCCCTCTGGCCGAGGTACGAGAGCGAGCCGCAGAGCTGCTCGGGATGGTGGCTCTGCAGCACCGGATGGCGCACTATCCCAGTGAGCTCTCGGGGGGCGAGCGCCAAAGGGTGGCTTTGTGCCGTGCCCTGGCGCTGCATCCGCCGTTGCTCCTGGCCGACGAGCCCACCGGCAACCTCGATCCGGCGAGCGGAGAACAGGTCCTGGATCTGCTTCTGGGGCTGCGGGAGAGTCTCGGTGTGACCGCGGTTCTGGTCACCCACAACCCGGGGGTCGCGAAGCGTTGTGGTAGAGTTTTCGAGCTGAGCGCTGGTCGAATCGGGGCTCCCGGCGCGTATCTTTAGGCCGAGGATTCTGTCGAATTCGGGCGCCGAAGGTTGGCTTATGGAGAAGGCCTGAGGACCATGTTCGAGAAGTACAACGAGAAGGCCCGGCGAGCCCTCTTTTTCGCGCGCTACGAGGCGAGCAAGCTGGGAAGCCGCGTCATCGAGTCCGAGCACGTGCTGCTGGGCATCCTGCGGGAAGGCGAAGACACGGTCACCGAGCTCTTCCGCCGATTCCACGTCAAGGCCGAAGACGTGCGCCGGGAGATCGAAGGCGAGCGGGTATTCGTCGAGCGCATCTCCTCGACCGCTGAGCTGCCTCTCTCCGAGGAGTCCAAGAAGATCCTCGCCTATGCGGCGCACGAGGCCGAGAGCATGCTGCACTCGTCCGTGGGCTCGGAGCATCTCCTGCTCGGGATCCTGCGAGTCGAGGGCTGCCTGGCGATGCGGATCCTGGCGCAATACGGCCTCGATGTGTACACGGTCCGCGAAGAGGTGCTGTCGATCGCCAAGGAGCGCGAGGCTTCGCAGCAGAAGAAGGAGCTGCCGTTCCTCTCGGAGTACGGTCGCGATCTGACGGCCCTGGCGGCGCAGGGAGCGTTCGATCCGCTGATCGGGCGCGAAGAAGAGGTCGAGCGGATCATTCAGATCCTGTCGCGCCGTACCAAGAACAACCCGATTCTGCTCGGCGAGCCCGGGGTCGGCAAGACGGCGATCGTGGAAGGGCTGGCACAGCGCATCGTCGAGGGCAAGGTTCCGATCTTCCTGGCCCACAAGCGCATCATCGCGCTCGATCTCTCGCTGATCGTCGCCGGCACGAAGTACCGGGGGCAGTTCGAAGAGCGACTCAAGGGGATCCTCAAGGAGCTGAAGGAAAGCCGCGACCTGATCGTCTTCATCGACGAGATCCATTCCCTGATCGGCGCCGGTTCGGCCGAGGGATCGCTCGATGCGGCCAACATCCTGAAGCCGACGCTTTCGCGGGGCGAGATCTCCTGCATCGGCGCCACCACGCTCAAGGAGTACCGCAAGTACATCGAGAAGGACCGATCGCTGCTGCGTCGCTTCCAGGCGATCCGTGTCGCGCCTCCATCCAGCCCGAGACCCTGGAGATCCTCGAAGGACTCAAGGAGCGCTACGAGAGCTTCCACAAGGTGCGCTACGGTGCCGACGCGCTGCGGGCAGCGATCTACCAGTCCAGCCGCTACATCACCGATCGCTACCAGCCCGACAAGGCGATCGACGTGATCGACGAGGCTGGCGCGAAGGTGAAGCTGCGGCGGGTTCGCGACACGCAGAACCTGCGCCGGCTCGAGCAGGAGATTCGGCAGGTGGTCAAGGAGATGAAGGCGGCGATCTCCGACAAGGACTTCGAGCGCGCGGTCTACCTGCGCGAGCGCGAGATCGAGCTGCGCGAGGATCTCGAGCGAATGAGCGTCGGGTTCGACGAGGACGAGACCCTGGAGGTGAGTGCTCGCGACATCGAAGAGGTGATTTGCGCCTGGACCGGTATCCCGGTCGCGACGCTGCAAAGCGACGAGGCCGAGAAGCTCATGGCGATGGAGGAGACCCTCGAGCTTCGGGTGGTCGGCCAGAACCGCGCGATCAATGCGATCAGTCGGGCCATTCGACGCTCACGCCTCGGCGTGTCGAACCCGCATCGGCCCGTGGGCTCGTTCATCTTTCTCGGACCCTCGGGTGTCGGCAAGACCGAGGTGGCGCGCCGTCTCGCCGAGTTCCTGTTCGGCAGCCAGCCTGCCCTGGTCCGCTTCGACATGAGCGAGTACATGGAGAAGCATGCGGTCTCGAAGCTGATCGGTTCGCCTCCTGGCTACGTCGGGCACGAGGAGGGCGGGCAGCTCACGGAGCGGATCCGACGCCAGCCGTACTCGCTGGTGCTCTTCGACGAGATCGAGAAGGCGCATCCGGACGTGGCGAATCTGCTGCTGCAGATTCTCGAGGACGGGCTGCTGACCGACGCCTACGGCAACCGGGTCGACTTCCGCAACACTCTTCTCCTGATGACGTCGAACCTCGGCAGCAAGCTGGTGTTGCGTGGCGGGCGCATGGGCTTCGGTCAGGGCGCAGAGGCCAGCGAGGACTTCAAGAAGATCGAGGAGGAGATCCTGGGCGAGCTCCGTCGCCATTTCAGCCCCGAGTTCATCAATCGCGTCGACGATGTCATCGTGTTCAACCCGCTGGGCCGAGAAGAACTGCGTGCGATCGTCGATATCCTGCTGTCCGACGTGAACGAGACGCTCGCGGAGCGGACGCTGAAGATCGTGGCCGACGACGCGTCCAAGGAGTGGCTGCTGGAGAAGGCGGGAGTCGAGCCCTCGACCGGTGCGCGCCCGCTGCGCCGGACGATTCAGCGGTATCTGCAGGACCAGATCTCGGACATCTTGATCCAGCGGGGTTCAGACGACGTAGAGCTCATAGAAGTGACGGTGAACGACGACGAGCTGCGTTTCGAAGCCCCGCCACGGGAGACCATTCTCACCGAGAACTGAGACTTCCGGCGCGCACTCCTCGATCTCGAGGAGGCCTCCTTCCGGAGTTTCTGGCTCTCAGAGCGGGCCTCCGGGATGGGAATGCGCCGGGCCCTGCACTCGATTCGAGCATGCAATGGTTTTGAGCACCCCATGAGTTCCAGAATGAGCCTCCGGGCCCCGGGTCACGAGGGGATCACGCGTACAGTTCTCGTCGCTGCGCTGGCGGTACTCGCGTTCTTCGGCTCGGTTTCGATCTCGGCTCTCTGGGGGCAGCAGATCCTCGCTGGGCGGACGATCGAAGAAGTGAGATTCGAGGGTCTGGTCACCCTCGCCGAGGACAGTCTGGCCTTCTATCTCAATCTCGAGCCGGGGCAGACGTACGACCCGAGAGCGCTCAACGCGAAGCTCAAGGAGCTGTGGGGGCGAGAGCTGGTCGACGATGTCGAGATCGTTGCCGAGCCTACCGACGCCGGCGTTCGGATCGTCGTGAGGATCGTAGAGCGCCCGATTCTCGTTTCCCTCGATTACGAAGGCCAGAAGAAGCTGAAGCGGTCGGACATCGGAGATCACCTGGACCGCGAACGGGTGGCTGTCTACGAGGGTCTGCCGCTCAATCGCGGCGAGTTGGCCCGGTTGAAGGCGGAGGTCGCCCAGCTCTACGCAGACAGCGGATACCGGTTCGCCGATATCGACATCCAGATCGAGCCCGTGAGTGAGAGCGAGGTCCGGGTACTCGTCTCGATCGACGAAGGAAACAAGGTCAAGATCGGCAACATCCAGTTCGAAGGCAACGAGGTCTTCAGTACCGGCAAGCTCCAGAGTCAGATGAAGAAGACGAAGGAGTCGGGGCTGATCAGCAAGATCCGCAAGAGGGATGTCTACAATCCGGCTACGGTGGAAGAGGACCTGGGAGCGGTCAAGGAGATCTATCGAGCTGCGGGCTACAAGGACGTGCAGATCGGCGACCCTGAAGTCGAGGTCATCGAGAAGAACCCGAAAGCAGCGACCGCCGAGGAGAGGAAGCGCCAGCTCTCTCTGGTGATCCCGGTCGAAGAAGGTCCGCGTTGGAAGCTGGGTGAGATTCGTTTCCAGGGCAACGAGATCTTTCGGGACACCCTGCTGACAGGCGTGTTTGCCGAGCCCAAGGGCGGATGGCTGCGCCAGGACGTGATCAGCGAAGGCGTGGAGCGAATCCAGGAGTTCTACAACAACACCGGCTACCTCTTCGCCCAGGTGACCCCCGAAATCGTCGAAGCGGATCCCGACAATCTGGTCGCCGACGTCGTTATCACCATCGAGGAGAACGACCAGTTCCGCGTCGGGCGCATCGAGTTCGAGGGCAACGACCGGACCAAGGATCGAGTGCTCCGAAGGGAGCTCCGCCTTCAGGAGGGGATGGTCTTCAACGCCGGGGCCTTGAAGAACAGCCTGCTCAAGATCACGCAGCTGGAGTACTTCAAGCTCAACGAGGACGAGCCAGTCGAGCTCGACTACAAGCCGGAGGAGAAGGAAGTCGACCTGGTGATCAAGGGCACCGAGGCGGAGCGCACCGAGCTCCAGTTCGGTGGGGGCTACAGTGAGCTCGACGGCTTCTTCGCTCAGGCGGCATTACGGACGCGGAACTTCAGGGGTCGCGGAGAGACACTCGGGCTGTCCCTGCAGACCGGGCGCTACCGCAACATGTTCGATCTCTCGTACTTCGTGCCCTGGTTTCGAGATCGACCCCAGAGCATCGGCGCCCAGTTGTTCAAACGCGATCTCGACTACGATCAGCTGCTGACCCAGCGCGTGCGACGAAACGAGCAGGGAGTGGTCCTGACCTACGGTCGATCTTTCGGTCTCTTCCAGAGCGTCAGTTTCTCCTACACCAATTCCGATCTGGAGGACTTTCGCTCCCAGACCAATATCTTCGTCGATCCCGATCCGGAGACGGGGGAGTTTCCCTCGATCCAGCAGGAGTTCTCGTTCAACAAGTCTTCGATCACGACGACCTACGGCTACGACAGTCACGACAGCCGGCTCGAGCCCACTCGAGGACGCCGGGTCCGCGCCTCGTTCGAGTGGGCGGGCGGAGTGTTGGGTGGGGAGGATTTCTTCCTCCGCCCCACACTCAATCTCGCCTATACGCGCCCTCTGACGACCCGGGGTCTGCGAACGGTGGGGCGCATCAACCTGTCCACCGCCTGGATCTTCCCCTACGGCACCGAGGACGGTGTCCCTCGAAACCTGTTCTACCTGAACCGCTTCTTTCTTGGCGGAGAGAACACCATTCGTGGCTATGCCTTCCGGTCGATCTGGGTGCGTGACGAGGAGACCAACGAGACGATCTTCGACGAGTCGGGGTTTCCGCAGGGCGGTGATAAAATGTTCCACCTCAATACGGAGCTGCATTTTCTCGTGGCCGGGCCACTGCGTGTGGTCGCCTTTTTCGACGTGGGGAACGTCTACGGTGATCAGCAGCGGATGAGTTTCAGTCACGTGCGCAGCTCGGCAGGCTTGGAGCTCCGCATCAACGTGCCACTCTTCGGTGCCCCGCTTCGCTTCATCTACGCCGAGAATCTCGACCCGCTCTCCCTCCTGGGGAACGACCAAGAGCGCTTCGAGAGCTTCGATTTCAGTATCGGTACCAGTTTCTGAACACTCTGCCCCTCTCCGGAGTGGCTACCTCGCATAGGAGGCGCGTCGCAAGACCCGGCAGGGCCGGGAACGCAGTTTGCGCGTAGCGCCAAGGGAGACACCATGAAGAATCGTAACGTCGTCACAGTCCTGCTCACCTCCGTACTCTTCTGCATGCTCGCGGCCACGGGCGCCGTCAGCGCCACGGCTCAGGAGGGCGGCCAGAAGATCGGCATCATCGATGTTCGACGAATCCTCGAAGAGTCCGTAGCGGGCAAGAGCGTCATCACCGAGCTCGAGGCGCTGAGGGATCAGAAAACGCAGGAGATGCAGGGCCTGCAGACGCGCTTCGAAGCGGCTCAGCAGCGCTACAACGATGGCAGGTTGACCCTCTCCCAGGACAAGCTGGTGGAGATGGAGAAGGAGTTGGAGGATCTCACGGTCGAGATTCGGCGATCCCAGGACGACGCGCAGCGAGAGCTCCAGACTCAGCAGCAGGAGCAGTTCGAGAGGATCGAAGGGCGAGTGATGCCGATCATCACGGCCGTGGGTGAAGAGTTCGGATACACGATGATCTTCAACAAGTTCCAGAGCGGGCTCGTGTACGCCATCGACGGTATCGACATCACCGACCTGGTGATTCAACGCTACGACCAGGCATCCGCATCGGGCAACTGAGTGTCTGGGGGGAAGCGAGTGGACCAGAAAGGAGCGAGTCTCTCTGAGCTCGCGGAGGTCTCTCGAGCGGAGCTTCGAGGAGATGGCGAGCGCCGAGTCGAAACGGTGCGTACCCTGGCGACCGCGGGGCCGCGCGATCTCTCGTTTCTGACCCACGCCCGCTATCGCGAGGCCGCGTTGCGGTCCGAGGCAGCGGCGCTGTTGATCGGAGTCGAGGAGTCGAACCCGGAGGCTTTCGAGTGCGAGGTCCTGATTGCCGAGGATCCGTATCTGGCCCTTGCCAGGATCCTGGCGCACCTGCATCCTCAGAGGAAGCCGGAGCCGGGCGTTCACCAGACCGCGGTCGTGGCCAGCGATGCAGTGATCGACCCTTCGGCGCATGTCGGGGCGTATGCGGTGATCGGCTCCGAGACGGTCCTCGGAGCTGGAGTGATCGTGCATTCGCATGTCGCGATCGGCCGCGAATGTCACCTGGCCGAAGAGTGCGAGGTGCACCCTCATGTTTCGATCTACGATCGAACGCAGTTGGGACCGAGGTGCATCGTTCACTCTGGAGCCGTTCTCGGGGCCGACGGCTTCGGCTATGCCTCGGCGGAGGGTGCTCGGGTGAAGCTGCCGCAGGTCGGCAGAGTCGTGCTGGAGGCCGATGTCGAGGTCGGAGCGAACAGTGCGATCGATCGTGCCACGCTCGACGAGACCCGCGTCGGCGCGGGCACGAAGATCGACAATCTGGTCCAGGTGGGCCACAACGTCGTGACCGGCAAGGGCTGCATTCTGTGCGGGCAGGCCGGGATCTCGGGGAGCACGACTCTCGGGGACGGCGTCGTGATGGGTGGGCAGACTGGGGCGTCCGGCCATCTGAGGATCGGAAATGGGGTGCAGGTCGCCGGGAAGAGCGCCGTCTTCCAATCGATCGAAGATGGCCAGGTGATCGCGGGAGTGCCGGCTCAGTCGATCGGTCAGTGGCGCCGGCAGGTCTCGGGGCTCAATCGACTGGCCGAGTTGCGTCGCCGTGTGCGGAACTTGGAGAAGCGTGCCGGCGGCGCAATGGAGGATGAAGGCCTTGAGTGAAAACGAGCTGGAACTACCCCTCGGTCAGGACTACATTCAGGCGCTGTTGCCGCACCGCTACCCGATGCTGCTGGTGGATCGGATCATCGAGATGGAACCCGCCAAGCGCATCGTGGGAATCAAGAACGTGACCGTGAACGAGCCGTTCTTCCAGGGTCACTTTCCGGGTCTGCCGATCATGCCCGGTGTACTTCTCATCGAGGCGATCGCGCAGGTTGCCGGGGTGCTCGCGATTGCCGAGCTCGCTCCTGAAGAGCGTGAGAAGAAGCTCTTCGTCTTCGCCGGAATCGAGAAGGCACGGTTTCGGCGGCCGGTGGTTCCCGGTGATCAGGTCCGTCTGGAGAGCGTACCGGTTCGGATTCGATCACGGAGCGTCCGCTTCCGCGGGAAGGCCATTGTCGACGGTCAGGTCGTGACGGAGTGCACCTGCCTCTCGCACCTGGTCGACCGGGAGACGTGATGGGCACGAGGCAGCATCCGACCGCGGTGATCGACCCGAGCGCGGAGCTGGGGGAGCTGGTGGAGGTGGGTCCGTACGCGGTCATCGGAGCAAAGGTGACGATCGGCGATGGCACGGTAGTGGGAGCGCAGGCGCAGGTTCAAGGCCCGACCATTCTCGGTCGGGAGAATCGGATATTTCCCTACGCGGCGGTCGGCTTCGACCCCCAGGATCTGAAGTACAAGCAGGAGGAGACCTGGCTCGAGATCGGAGACCGAAACCAGTTTCGGGAGTTCTCGACCGTCAATCGGGGAACGGTGGGTGGAGGGGGAAGAACCGTCGTCGGGAGCGACAACCTGTTCATGACGGGCACTCACATCGCTCACGACTGTGTGGTGGGGAGCCGAACCGTGTTCGCCAACAACGGTACGCTGGCCGGACATGTCGAAGTCCAGGACGACGCGACCGTCGGCGCTTTCGTTTCGATGCATCAGCGCGCTCGGATCGGTAAGCACGCCTACACCGGGGGGTACTCGATCCTGAACCAGGATGTGCTTCCGTTCTCCCTCACCGTGGGTGCCAAGCCGAAGTGTTACGGAATCAATCGTGTCGGCCTGTCGCGGAAAGGCTTCGGCGAGGAGAAGCTTGCCAGGCTCGAGGCGGCTTTTCGCATTCTCCTGCGTAGCGGGCTGAACACCAGCGATGCGGTGGCGCGCCTCGAGGCCGAGGATCCGGACGAGAACGTGAGGTACCTGATCGACTTCATCGAGTCGAGTGAGCGCGGGTTCTCGAAGGGGAAGCGAAAGGGAACCCGTGGCGGAGACTGAGGATCGACAGCGCCTTGCCGTCGGGGTCGCCGGCACGGGAGCACTGGGGCGCCACCACGTTCGACTATTGGGAGAGCTCGATCGTGTCGAGCTGATCGGTCTCTACGATGCGAGCGAGGAGACTGCGCGGGCCGTGGCCGCCGAGTTCGCCACCACGGCCTTTCCCACGCTGGAAGCGCTCGCAGAACGGGTAAACGCGATGGTCGTCGCGGTGCCGACCATTCATCACGAGATCGTCGGCCGCAATCTGCTCGAGCGGGGCGTCCACGTGCTGATCGAAAAGCCGATCGCCTCCACACTCGCAGAGGCTGACCGCTTGATATCGGCTGCCGGCGATCTCTGCCTGGCAGTGGGGCACGTCGAGTTCTTCAATCCGGCGGTCCAGAGCCTCCTCGCTCTGGGCGGCGGCCAGCCGCGCTTCGTGCAGGTCGAGCGACTGTCTGTCTTCACTCAACGCAGTCTCGACATCGACGTGGTTCTCGACCTGATGATTCACGACCTGCAGATCGTGCACGCCCTGGATCCGAGTCCCGTCCGTGAGATCCGGGCGATCGGTATCGACGTACTGTCGCCCCGGATCGACATTGCCGACGTGCGCCTCGAGCTGGAGTCCGGCTGCGTCGTGAACCTGACTGCTTCGCGTGTCTCTGCGGAACGAGTGCGTCAGCTGCGAGTCTTCTTTGTGGATCGATACTGCTCTCTCGACTACCACGCCCAGACTCTCAAGGGCGCTCAGCTGGCTGACCCTGGAGAAGGCGAGGGGGGGCGAAAGATTCTCGCCGGCGAGGTGCCGGTGCATCAGGCGGAGCCGCTCCGGCGTGAGTTGGAGGCCTTTGTCGATCGCTGCCTCGGTGGGGATAGCGCCATCGTCGATGGCAGTGCGGCCCGTCGGGCCCTGGGCACGGCAATGGCGGTTGTCGAGGCGATCAACGAGCGTCGCCAGTGAAGGTCGATCGCAGAAGCGAAGCCGGATTCGCGGCTTCGATCCATCAGTTGGAGTGACTATGTCCGGATATCAGATCGGCGTGATCGGCGGGAGTGGCCTCTACCGTATGGAGGGTCTCGAGGTTCACGAGGAGCGGAGAATCGAGACACCGTTCGGCGACCCCTCCGATGTCTATCTGCTGGGAGAGTTGTCCGGTAGGCGGGTCGCCTTCCTGTCTCGTCACGGGCGAGGGCATCGGCTGCTTCCCTCCGAGCTCAATTTTCGAGCGAACATCTGGGGTCTCAAGAGCCTCGGTGTGGAAACGCTGATCGGGGTGAGCGCGGTGGGCTCCATGAAGGAGGAATACTCGCCGACTCACATCGTCATCCCGGACCAATTCATCGACCGTACGCGTCACCGCCCCGACACCTTCTTCGGACAAGGGCTCGTCGCGCACATTTCGTTCGCGGATCCGATCTGCCCACGGCTCGCCGAGGCGCTCGCCGATGCCGCCGACGCAGTCGGCGCGGAGGTCCATCGCGGCGGCACCTACCTGTGTATGGAGGGGCCCCAGTTCTCGACACGGGCTGAGTCGCTGCTCTACCGGCAGTGGGGTGTCGACGTGATCGGAATGACCAACCTTCAAGAGGCCAAGTTGGCTCGCGAAGCCGAGATCTGTTTTGCTACCCTGGCCATGGTCACCGACTTCGACTGTTGGCACGAGGCCGAGGCCGACGTGAGTGCCGAAGCGGTACTCCAGGTCCTCGGAACCAATGTCGAGACGGCCCAACGGGTGGTCGTCGAGGTGCTGTCGCGGCTCCCGAAGGTCCGCCCCGCCGCGCGCTGCGGTTGCCCGGATGCGTTGCGGGCTGCCCTGATGACCGAGCGCCAGTCGGTGCCCCAGGAGACGCTCGAGCAGCTTGCACCCATCGTCGGACGCTACTACGGTGCCAGCTAGGGGTGCTTGACGGTGGCGAATCGACCAACGGCGGAGCTGGGACGCGCGCGTGTTCTGCTCACCAACGACGACGGGATCTTTGCCGAGGGGATGGAGCTCCTGGCTCATCTCCTGGAGGAGACCGTCGAGCTGGTGGTGGTGGCTCCCGATCGCGAACGGTCCGGATCGAGTCACTCGATTACCCTGCATCACCCGCTTCGGGCCCGTGAGATCCGACCCTCGTGGTTTGCTGTGGATGGGACCCCCACGGATTGCGTCAACCTGGCGATACACCACTTGCTGCGGGATCGGCCGCCGACCCTGGTGGTCTCCGGAGTCAACCTCGGCCTGAACATCGGGGACGATGTCACGTATTCGGGCACGGTCGGTGCCGCACTCGAAGGGAGCCTGCTCGGCTTCCCCGCTCTAGCCCTCAGTCAGGACACATCGGGCCCCTACGATCTCGCTCGAACGGCGCAGCTGAGCGCCGATTTCGTTGCGGCACTTCTCGAAGACGCCTCTCTCGGCGAGACGCTGCTCAACGTCAACTTCCCCAGCGAGGAGCCTCGAGGCTGGACCTACACACGGCTCGGTCGAAGGTTCTACCGCGAGGTGGTCGTGGAGAAGACCGACCCGCGCGGCCGGCAGTATTTCTGGATCGGCGGAACTCCAGATTGGCAGAGAGGCGAAGGGACGGATTGTGACGCAGTGGCGGGCGGGCTGGTATCGATTACCCCCTTGCAGCTCGATCTGACCGACTTCGAGGCACTGGAACGCAAGACGCCCTGGCAGTCACGTCTCAGCCACGTGCTTCCGGTCGGCGAGGTGGAGCGCTGAGGGGTAGGACACAGCGAGGATGGTCGACTACAGCTTCGATCTGGAGCGCATGCTGCGTGGACTCCGAGAACGTGAGATCTCGGACCCGCGCGTGCTGGAGGCGATGCGGCGCATACCCCGTCACTTGTTCGTCGAGAGCAAGCTGGCAGCCCGTTCCTACCGGGAGTTCGCCCTGCCGATCGGAGGAAGCCAGACCATCTCGCAGCCCTGGGTGGTCGCTCGGATGACCGAGTTGCTCTCGGTCGACGCTGAGCACACCGTGCTCGAGATCGGAACGGGATCCGGCTACCAGACTGCGATTCTGGCCTTGCTGGCCCGGCGGGTCTTCAGCATCGAGCGGATTCACGAGTTGGCCCAGGTCGCAATCGAGCGGATGCGTCGTCTGGATCTGCAGAACGTGAAGATCCACGTCTTCGACGGCACCGTCGGCTTCAGCGAAGGTGGGCCGTACGACCGGATTCTCGTGACCGCCGGGGCCCCCCGGGCTCCACAGCCGTTGCTTCGCCAACTGGCACCGGGGGGCCGAATGGTGGTACCCGAAGGCGATCTGGAGAGTCAGCGGCTGGTGCTCTACCAGAAGGACCGCTGGGACGCCGTCGAACGAACCGTCAAGGAGCCCGTGACCTTCGTGCCGCTGATCGGTCGTCACGGTTGGGAGCGCGGAGAGGGGGAGCGTTGACGGGTGGCCCCTCGTCGGTCGTACGGTGTCGATATGTGGTCCATGGCCGCGTGCAGGGAGTGTCGTTCCGCTGGTACACGAGAGACGCGGCGCAACGTCTGGGTGTGCAGGGCTGGGTGCGCAATCGGCGGGACGGAACGGTCGAGGTCGAGGCCTGGGCTGCGCCGAAGAAGCTGTCCGAGCTCGAAGAGCGGCTGCGCCAGGGCCCCACTTCTTCCCGTGTCGATCGGGTGGAGAGGGAGGAGCTCCCTGCGCTTCCCGACTCGGGCGCGAGGGGGCGAGAGGAGCCCGAGTTCGAGATTCGTGCGACGAAATGATCGGCAGAAGCGATGAGACAGGGCCAGGGACCGTAGGCAACCGAGGGAGAGACGATGGAAGACTTGAAGAGCCTGATTCGTGAAGTCCCGGACTTCCCCGAACCGGGGATCCGGTTCTTCGACATCACGACCCTGCTTCAGGACCCTCAGGGGCTTCGTGACACCGTGGATCGCTTCGTGGGGCTGTTTCGCCATCTCGACATCGACAAGGTGATCGGGATCGAGTCTCGGGGCTTCATGTTCGCCCCCGTCGTGGCATATGACCTGAAGGCCGGGTTCGTACCGGTGCGCAAGCCAGGGAAGTTGCCGTGGCGCACTCTGACACAGGAGTACTCGCTCGAGTACGGAACCGACACCCTGGAAATGCACGAGGATGCGATTTCGGAGGGGGACCGGGTGCTGATCATCGACGACGTGATCGCCACGGGCGGTACCGCCCGTGCGACGATCGACCTGGTCCGGGCCGCTGGCGGCGAGGTCACCGGCCTGGGCTTCATCATCGAACTGACGGCCCTCGGTGGCAGGGATCGCCTGGACGGGGTCGAGGTCCACAGCCTCCTGCACCTCTGAATGGGGAATCCAGTCCAGAGGTCGGGGCACCACCGCCATCTGGTGAGGCGCAATGCGTATAATTGCGCTCCGACACCGCAGGCGGCTGTAGCTCAGCAGGATAGAGCGGGGGCTTCCTAAGCCCTAGGTCGGGGGTTCGAATCCTCCCAGCCGCGCCAGAGCCCCATTGATTCGAAGAGTTCCCCGCGTTCGGTATCGAGCTGACACCGAGGTAGGCCAACGGGTGTGTCGTGTGTCGTGCCTACGGGATGAGGCATCCGGATGCAGGTTCAAGGAGTGATAAGGAAATGAGCCGTTTATCGAGACAGGAGATGCGCAGGGATGAAGTGCGCGAGTGGTTCGACCATGTCTTCATCTGGAGCAGCGAGCACATGGCTGCGATCCTGCGCACGCTCGTCGGCGTGGCGGTGGTCGGCCTGGTGGCACTCGCGGTCTTCTCGTACCTGGGGCGGCGCCAGGAGAAGTCCCAGGTGCTCCTCGCCGACGGAATGAAGGTCTACGGCGCGCAGATCGCGGCCGAGGGAGTCGAGGCGGATCCCGAAGACACAACGGCGCCGACCTTTGTAGACGAAGCGACTCGCCGGGCTCGGGCCAAAGAGATCTTCAGCGAGGCCTATGAGAGCTACCGGTCCACCGACGCGGGGAAGATCGCGGGGGTCTACCTGGGAGAGATCGCACAGCAGGAGGGGGATGTCGAGCTGGCGCGGGAGCGTTGGCAGGAGTTCGTCGACGAGAGTCGCGACGATGCCCTGGTCGGCTCGGTGTGGCTGAACCTCCTCGCCCTGGATCGAGAGAGCGGTGCTGCAGCTGAGGCGGAGAAGACCCTGCGGTCGTGGCTCGACAGCGACAGCTCCGTGCTGCCCGAGGACGTCATTCTCTGGCAACTGGCAGTCACGCTCGAAGAGCTGGGACGAGCAGAGGAAGCGGAGGAGACGCTGCAGCGCCTGGTCGACGACTTCCCGGCCTCGCCCTACACGGCCGAAGCCCGTCAGAGAATCACGGCGGCGGGCTGATCGCCCCGCGTGGCAACGAGAGATCCGGATCCGGCATGTCCGCGTACCGCATTCTCGAACGCAAGAGGAGCGGTGCGAGGCTCTCGGATTCGGAAATTGCCGGGGTGGTGAGGGGAGCCGCGGACGGGAGCTGGGGAGATGACCAGCTGGCGGCCTTCTTGATGGCTGCCGCCATCCGCGGGCTGGATGCCGGGGAGGGCCGATCCCTGACCCTCTCGATGCGGGACTCGGGGGCCCTCTGGGAGCTGCGGGAGGCCCTACCGGGAGTCGTCGACAAGCACTCCACGGGTGGAGTGGGAGACAAGGCGTCGCTCACTCTGGCTCCTCTCCTTGCGGAATGCGGGGTCCCGATCGCGATGCTGACGGGGCGAGGTCTCGGACACACGGGTGGCACTGCGGACAAGCTCGAGAGCATCCCCGGAATCGATCTCTCCCTCGACCGATCGAGGACGGTTCACCTGCTGGAGAAGGTCGGGATCGCGATCGGGATCGCGACGGAGGCGATCGCCCCTGCGGATCGGCGCCTCTACCAGTTGCGTGACCGCACGGCGACCGTCAGCTCCATACCCCTGGTGATTGCCAGCATTCTGTCGAAGAAGTTGGCGGCGGGAGCGACGGGGATCGTGTTCGACGTGAAGACCGGGAATGGTGCGGTGTTTCCCGATCGGGCGGATGGGATCGAACTGGCTCGACGTCTGGTCGAAACGAGTACAGAGCTCGGCTGCCCCGCGTCTGCTCTCCTCACCGACATGAGTCAACCCCTGGGAGAGTGGGTTGGCCATGGCGCAGAGGTGACCGAGTCACTGAATCTCCTTTCGGGTGAGGGTGACGATCGGCTTCGCGAGCTGACCCTCGCACTGGCGCACGAAGCAGCGTCCCGCGGGGGGCACGACCTGTCGAGAAGGCGCTTGATGGAGGTGCTGGCGAGCGGTGCGGCACGCGAGCGGTTCCTGCGCTGGGCGTCGGCTCAGGGAGCAGAGCCTGGATGGTGCGCCGCGCCCGAGCTACCCCTCGCTCCGGTCGTGGTGCCGATTCTGGCTCCGGAGAAGGGAGTGGTTGCAGCTGTCGACACTCGCCGATTGGGTATGGCCTTGGGCGGTGCCGCGCGCTCCGGACCCCGGTTGGATCCCGGCGTGGCGCTCCACTATCGCGTACGCCTCGGGGCGTCGGTGGAGGCCGGAGAAGAGCTGGCCCGACTCTACCTCTCGGTTGCGCGGCCGGAGATCGTCAGCGAAGTGGCGGACTGTTTCTCGATCGGCGTCACGGGCGTCGCCCCTCCGCTGGTGGTCGAGCGGATTTCGCCGTCGTAACTCATTCCGAGGAGTGCGCCGCGCCGTGCATCTGGCGCTCGAAATCGCCGAGAGATCGGTGCGGGAGTCCGGTGGCGGCGAGCAGGCAAAGAGCCGCTAGCACGCCGCTGGCGACGAAGAGCCGCTGCATGGAGGACGAGAGCGCCTCACGCAGCATTCGGAGGGTCGCCGGATCGAGGTGCGCCGCGGCCTCGGGCGAGAGGACCGTGTCGACGTCGCTGCTCATCGCCGCGTCTGCCGGAAGCTGGCCCAGGAAGCTCGCCGTGAGCATGGCGCCGAGAAGTGCGACGCCGATCGCTCCGCCCATCATGCGCGCAAAGACAGTGAGGGAAGTGGCGATCCCGAGGTGCTTCTTTTCGACGACGGTCTGGATGAGCAGCAGCATGATGAGCATGGCGAGTCCCATACCTGCGCCCATCAGAGCCATCACTGCGTAGATCGAGCTACGTGCCACGTCGACGCCGGCGGCGGACAGGCCGACGAAACCGACGAGAACCAGGGTGAACCCCACCATGGCCAGAGTTCGCACGGAAAGTGCGATGGCCAGTCGAGCTGCGAACACGGAGGTGATGACCCACGAGAGAATGAAGGGAGTGAGAGCGAATCCTGCCTGGGTGGCGGTCGAGCCGGTCACTCCCTGGATCATCATCGGCACGTAGGTGATCGCTCCGAACATGGCCATTCCGGCGAGAAAGGCGCATAGGAGAGGGGAGCGGATCTCGGCGACCGAGAGCAGGCTCAAAGGTACCAACGGCTCCTCGACTCGTTGCTCGATGAGTACGAAGACGACGGCGAGGACGGCAGCGGCGCCAGCGAGGAGCAAGGAGATTGCGTCGGGACGGGCCAGCCGCTCGCCAAGGCGATTCCCAGCGAGGAGGCCGAGGGTCACGGATGAGGCGAGAGTCACCGCCCCGGCCCAATCTACCCTCGCAGGCGCTCGACGGCCCAGTCGGGGAAGACTCAGGTGAATCATCGAGGCGGCAACGGCACCGATGGGAAGATTGATGAAGAACACCCAGCGCCAGGAGACGTGATCGGTCAAGAGACCACCGAAGAGCGGCCCGGCCACGCTCGCGACTCCCCAAACGATCGAGAACACTCCCTGCATCCTCGCGCGTTCGGTCGGCGAGTAGAGCTCGCCGATCACGGTCATGCCGAGTGGAGCGAGAGCGCCGGCACCGAGCCCCTGAACGGCTCTGAACACGATGAGCTGTGAAAGCGAGGCGGCGGCTCCCGAGAGCAGTGAACCGAGGAGGAAGATCCCCAGACCGAGCAGGAGGAGGCGACGCCGCCCATAGAGATCGGAGAGCTTTCCCCACACTGGGAGCATTACGGTGGATGTGAGGATGTAGGCGGTGAAGACCCAGCTGTAGTGCTCGAGGCCGCCGAGGGTAGCAATGATCGTCGGCATTGCGGTACTCACCACCGTCGCTTCCATCGCCGAGAGGAAGTTGACGATCATGACTGCGACCACGATTGCCCGTCGCTGCGCGGACGAGACCTGGCCGATCAGTGCGGAAGCGGTGCGGTCGACAGGATCGGCCATGTTCGGTGTCCGCGAGGTCCTCGAGAGACGCGCATCCTGTCGGCAAGGGCGGCAAGTCTGTCACTGGCGGCCCGGAGTGCAGGGCGAGTCAGCGCGGTGGAATCGGCACTTCCAGCTCTTCGAGTCGCTGCTCGACCTCCGAGCGCACACCGTAGACGATATTGCGAAGAGCCATGGCTGGGTAGCGCCAGCTAGCGGAGTTGATCTGTCCGATGCGTCGCCCGTTGACCCAGACGACCGCTGTAGGAACGGAGGAGATCCCTTCCTGCTGGACCTCCGGGTCCTTGTAGTCGCGGGGGATCCCGTAGTACTCGAAAGTGTAGGGCGCCTGCGATGCTGCCAGCTCGGTGTCGACCTTCAAGATGCCGGGCATCAACTCGGCGCAGACCGAGCACCAGGAGCCGAAGAAGACCTTCACCTTCACGGCGCCGTCGAACTGTTGCAGAGCCCGGAGGTGATCGGGCGTCGGAGTGTATTGTTCGCTCTTGAAGCGGTAGGCGGGATCGTGCTCGAGGACCTGGGCGCGATCATGGGCACCGAGCAGGGGTGGGTTGGCCACCAGCCGGACCCGCTTGCCGTCCATCTCCCATCGTGGACCCGCATCTTCGAGTGTGAATCGGGTCGTCGATGTGGGAGTGGCTCCTTCCAGCAGGCGAACGCTTCCCGTACCGGTGTCGACGAGTTCTTCGTCGGCATACATCTGGATGACCTTCCCCGCAGGAAGGACGAGAACGGGGGAGGAGAGCAGCGGAGAACGAACGAGAACGCCCTTGCGGGAAGGAGAGTGATAGAGACTGGCATCTCGAACCAGTTCTCCCTCGACTTCGAGAACGAAGTTCCCGAACAGCACGAAGTCGGAGGGCTGCTCCTGCGGCGTTTGCGAAAAGCCGGGTAGCGCAAGGAAAAGGGCTGCGGTCGCCGCACACAGGAGGCCCGGTGACTTCCGTGGAAAGGAGGTGGGGCCGCGTTGGTGTCGAGTCGAGGTCATCGTTGAACTCCCGTGAGCAGATTCCTGTTCAGAACAGCCTCTCGGTGAAGCCATACCGCAGCGTCGCCTCGAGGACGGATCCCAACCAGACCAGAGCCGTCACGTGTCAGCGTGTGGATTCGTGAGCCAGGGGCAAGGAGGTCGAGCCCCGACTCGGGACAGAGCACCGAGAGTAGAGAGTCTAGCAGTCCCGGAGGTGTCTGCATTCTGCTGAACCACGGGGGCCGACGCGCCCGCGTCGGTGCCTTCACTGCGAGTCGGCCGGCCTCTGCGCGGGCGAGTCCGACTCTTCCTTCGCCGTCCGGTCCAGGTACGGCTCTGCCGACCGGAGTTCCTGCCAGATACCGATCTCCAACCGACCTTCCGAGTCGGCGACCCCCCGGAACATGCCCGGGCTGTTGAAGACCAGCGCGATATGGCCCGTGGCATCAATTCCGATGACGCCTCCGTCGCCGGGGTCGAGGACATCGTGGATGACAGTCTCCGCAGCCTCCTGCAGGCTCGCGTTCGCGTACCTCATTCGCGAGGAGATGTCGTGGGCGACCGTGTGACGGATGAACTGTTCGCCCTTGCCGGTGCAGGACAGAGCCGCGGTCTCGTTGTTGGCGTAGGTGCCCGCACCGATCAGCGGAACATCGCCGACGCGCCCCCAACGCTTGTTGGTCAGGCCACCGGTGGAGGTCGCCGCGGCGAGATTCCCGTAGCGGTCGAGCGCCACGGCGCCGACGGTTCCCATTCCAGCACCGCTGGGGCCGGTACTGCGCCCAGAGCTTTCCCTGACGACCTGGCGCCACTGATCGTAGCGCCTTTGAGTGTAGAAGAACTGTTGCTGAACCCGACGCACATCGACCTCGCGTGCGTACTCATCGGCTCCACTACCGCTCAGGAGCACGTGAGGGGAGCGCTCCATGACCCGGCGAGCGAGGGCGATGGGGTTGCGTACATTGCGCACGCCGGTGACCGCACCACAGGAGAGCGTTCGCCCGTCCATGATCGCGGCATCCAGCTCGTGCGTGCCTCGGTTGGTGAAGACCGCCCCACGGCCGGCGTTGAAGAGTGGATCGTCCTCGAGGATACGAACAACCTGCTCGACGACTTCGAGTGCGGCCGCGCCGTCGGCCAGCAATCCTCGGCCAGAGTCCAGGGCTCTTGCCAATGAGCGGTAGTACTGGTCAGCATCGGTGCTGTCCGGTTCGATCACTCCAGCGCCACCATGGATCGCGAGGGCCCAATCGATCGGCTCGGGTGCCGGGTCGGGAGGCGTGATCTGCTCGCCGGACGGCGTCACTTCCGCCTCCTGGGATCCGCCACAGGCCGCTACGAGCAGGACGAAGGAGAAGACGGTTGCGGCCCAGCAGCGCCGCGAGGCGAAGTGCGAGATCGGTCGAGTCATTCCAAGGGACCCTCCGCAAGGTCGCTGGCAGGGTCGAGTCCGAGAACCAGGGACTCGACATGGGTGAGGTAGTCGTCGGCCTCGAGGGGGTGGCCCGTCGCGGCGGCGAGCAACTCGTCCGGAGTCATCGAAGCGCCGTGCCGATGGACCGCATGGCGAAGCCACTCCAGGAGTGGCGCGAAGTCCATTCTCTCGAGGGAACCTTCGAGGTCATGGAGCTCCCTTCCGGCGGCGGCAAAGAGTTGGGCACTGGCGAGCGAGCCCAGGGTGTAGGTGGGAAAATAGCCGAACAGCCCGCTGGCCCAATGAATGTCCTGGAGCACACCCTCGGACGGAGTTTTCGGAGTGACTCCGAGGAGCGCCTCGTAGAGCTCGTTCCAGGCCTCGGGAAGCTCGGCGACCTCGAGCTCTCCTTCGATCAAGGCCCGCTCCAGGCGGTAGCGGATCACGATGTGGAGATCGTAGGTGGTCTCATCGGCGTCGACTCGGATCAACGAGGGGCACGTGCCGCGGAGCTGGGGCATCAGCTCTTCGAGAGTGGCGGGTGCGTGCTCCGGGAACGCGGCCCTCAACGCGGGGAGGGCGCCACGCCAGAAGGCCGGGCTGCGCCCCACATGATTCTCCCAGAGTCGAGACTGGGACTCGTGGATTCCCAGTGAGGCTGCGTGCCCGACCGGGGTCGCGAACCATTCGGTGGGGATGCCCTGCTCGTAGAGCGCATGGCCCATCTCGTGCAAGATTCCGAACAGCGCCGGTCGCCAGTCGTGGGGCGACGAGCGCCAGGTGATGCGCACGTCATCGGGGGAGATGCCGACACAGAAGGGGTGAGCCGACCGGTCCAGACGGCTGCGCTCGAAGTCGAGGCCGACCTGGCGGCACCACCTCAGCCCCAGCTCTCGCTGGGCCGTCTCGGGGAAATCTCGGTGCGCTGGCGCGGGCTGGGCCTGTGAGACCTCCGAAGCTCGTCCGACCAGCGCTTGCAGCCGCGGCTCCAACTGGCCGAAGATCCGGTCGAGACGCTCCAGCCGAAAGCCCGGCTCGTACTCCTGGAAGAGGACCTCGTAGGGGTTCTCTCCGGGAGCGCAGGCGGCGGCTTCCTCTCGCTTGAGGCGAACCAACTCCTGGAGAGAGGTTCGGAAGACACCGAAGTCCTCCCGATGCCTCGCTTCCTGCCAGGCACGAATGCCGTGGCTGGACGCCTCGGCGATCGAACGGGCCAAGGAGGTCGGCATGGTGCGCGCCCGTTCCGTGATGCGCCGGGCTCGAGACAGCGTCGCCCGTTCGAGCGGAGAGGGATCGCCGACGGCGCCACACTGCTCGATGGACTCCCACAGGGGCTGGGAGAGGAGAGCGCGGTGTCGCAGGCTCGCGACCGTGCCCAGCAGGTGGGCCCTGTGCACGTGGCCGCCCGAAGGCATCTGGGTTTCCTGGTCCCAGGAGAGCAGCTCCTCGAGGCTTCCGAGGTGATCGATTTCCTGCCAGAGGTCGCAGAGTCGACGGAACGGTTCAGAGAACGGTTTCATGCAGTTTCGTGAAGGGATTCAGACTCGGAACGTTCGGGCGTGTCGGGGCGCAGGACGACCAGAGCTTCCGAGAGAGCGGATGGGTCGGGCACCTACCAGAAGCAGAGATAGCGATGGGCAGCTCCTCGAGTGCATTCGCCAGAGCTTGTCACAGAGCCCTGGGGTCCCGAGGATCGACTTCCTTTCAAAGAGAGGGAAGCATATCGGTACCCGGCAATCTCCGGTCTCGACGCGCCGATCCCTGCGCTGTGCGGCGCTCGGCCTCCACCTGCGCTAACATCTGCTGCCTTCACCGATGTCCAGCTCTAACGATCCTCCCGCGCTGTCGGAGTACGACGACGAAGCAGCCGATTCCCACTTCTGGGAGGCGGCGGCGCCTCGGCGAGAGCCCCTGGCGTGGCGGCTGTATCTGCCCGCACTCGCGGCACTCCTCGTGCTCAATGTACCCTGGTATCTGCCGGCCAGCATCGCTGAGCGTCGCTTCGGCGGACTCCCTCTCTTCGCCTGGATTGCCCTGGCCACCAGCGTCGCGATCAGCACGCTCGTGGCGATCGCGGCCCTGCGCCATTGGGACGACGATGAACCGAATGCGCCCTCGGACGAGTGGCCGCCATCGTGATCGAGAGCCCGAGCTCGGGGAGCCTGCCGGAGACCAGCCTGCAACTGGGCCCCGGTGCCCTTGTGGTCATGGCGATCTACCTCGTCGTCGTGCTTGCTCTCGGCTGGCTGGGGCGCGCTCGTCGTCGGGAAGAGAGCCTGCGAGATTTCTATCTCGGCGGATCCAGCTTCGGATTCGTCGTGCTCTTCCTCACACTCTTCGCAACCCAGTACAGCGGGAACACGCTGCTCGGCTTCGCTGGGCGCTCCTACCAGCAGGGCGTGACCTATGTCGTCAGCGTTACGTTCATGATCCTGGTGGTGGCGGTGTTCATGCTGTATGCACCGCGTCTGTTCCGCTTGTCTCGTCGCTTCGGCTACATCACCCCGGCGGACTACCTCTACCACCGTTTCGGCTCCCACGGCATTCGGATCGTCGGGGTGCTGCTCTTGTGCTGGGGGTTGGCAAACTACGTCCTGGAGCAGTTGGTGGCGATGGGTCACGGGGTGGAGGCGATCAGCGGTGGACGACTCGGCTTCATGCAGGGCGTACTTCTGCTCGCTCTGGTAATGCTGATCTACGAGAGCCTGGGCGGAATGCGATCGGTGGCCTGGACCGACGTCGTTCAGGGCTGCCTTCTGCTGGTGGGGTGCTCGGTGCTGCTCTATGTCCTGACGACGTCGGACGAGGGACTGGTGGCGGATGCAGCTCGGATCGAAGGCACGGCACCCCAGCTACTCTCGGCGCCCGGTCCGGCCGGGATCCGGACCTGGGTCAGCAACCTCGTCCTTCTCGGACTCGGTGTCGCGATCTATCCGCATGCTGTCCAGCGAATCTATGCCGCTCGCTCGCTGCTCGCGCTGCGACGCTCTCTCGCTGCCATGGCTTTCATGCCACTCGCAACGACGTTGCTCGCCTTTCTGATCGGATTCGTAGCACTCAGCCGCTTTCCGGGTCTCGATGCGCTGCAGAGTGACAAGGTGACGGTATTGGTTCTGGGTGATCTGGTGGGCCAATCGTGGTTCACCTACTGGCTGGTGGTCCTGGTGTTCGCGGCCGTCGTGGCTGCAATCATGTCGACCGCAGATTCGGCTCTGCTGACGATCGGATCGATGTTCACGAAGGACATCTACAAGACCTACCTGCGGCCCAAGGCCGATCCCCACGAGTTGCTCTGGGTGGGCAAGACCTTCAGCTGGGCGGTGATGGCGCTCCTGATCGCCATGGCATGGGTTTCACTGCGGACCGAGAGCTCGCTCTGGATGCTGATCCGGCTGAAGCTCGAGTTCATGGTGCAGCTGGCGCCGGCCATCGTCCTCGGGGTGCATTGGCGCAAGCTCGGAGCGGCTGGGGTTCTCGCCGGGATGGTCGCGGGGACCCTGGTGACGCTGGTGATCTGGGCGGGGATCATTCCCGGGTTCTGGACGACCCGTTCGCCGTGGGGAGTGAGTGCCGGAGTGTGGGGGTTGCTGTTGAACGTCGCGCTGTGTGTAGGCTCTGTACTCCTCGGGAGTGAGCGAAGTCGTAGGACAGAAACATAGGGGATAGACCCCTCGAAAGTTCTGAAACACTAGAAAACTGGGTTACAATCCGGGGTCTGGCAGTCGGCCGGACGGGGTCTCTCCGGGCGGCTCGGCATCGTTCGGGTTTGCCGTCGGTGCCGTCTCCGCGATCGGAGGGCCGTCGCCGCAGCCGAGTGGAGGAGGTCGCGCCTTCGGGCCGGCTGCATCAGGATTGGGATGCCCCTGACCGCGGTCCATGAAACGCTCGAAGCTCATCGCCCTTCTCCTCCGCGATTTTGCGGGCGCAGGTGACCTCTACCTGCAAGAGGGAAAGATCGCCAAGGCGGCTCGGCTCTACGCGCGTGCCGGCCGGCATGCCGAGGCCGGGCGCATCGCCGCGGAAGCGGGGCTCGAAGAGGAGGCCCTCGCCTACTTTCTGGAGGCTGGAGAGCCACTCAAGGCAGGAGACATGCTGGCGTCCTGGGGTCGCCACAAGGAGGCGATCCCCCTCTTCGAGCAGGCCGGAGCTCATTGGCAGGCTGCCGAGTCCTCACTCCAGCTTCAGCAACCGGCTCGCGCAGCCCGGCACTTCGAGCGTGCGAACTACGGCGCCCGGGCGGCAGACTGCTACGAGAAGGCCGGAGAACTGGAACAGGCGCTCCGACTCTGGGAAGCCGAAGCCAAGAAGAGCAGCGCCTCGGCCGGAAGCTCGGATCCGGGGCGTCGGCGCAACATCGATCTGCGCCGGACTCGGATCTACGCTCGGATCGGTGAGTTCGAGAAGGCAGCTCAGCTCTTGCGCGGCCTGGGAGAGCACGAGAAGGCGGCGCAGATGATGGAGCGGGCCGGTCGGCTCGATGGCGCCGCTGGGGACTATCTCGAAGCCAACCAGCCCGAGCGGGCCCGAGAGATGTTGGACCGCACTGTCGACGTTCCCCTCTCCACCAAGGCCAAGATCCTGGCGCAGTCGGGAGATCTGGCGGGTGCAGCCGAGCTCTACGCGAGGCTGGGGCGCGACGCCGAGGCGGCCGAGTTGTTCGAAGCGATCGGCGCGTGGGCCGAGGCCGGGGCCGCATGGGAACGGGCCGACGAGTTGGGGCAGGCGGCCGAGAGTTTCTTCAAGGCCGAGGCCTATCCCGATGCGGCTCGCTGCTACCTCGGGACCAAGGACTATCGGGCAGCGGCCGAGGCGTTTCTCCGCGCCTCCGACTTCACCCAGGCTGCCCACTGTCAACTTCGACTGGGTCAGCCGGTCGAAGCGGCGCGCTCGCTACTCGATGCCGGAGACCGAGCCACGGCGTCGAGGGTACTTCAGAAGATCGAAAAGGACGACGAAGACTTCGAGCGCGCCACCTTGATGCTGGTACCGCTCCTGCTCGAGGAACGACTCTACGAGGGAGCGCTGCATCGCCTCGAGCTTCTCGATCCCGAGGGATCGACAGGAGAGGCTGCGGTCGAGCGGCTCTACTGGGAGGGCAGGACCTACGACGCGGCCAACGACCTGGTGCGCGCGGAACGCGCCTACCAGAGAGCGTTGGCGTTGCGTCGGGACCATCGGGACCTGACGGCTCGACTGATCAGTCTTCGTCAGCGGATGACCCAGGCGGGGATCGATCCCGTGACGACCATTACGGAACAGCGAGTGGCACCGGTAGCCTCCATCGAATCCGGCACCGTTCTGGACGATCGCTACGAGCTTCTGGACGAGTTGGGCAGAGGAGGAATGAGTCGCGTCTTCCGTGCTCGCGACAGTGAGCTTGGAGCGCGAATCGCGATCAAGATCCTCCTTCGGCAGAGTGACCGCCTGCGCTCGGAGCAGCGTCTGCAGCAGGAGGTACAGATCTGCCGCCAGATCTCCCATCCCAACGTAGTGCGCGTTTTCGATATCGGGCGCTGGCAGGGCTACCTCTACGTGACCATGGAGTTGCTCGAAGGAACCACGCTCGACAAGGTGATTCGCTCCGGTCAGCGAGTCGATATGGAAGTCGCCCGTCAACTGCTACGCGATATCCTGCTGGGCTTGGAGGCAGCGCATGAGTTGCGGGTGATCCACCGGGATCTAAAGCCGGCGAACGTGGCGCTGTCCGAGGGGCGAGCCAAGATCATGGACTTCGGTATCGCGGTGGTCGAGGACGCCGATGTCAGCCTGACCCAGACCGGACAGGTGGTCGGATCGCCCATGTACATGTCACCGGAGCAGATCCAGGGGCTGGATCTCGACGCTCGCACCGACCTCTACAGCTTCGGCGTGCTGCTCTTCTCGCTGCTCACCGGCTACGAGCCGTTTCGCGGCAAGACAGCGACCGCGATCTCGCTGAAGCATCTGCAAGAACGTCCTCCGAGTCTCCGGGAGGCGCGCCCCGACGTAGACGCCGCATGGGAGACCATGGTGTTCCGGCTACTGGCAAAGAAGCCGGAGGACCGATACCCTTCGGCCCGCGCTGTCCGCGAAGTCCTCGAGACTCTGCCGATCTGAGCGGGCGCGGCGCCGCGGTTCGGGGAAAAGCGAGACTGGCCCCGGCGTGTCACTGATCGGAGGAGGTGGGCTCGAATGCGAAAGAAGCGTGTCCTTTCAGGTATCCAGCCAACGGGTGGGCTTCATCTGGGGAACTACCTGGGCGCGATCCGGCAGTGGGTGAACGGTCAGGACGATCGCGAGAACTTCATCTGCATCGTCGACCTTCACGCGGTGACCGTACCTCATGATCCGCAGTCGCTCCGCCGCCAGACGCGTGAGCTCGCAGCCCTCCTTTTCGCCTCCGGGATCGATCCCGAGAAGTCGGCGCTCTTCGTTCAGAGTCACGTGCGAGCCCACGCCGAGGCCTGCTGGCTGCTGACCTGCATCACTCCTCTCGGATGGCTGGAGCGGATGACGCAGTACAAGATGAAGTCGAAAGCGCAGGAGAAGGTCAGTACCGGTCTCTTGACCTATCCGATTCTCCAGGCGGCGGACATTCTCCTCTACGACGCGGACGAGGTGCCGGTCGGCGAAGATCAGAAGCAGCACGTCGAGCTGAGCCGCGATCTCGCTCAGCGTTTCAACCATCTCTTCGGCGAGACCCTCGTCGTTCCTGAGCCGATGATTCCCGAGGCTGGCGCGCGCATCATGGGTCTCGACGACCCGACGAAGAAAATGTCCAAGAGTGAGGTCGCGAAGGGCCATGCCGTGCGGATCACCGATTCGGACGCCGAGATCCGGCGTGCCATCAAGCGCGCAGTGACGGACTCCGGCCGCGAGATCGGGTTCAGCGAGGATCCCGAGCGGGCCGGTGTGAACAACCTGCTCCACATCTATATGGCGATCACCGAGCAGACACGGGCGCAGGTCCTGGCGGATTTTGCCGGCGCTCGCGGCTACGGAGATCTGAAAGCCAAAGTCGGAGAGGTCGTCGCGGAGTGCTTCGCCCCGATTCGGGAACGCTTCGATGAGCTGATTGCCGATCCCGACGAGCTCGATCGCTTGTTGGCTCTCGGAGCGGAGAAGGCGCGGGCGGTTGCCGAGCCCAAGGTAGAGCTCATGAAGGAGCGCATGGGGTTCTTGGCCGCCTCCTGAAGGGATCGCGGCGTGCCGGCGGCTCGCGGCCGCCCGGGTGGTCTACCGATGTGACTCGACCAGGCGCTCGAGCGCGTCGAGTCCGCGTTCGAGCTCGATCATCGGGGGGCCGAAGCTGAAACGAGTGTAGTTGCGATAGCGAACACCGGCACGACGGCGCCCGGGGTTGACGTCGAAGAACTCCCCAGGGACCGTGATGACGCGGTGCTCGAGCGCCTCCTCGAAGAAGCGGTGGCCCTCGTTCAGAGGCTCGGGCAACTCAGCAAGATCCGCCCACACGTAGAACGCACCTGCAGGGTCGTTGTCGACCTTCATGCCGAGATCGCGCAGGCGCCCGAGCATGTAGCTCCGCTTGCGTGTGAACTCCTTCTGGATGGCGGTGGCTTCGGCGATGGCATGAGCCGGGTCGAGCAGGTCGAGTGCCACCTCTTGAAACGGGTGACTGGCTCCTCCATCGAGGAATGATCCGGCGCTCGTCACCTGTTCGATCACCGGGCGAGGACCGACGATCCAACTGACGCGCCAGCCCGGGTAGCGCCAGTTCTTGGTCAGACCATCGACCAGGATGACCGGGTCGAGGTCGACGTCGTCGACATGCGCTGCGGCCGACATCATACGACAGCCTTCCGCGACCTGAGGCGCGTCCGGGTCGTAGAGGTAGTGCGAATAGAACTCGTCGAGCACGAAGGTCGATTGGCAGGATTGCGCCACGGCGACCCAGGATGCGAGCTCGTCCCCGGAAACTACCTGTCCGGTCGGGTTACTCGGGTTCGAGCACAGGACTGCGCTGAGCCCGCGCCCGAGGATCTCCTCGCGCAGCTGATCGGCGGACGCACGGTAGCCCTGCTCCCGATCCAGGAGAATCGGTATCGGGACGAACCCCTTGAAGGTGCTGAGAAGCTCCTCGTACGCCGTGTAATCGGGGATGAAGTGCCCCAGGTTGATCTCACCCATCGAGGCGGCGATGCGGGTCATCGCGGCCCTTCCTCCACCCGCGATGCTGACATTCTCCGCGGTGTAGAGAGACCGCCGCCCCTGACGAAAGAGCTGGTTGTAGAAATCGGCGACACGCTCTCGGAGCTGCTGGGTTCCGCCCACCGGTCCGTAGGCCTGCTGCTCGGGCGCGATCCCTACCCGGTGGCGTCGCTCCGGGGCGCCCGGGAGGGGGCCGGTCTCCGGAGAACCCTGGCCGAGGTTGACCCAGGTTCTCCCGTCCACACCATAGCCTCGCTCCATGGCGCGATGCATCACATAGATCACGCCCGTGCGCGGCACCCACCGGAAACCGGGCATCGGTCGCTGAACCCCGTGGTTTCGATCAGTGGGTGGCATGGATTCGAGGCCCTTGGAGGCGAGGTCGGGGATCTGCGACGTCTGGCAAAGCGCGGATTATAGCTGCTACGCTGCCGCGAAGCCCTGGCGAGAAGAGATGCACTGTGCGAGGTGCCATGAGCGAGTTCCAGATCAGTGCGATGGAGTCCGGTGCTCGTCCCGTTCATCGAAGGAAGTCGAGGCTTCCTGCGCCGTGGCCAATGCTGTTCGTTCTGGCCGCGAGCGGGACGTGTCAGAGCGAAGACGTGTCTTCCGCGCCCCCGGCATCGTGGAGCTCGGCAGGGTGTGGCGGGCACGCCGGGCCCGTAGTCGTGGTGGCGTTGGACGCGCTTCCCAGCGACCTCTGGCGCAGTGAGGCCTGGAGAGACGTGGCACCAGCCCTGACGGGTCTGGCGCTGGAGCCGACGAGCTGGGTCGGCACCGGAGTGGCGTCCTCGAGTGCTTCCCTGCCGGCGGTGGTGAGCCTGTGGACCGGCCTCGAGGTTCGTCGACACGGCCTCGTGGGTGGCGGGCTCGAAGGGGACTCGGAGCCTGCCCCCGGCGTTGCGAGATCGCGGCGAAGATCTTCCGAGATCCTCGGCCAGGGTGTGACCAGTCTGGCCGAAGCGTTGGCCGACTGTGGCTACGACTCGACGGCGGAGTGGGGACCCTCGGGACGACCCGCCTTCCCGCTCGGACTGGCGCAGGGCGTGAATGAAGTCTCGCGTTCGGGACGCGATCGTGTCCGCCTGTTGGAGTCGCTGGAGGCGCTCGAAGCCGAAAATTCACGCCTCTTCTGGGTTCACATCGATCGGGCCGAGCCACCCTGGCTGCCCAGCAACCTCTTCTTGGAGCGTCTGGGGGGAGAGGCGGTCCCGGCCGCCGTACGATGGGGTGATCTCCAGGCCCTCGGCGACGCATCGGCGCAGCGTCGTCAGGAGATCGCTCGCGCCTACTCTCTTGCCGTCGCAGCGGCCGACCATCGGTTCGGCCTTCTCCTCGAACGTCTGGCCCGGAGTCCCGCCTGGAACGAGACGGTGTTGGTGGTGACCGGGACAGCGTCTGCAGACATCGGACGCGATGGCTCGGTCGGTTACTCGACCGGGCTGACGCCAAGAGAGCTCACCGTCCCGCTGCTGCTGCGCCTGCCGGCAGCTCTTCGGGAGTCGATTCCGACGCAGGAGAACGTCGGCCCCGCTCAGGGCCTCTTCGGGTTCCTGGTCGAGCTGGTGGGAGCAGTGCCGCCTCCGGCAGCGGTCGCGTCGTTCCCACAGGCATCCTCGGATCGGTCGAGGGAGTCTTCGCGCGCGTTGGCGATCGAGTCGGAGCTACCCCTCGACCGCACTTGGCGTCGAGTGTCCCTGGTGGAGGGAGATCTTCAGCTCGTGGCGACCTGGTCCCGAGCCGGGGAGGAGTCGCAACTGTTGGAGCCCCGCCTCGTCCGTTGGAGCGCCGAGTTGGAGACCGCGACCGTCAGCGATCCAGATCGAATGGCTGCGATGGCCGATCGCCTGCATGAGCGTCTCATGCTCGACGCAATCGCTCCTCGAGCCTCGGGTGAGCCTTGCGAGGCTCCGGCCTGGAACTGGAGTGCCGAGGACGCGGCCGGGTGCAAACCGGTCCCGAGTGCCCCCGAGACCAGGAAGTAGTCGATTCAGACCGCGGGCTCGGCCTGGACCCTGAGCTTGGCAGCGATGAACTTCCGGTGGGGGACGTAGATCAGGCCGGCGACTTTGCGGATCAAGAACTCCTCGTGGCGCTCCAGATGCCCATCGGCAAGAGCGACGCGCCACATCAGTTCGACCAGCTGGATCTTCCGAGTCTCATCGAAACGATCGTTGACGACCCGCGTGAAGTCGTAGAGAGAGACGGAGCGGTCGACCTCGCGGGCTGCCAGGTCGGCCAGTTCTCGGACTTCCTCCGGGGCGAGATCGAGCTCACGCTGGAGAGCCTGGAGTGCCGCGTCGAGCTCTTCGTCGCCTTCGTGGAAGTCGGCGCGAACCGTCGCCATGAGAATGGCTGCCGCGGCGAGCTCGAGCTCGCGGTCACGAGTCGGGTCGTCTGCGGCACTCTTTGTCGTGCCGAAGGTATCGAGAAAGGCGATCAGATTCTTTAGCAACTGGATTCTCCATCACGTGAGGGTCGGCACGGACGGGAGTGCCCGGCGTGGAGGCGTGCCGCGTCCACGGGCGGCACGCTTGCCCTCTGGTATTGTCCCATACGTAGGAGCCCTCGAGGCGCCTATCGATCTCTCCCCTCGTTCGACCCGTGAGGGTTCCCGGTGTCCGACAGCGAAGGCCGCGATGGCGGCCTGCTCCTTTCGCTCGACAACGTCGCGGTGCGGCTTCCGTTGGCCCGCGCGGGAAGCCGCTGTCTGGCAGCGATGGTCGACTACTTCTTCTGGGGTCTGGTCATGTTGGCCCTGGCGATGGCGTTTCTCGGCGCAGGAATCTTCCTCGGCACCGACGGCGCTGGTGCCTGGCTGGTGGCCGCCTTCGTCGTCGTCACTCTGCTGGTCGACGTAGGCTTTTTCGCAGGGCAGGAGATTCTGCTCGGCGGCCAGACCCTTGGGAAGCGCCTGGCGGATCTCCGCGTCGTCAGCAGGCGAGGGTCTGCTGCGGGTGCGCTACCGCTTCTGGTCCGCAACCTGGTTCGCAGCCTGGATCTGCTGTTCGGCGTGCCGCTGATGGTGCTCGATCCCTCTGCCCGTCGCATCGGTGACCGTCTGGCGGGAACGCTCGTCGTACACGTCGGAAGAGCTGCGGCCGATCCTTCAGCCACGACCGTGCGCCGGGCGCCGGAGGGCTGGGGCCTCGAGCGACTGGCATTGGTCGAGAGGTTGCTGGAACGTACGGCGACCCTCGCGCCGAAGCGGGCGGCTACCCTGGCTTCGCGGATCCTGGCGGCGGCCGAACGAGACGACTCGAGTTTCCTCGAACACGTCCCCGCGACCCTGGATCCGGCGACGCGGCTGATGATCGCCTTTGCCGGAGAGGGGGCGGACGGCCCCTGAGTCTCGCTGGCTCGCGAGGGGGCGCAACCCATGCGGTACGAGCGGTTCGTCGAGCAGCGTCGGGGGCGTTGGAGTGTTTTCGGCGAAGGACTGAATCGCCTGCGTCGCGAGCCCCACGCACTGAGCTACGCGGAGCTGGCGGCGCTCGCCTCCGAGTTCCGCCTGGTGCTTCAGGATCATGCGCTGGCGTCGAGGCGGTTTCCCGGGAGCTCTGCTGCGCGTCAGCTGTCGGGCCTCACCGTGGAGGGAATGCACGCCCTCACCGTCGACGAAGGGAAGAAGGCAAGCGTTCTCTCCTACTATCGAGATTCGTTCCCGCGTCTGATGCGCCTTCATGCCCTGGAGCTGGCTGTCGCGAGCGGCCTCTTTCTGCTCGCCGCGGTGCTCGGCTTGACCATGTCCGCTGCGGATCCGGGTCTGGGTATGTCGATCCTGGGTGAAGATGCCATTGCAGGGCTCGGCCAGGACCGACTGTGGACCGAGGGTCTGGCCGAGGGTGGTCAGGCCTTCGCGTCCTCTGCGATCGCCCGTAACAACGCGAAGGTGGCGCTGAGTGCGTGGATGGGAGGCGTGCTGGCGGGGGTGCCCACCTTGTGGGTGGTGGCGCTGAACGGGTTTCACCTCGGCGCCGTCGTCTCCACGACGGCACACTACGGGATGGCCGGGTCGCTGTTCGGTTTCGTCATCGCTCACGGGCCCCTCGAGATCGCGCTGATTCTGGTGGCTGCCGCAGCCGGCCTACGGATCGGTCGGGCGGTGGTCTCGGCGGACGTTCGCCCCAGAAGCGAACGGATCCGTCGAGCAGCCATGGACTCGTTGGCACTCGCCCTCGGTTGTCTGCCGGGTTTCTTGCTGCTGGGAGGGGTCGAGGCGTTCGTGTCGCCTTCCACCGCCGTACCCATCGAGGTCAAGCTGGTTCTGGGCCTCGCGCTCCTGGCTCTCCTGCTCGTGGCTGCGGCCGGACCCTTCGAGTCGAAGGCGGCGGGGAATCGTTCCGGCGGAGAGGGCGAGTCACGGTGAGGTGGCCCCTGGACGATGCCGGCGGACCCAGCGATAGGGGAGCAGCCCCGGCGTCCTTTCCCGAGCTCCTCGATGGAGCGCTGCCCTGGGCACTGCGGGGACCCTGGGCGACCTTCTGGTGGGCGGCGCTTCCGGTCGCGATCATGAGTGCGACAGGAGCGGCCCTGGCGATCCGTGCGTCGCAGGTCGGAAGCACCGATCCGTTCGCCGGGTGCGGCAGCCTGGCCCTTTTGATCGGCATCTATCCAGTCGCGGGGGTGACGTGGATCGCTTGTTTCTCGGCCATGGTGACGACGGCCTGGAATCGACTCGAGGGGAGGAGCCCGAGCCCGGGCGAAGCGTTCGGCTGGGTTCTGCAGCCCCGTATCGCCATCACGCTGGCCACCGCGGCGCTGGCGGTGCTGCTTGCGGCCCTGCTGAGCTTCTTCCTCCTGTTCTTCGGAGGCCTGGTGGTCACGCTACTCTTCGCGTTCACGGTACCAGTGATGCTCGACCGGGGATCGAGCGGCTTCACGGCTCTCGCGTCGAGCGCCCGACTGGCGTGGCGGAACCCTTCGAGACGGATTCTGCAGTGGCCGATGCTCCAGCTGCTGGCCCTGGCCCTCCTGCAGTTCGTGATGGGGGCGGCGCTACAGATTCTCGTGTCGCTCCCGTATCAGGTCGCGGTACAGCTCGCCTCGTTTCGCGACGTCATGGCGGGACAACTCCCCGACCCGGTCAGCGCGCTCGGACCGTGGATCTGGATTCAGGTTCCAGTCCAGATCGCAGCATCCCTGGTACAGAGCTGGGTGCTCTACTACATCGCTTTCGCCCTCGGAATGCTCTATCGCGACTTGCGGGCTCGCTCCAGCGCTTCCGACCTCGAGCGCGAGATCGAGCACCTCCTGTTTCCGGCCCGAGAGGAGTCGGTTCCTTGAGCCTCGCAGGGCAGGGCGGTGCGGCTCAGGGCGGCGGCGTCCCCATGGGACCGCCGTGGGACCTTTCGGGCAAGGCGGACTCCGTGGCCGAGGTCGGACGCGCGATCGCCGAGACACAGGTGACTTCGCAGCCTCCGAAGCCGGAGTGGAGCGACTGGGTCAGCCACGTGATCGGCCGCCTGCTCGAGCGATCTGCCGAGTGGGTGGGCGGGTCGGTGGCCCATATCGAGCTGTTGGCCAGACTTCTCGCGATCTCCCTGACGTCCTTGTTGATCGTACTTCTCGGCGCGGCGATCTGGCGCGCCTATCGCCATCGGAACCGACGCCCGGCCTCGCTCCTGCAACGGTCGGGGATCGCGGTGGCCGAGCCGGCCAGCCTTCCCCCCGCTCCACCGGTCGAAGTCCCCATCGAGGCTCTGTTGGAACGGGGCAACGCTGCGGGAGCACTCGAGCGTCTCTGGTGGTCCCTGGCCCGCTCGCTGGAGGTTCCACCACGAGAAGTCTCCTGGACCGGTGCCGATCTGGTGAGCCGTGCGGAGGGCGACGAGATTCTGCCTCTGGTGGTCGAGCTCGAGCGCCAGACCTATGGTCGTGATCCGGCGACGGTGGCTCGGGTGCGGGAGCTGTGGCAGCGCATCGCCTCGACGCTCGAGTCCCTTCCGAGCTCTCCCGATCGGGGAGGTGTCGAGTGAGGAGCCGGGGCGGACTGCTGCTGCTCCTGTTGACGGTGTTGCTCGGCGTTCTGTTCGTGATCTCGGGTGGGAAGGGCGTCGGGGCCTCGGGGAGCAGTCTCTCTCGTGGCGCGACCGGGTGGTTGGCGGCGGCCCAGGCCGTCTCGAACCTCGGTGGCGGCGTGCTCAGACTCGATCGACCCCTCGAGGCAGGGGAGCTCGATCCCGGTGAAGATCTCCTGGTCATGGTGCTTCCCTGGCAGCGACCGGGCCCGGAGGCCCTCATCGCTGCGCGAGCCCACCTGCGAGCCGGCGGCCATCTCTTGATCGGCTACAGCGGCGGCACTCTGGCGCCCGGGGAGGACGAGCTGCTGTCCGGTCTTGCCGTTGCGACTGCACGCCGTGAGCTGGATCGCCTGCCTCTCGCTCCACTGGCCTGGCGCCGAGAAGCGTCGCGGCCGCGGCACCTGCGGCACGGCGCGAGGGTCGCGGGCGGGGATCCGTTGAGGGTCCCGCCCCTCGATCGAGGTCCGGTCGCGCCCGGCTCGGGCCTGCGATGGAGGGTGCTCTTCGAGGACGAGTCGGGGCAACCGGCCTCGGTGCGCTGGCGTCACCCCCTGGGGGGCACCCTCTGGCTGATTCCGTCTTCCCTGCTCTCGAACGCATGGCTCGCTCAGGGAGGAAACGCCCGGTTCCTGGTGGAGCTGGTCGACACCCTTCCACAGCGCTGGGTCATCGACGAGTACCATCATGGTCTCTTGTCGCCGGCGGTTCGCCGGCAGCAGCCGGGACGGCGGGCTCTCGGCGTTCTGATCGCGCAGCTGGGGGTGCTCTATCTCCTGGCGGTGTGGGCGCTGGCGAGGCGCTGGGCACCGGTCTGGCCCTCTGTCGCCACGGTCTCGAGCTCGCACGAGGAGTTCCTTCTCGCCGTGGGGCGGCTGCATCGCCGGTTGGGTCATCATCGGGACGGTGCGCGGGCTCTGATCGAGCGAGTCGAGGAGGCTCAGCCGGGGCTTCGAGTTCCGGCGGCGCTGCGGCGAAGGGCGGACTCTTTGGAGCCAGGAGAATTGACCGACCTTGCGAGGGAGATCACTCTCCTGCAAACCCGCGGCGGATCGGTCAACCGAACCACGGACACGGGGTTTCAAGGGGAGGAAAACGGACCATGATCGAGAGAGCCGGGATGAGCGACGAGGAGATGGCGGGGAAGGCCCGTCAGATCCTCGCCGCTCTGGAGGAGCACGTGCTGGGGCAGAGGCGCGCTGCCGAGGAGGTTCTCACTGCCTTCATGGCCGGTGGACACGTCCTGCTGGAAGGTGTTCCGGGAATCGGCAAGACGGTCCTCGCCAGGAGCGTCGCTGCGGTTCTGGGGTTGGACATGCGTCGGGTGCAGTTCACTCCCGATTTGATGGCGGCCGATGTCACCGGGACCAACATCTTCGACCCCGGGAAAGGGGAGTTCCGGCTCGTGCGCGGTCCGGTCTTTACCGAGTTGCTGATGGCGGACGAGATCAATCGTACGCCACCGAAGACGCAGGCTGCGCTGCTCGAGGCCATGCAGGAGAGCCAGGTCACGATCGATGGAACGACCCATCCGTTGTCGCAGAGCTTCTTCGTCGTTGCCACACAGAACCCGATCGAGTTCGAAGGAACCTACCCGCTACCCGAGGCGCAGGCGGACCGCTTTCTCCTTCGGGCGGTGATGGGACTTCCTCGTCTCGAAGACGAGCTGTCACTGCTCAAGATGGGACTGGAAAGCGAGATGTCACGATGGACGGAGGCTCGCCTTCCCGAAGTCGCGATCTCGTCGGACCAGGCACTGGAGCTGCGCCGCGCCTCGCGACGGAGTCACGTCAGCGAGGAGCTACTCTCCTACGTCCTGGCTCTGGCGAGCGCTGTCCGAAACGATCCGGCCGTCGAGCTCGGCCCGTCTCCTCGAGGATCGCTCTCGTTGGTCGAGGCCGCGCGGGCTCATGCCTGGCTCGAAGGACGCGCGTTCGTGATCCCCGAGGACCTGAAGCGGCTGACCGAAGCGTGCTGGGGTCATCGAGTCCTACTGACCGCAGAGGGGGAGTTGGAGGGGCACACTCCCGCCTCGGTTCTGCGAACCGCACTGAGGGAGGTACCGGTGCCTCGCACCGGTTGAGCGAAGATGTTGCCCTCCGCCCGGCTCTTTCTCCTGCTCACGGTGCCGCTGTTGCTGGTAGCGACCGGGGTCGTCGCACCGTTCCTGATTCCGGTCGGTGCGGCACTCTTCGTCGCACTGTTGCTCCTGGCGGCGGTCGACGGGGTCCGAGCCGGGACTCCGGTGATCGAAGCCGAGCGGGAGTGGCCCGAGTTGCTGGTGCAGGGCCAGAGCACGACCGCGACGCTGGTTCTTCGAATGGCACCGCACCGGGGAACCACCCTGGCGCTGCACGAGACGCTGCATCCGTCTCTGGTGGAGGAGCCCTATCGGCAGACGGTGCTCTTTCCCGCGTCCGGAGTCGAGACGAGGAGCGAGTTCGCCGTCGAGCTCCTGCCCCGGCGACGAGGAGATCACCGTGTCGGCCCCCTCACGGCCAGGATCCTGGGTCCGTGGGGACTGGGCTGGCGCCAGCGAGTGCTCCTTTCCGAGGCCACGCTGAGGGTCTACCCCCAGGTCCGCTGGGGAGGGCGGGTCGGACAGATGCTGCGTCTGGCGCAGCGGAACGCGCTCGGTGCACTGTCTCTCACACGCACGGGGGACAGCGGTGAGCCCTACTCACTGCGACGCTTCGTGGGTGGAGATTCTCTCAGCCAGGTGCATTGGAAGGCGACAGCCCGTCGCGGTCACCTGGTCATTCGGGAGAACAGTCTGGAACGAGGGAGCCCGCTGGTTCTGCTCCTGGACTGTGGGCGGGCCATGGCGAGCCTCGAGCGGGGTCGGAGCAAGCTCGACCATGTTCTGGCAGCCTCGCTGGCACTCGCTCGAGTGGCGACCAGTCGGGGCGATCGGGTCCATGTGGTCGCCTTTTCCGACCGGGTCGAGCGGCGTCTGGCCGTCGGAGCCGGTCGCGCCGGAATTGCGCGGGCCTATGGCAGTCTCTACGACCTGGAGGCTCGGCTCGTCGAGCCGTCGTTCGATCTGGCTACAGAGTCCGTGCTGCAACTCGGCCTCGCTCGGGCCACCGTCGTCACCTTTACCTCGGTGGTCGATCTGGGCGCGGCACCAGCGCTGCTCGAGGCACTCCAGCGTCTCGAGCGCCGCCATCGAGTCGTGCTGTTGAACCTCGAGGACCCGGTGATCCGCCGACTGGCGATGGGAGTGCCGGAGAGCCAGGCCGAGGTCTTTGCCAAGGTCGCGAGCCTGGACATCCTGAGCGCGAACCGGCGGCTCGGTCACCGGCTTCGCCGTTCGGGCATTCGGACCGTGTCCACCTCGGCCGACCGTCTGGCTCTCGAAACCCTGGAGAGCTATCTTGCTCTGCTGATCGGTCGTCGGGCCGCCTGACGGTCGCTCGAAAGAGGGGGTCAATCGTCGAAGAAGTACAACTGGGGATCGACCCTCGGGCGTGCACGAGTCCGGATCAGGCGTTTCAACCGAAAGAACTCCGAGAGCTCTTCGTCTTCTCCCTCCGGTAGGTCTCGCTCGAGCTCCGCCTCCACGGTCTCCGGGTCGTCACCCCTCTCGAGGCGGGAGAGGGCCTCCTGCATCCGCGGTCCGAGCTCGAGTCCGGTGAGGTCGCTGAACCGCCGGAGGACCCTGGTCACGAGTCGAGGATCTTCGGCGTCTTCGAGACCCTCCATCTCTTGCGCCAGGGTCTCGAAGGCACCCTCCATGGTCGCGTCGTCGAGCTGGTCGAATACGCCTCCGCTCTCCGCCTCCTCTCCGGAGTGCTTCAAGGTGGCGAAGGTCGAGGGACGACGCTCGAGGCGCTTCTCGGGGTGCTTGGGACAGTTCGGCCGTCTCTTCGTATCCACGCCTGCGGAGAAGAATCCATAGAGAGCGTGGCATTCGGGGCAGTAGAACTCGTAGATCGGCATCGGTATCCAACCTCACAGGGCCTCGATCCGCGTTTCGCTCCGACGGGCGAGAGCGAGCGCCTCCGCGGCCCGATCCATCAGGTCATGGGGCTGACGCATGCCAGCGGCAAAGGCTGCCACGCCGATACTGACCTGGAAGCCGGGAAGATCGTCGTGCTGCACCTCGGCGAGGAGCCTGCGCCCCAGGGCGAGAGCGGCCTTGCGATTGGTGAACGGACTGAGGACCAGGAACTCGTCTTTCCCGTAGAGTGTGATCAGGTCGGTGTTGCGGACACAACGCTTCAGACGGCCCGCGACTCGGGCCAGCGCAGCGTCGGGAATCTCTTCTCCGTTCTCGATCGCGATTCCGACCAACAGGCACGCCAGTGGAACTTCGTAGCGCCGGGCCATCTCGATCGACTCTTCGATGCGGCGCAGGCTGTACTCCTGTTGAAGGGTCAGGGGAGAGGTGTCCTCGCGGCGGAGCAGACGAAGCTGATCCGTGAGCTCGTGAATGCGCTCCTCGGCGGTGCGCTGGTCCTCTTCCGAGACTTGCAGACGCCCCTTCAGCTCCGTGGCGCGGCGCTCGAGGTGCACCAGATGCTCCAGCGAGGCCACTGCCCGACGCAGGTCGAACTGGCTCGGGGAAGAGGGCAGCAGCTCGAGTGGGGTCACCCGCTCCAGCCTCAGGGCCCGTGCCACCGAACGACGAGGTACCAGCACCAGGGTCGGCACTCGCGCTGCGACGTCCCGGAATCGCTGTAAGAGCTCCGCAGCGTCAGCGAGGGAGACGAGGGCGAGGGACGGGGCCGGATCGAGTCGGGCGGCATCGACTTCGACCGCTTCCTCGATCTCGATCTCCCGGTCGGCATCCAGCGCGGCGAGTAGTTTGCTCAGCCACGGCGCGGAGGAGACCTTGGGAAGACCGACGATGAGGAGACGCCCGACTCGCATGGTCGCCTAGGTTAGCGTGCTCCGCGAACGCTTGAAAGACCGAGTCCGTAACCTGGCTGATATCCTCTGCGCCCGCCATGGACGCCGCCGATTCCCCCCCGCTGCACCCCATCGAGGCAAGCCATCTGCAGGCACGTCGTGAACGCGTCTTCATGGTGCTGGCCGGACTGTTCATCGGCTCGATGGCCATGCTCAACATTCTCGGTGTCACGCGCTTCCTCGACCTGAGCTTCACCGTGTTCGGCAAGGAGATTCCGATGCCCTTGGCGGTCGGAGTCCTGCCGTACCCACTCACCTTCTTGTGCACCGATCTGATCTCCGAGATCTACGGGCGCCAGCGTGCCAACAATGTGGTCTGGGTGGGGTTCCTGATCAACTTGTGGCTGGCACTCATTCTGTGGCTGGGCGGAATCCTTCCTGGCTTCGACGAGGCGGTGCCCGATGCGGCAGGCCGTCTCCCTCTGTTCTTCGAACTGCGAACTCTGACGCTCGGATCGATCGTGGCCTCGATGGTGGCCTATCTCAGCGCTCAGCTGTGTGACGTGCACCTTTTTCATTTCTGGAAGAATCTGACCCAGGGGCGGCATCTCTGGCTGCGCAACAATGCGTCCACGGTGGTCAGTCAGTTCGTCGACACGTTCGCCGTCATCTCGATCACGCATTTCTACGCCGGCGCGCTGCCCGTCGACTCGACGCTCCCGATCTGGCCGCAGCTCTGGGTGTTCATCTTGACCGGGTACCTGTTCAAGTTCGGCACTGCAATTCTCGACACGCTCCCTTTCTACGCGGGAACTGCCTTTCTCAGTCGCTACCTTCGAATCGATACGACCGCAGAGTACGATGCCCTGGTACCGGCCGGCGACGATGACGAACCGAAACTCGATCCGTGAGCCACCTGCGATGAGCAAGTCCCCCTGGCAACCCGCTTCCTGGAAAACGAAGGAAGCCCTGCAGCAGCCGAACTACGCAGACCCGGAGGCGGTCGAGCGGGCGGTCCAGGAGGTGGCGTCTCTCCCTCCTCTCGTGACCTCCTGGGAGATCGAGGAGCTGCGCAGCCAACTGGCCGAGGCCGCCCAGGGGCGCCGGTTCCTGTTGCAGGGAGGGGACTGCGCCGAGAGCTTTGCCGAATGCTCCCCGGACGCCATCACCAGCAAGCTCAAGATCCTTCTCCAGATGAGTCTGGTCCTGACCCACAGTGCCAAGACCAGGGTGATCCGAGTGGGTCGGTTTGCAGGGCAGTACGCCAAGCCCCGCTCGTCGGATCTCGAGACTCGGGACGGTGTCAGCCTGCCGTCCTACCGTGGCGATCTGGTCAACGAGCTGGAGTTCACAGCCGAAGGTCGGGAGCCCGATCCGCAGCGGATCCTGCGGGGCTATGAGAAGGCGGCGCTGACCCTGAACTTCATTCGTGGTCTGATCGATGGCGGTTTTGCCGATCTGCATCATCCCGAGTACTGGGACCTGCAGTGGGTGGAGCACTCGCCCCATGCAGCCGAGTACCAGGAGATGGTCCAGTCCATCGGCGAGTCCTTGCGCTTCATGGAAACCCTCGCGGGAACCGATATCGGTCAGATCAACCGGGTCGACTTCTTCACCAGCCACGAGGCGCTTCACCTCGGCTACGAACAGGCCCAGACGCGTCGAGTTCCCCGTCGTCGGGGATGGTACAACCTCTCCACCCACTTTCCCTGGATTGGCATGCGAACCGCTCACCTCGACGGCGCCCATGTAGAGTACTTCCGAGGCATCCGGAACCCGCTCGGCATCAAGATCGGTCCAGCCATGAGCCCGAAGACCCTGCGTCGGCTGCTGGAGCACCTCGACCCCGATCGAGAGCCCGGAAGAATCACGCTGATCCACCGCTTCGGGGTGAACAAGGTTCGCGAGGGGCTGCCCGCCTTGATCTCGTCGGTCCAGGATTCCGGGCATTCCGTGGTCTGGTCTTGTGATCCGATGCACGGCAATACCGAGTCGACTCCGAGCGGACTCAAGACTCGATCGTTCGATGCGATCCTGGAGGAGTTGGACAGTGCCTTCGATATCCACCGCGAGAGCGGCAGCCACCTCGGCGGGGTTCACTTCGAGCTCACGGGCGAAGACGTCACCGAATGCGTCGGCGGGGCTCGCGGACTCAGCGAGGTGGACTTGACCCGGGCGTATCGCTCCCAGGTGGATCCCCGACTGAACTACGAACAGGCGTTGGAGATGGCGCTGCTCCTCGGCAAGCGCATGAGATCCCTCCCCGGGGCCGCAAGAGTGGCGGAGAAGCGACCGCCCGAAGAATGAGCGCGACTCGATTCGCCACTCCGGGGCTGCTTGGGTTAGCATTGGGCGCCGGCAGTCCGAACCCCAGGATTGCCAACGATTTGGGTCTGCTCGACAGGTCCTACGCGGTCTTCCCAACCTCCCTGATGTTTCAGCCCATGCCATGACCAGCAGCGATCCCAAGGGTTTTCGATTCCGCGAATCGACGCGTGCCCCCTACGAGACCAACGTCGTGCTGCGCTTCGAGCGAGACGGAGAGCCCTCCGGCGGCTACTCGGCCAATGTCTCGATGGAGGGCATGTTCGTGCGCACCGACGACCCGCGTGCGGTCGGCACGCTGGTCCAGTTCGAGTTCGATCTCGAAGGCTCGACGATTCAAGGGCTCGGAGACATCGTGTGGATCCGCACGAGGCCTCTGGGAGCCGACAAACCGCCCGGAATGGGAGTCCAGTTCCGCTACGTCGATCCGCAAAGCCGGGATCTGATCGCGAAGATCGTCGATCGCTATCTTCAATCGGGACGAGCGCCGGAATTGGACGGCACGGCGGGCGAGCCTCCGACGCCGGCGAGTCCGGCGGTGGACTTGGCGCCTCCCGGCGAGGTTTCGAAATCCGAGGCCCCTACCGCTGCAGTCCCGGGGGTCGGCGTTCCTCCGATGCCGCCGCCGAAGCCGCCGGCGCCCGATCGTCCGATCTCGCCTCCTCCCGTGGGGGGCTCGACGTCGGCCGCAGATCCGCGTCCCTCCTCGGAGGCGCTCCCACCCCCCCTGGATCAGGGCACTTCGTCCGACTCGCTGTCGGACTTCGAGCTCTCCGACCTCGGCTCTGAGCCCGCGGTCGATCCGGCTTTGGAAGACGCCCTGGCTCCGCCCCTGGCGGAACGTCCGCTTCGCGCTCCGACGCAGCCGGGGCTCCCGTCGATGGAGGCCCGACACAGTCGATGGAGAGCCCGACACAGTCGATGGAGAGCCCGAGAAAGGGACCGCCGACCGAGCCGAGCGACTCCCCCGCAGCAGCCTCGTCGGCAGCGGCCGCCACCAGACCGCAGCCGCCGTCCGGTGCTTCGGTTACGGGGCCGCCGGAGAAGGCCTGGACCCCGCCTCCGGCATCTCGGCTTCCGGGAGGTGAGGGAGGGAAGTCGGAGGACGATGTCGAGGTGCGGATCGAACCTCTCGCCGGGGCCACTGGCACAGCGGTCGTCGGAAGCGCTCCACGGGCGCTGGGATCCGAGAAGGGCGACGCGTTCGACCCCCTGTCGATGTTCAGCGAGGCAGAGCCGGCGATCGGCGGATCGGGTGCCGGGACCCACGAGGACGCGGTGGACTTCGAGGAGACGGTCTCCGAATCGAAGAGCCCCCCCCGATTCTTGATCGTCTTGGTTCTGCTCTTGATCCTGGCGGCCGCCGGATGGTTCCTCCGCGATCGTGTCGGTGGACTCTTCGGCGGTTCGGATGGCGATGTGACCCAGGCTTCGATGCCGGAACAAGCTCCACCCGCGACCGATCTGCCGCAGGACGCCGGGCCGCAAGAGCTCGAATCGTTGACCGAGTCGCCAGAGGGCCTCCCCTCGGAAGACGATCTCTCTCGAGAGCTTTCGGAGGACCAGTTCCTCAGCGAGTTCGAGGATCTCGAATCGGACGACCTCGGCTCGGAGGAGTCGGACTCCGGATCGCTGATCCGGGAGGACGCGCCCACAGAGCCCACGCCCGCCGTGCGCCGATCGCCTCAGGAGGCTCGACCGAGGACGGCCGTGCCGGAGGACGCCGGCAGCGCGCCGAGCCAACTCACCGAGATCTCCGCCTCCTCGACCGGCTCCGGTACCGTGATCCGAATCCGAGGGAACGGCTCGATCGCCGCGGGGGGATTCACTGCACTCGAACTGTCCGGTCCGCCCCGACTCCTGGTTCGAATCAATGGGGTCACGTCCCCGTACGACACGGGAGCTCTGAGCGGACAGGAGTTCTCCCGCGTTCGCAGCGGACTTCACAACACCGCCGAGCGGGGCCCCGAGATCCACCTGGTGGTCGACTTGACGAGCGAGTCGGTGCGCAGCGAGGTCGTTCCCGAGGGGGATGGCTTGCTGATCCGTCTCAGTCCGTGATCGGGCGCTGGAGCCAGGCTGGGAAGCCCTGAAGAATGACCGGGCGCGTTGCCGGCGCTCGGAGAGGCGCCAGTGCGGTGGCGGCGGGCATGTTGCTGAGCCGCGTGACGGGCTTGATCCGAGAGGCCGCTCTCGCCGCATTTCTCGGGGGTGGGGCCTTCACGGATGCGTGGGCCGTGGCGATCCGGGGCCCCAATCTCCTGCAGAACCTGCTCGGCGAGCAGGCTCTCTCCGCATCGTTCCTTCCGGTCTACAGCCGGTTGATCGCCGAGGGGCGCCGCGAGGAAGCGGGTCGCCTGGCAGGAGCCGCACTGGGGCTTCTGATCGCCCTCGTGGTGGTCCTGGTCAGCGCGGGAGTGCTACTGGCTCCCTGGATCGTAACGCTGGTCGCTCCTGGGTTTCGCGGGGACGCCGCGGAGATCGAGGCGGGTACAGCGACCGTGGACCGATTCGTCTGGACGGTACGTGCCGTTCGCGTCGTCTTTCCGATGACCGGTCTGCTGGTCCTGTCCGCCTGGTGCCTGGCGATCCTCAACAGTCATCGCAAGTTCTTTCTCTCCTACGCAGCTCCGGCCCTCTGGAACCTGTCGATCATCGCGGGACTGACCCTGGCTGGAACCGGGGCAGTTTCCGCGCTCTTCGGAGCCCCCGTGGGCCCCGGAACGACCTTGATGGCCGCGGCGGTGGGAGCCCTTGTAGGCGGACTGTTGCAGTTCGGGGTCCAACTGCCGGCGGTCCTGCTGGCGGGCGGCGCCGTGCGGCCGACGACCGACCTGTCCGCGCCCGGAGCTCGAGAAACCCTGTCTCGGTTCGGGCCGGCGCTGGCCGGCCGTGGCGCCTTCCAGCTGTCCTCGTGGATCGAGACGATTCTGGCTGCGGCTCTGGCGGTCGGGGCTCCTGCAATCCTGCTCTTCTCGCAGCGCCTCGCGGCACTACCGGTCAGCCTCTTCGGCTCCGCCGTCGCGATCGCCGATCTGCCCGATCTCTCGTCTGCGGGGGATGACGAGGAGGCTCGATCGGCGATCCGGCAGCGCATGTCGGAGAGCTTCACCCGATCGATGTTTTTCATCGTGCCGTCAGCCGTCGGAGCTCTCCTCTTCGGGCAGCAGCTCGTCTCGTTGGTGTACCGGCGGGGCGCCTTCGGCGAGAACGACACTTTCGCGGTTGGCCTGACGCTGGGAGCCTACGGCCTCGGAATGGTTGCGACGACAGCGACACGTCTGACCCAGAATGTCTTCTTTGCCCATGGCGACACGGGAACGCCCGCCAAGGCGGGTCTGGTGCGCATCGTGGCCATGGTCTTTTGTGCGCTCCCGCTGATGCGGCTTCTGGACCAGATCGAAGTGGGGTCTCTACGTTCTGCCGCTCCCTCCTTGGAGGATCCGCGCTACCTCGGAGCCCTGGGACTGGCCCTCGGATCGGTGATGGCGGCATGGTTCGAGCTCGGACTGTTGAAGTGGCGACAGCGCCCCGCGACCGGGCTCGCGACGCCACTGCCCTGGCGGCGAGTGCTGCTCTTCTCGACTCTCGCGGCGGCTTCCGGCGCGATCGCGATCGGCCTGCGGTTGCTCCTGGGACAGCTGAACGCTCCCCGGCTGATGGTGGATCTCCTGGTTCCGGTGGCATTTGCAGCTGGGTATCTCCTACTCGGGCGCCGGTTCGCGGCCCGCGAGGCCGAGGCCTGGCTGGGCGCCTTGGGGAGATCCGAAAGGAAGGGTTGAACAAAAGGAGCCGGTGGTGCGTAGGATCAGAGTGAGGGGCACAACCGAGGCGTAGGGCTTTTGCCGCTGGACGGCGAGCGTCCTGCCGGCTCCGCCCCCCCAACCGGAGGACCCACGAATGGAACTACTACTCAGCGCCTGTCTCGGATTGGGACTGTCGGCAGCCTGCGGCTTCCGAATCTTCGTTCCGTTCCTCATGATGAGCATCGCCAGCCGAGCGGGTCACATGGAACTGGGGAGCGGCTTCGATTGGATCGCCAGCGACGCCGCCCTTGCGGCCCTCGCCGTGGCAACGGCTCTCGAGATTGGAGCCTACTTCGTTCCCTGGCTCGATAATCTGCTCGATACTGCCGCCACCCCGATTGCGATCGTCGCGGGAACCCTCGCGACGGCTGCCGCGGTGACCGATGCGAGTCCGATGGTCACGTGGGGACTCGCCGTCATCGGCGGTGGGGGAATCGCGGGCCTCATCCAGGGAGGCACTTCGATCGTCCGAGGGGCTTCCAGCCTCATGACTGCGGGCTTCGGCAACCCGATCGTCAGCGCCGCCGAGGCCGGCGGCTCACTGGGGCTCTCTGCGCTGGCGTTGACCCTGCCCGTGCTGGCGATTCTCGTAGTCGTGAGTCTGGTTCTGACGATCACGACCAAGGGTCTGGCCCTGCGCTCTTCGGCGAGAGACGACGCGGTTCCCCGCAGGCTCTGAGGGCGCACCAGCCACCACTCCCAGCTGCGGCGGACTCACGGCAGCGATCCCAGGAAGAAGGGATGCCTTGATACAGTGAGGTCGTGATGAATCGTGTCCCCGCGTGGCCGCGGTGCTTCTCGTGGTGTGCTCATCTGCCTCGCCAGGGGCTTGCTGGAGCGGTGGTCGCCGCGGCCGTGCTCACCCTCGGTTGCGGTACCTCTACCATCGTCCCCATTTCGCCGGCGGAGCTGGCTCGTAGCGCGGCGCAGAGGGGTGTCGAGGCCCCGATCGTCCCCTACGAGCTCTCTCCCGCAATGGCTGACTGGGTGCGCGAGAGGGTGTCGCGACAGCCCGATCGCGAGCGCCGCTTGTCGATGCTCGCCGACGCGCTGCTCTTGCCTACGGGATTGGGCATCGAGTACGAGCGCGACCTCACCGCCACGGCTCGAGAGGTGTTCGAAGGCCGCAGTGCGAACTGCCTGTCGTTCACCCTGCTCTTCGTGGGAATGGCGCGGGAGATCGGGGTGCCGGCGTACTTTCTGGCCATCGAGGACCTGGTCAACTACTCGCGAGAGAACGACCTGGTGGTCATCTCGGACCATATTGCCGTTGGCTACGGGCCGCCCCACGAGATGACGATGATCGACTTCGGAGCGACGGACGAAACGACCTACCGGCGAATCCGGCCGATCACGGATCTGACCGCAACGGCTCTGTACTACTCGAATCGGGGAGCGGAGGCACTGCGGGCGGGGTCCAACGACGAGGCGGTGCGGTGGCTGAGAGATGCGGTGCGGATCGATCCCGATCTGGCTGGGGCGTGGGTGAATCTGGGAGTGGCTCGACGCCGGGTCGGCTCGCTCGAGTTGGCAGAGGACGCCTACCGGCGGGCGCTCGAGATCGACCCCGAGATCTCCTCGGCGTACCACAATCTCTCGGCCCTCCTCCACGTCAGGGGCGAGTCAGCCGAGGCGCTGGCTCTGCTCGAGCTCACCGATCGGAGCGCGAACCGCAACCCATTCTCCTACATCGCTCTCGGAGACATCAGTCGGCGTTTCGGGCGGTTGAGCGAGGCGGAGAGGTTCTATCGCCGGGCGGTCCGACTGGGAGAGCAGCAGGCCGAGCCTTTGGCGGCTCTGGGAATCCTACGTCTGGAGACCGGACACGACGCCGAGGCACGACGACTCTTGCGCAAGGCGAGACGCCTCGATCCCGCAGACGCTCGCGTCGAGATCCTCGCGGAGCGTCTCGAGGGGTCAGAGGTGCCACCCTGAGTGAGCGGGGCTCGGGCGAGCCGCATCCGGGGCCCCGCTCTCGATTCGAAGAGCAAGGTTCGCCTGCACGAGACCGGGCTCGTGTGCGGGAGCTCTGGGTGGACACCGGGGGCACGTTCACCGACTGTCTGGCCTTGCTCGAGGACGACACGATCGAGCGCCTGAAGGTCCTCAGCAGCGCCTCGATTCGTGGCTACCTCGGCGAGGTGATCGGCCCGGGACGGTATCGCTTCGATCAGCCGCATCGCATCCCCGAGAACTTCTTTCGCGGCTATCGGATGAGTGAGCTGTCGGGGTTGGAGGTCAGAGGCCGGGAGAGCTGGAGTGCGGAGGTCGTGTGGAGCGGGGAGAACGGCGAGGTCTCGATCGGGCGAGACGTCGAGGGCCTGTCGGCCGGCGTGGCGGTGTCGCTCCAGTCTCCCGAGGAAGCGCCGATTCTCGCAGCACGACTGGTCACGGGCCGACGGCTCGACCAGTCGCTCGACGACGTCACGATGCGGCTCGCCACCACCAGAGCCACCAACGCGCTTCTGGAGCGCCGTGGTGCAGCGACGGCTCTGTTCGTGACCGCCGGGCACCGCGACCTGCTCGCCATCGGATTCCAGGATCGCCCAGCCCTCTTCGAGATCGACGTGAGAAAGACACCGCCGTTGTACACCGAAGCGGTGGAGGTGGTGGAGCGCCTGGCCGCCGACGGTACGGTGGTGCGGTCGCTGGATCTCGAAGCCCTCGAAGCAGCGGTGAGTCGGTTGCTCGCAGCGGAAATTCGCTGTGCCGCCGTCGCACTGCTTCATTCGTACGCGAATCCTCGCCACGAGTTGGCAGTGGCCGAGTATCTTCGGCGGCGCGGCTTCGAGTTCGTCACCTGCAGTCACGAGGTGGCTCCCCTGATCAAGATCCTGCCGCGCGCGCAGACCGCAGTCGTCGATTCATACCTTGCGCCGACGGTGCAGCGCTACCTTTCCAGCATCGGGGAGGCCGTATCCGTGGATCGGCTCCACCTGATGACCAGTGCGGGCGGTCTCGTCAAGGCACGGTCGTTTCATCCTCGGGACAGTCTTCTCTCCGGTCCAGCGGGAGGAGTCGTCGGCGCGGCCTACGCAGGCCGCCGAGCCGGGCACACGCGTGTGCTCGGATTCGACATGGGCGGCACGAGCACGGACGTGGCGCGTGTCGACGGCGGCTTCGAATACACGTATGAGCATCGGGTCGGCGATGCCACCATCGTCGGCCCGGCACTGGCCATCGAGACCGTCGCCGCCGGAGGCGGCTCGATCTGTCGCTTCGACGGGGACCGCTTGAGAGTCGGTCCCGAGAGTGCGGGGGCGGAGCCCGGGCCAGCCTGCTACGGTGCCGGAGGACCCCTCACCCTGACGGACGTCAATCTACTCCTCGGTCGAATCATTCCAGAGCGCTTCGAGATTCCGATCGACGGCGCCGCGGCGGTGCGGGCGATCGAGCGTGTAGAGAACGAGATCGAGAGGGCCGGTACGGAGTGCCCGGATCGGGGGGAGCTCCTGGCGGGCTTTCTGAGTATTGCCAACGAACGGATGGCCGACGCGATGCGGAGGATCTCCATCCAGCGCGGCTACGATCCTCGAGAGTACGCCCTCGTGTCATTCGGAGGGGCCGGTTCGCAACACGCCTGTGCCATCGCTTCAGGTCTCGGGGTCGACACCGTCATCGTTCCGGAGGATGCGAGTCTCCTCTCGGCCCTCGGTCTCGGCGTGGCGGTAATCGAGCGATTTGCTCAACGTCAGCTGTTGGTTCCGCTGGAAGAGATTCCCGGTTCCGGGGAGCGTTCTTTGGCGGGCCTGTTCAGTGAGCTCGCCGCCGAGGCCCGGGGGGCGGTGCGTTCCGAGGGCGTCCCGCCGGATCAGTTGGTGGAGCGCCACCGGCTGCTCTCCCTGCGTCTGGCTGGGCAGGAGAGCTCCCTCGAGATCGAGTGGGAGCCGGGCCTCGACGTAGCGGCAGCCTTCGCGGTCGCCTACGATTCGACGTTTGGCTATCGTCCGTTCCAACGCAGCATCGAGGTGGAGTCGATGCGGGTCGTCGTGAGCTCCCCCGTGCGAGGGTTCCGCAGTGGACAGCACGAGCTCGATCACGACGAGGAGATCAGAGGCGACGCAGGGCATGTCAGCGAGGCCTCTCGAGCCTCCGATGGGGTTTCTCCCTCACTCTCTCGACGAAGCTGGTTCGCCGGAGAATGGCGGAAGGTCGAAGGTTGGAGCCGTCGGGCGATTTCCGAGACCCCGATTGCGGGGCCGCTTCTGGTGGCCGAGCGCCACAGTGTCGTCGTGGTCGAGACGGGCTGGCAGGTTCGTCGGTGCCAGGCGTCGGGAGCCCTGTTGCTGGATCGCTAGAGCTGTGCAGCGGTACGCCGTGTGTGCTCGGCCAGCAGGCGGTGTCCGGTGTCGTCAGCGTCCACCGCGAGCCGCTCGAGACTCCGCTGGGCCTGCGCTAGATCTCCGCGCCGGGCCGTCATCTCCGCCAGCGCCGCACGAGTCCGGAGCTCCAGTTCGTAGAGTGCGGCCTCCTGGCTGGAAGACAGGATCCGGGCGAGCTCGGCCTCTGCCTCCTGGTAGCGTCCTCGATGAACCAGTACCCGCGAGCGAGTCAGGGCGACCCACAGGGAGACCACGAAGTTGTCTCGGTCGCGCGCCTGCGTCGCTGCGGCTTCAGAAACGCGCTCGGCTTCGTCGATCTGGCCCGTGTCGAGCAGCGCCTCCGCCAGAAGGGCGGCGCCGAGGAGCTGTTCGCGGGAGACCGGGGTAGAACTGGTATCTCCAGCGAGCTCCGAGGCAATACGAGTCGCCTCCTCCGGCTGTCCCAGATAGAGGAGATGCTGAACCTGTGCCAGCCGAACTCGATCGAGCTTGGAGTCGTCGCCGAGTTGTTCGAAGGTGCTCTCGGCCTCACCCAGAAGCTCGTCGGCGCCAACCCGGTCACTGTTGGCGATGGCGACCAGTGCCCTCGTCAGCGCGATGTCCGCCTCGATGTTCTTCAAACCGCCCTTGTCGATCAGGGGGGCGGCTCGATCGAGGGAGATGCGGGCACCTTCGAGGCTGCCCACGTCCAGGTCGAGTTGAGCCAGTTGCACCAGGGAGAGGGCCTGGCCGGGAGCCTGACCGATCTCACTTCGTATGGCGAAGGCGTCGTTCTGAAACTCCCGGGCCTGGTCCAGATCTCCCTGCCAGCGGCGCACCGCGCCGAGGTTGGAGAGTACGGTTGCCTCGGTGCTTCGGTTGCCGAGCTTGCGGTAGATTTCCAGAGCCGCGTCGAAGCGCTTCGTGGCGAGGCTCAACTCACCCTCGCTGAATGCGAGGGCCCCGAGGTTGTTGAGCGCGTTGGCTTCCGCGATCTCGTTGCCGGTCTGTTGCGCGACCTCGAGGAGCTCCTCGTAGCGATCTCGTGCGGCCTCGTACCGGTTCTGGACCCTGAGGACCACCGCGGCATTGTTGAGTGATCTCAGCACTCCATTCTGATCGCCAGCGACCTGAAAGAGCTCGAGGGCTGTCTGGTGGAGCTGCGCTGCCTCATCGTAGTCACCGACGGCAAAGGAGAGATTGCCCATCTCCGAGAGAACACGAGCTTCACCCGAGCGATCCGTGCTGCGCTCGGTGTAGATCCGCAGCGCCTCCTGCGAGGCGGCTCGGGCTTCGTCGATGCGTCCGAGTCCGCGCAGTCCCTCTGATTCGATCAGGGCGGCTTCAGCCGACAGAAGTAGAGCTCCTGATTGAGCGGCCCTCGCTCTGGCCCGTTGCGCGGCCTCGACTTGACGGCGCAGGACCGAAAGAGAGGCCGCTGCCGAGGCTTCGGCGAGGTCGATCCGAGGGTCGCCTGCGCCCCTGTCCCCCAGGTTTCGAAGAGCATCGATGGCGGAGAGCGCCTCCTCTCCGCGGCCCTCTGCCGTTCGCGCGGCGACGAAGCGCAGACCGTATTCCAGGTTATCGGGCGAAGAGCGCCACAGCGCCTCGTAGACCTCAGAGGCACGCTCCCACTCGCCGGCCGTCTCCCGGTACTGGCCCTCGATCACGAGGCGGTCCTCGTCAGGCAGAGCGTCGGAGAGATCGAAGGCGCGCTGCGCGCTCTCGAACGCGCGCTTCTGGTAGCCGAGCCCGGCATGAGTCGTTGCGAGCGCAGAGTGGACCATCGCCGAGGTGGGCTCGATAGCCTCTGCCTGCTGAAGCAGCTCCCGCGCTCCGAGGAGGTCGAAGGAGCGGAGACGCTCGAGTCCCTCCGCAAAAAGGCGGGCCGCTGCCCGATCGTTGGGGATCGGGTTGGCTCGCCGCGTCGTCCCTTCCCCCTGGGCATCCAGCTGATCACGCAGTTGCTGCCCAGCTCTCGAGACCAGATCGAAGAGACTGCCCTGGTCTCCGTTCTCGGCGATCGCCGCGAATGCGTCGGTCGATCCGGGACGCAGGGCTCGTAGGTCCACGCGGAGGCTGCCGTTATCGAGCGCGACGTACGATCCGGTAACCACGTAGTCCGCCCCGAGGTGCGAGCTCAGCTGGGTGAGCTGGGCTTCGGACGGTTCGGTCTCGGGGGGCAGCGCGAGATCGATCGCTGCCCTTGCCACGTGGCCTCCTGGGATCACGCGGAGCCTCGCGCCGTTCGCCAGCTCGGTAGAGATCATTTCGGAGAGGGCCACCGAGAGCCAATCTGCATCCGCTCTGCCCGAGGCGTTTCGTAGAGCGAGCACTGCAGCCGCTTTCCGAGCGGTGACGGATCCGAGATCGAAGGTTCCGAGTCCCGGTCGTTCCTCGAGTTGGTGCGAGATGACACTGCTGATCAGCGCCATGATCGCGACCACGAGGAGCGAAAGGAGGGCGATACGGCGTCGATTGTGACGGCGAGTCGTCTCGCGGACGTTGCGGGCATCCTGCTCCGCCGCGGTCGTGCGCTGGCGCTCCGCTGCGATGGCTCGACGCTTCTCGTCTTCGATCGCGCGAAGCTCCTCCTCGGTCAGGACCTCTTCCCCTCGAAGGAACGTGACGATGTCGCTCGTCTCGAGGAATCGCGCGTCGGGCTGTCGCTCGAGGCAGCGCAGAATGGTCGCTTCCCACTTCTCTGGAAGGCCTTCGCGATACTCGCGAGGAGAGGGAGGAGGATTCGAGAGGCGCATTGCGGCTGTGTTGATCGCGCTGTCACCGAGGAACGGAACTCGACCGGTCATCATCTCGAACAGCACGCAGCCGAGAGCGTATTGATCGGCTGCCGGTCCGATGGCTTCGCCGGACACCTGTTCCGGAGCCATGTACGCGGGGGTTCCGACCAGACTTCCACGGCCCGTCAACTGAGCGTCGCGGGGGTCCTCCTTGGCTGCTCGAGCGATCCCGAAATCGGTAACAACGGCTCGAATCGAGTCGCCCTCCGGGACCAGCATCACGTTGTCGCTCTTGAAGTCCCGATGCACGATGCCGACACGGTGTGCGGCGTGTAGGGCCTCCGCCATCTGGCAGACCAGCGGCAAGGCCTCCTCTGGGCTCATCGGGCCATGCTGCTTGAGATGGCCTTTCAGGGTGTCGCCCTCGAGGAACTCCATGGTCAGGAACGTCACGTCGTCGCCGTCGAGACCGCTGCGGTGATGGCCGACATCGAAGATCCGGCACACGTTTGGATGGGTGACCTTGCGCGCGAGCTGGATCTCTCGCTTGAGCCTTTCGATCGCGACCCGTTCCTCGATGCCCTCCGGGCGCACCGTCTTGAGCGCGACCGTCTCCTGAAGCTCGAGATCCTCTGCCTCGTAGACCTCACCCATGCCGCCGCGAGCGACGAAACGAACGATGCCGTAACGGCTCGACAACAGGTCGCCGGCCTCGAAGTTCGTGCCTCGCCCACTTCGACGGGCCTGAGTCTGGCGAGGGGAAAGGAAGGAGGAGCTGTTGAACGACGCGTCCAGTGAGGCTGAGCTCGCCGAGCGGGGCCTCTGCGCGGCGGCGGCCTCCGGCCTTGGAGGGGAAGAGGGACGTGGCGCAGCCGAGATCGGAGGCGCGGTGACAACCGTGGATCCCGAGCTGGATGCGACGCCCGACGACGCGGAGCTTCCGACGGTAGCTTGATGGGTCCCGGCCGCGGTGAAGGCGGACGTCTCGATGACCGTCGTGCGCTCCGCATCACGCTTTGGCTTGCGCTTGTAGCGGGCACCGCAGCCGGGGCAGGTCACCGAGTCGGCGGTTCCCTGCTCGGGAACGGGAACCTCGGCGTTGCATTTCTTGCATCGGAATCGCACGGGGCACAACCTCTTCGGGCGTCGCGGGCAGTTCTCCACCCTGGGAGAAGTCCCTCGATTTCCTAGATTCTACAGGAAATCGCCGAAACATTGAGTGCCGGCTCCGGAAGATTGGGCCGAACCCTGTTCTGCTGGGGTCGTCTCAGGCTTTGGCCGCCTCGGCCAGACTCTGGACTTCGAGAGCCCCTTCCGAGTACCGCGCCCGCAGCACCTTCTTGTCGAACTTGCCGACGCTGGTCTTGGGCACTTCCTCGATGAACGACCACCGCTCCGGCAGCCACCATTTGGCGACCCTCTTCTCGAGGAACTCGCGGAGCTCTGCCGGTGTGGTGGATCCCGCGGTCTCGAGGACGACGCAGGCCAGCGGACGCTCGTCCCACCGCTCGTCCGGGACTCCGACGACGGCAGCCTCGATCACAGCGGGGTGTGCCATCAACTCGTTCTCGAGATCGACCGAGGAGATCCACTCACCGCCCGACTTGATGACGTCTTTGGCGCGGTCGGTGATCTGGCAGAAGCCATAGGAATCGATCTTGCCCACGTCTCCTGTGCGCAGCCAGCCCTCGTGGAACTTCTCCGGATCCGGATCGAGGTAGTAGGACGCGGTCACCCAGGGGCCTCGGACCTCGATCTCGCCGACGGCCTCGTTGTCCCAGGGCAACTCGTTCCCGGCGTCGTCGACGATCCTCATTTCGATCCCGGGGAGCACGCGCCCGGTCTTGACACGCCAGTCCATCTCCTCCGATTCCGGGGTTCCCTTGGGGGGAGTGGACATCGCCCCGAGCGGCGAGGTCTCGGTCATCCCCCAGCCCTGAGTGATGGTCACGCCGTAGCGCTCCTTGAAGGCTTCCATGAGGGCTCGAGGCACGGCGGAGCCTCCGCAGACGACGTTGCGCAGGGAAGAGAAGTCGCAGCCGTTCTGATCGGCGTAGCGCAGGACCTCATTCCAGATCGTCGGCACGGCGCCGCTCAAGGTGGGCTTCTCCCGCTCGATGGACCGGCACAGCGGTTCCGCCTGCAGGAAGCGGTCCGGCATGACGAAGTCAGCGCCTACCCACCATCCCGCGTGGGGAAGGCCCCAGGCGTTGGCGTGGAACATCGGAACGATGGCGAGGATGCGGTCGTACTGGTTCATTGCCAGGGCGCCGCCGGAGGAGCTTCCGAGCGCGTGCAATACGGAGGAGCGGTGGCTGTAGACCACTCCCTTCGGATTCCCGGTGGTGCCGCTCGTGTAGCACATCGCGGCAGCGGCCCGCTCGTCGATCTCGGGCCACGGGTACTCGGTATCCCGGCCCGCGAGCAGCTCTTCGTAGCGGTGGAGCTTCGCCTTACCGGCCTCCAGGGCCGAGGCGTCTCCCTCGCCCACGACCACGATGTGCTCCACGGTGGTCAGCTCCGGAAGGACGCGGGCCAGGAGCGGAATCAGGGTTTCGTCGATGATGACGACTTTGTCCTCGGCGTGATTGACCACGTAGGCCAGCTGCTCGGGGAAGAGTCGAATGTTGAGAGTGTGAAGCACCGCACCCATGCAGGGGATCGCGAAGTAGGCCTCCAGATGCTCCTGGTTGTTCCAGCAGAAGGTGCCGACGCGGTCGCTCTCCCGCACCCCGAGTTCTTTCAGTGCGTGGGCGAGTTGCGAGGCCCGATCGCCGACCTCGGCGAAGGTGGCGCTGCGTGAGCCCTCGGGGGTGAGGGTGATCACCTGGCTACGGCCCTGGACGCGTCGGCCATGGCGGAAGATGAAGTTGATCGTGAGTGGGAAGTCGTCCTGCATCGTGCTCGGCAGCATGAGTCATCCTCCGGTCGGCCCGTTCTCCCGGGCTTGGAGCCGTCGCTCCTCAGGGGGCGCAGCGGGCTTCCTGAACGGCCTTGGTTGCGTCAAGATGTCCGCTGATCATATACGGGACCCGAGCATGAGCACACCACCCGCCGATCTCGTCGCAGCCGAGCTGTTCAGCAACCGTTTTTCGGCGATCGCTCGAGAGATGGGAGAAGTTCTGCGGCGGACAGCACTGTCGACGAACGTCAAGGAGCGTCTCGACTTCTCCTGCGCGGTGCTCGACCCCGAAGGTCGCCTGGTGGTGAACGCGCCTCACATTCCGGTGCACCTGGGAGCGCTCGGTGCGTGCGTGCGACAGGTGACCGCGGCGCTACCGTGCGAGCCGGGCGACGTCGTGCTCACCAACCATCCGGGGTTCGGCGGTTCTCACCTCCCCGATGTCACCGTGATCACGCCCGTCCATGACGAGGACGAAGAGTTGCTCGGCTACGTGGCGAACCGAGCCCACCATGCCGAGATCGGCGGCACCCGCCCCGGGTCGATGCCTCCCGACGCCGCATCGCTCGGCGAAGAGGGAGTGGTGATTCCGCCGACCTACCTGATTCGCAGGGGCGAGCCCTGCTGGGACCTCGTGCAGCATCTGCTCGAGGATGCACCGTGGCCGTCACGATCCGTGGCCGAGAATCTCGCCGATCTGCGCGCCGCGCAAGCCTCCAACCACCGGGGCGCGAGGGCCCTCCGCGGCCTGGCATCGACCTACGGGACGGGAGAGGTCCGGGCCCACATGGCAGGGCTCTACGCAAGAGCGGCGGCGACCGCCACGCGGGCTCTCGAGGCCAGAAGAGGGCGCTACTCGGCCTCGGAGAGGCTCGATGACGGAGGCCTCATCCATGTGCGCATCGAAGTCGGTGAGGGGCGGGCGCGGTTCGACTTCGCTGGGACCTCTCCGGTGCGGCCGGGGAACTTGAACGCCCCTCGCTCGGTGACTCGTTCGGCGGTTCTCTATGTCTTGCGCCTTCTCATCGACGAGCCTCTGCCACTCAACGAGGGTCTCCTGGAGCCGGTCACCATCGACATTCCGACCGGAATGCTGAATCCCGAGTTCGGTGAGGACGAAATGAACTGCCCCGCCGTGGTCGGAGGGAACGTAGAGACCAGCCAGAGGGTCGTCGACACGCTGATCAAGGCACTGGGACTCGCGGCGTGCAGTCAAGGAACCATGAACAACACGCTATTCGGGACTGCCCGATTCGGCTACTACGAGACGGTCTGTGGAGGATGTGGCGCTGGCCCCGGCTTCGATGGTGCCAGCGCTGTTCACAGCCATATGACGAATACGCGGATCACCGACCCGGAGGTGCTGGAGCAGCGCTACCCGGTTCGACTCGAGCGTTTCGCGATTCGTCAGGGCTCTGGCGGAGTCGGCGAGTACCGTGGCGGCGACGGCGTAGTACGGGAGCTGGTCTTCCTCGAGCCGATGGCGCTCTCGATGCTCACCCAGCACCGCGCCTTCGGTCCGTTCGGCGCCCGAGGGGGCAACGACGGTTTGCCCGGTCGGCAACGGTTGATTCGGCGCGATGGCAGCGTGGACGAACTGGCATGGGCCGCACAGGAAGACGTCGAGCCGGGAGATCGCCTGATCCTGGAGACCCCCGGCGGCGGAGGCTGGGGAGCACCTCCGAAGTGAGCCAGGGTTGTCGCGGGTTTCGGCAAACCTCAGGCGGGGGACTCCCGAAGCTGGCGCATCGTCTCGTAGAGCGCTACGGCGACCGCGCTCGAGAGATTGAGTGAGCGAACCGAAGGGTCGGGCATCGGCAGACGCAGCGATCGCTCCTCGTGGCGTTGCAGCAGGTCGGTGGGCAGGCCCACGCTCTCTGAACCGAAAATCAGCACGGTGTCTCCCTCGAAGCTGGCGTCCCAATGCTCCCGATCGGCCGATGTGGTGAAGTACCACGGGCTTCCGAGGGCCGGAAGAGCGAGCTCGAAGGCTCCCCAGTCTGGCCAGACGTGTGGATCGACTCGTGGCCAGTAGTCCAATCCGGCACGACGCACCTCGCGCTGGTCCAGAGAAAAGCCCAGCGGCTCGACGAGATGGAGTCGAGCGCGAGCGGCCAGGCAGGTGCGCCCCACGTTTCCCGCGTTCCAATGGATCTCGGGCGCGACCAGGACGACGTGGATCATGCGCGCTCACCCCGTAGATACACAAGGGCAGGCAGTCCGAGGCTGAAGACTCGACCGGCCATCAGCACGGCCATCGACAGCCATAGCAGCGTCACGCTTTCGGACCTGCGACCCAGCAGAACCAGGGGGAGAAACAGAAGCGTACTCATCGCCATCGCTCGACTCAGCGTGGGGCCTGCGGTGATCCCGAGGAAGAATCCGTCGAGGATGTAGGCAAGGGCCCCCATCAAGAGCACCGGGATGAGCCAGAAGGCCAGGCCGGTAGCGATGTCGACCACGTCCTGGTGCGAGGTGAGAATTCGGAAGAAGGGGCGAGGTAGCGTCAGAGCGGGCACGAGAAAGAGCAGTGCGAGGGCCTCACCGACGGTGAGCGAGAGGCCGAGGAGTCGTCGTTGCGATGTACGGTCGCCCGCCCCGTGGAAGATGCCTGCCAGGCTCTCTGTCGCGAAGGCACAGCCGTCGATGAGGAACGACGCGAGCGAGAGCACCCGGAGGAGAATCGCGTTCGCCGCGAGCGTGACGGCGCCCAGGACGGCACTGCTGTCGACGAACAGAGCGAAGGAACTGATCAGAAGCAGCGTACGCGCGAACAGGTGACCGTTGAGGCGGAAGAGCTCTGCCAGGGCGGCCGGATGCATCGCCGACCGCAAGGCAGACCTCGAGGCGGAGCGGGAGCCGAGCCCGGTAGACGAGGTCAAGAGAATCGGTGCTGCGAGCCCGAGACCGACGAGCAGCGCACAATACTGTCCGAGCATGGAGGCCCAGCCCGCCCCCGCCGCTGCCATCCCCAGGCGGATGATGAACCACCAGTTGAAAGCCACGTTCGCGACGTTGCCGACGACGGTGACCGCCAGGGCGCGGCCCGCCTCTTCCCGGCCCAGGAACCAGCCCAGCAGAACCAGGTTCGCCAGCGCTGCCGGTGCCCCCCAGATCCTCGCCGCGAAGTACTCCCTTCCGGCCTCTTCGACGGCCGTCCCTCCGGACAACAGACGAAAGCCCGCTCCTTCGATCGGTGTGCGCAGGAGCAGAATGAGCACGCCGAAGCCGAGCGCGATGGCGAATGCCCGGAGAAGCACGGCAGTCCCTTCGACCTCGTCACCGCGACCGCGGGCCTGGGCAGCGAGACCCGTGGTGGCCATGCGCAGGAACCCGAGGCCCCAGTAGAGATAGTCGAAGAGAAGGCCGGCCAGCGCGACTCCAGCCAGAAAGTGAATCTGCTGCAGATGCCCGAGCATCGCCGTGTCGATCAATCCCACCATCGGGACGGTCAGATTCGAGATGACGTTGATGACACTGAGGCGCGTGTATCGCCGGATGAGGTGGGTGCGCTCCCCGAATGGATCGGGGCTGCGCGAGTCTTCGGGCTCGGGCATCGAGGCAGATCATAGGACAGGGTAAGATGCGCGCTGTCTTCCCCGACAGTGTCGCTCTGCGGATGAGCGTTCAGGAAACTTCCTCGAGGTAGGACAAGCACATGGCGCGCCGTTTCATCGACCTCGTCGATCGTCTCAACGAACGCGTGGGTTCGCTGGTCTCCTGGCTCCTGCTGGCGATGGTGCTGGTCGGAGCGTTCAATGCGATCGTGCGCTATCTCGGGCGCTTCACCGGCTGGAACCTGAGCTCGAACGCCTATCTCGAAGCGCAGTGGTATCTGTTCAGCTGCTCGTTCTTGTTGGCAGGGGCGTACGCCCTCAAGCGGAACTCGCATGTACGGGTCGATGTCCTCTACGCGCGAATGTCGCCTCGAACGCAGCTGTGGATCGACCTTCTGGGCAGCTTGTTCTTCCTCATCCCATTCTCGGTCTTCGCCCTGGCAGTCTCGTGGGGAACGATTCGTAACTCGTGGGCCGTGCGAGAGGTCAGCTCCGATCCCGGTGGGCTGCCGCGTTATCCGATCAAGAGCGTGATCCTCGTGGCATTCGCTCTTCTGCTCCTGCAGGGGTTGGCGGAGGTGCTGCGGCGAATCGTGGCGCTGCGCGACAGAGAGACACTCGAATCGTCGAGCGCCGAGGAGGTGCACCATGGAGGGTGACTATCTCGGGCCGCTGATGTTCGTGGTCGTCTTCCTGTTCATCTTCATCGGCTACCCGGTCGCCTTCTCGCTCGGCGGGACGGCTCTCATTTTTGCCTTCATCGGAGTCGAGGCCGGGTACTTCGATTGGCATCTGCTCTATGCATTTCCCGAGCGCATCTTCGGGATCATGTCGAACTACACCCTCCTGGCCGTTCCGTTCTTCATCTTCATGGGCACGATGCTCGAGAAGTCGCGGCTGGCCGAGGACCTGCTCAAGACGATCGGCCAGCTGTTCGGTGGCCTCCGGGGCGGTCTCGCACTGGCCGTGGTGTTCGTCGGGGCACTGCTGGCAGCCGCGACCGGTGTCGTGGGGGCCTCGGTAGTGGCGATGGGAATGATCTCGTTGCCCGTGATGATGCGCTATGGATACTCCCCGGAGCTGTCGACCGGCGTGATCACCGCAGCCGGGACGCTCGGACAGGTGATACCGCCGAGCGTGGTGCTCGTCGTCCTCGCGGACCAGATGGGGATCTCGGTAGGAGACCTCTTCCTGGGCTCGTTGGTTCCGGGCTTGATGCTGGCGGGAATGTTCGCCGTCTACGTCGTTGCGATCGCCTGGCTGAAACCGGAGCTCGCGCCCGCTCTTCCCGCCACCGAGCGCGACTTTGCCCGCGGTGAGTTGCTGCGGCGCACCGCAATGGTGATGCTGCCGCCTCTGGTCCTGATTCTGGTGGTGCTCGGGAGCATCTTTCTCGGCATCGCGACTCCCACCGAGGCAGGGGCTCTCGGTGCCGTGGGAGCGATGGCCCTGGCCGCTGCCAACCGGCGGTTGACGCGCACCGCGCTGACCGAGACGATGGGGGAGACGACGCGCCTGACCTCGATGGTGATGTTCCTGCTCATCGGGTCTACGGCGTTCGCGCTGGTCTTCCGGGGGCTCTACGGCGACGTGTGGATCGAAGATCTATTGACCAATCTGCCTGGCGGGAAGATCGGCTTGCTGATCGTCGCCAATCTGGCGATCTTCGTTCTCGGTTTCTTCATCGATTTCTTCGAGATTGCCTTCATCATCGTGCCACTCGTTGCCCCCGCCGCATCGCTCCTCGGCATCGACCTCGTATGGTTCGGGGTGATGATCGGTATGAACCTCCAGACCTCGTTTCTCACCCCCCCCTTCGGTTTCGCGATCTTCTACCTTCGAGGAGTGGCTCCGAAAGAGATCAAGACCAGCCAGATCTACAGAGGGGTGATTCCGTTCATCGGGATCCAGTTGATCGGGCTTCTCATGGTGATCGTGTTTCCCCAGTTGGTGACCTGGCTGGTGGGCCGATAGGTCGACCGAGGGCGTCGGCGCTCTCGCTGCAAGGGGGCCCTACCGAAACGCGAACCTCTGATAGCCGAGCTCGTTGGTGGCAAACCACTGGAAGGACTGCTCGCGGAAGGCCTTCCAGTTGTCGAAGATCTTGCGATAGCCGGCGTCCTTGGCGGCTTCTTCCTCCATGAGCTCGAAGGCCGTGTCTCGGGCAGCAGCGAGGATGTCGTCGGCGAAGGGACGAAGGCTCACGCCTTCGGCCACGAGTCGCTGCATCGCGGCAGGATTGAGGGAGTCGTAGCGGCTCTGCATGGTGACGTTGGCCTCGAAGCAGGCGACTTCGAACATCTGCTGGTAGGTGCTGGGCAGAGAATCCCACGCTTGTCGATTGACGTAGGCGGACAACGTGGGGCCTGGCTCCCACCATCCCGGGTAGTAATAGTTCTTGGCGACCCGGTGGAAGCCCAGCTTCTCGTCGTCGTAGGGGCCGACCCATTCCGCGGCGTCGATCGCACCTCGCTCGAGCGCCTGGTAGATCTCAGCTCCCGCGATGGTCTGCACGGTGACACCGAGTCGGCTCAGGACCTCGGCACCGAGTCCCGGGATCCGCATCTTCAGTCCGCCCAGGTCGGCTAGCCCGCCGATCTCTCGTCGGAACCACCCTCCCATCTGCGTTCCCGTGTTTCCCGCTGGAAAGCTCAGGATACCGAAATCAGCGAGCACTTCGCGCATCAGCTCCAGACCGCCACCGTCATAGAGCCATGCGTTCTGCTGCCGGGAGGTCAGGCCGAAGGGCATCGCCGTGTCGAAGGCGAGGGCGGGGTTCTTGCCGATGAAATAGTAGCTAGCGGTGTGGCCGACCTGAACGGTCCCCTGCTGGACGGCATCGAGCACCTGTAGCGGTGGCACGAGCTCTCCCGAAGCGTAGGTGCGCATACGGAAGCGCCCTTCGGACAGTGCTTCGAGGCGCTCGGCGAGGACTTCCGCGCCTCCGTAGATGGTCTCGAGCGAGGGAGGGAAGCTCGACGCGAGACGCCAGTTGATTCGAGGTTGTGTGCGGACCGCTGGGCCGCCTTCAGATGCGCCACCGGAACAACCGGTCACGACTGCGGTGCCGAGAGCGCCGAGTGCGCCCCTACCGAGAATTTCTCGACGATCGAGGCCGCGGGTCCGCGGTTTCTCACGCTTCATGCCGGCTTTCCTCCGAAGTGGTTCGGGCGTCTGGAAATGAAAACGCCGAGGGACATGTTGCCACACGGTGCGCTCTTGACGACCGATCCGAGGTCCGAGACTATGAGCCAAGCCAGAGATCGCCCAATCGAGGAGACTGCGATGCCCGAGACCGTCGAACCCGCCGCTGTCCTTGCTCCGGAAAAGCGTCTGCGCGCGATGTTTGCACCAGCGCTACTGTCGAGCGCGGCGTTACTGGCCACTGGGTGTTCCGTGAATCCCGCCACGGGCAAGCAGCAGATCATGTTGGTCTCCGAGCAACAGGAGATCGAGCTCGGGCAGCAGAGCCAGGCCCAGATCGAGCGACAGTTCGGCCGACTCGAGGACGAGGGCCTGCAGCGCTACGTCAGCGACATCGGACTTCGTCTGGCAGCCCAGAGCGAGCGACCGAACCTGCCGTGGAGCTTCACCGTGCTCGATGACTCGCTGGTGAACGCCTTCGCTCTTCCCGGAGGGTTCATCTACGTTACCCGTGGGATCCTCACCCATATGAACTCCGAGGCGGAACTGGTGGGCGTGCTCGGGCACGAGATCGGTCACGTCACGGCGCGGCACAGTGCCAACCAGATGAGCAAAGCGATGCTGGGACAGGTGGCGCTCGGGGTCGGGATGGTCGCAGCCGGTGACTACGGTCGAACCGTCGGCGACCTTGGCTCGATGGGGCTCGGAATGCTCTTTCTCAAGTACGGACGCGACGACGAGCGCCAATCCGACAGCCTCGGACTGCGCTATGCCCTTCGCACCGGCTACGACGGAGCCGAGATCCCGGAGGTGTACGAGATGCTGGGGAGAGTGTCGGCAGCGGCGGGCCAGTCACCGGTGCCCAATTGGATGTCGACGCATCCGGCCCCCGAGAACCGCACCCAGCGTTTGCAGCAGGAGATCGTGGGGTTGAGCGGGGAGCTCGACGGCTTCGTCGGTCGCGAGGAGTTTCTCCAGCAGATCGACGGCCTGGCCTTCGGTGCCGACCCCCGGGAGGGCTTCTTCCGCGACGGCGTCTTCTACCAGCCGGAGCTCGCCTTCGAGATCGTGTTCCCCTCGGACTGGCCCACGCAGAACAGTCGCGAAGCGGTGTTCGGAATGAGCCCGCAACAGGACTCGGTCGTGGCGCTCTCGCTGGAGCCGGTGTCCTCGGCCGCTCAGGCAGCAGACAGCTTCTTCCGGGAATCGGGAGCCGAGCCCGGCCCGAGCTGGCGCAGCGAGATCAACGGGCTGCCGACGGTGTCTCGCGGCTTTACTGCGTATCGTCAGACTCAGCCCGATCTGCGAGGGCTAGTGGCCTTCATCGAGTACGGTGGACGGGTCTATCGCCTCCTCGGCTACACCTCGATCGATCGCTTCGAGAGTGTCCGAGATCACTTCCTCGAGACCGCCGCCAGCTTCCGGCCGGTGTCGGACCCGGCGATCCTCGATACACGGCCACAGACGATCGCTCTGATCCGCACGGAACGGGACGGCGCACTGGCGGATCAACCACAGCTGCGCGACCGAGACATCGACCAACTCGAGCTCATCAACAATCTGGACAGTGGAGAAGTGGTGCCTGCAGGGACCCTGATCAAGGTACTCGAGGGGGAAAGCGTCGGTACCCAGACCAACCAGTCCCGGTAGTAGGTCCGTAGGCCCGGACCTCACCTCAGGAGTGAGACCCCTCTTCAAGCCAGCGCTCGGCGTCCAACGCAGCCTGGCAGCCGGTCCCCGCCGCGGTCACCGCCTGACGATAGATGGGGTCCATGACGTCTCCGCAGGCAAAGACCCCCTCGATGCTGGTTGCGGTCCCGGGTGGGCTGACGACGAGATATCCGACCTCGTCTACCGCGAGGACATCCCGGAAGACCTCCGTATTGGGTCGATGGCCGATGGCCAGGAAGACGCCCTGGCATGGCATCTCCGACCGTTCTCCGGTGACCGTGTCCTCCAGGAGGACGGCGTGGACTCCCTCCTCTCGAGTGCCGAGGACCTCAACGACCGTGCTGTTCCATTTCCATTCGATCTTCGGATTGGCCTGGGCGCGATCCTGCATGATCTTGGAGGCGCGAAGCTCGTCGCGGCGGTGAACTACGGTCACCTTGCTCGCGAACTTGGTGAGGAAAGTGGCTTCTTCCATGGCGGAGTCGCCGCCGCCGATCACCACGATCTCCTTATCGCGGAAGAAGAAACCGTCGCAGGTGGCGCACGCAGAGACGCCGTAGCCCATCAGTTCCTGCTCTGAGGGGAGCCCGAGGGTCTTGGCCGTGGCACCCGTAGCGAGAATCAGAGAGTCGGCGGTGTAGCTTCCGGCGTCGCCGGTCACCTGGAAGGGACGCTTCGAGAAGTCGACCGAGGTCACGGTCTCGAAGCGGGTCGTTGCGCCGAAGCGCTGCGCCTGCTCGCGCATCTTGTCGACCAGCTCCGGGCCCATGATGCCTTCTGGAAAGCCGGGGAAGTTCTCCACATCGGTCGTGATGGTGAGCTGACCGCCGGGCTGTGTCCCCTCGAGGACGAGTGGCGCGAGATCGGCGCGCGCGCAGTACAGGGCCGCCGTGAGACCGGCCGGGCCGGAGCCGACGATCAAGACACGGAAGTGGCGGGGGAGGGATTCAGCAGGGGGAGATGCATCGGTCATGGTGAGAAAGACTCCAGGGGCTCCGATCGGTAGGGCGGCGAGCTTATGGGGGCGGCAGTATACCGACCGTTCGAACGGTTGCCGAGCGGGCTCAGAGAACGAGTCGCTCGGCGAGGGCGATCGCGTTGATCGCACCTCCGACGGTGAGATTGTCAGCTACTGCCCACAGCCAGAATCCCGGCTCATCCGGCTCGCCGGTGGACTCCGGGCCGTCCCACAGGACCAGCTCCGACCCGGCGGCCGCCAGTGGGCTCAGAGGAGTCTCCGCGTCGTAGTGCTCCAGCGCAGGACATTCGGACAGGGCGTCTCGGATCTGGTGCTCCGTCACCCCTTCGCCGAGCTCGAGCCAAAGGCTGATCGCGAGAGCGTGGAAGACACCGGCCGTCACCAGCTGCACGGAAACCCGGCCGGACCGGCTACCGAGGACACCGTTGCGACGACCTTCGCCGGTATCCGGAAGCTCGAGCAGCTCACGCACGGTCCTCGCGACGCGGTCCCCTCGGAGATTGCCCAGGACATGGCCGGGGAGCAGGTTGAACGCGACCTGGTGAGAGAGCCCGTCCCCCTCGCCCTGCCCCCCGGGAGGCTCGAAGGCGAGGAGTCTGCGGGTCTGATCGAACACCTCGTCGAGATCCTCTCGACGACCGAGCGCCGAGACGGGTTGCATGACGGTCGCGACGGCTCGTTCGAGACCGAGCTCGCGAAGAGGATCGAGCAGGTGAGCGAGCGCTACCGCCGCCGCATGTGGCGAGCGCACGGAAATGTCCGTTGCCGGATCCGGATCACGCACGCCAGCCACGCACGCGGGCCCGGCGGAATCGTCGGCGTCGGGCGAGAGGATCACTCGACGGGTCGAAGAGGGCAACTGCTCCATCAAAGGGGCGGCCTCGCTCCAGCGACGGCTGCAGACGAAGAGAAGGTCGGGATTCGGTGGAGCCTGAGCGTCCCAGCGTGCGATCATTCCAGCGTCACCGCCGGTGTCGACCACCGTGCCCACGATCTCCTCGTCGACGGAGATCAGGTCGATCTCGCCACCGAGTCGAGGATGCATCGCCAGGCGCTCACGGAGCTCGCCACCCAGCAGGGTCGTGGGCTCCAGGATGCCGATCCGGGTCACGATTCCTCCTGGCCGTCGGGTAGAGGGTCCCCGTCGGCACCCTCGACCGCCGACGGCTCGGCAGGCGAGCTCCAATCACGATTGCGCAAGCGAGAGTGAACCCACAGGAACGGTCCCGAGGCAGCATAGGTGCCGCTCACGGCGAGGAAGAACGCCGCAGGATCGTAGACCACCAGCAGCACGACCCCGAGAATGGGAAGAACCACTCGGTAGCTCCAACGACGTCTCGGGTCCAGCTCCTTGAAGCTGTAGTAGCGAAAGGTCGAGAGCATCAGCACCGCGAGGATGACGAGGGCACCGAGGAGTACGAAGAGAACACTCGTATCCCAGGCGTTACTGTCGGCGAAGGCCTCGCTCTGGCTCATGTAGAGAAGAGAGCAGAGGAGGCCGGCGGCGGCGGGAGCCGGTAGGCCGACGAAGAACCGTCGATCGGTGATCGAGGTCTGGACATTGAAGCGCGCCAGCCTCGTCGCGGTGCAGACGACGTAGAAAAAGGGGAGAAGCCAGCCGATTCGGCCCAGGGCCTCGAGCCCCCTGAAGTAGGCGAGGAGCGCCGGAACGACCCCGAAGGTGAGGAGATCGGCAAGCGAGTCGTACTCTTTTCCGAAGTCGCTGTCGGTCCCGCTGGCCCGCGCGAACCGGCCGTCGATGCTGTCCATGAAGGCGGCGGCGAAGACGAGAAGTGCGGCACGCTGGAAGTCGCCGCGGAGGCCCACGATCAAGGCGTAGAACCCGAGCAGCATGTTGCCTATCGTGAACAGGCTGGGAATCAGGTACGCCGCTCTGCTGGGAGCCTTCTTCGGGCTCTGGTCTCGTGTGGTCATCGGGATGGATTCAGACGTGGCGCCCGTCGGTCTCCGCGCTCCGTGACCCTTTCCCGGGAGTTGCCGCTGGAGCAGCATACGCCGATCCGAGTCGGGCGACCGGGGTTTCTCCGTTGCGAAGACGGTCCCCCTTCTTGACCAGGATCCCGCAGCCCGGCGGCAAGACGAGATCGACCCGCGATCCGAACTTGATGAGCCCCAGATGGTCCCCTCGCGCGGCCCGATCTCCCGGAGCGAGGTAGGCGACGACGCGCCGCGCCAGCAGCCCTGCGATCTGTCGGATGCCGATCTGTCGCCCGTCTCCGATGTCGAGGACCGTGAGATGGCTTTCGTTGACCCGGTCGGCATCCTCTCTGAAAGCCGCGACTTTCCGACCCTCGGTTCGCTGGCTGTGGGTCACCGTTCCAGAGACCGGGGCTCTCTGCACGTGGACATCGAACACCGAGAGAAAGGTAACGACGCGGTCGAGCTCTCCGGGGCCGACAAGGGGCTCCCGAACCCGATCAACGGCCGTCACGAGACCATCAGCGGGGGCGAGGATCATCTCTTCGGGCCCCTCGTATGTCCGTTTCGGATCCCGAAAGAAGAGCAGGACTCCGAGGGCGAGCAGACTCCCGATGAGGGCACCAGGAATCCCGAACCACCAGGCCAGCAGCAGTGTCAGGCCAAGGCAAGGCAGGACGAAGGGCCAGGCTTCACGAGCGAAACGCACAGTGTCGTTGCTCCGGGAGAGGTCGTTGTTCCGGGAAGGGTAGGGATGCCTGGAAGGATGAGGCGGGCGGGCACTGTACGAGACACCCTGGATGGGGCTCACCAGCGCCCGTGAGCCGTCCGCCTGCCGATCTCGGGCCGGGTCTGGCTCGGGCCGACCAAGTCGGCACCTGAGAGGTCTCGGTGCCTAGGATGCCGCGGGTGCCGTGCGCTCCCGAATCATGGATTCCATCCGATCCTTGAGATGGAGCTTGTGGACCTTGATCTGTTTCTCGTGACTCTCCTCTTCGGGGGAGAGAAGGGTCTTCTCACTCAGCTCCCGGAGGCGAGTCTCACACTCCTGGTGTTCTTCCCACAGGAGTCGAAAGTCCTTGTCTCCCTGGAGCAGCTCTTCCTTCACCTCGTCATGCGTCATCGCGGCCGGTTCCTCCTGTTGTCGCGTTCCGCAGAGCCGATCTGACCTGTCGGATCAGAGACCTGTCGTAGTCCGTCGGCGGCGAACTGCGCGCACCTCCGGCACGACTCGCAGCATCCGCGCGTGCGAGTGGTCGGTCAAATAGACAGAGCGGAGAGTCATTGGTGGCAGGCTAACACCCGGAGGGCGAGGTTTCAAGACAGAGGCAGGGTCGAACCCTCTGAGAGGCGCCGCCGCAGCACCAGAGCGTCGCTGCCGTCCTGGTAGTAGGCACTTCTGCGGCCGATCTGCTCGAAGCCGAGCGAGGAGTAGAGGCTTCGGGCGTCTCGATTCGCCTCTCGCACCTCCAGGAAGACCCGTTGGAATCCGGCCCGCTCGACCTGTGCCAGCCCCTCCTGGCCGAGCCTCCTGCCGATGCCTCGTCGTCGGTGGCTGGGGCGCACAGCCAAGCGCAGGAGCTCCGCCTCTCCGACCGACAGCGAGAAGGCGACGTAGCCCGCGAGGACCCCATCGGCGGCAACCAGTACCAGCGCCTTCGGATCATCGAGCATCGGTGCCACCGAGAGTGCCGGCCATGGGTCGTCGAAGGCCATCGCTTCGAGCTCGACGAGCTCCTCGAGATCGCTCTGCACGGCGGATCGGAGCCGGACTCCGCCGTCGGCGGCGCCGCTCACCGACGACTGTCCTCGGCACGACGGCGCAGCGTCACCGACGGGCTCTGGACATAGAGAGGGTCGGTCAGCAAGGCGGAATTCCAGTCGTCCCGCAGCCGAGCGGCGCCCAGCGCCACCTCGGCCAGAGGGGGAGTCGAGAGGGCGATGCCCCGCGCTCCCAGAGGCTCGACCAGCTCTTCGACTCCCTCACCGACGACGGTGCAGGGTCCCTCGGGGATCCTGGAGAGCCAACGGGCGCGACTCCACCGTGTCGGTTCGGAGGGCGCGCCGCCGGTTCCTGGAGCGGGAAAGTGCTGTAGATACCATTCGTCACGAAGCGCCCAGACAGCAGCCCAGTAGTCGGTGTCGAGCGTCCCCTCGGAGTGCGCCGTGACCGGGCCTCCGACCGCCGCGGAAACGAGCTCCAGGGTTCCGAAGGCGGTTGCCGGGATCGAGAGCGCCTGATGGAAGCCGAGCACGGTTGCGAGGCCGATCCGGATGCCGGTGAAGCTGCCCGGCCCGCGAACCGCGATCAATCCGGCGAGACCTCCCAGTTCGACGTTCCCCTCCCTCAGGAGCGACTCGATCGCGGGAAGGAGGTCCTTCGAGGACGAGGTCTGGGCCATCTGCCGAACGAGCGCGTCGCCATCGCCACTTCCCAGGGCCACGCTGACCTGGCGCGAGGCGGTGTCGAGAGCGAGGTACATCCCTGGAGTCTATCGGGCTGTCGACCCCGCGCCGTCACCCGTCGGACGGCGAGCCCTGAGGCGCGCGGCGCGGCGCGGGGCAGGTGCATGCCGAGGACTCTCGCTGCGCTCGAGAGGGCGGCCTTATACTGCGGCCATGTCTTCCAGTCCTCCCGGGGGCGGCGAGGCGACCGCGAAGCGCGCGGCGACCTTGACGCCGATGCTGCGTCACTACCTCGAGGTCAAAGCCGAGAATCCGGACGCCCTCCTGTTCTATCGCATGGGCGACTTCTACGAGCTCTTCTTCGAGGACGCCGTGACGGCGGCACCGATCCTCGACGTGACCCTGACTGCGCGCCAGAAGGGCTCGGCGAGCGAAGCTCCGATGGCCGGCGTGCCGCATCACGCGTTGGAGAACTATCTCGGCAAGGCGTTGGAGGCCGGCTTCAAGGTCGCGATCTGCGATCAAGTGGAAGACCCCGCCGAGGCCAAGGGCCTCGTTCGCCGTGAGGTGACAAGGGTGGTCACCCCCGGCACGATCAGCGAGCTCGAGCTGCTCGAAGGCAAGACCGCGAACCTGCTGGGGGCCATCCTGTGGTCGGACGATCCCCCCTCTTCACATCCTGGACAGGCGAGATCGAGTGGGTCGGGCGCGGGCGCCTTCCTCGACCTTTCGACGGGAGATTTCTTCGTCGAGCGTTGGCCCGACGAAGAGACCGCTGCGGATGGTCTTCGGCTGCTGTCTCCGCGCGAGCTCCTGATTCCGGAGGGTGCGCTGCCGGCGCGGCTCGCGGCAGTCATCGACGAGACCGTGGGCTGCCGCACCGAGATCGCGCAGGAGGATCTTCCTCGGCCGGCACCGGCACGACAGCGCCTGCTGACCCAGTTCGAGGTGTCTTCGCTGCGCGGCTTCGGCCTCGAGGACGAGGAGCCCGCGACACGGGCTGCGGCGCTCGCTCTCGAGTACGCGAGCGGCGCCGCGCGCACCGAGCTGAGCCACATTCGTAGCATTCGGGTCCGGCAGCGCCGGGATTTCATGGCGCTGGACGAGACCACCCTGCGAAACCTGGAGGTCTTTCACAATCAACGAGAACGCACCCGGCGGGGCACCCTGCTGTCGGTTCTCGATCGGACCGCGACCGCGCCCGGAGGCCGCCTGCTCAAGGACTGGCTGGCTCACCCCTTGCTCTCGATGGACGCGATCCTCCCGCGACAGGATGCCGTCGAAGATCTACTGGAGCGGCCCGAGCTCCGCAGGTGCACGGCGTCCCTCGCCGGTGTCGGAGATCTCGAGCGACTGGCGACGCGAGCCGTGTTGGGCTCGCTCTCGCCTCGCGAAGCGGCGACCCTGCGCGACAGCCTGCGCGAGGTGCCGGGGCTGTTCGCCTGTCTCTCGACTGCCGACTCGCGGCTCCTGGGCGGTCTCGCGCAGACCGATCCGGTGGCCGATCTCGCGGAGCGCCTCGATCGTACCCTCGCCGAGACGCCGAGTGCTCAGATCAGGGACGGGGGGATCATCGCCGAGGGGATCGATGCCGAGCTCGACCGTAACCGATCCCTGGCCGGCGATGGCAAGAAGCTCCTTCTCGAGCTGGAGGCTCGAGAGCGAGAGGCGACGGGAATCACCAACCTGAAGGTGCGGTTCAACCGCGTCTTCGGCTACTACCTGGAAGTGACCAAGAGCCAGCAGGCGCGGGTCCCCGAGCACTACCAGCGCAAACAGACCCTGGCCAACGCGGAGCGCTACTTCACGGAGGAGTTGAAGGGGCTGGAGGAGGAGATTCTGGGTGCGGAGGAGCGCCAGATTCGACTGGAAGAGAGGATCTTCGGGGATTTGCGCGAGACGATCGCTCGAGCCGCAGTGCGCCTGCGCGAGCTCGCCTACGCGCTCGCGACCCTGGATGTGCTCGTTTCGTTCGCGGAGGTGGCGGAGCGGTGGGGCTACTGCCGCCCTCGAATCACCCGCCCCGGAGGCGAGATCGTCGCCCGCGACGGTCGCCACCCGGTAGTCGAAGCGGCGCTCGGGACGGGGTTCGTGCCCAATGACATCGCGCTCGACAACGACTCTGCCCAGATCGTGCTCCTGACGGGGCCCAACATGGGCGGCAAGTCGACCTACCTGCGTCAGGTCGCTCTGATCGTGCTGATGGCGCAGATCGGGAGCTTCGTGCCGGCGGCATCGGCAGAGATCTCGATGGTCGATCGGATCTTTACCCGGGTCGGTGCCAGCGACGATCTCGCTCGAGGGGAGTCCACCTTCATGGTCGAGATGATCGAGACCGCGAACATCCTCCGCTATGCCACGGCCGACAGCCTCGTGGTTCTGGACGAGGTGGGGAGGGGAACGGCTACCTTTGACGGACTGTCTCTGGCCTGGGCGATCGTCGAGCATCTACACGCCCGTTGCGGCGCCAAGACACTCTTCGCGACGCACTACCACGAGCTGACAGAGCTCAAGGTGCTCTTGCCTCGGGTGGTGAATCGGACCATGACCGTGAAGGAATGGGACGACCGCATCGTCTTTCTTCACCGGGTGAAGGACGGTAGCGCCGACAAATCCTACGGGATCCAGGTGGCGAGGCTGGCGGGGCTCCCAGAGTCGGTCCTGAGCCGCGCGAGCGAGGTCCTGGGGAATCTGGAAGCACAGGAGTACGACTTCACCGGAAAGCCCCGGCTCGCACGGGGCTCCTCCCCTGCGAGCGAAGGCCCCGATCAACTCGCATTGTTCAGTGGCACCGAGGAAATGGTGGTCGAGCTCCTCCGAGAGGTCGATCTCGATCGGATGACCCCCCTGGCCGCTCTGAACTTCCTCTCGTCGCTGCGAGAGCGTCTCGGGTAGAAGGTCCCCTAGAACGGAATATCGTCGTCTTCGGCTCCCGCGTCGAAGCCGCCAGGGGCGTCCTGTTCCCGATCGGGCCCCGGGGGCATCTGCGCGGGGGCGTCTCCCCGGGTGCCGAGCATCTGGAAGTTCTCGCACACGACCTCGGTCATGTACTTCTTTTCGCCCGTCTTCTGATCGTCCCACGAGCGGGTCTGGATACGTCCCTCGACGTAGATCTGACGACCCTTGGTCAGGTATTGGGCCGCAATCTCGGCCTGCCGACCCCAGACGACGATCTTGTGCCACTCCGTTTCCTCGTTCCGATTCCCGTCGCGGTCTTTCCAGCGACGCGAGGTCGCCAGACTGAAGTTGGCGACGCTCTGGCCGGATTGGGTCGTGCGCACTTCCGGGTCACGCCCGAGATTTCCGATCAGCATCACTTTGTTGAGCATGGATACACCTCTCTGCGAACGCCGAAGGCTCGCTCCTGAAATACGGTTGCGTGTGATCGAGGCGTATCATACCCGCGCGCCTCGACACACCACACGCGCTTCTATGGACTGAGACGACAAACATGCGAATTGTCTGGCAGAGAGTGAGCTCAGCGTCGGTCACGGTGGGTGAGGATTGCGTCGGAGGGATCGGGGTCGGTGCCCTTCTCCTGGTCGGTCTGCATGCAGAGGACGGCACGGCGCAGGTCTCGGCCGCCGTGGAGAAACTCAGCCACCTGCGTGCCTTCGAAGACCCCGGTGGCAAGATGAATCTCGACGCGGCGCAGGCCGGCGCGGCGTTTCTGGTGGTCTCCCAGTTCACGCTGGCCGGATCGACGCGAAAGGGACGTCGGCCGTCTTTCGACACGGCCATGCCGCCCGAGCAGGCGGAGCCGATGCTGGAGGAGCTCGTGGCGGGATTGCGCAAACGCGGCTTCGCGGTGGAGACCGGCCGCTTCGGGGCTCACATGCACGTCGAGCTGGTCAACGACGGCCCGGTGACCTTCGTGCTGGAGCTCTGAGTCCTAGAGCGAGAGGATCGGGGCGGGCATGAAGCAGAGGAGGAAGAGGGCAAGGCATAGCAGGGCCACGCTGAGCCGCCGAGCGTCGAGCTTCAGGGCGGGCCGTAGCACGGGCGGGTGCCGGATTCCCAGGAAGAAGAGGAGGATCGCCCACAACCACCAGCCACGCCAGAAGAACACGCCGGCGAGGACCAGGGCCACCATCGCGATCAGAGCCAATCGTCGATGCCAGCGACCGAACACCGAGTAGACAATGTGTCCGCCGTCGAGTTGACCGATCGGCAGCAGGTTGAGTGCGGTGACCAGAAGACCGACCCAGGCAGCCAGGGCGAACGGGTGATAGTCCACGACGAAGCTACCGGCCGGCAGATCGTGGAACAGAGAGAGAGCCCAGGTCATGGCAAGGCTCCGCGACGGCACCAGCAGAGGAACATCCTGGAGCGAAGCGGTCGCCAACGGGACAGACCAACGTGCACCGAGAAGGAGGAACGGGAGCAACGCGACGAATCCGGCAATGGGTCCTGCTGCGCCCACGTCGAACAGCTCACGCCGGTCGCGAAGCGGGCCGTGGACTCGCATGAAGGCACCGAAGGTTCCGAGGCCGAAGGGCGCTGGCAGAAAGTAGGGCGCGCTGGCAGGTACGCGGTGGTACCGGCAGGCGAGGAAGTGTCCCAGCTCGTGGCAGCCGAGAATGGCGAGCAGCGCCAGGGAGAAGCGAAGCCCCAGAGCGAGGTACTCGGGAGTTGCCCAGATCAATCGGATCGTGCGTACGCTGAGGAAGGGTAGGAGATCTGCCCCGAGAGTGGCCAGATACCAGGCCGGACCGAGCGTCGTCGTGGTGAAGAAGGTGGCCGCGAACAGCAGCGCGGCACGCAACCAACGCACCGGCGGTCTCCGGTGCTCTCGCCGACGCCCCAGCACGGTCGCCCAGTCGGGCGCCGGAGTGTCGCGGACCTCGGGCATGCCGCCGCGTGGGGCTCCGGTTCCGCTCAGAGGTTCTTGAGCTCTTTGCCCGGCTTGAAGCGAACGGTCTTGCCGGGAGTGATCGCGACCTCGACCCCCGTCTTCGGGTTGCGCCCGACGCCCTTCTTGCGATCGCGCACCTGGAACACGCCGAAGCCCCGAAGCTCGATGCGTTTGCCCTCGGAGAGCGCGTCCTTCATGGCCTTGAAGATGGTGTCGACCGCGACAGCGGCCTTGACGCGCGAAACCTCCGACGTCTCTGCAACTCGGTTGACGATGTCAGCCTTGATCATTTCTTCTCCACAGGAAAGACGAGGCAGTGTAGCAACCGATCACGGCGAGTTCAACGGAGGACTGACAAGCACGTGCATTCTTGGCGAGTTCGGATCGCGGTGCCCAGCAGAAGCTGATACGCGATGTCTCTGACGCTCACGACGCTTCGCGCTTCGCTTCGACGATCACCCGCGCAAGGGCCTTTGCCATGGCATCGGCGACCAGGGAGATCTCCTCCAGTTGGTGGGGTGCCGGCTCCCGGTCACCGGCATCACAGTAGATGACGGCTGCACGATGGCCACCGAGGTCGATCGGATAGACCAGGCAGTCTCTGGGCAACTGAGCTCCCCAGATGCCGACGAGGCGCTCGTGTGCCGGCATGTCCGGGAGTGCGCCCGCCCAGAGCCGCCCTCCCTGGCTGAGATTCAAGAACAGCGACGGTTCGTCGAAGTCGGTGCGAAAGCGGGCCATGCGCTCGGCATCGTAGCCCCGGCCACATCCGAGCCAACCACTGGCATGATCTCGCCTCAGACTGAGAAGGCCGACCCGATCGAAGCTCTGTCCCAAATGATCGATCACCGCTCGGCCGATCTCGTCGCGTTGGCTCGCTTTTGCGAGGGTGCCCATCAGCCGTTCGAGGCTCGCCGGCCGTGGAGGCTCCGCGTCCTCTCGCGGCAGCCAGAGTCCCGAGGCCGATCGGGCGCCTCGGCGCTCGAGCATCTGGACCACACCGACCGTCGGTATTGGTCGGGTCTCGCCATCCTGGAGGGTCTCCTCGATGGAGGAGAGTGCCTCCGCAGTCTCGGGTGGGCTCTGGGCGAGGATCTCGGTGGTCTGGGCTGGGGAGGGCAGCACAGGTTTGGCGTCGGCCAGCAGATCGGCGACCATTTCCTCTGCGGCTTCGGCGGACAACGCGTCGCGCGAGAGGTTCTCGCCGATGCGGCGCCAAAGGCTGTGGAATCGCGAGCGTGCGGGGCGTGAGTAATAGCGTTCGAGAGCGAGCTCGAGGCGAACCTCGCTGGCGACATGGGGTCGCAGGCGTTTGCCGGTGGCGAAGGCGAGCTCGTCCAGCGCGGTCAGGTTCCCCGCATCGAGCAGAGCGACCCACAAATCCGAGCCCAGCAGGCGATACGGTACCGCCATCAGGCGGGATGCGAGACGCGGGGACAGGAGGCCCGAAATGCCTTCGGGAACATTGGCCAGATCGATCGGCTTGATGGGGTCGACCCCCATCTGCTGCGCGAGTGCCTGGCCCAGTCGGCGCTCGGAGAGGGCCTCGACTTCCATCAAACAGGTCCCGAGACGCCCTCCGTTCTGTTGCTGCGTTTCCAGGGCCCTGGCCAGATCCTGATTGGTGATCCAGCCGAGCTCGAGAAGGAGGTCTCCGAGTCGCTTCACCGCTTCCCACCCCTTGTCCTAGCCGGCGATTCGTTCCACGACGCTAAGTGTCGCTACTCGTGACACTTAGGAGGGGAACAGGGAATTATAGGTAGGGCGCGGAGCCTTGTAAAGCGAGGGGAGGCACTGATACTCTGCCCCCGCCATGCCAGCGTGCGCCACCGTATTTCTTCTCGCAATCTCGCTCCTAGCCACGCCACTCGCTGCCCGAGGCTCAGACGATGCCGAGGCGAGCTTCCACTTCGCCATGGGTCGGCTGGCCGCCACCGAGGGCAACATCGAAGAGGCCATTCGTGAGTTCGATCGCGCCGTCGAGCTCGATCCGGAAGCGCCCTACCTGCGGCTCGAGTACGCCGATCTGCTCTATCGGCTGCGTCGTGTCCCAGAGGCGACCGAGCAGGTGAACCTCGCCTACGAGCATGCGCCGCACGACCCCGAGGTCCTGCGGCTGTACGGACAGATCCATTTCGCGAGCGCCGGCAGCGATCGGGATTCACTCCGCCGCTCCGAGGAGGCTTTTGCCGAGCTCCGGAGCGTGGCTCCCGAGGACATCCCCGCGATGATCACTCTGGCTCAGATCTACGAGGCCACGGGCCGGAGCCCCGAGGCGGTCGAGGTGGTTCGAGAGCTGGTGAGTCATCACCCCGACAACCGCCAGCTGAAGCGGGCGCTGGTCGATCTTCTTCGAGACGCGGGCCGTCAGGCCGACGCGGAAGAGCTGCTCGGTGAGATCCTACGACTGGACAGTGAGGCGCTGGACAGCCGGATCGAGCTGGCAGGCATCGAGAGCCAGAGGGGGAATCACACTCAGGCGATCGAGATTCTCCGCTCTGCTTCGGCTGAGATCTCCAAGCACCCGAGGATCCTTCGTGCGCTCGCAGAAGAGCACCTCCGTCGCGCGGGCTCTCCGGGAATCGTCGACGAACAACGCACCGAAGACCTCGATACGGCCGAGGCGCTGATTGCCGAGCTCAGCGAAGCAGGCGCTCTGGATGAGCTCGAGGTTCGCGCTCTCAGCAGTGAGATCGCGTGGCAGAGGGACCAGCGCGACGCGGCCGTGGCACAGCTCGAGCGGGCGGTCGAGCGCGATCCGGGAAACCTCTGGTTCACTCGCCAGTTGACGTCCCGTCTCCTGGAGATGCGACGACCCGACGACGCCGCGAAGGTACTCGAGAGTGCGATTGCCGCCAACGACGATCCAGACGAGAAGGCGATGTTTCGTCGCATGCTGATCGGTGTCCATCAGATGCGCGGAGATCCCGGATCGGCGGCTGACCTCCTGGCTGACCTGCTCGTCGACGAGGCCGACGAAGAGATGCGTCAGAGTCTCTTCGGCGACTACCTGTCTTCGCTCCTGGCTGCCGATCGGACCGAGGAAGCCCTTCGCGCTCTGGATGCCGAGGAAGATCGCGTCGGTCTCTCGAACTCACTTCGCCTCGGTCGTGCCGAAGTGTTGGCGCGCCAGGGCAAGGAGAACAAGGCGAGGCGAATCGTGCTCGAGGAGATGGATCCTGTCGAGATGCGGCCGGCGGAGATCTTCCGGCTGGGCGCCCTGATGGAACTGCTCGAGCTCGGCGCCGCGGTCCGAGAGGCACGACCTGGTCTCGCGCTTCGCCTCGGTCAGTATCACTCGTACCAGAGTGACTTCGCCTCGGCCATTCCGATGCTCGAACTGGCGCTGGCGAGCGGGGAAGAGGCCTTGCCGACCCAGTTGCTTCCCGAGACCCACTTCTGGCTCGGCCAGGCGCAGGAACGCACCGGGAGCCTCCAGGCAGCCGCGGTCAGTTTCGAGCGTGTGATCGAGCTCGAGCCGGACAACTCGGATGCTCTGAACTATCTGGGGTACATGTGGGCCGAACAGGGTACGAATCTGGATCGTGCCGTCGAGTTGATCGAGAGAGCGGTGGCCCTCGAGCCCGAGAACGGTGCCTACGCCGACTCCCTGGGGTGGGCGCTGTATCGACTCGGTCGCTTCGAGGATGCGCGCGGAGAGCTGGAGAGGGCCGTGACACTCGTGCCCGAGGACCCGACCGTGCTCGAACATCTGGGTGATGTCTATCTGGCGCTCGATTTGCCCGAGCTCGCTCGCTCCGCCTATCAGCGGGCCCTGCAATCGCCGGCCGACGACGGGAACAGCGAGCAGGTGCGCGAGAAGCTGGCCGAGTTGAGTGGTCGCTGAGAAGAGCCTGGACGCGCACTCCTGGATGCTCGCGAGCGTCCTCCTTCTTCTGAGCGCCTGCGCAACCAGCGGCGCGAGCTCCCGGAGCCAGGGGGGCCCCACCGATGCGCTCGGAGGCGCCTCCGAAGCCGCCTCGGAAGCTGACGAAGGTGCACCGAACGATGACCAGCCAGGGAGCCTCGCCGCGGGCAAGGGGCAGCCGGCCCTTCCAATCGGCATCGGATCCGAGGACCTCTCGACGCAGCGCACGTTCACCTTTCGCTACGAGGGGCCGGGGAGTGACGGGGTCCTGAGCCTGACCCTACGCCTCGAGGCTGCCGATCGCTTTCTGCTCACCGGTAGAGATCGAATCCTGAGGCGACAGGTATGGTCGTTGGCGGTGGACGGGAATCGCGGTCTGGTGGTCGATTCGCGAGCCGGTACCTTCTGCTGGTACGGAGGAGAAGTGGAGCTCGCGGCGCTACCCCTGGGCCCTCTTCCCCTAGCCACGCTTCCGGCGCTCCTGCTCGGTCGGGTACCGATACCCCCCAGTGGGCCCTCCGTGAAGCGAGACGACGGTGGCATCGAGTTCTCGGACGCGCGAGGGCGAGAGTGGAGAGTGCGCACCGAGGAGGGGCGGGTGTCGACCTGGACGCTCTACGCCGACGGGGAGCCGGAGGTCTGGTACTCCACGCGGGGGGAGATGCGATACCTGTCGGCTCGGCGGGAGGAGCTCCAGCTGCGCTGGCGCGAGAATCTCTCGGAAACGCTCGATTCGGTGCTTCCGGTCCCGGAGCCGCCCGGCGACTTCGTCTCGGACTGTCCCGAGTAGAGGAGGCTCGGGCCACGACGCGGAAGCAGAACCACGCCGTCTGGGCTGAGCGTGTATATAATCACGCCAACTTTCCATCAGCAGAACGGCGTCGCCTTCTCGTTTCAGGTGGACCGTGTTTCCGCGCCTCTTCGGCACGGGGCCGGGCCGACAGCGACACCGGGTCTTCGAAAGGGCAGGCAGAGAGCCCAGAAGTCCAGTCCCGGCGCGCGAGAGGGGAGTCAGCCCGTCTTTATCATCCTCTGCTGTAGGAAGGCCGGGAGGATCCATGCAGATTACCGACGTCAAGGTGTTCCTGGTAGGCGAAGAGAAGCTCAGGGCTTTTGTCTCGATCGTGCTCGATGGCAGCTTCATGGTGAACGACATCAAGGTCATTCAGGGCCGAGACGGGCTCTTCATCAGCATGCCGAGTCGCAAGAAGCGCAATGGCCAGTTCAAGGATGTGGCCCATCCGCTCAACCAGGAGACGCGAGACTGGATGGAGGAAGAGATTCTCGGAGAGTACGAGCGCTGTCTGGCTGACGAGGGTCCGGAGCAGACCACCTCGCTTCCGCCCACCGCGGACTCGCAACCTCCCCGGGTCCCGATCGGAGGCCAGGCCCCCGCGGCGGCCGCCATTGCGGCGGCTTCGGGGGGGCCGTCCCCGCGCAGCGAAAGCAGCGGCGACCAGGCAACCTCGCCGGACCCGCCGGGGCAGGTTCCTCCGGGGCGTGCCGCCGAGCCGGAGCCTGCGGGGGCCTCCGCCATGGATCTGGAAGAAGGACGGAGTCTGGACGAGATCCAGCGACGTCACCTCAGCGACAGCTTTTGGAACGTGTCCTGAGGGGGGCAGTCGCAACCCAGTCTTCGCTGGTGTACAATTCCGGCGCTTCCGGCAGCAGGCTCAGGACACGCCGCGGTCTCTTTCGCCTGAAGGCCCAGATCGGGACTGGGGCGTCGCCAAGTGGTAAGGCACGAGATTTTGGTTCTCGCATTCGGGGGTTCGAATCCTCCCGCCCCAACCACTTCCGATAGTGGCGTCTTCAGGCGGTTTCGAGGGACCGTCGGACCTTCGTGATTCCAGTCCGGTGGGCATCGCTCCGTCCTCGTCCAGTCCAGTTCTCAGCCATCGACCCCAGAGCACCGAATTCCACTCAGTCCAGTAGAAGTACCCCCACCCCCGGTCATGTACAGCGAACTGAAGGTCTTCGGCGGACGCGCGCACCCTGCATTGACGCAGGAGATATGCACCTATCTCGAGTTGCCGGCAGGCAAAGTCACTGCGTTCGACTTCTCGGACGGTGAAACCTTCTGCCAGATCGAGGAGAACGTGCGCGGGTCGGATGTCTTCATCGTGCAGCCCACGTGCCCGCCCGTGAACGACAACTTCGTCGAATTGCTGATCATGCTCGACGCGTTCAAGCGATCCTCGGCTTCCCGAATCACAGCGGTCATGCCGTACTACGGCTACGCCCGGCAGGACAAGAAGGACAAGCCTCGCGTTCCGATCACCGCCAAGCTGGTCGCGGACCTCGTTTCGGAGGCCGGTGCCGACCGCATCCTCACCATGGATGTTCATGCAGCTCAGATCTCGGGGTACTTCGACATCCCCGTGGATCACCTCTTCGCGGCGCCAGTGCTGCTCGATGCCATCAGGGACATGGAGATCCCGGATCTGATGATCGTGGCTCCCGACGCGGGCGGCGTCGCGCGGGCTCGCGCCATTGCGAAGCGCCTCGATGTCGATCTGGCGATCGTGGACAAGCGGCGATTCGCCGCCAACGAAGCCGAAGTGATGAACGTCATCGGCGACGTCAGCGGGCGCCAGGTGATGATCCTCGACGACATCATCGACACCGCCGGCACGCTGGTGAACACGGTCGATGCGCTTCTCGAGCACGGCGCGAGCAAGGTCTTCGCAACCGGGATCCATGGAATCCTCTCGGGACCTGCGATCGACCGAATCAACAACAGTTCCCTCGAATCGGTTTTGATTACCAATACCTCTCCTCTGGAAGAGAAGCTGAGGAGATGCTCCAAGTTGGAGCCTCTCTCCGTTGCCGGACTACTCGGCGAAGCGATCCGGAGGATCCACGACAACAGCTCCGTAACTTCTCTCTTCGTCTAGTCGGAGAGATGATTGCGGGAGGACAGATCGATGAGTGAAAGCATACTGAGCGTCAAAGAGCGAGAGGCCGAAGGCAAGAATGCCAACCGCCGGTTGCGCAAGGATGGGGAGATTCCTGCAGTGGTGTACGGCGAGGGACGCGATCCGATCGCGATTCGCGTCGGTGACCGACAACTCCGTGACCTGCTCCGCAAGAGTGGAGACAACGCAGTCTTCCTGCTCGAGCGCGAAGGCACGGACCAGAAGCGTCACGCCATGATCCGGGACATTCAGTACAACCCCCTCAACGGCGCCGTTGTACACATCGATTTCCAGAGAATCGATCTCGCGAAGAAGGTCCGCGTCTCGGTTCCGATCGAGTTGCTGGGCACTCCTGTCGGCGTCAAGACAGAGGATGGGATCATCGATTTCGTGACCCGCGAAATCGAGGTCGAGTGCCTGCCCGGAAAGATCCCATCGACTCTGCAGATCGACATCTCGCATCTACACGCTGGCCAGCACGTCGAGATCTCCGCTCTCGAGCTGCCTGAAGGGGTCGAGGTCACCGGTGACGAGACGTCAGTGATTGCGTCGGTCGCCATTGCCAGGGCCGAGGAAGAGGTGGAAGTCGAGGAGGGAGTCGAGCTCCTGGAAGCTGCTGCGAAAGAGCCCGAGGTGGAAGGCAGGGGAAAGGCCGAGGACGACTGAGTATTCGTGCTCCCGAGGGGGCCGGGCTCGCACCACTGACCCGGTCGGTGGTGCGAGCGGTCCCAGGCACGAGCTCCAGGCATGGTCGAGAACGCCGATGCGCCAATGGAGAACGAGGACAGTCCGGCAGACGGACTGCGGCTGGTTCTCGGATTGGGGAACCCGGGCCCTCGCTACCGCGACACCCGCCACAACGTCGGGTTTCGGGTCATCGAGGAGCTGGCTCGGCGGCGCGGCCGGGTGCTCGAGCCCGGGGAGTGCAACTGCCTGCTGGCACACGACAAGGATTTCGACCTGGCCATGCCCCAGACCTACATGAACCGAAGCGGCCATGCCGTCCGATGCCTCGCTCAGCGATGCCACTATGTGCCACAGAACGTGCTGGTGGTGTACGACGACATCGCGCTTCCGCTGGGTCGGATGCGCTTTCGGACCAAGGGCAGCCCCGGCGGCCATCGTGGGATGGAGTCGATCGTGGAGAGCCTTCGCTCGGTGGAGGTTCCCCGTCTACGCGTCGGCATCGCCCCGCACGAGGGCGCAGAAGCGGCTTCAGAGGGAGAGCTCGCCGAATTCGTGCTGGCTCCGTTCGAGTCTTCGGAGCGACAGGTGATCGAACGCGAGATCTTGCGTGCGGCCGATGCCTGTGAGAGTTGGGCGCGACACGGCGCCGTCGAGACCATGAACCGATTCAACGGATGACGATTTTTCTTATTCAAAGAGGAGTGATGAGGTGGATAATCTGAACCTGTTCTACTGGCTGCCAGCAGCTGGGGTGCTGGCGCTGATCTACGCGTTCGTGCGTAGCAACTGGATCAACAAACAAGACGCCGGCGACGCGACCATGGTCAAGATCGCGGCGCATATTCGTGACGGCGCGATGGCCTTTCTGGGCCGCGAATACCGCGTGCTGGCGGTTTTCGTCGTCGTGGCTGCCGCGTTGTTGGCGTTTCTCAATCGCACCGGGGAGAGCCACCCGCTGATCGGTATCTCTCTGATCGCTGGGGCGATCTGCTCGGGGCTGGCCGGTTTCATCGGGATGCGGGTCGCGACTGCGGCCAACGTTCGGACGGCCGCGGCGGCGCGATCCAGCCTCAACAAGGCCCTGGCTGTGGCTTTTGCTGGTGGTGCGGTCATGGGATTCTCGGTCGTGGGTCTGGGGCTGCTGGGTCTGTCGGTTCTCTTCCTGGTCTACGCCAGGATGTTCGGGATCGATGACAACGAGACCCTCGGGCGAGTGATCACCGTGTTGACCGGTTTCTCGTTCGGTGCCAGCTCGATCGCACTGTTCGCGCGCGTGGGTGGTGGCATCTACACCAAGGCCGCCGACGTCGGCGCCGACCTGGTGGGTAAGGTGGAGGCGGGAATCCCGGAGGACGATCCCCGCAATCCGGCGACCATTGCCGACAACGTTGGCGACAACGTGGGCGATGTGGCCGGCATGGGGGCCGATCTCTTCGAATCCTATGTAGGCGCGATCGTCGGCACGCTGGTGCTGGGTGTCAACGCGAGCCTCATCGGCGGCAGCAGCTACACACCCGAACTGGTGTTCCTTCCGATGGCGATCGCAGCGGTCGGCATCGTGTTGTCGCTGTTCGCCACCTTTCTGGTCAGAACCAGGGAGGGGGGCAATCCGGGTGCGGCCCTGCACATCGGGACCTTCGGCGCGGCCTTCGCCATGTTGTTCGCGATCTACCTCCTGTGTAACTCGCTGCTCGACGGGACCTACCTGATCGACGGCCAGGAGTTCACGGCCATGGGGGTCTTCTGGGCCACGGTCGGCGGTCTGGTTGCCGGCGTGATGATCGGTCTGCTCACCGAGTACTACACCTCCGATCATCGCAAGCCCGCGCAGGGAATTGCGGAAGCCAGTCTGACGGGCTCTGCGACCAACATCATTGCCGGCCTGGCCGTGGGTATGCAGTCGACGGCACTGCCGATTCTGGTACTGGTCAGTGCAGTGCTGGTCGCGTACTCGCAGGCTGGGCTCTATGGGATCGCCATCGCCGCTCTCGGCATGCTCTCGACCACCGGGATCCAGCTGGCGGTCGATGCGTACGGCCCGGTGGCAGACAACGCGGGGGGGATCGCGGAGATGAGCGGCCTCGGATCCGAAGTCCGGGCACGCACGGACAAACTCGATGCGGTCGGCAACACCACTGCGGCAATCGGCAAGGGCTTCGCCATCGGCTCCGCAGCGCTGACCGCCCTCGGTCTCTTCGCTGCCTTCAAGACCACCGTGGGCCTGGATACGATCGATCTGGCGAACCCCCGGGTGATGAGCGGTTTGTTCGTGGGTGCCATGCTGCCTTTCCTCTTCTCCTCGATGGCGATGAAAGCGGTGGGACGTGCGGCATTCGCGATGATCGAGGAGGTCCGACGGCAGTTCAAGGACATTCCGGGCCTGATGGAAGGCAAGGCCGAAGCGGAGTACGCCAAGTGTGTCGACATTTCGACGGCAGCTGCGATTCGCGAGATGGTGATGCCCGGCATGCTGGCCATCCTTGCGCCGATCGTCGTCGGCTTCTGGGACGTACGGGCCCTTGCCGGTCTGCTTGCCGGAACGACCTCCTCCGGCGTGTTGATGGCCATCTTCATGTCCAACGCGGGCGGTGCCTGGGACAATGCAAAGAAGTACATCGAGGGTGGAGCTCACGGCGGGAAGGGCTCCGCTGCGCACCATGCCGCAGTGGTCGGTGACACCGTGGGCGATCCCTTCAAGGACACGGCCGGTCCGAGCTTGAATATCCTGATCAAGCTGATGTCGGTCGTGGCGTTGGTTCTCGCGCCGCTGCTCACCCTCTGATCGCGAGGGCAATGCCGCGTGAGGGTAAAGGCGGAATGGTCGAGAGACGGCCATTCCGCCTCCTTTGCCCCGGGCTTCGAGGGCCGCTGCCGGCAGGCGGTTGCAATATCCACAGCGATATCAGTAGAATCGCCGAGTTCAAGCGAAGCCCTGGGTCTCCCGGGACGGCTCCGGTGTGAGCCCATCCGACGACCCCGCTCTCCCGATTCGATGACTCGGCTCGAGAGTTCGATTCGAGAGCCCGATCCAAGAAATTGCACGCCTGCGGCCGACGGGCAGAAGAGCATGTCCGGCGCAGGAGGTATTTGAAGTGAATCCCCGAACCTACGAACTGGTTTTCATCGCCGACCCGCGACTCTCAGACGAAGAGGCGGTCACCATTGCCGACGAATTCAAGAGCCTCATCGAGGGCGACGGCGAGACCAAGGTGACCAAGGAGGAAAGCTGGGGACGCCGTACCCTGGCCTATCCGATCCAGAAGTTCAACGAGGGCCGGTACCACATCTACTACATCGAGGCGCCGTCCAAGAACACGTTGCCTCAGGTCGAAGAGCGGCTGCGTCAGAACGAGAACGTGCTTCGTCACCTGGTCGTCCGCACCGATCTCGACCTCAAACGAGCCGCCAGCAAAGGCAAGCCGCAGCCCGTCCCTGCCGAAGCAACCGAGTAGGGCGCGAAGGAGTCCCCAGATCATGCCTCCGAGAGGAAAGCGCGTCTTCTATCGGCGCCGCAAAGTCTGCAAGTTCACCGTCGATGGGATCGAGTACATCGACTACAAAGACACCAACCTGCTCAAGCAGTACATTCCGGAGCGGGCCAAGGTCCTGCCGCGACGCATCTCCGGCACGTCGGCCCGGCACCAGAGGATGCTCGCCAAGGCGATCAAGCGGGCGCGCTTCCTCGCGCTCCTGCCGTTCACCGTCGATTGAGGCGCAGGGAGTCGTACAACGATGAAAGTCATCCTCCTGAGTGATCTGCGACACACTGGGCGTCGTGGCGAGATCGTCGACGTGAAGCCTGGCTTCGCTCGCAACTACTTGATGCCCCAGGGACTGGCGGCCCTGGCGACGGATGCGAACCAGAAGTGGTTCGAGCAGCAGCGCACCAAGATCGAGGCTCGACTCGAGCAGGAGCGCGAAGCCGCGGCTGCGGACGCCGCCAAGATCGACGGCACCCGGGTCTCCATCGCGAAGCGGGCCTCCGAGACCGAGACCCTCTACGGGTCGGTGACGCCAGTAGAGATTGCCGAAGCGCTCGCCGCGAAAGGCATCGAGGTCGATCGCAAGCTGCTCGACCTCGCGGGCGGGATCAAGACGCTCGGCGAGCACACCGTCCGTGTCGACCTCCATTCCGAAGTGACCGCGGAGATCGTGGTAGAGGTCGTGGCAGAGACCCTCTGATGAGGGAATTCCCTGCCGCCGCGACTCTCTGAGAGACCGGGGCGTCGAGTGAGCTGCCTTCGAAGGTGTCCCCGTGACGTGACGGCGGCGATGGCGGCCTCCGAAGGACCGTCGTGACCTCCAGGGAAGAGTCGCGAGAATCTCGGTCCCCGAATCCCGAAGAAGAGCCGGGAATCGAGACCTTTCTCGGTGACCCGACCCGCGATCTGCGGGAATGGTATTCGCTCTGGTCGCGCGATCTCGCGTTCCCCGTCAGCAGTCACCGGGGTCCGATCGGCAAACTCGCGGTCCAGCTCAAGCGTCTGCTCCGGCCCCTGGTCAAATCACCCCAGGCAGATCTGTGGGAACGACAGCGGGTCTTCAATCTCATGCTGCTCGAGTGGCTCATTGCCCTCGAAGGGCAGGAGGAGCGCATCCGTCATCTCCGGACCTTTCTGAAGGAAGGGCTCGACGAGGTGATGCGTTACGGCGACGCACTGTATTCACGGGTCGACCAGAAGCTCGATCGCTACAGCCGTGACAGCCGAGAGCAGTCGGCGCTGCTCAGGGGAGCTCTGGCCGCGTCGGAGCCTCCAGCAGAGCTTTCGCGAACGGTAGGGGAGTCGGACTATCGAGCGCTGGAGGATCGCTACCGCGGGAGCGAGGAGGACATTGCCGAGCGGGTTCGACGCTACCTGCCGTGGCTCGGGGAAGTCGAGCGGGCGATCGACCTGGGTTGTGGTCGGGGAGAGGCGTTGGAGGTCTTGCGGGAATCGGGGATCTCCTCGCTCGGGATCGACAGTAGCTCGGAGATGGTTCGGGTCTGCAGAGAGAAGGGACTCGAAGCGGAGCGTGGGGACCTCTTCGACTGCCTGGCGTCGGTCGAGCCCGGCAGCGTCGACGCGGTGCTCTCCTTCCACGTGATCGAGCACCTCGAACCGAGCTCGATGGGCAAGTTGGCCTCCCTGGCGTTCCGCGTGCTTCGTCCCGGGGGAATCCTCCTTCTGGAGACTCCCAGCCCGCTGTCCCTGGTTGCGGGAGCTCGCAACTTCTGGCGAGATCCGACCCATCGGCGTCCGGTTCACCCCGATAGTCTGCTGCTGGCACTGGAAAGGGCAGGCTTCGTCGACAGTGAGCGGCTCGACGTGAGCCCCTTTGCCCCGGAGAGCTGTCTTCCCGAGATCGACCTCGAAGAACTGCCGCTGGAGAGCCGTTTGCTGGCGGATGGGGTCAACCGGCTGCGAGACCGCCTCGACGCCCTTCTCTTCGGCTACCAGGACTTTGCCGTGATCGGACGCAGGCCCGGCGTGGAGTAGGCGTTGAGCGGTTCTGCCCGCCGGCGCAGTCGCTCACTCCTCCTCGGCGGCAGGAGCGTCCTCTGACTCGGTACCCGGATTCTCGGCCGCTTCCCTCGCGTCGAGTACGAGTGTCCAGTCTTCGATGTCCTCGGGCATGTTCTCGCCCTCTTTGGGAATGCCGTAGAAGGCTCTCTGCTGGTACCAGGGAAGGGCGAGGATCTGCTCCCAGCCAGGATCCCAGCCTTGAGTGGGCTCGGTGCCCGCGCGGAAGGCCTCGACGATGGCCTCGCTGGTCGGGGTCGCCAGCAGTCCGCTTCCGGGCTCGATGGGTCTCTGCACGATGCCCGGTGGAATCGCGAAGCGTTCGCCCTGAGGGATCCAGCCCTCTTCGAGTCCGCGTCCCATCACCTCGCGCCACACCGGCAGTGCCGCTTCTGCGCCCGTGGCTTTGGGCCCAATGCTGCGCTTGACGTCGTGACCGACCCAGACGACCAGGGTATGGCTCGGCGAGTACCCGGCGAACCAGGCATCGGTGAAACCATCGGTCGTCCCGGTCTTTCCCGCAAGGTCGATGTCCAGACTCCGAGCCGAGACACCGGTTCCCCGATCAATGACCCCTTCGAGCATGTGAGTGAGCAGATAGGCGATGTCCGGCTCCATGGAATGGATCGTGCGGGGTTGATGCTGCTCGAGGATTCGTCCGTCGGGCGTGGTGACACGCTCCGTGAGGTAGGGCTCGACGTAGAAGCCGTTGTTGGCGAACGAGGCGTAGGAAGCAGCCAGCTCGAGCGGGGACAGCTCGGCGACACCGAGGGCCAGACTGGGGTAGGGGGGCAGGGGCGACGTGACGCCGGCCCGGCGGGCGAAGTCGATGACCGAGTCGACGGTGACCATATCGAGCAGCTTCACGGCGGTCACGTTGATCGACTTCTCGAGAGCCCGCCTCAGCGTGATGATGCCGTAGTACTGGCGGTAGAAGTTGCGTGGACTGTAGGTCGCGAGGTTGTCCGAGCCGGCGAAGACACACGGTGCATCGAACAGAGTGTCGGCGGGTGTGTAGTTCATCTCGAGGGCGGCACCGTAGACGAACGGCTTGAACGCCGAACCGACCTGACGCCGCGCCTGGGTCGCCCGGTTGAACTCGTTGCGCTCGTAGTCCCAGCCTCCGACCATGGCTCGCACGGCTCCGGTCGCCGACTCTATGAGGACCGCTGCGCCCTCGAGCTCCGGCTCCTGTGCGAGGAAGAGGTCGAGGTCGATCTCCGCGACGCTGGTGTCCGAATCCTCCTGGGAGTCGTCAGGAGCGCGCTGCGTATCCGGCGCTTCTTCACCTTCGAGGCGAAACCAGGCGACATCGCCGGGGGAAAGCAGGCGAGCCAGGGAGCTACGAGTCCAGGCATACCCCTCCGGTTCGAGCTCGAAGCGGCGATCACCGATCTGGACCGTCGCCAGGCTTCCGCTGCGCTCGAGGACGATTCCCTGTGCCCAGGTCCCGGGCTCGAGGATCAGACCCTTCCACGAGGGAAGTTCCTGCGCCGCCGGATCCCCCTCGAGGTGCTGCAGGGGACCTCGCCATCCTCGCAGCTGATCCAGGCGAACGAGCCCTCGTCGCAAGGCGGCCTCCGTGGCGAGCTGGGCCCGCGCATCGAGCGTCGTGTAGACCTGGAGACCGCGTTCGTACAAGCCCTTTTCGCCGTAGGACTCATAGAGACTGCGTCGGACCTCTTCGTTGAAGTATGCACCCAGCTCGGCCTTTCGCTGGTGCGGCACGACCAGCAGCGGCGTCGCGACCGCCGCGTCGTAGGCCGCTCGATCGATGAAACCGACCTCGAGCATGCGAGCCAGCACCAGGTCCCTTCGTCGGCGGATCAGCTCGGGCTTACGCCGAGGGCTCCAGTCGCTGGGGCGAGGCAGAATGGCGATCAAGGCCGCCGCTTCCTGCAACTCCAACTCTGCTGCTGACTTGTTGAAATAGTCATGGGCCGCGGCCTCGATCCCGTAGTTGCCGCCGCTGAAGTTCATCAGGTTGAGGTAGAGGGTCAGGATCTGCTGCTTGCTGTAGCGCTTCTCGAGCTCCACCGCCATCAGGGCCTCTCGGATCTTCCGGCTCCAGTTGCGTTGGCTGCGGTCGAGGAAGACGTTGCCCGCGAGCTGCATCGTGAGCGTCGAGGCACCTTCCTCGCGACTGCCCTCGACGAAGTTGGTGAGAGCGGCACGTGCGACGCCGCGCAGATCGACTCCACCGTGCTCGAAGAAGCTGCTGTCCTCCATCGCCACGAGCGCCTGGCTGACCAGCTCGGGAACCTCTTCCTCCTGGAGCATCACGCGTCGTTCACGGAAGTAGCTTCGCAAGTTGCCCCCGCTCCGATCGTAGAGCTGGGTGATCAGCCCCGGGGAGAGGTCCGCCAGCGCTTCGACGGATGGAATATTGATCAGCGCCGCGACCGAGACACCGCCGATCAGCCCCAGGAGAATCGTCGCCAGCAGGGGGACGATCCAGCGGACCGGTGCCGGCCAGCGTCGCTTCTTTCGCTGGTCCCTCCTGTTGCCCCCAGGGGGGTGCCCTCTCCCTTCGGCCCTGCGAGTGGAAACCCGCCCAGGGGTCTTCGGGGGCGGGCTCTCGGATGCCGGAGGGTCCCGGATCAAGGGAGCCTCAGCGATACCCGTGCCGATGGGCTCGGGCTCGCCATCGACCGGCGAGGAGAGCGGAAGCGATTCATCTTGCACCGAGTCATTATAGGCTGGCGAGCCCTTCGCGAAACGTCTGCATCGCGGGCGGTATAGTGACGCCCACCACTGATGACCCTCGACCACTCGTCTCCGGACGTTCCCCCGATTCCCGACCCGTTTCCCGAGCCGGCCGCACCGCGACCGAAGGTGGAGGGCTGCGGCACTCCCGCTTTGCTGGGTTGTGTGGTGGTCCTGGCGGTGTTCGGGGTGGTCGGGGGCGTCTTCCTGTTCAAGGCGCGGGATCTGGTCAGCTGGGCGTTCGACGAGTCCCGGGGCGCGATCCTCGAGGCACTCCCCGAGGACGTGTCGCAGGAGCAACGGGATCGACTGGATCGAGCCTTCGTCGCAGTGACCGAGGCCGTCCTCGAAGATCGGGTGAGCGCCAGCGACCTCGGCCAGGTCCAACGCGCGCTCGCGGAGGCCCAGAAAGAGGTCAGGCGGGGAACTCTCGACTCCGAGGGCGTCGATCGTCTGATAACGAGTCTGGAGGGCGTCTCCGGCAAGCGGGACCCCGAGGGCCTCGCTCCGGCACCCGGAGACTCCGGCGGCGGGGAAGAAGTCGACGACGGCGACCGCGGGGAACCGAAGTGAGCGAGGAGTTCCGCCTGCAGAGCCAGCTCGTCCCGCAGGGTGACCAGCCGGCTGCGATCGAGCACCTGGTGGCGGGGATCGAGCGAGGGGATCCCGAGCAGGTATTGCTCGGCGTCACGGGTTCGGGAAAGACCTTCACCGTCGCCAAGGTGGTCGAAGCGATCAACCGACCGACGCTCGTGCTGTCTCACAACAAGACACTCGCTGCCCAGCTCTACCAGGAGTTCAAGAGTTTCTTCCCCGAGAACGCAGTGGAGTACTTCGTTTCCTACTACGACTACTACCAGCCGGAGGCCTACGTCCCGCAGTCCGACACCTACATCGAGAAGGAAACCTCGATCAACGACGAGATCGATCGGCTCCGGCTCCGGGCGACCACCTCGCTGTTCGAGCGCCGCGACGTCTTGATCGTCGCCTCCGTCTCCTGCATCTACGGTCTCGGTGCACCGGACACCTTCTACGGGATGCTTCGCTTCTTCGAGAGGGGCGATGACTCCGGCATGGAGAAGGCCCTGCGGAGCCTGGTCGACATGCAGTACGAGCGCACTCCGCTCGATCTCTTTCACGGCAGTTTTCGGGTCCGCGGCGACGTTCTCGAAATCCTCCCGGCGTACGCTGAACGTGGGATACGGGTCGAGTACTTCGGCGACGAGATCGAAGCGATCCATCGCTTCGACGTTCTCACCGGTAAGGTCACCGAGAGTCTGGACAAGGTCCCTGTCTACCCGCGTACCCACTACGTGACACCTCAGGACACCCTCCTCAGGGCAATCCGGACGATCGAGCAGGAGCTCGCCGAGCGTCTGACGGAGCTTCACGCCGAGGAGCGTCTGCTCGAGATGCAAAGACTGGAGCAGCGCACTCGCTTCGATCTGGAGATGCTTCGGCAGATCGGGAGCTGCAACGGTATCGAGAACTACTCTCGCCACCTCACCGGACTCGCGCCGGGGGAGCCTCCGCCGACCTTGATCGACTACCTGCCCGACGACTTTCTGCTGGTTGTCGACGAGAGCCATCAGACGATCCCCCAGGTGCGCGGAATGTACAACGGGGACCGGGCGCGCAAGGAGACGTTGGTCGAGTACGGCTTCCGGCTCCCCAGTGCGCTCGACAACCGGCCGCTTCAATTCGAGGAGTTCGAGAGTCGGTTGAGTCAGCGCATCTATGTTTCGGCAACGCCGGGTCCGTTCGAACTGCAGCGCAGCGGTGGGGTAGTGGTCGACCAGGTGATTCGCCCCACCGGCCTGCTCGATCCCGAGATCGTCGTGCGTCCGGCTCAGGGGCAGGTCGACGATCTGATCGGCGAGATCCGTTTGACTGTCGAACGAGGCGAACGAGTCCTGATCACGACCCTGACCAAACGGATGTCCGAAGAGCTGACACAGTATCTGGCCGAGTTGGGGATCAAGGTGCAGTACCTGCACAGTGACATCGACACACTCGAGCGAATCGCGATCACTACCGGCCTGCGGCGGGGCGAGTTCGACGTTCTGGTCGGAATCAATCTCCTGCGCGAGGGTTTGGATCTCCCGGAAGTCTCTCTCGTCGCGGTACTGGACGCCGACAAGGAGGGCTTTCTGCGGAGCGAGACCTCGCTGATACAGACGGCGGGGCGAGCCGCCCGCAACGTTCACGGACGAGTCGTCTTCTATGCCGACAAGGTTACCGACTCGATGAGACGAGCCATCGACGAGACGCAGCGGCGCCGTGTACGCCAGAACAGCTACAACCGGGAGCACGGTATCGAGCCCGAGACCATTGTCAAGGAGATCCGCGATCCGATGGTTCAGATGAGCAATCTCGACTACCTTCCCGAGAGCAACATTGCAGTCCACGAGATCGCCGAAGCGTCGAACGTTCCCCTGACACGCCGAATCGAACTGCTCGAGAAGCAGATGCGCGAGTCGGCGAAGAAGCTCGAGTTCGAGCAGGCGGCGGTCCTCCGAGATCAGATCCGTTCTCTCAAGGAACAGCAGATCCTGAGCTGAGGCACCGGAGCCGATGGAGCCACAGCTCGCTGCACGGATTCGCAAGTTGCCGGAGCAGCCGGGGATCTACATCTTCCTCGACCGCTCGAATCGGCCGCTGTACGTGGGGAAGGCGAACTCCCTGCGCAAGCGCGTAACCGCGTACCTCAAGCGCCCCATGGACGCACGCCTGGCCGCCATGGTCGCCGAGGCGGCGGCTCTCGATTTCGTGGTGACCGATTCCGAGGCAGAAGCACTCCTGCTCGAAAACAACTGGATCAAGCAACGTCAACCGCGCTACAACATCAGGCTGCGTGACGACAAGACGTATCCCTACCTGAAACTCACCCTGGCGGACGAGTATCCGCGTCTTGCCTTCACGCGCAGGATCGTGGACGACGGTGCCGAGTACTATGGCCCCTACCTTCCTGCGGGAAAGGCACGTCGGGCGATCAAGCTGGTGCAGAAGCTGTTCCAGATCCGTGTCTGCAACATCGAGATCGATGGGTCTCTTCCCCGGCCGTGTCTCTATCACGACATGGAGCGTTGTCTCGGTCCCTGCGTACAGGGTCTCGTCACGAAGGAGGAGTACGAAAGTGCCACGGCGGCAGCGCGGTTGTTCCTGCAGGGCAAGACGGAGGCGTTGAGCCAGGATCTGAAGCGAGAGATGCGCAGCGCCGCCGAGAAGCTCGATTTCGAGCGAGCCGCGCAGCTGCGAGACGTCGTGTACGAGATCGAGGAGTTGACCGAACGGCGAAAGCTGAGCTCGGCCCGAGGAGAAGACGTCGATATCTATGGGGTCTATACCGAAGGAGGCAGCGCCGCCGTCACGGTCCTGATCATGCGGGCCGGGCAGGTCCTCGATCGCCGAGAGCTGTTCTGGGAGGGCGTTGGAGAGGTCGAGCCTGCACGGCTCCTCTCGGAGGTGGTTCCCCAGATCTACGACCGCACCACTTTCGTCCCCAAGGAGATCCACCTGCCTCATCTGATCGAGGGCGATGACGTCATCGCCGAATGGCTGAGCGAGCGCAAGGAAGAGCGGGTCTACTTTCGCTATCCGGCACGCGGCGGGAAGGCCGACCGCGTCGAGCTGGCGATGCGCAATGCCAAGCTGGCCTATCGGCGGCGCTTTCGGGGTGCGCAGGCCAGGCCGGCCGGTGCTCAGGCGCTGCAGCGTCACCTCGATCTCGCGGATCCGCCCCGGCGCATCGAGGCCTTCGACATCTCGAACTTCCAGGGCAGCGAGACCGTCGCTTCATTGGTGGTCTGGCAGGACGACCGAATGCGCAAGAGCGACTATCGGAGCTTCAATATCCGAGGCCTGGATCGCCCCGACGACTTCGCCTCGATGCGTCAGGCGGTCGAGAGGCGGTATCGCCGCCACCTCGACGAGCTCGGTGAGATGCCCGATCTCGTTCTGATCGACGGAGGGCGCGGGCAACTCAACGCCGCGCTGGAGGCACTCAGCCGCCTGGGGGTGGAGGAGACCCAGGTCGTCGCCCTGGCCAAAGAGGACGAGGAGGTCTACGTTCCCGGACTTCCGCAGCCCCTTCGACTTCCACGAACCGATCCCGCCCTGCAGCTGCTTCAGCGGGTTCGGGACGAAGCCCACCGGTTCGCTGTCGACCGACATCGGAGGAGGCGCAAGGCTCGCACGCTGCGCAGCGGTCTCGATGACCTTCGCGGTGTCGGGCCCAAGCGGCGCAAGGCTCTGATCCGGCGTTTCGGGTCCCTGGCCGGAGTTCGCCAGGCCTCGGTCGCCGAGCTGCAGGAGGCGCTCGGTCCGCGCCTCGGTCGCACCGTGTACGAGCAGCTCAGAGCCGAGTCGGAGTCCAGTGGCGCGGGAAAGTTGCTCGACGGCTAGAATACATATGACTATGAAAGCGAACCCTGGCAACACCGAGGGGAGGCCCCTCTTTCGCACCCTGCGCGACCTCTACCTGAATCGGCGCAGCGGTGTCCTCCGTCTGGAAGGTGCAGGGGACGCGCGGACTCTCTACTTCGTGGCGGGCGAGCTGCATCTGCCGACGGCCCATCCCCTGTCCGAAGCTCTCCGGACGCTTCTTGCGCAACTCCACGTGATGCAGGAGAACGGGGCCGAGACCGGGGTTTCGCGTGCCGAGATCCTGACTCTGCAGAAGAAGCTCGTGAGCTCGACGACTCTCGACCTGCAGGACTTCGTCGATGCCGAGCTGCGCTTCGATGAGGATCTCCGCTCGATTCCGTCCGATTTGATCGGGCCCTTTCCCACGGCCCACCTGGTCATGGAGTTCTCCGTGCACGGCTCCGATTCGAGCCAGCTGCAGCAGCGGATGGAGAGCCTGGAGTCGAACGTCGTGGCGTGTCCCGACCAGCGAAGGATGAGCGAGATCTTCGGAATCGATCCGGGCGAGATGTTCGTCCTCACCCGGGCCGAAAAGCCGATCGACATCCAGGAGCTGGTCTCACAGGTGTCGGGCGATCGAAAGACCGTCTTGCGGATGATCTGTCGACTGATGGCCATCGATCTGCTCCAGGTGGATCTTGCGGGCGCTGCGTCGAGCAGCACGACAGGAGATCGCCTGCTCGACGCGATGGTGGCGCGGTTCATCGAGCGGATCGAGGCTCGGCTCGAGAGTGACCCCATCACCCTCGATGCAGCCGAGCACCGCAGCCGGCTGGCCAAGCTGCTCGCTCAGGTCGGAAGCCTCTCGCACTACGAGCTGCTGGGGGTCGGCTTTCACGACGGGGTCGATCGCGTACACGAGGCGTACGATCGGCTGGCTCGCGAGGTGCACCCCAGCCATGTCGAACGTCTCGGGCTGGTGGGCAAGGAGGCGGCGATTCGCCTTCTGTTCGAGCGTGCGACGCTGGCCTACCTGACTCTTACCGATCCCGAACGACGGACGGCCTACAACCGTGATGCAGGGATCGAGGCCTCCGGAAGTCAGTCTCCCGACGAACGCAGCGCGGAGCGGCGTGCAGTGGCGCGCAACAACTATGAGCGCGCTCTCGAGTTGGCCGAGCACGAGGACTATCATTTTGCGCTCGAGCTGGCTCGGATTGCGGCCCGCGCCGATCCACAACCGCCTTACCTCGCTCTGCTGGGGCGGATCCAGGCACGCAATCCGCTCTGGCTCGATCAGGCCACGGAAAGCTTTCGGCGCGCCATACAGCTGGACCCCGACGAGCCCAGCTTCCGGGTGGAGCTGGCGCGCTTGCTCGAAGGGACGGGAGACCTCGCGAGGGCCCGAGTCCACTACCGAGCCGTGCTGCAACGCGATCCCGCCAACGACGAGGCGATGCAGGGTCTGGATCGGCTCGGGGTGAGCGGCTCCTTGCCACTCCAGGGAGGCGCCGGCCTGCTGGAGCGCATCAAGCGTCGGTTCCTGGACTAGGAGGCGCGATCGATGTTCCGGGCGGGGTCGGACGCGATAGAATGACCTCGGCATGGAGAGTCGGATGCGGTCGCTCTCGTCCACACAACGGACGGGGGAGGAAAGTCCGAACTCCTACGGGCAGCATGCTCGTTAACGGCGAGGCGCGGCGACGCGACGGAAAGTGCAACAGAGAGCAGACCGCCGGCGACTTCGGTCGCGGGCAAGGGTGAAAGGGTGCGGTAAGAGCGCACCGCTCGGTCGGCGACGATCGAGGCACGGTAAACCCCATGCGGAGCAAGATCGAATAGGAGGGCGGTTCGTGGGCAGCCCGTCCCAACTCGAGTCGAAAGACTCGTACCGCCTTCGGGTAGATCGCTCGAGGGTCGTGGCAACACGGCTCCCAGAGGAATGACCGACGAGAGAACAGGATTCGGCTTACGAGACTCTCCATGCCACCTCGTCGGCCGCAGAGCTCAGGGTCCTGGCTCCGAGGGGTACCGGCCCTCGAGAGTCGACGGTAGGGTCGCGCCTTGAGCTCGGCCACCCTTCCACCTCCGGTCCGGATCGGCGATCGAATCGGCATCGCCGCGCTCTCCGGCCGGGTAGATCGGACGCTGCTCGAGGCCGGTATCGAGCGCTTGCAGCAGTTCGGCTTCGAGGCGGTGCGCGCGCCGAACCTGGCGCATGGGTGTCCTGCGGGCGGTGATGGCGGTCTCTTTGCCGGCAGTGACGACGAGCGACTGGAAGCCTTTCATACGCTGGCCCGAGACCCTTCGATCAAGGCCATCGTGTTCGCTCGGGGAGGGCATGGACTCCTCCGGGTGCTGCCCGGAATCGACTGGGACGTGCTCGAGAACCATCCTCGGGCCTACGTGGGGTATTCGGACCTGACGCCTTTCCTGAACCAGGTGGTCGAGCGTCTCGATCTGACGGCCTTCCACGGTCCGATGGTGGCGAGCGACCTGTCGAGAGACGACTTCGGCGAAAGCGAGGCGGCATCGTTTCTGGCTTGCCTGGCCGGGAACACCGGTTGCCGAATCGGGCTGACGCCCTGCGCTGGGACCCTCTCGCAGCCCGTGGCGGAGGGGCGACTGGCTGGCGGCTGTCTGAGCCTTCTGGTTGCCACTCTGGGCACGGATTGGCAGACCTCGGTGACCGAGAAGATGCTGTTCCTGGAGGATGTCGGAGAGCCTGACTATAGACTAGACCGGATGTTGACCCACCTCGACCTCTCGGGTAGCCTGCCTCAGATCAAGGGATTGCTCATCGGTCAACTGGCTGCGATCGATACCCCGGGAACCGACCTTCGGTGGGCCGACCGACCCGCGATCAGTGATCCGTCGATTTCGCCCGGTGCCTGCCCAGCCTGGAGGGCTCAATTGCTGCGCTCTGCGAAGCGCTACGGGTGGTCCGTTGCTTCCGGGCTGGAAGCGGGGCACGGAGTGCCGAACCATACATTGCCCCTCGGTCGCGTGGCCTGCCTCGATCCAGCGACTGGCACCCTGGAGATCGAGTAGGTGGGAGAACCGACGGAACGAGCGACCAAGGGTCCTTGCGGAATATGAAAACGGTCTTCAAGAAGGGTGGTGGCAGCAAGAAGTCGCTCGCGGACTTCGCGGTCGAGGTCGACCCCGAGGAGTTCATCTTCAGGGAAGGCGACCTCGGGACCGAGATGTACATCATCCAGGAGGGCCAGGTCGAGATCCTCAAGCAGGTCGAGGGGGAGGAGCGCCAGTTGGCGGTCCTCGACAAGGGAGACTTCTTCGGAGAGATGTCGGTGCTCGAGGATCTACCGCGCACGGCCTCGGCTCGGGCGATCGGCCATGGCAGGCTGATTCAGATCAACGGCTCGACCTTCGATCAGATGCTGCGCAATCATCCCGAGATTGCGGTGCGAATGATGCGCAAGCTCTCCAGGAGGCTCCGGGAGACCGATGGTCTGCTCGAGAAGGACCGTCAGATGTCCAGCGGTGCCCGCGCTCACGAAGTCGCGCCGCCGTCCTCAGAACCGGCGACGGTCTCGACTCGGCACCGTCTCATCCATCTGGACTCCTCGAAAGAATACGCGCTCTCCTCGGGCTCGGAGACCACGATCGGACGTGAGGATCCGGTCACGGGGATCAACCCGGATATCGACCTCACCGAAGCGGACACGCAGCGCTCTACCAGCCGTCGACACGCGAAGATCCACCGGCGCGGTGAGCAGTTGTTCATCACCGAAGAGATCGGGACCACGAACGGGACCTTCGTCAACGGGGTTCGTGCCGACACCGGAGTTCCGGTGGAGATCAAGTCCGGCGACGAGGTCCAATTCGGTCTCGTCAAGATGCGGTTCCAGTCCGATTAGCACGCGCATTTCCAACCAGACTCCCCGGAACCATTTCGACGCCGGAGCCGAGACGCTTCCGGGGGTCGGACCGGCTCGAGCGGCGACTCTCTCCCAGGCAGGGTACGAGACGGTGGGCGACCTGCTGCATCACCTTCCGCTTCGCTACGAGGATCGGCGATCCGTGAGAGCCATCGGCGACCTCGAGGAGGAAGAGATGGTCACGGTCGAAGCCGCGGTGGGCTCCCTGCGCCGGATCCGGACCCGGCGGCGCGGGCTCACCCTGGTGCAAGGGCGTGCCCGTGACGACTCGGGTGAGCTCAGAGTGGTCTGGTTCAATCGCCCCTTTCTCACCAAGCAGCTCGACGAGGGAGTCCGACTCCGTCTTCACGGCAGGTTCAAGCCCGGGCCCTCGGCGGACCAGGGGTCCCGAGGAGAGCTGGTGAATCCGAGCTTCGAGCCCGCCGGGCAGACACCGGCGTCTCTGGTCCCCGTCTACCCGCGCATCGGAGATCTGGGGCCGGTCGCCGTCGGTCGACTCCTGGGCACGGTGCTCGAGTGCGTGCCCCTGGAGGAGCTGGAGGAACCGTTGCCGACCTGGCTGTTGGGACGCCATGGCCTACCGTCGTTGGGAAGGGCTCTGGCTTGGCTGCACCGACCGCCGGAGGGCGCCACGCTCGCCGAGCTCGAGGATCCGTCCAGCCCTGCCCGCAGCCGCCTTTCCTATGGCGAGCTCCTCCGTCTTCAGCTCCGGGTGCAGCAGCGATTGCACGTGCGACAATCGCAGCGCAAGCCGCATCGCTATCGCCTCGACGACCGCACGCGCGAGGCTGCTCGAGCGGTCCTTCCATTCCGGTTGACCGAGGCTCAGAAACGGGTTCTTCGAGAGGTCATCTCTGACCTGAAGCGCCCGGAGCCGATGCACCGGTTGCTCCAGGGCGATGTCGGGTGCGGGAAGACGATCGTCGCCGCTCTCTCGATGGTGGTCGCGGTGGAGAGCGGACTCCAGACCGCTTTCATGGCCCCGACCGAGTTGCTTGCCGAACAGCACTACGCCAGCCTGCAACAGGTGCTCGGTGGACGCTATCCGGTCGGACTTCTCACGCGGTCGACGGCGGATGTCGGTCGGCTGAGGCAGGAGATCGCGGCGGGATCGGTGCCCGTGGTCGTGGGGACACACGCGCTCTTGCAGGAAGAGACGCGGTTCGCTCGTCTCGGTCTGGCTGTCATCGACGAGCAGCACCGCTTCGGTGTCGACCAGCGGAGGACCCTCACCGAGAAGGGAGCGATGTGCGACACCCTCGTCATGACCGCCACCCCGATTCCGCGATCGTTGGCGCTGACGGTCTACGGGGATCTCGCCGTTTCCGTCATCGACGAGCTCCCTCCCGGTCGCCGACCGGTCAGCACCGAGATCGTTCCCGAAGAGCAACGTCAGCATGTCTACGATCTGCTGTGCGAGGAGCTCGCGTCCGGAGCGCAGGCCTACGTCGTGGTCCCCTTGATCGACCAGAGCGACAGCGTCTCGGCGGCCTCTCTGGAGCGTGAGGGTGCCCGGATTCGTGAACTGTTGCGCGACTACGAAGTCGCGGTTCTGCACGGTCGGGTGCCCCGCGACGAGCGAGCGAAGACGATGGATCGCTTCGCACGTGGTGAGGTTCGGGTCCTTCTGGCGACGACCGTGATCGAGGTGGGGGTCGACGTTCCCGAGGCCACAGTGATGGTCATCGAGAGCGCCGAGCGCTTCGGGCTCTCGCAGCTGCACCAGCTCCGCGGACGGGTGGGTAGAGGCACACGGTCCTCGCGCTGCATCGCCGTTCATGGCTCGCTGACCGCGGAGGGGGAGGAACGCCTGAGGATCTTCGAGGATAGCTGTGACGGGTTCCGAATCGCAGAGGAGGATCTGGCGCTGCGCGGGCCTGGGGACGTCGTCGGGACGCGTCAGGCCGGGATGAATGCCTTGCGGGTGGCCCATCCGCTCCGAGACGCCGCCTGGCTCGAGCGTGCCCGAGACGACGCTCGCCAGCTGCTCGCCGAAGTGCCACCCGATGCTCCACTGTGGAAACAGCTGGGGATGGACGAGGGTCCCGGATGAGTCCGTGTGTGTTCTCTCTCCGAGGCTCGACTCCGGGCCTGGGATGCGAGATCGGCCTCGGCAGGAAACCTCTGGGCGTAGGATACGGGCGATGAAGACTCGAGCCCTTTCGAACACGGTACTCGGCCTCGGCCTGATCGCGACCTTCCTGCTGTTCTGGACAGCCTTCAACGGTTACTCCGTGACCGGGGAGGAGGGGCTGCGCGATCACCTCCTGGTGGCCCTGCTGGCGGTGTTTCTCTTGACCCTGGCGCACGGCTGGATCGTGCTCTTCCTTCTCGCCAGCGGTTGGGCCATCGAGAAGACTTTCGGCAACCTCCTCGAGGAGACTGCGCGAGCGGTCCGCTCGGTTCGCTGGGGCGTGGTACCCTTCGCCCTCCTCGCTCTGCTTCTGGCGATCGTCAACTTCGGGCTGGGCGGACAGACCTTCACCGGGAAGCTCTCTTCCAGCACACATCGGTGGATCTCCTGGCTGACACTGGCTGTGCAGATCGCGGCGCTCGTAGTAGAGCACAGGGGGCTGCGGCGCTACGGCGAGCTTCTCGCGGAGATCGAACAGCAGGCCGGTCGGGCGGATCGAGATACCGTCCAGACCACGGTCTCGCGAGCCCGCTGAGGTGGCCTCGGAGTCGAGAGACCTCTGGGTATGCTGGACTCCCCGAGAAACGAACTGGACCATGACAAACGGAGACGGGCCCTTCGAGCCCACGGAAGATCAGCCAACCAGGCTCGCAGAGCTCCCGGGAGCGGATGCTACCGAGAACGAGGGTGGCGAGGAGCCATCGGACGAGGTAGCGGACAGGGACGAGAGCGAATCCCTCGCGGAGTCCAAGGAGGCTCTACGGTGGCGTGAGCGGAATCGTTCGCTCCTGCCCGAGTCGTGGCGCGTTCAGCTGCCGATCTTCCAGGGACCTCTCGATCTTCTGCTTCACCTCATCAAGATCAATCGAGTGGAGATCGTGGACATTCCGGTGGCGCTGATCTGTGATCAGTTCCAGGAGTACCTCTCGCTGATGGAGGAGCTCGACCTGGATATCGCGGGCGAGTACATCTACGAAGCAGCCGTGTTGATTCAGTTGAAGTCGAAGATGCTGCTGCCTCAGCCGAGAATCGAAGAGGGGGAGGATCCGAGCGAAGATCCCCGCGCCGAGCTGGTGCAGCGACTGCTGGACTACCAACGTCTCAGGGACGCGGCTCAGACGCTCGCCGAGGTGGACAGCGTTCGTCACGGCCTGTGGACGCGCGAGAAACAGAAGATCTCGGCCGATCCGGACGAGGAACAGATCAGCCTCGACGAGCTTTCTCTCTTCGACCTGCTCAAGGCTCTACGTGAGGTTCTCGTTCGCTACGATGCCGAGCACCCGGAACCATTGCACTTTCGGGGCGAGGTGTTTACGGTTCGCAGTCAGGTCGAGCTCCTCCTCGAGCGACTCGATCCGGGGCGTCCCCTCGATCTGCTCGATCATCTTCTCGGCCTCAGCTGCAGGGCGGAGGCCATCGCTGCCTTTCTCGCGATCCTGGAAATGACCAAGATGTCCTTGATTCGCCTGGGCCAGAACGAAAAGGGGGACATCCTCCTCTTTCGTACGGACCGGGAGATGCAGTCGCATGAGTGGGAGACTCTGCTGGCATGACCAGTTCGCTCGAAATGCAGGCGGCACTCGAAGCCGTGCTCTTCTCGAGCGCGGACCTGATCCCGCGCGAGAAGTTGCTCGATCTCTTTGAAGAAGCCCAGCGGGAGCGCGCGCAAGAGGCCCTCGAGACGGTCCTGGATCGATACCGCTCCAAGGGAGAAGACGGGGTCGAGGATGGATATGGGATCCGTGTCGACGAAGTGGGGCATTCGGTTCGGCTGGTGACCCGAGCCGACCTGAACTCCTACTTGAGGAAGTTCTACGACATCTCCGCGCACAGCAAGCTTTCGATGGCAGCGCTGGAAACCCTGGCCATCGTTGCCTATCGACAGCCGATCACCGCGCCTGAAATCCAGGACCTCCGTAGCAAGGGCTCCGGAGGAGTCCTGAAGACCCTGCTGGAGAAGCGGCTGATCAAGATCTCGGGTCGCAAGGAAGTGGTGGGCAAGCCGTTTCTCTATTCGACCACCCGGGAGTTTCTCCTGCACTTCGGTCTGCCCTCGCTGGAGGACCTTCCGCCTCTCGAAGAGTTCGAAGAGACCTTCTTCGGTGAGGGAGATTTCTCCGGGATCGGTGGCCAGGACGAGGAAGGGCCCGATGCGGATCGCGAGGAGACGATTCTGCGTGAGGTGATCGCTGCTGACGAGGAGGACGATGAGGCGGCCGAGGCAGCCTCCGAGCGCGAAGAGCGCTCGACCCTCTTCGCGATGGAATCGGAGTCCGAGGATCTCGTCGCGGAGGAGGACCACAACGATGGCTGAGCACAGCGCTCTCGAGGGTGAGAGAGTCCAGAAGGTACTCTCTCGGGCGGGCATCGCCTCACGACGCAAGGCCGAAGATCTGATTCGATCCGGCAGGGTCACAGTCAATGGAGAGGTTTGCACCCTGGGGGTCAGGGTCGACCCCGAGCGCGACTGGGTGAAGGTCGACGGGCGAACCGTCCTGAGACCCCGTGCTCATCACACGATCTTGCTCAACAAGCCGTCCGGGTACTTGACCACGGTGTCCGACCCGGAAGGCCGAAAGACCGTGCTCGATCTGGTTCCCCCGCGATTTCGGCGTGGGCTCTTTCCCGTCGGGCGACTCGATCTCCAGACGGAGGGGGTGCTTCTCCTGACCACCGATGGCGAGCTGGCGGAGAAGGTCACCCATCCTCGGCACGGATGCACCAAGACCTATCGGGTCAAGGTCCGAGGGATCCCCGCCGACTCGGTGCTCACTCGCCTGCGCGCGGGAATCGTGCTCGACCGCAAGCGAACCGCTCCGATCGAGCTGGCGGCCTGGCGACAGGCTCGAACACGGGGAAAGAGACAGTTGACCAACAACAGCTGGTGGACCGTGGTTCTGGGTGAAGGTCGAAACCGCCAGATCCGCGAGATGTTCGATCGCGTAGGACACCCGGTCTTGAAGCTCAAGCGCATCGCCGTGGGGCCGATCAGCGCCACGGGTCTGCCGGTGGGCGCTTGCCGAGAGCTCGAGGCAGAGGAAGTGGCGGCGCTCCGAGGGTCGATGGGGAAGCGACCCGCGCTGACCGCCTCGCAGAGGTCACCCAGGAAGCGAAAGCCTCCCCGGGGAGCGACTGCCCGGGGCAAATCGCGGACCCCGACCGAGGACGGTGCCGCGAGAGGAGGGAAGCCGCGCAGCGGAAGGTCGTCTTCGAGTGGGCCGAGCTCCGCCACGTCGAGCTCCGGAAAGACGGGAGCCAAGAAGGCGGGAGCCAAGAGATACCGAGGTGGGAAGGCGAAGGGGACCACAAACAGAGCTGGCGGGTCCAGGGGTGCTGGCCCCCGAGGTGCAGGTTCCAAAGGGTCCTCGGCGGACGGCTCGAGGCCCCGGCGGGGCCCTTCGAGTGGACGGCCCAAGAAGAAGCCGCCCCGATGATCGTGGCGATCGACGGGCCTTCGGGCGTGGGCAAGAGCTCGACGGCAAAGGCCCTGGCGAAGGAGCTCGGCGTTCCCTACCTGGACACGGGCGCCATGTACCGCGCGATCGGACATCTCGTCCTGAGCGAAGGAGGAGATCTCGACGACGAGGCCGCGGTGATGAGGCTCCTCGGCGATCACGAGATCACCCTCGAATCGGACGGATCGAGCTCCGTGGTCTGTGTCGACGGCCGGAGGGTCGGAGACGAGATCCGGACCTCTGCAGTCTCCGATGCCACCTCGCGCGTCGCCGTTCACCCCGCCGTCAGGGCCGAGATGGTCACGCTGCAGCGCCGGTTCGCCGAGCAGTGGGGTGGCGTCCTCGAGGGCCGAGACATCGGAACTGTCGTGTTTCCCGACACTCCGCACAAGTTCTTCCTGGACGCCTCGCCGGAGACCCGGGCCAGGCGGCGGTGGGAGCAGCTGCGTGAAGCAGGGGAAGCGCACGAACTGGCGAGTCTCGAGGAGGAGATGAGAGAACGCGACCGTCGGGACCGTAGCCGTGGAGCCTCGCCGCTGCGTGAGGATCCGACGTACTTCCGCCTCGATTCGTCCGAGCTCACTTTCGAGGAAGTGGTCGAGGCCCTGGCCAGACGGGTACGGTCGTTGGAATTGAGAGAACCAACCGGCTGACTGCTCCGGTAGGATGGGATCATGCTTCGATTGGTCGCCTACGCCCATGATCGCGTTCAGCGCTTTCCGCTCGCCGCCGGGCCGACACTGGTCGGAAGCGAGCCGGAATGCGACGTCTACCTCCCCTACACGGGGGTGGCTCGGCAGCATGCTCGAATCTCGCGCAAGGGCCCCCAGGTGAAGATCGTAGACCTGGGGACTCGGCGGGGAATCCAGGTGAACGGGCAGAAAGTGAAAGAGGCGACTCTGGAGGTGCTCGACGAGATCCGCCTCGGGAACATCACCCTGCTGCTCGAGGACGTGCAGCCAGAAGCGAGCGAGCCGGATGTGGTGAACGAGGTCGCCCCCCGCGAAGTGACTATCGACGCGTCACGAATGGCGGATCACCTCGCGCAGTTGACGGACTGGGTGGTGAGAGACAGCGAGAGCCGCTCGACCCTCGAGTCGGTGATGCGTGAGGTGTTGGCCGATTTCGGTGGCGGTGCGCTGTTCCTGATGCACAGCGACTTCGAACAGCCCAGCGTCAAGTTCATGGTGGCCAGCGAAGCGAGTTGGCTGGCTTGCGGCGACGCCCTCTGGCATCAAACAGAGCGAGATCGTGACTCGGAGGCTCGCGAGAGGGGCTCGTTCGAGGGAAAGCTGGAGGATCGAGACAGCTGGATCTTCTATCGCTCGCTGGTGGCCCTGGATCGCGCATACCTGTTCATTGCTGCCTTTCCGAACTTCGAGCTGCTGGGCTGGAAGCCAGAGGTCGCGCTGGGGGCGCTGGCCGATCTCCTCGTCCTGGGCCTGGTGCATCACGTCGGCCGCTACGAGCCGATTCTCCCCGGATCGGGCGGACAGAACGACCTCACGCTGGCCCCGGGACTCATTCTCGGAGAGTCCGAATCGATGATGGAGGTGGTTCGAAGGATGCGGGCGCTCGCCGATCCCGATGCCCATGTGCTTCTGCGGGGGGAGACAGGCAGCGGACGGGAGTTACTGGCCAGGACCCTGCATCTCTCCGGGCCTCATCGTCACGGGCCCTTCGTGGTGGCTCAGTGCGGAGGAGCCAAGCCCTTTCAGATCGAGGCCGACCTGTTCGGTGCGGAAGTGCCGGGAAAGGGCGAGCCCGTCCGACGGGAGGCGAAGATCGCGCTCGCCGATGGGGGCACGTTGTTTCTCGAGCAGGTCGATCAGTTGCCTCTCGAATTGCAGAGCCGGCTGCTTCGCTTTCTGCGTTCCGGAGAGCTCGAGCCGCCCGGGGAGGGCAGTCCGGAGGCGGTGCGAGTGCGAATCATCGCGACGTGCCAGAAGTCACTCGAAGAGCTGGTCGGACGAGATCTGTTTCGTGTCGACCTCGCCTACCGACTGTCACAGTACGTCATCGAAGTGCCTGCTCTACGCGAGCGGCGCGAGGACTTGCCGCTGCTGATTCAGTCCTTCACCAACCGTTGCTGCCACGAGAGTGGCAAGCGGGTCCATGGCATCACGGTGAAGGCGATGAGTGCGCTGATGACCCACGACTTTCCCGGGAACCTGCCCGAGCTCGAGAACATCGTTCGGCAGATGGTGTTTCTCTCGCCGAGCGGTCAGCCCATGGACGTGAACCTACTGCCCGAACAGGTGAGACAGTCGCATCTGAGGCCCGGAGAGCCCGTGGCTTCGCGCTCCGATCTACGGTTGGACGCGCTCGTGGCCTCCACGGAAGAGGCGGCCATCCGCGAGGCACTCCGGCGGTCGGTCGGGAACAAGTCCCGGGCGGCAAAGATCCTCGGGCTTTCTCGCAACGGCCTCGCCATGAAGATGGAGCGCTACGGCATCAGCTGATCGGCACGGCCACGGAATGTCGCGCCTCGTTCGATTCGATCTACCCCTGCTGGCCGCATTGGCCGCGACGCCACTCCTGGGACCGCTCTGGGGTCTCGCGGGATTGTTGCTCCTGCTTCCCGTCTGGCTCTGGTTGGTACGCCCTCCGGTGCGAGAAGGCACGCCAGTCGTGGCAGCCACTGCGGTCGCCTTCGCTTGTCTGACGGTAGCAACGGTCGTACTCTGGTGGCCGTCCGTGCGCGGCCCCGAGGCGCTCGAGAGCGAATTGAGCGCTCGTTGGGCGACCCTGATCGACGATCTACAGGCAGAGGCCGGCGCGGCAGGGTCGATCGTGGCCGCTCCGCTGCATCGCTCGGCAGAGCGACGTCTGGTGGCTTTCGAGACTCTCGATTCGTTGGCGTCCCGGAGCGCTCGTCGATCGAGCTTCCTTCTGCTCGATCCGAACGGGGAAGCCTACGCCTGGAGCGGCCCGGGGTTGAGCCATCAGCTTCGCTCCCAGAGCGCCAGAGGGGAGCCCGGCACGCTGCTGGCCCGCCAGGGCTTCACGGCGGCGACCCTGGCGTTCGTGCTGCCGCTCGAAGAGGCTCCTCGCCCGTGGCAACTGCTGGTCGGGCGTAGCTACTCGACGGCGGCCTTGCCCTTCGATGTTCCCTTCGGTTGGCCCAGGAGTGGCTATCGCTGGGCCCTCGAGCGTCCTCGAGAACAGCCCCCTTCCTCCACCAGCCCCGCAACGGCGGTCGAGCCTCGTCAACTGATGCGGCTCGAGCTGGACGAAGGGCTGGAGGTGGTGGTCCGTCCTCCCGACGCGGAGGTCGTCGACCGACTCGCTGTCGACCGGCTGACCCGACTTGCCTCGATCGCCCTGGCCATCGGACTGCTCTCTCTGGTGACGATTCGAGAGCTTTCCGTCCTTCTCCTGCTCGGCGCCGGCCCGAGCCTGCGCCGCCGGCACCCCTGGCACAATGCACTGCTCGGAATGGTGGGGCTCGTGCTGCTCGGCCGGGCGATCGGCTCCGGTCCCGAAGTTTCGACGCTGATGGCGCTCGGGTTTCTGAGCGCGCTCCTGGCGGTGCACTACCCCCGCGCCCCGCCAGGACAGTGGCGGGGCTCAGCTGCGATCGCCGGAGCCGGCACTGTACTGACGGTGGCCGGTGCGGCGGGGCTCGTGATGATGCGGCTCGGACCTCTCGATCTGGGGAGCTCGCTGTTCGGGGATGTTCGATCGGCCACCGTGCGACTGGCCGTGTGGGCCCTCATGTTTGCGGGGTTGGCGGCGTGGCGTCAGCGCGGGGAGCACGACACCTTCGAGCTGCTACCGTGGATTGGACTCGCGGCAGCCGCTCTGGGAGCGTGCGTGACCGACCACGTAGTCTTGTCCCTGCTCCTGCTGTCGTCGGGGGGGGCCGCGCTGGCTGCTTGGAGCACAGCACGACACACGCCAGCTCGCCTGCTCGCTCTCGGCCTGGCGTCCACGATTCTCGCTGCAGGCACCTGGGAAGTCGCCTATCGAGTCGGCCTGGCTCACGCCTACGGCACCGAGATCCTGGTCGAGCTGGCCTCGCCAAGGGCGGCGCGAGAGGCCGAGCTCTATGCCGAGATGGAGCAGTTCTTTGCCGAGCTGGACATGGCAGAGCTGGCCCTCGGAGATCCGGATCGCATCGAGGAGCGTCAGGATCTCGCGTTTGCCGTCTGGCAGGCGTCTCCGCTCAGTCGGAGTCCGGCGCGCTCTGCGCTCACGGTGGAGCCCCAGGGTGACCAAGTCGTCCGCTTCTCGTTCGGACTGGGAGACTCCACGGGCCTGGAGAGCACCACGACGTCGGCTTCGGGGTTGGCCGCCAGTTCACGAGCAGGATTCGTCGGACGGGCTCCCCTGATCTCGGGTGGAGCCCTCTGGGGCTTGGCCCGGTATCGCCTCCTTCTGCGCCCCGGGGATCCGCCTCTCCCACCTCGTCGCCGCGATCTCGAAGCGGAGTTTCTCCGGGGACGATCCGACAGCGGCCTGGCGTCCCCTCCCGGGGGCGGCGCCGCTGCCCTTTTTCACTCGGACGGCTCGTTGCTCGCGAGCAGCGAGGTCACTCCGCCGCGCCTGGATCCCGCGAGCCTGCCGGTCGGCCTGGATGGAGAGCGCCTGGACAAGAGGAGGGTCTGGACGGCGGCGCTGCCCGAGGGGGCCGGGGAGTCGCCTGCGCTGGCCGTACTCACTCTGCCCGTTCCCTCCTGGTTGCAGTCCCTGACCCGGGTGGCGATCAGCGCCACCGGGACCACTCTGCTCCTGCTCGTCGGCGGTTTGATCGTGATGGTCTTCGCCTTTCAGCGGAGCGTCCTTCGTTCGTCTCTGCGTCGGCAGCTTCGCTCGTACTCGCGGCGACTGATCGTCGTGTTCACCCTGTTGCTGTTGATCCCTCTTGCCTTGCTCAACCTCGTGCTCATGAGAAGCATCGAAGAGCGATCGAGTCGAGGACAGCGAGCGGGAGGAGAAGCGGCACTGACCACCGCCCAGAGCTTCCTGTTGCGCCATCTGACCAACCTCCAGCCGGGTTTCACCATCGACAATCAGATCGACGACGAGCTGTTGCAGTGGCTCTCTCGCTCGGTGGGCTACGACGTCAATCTCTACTGGCGGGGCTACGTGTACGCGTCGAGTCGTCCGGACCTGTTCACGGCGGGGCTGATCCCCAGGAGAATTCCGGGAGAGGTCTTCTCGCGACTCTCGCTACGCGGGGAGTCGGTTGCCGATCGCCTCGTCAGGGTTGGGCCCGGCACTCGGTATCTCGAGGTCTACGGCCCCCTTCGAGTTCCCGGAGAAAACCCGGAGGAAGGCAATCTGTTTCTCTCGATTCCGCTGCTGGCCCAACAGGAGGAAGCCACGGCGGAGCTGCACGAGCTGCGTCGTCGCGCGACCGTCGTCACGACCGCACTCTTTCTCCTCCTGATCGCCGTCGGATCCCGCCTGGCGAGGAGCTTCACGCGACCCCTCACCGAGATGGTGCGGGCCACCGACCGCATCGCGGCCGGGGCCGCGGAACTGGGACTCGAGCCGTCTGACCCGGAGCTCTCCGCACTCGCCGAGGCGATCGACGACATGGCGCGACGAATTGCCGACGCTCGTCGCCACCTGCTGTTGGAGAAGCGAGTTCTCGAAGGCGTGGTCAACAACATCAACGCTGCGGTGATCTCGTTCGACCGCGAATACCGGGTCTCGATGCGCAACCGTGTCGCGACGGAATTGCTCGAGGTCTCTGTCGGGGACACGCTGGACCAGCTCACTCGCACGGATTGGCTCGAGCCGGTAGCGGACTTCCTGAACGAGCGCTCGCCGACACCACGTCGCACCACGGTCAAGATGCGTACCGGAGGTTCCGGAGTCGAAGGGGAATGGAACCTCGTGTGGGTACCGGTACCAGGCGAGGGAGATCCCGCGGCCCTTCTCGTCGTGGAGGACGTGAGCGAGGTCCTCCGTGCGCAGCGCCTCGAGGCGTGGGCCGAGATGGCCCGCTTGATCGCCCACGAGATCAAGAACCCGCTGACCCCGATCCGACTCTCGACGGAGCACCTGCAGCGCGTCTACAGCGCGTCTCCGGAGCGCCTCGACGAGGTCTTCGACCGTTGCACCAACAACATCCTCGAACAGGTGCAAGAGCTTCAGGAAACGGCCGCCGATTTCTCTTCGTACAGTGACATTCTTCGCGCCAGTCCCGAGCGCGGGGATCTGGTGGAAGCCCTGCGCCAGATCGTGGGCTCGTACGAAGGAACCGTCGCTGCGGGGGGTGTCGAAGTTCGATTCCGGCCCGCGTGCGTCCGGCTGGACGCCGATTTCGATGTCCGGCTCCTGGGGCGTGCGGTCCGGAACCTGGTCGAGAATGCTCTGCGAGCCAGCCGGGAGGGAGAGCACGTGGACGTCGATCTCGTGGCCGAGAACGGCCATGCGCGGGTGTCGGTGCTCGATCGTGGGCCGGGCGTACCCTCCGATCACCTGGAGCGGATCTTCGACCCATACTTTTCGGCCTCGAGCGGCGGTACCGGCCTGGGGCTTCCGATCGCACGCCGGGTTGCCGAGGAGCACGGTGGCACGATCTCGGCAGCCAACCGAGCCGGCGGTGGACTCGAGGTGGCGGTTACAATTCCCCTGCCATGAGCCGATCCCTTCCAGAGCAGCCGCCAATGTCGCCCCGTCGGGGATCGGCGCGAGCTCCTCGAATGGTCGCTCTTCTCCTGCTGGCTCTGTGCATGAACGCCTGTGGAGACGGAGAGTCTCCGGGAGATCGGCGGGACGCCAGCTCGTCGCTATGGGTCGCGAGCGAGCCGAGCCCCGAGGTGACGCCGAGTCGGCTCGCCGACCTGCGCGGCTCGGGCGTCGACGAACTGTGGGTCGAGGCAGCAAGGCTCGGCGGTAGCGGTACCGGGGTGCTCATGGAACGGCTACCCTCAGCGACCCTGCCAGCCCGAGCCGAGGTGACCCTGGTGGTTCGAGGCCTTTGGCCCGAAAGCGACGTGGCGATCGGCGAGGCCATCGACCACTGCGCCGACTCCCTTCGGCAGTTGGTGCTGGACATGGAGACGCGAGGGCTCGAGGTGAGGGGCTTTCATCTGGACCTCGATCTGGAGAGCCTCGAGAGTCTGGAAGACTATGGCCACTTTGTCGCGCGGCTGCGCAAGCGAGTGCGTCGGCAGGGTCGTCTCTCCGCGAAGGTCGAGCTGCAGTGGCTCCGGGAGAGCAAGACGGTGCGGCCCCTGCTCGGCGGCGTCGACGTGGCGGTAGTGCCCCTCTACGGCCATCCGTTGAGTGATCCGGACCGACGCGAAGAGTGGAGCCTCGACGGCGCTGCCGAGGGAGCTGCGGAGTTCGACGAGATCCGGGTGCCGTTCCTGGTCGAAGCGAGCTTGCAGGGGCGAGCCCAGCGGCTCGACCAGTCCGGTCAGGTGGTCGAGGAGCTTGCAGGCCTACCGATCGATTCTCTGCTCGCCAGTGAACTCAGTGTCGAGCCGCTGTTCGACTTTGCCGGCGGGTTGCGTCAGGAGTTCGAGGCCGTCGCCACGAGCCGACCCCAGATCGGCACCATGACCCTCGAGCCCCGCGATCGACTGCGTGTCTTCCGGCCGACGGCCTACGACCTCGCGAGGCTGGCAGACGAGCTCGACAGCCTCGACCTTCCGCACTACCGAGGCCTGGTTCTTCGGCGTTGGCCACGGGCCGGGGAGAGCCTCACCCTGGCTCCGGAGCAGGTGGTGCTGGCCCTGGGCGGCGCAGCGCTCGAGCCCGAGCTCGCGTTGACCGTCGAACGGCTGTCTTCCGACCGGGTGCGGGTGACCATCGAGAATCGGGGTCCGGTGCCCACCGCGCTCGCTGTGGTGAATCACAACTACGTCGAGATCCGTCTGGAAAGGGCCCGTCTGGGACGCGTCGATGTCGGTGACTTCAAACGCATGGAGCTCGAGAACTCGAGTCGTGCCGAAGGAGACATGCGGGCGCTGAGACACGCCGATGTCCTGCGGTTGTTCTATCCGGGTCTGGAGCCCGGCGCCCGCGTAGCGAGTGGATCGATCGGTTTTCGCGGCACCGGCGGAAGTCCGGCCGTGAGGGTCGGTGCGCGCTTCTTTCTGCCGGGGGGCACGACGCTCGAGCTCCCGCTGCGAGACGCTTCGGAGCTCGTCCGGACACGCGACTCCGATCGCCCGGCCAGTGAGAGTACCGGCCCGGTCGACGGAGAGAGCTAGAGGAGTACCGAGGGTGTTCGACCGGATCTCATCAAGCAGTGTCGGTGCCGCGATCCTGTTGGTCGTCGCCGCTGGCTGCAGCGGGGAAGCCGCGAACGCCGGTTCGCCAGAGGGCGGTGCCGCGCGCCTGGGGGAGGCCGCAGAGCCAGCCTCTGTGACCGTGGAGGCGCCGGTGTCGATGCGAGTCGAGGTCCTGGCCGAATACCCACACGATGCCGGTGCGTATACCCAGGGTCTGGTCTGGCACGACGGTGCTCTGTACGAGAGCACCGGCCAATACGGAGAGTCCACGCTGCGCCGGGTTCGCTATGAGGACGGAGTGGTGGAGCGGAGCGTGAGGCTGCCAGACGATCAGTTCGGAGAGGGGATCGCCATCGTCGACGGCCGGATCATTCAGCTCACCTGGCACGCAGGGATCGCTCATGTCCGGGCCCTCGACACCTTCGAGCCGGTCGAACGCTGGTCTTACGAAGGAGAGGGGTGGGGACTGGCATACGACGGCAGCTCTCTGTTCATGAGCGACGGAACCCACGTCCTCACCCGCAGAGACCCTTCGAGCTTCGAGGTGATGGAGCGGATTCGCGTGCGACGAGGCTCGAATCCGCTCGACAACCTGAACGAGCTGGAGTGGGTCGATGGGAAGATCTGGGCCAACGTCTACGAGACGGACGAGATCGTGGCCATCGATCCGCAGAATGGACGGGTCGTCGCCGAGGTCGACGCTTCGGGTCTGCTCGACGCCCGGGAGCGCTCGCGAGCCAATGTTCTGAACGGAATCGCATTTCGGCCCGACACAGGTACCTTTCTCATCACCGGCAAGGACTGGCCCTCGCTCTTCGAAGTGCAGTTCGTGAAGATGGAGAACGACGAACGAGAGAAGTGATCGCAGCCCCTCGCCAACGACCCAACCGAACAAAGCAGGAGACGAGATGAGTGACAGCAAGGTCTGGTACGTAGCCATTCAGGGAAAACAGCAGGGGCCCATGTCGGAAGCGGAGGTGGTCTCGGGAATCCGCAGCGGCGTCTTTCCGAAGGACGCACACATCTTCACGGAGGGCATGGCCAATTGGGAAACGATCACCTCCCGCTCGGACTTTGCCAGCGCGTTCGACGGGGACTCTGCGAGTGATGTGCCACCGCCGCCCGTGGGTGCCAGTGCGCCCACCGTGGCCCACGAGATCGAGTACGAGATCTTCGGCGAGGAAATGCAGTTCGTCGAGATCACGCTCGATCCCGGGGAGGCCTGCATCGCCGAGGCCGGCGCGTTCATGTACATGGATCCCGGCGTGGAGATGGAGACCATCTTCGGGGACGGCTCGGCCCAGGCGGAGGAGGGTGGCCTGCTCGGCAAGGTCCTGTCGGCGGGAAAGCGAGTGCTGACCGGGGAGTCGTTGTTCATGACCATTTTCGGAAATCGAGGAGGGGTCCGCCAGAAGGCGGCCTTCGCGTCGCCGTACCCAGGGAGCATCATTCCGATCGACCTGCGGAACCACAATCGCACCCTCCTCTGTCAGAAGGACGCCTTTCTGTGTGCCGCGCGGGGAATCTCCGTCGGAATTGCCTTCCAGAAGCGTCTCGGGGCGGGCTTCTTCGGAGGGGAGGGCTTCATCCTCCAGAAGCTCGAGGGGGATGGCTACGCCTTCGTGCATGCTGGCGGCTGTGTGGTTCAAAAGGAGCTCGGTCCCGGCGAGAAGCTGCGCCTCGACACCGGCTGCCTGGTGGCCTTCGAATCTCAGGTGACGTACGACATCGAGTTCGTGAAGGGCGTCAAGACAGCCCTCTTCGGAGGCGAAGGCCTGTTCTATGCCACGATGACAGGGCCGGGTCATGTCTGGATCCAGTCTCTCCCGTTCAGCCGACTGGCCAGTCGCGTCTACGCTGCAGCTCCACAGACGGGTGGCCAGCGCAAGGGAGAAGGCTCCGTGCTGGGTGGCCTGGGTGATCTGGTGATGGGAGACCGCTAGGACTCTGGGGGCGGCAGCGAATCGCGCCCACCCGATTGGGCTCGCGCCGACGGCACGAAGACGTGCTGTGCCGCGGTGGCGGCGGCCGCAAACGGCCCCGCCCCGGGGACGACTCCCAGTCGTCTATCAGCCCACGCGTCTTCAGCCGACCGGGGCTTCGTCGACCTTGAGCATTCGAGCCCAGGCATCTCGGACGGTGCCGAGCTCGAGCTCTTCGAAAGCCTCCCTGGCCTCTTCTCTGGAAATGTACTCCCAGATGTCTTCCCACTGAGCGTACCGAAGGAGGTGAGAGATCGCCCACGCGCGCCTCTCCTGGTCGTCGGAGGCGAGCAGCTCCTTCAGCTCGGCCGCGGTGACCGTTTCATCGGGAAAAAAGTAGAGCGGGTCGTCTTCTCGTACTTGCATCGATCTCAGTATACCGGTGCCTCCCACCCCCCGACAACTCCGCCGGCCCTCCGACAACCCCGCCGGTCCGCCGCCCGGAGTACGTTTCCTCTTGACGCCCCGGCAGATGCTGGGTTAGCTTGCTCGACAGGAACTGCGGGCATAACTCAGCTGGTAGAGTGCAAGCTTCCCAAGCTTGATGTCGCGGGTTCGAGTCCCGTTGCCCGCTCCATCTTTCGCGATTCCGATGGCCATTTTCAGGCGCGACACGCCTCCAACCACCCCACGTCCCGAGGCGCAATCGCCTGGCGAGCGCACGAGGCAGCCCGAGGGACCGGTTTCGGCCCGCAGAGAACGAGCCGCCTCCGCGGCCAACGTGACCCTGATCGCGAAGGGAAGTCGCTTCATCGGTAAGGTGAGCGGCCCTGCGGAGGTCGTGATCGAGGGCGAGGTAGAAGGTGAGGTCGCCCTGGACGGGCACGTCCAGATCGGCACGAACGGCAAGGTGCGCGGCGACATGTCGGTGAGGTCAGCGCGGATCGCCGGCCAGCTGGTGGGGAACGTCCGGGGACGAGAGGTGGTCGAGCTCACGGCGACGGGGAAGCTCGAGGGTGACGTCTCGGCTCCTCGAGTCATCATCGCCGAAGGTGCCTTCTTCCGAGGCAATATCGAGATGACCGGCAAGAAAGCACCGCAGCAGAGCAGGACAGTGGGCGCGCCCGAGAGCAACGACGCTCAGAGCCGCCCCCAACGGGCTGAAACCGCTGGCGGCGGAACCCGAGACGGTGGCGCACCGGAGCCGGGGGCCCACTCCACTCCCAGCCAACAGCAGCGGCCTGGACCCAGGTAGCGGCACTCCACGGGGAGTACTCGGCAAAGGCCGTTCTCGAAGCGAGGATCCCCTCGGTGCCCAGTGACGCCGCTAGGCGCAAATCCGGATAGCCCACGACACCAAGAGCAGAGAGGCTTCGCTGTGGCACCCACAGGCGGTGTCGGGAGTCCACCACTTGTCCCACCGACGTCTGGCCCGTTTGCCATTCCCAGACGAGTTGCAGGAGCGTGATCGATGAGAATCGGAATTCCCAGTGAGATCAAGAACCACGAATACCGCGTCGGCTTGACGCCGGCCGGAGTGCATGCCCTCGTCGAGGCCGGGCACGAAGTGATGGTGCAGGCCGGCGCCGGAGACGGATCGGGCTTCGAGGACGCAGAGTATTCAAAGGCCGGTGCCACTCTGATCGAGCGGGCGGAGGACGTCTGGACAGGTGCGGAGATGATCGTCAAGGTGAAAGAGCCGGTCGATCCCGAGCCCTCGATGATGAGGGAAGGCCAGCTCTTGTTCACCTACCTGCACCTGGCCCCACTGCCGGAACTGACCGACGCTCTCCTCGAGAAGAAGGTGACGGGGGTGGCGTACGAGACCATCGTCAACAAGGCGGGTCATCTGCCGCTCCTCACTCCGATGTCCGAGGTGGCCGGCCGAATGGCCGTGACCGTCGGTTCGTACTATCTCCAACGAGCATACGGCGGCCGAGGGACACTACTGGGTGGCATTCCCGGCGTCCCCCCTGGCGACGTGGTCATCGTCGGAGGCGGTGTGGTCGGGCTCAACTCCGCGAAGATCGCCATCGGAATCGGAGCGAGCGTGACCGTCCTCGACACCAACATGGACCGGCTGCGATACATCGACGACATTTTTGATGGCCGTGTGACGACCCTGGCCAGCAACCCATTCAACCTCGTCAACGCCCTGCGCCGGGCCGATCTCGTCATCGGCGCGGTGTTGATTGCCGGATACTCGGCACCGAAACTGATCACTCGAGACATGCTGGGGGTGATGAAGAAGGGCTCGGTGATCGTCGATGTCGCCGTCGATCAAGGGGGATGTCTCGAGACCACTCGTGCCACCACCCATTCGGATCCGGTCTTCGAGGTAGACGGGGTGGTTCACTACTGCGTGGCCAACATGCCGGGAGCGGTTCCGCGAACCTCCACTTTCGGGCTGACCAACGTCACACTGCCCTATGCACTCGCCCTGGCCAACAAGGGCCCGGAGGCAGCGGCTGCCGCGGATGCGGGCCTGGCAGCCGGGTTCAACACCTATCGGGGGCAGATCACGTGCCAACCCGTCGCCGAGTCTCAAGGCAAGCCGTATCGTCCGTTGAGCGAGCTGTTGTAGCGCGGCTCGACCGCCAACCGGCCTACAGCGTCGGGAGTGGCTGAGAGGCGATCCGTTGCCACAGGGCGATCAGGTCCTCCGGCAGGGGGGCTTCGAAGCGGAGGAGCTGCTGGGTCACCGGGTGGGCGAGCTCGAGTCGCCAGGCATGGAGTGCAGGTCGAGCGAACTCGCGAAGAGGACGTCTCAACGGGGCGGGGAAAGCTCGCCAGCGATCCTCGCCGTAGGTCGGATCTCCCACCAGCGGGTGGCGCAGGCTCTTGAGGTGCACTCGGATCTGGTGGGTGCGACCGGTATGGAGCTCGAGCTCGAGGAGGGAGATACCGGCCGCGCTGGCCACGACTCGATATCGAGTGAGGGCCGGGCGACCGTCCGGTCGAACGCTCATTCGCGTGCGGTCGTGTCGATGACGGCCGATGGCGAGGTCGATCTCTCCCTGACCGGGGCGCGGCTCGCCGTAGGCGATCGCCAGATACCGCTTGTCGATCTCGCGATCGGCGAAGGCCAGTGAGAGGGCGCGGTACGCGAGAGGAGATCGGGCGACTACGAGTACGCCGCTGGTTCCCTGGTCGAGCCGATGCACGATTCCGGGTCGATCCGGGCTGCCGGCCTCGAGTAGCTCGGGATAGCGATAGAGAAGGTGGTTGGCGAGCGTCCCTGAAGGCTGTCCGGAGCCCGGGTGAACGGTGAGGCCGGCCGCCTTGTCGACAACGATCAGGTGTTCGTCCTCGTACAACACACGCAGCGGCCCCTCTTCGGGAACCACTCGCCCCGGCTCGCGCGAGGGCGGAGAGTCGATTTCGAGAGCCTCGCGTCCCTCGAGCACGCTCGAGGGCTTGAGTGCCCGTCCCTCGGATCTGACCCGGCCGTCGCGCAGCCAGTGCTGGATCTGGTTCCGAGGCAGGTCGAGGTGAGCCGCCAGGAAGCGATCGACACGATCTCCGCGAGCGCTCTCCGGAACCCGGACCGTCTCGGTCACTCGGTCGTCGACGCCAGATCGCCGGTCGAGGTCGCAGACCGGCGGGGCCTCAGCGTCTCCACTGCCAGCAGGGTGATGCCCACCGTGATTGCACTGTCGGCGACGTTGAAGGTCGGCCAGTGGTAGCTACCGAGGTAGACGTCCAGGAAGTCGGTCACCGAGCCCTTCATGACACGATCGACCAGATTCCCCAGGGCTCCTCCGAGGATGAGTGAAAGGGACGCGAGCAGGCTTCGCTCGGTCGCGGGAGTGCGGCGGTAGTACGAGGCGACGACGGTCAGGGCGAGCAGGCTCAGAGCGGTGAGGATGAGAGTCCCGAGCAACTGCCCTCGCGCGGGGAAGAGCCCGAAGGCGATCCCCGTGTTGGCGACGTGGATCAGATTGAACGCCCCAGGGACCACCTCGACCCGGGCAGTGGGGTCGAGCCAACGCTCGACGGCCCATTTGCTCCACTGGTCAGCGGCTAGCACCCACAGCGCCAGGGTCAGCATGCCCGCTTTGAAGCGCCGCGCCTCGAGGGAAGACTGGTTACTGCTCATCGAGTCACGAATGTTAACCCAGCGAGGAACCCGCGGTCCTCAGGGGCTCACTTCCTGTTCTTGCCGACGAGCGCGGCGACGAGACGTGAGGAGGTCTTCGAGGTCGTGAATGCCCCACACCAGATGCACCAGCCCAAAACCGCTCACCGCGCCTCGCAGGAGCGGTGTGACCATTGCCTGCTGGAGCCAGCGCCATGGCATGGTGCCCGCAAACACCTGCCAGACCTCGCGCCAGGGAACGAGCACCAGAAACGCCCCGGCTTCGATGCAGTAGAGCACGAAGAGGGCGCGAAGGAAGCCGGAGAAGAAGAGTTGCCATCGCACGACGCCGGGATTGTAGCCCGGCCGCGCGATGGCCGCGAGCGCACTGGCACGCGTCAGGGCGACGAGCTCGCCGGCCAGGCCGTTGAATGATGGGGGCTTGCCGCCTCGCTCAGCGAGCGACGCGGGTCCGATCCGCTCTTCATGACGGCGGAGGCCCCGTTCGAGCTCGGGACCGTCCGGTGGAGCGGGAGGCGGGCGCTCGAGTCGAGCCAGAGCGGCTCGAGGGACGAGAGGAACGGTCGGCTTCAGGGGAGCGCGCGGCGCGCGACGTAGGGGGCCGAGTGCTACTGGATCTCGCGGAGGGGGTCGCGGCCCGCGAGGGCGTGCGCTGAGTGGGGATCCCGACCCGCGAGGAGGATCCCGGCGCGGCCCCCGATCGGCTCGGCGGGCGGGCCACCCGAGCCCCTCCGGTCGGCGGACGAAGGGTCGACGGGGAGCTCGAGGGCGACGAGGGCCTCCTCTCCGGGGCCGTCGCAGAAGGTGGCGTGCTGGGCCGTGTCGACGAGGAAGAACGAGAGGGAGGCGGGGAGACCCGAGACGGCGGCCGTGACGCCGAGGGCGGGGTGCTCCGCGTGGAAGGAGGCCGCGGGCTCGACGGGCGCTGGATCGACCCAGGTCGGGTCGAGGGGCGCTGGGCCGACGGCCGAAGTTCTTCCGAAGGAGACACGGGAACCCGGGTCGGAGATCGCTGTGCGGGTGTGCGCAGGGTGCTGCCAGGGTCTCGGCTGCCGGCGCTGCGGGTCGGCGTGCGGCCGGGAAGGCTCTGGAGAGCGCCCTGGGGCTCGAGGGGAGTTTCCCGGACTCGTGGCGACTCGACCGCACGCGCCCGACTCCTGCCCTCACCGTTCGCCACGAAACTGCGCGAGGGCCGAGCGGTCGGGGACAGGGTCCGCGCCGCCGCGTCCGACGTCGCCGGGCTTCTCGCTGCTGGCTGACCGACCGTACGCTCGAGAGACCGAGGCGGCGAGAGAGCAGTCCGTGGGGCATTCCGGGCCGCAGCACTCGGGCGTTCGACGGGCTGAGAAGCAATCATCTGGCGACTGACCTCGGGAGGCAGACGATCGGCGCGCTCGACGAACGGCGTGACATCGGGCATCTCTCGAGAGGCCGCACCGTGGTCTCGCCGGTAGTTCTCCGTGAGCGTTTCCTGGATTTGTTGAGGGCGACGCAGTCGATTCGAGTCGAGGCCTCGGGTGTCTGTCGTGATGATCCCCCGTGGGCTCTTCGCGACGCGGCCCCTCATTCGGTAGCCGTAGTCGTGGTAGCGATATTGATGCGGGTAGCCGACGTATCGAACTGGGCAGAAGACCCAGTTGTTGTAGCTTCCCCAGCTACCTCCGGCCCAGCCGTAGACGCCCCAGTTGAACCCGTAGCTGAAGCCGAATCCACCCCCCCATCCCCACGACGGCCCGCGGTAGTAGTGCTGGTAGTAGCCGGTGGGAATCCATCCGGAGTAGGTCGAGCCCCAGTACCAGTACACGTGAGCGGGTGCGAACACCGGCGCCGGGTACCACAGCCATCCGTAGCTGGCGTGGCGATTCCAGGTGCCGTAGTGCCAGGTGACGCTCGACCAGGGGTCGGAAGACACCCAGTAGAGGCCGCTCGGCGTCGGGCGCCAGTACCCGTGGTAGTAGGGCTGCCAAGCCGAGGCCACCGAGGTCGGACGCCAGGCTCGTTGGCCGTCGACCTGCACCCAGCTGCCGTAGCGATCCAGATTGCCAGCCACACGCAGCGGTTCCTCGAGATCGGCGGCGTCGCCGGACGCCAGAACGGCTCCCTGCTCTCTCGCCCAGCCTTCGAACGCATCCGGCGGGGGGGCCGTCTCGGCGACACTGATCGGCTCCTCGAAGCCTTCGACTCGAAGCCGTTCGCCGTTCCTCAGCACGGAGGATCCCCGCTGGTCGACCACCTCGACGAAGCCCGTACGCACGATCACTTCGGTGCGGTCTCCGTCGGAGGTGATCACGTAGGTGCCGGGTCGGTGCAGATAGACCCGGGTGTTTCGGGTATCGATCCACATGGGTTGACCTTCGGCCAACCACACCACCTCGACCGCGATGCGGCCCGTCTCGAGCGCGAGGCCGGTCGCCTCGTCGGTCCCGTCGGGGGAGAAAGCCAGGGCCTGAAACCGTACTTCGGTGTCGCGATCCACACTCACGCGATTGGTGTCGGAGAGCAGAAGGTCGGCTCGTCCACTCGGTGACACCCAGACGCGATCTCCCACCAGCAGCGGGAGGTTCGCGGTCAAATCGGAGCGGGCTTCGGATCCGGAGGAGAAGAGGGTGGCGGACCCCTGCACCGTGAGCGCGTAGCTGTAGTAGGGATCGGAGTCGTCGCGCGCCGCCCCGCTGGGGCTTTGCGCAAAGAGCGAGCCCACGGCGAAGCAAACGGTGAGGATCGGGAAGTAGTTGAGGCTGCGCATCATGTGAGACCTCCGGCAGGTCGTGGGAAAACACCGGACCCTCGAAGTGTGCCCTTTCCCAGACGGTATCGCGAAACGCGGAAGAGGACCGCCTGGATTCGTTCGGCCCTCGGATTCGGCCTCGGGCGGGTCCGGGTTCGCTCTCTTGGAAAGCAATTTGCGGGCCAAGGATCGGCGGAGCCCGAAACTCTTGAGTTGCGGTCCCCTCGGCCCCACTCTGGACCGGGACGGACGGAGTTCGGTGTCCTCTCGAGGGTACGAGCCCGTCGACGGGCGGTCTTCGTTCGGAGAAAAAGCTATGAAAACATCAATTCCTTGACGTCTTTAGCCTGCCATTGCTAGTCTGAGCCGTTGGAGATGTGCCCGCCGATGAAGAATCCGTTCAAGAAGAAGAAGCCCCGTCCCGTCGATCGCGAGGACGCAGAGCTCACGGTGGATGACCTGATCGTTCTCGAACGCTACGACGAGGCTCTGCTCAAGCTCGAGAAGCGGCTGAAGCAGCGCCCCCACGACCATCACGCCCGGCTCAAGCTGGCCGAAGTCCTGGGCAAGGTCGGTCGCGGGAGCGCGGCGCTCACCGAGTACCTCAATGTCGCTGAGGCCTTCGCCGGCGATGGCTTTCAGGACAAAGCGCTCGCGATCGTCAATCGTGCCCTGCGCATGGCTCCCGAGGACCCGGCCCTCATTCGCATGGCCTATCGGCTGAAGGAGGCACGCTCGCTCGACGGCACGCGCGAGGTCGCCCTGCAGGCGCTTCACCGGGCTTTCGAGGGCGGCGCACGGCGGGACGAAGAGGCCAATCTCCAACTCAAGTGTGAACAGTTATGGCAACAGCTTCGCGGCCTCGAGATCATACGCCGCTTCGACGAGGATCAGCTGGCCCGGCTCCTGTCTTCGATGGAGCACCGCGAGATCCTTCCAGAGAAGGTCGTTGCCGAGCGGGGTGAGCAGAAGCCGGAGTTGCTCCTGCTGCTCGGTGGAGAGATCGCGGCCTACTCCGATGACGACATCGTCCTGCGATCGTTCGCTCGAGGCAAGATCATCGGTGACTCGGCGCTGCTCGAGCGGCGGCCGTGGGCGGCGACCTACCGAACCGTGTCGTCGACCTCCGCCATGGTCTTGACCTTCGCTGGGCTGGAGCGCTGCGTGGTGGGAAATCCGGATCCCCCAGCGTTGCTCGACCTGTTACGCTCGCAGGGTAACGACAAAGCGATCCGCGACTTCGTGGGCTGAGTCGCTCTGCCGCTCACGGGGCCGCCCCCGTCCACGCCATGCCGATTCTTCCGATCCGTATCTATCCGGATCCCGTGCTGCGGGTCCGCTGTGCCGAAGTCACCGACTTCGACGAGGGTCTCGTGCGCCTGATCGACGACATGGTCGAGACCATGTACCAGGCTCCCGGAATCGGGTTGGCGGCTTCGCAGGTGGGCGTGGAGCTCCGCGTGGCGGTGGTCGACCTCTCCGTGGGAGAAGAGGAGGGCGAGCTCCTGACTCTGGTCAATCCAGAGATCTACGCGGCCGACGGAAGCGAGTGCGACAGTGAAGGCTGTCTCTCGATTCCGGACCTCACGGACAAGGTGACGCGGCCGCAGAGGATCGCCCTGCGAGCCCAGGACGCTTCGGGAGAGAAGTTCGAATTGGAGGCAGACGGCTTGCTCGCGCGGGCGATTCAACATGAGATCGATCACCTGAACGGAATCCTCTTCATCGACCACCTGAGGGGTCTCAGGAAGGAACGGGCCAAGCGCAGACTCAAACGCCTACAGATGGAGCTCACGACTTGAATCTCTCGGCCTTCCCAGCCTCGACAAGCCGAAGGGCGGCTCGTTCCTGGGTGCGGCTCGTCGCCGCGCCGGCACTCGGCCTCTTTCTCCTGGTCGCCTGCGGAGGGGGTGGGGGAGGGCCCACCAACCCGACTCCTCCGCCCACGCAGCGCGAGATCACCTACACGTCGGACAGTGCAAGCGTGGCGAACACGGTGTCACTGGTCCAGACTTCGTCGACGTCCTCCTCCCAGCTGACGCTCGACCTCGTTGCCACGGACATCGATGGTCTCTACGGAGTGGCGTTCGACCTGATGTACCCCGCTTCCATCCTGTCGTTCACCGGTGCCGAAGAGCGACTGCATCTGTCCGGCCCGGAGGGTGAGATCGAGACGACGCTCCAGGTTGCGGACGACGGCGGCACGCTGATCGTCGGTCTGTCTCGTCTCGGGCAGGTCGGAGGGGTCGGAGGCACGGGTGTGCTCTTGACCCTCACGTTCACCGCCACCGCAACGGGCAATGGCAGCCTGGTCTTTGATCGCGAGAGCGCCGTCGATTCCAGGGGAGCGAACCTGGCGGAGGTGTCGTTCATCGGCGGTCGGTTGCGTATTCAGCTCTGAGCTCCCCGGTCACGGTCGCCTCCCTTTCGGGACCCTGGCGCCGTCACCCTGGAGGTGACAGGTCGTCGCCCGTCTCTGCGTCCTCCTCAGGTAGAGGGAGAGACTGGAGAGGGGACTTCATGGCAGCACGAAGAGTGGGGGCCCGATTCCGAAACGCCTTTCGTCGAGCCCGGAGCGGGCCCGAGCGTGGAAGGCTGGCCGAGGAGGAAGCGGCCCGCTTTCTGGAGTGTCAGGGCTTCGAGGTCATCGAACGGAACGTGCGGACCCGGGTCGGTGAGATCGATCTGATCGCGCTCGAGTCCGGTGTAGTCTGCTTCGTCGAGGTAAAAGCGCGAGCCGAAGGCCAACTCGCCAGCGCGGTCGAGAGCGTCGACCCCGAGCAACGGCGGCGGATCGTCCGGGCAGCCAGTCTGTGGCTGGCCCGATCGGGCTGGGAGGGCTACTCCCGGTTCGACGTCGTGGCGCTCGATGTCCGCGAGAGCCGAGGGTCCAGATCGACACCGCCGCGATGGCAGATCAGGCTCCTGCGCGATGCGTTCGAGGCCGAGGAGTCGGACCTCTAGAGAGCGCCGATCCCTTCCCCGACGAGGCGCGGAAGAGGGTCGACTCGATGGAGGCGACGGTGGGAATCGAACCCACGAATAAGGGTTTTGCAGACCCTCGCCTTACCACTTGGCTACGTCGCCGCGGTGAGCCGGTTCTCCATCTTGGAGCACGACGAGTGACTCGTCAGGGACATCGTACCGCAGGCCGCCGGCGGTTCAAACCCGCCTGTCGGTCGCTCTGGGAAGCGACCGGCCTCGCGGAGCCCGTCGATCGGAATCCGGGTGGCGTACTGGAGCGGGAAACGGGATTCGAACCCGCGACCCCAACCTTGGCAAGGTTGTGCTCTACCACTGAGCTATTCCCGCCCGGAGTATGCGAGCGCGAAGGATACGGAGGGCCCCTGTACCCTGTCAAGAGGTCGACGACGCTGCCGGTGGCCGTCCCTGCGGCTCAGACCATCCGAGCTCTGGGACGAAAGAGGGACGACTGACGCCAAACCGAAGAAAAATCAGGACTTGTCGCCCGGGCGACAGATTTTCTCGGCGGCACTGCCCTAGAATCTGATTGCGGCGCGCTCACGAACACTCCTCTGGCTCTCACACCTCGTGAGCCAACAGAAGCGCGCGATCGAGTTTCATACACAACCTGTCTTATTGGAGACAATCAAATGCGTAACTTGACCTATCTGGCGTTGGCCTTCGTGACCATCATCGCCCTCGCCGTTCCGACCCAGGCTCAGGCTCAGGGCGTCGACTTCAGTATCTTCGGCTCCTACTACAAACTGTCGGCTTCCGGTGCCAGCGAAGAGCTCGGTGCCGGTGCTCGAGTGGCCTTCGGTGACTTCTTCGATCACATGCAGGTCGACCTGACGGCCACCTGGTACGACACCTTCGGTGCTCGGGTCTTCGGCAACGGTCTGACGGCCGATGTGACGGGCCAGGTCGAGGTCTATCCGTTCGACCTCGGTGTCACCTGGTACCTCGATCCGGAGAACGTCGGCTTCTACGTCGGCGCCGGTTTCGTCTACTACCGCACTGACGTCAAGAACACCCCAGAGTACCCGACTGCCGACTTCGAGGACGACTACGGCTACTTCGCAAAGGCCGGCTATCAGATGCGCAACATGGGCCTGTTCTTCGAGGCCATCTACCGCAACGGCGACGCCAAGATCGAGGGCGAGTTCCCGGATGCCGATCAGGGCCGTTTCATCGCTGACGTCGGTGGCTTCGGCGTCAACGTGGGCTGGAAGTTCTGATTCGTCGGCGCTTCACGTAGCGTGATCTCCCCCGGGAGATCGAACTCGGGACACTGTGCTTCGGCCGGTGTCCCGTTTTTCGTTCTGGGAGCCGGGCTGGTGAATTGTCCTCCGATGACGTCGTTGGACGTGCGACGGGTCGAGCTCTATCCAGTGGTGCGAGACGCCCGAGGTCGCTCCGTCACCGGACTCGCTCTGCTCCGGAGTTCCGGTTGTTCGACAATGGCCGCAAGGTCGCCATCGAGGACTTCTCGGAGGAGCCCACGCCCCTCTCCGGTGGCCATTCTCCGCGATACCAGCGAGAGCATGTCTTACGAAGCTCGGCAGCACACGTGAAGCGGCGGAGGTATTCGTCGAGCACCTGGACCCAGCCGATCGGGTCTCGACCTACTCCTTCAACCACGGCCCTCAGGTCCACTCTTCGCTCGAAGCAGAGGGGCGGGAGAGGAAGTGTACACTCGGCAGGTACCGACGAGTTCCCATGACCGAGGGGTCCCTCATGCACGCGAGCCAATGGTGGGTCGAGCACTCATTGGCCGAACGGCTCCTTGACCGCCACGGAAGCCTCTGGTTCGTCGTGGTTCTGGCTCTTCTCGTCGCTGGTCCGAGTTTTGGCGATCTTCTGAGCAACGGGGACTTCGACACCAACCTCGACGGCTGGAGCGTTCTTGGTCCGGGAACCGCCACCTGGAACATGGAAGACGCCAACTCTGCTCCCGGCTCAGGGAGCGCACTGGTCGTAGGTGTGCCCGCCCCGGGCTTGACTTTCTTGCGTCAGTGCAATCCCGTCGTCGGCGGGTCGGACTATTCGGCTGCGGCCGATCAGTTCCTCTTCGAAGGTGGCCAAGTCGGTCAAGCAGATGTCTTCGTGGACGCCTATGACGGAGCGAATTGCTCGGGTACTTGGTTGGGGCGGCCATTGAGTAATCAAAACACCACGGATACCGGAACCTGGAGTCACTTCGAGTCAGAGTTCCAGATGCCTGAGAACGCGGTGTCCGCGTACTTCTCTGTAGCCGTTGCCGATAACTCATCCCGGTTTGACAATCTCTGGCTTCAGGATCTCGAAAGCCTTCCTGAGCCCGATTACTCGCTTTGTACTGAGCTATCGCCCGTTCCCGACCCAGCCTGCTCCGTCGGTATCGTGTTTGTTCCGACTTCGACATATCCGAGTGTTGGCGATGGATCGTTGTTCGCCGAGGATGTCGACAGCTTCATCGCCACGTTCCTCAACAACCCTCTCTATGGGGGGTTTGCCTCGTCTTTTGGGTTCTACCGCGTCGACAGGCTCGACCCGTCCGACTTTTGTCAGCCATCCGGAACCTGCGCGGAGAATCACACGGACTGGCTTGCGAGCCACTGCAGGGACATTGATCGGGGAGCCAATGACCAAGTGGTCGTCCTGTTCAACGGTAGCTCCTTTATTGCCTATGCTGACCGTCAAGAGGGCGAAGTCTGGATCGGTTCGGGCGCAGAGGCCGTTTTCGCTCACGAGTTCTCTCACAGCTTCGCGAAACTCGGGGACGAGTACGACAGGCCGCCATTCAGTGTTGGAATACCACCCCCGCCGAACTGCGCGAGCCTGGATCCGGGCTCAACCTGCGTCGACAAGTGGGGCGACTTGATTGCCGCCGGCGAGGCCGGTTGTTTCGAGAACTGTGGGAATGCCAACTGGTTCAGGCCGACTCTCAGCGGTTGTATCATGCGTTCGGTGGACTCATCGAGCTTCTGCCCGGTCTGTGAGCGCGAGGCTACGGGCCAGATAGAAGCTGTTTCCGGCGCTCCCGTGTGCTCCTCGCTTTTTGCCGACGACTTCGAGTCCGGCGACACCACAGCCTGGTCGGACACGGTGCCGTAAGACATCCGGCGTCGCGTCCTGGACCTGGACGACAATCAAGCGAACCATCAACCGCTTCTGGAGCCTCTATCGGCTATCTGCGAAAGGGCTTCCAACCCTTGATTCTGCTGGTGCCGGAGACGGGGTTCGAACCCGTAAGTCACTTGCGCACGGGAGATTTTAAGTCTCCTGCGTATGCCAATTCCGCCACTCCGGCGAGACTCGTCATCGAGCTGGCGGGAACCTCCGCCCGTGGAGGGCATTGTACTTCTGGAGACGGTGTAGGAGTCCGGGTACGGACCAGTCCAGCGGTTCCGGCGACGCGAGTAGGGAGGAGCACCGAATGACTGACTTCAAGGCCGCCCTGAGATCCCTGCTCTCGACTCCGGGACCGACCCTGGTGGTGATCGCGACCCTTGCCGTCGCCATCGGTGCCAACACCGCGATCTTCAGTGTGGTCAACGGGGTTCTGCTGCGGCCGATCGGCTACGAGAACGAGGACGCGCTGGTCGTGCTGTGGGGTACCCAAGAGGCGAATCCGGAGGCGACCTTCCGCCTCTCACCCGCCGACTACCGCGATACCCGGGACATGGCGCAGGCGTTCGATGGCCAGGTGCTGCTCTATCGATCCATTGGATCCACCCTGACCGGCCTCGAGCCCGCCGCGCGGGTGGGCAGTCTGGCGGTGACTTCCCGGCTCTTTCAGGTGCTCGGGGCGACCCCCGCTCTGGGGCAGTTCTTCACCGACGAGGACGAGGTGCCGGGGGGCGGCCGCAAGGTCGTGCTCACCCATGCGTCGTGGACCCGGCGCTTCGGAGCGGACCCGGAGATCGTCGGCTCGTCGATCGAGCTCGACGGCGCGCCTGCCGAGGTCGTCGGTGTCGCGCGAGAAGGCTTTCGGTTTCCGCCGGGCAGTGACGACGTCGAGGTGTACTTTCCGATGGGTCTCTCCGATGGGATCCTGCTCGACCGCAACCACCGCATGTTCGACTCGGTCGCGCGGCTGCGGGACGGAGTGACCCTCGAGGCTGCGCGAGCCGAGCTGACGGCGATCGCGGATCGATTGGCCCAGGAGTTCCCCGACAGCAACGCGGGTTGGAAGCTCACCGCCGAGCCTCTGCGTCGGGAAATGGTGGGGGACCTCTCGGCGACGCTGTGGGTGCTGGCGGGCGCGGTCTTTCTCGTGCTGTTGATCGCCTGCGCCAACATCGCGAACATCCTGGTCGCTCGCTCGACCGCGGCCGGCCGTGAGTTCGCGGTGCGAGCTGCGCTGGGCGCCCGACGGTCGGAGCTCGCTCGCCGGTCGTTGGTGGAGAGCCTGATTCTCGGCCTGCTCGGCGCGGCGGGCGGACTGCTGCTGGCCTTCCTCGGAGTGAAGCTACTGAGCGGTCTTCTGCCTCCCGATCTCCAGCGTGGGGCCGACGTCACGCTGGACGCCCGGGTGCTGCTGGTCGCGGCTCTCCTCTCGGTCGGCGCTACGGTGCTGTTCGGCTCCGTGCCCGCGCTGCGCAGCATGGCCCCGGATCTTCTCGACCTGCTCAAACCCGGCGGTGCCTTCGGAAGCGCCCTGGGCGGCGGGCGACGACTGCGGGAGTCGATGGTCGTGATCGAGGTGGCGCTCGCGATCGTGCTCCTGATCGGCGGCGGACTCATGGTGCGCAGCTTCTTCCGGCTGAACGCGACCGATCCCGGTTTCCGTCAGGAGAGCGTGCTATCGGTCGCCGTTCAGTTGCCCAATACCCGTTATGAGCGCACTCAGTTCCTGCCCTTCTTCGAGAGACTCCTGGAGAGCGTCAGGGCGCTGCCCGGAACCCGGGTCGCGGGTGCGGTGTCCGACCTTCCGATGAGTGACATCGGTCTCGATTTCGAGTTGGAGTTCCAGGTGCCGGGGCTGGAGAGCCTCGCGCCGACCGCGCGGCCGAACGCGGAGGTGCGGCTCGTCGTGCCCGGCTACTTCGAGGCGATGGGGATCGAGCTGGTCGATGGCAGGTTCTTCGATCCCTTGGATGCCAGCAGCGAGCGCACGGTCGCGATCGTCAACCAGACCGTGGTGGATCGATACTTCCAGAACGTGGACCCGATCGGTCGGTCGCTCGACCTCGACATGCTCGGAGAGGTCGACATCGTCGGGGTCGTCTCGGACATCCGGCATCACGGCCTGATGTCGAAGTACGAGTCGGAGCTCTTCATTCCCTACGGCAAGATGGCCACCTCGGAGATGCACATCGTGGTGTGGTCCGACCAGGACACCGCCGAGGTGGCCAGTGGCATCCGCGGGCTTCTGTCAGAGATGGATCCGGATCTCGCCCCGAGCTCGGTCGTAGCGATTTCCGACCTGCTCTGGGAGTCGGTCGCTCAACCGCGCTTTCTGACCGCCCTGCTGGCGGGACTGGCGCTGTGCGCCGCACTGCTCGCTGCGGTCGGCACGTACGGCATCGTCGCTTACACGGTGTCGGTGCGCGCGGGAGAGATCGGCGTTCGAATGGCGCTGGGAGCCGACTCTGCCGATACGGTGTCGATGGTGGTGCGCCAGGCCGTGAGCGTCGTGCTGACGGGAGCGGCGCTGGGGACCCTCGGCGCGCTCCTGGCGACTCGATTTCTCGATCGGCTCCTCTTCGAGGTCCCGACCACCGATCCGTGGACCTACGGTGGGGTGTGGCTCGCGACCGTCGGGATTGGCCTTTTGGCTGCTTGGATACCGGCCCGTCGAGCGACGCGCATCGATCCCGTGAGCGCCCTGCGAGAGGGCTGATCCTACAGAGGCCGGGATCCAGGCGGCGTCGGGAGCTCTCGTGGCCCGACCGAAGATGGTCGTACAATGCGTGGGCGCTGGGCGTCGCGGAATGGACCGACCCATCGCACTCCAGGAGTCACGGATGTTCCCCAAAGAGAGGTTCAGCGTTGGTGAGGGCCTGTTCGTCTACCGGGGCGTGGTCCTGGTGGCCCTGTATCAGCCCAGAGAGGAAGAGAGTGAAGGCACGACCATCTTGGCCACCCACTTCGCCCGCACCTTCGGCATCACGGCCTCCAGCTACGCGGACGCCGCACTCGTCCTCGAGCGGTCCAGTGGCCGAAGCCCGGACGAGATGGAGCGCGCTGTGGAAGGCTATATCGATCAGATGGAGATCAGCATGATGGACCCCGCCGACGTCGCAGAAGAGCTCGGCGACGACCTGTCGTTCTTCGAGGAGGGAGTTCACTACTGCTCCGCCCGGCTGTACTTCACGGAGAGTGATCTCCAGGACGAAGAGGAAGACGAGGACTGAGGGGACGGCCCGAGCGCTCCGTCTCCGCCGTCGGTGGCATCGGCCCTCCAGCACCCGGTTTCGCTCCTCGCCTGGGCCCGTTCATGTCGATGCCGACTCTGGTCCTCCTGCTCGTCATGGTCGCGCTCGGCGCGGCCCTCCAAGGCTCGGTTGGCATCGGTCTCGGTCTGTTCGCGGCTCCGTTTGTGGCCCTGCTGGCTCCTCAGCTCATCCCCGGTCCGATGCTCGCCGGAGCCTTCGTGCTCACCCTGTTGATCGTCGCCCGGGACCGGCGTGCCGTGGATCTGCGGGGAATGAGCTGGGCGCTGATGGGGCGGGTCCCGGGCGCCGTGGTCGGCGCCTTCCTGGTCTCGAGGCTCGAGCCCGCGGGACTGCAGCTGGCACTCGGGGCCATGATCCTGCTCTGCGTCGGACTCAGTGCGAGTCGCTGGCGGCCGCAGCCCCATCGCGGCACCCTGGTCGCTGCGGGGTTCGTCTCGGGCATCACGGGCACCACCACCTCGGTCGGAGGCCCCCCGGTCGCGCTGGTCTACCAGAACGTGGACGGCCCCCGGCTGCGAGCGACGATGAGCGGGTACTTCGTCGTGGCCACGAGCCTGTCGCTGGCTCTACTCGCAGGGGTCGGGAAGTTCGGTCGAGCCGAGCTGAGCGGCACACTGCTTCTTCTGCCGGCGATCGGGATCGGCTTTCTGGTCTCCGGGCACACCGCACCCCTCTTCGACCGGGGGTTCACTCGCCCGGCGGTGTTACTGGTCTCCGGTGGGGCCGCGACCCTGGTCCTGATCAGGGGCGTCCTGACCCTCTGGTCGTGACCGCTCCTCGCAGCGATCCGAGGAGGCATCGGGGCGACCTTGGGTGTAGAGTAGTCGGCCAACCCGACCCCCGATCGAAGCCGTGCTCCTGACCGCAGAAAAGCCCCAGACCTTTCCTCACAGCGAGGAGTCCGAGCGGGCAGTGCTGGGCGCCATTCTGCTCGATGCGCAGCGTCAGCTGCCCACCACGGCGGGACGCCTCCTGGCGGAGGATTTCTACTTCGATCGTCATCAGCTCATCTATCAAGCGATGATCGACCTGCAGGCCGTGGGGAGCGACATCGACCTGCGTACGGTGCAGGCTCGACTCGAGCAGCGTGGCCAGCTCGAGGTGATCGGCGGCATTTCCTATCTGGCTTCGCTGGACGTCGATCTGCCCGATCTGGGACGAGTCGAGACCTACGTCGAGATCATCAAGGAGCGCTCCCTTCGCCGTCGCCTGATGCTGGCCTGCAACGATACCTACAGGCAATGTCTCGATGGTGGGCTGGAGGCCAAGGAAGCTCTGGCCGGTGCGGAGCGCCACATCCTCGAGCTCGGCGAGGAAGCGATTCCGAGGGGCTTCTCGTCCCTCGGACAGGTGCTGAAGGAGACCATCGTCGACCTCGAAGAACGGCCCGACAACCCCTTTCCGGGGCTGCGGACCGGATTCATCGACTTCGACGCCATGACCCACGGCCTCCATCCGGGCCACCTGCTCATCCTGGCCGGGCGCCCCGGCATGGGCAAGACGAGTTTCGCGCTCAACGTGGCCACCCATCTGGCGTTGCGCGAAGGCGCCGCAGCGGGCATCTTCTCGCTCGAGATGGGAGAGCAGGAGCTCGCGCTTCGCGTGCTCTGCTCGGAGGCGGACGTACCCTTCTCACGCCTGCGCTCGGGACGGATTTCACAGCGCGAATGGACTCGGATTCACGAGACCGTTCGCCGCAACGCCGATGCCAAGCTCTTCATCGACGACAACGCCAGCGCGTCGTTTCTCGAAGTGGCCTCGAAGGCTCGCCGTCTGAAGATGGAGAAGGGGCTGGATCTGCTGGTGATCGACTACCTGCAGCTGATGCAGGCCGGCGGCCGCTTCGAGAATCGCAACCTCGAGATCGGTGCCATTACCCGGGGACTGAAACAGCTGGCCAAGGAGCTCCACATCCCGGTGCTGTGCCTTTCCCAACTCTCGCGTCAGCCCGAGCGGCGGGGCTCCGATCACCGACCGCAGCTGGCCGACCTTCGCGAGTCGGGCTCGATCGAGCAGGATGCCGACCTGGTCGCCTTCGTCTATCGAGACGAGGTGTATCACCCGGACGATCCGGGAAACCATGGCCTCGCCGAGCTGATCATCACGAAGCACCGCAGTGGTGAAACGGGCACCATCGATCTCGCGTTCATCGGCGACACGACCAGCTTTCGCAACCTCGAGAAGTATGGCGGCCCACCGCAGGGAATGGTCGATCGCGAGATCGACCAGCAAGGACCTCCGGACGACGGACCGCCACCGCTGGATCTTCTGGATCTCTGAGGACTCTGGTGCCGGCAACGCGAGCGCCGAGGGTCGACGCGATGCTCACCGATGCCGATTTCCGCGGCTCGGTCGAGATCGATCTCGCTGCTCTTCGCCACAATCTCTCGGTGGTCAGAGAGCAGATCGGCAACGCTCAGCTGCTCGCCATGGTCAAGGCCGACGCCTACGGCCACGGACTGGTGCGCGTCGCACAGACGCTGATGGAAGAAGGAGTGCAGTGGCTCGGAGTCGCTCGGCTCGACGAAGCCCGCGTGTTGCGAGGGCAAGGCGTACAGTCTCGCCTGCTGGTCATGGCGCCGATTTCACCGAGTCGCTTCGCCGAGATCGCCTCTCTACGGCTCGATCCGGTCCTCTCCAGCCGTGAGGCCGTCGGAGACTGGGTGAACGCGTCCGCGGGCGCGGCGGCCGGCTCTTCTCCCGTGTGTGTCCACCTCAAGATCGATACCGGCATGCACCGGCTGGGACTCGCCCCTTCGGAGCTTCCGGGCGCAGTGGAGTTGCTCCGCCGAGGTGGCGGGCTGCAGCTGCAGGGTGTGCTGTCCCATCTGCGGGAGTCGGAGAGGCTCGACGGCTCGGGCACCGAGGCACAGCGCCAGGAGTTCGAACGGGCGATCGAGGCGGCTGCGCTGCGCTGCGCTCCCGGGATTCTGCGCCACCTGGCCAACTCGGCGGCCGCACTCCATTGGCCCGCGACTCGCAACGATCTGGTGCGCGTGGGCGGGGCTCTCTACGGGATGGACCTGGCGGCGAGCTCTGTCGAGCGACACTCCGCCGATCGGACGCTGCGACCGGTGATGAAGGTCCGGGCCCCGATCGTTCAACTGCGAGACATCGAGCAGGGGGAGGGCGTCGGCTACAACGCGCGCTGGCGTGCGCCGCGGCCCAGCCGAATCGCTACCGTGCCGATCGGCTACGGGGACGGGTATCCGCCGGGACTGCGGGGAGCTCCGGCCCTGTTGCACGGCCGAAGGGTACCGGTAGTCGGTGCGGTGTCGATGGATCTGCTCACCCTGGATGTCACCGGGTGCCCGGCCGAGGTGGGCGACGAAGTGGTGATGCTCGGTTCCCAGGAGGGAGACCGGATCCACAGTCACGAGCTGGCGTCGCGTCTCGACGAGCCCGAGTACGCCATCACCTGCCGTTTCTCCCTACGCCTGCCGCGGCTCTACCGCGCCTGAGCGCCCCACCGTTCAGAGGATCCGGTTGCCTCGATGGGCAGCCGGAGCCACGGCGGTCCTGGTGGAGACGGGCACCGAGCCTACGAGAGGTCCGGCTCCTTGCCCGTGAGCTTGACGAATGCTTCGACGTAGCGCTCCAGGGTTCCCTCGACGACGTCGTCCGGGAGCTGGGGAGGCGGGCTGTTCTTGTCCCAGTCGGTGTTGTCGAGCCAATTGCGTACGAACTGCTTGTCGAAGGAAACGGGCTCGGTTCCGGGTGTCCACTCGTTCGCCGCCCAGTAGCGGGAAGAGTCCGGGGTGAGGACCTCGTCGATCAGCACCAGCTTCTCGTCGACGTGACCGAACTCGAACTTGGTGTCGGCCAGAATCAGCCCCCGCTCTCCGGCGATCTCGACCCCGCGGGAGTACAGCGCCAGCGTCAGCTCCCGCAGTCGAGCGGCGAGCTCGGTGCCCGCTCCGGCTTCGAGGGTGGCGTAGTCGATGTTCTCGTCGTGGCCTTCCTCCGCCTTGGTCGCGGGGGTGAAGAGGGGCTCGGGAAGGCGACTGGCGCGCTTCAGTCCCGGGGGGAGCTCGTAACCGCAGGCCCTTCCAGAGCCTTGGTACTCACGAAACGCGCTTCCCGCCAGATAGCCTCGGGCGACGCATTCGAAGGGGACGACCTCCGCCTTGCGAACCAGCACAGAGCGGCCCCGCAGCATCTCGGCGTGGGCGCGCAGCTCCGGCGGGAACTCTTCGACATCGGTCGCGATCAAGTGGTGCGGCACGAGGTCGGACACCTGATCGAACCAGAAGTTGGTGAGTTGGTTGAGGACCTTGCCCTTCCCCGGGATGCCCGGGTTGAGAACCCAGTCGTACGCCGAGATGCGGTCGCACGCGACCAGCAGGAGACGGTCGCCGAGATCGTAGATATCGCGGACCTTTCCGCGCTTTGGCTCGGGCAGTCCAGGCAGCTCGCTCTGCCAGAGGGTCGCACTCTTCTCGGACGAGTCGGTCATCGATACTCTCGTTTCCTGTCAGTTGTGGAAGGGGGATCATACGTCGACTCGAGTAGGCCCGTGAGCCCCTCCGTCGATCCGGCAGCGCAGCTGCGGGGCCACTCCTGGCCGTCGACCAGCTCATAGACCGTCAGGCCATCGATTCCCTTCAGAGAGGCTTCCCCGAGTTTGCGGATGCCGACCACCAGGGGCTGCTCCGGATCGGCCAGCAAGGCGGCCACGAACCGCCGCCCCTCGCTTTCATGGAGACCGTGGCTCTCGAAGACGCGAGCTCGCTCGAGCTCTTCGAGGAGGACCTGCGTCGCCACGATCCCCTCGTTGACCAGGTGTCCGCCCGAGTCCAGGAAGGCGCGGAAGGGCCTGTCTTCGAACCTCAGGAGGCGCTCCTTCTCTCGTTGGGCGAGCGGAGAAAAGAAGGCCTCGATCTCGCCGTCCGTGTAGCCCTCCTGACGCAGCTGGAGGGTCAGATCGCGAAGCGTGCTCCTGGACTTGCCGCTGACGAGTCGAGTGAGCTCCACCACACCCTGGCCGAACGCCTCGTAGCGCTCGTCGCCGGTACGTGGATCGCCAAAGGGCATCAGGCGGTAGTCGCCGTAGTTCACGGCGACTCGCATGCCGGAGTCGAACGGGAAACCCGCTGCGACGGCGGCCCGGTACTCACGCTGCAGAGCGATGGCCCCGATGACGAGTTGCCGTAGATCGATCCCCGTGTAGAAGGCACCGTCACCGAGGTACTTTTCGAAGCGTACGCGGAGACTTCGGGCCATGCGATCGATTCGCCTCTGAAAGCGGACCAGCGCGTGGTACGCCTCGGCGCGGCGACGCGGGTCGTCGCGACCCAACCGACTGACCGTGGCCGTGAAAGCCGTGATGTCATAGATCAGACCTCCGCGGGAGACCTCCGGGTCGACCACCCACGGAGCCATGAAGTCGATCGGGCGGGTCCGAGTGAACAGGCTCCTCCGATCGGAAGCAGCGGTAGCGACGGACGAGCGCTCATGGCGGAATCCGTCGGCCTCGGGTCGGAGCCGAACGACGAGGTGGCGATAGGCATCCAGCAGCTCGAACTCCTTGAGCCGAAGCACCAGGCGCTCCCACATGACGACCTCTCTCGCAGAGAGCATCGTCTCGGAGTCGTAGTCACGAAGTCGGGAGAGATACGACAGGTATCCAGGCTCGTACTGTCGTCGCTGCGGGTCGGCCTCACGGAGCAGGTGTCCGACCGCTGCCTGCATGTCGGGGTCTCGCCCGAGTCGGTCTGTTTCCCATTCCATCAGCGCCTCGATGCGCCTCCGGAAGCAGGTGGACTCGAGCCCGAGGTAGCCGCGAAGGTAGCTGTCGAGCTGGCTCAGGTCGGGAGTGATGTCGAGCTCGCTCAGGATCAACAGATTGTCGCGCATGAGCGACAGCAGCGGCGGGAAGAGCTCCTGTTCTCGAGCCGTTCGGTCGGGAGCGTCTTCGTCCCGCGCAACCTCCTCTGCGACTTCGTACATCGTCGGAAACAGACGGTCGAGGTATCGAGAAAGAAGCCGGTACTTGAGAGTGTCGGGACGCGAGTCTTCTGGGCGCGGGCTCTCCACCTCGAGCTGCTCTGCCACCCGAGTCGGGCATCCCACGACGAAGTCGGCGATCGCCTGGGAGTGCAGCAGCCAGAAGATTCGCGAGTAGTCGGACTCGTTCCCGGCTTCGGCAATGTTGCGCGACAACGCGACCAGCCTCCCCCGATAGGCTCTCCATGCCGTCTCGACCCGACTCGGAGCGAGAGCTCGGGCAGGGGGGCCGTGCGTTCTTCGTCCCCGAACGACTCTCGAAGGCCCCTCGCTCTGGCGCTGGTCACCGCTCGAGACAGCGGCGACCAGGGCCTGTTCCTGCGCCGTCAGGAAGGCGCGTAGGTGCTCTTCCAGCTGCTCCAGGGCGGGCGTCTGGAGGATCGGAAACCCGATGTGCGGCGTCCCGACACCGGGCTGGAAGAGGATGCGGCGCGGATGGGGCAGGCGCTCGAGGAGCCCGGGGAGGTGCCGACGGACCTCGTCCGGCTCGAAGCGAAGAAAGTGACTGGATCGGCGGAGTTGGTAGAGAAAGGCGTCCGACATGTTCGCGACCGGCCGAGTGCGGCGCCGCGAGGACGTCGCCGAATGATCGTCGACTGTATCAGCGACCGCATGCCGGGGAGCCCATGACGGGTAGCCTGCTAGACTGCCGGTCTTCTCGCGCCTCCTCCTCTCTACGACAACTCAGCCGGAGCTTCCCGATGGACGTCACGCTCGCCTCGCCACGTCGCCCGACCGGCGATCTGATCGTCGCGGGGCGCTTCACGAAGACCCGTTTCGAGCCGATGCTCGAGGCTGAAGCCGGTGATTCGCTCGCCGAGGCGGCGAAGCGTTGCAACGGGAAGAAGGGTACCTGGGCGGAGGCAACGCTGGGGCGACGAACCCTTCGGCTGGAAGGGCTGGGCTCCGTCGCGGACTTCGACCGACGGGGGCTCTCGACGTGGCTGGCGAATGTGATGGCGACGGCGCGGGCCAGGCACTGCAAGCGTCTCGCCCTGGTGCTTCCGCAGCACTCCTGCGTCGAAGGCGCAGGAGCCGTGGCCGAGGTCGTGGCGACGATCGAGTCGGCGAGCTACCGCTTCGACACCTTCCGGGACGCTGGGGACGATCGCGGTGGCCCCGAAGCGGTCTCCCTGGTGGTGCACGAGGAACTGCGGGATCTCTACCGAGCAGAGCTTCCCGCTGCGGGAACGATCGCCCGAGCGGTGTCCTGGGCTCGCGATCTCGGCAACACGCCTCCCAATGTCGCGACCCCCGAGTGGATGGCGAAGCAGGCGCAGGAGATGGCTCGTGAGCGATCCATCCGTGTCACCACGCTCGGCACCGCCCAACTGCTGAAGAAGAAGATGGAGGCCATCGTGGCCGTGGGAGGCGGTTCCGAGAACGGACCGAGGATGGTTCGCATGCGCTACGGAAGAGTCGGCCCCAAGGTGGTGTTGGTGGGCAAGGGGGTCACCTTCGACTCCGGCGGAATCTCGATCAAGCCCGCCGCCTCGATGGACGAGATGAAGTACGACAAGTGTGGCGCCTGTGCTGTTCTCGGCATTGTCCGAGCCGTGGCTGACCTCGAGCTCCCGATTCGACTGAGCGCGATCATCGCTCTGGCGGAGAACATGCCCGGCGGGAGCGCCTACCGGCCGGGCGACATCGTGCGCTGTTACGACGGCACGACCGTCGAGATCGGCAACACCGATGCTGAGGGGCGGATGATCCTCGCCGACGCCCTGGGCTGGGCCCGCGAGGAGGAACCGGACTTCCTCGTCGACTACGCCACCCTCACGGGAGCCTGCGTCGTGGCGCTGGGCGAGGGGGCAGCGGGCTTGTTCAGTGCCGACGATGCGCTGGCCGACGCCCTGTTGGCAGCGGCCCGGGAGAGCGGGGAGCGCCTCTGGCGCCTGCCTCTATGGCCGGAGTTCCGCGACCACATGAAGGGCACGCACGCAGACCTGCGCAACTCCGGGGGTCGCTGGGGCGGCGCCTGTACTGCGGCCGCCTTTCTCTCCCACTTTGCCGGTGAGGAGGCTCCGTGGGCTCATGTCGACCTGGCCGGCCCCGCATACTCGGCCACCAAGCCGGTGAACAAGGGAATGGCGGGGGCGACGGGATATGGAGTGGCGCTGAGCACGGGGTGGCTCAGGAGCGTGGCCGCGAGGAACCCACCGGCAGAGTGAGCCTGGTGGCCACCCCGAAGCGCCGGGCGATCGAGCCCGCGACGCACGAGCGCTGAAGTCAAGGATGTAATGAGTGTAAGAAGGTAGCGCCGAAGGGGTCCAGACGGTAACCTTTGGCTGGCTGGTTCGTACGATTCAGGGACGACCGATGTCGGAGATCCTCAGGCTGAGGCGCTTTCTGCGCCCTCTGCCGTGAGAGGCTGTCCGAGCGAGTCGTCGGATGACCAGCCATCCCGAACCGACAAGACCCCCGCCATGCAAAGCGAAAGACGCGGCCGTGCGCAGAGGAAGCGGAACGGCACGATGGCGATCTTCGGAGACCGCGGGGGAGAGGAAAAGACTGATGAACGATCTTCGATCGAGTAGTGCGGCCCCAGCCGCGGGATGGACAACGAGGGCCCGCGAACGATTCTGCGTCGCGCTCGTCGCTGCAGTTCTCACGGCATCGACGGCGAGCACGGCTCCCGCCCGGGCAGTCGCAGAGGAGGGAGACGAGATCCTGAGCACTTCCTGGCGCCTCCGGCCACTCGAAGTCGTGCTGCCCGAAGAGGGGGATGCCATTCCGCTGACCCTCGAAGACGCGATCGTGATCGCGCTGCGCCAGAACCTGAGCCTGCAGGTGCAGCGCTTCACCCGAGCCCAGTCGGTCTTCCAGATCCAGCGCGAGGAAGGGATCTACGATTTCAACCTGGGTGCCACGGGGTTCGTGGTGGACGAGACGTCTGCCGCGGCCACGGCTCTCGACGGTGCGCTGATCTCGAAGTCCAAACGCTACGGGTTCAACTTCGACCTCAGTCAGCTCCTTCCCACCGGTGGCACGGTCGGCCTTCGGTGGAACAACAATCGATTCGAGACGAACTCTCTGTTCGCCTCGGTCAATCCCAGTTACGGCATCGATTTCGACATGGTCTACAACCAACCGCTGCTGCAGGGTTTCGGGAAGAAGGCCACGGAGCGCAATCTGATCATTGCGCGGACCAACTCGACCATTGCCTATCACGATCTCCAGCAGGCGGTGATCGACCTGATCATTCAGGTGGAGGCTGCCTACTGGTCGCTGGTCGAGGCGCGCGCCCAGCTCGGGGTGGCAGAAGAGAGTATGCGACTCGCCATCGAGCTGCACGACATGAACAAGGTGCAGGTGGAGGTGGGGACCCTCGCGCCGCTGGAGCTCGTGCAGAGCGAAGCAGGAATCGCGAACCGCCAGGAAGCGATCATCATGCAGGGCGCGGCGGTGGAGCAGGCTCTCGATGACCTGCGATTCCTGCTCAACCTGGATCTCGGTGAGTATTGGGACACTCCCCTGACTCCGACCACCGACCCGTTGATCGATCGCATCGACATCGACCTCGACGCCGCGATCGCGACGGCATTCGATCTGCGTCCAGAGCTCGAGATCCGCAGATTGCAAAATCAGAACCTCGAGCTGGACACCGTGGTGGCGAAGAACTTCATGCGGCCACGCCTCGACCTCGACCTGCGCTATGGATACAACGGTCTCGGCGGTACGGTTCAGGCCGAGCTCCCCGAGGACGTGCTCGACGGGGGCTGGGGCGATGCCTGGAACCAGATCTGGGATCGCGAGTTCCCGGGTTGGCAGGCGGCTCTCAACTTCTCCTATCCGATCCAGAATCGTGCCGCTCGTGCCAATCGCACGATCTCCCTCCTGGCGCTCGAGCAGGGCGAGACGATGCTCGACGAGATGCACCTCTCTGTGCGGACCGACGTGCGGCGCGCCGCTCGCAACGTCAACACGGCTGCCGAGCAGATCGATTCGGCGCAGACCTCCCGTCGGCTCGAGGAGGAGAACGTCGAAGCCGAGCGCAAGCGTTACGAGAACGGTCTGTCGACCAGCTTCCAGGTGCTGCAGATCCAGGAGGACCTGACCGAAGCCGCCAGTCGGGAGGTCACGGCGATCACCAATTACCGCCGGGCCCTGGCCGGCTACTATCGCTCGATCGGCCGCTTGCTCGACGTCAACGACATCCTGCTCGAGGACGAGACCGATCGGGAAGATCTGCGCGTCGAAGAGGGCTACGAAGAGGGCGACGACGTCTACACAGCCGGTGCCGACGACGATCGGTGATCGCGCAGCCGGCTAGCCGAGGCCGTAGAGCGCGAGATGCTCGTCACGGCAGCGCTGCCAATCGAAGCGCTGCCGGACGAGACGGCTGGCTCGCTCGGTGACGGACTGAAGACGACTCTGGTCGGCGAGCAGGGTGGAGATCTCGTTCACCCAGATCTCTGGGTCGCGCGAATCGATCAGGAGCCCCGCTTCCTCGCTCTCGTCCCCCAGGGGGGCGAAGATCTCGGGGACGCCGCCGACCGGGGAGGCGACGACCGCCACGCCGAGTGCCATCGCTTCCAGGATCACGATCGGGAGACCCTCCCAGCGGGAGGGGAGAATGAGGACGGCGGATTCCGCCAGGGCCGCCAGCGTCTCGGCCCGAGGGAGAGATCCGAGGCATGAAACCTCCGGATGGGGTCCGACCCGGGAACGGAAGCGGCCACCGAGAGCGCCGTCCCCGACGACCCGAGAGCACGAGCCCCGCTCGGCCAGTCTCCCGAGGACCTCCGCCGCCAACAGGGGATCCTTCTGCGGGATCAGTCGCGCGACGTAGGCGACCCCGGTGCGTTGCGCGCTGCGTTGGAGCTCGAGTGCGCTCGTGTCGACTCCGTTGGCGATCACGCGCCACTCGGCCCCTTCGGGGCGCAAGGTACGCCGCGCCCCGAGATCAGCGTCGTACTGGCAGACGTAGACCCAGGACTGCAAGGCGGCTGTCGAGCGCCGTTCCGCCCACCGCCCGGCGGCGCGGCGCGGGGACGAGCGGTGCTCGAAGTGGTATCCGTGTACCGAGTAGTGAAACGCAGTGCCGGGAAACTCCCTCACCAGTGGGCCGGCATGGTAGACGGCTCGGTTCCCGTGAATATGGACGACGCGGGGAGAGATCTCACCGAGAATGGAGCGAATGCGTCGGCGGATCGACGCGGTGGCAGCAGCGACCCCGAAGAAGGAGAGCTCGTGGACCCGGGCACCGACCGCTCGACCGGCGTGGGCGGCATAGGAGCCACGTTCGGTGAGCAGGTGGGGGCTCGCCCCGGTCTCGGCTGTCGCGCGCAGCAGATCGAGCACGATGGCAGTGCCCCCGCCCGGGCGTCCGTCCGCCACGATCTGAACGACCTTCATCGGTCTCCTCCCGGGGCCAGCTGTTCCAGGATCTCGACCGTTCTTCGAGCGGTGTTGTCCCAATCGAAGCGTGCGGCCTGGATCCGCCCCGCCTCGAGGCGTCGAGCCCGATCCCCGGGGGTCGAGAGGAGCTCCGCGAGGGTCGCGGCAATTTCCTCCGCGGACCCGGGGTCGAACAGCGCAGCCGCATTCCCGGCGATCTCGGGCAGCGATCCGCGATCGCTGCAGGCGACGAGCGCTCCCGAGCGCATGGCTTCGAGCACTGGGAGGCCGAAACCCTCGACCAGGGAGGGGAGCACGAAGGCCTCACATCGCGCGAACAGGGCGGGCATGGCCTGGTCCGGGACCTTTCCCAGAAAGTGGACGCGATCTTCCACGCCGTGCTCGCGCACGGAGTCGAAGATCGGTGAGTGCATCCAGCCCGGGGCTCCTACCACCACCAGCTCGAGTCGGCGCTGCAGCTCGAGTCGCCCGAGACGGGCAAAAGCCTCGATCAAGCGCGGCAGGTTCTTGCGCGGCTCGAGCGTGCCGAGGGTCAGCAGGAAGGGCGCGACTCCACGCTCCGTCGACGGCAGCCCGAGAGAGGAGAGCTCCGCGTCGCTCACCGACTCACGCTCACGAGGCTCCGCCGAGTTCCCTGCGGCCAGACGCACGGTGATGGCGCGCTCCGGCGCCACTCCGAATCGTCGGAGGAGCTCGCCCCGAGTGTGATCGCTGACCGCGATCAGGCGGTTGGCCTGGCCGATCGCTCGACGCTGGGACCAGCCGACCACCGCTCGGTGCTTGCGCGTGTAGAGCTCCGGGTGGCTGAAGGTGAAGAGATCGTGCACGACGAGGGCGGTGGGCAGCGAAGTGGAGAAGGGGAGCGCGTGGGCCGTGCCCAGCCAGACGTCCACGGGCGCGCGGGCGCGGGGGGCGGCGCCGAACACCTCCCAGAGCGTCTTCTGGCGAGCCAGGGGGCCGGAGGCGGCCTGCAGCTGCAGGTCGGCGCAGGAGCGCCAGGACGGGGGCACAGCGAAATCCCTGCCGTGGTAGACCTCGAAGCGATGTCCGGTCTCGAGGGACACCAAACGGTCGATGAGCTGATGACAGTAGCGAGCGATTCCCGACTGCACGGTGGCGCCGTCGAGCGCAAGGGCACTGATGCCGATCCTCATGTGGCCGCGACTGCTCTCCCTGGCTCGACCGGGTTCGAGTGGAAGGGCGCGCGCACCGTGCGTCGCCTCTTCGACTCGCTGGGAGCTCAGTCTAGCGGAATCGGCTCCGAGGACCGAGTCGGGGGCGCGGGGGCTCAGCCCTTGCCATTTCCCTTGCCTCACCGTTGCCATTTCCGTTGCCCCACCGTTGCCATTGCCGTTGTCCGTTACCAGAGCCAGGGCAGGGCCTGGGCTCGTCGTTCTTGGGATGACCGAGGCTGGGCGCTTCCTCGTCGCAGTGGACGACGTCGGGCTCCGTTCCACAGCAGCTGAGGAAGGCGAAGTTGACGTTCGAGCAGGGAGCGATCCCCTGGACCGTGCGCAGGATGTAGCCCATGCCGGGCATGCCCCCGTGATTGTTGTTGCCACTCGGGTTGTCTTCGTCGAAGAAGGTGCACTCTTCGTTGCCATGTCCCTTGTTGGCATCGGTCGGGTCGACGCAGTAGACCACCGTATCGGGCACCGGCCGATCGCCGTAGGCGGCCTGGAGACTGGGTGGGAAGCGGCCGAGCTCCATCTCGTAGAGCTCGATCAGATCCCGGGTCTTCATCAGATCGTTCATGGCGGACGACCAGCGAGACTTCTGGATCTGGCAGCTGACCATCGGTAGTCCGATCAACGCGAGAATGCCGAGCACCGCCACGACGGCGATCACCTCGATCAGGGTGAGGCCCTCTTCGGAGTCGGGCCTCTCACTACGCTCATCCATGGCCGGCATTCTCCCCATGATCTCGCGCGGTCCGCAGGATCAGTACCACTCCCAGAGCTGGGCTCCGGTGTTCTTGTGCTCACCGTTGGCATAGAACCCGGCATCGCCACCCCAGGAGGGCTCCGGGTTGTACTTCAACAGGGTCAGCTTCCCGGTCGCATTGAGGCGCAGCTCGAAGACGTTGACGGCGGCCGCATCGGCCACCCGTAGGCCACCGGGCGTTCGAACGCCCCCGTTGGGTAGGTAGACGATGACCGGAACGTCGTCGTCGTTGGTCTCGAAGCCGTCGACGGCGCCCTGGTTGCCAGGACCCCTCAGTTGGAACGGCAGGTCGGGAGAGATCCGGAAGGTGGCCAGCTCGTAGTCGACCGTGCGAAAGGTCGCATCGCTGTCGGGCTGGTAGATGAGGCCCGGATCGTCGTCGACGTTCGCGAAGACGAACAGCTCGCGCTTCGCCGGATCGATCTCGATCACCACCGGCACGCCCATCTTCACGGCCTCCTGGCGGGCCATGTGCAGGTGGAGCGCCACCTCGTTGGTCTCTCCTACGAGCTCGGTCTTGCGTTTCCATCTCGAGAAGGCGGGATAGCCCGCCGTGGCGACCATCACGATGATGGTGCCGACGATCATGAGCTCGAGAAGGGTGAAGCCCCTCTGCCGCGGGAGGACGGCGGGGTTGTCTGTCGAGAATGCTACGGGTCTACTCATGTTGGACTCACTTCGGCATTACGAATGTAGCGTAATAGCCATGTGGCAATTATATAAGCAAGGCTCGGGCCAACTCGCTCCCGCTCGAGGGCCAGGTGCTTCCCGGGCAAGGTCCGCGCGCCGCTCGGACTCCGCGGCCCGCGACAGACCGCTCAGGAGCGGTGGATCCGGGGAGGTCCGAGATCCGAATCGGGACACTGGAACGGGCAAGATCCGCCAGGAAGGCCGGCGCTCCCACCGAAAAAGCGGCGCCGCCGACAGGCAAACGAGCGCAACCCGCCCCTTGAGGGGCTGGCCTGGTACCGGAGGTGGGATTCGAACCCACAAGCCCGTGAAGGCGGGGGATTTTGAGTCCCCTGCGTCTGCCAGTTCCGCCACTCCGGCCTGAAGCGCCATGATCTTGCGCTCGGGGGCCATCCGTCAAGTCTTTCGCGGACAATCGAGGCCCCCGGCCAGATGCATGAGCCGGGGGACTCTGGGGGAGGAATGTCCCCCGAGGGTGACAGTGTAGCGTTCCAACCGCGGGACCGTGTAGTTGTTTCGTTGAATTCAACGTTTTACAATGTTCGATCGCTTGACAAGGCCCCACCCGAGCGGTTATTCTTGCCGCTCTAAAGAGCGTCGCCTCAGAGTCTTGCGGCAGGGTCGGTCTGCCCGGTTTCGATGGAACCGAACGCAGACGCCACGGAAAGAGGGCCTCACGTCTCCAGTCGCCGCCACTGCGGTCTAAGGGTGAGGTACCGGCCTGAAGATGGGGCCGAAAGGGCCTGTCCGGCTGCGAGAGGTCGAGGCAGATGCGGCCCAACCCCCTGTCCCGTGGCGGTCCTCGCCGCGCATTGCAGTCAGCCTGGAAGGAGAAGTTGCCCGTGACCTTCGATATCGGTGAGAAAGTCGTCTACCCGAACCATGGCGTGTCCGTGGTCGAGGAGATCGCCCACGGCTCGATCGATGGTATCGAGCAGACCTACTACCATTTGCGCGTCCTGTCGAACGACTCCAAGGTCATGGTGCCCGAGGAGAACCTCGAGCTGGTCGGCCTTCGCCCACTGGGCAAGGTCAAGGAGATCAAGAGCCTCATCGCGCTGCTCGAGAATGGCAACATCGACACCTACAAGGACTGGAAGGGCCGGTACAAGCAGAACCTCGACAAGATGAAGACAGGGCAACTGACCGAGGTTGCCGAGGTCCTCAAGAATCTGCGACTGGTGAGCGAGAAGAAGAGTCTCTCCTTTCGCGAGAAGAAGATGTACGAACGGGCCAAGTACTTCATCGTCAGCGAGGTCGCGCACGTCAAGGATATCGGCGAGGAAGACGCCGAGAAGCAGGTAGAGAAGTCGCTCGTATCGAGTCTCGAGAAGCTGAGCAAGAAGAAGACGAAAGCGAAGGCGAGCTGATCCACCGTCCTTGCGAGTCTCAGGCCCCGAGGCCTCGAGCGCGCACCTTTCGAGGTGCGCGTTTGTCGTTGTGAGCCCTTTTCCGTCTCACTCCGCAGTTCCTGGTAGGCGGTAAGATCGAGAGCCTGGCCATGATGAGAATCGTCGTGCTGTTGGCGCTGTTCCTCTTTCTGATGTGGAACGTCGCGAGAACCGTTCAGCGGTTTCGCCTGTCTCCCTTCGGGCGGCAACTGGCAGCGCTCTGGCGCATGACCCAGTCGGGAGGGGCCGTGGGCGGAGGACCCCCGACCGGAAGGCCGGGAGGAGCCGTCGGCCCCCAGGCGGGCCCCACCGCGTCGGTGCTCCGCCGCTGCTCGGTGTGTGGTACTCACGTGCCTGAAGAGCGCCTCTCGAGGTTACCGGGAGGCGCTCTCGTTTGCGCCGACTGCGGCGACGACCCCGCAGGGTAGACAGACCGCATGGCAGGATTCGCCGAGATCGCGGTTCCGATCCCGCTCTATCAGGCGCTCACGTACTCGGTGCCGGACCGTTGGCGCGCCCTGGCGCAGGTCGGTTGCCGCGCGCGCGTTCGAGTCGGCAAGCGGCGGCTGGTGGGAGTCATCGTGGCGCTCCGTGAGGAGCCCCCGCAGGGCTTCGAGGTCCGTCCGCTCGAGGAGGTCATCGATCTGGTGCCGATCGTGGATCGGGCTCTGCTGGAGCTCGCCGAGTTCGCCTCGGACTACTACGTGGCACCGATCGGTGAGGTGTTGCGCGGGGTCGTGCCAGGGAATCTGATCTCCTGGGGGTCGCGCAGCGTGCGGATCACGGACGGGGGAGCGCTGGCTCCTCCCGGAGACCCCGAGGATGCGGCGATTCTGCAGCAGCTCCTCAACGGTGGCCCTACGCGCGTCGCCGATCTGCAGACCCGCCTCGAACTTCCCGATCTGCCCGAGCGTCTCGCGCGACTGGCCCGCAAACGACACGTTCGACTCGAATCGTCGGGGCGCCCGGGAGGGGCGCGCTATCTCTCGGCCATCGAGCTGAATCGTGGCGAGATCGATCAGCATCTCGAAGCCTGTGGGCGCTCGGAGCAGGGGCGCAGAGTCGTGCAGTATCTCGCTGGCCTCGGACGCCCGGCGACCGTGAAGGAGGTGTGCGCCGAGGTCGACTGTGGCTCCGGAGTCATTCGCCGGCTCCACGGCCTCGGTGTGCTGCGTCGCTTCACCCAGATCGAGAGACTCTCACTGGAGCGGCACGTTCTCGGTGGGGACGGCGCCGGGCGCGAGCGCCTGGAGCTTCGGCCCGATCAGGCCAGGGCCTTCGATCGACTCTCTACGTCGCTGCGCAACCAGCGCTTTTCCCCGTTCCTCCTGTCCGGGATGACCGGTTCAGGAAAGACCGAGGTCTACCTTCGCGCGGCCGAGCAGACCCTAGAGGCGGGACGATCGGTGATTCTCATGGTGCCCGAAATCGCTCTCGTGCCCGCTTTGGCACGCGCAGTGCGCGAGCGCTTCGGCGACCGCGTGGCGATCCTGCACTCGAATCTCGGTCGTGCGGAGCGCCAGCAGGAGTGGGAGCGCCTGCGGGATCGGCACGCCACAGTCGTGCTGGGACCCCGTTCGGTCGTGTTCGCCCCAGTCACCGACCTGGGACTGATCGTGGTGGACGAGGAGCACGACGGTGCGTACAAGCAGGAGACGCAGCCGAGGTATCACGGAAGAGACCTCGCCCTGGTTCGTGCGAGGAGCTCCGAGGCGGTGGCAGTCCTGACCTCGGCCACGCCGAGTCTGGAGACCCGACTGAACGTCGAGCGCGAGCGCTTCGAGGAGCTGAAGTTGACTCAACGGGTCGGTCACGGCGCTCTTCCCGAAGGAGTGCTGGTCGACCTGCGCAAGGAGCGGTTCGCGCGCCGGCCCGGGGAGATCCACTTCTCCGAGGCACTGATCGAGGAGGTGACTCGCGCCCTCGAAGAGGGCGGGCAGGTGATTCTCCTGCGCAATCGGCGCGGCTACGCTCCGCTTCTGCTGTGTCGCGCCTGCGGCGAGGACTATCGGTGCGAGGACTGCGGCCTCCCCATGACCTACCACCGCCGCGAGAGACAGCTCCTCTGCCACTATTGCGGTGAGCGTCACGGAGTCCCCCGGCTCTGTCGGAAGTGCGGAGAGGGAGCGCTCGAGCCGGTCGGCGCCGGAACGGAGCGGGTGGAGGAGCGTTTTCGCGAGCGTTTTCCGGAGGTGATGGTCGACGTGCTCGATCGGGACGTGGCGCGTCGCCGCGGCGGGAGCACGGAGGTACTCGACGCCTTCCGGCGCGGTGACACCCGAGTGCTGATCGGCACCCAGATGGTGTCGAAGGGACATCACTTTCCGAACGTGGCACTCACCGGCGTGCTCTCGGCAGACACCTATCTCGGTTTTCCCGATTTTCGGGCGGTGGAGAAGACCTACAGTCTGCTGGTTCAGCTGGCAGGGCGCGCCGGGCGCGGCGAGCGACCGGGACGGGTGGTGATCCAGACCTTCAACCCCGACCACTACGCGATCCGGGCGGCGCTCGAGCACGATGACACGGGCTTCGCGTCCGAAGAGATGCGGTTCCGCCGGGTGTTTCACTATCCCCCCTTCACCCGCATGGTCCAGCTTCTCTTGCGCGACCGGGATCGGCAGCGGGGAGAGCGACGCATGGCAGAGCTGGCCCGAGACCTCCAGCAGCACCCGAGCGCGGCTGCGCTGCGGATCAGCGGTCCCGCCCCGGCTCCGCTCGAGCGACTCCGGGGGGAATGGCGGTTCCAGATCGTGCTCCGGGGCCCCAACGGTCGACAGCTTCGCGAGCTCGTGCGCGCGGTCGTGGTTCCGCGAGCGACCGGAGACCTTTCGATCGATATCGATCCTCACGATCTGCTCTAGTGTCCGCCGTGTTGGAGACTACGCAGCCTCCCCAGTGCGTGCTGGTGTAGGCTCGAACGCCATGGCCATTGCCGAGTCCAGCTTCGAGGAACCGCTGATCCAGCTGCGCCGACAGATCGAGGAGCTCGAGGGGTACCCCGAAGGAGCTCGGCACGAGAAGGAGCTCGCTCGACTTCGCCGAGAGCTCGAGCAACGCACCACGGAGATCTATCGGGATCTCACGCCCTGGCAGACGACACTCGTCGCCCGTCACACCGACCGCCCCTACACCCTGGACTACGTCGAACGGCTCACCTCGGACTGGATCGAGCTGCACGGGGATCGTGCCTTCGGAGACGACCCCTCGATCGTCGCCGGCTTCGCTCGCTATCACGGTCGCACGGTGGCAATCATCGGGCATCAAAAGGGCAGGGATACCCAGGCGCGCATTCGTCGCAACTTCGGGCAATCTCGCCCCGAGGGCTATCGGAAGGCTCTGCGGGTCATGAAGCTGGCCGAGAGGTTCGGTCGGCCGGTCCTGACGTTCGTCGATACGCCCGGGGCCTTTCCCGGGCGCGGAGCCGAGGAGCGGGGGCAGGCAGAAGCCATCGCCCGCAACCTGATCGAAATGGCGGCTCTCCGCGTGCCGATCATCACCATCGTGACCGGAGAGGGGGGGAGCGGAGGCGCGCTCGCGCTGGGAGTGGGCAATCGGGTCTTCATTCTTCAGCATGCGATCTACTCGGTGATCTCCCCGGAGGGCTGCGCGGCGATTCTCTGGAACGATCAGGAGCAGCGGGAAGAGGCGGCCCGCGCCATGCGGCTCGGAGCGGCCGATCTGCTCGACAAAGACATCGTCGACGGCATCATCCCCGAGCCGATCGGTGGGGCTCACGCGGACCCCGAGGCCGCCGCCCGGTATCTCGACCGCGTCCTCCAACCTGCGCTCCTCGAGCTCGAGAGGCTCTCCGCCGAGCAGCTCGTCCAGCAGCGATACGAACGTTTCCGGGGACTCGGTGTCTTCGAAGTCCGCTGATCTCCCGCGTGCTCCGAGGGCCGGGGCTGCGCCGGGACCGCCAGCCGCTGCGAGACCCAGGGCCATCTGGCGCGCGGCCGAGGTGCCCGCCGCCACGACCGATCTGATCGCGGGCGGGGTGGACGAGCTGCTGGCGCCGCTATTGGCTCGCCGCGGGGTCACGACGGTTTCGGAGGCAGAGCAGTTCCTGAATCCCAGCGAGACCCAGTTGCTCGACCCCTTCGGGCTCGCCGGAATGGAGGGAGCGGTCGAGCGACTGCTGCTGGCGCGGCGCCGCTCGGAGCGAGTCGCCATCGTCGGTGACTACGACGTGGACGGTGTCACCGCGACGGCGCTCCTCTCGGCGGTTCTGGCCGCTCACGGGATCGACGTCACCGCGATCATTCCGCACCGCCTGCACGACGGCTACGGCTTTCAAGTGGCCCAGGTAGAGCTCGCCGAGCAGGCCGGCGCGAAGCTGATCGTCACGGTCGACTGCGGCACGACGTCGATCGACAGCGTGCAGGCAGCCCTGGACGCCGATATCGACGTCATCGTGACCGACCACCACCTGCCGGGACCGGACTTTCCGGGCAAAGCGCATCTGATCAATCCTCATCGTCCCGACTGCAACTACGCCTTTCCCTGGCTGTCCGGGGTCGGCCTGGCGTTGAAGCTGGCGCTCGGACTCGCCGCGCGCAGCGGGAGGGATCTGCCCCTGGCCTCACTGCTGCGCATGGCCTGCCTGGGGACCGTGGCGGACGTGGTGCCGATCGTGGGCGAGAACCGGGTGATCACGGCCCTCGGCCTGCGAGCACTAGAGCAGACCAGCTCACCCGGACTGCGGGCGCTGTTCGAGGTCTCGGGTATCAAGCCTCCGTTCCGCAGCGACGATATCGGCTTTCGAATGGGGCCGAGGATCAACGCGGCTGGCCGTCTCGACTCCGCTCAGGCGGCGCTCGACCTGCTGCTCGGCCGGGACGAAGAGCAATGCCGAGCGCTCGCGGAGCATCTCGATGGCCTCAATCGAGAGCGCCAGGCCGAGGAGCTTCGCGTGGTCGACGAGGCTCGAGAGATGTTCCTCGAGCGGTCGCCGACCCCAGGGGTCCTGTTGGCATGGAGTCCGGAGTGGCATCGAGGCGTGGTCGGCATCGCAGCGGGTCGACTGGCGCGCGAGTTTCACCGACCGACCGTTCTGCTGGCCCAGGAGGGCGATCTGGCGACCGGATCCGGGCGCAGCGTGCCCGGGATCTCCCTGCATGGCTTCCTCGAGCGCTACGCCGACCAGTACCAGCGCTTCGGCGGTCACGACGCCGCCATCGGAATGACGGTGGCCTGCGACTCCCTCGAGTCGTTGCGGGGGCAGTGGGAGAAGGACGCCGACTGGCCCGAGGAGTCGCTTCAGCCGCGCCACGAGCACGAGATCGATCTACGGCCGGGCGAGGTGACGCCCGAGCTCTTCCGAAGGCTCGCTCGATTGGAGCCGCATGGCCAACACAACAGCAAGCCGATGGTCCGTCTGACTCCGCTCGAGATCCCGGGCGGGCCAGTCGAGTTCGGGGCCGAGCACGTCAAGGCGCGCGCCGTCGATGCGGACGGTGGCAGCGGAGCGCTCTGGCTGGTCGGCTGGCGCTGGAGGGCGCGCGCCGCGGAGCTGACGGGGAAAATCGAGGCGATCGGCTATCTGAACTGGGACAGCTTTCTGAACTGGCCGAGCCTCACCCTCACCGACGTTCGCCCTTCGATGAGGTGAGCGTGGCGCAGTGGCTGGCCCTCTCCCGTGACGCCCGGTGGCGGGAACGACTTTTGCATATTCTGGAGTTGGAATGCCCTCGGACTCGCGTACAATAGCCCCGCGATGGCACGAAGGCTGCATCACAAAGAGGGAACTTCCCGCGCGCGCCACTCCCGGATTCGGGTCTTGCGGGGTGCGTTGCTGGCATTCCTCGTCCTTGGCGTGGGGTCGCTGAGCTTCCTGCTCTGGTTCGGCAGTGCCGGGCGGAGCAACACACGCCCGACCACCTCCTCCGAGCGCGCGAAGGCCCAGGGCGAGGACAGCGCAGAGGAATACCTGATCTCGGGAGAGGGCTTCGACTTCTCGTTCCAGCAGGGAGAAACCACTCTCTTCCGGGTCAAGGCCGACCGCCAGCTGGCGGACCGGGACCAGAACGTCTTTCTCGAGGACGTCCTCATCGAGGTCCCCCGAAGCGGGGGGACCTACCTCATTCGAGGCGACAAGGCCCGGATTCACCGCGAGACAACCCAGGCTCAGCTCGAGGGGAACGTCGTGGTGGACGCTCCCGGAGACGTGCAGCTGGAGACCGATTGGCTGCAGCTACGCAACGGAGGCAACATCCTGATCGCCTCGAAGGGCACCCGCATTCGCTCCGAAGGACTGGTCGAGGGGACCGCCGAGAATCTGCGTATTCATCTCAAGGAAGAGCTTCTCGTGGTCGACGGAGGAGTGCACTTCGAGAGCGTTCCCGGAGTCGAGGTGCCATTCTCGCTCGACGCCGAGATCGTCCGCTTCAGCCGACCCGCTCGCGTGCTTCGCGCAGAAGGTGAGGTCGACGTGCAGTGGGGCTCCGACTCGCTGCAGGCTCGTCGGGTAACGATCCGCCTCGACGAACTGCTCAAGGAAGTGCGACAGGTCCGAGCCCTCTGGCGGGTGCGCGGCGCCTTCACTCCACCAGTCGACGAAGGGATGTCTCCGACTCGCATCGCGATCTCGGGCTGGCTCCTCAACGTCTTCTTCGAGGCCGAGACGAAAGCGCTCGCCGCGCTCGAGCTCGAGGGGCGAGATCAGCGTCGGGCAATCATGATCGCGCGTGACGAGACCGGTCTCGAACGAGAGCTCAGGGGCAAGATGTTGATGGCCGGTTTCTCCAACGGTCTCCTCAACGACGCCGATGCCATCGGCCCGATGATCCTGATCGAGCGTCAGCTGGCCGAGAACAACGAGGGACCCGCGGTGGAGATTCGGACTGCGGAAGCCCGGGGTGCCCGAGCCCGCTTCGACTCGACCGGCGGACTGGTGCGCATCGATCTCAACGGTGACGTTCGTGTCGTCCAGGAGGACATCACTGCCGAGGGCCGGCTGGCGTATCTCGATTTCGCCGGTCAGTCCTCCCAGCTCATGGGAGAGCCGGTCGTCGTTTCGGGCGATCAGGGAGAGATGCGAGCTCCGAGAATGGTGTACCGCCACGACACCGGCCTGGTTCACGCCAGCGAAGGCGTGCGGACCTTGCTTCGCGAGGGCGTCGGGGGAAGCTCTGCACCCCTGGGCGGTGCCGGTCCAGTGCGAGTGACCTCGGAGGAGGCGTTCCTTCGCAACGAGCCCGAGCAGGAGTTCATCTTCAAGGGCACGGTGCGCGCCTGGCAGGGGAGCAACCTGATCCTCGCCGAACAGCTCCGCGGCAATCAGACGACCAAGCAGCTCTCGGCCAGCGGCTCCGTCAAGACGGTGTACCGTCCCGAGAAGGAAGAGGCCGCAGCCATCTCGGAAGCGCCCTCGCCGGATCTCGAGAGCCCGCCTCCGGACACTCTCGCGCTGGAGGAGGGCGACGTCGATCTCGAGCGTGCCCCCATCGAGATCACCGCCGAGTACCTCTCGTACTCGGAGGCTCTGGGCTCCGTGCTCTACGATGGCGGTGTCAAGGCGCTCCAGGCCGGGCGCACGCTCACCTGTCGAGAGATGGAGGTGGATCTGGGAGAGGAGCAAGAGGCCGAGCGAATGGAATGCCGGGGGGATGCGACGCTGATCGACCCGGTTCAGCGAGCGACCGTCTCCGGGGATCTGGCCATTTACGACGTCATGGCGAAGACCGTCCAGTTCCTGGGGACTCCCGTGAGAATGAACATGGAGGAGGACGATCGACTGATGGAGGGGCCAGAGTTTCTCTACCGACTGGAAGACGGCTCGATCGCGGTGGGCCGTCTGGAAGCCGTCGAGGAGCCGAGCCCATGAGTGTCGACACGGACCTCGAGACGAAGCCGCCCGAGAGACCTCGAGGTCCCGGGTCGCAGAACCGAGACGAGGTGACCGGCGAGCAGGAACCGCTCATCGAGTCGCTGCGCACCGATGATCTGCTCAAGGTCTACCGCGGGCGAGCTGTCGTCAAGAACGTCTCGCTGGTGGTTCATCCCGGTGAGGTAGTCGGTCTCCTGGGACCGAACGGGGCGGGCAAGACGACCACCTTCTACATGGTCGTGGGACTGACTCGTCCCGACAAGGGAACGGTCACCCTCGGAGAGCAGGACATCACCGATCTTCCGATGTACCTGCGGGCGCAGAGGGGGATCAGTTATCTGCCTCAGGAGCCTTCGGTCTTTCGTCGTATGTCGGTGGAAGACAATCTGCGCGCCATCTTCGAGCTGCAGGGCCTCGACCACCAGGAGTTGGAGCGACGAGTCGACCGACTGATTCAAGACTTTTCCCTGGGAAAGGTACGCAAGAGCATGGGGCACGACCTCTCCGGTGGCGAACGTCGCCGGGTCGAGATCGCTCGGGCACTGGCCATCTCTCCCAGCTTCGTTCTTCTGGACGAGCCCTTTGCCGGCATCGACCCGATTGCCGTCGAGGACATCCAGGGCATCGTGCGCCACCTGCGTCGAATGGGCATCGGTGTCTTGATCACCGACCACAATGTGCGCGAAACACTGAAGATCACCGATCGGGCCTACATCATCAACAACGGCGAGATTCTCCGAGCGGGACGTCCAGAGGAGCTCTCCTCCGACGAACGCGTCCGCAAGATCTACCTGGGGGGCGAATTCCGCCTGTAGACTCGCTTCTTCGCTCGCCGAACTGCGAGGCGAATTCCTCTCTGCGCAAACGACCTCATGGCTCTCGAACAAAAACTCTCGCTCAAGCTAAGTCAGCGACTGGTGATGACGCCGTCATTGCAGCAGGCGATCAAGCTGCTGCAGATGACGCGCCTCGAGCTGGAAGGAGTCTTGACCCAGGAGCTGGTCGAGAATCCCGTGCTCGAGGACGAGCGTCTGGAACAGCGAGAAGACGACAAGGACACGGTCGACTCCGTGGCCGAACAAGAGCAGAGCGAAGTCGACACCACGGAGGCGGAGGCGATGACCGATATCGACCTCGATGCCTACTTCAACGACTATCTGGGCTTCAACGAGAGCTCCACCGCCGGTACCTACGAGCATCACGAGGCCGTTCCGCTCGAGAACACACTCTCCCGCGAGGATGATCTCTATGACCACCTGCTGTGGCAGGTCCATATGTCAGATCTCGATCCCCACGCACGAGAGCTCGCGGAGTTGATCGTCGGAAACCTCGACGAAGACGGCTTTCTGGCTGCATCGATGGAGGAATTGCGGTTACTCGGAGCCGAGCCGGACGAGGCCGAGAACTACCGCCGCGATCGGGAGCGCTGGGAGGCACGGAGCGAAGTCGCAGCCGCGGACGGTGAGGGTGGGCCCGAGGGTGAGTCTTCGAGCGACGGAGACGGCAGCGCACTCCCGGGCGAGGAACAGCCCGAGGTCGACGGCCCGCCCGCGGTTCCGGGATACTCCGAAGAGGAGATCGCGAAGGCCATCGAGTTCGTCCGCACCCTCGATCCACCCGGAGTGGGGTGTCGGGACCTGCGAGAGAGTCTCTGCTACCAGCTCGAACAGTTGGGCGAGGGAGAGTCACTCGCATACCGCATGGTGGACGAGTGCTGGGAGCTCCTGCTCAAACGTCAGTTCCCGGCAATCGGGAAGCACTTCGGTCTCGCGGTGAAGGATCTCGAGGCTCCGCTGAGGCAGGTCCAGGCGTTGGAGACCCGCCCCGGAAGGCTCTACAACCATCCGCGTACCCACTACGTGGAGCCTGACGTGGCGGTGGTGAAGGTCGGGGACGAGTACGTCATTCAGCTCAATGACGACGGGATGCCCAAGCTGAGAGTGAGTCGGGCGTACCGCCAGATGCTTCGGCAGATGAAGCAGGAAGGCCAGAGCGATGCGCACCAGTACATCAAGGAGAAGATGCGCTCGGCACTCTGGTTGATCAAGAGTCTCGACCAGCGTCAGCGGACGATCTACAAGGTGGCGAACTCGATCGTCCATCAGCAGAGTGGTTTCTTCGAGAGGGGGATCGATCACCTACGCCCGATGGTGCTGCGAGACGTGGCCGAAGACATCGGGATGCACGAGTCGACGGTCAGCCGAGTCGTCTCGAACAAATACATCCACACGCCGCGCGGCCTCTTTCCCCTCAAGTTCTTCTTCCACAGCGGAATCGATCGGGACTACGGCGAAGACATCTCGTCACTGACCGTGAAACGCAAGATCAAGAACTACATCGAGGAAGAGGAGCCGAAACGTCCGCTCTCCGACTCGGAGATCATGCGCCGACTGAACCGCGAGGGAATCAAGATCGCTCGTCGGACGGTGGCCAAGTATCGAGACGAGCTGCAGATCCCCTCCTCGACCGATCGCAAAGAGATCTTCTGACGGGACCTCCCATCGGTCGGAGATTTGAGATAGGTTGCCTCCTGAAACCGAGTCCAGCCACTTCTCCGTTGAGCCGATGATGACTCTGTCCTCGCTAGTCAGTCCCGACCTGATCTTCAGCCGGATTCCTGCGGGTGATCCCGACGAAGTGCTGCGAGCGCTTGCCGAGAGGGTCGCCGCCGCAGGAGTCGTGAGGGACGCGGATGAGCTCTACCGCGAGCTTCGACGGCGCGAAGACCTGGGTTCCACTGGAATCGGTGGGGGAGTGGCGATTCCCCACTGCAAGCTCAAAGGGCTGTCGGACGTGACCGTCGCCATCGCCACGACCGAGGCCCCAGTCGACTTCGCGGCCCTGGACGAGGCGCCGGTACGACTCTTCTTCATGGTCGCCTCGCCGAGCCAGGGCCCCAATCTCCACCTCCAGGCGTTGGCTCAGATCTCCAGGTGGATTCAAGAGGAAGGCAACGTCGAGAGCGTGCTCGCCGCGCACAGCCCGGAGGAGATAGCGGCCCTGGTCAATTCCGCCATGGAGACGACATGACCTCCGCTGGCGAGTCAGGCGTGAAACAGTCCGAGTCCGCGCAGGGGGTGGACTATGTCGAAGTCCGGGAGTTGATGGGGGATGAGCTCAGCACCCTCAAACTCCAGCCCCTGTGCGGCGAATCCCATCTCGACAACCGGATTCTCCATCCTCGAGTACAGAAGCCCGGCCTGGCCTTTGCCGGGTACTACCCCTACATCAAGCCGGGACGGGTCCAGATCGTCGGCGAGAGCGAGACCGCATATCTGTCGACCCTGAGTGCCGACGAGCGGCGTCACCGTTTCCGCGACATCCTCCAGCTCGACATCCCGGTGTTCGTGGTGACCAAGGGAATCGTGCCCTTCCCCGAGTTCCTCGAAGAGAGTGAGGCCGTGTCCAGGCCGGTGCTCGGGACGACCTCACTTTCCTCGGTGGTGATCAAGGAGCTCAGTTTCTTTCTGGAAGATCACCTCGTGCCCAGCACCCAGCTCCACGGTGTCCTGATGGAAGTGTATGGGCTCGGTGTGCTGTTGATGGGCAAGAGTGGGGTCGGCAAGAGCGAGTGTGCTCTGGATCTGATCTCACGAGGCCACAGTCTGGTCGGAGACGATCGCGTCACGATCAAACGCTACCCGAGTGGAGATCTGCTCGGCTATTGTGAAGAGCCGCTGCGCTACCACATGGAGGTTCGAGGGCTCGGGATCGTGAACATCAAGGATCTCTTCGGATTGGCTGCGGTTCGGCAGCGACACTCGATCGATCTGGTCATCGAGTTGGAGCCTTGGAAGACCGGCGCGGCATACGACCGCCTCGGCCTCGACGAGACGCTGTATCACGTGCTCGAGACGCCGGTCCCCTACATCCGAATGCCCGTGGCCACCGGACGGAACCTGTCGATTCTCGTGGAGATCGCGGCCCGCAACCACGTCCTCAAACTGGAAGGTCATCACTCCGCGAGAGAGTTCGCGCGCAGCCTGGAGCATCAGCTCGAACGGAACCGCCAACGCGCCAAAGGGACCGCGCGTTGAGGAGACCGTGTTGAGCAAGAACGACCAGAGCGCGACCCCAGCGAAGAAGGCCGGAGTCGGGGAACGTATCGAGCTCGTCCTGATCACCGGTATTTCCGGCTCGGGAAAGAGCACCGTGGCAAACAGCTTCGAGGATCTCGGCTACTACTGCATCGACAATCTGCCCATGCCTTTGTTGCGAGAGGTGTTGAAGGCACCGGCGTCAGTGGTACCCGACGCCCAGCGCATTGCACTCGTTTCGGACGTTCGCGCCCCTGGTCTGAGCGAATTGCCGGCGCTCATGCAGAACGTGGATCGAAGCTCCGTCGATCCGATCGTCCTCTTCCTCGATACCTCCGATGAAGTCTTGGTCCGACGCTATGCGGAAACCAGACGCCGCCATCCGCTCGCGGAGGAGGGGCAGGTGATGGTGGGAATCGAGCGGGAACGAAAGCTCCTGTCGGAGCTTCGCGGCATGGCCGACATGGTGCTGAATACGTCCGAGTGGACCCTCCACGATCTGCGCTCCGAGATCTATCGCGAGTTCGGCCGTCCCGGGCAGGGAGATCAGACCCTCACCGTTTCGCTGGTCAGTTTCGGCTTCAAGCACGGGGTGCCCTTCGGCGCGAATCTGATGTTCGACGTCCGCTACCTTCCGAATCCCCACTTCATCCCGGAGCTCAGGGATCACACCGGACTGGACCTCGAGATCCAGCAGTATCTCGACCAGCAAGAGGGCTTCAGTGAGCTGATCGATCGACTGGACGCCTTTCTTTCCTACATGCTGCCGCGGTTCCGGGCGGAGAATCGTTCCTACCTGACAGTGGCGATTGGATGCACGGGCGGTCACCACCGATCGGTCGCCACGGTGGAGCGTCTGTCGGAGCGGCTGCGCGACTCCGGATGGACCATTCACGCGGTGCATCGCGATATCGACCGGTGAGTACGGGGAGCTCGATGGCCGTCAAGAAGCTCCTGGTGTCGCACGGCCCCCTGGCTGCCGAGCTCCTGGCCTCGGCCGAGCGGATCGTGGGCGAGGTCTTCGAGATCGAGGCGCTCAGTCTCGATTGGGACGAGGGCTGCGATGCCATCGAGGAAAAGCTTCGCACCCGCCTCGCCGAGATCGATGAAGGGGACGGGGTGCTCCTGCTCACGGATCTCTTCGGAGCGACCCCGACCCAGGCCGCCAAGAGGGTCCTGGAGCCCGGTCGCTACGAAATGGTGACCGGGATGAACCTCGCCATGATCGTCCGGATCGCGTGCCATCCCCCGGCAGTGAGCGTGAGCGATCTGGCCGAGTGGATCCAGGAGAAGGGCCGTGGTGGAATCCGAGTCCTGGCCGAGGCTCCCGAGAGCGCGCCGGAGGACCCCCGTGACTGAACGCGAGGTCACGATCCCGAATCGGTCCGGGCTGCACGCACGCGCCGCAGCCAAGCTCGTCCACCTCGCCAACGGGTTCGAGAGCGACGTCCATCTGGTTCGAGAGGGACAGGAGGTCGACGCCAAGAGCATTCTGGGCATCCTGCTGCTCGCCGCTGCCCAGGGGATGAGTGTGGTGGTGCGTTGCGATGGCGCCGACGAGGATGAGGCGCTCTCGGCACTCGTCCAGCTGATCGAGGACGGATTCGGAGAGCAGTCCCGGTGACCGACGACGGCACGCCGATTCGGGACGACGCCTCGTCCGGGCCCGCGAGAGCCGGCTCCGACGAAGGTCCGATCGTCTTCGACGGCAAAGGGGTGTCCGAGGGGATCGCCATCGCGCCCGCGATCTGCCTGGTGGGCAACTCCCACGACCTCTTCCGATTTCCGCTCGATCAGGGAGATGTGGAGAACGAGATCGAGCGTCTTCACGAGGCCATCGCGGCGACGGAGAGGGAGCTGGGACGAACCCAGATGAGGGTCGGAAAGGAGCTCGGTACCGAGTTGGCAGGTGTCTTCGATGCCCATCGCCTGATTCTCGGTGATCGATCGTTCGTCGAGCCCATCGTCGACACGATTCGTCGGGACCAGGTCAACGCCGAATGGGCGGTGCAGAAGGTCTCCGACGCGCTCGGCGAGAAGTTCGCTCAGATCGAGAACGAGCTCCTCCGAGAGCGCGGGGAGGATCTCCGGGATGTCACTCGTTACCTGCTGCGAGTCCTGCAGGGCATCGCCCATCACGAGCTAGGCGAAATCGAAGAGCCCGTGATCATCGTGGCCGACGAGATCACTCCCTCGGAGGCCGTGCGCCTGGGACGGAATCAGGTGGTCGGCTTCGCGATCCAGGGTGGAGGTCAGACCTCCCACACGACCATCATGGCTCGGGCCCTGAAGATCCCATTGGTGATCGGTCTCAGCGGGATCACCCGCAAGGTGGCCGATCGAGATCCGATCGTGCTCGATGGCAACCAGGGCAGAGTCATCCTGCATCCCACAGCCGAGATCGTCGAGGAGTATCGGACTCGTTCGAGCGCCTTCGCAGAACGGGAGCTCGAGCTGGTCGCCGACGGGGAACAGGAGTCCGTGACCCTCGATGGAACCTCCTTGACTCTGCGCGCGAACATCGAGCTTCCCGACGAGCTCGACGATGCCGTGCGGTTCGGCGCGCGCGGGATCGGCCTCTATCGAAGTGAGTTCCTCTACATCGAAAAGAGTCCGGAGCTGCCGACGGAGGAAGAGCAGATCGAGTTGATGCGCACCCTGGTGCGGAGTGTTGCGCCTCACCCCGTGATCGTTCGGACGTACGATCTGGGCGGGCGTAAGTTCGCACAGGAGCTCTTCGTCACCGAAGAGGAGAACCCGAGTCTGGGGCTGCGGGGGATCCGGCTGACCCTCGCCAGACCCGAGGTGTTCAAGGTCCAGATTCGTTCACTGATGCGAGCCGCGACGGAGGGAGACCTTCGGGTCATGATCCCCCTGGTCTCCAACCTCGGAGAGATCCGTCGCTTCAAGGAGGCCTGTCGGGAGGTGAGCCAGGAACTGGCTCGTGAGGGATACGACTATCGGGACGACTTCCCGATCGGAACGATGATCGAGGTTCCGGCGGCAGCCCTCATCGCGGACCGAATCGTACAAGAGGTCGACTTCGTGTCCATCGGCACCAACGACTTGATTCAGTACGCATTGGCGGTCGACCGGAGCAACGAGCACGTGGCGAACCTGTACGAGCCCCTGCACCCTGCGGTCGTCCAGATGATCCTGCGCGTCGTTCAGGCGGCGGACTCGGCCGGCATCGAAGTGTCGGTCTGCGGAGAAACGGCGGGGGATACCCAGTTGACCGGGCTGCTGCTGGCTCTGGGGGTCAGGATCCTGTCGATGGCCCCGCGATCCGTACCACGAGTCGTACGGCGGGTGAGAGAGCTCGACCTCAGTCAGCTCGAAGGGGTCGCGCAGCGCTGCGCGGGAATGGGCACCGCAGAGGAAGTGCAGGCGTATCTGGAGCACCTCGGCCTCTTCTAGGGGGGCTTCGGTCTCGAAGTGGACGGCAAGGTCCCGGTTGGCGCTACAATTGTCGCGCCATGAGGAACTTGCGCACCAACTCCATCCCCCTGACGAGTGTCGCAGCGGCCCGTCGATCCCTCGCCGATGCCCTCCTGCTTCGCACCGCGATCGGGGCCCTGGGAGTGAGCGTGGCACTGCTCGGTTCCGGCTGTCGCACGGGGCGGCCGGACTACGACAGTCTTCCTCCCCAGACCCTCTCCCCCTTTCCTTCCCCCGGAACCGCAGTGGAAGACCCTCTCGGTGACTCACTCGGACTTCCCACGACCGAGGAAGTGGTGTCCAATCTCGATCTCGCTCCCGAGCCCGAGGAGCCCGAGACCGAGACCAGCAGGCGTCTGGCGGACCGGGCGGCGAACGACGACAGCCTGATCGTCATCGGCGAGGACGAGCAGGAGGAAGAAGAGGGCGATCTCTGGGAGCGCGTGCGAGCGGCCTCCGAGAAGGAGCGCTCCAGACGGGACGCAACGGCGCAACCGGTGGTGGTCATCACGAACAAGAACCTCGCAGAGATGGCCGAGGGCGGACGAGTCACCTTCACCAAACCGGCCCCGGGCAGCGAAGACAAGGCCCCCGGGACCGCTTCGGGCTCGGACTCCCTCGATCCCCTGGCGGAGATGCACGAGCAGGAGATCTACTGGCGCGAGCGGGCACGAGATATCCGGATACGCCTCAAGACCTCGTGGGACGAGGTGCAGATGCTCGAAGACGAAGCCGCCGAGCTCCGCACGCGCTTCTATCGCGAGGATGATCCGTTCACCCGGGATGGCAAGATCAAGCCCGCCTGGGACCACACCCTGGAGCGTCTCGATGTCGCTCGCACGCGGGTGGACGAGACCCAACTCGAGCTCGAGCGGTTCATGGAAGAAGGGCGCCGAGCGGGTGCTCTTCCCGGCTGGCTGCGTGAAGGGTCCGAGCTGATTCCCCCGCTGGAGCCACAGGACGAGGAGGTTCGGGAGGCCGACGTGGGCGAGCCCCGAGTGGTGGACTCGCCTCCATGAGCGGCAAGCGCTTCTTCATCGAGACCTGGGGCTGCCAGATGAACGAGCTGGACACCCAACGCATGACGGGGCAGCTCATGCAGGGGGGAATGCTGCCCACCCGCGAGGCCCAGGAGGCCGACGTGATCCTGCTGAACTCGTGCAGCGTGCGGGAAAAGGCCGCCCAGAAGGCCTACTCCCGCCTCGGCGAGTACCGGCTTCTCAAGGAAGAGCGGGAGGGTCTCCTGATCGGCTTCTGCGGTTGCGTGGCCCAACAAGAGGGCGAGGCGGCGATGAAGCGCGTCCCCGAGCTCGACTTCGTCGTCGGCACGGGCCGGGTCGGGGAGCTGCATCAGGTCCTCGAGCGCAGTCGGGCGGGCGAGCGAGTCGTCGCGACCGGCTTCCCCGAAACCCGACCGTACGCGATCGATGCGATCAGTCGAGAGGGCTCCTACAAAGGGATGGTGACCCTGATCGAGGGCTGCAACAAGAAGTGCACGTTCTGCATCGTGCCGACCACGCGTGGCCCCGAGCGCAGTCGGCCGATCGCCGAGGTGCTGAGCGAGGTCCAGCACCTGATCGACTACGGATTCGTCGAGATCGAACTGCTCGGCCAGACCGTGAACCACTGGAGAGAGCCCCGGGACGAGCGGGGCAGCGGGGAAGAACTGGACTTCGCTGATCTCCTCGAGCGAGTCGCGAGCCTGCCGGGACTCGAGCGGCTGCGTTTCGTGACCTCCTATCCGCGAGACTTCACCGCACGGATGGTGGAGATGGTGGGGCGCCACCGCAACATATGCCCCTACCTGCACCTGCCCGTGCAGTCGGGCTCGAATCGAGTGCTTCGACGAATGGGCCGTGGGTATACGGTCGAGGAGTACGACGAGCTGGTGTCGGCCCTGCGGAGCGCCCGTCCCGATCTGGCGCTCTCGACCGACTTGATCGTCGGATTCCCGGGCGAACGCGAAGACGACTTCGAAGCCACACTGGCACTCGTCGAGCGCACGCAGTTCGCCAGTCTGTACGCCTTCAAGTACTCCCCGCGCCCGGGCACCGCAGCCCTGCGCCTGAGCTCGGACGAGATCGCGACGAGCGAGGCGGACCGCCGCCTGCAGGCGCTCTTTGCCCTTCAGACGCGCATCCAGCGGGAGCTCAACGAGACTCTGGTGGGACGAGACTTCGAGGTCCTGGTGACGGGTTGGGGACGCGAGCCCGGAGTCCAGAATGGACGCACGGCCTGCCATCGGGTGGTGCACTTCGCCGCCGGGGAGGAGCCGGCCCGCCTTGGCAGCGTGACGCGAGTTCGAGCGACTCGAGCGAACGACCACAGCCTGATGGCCGAGCGAGTGGCCTGACCCGGCGACCGCCGGCGTCCCATGAAACGGGAGGAGTATCTCACCTGGGCGCGGCGCGCGGCTCAGTGGGGGGCCGACTACCTGTCGACCCTTCGAGAAAGACCCGTTCGAGCGCAGAGGGCGCCGGGCGCGACGGCGTCGCTGCTGCCGCTGGAGCCGCCCGAGGATCCGGTCGACATGGAGACCCTCTTCGCCGACTTCGAGCGGATCGTCCCCGACGGCATGACCCACTGGCAGCACCCCCGATTCTTCGCCTACTTTCCAGCCAACGCCGCGCCGGTCTCGATGGTAGCCGAACAGCTCGCGAACACGATGGCGGCCCAGTGCATGCTCTGGCAGACCTCGCCGGCGGCCACGGAGATGGAGATTCGGATGGTCGACTGGATGCGGCAGGCTCTGGGGCTCCCGGACGGCTTCTCCGGAGTCATCCAGGACTCAGCCAGCTCCGCCACCCTCTCTGCGGTCCTGACCATGCGGGAACGGGCACTGGAGTGGCGGGGCGGGGAGGGCGGAATCGCCGGCGAGACGCAGCTTCGCGTCTACGCCTCCTCCCAGGCCCACTCCTCGGTCGACAAGGCCATACGGATTGCCGGGATCGGACAGAACCACCTGGTCAAGATCCCGACCGACCCGACCCTGGCTCTCGACTCGGTGGCGCTGCGGGAGGCGATCGCATCCGATCGCGCGGCAGGCCTACTCCCGGCGGGTCTGGTCCTGTGCGTCGGGGGAACCTCGGTGGGTGCCTCGGATCGTCTCCGCGAGTCGATCGAAGTCGCACGCCGCGAGAACCTCTACGTTCACGTCGATGCAGCCTGGGCCGGGTCGGCCATGATCTGCCCTGAGCTGCGAGCCTCCTGGGACGGCGTCGAGAGAGCGGACAGCATCGTGTTCAACCCCCACAAGTGGCTGGGAGCACAGTTCGACTGTTCGATCCAGTTCCTGGCCGATCCCGCGCCCCAGGTGCGGACACTCGCGCTTCGCCCCGACTATCTGCGCACCCTGGGCCAGGGAAACGAGATGGTGAACTTCAGTGAGTGGACGGTTCCTCTGGGGCGACGCTTCCGGGCGCTCAAGCTGTGGTTCCTCCTCAGGGCTCACGGGCTCGAAGGCCTGCGCGAACGCATCCGCGGACACATCGCGTGGGCTCGAGAGGCCGCCACCGCGGTGGCCGCGACCGACGGGTTCTCGCTGATCACGGAGTGTCATTTCTCCCTGTTCACTTTTCAGTTCGCTCGCGAGGGGGAGAGCGCCAACTCCGACACCGAGCGCCTGCTACGAGCGATCAACGACGACGGCCGCATCTACCTGAGCCATACGACCCACGAAGGCAGGTTCGTCATTCGGTTCCAGGTGGGACAGTTCGATTGCACCCGAGAGGACGTCCTCTTCGCCGTCGAGGTTCTGCGGGAAATCGCCTCGGAGCTCTGAGGGCGGCGCCGCCGGGGCAGATTCACCGAATGGCTGGCTGTGCGATTTACGTTCCTATTACGGAACGAAATTCGATCCTCTGAGAGCATGTAAACTGTCCGCGAGGTGAGACCAATCGATGAGCCCGGATGAGCCCTCGCTCGAACCCCGACGGGGGCGCCCTCGCGATCCCGCCGCGGACCGGGCCCTTCTCGAAACCGCGCTGCGCCACCTGGCTCGGCATGGATTCGCCGGTATGTCCCTGGCTGCGGTGGCAGAGGATGCGGGGTACAACAAGCCGACTCTCTATCGACGCTGGCCGAACAAGACGAAACTGGCAGAGGCCGCTCTCGCGATCCTCGAACCGCCCTCTCTGGAGCCGCCCACCGGAGAGACACGGCAGGACCTGGGACGCGCGCTCGAGCAGATGATCGACCCCACCGGGTCGGGGCCACAACTGGCCCTGCTCGGGAGCGTCCTCACCGAGGCCGAGCGCCATCCGGAGCTCCTTCGGGAGTATCGGCTCCGCGTCGGAAGGCGTCAGCGAAACGCGCTTCGTTCCATCCTCGAAGCGGCAGCCGCGCGAGGCGAGTTTCGTGACGAGGCCGATCTCGAGGTAGCCGTCGAAGCGCTCCTGGGTGCCGTGCAGGCACGAGCCATCGGACTCGGTGAGAGTCCGCCAGGCTTTCACTGGCAAGCCGTCGACCTCGTGCTCCGGGCACTTTCCCCCTGAGTGGAGACGGACCCCGCTCGACCAGGGAGCCCCTTCCCGGAAAGACCGCGCTTGACCCGCATCCTCCTCTCCGAGACAATGAAGGCACCATGCCGGAAGAGCCTTCGCTCTCTCTCGTCCCCATGGAGGTCAAAGGGTTGATGATCGACCCCGCCTCCAACCATCCGATCGTCATCCTTCGCGATGGCGAGAGCCAGCTCTTTCTCCCGATCTGGATCGGGATCTTCGAAGCCAGCGCCATCCAGTTGGAGCTCGAAGGCTCCGAGCGCCCGCGGCCGATGACTCATGATCTGATGCGCGCGATGGTGGAGCAGCTCGGGTGCTCGGTCGAGAAGATCGTGATCTCCGATCTGCAGGAGAACACGTTCTTCGCCGAGATCCACCTCGATCGAGGAGGAGAGCGACTGGTCATCGACTCTCGACCCAGTGACGCCATCGCGCTCGCCCTGCGGGCCAAGGCCAGGATCCTGGTCGCTCCGCACGTTCTCGAGCGCGCGAAGGCCGTGGAGGCGCCGGCCCCGGCCGAGGAAGACGAGGAGCAGCTTCGCAAGTATCTCGACGGCCTCGACCCCGACGATCTGGGCAAGTACAAGATGTAGCGTCGGGGCCGACTCCGAGCCCTGTCGGAGCCGATCGCCAGTTTCTGAATTCGCCCGGAAAGCCCAGTGTTCATGGGCACTTGACGCCAATGTCGGCGCGCCGACATCGCTTTCTTGACCGGCCCGTGTCCTTGCCGTACACTGCCGACGCTCCATGATCATCGCCATCACGAACCAGAAGGGCGGCGTCGGCAAGACCACGACGGCGATCAACCTTTCTGCCGCTATCGCCACCAAGGGACTCAAGACCTTGCTGGTGGACCTGGACCCCCAGGCCAACAGCTCGATGTCCTATCTCGAGGACCACAAAGCAGGGGGCCGCAGCGTCTTCGACGCGCTCACGGAGCCGGATGTCACCATCCAGTCGGTCGTGCGGCCGGTGCCGAGTCAGCCGAATCTGTTTCTCGCTCCATCGGCCATTTCCCTGGCGAAACTGGAGGCGAAGCTCCTTGGAGAGCTGGATAGCCATTTCCGCCTCAAGGACGAGCTCGCCTCGGTGCAGAACGAATATGACTACATCGTGCTCGACACGCCGCCAACTCTCGGGGTGATCACGATCAACGCCCTCGTGGCAGCCAGTCACGTCCTGATTCCGATCCAGTCGAGCTACTTTGCCCTCGAGGGAACGGATGATCTCCTCGAGACCATCGACAAGCTCAAGCGGCGGGCGAATCCCGGCCTGCAGATCCTGGGCGCAGTGATTACCCTGTTCGACAAACGCACGCTGCTCGCACGAGACGTCCAGGACGAGATTCGGAAGGTGTTTGGCGACAAGCTCTTCGATACCGTCATCAGCAAGAGCGTTCGGTTGGAGGAGTCGCCGGCCCATCGGGAGTCGATCTTCCGGTTCTCACCGCGCTCGAGCGGCGCCTTCGAGTACTACAAGCTGTCCGAGGAGGTACTAGGGCGTGTCTAGTTCGGGTTCAGCGGCCCCGTCGTCGCAGCAGGAGTCGAGCAGCAGCCCCGAGTCCGGCAAGCGCAAGAAGGGGCTTCCTTCACGCGTGAGGATGCGTCATGACCAGCACTTCGTGGAGGAGTTGGCGAGTCGCAGTGAAGCGCATGTCGGCAAGATGGTTTCGCTCTCCGCGGTCGAGCCGGATCCCCGCCAGCCCCGAACGAGCATCGGCGAGCTCAGCGATCTGGTGGCCTCGATCCGCGAGAAGGGCGTGCTCGAACCGATCCTGGTGCGCCCGAATCCGGCGACCGGGCGAGGGGGCACGGGGTACCTCCTGATCTCGGGAGAGCGGCGCTACCGGGCCGCGCTCGAGGCCGGTCTGTACGAGATTCCGGCCATCGAGATGGACGTCTCGGAGCAAGAGGCGCTCGAGATCGCGCTGATCGAGAACCTCCAGCGCAAGGATCTGACCCCGTTCGAAGAGGCGGAGGGGTATCGAGCGTTGTCCGAGACCTACGACTACACCCACGAGCAGGTCGCAAAGGCGGTGGGGAAGTCGCGCACCCTCGTAACGGAGAGCCTCTCTCTGCTGCAGATGCCGCCCCGGGTCCGCGATGCCGTGCAGGCCCTCGGAATCCAGACCAAGTCACTGCTGCTCGAGGTGCTCAAGGCCGAGGACGAGGACGCCATGATCCAACTGCTCGAGCGCGTGGCCTCACTGGGACTGAGCCGCGATGATGTTCGGCGTGAGGTGAGGCGAGCCAAGCCCAGGACCGGGGCCGGTCGAGGACGGCGCAGCAAGCCCTACGTGTTCAAGTTCCGGTCACCCGACAAGAGCTACAATCTGTCCCTGTCGTTTCGCCAGAGCGAGGTGGATCGAGGAGATCTCATCCGCGCGCTGGAAGAAGCGCTGACGGAGCTCCGGGCACTCGACTGAAGTCGGGCGCTCATGCGACGACGGGGGTTCGGTCGTCGCTCCTCGGAGAGCTCCCTTCGGAGAGGGGCCCCCCGCATCGCCGTGCCTCGGCAGGGGGCAACTGGCGAGGCCCCCCCGCCCCCTCGGATCTCGCAGACTGGCCTCGGGCAGAGGAGTTGGCGGTGCGACATGCGTCGATGGGGTCATCGCATGTGGGACCCCATCCCGAGCGCGTGTTCATGGTGCCGAGGCATGAAAGCTCGCCGCGGGAGCATATCTGGGACACAGAAGTTAACATAATATATCTTATCAGACGTCATATCCAGGGACGCACGGCTGAAAGCGCTGAATCTTCTGGCGTCTGCCATCCTCCCTGGCATACTCTCGGACCCGAAACCGGTGCCGCCCGATCTTCTGGTCTTTTCCTCCGTCCGGCAATTCCGCTGTTGCGCCAGGTCCCTTTTTCTCCGCTGTGCTGAAGCGCTTCGATCGCTACGTCTTCACCGAAGTCCTCGGGCCCCTGGCCCTCGGGCTGTTGGTGTTCACGTTCATCCTGCTCATGGATGTGCTCTTCAGCGCTGCCGAGATCATCATCCGCCGCAACGTCTCCCCGTGGATGGTCGGAGAGCTCCTGCTCCTGAACCTGCCGCACATCGTTGTTCTGACCATCCCCATGGCGTTTCTCTACGGCCTGTTGATCGCCGTAGGACGGATGGCTTCTGACAGCGAGCTCATCGCGGTGCGAGCCTCGGGGGTGAGCCTCTTCACCCTGTATCGCCCCCTCCTGATTCTGTCGTCACTGCTGACCGTAGGAACCATGTTCCTGATGCTCTACGTGATGCCCTGGGGCAACCATCGGCGTGAAGAGCTCCTCCACGAGCTGGCGGCCAGCGGGATCGCGGCCGCCGTCAAGCCGCGGGTGTTCTACGAGGAGATCGACGACAAGATCCTCTACGTGTTCGATGCGTCCGTGGACGGCCAGACCTGGAACGGGGTCTTCTTGAGCGACGCCCTGCCCCGTGCCGAGAACTCCGTCACCATCGCGCGTGCCGGTGAGCTGCGCATGGGAGCGCGCGGGGACTCCCCGGTGTTGGTGCTGCAGCAATCCCTCGACCAGCAGGTCGACCTCCAGGATCCCGAAGACATCCACACGTCGATGCACCGCCAGGTCGAGGTGCGTCTGATCGAGCGCGATGTCGGCCAGCAAGGCACTCGATCCAAGGGGCTCCGCGAGATGTATCTCTACGAGCTGAGAGACGAGATCGACGATCCCGAGGTGGCGGAAACGCGGCGGAATCTCGCCCGGGTCGAATTCCACAAGCGCTTCGCCATCCCCATGAGCTGTCTCGTACTGGGACTCTTCGGCCTCCCCCTCGGCTTCGGGAATCGGCGCGGCGGCCGCTCCTCCGGATTCGCCATCTCGACCCTGGTGATCATGATCTTCTTCGTCTTGCTCAACAACGGCGAGGACGCTGCGGCGAACGGAAGGCTCGAGCCCTGGATCGCGATGTGGGGGCCCAACCTCCTCTTCGCCGCCGCCGGTGCGTTTCTTCTGGCGCGTCGCAACCTCGACAAGAGTCTTCTCCTGAGCCAGGTCGATCGCTGGGTTCGGCACCACATCCAACCTCGCCTCATCGTGAGACAACGACTCCGTCAACGAAGACGATTTCGGCGAGTCCAACAGCGCCGCCGATCGACGCGAGGAGGAAACGGACTCAACGGCAAGGGACAGCGAGCCGACTTCGTGATCCGTGTCCCGCGGCTTCGCCTCCGCTTCCCGAACCTCTTCGATCGGTACGTGATGAAGCTGTTTGCTCGAGTCTTCCTTCTGGTGGTGGCCGCCGTCACGGCGGTCTATCTCATCGGAGATTTCACCGGCCTCGTGGGCGACGTGATGAAGAACGACATCGGATGGGGAACCGTCTTCCAGTACTACCAGTACAAGTCGCTGCTGATCTTCTACCAGACCGCGCCGGTCGTCGTGCTCCTGACCACCCTGACGACCTTCGCCCTGCTCTCGCACAGCAACGAGGTGACGGCCGCCAAGGCTCTCGGACTCAGTCTCTACCGACTCGCGATCCCGGCGATCGTCACGGCACTGCTGGTGGCGGGATTATCGGCATTTCTCGACAACTCCGTGCTGCCGCACACCAACGCGCGGGTGGCGGAGCTCAATGACGAGATTCGAGGCCGACAGGGAGCCCGGTCCTATCGCCGCGCCGACCAGCAGTGGTTGGCGGGCAGAGGACGTGACGGATCCGAGTACATCTACAACTACCAGTACTACGACCCTCGACGCCGGGCCCTGCAACGGCTCCAGGTGTTTCGCTTCGATCAGAATCATGCGCTGACTGGGCGTCTGTACGCCGACACGGCGGTCCACGAGGAGTCGGGCTGGTGGATGACCGGCGGGTGGTCGCGCACCTTCGACGGCGTCGAGGTGACCCACTATCAGGATCTCTCCGACACGGTGCTGCTCGACCTTCCCGAGGAACCCGAGTTCTTCGATTCAGAGATCAAACGCCCGGAACAGATGAACCGGGCCGAGCTCCAGCGCTACGTCGATACACTCCGAGCGGCCGGCGAGGAGGTACCCGATCTCGAGGTGCAACTCCACAACAAGGTCGCCATGCCGATCGTGTGCCTGGTCATGGCGTTCATCGCCCTTCCCTTTGCTTTCCGGCTCGGAAGGCGGGGCGCGCTGTACGGCATCGGCGTCGCCCTGGTGCTCGGGATCGCGTTCTACGGAGTCATCGCCTTCTTCACCACACTGGGAGAGACGGCGGCACTGCCTCCCCTCGTCGCTGTGTGGAGTCCCAACGTGCTCTTCGCCACGCTATCGCTCTACCTGTTTCTCGGGGTACGTACCTGACGCACTCCCCCACTCCCCTGGCCGAGCGGCAGAATGCGTCATCGAGCGGACCTCCACGCGAATCAACTCGACGTGGGCAACTGGACGTGGGCAACCCGAGGGGGGCGGAGTCGACTCAGCCGGCCGCGGCGCGCAGATCCGCGGCCTTGCCGGTGTCTTCCCAGCTGAAGCCCGCTCGGCCGAAGTGGCCATACGCCGCGGTCTTGCGGAAGATCGGACGCCGGAGATCGAGGTGATCGATGATGCCCTGCGGACTCAACGGAAAGTGCTCGCGAATCAACTCTTCGAAGGCGCGATCGGACACTTTGCCGGTCCCGGCGCAAGAGACGTGCACCGAGACGGGGTCGACGACGCCGATGGCATACGCCAGCTGAACCTCGACCTGGTCGGCCAGTTCGGCAGCCACGATGTTCTTGGCGATGTAGCGAGCCATGTAGCTCGCGGAACGATCGACCTTGGTTGCGTCCTTCCCGGAGAAGGCACCTCCTCCGTGGTGGCCGCGCCCGCCGTAGGTGTCGACGATGATCTTTCGGCCGGTCAGTCCCGAGTCGCCCTGGGGACCTCCGGTCACGAACCGCCCGGTCGGGTTGACGTGAACGATCGTCTTGTCGTCGAACATTCCCTCCGGCATGTTGGGACGGATCACCCGCTCCCTCACTGCCTCCACGATTTCGGCCTGGCTGACTTCCGGGGCATGCTGCGTCGAGACGACGACGGTATGGACGCGCAGCGGCACCCCTCCGTCGGTGTACTCCACCGTCACCTGACTCTTGCCATCGGGGCGTAGCCACGGCAGCGAACCGTCCTTGCGCCTCTCGGCGAGAGCCATGGTGAGGGCGTGCGCCAGGGTGATCGGTAGGGGCATGAATTGCTCCGTCTCGCGGCAGGCGTAACCGAACATCAACCCCTGATCGCCCGCGCCGCCAGTGTCTACACCCATCGCGATATCGGGTGACTGAGGGTCGATCGCCGACTGCACGGAGCAGGTGTCGGCGTCGAATCCAAAGTTGGGATCGTCATAGCCGATCTCGCGGATCGTCTGGCGGGCGACGCGGGGGAAGTCGACCTTCGCCGTGGTCGTGATCTCACCCGCCAACAGGGCGAGGCCCGTATTCACCAAGGTCTCACACGCGACTCGAGCCGCCGGATCCTGCTCGAGCACGGCGTCGAGTACGGCATCCGAGATCTGGTCGGCGACCTTGTCGGGATGCCCCTCGGTCACGGATTCGGAGGTGAAGAGATAGGTCTGATCGGCCATCGGCGAGTCCTCGAGACGAGCGTGGGAGGTGGGAAGCAAGAGCGGCCGGGGGACGCCCCGGAAGGGTCATCGGTGAACCGGCGGGATGGTACCAGAAAGTCGAGACCTCAGCGTTTCCGTCGGATCAAAGGCGGCTTCGAACCGGTCGCCGCTCCACCAACCCCCAGAGCAGTGAAGACAGGGCGTGGAGAGTCGCCACGGCCACGGCCTGGCGCCTGGTTTCGAGTCCACCGGTCAAGGAAGCGGTCATCCCACCCCGGCGTCGGGTGCCGGGCACGGCAAACTGAATCTGATCGGCCTCCAGCCCCTCGATCAGCGGCTGCGGCAGCTGTACGGATCCGGAGCCCCCACAAGCCTCGCCACCGGGACCGCAGATCACGGTCCAGTTGCGCACGAAGTAGAGGGTCTTGCCGTCGAGATCCAGAGCGTGAAGCCCCATCTCGGAGCAGGCATAGAAAGCGTAGAGATCGCCGAAGCGGCTGCGCAGCTCCAGGGCGCGATCGCGCGCGGTCAGCAGAATCTCTTCGTCGGAGAGCGGCAGATGGATACCATCTTCCGGGTCCGGTACCGACGCCACGGATACCGGGACGGGGCGCTCGAGCCCTTCGTGGAAGTAACGTAGGAAGCCATCGCGGACCCCGAGCAACTTCTCCGAGTCGGCGCTGCCTACGGCAATGTCGAGTCCGGAGCGGAAGCGGGTCCAGAACTCGGAGAGACTGGAATGCATGTTGGCCCAAAAGGCTGTATCGAGAGCCGCCAGAATGATCGGCTCAAGGATATTCGGCGCCTCAGGCGAAGTAAAGGTGGGCGCGATCCCCGACTCCTGCTCGAGGGACCCCACCTCGTGGGGACAGCCCTGGACGCCCAGCTCCGCTTGCTCGACGTCTTCGTGACTCCCGAATTCCTGTCCCAGGGAGGGCCGATCCTCGAGCGCATCGAGAGGCTCGGAATCACCGTCAGCGAAGTCAAGGCATCCCTCCTCGACGAGATCGCCGATACCGACTCACCGCGCGGCCTGGTCGCGGTGGCGGCTCGCCCCGAGTGGCAGCTCGAGAGGATTCCGGTGCGCTCAGGAGCCGCCTGGGTCTTCCTCGACGGCGCGCAGGATCCCGGGAACCTCGGAGCGGTGGCCCGGGTCGTGGAAGCGGCCGGCGTGGCTGGGCTGGTGCTCTCCCCGGGCAGCGTTCATCCCAGTCATCCACGTGCACTCCGTGCCTCGGCGGGGTCTCTCCTCCGCCTGCCGGTCGCGCCGGACGTGGCCGTGTCGCAACTGCGCCGACACCTCGAGTCGGTCGCACCTCTCTGGGCCGCAGCAGTACCCCACGGTGGCGACGCTCCCTGGGATCGGGACCTCTCGGGAACGACGGTCCTCCTGCTCGGAGCCGAAGGACCCGGACTCAGCGACAGTGCGCTCGCTCACTGCGACGTGCGGATCACGGCTCCCCTGGCGAGCGGTGTGGAGTCGCTCAACCTGGCCGTTTCGGCTGCCGTCGTGCTCTTCGAGCGAGTGCGCCAGCAGACCCGGCAGCCCTGAGTCGTAGCCGCGGTGCGAGTTCCCACCCGAGCCTCATTCGCCCGGGCCGTCGGACGTGCCCTCGGAGTCGCGGAGTGCAGCAATCAACGCCGGTACGATCTCGTGAAGATCTCCCACGATAGCGAAACGCGCCGACTGCAGAATCGGGGCGCTGGAGTCCTTGTTGACCGCGACAATACAACGGGACCCGTGCATCCCCTGGAGATGCTGCATCGCGCCCGAGATGCCGAGCGCCAGGTAGAGATCGGGGGCGACGGTCTGGCCAGAGGATCCCACCTGTCTCTCTCGCTCCAGCCAACCGGCGTCGATCACCGGCCGGCTGCCGGCGAGCTCGGCGTCGAGACAGCGCGCCAACTCCTCGATCGGGCCGAGGCGATCGGGCCCACCCAGGCCGCGCCCCACCGCCACGATGCGGGTCGCCGAGCCCAGATCGACGGTGGCGTCGGGCGTCCGTCGTTCCACCACCCGACGGCGAGAAGACGTCAGCTGCGATACCTGGAGACGCTCGACCCGACACTCTCCGTCGAGCGGCTCGGTCGGGTCGTGCGCTCCGAGGGTGATGACGGCTCGCTCGCCCCGCGGGCGCACCCACGCCTCCAGGCGACCCTGAGCCAGCGGTCTACGGAGCTCGATACCGTCAGGCGGCTCCGAAAGTCGATGCGCGTTCACCTCGGGAATCCAGGCGGCGCCGAGCGCCTCGGCGACTGCAGGCAGCAGATCGTGACTGCGATAGGCGTGCGCCGCGACCAGCCAGTCTGCATCGGTCTCTTCGACCGCTCGTAGGAGCACGTCGCGCCAGGGCTCGGGAGTGTAGGGCACGAGCCCCGGGGCTTCGCAAGAAAGCAGCCGAGTGAGCTTCAGTCCCTCCAGCAACCGCGCCGCCTCGCTCGCACCGTCGCCGAGGACCACCGCAGACACCTCCCGATCGGTCAGGGAGCCGATTCGCTGAGCCACTGCCGCGGCCGCGAGCCCGCGCTGGGTCAGGCCTCCTCCCCGTGCCCCTTCGCACTCGATCCACGCAAGAATGCTCCTCACAGCACTCCCTCTGCACGCAGGCGGCGGATCAGGGTCGCGGCCGCCTCCCGGGCGTCCCCCGCGATCCGTTCGCACGCTTCACTTCTCTTCGGGACTTCGATCCGAAGCACCTCGACACGACCCCCGCCGCAGCGCAGCTCTCCTGGAGAGACGCCGAGCTGCTGCGCATCGAGCACCTCGATCGCCTTCTTTCGTGCCGCCATGACACCCCGGACCGAGGTCATGCGGGGCTGATTCACCCCTGACTGTACGGCTACGACTGCCGGAAGCTCGAGTCGGCACGACTCGAAACACCCTCCCTCGAGCTCACGCAGGATCTCGAGCTCCTCGCTCTGCGCTCCCTGCGAGTCGGGGTGCGTCAATTCGACGGCGAGCCAGAGCCAGGGCCACCCCAGTCGCTGCGCGAGAGCGACCGGCACCACTGCATGTCCCCGGAGCTGTGACTGGGATCCGGTCAGGACCAGATCGAACGCTTCTGCCTCGATCACGCCCGCCAGGGCGACGACCACGGAGAACGGATCCCGTCCGCAGAGACGGCTCTCGCCCCTGCTCTCGCGCCGGGCAGGTCCGTCCCGGGATTCCGTGGGCGGGTCGACCTCCGGGGCGATTCGTACCGCCCTACTCGCACCCAGGGCGAGTGCCCGACGAAGCACGTCTTCCGCCTCCCGGGTCCCGACCGTGACGGCGACGATCTCGTTTTCGCCCCCCTGAGCCTCGACCAGCCGAAGCGCTGCCTCGAGCGCACATCCGTCACTCTCGTTGAGGACGAGAGGGACATCCGAGAGCACGATGCTGCGCCCCGATGGGGCGGGGAGAAGCTGACTCTGGGGGTCCGGCACCTGTTTCAGGCACACCGCGATCTTCAAAGTGGCGGCAAACTACCACCGGCAGGACGTCGCGACCAGGCACGCCGGGAGGCTCCGGTACAGAAGTCCCGGAAATCCGCGCTGCCGGAGTTTACAGGACGCGCCTGCGCGTGCTACCTTGAAGCGCCGTGGGAGGCGGGGATCTTACGATGAATGCTGGATTTATCCTTTCTTGGCCGACCTCGTCGCTCGGCCTGGCGGCCCTACCCGGAACCGGCCGTGAATTCGACATCGTCCGGACCTTTCTCGAGGCCGGGCCGGTCGCGAAGGTCGTTCTGTTCGTCCTGGTCGGGATGTCTGTGCTGTCCTGGACCGTCATGGTCAGCAAGATGCGTTACTTTCGGAGGGTTGCCGAGCAGAATCGGCGCTTTCTCACGGTGTTTCGACGCAGCGCGCGTTTCAGCGAGATCAACGCTGCGGCCAATCAGCACGACGTCTCCCCGTTGGTGGGAATGTTCAAGGCTGGCTATGTCGAAATCGATGCCCAGGTGAAGGCCAAGCGCGAGCACGAAGGTGCCGGCGCGCAGTACCGCATCAGCTCGATCACGGGAGTCGAGCGCAGTCTTCGTCGAGCGACCACGGTGGAGCTGCAGATCCTCACGCGCAATACCCCCGTACTCGCCACCACGGCCGGTGCCGCGCCTTTCATCGGCCTCTTCGGCACGGTCTGGGGAATCATGATCGCCTTCAGTGACATCGGAGCCAGCGGATCGGCCTCGATCGTGGCGGTCGCTCCGGGAATCGCCGAAGCGCTGGTCAACACGGCCGCAGGCCTGGTTGCCGCGATTCCGGCACTGATCGGCTACAACCAGATCGCGAGTCACATCAGGCAGGTCCGCTCGGAGATGGAAGATTTCGCCCTCGAGTTTCTCAACCTCACCGAGCGCAACTTCCTTTGAGACTGCGCACCGCCGACCTTCGCAGGCAACTTCCCCAGAGACCAGCGTATGGCCTTCAGCCCCTTTGACGACCCGAGCAGCGATGAGGTCATCGCCGACATCAACGTCACCCCGCTGGTCGACGTGATGCTGGTGCTCTTGATCATCTTCATGATCACCACTCCCATGCTGCACCAGGGCGTCGACGTCCAGCTGCCGGAGATGACCTCGGCGGAGACCCTTCCCCTTCCCGAGGAAGACCCCGTCGTGCTCACCGTGACCCGGGACCAGGTCGTCTTCGTGCGCGACGAGCCGGTGCACATCGACCGCCTCGTCGAACGGCTCTTGCCCGAGCTCGAAACCCGGGGCAGCCGCACGGTCTTCATGAAGGCCGATCGCACAGTGCCTTTCGGAGAGGTCACGACTGTCCTGGACGTGCTGAACCAGGCCGGCGTGACGAATGTCGCACTCGTTGTCGAACCGGCACGGTCACGGTCGGAGGAATAGAGGACCACCGCGGTATGCAGGACCGCCTCAACCAGATCCTGGCCACTCGCCGGTCACTGCTGCAATTGCTCTACCGGCGATCTTCGATTGCGATGGCCCTTGCCCTTCACCTCGGCGCAGTGTTGTTCCTGTTCCTCGGTCCGGTGCTGTTCGCGGAGAAGAAGCAGAACTGGGAGTACGTCGACGTGCAGGTGGTACCGGCCTCGGCGCTGCCGCAGCCCGCTCCGCGCACCGGGCAGCAGAACCCCACTCCCCGCGAGAGCCGGCCCGAACCGGTCGAGCCCGAGCCGACTCCGATCGAGCCCCCTCCCCAGCCGGAGCCGGACCGTCCCCGGCTCCCGACCGAGGTCCCCGAGAAGCAGCCCGAGCCGGAGCCGCCCAGGCCGGAACCGACTCCACCCCCGCAACCCGAGCCCGAACGCACGCCGGAAGCGGAGATCAGCAACGAACCCACCTCGGATCCGGTGGACACGGAGGATTCCCCGCCCGGCGAGCCGGGACCGCCCAGTCAGGACCCGATCTCGGGTACCGGCCCCGGAGGGGCTCCGGGACCGATCGCCAAGGTCGGCCCCGCTGGAGTCCTGGGCTTCGACGACGCGAGCTTCACCTACAGCTACTACGTCGACCGCATGTTGGCTGCCATCGCCGCACAGTGGTCACGTCCTCCGGTCGGCCGAGACATCGAGCTCATCGTTCATTTCGTGATCGCCAGCGACGGCACCGTGCAAGAGCTGGAGATCGTCACTCCTTCGGGCATTCGTGCCTTCGACCGGGCCGGCGAGCGCGCCGTGCTGTCGGCTTCTCCCCTTCCCCCCCTTCCCCGCAGCTATCGCAAAGAGAGTCTCGGGGTCACCTTGATCATCCAATAGCTGCCGCGACGACGCCCGGACCTGCGAGACCGGGCACTCGTCGTAGCGGAGATTGCGCGCCCCCTGGAGCCAAGCCCATGGATCGAATCGATCGACTCCCCCTCCTCCGAAGTCTCCTGGTCACAGCTCTGTGCCTGGGTCTCTGTCTGTCGGCCCCCGGGGTTGCCCAACAGCAGCCGCAGCCGCAGGACGTGGTGGCACCGGGCAATCCCCAGGCCGACGAGGTCGAGCTCGTGCTCGAGCCGGGTCAGCGACCACGACTTCGCCTCGCGATGCCCGCCGCCCAGCGTCCGGCGACGGCTCCCCCGGAAGCGAGGGAAGCCATCGATACCCTGGAGAACACGCTGCGTGACGATCTCGACTTCACCGGAGTGTTCAAGATTCAGGGCCCCGACGTGCTGAAGATCCTGAACCTCACGGGCGACCGCCGGCATGACTTCGTGCAGTACGCCTCGGTCGACAACGAGGTGGTGCTGCTCAACGAGATCACTCGAGAGAACGACAAGCTGATCCTCGAGGGACGCGTCTACGATCTGAAGAGCGGCCGCTTCATCTTCGGTAAGCGTTATCAGGGCACGTACGAGCTCGTCCGTCGCATCGCGCACACCTTCAGCGACGAGATCGTGCTGTACTTCACGGGCCGTGAGGGCATCGCTCGGAGCCAGATCTCCTTCAGTTCCGACCGCGCAGGAAACGGCGTCAAGGAGGTCTACATGATGGACTACGACGGTCACGGGCAACGTCGCGTGACCGCCCATGAGTCGCTGACCCTCGCCCCCGTATGGTCGCCACGCAACGACGTGCTCGCCTACATCTCCTACTTCGAAGGAGGGCCCTCGATCTACGCGGCAGACATCGACAGCGGACGCAAGAGCCCCATCCTGGTCGACGAGCAGAGCACCTTCTCTCCGACCTTCTCGCCGGATGGGCGCCACCTCGCCTTCACCCGATCGGTGGCTGGGAACATGGAGATCTACCGGTGCACACGCAATACTTCGACCAATGAATGCAACGAGCCGCGTCGCCTCACCAACTCCACCAGCATCGACACCAATCCGGCATGGAGCCCCGACGGCCGAGAAATCGCCTTCACCTCGAGTCGGTCCGGCACCCCCCAGATCTACCTGATCGATGCCGACGGTCTGAACGTGCGTCGACTCAGTTTCGAGGGTACCTACAACGAAGGCGCCGCGTGGCATCCGGACGGAACGAAGATCGCCTTCTCCCATCGCGACAAGAACGGTTCACGCTTCGACATCGCGCTGATCGATCTCGTCACCCTGGAACTGACTCTGCTCACCGAAGGCGTCCCTGGCAGTCACGAAGGCCCCACCTTTTCCCCCGATGGCCGTTTCCTCGCCTTCGAGTCCACCCGGGCCGGAGGACGCCAGATCTTCGTCATGGAAGCCAACCGCGGCAATTTGCGTCAGCTGACAACGGTTGGCAACAACTACGGTCCGGCGTGGTCGAACTACCTCAAATAGCGTGATTTCTATGAGATTGGTGGTTGCCGTGACAGCATACCTCTGCTACCCTAGTGCCGCTTCGAGGCCCGGAAATCGGAGCCCATCGCGGGTTCCAGGGGGTGTCCGAGCCGCGACCCGCAGCCCGTCCGACCGAGTAGTGCCCTGCCTCTTCGAGAGTGCGGTACCGATACGCCCGACACTCCGATTCAGTGGGCGGTCCTTTGACCGTGCCCTCCCGATTCTCAACCTGTCTACCGCGAGGAGATGTTACGCATGAGATGGTCTTCCCTGTGCACTGTTATCTTGGCGCTGGCCGTTCTCGGCCTCGGAGGCTGTAAGCCGAAACCCCCTTCGGTACCGCCCGATGGAAGCTCCTCCTCGAGCACGCAGCCCGCTCCGCCTCGCGATGTGAATCCCGCTCCCCAGCCCGATCCAGGAGGCGACCGGACCCAGGCTCCTTGGCCCGACGACGCGCGAGAGGCCACCGAGCAGGCCTACACCCAGGGTCTCCTCGGTGACGTCTTCTTCGACTTCGATCGCGCCGATCTCAGCAGTTCGGCGAGAGACCGTCTGACCAAGAACGCCCGCTTCTTGACCGGCGACGGTGGCAAGTACGTGGTCACCATCGAAGGGCACTGTGACGACCGTGGCACCAACGAGTACAACATCGCGCTGGGTGAGCGTCGCGCCAACACGGCTCGCGACTACCTGATCTCACTCGGAGTCGATGCGAGCCGCCTGCGCACACTGAGTTACGGCGAGGAGCGCCAGCAGTGCTCCGATCAGACGGAGAGTTGCTGGGCCAGCAATCGCCGAGCCTACTTCCGGATCACCGGGACCAACTGACTCGATCCCACTCGACACCACACTTCGCGGTTTCCCGTCTCCATCGAATCATGCCCCGCCTTGCCCCGAGCCCCTCGCCACTGCTGCTGTCAGCTGTTGCCGTGCTCGGGGTAGGGCTCCTGGGGACCGGATGCAGCTCCTCGACCCAGTTGGACGAGATCCAGTCGCAAATCGGTGAGGTGCAGCGCCAGCTGCTGCAACTCCAGCTTCAAGTCTCCACCAAGGAGGAGCTCGAGCAGCTGGAATCGCGGATGGTGGGCGAGACTGAAAAGCTGATCAAGCCCCAGGCGGACACGAAGTTGGAGCTGGACCGGCTGACGAGCCAGATCGAGCAGCTCAAGGCTCAACTCGAGGACACCAACTACGGCCTCGCCCAGCTCTCTCAGCGGATCGCCGCGACCAATCAGGAGCTCAAGGCGCTGCGCGCTGCTCCGAGCCTCGGTGGCGAGGCTCCCCCACCGGTGGACATCGACACGACCGATCCGGAACAGCTCTACCAGACTGCCTACAACGACTACCTGAGCGCCACCTACGACCTCGCCATCCTGGGTTTTCGGCAGTACCTCGAGACCTTCCCCGACAGCGATCAAGCGGACAACGCGCTCTACTGGATCGGGGAGTCCTACTTCGCGCAGGGGAAGTTCCCTCAGGCCATTCAGGAGTTCGGCAACGTCCAGGCTCGCTACCCCAACAGCGAGCGACTCCCGAGCGCCATTCTCAAGAAGGGATACGCCTATCTCGAGGAACGAGAGCGGACGCAGGGCGTCAACCAGCTGCGCGCCGTGATCCGTGACTTTCCGCGTAGCGATGAGGCCAAGCTGGCACGACAGCTCCTGCAGAGCCTGGGGCTCGACGAGGACGGCCCTTGACGGGAACCTCTGAAAACCGGTAGTTTCTGCCTTTCGTGATGGAGCGCCCGGGCGAATCGGACTTCCTGGTGAAGCGACCTCGGCGAGAGCCGCCCCCCGGGACCGCGCTTTTGAGAAAACCTGACAGTGCGTCCCAGAGGGGTCGATCCCACCGGGATGCCGCGTGAAAACGCCAGTTCGAGCAACCGATCGAAGGAAATACCATGGCCAACAATCCCTCCGCTATCAAGCGCCATCGCCAGAGCCTCAAACGGCGCGCCCGCAACCGCGCCGAGATGTCGCGCCTGCGCGGGTCGATCAAGAAGGTCCGCACCGCGATCGAGGAGAACGACGGTGAGGCGGCCCTGGAGCTGCTCGCACCGACTCTCCAGATGATCGATGTCTCCGTGAAGAAGAACGTGCTTCACAGGAACGCGGCGGGCCGGTACAAGTCACGCCTGACCCGGCAAGTCATCGCACTCCAGCGCTGATGGGATGGTGCTCGGGGTGGGTCTCGAGCGCGGCAGGCAACGACTCGCGAGGGGCGGCGCAGCGTCGCTCCATCGCGTCTCTTCGCTGGGTTCCGGCCGGTGCTAGAACCCTTCGAGGATGTCGATCACCATACTCTCGGCGAAATCCCCTGCGCTGAGCTCGATGGCGGTGTTCTCCAGAGAGAAGAAGTCCGTCGGATCTCCTCCGCCCAACGGGTAGGTCTGACGAAACTGGTACCGGTCGCTCGCCCACAGCTGCGTTTCGTCTTCATCGTTGCGCACGAATGCCATTCGCACGGTAATCGCGACCTCGTACTCGTCGCCGCGCCCCTGGGAGTCGAACGTGACCGGGGTGAGGCGAAACCCGGTCACCGCACCCTTCAGAGTGGCATCTGCCTCTCCCACCGAGGAGGTCAAGGAGAACCGCTGGCGGGTCACCAGCTCGGTCGCCAGGGCCTGCGTCAGGATCTGATCCAGTTCCCCACGCCGGGTCTCGTTGTCCAGGGGTTGGAGGAACACCGCTCTGACGTCGTCGGGCAGCGTGGTTCCTCGTCCCACCAGGGCATAGCCTCCGCATCCCGTCAGGATCAGGGCGAGGATCAGAGCGACCGTCGCGGCACGGAGCAGAGAGGGCTGCCCAGGCCCCGGGGATGGCTGTTGCATGGATGAACGCCCCAACAGAAGTCAGCGATCGGGAGTCGAGCCGCTATCTTAGCGATTGCGGCCGAGACCCGATAGCGTCCTCGGCGTCGGATCGTCCGCGCTTCCCGGCTCGGCGAGACGGTACCAGCCTTCAGAGGCTCCAGGCCCGATCTCGACCCGGCGAACGGCATCCGCCTCGATCTCCAGAGTCCGCTCGAGGCGAAGGCCGTCCTGGAGTTCTATGGTCAATCGGTGCCTGCCGTCGCGCAAGTCCACGAAGCTGGCCTGCCCATCTCGCAGTGCCGTCGAATAGGCACGCCCCGATCCCTCGAGGGTCACGGTCCCCGGCGTCTCCCGATCCACGGCGAGGCGTAGCGCAGCGGCCCGCTGACGGCTTCCGTTGCGGCGCGCCAGGACCCCCTCGGGAGCGTATGGATAGACGTCGATCGGCCCGAGTGTCTGACTCCGAGCCACGACTCGCCCGATCTGCGGGGCCGCGGGGTCCAACTCCTCGCTGGCCAGGCGGAGGTAGGTCGCCGGTACGAAGTGATGAAAGGTCAAAGGGTCGCTGAAGACCCAGCCGCGATCTGGGTAGAACACCTCGATCCAGCGGTGGTATCCACCGTTGCCCCCCTCGGTCGTCACGAATCCCGCTACCTCCCGAGCCTCGATGCCGACGGCCTCCAGCATCGCGACCGTGAGACTCGCGACGCCGGTACAGTACCCGGATCGACGCCGTAGCACCGATACCGGGTCCTGCGGCTGGGAACGGTTCAGGTCGTAGCGCACGTTGTCAGCCACCCAGCCGAGAATGTGGGAGACCGCCAGAAAACGATCGGTGTCGCGCGAAGTCAGGGTCCACGCGAGTCGGGCGAGCCCATTACCGGAAGGAGCCGGGCGATCAGAGAGCGTGAAGGAACTGGACGTTCGGATGGGAGTCGTGTCCACCTCGACGAGGAGCAGGTCGCCGTGCCAGCTGAGGTGGTAGCCCAGGTTCTCGTAGGTCTCGATGTGAGCACCGGACGGCGGTTGGATCAGTGCCCGGTCGCGTCCGAGAACCGCACGGCCCTCACTGGCCCGTGCCGAGTCGACGAGCGAGAAGCCGAGCAGCGCGCCGACGAGCACCGCGAGCACCGTCGTGCTCCGGAGGACTGCTCGCATGGCTCCCCGGCACTGCGCACGCCGCTGCGCAATCTCCCTGGGAGATCTTCTCTCCGTCAGCGCCGTCAGGATCGAAAACATGAGAAAAACGGGCGATTCATGCGAGCGCCGGAAGACGGCACGCGAACATCAGTTTAGCACGCGTCGCCTAGTGCATCGCTCCGGGCAGGTCACGCTGATGAATCAGCGAGTCGAGCAGGCCGTTGACAAAAGCTCCGGAGTGCTCCGAACCGAACTTCTTCGCGAGCTCGATGGCCTCGTTCACGATCACGACCTTGGGCACGTCGTTCTCGAATACCAGCTCGAAAACGGCGAGACGGAGGACATTCCGATCGACGACCGGCATCCGCTCGAGGCGCCAGTTCTCCGCCTGTTCGCTGATCATCGGGTCGATCTCGCCGAGCTTCTCCAGGGTCCCGACGAAGAGGCGTCGAGCGTACTCCATCCCCTCTTCGGTCCCGCTCGCGTCCGCGCCCACCGCGGTCTCGGAGCGAAACGCCGAGAGATCGAAGGCCCCCAGCAGGGTCTCGGCCCCGCCGCCGGCCAGATCGTATTGGTACAGCAGTTGAAGGGCCATCTCGCGACCCCAGCGGCGAGGCCCCGACCCGCTGTAGCCGGAGCTCTCCTCCTGCGAGGGGTCGGCCGGTTTCTCGACGGACACGAGGTTCACCTCTCCTTCGAATCGACATCCGGCCCGGCGACCGCGAGACCACGGTCGACCAGCGAGCGCAGCAGGTTGGAGGTCTCGAGAACTGCGGCGGCCGCCTCTTCGCCCTTGTTCCCTGCTCGACCGCCGGCGCGCGCCATCGCCTGAGCCGTGTCGTCGCAGGTCAGCAGTCCGAAACCGACCGCCACCCGGTGCCCGCGAGCCACCGCTTCACATCCGACCGTGCAGGCGTGGCAGACCCAGTCGAAGTGAGGCGTCTCCCCGCGGATCACTGCCCCGAGGGCAACCAGCCCGGCGTAGGATCTCGAGGCGGCCAGCGCCTCGAGGGCGACGGGAATCTCGAAGGCACCCGGAACCCGAGCCACCACGAGCTGGCCCTCCTCCACCCCGCTGCGCCGAAAGCAGTCGATCGCACCCTCGAGCAGCCGATCCACCACTGCCGCGTTGAAGCGAGCCGCGACGATCGCGAATCGTCGGCCCTCGGCCCGCAGATCTCCTATGTGTTCCGCCACAGTGTGCTTCTCGCTCCCATCCGCTTCGTGGAGAGTGACCCCGCTCTGGCCGTGAAACGGCCACGAGAAAGTCTGTCCTCAGGTTGCAGGCGGACGAGTATATCGAGTAATAATGCCGGGGCTCGGAGAGCCTCACTGCCGGGTACTCGCCCTCCTCGACGCCCCCTCTTTCGTTCCGATCCCACAGACTTCCCTGAACCGGACCCCTCCCTTGACGGCAATCCTGGGTATCTCTGCCTTCTACCACGACTCTGCGGCCGCTCTGGTGGTGGACGGAGAGATCGTCGCTGCGGCGCAGGAAGAGCGGTTCTCTCGAGACAAGCACGACTGGCGCTTCCCGACCAGAGCCATTCAGTACTGCCTCGACGAAGCAGGACTGGCGCCCGAGGATCTCGATCTGGTGGGCTTCTACGACAAGCCGCTGGTCAAGTTCGACCGTCTCCTCGAGAGCTACCTCAGCTACGCACCGGCCGGCTTCCGCAGCTTCCTCAAGGCGATGCCGCTGTGGTTGAACAAGAAGCTCCACCTGAGGCGGGAGATGCGCAGGGGACTACCCGGGGACTATCGGAAACGCTTCGTCTTCACCGAGCATCACGAGTCTCATGCGGCGAGCGCGTTCTTCCCCAGCCCCTTCGAGGAGGCAGCGATACTCACCGTAGACGGGGTGGGAGAATGGGCAACGGCGAGCTACGGTGTCGGACGAGGAAACCGCATCGAGCTCACCCACGAGCTTCACTTTCCCCACTCGCTCGGCCTTCTGTACTCCGCCTTCACGTACTTCTGCGGTTTCAAGGTGAACTCGGGCGAGTACAAATTGATGGGGCTCGCGCCCTACGGCGAGCCCGTCTACGTCGATCTGATTCGAGACAAGCTGCTCGATCTCCGGGACGACGGCTCGTTCGCCATGGACATGAAGTACTTCGAGTACTGCCAGGGCCTGACCATGACATCGAAGGCGTTCGACGACTTGTTCGGAGGCCCGCCTCGAACGGCCGAAACACCGATCACACAGCGGGAGATGGATCTGGCCGCGTCGGTTCAGATCGTCACCGAAGAGGCCCTGTTACGCATGGTGCGACACATCCACCGCGAGACCGGACAGCGCAAGCTCTGTCTTGCCGGTGGAGTGGCACTGAACTGCGTGGCCAACGGTCGGATCCTGCGGGAAGGCCCCTTCGACGACCTGTGGGTCCAGCCGGCCGCGGGCGACGCCGGCGGCGCGCTCGGTGTCGCCCTTTTCATCTGGCATCAGCTGCTGGACAACCCACGCGAGGTCGGACCTTTCGACTCGCAGAGAGGGACGCTCCTGGGACCCCGCTACGATCAACGGCAGATCGAGAGCTTTCTCCAAGACAGTGGTGCAGTCTGGCAGAGCTTCGAGGACGACGACTCCCTGTGCGACCACGTGGCTGCGTTGATGGCGGAGGAGAAGGTCATCGGTTGGATGCAGGGTCGAATGGAGTTCGGTCCGCGAGCCCTGGGCAGTCGCAGCATCCTGGGAGACGCACGCAGCTCCGAGATGCAGTCGGTGATGAACCTCAAGATCAAGTTCCGCGAATCGTTCCGTCCATTCGCCCCCGCGATTCTGCGTCATCGCGTCGACGAGTTCTTCGAGACCCGACCCAACGAGGACAGCCCCTACATGCTTCTCGTCGCTCCTGTGCGCGAGCACAAGCGCGTTGCTGGCGACCTGGTCGAGCGCCGAGGCCTCGACAAGCTCAAGGGAATCCGCTCCGAAGTGCCCGCGGTCACCCACGTCGACTACTCCGCACGCGTGCAGACCGTGGACGAAGAGCGCCACGGGCGCTACCACCGACTCCTCACCGCCTTCGAGAAGCGCACCGGGTCGCCGGTCGTCATCAATACCAGCTTCAACGTCCGTGGGGAGCCGATCGTCTGCACGCCCGAGGAGGCGTATCGATGCTTCATGTCCACAGGAATGGATGTGCTGGTGCTCGAACGTGCTGTGCTGCTGAAAGAGAAGCAGCCCAACGCGCAGGCCTTCGATCGGGACCACTACCTGGCTCAGTTCGAGCTGGACTGAGCGTAGAGACCTGGCATGATCGAGATCGACCGGAATCCGGCCGCAAGAACCCTGCGCTGGTTCGCGGGGCTCTGGTACCCGCTCTTCTGCGCGCTCCTCGGTCTCCTACTCCACCATCGCTTCGGCGTACCGCTCGGCGTGTCCAGGGCCCTCTGGGCCTCCGCAGCCGTTTTCGGCATTGCGGGGCTCCTTCACCCGCCAACTGTGCGCTGGCTCTATCTGGGGCTGACCTATGCGACCTATCCGATCGGCTGGATCGTGTCCCATGTGGTTCTCGCCATCCTCTTCTATCTCGTCATGACCCCCGTGGGGCTGCTGCTCAGGGCGCTGGGGCGCGATCCCCTGGTGAAGGGTCCGCGCCCGGACCAGCAGAGCTACTGGCGCCGTAGGGAGCCTCCTTCCACGCTGGAGCGCTACTTCAGACAGTACTGAGAAGACCCAGCAGTGAGACCGCAGCTGGGCTGTGTGCTCGGGTGACAGCTCCGGATCGGGGCTGTCATACTGTGCACGGCAAGTGGGGAGCGCTCGCAACGAGCCCCAGGAGATCCAAGAAATGAGCAAGGAAGAGTTCAATCGCCTCGCCGAAGAGGAGAGCCCAGGGATCGTGAGGGAGTTCTGGGACTTCCTGGCCCACAACAAGAAGTGGTGGCTGGGACCGATCATCGCGGCTCTCTTGTTGCTCGGCCTGCTGGTGCTCCTGGGCGGCTCGGGTGCAGCCCCGTTCATCTACACCTTGTTTTGATCCGGGTTGGATCCGGCTGCCCTCTGGGCAACGGTCGTTTGACCGCCGACCGGGTGGGCGTGGTCGAAGTAGTGCCCGGGAGAGTGTGCGAGACCACTCCGTCGTCGGGGCTCACCCCCCGACCCGGCGAAGGATCAGAGACTCGAGAGTCTCTCCACCAGTTCCCGGGCCGCTGCTTCGAAATCCACCAGCTCCTCGGCGTGAGCCACGATCTCCCCCTCGAGGTAGGGCGGCAACACGACGTTCCAGTGCTGGGCCGCCAACCGCAGAGCGGTCAATCCGAGTAGATAGCCCCGCTCCGCCGTGGATTCGGCCTCGGCAGCCTCTACGAAGAGAGCCTCGGCCTTGCGGCGCAGAAGGCTGTCTTCCGTGTCATCGGGGAGAACGGGGATCAACAAGCGGTGACCCTCCTGGGCTGCGGCTCGAGACACCCGAACCGGCTACCCGATTCGTGGGGGGGTAGTGGTTGGTCGGGACGAGAGGATTCGAACCTCCGACCCCCTGAACCCCATTCAGGTGCGCTACCAGACTGCGCCACGTCCCGACAGAGCGGGAATCGTACCGCGTCCGGGCTGCCTTTCCAAGGCCGAAGGTTGCGGATGGGGATCCCTCGGGGCCAGGCGTCCCGTCTCAGGCCGAGAGGTCGTCCGCCAGGCTGCGTGCCTGGGTCAGGAGCTCGCCGAGGCCGCTGCGCAGCTTCGCCAGGCGGGCCGCCCGTTCAGCGCTCGCCTCGGGAACCGGCGCCACCGACTCGCCGCGTCCAGATCCCCGCTCGGCCGCGCTCCGTGCGTCGGATGGATCCTCGCCTTCCGGATGCACCGGGACTTCCGGCCCCCCGGACTCCAGCTCGGCCTCGAGCTTCTTCTTCGCCCCAGCGATCGTGTAGCCCTCGTCGTAGAGCAGCTCCTTGACCCGGCGGATGATCGCCAGCTCCTCGGCGGCGTAGACCCGCTGCCCGGACTTGCTCTTGTCGGGCTTGAGGAACGGGAACTCTGTTTCCCAATAGCGCAGGACGTAGGGCTGGATATCGAGCTCTCGGCAGGCTTCGCCGATCTTGTACTGTAGCTTCTTCGAGGCGGTCGCCATCGCTTCCAGACCCCCCTCTGGTCGAGTGCCAGTCCGGCTCCGTTTCTGTGTGGGGTCATACTACCGTGCGCGAGCCCGTCGAGAAACGCCTACCCCTCCCCATCGGAGTCCCCACGAGAGGGACGCGCAGACTCGCGGGCCGCAACCGAAGCCTTGAGACGCCGAGCCGGGCGGAAGCTCAAACCCCTGTGGGGAGGAATGAAGATTCGCTCTCCACTGGACGGATCGACCCCGGTCCGTCCGGCACGATCGTTGACCTCGAAGACGCCGAAGTTCGTGATTCTCACCGGCCGACCCTCGATCAGCGTGGCTTTCACCGTCCTGAAGATGGTGTCTACGACCTCCGCTGCTTCGTTGCGCGTCAGGCCGCCGTGGCGCCGGTAAACCGCGTCCACCAGATCCGCCTTGGTCTTCCCACGCCGAACCTCGCGCAGACTCCAGGGGTTCGGCTGGGCCTTTGGCTTGTCGGAGGCCATACCAGGCCCTCCCCGCGCAATCGCAGCAAAAGAGAAAGATGGGCACCGCCTCGGGAGAGGGCGGGCGAACGGCTAATTATAGCAAATTTTCTATTTATTGCCGTCACCGGCCGTCGGCCGCGTCGCGCTTCCTGGCACCCGAGCCTTTGCCGCGTCCCCGTCTCTCCCTCATGACCAGTCGCAGCGGAACTCCCGGCAGCGCCAGAGCCTCTCGAAGGCGGTTCTCGAGATAGCGACGATACGGATCCTGCCGCGGCAAGACGCGGTTGACGAACATCATGAAGGTCGGAGGCGCCGTGGAGACCTGGGTCGCATAGAGAAACTTCCAGGCTCTTCCCTTGCGGGTGGGAGCATGGTGCCGAGCCACGGCCTGCTCCAGGATCCGATTGAGCTCCGAGGTCGCGACCTCGGTGTGGAACCGATCGTACGCTTCGTCGACCGCCGGCAGGAGGCGCTGCACACCACGCTCGGTCAGCGCGGAGAGATTCACTCGCGGCGCTCGATAGAGGACCTCGTCGATTCTCGGCCAGCTGTCATCGAGGACGCGGCGACTCTCCTCGTCGAGGAGGTCCCATTTGTTCACTGCCACCACCGCGGCCTTTCCCTGCTCCCACACCAGACCGGCGATGGCCAGATCGCCAGCCGTCACACCCTGGGCCGCGTCGACCACCAACACCGCGACATGGCAGCGCTCGACCTGGCGTCGAGCCATCATCACGGCGAGCTCTTCGGCCGTACTCTCGACCTGCGAACGACGGCGAATTCCAGCGGTGTCGACAAGGAGCCACGAACGCTGGTCCTCACGCTCCAGCACCGTATCGACCGGATCGCGCGTCGTTCCAGCGCGCTCCGAGACCAGCGATCGACTCTCACCGACCAGACGGTTGAGCAGAGACGACTTGCCGACATTGGGCCGCCCCACGATGGCCAGGGCCGGCATGTCGATCGCGCTCCCCGAAGTGGCGGGGACTCGCTCGAGGATCGCCTCCCTGAGCTCACCGATGCCGAGGCCGTGCTCTGCCGACACCAGAATCTGCTCTTCGAGTCCGAGGCTGTAGAACTCGTCGAAGCCAGAGACGGCGGCCTTCGTATCGCCCTTGTTGACGACCAGGAGAGCCGGCTTGTCGTGCCGACGCAGCTCTTCCCACACGGTCTGGTCGGCGGAGACGAGCCCTTCCCGGCCATCGACGACCAACAGGAGGAGGTCACTCTCCTCCACTGCGAGGTGCACCTGTGCATTGAGACCGATCGGGTCATCACCCGGTACGAGCCCCCCGGTATCGATGAGGGTGACAACGCGATCGTCGTCGAGCTCGGCGCTGCCGCTGACACGGTCGCGAGTCACTCCCGGCATGTCATGCACGATGGCCTGACGTCGCCCTACCAGGCGGTTGAACAGGGTCGACTTCCCGACGTTGGGTCTTCCGACGATCGCTACGGTTGCCGACACGGAGTCTCTGCTCAGTTCTCGAAGGTCGTCTCGATGACCCGATAGAGCACGATCCAACCGTCCTCCCGACGCTTCACCTGATACTTGACACGGCTGCGCTGCCCCTCGACCTCGGAGGTCACGAAGTCAGAGCCCGACGCGAGTACCTTGATGTCCCAGGTCTCGAGCGTCGTCACGAAAGCATTGGCGTAATTCCACAGCGTGATGTCTTCGATTTCGAACCCCTGGAGGGTGGGCACCACGACTCGGCTCTCCTGCTCCATCAGGTCCTTCACCTTCTTGTGGACGATCGCCATTTCCTTCTCGGCAGCTACTCCACGAAGCACTTCGATGTTTCCACTCGAGTAGGCCTCCGCCATCGCCGGGAGGTACTCCGCCAGGGTCGCTCGGATCTCCTCCCGATCTTCCTCGCTGACGGTCTCGGACGCCTGGCATCCGGAGATCACGGCGATCGCCATGCACAGCACTGCCAGCCGGGTCAGGATCCGGACACCTCTCGGGGGTTCGCTTCGCATGCCCACGCTGGCTTCGATCATCGTTTCTTCTTCGACCTTCGTCTCTTCGAGGGGCCCTTGTCGGACTGTCCCGCGCTCCTTCTCCTCGTGCCGACCCCGGAGTCTCGGCCTCTTCGCGGGGGGCGGGCCGATCGCCCTCTTTCTCTTGGACCCCTCCCACCGCGCTCGGGTTCCGCAGCCGGCATGTCCGCGATCTCGAGGTCGAGCCCTCGGTGCAGCTCGCTGACTCCCACCAACCGCACTTCCACGCGGTCTGCGAGACGAAAGCGCCGTCCACTCTTCTCCCCTTCGAGCTGGAACGCGGCCGTATCGTACCAGTAATAGTCGTCGCGCAGCGTCGCGATCGGGACCAGACCGTCGACCAGGAACTCCTCCAGTTGGACGAAGAAACCGAATTCCTGGACGCCGGTGATGCGCCCCTGGAAGAGCTCACCGATCCGCTCCTCGAGCAGCCGAACCTTCTTCCATTGAAGGATATCTCGCTCCGCCCGCTCCGCTCTCTGCTCGGTGAAGCTGCACCAGTCCGCAAGACCTCGCTGCAGTGCCGAGGGTGGGTCCGCGACCTCCTGTCCGCGGGACAGCCGAGACAACTGGCGATGCACCACCAGATCCGGATAGCGCCGAATCGGCGAAGTGAAGTGACTGTAGGCCTGCGAGCCCAGAGCGTAGTGGCCTCGGTTCTCCTCCAGGTAGACAGCTCGCTTCAAAGTACGAAGCACGATCGCCGAGACCAATGGCGCTTCGTCCCGCCCCTCGAGCTCGGTCAGGATGCGCTGCAGGGATCGCGGGCTCACCGTAGGGTCGTCTTCACTCCCCGATTCCCCGTCGAGGAAGGTCTCCAGCCCGGGTTCCAGGGTCGCGAGAAGCCCGTGGAGGTCGCGCAGACGCTCCGGCGAGGGTGGATCGTGCACCCGAAAGAGTGCCGCGACATCCCGCTCCACCAGGGCCTCCGCGACAGCCTCGTTTGCCGCGATCATGAACTCCTCGATGAGTCGGTGGGCTCTGGTGCGAACTCCGGCCTCGACCGCCACCAATTCCCCCCGCTGATCGAGCACCAGGTCGTGCACCGGAAGGTCGAAATCGAGGCCACCCCGCTCCGCCCGGCGCTCGAGGAGCCGCTCGAGGAGCTCGTCCGCCTCACGAAGAAGCGAGCCCACCTCCGGCGTGATCTCGTCGCCGGCTCCATCCGAGGCCACCTCCCCGCCGTCGAGAAAGCGAGCGACCTGCTCGTAGGTCAGCCGAGCGCTGCTTTCGATCACGGCCTGAGCGAATCGGCTTCGGCGACGCCGGCCCCGCGAATCGAAGTCCATGAAGACCGATTGGACCAGTCGCGGAACGCGGGGGCGAAGCGAGCAGAGGCCGTTGCTGAGTCGCTCCGGAAGCATCGGAACGGCTCGTTCCGGGAAGTAGACGGACGTCCCGCGCTGCCTTGCCTCGCGGTCCAACCCGCTGCCCGGACGCACGTAGTGGGCCACGTCGGCGATGTGCACCCCGAGCCGCCAGCCGCCCCCCTTGCGTCGCTCGAGCGAGATCGCGTCGTCGAAGTCTCGAGCCGTCGCACCGTCGATCGTGACGACGGTCGAGGAGCGCAGGTTCTCGCGATGCGTGAAGCTCTTCTTCGGCGGATCGTCGGGAAGCTCCTGCGCGGCCGCTTCGACCTCTTCGGGAAACTCGTCGGGAATCTCGAAGTGTCGCAGCACTACCAGGGTATCGACCCCGGGATCTCCGGTGCGGCCGAGCTCTTCGACCACCAAGGCGCGCAACCCTTCGCGCGAATCCTCCTCGAGCGCCACAACGATCCAGAGATCCTCTTCTTCGGGCCAGGGTGCGACCAGCCGGACCGATTCCCCGTCCACGGTGCCTGAGTCGAAGGGAGCCAGCCACGCGCGCTGGCCCGAGCGATCGGGGCGGACCTTACCCACCAGGGTGCGACGGGCCCGCTCCAGGATTCGCACCACCGACGCCTCGGGCGGGGTGCCCTGCTTTGCCGACCGAAGACGTTTGACCAACACCCGATCGCCTCGGCGAGCGCCCTTCGAGTTGCTCTCGCGCACGATCATCTCGCTCTCGCCCTCGCCGGCAACGAAGAGACTGGCGATGCCATCGTTGCGCGGTCCGACTCGTGCCACACGCCATTCCGTGTTCGCGGTGGCGTACCAGCGGCGGGACCAACGCACTGCCACTCCCGTCGAGCTCAGGAGCTCGAGTGCAGCGGCCATCTCCTCGTCGCGAGCCCCCTCGGTCTCTACCGCGGTCTCAGCCAGCCCCTTGCGCCCCGCCTGCTCGAGCCGGCGGAGCAGCTCCTCCGCCAGGACGCTGGCGCCTTCGCTGTCCGATCGTCGGGTCGTTGACACTTCGCTCCCTCTCTCCCTAGAATGACTTTCGGTTCGCGAAAGTGGCGGAATTGGTAGACGCGCAAGATTCAGGTTCTTGTGGTAGCAATACCGTGGGGGTTCGAGTCCCCCCTTTCGCACCACCCTGCCGCAGCCCCCTGGCTCCACTCGCAACCCCCGGTAGCCCAAGCCTTGGAAGAGTCGGCTCCATCGCAAACCGACGACGCATCGTCTGTCGGCCCACCGACGACGGGCGACTCGGACCGGTAGAGAGCCGGTCCAGGGTAAGGCCGCTTCCGACGAAGAAGCCTCTCGCGTTGAAGGCACTCGACGGTGTCGACTCCGGTCGCAGTCGGGACCGACGCAGCTCCACTGGTCTGAACTCCACGCTCGCTACTCCATGCCTGACAAACGAGAAACTTCGCCGCTGACGCTCAATCGGCTCTCAGTCTACCTTCGATGCCTGCGAAGTCTTGAGGCCCAGGGTGTCAAGACCGTCTCCTCCGCGGATATCGCGGTGCTGTGCCATCTGTCTCCCGCCCAGATCCGGAAGGATCTGACCCATTTCGGAGAGTTCGGGGTGCGCGGAGTAGGCTACCAGGTGGACCAACTGGCGGACCGTCTTCACGGCCTCCTCGGGCTCCACGTCCAGCACCGTCTGGTGATCGTGGGGATGGGTAACCTCGGCAGCGCCCTGGCGCGCTACTTCGGCTTCAACGACAAGAGCTTTCAGGTGGTCGCGGGCGTCGACGAGGACCCCGAGTGTATCGGTCGCGAGGTGGGAGCGATGACCGTGCAGGACGTGGCGGACCTCCAGGAGGTGGTCGCGACCAGCGGCGCCGAGATCGGCGTGATCGCTGTTCCGCCGGAGGCGGCGGAGCAGGCCCTGGTCGGACTTGCCCAGGCCGGAATCCGGGCGGTTCTCAACTTCGCGCCGATCGCTCTCAAGGCACCCTCGGGGGTCCGCTTGCGCAACGTCGACATGCGAGTCCATCTCGAGGAAGTGTCGTTCTTCCTCTCGGGTGAGCTCCACTGAGTCGTCAGGGGCTCCGGGGCGCCGGCCCGAGGGGCCGCCGCGCTAGCCCCCGCCGCCGTCCCCTTCGGGTGCCCAACGGTAGAAGAGCAGCCAGGACCCGCCGTAGCGGCGCTGAGCGACTCGTTCCAATTCCCTCGGGAGTCCTCCCCCGTTCTCGCGGTTCGAACCGCTGAGCCGGAGACGCTCCGGCAAGTCCGGCGAGCCCTGTTCGAGCGCCATCTCACCGCCCCGCGACAATCGTGCGGCCATCGCCTCGAGAAGCGACTCGCCGCCGGTATGGTCGTACGGCGGATCCGCGAACAGGAAGTCATAGCGGGCCGGCCACGCGGCTGGAAGGCGAGTCAGGGCCGTCGGCAGATCGGCAGCGAGCACGAAGGCGCGCTTCGCATCGAGTTGCTCGACGTTCGCCACCGCCGCCTCGATCTCGGAGTCGACGAGGTAGACGGCATCGGCGCCACGGCTCAGACACTCGAGAGCCACCACTCCGGAGCCGGCGAACAGCTCCAATACCCTCGCTCCTGGCAACTGCGGGTGCCAACGCGATAGCAGCGCCTCTCGAACCCGCTCCTGGCTCGGTCGGGTCCCGGGTGAGGGTCTGAGGCGTCTGCCCCGCCACTGCCCTGCGACGATCCGCAGCCCTCCACGGCTCGCTCCGCTCGCTTTGAGGCGAGAGGCACGACTCATCTAGGCCGCTTCTCCAGGCTCACGAACTCGCGCGGGATCTCCTCGAGCAGAACGTAGAGGGTGAGCGGCCGGTCCACTCCGCGAAGCTCGATTCCCCGCTTGTCGGCGGTGCGCGCGATCACCTCGAAGAGACCGCCATCGATGCTTCTGAGGACGTCCCCCGGCTGAGGCTCGTAGTCGAGATCGAGGGTCGTGACGCCGAGCGGAGGCGCCTCGCGATCGATCGACTCGTCGAGCTCCCTGGCGATCTCGACGATCCGCCGCAACCCCAGGTTCAAGGTGTCATAGCGCCCGTACTCGAAGTGCTTGCGTCCCATCGTCGGCAGGTCGAGGTCGATCCGGCACTGCTCGACCCACTCTCCCTCCACTCCCACGAAATCTCGTGGAGTCTCGTGCAACGGGATCTCCTCGAGACGGTCCAGATACGCCCGCAGCTCGTCTGGGCCCAGCTCGACCAGCCACACCTGCTCGTCGTCTCGCAGGCCCTCGCGCAGCCGAAGCGACCCGTTCCCGAACAGAGTCAATTCGCGTCTGCCAAGAGAGCTGTAGCAGTCCCACTTCAGTCGCTCCAACGTGATGAGCGAACGCGACTGGGCGGACAGCAGGGGCACCAGGCCGCCGACCATGCCCACCAGAATGAACGCGATTCGGAGCCCTCCTGGGAGGCTCGATCTCACTCGGCGGCTCCCCTGGCGTAGGCGATCTTGCCATTCAGGATGGTCAGATCGACCTCGGTCTCGGGGATCACTGCCTCTTCTACGGTCAAGAGGTCCTGGGAAAGAACGACGATGTCGGCCAGCTTTCCGACCTCGAGCGAGCCCTTCTCTGTCTCTTCGAAGGCAGCGTATGCGGCTGCCGCGGTGTAGCTGCGCAGGGCCTCCTCTCGGGTCATCCGCTGCTCCGGATAGAAGCGCTCCCCGTCGTTCATCAAGCGACTCACGGTAGCGTAGTAGGAGGCGATCGGATCGACGTCCTCGACCGGTACGTCGGTACCGTTGCTGATCACCGCGCCGCTGTCCAGGAGCGCACGCCAGACGTATGCGCCCTCTCGAGATCGTTGCTCCCCCAACCTCTCTGGAACCCAGGGGCCGTCGCTCGTGCAGTGGATGCCCTGCATCGACGCCACCACGCCGAGGTCGGCGAAACGCGGAATGTCCTCCGGACTCAGGTGCTGAGCGTGCTCCACGCGCCAGCGCAGCGACGTGTCGTCTCCCATGGCTTCTTCGAAGATATCGAGAGTCTCCCGGTTCCCCCGGTCCCCGATGGCGTGAACGCAGAGCTGGTAGCCGTTCTCGCGCGCGAGGCGGGCGGTCTCTCGGAGCGCGTCGAGGTCGGTCAGGTTGAGTCCGCTGGTACCAGGGAGATCGGTGTAGGGCTCGAGCAGCCACGCACCGTGCGCGCCCAGAGCTCCGTCGATCGAGCGCTTGATCCCGCGCACGGTCAAGAAGCCATCTCCTTCCCCGATCGTCCTGTAGCTGGAGAGTCGAGCGGCCAACGCCTCGTTGCTCTCGCGCACCATCACCCAGAGTCGCACCGGTAGCGCGCCTTGCGCGGCGAGCTCGCGATAGAAGTCGATCCACTGGAACGAAGATCCGGCATCCTGGAAGGAGGTCACGCCCTTGGCCAGACAGTCCTCGCCAGCCAATCGAACGATCCTGAGCGCCTCGCTCTCGTCCCAGCTCTGCTCGCGTGCCGAAGCGACCAGTCGCTGGGCACTCTCCCTGAGGTATCCGGTCGGTTCGCCGTTTTCGTCCCGGACCAGCTCTCCACCGGGTGGATCGGCGGTCTCCCGGGACACCCCAGCCAGTTCGAGGGCCTTGGCGTTGGCGAAGGAAGCATGGCCGCTGGCGTGGGTCAACAGCACCGGGTGCTGCGGCGACACCGCCGAGAGCGCCTGGTGGTGGGGAACGCCCTCGTAGAGACGGTCCGGTGTCCGGGTCCACTTGGCCTGGTGCCAGCCGCGGCCCACGATCCAACCCCCGGGCTCGGTCTCCGACACGGCGCGCTCCACCAGCGACACGATCTCGTCCCAACTGGTGGCACCTCGCAGATCGAGCATCAGCATCGACTGGCCGAGGCTCGAAAAGTGCCCGTGCCCCTCGATGAATCCGGGGATGACCAGACGACCCTCGAGCTCGATCACCTCGGTCTCGGTACCGATCCAGGCTTCGGCTGATTCGTTCGAGCCCACGAACACGATTCGCTCTCCCGACACCGCCACCGCTTCGGCGATCGAGTCGCTCTCGTCGACCGTAGCGACCTTGCCCCCGCGGAGCACGAGATCGGCCACCTCACCCTCGCTTCCCCGGGGATCCCTGGCACAACCGACCAGGCCGAGAGTCATCGCGAGCACGATCGACGCGGCGCAACCCTCGGAGAGAAGAGACCCAAAAATTCTTTTCCCTACCATGCCCATGTGCCCTCTGCGTCCCTGCGCGCCGAGCTCAGCGCCAGGCAAAGACCGGTTGTTCGTAGTGTGTCACCCTGACGCTGTTTCCCCGCACTGCCACCTCGAGTAGCTGATAGAGGATCGCCGCCGTCGGTGCGTAGACCCTCTGCCCCAGGAGCGGCAGGGAAAGCACGGGTCGATCACTCTCCGGAATGGCGTGCAGAATCGGTACGTCGTCTCGGTCGAGCTGAGCGAGAGGGACACGATGCACCGACGCGACCTCCCGCGGGTCGGCTTCGATCCCTCCCTCTGTGTCGACCCACGCCACCACCGGGGTGATCACGAAGCCCGACCGCGTAGCGAAGTCATCGAGCCGCCCCAGCGGCTCGACACCGTCACGCGCGACCCCCAGCTCTTCCTCCAACTCCCGAAGGCCAGCGTCCTCGGCGGTCTCAGTGCCGTCGACCCGCCCACCGGGTAGCGACCACTGGCCGCCGTGGTTGCGCAAGTGACTCGCACGCCGAGTCAGCAGGAAACACGCCTCTCCCGCCTGGTCTCGGACAAGGGTCACTACGACCGCCGCCGCTCGGCGTCCGGCCAACGGTAGCTCCGCCACTTCGAACTCGTCGAGGCGCTGTCGGATCGCGTCCCGAAGCGACGCATCGAAGGGGAACGTTGCCATGGTTTCTCTCGGGCGAGAGCATAGCAGCGGGCCCGCAGTCCGGACGTCCGATCTCAACCGGCCGGAATCAGCAGAATCTGCCCGGGCTTGATCAGATTGGACCCGAGACCGTTGAGCCTCTTGAGAGCATCGACCGAAGTGCCGGTGCGCCGCGCGATCGAATAGAGGGAATCGCCCGCGCGCACTTCGTACTGCGTCGCCTGGCCGCCCTCGACGCCGTTGGTGGACTCGATGTCTTCCGGGCCGGAGACCGCCGCTCCCGAGCCAGGGATGCTCAAACGCTGTCCGACGGAGAGCCGATCCGGGTTCCGGAGGTCGTTGTGCATGGCCAACTGCTCCGGGGTGATGCCGTAACGCGCCGAGATCCAACTCAGGGTCTGACCGCGACCCACGACATGAGTCGTGCCGTCGACCGGAATCTCGACTGCCGCCACCGGCGGGCTGGGCGCCGCAGCCATCTTGACGCCCGGAATCACCAGGTACTGTCCCGCGTAGATCCGGTCGGGGCGCGAGAGGTGATTGGCCTGCTGCAGCGCCTGCGTCGACGTGCCATAGCGACGGGCGATCGAGCCCAGGGTATCGCCCCTCCGGACCCGATAGCCGTGAGCGGTCTGACGCGCGTGCTTCTGGTCGTCGCCGAGCCGACGGTAGGCCTCCTCGATGTCCGCACCGGTACCTGTCGGTACCCGGAGTCGGTAGCCTCTGGGAATCAGCAGGTTTCCTCTGACGACCTCTCCCGAGAGAGCCGGATTGAGGTCCGCCAGAGTGGCCACCTCGATCGAGGCCTCGCTCGCGAGTCGAGGCAACGAAACGAACAGGGGGGCCTCGAAGGTGTCGAACTGCACCGGGGCCAGCTCGACCAATCCGGGGAAGTATTTCTCCCGATCCGCGTAGGCCACCAGCGCTGCAACGAACTCTGCGTAGAAATTGCGCGACGCGAAGCCGAAGCTCCTCGATCGGTAGTGCTGGGAAATGTAGCCGATGTCGCGCGTACCGGTCTTCTGCACCGCCCGCGCAATCCCGGCAGTACCATGGTTGTAGGCGGTCAGAGCCAGCGGCCACGCTCCGAGTCGCTCGTAGTTGCTGCGCAGCAGTCGCGCCGCACCGGTCGCCGCCAACAACACGTCCGAGCGCTCGTCGACCGCGGCATCGATCTTCAGGAACAAGCGGCCCGTGGCGGCAGTGAACTGCCACGCACCAGACGCACCCACCTTGGAGCGCGCCTTGTAGTTGAACATCGATTCGACGAACGGCAGGCAGCGAATCTCTATCGGAACTCCCTCGGCGCGAAGGGCGTCCTCGATCCCGGGCATGAACATCCCCGAGATCTGGATGGCTTCCTCGAACCTGTCGGCAAGACCTCGCTGAGAGCGCAAGCGGGTCAGTGCCTGGGCGTACTTGTTTCGTCCTCCCGGGGTCTGGGCCCAGAGCGCGCGGATCCGCTCGACCTCGTTGGCCGAAGCCTGAGGCTCTTGCCCGTCCGCGAGCGCGCGCAGAATCGACTTGATGTGATTCTGGGTGGCATCGACTCGATGGCGACGCGCCTGGGCCCTGCGCACTTCATTCGACTCGCTCTCCTCGAGGTCGGCCACGTCCACGACCTGGTAGATCACGTCGAGGTGGACCTCGTCGTGAATCACCACCTGTGTCGAGCTGTAGCGAGTGAAGATGTCCAGCCAGAACTGGACGTTGGGCTCGAGCACCTCCGGAACAGGGAAGAGGTCCGGATCGAGCGCCTCGTGGAACGAAGCGGTTTCGTCGGGGAGCCGCGTGCCACTCGCGGGTGTGAGGCTCGAGCCGATCCAGAGAAAGACAGTCGCGAGTGTCGCCGTTAGGAGCCTCTGGACAAGACGGGCATTCATGGCGAGCTTCATCCCTCACCGGATGTTGAAACGGGCCGCTGAAGTGCGCCACCGTTCACTACTGATTTCGCTCGAGACTGATTCGTTCGAGCGAAACGATCCGGGATCACGCGGGGTGCAGGAGGTCGCACCCCACCCGGCGATCCATCCTAGCGAAAAGTACGATCAGAGCCAAATATCATCAATTTCGACGATATCTTTACCCGATTGATAACAGAAACGAAAAGGGCCGGCCCCGCAGGGCCGGCCCCGAAAGCACCGAGAGGCTACCGATCCTCCCTCGGGATCAATAGCGATAGTCCTCACGTTTGTACGGGCCCTCGACCGATAGGCCGAGGTACTCCGCCTGCGCCTCGGTGAGCTGGGTCAGCTTCACGCCGAGGTGCTCGAGGTGAAGCCGAGCCACCTCCTCGTCGAGCTTCTTGGGTAGCAGGTACACCCGGTTCTCGTACTTGTCGGCGTTCTGCGCCAACTCGATCTGGGCGAGCACCTGATTCGCGAACGAAGTCGACATCACGAAGCTCGGATGGCCCGTCGCACAACCGAGATTGAGCAGTCTGCCCTCCGCCAGCACGAGGACGCTATGGCCATCGGGGAAGATCCACTGGTCGTACTGCGGTTTGATCTCGATCTTCTCTATGCCCTCGAGCTTCTCGAGACCTGCCATGTCGATCTCGTTGTCGAAGTGGCCGATGTTGCCCACGATCGCCTTGTCCTTCATGCGAGCCATGTGGTCAGCGGTGATCACGTCCTTGTTTCCGGTGGAGGTAACAAAGATGTCGGCGGTCGAGACGACGTTCTCGATCGTGTTGACCTCGTAGCCCTCCATGGCTGCCTGCAGCGCACAGATCGGATCGATCTCGGTCACGATCACGCGACAGCCCTGGCCTCGAAGCGCCTGGGCGCAGCCCTTGCCCACTTCCCCGAAGCCCGCGACCACCGCGACCTTGCCCCCGAGCATGGTATCGGTGGCTCGATTGAGGCCGTCGAGCAAGGAGTGGCGGCAGCCGTAGATGTTGTCGAACTTGCTCTTGGTCACGGAGTCGTTCACGTTGATCGCCGGGAACAGGAGCTCGCCCGATTCCATCCACTGATAGAGCCGTGCCACACCGGTCGTGGTTTCCTCGCTGACGCCTTTGAGCGTCTTCGCCATCTTGGTGAAGTAGTCGGCGTCCTCGGCCGCGATGCGGGTCAGGAGGTCCAGGATCACTCCCCATTCCTTCGCATCGGTCGACGGGGCGAACGCTGGAATGGCACCCGCCTTCTCGAACTCGGCTCCCTTGTGAACCAGAAGGCTGGCGTCGCCTCCGTCGTCGACCAGGAGGTCCGGGCCATCGGCGTCGGGCCAGCGGAGTGCCTGATCGGTGCACCACCAGTACTCCTCGAGGGTCTCCCCCTTCCAGGCGAAAACCGGGGTGCCGTTCGGCGCCTCCACCGTGCCGCCGTTCTCGGGGCGACCGACGACCACGGCCGCGGCCGCCTCGTCCTGGGTCGAGAAGATGTTGCACGATGCCCACCGAACCCGGGCCCCGAGCTCGACCAGCGTTTCGATCAGAACCGCGGTCTGCACCGTCATGTGCAGGCTGCCGCTGATGCGTTTGCCGGCGAGGGGCTGCTTGGGGCCGTACTCGCGACGAAGGGCCATCAGCCCCGGCATCTCGTGCTCGGCGAGATCCATCTGTTTGCGGCCCGCGGCCGCCAGGGAAAGGTCCCTGACCTTGTAGTCGAGGGCGGTCTTGGTTTCGGTGGTCGTCATCTTCGAGTCTCCTGTAGGTGGCAGAGAACGGGGTTTCGGATCAAGGTTGCGGGATTCGACAGAGAAACCAGACGGGAGCATCAGGCGGTGGTCGAGCTCGGAGGCGCCGCTGCGTGACTCCAGGCGGGCTCTCCTTCGCCGACCGAGACGGGCACCCTTCCAGTGGCGACGAACAGGCGAGGACCCTTCGCCTGGGGGTCGGCCGGCTGGGCAAGGTAGCGCCCACGAACGAATCCGGCGGCCTCCAACTGCGTCTGGATCGACTGCTCCGAGAAACCGAGCCATACGTGTCCCATCTGCTGACGGTACTCCTCGTGATCGTGCGGCATCATGTCGGCAATCAGGAGCACCCCACCCGGGCGCAGAACGCGCAGCGCCTCGCGAAGCACCTGCCCGGGCTCGGGGACATGGTGCAGCACCAGGACCAGGGCCGCAGCGTCCAATTCCGCGTCGTCGATGGGAAGTCGCTCCAGATCTCCGGCCCGCAGTTCCACGTTGCCGAAGCCGGACAGTGCACTTCGTGCCGCCTTGCGCATGGCGGCCGACCGGTCCACACCGATCACTCGATGGACGAACGGCGCGAGCGCACGAGAGAGCTCTCCCGTGCCGCAGCCGAGGTCGCCGACGGTCCAGGCAGGGTCGATCAGGCCCAGCAGGCCCAGGGTATCGAAGCGGGAACCGAACATCTCTCTACGAAGCCGATCCCACTCCCCCGCCTGCGAAGAAAAGAACTCCTGGGAGCGCTGCCGCCGCTCGGCGAGCACTGCCTCCAGCCGCGGCTCGTCCTGTTGCCAGCTCTCGCTCGCACGAATGGCCTCGCGGACCAGCAGCCACATTCGCCATTCGGCACTCCCGCTTCGGGAGCGATCCATCGAATAGAAGGCTCGCGTGCCGTCCTGGCGCCTGACCAGCCACCCGGAGTCCACCAGCAGCTTCAGCTGCCGACTGACCGACGACTGAGGCAACTGCATCACCGTGCAGAGCTCCGAAACGGTCAACTCCTGGCGCTCCAGCACGCAGCACAGGCGTGCCCGAGTCGGCTCGGAGAGGAGGTTGATGTGTTCCAGGATTTCGAGGTTCGGCATGATGCGGCGCGCATCCGAGACGTCAGAGAATCAGATCCGTCTATCCGGTTCAACGGATGCTACTGGTTCCGCGGAGGGATTGCAACCCCTCAGCCTCCCCGACCTCCGATGGCGAATCGGGGATGGATCCGAGAGCGCATCGAAGTATCCTTGGGTGATGTCCCCCCTCTTCAAGCGCCTCTTGATCGCTCTCGCTCTTCTGGCGCTCGTCGCGGCCTCCGGAGTCTTCGGCTACATGCAGGCCATGAAGCGCGCCTGGATCCGCTACGGCGAGTACGACATCCGCTCCGAGGGCAGCCTGAGCGTGGGCGACCGCGCGCCAGACCTGGAGCTCGAGCGGCTCGACGCGGCCGGTACGACGCGGCTCTCCGAGGGCTGGGCCGTACACCCACTGATCCTGGTCTTCGGCAGCTATACGTGACCGCCCTTTCGCGCCCGGGTGGCGCGTCTCGAGGAGCTCCGCGAACAGTGGGAGGGGCGTGCCGAGTTCCTCCTGGTCTACATCAAGGAGGCCCATCCCGAGGACGAGTGGCAGATGGACGTCAACCACGAAGCCGACGTGGTCTACCACCAGCCGAAGACGGTCGACGAACGTCGAGAGCTGGCACGGCTCTTCGTCGAGAAGATGGGAGTCGAGGCCCCGGTGCTGATCGACGACATCGAGAACACGGCCAATGCCTGCTATGCGGCCTGGCCCGAGCGGATCTATGTCATCGACACGGACGGCCGGATCGCCTATAAGGGCGGCATGGGCCCCTTCTACTTCGACGTCGACGGGCTCTCCCGCTTCCTCGAAGTCCGCTACGGATAGCGACGCTCCCCCGTTTCCCGATCCGAACGTCTTTCGATCAGACGGTGTCGCCGACTTCCGTCGTGGCCTCGTCGATGAGCTGATCGAGCGCCTGTCGCCGGGTCTCCTCGCCCTTCTCGACGGCATGGAAAAGCATCTCCGCCACGTCCATCACCTTGACGTCGCGCTCCCCTTTGCGGGTGTTCACCCCGTCATCGAGCATGGTGGCGCAGAACGGACAACCCACGGCCACGATCTGGGCGCCGGTGTCGATCGCCTCCTGCGCACGCTCTTGATTGACGCGCTTGTCGGGAGGCTCGTCGACGAAGGCCATTCCACCGCCGCCGCCGCAACAGAAGCTCTCCTTCCCATGCCTCGGCATCTCGACGATGTGGCGCAGCGCGCTCTCCGTGAGTTGGCGAGGCTCCTCTGTGATCGCGTTGTGCCGGCTCAGATAGCACGGGTCGTGGTACGTGACCAGTTTGTGGCCCTGAGCCTCGGGCTCGAGAGCACCCTCTCGCACCAACTCGGCGAGAAACTCGCTGTGATGACGGACTTCGAAGTGGCCGTCGAAGTGGGGGTACTCGTTGGCGAAGGTGTTGAAACAGTGCGGGCACGAAGTGACGATTCTCTTGACCCCGTAGCCGTTCAGCGTGTCGACGTTGCCCTTGGCGAGCATCTCGAAGAGGAACTCGTTTCCGATCCTCCGTGCGGGATCGCCACTGCAACTCTCCTCTCGACCCAGAATCGCGAACTTGACGCCCGCCTTCTGGAGCAGCTTGGCGGTGGCCTGCACCGTGCGGTGGTTGCGCTCCACCAGGGCTCCGCCGCATCCCACCCAGAACAGCACCTCCGCTTCCTCTGGCGAGTCCATCTCGGAGAGAATCGGGATCTCGAGTCCCTCCGCCCAATCGGTTCGATTGAACTGCGTCCCTGGGTAGGGGTGCTGACGCGCTTCCAGTGAGGTCACCGCTTCCTGCATCCCCTCGGGGAACTGCGCCTCCTCCATCACCAGGTAGCGGCGCGCATCGACGATCTTGGGCATCTGTTCGATGTTCACGGGACAGGCCTGCATGCATGCCGCACAGGTCGTGCACTCGAAGAGGGGGCCGGGCCCGTAGGGCGTCCCGTCCTGGATGATCGTCAGTGCAGCCCCGTCTCCGTTCTGGGCCGGAGAGTCGCCGTTGCTGGCCTGTGCGGCGCGCGCCTCGGCCAGCAGCTGCTCCGAGTTGGCATGCATGAAGTCGCGCAGTCCTACGATGATGTCGCGCGGCGAGAGCTCCTTGCCGACCGTGTTCGCCGGACAGACCGCCGTGCACCGGCCGCACTCGGTGCAGGCATCGAGGTCGAGAAGGTCTTTCCAGGTCATGTCCCGGAGCGAGTTCACGCCCAGCCGTTCGGCGGTCTCGAAGTCGATGGTACTCAGCGCACCACCGTAGGGACCGAGCTTTGCCGTGAAGATGTTCAGAGGCGAGATCACGGCATGGGCCATCTTGGTGAACGGCGCGTAGGCAAGGAACCCATAGACCAGGGACATGTGGAACCACCACGTGAACCGATGCGCCCCCCGCATCGCCTCGTCGCTCAGAAACGCATCCGAGACCAGGGCAACGGCGTAGCCGACCGGAGACCACATCCCCCAGAGGTCATCGGTCACGGCGATCCGCCACCCCTCGATCAGGAAGCCGGTCGCTGCCATGCCGAAGATCAGCCACAGCAGGAGGTTGGCCTCGCTGGTGTAGATCAGCTTGGCAGGCTTGACGCGGAAGCGACGCAGCATGGCGATACAGACGCCGAATACCACCCAGAGCCCGAACAGGTCGACGATGAACGACTGGAAGAACAGATAGAAGGGGCCCTGCATGATCTGCAGATCGAGCCCCACCATCTTCGAGTCCTCGTGAATGAACACCACGACCGTGGCGAGAAAGAGAACGATGAAGCCCGCGAACAGGCCCGTGTGAAACATGGCCGCCCATCCGTCGCGCACGGTCCGCATCTGCAGGAGACCGTTGCGGATCAGGAGATCGAGCCGCTCGGGCAGTCGGTCGAACGCCATCGCTGGCTGGCCGATGCGCCACAGGCGGAAGCGACGCCAAAGACCGTACGCGGCGATCACCATCGTCGGTACGAGTGCAACGTACATCACCCAGTGGTGGGAGATGTTCCAGTAGACCTCTCGCGTCGCGTCCGCCCAGTAGTTCATCGCCTCAGCCTCCCAGCTCCTTCAACTTCTCGGTGAGGAGCGGCACCACGTTCTTGTAGTCCTCGACGATACCGAAGCTACAGTGCTTGAAGATCGGCGCGTCGGGATCGGTGTTGATCGCTGCGATCACCTTGGAGTCTCCCATACCGAGCAGATGCTGACTCGCACCGGAGATGGCGATCGCCAGATACAGCTCGGGAGCCACCTTCTTGCCGGTCTGGCCGACCTGCCAGTTGACCGGAACCCAGCCCGCGTCACAGGCGGCTCTGGAGGCCCCCTGCTGAGCGCCCATGACGTCAGCCAGCGCCTTCACCTCGTTCTCGAAGGGCTCGGGGCCTCCGAGACCGCGTCCCCCCGACACCACGATCGCCGCCTCTTCCAGGCGGATGCCACCGCTCACCTCGGCCTGCCGTCCGGTGATGCGGAGCCTCGGCTCGGGCAGCTCCACGGACACCGTCTCGACGCTGCCCCCTACTCCGGTGGTCGCGGACGGGGCCATGGCGCGAGAGCGAATCCACGCCACTGCTGGGTCCTTCTTCATCGAGTAGACCGAAACGGCTTTGCCGCCGTAGGCCATACGAGCGACGTGAATGCGCTCTCCCTCGACCTTGATGTCGATGCCATCGGCCATCGAGCTGCCGCCCAGACGCGCAGCGAGTCGCGGCGCGAGCTCCTGACTGTAGCTGTCGTTCGAGAGCAGCACGGCCTTGGCATCGGTGCCCGAGCACATCTGCACGAGGGCGGCCAGTGCCAACTCGGGCTGGTACTCCGCGAGGGCCGGGTTGTCGGCGACCTTCACCTGGTTGGCCACGCCAGCCAGACCGCTGGTCATGGCCTCCTCGGCCGGACCCAGGACCACCGCGATCAGGTCGCCTCCCAACACGTCTGCCAGGCGACGGCCCGCGCCAGCCACTCCCTCGGCGCTGCGATCGAATCCATATTCTCCAAACAAAGCGATGATGACGTTCTGCATGATTGCCTTCCTGCTTCTACTTACTCGAGCTCGATCTGGCTCGGATCCTCGATCAGTTGACCGAAGAGGTGATCTGGTGGATCTTCTGGGCGAGCTTCGTGACCTTCTCGTCGATCGAGTCCCCTTCTACGAACTCGCACTGGACGTTCTTCTCGGGCACGAACAGCTCCGCCACTTCATAGAACTCGTTGCCGTTCTTGATCTCGTCGCTGTCCAGTCCGAGATCGGCCAGTGAGAGAGTGGTCAGCGGCTTGCGGTACGACATCATCACGTCTCGCGTCTTGGGAATCCTCGGGACGTTGCCCTCGTCGTTGCTGATCATCACCAGGCACGGAGTCTGAGCCTCAGCGGTCTCCCTCCCGATATCGGTCTGGCGCTGCAGCACCACCCCAGGCCCGCCAGGGTCGACCTTGTCGACGAAGCCGAGGGCAGGCATGCCGAGCTCCTCCGCCAGGAGGCCACCGGTCTGGCCGACTCCCCAGTCTCCCGACTCTCGTCCCACCATGACGAGGTCGACCTCACCGAGATGTCGAATCGCAGCAGCCAACACCTTGGCCACGGCGGACGGATCGGGATTGTCGGCCCCCTCACGGGTCACCAGCACGGCTTCGTCGCAGGTCATCGCGAGCGCCTTGCGAAGCGAATCCTCGGCCTCGGAGCCGCCATAGCACAGCGCCGTCACTTTGCTCTCCCCTGCCTTTTCCTTGACCTGGAGGGCGGTCTCGAGCGCGTTCTCGCAGAAGATGTTCGTCACAAGGTTGGCGTTCCCTCGCACGGCCGTTTTCGCTGCAGAGTCGATCTTGAAGTCTCGCGCCGGAAGATCCGGGTCGAGAATCTGCTTGATGCACACCACAATGTTCATTGCTTTTTCCTCGTCACAATCAGAGCGGCATCGGCAGGACCAATACCGTGGGTAGAAAATCTACAGGACTCGAGCTTCACCACTCGGCCTCAACGCTTGCCTGGAAGTCCGACCGCCGCCATGCCCATCTGGGTGATCTGGCTCACGACGGTCTCCCGCTCCAGACGCCCTCCATGACGAAACCAGCGCGAGATCCACAGCACCATGCCGAGGAGGCCGAAGGCTCCAATCGTCGGATCGACATCGGCAAGCTTACCCTCCTCACGCAGGGCAGCGAGCGGCTGCCGAAGAAAGTCGACGTAGGCTCGCTGGCGAGCCACCATCTGCTCTCGATGCTCGGGCGTCAGGCCCTCGAGCTCGTTCACCAGTATCGTCAATGCGCTGGAATCCTCTGTGATCAGCCGAGCATGGGCCTCGATCGCGGTTCGCAACCGCAGCTCCGGGTCTTCGATCGCCGCCGCCGCCTCCACGACACGACTCTCGAGCAGATCCATCGCGAAGTTCATGATGCTGAACAGGAGATCCTGCTTGCCCTTGATGTAGTAGTAGAGCCCGGCCTTGGTCAGATGCACCGCCTCCGCGATCTCGTTGATCGAGGTGGCGTGGTAGCCCTTCTCGTGGAAGATCCTCGCCGCAGCGAGGAAGATCTCGTCGAGCTTCGCGGCGTCCGGTCGGCGCCGGTCGGCAGGCGGCTCCACATCTGTACCGGTGGCCTTGAGATTGCTCAACAGAGTCTCCTTGATCGATGATCGACCTTATTCTACCGACCGATCGGTAGAGACGCCAGCACAGATTCCCGAAACCTCCTCCGACGTGCCATCATTCACGCACGGATTCCCATCAACCTTCCCGAGAGCCGGCCCATTGCTCCACCGAAAGACGCTGCCTCGCAGCCTCGACTCCCTGGAGCCTTTGCGAAGACTGGTCGAGAGTTTCGTGAGCGAGGAGCAACTTCCGGACGCGACCGCCTTCGCGATCGATCTCGCCACTGAAGAGCTGTTCACCAATCTCGTGCGACACAACCGAGCTTCTTCCCCCTCGATCGAGGTCGGGCTCTGCCGCTCTGCAGACGAGATCCGGCTCGAGCTCGAAGACCGCGACGTCGACGCGTTCGATCCGGAGCTCCTTCCCGAGGTCGACCCGACCCTGCCCCTCGAAGACCGAGAACCGGGTGGTCTGGGTGTCTACTTGGTACAGTCGTGCTTCGACGAGCTCAAATACCAGTATGCCGACCGCGTGTTGACCGTGACGGCTACACGGAAGGTGGGACCGCGTGTTCGAAATTCGCCGCACTGAAGATTCGGTCACCCTGCAAGGCCGCTTCGACGCAGCCCAGACGGAGACCGCGAGTGAGATACTCGACGAGTTGACCGGTTCGACGACCCTCGATTTCGCCGAGCTCGACTACATATCGAGTGCCGGTCTGGGGATCCTCCTGGCCGCGCAGAAACGGTTGATGGCCGGAGGCCACGCGCTGAAACTGATTCACCTCAACCCCCACATCAGGGAGATCTTCGAGATGGCGGGCTTCACTCGCATCTTCGAGATCGAGTGACTCGAAACCCGAACGACGTTCCTTCGATGCCCATCGACTCGCTCGTGTCTGACTCCCCCAAGCCCGTGAGCGACCAGGAATTGGTCGAGGCGAGTCGGGCTGGCTCTTCCGAGGCCTTCGCAACGCTGCTCCGGCGTTATCAGCGTGCCCTCTTCAACGCGGCCTACCGCATCCTCGGGAACGCGGACGAGGCTCAAGATGCCGTTCAGAATGCCCTGATCCGCATCCATCGGAACCTCGATCGCTACGATCCGAGCCGAGCGTTCTCGAGCTGGGCATTTCGAATCTCGGTCAACGAAGCTCTGCGGTTGGCGCACCGACGCCCTGCCGAGCGTCCGGAGGGACTGGCTGGGGACTCGGCGATCCTCGAGGTCGTGGCCAGCGAGAATCCCCTCAGAGAGCTCACCGCCGGGGAAGCTCGCGAACAGATCCTGCAGGCCGTCGGCTCTCTTTCCGTCGATCTCCGGGCGGTCCTCGTCCTGCGTCACTTCAGGGAACTGTCCTATAGCGAAATCTCCGAGATCGTCGACGTTCCGGAGAAGACGGTCAAGTCCCGCCTCTTCGAAGCCCGGCGTCGCCTGCGTGCAGAGCTGATCCGCCGCGGCACGCTTCGTTGAGCACCTCTTCTCCTCCGAGCCGCTCATGATTGCCGTCCTCAGCCTCGCCCTTGCGCTTCTGCCTGTCCTGGCCTTTCTGGTCGCTCTCTCTGTCTCCGACAGCTTCCAGCTCGTCTCGCGCCGCAACACGATGGTTCTGATCGGCGTGGGTGCGGCTTGTGCCTTCGCGGCTCTCGCGGTCAACTCCGTGACCGTACGCGTCTTCGAGATCGATCCGATCTCACTGCGCCGCTACGTCGCCCCTCTGGCCGAGGAGCTGCTCAAGGGTTGCGTCATCGCGGCCATGTTCTATCGCCACCGCATCGCCTTTCTGGTCGAGGGTGCCGTCTGCGGCTTCGCAGTGGGGGCCGGCTTTGCCATGATCGAGAACCTGCACTATTTTCTCGTGCTCGACGATCACCACCCGGCGCTCTGGGTGCTTCGTGGCTTCGGTACCGCTGTGATGCACGGGGGAGCCACCGCCTTGATGGCGGTACTCTCGCGCTTGATTGCCGATCGCCGAGGGGAGATCGGTCTCACGGCGTTCCTCCCCGGTCTCGCCGCCGCCACATTCGTCCACTCGCTCTACAACCATTTTCTGCTCTCCCCGATGGTCTCGGCCCTGGTCTTGCTGGTGACCCTGCCCCTGGTGTTCGTGGCCATCTTCCGCATCAGCGAGCGCGCCACCCGACAGTGGCTCGGTGCAGGCTTCGACGGAGACGCCGAACTGCTGCGGGTGCTGCGATCGGGCAAGCTCTCCGAAACACGAGTGGGAGCCTATCTTCAGACCCTCAAGGATCGCTTTCCGGGAGAGGTCCTCGCGGACATGCTGTGCATCGTTCGACTGCGGCTCGAGCTCTCGGTGCAGGCCAAGGGGATCCTGCTGGCACGCCAGGCCGGCTTCGACACCTCGCCCGACGAGCACACGGGTGCTCGGCTCACAGAGCTCAGGCATCTGGAGGAGACCATCGGCATCACTGCGGTGCGAGCCCTGGAGCCGATCTTCGGCTGGAGCAGCCGAGACCTGTGGCAGTTCTATCTGGTGTCGGACTCGGCGACCGGCTCTCTCGGCAGGAATGCTGTCGGCAACACAGCGGCCAAGCGATGGCATCTGCGGTCGAGAGCTAGAGGATCTTGAGCGATAGCAGGATCTCGTCAGAGGTGCGAGTGGTGTCGTCCAGATCCAGCGCAAAGGCATAGCCGACCGACAGCATCGCGCTCAGGTTCGAGAACATCACCAGCTTGAAGTCCATCTGTAGACCCACGTTGGCCAGGGTCTGCCGGAACCCATCCGACTCCAGGTCGGTCCCCAGGAGAGTGCTGAACAGAGCCGGGCGAAGCCAGTTGAAGTAGAACGAGCTCCACCCCAGGCTGCGGAAACGAACCGGGGGGAGATTCCACTCGAGCTGTGCGCGCGTGTAGCTACGCCCTCCGGCGGCGTCGATCGGGATTCCCGGAAAGGTGTAGTTCAAGCGATAGCGGTTCGCTGTGCGGTAGTCGACGTAGTTGTTGCGGAAACCACCGAAGAAGAAGCGTGCGAACTCGTCGTCTCGATCGCCGAAGCCATAGCCGGTCGAGGTCCGAATCCAGAGCGACGAGTGTCGGATCGGCAGGGGTACGCCACCATCGATGTCGAAGTAGAGACGGGGCACGAAGTCGTTTCGCACCCAGTTGGCGGTCGCGTCCAGATTCCAGAGGATCCCGCGCTCGTCATCGACCGCCCCCAGCGAGCGGCGCAGATCGCGATATTCGAGCCGCACGCTCGGACGCACCAGTTCTTCTGCAGTCGTGGGGATGTTCTGATAGTCGGGAAGCGTGTCGAGCCCACCCCAGCCGGTCAGAGCGGTGCGCAGGGTGAGCGTTGTCGGTTCGTCATAGAGCAGGTTCTTGCTCCACTCGAATCCGAGAGAGTACCCCTTCCGGCTGGTCTTGGTCGGCCCGAAGAGGTCGTAGAAGTCCGCGCGGTTGTAGCTCGCCTCGAGAAGCCAGTTCCAGTGATGCAGGGTCGCCAGCGCGTGCCAACGCTCGTTCTCCGGCAAGGTCTTGTCCGGCGACAGGGAAAGCGACACGCCGAGGCCGCTCAGATCGAAGCCATCGGAGAAATCCAGCCTCACCCCGCCCGCCCAACTGTCGCGGTACCCTTCCACGATCGGATAGACGCTGTCGAGCCGAAGCCGCTTCAACGAAGAGTACTTCCCTTTCTCGGCGTCCTGGGCCGTGGTCAGGTCGCGCGGCGAGGGCGCCTTCCATTGGCGCACGATCGGGTGGTTGTCAGCCAGCTCGGTGCCCAGGAAGCGAATTGCAGCTACGTGCTCTCGAGGCTCATTCGCGATCTCGACCGGTAGTAGACCGCGAGAAGTGAACTCGAAGGCCATCAGCCGCCCGTCGGGCAGTGGAGTCGGCCGGAAGAACCCGGTCTCGGCGTTGGTCAGGATGTCGATGTCCATCTCGTCGAGGTCATAGCGATAGACATTGGAGACACCGTTGTAGTACGAAGAGCCGTAGAGATATCGGCCGTCCTCCGAGAAGACGAAGTTCGAGGGTGAGCTCTGCTCGAAGTCGAACAACTCTTCCTCCACGGCGAGCTGCCGGTCTCGGCTCTCGTCCGGGACTCCGGGGCCGTTCAGAAATGCCGAGACGTCGAAGCGGACCAACCGCTGGGTGCCGTCGATCTCCGCCAACGCGCCGCTGAGAAAGTGTCCATCCGAAGACAGGTCGATGTCGTAGAGATCGCTGCCATAGGGCCACGAGTGGATCTGCTCCCAGCTCGTCCAGGGTGCCGGCATTCTGACCAGGGTGGAGATCCCGTTGTAGTGACGCACCCCCCACAGGGAGCGATCCGCTCGATTGAAGACCAGATCGCCGATGCGCTGGTCCTTCATCAGACGACTCCGCCTGCCTCGCTCGAGGTCGTAGACCATCAGGTCACGCCAGCCGTAGTTGTCGGTACTGTAGAACAGCTGCCTGCCCTCGGGATCGAAGGCCAACGAGGTCACGTAGAAGATCGCGGGCCCGTCCACCTCGCCGAGCTTTCGTGCCTGACCCGTCGCGAAGTCGACCTCGGCGATGTGTGCGAACTCGCCCGGAGCGCGCACGGCCACGTAGAACACCCCCCGCTGCGAATCCGGAAACGCACGGGACGCGGATCCCACGGGCAGAGCGGTGATGGGCCGCCCAGCGGTCACCGGGTTCTGCCGAATGGTCTCCAGGTTCGCCTGCTGGAACTGCTTCTCCGCTTCGATCCACCGACGCCACTCCTCTCCGAGCGGAGCGCCATAGACGTGCTCGAACTGAGCTGAGAAATGCGCCTTGCTCCCCGGAGCTCGCCGGGTCCATTCGATCAGCTTCTCGGGGCCCTCTCGATTGGCCATGTAGGTCATGAAGCGGGTGCCGTACAGGTAGGAATTGACCCCTACCTGAAAATCGATGGCTGTCCCTTCCGACTCCAGCCCGACGATGTCGTAGAAGTGCTGGCCGTCGCGAGTCATCGTGCGAAAGACCATCTCGTCGTAGGCGCCCTGAGCCCTGCCCAAACCGCCAGCCATCCACGTCTCGAGGAAGACGGCGATGCCCTCGTGATACCAACGCGGAGCGTTCCAGCGTGGATTGGTCAGATAGTTGTAATAGATCGACAGCGGGTTCTCGGCGACGGGGGCGACCTTCCCGGCGAAGGACTCGCGCCAGCGCAGGTCGCGATCGGCAGCCTGATCCATCGTGACGATGTGGGCCATCTCGTGATTCGACATCCAGAACATCCGGTCGACCGCCGGAACCGTGTCGTAGACGTAGTTGAAGGGGGCCACACCCAGATTGACGAAGTTGGTCGGTACCGTGTTGGCCCCGCCATGCCCGTAGTCGCTGAAGTCCTCGAGAAAGAACTTGATGCGCTCGTCAGGTGTGTACCGGTAGAGCTCCGAGTGGAACTCGAGCGCGTTCTCGACACAGGCAGCCACGTGCGGCAGCAGGTAGGAAAAGGCCACACCGGGATACACCATTTCGGCCTCTTCCCATCGAATCGATTCGATCTGTGCCCCTGCCGGTATCGCGAGCAGGGCCGCTGCGGCCAGGCCGCTGAGTTTTCCGATCACTGAAGCCTTCCCGTGAAATGGATCCTGCGCCAAACATAGCGAACTTCACCAGAACGAACGAAACGAAAAGAGCCCCCTTTCGTCACTCCGGGACGAAAGGGGGCTTGGAGCTGCTTCGCAGAGGGTCGAGAGAGCGACCGAACCCGGACGAATCAGTTGGCCCGGACCCCACGTATCTGGTCACTCGCCACCATCTGGCGCATCTGCTCACTGGCGAACGCCTGGCGGAGTCGGTCGTTGCTCAGGATCTGCCGCATCTCTGCACTGGCGAACACCTGACGCAGACGATCGTTCGCCATCACGGCTCTCAGATTGGCATCCGCGAAGACGGCCCGCATGGCCTCGCTCGCGAAGACCTGACGAAGCTGATCGGAGGCCATGATGCCACGCAGTTGATCGCTCGCGAGCGCACCCCGCATCGCGTCGGATGCGAGGGCCTGCCTCACGCGATCGTCCGCGAAGACGGCTCGCATGGCTTCGCTGGCGAACACCTCCCGCACGGCGTCGTTTGCAAAGACTTGCCGCAGCTGATCGTCGGCGAATACGTTGCGAAACTCGTTGCCGGCAAAGACTGCCCGTTGGCGATCGTTGGCGAACACCTCCCGCACCGCTTCACTCGCGAAGACCGCCCGCATCTGCGAGCTGGCAAACACCTCTCGGACCGCATCGTTCGCGAACACCTCTCGGAACCCATCTGCTGCCAACACGCCGCGGACGCGGTCGTTCGCCAGCAACTCACGCATTTCGGCGGTAGCGAACACGTTGCGCAGCCGATCATTGGCGAACACGGCTCGCATCTGATCGCTGGCCAGAAGGGCCCGCATCTGCTCACTGGCAAGGGCTTCCCTGAGCTCCTCGTTGGCCATGATGATCTGGAACTCGTCACTCTGGATGAAGTCCTGGATCTCCGGGTTGTCGAGGTTCACATCCTCCTCGGTGATCACGGCTTCTCTGTACTTGTTCGCCTTCTCCACCGCTCCGATGCTCCCGGCGACGTCCTCGACCCCGACCTGATCCGACCTGGAGCCCAGCCACACCATGACTCCGACGGCCAGAACAGCAGCCACGGCCAGCATGAGCAGCTTACGATTACCTGGGTTCTCTGACATCTCTCGACCTCCTCTTGGTTCCTGGTGGACTGCCGTCGATCCAGCCAGGAGTGACTTTGATTCCGGGACCGCTACTCGCCGCCCGGATTGATCTCGTTCCTGAACAGGATGCGCTCGAACGCCGCCTGCCCTCCAGTGATGACTCGAACCGCCACCTCCCCCGTCGAGCGCGAGAGGTCCACGGTCAGCTGAGCCTCTTCCCCGGGCGCGACCCGGAGCTGGAGACACACGCTCTCCCGATCGACGATCTCGACTCCCGGCTGACCTGCCCCCGGGGCGACTCCTGATCCCTCGACCTCGACCGTCGCAGGTCCCGTCCCTGCGGTCCAGTCGAGCTCGACACCCAGCGTCCGAGGTGCGCTGGTGATCTCCAGCATCCCATCGCCAACGGCGAAGCTGCCGAGCAGGGTGGGCACCGTGGGACGCTGCCGATCGACCACCGCAGTACCGGAAACGCGATCCTCCATTGGTCCGGAGGGGGAGCGTCCGATCGACGCCACCAGGCCGATGGCCCCGAGCAGGGTCGCCGCCGCCAGGGGCACGAACCAGCGCCCATGGCCACCGGCGTCAGCGTGACGGACACTCTCCGGCGGAGCCGTCTCGCTCGCTCGGGAGGAGGATCCTGCCTCGACAGATGGCTTCCTGCGCAGCAGCCATTCGACCCGTTCGGCAAGCCCTTCGGGGGCCTCGATCTCCTCGACCTCGGTGAGCAGTCGGCTGAGGACATCGATCTGTTCCTGCAGGGCGCGATCACCCGCATTCACCGCCAGTCTCGCCTCCAGGAGAGCCTCCTCCTCGGCCGACAACTCACCGTCGAGTCGGCGCCAGAGGAGCTCTTCGACCTCGAATTCACTGACCTCGAATTCACTGCGATCGGTCGCAGAAGCGCCTGATTCGGAGGGTCGTTTCGGGGAATCGTTCATCGGCCGTTTTGTTCTCGGGTTCGTGTTGGATACCCGAGCCTCCCGCCAAAAGTTGGACGATCCGGAAAAAAAAGGTCCTTTCGCCTTTTGCACCTCTCCTGCCCCAGCGTGCCGAAGGGGCTCTCGGGAGCGGTGTCAGACGCGCCGTGCGAAGAAGAAGGTCGTATCGTCGGTGGGCGCAGCCGCTCCCCGGTACTCGCTCAGCCGAGTCCGGAGGTACGCTGTCGCCCTGGCTGTCGGGTCCTCCTCCTGGCTGAACGAGCCCGGCGGTGAGAGGTCTGCCGTGTCGGAGTGGATGTCCTGCAGACACTGCGCGACCAGCTCGCGCAATCGGGCCATGCCGAGGAGCTCCCTCTTCTCGTCTTCCGCCTCGAACAGCCCGTCTGAGTAGGCAAAGAGCATCTCGCCGGGCTCCAGGGTTCCAGAGACGGCTTCGAGAGCTCCGTCGAGACAGCCCAGTGGAAGCTGGGGCGTTGAGCCCACCTCCCTCAGATCCCCCGAGGCAGAGACCACGAACGCCGGTGGATGGCCGCAGTTGACCACCTCGAAAGCCCCGGTCGCGGGATCCACCGCCACCAGGATCGCAGTCACGAACGAGGCATCCGGCAGGGTCCGCAGGAGATGCCGGTTCATCGTCTCGGCCAGCTCTACGAGGGGCGCACCTTGATCCGCGAGCAGGTGCACCGTCGTGTGAAGGCCGTTGGTCACCAGTGCCGCCTGCATGCCCTTCCCTGACACGTCCATCACCACGATCAGGCGACGCCCGTCGCCGAGCGTCACGGTGTCTACATAGTCCCCGCCGACCAGAAGAGAAGTCTCGAATCCGAACGCCACGGCCAGTCCCCCCTCCGCTCCGGAGACGTTTCGCGGCACCAGTCGCATCTGGATCTCGCGAGCCTGGAGCAGCTCACGTTCGAGCACCACTCGCTGTTCGGCGGCTCTTCGCGCCTCCCAGGAGAGCTCGGCCTGCTCGAACTGTTCGGCGGCCAGGGAGGCCAGTGCGAGCCACTCGCTGGTCGCGAAATGACCCGGCAGGGTGACGTAGAACAGCTCGAGGAGGTCGCCATCGCGCCGGATCGGGCAGGCAATCGCAGCGAGCCCCTCGGTCGCCTGCATCATCGTCATCTCGATCATCTCCTCCTGTGAAGCTCGACCGTCGCTCCCCGCCATTGCGGCATCCCGGCTGGCACACACTGCCCGGATCAGGCTGCGGGAGAGGTACGGAGGAGGCTCTCGAGGCCGGCAGACGGGCTCGCAAACCACCAGAGGCTCGGGCTCATCGGCTCTCGAGTCCACTCGAAGGACGGTGGCCGACCGACCCTGGAACCCGGGGCCGGTCAGCCAGGTGCACAGGTGGGTCCGCCGCTCGCTCATCGACTCCGTCGCGAGCAACTCACCCGAGAAGGCGATCACGGCCCTCAGCTGCGAAGCCGAGATCTTCGGCGGCTCGAGCTCTCGAATGGTGCGCACTCGCCCCTCTTCAACCTCCGTGAAGCTCAGCCCCGCATCCATCATCGTCAGCTCGAGCGCTTCGGAAGCGCGCGGCAGCCCTGGAATCCTGTCCGTCGGGGAATCCTCATCGACGAAGCGAAGGGTGAACTCGTCGATCTTCATCTCGTCGCCAGTGGCGAGAGGTGCGACGCCGTCGACCAGTGTCCCGTTGAGCAGCGTGCCGTTGCGGCTGCCAAGATCTCGGACGTGCCACCCCTGGTCATCGGCAAAGAGCTCGGCGTGTCGCCGGGAGACCCCCATCCCATCGAGTCGAACGCCGGCGTCGGCGCCTCTGCCAAGAAGACACAGCTCTCCGTCGAGGGAGTGGGCGGTCGCCCTCTCCGCAGTGCGATGACGAACGTGCAACAGCCCTCGAGCTCGACTCATGGACAACCAGACTCTGCGAAAATTCCACCGATGACTGTACACGATCGCCAGGGATCCGTGGCGTCGGATCGCACCTTCGGGCATGCTACATTCGCCGAGTCACCCGCACCTCTCACCCTCTTCCAAAGACCACCACCTGAGGCGAATTGCATGACCACCGTCCTCGACGATCCCCAGGCTGACGAACCCCTCCTTCGCTATCGCTCCGCACTGTCCCAGACCGACCCCGAGATCTACCAGGCCATCCGGGGAGAGGAAGAGCGCCAACGACGGGGCATCGAGCTGATCCCATCCGAGAACTACACCTATCCCGAGGTCCTGGCCTGCAACGGATCGGTCTTCACCAACAAGTACTCCGAGGGGTACCCGGGCCGTCGGTACTATGGGGGACAGGAGTTCACCGACGTCATCGAGCGTCTCGCGATCGCGCGCGCCAAGCAGGTCTTCCGAGCGGAGCACGCCAACGTCCAGCCTCTCTCGGGCTCCCCGATGAACGTCGCTGCCTACATGGCTCTGCTCGAGCCCGGCGATACCGTGTTGGCCATGGACCTTTCCCACGGTGGGCACCTCACCCACGGCGCTCCGGTCTCTCACATGGGCCGGATCTTTCATTTCGAGCGCTACAAGACCGATCCGAGCGACGGCTCGATCGACCTCGGGAGAGTGCGCGAGATCGCCCTGGAGACCCGGCCGAAGATGGTCCTGGTCGGCCACTCCTCCTATCCCCGCGAATATGACTATCCAGGCTTCCAGGCCATCGCGGAGGAGGTCGGGGCGATCTCCATGGCCGACGTGTCCCACATCGGAGGACTGATCGCCGGAGGCGTCCTCGAGAACCCACTCGACCACGGGTTCGACCTGCTCACCACGACCGCTCACAAGTCCCTTCGGGGACCCCGTGCGGGCCTCATCCTGTGCAAGAAGGAGCACGCCAAGGCCATCGACAAAGCGATCTTCCCGGGCCTACAGGGTGGACCCCACATGCACGGCATCGCCGGCATCGCGGTGGCTCTCGGCAAGGCGCTCCAACCCGAGTTCGAGCAGTATGCCGCTCAGGTCCTGGCCAATGCCTCGGCCCTGGCGGACGCTCTGCTCTCTCACGACGTCCAGTTGGTCACCGGCGGCACCGAGAATCACCTGATGGTGGTCGACACCGTGAAGAGCTATGGGATCGACGGCCGCGTGGCGGAGGAAACCCTCGACAAGGTTCGCATCACGGTCAACAAGCAACTCATTCCCGACGACCCCAACCCGCCACTACGCCCAAGCGGGATTCGTCTCGGGACTCCCGCTCCGACCAGCCGCGGACTCGACGAGACACACATGGTTCAGCTCGCCTCCTGGATCGACGACGCCTTGCGCAATCCCGAAGACGAAGCTCTGCTCGCACGGATGAGAGAGACCGTCGAGAACTTCTGTCTGGACTTCCCCGTACCCGGGCTCTGAGCACCCTCGTGATGAAGGACGTCAAGACGGACTACGAGACCCTGCTCTACGAGGTCGACGACGGCGTCTTGCAGCTCACTCTGCATCGCCCCGAGAAGCTCAACGCCTACACCGGCCAGATGCAGACCGAGCTGATCCGCGCCTTCGCTCACGCAGACCGGGCCGACGAGGTGCGGGCGATCGTCGTCACCGGTGCTGGCCGGGGATTCTGTGCCGGCGCGGATCTCTCCTCCGGTGGGGAGACCTTCGCGTCCTCGGATACTCCCGAGCACTATCGCGACGGTGGCGGCCAGACATCCCTCGCGATCTACAAATCGACCAAGCCCGTGATCGCTGCCATCAATGGCCCCGCAGTCGGTGTCGGCATCACCATGACGCTGCCGATGGACATTCGACTCGCTTCGGAAAGGGCCCGAATAGGCTTCGTCTTCACCCGAAGGGGCATGGTACCCGAGGCTTGCAGCTCCTTCTTTCTGCCCAGGATCGTCGGCATCTCGAGGGCTAGCGAGTGGATGCTGACCGGCCGTGTCTTCGACGCCGAGGAGGCCCTTCGTGGAGGTCTGGTGTCTCGGGTCTTGCCTCACGCCGAGTTGCTACCGGCCGCGCACCGCATCGCTCGAGAGATCGCCGAGAACACCTCTCCCGTTTCGGTTGCACTCACTCGCCAGATGCTGTGGCGCCAACTTCCCGACTCCAGCCCGATGATGGCGCACCGCATCGAGTCTCAGGGAATCTTTCATCGCGGCCGCAGTGCCGACGCCGCCGAAGGAGTCACCTCCTTCCTCGAGAAGCGGCCACCGCGATTCCCGATGAAGCCCTCGAGCGACATGCCGCCCTACTACCCGTGGTGGGAAGAGGAAGACTACCGACCCCTCGGTGAAGACTGATCGTGTCCGAGAAGCGTTCGACTCCCGAGTGGTTCGATCGTGCGATCGCGACCCCCTACCGAGAGCGCACCGTCGAGGTGGAGGGAGTGCCGATTCACTACCTTGCCTGGGGCGATCCCGCGCTTCCCGGCGTCGTCCTCGTCCATGGGGGTGCAGCGCACGCTCATTGGTGGAGCTTCCTGGCGCCGCTGCTCACGAGCTCGTACTCCGTGGTGGCGCCCGATCTCTCTGGCCACGGCGACAGCGGCGGACGCGAGCGATACACGATGGAGCTCTGGGCACAGGAGGTCATGGCCGTGGCCGCGGACGCCGACTTCGTCACTCCGCCCGTGCTGGTCGGCCATTCGATGGGAGGCCTCGTCTCGATCGTCGCCTCGTCGCTCTTCGGCGACGAATTGGCGGGCGCGATCATCGTCGATTCCCCGGTTCGCCGCCCCGACCCCGAGTCGGACGAGGGGCAGCGAGGCCGTAGCTTCCGCAATCCGAAGACCTACGACACGCTCGAGGATGCACTCCAGCGATTCAGATTGGTGCCGGAACAGCCGTGTGAGAACAGGCACGTGCTCGATTTCATCGCCCGCCGATCGCTGCGTGAGGTCGACGGCGGCCGTTTCACATGGAAGTTCGATCCGGGGGTCTTTCTGCACCGCGACCGCTTGCCCCTGGCGTCCTTCCTCCAGAACACGCGAACCCGTATCGCGTTGATGCGCGGCCAGTACAGTCGGGTGGTGCCACCCGAGACCGGGGAGTACATGTACGAGCTCCTCGACCGAAATGCACCTCAGGTAGAGATTCCCGAGGCGCATCATCATCTCATTCTCGATCAGCCGCTCGCGTTCATCGCGGCTCTGAGGGCTCTGCTCGCCGACTGGGAGCACTCGATACCCCGCCGCAAGGCGGACTGAGATGTCCGTCCGGCGAGCCATCCCCGAGGACGCGGAAGCGCTCGCCGGACTGATCAACGCCGCTTATCGAATCGAGGCATTCTTCGTCTCCGGCAACCGCACGGAGCACGACGAAGTCGTTGCCTACCAGCGTCGAGGCGACTTCCTGGTGAGCGACGACGACGATCGGCTCCTCGGCTGCGTCTACCTTCGGCTCGAGCCCCGGAGCGCTGAGGCGGCTCCAGTCGCCCATCTCGGCCTGCTCTCTGTACACCCGGAATGTCAGGGGCGGGGACTGGCCCGTGAGCTGATGGCCGCCGCAGAGCGAACCCTGAGCCGCCAGGGGGTCCGTCGCGTGGAGTTGTCGGTCGTGGACCTGCGTGAGGACCTCCCAGGCTTCTATCGACGATTCGGATACCAGATCGTGGGCACGAGGCCCTTCGACGACTCGCACCGTCTGCTTCGGCCAGCCGCCTTTCTGCGGATGGCGAAGATCCTCTCGCCGCTCAGTGCCGAGCCTCCCACTCCTTGACCCGATCCATGCTCTGCTTGAACGGGCCGAGTGCGGTAACCAGCAGCAGTGCCGCAACGACGTGTGCCCCGGCCGGCACGGCCAATAGGGACCAGCGCACTCCGCGATCTCCACCGAAGACGTACTGAGTGAACACCGAGAGAATGTAGGGTCCGAAGCCGAGGCCGAGCAAGTTGATGATGAAGAGATAGATCGCCGACGCACCTCCGCGCATTCGATTCGGCACGATCTCCTGGATTCCGGCGGGTCCGACCCCCCAAGGCATCGCAGCGACCATCACCGCGGGGACGTAGAGCGTCATGGTCGCCACGGCGCTCCCCATGAGTGGATACGCAATGCCGAAGGGGAACCAGGCGACGCAGGCAATCAGCCCCACCATCGTCTTGTTGTTGCGAACTCCCCGCTGGTGGAGCGTGTCGGCCAGCCAACCTCCGGCCAGAATCCCAAGCGTCCCGGCGGCCATGTTGATCAGCCCGAGCGCGACTCCCGTGTCGGCGATACCCCACCCGAAATTGCGCATGATGTGGCTTGGCATCCATGCCCCCACGCCGTAGCCCGAAAAGGAGAGCAGAGCGAAGCCGAAGCTGTGGCAGAGGAAGGTCGTGCGGTTCAACCACAGGTAGCCCAACAGCTCTCTGGTCGGCACTTTCTTGACTGCTGCTCCAGCGCCGCCTCCCCCGGTCGTCGAACGTCTTTCCACCTTCGGAATCATCAACAGGAGAATCGACAGCGGGATCGTGGGTAGCGCTATGAAGAGGAAGACCACCTGCCAGGAGTAGATGTCACGGCCGATCCAGCTCAGGGTGACGATGTCCTGGCCCTCGGTGAAGCCCGCAACCACACCCCCCAGCAAGCGCGCCAACCCTGCCCCCAGATAGATGCCCAGGCCGTAGACCGACAGCGCCCTGGCCAGCCGATGACGCGGAAACAGGTCCGTGATCAGCGAGTAGGCCGATGGGGAGAGGCTCGATTCCCCGACTCCGAGGCCCATGCGCAGCGCCAGGAACTGCGGGAAACTGGTCACGAAGGCGCAGCCGACGGACATCAGGCTCCAGGTCAGCTGGCCCCAGAAGACCAACCAGCGACGACTCATCGAGTCGGCGAGCCGGCCCAGCGGCAGTCCCGCCACGATGTAGAAGACGGCGAATGCCGGCCCCATCAAGAAGCCCATCTGGCTCTCGCTGATCTCGAGAGTGCGGCGAATCGGGTCGACCAGCAGGGCCAGGATCGAGCGATCGAGAAACGAGTTGATGTAGATCAACATCAACACGAAGACGCCGAACCAGGCACGTCCGGGAGCAGGGTACTCCTGAACCTGGGCCGTCGCCGAGGGGGAATCCGGACCGGAGCCCGCCCTCGTCTGGGTCGACTGATTCACTCCGTCGGCCTCCACTCCCGGATTCCTGCCGGGCCGCTATGCCGGGAAAGACGCCCGAGTATCCGGCCCACCCTCACCGACGTCAAGTGTTGTCCTGCAAAGCCGGTCCCACGAAGTCGTCTGGCGCCTCTCTTCTCCCCCGCTCAGCCGTCGCCGAGGCTTCGGTAGTACTCCTCGACCAGTTCGCGGTAGCCCTCCGGAACATGGTCGGAGTTGGAGAGGAAGAGTTTCTCCTCTCCGTCGGCGGCAAGCTCTCGCCACAGGCGAAACTCGAACTGCCGGAGTCCCTCGACCACACCCTCCCGGAGCCGACCCAGGGCGAGCGGGTCGTTGTTGATCTTTCGGGAGCTCAGACCGGACATCTGCTTCAGAATCTGATCGAGATCATTCACCTCGAGACCCTGACGACGAAGCTCGTCTCGCAGCTGCTGCCCTTCGCGGAGCCGCTCGTCCAGCTCCCGCTGCACCTGGCGCATCTCCTGTGCCGACAGGGTGCCCGGCTGGAATCGAGTCCCACCACTGGGGCCGACCTGGCTGACCTGGGAGCCGGCGAAGCCTGCGCCCTCCTGAGTGGGATCGCCCCCCCGGTTCTGCTCTCCTTCGGGGCTGCCCCCTTGCGCCATCTGACCGCTGGGGCGCCCTTCCTGCCCCTGTTGACTGCCCTGCTGGCCGTCTTGCCCCTGCTGGCCGGGCTGACCCTGTTGTCCGGGCTGTTGGCCCTCTTGCCCCTGCTGGCCGGAAGACTGGCCTCTCCTGGCCTTCCTGGCCTTCCTGACGACCCTGCTGACCGGGACGCTCGCCGAGCCTGGAGAGCTCACGCTCCCCCTGATCTCCCGAGTCCTGTCGCTCTCCGGGCTCGGCATCGTCCCCCCGATCGCCGAGCTGTGCCTGCTGGCCTTGGGCCGAAGTTCGCTCTCGCAGACGCTCTTCGAGCGACTCGAGACTCTCCACGAGCTCCCGAGCCCGCTCCAGGGAATCTTCCTGCTGGCGCTGAGGGGACTGGCCGACGGCCTCCTGCGCCTCGCCGATGCGCTGCACGAGCTCGTCGATGTCCGAGCCGATCTCCTGCTCGAACATCTGTGCGAACTCCTTCTCGCGACCGCGCACCACACCCTTCGAGTAGCGCACCTTCTCCTTGAGCTGATTGTCACGGATGGAATTGGCCGCGTCTTGGAGACTGCGTGCAGCGTCCGGCTGGTCCTCCCGTGATTGGCGCGCCAGGCGGTCGAGCTGCGATTCGAGCCCGGCAATCTCCTCTCCCAGCTGGTCCTTGCGCTCGAGCATTCGGTCCATCTGCTCGTTGTAGCGTCGAGCGGTCTCGGCATCCGCGGCGGCATCCTCCTCTGTCGGCATGGCCTCGAGCTGCTCTTCGATGCGCTCCTGCAGCTCCGAGATTCTGCCAGCTCGCTCGCGCGTCTCCTCGAGCTCCTGGCCGACCTGCTTCTCCTGGCTGCGGTCGAGCAGACGCTTGGCCTCGCGCAGCTCGTCGAGAGCCGCCACTCCTTCACCCAGGGAACGATCGGAGCGATTGGCGGACGATCGGCGCATCGAGTCCGCAGCGTCCCGCAGGCGGCGTGCCGACTCCTGGAGATCGGGACGCCCCTTCTCCCGCGAGAGCTTCTCGAGCTTTCGAGCGAGCTCTTCGGCCTCTTCGATCAACTCCTGTTGATTGCGGCTGCTTCCGCCTCCCGCCTGCGGCGACCCGAGCTGTCGACGCATGCGCTCGTTCTCCTGCTGCTGCCTCCTGGCGAGCTCACGCAGCCGCTGCATGGCCTCGTCGACCTCCTGCTCCGTCTGTTGGCGCTCGCCCCGCTGTACGGTCTCGTACTGATTCTTCAGCTTGTCGAGCTCGAGCTCGAAGAGATCGGCGAGATCCTCGGACAGTTCGGGTGCCTGCCCGCCCCCGCCGCCGCCGCCTGGATCGAAGCTGACCCGCACATCGCGGAAGACGGCTTCGGCGCGTTGTAGATACTTGAGGGCCAGCTGCTCGTCGGCCAACGCCTCCTTGGGTCGATTGGCCAGCAACTGCTCCTCGGCAGGAATCATCGCCTCACTGGCGGAGCCCAGAGCGGAGATGATCTTCTGGAAGTCGTCGTCGGAGAGCAGGGTCGCCCGCGCCTCCATCCGACGGATCAGGGTACCGACCTGCTCTCGGAGCCGACCCTGACTGAGTGCCAGCGTCGCCAGGTTCTCTCCCCACTCCTTCTCCGCGTAGTCCGAACGGTCTCGGATGAGGTTGAAGGTCGCAGAGACGATCTGTCTCTGAGTCAGAGACAGGCTGTTGTCGAGCCCTCCGCCGCCGCCCTGGCCACCCTGGCCCCCTTGTTCCTGGCGCCGATAGTCCTTGCCGAAGGGGCGGATCTCCACGAAGTAGATGTCGCTCGTGGTGACCTGGCCGCCTCCGACACCACTGGCATCACGGGCCCTGGCGTAATAGGAAATGAAATCGCCGTCCTCGAGCGGAAGCTCTTCGAGAAAGAACGTGTGGCTGCCCGAAGCCTCCTTGCGTGGACGGGCTGTGCGCATCAGTGTCTCGGTCGACTCGTCGGCTCCGGTGACCGAGTACACCAGCTCGAGGGCTCCGATGCCATAGTCGTCTTCTGCTTCGACCTCGACGAAGATCTCGTCGATCTTGTGTGCCTTGATGTCGCGTCCCGGCCTGCGCACCTGGAGGATCGGCGGCAGGTCCGACAGCACCTGGATCGAGTACTCCGACGAGGCCCGGTGCATCTCGCCCTTGGGACCACGAAGCTCGACTCGGTAGTAGCCCGGCCTCTCGACAGAGATCTTGGCGCGCAGGGCTCCGCTCTCCTGGAGCTCCAAGGGAATCTTCGTCTCCTCGTCGATCAGCAGGTACCCATCGCTCGAGGCCATCGTGGGCACGACCTCGACGAACACGTCGGTACCGCGCAAAGCCACGATGTCTCCGGAGTCCTCCTCCAGCTTGATCTCGAGTCCGGTATAGGAGGGAAAGTGGTACTCCAGATCGATCCTCTCGACATACGGCAGGTCGAGCACGTCGATTCGATACAGGGCAGAGCGCACCGTACTCGCTTCGACGTAGTACTCACTGACATCCTGCATGTTGAGGAGCAGGAACTCGTACTCCCGAGACGACGGCTCCTGAGTCGGCTCACCGACGTCGTCCTCGAGTGCATCGAGGGCGGCCTCCGACAGAGACATCGGCCAGCGCTGCCAATCCCCGTCTTCCCCGCTCTTGATCGCCAATTCCACGCGCTCGTGGTCGAAACCCAGAAGAGACGCCTTCACCGGGACGTCTGCACCCCGCGCCACTTCTACGTTGCCGGGCGCTACGACGATCTGGTACGGATTGTCGAGGGCGAACGTCTTCCACGGCATGAAGAGCACCATTGCACCATGCTGAAGAAAGGCCGGACTGAGCAGGATGGCCACCATGCCAGCTCCTGCGAGCCCGGCGAGGCCCGCAGAAAAGCGACGCAGCCGACTCTGTTCGATCCTCTGGCCGAACTCGATATCGCGGCATTTCTCCACGACATCCGAGATCAGGCGGTGCGTGAGCTCCGGGGAGGCGGCGCCGTTCTGGTCCTTTCCGACCTCCAGGGCACTCAACAGTGCAGCCTGCAGTCCGGGCTCGTGCTCCTCGATGTACAGAGCGACCCTTTGATCGCTCACCCGCTGGGTCAGCGGGAGGATCAGATAACGAACGCTCAGCGCTCCCAGTGCGGCGTAGGTGAGCACACGAAACCACGTGATCGCCCTCTCGCTGTAGAGAAAGTGGTCCATCCCCCACACCGAGACCGCGAAGGCGGCAAAGCCGAACCCCAGGACGAAAAGCAGGCCACGCAGCGCCACCCTCAGTCTCCAGCGCCGCCGTGCATAGCGCACGACTCGTAGCAGGTCGTCGTAGGTCGCTCCCAGCAGATCCTTCATCGTGGACTCTCCTTGCTGTCGTCTGCTCCGCTCCGGCTCACTACGGCACCTTCAAACTCTCGTTCGCGTCTTCTTTCCTACCCCTTCCCGAAGAGAATCGGCGATCGATCAACTCGATCGTATCGGACTGCCTCTTCCCGACGGACCGCCAGTGCCGGCGGCTCTGCCCCTCCCCCAGCGATCCGCCAGGGGAATCGGTCCTCCCGAGGACAAGCGCCAGGCGAGGAAGGCCTCCAGCCCGAGAATGACCGCCACCAGGGCGAGCAGGAGCCACCACAGCCGCTGGCGTCCCTCTCGCTCGGCGGTATCGGACCCAGCGGCGCCCTCACGGACGATCTCCTCCTGCACCAGGGGTTGTAAAGAACTCTCCAGGAGCTCCACATCGAGAGGAGTCAAATCCGATTCCGACGTGTCGAGATTGACGGCGACCACCAACGGCTCCTCCCTGGCTCCCTCCGGACCCACGGGGCGCAACTCCCAGAAGCCCCTCTCGGGCAGCTCGAGCAACAGGCTCTCTCGAGCGGGCACCGTACTCTGCGCGCCGGACGGTGAGATCACCAGCCACTCTCCGGAGGCGACTCCTGGCGCCGCCTCATCGCTATACCGGCTCTGTGCCTCCACACTCAGGTCTGCCACCTGTCCCACCTCGTACCACTCGCGCCCCGGCCGATACCCCGCCAGGTACTGCACCAACTGATGGACGAAAGGCAAGAACACGGGCTGAAGAGCGAGATCGGACCAGAACGTGTCCAACGTGCTCGGCCAGACCAGTACGCGCCCATCGCCAACTCGTGCCTCGACCAGCGCCGCACGCCCATCGGCGAAGCGCGCCAAGACTCGATGCCTCTCATCGAGCTCGAGATCGTGGAATCGGAAGATGTGGGCACTCGAGAAGTCCCCGCTCCGCGGCGCCGCGAACACCTCCAGTGCCGGATGCTCGAAGTCGAGGACCGCAACTGCGTTCCCGGAAGCCGAGCTCCGCTCGGTCCGGGTCACCGCGGGCACCGCGAGGCGATCCGCGACGGGGGGGCGGCGATCTGTCCTGTAGGCCGAGCCCATGACTACCCAGAGACCCCCGCCGCGCTCGACGTGTCCTGCCAGAAGCTCGGCAGCCCCCGCGTCGAGGTCGGTCAGCACGTCGTTCAAGAGCACCACCGGCTGCTCTGCCAGGTCGCTGGCGCTCAGCCCGGAGACCCGCACTCGACGAGTGCGGAAGTACGGATCCTGCCCCAGTCCGAGAGCACGCTCCACGAAGAGACTCGGCTGGCCGCGTCCGCTGTCGATGATGAGCACGGGAACGCCCTGGGAGGGATTGACCGCAAACTGGTAGAGATCGTCGTGCTCGAGGAGGTCACCGGTACGGGCGCGTACGATGCCCCGGGTCGTGATGCCCGCTTCGAGGACGGCAGGCTCGAAGGGGACACTGACCCGGCCCCCGGCCTCGACCGCGACCGTCTGGACCTCGATCAGGCGCCCATTGAGCTCGAGCTCGACCTCGACAGCGGGCGCCGGCGTGCCACCGGTGTTGACCAGTCGCGCCGACACCGCCAGTCGGTCCCTTCCTGCGCTGCGCCCCCGATCGAGCCCGAGATCGGTGATCGCGACGTTGCGAATCTCGGCCGGGTCCCCCGAGGCCAGGAGCCCGACGTCGACCAGCTCCACCTCGGTCCCCGAGGGGAGGTGCAACTCCTCGCCTTTGGGCCGGCCGGTGCGCTGGAAATCGCTGATCAGCACGACATCGCGCTGCGGCGTCGCACTCTCGAGCAGAAGCTGTCGCGCCAGTTTCGTGGCGGGTGCGAAACGCGTGATTCCGTCCCCGGGCTCCAGTCCCGAGAGAGCGGCCTCGAGCAGGGAGGGGTCGCTCGCGGCGGCGAGAAGAGTCTCGGCGCTGTCCTGGAACGTCACCAGGCTCACGAGGTCCCCCTCCGCGAGCCCCTCGCCGGCCCGTCGCGCCTCGGCCAGGGCAAGAGGCCAGCGATCGTCGTATCCCAGGCTGTAGGACCGGTCGAGAACGATCACGCGATGCCTTCGAGACTCTCCGGCGGAACTGTCGCCACTCCACCCCTGCAGAAGGGGTCGCGCAAAGGCGAGCGCGATCAGTGCGTAGGCAGCAATCCGCAAGGCCATCAGAGCCCAGTTCCGAATCCGTCGCCGCCGCATCGATCGGTACGGCACCCGGCTCAAGAACATCAGCGACGGGAAGTCCAGCACCCGAGTCTGCCGTCGGCGGCTGAGGTGCACGAGAATCGGTAGTGCCACGGCCGCGAGCGCCGTCAGGAACAGCGGAGTGAGGAAGCCCAGCGACACGATCAACCGCCTCCCTTGATCGCCGAAATCCTGCGGGCTAGGTAGCGGTAGAGGGCCCAATCCAGAGGCTTGCTGATGTCGATCAGCTCGTAGTCGATCCGAAGCTCGCCCAGTCGGCGGGTCAGCTCGGCGGTGTGCTCCTGAATCAGCTCAAGGTAGCGCTCGCGAACCGACTCCGGAACCACCGGCAAACGATCGCCGCTTTCGAGATCCACCAGGTCCAGGGGTTGATCGAACGGCAACTCGAGCTCGGCTGGATCGAGAAGGTGAAAGACGATCAGGTCGTTCCCCTTCGAGTCCAGACCCTTGAGCGCCGACACCACCTGATCGGGGGGCGCGTAGAGATCGGAGATCAGGACCGCGATCCCTCGTCGGCGAATCGACTGGGTCACCTTGACGAGGGACGCCACCAGGTCACTTTCTCTTCCCACCTCGAGCCGATTGAGTCGGATCAGCGCCGTCTGGAAGTGCTTGGCAGCCGGTGGCACCCAATCGATGACCTCCTTGTCGAAGGTGACCAACCCCACCCTGTCCTTCTGCTTCGAGGCGAGAAATGAGATCGACGCTGCGAGGAAACGACCGTAGTCCAGTTTGGTGAGGGCTCCGGTACCGAAGTCCATCGATCGGGACGCGTCGAGCATCGTGAGAACGTTGGTATTGGTGTCGCCCTCGAACTGTTTGACGTAGAAACGGTCCGTCCGTGAGTACAGCTTCCAGTCGATCTGCCGAATGTCATCGCCCGGCATGTAGGCCCGGTACTCGGCGAAATCCATGGAGCGTCCCAGAAAAGGCGAGCGATGGAGTCCACTGATGAACCCTTCCACCACCGTCTTGGCAAGGAGTTGGAGGTTGGAGATCTTTCCGAGAGTTTCGGGGTCGAGGAAGCGACCTATCGACTCCTGTCGCGCTGGGGCGTCGGTTACGGTCGATGGCATCGCCGGGCTACATCTCCGAGCGCGGAACCGGAGCGATCTCGAGTAGCTGATCGATGATCCCGTCGGTCGTGACGCCCTCTGAATCCGCATGGAAGTTGGTGAGGATCCGGTGACGAAGCACCGGGTGGGCGAGATACCGCACGTCCTCGAAGCTCACGTGGTATCGACCCGCAGAGAGCGCCCGCGCCTTCGCGCCGAGTATCAGATACTGAGCGGCTCGAACACTCGCTCCGTATTCGAGCCACTCCTTCACCTGGGCTGGACACGATTCGTCGGCGGGTCGCGTCATACGCACCAATCGCACTGCGTACTGCATCACCGCGTCGCTCACCGGAACCCGGCGAACCAACTGTTTGAAGGCCACCAGGTCCTCGCCGTTGATCGCACTCTTGAACTCGAGGTCGCGAGCCATGGTCGTCGTGCGAACCACTTCCAGTTCGTCTTTCTCCAGAAGATGATCGATGACGATGTTGAACATGAAGCGATCGAGCTGCGCCTCGGGCAGCGGGTAGGTCCCTTCGAGCTCAATGGGGTTCTGGGTCGCGAAGACGTAGAAGGGCTCCTGCAACTCGTAGGTCTTGCCCTGCACCGTGACCCGGTGCTCCTGCATCGCCTCGAGCAGGGCTGCCTGGGTCTTGGGTGGAGTCCGGTTGATCTCGTCGGCCAGCACGATCTGCGCGAAAATCGGCCCCGGCATGAACACCATATGACGCTGTCCGTTGGCATCTTCCTGGATGATGTCGGTGCCCGTGATGTCCGAAGGCATCAAATCGGGAGTGAACTGAATCCGGCTGAAATCGAGGTCCAGGACCTGGGCCATCGACTGGATGATCAGGGTCTTGGCCAGCCCGGGGACACCGGTGATGATCGAATTGCCACCCACGAAGAGGGTGAGCATCACCTGCTCGAGCACCTCGTCCTGTCCAATGATCAGCTTCTGGAGCTCACCAAGAACCAACGCTCGCCCTTTCTCGAGGCGTGCGGCAAGGGCGACGTCGTCCTCCGAAGGGAGGGCTGGGGCCTCGTCTAGCATCTGCTCGGTCATCATCTCTCCTAGAGGTACGTCGCAGCCGACCGGGTGTCTTCGGCCAGCGTCGGATTATTACACTGCGGGTGCGGGGGTCCTATGGAGCGCTGTCAGCGAGTGAGGCCGTAGATCACGTAGTTGACGCCGAGCTTGAAGCCTCGCTGGGTGAGGTCGACCGGGTAGAACTCCTGGTCCGACCATTCCCAATAGTCACCGACGTCCATGTTGTAGTTGGCGATCACCATCAATCGCTTCTCTGGGTCGTTGTCCTCGAAGATCCCGAAGATTCCCGAGTCGAGGGCAGGCATCTGGGGATCGTTCAGGTCCAGGCTCTCCATTTTGAAGAAGGTGTGGAATACCGGATGGTCTAGCGTCAATGGAATCAACGTGTGATCAGGCAGCACACGCCGGATCTGCCGCTCGAAGTTGAACCACTGGCGTCGACCCCACTGATCGATGAAGTCGTCGATGATGAGAAACCCGCCCTTGAGCAGGTAGCTGCGCAGGATCTCGACATCTTCCTCGCTGGGATCCCAGAACCCGACCTCACAAACATAGGCCCAGGGGTGTTCGAACAGTCGGGGATCCGAGATCTCCAGGACGTTCCCACCTTCCAGATGGGGCTCGATTCCCGTCAACTCCTTCAGAATCCTCGAGAAATTGAGCTCGGCCTGGGGATAGTCGTGATTCCACTTGAGATCCAGCCCCCAGGTGAACGGGCCGGCTCCCCAGTCCATCGGATCGAACTTCAGCCGCGCGAACGTGAAGCTCCCGTCGTAATCGAAAGTCGGATACTCCACTTCGGGGGGCTTGGAGATCCAGTCGTCGGGAGCGGCCTCGGAGTCGCGCGGCGCGAAGAGCGTCATCACACCGATCAGCAGCAACGGAAGGCCCGCCGTCGCCAGGACGAGCGAGCGCCGGATCCGGACACGACCCCGCCCCGGTGCGAGCTGTCTGCGGATGTTTCTTCGACGACGATTCACGAGCTGCTCTCCTCAACGAGTCGCAACAACAGGTCTTGCGCCTCATCGTACCCCGGAGCGATCTCCAGGGCGCGCAGAACGGCCCGTCGCGCTTCCCGTTTCGAACCGGCGTCCAGGTGCGCCTCCGCGAGGCGATAGAGGGCCTGCGCCCGGTCCGGTGGATCGAGTGACACGAGACTCTCGAGGGCGCGCACCCGTAGCTGCGGATTCTCGGCCGCCAGTGCGAGCTCCGCCAGCTCGTCGAACAGCTCCCGCTGGAACGGAGAGATGTAGATTGCCCGCAGCAGGACCTCTGCGGCTTCTTCGGGCCGATCCTGCTCCGCCAGCAGCTCGGCGAGACTGAGATGGCCCTGCCAGGCAGTTTCGTCGATATCGATCAGCTGGCGAAAGCGTTCGATGGCCTTTTCGGTCTCCCCACGCTTCCGATAGATCTCGCCCAGCAGGGCGTACGGGGAGCTCTGCGAGGCGTACTGAGGGAACAGCCCTCGGGCGCGCTCCAGGTATTCGATCGCCTCCTCGTAGCGCTCTTCGCCGTACAGGACCGTGCCCCACGCCAGCTGGGCGCGGAAGCTCTCGGGATGCTCGCCTGCCTCCTTCTCGATCCGCTGCACCATCTCCTCGCGACTGCCGGGGAATTGCGGCTCCTCTTCGAGCTCGGTGATCGATGCCAGCGGAACCTCGAAGCGCTGCTCCAGCCCCGCGAAGAACCCCTCGTCGAAATCCTCGAGCTCGATCTCCAGCACGGTTCGGAACACTTCCTCGGTACCCAGACCATCGCGATAGGCGTGGAGCATCTCGAGCAGCTTCTCGAAGCCCCACTGCTCGACGATCCGCTCGACCACCAGCGAGCCCTGGTAGTAGGAGAAGACGATCTGCATCGGGAAGCTCGGCCGCACGAACCCGTTGTTCAGCTCTGCCATCGGCAGCAGCTTGTCCTCGGCCAGCGCCTGCAGGAAGTCCGGCGTGACGTCGTCCGCCCAGCCCTGGCGAGCCCTCCGTTCTTCGAACACCGAGATCCCCTCGGTGAGCCAGCGAGGCACTCGTGCTTCGGTGAGCTCCAGGGTGAAGGTGTGGGCCAACTCGTGCCACAGGGTCGATCCCCAGTTCGCCTCTCCCAGCGACCTTGCCGAGGGAGAATCGACCACCAGAACGGGTCCGAAGCACACTCCGAGGGCGCCCAGGCCGGCCAGCCCGACGGTGCGCACGGAGAAGTCGGCATGCGACGGAAACGCCTCGATGCGAATCGGCGTCGGCGGCTCGAACCGATAGCGCTTTGCCAGCTCGGAATAGGCCTCCTCGGCCAGCTCTCCCATCCATGGAGCGAGCGCCTCGGCTTCGTCTCGATGAAGGAACAGCTCGAAGCGCCCCATCGGAATCGTGTCGTACTCCGAGAAGGTGTCGGTGAGATCGAGGGTGTTCTTCACCCATACGTTGTAGGGGTCACCTTCGAAGGCTTTCTCCAGGTTCCGCGTGCCTTCCTCGATCTCGCCCAGGCGCAGCTGATTGAGGCCGAGGTGGTGCCAGCCACGCCAGGACTTCGGATCGATCTCGACCGCCTGCCGGGCGAGATCGCGGGCGCGTGGGTAGTTGGCGGTACGCAGGGCGGCGTCGGCCAGGGCGTTGTAGAAGTCGGCGTAGCGGGGATTGAGCTCCAAGACCTTCGTCCGTGTCTGCTCGTAGCTCTCGAGGTCGTCTCGAAGGTAGTAGGAAGCCGCCAGAGCAGAAAGCGCTTCGAGCGACCCGGGGTCGACCTCGAGCGCCCGCTCGGCCTCCGTCTGCGCCTCCTCGAACTGCTCGAGCTCCAAGAGGAGTCGAGCGATCAACACGCGGGCCTCGATCAGGTTCGGATTGACCTCGAGGATGGATCGCGCCACCTCCAGGGCTTGCGAGGACCCGTCGAAGTGCAGCAGCTCGGCGAAGGCGAGATTGGCCTCGGGATGCCTGGGGTTCACCTCGAGGACGTCGCGCAGCGAGTCGCGGGCCTGGGTCGAGTCGTACTTCTCGACGAACAACGCTCCGATCAGAACTCGAGGCAGGAGATACGACGGCGAGGTCTCGATCGCTTCGTCGTAGGCCTTGAGCGCGTCCTTGAAGAGCTGGGGGTTGTCACGGCCCAGGGCCTGACAGGCCATGCCGACGGCCACCAGATCCCGGGCCGACAGAGTCTCTCGCTGGTTGTAGGCGTCGATCAGGCGATAGAAGCCCTCCTCTGCGCGCTCCAGTTCTCCCCGTTCGAGCCACAGCTGCGCCAGGTGTACCTGGGCCATCAGGGCATCGCCGTGGCGCTGCGCGATGGCGCGTTCGAACAGCGTCTCCGCGGCCTCCCGCTCACCCAGAAGCACCTTGATCTCGCCCAGCGAGGTGGTCAGATCCGGTGAGCTCGCGAGGGCGCCCTCGAGGGTCTCTGCGGCCTGTCGGTACTGCCCGAGCGCTCGCTGCGCTTCGGCCAACACCCGTACCGAACTGGCGGGCGCGGCGCCTTCTTCGAGCAGCGGCTCGAGCAGTGCGACGGCCTCCTCGTAGCGCCCGGTCTCGACGAGGTCGCGCGGCGACGCACTCGCCTCGGCCGTCTCCCCTTCCGGGCTCTCCGCGGGCGCCTGAGCCGCGATTGGCCACCACTGGAGCGCCACCGCAGCGAGCGAGAGGCACGCGATGCCCCGTGCAGCCGCAGATCGGAAAGGGTGCGAGCGGGTCATTCTCTGTCTCCTCCGCGGGCGGTGGCAGCGTCGAGCTCCCGCTGGGTCTTGGCAAGCGCCACCATCAGAGCCTCGAGCTCGTCGAGGTAGGTGTCCTCGTCGAGGCTCTCGCGCTGCAGTCGCAGGCTCTCGATGCGGCTCTCGAGCTCCGCCTTCTCTCCCAACAGTGCAGCCACCGCCGGATCGTCTGCCGCGAGGCTGGCGGCTTCCTCCTGGCCCAGATAGAGACGACTCGCCAGTCGACCATCGACGGAGCCGTCGACCGCGAGGGGGTCCGGGGTGGTGCTCGCCTCGCGGTCACCGTTGTCGTCGAGCTGGGGGTGTTCGGTCCGCAACAGAGACTCGGACTCGTAATACCGCTCGACCTCCGCACTGGCGTACTCGAAGGCCTCCATCAACGACACCCGACCATTCTTGTCGGTGTCTCCGGTACCGTCGACGAACGCGTTCGCGAAGTAGCTACCGAACACCGTCTCATTGCGCTGGCCGCCCGAGCGCGTCGCTGTGACGATGGCTCGCCTCTCGCCGGAAAGAGCTCCCACGAAGCCGCCGCTCGCACTGGCTGCATTGACGAAGGCGATCGTCCCATCGACACCATCGAGGGCTGCCGCGAAATCGCTCTCGGTGATGTCAGGACCCGGGAGGTTGAAACGATTCGCCTCTGCGCTCGCGGAGCCGTGACCGATCAAGACGATCCAGAGCTGATCGGCCTCCTGCACTTCACCGGTGAGCTCGCTCAGGCCTGCGAGTACGTTCTCACGCGTGGAGCGCTCCCCGATTCGCGCCGGCGCTCGATCCGGGTCCTCCGTGAGCACGCGGATCTGCTCCTCGGGGACTCCGGCCGCCATCGCACCGTCGGCCAGCGCGATGGCGGCTTCGTAGAACGAATCGCTGTACTCGGGATCACCACCCAGTCCTGCCACCACCATGAGAAACGTTCTTTGCCCTTGCGCTGGCGCAGCCCCTGCTCCCAACGACAGTGCGATGATGCCGAGCATCCAGACTCGAGCCCTGGAGGTACAGAGCATCAGGCGAGCCCCCGCCAGCGTCGGTAGATCCACTCGCTCCCGAGCAGCAGGAGGAGCATCACGAGCAGAATCGGCATGTCCCAGAGGTCGCGATATTCGCGCATCGTCGATCCGCCCTCGCTGAACGCGAGGTCCTCGACCAACTCGTCGAGCTCGTCGAGCTCATAGTTGCGCCCGCCGGTCTCGGTCGAGACTCGCTCGAGCAATGAGGTGCGACGCTCTGCGCCGAAGAATTCGTCCTCGAGCTCGGTCACCTGGAAGGAGGCCGCCGCACTTCCCAGATCCTCCCCCTCCGAAATGGCCTCGATCTCTACCCGATGAAGACCCGGCTCTGTCGTCTCGACGTTGCCGCGGAACACGCCGTCACGCTCCACCGACCACTCGAGTGGCACCTCACGCTCTTCGCCGGAGGGTGATCGGACGGTCGCCGTGACCTCGGCGCGGTTGACTGCAAGGAAACCGGGATCCCGAACGTCCGCCTCGAGCGTGACGGAATCGCCGGGTGCCACTCGATCGCGGCTACTCTCGACCACCACGGAATCGGGCACGTAGCTGACCAGCCAGCGCAGCATCTGACGCCAAAGCCTCTCGTGAGTCTGGTCTTCGAGTGGAATCTCGTGGTGCATCTGCCACATCCAGGTGTCATGCACGGACAGCGCCAGAGCCCGCCCGCGGCCGTAGCGCTGGAAAGCGAGCACGGACCGGTCGTCTCCCTCTCCGCCCTCCAACTTGCCGATCAACAGCGCGGTCGCTCCCGGTTTCAGTTTCGCCACGGGGTTGAAGGTCGACAGCGGGGGAAGCGTCTTCCACCGCTCGAGAGACCCGTCGTCGTCGTCCGCCAGTCGCAGAGCGGGATGTGCCCTTCCCTGGGCCGTGGGCTCGACCCGAAGACGCGAGAAGTAGGGCTCCGAGCCCTCCGGCGGAGCCGCTTCGAGGACGACGGGGAGAACATCCTCGAGTGGCGTTCCGGCATATCCCCCCTCGGAGAGCGCGCGCCGGCCTCCCAGCACCATCAGGCCGCCTCCTCGCTCGCTGACGAAGTCCACCATCATGCGCATCTGATCGTAGGTGAAGAAGCTGGCCTCGACACTTCCCAGGATGATCCCCCGGTACTGAAAGAGCTCTTCGCGCCGGGTGGGGAATCCCCCCTGGAGCTCGAGCGGGTCGTCCACGTCGAGGCGCAGGAACTTGTTCTCGGCTGTGCGCTGAAGCACTACCAGCTGGAGGTTCTTGTCATCGGCGACCGCCCGTCGCAGGAACTTCACCTCGAAACGCGGCTCGCCCTCGAAGTACAGGATCTTCTCGCGGCGGTCCAACACCTCGATGAGAGCCGACTGCTCGTTGTTCTGGCTCACCTGCTCGTTCTCACGAGGGTCGATCCGGAAACGGAAGACACGAGGTCCCGCTTCGGCGACCATGAACTCGACCTGGGCGGTGACTGCTTCTCCATCGGTCGGGAACTCGATCTCCTGCACGTTGACGATCCGGCCTCCGTCCTCGACTTCCAGGCGGACACTCTCGCCGCTGTAGCCTCGCTGGTTCACCGTGACCTCGACCAGGAGCGAGGACCCGAGTAGCGCCTGGCGCGGGGCCACCACCCGCCGGACCTCGATGTCCCGATCGAACCGCTCACGGCCGAGGCCCACCGTGTGCACCGGCACTCCCCGAGCCTTCAGGGACAAGAGCACGTCCGAGAAGCTCTCGTCTCCCGTGTCGGCCCCGTCGGAGAACAGGACGAGACCCGCGAGTGGGATTCCGGACAATTCCTCGGCCGCGCGGTCGAGTGCAGGACCGAGACGGGTCTCTCCTCCGGCGAAGGTCAGGTCGCCGGCGCCCTCGATACGACCCACGCTGTCGGAGAAGCCGAACAGCCTCACCCGAAAGCGCTCCTGAAGACGTCCCCATGCACTGTCGTCCTGGCCAGCGAGGACGTCGAGGACCTGGCCGGCTCGCGAGCTCTCGGCGCCGTCCTCGATCAGCATGCTCTTCGAGTCGTCGACCAGGACTCCCACGAAGGTCTCCTGCGGCACCAGGGTCGACAGCACCAGCGACGGCTGCAGGAGACAAAACAGCAACAAGGCGATGACACAGAGTCGCAGCGTGAGCAACACGGCCCGGTCGAGCCCACTGGCCTGCTCCGGAGAGGGCCGATACCGCACGGCGAGCACCACCAGCACCAGGGCCAACAGCACCGCGATGACGGTCAGCGTCCGCGGCGCGATGAACGCGAGATCGGCCTCCCGAAACAGCGCGGGTCGGTACTTGAAGAGGGCCTCGAACATGGAGTTACTTTCGGGAGGAGCCTTTGGTGTGGATGTGCAGAGTCCGAAGAGAGCGAGCAGACGAGTGGGATCAATGACTCATCGCGTACACGATGTAGTTGACGCCCATCTGGTAGGCGTAGGTCGAGAACCGCAGAGGATAGTAGGGATCATCGGCCCATTCCCAGGCGTCTCCCAGATCGCTGTTCCAATTGATCACGACCATGAGTCTTCCGTCCTGGTCGAACACTCCGCGAACCGTCGGGTCGTAGCCGTCTCGCTCCCAGGTCGGCCCACCGGACCTTCCTTGCGCGAGATTGGGTACCTGCACGATCTCCCTCACGTCGTAGAAGCAGTGAAAGATCGGATGATCCAGGGGTAGATCGACGACACTGTGATCTGGTAGGACCCGTCGCAGCTCCTGACTGAGGTTCTGCCACTCCCAACTCCCCCAGAAGTCGTCGATGAGGAGGAAGCCACCCGCAAGGAGGTAGCGTCGCAGCGCCGCCACCTCGTCGTCGGAGAGGGACATGTAGCCCACCTCCACGGCATAGAGAAAGGGAAACCCCGACAGCTGAGGGTCGGTGAGCAGAATCGGGTTCTCGTACTCGTAGAGGTCGAGGTGGTTGACCAGGCGTCCCACTCCCGCCATGAACAGCCGATCCGCCTTCGGATAGTCGACGCTCCAGCTGGCGAAGCCACGCATGCTGTAGCCGCTGTAGGCCACTCGCGTGAAGTAGAACTCGCTGGGCGGGCGCGCAGCGGAGACCGGCGGTGAGCCGACCGGATCGTCGTCGGGCATCAGCGGCATCTCATAGGGGTGATAGCGGCGCGGGCGTACCCGCTGCATGTCGACGCGATTGCGTCGCCTGCCCTCCTGTGGGCCGTTCGACAGCGCCCGGCTCTCGAGAAGCCCCGCGGAGCCTGGCAAGCGCGAGGCCGACAGCGATGGCGTCGAGGCGGCGCCCGAAGCGTCTTCGGATCCCGTTTCGAGCCCGGACGGGGCTGCGAGGAATTGCCGGGTGAGCGCCGTCGCCGAGACCACCAGCAACAACGCGACCGGGATCCAGAGGGCACTACGGAAACCGCGACCGGGGTCGCGCGGTGGCAGGCTGGGCCTCGTCATCGTTGGGTCATCGTACCGCATGCTCGAGCCTGTATTCGTAGGGAATTCATCCCTTGGATTGCAAGTATCGCGAGGATCCTGGAGAATCCAGGACGTGGTAAGTCCGGAGACCGCCTTCCACCAGCCCATTCGACGTGCGGGAACGGCGTCACGAATGGCCCTCTCGACGTCGCTGACCTCGTGGCTCGTCGCCACCGTCCTGCTCGCTGGCTCTTCTCCGCTGCCGCTCGAGACGGCCAGCATCGCGGCGCCAGCCAGCGGCCGACCGTCCGAGGGACCGGAGACCGTGCCCTCGGACACTCCCTTCAACACGCTGACGCCGGTGATCGTTCCCGAACTGGCCGAATTCAGCTTCTTGCGGGGCGAGTACGACAGTCTGGGCGGCTTCCAGGAGTCCTACTACTACTACGAGGGGCGTATGTGGCAGCGCTGGGAAACGGACTTCCCGCAGGCCGACGAGAACTTCGTCTTCCGTCTCACCGAGCTGACCACGATCTCCGCGAATCTGCGCTCGGTAACCCATCGCCTCAGCGACCCGGAGATCTTCCGATTCCCGTTTCTCTACCTCTGCGACGTAGGTTGGATGGAACTGGACCCGAGCGAGACTGCCAACCTGCGCGCCTACCTCCTCAAGGGAGGATTCCTCTGGATCGACGACTTCTGGGGGGAGGGTGAGTGGTACAACCTCGAGCGCAACCTGCGCCGAGTCCTACCCGATCACAACTGGCGCGAGATTCCGGCCAGCCACGAGCTGTTCGACACGGTGTTCCCGCTCGAGGAGCCGCCCCAGATCCCCGCCCGCGACTTTGCCATCCGAGGATGGCCCCACGATCCTCCGGAGCTCCATCGCGCCCCCGCCACCGGACTCGACAAAGCCCACGTGCGCGGCTGGTTCGACGATCGGGACCGCCTCATGGTTCTCGCCACCCTCAACACGGATACCGGTGATGGCTGGGAACGAGAGGGCTATGGGGAATGGTACTTCCAGACCTATTCCACCCAGGCGTATGCCCTCGGGGTGAACGTGGTCGTGCACGCCCTCTCGCATTAGCGGGACGCATGGTACTCCCACGAGCCGGCCGGTCATTCTCCCCGTCAGTCCCCGAAGGGGAGTCCTCGCCAGCGCCCCGCGCGCTCGGATTCTCCGGGCAAACCTCGCCGGCGGCGGTGGCCGCTCAGGGTGGAGGCTCCAGGTCGGGCGGCTCGCTCTCCTCGACCGCCCGCGCGGCTCCCTCGGGCCTCTCCCAGACCTCCGGCAGCACTGCACGCCCGGAAAAGCTCTCGACCAGCATGAAGATGAGGTCGTTCTCGTCCGTGCCGAGCTGGCTGGTCAGGTCGGCGATCACGCGATCGAGCCCGCGCACCAGGGACACGAAAGAGAATCGCCACTCGCCCGCCTCGCGGACGAAGCGGTAGCCGAGGCCCTCGACCGGATTGACGCCGGTAGCGCCGGCTCCGGTCAGCGCCTGTCCGGTCGCGACATCCCCATCGACCGTCACCTCTCCCATCTCCAGCTGCACGATCGAGCCCTGCCCGATCCAGCCCGCTTCAACGGCCATCCGAATCAGGCCGCCGAGATCGAGAACCTCCAGCTCTTCGAGCGGCACCTCGTGGCGCACGCTGACGATCAGCAGTCGCTCGATGAAGGAGCGCTCGCGCACCTCGGTCTCACTGCCCTCCAGAGCCAAGCGGCGCAACTCGCCCCAGTAGTCGAGCGTCGCCTGATCGACCAGATCGACCGCAGTGTCACCATCCCCCTCCAGCAGTGCTTGTTTGTAGGCGATGAAGACGTTGCGTACGGCCTCGACATCGTCGACCTGCTCCAGGGCCGCGACTGCAGAAGGGAACGCACAGACCGCGACGGCGAGCGCCCAGACGAGGAGCGCACCTGCGAGGGCCGCGGACGGTCGCAGCCGCATCAGGACAGCTGTCCCTCGCGAAGAAGTCGATTGACCGCCTTGAAGCTGGGATGATTCTTGTCGCGCGCCCACTCGAACGCCACCGACTCGTGGTTGGTCACGGTCGCCCCCCCTTGCTGCATGCGCTGCAGGGCCCACTCTCGGTACTCCTCGCCGCGCCCGCTGACACACTCCCAACAGAGATGCACCTCCGACCCCGCCCCAGACGCTCCCAGCACCCGAGGGTCGAGGAGTCCGAGCGTCGTCTGCATGACACAGACATGGGCCTCGATGCCAGCCACGACCACCTGGCGGGGCCCGTTCGAGACGGGACGGAGCTGCTCGAGCGCCTCCAGGAAGAGAGGCTCTTCGCAGCACCCGAAACAATCCTTTTCGACCCGGCGCTTCTCCACCGGGAGCGCGTCGAACGCCTCGAGGATCCGCGGATGAGTCGGGCCGAGGCCGGCGGGGTACTGCTCGGTCAGTACCACCGGGACATCGAACAGGGACGCCAGATCCAGCAGCCGAAGGGTACCCTCGATCACCAGCCCAGAGCGATGGACCAGGTCCAACAACTTCCCCTGCAAATCGATGACGACGACGATACTGCGCTCCCGATCGAGAATCACACCGCGACTCCAGGTCAGGGCGATCCCGTGAGATCGAGGGTCCGACTGATCATCTCGACCGCGTCGCTGCCGCTCATAGGAGCTCCCGGCAGACATTCCGCGGGCCCGGGAATCAGCATGCAGCGCGACGCGGTTTCACAAACGGTGTCGTCGCGAAGCGCGAGGTCGGTCGCGACACCGTCGAGGCAAGCCGGATCGCCGAGGAGACGACTGACCACCAGGAGCGCTCGCAGTGCGCCCCCGCGTCGCATCGGGCCGTCGGGGTCGAAGTTCCGCAGCGTCGGGTCCTCGACGTCCATGACCCCCAGATTGAGCATCCGGATCGCCGCGTCGCGCTGAGGATGCTCGAGTACATCCGTAGCGATTCGTCCCGAGCCCACGCTCCCCGACCGCAAGCTCGGCACCGTCCAATAGAGCAGCGTCGCGAAGTCGCCTCGAGTCAGGAGCGCGCGCTCGGCCAACCGAGTGACCTCCGGGGGCATTCGCTCCATCCGAAAGCGAAAGGTCGCTTCCGAGAGGGCAGCCTCCAGGCTGGGGTCGGCGGGGTAGCGTTCCAGGAGCTCGCGATAGAGATCCACCCCCGTGCGCGCCTCGCCGTAGCGAACTTCCAGCTCGGCTCGGCGCTCCACGAGCTCGCGATCGTCGCGCCCCCGTTCCATCAATGCGCGAACCAGATCGAGCTCGGACATCCCGTCGCCGCGAGCTGCGGCCAGCAGTTGCTGCGCCTCGATCGTGACCGGATCTCCCGGCCTCCACTCCCCGAGCAGGGCCAGTTTGTCCACCGCCTCTTGGATGCGGTTCTGGGCAATGTCCTGCTCGAGTCCGAGGCGTACCGCCTGAACCGCCGAGTCCTCCAGCGCGTCAGCTCGACGAGCTGCGAAGCTGCTGGTGTCCGCGATCCCTCGGAAGGCCTGGTAGGCCCCGATGGGATCTGCCGATCGCTCGCTGCAGGCTCCCAGCAGCAGCTGACCCGCGACATAGCCGGGACGATCCGCCAGCGGCTCCTTCAAGGTGTCGATGACAGCGCCACAGCGTCCCTGAACGAAGTCGGTCTGCGCTCCGAGGACCAGGGCCGGGAGAAGTCGGGGATCACGCTCGAGCAGCACGTCCGACACGTCCCGAGAGACCTGGACCTCTCCGAACTCGGACAGCGCGCGATAGCCGCGTTGCAGCTCCATCCGAATCGGCGTCGACACGGCGACCGGCAACCCTTCCACCGGCGAAACCAGGTAGGATCGAACACTGGTCGGGGGTCCCACGTCTGGAGGAGCGGCACTGCTACCGCAGGCGCTGGAGATCAGGCAGATCGCCAGCAACGACGAGAGCAGGCTGAGCGTCGGGACCGACAGCGGCCCCGGCGACGACGGAACAGGTTCCGGACGGCGGAAGACAGACATATTGGAACTGGACTCTGGGAGTGGGTGTGTCGGCCGCGTCGGCCCGGACGGTCCATGGCCCCACGACGCTGAGGCCGAAGTCTACGACCCCGAGAGCCCTGCTGTCACTTCGCCGCCTGATAGATCGCGGCCACGGCGTGCTTGTAGATCAGCATCTCGAGGCCATCCTCGAGCTCCAGCACGATGGCGAACCGGTCGAACCGTTTCAGGCGCCCAACGAGCTGGCGACCGGTGGTCAGCTCGACGTGGAGAATGGTGGCCTCCTTCAGGTTCTGAAAGAGAAACCCATCCTGGATGTTGATGTTGTGCTTGCTCACTAGCTCCCCCTACCCAAACGAGAAAAGAGTTCAATCATCTCGGGAAGCGCTGACAGCGCCCTCTCGGCACGAAACCAGTGCACGTCCCTCTCTCTACGAAACCAGGTCTCCTGCCGTTTTGCGTATCGTCGTGTCTCTCGGATCGTGGACTCGACCGCGGCTTCGAGCGCCGATTCTCCACGAACCACACTGATCAACTGACGGTAGCCAATCGCTTGAAAAGCCGGCGGAAGCCTCTCCGTCTCGGCCTCCTCGCCCCCTGGGCCGAGCAGCGCCTCGACTTCTTCCAGCCAACCTCGATCGATCATCTGACGAACGCGAAATCGAAGGTTATCGTACAGGATGCTTCGCGGGACCGTCAATCCGATTCGTAGCGCTGCAATCCCAGAGTATTCGGGCTCCTGCGCCTGCCACCATCCCAGTGTGCGCCCGGTTGCCTGCCGCACCTCGAGGGCCCTCAGGACCCGCTGAGTGTCTCCGACGGAAAGGCGAGCGGCCCCTTCCGGATCGACCTCGCGCAGCTCGGAGAGCAGCACAGCCAGCCCTTCCTCCCTCAGGCGCGTGCGAAGTCGAGCGCGGATCTCGAGGGGGATCGCGGGCACGGGTGCCAGCCCCTCCAGGAGGGCTCGCTGGTAGAGACCACTTCCGCCGACCACCAACGGCACTCGGCCTCGCGAGCGGATGTCGGCGATCGCCTGCCGAGCGAGGCGAGCGAACTCCCCCGCCGAGTACGGCTCCGTCGCATCGAGCACGTCGACCAGGTGGTGCCGGATCCGGGCTCGTTCGTCGGAGCTCGGCTTTGCAGTACCGATATCGAGCCCCCGATAGACCTGGAGGGCGTCCGCGTTGATGACTTCCCCGCCGATGCGCTGCCCCAACTCCACGGCCAGAGCACTCTTGCCCGTCCCTGTCGCTCCCACGATCGAGATCACTCTTGCGGAGTCCTCGATCTCTCGCGGGCTGCTGCCAATCATTGGCCCAGTCTACGCTGCCGAGCCGGTGGATCAGCGACGGCCGACGACCGAGATCCGGAGTGGAGCGTCGCGCTCGAGAGCGATTCGAACGCGGCCGTGCCGATCTGTTCGCAGCACCGGAGCGCCGCGCACCGAGAGCCGCTCGAGGACCCGCGGACTCGGATGCCCATAGCGATTGGCCACTCCCGCAGAGACCAGGGCGAGACGCGGCGATACGGCGTTCAGCCACGCCGGCAGGGTCGACGTCTTGCTTCCGTGGTGCGCCACCTTCAAGATGTCCGAGCTCAGGTCGGCCCGGCCCGCAATCAGCTCTCGCTCGATTCTCGCCGTGATATCGCCGGTGAACAGGAGCCGGTGGCTCCCGGTCTTCACCGCCAGGACCACCGAGCCGTCGTTGCCCGAGCGCTCCGCTCCTGCCGGGGCGAGAACTTCGAGGCTCAGGCTGCCGATCTCTGCCCTGCGACCTCGCTGGATCGGCTCGAGACGGTCGCCGGCTCGTGCCGACAGGCCTCGGCCGCAGGGTCGGTCCAACTCTCCGGCTCCGAGCCACACGGCCCTCACCGGTATATAGCTGAGCAACTGTGTGGCTCCACGACAGTGGTCGGTGTCCCCATGAGTGACCAGCAGAAGGTCGATTCGACGAACCTCGAGGCGAGCAAGGGCGGGTATCAACACCGAGCGTGCAAGATCCCCACGGCGCCAGCCGCCCCCATCGATCAGGACCGCGGCCTCCCCGTCACGAAGAAGAAACGCCTCTCCCTGGCCGACATCGAGCATGAACAACTCGACCTCTTCTCTCGGCGCTCCTGAAGGGATCGCCATCCACAACGCGAAGACCAGCCCCGAAATCGCCAGACGACCTCTCGCTCCCGCACCTCGAGGAACCACCCACGGTGCGAGCACCAGAACACCGAGCCAGATCACGGGGTCACGTGGGTCCAGCGGTAGGCCGAACCAGGGCACGGGCGGCAATCGTGAGCTCCAATCGAATGGCAGGACCAGTGAGTCGAGCAGGGGTGCGAACCCGTCGATGCCATTCCCGAGGACCAACGCGACACCGGCGACACCCATGACCACGGCGAGCGTCACCGCCGTCCAGGGCACGATCATCAGATTCAGCAGGGTCGCTCCGGGAGCAAACCATGAGAATGTCCAGAGCGAGAAGGGCAACGTCCCGATCTGCGCCGCGACCGAGACCGCGACGCCGCTCAGCGCCCCGTGTTCGAGGGCACGCCACGGCGAGACCGCTTTCCACGGTCGCTCGAGGGCTCGACGAATCGGGCCGGACAGGAGCACGATTGCCGCGCTGGCGGCGAAGGTCAGCTGCAGGGCGAGATCCTCGACCGACGAGGGCTCCAAGACGACCAATCCTGCCAGGACCGCCGCGAGTGAGTTGAGCGCGCACGCCGGACGCGAGACGACCCCGGCCAGCAGGAGTACCAGCACCACCGCCGACACGCGACAAAGCGCCGGTCGCCCACCGGCCAGACACAAATAGAGCAAGGGGACCGGTGTGGCCAACAAGAGCCTGAGCAACGGCGGACACTCGCCCAGCGATCTGAGGAGCGGCACCAGGAGAAGCCCGACGTGCAGGCCCGAAACCGCCAGCACATGCCCGAGCCCGAGTCGATAGAGGGACGACCGCAGCTCCTCGTCGAGATGGCTGGCATCTCCGAACAGGAGTGCCTCGACCAGGGCCACGCCGGGAGTGTCGCCGGATGCGCCTTCCCCGTCGAGCCTCAGACGATGGCGAGTCCAGGAACGGAGCCGGAGCGGCAAGGGCACGCGAGAATCGTCCACTTCGACCAGTCGGGCGCTCTTGATCAGCCAGCGATAGCGAGCCGGGAGATCCGGCTGGTCATTCGCGGCTGGCTCCCCGCGCGCCAGGTACCCGCGCGCCCGCAGCCGCACTCCGGCGGGGGGAGGGCTGGTGCCGCCCACCGAGACCGGAGCTCGAAGGGCGAGGCTCTTGACTTGGAGGCCCTGGCGCAGACGCGTCGAGTGCCCTCGCGCTTCCCAGCCCCACTCGGTCTCCTGCCAGGGGCCACGAATTGCCAGGACGACGGCAACGGGGCGTGCCGAATCGAATCCGTCGAGCTGTCGCAAGGGCAGTACCCAGACCAAAGCGCCATGAAGCACGCCGGCCGCCGTGGCAGCGAGTACGACTCCCGCCCGGCTCCGCCAGGAGAGCCCCAGAGTCACGCACAACGAGAGCGCAGCGATCGGGACGTGGCTCATCTGACGAGACAGGCAAACACCGAGAACGAAGCCCATGCACGGCGCCGCGAGCGGGGCGTTGGCCACCACTCCCGAGACGTTGCGCAGGGCTGCCGAGGGCGCTCGAGAGCGACGAGTCGATCGAAGCGGCAGAGATTCGGCCACAGGTGAGTGCCTCCCACTCGCTTCAGACGCACCCCCCGCCGGGCTGCTGTCAATCGGCGCCGAGACCGAGGCTCAGTTCTCGGCCTCGGCCGCACTCGAGAACAGACTCAGCACTGGCAGATCGAGCTCTCGGTGTAGCCAGCGCGAGCGAAGCTGGCGACTCACCTGCTCCCGCTCGCCCTCCTCGAGCCTCGGCGCGACCCGTCTCATGCCGCGCTCGACGTCCGCATCCAGCCCCTCTCTTCGAGCCGGCTCGAGAGATTTCGCCAAGCTCTCGATCAACTCCTCGTCCACTCGCGCCAGGGCGTTCTCGACCACCTCGGCGTCCCCCGCGAGAGCCCGAATCCGCTCACCCCAGTCCTGGTGTTCCTGGGGCAGTGCGCGCTCCACGGCCCGAGCGAGCCTCTCCAGTCGCAGGGGAACATCCATCGCCCCCTCGCCGCTCTCTCCCGCGCCTGAACTCGACGAGCTCGAAGTCCTCAAGCCCGGCGCCTGCAGCTCCTCCACTTGCCGAAACGCTTCGTCCACTGCCGAGGCGCAGTAGGACAGACTGTGCACTCGCGCATCGATATCTCGCGCCCGGCGCCGCTCGAAGAGGTCTCGAAGCGCCTCTTCCACGATTCCGAGCGGGACCCCTCGCTCGTACCAGCCACGGGCGACCTGCCAGTCTTTGGGCGAGAGCAACAGCGGCGCCCCCCGGAGCTCGATGAAAACGTCCTCGATCCGGCGAAAGTAGCGCTGCGCCTCAGAGGACTCGAAATCCGCTCGCTTCTCGCCGCTCACGATTCGCGTCTCGAGGACCCACCGCTCCTCTCCAACATCTCACCAGAACCGATGTGGCGCTCCCCGTCGCGAGTCTCGAGCACCACCCATCCCCGCTCATCGAGGCCGACGAAACTCCCTTCGACGGTTTCACCTCCGACCTTGAAACGCAGACGATCCCCGACGCGATGGAGACAACGTTGGCGATATCTCTCGACGGTCTCCGCCACGCTTCTCCAGCCCTCGACGTCACCCTGCACCTCCGCAGCCAGATCCAGAATCAGGCGAGGCAACTCGGGCAGCGGCTCTGACGCGATCTCCCGCATCGACACGGCATTCTCGGGTGCGCCAGCACCCTCCCCGAGACAACGGTTGACTCCGAAGCCGATCACGGCGACGGGCTTGCTCTCCCCGCCCGTCACGGTCTCGATCAGGATGCCGCCCAGTTTCCGACCGGCAGCAATGAGGTCGTTGGGCCACTTGAGCGCGACCCCCTCACAACCGTGACGGGTGAGGCAACTCGCCAACGCCGTGCCCGTGAGCATCGGGAGCGACTGGAGGCACTCGGCTTCGGTGATCTCGAGCAGCAGGGTGGCGTAGACACCTTGCCCGCCGGGGCTGGACCAGGAGCGCCCCTGGCGCCCCCTGCCGGCCGTCTGCTCCCAGGCCACCACGACACTCGGAAAAATCCGCGTACCGTCCCGTTGCAGCTCTTCCACCAGCCGACGGCCGACCGCATTCGTCGAGCCCACCGACTGGAACACCAGAAGATTGTCCTGGCGGCGCTGCAAGTCGACGATCCGATTCCGAAACCCGTCCCATTCCATTGCGTCAGTGTACCGCCTCGACCAACAGCCGGTGACCCGGGACCGCGCCGTGCGCGAGACGCACTACTGAAGAGCGCGATCGAGCAGCGCTCGCTTCTCGATCAACTCGGCGAGGCGGGTCCGATTGCCTTCCACCACGGCCGCCGGCGCCTTCTCGACGAACGAAGGATTGGCCAGCCGCTTCTCAGCGCTCGCAATCTCGGCCGAGAGCTTCTCGAGCTCCTTCTCGAGTCGAAGGCGTTCCTCGGTCCCGAGCTCCTCGGCTTCTACGGCGATCACGAGCTCGACCCCCGCAACGCGGTCCCGCGCGGCGTCCGAGGGTCCCTCGCCGATCACCATCTCCGTGATCCTGCCGAGCGAGAGCAGGAGGGCTCGCTGTTCACCGAGGAACTCGAGAACTGCCGGCTCACCCTTCTCGACGAAGAGCTCGAGGCGCGTATCCTTCTTGAGCCCACGCTCCTTGCGCAAGGCCCGCAGCCGCGTCACCAACTCCTGAAGGACCTCGAACTGTCCCTCGATCCCGTCGTCACGCCATTCCCTCATCGGACCGGGAAAGGGCGCCAGAGCGAGGCACTCGACTCCGACCGCTTCGACTCCGGGCAGTCGCTGCCAGAGCTCCTCGGTCAGGTGAGGCATGACCGGGTGGAGCAATCGCAAGCTCTGGTCGAGCGTGTAGAGCAACACCTCCCCGACCCGTTCGCGTGGTGCGTCGCCGAACAGCGCCGGCTTCGCGAGCTCGATGTACCAGTCGCACAGCTCGCCCCAGAAGAAATGATAGAGGCACTCGCACGCCTGATCGAAGCGGAACTCCTCGAGCCTTGCACTGACCTCCTCCGAGGTCCGTGCCAGCCGGGAGAGGATCCAGCGCTCCGGAGCAGCGAGTCCCTCCAGATCGACTGCCTGCGGCAGCCGCGCTTCGCCGATTCGAGACAAGGCGAAGCGTGTGGCATTCCAGATCTTGTTGCCGAACGCTCGGTAGCCTGCCATGCGATCGAGGTCCAACGGGATGTCGCGTCCCGGAGCATCGAGAATCGCCAGGGTGAAGCGCATCGCGTCGGCGCCGTACTCGTCGACCAGCTCCAGGGGGTCGACCGTATTGCCCTTGGTCTTCGACATCTTCTCGCCATCGGCATCGCGCACGAGCCCGGTGAGGTGTACCTTGCGAAAGGGAACCTGATCGGTGAGCCCCAGACTCATCATCACCATCCGGGCGACCCAGAAGAACAGGATGTCGAACCCCGTCACCAGCACGTCCGTCGGGAAGAAGGTCTCCAGGTCGTCGGTGTCCTCGGGCCAGCCCAGCGTCGAGAAGGGCCACAGACCTGACGAGAACCAGGTGTCGAGCACATCCGCATCCTGTTCGAGACGATCCGTGCCGGCCCGGGCCTCGGCCTCTTCTCGCGAACGGGCGACGTAGCAGTTCCCCTCCTCGTCGTACCAGGCAGGAATCTGATGGCCCCACCAGAGCTGCCGTGAGATACACCAGGGCCTGATGTTGGTCAGCCAGTGCTCCCAGGTCTTGTCCCAGGTCGCCGGGATGAGCTCGACTTCACCGTCGCGCACCGCCGTGAGGGCCTGCTCGGCCATACCCGATACGTCGAGGAACCACTGTGTGGACACCATCGGCTCCACCGGCTCGCCGCCGCGCTGACTGTGCCCCACGTTGTGGGTGTGCGGCTCGATCTTGACCAGGAGCCCTTCGGCACGCATGCGCTCGATCACCATCTCGCGAGCCTCGAAGCGGTCCTTGCCTTCGAAGTCGGGGCCGGCCTGCGGAGTCATCCTGCCGTCGAAATCGATCACCCGCACAGCCTCGAGGTCGTGGCGTTGACCCATGTCGAAGTCGTTCGGGTCGTGCGCCGGCGTGACCTTCACCAGACCGGTCCCGAACTCGGGATCGACGTGCTCGTCCTCGACCAGGCGCAGTCGGCGTCCGACCAGCGGGAGGATCGCGTGCTGACCGCGCAGGTGGTGGTAGCGCTGGTCCTCCGGATGCATCGCGATCGCCGTGTCGCCGAGCATGGTCTCCGGTCGGGTCGTGGCGACGATCAATCGCTCCTCGCTACCCTCCACGGGATAGGCCAGGTGATAGAGGTGTCCCTGGACCGTCTTCATCTCCACCTCGAGGTCCGAGATCGCGGTGTGCAACACGGGAGACCAGTTGACGATGTACTCGCCGCGCTGAATGAGTCCGGCCTCGTGAAAGCGGACGAAGGCCTCGCGCACCGCCCTCGAGAGACCCTCGTCCATCGTGAAGCGTTCGCGAGAGAAGTCACACGAAGCACCCAGCATCTCGAGCTGGCCACGAATGTTCGACTGGAACTCCTCCTTCCAGTCCCACATCCTCTCGAGGAACGCCTCCCGACCGATCTCGATGCGGCTCTTCCCCTCGAGCGCGAGTTGGCGCTCGACCATCAGCTGGGTGGCGATGCCGGCATGGTCGGTCCCTGGCAGCCAGAGTGCGTTGTATCCCTGCATCCTGCGCCAACGCACCAACAGATCCTGGAGAGTGCTCTGCAGTGCGTGCCCGATATGCAGCTTGCCGGTGACATTGGGAGGCGGGATCATGATGCAGTAGGGCTCGTTTCCGGCCGCCGCTGCACCACTGGCCGCTCGAAACACCCCCTCCTCACGCCAGAACGCCTGCCACTTGCCTTCGTAGCTCTTGGGATCGAACCGTTTGTCCATCGCGCCCGGCGGGCGCTTCTCATCCATCACCGGTCTCACTCCTTGCGCTTCGCCGACGACCGATCGAGACTCGCCCACCGCCACGACGCCACAGGCGGCTACCGGCTCGGCTCAGAGCTCCTCGACCTGCCGTTCCAGCTCGCGGAGTCGCTCCTTGATCACCACCTCCGCCATGTCGGGAACGACATCCCAGGCGATCTCCCTCACCACGCGCTCCCCGATCAGCTCAGCCACCCGACGGGCGAGCCGCTCGAGGTCGGGATCGTCGAGAGACGCGACCGCCTGCGCCACATCCCCTTCGTCGTTACCGGCTGCAGGGACGGCGATCGGAGCGTCGCCTTCGGTGCTCGCGCTCGCAACCTCGACTGGAGGCTCCGCCCCGGGGCCGGACCCGCCCTGTGGTGTCGAGCTCGCGTCGGGCTCGTTGATCGTCCGAGGCGGGGGAACGTCGAATGTCGGCCCCTCCTCGACCGGAGTCGAGACCGGAGGAGCAGGCACTGCCTGGGGCCGCGACGACGGCTTCGGGGTCGGGGGGTCCGGTACCGCCGTCGGCGTCGCCGACATCGTCCTCGATGAAGCGTCGACCGCTGATGGCCCCACCGCGGTCGGACCCGGAAGCGAAGAGGCCGCGTCGTCGACCAGGGACAGGCCTGCGTCTGCTGCCGAGTCGCCCTTGGACGCGGTCAGCTCCTTGACCCGGGCCACCAGTTCCTTGGAATCGAACGGCTTGCGCAGATGGCCGTCGGCCCCACAGGACTCGCACTCCCCTTCGTCGAAGACCTCGAAGGTCCCGACCAGCAGCAACACCGGGGTGGACGGCCGGGACTCCTTGACCCTGCGGCACACGTCGTAGCCCGAGGCGCCGGGCATGTGCACGTCGGTAATCACGATCGCCGGATGCAATGCCTCCATCCGAGCCAGAGCCTCGTCCCCGTTCGATACGGCGACGACCTGGTGCTCTTCCTCGCGGAAGGCCAGGTCGACCACCTTCTGAATCGTCACACTGTCATCGGCGAGAAGAATGGTCTTGGACATGGTTGTGGCTAAGGCGAGTCGTGAGAGGAGAATGCGGGCCAAACGGACGAACGGAGAACAGACGCGCCCTCGAGAAGAGGTGTCCTGAGAAGGTACACCGGCCCCCCATGCAAGTCAACGGACAAAGGCCTCCGTGCGCCCGGAGGGCCCCGAGCGTCCGATCAGTCGCCTCGAGCGCCGCGCCGACGCCGACGCCGACGCTCGAGGCGCTGCTCGAGAAACGCCTCGAGCGCACGGCTGGGCTCATCTCCCTCCCAGGCCTCGCCGAAGGCAGCGATGCCAGCCGCCACTCCCTCGGTCAGCGGTAGCTCCTCCCACTGACGGCAGAGACGTTTCTGCAGGCGTAGCGCTTCGGGACACGCGGCCAACAGGGCGCCCAGTCGACTCTCGACCACTTCGTCCAGTTTCTCTGCGGGAACCGCCGTCTCCACGAGTCCCCACCGCTGAGCCTCCCCTCCTCCGATCAGTCGCCCGGTCAGAACCAGATCGCGAGCCCGACCGCTGCCGACAAACCTCGGCAACAGCGCAGCCTCGATCACCGAGGGGATTCCGAGGTGCACCTCGGGCATGCCGAAGCGAGCGTCTTCGGCCGAGAGCCGAAGATCGCAGCTGCACGCCAGTTCGAGCCCAGCTCCGAGGCAGAAGCCACGAATCACCGCGACAACGGGCATCCGCGAGCTGCGCAGCCGGTCACATAGCTCGTGGATCCTGGTAATGAACGCGACGGCACTCCCCGCGTCCAGGGCGGCCAGCTCGTCCACGTCAGCGCCGCCGACAAAGGCCCTCGGAGTGCTTCCGGAGAGGATGACGACGTGCGCCTGCGAATCGCCTTCGATCTCGTCGAGGGCCCCCGCCAGGGCGTCGATTACATCGCGTGAGAGCGCGTTCAGTGTCTCGGGCCGTGCGATGTCGAGCCAGTAGACGGCTCTGGACGCTCCGAGAGCTCCGGGGCGCAGCTCTCGGCGAAGCCGAATCGGGGATCCCTCCATCCGGAGCCCTCAGTCGCGCTCGGGCCCGTCCTCGTACTCGACCACCACCGCGGTGCCATAGACGAGGAGCTCGGCGGCGGCGGCCATCACCATCGAGGTCGTGAAACGAACTCCGACCACTGCATTGGCACCGATCGAGAGGGCCTCGTCGCTCATTCGGTCCAGAGCCTGCTCTCGCGCCTCGCTGAACAACTTCGTGTACTCGGAAACTTCTCCACCGACGACGTTGCGCGCCATCGCCATGATGTCCTTTCCAATCGCACGCGCCCGAATGGTGTTACCACGCACCAGCCCGAGCACCTTCACGATTCGCACGCCCTCGATTCCGTCGGTGGTCGAGATGATCACTTTTGTACTCTCCGATAGATATCCGTGCGACTCGAGTGCAGGCGATCGGCCAACGCAGAAACCAGCACCAGTCCCACTCCGCCGGCCATCGAGCCGGTGAGCCACCGGGCCTGCTGGGCGTTCAGCGTCTCGGGCAACCATAGCGTCACGATCAACAAACCCAGAGCCCATGCTCCGATCAGGACCAGGCCCACGAAGCGACATGCCCGGCTCAGTCCGTTGCGAGGACGCTCATTCCATTGTTCGTCCTCGATCCGAAGATGGGTCGAGAGGGCCAGCGAACGCATCTCTCTGAGTTGCTCGAACTCGGTGCGTGCCGCTGGGTCGCTCTCCAGATGCAGACGGACCCTCTGCTGTTCCTGTTGGGTGAGCATCCCGTCGAGATAGCCCGAGAGGAGCTCTTCGTCGAACGCCCTTTGCTGCTTTTCCATCATCTTGACTCTTCTATTTCTTGGGGATCCGTGACCGTCCGGTTCCAGACTCCCGACACCCGAAGTGATTGCATTGCTGAAGAACGAACTCGGTCAGTCCTCCGACCAGCCTCCCTGCTCGATGAGAAGCGCCCTCAGCTGGCGTCGGGCCGCATGCAACCGCGACATCACGGTCCCGATCGGGACTTCGAGCGTCTCTGCGATCTCTCGATAGGCCAGATCCTGATAGTCCCGCAGTACCAGGATCTCCTTGTGAGCCGGCTTGAGCTGATGCAAGCACTCCCACAGCTTGACCTGAAGCTGGCGGCGCTGGGCCAACTGCTCGGGACCGGGACGCGAGCTCTCGACCTCGATCGCCACCCCTTCGGGGCCGTCACTGTCGAGGGAGTCTGCCCGACGGACCCGCCCTCTCCGGAATCGGTCGATTGCCCCGTTGCGTACGATCCGCCGCAGCCAGGGCTCGATCGGGCGATCCCTGTCGAACCTCGGCAAGGTGGTGAAGAAGCGCAGCAGGGAGTCCTGGGTGAGATCCCGGGCGTCTTCGCGATTCCCCAGCAGCTGCAGGGCCAGCCGAAAGGCCGTCGGCCGATGTCGTCGTGCCAGCTCGTCGCGAGCGCCCCGATCCCCCTGGCGCGCCAGCCCCAGTAGTGTGGGGTCATCGGCTTGCTCCAGTGACCCTGCGGTCGGATCCGCGCCCCTCGAACCCGCTCCGTGCTCTGCCGCTCGGGAGGTCGTGCTCTGAGGTTTGTTCGCTCTCGGCGAAGTCATCGATACCATGCCCATGGCTGCAGTTACGGAGCAGGCCGCGATTCTATTCATCTCCAGAGGAGAGATCGATGCAGGCGGGTCTCGAAGGTCGTCACGTACTCATCACCGGAGCCAGCGGGGGGATCGGGAGTGCGGTCTCGGAGGCCCTTGCGGCGGAGGGCGCTCAGCCCCTGCTCCACTACCTCAGCCAGGGGGAGAAGGCTCAGCAGGAGGCCGCTCGACTCACCGAGCGACACGGTGTGGAGGCCGACGCGCTCTGTGCCGATCTCCGCGACGAGGCCTCGGTCGACGCCCTGTTTTCCCAGGCCATCGCGCTCCGGGGGCGGGTCGACGCCGTCGTGGTCAACGCGGGAGTCTGGCCCGCGGACAGCACACCCCTGCACCGCATGAGCTTCGCGCGATGGCGCGACACCCAGGCCGTCAATCTCGACGGCGCCTTCCTGTGTTGCCGTCGTTTTCTCGATCATCTGGCGCAACAGCGACGGGAGCACGCTGCCATCGTGATGGTGGGCTCCACCGCCGGGATCTACGGAGAAGAAGGGCACGCGGACTACGCGGCCTCCAAGTCCGCCCTCGAGGGACTCACCCTCACGCTGAAGAACGAGATCGTTCGCCTCGCGCCACTGGGCCGGGTCAACCTGGTCTGCCCGGGCTGGGTCGCGACTCCGATGGCAAGGCAGGCCCTCGAAGATCGGGCGCGGGTCGATCGGGTGACCTCGACCATGGCGCTGCGGAAAGTGGCGACTCCCGAAGATGTCGCCAGAGCGATCGTCTTCCTGCTCTCCGATCGCCTATCCGGCCACCTCACTGGGACCGTGCTGCCGATCGCCGGTGGAATGGAGGGGCGCCGCCTCCACTGAGTCCAAGGGTCAGACGAGGCTCCGGGTCCGCTACACTAGGCTCTCCATGTCCGATCCGTCGCGGCACCTCGCCGAGCTCACCACCCTACCGCTGGATGCGTTCTGGGATTGGCTTTCTCGCCACTGCAACTGCATCCTGCGAGCAGGCACCGCCGACACCATTCTGTGTGACGACGAAGACCTGCATTGGTACGTCGGGGCCGACGAGCAACGCCTCTACGCCCAGGTCATCCGGGGCAAGCGACTGATGGGCGAGATGGCACTCGACCCCGAGCGGGTCTCCTACGTCGAGGCCCTCCCGGAGGAACGAGGGGAGTTCGTCTTCGAGTTGATCGACGAGGGGGAGACCGAGCGCAGCGCCCCCTACTACTTCGTCATGGCTCACGCCTTCGACGACGACACCGAGGGCGCGGACGTTCACGGGCAGGCCGTCCACTAGCAGCCCCCAGGGAGGTCGATATCCCAACCCCGAGCATGGACGGCGCCGGCGCAGCGAAACGGGATCGTTGGGGCTCCAAGGCCGGGTTCGTTCTGGCGGCTTCGGGCTCCGCCATCGGTCTGGGCAACATCGTCTTCTTCGGCGCCCGGGCCTACGAATATGGCGCCGGCGCCTTCTACCTGCCGTACCTGCTGGCGCTCTTCGTGCTGGGCATCCCGGTGATGATCGCCGAAATGGGACTGGGCAGTCTCAGCCAGCACGCCTTTCCCACCAGCCTGGGGAGAATCGGCGGGCGCTGGGGCGAGTTCGCCGGATGGTGGGCGGTGATCAACGCGGGCTGGATCACGCTCTACTACGTGGCCATCCTGGCCTGGGTCTGCGGCATGCTCCTCGGCTCCTTCGGGAAATTGTGGCAGGAGGACAGCGCTCTCCCCCACTTCGGCCTCGAGTCGATGGCGAATCCCGAAGGCTTCTTCTTCGCCATGCTCAGCTCTGGTTGGGTTCTGCTCCTCGTGCTCCTGGTCTGGGCCGCGAACTACTGGCTGGCCCGCTCGGGAGCCCGGTCGATCGAAGCTGCGGTCAAGGTGTTCGTGCCGCTGATGTGGGTCTTCATGCTCCTCTTGATCGTACGGGGCCTGACCCTGCCTCACGGCGTCGAAGGGATCTACCTCCTGTTCACTCCGGACTTCGAGGTGATGCGCGACGTCGAGATCTGGCGTGGCGCGGTGAGTCAGATCTTCTTCAGCCTGACTCTGGGCTTCGGAGTGATGACCGCCTACGCCTCCTACCTGCCGCGAGACGCAGACCAGGTGAACAACGGACTGGTCACCGCCTGTCTGAACTGTGCCTTCGAGTTCGTCGCGGGTATCGCGATCTTCACGCTGCTCTTCACTTTCGCCATCGTGCCGCAGGCGTCCACCATCGCCATGATGTTCTTCGTCATGCCGCGCGGAATCGAGGCCATGCCCTCCGGCACCCTGGCGGTTGGACTGCTGTTCTTCGTCTTGCTGCTGATGGCCGGACTCTCGTCTTCCGTTTCGCTGCTGGAGACCCTGGTCCGCAGCCTGATGGACAAGTTCGGTGGGACTCGAGGCGGGCTCTTGCGCTTCGTGTGCCTGGTGGGGGTCGTCGGTAGCTCCGCCTTCGCCTGGCCCATGGTCATCGACCGGGGCCTGGAAGGAAACGGCACGCTCGGCCTGAGCCTGCTCGACCTGATCGACCACTGGGCGTTCAGCCATGGGCTGCTGATCGTGGGGCTCGTGGAGTGCCTCATCCTGGGCTGGGTGCTGCCGGCCTCGCGTCTTCGAGAGCATCTCAACGCCCACAGCCGCCTCCATCTTCCGGTCGCCTTCGAGTGGTTGATCAAGTGGGTCGTGCCCACGCTTCTCGCCGGCCTCCTGATGCTGGCGGTCCGGGACAAGTGGATCGCGGGGCTCTACGGCGCGGGCGCCGGCTTCGATGGTCACTTCACCGTGCTCCCCTGGGTGGCCTTCCTCCTCTGGCTGGTCGGCACCACCGTCCTCGCCGCGTGGCTGACGGTCCGTCCGTCGCAGATCGCTGCAGAGGCAGGCCCGGGGGAGCGACTCTGATGCGCATCGCGAGTGGGTTCGCCGGGCTTCTCCTTCTGGCCTCGACCGGAGCGTTCGCAGCAACCCTGACGATCGAGCCGGCCTATCCACTGCGCGATGAACGCTCCACCATTCGCCTCGAGGACGCTCGAGCCGTGCTCGAGATCTACGTCACCTACCGCCCCAACAGCCGAACGGCGCTCACCGAGTCGCTGGGGGCGATGATACCCGGCGACGAGCTCGAGTGGGTACCGCGAATCGCCGGGCTCGCCCTGCTCGAGGCACGAGCCGGAGAGAACGTCGTCGCGAGCCGTGCCATCTCGGTACGCGCCGGCTCCTTCGCGCTCAGCGGCCGCTTGATCATGACCGCAGCACTCGTAGTGCTCTTCGCCGGCGCGGGCCTGGGGTTTCTTCTCCTGCTCCTCCCCGACCGTTGAGCCTCTCGTATGATCGCAGCCGTTCTCTCACGGACATAAGGAGACCCGGCATGGGCTCGCGCAAGCGTGGTACCGACTACCAGTCCTTCGACTACCTCGAGCCGGGGTTCGACTACCGCGCCTTCGACCTCGCTCCACAGCTCGAGCGTGTCGCCGGCGCACCCGTTGCGCTCGACCCGGGCCAGGAGTCGAGGGTCGACCGTTTGCTGGAAGACATGGTGATGGTCTCGCTCCACGAGCACCTCGGTGTCTTTCCCGCCGCGATCGAGCAGACTCCCGACTACGTCGGCGAGGGACGGATGGCGACCGCCTTCGAGGGACTGGCCGCTGGCCACTGGGACGCCGTCTTCGACAATCTGATGGATGGGATCTGTACCATCGAGTCCAGGGGAGGCTGGAAATGGACGGAGGTGCTCCACGACCTGGGAATGAGACTCTGCGACCTGGCGCACCAGGACTTCGTGATCCATTGCACGGAGGTGGCCGATATCCTGCGCGCCCACGACGAGGGCCGAGTGGCGTGGGTGGCCACGATGGAGGGCGCGGCGATGATCGAGAACGAGCTCGATCGCATCGACCAGCTCTACGGCTTCGGCGTGCGCTCTCTGGGAATCACGTACTCCGAGTCCAACGCGCTGGGCACCGGACTCCGGGAGCCGGGAGACGGGGGTTTGACCGTCTTCGGCCGGCGAGCCGTCGAACGGATGAACAAGGTCGGACTCCTGATCGACTGCTCTCACTGCGGAGACCGCACCACCGTCGACACGATCGACGTCAGTGAGCAGCCGATCGTCCTCAGTCACATCGGCGCCCGTGCGCTCTGGGACTCGAACCGCCTGGCTCCGGACGCTGTGATGGAGGCCTGTGCGGCAAAGGGAGGAGTGATCGGGGTCGAAGCCGCGCCGCACACCACGGTGAGTCCCGAGCACCCCCGTCACTCCATCGAATCGGTGATGGACCACTTCCAGTACATCGAGCGTCTGGTCGGCATCGACCACGTGGCTTTCGGTCCCGACACCGTCTACGGCGATCACGTCGCGCTGCACGACGTCTACGCGGCCAACCTTTCGATTCAGCAGTCGCGGGCTGCGTCGGCTGCCCAGCCGAAAGGGCAGGTCCAGGAGCGGGTGCCCTGGGTTTCTGGACTGGAGAACCCGACCGAGGGATCGAGCAATCTGGTGCGGGCGATGGTCGCCCGAGGCTACGACGACGAGGACGTCGCCAAGGCCATGGGTGGCAACGTGCTTCGCGTGCTCAACCAGGTGTGGCTCTGACATCGAGGTGAGAACGCTCCTCCTCGTATTCCTGCTGGCGGCGCCGGCTTCAGGTTCCGGGTCGGCGCCTGCTCCCAGCATCGAAGAGTGCCTTCTTCGGGTCGATGCAGCACCGCCCGCGGCGTCATTCCGGCTCGAGTGCCGCCTGCGCCTGGACGGTGCCAGGGAGATCCCACTGCGCTGGCTGGCGTTCGAAGGGACTCGCGTCGAGCGCGAATCTCTGGTCGTCGAGGTCGAAGGGGAGGCCACCCTCGCCGAGTGGCGGGATCCGACCGAAGATTCCAGCGCGGTGCCAGACGCAGCGGGGAGAGCTTCGTGGCTGGTCGTGCCCCTGGACGAGCACTCCGCCACCGCGGTGGTTCGACTGCGGGTGGAGGGCACTCTCGAGGGAGCGATCCGAGGCTCCGGGGATCGTTTCTCGGCCACCCTGCCGATCCTCGCTCCGCCCTGGCCGGTTCAGGGGGGGACCGCGGCCTTCCAACTCGAGGTGAACCTGCCTCCCGAGCTGCAGATCGTCGACGCATTTCCGGCAGAGCTGGCTCGCGATCCCCGAGGCGAGCCTGCTCGGGCGCGCCTGCCCGCCCTTCCGGCGCTATTGCGATTCACGACAGCCTCGGCTCCGCGGTCCGTCGTGGCCCGCGGGCTGGCCCGGGTCCGCACCCGGGCCGGAGTGACCGATCTCGCGCTCGCCCTCACCCTGGTCGGCATCGGACTCGGTGCCTGGATCCGGGTCGGCCGTCACGAGGCGGGCCCTGCGCAGAGGCCCGAATCTTGACCTCACCCGGGTTCATCTTCTGGGGGCTCTTTCCAGCATTCGGCCTTCTTCTGGTGGCGTACCTCGTGTGGATGCTCCGAGCCGAACGAAAGGATTTCCGAGCCCGAAAGCCCCCACGATGAGCGTTACCCTGGTCGTTTTCGGCTTCTACTTCGCGCTGCTCTTCGTGATCGGAGTGCGAGCGAATCGGATGACTCGTAGCGAGTCCGACTACTGGATCGCCGGCGGGCGCCTCGGCTGGCTCACCGGAGGCGCGACGCTGGCAGCCACACATGCCTCGGCCGGTACCTTCATCGGGACCCTCGGAGTGGTCTACACGGTCGGGTGGTCGTTCGCCTGGCTCGTCCTCTCGATCCCGATCGCCTACTGGTTCACCGCGGCCATCCTGGCGCCGCGTTTCGTACGCTCACGCCATTTCACCCTGCCCGCCTTTCTCGAGAGTCGATACGACAGTCGCGGGATCCGTGGGCTCGCAGCGGTGATCATCCTGATCGCGTCCGTGGTCTACATTCAGGCGCAGATCCTCGCCGGTGGCCTGATCGCCAACGTCGTGCTGGGTGTACCGCCCCGCGTCGGGATGATCGGATTCACCGTGGTGCTGGTCGTGTACACGATGGCCGGAGGAATGATCGCGGTGGTCTACACGGACCTTCTCCAGCTGATCGTGATGACTCTCGGTGCCGCCTTCGCCCTGCCACTGGCACTCGACCATCTCGGCGGCCTGAGCTCCACCCTCGACTGGGTCGCCGTCGTCCAGCCGGGCGCCTTTCGATGGGATGCGCTCGCCCCCGGCCTGCTCTTCACCATGGGTCTCGCCTTCACCCTGGGGTCGGTGGCCACGCCCGAAAAGTTGATTCGCCTCTATGCGATGCGCGACCTACGCACCGTGCGCCGAGGGGTGCTCTTCGCTATCGTCTTCACCACCGCCATGAATCTCATGGTGCTGACGCTCGCGCTGGCCGCGGTAGTTCTCTTCCCGGCGCTGTCGACGGGCGACCTGGCGATGCCGATGATCGCCCGAGCGGTGCTCCCACCGGTTGCAGGGGCTGTGCTGCTCGCCGCAGTGACGGCAGCCATGATGTCGACCGTTGATTCCCTCCTGATCGTCGCGGGTTCCGCGCTGTCTCACGACCTGTACCAACAGCTGATCAATCCCAGCGCTTCGCCCCGCGAACGCGTACTGATCGACCGCATCGGCGTCGTCGTCGTCGGGAGCATCCCGCTTCTCCTGATCCTCAGTGGAGTCGGAGAGGGCGAGCTGATTCAGTTCATCGTCCTGCTCTTCACCGCACTGATGGCGTCGAGCTTCTTCGCTCCGGTCGTCATCGGGGTCTACTGGCGTCGGGCGACCAAGGTGGGGGCAGCGGCGGCGATGCTCTGCGGCGTCACCGCCACCTTCGCGTGGAAGCTGTGGGGAGTGGCCTCGATCGATCCCGTTCTCCCCGGTTTCCTGAGCTCGGTTGCCGCCTTCGTCGCGGTCAGCCTGATCACCGAGCCTCCTCCCCCCTCCGCGCTGGCGCCGTACTTCGGCGAGGCCTCTGGAGGACGCGTCGACTCGTGAGCTCGAGCCCGTGGTGATGTACTCTCCGTTGTCCTGGAGGTCCTGGAATGCTACGAGTCGTAGTCTGTGCCATCGCTCTGCTTGGTCTTCTGACACCCGCCGCGAGCCCTGCCGTGGTTGACGAGGTCATCGATCTCGGTGAACGGTACCGCGACGCTGCGGGTCGGATCCTCGGCGCCGCTCTCACCGACGAGGACGGGTGGGAAAAGCTCCTTCATCTCACCACCGCGATCGGACATCGGCTGAGTGGATCCGCCCAGCTCGAGCAAGCCATCGAGTGGGCCCACGCAACGATGGTCGAGGAGGGACTCGAGAGCAGGCTTCAGCCCGTCCAGGTGCCGCATTGGGTGCGTGGAGCAGAGTCGCTCCATCTGATCGAGCCGGTCGAGCGCGAGCTCAACATGCTGGGCCTCGGGAACAGTGTGGGTACGGGGCCGGAGCCGATCGAGGCCGAGGTGCTCGTCGTCGACAGCTTCGCTCACCTCGAGGGTCTCGAGCGCGAGCAGGTCGAGGGAAAGATCGTGCTCTATTCCGTCGAGTGGGAAGGCTACGGCCGCACGGTGAGCTACCGGAGCACCGGAGCCTCGACAGCGGCAGCCAAGGGTGCCGTCGCGGCGTTGGTGCGCTCGGCGACCGGCCACAGCCTGAGTACCCCTCACACCGGGTCCCTGCGCTACCAGGACGACGTCCCGAGGATTCCCGCAGCAGCCGTCACCGTCGAGGACGCAGCGTGGCTGAAGCACCGAGCCCAGGCCGGTGACAAGATCGTGGTCCGCCTGCAGATGGACGCAGAGATGTTGCCCGACGCTCCCTCAGCCAATGTGATTGCCGAGATCAGGGGAAGCGAGCTCCCGGACGAGATCGTGGTGATGGGCGGACACTTCGACTCGTGGGACGTGGGGCAGGGAGCCCACGACGACGGCGCCGCGTGCATTGCTGCCTGGCACGCCCTCACGCTGCTCGACGAGCTCGGACTTCGGCCCCGCCGGACGCTGCGCGTCGTTCTCTGGACCAATGAGGAGAACGGTCTGGCCGGCGGGCGGGCCTACCGAGAGGCACTTACGGAGGCCGAAGTGGCCAATCACGTGGCCGCGATCGAAATGGACGGCGGCAATGAGCGCCCGATCGGTTTCGGCTTCACTCTTCCCGGAGCGGCGCCGGAATCCGACGACCCGCGCTCGATCGCCGCGTGGACGCAGCTGCGCCAGATCGCTGAGCTGTTCGAAGCCATCGACGCGAGCGAGATCACCGCTGGCGGCGGCGGGGCCGACATCTCGCCGCTGATGCGCGACGGGGTACCCGGTCTGGCTCTTCGAACCGTGGGAGAGCACTACTTCGACTGGCATCACACCCATGCCGACACCATCGACAAGGTGGATCCTCAGGACTTTCGCAAGGCCGTCGCCCTCCTGGCCGTCATGGGCTACGTGCTCGCCGACATGCCGGTACGACTCGGCGAGTGAGCTGCAGGGAACGGCCTCGGCCCGAGATCGCTCTCGAGCGAAGTCCCGTCGGGTCTGTATTAATGCAGAACTGGCCATATCTCTCTTTTCTTGTTATTCTCCGTTCGCTTGGCCACCCGCTGGTGGCAGGAGAACGGCCCATGTCCGAGACACCCCGCCCCCGCCTCGCACTGCTCCCGCATCCCGTCCGGCGAGTCCCCGAGTGGACCGCAGGGGTCCTCTTCACTCTTCTCACCCTCTCTCTGCTCGCGCTCCTTCCTGCGCGCGCACAGGCCGACACCCTGGTCACGAAGAGCGGTCAGAAGATCGAGATGGAGGGCACCTACGAGATCGACGGCCGCCGCGTGCTCTATCGGCAGCTGAGTGGCAACCTCACCGCCATCCGGTTGAGCGAAGTCGACCTCGACGCCACGGAGGCCGCCAATCGGGCTCCCGTGGTGGGCAAACCCGTGTACAACGCGCACAAAGACAACCCGAACTGGATTCTCCAGGCCCAACAGCGTGTGGACGGGGAACCGGTGCTGGTGTTGGGCGAGGGCGACCGAGAGCACCGAGAGGTCGTCGAGGCGATGACCGAGCTGGTGCGGGAGATGGGCAGCTCGATGGAAGAGGCCTTCGGCGCTTTCGACGCGAATGGTGAGATGAACGAGGTCTTCGACCAGATGGGCTCCGCCATGGGTGGCGCGATGGAAGAGGCCGCCAACTCGATGGGCTCGATGATGGGAGCCATGCTGGAGCTCTCCATGGAGCTCGAGACCAAGATGCAGGGCTTCGAGAAACGCCACGATCTGCGGACCGAGTCCGGGATGCGCGAGGCGGCCCCGGAGATCTCCGAAATGGCGAGCCATGTCCGTTCCCGAGCCGGAAGCGAGAGCGATCCCGCGGTTCGACAGATGCTCGACGAGATGGCCTCCAGCTTTGACGAAGCGGCCCGCCTGGCGCGCGAACAGCCCGCCCAGGCCGCGGCCAGTTTCCGAAAGACCGGTACCCTGAACCCATAGAGACGGCTGAGATCACAGACCCCTCAGCTCGGGACCCCCGAAGCCGCGAGATCGCCCCCCTCCGGGTGCCCTTCCCTGGGATCCTCTGCGGTCCCCCAGGTGAGCGCGGTCTCCTCCCTCGAGCAACTGAGCGTTGTCTCCCTGGGTGACCGAGCTGAAGTCGGTTCCCCTCAGGTGAGCAGAGGCTGAAGACGGTCTCAGGACGCCTCGCCAGAAGTGCAGCAAAGGAAGAGACCTGACCGAGCCCAAGGTCTACCGGATCCAGATACCGGGTCGGGTCTACCGGGTCGGGTTCACGGTTCACCCGGGCAGGGGTCGAGCCGCGGCGCTGTCTCGACCGGTCCTCCCCCGCGACTGCGGACCCACTCCAGTGGTCCCGCGTCGAAGCCTGAACGCCGAAAGGGGCGTCATCGCACCGATCCCGGCCATGCTCGCCAGGGATCGACCCGGAGATGCGGCCTTTCGGGATCGATCGGGGATCGAACCGACGAACCTCGACGCGAGACCCATTCGGCGTGCGATCCGTGACCGAAGCCGGGAGTCGGGCCGGCTCCCTGTGCGGGGTCTCAGCGCCGTCGGGATGCCGAGCGGGCGAGCCTGCGCGACTCGACTCGGCTGTCAACGGCCCGGTCGTCGACCGCGACCACGCGACACTCCGCGTCGATCCCCGCCCCGTCCGCGCGGCTCCGGCAGAGCGCGACAGCCTCCCGAATCGCGTCTTCGCGGGTGGAATGAGACGCCGAGAAGGCCCAGGCGGTGCGCGGACCGTCGGTGAGGGCCAGAGCCTTGTGCCCCGTCGCCTGGGCATATCGATCGACCACGCGGTCGAGACGACTGTCGGGCTCCGCCTGCACCGCCGCAGAGCTTCCGAGCGTGAGGACCGCAATCACTCCTGCCAGGGCGAGAAGAGCGCGAAAGGACTGAGCACGAGATGAATGAGACTGCATGAGAAGGCCCCTTTCGAGGGTCGATGACGAGCCCTACACCCGCCATACTCATGCAAATCTATAAATACTTGTAACTCTCGTCAAGCTCGGAAAACCTGATCTCTACCGCCCGCGTCCCCTGAGGAGTCGCGCTGCACCTGGGCGGCGGAGCGACTCGGTCACGCCTGCACCGCCTCCCAGCCGTAGTCGACATAGCGCCAGCTCACCTCATTCCCGCGAAACTCCAGCACGGAATAGCCTTCTTCGAAGCCGTCACGCGGCCCTTCCCACCAGTTTCCCGACACGGCACCCAGGTTCGCGAACTCGATCCCCCGGAAGCGGTAGCTCTCGACGACGTGCAGATGCCCGGCCAGCACCAGCTTCACCGGGTGACGCATCAAGATCGCGGCCACCTGGTGGGCGTTGACCACCGCAATACCGGCCGGGATCGCCTGCTCGGTGCCCTGGCGCCACTCGAAGAAGTTCGAGAACAGGGGGATGTGGCCCACCACCACGGTGGGCCGATTCGCCGCAGCAAGGTCGTCGTCCAGCCACGCCAGCTGCTCTTCGTCGACCCAGCCCCGATAGCTTCGGTCCACCATTCCGATCGTGTCGAGGACAACGAAGTGCCACTGCTCATGGTCGAAGGAATAGTAGGTCCGCTCGAGGTCGAACCGGTGCATGAAGTAGCGTTTGCCGAAGAGTCGACTGGACGGCGACAGGCCACTCTCCTCGTACAGTCCGAGGACATCGTGATTGCCCAGGGTGTGGTGGATCGGCACCGAAACCGAGGCCAGGGCCTCTTCGAACAGGTCGTACTGAGCGTCCGCCGCCGCCTGGTCGGTCTTCAGAACGTCGAACGCGAGATCGCCGCCGGTGATCACCAACTCCGGGGGGCGGGGTCGGGACAAGGCGTGATCGACCGCCAGGGCGCATCCGCGAGCGGCACCGAGCCGATCGAAGACGTGCGGATCGCTCAGGAAGACGACGCTGAAATCGGGCGGGGCCGCCGCGGTGCGGACCACCGCCGTGGAAGGGCTCTCGGCGCGCCGCGCCTGGCAGCCCCAGGCGGTGACAGCGGTGCCGGCGAGAACTCCGCCTCCCCAACGAAGCAGGTCTCTACGTGTCGTCATCGTGATCCTCCGTCGCGCGTCGCATGCCGGTTCCCGATTCAGCCACCGAGCCACATCGGCCCATGGAGCCAGTAGAAGCCGGCCGCCGCCAGAGCCCCGATCGCGAGCCCGGCCCACGGGAGCTCGGCCAGCGCCAGACGATTGCGTCCGGTCACGATCGCGGCGAACGGCAGGATCGAAGTCTGCTCGAAGTACTCCGCAAGCCGATCGGCCGTGGCCGCTCGTTTCCGGCGGTCCTGGGCGACACTCCCCAGCAGCCCGTAGAGACCGAGTCCGCCGAAGAACACCAGGTCGTTGGTGAAGCCGTTGAGCAGCAGATGACCCACCGCGATCGCCACGAACCCCATGTTCATCGGGTGACGCGTGATGCGCGCCAACCCGCGGACCTCGGGCGAGGCCGGCGCCATCCCGAGAGCGCTCGGCTGTGCGAACGAAGCGATCAGCAGGGTGAACCCGAGCCCCGAGATCGCTATCGACAGCGGCCGTGCCCAGCTCTCGCTACGCAGGTTCCACAGCATCTCTCCGCCGTGTCGATGGGTCAGATAGAGCCACATCAAGGGAACGAACAGACCGAGGGCGACCAGGCTGTAGAGGCCGAGATACGGACCGGGACCGAGCGCCCCGACCAGACGGGGGCGAAGGCGCGCCGACGACGGCACGACATGGGTCAGGGCGAACGAGATCCAGAGCAGTGCCAACCAGCCCGCGGTCTCCATGGTCGCTCCTCCTGAGAGATTTGGCTCAGCTTCTCACATCCGGCGTCGCCGTGACATCACGAGCCGGTCTGCCCGCGGCCCGGCCGAGCTACACTTCGAGCACCGGGCCAAAGCCCCATCAGGAAACTGGCAGAGGAGCACAGATGGGACGATACGAGGACACCTACCTCGAGTGGCGTCGCGACCCGGTCGCGTTCTGGGAGAGGGCGGCCGCCGCGGTCGACTGGGACGAGCCCTGGACCCGCACCCTCGACGACACCCACCAGCCGTTCTATCGCTGGTTCTCCGGGGCGCGCTGCAATACCTGCTTCAACGCGCTCGACCGGCACGTCGCTGCGGGACGCGGGGCGCAGGCAGCCTTGATCTGGGACTCCCCCGTGACCGGCTCACGCTCGATCTGGAGCTTCGAAGAGCTCAGGGACCGTACGGCCCAGTGCGCCGGCGCTCTCCGCCGGCTCGGAGTCCAGGCCGGAGACCGAGTCCTCGTCTACATGCCGATGGTGCCGGAGGCGGTGATCGCCATGCTGGCCTGTGCCCGACTCGGCGCCATCCACTCGGTGGTCTTCGGCGGCTTCTCGGCCGAGGAACTGCGCAAGCGCATCGACGACGCTCGCCCCGAGGTGATTCTCTCCGCCTCGTGCGGCATCGAGATCCAGCGGATCGTGCCGTACAAGCCTCTGCTGGATGAGTCGGTCAGGACCGCGAAACACTCGCCTCGCCACGTGGTCGTGCTCCAGCGAGAGCCCCACGAAGCCTCACTGGAACCGGGACGTGACCTCGACTGGGAGGCCTTTCTCGAAGGCGCTTCGCCTGCGGAGTGCGTTTCGGTCGCAGCTACCGACCCGCTCTACATCCTCTACACCTCAGGGACCACCGGAGTGCCGAAAGGGGTCGTGAGAGACCACGGCGGCCACATGGTGGCCCTGCTGTGGAGCATGCGCTACGTCTACGGAGTCGAGCCCGGCGAGGTCTTCTGGGCAGCCTCCGACATCGGCTGGGTGGTCGGGCACTCCTACATCGTCTACGCCCCTCTGCTACACGGCTGCACCACCGTTCTGTACGAGGGCAAACCGGTCGGCACGCCCGATGCCGGCGCCTTCTGGCGCGTGATCGAGGAGCACGGGGTCCAGACACTGTTCACCGCGCCGACTGCCTTGCGGGCGATCAAACGCGAGGATCCAGAGGGGCACCTGCTCACCTCCCACGACCTGTCTCGCTTTCGAACCCTCTTTCTCGCCGGGGAGCGGGCGGATCCGGCCACTCTCGAGTGGGCGGAGGCAAAGCTGCAGGTGCCGGTGATCGATCACTGGTGGCAGACCGAGACCGGTTGGCCCGTGGTCTCCAACTGCATGGGACTCGAGCCTCTGCCCGTCAAACACGGCTCTCCGACCCGACCGGTACCCGGGTACGAGGTACGCGTGGTCGATCCGGCGGGGCGACCACTCCCCCCGGAAGAGAATGGAGCGATCGTGCTGACACTCCCGCTTCCTCCCGGCTGTCTTCCCACCCTGTGGCACGACGACCCGTCCTACCTGCGCTCCTACCTGGAAGAGTTCCCGGGCTACTACAGCACAGGAGATGCGGGGTTCGTCGACCGGGACGGCTATGTCTACATCATGAGCCGCACGGACGATCTCATCAATGTCGCGGGCCATCGACTGTCCACCGGCGGGATGGAAGAAGTGCTCGCCGCCCATCCCGAAGTGGCAGAGTGTGCCGTGATGGGCGTCGCAGACCCCCTCAAGGGACAGGTTCCGCTGGGGCTCGTCGTCCTCAACGCGGGCACTCACCGCGACGAGGCCGAACTGGTCAACGAGCTGATCGCGATGGTGCGCGAGAGAATCGGTCCCGTCGCTGCGTTCAAGACGGCTGCCGTCGTCGAACGTCTACCCAAGACCCGCTCCGGCAAGGTCCTGCGCGGCACCATGCGACGCATCGCCGATGGTGAGAGCTACACCCTTCCCGCCACCATCGACGACCCGGCGATCCTCCCAGAGATCGAGAAGGCCCTCAAGATGCTCGGCTACCCTCGATGACCCCCTCGCTCGGCCGCGCCTTCGGGGTCCTGGTCCTCGCGGCTCTTTCGGGTGCCTCCTGCTTCTCGCCCAACCGCGGCCGATGGGCCGGCACCTTCGAGGGCAGCGTCAGCGGTGTCGTCGAGTTCGAGATCAACGCTCGCGGAACCCGACTCGAGGGTCGGATGACGGGCGAAACTCGCGAGGGCCAGGCGTTCTCGGCGACCCTCGAAGGGATTCTCCGTCAGGACTACATCGATGTCGAGTTCGAAGGTCGAGCCAGCACCGGCGCCGCCCTCGCAGCTCCATTCGACGGTCGAATGACGGGCTCCCTCGAAGCGGGGAACGGGCGGGGAGACTGGCAGGCGACCCTGAGATTCGCCGGCACCGCGCTCGGCGGCAGCTGGCAGGTCCAGCAGGTGGCCGACTGAACCGGCGGGAACCAGGGAACCGCAGCGCTCTGGCACGCCTCCTCAGCTGGCCCGCTGGAGCCCTCGGCGCAACTCGCAGCTGACCTGCCCAATCCATCGATTGAACGGGTGGGAGCGCTCCAGGAACGGCAGGGGGGGCCTGCGCCGAACCACGAAATGCGTGTTCTCGAAGTGGATCAGGCCGGCGTGTCCCGGTGCCCAGCGTAGCCCGGTCTGGACCGCGTTCCAGGCGTCACCACGCAGTCCGAGATGAAGACTCACTCGGGCCAGGTTCAGCCACGCTTCGGGCTCACGCTCGCCGCTGCGCTGCTCCACCGACCAGCGGCAGACCTCCAGACCCTGCCGCGGCCGCCCGACCCCACGGGCGAGCGCCAGGCCGACAAACGACGCCTCGACCGGGTCGAGACCCGCCGTGGCTCGGGGACTGGTGGCCACGGCGCTCAGATAGCGCAGCCCGCGGTCCCACTCCCCACTTCGGCAGAACTCCACCCCGCGCCGGGCCATGTCCCGCAGGTCTACCTTGCTCATTACCGGCCCCTCAGCCGTTTGAGCCCAATCCCCACTGGAACGGATCCTAGCCCCGTTTCCCCGGTTTGTACAGGTATCGGATGAAAGCCTGATGGACCAGCTTTCCGAATGATCGCGGGCGTGGTCGAGGAATCCACGGCAATTTCCGCATTCGCTGCGGAAAATCCTGTGGAAAGTGAAGGCCGACTGCCGACAAATGCTTGCAAAGAAACCGTTAAGAGCGGACTGCAACCGACTTTGAGCACCCCACCGGATTTTCGTGGATCTTCCACAGGATCAAGGACTTACACGGAGCCTGAGGGTTCGATTCGAGGCCGCGCCGAGGCCCACGACCGGTCGCGGGCGACGGCGGCGAGACGGGTTCCACAGCCGCGGGCGTCGCCGGCGCGGGCCCCGCGCGATCGACCCCGCAGATTGCCGGGCTCTCGTGAGGCGAAAACGGCCCCTCTCCGCGCCATAATGCTCCCGCGATGACCTCCTCCCGACTTCCGCCTTCCCTCCAGACCCTCGTGGCCCAGGCTTTCGGCGACATCGAGCCGGGCAGCCACGACGTCATCCCGGCCATTCACCCTTCGACGACCTACGAGCGGGCGCCTGACCTCACGCTGCCGGGAGGGCGCACCTACACCCGCGACGAGAATCCGAACTATGAGCTGCCCCAGCGGGTCCTCGCCGCTCTCGAAGGCGGGCGCCAGGCGCTCCTCTTCTCCTCCGGAATGGCCGCCGCCGCCACGGTTTTCGACGCGCTTCCCCGGGGCACTCCCGTGGTGGCCCAGCGTCAGATGTACTTCGCGTTGCGCGGCTGGCTGGAGACGCTGGCGGCGGCCCGCGAGATCGATCTCTCGCTGATCGATGCAGGAGATCTGGATCAGCTCGCCAACGCCCTGAATCCCGCCGAACCGGCCCTCGTCTGGCTCGAGACGCCGGCGAATCCGACCGGGGAGGTCACCGACCTCGAGGCAGCGATCCGGATCGCGCACCAGGCGGGCGCCCGGGTCGCCATCGACAATACGGTCCCGACGCCCGTTCTGACCCGTCCCCTGCAGTTGGGGGCGGACCTCGTCATGCACTCGGCGACCAAGCAGCTGAACGGCCACTCCGACGTGCTCGCCGGAGCCCTGGTCTGTGCCGACTCCGGCCACGAGCACTGGCAGCGGATTCGCCATGAGCGCGGCATTCGCGGTGCGATTCCAGGTCCTTTCGAGGCCTGGTTGCTCTTGCGAGGCATGCGCACACTCTTTCTCCGGGTCGAGCGCTCCTGCCTATCCGCGCTCCGCGTCGCGACGGCGCTCGAGGGCATGCCCACGGTCCAGCGGGTCCACTACCCCGGTCTTCCCAGTCACCCATCCCACGCGATCGCGCAGCGCCAGATGCAGGGCGGCTTCGGCCCCCTCCTCTCGTTCGAGGTCGAAGGGGGCGCGCCCGAAGCGATGGCGGTGGCAGGCCGACTGCGACTGTTCAAACGAGCCACTTCCCTGGGGGGCGTAGAAAGCCTGGTCGAGCACCGGCAAAGCGCCGAGGGGCCCACCACCCAGGCGCCTCCCGGATTGCTCCGCCTGTCGGTCGGCATCGAGCACGTCGAGGACCTGGTGGCCGACCTCGAGCAGGCGCTCTCTATTCCTCCCGCTTGATGTCGTAGTAGTCGAGCTTCTTGTAGAGATTACTCCGCGGTGTCTGTATCGACTGGGCCGTCTGCGTGACGTTCCAATCGTGGACCTGCAGCTTGTGCAGCAGGAACAGCCGCTCCGAGGCCTCGCGGAACCCCTTGAGAGTCTCGATCGAAAGCAGCGACTCGGAGAGCTCGGCGCGGGCGTTGCCGCCCGCCTGAATGACCTCGACTTCCGTGATCACATCGTCCGAGCTGAGGATCAGCAGCCGCTCCACGAGATTGCGCAACTCCCGCACATTGCCCTTCCAGGGCAGCTTCTGCAGGTGCTCGATCGCATCCTCGGAGAAGGTCTTTCGGTGGTAGTTGTCCATCGCCGAGAAGCGATCCACGAAGTGATCTACCAGTAGAGGAATGTCGTCGAGCCGATCCCGCAGCGGCGGGGTGTGAATCGGAATCACGTTGAGTCGGTAGAACAGGTCCTCACGGAATCGGTCCGCCTTGATTTCCTCCTCCAGATCCCTGTGCGTTGCGGCGACCACGCGCACGTCGACCTGGACGGCGCTCGTAGAGCCGACTGGCTCCACCTCACCATTCTCGAGGACCCGCAGCACCTTGGCCTGCGTGCGGGGAGACATGTCGCCGATCTCGTCGAGGAAGATGGTGCCCCCGTCCGCCGCGACGAACTTTCCCACCTGCCGGCGTACCGCCCCGGTGAAACTCCCCTTCTCGTGCCCGAAGAGCTCCGACTCGATGAGCTCGTCTGGAATGGCGGCACAGTTCACCTGCACCAGGGCGCGCTCCGAGCGTGGACTCTGCTCGTGGATCTCTCGCGCGACCAGCTCTTTGCCGGTTCCGCTCTCTCCGGTGACGAGCACCGTCGCCGGGGTGGGACCGGCCTTGCCGATCGTCTCGCGCAACTGTCGCATCGCGCTGCTCTCGCCGACCAGCCGAGTCGGTTCGGGGCGAAGCTGCGCATTCTCGGTGGCCAGCCGATAGGCCTGCACGGCATTGCGCAATGCCAGGAGTACGCGCTCTCTCTGCAGAGGCTTCTCGAGGAAGTCGAAAGCACCCAGACGAGTCGCTTCCAGAGCGGTCTGGATATCCCCATGCCCACTGATCATCACCACCGGCATCTCGTAGCCCCGCTCCCCCAGCCCTCGAAGCACCTCGAGACCATCCATCTCGGGCATCTTCACGTCGAGGAGCACCGCCTCGGGGAGACGCTGCGAGATCCGAACCAGGGCGTCCGGACCCGTCGCCGCCTCCTCGACGAGGTAGCCCTCGAACTCCAGAACCATCCGCAGACTCTCGCGAATCGAAGCCTCGTCATCGACGACGAGAACACGCGTGGCAGGTGCATCGCTCATGTCGACAGTGTACCCCGGAGAGGACAGTCGAGACCCTGCGTCCCTTTACCGTGGGCTACGCAGGCATGCAGGCAGCACCCGGTCACCCCCCGGGCGCGGGCCGAACCCCTCTGAGCTCGAACCGCCACCGGACGAGAACGGGGACCCTCGGCGCCTGGGCCGGGGCCCCCTGACTTTCGAACCGACCTCAGGGCTTGCGAACGATCGCGAAGAACGCCTGGCGCCCGCCCCGACCGAACTGCTGCACGTACAGCCGCAGGAAGCCGCCCGACTCGACCGAGGCCACCGCATCCTCGAACTCTGCGATGTCCGCGACCTCGACGCCGTTCACCTCCGAGATCACGGTGCCGGGCCCCACGCCCTCTTCGAACAGGGGACTGCTGGGAGCCACATCCGTCACCACCACGCCGCGGACCGAGGAGGGGATTCCGAGCTGGCGCCGGGTGCCCTCCTCGAGCTCGTCGTACTGGACTCCCAGCCACTCGAGCTCGCTCTCACCCTCCTGGTCGAGGATCTCGGCGACCTGGGTGTCCGTGTCGCGCTCCTCGAGCTTCACGTCCTTGTCGATCCGCTTGCCGTCGCGAAGGAGACCCAACACCACCGTTTCGCCCGGCGGCTTGGCCGAGATGTAGTCGATCAGGCCCCGAGTGTCCTCGACCGGGCGGCCATCCACCTCGAGGATCACGTCTCCGTGACGCAGCCCCGCCTTCTCGGCCGGGGTATCCTGCCGAACGTCCGTGACCAGGGCTCCGTCCGTACTGTCGAGACCCCAGGCCTCCTGGTCGTCGTCCGCGATGTTCTGGATGTTCACGCCGAGGTAGCCTCGCCGCACTCGTCCTTCGGACCGCAGCTGCGGCAGCACATTCTTCAGCGTGTCGACCGGAACGGCGAATCCGATGTTCTCGGCGCCGAAGTTCATCGCGGTGGAGATCCCGATGACTTCGCCACGCAGATTGACCAGGGGGCCGCCCGAGTTGCCGCGGTTGATGGCGGCGTCGGTCTGAATGAAGTTGTCGAACGACGTGTCACCGGTGAGACCCGGGAGGACACGACCCTTCGCGCTCACGATGCCCACCGTGACGGACGAAGCCAGAGACAGGGGGTTCCCGACCGCCATCACCCATTCACCCACGCGTAGCTCTTCGCTGGACCCGAGGGCGAGATATGCGAACGGCTCGTCGCGCTCGATCCGGAGCACGGCGATGTCGGTCGCGGGATCCGCACCCTGGACCTTCGCCTCGTACTCGTGATCATCGAGCAGCACCGTCACCGAGGTCGCTCCTTCGATGACGTGATTGTTGGTCACGATCCAGCCATCCGAGCTCACCAGGAAGCCGCTGCCCGCCCCGTCCTGACGGAACTCACGGGGCTGTTCACCGCCGCCCCCCCGATCCCGGAAGAAGAAGTCCAATGGGCTCCCACCCCGGGCGTCGGCATTCTCGATGGTGGTCGACTGAACGAACACGACCGCAGGAAGCACCGCCTCTGCCAGGTCGGCAAAGTCGGGCATCCCCACGGCCGTGGACGCGGGAGCCACCGACTGCGGTGGGTGGTCGTCCGTTGCGGCAAAGGACCGCGGCGTGAGATCGAGGCTGCCTGCGACAACCAATCCAAAGACGACGCCGGCAACAGCAAAGAGCATCGCTGGCCCATAGCTACTCTTTTCCACCTGGAAGCTCCTTTTCTGGGCCCCGGAGGGAGACCCCAGTCGATTCTGGGTTGAGACTATCGAAGATCATCGGCTTTCGAGGAGACTTCGACGGGTTTGGGTAGCAAACCGTTTTCTAGATAACCCTGGCGGAGACTGCGACATTCCGTACGAAACCCATTGTCTCGGGGTTCTTGCCCCGCCTCTCGCGGGCCGCTATACTGTCTTCGTCTACCGTTAGTGGACAACCTGCTGAGTGGGTTCTGGCCCACTTTTTTTGTTGCCTTCGGGCATTTCGCCTTCGCGGTCTCCGACCTCGATCCCTCGGGCAGGCGCCTGGCCGGCCCCCCGGGTGGCGAGGTGGCTGCGACCCCCGGAACAGACGGCCTCAGAGTCGCCAGCCCCGGTCGGCCCAGGGGAAGCGGTAAGCCTTGTGTCCGGCGGAGTCAATTGGCGATCGCGCCTCACACGATTCGAAAAGCGAACCACGAACCCGTCCTTCGAGATGTCATGAAAGCCCCCGGAATCGATCCCAGACTGTTCACGGAGCTCGCCGAGATCGCGGCGAGTCACGACTGCGAGCTGTTGCACGCCCAGTTCAAGGGCTCGACGCTCCAGTTGATCCTGGATCGACCCGGCGGAGTCGACCTGGACCACTGCAGTCGCGTCTCGCGGGAGGCTTCCGCTCTTCTCGACACCGAGGACTTCGGCAGTGGACGCTACGTCCTCGAGGTCAGCTCACCCGGTATCGATCGGGAGCTCTACCGTCCGGAAGACTACCGACGCTTCGTCGGCCGAGGGGTCAAGGTACGCTTCGTCGGCGAGGATGGCGCTCGTCGGACGATCCAGGGCACGCTCGAGCACTTCGATGACCAGGGAGCGAGGGCTGCGATCGTCGAGGAAGCGACCTCGGAGACGCTCGACATTCCACTCGATCGAATCCAGATGGCTCGTCTCGTCCCGAACTTCGAGAAACAGGAAGAGCTGCGCTAGCCCTTCCATTTCCTTTTTACCCGGAAAGACCGTCGATACAGGAATCTTGGCCATGGCGCAGACACAGACTCCCACAGTGAACATCACTGAAGTGCTCAAGCAGGTCCAGCACGAGAAGGACATCGATCTCGATCACTGGATCGTGGCTCTCGAAGACGCTGTCGCTTCGGCAGCGAAGAAGCAGCATCGCATCAAGGAGCCGGTGCGGGCTTTCATGGACCGTGAAACCGGAAAGTTCACCGCCGTCATCGTCAAGAACGTCGTCGAGGAGGTGGAAGACCCTCTCGCCGAATGGACCGTCGAAGAGGCGCAGGAGCACAAGAGCGACGCGGCCGTCGGCGACGAAGTGCACCTACCGATCTCCACCGAGGGACTCGGGCGCATCGCCGCTCAGTCGGCCAAGCAGGTGCTCTATCAGCGCATTCGCGAGGCCGAGCGCGAGAAGGTCTACAACGAGTTCTTCGCCGCGAGTCGGCGACGTGGTCAACGGCACCGTGCGGCGCTTCGAGAGAGGCGACATCGTCGTCGACCTCGGTCCTGCCGAGGCGGTGGTCCCCCGCCGCGAGCAGTCCCGCCACGAGCGCTACAGTCAGGGTGAGCGCATTCGCGCCGTCATCGTCGACGTGCACAAGCAGCCCAAGGGCCCGCAGATCATTCTCTCGCGCACCGACCCCCGTCTCCTGGTAAAGCTCTTCGAGATGGAAGTGCCAGAGATCTACGACGGAACGGTGATCATCAAGCAGGCGGTGCGCGCCCCGGGCGAGCGCGCCAAGGTTGCTGTCCTCTCGCGCGAGCGGGACGTCGATCCGGTGGGCGCGTGCGTCGGAATGAAGGGCTCTCGTGTGCAGTCGATCATCCGCGAGCTGCGCGGCGAGAAGATCGACATCATCGAGTACAGCGACGACCTCGTCACCTTCGCCCAGAGCGCACTGGCGCCGGCGAAGATCACTCGCGTTTCGGTCACCCATCACGGAGAGATTCCACATCTGGACGTGATCGTGGAAGACGAGCAGCTCTCGCTCGCCATCGGCAAGCGAGGCCAGAACGTCCGTCTCGCTTCGGAGTTGATCGCTTCCGAGATCGACATCAAGAGCGAGACGGACGTCAAAGACGAGGTCGCCGACGCTCTCGCGAAGATGTTGCAGGTCGACTTCGGCGAGGCCACGGCGGCGCCCCTCGATCTCACCGAGGCCCCCGGCGTGGGCCCCACCACTGCAGAGAAGTTGGCCGAAGCCGGCTTCGCCGATCTCGACCGCCTGGTGGACGCCAGCACCGAGGAGCTGGAAGCCGTCGAGGGTGTCGGGCCGAAGTCGGCAGTGGCGCTGCTCGAATGGGCCGCCGCAAAGAAAGACGAGGCAGGGGCATCGACAGCGTCCGGCGCTGCCGGACTCGGACAGGGCCTCGAGGGAGCGGAGGGAGGCGAATCGACGGGAACCATGGACGACCACGACTTCATGGCCGCCCTGTCGCGCGCCTTCGCCGAATCCGAGACCGTCGACGAGGCAAAGGACGCGGACGAAGAGTCTTCCTCGACCGAGACTTCCGAGGAGTGACCGCACTCCCAGAGGGACGGTCCTGCACCCCAAAGATGAAACCAGTAGAGTTGAGAATCCAGAGCCAGTACGACCGGAGGGCTGAAGAGCACGATGGGTAAGATTCGCGTGCGTGATATCGCACAGCGCATAGGCGTCCCGGAACAGGACCTTCTGTTCAAGCTGAAGGCAATCGGTGTTCGTGTCGAGGGCGAAGACGGCCTCGTCGATACCGAACTGATCCAGGCGATCCTGCAGGGCAAGAAGCTCCCCCAGCCACAGCGCGAGGTCATCGTGCGCGACGGGGAGTCCGCCCCTCAGCAGCCAGCTCCGCAGCGTCGGCCTCCGGCTCGACGACAGCCACCACCGACCGGCCAACTCCGTCCGACGCGGCGCCGTTCGGTCGTCAACAAGGGCGAGCAGATCCGTACCCTCCCCTCTACCGAGCCCAAGCGGCCGGCTCACACGGAGACCCCGACCGCTTCTCCCGAGCAGCAGGTGGCAGCAGCTGCCCCGGCTCCACAGACCCGGCCTGCGGCCCGGCCGGCAGGGCCGGCAGGACCGGCAGCCCGACCTGCTACGCCCAGAAGGCCCGCGGCAGCGGAGAGACAGCCGGCTCGTGCCAAGAAAGCCAGTCGCGCAGAGCGTGTGGCAGAGATCGAGGCACGTGAGGACCTCTCCCAGTTCAGGGGCGACGTCAGCGAGCTCGACGCGGCCGAAGAGACCGCCGCAGCCGAGGCCGCGGCGGCGGCCGCACACCATGCCACGACGCCTTCCGGCCGGCGCAACCGCCGCGCGGAGCGTCGCCGGGAAGCGGACGCTGCAGACGAACAGGGAACGCTGCTGTCGAGCCGCGAACTGTCCGAAGGCCCGATCACCATCTCCGAGGGATTGCGTGTGCGCGACCTCGCGGAGAAGCTGGGCATCAAGACCAAGGACCTCATCCGTGCCCTGATCAAGCGTGGGATCATGGCCACGGTCAATCACGTCGTCGATCCGGAGCTCGCAGTCGAAATGGCCGAAGAGCTCGGCTTCGAAGCGATGATCGTGACCTTCGAAGAGGAAGTGCAGCTCCAGCGTCCCCCTGCCAGTGAGGGCACCGAGGAGCGCCCGCCTGTCGTGACCATCATGGGACATGTCGATCACGGCAAGACGACGCTCCTGGACACCATCCGGTCCTCGAAGATCACGGCCGGAGAGTCGGGCGGAATCACGCAGCACATCGGGGCCTATGCCGTCGAGGCCAACGGCAAGAAGATCGTCTTCCTCGACACCCCTGGCCATGAAGCGTTCACCCAGCTGCGTGCCCGAGGGGCGAGTGCCACCGATGTCGTGGTTCTGGTCGTGGCGGCGGATGACGGCGTGATGCCGCAGACCCGCGAGGCGATCAACCACGCCAAGGCGGCTGACGTGCCGATCATCGTGGCGATCAACAAGATCGACCGAGCCAACGCCAACCCGGATCGCGTCAAGAAGGACCTCGCGGACAACGATCTGCTGGTCGAAGACTGGGGGGGTGATGTGGTCTGTGCCGAGGTCAGTGCGCTCGAGGGGCTGGGGATCGACGAGCTGCTCGAGCTGATCCTCCTCCAAGCAGAGCTCCTCGAGCTCAAGGCGGACTCCAAGCTTCCGGCCCAGGGCATCGTGCTCGAGGCGCGCAAAGAGGCCGGGCGTGGCACCGTGGCAACCGTCCTGGTACAGAACGGAACGCTTTCAGTGGGAGACGTCTTCGTCTCCGGCGCCACCCACGGCAAGGTCCGACTCATGGTCGACGACAAGGGCGAGCGCATCGACTCCTGTGGTCCGGCAACCCCGGTCGAGGTGTCCGGGTTCCAGGACATCCCCAATGCCGGCGACAGCTTTCAGGTCGTGGAAGAGGAGTCCAAGGCCCGTCAGATTGCCGGGCATCGACAGGAAGAGCAGCGGGCGCGAGAGCTGGCTCCCACGGCCGGGAGACTGTCTCTCGAGAGTCTCTTCGAGAGCCTCGAGCAGGGCCACGTCAAGGAGCTGCCGATCGTCATCAAGGCGGACGTACAAGGCTCCGTCGAGGTCCTCAGGGACACTCTCCAGAAGCTCAGCACGGACCGGGTCAAGGTCAAGGTGATCCACTCCGGAGTGGGCGCGATCACCACCAACGACGTACTCCTGGCCAGTGCCTCGGGAGCCATCATCTATGGCTTCAGTGTTCGTCCCGAGCGCAAGGCGACGGAGCTTGCGGACAAGGAAGAGATCGACATTCGGACCCACACAGTCATCTACGAGCTGGTCGACGAGCTGAAGAAGGCAATGGCTGGCCTGCTCGACCCCACCTACAAGGAGGTGGAACAGGGACGCGCCGAGGTGCGAGAGATCTTCTCGGTGCCCAAGATCGGTACCATCGCCGGCTGTCACGTGGTCGAAGGTGTCATTCTGCGCAACTCCAAGATCCGCCTCCTGCGCGACAACGTCGTCGTGCACGAAGGGCGAGTCGGGTCGTTACGACGCTTCAAAGACGACGCCGCGGAGGTGCGCAGTGGCTTCGATTGCGGCATCGGAATCGAGGGCTACCAGGACCTGAAGCCGGGCGACATGATCGAGGCCTACACCGAGGAAGCGGTCGCGGCCACCCTCTGACCGCCATCCCGCCCTCGAAGAGCCGTCAACGGTACAGGATCGCTCCGTGATCGTCGGTGTCTCGATCTTCGAGCTGCATCTCCCCGGGGCCCGTAGCCTGAAAGAGAAGCGCCGGGTCGTGAAGAGTCTGATCGACAAGCTTCACCAGCGTCATCGAATCTCGATCGCCGAAACCGACCTTCACGACCTCCATCAGCGCGCAGAGATCTCGATCGCCATCGTCGGCCGCCGGGGCGGAGAGATCGAAAGGCTACTCGACCAGGTCAGGAGGACGATCGAGGAAAGTCCCGACAGCATTCTGACGCAGTGGAACCAGGAATTGATCGAAGGAGTGCAGTAAGTGACGCAGCGCAGCGAACGAGTCGCCGACCAGGTCCGCCAGGAACTGGCCAATCTCCTCCTCTTCGAAGTCAAGGACCCCCGGGTCAAGCTGGCCACCGTAGCCCGTGTGGACCTCAGTCGAGATCTGATGCACGCCGTGGTCTGGATCTCCGTACTGGGCGAGGACGAAGATCGTGAGCGTGCCATGAGGGGGCTCGAGAGTGCGAGCGGCTATCTGCGACGCCAACTGGGCTCCAGGCTGCGGCTGCGGGGCACACCCGAGCTCGACTTCCGACTCGACCGCAGCGCGGAGCATTCTCAGCACATCAGCGATCTCCTGGAGGAGCTCGAGTGACCCACTCCCCCATTCCCGAGGAGCTCCTGCGTCTCCTGCGTAGCGGAAGTCGCTTCCTTCTCACCAGCCACGCGAACCCGGACGGCGATGCCATCGGCACGGAGATCGGTCTCGCACGGATCCTTCGACAACTCGGCAAGAGCGTGACCATCTGGAATCACGACCCCTCCCCCTCGCTCTATCGGCATCTTCCCGGAATCGAGCGAGTGCACGTGGGCGAAGATCCGCCGGCGGGCTTTCCAGAGGACTACGACAGGTTCGTGCTGTTGGAGTGCCCGGGGATCGATCGCACCGGGCTCGAGAACCGGTTCGAAGGCCTCGATCTCATCAATATCGACCACCATCTGGGGAACGACCTCTACGGCGTCGTCAACTGGGTCGACACCGCCGCCCCCGCCGTGGGCGAGATGGTGCGCCGTCTCGCTGATGCACTCAAGGTGACCATCGACCCGGATACGGCGACCGCTCTCTATCTCGCGATCGTCACCGACACGGGGAACTTCCGCTTCTCCAACGCCACACCCATGGCTTTCCGGGGGGCTGCCCAACTGGTCGAGCGGGGCGCCTCGCCGGAGCGCGTTTCCCAGTGGCTCTACGAGAGTCAGCCTCTGGGTATGGTGCGTCTTCTGGGCGAGATGCTGACCACGCTCGAGGTCACTCACGACGGCCGAGTCGCCACCGCACTGTTGACTCCCGAGATGTACCAGCGCGCCGGAGCCTCCCGCGAAGACTCGGAGGGGCTGATCGACTACATCCGTGCGATCGAAGGGGTGGACGTGGTCGCGTTGCTCCGGGTCATCGACGGTGACAAGAAGGTGAAGGCCTCCCTTCGTTCGCGTGGTGACGTCAGCGTCGAGAGTGTGGCCAAGAGCCATGACGGTGGCGGCCATCGCAACGCCGCCGGGTGTGTCATCGAAGCTGACATCGCATCGGCTCGGGACACGGTGGCTTCAGAGCTCGGGGCCTTGCTCGAGACAACGGACCGATCCGGAGGGCCGGGCGACGCTTCGGATCACGAGGAGAACGACGGTGTCTAAGCACTCCAAGACCGGCTCCGGTCTCGACGGCCTGCTCCTGATCGACAAGGGGCGCGGCTATACCTCCCACGACCTCGTGCGCATGGCGCGCCGCGCCCTGGGCCAGAAGAAGATCGGGCACTGTGGAACCCTGGATCCCGAGGCGACCGGACTTCTCCTGCTCACCGTGGGCAGGGGAACGCGTCTGACCCGCTTCCTCATTCGTGCTCCGAAAGTCTACGAAGGAACCATTACCCTCGGCGTCGAAACCGACACCTATGACGCCGCCGGCGAGGTCACCGCCACCTCCGATCCGGGGGCAGCGACCCTCGAGCGGATCCGGGAGATCATGGCCTCGTTTCAAGGGCCCTACCAGCAGACCCCGCCGGCATACTGCGCCAAGAAGATCAAGGGGGAGAAATACTACGAACTGGCACGGCGTGGCGAGGAGACCCCCCAGGAGCCCAAAGAGGTCCGGGTGTTCGAGTTCTCCCCCCTGGGCGAGATGGAAGACGGCGTCGTGGAGGGGGAGAGCTCCTACCCCGTCAAGAAAATCGCTTTTCGTCTGGCTTGCTCGTCGGGCACCTACGCCCGGGCCCTCGCGGAGCACCTGGGCCGTGAGCTGGGCTGCGGGGGACATCTCTCTGCACTGAGACGGCACACCATCGGAAATTTCGAGCTGGCTTCCGCGGCCCCTCTGGAAGAGTTGGAACGGTGCGAAGGCCATCCGGAGCGCCTGGGCGAGGCCTGGGTGAGCTTCGACGACATTCCGCTTCCTTTTCCCCAGGTCGAGGCCGACCTCAAGCAGGAGCGCCGAATCCAGCACGGCCAGACGATGCTGGTACCGGAGTTCCCCGGGGAAGAAGGCGACTGGGTCAAGGTGATCAACGGCCGCAGCGAGTTCATCGCCGTGGGCACGGTGATCGAGCGCCTCGGCGAAGCCGGCACCGGAGTCGTGCAGCCCCGGATCGTCTTCAAGAGCTGAGCGGAGACTCGAATCCGGGACTCCGCCTGTGCTAACATCCGCCGCCGAGAAGAGTTAGACGCTAGAAGGATTTGAACCAACCACGCGCGAAGGTGCGCGGCACCCGAGGGAAAGGGTGCGCCCGAAGGCTGTGGGCGAACGCCATCACAGCCATGGGTCAAAGGAGTAGTAGGCAGTGGCTCAGAACAAGGAAAGAAAGCAGGAGCTCATCAAGGAGTACGCCGTCAAGGAAGGTGACACCGGGTCCCCCGAGGTCCAGGTCGCCCTTCTCACCGAGCGCATCAATGAGCTCACGGAACACTTCAAGGTCCACAGCAAGGACCACCACGGCCGGCGAGGACTTCTCAAGCTGGTCGGGCGTCGCCGTCGACTGCTCGACTATCTGAAGCGCGAGAGCTTCGACCGGTACAAGACCACGATCGAGAGACTGGGCCTACGCAAGTAGGAGCCTGCGAGAGCAGGTTCGCCTCTCTCCCCCGCCACCAAGGCCTGTGGGCTCGGGGCGGGCACACAGCAATCAGGACCCGAAGCGCGACCCTCGCTAGCGTGGATGCAGCGCTTCCAGCAAGAAAGCTCGGGTCCGAGCCTGCCGGGCCGAGGTCCCCTCAGTGCCGATCAGGAGGCATGACGAGTCGAACCTCGACACAACGAGACGATCCCGGCTGCGCGGCCAGATGGCCAACAGACAAAAGGCAAAGAGAAAAATGACGAAACGAAGAGAAATTCCGATCGGCAACGGCATCATGACGATCGAGTCCGGTCGGCTGGCCAAACAGGCCCAGGGCTCCGTTACGGTGCGCTACGGCGACACCATCGTGCTCACCACCGCGGGGATGGCTGAAAACGCGACCCCTCGCGGATTCCTTCCGCTCACCGTCGAGTACAAGGAGTTCACCTCCGCGGCCGGACGGATTCCAGGCGGCTTCTTCAAGCGCGAAGGTCGTCCTACCGAGAAGGAGATCATCACCTGCCGGCTGACCGATCGTCCGCTCCGTCCCCTCTTTCCCGAAGGCTACGAGCACGAGACCCAGATCATCACCTCCGTGCTCTCCGCCGACCAGGAGAACGATCCCGACATTCTGTCGATCAACGGAGCCTCCGCTGCTCTCGTCCTCTCCAAGATCCCCTTCTACCATCCCGTAGGCGCCGTGCGGGTCGGCCTGATCGACGATGATCTCATCTTCAATCCGACCAACGCCGAGCGTGATGTTTCCGAGCTGGACCTGGTGGTGGTCGGCACCGAAGAAGCCGTCACCATGGTGGAAGCCGGCGCCAATCAGTTGCCCGAAGACGTCGTGCTCGACTGCATCTTCGAAGGGCATCGAGAACTGCAGAAGATCATCCTCGCGCAGCACGAGCTGTTCCGTGACCTCGGCCTCGACAAGCCCGACTGGGACACGCCTCCCGGTATCCCGGCCGAGCTGGTCGCAGAAGTGCGCAACGATCTCTACAACGACCTCAAACGGGCACTCCACACCAAGGGCAAGTTCGAGCGCAAGGCTGCAGTCAAGGCCGTCGTCGATCCCTATGTCGCGTCCATTCCCGAGGACCACGAGGAGAAGCGCGAATCGATGGGCAAGATCGTGCACGTGCTCGAAGAGGAAGCACTCCGCGAGTCCATCCTCGAGACGGGTCGCCGATTCGACGATCGGGCCACCGACGAAGTCCGGGATCTGGACATCGAGATCGGCCTCCTTCCGCGTGTGCATGGCTCCGCTCTCTTCCAGCGCGGCGAGACCCAGGCGCTCGGCCAGGTCACATTGGGCACCAAGCGCGACGCGCAGATCATCGAGGAGTACGAGGGCGAGACCAAGCAGAAGTTCATGCTGCACTACAACTTCCCCCCGTACTCGGTAGGCGAAGTGCGACCGCTGCGCGGCCAGAGCCGGCGGGAGATCGGACATGGCGTCCTGGCCCGCCGCGCACTGGTGCCACTACTCCCGCACGAGGAAGACTTTCCCTACGTCGTGAGAGTCGTATCCAACATTCTCGAGTCGAACGGCTCGTCGTCGATGGCGACGGTCTGTGCAGGCTCGCTCGCGATGTTCGATGCCGGAGTTCCCCTGCTCGCCCCGGTTGCCGGGGTGGCCATGGGCCTGGTCAAGGACTCCAAGTCGGATCGCTTTGCCGTTCTCACGGACATCGCAGGCCAGGAGGATCACTACGGCGACATGGACTTCAAGGTCACCGGTACTCGAAGAGGCATCACCGCCCTCCAGATGGACATCAAGATCGCCGGCGTCACCCGCGAGATCATGGGAACCGCTCTCGCTCAGGCGAGAGACGGGAGGCTGCACATCCTCGAGCACATGGAGCGAATCATCGCCGAGCCGCGCACCGACATCTCCGAGTTCGCTCCTCGCCTGCACACCATCATGATCAATCGCGACAAGATCCGCGACGTGATCGGACCCGGCGGCAAGACCATTCGATCGATCCAGGAGGAGACCGGATGCACGGTCGAGATCGAAGACGACGGCAAGGTGATCATTGCTGCGCCGGACGAGCCGACCGCCGAGCGGGCGATCGCCATGATCGAGCAGCTCACTGCAGTGCCGGAAGTGGGCAAGGTCTACAGCGGCAAGGTCCGCCGAATCGAGCCCTACGGCTGCTTCGTCGAGATCATGCCGGGTACCGACGGCATGGTGCACATCAGCGAAATGGCGCCCTACCGGGTCGGCGAGATGACCGACGTGGTCTCCGAGGGTGACGAGCTCACCGTGAAGGTGATCGAGATCGATCCCACCGGCCGCGTTCGGCTGTCGCGCAAGGCCGTGATCGTCGAGGCACCGGATTACGATCCGTCCCAGTACGAGGGAATGGGAGCGCCGGCTCCGGCCGGTGGCGGCCAGGATCGTGGGGGCGACCGGGGCGAAGACCGCGGTGGCCGTCCCAGGGGTCGGGGAGGTCGCGGTGGCGGCGGTGGTGGCGGCGGCCGCGGCGGACGGGGTGGCCGTGACGGCGGCGGTCGTGGACCCCGCCGCGACTGAGTCCCACGCGTTGCACGGGTGTGTCGAATCGAGAGTCCCGTTCCGCACAGGGGAGCGGGACTTTTTTCGCTGGTTTCCCTGGATCGCGCGCTTTCGAGAGTAATGTTCAAAGAGCCATTTTTGATTTTTCGAAAAGCCTTGACACATCTGCCACTTGACAGATACAAACCCCAATATCTAGTATTACTCTGCGCAATACGGAACTCGCGCAACCGGAAGAAATCAAATGAGCGATCGCCTGTACACCACTAATCAGCTTGCCAAGCTCTTCGGCGTCGTGCCGACGACGGTCATCGATTGGATCGAGGCCGGGAAGCTCGAGGCCTTCAAGACCCTTGGGGGCCATCGCCGGATCACCCATGTGGCGGTTCTCGAGTTCCTTCGACGACACGGACTTCCGAGCCCGCCCGCCTTCGCCGAGCTCAATCGCAAAGTCGTCGTTCTCGACGACGAGCCAGAAGTGCTCAACCTGTTCGGAGGCATCCTGCGCAAGGGCCTCCCCGACGTCGAGGCCATCCTGGTCGATCACCCGGTGGAGGCCTTGATGCGCATCGGCGCCGAGCGGCCTCAACTCGTGGTGTTCGACATCTACATGCCCGACATGGACGGGTTCGAGTTCTGCAGACGGCTGCGCGAGAGCTTGACCCACCACCTTCGGCTCCTCGCCATCAGCGGCGACAGCTCCCAGGAGACCGTGCGACGGATCCTGGCGGCAGGCGCCGATCGATTCCTGGCAAAGACCGAAGCACCCAAAGAGCTGGTTCGTCACTGCGAGGAGCTGCTGGCCGAGCAGAAGGCCGCGACCACCTGATCGCTACCGCTGGGGCGGCGTACTACCCTCCGCGGCAGCTCAGCAGCCCCCGCGGAGCGCGGCCTTCCCTGCGCGCCACCAGCGCTGCCACCCGGTCCGGATGGTCGGAGAAAACGCCGTCGACCCCATCCTCCCAGAGGAAACGACCCACCTCTGACTCGAGGTCGGGATAGCCCTCGCCCAGGTCGTCGGCTCGAAAGGTGTAGGGATGCACCATCAGGCCCATGCCATGGGCCCGAGCGACCAGGGATCTCGCGCCCAGGGCTCGAGTGCTGGCCACCCGTTCCTTTGCGGGGCCGATCCCGTCGGCGTAGCTGGCGATCTCACGGAGTCCGGGGTCGGAGACCAAGACGTCAGAGGACTCCGAGCCCGAGATGAGCTGAACCAACCGCAGCCGTGTTCCCAACTCTCGCCGCAGGGTCTTCAGGCTCTCCGGCTCGAAGGACTGGATGATGACGGGGTCCTGCGCGGAGCGGTAACCGAACCTGTCGAGCTCCGCAACGAGAGTCTCCAGGATGGACAGGCCTTCTCTCTCGTGAAACGCGGGCTCCTTGGTCTCGATGTAGAGCCCGACCAGGCACCCGCTCAGACGATTGAGCTCCTGCACCAGTTCGACGATCTCGGCAAGAGTGGGAACCCGGAATCCCTTGGAGTCGAGCCGAAAGCGCTCGGGAAAGGCCGCGCCGCCGCCCTGCCCCGCTCGCTCGTGGACCGAGAGCTGGCGGATCTCGTCCAGGGAGAAGTCCGACGCATACCAACTCCCGTCCGACCGAGCCCGCTCCGGAAAGATCTCCTCGACGTCGGTCGTCGCCTCGAGATGAATGTCGTGCAGAGCGATGAGCGCCTCATCACGGGTCATCACGAGGTCCGGCTCGATGAAGTCGACTCCCATCGCGTATGCCAGCGTGTAGGCTGGAAGAGTGTGCTCCGGGAGGTATCCACTGGCGCCCCGATGCGCAATCACGACCTTGCCGCCGAGCCCTGAACCCGTGCCCTCCTGGGCTCGCACACCCAGGGCGAGTCCGAGGGCGAGCGACGCACCGGCGAGAAGGACCGATCCCCAATCCGGCCACCGGCACGAGCGAGCGAGATTCCCCTTCAGCCGCTGCAAGGGACGGGCTCCGACAGGTTCCTGCTCTCACTCATGTCCGCTCCCGACAGTCCAACCATCAGTTCCATACCGTGCCATCGCCGATCTCCGACAGCTGGTAGCGATAGACCGTGCCGCAATAAGAACACTCGGCGTCGACCGTGCCATCCTCCCCAACGACCTCGGCCAGATCCTCGCCGCTCAGGGTCGCCAGGCTGCTGCGCAACTTCTCCCGCCCACATCCGCAGCGATACTCCAGACGACGCTCCTCGAGCTGCCGCCGATCGAAGCCTTGCAGGACGGTCGTCAGAGCTCCCTCCAGTCCGCTCTCCTCCAACAAGCGACTGACCGAGCCCACCAGCGAAACATTGTGCTCGACCGCCGAGATGGTCTCCAGGGAAGCCTCGGGAAGCGCCTCGACGATCAGTCCGCCGGCCGCGGCGACCCCTTCCGGGCGCAACAGCACACCGAGCATCACGGCCGACTGTCGCTGTTCGCTCTGTTCGAGAAAGTGCGCCAGGTCTCCGCCGATCTCGCTCGTCGTCAGAGCCACCTGACTCTCGTAGCTGCGGCCGTCCTGGTCCACACGACGCACTCGAAACAGCCCCTCACCGATCGCTGGCGCAAGGCTCAGCTCCGAGCCCGGTGCCAGCGATTCGGTGTCGAGTCGAGGGTTTCCGATCAAGCCGCGAAGCGCCCCCCCCTCCTCGACTTCGATCAGGACTCGTCCGAGGGGTCCGTCTCCCCGCACGTCCAGGACCAGGCGCTCCGGTCGCTTGATCGACATCCGCAGCAGTAGCGCGGCCGCGACCGCGCAGCGCCCCATCGCCACGGTAGCGACTGGCGACAGGTCGAGCTTGCGCCGAGCCTCCTCCACCACCAGAGAGAGGTCGACACCGGCCCACCGCAACTCGTGGCCCGCGGCCAATCCGGCCTCCAGTCGACCTCCCTGGGGAAAGATCGGCTCGTTTTCGGGTGTCACTCGTCTGACTCCTCGTGCCCCGCACCCACCAGAGTCTCCGCCGCCACGACGGCGGCTCGATGGACCTCTCGCCAGGGAACGTCGTGTACTCTCGCCAGCCTCCGACAGTCCTCGAACTCGGGGGAGATCGCGAGCACTCGCCCATCGAGGCTGGCTCGTTTGCAGCGCACCCTTCCCCAACGGGTCTCCACCTCCACCTGCATCCGGGTTGCCTCGATGCGGCTCATTTCACTGTAGCGGCAGCCCAGCGACCCGCTTTCAGCCAGCAGCAGGGCGGCCAGGGACTCGAGCTGGTCCGGGCGGGTCAAGACGCTGACGAGGACCCCCGGACGCATCTTCTTCATCTGGACCGGGGTGTAGTACACGTCCAGCGCACCCGATTCCAGCAGTCGCTCGAGCAGATACCCGAAGCCCTCTCCCGGAAGGTCGTCGAGCTGGCACTCGATCACGCTGACCCGTCCCCGCTCCGGCTGGTCGGGCGCCCATCCACCCTCCTCCCCGGCCCCGCTCCCCTGGAACAGCCGGAAGGCGTTGGGGCGCCCGGGCAGATCCCACCGACCGAGACCATAACCCTGCCCCTCGAGGATCATCCGAGGAGCCGACTCGTACCGGTCTACGAGCTCCGCCAACAGCAACGCGCCGGTGGGAGTCACCAACTCCCCGCGCGGCCCCGATTCGATCGAAAACCCCGCCAGCAGCTGCGCCGTCGCGGGAGCTGGTACGGGGAGCACTCCATGCGCGGAATCGATGGTGCCGCTGCCCACGACGACCGTACCGCACGTGATCCGATCCGGCGCCAGCCATTCGATCGCGGCCGCGGCACCAACAATGTCGACGATCGAGTCGACCGCTCCGACCTCATGGAAGTGGACCCGCTCCGCCTCGATCCCGTGAATCGCTCCTTCCACCTCCGCCAGTCGGGAAAACCATCCGAGAGCTCGCCGTTTGACCGAGCCGGGCAGCGCGCTCTGGTCGAGCAGCCCTCGAATCTCCGACCAGGTCCGATGGGACCCGCCGTGCTCATGGGAGTGGGACTCGCGGTCTTCCCCGACGGACCGATCGTCGGGCTGCACCGGCGCCGGGCCAGGCCCCAGCTCTGCGCCCTCCTCGGGGTCCGGACCCTCGAGGGGCACCCCGTGCTGGAGGACGCGGAACCGAACTCCCGAGATCCCGCCGCGCCGAGAGCGCCGGGCCTCGACCGTGACCCCTGACGCACCGAAGCGCTCGAGGTCCAGTTGCTCGACCGCATGCTGCACGATGTCGAGCGGCATTCCCAGGTCGACACAGGCCCCGAGGAACATGTCGCCGGCGAGCCCACTCGGGCAGTCGAGGTGAAACAGGCGCCCACTCACGCAGCTAAGGTATCACCCTCCGCTACCAGCCCCCGCGCTCTCGGAGCGACGTATAGCGGCCCGGTCGGCCGACGATCAGGTGATCGAGCAGCCGAATCCCGATGATCGTGGCCGCCTCGTCGATTCGCCTCGTGAAAGCCAGGTCTTCGGCACTCGGGCTGGGGTCACCGCTCGGATGGGTGTGAAACAACAGGAGCCCCGCAGCCGAGACGAGGAGACCCTGGCGAAGGATCGCGCGCGGCTCGACGGCGGCTCGGTCGAGGGTGCCGCGAAACAGCTCTCGCTCGTGCAGTAGACGATGGCGGGTGTCGAGGAAGAGCGCGCCCATCACCTCCTGGTCGGGCCGCGCGTAGCGCAGGGAGAGATAGCGCGCCGCGACACCGGGACGCTCGAACATGGGCCGCGGCAGGACCTCCCGGCGCGCCAGTCGAGTCGCCAGCTCGAGGGCCGCCAGGATCCGAGCAGCCTTCGCCGGACCGAGCCCGTGGCCTCGCAGCTCGAGCACCCCGCAGCCCGACATTCGATGGAGCCCTCCCACGTCTTCCAAGAGCTCCCTTGCCACCGTCAGGGCCGAGCCTCCTCGCCGTCCGGTGCCCAACAGAACGGCGAGCAGCTCGGCCTCCGAGAGGGTCCCTGCGCCGTGATCGAGCAGCCGCTCCCTCGGTCTCTCTTCGAGGGGAATGTCTCGGATGAGCCCGGACTCTGCCTGTGGGGCCGGACGCTGCCGCACCTCCCTGTCACTGGTCGGTCGCTTCACTCTCGTTCCTCCTGTCTCCTCTGACGGAGACGCCGACCTCGACCTGTCACCCGCAAGGGAGGTAGCATGCCCGCGCGATGAGAATCGAGGACGTACCGCCCCCCTTCCTGGGACGCCACGAGGGTGCAAGTGAGCTCGAGAGCGCCCTCTACGCTCTCCTTCCTCTCCCCTGGGAGCGCACCGTCTCATGGGGCGGTGGAACGGCCCAGGGGCCCGCCGGGGTCCTGCAGGCCTCCCAGTACGTCGAGCTCTGGGACGAGGAGCTTCGTCGTGAGCCCTGGAAGGCCGGAATCCATACCCTGCCCCCCCCGGCGATCGATGACGCCGCCCTGGGCCACCTCGAGGGCGAGGAGGCCCTCGTGGAGGGCCTGCGACGTATCGGAGCCGCGGCACGCCCCCACATGGACTCCGGGCGACGGGTCATCGGCCTGGGTGGCGAGCACGGGGTCACGCCGGCCCTGGTGCGCGAGGCGGCCCAGGTCTGGCCCGGCCTGGGTGTCGTCCAGTTCGACGCGCACGCAGATCTGCGCGCGACCTACGAGGGGTCGCCCAACAACCACGCCTGCGCCATGCACCGCGTGCTCGATCTGGGGCTCGACACGCTCGCCGTCGGAATCCGCTCCCTGAGCCCCCCCGAGGCGGCTCTCGCCGAGGAGAAGGGACTCTCCATTCTTTGGGCCGCCCCGGAGAGCTTGACCCCGCATGCCTTCGAGAGGGCCCTCGATCGTCTGCCGGAACAGATCTACCTGACCTTCGACGTCGACTACTTCGACCCCTCGGTCTTACCCGCCACCGGCACTCCCGAGCCCGGGGGCGGCAGCTGGCACCCCACCCTGGCCATGCTGAGAACCCTGTTCGAACGCAAGAGGGTGGTGGCGGCCGACGTCGTCGAACTGGCCCCCCACCCGGCCCATCCTGCCAGCGACTTCACGGTGGCGAAGCTGGTCTACAAACTGATCGGTTACTGGGGCCCATAGCGCTTGCGGGGCCAGGCGCTGTCCTGAGCAAGTCCGGGCCCAGGCCGTCGTCAGTAGTCCCCGAACATGACGTAGAACGCGTCCTGCCAGGGCAGCATCCGGCCGAAGTACATCACCCCGATCCAGAGCGCGAGAGAGGTCCCGGCGATGATCTTGGCCGCGCGAGGAGCATCGTCTCCGGCGCCGAGCGCCTCGCACTTCTTGCCCAGTCCAGTCGTGTAGAAGATCAACACGTTCACGCCCGCGAGCAGGATGAAGAGCATCTTGAGCTGGAAGGAGATGTTTCGGAAACTGACCAGCGGCGCCTTGAAGGCGTCCCCGACCACGAACACGTAGCCCGTCATCAGACAGACCGCAAAGCCCGCGATGCCGATCGGAATCAACCGCTGCAGAGGCCCCAGCGGTACCTGCTTGGCCACGCCGAGGAGTCGGAGATCGTACATTCCAACGGTGCCGACCAACGCGGTCAAGCCGACGAAATGGAGGAACTCGCAGACCGGCCAGAGAAAACTGTGCTCGTTGACCATGTCGATGATCCACTGGGACTGAATCGCCGCAGACAGAGATTCGAGCATCGACTATCCCTCCCCGCCGCGAAACAGCGCGGCCACCAGCTCGATGTAGGCCGTAAACCGACCCAGGAAGATCGCACCCACCCAGAAGAAGAGAGAGGACGCCGCCAGAAGGCGCGAGTGCTCCGGCAGTGGGTCGGTGCTCGCACTCGCACCGAACACCCTCTTGTTGATCAGGATCACGTTGGTGACGGCCAAAGCGATGAACACCAGCTTCGTGACGAAGATCGGGTTGGTGAGCAGCTGCGTGGCATAGGCCATCAGCAGTGCGATCCCGGAGAGCGCATTGACCCAGAACCCGATCCACATCACCGGCAGGAACTTCTGCATCGGCGCCAACGGAATGCTGGAGGCGACTCCCAGGATTCGAAGGTCGATGGCGGCGCTGATCCCCGCTACGAAGCCGAGCCCGATCGTGTGAAACGAGAGCATGCCTGGATAGGCCCACAGGGATACCGACTCGCGAACCCAGGTCGCGACGGCAGTCCCCTCGATCCATGCCAAAAGATCCATCATCCTGCTCTCGCCCTCCTCGCGCGTCATCTGTTCGGATTTGCGTGAAGGTTACCGGCGGAGGAAAGCTCCAGTCCCACCCTTTTGAGTAGCGTTCACGACGCAGATCCTCCCTGGAAGAACGCCGCCCTCCCCGTCCTTCGATCGACAGGCTTCACTCCAGGCGGAAGTCGGCCACCACGGGTAGGTGATCGCTCGCCACCTTCGAGAGCGCGAGCCGGCAGCGCCGCACCGACTCGAGGCTGACTCCACCGCGGTAGAAGATCCGGTCGAGCGCGCCGCTCGGTGAAAATGAGGGGTAGGTTCGAATCGCCCCCGGCGCCCGAAGCAGATCGGTCGCTGACCGAAAACCGAAGGCCTCGACCATGATCGGCCGAATCAAGGAACGCCAGTCGTTGAAGTCGCCGCCGATGATGACGGATTGGCGCCGATCGAGCTGACGCACCTCCGCCGAGCGCATCAGCAAGGCGATCTGCTTCTCGCGCTCTCGAGCGGAGAGCCCGAGATGGAGATTGAACACGTCGAGACGGCGATTCGCCGCGAGCTCCAAGGTCGTGTGTTGACAGCCCCGTCGCTTCTTGCTTCCGATGGTGAGATCGATGTTGCGCTCACGAGTGATCGGAAAGCGACTCAAGGTCGCATTGCCGTACCAGCCTTTGCGCAGGGTGACGTTGTGGCCCAGCGCGTGGTGCTCGAAACCGAGCGCGTCCGCGATCTCCCGGGCCAGGTTGAGCTCCCTCGAGCGCGGTGCGCCCTCGTCTACCTCTTGCAAGAGGACGATATCCGCTTCGTAGTGCCCGAGAATGGTCGTGATCCGTTCCGGACGAAACCGCCGGTCCACACCGATTGCCCGATGAATGTTGTAGGTGATGACTCGGAGCTTCATTCTGTGTCTCTGCGCGCGGCCGGCTCTCCTCAGACTGCTAGACTCTCCGATCCTGCCTCACCGGCCCTGGCGGAGAGCCACGGGCGCTCGGCCAAGTCGCCCTCGGACCGAATCACACAGCCCGCCCATCCCCAGATCCCCTCGAGACGAGACAAATGTCAGAGCCGACGCCAGTATCGCACGGCGGGTCCCCGCCGGATCGGTCCGAAGTTCCCCTCTCCACCGAGTTCCCTCTCCTGCGCGGGCCGGGAAGCCGGATCGCGGAGTTGGCTCGAGCGCTGCGGATCTTCGCAGAGTTCATTCGCGGATTCCGCGCACTCCACTTCGTCGGGCCCTGCGTCACCGTCTTCGGCTCTGCTCGCTTCGCCCAGGATCATCGCTACAGCGTGTTGGCCGCCGAAGTCGCTGCGCACATCGCTGGTTCCGGCTACGCGGTGATGACCGGAGGGGGCCCGGGGATCATGGAGGCCGCGAATCGAGGCGCCAAGGAGGCCGGCGGCTTCTCGGTCGGCTGTGCGATCGAGCTTCCCCACGAGGAAGAGCCCAACCCCTACCTCGATCTCTTCGTGAAGTTTCACTACTTCTTCGTGCGCAAGGTAATGCTGGTGAAGTACTCGCACGCCTTCGTGATCCTACCGGGGGGCTTCGGAACCCTGGACGAGGTCTTCGAAACCGCGACACTGATTCAGACCGGCAAGATTCACGACTTCCCTCTGGTGCTGGTCGGAACCGACTACTGGCAGGACCTCCTCGACTTCCAGCGCGACACGCTGGTGAAAGCCGGGACCATCGATCCAGAAGATGTCGATCGATTCATCGTTACCGACTCTCCCGTCGAGGTGGTCGCCGCGATCCGGCGCGGCGCTGCGGAGTGGTCGAAGAAGCAGCATGCGAGCCGCATTCTCGGCGAGCGCTGACCTCGATGCGAGGCGACCCGGGGCAAAGCTCGACTCCTTCGCTCCGCCCCAGGGAAGCCAGGCCCGCTAGAGCCACAGACTCGTCAACCCGAAGATCACGAGCACCGAGATCAGATTGAGCCAGATCCCGGCCCGACACATCTGGGGGATCGTGATCTCTCCCGAGCCGAAGACGATCGCGTTGGGCGGCGTCGCCACCGGCATCATGAAGGCACAGCTCGCCGCCAGGGTCATCGGTATCAGCAGCCTCATCGGCTCGACGCCCAGCCCCTGGGCGGTGGCCGCCATGATCGGAAGGAAGGTCGCAGTCGTGGCCGTGTTACTGGTCATCTCGGTCAGGAGGATCACGATGGTGGTGACCACGAGCACGAGCATCCAGACGGGTATGCCCTCGAGGCGGGCGATACTCCGCCCGATGTAGGTATCGACTCCGGTTTGGCGCACTGCTGCGGCGAGGCTCAGTCCCCCTCCGAAGAGCAGCAGGATTCCCCACGGCAGTTGACGCGCCTGCTGCCAACCGAGGATGAACACCCGCTTGCGCAGGTCGAGTGGCCAGGCGAACAGGATCAGTGCAGCGATGAGTGCGATTCCCGGGTCGGTGAGGCCGGCAAGCGGCCGGACCCCCTCGGCCGACTCGATCTTCACCAGCCAGCCGCGCGTGACCCAGAGCAGAGCCGTCACCGAGAAGACGGCGAGCACGATGCCCTCGGCCCGGGTCATCGGCCCCTGGCGCTCGAGCTCGGTGCGGATCATCTCGCGCCCGCCCGGCACCCTCTCGATCTCTGTGCGGTAAAGCACCTTGACCAGAAGCCACCAGCAGATCGGAAGCAGGATCACGGTGATGGTCAGTCCCAGCGGGAGCCAGGAGCCGAAGCTCAGGTCCTGGCCGTAGTTGTCCTCGACGAACGCTGCCAGCAGGAGATTGGGTGGCGTGCCGATCAACGTGGCGACGCCACCGATCGAAGCTGCGTAGGCAGTGCCGAGCAGCAGGGCCACCGCGAAGGGAAAGGGCTCCTTCCGGTCGTCCACGGAGCCCTCGGTCTCGCCGTCCCCCGTCTCCTCCTCCCCCGCCCCCCCGTTTCCTTCCCCTTGGGCCAATCGCTGCCGGACCAGTTCGACGACGCTGAGTGCGATCGGAAGCATCATCACGACCGTCGCCGTGTTCGAGATCCACATGCTGAGCAGCGCACTCGACAGCATGAATCCCAAGACCAGCCGATCCGGCCGGTCGCCCAGCAGCTGGATGATGTGCAGGGAGATTCGTCGGTGCAGCCCCCAGCGCTGCATCGCCAGTGCGAGCATGAAACCGCCCATGTAGAGGAAGATCAGCTCATGAGCGTAGGGAGCAGCCACCTCTCGAATCGCCAGCTCGCCCCGAGTCAAGAGCGGAAGGAGCGCGATCGGGAACAGAGCCGTCGCCGCGACGGGAAGCGCCTCCGTCAACCAGAGGACTGCCATCGCGACGCCGACCGCTGCCACGATGCGGCCCTCGTCCGAGAGCCCTGCCACCAGGACTCCCGCGTTGTCGAAGCTCGCCCGAGGAAGCAGCCACCAGACGAACAGCGCCGCCGTAGGCGCGAGGCTCAGGCCCAGCCCCGGATTGCGTCGTTGGCCCGCCTCCGTCGGAGGCATGTCAGCGAGTTCGCTTCTGTTCGCGCGAAAAGTACTCTCGGGTCATCTTGGCGACTCCGCCGGAGAGAAAGATCAATGCGATGAGGTTCGGAAACGACATCAGCCCGAGCGCCACGTCGCCAAAGGTCCAGACCGTGGACAACGGGAGCAGGCAACCGAGAAAGAAGAATCCGACGTAGATCCACCGGTAGATGGGAATCGCACGTGGTCCGAACAGATACTCGGTCGACCGGTCACCGTAGTACGACCAGGAGATGGCCGTGGAGATCGCGAACAGGAGGACCGAAAAGGTCACGATCAGATCTCCCTTGCTGCCCGGAAGTCCCCTGCGAAACGCGCTGGCGGTCATCGGAGCCCCGGTCAGAAACGCCTCGCCCTCGACCTGGAGCTCTGCACCCCCGGCGGCCTGCAGGGAGCCACTCGAATCGACCGCAAGAGAGCCGCTCCAAGGGTCTCCGTTCCCGTCGACCACCCGGGCGTTCTCGACTACGCCGTTCAGCATCACGAAGGCCCCGTCCAGCGGACGCCCGGCGGCCACTTCCATCGTCTGCTCCCCCGAGGCAGCACGCAGGTCCCACAGACGTTGGAGATCCGCATCGCTCGGGGCGACTTGACCGACCACTCCCTCCAGCGAAGCGAGTGCGAAGCTCTGGGCTTCCTTCTCCCGGTAGGTGGCCGTCGACACGATGACCAGTCCGGTCATCGTGCAGATCACCAGCGTGTCGATGAAGGGCTCCAGTGAAGCCACCAGCCCCTCTCGCACGGGCTCTTTCGTCCGAGCGGTGGCGTGCGCGATCGGTGCGCTTCCCTGCCCTGCCTCGTTGCTGAAGAGACCCCGACGAACACCCCACATCAGGGTCATCAGAAAGGATCCAGCCGCCCCTCCGACCATCGAAGTCGGACGAAACGCCTCGGTCACGATCTGCACGAAGGCCCCCGGGACTTCGCGGAGGTTCACCATCAGGATCACCAGGGCACCGGCGACATAGAGCGCCGCCATCGAAGGCGCCAGGACCGAGGTCACCCGGCCGATGCGACGAATCCCGCCGATGATCACGAGAGCCACCAGGCTCGCGGCGACCACCGCGGTCCAGATCGGCGCGACCCCGAACTGTGCCTGCAGGGCATCGGCCATGGTGTTGGCCTGGTTCATGTTGCCCGTCCCGAACGAGCAGATCACCGCCAGACCGGCGAAGGCAACCGCCAGCCATTTCCAGCCGAGCCCTTTCTCGATGTAGTACATCGGCCCACCCGAGACCGAGCCGTCTTCGTGAACCACTCGGTACTTCAAGGCAAGGGTGCACTCCGTGTACTTCAGGGCCATGCCGAAGAAAGCCGTCACCCACATCCAGAACAGAGCCCCCGGGCCCCCCATGCGAATCGCGATGGCGACACCCGCGATGTTGCCGATGCCGACCGTGGCCGAGAGTGCCGTGGTCAGAGCCTGGAAATGAGCCAGGTCTCCGGCATCCTCGGGATCGTCGTAGCGCCCCAGTGTGATGTTGACAGCGTGCCTGAAGCCACGGACCTGGATGAGCATCAGTCGAAAGGTCACGAACAGACCCGTGCCCAGCAGCACCACCGCGAGCAGCGGTGCCGACGGAGGCCAATTCCAGACGTAGCCCTCCAGGAAGCTCGCGATCGGCCCCAGAAGACGGTTGATGACGTCGGCGATCGCTGCGCCCATCTGTTCCAGCATTCCCTTTACGCTCCTCGATTCCGCAACGGCGGAGTGATCTGACTGAGCGAGCCGTCCACCCGCACCGAGATCGACGGCCCCTTCCAGAGTCGGCCCCTTCGCGAGACAGCTCTACGTGAGATTTCGGCGGAGTGTAACAGCCCTCTCGCCAGCCGTAGCCCCTCAGGAGAATCTGTCAGGCCCTCTCCGTGAGCAGATCGACGGCCAGTCGATGAAACTGACGGCGAATCGGAGCGAGCGAGGAGAAGGGCGAGCAGCGATGCCCGAGGAGGGCCAGAGCCGCACCCCTGGAAGCACCGGGAGCACCCGGATCGATCCAGAGGCTTCCTCCGGTGAACCCGGTGTGCCCGAAGGACGCCTCCGAGAGCGCCGGACCGGCGTCGCCCTTGACCCGCCGCCGCGACCAGCCAAGCCGCCAACGACTGGGACCCTCCAGAGCCTGATGCAGGGTCTTCTCCTCGACGAGAAGATCCGGCGTGGTCCAGGCCTCACCCAGTTTGAGCAGGTCGGCGACCGTGCCGAAGAGGCCGGCGTGGCCGGAGATTCCGCCGAGAAACCGTGTGTTTCCGTCCTGTGCGGCGCCGCGTGGAGGCTGCGGTTGCAGCTCTGTCTCGATCCCCAGCTCGCGCGCCAGTTCGACTTCTTTAGCCGTGTCGATGGTACAGGTCACGGTTCTGCGTCCCGGAGGAAGGAACCCGACGCCGACACCGAGCGGCTCGGTGACCGACTCGCGCAGGAGCTCGGAGTACGGTCGCTCGAGGGCACGCTCGACCAGAAAACGCCAGAGAATGTACCCCAGATCGGAGTAGGTTCCGACTCGCGCGTCCCACCATCGGCGTTCGAGAATCGTCGCCGGGACGCCGTGCGCAGTCTCGCAGAGTTGATAGAGCGGCAGCCACGAGCGCAGACGGGAACGATGTCGCAACAGGTTGCTGACCGGCTGGCGGGCGGCGGGGCTTTCCACACCCGGCCAGAGGTCGCCGATCGGGGTCGCCAGGCTCAGCACCTCGTCTTCGTCGAGACGCAGCGCCAGACTCGCCGAGTACGGCTTGGTCAACGATGCCAGATCGAAGCGATCGGCCATCCCGGGAGCCGGGCCCCCGATCTGTCCGTTGCGACTCCCTGCGCACGCGGTCCACAGTTCGGCTCCATCGCGGGACACTCCTGCAGAGACCGCGGAGAAGATCCCCTTGGTGACCGTGGAGTCGAGAAAATCCTGCAGAGCCTGCTCCGCCGGAGACCGGGTCCGTTCACGGATTACCATCGAGCCTCCCCCTCATCAGTAGTTCCCGGGATGGCCGGTCTGGAACAAGACCACACGCTGGCCAGGTCGGATCCGTCCCTGCGAGAAGAGTCTGTCGACGGCCACCAGGCAGGCCGCCCCCTCCGGTCCGAAGAGCAGACCGGCGCAGCGGGCCGTTCGCTCGATCGTCGCCTCGATCGCCTCCTCCTCGATAGCGATCGCCTCACCCTCGGTTTCGTACAGCGCCCGGAGGATCAAGAAGTCACCGATTGCCTTCGGGACCCGGAGTCCCCACACTCGGGTTTCGGGGGACTCCCAGGGCTCGGCGGCCTTGCGTCGCTGCTCGAACGCTCGAACCAGCGGCGCACAGCCCTTCATCTGGACCACGGCGAAGCGCGGGCGACGACCCGTGAGCAGTCCCAGTCGCTCGAGCTCGTCGAAGGCCTTGTCCATGCCCACGATCCCCGTACCCCCGCCGGTCGGGTAGACGATCCAGTCCGGCAGCCGCCATCCGAGCTGCTCGGCCAGCTCGAGACCCATCGTCTTCTTGCCCTCGACCCGATACGGCTCCTTGAGAGTCGAAAGACTCCAGAAATCCCCACCCAGCTCCTCCAGCCTCTGACCGGCTTCGACCAGGGTTCCGGGCCCGCTGAGCACCTCGGTGCCCATGAGACGACACCGCTCGAACACCCCTCGGGGTGTGTCCTCCGGAAGCGCAACTCGCGCAGGAAGACCCGCGGCCGCCGCGTACGTCGACAAGGCGATCGCCGCGTTGCCGGCAGAGGCCAGCTGTACCCCCGGCGCACCCAGCTCACGTGCTCGGTTCACCGCCAGGGACAGCCCCCGATCCTTGAAGGAGCCCGTCGGATTGCCCCCCTCTTGCTTGATCCGAAGGTCCACTCCGGGCGGGGCGAGTCGCGCCCCGTCCACAAGGGGCGTTCCCCCCTCGCCGAGATCGATCCGCGAAGCGAAGTCGCTCAGGGGCAACAACTCACGGTAGCGCCAGAGGGTCCACGGCCGATGCGGCAACGCCTCCTTGAGAGCCTGCCCTCTCTTCCGACTCAGGTCGTAGCGCACCAGCCAGGGCTTCCCTGCCGGCGAGAGAAATTGCGGCCGATCGAGCTCGCCCACCGCACCCGTCGCGGAGCACACCAGATCGGCGGCCCATCTGCCAGATTCACCAGCGGCAACCTCGACCTTCAACGACTCCTCCTTCTCGGCATGTGTTTCGCGACGGTCAGCACAGGTTACCGAACTACTGCCCGAGTGGGCTCGTACTCTCCCAAGTGACTGCAATGGCGAGCGAATCCGGCCAGTGGGAGTCTCGCGTCGATGCTATGCTTCTGACTGGGAATATGCAGCATTTTGGCAAGTATCAAGTGGCCGAGAAGATCGGCGAAGGCGGGTTCGGGGTCATCTACAAGGGCTTCGATCCCGGCATTCAGCGTACCGTCGCGATCAAGACCTGCACCAGCGAGGACCAGGACATTCGCGAGCGGTTCGTTCGCGAAGCCCGCATTGCCGGGAATCTCCATCATCGAAACATCACGATCGTCTATGACTTCGGTACCGAGGGGGGAGTCCCCTATCTCGTTCAGGAGTACCTTACAGGCGAGGACCTCGATCACAAGATCAAACGCGGCGACGACATCCCTTTCGGCACCAAGATCCTCTACCTCATCCAGGTCGCCCGCGGGCTCGAGTATGCCCATCGCCAGGGCGTGATTCACCGGGATGTGAAGCCCGGCAACATTCGGGTCCTCGACGACGGCACCGTCCGGATCATGGACTTCGGAATCGCCAAGCTCCTGTCGAGTGCCCAGACCCTCACGACCACCGGCGAGACCATCGGCACGGCCGCCTACCTCTCTCCGGAGCAGATCCGGGGAGAGAGCATCGATCATCGGGCCGATATCTTCGCGTTCGGCACTCTCGCCTACGAGCTCCTGAGCGGACAACGCGCGTTTCAGGGGGACAACCCCTCGACGGTTCTCTATCGAGTGCTGACCGCGGAGCCACCGCCGATGGAGCAGGTGGCGCCCACCTGCCCCGACGAGTGCACCCGGATCATCTCGCGCTGCATGAGGAAGAAGCGGGAAGACCGCTACCCGGAATGCGGAGAGCTGCTGGCCGAGCTCTCTCAACTGATCGAGATGCCCGACGACGACTCGAAGGGGCATCTGATCGCTCCGCCCCTGGTGGATCTCGCCCCCGCGAGCGGCGAGCTTCCTCTCCCCCAGCTCGATGGCGAGACTCGACTCCTGCGCGACACGGTGGGCGAGTTGGAGCTGCGCGGGCGCGACCTGGACGCCGGAGCTCGCCCTCGCAGGGCACCTGATCATCCGGCAGAGCCTTCGGATCGCTCGAGTACGGTGGGTGTGCTCCTGCTGATCCTGGTCGCCGCGGCTCTCGCCACCGGCGGCTGGTGGTATCTCGAGGGCTACCGCGCCCAGCCCGAAGCGCCCATCCCTGCCAGCGGGGTCACGCAGGCCCCTCTTCAGAACGCCTCCTCCGAAGCCGAGTCGGCTCCGGTTTCACCGCCACCGGTGCAGCCCACGGCTGCGGAGACGAGGGGCGCCGGCTCAGCAACTCCGAGCGAGCCGTTGTCCACGCCCGGGGAGATCGCCGGGGCCTCGGAGCCCCCGGTGAAGAGCGCCGATTCGACCGACTCTGCGACGACCCCGCCGCCGGACCCAGTGCCCCGGCAGCCGCCAGAGGTCACGACACCCGCACCCCGTGCCGAGACGCCGCCCGTCACCCGAGATTCCCGGCCGGCAAGAGCAACGCCGGCGCTGCTCACCATCAAACAGATGCCTCAGACGCCACGGGCATGGGTGCTGGCCAACGGCAAGCCGCTGGGACAGACCCCACTGCGCGACACCGAGCTCCCACCCGGCCAGTACGACCTCACGCTCTCCGAGAAGCCTGAACGGCAGGGGCGGAGCATCGGTGGTGTGGTCGAGCTCCGATCCGGACAGGTGACCATCGTCACCTTCGACCTCGACTCCAGCGCCGGCCTTCAAACCGTGTATCGACCCATTCCTTCTCAGTGATCGCCCTCCCAGTGCTCGCACCCAACCAGTCCGTTCTGCCGTGGCTGACGGCGTTGCTCGTCGGCCTCGCTCTCCTCGCTCCCTCGAACACCGCCTCGGCGCAGCAGAGCGCCAGTGAGCTCGAGCAGCTCGCGGAGGGACGCTACATTGAGGACGACCTCACCACGGCACGCTACTACTACATCCAGGCCGCGCGTGTGGCCGAGAGCAGCACGGAGCGAGCGCGCCTCCTGGTCAACGCGTCGTGGATCGCCCATCTGGCTCAGGACGCCGACGAGGCCAATCGGCTGATGGATCAGGCCCTGACCACCGCCCCCGGGTTCGAGTTCGAAGCCTCCCTCTACCAGGACGATTTCGTCGCCATCTACCGCGAGGCGACCGCTCGACTCGAGGAAGACCAGAGCCGGCAGGTCTCCCAGCTCATCGGCCGAGGCGTCAACGCGCTCGAGACCGGCGACCTCGACACCGCGCGACGGGAGCTCGAAGCGGCCCGTGCGGCCAATCCGAACCATCCACTCGTGCTGTACAACCTGGCCTTGCTGGAGGAGCGCAGTGGCAACCTGGGGCCAGCGACCGATCTGCTGCAGCGCCTCCTGAGCCTCGAGGCCACCGACCGGACGGGAGATCTCGACGCCGCTTTGCTGGCTCGAGTCCACGCGATGCTGGGCCAGATCTTCCTCGATCGGGACCTTCTCCCCGATGCCGCGCAGAGCCTGGAGAGGGCAATCGAGCTGTCGGCGGGAGATGCCGGCTCGATGATCCAGCTCGGAACCGTGCGGTATCTCCTCGGGGACCTTGCCGGCGCTGCCGACATCCTCGAGCAGGCCCGCGAACGCCGTCCCGACGACCCGACTCTCCTGCACAATCTTGCACTCGTCTATCTCGCCCAGGACCGTTACGAGGACACGATCGTTCTCTTCGAGCGCTTCGGAGACATAGCCGATCGCCCCACTTTGCTCTTCGATCGTGCCCTCGCCGAGCTGGGAGCCGGCCAGGATGCCGATGCGATGGTCACGCTGCGCCGCGTCGTCGAGTCGGCGCCGGGACCGGAGCTCGCTCGCCCTTCGCTCGACGCTCTACTTCCCCTCGAGCTGCGCGCCGGGAGGCACGCCGTCGTCGTCCAACTCGCCCAGGAGCGCCTGGACCTGGGCGAGGACGCCAACGCCTGGTACTTCCTCGGCCTCGCCCACAGTGCTCTCGGCGATCAGGCCCAGGCGATCGAGGCCCTGCAGAGATCCCTGGCCCTCGACCCCAATCGAGCCGACACCGCCAACAATCTCGGCGACGCCTTCTTCGCTTTGGAGCGATACGACGAGGCCGTCGCGGCATTCGAGCAGGCCCTCGCCATCGATCCGAACTTCCAGCTGGCCCAGAGCAATCTGGAGGTGGCCAGGGCCAGCGTCGCGCAATCCCAGCAGGCATCGCGAAAGAGCTCGAAACGGCGTCGCGGGAGAAGCACGTCTCCCCCGCCGCCCCCACAGCCTCCGATTGGCGTCACCCTTTCCGATGATCGCGACGAAGGGACGGGACTGAGGGCGGTCCGCGTCAACGTAGTGCAAACCGGCTCGCGAGCCGACGTGTCGGGCCTGCGAGTCAACGACCTCATTCTCCGTATCGACGGCACCCCGGTGCCGAGCGCCGACGAACTGGCCGAACGCCTCGCCACTCTGCGCGGAGGCGACTCCGTCATCCTCGACCTGATCCGGGAAGGCTCACCCCTTCGCCTCGAGCTGCGTCTCGGCGGCTGAAACGCAGCCCTCTTGCCTCTGCGGACCTTCTACGACGCTCGGCCGAGGCACTCCAGGTAGGCCTCACGGTAGCGCGCCGCGACCGAGCTCCAGGTCAGCTCGGTCTCCACTCGCCGTCGAGCAGCCGCTCCGGCCCGAGCCCGGAGCTCGCTGGACCGGTAGAGAGCCGCGACCGCGTCGACCAACCCTTCGACATCGCCCTCCTCCACCAGCCGCCCCTCGGTTCCGTTCTCGATCGCCAGAGGAATCCCCGAGACCGAGGTCGCCACCACCGGCAGTCCGCTGGCCATCGCTTCGAGTATGACGTTGGGGAGACCATCCACGTTGCCCTTGCCATCGTGGACTGCCGGCAGGACGAAGAGATCAGCGGCCCGGTAGAGATCGGGCAACGTATCCTTCTCGACCAGTCCAGGGAAGTGGACCCTGCCGGCGAGCTCCGCGGGAAAGGCGTCGGCGAGGGCCCGCCACTCGGCGAGGCGGTCACCGCTCCCCGCCAGAATCAGATGGAGATCGGGGCAAGTCCCGAGCAGGGATTGCGACGCCGCCATCAGGACGTGGAAGCCCTTCTTCGTCGCCATGCGCCCGACACCGAGCGCTACCACGGCATCCGCGCCGATTCCAAGGCGATCCCGCCACGCCCCGGAGGCGGTCGGCCCGGGAGAGTAGGTCTCGACGTCGACGCCATAAGGGATCACGCGATGCAAGGAGCCCTCGAAACCGAGCTTGCGCACTCGCTCGACCAGCTCCGGCGAGCACCCGGTGAGCAATCGGGACCGGCGAAGTGTCGCGCCCACTATCGCTCGGACCCCGGGCTTCTCGGCGAGGAATACGTCACTTCCGTGCAGGCCGATCGCCAACGGCGGGTCCCCACGCCTCAAACGGCGCACCCCCAGGGCAGCCACTCCGTTGGGCACGACCCAGTGGGCATGCACCAGGTCGTAGCGTGTGCGGGAGAGCTCGTGAGCCACGGCACGACGCAGGCCAGCCAGATAGAGGGGGGTGACCGCTCCCGCCACCGCTCGAACCGTCTCGTCCTTCTCGAGGCTCCGCCCATATCCCAGCCGCTCGAGGCTCTCCGGGGCGTATCGAAAGGAGCGCACGTCGACGCTCCCCTGGGGACCGCTCCCCGGCTCACCCAACCGCTCCTGCCACGAATCCGCCACGTCCTTCGCGTGCGGCACCAACACCGTGACCCGGTCTCCACCGCGAGCCAGCCCGACGGCCAGGTCACGAATGAAGGGACCGGCGGTGTCGTCGGGATAGCGGGGGTAGGTTTGAGTGAGAAAGAGGACGCGCAGCGAATCCCGGCTCACTCGAGCCACTCCTTGATCGAGTAGCTGTCGGGGCGCCGGAAGTTCTTGAAGGTGATCATCTCGCCGATCAGCCCGGTACTGAGCAGTTGAATCCCGGCCACGATCATGAGCACGCCCAGCAGCAGCAAAGGCCGCCTCGACAGAGCTTCCCCCTGCAGCCACAGCACAGAAAGGTAGATGCAGATCGCCGTACCCCCGGCCATCGACAACAGGCCGATGGGACCGAACAGATGCAAGGGGCGGCGCGTGTAGCGAGTGATGAACAGCACCGTGATCAGGTCGAGTAGCCCCTTGTAGAGGCGATCCCAGCCATACTTGGATCTCCCGTGTTCCCGAGCGTGGTGCCGCACCGCGACCTCACCGACCCGAAACCCCCTTCGACTCGCCAGCACCGGAATGTAGCGGTGCAGCTCGCCATAGATCGAGACCTGTTCGAGCACTTCGCGCCGGTAGGCCTTGAACCCGCAGTTGAAGTCATGCAGATCCATACTCGCCACCTTGCGCGTGGCCCAGTTGAAGAGCTTGGAAGGCAGGGTCTTGGCCAGTGGATCCTGACGCTGGTGCTTCCAGCCCGAGACGAGATCGAGATCCTGCTCCTTCATCGCCTCGAGAAAACGGGGAATCTCGTCGGGATCGTCCTGAAGATCGCCGTCCATCGTGATCACGATGTTGCCCCTCGAGTGCTCGAATCCCGCCGTGATCGCCGCTGCCTTGCCGAAGTTGCGACGCAACCGCAACAGCTTGACACGGGAGTCCGCCTCTCGGGCTCGGGTGACGTTCTCGACGGTATCGTCGATCGAACCGTCGTCCACGAAGACGATCTCGAAGCTGAGGCCAAGCCCATCCAGCGCCGCAGCCGCGCGGCGCGCCAGCTCCTGCACCGTCTCCGCCTCGTCCACCACCGGTACGACCACGCTGACGTCGAGGGGAATCCGCACCTCGACCTCGGTCGGCCCAGCCGCGGCGGAAGCCTCCCGCATTCTTGAGGTTACAGTCATCTCGGCCCCTATTGTCGCCTATTCTCTCCCGCACGGGTCACGACATCAACCGATGGTACTCCGCCACTGTCGACGACATGGGCTCGACCCCGAGCTCATCCTGCAAAAGGGAGCAGACCCGCTCATACTGTCGCCGGACCAGATCGCGACGCCCCCGCCGAGCGTAGATGGTCATGATGGCCAGATGAACGGACTCCTGGATGGGGTCCACCAGAAGGGCGCTCCGCAGTGCATCCTCGGAGTCGGTGAGACGTCCTTCCTGTAGATAGCTATCTCCCAGACCTCGCAGCAGATCGAGATAGAGACGTTGAAGCTCCTCACGTCGCTCGAGAACCCAGCGCTCCTCATGGCCAGGAAGAAAGGGTCCGCTGTAGAGCCGCCACGCCTCCTCCCAGGCCGAAACGTCTGGATCGGCCTCCAGGCCCTCGATCGGGCGCCCGGTGAGAACGGCTCGCTCGAACTCCTGGACGTCGATCCACCATTCGATGTCGGGATCGAGCCGGTAGATCCCCTTCTCGAGGAGAACGATCGGACCCGCATCCTCACGCCCGGCCCGCAGGGTTCGGCGAAGCAGGCTCACGGTCGGATGGAGGTTGCGCGCGATCTCGTCCTCCCTGGCCTCGGGCCACAGGGCCTCCATCACCTCGTCGCGTCCCGCTGCCAGTCCCGGCCGCGACGCCAGATACGCCAGCAACAGAAACGCTCTCCTGATCGGCCAGCGCAGCGGCTCCCTGATCGTTCCCTCCATTCGCCAGAGCGACGGAGTTCCCAGTAGCTTGACCCGATAGCCGACCCGGTCTCCGAACAGAGGCCGATCCAGCACTCCACGCGACCCACTGAGGACCCCCGTGATCAACCGTGGCAGCCGGATCTCGTCGGCACCCTCGCGCACCACCAGTCCCCATTCTCGCTCCAGCCGTAGCAGCGCGAAGCGTTGGCGAGCGCTGCGAACCATGCGCGACTCCGACACCGGCAGCGGCTCGCGCGCAAGCTGTTCCACCAGCCCTCTCTCCTCGCCGTCGAGCCGGGCGATCAGCTCGGACCGGACGAACAGCTCCAGTTCGGCCCACGGTTCGCTCGATCCACACGCGAGCACGAGAGGTCGATACCAACCCTCCAGGGGCGCGCTGGTAGAGAGGAACCCCTCCGGATCGAGTGACTGGCGCGCCATCGCCGCGACCTCTTCCGGCCGCAGGCGCCAGCTCGGAGGTCCGATGACGACGTGGCGAAAGGCGGGCTCCGGGTAGCGCTCGCAGCTGACCACCAGGGTCTCGCCCGGCGCCAGCCCCGAGGCGAGCTTCTCCAGCAGATCGGTGTCGAGCTCGAGCTGTTGGCACACGAGCCAGCGAAGAGGCGCCGCAGTTCCCTCCTGCCGTGGCCGCCTCAGCACTCCCTTCTCGCGCTCCCTCGCAGACACGACGCGAGTGTCGCTGCGCTTCTTCAACCACACCAGAAAGGCGCTCTTTCCCGACCCCGCCGGGGCCCAGAGCACGACCACGGGAGCATCGATGGCCTCGAGGGTCAGCAGCAACCGTTGGAAATGGGGCGGAGTGGCATCGCTCATCCGAATCGCTTCTGTGGTGTTCGATGAATCTCGGGAGCTCCTGGGCAACCCCGGAGCCCGACCCTGAGCTATCCTATCGAGGACACCATGAACGAATTCTGGCGTCTTCGCTCCGAGCCCTTGCTTCTGGCCGTCGCGCTCCTCCTGCCTACGCTCGGGGCCTGGCTCTACTTCTTCGTGCTCGCCGACACCCGGTGGGCGGCTCCGGCCTACGGCGTGAGCAAGACCATCCAGTTCCTGCTACCCCTGTTCGTCCTTCCGTTGCTCTTGCAGCGCAAGCCGGCGCCGGAGCGCTGGCCGTTCGGACGCAGCCTGGCCTGGGGACTGGTCTCGGGTCTGGCGGGAGGGGCCTCGCTGATCACCCTCTGGGAGATCGTGCTCGAGCAATCGCCGCTCGCTGCAGCCGTCTACCCTTCGGTCGTGGCCAAGATGGAGGACTTCGGAGTGGCCGAGCCATTGCAGTACCTCCTGCTGGCGGTCTTCCTGAGCCTCGCTCACTCGGGGCTCGAAGAGTACTACTGGCGGTGGTTCCTCTACCGCCGGTTGCGCCACTACCTGGGGTACCGACCGGCGCTGGTGGTCTCGAGCCTCGGCTTCATGTCCCACCACGTCTTGATCATCGCCGCCTTCTTGAGCTCTTTGAGTCCCGCCCGCGGCATCGTAGTCGGCGGGGTCCTGTCTCTCGGGGTCGCGGCGGGAGGCGCCTTCTGGGCCTGGCTCTACGAACGCTCCGGAACCCTGACAGCCCCCTGGCTGTCGCACGTCTTCCTCGACGTGGCGCTGATGACCATCGGGGCCCGTTTGTTCTGGGGCTAGGGCAGTCGCTCGAGCCGAGAGATCACCTGATCGAAATCCGGGTAGCCGGCTCCGAAGCTGCGCGTGAGCCAGTTCCCGCCCCGCCGCACGACGTTCTCGCCGTTCACGAGGACGTCGAACTGCCCCTTCTTCCCGGGTGTCGTCACGGCCTCGACCCCGAGTCGCTGCTGGATGAGAGCCGCGAGACTCGCGGCCTTGGCCTGGTTGTTCTGTCACGTGGGGCAGTACTGGATCTCGACCTTCATCGTTCTCACTTCCGATCGTGGCACGCTGCCGGGTTACAGGGCCGGGTTACGGTGAAACCAGGCTCAGCCTATCAGTAGCGCGTCCGGGTCGCCCTCGCCCGAGCGGCCCCCGGCTCCTGGTCACCTCCGGTCACGATCCGGTAGTCTGGGAGCCAGCCATGTACGAGATGATTCGCCGCTGCCCCGATTGCGAAGGCGAGTTTCGCCTCGGCGTCGAGACGTGCCCGGACTGTCATCGCGAGCTCGAGACCGTCGAGCGCACCGAGGGAGTCGACGAGGGAGTGAGACAACGACCGCTCTCGCTACCGACCAGCGAAGCAGCGGTCCCGATTCGAGATGGCGAGCTCTACTGGATCTCGGAGCTCTCCGCCCGACTCAGCGTCTCGGGAATTCCCAACCGGATCGAACCGACTCCCGAGACCTGCGCCAGCTACCGGTTGCTGGTGCGAGTGGAAGACGGCCCCCGCGCGGCCGCGATCGATCGGGCCTACTTCGCTGAGCAGGTCCCCGAGGCCCCCGCACCGATGGAGCCGAGCGAGTTCGAGCGCTGCCCGTCGTGCGGCAGCACCCTCTCGGAGAAGGCGACCGAGTGCCGGGAATGCGGCCTCGCCTTTCCCGAGGTCGGCAGCGGGCCACAGTGATTGAACCGCCGTCACCCGGCAGCTTCAGAACCGAGTTCTCAGCGGCCTGCGTCACCTCGGTCCCGCTGATGCTGAACCAGTGCTCGGATGTCGGCGAAGCCGCGCACGCTCACTACGACCACCAACCCGGCGAACAACACCAGGCTGCCGATCAGGAACGCACTCCAAAAGGTCAGCCAGCCGCTCATACGCGTTCCTCCCTCGGCGGATCGGGGCGCAGCAAGGACCCCACGACCATCAATACCAGGCAGAGGCTCACCGCGCTCAACCCGGCGACCTCGCCGGTCAGCTCGAAGCTCCACGCCTGCTCCAGGGCCGTGATTCCGAACAGGGACTTCACGGGCCCGAGTCCAAAGGCGGCCGTCAATCCGGCGAACAGCGCCAGGTAGGCTCCGAATCGACTCGCACCTCGCCAGTAGATGCCGAGGAGCAATAGGGCAAAGGCACCGGTGAAGTAGATCGCGCCGGTCACGGCCATGTAGTCCCAGAGATCCTGTTGAAGTGGATACCAGAGGCTCCAGACCAGCAGGAAGATGCCGATCGCCGCCACCAGCACGCGCACGACGACCAACCGAGCCTTCTCGGTCATCCTCTCGCCGAACAGCGGAGCGATCACGTCCTGGGTGAGCACCGAGCTCCAACAGAGCAGGTAGCTGTCGTGTGTCGACATGAAGGCGGCCAGCATTCCCGCCCCTACCAGGCCGAGCAGACCCGTGGGGAGGAGCTGACCGAGAAAGGCCGGCATGACCGCGAGCGTGGCGTCGGGCGAGCCCATTCCTCCAGCCGCCTCGAAGAGGTCCCGGACTCCTGGATCGCCGAACACCCAGGCCAGGGCACAGATGCCCAGAAAGTTGGGCAGCAGGAAACGAATCACGAAACCGATCGACGAGAAGACGTACATTCGCCGCACGGTTTCGGTCGAGTCGGCGGAGCTGGCGCGCATCACCGCGGTCTGCCAGACCGCTGCCGACACGATCCCGGCAGTGAAGATCATCCAGATCACATAGCCGGGCCCGAAGCCGCCACCGTCGAGAGGGTCGAAGCCCGCGTTGCCGTGCACCTCCCGGACTGCGGCCACGGCACCCTCCCAGCTGACTCGACGCAAGGCGAACCAGCACGAGGCCAGCATCCCGACCGAGAGCACGATGAACTGCACGTAGTCGGTGATGACCACTGCCAGCATGCCGCCCAGCACGACATAGAACAGGACCAGAGCCAGCAGCCCCGTCATGACGAGCTTGAGGGCCATCTCGGAGCGCAGCCCGGTCAGCTCGGTGACGAAGATCGAGCCGGCCCGCAGAAAGAGCCCCATGTTCAGGATCCCGGCGAAGGCGAGAATCGTGCCGCCGAGGATCCGCACCCCGCGGCCGAAGCGACGCTCGTAGAACTCGGGGATGGTCATCACCCCCATCTCGCGTAGCGGAACCACGATGAATCCGGTCATCCCGATCAGCAGCGTGGTCACACCCGCCACCAACGGGATGTGGAAGGTGGCGAAGCCGCCGGTAAACCCCTTCTGTGCCGAGTACATCACCGTGACGAGTCCGAGCTCGCTCCCCACGAGTGTGGCCACACTCAACCACGAGCGTAGCCCTCGCCCGGCGACCACGTAGTCGTCCATGTCCGAGACCAGACGGCGCACAGCCAGCGCGATCCCCACGGTGGCGACCAGGTACAGAACGATGATCGCCCAGTCGAGGGCGCCGAAGTTGGACGCTACTTCCATTGAGGTCCTTGCTGAGGGGTGTCGGTCGAAATGTCGAGGCAGAATAGCATTCCCTCGGAGCTCGAATGCTCGCCAGCCTCCCTTCGATCCTGGCAGGACTCCGTCCAGGAACGGTTACGCGCCGAGTGGACCGTGGAGCCCGGATCGGGACTCAGCCGAGCTCCTCCGGCCACCCTGCCGGACCTTCTGCCGCAGCCAGGAGCTGCTCTGCCAGTTCCCGATCCGCCTCGGACACCAACACTCGGATTCCCCGCGGCTTCATGAACAGACCGGCCGCCTGCCGAATCACGGCATCGAATCCAGACTGATCCGCGCCTCTCACGACGAAGGGAATCTCCGCAGATTCGAGCAGGGCGCTCACCACCGTCACCGCGGTCGCGTCCCCGGTCTCGAGCACGACGAACAGCTCCTCGCCATCCTCCGATCGGTCCCTGTCACTCACGTGAGCTCCTCGAGCCGATCTCGAACCAGTTGCATGTCTTCCCACACGGGACGCTTGAAACTCGCGTTCCGCAGGAGCGCAGCCGGATGATAGGTGACCCGCGTCTCCACTCCCTGGACCATGAACCATTCGCCGCGCATCTTCCCGAGCGCCCGATCGGTCTCGAGCAGGGCCTGAGCCGCCACCCGGCCGAGAGCCACGATGATCTTGGGCTCCACCAGCGCGATCTGTTCCTCGAGAAACGAGCGGCAGGCCGTCAGCTCGTCGGGCTCGGGATCGCGGTTGTTGGGAGGACGGCACTTCACCATGTTGGCGATGTAGACCTCTTCTCGCGACAGGCCGATGGCGCCGATGATCTTGGTCAGTAGCTCCCCTGCCGGTCCGACGAACGGCAGACCCTGACGGTCCTCGTGCGCGCCCGGGCCCTCACCGATGAACATCAGGTCGGCTTCGGCGCTCCCCGACCCGAAAACGACGTTCTTGCGCCCCGCCGCGAGTTTGCACGCGCTACAGCCGAGGGCCCGTTCTTCCAGTAGAGCGAGGCGTGCGGCGCGAGAGTCCCCGCCCTTGCCCTTTCCCTGGCCCCCGCTCGCACCGACGACGGGCGATGGAGGCGAGCTCTGCTGCGCGGTCGCAGCGCTCTTCGCAGGGGCGCTCTCGACCGCGGAGCTCGCGGCCTCGTCCAGCGCCCCTTGCCGAGGCGGTGCATCCGCGCCGGCTTCTCGCCCCTCGGGTGGCACCTTGTAGAGCTCCGTCCAACCGAGATCGCGCAGATAGCTCAGCACACCGACCAGCTCGGCATCGAGCTTCATCGCTCACTCCTGCGCAGCGCCGGAGTGAACAGATCGAGTAGAGCGGCGGCCAACTCCTCTTTCGGGCACCGTGCGAGCTCGTGGACGTCCCCCGCCGCGCTGAGGACCTTGACCTGGTTGAAGTCGCTGCCGAAACCGATATCGCTGCGCGAGACGTCGTTGGCCACCAGAAAGTCGACGCGCTTTCGTTCCAACTTGGCCCGGGCGTGCTCTTCGAGCCGCTCGGTCTCGGCTGCGAAACCGACTCGCAACGCCATCGGTGCGACCTCCGGGAGCCCTGCCAGGATGTCCGGGGTCGGCTCGAGCTCGATGACCAGATCGGCATCGTCACCGAGGCCGTCCTTCTTGATCTTCTGCTCTCGCGGCCGCTTCGGCCGGAAGTCGGCCACGGCGGCAGTGAGAATCACCAGATCGGCCTCTGGCGCCAGTCGATAGACCTCGTCTCGCATCTCGATCGCCGTCTCGACGTCGATGCGCTCGACCCGTGGCGGCGTCGGTAACGCGACGGGGCCGGACACCAGAATCACTCGGGCCCCGCGCCGAGCCGCCTCCGCAGCAAGGCAAAAACCCATCTTCCCACTCGATCGATTGCCCAGATAGCGAACCGGATCCAGGGGCTCCCGGGTCGGACCGGCATCGATCACGACGGTGCGCCCCTCCAGCGGGCCACGGTAGAGGTCGGCGATCCCCTCGACGATCTCTTCGGGCTCGACCATTCTGCCGATCCCGATCTCGCCCGAGGCCAGCGCGCCCTCGGCCGGGCCCAGGATCCGAGCCCCCCGCTGCCGGAGGACCTCCAGATTGGCCTGCACTGCCGATTTGGCCCACATTTCGGAGTGCATCGCCGGCGCGATGATCAGGGGCCCGTCGAAGGCCATGGCCGTCGTGCTGAGGAAATCCTCAGCCAGCCCCAGAGCCAGCCGTCCAAGGGTGTTCGCTGTGCATGGTGCGACACAGAGCACATCGGCCCAGTGGGCCGCGGTCATGTGAAGCTCTTCGCCGGCCTCCCCATCTTCTCCGATGCTGGCTTCGAGCCACTCTTGACGATAGACCGGGTGTCCAGACAGGACCTCGAGAGTGAGGGGCGCGACGAACTGTTCCGCACTGCGAGTCAGAGCACAGCGCACGTCGGCTCCGGACTCGCGCAATCGCCGAACCAGGTAGGCCGCCTTGTAGGCGGCGATGCCCCCGCTGACGCCCAGCAAGACACGCACGCCGCCGAGTGCGAATCGCTGCGCAGCCGAGCTCATTCGGGCTCCTTCTTTGGGGAAGACTCAGCCTACGCCGTCAGTTGACGCCGTCCGCTTCACTCTCCTCGGCCGCCTCGATCTCGTCCTCGCCGGACGCAACCTCCTCGGGGGCCGGGCCATAGTCCCAGTCTACGGCGCCTTCGAGGATCTCTTTCATGGCGATCCGAGTCACCTTGTCGTCGGTCTTCTCGATCTTCGGCATGGCGCCCTGCATGAGCTGCTCGGCCCGCTGGGCGGCGAGCAACACGAAGCGGAACTTGCTGTCGACGCGGTCAACAATGCGATCCATCTCTGTATCCTCAGCTGTCTTTCGTTTGGTCGGTCAAGGTCGACTCTTCGCTCGGCTCTCGGGGAAACTGCGCGGGGGCATCACTTCCTCGCGAGCGCACAAACTGATCGAGCACCGCGTGGACCCGCTCGTGCATTCGTGCCTGGCGATGTCGCTTCTCGAGCAGAATCGAGGCCAGGGCCATGCTGGCGCGATCTGCCTCGTCATTCACAATAACATAGTCATAGCGATCGACCCTGCTCATCTCCCAGTGGCTGACCTCGAGCCGCAGCGCCACCTGCTCGGGGTCGTCCAGCCCTCGGCTCGCCAGTCTCTGTTCGAGCGCCTCGAAACTGGGCGGCATGACGAAGATGCTGTGGCAGCGTGCTCGAAATGGTGCCGTCTCGCCCGCGATTCGATCGAGGATCTGCTCGGCGCCCTGGACATCGACATCCACCAGAACGTCGACTCCCGCGGCCAGCCTCGGTTCCACCTCCGCAATGGAGGTCCCGTAGCACCGCGCGTGCACTCGGGCCCACTCGAGAAACTCGCCTCCCTGGACCATGCGCTCGAACTCGCTCTGATCGACGAAGTGGTAGTCACGGCCATCGACCTCACCGCGGCGTGGGCGGCGTGTCGTGTGACTGACTGAAAACGCGAGGTTCTCCACGTTGCCGACAGCTCCATTCATCATCTTCTGGATCATCGTCGTCTTGCCGGCGCCGGAGGGCGCCGAGAGGATGAACAACTCGCCGGGCAACATCGATGCGTCTCCTGCTTCGCGGGCTCGAGATCGGTCCCCGACACCCTACTCCACGTTCTGCGACTGTTCGCGTAGCTGCTCGCACAGCAGTTTTCCTTCGATCACCGCGTGAGCCATGGCTGCGTCTCGGCACTTGGACCCCACTGTGTTCAGCTCCCGCAGGATCTCCTGGGAGAGAAAGTCGAGGCGCCGTCCCACCGGCCCCTCCTGCCCCAGCGCCTCGTCGAGCTGCCGACAGTGACTGTCCAGTCGATCGAGCTCCTCGGTGACATCGCTCTTCTCCACCAGAATTGCCACCTCCTGCTCGAGTCGACTGCGATCGAGCTCTGCGGCTCCCGGGGCCCCAGCGTCCAGTAGCTGACGGAGCCGCTCCGCCAGGGACGCGGACAGTAGAGAGACCACGATTTGACGTCGCTCCTCGAGCCCTTCTCGAACGCCCTCGAGACCCTCGCGCACGCTCTGCAGGGCCGAGTGCAGGGAGGCGCCCTCCGCCTCTCGCAGCGCCACCACCGCCCCCAGAGCCTCCTTCACGGCCTTCTCGAGCGCCATCATCTCGCTCTGGGACCAATCCGGCTGGTCGCTCTCGATCGCGACGACTTCCGGCAGACGCAACAGATCGGCGAGAGACACCACCGAGTCGGTAGGCTCACCACAAGATTCGGCCAGTTCTCGTAGATCGCGGATCAGTCGTTTTGCCAGTTCTCGATCGAACCGAACGGTCGACCTCGCGCCGTCGAGCGGTAGCGCATCGATCGTGATGTCGATGCGCCCCCGATGGAGATCGCGTCGCAGCCACGTCCGGAGCCGGGGCTCGAGTGGGCGCAACTCGTCCCGAAGACGCATCGACAGATCCAGGTGCCGGTGATTGACGCTGCGTACGGTGACCCGAAAACGCCAGCGTGTCGACTCTCCTGCCGCCTGTCCGAAGCCCGTCATGCTTCTCACGGTCCCGATCCCCCCTCTTCTTCAGCCGCGAGATAGCGCTCCACTTCGGCAGCGGCCCGACGGCTCGCCCCTCCTTCCCCCAGAGCCTCCCAGAGATCTCCGAGCCGCAGCCTCATCTCGCGGGCCCTCTCTGGATTCTCGAGCAACGATTCCGCTTCCGCTGCCACCCGGTCCGCTCGCAGGTCCCCCTGGACGATCTCGGGGACGACCCTCTCCCCCAGCACCAGATTGACCAATGCGATGTGGGGCACCCGGATCAGGGGCCGCGCCAGCGTGGCCGTGATCCGGCCGATCTTGTACATCACGATCATCGGGGTTCCGAGAAGCCCGACTTCGAGCGTTGCCGTTCCCGAGGCGCACAGAGCCAGGTAACTCGACGCCACGGCTGCGAATCGGTCCCTCTCCTCGACCTCGACGTCGAGCTCCGACTCCGCGAGGATTTTCATGACCATCTCCCGGTCCACGCTCGGCGCCAGGACCAGCACCGGATGCACCGTATGGCGCCGGGCGAGCTCCGTCACCGAATCGAGCATGACGGGGAGAAGGGTTCGCACTTCACCGTCGCGTGAGCCTGGGAGCAGCGCAATCCGGAACGGCCCCTCGCGATCGACCTCCGTGTCCCCTGTGTTGGGCAACCGGGGAACCTCATCGACCAGCGGATGGCCAACGTGGAGGGCATCCACGCCGTGGCGTCGATAGAAGTCGACCTCGAAAGGGAAGAGAACCAACATGCGGTCGACGACCTGCGCGATGGTCCTCACTCGACCCCGGCGCCAGGCCCACACCTGGGGTGAGACGTAGTAGATGACCCTGACTCCACGACGGTGCAGCTGGCGTGCCAGTCGCAAGTTGAAGCCGGAGAAGTCCACCAGCACCGCGACTGCCGGCTTTCGGCGGTCGACCTCAGCAAGAAGCTCCTGGAAGATCTGACGCGCTCGGCGCAAGACTCCGAGCACCTCGACCAGCCCGACCACCGAGACCTCCCGGCTGTCTGCCACCGCTTCGAGCCCGACCTTGCAAAGCTCGTCTCCGCCCAGACCGAAGGCCACCAGATCCGGGCGACTCTCGCGCAAACACTGCAACAGACGCGCGCCATGAAGGTCCCCGGATGCTTCTCCCGCCACCATCATCAGCGGCCGAGAGGTCGGGTCTTCACTCACGAAACGGCCCTCGTGGACCCGAGCATCAAGGAAACGTGCCGGGCGGCGACGACGGAAAGGGGAACATCAACCAGGCGATGATCAACGCTCCCCCCACCATCGCGCCGAAGAGCTGGAGAAACAGCTTCACCTGCGCCCTCCGCTCCCGGCGCCAGAGGAGCGCGAAGAAGAGGCTCACCTGAAAGGCATAAAGGACCATCAGGAGAAAATGACTCACGAGCTCTCCATACGGCGGCCGCTCATTCCTTCACGCCACGGGCAATGTCCCATGCATCCAGGACCACGAGCAGGTTCATCAGCCCAGCAGTCACGATGAAGGCGCTCCCGTATTCGTAACCGGCCGCCGTCACGCTGCCGGCGTACTCGAAGAGATAGCGCGCCACGAAGTAGGGCGCTCCCATGCCCATGCAAGCCAGCGTCGCGAGCCGGCTCAGGGGTTGATCGGCGACCGCCGTGTACAGGCGCCCCTCGAGCATGCAGCCGATCATCAAAGACACCAGAACGATACAGAAGAAGGAGAGCGCTCTGGGCCACTTGCGCAGATACAGGTGTCCGGCGCCAGGCACGATCCAGGCGAGGAACACGGCGAGAATCGGGTTGTGGGTAGTCGCGGGCCCTGAGGACTCCGCAGCGTCGCTAGCCGACATGGATCTTCAGGACTTTTCTTCCGCGCCGCGGTCTTGCCCAGTTGCACGATCGAACGGCCACGCAGGCCGGCCGGCCCCGAAAACTGGAGCGAGGGCGCTGGTCAATGCTCGTCGTTGAGCAGTTCCTTCAGCTGTTTTCCCGGTTTGAAATAGGGGATCCGCTTCGAGGGAACGTCGACACGAGCGCCGGTCTTCGGATTCCTACCGATGCGAGAACCCCGCTCACGGATTCGAAAACTGCCGAACCCACGAAGCTCGATCTTCTCTCCGTCCTTGAGCGAGTCGACAATGCTCTCGAAAACCGTGTTGACGATCACCTCGGCGTGCTTCTTCGTCAGCTGAGTGTTCTTCGCCACCTGCTCTACCAGCTCGGCTTTGGTCATGCCGGACCGACCGGGCCCACCGATCAGATCAACCTCTTTGCGCCCCACGTACTCCTCCATGACTCAGACAAACAAACGAACGTCGAAGCCAGTCCGGCCTGCCGAGGCCGGACTGCTCCAGCTCAGACCTCGGACTTCTCCTCTTCGGACTCGGCCTCTTCTCCGCCCTCCGCGGTAGCCTCCTCCGATGCGGCATCCTCGGTCGCTTCGGACCCCGCCTGCTCCGTCTCCTCTTCGCTGTCGCCGCCCTCCGCGGCAGAAGCCTCGACATCGGGAGCACTCTCTTCCTCGGCAGCCGCAGCGAGCTCGGCCCCCTCGGAATCCTCCTCCTCGGACGCCGTCACCACGGCCGCCGGGACGTGGGGACCGAACTTCTCGTCCAGCTCAGCGATCTCCTCCGCGGTCGGCTGATCGACACCACGCATCGTCAGCCCGACCTTGTGGTCCTCCTCCTCGATCCGGAGGATGCGCGCTCGAGCCCACTCACCGACCGTGAACAGATCTTCCAGCTTGCCGGCCGGGAGATCGATCTCGCTGACGTGCGCCAGACCCTCGAGGCCCTCGTAGATGTCGATGAAGAGACCGAAGTCGGTGACGTTGACCACTCGGCCCGTCGACCGCGTCCCCGACATTGTGGGTGTCGACGAAGTCCTGCCACTCGTTGGGCAGGAACTCCTTGATCGACAGCGAGACGCGCTGGTTCTCGACGTCGATGTTGGTGATCCGCGCCTTGACCGTGTCGCCCTTCTTGAGGACTTCGCTCGGGTGCTTGATGCGCTTGGTCCAGCTCATGTCCGAGACGTGGATCAGGCCGTCGATCTCGTCGGTGATCTCGACGAAGGCGCCGAACTCGGTGAGGTTGCGCACCTTGCCTTCGATGATCGTGCCCACCGGGAAGCGGTCCGCGAGGTCCTCCCAGGGATTGCGCTCGGTCTGGCGCAGCGAGAGGCTGATCCGTCGCTGATTCGCATGTCGAGCTCGGAGACGATGGCCTCGACCTCGTCGCCGACCGCGAGAATCTTCGACGGATTGACGACCTTCTTGGTCCACGACATCTCGCTGACGTGGATCAGGCCCTCGACTCCCTCCTCGATCTCGACGAAGGCGCCGTAGTCGACCAGGCTGACACGACCTTGCCTCGGACGCGCGAGCCGATCGGGTACTTCTTGTCGACGAGGGTCCAGGGATCTTCGCTCTTCTGCTTGTAGCCCAGCGAGACGCGCTCGGTCTCGGGGTCGAACTTGAGGATGATCGACTTCGACTTCGTCACCGATCTCGAAATGCTCCGAGGGGTGGTTGACCCGTCCCCAGGAGATGTCGGTGATGTGCAGCAGACCGTCGATGCCGCCGAGGTCGATGAACACACCGTAGTCGGTGATGTTCTTGACCACGCCCGGCAGTCTGCGCCCCCTCGACCAGCTTGGTCGAGGGTCTCCGTCTTCTTCTTGGCGTACTCCTTCTCGAGCACGGCCTTGCGCGACAGCACGATGTTGTTGCGCCGGCGATCGAGACTGATGACCTTGAACTCGAGCTCCTCGCCCTTGAGCGATTCGAGGTGCTTGATCGGCTTGATGTCGACCAGAGAGCCAGGCAGGAAAGCCCGCAGGCCGACGTCGACGGTCAGGCCGCCCTTGATCCGGTCGATCACCCGGCCGGTGATGAATCTCGTTTCCCTCGAACGCGTTCTCGATCTCGGCCCATACCTTCATTCGGTCGGCGCGACTCTTCGAGAGGAGCACGTGCCCGTCGGCGTCCCTCGGTCTTCTCGAGCAGAACCTCTACCTCGTCGCCGATATCGACCATCAGCTCGCCGCCGTGATCCGTGAACTCCTGCCGGGGGACGAGCCCCTCGGACTTGTATCCGACATCGACGACCACGTCGTTGGGCGTGATCTCGATGACGCGGCCACTCACCAGCTCGCCTTCGACGAGATGGCGCATGCTCTGGTCGTAGAGCTCGAGTAGCTGTTCGTAATCCAGGTCGCCTTCGCCCGCGCCGGCCGCGGGGACCGGGGTCGAGGCTTCCTGCTGTTCAGTCTCCATTAGTGGGTGTACCTCCTAGTACTGGGATTCGGCACGATGGCCGCGGATTCACGCTGTTTGATTTCGCGGCCGATGGACAGAAAGACTCCCTCCCGGCGAGCGGGTCGCGACCCGGGTTCGCGGAGAGAGGCCACCGGCTAGCGATGTAAGCGTTGAGAACCCGTAAGTTGTGAGTATAGGAACGGCTTTCCCAGGGTGTCAACAGCGAATCAGGAGGGATTCCGCCCGGCACCGGGTTTCGGTGTCGCTTCGTCGAGATCGCCGCCCTCGAGCTCCTCCAGCGCACCTTCGATCTCCGCTCGCAGCCGCGGCGGGATCGAGCCCTCCAGCACCGATCGCAGCCCGACGATCGCCGCCTGGCGGAGACCACCCCTGCCCTCGACCCCTCCCGTAGCACCGATCCGGCCGACCACCCGAGCGAGATGCGCGCTCAACGTCTCGGCAGCCTCTCCCCGCTCCTCGAGACTCTGCTCCAGCTCCTCCAGAAGAGCAGGCAGATAACGCGGCTCTCCCCGGTTCGCCATCGCGATCGAAGCGTTGCGCTTCAACCCGTCGAGCTTGGCCCGCTTCAACGGACTGCCCCGGAAGCGCTCCACGTAGTCCTCACGCTCGATTCGCAGCAGCCCGATCAGGTCGAGGTCGCGACGAGACTCGGGTAGCCGCAGAGCCGGTTCATCGACCGCTTCGGGGCGCCGATTCCAGGGACACACCTGCTGACAGATGTCGCAGCCGAAGACCCAGTCACCCATGTCCGACCACAGCTCGCGCGGAATCGTCCCGCGGTGCTCGATCGTCCAGTAGCTGATGCAGCGCCGGGCATCGAGTCGGAAGGGCTCGGGGAGCGCTCCGGTCGGACAGGCATCCAGACACCGGGTGCATCTCCCGCACAGGTCCGAAACCTCCATCCTCGAGGTCGTGGGCGAAGGCTCGACGTCCAGGGTCAAGAGCACCTCACCCAGGAGAAACCACGATCCGCCCTCGCGGTGCAGCAGGTTGGTGTTCTTCCCGATCGAGCCCAGCCCTGCGCGTTGAGCCAGCTCGCGCTCGAGAAGCGGCCCCGTATCGACGTAGCGTCGGGTCTCGACCCCGGGAAAGGCGTCGCGGATGCGTGCCTCCAATCGCGTCAGCCGCCCCAGCATGAGATCGTGGTAGTCCTCTCCACGGGCGTAGCGCGCCACACCCGGCCACAGATCTCCCTCGCTCGCTGCCTCGGGGTCCGACTCGAGCGGGTAGTACTGCAGCGCGACGCAGAGCACACTGAGAGCCCCGGGCAACGACAGGCGAGGATCCGTTCGCACCTCCACCCGGCGCTCGAGCCACTTCATCCCGGCGTGATCGCCCCGCTCGAGCCAGCGCTCCAGCTCCGCGGTGTACTCGGAGCGTTCCAGCCTCGCCACCCCTGCGCGATCGAATCCCGCTTCCAGCGCCCAGGCCTCGAGCTGGGTAGCGTGGGCTGTCACTTCGGGACTCCCGAGGAGCCGCCTCCCGCTTCGCTCCGGACCTTCCGGACCAGGAACATGTAGGTCGTCTGGTGATCGTTGTCCTCGTCTCGTTCCGTACGCTCCGCCGCCCGAGCCACCCACTCCGATTCGGGCCACTCGGGAAAGTGCACATCCCCTTCGACAGCCGCATGAACCCGAGTGAGGTGAATCTCCGTCAGCGGCAGATCGTCGGCGCGAGCGAGCACCTCTTCGAACATCGAAGCGCCGCCGATCACCCAGCCGATCTCGCTGGGCACCGCGGCCAGCGCCTCATCGAAGGACCCGACAACGATGACCCCGCGCGGTGCTGCGAAGGCGGCATCGCGAGTCAGAACGATCGATGTCCTGCCCGGCAGGGCGCGACCGATCGAGTCGAAAGTCTTGCGCCCCATGATGAGCGTCTGCCCCATGGTCAATCGCTTGAAGCGCTGGAGGTCTGCGCGCAGATGCCAGGGAAGCGCGCCATCGGCACCGATCACTCCGTTCTCGGCGACGGCAACGATGAGACGCAGCTCCATGGTTCATTCCTCCCGCGCACTCCCCGGTGGAGCTATACCGCGACGGGCGCCTTGATGTGTGGGTACGGATCGTAGCCCTGCAGGCGAAAGTGCCCGTACTCGAAGTCGAAGATCGAAGACACCGAGGGATCGATCACCATCCGAGGAAGGGCACGAGGCGCACGCTCGAGCTGAATGCGCGCCTGGTCGAGATGGTTGATGTAGAGATGAGCGTCACCGAACGTGTGCACGAAGTCTCCCGGCTCCAGACCGGTCACCTGGGCGATCATGGAGGTCAAGAGCGCATAGGACGCGATGTTGAAGGGAACCCCCAGGAAGAGATCGGCGCTGCGCTGATACAGCTGGCACGACAGGCGTCCCTCCCCCACCCAGAACTGAAACAAGGTGTGGCAGGGCGGCAAGGCCATTCTCTCCAGATCCCCCACGTTCCAGGCACTGACCACCAGCCGACGTGAGTCGGGAGTCGATCGGATTCGCTCGACGACGTCGGCGATCTGGTCGACGTGGCCGCCATCGGCAGTCGGCCAGGATCGCCACTGATGGCCGTAGACCGGGCCCAACTCGCCGTCGTCGTCGGCCCATTCGTCCCAGATCGAGACCCCATTCTCGTTGAGGTAGCCGACGTTCGTGTCCCCGCGCAGCATCCAGAGCAGCTCATAGACGATCGATTTGAGGTGCACCTTCTTGGTCGTGACCAGGGGAAAGCCCTTCGCCAGATCGAAACGCATCTGATGGCCGAATCGACTGAGCGTCCCGGTGCCGGTCCGGTCCCCCTTGGGAACGCCCTGGTCGAGAACGAGGCGAAGAAGGTCGAGATATTGCTTCATCGATCGGGCTCCTGGATTCCAGTTCGCTTGTTCTACCACGGCCGATGACAGGACCGGTGCCCGTTTCTCGTCTGACTGGAACGATGAGGGAAGAAGCGCCAACCCCGACCCCGGGCTCCGCTCGCGCGCTGTCGGCTACACCCTGGGGAATTGACGCCGCAGCCGTCGAGATCGAGGCCGACGTGCGCCCGGCGCTGCCGAGATTCACCATGGTCGGCCTCCCGGACACCGCGGTTCGGGAGAGTCGAGACCGCGTCCGCACAGCCCTGCTCAACTGCGGCTACCAACTCCCGGCGGCCGGAGTCGTCGTCAATCTCGCCCCGGCGGTCCTGCGCAAGGAAGGAAACCACCTCGACCTGGCCATCGCGCTCGCTCTGCTCGCCGCCTATCGTCTCCTCCCGGCCGCGGCGCTCGAGGCGAGGCTCTTCTGCGGCGAGCTCGGACTCGAGGGCACCGTTCGTCCCGTTCGAAGTGCGATCGCGGTCGCGGATCTCGCCGCTCGCCTCGAGGTCCGCGAGTTAATCGTGCCCCGCTCGGTAGCCGATGAAGCGGCATCGCTCGGCCGGGTCCGCGTCATCGGCGTCGACGGCCTGACCGAAGCGATCGAGCACGTCACGGGAGTCTCCACCCTGCCTCGCCAGCGCACCCCGCCCGGCCCAGCCTGTGCGGCGCCGAGCGGGCCCGATCTGAGCGACGTTCGAGGCCAGCCCATGGCGCGCCGTGCGCTCGAAATCGCCGCCGCTGGGGGCCACAACCTGCTCTTTGTTGGCCCACCCGGCACCGGCAAGACGATGCTGGCCCGTCGACTGCCCGGAATCCTGCCCCCCCTGGAGACCTCCGAGGCCCTGACCGTCACCAAGGTCCACTCGGCCGCCGGATCTTCCGGAGCGAGCGGCTTGATCACGCAGCGACCCTTCCGCGCCCCACACTCGACGACCAGTGCCGTCGCCCTGATCGGGGGCGGCAACCCCCCACGGCCCGGTGAGGTGAGCCTGGCCCACGGCGGAGTCCTCTTCCTCGACGAGCTGCCACAGTTTCGGCGCGATGCCCTCGAGGCGCTGCGTCAGCCACTCGAAGACGGGGAGGTCACCGTGGTCCGAGCCCGGGCCCGCCTGACCTTTCCTGCTCGCTTCTCGCTGGTCGCCGCGATGAACCCCTGTCCCTGCGGTTTCCTCGGGGATCCCCGTAGAGACTGCATGTGCAGTCCGGGTGCGATCCAGCGGTACCGACAACGGATCTCGGGACCCCTGCTCGACCGCATCGACCTCCAGGTGGAGGTGCCCACCCCCGAGCTCGAGGCACTGCGCGCAGGCCCAGGGGAATCCTCGTCTCGCGTCGCACGACGGGTGCTCGAAGCCCGAAAGTCCCAACAGCAGCGCGGCAGCGCCAACGCCTCATTGCAGGGTCCGATCCTGGAACGACTCGGCCCGCTCGAAGCCGAGGTCGAAGCGCTGTTGACCCGCGCCTGGGAGCGGCTCCACCTCTCTCCACGGGCGCACGATCGGGTTCTCCGAGTCGCCCGCACCATCGCCGACCTGGAAGGGAGTCGAGCCATCCGTCCCCAGGACCTCGCCGAAGCGCTCCAGTACCGCGCTCCGGAAACCGACGCCGCCTCGGGCTGACCCACCGGGACTGCCGCTCCGGGGAGCTCGCCCGAGCCTCCCGCCGGACCGATTTCGTCCCTCTGGCCCGGCGCCATATCTCTCCTGGATATCAGTACATACAGCGACTCGGCCCGGTCCTTGACAGCCCACTCAAGGGCGCGGCTAGAATACTCCCATCTCCGCCTTGGTAGGGGAGGAGTCTGCTCGATTCGTATGCATTGATTTTCTGGGCTGGCCAACCAAGGTTTCCGGATGGGTCTGAAACACCACACGATCATTGTCGTTCCGCACTCTCGCGCGCGCTTCCGTAAATACCGGATCAGCAGTCGCCAGCTCAGGCTGGCACTCCTGGCGCTCGCTGGCGTCACCATCGGTGCCGCCGTCATCACCTACTCGTACTTCGCGACCTCGGTCAGCCTCGACGAGATCAGCGATCTGCGCCAGCAGAACGAGCAGCTACGCGCCATCAACGACTCCTTCGAAGACAGCGTCCGGCAGCTGCAAGAGCAGCTCGCCGACTATGAGGATCGCACCAAGGAGTTGGCGATCGTCGCCGGTCTCGAGGACGTGCCCGCGGCCGAGAGGCGCACCACTGCCGAGACCGGCGCCGGCGGTGGCAACGTGCCGGTCTACCCCAGCGGGATGGAGAGTCTGACCGATCTCGACGTTCGAGCCCGGGCCCTCGACTCCACCCTGGCCGCGGTCAGCGATCGGCTCGACGAGCGCGAGCTGCAGATCTCCGCGACGCCGGCGATTCTTCCGGTCAAGGGCGTCTACACGTCTGCCTATGGCTATCGCCGCGATCCGATCACGGGACAGCGCTCTTTTCACGGTGGGATCGACATCTCCGCCCCCAAGGGTGTTCCCGTGGTCGCTTCGGCCGACGGCGTGGTGGCCCGCTCCGGCACCGTCGGCTCCCTCGGCCGCTCGGTAGAGCTCTCCCACGGCTACGGGGTCGCGACGCTCTACGGTCATCTCTCGAAGATCACCGTGCATCCGGGAGACCAGATCGAGCGCGGGGACGTGATCGGCTACGTCGGGAACTCCGGACGATCGACCGGCTATCATCTCCACTACGAAGTGCGGCGCGACGATCAGCCGGTAAATCCGCTCGAGCACATCCTCGACATGCCCCGGCGCCGCTGACCTCCTTCGGGAGGCCCAGGCCAGGCCCGAGACCCAAGCAGAGCACACCCCTTCCCCTGCCACCGATGCAGGGGAAGGGGTGTGCTCTGGTACACTGGTGGCTCACCGATCGATCTCCGGCAATCCCTCTGCGGGGCGATGTGCCGGGAGCCCACATTCCAGCCTGATTCGAACCCCACCGGTCGACGCCGCGCGAGCGCCGACCCGGTGCTTCTCTATATTCAGCGAACCTCTCAAGCGGGTCCCTTCTCAGCATGGCATCTCTCCTCACCAAGGTATTCGGCAGCAAACACGAGCGCGACGTCAAGCGGATGCAGCCGCAAGTCGACGCGATCAACCAGCTCGAACCCACCATCGAGGCTCTGACCGACGAACAGTTGCGTGCCAAGACCGTCGAGTTCCGGCAACGCCTGGCCCAGGGTGAGACCCTCGACGACCTCCTCGTCGAAGCCTTCGCCGTCACCCGTGAAGCGGCTCGGCGCGCTCTCGGCATGCGTCACTACGACGTCCAGCTGATCGGCGGCATCGTTCTCCACGACGGCAAGATCGCCGAAATGAAGACCGGCGAGGGAAAGACGCTGGTCGCCACCCTCCCGGTGTATCTGAATGCCCTCTCCGGAAAGGGTGTTCACGTCGTCACGGTCAATGACTACCTGGCACAGCGTGACGCCGCATGGATGGGCCAGGTCTATCGCTTCCTCGGACTCACCGTGGGCGTGGTCCGGCACGGCCTCACCCCCCCGGATCGGACCGAAGCCTACCGATGCGACGTCACGTACTGCACCAACAACGAGCTCGGCTTCGACTACCTGCGCGACAACATGGTGCCGGTCAAGGACTGGATGGTTCAGCGCGAGCACAATTTCGCCATTGTCGACGAGGTGGACTCGATTCTGGTCGACGAAGCTCGGACTCCCCTCATCATCTCGGGCCCCTCCGAGGAGTCGACCGACAAGTACTACGTCGTCGACCGAATCATTCCCAGGTTGGAACAGGGCGAGGAGGTGCGAGAGGGCGACGTCAAGTACATGACCGGCGACTTCGTCGTCGACGAGAAGGCCCAGACCGTCACTCTGACCGACGACGGTGCCGCCAAGGCCGAGAAGCTGCTCAGTATCGGCAACCTGTTCGAGATGGAGAACATCGAGTGGTTGCACGGCGTCAATCAGGGCCTGCGGGCGCACCACCTGTTCAAACGCGACGTCGACTACCTGATCAAAGACGGTCAGGTGGTCATCGTGGACGAGTTCACCGGCCGCATGATGCCCGGCCGGCGCTGGTCCGACGGCCTTCACCAGGCGATCGAAGCCAAGGAGGGCGTGAAGATCGAGCGCGAGAACCAGACTCTCGCGACGATCACCTTCCAGAACTACTTCCGCATGTACGACAAGTTGGCGGGCATGACCGGTACCGCCGACACCGAGGCCGCCGAGTTCGGTGAGATCTACGACCTCGATGTGGTCGTGATCCCGACCAACAAGCCGATGATTCGCGACGATCGGGACGACCTCATCTACCGCACGACTCCGGAGAAGTGGAACGCAGTCGTCGAGGAGCTCCAGGACTGCCAGGAGCGAGGCCAACCGACCCTGGTCGGGACCGTCTCGATCGAGAACAGCGAGATGCTCTCGAAACTGCTCAAACGCCAAGGCGTCAAGCACGTCGTGCTCAACGCCAAGTTCCACGAGAAGGAGTCCCATATCGTCGCTCAGGCCGGGCGCAAGGGAGCGGTCACGATCGCGACCAACATGGCTGGGCGCGGCACCGACATCATGCTCGGCGGAAACCCGGAGCAGCTGGCCCGCATGGAAGCCGATCCGGAGGAAGAGCCAGAACGCTACGCGGAGGCATTGGCTCGCAACACCGAGGTCTGCGCCCGGGAGAAGCAGGAGGTTCTGGCGGCCGGCGGCCTTCACATCCTCGGCACCGAGCGGCACGAGTCCCGGCGAATCGACAACCAGTTGCGCGGCCGCTCCGGGCGACAGGGCGACCCGGGATCTTCCCGGTTCTTCCTGTCGCTACATGACGACTTGATGCGTATCTTCGCTGGCGAGAAGACTCAGGCACTCATGCAGCGTCTGGGCATGGAGGAAGGGGTTCCGATCGAGGCACGCATGGTCTCTCGCGCCATCGAACGGGCCCAGAAGCAGGTCGAAGGTCGCAACTTCGAGATCCGCAAGAACCTCCTCGAGTACGACGACGTCATGAACAAACAGCGCGAGGCCATCTACACCTTGCGTCAGGACATCCTGCACGGACGCGAGGGGCGCGACTACGTGATCGGGATCTCCAAAGATGTCATCGACATGACCGTCGAGGCCGCGTGTCCCGAGAAGGCCGACCCGCGAGACTGGAACTACGACGACATCAACTCGATGATGGCGGACTACTTCGCGATCGACCTGGCCCAGGAGCAGATCGACCTGAGCGAGTTGGCGATCGAAGAGATCAAGCAAGAGCTCTCGGCCGCGATCGAAAAGAAGTACAACGCCAAGGAGACGGCGATCGACGAGGAGACCTGGCGTGCCGAGGAGCGCCAGGTGATGCTGCGAACGGTCGACGCAGCGTGGAAGGACCATCTGCTCGCCCTCGATCATCTCAAGGAAGGCATCGGCCTTCGTGGTTACGGCCAGCGCGACCCGAAGAACGAGTACAAGCGCGAGAGCTACGAGCTGTTCACGGCCATGCGAGAGCGTGTCGAGGACACGATCATCCGGACCCTGTTCCGACTCCAGCCAATCACTCGCGAACAGCTCGAGGAGCTTCGCCGGCGGCGCCAGAGAGCGCCCCAGGGAATGCGCATGAGCAAGCCCGATGCCCCCACCCCCGGCGGTGCCCCCCCCGCCGGACTGGCGGCCGCAGCCGGGGAACCCGGAGCGCCGTCGGGGCCGCCGCAGCAGGGCAAGCCGGTGACCGTCGTGCGAGATCAGCCCAAGGTCGGGAGAAACGACCCCTGCCCCTGCGGTTCGGGCAAGAAGTACAAGAAGTGCCACGGAGCCGCCTGACTCGAATTCCTCGACAGGCCTGAAGAGAGCAGAGCTCCAGAGAAAGGACACGATGACCTCAGCCGACCGCAATCTCACCCTGGCGCTCACCTTCGACGACGTACTCCTGTGCCCGGGGCTCTCGGAGGTTCATCCGAACGATATCGACCTGAAGACCAGGATCTGTCGCGGAATCGACCTCAACATCCCTCTCGTTTCGGCAGCGATGGATACCGTCACCGAGTCCGGACTGGCGATCGCACTCGCTCAAGAGGGTGGCATCGGCGTCGTCCACAAGAACCTCTCGATCGACCAGCAAGCCGCGGAGATCGACAAGGTGAAGCGCTCGGAGGCCGGCATGATCGTCGACCCGATCACCATGCGCCCCGATCAACGGATCAAGGAGGCGCTCCACGTCATGGCCTCCTACAAGATCTCGGGAGTGCCGGTAACCGATGACGAGGGTCGACTGGTCGGCATCTTGACGAATCGCGACCTGCGCTTCGAGGACGACACCGAGAAGAAGATCAGCGAGCTCATGACCAGCGAGAATCTGGTCGCTGTGCCGGTCGGCACCACCCTCGAGGAGGCGAAGGCGGAGCTGCACAAGCATCGGATCGAGAAGCTCCTGGTGGTCGACGACGAGGGCAACCTACAGGGCCTGATCACCGTCAAGGACATTCAGAAGATGATGCAGTACCCCAATGCCTGCAAGGACGCGCTGGGGCGTCTGCGCGTCGCCGGCGCAGTGGGTGCGACCGGCGATTTCCTGGAACGAGCTCGCACCCTGGTCGACGCGAAGGTCGATCTCCTGGTGCTCGATTCTTCGCACGCCCACAGCAACGGGGTCCTCGAAGCCACCGCCCGCATCCGTGAGGCCTTTCCTTCGACCCGCCTGATGGTCGGCAACGTCGCGACCCGCGAAGGAGCCCGAGCGCTGGCGGACCGTGGTGCCGACGCGATCAAGGTGGGGATCGGCCCGGGCAGTATCTGCACGACGCGCGTGGTCACCGGGGCCGGGGTCCCCCAGATCACCGCGATCCGAGAGTGCTCGGACGAAGTCGCCGCCGACAACATTCCGATCATCGCCGATGGCGGAATTCGCTTCTCCGGTGACCTGACCAAGGCCATCGCGGCGGGCGCCAACGCGATCATGATCGGGTCGCTTCTCGCCGGCACCGAGGAGAGCCCCGGCGAGACCATCCTCTACCAGGGTCGCAGCTACAAGGCGTACCGCGGCATGGGATCGCTCTCGGCCATGTCTCGTGGCAGTGCGGATCGATATTTCCAGGACGGCGCCGAGCACCTGAGCAAGATGGTGCCGGAAGGCATCGAGGGCATGGTGCCCTACAAGGGAAGCCTCCATCAGATCGTGATTCAGTTGACGGGGGGAATGCGCCAGGGAATGGGTCTGGCCGGCTGCCGGGGAATCGACGATCTTCGAACCAACGCACGCCTTCTCCGGGTCACCTCGGCCGGCCAGAAGGAAAGCCACGCCCATGACGTCACGATCACCAAGGAAGCTCCCAACTACTGGGTGGAGCGATAGGAAAGCGATATGAAAGCGATCGAGATCCAGGAGACCTTCGGTCTCGACAGCCTCGCCCTGACCGAACGCGAGACCCCGAAGCCCGGGCGTGGCCAGGCTCTCCTTCGGATGAGGGCCGCATCGCTCAACTTTCGGGATCTGCTCATGGTCACCGGAGGCTACAACCCTCGCCAGCCGCTCCCTCTGGTTCCATGTTCGGACGGCGTAGGTGAGGTCATTGCGGTCGGCGAAGGGGTCGAGCGCGTGGGAGTCGGCGACCGAGTCTGCCCGATCTTCACCCAGGCCTTCATTGCCGGGGAAGCCGACCGTCAGACTCTCACTACTACTCTCGGAGGACCGCTCGACGGCACCCTGCGGGAACAGATGGTGGTCGACGCCGAGGGCCTGGTCAAAGTACCCGAGTACCTGAGCGACCACGAGGCGGCATGCCTGCCCTGTGCCGCGGTCACCGCGTGGACAGCCCTTCACGTCTATGGTCGCGTCGAGCCAGGTGACGTGGTCGTCGCTCAGGGTACCGGCGGCGTATCCATCTTCACGCTCCAGCTCGCTCAGATGCTCGGAGCGAGGGTCATCGTGACTTCGAGTAGCGACGAGAAGCTGGAGCGGGCCCGAAGTCTGGGCGCGTGGCAGACCATCAACTACAAGAGCGAGCCCGAGTGGGGCAAGAAGGTGCGCAAGCTGACCGCCGGGGGCGCCGACCACATCGTCGAAGTGGGCGGCGCAGGAACGCTCGGACAATCCCTCACCGCGATCAAGCCCTTTGGCCAGATCAGCGTGATCGGTGTCCTCTCCGGCACCACGACCGAACTGAACGTGATCCCGATCTTGATGCAGAACGTTCGTCTTCAGGGCATCCTGGTAGGTCATCGCCAGGGCTTCGAGAGCCTGGTCAAGGCTCTGGAAGCACACCAGGTGAGACCGGTCGTCGATGCCACCTACCCCATGGCGGAGGCCAGGGCGGCCTTCGAGCACATGCAGAGTGCCCGGCACTTCGGCAAGATCTGCATCGAGATCGGCTAGCTCACCCCCGCTGTGGCGTGGCCGCACGCGGCAACCCGAGTGGGACTCTCTCGGCTAGCCGGTCCACGCCCTCGGATCGAGATCGTAGGGCAGCGGCGTCAGGTTCGAGATGCCATCGGAGCCGACCGAGCACAGGTCTTCGAGGCGCACACCGAAGCCGGCCTCTGGGTCATACAACCCTGGTTCCAACGTGATCACGTCGCCCTCCTCGAGGCACCCGAAACTCGGTGGCTGACTCTCGGCCGGGGCTCGAAACGAAGGCAGCTCGTGGAGCTCGAATCCCACCCCGTGACCGAGTCCGTGCACGTAGCCCCGCTTGGTACCGGGCTCGCTTCGTATCGTCGCGTAGCCGCGACTCTCGAGGCACTCGCAGACTCCCTCCTGCAGAGAGGCCCCGGTCACGCCCACCGCAGCCTTTTCGTGCGACCAGAGCAGCGCCTCGAGCACCGCCTGATGGGCCCGCGCGAGGGCCTCGGGAGCTGCACCGACGCAGAAGGTCCGGGTGCAGTCCGCGAACAGCCTCGCCTTCGGGAAGAGATCGACCACGAGGGACTCGGAGGCTTGCAGAGGACGCTGAGCAGTACCCGAGTTGTGCGGAACGGCTCCCTCCTCCGCGGGCGCTACGATGTTGCCCTCGGGCTGTTCGAGTCCGTGTCGTGCCAGGACGATCCCCAGATCGGTGCGCAACCGACCGACGGTGAGGCGCTCCCCCTCGAACCACAGCTCCTCGCCCTTTGCCCCGTCGGAATCGAGCGGACCGGGCCGTAGGCTCGCGTGTGCGAGCACTTCCGACACCCGCCGCATGGCCGCCATCGTGCCTTGCGCCGCCCTTCGGATCTCGCTCAACTGCTCCACGTCCTTTCGCTTGCGCACGCCGCGGACCAGTTCGTGGCCGGAAACGAAGTTCCAGCCGTCCTGCTCGAGTGCCTCGCAGGCCCCGAGCACCACGCCGGCCGAATAGTGGCCGGCGATCGCGACGCGTCCTGGACCCACCCCCGTGTTCATGAGCGCCTGGCGCAGCACCCACGCCAGGAAATCCACCGGTCCCCGGGTCGACCGTGCGGCCTGTCCCATCTCCAGGCCGTCCGGATCCAGCAGTTCGAGCCCACTGATCTCTGCCTCTCCCCTGTCGAGTGGAGACAAAACGGCCAGGCGTGGCGCCTCGCCCCGAGGCACCACGAGGACCGAGTCACCGAGACGGGCCCCGCCGATGAAGGGAGCCAGGTCGGGATCTCGCCCCGAGGACGCCACCACCAGCAGAGCCTTGGCCTGACTGACGCCGAGCAGGGAGTCGAGATCGGGCATCGAGGCACCAAATCGCTCAGACGTGGCGCTCGAGAAACTCCTGCAACTGCGGCTTGGGAAGCGCTCCCATCAACCGATCCGCGATCTCACCGTTCTTGAACAGGATGAGAGTCGGGATGCTCTGCACGCCGTACTTGACGGCAACGTCTTGTGCGGAATCCACGTCCAGCTTCGCGATGGTGACCTGATCGGACATCTCGTCCGCGAGCTCGTCGAGAACGGGAGCGATCATGCGACAGGGGCCGCACCAGGTCGCCCAGAAATCGACCAGAACCGGCTTGTCGGAGCCCTGCACCGTACTGTCGAAGTTGGTCGAGTCCAGCTGAACGATATTTTCACTTGCCATGCGTCTCAATCCTCTCAATTCTCTACCTTCGAAAACTACACGAAGAACCTCAGGGCGAGGCCTCCGACTCTTCAGAACGCACCGAGGTACGAAAGAATTCTCGAGCCGCCTCGACGTCGCGAGAAATCTGCGCCGAAAGGTCCATCATGGACTGGAACATCTTCTCCTCTCGAAGCCGCTTGTAGAAGAAGAGCTCTACCGCCTCCCCGTATACGTCGCTGTGGAACTCGAGGATGTGGCTCTCCACGACTCGCACGTAGTTCTCGTAGACGGTGGGGCGGGTGCCGATGTTGGTCACCGAATCGAAAGTGGCCGGAAACGACGGGAAGAAGACCCGAGTCGCATAGACACCGTCGAGCGGTAGTAGCTCGTTCTCGCTCGCCAGATTGATCGTCGGCCAACCGAGCTTCTGGCCCATGCGATCGCCGCGGGCGACCAGTCCGGTGATCGAGTAGGCACGCCCCAGCAGCTCGAGCGCCTCCGCCACCTTGCCTTCCCGGAGGTGAGCGCGAATCCGGGTCGAGGAGACGCGATCGCCGCCCCGGCGAACTTCGTCCACGGCGAACGCTCGAAACCCGAACGATTCGCCCATCTGCTGGAGCAGTGAGAGATCGCCCTCCCGCCGGTGACCGAAGCTGAAGTCGGATCCGACATAGACCTCCAGGATGCCGAGCCGCTCGTGCAGCAGGTCCCGGACGAACGAACGCGCCGGCATTTCGGCGAACTCGGAGGTGAATTGAATCACCAACTCATAGTCCACCTCCGCGGCGGCGATCAGGGCGTCGCGTTGAGGACCGGTGGTCAAACGCTTCGGAGCCTGCTCCGGTCGCAGCACCTTCAACGGATGCGGATCGAAGGTCACGACCACCGAAGGCACTCCGAGCTCTCGCGCCCGTGCCACCACCAGGTCGAGTACCGCTCGCTGTCCGCGGTGCACGCCGTCGTAGTTGCCAATCGTCGCGACGACGCCCTGGGGCAGGTCGGAGGCGTGAAGTGCGTCGTGGATCACCTGCATCCGTCAGCCCTCGGACTCGGCAAACCTTCCGGCCGGCACCACCAGCGTCGAATCGCTCCGACTCGAGGGAGACGCCGCGAGGATCCGGCCCACCAGATCGTCGGCATACGCCTCGGTCACCTCCACCTCCACCAACGAGCCCGCCGGAGCCAGGCCGTCGTTGATCAGCACTCGGCCGTCGACCTGTGGGGCCATCCCGTGATGCCGGGCCTGCAGCAGATGTTCGGTCTCTTCACAGACACCTTCGACCAGCATGGTCATCGTCTTTCCCACGAGTCTCTGCCGCTGCTGGAGCGATATCGGCTCCTGGCACTCGAGCAACCGATTGCATCGCTCGCTCGCCAGCTCCGCCGAAGGCCGGCCGGGAAGCCCTGCCGAAGGCGTATCCGCCTCCGGACTGTAGCGAAACGCACCCATGTGATCGAAGCGTGCTCTCGTGACGAAGTCGAGGAGATTCTCGAAGTGCTCCTCCCGTTCGCCCGGGAAGCCGGTGATGAAGGTACTGCGCACGAAGATGTCGGGAGCCAGCTCGCGGGCTCGATCGATCAGCCGCAGGTAGCGTTGTGCACTCCCCCCTCGACGCATGGCCGTGAGGATCTCGGGGTGACTGTGCTGGAGCGGAATGTCCAGATACGAAACGAAGCGCTCTTCCTTGCCCATCAGGTCGAGCAGCTCCGTGTCGAGAGTCGTCGGGTAGGCGTACAGGAACCGAATCCAGGGGATCTCCGTCTCTGCAAGGAGTGCCTCGACCAGTCTCAGCAGACCGTGCCTGCCGTACTCGAGGTCTTCCCCGTAGCGAGTCGTGTCCTGAGCCAGGAGGATGATCTCTTGCACCCCCTGCGCCTCGAGCGCTCTGGCCTCTTGCACCAGGCTTTCCAGGCTTCGACTGCGGAAGCGTCCCCGCCACACCGGAATCGCACAAAAGGTGCACGGGTTGTTGCATCCCTCGGCGACCTTCAAGTAGGCGTATCCGTGAGTCGTCACGAGACGGGGAACCGTGTGATCGAAGACCAGATGGGAGGCTTCGGGCTCGGGAACGGCCACGGTCACCGCGGAGTCCGGCCGACTCCCTCGCCCCAGCTGGATCAGGGGAGCGACTTCGCGCAGCTGATCCAGGGTGACGAAGCCATCGATCTCCGGAATCTCGGCAGCCAGCTCCGGAGCGTAGCGACTCGCCATGCAACCGGCCACCAGCACCCGGTTCACCCCGCTCCCCTTGCGCTCGACCACCTCGAGGATCGTATCGATCGACTCCTGCTTTGCCTCGTCGATGAACCCGCAGGTGTTCACGATCACCGTGTCTGCGTCATCCAGACTGTCCGAGATCTGGAAGCCCCGCTGGCGCAGTTCTCCGAGCATGATCTCGGCGTCGACCAGGTTCTTCGGGCAGCCCAGACTGATCATTCCCACCCGGCCCTTCGTCGGGGCCTCGGCGATGAGCTCCCGGGCAGCCTCGCTCCTCTTCTCGGTCATGGGGCGCATCCTAGCAGGGCTCTCGATGGGCTATGCTCCCCGATCGATCTCACTCTCGTCTCTCTCGACCGACTCTCCCGGCCCGTTGGAAGTCCCGTCGCGATGACCCAGAACGCTTACAGCCCGCCGCCCGCCCGCCCCGTGTCCGTGCAGCTCGTTCGCTCCGCCGACGGCGTCGAGTGCGTCCTCTACGACCTGGCTCCCGAGCGCTCAGACGAGGCGCCTCAGCTGTTCCTGAGCCACGCCACGGGCTTTCCCGGTCGGGTCTACCTTCCCCTCGCGGTCCGTTTGACCGACTACCACTGTTTCACCGCCGACCTGCGGGGGCACGGACGGGCAACCTCTCCCGAGGGTCACCGTTACGACTGGCAGGGCTTCACCGAAGATCTCGACCGGATCTTTCGAGCCCTGCCTCCCAGTCCCGCTCGATTCGGCGTGGGTCATTCGATGGGCGCCGCCCTTCTGCTACGCCTCGAGCAGGCGAAACCCGGTACCTTCCGGGCGCTCTACTGCTTCGAGCCGATCGTCCCCACAGCCAGTTTCGAGGCTCTTGCCGCCAAGGAGAGTCCCCTGGTCTCCATCGCACGCAAGCGCCGCAGTGTCTTTGCCGACCGCGAAGAGGCCTACGCCAACTACGCATCGAAGCCACCGCTCAGCGACCTCCATCCGGATTGCCTCTCCGCCTACGTCGAGTGGGGCTTTCACGATCTCCCGGACCGCTCGATCGAGCTCGAGCTTCCCGGGCCAGAGGAAGCCGAGGTCTTCGCCATGAGCGGCAGCCACGACACGTTCGCGGCTCTTTCCGAAGTCCGTTGTCCGGTTGCCGTCGCCCACGGCGCCATCGAGAGCCGGGGGGCGTCGGCCTGGGTCGGTGAGATCGTCTCCGCCCTTCCGGCGGGGACGCAGATTGCCTTCCCCGATCTGGGACACTTCGGTCCCCTCCAGGACATCGATCGGATTGCCGAGTCGATCGCGGGGTTCTTTGCAGCCGCGAGATGACCCCGAGGGATCAGGGCCGCCTCTCGACCACCACCTTGCCGAGCACGCCGCCGGCCTCGAACTGCCGATAGGCCTCCGGCAGGCTCTCGAAGGGAAGAACCCGGTCGATCACCGGACGGAGACGACCGTCAGCCACCCGGGGCTCGGCGAAGTCCCAGAAGCCCTGCACCAGACCGGCCTTCTCCTCTCTCGATCGAGAACGCAGGACGGAGCCGAGAATGCGAAGTCGACGTCGCATCACCAGTCCGAGGTCGAGCTCGAGAGTCCGCCCAGCCATCAGGCCGACCAGGACGAGCCGGCCCTGGTCGCGCAGCGCATCGAGCGAGTGAGCCATCGAGTCGCCGCCCACCAACTCCAGCACCAGGTCCGCCCCGCGGCCCTCGCTGTTCTCCCGCACACAGTCCGGCAAGGAGTCGCCCAGGAGACACACGGCATCGGCGCCGAGCGCACGCAGAGCCTCCAGGCGCTCCCTGCTGCGACCCGCCACGACGACTCGGGCCCCCAGTTCCCTGGCCAACTGCACGGCAAAGCTCCCGACCCCGGACGCGGCTGCGGTGATCAGTAGCACCTGACCCCTGGCCAGGGCGCCTTCGATCACGAGGTTCGTCCAACTGGTCAGTGCAACTTCCGGTAGCCCCGCGGCCTCGGTCAGCTCCATCCCAGGCGGAACCGGCATCAGCTGCCCCACCGGTACGGAAACGAGCTCGCCGTGACCACCTCCGGCCAGCAGCGCCATCACACGGTCTCCGACGGCGATCGCTTCGACCCCCTGGCCGAGACCGGCCACCACCCCGGCGCACTCGAGGCCGGGAACCTCACTCTCGCCCGGAGGCGGGGGGTAGAGCCCCTTTGCCTGCAGCAGATCTGCCCGATTCAGTGCACTGGCACGGACGTCGACCAGGACCTCCCCGGGACCCGCCACTGGATCGGGGATCTCATCCAGGGACAGATCCCCTTCCTTGTTGACGACCAGTGCCCTCATCGCGAACTCCTCTCCTCGATTCCCGTTTTCACCGGAGGCCGCATCCTAGCCGACTGCGAGGGAGTGACCCGACGCGAGGCGCGACTCGCTTGCTTGAATAGGAAAATGCAGATATAAATATCTCCAGCGGGGCCACTGCTCCGACCCACCCATCTCGCATCTCCGGAGCTGCCCTCCATGCCCATGACGCACGTCTTCGATTCGCAGCACCTCGACGACACGAGCGAACTGCCGCTGGGACGTCCACCTCGACTCGTGGCACCGGGCATCGATGCGTCGGTGGCCATCATGACCATGGCCACCTTCGTCGACCTGAGTCAGGGCGGGGTCGGTCTCGAAACCAACATCGCCCTCCAACTCGGTCAGCGCTACAACGTCCTGGTCGAAGACAAGGACTTCGCCATCACCGGACGCACCGTCTGGATGAGGCTCGGCGAGATACGAGAGAGTGCCAATGGGGAGTTCGAAGCCCTCTATCGTGCCGGCATCGAGTTCGACGCCGAGAGGGCCGTGGAAATGCGCAGCCGGCTGGCCGAGTGGCTCTCGGCCAATGGAGTGGCCGCTCAGGACGAGCCTCCGACCTCCGAGGACCCTTCCCCACCTTCGGATCGACGCCGTCAGGAACGTTTTCGCCTCGACGACGCCGTCCCGAGATTGGTCAGCGCACGATTCGACCTGGAGATCGCCCTGCTGAGCCTCAGCGGCCTGATCGCCGAGATGGATCAAGCGATCGAGCCGGGCGTTCTCGCCAGCATCCGACTCGACCTGCCGGACGGTCCTCTTCTGGTCCCCGCACAAGCCGTAGCCGTACGGCGCCCCGACGCAGTCAGCCGACCCAAGGTCGCCTTCGAGTTCACCTCGATCGGCGAGGAGTCCGAGGCGCGACTCGAAGACTTCCTCCGCACCCGCATTCGGTCCAGGCACTCCGATGCCTGACCCTTGGCTACCCGCCCGAGTCGGGAGGAAGTAGAATCGTGCAGAACGAGAACCGCCCTGCCGGAGACTCCTTGCGTTGAGCCCAGCGGATCTAGAGCCATCCCCCCCTCCCGGACCGTCCCCACTGGCAGCCATTGGACGCCCTCCTCACCTGTCGCTGCCCGGGGTGGCAGCCTTCGTCTCCTTCGTCACCCTGGCCGAGGTGGTCGACCTCAGCTACGACGGCATCGGACTCGAGACCTCGGTCGCCCTCCCACTGGGGGCTCGCTTCAAGGTCCACGTCGAGGGTCCCGAGCTCGCCTTGACCGGCCGAACGGTCTGGATGACCGACGGCGACTTCCGCGGCGACGAACGGGGAGAACGCCGCACGGTGTACCGATCGGGGTTGTGCTTCGACACCGACCCGGGCCAGGGCCGGCGCCAGCGCATCGCCCGCTATCTCTACGCCAATGCGCTCGACACGAACAGCGACCCGACTCGCGCTCGTCAACCGCGGCCTCCCCGCTATCGCCTTCGCGGCTCGACTCCCCGAGTCGTGCATACCCAGCTGGACCTGGATATCCAACTCATCGGCATGGGGGGATTGGTCGGCGCCACGACCCGCGCCCTCGAGCCGGGGACACCGGTGAGCATTCGTCTCGACGCGCCCTCGGGCCCCCTTCTTCTCCTCGCGCACGCCTCCGAGGTACACCCACCCGGAGAGCGCCCAACGGCTCGCGTGGTGTTCGAGTTCGAGGAGCTCGGCAAGGAGAACCTCGACCGGCTGGCCCAGTTTCTCAACGAGCAGGCGATTCTCTAGCTTCGCCTCACCAGATCGGTGACCCGAGGAGCGATCGTGCCAGCTCCTCGCCGAGCGCCCCCGCGGAGATCCAGCTCCACGGCCTCTCTCGAAGGGCGGCCAGCCACGGCCCGTCCGCTCGCCACGTCTCTGCTTTCGTACTAGGGTTCGCCATGACCTGGGAGCGACCGGAGTGTGGATTCGAGAAGACGACCTGACCGGCGAAGCGATCACGGCCCTTCTCCGCGAGCATCTCGAGCACATGCACGAGATCACTCCCGCGGGCAGCGTCCATGCCCTCGACCTCGAGGGACTTCGCTCGCCTGACGTCACCTTCTGGTCCGCCTGGGAGGGCACTGAGCTCGTGGGATGTGGCGCGCTGAAGGAGCTCGAGCCGACGATCGGCGAGGTGAAATCGATGCGGACGGACCGAGCCCATCGTGGCAGGGGCGTCGCCTCTCGGATCCTCGAGCACCTCATCGCAGAGGCGAAGCGCCGAGGCTATCGGCGCCTGAACCTGGAAACCGGAGCCTCTTGCGAGTTCGCTCCTGCCAGGAACCTGTATCGCCGATATGGATTCGAGTACCGGGGCCCCTTCGCCGGGTACACCCACGACCCCCACAGCGTCTTCATGACGAAGGGGCTTCCCGACACGGCCTCATCCAGCTGCGGGGACACGGCAGCCTCTGGCTCGACGACGGAGCCGGATCGGGCTCGGAGTGAAGGAGCGAAGGAGTCGGCACGCGGACCGGCGCCGTCGTGACCTAGCTCGCTGCCCTCGTCTTCCCCAGCAGCACCTCCTTCATGTCACCCTCGGCCTGGAAGGTGACCGCGAGGAGATAGGCGCTCAGCACGAGTCCACCGCCGAAGAAGCCCAGCACACCCCACATCAAGCCCAGGGGCGAGAAATGGTGGCGCCAAGCCAGCCAGAGCCCGGACAGGGCGAGCAGGCTCATGAAGTCGAGGTTGAACTGCCCTGGCCATCCCATCGCTCGCATGTCTCCGAGAAAGACTTCGAACAGGCCGATGCCATGATGGGTGATGACCACGGCCGTGTATCCGGCGATACAGACGAAGAGAACCACCAGCAGGACTCGAAACGCGCTCATTGCTCTTCCTTCCTCCTCACTCCTCCACCGCTGCTCGAGAATGCCCTCGACCTGCCTCGACCGGGTTCATGGATCCTGACACTCGGGATGATGACTTCTCGGGTGCGAGTGCTTCAGGGATAGATCTTGTACAGCATCCGCGGATACGGAATGGTCTCTCGCAGATGAGGGACGCCGCTCATCCAGGCCACGAAGCGCTCGAGCCCCATGCCGAAGCCGGAGTGAGGAAACGTGCCATATCGCCGGACGTCCAGGTACCACTGAAAGGCCTCTCGCGGCAGGTCGTGCTCCTCGATTCGAGACAGCAGTAGATCGTGGTCGTGAATTCGCTGACTCCCGCCGATGATCTCGCCGTACCCCTCGGGGGCGATCACGTCGAGAGCGAGAGCGGTCTCGGGCCTTTCGGCGTCCGGCTGCATGTAGAACGCCTTGGTCTGCGTCGGGTAGTGGGTGATCATCAGCGGACGGTCGTAGCGACTCGCCAGGAGCGTCTCTTCTTCGCCGCCGAAATCGTCACCCCACTCGACGGTCTTGCCCTCTTCCGCCAACAGGGCGATCGCTTCGTCGTAGGTGACCCGAGGAAAGGGAGCCTGGATCGCCTCGAGCTTCGACAGGTCGCGTTCGAGCACCCGGAGCGGCTCCGCGCAGTTCTCGAGCACTCTTCCTGCCAGATAGATGACGAACTCCTCGGCCAGGACACAGAGCTCGGGAAACTCCATGAAGGCGATTTCCGGCTCGACCATCCAGAACTCCATCAGATGACGACGCGTCTTGGACTTCTCCGCGCGAAAGGTCGGTCCGAAGCAGTACACCTTGCCCAGGGCGGCCGCGGCCGGCTCCAGGTAGAGCTGACCCGATTGGCTCAGGAACGCCGGGTCTCCGAAGTAGTCCGTTTCGAAGAGAGTCGAGGTGCCCTCGCAGGCGGCCGGCGTCAGGATCGGAGAGTCGACCAGGTAGAAGTCGCGCTCGCGAAAGAAATCCCGGATGGCGTGACTCACCTCGCTTCGCACCTGCAGCACGGCCCGCTGTTTGCTCGAACGAAGCCACAGATGGCGATGAGCCATCAAGAACGCGGTACCGTGCTCCTTCGGAGTGATCGGAAACTCCTCACTTTGATGCAGCAGCCGGAGGCTCCTGGCGTGGACCTCGACCCCGCTGGGCGCACGCTCGTCCGAGGTGACGGTGCCCACGATCTCGACGGTCGCCTCCTGCTGGGCCTCCTGCAGAGCCTCCCACGAGAGGTCGTCGACGTCAGCACGGCTCACCACCACCTGCACAAAGGCGCTTCCATCACGCAGTTGCACGAATCCGATCTTGCCGCTGGAACGCTTCTTGGCGACCCAACCGCGCAGCAGTACCTCCTCGTCGACGTGCTCCGGCAGGTGCTGGACCCACGTCTGTGCCATCGCCTGTTCTGACATTGCTCTGAGAATCCTCGGGGGAGTTCGATTACTGGAGTGCGGCGGGAAGACGTGGGAACGGGGATCATAAGCGGGGCCTCGAACGAGGGTCAAGGCGACAAGCGGGCGAGCGCCGATGCCGCCGCGCGGCGCTCGGCTTCCTTCTTGGTGCGCCCCTCTCCCCGGCCGACCGTCTTTCCTTCTACCAGGCACTCGACCTGGAAGGTCCGATCATGGTCCGGGCCCTGGCTCGAGGCCAGCACGTACTGGGGAAGATCTCGCCGGTCTGCCTGCAGCATCTCCTGCAGCGTGGTCTTGGGATCCTTCTCGCTCAGCTCATCGCGGCGCTCGAAATCACGTTCGAGGAGCGGCACGATCGCCTGTCGCGCCGGCTCGATTCCGCCGTCGACGAAAAGAGCACCCAACAGAGCTTCGAAGACGTCGGCAAGGAGTGACTCCTTCTCGCGCCCACCGGTCCTCTCCTCCCCCGCACTCATGATCAAGAGATCGCCCAGCCTCCATTCCCGGGCGTGCTCTGCGATGGCGGCCGCGCTCACCAGGTAGCTCTTGATGCGAGCCAGATCTCCCTCCGGGGCCTCCGGGAGTCGTCCATAGAGCCACTCGGCAGCGATCAACCCGAGGACGGCATCCCCGAGAAACTCGAGTCGCTCGTACTGCTCGTCGCTTCCCTGTTGATGAGCCGAAGAACGGTGCGTCAGCGCGATCCTCAGGAGGTCGTGGTCCGCGAACCGGTGTCCGAGCAGGCTCTCCAACCCGTCGATCCGCTCTCGGTCCAGCCCCTTCACCGCATCACTCCTCAGTTCCCCCGCCGACCGAAACGGCGCTCCAACTCGCGGTCGTCGAGCTTCAGAATGGTCGGGCGCCCATGGGGACACGTGTAGGGCTGCTCCGCACCGAACAGGTCGGAGATCAACCGCTCCATCTTGCCGAGGGAGAGCGGATGATGGATCCGAACCGCGTTGCGGCAGGCCTTTGAAGCGGCAACGCTATCGAGCAACCTCGCGCCGAGATCGACGTCTCGGTCTCCCGCTTCCGAGACCTCCTCTGCCAGATTCAGCAGCACTCGCTCGGCCTGGTCACGCCCCAGAATCGCAGGGACAGCCCGCAGTGCGAGATCTCCCCCGGAAAGGGCGTCGAGCGAGAAGCCGAACGGCTCCAGTGCCTCGGCCAGCTCGGCGAGGGCCTGCGCCTCTGCCGGTCCCAGCTCGAGGATCTCGCTCACCAGCAGCGGTTGACTCTCGACCTTCTGGTCGCTCATCGCGGAACGGAATCGCTCGTAGAGGATGCGCTCATGAGCCGCATGTTGATCGACCACGTAGAGCGCATCGGGACCCTCCACCAGAATCAGCGACCCTTTGTATTGACCGAGGATGCGTAGCGATCGGTCTTCACCCCTGCGTCCGGAAAGTACCGCTCCACGCGCCTGCCACGGTTCGTAGCTCACCTCGGCCACTCCCGAAGCGAAGTTCTCGCTCAGAGGGCCGTCCTCGGCGTTGCGTCCGCCGACCCCTTGCCACGCGAACGCCGCCGGGCGACTGGAGGGGTCGACTTCTCGCAGCGGGGCCGCTTCCTCCCCGCGGGCCGCCTCGAGTCCGCGGCGCAAAGCACTACCCACCTGCCCCAGGATCGCTCGATCCCGAAAGCGCACTTCGGCCTTCTGAGGGTGCACGTTGACATCGACCTCGTGAGCCGGCACGTCCAGGAACAGGAAGAGCGCCGGATAGTCTTCACCGTGCCAAAGGTCGCGTACGCCTCGATAGAAGATGGCGAGGAGACTCCGGTCACGCAGGAGACGCCCGTTGACGAAGGTGAACAGGCGCCTGCCCCTCGTGGTCTCGCGGTCACCGACAAATCCCCGCACGATCGCATCGCCGGGCAGCGGCACCAGGTGCTGCGCCAGATCCTCGCCGAAGAGATCCGCGATCCGCTGGCGGACGCCTTCCACCGTAGCCTCGCGTGGCGGGAGATCGAGCAGCGCGCGCCCCTCGTGAATCAACCGAAAGTAGGTCCTCGGGTGGGCTAGCGCATAGCCCTGGACCACCTCCGTAGCCCGTCTCAGCTCGGTCGATGGACGCTTGAGGAACTTACGCCGGGCCGGCACATTGAAGAAGAGCGACCGAACTTCGACGTCGGTGCCCCGAGCGCGTGCCACGGGCTCGAGCGCAGTCGGTGAGCCTCCTTCCACCACGACTCGGGTTCCCTCTCCGGTAGAGACTGCGGTCCGCAGCTCCACCTGCGCGACCGCGGCGATCGCGGCCAGCGCCTCACCGCGAAAGCCCAGCGTGGAGACTCCCTCGAGATCTTCGAACGTCGAGATCTTGCTCGTGGCGTGGCGCTCGAAGGCCAACGAGGCATCCTCCACGGCCATCCCTCGACCGTCGTCTCGAACCGCGATCAAGGAACGTCCTCCGGACTCGAGCTCGACTTCCACGCGGCACGCCCCCGCATCGAGTGAGTTCTCGAGCAGCTCCTTCACGACCGATGCCGGCCGCTCGACCACTTCACCCGCAGCGATCTGGCTGATGAGGGTCTCGGGAAGGCGTTGGATGGCGGAGATCGGCACAGCCTGATTCTGCCCTATCTTTTCGGCCCGGCCCGGAATCCGGGAGACCTAGCTCTGGTCCGGCTCCGAGGCTCCCTCCGCCAGGACCCCGGGACCGTAGCCCGTGTTGGCCAGACGAGCTCGGGCCGATGCCAACCGAGCGACCGGCACCCGGTAGGGCGAACAGGACACATAGTCCAGCCCACAGCGTTCGAAGAACGCGATCGAGTGGGGCTCCCCACCGTGCTCGCCACAGACGCCCAGCTTGAGATCGGGCCGAGCCATGCGTCCTCGCCGTACCGCCATCTCGATGAGCTGCCCGACACCCTCGACGTCGAGTCGCTCGAAGGGATCGAACGGCAACACGTCCGATTCGAGGTAATGGGGTAGGAAACGGCCGACATCGTCACGGGAGTAGCCGTAGGTCATCTGGGTCAGGTCGTTGGTGCCGAAGGAGAAGAAATCGGCCTCCGGTGCGACCCGATCGGCAGTCAGACAGGCCCTCGGCACTTCGATCATGGTGCCGATGGGAATGTCGACCTCGACGCCTAGCTCAGCGGAGATCCGCTCGACGACGGCGACTGCGCGGCACCGCAAGCGTCGCAACTCCTCAGCCGTTCCAACCAGCGGAATCATGATCTCGGGCCTCGACTCGCTGCCTGCGGTGCGGGTCCGGCAGGCAGCCCTGACGATCGCCTCGACCTGCATGTCGTAGATCTCGGGAGCGGTCAGCCCCAGCCGGCAGCCGCGATTGCCCAACATTGGATTGGTCTCGACCAGCGCCGCCACCTTGTCCTTGACGTCGTCGACCGTCTCCCCCATCTGTTTGGCCAACTGCTCCATCGACTTCTGTCCCTTCGGGAGGAACTCGTGCAGCGGTGGGTCGAGCAGCCGCACGGTCACCGGCTGTCCTTCCAGGGCTTCGAAGATCCCCTCGAAGTCCTGCTGCTGTACCGGGAGCAGATGTGCCAGCGCGTCGGCCCGAGCTTCCGCGTTACGCGCCAGGATCATCTGGCGTACCCAGGAGATCCGATCTTCGGCGAAGAACATGTGCTCGGTCCGGCACAGCCCGATCCCCTCGGCCCCGAGGGTGCGCGCGACGGCGGCGTCTTCCGGGGTATCCGCGTTGGCTCGAACTCCGAGGCTCCGTTCGCGGTCGGCCCACTCCAGAAGGCGCAGGAACGAGACCACGGCCGGGCTCGATCGTTCCCCGGTCGGTGACAGCAGGGTGTCGATCACTTCGGACGGACGGGCCCGAAGCGATCCGGCGATCACCTCACCGCGTCCCCCGTCGATCGACAGCTCATCTCCCTCTCGCAGGACGTGGTGGTCGACCCGGAGCTCTCCTTCGTCCTCGTCGAGCGACAGTGTCGAAGCCCCCACCACGCAAGGGCGTCCCAGTCCTCGAGCGACCACGGCGGCGTGCGAGGTCATGCCCCCCCGAGTCGTGAGAATCCCTGCACTGGCGTGCATCCCCACGATGTCCTCGGGAGAGGTCTCGTTCCGGACCAGAAGGACCGGGCCCGCCTCCGCCATTGCGGCCGCGCGCTCTGCCGTGAAGGCAATTCGGCCCGAGGCCGCTCCCGGCCCGGCAGCGAGCCCGTGGGCCAGCAGTCTGCCCTCGGCAACCGCCTTGTCGCGCTCCGCGGTGTCGAAGACGGGCGCCATCATCTGCACGAGATGGTGCGGCTCGACGCGGCGCAGTGCCTCTCGACGATCGATCAAACGCTCTCGAACCATGTCGACGGCGATCCGCACGGCCGCTGGTCCGCTTCTCTTACCAGCGCGCGTCTGCAGCATGTAGAGCTTGCCGTGTTCGATGGTGAACTCGACATCCTGCATGTTGCGGAAGTGCCGCTCGAGTACTCCACACATCTCCTCCAGTTTGTCGAGAGCCTCGGGAAAGCTGTCGCGCATCCCTCCCCCCTGGCCGTCGACCGAGGCGATGCGGAGCGGAGTGTGAGTCCCAGCCACCAGGTCTTCGCCCTGAGCGTTGACCAGGTACTCTCCGTAGAGCTCGAGCCGACCGTCTGCCGGATTTCGCGTGAACGCCACACCGGTCGCGCAATCCGGCCCACGGTTGCCGAACACCATCGCCTGGACATTGACTCCGGTCCCGAGATCCTCGGCGATGTCGTGGAGCCGCCGGTACTCCCGAGCCCGGCGGTTGTTCCAGCTGTCGAACACCGCCCCGATCGCCCCCCAGAGTTGCTCCCTGGGATCCAAGGGAAACGGGCTTCCTCCCTCCGCTACATACTCCTTGAAGCGCTCGATCACCTCGTCGAGTGCCTCCACCGAGAGTGAATGATCGCTCTCGCTTCCCGAGCTCGCTCGGATCTCGTCCAGAATGCGTGCGAAGCCATGATAGGGGCGCCCGAGCACCACATCGCCGTACATCATGATCAGGCGTCGATAGCAGTCGCGCAGGAAGCGAGCATTCTGATCGCTCGTCGAGCCGGCCGCAACAACGTCGTCGTTGAGGCCCAGATTCAGGATCGTGTCCATCATCCCGGGCATGGAAGTCGCCGCCCCGCTGCGCACCGAAACCAGCAGCGGGTCGTCGAGCTCACCGAAACGGCGACCCACGCGAGTCTCCAGCTCCACCATCTGCGCGTCGAGCTGCGCTTCCAATCCCGGGGGGTACTGACGCCCCGCCGCGTGATAGTGCCGGCAAACCTCCGTGGTCAGAGTGAAACCCGGCGGCACCGGGATTCCGAGCAGGCTCATTTCCGCCAGACCGGCCCCTTTTCCACCCAGCAGCGGGGCCATGTCGCCGTCTCCTTCGGCACCGCCTTCACCGAACGCGTAAATGTACTTCTCACTGGTCATGGCACTCGACTGTCCTCTTCGTTCTGGCTGGGAGATCACTGCGCGGGGATCATGGATCATGACACAGCGTCGCCGGCGCAACACACCCTTCTGAGCGGGATCGGCAGCCGATCACTCGTGCAGCGGAGCCCGCAAGCTCAATCGCTGCCTGCTGTCACTTCGAGCTCGGCCAGTCGCACCTGACGGCAGTACACCCGGTGCACGGCCTGCAGCAACGCGAGCCGGTTGTGGCGCAGATCTTCCTGCTCGTCACGCACCAGAACCTCGGAGAGGAACCGTTCGAGACTCTCGGTGAGCGCCGACATGGCGCGAAGCCATCGCCGGGACTCTCCCTGCTCGAGCGCTCTGGCGATCGCATCGCGGCTCGAGCGCAGCCGGTTCCACAACTCCCGTTCGGCCGGCTCCCTCAACAGGTCCGAGTCGACCCGGCCCTCCGGAGACTCCCCCAGCACCGCCACCAACCTCGCCGCTACCTGGACCACACGCGGAAACTCCTTCTCCTCACGGGCCTCGTGTACGACCACCAGCCGACGCTGGACCAGCGGCAGCAGGCTGCTGCCGCTCGCTCCGAGCACGGCTTCGATCTCGTCCCACTCGAAGCCCTCGCGCGCGAACACCAACCGCGTGCACCGATCGAACACGGCGCGCATCGCAGCCACCAGGTCACGTGCCGACCCTTCGGGCGGTCCGGCCAGGCGTACGGCGCGTGCAGCAGCCAGGTCGAGATCGAGATCCACGCTGCCCTGGAGCAGAATCCGCACGACTCCGATTCCGACTTCCTCCAGATCCGAGGAGTCGGGGCGATCCGACCTGGCCTTCTTGGACGGCGGCTCTGGGGAAGACAACACCCTGACGAGCCTTTCCAGACGCTGACTCAGGGCCACCGCCTTGCCAACGCGGCCCCGGGGCGTCGCTTCGCCACTACGCTCAGGCAGCCGGTGGTCATACACCCCTTGCCAAACACTCTCTGGATAGCCCTCTTCTCTCGCGAGAAGGCCGCCGACCACACCCCGGAGGCCTGGCAGCAGCCCGACCAGGCGTGTGTCCATGTCGGCCCCGATCAGGCCGGCGGCCTCTTGCGCTCGATCGGCCTCCTCCCTCCATCCCAGATCCTCACAAAGCGCTGCCGCCAATGCAGACACTCTCTGACTGATCTTCGCCTCTTCCTGCTGCCCCCTGGCGTGGAGGCGTCGACGCTGACGCTCGGCCAGCGGAACCCTGCGATCCTCGTCGTAGTGCTCGCGCAGCTCTTCGAGGTGCCGTTGCAGGACGAGCTCCTGTCCCCGACGCACACTTCCCGTGGGATCGTCGAGCCTGTCCATGGCAGTGACGAAGCGGGGCTTCAACTCCGCCGAGTCGACCGCCTCAGCCACTGCGAACGACCCGTGCCTCCGGCGCAGACAGCGCACGATCAGCTCCCGGGGAATCGATAGGAACTCGGGGTCCAGCTCTCCCGCCACGGCACCGGGGATTTCCACGCCCCTCACCAGCTCGTCCACGAGCTCCTCGTCGACAATCAGGTGGCCGCCCCCGACCTTCTCGAGTGCCAGGTCGAGTCGCTCGCACAGAATCCGTCGTCGTTCCCCGACCTGAACCTCGATCCCACGGCTCGACAGCTTGCGGTTGTAGTCCGTCGAATCGGAAACCGCAAAGGGCTCCGGCGAGAGAACCGGATGACCGATGGTAGTTCCGACGCTCAGGGAACCGAGTGCCTCGATGCGCACCGGCTCTCCATCCAGCACGGCCAGCACGGCTCGAATGGGCCGCACCCAGGGTGGAGAGTCCCCGATCTGCGGCAACCTGGAAGGCCAATCGACCCGGCGAAGCGCGATCGGTACCGCGGCGGCGACGATCTCACGGCCTCGCTTGCCCTTCTCCTCCAGCCCCTCGAACCCGCGCAGCAGGACCGTCATTCGGCGACACGTGAAGCTGGTTGCGGACCGACTGGGAGCGAGGTCCTGGCGACGCAACTCGCGCACCAACTCTCGCTTGAGCTGCTGCACTGCGGCGCTCAGGAGTCTGCCAGGGAGGCCGTCGGTTCTCACTTCGAGGAGAAACTCGGTCAAGTCGAGGCCTCCGTCAAGAGGCGCGCGCACTGCTCCGCCGCCTCACCCAGGCGAGTCGACCAGAGCTCGGTCTCCTGCTCGGAGAGGGCGAAGCGTTCCGCCATCAAGGCCACGGCCAGCTGCGACCGGGTCAGCAGTCGCCAGGCGGGAATCGGTAGAGAAGCCTCGATGCAGCTCTTGGCCTCGGCCCAACAGTCCTCGGCCTCTCGAACCAGTTTCGGGATGGCGACGAACCCTCCCTCGTACTCTCTGGACTGACGCTCCTCGAGAGAGCGCCAACGCACGTAGTTGGATCCCAACAGGCCAAGGTGCAGATTGCCGGAGTCGCCTTCACCGGCCAGCCTGGCGAGAGGCTCCAGATACAGACGCAGCTCGAGGGGGAGCGGATCGAGCGCGATCCCCGCCAGCCGCCGCAGGTACCCGATCCTCCCAACGTCGAGGCCGTTCATGCGAATCGTCCACCCGATCGACTCGATCCGAAGAGCCCGAGCGCTCCACTCGGAGGCCACCAGGGCCAGATCGTGAGACGCGAGATCCAGCTGCAGCGTGCTCAGACTCCGCGAGACGCTCTCCTGGGCATTCAGGGACCCAGGGTGCAAGAGCACCTGGTAGCAGGGCTCACGGGAAGAGTTGCCTGTTGCCTGCCAGTGACCGCGACTTCTCCCTGGCCTGCGCATGGAGCTGGTGCCGCAAAAGCGAGCCTCCTCCCGGGTCAGGAGAGCGAAAACGGTGGCCACCTCCGCCAGCGGGTCCGGAACGACGTGATCGCTCGTAGGCAAGGGGACACACCCATTCTCTCTCCAGAGCTCCTCGAGCGCGTCGAGCCAATGTCCCGATGAAGCCATGCTCAACCGACTTCGAGAAGAGTTCGCCGCATCACTTCGTACGAGCGCAGCTCCCGGCCGAGGAAGGCCCGGCGAACCTCGCGGCACAAGCCTTCTGTCTGGCGCAAGACCTCCGTCGCGGGCGGTGAGCCCGAGAGACCTTCGATGTCGAACCTTGCCGTCTCGAGAAGAAACTCGAGCACGCCGGGGCCCACCCTCAACGAGGAACCACCCCCCGCGGCTCGCTCGCCCCGGGCGCACTCGACACACAAGAGAGTCTCTCCGCCAGTCGAGAGAGCGGCTCCCTCCGGAGAGAAGGCACGCAGACAGACCGGGCACTCTCGCGGAGGTGGAAAGATCCCAGCCAGCCGGAGGACCCAGATCTCGAAGTATCGAGCCACCAGGTCGAGATCGCGCTTGGCCAGAAGCGCCACAACGGCGATGTCCAGCAGCCGATACAGCTCCTCGCTCGCTTCCTCCTCCTGCGCGAAGACGTCCACATGCTCGGCCAGATAGCTGGCCAGAAGCAGGGTCTCGAGATCGGATTGCAGGCCATGCGCGGACCGCTGCATCGCGACATCCTGGATTCTCACCAGATCGCGATTCTGCTTCTCGAACCACTCCACCCGGACCTTGGCCAGCGGCTGGAGTAGCCCAGCGAAGCGGCTGTACTTGAGACGCGAGCCCGAGGCGACTCCTCGCTTGCGCCCGAACTCGGGAGTCACGAATGTGACGATCCGGTCCTTCTCCTGCAGATCCGTCACCTGAAGGAGAATCGCTTCAGACGTACGCTGATTCACGAAGAGAGAACCTCAGACCATGAGCCAGTCGATCATCAGGGAAGCCATGCCGAAGTAGATCAGGATCCCCGCGATGTCGCAGGTGGTCGTGACCATGGGACCGGCCGCCACCGCAGGATCGACGCCGATCCGTTCGAAGAGCACCGGAACCAGAGAGCCGTTGAGAGAGGCCACCATGATCGCCAGAAACAGGGAAACGGCAACAGTCAGACCGAAGGCAAGGTTGCCCTCCTTCAGGTACGCCCCAACTGCGATGAGCAACGCGCACACCGATCCGATGATGAGCCCGACTCGCAACTGTTGACCGAGGAACTGTCGGGTGCGACCTTCCGCGATTCGGCCCGTGGCCAGTCCTCGCACGGCAATGGTCGAGGTCTGGGAGCCGATGTTTCCACCCATACCCATGATCACCGGAACGAATGCCATCAGGAAGAGAGCTTGAGACAGTGAGAGCTGAAAGTATTCGAGGAGGAAGCCGGTAATCGTCAGACCGACCAGGTTGATCAAGATCCAGGGTAGGCGAATTCCAGCGATCCGCCACGTCCGCTCCTGATAGATCAGCTCATCGTCCGAAGAGCCGACCATCTTGAAGAGATCTTCCTCTACCTCTTCGTTCACCACGGTCATCACGTCGTCGATCGTGACCAGACCGACCAGTCGCCCCACTTCATCGACTACCGGCACGGCGAGGAGGTCGTAGCGCATGGCGAGTAGCGCCACTTCCGCCTGGTCGGTATCCGTGCTGACCGAGATCACGCCGCGCTCCATGATCTCTGCGAGGGTGCGGTGCGGCTGGTTCAGCAGCAGACGTCTCAACGAGGTGACCCCGATCAGTGCCCCCGCTTCGTCGACGACGTAGAGGTAGAAGATCATCTCGACGTCTTCGCCCAGCTTCTGGATGGCCGCGATCGCTTCCTGGACGGTGGTGCTCGCGGGCAGAGCGAAGAACTCGGTCGTCATCATGCGACCGGCACTGTCGTCCTCGTACGCTAGCTGGGCGGCGTCCTCGAGGCTGCCTCGAACTCCTTCGATCTGAAGGACTTCCTCGCGCAAGTGCTCGGGCAGCAGATCGAACACGGAGACCCTGTCATCCGGTGGCATCGACTCGAGGACCCGGGCCGTACGCTCCGGCGGCATGCGCTCGAACAACTGGCCACGGGTCGACGGCTGCATTTCGGCGAACAGCTCACCGACCTCGTCGGCGTAGTCCTCCAGGGCGATGTTCACGACGTACATCTGTTCGTCGGGTGTCAGGTCGCCCATGACCAAGGCAACGTCCTCCGGACGAACGTGATCGAGCAGACGCGAGAGGCTTCGCCGAGCCCCACGACGAACCAGACGCCTCAGAACGGGCGTCAGACGCTGGATCCGCTGATCGATACCCTCGGCAGCCATGCCGGGCATGCTACCGCGAAAACTGGAGGGAGCCCTCGCCCACCTCGGCCGCGGCAGCCGAAGACCTCCCCTCGAGAGGGTGGGAATCGCCTCAGATCAGAGGATCGAGCCCTCGGTCGAGCTCATTCAGGACGTGGGCATTTTCACGCCAACGCGGCTCGTGCTTGACGTGAAGGTCGAGATGGATCGGTCGTTCCAGGAATTCCTGGAGATCCTGTCGGGCCGCCGTTCCGATCTCCTTGATCATCGAGCCTCGGTGGCCGATCACGATCTTCTTCTGACCGCTGCGCTCGACCAGGATCGTTGCGGAGATGGTGAGCCGAGAGGGTTTGCCGTCTTCGCGTGGCTCCTCCGGTGACCACCCCTCGACCACGACCGCTGTCGCGAATGGCAACTCCTCGCGGGTCAGCGCCAGGACCTTCTCTCGAATCCGCTCACCTACCAGAAAGCGCTCGGTGTGAATGGTGAGCAACTCCGGATCGTAGAGAGGCTCACCCACCGGGATGCGCTGCCAGAGGAGCTCCAGAAGCACTTCGGTGCCATCCCCCTCTTGGGCACTGACTGGCACGATCTCCTCGAACAGCCCAGTCTGGGCATAACGCTCGATCTGGGGGAGCAGTTTCGGCTTCTTCACCCGATCCACCTTGTTCAGAGCCAAGAGCCGAGGGCTCCGGGCACGTCCCACGAGCTCGAGCATGAACTCGTCCCCGCGACCGAACGAGGCGGAAGCATCGACCACGAGGCAAATTACGTCGGCCTCACCGAGGCTGTCGACCGCCGCCTGGACCATCCTGCGATTGAGCCGGTGCAGGGGTTTGTGAACCCCCGGGGTGTCGAGGAAGACCATCTGCCCACGCTCCTCGGAGAGAATGCCCACGAGTCGGTGACGGGTAGTCTGGGGCTTGTCCGACACGATCGCGAGCTTCTCGCGCAACATCCGATTCATCAGAGTCGACTTGCCCACGTTGGGGCGCCCGACCAGGGCCACCGAGCCCGACCGATAGCCATCACTCATGGTGATCCACCCACTTCTTTCGAAGTCGCCTCTCGAGGCGAACCATCTCCCCCCGGTCGGTTTCGTGGTCGTGTCCCATGCAGTGAAGCACTCCGTGCAGTATCAAGGTCTTGAGCTCCTGTTCGATGTCCCGGTCCGCATCCTGCGCCTGGAGTCGTGCGGTGGGCAGCGCGATCACGACATCCCCGAGATGATGCCCTTCCGGGGAATCACTCCCCGGGAACGAGAGGACGTCGGTCGAGCGATCGATGTCACGGTAGGTTCGGTTGATTTCCCGCATTTCTCGGTCGCTCACGATTCGCAATGCAAAGCTGTCTCTGTCTGGAGCCAACGTCGCCAGCAGCTTCGTTAGCCAGGGCCGCAGCACGCGGATCCGGACCCCGGAGTAGCGATTCGGGTTCTGGATGAAGACTTCCACACCGTCCTCGAAGACCAGCGCACCCCAGCGGGTCGGCTCAGCTCGAGCCGCCGGAGCCGCCCACCACCCGAAACGGCTCGCGTTCATTGTTGAAGTCGAAGCCCGGGTATTCGACACGCTTGTGATAGATCGACTCCAGGACTCGACAGAAGGCGTCGGTTACGGCGCGCAGATCGCGCAGAGTGAGATCGCATTGGTCGAGTTGATCCTGCTCGAGACAGTCCTCGAGGAGCTCCCTGACCAGGTTGCGAATGCGCGCCGGAGTGGGATTGCGCAGCACCCTGCTCGCGGCCTCGACGCCGTCCGCCAGCATCAACACGCCCATGACCTTGCTCTGAGGCTTGGGACCCGGATAGCGATAGTCGGCTTCTGAAACCTCGCCTCCATCAGGAGCGCTTCGTTCCTTGGCTCGATTGAGAAAGAACGCCAGCTTGCTCGTTCCGTGATGCTGCTGGATGGCATCGATGATCGGTCTGGGCAAGCCGTACTCTCGAGCCAGCTCTACGCCCTCTTTCACGTGACTGATCACGATCAAACTGCTCATCGAAGGTGCCAGCTTGTCGTGGAGGTTCTCGCCAACCGGCTGGTTCTCGGCGAAGTACTGGGGGCGCAACACCTTGCCGATGTCGTGATAGAGCCCGGCCGTATAGGCCAACACCGAGTTGGCTTCGATCGCCTCACATCCGACCTTGGCCAGGTTCGCCACCATCAGGGAGTGCTGGAACGTACCCGGGGCCTCGAATGCCACTCGACGCAGCAGTGGGAGATTCGTATCCGAGAGCTCCATCAACTTGATGTCTGTCGTGACCGACAACACGGACTCGAGGATCGGCACGGCGAAGCTCGCTACGGCGGCCACGAGGATTCCTCCCACGAACGCGCACGCCGCGTCGAATCCGACCCCTGACAGGGTCAATTCTCCGGCCGACACCATCCCCAGCATCAAGGCCACCAGGGCATTGACCGCTCCGACCACCAGTCCTGCCCTGGTCACCGCCGAGCGCCGCTTGAGCCGGTCCAGGGAGAACACCGCTGCCAACGACCCGACCAGGGCAAACAGGATCGCCCAGGACTGACCCTCGCCCACCATTCGACCGGCCAGAACGGCGAAGGACACTCCGGTGACCAATCCCAACGGTCTGCCATACGAGAGCGACACGATCAGCGACAGAGCCGCAAAAGGAATCGCCATCGAATAGCTGGCCGCGGAGTCGAACGGCGCTCGATCGAAGGACTGAGCCAGTGCCTGCGACACGACCAGCCCCAGCTTCACCATGATCAAGGAAAGCATGGTGAGCAGGAGGATCCCTCCAAACGTCCCCCGCTCGATAGTCGTGCGAGAGAGCTCGATTCGGATCGACAGCCACAACAGGAGCACGGCGAGACTCACCAGGACCGCGTTGCCGAGCAACGTCAGCCCGACGCTGCTCTTTCGCCCATTGGTACCCAGCTGGTCGAGAGCTCGCACAGCAGCTCCGTCGACCAGGTCTCCTTTGCGAACGATCACCTGCCCCTTCCTGATTTCGCGATAGACCTCTCCGGATTCCGAGAAGGCGCGGTCGCGCCGCGCGGCGGTCTCACTCCGATTCAGGTAGATGTTCGCTGGGACGTTCTCCACCATCAGGTCGACGACCAGGTCGCGCTCCGCGCGGCTCCAGCCACTCCACTGTCGCACCGCGCTGGCGAAGTACTCGCGAACCTCCTCCGGGACCGAGCGGTACTCGTACAGATCGAGCCGCACCCGCTCCCTTCCACTCTGCAGATTCCGCAGCGTGATCCCGTTCATGCGGTTCTCGAGGAGCTGGGCCTTGTCGTCCACCACACCGCCTCGCAGTGCCGCTCCCACCAGTCCTCGCAGCAGGTCTTCGAGATCGGTCGAGAACTCCCGGCGCTGAAGGAGCTCGAACTGCTCAGGAGTCACCTTGAGATCGATCTCCGCGGTCAACACTTCGACCAGCGCCTCGGGCTGATAGGAAATCTCGGTCTTGACCACCGGTTCCGGCTCGCCACTCTTCTCGACGTCGGAATCCCCCTCGCGACTTCCGCCCTCGATCGCCAGGAGCGCTCGGCCACGGGCAAAGAGACCGATCAGCTCCTCGTCGAGCCGAGGCGCGATCATGGGATCGAAGTCGTATACCGGAAGCACGGCCTGCCGCGCCTGCTCCCTCTGCTGCTGGGTCGCGGCTTCGTCGAGCACCATCACATCCTGAGGAGCGAGATGATCTCGCGACGCCACGTGCCCTGCTCTGATCTCCGGTCCGAGCAGACTGCCGACGGGCAGCAGCAAGAGCGCTCCCAGGACGATGGCGAGCCCCGCCCACAGTCGGTCCATCGCCATGATCGTCCGCCACCTGTCGGACAGCGACCGCCGGCCTCTCCGACGAGGGCGCACCTCTCCTTCGCTTCGACGTCTCAGAAGGCGCAAGCCGTCACCGCATAGCCCGGCTCTCGGAGCCCGGCTCCTCTTCGCCTACTCGCTCGTCCCACTTCTCGTAGGCGCTCACGATGCGCGCCACCAGGTCGTGGCGAACCACATCCGCGCGGGCGAAGTGCACGAAGGCGATCCCGTCCGTGTCGGCGAGCACCTCCTGGGCCTGCCTGAGCCCGGAGACCTTCCCGGCCGGAAGATCGACCTGTGTGACGTCCCCGTTGATGACCGCCTTCGAGCCGAAACCGATCCGAGTGAGGAACATCTTCATCTGTTCGGGGGTCGTGTTCTGCGCTTCGTCGAGAATGATGAAGGCCTCGTTGAGCGTTCGGCCCCTCATGAACGCGAGCGGTGCCACTTCGATGATCTCGCGCTCGATCATCCTGCCGACTTTCTCGAACCCGATGATGTCGTAGAGCGCGTCGTAGAGAGGGCGAAGGTAGGGGTTCACCTTCTCGGCGAGGTCGCCGGGGAGGAATCCGAGCTTCTCGCCCGCTTCAACCGCGGGACGGGCCAGAACGATGCGTCGCACCTGCTTCTCGAGCAGCGCGGCAGCGGCCATCGCGACCGCCAGATAGGTCTTCCCCGTGCCGGCCGGGCCGACCGAGATCACCAGATCGTGATCCATCATGGCTCGGATGTAGCGCTTCTGATTGAGGCTTCTCGGCGCTACCAGTCGACTGGTGGCCGCCATCAGACCGTCTTGAAGGAAGAAATCGACCAGCGACGCTTCGGGACTCTCGCTGACCACACGGATCGCGGTGCGAACATCTCCCTGGCTGAGACGGTGACCGCGGCCGATCAGATCCGAAAGCTCGGTGAGCAGGTGGCGGGCGACCCGCACCGCAGGCGCCGGGCCGCTGACCAGAGCCCGATCGCCCCGAATGGCCAGGTCGACACCGAGCTCGGACTCGATGCGCTGGAGATTCTCGTCGTGGGTGCCGCAGATCAGGCGTCCCGCACCTTCGAAGAGCTCGACCTCCGAGGCCGGCTGACCCGCCTCAGTGTCGATCGCGGTATCTGTCAAAAAGAATCCTTTTGCGAGGTCTTGGGAAGTCAGTTCCGAAGTATCGAGGCACTTGCCCCGTGCCGGTGGACGAGTCGGGCCTGCTGGCAGTCTGCCCGGGAGTCCGAGACGTGGCCCGGATCCGCAAGACCCGTTCGAGGTGAGGCGGGGCCGGGCTCGGCCCCTCGAGGTCCTAGTCTATCGAAAGCCCCTCCTGAGGGACGGTCCAGGGCCGCCTCAGTCCTCGTAGCTGTAGAAGCCACGCCCGCTTTTTCGTCCCAGACGCCCGGCTTGCACCATCTGCTTGAGCAGAGGCGGTGGCGCGAAGCGGGTCTCGCGATACTCCTCGAACATCACCTCGCCAACGAACAGGATGGTGTCCAATCCGATGAAATCGAGCAGAACGAACGGCCCCATCGGATGCCCGCAACCCAGGCGCATGCCGCGGTCGATGTCTTCGAGACTCCCCACACCGTTCTCGTACGCTCGGATGGCGTCGAGTAGATAGGGTACGAGCAGTCGATTGACGATGAAGCCAGAGTTGTCCTTGCACGCCACCGGTGTCTTGCCGAGGCTCTCGATGAATGCGAAGCCCTGATCGAAGGTCTCGTCCGACGTGAGAATCGTCCGCACCACCTCGACCAACTGCATCACCGGTACCGGGTTGAAGAAGTGCAACCCGAGAAACGACTCGGGGCGGGAGGTCACGACCGCGAGCTGGGTCAGCGTCAGCGATGACGTATTGCTGGCGAAGAGCGCATCCTTCTTGACGCTCTGATCGAGCGCACGAAAGAGCGTCTTCTTTTCATCGACGTTCTCGATGATCGCCTCGACCACGAGATCGCATTCCGCGAGAACCTCGAGCTCGACCCCGCCGGACAGGCGGGCGAGCGCAGGCTCGAGATCCCCTTCCTCCATCTTCCCCTTGGCAACGGCTCGCTCCAGCGAAGAGCGCAGCGCCGAGAGCCCCTTATCCAGCAACTCCTGAGTGACCTCCCGAACCACGACCTCGTATCCGGCGCGCGAAGCGACCTCGGCGATTCCTCGACCCATCTGGCCGCAGCCGACGATTCCTACGGTTTTGATACTCATATCGTCCAACCGAGCTCCCTTTTGAGTGGACCTCCAAGAGGCAAGACGAGACTACCCTATCTCCTCGAAGATCCGACTCTCTCCATCGCGCACGATGCGGAGCTCGAGCGCCCCGAACGGCCGGAATGGCAGGCGTTCTGCCCACTCCACCACGATCACTGCCTCTCGAGCCAGTAGCTCCTCGAGTCCGACTTCGATCGTCTCCTCCGGCAACAGTCGATAGAGATCGATGTGAACGAAGTCGACCCCGTGACCGCGATGCTCGTGCACCAGTGTGAAGGTCGGGGACTGAATCTCGCGGCGGTCGACCCCCAGGGCCTCACCGACTCCGGCAGCGAGCACCGTCTTGCCGGAGCCCATCTCCCCGTAGAGCAGGAGCACTCCGACCGGGCGCAGCTCCTCCGCAAGGACTCGCCCCAACTCCCGCGTCTCGCCCTCGGATGCACTCACCCAGCGTCGTGTCATCGCTTCTACTCGACGAGAGTGGCGAACGCCTGCGGGAGCATCTCGATCAGATCACCCGCGACCAGCGACAGCTCGCCGACCCGCTCGGCCGAAAGGTCTCCGGCCAGCCCGTGTACGAAGCAGCCGAGCCGGCTCGCCGTACGGGGGTCATACCCCTGAGCCAGCAGTGCACCGATCACGCCGGCGAGAACGTCACCGGTGCCGCCCGAGGCCATTCCTGGATTGCCGGTCGGATTGATCACGACGTCCCCGTCCGGATCGGCGATCAGGGTCTGGTGACCCTTGAGCACTACGACAGCACCTGTCTCCCGCGCTGCCAGGCTCACGAAGCGCGGTCGATCCGCCTGGATCTCGGCGCCAGGCACCTCGAGAAGTCGAGCCAGTTCCCCGGGGTGTGGGGTCAGCACCACCGACTCCCTGTCTCCCGCGGCCCGTTCCGCCAGCATCGACGCCTGTCCCTCGAAGGCATTGATCCCGTCGGCATCGAGAACCAGAGGCCGCTCACTGTCGAGGACCAGGGAACGCACCATCTCCTCTGTCGAAGGGGCACGGCCAAGCCCTGGCCCCACCACCATGGCGCTGCGCGCCGCGGCTGCCTCGAGCAGCAGCTCGAGGGAACGCTCCCCCAGCGCACCGCTGTCGTGATGTGGCACCGGCAAGGTCATCGACTCGAGGCTGACTGCTTCGAGAATCGGCACCAGAGGCTCCGCCACGGCGGCCGTGACCAACCCGACGCCGCTGCGCAGCGCAGAGCGTACGGCCATGGCTGCTGCTCCAGTCGTCCCGGGAGCTCCAGCTACCACCAGTAGATGACCGTAGCTTCCCTTGTGCGACTCTGCCGCCCGCGGCTCGATCAATCCACGGAGCTCTTCGGCGGACTGGACGAACAGCTGCCCCTCCGCTTCCTCCACCAGAAACCTCGGCAGCCCGAGGTCCGCAACCACGACCTCTCCACAGGACTCCAGCGCCGGAGAGAGCACGTGCGCGACTTTGGGCGCAGCAAACGTCACGGTGAGGTCTGCCCGAAGGTGAGGACCCGGGAGTTGAAAGCGACTTCCATGAAGCCCGCTCGGGAGATCGACAGCCACCACGGGAAGGGGAAGCTCGTTGATCGCGCCGACCAGCTCTGCGAGTCGTCCCTCCAGGGGACGGGCGAGGCCGGTACCGAACATGGCGTCGACGATCAACTCGCAGCCGCGGGGGGCCACCGTGGTCTCGATCAGCTCCGAGACCGAGACCTCTTCCTCCCAGACGTGAACGGCAAGGCCCAGGCGCTCGACGATCTCGAGTTGCAGCAGAGCGTCGCCACGCAGCCGATCGGGCGACACGACCATCACGACTCGCGGAAGACAGTCTCGCGTCATCAGATGACGAGCCACGGCGAGTCCGTCTCCCCCGTTGTTGCCCGGCCCACAGAGGACGCTGATCCGCTGCACATCGGGAAAGGACTCCCCGATGGCCTCGACAACCCCGAGGGCCGCATTCTCCATCAGGACCAATCCAGGCACTCCGATCTCGACGATCGCCCGCTGATCCGCAGCGGCCATCGCCTCGGCGGTCAGTACCTTCATCGCGATTCCTCCCCGGTGACCGCCTCGAGCCACCGCATCTGGTTGATCAGGCTTCGCGTCCGGGGACATCGATGTTCCGGCAGCGCCGACAACTCCTGCAGCAGGCGTACGAGATCCTCCGGCTCATCGACGTCGGACGCCGGAGCGAGAAGGCGTGCCTCCAGACCGCGCTCACGACAGCGTTCCAGGGTCTGCGCGAGAACCCGGTCAGTGCTCCACTCGATGTCGTCGAACAAGTACTCATGCAGCGCCTCGCGCCGAGTCGCGATCAGATAATAGCCGCCGTCGGTGGCCGGTCCGATCACGACGTCGATTCCCAGGCGAAGACTCTCGAAGGCTTCTTGGACACGTTCCGCCTCGAGAGTGGGGTGATCGCTCCCGACGACCGCGACATGCGGGTACTCAGTGGCCAGTTTGCCGAGAGCATGGAACATGCGAGAGCCGAGGTTGTCGCCCCGCTGACAAAAGCCCGGCAACGGCCGGGACAGCAGATGTTCAGCGGGCCTTTCGCCCGCACGTAGGTCCCAGGCCACCTGCAACGCGAAGGCTCCGCGCAACAGTTCCTCGCTGAGGTCGCCGACAAAAGCCCCGTACAACGCGGCCACGCCCTCTGCATTCAGCCCCTTGTGCTCAGGTGCCACCAGTCGGGTCTTCACCCGTCCCGGGATCGCGGGCTTGGCGAACAGCGCTACACATGCCGATTGGCTTTTGAAGTTCGAGCTCACCATCTCTGTGCCGTCACCCTACTCGTACGCCCTACTACCCATTGGGGTTGGCGCTGATCCGACTCACACCGTTTCGTATAACAATTCCCAGTGCCGTCCTCATCGCGACGGTAACGCATTTTGCGCAGTGGGCGCGGGGAAGGAGAGACCGTGCAACCCTGGGAGTACAAGGTCATCAACATCCGAAGCGAGAACTACCGCCTCGACCCGGCCTGCGTCTCCGAGCTCAATCGTCTGGGTGCCGAGGGTTGGGAGCTCGTGTCGATCACCTCGGTCAACTTCAAGACCGGAGCCACCGACAATATCGCCATGGTCTTCAAGAGACCCGTGTAGTCGTTGTCGGTCGCCGCACGGTGTCGACAACCCCAGCGGCTCATCGAGAACCGCTCGAGCCCCCGGTCACGATCTCACCGCCGGCGAAACAGGCCCTTGGCCGCTACGGCTGCGCCGAGACCGATCCCGGCCGCGGCCAGCAATCGCACCCAGGGAGCACTCGGGCGCACGCCGAATTGACTGCCGACGCGCTCGACTCCGGCCACTTCTTCCATCAGCTGCTGGCGAGCTCGAAGAACTGCGTCGTCGGCCTGCTCGACCCCATTGCGTCCTCGGGTCACCAGTTCTCCTCCGTCGCCGATCGTTCTGCACCACGGCGGCCGCGGTCTCGATCGGTAGTCGACCCGGAGCGATCGCTCGACGCCTCGGCGCCCAGGCTGTGCCAGAACTCCAGGTGGTCATCGACGCGCCGGCGCACGATGGCAATCGGCATCTCCAGCTCGGAGACCTGCCTACGAACGCCCAGATAGAGAATCCACGTCACCACCATCAGAATCACGGCCACGATGAGCGCACCCGCCCATGCGGGCAGCCAGAGGCTCAGACCGGCCACCGCCGCGTACAGCAGCACGGCCACGCTCCAGAAGACGAAGGTGGCAAGAATGGCGATCCGAATCGCGACGCGGCCGAAGGCATAGCCGGTCTCCCCGAGCTCTTCGCCGAGTGCGTGGACCTCGGCGTGGAGCAGGGAGGTCACCGAGCTCCCCAGGCCGCGAAATCTCTGGACCAGTTTCAACTTGTTGTCTCCGTTCCTGTTGCGGTCTTTGCCGATTCGAGGATCAACCCCCGATGCGAAGCGATCGGTTGATGAAGGACGTGCGCCCCCCGAAGTCATCGCGAAGCCCGATCGAGATCCTGTGGTCGCCCCCCTTCATCAACAGGGGGACCTCGTAGACCCAGATCTGCTTGCTGGCTGCTTCGACGTCTTTCTCTGGGATCGAGAAGGTGATCGGAGCCTGGGCGACCGGCGAGACGTCTCCATCCTGGTCACGGGCCTGCACCCAGATCCGCAGCCGCGCCACACGACCATCGCGTCCGGGGACCAGCACGACCTCACCGATCGGGATGCGCAGATCCATGTGAACCATGAAGTTCCCGTCGTCTCGCTGGATCACGTTCCGCGCCTCGAGATCGAGCCCCATCTCATTGGACTGATACCCGAAGTTGAGGGCAGCGGTCGTGGCATCGGCCATCTCGGTCTCGATGGGCTTGTCTCGGTAGTTGTCTCGATGCCGGATCTTGACGCCACCCTGCTTGTCCTTCAGCTTCACATCGATCTTGTAGGCACGACCACTTCCAGCGTGAGCCGGAGCGAACCCGAGGGAATAGTAGTAGTCGAAGTCGTCCGCGATGCGGTCGAATCCCCGGTCGAACGCGTTGGTGTTGACGATGTACTGACCGCCGGTGTCGTCCGCCATCATCATGATGGTGCTCTGCATGTTGTTCTTGGTGATCGAGTCGATACTGCTCGAGAAGTTCGACGATCGCATCTCGGCACCCCGGAGCGAGCTCGTCCGGAGCCCTGCTGCATCCAACGTGTAGAACGTGACGCCGTTGGCATTCGCCGTGCGCGTCAGGTCCATGAACCGTCGACTCGCGTCGTACTGGAACGAGTCCATCACCGCGTTGCTGGCACCGATCACGGCTTCGCCGGAGCCCCGCTGCTGTTCGTCGATGGCGTGGAACATCTCTTCGGCGGGCCGCATCGGCAGGCCATCGCTGACGTAGAGAAAGGCCTTTCGTCCCGGAAGCCCACCCAGGAGCCCCACCATCTCCTTGAGACCGTCCAACGTGAACTGAAGATCGTTGTAGACCGACTCCGCGTACACCCGGATTCTCGGGTAGATGCCTGAGCCGATCATGGCGTTCTCGGCCGACTTCTCGAGGTCCATCAACAGATCTCGTCTCTCGGAGTCGTTCTGGACTCGTGCCCCGGTGTGCTTTTCCATGTCGTAGAGGGCGTTGGAGATGAGCTGAGGATCGCTGGTGAAACCACGCTCGATCTTGACCGAGCGGTTGTAGGACACCAGCATCACCCGGTCGCTTCGATCGACACGCTCACGCAGGAACTCCCGGATGTAGCGAAAGACCCGGTTTCGGTTGAACGGCCTGATGTTGAAGTGATCCACGTAGATGATCAGGTTCAACCGTTCGTCCGCCGGGACCGAGTCCATCTCGGCCCGCCTCAGGTCCGGCAGGCTGCTCACCCCCGGCCGACGCAGTGGATCGTCCGTCGGCTCCCGTCTGTCGACGCCGACGCGCGCTCCCTCCTTCACCTCGTAGAAATTCGTCACCGTGACTGGGCGCTTGTCCTCGGTGATCTCGAAGTCGTCGATGGTCAGACCGGTGACCGGGTTGCCGTCCTTGTCCCGAACGAACACCTCGACGTTGACGACCTTGACCGCGATGTCGTCGATGAAGGTCGCCCGAGGGTCCTCCTCTGCCGGTTCCGACGGCGAAGGTACTTCTTCCTGCGGCGGCGCGGCCTCCGCAGCAGGCTCCTGCGGCTGTGGGGTCTCCTCTTGACCAGAAACCGCAGGCGAGCCTCCGCCAGCGAGACCGCAGAGCAGCAGGCTCAGAGCGATGGCGTGGACCGAATTCGCAGCTCGACTCTTCATGGAGTGGTTCGTCTCATGTCAGGGTCTGACCTCGAGCGAGGTGGAGAGCATGGTACCGCTCGGAACATCGTAGAGCGCGACGACCAGGTCGTGATCTCGCCGCCGCATCCGCAACTTGGTGTCGTAGTTCAGGTAGGTTCCCGCAGCCGGTGCTTCGGCGAGCTCGAGAATCAGGGGAATGACCGGAATGTCCGCGGTAGACCCGCGGTCGTCCAGCACAGCGATGCGCAGCTCGAGCTCCGCCCGCAGGGTCGACGGGCCGGTGGGAAGAAAGGTGATGCCATCCACCGGAATCGAAACGACCAGTGGCACGTTCATCTTCTTCTTGCCCCCCTCGGGCCGCCCGACCTCGACCAGGAGCGGATGCGGACTCGGAGGCGAGCCGAAGTAGAGCGCGCTCTCCACCGCCATCGTCACCTCGCTCTCCTTGGAGAAGTCGAAGAAGTCTGCACGATTGCGCACTCGAAGGCCCTCTGCCTTGACTCGCACCTTCACGTCTCGCCGTTGGTCGTCACCGAGGCGCTCGGGAGTGAAACCGAGCCAATAGTAGGAGCGAGTGTCGGCCACGACCGACTCGAAGGCCCGGTCGCGGGCAGAGTTGATCAGGGCCCTTCCGCCAGTCTCTTCTGCCACCCAGTGGAGCGTCTGCTGCACGCCGAACTCTCGGGTCAGGGTCTCGTCGCCGCGCACGGGGAAGTTCCGATCGACACCGGTGAGACCGGTGAAATAGAAGCCCGGAACGTCGACCGAGTAGAGCGTGTAGCCCAGCAGGTTGGCGGTGTCGATCAACGGGGAAAAGAGCCTCTCCCCGGCCACGAGATCACCCTCGACGACGAATCGGTCGAGGTTGTTCACGACATACTCGGCGGGAAACCAGGGCCATCCCCCGGAGAGCAACACCATCACCTTTCGGCCCGGCGGCGAAGCGAAGCCACGCAAAGTCGAAGTGGCTGCGCTGACCGCTCTCTCGACCTGGTCGGTGAGAAGCTGCGTCCAGTAGCGCTCCTCGACGCTGAGCGTGGTCTCCAGCCGCAGGGCGGGGTCGAGCACGTCGCCCCGGAGGCCCGGGCGCATGGCACGATCTGCCTGGTCACGCTCGATTCGTCGCGCCATTCCCTGCATGGGACGATCGAGGGCGACCCGGAAGGCCTTCTCCAGCTCGTTCTGAGAGCTCGTCCAGCTGGTCAGCATCGCCAACTCGCGACCGTCATACGCCACGATGGCCATTCGGTCCTCGGGCGCCATCTCGACCACCTGCTCGGACAGACGCCGGAGCACGCGCGTCAGATCTCGGGGCTCCGAGAAGTACTCGTCGACGAAGACCAGATAGCTGGTGCCGACTGGCTCCCCGGCGACCAGCGCGGGAATACCGGCCCCAGGCGAATCGCCGCGAGACTTCACTGCGAGCCCGCCAGACACCTCGGTGAAATACTCGATCGGGGTCACGACCCCGTCGACGATCAACTCGAAGTCGTCCGGCTTCAGTCCGGGAATTCGCTCGCCCCGCTTGTCGGTGACCACGACCTCCACGTTGACCACGCGCACGTCGACGGTCTCACTGAAGACCTGAGCGCCCGCGCTCGGTCCCGGAGGCTGCCGTCCCGGCGATTGGGCCGAGACCACTGTGGGTAAGGCCAGAAAGGCCAGGAGCGCCCACGGGCGCATATGTTCGAGCATCTCGGTCATCCTAACAAAGGGATGACGGCCACCGATTCCAGGAATCGCCCTCTTTACCGTTCCGCTGCGGCGTCCGTGGGCACCCCTTGCGGTGAACTGCGGATTCGCGCCAACATCTGCGTGGCCGTCACCTCGCAAGCGCTTTTCTCGAACTCCTCCTTCCCTCTGGACTGCCTGTGACCGATCCCGCACCGACCGAAGCGCCCTCGGCACCCCCCGTTCCGATCGGACCGCTCGGTCGGGAGCGGTTCGCCGCACTCGAAAGCTACCTCGCCAGCTGCGATCGACGCGGTCGTTGGCTCGTGCTGACCCACGACAATCCTGATCCCGACGCTCTCGCGTCGGCAACCTTGCTCGGAAAGGTCCTTCGAAGACGCTTCGGCCGCCCCGTCACCCTGGCCTATGCCGGGATCATCGGGCGGGCCGAGAATCAGGCCATGGTGAGCAGCCTGGGAATCCGGATCTCCCACCTGCGCAACCTCAATCTGCGCAACTATCGCCACTTCGCGCTGGTCGATGCGCAACCCGGCACCGGGAACCACCAACTCCCGGATCGGATCAACCCCGACCTGGTCATCGATCATCACCCCATGCGCAAGGCCACCTCCAGCGTGCGCGTTGCCGACATCCGCACTTCCTACGCTGCCACGGCCACCATTGCGGGCGAATACCTGCTTCTCTCCGGGATCGAGCCGACGGCCAAGGAAGCGACCGCGCTGGTGTATGCCCTCCGCTCTGAAACGCTCGACTTCAGTCGCGAGTCGCCGGGGCCCGATCGTTCTGTCTACGACTACTACTTCTCGCGCGCCGACAAGCGGGCACTCGGGAAGATCCAGCGTCCGCGTCTGCCAGTCTCCTACTTCAGTACCCTGAAGGAGGCCCTGGCGCACGTCGAGACTGCGGATACGCTGATCGTGAGCCACCTCGCATCCATCCCGCAGCCCGACGTCGTACCGGAGATCGCGGATCTCCTCTTGCGCATGGAGGGCCGAACGTGGGCCTTGTGCACCGGGATCTACGGCGATCGCATCTTCTGCTCGTTGCGCACGACCAACCCCCGTGCCGACGCCGCCGGTGTCATGCGACGTCTGCTCGGGCGCCGCGGCAAGGGAGGTGGCCACAGCATGCTGGCCGGCGGCTGGCTCCCGGCACCGGAGACGCCGGAGGCCCGGGCCGCGACCCAGCGCAACCTGGGGCGCCGACTCGCCAAGATGCTGCGAAAGAACCCTGACCGTCTGACTCCGCTCGAGCTGTGAAGCGAGGGGCCCGCCGGCTTTCGTGTCAATCGGCCCAGAGCGAGACGATCTCGAAACGCTCCACGTCGACCAGGCCCTGGTCGGTCAGCTTCAGGGACGGGATGACCTCGAGTGCCAGGAAGCTGAGCGCCATGAAGGGATCGCCCCGATCGGCGCCCAGCTCCGCTGCGGCGCCGAGCAGGGCATCGTGAAGACGACGAACCTCCTCGACCGGTCGATCACTCATCAATCCTGCCAGCGGCAGAGGCAGCTCTGCGAGGACTCGCTCTCCGGCTGCCACCACGAGTCCTCCGCCCAGCGCCTCCGCTCGTCGAGCGGCGACCTGCATCGAGGCGTCGTCCGCACCCACGACGACCAGATTGTGATGATCGTGTGCCACCGTCGATGCCAGAGCCCCTCGGCGAAGCCCCAGACCGTGCACGAAGCCCAGCCCCAGACTGCCGGTGGCACGATGGCGCTCGATGACGGCCATCTTGACCAGGTCGCGTTCCGGATCCGCCTGCACGACGCCATCGACGACCCGGGGCGCCTCCTCCCGCGACTCTGTGAGCAGCTGATCCCGCAACGCACCGATCACGCGAAGTCGCTCCCCCTCGACCGGCACACCCAGATCGACCGTACTCCAGTCGACGTTCACGCTCAGTGGGAGGCGAGCCTTTCGAGAAGTCCGAGGGATCGCCATGGCTCCCGCTCGCGCCACGATCTCTCCGTTCCTCAGCACCAGCCGAGCCGTGAGGCTCTGCAGATCGTCGAAGACCACCAGATCGGCCCGGAGTCCCGGAGCGATCGCACCCCGATCGACGAGGCCGTAGTGGCGGGCTGGATTCCAGGTCGCCAATCGCAGGGCCAGGAGCGGATCGACGCCGCTCGTGATCAAGCGCCGCACCATTCCGTCGATGTGGCCCTCGTCGAGCAGATGAGCGGGAGTGCGATCGTCGGTGCACAGGCAAAGACGATGGGCGGTCGCGGGGCCCACGATCTCCGTCAGTGCGTCCAGGTTCCGCGCATTGGTCGCTTCGCGCAGGAAGACACTCATCCCCGCCGACAGCTTCTCGATCGCCTCAGCCGCAGTCGTGCACTCGTGATCGGAGCCGATCCCCGCTGCGGCGTAGGCCAGCAGGTCGCCCCCGGTCATACCGGGAGCGTGCCCATCGATCGGTCGGCCCGCGAACGCCTCGAGCTTGGCCACGACGTCCGCGTCGCCCGCGAGCACTCCAGGGAAATTCATCACCTCCGCGAGCCCGAGAACTCGAGACTCCCCCAGCAGTGTGACGAGGTCGGCGGCCTCGAGCGTCGCCCCGTTGCTCTCCATGGCGGTTGCCGGCACACAGGAAGGAGCCATCACGTAGACGTCGAGCGGGGCGAGGGAGGCACGCTCGAGCATGAAGCGGATCCCTGCGAGCCCGGACACGTTGGCGATCTCGTGCGGGTCGGTGATCACCGTCGTCGTGCCGTGGGGAACCACCGCTCGCGCGAACTCGTCCGGCGGCACCATGGAGCTCTCGATGTGAACGTGTGCGTCGATCAACCCGGGTGACACGATGTCGCCGTCGAGCTCGATGACCTCCCGGGCCTCGAAGCGCCCGACTCCGACGATACGCCCGTCACACATACCCACGTCGCCGTCGACGATGCGACCCGTTGCCAGATCGGCGACCCTGCCTCCGCGCAACACCAGGTCCGCTGGCCGCTCACCCCGAGCGACCTGCGACAACCTCGCTCGTCCCGATTCGGGAACGCTCATTTGCCCTCCACGCTCTGATCGTCATCCCCTCATTCCCATTCGATCGTTCCCGGAGGCTTGCTGGTCAGATCGTAAACGACCCGGTTCACTCCCGAGACCTCGTTGACGATCCGATTGGCCACCTTGCCGAGAAACTCGTAGGGCAGATGGCACCAGTCGGCGGTCATGAAGTCCTCGGTCTCGACGGCCCTCAGCGCGACCGCGTTCTCATAGGTTCGTCCGTCGCCCATCACCCCGACACTCTGCACCGGCAGCAGAACGGCAAGGGCCTGAGCCACGCGATCGTAGAGCTCGGCTGCCCGCAACTCCTCGATGAAGATCGCGTCCGCCTCCTGAAGGGTCGCGACACGCTCGGCAGTGACCTCACCGAGCACCCGAACCGCCAGCCCCGGACCGGGGAAGGGATGCCTCGAGATCAGCTCCTCTGGGAGCTCGAGCTCGCGGCCGAGGCGACGGACTTCGTCCTTGAAGAGGTATCGGAGTGGCTCGATGAGCTCGAAGCCGAGCTCCTCCGGCAGACCACCGACGTTGTGGTGAGTCTTGATCGTGGCGGACGGTCCCTTGACCGAGACCGACTCGATGACGTCCGGATAGAGAGTGCCCTGGGCGAGGAAACGCACATCGCTGTGCTTGCTCGCCTCGCGCCGGAACACGTCGATGAATGTGTGGCCGATGATCTTGCGTTTCTCTTCCGGGTCCGAGACCCCCGCGAGACCGCCGAGGAACTCTTCTCGCGCATCGATCACCTCGATCGGAATGTCGAGCCCGTCTCGCAAGCTGACCTCCACCTGGTCTCGCTCTCCCGAGCGCAGCACGCCGTTGTCGACGAACACGGCGATCAGCTGGGAGCCGATGGCCCTGCGCATCAAGGCCGTCACGACCGAGGAGTCGACTCCACCGGAGAGGGCACAGATCACTCGCGCCTCCCCTACCTGCTCGCGCACCGCCGCGATCGCTTCCTCGAGGTAGGACGACATTCTCCACTCCCCGCTCGCGCCGCAGCCGTCGAACAGGAAGTTGCGAAGCACGAGCCGGCCCTGCACGGTGTGGGTGACCTCGGGGTGAAACTGGATCCCGTAGAGGCCGCGCTCCGGATTCTCGAATGCAACGACCGGGGCACTCGTCGTAGACGCCAGAACCGAGAACCCGTCGGGGAGCGAGGACACCGTGTCGCCGTGACTCATCCATACGGTCTCCTGCGATTGAAGGCCGGAGAGCAGGCGCCCTTCGGTACCGACCGCGATCTCGGTGCGCCCGTACTCCCGAACCCCGGCGCTGGAGACGTCGCCTCCGACGTCGCGCGCCAGAAGCTGCATCCCGTAGCAGATTCCGAGGGTCGGGATCCCGAGCTGCATCACTTCGGGGTCGGGCAACGGGGCCCCCTCGGCGTACACGCTATCGGGGCCACCGGAGAGAATGACGCCGATCGGCTCTCGCGCGCGAATCGTCTCGGCCGGGGTGTCGTAGGGGTGAATCTCGCAATAGACGTTCTGCTCGCGCACGCGCCGTGCGATCAGCTGGGTGTACTGGCCCCCGAAGTCGAGGATCAGGACGGTCTGGTGCTCGCTCATAGCTCGGTTTCCGCCTTGAGATCTCGACTCATCAGTTTCTCGACGGCCTCTCGCGGTGGCTTGTCGTGGTGAAGGACCTCCACCATCTGTTCGGTAATCGGCATTTCCACCCCTCGCTGGCGGGCCAGCTCGAGGATGGTCAGGGAGTTGCGTACCCCTTCCGCCACCATCGAAGTCTCCGCAGTGATCTGTGCCAGCGTCTTGCCATGCGCCAGTTCCACTCCGGTCCGGCGGTTGCGCGACAGTCCTCCTGTGCAGGTCAAGACCAGATCACCGAGACCGGCGAGTCCGGAGAACGTTCGCTGATGGCCACCGCAGGACACTCCCAACCGCATGATCTCGTGCAGACCGCGCGTAATCAAGGCCGCCAGGGTATTCGACCCGTACTCGAGCCCGTCGACGCACCCCGCCGCGATCGCGATGACGTTCTTCGCCGTACCGCCCAGTTCGACCCCCACGACGTCCGAGGTCGAGTACAGCCTCAGATTGCCCCACGAGAAGAGGTCGCGGACCGACTCGGCCAGGCCCGGGTTCTCGGACGCCACGACGCAGGCCGTCGGGGCGCCCTGGGCCAGCTCGGCAGCGAAGGTCGGGCCGCTCAGGACGGCGAAGCGCACTTCGTGATTCACGGCCAGACCTTCCTCGAAACACACCTGGCTCATGCGAGCCAGGCTCTCCTGCTCGATACCCTTGGTGCCCGAAATGATGGTCAGGGCCTCGCTCTCCGGATGCCGCTCCGACCAGGGCCCCAGGAAAGCGCGCAGCACCGAGCGGAACCCGTGAGAAGGCACGACCACGAGCGTGGTCGTGCATTCGGCCAGGTCCTCCGCGTCGCTGGTCGGCTCGAGCAGCTCGGGGAAGACGGTGTCTGGAAGGTAGGCGGGATTGCGATGCTCACGAGCCATCGACCGAGCGAGCTCCTCGGAGCGCGCCCACAGCCGCACTCGGTGATTCGCTCGCGCCAGGTGAATTGCCAGCGCGGTGCCCCAGGATCCCGCTCCCAGCACTCCGAGAGCGCGACCGCTCGCGATCAAGTCTCGGCCCTCCCCCCGGCACCGGCCTCGGCTTTGACCGCCGAGCGCTGCCCCAGCTTCGGCTCAGTTCCCGACATCAGACGAGCAATGTTGTCACGGTGCTTGACCACGACCAGGGCGGCGATGGCGCTGGTCGCGACGAGCAGCGACATCGCCCGCTCCGGGGCGACCCAGCCCATCGCCCAGCCGATCCCGATCAGTGGCGGGACCATCACGGACGCGACGATCGAGCCGAGGGAAACCTGGCGTTTCCAGGCCACCAGAACAGCGAAGCCCAGGCCCGCCACGGCGGTAGCCCAGGGCACGAGGGCAAGCAGGGTTCCCGCGGCGGTCGCGACTCCCTTGCCCCCTTTGAACCCCATCCAGATCGGGTAGACGTGGCCGAGTACGGCCGCGACGCCGACCGCCGCGACGAACCCCGGGCCGGCTCCCAGCGCACGGGCCAGAACCACCGCCAGGGCGCCTTTCCCGATATCGAGCACCAGGGCAACCAGAGCGGGCCCCTTGCCGGCGGCCCGCAACACGTTCGTCGCCCCGGCATTTCCACTGCCCACGGTGCGGATGTCGATGCCCTTCAGCAGCCGAACGATCAGATAGCTGAACGAGATCGAGCCCAACAGGTAGGCAGCCACGACCGGGACCCACGTGCTCACGGCGCTCTCCCTCCCAGGTAGAGGTCCGCCAACGAGTGGTAGCGCGCCCCTTCGGGGCGAAGCTCACTCTCGATGAGGGTCAGGCGATCGATGCGAAACCGTGACCCTGCGATCGAGCGGAAGTGCTCTCGGCAGCTCTCGACATCCCTTCGCGACCACAGCTCTCGGCAGCGGGCGACGGTCAAGTGCGGATGAAAGGCTCGGCGTTCCCCTTCGAGACCGATCTCCCGCGTCAGCATCCGATCGAGCTCGGCCTGCAGCTGCGAGAGCTCGGGAGGAGCGTCGAGACCGAGCCAGAGCACGCGGGGTTTGCCGCGCGCCGGGAAGGCTCCCAGTCCCTCCATGGCGACCTCCATCGGGGAGTGAGCCGACACGATCTCGGCCAGGTGCTCCGGTAGCCGGCCGGTCATGGATTCCGGCTGCGAGCCCAGGAAGCGGAGCGTGCAGTGCAACCGACTCGCTTCCGCCTCCGTGGACCGCACCCACCGTGCTCTGGGGAGCTCGGCGGCCGATGCCTGCGCGATCGCGTGATCGACTCGCGCCGCGAGGGCCTCGGGCGGCCCGAAAGCGACGAACAAACGTCGGCTCGAAGGAGACGAGTCGATCAACGCGTGTCCTCCCGTGAAGCCTCTCGCCCCTCCTCGGCCGAGATCGGGTCGCTCTGCTCGACCCAGAGGCGCGGCGGAGGATAACCCGACAAGCGTCGCCGCAGCCAGTCCAGGGCGAGCTGGGTCGACATCCAGCGGACGACGTCGCGACCTCCGGGAAAGAGAGCCCGAAGCCAGCGTTCCTCTTCCTCGGGCCCCGCCAGCCCGAGGAAGACAGTCCCGACCGGCTTACCGGGCACGTCCCCCCCGGGGCCCGCGATCCCCGATACCGAGAGTGCCCAATCGCCGCCCAGGCGGGTGCGGGCCCCCCGTGCCATCGCGCACACGACCTCACTGGACACCGCACCCACCGAATCGAACAGCGCCGGATCGACCCCGAGAAGGTCCGACTTGAGCTCGTTGGTGTAGGTCACCGCCCCGCCGAGAAACCAGGCACTCGAGCCGGCCACCCGGGTCACTCTCTGGGAGATCCACCCTCCGGTACACGACTCGGCGGTGGCCAGCGTGTGGCCGCGCTCGTGCAACAGGTCGCCGACGACCTGCTCGAGATCGCGCCCATCCCCTGGATCGAACACCGCGTCTCCCAGGAGCTCGAGCACCAGCAGGCGGAGCCGCTCGTGGAGCTCGGGTCGCGCCGACGGAGTCTTCAATCGCACGCGAATCTCGCCGGGACGGGCCAGGAGAGCGATTGCCTCTCGGCCCACACCCTCGTCCACGGCCTCCTCGTAGAGGGGGTCGAGCAGCTCCTCGACGCGAGACTCGGAGAGGCACGCCACCCGCATCTCGACCGTGTCGAAGGCCAGTTCGGGCGTTCCGTGTGTCTGGAGCCACGGCTCGAGGTAGCGCTCGACCAGCCCCTCCAACTCGCGCGGGACGCCTGGAAGCAGGAACAGCGTGACCCCTTTGTGCTCCAAACGAAGGCCCGGTGCGGTTCCGCGCTCGTTGTCGAGCACCATCGAGCCCTCGATCACGTCGGCTTGCTGCTTGTTGGTCTCGGGAACGCGGCGAGCGTAGCGCTTGTAGCGCTCCTCGATTCTGCGCAGCACCTCCGGGTCACGAGCCACCGAGCGCTCGACGAACCGAGCCACGGCTTCCCGCGTCAGGTCGTCACGAGTCGGTCCGAGTCCACCGCCAACGAGGACCAGCTCGGCCACCGCAGTCGCCGCACGGAGCTCGTGGACCAGGGCGTCCTCGTCGTCCGGCACAGCAGACTTGCGCACCAGCTCGACCCCGTGCCGTGCGAGCGTAGCCGCCAGGGCGAGCGAGTTGGTGTCGAGGCGATCCGTGCCGAGCAGCTCGGAGCCCACGGCAATGATGGCAGCCTTCACGTCTCGACCGCCGGGCGATTCGACCGACTCTCGGTTCCGTCAGCCAATCCCTGAGCTCTCCAAGGTCGCCAAGATGATGCAGTCCGCGAGCAGCTCGCTCGCCCGCCGCACCTCATCGACAGGCGGCAGACTCGGCGCCAGCCGCAAGTTGCGGTCGTGCGGATCGCGGCCATGGGGGAAGGTGGCCCCGGCGGGCGTCAACTTCACCCCCGCCGCCGCCGCCAGCTCGACCACACGACGCGCACAGCCGGGTTGCGTGTCGAGCGAAACGAAGTACCCACCCTTCGGCTGGGTCCAGACCGCGATGGCGAGTGCACCGAGCCGGTGTTGGAGTACCTCTTCGACGACGTCGAACTTGGGGCGCAGAATCGCCGCGTGCCGCTCCATCAGGGCGTCCACCCCCGCGAGGTCGCGCAGGAACCGGACATGACGGAGCTGGTTGAGCTTGTCGGGACCGATCGTCTGGATCGAGCGCGCCTGCACGAAAAAGTCCCGGTTGGCTGGGCTGGTCGCAACGACCGAGACCCCTGCTCCGCCGTAGGTGACCTTTGACGTGGAAGAGAAGACGAAGAACCGATCCGGGTTGCCGGCATGCTCGGCCTCGTCGAGCGCGTTGCGCAAGGGCGGCACGCCTTCCCCGAGATGATGGCGGGCGTAGGCGTCGTCCCAGAGAATCCGAAAGTCGGAGGCAGCGGTGGGCATCGCCGCCAGGCGCTCGACGGTCTCGTCGGAGTACGTTTCCCCCGTCGGATTGCTGAACCGAGGGACGCAGAACATCCCCTTGATCGCAGGGTCTTCGGCCACTCGCCTTTCCACTTCCTCCATGTCCGGACCCTGACCGGTCAGGGCGATCGGGATCATTTCGATCCCGTAGCGATCGAGGATCGCGAAGTGTCGGTCATAGCCGGGGCAGGGGCAGAGGAAACGGACCTGCTCCGCGACCGAACGACGCCACGGACCATCGCCACCGGGCACTCCGACGAGCAACGCCTGCACGATCACGTCGTGTTGCAGCTCGAGACTCGCGTTGCCGCCGATCACGATCTGATCCGGTCGCACTCCCAGGAAATCGGCGAACAAGGCTCGGGCCTCGGGCAGGCCAACGACCTCCCCGTAGTTGCGGCAGTCGAGGCCGTGAGCCGAGCGGTAGCTGTCCGAGTCGACGGCTTCGAGCAGGCCACGGCTCAGGTCGAGCTGTTCGGGAGACGGCTTGCCCCGCGTCATGTCCAGGGACAGTCCCAGTTCACATTCCCGGCGATAGCGTTCCCGGACCTCGCGCGCGAGCAATCGCCGCGCCGCGAGATCCAGCTCTTCGAGACTTCCCCCCGTCTCGACCGATGTCGATGTCACCTTCCTGCTCCGGAGCTTCCCGCGCCGCCTCGATAGGACAAACGGTAGAGGACATTCTGTAGGTCGTCGGAGATCAGCAGGGAACCGTCCGGGAGCTCCATCACGTCCGCGGGCCTTCCCCAGGCCTTCTTTCCCTGGAGCCAGCCCTCCACGAGCGTCTCGTAGTCAGTGGCCTGACCGGAATCGTCCAGATGCACGACCTTGATCCGATAGCCGATGGGCTCGGACCGGTTCCAGGAGCCGTGCTCGGCGATGAAGACCTGCCCCCTGTAGCGCCCGGGAAACATCGCTCCGCGGTAGAACCGCATTCCGATCGCTGCCACGTGGGGGTCGAGCGCCTTCACCGGCTGGGTCACGTCCGCGCAATCACCGCGATCTCCGAACTCCGGATCCACCAGGTTGCCGGCATGACAGAACGGGAAACCGAAGTGCAGTCCCTTCTTCGGGGCGCGGTTGAGCTCGTCCGGAGGCAGGTCGTCTCCGAGCATGTCCCTTCCGTTGTCGGTGAACCAGAGGTCTCCGGTCTCGGGGTGCCAATCGAACCCCACCGTGTTGCGCACTCCCCGGGCGAAGACCTCGTACTCGCCGGTCTCCGGATCCATCTCCAGGATCGTGGCAAAGGGATCCTCGACGTCACAGACGTTGCAGGGTGCCCCGACCTGGAGGAACAAGGATCCCGTCGGCGAGAAGGCGATGAACTTCCAGCCGTGGTGGCGCTCCTCGGGCAGACTCCCGTTCACCACCACCGGCTGCGGCGGATTGTCGAGACGACTGTCGATGTCGTCGTAGCGCAGAATCCGGTTGACCTCGGCAACGTAGAGACTGCCGTCCCGAAAGGCGACGCCACTCGGCATGTTGAGATCCCAGGCGATCTCGACCACCCGACGCCGACCTCCTTCGTCGACCACGGCATGGACGAGCCCCTTCTGGCGGCTCCCCACGTAGACCGTGCCCGACGGGCTCCTCGCCATGCCGCGCGCGTTCACCACACCGTCGGCCCAGATCTCGATCTCGAAGCCGTCGGCGAGCTCGAGAGCGTTCATCTGGCGCTCGGGCTGAGCGGCCGCCGGGCCACAGGCCAGCACCAGCGTTCCGATCAGAGTCGTGAGCAAGGCGCCCCGAATCCGCCGGCCGCGAGCACTGGAACGGAGCGGGGTCGTTCGAATCATCACTGGAAGGATCTCCTTGGAGGTGCAGGATGCCGGAGCCCCGCGCTGCCTTCGGGGAGATCCCCGGTCTCGGCCTTCCATCAGATCAGAATGGCGGCGACTCCAAGAGCCATCATAGCAACGCCGACGACCTTCCATCGATCGAGGGACTCTCCGAAGAAGCGTGCCCCGAAGACCAGCGCGGCGACACTGCCGAGACCTCGCTTCAACGTCTCCACGAGCCCCGCCAGGACGCTCTCCAGGGCGAGCAGCTGAAGGCCGAGAGCGGCGGCGCCGCACAGTACGGCCAGTGCAATCAGCGGCAGGTTGGCCCGTACCTCGGTCAGTCCCTTCCGGTTCTCGCCGAACGCGAGCAACGGCAGGGCGCCGAGCAGCACTCCGATGTGAAGGATCAACCCGTGGAACGGCGGCGCCGACGCGTCGATCGCGAGTTTGTCGAGCGGCAGCGTGAGGGACCAGAGCAGCGCCACGAGCATCATCCAGAGGCCGCCGCGCTCCCTCAGGAGCACCCTCGGGCTGAGCCGACGCCAAGAGCCCAGCCCCCGGGACCCTTCTCCAGTCTCTCCTCCCGCGGCCTGCAGCTGCAGCGCGCCGCCCACCACCAGGAGAACGCCCAGCCACTGGCGGTCCGTGGGCAACTGACCGAGGAGAGGAATCGAGAGCAGCGAGGCGAACACCGGGGTCAGGGAGAGGAGCGGAATCGTCGCACCCAGGCCGGAAAGCCGCATCGCGTGAAGGAAGCCGAGGTTCGCCGCCACGTTCACGAGGGCCGAGCCCACTCCGGGGAGAACATAGCCAGGCGCCACCTCGATCGGCCAGCTGAGCACTGTCCAGAGCGCGAAGATCGGCAGGGCCCCGGCGACCAGGGCGAGGAGGAGTGGAACCACCGCGACCCGGTCCGTGAGCAGCCGGCGCAAGAGATCGAGCACTGCAAAGCCCCCGGCGGCTCCGAGAATGGTGAGAAGATCGAGCGGGCTCATGACGACCTTGATAAACTCGTATAGTTAGGAATTGTTCGCCTGACCTGGCTTCGACCCCAGAACCGCTTCGACCCCCAGAACAGCCCCGGTCCTTTCCCATGCTGACCGCCGATACCCTCGCCAAAGCCCTCGTCAAGACCGGCCGGATCTCGCCGGAGGATGGCACCCTCCTGGTGAAGGAAGCGCGCCAGGCCCCCCGGCGCACCCCCGGCCAACGCAACTACGAACAGGCGTCTTTTGCCTACAACCTCGTCGAGCGGATGCAGTTTCGCAATCTGCTCAACGGTGGCGGGCCGCTCGCGGAGCGCGACGTGGCGCAGGCGATCGCCGAGTTTGCCGGACTCGACTCGATCAAGATCGACCCTCTCGAGCTCAATGCCGATCTCATCGAATCGAAGATCTCGCGCCCGTTTGCGCTGCGTCATCGCATGCTTCCGCTCTCCATGTCGGGTGGAAAGCTCCAGGTGGCCTGCGCCGATCCTCACGATCTCGAGGCGATCGACTCGTTCAAGCGCATTGTAGGCCGCGATCTCCAACTCGTGGTGGCTTCGGAGCCCGACATCCTGCGCGCCATCACCGAGTTCTACGGACTGCGCTCCTCGGTAAAGAAGGCGGAGCGCGACCTGCGCGGCGGGATCGATCTCGGCAACCTCGAGCAACTCGTTCAGATGAAGAGCGAGAACGAGATCGAGTCGAGCGATCAGCACATCGTCAACGCGGTCGAGTTCATGCTCCAGCACGCGTACGACACCCGGGCGAGTGACATCCACATCGAGCCCAAGCGCCAGGAGAGCCTGATCCGCTTCCGGATCGACGGCGTGCTCCATGATATCCAGCGAATGCCGAAGGTCGTTCACCGGGCAGTGGTCAGCCGCTTGAAGACCATGTCGCGCCTCGACATTGCCGAGAAGCGAAGGCCCCAGGACGGCCGCGTCAAGACCTCGCGCAAGGGCCAGGAGGTCGAGCTTCGCGTGTCGACGTTGCCCGTCGCCTTCGGCGAGAAGGTGGTCATGCGCATCTTCGACCCCGACAACTTCATGAAGGATCTGGAGCACCTCGGCTTCTACCCGGAAGAGGAAGCCGTGTTCGCCGACTTCATCTCGCGACCCCACGGCATCATCCTCGTCACCGGGCCCACGGGCTCTGGTAAGAGCACCACCCTCTACTCCGCCCTCGACCGAATCGCGAACAGCGAGATCAACGTCACCACGATCGAGGACCCGATCGAAATGGTGCACGAGAACTTCAACCAGACTGCGGTGCAAGCCAAGGCCGGGGTCAACTTCGCCGAGGCACTGCGCCACATTCTGCGCCAGGATCCCGATGTCATCATGGTGGGCGAGATCCGTGACCACGAAACCGCCCAGTACGCGATCCAGGCGGCGCTCACCGGCCACCTCGTGCTCTCGACGCTCCACACCAACGATGCCGCGTCGTCCATCACCCGATTGGTCGACCTCGGCATCGAGCCGTTCATGATCGCCTCGACGCTCCTCGGAACCATGGCGCAGCGCCTGGTTCGCAAGAACTGCGCTCACTGCCTGCAGGACGAGGTGGTGACCCCGGAACAGGCTCGCCTGCTCAACCTCTCGGTGCCCGCCGGTAAGAGCGTGCAGGTGAAGCGCGGCAAGGGCTGCACCGAGTGCCGGGGCACCGGCTACTACGGTCGCTCGGGCATCTTCGAGATCCTGCCCGTGGACGACGCCATCAAACCCCTCGTGCTGGAAGGGGCAGACGGTCCTCGGATCAAGCGGGAGGCGACCAAGAACGGGATGCGGACGTTGCGCCAGAGCGCGCTGCGCAAGCTGGCCGAGGGCGTCACCTCGGTGGAAGAGGTGCTTCGGGTGACGGCCCTCTAGGTTCGCTTCCCGGGCCTTCGGAGGCTCGTGCCTCGAGAGTGCCGCCCCGACGCTGGGGGGGCTGGGGAGTGTTGGCCTGGGGAGAGGTGGGCTCGGGGAGTGTAGAGTGGCCGGACCGACCGGACTCAGGAGAGGGATGCCATGGCGAAGGAAGAAGCGGTTCTGCAGGGGCACGGCCTGCTGACGGGTAAGAAGGGACTGATCGTGGGAGTGGCCAACAAGCGCTCGATCGCCTGGGGAATCGCGCGGCGCGCTCACGCCGAGGGGGCGCAGCTGGCCTTCACCTACCAGGCGGAGCCCCTGCTGCGCAGGGTGCGACCGCTGGCCGAGAGTCTCGACGCCCCGCTTCTCGAGCCCCTCGACGTGACGGACGACGCACAGATCGGGGCGCTCTTCTCGAAGGTGGAGTCCGAGTGGGGAAAGCTGGACTTCCTCGTGCATTCGGTGGCGTTCGCGGATCGCGAGGATCTGGCGGGGCGCACCGTGGACACGTCCCGCAAGGGCTTCTCGATGGCGATGGAGATCAGTGCCTACTCCCTCATCGCGCTCACCCGCGCGGCCGAGCCGCTGATGACGGACGGCGGCAGCGTCGTCACCATGACCTATCTCGGCGCGGTCAAGGCCGTCCCCGCCTACAACGTCATGGGCATCGCCAAGGCGGCCCTCGAGGCCAGTGTGCGCTACCTGGCCGCCGACCTCGGCGAGAAGAACATCCGGGTCAACGGCCTCTCGGCCGGTCCGATCAAGACCCTCGCAGCGGCCGGCGTGGCCGGCTTCCGGAGCATGCTCTCGCAGGCTCCAGAGCGGGCTCCGCTGCGCCGCAACGTCGACACCGACGACGTCGGGAGCTCTGCTGCCTATCTGCTCTCCGATCTCTCCGCTGGGGTCACCGGTGAGATCCACTACGTCGACGCCGGATTCTCCATCACGGCAATGTAGGCGCTATCTCGGCGACGACCTCAGAGGGCGAGTGACCGCGACGCGGCGTGAGTGACCCTCACACCGCGCTCTTCCAGCGCCTCGAGCCTGGCGGGAGCTCGCGTCTCGGCCGGTGGACGATCACAGAAGACACGCACGTAATTGTCGGTCATTCCCCGCCACCGCCCGCCACGCTCGTTCTCCCACAGCACTTCGAGCGAGGCGCCCAGCTGTTGCTTCCAGAAGCGCCGTTCGCCGGCGGTCGCCACCTCCAGCATTCTCGACATTCTTTCGCGCTGGACCTCGGGTGCCACAGGATGAGGCTGGCGCGACGCCTCGGTACCGGCACGGACCGAGTACGGGAAGGCGTGCACTCGCGCGAAGCCGCACCGCTCGACGAAGTCGAGGCTCGCCGCGAACTCTTCATCGGTCTCCCCAGGATGGCCGACGATCACATCCGTGGTCACCGCGACGCCGGGCACCCTTGACCGGATCTCTTCCAGCAATTCGATGAAGGTCGCCGAATCGTAGGGACGCCGCATCCGACGGAGGGTCGCGTCGCAGCCGCTCTGGAGCGAGAGGTGGAAGTGCCGGCACAGCCGATCGCTCGCGAAGAGATCCAGCAGGCGACGATCGAACTGCCAGGGAGCGATCGAGGTGAGCCTGAAACGGACTCTCCTGGCACGGCTCTCCAGCAGCGCAACCACGAGATCGTAGAGCTTGCGCTCCCCGTCCCGGTATGCCGAGATCTGGACGCCGGTCACCACGATCTCCTCGAGCCCCGCAGACGCCAGTCCCTCGACCTCGGCCACGACCTCCTCGGCGGCTCGGCTGCGCTGCGGACCCCGGGTCGACGGAATGATGCAGAAGGAACACCGCATATTGCAGCCATCCTCGACCTTGACGGCGGCCCGCGTGTGGACAGCCGGCAGCGGGACGTAGGAAACGGGCACCATCGAAGGCCTCTCCGCGGGTTCGCCCATCGAAGCCGTCGCACTGGCGGCCCCCGCGGCCCGTGCAGGCAGCGGGGAACGCTCCAGCCGCTCGACCAGCGACTCCTTGTCGCGATTCAAAACCACGAGATCCACCCCTTCGATCCCGCGGGCCTCCTCGGGGGAGTCGGTCGCCCAACAGCCGGTCACGACCGTGCGCACACCCATCCGGGTGCCCCGTCGAACCGTCTTGCGCGAGTCGCGGGCCGCCCCATGGGTCACGGTGCAGCTGTTGATCACGTGCAGATCGGCGGCGTCGAGGGTCGGCACGATGACGTGCCCGGCCGCGGTCATTTGTCGCGCCAGCCGCTCGACCTCTGCCTGGTTCAGTTTGCAGCCCAGGTTACTCAGGTAGACCCGCATCGCCCGGGCATGCTCCCCCACGCCCCCTTCACCGGTCAAGCCCAGGAGGTTGACCTCTCTGGAGGACACTCAGGTCCGCGCAACACCGCCGATTCGCTCTCCCCCTCTGCAGCCAAAGGGGGGCACCGCTGGTATCGCTCTTGCTGATCCCATCGGCATGAGACATTCGGCCTCCCACCGTCGCCCAACCCTCCCGGGTCCCTCGCGCGGCCCGATGCACCGGCCACTCTCCCGGATGACCCGACTCTTCGCGACCCTGCTCGTCGCGCTCGGGTCGACCCTCGCAGCCCCCTCGATCGCCCAGGAGAAGCAGTTCGAGATCACCCCCTTCGCCGGATACCAGTTCGGCGGCCGCTACGACTATGTCGAGCCCGGCTTCGGACTCACTGAAATGCGGGTCGAGCCCAGCGCGACCTACGGCGTGACCCTGGACATTCCAGTGACCCGCTCCCTCCAGGTCGAGCTCCTCTTCGCCCAGCAGGACACCGAGCTCGATCTCCCCGGGTACGGTGATCTCGTCATCGACGAAGCGCAATTCCAGCTCTACCACGCCGGCGTACTGTGGCAGTGGGGACCCGGTCAGATCCAGCCGTTCGTGGTCGCGACCCTGGGATTGAGCCGCGTCGACCCCGGGCTGACCCGTCTCGGCAGCGAGGAGTTCTTCTCTCTCTCGACCGGGGGCGGCATCAAGCTGAGGGTCGCCCGGCACCTGGGCTTCCGCTTCGAGGGCAGACTCTTCTTCACCGACGTCGGGGGCTACGACTCCTACGACAGCTGTTGCTGCTGCGGCGGACGATCCAGCTCGGGCGATCTCCTCCAGGGGCAAGCCAGTGCCGGTCTGATCCTGTCCTTCTAGGAGGGCTCTGTTCGACCAGTCGTTCCCGAGGAACCACCGTTTTTATGGGCCTCGGGATCCACACTAGGATCGCTAGAACCACTTATTCTTTGATTTCTAGTGAAAATCGGCTAACATCCTCCCTTCCGGTGCCGCGCTGGGCGCTGTCCCAGCCGCGCCCGCACTCACGGATGCGGAGGGAATCCCATGATCATCGCCGTCGTCAGCAAGAAGGGCGGGGTCGGCAAGACCACGACCACGACCAGTCTGGCCGCTGCCCTTGCAGAACGCGGTGAGCGAACTCTCCTGGTGGATCTCGATCCCCAGGGCTCGAGCTCTCTCTCCCTCGGAGTCGAGCGGGCCCACTTCGCCCCCTCGGTCGGCGACCTCGTCCTGGGCAACATGCGAGCCGAGGAAGTGATTCGCCCGACCACGGTGCCGAACCTGCACCTCATCACGGCGTCCACCGACCTGACGCACGCCGACCAGACCCTGGCCAGTCTCCGCACCCGCGAAAGCGTCGTCAGCCGCAAGCTCGAGCCCATTCGAGAGCACTACGACTTCATCCTGATCGACTGTCCACCGTCGCTATCGCTGCTCCCCACCGCTGCGCTGGTGGCCGCCGACGCCTTCCTGGTTCCGACCCTTCCCCACTTCCTCGCGATCGAGGGCATCGAGAATCTCCTCGCCGCCGTCGAGCGCCTGGAGAGGCGTGCGGGAAGCCCGACCCAACTGCTCGGCATCGTCCTCACGGCGGTCGACTACCGAACCAAGCTCACGCGAACCAATGTCGAGGCGATCCGACGGCGCTTCGATGACCGAGTGTTCGCCATCGAGATTCGGACCAACGTTCGCCTCGCCGAAGCACCCGAGTTCGGTCAGACCATCTTCCAGTATGCCCCCGACTCGACTGGAGCCAAGGCCTACCGTCTGCTCGCCGACGAACTGATCCTGCGCCTCGGACCGGAGGCAGCCCTCGAGGAGCAAGAGCCCGGTCTCACGGATACCGACTCCAGGGCGATCGTGGAGGGTGTCACCGAGACCTTGGACCAGGCTGCGAAGGCCGACGACCCGCTGCCTCCCCTGGGATCTCGCGTGGCGTTCCAGCCCCGAGCTCCAGCCAACGACACCGAGCCCGAGGGCACACTGTCGACGAGAGGCGAGACGGCGCACCTCCGCGCAGGTCCGGCAAGGGCAGACATCGAGCCTGTGGAGCACCGCGCTCCGGAGAGCACGGACCCGGCCACCCGGCAGTCGGCTCGGACCCCCGAGACCCCTTCCGCGGAGGCCTCCGCTCCGACCGCCGAGAGCGACGATCTTCACTTCCCATGGCCCTTCCCCGTCTCGCCAGTCACGAACTAGTCCCACCCAGGCATCGTGTCGTCCGGCACGGTTCCTCAGCGCACGCGCGTCTGCGACGGCTGAGCCAGCGGCTCCGGCCGTAGCTTCCTCCTGTCCTCTTGGCGCCCCCCAAACCCGCTGGACGGGTGCGCAAATGGCCACTTCTGGAATCGGCCTGGGAGTCCTTGACTCTGCTATGATCCCCGGTCTCGTTCCGTTTCTTTCTCGTGTTTCCGCGCTGCCCGCCTCCGGCGGCAGCTCTCCGCAATCGCGTCTTGGGAGAGTCGCATGATCCTGGCCCTCATCAGTCGTAAAGGTGGCGTCGGCAAGACCACCACCGCAGTCAATCTCGCCGCGGCGATGGCCGAGCGCAAGCGGCGGGTGCTCCTGATCGATCTCGATCCTCAGGCCAGTGCCTCGATCGCCGTGGGACTTCAGCGCAGCGAGCTCAGTCCTTCGATGGCCGACGTCCTCTGTGGTGAGACCGGCATCACGGAAGTGCTCCGTCGAACCGAGTGGGGTTTCGATCTCGCACCTTCGGGCGTCGACCTGAGCGATCTCGAGCACAGCATCGGGCGCCTCCGGCGCCCAGAACGCCGCCTGCAGGAGCGACTCGCAGACGCCCGGCCCCTCTACGATCACATCCTCATCGACTGTCCCACCGGCCTGGGCCTGACCACTCTCTGCGCGCTGGTCGCGGCCGACGCCTATCTCGCCGTCACCCCTCCGCGGTTCCTCTGCTGGGAGGGGCTCCCGAACCTCCGCTTCTCGGTCGATCGGGCCGTGCAACGCGCCGGCTGCCGGGTGGACTTCCTCGGCGTCGTGCCGACACGAGTCGGCAAGCGCGACCTCGAGGAGAACGGCTCGCTCGCCTCCCTGAAAGAAGAGTTCGGCGATCTCCTTCTGCCGTTGGTCCGCCGGGACCGCGCCCTGGCAGAAGCGCCGGCTCACGGCAAACCCGTGCTCGCATACGACCCCGACTCCATCGGCAGCCAGGACTACCGGGCCCTGGCCTCTCAGCTGTTGGAGGACGCGAGCGAGGCCAGGGGAGGAGTCGCAGTGAGCCCACGCGAGGGTGTGGTCGAGCGCCTCGACGGTCTGAGCTGGACGTCACCCCTGCGACACTCCAGCAACTGAAGCCCCGCGGGAACCGGATCCGACCCCGAGCCGCTTCGGGGCAGTTGCGCGAATCACGTCGTCTCAGAGGTCGAAGAGCGCATCGAAGGCCGAGCGTGCATCCCCCGGTTTCTCGGAGCCGCCGGAGCCGAGCTCGCTGACTCGCTTGGGCTCGAACCGAGTGCATTCGTTGCCCCGGGTCTTCGATCTCATCGCCGTCTCGATCGGCTGCCTGCATTCGAAGCGCACCGACGGATCGAAGTGAAGGCAATTCACGCACGAGTGCAGAGCGACTCCGCAGTGGGCGCACACGTCGGCCAGGGTGACCTCTCCCTCCGGAACCTCGGTACCGCAGTCTCGGCATCGAAACGTCGTGCGAGTCGGCTTGCCCAGACCGCGCCCTCGTGGCCCGTCCCGCTCGACGGGAGGACCCGTCGTGCGAGAGGCGCGACTCGCCCTTTCCTGGTCTTGATAGCCCTGCTGCCTGTACTTCCGGTCGGACATCTTCATACTCCCCTGCTCTCATACGTGCCTGCAGCTATTTCTGGACTCGCAGCGGATTCTCGCGATTCGAGTGGCCACCCCGGGTCGCTTCCCGAAATGCCCGAGAATAGGGCACTTCCGGGCTAACCTTGATTTCCGAGAATCGCGCTGCTATCGTTTCCGTGGGCATGGGGCACCTCCTGGTTCGGATCCATTCCAAACTGGTTGTGTGCCCATTTTTTTTCTGCCTTCGTTTTCGTGCCGGGCCCGAGTCGCCCGGCATCGTCGTCTCTGCCGATCGCCAGCCGACTCGACCACGGGGCGACGGGGCGCAGAGCCCACGGCGCGCGATCGGCAGCTGGTGTCGGTCAGGCACCCTCAGAGGCACGCCAGCTGCGCCGAAGCGAGCCTGGCCGCGTCGGCGAGCACGGCGCCGCCGACGAAGATCGCTTCGTCTGCCGCATGAAAGCGCGGCGTGTGAGCGCCGATCACGAGGCCCCCGGCTTCCCGGGCCCCGACCCTGAAGAAGCACCCCGGAATGGTCTCCATGTAGAAGGAGAAGTCTTCTCCTCCCATGTTGACCTCGGGCAGCGGCAGCACTCCTTCCCCACCGAGCAGCTCAATCGCGACCTGTTCGACCCACCGCGACTCCCGCTCGTCGTTGACGATGGGAGGGGTCCCCCGCCGCACGGTCACCCGGGCTTCGACATGATGCACATGGGCCGCGGCGGTAGCGATGTGGCGGACCTCCTCCTCCAGCAGGGTACGGGTTTCGGGCGTGGTCGAGCGCAGCGTCCCGCTCAGACGGGCCGTCTCCGGAATCACGTTGGGAGCCGTCCCGGCATGCAGCTCCCCGACCGTCACCACCGCCGGAGATCCCGGGTCGTTGCGCCGGGACACCACCGTCTGCAGGGCCTGAACGATCGACGCCGCAGCCACGACCGGATCGTGACCCAGGTGAGGACGCGCGCCATGCGCACCCTGGCCGACGAGCTCGATCACGAACTCGTCTGCGGCTGCCGCCAGGGGACCCGGTTGCACGACCACCTCCCCCACCGCGAAGCGCCGGTCGACGTGGGCACCGAAGATCGACTGCACACCCGCGAGCACCCCCGTCTCGAGCACCGCCGGAGCTCCCAGCCCGAGCTCCTCCGCCGGCTGCAGCACGATCAACACGTCACCTGCGGCCGGATCCCGGGACAGCAATCCAGCCGCGGCCACCGCCCAGGTCGCGTGCACATCGTGACCGCACGCATGCATCACGCCCGCGTTCTGTGAGGCGTAGGACAGCCCGGTGTCCTCCTGGATCGGCAGGGCGTCGATGTCGCCGCGCACCGCCACCAGAGGTGCAGCGGGGTCACGCCCGGAGACCCGCGCGACCAGGCCCGTGCCCGCGACCCGCTCGATCGACGAGGGCCCCAGCTGACGCAGGGCCCGTTCGAGGCGCTGCGCTGTGCGCTCCTCCCGAAACGACAGTTCGGGATCTCTGTGCAGCTCGCGGCGCAGCTCGACCAGCCGGTCGATCTCGGCGGCCTCGAACCGTCGGGCCACCCGGGCGGGGAGCGCCAGGCGGACTGCTGCATGGCCAGCCACCTAGTTGCTCAGCTCACGAATGCGGATGTTCCGAAACCACACCTCGTCGCCGTGGTCCTGCAGCACGATGTGACCGCGCTCGTTCATGCCGTAGGCCTCCCACTGGGCGAACTTGCTGGCGGCGACCGCGGCGCGCCATTCCTCGGACCACAACTCGTACTCGACTACCTTCTCGCCGTTCAGCCAATGCTCGACATGCGGACCACGAACGACGATCTGAGCTCGATTGAACTCGCCTGGCGGACGCTTGGGATAGGGGCCCGGAGCCTGCAGCGCGTAGTTCGACCCGGCCGAGGTGAGCGGGTTCTGGCCGTCCTTGTGCAGCGAGTCGTCCAGAATCTGGAACTCGGGTGCCGAGACATAGCTCCGCTCCTGGTCTTCGCTCGAGCGAAACATGATGCCGCTGTTCCCCCCCGGGCTCACGGCCCACTCGAGATCGAGCTCGAAGTCTCCGTACTGCGCTTCGGTCATCAGATCGGCCCGCGGCTCTTCGCTGCCCTCCGGAGGAGGGGCGAAATGGATCGCGTCGTTCTCGATCTCCCATCCCGAGGGGATGCCGTCCATCCGGAAGCCGCGCCATCCCTCGAAGCTCTTCCCGTCCCAGAGTGGCAACCACCCCTCACTGACTTCCCCAGCGGTCACCGAGTTGACTGCCACCACCGGTGATGGCTCGGGGGTCGGTGGCTCGTCGGCCGGGGCGCATCCCCCCACCGCAGATAGGCTCAGGATGAGCATGGCTGGAAGGAGGCGGTTGGGGCGCTTGCGTGTCATGACCCTGAGTTCTCCTGGAACACCCGCGCTGACCGGCGGTGTCTTCACGGCAGTGAACGGTGTCTAGAGGCCCGGAAATGCCGAGAAAATCTACCACGACGACTCCGGACGCCGAGAAGGCTGCGGCGCTGGAGACGGTGAGGGTGCCGGATGGCAGTAATATAGACCAATGTCTATGATCATCCACCGGCGCACGCGCTGCCTCCTGTTCTTCACCCTGGCAGCTCTGGGCTGCGCTGGAGCCTCCCTTCGGGCGCAGCCCACTGTCGCCGGGTGCGACGTCTTTCCCGCCGACAACATCTGGAACTGGCCGGTCGACGGCCTTCCGGTGCACCCGAGCTCGAGCACCTGGATCGAGACCATTGGCAGCGCCACGGGTCTCAAGGCCGATTTCGGATCCGGCCTCTGGCAGGGCGCTCCGATCGGCATTCCCTACGACGTGGTCGGTGCAGACCAGCCCGGAGTTCCCATGATTTTCGACTGGGACGACGAGAGCGACCCGGGCCCCTATCCGGTTCCGCCCGACGCGGCGATCGAGGGTGGCCCTGCCAGCGACGGAGATCGGCACGTGCTGATCGTCGATCGCGATGCGTGCAGGATCTATGAACTCTTCTACGCCTATCCGCAGAACGGCGGTGCCAGCTGGAGCGCTGCCTCCGGGGCCGTCTACGACCTCTCCTCCAACGGTTTGCGACCAGACGGCTGGACCTCGGCAGACGCGGCGGGGCTGCCGATCCTCCCCGGGCTGGTGCGCTATGAAGAGATCCTGGAGGGAGAAATCCGCCATGCCATCCGTTTCACGGCACCCCAGACGCAGAAGGCCCACCTCTGGCCCGCACGTCACGATGCTTCCGGTTTGACCTCCCCGGTCTACCCTCCCCTGGGGATGCGAGTTCGTCTCGAGGCCAGCTACGAGATCGGGAGCTTCTCGGCCACGAACCAGGTGATCCTTCGGGCTCTGAAGAAGTACGGCCTGATCCTGGCCGACAACGGATCGCCCTGGTTCCTGTCCGGAGTCCCCGACGCTCGCTGGGACAACGACGACCTGAGAGACCTTCTCGACGTGGTGGGCGCCGACCTGGAGATCGTGGATGCCTCCGGACTGATGGTCGATCCCGATTCTGGCAGCGTCGGCGAGGTGTTCTCGGACGACTTCGAGAACGGACTCGGTAGCTGGTCGAGCATGATCTCGGAATAGAGCGCTCCGTCATTCGCTCTTCGCCGGCAAGGCCAGCGCGATGAGCTCGGGCCTCGTCCCCTCCTGCTCCAACGAGGCCAGCATCCTGGCCGTCGCTTCGTCGATATCGGGCATCTGATCCATGGCGCTGAACAGCGGCCCTCCGCCCACCGCAACCACGATGAACTGCCTTCCTCCGTGCATATAGGTGACCGGATTGGAATTGGGAGTATCGGGGAGTGGCACGTGTCCGAGCAGCTCTCCCGACACCTTGTCGAAGACGTTGAGTCGGGGTGTGTTCCGCTCGCCGGAGCTGCCCCGCTGAGTCACGAACAGCAGGCTCCTGGTCAGCAGTGGTGCGCCCGAGCCGCCTCCGAGCATCCCGGTCTCGACGTCTCGCAGCGCCGGGTGATCGATCGGTCCCCAACCGTTCGGAGTCATCCAGCGAATCTCGCCCGCATTGAGATCGATCGCCGTGACACGACCCCAGGGTGGCTTGACCAGGGGCAGTCCCTGGGGCCCCGCGACTCCAGCCAGAAAACTACCGGTATAGGCGAGATCCGAGCGCGACGGATCGGGCTGCGTCATCGGGTAGAACCCGGGGGCAGTCGAGGACGGTACGTAGAGCCAACCCGTCTCGGGATCTACCGCGGCGCCAGGCCAGTTGGCACCACCGCCGGAGCCCGGAAGAAAGACGGTGCCCAGACTCTCGCCGTCCGGCAGACTGGGTGGGGTGAATATCGGCCCCAGGAGATAACGGCTCGCCAGCCTCTTTGCCTCCTCCAGAAGCTCGGGCGTCAAGTCGATCAGATCGCTCTCCGAGAAACCCTGACGATCGAAGGCCGGCGGCCTCGTCGGAAAGGGCTGTGTCGGCGACGACTTCTCTCCGGGAATCGTCGACTGCGGTACCGGGCGCTCCTCGATCGGCCACACGGGCTCGCCGGAGCGCCGATCGAAGACGTAGGTGAAGGCCTGTTTGCTCACCTGGGCCAGCGCTTCGATTCGCCGCCCTTCGATCGTGATCTCGACCAGGTTCGCCGCGGTCGGAAAGTCGTAGTCCCACAGCCCGTGATGAACGGCCTGGAAGTGCCACACCTTCTCTCCCGACTCGGCGTTCAGGCAGACGATGCTCTCCGCGTACAGATTGTCGCCCTTGCGATGGCCGCCATAGAAGTCGTTGGTGGGCGTCGAGGTGCTCAGATACACGTAGCCCCTGGTCTCGTCGACTGCCATCGTCGTCCAGACATTTGCCGCCCCGGTATAGGCATTGGACCCGTCCTCCCAGGTCTCCGCGCCTGGCTCGCCCTCCTGCGCAATGGTGTGGAAGATCCACTTCAGCTTCCCGCTGCGCGCATCGAACCCTCGAACGTGCCCCGGGGGTGCCTTCTGCCGAATGGCCCCGTCGTGCACGATCGAGCCGACGATCACCGTGTTGCCCACCACTGCCGGCGGCGAACTGTGCGTGAGGTGTCGCCAATTCACTCTCCGACCGAAGTGCGATACCCCGCCTTCCGGGAGCAGGTCCACTACACCCTGCTCTCCGAAGCCCGAGACGGGCTCGCCGGTCCTCGCGTCCAGCGCATGGAGCTTGCGATCGTGACTGGCGAGGAAGACCCGACCACTCCTGGTGTCGCTCTCGTCCTGCCAGAAGGCGACCCCGCGATGCTGCCAGCCGAGGTTGGCCGGCCGTCCCGCCGCATAGGACTTCGGATCGTAGGACCACAGCTGGGCTCCGGTCCCGGCATCGAGCGCAGCTACCTGAGAGAGTGCGGTGGACACGAACACCACCCCGTCCACGACGACCGGGACCGCCTTGAACTCGCCCGGCTTGATTCGCGGATTCTCGGCCTTCACCCGCTGCGAGATGGACTCCCAGCGCCAGGCGATCTCGAGCTGGTCGAAGTTGGAGGCGTCGATCTGGTCGAGCGGGGCGTAGCGCGTGTTGGACCGATCGTTTCCGAAGCTCGGCCAATCCGTGCTTCGTAGCTCGGACCCCTCGACGCCGGCCTCCTCGCGAGCCACCGAGGCGACAGGCCAGGCGGATACAACCACCAGGACACCCAACAGGAAGCGAGCGACTGTCATCAGCACCATCCTCAGCCCATGCCCGTCCATTCGCGAATCGTGAATCTCCTAAGCAGCCTAGCAGTCTCCGGATCGAGCCCGAGAGCTCCCCGGGAACCGCACGGGGTCCCGACCCCGATAGAGTCGACCCACGAACCACGACAGGAGAGAGATCATGGCGATCACTCGACCATTCAGACCGCTCCTCGTTGGAGCTGCCGTCCTCGCCTCGATCTCGATCGTGCGCCCCGCTGCGGGACAACCCTCCACGACAGCCCACTCCACCGACACCTACCGTCTGCAGGGACTCTCCCTACCCGGTGAGATCTTGATCGATCGGTGGGGAGTGCCGCACATCTATGCCCAGAGCCTCGACGACGTCTTCTTTCTCCAGGGCTTCAATGCGGCACGCGATCGGCTGTGGCAACTGGATCTGTGGAAGCGGCGGGGCGACGGCACTCTCTCGGAAGTGTTCGGCTCCGCCTTCGTCGAGAAGGACCGCGCGTCCCGACTCCTGCTCTATCGAGGCGACATGTACCGCGAATGGCTCGCCTACGCCTCGGACACCAAACGCATCGTCAACGCCTTCACGGGTGGAATCAACGCCTTCATCGAGCTCACCGAGACGAACCCCGAGCTGCTGCCGCCGGAGTTCATCGCGCTCGACTACCGGCCCGCACACTGGCAGCCCGAGACGGTGGTTCGGATTCGCAGCCACGGCCTGCTCCGCAATGCGGCCTCGGAATGGGCGCGAGCGCGCCTCCTCCGCGAGCACGGCCCGTTTGCTGCGGCACTCGCCAGACGACTCGAGCCAGCGCACGAGCTTCTCATTCCCGACGGCCTCGAGCTCGGTGCGCTCCCCGCTGATCCACTGGCCGTCTACCGTCTCGGGACTTCGGGAGTCCCCTTCGACTGGCTCGGCCCGGAGCCGGAGAACGGCTCGAGCACAGTGCCCGGACGGGCCGCTGCTCTCCGGGATCCGCCGCCTCTCGAGCGCTCGGCAGACTTCGCACGCGGTAGCAACAACTGGGCCATCGCCCCACATCGAACCGCGACCGGCCGACCGATCCTCGCCGACGACCCCCATCGCACCCAGGCGGCACCCTCCCTGCGCTACATCGCCCACCTCTCGGCGCCTCGACTCGACGTGATCGGAGCCGGCGAGCCTGCCCTGCCCGGAGTGTCGATCGGTCACAACGGGCGCATCGCCTTCGGCCTCACGATCTTCGCCATCGACCAGGAGGATCTCTACGTCTACGAGCTCCACCCGGACGACGATCGCCTCTACCGCTACCGAGATCGCTGGGAGCGAATGGAATCGATTGCCGACCGGATTCCGGTGCGCGGCGCGAGCCCGGTCGAGGTCGAGTTGCGATTCACCCGACACGGGCCGGTGCTGTGGCAGGAGGGGGCTGTCGCCGTCGCGCTCCGAGGAGCCTGGCTGGAGCCAGGCATGGCGCCCTACCTGGGCAGTATCGAGTACATGAGGGCGCAGAACTGGGACGACTTCCTCGCTGCGATGAACCGATGGGGTGCCCCCTCGGAGAATCAGGTCTACGCCGACACCGACGGCCATATCGGCTGGAAGCCCGGCGGCCTGGCACCGATCCGCCCGAATTGGGACGGTCTCCTGCCAGTGCCCGGGGACGGGCGCTACGAGTGGCAGGGCTACCGGAACATGGACGAGCTCCCGGTCGAAAGCGACCCACCTCGCGGCTTCGTCTCCTCCGCCAATCAGATGAATCTGCCTCCCGACTACCCCCACTCCCTGGGTTACGAGTGGGCTGCACCCTTTCGGCAACAGCGCATCGTGGAAGTGCTCTCGGCTGACGAGAGCCACTCCCTGAAAGACTCCCTGCACTTGCAGACCGACTATCTCTCGATCCCGGCGCGGCGTGCCATCGGTGCAACCCTTCGGCTGGAGGGAGGCAACGAGACTCAATCGGCGGCGCTGCAGCTGCTCCGCGACTGGGACTTTCAGCTCGAAGCCGACTCGGCAGCGGCCGCCCTGTTCGAGGTGTGGTGGCGAATCTTCCTGCCCAAGTCCGTCTACGACGCGATCGCCGAGCACGACGAGCGACTCTCGCCCGAGGCCGCCGCCTCATTGCCGGGCCGACACGACTCCGAGGGCCTCTTGCAGCTGCTGGAAGGCACTCGGGGCGGGGGCGCCTCGGAAGGCAGGCTGCCGAGTGCGGCGCTGAACGCGGCGGTGCTGTCGTCTCTGGAAGGTGCATTCGCCTTCGTCGCCGAGCGCCTGGGAGGCGAGACGCAGGCCTGGCGTTGGGGGTCGCTGCACCACGCCGAGCTCGAACATCCACTTGCCGAGCAGCTGGACAGCGTCCTGAACAGCTCCACCTCGATCGGCCCTCTCCCTCGGGGGGGCAGTGGTGACACCGTCGGAAACACCTCGTACGGCGCCGGGTTTCGCCAGACCTCGGGCGCCTCCTTTCGGATGGTGATCGACGTGGGCAACTGGGACGCCTCGATCGCCGTGAACAGCCCAGGGCAGTCGGGCGACCCACGCAGCGATCACTGGGACGATCTCTTCTCGATCTGGGCGGCCGACGAAGCCTTCCCCTTGCTCTACTCGCGGGCTGCAGTGGAGGCGGCCACCGAGCGGCTCATTCGCCTGGTGCCCGAGTGAGCCGAATCGGACAAAGCTCCTTGTTCGGCTCACGGCCCGGTATGGGCTATCGCTCGGCGGCACGCCTCAGTCGGCGCAGAAGAGCGATCTCGTGAGCATGAGCTTCTTCGGCATCCACCACCCGTCGGCGTGCACAGGCCGCCAGCGGAAGACCGAAGTCGGTCGGCGAGAAGCCTTCCTGTTCAAGGTCGGCCGCCACCTCGGCAACGCGACGGCGCACCTCGACCGTGTCTGCAGCGAGATCCACCCGCGCCGTCTGCACGAACTGAAGCCCGACCACCGTCTGACGATCCGCTCCCGACAGGTCTGCATCGCTGAGCACCGTGCTCAAGCGAGGTGCTCCATCCGCGCGAACGCGGTGGGACCGAAGCTGACGCCGCAACCGGGTCAGTCGGTGTACGAGCCCCTCACTCACACGGCGTCGGCGGGCGAGTCCGAACTCGTAGCTCCTGGCGGAAGAAGCTCCAACCAGATCGAGGGTCGAATCGGAAAGACCGACCGGAGCCAACCGTTCCATTTCGTCGTCGTGTACCCACGTTCTCGAACGCGCCCCATTCATCATCTCGAAGTCTCCTCGGTTGCTGACTCTCGGAGAGTGGCGGCACCGGCCACACTCGCGCGACCCTCCCGGACCTCCAGGCTCCTCCTGGATACTGCCGGGTCCTGATGGGTCCCACTCAGTCTCCAGAGCAGCTCTCGTGCCAACCCCCTCTGACGAGGAGAACCGGACCCCCACGCCGCTCCCCGGCGGCGCGGCTGCCAACAGCGTGGGCACCCGGAGACACTGCGAGCTGCGACTCTCGCCGGGTTATGATCGAAATTCCTCTCTTTTCTCGCTGCATCCCTCTTCCGCAGCGCCGCCGATCGAGCCCGCCACGCAAGGAGCCCCCTGGGATCCGCATGAACACCGCTCTTGAACAGAAGCACTATCGCCAGCTGTACGCCCTCGCCAGTGAGCTCCTGAAGCTCGACGCACCGGACGAGCTCCTCGATTGCGTCGTCGAGCGCACCCTCGAGATGGTGCAGGCCGACAGCGGGCTGTTGGTCATTGGCGACCAGGAGCAGCTCAGCTACCGGGTCATCCGAAACTGGAGCGCAGACCAGGTGGAGCCCACCGCCGACCGCCTTTCGCGCTCCATCGTGGAGCACGTCATCCGCTCCGCGGAGCCCATCCTCATTCGCGACGCCCAGTTCGACGACCGCTTTTCCGACCGCGAGAGTGTCGCTGGCTATCACGTGCGCTCGATCCTCGCTGCCCCGTTCCAGCTCGCCAGCGACCGTCACGGGGTGCTCTACCTGGAGAAGAAGCGTCCCTTCGATGAGCACGATCTCGAGGTCTTCCAGGAGTTGATCGAGACCGCCGGCCATCTGGTGCGCGCGAGCCTCGATCGGCTACCCGGTGTCGAGGGTACAGACTCTGTCGAGGAGATCCCGGGATTCCCGTTCGAAGGGCTGATGACTCGGGATCCCACGCTGCGCACGACCTTCGCACTCGCGGCCAGAGCCGCGCGCTCGGAGCTTCCCATCCTCGTGCAGGGGCCTTCGGGAACCGGCAAGGAGCTCATCATCAGGGCCATCCACCGGTCCGGATCCCGCGCCGACCGACCGCTCCAGGTCGTCAACTGCGGCGCCATCACCACGAGCCTCCTGGAATCCGAGCTGTTCGGTCACGTCAAGGGCTCCTTCACCGGCGCCGTCAAAGACCGCGCCGGAATGCTCGCAGCAGCGGACGGGGGCACGGTGTTTCTCGACGAGATCGGCGAGCTCCCGCTCGAGCTGCAGCCCAAGCTCCTCCGGGCGGTCCAGTTCGGAGAGCTGAGGCCGGTGGGCGCGGACCGGGACCGAAAGGTCGACTTTCGCCTGCTGTCCGCGACCAACCGAGATCTCGAAGACGACGTCAAGGAGGGGACCTTTCGCGAGGATCTCTTCTTTCGCATCAATGCCCTCACGCTCGAAGTGCCGCCGCTGAGGGAGCGCCAGGTCGACATCTTTCCGCTGGTCCATTTCTTTCTGGAACGAGAGACGGCGAGCGGCGATTCCTATGTCCTGAGCCACGAACTGACCGAGGCGCTGCATCGCTACAGCTGGCCTGGCAACGTTCGCGAGTTGGAGAACGAAGTCAAGCGAATCGCTGCTCTCAACTCGCCGGGAGAGACCCTCGATCAGACGGTGCTCTCTCCCCGCATCCTGCGCACGGTTCAGGCGACCAAGCCCCTGACCCTGGACGCCTCGGAGCGCCTCCTCATCCAGGATCATCTTCTCGCCGCCGACGGCAACCGGAGCCGGGCCGCCCGCAACCTCGGCATCAGTCGTGAGGGACTGCGCAAGAAGATGAAGCGACTCGGCATCGAGTAGACCCCTTCATCACCCCGCCCACCCGGCTCACCAGCCTCGCCGCAGGGAAGATCGGAGAGGAAAGAAATTGATGTTTTGCAATGTATCTTGTATTATCGAGTTCTGTCCGGGGGCACCGTGTTTGCCCGGTACGGCGACTCGTCGACCCGCTAGCCCGGACAGATCTGCTTTACGGTAAGAGGAGGTCTCGAGACGATGGCGAACTCGCTGCCGCGTGGCGACGAAACCGTTTTACTGGTCGATGACGACGAACAGGTTCGCCGTGCGCTGGGTCTGCTGCTCGACAACCTGGGCTACGAGGCCCACCTGGCCGAAGACGGTTCGAGCGCCCTCGAGGTCCTGCGCGAAGTGCCCGGAATCCAGCTCATGATCAGTGACATCGTGATGCCGGGTCTCGACGGACTCCAGCTGGTGGAAGAGGCACGCAACCTCCACCCCGATCTCGACGTGCTCCTGATCTCCGGCTACACCGACCACCGGGTACCCCCTTCGCGCCACACCCGCTTCATGCGCAAGCCGTTCTCGATGCAGGATCTGGCCCAGGAGGTCCGTAACGCCCTCAACCCCGAGGACGAAGACAGCGGCGACTCCTGGGCCGACGATCACTCCGACGGGCCCATCGGCCTGTAGTCTGCGCCACCGCTGACGGTGCCGCTCGCCTCTGCTCGGCTCACGGCTTCGGCACTCGAAGAACGAGATGACTGGGATGCCGCGCATCCCGATGAATGCGTTGAGTCGCGGGTCGGTAGTCGCTCTCCTGCGCTGCGGGAATCTCCACGAAGGTCTGGGGATTGCGCCCGATGAGCGGGAACCACGTGCTCTGCACCTGCACCATGATTCGATGACCCGGTCGGAAGCGGTGATGTCTGTCGCCGAGTGAGAACGAATAAGTCAAGACCTCATCTGCTGGCACGGCCCTCGGCAGATCGAAGGAGTCCCTGAAGCGAGCCCGGAACACCTCGTCAGCGATCATCAACTGGAACCCTCTCAGCTCCGGCTTGGGATCATCTTCTGGATAGACGTCGATCAGCTTGACGATCCAGTCGGCGTCCGTGCCAGTGGTCGAGGCGTGCAGCTCGACCGTGACCGGCCCCACGATCGAGAGCCCTTCCTCCAACGGCTCGCTTCGATACGTCAGCACGTCCGGGCGACCGTCGACGAAGCGCTGATCGGTCACCTTCCACAGCGCCTGCCCCCCCTGCCAGAAGCCGGGGATCGGCCGAGGCATATAGGGCACCGGCTTGGCTGGATCGGAAATGTACGCATCGAAGGCAGCGGCACTGGAGGGTCGCTCGAAGGACAGACCACCGTTCGCGGCCAGGTAGAGACGACGTGCCTCGCCCGCCGGAGGCCAGCGATCGTAGCTCCGCCACAGGTTGTCCCCCGTCTCGAAGACCCGAGCCTCCGCTCCCGCCCATGGCGTGCTCGCCTCCCTCTTCAGGTAGTGGGCGAAGAAGCTGCGTTGGATCTGTTCTCGGAAATGACGAGCCGTTGCGCTGCCGAAGGGAATCTCGCCCAGGGAGCTGCCTTCGCCGCTGGCCCACCCACCGTGACGCCAGGGGCCCACAACCAGAAAATTCTCATCCTCGCTGTCGTGTCGCTCGAAGGCGCGGTAGATCGCGAAGGGACCGTACAGGTCCTCGGCGTCCCACCACCCAGCGACGTTCAGTGTCGGCACCTGGACTCGTCTCAAGTAGGGAACGGCTGCCTGGCGCTGCCAGTAGTCGGTATAACTGGTGTTGGCCATGAAGGCGTTCCAGGTCGGCTTCTCGCCGAAGAAATGGAGCCGGTCCACGTTCGAGAGCGGCCCCAACTCCAGGAACCACTCATAGGTGTCGTGCTGATCGAAGGGAAACGGCTGATTGGTGTTGCCCGTTTCCATCAGGGCGACGTATCCGAAGCTGGCCGAGAGGCGAAACGCCCCATTGTGGAGGAAGTCGTCGCCCAGGAACATGTCCGCCGGAGACGCCTGCGGGGAGGCTGCCGCGAGCGCCGGATGTGGATCGATCAGGGCCATCACCGTGAGCCAACCGCCATAGGAGATCCCGAGCATTCCGACCCGGCCGTTGTGCCCATCGACATGGTCGAGCACCCAGTCGATGGTGTCCCAGGTATCCGTGCCCTCGTCGATCGCACCCGGCTCGGACGGGTCTCTCGGCGGACGCTGCATGACGAACGAGCCCTCGGACCCGTAGCGCCCGCGGATGTCCTGGAAGACGAAGATGTAGCCGTCGGCCGCCAACTCCGCGTAGTAGCCAGAGAGTGTAGTCGCGAAGCCCGCCTCGTCGTGGCGGAGTCCATAGGGCGTGCGGGTCAGCAGAATCGGCCAGGGTCCGCCCGATCCGGTAGGGACGTAGACCTCGGTGTTGAGGTGCACGCCATCTCGCATCTCTACCGACTGAACGGTCTTGGTGAATCGCTCAGCGGGGCTCTGGGCGAGGGACGGCAGAGGGCTCGCCAGGAGTGCCGCGACCGTGAACAGGGCAGGGCCGAGTCGTCTCATCGCGCGACATCCTACCGCCAATTCGAGTCGCTCTCTCCCGCCCCACCCCCTCCTAGCCTGCGATGCCCTCCGGCTCGCCACTCGAGCCGTCGAGAGAGGCAACGGGAGCCTTCGGCTCGCTGACTCCGCGATGGCCGAAGGCAGCCAGGATTCCACGCCCTACGATGCTGCGTGCGTCCTCGAACAGGGTGTAGAAGACCGGGACCACCAGCAGCGTCATGAGGCCGGAGGTGACCATGCCGCCGATCAACGTCAAGCCGAAACTCTTGTAGCTCAGCCCCATGCGAGTCGGCTCGCCGAGCACCAACGGCACCATCCCGCAGATCGTGGTCAAGGCGGTCATCATGATGGGGCGAAACCGCCGCTCGGTGGCGAGCAGGAGCGCCTCGTGGCGGCCGATCCCGTCCGAGCGAAGTCGCCGAACGTAGTCGAGCAGCACGATCCCGTTGTTGACCACGACACCGATGAGGATGATGAAGCCCACCAGACCCAGGAAGTCCAGCTGCCGACCGGTCAGGATGTGGCTCCACATCACACCGACGACCGCCAGTGGGATGGTCACCAGAATCGCCAGCGGCAGGAGGAAGCTCTCGAAGAGGAAGCCCATCAACAGATACACGAAGACGGTCGAGAGGAGCGCTGCGAATTGCAGATTGGCTGCTTCATCCTGCGTCCTGCGCATCGGGGCCCCGAAGCTCACGCCCTCGGGCAGATCGATCCTGGCGACCATGGCGCGGATGGCCTTTCGTCCCTCTTCCTCTCTGCCTTCCTCCAGCTCCAGGGTGATGCGGCGAGCGGTCCGCTTGTCCCGTCGCCAGATCCCCGTCGCAGCAGGCAGCTGGCGAGCTTCCACGAAGGTCGAGAGACTCACTGTTTCACCCGAACCTGTCGGCACCGGGAAACTGACCAGCTGGTCGAGCCCCGTGCGGTCGGCCTCTTCGTAGCGCACTCGCACCGGGATGTCGCGACCGCCGAAGTAGATGCGCGGCAGTGCCTGCCCACGGAGCGCGTAGCCCACCGTGCCCGCCACCATCTGCGGATCGATCTGCTGGCTCTGCGCCTTCTCGCGATCGATGGTCAGCGCCAATTCGTTCGGTGGTGGATCTCCGGAGCTCTTGACCCCGAGGACCCCTGGCAGACGACCGAAGGTGTCTTCCAGATCTTCGGCCAGCTCTTCCAGGACCCTGGAGTCCTCACCGAAGAGCAGAAGCGACTCGAGTGCACGATCTCCCGTGTCCTGCTCCGAGGAGCGACCGGTGTGGAACTCTCCTCCCGGAAGCTCTGGAAGGTTCTCGAGGATACTCTCCGCCATCTCTCGCGGGTTGAGAGGGTTATCGCGCTTCGTGTCTACCATCGCCTGGATACTTCCCCGGCGGGTCGAGTGCTCGAGGATGTAGAACTCGAGCCCGAGATCGGGCGCCAGCTCCGCCACCTCCTCCTCGGCTCGCAGGAACCAGCGATGAGCCTCGTCGAAGCTCATGCTTCGTGGCAGCTCGACGTCGATCTCGAAGAAGCTCTGATCGTCCTCCGACATGGCGACCACTTCGATCCACTGCTTGGCGGCCAGCTGGGTGACAGCCAGGATCCCGATCAGAACCAGGACCGTCTCCAGTCTGCGTCGCAGCGCCAGGTCCAGAACATGGTTGTAGAAGCGCCCCAGGGCACCGAAACTGAGCTCGTACGCTCTCTTCAGGGTCCGGTTCATTCTCAGATGTGCCCGATGGCTCCAGGAGTCCGACTCCTCGACCTCGCGACGCGGAAGGGTCAGATAGACCGCCAGGGGCACGGCGATCAGCGCCACCAGCAGAGACGCGAGCAGCGACACCGAGATCGGCAGCGCGAGCCGCATCAAGAAGAACTGCCCCTGCCCTTCGACCAGGGCCACCGGGAGGAATACGACGATCGTAGTCAACGTCGCGGTCGTGACCGCCAGGGCGATCTGGCCAGCCCCGTGCAGGGCGGCAGACTTGCGATCGAGGTCGGTGTCGCGATAGATCCGATGGATGTTCTCTGCCACGACCACCGAGTTGTCGACCAGCAAGCCCACGGAGATCATCAAACCCAGAAGCGTGAGCACGTTCAGCGTCTCGCCGGCGAAGTACATCACCACGATCGCGACCACCATCGAGAGCGGAATCGAAAGAGCGATGATGAGACTCAAGCGAAAGCGCCGCAGGAAGAACATCAGCACAACCATCGCGAGAACCGCACCGACCCGCCCGCTGTCGAGCAGGATCGAGAGCGAGCTCATGATGATCTCTCCCTGGTCCATGATCATGGCGGCATCGACCCCCTTCAGTCGGGGGTTGTTGGCGAGGCTCTCGACCAGTTCCGAGACTCGCCGCGCGACCTCGAGTGTGTTGGCCTCCCCTTCTTTCATCACCATCAGGGCGTAGGCCGGCTGCGAGTTGACCCGAACGCTGAAGTTCTTCTCCGGCTCCTCGTACTTGATCGCTGCGATGTCGCCGAGTCGCACCGTCGGCGCCAGCATGATGTCCCCCACCGACTGCGTGTCGCGGTAGCGGGCCACCGAGCGCAGCAGCAGCTTTCTGTCACCGCTGCGGACATTGCCGCTCGCCATGGTGAAGTTGTCCTTCGAGAGATCCTGAGCGACCTCGAAGATGTTCAGCCCCGCGGCCTCCGCCCGTTGGCGATCGACCTCGATCAGGACCTCCTTCTCGATCAGACCGTTGGCGACCACCGTCGCCACGCCATCCAGGCGCTCGAGGGGACGCACGATCTCGTACTCGATCAGGTTGTAGAAGTCGGTGATGTCGGGAGGAACGGTCAGCCCCACCATTGCGACGGGAAAGCTCTGGTCGTCGTCCTTGCCGATGAAGACCTGCTGCAGGTCGTCCGGCATTCGAGTGCGAGCCCTTTCTACGCGGTCGCGCACCTCACGATAGGCGATGTCCATGTCGGTGCCGTGCTTGAACGAGAGGAACACCTGGCCGAATCCGGTGCGAGCGAACGAGAACATGTTCTCCAGGCCCCGAACCGTGCTGAGCTCTTCTTCGAGAGGAAGCGTGATCTTGTCGAGCACCTCTTGAGGAGGAGCGTCCTGCCAGGGCGCGTAGACCCTCAGGAACGGCTCACTGAAGCCACTGGGGATCAACTCGATCGGAATCGCCGTAATCGCGACCACTCCCAGAACCAATGCCGTCAACAGCATCACCAGGACCGTGATCCGACGCTCGAGAGAGAAGCGCGGCAACAGCGTCTCCAGTTTGTTTCCCGTCGACACCGACCCGGGATCGTCCATCAGCGGGCTCCTCCCTCCACCACTCCTCCCATACTCCTGCCGTCAGAAAGCGTCACGGAGTCGGCCGCCCTGCGACGGCGCACGAGGCGCTCCTGTGCCCGGTCCACCAGCGAGTAGATCACCGGGATGATCACCAACGTGAGAACCGTCGAAGCCGCGAGGCCCCCGATGACCGAAAGCGCCATCGGCGTCCGAATCTCGGCGCCCTCGCCGAACCCGAGCGCCATCGGGGTGAGACCGAGGATGGTCGTAGCGGTCGTCATCAGGATCGGACGCAAACGGACCTTTCCGCCCGTCAGGATCGCCTCGTCACGCTCCATGCCGCGCCGGCGAAGCGTGTTGATGTAGTCCACCAGCACGATCGCGTTGTTGACCACGATCCCGGCCAGCATGATCATGCCCAGGAACACGACGATCGAGAGGTTGACCTGAAGCGACCACAGAGTCAGTACCGTTCCGAAGAAGGCCAGCGGGATGGTGAACATGATCACGAGAGGGTGAAGAAGAGACTCGAACTGGGCCGCCATGATCACGTAGACCAGGAACACGGAAAGGCCCAGGGCGAGCCACAGACTGGCCTGGCTGCGCTCCCACTCCTGGCTCTGCCCGGACACCACGAAGCTCATGTCGTCGGGCCACTCGATGTCGCGCGCCAGAACCTCCTGGATCGTGTCCACGGCCGTCCCCAACGAGGCATCGCCGAGATTCGACCGAACGAGCCCCACCCGGAGCGAGTCGATCCTTCGCACTTCGGAGGGCCCCTCGCCCAGTCGCACTTCGGCCACCGAGCCGAGGGAGATCGGTCGGTCCGCTCCGGGGTTGATCACCAGCGAGGAGAGATCATCGGTGGACCGCCGATCCGACTCCTCGAGCCGCACGATGATCGGAATCCTCCGATCGCGCAGATTGTAGAGGCTCGCCTCGAAGCCTCGAACCTGGTTTCTGACCAGCTGAGCCACGTCGGAGATGCCGAGGTCGTAGCGCGATAGCAGAGCCCGATCGTAGACGATCTGCACCTCGGGAGCCCCGCTGCGCAGCGTCGTTTCGACATCTGCGAGCTCGGGCAGCTGTGACAATCGCTCCACGGCCAGTTCCGTGTAGCGCTTGAGCTGCGCGAGGTTCTCTCCCTGAATCTCGACTTCGATGGGAGTCTTGAAACTGAAGAGGACGGGGCGCGTGACTCGAGAGGTGAGATCGGGAATCTCGTCGAAGCGCCGACGCAAGCGGGCGACCACTTCCTCCTCGGTCGCAGCGCTGCTGCTGTCGAGCAACACCTTGAAGCGCGCCGTGTGCTCTCCCTCGTCGGAGCGCTGTGAATTGCGCACATCGTATCCATAGGTGACCAGCAATTTGGAGATGTGGCGACGCTCCTCGAGAAGAGCCCGTTCCACAGGCGTCAGGATGCGCACCGTCTCCTCGAGCGGGATCCCCACGGGCAGCGCCACTTCGAAGGTGAACTCGCCCTGATGAACCTCGGGCAGAAGCTCGGTCTCGAGTTGCTGCATCATCCACCAGGATGCAGCGAACGTGGCGAGCATCACCATCACCACCAATCCCGGCCACGCCAAGGCTCGCCGGAGCACGCGTGGATAGGAAGCCGACAACAGACGAAGGACCCAATCGGTAAAGCCGAGCAGGGGCCTGGTCAGAAAGCTGAACACCCTCACCGCGACCGGACCGATGAGCCTTCCCACCAGGAAAGCGATCGCCATAACAATCGCCAGCAACAGTTTGCCGACCAGCTCCAGCACGGCGCCGACCACGAAGCGAGCTCCGATCCACAGAGCCGCGACTCCTGACAGCGGATAGCGCCAGAGCATCGACAACCCACCCCGAGCCGGGTTGCGAAGCCAGCCGACCAGACGCCGCCAGTCCGTTCGCAGTACGTCATACGAGGCAAACCTCTTGAAGCGTTGCCAGCGCTCCCCCTGGGACGGGAAGGACAGGCCCTGGCGACTGGCCAACATCGGGATGAAACCGAGCGCCACGGCCAACGAGGCGAGGAGCGAGATCACCACTGCCAGGGCGAGATCACCGAAAGCCTGTCCGGCGATTCCTTCGACGAAGACGATCGGAAAGAACACGGCGATCGAGGTGAGAATCGAGGCCACGACCGCGGATCGCACCTCGTGGGTTCCCCGAACCGCCGAGGTCACGATGTCGTCGCCTTCCTCTCGACAGCGGAAGATCGACTCCAGCACCACGATCGAGGAGTCCACCAGCATACCGATGCCCAGCGCCAGCCCACCGAGCGACATGATGTTCAGCGACACTCCCAGCGTCGCCAGGGGGGCAAACGTGATCAGAAGCGAAATCGGAATCGATACCGCGACGATCAGTGTCGTCAGGAAGTTCCGCAGGAAGAGGTACAGCACCACCACCGCCAGCAAGCCGCCGGCGATCGCGGTGTTGCGCACCTCGGCGATCGAGCCCTCGATGAACTGGGACCGATCCGAATCCACCTCCAGAACGACCTCTTCGGCCCGATACAGGGTCTGCGCGAGGCCTCCCTTCGACTCGTCCTCGCGGCCTCTCCGGCGCCGCTTCTTGTCGGTCTCGGGCTCCTCGCCCTCGCCCCGCGCCCGAACGGCTTCCGCCTCGAGATCGAGCTCGCCGATCGCAGCCTCGACCCGATCGGCCAGGGCCACCATGTTGGCATCCGCCTCTTTGAAGACGTCGAGCTGGACACTCTCCACGCCCTCCGAGCTGGTCATGATCTCGCGATCGCGGTTCGACATCACGACGGTCCCCAGATCCGACACGCGAACCTCGCGTTCGTCGAGTGTCGCAACGACCGTGTCACGAATCTGTTGGAGATTCACGTACTCGTTCACCGTGCGGACCATGTACTCGGTTCGCCCCTCCTTGAGAGTGCCACCGGCAACGTTGATGTTCTCCTGCTGGAGGCGCCGAATCACCTCCTGGCTGGAGAGCCCACTGCGGCGCAGCTTCTGGGCATCGAGGTAGACGTGAATCTCCTCCTCGAGGCCACCCCGGACCCGCACCGCAGCCACACCGTTGATCGGTTCGAGAGCCCGCTTGACCTGGAGCTCGGCGATTCGGCGCAGTCGCCGCAGGCCCTCGTCGCCCTCGAAACGCTCCCCTTCGCCCGACAGGCTCAGTTCCATGACCGGATCGAGCGACGGATCGAAACGGAGAATCAGTGGGCGCTCTGCCTCGGCAGGAAGAAACACCAGATCGAGCTTCTCGAGCGTGTCCTGGACCGCATCCGCCATCTCGGTGTCCCACGAGAACTCGAGCACTACGTCGCTCACACCGGCGCGGCTGATACTGCTCATTCGCCGGAGACCGGTCACCACGCCGAGCACCTCTTCGATACGGCGGCTGATGTCGTTCTCGACTTCCTCGGGCGCGGCCCCCGGGTACTCGGTCCGAACCGTGATGGTCGGATAGCTGAGCTCCGGCATGAGCGTCACCGGTAGCCGCCGATACGACAGCCCACCGAAGACCATCGCGGCCAGAAACACCATCAGCACCGCAACGGGGCGGCTGGTTGTGAAGTTGGAGGACGGCTCTCGAACAGCGGTGGAACGTGGCGAATCGTTTGGATCAGTCATGGCGCACTTCTAGCTCGCGGCACCCGAAGAGCGCCTCGGTCGTGGTTCGAACGGTGACTCGAGATCCAGAGGTCCTCGTCGATCGGTGAGGGGGCCAACGGAGATCAGAAGTTGGCTGGAATGCTCTCGGATCCGTCGCCGAAGGTCGCCAGCGCTTCTTGCAGGTCGAGCAGTCGAACCTCTGCCCCGTCCTTCAGGCCAGCCTGTCCCGCGATCACGATCCGATCGTCCTCGGCAACGTCGCCGGCGACTGTGATGAAGTTCTTCTCCTGAATCAGCGGTTTCACCATGAGGCGCTCGACCCGGTTCTCGTCGCCGACGCGAAACACGAAGGTCTGATCCTGGTCGTAGACCAGTGCCCGCTTGGGTACCAGGAGGGCGTTCTCTTCCACCTGGGCCACCAGTTCGACCTCGACGTACATTCCAGGCACCAGACCCTCGCCTGCCGGTACCGCGAGGGTGACCTTTACCGTTCCGCTGCGGGGATCGACCACCGGCGCAATTCGATCGATGAACGCCTCGTGGACCGAGCCCTCAGTCGCCTGAGCGGTGAGTCGTGCCCTTTGTCCCTTGGCCAGCCGAGACATCTCGGTCTCGGGAACGAAGACCCGCGCAACGATCGAGTCGAAATCGACGAGATCGAACAGATGCTCGTTGCTGCGAATGTAGTCTCCGACGTTGACCAGGCGCTGCGTCACGATCCCGGAGATCGGGGCACGGACCTCGGTATAGCTCAGCGCCCGTTCCGCGTCACCGAGAGCGATCTCGAGCTGCTCCTTGCTGTAGGTCGCCTCGTTGAAGGCCTGCTCGCTGATCAGCTGCTTCTCGAACAGAGAGCGTTGACGCTCGAATTCGCGCTCCGCCTTCGCCAGCTGGCTCTTCACCATCGCCATGCTGCTGCGCTGCTCGTCATCCTCGAGACGGAGCATCAGCTGGCCCTTCTGGACCCGGTTCCCCTCTTCCACCAGGAGCTCGACCACCCGGCGCTCAGACTCCGAATACACCTCCACGGCACTTTCGGCCTCCAGGTTCGCCGAGAAGCGCAGCACGCTCTCGATCCGCCCGCGACCGAGAGGGAAGGCAGCCACCGCGATACGGTCGTCGGCCTTGGTGTCCTCGGCCTTCCCATTCGTGATCTCGGGCTCGGCCGCCTCGCTGTTGGAGAGCGCGCAGCCGAAGCTCACCGAAATGGCGAGCAGCAGGAGAGCCAAAAGGGGTCCAGGAGCCGTCATGGGGGCTCTCGTGGTCAGGGAGTTTCGTCTCGTCATGGGGTTCTCGTCGAGGAATGATCACCGGAGGCCAGGGAACCGGGGGGGTTTGCGAGGCAGTTCGCGCGGAGCGGCCACTCGGATGAGCTACGGCTCCGATCGACCGGGTATTCGGGGTAGACCAGCCTCGTCCCAGGCCGATCCCACCTACCTTGAATACGCCGGCCAGACGGCCGATGTTTCTCGCTCACCCGAGAAAACCTCAGTTTGGCCGGGCTTCCTCGAGCCAGCCAGTCCGTCGAGACTTGCAAGGTCCCCTCGGAATTCGGAAGACTCGGGCCGAAAATCGGCCCGAGCCCGGTGCTCGAGCTGCCGAGAGCCCCGCACCGAGGCACCCACCAGACCATATGATCACTCTGCCATGCCGACCTACGAGGCGGTGCTGTTCGACTTTGGCGGCACCCTGTTCAGCTACCGACCCTTTCGGGAGCGCTTCGAGCGAATGCTCGCCGAAACCGCCGCCGAGCACGGCGTCGAGACCGGGACCCCGGAGCTGCTCCGTGCCTATGCGGAGGCTTCCGCCGCTGTGGGGCGGAGCTTTCTCCAGCGCTCCTACTACCTCCACCGCGACTTCTTCGGCAGTTGTGGCGAGGCCTTCGTACGCGCCTTGGGGAGCCAGCCGGTGAACGGAATGCGAGAGCGCTTCTACGCTGCCCAGACCGAGGTGGCCCGCCCGCTCATCGCACCGAGGGACGATGCCCGGTCGACCCTGGGCGAGCTCCGGCGGCGCGGTCTGCATGTCGGCGTGGTGAGCAACATCGACAATGACCAGTTCGGCGAGCTGTGGCGACTCTGTGGGCTCGATTCGCTCATCGACGCCTATACCACCAGCGAAGAGGCCCGTTCCTGCAAGCCCGATCCCGCCATCTTCCGGCTCTCCCTGGCCAAGGCGGGAGGTCTCCCCCCCGAACGGGTGCTGTTCGTCGGCGACTCGCTCCATCACGACGCTGCCGGCGCCGCGGCGCTCGGCATGGCGACGGCCTACATCGGCGACCGCCCGCCAGATGCCGATGCTGGCGTCCGGGTCGATCACGAACTGACCCGCCTCAGCGACCTGCTAAAGCTCGCCGAGACCGGAGGACCGCCCCGTTGACATACCGATCGAGTGTCTCGTGTCGCCTCGAGCGGCGAGGCTGGGCCAGGCTCTCCGGACTGGTGCTCTCTTTGAGCCTCGTCCTGGTGTGGGGCTGTTCCACACCCGTGGCTCGTGTCGGGGTTCGCCCCTTCTATCGCCCCGCCCCCCTGCCCGAGGGCGCCGTAGAGGTACGGCGGGAGATCGCCTACCGGGACGACAGTGAAGCCGACCCGGAAAAGCACCGGCTCGATCTGTATCTCCCCCCGGGCAAGGGCTGGCCGACCCTGCTCTTCGTGCACGGCGGCTCACTGGAAGGGGGCGACAAAGACAAGCGCCTCGCCGGCTACGACATCTATGGCAACATCGGGCGCTTCTACTCCGCGCGCGGCGTGGGTGTAGCCCTGGTCAACTACCGGCTTCAGCCCGAGGTCCAGTGGGCAGACCAGGTCGACGACGTCGCCGCCGCAACGGCCTGGGTTCTCGAGCACATCCGCGAGTACGGAGGGGACGGTCGCGTGTTCGCCTCGGGCCACTCCGCCGGAGCCTGGCTCTCTGCCCGGGTCGCGCTCGACGAGACGTCGCTCCACGAGTACGGCTTCGACGGCAACGATCTGGCTGGCGTCATCTCGATCAGCGGCTCCGGCTTCGACATGACAGACGAGCGTACCTGGGAGATGTTCGGCCGAGAGCGTCGCTGGGCCCGCCGCTTCGCCGTCGAAGAGGAGGGAGTCGACTGGCGAGTGGCAGCGTCCGTGGTCCCGCTGTTGAAGGAGCACGATCCAAGGAGCACTCCCCCCTTTCTCCTGCTCTACAGCAGTCGCGAGTGGGAGGCCCTCGGACGGCAGAACCAGCTGCTGTACGAGGCGATGACCGCCCGAGACATGGAGGTCGAACTGATCGCGGTCCCCACCGACGGCCACCGTCGCAACGTGCTCGCCCTCAGTCGCCCCGACCGCGAGCTGCCTCGTCACGTCATCGCTTTCATGGAGCCGATTCCGGCAGGGTCCATCGCCTCCCCACCGAATGAGTGACACGGATCCCCTGAACCGTCTCGAACCGGACCCGCATTCGACGAAGATCTCTCATGCACAGATTCCAGATCGGTGATGTCACCGTCACCCGCGTCGTCGAGATCGAGACCGCGACCAACCCACTCTTCCTCTATCCCGACATGGTGCCCGAGGCCCTGGCCCTCCATGCCTCCTGGCTTCAGCCCCACTTCCTCAGTGAGAGAGAGGGCTACATCCTGATGGCGATCCAGAGCTTCGTGGTCGAATCGCAAGGGGCCCGCATCGTGGTCGACACCTGTGTCGGAAACCACAAGAGTCGCGACGTTCCCTACTGGAATCAGCTCCAATTGCCGTTCATCGAGCGCATGACCGAGGCCGGCTTCCCTCCGGACTCGATCGACCACGTGCTGTGCACCCACCTCCACGTGGACCACGTCGGCTGGAACACCCGTCTGGAGAGCGGCAGTTGGGTCCCGACGTTCGAGAGTGCCCGCTACCTCTTCGGCAGGGTCGAGTGGGAGCACTGGCGCGAGGCCGAGCGCGCCGGCCATCTCCACGACTCGGTGTGGCCGATCGTCGAGGCCGACCGGGTCGACCTGGTCGAGACCGACCACCGTCTCACCAGTGAAGTCTGGCTCGAGCCGACCCCGGGGCACACTCCTGGACACGTCAGCGTGCGCATCTCGTCCAAGGGCGAGCACGCGGTGATCTCGGGCGACGTCATGCACCATCCCGTCCAGTGCGCCGAGCCGGACTGGGGCTGCCTCTACGACAGCGATTCGGAACAGGCGGCCCTGACCCGGCGCGAGTTCTGCTCGAGGTACGCCGACACTCCCACCCTGGTCTTCGGCACCCACTTCGCCACCCCTTCGGCCGGCCGCATCGTGCGCGACGGCGACGTGTGGCGTTTCGAAGTGTGAACCCTGCCCTCGCTCCCGCACGGGACACTAGTCTGCGTCGGACCTCAACCGCTCGAGGGTGCGCCGGTAGCGCGGCTCGTCTCGAATCGGATCCAGGTTGTTGTCGCCCTCGATCCAGTCCGTGAAAGCGAAGCCACCTGCCACGGCGTCCTCGAGACACTGGAGCGCGTCGTCCCGCCGCCCGGCCAGCGAGTAGATGCAGGCCAGGTTGTAGAGCAGCATGGGCTCCTGGGAGCCCAGTTCGTGCGCCCGCTCCGCCCAGCGAAGACCGCGTTCCGACTCCCCCAGTGCCACCAGACCGTTGGCGCCCTGGTAGAGCGCTCGAATGTCGTCGGGCGCCCGCCCGAGTCGCCGCTCGGCGAGTCGGATGCCGCGCTCTCGAGCCGACCTCGCCGCATCCGGGCGACCGAGATCCTCGTAGATCTGGGCCGACAGCAAGGGCCCCTGGAAATCATCGGGACGGATCTCTGCCGCGCGCTCGTAGAGCGCGATCGAACGCTCGAGCTCGCCGCAGGCGAAGCAGTGCCGGGCGTAGAAGTAATGCGCGTCGAATGACGCCGGGGCGCGCCCGATCGCGAGTTCGAATGCCTCCTCGGCCTCGCTGCGATCGCCGCCGTAGGACAGCACCACGGCCAGGCTCAACACTGCCTCTGCAGACTCCGGGTCGAGCTCGAGTGCCCGATGGACAGCAGTCAGGGCCTCGGCGAGATGCACTTCCCGCCGATCCGCGTTGAGGAACAGGTAGGAGTGGCAGTCGGCGATACCGGTCCACGCCCGTGCGTAGCCGGGATCCCGCTGGATCGCCCGCTCGAACAACTCCAGGGCGAACTCGACCGAGCGCTGGTTGTACTGATCGAAGTACTTCCGACCTTGCAGGAAGAAGTCGTAGGCCTCCAGGTCGCCGGTGCGCCCCGATCGAATCGCGGCCTGCAAATCGGAGGACAGCGACACCTCGAGCAGTTCGGCGATGCGCTGCGCGATCTCGTCCTCGATCGCGAACACGTCCTCGATCTCTCGATCGAAGCGCTCCGACCAGAGGTCGAAACCGCTCTCGACGTCGATCAGCTCGACCGTCACCCGAACCCTGCCGTCGGAGCGGCGCACGCTGCCGTCGAGCACGACGTCCACGGAGAGCTCCCGGCCTACGGCGGCCAGATTCCCCACCTCGCCCCGATACTGGAAGGAAGAGGCTCGCGGCGCGACTCGCAGTCCGTCGATTCGGTTCAGTGCCGTGATCAACTCGGCCGCGATCCCCTCACAGAAGTACTCCTGGTCCTCGGCGCTGCTCATGTTGCGAAAGGGCAAGACCGCGATCGACGAGAGCCGAGCGCCCTCGACTCCTGCCCCCTCGCGTAGGTCTTCGAGATCGTTGCGCACGTCGAGCGCGGACTGCGGCCGACGACGCGGGTCCTTGCGCAGGCAGCGATGCACGATCTCCGACAGACGCCAGGAGAGATCGGGCCGAAGCCTGGAGAGAGGGACGGGCTCACTGCGGAGAATCGCCGCCATCAACTCGGGCGCGGTCTCTCCGGCGAATGGCCTGCGGCCGGACAGGGACTCATAGAAGATCACCCCCAACGAGAAGATGTCCGTGCGCGCGTCCGCCGCCCCGGAGAGCTGCTCGGGAGCCATGTAGGGAAGCGTGCCGAGCACCAGGCCCGGCGAGCTCAGAGCGGCGGTGCTCACCAGGTCGGGCTCCGCACAGGAGCTTGCGGGCTCCAGCCGAGCGAGCCCGAAGTCGAGGATCTTGACCCGCTCCTCACCGCCCGCCAGGGGCTCTGCGATCATCACGTTGGCGGGCTTCAGGTCCCGGTGAGTCACCCCTTTCTGGTGCGCGGCGCCTAACGCATCCGCCATCTGAATCGCCAGATCGAGAAACCTCCTCTCGCCGAGCCCGCCCTGGGCAATGAGCTCTGCCAGAGTCCGACCCTGGACCAGCTCCATCGTGAAATAGGGCGAGGGTCCATCGGTCTGGACGGAGTAGACGGTGACGATCCCGGGATGATTGAGGGATGCCAGCGTCCTCACCTCCGTCTCGAAGCGTTCCAGGCGCCGGCGGTCCCCGGAGAGCTCACCGAGCACCTTGATCGCCACCTGGCGTCCGAGCCGGCTGTCCTCCGCCAGGAAGACCTCGCCCATTCCACCACGCCCGATCGACTCGATCAGGCGATAGTGATCGAGCGTGTCACCTTCCGACGAGCTCCCGGGCCGAGGAGGCATAGCGAGTCCTCCTCAGGGAATCTAGCAGGGGCCCGGCACCTCGCCCCCACCTTCCAGGGCAGCTCGAAGACTCCTGACCCGAAGTCACTCGTCCTCGAGGAACGACGCCAACCTCGAGTAGGCCTTCACGAAATCTTCCTTGAAGCCGTAGACGACGTTGCGTGTGGACTGGATCTTGTCGACCATTCCCACCCCCTGACCGACGAAGTAGGTCTCGACCTCGATCGCCCCTGGATGACCGCTCTCACCGAGCTTTCGGACCTTGGCGAGAGCCGGCTCGCTGATCAACGTCTGCAGCGGCATCGGCAACGGCTCGGGACTTCCCTCGGCCTCCCATGCCCGAGTCCAGTCCGACTGCAGCTGTCGAGCGTGCTTTCCGGTCCGACTGCGCGCGCGCACGGTCTGGCTCGAGTCAGCCTCCACGAACTTCCGCTTCATGACCTCGGAGGCCTCGGACTCGAGGGTGGGGAGCCACACCGAGCCCGTCCACGCGCCGTCGGCACCCATCGTCATCGCCGCCGCCATCTGACGGCCCGTCATGATTCCACCGGCCGCCAGGATCGGCACGTCGCCATAAGCCTTGATGGCTTCGGCCACCTCCGGTATCAAGACCATCGACGACACACTGCCGCAGTGTCCTCCCCCTTCGGTACCCGAAACCACCAGAATGTCGACGCCCGCTTTGACCTGATTGATGGCGTGCTGTCTCGCCCCGACCAGCGCAGCCACCGGCACTCCCCGCTCCTTGCCCATCTGGAGCATCCACTCCGGCGGCACGCCGAGGGCGTTGGCAATCAGACGGATCGGGTGGGAGAAGGCCACTTCGACGACCGACTTCGCACCTTCCGGTCGCAGATTGTCGCCGAAACCCAGGCTCGAGCGCCGTGCTTGGTCATCGATGTCGCTGGCGTCGATGTCGTGGCTCTCGAGGATCTCGGCGGCAAACTGCTTGTGCTCCTGCGGCACCATCGCGAGCACCTGCTCGGCGCTGGGGTGCGAGTCGCGGGTGAGCATCGCGTTCGGGATCAGCACGTCCACACCGTAGGGTTTACCCTCGATGTGGTCGTCGATCCACTGCAGCTCGATCTCGAGCTGCTCGGCCGGCATCCCGGCCACACCCATGACGCCCATCCCTCCGGCCTTGGACACTTCCACGACCACGTCGCGACAGTGGCTGAAGGCCACGAGAGGAAACTCGATTCCCAGCAGATCGCAGATGCGCGAGTTCACGAGAGCACTCCCGACGAATGCCGATCGGCCCAGGATGGGCCGAGCTCGGTGTTCAAGGCTGCTGCGAGCCGCTGGTGGCGGACGTCACCGGCTCGGGAAGCAGATACTCCTCGAACCACTGAACGAGGGCCGCGACTGCGGTTGCATCGTGCTCACCGCGGAAACCGTGACCGGCACCCTCGAGAACGATCAGCTCCGAGGACACGCCTTCCCGCTCGAAGGCCTCGAGAATCGATTGGCTGTGGCTCAGCGGCACCAACTCGTCCTTGTCTCCGTGAATCAACAGCGTGGGTGGATCGTCCTTGCTGACGAAGAGCAGAGGCGACACGTCGTCGGCGAGATCCGGATCGAAGTCGAGTGCAGGAAAACGGTCATTGGGACCGACCCACTGCTGCAGATCGACCGGCGGGTACAGCGCCACCACGGCGGCCACTCGATCGCTCTCGAAGGAAGATCCCGACTCCTCCATCCCGGTCTGCGACGCGGCCCCGAGCATCAGGGAGAGATGGCCGCCGGCACTGCCGCCGAAGACACCGAGGCGTTCTGGGTCGACGGACCACGTGGCCGCGTTCTTGCGGATGTGCCGAACGGCGGCACGGACGTCGTCCACGGCGTCGGGCACCTTGAACAGCGGGCTGGACCCGTGCCGAACGAGAAACACGGTGAATCCGCGCTCGACCAGCGACGAAAGGGACTTCGAGCTCTCGAGCACGCCGTCCGGATCGAACCATCTGGACATCCAACCCCCGCTGACCATGAACAGCACCGCTGCGCCGTTGGCCTCCGCCGGCTCGATGACGTCGTAGGTCAGGGCCATTCCCATCTTGTGTCCGTACACCACATCGGCGTCGAGTCGATACAGGGTCCCGGCCGACGCCGGGTGGGCGGCACCCAGCACAGCGAAGCAGACCAGGACGAGTGACAGTCTCTTCATGAGAACTCCTCGGGCGCGAAGCCCCTCATCGAGCGGTAGTCGGATGCTGCGAGCGGATGCCCTAGTCTGACCGGGCCTCGCGGGACTTGCAAGCGCGAAGCGCTTCCAGACCATTGCGGAAGAGCGGCGACGGTTCGGCCGGGAAAGGCGTCCTGGTTCGCTTCGCCCCGCTCGATCTTTCCGCTACGCTCGATTCCCATGAGCGTCCTCCGCGCACAGCTCCGCTCCGGCGAATATCACGACTCCATCGTGCTGATGCAGCTGCAACTGGCCCTTGCCGAACTCCCCGGAGTCCAGGACGCCGGGGCGGTCATGGCCACGGAGTCCAATCTCGCGCTCCTCGCCGCCAACCGACTCCTTCCTGGGGAGCTGGGAGCCACCCGACCGGAGGATCTCGTGATCGCGGTCCGAGCCAGCGGCGATACGGAGGCGGAGAGCGCGCTCGCCCAGGTAAACGCCCTCCTGGCTCGCCGGAGAGAAGCGCTCGACACCGCCTATCGACCTCACACTCTGGAAGCCGCCCTGGAGCAACTTCCCGAGGCTCGCTGGGTGCTGATCTCGGTTCCCGGGCGCTACGCGACGGGTGTGGCCAGACGAGCGCTCGAGCTCGGCCTTTGCGTCTTCCTCTACAGTGACAACGTGCCTCCGGCTGACGAGCTCGAGCTCAAGCGCAAAGCGGCCGCGCGGGGCCTCCTGGTAATGGGTCCCGATTGCGGCACTGCGTCGATCGCCGGAGTCGGTCTGGGTTTCGCCAATCACACCCGTCGCGGCTCGATCGGTCTCGTCTCCGCTTCGGGAACCGGTCTACAGACGATTGCCAGCCGCATCGAGGCCGCCGCCAGCGAGAACGCACATCCCCATGATTCGGAGACTTCGGCCTCCGCACTGGGCATCTCGCAGGCGATCGGCACGGGAGGACGCGATCTCGACGATCGAATCGGAGGTCTCACGGCGCGGGCGGGTCTCGCCCTGCTCGGGGCGGACCCTCAGACGCGGGTCATCGTGCTGGTCTCCAAACCGCCGTCTCCGGCCGTAGCGGCCGATCTCCTGGCTGGCGCTCGTCAGCTGGACAAGCCCGTAGTGGTCTGCTTGCAGGGGACGGTTCTGCCGCGCCACACGGTCGGCAACCTCTGGTTCGCCCGAGGTCTGGGTCATGCCGCGGATCTCGCCATCGGCCTGACGCTCGCTGGCACCGACACCTCGTCCGAAACCCGTCGCAGTACCGAGTCGGGGCGCTACCTGAGGGCCCTCTTCTCCGGTGGGACGCTGGCCTACGAAGCCGCTCTGGAGCTACGCCATCTGCTGCCGCAGCTGCATACCAACCTCGACATCGCAGGGCTGCCCTTCCCTCCCTCGGCGGCAGCAAGCGCAGGGCACACCGTACTCGACCTCGGCTCCGACGAGTACACGGTGGGCCGTCTCCACCCGATGATCGACTACGACAGCCGTCGTCGACGCCTGCTGCAGGAGTCGGAGGACCTGGAGGTGGCCGTGATCCTGCTCGACGTGGTGCTCGGCCACGGTGCCCATCCGGATCCCGCCGCGGAGTTGGCCGAGGCAGTCGCCACTGCCACGTCCGACCGGGGAAAGACGGTCATCATCACCCTCATCGGCACCGCAGGCGATCCGCAGCGGCTGGCTCTGCAGAAGGAACGGCTCGAGCAGGCCGGGGCTCTGGTCTTCATCGATCTCGACCGTGCCCTGGCCCGCGCACTCGAAGCGCTGCCGCTGCCCGATCCCGACCCGACTCCGGCCGAGACCGTGTCGCCGGCGGCTCTGGCTCCCCCCTTCGCCGCCATCAACGTCGGTCTCGAGATCTTCGGCGACAGCGTCAGAGACCAGCGGGCTTCCCTGGTGCAGCTCGACTGGCGACCGCCGGCGGGCGGCAACGAGCGCCTGCAGGAGATTCTCGCCGCCTTGTCGACCGATGCCCAGTCTGCCGATGCCCAGTCCCCCACAGGAGAAGACGCGCCGTGAACATGCCCGACGTCGACACCGCCAATCGCGACGCCGTCGGTCGCATGATGGCAGCAAGGCCACGACTGACCGGTGTCGGCGTGGCTCGCGATCTGATTCCAGGAATGACCGAGGATCTTCTCCTCCACGCCGGACCCCCCATCGACTGGAACCGCATGTCGGGCCCTCTCCGCGGAGCAATCGTCGGCGCCCTCCTGTTCGAGGGCCGCGCCGCCACTCCCGCGGAGGCGGAAGCGCTCGCAGCGAGCGGCGAGGTCCGCTTCGAGCCTTGCCACGAGCATGGCTGCGTCGGGCCGATGGCCGGCGTGACCTCTCCCTCCATGGCGATCTACATCGTCGAAGACGAGGAGCACGATCACCGGACCTACTCCAACCTCAACGAGGGCTACGGCAAGGTCCTGCGCTACGGTGCCTACGACGCAGAGGTCCTCGACCGACTGCGTTGGATGGGCGAGGAGCTCGCTCCGCTGCTCGACAGCGCTCTTCGCCGGACAGAGGGCCTCGACCTCAAGGCCCTTCTGGCCGAGGCGCTGCATATGGGCGACGAGGGGCACAACCGCAACAAGGCCGGCTCCCTGCTCATGCTCAAGGCACTCGCGCCTGCCATGGCTGCTGCCGGCGGGTCCCCCGAGACTCTCGAACGGACCCTGGCGTTCCTCGGCGATACCGCACTGAGCGTGCTCAACCCGGTCATGGCCGGGTGCAAGGCGATGGCCGACGCAGCCCACGGGATCGAGGGCAGCACCCTGGTCACCGCCATGGCGCGCAACGGTACCGACTTCGGCGTTCGAGTGAGCGGCCTCGGAAATCGTTGGTTCACGGCTCCGGCCGCGATACCCCGCGGCCTCTTCTTCACCGGCTTCACCGAACTGGACGCCAATCCGGACATCGGCGATTCCACCATCACTGAGACCGCGGGGATCGGCGGCTTCGCCATGGCAGCGGCACCCGCCATCGTCACCTTCGTCAGTGGCAGCCCGAAGGACGCCCTGCACGCCACCCTCGAGATGTACGAGATCACCGTCGAGGAGCATCGCCACTTCACCATCCCGTCGCTCGACTTCCGGGGGACTCCGACCGGCATCGACCTTCGCAAGGTGGTGGAGCTCGGCGTGACTCCTCGCATCAACACCGGAATCGCCCACCGAGAGGCCGGCATCGGACAGATTGGCGCCGGCCTGGTCAGACCACCCCTCTCCGTGTTCGAACAGGCGCTCGAGGCGTTCGCCGAGCATCACGGCATCTGAATCGATCTAGAGCCCGCCGTGATCGAGTGCGTGCCGAGTCACCGCAGCGAGGTTGCTCAGACTGAACGGCTTGCGTACGAAGAAGGTGTTCTCCGTCGCATCCGTGACGCCGTCGGTCAACCCCGAGATGAACACCACCGGCAGATGCTCGCTGCGCTGGCGCAGTCGCCGGGCGATCTCGACTCCGTTGTGATCTCCGAGAATCACGTCCGAGATCGCCAGATCGATTCGCCCGTCGCGCTCCTGCGCCACGCGGAGTGCTGCGTCGAGATCGGCGGCTCGAAGTACCCGGTAACCGAGTCGAGAGAGGTAATCGGCCACCATCTCGAGGACCGAGGGATCGTCGTCGACCACGAGGATCGTTTCGGTGCCGCGGGGACTGAGATCATCGAAGGTCATTCGCCACAGGACCCCTGTAACGCGAGAGAAGGGCACGAAGCGTGCACCAGTCACGCCCGTAGCGAGTATAGCTCCGGCAGCCAGCACCACGATCGGCCCGCGGAGACCGTTGTGCGGAAAACCCCTGCTTGACGGCAATCCGGCCTCGGCGTAGCTTGGCCGCGAGCTCTCACCGTCGTCTCGACACTCCGGCAGACGCGTGGAAGGAATGGCCGTGACCGAATCGATCGTCCTCCTCTCCCTCACCGCCGCCACCCTCGGACTGGTTCACACCCTGACCGGGCCCGATCACTACCTGCCCTTCGTCTTGATGAGCAAGGCCGGACGGTGGTCGAAGAACAAGACCCTGCTGGTCACCCTGGTCTGCGGCACCGGTCACATCCTGAGCTCGGTGGTCATCGGTGCCGTCGGCATCGGCCTCGGGGTCGCGGTGTCCCGGCTCGAGGCGATCGAGTCCCTCCGCGGGGAGCTGGCAGCGTGGCTGCTGATCGGCTTCGGTCTGGCCTACGCCGCCTGGGGAGTGCACCGAGCGCTGCGCAATCAGCCCCACAGCCATCTCCATCACCATCTCGACGGTACGGTTCACGACCACCACCACGATCACCACGGCGACCACAGCCACGCCCATACCGAGCCGAGCGCGAGAACGATGACCCCATGGGTCCTGTTCACGATCTTCGTGCTGGGCCCCTGCGAACCGCTGATCCCTCTCTTGATGGCCCCTGCGGCTGCCCAGAGCCTGCTCGGGGTCGTGGCCGTGACGACGGTCTTCAGCGTAGTCACGTTGGCCACCATGACCGGAGCGGTCGCGGTGTGCCTGAGCGGAGTCGAGCGGATTCCGCTGGTCAGCCTGGAACGCTGGTCGCACGCGCTCGCCGGTGGAGCGATTGCGCTCTGCGGAATCGGCATTCGAGCCCTGGGACTCTGAAGCCCATCGCTCGGAGCAGTGCCGGCACGATCCTGCGCTTCCAGGGGTGAGGCGCAGAGCTCAGCGCTTCTCGCCGTTGCGTGCCAGCGCGATCGGCACCACCAGCGGCCCATCCGCGTCCCGGCCGATGTGGGCTTCGATTCCGTACACGTCCCTGAGGCGTTCCTTCGTGAGAACCTCCGCGGGCTCGCCGTCGGCCACGATCGCCCCGGACTGCATCATCACCAGGCGATCGCACCACCGCGCGGCCAGCCCGAGATCATGCAGGGACACGACGATCGCGCGGCCCCGACGGTTCGAGTCCCTGTCGCTCGAGTCCCCATCGCTCGAGCTCCTGTCGTTCGACGACCCGCCCACCAGCTCTCGAAAGGTATCCATGAGGGAGATCTGGTGCGACGCGTCGAGCCCGGCGGTCGGCTCGTCGGCGAGCAGAAGAGGGGAATCCTGCGCCAGGGCTCTGGCGATCAGTACGCGAGCACACTCTCCGCCCGAGAGCTCCGTCGCAGGACGCTCCCTCAGGGCGACGAGATCGAGGCAACGCATCGCATGCTCCACCCGCTCGCGGTCCTCCTCGGAAAATCGAGTCGCCATCGAGCGATGGGGAGTCCGCCCCAGAGCGACCACGGTCTCCACCGATACCGGCCACTCCACGTTGCGACCCTGCGGTAGATAGGAGCACCGGAGCGCGCGCTCCCGAGCAGAGAGGCTGTCCAGGGCGGCTCCGAACAGTTCGACCCTGCCTTCTGAGGGAAGCAGGCCCATCGCCGCTCTCAGCAGGGTGGTCTTGCCGGCCCCGTTGGGTCCGATCAGGCCCACCAGCTCGCCCGCGCGGACTTCCAGGGAAGCGTTCTTGACCACCTCTCTCCCACCGAGAGCGACCGTCACGGCCTCGAGGGACAGCAGGATCACAGCAGTGACCTCCGGGTCTTGAACACCAGCCAGAGAAAGAAGGGCGCCCCCACCAATGCGGTCAGGACTCCGAGCTTGAGATCGCGTCCCGGAGTCACCACGCGCACTGCGATGTCCGCAGTCAGCAGAACCGCGGCACCACCCAGGGCGCTCGACAGCAGCAGGCGCGAAGGCCGAGCTCCGACCAGCGGCCGCAGGATGTGCGGAACGATCAGTCCGACGAATCCGATGGCGCCCGCGACGGCCGTAGCGGCACCCACCGAGGCCGCCGTGCCCAGGATCGCCAGGGTTCGGGTCCGTGAGACACTCACGCCGAGGCTCGCGGCGGCATCCTCCCCCAGGGTCAGGGCATCGAGAGCCCTGCCGAGACCCATCAAGAGGGCCCAGCCGAGCACCATGAACGGCGCTGCGAGGGCCACGTGAACCATCGAGCGATCGCTCAGCGAACCGAGCAGCCAGAATACGATCTCGAGGGCAGCGAAGGGATTGGGCGACAGGTTGAGGGCGAGCGAGGTCAGAGCACCGGCGAAACTGGTCACCGCGACACCCGCCAGAATCAGGGTGAGTGCGCCACTCCTCCGTCCCGCGAGACTCTGGATCACCAGGACCGCACCCAGGGCTCCGAGCAGGGCAAGAACCGGGAGCGCCAGCGGAAAGAGCGCCGAGAGACCCGAGTAGATCGCGATCACCGCTCCGAGAGAGGCGGACGCGCCGATTCCCAGCAGTCCTGGCTCAGCGAGGGGATTGCGCAGATACCCCTGAAGCGCGGCACCCGAGAGCCCGAGGCTCGCCCCGATCATGAGTCCCAGGATCGCACGAGGCAGCCGGATCTCGCGCATCACGAGGGTGAGTGCCTCCCCCTCTCCGCGCAGCAGTGCGGACAGACTTTCGGCGACACCGGCACCGGCCGGCCCGACCAGCAGCGAAACAGTGAAGAGCGCGGCCACGCAACCGCCGAGACTGAGCAGTAACCAACCGTACGCACGGTCTTCCAGAGCCCGCCGCCGCGCCGCCGCGTCGCTCACGGCCGGGCCCCTTCCGTGAGTCGGCGGCGCACATCGGCCAACCGCTCCACGGCGTCCGCCACGAACGGAGTCCCGCAGCGCCAATCGCGATCCACCACCGGCGATGGCCCGGCCCGCTGCTGCAGCTCGCGTAGTGCCGGATGACGGAAGGCCTCGTTGGCCATGGCCGGGGCCTGCGAACCGCTGTTGCCGGTAATCACCAGCTCGGGGTCGGCCATCACCAGAAGCTCGAGGGGCAACCGAACCGCTCCGCTGAGACCGAGCGTCGTGGCGACGTTGGTGAGCCCCGCCGCTTCGACGATCGCCGCGGTGAGGGTACCGGCACCATCGGTGTAGCTGTTCGAGAAGTAGAGCGCCGCGGACGGCCGCCGGGCCGCCTCCGGCATTGCGACACGAGCGAGACGCTCGTCGAACTCTGCGACCAGGCGCTCAGCCTCCCCCGAGCGACCGAGAAGCTCGCCCATTCGCCGCACGTTCGTCCGGATCTCCTCGAACGAGGTCGCCTCATCGAACTCCTCGACTCGAAAGCCCAACCGCCGCAGCATCGACACCGCAGCGCGCGTCGAGTAGGTGCCGGCAATCACCAGGTCGGGCTGCATGAGGAAGATCTCTTCCGCGAGGCCATGGTTGACCTCGAGCGTCTCGGCCTCTCGCGCCATTGCGGAGCTCCGCTCGTCGAGCGCCAGGTACGACACCGAGTGAAGCTGTCCTTCGGCCGCCACCAGCATCGCCAGCTGGTCGGTGCACAGGTTCATCGACACCACTCGGCTCGGCACTGGAGATGGCCCTGGCGAAGTCCCATCGGGCGGGGCGGCTTGCGCCGGACACACCAGCAGACACCAGAGCAGGACGACGGCCGGGGGCCGCGCGAGCGACGACGCCTTCATATCGACCGCAGGCTACCAGTGTCGCCACGCACCCACTTCGCCGCCCCCCCTGGAGGGATACAGCGCTCAGAGAATTGGCTCAAGGAATTGGCTCGGGGAATCTCCGCGCGACTCCGCTATCGTGTTGCCTCAGCCACTCAGACCCCAGGCACCAGGAGCCCGAGGAGACCGCACGATGAAGTCGAGCCCACGCCGACCCCGACGGATCCCACCCGAGACCGCGCGCCTTCTGGTCTTCGCGCTGCTGCTGTCGGCCCCATGGTCGACCGCGACCCAGGGGGCCCAGATCGACGCCGATCTCTTCCAGGAGCTGAGCTACCGACTGATCGGCCCGTTTCGCGGCAGCCGCACGGTGGGCGCGGTCGGGATCCCGGACCAGCCCAGCGTGTTCTTCATCGGGGTCAACAATGGCGGTGTCTGGAAGAGCGACGACTACGGACGCACCTGGCGTCCGATCTTCGACCAAGCACCGACCGGCTCGGTTGGAGACCTCGCCGTCTCCCCTTCCCATCCGGAGATTCTCTACGTCGGCACCGGAGAGGGCCTCCACCGCCCGGACCTGGCGGTCGGGGACGGGGTCTTCAAGTCGACGGACGGCGGCGAGAGCTGGCGCCACGTCGGTCTGGAGAACGTGCAGCAGATCGGTCGTCTCGTAGTTCATCCCGAGGACCCGGAGATCGTATTCGTGGCTGGCCTCGGGCACCCCTACGGACCGAACGAGGAGCGCGGCGTCTTCCGCACCACCGACGGCGGGCGCAGCTGGGAGAAGGTGCTCTATCTCGATCACAACACCGGAGCCATTCAGGTCGAGCTCGATCCCACCGACCCGAGCATCGTCTACGCCGACCTCTGGGAGCATCGCGAAGGTCCGTGGGAGAACGCGAGCTTCTCCGGTCCGGGCAGCGGCCTCTACAAGTCGACGGACGGGGGTGATACCTGGAGCCGGTTGTCATCGGGGCTACCCACTGCCAGCGAGGGCCTGGGCCGCATCGGCGTCGGGATCGCACCGAGCGAGCCGCGGCGCCTCTATGCCACTGTCGACGCTCGCGAGAATGGCGGCATCTATCGCTCCGACGACGGCGGTGAGAGCTGGCGCCAGGTCAGCTCGGACCGGCGTATCTGGGGGCGTGGAGGAGACTTCGCGGAGATCCGCGTGCATCCGGAGCATCCCGACGTGGTCTTCGCCGGAAACATCGCCTCCTACCGTTCCGATGACGCGGGCGTCACCTGGACTTCGATCAAAGGAGCCCCGGGAGGCGACGACTATCACCGCATCTGGATCAACCCGATCCAGCCCGACATCATGCTGTTCGCCACCGATCAGGGCGCCACCATCACCGTCAACGGAGGCCGCACCTGGAGCTCCTGGTACAACCAGCCGACGGCGCAGCTCTACCACGTCACCACCGACCGGCGCTTCCCGTACTGGATCTACGGGGGCCAGCAGGAGAGCGGCGCGATCGGCATCTCCAGCCGTGGCAACGGCGGGCAGATCTCCTTTCGAGACTGGATCGGCGTGGGGGCCGACGAGTACGCCTACATCGCTCCGGATCCGCTCGATCCGGACATCGTCTATGGCGGCCGGGTGATGCGATTCGACCGGCGTACCGGTCAGGCGCAGAACGTTGCCCCGGAAGCGCTGCGTTCGGGCGAATATCGGATCCTGCGCACCATGCCGTTGCTGTTCCATCCCGCTGACCCGCAGACCCTGCTCTTCGCCACCAACGTTCTCTGGAAGACCACCGATGGCGGACAGCGATGGCAGATCATCAGCCCCGACCTGTCGCGCGAGCAACCCGAAGTTCCCGCGAGCGTCGGCGATTTCTACACGCCGGAGCTCGACTCCATGCCCCGGCGCGGAGTGATCTATGCCGTCGGGCCTTCACCGCTCGAGGCAGCGACGATCTGGGCGGGGACCGACGACGGTCGGGTCCACGTCACCCGAGACGGCGGCACTTCCTGGAGCGATGTCACTCCTCCCCAACTGCGGTCCTGGGACAAGGTCTCGCAGATCGACGCCGGCCACTTCGACGCCGATACTGCGTACGTGGCCGTGAACTCCATCCGGCGAGACGACTTGAGACCCCACGTCTTCCGCACCCACGACGGCGGCGAGAGCTGGACCCGGATCAGCCAGACGCTCCCCGAGAACGAGCCGGTCAACGTGGTTCGGGAAGACCCGGAGAAACCCGGCCTGCTGTTCGCCGGAACCGAGCGAGGAGTCTGGTTCACGACCGACGACGGCCAACACTGGCAACACCTGCGGCTGAACCTGCCCCCTTCGTCGATGCGCGACCTGGTCATCCACGAGAACGACCTGGTGGTCGGCACCCACGGCCGCTCGATCTGGATTCTCGACAACCTCGCTCCGCTGCGCGCGCTGGCCGAGGCCGCGGGATCGACCCAGCCCTTTCTCTTCGAGCCCCCGGACGCGATCCGGGTGCGCTGGAACATGTACAGTGACACGCCGCTTCCACCCGAAGAGCCCACCGGCGAGAATCCACCCGACGGCGCCATCCTCGACTTCGCATTGCCGCGCGCCGCGCGTCTGGTGGAGATCTCGATTCTGGACCCCGAGGGCCAGGTCGTGCGGCGATTTCGAAGTGACGACCCGGTCGAGCAGATCGACCCGGACACCCTCCCCCACCCGACCTACTGGATTCGACCGCCTCGGTCACTCGCGACCGGACCGGGTCACCATCGCTTCGTCTGGGATCTTCGCTATCCGCCTCCACGGGGCACCCGCCGCAGCTTCTCGATCGCCGCGGTCGAGCGACGCACGCCGAGCGGACCTCGAGGTCCGTTCGTTCCGCCCGGGGACTACACCGTTCGGCTGCAGGTCGACGGCGAATCCGCCGAGCGACCCCTACGAGTGGAAATGGATCCTCGGGTCACGCTCGACGACGAGGGTCTTCGCCTGCAGCACGAGACCTCCATGCGCTGCTATCGCGGCCACCAGCGGGCGCAGGCGCTGCGCGAGGAGATCGACCGACGTCTCGCCGATCCGAGCGAGCAGTCCGACGAGGCACTTCTCGCGCTGCGCGGCGAGGGGGAGCCCGGCGCCCAGGACGTGCTCTATGGCAGCATCTACGCGGCCGCTCCCGGCACCGAGACCGTGGTCGGCCTTCAGGACAAGCTGCTCTACCTGCTCACCCTGCTGCAGGGCGCCGATGCGCGTCCCACCAGACAGGCCCTGTCCGCGGTCGAGCAACTGGAAAGCGCACTCGCAGAGCTGGAGAGCCGATGGCAGACGCTTTCGCAAGACGGATAGGATGGCGCGATGAGCCTTCGTACTTCGTTGCCCTTTGCGATCGGTGGCGCCCTCGCTCTCGCTGCAGTGTCTCTGACCGCGCCGTCTCCTGCTGGGGCAGGCTCTGTCTCCCGCCAGGATCTCGATCCCAGCCCCGTGCGCGACACCCTGAGCCGCACCGTCCACACGGATCCCGCACTGGCCCGAGAAGCTGCACTCAAACGAGGGGGCGAGGTCTATCCCTTCCGCTGGCGACTCGGGGGTTTTCTCGGCGCAATCGCCGGACTCTTCGTACCGAATCACGGAGATGCCCAGGTCACCTTCGTCTCCGAGGCCGACTCGGAGCTGATGGAGATCGAGGTCCTGATCACGGCTCCCAAACGGGAGGGCGAGTACTTCCTCTACGGAGCCGCCCTGGCCAAGGAGGATGCCGACACCCAGCAGGTCTGGGAGGCACAGTCGTTCCGAGGCAAGACCAAGGAGAAGGAGCAGGACGTCGAAAAGGACGGCCAGATCGACTTCGCGTCCGCCATCTACTATCTGCGCGAGCACCCGCCGAAGGTCCGAACTCGGATGACCATCTGGAACAACGGCAAAACCTACCCGGTCGACGTGCAACCGCTGGGCCTGTCCACCCGCAAGATCGCCGGCGAGAAGATCGAGGTTCTCGGCTACTCCGTGATCGGCGTCGAAAGCGAGGACGGCAACACCTTCAAGGACGATCTCTATCTCTACTATCTTCCCGACGACCGCTCGACCCCGGCTCAGATCGTCGGCAAGCGGGGCCCGATCATCCTTCGGCTCACCCTCGACTCGATCCCGGAGGGCTAGCCGGCCGCGAGAAGCGCCATCGCGGAACGCAGGCCCCGCCGAACTCGGACCTCGGCGCGGTGGGGTAGATTCCACCCATGCGCTCCCCGTGTCTGGTCCTGATCGTCTCTCTCCTCCCAGCCGCCGCCGCGCTCGGACATCAACAGCCCTCGGCACCCCCTGCGGTTCCTTCGCAAGAGGCGCTGGTCGACGAGGTGGCGTCGCTGCTCCGCGAGGGCGCGCGGGCCCTGGCAGGGGGTGACACAGCGAGTGCCATCGAAAGCTTCGAGTCGGCGGTCGAGCTCGCACCGGCGATGCCCGAAGCCTGGCTCGTCCTGGCGAGAGCACGGGAACAGGCCGGCCTGATCTTCGAGTCGTTGGAGGCCGGGCGCGCGGCCCTTCGCCTGGCACCCGAAAACAACGCAGCCGGTGTTCTGGTCGGCCGCCAACTGGCGCGCCTCGGCACTATCGACCAGGCGCTCGCCACCTTCGCCCAGGTACGCTCCCACGATCCCGCCAACCTGGAGGCGACCCTCCTGGCGGCCCTCCTCCTGCGCGACACGGGCAACGAAGCCGACGCGATCGAACTGCTCGAAGCGGGGAGGGACTCGGGAATCGAGGCCCCCGCGCTGGTTCGTGAGCTCGCCCTCCTCTATCTCAGTGAGGGACGCAGCGCTGACGCGCTGTCTCTGGTGGAACCTCTCGCCGCCGAGCAGCCCGGGCTCTTCTCGATCCCGATGGGGATGGCCCTGGCCGCGACACCGCAGCGCCGCACGGAGGCTCGCCCCTGGCTCGAGACCGCGTTTCAAGCCACCGAAAGAAGGGACCCGCGGCTCGCCCTCGAGCTCGGCACGCTGTCTCTGGAGGAAGGCCGAACCGACGAAGCGATCGAGTGGCTCGAGCTCGCGACCGCTCTCGATCCCGACTCGGCTCAGGCCCATTACCGCCTGGGAAACGCCCTTCGCCAGCAGGGCGACGCAGCAGGAGCGCAAGCGGCCCTCGAGCGTTTCCAGTCGCTCAGCAGTGCGGCCGACGAAGCCGACTGGGACGGACGCAAGGTCGGTACCGAGCTCAACGACGCCCAGAGCCTGGCCGCCGACGGCAAGCCGCAGGAAGCTCTCGCCAGGCTCGATGCCATGCTGGAGCAACAGCCGGAGCTGGCCGCCGCCCTCTCGCTGCGCGCCAAGATCCTCTTCGCCCTGGGTCAGCTGGACCGCGCCCTCGAGTCGATCGGCCAGGCCGTACGCTCCGACCCGAGCCGCGTCGAGAGCCATTACCTCCAGGGCGCCTTCCTGCTCAACGCCGATCGTGCGGCCGAGGCGGAACAGTCCCTGAGGCGTGCCCTGGCACTCGACGACCAGATCGCCGAAACCCATCAGATGCTCGGCCTCGCGCTCGCACAGCAGGGACGGCTCGAAGCCTCCCTGACGCACTTCCAAGCCGTTCTGGTCCTCGGAGGCGACAATCCGACCCTCCGCCAGGCCTGGGCCCGCGCCCTGGAAGCTCTCGGCCGCGAGGAGGAGGCCGAGGCCCAGCGCCAGGCCTACCGCGCCCTGGTCGAGCCGTAGCGGGAGACCCGGAGCCCCGACCAGCGGGACCAGAACCCGCAAAAGAAACGGGCCTCCCGGAGGAGGCCCGTCTTCGAACCGATTTGCGACCGCTCAGAAGCTGAAACGTGCGCCGAACTCGATGTAGCGCGGCTGCGTCACGCGGACGTCGGGAATCCCGAACTCGGGGTTGGCGCTACCGTCCCTCAGGAACGGCTGCTGCTGAGAGGTGACGTCGAACGGATTCATCGTCTGGTTGAACAGCTCGTCCACCGAGAACGCCTGCTCGTTGAGCAGGTTGAACACGTTGGCGAACACTTCGATCCGACGTTCCGCACCGAGGCCCATGCCCCAACCGAGACGCAGATCAATGCGCTGCCAGTCCTCGTTGGTGTAGGTGTTGCGCCCCACCAGATTGCCGTTGATCACCGCCCGGGGGGCCGGACAGGTGGTACTCCGAGGACAACCGGCACCGAAGATGTTCGAGTCGAACGCCCCGTAGGGACTTCCCTCCTGGAAGGTGAACGTTCCGCCGACCCGGAATCCGAGCGGCAGCTCCGCGGTGCCGAGACCCACGAGGCGTTGCTTCACCTGGCGATCGGACGTGCCCCAGTCGTAGCCGGGATCCGAGTTGTTCGACACCGTGATGTCGGTCGCGTTGCGCTCGTTGGCGTCATCGTCCTTGTCCGTCGAGTAGGTGTAGTGCGCCTGCAGCGAGTACCGATTGGCGAAACGACGATTCACCTTCAGGGTCGCCGCCCGGTACTCCGAGTTGCCATCGGAGCGCCGCACGAAGATCTGGCTGAAGTTCGGATCCACCTCCTGGCCCGAGTACAGCGGACGACCGAACTCGTCGAGGCCGGTCACCACGATGTTGTCGTTGTAGTTGCGCTGGTTGTACTTGCCGTCGGCCCACAGGAGGTCGACCGCGACCGACCAGTTGCGCGACACCGGCCGCTCGTACCCGAGATTGAAGCGCGTGTTCTGCGCATCGCGGAAGTTCGGATCGAGATAGGAGGTCGACGGAATGGTGTCGATCGGCGGATTCTCGTTGTCGATCGGCGTGCCGAGCGGCACGAAACCGGTCTGCCCGGGACTCACCGTGACACGACCGTAGTTCGGGTAGAGGCCGTTCTCCTGCACCTGGCTGGCGAACAAGAGCGTCGGCGTGCGGCCGTAGAAGATACCGAAGCCGCCACGGAGCACGTCCCCGACCTCGGGGTTGACGTTCCAGGCGAAGCCGACCCGCGGTGCGAGGTGATCGTCGTCCGGAATGCTTCGTCCCACCGGGAAGACGTGATCCAGATTGCCGGGGTTGTCGGTCTTCTGCCAGCGCAGACCGTAGTTCACGGTCAGAGTGCCCGTCGGACGCCAGCTGTCCTGAGCGAACAGGGCGAGCACGCTCTGGGTCTCGTCATAGTTCGGGAAACCGACGTCACCGAAGTAGATGCGCACCCGGTCGGCATCGTTGGCGAGGAACTGATCGAGGGTGTTGAAGTCGTAGCGACCGTCCCGGGAGCCGGCGAACAGCTGCTTCATGTTGTCCTCGGCGTAGTCGATCCCGAACTTGAGGTCGTGAGCGCCGAACAGGTACGAATAGGCGTCACGAAACTCGAGGGCCTTGGTATTCGCCTCGATCGGCAGGAAGTCGAACTTGCCGAGGGAATCGGAGCCCGATCCGTCTCCGCCACGGAAGCGGATCTGTGCCACGAAGTCGCTGCCGTCGCGCAGGTTGCCGCGATTCAGGTCGTCCTTGACGTACTGGATTCGCATGTCGTTGAGACCCCGACTGGAGGGAACCCACACCCAACCGCCCACGATCGAGTCCACTCCCTCCGTCTTGAGCGACTCCTCGTCGAGGAAGGTGCTCGTGCGCTCGTAGTCCACGTAGTTGTACCGCAGCGAGGCCGAGTGGGCATCGACCGGCGTGAAGTCCAGCTTGCCGAGCAGGATGAGGTTGTCGACGTTGCGCTCGAACAGGCCGCTCGCGGTCCGACCGTTTACCGGATCCGGCGCCGCGACGCCGTCGTTGTTGGGCTCGTACCCGATCAACAGGCTGGCGAATTCGGGCTCGGCCTGAGCACGCTGGAGCACGGCGTCGTATGCGCCGCGCGTCTCGAGTCGATCGATGAAGGGGTTGGTTCGCTTGACCTGGTCATAGGCAGCAAAATAGTGCAGCTTGTCCTGAATGATCGGCCCACCGACGGTCGCGCCCCAGTTCTGTCGCTTGAATTCGGACGGATCCGTATCCGATGCCGAGGGGTTGCGGAACTTGTCGAGCGGCGACGCGTCGATGTTCTCGGCGAGCGAATCGTCGGTGTAGAAGTAGAAGGCATTGCCCTTCAGGTTGTTGGTGCCCGACTTGGTCACCACGTTGATGAAGCCGCCGCCGTCCAGACCGTACTCGGGATTGAACCCGTTGGTGATGACCTGGAACTCCTTGACCGACTCCTGAGCGATGGTCAGGCCGTCGTTCTCGGTCGCCTCACCGCCGTTGCCGTAGCCGAAGAAGGCGTTCTTGTTCGAGGTCCCGTCGACGCGGAGGCCCGAGTAGACCCCGCGCTGGCCACTCATGGTCACGAAGCCACGCTGCGGGTCGTCCACCACCGTCGGGGTGAGGATGGCGTACTCCTTGAAATCGCGGTTGACGATCGGAATGTTCTCGATCTCGACCTCGCTGATGTAGCTGGCCGCGCTGGAGCGACTGATCTCGACCAGTGGGGTCTCCGCGGTCACCGTGATCACTTCAGAGGTCGCCTCGACCCCCATGTTCAGGTTGATGTCGAGCAGCTGACCGACCAGCAGTTCGACGTTCTCCTGCTGCGTGCTCTGCATCCCTTCCAGGGTCGCCAACACGCGGTAGGTCCCGGCCTGCAGCGAACGGGCGACGTAGAAGCCGTCCGAGCCGGTGATCACGATGCGCTCTGCACCCGTGTCCTGGTTGACGATCGACACGGTGACGCCAGGAAGGCCTTCGCCGTTGTCGCCGCGGATGTAGCCCTGGAGCGTTCCGAGAATCTGGGCGCCCGCCGTTCCTGCGACCATGCTGAACAACAACATGCATGCCGCGAGGACGAGGGTCGCTCTTCGTGTACTGGTCATTTGTGTGTCTCCATTCCTCTCGAGGCAGATTTCGTGGTCGGTAGACCTCATACTCCCTCCCCTCCGAAATCCTCCGAGGGGATCCGAACGGTTCTCCGTGAGACAGCAGTCTTGAATCCCTTCCTGCGGCGAACGGCGCCTGCACGACGTCCGGGGCTGGGTCAGGTTCCTCCCGTCTCGCGGTTGCTGCGGAGTTTCGTTTTCCTATCTGAAGCTGAATATAAAGGTCTGCGGGGAGGTGCGTCAAAGGAATCTGGAGGGCCACGGTGGAGTGCCCAACAGACTGTGCATCCGAGGATCTGTCGGGGCTTCCGTAAGGTGCGCCAATACAAACGGATACAGACTCTCGACCCGCAGGCCCGGCGTCGGCATGAGGGAAAACCACGAGTTCGGGCGACGGAGGGACCGACCTCAGAGGTCGGGACGGTTTCTCGGGCTCGAGGTGTGCCCGAGGAGAAACAGCCAGCGGCCGGCGCGACGCACCACGGTCATCGAGATCCCCCCCTCGATGGTGAACGGGGTCCCGTCGGCGAGGATGACGTTCTGCCGGAACAGCGAGCTCACCTGCGCTGCATCCTCACCCAGGGGGACGATCACCGTGTCGATCAACTCCATCGCGACCTCGGAGAACATCTGGTCGAGGTTGTCGAAGGTCTGTAGCAGTTCCTCGTGGGAACCGTAGCGGACCACCCCGTCTTCGAGCCAGCGAAAGGCGGGGTCGTCGGCGTAGTAGGTGGAGACCTCTTCCCAGTCACTTCGGTTGGTGGCGGCGACGTACTCCTCGAGCATCTGTCGCACTTCGGCCTCGACGGATTCCTGCGCGGGCGCTCGAGCCGCGCAGCCAATCAGAAGAGCGAGGAGCAGGCTGGCGTTCTTCATGAGGTTCCTTTCATGAGGGTCCTTTCACGACGCTTTCCATCTTCCCGATCCGAGTCCCTCACGCATGGGCAAAGATCAGCCCTCCAGGCTGGCCTCCAACGACTGGTCGAGCGCCCCCACGAACATCTCCAGCTCGGCCTCTCCCATCGGCGTGGAGAGTGCGCCGAACAGCCCTCGCGCACCGAGGAGGATGCCCCGCGCCAACATTTCCTGAGTCAGACCGGACAGCTCGGGTCGGCCGGCACGAATGGCAGCCACGTCCCGAAAGTCGGCCGCTTCTGCATCGGAGGCCAGGATCGCGAACAGGGATCCTCGCCCGGTCACCCGATGGGGAATCCCGCGAGCCGACAGTGTCTCCGAGACGGCGCTTCGAATGCTGTTGCCCATCTGGTCGAGGCGATGGTAGGCCTCCTCGGTCATCTGGCGCATGGTCTCGAACCCGGCCGCCATGGTGACCGGGTTCGCGTTGTAGGTCCCGCCATGGTGCACCTTCTCGGTGAGCCGATGATCGAACACCTCCATCACCTCGCGGCGGCCGCCCACCGCGCCCACCGGAAACCCACCGCCGATGATCTTTCCCAGGGCGACCAGATCCGGCGCGACACTGTGTGCGTGACACGCGCCGCGGTAGTCCACACGAAACGACAGCACTTCGTCGGCGACCAACAGGATGCCGTGCTTGCGCGTGATCTCGCGTAGGAAGGGCAGGAATCCCTCGGCCGGCGCGGTCAGACCGAGAGCGGCCGGCAGCGGATCGATCAACACCGCCGCCAGCTCTGATGCATTTTCTTCGATCAACCGCCGGCAGACTTCGACACGATTGAAGGGCAAGGTCACCACGTCCTCGGCGATGCCAGGCGACATGCTCGGCTCGAGCGTGGTCGAAGGGCTCTGCGGGTCGCCCCAGTTGTGGGGCCGCGACGAGTCACTCGCCTGGGCATAGTCGTAGATCCCGTGATAGCAGCCCTCGAACTTGGCGATCTTCGAGCGCCCGGTCGCGGCGCGTGCAGCGCGCAGGGACAGCAGGACCGCCTCGGAGCCCGAGTTGCAGAACCGGATCTGCTCCACATAGGGGATGCGCTCGACGAGCAATTCCGCGAAGCGGATATCCGTCTCGGTGGGAAGAGAGAACGCGGTACCGCTCCGGATGACCTCGGTCACGGCCTCCGTCACCACGGGATCGGCGTGGCCGAGGATGAGCGAGGTGTAGTTGTTGACGAAGTCGACTCGCTCTTCGCCCTCCACGTCCCTGACCCGACAGCCGTGACCGCTCGCGGCGTAGACCGGGTAGGGGTCCATCACCACCGTGTGACGGGAGTTGCCTCCGGGCATGACCCGGAGGCCGCGCTCGTAAAGCCGCCGAGAGTGCGACGCAGTGCCGAGATAGGCGTTCATGGCCGACATCGGAAAATTTCCTCCGCGGGCCCGCCCCGAACAACATCGTGGGGCCCGACTCGCGATGCACTAGGATCTGGGGACCATTCTACGGCGTCAACGCCTGACCGACCCCGAGGGGACCACCGAATGCCGCCCAGTTCAGACTTCTCCTCCCCCGGCCGTCGGGTCCTTCCTGTCCTGCTCCTGCTCGCGTGCGCTGTCCCTTGCCTCGCTCAGCGTCAGGAGTTTCCTCCAGAAGAGTTCAGCGAGCGGCGCTCCCGTCTCTGTGAGCGGCTGGAGGCGGACCAGCCGGGAGACCTCCTCCTGTTCGCCGAGACCATGCCGCGACCCGGGGTGCGCTTTCGTCAGGACCATGACTTCTGGTACCTGACCGGGATCGAGAGCCGCAACGCGGCCATCGTGATCGACCCGACCGACTGCCAGACGACCCTCTTCCTCCCGGTACAGGGAGAGCGTGAGAAGTTCATCGACGGACCGAACTGGCTCGACGATCCGGAAGCCGCAATCGCGTATGGCCTGTCTGCCGTGCAGCCCATCACCTATCTCCCCGAGTTCCTGGCTCGCCGCAGACGCCCGGGCACGCAGCCCCTCTGGGTCCGGCTCTCGGAGCGTGACGAGATCGACCAGTCTCGTTCCGAGAAGGGACTCCATCTCGGACGGCGCGAGGGCAATCCCTTCGGCGCCCAGCCGAGCACGAGTGCCTGGCAGGTCAACAGCATTCGCCAGCGCTACCCGCACTACGAGCTCCTGGACGCCACTCCACATCTCGATCGTTTGCGCATGATCAAGACGCCTCGCGAGATCGAAGTCCTGCGAGTGAACGGTCGCGCCAGTGCCGACGGCATCGCTCGCGCCATTCGTGCGACGCGCGCCGGCGAATGGGAGTACACGCTCGAAGCCGAAGCGAAGCACGAGTTCCTTCTCGCCGGCGCCGAGATGGAGGCCTACCCCGCCATTGTCGGCTCCGGACCGAACGTCAACCTCTGGCACTACAACCACAACGCTCGCCAGCTCGAGGGCGGGGACCTGATCGTCATGGACTACGGCGCGTCCTTCGCCTACCTGACGATGGACATCACTCGCACCTGGCCGGTGAGCGGGCGCTTCGACGATCGGCAGCTCCGCGCGTACCAGGCCGTGCTCGAAGCGCAGAAGGCGATCATCGACGCGATGCGGCCTGGCGCCACGCGCGAGGAAACCCGAGAGATCTGCCGGAGGGTCTATGACAAGTGGGGCTTCGAAGACAAGCCGGCCCATGGCGCCGGCCACTTCGTCGGGCTCGCGGTGCACGACGTCGGCGACTCGAAGCTCCCCTTCGAGCCGGGAATGGTCATCGCGGTCGAGCCGATCATCGAGGAGCCGGAGCACCACATCCACATCCGAATCGAAGACACGGTTTTGGTGACCGACGGAGCGCCCGAGATCCTCAGCGCCTCGGTGCCGAAGGACGTCGATGGCCTGCTCGCGCTGGTCGGCACGCCACGGAGAGCGGCCACTCCCGAGAGGGTGACTCGTCCCTGAGACCGGTGATGTCCGCTCGAACGTGCGCGCTCCTGTGCCTGGGCGCCTCGGCGCTTGCCTCGTCGCTGGTGGCCCAGGCTCCGTTCGTCGACGCCAGCCGGCAGTGGGGACTGGATTTCGCTCACGACACCGGCGCGAGCGGTGATCTGCTCTTCCCCGAGATCATGGGATCGGGAGCGGCGCTCTTCGACTACGATGGAGATGGCGATCTCGACGTCTACCTCGTGCAGAGCGGGCCCCTGGCTTCCACGCCGTCGACCGGCACCACGAAACCCGGGGGCGATCGCCTCTTTCGGCAGGACCGCTCGGAGGGCGGCCCCAGACTCGTCGACGTGACCGAGCGCAGCGGCATCGTGGCCACCGGCTACGGGATCGGCGTGGCGGTCGGAGACATCGACGACGACGGCCACCTCGATCTCTATCTGACCCAGTTCGGGCCGAATCAGCTGTGGCACAACCGCGGCGACGGCACCTTCGAGGACTGGACCGAGCGCGCCGGCGTCGCTGGGACCGCATGGAGCTCCAGCGCGACGTTCTTCGATGCCGACTCGGACGGACGGCTCGACCTCTACGTGGCCGACTACGTCCGCTACGATGTGACTGCCCCGCCCACCTGCTATACCGCCAACACGGCTCCGGAGTACTGCGGACCCACCGCCTTCGACCCGCTCCCCGATCGTCTCTATCGCAACCTCGGAATGGGACGCTTCGAAGACGTGTCCGACCGCAGTGGCATCTCCGCGCACGCCGGAGCGGGACTCGGCGTGGCCGCGCTCGACGTCGACGCCGACGCCGACCTCGACCTCGTGGTGGCCAACGACCAGATGGAGAACTTCCTTTGGGTCAACCGCGGTGACGGCACCTTCGAGGAGTCGGGCTTGTGGTGGGGTGTGGCGCTCAACCTGCAGGGCCGGCCCGAGGCCAGCATGGGAATCGCCCCCGCGGATCTCGACGCCGATGGGGACGAGGACCTCTTCATCACCCATCTCAACGGCGAGAGCAGCACCCTCTACCTCCACGATGGCGAGACCTTCCTCGATCGCAGCCGAGCCTCGGGTCTGGCAGCACCCACCCTGGGACGAACCAGCTTCGGAGTGGCCTGGAGCGATGTCGATGATGACGGTCTGCTCGACCTGTGGGTGGCCAACGGCGAGGTTCGGGCCCTCGAATCGCTGGTCGCCCGCGGGGACCCTCGTCCGTACCATCAACCGGACCAGCTCTTTCACAACCTCGGAGACGGACGCTTCGAGCTCGGAGTCGGAGCAGAGAGTGGAGACTCGACGCTCTCCGAGGCCGGACGCGGGGTCGCCTGCGGCGACATCGACGGAGACGGTGACGACGACCTGTTGCTCAGCAACAATCAGGCCTCGGCCCGTCTGCTTCTCGACGGCTCGAGCTCTCCCACGGCGGTCACGCTGCGCCTTCCCCGACTCGAGTCAGCGGTCGGCCTGACCTTCGCAACGCTCCAGGGGACCGAGACACCGCTGCAGCGCCGCTGGCTCCGGCGCGACGCCAGCTTCGCGTCCGCTTCTCAAGCCCGCCTGCGCTTCGTCGCGAAGGATCACCCCAGCGTCACGATCTCCATCGAATCGGCACCCGTCGGCAAACTGAGGCTCAGCCGTATCCCACCGGATCACGACTTGATCGTGCTGTGGCCGGAAGGGTCCCGATGAGGCGGGTGGCCGTCTTCGGGGTTCTTGTCGGGCTGCTGCTCACGCCGCCCCCATTTTCCGCGGCCGCGCGCCAGGCACCTGGCACCTCCGCCGTCACCTTCGAGCACTCGGGTGCCGTTCACACCGTGCGCCTTCCCGCCAGCGACGCGCTCGAGCCCGCAGTGGCACGAGCCCTCGAGGACACTCGAGCTCGAATCGCCTCGATCGATATGGCGACCGCTCCGGGCCAGGGCGCCAGTACCCTCGGTCATGCCGCCCTGCTCCTCCTGGCGCACGAGTTCTGGCAAGCGGCGGACGATGCTCTGGCAGCTGCCGAAGCTCTCTCTCCCGACGACTTTCGGTGGAGCTATTACCGAGCCTGGGCCGCCTCGCGTGCCGGGGACCTCGCCCTCGCCCTCGACTTCTACGAGCAGAGCCTGGTACTGCGCAGCGACCATCTTCCGACCCTGGTCCGGGCCGGTCGAGCCGCCGTGGAGGCGGGACAGCTCGAGCGGGGTGCCGAGCTCCTGCGGCGCGCCCTGGAGGTAGCGCCCGGGCAACCGGCGGCGCTCGCTACCCTCGGTCAACTGGCGCTCGAGGAAGGCCGCGCCGAGGAGGCCATCGACCTCCTCGAGCAGGCTCTCGCAGCGGCACCGGACGCCAACGCTCTCTACTTTCCCCTGGCGATGGCGTACCGCAGCCAGGGTGACCTGGATCGAGCCCGCGCGGCGATGTCTCGGCGAGGCACCGTCGGAATCGATGTCCCCGACCCGCTGCTCGATCGACTCGAAGGCGCCAGCGCCGGCGCCACCGCAGCGGGGCTCCGTGGACGCGCAGCCTTTGCCGCGGGCCGCTACCTCGAGGCGGCCGCTGAGTTCGAGCGGGCCCTGGCGGCCGACCCCGATCGGGTGGACATTCGAGTCAATCTCGGAGCCGCGCTCGGTGAATCGGGACAGATCGACCGCGCCATCGAAGAGTACGAGGAACTGCTCCGTCGCGAACCCGATCACCCGATCGGCCACCTCAATCTGAGCCAACTGCTCCTGAAGCGCGGGACCCCGTCCGACTGGGACCGGCTCGCCACCCTCGGCACACGGGCGTCCGAGCTCCTCCCCCAGGATCTCGAAGCCCAGCACCTGGCAGCACGGGTGGCTTCCCAGAAGGGCGACACCCAGGGGGCACTCGCTGCCTACCGCCGTTGCCTCGCCATCGACCCGCGCGACGAAGCCTGCTACTACGAGGCCGCGATTCTGCTGATCGGCGCCCAACGGTACCGTGAGGCCGTAAGCGTCCTCGATACCGGCCTCGCCGAGCTGCCGGATCAGGGCCGCCTTCTCCACTTGATGGCCCGCCTGATGGCGGCCGCTCCCGATCCTGCCCTTCGCGACGGCGCACGCGCCCTCGGCTATGCCCAAGCGGTCGCCCGCCAGGAGCCCCAGCCCGACCACCTCCGGACCCTCGCCATGGCCTACGCCGAGGTGGGGGCTTGCGACGACGCGGCCCGAGTGATCGAGCGACTGCTCGAGCAGCTGACGCCCGAGACGCCACCGGATCTGGTCGAGCTGCGCGACCGTTTCCGAGCCCAACGTCCGTGTCGCATGCCGCTCGAGTGATCCTCCGTGGGCTTGCGGGCTCGCACGGGTCGCAGCGGCCGGGCCACCGACTCCGCCGCGTCCTCCTCAGGAGATCGGTAGACTGTCGGCCCAGCACCCAGCACCGAGCGCTGAGCGCTGAGCGCTGAGCACCGTGCAGCGAGCAGCGAGCAGCGAGCATCCAAGCCCACTTCCGGAGAGACTCATGCCGATCAACCTGGACAGTTTTCCCATGCGTCTCTTCGAGCGCTCGCAGGCCAGGGCCTGGCGACCCGCGGAGATCGACTACTCTCGTGAGGCGCGAGACTGGCTCTCCCTCGACGACTCCGAGCGGACCCTCCTTCTGCGTCTCGTCGCCGGTTTCTACGTCGGCGAGCGCGGCGTCACCCACGATCTCGGACCGCTGCAGTTTGCCCTTCGCCAGGAGAAAGGGCGCATCGACGAGGAGATGTTCGTCACGGCCCAGATGTTCGAAGAGGCTCGCCACGTCGAGTTCTTCGAGCGTTGGCTCCAGGCCACCCTTCCCGGGGTGTTCGGCACGGACATCCCCTACCCCGATCTCAGTGGGGACCTGTTCGGCACCAGGCTGCGCGAAGTGATGGGGGCCCTGCTCACTGATCAGTCTCCCCGAGCGCAGATCCGGGCCTCGATGATCTACCACCTCTACATCGAGGGGGTGGGGGCCGAAGCCGCCTACCCCCTCTACTTCGACATCTGTGAGAAGCGGGCCCTGTTCCCTGGGCTCCTGGCGGGGATCCGACTGATTCGACGCGACGAAGCCAGACACATCGCTTTCGGGACCTATCTCACCCAGCGCCTACTCGACGAGAACCCCGAGCTCGAGGGGTTCTTCACCGAAGAGTTCGAGAGCTATCGGGGCTTCGCCGCCGCGGGTGCCGACCAGACGTTCGCCCCCTTCCTCGGCGGAGAGCGCGTGCCCTTCGACCTGGACCCCGAGCACTATCGAGGTCTCTATCTGCAGCGCTTCGAGCTCATGCGCCGCAGCATTACCGAGCGGCTGCTCTACGAAGCCGCGGAGGCGTGAGGACGGAAGCGGAGGGAGTCTGATCCCCAGCCACGTCGGGGAGCACCCCGCCGGCGACGCATCCACACCTTCCCACACTAGTATCCTCCGAGCGACACCCGGAGGACTCGAGAGATGCATCGCCGCTACCCCGACCCGACGCTCCAGGGCACAAGGGCCTCTGCCCTCGCTCTCTTCGCACCGCTCTTCGCACTGTCCCTCCTTGTGGCGCTTCCCCTCTCGGCGCAACGCCGCGGCCCCGCCAACCGCAGCGCGCCCGATACCCACCCGGCGGATCCCTTCCGCCAGCTCGAGGAGATCCTGCCCACCCCCAACCAGTTTCGCACCGCATCGGGTGCCCCGGCACGGGGCTACTGGCAGCAGAAGGCGCATCACGACATCCAGGTCGAGCTCGACGACGAGAACCAGCGCATCATCGGCTCCGAGACCATCAGCTACGACAACGACTCCCCCGATCCGCTCGACTATCTCTGGGTCCAGCTCGACGCCAACCTCTTCGCTCCGGACTCCGATGCGGTGCTGACGGCCACGGCCCCCCAACTCGAGAAGGTCAGCTACCGCTATCTCGAGTCGATGCTGGCACGCCAGGAGTTCGACGGCAGTGTCACCATCAAGAAGGTACACGATCGCAACGACGAGCCCCTTCCCTACACCGTCGTCAAGACGATGATGCGCATCGATCTACCCCGCAGCCGCTGGCACCGGGAGAGTCGACCGACGTGTCGATCGACTGGGAGTACCACATCAACAACTCTCGTCTGGTACGAGGGCGGACCGGCTACGAGTACTTCGAGGAGGACGACAACTACATCTACGAATCGCCCAGTGGTTTCCGCGCATGGCCGCCTACACCGACGTCACCGGCTGGCAGCACAAGCAGTTCCTCGGCTCGGGCGAGTTCACGCTCGAGTTCGGCGACTACACCGTCGCGATCACCGTTCCCGACGACCACATCGTCGCAGCGACCGGCGTGCTCCAGAACCCCGAGGAGGTGCTGACCCGCGAGCAGCGCCAGCGGCTCGACGAGGCGCGCACCGCCACGACGCCGGTGTTCATCGTCACCCCGGAGGAGGCGCAGGCCAACGAGTCGAGCGAGCCCTCGGGCACGAAGACCTGGATCTTCCACGCCGAGAACGTGCGCGATTTCGCCTTCGCATCGTCGCGCAAGTTCATCTGGGACGCCCAGGGCCATCGCCCAACGATCGCGGTGCAGATCGTGATGGCGATGTCGTACTACCCCAAGGAAGGCGAGCCGCTGTGGAGCCGCTACTCGACCCACGCGATCATCCACACGCTCGACGTCTACTCGCGGTACACCTTCGCCTACCCCTACCCGGTCGCGATCTCGGTGAACGGCCCGGTCGGCGGCATGGAGTACCCGATGATCTGCTTCAACGGGCCGCGTCCCGAGAAGGACGGCACCTACTCCGCGCGGACCAAGTACGGCCTGATCTCCGTGATCATCCACGAGGTCGGGCACAACTACTTCCCGATGATCGTCAACTCGGACGAGCGCCAGTGGACCTGGATGGACGAGGGGCTCAACACGCTTCCTGCAGTACCTCGCCGAGCAGGAGTGGGAGGAGGACTACCCCTCCCGGCGCGGCGAGCCCAAGCGACATCGTCGAGTACATGCCGAGCGCCGCCCAGGTGCCGATCATGACCAACTCGGAGTCGGTCCTCGCAGTTCGGCACCAACGCCTACGCCAAGCCGGCGACCGCGCTGAACATCCTGCGCGAGACCGTGCTGGGCCGCGAGCTCTTCGACTATCGCCTTCAAGGAGTACGCGCGAGCGCTGGAAGTTCAAGCGGCCCACGCCCGCCGACTTCTTCCGCACCATGGAGGACGCCTCGGCGATCGATCTCGACTGGTTCTGGCGCGGCTGGTTCTACACGACCGATCACTGTCGACCTGGCCATTGACCGGCCTGACCCAGCTCGAGCTCGAGGCAATCGACCCGGAAGTCGAGAAGCGGCGCCTGCGCGAGGAGCGCGAGGCCGAACCCGAGACCATCGCCGAACGACGCAACCGTGAGCTGACGGGCCGCAGAGTCGAGCGCTATCCCGAGCTCAGAGACTTCTACAACGAGTACGACGAGCTCGAGGTCACCCCGGCAGAGCAGGAGAAGTTCGACACCCTGATCGCCGAGCTCGACGCCAACGAGCGCGCCCTGCTCGACACCGGCAAGGTCTTCACCGTGATCGACTTCGAAAACATCGGTGGCCTGGTCTCGCCGCTCATCCTTCAGATCGAGTACGAGGACGATAGCGTCGAGGAGCTCCGCATCCCGGCCGAGATCTGGCGCCGCAACCCACTGCGCGCCTCCAAGCTGTTGATCACCGACCAACCGATTCGACGCGTCACTCAGGACCCCTGGCTCGAGACCGCGGACATCGACACGACGAACAACACGTTTCCTCCCCGGCCGGCGAAGTCTCGCTTCCAGCTGTTCAAGGAGGAAAAGGAGAAGAACCCGATGCAGATCGGCAAGCCACCGGACGACACCCCCGACCCGGAAGAGGGGAGCGGCGGATGACCCCCGCTGCGGCGGCGCTGGTGGCGACCGTAGCGCTCGCAAGCCCCGCCGCGGCCCTCGCCCTTCTCGCGGAGGCGCATCCCTTCCACGTCACCCTGGCTCAGGCGGACTACAACGCCGAAACCGCTCACCTCGAAGTGGCCTTGAAGGTCTGGCCGCCGGACCTGCAAAGAGCACTCGAGCGACGTCTCGATCGAGACGTCGATCTCGACCGCGATCCCGACATCGAGCGGCAGATCGCCGGCTACACCGCCGAGGTTTTTCGCGTGCGCACCGCCCACGGCGATCCCGTGCCGCTGGAGTGGGTGGGAATGGAGCTCGACCTCCGAGACGGATGGCTCTACTTCGAGCTGTCAATTCCCGGGGGCCCGAGCGGAATCGAGATCTCGAACCGAGCGTTCTTCGAGCTCGAAGTGGATCAGGTGAACACGGTCAACGTGAGGATTCCCGACCCGGCAGGTCAAGCACCGCCACGACGCGTCACCTTGACCCTCACTCCCGACCGTCCCTCCGGCCGAGTCCCGGAGCCGCCTCCCTGAGTCGCCCCTGGCTTCCGATCGACTGCCGTCAAAGCTCGGGAAAGATCCAGATCCGCGGCTCGCGGACCTCCGGATGCCGGATGCCGCCACCGAGGTGCGCACTCCAGACCAGCAGATAGCAGACGACCAGCGCACCGGAGAAGATCGTCACCCGAAGCCAACGCGCCGGCGGCTCCTCTTGAACGAACTGCAGGAGCGCCTGAATCGCGACGACACCGACCAGGATCGCACCGATGAAGGCCGCCCGGGCGATGACCGCGTGCTGCTCCACCTGCTCCTTCTCGGGGGCCAGTTGCTCCTCCAGCAGCTCGAACGCCGAGGGCCCCGAGTAGAACGCGACGATCGAGAACACACCACAGAGAATCAAGAGCGCATACCCCACGCGCACCAGGATCTCGTGGTCTCCGAGATGGCCCAATGCCAAGAGGGCGATGGCCACGGGGACACCCACCACCGGAAGGTGAACCACGGCCAGATGGACATGGGCTGCCGTCACCGGTCGCGACCCTACTGATCCGAGGTCCCGATCGCCTCCGCTGGATCGACGCCGCTGTCGACTGCGGAGTAGTCGAGCTCGCTGCCCCGCATGCTGTGCGGAATCATGTAGACCGCCGTCATCACCACTGCCGCGGCCACCACCACCACGCGGCCCACCCCCTCCTTCTTCTTGGGGCGGAGCCCGACCGTCGAGCAGGCGACCATCCAGGCGAGGAACATGATCAACATCTTGTTGTCGGTCAGGTCGTAGCCCCAGGGGAAACCGGTCCAGTACTCCCCGAACGCGTACTTCTGCACGAACGGACCCAGCACCATTCCCCCGATGGTGAGACCCGTCAGCGTGATCCACGAAAGTTTGCGCATGTTGCCGGGCGCCACGATCGCAGCCAGTCCTGCACGCATTCCGATCAGTACGGAGAAGAACATGAACATCACGTGGGAGACGAGGAGCGGGGTTGGCACGGGATCCTTGAATCGGATCAGGATGTTGTCGTCCCCACCCACTCCCTCGCCAAGGGTCGGAATCCGCTGGCGTCCTCCGGCCCCCTCGATCTCCAGGTAGTACTCCAGTTTCCCGGCAGCCGGTTGTGCAGGCAGATAGGCCACCAGCTCCGCGCCGTCTTCTCCCTCCTCGCGCTGCATCTCGAGCGCGGTGAATGGATCGTCGGTGGGATATCGCTTGTAGAACACCGTGCCGGCACCGTTGGGCCCGAGATCGGGGATCGCGACTCGGGCCGGTCGTGTGGTCTCCTCACTGCGGATCAGGCGGTAGTTCTCGACCTCGGACGCGATCTCGATCTGCCCTCGTTTCGGATAAGTGGGCCCGGTGCGCCTCTGGTAGATGACCGCGGCGAGCATGATGAGGACCGCTAGAAACCAGAGAATCGCGCCGGTGAGGCGAGAGTGCGTTGTCGTCGAATCGCTCATGAAGAGTGTCCCTCTGCTACCTTCGTGGGCAGCTCCGATTGCGCGAACTCCGGCCGTCCAGAAGGCAGGTTCCAGAGCCCAGAGATCCGAGCCAGGCCGAGATCGATCAGAAGCGCAGAGTGTAGCGCGAGGCTCGAGCCCAACTGTCATCGAAATGTCGCCAGGCCGACACTCGGTCCAACGGAACCGGGGGTGGTTGGCGTCGCAAGGTTGCAATTCTCCACACCCATGGCGTTAGACTGAGGCGTCCAGGCCCAACCATCGATTCCGGTCGCAGCGCCTTTGGTTCAGCGGGGATTCTGAGTCCTCGAAGCCAGAGGTTCATCTCGACTGGATTCTTCTCTACCGATCCCAAGCAGAATCCACAGGAGACTCACGATGCAGATTCGAAACCGCCGTCGACTTCGCGCGCTGACCTCGGCCCTTCTCGGGCTGGCCGTCCTGGCCGCGCTCGCAATGCCTTCGACCGTCCTCGCCCAATCCAATCAGGGCCTCAAGCTGACCAACAAGCTCATCAAGAGTGCCAACTCCACGATCGCAGAGATCGCGGCGGCTCGGGCTCAGATCGAGAAGACCCTCTCCGGCTACAACGAGATCGTCGACGGGAAGGTCCCGAACAACACCAAGGCCTACAAGGCTCTCAAGAAGGACATCGACAAGTGCGACGTCGCCCGAGGCGACGTCCGTACGAAGATGGTCGACATGCAGCTGGCGGCCGACGGCCTGTTCGAGAACTGGGAGAACGACCTCGCCGGATTCTCGAGTGAAGAGATGAAGCAGCGCAGCAACACGCGACTCGAAGAGACCAAGGCTGGATACGACCAGATTCGCCAGGCTGCCAACAAGGCGGGGGCGGAGTTCGATCCCTTCCTGACCAACCTCCGCGACCAGATCCTCTTCCTGGGCAACGATCTGAACCCCGCCGCGATCAAGGAGCTGGCCGACGACAAGACGAAGCTCAACGCACAGGCCACCAAGGTGTTCGCGAGCGTCGACGACGCGACGAATACCGCGCGTCAGTATGTCGGCAAGCTGACACCGCAGTAGAGAGAACCAGAGCGAGGGGCGGGGGGCCAGATTTCCAACGGCGACCGCCCGCGCCTGTCGAACGGCCGAGCCTTTGATCCGTCAGGGGCTCGGCCCTGTTTCTCGGGTAGGCAACGGTTTCTCGGGTAGGCAACGCCTCGCTTCTATCGAGAGACTTTCACCTCTGTGCGATCATGGCTGGAATGGGACCATGGAATCCCCCCAGCGCTTCGGCCCGAGGTCGCTGGGCGCCTTCACCCACTGGCTCCATTCACCTGGGCAATGCCCGGACAGCCCTGGTCGCGTGGCTCTCGATCCGGCAGCGCCAGGGCGACCTCGTCTGGCGGCTCGAGGACCTCGACCGTCCACGCGTGGTGCCTGGACTGGCCCAGGAGCAGCAGCGTGACCTGGCGTGGCTCGGCCTCGACTGGGACGAAGGCCCCCAGCGAGGTGGTCCTTTCGCCCCGTACGCCCAGTCGGAGCGCGGAGCTCGGTACGAAGAGGCGCTGCGCAGGCTCGATCGTGACGGGCTCCTCTTTCCCTGCACCGTCACCCGGCGGGAACTTCGCAACGTAGCGAGTGCACCGCACGGGGCCGAAGGCCCACCCTACCCTCCCTCGCTGCGTCCCCAGACCGTCTCCGAGAACTGGCTCGAGCGGTTGCTCGCGGCGACCGCTCCCGACGCCTCGGTTCGATTTCGCGTCGACCCGCGAGAGGTCGAGTGGGAAGACCTTCTGAGCGGGAGGCACCGCCAGCGTGTCGACCTCGAGGTGGGTGACTTCGTCCTGAGGCGCCGGGACGGGGTGTGGGCGTACCAGCTGGCAGTCGTGGTCGACGACATCGCGATGCAGATCGACGAAGTGGTTCGCGGCGCCGACCTGATGAGCTCCACCGGGCGACAGATCCTGCTCTTCGAGGCGCTGGGAGCCGACCCGCCCCGCTTCGCCCACGTGCCGCTGATGGTCGACCCCTCGGGAGAGAAGTTGAGCAAGCGCCACGATCACTTCACCGTAGCCTCGCTCCGGGCCGCCGGCATCCACCCCGAGGTCGTGGTGGGCTACCTGGCCCTCACCCTCGGTCTGCTCGAGGCCATCGAGCCGTGCACTCCGGCCCAGCTCGTCGACGCGTTCGACTGGCGACGCCTGCAGGTCGAGCCGACGGTCGTGCCGCCGGATCTGCTGCCCACCTTGCTCGGCCGCTGACCCCCACAAGAGGACCGAGCGCACGCGACTCTAGGCGACGAGACCGGACAGCCTGTCGCGCACGATGCTCGCCGCCTGGGACATGATGCGGTCGATCAATTCCTGGCAGGTCGGGATGTCGTGAATCAAGCCCGCCACCATGCCGCACGACCATGCCCCCGCGTCCATCTCGCCTTCCATCATGATGCGAGGATAGACCCCCGCGACCTCTTCGACGATGTCTTCGAACTTCAAGTCGGCTCCGAGATCTCGTTCCTTTTCGAGCAGGCGCTCGACCGCGGCGTTCTTCATCACCCGTTCCGTGTTGCGCAAGGGACGCATCACGAGTCGGGTGTCGAGCTCGGTTGCCGCGAGGATGGCCTGCTTCACGTTGTCGTGAACCGGCGCTTCCTTCGTGGCGATGAACCGGGTGCCCATGTTGATCCCATCGGCGCCCATGGCCAGCGCAGCGACGAGGGATCGGCCGTCGGCCATCCCGCCGGAGGCGACGAACGGAATCTCCAGCTCGTCTGCCGCGCGCGGCAGGAGAATGAAGTTCGGAATGTCGTCCTCTCCCGGATGGCCGCCGCACTCGAAGCCGTCGACCGACACCGCGTCGCAGCCGATCGACTGTGCCTTGAGCGAGTGGCGCACCGAAGTGCACTTGTGGATGACCTTGATTCCCGCGTCCTTCATCGGGGCGAGTAGCGGCTGGGGGTTGTTCCCCGCCGTCTCCACGATCTTCACGCCGCCTTCGACGATCGCCTTGACGAACCCCGGGTAGTCCGGCGGCGTGACCGCGGGCAGGAGGGTCAAGTTCACGCCGAACGGTTTGTCGGTCATCTCCCTGCAGCGAACGATCTCTTTCGCGAGCCCTTCCGGGGTCTTCTGGGTCAACCCGGTGATGATCCCCAGCCCGCCGGCATTCGAGACCGCGGCGGCCATCTCCGCGAAGCCCACGTAGTGCATCCCTCCCTGGATGATGGGATGCTCGATACCGAAAAGCTCAGTGATTCTGGTCTGCACGTGATTCTCCTGGAAGCAGAGGGACGTCCTCGGCCGAGGGCAGAGGAGCCGTCGTGGAGGCGCCTGTCACCGACGCTGTGCCACCAGACTAGCGATCTTCAGCAGGAAACGGAAAGACCGTGATGGATTCGCCACCTGGTTGAACGTGCCGACGACATACGAGCCCCCGAGTTCACAGTGAAACGCGAACGAGCCCGAAGCTCCCGAGTGGCCGACCAACTCTGGTTGAGACCCGAAGGGGCTGAGGAACCACGGGATCTGAAAGCGCATGACGCCCGATCCGTACTGCAGAGGAAAGAAGATCCGACGCCAGATTCCGGTCGCTGCCTCCAAGGACGGTTCGCTCAGCAGCTCTCCCTCGAAGAACGCCCGCAGGAACCTCAGTAGATCCGGGACGGTCGACACCAGGCCGCCATCGGGACCGAAGGAGGCCATGGCCCGGTCGAGGATCAGGGGGGATCGCCGGTAGTACACCGTCGCGGGCGACACCACCGGGGCCACCGGCCCGCGCCCGTGGAGCCAGGTCCCGGAGAGTCCGAGCGGGGCGAAGATCAGATCGTCGTAGATCTGGTCGAGCGACTTCTCCGTCACTTCTTCGAGCACGGCGCCGAGCAGCTGGAAGTTGGTGTCGGAGTAGTGCGCCTTGCGGCCATCCGGTGGAAACCTCGCTCCCAACTGCCGTGAGATCGCCACCGCCTGCTCCACGTCCCAGGAGAGATCCTCCCCTGCGATCACCCGGTCGTAGATGCTCCTCCCGCCCCGCCGACGGCCCTCGAAGTAGTCCGCCAGGCCGGAGGTATGGCTGAGCAGATGCGACACCGTCAGCTGATCGGAGTAGTCCCGGCCCCTGAAGCGATGCAGTCCCTCCACGAGCGAGCCCGGGAGGTGGCGACCGAGCGGATCCTGGAGCGACAGGAGTCCACGCTCCGCCAGCAGGAACGTAGCCGCCGCCGTGTACAGCTTGGTGACACTGGCGATGAAGAACGGTGAATCCCCGCTCATCGGGATTCCGGACAGATCGGATGCACCCGCGGCTCCGAGCCACGAGAACGTCTCGTCTCGGGTCGCCACGCCGACGACGGCGCTGAACAGGTCCGAGCTCTTCGCCACCATCGAGTCGACTTCCGTCTCGAGACGCGCTTCGAGCGCGCCACGGGAGCGATCGTTCATTCCCTTTGCTGCTCGATCCACCAGTCGACGTGCTCTTCGAGCACCGCCATGGGCAACGAACCGTTCTCGAGGAGCGCCTCGTGAAACGCTGGAAGGTCGAAACGCTCGCCGAGAGCCGCCTGCGCCCTCTCGCGCAGCTCGAGGAACTCGAGCTTGCCCATCTGGTAGGCCAACGCTTGCGCCGGCATGTCCGCCGAGTAGCGCAGCGACTCGGTGGCGATCTGGGTCTCGGACTCCAGCGTGTGCTCGCGCATGAACTCGCGGCCCTCTTCGAGCGACCAACCGAGCAGATTCATCCCGGTATCGACCACCAGACGCGTGGCGAGGAACACCTCCAGCATGTACATGCCGTAGGCGCTGTAGGGGTCGTCGGAGTAGATCCCGGCCTCGAGACCGAGGACACTCGCGTAGGACCCCCAACCTTCCGTGTAAGCCCCGTGCAGCGTATTGCGTCGGTAGTTGCCGAGTCGCTGGTTCTCGAACTGGCGCGCGATGTGAAAGTGGTGGCCGGGGATCAGCTCGTGCAGGGACACTCCGGCCAGGTTGAGCCAGCTGCGCTCGTTCAGCTTCGAGCCGTTGTAGTTGTAGAGCCCGCGTGGCTCGGTCGAAGTGGGAGGCTGATAGAAACCGTAGGTCTGGCTGCCTTCGAGCGACGGATCCAGTCGCTTCACTCCATAGGGCGCCTCGGGCCTGGTCTCGAAGTACTGCTCCACCACCTCCTCCATCGAATCGGCTGCGGCCATGAGTCGCTCGCCGACCTCGTCGGGAGCCTTGGGGAAGAACTTCGGATCGGTGCGCAGGGACTCGCGAAACTCCTCGCGCGAACCTTCGAATCCGGCCTGGTTGCGCAGCGCAGCCATCTCCGTCTCCATCTCCTCCACCAGTGCGCTGCCGCGACGATGGATCTCCTCGGGAGAGACATCCATGGTCGTCGAGCGACGCACCGCATAGCGGTAGTACTCCTCGCCGTCGGGTAGCTGGGTCGCTCCCACACCCTCGGGCACGCCCTCCCGGTACTCCCCCTCCAGGTACTCTGCGAGCTGATCGAGCTGCGAATCGATCCCCTCTTTCGCGAGGGCCTTCACCTGCGCGAGGAAGACCATGCGCTCGGCCTCGGGGAGCGTAGACACCCGAGAGGGATCGACGCTGAAGGGTCCGCTTCCATCGGCCGAGCGCATGGCGCGTACGAGCTGCACACTGGCATCGAAATTCGGCCCCCAGACATAGATGCCTCGCCCGGCCTGTCCTTCGACCCTCTCTCGCAGTTGCGAAACGAACCGAGGCACCTGCCCGAGCAGGCCGAGATAGGCCTCTCGCTCCTCCTCGGTTCCCAGGGGCTGCCCGGCCAGCAGCTGGGCCAGGCCCGGCAAGGGGCTACGGTAGGACGTCAGCACGCTGTCGTGCCAGAACCAGCGCTCCCCCTCGATCAGGTTGTCGAGATCCCAGGCCAGCGCCCGCGCGTCGACCCACTCCTCGTGACTCAGCGCGGAGCGGTCGAGAGCCTCCAGTCGCTCCACCCAGCCGCGGGCCAGCTCGACGACCCGTTGGTAGTCGCCGAAGGAGAGGTCGTCGAGATGCTCGATGGCAAACCCCTCGCGAAAGCGCAGGGCCGCGCTGGAGGCGATGGCATCTGCCCACATCTCGTCCTGAATGGCCCGAAGCTCTCGGGAAACCTCCGACACCTGCTCCGAACCGTCGGAGGACTCCGTCGCATCGGGCGAGGAACAGCCCGTCACGGCCCCGATGGCGACCAGACCGACGACGAGAAGAGACCGCACGCCGAACGCGTGCACCGTATCGAGGCAACTGGCGACAGCATTCATGAGGAAGCTCCGGCAGAGTGGGATCAGGAAACCGGGTTGGCGGCGTGAGTCTACCGGCCCGAGGCGTCTCGAGACCAACGCCTGCTGTAGGCTGATCCGCCATGGCTGACGACGACCCGTTCGCCCTCGCGGCCCGCCGCCTCGTCTGCGATGGAGACCTGCTCCGCTGCTGGCCCCTGCAGGGCGGCGTTTCTGCGAGCCTGCACGCCCTGGAGATCGGCCAGCCCGACGGGACGATCCGACGCGTGGTCCTGCGCCGCCACCGGGCGGCCGAGTGGAAGGCGCTCACACCGGACGTGACCGCGAGGGAGTACGCCCTGCTCGAGGCGCTTCATCGCATGGGAATGACGGTACCTCGCGCACTCCTGCTCGACGAATCAGGCGAGATCTTCCCGACCCCCTACCTGGTCATCGAATATGTGGAGGGCACGACTCACGTGAACGAGGCCCAGCTGCCGGAGGCACTGGGGCAGATGGCCGATTTCCTCGCGCGACTTCACGCTCAGGACCCGGAAGACCCGGGCCTGGCCAGCCTCCCCGATCTCGAGGATCCGTTCGATGGAATCCGGGAGCTCCTGCCGCCGGGGCCCCTGGCGGATCGACTGCGTGTCAGCTTGCGGGGGACGGCCACGATCACGAACGGGCGACGGTCTCTCCTGCACGGCGACTTCTGGCCCGGCAACCTCTTGTGGCATTCCGGCCGCCTCGCTTCGGTGATCGACTGGGAGGATGCTGCGCTGGGCGACCCACTCTCCGATCTCGCGTGCTGCCGGGTGGAGCTGCTGTGTGCCTACGACGAGGCGGCCATGGAGACCTTTACCCGGAACTACCTCGAGCGGTCCGCGCTGGACCCGAGCGACCTCGCGCTGTGGGAGCTCTATGTCTCGTCGGCCGCACTGGCCAGCATGAGCGAATGGGGGCTCGCGCCAAGAGTGGAGGCCCATCGGCGGCGAAGAACCTCGCTCTTCCTCGAGCGAGCGGCACGCGAGTGGCTCTCGCGAGCGACCTGATTGGAGCCGGCTCTCGGTGGACCCTCACCGCAGCTCGTTCCCGCTCCCGCATGGGTCGAGGCGGGAGCGGTTCCCCGGTTCAGATATCGTTTCCCCCGTGTGTTTCCCCTGGAGACGAGCCTCCCGACTCGGGCCGAGCCCGCGAATCCGTATCACTCTTCTTGCCGGGATCGCGGCCTCGTGGCTCCTGCTGGCCTGCTCGAACGAGTCGGCCCCCATCGGCCCGAGGCCCCTCTCACCGGACGAGCTCGCCCTGCTCGAGGCCGAGGGTCGGGTCAGCAAGTGGCTCCCGACCCGGTTCTCCGCCGAGATCGAGAACCGCAATTCGGGGCTCACGATCACCCACGTCACGCTACTCGTCCATGGTCGCCGGATCGAGCGCTCCGCCCGCATCGCGCCGGGAGAGTCCCGCCGGATCGCGGTGCAGTACCTCTTTCCGGAGGACCCGGACTTCGGCTCGATCGACCCCGAGACGGTGACCTGGGAGTTGTCGGGGGCGAGCGGAACGCTGGATCCCCGTTGATAGACTCCCCCACACACTCCATTCCGCGCGATCGGCGGGGACCTCTCCCGGGGCTCCGTCGATGAGGTAGTGCCATGAAACGAAACACCCTCTCCCTTCTCGCATCCGCCCTCGTGGGCACGGCAGCCCTCATTGCAGGCTGCGCAACCTCCGGAAGTGACGAGAGCGTCCACCGCGTCGAGCTCGGCCCCGAGGCCCAGCAGAGGGCGCTCGAGGCCCTCATCGGTGCTCAACCCGGTGACGTGATCGAGTTCGGCCCTGGACACTTCGAGTTCGACACCACGCTCTCGCTCGACGTCGCGGGAGTGACCGTGCGCGGCTCCGGTATCGACGAGACCATCCTGGATTTCTCGGGGCAGGTCCCGGGGAGCGGCGGCGAGGGGCTGATGGTCACGGCCGATGATTTCCTGATCGAGGACCTCTCGGTGTACAACACACGAGCCGACGCCATCAAGGTGGAGGGGACGACCAACGCCACCTTTCGACGGGTGTTCATCAACTGGGAGGGCGCACCGCGGACCGAGAACGGCGCCTACGGCTTCTACCCCGTGCAGGTCACCAACGTGCTGATCGAGGACAGCAAGGTGCGCGGCTGCTCTGACGCCGGCATCTACGTCGGCCAGTCCAGCAACATCATCGTGCGGCGTAACGAAGCGTGGGAGAACGTGGCTGGCATCGAGATCGAGAACTCCACCGGTGCCGATGTCTACGACAACAAGGTCTGGAACAACACCGGTGGCATCCTCGTCTTCTCACTGCCCGAGCTACCGGTCAAGGGCGGACGCGACGCTCGAGTCTTCAACAACGACGTGCGCGACAACAATCATCCCAACTTCGGCCTCCCTGGAGCCATCGTGTCCACCATTCCGGCGGGCTCCGGGCTGATCATCATGGCGACCGACAACGCGGAGGTCTTCGGCAACGCCTTCACCGGCAACAAGACGGCGAACGTCTCGATCGTCAGCTTCACCTCCACCCAGCGCGAGTACGACGATCCCGGCTACGACCCGGTTCCAGAGGGCATCGCAGTCCACGACAACACGTTCGAGGGCGGTGGCGACGACCCCGAGGGGCTGCTCGCGGAGGCGATTGGCGAGCTGGTGGGTACGCCCTTTCCCGACATCGTGTGGGACGGCGTGATCGACCAGAGCAAGATGGTCGACGGTGAGCTGCCTCCCGAGTACCGCATCTACGTACAAGACAACAATGGCACCTTCGCGAACCTCGATCTCGGCACGATGCTCGCCGGTGGCACGCCTCGGCTCGTGACCGACTCCACGGCCTATGCCGGCTCACTGCCCACTCCGCCCGCTCCGATCGTTCTCGAAGCGGCGCGGGAGGCGGCCGCCGGAGGCGCCTTCTGACGCCGGTGCCCGACCCGCTGAGTCCAGCTCGAACCGCGAGCTTCACCGTTCTTCTCGTCACCGCGATTCTCGGTGGCTGCTCGCACCCGGACTGGAGTGCGGAGAATCCCCCGCAAGAGCTGTCGGCCTACCAGCTCTTCGCGGGTGACCCACGCCGGCAGCTCCCGGCCGACGGAGTCACCCCGTACGATCTGGTGACTCCGCTGTTCTCCGACTACGCCCAGAAGTACCGATTCGTGAAACTTCCCGCAGGCCAGTCGGCTCGATACGCGGACACCGACGCCTTCGATTTCCCCGTCGGTACGGTGATTGCCAAGACGTTCGCCTATCCGAGCGGCCAGGGCGAATCCGAGGGCGCGCTGCAGTTGATCGAAACCCGCATCCTGCTGCGTGGTGACGACGGCTGGGTCGGCCTGCCCTACATCTGGAACGAACAGCAAACCGAGGCCACCCTCGCCATCGCGGGCGGCCAGCGCGATGTCGCCTGGGTTCATGTCGACGGCTCTGCGCGTCTGCTCGACTATCGGGTGCCCAACGCCAATCAGTGCAAGGGCTGCCATCGCACCCGGGATCGGGAGATGCTCCCGGTGGGCCCCAGAGCGGGGCTGCTCAACCGTCCCTACGACTACGAGCACGGCAGCGAGAACCAACTCGCCTTCTGGAGCCGTACCGGACGGCTCGAGGGTGCGCCGGATCCGGAGCAGGCTCCTCGCTGGCCGGTGTGGAACGCTCCGGAGAGCGGCTCCCTGGATCACCGGGCCCGCGCCTGGCTCGACATCAACTGCGCGCACTGCCACAACCCCGAGGGTCCCGCGCGCACTTCGGGGCTCGACCTGCGCTTCGAGCAGACGCAGCCGACGATGTGGGGGGTGCACAAGTCTCCGGTGGCCGCTGGACGGGGAGCCGGCGACCGTCTGGTCGACATCGCACCCGGGAGCCCCGAAGAGTCGATCCTGCTCTACCGCCTCGAATCCGTCGATCCCGGCGAGATGATGCCGGAGCTGGGGCGATCCGTCGTTCACGAAGAGGGAGTCGCCCTGATTCGAGAGTGGATCGCCCAGATGCCAGACCCTTTCGCCGGCGCCCCGGCGGCCCCGTCAGGCGGGAGATAGTCGTCCTCGGTCCGGCGATTCGAATCAGCGCTGCGGCCACCCACCTCCGGGGCTGGCCTTCTCTACCCCCTCGAGCAACTGATCGGCCAGTGCCGGCGAGAAGGCGTGATGCTCGACCAGCTCGCGGCGCATCTCACCGAAGGAACGCGGCCAGCGAGCCTGGAGCTCGCGCACCATGGGCTCGGCCTCTTCGATGAGACCGAGCTGTCCTTGCGAAGCCGCGACGAAGAGAGGCTCTCGAAAGTCGCCGGGCAACTCGATCGTGACCGCCTCGGCGAGGGCGTCTCGATAGCGGCCGTTGCGGTAGTCCTCGTAGAAGAAGGCCATCCGAATCCAGCCGGGCGGATGGGGATTGAGTGCGATCCCCTTCTCCACCATCGCAATCCCGCGCTCGAACTCTTCCAGCTGGGTGAGATAGGTTCCCAGCAGAATCAACCAGAGCGCATTGTTCGGATTGAGCTCGATCGTCCTGTAGGTCTCGAGCTTGGCCCGCTCGTAGTCCTGACGAAAGAAGAGGGTCAGTGCCAGCGCGCCGTGCGCCGCGACACTGGCTGAATCGAGCTGCACGGCGTCCTGCGCCAGGCCGAGCGCGCGGTCGAGAGCCACGTATTCCCCGGGGCGCTCGTTCCACCGGTGGTGATACTCCTCGGCGTACAGATAGCCCAGCCAGGCCTTACCGTCGGCGTAGTCGGGGTCGGCCGCAACGACATCTTCGAGGCACTCTCTCGCTGCCAGGTGCTTCTCGCCGATGTGAACTTGAAGGTAGTCGTAGGCCCTGAGCACGCAGTCGTAGCTCGCAAGACTCGCGGGAGGACGTCGACGAGCACCGGGAAGCTCGGCCCGCGCCAGGGCACCGTAAGAGCCGGCGATCGCGTTCACCACCTGGTGCGTCAGCTCGTCCTGGAGATCGAAGAGATCCTGAGCCGTCAGATCCCGCTCGTAGCGATTGCCCCACAAGGAGCGTCCGTCACTCGCGTCCGACAACTCTACGTTGACCCTGACCTGGTCTCCAGAGCGACGCACGCTGCCCTCGAGCAGGTATCGCACTCCGAGCGCCGCGCCGATTTCCCTGAGCTCCAACGCCTCTCCCTTGTAGCGGGCCGTCGACCCGTGCGCGGTCACCGAAAGCTCGGTGTAGCGCGAGAGCTCCGAGATGATGTCCTCGGTCAGCCCATCGCTGAAGTAGTCCTGTGCGGGGTCTCCGCTGGCATTGGTGAACGGGAGGACGGCGATCGTCGGGGCACCCGAAGGGGAGCCACCGAGCGGCTGCACAACCTGACTCTCGCCGATCCCCTCTGCGCTCTCGCGTGCAGCCCATCGCCAGAGACCGAACACGGCCAGAGTGAGAATCGACGCGCCGACGACGGCACCCCACGACTTCCAGGGTCTCTTGCGCGAGGAGGTCGCCAGCAGGGGGGCGTTGCCTCCTTCGTCGCCGGAATCCTCGCGCAGCAGCTTTCGCAGGTCGGCACCGAGATCGGCGGCGCTCTGATAGCGCAGCGCGGGGTCCTTCTCGATCATCTTGTCGAGGATTCGCTCGAGGTCCCGTCCGACGTCCGGATTGAGCTGTGCCACAGGGTGGGGCCTACGATTGAGGACGCCGTCGAAGACCTCGGCTGAGGTAGAACCCGGGAAGGCACGCCGGCCCGTGAGCATTTCGTAGATGACCAGGCCGAGCGAGAAGATGTCGCTGCGCCGGTCGACCTCCTTCCCCAACGCCTGCTCGGGTGACATGTAGAAGACGGTTCCGAGCACCGTTCCGGGCGTGGTCTGAGCCAACCGGGTCCGCGTCTCGTCATCGGGACCGGGATCGGCCCCCTCTCCCATCGCCAGCTTTGCCAACCCGAAGTCGAGCATCTTGGCTCGTCGACCGCCCGATTCATCCCCGAGGACGAAGATGTTCGCCGGCTTGACGTCTCGGTGAATGATCCCTTTCCCGTGTGCGGCAGCGAGCGCGTCGGCCAGCTGGAGAGCGAGCTCCACCACCTCTCGCGGTGCCATCGCCCCGCCATCGATCCTCCGAGTCAGGGCTTGCCCCTCGAGCACCTCCATGACGATGAACGGCCGACCTCTCCACTCGCCGATGTCGTAGATCGAGCAGATATGTGGATGGTTCAGCGCCGAGGCGGCTCGTGCTTCCCGGAGATGACGCTCGACCGCCTCGGCATCCTTCGCCTTCTCCTCCGGAACGAACTTCAAGGCGACCCGGCGATGTAAACGGGTATCCTCAGCCTTCCAGACGACTCCCATACCTCCCTCGCCGATCTTCTCGATGAGGCGATAGTGCAGAACTGCCTGGCCGGGCTCGATGGCCACGAAGCGAGCTCCTCCGGAGACCCATGGATACGATGCCCCAGTCTAACGACACCGCGATCATCACCGGAGATTCGGTACCCCAGGAGGCACTCGAATGAACCGATTCCCCTGCATCGTGACCGCCCTCGTCCTGCTGACCCTGCCCGCCCAGGGGCAGAACCGAATCGACCGCATCCGTCCCGACGCTCCCGAGCTTTCGGCTCACGGCAGCTACGGAATCGGAGTGCGGACGATCGAGGTGGTCCACGCCGATCAGATCGACATTCTCTCGATCGAGGAGGGAGCCGAGCTCCCACGCTACGATCGTCCTCTCACCCTCGAGGTCTGGTATCCCACCCACGAGCTGGGGGAGCCGACGCCCTACGAGAACGTCTTTCTGCGCGACGGCCAGACCTCGGTGACCCTCCACGGCAGGGCCGTGCGCGACGCCGAGCCCACGGTGAACGGTGCTCCCTTCCCGTTGATCCTCATCTCTCACGGCTACCCCGGGAACCGGTTCCTCTTGAGCCATCTCGGCGAGAACCTGGCCTCCAAGGGCTACGTCGTGGCGTCGATCGATCACACCGACTCGACCTACCGCACACGGGCGGCGTTCGGGAGCACCCTGGTCAACCGCACGCTCGACCAGCTGTTCGTGCTCGATCGGATGGCGACCTTCGGCGCCCAGGCAGAGCACTGGCTCGAGGGAAGGGTCGACGCGGAGAGAACGGGATTGATCGGCTACTCGATGGGCGGGTACGGAGCGGTGATCACGGCGGGCGGTGGGATCACCGCGGCTTCGGCGAGCAGCCCAGAGGGCTCGCCCGCGGGGACCCTTGCCATGCACCAGGCCGGCACGGCCACCCACGAGGCCCTGTTCGATGGTCGGATCAAGGCGGTGGTCGCCTTCGCCCCGTGGGGCATGGCATCGGGTCTTTGGAACACCGAGGGTCTCGCCGGGGTGCGGATCCCGATGCTCCTCGTGGCGGGTAGCGTCGACGACGTGTCGGGCTACCAGGGCGGCGTGAGGGCGATCTTCGAGCAGATCACCCAGGTCGATCGCTACCTGCTCACCTTCGAGAATGCCAATCACAATGCCGCCGCGCCGATTCCAGCACCGGCCGAGAGCTGGGGCAACTCCTCCTTTGGTCACTACGCAGATCCGGTCTGGGACACATCGCGCATGAACAACATCGCCCAGCACTTCGTCACCGCGTATCTCGGCCTCCTGCTCAAAGGCGACGCAGACATGGCCGCCTATCTCGACCTGGTGCCGAGATCGGGAGACGGCATCTGGTCTCTCGGTGAGGACGGAATCCCGACGCCGGAGCACACTTACTGGAAGGGGTTCGACAATCGGACTGCAGCTGGCCTGAGACTGGAGAAGCTGACGGCGGAATGACCCCGGAGGTCTTCCAGACTGCATGCCGGTGCAACCCCCCGGTCGGAGGTCTCGAAGCACCGGCCGGGCGCCCATGTAGAATAGCTCCCGACCGATCCGTCGACGCAACGCTTCGGCGCAGGAGGATCTCTTTTTCCTCCCACTGGCGCCGCTTCAAGGGAGTCCCCAGAGATGTTTCGAAGAACCGCTTTCCTCCTGGCCATCCTCGCGGTTGCCCTCTGTGCCGTCGCCGCATGGGCCAGCACCGCGGCAGACCTGCCCATGGTCAGCTACAGCGGCAAGATCGTCGACGCCGAAGGCAAGCCCGTGCACGGGGCCACGGTGTCCCTGTTCACCGCCGATCAGATGCAGAGTGTCTCGGTCTACTCCCAGAGCGACGGCTCCTTCACCCTGCCCGAGCAACCCGCATCGAAGTACCGGCTACGGGCCCGACTGATCGGATACAGCGACGCCTTCGCGGATCTCGACTCCGATACGGATTCCAGCCAACCGATCCAGATGAGCCTCGAGAAGGCGACCGGCTGGGAGCTCCAGCTGCAGCGCCCCGCGGACGATCTCCTCACCTTCCTGAAGTGGGACAACGAGGCCGACGAGCTCAACTTCAAGATGATGTGCACCTACTGTCACCAGGTCGGCACTCTCGGCTTCCGCTCGCCTGAAGAGCCGGTCGACTGGGAAGTCATGCTCACCCGAATGGACGGTTTCCAGGGGCTCTACAAGCACACCCAGGAAGTCCTGGTCGACAAGGTGGTCGCCGCCTATGGCCGTGATGCCGAAAAGGACTGGCCCGAGTACCAGCCTCCTCCGCCTCCCGAGGGCAAGGCTCTCCAGGCCGTGGTGAGCGAATGGGCGATGGGGCGCGAGAACGTTACCGTGACCCACGATCTGGCCGTGGCCAGCGACGGAGTGATCTACACCGTCGACATGGCCAGCGACGCCATCATCAGCCTCGACCCGGCGACCGGAGAGCGCGCGGTCTACTCCGTTCCCGGCGGCAAGGAGTTCGATTCCGACGACCGTGCGACCAAGGGCATCCACTCCATCGAAGAAGGCCCCGACGGCAATCTGTGGGCCACTCTCGCCTACTCCGGGGAAATGGCCCGTTTCGATCTCACCACGAAGGAATGGCGGGTGGTCCCCGGCAACGAGGCGCCGAAGCCCCGCGGCGGCTATCCCCACACCCTTCGCTTCGATGACGACAAAGGCGTGCTCTACTGGACCGACGCGGCCCTGGGTGTCTTCTCTCTCGACATCGACACCTACGATGCCGAGGCCAACCGCTACGCCGTGAAGTACTACAAGCTCCCGAGCGCCGATCAGGTCCGCGGCGGAGGCGCCCGCGGAGAGTCTCGCGGAGTCACCCCCTACGGCATCGACGTCGCTCCGAACGGCCACGTCTGGTACACCAAGCTGAACGGCCAGCGCGTCGGGCGCATCGCTCCGGAGCTGGCCGACGACGACCCGAACCAGATCCTCGAGTGGAAGCCACCGGTTCACGGTCCGCGTCGTCTGCATGTCGCACCCAACGGGATCGTCTGGGTGCCAGGGTTCGCCAGCGGCGACATCGCGTCATTCCAGCCCGAGACCGAGGAGTGGGCGGTCTACGAGCTCCCGCGCGGTCCGAACTCGCTCCCCTACGCGCTCAACATCAATCCGGTCACGGGTGACATCTGGGTCTGCGGTACCGGCACCGACTCCATGCTGCGATTCGACCCCGAGGCCAAGGAGTTCGTCGAGTATCGAATGCCGACCCGAGTGACCTATACGCGCGAGATCGAGTTCGATGCAGAGGGCAACGCCTGGACCACGAACTCGAACGGACCCGCCCGCCACATCGAGAATGGGTACGGGGCGGTGATCAAGATCGCGGTGCGCTGACTTCGCCGCCGCGGCGAAGCCGTGCACTGCACCGATGCGGGGACTCCGGGGAGTCCCCGTTTTCCGTTGCGCTACCCCGCAGCTCCAACGCTCGTTGAAGAGACCCGAGAAGGAACCCGCCGATGCCAGTACGTAGCCGATACCGCTACCGCACGTCCTGCCTCCTGCTCTTGGCGGCCACCATGCTGCTCGCCGTCACACCCACGCAGTCCCAGGAATCGGACTCCGACTCCGCGGCAGCCCTGGGGGAACGCCTCTTTCGAGAGCAGCTGTTCACCAACCCCGCCGCCGACTACCAGGGCTCGTGCCTCGGTTGCCACGCATCCGGCGGCGACCTGGCCGACCGGACGCCGCGGGTGTTCGCGGACTACACCGCGCGGAGCCTGATGCCGGACAAGAGCACGACGCTACGCAACACCCCGACCCTGCTCGATGCATGGCGCGCGGATCGCTTCGGCATCGACGGCGAGCTCGCCTCGCTCGAAGGCTTCATCGAGCGCAAGCTGCTCGGAGCCGAGATGGGCTGGAGCGCAGCCGATCGCGAGCGCGCCGTTGCCGCGATTCACTTCACGCTCGAGAACGAAGGCTCCGGCGGAGGTTCGGGCGAGTCCTACGCGGAACGGTTCAGCAAGGCCTACGGCACGAGCCTCGAAGAGCTGGGGCCCGAAGAGGTGATCGACCTGGCCGAGCGGGCCCTTGCCGCCTATCTGCGCACCCTTTCCTCCTCCCGAACCTCTCGTTGGGACGCCTTCGCCGAACAAAACCGCTTCACCGTGGAGCCGAGCGAGGGGCAGAGCGCCGATGACTACGCGTTCAACATCGAGAGCCGCATCGGCAACCAGGAGGGACGCATGCTCATCCGGCGACCCGAGGGCTTCAGCGAAGAGGCCTACGAGGGCTTCAAGCTCTTCTTCCGAGTGTTCGGCGGCGAGGGGCAGTCGGCGGGCAATTGCATCGCCTGTCACACCACTCCCCTGTTCACCGATCACCGATTCCACAACTTGGGAACCGCCCAGGCGCGCTACGAGCGGGTGCACGGCCAGGCCGGATTCGAGAGCTACGCTCCGCCGACCGAGCCGAGTGACGACACTCGGGCCGAGCCCAGCGAAGACGACCCGCGACGAATCGACCTCGGATGGTGGAACTTCGCTCCGCCCGAAGAGAGGGACTCCGCCTTTGGCGCCTTCAAGACTCCTACCCTGCGCAATCTCGGCGGAACCGATCCCTACTTCTCCGACGGCTCGGCGGCCACCCTCGAGGACGTGCTCGCGGCCAAGATCGAGCTCGCACGACGGGCGCGCGCGGGCGAGATCCGCAACGCCGATCCCGATCTGCTCGAGATCGAGCTCTCGGAGAAGGACATCGCCCCACTGGCTGCCTTCCTGCGCGTTCTCGACGACGTGGGCGAGGAGGACTTTCGCTACTTCCTGATCCACTTCGAGGATAGCTCTCCGTAGCGCGCGGCTCGCATTCTCGACTCGAGCCCCCGGACTGACCCCCATGGCCGAGCGGCCCGGGGGTGCGTCGTTCGCCCCGTCGTGCCAGAATCCCCCAACGGCGAGCGCCTCTGCTCTCCTCAACGACGAGCGAGATCCCCTCAAATGAAACGCCTTCTACTCGTGCTCTGTGTGCTCTCGATCGCCATCTCGTGCTCCGGAAAGGACGAGACAGAGAGCGGCGATCCAACGGCCGCCGCCGCAGACCCTCGAGAGCGCTACAAGGTCGAGTCGACCACCATCGTGGTAGACGACCAGCCGGTCGAGATCGCGGTCGAGAAGATCGATCCGGAAGACTTCCCCTTCTTCATGTACGTTCCGAGCGGAACCGACGCCGACACGGCGTGCACCGACTCGCACTGCGAGCTCGCCCTCCGGCTGCCCGAGGCTGCAGCGGGGGGCCCCGGAGTCTCTCTTCATTTCTTCGCCCTTCAAGATCTCGTCAGCAGCGAGGAAGACGAACCGGCGGTCACGGGTGCCGGAGGCCTGTTCGAGAAGCGCGGATGGCGCGCCACCCGAGAGATCACCGAGGGCGCCGATCTCGTCTCGCCCACCGTGCGCAAGCGGATCGACTTCGAAAGCGTCGACGGCTCCGCCGGCGGCTTCGTCCTCTTTGCGGACGTCGACTCCAGAGTCGTACGCATCGTCGCGATCGCCCCGGCGGGGAATCCCCGTCTCCAGGGCCTGGCCGGCATTCCCGCGACGACGCTCGTCCGGTCCAACGCCATCTAGCCCGTGCCTCATCGCCTGCCTCGAGTCCTGGCGAGTCTGCTCCTGACTGCTCTCACGGTCGGCCGGGTGGGGCTCGCCCAGCCATCGGCGTCCGAGCACTATGACCTTCTGCTCCGTGGCGGGCGCATTCTCGACGGTTCGGGAAATCCCTGGCGCCGCGGAGACGTGGCGGTCCGGGGCGATCGCATCGTCGCCATCGGCCGTCTCGACGCAAGTCGAGCGACGCGGGTCATCGAGCTCGAGGACCGCTACGTCACTCCCGGCTTCATCGACGTGCACTCCCACGCCGCCCCTGGGCTCGCCAGCGCCGAGCTCAGTCTCGGGCGTCCGCTCCTGTCCCAGGGCATCACGACCATCGTGGCCAATCCCGACGGCGGCGGCCCGGTGGATCTCGTAGAGCAGCGCCAGGCTCTGCTCGAGCACGGCCTGGGGCCGAACGTAGCCCTGCTGGTTCCCCACGGCACGGTACGCCGCGCGGTCCTCGGCATGGAAGATCGCCCGGCGACGTCGGCGGAGCTCGAGAAGATGAAGCAGCGGGTGCGCGAAGGGATGAAGGCCGGAGCCTTCGGCCTCTCCTCCGGCCTCTACTACGCGCCCGGCAGCTACTCCGACACTTCCGAGGTGATCGCGCTGGCGCGCGTCGCTGCCGAGGAGGGCGGAATCTACACCAGCCACATCCGCGACGAGGCCGACTACAGCGTCGGCCTGGTCGCCGCGGTCGACGAGGTCATCCAGGTGGCGCGTGAGGCCGGCATCGTCGGTATCGTGACGCACATCAAGGCGCTGGGGCCCCGAGTCTGGGGGTTCTCCGAGGTCCTCGTTCGGCGCATCGAGCGAGCGCGCGACGAGGGAGTCGAGATCTACGCGGACCAGTACCCGTACGACGCCTCGGGCACCAGTATCGGCGGTGCGCTGGTTCCCCGATGGGCGCAGGCGGGGGGAGACGACGCGCTTCGCACCCACCTTCAGACTCCTGCGGATCGCGCGCGACTGCGTGCTGCGATCCTGGAGAACCTCGACCGGCGCGGCGGAGCCGGACGGCTCCAGTTTCAGCGCTACGAGCCCGATCCGTCGATCGAGGGCCGATCGATGGCCGAGGTGGCCGAGGAGCGCGGAGTCGAGCCCGTCGAGCTGGCTCTTTCTCTGCTCGAAGAGGGAGACGCGAGCCTCGTTTCGTTCAACATGGACGAGCGTGACATCGCGACCCTCATGCGTCAGCCGTGGACGATGACCAGCTCGGATGGGGGGCTCGTACCCCTGGACACGGGGGTCCCCCACCCGCGCTTCTACGGCACCTTTCCGCGCAAGATCCGCAAGTACGTGCAGGAGCTCGGAGTGATCCGCCTCGAGGATGCCGTGCGATCGATGACCTCGCTTCCTGCCGCGGTCTTCGGCTTCGAGAACCGGGGAGCCATCCGCGTCGGGGCCATTGCGGACCTGGCGGTTTTCGACCTGGAGCAGTTCCGCGACTCCGCCACCTACGACGCCCCGCACCGATACGCGTCCGGCCTGGAGTACCTGCTCGTGGCGGGCCGCCTCGTGGTCGAGACGGGGCAGCCGACGGGCGAGCTGGCCGGGGACGTGCTCACCCGCGGCCCCTCCGCGCCCTGAGTCCGGCTTCCTCCCGACGCGCCGGGGGTGGACCTTCCAGGGGGTCCTGGCGGAGCCATGTCCAGGGCTCCGGGCGGAGTTGGACAAGTTAAACCATTTATCGGAGAATTAAAACTCCTTGGGAGCACCCCCGTCTCCTCTTTTTCCCGATTATCCCCCGGAGGAATCTGATGAACCGACCGCACCCTTGCCGGCGGCCTCGAGCCTGTCTGCTGGCCCTCCCCCTCCTGGTCGCCCTCTCCCCGGTCCTCGCCGACACCTACTCCGTGACCATTCAGGACGACATCGTCGACGCCGACTCCGAATGCTCGCTGCGCGAGGCCATTCTGGCCGCCAACGCCAACAGCTTCGCTCCAGAATGTCTCGCAACGCCCCCCATCCTGACCAGGGTGGGAGCGAGTCCACCGCACACCATCCTCCTGCCTGCGGGCGACTACCCCATCCAACTGGCTGGCCTCAACGAGGACCTCGGAGCCTCGGGCGACTTCGATCTGAACAACTCGATCACGATCCAGGGAGACGGCGCGGACACGACGGTCATTCACGGTGGCGGCCTCGACCGGATCTTCGACATCCACAGCGGGACCGTCAACCTCAACGACCTGTCGATCGTCAATGGAAACCCTCAGGACAGTGGCGGAGGCATCCGAGCCCTGGGCGGAGCTCTCTTTCTCTCCCGATCCGTGGTCGCCCACAGCACCGCCCTCAGCACTGTCATCCGGGCCCCTGTCGGGACTGGACTGGGCGGCGGGATCTTCACCGTCGTCTCCACCTACATCTCCGATTCCGAGATCAGCGGCAACGTCGCCGGCGAGAACGGAGCGGGAATCTACTCCGCGGGCTACACCCGCATCGTCAATTCCACCATCTCCAACAACTTCGGCGGTTACGCGGCGGTTGCCGACGGCCCCTCCTGCCTGAGATGCAGAGCGAGCATCGGCTCGATCCAGCTGGAGAGCTCGACGGTGCGCGAAAACAGCGGTGGCTACTCCGACGGCGAGCTCGGGAGTGTCAGCCTCTCCCACACGATCGTGGTCGGCAACGGCGAGTTCGAGCTCGACCGGCTCCGATCGCCCGCGCTGAGCAGCGGCACTCTGCTCACTCCGATCGAATGTGACGGAGGCTACTCCTACGGCTACAACGCCTTCGGACAGGACGAAGGCTGCCCGGTCGAGGAGACCGATCTGTCGACCACCTGGGCCGACTTCCCCATGGGGCCGCTCTTCGACAACGGTGGTCCCACTGCCACGCACGCCCTCTACCCCGGCAACCCGGCGATCAGCGCCGGCGCCGGGCTCCTGTTCGCCCGAAGTGTCCCCTCCAGTTGCCCCCCCACGGACCAGCGTGGGTTCGAACGACATGACGGCAACTGCGACATCGGCGCCTTCGGCGTCCACACCGATCTCGGCGTCACGTTGACCAACGGAATCGATGGCGCTGCGCCGGGTGAGCAGGTGACCTACAGCGCGACAGTCCGTAACGCGTACGGCGATCCGACCGACGCCATCGTCCTTCTCCCCCTTCCCGAGCAGGTGGAAGACTGCGAGGCGAGCTGTGCTCCGACGGGTGCGGCCGCCTGTGTTGCCCTCATGGAGGAGAGCATCGACCCCAGGATCATCGGGGCCGGCGAGTTGATGGTCCTGGGCTACATCTTCTCCGTTCGGGGGGACGACACGGTCGAATTCACCACCACCTGTAGCGTGCGCGACGAGTCGACGCCGTTCCGTCTTGCGCCTTCGGAGACTGACCTCCTGGCCAGTGCCTGGGCGTGCGCCGTCGACTGGGACGGCTCCCTGCCTGGCTGTCGTGAGCCGGAGATCCCGTTCTTTCCCAGTCGACTGGTCGCTCCGAACGACGAAACCGTGATCGACTGGGTACCCACCAACGACCTGGTCTTCGACATCGACGAGCTCTTGCCGTCGACCAGCGACCTGTCGCTCACCCTGACCGACCCCTCTCCCGGCGAGGTCGTGTCCGGGACCCCGAAGACGGTTCACGTCACGGTCGAGAACAAGGGCCCCTCGATGGCGCATGACACCTTCGTCGAGTTCATCAGCAGCCCGTTCGCCGTCTATTGGGACGACACCTGCGCGGGAGACACCCGAGGCGTGTTCGGGGACGGCTGCTATCTCGGCACCCTGGCGGCAGGAGAGACCCGCGAGTTCGATCTCACCTTCGAGATCCACACCTGGGCATACCCGCTCTCTCTGTCGGTCATCACCGAGGTCTCCTCGGCATCGTTGGAGGCCGCGCCGGGAGACGAGACCGGCTCTCTCTCCTTCACACCCCTCGAGGCGGACAACGGAGAGTTCACCTTCGAGATGACCGGTTCCGAGAACCCGGTGACGGACTCCATGCTCTACACCATCACCCTCATGAACGAGAGCGACAGTCATATCGCCGGGAACGCCTCGGTTACCACCGCGCTCGATCCGAGTCTGTCCTGTTCCTGGACCTGCTCGCCCATCTACGGCACGAGAATCGGCCTGCCCGAGATGGAGACCGCGTGCAGCGCCAGCGGATCCGGTAACCTCGCCGAGGACGTCAGCGTTCGCGCCGGGGACGGACTCCAGTACTCGATGACTTGCACGACCGACGAATCGTGGGACGACACCTTCCTCAGCTCAGAGGCCACCTTTTCGTGGTACGCGTGGGAACTGGAGGACGACGTCGAGATGGGCCGGGAGGTCGACAGCGTCGGGATCCATGGCATCTTCACCGATGGCTTCGAGAGCGGGGACAAAACGGCCTGGGATCTCGACGTGATCGAAGAGTAGCCAGGCACTCGACACGATTCTCTGAAGACCGACCCACACAGCATCGAACCTCCGGGGCCGGCTCGTCTTCGACGGGCCGGCCCTCTCTCTTCATGGGGAGTGGTGTGGACGGCTCATCGGGCTACGCGGTACGCTGTCGGGGACTCTCTTCGTCTTTCACCGGTCGGTCACCCCGACCGCAGCTTCAAAGGAGACCCAGCATGGCATTCACTCTCCCTGCGCTTCCCTATCCGACCGCGGCCCTCGAGCCTCACATCGACTCCAAGACCATGGAGATCCACCATGGCAAGCATCATCAGGCCTACGTCGACAAACTCAACGGCGCCCTCGAGGGCCACTCCGATCTGCAGGGCAAGAGCCTCCTCGACCTGCTCAGCAATCTCGACGCCGTTCCCGAGGGAATCCGAGGCGCGGTCCGCAACCACGGCGGCGGACACGCCAACCACAGCCTCTTCTGGACGGTGATGAGTCCCGGTGGCGGAGGTGCTCCTGCCGGCGCACTCGCCGAGGCCATCGACGCGGCTTTCGGCTCCTTCGACGACTTCAAGGGGCAGTTCAAGACAGCCGCAGCCGGCGTCTTCGGCTCGGGCTGGGCCTGGCTCACGGCCAGCAAGGACGGGGCCCTGGCGATCTCCTCCACACCCAACCAGGACACTCCGATCTCGAGCGGGCTCTCCCCGATCCTCGGAGTCGATGTCTGGGAGCACGCGTACTACTTGAACTACCAGAATCGCCGCCCCGACTACCTCGACGCGTTCTGGAACGTGGTCGACTGGAACCGAGTCGAGGCCTACCTGGCCACCGTCAAGGGCGGCGGCAGCACGCTCGACATCTGAATCGGCGGGCTCGCGGCGGGCGGGACGAGCTTCCCGTCGCGAGCCTCCTTCTCGAGCGCGGCCGTCGCCCTCGAGCGCCGATCTCGAGTCGCGCCGGAGAACCATGAGCCCTCTGGAGCCAGTCCCCGCGATCGCCCGCAACGCGCGGCGCTTCGAGACCATCATCGCGACTCTGGCACGCTACGGCCTCGCGGACTGGATTCCGCCGCTGCCATCAGAGCGCCTGCGGGAGCTGGCTCGTGCCCCCGACGGCCGGGCGATCCCGGACCTCGCCTTCGCCGAGCGTGTCCGAATGGCGATTACCGAGCTCGGCACCACCTTCATCAAGCTGGGACAGGTGCTCAGCACACGCCCCGACCTGGTGGGGATCGACCTCGCGACCGAACTGACCAGCCTCCAGGCCGATACGCCGGCGGACGGTCCCGAGGTCGTGTGCGCCCTGATCACCGCCGAGCTCGGACGCCCCCCGGAGGAGCTCTTCGCCACCTTCGAGCCGACCGCATTCCGATCCGCATCGATCGCACAGGTGCACCATGCCACCCTCCCGGGAGGAAGGCGAGTGGTGGTCAAGGTGCAACACTCCGGCATCGAGGAGTCCGTACACCGAGACCTCGACATCCTCGCCTTCCTCGCGGGCCTCGCCGAGAAGCACAGCAAGGAGCTCCGTCTCTACCGGCCGCGCGCCCTGGTCAGCGAGTTTCGCCGCACGATCCTGCGCGAGCTCGACTTCGAGCGCGAACGCCGGAATCTGATCGCTTTCGGCAACAACTTCCAGCACGACCCCTCGGTTCGCTTCCCGAGACCCTATGCCGAGGTCTCGAGCACCCGGGTGCTCACGATGGATTTTCTCGACGGCACCTCGATACGAGAGGTCGACGCGCTCGCCGAGCAGGGAGTCGATCTGGAGGCGGTCGCCTGGAATGGGGCGACCGTGTTCGCCGAGATGGTCTTCCGTGACGGCTTCTACCACGCGGATCCTCACCCCGGAAACCTGCTGGTCCTTCCCGGGGGTGTGGTCGGCCTGATCGACTGCGGAATGGCCGGCCGCATCGACCAGAGCACGAGAGAAGACCTCGAGGGCTTTCTCTACGCTGCGGTGAAGAGCGAGCCGGACGAGATGATGCGCCATTTCCTCTGGGTCGGCTCGACGCCACGGGGCCTGGACGGGGAGCAACTGCGAAGAGAGGTCACCGACTTCGTAGAAGACTACGGCCAGCAGTCACTCGTCGACCTCGATCTCACCCAGCTGCTCGAAGAGATCATCTCGATCGTGCATCGGCATCGCATCGTGCTCCAGCCCTCGGTTTCGCTGCTCCTCCGGATGCTGATCCTGCTCGAAGGTAGCGCGCGAACGCTCGACCGCGATTTCTCCCTGGCCGAACTGCTCCAGCCCTACGTAGAGCGGAGGGTTCTCGGCCGATACGCACCCGTCCGAGTCGCGAAACGGCTGCAGCGCTCCTCGCAACAGTGGCTCGGTCTGGTAGAGGACCTCCCCCGCGAGCTCTCCGACCTCTTCGACCGCGTCAAACAGGGGACCTTCGATGTCCACCTCGATCATCGAAGGCTCGATTCGGTGGTCAACCGTCTGGCACAGGGCATCCTGGCAGCAGCCCTCTTCGTCTCCTCCGCCATGCTCTGGAGTACGCAGTCCCCTCCCTCGATCCGAGGCATCTCGATCTTCGGCGCACTGGGCGCCCTCGCGGCCACCTGGTTGAGCTATCGCCTGCTGCGGGCGATTCACCGATCGGGCGGCATCGGGAGCGGTGAGGACTGACGGCTCGGTCTCGGCGACCTGCCCTCCCCAGGCTCAATCGAGTCGCTTCTGGAACCGCAGCGCAGCCACCGCGAAGACCACCACGAAGAAGACGAGCAGCGGCCGCAGATGGGCGCGCAGCTCGTACAACGAAGCTCCCCGTAGGACGATCCCCCGTGAGATGCGGTTGAAATGGGTGAGCGGAAGCAGCTCTGCGATCCACTGCGCCGCCTGGGGCATGCCGTCGAAGGGAAACATGAAACCAGACAGGAGAATCGACGGCAGGAACACGAAGAAGGTCAACTGCATGGCCTGGAACTGGCTCTGCGCCACCGTCGAGATCAGCAGACCGAGGGTGAGGGTCGCCACGATGAACAGCCCCGCGGCGATCAGGAGGTCTCCGAGGCTTCCTCGAAGCGGGACGCGAAAGAGAAGCCGCCCCAGCAAGAGGATGATCGAGACCTGGATGTAGCCGATTACGACGTACGGGATGATCTTGCCGACCAGGATCTCTGCCACGCGCACCGGAGTCGTGATCAGGAACTCGAAGTTGCCGCGTTCGCGCTCACGGACGATCGCCACGGATGTGAACAGCACCATGGTCATGGTCAAGATCACGCCGAGCAGGCCGGGCACGATGAACACCTCGGAGCGATTCTCCGGGTTGTAGTAGGCACGCACCTCGATGTCCGCCGGTGGTGCCCGGTTGCCTCCGAGGGCAGGCCGCACGATCACGGGCATCCGGGCGAGCGACCGTGCGGTCGCCAGAATCGTGGGATCGCTGCCGTCGACCAGCAGCTGGACCGCAGCACGAGTGGGGTCGGCCAGGCGGCGCTCCACATCGACCGGGATCACGATGCCGATCGACACCTTTCCGGTACGCAAGCGCTCCTCGAGCTCCGCCACCGAGCCCACGTGCTCGATGATCTCGACCACCTGGGCCGACTCGGCATCCGCGACGATCGCCCGGCCGATCGCACTTCCGGAGACGTCCACGACCGCCGCCTTGATATGGCGCACGTCCTGGTCGATGGCATAGCCGAAGAGGGTCAACTGGAGCGCGGGGATGCCCAGGATCATGCCGAAAGTGAGGCGATCGCGTCGCAACTGGATCACCTCCTTGCGCAGAATGGCGAGAGTCCGCGAGATGAACAGCCATCGGCTTCTCACGCGGGCGCCTCCCTGGGCACGGGCGCGTCCCCGGTCGCCTCGACGAAGACCTCCTCGAGCGAAGGGAAGCGCGGAGCGACTCGGCCCTCGAAGCCGCCGGATCGCAGCAGACTCTCGACACGGGCGAGAGAATCGTCCCCCGAGCCGTCACCGACCAACAGCCGAAGGCGCCCACCCTGCTGAGAAACGCTGTCGACCAGACTCGAGGTCGCCAACAGCTCGCGAACGGCTTGCGGGCGATTCGTCTCGATCTCGACGACCCTTCCCTCGAGCTCCGCCATCAGCTTCAGGGGCTCTCCCTGTTTCACCAGGCGTCCCTCGTCCAGGATCGCCAGCTGATGGCAACGCTCGGCCTCGTCCATGTAGTGGGTCGACACCAGAATCGTGGTGCCCTGTCCGACCAGGTCGAAGAGGGCCCCCCAGAATTGCCGCCGCGACTCGGGGTCGACCGCGCTGGTGGGCTCGTCGAGGATGAGGAGCGCGGGATCGTGCAAAAGAGCCGCAGCCAGCGCGACCCGCTGTCGTTGACCGCCGCTCAGGGTACCGCAACGCTGTTTGGCGATTGCGACCAGATCGTACTGCTCCAGCAGGGCCCCGATACGAGCTCGGCGCTGACGCCTCCCCACTCCGTACACTTCGCCGACGAAGCGTAGGTTCTCGACCACGGTGAGATCTTCGTAGAGCGAGAATCGCTGGGTCATGTAGCCAATGTCGTAGCGCAGCTTCTCCGAGTCCTCCGGCACCCGCCGGCCCAACACCTCGATCTCTCCCTCCGACGGAACCAACAGGCCACAGATCATCCGAATGGTCGTCGTCTTGCCGGAGCCATTTGGCCCCAGGAAGCCGAAGATCTCCGCCCTGGAAATGTCCAGATCGACGTGGTCGACGGCAACGACCGATCCGAACCGCCGGGTCAGGCCCCGGGTGCGCACGGCGATCGATTCACTCATCTCGCCCTTCGCCGAGGTCGAAGTGAACCTCGACAGGAACGCCGGTCGCAAGGCCGGACTTCGTTTCGTCGGGCGCGGCAAGATCGACCTCCGCCAGGTAGACCAGCCTTCCGCGATCGTGCTCGGTCAGGGCGTAGTAGGGAGTGAAACTGGCCTCCGATGCCACCCAGCGCACCCGCCCCTCCAGAGCGGCTTCGCCATCGATCCGAATCGTGGCCGGCGTCCCCGGCCTCACCCGGGAGCGGATGGGCTCGGGTACGAAGACCCGTGCGAAGATCCGTCGGCTCGACAAGAGCACCGCCAGGGTCGCCCCGGAAGGAGGGCGCTCCCCGACCTCATAGGGCAATGCGTCGATGGTCCCCGCCACCGGGGCCAGGACCGACAAGCGCCCCAGCGAAACGAGCTCGCTGTCCAGGGCTCCTTGCGCCTCGGCGACCGCGGCCCGCGCCCGGTCGAGCTCCTCTCGGGTGGCGCCCTCGGTCAGGCGTGCCAGGTTGGCTTCGGCCGCTGCGGCCTGCCCCTGGGCCGCGCCCAGGCGAGCCACGGCGCGGTCGAGCGTCGCAGGCGGCTCGACCTTCTCCCGGGTCAGCCGCTCGGCGCGTTCGTACTCCAGGCGAGCCTCGACCAGGGCGCTGCGGGCCTCCGCCAGGCGCGCTTCCGCCTCGGCCACCAACTCGGCCCGGGTCCCGCGAAGCAGCTCCGCGAGGCTGGCTCTGGCCGCGGCCAGGGCTCCCTCGGCGCGCTCGGCCCGAGTCCTGTAGAGGGCGTCGTCGAGGCGAACGATCAGCTCTCCGGGCTCCACCTCGTCGCCTTCCTCGACCGTGACCTCCACGATTCGCTCACGTGCCTCGGCAATGAGCTCGAGACGCTCTCGCTCCAAGGTACCCATCGCGGGGGGATCTGTGGGAGGCTCGCAACCGAGCAGGAGCAGCATCGCGAGAGAGCCGATCGCAGCGCCCGAACCGATCGCTTTCATGGACTGGAGCCCCTCTACTCGCAGACCCAGGCCTTCGCCTGGTCGAGATCGCTCTCGTCGAAGACCCGGATATGCCCCGGTACGAGGAAGCCGAAGGTCTTCATCGCTCCCTTGATCCAGGGCGTATCTGTCACCACCGCAGCCTTCTCGAAGTCCAGCACGTGCTGCATCCCGACCTTGGTGTCGTCCCACATCGCGGCCACATCGAAGCCCGACATCTCCGGGCCGCAGTGATAGAGCAGGCGAAGCTTGTCGTGCTCCTTCAGTCGGCCCTCGATGGTCGGGATGACGACGGACTCGTAGTCTTCGCCGGTGACCTTCCCCTTGGCAGCCAAACCGATCACGTTCGATGGCAAGTCCGTCATCACTTCGATCATTGCAGTCTCCTGTGTCGTTTCCTCGTGAGTACAGAGCCGCTCGACTCGTCGGAGCTGGGCCAAGGCTACTCCTTTCGGAGCCCCCAAAATGCCAAACTTCGGAAACTCGCAGCCTCCCTCGGTTCCCACCACTGACCGAGCCACCCCGGTCCGTGCTACGGTCCCTTCACACCATGAGCCACGAGTGGAGGTCGAGCGTGCACAGGGGTTCCACAAACCGACCGATTCTCGGGCCGCCGGCTCCGAGAGTTGTTTCGGCGCGCCGTTTCGGCATCCTCGCCACTGCCATGCTGCTCCTGGCCGGGGCCGCCCTGGCGGCTCCCCGAAGCTCCGGAACCGAAGAGGGCGAAGGCTCGGCGCGCACCTGGATTCCCGCGATGGCTCAGGAGCACGAAGGGGACACCTCCCTACCGAGCGGCGCCGCCTTCGCTCCGCGTCGACCGGTCACGACGGAGTCTGTCCAGTACGAGAACGGCGTCAGGGGCTATCTGGCGCGCCCGCAAGACGTCGAGGAGCCACTCCCCGGCCTGATCGTGATCCACGAGTGGTGGGGGCTGAACGAGAACATCCAGGCGATGACCGAGCGTCTCGCCGGCGAAGGATACTTTGCACTCGCCGTCGACCTCTTCGGCGGTGAGGTCGCGCAGGGTCGGGAAGACGCACTCCGGCTGATGGGTGAGGCCATGGCGGCCCCCGGCGCCGCGACCGCGAATCTTCGCAGCGCATACGATTTCCTCGTGGGTACACAGGGCGCCACCCGCGTCGGAACGATCGGCTGGGGCTTCGGAGGCGCATGGTCACTGGTCAGTGCAATCGCCCTCGGAGACGAGCTCGATGCCGCGGTCGTCTACTACGGACGACTGATCACGGACAAGACCGAGCTCGAGAAGATCGAGGCGCCGGTGCTCGGGCTGTTCGGCAAGGCCGACCAGGGCATTCCCGTATCGTCGGTCAAGGCCTTCCAGCGGGCCATGAAGGAGCTGGGCAAGACGGTGGAGGTCAAGATCTACGACCACGCCGATCACGCCTTCGCCAACCCTTCCGGTAGCCGCTACGACGCCGAGGCCGCCGCGGATGCCTGGAAAAGAACCACCGGGTTCCTGCACGAGACCCTGAGAGGTGATGGCGCGGCAGAGGCCCAGTAGAGAGGCCCAGTAGACGAAATCCTCGACACGGGGTGGCGCCCGGGCCCCGGAATCACTTATAATCCGCGGTTCCTGCACCATCCAGACCCCCACACGGGAGCCGATAGATCATGTCCAGAAGATGCCAGATTACGGGCAAGAAGCCCTTGAGCGGTCACAACGTCTCGCATGCGCACAACGTCACCAACAAGTGGCAGCGCCCCAACATCCAGCGCAAGCGGATTTTCGTGCCCGAACTGGGCCGGTCGATTCGCTTGAAGGTATCGACTCGTGCCTTGCGGACGATTGACAAGAAGGGCCTGACGGCGTTCTTGAGAGATCAGGGTCTCTCACTGAAAGACGTCACCTGAGCTGAAGCGCAGAGACAGGCGAACCGGTGCCTCCAGGGAGCGTGCACGGTCCGCCCGCTTCTCCATGACCCGGTGCCGCGAGACGCGGCGCTGTGAGGCGCTCTGCTAGAAACTAGGGTCCGACGGACACGCGCACGGTCGGGAGGCGCTGGGCTCCACTGGTTCTCCACCGGGGTGCCACGGGTCTCGAGCTTGGCCGGGCCGCGCCCACTGCTTGCGGAGCGAGGCCTTCAGGGCCTCGAGGACCTTCGTCTTCGCCGCAGGTCGGAGCACCGTCTCGCACCTCGAGAGCGGTCGACCTCGTGGCTCTCTCGGCGGCTCGGTGGCGACCGAGCCGAAGCCCGAGAGCCCATTCGTCCCTCCTCTGACGCTGTCGATCCCCGACCCGTTAGACTAGGCTCCCCTGTCCCGTTCCGTCTGGCCTCAGCCAGCAGCACGACTGTCAAGGAGTCGTCATGACGACCTCGAGCTTCCCGAGCCGCCGGGCCATCGCTTTCTGCGCCGGCGCACTGTTCCTGCTGTCTCTTCCCGTCCTCGCTCAGCCTCCCGCTCCGCCGCCCTTCTACGCGATCACCAACGCACGGGTCGTCACCGTTTCCGGCGGCGTGCTCGACCGGGCCACCGTCCTGGTGGCCAACGGCCTGATCGAGGAGATCGGGAGCGATCTCGAGGTTCCCGCAGACGCGTGGATCATCGACGGCGAAGGAATGACCCTCTACCCCGGTTTGATCAACGCCCTCAGCGAGTTGGGGCTGCCCAGCGACGAGAGCGGTCCCGGGGGCCCCCCGGCCCGAGGGGCTTCGGCAGGCGCGTCGGCTCCGGAGATTCGCGGCCCTCAGGATCGCCCGTCGACCACCCCATGGGTGAATCCGGCCGACCAGCTGGCCGCCGACGAGACCGGCTTCGACAAGTGGCGCAAGTCTGGCTTCACTTCGGTCGTCACGATGCCCGGACGGGGGCTCTTTCCCGGACAGGCGGCCCTGGTCAATCTGGGGTACGGCGATCCTCGCGACATGATCGTGTCCACCCCGGTCGCCCAGCGGGTCAACTTCCGCAACGATCAGCGCCGCTCCTACCCGGGCTCACTGATGGGCGTGCTCTCCTACGTCAAGCAGGTCCTCTCGGACGCGCAACAGTACGCCGCGGCGCAGGCACTCTACGAGAGCTCGCCGAGCGGTCGCGAGCGCCCGCAGTATGACCGCACGCTGGCACCGATCCACCAGGCGCTCGACACCGGACTGCCCTTCCTGATGCCGGCTGAGCACGGGCGCCAGATCGATCGGGTGCTCGCCATCGGTAGGGAGTTCGGTCTCAACACCGTCATCTACGGCGCCCAGGGCGCGTGGGAGCGCCCGGACACGCTCCGCGCCGAGAACTCCTCGGTCGTGCTGGACGTCGACTGGCCAGAGCCCGAGAAAGACCGCGATCCGAATGCCGATCCCGACTTCCGCAGTCTGGCCCATCAGCGCCTCGCACCGTCGTCGGCCCGCCGCCTCTGGCTGGCGGGTGTCCCACTCGCCTTCACCTCGAGCGGCTCCAGCCCGACCGATCTCCTCGACGGAGTGCGCGCTGCCATCGAAGCCGGGCTGCCCGAGGAGGCGGCCCTCGAGGCACTCACCCTGGGCGCTGCTCGAATCTTCGGCGTCGACGATCTGGTCGGCTCGATCGAGGTCGGCAAGTCGGCCAACCTGGTCCTCGCCGACGCCCCCCCCTGGGCAGAGGATGTGGAAGTGGCGGCGGTCTTCGTCGACGGCCGCAAGTTCGATTGGCCCGAGAGTGAGGGACCTGCCGAGGCCCCGAAAGTCGATGTCTCGGGGACCTGGGCACTCGAAATGACGACGCCCCGTGGCACCCGAGAAGTCACCGCTACCTTCGACCAGGGAGACGACGGCAAGGTCAAGGGTGAGATCAGCGGCGAGCTGGGGACCACACCGATCGAAGGAGGGCGGGTCAGCGGCGAAACGCTCACCTTCACCATGAGCCAGAATCGCGGGGGCCGCACCTTCGAGTCGAGCTACACCACGACCATCGCCGACGAGAGGCTCGAGGGCACGGTCAGCGCGGGGCCGATGAGCTTCGAGGTCGCCGGCACACGGACCGCCGCGGCGCAACAGGGTGCTGAGCTCGCCGACAGCGAGACGGGTGACACGGCTGGCGACGAATCCGAAGTCCCGGAGGAAGAGGTGCTCGAAGGCCTCAGGACCTATCAGGGACCGGTGCGCTACCCATCGACGTTCGCGATTGCCAACGCCACGGTCTGGACGTTGAGTGAGGACGAGCCGGTGATCGAAGGAGCCACCATCCTGGTGGAAGACGGTCGGATCGCAGCGGTCGGCACCGGTGTGACCGTACCCGTGGGGACCGAGGTGATCGACATGGAGGGTGGGCACGTCATCCCGGGAATCATCGACGCCCACTCCCACATCGCCATCGAGGGCGGGGTCAACGAAGGCAGCCTCGCGGTCACGGCAATGGTCGGAATCGACGACGTGGTCGACCCCGACGATATCGGGATCTACCGGGCTCTCGCTGGTGGAGTCACCAGCGCGAATCTGCTGCACGGTAGCGCCAACCCCATCGGTGGGCGCAACCAGGTGATCAAGCTCCGCTGGGGCGCCGACGCGGATGGCCTTCGATTCGAAGGCGCACCTCCGGGCATCAAGTTCGCCCTCGGCGAAAACCCGAAACGTTCCCGCGGCGGTCGTCCGGGTGCGGATCAGCGCTACCCCGCCAGCCGTATGGGCGTCATGGACGTCATCCGAGACGCCTTCGTGCGAGCCCGTGAGTATCAGAAGGAGTGGGACGAGTACGAGACGGCGGTCAGCCTCGGGGGCAACCCGATTCCGCCCCGCGTCGATCTCGAGCTCCAGACGGTGGCCGAGATCCTGAACGGCGAGCGGCTGGTCCACGCTCACAGCTATCGAGCCGACGAGATCCTGCAGCTCCTGCGTCTGTGCGAGGAGTTCGGAGTCACCATTGCCACGCTGCAGCATGTGCTCGAGGGCTACAAGGTCGCGGACGAGATCGCCGCTCACGGTGCCGGCGCATCGACCTTCTCCGACTGGTGGGGCTACAAGGTCGAAGCCTACGATGCCATCCCCTACAACGCCGCTCTGATGACCCAGCGCGGTGTCCTGGTCTCGATCAACTCCGACAGCGGAGAGGAGATGCGCCACCTCAACCAGGAAGCCGCAAAGACGATGCACTGGGGCTCTCTCTCCGAGATCGAGGCGCTGAAGCTGGTCACCCTGAATCCGGCCAAACAGCTCCGGGTCGACGACCGGGTCGGCACCATCGAAGTCGGCAAGGACGCAGACCTCGTGCTCTACGACGGCCACCCCCTGAGCGTGTACTCCGTCGTGCAGAAGACCTTCGTGGACGGCGATCTCTACTTCGACCGCGATTTCGATCGCGAGCGACAGGCAATGATCGAGGACCTCGAAGCCCGGTTGCTGGGAGAGGACGAGGCCGAGGTTCCCGAAAGTGGCGCCGAGCCGCTGGACCCGACCACCACACCCGACACGACTCCCATCACGACCCCCGACTCCACCCCGCAGTTCGACCCCGGATTCCGCAGGGACGAGCTGATCTCGCTGCTCTCGCCGGAGGGGAGCTACAGCTGCCGCGCGGCAGAGGAGCTGTTCTGATGTTCCATCGAGGATCGAGATTCCTGTCCCTGTTCGCAGCGCTCCTGGCGCTGCCTTTCTCCGCCCTCGGGCAATCCCCGAGCGGCATCGATTCGGAGGCCCTGGTGCTGCGCGGCGCGACGGTGCACACGATGGCCGGGCCGGCGATCGAGGCGACCGTCGTCCTTCAGGACGGTTTGATCCTCGCGGTGGGCGGCGAGGACGATGAGGGTTTCGTGATTCCTGCAGACGCCGTCTCGATCGATCTGACGGGGCTGGACCTCTATCCCGGCTTCTTCGACGCTCTCAGCCAGCTGGGTCTGGTCGAGATCAACTCGATCTCCGCCACCGTCGACTCGAGCGAGATCGGACGCTACAACCCGCATCTCCAGGCGGCCACGGCCGTCCACCCGGCCAGTGAGGTGCTCCCCGTGACCCGCGCCAATGGAGTCACCCACACCGTAGCGGCCCCTCAGGCAGCCAACGACGGAGTCATCGCCGGTCAGGGATCGCTGATTCACCTCGACGGGTGGACGGTCGAAGAGATGTCCGTCGACTCCGGGCTCGCCATGATCGTGCACTGGCCGCGGATCGAGACGAGGAGTTTCGATTTCACCACCTTCAGCGTCACCGAGAAACCGTATACAGAGGCCAAGAAGGAAGCCGACGAGAAGATCGCCGAGCTGCGGGAGTGGTTCGGGGCCGCACGCCACTATCGGCAGGCGGCAGACAGCGGCTCCAGTCGCGTCACGCGTGACCTCGCGCTCGAGGCTCTCGCCAGGGCTCTGGAATCCATGCCCGTGGTGATCGTGGCCAGCTCCAAGGCCGACATCGAAGCGGCTCTCGACTTCGCCGAAGACACGGGCATCGAGATGATTCTGGCGGGGGGCGTCGATGCCTGGAGAGTCGAGGAAAGGCTGGCTGCCATGGGAGTTCCGGTGATCCTGGGGCTGACGGCGAGCCTCCCCGGTCAGGAGGACGACCCCTACGACCGTCCCTTTCGGACGGCGGGAGAACTGGCCGAGGCCGGAGTCCTCGTGGCTTTCGGCAGCGGCGCGGGAGGGGGAGACGGTCCGGGGGGACCGCACTCGTCACGCACCCTGCCCTACGAAGCCGCCTTCGCCGTGCCCTATGGACTCGAGCGTGACGAGGCGCTTCGAGCCCTGACCATCAACGCAGCCAGGATCTTCGGGGTCGACGATCGGCTCGGCACCATCGAGCCCGGCAAGATTGCCAACCTGATCGCCGTGGACGGAGACCCGCTCGACTTCACCGGCGAGGTTCGTCACCTGTTCATCGCTGGCCGCGAGGTCGAAACGGACAACAAGCACCGGCAGTTGTGGGAACGCTACCGTAGCCGGCCCCTGCCGGAAGAGACGTCTCCCTAGAGGCCTGAATCCCGCGAACCCGGCTGACCGCAGCTCTTTACCGGCCGAGCCCCGATATGCTAGGGTCCCCGTTCGGGTCTACCCGTACGGGATTGTTTCGCCTGCCGACTGCCGACACGAGCCAGCCGGGGAGCGAACCGTGCGAGGCGGGACTCAATACCCAGGAAGCAAGGCAATGAAGAAAGACATACATCCCCAGCTCAACCCGGTCGTCTACGTCGATCCGGGCGCCGAATTCGAGTTCGTGTCTCGCTCGACGATGACCAGCGACAAGACTCGTGAGATCGATGGAGTCGAGCACTACGAGATCCGACTCGAGATCTCGTCGGCTTCCCATCCCTTCTACACGGGGCGTCAGCACTTCGTCGACACCGCGGGTCAGATCGAGAAGTTCAAGCAGCGCTACGGCGGCAAGAAGAAGGCGGCACCGGCCGAGGCCGCGGAAGACAAGGCCACCGAGAAGGCGGCTGAGGCAGATCAGGAGTAATCGCAGATGGCAAGCAAGGCAGCGGTGTACAAGAACAAAGAGCGGATTCGCAAGGTGGCCGTCCACAAGGCCCGCCGGGACGAGCTGCGCGACATCATGAAGGACCCGAACGTCGACATGGAGGAGAAGGAGATCGCGATGATCGCGCTCCAGAAGCTCCCCCGCGACTCGAGCCCGGTACGGGTCCGCAATCGCTGCGCCCTCACTGGACGCCCGCGAGCCTACTACCGCAAGTTCGGCCTCTCTCGTATCGCTCTGCGCGACCTCGCCCTCGCCGGCGAGCTGCCCGGAGTGACCAAGGCCAGCTGGTAGCACCGCTCCTAGGAGACGAGGCGCGCACAGGCCCTGGCTGCTGCCAGGGCCTTTTTTCGTCGCTGGGAAGCCACCCGTCCCCCCCCCAAGCAGATCGGGGGACCGCCGCGGTTGCGTGCTAACCTCCCCTCTCAGCAGAAAAAGCCGGGACCACCCGCCCTCTCCCAGGGACTGAACGTCCGACGAGGGAACGGCTGCGCCCTGACCCAACGGAGAGCTACCGATGCGACCTACGTTTCTTCCCAGGATCCTGCCTTTCGTCCTCCTCCCGCTCCTGATCGGCCCAGCCCTGCTGGCGCAAGGTAGCGCTCGAGACTACGAGGCCGACGAAGCCAACCTGACGGTCCCCGAGGCGATGCTCGAGAACCTCGAGTTCCGTTCGGTCGGCTTCTCCCGCGGCGGACGCTCCACTGCCGTCACCGGGGTTCGAGGCAATCCGCTGGTCTACTACTTCGGCGGCACCGGAGGTGGAGTCTTCAAGACCTCCGACGCCGGTAACAACTGGAAGAACGTGACGGACGACTACCTCGGCGTTGGCTCGATCGGTGCGATCGCCGTCGCCGACTCCGACCCCAACGTGGTCTACGTCGGCACCGGCTCTGCCTGCCCGAGAGGCAACATCTCGAACGGTGACGGGATCTACAAGTCCACCGACGCGGGCGAGACCTGGAGCCACATCGGGCTTCCCGACGCGGGCCAGATCGGCCGGGTCCGGGTCCACCCGCGCAACGAGGAACTGGTCTACGCTGCGGTGCTGGGCAACATGTTCGGCCCCAACGAAGAGCGCGGTATCTACCGTTCCGAGAACGGTGGAGAGAGCTGGGAGAAGATCCTCTTCGTCAGCGAGTACACCGGCTTCGTGGATCTCGCCATGGATGCCAACAACCCCCGCGTGCTCTACGCCGCCGCATGGCGAGCCGAGCGCAAGCCCTGGTCGATGATCTCGGGCAGCGAAGAAGGCGGCCTCTGGAAGAGCACGGACGGCGGCGACAACTGGGAGAAGCTCGAGGGCGGCCTGCCCGAGGGCATGGTGGGGCGCATCGGCGTCGCTGTCTCCCCCGCCGATTCGAGCCGGGTGTGGGCGCTGGTGGAAGCTCCCGACGGCAAGGGCGGCCTCTACCGCAGCGACGACGCCGGCAAGAAGTGGCGCAAGGTGAACGACGACGCAAAGCTCAAGCAGCGCCCCTGGTACTACACGCACGTGTATGCCGACCCCAGGGACGCAGACACCGTGTACGCGCTGAACACCGGCTTCTACAAGTCGGTCGACGGCGGCAAGACCTTCCCGTGGTCGAGCCGGGTTCCCCACGGCGACAATCACGATCTGTGGCTGAACCCCGACAATCCGTCGAACATGATCAACTCCAACGACGGCGGGGCCAACGTCAGCTTCGACGGGGGGGAATCCTGGAGCTGGCAGATGAACCAGCCCACGGCCGAGATCTATCGAGTCTTCGTGGACAACCAGTGGCCCTATCGGATCTACGGCTCCCAGCAGGACAACAGCACGATCTCGGTGCCGAGCTTCGGCTTCGTCGCCTGGAACCGGCAACCGCCGGATTGGTATCCGGTCGGAGGCTGCGAGAGCGGCCACATCGCGATCGACCCGCGGAATCCCGACGTGACCTACGCCGGCTGCTACGGGGGTTCGATCACCCGCGAGGACCGGGGCCTCGACCAGCAACGCGAGGTCATCACCTATCCCCAGCTCCAGTTGGGCCAGGCGCCTCGGGATCTCAAGTACCGGTTTCAGTGGAACGCACCCATTCGCATTTCGCCCCACGACCCCGATGTCGTCTACCACACCAGTCAGGTGGTTCATCGCACCGACAACGCGGGCCAGTCGTGGGAGGTGATCTCCCCCGACCTCACCACCGACAACCTCGAGCAGCAGGACTTCACCGGCGGTCCGATCAGCCACGACTCCACCGGTGTCGAGGTGTACAACACCATCTTTGCCTTCGAGGAGTCACCCGCGCGCAAGGGGGAGCTGTGGGCCGGCACCGACGACGGTCGACTGCACGTGTCGCGCAACGCCGGCGGTAGCTGGGACGAAGTGACGCCGGCCGGCATTCCGGCCGGGGCGACCATCAACAGCATCGACATCTCGGCGCACGATCCCGATCGCATTCACATCGCGGCCTATCGTTATCGAGAAAACGACTTCCGGCCGTACATCTACCAGTCCAACGACTCCGGAGCGAGCTGGAAGCTGCTGACCACCGGCACCAACGGCATCCCGGCCACCAACTTCACCCGAGTCGTGCGGGAGGACCCGCAGCGCAAGGGGCTGCTCTTCGCCGGCACCGAGTTCGGATTGTACGTCTCGTTCGACGACGGGGATCACTGGCAGAGACTCGAGAACAACCTCCCCGTCACCCCGGTCACCGATCTCGTCATCCAGCGCAACGATCTGGTGATCGCCACCCAGGGCCGCTCCTTCTGGGTCCTCGACGACCTGACTCCGCTGCAGCAGCTCACCGAGGAGGTCCAGGACTCCGAGATGTGGCTCTTCTCTCCACACGAGGCCTACCGGGGATTCACCGGTGCGCGCATTCACTTCTACGTTGCCGACGTGCCCGAGAGCGAAGGCCCGGAAGAAGGCGAGGGCACCACGGCCGATGACGCCCGGTCCGGAGAGGACGGCAAAACGGCAGAGGGCGACGCATCCGAGGCCGTCAAACTCGCCTTCCTTCGCGGCGACGAGGTGATTCGCGAGCTCGAGTGGAAACCGGGCGCCGAAGATTCCGCCGAAGACGACAACCCCTTTCGCCGCTTCCGCGGTAGCGACAAGCTGACCGTCAAGAAGGGCCTCAACAGCTTTCGGTGGAACCTCCGCGAGGAAGCTCCGGAGGCCCCGAAGGGAGTGATTCACTGGGGCTTCACCCCGGGTCTCTCTCTGGTTCCCGGCGAGTACACCGTGCGCCTCTCGCGCGGCGAGTGGAGCCAGTCCCGGCCGCTCACCATCAAGCCCTGGCCGACCGGCGAGACCTCGCAGGCCGGCTACGAGGAGCAGTACGAGCTCGGCCAGAAGATCGCGGGACGCCTGACAGAGATCTACGAGGCGATCGAGACGATCCGCGACCTCAAGGGTCAGACCGAAGGCGTCTCTGCACGGATGAAGAAGATCGGTATGGACGACGAGGAGCTGACCGAGGCGGCGAAGGGCCTGACCGAAAAGCTCGAAGGAGTCGAGACCCAGCTGACGCAGGTCAAGAGCAAGTCCGGCCAGGACCCGCTCAACTATCCGCCGATGATCGACAATCAGTATGTCGAGCTCTACGCCTACGTGGTCGCGTCCGACTACCAGCCGCCCGCGGGCGCCTACGAGCGCTGGGACGACCTCGATCCCCAGCTGACCTCCCTGCTCGGCGAGCTCGAAGAGATCCTCTCTACCGACGTCGTGTCGTTCAACGAGATGGTGGCGTCCCGCCAGATCCCCGCGATCGCGGTGAGCGGTGACGAAGAGTCGAGCGAGACCGACCTCTAGGAGCTTCCGGCCCAGATGCTGTCGAGCGTCGGGCTCGACAGCATCAATCAGCCTTCGAGGAGAACGAATAGAGGCGGGTGCGCGTGCGGATGATGAGCCGGCCTCCGGCGATCGCGGGGCTGGCAAAGATCTCCTCGTCGAGATCGCTCACCGCCAGCGTCTTCCACTGAGCCTCGGCGCTCACCACCGCTACCGTACCGTCGTTGGAACTGAAGTAGAGCTTCCCGTTGCTCGCCACCGGTGACGGGAAGAACGGCTCGACGGCGCCCTCGATCCGTCCGCGCTTGAGGACCTCCCCGGTGTCGGGGTCGAAACTGGTGAGGATCCCCCCGTCCTTGACCAGGAAGAGCACGCCTCGATAGAGAATCGGCGAGGCGATGTAGGGGACCGCCTTGCGCTCGCGCCAAAGCACCTTCGGCCCCTCGGAGGCGTCCAGGTCCACAGCCACCACACCGAAGTCATCGGAGCTCATCCCCTCCGACAGGGCAACGTACTCCGAGCGGGACACAGAGCCGTCGCCGTCGGTGTCGAGCCACCCGAAGGCCCCTGCCCATCCTGGGTCCGTGATCTCCTCCTCGACCAGCAGACCGTCCGCGTTGGCATCGCCGGCAAAGAAGGTGCTCGGGCTCGGCATCTCGTACTCCGCCTGGTCGGCAACGTTGAGATAGAGCCGATCTCCGTCGACCACCGGAGTCGCGACCGGTGCATAGCCGACGCCCCCGAGTCTCCAGAGGTGCTCCCCGGTACGAGGTGCGTAGCCGTCGACAAAGAATGTGCCGAGGGTGATCACCGTGGCACTGTCGCTGCCGGGGTGGTGCACCACCGGGGTCGCCCAGCTCTCGGCGACCACATCACGTTCCTTGCGCCACAGCAGCTCGCCACTGCCCGTTTCGATTCCGACCATGAAGGGATTTCTCTGCTGGTCGCACACCAGAACCAGCACACCGCCTTCGATCACCGGCGAGGCCCCCACTCCGTAGTAGCTCTCGAAGGGGGGGAGCTCGTGGCGCCATCGCTCCTCGCCACTCAGGCTGTACGCCAGGACTCCGAACTCGGGAAAGAAGGAGTAGACAGTGGTCCCGTCGCTCACCGGAGTCGCAACCGCGGGGCCGGTACTGTCACTCACGTCGTCGTGGCGAAGGCGGGGCACCGATCTTCGCCATCTGCTCACTCCGGTAGCCGCGTCGACGGCGAGAGTCACGAGCTCCCGATCGTCGGCGCCTGTGAGGAAAACCGTGTCGCCGACCACGATCGGCGAGGAGCGACCGAACACGACCTCGGACGACCAGTCCGCGGTTGCCGGACCGAGCTCGATCGGCAGGTCGAGCTGATCGCTCACCCCGGTCCCGTTGCCGCCACGAAAGCGCGGCCAGTCTTCGGCAGACGACGGACCGACGGCCAGAACGAGCAGCAGGCACCAGGCGGGAGGGCATCTCATGGTAGGGAGCTCCGTGGGGTCGTGGATCAGTTCTGTCGGATGGGGACCCGGTAGGCAGCGGCCTCCCGAGCGTTGCGCACCAGGAGCAGATCTCCCGCCAGCGCTGGTGTGTTCCAGGTCTGGCCCTCGAGCACCGGAAAGCGCCCCAGGACGTTGTCGCGCCGCTCCGGCGTCGCCTCGACGTAGACCATCTCGCCGTCCTCGGTCAGCACCATCAGCACGTCGCCGACCAGCAGGATCTGGCCGTGACCGTAGCGGCCCCCTTTCCAGGCGCGCGCGCCGCTCTCGAGCTCGACGCATTCGAGCACGCCCTCGGAGAGCCCATAGATGTGCCCGTCGCGGATGGCCACGTTGGTGAACTTCGTACGCAGCGAGCGCTGCTCGTGCCAGAGCTGGGTCACCTCGAATCCGGACGCGCGTCGAGTCAACCGATAGAGGGCAGCCCCTTCCCCGTAGCCCTTGGACAGCAGAAAGCGATCCGGAGGCACCGGCACCGCGTTCGATACATTGGCGTTGCCACCGCTGTTGCCAGGCCATTCGACCTCCCACAGCTGGGCTCCCGTTTCGAGATCGTGCCCGCTGGCCCAGTCCTGATTGACCAGCAGCACCTGGTCGACTCCGGCCAGCGACCCGTACGTCGGCGACGCCATGCTGATCTGATGCTCGCCCCCCTGCCAGATCGGTTCCCCCGTCTTCTTGTCGTAGGCCGCTACCGACACCTGGCGCGGAGCGGCTCCGCCCACCGGCACGATCAAGCGGTTCTCCACCACGAGCGGGGACCCGGGCCGACCGTAGGGCAGGAGCGCCGCTTCCTGCGCCTGGGAGATCCCCTGGTCCGCCAGCAGATCCCGCTGCCAGATCGGCTCGCCCGAGGCCCCGTCGAGAGCGACCAACCGTCCTCGAACTCCCATGGCGTAGACGATTCCCTCGTCGATGGTGGGCGTGCTTCTCGGACCGTCCCCCGCCACCACGCTTTCGAAGGGAGAGCCGGAGCGCAGGGTGTAGCTCCAGACCAGCTCCCCGGTCTCTGCCACGTAGAGCGTGACGAGCTCCGCCTGGTCGCGCTGCTCGAGGGTCGCCGCATAGCCGTTGACCACAGCGAAGCCAGACCAGCCCTTGCCGATCGGCTGGCTCCAGAGCTTCTCCGGGAGATGGCTCTCGAGGTCGGTCTCGAGCTCGACTCCTCGCACGATGAGGTCCCTCCTCGCGCCGAGGAAGCCGGGAAAGTCGGCCGGCGAGGTGGTGACGAGATCGGCCCGGCCGCTGCGCGCTCCCGCTGGAACCTCCGTCGCGGCCCGATCGGCCCAGCGAGGCTCGATGACCGGGAGCAGCGATCCGCTGAGATTGTCCACACGGAAGAGGGCGAAGAACGCGGCCCCGGCGACCAGCACGACGCCGAGCGTTCCGGCGCGAATCTTCCGCGGGGCGCTACTGGCGATCACGAACCACAGCAGGGTGACCAGCACGACGATGCCGGTCAACAGGAGTCGAAAGATGTTGCTGGAGCCCGGATCACCCGCCGGGTTGTAGACGCTCAGCAGGACGACCCCCGCCAGGACGACGAGCCAGAGGCCGATGAGCCAACGGGGAGCGAGCGTCTTCATTCTCGGGGCGATTCCCTCTTCTCGAGTTGGGAGGAGCGCGTTCGGACTGGTGCGCATCCTAGCCGAGGGTCTCCATCCTTCGGTCTTGACAGAAAACGACCGTTCGTTTTAAATAGGGGCATGCCCAAGGTCACCCCCGAGCACATCCAGGCCCGTCGCGGCCAGATTCTCGAAGCCGCGTTCCGCTGCTTCAGCCGCAAGGGCTTCCACGCCTCCACGATGCGGGAGATCTGCGAGGAGGCGAAGCTCTCCGCCGGCGCGGTCTACTCCTACTTCTCCGGCAAGGAAGAGATCATCTCCGCCCTTGCCGAAGTCGGCCGCCGTAACACCCGGGAGCAGATCGACCGCTGGGCGGCATCCGCCCCCTCGACCCCTCCGCTCGGGCAGCTGCTGCAAGCGATGCTCGCCCTCGGCCGGGAGGCGAAGGCGGCTCGCGACAGCGTTCGTCTCGATCTGCGTCTGTCGAGCGAAGCCCTGGACAACCCGAGCATCCGTGAGCTCATGGCCAGGGGCATGTCGAACGCCACCGCGGCTTTCGCCGACCTCGCCCGTCGCGCCCAGACGGCCGGCACCCTGGACCCCGCCCTCGACCCCGACGCCGTGGCCCTGGTCGTGCTCGCTCTCTACCACGGCCTCTCGGTCCACAGCCTCCTCGACCCCGAGATCGATCAGGGCGCTGCGCTCGATCTCGTCGCGAGCTTGTTCTCCGCACGCCTCGGCACCGACGGGAGCCCCTCATGACGGCCCCTACCGATCTTCACATCGCCCAATTGTCCAAACGCTTCCGTGACGGAACGTTGGCGAACGACCATCTCGATCTCGACCTCGGCCCCGGCGAAGTCTTCGGTCTACTCGGACCCAACGGCGCGGGAAAGTCGACCCTGGTCAAGCAGATCATCGGACTCCTCCGCCCGACCTCGGGCTCCATTCGCCTCAACGGCCATGATCTGGTCGAGGACCCCGCCACGGCTCGTCGACTCTGCTCCTATCTTCCCCAGGGGACCCTGCCGATCGACTCCTTCACCCCGGACGAGATCGTCGAGCTCATCGGACGAATCCGCGGAGGTGATCGCCAGACGGTCCAAGAGCGTCGGGATGCCCTCTTCGCTGCCCTCGAGATCGAGCAGTGGCGCAGCACCATGGGTGCGCGCCTTTCCGGCGGCGTGCGACGCCTGGTCGGCTTCGTCATGGCCGTAGTGTGGCCGGCTCCGCTGACCATCCTCGACGAGCCGACGAACGACATCGATCCGCTGCGCCGGCGCCTGATGTGGCAGGAGATCCGACGTCTCGGCGACTCCGGCATCGCGGTGCTCCTGGTCACCCACAACGTGCTCGAGGCGGAACAGGCGGTCGATCGCCTCGCGGTGATCGACCGGGGTCGCATCCTCGCGCAGGGCACTCCCGCTTCCCTGAAGTCAGCCGACCGGGGGCGCCTCCGCCTTCAGTTGAGCCTGGCACCCGGTACCGAGGCGCCCGAGGCACCCGCCTTCGCCAACGCCACCTCCCGGATCGGCAATCGGTTGCGCCTGCTCATTGCGCCGGACTCGGCCGTCGATGCGCTGCACTGGTCGCGCGATCTCGTCGACGCAGGACGCGCAGAGGAGTTCCAGCTCAGCGCCGTCAGCCTCGAAGACACCTATCTCCGCCTGATCGGCCGCGGCGACGCCCTCGATGTCGACCCGGAGGAGACTGCAACGGGAGCGAATCGAGGATGAACCAGGTCCCCCCGAGTGTCCTTCCGCTCCGCATCGAGCGCCCCGGCCCGATCGGGCACTGGCTGCGCAGTTTCGGACTCATGGTGGTCTGGGAGCTCAAGAGCATGCGCCTGGTGCTGCCGCTCGCCATCGTCGTCCAGATCCTGATGGGCGCGGGAATGATCGTCGGATACGGCTTCCTGCTCGGCGACGTACCGGTGGAGGTTGCCCTCTACATGGCCACCGGCGTCACGGTGATCTCCATGATCACGATCGGCCTGGTGCTCTACCCCCAGCTCATCGCCGTGCAGAAGGACAGCGGCATCTACGACTACATGTTCTCGCTGCCGGTGCCCCGTACCACCTCCATCGCAGCTGGATTGCTGGTCAGCTGCATCATCGCGCTGCCCGGCATGATCATCGCCCTGCTGGTCGCCTGGTGGCGGTGGGATCTCCCCTTTCACCTCAAACCGATCGTCCTGCCCGCGGTCGCGCTGATCCTGCTCACCGCGGCGTCGATCGGATTCGCCCTCGCTCACGCGATTCCGAAGCCCCAGATCACCGGGCTGGTCACCCAGGTGCTGGTCTTCTTCATCATCCTCTTCTCGCCGCTCGCCTACCCTCCCGAGCGCCTCCCCGACTGGTTTGCAGCAGTGCATCGAGTGCTGCCGTTCCAGCACGCCGCCAACGTGATGCGGGCTTCGCTCACCCAGGGCCTGGCCACCGACGTCGCACAGTCCTTTGCCGTGCTGGTCGCCTGGGCCGCGGCCTCCTGGGTCGTCACCGCGTGGGTGGTCGGACGGCGGGGCTGAGAGCGCACAACTATTTCCTCTCGAGGGCGTATCCAGCTGCACAGGACCGATCGCCGCCACGCATCCCGAGAGAGCGCCCGAGAATTGATGAACCGCACGCCCCCACGTCGCATTCTCCCCACACTCTGCCTGGCTCTCTGGGCAGCTGCGGGTCCGTCCTCGGGCCAGCTTCCGATTCAAACGGTTCCCGCCAGTGCCGGCGACACCCTCCTCGAGCGCGCCGCCAGCGTGCTCGCGCAAAGGCTCTACGATCCCGCACTGCGTGCACGAGTTCCCGAGCTCCTCGAGTCGCTCGAAGCAGACGCTGCCCCCGACCAGGATCTGACCACGCAGCGGCAGCTCGCCCACGAGCTCCTCTCGGGTCTGCCGGTTTCCCATCTCGGCATCCTGTCGGCCGGCACCCATCAGAGTTTCGTCGACGAGCTCCTCAACAAGTCGGCGCCGACCCTCGGGTTGCAGCTGGTACGCCACGGTGAGGGCTACTTCGCGACCTGGGTCCTGGAGGGGGGACCCGCGGCACGCGCCGGAATCGCCCGGGGCCACCGCATCGTGACGCTCGATGGAGTCCCGGTCTCCCAAAGCGAGCGGCTCGACTGGCGCTCCGACGACTCTGCACTGCCGGATCCCCCCATCCACAGGGTGATCGTCGAGGACGGAGACACCGTCACCCTCGGGATCACCGACCGCAGGGACCTCTCGAGCGAAGCTCCGGATCCCGAGGTCACCGAGCTCGAGGTCACCGCAGAGCTCTACTCCGCATTCCAGGCCGCCCGCGAAAGCATCGCTCTGCACGAAATCGGTGGGTCGAAGATCGGCTATGTGCACTTGTGGCTGATCCATGTCTTCGAGCTCGAATCGCTGCTGAAGGAGACCCTCACCGGCCCCTTGGCCGAGGCCGACGCTCTGGTGCTCGATCTGAGGGGTCGCGGCGGCAGTGCGGCAGCGGTGCCTCAGCTGCTGGGTCTCTTCGAAGGCCCTGAGGCCACCTGGCAGCGCCCGGTGGTCGCGCTCTTCGACCGCCACTCGCGCAGCGCCAAGGACATCCTGGCCTACGAGCTCAGAGAGCGCGAGCTCGCGCTCCTGGTCGGGGAGGCCACCGCAGGAGCGGTGGTACCCGCCACCTTTGCCGATCTCGGCAACGACACGATCCTCATGTACCCCTCGTTCGCTCTGCCACGCTACACCTCCATCCTGGAGGGCAGAGGCGTCGAGCCGCACGTGCGAGTGGAGGTCAGCGAGCCCTTCGAGCCGGGCACGGACCCGATCCTCGAGCGCGGTCTCTCAGAGGCGGCGCGTCTGGCGGCCTCGCTCGTTCCCTAGCCCCGGCCGAGCAGTGGCAGTTCTCGTGAGGGGTCACTGCGCGGCACTCAGCAGGGCCTCACAGCCGCCCTGCCAACCCTGCTCTACGAGCACGGACTCCACCCGCGCTTTGGCGAGCGCTACCCACGCCCGATAGCCCTCCGGGTCGACGAAAGCGGACTCGTCCCCGGCGCGAGCCGACTTCGCCTTCTTCGCCAGATCGATGAACGAGCCGTGAGAGGCGAGGAAGAGATCGGGACGCAGCGACTCGAGGTGGGCCACGCTCGCGCAGAAGTCTTCGCCGATCCCCGGGTAGCTCTGGGACTCGCCCACCAACTGGTAGCCGCCGAGCACGGTGAGACTACACACCGACACCAGATCGAGAGGTCCGTCCTCCCCCTCGATCGTCGCACTCCAGGTGGTGCAGCCGCGGGTGTGCCCGGGCGTGAGGTGCGCAGTCAGCGTGGTGCCCCCGAGGCTGACTTCCTCGAGATGACCGACGATCCGGTCGGCCTCCACGGGCGGGTAGGCAGAGCCGTCCCCCAGGAAGAAGTCGCCCTTTCCCCCGGCACTCACCAGCGTGTTGCCCCACTCGCTCAAAACGACCTCTCCCCCGGTCGCGGCGGCCATCCCGGCCAGACCGCCGGTGTGGTCGAAATGACCGTGACTGGCCAGATGCACTTCGATCTCCGAAGGATCCAAGCCGAGTGTGCGGATGTTTCCGAGCACCATGCCGATGTTTTCCTCGAGCGGTGCGTCGATCAGGATGTGACCTTCTTCGGTGACGAACAGGAAGGCGGTCAGATCGGCCGACCCGACATAGTAGAGATTGCCCGCAATGTGAAACGGCTCGATCGGCTCGGTCCAGGAGGCGGGAGGCTTCCAATCCTGGCTCTGCGCCCCGACGGCACCCAGAAGGACCAGAAGGGTGCCGAGCCCAGGTAGGACCGTCGCGATCGGTCGCAGTCGTTCTCTTCGCATCGTGTAGCCTGACCCTCGGAACGGCAGTTCGGGAAACGAGGTCGAACGCCTTTCCGGACTTCGCCCGATTAGGATATCGCTTTCCCCAGGAGGGCAGCGGATGACACCCCGCGAGGTCTCGGCGGCCACGCCCAGAGTCCCCTATCTGTCCGCAGCCAGCGCCAACCGGGCGATCGCATTGCCGTAGCCACGCTCTCCGGCCGCTACAGTCGCCTGCTCCTGGGACCGACCAACGACGAAGACCGCGTCCTCCTCGCGCTCGACGTGGTCAAGGCCATCCTCAACGGGAACCGTCGCAAGATGCAGGGGGCGATGCGGAGCCTCTATGAGTCACCGGGAGACTCGATCGTCGAACTGGCCAACGCCGTCGGCCTGGGCACAGCGCTGCTGGCGGCTCCCGGGGCGCTGCCCATGGCGCGCGAGACCGTTTCCCTGGGCATCGACCCAGCGACCGCCGCTTTCATCGATGCCGGCGCCCAGGGAAGGCGCCACGCAACTTTCGATCGAGGCGAAGCCGTGGAGCTGGTCGATCCGACCGAGATCTCGACCGCTTCGGAGGAGGCCAGCACCGAGGTGCTTTCCGCGGAGCGATCCGGCGCGGGCGACGACCGCATGCTCCTGGTCCGACTCGAGACCGCATCGCTCGAGCCCGGCCGGTACCGACTCATCCTGGGCCGCATCGCTCCCTCTGGCGCGTCAGCCGGCTCGATTGCGCTGCCCTTCGACGTGCGCGGAGACGGCTGCCGCCAGGTCGCCGGCTACTCGGATCGGAGCGCTTCCTGGGGAGAGATCGCCGTCGCCCGACGCACCGGAACGAGGCTGGCGAGCAGGGCGATGCCGGCGATGAGCAGGATCGCCAGGGCCGTCCCCAGAGGATCGTGGGGACGCACGCCATAGAGGAAGCCAGCCGTAAAGCGCGCCAACAACATGGAAACGACCAGCCCGGCGGCCACTCCGACGGTCACGAGGCGAAGTCCCTGGCCGCAGATCAGTCCGACGATCTCCGCGCGTCGCGCGCCCAGTGCGACCCGCACCCCGATTTCCCGAGTCCGCACCGTCACCGCCTGGGACAGGAGACCGAACAGTCCGACGGCCGCGATCAAGAGAGCGCAGGTCGCGAAGGCGCCGAACAGCACCGAGTAGAGTCGCGGCTGCGCGAGACTCCCCAGGAGCCGCTGTTCCATGGTCTGCACGGAGTCGGGCACGAGCGCCGAATCCTGCTCTCGCACGGCAGCGCGCAAGATCGGCGCGATGGCCTCCGGTCGGTCCCTGGTTCGCACCAGTAGGGTGGGCGCCGGGTACCGGATTCCCTGACCGAGCTGGGCATGGGAAACGAAGAGCTCGGGCTGCGGGGGCTCGGCCAGGTCCTGCTGCACGACGTTCTCCACCAATCCGACCACTTCCCAGTTCATGCGCTCCCCGTCGAGCCGCGCGGGGAGCTGAGCGCCCAGCACCGAGGCGTCGTCGTTCAGGTAGCGCTGAGCGAAGGTGCGGTTCACCAACACGACCGGAGCCGAAGCGAAGCTGTCGCTCTCACGGAGGCTCCGTCCGGCGCTCAAGACGCGTCCCAGTGCGCCGAAGTAGCCGGGGCTGACCACTCGAATTCCGGTACTGACCGTGACCTCTCCCCCGTCGGACCCCGGTGCCGGCATCGAGAAGGTCATCATCGAGTCTCCGTTCCCCAGGGGAACGACTCCCGAGAACCCGACGTCGGTGACGCCGGGTACGGCGCGTAGCCGATCCGAAACCCCCTCGACGATCTGTGCTCGGCGCTCCGCGGTGTAGGACCCGTCGGGCATCGGCAGTCGCGCGGTCAACAGGTTGGTGCTCTCGTAGCCCCGGTCGGCCCGCATCATCCCGAAGAAGCTGCGCCCGAGCTGCAGCCCGCCCAGAAGCAGGACCGATGCGATGGCGACCTGCCCCACCAGAAGGACTCGCCGGGCGCCACTACCGGTGCCGCTGACCGAGCCGGCCCCACTGTGTGCAATCGCTGCCGACAAGGACAGCCGGCGAGCGAACGACACGGGAAGAAGCCCGAACCCGATCCCCGCCGTCAGGGACAATCCCAGCGCGAAGAGCGTCACACGCCCGTCGAGTGCGACCGCGTCGAGTCGAGGAAAGTCTGCTGGTAGAAGGGCTGGAAGAGAGCGATGAGCCAACCAGGCGAACACCAGTCCGCCGGCTCCCCCCAGGACGCCCAGCAGGGTGCACTCGATCAAGAGGAGTCGCTGCAGGCCCACGGTCCCCGCGCCGAGGGCCGCCCGAAGGGCGAGCTCCCGGCTCCGCGCCGTCGCACGAGCCAGCTGCAGACCGGCAACGTTGGCAATCGCGGTGGCCAGCAGCAACCCCACCGCGACGAGGAGCAGAAGCAGTGCAGGTCGAACCTCCGCGGTGAGCGCTTCGCGCGCCAGCGTAGCCGTCACGGTCGGCGGCCCGTCGCCGCCGAACATCGCCTGGGCGACCATTCCCAGATCGGGCGCCCCGCGGCCACGGGCTGTGCCCTCTGCCGCGGCCTGCTGCGGGTCGACGCCGGGGGCCAGGCGAGCCATCGCGCCGAAGATGGAGATCGAGAGCGACTCCCCATCTTCGCCCACCACCTCTGGAACGTCCAACGGAACCCACGCCCGCGCTTCCCGGTCGGGAAAGGCGAATTCCGGAGGCATCACCCCGAGGATGCGGAAGGCCTCTCCGTCGAGCTGGACGGTCTGTCCCAATGCCTCGAGGCTGCCCCCGAAACGCTGTTGCCACAGACCGTGAGAGAGCACCACGACGGCCCCGGTGGACTCCTGCGCAGGCGAAAAGACCACGCCGTGCGCCGGGCTGGAGCGCAGCAACGGAAAGAGGCTCGCCGTGACGGCGGCGATGCGCACTCTCTGCGCCTCTCCCTGCGCCGACAGCGTCACCTCGTCGCGCTGCCAGGCAGCCAGTCCGTCGAGCGTCGAAGCCGCGTCCTTCCAGGCGAGATAGGTGGCGTTGGTCAGGGTCCAGGGCCACTGGCGGGTCGCTCCCTGGCGAGTTTCCGCCAGGCGAACCAGGCGATCGGACTCCGGCCAGGGCAGCGGACTCAGCAGAACTCCCTGAATGAGACTGAAGAGGACCGTGGTCACACCGATCCCCAGCGCCATCGTCAAAGCCACCAGCCCGGACGCTCCCGGACGCCGCCACAATCGCCTCCAAGCATGCCGAGCTTCCTGGACCAGCATGCCCGCTATCCTAGCGGCTCGAACAGCCGCACCACGCAACGCCGGAGACGGCCCGCTCCGGTCACGACTGCTCTGGCTGGGACCCCTCGTGCTCGTCCCGAAGACGGAGAATCGAGCACCAGTCCCGATGCTCTCCGATCGGCATCCCACACTCGACGCAGATCCGGACCCGCTGCACGGGTTCCTTCCGCCCGAAAAGCTTCTTCAAGAATGTCATGGCGCTCTCTCTTCCAAGGTCGGACTTCGATGATCCATGGAGGGCCGCTCCGCGATGCATCCCTCGAACATGAATACGTCTCGAGCCCCGGAAACGTTTCCGAATCGATGGAGGATTCGCTCAGAAAGCCCTGCGCAGGAGGCCCCTGCTCGGGGCCTACCCCGTCCGGCTCGATCGGGAGGCGCTCGGGTCCCGTCCCAATCGCATCGGTATGTGCAGGACGTATCCTGCCGCCAGCGCCAACACACCCCAGCCCAGCTGTCGGGGCTCCGCCTGGGCCAGGAGCCAGAGACACAGCACCAGAGCCAGCAGCGCGAGAACCGGTCCGAACCGAGCCCGGTACCTCGGCGGCCGGTCCGGCCACATACGGCGCAACCACGGCAGCGCGATCACGGTGGGGATGTACTGGCCGAAGCGAGCCACCACCGACAGCACCGCCAGCTCGACGAAGCTACCGCTCAGTGCCACGATCAGCGTGACCACGGCGCTCACCAGAATCGCCACGACCGGGGTGTGGCGATTGCTGTGCGTCCAACCGAGGATGCGCGGCACCGAGCCGGCGCGGGCCAGCGCATACAGGACTCGCGGGGTGACCAGAGCCGACCCCGAGTTGATTCCGACCACCGAGAGCAGGATACCGAGGCTGACGAGAGTGGTGCCCACCGGTCCCAGGAAGGTCGCTGCAGCTTCTGCCACCGGATTGGCCGAGCCCGAAAGGGTCGGCAGGGTCCCCGCACACACCACCCAGATCAGCAGGTAGAGCACCGTCACCACGCCCATCGTCAACAGAAGAGCCCGCGGCACACTCGATGTGGGATCGACCGCCTCGCCCGCCGGCACGGTGAGGACTTCGAAGCCGACGAAGGCATAGAGAATCACCAGCGTCGACGAGCCGATTGCCGAGTAGCCGTGAGGAGCGAAGGGCTGGAAGAGCGACAGGTCGAGGTGAAACAGCCCGATGCCGACGAACGCGAGGATCGGGAGCAGCTTCGCGACGGTGAAGACATTGGTCATCAGCGCCGCCTGCTCGACGCCGGCGATGTTGATCGCCGCCAGGAGGGAGAACAACGCGACCAGGATGAGTGACCGATAGTCGAGCGCCAGGGGAATCAGCACTCCGAGAGCGTCCACCAGCGCGTTCGACAGCGCACCCCACGCCGTGACGCGCACGACCCAGCTCAGCCACCCCACACCGAAGCCGACCCACTCACCGAAGGCGGCCTGGCTGTAGAGCACGGGTCCCCCAGTCCCTTCGAAACGGCTCCCCACCTCGGCAAAGCAGACCACCAGCAACGAACAGAGCGCCGCAGAGATCAAGAACGTCCAGAGGGCCGCCGGCCCGAGCGCTTCCGCGGCATAGCCGGGAAGGAAGAAGATTCCCGTTCCGATCACGCCGTTGATGCCGATCGCCACCAGGTCGCGTAAGCGCAACGAGCGTCTGAGCTCCGGCATCGATGGTCCCGTACTGCTCATCTCGTCCTCGCTGCGGTCGGCCGAATCCACTCCCCTGGAAGGTCGCGCCATCATACGCGAGGGCGGAGCGTGGAACCCGACACTGCCGAGGTCCGTAGGAGGCCATATGATGGGCCTGTTCGAGCACCTCTGCCAGGAGTCGATTTGGTGAGCCCGACGGTTCAGCAGTACAGCCCCGCCGAGGAGATGGCGAACTCCCTCACGCATGGAGCCGGCGTCGTGCTCGCAATTGTGGGTCTCGCGGTACTCGCCGCTTTCTCCGCCGCGCACGGAGACGTCTGGCACATCGTGGGTTGCACGATCTTCGGCGCCACCCTCGTGCTGCTCTACACCGCATCGACGCTCTACCATGCAGTGCCCGGCGAACGGGCCAAGTCTGTCCTGCGCGCCATCGATCACTCGGCGATCTACCTCTTGATCGCGGGCACCTACACGCCGTTCGCCCTGGTCAATCTGCGCGGCCCCTGGGGCTGGTCGCTCCTCGGAGTGATCTGGGGCGCCGCGATCGCCGGCGTCATCCTGCGCGCCGCGAATGGGCTGAAGTACCGCCGACTGGCGCTCGCCATCTACGTCGCCATGGGCTGGGCCGTCGTGGTGGCGACCGGTCCGATGCTGCGCAGCGTCGAGCCGGGCGGGCTCGTGCTTCTCGTTCTCGGCGGCCTCTGCTACACCGGCGGGATCCTGTTCTACCTCTGGCACTCGCTGCCCTACAACCATGCCATCTGGCACGCGTTCGTCCTGGCCGGCAGTGCCTGCCACTTCTTCGCGATTCTCTTCTACGTCATTCCTCTAGCCACATCGGGCGGAACCGGCTGAGGCCGACGAAGGATCGCATGGCGAACCAGTGGGCCAAGGGGTGCGGACTCGCGTGCGCAGGATGTGCGGTCGCGATGCTTGCCCTCGTCACCCTGGTGATCACGATCGCTCCCGGTGTGTTCAATCAGGCACGCTCGATGATCGATCGTCAGCAGTGGTTCGAGCACTGGCAGGGTCCTCCAGCGGACGCCGCAGTCGAAGACCTTCTGCCCGTCGACGTGGAGGAACGGTCCCGACAGGACGTGACCACCGGACCCGGTCCCGAGCTCATCGATTTCGACGGCAACACGATGCTCCACGCGACCTATCGAGGAGGGGACGGGACGATCGAGGTCTGGGCCACACGCGCCACCGCCGAAGAGCGCGACGCATACTTCTCGCGGGCCGGCCAGTCGATCAGCGACGGAGAGTACGGGATGGTGACCCGGACACTCATCGGCCACGTACTCACTCTTCGCTTCGGGAAGCCTTCGACCTCGATCGCCCTGTGGTGGGGCGATGACTGGCTGTTCACCTACGTCGCCGAGAACGACGTTTCCCTGGGCCGGTTCCCCGATGAGCTCCTGCGCCTGATCGAGCGCGACGGGGAGCACGCGACGGAGACGGCCCCGAGCACCCCCTGATGGAGGACGCCCTCTCCGATGCGACCGCACGCCGGGTCCTCGAACGGCTGGGCTCGCCCGAGATCAGCGTCGACCTCGATGGACTCGAGACCCTCTACCGCGTCTGGTGCGAGAATGTGCCCTTCGACAATTCGAGAAAGCTCCTCGCACTCGAGCACGGCGACGAGATCCTGCCCGGGGCCTGCGCCGAGGACTTCTTCGAGCACTGGCTCGCCTACGGCACAGGAGGAACCTGCTGGCCCTCGAGCAACGCCCTCTTCGCTCTGGTGAGGCACTGCGGGTTCGAGGCACGACGAGTCTCCGGCTCGATGATGGATGCCGACATCCCCAACCATGGAAGCGTGGTAGCTCGGATCGACGACCAGGACTGGCTCGTCGACTCGTCCATTCTCAGCTATCGCCCGCTGTTGCTGGGCACAGGAGAGACCTGGCACAGCGATGTCGAGCTCTACCCTGTCCGTGTGGAGCACAGCGACAGGGGATTCCTGATCACCTTTCCTGGCTTTCGGGGCGACGCGATGCCATGCCGCCTACTCCAGGACCCGGTCGACTACGACTTCTATCTGGACCGCTACGAAGCCTCCCGGGCAACCAGCGTGTTCAATGACCGCCTCTGTTTCCGCCGCCACTCTCCAGATTCCATCACCGGTGTCCTCGGAGACACGCGCTACAGCGTATCGAGCTTCGGCAGCAGTCGGGTGACCCTCGAGCGGAAGGACGCAGAGCGGATTCTCGAGGAACGCGAGATGGGCCTGTCGAGACAGGTCCTCGACAGATTGCCGGACGCCGCGTTCCTGCCCTGGCGCTCCTGAGCGGCGCACCGATGGATGGGAGCCCGATTCGGGGCCCTACACTCCGCCCGCGGAAGTCAGCTGCTCGGCTACCCACCGCTCCATGCGCTCGGCGAGGACGTCCAGCGGCAGCGCTCCCGCGGAGAGCAGGTGGTCGTGAAAGGCACGGACATCGAAGGCCTCGCCCAGCTCCGCTTCGGCGTACGCACGGAGCCTCTTGATCTCGAGCTCACCGATCTTGTAGGCGAGCGCCTGCCCGGGCATCACGATGTAGCGATCGACTTCGACTTCGATATCGTGCTCGGCCTTGCCGGCATTGGCCTTGAAGAAGTCGATGGCCTGGCGACGACTCCACCCTTTCGCGTGCATGCCGGTGTCGACGACCAGCCGGATCGCCCGCCACATCTCGTAGGTCAGCTGGCCGAACTTCGAGTAGGGATCGGTGTAGAGACCGAGCGCCGGCCCGAGCGACTCCGAGTAGAGCCCCCACCCTTCGACGAAGGCCGTCGAGCCCCCCATCGCGGAGTATCGCCGGAACATCGGCAGTCCCTCGAGCTCCGAGGCCAGCGCGATCTGCAGGTGGTGACCCGGCACTGCTTCATGGACGGTCAGGGCCTCCATCTCCCACTTGGGTCGCGACCGCAGGTCGTAGGTGTTGGCGAAGAAGGTTCCGGCGAGCCCATTCTCCACCGAGCCCGGGTTGTAGTACGCAGTCGTGCTGGTCTTCTCCGAATAGGCCGGTACCGGTTCGACTCCGTAGGGCAACCGGGGCAGCTTGCCGAAGAGCAGGAGCAGCTTCGCGTCGACTCGCTTGGCGATGTCGCGATAGCCGATCAGGAGCTCCTCCTCGACGCTGTGAAAGAACTGGGGATCGGTCCGCAGGAACTCGAAGAATTCGTCGAGCGTACCGTCGAATGCCGCTTCCCTCTTGACCTCCTCCATCTGGGCACGAATGCGCGCCACTTCCTCGAGACCGATCTGATGAATCTCCTCCGGCGTCAGATCGGTGGTGGTCTGCTGCTTCACGTTGTAGGCGTACCAGTCCTCGCCATCTGGAAGGTCCGCCAGCGCGATGGTCTCGCGGGTCTGGGAATAGTAGGTGTCGACCCAGAACCGGTGCAGCTCCCGATACGCCGGGATCACGCGCTGATCGAGCGTTGCCTTCGCGACCTCACGGAGCCGCTCGGCATCTTCGGGTGCGATCGACGGCGGCAGCTGCATGAAGCCGTTGCGGAAGATCGGGTGCTCTTCGGCATCACCACTGGCGAGCATGGCCAACTGATCGCCGACGCCGGGCAGCGTGACCTTCGGTGGAGTGATGCCTCTAGAGGCTCCCTCTTCGAGCAGCGCCTGCACCTGCTGGAACAGCACCGGAGTCTTGTCGAGGCGCGCCAGAAGCGCTTCGACCTGAGCGGTCGTGAACCTGGGAGACATCACTGCCAGCTGGGGCAACATGGTCGGAACGCCGCCCATCTGGTCGAGCGGCATCAGCTCGCCCGGGAAGCGCTCTCCCTCGACCGCCATCTCGACCTGCCGGCGAAACAGGGAGTAGTTCAGCCGGTCTTCGGCCGAGAGCGCTTCGACGTCGAAGGTCTTCAGTCGTTCGAGCAGCTCTCGCACATGCTGTCGCCTGCGCTCGTTCGCCTGCTGCGAGAGATCCGGCATCTCCTCCGCGTAGAGCGGCGAGCCGACGAACGTCGCCATCACGGGATTGTCCCTCAAGGTCCAGTCCCACTCCTCCTGGAAGAGTGCGTGCAATCGCTCGCCTTCACGGGCTTCGGCAGCGGGGGCCTGACCCATCGCCGGTACGGCCTGAATGACCAGGATCAGCGGGAACGTCGTCCAGCGGAGGAGCCTCGTCAGTGGATTGTTCATGGCCTGGAATCTCCGCAATCGATCGTTCGAGAATGGAGACAGCATACCGCGAGCGGCTGGTGGGCTTTCCGAGCACTGCAACCTTGCTTTCCCCTTGACGTTCTACAAGAAGAAGAGCTACCCTTCTTGTAGAACGTCGAGGGGAGAGCCGAGATGAAGAGGCGAAAGGACGACTCCAGACCGGACATCCTTCAGGGCACCCTGGACCTGTTGATCCTGCGTACTCTGGTGGTGGGTGCCATGCACGGCTGGGGAATCTCGCAGCGCATCCAGCAGGTTTCGGGCAACGAGATCCTGGTCAACCAGGGATCCCTCTATCCCTCGCTCCATCGTTTGCAGCGCCGCGGTTGGATCACCTCGGAATGGGGACTCTCCGAAAACAACCGGCGCGCCCGGTTCTATCGGCTCACGCGCTCCGGTCGGCGCCAACTGGAGTCTGAGACCGAGAACTGGGAGCGCCTCTCCTCCGCCATCAGCCGCGTGCTCCGTCACGCTTGAGGACCCGTCATGACTTGGCTCTCCAGGCTTCCCGTCATCCGACACTGGATCGGCGACCAGGACCTCGACGACGAGCTGCGATTCCATCTCGAGATGGAGGCCCAGAAGCTCGTCGAGAAAGGTCTGAATCCGCAGGAGGCTCAGCGGCAGGCACGCCTGGCCTTTGGCGGCTACCAGGCCACGATGGAAGAGTGCCGGGACGTACGTCCGCTGCACCTCGTGGGCGACTTCGGTAGGGATCTCAGGGAGGCGACGCGGGCGCTGGGTCGCTCCCCCTGTTCACCACGACCGCCATTGCCAGCCTCGCCTTCGGAATCGGCGCCTGCGCGGTGATCTTCAGCCTGGTCGACGCGGTGCTGCTCCGGCCTCTGCCCTTCGAGGAGCCCGATCGCCTCGTCCGTTTCTGGGAGATCACCCCCGGTGGCGAGCGATTCTCCACCTCCGACCCCAACATCCTCGATTTCCGAGAGGCCAACACCACCCTCCTCGAGGTGGCAGCCCTCGCCTTTCCCCCACCCCAGCCTTCGCTTCGGACCGCCGCCGGTCCGGAGCTTCTCCGGGGCCAGTCCGTGACCCACTCCTTCTTCGAGATGCTCGGGGTGGAGCCGATCCTCGGCCGCTCGTTCGGACCCGAGGAAGCCGTTCCCGGCAGCACGCCGCGGGTCGTTCTGCTCAGCCATGCGGCGTGGCGGGGGCGCTTCGGCGGCGACTCCGAGATCATCGGCAAGCCCCTCGATCTGGACGGGGAACGATGGACCGTGATCGGAGTGCTGCCTGAAGACTTTCGCTTTCTCGACGATCCGGACCTCTGGTTCCCCTACGTACTCGACCCCGCCTATCCACGTGGCGACCATCGAATCGAAGCCTTCGCTCGCCTCGCCCCGGACGTCACCCTGGAAGAGGCCAACGCCGAGCTGAACACCATCGCCCAGCGACTCAGTGAGCAGTATCCGGAGACCAATGACGGCTGGGGGGCGCTGCTGGTTCCCTTCCCGGAGTGGTTGATCGGACCGACCGTCGAACGGGCCAACCTGGTCCTGCTCGGCGCAGTCGGTCTTCTCCTACTGCTGGCCTGCGCCAATGTGTCGAACCTCTTGCTGGCCCGTGCCAGTCATCGCGGCAGCGAGATCGGCCTGCGCATGGCACTGGGGGCCGGGCGGGCCCGCCTTGTGCGCCAGTTGCTCACCGAGTCACTGGTGCTCGGCGCGGCGGGTGCAGGCGCCGGACTGCTCATCGCGGTGATTACCATTCCAGCGCTACGCCGACTCGAACAGCGGCCCTTCCCACGTATGGACGAGATGGCCATCGACGGCGGCGTCCTGTTGTTCACGATCGCGATCGCGCTGGCAACCAGCCTGGTCTTCGGTCTTGCACCGGCCTTGCACGCCACCGCGGGATCGCTGGCCGACACCGGTCGCACCGGCCGCCAGGGCGGCGGCGAGCGGCGCGGCAACGCCTTGCGCACCGGTCTGGTGATCGGCGAGTTGGCGCTGGCCACGATCCTCGCCGTCGGTGCCGGGCTTCTCGCGCGCAGCTTCTGGGAGCTGTCGGCAGTCGATCCAGGCTTCGAGACCGACGGCGTGGTGAGGGCGGAGATCGTTCTTCCGATCGAGCGCTACCCTGAACAATCCGACGCCGTCGGCGCGTTCTACCGCGGACTGGAAGAACGACTCGCCGCTCTGCCGGGCGTCCAGTCCGTGGGGGCAGGAATGGTGAGCCCCTTTCGCGGGCCCAACCCCACCAACACCGTCGCGCGAGAAGACGCCGTCGAGGACGACGAGTTCGTCTGGGTGCGATGGCGCGGCATCACCTCGGGCTACTTCAAGACCCTGCAGATCCCGTTGCTGCGCGGCGACACCTTTCGCGATCGAGACGATGAGCCCCTGCAAGCGATCGTCAGCGAACAACTCGCGGAGCGACTGTGGCCCGGAAAGGACCCGCTCGGCCAGATGGTGCGCTGGAACCGAGTCGGTGGCCCCCTCTTCGAGGTCATCGGCGTGGCCACCGAAGTCCGAGACCTGGCGCTCGAGGCGGAGCCTCCGCCCACGATCTACCTGCCTCAGTCGGTGATCCGTTGGCCGAGCATGACCGTGATGCTGCGCACCGAGGAGCCCTCGCGGGCACTCGCGCCAGCGTTGCGCTCAGCGATCCTGGAGCTCGACCCTCTACTGGCGCCGCGAGAGATCGGAACCCTGGACGAGAACCGCAGCGAAGCGCTGGCCAGCTCCCGGCTCAACGTCAGCACGCTGGCTGTGTTCTCGATCGGAGCCCTCACCCTGGCCACCATCGGCGTCTTCGGACTCATCTCGTATGCCGTGTCGCGCCGTCGGCACGAGCTGGGAGTGCGAATCGCTCTCGGGGCGCGTCCGCAGGATCTGACCCGCCTGGTCGTCCGCGGCGGACTGTCGCTCGTGGCCGCCGGGTTGACGCTGGGAGCCCTCGGCGCGCTCGCCCTGGCCCGCTTTCTGCGAAGCCTGCTCTTCGCGACCTCGCCCTTCGACCCGGGGGTGCTGGTTGGGGTCGCTCTGGTCCTCGCTGCAACGGGCGCCTTCGCTTGCTGGGCGCCCGCACGGCGCGCCGCCCGGCTCGACCCGGTGAAGGCACTGCGCGACGACTGAGTGCGACGACTGAGGGTGCGACGACTGACGGTGCTTCGCGGAGTGGTCTAGACTCGGCGCGCCCGTCCACGCCGCCGTCTCGGTCTCGCGCCGATCTCCGCGACCGCACAGGAGCCGTCCTTGCTGCACCGACTGCATTTCCCCAATCCTCTGGTTCTCCTGGTCGTTTGTGTAGTGCTCGCAGCCATCGGCACCCACCTGCTCCCCGCCGGCACCTTCGATCGGGAGCTGGTCGACGGCCGAGAGATCGTGGTTGCGGGCACCTACCACGAGGTGGAGCCCAGCCCGGTCGGTTTCTTCGACACCTTCGTTGCCCTGCCGAGGGGCATGATCGAGGCGGCCGAGGTGGTCTTCCTGATCTTCCTGGTCGGCGGAGCGTTCACCGTAGTCGATGCCACCGGCGCTCTGCGCGGTGGGGTCTCCTGGCTGGCCCACCGCCTGGGTAACTCGGAGCTGGTGATGATCCCGATCGTGTCTCTGGTGTTCGCTGCTGGCGGCGTCCTGGAGAACGCGCAGGAAGAGATCATCGCGATCATGCCGGTGCTCCTCCTGCTCATGCGGCGCCTCGGCTTTCAGCCCCTGACCGCTGCGCTGGTGAGTGTCGGCCCCGCCATGGTCGGCTCGGCGATGAGCCCGATGAATCCATTCCAGGTCGGCATCGCCCAGGGTGTCGCCGAGCTCCCTCTGCTCTCGGGCGGTGTGTTCCGCACCGTCCTCCTGGGAGTCGCGCTGGTCTACTGGATCGGCTCGACCACACGCTGGGCGGCACGGACACGGATCGAGCCCGACCCCGACGCGGTCGCGGGCGAATCCGAGCTCCACCCTCGCCACATCGCGATACTCGCTCTCGTCTTCCTGACCTTCGCCTACCTGGTCTACGGGCTGCTCGGACTGGGCTGGGACTTCAATCAGATGTCCGGCCTGTTCTTCATCATGGCTGTCGTGGTGGGCCTGGTCGGCGGACTGGGCATCAACGGCACGGCCCGCGCCTATGGCGACGGATTCCGGGAGATGGCCTATGCCGCCATTCTGGTCGGCTGCGCCCGAGCCATCTTCGTCGTCCTGCGCGACGGCGCGATCGTCGACACCATCGTCCAGGCCCTGTTCGATCCGATCGCCCGACTCCCTACCACCCTCGCCGCCCTGGGCATGGCCGGCGCTCATGCGCTGATCCACTTTCCGGTGCCCAGCGTCAGCGGTCACGCCGTGCTCACCATGCCGATCCTGGTACCGCTGGCGGACCTGCTCGGTCTGTCTCGGCAGACGGCCGTGCTCGCCTACCAGGTCGGCGGTGGCTTCTCGGATCTGATCGTGCCCACCAACGGTTCGCTGCTCGCGATTCTCGCCGCGGGAGGGCTGCAATACGAGCAGTGGATTCGCTGGGTGCTGCCCAGGTACGTGGTGCTGATGATCCTGGGAGCGATTGCCCTGGTCGTCGCCGTCGCGATCGGGTTCTGAGGAGCCTCTCGAGGATCCACTTCAGGATCCAGTTCAGGCTGGCCTTCGTGCCCGGCTACTCGACCAGGGTGTCGGCAATGGCCGCGACCGCATCGAAGGTGCGCTGCGCTGCGCGGAGCACGGCCCCCTCCTCCATCGGCGAGAAGTCCTGTGCGTCCATCACGGCACGGAACTCGGCCCACCTCTCGGGCTGTTCGTCGCCGTAGGGATCGAGGTACCGCAGGCCGGGGCCCGAATCGAGCCCCCACTTCTGCCGGAGCACTCGTGCGATGAACCGATTCCCGTTCATGCTTCCCTCGAGAACGTACAGCACACCCAGAAGGGCCGCCGGGCACTCGTTCTCCCAGTGGTCGAAATCCACCAGGAGTCGCCGAGCCGACTCGGTGGGCGTGCCGGGCTCGAGGCCGTAGAACTCGAGGTCTGCGACGAGGTCCGATTCTCGCACGTGGTGCTGTCGGAACACCGAGGCGATCCTGCGGTCGCCAGCGCTGCGCGCCGCGAGCCTTCGCTCCAGGCCACGGTGGACACACAGCAGCTCTCCGAGATAGGCGGCGAAGGTCTCGCGTGGCAGCTCGCCGGCGAGCAACTCGCGCTGCAGCTCTCGTTGCTCGGCGCGTCGATGGTGCTCTCGGGTGGACTCTCTCAACCGTGCCATCAGACTGGTAGCGGTCTGCGAACTCACCGCGTCCGTCATCTTGTCTTCTCCTCAGGACAAGCGCATCGCCGCAGCGATCAGAAGGGCAAGCCAGGCCAGCCCCTTGACGAAGAAGAACAGAAAACCCGCGACCGCTCCGCGTTTGACCCAGCGCTTCGAGCTCATCAGCAACGACTCCGATCCGGTCGGGCTCGACACCGAGCCTCGACCTCTCGAACCCTATGCGGTCGCAGCGCTCCCGTCCTTGACGCAGGTCAATCGACCGAAATTCGCCATCCTCGGCGGACGCGCCGGGGAGCCCGCTCTCACCGACAGGCCGACTCGCCTTCAACGAGGAGTGGGTTTGCCGGAGCGCTTCTCGCGACGCCGCTCTTCGATCTCCCCGAGGACCGCTGCGGGCAGCTCCCGATCCTCACGTGCGAGTCCGAGGCCCTCGAGGTAGCGACCGAGGTCCTCCTGCTCCGCCAGGTGCTCGAGAACGTTCTCTGGGCGATAGAGATCGAGCTCGTCGTGGCTGGCCGGGTCGGCGTCGAGGCGCTGGATCACCGCCTTGTCGAGCACGAGGTTCGCCCTCTCCGGATGCCCGACGAGCGATCGCACCCCCTTCCCGACCCGAAATCGAGCCGCCTCGAGCGCCCGATACGCGACCGTCCGCGACGGGTAGAGCCGCCCCTGCGGGTACGGGCGGAAGTACCCGATGTACTCCTCATCGACCCTCAGCCCCGTGCGCTCCGCCTCGCCCAGCATCCAGCGGAAGGAGAGATTGGCCAATCCGTCCGAAAGGAGACCGCCGCCGACGTTCCCGTGGCAGCCGGCGAACCAGCGCTGCTCGAGCGACTGTCTCGGATGGTGGTCACGCCAGATCTCCGGCCGGAAGTCATAGCGACGCTCGTCGACCGCCAACGCCTGACGGGCATGGCGAACACACTGCGGCGGACGCTCTCCGACATGGAAGGAGCGACCCTCGACCGAGGTGCCTCGCGAGGCCCGAAACCGTGACCCCAGCGCCATCACCGTGTCCCACACGCCGAGGAAGTCGATCGCGACCCGCTGCAGCGGCGCCTGCAAACCGTTCACGATCTGATGCAGAGTCGACTCGCGATCGGCGGTACCACCGGAAACGACGTAGCGGCGGAAGAGGAAGGGAAGCCAATAGGCGTCGCGCTTCGAGGTGATTCCTCCCAGCCAGTCGAGGAAACGGGCGAGGCCACGAGCCTGTGCAGCCCCTCGGCTGTAGCCGAAGAGCAGCACGGAGTCGCCTTCCTGGTAGTTGTTCACCAGGAAGGTCAACGCGTCCTCGATATTGCGCTCGAACCCGGCGCCCCAACCACCGCCGAGCCGGCTGTCGACCAGACGCAGGACTCGGTTCGCGATGCCGGGATAGACACCTTGCGCCCCGACCCCGATGCCGTAGTAGCTGATCTGCTGGCAGGCCCCGTCCCAGGGCGTGACCGCTCGGCAGACCTTGAGCGGATTCGAGGGACGGTAGACCAGGCGCCCGTCATCGCGCGTCTTGCGCCGGTAGGGGTTGTTCCACGTGCCATCGAGGCACATCACGATCCGTTTCGTCGGTCCCGACATCGATACCGAGCCTACGGCGACTCGGCCCTGCGTTCCAGCTCACCTCTGCACTATCCTGGGGCCACTCGCCATCGCCGAGGCTCGGCGACCTTTCGCGCCACCAACCAGGAAATCGAGGATCCGGACATGGCCAGCAGGATCGTGAGGGAGATCGCCGAGGATGGCAGTCGCCGCCTGCGAGCCCTGTTGCGACGGGACGCCGTTACGCTCCTCCTCGGCCTGGCTGCCGCCAGCGCAGAGATGACGGCCGCCCAGACCCGGGTCGAGTTTCATCTCCTCCCGGCGACCACCACCGGACCGATGGATCCCGACTGGAGCCCGGATGGCCAGTGGATCGCCTTCTCCATGCGGGGGGACATCTGGAAGATTCCGGCGCAGGGCGGCGAAGCAATCGCACTCACTGCCGGGCCGGACTACCACTTCGAGCCCGACTGGAGTCCCGACGGTCGCTCCCTCGCCGTGGTCGTGGAGTCCGAGGGCCGCCACGACCTGGCCTGGATCCCGGCGGACGGCCTCCCGCCGGGTGCCCGGGCGCTTCGACTGACCGACGACGCCGCGCTCGACCTGCAGCCCGATTGGAGCCCCGATGGAACGGCGCTCTTCTTCACGCGCCGTTCCGGAGGCGACCTCGGGATCTACCGACTCGCCGTCGAGCAGCGCACGGACGGAACCGCGCACCCGATCGCAGAGCCACACCCGTTCGTCGCCCAGCCCGGCCACCAGTTCTTTCCCGCGGTCTCACCAGACGGCAGCACGCTGGCCTGGGTGGGGCGGCTGGAAGGAAAGGTGGGATCGGGAGTGGTGTGGACACGGCCGCTTCTCGACCCGGACGCCGAGCCTCGCCTTCTGATCGACGAGGAAACGAGCTACCGGACGGCTCCCCGCTGGTCCGCGGACGGCTCGGCGCTGCTCTATTCCACCGACGACACCGGCTCCAGCGACATCGCCCTCGTCTCCCTTCGAGGCGGCCAGCGAATTCTCCTTACCGAAGAGCCGCACGACGAGTTCGCTCCGGCCCCGTCTCCCGATGGCACCGAAATCGTCTTCGTTTCCAACCACGAAGGCCCCGCACGGCTCTATCGGCTTTCGACAGCGGGGGGCGTCCGAAGGGATTGGCGAGCCACACCGATACGCACTCGTATCCCCCGGAGCCCCGTCGGTCGGCTGAACGGACACGTCCGTGGCCGGGGCTCGCAACCACTCCCCGCCCGACTCGTCGTGGTCGCTTCCGACGGCCGTGCCTACACGGAAAATGACGGATTCCTGCGTCGCTTCTGGATCCATGACACCCACTACTCTCACGTCGAGAGCGACTTCGAGCTGGAGCTGCCCGAGGGACCGACCCGAGTCCTGGCGATGAGAGGCTTCGAGTACCTTCCCGCAGAAGTCACGACAGAAATCGTGGCGGAGACCACGGCCCAGGTCACCCTCGAGCTCGAGCGTCTCATCGACATGCCGGCCCGTGGCTGGTACTCGGGCGACACCCACAGCCACGACCTCCACGAGGGCCGCCAGGGGCTGACCCAGGAGGAGTTCTTTCGCTTCAGCCGGGCCGACGACCTGCACGTCACCAACGCCCTGATCCACATGGACGGCACCAAGCTCATGGGTCGCTGGGCCGACCTCACCGGCGAGCCCTTCCCCGGCTCCGACGAGCAATACATCCTCTACTATTCCCAGGAGTTCAGGGGCTCCTTCGGCCACGTCGCACTGCTCGGGCTGGAGCGCTTCGTGATGCCACTCATCGGCGGAGCCTCCGGCACACCGTTCGCCGAGGACGTGCTCAAGCTCGACCACCTCGAGGCCGTCCGGCGGCAAGGCGGCATCGGCGGGTACGTCCACCCCTACAACGGCCCGACCTCGACGCCGCAGGAGGCAGCGGCCGCCGATATCGCAGTGCACGTCGCCCTCGGAGCCGGCGAGTTCTACGACGTCATCTCGATCGCCTCTCAGGAGTGGCCCAGCGTGGCGATGTACTACCGATTTCTCAACTGCGGCTTCCCCCTCGCTGCCACCGGGGGAACGGACAACTTCTCCGACGCATATCGAGACCCCTCCCCGGGAACCGCACGCACCTACGCGTACCTTCCGGACGGGCTCTCCTACCCAGGGTGGCTCGAGGCGATCCGCGAGAGCAGGACGTTCGCCACCAGCGGCCCGCTACTCGAGCTCACCGTGGCCGGGGAGCGTCCGGGCAGCACGATCGATCGGACTGCGGCCGACTCGCGCGAGCTCCCCTTCGAGCTGGAGGTGGCCAGTCTCTTCCCCCTCGACTCGGTCGAGATCGTGGTCAATGGCCGGGTGGTCCAGCGATTCGAAGCCCCCGGAGCCCCCCGACGCTGGAGTTTCGCCGGCACCCTCGACCTTCCCGCTGGGGGCTGGGTCGCCGCCCGAGCGGTAGGCCCACCTCATCCGCTGGTCGGCGACGACTTTCCCTTCGCCCACACCAGCCCCGTGTGGGTGACTCACGACGGTGAGCCGTACCGCTCGCCCGCCGACGCCCGCTTTCTCCTCGAGACGATCGACGCCCTCTGGCAACGGGTCGAGAGCCGAGATCGGTTCCGCAACGACGACAGCCGTCGTCGCTATCGAGAGACCCTCGACCGTGCTCGGATGGTCTTGTCCCGGATCGCAGGCGGGGAGAACCCTCGACCTTGAGCTCCGTGCCCATCGTTCTCCTCGGCTTCGGCCACGTCGGTCAGGCCATCCTGAAGCTGCTGGGCGAGTACGACGGCTTCGCCGCCGAAGGGGCTCGACTCGCCCTCCACTCGGTGTTCGACAGCCGGGGCGGAGTCGTGCTCGGACCCCTCGAAGGATCACGCCTGCTCGACGCCAAGCTCCGGGGCGGCAGTGTGACCGGCGTCGCGGGAGCACAATGCATCGAGCTCGACGAAGCCCTGGCACGGGCCGCTCCAGGAATTCTCGTCGACTGCAGCACCACCGACGCGGACTCTGGCGAGCCCGGTTTCGATGCCGCCCGCCGCGCCCTCGAGCGCGGGATGTCGGTCGTCTTCGCCAGCAAGGGGCCGCTGGTCGCCCACTTCGAGGAGCTGTCTCGGATCGCCCGACGGCGTGGGGCTCGAATCGGAGTGTCGGCCGCCGTAGGGGTACCCCTGCCAACGCTCGAAGTCGGTACCCTGGGTCTGCGCGGCGCCGGCCTGCGCCGTTTCCGAGCCGTCCTCAACGACACGTCGAATCAGCTGCTCCGGGACCTCGAAGCAGGCCTTTCGCTGGAGGAATCGATCGAGCTGGCACGCAGCGCGGGCACGATCGAAGCCGACTCCCGTCTCGACATCGACGGCTGGGACGCAACCTACAAGCTGCTGATCCTGGCTCGCATTCTCTGGCGGCCCGACCTACACCTCGACGACGTCGAGACGATCGGGGTCGGCGCCGTCCGAACGACCCAGCTCAGCCAGGCCCGCTCCCGCGGGAGGCGCATTCGCCTGATTGCCACCGGTGAGCGCGCGCAGGACGCTACGCTGCGCCTGACGGTGAGACCGGAGTCCCTCGAAGCGGACGATCCGCTCTTCTCGCTCGGGCCGGGCGAGAAGGGATGCATCTTCGAAACCGAGTCGATGGGTACTCTCGCCATCCGCAGCAGCCAGGGCGGCCCTCTCACCACGGCTGCCTGTGTGATCAAGGACGTGCTGAATCTCACGGTGGCGCCCGGGATCTAGCGAAGGCGGCGTCACGCGCCACACTGGCCTTCGAGGATCCAGGCCGCGATGTCGGAGATCACGATGTTCGCCACGGGAAGTCTCGCCTGGTAGTCGGCTGGCGTCGACGGGCCACTGCCCTCGTGAAAGAGATGGTCGAGGGCCGGATAGCTCTTCAGACAGGCGAACTCCTTGCCGTCGAGGGCGTCCTGCCAGAGAGCGAAGTCGCCCATGGTGACCTGGTAGTCGCGCTCCCCCTGTAGCACCAGGATCGGCAGCTGGATTCGGGCAGCGGTCTGTTCCGGCGGGTGTGCCTCGAGGTCGGCGTAGTAGCCGATCGGCGCTCCCATGAAGTACCCCGACGGAGCTTCGATCTTGCCCTCGATCGCATCCCGTACGGTCTTCATCTGCTGCCGGACGGCCTCGACCTGCTGCTCCTGGGCGTCGTCGAGCGCGGGCGCCAGACTCGCCACGTACTCCGTCTGCTCGACGATCTTCTCCGGGAAGGGCAACGTCGGTCCCGCCATGACGATGAGTCCCGCAACCGGCGTCGTGCCATCGGGAATCCGCGGAAGGACCGCTCCGCCCAGGGAGTGGCCGATCAGGTACGTGCGCGACGCATCGACCTCCGGGGCCGCCCCGAGCACCTTCAAAGCACGTCGAGCATCGACGATGACCTCCTCCTCGACGGTCAGGTCGTCGCCGAGCGAAACCAGCGAGTCGGGTCGAGCGAGGCTTCGCTTGTCGTAACGCAGGGAGGCGATCCCCTTCTCGGCCAATCCCCAGGCGAGGTCACGAAAGGGCTTGTTGGGTCCGATGGTCTCGTCGCGATCGTTGGGGCCAGAGCCATGGACCAGCACGACCCCGGGAAAGGGACCCTCTCCTTCGGGCACCAACAAGACCCCGGGGAGCCTCGCCTCTTGTGTGCCCACCTCGACCTCACGCTCTTCCCCGGGGGCCTCCAGGACGTCCTCGGAGGGCGGTTCGAGTCGGGGCAGGAACTGTAGTCCCGCCACCTTGTTCGCGGGCTCGAACACGACCCGGGCATCCACCTCGCCCTTCTCGAAATCGAGTGGCACCCGAAACTGGTCGTAGCCCGAGATCGTTCCCTCGTGCCAGGGCTCCCCCATCCCCGTCAGGGCGCCGAGCTGGGGCTCGATGGAGGCCAGGATCTGCTCGACCTTCTCGGGAGACATCGCTGCCTTCATCGCGGCATCGTGAAACGGATCGAGCGCCGCTGGATCCTGTTCGAACAACACCTGGACATAGCGCAGGGCCTCTCCCGCGAGCGTCTCGAGACGCCCCTCGGGGGACTGTCCCATCCCCATTGGCGCAAGCAGCAGAACCGCCAGCAGCTGGATCGCAGCGATCATGGTCACACTCCCGTTCGTCCCTCGTTCGTCGACGGATCCAAGGGTACACCCCTCGGTCGCGTCGGAGGGGAGAAAGACGGCTCGTTCAGCCGACTCGATACGACCCGGCCACCCGACGGAGCGATGCCGCCCCGAAGGGCGGTCCTCCGCCCTGACCGAACGGTCCCGGGCCATCCACCCCCCCCTCGGGGGTGCAATGACCTCCTTTCTAGTAAACTGGCCACTCGGCCAGTTCTGGCCGCCCTCCGCAGAGGCTCCCCCTCGAATGCGCTCTCTCCTCTCGCTCCTGGCTCACGCTGGCGCTGGTGCTGCCCTCCTCTCGGGATGCGGAGGCGCCGACGCCACGGCGATCGACTCCGACGCCAACGCGATCTATGCCGAGACCATCCCGGTCGAGACGCTGGTCCTCGGCACTCAGTCCTTCGACGAGCGCTACGCGGCGGCCGGGGTGATCGAAGCCGAGGAGGAGGTCTCGGTGAGCGCCGAGATCGCCGGGCGGATCACCGCCGTCGAGCGCGAGATCGGCGACTCGGTGGCCCCAGGAGCCTTGCTCGTCCAACTCGACGATCGCTCCCAATCGGCTCGGGTGGCCAAGCTCGAGGCCGAGACTGCGCGCGAGGAGACCCAGCTGCGGTGGGCGCGCCGCGATCTCGAGCGCCAATCCAGGCTGTACGACACCCAGGTCGCCGCCGAGCGAGCCCGAGACGATGCTCAGCGACTGGTGGAAACCACCGAAGGCAATCTCGCCGCGGTGCGAGCCGACCTCGAGATCGCGCGGGTCGAGCTCAGCCACACGCGCATCGCCAGTCCGATCCGGGGAACGGTCTCGAAGCGGTACGTCTCCGCCGGGGAGTACGTCACTCCGGGCACTCGGCTCTACGACCTCGTGGCCACCGATACCGTGAAGTTCGTCTTCTCGGCCGCCGAGCGCGACGTCACCGGAATTCGCTCAGGGCAGGAGATGACTGTGGGAATCGACGCCTACGAAGGTGTCCCCTTCGAGGGATCCGTCGCCGCGATCTCACCGGCCGGAAGCCAGGGCACGCGCACCTTCCGGGTCGAGCTGAAGATCGAGAACGATGGCGAGGCGCGCCTCCTTCCCGGGATGGCGGGGCGCGCAGATGTGATCCGGCGCTCGCACGAGCGCGTCTATCTGCTGCCCGAGAGCGCCATCCTGCGCGACGGACACAGCAGCTATGTCTACCTCGTCGAGAACGACACTGCCCACCGCACCGACATCGAGATCATCGGTCAGTCCGGCTCCCTCGCCGTCGTCGCTCCCTCCTTCGATCTCGCCGGCGACTGCATCATTCTCGGCCAGGCAGCGGTCACAGAGGGCACACCGGTCACGGTTCGGCGACGCCACGAGACCCCGCCGCTCGCGACCTTCGACTGAGCCCCTCGGCTCACCTCCGGACCTCCGCGAGTCTTCCCAGTCATGAGCCTACCGCGCTTCTCCGTCGGCAACCCCGTGCTGGTCAATCTGATCGTGGTCTTGATCGTGATCGCGGGAGCGCAGGCCTATCGAACGATGCCGAAGGACCAGTACCCGGACGTCGCGATGGCGGCCGTGATCGTGAGGACGGTGATGCCGGGCGCGGCACCCAAGGAAATCGAACAGCTGGTCACGATTCCGCTGGAAGAGGAGCTCGCCAAGCTGGACGACATCGACTCGATGGAGTCGACCTCCGCGGAGGGTATCTCCCAGATCTTCATCCAGTTCGACGTCGATTCCGACCGGAACTTCGAGAAGTTGACGGAGGTCCAGAACAAGATCGACCAGGTGCAGCGCTTCCCCGAAGATGCCGAGCCCCCACTCGTCCGCGAAGCGAAGCCGCCCTTCTTCACTGCCACTGTCGCGATCCTCGGTTCTGCACCCGAGCACGAGGTCAAGGAGTTCTCGGACGACCTCGAAGACGCCCTCAAGCTACTCGACGGAGTCGCTGAGATCCGCGCCACCGGACTCCGCGAGCGCGAGATCTGGGTCGAGGCCGACCCCACCCGCCTCTACTCCTACGGTCTTTCTCTCGCGGATGTCTCACAGGCACTGGCGCGCCGCAACCTCAACCTGCAGGGAGGCAACATCCGCATGGGGCGCGGCGAGTTCGCTGTGCGCACCGAGGCCGAGTTCCAGAACCTCGAGCAGATCAGGGGCACCATTCTTCGTGAAGACGAGAACGGCTACGTCTATGTCCGAGACGTCGCCACGGTGAGAGACACCTTCGAGGAACGCCGCTCCCTGGCTCGTCTCGACGGTCAGCCCAGTGTCAACCTGATCATCAACAAGGATCGCTCGAGCAACACGCTCACGCTGATCGACGACATCAAGGCCAAGGTCGAGGAGTTCGAGGGGCGCCTGCCGGCCGGCACGTACATACGTATCGTCGACGACTCGTCGATCGAGATCCGTAACCGACTGAACGGCCTCTACAGCAACCTGCTGCTCGGGCTGGCACTGGTGATTCTCTCGATCTCGATCTTCATCGGCCGGCGCGCGGCACTGATGGTGGCCTTCGGGATTCCTGTGGCCTTCCTCGCCACGTTCACCATGATCCAGTGGTACGGCTACTCGGTGAACACGCTGGTGCTCTTCAGTCTCATTCTGGTCATCGGCCTCATCGTCGACGATGCGATCGTAGTGTGCGAGAACATCTACCGACACTACGAAGCCGGCATGCCGATCACCGACGCCGCCATCAAGGGGACCGAACAGATCATCAAGCCGGTGACTGCCACCGTGATGACTACGGTGGCCGCGTTTCTGCCGCTTCTCCTGATGGGCGGCATCCTCGGCGAGTTCATGGGCATCATCCCAGTCGTGGTCAGCCTGGCACTCGTCGCCTCGCTCTTCGAGGCCTTCGTCATTCTTCCCGCCCACGTCGCCGACTGGGGTGCCAGGCGCGACCGGCGCGACGAGTCGAGAGGGATCGGGGAGTCGCGCCCATGGCTCCAGAACCTGCTCGGCAGGTACTCGCGACTGCTCGAGTTCTCCCTGCGGTTTCGCTACCCCGCCGTCGCGGTCGCCCTGCTGGTGGCCGTCCTCTGCGCTCACCTCGCCTTCAACAAAATGGACTTCATCCTGTTCGGAGGACGCGACCTGGACGCGTTTGCCGTTGCGGTCGAGGCGCCTCCGGGGGCTACCATCGAAGAGACCACCCGCATCCTCACGGAGATCGAGCGCCGCGCAATGGTCCTCGGTGAGCGCACCGGTGAAACCGAGAGCGTGCGCACCGAGGTCGGCTCCCTCGGACGCAACTCCGCCAATCGCACCACCGGGATGCACGTCGGAGAGGTAACGCTCGATCTGGTCGACCTCACCGAACGCGAGCGTATGGGGGGCGAGGTCAGAGACGAGCTGCGCGCCCTGCTGCGGGACATCACGGGAGTTCGGTCGCTGAACATCGAAGACGCCCGGACCGGCCCCCCGGTCGGCAAGGCGGTCGCCGTCCGAGTCATCGGCAACAACCTCGACACATTGAAATCGATCTCCGAGGAGATCAAGGCCTATCTTCGGACTCTCGACGGTGTCAAGGACGTCATCGACAGCTTTCCACCGGGCAAGGACGAAGTCCGTCCGGTCCTCGACCTCGACCGGATCGCGGCGCTCGGTCTGGACGTGCAAACCATCGCACGCGAGATCCGTGGCGCCTTCGACGGACTCGAGGCAACGCGAGTCTACGACGGCCACGAAGAGATCGAGGTGATGGTCAAGTATGACGAAGCCCATCGCTCGAGCCTCGCGAATCTGGCCGACATGCAGTTCGCGACACCCCGCGGGATGGTGCCCTTCAGCAACGTCGCCCACCTGGAACGAACCCAGGGAGTCGCCCAGATCGAGCACTACTTCCAGAATCGCACGATCACGGTCACCGCCGACGTCGTCCCCGGAGTGACCACCTCCAACCGCGCCAACGAAATGTTGATGGAACAGTTCGCCGACGTTCCCGATCGCTATCCCGGCTACATCCTCGAGCTGGGCGGCGAGTACGAAGACACCCAGGAATCGGTGGACGCGATGTTCCGAGCCTTCACGGTCAGCGTCGTGCTGATCTACGTGATCCTGGGAGGTCTCTTCCGCTCGTTTGCCCAACCCCTGATCGTGATGTTCGCGCTTCCCTTCGCCTTCATTGGCGTGATCCTCGGCTTCTATGTGCTCCGTGAGCCTCTGGGAATGTTCTCCATCATCGGAGCGATTGCTCTGGCAGGAATCGTGGTCAACGACTCTCTCATCTTGATCGACTTCATCAATCGCAAACGCGGCGAAGGTCTCGGTGAAATCGACTCGATCGTCACGGCTTCGGCGATGCGACTGCGGCCCATCATCCTGACCTCGGTCACCACCATTCTCGGTCTGTTGCCGATGGGCCTGGGGCTCTTCGGTGTCGATCGCTTTCTCAAACCCATGGCGATCTCGATCGCCTGGGGACTCACTTTCTCCACCGTACTGTGCCTCGTGCTGATCCCCTGCGTCTACCGGATCTTCGACGACATCTCGAAGTTGCTGTTCAAGCGCCCGCTCTCGTCTCGACCCGCCGACGCACCGGAGCCCGGGGGATCGGAGACGTCGATCGCCCTGCCCACGGCAGGCGGCTGAGCACCGCCTCCCACCCCTCCGGCGGCATCCACGAGCACGTCACCCACGAGCTGCCCGTCGAGCGGCCGGGGAGAGGCTACCGAGCCCTGCGAATCAGCACGTCCCCATTGAGTGTCTCCAACTGCAACCTCGGACCGCCACCACCGATCCGAGCCACGGTGAAGCCGCCGACCCGAAAGCGCCTGCTGCCCGAGTCGGTCGTCTCCTCGACGACCTCCGTGCCAGGAATCAGCTCGAAGGGGAAGTCGCTGGAGAGCTCGCCGAACCTGCTCTGAAGCGCGAGCTCGGCACCGGTCCCCTCCGGAACACCGATCTCGATCGAGCCATTGACGGTCTCGAACCAGGAGTCGCCCGACGGCGCCGACACGAACACGGCTTCGACGCCGCCATTGACGGTCTCGATGCTCCCGGCTCCGTCGGCGCCCTTCAGTCGCACCGAGCCATTGACGTTGTTCAGGTGGAAGTCCCCCCGCACCCCCAGGACTTCGATGTCTCCCTCGGTCACCGTGCGCAGCGTGAGCTGGGTGCGCACAGGGACCTCGATCTCGAAGTCGTACCGCACGCGATAGCCCGGGTCGTCGTGCCTGCGCCACGAAGAGCGATCTCGCCGGTCACGAAATGGACCTTCGACGAACAGCTCTACCGAGCCCCCACTCTGGGTCGGGACGACGGACACCTCGCGACTCGCAGCATCGGCGCGAGTCGCGTCCCGAGCGCGAATCGTCTCGTGGATCGTCGCGACGATCCTGCCGGGCTCTCCCGCCGTCACACGAATCTCGCCGAAGAGGTTGTCCACCAGCAGACGTGCCGGGGCATCGACCAGATCGAAGCGGTGATCGAAACTGCGCGCTCTGCGCACCCGGTCGCGCTCTTCGGCCCGGACCGCGGCGGGCACAAGCAGCTGGCACCAGAGAACGGCGAGCAGGGGCGCGAAGGCAAAGACTTTCCTCATCGTCGACTCCTGAGGAGGGGATCCTGGATCTCGGGTTCGATTCTCACGTCACTGAGTACGAGGACTCCCCGCGGCCTTCCTGGTTACGCTCTACCTTCGGCCCTGCCAGGTCTTTCCAGATAGACTCTCGGCTCTACCCGTAGTCAGCGCGTCCGACGCGCACCCACTCAAACCAGACAATTCAAGGGAGCCATGAACATGACCCGTTTGTTCAATCGTCAGGCCATCCTCCTCTGCCTCGTCGCTCTTCTCTTCCTCACCGCCGGTATCGCGGTGGGTAAAGCCGGGGTCGAGAAGCCCAGCTCGGTCATTCACGTGGTCACCGTCAACTGGGCGGACGGTGCCAGTGAGGCCGACATCCAGAAGGCACTCGACGGCGTCGAAGAGATGGCCTCCGCCTATGACGGCATCAGCCGCGTGTGGCTGCGCAGCATCAAATCGCAGACCAAGGACGCTGCGTTCGTCATGGAGTTCACCAGTGAGAAGGCGCTTGCCGACTACGCCGGCAGCGACGCCCAGAAGAAGTGGTACGAGGTCTACATGCCGGTCCGCGGCCAGAGCACGACCAGCGACATCACGAACTGACCGGAACCTCTCAGGGACTGCTGAGCGGTGCCTGTCGCTCTCCGGCGTCGTCCGTGGAAGCCGGAGAGCGCCTCGGTCCCGGCCCGGATCTGAACCGGTCTGGCCTTCCTGCCGATCGCTGGAAGTGCGTGCAGTAGACTGCCGCGCATTCACCACGACAGGAGGGGCCTCGATGATTCGCCGTCTCACGATCGGTCCAGCTGTGCGCGGGGGCGCGCTCTGTGCGGTACTCGTGGGCCTCGCCGCCTGTGGAGCTACCGAGGAGGTCACGGTCGTCGATCGAACCGAGAGCTCCAGCGAAGAGGCGCCGCGCCCCATGGGCCTGGTCGTTCGCACCGACGACGTCGCACCCGGCTACGTTCTCTTCTCTCCCCTCAGCTCGGGGATGACCTACCTGCTCGACACCGAGGCGAAGGTCGTCCACAGCTGGGACAGCGACTACTCGCCCCATTCGCTCTACCTGCTCGAGAACGGCGATCTCCTGCGGCCCGGCCGCGATCCGGACGCCGTCGGCTTTCAGGCCGGCGGAGCCATGGGGCTGGTGGAGCTGTTCAACTGGGAGGGCGATCGCCTCTGGCACTGGAAGCTGTCTGACGACAGGCAGATTCTTCATCACGACATCGAGCCCCTTCCCAACGGCAACTTTCTCGCTATCGGCTGGGAGCTGATCACGCCCGAGGAAGCGCTCGCGGTCGGCCGCCGCGGCGACCTGCTGCCGGAGGAGGGACTGTGGGCCGACTTCATCGTCGAGGTCGAGCCTCTCCCCCCCGACGACGCCAGAATCGTCTGGAAGTGGCGGATCATGGACCATCTCGTGCAAGACATCGACGAGAGCCTGCCCAACTACGGAGTTCCCGCCTCCCATCCCCACCGGCTCGACATCAATGGTGGCGGCCCGCCTCTTCAGATCGACGCCGACCAGCTCGCGGAGCTCCAGGCTCTGGGCTACGTGCCTACCCCGGCGGAGGATGAGGCCGCGAAGCAGGCAGCCGAGGCCGATGACGAAGAGACGGACCTGTCGCCCGATTGGCTGCACGTCAATGCCGTCGACTGGCACCCCACGCTCGACCAGATGGCCGTGACCGCCCCGGAGCTCGGCGAGGTGTGGATCCTGAATCGCCCCTCCTCCACCGCCGAAGCGGCCGGCGAGGCAGGCGATCTCCTCTATCGCTGGGGCAACCCATCCATCTACGGGCGGGGCCCCACCGAGAGCAAACGGCTCTTCTACCCTCACGACGTGCAGTGGATCCCGGAAGGCTACGAGTACGCCGGAGAGATGACCGTGTTCAACAATGGCAGTGGACGCCCGCAAGGCGAGTGGACCTCGATCGAGCAGTTCCGGCCCCCGCTCCGGGACGACGGCACATACGAGCTGGCCGTAGGACAGCCGTACGGCCCGGCCGACCTCACCTGGCACTACCGCGCCGAGGACCCCGAGTCGTTCTTTGCCCCGTTCATCTCCGGTGCCCATCGTCTACCCAACGGCAACACCTTCGTGACCTCGGGACCCGAGGGACGTCTCTTCGAGATCGATCTCGCAGGGAAGACTGTGTGGGAGTTCTGGAATCCGTGGGGTGGTGACGTGCGCAAGCGCAACACCAACGGCCCGAGAGGCGATTCCTTCAACCGTCGGTTGGCCTACGGCATCTGGCGCGCGCAGAAGTACTCGCCCGACTTCCCGGCCCTGGCGGGCCGAATGCTCGCGCCGCTCTCTGCCCAGCCCGAGCCCTTCGAGCTTCCTGCGCCGCCTCCAGAGGACGAGACCGGAGACGACGCACAGAGCGAGTAGGAGGGCGGACCCGACGACGCCACTGCCGAGGATGCAGGCCCGTCTCCGTCGGGGGAGTAGCAGTCGCGTTGCCCAACCCGAGAGCGCTCTCGAGGGTCCACCCGCGACGAGTCGATGCGGTCGACCGAGACGCGGAGTTGAGACCGGTCCGAGAGCGGGAGGGGGAGGGGCTTCGGGCCAAATACTAGTAAATCAACCTAATCTATTATAACATCAAGGGTTGCACGGTCCCGGTGCTCACGACCTGGGGAGGACAAAACCATGACCGACGCACCTCGCGACCCGAGCTCGGGAGCTCCCGCTGACCCACCCGTGCCCATCGAGACCGGTCCACCTCCGCCTCCCCCGCCCACCGCCCAGCCGGCTCACGACCAGCCGCACAGTGTCCTCTGCGAGCGGCACGGCCTGCGCTACAACCCTCGAACCCATGCCGGGTGCGCGCGCTGTCGCGGGGTCGCAGCATCGGCCAATCCAGCCATCAAGAGCCCCGCCAGCGGCCCCCCCCTGGTGTTCTGGATTCTGCTCGGCTCGGCGATGGTGGCCGGTGCGGTCCTGCTCTTCAGCGGCGGCCAACCGGAGGAGGGAGCGGCCGTCGCGACACCGGGGAGTGCCCCGGACGCCGGCTCACCGCCGGCTGAGTCCCCCGGCTCACCGACATCCGAGGGCGCAGGCGCCGACCCGGCAGTCGCCTCGACCACGGACTGGCCGACCCACGATGCCATCGGCGAGGTCTTCATCGAAGACCAGCCCGAGTCGGAGCCGTTCATGATCGACGACAAGGCCGCCCCCGACCTGCGCAGTGTTCGTTTCCGCGGATACAACGGCCATCTGCTGGTCACCTTCGAGTTCACGAGAGGTCTCGATGATCATGCGCGTGACATGGCGGTCGGCCTCGTGCCCGCAGTCGCCTTCCTCGACAGTGACCTGAACGAATCCACGGGAGAGAAGGGCTTTGCCGGTAGGACGGGTTTCGAGAAGGCCATCGTGGGGTATGTCGGCGTTCGCTACGACCCCGACGCAGAGTCCTATCTCTGGACTGGAGGCCAGGCAGACACCCCGATCTTCGACCACGTTTGCAGCCACGACGTGGGAACGGTGAGCGGCTACTTCCTCGACCTGAGCTTCGACCCCGGGGACCCGGAGGCACTCGAGAACACGACCTGTTCTGGAACCACGCTGACCGCGAGAGTGCCCTATGAGCGCCTCGGAGTGGTGGCCGGACAGCAGGTGCGCATCGCCACCGAAGAGAACATGGGCGGCGGGAACGTGCGCCAGTATTTCCTCGACGATGCCCTGATCACCCTTCAGTAGCGACACTCGACGGGCCAGGAAGTGCCGAATCCGGAAGTGCCGACTCGGCCAATCGCCTCATCAGGGCAACGAAACTCCAGACGAGCGCCAGCCCCGAGGCGAGCACCGCCCACTCGCCGATGGCGAGCTGGAAGTCTCCCGGGCTCGTGATCCCCCGCTCGCAGCAGAACAGCCCAGCGAGAACCACGCTGATCACTACGCCGTAGATCACGCTGACTCCAGCACTGTTCGCATACCGGACCGTGGTCGGTCTCATTGCAACCTCCTTCTGCTCTCTGCGTCTGGAAGACTCGGAAGCGGCGAATCCGATCGTCCCGCCCGATACTCCTGAGAAACGCCAATCGCTTCTCGAAGCCGCCAGCGCGCGTCATCCTCGATTGCGTCGTGCTTCGATTTCGGGTGGCGGCTTTCGAGCAGGAACCCGTTTCCAGAGGACAGGGAACACATTGGGCTCCGGAGGCGAGATGAGATGAGAAGCCAGCAGTGCGCAACCGATCCGATCCCCGGCAAGGCGGCTCGGGCGAGGGTGTTCATCGTCGACCAGGATCCCAACGAGGTCGGGCTGCTCGCTGCTTTGCTCCGAGAAGAGGGCTACGACGTCGAGTTGGCGACCTCGGCCCGCCAGGCGATGCATCTTCTACCCGAGGCGAACCCCGACCTGATCCTGATCGAGATCGACCTGCCCGACGGCGACGGCGAGGACCTCCATCGGCTCCTGACGGCCGAGCTCGGCCTCGGGGAAGTCCCGGTGATCTTCCTCGGAGCCACCGGTGATCTCGAGAGGCGCGTCCGGGCTCTGGAGGTGGGGGGCGTTGACTTCGTGGCGCGGCCGTTCGCCCAGGACGAGCTTCTGGCGCGCATCAAACGGCACATCACCGTCTCGCAGATTCGCTCGGCGTTGCGGGAATCCGAAGCCAAGTTCCGATCGGTGACCGAGTCCGCCGTCGACGCCATCGTGTCCATCAACGGCAGCGGCGAGGTTCTCGCCTGGAACCCGGCCGCGACCCGGATCTTCGGCTACGCAGAAAGTGAGATGGTGGGAGAGCCTCTCGATCGCATCATCCCCACTCGATTTCGCTCCGCCCATCATTCCGGGGTCGCTCGAGTCGCCACCGGAGGCCCGAGTCACATCCTCGGCAGCACGGTCGAGGTTTCCGCCCTCGACGCCCAGGGGTGTGAGCTTCCCGTCGAGCTGTCCCTGGCGAGCTGGACGCTCGATGGCGAGCGCTACTTCACCGGTATCCTGCGCGACATCAGCGAGCGCAAGGAGGCGGAGGCCAGGTTCCGATCGGTGACCGATGCCGCCATCGATGCGATCGTCTCCGCTGACCACACCGGAGAGATCGTCGGCTGGAATCGTGCGGCCGAGGAGATCTTCGGCTGGAGCGAGGAAGAGGCGCGCGGACAGAGGCTCGAGTTGATCATCCCGGAGCGTTTCCGCGAGGCCCACCGCAACGGCATGGATCGCATGACCCGCACCGGGAAGGCCCAGGTGATCGGCACCACCGTCGAGTTGGCTGGGCTGCGCCGCGACGGACAGGAGATACCGATCGAGCTTTCTCTCTCCACGTGGACCGTGGAACAGAGTCGTTTCTATACGGGGATCATTCGCGACATCAGCAAGCGCAAGGTCGCTGAAGATCAGTTACGCCGCTCCACCGAGGAGCTGGAGCGACAGCATGCAGAGCTGAAGCGCCAACACGAGGAGCTACAGAGATCCAAGGAGGCCCTTGCCGCGTCGTTTCGCCAGGCGCAGCGGCTCTTCTCGGCGGTCACCGACGGGATGCCCGGCGCGATTCTCAACGAGAAGTACCGCCTCGACGAGAAGATCGCGGCTGGCGGGTTCGGAGTGGTCTACAAGGCAACCCAGCTGGCCCTCGATCGCACGGTCGCCGTGAAGGTCCTGCGCCCCCCCTCTCAGGAGGACAACGACGCCCTGCTGCGCCGGTTCCGGCGCGAAGGTGTTTCGACCTGTCGAGTGAATCACCTCAACGCCATCGCAGTGATCGACCTCGACGTCTCCGAGGGTGGCTTTCCCTACATCGTCATGGAGTACATCGCGGGACGCACCGTCGCCCAGCTCCTCGACGACGCCCATCCACTACCCGTCGATCTCGCGCTCACCATCGGAGCCGACGTGGCAGCCATGCTGTCTGCAGCCCACAGAGCCGGAGTGATTCACCGCGACATCAAGCCTTCCAACGTGCTGATCCAGGGGTGCGGGGCCCAGGGGGAAGGCCCCCTCCAGGGCATGGTCAAGGTCCTCGACTTCGGCCTGGCCCGTCTTCTCGAGGAGCCGGAGTTCGCCAATGTGACGCAGACGGGATTGATGGCCGGCACACCGGCCTACATGGCTCCGGAGCGACTCGGTTACCCGGGTGAAGAAGGCGCCTGCTCCGACGTCTATAGCCTCGGCGTGCTTCTCTACGAGTGCCTCGGCGGCCAGCATCCCTGGGCAGGTGACAGTGATGTTCTGCGGATCATGCAGGCCAAGCTGAACTTGCAGCCACCGCCCCTCGAGCGCTTCGTGCAGGGTCTGCCGGAACATCTCGAGACCCTCATCTCACGGGCGCTGGAACGAGACTTCGAAGCTCGGCCCACCGCCGAGGAGATGGAGGCGACCCTCAGGTCGCTGATCGGAACCGGAATCGTCACCACGCAGCACTCGCACGACGAGACGGCGTCCCAGCCCGGAGCCGAAGAGAGCTGGATCGCCAAGAAGCTTCAGGAGCTCCCCTTTTCCGAGCTGCTGGGGGACTGAAGGCTCCGGGAATCACCAACCGGCGTCTTTTGTTGTCACAACCAGGAAGATACCCACGGGGACGAAATGAGCCCGAAAACACTGGACTCTCCCTGAGTCTCTCCCCCGCCTCCGGCGGCGTGAGAGTCCACCTCGTGAAAGAAAAGACATCTCGCGGTGGCGGTTGTACGGTAGTTCATGTAATGATCCCCGAGGCGCTTCTGCGAGTAGCAGACCTGGTAAGGTACACTGCACTCGCGCACGACGCTCCCCACTCCTGAAGAAGTCAGGCCCGGAAAACAACCGGACCCCGAGCAAGACGGACAGACCGGGAGCGCGTCGGCACAGCACTACGGGCAGCAGGTAGAGATCCGGCAGCCTGTCACGCTGGAGAAGCACGCGGCACCTCGCGCCAGAGCGCGGCTACGCCTCCAAGGAGATCCACGGAGACGCAGAGTTCGAGCCTGGCACACGCCACGCAACGCGGTACCACCGCTCGGGTCCAGGGGACTTCCAGGCAGGGACATCCACGAGCCGGTGCTCACCGGAAGAGGAACTCAAGAGTATGGAAGCAGGCCAGCAGGCGGCTGATAGCGAAAAGAAGAAGCGACCGACGCGCAGACGCAGGAGGCGTGGTCGGTCCCGACCCCGTTCCAGATCCGGCGGAGATCTGCTACCGCTGCACCAGCGCAGCACCTCCCATTTCAAGGCACCGGATCGGCGCCGCGGAGAGAGGTACTTCTCTCAAGGGCGGGTCAATCTGGAGGTCGAGGGCCAGCGCGCCCGCGCTCGAGTCCTGGGAACGGAACGAGCCACCTACGCGGTCGGTCTCGATTGGTCACGGGTCGAGAGTGATCGAAAGCTCCATGTCTTCTGTGAGTGCGAGCGCTTTGCCGGAGGCAGTCCGTGCAAGCACATCTGGGCGACGCTTCTCCAGCTGGGCTCGGAGTTCCCTGAGGCTCAGCCGGCCGGTAAGGACCGCGTTGGCCTGCGTCGCGATCGCGCCGCCTCCTGGAACGACCTCGAGATCTCGTCCGACTCGATCGAGACTCGAAAGCGACCGCGGGCGGCCAACGTGCACCAGGCGCGAAGCAGGGGTGGTGGCCCCCGTAACTGGCGCTCTCATCTGGACTCCGTACAGGACGAGATCGAACGTGCCACGGACCGGAAGCCGCAACCGGCCAGCGAAATCACTTCTGAGGACCAGACGGTCGATCTACTGATCAACACCACTTCGAGTGCCGAGGCGGGGAATCTCATCGTCGACGTCTTCGCTCGCCGCCAGACTCAGAATGGCAAGCCCGGCAAGCTGCGGCGCATCGGTCTCGATCTCGCCGAGCTGGGAGATCTTCTCAATCACCCCGTGTCGCTTCCGGCCGACGATTCGGGCGCCTGCGACAAGGTGGCGGTCGTCGCCGCTCTCGCCGACGAGCCCCAGCGGGCCCCGTCGAAGAATCAGTCTCGCAGTCGACGTGGCAAACGCCCACCAGAGAACGCGGCACACAAGAACGGCAATCTGTTTCGCCGCTTCGGACTGCCTCGCCCCGTGTACTCCGCACTGCTCCCTCAGCTCTGCGACAGCGGACGTCTCCGACTTTGGGACGGCCGCCGACTCGGCGATCCGAAGCCCCTCTCGTGGGACGAAGGCTCCCCCTGGCGCTTCTCGCTCCATCTCGAGTTCGCCGCAGCGAGTCGGATGCGACTCCGCGGTCTGCTCGAGCGCGGGAAAGAGACCCTGCCCGTGAGCAAGGTTCAACTCGTCCTTCCCGGATCGACCAATGGCAGCGGACCGAAGCGCTCCGCCTCCGACGACTCCGGCCCCTCGGAGGATCGAGACCTGGGCACACTGCTCTTTCTCGACGACTCGATCGGCCGTCTGGAGATCCAGACGGCGAGTGACCTTCCCTGGCTCGATCTGCTGATCAAGGAAGGGGACATCGTCTTCCCCGAGGAGGATCTGGCAGAAGCCGTCACCAGCCTTCTGGAGATGCCCGACCTTCCCCACCTCGAGGCGCCCGAGGAGTTTCAGCTCTCCAAGGCAGTGACCCGTCCGCAGCCGAGACTGGTTCTCGAGCCAGAGGACACTCCGGAGTGGATGAACCCTCAACTGGTCGCCGAGGTCTACTTTCGCTACGGCGATGTCCTGGTCAGCGTGGCGGATGATCGGCCCGCGATCATCGACTTCGAAAACCACAGTTTCGTTCGACGCGACATGGAGCTCGAGGACGCGGCGTTGGTTCGTCTTCTGGAGCTGGGGCTCAAGCCCGCCTCCTCGGGACACGAAGACCACCTCGAGGTCGACCCCCGCGAGTTGCCGACGATTGCAGAGCCGCTGCTGCGCGACGGTTGGGAAGTCGAAGCGCGCGGCACCTCGATCCGTTCTGGCAGTCCCCCAGCGCTGCGGGTCGAAAGCGGAGTCGACTGGTTCGAGCTCAACGGGCAGGTCGACTTCGACGGCGACGCGGTGGACTTTTCTCGGATTCTCGATGCCATCTCCAAGGGAGAGCGCACGGTCAAACTCGATGACGGATCCGAGGGACTGCTGCCGTCGGAATGGGTCGACACCTACGATTCGCTCGCCCAGCTCGCGCACGGCTCCTCCGACAACGGGCTGCGTTTCCTCCCCTCGCAGGCGCTGCTCGTGGACGCGCTGCTGGTGGCAATGCCGCCGGTCGATGTCGACCGCGCCTTTGCCGATCTTCGCGAGAAGCTCCAGACGTTCGAGAGCATCAAGCCGAAGAAGGAACCGCGCGGCTTCGGGGGAACGCTGCGTAGCTACCAGCAGGTGGGTCTGGGATGGCTCTGCTTCCTGCGCGAGTTCGGCCTCGGCGGCATCCTCGCGGATGACATGGGGCTGGGCAAGACGGTCCAGGCGCTGGCGCTGCTCAAGAGTTTTCGAACTCCTTCGAAGAGCTCGGGCCTACCCTACCTGGTCGTCGCACCGCGCAGCCTGGTCTACAACTGGATCGACGAGGCCGCCCGCTTCACTCCCCAGCTCAGGGTGGTCGAGTACAGCGGCTCCGACCGGGAGTCACTCCAGGGCCGGCTGAAGGAGTACGACATCGTCGTCACGACCTACGGCACCCTGCGCAGAGACGTCGCCTTCCTGGCCACCGTCGAGTTCGACACCGTGATCCTCGACGAAGCCCAGGCGATCAAGAATCCCGAGTCCCACACCGCCAAGGCCTCTCGCCTGCTCAACGCGCGCAACCGACTCGCCTTGACCGGTACGCCGATCGAGAACCACCTCGGCGAGCTGGGCTCGATCTTCGAGTTCCTGAACCCGGGACTGCTCGGCAGACTCCCTGCGCTGGATGTTCTCGCCAGTGGTCGAGAAGCCAGCCAGCAGGAGCTCGCGCTGGTGGCCAAGGGGATCCGACCCTTCATCCTGCGCCGCACGAAGGAGGAGGTGCTCACGGATCTGCCGGAGAAGACCGAGCAGATTCTGCACTGCGCTCTCGGCCGCGAGCAACGGGAGCTGTACGACCAGCTCAGCGCCACGTATCGCGAGAGTCTGCTCGAACAGGTCGAGTCCAAAGGCATCGGAGGATCGACCATGCAGGTCCTCGAGGCACTGCTGCGGCTGCGCCAGGTGGCCTGTCACCCGGGGCTGGTCGACGAGTCCTGGGAGGCCGCGGGCAGCGCGAAGATCGACGTTCTGTTCGAGCAGGCCCGCGAAGTCCTGTCGGAGGGGCACAAGGTGGTGGTCTTCTCGCAGTTCACCAGTCTGCTCGCGTATGTGCGGGAGCGCCTCGATGCAGAAGGCGCGAACTACGCCTACCTCGACGGACAGACTCGCGATCGCAAGGGAATCGTCGAACGGTTCCAGACCGATCCCGACTGCAACCTCTTCCTGATCAGCCTCAAGGCCGGCGGCGTGGGGCTCAACCTGACTGCGGCGAGCTATGTCTTCCTACTCGATCCGTGGTGGAACCCCGCGGTCGAGGCTCAGGCGATCGACCGCACCCATCGCATCGGCCAGACGCAAAAGGTCTTCGCCTATCGATTGATCGCCAGCGACACCGTCGAGGAGAAGATGGTCGAGCTCCAGGCATCCAAGCGGAAGCTCGCCGATGCCATTCTCGACGGCGAGGGCGGCACGTCCCTGAAGGACCTGACGGCAGACGACCTGCGCGTTCTCCTGAGCTAGCGGTCGGCCAGGTCGGCGTATGGAATGCCCGGTGAAGTAGACTCTACGGACCTCGAACAGGAGAGCTGCTTACCTGATGGTCAGTCCTCGATCGGCCCTCGTCCTGGGCCTGGTGTCTTCGGCTGCACTGGTCGGCGTGCTGGCGGGACCGCGAGTGCGGGTCGATCTTCCGGAGCACGGGACGCCGCCGCTGGAAGATCTGGACGCCTACCTCGCCGAAGCAGAGGCACACCACGGCGACTTGAGGCCAGGAACGGAGAAGACGATCGTCTGGCACGATCCACTCCTTCGCAGCCCCACTCCCGTCAGCGTCGTCTATCTCCACGGCTTCTCGGCCACTCGCCAGGAGACCGCTCCTCTGGCGGAGCTCATCGCATCTCGCCTGGAGGCCAATCTCTTCTACACCCGGTTGGCCGGGCACGGGCGCCCGGGCGACGCGATGGGCGAGGCGACCGCAGGCGACTGGCTGGCCGACGCCCTCGAGGCTTTCGCGATCGGTCAACAGCTCGGTGATCGTGTCGTCGTGATCGGAACCTCGACCGGCGGCACCCTTGCGCTGTGGCTGGCGGGCCAGACCCTGGAAGACCCCTCGATCGCGCGGAGCCTCGAAGCCGTCGTGCTGATCTCACCGAACCTCGGCCCCGCCGACTCGCGATCCGAAATGTTGCTCTGGCCCTGGGGCCGTCGGCTCGCCCATGCCGTGCAGGGCTCCCACTACGAATGGGAACCAGCCAACGAGGACCACGCACGTTACTGGAGCCTACGCTACCCGACCGATGCACTGGTCGAGATGATGGCCCTGGTGGCATCAGTCAGGGACCTTCCCCTGCAAGAGATCCGGGTGCCCGCTCTGATCTTCTTCTCACCAGACGACCAGGTCGTGGATGCGTCGAAGATCGAGCTCCATGCAGACCGACTCGGGGCAACTCCGAAGAAGCTGATTCCCGTCACAGACACCGGAGATCCGTCGCGCCACGTCCTCGCGGGATCCGTGCTCTCACCCCAGACCACCGAGAGAATGGCCCGTGAATCCGTCGACTTCCTCCGCTCCCTTCACTGAGGCCGTTCTCGTCCCTTCAGAGGTGAACCCATGAAAAAGTTCCTCATCTTCCTGGCCATCGTCGCGGCGATCCTGCTCGGCCTCTTCCTGTTCCTCCGGGCCAAATTGAACCCGGAGGCTCTCGGCGAGATGCTGCTCGAGAAGGTCAACGCACAGGAGGGCCTGACCATGGAGGCTGCCCGCTTCGAGGTCGGAATCTTCAGCGGACTCGTTCTCGAGAACGCAACGGTCACTTCGACCAACGAGTCGGGCTCCATGAATGCGCAGCTCAGCACCTTCGTGGTGGAATATCAATTGATGCCCATCCTCAAAGGGGAGCTCGTGATCGATCGGATCCTGATCGACTCTCCGACCATCGAGATCGTGGCCTCGGCCTCGGCCGCAGACCAGGAGATCGACGAGGCTGAGGAGCCAGCGGCGCCGGCTACCGAGCCCGAGCCCGCGGAGGCGACGTCCTCCAGCGACGGAGACGGCGACGGCTTCAGTCCGACCTTGTCGATCGGCGAGCTCCGGATCAACGGTGCGTCGCTCACCGTGCGAAGCGCCGAAAGCACCAGCCCCGATCTGGCGGTGACCGGACTCGACCTGAGTCTCGACGACTTTCTGTTCGACACCGCTGCGCCACAGCCCATCCTCGCGCTCCGCGCCCGTGGCGGCATCAGTCTGCAACAGGTCACGGCAGGCGAGCTACGACTCGAAGGCGGACGCGGTGAGCTCGAGTTGGCGGAGGGCATCGTCACGATCACGGGGCTCGGCATCAGCACACCCTCCGCCGACATGGAGATCCAGGGGCTCGAGGCGGACCTGGGTGTACCGACCATGCCGTTCGAGCTGACCCTCACGGGCAAGGTCGATCTCGACCAGATCCTGGAAGTCGAGGGCGGCGGCAGCTTCGGCGAGTCCACGCTCGAGCTCGCGCTCTCCGGCGAAGGTCCCGACCCGGCGCGGGCGCAGGGAGACGGTACCCTGCACGTCCCAGACGGCCAACTTCCCTCCTTCAAGGCTCTGGAGCTGATCGAACGACTGCTCGGAGGCCCGAGCGTGTCGGGCGAGGACTACCTGGGGCCCGACATCGTCTTTCACCTGAGCGAGGGAACCCTCGTCCTCGATCCGTTCGAGCTGGGCCTGGAGCGACTCCGCCTGGCGGCCGGCGGGTGGGTCGAGCTGGCGGGCCCGATCGATCTTCGGGCAGCGGTAAAGGCACCCCGGGAGTCTGTCAACGTCAAGGCGCTCGATCCCTTCATCGACTCACTGACCGACGCCGAGGGCTGGACCGCGATTCCGATCGTGATCGGAGGGACCCTCGAAGAGCCGGACGTCGACGTCGACCTGTCCTCCGTCAAGGAGACCGCCGTCGACATGGGCAAGTCCGCGGCCAAGAACGCAGTTGGCGGGATGCTCGAGCGTGAGACAGAGAAACGGCGCCAGAAGAGAGCCGAAAAGAAGGCCAGGAAGGAGGGCGGTGGGAGCTGAGCTCGTGCGCTCTGCGTGCCTTCGATCAGTAGTCCAGATCGTCCGCCGAGAACTCTCGCGCCGGATCGCCACCGAGGATGGTCGAGAGCATCGAGTTCATGGTCGCCCGGTCGTTGTCGAACTTGCCATGAGCCGCAGCCTGGGACTCGGCATCGCGCCCCGACATGGTAACGACGAATCGACCCCGCAGGCGGGCGATCGGGCCCGCTACGGCTTCCTGTTCGAGATCCTTCGCCAGCCCGAGGAGCGGCACGCCGAGACCGTTCAGCTCTCGCCTCGTCTTCTCGAAGGAGTTCGCCACCAGGTAGAGCAGCGACTTGCGATAGATCAGGGCGACCGTGTCGTCACGCTCCTTCTCGTCGGCGAGCACGAAGAGGCGACAACGCTCGACCGTGTGGTCCTGCAAACGCGGCAGGATCAGGCGAAGAAACAGTTCGTGGGTGCAGGCCGGCGCGAACAAGATCAGGTTCTCGATCCGAGGGCCTCGCAGGTCGTGCCACCGTCGCAGAAGATGGGCCAGCCACACGCCTCCGGCGCTGTGGCCCACCAGATGAAGCCGTGACCGGGGCCCGTTCTCCGGTAAGGCACCCTTCAAGAGATCCAGGGTCTGACTCCCGGCAGGTCGAGCCCCACCGTCGGAGCTGCTGGCGTCGAAGGCCATCTCCGCGTCCGACAGGATTTCGCGCCACAGGCTCCTTCCCGGCAACCAGGCCGCCTTCTCGATCTGCCGGTCCCACCAGCTGGACCGTGGGCCGCCTGCCCGCTCTCGGGCGAAGTCCTGCTTTCCGAACAAGATGTCGCGCAGCTCGCCCCACAGTCCGGTTTCCCAGATGTAGTGCAGACCATAGACATCGTTGGCTTCGAAGACCGGCGTCAACGCCCCCACGCGCCTGGCCGCCGCCTTCACCGAGTTCAGGCCACCGTGAGCCCACAACACGACATGCTTCGCGTCGCTCGCGGCGGCCATGTTCTCGCGAGCCTGAGCCGCGCTGGAGGGATAGTCACCCTCGGGATCGAAGCGCCCGTCGTCGATGTGCAGGTACTGGCCCCGGATCTGGGCCGCAGGTGGCGCAGCCGTGACCCGTTCCGGCCCGGTTCCGAGCTCCACGATCGACCGGCTCAGAGCCAGCGCTTCGATCGACTCCACTGGTCGCGCCATGCGTGCCACCCAGATGTCCATCACGTTTCGATCGAAGTCCGGGAAGCTCCACAATGCCACCCCCGGAAGGACCTCCCCGTCGATCTCGAAACCTCCCCAGGACTCTCCCCAGGAGTTCTGGATCAGAAAGCCGTCCTCGGTGTAGCCCAGAACGGCGAACGCGTGTCCGGAAAGCTCTCGGTCTTCCGGATGAGAGGGAATCACTCCTCCGGAGGGATCGTTCCATCCGGCGTGCACCTGCGCGGTGACCAGGACTGCCTCCACCTCGTTGAGGGCCGCCTGCAGGTCGACTCTCCTCGGATGAACCCGATAGTAGGCCCCGAGAGGATTGCGCAGCGCTCCCTGTTGTCGTCGGCTGGTCAGCGAGCCCGGGCGCTCCACCCGATAGGGCCATTCGGTCTCTGCACATACGCCATGCTTGTGCCAGCCCTTCATGGCCCCGCGAGCGCTCGAGCCGTCGTAGTCTTCTCCCGGCCAGCGATCGTGCTTCTTCGCGACCTCGTACAGCATCCGGGTGCTCACTCTCGCTTTGTGGTCGATCACACCGGCGCGCTCGCGCAGGCCATTCAGGTAGTCGATCACGGCTGCCAGCGCGAAGCCCGTGCAAGCACCTTCCCCCTCCTGATCCCGGACCTTCAGCAGCTCGCGCTCGGGAAGGATGCGATCTCGCAACTGCGTGAGTGCGGGACGGTAGATCAGGTCACGGAAGTCCGCCGAGTCCCGATGAACGTCCAGCACCTGATCGCCGAGTGCGGGAATTCGATTCTCCATCTTCTGGCACCCCCAGTCGTTCCCCTCCTCCCGCCGGCGCAAAGGACCGAACGCCGGCCCCCGAGCGGACGCTCGGACGCGCCCTTCTCCGAGCGAGAGTCCTGAGCTTGCCACAGCGGGGGCCCATGCCCGAACCACGACCCTCTCGCGCTGAGGCGTCATCTCGCCCATCGGGACTCCGCCTGGTCCATAATCGACTGTCCGAGAACCCCTGTCCCACCCGGAGGTCCCTGTGTACAGCATTTCCAGCGCCCGCCGATTCCCCGTTCTGACCAGCGGCCTGGCCCTCTGCGCCGCGACGATCGTCTGCGCCGCCTTTGCCGACGGCAGCCACGACCATGGGGGCGACTTCACGCACCCGATCACCACAGACTCGCCACAGGCCCAGAAGCTCTTCGACGGCGGCCTCATGCTGGCCTGGGGATTCAACCACGAGGAGGCAGCCCGGTCGTTTCGCGAAGCGACCGAGCTCGACCCCGAATGCGCGATGTGTTGGTGGGGAGTCGCCCTCGTTCTCGGCCCGAACATCAACGCCCCGCTCGATCCGGACAACCATGCCGAGATCCTCACCGCACTCGACAAGGCGAGGCGACTCGCGCCCCAGGCCACCGCTTCCGAGCAGTCCTACATCCGTGCGCTGGCCACGCGCTATGGCCCCGAGCCCCTCGAAGATCGCTCCGAGCGCGACAAGGCCTGGGCCGACGCCATGCGTCGAGTCGCCTATGCCTACCCGGACGACCTGGATGCCGCCACGCTGTTCGCCGAGGCGTTGATGGACACCAGTCCCTGGGACTACTGGAAAGAGAACGGGGAGCCGAAGGAGAACACCGAGGAGTTCATCGGAGTTCTCGAAACGGTGCTTCGACGCGAGCCGCTGCACGCGGGCGCCAACCATCTGCTGGTGCATGCGGTCGAGAAGGCCCGCCCCGAGATCGGCATACCCGCCGCCGAACGGCTCGACGGCAATCCACAGGCCACCGGACACCTCGTGCACATGGCGTCGCACATCTACATGCGGGTCGGACGCTGGGACGACGCAGCGCGAGTCAATGCCCGCGCCATCGAGGACGACGACGCCTACGCCGCGACCCACGAAGTCCCAGAGTCCTACATGCCCTACATGCTGCACAACCATCACATGAGATGGGCTGCCCTCGGCTTCGAGGGGCGAGAGGAAGAAGCCCTGGAAGAGGCCCTCTACCTGGCGGAACGAACGCCTCCTGAGTTGCTTTCCCAGCCCGAGCTGGCGCTCCTCCAGCACTTCCACGCGGTACCGCTCTTCCACTCCGTGTGGTTCTCCGACTGGGAGCGGATTCTCGCAGCGCCGGAGCCGGGAGAGGGCCTGCTCTACTCTCGGGGCCTGTGGCACTGGGCACGGGGCATGGCGCTGGCTCGCGCCGGCCGACTCGAAGAAGCGCTACCCGAGCTGAGCTCGCTTCGAACGGTCGCCGAGAACCCACGGGTCGATGAGGTCGAGTGGGGTCTCAACAAGGGCAGCACATTCCTCCGCATCGCCGAGCACACCCTGAGCGGCGAAGTGGCACTCGGCCAGGGTCAGTACAAGAAGGCGATTCGACGCCTGGAGGACGCAGTGGACCTCGAAGACTCGCTGGTCTACACGGAGCCCCCACCCTGGCTCGGCCCCACGCGACTGGTTCTCGCCAGAGCGCAGATGCTGGCCGGAAGGCCCGGTGACGCGGAGGCCACGTACCGCGCCGATCTCGAGATCTATCCGCTCAGTGGCTGGGCACTCTCGGGGCTGGCCGAGAGCCTCGAGGCTCTGGACCGTCCCGCCGAGGCCGAGGCCACGCGCCAGCTCCTGTCGAGGACCTGGACGAGCCCCGGAGAGGGAGCGAGCGGCGGCGGCGGTGGCCGCTGAGAACCCCCTGGTAGAGTCGTTGCATACCCGGAGGAACCGATGGTGAACGACGCCCATGCGAGCACACCCGGCACCCGAGAGCTGGCCCGCAGTTTCATCGAAGAGGTCGTCAACGCCCGCCAGATCGAGGCTCTCGACGGGCTGATGCACGAAGACTATGTCGAGCACGAGCCGCTCCCCGGCCAACAGGCCGGGCGAGCCGGAGTTGCCGCCTGGCTCAGGGAGTACTTCACCGCGTTTCCCGACGTCCACTGGCAGCTCCAGGAGCAGATCGTCGAGAACGATCGTGTGGCCAGCCGAATCGTGGCCTCCGGAACCCACCAGGGTGACTTCCTCGGGGTTCCTGCGACCGGCCATTCCATGAGGTTCGTCGTCCTGCTCTTCCAGCGCATGGAAAACGGGCAGATCGTCGAGGGGTACACCTACCGAGACAGCCTCGCTGCCCTACGCCAACTCGGCCAGATCTCGACTCCGAAAGACTGAGACTCGGCTCGACGATGCTGAGACCGACTGGCCATCGCAGATTCGCGACTCGAGCGGCAGGGTTCGCTCTTCTGGCCCTCGCAGCGGTCTCGAGCCTCGAGGCAAGTCCTGCGTGTGTACCCGATCGCCCCCGGGTCGCGCTGGTCCTCGGCGGTGGCGGCGCCAAGGGTGTCGCCCACCTGGGCGTGTTGGAGGTCCTCGAGCGGGAGCGAGTCCCGGTCGATCTCGTGCTCGGAACCAGCATGGGCGCGCTGGTCGGCGGCCTCTACGCGAGTGGCCTGCCGCTGAAAGATCTCGAAACAGCAGTCGGCGGTATCGATTGGGGGCTCGCCTTCGCCAACCGTGCCGAGCGTAGGAACCGTTCGTACCGCCGCAAGCAGGACGACGTCAATTACCTGATCAAGGCCCGTCTCCGACTGCGCGACGGAAGAATCGGCACTCCCCCCGGCCTTCTCGAAGGACGCAGAGTGCTCTACATCCTTCGCATACTCGCCGGATCGGCACTGGTCTACAACGACTTCGACCAGCTCCGGATTCCGTTCCGAGCCATCGCCACCGATCTCGAGAACGGAGACACCGTAGTCCTCCGTGCGGGAGACCTGGGTCTCGCGATGCGCGCCAGCATGTCCGTCCCGGCGGTGTTCGACCCGGTGATGATCGACGGCCGCACCCTGATCGACGGGGGAATCGCCCAGAACGTGCCAGTCTCGATCGCCCTGGAGCACGATCCAGAGGTGGTCATCGCGGTCGACCTGGGGAGCGGGATGGCGCCCGACACGAGCTTCGAGAACGCCTCCGAGGTGCTGGGCCGGATGCTCGGTATCCTGATGCGTCGGCAGACCGATGCCGACGTGTCGCTGCTGCGCGACGAAGACATCCTGATCCAGCCCGACATGGCCGGTATCGCGTCGAGCAGCTTCGGATCGGAGAGTGAGGCGGTGCCGCGGGGCCGGGCCGCCGCGGAGAAGGTCGTCGAACAGTTGCGAGAGCTGAGCCTCCCGATTGCAGAGTGGGAGCGATTCCAGTCCTGCCGGACACGGATCACCGAGCTGCCGGTCATCGCTGACATCGAGATCGACGCCGATGCGTCAGGCCAGCGAGTCGTGCGCTCCTATCTGACGTTGGAGCCGGGCGACCGGCTCGACACGGACACGCTGCTGCGCGACCTCGATCGGGTCTACGCCTTCGACCAGTTCTCCACCGTCGACTACACCCTGAAGGAGACCCCCGCTGGCACGACGCTGGTGATCGACGCGCCCAGGAAGTCCTGGGGCACCAACTACATTCGCCTCGGAATGACCCTGGCGGACAACTTCGACGGCGGGTCCGGCTTCGACCTGGGTGCTCGCTTCGCGATGATGCAGCTCAATCAGTGGGGACTCGAGCTCCGCTCAGACTTTCGTATGGGTCAGCTCCAGATCCTGTCAGGAGAGCTCTACCAGCCGGTGCGCGGGGGCCCCTGGTTCGTTTCACTGACCACCGGCTGGGACTCCCGCGATCTGCCGTTGTTCGACCAGGGCAGCGAGCTGGCCAGATACCGCACGAGTACGTTCTTCGCGGGCGCCGACGTGGGCCTCGCACTGCTCGACTGGGGAGAGCTGAGAGCCGGCTACGAGTGGGGCAACGGCACGGCTGACTTGAGGGTGGGTCCGCCAGAGGCCCCAGACATCGGCTTTGACCGTAGGCGGGCACGGATCTCCATCGCTGCCGACACGCTCGACTCGTTCGCCTTCCCGAGCACCGGCTTCGTGGGGGTGGGGGAATATGCGCGCGTCTTCGAGTCCCCCTTCGACGATCGGACCAGCGATCTGCTGTCGGCCACCTTCACCTCTTTCCTCCATCGGGGGCCCTGGCGCTACGGCCTGCACGCCGAGGCCGGCCACGTCGTGCAGGACGACCGCACGATCTACCCGTACTCGCTGGGCGGTCTCTTTCGACTTTCCGGACTGCCGACCAACGAGTTGTTCGGCAATCAACTCGCTCTCGCCACGTTGACCGTCTATCGCAGATTGGGCGGCGGCAGCAGCGCGCTGGGCATGCCGCTCTACCTCGGTGGGACCCTCGAGGCTGGCAACCTGTGGCTCGACCGGAGCGAGGTCTCGGCCTCCGATCTCATCTATTCCGGCAGCCTCTTTCTCGGTGCAGATACATTCCTCGGACCGTTCGTGGTCGGCGCGGGTCTCGCCGACGGCGGACGCTCAAACTACTACCTCCTACTAGGACGGATCTTCTGATCATGGTCTCTGAGATTTTCGACCCCGAACGATGGAAGGACGTCGACGGCTTCTCCTTCCAGGACATCACCTACCACTGCACTCCCGACGAGCGGACCGTCCGCGTAGCCTTCGATCGCCCCGAGGTCCGCAACGCCTTTCGCCCCGCTACCGTGGACGAGCTCTACCGGGCCCTCGATCACGCCCGCACCTGGTCAACGGTCGGATGCGTCCTCATCACCGGGAATGGCCCCTCCCCCAAGGACGGAGGCTGGGCCTTCTGCTCCGGCGGCGACCAACGGATCCGTGGAGCCGACGGCTACCGATACGAGGACCCCTCGGGAGCACCCGACCCCGGGCGACTGGGTCGGCTCCACATTCTCGAAGTCCAGCGACTGATTCGCTTCATGCCGAAGGTGGTGATCGCCGTCGTTCCGGGTTGGGCCGTCGGTGGTGGCCACAGCCTCCACGTCGTCTGCGACCTCACTCTCGCCTCGGAAGAGCACGCGCTCTTCAAGCAGACCGACCCGGACGTCGGCAGCTTCGACTCAGGTTACGGCTCGGCCTTGCTCGCCCGCCAGGTCGGACAGAAGCGGGCTCGCGAGATCTTCTTCCTCGGTCGCAACTACTCTGCGCGGGAAGCGTGCGAGATGGGGATGGCCAACGCGGCGTGTCCCCACGCCGAGCTGGAGACCGTCGCGCTCGAGTGGGCCGGGGAGATCAACAGCAAAAGCCCTACCGCCATGCGCATGCTGAAGTACGGATTCAACCTTCCCGACGACGGCATGGTCGGTCAGCAGCTCTTTGCCGGCGAAGCCACCCGCCTCGCGTACGGCACCGAAGAGGCAGCGGAAGGACGCGACGCCTTTCTCGAGAAGCGCCGGCGCGACTTCACCCGCTTTCCCTGGCACTACTGAGGCTCCCGCCGAGGCTCTCGGCTCCCCGCGCGGGGCCGCCACGAGCGCCGCCCCCTAGCGAGGCCGCACTCTCGTCTCGGCTGCGCGGTCCTGCTCGCGACTCGTCCCTCGGAAGCGGCTTGCGTTCCGGTGTGGAGGCCGTCACAATCGGGACCAACAAACCGATTCCAGGGACCAAGCGCCATCGACCAGGGACGATCAGCCTCTCCTGGGAGCGGCCCACCTCGAGCCGTTCCGACCCTCCTCACGGCAGCCCTCGCCGGCTCGCTGCTGATGTCGATCGGCGCCCGCGCCTCCCCGGTCGACGACCCCGAGCTCCAGCGCCTCCGTCACACCGTCGAGCGCGCGGTCCGCTCCGGGAGCGTCCTCGGAGCGCGTCTCGCCATCGAGCGGAGCCTTCTCACGGAGGGGGAAGCGCGGTCGTTCGATCGCACCTCTGCGCGGCTCCTGGGTCTGCGCAGCTCGGCTGCTGCTCACCTCGCCCGCACCCTGCCCCACCAGACCACGGCGGTCCAGCTCATCGAGCAGCTCTTCGACTCGCTGCGAATCCAGCATGTCCGAGTGAGAGCCGGCGGAGACAACTCGTTGCTCAGCGAGACCTTCCTCGAGCGTCGGCCGCGGCCGGGCCTCGAAACCGGGCCGCGAGCGTACTGGGTCGATTGCGATCTCCTGGCGGTGACGGCCTGGGCCGTGCTCGAGGAGCTCCAGCAACGGCGCCCACTCACCCTGCCGAGGCTCGCCATCGTCGCGACCTCCGACCACCTGGCACTGGCGATCCGACGCAGGGACCCAGGCGAGTCCGAGGAGGAGTCGATTCAGGTCGTTCTGCTGCGAGTGCTCGACGAGGAGGGACGCCTCGCGGTGGGGCTGGTCTCCTTGAGCGACTACAGGGACTCGTATCGCCGGCGCTACGGTGAGACTCCGCGCGTGCTCGCCCCACAGGAGGGACTGATCGCCAACGCGTGGGAGATCGCCGCCAGCCACTGGATCGCACGCAAGGAGTTCGATCCCGCCGAGCGCTATGCGGCTCGGGCGGTCGAGATCGATCCGCACAGTCCGGGAGCCTTGAATTCCCTGGCATTGGCGCGGCGCCGCAACGGAGACCTCGGGGGTGCGCTGGAGAGCCTTTCGCGGGCCATCGCGCTGCGGGGAGACGACCCTCATCTGTTCGCCAATCTCGCTTCCGTGTATCTGGCACTGGGACATCACGAGCTCGCCCTGCGCGCCGCCGAGAGCGCGGTCGCTCACGGCCCAGGTGAGCCGCTCGTCTACAAGCGCCGCTTTTCCGTGTTGACCCTCCTCGGCGACGCGGATGGCGCTCGGCGAGACCTCATGACCTACCAGGGAATGCTTCGAACCAGCGACACGTCTGCGGCTCCCTGAAGTTCGGCTGCGGACAGTACGGCCCAGCTCCCCCTGGCTCCATCCCCTCGGGTCCGTCGGCCGCTCCCCGGCCGCTGGTTCAGCCCCGGAAGTACAGATACGCCGCGCAGATCGCCGCCAGCACAGCCACCGAGGCCAACACGTCCCAGCGATTCCAGCTCGCCCGTGACTCCGCGCGCTGCCCTTCGGTGAGCGTGGACCAGGTCAGTCCGGACAGCCGGGCCGGATCGGGAGGTCTCGTCAGGAGGCTCACTCCCACCATCACGGCGGCGGACACCAGGAAGATGAGCAGGGAGTAGTACTGGAAGTAGGTCTTGTGCACGATCCACAGCGCGGAGCCGGCGCGATACTCGAAGTCTGCCAAGAGCTGGGGAGGCGTATCGACGCCGAGCCGGAACAAACCCAGCGCGAACCCGGTGATCAACGCTGCCAGGCAACCCTCGGCGTTGAGTCGACGAAAGAAGATGCCGAAGAAGAAGACCACGAAGATCGGTGGAGCCAGATAGCCCTGCACGCTCTGGAGGTAGTGATAGAGCCCCTCGGCACCCTGGATCACCGGGATCCACAACAGTCCGACCAGCACCATCACCCCGGTGGCCAGGCGCCCGATCCACACCAGGCGATGCTGCGAAGCGCCCGGACGCAGCTTGGAGTAGAAGTCCATCGTGAACAGGGTGGAGCTGGCGTTGAAGACCCCGGCCAGAGAGCTCATCAGGGCAGCCAGGAGTCCAGCCACGACCATTCCCCTCACTCCGGCGGGAAGGACCTCCTGCACCATCAGTGGGAACGCCGCCTGACACTGCTCCTCCAGCGGGAGGCCTCCGGCCCCCAACAGGGCTCCCGCCATCTCTCCACTGCGTCCGCTCACCGCCAACGCGGCCGCGATCATGCCCGGGACGATGAAGACGAACACCGGCAGCAACTTGAGCGCTGCGGCGAAGATGCTGCCACGTCGGGCTTCCTTCTCGTCAGGAGCCCCCAGCGTGCGCTGCACGATGTACTGATCCGTGCACCAGTACCAGAGCCCGATGATGGGGGCGCAGAACAACATGCCCAGCCAGGGGTAGTCACCGTTGAAGTACCAGGCGATTCGGCCGGATTCCTCGACCGGAGCCCAGGTGCCCGTCAGACCGTCCGGCACCAGTGGCTTCCACAGGTTGAGCGCCTCCGTTCCCAGAACGGAGCGCAGCTCCTCCCAGCCCCCCAGCGCTCGCAAGCCGAAGATCGTGACCAGTAGGGAGCCGAGCACGAGCACCACGCTCTGCAGTGCCTCTGTATAGGCCACCGCCCGGAGTCCTCCAGCCACAGTGTAGAGACCGGTGAGCGCGATCGCGAGAAAGGAGCCGATCCAGAAGCTGTCGAGCACCAGCGGACCGATGGTGAACTGGAGATCGGGGAGAAGGGTTCGGAAGACCACGCCTCCGGCGAAGATCCCCACCGCGATCTTGGTCAGCACATAGGCGACCAACGAGATCACCGAGAGCACCCATCGGCTCTTCGCGGAGAATCGCTGCTCCAGGAACTCCGGCATCGTGAAGACTCGGGAGCGCATATAGAAGGGTACAAAGAGCCATCCGAGCACGAGGAGGCACCAGGCATGCAGTTCGTAGTGGGCCATCGCGACACCGTCGGTACAACCCGAGCCGGCCAGACCGACCAGATGTTCGGAGCCGATATTCGACGCGAAGATCGAGGCTCCCACGATCCACCACCCGAGATTGCGCCCCGCCAGAAAGTAGTCGTCGGCGGTGTCTCGGTTTCTTCGAATGACCCACAGCGCGAGACCTGCCAGCAGCAGGAAATAGAGGCCGATCACCAGCCAGTCGAGTCCACTCAAGACGACTCCCCCACTCGTTCCATACTGTCGTTGGGAAGGAAACCCGCCGACTCTAGCAGTCCCCTCGGGCCGCCTCCCCCGTCCGGGTGACTTTGGCTACACTGCGCAGATGCCCTCCGACGACGAGACGACCGACAGTCCGTGGGAGCAGCGCTGGCATCCTCTCCGTGAGGAGTGGGTGATCATCGCAGCCCATAGGGACTCTCGCCCCTGGGTCGGCGAGCGGCTTTCCCGATCCGAGGACGCCCTGCCGCACTACGACGCCGAGTGCACCTTCTGCCCGGGGAACGCGCGGGCCTACGGCGCGCTCAATCCGGAGTACACGGAGGTGTTCGTCTTCGACAACGATCGGCCCTGTGCATCGCCCCACGCACCGGCGACTCTCGATCCGCCGCCCGGCCCGTATCGCAACCGCCCCGCGACCGGTGTTGCACGGGTGGTCTGCTTTCACCCACGTCACGACCTCACCCTGGCTCGTATGAATGTCGTCGAGATCGAGCGTGTCCTGATTGCCTGGCAACAGCAGTACCGAGAGTTGGCTACACGTCCCGAGGTGGCTCATGTCCTGATCTTCGAGAACAAGGGCTCGGTGGTGGGAGTCTCGAACCCTCATCCACACGGTCAGATCTACGCCACCAACTTCGTCTTCAAGACGATCGAGAACGAAGTCCGAGTGGGCCGGGCCCATGCCGAGGCTAGAGGGCGGCCCCTGTGGGAGGAGATCGTCGAGGCCGAGCTCGAGGACGAGCGACGAGTCGTCGCGTCCAGCCCGAACGCGGTTGCCTTCGTCCCCTACTTTGCCCGCTACGCCTACGAGAGCTTCGTCGGACCGCGACGCGCCGTCCCGAGTATCGCCGATCTGACGGACGCCGAGCGTCGCGAGCTGGCGGAGGTCCTGCGCTCTCTGCTCGTGCGCTACGACAATCTGTGGAAGCTCTCCTTCCCCTACGTCATGGCGCTGCACAACGCCCCGACCGATGGGGGAGACCATTCCTCCTTCGGTTTCCACATCGAGCTCCATCCCCCCTTGCGGCGGCCGGATCTGCTCAAGTATCTGGCCGGCCCCGAGATCGGCGGCGGCAGCTTCCTCTCGGACACTTCTCCCGAGGAGAAGGCGGCCGAGCTGCGCGCGGCAGGCGACACCCACTATCTGGCCCGCGAACCGTGACCGAGCCGCGAAGCCTCCTCCAGCCGCTCAGGGAGCTGCACGCGGCGCTGCGCGACCGCGTCGTGAGCGCCTGTGAGCGCCAGAGCACAGACCAGCTGTCGGTGGTCGACAGGGAGGGCGTCGACGACACGATCTACACCATCGATCGCGTCTCGGAAGAGCTCCTGCTCGAGCTCTGTCGAGAACGCCTGGCCGACGTCTCCCCCTTCGTGCTTGTCGCCGAAGGGCTGAAGGGTGGGCGTCGTGTCCTGCCCGAAGGAACGCTCGAGGAAGACGCGCCCCTCGTGCTCATCGTCGACCCGATCGACGGGACAAGAGGTCTGATGTACCAGAAGCGCAGCGGCTGGATCCTCAGCGGCGTGGCGCGCAACCGTGGCGCTGCAACCACCCTGGCCGACATCGAGGTCGCTGTCCAGACCGAGATCCCGTTGATCAAGCAGCACCTCAGCGACAGTGCCTGGGCCGTCAACGGGGAAGGCGTCGCGGCCGAGCGCTGGGACCGACTGCGACGGCGAGCAACGCCCCTCGAGCTGCGTCCCTCCCGCGCGCGGGACCTGCGGCACGGTTTCGGCCAGATCAGCCGCTTCTTCCCGGGAGGCCGCGATCTCCTCGCGGCGCTCGAAGAAGACCTCGTCGCGCGCCATCTCGGTCCGCCGAACGGCCGGGCGATCTGTTTCGAAGATCAGTACATCTGCAGCGGCGGCCAGCTCTACGAACTGGCGACGGGTCATGATCGCTTCGTCGCCGAACTGCGACCGCTACTCGCGCGGCCGCTCGAAGAGCGGGGGGAGCCCCCCGTGATTCCCTGCCATCCCTACGACCTCTGCACCGAGCTGATCGCGCGGGAGCTGGGGGTCGAGATCTGCGCTCCCGACGGCTCGCCACTCACGGCGCCACTCGACCTGACCTCTCCGGTGAGCTGGGTCGGCTACGCCAACAGCGAGCTGCGCCGGGCTCTGGAGCCCATTCTCCAGGAGCTCTTGCGCGAGAGGGGCATGCTCTGAGTACCCACGACGCCCGCTTGTCGCCGGTCGACGACGCCCTGCGGGAACAGCGTGAGTTCGCCGCGGAGCTACGGGCCTCGCGCCGCTTCACGCCTGGTCCCTTCGTCGTGGCACGAGCTCCCGGGCGTCTCGATGTGATGGGAGGAATCGCCGACTACTCGGGCTCGTTGGTCCTTCAGATGCCCCTGCGCGAGGCAACCCTGGTGGCCGTCCAACGAGACCCCGACCTGTCCGGTCCCCGCGCCCAGATCACGATCCGTTCCCCCCGGGAGCCCGGGACGCGCCGCACCGAGCGGGTCACGCTGAGTCGCGAGCACATCCTGCCTGGCGACGGGGACATCGACTACGCCGACGCTCGGGCGCGACTCGCGGCCGCGCTCGAAGCGCAGGGCGACGCACGGTGGGCAGCCTACGTTGCCGGCGTCTGGCCGATCCTCCGCGGTGAGCTCGGCAGCGAGCTCCCGGGCGGCGCTCGGATCGAGATCCGCTCGAGCGTTCCCGAAGGCAAGGGAGTGAGCTCCTCGGCCGCGCTCGAGGTCGCCACCATGCGCGCCGTCTGCGCAGCATGGAGCATCGAGCTCTCGGGCGATCGTATGGCCCTGCTCTGCCAGAAGGTCGAGAACGCGATCGTCGGAGCACCCTGTGGTGTCATGGATCAAATGACCTCGGCAATCGGCCGCAGCGACCGGCTGCTCGCCCTGCTCTGCCGCCCCGCACAGGTCGACGGGCATCTCGAGATCCCGGCCCCGATCGCCTTTGCCGGGATCGACAGCGGAGTTCGTCACGCGGTGACCGGCGCCGACTATGCGACCGTTCGTGCCGCCGCCTTCATGGCACGACGGATCCTCGCGAGTCACCGGCCCGTCGAATGGCTGACCGAGCTCTCGCCGCCGGAGGCGGTCGATGATCTGCCCATCTGGCTTTCCGGAGACGAGTTTCTCGGACTCTACGGTTCCCACGAGGACGCCGCGACCGAGGTTCTACCCCACACGAGCTATCCGGTTCGTGCGGCCGCGCGCCACGCGGTTCTCGAGCACCGGCGAGTGCAACGGTTTGCCGGGCTGCTCGCAGAGCCCATCGGGGAGACCGAGATCGCGGAACTGGGCGCGCTGATGCGCGAGTCCCACCTGAGCTACAGCGCATGCGGCCTCGGGACTCCCGAGACCGACCGCCTGGTCGAGCTCGCGGTCGAGGAAGGGTTACCCGGGGGGCGTATCACCGGCGGCGGCAGCGGAGGAACGGTGGCGGTGGTCGGAGAGCGCCTGCAGCTCGAGACCTCGATTCGACGCATCGGAGCGCGTTTTGCAGAAGAGACCGGGATCACCCCGCACCTCTTCGTCGGCTCGTCCCCTGGAGCATTCGAAGCCGATCCGTGGTCGAGCTCGGGTGCCTGATTCGGGTATCGTTGCGCCTCAGGCCTCTTCTCCATCGAGTGCTCGCAGGATGAACCCGCCCCATTCTCTGCCACCCCTCGCAGTGCGGATGCCCAAGCCTCTCGGCGACTACGTCATGGCCAGCGTTGCACTCAGATCTCTCGAAGGCTGGGGCTTTCCTCTGACGGTCATCGGCCCCAGACCCATCAACGGACTCTTCTCCGATCTGGGGGCCGAGTTCGAGAGCATCGGCGAAGTGAGAGCCGCCCTACGGCGGGCGCGAGGAGCGGGCATTGGCGACCTGCTCCTGCTGTCGTCTTCGTTTCGCAGCGCTTTCCAGGCTCGTCTGACACGAATGCGCGGCATCGGGGTGCGAGGGGACTCGAGGGCCCTGCTTCTCCATTCTTCGATGCCTCGCCTCCTCGATGAGCACAAGGTCGAGGAGTACTACAAACTGGGCAGGCTGGCCGCCGCGACGGTCGCTCCCGACCTGACGCTCCCCATGGAGCCGACTCCTCTGCCCAGGATCTCCGTTCCCGCCGACGCCCACCACTCAGCACAGCAGAGAGTCGACGAGGCCAACGTCCGATCTCCCTACGTCGTCTGCTGTCCGACGGTTGCCGCCAGACACGGTGCCAAGAAACGATGGCCGGCCTTTGGCGAGCTCTATCGGCAACTCTCCGCAGCCGGGCACCAGATCGTGACCTGCCCCGGGCCCGGGGAGGAAGAGACCTGTCGGGAGGCGGGGGCGCGGGGCGCGATCCTGGAGGGCGTTCCTCTGGAAGAGCTCGCAGCCATCCTCCGGAACGCAGCGGCCGTGGTCTCGAACGATACCGGTGTCGTCCACCTCGCCGCTGCGGTCGGCGCCCCCACTCTCGGAGTGTACGGCGACACCGATCCCGCGCGCTACGGACCCCGTGGCCCCCGCGCCGATCTACTCGGCCGTGAGGGGCATTGGCCTGATGTCGAGCCCGTCTTCGAGTGGGTGAGACGACACGTCACGCCAGGCTAGCCGTGTCCGGTGCGGCAGGACTGTTGATCCTCTGCCCGGCCGCCACGCTCGCCTCGGCATGTCGGCGGAGCGAAGGACCGACCAACAAGGCACACAGCGCCACCACGACACCTCCGGCCGCGAGTACCGGCGCCTCTCCCACCCGATCCGCGATCGATCCGGCGACGAGACCGGAGATCGGGAAGACGCCCAGCATGGTCGTGGTGTAGAGCGACATGACGCGGCCACGCAGTCCCGCTGGGCAGATCGTCTGCACCAGGGTGTTGCAGGACGCGACCTGGGTCACGAAGCAGAACCCCACGGGTACCAGCACCATCACCGCCGTGGCGGGGGTCCTGGCGAAGGACAGCACCACGAGGAGTGCCCCGAAGCCGAAGCCCGCCCAGGCGACGAAACGCTCGAGACCCTCGACCCGGGCTCGACGAGCCAACAACACCGCCGCCACCAGGGCTCCGCCGCCGATCGCCACCTGGAGCGACGAGAACGTCTCCGCGCCACCGGCGAGAGCGCGTCGCGCGAAGGACGGCAGGAGGACTCCATACGGCATACCGAAGGCCGCCGTCACCAGGAGGAAGCCGAGAAGGACTCGAATCGTCGGTTCGCGCCGGGCGAAGCCGATGCCCTGGCGAATCTCTCGGACGATCGACGTGCCCGCCGATTCTCGAGGTGCCCGCACTGGAATCCGGATCGCGAGAAGTGCCAACACGACCGCCACACCCGCTGCGGCGTTGCCGAGGAAGCACCACCCCTCGCCGACCCAGGGAATCAGCATGCCCGCAAGCGCGGGACCGAGCAGCCGCGCCACGTTGAAGAGTGCCGAGTTCAGTGCGATGGCGTTGGCGAGGTCAGGCAGTCCGACCAGATCGGGTACGAACGCCTGACGGGTGGGAACCTCGATCGCCCGGGCGACGCCGGAAGCGAAGGCGATCGCGATCACCTGCCAGGCAACGATGCTCCCCGCCACAGCGAGTGTGCCCAGGAGGGCGGCCGCCGAGAGGGCGGCGAGCTGCGTCATCACCAGAATCGCGCGCTTGTCGTGCCGGTCGGCCATGGCGCCTGCGATGGGACCGAGCACGAGGCCCGGACCCTGCGAAGCGAAGGTGGCCAGGCCCACCATTGCCGCCGAATCGGTGAGGCGATAGACCAACCACGCCTGGGCCGTGAACTGCATCCACAGTCCGATCAGCGAAGCCGCCTGGCCGAGATAGAAGAGACGATAGTTCCGAGAGCGAAGCGCTCCCTTCGGCCAGCTCACTCGTCTCGCAAGGCTCGCATCGGGTCGATCCTCGCGGCCCGGCGGGCGGGAAGCAGTCCGGCCAGGAGGGCGATCGCGGCCAGGACTGCGGTGGCGGACACGAACACGCTCGGATCGTGCCCTTCCATCTCGAAGAGGAGAGACCCGGCGATGCGCCCCAGGCCCAACGCCGCCAGAACCCCGAGCAACGCTCCCGGCACGGTCATCCATGCCACCTGCTGCAGGATCATCCTCGACACTCGCGCACCATCGGCCCCCAGAGCCATCCGCAGCCCGATCTCGCCCGTGCGCTGCGCTACCGCATAGGCGAGCACGCCATAGAGCCCGATCGCGGCCAGCACCGTGGCGAGAATGGCGAACGATGCGGAGAGGGTCGAAAGGATGCGATCGACGAACACACTCTCGGCCACCTGCATCTCCATCGTGCGCAGATCCTCGATCGGTAGATTCGGATCCAGTTCGGCTACGGAGGTGCGAATCGTCGAGAGCATCTGCTTCGGGTCGCCCGAGGAGCGAAGATAGAAGTTGAGCATTCCCAGCTCTTCGTTCTGGCGGTACGGAAGATAGAAGAGCGGCGGCGTCTCTTGTTTGACCTCACTATACTTCGTGTCGCGGGTGAGGCCGACGATCTCGATGTCCATCTCGTCACCGCCACCGATCCGCATCCACTTCCCCACCACCTGGTCACCCATCTCGAACTTGCGCGCGAACTCTTCGTTGACGATCGCCACCTTGGGCGAGCCGATGACATCGTTCTCGGTGAACTCTCGCCCGGCCAGGACGGGAATCCCGAAGGCGCCGAAGAACCCCGGACCCACCTCGTTGAAGTTGGAGTGGTTATCGGAGTCCGCGGTGTGCTGGTATCCCTGAACCCGGACGTCGCTCCCCCAGTTGTCTCCTGCGATCAACGGCACGAGCGCCGCCGTCGTGTCCGTGACTCCAGGAAGCGTGGCCAGGGTCTCTTCCACTCTCAGAAACAGGTTCCGAGACTCCACCGCGGAGTAGCTGTTGAGCTCCGGTGAGAGACCGAAGGTCACCATCTGGTCGACCTCCAATCCCAGGTCGACCTGGCTGACGTTGAGCAGACTGCGGGTGAAGAGTCCCGCGGAGATGAGAAGCGTCATCGAAAGCGCGATCTGAAGGGTCGCCATGGCGCTGCGAAAACGGCTCGCTGCCTTGGAGCGCGTGGTGGCTCCGCCCTGGTTCTTGAGAGACACGACGAGCTCGCTACGGGTGCTGTTCAGCGCGGGGAAAAGGCCGACCAGCGAGGTGAGCAGGGTGAGCACCAGCATGAAGAGCCAGGTCTTGGCCCCGAGATCGTAGGAGAAGAAGCTCCCTCCGTCATCGGGCAGCAGGGAGTCCATCAGCCTCAGCGTTCCGCGTGCCACGAGCAGCCCGAGGCCAGCTCCGATCAGTGCGAGCAAGAACGACTCGGCGAGCAGCTGACCGACGAGCTGGCCGCGTCGCGCACCGATCGACAGCCGGATCGCCACCTCCCCGGATCTGTTGGTCGCTTTGGTCAGGAGGAGGTTGGCGATGTTCGCGCAGGCAATCAGTAGAACGAAGCCGGTCACGCTCATCAGAAGCAGCAGCGGCGTGCCGACCCCGTCTCGCATCTGGCTCTGGCCGAGAGCACCGGGCTCCATGGCGATCTCTTTCTCGCGGAATCGTTCCAGCCCCTTCTCGCTCAGCCCCTCTTGCAGAGGGACCTCCACCTCCTGGATGAGCGAGCGATAGGGCACGTTGATCGATGCCAGGGCTGCCTCCTGGCTCACCCCGTCCGAGAGACGCGCGAACAGATAGACCCAGTAGTTGCGGCGATTCTCGAAGTCATCCCATCCGGGATGAACCTGCCCGCGCATGCTGATCGGGACGAACACGTGAGAGCGAACCCCGAGCGTGGTGCCATCGAACCCCGCCGGAGCAACGCCCAGGACTGTCATCGGATGACCGTTGACGATCAAGGACTGACCGATCACCGAAGGATCGGCGTCGAAGCGGGTCTTCCAATAGGCGTGGGAGAGGACCGCGAGGGAATGGGCGCCCGGCGTCTCGTCGTCCTCGCTCCTCAGCAGGCGGCCGAGCGCCGGCTGTAGCTCCAGCACACCGAAGTAGCTACCCGAAACCATCATCCCGATGCCGCTCAAGGTGTCTCCGGCAAAGGACAGATTGGCGCCGAAGATGCGATGAGCGGCGATGCCGGTGAACGACTGCTGGGCCTCCTCCAGGTCGCGAAACATCGGGTAGCTGAAAACGGAGTCCTGGGTACCCGCCGTGTTGTTCGACTGCGAGCCTGGCTTCGGGCCCGGAGCCTGCAGGTTGACCAATCGATCGGGCTCTGGCACCGGGAGAGGGCGCAGAAGCATCTGCTCGAAGATCGAGAAGATGGCGGCATTGGCTCCGATTCCCAGCGCCAGCGAGAGAACGGCCACGACCGTGACCAGGGGTGTCTTGAGCAATGAGCGCAGCGCGTGGCGGGGACTGATCACGATCTTTCCCAGTGTTCTTTCTCGAGGCAGTCGACGCTTGTTCGACCAGTGTGCTCACTACTACGAGCCGCGCCAATCCAGGTTCCGCTACCGGCCCAGGACTGTCGTCCGGGTCATTGGGACCCCTCGAAGAGACGCCTCCAATCATGGGCTCTTCGATCGAAGCGCACCAGCGACTCCACGGGCGCGAGTCGATCGGTGAGCAGCGTGGCGTCACTGACGTCGCGTTCCTCCCAGAGGAACCCCTGGTTGATCTCCAGCAGGGTGGGGTCGAACGAGACCTCGCCGTCGAGACGCATCGCCTCGCCAAGAAGCTCCGCTGGGGTCTTCTCGACCTGGGTCGCGAGGAAGAGGTGGTTGTACCTGGGCACCTTCGCCACATAGACCCTCGAGAACACCGTGCCGAGCGCGCGCAGAATGGCGCGAGAGAGCGGGCTCTCTGCGCTTCCAGCGATGTTGACCGCCAGCACTCCGCCCTCGTTCAGACGCGACCGGCACTCCTGGAAGAACTCGACAGTGGCCAGGTGGAACGGCACCGAGGCTCCGATATAGGTGTCGGCGTAGATCACGTCCCATCGCCGCTGAGGGCTGTGCTGCAGGTACCTCCGGGCGTCGTCGATATGCACCCGAGCTCGAGGCCCCGGCTCGAACAGCATGTGCCGACGGGCGATCTCGGCGACCGCTGGGTCGATTTCGACGTAGTCCACTTCCAGGTCCGGTAGCCTGCGCTGAAGATAGCTGCCCACGCTGCCTCCGCCCAGGCCGAGCACGAGCAGGCTGCGCATCTCTGGCTGGAGCAACAGCACCGCTGGAGCGTGCCGGGCGTAGCGTGTCCACGGATCGCCCGTCGCGAGCTCGACGGAAGCGTGCACCGTCCCATCGCTGGTCAGGACTCGGGCACCCTTCGATTCGATCACGCGCAGCGTCTGGTACGGAGTCATCCGCTGCACGACCAGCCGGGCGTCGTCGGGTAGCGAGATCGTCCCCGCCCCACGAAAGGGCCCGACTGCACAGAACAAGAGCACCGCTGCGGCAAGGCCGAGGCCCAGCCGTTCGCGGCGCCATGCAGACGCCAGGGCCACGATCGCAGCCAGCGTCGTCGAAGCAGTGAGCAATCGGAGGATCCGGTCGACCTCGAGGTTCGGTATCAACACGAACGTCGCACCGAGGGTGCCGGCCAGGCTCGCCAGCGTCGACAGTGCGTAGAGGTGGCCCGCCGTGCCTCCCACCAGATCGATCTCGCCAGCAGCCAGACGCACGGCATACGGAGAAACCGTCGCCAACAACACGGTCGCCGGGGCGAACAAGAGCACCGCACTGAGAAGTGTTCCCCAGGCCGATCCGCCCGTAGCCCCCCCGAGTCGGGACACGAGGGCCTCACCGAAGGAAATCAGCGCCACCTGCGCCACCGCCGCCCCGAGGATCAAGCGCCCGAGCCCTTCGAGGTCCGGGCGGCGATCGGCCGCGCGCCCGCCCCAAAGGTAGCCCAGCGACATCGCGGCCAGGAACACGCTGATGATCGAGCCCCACACATAGACGCTACTTCCGAACTGCGGCGCCAGGAGGCGACTCGAAGTGATCTCGAGCGCCATCAGCACCGCTGCCGGAACGAGCACGACGAAGTAGAACCGGACGGGAACCGAGCGCATGGGCATGCATCCTACTCCGCGGCACCGACACCCCTCGCAGCGACCGAGACCTCGCTGCTAGACTCCCCGCGTACCCAACGCAAATCAGTCGCTCTTCTGCTAGGAGGTGCTTGATGTCGTCTCTCGCGGCCAACAAGGCCCTGGTTCGACGTTTCACCGAGGAGGTCGTCAACCAGCGCAAACCGGAGGCCATTCGCGAACTGGTTCATTCCGACTATGTCGAGCACGAGCCGCTTCCCGGTCAGATGCCCGGACGCGAGGGGCTGCTCGACTGGTTCGTGACCTACCTGAACGGCTTCCCCGATCTCGAGTGGGAGCTGGCCGACCAGATCGCCGAAGGAGACCGGGTCGTCAGTCGGGTGCTCTCCAGGGGCACACACAAGGGGAGCTTTCTCGGCATCGCTCCCACCGGCCACAGAGTCCACGTCGCGATTCTTCTCGTCCATCGCCTCGACGACGGTCAGATCGTCGAAGGACACACCTTCCCTGACAGCCTGGCAGCGCTTCGTCAACTCGGTCAGATCACCACCTCACAGCGTCTTGACTGAGCAGGCTCAGTCCGAGCGCAGCGTCTCGGCGGGATCGAGCCGCGAGACCTTCCAGGCTGGCACCAGCGACGCCATCAAGCCCACAGCGAGGAGCAGTACGACCACGCCGATCAAGGTGATCGGATCCGCAGCCTCGACACCGAAGAACAGGCCGCGGAGCACACCTGCAGCAGAGATCGCGAGCGGAATCCCGAGCAGCAGCCCGACTGCAACCAATCGAAGTCCATCCCCCGTCACCGTCCAGATCGCGCGTGAGTGACTTGCCCCCAGGGCGAGGCGCACGCCCAACTCTCGCCGGCGTGCGGTCACGACGTTGGCCAGCACGCCGTAGATGCCGATGGCCGACAGGGCGAGGGCGAGGCCTGCGAAGGCGGCGAGAAGGACCGCCTGCAGACGCTGCAGTCCGAGAGCCTCGGCATTGACTTCGTCCATGGTCTGGAAGCGAATCAGTGGTAGCAGCGGATCGACCGAGGCCCCAGCCTCCTGGAGCTGGGGCACCAGCGCGCCCGGTTCCAGAGGCGTGCGCACGATCCATGTCGGAGGGAACCAGACATGCACGCCCTGGAAGAAGTCATGGCTGATCTGGCTCGCAGGAACGTAGGCTGTGGGCATCGAGGCCAACGGGCCGAGACTACCGTCACCCCAGCCAGGGCGTTGTTGCACGTTGCCGACCACGCCGACGATCTCGCGTTGGCCCAACCCCGAGACCTCCACCGTGGCACCGAGCGCCGGACGCTCGTCGAAGTAGCGGCGAACGAAGTCCTCGTTGACCACCAACACCGGCGCCGATTCGAAGCCGTCCCGTGCATCGAACGCTCGCCCCCGGAGCACGGGCACCCCGAGCACCTCGAGATAGCTCGGCGTCGTGTAGATCAGGGTGGTGAGCTGGTTCTCTCCCGCGGCCGGACCGTCCACTCGCTGGAAGGGCATGTTGAGCCCGCGCTCGAAGGGCAGCGACAGTCCCACCGCAGCGCCCTCGACCCCGGGAATCGCCGACATACGCTCGGTCGTCCGGTCGAAAAAGAGCCGAATCGACTCCGCATCCTCGTAGCGCGCGTCCCGCATCGCGACCCGAGCCACGAGCAGGTTCTCCGGATCGAAGCCCGGGTCGAGACCGTGAAGATGCCTCAGACTGCGCAGCAAGAGGCCCGCGCCGACCAGCAACGCCACGCTGAGGGCGAGCTGCCCGACCACCGCCAGACGGCGAGGCCACCGTCGAGACCCTCCCGACTGGCCCCGACCACCCTCCGAGAGAGCTGACCGTACGTCGACCCGACTGGTCTGAAGTGCCGGCAAGACGCCGAACAGGAGACACGTGATCAGAGCGAGAAGCGAAGTCGCAGCGAGGGCTCCGCCGTCGAGTGTCAGGGGCTGCCAGAGTCCGAGAGTGTCGCGTAGGACAGGGCGAAGCCTTGCGAGCAGAAACACGGACAGGAGAACTCCCAGGAGTCCTCCCACCAGAGCGAGACTGAGGCTCTCCGCCATCAACTGACGGACGACCGCCCCTCGCCCACCGCCCAGGGCCGCGCGCGTCGCCATCTCTCGGCGGCGCTCGTCCCCGCGCGCAATCAACATCGAGGCGAGATTGGTGCACCCGATCAGGAGAACGAAAGCAACGGCCGCCCAGAGCACGAACAACGGCTGACGCAGCGCCTTTCGCTCACTGCGCTGGTAGGGCGCCACACCGAGCACCACCGTCGTCCCCTCTCGCTGGCGCTCTTTCAGGGCCTCCTCGCCGATCAGCGCCAGCTCGGCTCTGGCCTCAGGCCAGTCGTGGCCCTGGCGAAGTCGGGTGACGATCTGGTAGTTCGACCCCGAGCCTTCGCCGGTCGACGTGGCCCGCAGGGGCGTCCAGAGATCCGTGTGGGGGGTCGGCAGGATCGACTCCGAGACGACTCCGACCACGGTGTGCGGCGCTCCGCCCAGCGTCACGGTGGAGCCGACAATCGAGGGGTCCGAGGCGAAGGTACGCTCCCACAGCTCGTGCGAGAGCAGCACGACTGCAGCTCCACCCGTCACGTCTTCTTCGGCCGCGAACTCCCGACCGTGCAGCATCGAGATCCCGAGCACCCGGAAAAAGCCGGCGCTGACCCTCTGCTGCTCGACGTAGTCGACCCGCGCACTGCGACCCTCTCCACCCCCGGAGGCGAGATAGGAGCCACTGCCGACAGTCGAGTACACCGCCGCATCGACCGTGCTGGCAGAGTCTCGAATGGCTTCCCAGGTCCGGCCGTCAACCCAGCTCTGCTCCCCCTCGCCCCGAGGAGATCGATAGCTCCAAACCACCTCACCCAGCCGGTCTGGCTCGGGATAGGGCAAGCTGCGAAAGAACACACCGTCGATGACGGTAAACACCGCGCTGTTGATACCGATGCACAGTCCCAACGTCAGCACTGCCGCTACGGCGAAGGCCGGGCGCTGCCGAAGGAGCCGAAATCCGTAGGCGAGATTGCGCCTCGATTCTTCGATCACTGAAATGAGGGTCTGCATGGTTACCTCTACGCTCGAAAGAGCGAACTGTTACAGGCCGACGATCGGAGTCTCCGCAGTGGGGATTCTCGAGTATCGCCGATATGAGCGAACCGCCCACCAGCCCACTGCGCCCAGATAGGCCCCGAACGAGATCCAGAATGGAGCTCCGAGCCTCGGTTCCGGGCCGAGATTGGTACGCAGCACGAGCTCGTTGAGGACCACCAACCACAGCAGCGTGAGGGCGCCGATCTCGAGCAGATCTGCCCGTATCCGAGCCAGAGTCGCATCACGCCGCCCCGGAGCCAGCCAGTACTCTCGATTCGGAAGATTGATCCACTCAGCGGGCAGCCGCGGCACCAGCCAGGCAAGGCCTTCGAACAAGAGCAGCATCAGGGCGGTGACGCTCAGCATGATGCCGACCAGCTCGTGTCTGGACGACCATCCGTCGACCGCGCCGTCGGCTCCGAAGTGTGAAGCCACGCGGTCGGGCAAGCGCCGACTGTAGTACGCGGACTGCACCACCATCGCCAAGGCGGCGCCCCAGAGCAGCAGTCTGCGAGCGAACATCGGCTCCTGTCCCTCAGGAGTTTCCCGACGCCTCGTCCTTCCAGATCTCGCGCACCAGCTCCATGATCTCGTCCGAGCGCTCCCCGTCTCCCGCCGCATCGGCGGCTCGCGCCAGGCCCACCAGCGAGAGCGTCCGACGAGGAGCGCGGTCGAGCGAAGCCTCGAACGCGACCTTGGCCGGCTCGGCCCTGCCGGCCAGGAGCAGCAGCTCACCGAGCAGCTCGTACGACGGTTTCACGACCGACGGAGGTCCGTACTCGAGCGGGCGCTCTGCTTCGAGGGCCGCCGCCTCGTCGGCCTTCTCGATCGCACTCTCGATGGCTCCCCCGTGTGCCAGCAACAGGGCCTCGACCTGCGCCTCCTGAATCCGAGCGATCACCAGGTCAGACTCGTCGGCAGCGCCGTCGTAGGCGTTGACTCCGTCCTCCGGCGCGGAGACCACTGCCGCTTCGCTCAGGGCCCTCATCTCGTCGAGCGCACTCTCGCAGGCCTTTCGGTCACCGCGGCGCAAAGCCAGAATCGCATTGGCGAAGACATCCGTGACCCGGGCGCTGAACGCGGCCTCGGAGAGATCGAGCGACATCGGCACGTCGGAGCGAGCCGGTGCACCGACCACGTAGTGCGCCCGCATGGCTGCGAAATGCCACAGCTGGCCGGGTGTGGGATCGGCCCGCGCATCTCCCAGCATCGTCTGGAGCTTGGCCCGTGCCTCGTCGAAGCGGCCCTGCTGCAGCAGGGCGTACTCCAGCCACAACAACGAGTGCTTGTTGCGCCCGTGCAGCGACCTTCCCATGCGCTCGAGCCTCTCCTCCGACACCCGCACGGCATTCTCGTTCGCCACCACGACCTCTTCCCAGAGGCCGAGCGCGGTGTAGATGTGAGAGATCATGTGCTGTGCGTGCGACGCATCGGGAGCGATGGTCGCATAGACGCGTGCCGCCCGGAGTCCCAGAGGGGCATGGATCGGATCGTCGTAGGAGTGAATCAGGTAGTGCGCCGCTCCGGGGTGCAGGGGATTCGCCGCGAACACCTCCTCCGCAACGGCCCCCGCCCGCATGTAGACCCGGAAGTCCCGCTCTGGAACCGAGCCGAGAATCGACAGGGCGTAGAACGCCTTGGCTTCCTGATCATCGGGGTAGGCACGCTGCAGCTTCTCCATCTCGGCCATGTAGGCGCGGTCTCGATCCGCCTTCTCCCCGTCCCCGAAGAGCACGTCGACTGCCGCGAGGTAGCCCTTCTCCCGTGCGCTCTGCCCCTTGATCTGACGGGCCTCGGGGGTGGGAGCGAGTTTGGCCAGGGAGGACTGAGCCGCGGCCCGGTCCTGCTGGCCCCACAGCGGGTGGTTGTAGGTCATCGCTTCGCCCCAGTAGGCAAGGGCGAAGACGGGATCGACCTCCTGGGCCTCGCGAAACGCCGTGGCGGCATCTTCGTACTCGAACGAGTGCAGCAGGAGGACGCCGCGCACGAAGGCGTCCTGGGCCGCTTCGGAGCCAGAATTGGGGAAGTCGAGGCGCCCCAGGTGTCCCTGGGCAGCCAGAGGTGTCACGGCGAAGAGAAGCAGTCCTGCGGTTCCTGCGGTGATCCTGCCGACGGTCGTTCTCATGGGGCACTCTCCTTCGAGGGGAATCTTCGCACAGCTTCGCCGGTGGCCTACCCCCGGCGATCCAGCAGCTCGACGCAGTCGCTGTCGACGAAGATGGTGGCCCGCCGCGACCGCAACTCGCGACGCGCAATCCGGCTGATATCGATCTCGACCTTCCCGGAAGTGTCGAGCCCCCAGACGTCGAACTCACGTCCGAGGCAGAGGTCGAGAAGGTCCTGCTCTTCGTCGCCGAGGTCCACGAAATCGGTGGGCAGGCGCCGCAGCCGCACGCGGTCTCCATTTCTGAGATCCCAGTTCGCCATCGCGAGGGGCATTTCAGCACATTCGGAGCCCACCCGCCGAGGCAACGCCGCGAGTCCCCGTTGGACGCGGCTCCGCCGGCCCCGAGGAGCTCGCTTCGGTGCCGCATCGGCGTGGATTCCGATCGTCCCGGCGATCCCTGAGCAGAGGGGGGAAACCCACCGATGCGCTCGAGCATGGCTCCAGAGGCAGAACCCCACCTAGAATTGCCCTCGGAGCGCGCTCATCGCCGTTCGGGGCGAAGGAGTGCCGAGCCCGGCTCGAGCGGCCTGCCCCAGCGCCGAGAGATCACGCTTTGACTCGGTCTCTCTCCGACTCGTTCCCGCACCCCGAAGCGCCCCTTCCAGAGGAGGACCTCATGCCGATTCCCTTCCATTGCCAGCTCTCGCGATTCCTTTCCCTGGCGGCCTCAGTCCTGATGCTCGGCGTACCCGCGACGCTTCACGCCCAGGAGCAGGCGATCTCGGCGCCAGTTCCCGCCCAGCCGAGCGCGTCCTCACCACCCACTGCGACGACGACCATCGACTGGGACGGTGACTCCGAGCTCCGGTGGATCGAGGGCGTTCCGATCTTTCTCTGGTGGGCCGGGGAAGATCAGCCGAGACTCCAGGTGTGCACGGACTCCGAAGTGCCTGGCGCGGAGCTCAGAGCCTGCCCCATGGAGGGCGCACCCGACACCGTCAAGAGTCTGCACGTGTCCTGCGAAGTCCTGGCCTGCGACGAACTACCCCTCCGGACCCGCGTGAGGCTCTTCGGCAAGGTCATCGAGGGGATGTTCGTGGCGGGAAAGAAGGAGGCCCCTGCCGAAAGCAAGGAGCCGTAGGGCGACGGTGTCCATTCGTTCCTCCCCGGGGCCTGGGTCGACTTTGCCGAGGCCTCTTCGGACGGAGATCGAGATTGGCTAGGATCCCAGTCCGTTCCCCGCCATCCGGCTCGAACCCAAGGAGACCCGACATGAGCGCCCTGCCCTCGCCGCCCGAGACCGAGACTTCCACCGGGCCCCTCCGGCGGCCCGCCCACGCTCTCGATGCCGGTCCTCTCGGGGCCTGCCTCCCCCGCCTCTCCCTGCTCTACGTCTGCCTTCTCGGCATCTTCCTCCTCTGCGTCTCCCTTCTTTGGCCCTCTCCGCTCTCGGCGCAAGACTTCACACCGGACTGGTCGGCTCTGGAGCAAGAGACCCTGGATCATTTTCGTGCGCTGGTGCGCTTCGACACCAGCGACCCGCCCCTCGAGCCACCCGGCGGAGAGAAGCCGGCTGCCGACTATCTGAAGAAGGTGCTCGAAGCCGAAGGCATTCCCGTAGAGCTCTTCTCGGTCGATCCCAGGCGCCCGAACGTGGTGGCCCGCCTCGAGGGCAGCGGCAAGAAACGGCCCATCCTGATCATGGCCCACACCGACACCGTCAACGTCGACCCGGAGAAGTGGACCCATCCACCCTTCGGTGCGGTGGTCGATGGCGGCTACGTGTACGGGCGTGGCACCGTCGACGACAAGGACAACGTGGCTGCGGGCCTCATGGTGATGCTCACGCTCAAACGACTGAACGTCCCGCTCGACCGCGATGTGATCTTCCTGGCCGAGGCCGGCGAGGAGGGCGCAACGCAGTTCGGGATCCAGTTCATGGTCGAACAACACCTGGACAAGATCGACGCCGAGTACTGCTTTGCCGAAGGGGGGCAGGTCACACGAATCGGCGGCGAGGTGCGCTACGCACAGGTGCAGACGCTGGAGAAGATTCCCTACCGCATCGAGCTGACGGCCCGGGGTGTCGCCGGGCACGGCTCCGTCCCCCTCAAGACCAATTCGGTGACTCGGCTCGCCAAAGCCGTCGCTGCGATCGCCGACTGGCGCTCGCCCATCCGACTGAACGAGACCACGAGTGCCTACTTCGAGCGCCTCGCCACCATCTCCTCGCCCGACGACGCCGCCAGATATCGAGCGCTCCAGGACCCCGAGACCGCCGACGCTGTCGACGAGTACTTTCTCGAGCACGAGCCGAAACACGCCTCGATGCTTCGCACCTCGACTTCGCCCAACATCATCGGCGGAGGCTACCGAATCAACGTCATCCCGTCAGAGTCCAAAGCCAGCGTCGACACGCGTGCCCTTCCCGATGAAGACATCGAGGCGTTCCTCGACCAGGTGCGTGAGGTGATCGACGACGAAGCGGTCGAAGTCTCCCTCGGCGTGCGCAACACCCGGCCCGGCTCCGGGGACGCACGGCTCGACACCGAGGCTTTCCGGGTGATCGAGGCCGCTGTCGCGAAGCACTACGACACGCTCGCGCTCCCCACGATGAGCACGGGCGCCACCGACATGGCGTTCCTCCGCGCCCAAGGCATCCAGAGCTACGGCATCGGCCCCGCCCGAGACCTCGAGGACGGCCCCAAGGGATTCGGCGCACACAGCGACCAGGAGCGCATCGTCATCGACGAGCTGCACCGCTTCGTGCGCTTCCACTACGACATCGTGCTCGAGATGGCGAAGGCCGACTAGAAGTCTTGGCCTCGGGAGGTTGTACCAAAGAAATCAAGTTTTGCGAGGCCAAGACTTCCGAGCAGCGCCGCTTGCGGCGCTTGGCGGGAAACGCGCTAGCTGGGGACCGTGCTACCTGAGCACGGGATCCCGCTAGCCCTTCGTCCAGGAGACGAGCCTCGATCGTCCGCTCAGCCGCCGGCCGCAAGGCGGCGCTCGATCGAGGCCAGTTCTCCGTCGATGTGGCTCTGGAAGATGCTGAACGACTCGTTCGCGTCGAGCCGCTCCTCGACCAGATCCGTGAAGGCACGCTCCCGAATCCGCAAGAGGCGGCTCTGGCGCGCGCGCAGTGCGTCCCGGTCAGCTGTCGCCAGATCCGGCGCGTCTCGCACCACCTCGAGATAGTAGGCATCGATCCGGTTCTTTCGACTGCGACGCAGCCACTGACGAAGCGCCAACGAAGCGGACCAGAGCCCGACCAGCAGGGTCAATCCCAGGCTGATCGGCTCCGCATACGCCACGACGAACGAGGGTCGGAAGCGCTCGTAGTACGCCACGGCGCCCGGGTGATAGCTCAAGTGCTCTGCACTCGGGTCGTACAGCTCGCGCAGCCGCTCGCCGAAGGCGAGCGAGTGGTCGGTGTCGTCGAGCTGCGACCTGCCGGCGAACATCGCCTCGACGATCTGCTGGACGAGGCCACCGGGCAGATCGTCGCGACAGAGCAGTTGCGCACTCACTCCCACGGTACGGACCGGCTCGACGGGAAGACGACCGTAGGTTCCCCGAGGAATATTGGTCGCGTGAAGCCGCGGATACACGAGCGCCATCGCGTCGGCCTCGTTTCCCACCTCCTGTGCATCGCCCAGGCTCAGGAAGCGCGCTTCGCTGCCACTCGCCAACTCGGAGACCATGACCGAGGGCATGGCGGTCAGGACGAACACGGCATCGAGATCGCCCCTCTCGAGCAGCTCCAGGGCTTGCGCAGGATCGATCTCGAGATCGACCGAGGGAGAGATCTCGAAGTGGTCGAGGAACTTCAGTCCCACAGGACGGGTCCCGCTCGCGGCGCCCCCGAGCGAGATCCGGCGCCCGTCGAGATCGGAAATCGCTTCGATCTCGCCCGCGGCCTGAGGAGACAGCAACACGTGGAGGACCTCCTCGAAGAGGGTGGCGACGAGACGTACCGAGTCCACGGGGTCCGCGTCGCTCTGCGCGATCGCCAGGTCGGCCTCCCCGGAGCCCAGCAGTCGCATGTTCTCCACGCTGCCCTGTGTCGCCCGGACCTCGACGGCGTCGACCAGGCCCCGCTCTTCGATCAACCTCGCCATCGCCACGCCGAGGGCGTGATAGGCCCCACTCTCGGGCCCCGTCGCCAGCACCAGACGATCGACGGGACCCTCGGCGCGCGCCGACCGCCACCACGCGAAGCCGCCGATCAACACGCCCAGGGCGACCACGGCGGCCAGCATGGCCCCCAGCGGAAACGGGGAGCCCACGGCTCGCGATCGGGTACTTTCGGAGTCCTTCATCTGACGCGCAACGCCCTTCAACAGGAAGGGCGGCCCGAGGGGCCGCCCGTTCGCCACCGTCTGCGCGGTGCTGCTACTTGGTGGCAGCCCACTTCCGGATCTCGGTTCGGAACCACTCGTCGGCAGCCTCGGTGAACTTGTAGTTGTCCCGGATGTAGGCCATCGTGTCCTTCTCGATGTCGGTATACGCGGAGGCGTCCTTGACCTTGGCCAACAAGGCCTTGGCGTCCTCCATCGAAATGCGGCCGTCACCCTCACCGGCAACGGCTCCATCGGCCAGCTCGATGAGTCCACGATCGCACTTCACACCGTCCATCTCGACGTAGTAGTCCTCTGCCATTGAGCTCTCCCTTCGTTGTCGAATTCTCGTTGTCGGCTTGCCCTGAGATCGTAGCACCGCTACTTGCGTCGGACCACGGGGTTGGCATCCCTGTGGGCTCGCTCATATACTGCGCGCTGCTCATCGAGACCGGCAGAGGGAGTAGGCCCGTCGATGCCGGGGCAACCGCCGAGATTCGCAAACTCGGAAGGGTGCCAATTCCTACGGGGGTCTCTGCCCTCCCGAACGGGAAGACGAGACTGCCGAAAGATGGGTTCCGGTGCGGGCGACTCGCTCTCGATCAGGAGACCTCGCCGGTGACCGGAAGCGACCTCTCCTTCGACTCCCCGTTGAAAACTCGTTGAGCCTGGATCGGGCCTCGGGCGACGGCGCGATGGTCGTGTCGTCTCCTCGAGACCTACCGCTTCACGAAAAGGAGAGAAGCATGCGGATTCAGGCCTCAGCATCGACCGAGATCGGATCGACCGAAGCCCCAGACTCTCGAGGCGCACACCCTCACGGCGCAGACCCTCACGAGGCCGACCCCCGTTCCCCGGGCCGACACCCCAGGACCCGGGCGGTGCGGGCCGGCGTCGAGAGCGACAGTCAGTTCGGAGCGGTGGTGCCCCCTTTGCACCTCTCTTCGAACTTCACCTTCGCCGGCTACGCCCAGCCGAGGCGCTACGACTACACTCGCTCCGGGAACCCGACCCGCAGCCAACTCGCAGAGACGTTGGCCGAGCTCGAATGCGGCGCAGGCGCCGTGATCACGGCATCGGGCATGGCCGCGGTGACTCTCGTGGTGCAGTTGCTCGAGCCCGGACAGTTGCTGCTGGCTCCGCACGATTGCTACGGCGGCACCTATCGACTCTTTCGCAGTCTGGCCGAGCGAGGCTCGTTCGACGTCCGCTTCGTCGACCTGACCGACCCCGGCGTTGTGAAGGCGGTCGCGGAGCCCCCGGCCATGGTCTGGGTCGAGACCCCGAGCAATCCGCTGTTGAGAATCACCGACCTGGCCGCCACGGCGGCGTGGGCGAAAGAACAGGGCGCTCTGGTCGTCGTCGACAACACCTTCCTCTCGCCTGCACTCCAGCGTCCGATCGAGCACGGAGCCGATCTGGTGCTGCACTCCACCACGAAGTACCTCAATGGTCACAGCGACGTGGTCGGCGGAGCGGTCATCGCGCGGACCGCCGACCTGACGGCCCGAATCGAGTACTGGGCCAACTGTCTGGGAATCGCCGGCGCTCCGTTCGACAGCTACCTGACGTTGCGTGGCGTGCGGACCCTGCACGCCCGACTGCGACTGCACGAGCAGAATGCCTGGGCGATCGCGCAGCAACTCGGCGAGAACCCTGCGGTGGCGCGCGTCTTCTTTCCGGGTCTCCCGGAGCACCCGGGACACGAGATCGCCGATCGCCAGCAGGATGGCTGGGGAGCCATGTTGAGCTTCGAGCTGCGCGGCGGCGCTCCGGCAGTGCGAGCCTTCCTCGACGGTCTGCGTTGTTTCAGCCTCGCCGAGTCTCTCGGAGGCGTCGAGAGCCTCATCGCCCACCCGGCAACGATGACCCACGCCTCGATGGATGTCGCGGCTCGCGAGAAGGCGGGCATCGGCGAGGGGCTACTGCGGATCTCGGTGGGGATCGAGGAGCCGGGCGACCTTCTCGCCGACCTCGGAGCGGCACTCGACCGTGCGCGGGCGGCCACCCCCTCGGTGACCGGCGAACGGCCGGTCGTCGAGACCTGCATTTCCGCACGTCATACCGCGGGGGCGGGCGGTTGCTTCGGTGCCTCGTGCTAGAAAGAGCAGGAAAGGCCGCAACCGACGATGGATCGAAGGAACTTCCTCAGGGGAATGGCCGGCACCCTGGCGGGCGCCGCAGGGGCCCTGGGCCACGGCGCGCGCTGCGCGGGCGCCAGCGGTCCGCACCGACTTCAGCAAGCCGGACTCCGGCAAGGGGAACCCCACGACCGGGGACCCGGGCATCAGGATCGTCTGGATTGGTTCCGGGACGCCCGATTCGGCCTGTTCGTCCACTGGGGGCCGTACTCGGTCGCCGGGGTCGAAGCCTCCTGGCCGATCATGGTTCCCGAACTGGCCCAGCTGATCGGTCCCGACCAGAAGATCTCTGAAGCGGACTACGTAGCGCTCGCCCGACGGTTCGACCCCCGTGACTTCGATCCCCGGGAGTGGATCCGTTTCGCCAGGGACGCAGGGATGCGCTACCTGGTGATCACCGCCAAGCATCACGACGGCTACTGCCTGTTCGACGCTCCCGGCACCGACTACAAGATCACCGCCGGCCCCTACGGCCGAGACCTGCTGGCCGAGCTCGCCGAGGTCTGCGGCGAGCAGGGCTTTCCACTGGGCTTCTACTACTCGCCCCCGGACATGCACCATCCGGGCTACCGAGACACTGCCCGGCCAACGGCCGAGAACTGGACAGGAGAGCCCGAGCGCCCACAGTGGATCGAGTACCTCGACGCCATGGAGGCGCAGCTGCGCAAGCTCCTCACAGACTACGGCGAGGTGGCGGTGATCTGGTTCGACGGTCTCTTCGAGCATGACAAGTACGACCCGCAGCGCTTTCACCGGCTGGTCCACGAGCTCTCCCCAGCGACTCTCGTCAACGACCGGCTGGGAGCGGACCTCGGCGACTATGTGACCCCCGAGCAGGCGGTTCCAGACGGCATTCCCGTCCGTCGAACGACCCCGGCTCCCGAGCTCACGGCGAGGGCCTTCCGCCAGTTCGTCGACATGCTCACTTCCGGGTTGTCGGCGGAGCAGGCTGACGCCCTCTTCTCGGCGGCCCAGCGCGCCCGCTTCCCGATCGAGACCCTTCCGAGCGCCGAGCGGTTCCAGCCCTGGGAGACCTGCATGACGCTGGGAAAGAGCTGGGCCTACGACCCTCTCGAGCGGGAGCTCAAGAGTGCCGAGGACGTGATCCGCGCCCTGGTCGACGTGGCGAGTCGCGGCGGCAACCTGCTGCTCAACGTCGGCCCGACCCCGGAGGGCAGGTTCCCCGACTCGGCACGTCGACGGCTGCGCGAGGTGGGCGATTGGCTCGATCGCCACGGAGAGGCGATCTACGGTACGACGTTCGGTCCGATCCAAGGGGAAGCCGGCATTCGTTCGACGGCGCGACAAGACCGGGTCTACGTCCATCTGGTCGAGCTCCCGCAGGAGAGCCTGCAGCTGCCCAGACTCCGGTCCGCCCCGCCCCGGGCCCGACTGCTCCCGGACGGACCCGAGTTCGTCATTCGCACCGACGAGGCCTCCTCCGTCGTGGAAGGACTGAGGCTCCCCGAGGACGATCCGATGCCGGTTCTCGAGATCCGCATGGGGGGCGATCCGAAGGCGTAGCAGCAGGCGCCATCGGAGTGAGCACGCCGCGAGCGTCGACGCCCCCGCGGCCCGGCAGTAGACTGCGCGGTATGTCGAGTCGAATCTTCGTGACCGGACTGTTCGAGATGCAGCGATACGTCAATGAGCTCGGTCCTTCTCATCTGATCTCGATCATCCAGCAGGAGTTTCAGCCCCAGCGACCGGCGAGCATTCGACCCGAGCATCACCTACGAGTCGCCGTCCACGACATCTCGGAGCCCGATGGGTGGGGGACTCTGACGGGCGCCGAGGATGTGCGAGCCGTGATCGACTTCGTCGACTCCTGGCATCCCGAGAGCGGTGACCTGCTGGTGCACTGCTACGCCGGAGTCTCCCGTTCGACGGCGACCGCGTTGATCGCCCATTTCGTCAAGACCGGTAATCTCGACGGCTCCACCCGAGAGCTTCGCCGAGCGGCGCCCCACGCCTCGCCCAACCGCAGAATCGTCGCTCTCGCCGACGAAGAGCTCGGCCTCGGCGGTACCTTGATTCAGGCAGTCGAGACCCTGGACCTGCCGACGGTGTGGCCCGAGGAAGAAGCTCTGGCGACGCTGAATCTCTGAGCACGATTTCTTCTGCCAGCCGAAGCCAGCTACCGAGCCTGCCAGCTCTCGGCCGTGCCGGGGTCGCGACGGACCCGGCTCCCGCGGCGGCCTTCGTCGCTCCGCGCCCGAGGAGGCCCCTTCAATACCCTTTGAGCTCAGCGAACCGCCGCCGATGATGAGCGGCGTCGCCGAAAGTCATCTCACACACTCGAGCCCGTTTCATGAAGAGACCGGCGTCGTGCTCATCGGTCATGCCGATGCCGCCGTGCATCTGGAGCCCCTCGTTGGTCAGCAGGATGTAGGCGTCCGAGCAACGCGCTTTGGCGTTCGATACCAACAGCCTGGCCTCGGGTGAGCCTTCGTCGAGCGAGCGCGCAGCAGCCATGACGGCCGAGCGCGAGAGCTCGCGTTCGATGAACATCTTGGCAGCTCGATGTTGGAGTGCCTGGAAGCTGCCGATCAGAACACCGAACTGCTCACGCTCGCACAGATAGGCAATCGTTCGATCGAGCACTTCGCTCATCCCGCCGAGCATCTCGCCGCACAGTGCCACACACGCACGATCGACGGCGCGCTCGAACGGTTGGGAGCCTTCCCCGATCTCACCGAGCACGTCTTCTCGACTGAGCTGAACCTCATCGAGCCTGAGAACCGCGGCGTTGCGCGAGTCGATGCGCTGCTGCCTCACCACCTCGACTCCGTCGCGCTCCGCGGGAACCACGAAGAGCGTCACACCCCGACCCTCGGTGGCGTTGCCGGAGGTACGAGCCGTCACCACGAAGCCAGCGGCTCCGTAGCCGCCCGCGACCTGGACCTTCTCCCCCGTGAGCGTGAACCCATCGCCCGAGGAAGAAGCGGTCGTCTCCACGAAGCACCGGTCGTAGCGCGAGCGGGCCTCCTGGTACCCGACCGCGAGACGTTTGCCCCCCGTGATGGTCGGCTCCAGCCACGTCGCCTTCTGCTGCGCCGTCCCCAGATCGCTCACCAGGCCACCCGCGAGAACGACCGCAGAGAGGTACGGCTCCGGTGCCAGAGTGCGCCCCAGCGCCTCGCTGATCAGCACCACTTCCGCCAGACCCATGCCCAGGCCGCCATCCTCCTCGCTGAAGGGAATCCCCATCCAGCCGAGGTCGGCCATCTCCTGCCACGCCTGGGGCGAGTAGCCGAGATCATCCGCGCTGTCGCGAAGCTGGCGCAGCCGAGCGAGTGGCTCACTCTTGGCCATGAAGTCCTTGGCGGTCTGGGCGAGCATCTGCTGTGCGCCGTCGAGTACCAGCTTCATCGGTACGATCCCCCTCTCCTACGGTCCCTCACGCTCTCACCCCTCGCCTCAGCCGGGCAGATTGAGCACGCGCTTGGCGATGATGTTGAGCTGGATCTCGGAAGTGCCACCCTCGATACTGTTGCCGCGCGAGCGCAGCCAGGCGCGCGTCTGGGTGAGCTCGCCGGGATCGAACCCGTCGCCCCTCCAGCCGAGCGCCCGCGGACCCCGAATCGAAAGCATCAGCTCTTCTCGCCGCATGTTGAGCTCGGTGCCGTAGTACTTGAACATCGAGCTCTCGGGCCCCGGCTGCTGGCCCGCGGCGAGCGCATCGGTGTGACGCTTCACGGTCAGTTCGAACGACAGCGCGTCCATCTCGGTCTGGGCGATACGATCGCGAAGGATGGGGTCGGCCAGCTGGCCCTCGTGGTCGCCGACGTAGTCTCTCGCCAGGGCGGAAAGATCCGTCGGCACCCGCCCACTTCCCATGCCACCGATCATGCCGCGCTCGTGGCCGAGCAGCGCCTTGGCCACCGTCCATCCACCGTCGACCTCACCCACGACATTGCCCACCGGCACCCGCACGTTCTCGAAGAAGGTCTCGCAGAACGGTGACGCTCCGCTGATCAATTCGATCGGGCGCACCTCGATCCCCGGGTCATCCATGTCGACCAGGATGAAGGTGATGCCGGCCTGCTTCTTCACCTTGGGATCGGTGCGCACGAGCATGAAGATCCAGTCCGCCTGATCGGCCCCACTGGTCCAGATCTTCTGGCCGTTGATGACGAACTCGTCGCCGTCGCGCACCGCCGAGGTCTGGAGCGACGCCAGGTCGGACCCCGAATTGGGCTCGGAGTAGCCCTGGCACCACCGGATCTCGCCGCGGCAGATCCTGGGGATGTGCTCCCGTTTCTGCTCTTCGGTGCCGTAGTGAAGCAGGGTCGGGCCGATCATGCTGATCCCGAACCCGGTCAGCGGAGGCGGCGCCTCGAGCCGACGAATCTCCTGCGCGATGACCTGCGCCTCCTCTTTGGTGTGACCCCCGCCCCCGTACTCCCTGGGCCAATGCGGCACGGTCCACCCCTTCTCTGCCGCGGCCTCCAGCCACTGGCGGCTCTCGGGGTACACCCAGGTCGCCTTCTTGCCACCCGTCGCGTACGCACTCAGATCGCCCAGCTTCCCGCGCAGCGCCTGGGGTACGTGCTCCTCGAGCCAGGCGCGTGTAGCCTGGCGGAACTCTTCGAGCTCGGACATGACACCCTCCGCGACGATCGGTCCGGTGGAAAGACCCTGAGAGAGAGTCTACCTCCCCTTCGGGTCGCGAGGCCGCCCCACGGGGTGAGGCGGGCCTTGCCTCGGGGCGCGCTTCTCCGGACTCCGTTGGCCTGGTGGACGGCGGGAGGACTCGCTGCCCGATGCCTTCATGTCGGCCGAGCGAACGGCCATGTCGGCCGAGCGAACGGCGTACCGCGAGATTCAGGATAGGCTTCGGCCACCAACTCAGGAAATCGAGGTACCTCATGCGCCTATGTCCGATCCAAGTGTCGATCGCTCTGGTCCTGCTCATGACCACCCCTTGCGTCCTGTTCGCCGCCGACGCCGGCCTGCTCGACCGCGTCGAGCACGGCTGGGCCGACAGCAACGGGGTCAAGATCCACTACGCGACCCTCGGCGAGGGACCGCTGGTGGTGATGATCCACGGCTTCCCCGACTACTGGTACAGCTGGCGCGATCAGATGGAGACGCTGGCAGACGACTTCCAGGTGGTCGCCATCGACCAGCGGGGATACAACAAGAGCGATAGCCCCGATGGGGTCGAGAACTACGACATGCGGTATCTGGTCGGCGACGTGGCTGCCGTGATTCGCCACCTCGGCCGGGACAAGGCGGTCATCGTCGGTCACGACTGGGGCGGTGCCGTGGCCTGGCAGGTGGCGATGAACCTGCCGGAGATGACTGACAAGCTGATCATCCTCAACCTGCCTCACCCCAACGGCATGGCCCGCGAACTGGCTTCGAACCCGGAGCAGCAGAAGAACAGCGGATATGCCCGCAAGTTCCAGGAGGGTTCCTCGACCGATCCCGACATCTTCTTCGGCATGCCGATGAATCCCCAGACCCTCTCCGGATGGGTGACCGATGCCGAAGCCAAGAAGCACTACGTGGAGGCGTTCGAGCGCTCCGACTTCGATGCGATGCTCGCCTACTACAAGCGCAACTACCCGCGCGGCGACGCGACAGCCTCGCCTCTCCCTGCCGCACCCCCAGTGACTGCGCCGGTGCTGATCTTTCACGGGCTCGCGGACACCGCCCTCAACTCCGACGGGCTCAACAACACCTGGGACTGGCTCGAAAAGGACATGACGCTGGTCACCGTTCCGGGGGCCGGTCACTTCGTGCAGCAAGACGCTGCGGAGCTGGTCAGCTCGACCATGAAGTGGTGGCTCCTGGCCCGCCAGTAGCCGACCTGGCTCGGGCGCAGGGTAAGGCCCGCAGCGCGCAATGGACTTCGAGGATCCACGCCAACGAGAGGCCTTCTTCGCTCTGCACGACGGTCTTCCCAGGGAGGCGCCCGGCGACGAGCGGAGCCTGCAGCGAGCGCTCGACCTGTGCGGTCTCGATCGCGCGGCCGCGCTTCGCGTGCTCGACGTCGGTTGTGGACCCGGAGCCCAGACCCTGCAGCTGGCCCGGGCTCTTCAGCGAGCGAGCGTCCTCGCTGTCGATCTCCACGCGCCCTACCTCGAGGAGGTCCGAACGCGGGCTCGGGCCGCCGGCGTCGACGACCGGATCGTGACGGCGAGGGGCGACATGAAGAGGCTGGGCCTTGCCGAGGCGAGCTTCGATCTCGTCTGGTCGGAGGGCGCCGCCTACCTCATGGGGCTCTCCGCGGCGCTCGAGGCCTGGCGAGCGCTCCTGGCGCCCGGAGGCAGAATGGCAGTGACCGAGGCCGTCTGGCTCCGGAACGAGCCACCCGAGATCGTGCGCCGATTCTGGAGCGAGTATCCGACGATGACCGACGTCGCGGGCTGCCGGGACCGCGTGACGGCCGCGGGAATGAATCTTCTGGGTGACTTCGTCCTTCCCGAGAGTGCCTGGTGGGACGACTACTATCGGCCCCTGCAGCTGCGCATCGACGAGCTGCGAGCCCTGTGGAGCGATGACGCATCCGGGAACGCCGCCCGAGCTCCCGAGGTCGAAAGCGTGCTCACGGAGCACGAAGAGGAGATCGCCCTCTATCGAGATTTCTCCGACTGCTACGGCTACCTGTTCCTGGTCATGGAGCGCTCCGACTGACCGAGGCGCCCCCCCGCTCCCGGGAAGCTCATACAATCTGACGCGAATCGATCCGACCCTCGACCGAGCCCCCCAGACATGCCAGCCCACCCGAAGCCCTGCCTCGCGACCCCCACGGTCGTGGTCTTCTGCGCGGCGCTTCTCTCTCTGGCGCCCGATCTCGTCGCCCAGGCGCCCGCGCCTTCCCGGACCGGGCTCGAAGAGCGCATTCGACAGCTGAGCGCCGAGCTCGAGGACACCCAGACGGCACTGGCGGAGCTCGACGCCGGTGGTGCCGCCGGCGCCGAGCTCGACCGGGCCGCCAGCGACGAGTTCTTCCGCGACCACGTCGCGCCCCTTCTGCAGAGCAACTGCTGGGCCTGCCACGGTCCGCTGCGCCAGCGCGGCGGCCTGCGTCTCGACTCGCGACAGGCGGCTCTCAACGGCGGCGACACAGGAGCCGCGATCGTCCCTGGAGATGCAGCAGCGAGCCTGATGATCGAGGCCGTGCTGCGCCGGGGAGATCTGCAGATGCCTCCCCCACGGGCGCTCGCGCCCGAACAGATCGAGGTGCTCGAAGCCTGGATCGACGCCGGCGCCCCGTGGCCCGCGGCCGCAGCCCCGGCCGAAGCTCCCATTGCGGTCGCGGCTCGTGAGGTTCCCCGGGTCGACCGCGCCCTCGACCCGGGCGCTCCGATCTCGTTCAACACCCACATTCGGCCGATCCTCTCCGACCATTGCTACACCTGTCACGGCCCGGACGCCGGCTCCCGCGAAGCCGGACTTCGACTCGACCGGGAAACCGATGCCTTCGCCGAACTGCCCTCCGGCCGGCGCGCCCTGGTGCCCGGCGAGCTGACTGCGAGCCAGCTCTTTCAACGAGTCGCCGCCGTCGATCCGGACCACCGGATGCCCCCTCGGCATCACATGAAGCAACTCGACGCGAAGCAGGTCGACCTGCTCGGCAGATGGATCCTGCAAGGGGCCCACTGGCAGCCCCACTGGTCGTTCCTTCCGCCTCGGCGCCCCACTCCACCGACTCTGGCCACGGAGACGCTCGACACGGAGACTCGAGACACAGAGGTGGCCGGCGAGATCGGCAACGAGATCGATCGTTTCGTACTCGCGCGACTCGAGCGCGAAGGCCTGGCGCCCTCCGGCGAGGCCGAGCGCACGACCTTGATTCGCCGTCTGTCTCTCGACCTCACTGGACTGGCTCCCACGCCCGAGGAGGTCGACGCGTTCCTCGCCGACTCGCGCAGCGACGCGTACGAGAGACTGGTCGATCGGCTGCTGGACTCCCCCCGCTACGGCGAGCACATGGCACGCTATTGGCTCGACGCGGCCCGTTTCGCCGACACCAACGGGTACCACATCGACAATCAGCGCGACATGTGGCGGTGGCGCGACTGGGTGATCGGGGCGTTCAATCGCAACCAGCCCTTCGACCAGTTCACACTCGAGCAGATCGCCGGGGATCTTCTACCCGAGCCCACCTTCGAGCAGCGGATCGCCACCGGGTTCAACCGGAACCACATGGTCAACTTCGAGGGAGGAGCGATTCCGGAGGAGTACCGCGTTCAGTACGTGTTCGATCGTACCGACACCACCGCGACCGTCTGGCTCGGGTTGACGGCAGGCTGCGCCAAGTGCCACGACCACAAGTTCGACCCTCTCACCCAGCGCGAGTACTACCAGCTCGCGGCCTTCTTCAACTCGATCGAGGAGGAGGGGCTCGACGGCTACACGGGAAATGCGAAACCCGTGATGCCGGCACCCACGCCCGCCCAGCGCGAGGAGGAGGAGGCGCTCCTGGAACAGCTCGCGCCGCTCTATCGGCTGCTCGACGAGCCGAACGACGAGGTCGATCGAGCGCAGCACGTGTGGCGAGCGCAGGAGCGAGAGCGCCTCGCCGAGCGCTGGCACACCCTGAGGCCGATCGAGACCACTTCCGAGGGAGGCGCGACCTTCACCACCCTTGCCGACGACTCGACCCTGGTCTCGGGCGAGAACCCCGATACCGACGTGATCGAAGTCATCGCACAGGCGCCGCTGGGGGCGATCACCGCCCTGCGCCTGGAAGCTTTGCGCGACCCGTCCCTCCCCAGGGAAGGGATCGGCCGCTCGAGCGAGAGCGGCAGCTTCTACCTGACCGAGCTCGAGGTGCAGATCGCCCGCCCCGGCCAGCCCTTCGGCAGTGAGACCATCGAGATGGCCCACGCCTTTGCCGATCATCGCCACCCGTCCACACCGGTCGTCGGGGTCATCGACGACGACGAGACCACGGGGTGGGCCGCCGATTTCGCGGGCAGCGAGGGCAAACGCACCGCGGTGTTTCTCGCGCGAGAGCCGTTCGGATTCGAGGAAGGCACTCGCCTGCGCATTCGCCTGTCCCACGAGTCCGTCTACCCCCAGCAGGTCGTGGGCCGCTTCCGCCTCGCGGTCACCGAGGACCCGACAAGGTCGCTCTCCACCCTCGGCCAATGGTGGCTGCAGGGCCCGTTCGTTTCCGGGAGCCCGCTCCCCGCGCTCGACAGCCGCCCGCCGCCGATCGACCTCGAAGTCGCCTATCCCGACGGGCGCCGCAAGTGGAGCCGCCTCTCGCCCGAGACCTCGGACGACTCGGCTCGGGCATGGGAGCGCATCTTCCTCGACAACGGAGTCAGCTACCTCTACCGTGAGATCACTGCGCCCTCGCCTCGAACGGCCGAGATCGACCTCCGGGGCGACGCCTTCCGCCTCTGGCGCAATGGTGAGCTCATCGACGACTGTCCTGGAGCCGCCGAAGGGGCAGAACCAGACTCCCCGCCGAGGAACTGCCGCAGAGCGCTCGTGGAGATCCCTCTCATCGAAGGTCGCAACGAGCTGCTGATCGCGGTCCAGCAGGATCCAGAAGACCCCCTCGCCCCCGCGGACGACCGCCGCTTTCGCTTCCGACGAGCCAGCGAGACGGTGGGACGACTGGACTTCGGCCTCGAGGCGCTGCTCGCAACGGCCGACGACCAGCTGACCGAGGAACAGTTCGACGAACTGCGCCGCTACTACCGACGCCATCACTGGGGTGGATTCGCGACCCACGAGGAGCGCTTCGCCGAGCTGGAAAGCGAGCTCGAAGCCCTGCGCGAGGCGATCCCCACCAGTATGGTGATGGCGGAGCGCGAAGAGCCACGCCCGGCCTTTGTCCTGAGCCGAGGCGAGTACGACAAGAAGGGGGAGCAGGTGCAGGCCGCGACTCCCTCGTTCCTGCCCCCGATCGTGAGCGACACCCAGCTCACCCGGCTCGACTTCGCGCGTTGGCTGGTCGACCCCGAGAACCCGCTCACCGCACGAGTCACCGTCAATCGCCTGTGGCAGCGTTTCTTCGGCAACGGGCTGGTTTCGACCGTCGAGGACTTCGGCGCGCAGGGGGCGCTCCCCTCCCATCCCGCTCTGCTCGACTGGCTGGCGACCGAGCTGATCCGCACGGGCTGGGATCTCAAGGCGATGCAGCGGTTGATCGTCACCTCGGCCACCTATCGGCAGAGCTCCAGGCTCCGCCCCGATCTCGCCGAGCGTGACCCCGAGAACATACTTCTGGCCCGCGCTGCGCGCTTCCGGATCGACGCCGAGATGGTGCGCGACAACGCTCTGCTGGCTGGAGGTCTGCTGGTGGAGACTCTCGGCGGCCCCAGCGTCAAGCCCTATCAGCCTGCCGGCTTGTGGCGTGAGATCGGCTATGAGAGCAACGGTCGATTCAGCGCCGGCGCGTTCGTGCAGGACGAGGGCGACGACCTCTACCGCCGCAGCCTCTACACCTTCTGGAAGCGCACCGTACCGCCCCCCAACATGCTGGTATTCGATGCACCCAATCGCGAGACCTGCACGGTGCGGCGGGCCCGCTCGAATACGCCTCTGCAGGCGCTGGTGCTGCTCAACGATCCGCAATTCGTGGAGGCGGCGCGGGCTCTCGCACAGCGCATGCTCTCGGAGGTCGATGGCGATGCGACCGAGCGGATCGATTTTGCCTTCCGCACCGCGACCTCGAGATCTCCGACCGCACAGGAGCGCCGAGCTCTCGAGGACCTCTGGCACGACCAGCTCGCCCACTACCGCTCGGCGCCCGAGAGCGCGGAGGCCCTGATCGAGGTCGGCGACTCCCTCGCGCCGAGAGAGCTCGATCCCATCGCGCTGGCGGCCTGGAGCACGGTCGCCAGCGTTGTATTGAACCTCGACGAGACTCTCACCCGTCCATAGGGGCCTGGACCCGATCACGGAGCCAACGATGACCTGGAGACCCCGAGACCCCCGACTGGATGCCGCGCTGCTGATCAACCGGCGCCAGTTCTTCGGCTTGTCGAGCCTCGGCATCGGAGCGGCGGCCCTGGGCTCGCTGAGCTCCCCACTGTGGGCATCATCGACCAGCACCGATGCACTCGGCGCCCTTGCTTCGCTGCACCACACCCCACGCGCCAAGCGGGTGATCTACCTGTTTCAGTCGGGGGCGCCTTCCCAACTCGACCTCTTCGACTACAAGCCGGGCCTCCGAGCACGCCACGGGACCGAGCTGCCCTCCTCCGTGCGCGGAGATCAGCGGGTCACCGGAATGACGGCCAACCAGGCCGAGTTTCCCGTGGTGGCCTCTCAGTTCGCCTTCCAGCAGCATGGCGAGAGCGGCGCCTGGGTCAGCGAGCTGATGCCCTACACCTCGCAGGTGGTCGACAAGCTGACCTTCCTCAAGGCGGTGCACACCGAGGCGATCAACCACGACCCCGGCATCACCTTCATGCAGACCGGGCACCAGCAACCCGGCCGGCCCAGCCTCGGAGCCTGGCTGAGCTACGGTCTGGGGAGCGAGAACCGGGACCTGCCGGCCTTCGTGGTGCTGATCTCGCAGGGCAGCTCCCGGCGCGAGTCCCAGGCGCTGTTCCAGCGCCTCTGGGGAACCGGTTTTCTCCCGTCGGAGCACCAGGGAGTGCAGCTGCGCGCGGCAGAGGATCCGGTGCTCTACCTCTCCGACCCCCCCGGCATCGATCGGGCGACTCGCCGACGCATGCTCGACTCGTTAGCGGAGCTCAACCAGCGGAGCCACGAGGAGTTCGCCGACCCGGAGATCCTCGCGCGCATTGCTCAGTACGAGATGGCCTACCGGATGCAGGCATCGGTCCCCGATCTGGTCGATCTCGCGAGCGAGCCCGACAGCACGTTCGAGCTCTACGGTGACGACGCCCGCACCCCGGGCACCTACGCCGCGAACTGCCTGCTGGCTCGACGACTCGCGGAGCGCGACGTGCGTTTCATCCAGCTCTACCACCGGGGTTGGGATCAGCACGGCGACCTGCCCTCGGATCTCACCCTGCAGTGTCGCGACGTCGATCGGGCCTCGGCCGCGCTCGTCACCGATCTCGATCAGCGCGGCATGCTGGAGGACACGCTGGTGGTCTGGGCCGGAGAGTTCGGGCGCACGGTCTACTGCCAGGGGACCCTCACCGAGAGCAACTACGGCCGCGATCATCACGGCCGCTGCTTCACGGCCTGGATGGCAGGCGGTGGAGTGAAGCAGGGCTACTCCCTCGGCCAGACCGACGACTTCGGCTACAACATCGTCGAGGGCGGAGTCCACATCCACGACCTGAACGCCACCCTGCTCCACCTCCTCGGCGTCGATCACGAGCGTTTGACCTACCGCTACCAGGGGCGCGACTTTCGTCTGACCGACGTGCACGGCACGGTGGTGCGCGACCTGCTCGCCTGAGGACCCGCGAAGACTCGAGTCGCCGCGTAGCCCTCGGCGCTCGGATCCGGTCAGGGCGTTCCGATCCCTTCAGGGCTCGAGCGGCCCGATCTCGAAGCGCCGGACCTCGACCTCCGACCCCTCCGCCTGGAGTGCGATACGACCGTGGTCGACCGACGCGTCGAACCCGTCGTTCACCAGATCCCCGTTCACCCATACCGTGATCGACCGATCCCGGGCTTCGATCACCAGGGTGTTCCACTCTCCGAGCGGCTTCTCGGAGCCGTCGGTCAGGTTGAGGATCCGGCGAGCATCGCCCTCGGCCCCACCCCACTGCTGACCGTCCTCGCGCGGGCGCCGCGTCTCCATGTCCGGGACCCGGATGTCTTCCTGGATACACCAGAAGTCGCCCGCATCACCGCTCTGCATCTGGACCTCGATCGACTTCGGGAACATCCCGTAGAGCGCGCGGGGGGTCGAGGCATGGACCAGGATTCCGCAGTTACCGGGCTCACCTGCGAACCGATACTCGACCTCGAGTCGATAGTTCCGATAGGCCTGCTCGGTGATCAGGTGTCCTCTCGGCTCTCCGAGACTGACCAGCAGGCCATCGCGTACGATGAAACTGTCTGGCGCTTCGGAGTCGGAGTCTCGAGCGGGAACGTCGGCCTCCCAACCCGTGAGATCGGAGCCGTTGAAGAGCGACTCGACCCGACCGGGAACGACAGCGCCCTCGCTTTGCGGGAAAAGGAGTGCGAGCGTCCACGCCAGCGCCAGGAACGTACTCATCGTTCGAGACTACCAGTCCGGTGTCCCGCTCCCTCCACTCTCCGGCCGTTGTCCCCCTGCGGCCTACGCCACGTCGACCGCGTGGCTCACCAGGTCTTCCAGGCTGACCACCTCGAGCGCCGCCTCATGAGTCGCAGCCAGGTAGACCTCGGGCGCCATCTCCGCCTCGAGCGCCTCCTGCCAACGGGCCGCGCAGAGACACCAGCGATCACCGGAGGACAGACCCGGAAAGCCATACTGGGGCATGGGTGTCGAGAGGTCGTTCCCCGCCGCGCGACTGAACTGGAGGAACTCGGCACTCACGCGCACGCACACCACGTGCCGACCGTGGTCGTCCTCGCCGGTGTCGCAACAGCCGTTGCGGTAGAAGCCCGTGACCGGATCCGAGCTGCACAGCTCGAGCGGACCACCGAGCACGTTCCGCGAGGGGGCACGAGAATCGCTCATGGCACCATCTCCTATCCGTGAGTCCGAATCCGATCGGCCTCTTCACTGAGATTGGGACGGCCGAGCTGGCCTTCCGTGGCGGCGACCACCGTGGCCACCGTGGCGTCGCCGGTGACGTTGGTGACCGTGCGCAGCATGTCGAGGATTCGGTCGACACCCAGGATGAGCGCGATGCCCTCGGTCGGCACCCCGATCGACTGCAGGATGATGACCAGCATGATGATGCCGGCACCGGGTACGGCTGCAGTGCCGATGGACGCCAGAACAGCCGTCAGAACGATGGTGAGCTGGCCTTGCAGGCCGACCTCCATCCCCAGCGACTGCGCGATGAAGACGGCCGCGATCGCCTGGTAGAGGGCCGTCCCATCCATGTTCATGGTGGCGCCGAGCGGCAGCACGAAGGACGACACCTCCTCCGACACACCCAGCTTCTCTTCACACCGCTCCATCGTGAGAGGCAGGGTGGCTCCGCTCGAGCTGGTCGAGAAGGCGACCAGCTGCACCGGGGCCATCCCCTTCAGAAACGTGCCGATGGCCATCGGCGTGAAGAGCTTGAGCATCAGGAAGTACGTGACCACCGTGTGGGTGAGCAGGCCGAGGATCACCGCCACGCAGTAGAAGCCCAGCGCCGCCAGGAGATGCAGGATCTGGCCGAAATCGTCCCCTGCGAGACCGGTAATCGTGCGCGAGATCAAAGCGAAGACTCCGATCGGAGCCATCAGCATGATCAGATCCACCAGCCGTACCACCACGTCGTTCAGACTCTCGAAGATGTCGAGCAGGGGCTTGGCCTTCTCTCGCGGCAGCTGCAGGAGTCCGATCCCGATCATCAAGGCCACGAAGACGATCTGGAGCATCTGACGATTGTTCGAGGCGGCGGCGAAGAAGTTGGACGGAACGATGTCGACCAGGATCTGGAGTGGCCCGCGATCCTCGACCTCGTCCGCCTGCAGCTCACGCGTACTGACGTCGGCAGCGAACTGTGACTGCAGTTCCTCTCGCGTCTCCGCCGGCACTCTCTTTCCCGGCTGGAGCACGTTGACGATGAACAAACCGACCACGATCGCGATCGTGGTGGTGGCGATGTAGATCGCCAGGGTCTTTCCTCCGATGCGAGACAACTTGCGCAGGTCGCTCAGGGAGGCCACACCCGTGATCAACGAGGCCAGTACCAGTGGCACCGCGATCAGCTGCAACGAGTTGATGAAGATCGAGCCGAACGGCGAGATCCAATCGTCGGTGAACTTGCCCCAACCCTGTGCTGCAGCGAGGAGACCGTAGGCCACGCCCGCCAACAGGCCGATGATGATCTGCCAGTGGAGTTTCCTGTACCACTTCATGTTCGGTCGATCTCCATGCCTCGACGTTCTCGGTCGCGGAGGTTTGCTGCTCGCGGACTGCGCGGCATTGTATCCGCCGTTCGCAGATTGCTCGACCGAGCCGATCTTGGCCGGCTCACAGCGCTACCGAAGGATCTCCCACCCACGAGTGGCGCAGATAGGCCACCACGGACTTCTCCTGCGGACGATCTCGCTCTGCGCTCCGTGCAGCCCCCCCCCGGCTCCACACGGCCCTCGATGCTATTCTTCGGCTTCATATCCGGAATGATTCGTCCCCTCCGGCAGACTGTCGAGCTCTCGGAGAAGCTCGAGCCGCCACTTCCTCAGGAGACCTTCCTCATGAAGACCCGCTTCTCATCGACCACCGCCGCAGCCCTCGCGTGCGCCGCTGTAATCTCTTTCGGCTGCTCGCCCGCCGAGCTCACCCCCGAGGAGTATGCGAAACAGCTGCACGAGCAGCTGATCAACGCCCAACCCGGCGACGTGATCGAGATCCCCGAAGGTACCTTTCCCTTCACGCGTAGCCTCTCGCTCAACGTCGATGGCGTGACCATCCGCGGTGCCGGACCCGACAAGACGGTGCTCACGTTCAAGGGCCAGCTCCAGGGAGCCGAAGGCCTGCTGGTGAACGCCAGCGATTTCACCATCGAGGACCTGGCCATCGAAGACAGCAAGGGCGACGCCCTCAAGGTCAACGAGGGCAGGAACATCGTGATGCGCCGCGTGCGTACGGAGTGGACCAACGGCCCGGCGACCAGCAATGGCTCCTACGGCCTCTATCCCGTGCAGACCGAGAATGTCTTGATCGACGGCTGCATCGCGATCGGCGCCTCCGACGCGGGCATCTACGTCGGCCAGTCGCGCAACGTGGTAGTGCGCAACAGTCACGCCGAGTACAACGTAGCCGGAATCGAGATCGAGAACACGATCGGCGCCGACGTCTACGACAATGTCGCGACCAACAACACCGGCGGGATCCTCGTCTTCAACATGCCCGACCTGACCCAGGAAGGCCACAGCACGCGCGTCTACGACAACGTGGTCAAGAACAACAACACTTCGAACTTCGCCCCCGGCGGAGTCGCGGTACGCAGCGTGCTCGCCGGCTCGGGCGTCGTGATCACGGCCAATGACAAGGTCGAAGTCTTCAACAACGAGATCAGCGACAACCAGACCGCCAACATCGTGATCGCGAGCAACTACAGCACCAACTACGCCAATCGCGGGGAGGAGGCCGAGGGCTACGACGCCTTTCCCGAAACGATCTTCATCTACGGCAATACGTTCTCTGGCGGCGGCCAATCGCCGGATCCGGACGCGCCGATCGGCATCTCGCTGAACACTCTCCGTGTCGCCATGTTCGGTGAAGACGGTCGTCTGCCCGACGTGCTGTGGGACGGCTTCGTCAACGCCGACAAGGTGGACGAGAACGGCAACCTCGAGCCCGAGCACGCGATCTGTATCGACAACGGAGAGGCTGGCATTCTCAACGTCGACAGCGCCAACGCTTTCGCGAATCCGAGCATCGACCTCGAGCCGCACCGCTGCCAGCACCCCAAGCTGGACGCGGTCGTGCTCGAGGGTGGCATCACCTAGTGCGAGCCTCGGCGTCAGGCGCTGTGTCCACCGGCAGTGCCGCGGTCGCGCTGCTCGGCGCGGGGTTGCTGGCCGTGGTGGCGGCGAGCTGTGGCTCGGACGCGGTCGTCTTCCACGCCGATGCCCAACCACAGCGGCTCAGCGCGTGGAACCTCATGGAAATCCGCGATGGGGCCCTTCGGCCGCATCCCGGAGTGGTGCCGTACGATCTCAACACTCCACTCTTCACGGACTACGCCCACAAGCTGAGAACCGTGTGGCTACCCCAGGGGAGCAACGCCGAAATCACCGCCGACGGTGATCTCGAGTTCCCGATCGGCACGATCCTGTCGAAGACCTTCTACTATCCTCTCGCGGGCGACGCGGGGCTCGAGGCGACCAGAGTCCAGAGGGTCGCGACGCCGACGCTGGTGCTCGATGCGGACGGGGCCCTTCCCCTGGAGGGGATTCGTCTCATGGAGACCCGACTGCTCGTACACCGCGAGTCGGGCTGGGTGGCACTCCCCTACGTCTGGAACGAAGAGCAGAGCGAAGCCTACCTGGAAGTCGCCGGCGATGCCGCGCCGCTCACGCTGGTTTCCGATGACGGCCACGAGCTACCCTTCCCGTACATCGTGCCCGACGCCAATCAGTGTGCCGGCTGCCACGCCACGAACCACACCGACAAGAAGGTGCGCCCGATCGGCCCGAAGGTGCGTCACCTCAATCGTACGTTTCACTACAGCGATGGCGAGCAGAACCAGCTCACTCGCTGGGCCTCGATCGGCTACCTGCCCGAGATCGATCCAGCCTCGGCTCCTCGCAACGCGGTCGCTTCCGACTTCGCCAGTGCCAGCCTCGCGGATCGCGCCCGTTCGTATCTCGACATCAATTGCGGCCACTGCCACAGTGCTTCTGGGCCGGCCGACACCTCGGGGCTGTTTCTCGATCACGCCACGATGGAAGAACGCCGGCTCGGGGTCTGTAAGCCGCCGATCGCCGCCGGCCGCGGCTCGGGAGACCGACTGGTCTCGATTCACCCCGGCAAACCCGACGAGTCGATCATGGTCTTCCGGATGGACTCCGCCGACCCCGGAATCGCCATGCCCGAGCTGGGACGCGCGACGGTGCATCGCGAAGGGGTCGAGCTCATCTCCGAGTGGATCCTGTCGCTGGCCGGAGAGTGCCAGCCGGCGATCGCGATGGGCGGCTGAGCCACCGAGAACGCCCCCGCCAGAATAGAATTCGTAGTTATTTCGTAGAATGAGGGAGGCCGGGCCTCTCCAGTCCGGCGTCTCTCCTCATGCCGTCCCTTCGCAAGACTCCCGTTGAGCGCCCCGTTTCGCATCGGGCGCGCTATCGAGCGCTCGCAGCAGCGACCCTCTCGCTCCTGCTGCTTCTCGTGCTGTCATGGACCCAGAAAGGCGACCTCCCCGAGCGCGCCGCTCTGAGCCCGGCACTGCTCGAAGAGCCCCGTCAGACGGCCACCGACCGCGAACCGTTCCAGATGACCTACAAGGGCAAGGCGATCGAGGTCCACCCGGTCGCCGACTACGAGATCACGGGACTGGTGGTCAGTCACAACAACATCGAGTCGATCGCCGATATCTACCACGACAGCACCTCGGTCGACACCAAGGACCTGTGCGTGATCTGGGGGGACAACCTCCGCAGCGACGACTATCACGACGTCGAGTTCAAGAGTGGCCCCTGGACCTGCTACTTCCGATATGGCCCCGACACCCGGTTCCACGACGCGTCCCTGAGCAACAACCACATGGTCACCGACCGAACCGACCTGCGACGTGTCCTCGACCGGGTTCGGATCGGGGACCAGGTCCGCTTCAAGGGCTCCCTGGTCAACTATCAGGTGGAGGACTGGGGCACCTTCTGGCGCACGAGCTCGCTGACCCGATTCGACGGCGGCAACGGCGCCTGCGAGGTCGTATTCTTCGACGAGCTCGAGGTCCTCGCCGCGGGTACTCCCGTCTGGTATTTCCTGTTCCGAGCCAGTCTCGTGCTGCTCGCTCTCGTGCCCTTCGTGTTCGTCTATCTGGTCTGGCTCGAATCGGGCCGCTTCTCGCGCCGACTGGCCCGCGAGCCGCGGCATCAGGGGCCGCTACCCGAGGTGTGGGGAGACGGTGCCGAGCGAGCCGAGGGCTCGTGAGCCCTTCGATTCAGAGCGGCATCCGATAGCACAGCGCGGTCCCCTCGAGGGCCACGACGCCGTCATCCCTAGTCACCTCGGTCTCGAGCTTGGCAATCGGTTTGTCTTCTCGGACCTCGACGACCTTGACGGAGCCGGTAATGGTGTCACCCGGGCGTACCGGCGCCCGGAAGTTCCAGTTCACGTTCAAGAACACGGTTCCCGGTCCTGGCAACTTCTCCGCCACCACCGCGTTCAGGATCGCGCTGGTCACACCACCCTGCACGATGATCTCACCGAACTGCGATCCCGCAGCCGCCTCCTCGTCGTAGTGGAGGGGATTGCGGTCGCCACTGATCTCGGTGAACCGCACGATGTCCTCCGTACGAACCTCGCGACTCAACGAGGCGGTCTCTCCGACCTTCGGAGCCCCGTGAGGCCACGCTTCCTGCTTCTCGGTCATGGGTCTTCACCTCCCAGGGTCGTCTCGATTGCTCGGATCGGCTCACGCAGCCTTCGATCCGCTCTTTGTGTCAGCCCGACGCTCGGGGGCGAGCGACTCCAGTGGGTCCAGCCGTTGCAGCGTCTTCACCTCCTTGCCCATTTCGCGACTCATCGTGAGATGCAGCTGCTGCACGAGGGGCAGGTCCCACTTGAACGACGCCACCTCGTCGGTGACGCGCATGAACCGTTCGGCGAGGGCATTGCGCATCGCCTGATAGCCCTGCAGCGCCTGATTCGACCCGACCACCAGAGCTCGCGCCAGCAGCTCGGCGTCGCGCAGGGCGTCGGTGATGCCGTGTGCCGTGAGCGGGTCGCGAAAGTAGCCCGCATCCCCCACCAGGGCCCAGCCCTCGCCGTAGCATTGGCGAAGAAACCCGTGGGCACCGGGGAAACCCCGCAGGCTACCCATCGGTCGCGCGCTGGTCATGGCAGAAGCCAGCTCCGTAGAGCACTCCGCGAGCACCCGGTGGTACCCCGCCTCGATCTCTCGGCTGATCTCCTCGGTGAAGCGCCGTGGAGGCGTCACCGCGAACACGCAGGCGTTGCCGTCGTGGGTCGGAATGACCCCGGCGCTGACTCCCGGGCGATAGTAGAAGCGGAAGTCGTCGATCCCGAGGCCCTTCCAGTAGCCGTAGACCACGCTGCTCCGGGAGCGACCTCGGATCAGATCGGGGGCTGCGACCAGACGAGCCACCGTCGAGCGCATCCCGTCCGCTCCGATCACCCACCCCGCCCCGATCGTGTGGCGCTCGCCATCCTCGTCCTGGAGCACGAGGCCGCTGACGCCACCACGGCTGTCGTCACGAACCAGCTCGATCGCCCGGAGTCCGTAGCGGACCTCGGCCCCCGCCTCTGCGGCGGCGTCGGAGAGCAGCGCGTCGAGCACCGTGCGCCGCGGTGCATAGAGAGCGTCCACGCCATCGCCCCGATCCTCCACTCGGACGCGGAGCGGTTCATCGCCGTAGTAGAAGGTCGTCGCCTGCACCTTCGGTACCCCGGTCGCCTTCAGTCTCTCCAGCAGGCCCCAGCGATGGAGCTGAAGGACTCCTCCGCGCATGATCGCGTGCGTCGAGAGGGTGTCGCTGCCGTGACGGCCGCGATCGACCACCAGGACATCGAGCCCCTGGCGCGCCATCAGCATGGCAGTCGACGATCCGGCGCAGCGTGCGCCCACGACGACAGCGTCGTAGCGAGAGCGAAGGGGATGGCCGCCTTGGTTCGTCATTGCACTTCTCCTTCGAGGCGTTGGGTGGTGAGCGCCTCCGTACCCTCTTGAACGCGCTCGCAGGGACAAACCGCCATTTCCCGTTGTGAGACTCTTCCCTCCAGCGCAGCGCCGCTCTGCCTCGCCGGACCGTTTCCCGGGCCCTGTGTCAGAGTGATCGAGTGCACCGGCTCCGACCCCTTCTGACCCCGGCACTGACCCTCGCTTCCCTGGTCGCCTTCGCTGGCAACTCGCTGCTCTGCCGTCGAGCGCTGGCCTCCGGAGCGATCGACCCCGCCGACTTCACCAGCGTTCGTCTCCTCTCGGCTGCATTGATGTTGCAGCTCCTCCTCTCGCTCCGGGGGAGCCTCGGGAACGGTCGCCATGAAGCGCGTCCCGCGACCTCTGGTCGTTGGATGGCCGCGGCCGCCCTCTTCGGATACGCCCTCTGTTTCTCGTTCGCCTACGTCGGACAACCTGCCGGCACCGGAGCACTACTGCTCTTCGGAGCGGTCCAGACGACCATGATCGTCTTCGCGCTGGCGCGCGGAGAGCGTCTGGTGCTTCTCCAGTGGATCGGTCTGATCCTCGCCGTGCTCGGCCTCCTGGCACTGGTCGCACCCGGCGTGGGAATGCCGAGTCCCTCGAGCGCGCTCACCATGATCGTGGCTGGCGTGTGCTGGGCCGTCTACACGCTGCTCGGCCGGACCGAAAGCGATCCCCTCCGCTTGACCACCGGGAACTTCGTGCGAACTCTGCCTCTCGCCGTGGCTACCAGCCTGGCCGCCTGGGTCCTCGGCGCCCCAGCCTTCGCCCGAGTCACTGCGGAGGGCCTGCTCCTGGCCTCGATCTCCGGCGCCCTCACGTCGGGACTCGGCTACACCCTGTGGTACGCCGCACTACCCGGCCTGACGGTGACCCGGGCCGCGACGGTGCAGCTCTCGGTTCCCGTGCTCGCAGCCCTGGGTGGAGTCTGGCTGCTCGGCGAAGCGGTCACTTCGCGTCTGGTGCTGGCCTCGTTGACCATCCTCGGCGGAGTGGCCCTCACTCTCGCCCCACGGTCCCGACGCTAGCGATCGGGATCACGCTCGAAGGTGAAGAACAGCCAGGGCACCACCACCGGCTCCCTCTCGTCGGTGCGCCGCTTCGCCCCTTCGAGTGCCCGCTCTCGCTCCGCCGAATCGAGACCGGAGGCCACCTGACCGATCATCGCGGGGATCGACATCAACTCGGCCAGCTCCCCCTGAAAACCGCGGTAGCTCTCCCGCTCGACCGAGACCAGCCGGAAGCCGGCCGCGACCGCAGCGTGTCTCATGGAGTCCCGATCGACCACGCCGGAAGCCCCCGACATCTGGGCGCCGCCCGCCGAGCGGATCTCCTCGAGCAACGCCACCTGAAAAGGATGCACCGTAGAGGGCTCCCCCACCGTCACTTCCGCCGGAACATTGAAGACCAGTCGCGCTCCCCCCTGGACGATCGACGCCAACGCGTCGAACACACCGGCAGCGTCGGAGAACTGCCAGAACGCCGCATTGCACACCACTCGATCGAAAAGGCCCCCGATCCGATCGACTCGGGACGCCGCCGCAACCTCGAACCGCGCCCGAGGATCGTGCACGTTGGCCCGCGCCACCGCGATCATGTCCTCAGAGGCGTCGACCCCGACGATCTCGGACCAGGCCGGCATGTGGGGAAGGCACGCCAACGTCGTCGCCCCGGTACCACAGGCGAGATCGAGGATACGCTGGGCATCCCCCACGCGCGCAAGGGTCACCAGTCGCTCGTTGAGCCAACCGTAGATCCGGTGTTCACGCACGAAACGGTCGTAGATCTCGGCGTTGAGCCTGGACCTCCACGGCGTGAACGAAACTTCCATCTTGCCAAAGGGTAGCAGCTCCCCAGAGAGTAGAGGGATACACTCATGGAGAGTTCCCTCACAGCAGAAGGCAAGAGCTGCCCGTGGTCGCACCACGAGACGACGCCCAACGGCATCGTTCCAGCGGGACAACGGTCCCTCCGAGCGGCCATCGGGAGCGTTGCTGACACCCGAAGGAGGATGGTCATGTCCGAGAGTTGGGTCTCTTCGCACGGTCGCTTCGCTTCGCTTCGATCGAAGGTCGCCTCGTTCCGCCTCGCTCTCTCACTCCTTCTCCTCTCGAGCGGCGTGCCTGCAGCGGCAGACCCGGGTCCGTTCCTGAGCGGCGAGTTCCTGGTCAATACCGTCACCGAGAACAGCGAGAACTCGCCGAGCTCGGACAGCAATCCGGCAGGAGCGGCGGTCGTGGTCTGGACCTGCAACGACGGTATCGACCCGGGAGTCTGTGCTCAGCGCTACAACTCGGCGGGGGTCGCAGCCGGCCCCGAGATCGCCGTCAATACGACCACGGCCAATGTCCAGCAGAGCCCCGACGTCGCGATCCTTCCCGACGGCAGCTTTCTGGTCGTCTGGGAGAGCCTTCATCAAGATGGAGACAACTGGGGCGTCTTCGGTCGTCTGTTCGACAATGCGGGAAACGAGCTGGGGGCGGAGAGGCGCATCTCGGTCGCGACCCAGGAGCGACAGCGGTATCCGGCCGTGGCGGCCCAGCCCGGTCAGGGATTCGTCGTCTCCTGGGACAGCAACCACGACGACCTCTTCGAGCAGGTCTATTTCCGTCGCTTCGACTCGAAGCTCGCGCCGCTCAGCGGTGACGTGCTGGTCAGCTCCAACGGACCGGGCGCGGAACGCGAAGTCGCGGTCGCAGCCGACGCCGACGGGAACTTCGCCATCGCCTGGAAGCAGCTGAGCTCCGAGGTGTTCGCTCGCAGGTACTCGAGTCTGGGCGTGGCCAGGAGCAGCCCGTTCTCGGTCAGCGGAGACGATTCCTCGCTGGGAGCCCCGTCCATCGATATGGCGGCCGACGGTGCGTTCGCCATCGCCTGGGAGGGTCTCGATGGAGACAGTGCGGCGATCTGGGCGCGCTCCTACAGCGCCAGCGGCACCGGAGCGGCAGCGGCGAGCCAGGTCAACCAGTTCGAGATCGGACAGCAACGCAGCCCGTCGGTCGCCATCGCCGGGGACCACCGCTACTACGTCACCTGGCAGAGCTTCGCTCAGGAGAGTCCCAGCAACTTCTCCTCGTATGTCCGATCGTTCTCGGCATCGGGTGCCCCCACCTCGGACGAGATCCTGGTCGCAGATCGCGCGCTGGGCCCGGTGATGACCCTCGACGAGTCGGGAGAGGCCCTGGTGGTGTGGCAGGGCTGGGGTCCCGATGTGTTCGGCCGGCGATGGCAGACCGAGGCCGAGCCGTGTGCCGCTGGGGATCATGCTCTCTGTCTCTCGGACAACCGATTCAAGGTGGAGGCCGCCTGGCGCAAGCCCAACGGCGAAACCGGCTCCGGACGAACCCTGCCGCTCACCGCGGATACCGGCACCTTCTGGTTCTTCCGGGAGAGCAACCTCGAAGCCGTCGTCAAGCTCCTCGACGGCTGCGGCTCGAACCAGCGCTACTGGATCTTCGCCGCCGGCCTGACCAACCTGTACGTCGACGTGATGGTGACCGACACCGTCACCGGACAGGTCGAGGTGTACAACAACCCCCAGAGCACGGACTTCCTCCCGATCCAGGACACCGGCAGTTTCGGCGGCTGCGATCAGGCCCACGACGCGGCGTTCGCCGAGGCGACCCACCTGAGGGCTCGCGAGAGCACTGCTGCGCTCCGCTCGCAAGAGACTGTCGGCGACCGCGGACTGCGCACGCTTCTCCGATCTCTCGAGGGAATCGAGCTGGCAGCCGGCGCCGGGCTCGAGGTGCAGCCGAGGACGGGCAGCTGCATACCCTCGAGTACCGCCCTGTGTCTCGGTCAAGGCCGCTTTCGAATCGATGCGACCTTCGCCACCGGTTCGGGCCAGAGCGGCTCGGCTCACCCCTTTCCGCTCACCGACGACACCGGGTACTTCTGGTTCTTCCGCGAGACCAACGTCGAGCTCTTGATCAAGGTGCTCGACGGGTGCAGTCTCAACGACCGGTTCTGGATGTTCGCTGCCGGGCTCACCAACGTCGAGGTCGACATCACGATTACCGATACCGAGACCGGGAGTTCGAAGACCTACCGTTCGCCGAAGGGAAACTCCTTCGATCCCATCCTCGACAGCAACGCGCTCGACACCTGTGACCTCTGAGTCCGACACCGTGGGCTCCGGGATCACCGACCTCGACGACAGGAGCTCTCGATAGCGATCGCAGCGCCTCTGGGAAGAGGAGCGGTCGCGTGGAAAAGGGCGCTTTCCGCGAAACCGGCGAAGGGAGCCGCGCGACGCGCTGGATGAGCTAGTCTCTCGGTCACCGAAGACACGAAGTGGACTCAGCGTCGATGCGCCTCACCCTGGCGAGGGCCGGCCTTCTCATGGCCCTGCTATCTCTGACGACGGGAGTGCCCCCGGGCCTCTCCGCGCAGGAATCCGCGGGGACCGCTCCGAGCCCCGCGGATTGCCGGCTCGAGGACGGGGGGATGCACTCCGACGCCGCGCGAGTCGCCTCGAGCTGTCCTGACCTCTTCGCCTGGCAGGAGTTCATCCGGATCAATGCTCCCGATCCGTCTGCACCCGGTCGCCTCCTCTGGCAAGGGTGGGCCACGGACGCCCACACCTTCCCGATTCGGCCCGATCCGTCTCGGTGTACCGCCCGAGTCACCGGCGCCGAGCCGTCTCCCCACTGCCCCGGTTGGCCGAGCACTCGAACCGCCGTCTCGCTCGATCCCCCACGGCGGAACCGGGGCCAGCACTGGCTCACCCGCACGGCGGCGATGCAGGCGGCAGCCGATCTCTTCGCGGGCGTTCCCCCCGACCAGGGCGCCATCGCGGAGGAGACGATCCATCGCAATCGCAGCACTCACGACTACATCGTGCAGCACGACCTCTGGTACCGAGAGGGCATCGAACGGCGGGCGGCGGAGAGCTTCCGGGTCGACTTTCCGACGGATTCCGTCGAGCTCAAGATCAACTGGCTACCCGCCCGCTACGTGCCCGACCCGTCGCGCTACTTCTTCACGGACATCGGCGGCGAGCTCCACGTCATGGTCGCCATGCACATCACCACCAAGAGCCTGCCGCAGTGGTTCTGGTCCACCTTCGAGCACGTGGACAACCCGGGGCGCTGCGATCACATCGGTTGTCGGGACCGTTTCGGGACCCTGCCTCGGGTCCTCGCACCGGCCGAGGAAGCGAAGCAGCCCTACCCTCCAGGAGAGCTGACGCCTGCGCTGGAGGCTCTCATGCAGGCCGCGAATCTCGGCGGAGTGTTCCGCCACTACCGACTCAAAGGGACCCAGATCGCCTTCCTCGAGGCAGACGGCACGCCGACCCGACTCGGCAACTCGGTAACGGAGTACGGTCGCGTCTCCACGGCCTCGTGCATCTCTTGTCACAATGGTGCCAGCGACGGCCGGCTTCGGGTCGACTTCGTGTGGGCCATCCCCTTCAAGGCCCGGCCGATCGGTGGGCGGTCGACGGGGGCCGATCGAGCCACACCCCCTTGAGCCTGCGGCCCACGACCTCGGAGTGTCGACCTCGGAGTGTCGATCTCGGCGTGTTCGCACCCGGCGGTTTCGATCACACGCACCGCGCCCGCTACCATTCCCCCATGGAAAGGGATCGACAGTGGTGGTGGCGCTGGCGTTGGGTCGGGCTCGCTCTCGTGGTCGGCGTCGCGACGGTCGCCCTCGGTGCGGCCGTCGACGTGCCGATGAAACCGGTCCCCATGACCCTGCAGTCCCTCGCAATCGTCGTCCTCGGAGGGCTCTTCGGTCCCGGGTGGGGGGCCGCGGCTCTGCTTCTCTACCTCGCGCTCGGCGCCGCGGGTCTCCCTCTCTTCGCGAACGGTGCCTCCGGACTCGCTCCGCTGTACTCGGCGGGGGCGGGCTATCTCTGGAGCTTTCCGCTCGCCGCCGCCACGGCAGGGCTGGCGGAACGCGGGACGCGGGAGGTCCCACGCCGTCTGCTGTGGCTGTTCGTGGGCTTCATACTCGCCCACGGACTCATCCTGGGACTGGGCGTCTGGGGCCTGGCGCGGACCCTCACCCCGGGGGAAGCGCTCTCGGTCGGTGCCTGGCCCTTTCTCCCCGGAGCGATCGTCAAGAGCGCTGTCGGAGCCTGGCTCGTGGACCGTGTCCGCTGGCGGCTCCGGGACTAGCGCCGTACAATCCCGTCCGTGCAGTGCCCGCAATGTCAACGCGAATGTGAGGCGGACGCAGCCTTCTGCTCCGCGTGCGGCCATCCGCTGAGGCGGGTGTGCGGGAACTGCGCCAAGGAGTGCGAGCCGGACGCGCGATTTTGCAGTGGCTGCGGAAGCTCACTGGTCGCCCCGGCGGCGGAAACCACCCCCGCGGCCGAGGGCAGCAGCGAGGACAGCGACGTCGCCCAGACCCTGATCGCGCCGAGCGGTCTCGGGGCGCCGGAGCCTCCGCCACAGCAGGTCGGCGGCGGTCGCTACCGGATCTCCCGCCTGCTGGGCGAAGGGGCCAACAAGAGGGTCTACCTGGCGCGCGACACCCGGCTCGACCGCGACGTCGCTCTCGCCGAGATCAAGACACCTCAGCTCGACGAGGACGGCCGAGCTCGCCTCCAGCGCGAGACCCAGGCGATGGGCCAACTCGGCGATCACCCGGGCATCGTCACGGTCCACGACATTCTCGACGAGCACGGCCGCGTCTTCATCGTCGCCCAGTACATGCCAGGCGGCGACGTTGCGCAGCACCTCGACGCACATACCGAGCGCCGACTCTCCCCGGCCGAAGCCTCGACGTTGGCCCTTCAGGTCGCGTCGGCACTCGAGCACGCCCACGGTCGCGGTGTGATTCATCGCGACATCAAGCCGGGCAATATCTGGCTGAAGGCCGACGGCACCGCGTTGCTCGGCGACTTCGGCCTCGCCTTCGCCGTCGACCGCACTCGTCTGACGCAGGAAGGAATGATGGTCGGTACGGCGTCCTACATGCCACCCGAGCAGGCCCTCGGCCAGCTGCCCGACGCGCGCAGCGACCTCTATGCACTCGGCGCCACCCTCTACGAGATGATCACTGGACGGCCGCCCTTCGTCGGCGACGACGCCGTGGCGGTCATCTCACAGCACATCAACACTCGCCCCGTGTCTCCCGGTCTCCTGGCATCCGGGGTTCCGAAGCCCCTCGAGAACCTGGTCCTCGAGCTCCTGGCCAAGGACCCCACGAAGCGGCCGGAGAGTGCCGGGGCCGTACGGGAACGTCTCGAGCAGCTCCAGGGCTACGGGATCGACGCCGACTCTTCGGCGAGCACGAGTGCCGCCGGTGCGAATCCGCTCGACCGACTCTCGAGTGGCGTCTTCGTGGGCCGCGAGGGAGAAGTCGAGCGCGGGCGCGCCCTGTTCGACGAGTCCTTCGCCGGGCAGCCCCGGGTGCTGCTCCTGGTCGGGGAGCCCGGAATCGGCAAGACCAGGATTTCTGAAGAGCTCACCACCTACGCTCGCATGCGAGGGGCCCAGGTGTACTGGGGCCGTTGTCACGAGGGCGAGGGAGCGCCCCCCTTCTGGCCGTGGGTGCAGATCGTGCGCAGCTACGCTCAGGAACACGACCCGGAAGAGCTGCGCAAGGACTTCGGCTTCGGCGGACCGGACATCGCCGGCATGGTCTCGGAGATCCGGCAGGTCCTTCCCGACCTCGCCGAGCCGCCGCAGGTCGATCCGGAGCAAGCCCGCTTTCGACTCTTCGACGCCATGGTCAGCTTCCTGCGCAACGCCAGTCAGCGGGCCCCGATCGTCCTGGTGCTCGACGACCTCCACTGGGCCGACAAGCCGTCCCTCGTCCTGTGCGAGTTTCTCGCCCGCGAGCTCGGCCCCGCCCGGCTCATGGTGATCGCCACCTATCGCGACGTCGAGCTGCGACGGCAACATCCTCTCACCGAGACCCTGGCCGAGCTCGCCCGCCTGCAACTCGGCGAACGAGTCCTGCTGCGCGGTATCTCCGAACAGGACGTCGCCCGCTTCATCGAGCAGAGCGCAAACCTCACACCTTCACAGAGCCTGGTCGCGGCCATCCACCGCGAGACCGAGGGAAATCCGTTTTTCGTGCACGAGGTGGTCCGCCTGCTCACCTCCGACGGACGCCTGAGCGGGAGCGGGAGCGGCAGCGTCGAGTCGTGGAGCCTCGAGATCCCCCAGGGCGTTCGCGAGGTCGTCGGCCGACGCCTCAATCGACTCTCCGAGGAGTGCAACGAACTGCTCCTGGTGGGGTCGGTGCTCGGGCGCGAGTTCACCCTCACCGCCCTCGAGAAGGTCACGGGCAGCAGCGGAGACGACGTACTCAGCGCACTCGACGAGGCCCTGGCCGCTCGGGTCGTCAGCGAGGTCCCCGGGCCGATCCCCGCCTATCGTTTCTCGCACGCCCTCATGCGCGAGACCCTGCACGAAGAGCTCAGCACTCCGCGGCGGGTCGGCCTGCATCGCAAGGCCGCCGAGGCCCTGGAGGAGATCCACGGCACCGAGGGGGGAGCCCACCTCGCCGAGATCGCCCATCACTTCTTTCAGGCCGTGCAGTCGGGCGATCTCGACCGGGCGGTGCGGGCGCTGGTCCGAGCCGCCGAGTGGGCGGGAGAGCGTCAGGCCTTCGAGGAGGAAGCCCAGCACTACGAACGGGCCATCCAGGTGTTGGAAATGGAGAGCGAGAGCGACTCCGAGCAGCTGTGCGAGCTGCTCGTCCGACTGGCGCGCGCCTGGGCTCTCGCCGCGGACCAGGATCGCGCTCGTGAGACCGCGCTCCGAGCCGCCGAGCTGGCACGGAAGACCGGCTCGGCCGAGCACCTCGCGCGAGCCGCGCTCGCCTACGGGGAGGGTTTCGTTGTCGTCGAGATGGGGCGGGTCGACGCCACCATCGTGGATCTGCTGGACGAGGCGCTGGTCGAGCTGGAGGCAGTCGCCGACCAACCTGATTCGCACCTGGTGGCCCAGGTGGGAGGCCGGCTCGCCAATGAGCTCTACTTCGGCGGCGACATCGACCGCATCGAGAGTCTGCTCGACAAGGTGGAAGGGATCGCCGATGCCGTTGACGATCCCGCCCTCCGCTCGCAAGCGATTCAGGCCAGGACATTCAATCTGAACGTCGACAAGCTGGATCGACAGGGCCTCGACCTGGCCGAACGACTCCAGCGGCACGCGCGGGAAGCCGGAGACATCCAACTGGAGTCCGCCGGCCGGCTCTACGAGTTCTCGTTCTCGCTCTTTCGAGGGAATCGCCAGAGGCTCCAAGACACGCTCGAAGCCGAAGAGATTCTCGCGACCCGATCTCGCATGCCACTCGTTCGCGCCTTGCCGGTCTGGCATCGCACTACCCTGGCGGTACTCGAGGGGCGTTGGATGGAGTTTCGACCGATGCTCTCCGAGGCCGTGCGCCTGATGGGCGGGGGCGTCACCAACGCTCGCCAATGGGGAGGCATGCTCCTCTACGTCGCCGGGCGAGCTCTGGGCATGCTGACCGTCACCGAAGAGACCCTCGGCTATGTCGAACGCTTCCCCGACTATCCGATCTATCGCGCCTACCTCGCTGCCTGCCAGATCGGCGCTGGAGAGCCGGACGAGGCTCGCCGGCACTACGACATTCTCACCCGCGACGACTTCGGGGCGAGATGGCGCGACTACAACCGCCTGATCACGCTGGCACTCCTGGCCGACATCGCCTACGGAATCGACGAAAGGGAGCATGCGGACACCCTCTACGCACAGCTGCTGCCCTGGTCCGGGCGTCACGCTCCCGGCGGCGCGGGAGTCTCGTATCTGGGCCCCTTCGATCAGCGACTGGGAATGCTCGCGTCGATGCAGGGAGATCACGAGACAGCGGTCTCTCACCTGCAATCCGCCGTTGAAGATACGGGCAAGCTCGGCGCTCGGCCCTTCCAGGCCGAGAGCCGGCTCCATCTGGCGCGAGCCTTGAGCCACGACGGTCCCCAGCAGGACCTGCGAGCCGCACGCCACCAGCTCGAAGAGACCCTCGCAACGGCAAGGGAGCTCACCCTGACGCCCCTGATCGAGCCGGCCGAAGCCCTCCTCGCCACTCTCTGAGCTCTGGCAATCGTGCCCGGGTCAGTGGCCCTGAAGGCTGGTGACCGGGTCGACCCTGGAGGCTCGGTAGGCGGGAGCGGCGGCGGCCAGGAGGCCGACGGCGAGCAGCAATGCAGCCGACACCAGATAGCTCCACGGATCCCTCGCTTCGACACCGTACAGGAAGCCCGACAACAGGGCCGCACCGGCACCGGCCGCGGCCAGCCCGCCCAGTACCCCGACGATTACCAGGCGTAAGGTTCCAGCCAACACCGAACCGAGCAGCTCCCCGCGCTCAGCACCCAGGGCCATCCGCAACCCGTACTCGGCGGTGCGCCGGCTGACCCCGTAGGAGATCACTCCGTAGACGCCGACTGCGCCGATCACCAGCGCCATCAGGCTGACCAGCCCGAGAAAGAATCGCAACCGGAGCGGCTCGCTCAGCTGGTCGCCCAGGATCTCTTCCATCGAAGCGGAGCCGGCCAGAGCGACGCGCGAGTCGATGGCGCGGCTCCTCGTGCGTGCTGCGGAGATCGCCGCCTTCGGCTCGGTGCTCGACCGTAACACCAGGGTCGCACTCTCCCAGGGGCTGACCTGGGCCAGAGGAACATAGACGACACTCCGAGGACCGTCTTGGACCTTGTCGTGATGCACGCCTTCGGCCACGCCGACGATCTCGATCCACTCCTGCGAGTTGAACAGCTTGACTCTCCTGCCCAGAGCGCTCTCCCCCGGCCACAGCTGCTGCGCGAGATCGGCTCCGATGATGCCGACAGGTGCGGCATCAGCATGGTCGCTGCCATCGAAGGAGCGGCCCTCGAGGAGCTCGATTCCCAACGCTCGGAAATAGTCCGGTGACACGTAGCGCCACTTGCTGTTCGGCCCGCGTGTACCCTCGAGGTCGGGCCGTCCCTCGACCGTCAGTGGCCCCTGCACGCCCTGGTCGCGCAGGGGAAGACGGTTGGTGACGGCCGCGTACTGGACGCCCGGAATCGCAGCGCTCTCCTCCACGAGACGGTCGAAGAACGCCAGTCTCTGTTCGACGTCGAGATCGGCACTGGCAGCGAACAGATCGACGACGCCGACCCCCTCGGGATCGACGCCGGGATCGATGCGATAGAGCTCGAGGACGCTCCTGGCCAGCAACACCGCGCTGGTCACCAACACGACAGCGATGACGATCTCACCCACGACCAGTCCCTGCTGCAGCCGTCGCCGAGCCGGACCGAGCGCACCTCGGCTCGCCAGCACGAGCGAAGGGACACCGCCGCGCCCCAATCGACGTAGCGGCGCGGCGGCCACCAGCAACGAGATCAGCGGGGTCAGTACCAGGGTCGCTGCGACCAGGGGCCATTCCAGCGACAGCGTGTGGGCGAATCCGGTCGGCAGGGGCAGGCGTTCGACCAACGTCCGATAGCCGGCCAGGGCCAGCAGCAGCCCCGCCCCCGACGCAATCGTGCCCAGGACGAAACTCTCGGTCACCAGCTGGCGCGACAGCCGCCCCCGTCCCGCGCCCATCGCCTTGCGGATCGAGAGTTCGGACTCTCGGTCCGACATGCGTGCGACCAACAACGCTGCGACATTCGCCGACGCCATCAGAAGCAGCAAACCAACGGCTCCGAACAGCAGCAGGAGCGCTGGTCTCACGTCACCGAGCAGATATTGGCGCATCGGCTCGACGAAGTAGCCCTTGCTCTTGTCCCAGGCTTCTGGATAGTCGAACTCCTCCCCCAACAGCGCCGCGAAGCGATCCAGATCGGCACCGACCTGCTGAGGCGTCCAACCTTCACGGAGGCGGCCGATGACCACCAGCCAGTGATTGTCGGCATAGTCTGGATCCGCGGCATCGACGGCCAGCGGGTGCCAGACTTCGATCTCGGGCGATGGAAAATAGAAGCCCTCGGGCATCACCCCGACCACCGTGGCGGGCTCGCCATCGAGCTCGAGTCGCGCGCCGACGATGTCGCGATTCCCGCCCAGTGCACGCTGCCAGAAGTCGTAGCCCAGCACCACCGCGGACGCGGCCCCTAGACGCTCCTGCTCGCGCATCAGGGTCTGGCCCAACAGCGGAGCCGTGCCGAGCACGTCAAAAGCCTCGCCGGAGAGGAGCCCCACCTTCACCATGGAAGTGCGATCGCCCTGGCGAAAGGTCATCGCGTCGACCGTGAAGCTGGCCAGCCCCTGGTAGGCCTTCGTGTTCTCTCGCGCGAAGTCGAACTCGGCGGCACTCCAGCTGTACTCGTCCCAGAACACGCGCAGGTCGCTGGCGCTCTCGTAGGGCAAGGGACGCAGCAGCAGCCCGTGAATGGCGCCGAAGAGCGCCACCGTACCACCCACTCCCAAGGCCAGAGTCGACACTGCGACGAGGCTGAAGGTCTTGTGCGCCCACAGCTGTCGCAGGGCGTAGCGCACATCGAACACCAACTCGTCGAACAGCCACACCCCCCAGGCTCCTCGCGCCGCGTCCTTGTGGTGGCTCAGGCGGCCGAACCGTGCCAGCGCCTCCCGCTCGGCCTCCTCGGCACCGAGGCCCAGGGATCGCTGCTTCCCGGCCTCCTGTTCCAGGTGGAAACGCATCTCCTCATCGAGCTCTCGTTCCATCCGATTGCGCAGGAAGAAGGCACGCAGGCGAAAGAGCAATCCGGAAGACTCGTGCATGGCGGCAATTCAATTCCCTAGGTGGTTTGGAGGATCTGATTGACGGCGTCCGAAAGCCGGGCCCAGTGACGCTGCTCGAGCTCCAGCTGCCTGCGACCGCTGCGGGTCAGGCGATACAGCCGAGCACGCCGCGTGTTCTCGGTCGTGGCCCAGCTCGAGGCCAGGAATCCGTTCACCGTGAGCCGGTGAAGGGCCGGGTAGAGAGAGCCCTGATTGACCTTCAGCGCGTCTCCCGACATCTGCTGGATGCGCTCCGAAATCCCCCATCCGTGCATCGGCTCGAGCGAGACGATCTTCAGTATCAGCAGATCCATCGTCCCCTGGATCATGTCCGGGCGATCGGGGCGAGTGGGATTCGCGCCTTTCGCTGCCTTGGGTGTCTTCATGGCGTACTCTCGATTATCGAGAGAAGAGCGTAGCGTCTTCCTCTCGATTGTCAAGAGAAGGGATCGATCTGGGACCAACGACATCCTCGTCAGCGCACCATCGCGACGGCTACACTCGACCCACTGACGATCGACCCGAGGAGAGGATCGAGCCGATGACCGAACGAGGGCCCCGGGAAGGGCCGGAGCCGCATCGCAACGACATCTACGCCGAGCTCGACGACCCGCCGACCGAGACGCCGGCCATCGCTGCCGCCACCGTCGTGCTGCTGCGCGACGCGGCCGCGGGCGCCGAAGTCCTCATGCTGCACAAGAGCTCCAAGATCGCTTTCGGCGGCATGTGGGTGTTTCCGGGCGGCCGTATCGACGAGGAGGACTATCCGCCCGATCGCGATCCGCAGACGGCAGCACGTACGGCAGCGGCGCGCGAGGCCCGCGAGGAAGCTGACCTGCGGGCCCGCCCGGAGGAGTTCGTCTGGATTTCCCACTGGACACCTCCACCCTCGACACCCCGCCGTCGCTATGCCACCTGGTTCTTCGCGACTCGGGCCGAGGAACAGCCGGTACGGATCGACGGCGGTGAGATCCAGGACCACGACTGGCTCCGTCCCGACTCGGCGTTGGAGAACCACGCCGCCGGCAAGATCGACCTGGCGCCGCCGACCTGGGTCACCCTCTATCATCTCTCGCGATACGGCTCCGCGGATGCGATCCTCGACCACTTCCGGAATCGCCGCCCCACGGTCTACGAGACCCACATCGCTCAGCGCCGCGACGGAGTCCGCGTCGCCCTCTGGCACGGCGACGCGGGGTACGACGAGTGGAACGCCGACGCCCCCGGCGAGCGCCATCGGCTCACCCTGGAGCGGGCCGGCTTCACCTTCGAGCATCCGCAGGACTGGTACTGAGCGAGTTGGAGCCGCGCTACATCTTGCCGCGGCGGAGCCAGTCTTCGTCTTCGAACCAGCGTCGGCCGCTGCGCAACAGGGCCGAGGCGGGTCCATCCACCGGGTCGGGAACGATCAGTACCCGCTCGGGGACTCCCAGCGCTTCCAGGAACGGCTCGACCTGCTGCACCTGCAGCGGATCGGCCTCTCTCCCACCCGAACGGCACAGCGGTGCCGCCAGCGCGAACGCCAACGCCATCATCGCGGTGAGGAGAGACCAGGCCACCACTGCCCGCAGAGCACCCTGCGGGCGGCAATCCAATTGCCATTCGGCCCAGAGCGCTACCGGCATCACGATGTAGGGCAGAGCCACCACCGCCTGCCACCACATCACCGTGGTGGGCGAGAGAGCGAAGGCCAGCAGGCACGCCAGCAGTGCGACCCGGCAGCAACCGATCAACCACTCTCTGGAGGTGCCACCCGCCCATCGACCGTAGCCAACCCCGCAACGCCGCCACAGCCACCACTGCGCCGCGATCGGCACCAGCACCGTCAGCGGACCGATCCCCCGAATGGCGGCCGTGAGAGTCGGGCCCAACACGGCATCGGCTGCGGGCCCGAGAGCGTCGGTGAAGTCGAGCTGGCTGTCGCTGCGGTTGTAGTAGAAGGAGGGATAGCGCAGCAGGTACCCCACCCCTCGCAGCAGGGGGTGAACCAGAAGCAGCCCACGCAGGGGAAAGCCGTTGCCTCCGGGCAGCACTTCGGGATGCTCGAGCGCCTCGAGCGCCCAGGGAATCAGCGACAGGGCACCGAGCACCCCACCGACCACCGCCCCGGGCCAATGCACCCGCACCAGCCCCCCTGCGAACAGCCCGGCGCTGATCAGCACCAGCACGGCGAACGACATGTGCATCTGCATCGCGGCGAAGATCACCAGCACGTGGACCAGCGATGCCCAGAACCGGGGACTCTGACGCGAGGCGGCCACGGTCGCCAGGTGCAGCATGCCCAGCGGGAACAGCCAGTTGACGTTCCACAGCCAGCCCGACGAGTAGAGGTGCCAGGGGTTGAGCCAGCACAAGACGGCAAAGAGCGCCCGACCGCGCACGCCGAGGAGGTCGCGCAGCGACCGATCGAGGACCAGGTAGGCAGCGAGATGACACAGCAACAGCAGCACCGCGGGCGAGCGGAAGTCCCGCCAGATCGACAGCGGCACTCCCACCAGCACCGCCACCAGGCCTCCCGGTGACAGTCCCCCGGCCGAGGTGTGCAGACCGAACGGCACCCACCATTCCCCTGTCGCGAACAGCCAGCCTCGCACCAGCATGTAGTAGGCATCGTTGGTCACCTGCTGGCGCGCCAGCACCACGCAGGCGATCGCCGTTCCCACCGTCAGCACAGCGACGCGGAAGCGACCCCAGAAGCGCTCGGAGGAAGAGGCGGTACGATCCATCGAGCGGTACGATACACGCCCGGCCCCGAACCATCGTTCCCGAGTCCCGAGGAGAGCCCATGTCTGCGCGCTCGTTGTTCCCCGCTGCGGTCCTGTTGGCAGTCACCGTCCAGCCCCACTCCGCGGCCGCCATGCAGGAAGCCGGCGAAGCCACCGAGAAGCCGACCCAGGAGAAGGCCGCGATCCCGGAGCCCCGCTCCTTCGTGACCGAGCACGTCGGCACCTTCGGAGGGCGAGAGCTGGAGTACGTCGCCACCGCCGGGGAGACCTATCTGCGCGACGACAGCGGTGAGCCCAAAGCGAGCCTCTTCACCTTCGCCTACCTGGCCAAGGGCTCGGTGGAGTCGAGCGAGCGCCCGGTGACCTTCGTCTGGAACGGGGGTCCCGGCTCGAGCTCGGTGTGGCTCCACATGGGCACGTTCGGCCCCCGCCGGGTCGATGTCCCCAGCGACGCCTCGGACGACGGGGCTCCCCCCTACCCCATCCTCGACAATCCCGGCACCGTGCTCGATCTCACCGACCTCGTGTTCGTCGACCCGGTCGGTACCGGCTTCAGTCGGCCCCTGGGCGAGCACGAGGGCTCGGAGTTCTGGGGACTGTCCGAGGATGCGTCGTCGATCGCCGAGTTCATCCGCACCTGGATCACCGAGCACGGACGCTGGAACTCCCCCAAGTACCTCGCCGGGGAGAGCTTCGGCACCACCCGCGCCGCGGCGGTGGCTGGACTGCTCGAAGGCGGGCGCGAGGGAATCAGCCTCAACGGAGTGATCCTCATCTCCCAGGCGCTCGACTACATGGGATCCACCCCCGACGCGATCAACATGCGGTCGTTCTTGACCTACCTGCCCACGATGGCGGCAACGGCGTGGTATCACGACCGCGTGCCGAACAAGCCGGCGAGCCTCGAAGCCTTCGTCGAACAGGCGCGCCAGTTCGCCTACGACGACTACGCCCCGGCGCTGCTCCGCGGTAGCGGACTCGACGAGGCCACCCGTCAACGGGTCGCCGAGCGCCTCGCCTACTTCACGGGCCTCGATCTCGCCTACGTCGAGCGCTCACAGCTGCGCATCATCGCCTGGCGCTTCCTCAAAGAGCTGCTGCGGGACGAAGGGCTTTCGGTGGGGAGACTGGACGGTCGCTACACCGGTGACGACGTCGACGACGTGGCAGAGACCCCGGAAGGCGATCCTTCGAGCTACGGCATCGACGGCGCCTACACGGCGGCACTGCACCACTACATGTCGAGTGAGCTCGGAGTCGAGATGGTCCGGCGCTACAAGGTCTCGGGCGGGCGAGAGCTCGGTTCGAAGTGGCGCTGGAGCTCCGAGGAGTCCGGGGAGCCTTCCTATGTCAACACTGCGCCCGCGCTCGGCCGCGCCATGCGACGCAACCCCGAGCTGCGGGTCCTGGTGGCGAGTGGCTACTATGACTTCGCGACTCCGTTCTTCGACGCCGAGATCACCTTCGACAACCACGGAATCGTGCCGGAACAGGTCACCATGACCTACTACGAGGCGGGCCACATGATGTACCTCCACGGCCCCTCGAGGGACCGGTTCCTGGCCGACGTGCGTGCGTTCCTCGAGAACCGGACGGACTGATTCGCGAGCGCGGCGACGATACGCCCGAGAGCCGCGCGAGAGATCGGACCTGCCTCGCTAACCAAGACGGCGCTGCGGCGTTGTAGAGGGAAAGGCCCGATCTCGCCACCGCATCCCCTCCCCGGGGAGGGCCGGGAGGGAACCCGATGAAGACCCTGTTCGACGATCTCCGTCTCTCCCTGCGCATGCTGCGCAAGTCTCCCGGCACGACGTTGCTGGCGGTGACTGTTCTCGGCCTCGGCATCGGCGCCAACAGTGCCATGTTCAACCTGGCGAACGTGATCCTCTTTCGACCGCTCGCCGTCGCGAGCCCCGAAGAACTGGCTGGGGCCTACCTGCGTAACCGGGAGACCGGTCGCTACGAGGCGTTCTCCTACCCCGACTACGTCGATCTGCGCTCGCAGACCGAAGCCTTCACGAGTCTGGGCGCCCACACCCTGACCATGGTCGGTCTCGAGGAGGATGGCGACACCCGCCGGGCCTTCATCGACGCAGTGAGCTCGAACTGGCTGCGGACCTTCGGAGTGACCCCGATCCTCGGTCGTGACTTTCTCGCCGCGGAGGAACGGCCCGGTTCGGACCCCCTGATCACCATCCTCAGCCATGGCCTCTGGCAGCGCCGTGGAGCCCGAGAGAGCGACATCGGTGCCACCATCCAGATCAACGCCAGGGACTACACCATCGTCGGCGTCGCACCCGAAGGCTTCACCGGTACGAGTGCCCTTCTCGGTCCCGACCTCTGGGTGCCTCTCCCCGCCACCGCCCATCTGGGCGGGGACCTGATCGACGATCGCCCGCTCGACGATCGCACCAACCGTGGCCTGGTCGTGGTCGGACGACTGGCGCCCGGATTCGACCTCGAGGCCTCCACCCGGGATGTCGAGCGCGTCGCCGCCCTGCTCGAGAGCGCCTATCCGGTCGAGAACGAAAACCTGACCATGGAGACCAGCGCCCTGTCGCGGCTCTCGGTGTCGACCAACCCGGAGGCCGACAGCTTCTCGGGCGCGCTTTCCGGGCTGCTCGCCGGCATGGCTTTCGTGGTGCTGCTGGTGGCGGCGCTCAACCTCGCCACGGTGCAGGGAGCGCGGACCCTCGCCCGCACTCCGGAGATCGCGGTCCGTCTGGCCCTGGGTAGCGGCCGCTGGCCGGTGGTGCGCCAACTGCTGGTCGAAGGGCTGGTGCTGTCGCTCGCCGGGGGGGCCATCGGGCTCTTCGTCGCTTGGGTCGTCCCTCGGTTGATCCAGGCCTCCGCCGCCATGTTCGCACCCTTTCAGATGAGGCTCGCCGTTCCGGTCGACCTGAGCCTGATCGCCGCCACCCTCCTCTTCTGCTTCGTGGCCACCCTGCTCTTCGTGCTCGGTCCCGGGCTTCGCGCCAGTCGGGTCGATCTCGCACAGAATCTGCGAGAAGGCGGCCGCAGCGCCGACTCGGCAAGCCGGCGGGGCCTCTTCTCGCGCGCCAATCTCCCGGTGCTCGCCGAGATCGCGCTGACGCTGGTGCTGCTGATCAGCGGCGGCCTCTTTCTCAAGGGGGCCGTTCAGGCCACCCGCATCGAGCCGGGCTTTCAGCTCGCCGGTGAGGTGCTGCTCGAGGTCGACACCAGCTTCCTGGGCTGGGGCGACGCCCGCGGAGCGAACGCCTCGAGCCAGCTGCTCGACCGACTCCGCGCCCTTCCCGGCGTGCGCTCGGCAGAGGTCGCCGCGACCGTGCCGTTCGGCATGGTGGGCATGGGCCACAGCGTGCAGGCGAGCGAAGAGCCTCCCGTCGAGGAGGGCGGGCGCAGCCACGGCACGAGCAGCAACTGGGTCGGGCCGCGCTACTTCGAGACCCTCGCCATCCCCCTGCTCCGCGGCCGTACCTTCCGCGACGCCGAGTCGGAGCGTGTCGCCATCGTCGACGAAGCGCTGGCGGAGAGCCTTTGGCCGGACCTCGATCCGATCGGACACCGACTGCGCTTCCAGGTCGACGGGGAGGCGGTCGAGGCGGAGATCATCGGCCTGGTCGCGACCGTGCGCACCAGCCTCTTCGACGACTCCGAGCGCAGCCACCTCTACCTCCCGTTCTCTCAGGATTTCCACGGCAATCACTTCTACCACCTGCGCGTCGACACCGAAGACGCCGCCGCAGCGCTGCTGCCGACTGTGCGCGAGACCGCCCGCGAGATCGACGAGAGCCTGCCCGTGCTCTCGCTCGGCACCCTGAGAAGCCACCTCGACTCGAGCGCCGAGGTCTGGCTGATGAAAGCCGGTGGCCGGATCTTCGGTGCCTTCGGCCTGGTGGCTCTGGCCATGGCCGTCGCTGGTGTCTACGGTGTGCGCGCCTACAGCGTGGCGCGCCGAACCCAGGAGCTCGGAATCCGGATGGCGCTGGGCTCCTCGGTGGGCGACACCCTGTGGCTCGTGCTGCGCGAGGGAGCCCTCCTCGGAGCGGTCGGCAGCGCCATCGGCCTCCTCCTGGCACTGGCCGCGGGGCGGGTCCTGTCCGGCTTCCTGGTCAATGTCAGCGCCACCGATCCGACCGTGTTCGCAGGCGCCCTCGTTCTCATGTTGAGCGTCGTCGTCGCGGCCTGCTTCGTCCCGGCCCGGCGGGCGGCCCGTCTCGATCCGCTCGAAGCGCTTCGCCACGAGTAGAGCCCGGCCCGCCCAGGGCTTCGCGGGGTTCGATGGCCCCCGGAACGCCCTGCCACGGCGGCCTTTTCGAAGAAGTCCGCATCGATCTCGGTTTCGGTGGCGGTCTTCCTCGCTCCGTGCGTTATAGGAGGCAGACCCACACACATTCCGAAAAGGAGACCGAACCATGACCGCCACCCTGAACACCGCAGTCGACAACGGCGTCAACGTCGAAGCCCTGTTGGGAGCTCGCGAAGCCCTCACCGAAACCCCCGAAGGAGCCAAGTTCAACTGGAGAGCCTCCTGCAAGTGGGTCAACGGCACCCACAGCCAGTCCACGGTCCAGGGCTTCTTCGGCCTGGGCGAGGAGCAGAGCCACCAGACCGAGTTCTCCTTCGACGCCGATCACCCCGAGATCTTCGCTTCGGAGGACAAGGGAGCGACTCCGGTCGAGTACGTCCTGGTGGGGCTCGCCAGCTGCCTGACTGCAGGCGTCGCGTCGGTCGCCCAGAATCGCGGCATCCAGCTGCGCTCGGTGCAGGCGAACCTCGAGGGCTCGATGGACATCCAGGGGATCCTGGGCATCGACAAGGACGTCCGCAACGGCTACGACGCCATCAAGGTGACCTTCGACATCGATGCGGACGCTCCGAAGAAGGACATCGAGGCCCTGGTCGCGCAGTCGCAGAAGCGCTCCGCGGTCTTCGACATCATCACCAACCCCACCAACGTCACGGTCGAGGTCAGGTAGTCGGACCTTTCAGCAGTGAGCACAAGGAGGCACAAAGTGATCGATCGAGCCACCACAGTCATCATCGGTGCCGGCCATGCCGGTCTCGCCATGAGCCGCTGTCTCTCCGAGCGCTCGATCGATCACGTCGTGCTCGAGCGTGGAGAGGTCGCCAACTCCTGGCGGCACGAGCGCTGGGACTCCCTGCGCCTGCTCACGCCCAACTGGCAGACACGCCTGCCGGGCAAGCGCTACGAGGGCCCCGACCCCGAGGAGTTCATGACCATGCCGGAGGTGGTGGACTTCATCTCCAGCTACGCCGACGTTTCGCGGGCTCCTGTGCGCACGCACACGAAGGTGTCGACGGTGAGCCGGACCGACGACGGCTACCACGTCGCGACCGACCAGGGCGAGTGGAGATGCCGCTCCTTGGTGGTCGCGACGGGCGCGTGCAACGTGGCGAGCGTGCCGGCAGTCCGCCAGGCCGTGCCGGCCGCGGTCGAGAACGTGACTCCGCTGGGCTATCGCAATCCCGACCAACTGCCCGAGGGGGGCGTGCTGGTGATCGGCGCCTCGGCCACCGGCGTGCAGTTGGCGGACGAGATTCACCGCTCCGGCCGTCCCGTGACCCTGTCCGTGGGCGAGCACGTCCGGATGCCCCGACGGTATCGGGGCCGTGACATCTTCTGGTGGATGGAGAGCTCCGGACTCTGGAACGAGAGATACGACGAGATCGACGATGTCGTTCGCGCCCGCGGCCTGCCTTCACCCCAACTGGTCGGCACGCCCGAGCACTCGACCCTCGATCTCAACACGCTGTCCGAGGCCGGGGTGGAGCTGGTCGGCAGGCTCGCCGGGATCCGCGACGGCAAGGCTCAGTTCTCGGGAGGACTGCGCAACACGTGCGCTTCGGCCGACCTGAAGATGAACCGGATGCTCGACAACTTCGACCACTGGGCCACCCAGCACGGCGAGGGAGAGAATGTGCCTCCCGAGCGCTTCGCACCGACGCGCGTGCCGGACTCGCCAGGCCTGACGCTCGATCTCGAGAGCGGACAGATTCGCACCATCGTCTGGGCCACCGGCTTCCGCCCGGACTACAGCTGGCTCGACGTCCCGGTCCTGGATCGCAAGGGCCGGCTGCGCCACGACGGCGGGGTGGTCGACGCCCCTGGCATGTACGTTCTGGGCCTGCCCATGCTCCGTCGCCGCAAGTCCAGCTTCATCCACGGCGCCGAAGACGACGCCCGGGAGCTGAGCGCTCATCTCGCCGGCTTTCTCGAGAGCTCCGAGCGGAGCCGTTTCGAGCTGCGCCACGAGCACCTCGAGCGTCTGGCGGTCTAGGCCGGGCCCTCCTCTTTCCCGTCAGATGCCCGGCTGCCCGGCCGCCGGGAGGCTGACGCGCCGGCCTGCGGTCTGATCTCTTCGGGCAGAGAGTCGGAACCCGCGGCTTCCACTTCCGTACAAGGAGTGGACACACCTCTGGGGAAGAGAGACCACTTCGAGGGACCCGACCGATGAGCTCACCAGCCGACCTCGCCCGGGAGCTGCGCCACGTCGCACGACAGCTCTCGAGAAGCCCCGGCTTCACCGCTGTCGCGATCTTCACCCTGGCCCTGGGAATCGGCGCCAACACGGCGATCTTTTCCCTGGTAGACGCCGTGCTGCTTCGACCGCTGCCCTTCCCCGAGTCGGAGCGACTCGTATCGGTGTGGCATACCGCACCCGGAATGGGTGCCGACCGCTTCGAGCTCTCCGAGGCCACGTACCTGATGTTCGAGGAGGCGACGCCTCGAATCGAGAGTATGGCCGCCTACGATTCGCACGAGATGAATCTGCTCACCGGCGGCGACCAACCAGAACGCCTGGCGGTCTCGAGAGTCACGACATCGCTCTTTTCGACCCTGGGCGTCCGACCGCTGCTGGGCCGCGAGCTCGACGACCGGGACTCCCACCCGGGAGCGCCCCTCGTGGCGCTGATCTCCGAGGGCTTCTGGAGAGCTCGGTTTGCAGCTTCGGCCCAGGTCCTGGGACAAACCCTCCAGATCGACGGGAGAGCCCACGACATCGTCGGAGTCCTGCCCGACGCGATGCGATTCCCTTCCGCGGAGGTGCAGATCTGGATTCCCTATCCGCTCGACGCATCGCAGCCGATGGTGACCGCGTTTCGTCTGGGCAGTGTGGCGCGACTCGCTCCCGGCGCGGACGCAGAGGCGGCGGCCGCGGAGCTGACGGCTCGCTTCTACGACCTGCCGGAGCTCTACCCGGGCGAGATTCCGCTCGAGGCCATGCAGGACGCCGACATGGGAGTCCTGGTGATCCCCCTGGCAGAGGACATGGTCGGTGACGCCGCTCGAGTCCTGTGGGTGCTCCTGGGTACGGTCGGCCTGGTCCTCCTGATCGCCTGCGCCAACGTCGCCAACCTGTTCCTGGTCCGTGCCGAGGGCCGCCAGCGAGAGATCGCCCTGCGCCGCGCGCTCGGAGCCGGAGGGAGCGGGATCGTGCGCCTCTACCTCCTCGAGAGCGTCCTGCTCGCCCTGCTCGGCGGACTCGCCGGACTCGCGTTCGCCGCACTCGGGCTGAAGCTGCTGGTGGCGACAGGACCGGAACAGATCCCCCGTCTCTGGGAGGTGGGAATCAACGCCCGAGCGGGCGCCGCCGCGGCAGCTCTCTCGATCCTGACCGGTCTCACCTGCGGCGCTCTGCCTGCCCTGCGCCATCGGTCGGGCCCGCTGGCGAGCTCGCTCAAGGAGGGTGGGCGCGCCGGGGACGGCGGGCCGCAACGTCATCGGACACGCTACATCCTGGTCGCGGCACAGGTGGCCCTGGCGCTGGTCCTGCTGGTGGGCTCGGGCCTCCTGGTGCGGACCTTCTGGAGCTTGCGCGCGGTCGATCCGGGCTTCTCGGCCACGCAGGCCCTGACCCTCAGGCTGTCACTCTCGGAAGCGGCCTATCCGACGCAGGAAGACGTGGTGCGCTTCGTGGCGCAGCTCCACGAAGCGCTGGAAGCCCTCCCGGCAGTCACCGCCTCCGGCTCGACGGACCTCCTGCCCCTGGTCAGTCGCGGGGGACAGTTCGGCGTCTGGGTGGAGGATCACCCGCCGGAGCCGGGGAGCCTCCCCGCGAGCCACCCGGTTCGGCTGGCCAGCCCGAACTACTTCGCAGCCGCGGGAATTCCGCTCCTCGAGGGACGTGGCTTCGACGCGCGGGGCGAGCGCGACCGCGACACGGTGCTGGTCAGCGAGGCATTCGCCAGTCACTACTGGTCCGATCCGGAGACCGCCGGCAGCCCGCTGGGGCGACGGGTGCGACTCGGAGGCACTCCTCACCGATGGCACACCGTCGTCGGAGTCGTGGGCAGCGTGCTCGAGGGCTCTTTACAGGCGGCCCCCGCCGAAACCGTCTACTTCCCGACCACCCAGGCCAACCCCATGCTGGTCGACAAAGCGCGCAGCATGAGCCTGGTGCTGCGCAGCCCACTGGCCGTGACCAGCCTATTGCCCCAGGTTCGGGAGCGTATCCACGAGCTCGATCGCACCCTGCCGATCGCACAGGTCCGGACCATGGACCAGCTCGCGAGCGAGTCGATGGCACGCAACACCTTCAGCGCTTCGGTGCTGGGCCTGGCTGCCGTCGTGGCGCTGGTTCTGGGCAGTGTCGGCGTCTACGGGGTCCTTGCCTACATCGTCGGGCAGCGCCAGCGCGAGTTCGGCATTCGAATCGCACTCGGAGCCCAGACCCGCGACGTCGGATCGCTGGTGATCCGCCAGGGGCTGAGTGTGGTCGCCGCCGGCGTCGGCATCGGCCTGGTCGGCTCCGTCGCTCTGACCCGACTCCTCGAGGCACTGCTCTTCGGAGTCGATCCCCGCGATCCATGGACCTTCCTCGCGGGCACGGTGCTCCTTCTCGGCGCGGCCACCCTGGCCAGCTACGCTCCCGCTCGACGAGCCTCGCAGGTCGATCCATCGGTCGCGCTGCGCTCCGAGTGAGCGCCCGCACAGATCGGACCTCACCGGACCTCATAGTCGCCACCCGCGGCGGATCCGCGGCTCGTCAAAAGGTCAACACCACGCGCGTGGTGCGTCCCTCGCGCATCTCGGCGATCCCCTCGTTCACCTCGGCCAGCAGACGCGTCCGCCCCGTGAGCGGGGCCAGACGGCACCGCGATTCTGCGGCAACTGCAGAAGAACCCGCGTCTCGAGCTCCTCACGTTGGACGCCGAGAACTCCTATGCAGTGGAGCAGGGCGTCATCGATCGAGTCGACATTCGAGAGGTGCTCACGCCGCTCAGCCTGGAGTCGATCCTCGCCAAGACGCGCCCGGACCTGATCCTCTGGACGATGGCTACCGAGGATCTGGCACTAGGACACGCACCGGGGGTCGATGTACTGGCCCAGTCGCTCCTCGAGGAGATCGCCTCGATTTCCGAGGTGCCCGTGATCGAGGTGGCTCGCGGCGCCCGGTGACCACGGGGGTGCGGGTGGAGGAGAAGTACGGCGGCCGCTCGGTTGGGCCGGTATATGGCCCTGTGCCCGATGGTCTCGCCAGCGCCTCGGGGGCGACGGCGAGCCAAGGGGCTCGTCGTACGACCTCAAATCGAGCCTCTGCTGTGTCCGTACTGCGGCGCCGAGATGAGGATCGTGGCCTTCATCGGTGGTGAACAGGAAGGCCGTCAAGTCGGCCGAGCCCACGTAGTACAGATTCCCCGTGATCCGGAAGGGCTCGGCCGGCTCGACCCAGTTCGACAGCGGTGTCCACTCGGACTCCCGTACGGTCACTGCCGTCGACGGCAGGAGGAGGAGCAGGACGACCGGGATCGCGAAACGCATGACCACCTACCTCGCTGGCAACTCAGAGCTCGGCGAGCCCCTTGAGCACCAGGGCACTGTAGTCGACGACACCGATCACCTCGTCATCTTCCACGACCGGCGCCAGCGAGAGCCCAAACCGATCGAAGAGCCGCGAGCAGTAGCGCACATCCATGTCCGGCGAAACGCTGACCACGGGCTTGCTCATGATCTCGTAGATGTTCACGCGCTCCGGTGCCCGATCCTTCGCCAGCACATTCTTTGAGATATCCGCCAGGAGTACGATCCCGAGCTCGTCGTCTTCGGAGCGCCGATTGACGATCAGCGCGGTCGCCTTCTCCTTCTTCATGGCCTCGAGTGCTTCTCTCACGGTCGCGAGACCATCGATCAGATGGAAATGGTCCTGCATCACATCCTTGACACGAATCAGCTTCTTCATGGCCATGGCTTCCTACAGTGACTCGCTCACCGTGTCCGTGAGCCTCTCGATCTGGTGCCTGACTCCGATCGCGTCTTCGATGTCGAGCTGAACGGCGATACCCGCACCGGCTCGATCGTCGAACTCTCCGACCCGGCCGATCTCTTCGAAGATTTGCCGGGAGAGGTGCTCCTCGACCAGGAAGATCAGGACGTCGCGTTGTGCCTCCAGATTCAAGCCGAGAAAGGTCTTGCTCGGCGACACGCCTTCACCGCGAGCGTTGTTGATCACGGTAGCACCGGTGGCACCCGCCTCTCTGGCTGCTTCCATGACCGCGTCGGCTTTGTCGTCCTCGACAAAGGCCAGAATCAGTTTGAAGTGCATACCGCCACTCCTCTTCGTCTCGGTTTTCGTAAGGGCTTCACATCGATCCTTCTGGCTCTCAGGCCTCTCTCGTCTGGTTTCGTTTCTGGATGAACTCCGCCAGTTGGGCGTAGCCCATCACGGTGATGATGGGAAAGAGGGAGGCGAAGGCGATCAAACCGAATCCGTCCAGCAGAGGATTCCTTCCAGGCACGGTTTCGGAGAGGCCGAGTCCCAGAGCTGCTACCAGGGGAACTGTCACCGTAGACGTCGTGACGCCGCCTGAATCGTAGGCTAAGGGAATGATCAGCGATGGGGCGTATCGGGTCTGAATGATCACGACCACGTAGCCTGCCATGATGTAGTAGTGGATCGGGTCACCCGCGACGATTCGATAGCACCCCAGCGAAATCCCCACCGCCACCCCCAGGGCCACGGCCTGTCGTAGGCCCCTTGCCCCGACGGCACCGCCGGACACTTCGTTGGCCTTGATCGCCACCGCCATCAAGGATGGCTCTGCGATCGTCGTACTCCAGCCGATGGCGAAGGCGAACAGGTAGACCCAGTAGTAGTTGAGCCAGTGGAACCGGCCCTCCACGAGCGCATGGCTGGCGATGAAGGAGGGATCTGTCAGCTGTGCGGCCATGACCCTGCCGATGGGAAAGAGAGCCTTCTCCAGCCCCATGAGGAAGAGACTGAGGCCCAGTACGACATACACGAGCCCGATGAGGATCTTCTTCGGCTGGGCAATCGGTTTTCGGATCACCAGGAACTGGAATCCGAAGACGATGAGGGCGATCGGCAGCACGTCCCGAACCGTCGAGAAGAACGTGCTCGAGAAATCCAGCAGAACGCTCACTGGAACGTCAATCCGTAGAGCATGACGAAGATGATGGGAGTCAGCGATGCGAAGGCAATCAGGCCGAACCCGTCGAGCATCGGACTGCGGCCCCGAATCGCCGAGGCCAGGCCAACTCCCAGGGCTGTCACCAGGGGTACTGTGATCGTCGATGTCGTCACGCCGCCCGAATCGTAGGCGATGCCGATGATCTCGCGGGGCGCGATCATCGTCACCAGAACGACCAGGGCGTAGCCGGCCATGATGAGGTAGTGGATGGGCCATCCCTTGACGATTCGGATGGCACCGATCACGATCGCGAACCCGACGGACAGCGCGACGGTGATCCGGAGTCGGTAGGCGTAGCGATCGATCGCTTCGGAAGTGGCTTCGATGACGCTGCCGTTGGCTGCGACCTGGGCTGCCTCGGCCGCAACCGCTATCAACGCAGGCTCTGCGATGGTGGTGCCGAATCCCAGGCTGAAGGCGAAGACGATCAGCCAGAACAGACTGCCTTTCTGAGCGAAGGCATTGGCCATGGACTCGCCGATGGGAAACAGGCCCATCTCCAATCCGTTGATGAAGAACGTCAGCCCGAGCAGGACCAGGATCAGGCCGAAGACGAGCTCTGTGAGGTTTGGAATCGGCTGCCGCAGGACGAGCAGCTGAAAACAGACCACCACGAGGATGATGGGAGCCAGATCTCTGCTGCTGGCTTTCAATGAGGAGAGGAATCTTCGAGTGGCGGTCAGCACGGTTCGGACCCTGTCACGGATAGTGATCGGGGAGGTGTGCGGGTCACCCTACACAAGAACCGGCAGGACGGGGCCACCCGGCAGGAGGGTGGCGCTGCGGAGCCTCCCCTCGGCTATCATGGGCGCGACCTCTACCATGTGTACACAGGGGATCGACACTGGATCACGAGTGCCAGCCACCTCCGGAGACGTGAAAAGCATGGCCAGAGTCCTCCTCATCGACACTCCCGAGGCCGGAAGCCAGGAGGCCGTCGCCCGTGTGCGGGCACTCGCGAGTGACCGTGAAATGGAGGTCATGGTGCTGACCACGATCGACTACCCGAGAGCGGATCGACACGAAGCCGCCCTCGTCGTTCGAGATCTCATCTCGAAAGAGCATCGCAATCGGGTCGAGGCGATTGCCGAGGATCTCGAGCGCTTCGGCGTGAAGGCACGGGCGAAGGTGCGTGTCGGTGTCCCATTCGTGGAGGTCATCAGGGAAGCGCACGAGATCGAGGCCGATTTCGTCGTCAAGGTTGCCGACAGCCTGGCTTCGAAGGGAACCGGCATCGGCACCACCGATCTCCACCTGCTGCGCAAGTGTCCTTGTCCGGTCTGGATCACCAGACCCCGAGAGCGCGCACCCTACGAACGGGTCTTCGCCGCCGTGGACCCAAGCGACGACGGCTCGGGACGAGATCCCAGGCTCGACGCCGAGATCCTGGACCACGCCGCCCGGGTCGCGATCGCGGATGGTGCGAGACTGACCATCCTGCACGCCTGGGAGATGGTGGGCGAAGGAATGCTGCGCGGCTTGGCCCGCTTTTCGGAGGCCGACGTTCACCAGTTCGCCGAGGAGACCCGAGAGACGCATGAAGCATGGGTTCGCCAGCTCATCGACAAGAAGGTCCTCGAGGGCCTGGAGTACGACATTCAGGTGGTCAAGGGGAGGCCGAAAGAGGTCATCCCCACCGTTGTCGAGCGTGAGCGCGCCGATCTGCTCGTCATGGGAACCCTCGTTCGAACAGGCATCCGCGGACTCTTCATCGGGAGCACGGCAGAAGAGGTCCTCCACCAGGTCGGCTGCGCGATCCTCGCGCTCAAGCCCAGCGATTTCGAGAGCCCCGTCCTGGCCAACTGATGCTCCCTACTCGGTGAGCCTCGTCGGCAGCACGCGCGGTCCTGGGGTTGGTATTCGAACGCGGCTCGGGGGAAGCACAGAAAGACCGCGGGGCCGTACCTGAGCGATCTGCTCGCTTGCATTGCGGCTGACGCGCTCCGAGGCAGGAAGATCGACGCCTCAGTGCATTCGTAGTTCGGTTCCGAACTGGAGCAAATCGCGGAGGAGGGTCGCTTCTACTACAGGCTCGTGTATCACCGGATTACAGGCGCCCACCCGTGGGGCGGTGCCGCCAGCGCGTAGGACTGCCAGCGTGGGCTCGAAACTCACGATGGAGGACTTCGCGTGACCGAAGGCGACTTTCCCGGACGTGTGCTCGAGGGCATAGTGGCCGAGACCTTCGCCGACACCAGCAAGGCCACCTGTCGGGTCGTGGTCGGCCGACCTTTCGAACAGACGATCCACGAAGTGCAGCGGAGCGGCGTCGAACTCGTGCTGGTCGGGGTCGAGGCCTGCGGGACGGGAGCCCCCGAGCTCGACAGCGAGGTTCAGCACCTGGTGCGTCACTGCCCCTGCCCGGTGCGGATCGACCGGGCTGGAGCTGAGCCCGTGCGCCGCCTTCTCGTGGCCGTGGACCTGGAGCCGGCCGAGGAGAGCCTGCCCACGCTGAGTGCCGAGCTCGTACGCCTTGGTCGAGACGTGGCGACGGTGGACTCGGCCGATCTCCAGGTCGTGCATTGCTGGGAGCTCTATCGGGAGAAGAGCATGATGAGGCTGGCAGGCGACGCGGCCGAGTGGCTCGGTCGCGAAGCCCAGTCCCGCCGCGCTCAACGGCTTCAGTCGTTCCTCGGTGAGCTCGATCTCGGCGAGCTCGAGGTCCACCTCGAGAACGGACGCCCCGAAGACGTCGTGCCTCTGCTGGTGCAGCGCGAGAAGATCGACCTTCTGATTCTCGGCAGTGTGACGCGTTCCGGAGTCTCGCCTTGGCGGCGAACATACACCTTCGTGATCAGCCGAGCCCACGAGAGATTGCGGCGCCTTCTCGACAACACATCCCTGTCCACCGATGCCGCCACGTTGGGAACACCGTCGGGCGTGAGCGCAGCCTTCCGGCGCTTGCCCCGAGCCGCGTTCGAGTACCAACCCCAGTACCGCACCTGCTGCTGACGAGGCTCCGGCACGGGATCCAACACCCGAGCCAGAAAGTCGAGCACATCCAACCGCTCCGACTCCCCAGAAGGCCCATCCCGCCGAGACGGCCGCGGATGCAAGCGGGTGTCTCTGGCAGACGTGATCGTTCTCGGTGGCGCAGCCGCGATCGAGGAAGCAGCCAGGGAAGCCGGGTACAGCGTCGTCGTGCCCTTCACTCCGGGTCGCACCGACGCCACGCAGGCAATGACCGACGTGGCCTCCTTTGCCGCGCTGGAGCCGCACGCGGATGCGTTCCGCAACTACTACGACACCAGCGCCTACGCCTCACCGGCGAAGATGCTGGTGTGGAAAGCGGACCTTCTGACCCTGACGGTGCCGGAGATGACGGTGCTGGTAGGCGGCATGAGAGCGCTGAATGCCAATGCCGGGGGATCCGCGCACGCGTGTTTACCGACCAACCGGGCACCCTGACCAACGACTTCTTCGTGAACCTGTTCGACATGTCCACGCAATGGTCCGAGACCGAGACTCCCGGTGTCTACGAGGGTAGGGACCGTACGACGAACGATCTCAAGTGGACGGGTACCACGGTGGACCTCATTCTCGGGTCGAACTCGGAGCTGCGCGCCATCGCGCAAGCCTATGCGGCAGAGGACGCCGGGCAACTGTTCGTGAACGACTTCGTCGCCGCGTGGAGCAAGGTGATGATGCTCGACCGCTTCGATGTGAAGTGATCTTTCGTGGTCCACAACGAGAACGGCGACGCAATCGCGTCGCCGTTCTGGCACGGACCCAGTAAACGGCAAGCACGGGGCGGCGCTACACCGGCCGTCCCTCCTTTTCAGCTCGACGAAGCGATCCGAGCGAGAACTGCACGTCCCGTGGTCGACCGGCCCTCCGGATCGAGAGCGCCCGACTTGACTCAGGTCAAGGCTCCCCAGGCCACGGACGAACTATGGTACAGGGACCATGAAGTGGCTCCTGGCATCGCTCGCGCTGGTCGCGGGTTTGCACTCGAACGGGATCGACAGCGCCGCCGCGTCGTCCCAGGACGGCTTCGGCCTTCTGGTGATGGCTCATGGCGGGACCGAGGAGTGGAACCAGGCGGTCGAGGAGGCCGTCGAGGCGCTCGATCTCGACGCGCCAGCCGAGATCGCCTTCGGTATGGCTGATGCGCGCACCCTCCAGGCCGCGGTAAGCCGGCTCGAGCACGCCGGCGCGCGACGCATCGGCGTGGTGCGATTGATGATCAGCGGCGAGAGCTGGTTCGAGCGCACCCGGCAGATTCTGGGGGTCGAGCCGGGGGCTTCGGCGCGGGATGCGACGTCCACTGAACGGCCGGACGGTGCCTCGTCTCATCACGCCTCGTCCCGCGAGGCCTCACCTCATGGTTCCTCGCCGGACGAGGGTGCGGACGAGGGCGCCGGGGATTCCGGGCACCATCGACCCGAGCTCTGGCTGATCGAGACCTCAGCCAGCTTCGCCTTCTCTCGCCAGGGTCTCTCCGAGGCCCCGGAGATGGATCGCATCCTCCTGGCGCGGGCACGGTCCTTGAGCACGGCTCCCCAGGAAGAGGACGTCTTGATCCTGGCTCATGGGCCGGGAGACGACCAAGAGAACGAGCGCTGGATCGCCGCGATTCGTGATCGCACTCACCTCGTCGCGGCCGAGCTGCCGGTGCGTCGCCTCGAGGTGATGACGCTGCGCGAGGACTGGACGGGCAAGCGGGCAGTAGCGGAGGAGATGATTCGCGAATTCGTCGAGCGGTCTGGTGCCGAGGGCGCGCGCGCCATCGTCATCCCATTCCGGGTGCAGGGCTTCGGTCCCTATGCAGAGGTGCTCGAGGGGCTCGTGTACGAGGCCGACGGTACCGGCCTGCTCCCCCACCCCGCAGTCACGCACTGGCTCGAACGCCAGGCCCGCGAGCTGCGCGCGGCGACCTTCGAGCCGCCCCTCAGCAAACTCGGCACCGCACGCTAGCGGGCCAATGGTGAGTACCCTCTGGTCGAGGACACCGCTCTTTGCCCACCCGAGCTACTCGATGGCAAGAGCTAAAGCGAGCAGGCCTGCTTCACCCGCTGGTTGATCTCGCGCGACGTCATCCCCTTCGGATGAAGTGTAGTGAATCGCTTTTCCGGCCCTGAGCCTAGCGCGGCGCAGGAGTTGGTTCGAGAAGACACGGAGAGCCGCGCGAGCCGCCCCCGCACAGCGTTCCTCGTCGGGTCCTTCGGTCAAACGGCCCAGGAAGAGCACAAGGAACCTCGAGGCGCCCCATTTCCTCGACTCTGAACACAGCTCCGCCAGCGAACGACCCGCCCTGGCTCCGGCTCAGCCCTCCACCGCCTCGGAGACGAGCTCCCCCGCCCCCGAGGCGCCCGAGACAACCGCACGGCCTCCTTGAGGCCCCAGTCCCAACCCCTCCAGCAGCCGCCTCAGCGAAGACACCTCCACCACGAAGGCCACGATCCTCATCTCGCCCTCGCCACGGATCCCGGCGACTTGACCAGGACCACCAGATCGACTGCACCCATGTCGATCCCGAGCTCGAGCGAAGAGGTGGCCACGATGCCGCGCAGGTTTCCCGCCTTGAGAGCATCCTCGATCTCCGCCCGCTTCGTGCGCGAAACCGAACCGTGATGCGAGCGAACCGGTTCGGCCTCGGCGTTGCCCTCTACGAGCGCGAGGTCGCCGTCCGCCTCTTCCGACTCGGCTCGGCGTTCGTGCCAGAGCTCGTTGAGCCGTTGTGCGAGGCGCTCACAGAGGCCCCGACTGTTGGTGAAGATGATGGTCGAGCGATGCTCCTCGATCAGATCGAGCAGCGGGGGATCGATGCTCGGCCACAGGCCCTGCTCACGCGGCGCGACAGGCTCGATCGGCTCGAAGATCGAGCCCCCTCGAGGCGGGGCCACCTGTGGCGGATTCTCCATATCGGGCACCGGAACCACGATCTGGAGAGACACGTGAGCCGGCTCCGAGGCGGCGACGATCGACACGGGCCGATCTCCGCCGAGAAAGCACGCCGCCTCTTCGGGCGGATCGACCGTGGCCGAGAGACCGATTCGTTGGGGTCCGTCGTTCGCCAGCTGCGGCTCCTCGTCGTCGTGCCCACCCAGGGTGAGCTCGCTCAAGCGCTCGAGGGAGAGAGCCAGATGGGCCCCTCGTTTGCTCGGCGCCACGGCGTGGATCTCGTCGATGATCACGTATGGACCGTGCGCAGAGTCTCGGCGGCGCGCGAGCCGAGCAGCAGGAACAGAGACTCGGGAGTGGTGGCCATGATCTCGCCGGGCTCGCGCTGCTGCCGTCGACGATCGGCGGCGGGAGTGTCGCCGGTCCGCACATCGACCCGCGGCACCCGAACGGCGTGCTCCAACTGCTGGGCCGCCTGCTGAATGCCGACCAGCGGAGCGCGCAGGCACCCCTCCCGCGGGCGGCGGTCTCGACGGCGCAGCGGCGGCATGCAACATCTCCCCACCGAAGAGAGAAGACGCGAACAGGTCCCGGCACCTGACGTGGTGCGGCCACCGGCGGTCGAGCCGACGGCGAGAGCGGTCAGTGACGGGCGCAAGCAAGCAAGGCCGAGCTAGATGCTCCGCCGATACTCCCCCAAGTCTCCTCGGCGTGACGCTCCTGGAAGGCCTGGGGTGGGTCCTCACGAGGCGGAGCCGTTGTCTCGGGCGCCGCCGGCCGAAGGGGAGCTGGTGTACGAGGCTGTGGACGGCTGATGTGGGGGCCAGGGCGGGTCGGTCTTGGCGGAGCTGTGCTCACAGGCCGGGGATGGGGCCACAGAGGTCCCGTCGGCTCCTCCGAGGTCGTTGACGGCACGACCCGACGGGAAGATCGGTACGGCAAAGGCTCGCGGTGCCCCCAAACCATCCTCGAGCCGCCTCCTGTGCGGCGCTAGGCTCGATGTCTGGACAGCGAATTCCTACACGTCTCGAGCGTACGTGTTGGCGGACCCACCGTGCACACGACTGCAGGGCGACCTTGCATGACTCGATTGGCGTTCCCTCTCGACCAATGAACGGCTCCAGCGCAACCTGGCTGGAGTCGTTCCTCGTGGGTCTGCCGAGAAGGGTGGCCGGTCAAGCAGTGCGAAGCAGCTCAGCTAGTGTCCCGTGCGGGACACTAGCCTCTCAACCGGCGAGGCTGAGCCAGCCTCGGCGCTCTCGGGGTTGCCTCCGGCAGGAAGCCGCTGGGGCACCTCAGGCTGCGGGCCGTACCGCGGCTCCTTCCCCTCGTTTTCCCCTCGCCAAGAGGGGTGCCCCTTCGGCTTCGTGTCGATCAGACTGGGTCCCGATGAACAAAGTGAATCCACCGTCTGCTTCCACGCCGCTCCCCGGCAGGAAGTCAGAGCAATCTCCACTCGACATACCGTTAGACGGAGCGGCCGCCTACCGCATCGTGGTCCAGGGCGTGATCGCTCCGGAGTGGAGCCGTCGTCTGGCCGGGCTGGCCATCTCGACGACGGAAAGTGCCGGCAGCAGACAAGACAACGGAGAACACGCCCCCAATATCCATACAATTATTACCGACCAAGTTCGCTCACCCGATATTACAAGGAGCTATAACCAGAAGTTGTGTACAGAAGTGAGTTGATCAGGCGGCGTATCCTGAGGTTGTTCAACGACCTCACACCTTCAGAAAAGGATGGATACGCCATGTCCGAGAGTAGCCCAGACCGCTTCCTGGCTCCAGCAGATCGTCGCACCGAGGATCCTCTGACCGATTGCCTGCGTTCGGGAGCCCAGCAGTTGTTGCAGTCCGCGATCGAGGCCGAGGTCTCGTCGCTGCTGTCGCAGTACCAGGACGACACTCTGGAGAACGGTCTCCAGCGAGTGGTGAGAAACGGCCATCTCCCCGAGCGCACGATCCAGACCGGTCTCGGGGACGTGTCGGTGAAGGTCCCTCGAGTCCGCGACCGAGGAAGTGGCGAGGTGACGTTTCATTCGAAGCTCGTTCCTCCGTACCTTCGTCGAGCGAAGTCGGTGGAAGAGCTCTTGCCGTGGCTGTACTTGAAGGGGATCTCTACGGGGGACTTCGGCGAAACTCTCGCTGCCCTTCTCGGGCCGGAGGCGGCCGGGCTCTCCGCCAGTACGATCAGCCGGTTGAAGAAGGACTGGCTGCACGAGTACCACGAGTGGCGTCGGCGCGATCTCTCCAGGAAGCGCTACGTGTACGTGTGGGCCGACGGTATCTACTGCACGGCGCGGATGGAGGACTCCAAGCTCTGCCTGCTGGTGCTGATCGGTTGTGATGAAACGGGCAAGAAGGAGCTCCTGGCGGTCGAGGACGGATATCGGGAGAGTACGCAGTCCTGGAGGGAGCTGCTGCTGGATCTCAAACGCCGAGGGCTAAGTGAGTCGCCGAAGCTCGCGATCGGCGACGGCAGCCTGGGATTCTGGAAGGCCCTTACCGAGGTCCATCCCGCTACTCGCGCACAACGCTGCTGGATGCACAAGACGGGCAATGTCTTGAACTACCTGCCCAAGAGCGTCCAGGGGAAGGCGAAGAAGGCGGTCCAAGAGATCTGGATGGCCGACACCCGGGAGAGGGCTCACGAGGCGTTCGACTCCTTCGTCGAGACCTACCAGGCGAAGTACCCCAAGGCCACTCTCTGCCTCCAAAAGGACCACGATGAGTTGCTCGCCTTCTACGACTTCCCGGCCGAGCAGTGGCCACATCTGAGGACCACCAATCCGGTTGAGTCCACCTTCGCCACCGTGCGGCTTCGCACCGCAAAGACCCGAGGTTGTCTCTCGAGGGAGACCACGCTCACCATGGTCTTCAGACTCGTTCAGTCAGCTCAGAAACGATGGCGACGTCTTCGAGGATTCAAGCACCTCGCTGAGGTCGTCCGAGGAGTTCAGTTCGTCAACGGAGAACACCCTGAAACCCGCGCCGCCTGACTCGACTCATCCACAACATTTGACAATAGCTCAGGTCTACGAGGTGGACCCGTTGTTGTGCCGGTACTGCGGTGCGCAGATGAGGATCGTGGCCTTCGTGGTGGAGGTGTCTTCGCTGCAACGGTTGCTAGAGGGTCTCGGGATGGGTGCTCAGGAGGCGGAGCCGTTGTCGCGGGCGCCTCCGGGGGCGGGGGAGCGGGTGTACGAGGCGGTGGAGGGCTGAGCCGGGGCCAGCGCCGGTCGGTTCCTGGCGGAGCTGTACTCGAGTCGGGGAATGGAGCCCCCCTCGAGGTTGCTCAGCTCCTCCGGGTCCGTGGACGGCAGGACTCGACGAGTCGAGCTGTGCGGGAGCGGCTTGCGGGGCTCTCCGAGTCGTCTCGAACCGCCTCCTGCGCGGCGCTAGGCTCGATGTCTGGACAGCGAATTCCTACACGTCTCGAGCGTACGTGTTGGCTGCCGCCGGACCCACCGTGCACACGACTGCCGCCTCATCTTTCTTGTTCTTCTCAGTGCGACGATTCCAGGAGAACTTCCCCCCACTCATGATCCGGCTCATGACGCCGTCTCGGTCTTTTGGCGTCGATCGAACCTCCGGACCACCCCACCGGTGAATGGGTAGGTGAACCACAGCGCCGCGCCGAGCCGCGGGTCGAAAAGCGCGAGGAGACACGAACCAGCCGCGGTCGCCAGGATCAACACCATCGCCCGGCTGATCCCGTGCGGGCGTAACGTTTCGCCATCGGTGATGCGGCTCCGGTCGGATACCTGCCACATTCTCCCGAGGGCGATGCCCGCCACCACGTAGCTCGCCGAAAAAACAACGACCGACAGCAGCTGCTCCGGGTGCTCGGCGAGCAACGACGAGGGAAATGGGATGAACGACACCGCACCGAGGAACACGAAATTCCACAACAGGAAGCTGCGGGTGCGGGTGTCGCCGTCGGCGAGCAGGTCGTGGTGCACCGTCCACAGCCGGCACAGAATGGCGAAACTCAGCAGCCACGACGCGAAACGCGGCAGCTGATCGACGAGGCTGGCCGCGAAGACCGACGGGTCGGAATGCGACCCCACATCCGGGAGGCGGAGGTTGAGCACCAGCAGCGTCATGGCGATGGCGAAGACGCCGTCGCTCAAATCGCTGATCCGGCCGGGGTCAAAGGTCGTCTGCTTCATTCATCGACCTCGAAGGATCTCCGACCGGCGATCCGGTGCGGGCTGACTCGTTGTGCCACCATCACTCACCAATCCGGATCCTTCCGACATTTCCCGAGACAGAGGAACTTCAGCTGCTTGGTGAGGAAGATCGCGCCGATCTCGAAGCGCGGGCTGCCGGCGCCGCTGAAGCTGTCGCCGTAACTCGCAGCGACAATCACGCGCGGGCTCTCCCAGCGCACTCCCAGCCTCCACGTCGGCTCGGCGTAGGCCTCCCCCGTGGTGCCGAAGACCTCGCCGACGATCGCGGACTGGGGAATGATCTTGTATACCGCGGCGCGACGAGTAGGTCATTCCCCACGCCGTCTCTCCGGTTCGGTCCTTGTCGAGGTTGACGAGAAACCCCTGCAGAAAGTCCCAGGTCACAGCCCCGTCGCGGAACGGGATCGTGTAGACGGCGTTCGCCCACCACGACTGGAAGTTGTCAGTCACCTCACCCTCCTCCGCCAAAATAGATTGTTGTTTGGTACGGAGAGGTTGGAACAGCCTCACTTGTTTTACTGTCTTCTTCACAAGAGGACATCAACAAAACGATTCCCAAAAGTGGTAACAAGTTCTTTTTCACTTCAATTACTCAATCTATTTCATTAGCTAAATCTCATAACTCGGACGCCTGTCTCGATGTGAGCAGGCAATATAAATCCAGCTCAACAATGGAGACATTGAGGAGAATGCCATTGAGGTCACACAGGCGCGGTTCAGGCACTTGGCAGCTCGTCATCGCTGCCACTCGGTGTCTGGCTCGCTGACTATCGATGCCGAGCTTGGGGCGACCTGTCCGGGACCGGCCGCATGAGACTAGCGCTTGCAACCGCCAAAGCAAAAGAGCGGATCGGTAAAGTAGATGACACCGATTTCAAAGCCCGCCCCCCCGGAGCCGTCAAAGGCATCCGAGTAGGTCCCGGCCCAGATCCATTTCTTTCCTTCCCAGCGCACGCCAGCCCGATAGCTTGGCGGTGCATAGGCCTCGCCGGTGGTGCCGAACACTTCGGCCACAATCGCCGACTGGGGGATCACATCGTAGATCGCGAGTCTTGAGGTGTAGGTAAAACCCCAGGCGGTTTCATCCGTGTCGCCCTGGTCGAGGTTCACCGTGAACCCGGGCATTACGTCGAGCAGGACGCGGTCATTATTCCAGCCATAGGTAGCGGTCAGTGTCGAAAAATAGGAATCAAAGGCTTGGGTGACCACCCCCTGTTCGAGATAGTCCGGGTTTAGGCCCGTTCCGATAAAGACGGAATAACCGGTGGTTTTTGCATCGTTCTCTGAGATTCGATATTTGGCGTAAAGCATGGTGGAGGTATGGGATTCCGTCGAGTCGCGAGGGTCGTCATAGTAGTGGACAAATTGCGCGTTTAACTCCAAGCCTTCCATGGCGGCGAGCACAAAGTAGTATTGAGAAAATTCCTCACCGACCGTTAGGACCTGAGTGGACACGCCATGCGGCGCCGTCCACTGGTTGTCTCCCATAAACTGCTGTGCCTGCGCGGGCGCCACCAGGGCCAGCATTGAAAAAGCACCGATTAGCCACCCGCCAAACCGGGCTGGCGTGATGTTTGGGAAAGAAATTTTAAGCACGTTGGTTGCCCTCGTTTCGGGTTTGTCTGTGATCTTCATTTCAAATCAAAATGCTGTTCTTAACTAAGCTAATTGTGCGCTGGTTCCTAAAGAGCCTCTCGTAATGCTTTCAATCTGCTTGTTGTATAGGATCCTGCAGCCCGCCTTCGATGTCTTTCGCGAGAGTCCCGATTCATTCACAACCCGGGTTCCGGGCGGGTAATCGTGTAGCCGATCATGATTCCAACGAGAATTGTGACAGCCACGACGAACATCTGAAGAAACTGCTGAGCGCCCAACATCAACTCCCCGCCCGCCATGGCGAAGAGACCGCGAAATCCAATACTGCCACTGACCAGCAGGACAATGGCGGGAATGAGTACGATCGAGCTCGGTCGCCCCGTCTTCCTGCCCCAGAGATTGGCGACGACCACCGCAATGATGGTACCACCAGATTCCCCAGGTTACTGTCGAGGAGTGCACTCCCGGCCAAAATCCCCAGGTAGGTAATGCCACACACCAGAGCGGCCCAGGGAAGATCACGGCGTGAGGTTTGGAACGAGAGGCACAGCCCTACGATGAGGAGAGGAACGAGCAGCCACATCCAAACCGATTCGACCGGATTCGCGGGCCCTATTGCTGCCAATGGAATGAGAACACCTGCAGCGATGACCCCAAGCGATCCGCCCGCGACCTGCTTGAACAGGCAGATCAATTGGGAAACGACTGGATCTCTGGTTCGGGCGCGAAAGGCGCCCGGACCCCTTGATGATCAGTCGAAGCCAAAGGTCAAAGGCTCACTCATGCGGGTCTTCATATGGTTCGTGCCAGGCACAGGCCCATCATCCCCGAGGTAGAAGCGGACGGTGATTTCGGGCTTGGACAAATCGCAATTGGTATTGATCAGCGTGCGTTCGTCAAACGCCGCCTCAGCCTTCTTATCGTCGATAAAGGCGCAGTGGACAGCATCGACCAGATCTTTCGCATCCGATTTTCCAAACGGAGCCTTCATGTCTGCATAGGTTTTATCCAAAAGGTTCATCCGGAAGAAGCTATTGTGCTCCGCCTCCTTTGAATAGGCCGGGTAGGTGCTGGGATCGGTGTACGTGAACAGCGGGTGATTGGTGCAGAAAAGCGGTTCGCCCGGCTTGCGGTCGACGAAGACATAAGCTTGGGTTGTTTTGTCGATCTCGAAAACGGTGGCATTGCCCTGGCGATCAGCAATGAGCATATGGATACACATACCAATCTGAATCACACGAGAGGTAAGGATCGCTTTCTTGGCCTCCTCAACGGTGGCGCAATTGCTGAGAAGATACGCACCAAGCTGCACGTCGGATAAACCGTTGGCTCTACCCCCAGCCATAGCCGCGGCACCTTCGCCTATGCCATTTGGATCGGCGAAGGTTGTGAAATACAGCCCCTTCTCATTGATGCCGTCGATGAATGGAGTCAGGAGATCATGGCCGCCGACCAGGATGCTCTTGTAGCCTTTGTCGGGGTGAAACTCGACGACATTCGCCCGCTCTTCGCAACCCCAGGCGCCCTCAGGACCCGTCTTGCCGAAAAGGGTGCTCCAGGCCGGTAGCGGGAACAAGTCGTGGTTGCGGGCGGTATACACACCTTTGCTAGTGTCGCTCTTCTCAATAGGTAGCACGAGCCCTGAGCAGGCGCCGAATTCGAGTGTCTGGCCCCGAACACAGTCGTAGACGTCGTAGGGCAGACTGTGGGTGTCGTGGATATTATCGTCTTCTGCCAGCTCAAAGGCCCGACGAACGCCCTTGGAACGTTCGTTCATCTCTGGCCAGTTACGCCGGAAAAACTCCCGACGCGCTTCGCCGTAGATAGGATCGTCATATTTCTCGAGTGTGCAGTCATACTTTTCCTTGGCGAGGCAGGCTAAGTCGTAACCGATTTCCTCGTCGCTGCCTGAAACAATAATGTGATGTGGTTTGGCATAGTCTCCCTTTTTGAAAGAGAATAGCGGTTCGTTCATGAGTATTGCCATGGGTACGTCTCCTCGTTGTTTGCTCGTTTGTTTGCTGTTTACTTATTCGCCGGCAATCCACTTCGCGGTCATGTCGACGGCGGGGAACATCAGCCTGTCCTCGTCGTCCATAGGTGTTCCATGTTTCGGCCACTTCAACCGCTGCATTCCATTCGCCCTGCGTGTACTGGGCCACATCGAGCGGATCGGAAGGTGATACCACACAGCCACCAGCCAGAACCTTGATCTGAGAATCCCATTCTGGGCGAAACGAAGCCGGGGGGGCACCCCTCTTGGCGAGGGGAAAACGAGGGGAAGGGGCCCCGGTGCAGCCCGAGGGGCCTGAGAGGCCCCGCGGCTGCCTGCCGGAGGAGAACCCGGGAGCGCCGAAGCTGGCTCAGGCTCGGTGGTGTGGTCGGCGCTCGACCGATTCCTCGACGAGGCCTAGCGACATCGCTTTGCTCTCTGCCTCACGGCGTCCGCTGACGCCCAGCTTCCGGTAGATGCGCTTCAGATGGTCCTTCACCGTGTGGGTGGAGATTCCCAGGTGGACGGCGATCTCCTTGTCCTGGAGTCGATCCGTCACCGACTCGAGCACGTCGAGCTCGCGATGGGTCAAGAGAGGAACGGTCGCTGCCACCGGCCGCCCACTCGAGCCACTGCTCTCTTCGACGGTCCCGACCGGTGCTTCGAGGGCGCCGAGCAGGTGATCCAGCTCTGCCCGGCTGAGGTCCCCGCGACGCCTCCGGTCGAGAGCGTGGATCAGCTCGGCCAGGGCCGGCCCGGCCTCGGCCAGCGGGCGGATCTGTCCCTGGGACAAGACCCTCTCGAGCAACGGAGCGACGATGTCGAGAGCCTCTTCTCTCCGGCCCAGCTTCGCCAACGCGACCGCATGGAGGGTCTCGATCTCGTTCCGCTGGCCGTCGAAGTGCAGCTCGGTCACCATTGCCCGCAGCGGGTCGAGGCGGTCGAGGGCCTGCGCCAGATCGGCTCGCGTTCCCGACTCGATCCAGACGCGGATCTGGGTGATGACCGGGACCTCCAAGAGGAAGAGGATCGAGCTCGGATGAAGGTCGCGCTCGAAGGACCGTGCCCAGGCGGCGGCCGAGGCCAGGTCGCCGCACCGCAACTGGAGGCGGGCACGGCAGGAGTCGACCACGTCGACGAGGTGGGGCTCGGACCCCCGAGTCAGCCGCTCGAGCTGGTCGAGGAGCGAATCGACGCGCCCGTCTCTCCCGAGCCTCTGGTGGCAGTAGGCCGAGGCCGCCAGGGCGTCGAGGAGGACGCGCTTTTGGAGTACGTGCGGACGAGCGGCCGCGGCTTCGAGGGCCCGCGCGCCCTCCTCGAGCTCGTCGCGGTGAAACCGGGCCGCACCTTCCAGGTACCAGCCCCACGCCTCGAGAGTCAGTCGTGCGCCATCTCGGACCAGATCGAGTAGCCGGGTTGCGCTTCTCGACACACCCACCAGATCGCCCCGCCACAGACCGACCACCCCCTGGCCACCGATCAAGCGTGACAGCAGGTCGACCTCCGAGGGGTCGGTCACACGGATCTGCTGGGCGAGGGCCTCCATCGCGGCCTCCCCTTCGCCGATCAACTGGCGCGCCGCCGCGAGGTAGAACCCGTGCTCCCCGCGGACCAGACTGGAGTTCGGCAGATGTCGGCGCGCTCTCTCGAGCCGATCCCGACCCTTCTTCCCGTCGCCGTGGAAAAACACGTCGAGCTGTCCGAGACGGACGTCGAGCTCGGATCGGAGTGCGGGGTCCGCTTGCGGGTCGTCGAGCCTCGAGGCCACCTGTTCCGCCAGAGCCGCCATGGCGAACGCCTCGTGTCGTTCCGCGAGGAACATGACGCGGGCGACCATGAGGTCTGGCCGCTCGGTCTCGAGCTGCGGGGGCAGTCGATCGAGCCAGCGCTCGACCACGAACCATCGGTCTTGATCCGAGACAGCGTGGCGATGGCGCGCGATGATGTCGGCGGCCAGGTTCGCGTCGTCGGCCGCCAGGGCGTGGTCCAGGGCTTCGTCGATCTCCCCGGCCCGTTCGAACCAGGCGCTCGCCCGCCGGTGGAGTGCGTGGATCTCCGTGTCGCTGAGCTCGTTCTCGAGCTCCATCCGGAGGTAGTCGCGCAGCTCGTGGTGGTAGCGCTTCCATCGCCCCTCGGCGTCGAGGGGGATCACGAGCAGATGGCCCTGCCCGATCAACTCCCAGAATCGTGCGATGGGGTCGTGGCGCTCCTCTGGCTCGATGTCCGGGCCCATGACTTCTTCGAGTAGCTCGGGGCTGAAGCGCTCGAACAGCGCCGCCACCTCGACGAGCTGTCGGAGCTCGGCCGGGAAGGCCGAGAGGACTTCCTGCACCAGGTACTCCTGGATCGGAGAGATGCCTCCCTGGAGTCCGAGCAGCAGGGAGTCGGCATCGTTGGTGTAGCGCAGCGCTGCAAGGACCAGGCGCAATCCGACGGCCCACCCCTCGAGCTGCTGGTGCAGGTTCTCGAGCGCCTCCGCAGTGATGTCGATGCCCGCGCTGGTGGTGAGCAACTCGGCGCTCTGAGCCGCCGTGAAACGCAGATCGCGCGTGCGAATCTCGGTCAGGAGGGCACGGGCTCGCAGCTTGGCGAACTCGAGGGGAGGGTCGTGACGCGCGATCAGGACCACGTGGAGATCGCGCGACGGATGCTCGAACAGCCGCGTCAGAAGATCGTGCACCGAAGAGGGCGCTGCGAGGCGGTGATAGTCGTCGAAGACCAGGACGAGGGGCGAGCCCAGCAAACCGAGATCGTTGCTGAAGCACCGAGCCAATGCCTCCAGGTCTGGCAGTTCGGTCGCCTCGACGAGGCTCCGCGTTTCCTCGCAGGAACCGGAAACGACACCCTGGATTCCAGCGACGACGTAGGTCAGAAACTGCCGAAGGTCGCTCTCCCCCTCGTCGAGCGACAACCAGACATGGTCGTGCCGCTCTTCCTCCAGCCACTGACTGACGAGGAGGCTCTTGCCGTACCCGGCCGGTGCGCAGACCAGCGTCGCCGGAGTTCGCCCGGCACCGGCCATGAGCTCGAGCAAGGAGTCGCGGCGCAGGACATCTCTCGGCAGGGCTGGCCGATGGAGCTTGGTCTGCTGGACGGCTCGCGGTCGTTGTCCGGTGTTCGGACTCATGCTGGCTGCTCCGGGGCTTATTTTATCATTTCGGTGTTCGCACTGCCGAGTCAAACAGATGCAAACACTCTTTCGTTTCGATCCTAGCTTGCTTGGGGAGTTGCTGGGGTGTGCTTGGCGTGCGTGGCGCCTGTGTTTGGAGGCTACGTTGGAGAGTCCCGGCGAGCCGGGTGGCGTAGGGTCAAGGTGATCGCGGTAGGGACGCCGGTCACCCGGCGCCCCCCGCACAGATCCCTTGATCAGCCGAGCCCACGAGAGACGGCGCCTCCTCGACGACGGATCCCTGGCGGCCGAGGCCGTCGCGTCCGGAGGACCTTCGGCCCCCAACTCCACCTTCCGGCGCTTCCCCCGAGCCGCGTTCGAGTACCAACCCCAGTCCCGAACCTGCTGCTGGCGAGGCTCCGGCACGGGATCCAGGACATGAGCCAGAAAGTCGAGCACGTCCAACCGCACCGACTCCCACAACGCACCGCCCCGCCGAGACGGCCGCGGATGGATCACCACCTCCTCGCCATCCGCGTCCCATTCCAGACGATCGAGGACGATGGGACACCGAGCCATGTACCGGCCCAGCCGAGCGGCAGCGGCCTTCTCCTCCACCCGCACCCCACACTGCACCGAGAACCCGCTGTGGCGCCACGACAAGAGTGACTCCACCACCTCCGGGCCGATCTTGCCCCGATCCACCAACAGCCGCAGCACCTCCGCTCGCCACAGCCGCTCCAGAGCGTCGACGTCCACCCACAGCAGGTGCCGGAAACTCCCGTCCGGCAGGAAGCGACAAGGAGCGGTTGGTCGGCACGGCCGCAGCGCGCTGGAGCGTCCCGGCTCCATCAGCCTGCGCCCGGAGTGGATGAGAGGGCTCTAGAAAGAGAAATTGGAATGCTGATTGGCCGAAGGGCGACGCTACCGAAATGATCAGGGAACCCGGACGAACCGGGTTCCCAAAGCGGGTGATGGAGCGGGAAATTACTTCAGCTTGAGCTGCGTCCTCTTCTTGTCGCTCATGAACCTGGTGATGTCGTTCAGCGCGCTGTCGAATCGACTTTTCATCTTGTTGTAGTCCGAGTACTTGCTGACCCGGGTTCGCAGGTACACCATCTCCTGGGCGTCCATTTCCACAACCATCGACACCATTACCTCGCCGTTGTCCTTCAGCACGCCCTCGACGCCCTTCTTGTCGAGATTTGTCATCTTGACTGTCGTTCCGTCCGCCAACTGGCCGTCGATGCGCGAGCCGATTCTCTGCACGTTGCCCATGTTGTACATGTCGTTCTTGTAGACAATGGTCTTGTCTGCGGTATAGACCTTGGTGCTGCCACACCCGCCCAGCGCCAGCATGCAGGCGAGCAAAAGGCTGACAGCCAGGTACCCGGCCAGCGAATCATCGCGGCGCCGCGGAAGGGAAATCGTTGCTCTCATGGGAGTGCGCTCCTGATGGTGGATTGATAGGTTCAAAATAGCCCCTTGCCCGGTCGAATTCAACCGTTTCCAGGCTTCCCCGGTCAGTTGTTGTTGGAGGTCCCGGCAGAGGGTGCCATGGTGGATCCCGACGGCGGCAGGTTCGCGGGCAGGAACCCCCCGGCGGTGGAGATTTCCTCCTCCGTCGGCCAGCCGCCGCCGAGGGCCTTGTACAGGCTGACGACGGCGACCACCTGCTGCCTCCGGGTCGAGGAGGCCAGCAGCTCGGCGCGGAACAGGGAACGATCCGAATCCAGCACTTCGAGGTAGCTCGTCACTCCCCCGTCATAGCGGGCCCGCGACAGTCCGGCGGCGCTGCGGGCCGCGGTTACCTGCGCCTCCCGCGCCTGCGTGTCAGCCACGACGACCCTCGGGCTTTCCCATCGCACGCCGACTCGGTAGCTGGGCTCGGCATAGGCCTCGCCCGTCGTACCGAACACCTCGCCGACGAGGGCTGACTGCGGGATGATCTTGTAGATGGCAGCCCGCGAGCCCCAGGTCATCCCCCAGGCCGTCTCTCCGCTCTGGTCCTCGTCCAGATTGACCATGACGCCAGGCATCATGTCCCAGGTCACGTCGCCGCCGCGGAACGCGACCGTGTAGGAGGTGTTCGCGAACCAGGAGCGAAAGCTGTCGGTGAACGTCCCCGCCTCCAGGTGACTCGGATCGACCCCCGTACCCACACTCACGGCCCAACCCGCGTTTCCAGCCTCGTTCTCGACGAGGCGTTTGTCGTAGAAGATGCCTGAGTAGTGATCCTCGGTCGGCTCCAGCGGCTTGTCGACGAAGCGAGTCACACCGATGTTGAACTCGGTATCGGGCAGCAGGGCGGCGACGGCAAGAACCGTCGAGTACTCCTGCCCCACCGTGGTCACGAAGGTCCCGACCCCGTGCGGAGCGACCCACTGATTGTCACCGTTGAACTGCTGCCCGAAGGTGGGTCGCGCTGCAAGCCCGACCCATGAGGCCACGAGCAGCACCCCGACGGCCGCCTGCTGCCAGACCCGGGCTCGATCGGCACTGACTCGCATCATTCACTCCGTCACGCCACGGATCAGAACACGTACTTGACCATCGTCTGCACACGAGTGGCGTTGCCATCGTTCCCGTCGGCGTTCTCGCGTGTGCCCCACATGAACTCGATCCCCGAGCTCAGCTTATCGCGGGCCTCCCAGATCAGGTTGATGTGCCCCACACCGCCACTCCGGATCGCATCGGGCGCGCGCTGGCCGATGTCCTCGAGGTCGGTGAATGCGTAGCCCAGATTCGAGGACAGGGTGTCGGACCACTCGTGACCGAAACCGAGGGCGGCACTGTAGCCCTGCCGGGTGATGAGCCGGCCGTCGGGCGTCAGCACCGCGTTCGCCTCGCTGCCGGTGAGGGCCATGATGGTGTCGGCCGTGCCGTCGCCGTAGGCCAGGTTCCAGGTGAAGAAGTCGCGACGGCCCAGGTTGTGCCGTCCAGCGTAGATCAGAGCCCAGCCCGTGGCATCGGCGTCGGGGCCGGCGCCCTCGCCGTCCCAATGCAGCTGCTGCACGAGGGCGGCCAGCGACCGCTCGCCGTAGCTCCGCTCGTGGGTGAGGCGCCCGGCCAGCACCGGGAACTGTTGGGTTGCGCTCCCCGCCAGACCGAGCGGATTGTAGATGCCCGAAGACTGCAGCTGCTCCAGCCCGACCGCCCACTTCCAGCTCGAGCTCACCTGCTGTTGCCAGCGGATCTGCGGGGTACGCGATCCGAACAGCGCGTCGCCGAAGCCGAAGTCGATGAAGAACGGCAGCGAGTTCATGTCGGCAATCGTGGTCCAGGTCTGCCCCACGAGCAGGTTGCCGTAGACGACATAGGCGTGTCGCAGCCGCGGCGATAACGAGCTTTCGTCGAAGAAGTCCATCTCGAGGAAGAACTGCTGCGCTGGCCCGTCCGACGCCGACTTGCGGATGTCGAAGTTGAGCCGCGTCTCGCGAACCAACATGTTGAAGTAGCCGGAACGGTCGGCCTGCGGCGTGCCATCGACCGGGATCTGACCGATCAGGAACTGATTCTCGTCTCCGCTCCCGGCGAAGTCGTAGAGCGCATCGAGCTTGAAGTAGCCGCCGACCTTCATCCGATAGTCCGTGCCGAACAGCGGCCACGAGCCGAGGAAATCGTCGGCCACCAGCTCCTCCTCGGTCATGACCTCGTGCGGGTCCTTGGTCTGATTCGGCCCCTTTTCGAGGCGTTCCGGCACGATATTGTCCGACTCGGCGATCTCTTCTGCTTCCCCCTCGGCGGTGGTTGCGGCCTCCTGCGCAGTTTCCTTGTCCGCGAGCGAAGTGTCGAGTCTCTTCTCGAGCTCGTCGAGGCGCTTGATTTGCTCCTCGATACGCGCTCTCTCTTCGGCGATCTCCCGGCGCAGGGCTTCCGGATCCTCCTGCTGCTGTGCGTATGCCCTCGACTCCCCGAGGGTCAGCGCCAAGAGGCAGATCACCGCCAGGAGTGCGGCGCACGGTCGTAACATCTTCATTTCGATTGCTCCTGTGATCCTGCCAGCCACTTGGCAGGTCGGGCTCACAGGCCCTGTTGCGGACGAACCATGGTGTAGCCGACCATGATCCCAGCGACAATGGTCAGGGCCACCACGAACATCTGACCAAACTGCTCTGCACCCACCAGTAGCTCCCCTTGCGCCATCGAGGCCAAGCCACGAAAACCGATGGTGCCGCTGACCAGCATGACGATGGCGGGGATGAGCACGATCGAGGCCGGCCGTCCCGTCTTCCTACCCCACAGGTTGGCAATCACTACGGCAGCGATCGTGCCGACCAGATTCCCGAGGTTGGCGTCCAAGACAGAGCTCCCTGCCATGACCCCTAGATAGGCAATGCCGGACACCAGTACAGCCCAGGGCAGATCCCGGCGCGAGGTCTGGAACGCCAGGCACAGCCCTACGAGCAGGAAGGGAAAGAGCAGCTGCACCCAGACCGGATCGACGGGCGTCGCTGGTTCGGCTGCCGCTGCGGACACCGCCAAGCTTGCCGTTGCGATGCCGAGCCAGCCGCCAGCGATTTGTGAAACGAGGCAGACCAGACCGCTCGTCAGGTTTGCGGCACCCGACACGATGTGCTGAGCCACCAATTCCCCGGCGCCCAGGCTGATCGTGTATCCCGGAAGGAGGATCGCGATGGCCGACAGGATGACCAGCACCAGGTTCAGCTCCGGCAACCAGAGTTTCACGACGGTTGCCAGAAGGCCCACGACGAAGGCAGACGAGAACGGCAGCCAGGCTGAAGCAGAAGGCCCGAGACGGGCGGACAGCAGGACCATGCCATAGACGAGGATGCTGAACAGCGTGGCAACGAACGCGTCGGACCATCCTCCACCCAGAAGCGGTGCCAGCCCCAGCCCGACGAAGGCGTAGCCCAACAGGGTCGCGAGCTTTCCCCACGGAGGCCGTACCTGGTCGATGGCATCGACACGAGCAGGGGCGTCAGCCAGCGACAGGGTGCCGGATTTCACCTCGTTCAGCAGATCACCCAAGCGAGCCAGCTTGTCGAGATCGACACCCGGGGCCGGTGTAGCAATCAACTCGACGCGCTGAGGTGACTCGGGGCTCTCTCGCAAGGCAAACACGATCTCTGACGGGGTCGTCCTGAATATCCCCTCGTAGCCGAACTTCTTCGCAAGGCCCACGAGAAAAGACTGCAGCCGGCTTGCGGTGGAACCGTAGCTATGGGCCGCCAGACCGACCTTGATGATGAATCGCCGGGCGTCATCAAAGGGAATCTTGGAACTCGAGCTCATCATTTCTCAGTCGCAACTCCTGGCTAAGCAAGCGCCGGGGTTTCTTCATTCGATTGCGATACGCGGTGACGAACCAGGCGACAACTAGATCGCATAGGGCCTGCTCGATCCGCTTGGGATCTCAGAGGGCCCGTATGAGCCCGACACGTGATCCAGTCGAAACACCTCGGCCCGGCACCGCATTCTTCCGGGGATGCAATGAAGCACACGGGAGCGGGGCACACCCCGCTCCCGCGTTCGTCTTACCGGCCCGGCTGGCGCCCCTCAAACGATCAGGTCCAGCGCTTCGTCGTACTTGTCGAGCGCCTTCTCGTAGTGCTTCTCCGCACCGTCGACGTCGTCATTGGCAAACTGGTCGATGGCTTTCTGCAGCTGCTGATTGCCTTCGCTCAGCAGCTTGCCCGCCTTGATGTCAGCGTCCTCCGCTGCCTTCGCCAGGTGCTCGACGGCGATCTCGAACTTGTCCAGCGCCGTGCCGAAGTGATCGCCCGCAGAATCGACGTTGCCCTTCTGCCAGGCCTTGTCGGCCTTCTGGCACTGCCGAACTCCCTTGGCCGCGTTGGCCCAGGCGCGATCGAGCTGATAGTCCATACCCATGATGTCTTCTCCTGTGTTCTCGTGAACTGCGTGTTTGCTGTGGTGGTTTCGAAGGCGTCGGATGCCCGCGAAGGCGTGCCGATCGTGGTCCTTGCTGCGCAGCTGCGGCACCGGCCACGCGACGATGAGGGAACAGTGGCAGTGAGTGCTCTTCTCTCGGGGTGAGTCTCCTCTGTAGTGTGACGGGATGGACAGGATCGAGTCAGCTCGGGGTCGTCACGCAGCCGCGCCCTTGGTGAGACGCCGAGCCGCCCAGCCGATCGAGATCATGGCGAAGCCGGAGAACAGGAGATTGACCCCCACCAGCGTCCCCAGCGCCCACACTCCCGAAATCGGCCACTCGGCGAGTATCAGAATGCCCAGGAAGACCGTGACGATGCCCGAGAACAGGATCGAGCCCCATCCCTGCTCGGGGCGTACGCGGAAAGCCAGCACGGAGCCGACGATGCCGTCGACCAGCAGGTAGGAGCCGATCAGCAGGGTCAGGGTCGTCAGTCCGAGCCCCGGCCGAGTGGCCAGGATCACGCCGGCGACGACGCCGAGCAGGCCTCCGATGAAGGCCAGAGTGCCCTGTCCGAAGGAGTCGGTTCCGAAGGCCCCGATGATGCGGGCGACACCGCCGATGGCGAGGGCGACGCCGATGAAAATCGTGACGCCGAGTCCGCTGCCCAGCGGTGCGACGATCGCGAAGAAGCCCGCGATCACGGTCAGTAGTCCGAAGGCAATCAGCCAGCCGGCGTTCTTCCGGGCACTGTCGGCCCAGTCGCTGACCGCCTGCTGCACTGTTGTTGCTTCGCTTGTCATGCTTTGCTCCTCATTTCGTCCAAGCGGACGGTTCGAAAAATGTGAGGTCGGGCTACCTATTCCCCGGCAAGCAGCTTCGCAGCTGTACGCAGGTAACCCGGCGAGTGATCCACGCCTGAGATCGATTCATCGTTTGTTGCTCGAGGGTCGCGATGTCCTCTTTCCAGTCGGATCGCCCTCTGGACGTCCTGGAAGTCGGCCGGCGTGGCCTCCGGCTCGGTGCCGGTGTAGGTCGCGATGCGCGCAAAGGTCCAGGCCGCCGAGGTGCCGTAGTTGAGCGGCAGCCGCAGTTCGGCCTGCGCCTCGTACCAGTCACCGATCGGCAGAACGCCGGACTCGAGCTCCAGCACGGTGGTGACGCCCTGCATCGCCTGCATGCGATGGTCGCCGAGGTTCTGCCCATGTGCGATGGCTGGAGGTCGACTCTGGTCGACACGGGTCACAGGCGGTTCTCCGCGGTTTCGAAGGTCTCGATCACCGGCATGTCCACGTTCTCGACCCTGAGGATCGGCAAGTGGAGACCGTGCAGGGTCGCGAGCACTCCACTCAGCTCCGCCTGGTCGCGAACCGCGCCCCAGAGGATCGTGTGCGGAAACCTGCCGGCACTTTCCGTCGTCGAGATGGCCAGCCCGGCCAGACGACGGCTCCACTCCGGAGCGATCACGCCCTGGACCACGATGCGGTAGGCGGCCGCTCCGTCGAACGGTATGTCGAGTGGAGATTGCTCTGACTTCCTGCCGGGGAGCGGCGTGGAAGCAGACGGTGGATTCACTTTGTTCATCGCGACCCAGTCTGATCGACACGAAGCCGAAGGGGCACCCCTCTTGGCGAGGGGAAAACGAGGGGAAGGAGCCGCGGTACGGCCCGCAGCCTGAGGTGCCCCAGCGGCTTCCTGCCGGAGGCAACCCCGAGAGCGCCGAGGCTGCCTCAGGCTCGCCGGTTGAGAGGCTAGTGTCCCGCACGGGACACTAGCTGAGCTGCTTCGCACTGCCTGACCGGCCACCCTTCTCGACAGACCCACGAGGAACGACTCCAGCCGGGTTGCGCTGGAGCCGTTCATTGGTCGAGAGGGAACGCCAATCGAGTCATGCAAGGTCGCCCTGGTAGAGCGTGTCCTTGTAGGGAATACCTGTGGTCGGGATGCCGTGCTGCCCTACCTTGAACCCTGAGTTATCAGCCTATTGGCGTTGCAACGGGTATTTCGTGAAGAGCTAAATCGTTGCCTTGCACGATCGCCCCTCCACGGGACTCGTACGTCTTGCGAGTGATCGATTGGTCCGTGAGTTTGCGTTGGTGGGGGCGCACCGAGAGAGGGTGCGCCCCCGACCGGTTTACCTACCTATTGCTTCGCCACCGGAGCCAGGTAGAAGTAGTCGAACAGCGTGCGGGCGATCTCGGCAATTGCCCGTTCCCTGTCCGACGTGGATGTCTCGCTGCTGTTCGTGTACACGGCGATGGCAAACCGCCGACCGTCAGGGAGCGTGACATAGCCGACGTCATTGGCAATTCCGCCTACGGTTCCGGTCTTGTGCGCGACGGGCGTTCCCTTCGGCAGCAATCCCTTGATGCGGCCAGCGCCGGTGCGCGTGCGCGACATGACTCCCAGCAGGAACTCGCGGCTTTCCGGGCTCATCGCCGTGCCACCGTCGATGGCAAGCAGCAGTTGCAGCATCGCAAGGGGCGTTGTGTGGTCGCGGGGATCCGCCTCGAAGTCCATATTGCGATCAGCCTGCTCCGTCCACAGTGCCGGATTGTTGCTGACGGCCTCAGCGACAGTTTCCGGCGTGGCCGGCCCCGGCAAGCCGTAGAAATCCCGGAGAATCTCAGTGGTTAGCCGGTCGACCCTGAAATCGGTGATCCCGAGCCTGCGCAGGTTCTCGGTCACCGCCTCTGGTCCGCCTGCCAGCCCCATGTTGACGTCGGTCGCCGTGTTGTCGCTTTCCGTGATCATCACCTCGATCAGGTTCGCCACCGAGAGCTGGACCCCGGGGTGGGGAAATGTTTCGGCAAGCGCGATTTCGCCGGTGACGTACATGTCGGTCGGGACGGCGACCATTTGGTCGAGACTGAGTTCCCCCTTGTCCACGAGATCCATCACTTTCGTGGCGATCGCCACCTTGTAGGTGCTGGCCATGGCGAAGGTCTCATCGCCATTGAACGAGATGACCTCGTCGCCGCCGATTTCCTGCGCCGCGAAGCCTATGCGCCCGGCAAGCCCCGAAGCGATCTGTTCGATCGCGGCACCAACAGATTGTCCTTGCGTTGTCTGGCCGTATGCCGGGCTGAGGGTTGCCGCCGCGGAAACCGCGAGGGCTACGATAACATGACGATATTTCATTTTTGGTTTCTCCTTTTGTGAGATGAGGTTTGGGACTGTCCCGTTCGATTTATAAATTATTATGTTATGCCGATATTATTCGTTCTTTATTCAGCAATGCCCCAGCACCAGAGTCATCAACATGAATGTTTGAAAGACCTGGATTAACTCCAATAGTATGCTCCACCCTCCAATCTTCTTTATCAAGCGGCGTAAACCTTCCTTTGGCTTCTACTGGGAAACGAATTTCTTGTCCAGCTTTTACAGGCAATACTTCACTGTCTTTTACTACGATAACACCATTTACAATAACATAAGGAATACCGGTGGTAGGGATACCATTTTCCCCTATTTTAAAAGTGGAATTATCTGTGATCGTTTCAGGGTTAAAAATGGTGATATCTGCAACTTTTCCTACTTGAATTCTTCCTCTTTGCTTCATAGACTCAAGCCCGGAATCACCTAGGTGTAAAGCTGCCCAATAGCTTGATTGTGCAATCGTAAACATTAAAGGAACGCCTTGTTCACGAGCCATACGAAAAGCTGTACCACGCGTACCAGCCGTTCTGGGATGGCCTCTATAATCCTGTCCAATCTGCTTCCCATGGTAATGATTCTCCATCGGGACCAACACCAACCATGGCATCAGCTGCTATAGTCATATGAGGTATTGTTAAAAAATCTTTCAACCAAGGCTTCCGGTATGGAAATACTACGACAACCGATCTTCCTGGTTCTTTTTTCATCAATGCTGCATAGGTTTCGTTGGTAAGGTATGCATTATCAATAGGGTCGAAGATGGTTTCTTCGTATTTGAAACCACGCTTTTCTACCCATTCAGAAGGTTTCAAGAAATCTGCAGTCACTGCTGTTGCTCCAGCAGCGTAAGGATAGTACTCCGACCACATATTCAAACCTTTTGCTCTGGCCAATTGCAGTTTTTCTTCTATTTCCCACCAACCATAATCATTGTTATGGCAAATTAAAAATGGAGCGCCTAACAACATGGCATTGGTAAACATCTCATCAAAAGCTATTGGCGCTTCGGTAGGTGGTTCGTTTAATAAATGATATCTGGTATGAGAAGCTGTAAGACGACCATAATTAGCAGCTACTTTTTGAGCCATAAAAACTTCGTAACTACTTGTTCCCATAGTTATATAAGCAACAGGAGCTGCCATACCTATTGCACCCTGTCTTAGATCTTCATCTAATATTTGCATCGTTCTATTCATTTCGTCCAAAGTTGATTTTGTTGATGCCCAACCTTGAACGCCATCTTCTGCAGATTTGGCAACGTATGGTCTTGCACCAGCATAATCCATTGGGCCAACCATGTCCGTTTCAGGGTCATGAATAGACATTCTTGTCCACAATAAACTTGCAGTAGTACCATAGTTTACTTGCCAGCCCGTTTTTTCTTTTTCGTCGTACCATCCTTTAACATTGAATGATCCGGCTTCGAGGTCCATCCCGGAAGTTACACCGTCTCGAAGTGCCATTTTGGTACTGAACACATCCATTGAATGGTAGTGTGTGTCAATAAACCCAGGAGCAACCACATGCCCGGTGGCGTCGATGGTTTCATTACCTTGAATAGGAGATTTTGTTATTACAACGATTTTTCCGTCTTTGACACCCACATTGGCTATATCGTCAAACATGGTTTCAGGGTCCATGACCCTGCCGTTATTGATCACAATATCGTAATCGGCGGCAATGGCCGGTGTGGCTATAGCCACGGCGAGTACCGCTCCAGGGCAAAGAGATCGCTCAGTCGTTTCATCTTCATTCTCCAATGACAGCGGCGACGCGAAGCGCCGTGCGCTGCAACCAATTGTCAGGCATGACAAAGGTAGTGTGATCTTGTGCCGTTCAATTAGTAATGACGCGGATGGGCTGTTAGCTGCTTAGAGTGCATGTTTTGCCAGCGACCTTATCGACAACATCGTCACGCCAACAAAGGGAATCTTGGCACTCGAGCTCATCATTTCTCAGTCGCAACTCCTGGCTAAGCAAGCGCCGCCGAGCCGCTGCGATGCTCTGGTTGCGTTGGCCAGCTCTTCTCGCGCGCCTGCCTCTCGATGGCTGGAGGTCGACTCTGGTCGACACGGGTCACAGGCGGTTCTCGCATATCGAGCTTGATGCCGAGGAACACGTTCTGACCCAATCGCAGTGACCGTCCCGGCCAGCGGAACTCAGCCTGTAAGAACGCAGCATGATGCTCAGGAGAACCGTCACCACTGCGTCGAACAGCAGCCAGCCTTTACCACTCCTGTAGCGAGAATGCCGCGAAGAACTCGGAGAGGCCATCGACGAAGAAGTAGATGCACTCAGCATGATGGTCAAGATTGCTGACGACATTCAGTGGACTCGCGACAACGGCAAAGCCCGCCAGCAAGGTCAAAACACCGATCAGGAAAACCAGGCACACCCTTGCCCAGGCTGCCTGCCTGGAAGGCCCAGATCATGCGCATGATACCTGCGGCGATGACCAGTATGCCGACCATCAGCAGGATCGATTGACCTGCAATCCAGGGCATGGCGATCGCCAGGGCACCAAAAATGATGGACAGCCAGCCCATGAGTCTCATGCTGCTGCTCACTTTCTGTAAAACGGGAGTTTCTGCATTCATTGTTTCATCCTTTTATTGAGTGAAGTTGTTATTGAGTGAAATTGACCTGACGTCTACTTCCAGGCAAGAGGTCACTCGATGGTATTTTTATAGATGATGCCGTCCTTCATAATAATGACGAAGTTCTTTTCCGGGTCGGCGATCAGGTCGATGTTCTCGAGCGGATTGCCGTCGACCAGAAGCAGGTCGGCATAGGCACCCTCCCGAACCACACCGTTGTCACCGGGATAGGGATCGCGCGGCCCGGAACGCTTGAAGATCTCGTAGTTCTGGCTGGTCGCAATCTTCAGCACTTCCCAGGGCTCGTAATAGCGGGCGAGCTTCGCCAACTGCGCCCCCTGACGCGCGGCGAGCGCGGGATTGCCCTGACTGTCAGTGCCGAACCCGAAGAGCAGGTCGTATTTCTTCGCTAACGCGAAGGCTGTATCAGTTCCAGAGATCAGCAATTGGTACTTTTTTTCCTGAAACGAGCCGGCAGGTAACGGGATCGCATCCTCGTCGTTATAGAATGGCTGCAGGCAGATCGAAGTATTCGTCTCCTTCATCATTTTGGCGGTTTCCTCGTCAATCATCTGGCCATGCTCGACATTCCGGACACCGCCGCGGATCGCGTTCTGGATCGCCTTCGCGGAGTAGGAGTGAACCGTCACGTAGGTGCCCCAGTTCTCCGCCACTTCGACCGCCGCCTCGATTTCCTCGACGGTGTATTGCGATACGTCGAGCGGATCCGAGGGGGAGGCGACCCCTCCACCGCCCATGAGCTTGATAAAGGCCGCCCCACGCATCAGGTTCTCGCGCACGCGCTGCATGACTTGCGCCCTGCCGTCTGCGATGGCGACCGACCCCATCCTTTCCTGCGGGGTAAGATCCCTCGAATAGCTCTGAGGTATCTCAATCGTTTGACGGAAATCTGCATGGCCCGACGTTTGGGAGATCATCGACCCCGCAGCGTACATCCGGGGACCAACATACATACCCTCGTCGATCACCGACTTTAGATCGAAGACATTGCCGCCCATGTCCCTGATCGTGGTGAAGCCCCGCAGAAGCGTCTTTTCCGCCCCATCGGCCGCCACAAGGTTCAGCTTGCCCTCACCAAGCGCGAACGCGTTGCCACTATAATTGGCCGCCATGCTGTGCCAATGACAATCTGTAAGGCCAGGCATCAGCGTACGCCCGCCACCGTCGATGACCGTGCCGCCCGCGACGGCCAAGCGGTTCGGTTGACACCGCGGTGATCTTGTTGCCCGTCACCACGACATTGGCATTTTCGATCAGGGCTTCGTTCACGCCGTCAAAGACGTTGACGTTCGTGAACAGGATCGGCCCGGAGGCGTCCTGAGCAGCGGCCGGCAGGCCGACACTCACAGCGACGACAAGCGCCGCAGTCAAGTTCTTTGGGTTCAGTTTCCGCATTAGATTGCTCCTATTGGCGTTGCAACGGGTATTTCGTGAGGAGCTAAATCGTTGCCTTGCACGATCGCCCCTCCACGGGACTCGTACGTCTTGCGTGTCATCGATTGGTCCGTGAGTTTGTGTTGGCGGGGACGCACCGGCAGAGCGTGCGCCCCCGAGAGGTTGGTTTATCCCCTTATTGCTTCGCCACCGGAGCCAGGTAGAAATAGTCGAACAGCATGCGGGCGATCTCGGCAATTGCCCGTTCCCTGTCCGACATGGATGTCTCGCTGCTGTTCGTGAACACGGCGATGGCAAACCGTCGACCGTCAGGGAGCGTGATATAGCCAACGTCGTTGACCACTCCGCCTGTGAGTCCGGTCTTGTGCGCGACGGGCGTTCCCTTCGGCAGCAGCCCCTTGAGACGGGCAGGGCCGGTGCGCGTGCGCGACATGACCCCCAGCAGGAACGCGCTGCTCTCGGGGCTCATCGCCGTGCCATCGTCGATGGCAAGCAGCAGTTGCAGCATCGCAAGGGGCGTTGCGTGGTCGCGGGGATCCGCCTCGAAGTCCGGATTGGGATCAACCTGGGCCGGCACCAGTGCCGGGTTGTTGCTGATGGCCTCAGCGACAGCTTCTGGCGTGGCCGCCGGCAAGCCGTAGAAGTCCATGAGAATCTCGCGGGTTAGCCGATCGACCCTTGTTTTGGCCTCAAATTTTTCACTCACTATCAGCGAATGGGCTGTCCCGGAGTGACGTCTTTCAACACCTCGCAACCCCTGCCAACTGTTTTTCGTTCAACACGCTTACAAGCTAGCCGGGCAGCGATCTACCAAGGAAGGTTGACAACCGGACTAACAGTGAAGCGAACCTGCCAATCGGGGCCAAAGGCATCGGGCGCCTCGACGTAATGCCAGTACTGCAGGCCAAACTTCCATGGCCGCTTACTAATAATCGATGTCTTGTTGACACCCAGACCAATTGGCAATGTCCATTCCTGGCCGCTCGCAGCCTCGTGGTCGTAACTGAATGTGGGGGATGCAGTAATCTGCCAGCCATTTTTTAAGTGGAATACATAGAAGTACTGCCCGGAGGTTACATTGGTGTCCGAATCGTCAGAACCCGCAACGTCCCACTGATGTGCAACCAGCAGACCCAACACGCCCCACTTCTTGACCACGGCGGCAGCAATCTCCGGCCCCAATATCCATTGATCTTTGCCAAGCGCATCATCAGTCGCGGTCGGCAGCGCACCCGCCGCGCCACCAACCAGCACAATGCCGCGAGAAAACGTCTTACCAACGGCGGCGTCGAAACCGATATCGCCCAGGTTGAAGCCGGGGTCGTCAAACCCACCACTGGCTACAGGCAGATCCTGTTTGAAAAAAACCGGAACGGCCGGGCGCAAAAAGAAATTGACGCCATCGCCAATAGGGTAAGGGAGAACGGGTTGAAATGTCATACGCCCAGCGCTCTGATCGCCTGCGCCAGGCAAATCGCCTGCATAGCTGACATAGTCGAAGTTAAAGTTCAGAGTTCCAAGGACTGTATTTGGGTCAGACAATTGTGCAGCGATTTCCGCTGGAGACAGATAAATCTCCTCGAGAACAAGCTGTGCCTGATCAGCCGTCTCGGGAACAGGCTGTGACTGGGCCCAGCCAGACATCGAAACAAACAAACCGCTTATAACAAACAGTCGATGTGCGAAAGAGCTATGGGTGATGTTCATAAGTGCACTGCAATCATTCAAAATCGAGTGAAATTGACCTAACGTCTGCTTCCAGGCAAGAGGTCACTCGATGGAATTCTGAGGGGTCGTCAAAGGACATGGCTGCCGGAGCCGCAAGATCCGGCAACTCGATCGCCTCAGGTTCCGCCGACGCCTGCGTGGTGGCCATACTGACCACCAATAAGACTGAGATCAGAAACCGCATGATCTCAGTCCTATTGCCTGGGCGTGTCCTGATCAGTTGCCACCGTCCACAGGGAAGGCACCCGAGAAGTCAGATGACAATGGCATACCGGTCGAGAATTCGGCATTCCACGACTCTTCCGAGATCGGCTCGAAGCGCGGCTTGTCTTCCGGTTCAAACCGGACCGGCTGACCGGGGAAGACAGGAAGCTGCACATCGTCACGCACAACGATCTGACCGTTGACGATCACGGCTTTCATGCCCGTCGAAGGGATAGCGCCCTGTTCGTAGGTTGAATTGTCCGTGAAGGTTTCGGGATCAAAGACCACGATATCGGCGACCATGCCTTTCTGGATCCGGCCGCGCTCTTGCATGAACTTCAGCCCCGTATCGCCCAGATGCTTGGCCGCGGTGTAGCTGAGGATCGACATCAGCTGCATCATCGGGATGTTGTTTTCCCGACCGAGGCGAATCGTAGCGCCCCGGGAACCAGCCGTGCGGGGATGGGTGCCGCCCAGTTTGTCGAACGGGTAATCCCAGGGGGCGTCGTACGGGGTGGCACCCACCGCATCACTGGCCATGGTCACGCCCTTCAGCGTCAGCCACTTCGCCTCGTCTTCTTCGGGCTGCTTGAATATGACGATCGGTCTGGTCGGTTCGGATGCGACGGTGGCCTTGTAGGTCTCCAGGGTATAGTACTCACCCGTGACCGGATCCAGCATGGTATCTTCATAGCGTCTGCCGAATACTTCGATCCAGCTCTCAGGCGCCAGGAACGAAGCATTGATCGTGGTGGAACCCGCAGCGTAGGGATAGACTTCGCCCCAGATGTTGTGGCCCTGTTCCTGAAGCCCAATGATCAGTTCGTGCGCAAGCCGCCAGCCGTCATTGTTGAAGTGCAGGACGATCGCCGGGGCGCCAAGCGACACGGCGTTGGCAATGAGTTCCTGCGCGCCGTTGTTCTCGGTCGTGTCGGTGCCGAGCGTATAGCGTGTATGTGCACCGGTCGGGCGGCCATAGCGTGCACCGACTTTCTGAATTTCGTACATCTCGCGTGAAGAGACGCCCTCTCTCATGTAGCCCACGGTGCTGCCGACGCCGGGGGCGCCAGCCTGCAGGCCCTTGTCAATCTCCTCCAGAATCGCGTTGCCCTGTTCCAGGGTCGGGCGCGTCGCGCTCCAGCCAGTTTTCGCCCGAGTGGTTAAAGCGGCTAAGGGGCCATTTATCAGGTATTCGGCGCCGTCCGACCCATCGATGAACATCGCGCGGGCAAACTCGTGGCTAACGGCACAGCCGTAGTTGGCCTGGGTCACACCGGCACGCGCTTCGTACCAGTCGGCGACATAGGAGCCCGCACAGCCCATCTCGAAATCCATGCTGCTGGTCAACCCGTCGCGCAACCCGAGGGAGTAGCCGACCGGCATTTGAAAATGGAAATGGGTGTCGATGAAGCCCGGCGCCACGATATGGCCGGCGGCATCCACGGTCTCGGCTCCCGCAAGTGGCTCCTTGCTGATCGTGACGATGCGGCCGTCCTTGACGCCGACATTGGCGATATCGTCATACAGTGTTTCAGGGTCCATGACCCTGCCGCCTTTGATAACAAGATCATAGTCCTGGGCAAACAGGGTGGATGCGGCCAGAACATTCAGAATGAGCGAACCGACAATCAAATATCTCTTGAACATCGGTCTATTTACTCGATACTTTATATGCTGTTTTCATGATTGTTTCGTTTTCTCCTCGACGTTCTACGAACCAGTTACCTGGTGAAGAACGTTTTTGTAGATCTTGCCGTGTCCTTCCGAAGAGTGAAACACACTGACACAAAAAGCGCTGCGGCGATCCTATTTGGTTTTGAGGTCATCATTCTTTAGCTCCTTTTACCGGCAAGTAGCTTCGCGGCGGAACGAAGATAACCAGGCGAATGATCGATGCCTGAAATCTCATCTTGGTTAGGGGCTAAACCAAAGTACATTCCACAGAAATCGCGGGCCGGGTCAACGTAGATGCCCTGCCCCATGTTCCCGTGTTTGAACATGGCGCCATCGCTGAAGACATGGTCCCACTGGGCTGAATTGTAGGCCGGGACTTCGCCGAACCAGTCGGTGCCGTATTGCTCTTCGGTCGAGCCCTTGTAGGCCTCGGGATTGCCCATGGTCTGGATGCTTTTCAGCAGCCTGTCGGAGACGATCTGCTCATCCGACACGACTTTCCAACTGGGCGTGTAGATCAACGTGTAGCGCAACAGGTCCTCGGGCGTCGTGTTGTGCAAACCGGCGGCCAGAGGAGTTCCGTCCTGCGCGAGCCCGCAAATGAACGGGTTCTTCGCCCCGATCTTCGACCAGACCCGCTCGTTCCAAAGGTCCTGCCACCGCATTCCGGACACATATTGCGTCGCCAGCACCAGCGTCTGCGTATTCGCGCCGGAATAGCGGAAATGTTCGCCTGCGGATTCACCCGGCAATGGCTTGGCATTCTTGGACATCTCGCGGAAATCGCCCTTGTTCAGCTCGAAACCCGCCGCAAACCAGTTTGCGATCCACGATTCAGGGTTCAGTAGGTTCTCGATGGTTTCCTCAATATCGAGGCCGGAGGACATGTTCATCACGTTCTTGACCGTCGCCTGCTCCCAGGCCGACCCTCTGAGCTCGGGCACGTAGGTCGGGACCGGCTTGTCCAGATCGATCTTGCCCTCTTCAGCAAGCATCGCGACAAGCAGACCGACCGTCGGTTTGGATGCCGACATCCAGATGTGGATATCGGTGGGATTCATGCCCGGATAGACCTCGAAAACGACTTTGCCCTTATGGGCCATCATCATCGCCTGAACCTGGCGCTTGCCGGCCAGATACTCCTTCAGCGGCGGCGTGGGTGTGCCGTCAACACCGGCATAGGTCAGATCCAGAATTGACGGATCGATCGCCCGCTCGAGCTTGGAAAACTCCTGCGGCGGAGCGACATAGGAGCAGTGGAAGAACTCGGGGATATTGAGGTTGTAGTAGATGGAATCTTCGTTGCCCGACTGCCAGTTGGGAAAACTGTAGTTCTTGGTCGCCTTCTCGATGAATTCCGGGGACTGGGGCTTTTTCCACCTGGCCATCGGGCTGTCGACTTCGAGCGGCTCGAAACCCGATGCGCCAACTCGGACTGGCCCCTTCACAGCGTCGCCAGCTTTGTCGTGTTTAGTGTTCATTCCTCTTCTCCTTAAGCAATAGCATTTGCTTGTTTGGCGTTTTCTTATTCCCCTGCATTCCATTCGCCCTGCGTGTACTGGGCCACATCGAGCGGATCGGAAGCTGATGCCACACAGCCACCAGCCAGAACCTTGATCTGAGAATCCCATTCTGGGCGAAACGAAGCCGGGGGGGCACCCCTCTTGGCGAGGGGAAAACGAGGGGAAGGGGCCCCGGTGCAGCCCGAGGGCCTGAGAGGCCCCGCGGCTGCCTGCCGGAGGAGAACCCGGGAGCGCCGAAGCTGGCTCAGGCTCGGTGGTGTGGTCGGCGCTCGACCGATCCCTCGACGAGGCCTAGCGACATCGCTTTGCTCTCTGCCTCACGGCGTCCGCTGACGCCCAGCTTCCGGTAGATGCGCTTCAGATGGTCCTTCACCGTGTGGGTGGAGATTCCCAGGTGGACGGCGATCTCCTTGTCCTGGAGTCGATCCGTCACCGACTCGAGCACGTCGAGGCTCGAGCTGGTCGAGGAGCGAATCGACGCGCCCGTCTCTCCCGAGCCTCTGGTGGCAGTAGGCCGAGGCCGCCAGGGCGTCGAGGAGGACGCGCTTTTGGAGTACGTGCGGACGAGCGGCCGCGGCTTCGAGGGCCCGCGCGCCCTCCTCGAGCTCGTCGCGGTGAAACCGGGCCGCACCTTCCAGGTACCAGCCCCACGCCTCGAGAGTCAGTCGTGCGCCATCTCGGACCAGATCGAGTAGCCGGGTTGCGCTTCTCGACACACCCACCAGATCGCCCCGCCACAGACCGACCACCCCCTGGCCACCGATCAAGCGTGACAGCAGGTCGACCTCCGAGGGGTCGGTCACACGGATCTGCTGGGCGAGGGCCTCCATCGCGGCCTCCCCTTCGCCGATCAACTGACGCGCCGCCGCGAGGTAGAACCCGCGCGGCCACCAGCGGTCTAGCCGACGGCGAGAGCGGTCAGCGACGGGCGCAAGCTACCCGCTGGATCAGACGAGCCCAGGACACACGGCGCCTCCTCGACGACCGATCCCCGTCGGCCGAGACCGACGCGGCCAGCGGACCTTCCACCCCCAACTCGGCCTTGCGACGCTTGCCCCGGGCCGCATTCGAATACCAACCCCAGTACCGTACCTGCTGCAGCGCCCGAACAGATCGGACCTCGAAGTCGCCACCCGCGACGGATCCGCGGCTCGTCAAAAGGTCAACACCACACGCGTGGTGCGTCCCTCGCGCATTTCGGCGATCCCCTCGTTGACCTCGTCCAGCGGACGCGTCCGCCCGGTGAGCGCCGCCAGATCGAGCTCGTGGCGATCGTAGAGCTCGACCAGGCGGGCGAAGTCCACCGCGGGGTCGGCCGAGCCATAGATCGAGCCCTTGATCGAGCGCTCGGTGAGCAGGAGAACGGCCGGCAAGACCAACTGGTCACGCAACCCGGGCAGTCCCGCGACGACGGCCCGGCCGCCCGGCCGCAGCATCAGGTAGGCGTCCCGCATGACGTCGGTCGAGCCGACGCATTCGATCGCCACGTCCACTCCACCGCGCGTCAGGCCGAGGACCGTCTCGACCACGGCTTCGGCGTCGAGTGCCTCCGTCGCTCCCACTCCGAGGGCGACCTCCCGACGCTTCGCCAGCGGATCGACCGCCAGGATCCGGCCCGCTCCGGCGACGCGGGCCCCCTGGACCGCCGCGAGACCGACCCCGCCACAGCCGAGCACCGCCACCGTCTCGCCCGGTTGGACGCCAGCCGTCTTGGCAGCCGCTCCGAAACCCGTCATCCCGGCGCAGCCGATCAAGCAGGCGTGCTCGGAAGGGATCTCTCCCCGGATCGGCACCGCCATCGCCTCGGGAACCACCACGTGCTCGCTGAACGCTCCGAGCGCCATGAAGCGATCGACACCCTTCCCGTCGAGCGTCATCGGGCCTTCACCGCCCGTGCTCATCACGAGACGCCGGCACAGCTGTACGTCGCCGCGTCGACAGGGGCCACACTGCCCACACGCCGGAGTCCAGGAGAGGATCACCCGGTCGCCGATCGACAGTCCTCGGCAGCCTTCACCGAGAGCCTCGAGAACCCCGCAGGCCTCGTGTCCGAGCACCGCCGGAAGCTGTACGTCTTCAGCGCCATCGATGGCATGCAGATCGCTCCGGCAGATGCCGCAGGCCTCGATGCGCACGCGCACCTCGCCGGGGCCCGGGTCCGCCAACTCCACCTCGGCGATTCGCAACGGGCGATCCCTCGCCTCGAGGATCGCGGCCCGGGTCCTCATCGCACGCCTCTGCAAACCCCGGCTCTCGCAGCCCGAGCTCGATACATAAAACTCTTAGGCTTGGGCTCCGTATCTCTCGAGGAACCCCGAAGGAGATCCCCCCATGCCGAACCGCCGACTCGCCGTGCTTCTTCTGCTCGCATCCGTCGCATTCTCGCACGCGGCCCGAACCGACGCTCAGCCCCCTCCCTTCCCGGAGCCGGAAGCGAAGATCCTCGTGCTCGGGACGTTTCACTTCAAGGACGCCGGACTCGACGGCTACAAGCCTCAGTTCGACGTCGACATCCAGTCACCGGAGCGCCAGAAGCAACTGCTCGAGGTGTTGCAGCGGCTCGCTGCCTTCGATCCGACCAGGATCGCGGTCGAAGCCAAGCCCGAGCGCCAGGCGATGCTCGACGAGCGGTACCGATCCTACCGAGCGGGCGACTTCGAGCTCCCGAGCAACGAGATCTACCAGCTGGGCTTTCGCCTGGCGAAACAGCTCGGGCACGAGGGCGTCTGGGCGGTCGACGCCGAGGCACGCCACTTCGACGACTGGCTCGATGCTTCCGAGTGGGCCCAGAAGAACGGGCAGGCCGACCGCCTCGACCCGATGTGGGACCTGCACTACCAGGCGCTCTACCGCTACGGCGACGAGCGCAAGACCCAGCAGAGCCTGCGAGAGACTTTTCTGGAGATGAACACCGAGCGGCGCCTGCTCCAGGGTCACGGCCACTACCTGGTGGGCGCTTTCGAGGTGGGCTCCGCCGAGGGCCCGGAGAACGAACGGTACCCCGGCGTCGACTCGACCACCGCGTGGTACAACCGCAACCTGCGCATCTTCGCCAACCTACAGCGCCTCGCCGAGCGCGACGCCGAGCGCGCCGCCGAGCGCATTCTGTTGATCATCGGAGCCGGGCACGTCCCGATCATCCGCCACGCCATTCAGTCCTCACCCCAGTACGAACTGGTCGAGGTCGCCGACGTCCTGGGCCGCCCGGGTACCGAGTGAGCCTGAGCGGCGACTGCCATCGAGGTGCCCTTCGGCCCCTCTGGGGAATCCTCTCTACTCCGACAGCACGACGTCTTGCGCGGCGAACTCGGCGATCCTCTCCGGGCTCAGCCCGAGCAGGTCGCGCAGGATGGACTGGTTGTCCTGGCCGAGCAGAGGCGCACAGCGAGCCGGCCGCTCCTGCTCGTTGGTACTCCACGGCGGAGCGACCAGCTGCAGTGGGCCCAGCTCGGGATGGTCTACGGTGACGAAGGCGCCGCGCGCCACGAGATGAGGGTCGGCGTAGAGGTCTGCCGCGGTCCTGGAGGGCGCCGCGGCGACTCCTGCCCGCTGGAGCACGGCGGCCATCCAGTCTCGGTCCCGCTCGCGGGTCCACTGCTCGAGAATCCGGTCGAGAGCCTCTTCGTTGGCTTTGCGCGCCATGACGGTGCCGAATCGAGGGTCCTCGGCCAGCTCCGGCCGACCGATGCACTCGGCAAGCCGGCGGAACTCCTCGCTCGAGTGCACCTCGATGGCGAGCCACCGGTCGACCCCCCAGGCCCGGTAGACCCCGTGAGGGGCATACTGATGATCCCGGTTGCCCGCTCGCTCGGGCAGAACACCGCTCATCTGGTAGCCCAGGAACACTTCCCCCAGCAGGGAGCTCACCCCTTCACACTGGGAGAAGTCGATGAACTGCCCTTCACCGGACTTGCGGCGGTGGTGCAACGCCGCCAGGATCGAGACCGCGAGGGCCATCGCGTTCATCAAGTCGACATCGCCGCCGCTGTGAGTGGGGTGATCGTCCGGGTAGCCCGAGATGTGGGCGCCGCCCCCGATCGCCTGATGCACCATGGCGAAACCGAGGTACTGGCACTCCTCGCCGGTGCTCCCGCGACCCGAGGAAGAAGCCGCGATGACGTCGGGCCGGATCTTGCGCAGGTCTTCGTAGCCCAGCCCGAGCTTTCCGAGCGCACCGGGACGCATGTTGTCGACCACGACGTCGCTCTCCTCGACCAGCCTGCGGGCCAGCTCGACTCCAGCCGGTTGACCGAGATCCAGCGTCAGCGATCGCTTGTTCATGTTCACCGAGTTGAATGCCATCCCCTGGCTCGGTGGCAGCGAAGAGGGGGCGGGCTCGGCGAGCGGCCAGGCGAGACCCCGGCGAGTCAGGTCCATGCGACGATGACCCTCGACCTTGATGACCTCGGCCCCGAGAGCCCCGAGGAGCGAGCCCGCGTAGGGCCCCGCCCATACCCAGCAGAATTCCAGCACTCGAACGCCCTCGAGCGGTCGCGACACCGAACGGCCGGAGGGGTTCTCCGGCTGGCCCTCCTCGCCACCGGCCAGACAACGCTTCGCCCACACGGTATCGTCGTGCTCGCCGAGCAGCGGCGCCGGCCGCCGGATCGTGGGCGCTGACGCGGCCATCTTGTAGGGCCACCCGGCGTACCGCTGCCTCCCCGCAACGGGATGCTCGACGTCCTGAAAGAAGTCTCGCGATGCGAACTGAGGGTTTGCCAGTACCTCGGAGGCATCGTCGATCGGACCGATCGGAATGCCGCGCTCTCCGGCGAGGCGATGCAGATCGGCCTTCTTCTGACTCCGGGCCCAGGCCTCGATCTGTGGAGCGATGTCCATCAGGTGGTGCACTCGATACGCCATCGACAGCCACTCCTCACCGCTGCACCAATCGGGATTCCCCATCAGCTCACGCAGGACGGCGAAGTGATGATCGTCGAAGGCGTTGAGCACGACGTAGCCGTCGCTGGTCTCGAGGCGCCCCATCGCCGGCGGCCGATCCGGCACGCGGTGATAGGAGGAATGGTGATACCGAGCCCCGGCAACCAGTGGCGCCACCAGCGCCAGCACGACTTCCTGGAGAGAGATATCGATCAGCTGGGCTGGAGGTGCCTTCTGGGAGAGGGCCCCCAGCGCGGCCAGCGCTGCGACCAGCCCACCGTGGTAGCCGACCTGGTAGCCCCCCAGTTTCACCGGCGCGCGGCTCGTATCGCGCGAGCGGGTCGGCAGCAGGTAGCCGAGACCGCCCGCATGGGTGAGGGTCAACTCGTCGCCCAGCGCGTCGGCCCGAGGGCCGGTGCGCCCGTACGGAGTGATCGACGCGTAGACCAGATTCGGGTTGATCTCCTGGAGCCGCTTCCAGTCGAGACCCAGCGACTCGAGCCAGTGCCGCGGGTGGTTGTCGAGCAGGAGATCGGTCGAGGCCACCAGCTCCGCCAGCCGAGCCCGATCCGCACTCGTTTCCAGGTCGAGAACCTGGCCTCGCTTGTTGGTGTTCAGATAGAGAAAGAGAGCACTGGCCTCTGGATTCTCCTCGCCCTGGGGAAAGGGGCCCCGCCGACGGGAAGGATCCCCCTCGGGCGGCTCCACCTTGAGGACATCGGCCCCGAGGTCGGCCAGGATCTTGCCGCAGTACGGAGCGGAAACCTGGGTCCCCAGCTCCAGGACGCGCAGATGATCGAGGGCCGTACTCATCCCGTGCCCTGGGTGTCCGCGCTCGCCGCGCTCCTTGCGGCGATGAAACGCTCCACCTGCTGCTCGAGAATCGGCAGGGGCAACGAGCCCGCGCCAATCACCGCGTCGTGGAATTCGGGCAGATCGAAACGCTCCCCCAGCGCAGCACGGGCCTTGTCCCGCTGTTCCAGGATGTGGATCATTCCCATCTTGTAGCTCAGCCCCTGCCCCGGATTCACGAAGAACCGCTCGACCTCGGTCACGATGTCACCGTCCGACAGGGGCGTGTTCTCGAGGAAGTAGTCGATCGCCTGTTGTCGAGTCCACCGCTTGGCATGAATGCCGGTGTCCGTGACCAGTCGAACCGACCGCCACAGCTCGTTCTGGAGTCGCCCGAAGTCACGCATCGGCTCCCGGTAGAACCCCATCTCGCGCGCCAGCTGCTCGGCGTACAGGGCCCAGCCCTCGGTGTAGGCCCCATAGCCGCCGAAGCGGCGAAACAGCGGCAGCCCCTCCAGCTCCTGGGCGAGAGCGATCTGGAAGTGATGCCCGGGGACACCCTCGTGATAGGTGATCGCGGTGAAGACGTACTTCTGCACGTTGGTCATGTCGGCCAGATTCGCGTAGTAGATCCCGGGCCGAGAGCCGTCCTGGGAGGGGGCACTGTAGAACGCGATACTGGTGGAATTCTGGCGCCACGGCTCGACTCGCCGCACCTCGAGGCCGGCCTTCGGGAGCTGGTTGAAGTACTGATCGGCGACCGCGAAGATCTCCCGGGTCTGCTGCTCGGCTTCGGCGAGGAACGCCGCGCGACCCGCGTCGCTGTCCTCGTAGAAGTTGTCCGGGTCGGTGCGCACGAACGAGAAGAACTCCCGCAGCGACCCGTCGAACCCGACCGCCTCCTTGATCGTCTCCATCTCTGCCTGAAGACGAGCCACGTCGGCAATCCCGATCTCGTGGATCTGATCGGCGCTCAGTCCCAGGGTGGTGTGGTGAGCCACGCGGTTGTCATAGAAGGCTTCCCCGTCGGGTAGCGACCAGACCCCGAGATTCTCGGACTGCATCGGCTGGAGCCGCCGCAGCTCCTCGAGCAGTCGATCGAATCCTCGCTTGAACGGACCGCTCCAGGCGGCGTCGGCGCGCTCCATCAGGCTCGAACGCTCCACCTCGTCCAGGTCGAGCTTCGAAAGCTTGTCCTTGAAGTCGGCGTAGAGCGCGTTGTCGGTGGACGAGGGATCGATCGGTGCACCCGAGTTGATCGCCTCCACATCGGTGATCATCGCCGGGAAGGCGAACGCGGGAGGGATGACACCGAACTCCGCCCGATCCTGCAGGCGCTCGACCATCCCGGCGAGCAGGTCCTCGAGCCCCTCGACACGGGACAGGTAGTCCTGAGCATCGCGAAGGCTCGCGATCGGGTGATTGTTCTGGAGAACGGTCAGGGGATCGGTGATCTGACCGTTGAACTGATCGGCCACGTAGAACTGGCGACGGAACTCGTGATTCCGAATGCCCTGCTCGACGCGGAAGACGAACAGGTCGTAGCTGAGTCTCCCCTGCTCACTCAGCGATTCGTAGTCGAACTCGGCCTCGAGACGCGCCAGATCGGCTCTGTCCTTCTCGATCTGCGCCGCGGCAAAGGCGTCGGAGCGATCGTCCCACTCGCCGAGCCGCTCGGTCCGACGTCCGAGTCGCGATTGAAACTCCGGGCTGTCCGCAACCCGGCGCTCGAAGACCTCGTCGAGAAAGGCGTTCAACTGCTCGTCGTGCGAGGGTTCCGGGGCTGGGGTGTCGGCGGTGCATGCGCAACTCGCGGCACACACGATGGCGGCGAGGAAGAGTCTCGATACGGTGGTCATGGCCTGGCCTCGCAGAGAGGAGTGGATCGTCGGGGAGGCCACAGGCTACCCGAAGCGCTGGCGCGCACAAAAAAGGGGCTCTCGCGAGCCCCTTTCCGGAGTCGGCCTGCGGCGTCCTCTTCAGCTCGCGACGGCACCCATCACGGCCTTGATCTCGAGAAACTCCTCGAAACCGTAGTCGCCCCACTCGCGGCCGTTCCCCGACTGCTTGTAGCCACCGAAGGGCGCCCCGAAGTCGGGCCCGGCCCCGTTGATGTGCACGTTCCCGGTGCGCAACCGGGCCGCGACTCGATTCGCGTGGTCGAGATCGCCCGACTGCACATAGCCCGACAGGCCGTAGACCGTGTCGTTGGCCATTCGTATCGCGTCTTCCTCGGTCTCGTAGGGAAGGATCGCGATCACCGGGCCGAAGATCTCTTCGCGAGCGATCGTCATGTCGTTGGTCACGTTGCCGAACACGGTCGGCTTGACGTAGTAGCCGGTCTCGAGGCCCTCGGGCTTGCCAGGACCTCCAGCGACCAGCTCCGCGCCCTCCTCGATGCCCTTCTGGATCAGGGACTGGATGCGGTCCCACTGCAGTTGGCTGACGACCGGACCGATCTTGACCTTCTCCTCGGGGGGGCCTGCCACCGTCGCTTCCGCGGCGGCCTTGGCGATCTCCAGTGCCTGGGCGTGCTTGTCCGCCGGCACGAACATCCGGGTGCCCGCGTTGCACGACTGACCACTGTTCATGAAGCAGGCCTGGACGCCGCCACCCACCGCGGTCTCGAGGTCCGCATCGTCGAGGACGATGTTGGCGGACTTGCCGCCCAGCTCCTGTGCGACCCGCTTGATCGTGTCGGCGGCACCCTTCGCCACCTCGCGGCCAGCCCGCGTCGAGCCGGTGAAGGAGACCATGTCGATGTCGGGATGCGCAGAGAGTGCCGCTCCGACCGTCGGACCGTCGCCGTTGACCAGGTTGAAGACGCCCTTCGGCACGCCGGCCTCGTGCAGGATCTCCGCGAGGAGCATTCCCGACAGCGGTGCCACCTCACTCGGCTTGAGCACCATCGTGCAGCCGGCAGCCAGGGCCGGCGCGACCTTGCAGGCGATCTGGTTGACGGGCCAATTCCACGGCGTGATGAAGCCGCACACGCCAATCGGCTCCTTGATCAGTGCGGTCGACCCGCGCTGCTCGGTGAACTCGTAGTTCTTGAGCACTTCGAGAGCTCCAGCGAAGTGCGCCAGTCCTGCTGGCGCCTGGGCTGCCTTCGCCAACCAGGCGGGAGCGCCCATCTCGGAGGTGATGGTCTGTGCCATTTCGTCGATTCGCGCCTGGTAGCCCGCGATGATCTTGCCGAGGAGCTCCATGCGCTCCTCCTTGGTGGTCTGCGAGTAGGACTCGAACGCGGCGCGGGCCGCCGCGACCGCTTTGTCGACGTCCACCTGGGAGCCCAGGCTGATCCGCCCGACGGCGGTCTCGGTGGCGGGATTGATCACGTCGAGGGTCTTGGGCTCGACCGGGTCGACCCACTCACCGTCGATATAGAACTGAAGGGCTTCTTTCATGGCGTAGTACCTCTCTCCCCAGGCGACTCTTCGAGTGCGAACGCCGCGGGGGCTGCAGATGAACGATTCGGAGGGCCTACCAGTCTACCGGATCCCAGCCCGGATCGGCACCGCCTAGGAGAGGGCGAAGTAGAGCGTGTAGCACGCCATCCCGATGACGATGAGCGACCCGATCGTGTAGAACGTGGCTCGGACCTCGTGCGACCGCGCGGTGATGTACGCCCCGAAGTGCGCGATGCGAGCCACGACGAAGCCATAGAGGAGCCACTGAGCGACCAGGAGAGGCGGCTCGGTCCAGGCGAACAGGAGACCCGCCACCAGGAAGGCTGGAATGTTCTCCAGATCGTTGCGGTGCATGCGGCGCGAGCGCTCGACGTAGTCGTCCTTGTCGAGCTGATCCGGTCTGGGATTCAGATTCGCCAGTCCCCGGTTGGCGTCTTCCGGGTTCAGGAATCCTCCGCCCACCTTCATCATGCGATAGACGGTAATCCATCCCTGTCCCATCATCTTGAGAATCATCAGGCTGGCTGCGATCACATAGGTCGTGAAGACGGGGTTCTCCCACATCATGTCGAGGCTCCTTGTATGGCTGCGTCTCGGAACGTCCGGCACAGGTCGTCGATCAATTCGTCGTCACCGTGAATCAACGGATCCCCCGATGACTCGACCAACGCCTTCATATTCAACAAGCCGATCACGGCCATGTGGGCCGTGAAGGCGAACCGGCGGGGGTCACGGTTCTTCGGAAAGCCACCGGTCGACTGGTCTGCCCGAAGTCGTGCCTCGGCTCCCTGGTAGAGCAGGTCGTTGACGGGGCGGATGCGCTCGAGCTCCTCGGGCCCCACCAGTTCCCCGAGCTCGCCCGCCAGAAGCCGGTGATAGCCGAGCAGGAACAGGTCCCTGCGGCCCCGATAGCGATCGAAGAGGGTGCGGATGATCTGTTCCACCGCGTCGACTCCCCTCACGGTCTTCTTGACCGCGCCATGCACCGCGGTTGCCGATTCGACCCACTCGTTCAGCAGGAGCTCCCAGAGCAGCTCCTGCTTGGAGCTGAAGTAGTGGTACAGGGCTGGCTTGGTGAGACCGAGCCCCTCCGCGACGTCCGAGAGAGAGAACCCCACGAAGCCCTTGCGAATCACGATCTCGCGGGCCACCTCGAGAATCTCCTTACGGGTCTGCTCTCGGCGGCGCTCGGCCCGCTTCGCCCGCTTGACCTCTCTCTGCTTGGCAGGGTGTCGCTCCATGCACACGAATTTAACACCGTTCAATTCTATTGTCCATCGTTCAATTCTCCCCTGCCCCTTGGGGTAGACTCTCCGCCGTGATTCCCCTCAGGTGCTCTGCTCTCTCCCTGGTGCTGGCCCTCTGGTCTTGCGCTCAGATCCCCTCGTCGGCCCCGACGATGGTGGTTCTCGTGGTCGACGGCCTGCGCGCCGATCGGGCTCGAGAGATCGCCAGCGGCGACCTCGACGCCTGGCTCTCCGCCGAGAGCTCGCTGGTCTTCGAGCGCGCCTATGCCCCCTCGTCACTGGCCGAGCAGTCCCTCTCCTCTCTGTTCACGGGCCGCATGCCGACCCACGGCGGCAGTGTCGGACTGGCCGAGGCGCAACCCGCGTCGGAGGCACTCACGCTGGCCACTCGACTGAGGCGGGCGGGCTACACGAGCGCCTTCGTCAGTCAGTCGAGCTGGGCGGGCCGCCCCGGATTCACCCGAGGCTTCCACGATGTCCAGGTCGCTCCGCAGACTGGATGGGCCAACGACGAGATCGTCCAGCGAGCGGTCCGCGCAGTCGGCGACTGGCAGGCCGAGGCCAGCGGCCGTCCCCTCTTTCTGGTCGCCCACTGGGCGTCACCGATCGTCGTTGCCGAGGAAGGCATCGACGTTTCGGCGCAGTACGCCCGTCGCATGGACGAGATCGGCGCGTCCGTCGTCGACCTGCTCGAGCAGCTCGAGCAGTCCGGAGCGCTGAACGACGCCCTTCTCGTGCTCACCGCCGGACACGGCTTCGAGCTCTCCGAGCACGGCGGGGTCGGCACCGGATGGAACCTCGAGGAAGAGGTCATCCGCGTCCCCCTCGTCTTGACGGGCTCGGTTCTCGGAACTGCCGGCCGAACCGTTCGCAGTCCCGTGTCGACCGCGGCTCTCGCCGGCACCCTGCTCGACCTCGCCGACCCCACGGGCGAGGCCTCCCGAGAGAACCCGGTCCCGAGCCTCCCCCTCGTCACGCAGTCCGAGGCACGACCGGTCCTCAGCGAGCTGGTGATCCGCGAGCGCACCATCCAGCGCGCAGTCATCCAGGACGACGTCAAGTACCTCCAGGTGCTGCGCGAGGTACCCGTGCAGGATCGAGCGGTCGTCGAGCGCGGCTACGAAGAGCTCCAGGCCGCCATGCTGAACGGCACCATCCCGACTCCCCCTCTGTTCGGGGATCCGTCGCGCGAAACGCTGTCTCTTCTCCCGGAGCGGGGACTGGGCGTGACGGAGCTACCACTGAACGAGAACGTCGAGTCGCTGTCCCGACTGCGGGCGCTTCTGCGGGACTACCAACGCCTGTGCGAGAGCGAAGGCTGGATGCCACCCCGGATCACCGATCGTCTACCCATCGATGCGAGCGACATCGAGGATCTCGAGTCGCTCGGCTACATGTGAACGTAGGAATCCCTTTCTCTCTTCTCCTCTAAAGGTAAAACGTCATGAAACCGACCTCTCCAACCTCTGCCTGGCTCCTCTGCGTCGTAGCTCTCCTGACGCTGTCCAGCGCGTGCACTGCCCCTCCGGCTGCCGAGAACGTGGCGCTGGTCAACAATCCGAACCCCACAGTGCCTCTGGCCGGAATCCTCACCCTCACCTCCGATCGGCCGGTCGTCGTCACCCTCGACATCGAGGACGCAGAGCATCAGCAACGGGTCACTCCGAGCCAGCAGGCCGCGACTCAGCATGAGATCCCGGTCCTCGGTCTGCGCCCCGGCCGCACTCACACGGTCACGGCCACCCTGACCGATGACAAGGGGAGGGAAACGGTGCTCGAGCCGCTCGAGATCACCACTCCTCCGCTGCCGGACGACTTTCCGCCCATCGCCGTCACGGTTCGCCGGCAGGCTGCAATGGAGCCCGGAGTGACCCTGATTCACTACTTCCGATGGAAGACGCCCTTCGAGGACGACGACGAGTGGGGACTGGCGGCCGCGGTGGATCCCGAGGGGGAAGTGGTCTGGTACTACAAGGTCGACCACTTCGTCGACGAGCTCGAGAGACTGCCCAACGGCAACTTCTTCTACTCGCACGACGACGGGATCAACGAGATCGACATGTTGGGCAACGTACACCGCCAGTGGCATACCTCTTATGCACCCGAGGACGCGATCGGTCCAGAGAGCATTCTGATCGACACCGACACCTTTCACCACGAGGTGATCTACCTTTCCGACTCCGGAACCTTTCTCGGACTCGGCCTCGAATCGCGGGAGTATGACGATTTTCCGGTGGAGTACCCACCGAGCAACAAGCGTGCAACCGACCGGGTCAGCGGCGACGAGCTGATCGAGTTCACCCCCGAGGGAGAGATCGTCCGCCGCATCAAGGTACTGGACGTGCTCGATCCCAGGCGCCTCGGCAACGGGTCGCTGGGGCGCGACTTCTACGACCACGTCTATGAAGGGGTGTACGACCCCATGCCCTTCGACCTGCTTCACTCCAACGCGCTGACCTACCTCCCCGACGAAGACGCCGCCGTGGTGTCGAGCAACTTCCAGTCGGTGCTCTACAAGGTGGATCTGAGCTCCGGCGAGCTTCAATGGCTGCTCGGGGACCCCACCGGCTGGCGCGAGCCATGGGCCGACAAGCTGCTCCAACCCGCGGGCGACGTGGGTTGGCCCTATCATCAGCACGGGGTCGAGCTGACTCCTCGCGGCACGCTTCTGCTCTTCGACAACGGCGCAGAGCGCGCCATCCCGCCCAACGAGGAGATGCCACCCGACGAGCGCTACAGTCGCGCAGTCGAGTATCGAATCGACGAGGCGGCCGGCACCGTCGAGGAAGTGTGGACCTACGGTCCGGAGCAGGAGCGCTTCATCTCGCCCTTCATCTCGGACGCCGACCACCTTCCCGAGACCGGCAACGTGCTGGTCACCGACGGCGGCCGTATGGCGGGCCCGAACGGCGAGGTGATGGGCACCTTCGGCGGCCGACAGTGGGCTCGGGTCTTCGAGGTCACCTACGACGGCAAGGAAAAGGTTTGGGAGTTGATCACCGACGATCCGTCGACCCCCACCTCGGCCTATCGGGCGCAACGCCACCGGAGCCTGTACCCGGAGCTCGATCGACTGCCTCCGAAGCCACCCGGAGTATCCCAGACGGCGGGGGGTTGAACGCGCTGGGGGGCCCGGGATGTCGGGAAGGTTTAGGTGGTAGGGCCCCGGCTGTCGCTTCTCTGCCTCTTCTCCCTCTCTTCTCTCTCTCCCCACACTCCAACCGTGGCTTTACAGAAGCGCCTCGCAGTCCGACGAGGTCTTGCGGGGGGCGAGCCGGGGGGCCGCCGGCTGCCTGTCGAGCCGCGCAGCCCGAGCTCTCACGCCGGGCACCAGCGCCACCCGCGCGAGCGAGACCGGAGGTGAGCCCCCCTCCACGTTCCACTGAGGCGAACCGTCAGCCGCCGGCCCCCCGGCCCGACCCCCGGAAGACCGGAGCCCCCTACCCCCTAACCCCTACCCCTACCCCGATCCTGATCCCTATTCCATCACCCAGAACGACAGCCGCTACACTCGCCCCATGAAAAGCCACAACATCCCCGACGCGCCCGCCGCCATAGGCCCCTACTGCCACGCGGCCCAGGCCGGGAATCTCGTCTTCTGCTCCGGCCAGACACCCCTCGACCCGGAAACCATGAAGCTGGTCGGTGCGGCCATCGAAGCGCAGACCGAGCGCGTCTTCGACAATCTGACCCTGGTCCTCGGCGGACTCGGTCTGACGCTCGAGAACATCGTCAAGACCAACGTCTACCTCCGCGACATGGCCGACTTCGAGGGAATGAACTCGGTCTATGCCCGTCGATTCGGAGAGCATCGGCCCGCCCGCACCACCGTGGCCGTGCGTCAGAACCCACTCGACGCCCGGGTCGAGATCGAGTGCGTCGCCGAGATTCCCGACTGACCGCATACGCGGAATCCCCAGGCATTCCACAACCCCAGATCCGGGGGTGCAATGCGATACTGGTCGGGGCAGCGCGCCGGGGACCGTGAGGAGTGAGGATGAGCAAACGTCTGATTCGCTGGTCGATCGCCCTGGGAGTACTGGTTCTGATCGGCTGGGGTGTGGCCCACCTCCTCGAGCCGAAGCCGGTCGAAGTCCAGGTGATCGAGGTCGAGCGCGGTCGCGTCGAGGAGACGGTGACGAACTCCCGCGCCGGCACCGTCAAGGCACGCCGACGCACTGAGCTCTCTCCCGAGCTGGGCGGACGGGCGATCGAGATCCCGTTCCGCGAAGGCGACCGCGTACCGGCCGGGGCAGTGCTTCTGCGGCTCGACGCCAGTATGCAGGAGGCCCGGGTCGTACTCGCCGAGCGCGAGGTCGCCGCGGCCGAGGCGCGCCGAACCCAGGCCTGCCTCAGCGCCGACCGGGCGGAGCGGGAACTGCAACGATTCGGTCGACTGGCCGAGGAGAAGATCGTCTCCGAGGACATGCGCGATCAGGTCGAGAACTCCCGGCTCACCTCACAGGCCGCCTGCGAGGCTGCGTCGTCGACCGTCGAGCAGGCCGCCGCGACGCTGCAGCTGGCCAGGGTCGAACTGTCGATGATGACCCTCAGGGCACCCTTCTCCGGGATCCTCGCTGACCTCTCGATCGAGCTGGGTGAGTACACGACGCCCTCTCCTCCCGGCCTGCCGATTCCCCCGGTGATCGATCTGCTCGACCCCGAGTCGATCTACATCAGCGCGCCGATGGACGAGGTCGACGCGGCGCGGCTCCATGCCGGCCAACCGGTCCGCGTGACCGTGGATTCGCACCGCGGCCAGACCTTCGAAGGAACCGTGCGGCGGGTGTCCGACTTCGTCCTCGACGTCGAAGCCCAGAACCGGACCGTCGAGATCGATGTCGAGCTGGCCGACAAACAGCTCGCCGAGACGCTCCGCCCCGGCACCTCGTCCGACGTCGAGGTCATCCTCGAGGTGCACGAAGACGTCACCCGCCTCCCGACCTCGACCCTGATCGAGGGCAGCAAGGTCCTGGTGGTGGAAAACGGGATCCTTGCAGAGCGGCCGATCGAGACCGGACTGCGCAACTGGAACTTCACCGAGATCCTCTCCGGGGTCGACGAGGGCGACCTGGTGGTCTCGGAGATCGATCGTGCCGAGATCGAGGCGGGCGCACCGGCACTGGTGATCCGCTCCGACCAGGAGGGCCCGAGCGCAGGTGGCGGCCGGTGATCGAGCTGCGCGGCATCGAGCGCACGTTCGTGGTCGGCTCTCAACTGGTACACGCTCTGGACGGTGTCGACGAGACCATCGAGACCGGTGAGCATGTCACCATCATGGGCCCGTCGGGCTCGGGCAAGTCGACCCTGCTCAACATCATCGGCTGTCTCGACAAGCCCGACAAGGGCAGCTATCACCTCGACGGCCGCGAAGTCGCACGGCTCTCCGACGAAGAGCTCACAGAGGTGCGCCGCAACACGATCGGCTTCGTCTTCCAGTTCTTCCACCTGGTGCCCCGCCTCACCGCCGCAGGCAATGTCGAGCTGCCACTGATCTTCGCCGGTATCGACAGAAAAGAACGGCGCGACCGTGTTGCCAGCGCACTCGACTCCGTCGACCTCACCGACCGCGCCGACCACCGCCCGGACCAGCTCTCCGGTGGCGAACGCCAACGAGTGGCACTGGCTCGGGCCACCGTCATGAGACCCAAGCTCCTGCTGGCCGACGAGCCCACCGGCAACCTCGACAGCGCCTCCGGCCGCCAGATCCTGGAGCTGCTCGACCGGTTGAATGACGAAGGGTTGACGCTGATCGTCGTCACCCACGACCCGGTGGTGGCGCAACGCGCGGATCGGGTGATCGTCATGGTCGACGGCCGGATCGCGCGCCGTCTTGCCGGATCGGAGATCACCGGGCCCGTGGTCACCGAGGGACGCACTCGGTGAGCCCGCTCGAGGCGCTCCGTTTCGCACTCCAGGCCCTCGTCGGGCATCGGCTGCGCAGCCTGCTCAGTCTGCTCGGTATGTCGATCGGAGTCGCGGCGGTGGTCGTGCTCACCGGCCTGGGCGAAGGGGCGAGGCGCTACGTCGTTGGCCAGTTCCAGAACATCGGCGCCGACCTGCTGATGGTTTCCCCTGGCCGCACCGAGACCATCGGGTTCATCCCCGGAATCAGCGGCGTGCCCAACGATCTCACCATCGACGATGCCGAAGCCCTCCTCAGGCTCCCAGAAGTCACCCAGGCCGCTCCGGTCGTTTCGGCTAGCGAGATGGTGTCCTACGGCGAGCGCAGACGACAGGTTGCGGTCATGGGAACCACGGCCGAGATCATCGAGGTACAGGACTTTCGAGTGGCCCGAGGGCAGTTCCTCCCCAAAGGCGACTGGCAGCGTGGCGCTCCGATCGCAGTCATTGGAAGCAAGACCGCCCGCGAGCTGTTCCCCGGCCAGGAGCCCGTCGGGAAGCAGATTCGCATCGGAGACGCCCGGGTTCGTGTCATCGGAGTGCTCGCGGACCGAGGGGTCCAGGTCGGGGTCGACTTCGACGACATCGCCATCTTCCCCGTCGCGACCGCGATGCGCCTCTTCAACCGGAGCTCCCTGGTCCAGGTCCTGCTCGAGGTCAGCCCGAACGCCGACCTCGAAGGCACGAAGGAGAAGGTCCTGGCCACCATGGTCGAACGCCACGGAGAGGAGGACATCACGGTCCTCACCCAGGGAGCCGTAGTCGACACCCTCTCCTCCATCCTCACCACCCTCACTCTGGTCGTGGGAGCCATCGGGGCCATCTCGCTCTCGGTGGCCGGAATCGGCATCATGAACGTCATGCTCGTTTCGGTCTCGGAGCGGACTTCCGAGGTCGGCCTGCTCCGAGCCGTCGGTGCCCGCAAGCGGCACATCTTGTGGGTCTTCCTGGCCGAGGCCGCCCTGCTGTCGACCGCCGGTGGCCTGATCGGCCTCGGCATCGGTGTCCTCGCGATCCGCGGAGTGGGAGCTCTCTACCCCGTCTTCCCGGCCGCCGCGCCCTGGTGGGCCATGGTCGCCGCGATCGCGACGGCTCTGGGTTTCGGCCTGCTCTTCGGGGTCCTGCCCGCGCGGCGCGCCACACAGCTCGACCCCATCGCCGCTCTGGCCAAGAGATGAGCCGTCTCGAGACCTCCGGGCGCAGACCCGTCCCTGGGACGACCCCGCGACCCGTGATTCGCTAGACTGTCAATAGACCCATGGAGTTCTTGCGACTGGCCTGGACGGCCCTCATCGGACATCCGTTGCGCACGGTCCTGTCCATGCTCGGAATCGCGATCGGAGTGGGCTCGGTCGTCCTGCTGACCTCTCTCGGCGAAGGGACCCGGCTCTATATCGTCGACCAGTTCACGCAGTTCGGCACGAATCTGGTGGCGATCAATCCGGGCAAGTCGGAGACCGTCGGAATTCCCGGCGTGCTCGGTGGCACACAACACCCGCTCACGCTCGAAGATGCCAGAGCTCTCCAGCGGCTGCCGCACGTCGAAACGCTGGTGCCGATGGCCTTCGGTACCGCACGGGTCGAAGGCAACGGCCGCGGCCGATCCGTGTTCGTCTTCGGCGTCACCCCGGACGTCCCCGAGGTCTGGAAGATGGACGTGCGCCAGGGCTCGTTCTGGGAGGGAGAGGACATCACCCGAGGTGGAAACGACGCGGTGCTGGGTCCCAAGCTCAAACAGGAACTGTTCGGGGTCGAGCCGGCCCTCGGGAAGTTCGTTCGCATCGGCGACAGCCGCTTTCGAGTCATCGGAGTGATGGAGTCCAAAGGCCTCATGCTCGGCTTCGACTTCGACGACGCAGTCCACATTCCCGTGGCCTCGGCGATGCGTATCTTCAATCAGCAAGAGCTGACGGAGATCGATCTGCTCTACGCCTCCGGCTACACCGCCGACGAGACGGTCGAAGCCGTGATCTCGACGATCAAGGAACGGCATGGCGGGCGCGAGGACATTACCGTGATGTCACAGGCCGCGATGCTCGAGACCTTCGGCAACATCATGAACATCGTCACCCTGGCGGTCGCCGGCATCGCCGGCGTCTCGCTCCTCGTGGGCGCAGTCGGCATCTTGACCATGATGTGGATCGCGGTCGGCGAGCGCACGCACGAGATCGGCCTGGTGCGCTCGATCGGCGCCACCCGCTCCCAGGTCCGTTCCCTGTTCCTGGTCGAAGCGGCCGCCCTCTCGACCCTCGGCGGCCTTGTCGGACTGCTCGTGGCGCTCGGCATCTGCGCCCTGGCGCGCCTCGCCGTGCCCGGGCTTCCGGTCAGCACGCCGCCGCTGTACGTGGCCCTGGCGCTCGGCATCAGCCTGGCGACCGGCGTGCTCTCCGGCGTTTTGCCGGCTTCCCGGGCTGCCGGACTCGACCCCATCGAGGCCCTCCGCACCGAGTAGGCGGTGCGAGGAAACAGGAAAGAGGTTCAGGCGTGTCAGGAATCGGAGCCTTCGGTCCGTTCGCACTGGTCGTCGAAAGCGGGGACGGGCCCGCACTCCTCGACCCGCAAGACGAGACCGCTGCATCTACAGTCTCGTGGCTGAAGCGAATCATGGAGCGGAGCGAGTACCGCTCACTCCACTTCAGGGAGCTGCTCGGCGTCGAAGACCCGGGCGCCAATCTGGTCGGCGTCGCCGCAGTCGCCCTGCATCCGCGCCGCCACAAGTTCATCCCCGATCTGTGGAAGGCGATCGATCGAGGCACCGATGCCGCGCCGCAGATCGCCTACCTGCTGCGCTGGACCGACCCCGACTTTGCAGCCGCGGGCAAGGAGCGCATCGAAGGGCTCTGTGAGGCACCTCCGGTTCCCGAGGGCGCAACGGAGCCCGACTCCGACTCGCCCCCGGACTCCGCTACGCTCACACGAACGGCCGGCTGCGTCTCCGCGCTGCTCAGCATGATGGCAACGGTGGACGGCGAGACCGAGTGGACCGAGCGGCGGCAGGCCGATCCCGAAGTCCGCAGCCTGCTCGCGAGCCTGGACAAAGCGCAGTTTGCCATCACCCAGTGGGGCGAGCGATTCGAGAGCCTGCTGGAATCGAGCTGAGGAGTGTGTCCGGCCCTGCGTCTTCCGCCCTCTAGTCCACCGCGGTATCGATGACGCGCAGCCCGTCTTCGTGGCCGAACCGGAGTGGCGGCGGCTCCGCTTCGATCAGATCGGCAAACTGGGCCTTGAACGCTTCGAGCGAGAGACCCGCCGTGGCGGCGAAGCGCGCCAGCTCGTGCGGGTCGTCGAAGTCATCGCGGCGAAGGCGAATCATGTAGCGCCGCGCGATGGCGTAGCCGGTCGAGTGAATGTCGACCATCCGCACTCGAGCTCGACCCGAATCGGGATCGACCATCTTCCGGAACGGAATCGGCTCGAAGTGACCTCCCTGCAGAGAAACCATCGCTCCGCTTCCTCCGCTCAGAAGGTACTTGGCCGCGCAGTAGCCGAGGTCGCGCGTGTACTCCATGTCGTAGGGAATCGGATCGGCGCAGCGCAGCTCGTAACCGATGTTCTTCGCCACCAGAGTCGTGCTCAGGCCGAACTCGGCAAGGCGGGCGCGCACGGCTCGCTTCAGGATCTCTCCGATGTCCACCTCGGCGATGCGAACGTTGCCATGGTCGTCCTGTTCGACGTTGTCGATCTCGGCCAGATCGGCCGGGTCGATATCGAGCACCACGCCTTCGGCGATCATCGCGACCCCGTCTCGTCGGCCGTAGCTCAGCCGCTTGATGATCGCTCCGACCAGTGTGTCGACGATCTCCGAGAGCCGAATCGGTCGGCGCGGAAACTCCTCCGGAATCAAGGTCAAGGTCGCTCCCGCCGCCTTCCCGATGCCCAGCGCGAGGTGCCCGGCCTTGCGGCCCATCGAGATCACCAGGTACCAGCGCGAGGTGGTCTTGGCGTCGACCATCAGGTTACGCACGATATCCACGCCGAGGTGGCGAGCGGTCTGGTACCCGAAGGTGTCCACGTGCAGGGGAAGGTCCAGGTCGTTGTCGATCGTCTTCGGAACGTGCACCACCCGAATCCGCCCGGCCGACTGCTCCTCGAGCTTCATCGCCGAGAACGCGGTGTCGTCACCGCCGATCGTGATCAGCTGGGACACGTTCAGTCGAAGCAGGGAGATCACGGTGTTCTCGAGCAGCTCCGCCGAGACCGTGGGATTGGCCCGCGAGATGCCCAGGTGGGACCCTCCCCGGAAGTGGATCCGGCTGACGTCTTCGATCGTCAGGGGATGAGCGTGCTCGACGTTGCCCTTCATCAACCACTCGAAGCCGTCCTGGACCCCGAGGACCTGCACCCCCTCGAGGCTCGCTCGAATGGTGGCGGCACCGATCACGCTGTTGATGCCGGGGGCCGGTCCGCCACCGACCAGGATCGCGAGCTTCTTGGGTTGACTCATCTCCAGCACTCCCGTGCGCGCGACGTCGGCACGGACGTCACCGCGACAACTGGGTTTCCACCAGCGTGGCCCAGTAGCGCGCTCCCAGCGGGAGACACTCGTCGTTGAAGTCGTAGACCGGGGTGTGCAACTGTCCACTCGCGCCGTTGCCGAGGAAGATGAAGGCCCCCGGGCGCTGCTGGAGCATGAAGGAGAAGTCCTCCGAGCCCATGATCGGAGCCGCTGCGGCATCGACCTCCCTGCCGACCTCGCGAGCCGCGTTGGCTGCCATCTCGACTTCCGCCTCGGCGTTGACGGTGGCTGGATAGTAGCGCCGATAGTCGAGCTCGTAGCTCGCGCCGTGGGCGCGGGTGATCCCATCGAGGATCTCGGCCATCCGGCGCTCGACGAGATCCTGCACTGCGGGAAGAAACGTGCGCACGCAGCCCCCGTGCTCGACCCGAGCCGGGATCACGTTGTCCGCATCACCCCCGTGGACCTGGGTGATCGACACCACCGCGTTGAGCAGCGGGTCGACGTTGCGTGAGACGATCGTCTGCATCGCCTGGATGACTTCAGCCGAGACGACCACGGTGTCGACCAGCGTGTGCGGCATCGCGGCGTGTCCACCGTCCGAAGAGACGGCATAGGAGAAGACGTCGATGGCAGCCAGCATCGGCCCGGAACGCAGCGCGAACTTCCCCACGTCCAGCCCCGGAAAGTTGTGCATGCCGAACACGCGGTCGCAGTCGAACTTCTCGAAGAGCCCCTCCTCGATCATCACCCGCGCCCCGCCGTCCTTCTCCTCCGCCGGCTGGAAGATGAAATGGACGGTGCCGTCGAAGCTCTTCGACTCGGCCAGGTACTTGGCGGCACCGAGCAGCATCGCGGTGTGGCCGTCGTGGCCACACGCGTGCATCACGCCCTCGTTCTGCGAGCGATAGTCGAGCTCGTTCGCCTCCCGAATGGGCAGGGCGTCCATGTCGGCGCGAAGCCCGAGCGTCCGTTCGGAATCTCCCGCTCGAAGCGTCCCGACGACGCCGGTCTTGGCCAGACCGCGGTGCACCTCGAGGCCGAACGATTCGAGGAGCTCGGCGACCTTGGCCGAGGTCCGCACTTCCTCGAAGGCCAGCTCGGGGTGTTGGTGGATATCGCGCCGCCACTCGGTCATCTCGGTTTTCAATTGATCGAACGCATCACTCATGTCGGTTGCTCCCTCTGGAGGTCAGTCGGCTCCTGCGGGAGCCTTGATGTGATCAGGATCGACATAGGCCTGCACCCGAGACCAGGGATCGGGACGGGTCGCCAGGCTGACCACGACCAGGACGGTCACGTTGGCCACCAGCCCCCAGATCCCCTCGTGCATCCCGGGCACGGGCGAGAGCTCGGGGCGCAGGAAGAAGAAGGTATTCACCGCGAGGCCGCAGACCAGTCCGCCGATCGCTCCGGCGCGGGTCGCGCGCGGCCAGTAGAACGCCGCGAAGACCATCGGGAAGATCTGCGCCACACCGCCGTAAGCGGCCAGCAACAGCTCGACCAGGCCCCGCTCGGACGCCACGGCCAGCCAGAAGGACACCCCACTGATCACCACCACCAGAATCCGAATGAGGGCTCGCTGCCGACGATCGTCGATCGGCTCCGGTGAGAGACGAACCACTCCGTCGCACACACCGATCGACGCGGCGGCATGCAGAATCGAGTCTCCGGACGACATCGAAGCCGCCAGGGTACCCGCGCAGACCAGCCCCACCAACACCGGGGAAACGTCCAGTTGGGAGAGCAGGAAGGGGAGGATCCGATCGGCAGGATCGACTCCCGGGAACGCGATCACTCCGGCGAAGCCGATCAGCAGGATCGGAATCAGAAAGAGCTGGAAGGTCGGATACATCACGACGGTCAAACGAAGAGACCGATCGCTCTTCGCGGCGTAGGCCCGCATGAAGAGGTGCGGCCACATGGTGAAGCCGAGCCCCGAGACCAGGATCGCCGAAGAGAACGCTGCCCAGCTCCACGGTGACCCATCCGCGGCGAGGCCGGGCGCGTCGAGCAGCTCTGCGTAGTCGCTCGCGGCAATCTGGGTGAACATCTCCCGCACTCCGCCATACAGCCGGTACGGCAGGTAGAGCCCCAGGAACCAGGCGATCACCATCATGAACACGCCCTGGAAGGTGTTCGTCCAGCCCACACCCAGCACTCCGCTGGTCAAGACATAGATCATCACCACCGCATAGGTGACCCCAGCTCCCACGGCGAACGGAATGCGACCCTCGGTGATCGTTTCCAGAATCAGCCCTGCGCCCTTCATCTGGATCACCATGTAGGGCACGAACGCCGCGACCGAGAGCGCCGCCAGCAGCACGGAGAGCCATCGGCTGTCATAGCGATGAGAGAGCAGCTCCGCCTGGGTCACGAAGCCGTAGCGTTCCCCCAGGCGGCGGATCCGCGGACCGATGAAGTAGAACGGAACCATCCCCACGATGCCGTAGCAGACGATGTAGAGCGCCGCGACGCCGCGCGAGTAGGCCCACCCCGGGCCACCGAGGAACGCGAAAGAGCTGAAGATCGACGCGCCGAGCACGAAGTACAACACCAGGGTGTTCATCGAGCGATCCGCGGCCACGTAGCCCGCGATGCCACTCGACACCTTGCGCGCCGGCAGGACGCCCATCACCAGCGTCGCCCCCAGGTAGAGGGCACAGATCAGAAGTGCAACGGCCCACGGCTCCATCTGCGACTCTCCTCAGCCGTTCGTCGAGCCGTCGTCGGTGAGAGAGGCGATGCGAGCCTCGGGAGGCTCACTCCGAAACAGCCAGACCAGCGAGACGAACACGACCGCCAGGAGCGCGATCACCCACAGAAACGACACGGGCACTCCGAACCAACCGAGACTCCCTGCCCACACACCCGGTACCGCAGGAGTCACGACCCCGACCACGACCGCCAGGTAGATCCAGAGGAAGAGCAGCCGGCGACGACGAAAGCCGGGATCGGCCCCGGGAGAGAAGAACCGGACGCCTCGTCCAGATCGCGGCTCGCGGGGCGCTTCGGAAGTCATACCGTCCCGCCCGTCGAGCCCCTCTCGGACTCGGCAGGGTGACGCGACCGAGCGTCCCATGACCGGGCTCCCTGCTCGAGGCGCGGCTGCACGCAAGCCTCGAAGAAGCCCACGCAATCGAGTCCCTCGATCTTCTCGAACACGAGGATGCCAACTGATCCGGGCTGCATGGCGGCGACGCTATCACGCGGCCTGCTATCGTCTGGGCTCCGCCAGCGCCTGAAAACCCATGTCCTCCGACTCCCTCCCCGACCCTATCCCCGACCCCACCGACGTGAGCACTCGCATCCTCGCTTCGAAGCACGCCGTGCTGGGCGGCATGGCCGAGGAGCTCCGTCTGGGCGCGGCCGCACTCGAGGTGCGGGGCAACCAGATCGCCGCCACCCACCCGCTCGACCGGCATCGCTATACGGATCAGCTCGAGGATGTCGCACGCTCGTGCGCAGCGACCGAGGTGATCGACTACGAAGAGCACGCGATGACCCCCGCCTTCGTCAACGGTCACGTGCACCTCGGCCTTGGCTTTCTGCGCGCCTTCGAGATTCACGCGGCCATCGCCGGAAACGTGGTCGAGGAGCTCTTCTTCTCGGTCGAGCAGCGACTCTCTCCCGAGGATGTCCTGGCCTTCGTTCGCATGGGCGCCTATGAGAGCCTGCTGCACGGCGTCGGGATGGTCTGGGAGCACTACTACCTCGGCGAGACGGTCGCCCACGCCCTCGCCGAAGTCGGGCTTTCCGCGGTCGTCGCACCGACCCTCCAGGACCTCTCCGGTCCGGGCAAGGACCGCTGGCAGGACCAGCTGGCAGCGACCGAAGCGATCGACGGCAACGCGGCCCTGCAGGAGAGCGGCATCTTCGCCGCCCTCGGCCCCCACGCCACCGACACGGTGAGTGCGGAGCTCTGGCAGCAGTCCGCGGAGATGGCGGAGCGCCTTCGCCTGCCGATGCACTGTCACGCCGCCCAGTCGATCGAGGAGTACCGACGGGCGATCGAGCGTCACGGCCGATCTCCCGTCCATTGGCTGCAGTCCCTCGACGTCCTCGAGCAGGCTCCGATGACCCTGCTCACCCACTGCCTCTACACCTCCAAGAGAGATCTCCGGCAACTCGACCCGGAGCGCGTCACGTTCGCCTTCTGCCCCTACGCCCAGCGCATCTTCGGCTACCCGGCCGACCCGGTCCTGTGGCACGAGCGGGGCTTTCGCTTCGTTCTCGGCACCGACGTGTCGGCCGGCAACGACTCGGCCAACGTCCAGAAGGAAATGCGCGCCGTCGCCGAGCTGCGCACGTCGGGCACCGTGCACCGAAGACCCTTCCTCGACTTCGTCGATGACGACGGGCTCGTGGCTGCGGAGGAGGTGTGGCGCGACCGCGGAGAGGAGTTTGCCCGCTACTCCGAGCTGGCCTCCCCTTCCCGACTGCTCTCTCACGTGTGGTCGGTGCCAGGAAGCCTGCATCCGGGCTTTCGGGTCGGCGCCCTCGAGGCCGGCACCCTGGCCAACGTGGCCGTGTGGGACCGCAACCACCCGGCACTCTGGCCCTGCCTGGACGAAGTGTCGCTCCTGCACACCCTGGCGCTCGGCGATACCAGCCAGGCACTGCACCAGCTCTGGATCGCGGGACGACCCAGGGGAACCGCGGGCGACTTCCACGACAGCGTGCGTGGATCGGAGCACTACCGGGAGAGTCGTCGGGAGGCCGACGAGCGCTTGCGGGCTCTGCTCGGCTGAGGCCCGAACGCGGGGCTGTGCTAGCCGCCCGCCGCCACGGGACCGAGTAAGCGCTCGACCGCGAGGCGCGACTGCCCGCCCGTTTCGAGCTCGATCCCGAAACTCACCCTGGCGATCTCGGGGAACGGCAGGGGAAAGCGCAGGAGGCGATCGTGAAAGGCGGTGGGGTCGAACAGCTCTCCGGCGGCGAGTCGCTCCTGGCGTACCCGGTCGCGCAGCTCCAGGATCTGCAACAGCCCGATGAAGTACGAAGCCTTCGACGTCGGCAGGGAAATGTGCCGACGGACTTCGGTCGCCGCGGCGTCGCGCGTGAGCATCAGCTGAGCCACGTAGCTCTCGATCGCCTCCTCCTCGGACAGTTGACCGGTGTGCAACAGGGCGTCGATCTTGGCGCGATGCACCCGGTGCAGGAGGCTTCGCCACGCGGCCAGCTCCCCCTCCGGGTCACCCGCGTAGAACCCCTCTTCGATCATCAGGAGCTCCGCGTAGAGACCCCAACCCTCGAGGAAGAACAGATTGCGCTGATGGGCCTCGGCCTTCTGCCGCACTTCGTCGCTCGGATACTCGTGCAGCTTTTCGAGATGCCAGAAGCTGACGTGGTGACCGGGATAGCCTTCGTGCACGGCGAGAGGCGGGATACACGCGGAGCAGTGGTTGGCCAGGTAGGCGGGGTCCGGGTCCCGATTCGCCGACGTGGTGACCGCCAACTTCCCGTTCAGGTAGAGCGCCAGCGGAAAGCTCTGGCGCAGTGCGAGATTCTGGGCCTCGACCACTTCGACCGAATCGGGGGGCACAGAGAGCAGGCCACGTTCGGCGACGAACTCCTCGCTGCGCTCGACCTGGGATCGATAGTCCCCCAACAGCGCTTCGACGTCGCGCGGGTGCTCGACCAGGAGGTGGGAGAAGACCGGCCGCCAGTCGTCGCCGGGCTCGCCGTCGTGCGCGAGCTCGGCAGCCAATCCGTCCATTCGCGCCTCGATCGCCGCGAAGGCGATGTCCGCCGCGGAGATCACCGACTCGACGGTCAGGGGGGCTCCCGCCTCCGAGGCGAGCAGCCGCTCGTACTCGGCCCGGCCGACCGGAGCGGGAGCGGCCGTCTCCGCCACCGGAGGGGCACCCGGAACACATCCTGCACAGAGCACGGCCAGGAGTCCGGCGGTGAACAGGATGGCAAGAGAGGGTCGGGCACGTCGGAAGGGGCACACCATCACCCCACTATCCTCCGTGCCTATTGCACTTGTGTCAATCAGGCGTTTGGCCAACCCCACTGCCCGTGACATGATTCCGCCTCCACACGACGCCACATCGCGCCCCGCGGAGTCCCCGCGAGCGGCCGGACTCGGATCGCCTTTCCCCCCATGTCGAAACGCCGCATTCTCGTCACCAGTGCGTTGCCCTACGCCAACGGCCCGATTCACCTCGGCCACATGGTGGAGACCGTCCAGACGGACATCTGGGTCCGGCTGCAGAAGATGCGCGGCCACGAGTGCTACTACGTCTGCGCCGACGATGCCCACGGCACGCCGATCATGCTCAGCGCCGAGCGTCAGGGCCTCACCTCCGAAGAGCTGATCGCGACCATGAAGCGCGAGCACGAGGCCGACTATCAGGCCTTCGGCATCAGCCTGGACTTCTTCCACTCCACCCATTCGGACGAGAACCGCGTCTTCTCCGAGCTCTTCTTCCAGCGTCACGACGAGGGTGGCCACATCGCCAAGCGCAGCGTGCGCCAGTTCTACGATCCGGACCGGGAGATGTTCCTCCCCGATCGCTTCGTCAAGGGGACCTGCCCGAAGTGCGGCACCGGGGACCAGTACGGCGACAGCTGTGACCACTGCGGATCCACCTACACCCCCGCCGACTTGATCGACCCGGTATCGGTGATCTCGGGGGTTCGCCCCGTGGAGCGCGACTCCGAGCACCTCTTCTTGAAGCTCTCCGACTTCGAAGAGATGCTGCGCGAATGGGTCAGTACCGACCGCCTGCAGCCCGAAGTGGTGAACAAGCTCCAGGAGTGGTTCGAGGAGGGGCTTCGCGACTGGGACATCTCGCGCGACGCACCCTACTTCGGCTTCGAGATTCCCGGTCATCCCGGCAAGTTCTTCTACGTCTGGCTCGACGCTCCGATCGGCTACATGGCCAGCTTCCAAAAGCTGTGCGAGGAACGCGGGCTCGACTTCGACGAGTTCTGGGGACGCGACAACGACACCGAGCTCTACCACGTCATCGGCAAGGACATCCTCTACTTCCACTGCCTGTTCTGGCCGGCGATGCTCTACGGTGCAGGCTTTCGTTTGCCCAACGCGGTGTGGGTCCACGGTTTCCTGACCGTCGACGGACAGAAGATGTCGAAGTCCAAGGGGACCTTCATCAAGGCCGCCACCTATCTGAAGCACCTCTCCCCCGAGTACCTGCGCTACTACTACGCAGCCAAGTTGGGAGACGGCCTCGCCGACATCGATCTCAACCTCGAAGACTTCGTCCAGCGAGTGAACTCCGACCTGGTGGGCAAGGTGATCAACATCGCCAGTCGGAGCTGCGGGATTCCTGCACAAGAAGTTCGAAGGACGTCTGGCGTCGTCGCTCGACACTCCCGAGCTCTTCGACGAGGTCGCCGCGCACGGGGAAGAGATCGCTGCGAGCTTCGAGCGACGCGACTACAACCGGGCCGTCCGCCAGATCATGGCGCAGGCCGATCGCGCCAACCGCTACATCGACGACAAGAAGCCCTGGGTGATGGCGCGCGACGAGGCCAACGACGACGAGCTCCACCGGGTTCTCACCACGTCGCTGAATCTCTTTCGCACCCTCATCACCTGGCTCAAGCCGGTGATCCCGGAGACCGCCGAGAAGACCGAGGCGTTTCTGCAGATCGAGCCCCTGAATTGGGACGACGCCACCCGCCCCCTGCTCGATCACACTCTGGCCAGGTACAAACCGCTGATGACCCGCATCGAAGAAGAGGCAGTCAACGCCATGATCGAAGACTCCAAAGAAGACACCGCCCCCTCGAGCTCCCCCTCTGAGAAGGCGCGACCCCTGAGGAAGAGGTCGCCACCGGCCCCCTGGCAGCCAACCCGATCGCGGACGAGATCACGATCGACGACTTCTTGAAGGTCGATCTGCGAGTGGCCCGTATCGTCTCGGCCAAGCACGTCGAGGGGGCCGACAAGCTGCTCGAGCTCGAGCTCGATCTCGACGGCGAGACCCGCACCGTCTTCGCAGGCATCAAGTCGGCCTACGATCCCGCCGACCTCGAGGGGCGACTGACCGTGATGGTGGCGAACCTGAAGCCCCGCAAGATGCGCTTCGGCACCTCGGAGGGCATGGTGCTGGCAGCCGGCCCCGGAGGTAAGGACATCTACGTCCTGCAGCCGGACACGGGAGCCGTGCCAGGCCTGCGAGTGACCTGACGCCCGACGCTGCCCCAGAAGCCTGACAGGCATTCGAGCCACTCTGCGTCTCCCCTTGATGGAGACCAAGGAGAGCTCAAATGCCTGCCACCCCCTCTCAGCCCCGACTTCTGGACAGAGTTCGTGGTGCGCTCCGTGTGCGCCACCGAAGCCGTCGGACCGAACAGGCCTACGTCGCTTGGATCAAGCGCTACCTGAGATTCCATCAGCTTCGCCACCCCAGCGAGATGGGGCACCGCGAAGTCGAGGAGTTCCTCACCCATCTCGCCGTCGAGCGCCGGGTTGCCGAGTCGACCCAGAACCAGGCCCTCAACGCACTCGTGTTTCTCTACAGGGAGGTGCTCGGCGAGCCACTCGACCGGCTCGATGCCGTTCGAGCCCGCCGCCCCCGGCGCCTCCCCGTCGTTCTACGGCGTGAAGAGGTCCTGGCGCTGCTCGATCGAATGACCGGCACCCGAGCTCTGGTCGCGACTCTGCTCTACGCATCGGGTCTTCGTCTTCTCGAAGCCCTCCGCCTCCGCGTCCAAGACCTCGAGTTCGCGAGCGGTCGGATCACCGTCCGTGAGGCGAAGGGAAAGGTCGACCGCGTGACCATGCTCCCCAGAGCCGTCAACGCAAGACTCCAGGTCCATCTCGAGAAGACGAAGTCACTCCATCAGGAGGACCTGGCCAGCGGCCACGGCGAGGTCTACCTCCCCTACGCGCTCACGAGGAAGTACCCTCGAGCCGCCAGGGAGTGGGGATGGCAGTACGTCTTCCCCAGTCGCACCCTCGCCGTCGATCCCCGATCGGGCCTCACTCGACGCCACCATCTCGACGAGCGAGGCATTCAACGCAGCGTCAAGAAGGCCGTCCGAGAGTCCGGCGTCGACGGCCGCGCCAGCTGCCACACCCTGCGCCACAGCTTCGCCACTCACCTGCTCGAAGACGGCTACGACATCCGAACCGTCCAGGAGTTGCTCGGCCACAAAGACGTCCGAACCACTCAGATCTACACCCACGTCATGAGCAAACCAGGACTCGGAGTCCGAAGCCCCCTCGACCGAATTCGCGAGGGACCGAACCGGTGATACACGACATCTCCTGTCGTCTTTCATCGCCGCGAACCGCGCCAGCACAAGCCCTGAAGCCCACCACTGCCGGGCCGCCAAGGCACGCCGGCCCGAGAGAGACCAGTTGATAGACAACAAGCCCTGACGCTTCCTCCCGAGCCTCCGTGCCATTCCGTCAGCAGCCGCCGGTTCCCCTACCTCTAGAATGAGCCCAACGCCACGGCAAGGACCAGTGCTTCAAAGGGTCTCCGTGCCAGCCTCGTCCCAATGAAGGCGCGCTATCCGACACCAGGTGTCGGAATCGGCTCGAGGGGACTGATATTCTGACTTCGAATAAGTATGTTATGCGGCACTCTGAGCCACCATTGAACGAAGGAGAGGCGAAGCGCTACCGCCGCCTCCATTGGCTCTTGCTCGGCGCGCCGGTCGCCTGGATTCTCTTCGCTCTATGGCTTGAACCGCGATGGCCACAGCCCAGCTCCACAGCCGGCATCCTTCTTCAGGTGACGATCTTCTTCGGTCCGTTACTGTTCGTGCTTGTGGCGCTGCTTGTTCTTCGGCTCCGCATCGCCAAGCGCTCAGCTGCCTCATCCGGTGAGTTGGCCGCCTCCTCGCTCCGCTCATTGGTCGGCGGACCCTTCGCTGGCCAGATCGAAGCAGAACGCCTCATGGATCGATCAAGTTCCGGAAGGAAGGAGCAAGAATGAGCACCGTGCCGCATAACCAATCGCTTCAGAGGACGAGAAACCGTTCGGCTTTCGCCTTCACGATTCCTCGCCTCTGAGCTTGGGTCCGTTATGCGGCAACGGCACAGTATTACGGGAGGCTCTGATGACTATCCAACAACTGACCCAAGCTCGAAGCCCAAGCCCGAGGCCCCTTGTACCTTGCGTTGGTGCGATCGTCGCGTTCACCCTCTTGGCCATCGCACAGCCCGCCATCGGTGGCACCCGTGTCCTCTACGGAGGTGCCTACGGAGGACCCTATGGACTTCTCGGCACCTGGGATCGTCCCGTGTCCGGAAGTCAGCCGGCATCGCGGGCGTTGTACGAAGAGACAGGCTTCTATGTGACCGAGTCTGGTACCTACACCTTCGAGCACACCGTAGTCCCTCCCCTTGCGGCACCAGGAACCTTCCCGCGATTCCTCTACCTCTACAGCCACGCCTTCGACACACGTGAACCCTCCGAACGGCTGCTCACCTCCGTCGACATCTCAGAGGGCGACGAGAGTCGCACCTTCGAAGCGTTTCTCGTGGCCCACAACATGTACTGGCTCGTGCTCTCGACGGTGGGTCCCACACAGCCGGAGTACAACGACGACTTCTACAGATTCCTCACCCTCGTCGAGGGACCAGGGGACATCTACCAGAATCGGTGCTTTGACGACACAAGCAGCGACGCTTGGGGCCATCGCTCCGAGGCAACCCTTGCCTATGAATTCGGGGGCGCTCCGCCGTACAACTACGGCACCGTTTGCGTGTCAGTGAGCTGGGAGGACCGCAGCGGTACGACTCGTGAGGCCCTCGTATCCACGCATCGAACCCGAGACTCGATCTTCTTCTATTTCTTCAATGAGCAGAACATCGAGATCAACGTGAAGCTCGTCGACGGATGCGACTGGAACGGCCATCGGTGGCTGTTCGCCTCAGCCTCCACCGATGTACCATTCACGATCTCCGCTCTCGGCTTCGAGCCTTTCATCGTCAGTAGCGAGAGTGACTACTACTACCCTCTGCCGATGATGCAGTGGGGAATTCTCAAGTACTCCTCGGCAGGAGGCGAGCCGGCGAGAGCCATTGCCGACCTTCACGCGATCAACTGCGAGTGACGTAGACGACCACCTAGGCCATTCGCATGAGCCACCAGCCGCCGAACAAGAGCGCTCCAGAGGACGAGAAACCGTTCGGCTCGCGCCTTCACGGTTCCTCGCCTCTGAGCTTGGGTCCGTTAGGCGCTCCATGGGCAGCCAAATCCGTTTCTACTGGAACGCGGCAATCGCGAGCGAGCTCGAGAGCGAGTGCGTCCGCCTCGGGCTGCAACGCCACGAACACCCCAGTGGCCCCCTTCTGGCGCTCACCGAGCCTGACGTCGAGGCCTGGGAGGCCACTGCGATTCAATACTCCCTGCCTAGAGGCAACTCGTGCGAGGCTCGGCTCTGGACCGAGGCGAGCAGCCCAGGTCTCCCCGCGGCATTCGAGGCCGTTCGTTCCTTTGTCAAGAGTCGCAGTTCCTACCATGAAGAAGCCGGTCTTTGGGTTCGAAGGAACATGCCGCTGAGTTCTCCGCCTACTGGGCTAGCAAGCAGGCGAGCCTTGAAGAATCCGCGAGGAAGAACAGGGAACGCGTCCTCGGTGCACAGCCTGCTCACCCGCAGAAGAAAGGCGAAGGCACTCTTTGAATAGAACCGCGCCTAACCCCTATGAGGTCCCCGGTCGTCAAGGCACGGACGTTTCCTAGCGGACGTGGTCCGAGAGGTGTCGAGCTGGAGTGAATCTCTGACTTGGGTTTCGCAGGGGATGCGAGGCGAAGCCTCTGCACCAAACACCTATTGAGCCTCAGCCACCACTCGAGGTGACGACTGCCGACAGTGCGCCGGCGGACTAGAAACGCATCGGTGCCCTCGTGCCGTCCCAGTCAAAGGGTCGAGATCTGTCTCCGAGTTCGGAGTCAGCCGTGAGTTGGTCTCGGGATCGGGAGAGGAGCAGAGGACATCTCCAGGTCGAAGGGTGAATCGAGGGGGAGCCCCGTCCATTCAAAGAGACAGACTGCCGGGCCTTTTGTCCCAGGGCCTGCTCGGTGTCGAGCACCAGGAGCGGCAGCTCCTGCGCGGAGGCCTGCGTCGGGATCGTGCCCATGCGGCGTCAGTTAGGCGGCGGGCTCGAGGCTCCCAGCTCGAAGTCAGGCGTTGAGAAAGGTCGGCAAGTGGAAAGCTCTTCGGTTCTTCAGCATGTAGTAGATCGCTCGACCGAGCTTGTGACTGAGCACGGAGTAGGCCTTGCCCTTGCCGTGCTTTCGTTGGAGTCGCTCGAAGAGCTTCTTGCCCTCTCGGCTCTTCATCGCAAACAGCACCGCGGCCTCCGAGAAGGCCCACTTCAAGTGATGGTTTCCGATCTTGCGACCTCCGGAGCCGGTTCGCTTCCCGGCCGAGAAGTGCTGCGGTCGGATCAGTCGGCTGTACGAGGCGAAGTCCTGCACCGTCGGGAACCGAGCCACATCGTGGATCTCGTAGAGCATCGTCATGCCCAGGATCTTCCCGATCCCGGGCGTGGACATCAGACGAACCAGAGCGTCGGGATCGTGGTCCTTGGCCTGGGCGAGCAGGAACTTCTCGAGTTCGTGGATGAGCTCGTCGTAGGTGTCGATCAGGCGCTCGTTCGTCTGGACACTCTGCTTCACCGAAGGGTCGTCGAAGCGTTCGAGTAGCTCGGTGCGATTGTGGGGCTTGGCGATGCGGCCGAGATTCTCGTCGCAGTTGTACTGGGTGTTGGTGTTGCGGATGTGAGTGAAGAGCTCCGCGCGCTTGCGCGCGAAGTACTGGCGCCGTCGGAGCAGATCCCGGGTGGCTCGCATGGCTCGGGGGTAGGCGTAGGCCACGGGAAAGTTTCCGCCTCGAAGCAACGCGGCGATCTTGTGAGAGTCGATGCGATCGTTCTTGGCTTTGGCTGCGTGGATCGCCTTCATGTACAGAGCGTGACCGAGCGCGAAATCGATCCCCTCGTCCGCGCACAGGTCAGCGAGCCAGTACCAGGAGAACATGCACTCCACGCCTACGACGAGTTCGTCGCGGAAGGGTTCGATGGCCGCGAGGAACGCGTTGGGGCGAGCCGCGACGTTCCTGTGCAGCACGATCTCGCCTGCCCGATCGAGGATGCACAGGTACATCTTGCGGGCGTGCAGATCGACTCCGCAGGTGTGCGCGTGCTGGCGGTTGTAGAATCTCATCGAGGTCTCCTTTCAAGAAGGTTTCGTTTACACCTGCAAGCTACCGCGTGGGTAGGTTGCGAGGGGACCTCAATGATCTTCAAAGAGATCGAGCGGACGAAAACAGTTCGGCTCCGCCTTCACTGTTGTCGCCGCTCATCTCAGGTCCGTTGGGCGGCTCGGGATAGCCCGGCGTTGATGCGCACCGGAACAGCTCCTCTGCCATCGTGAGCGAGCCCGCCTCTTTCCTCGCGCTTACCGACCAAGAGCCGCACCTCGATGCTTGAGGCCCTCGAAGCCCTCGTCCAGTCGTCAGCCCTCGTTGCCAGGCTAGGCGGAGCTCTTCTCTTCTTGGTGTCGCGGGAGTTCCGCCGCGAAACTCGTCAACGGTGGGCACGAAGCAGCCGAACAGTCAAGATCGCGGACATCATGGCTGGACTGCTCTGGATCCCGATCCTCTTCGGTGTCGGATGGGCTGTGTGGACACTCATGGCAGACTAGCCAGAGTACGTCAGTCTTCTCAACCGGTCCCTGTGCAGAAAGAACCCCGCCATGAGCCAGCCGCCCAACAACACGCTTCAGAGGACGCAAACAGGTAGTCGCTTCGCTCCTTCCTGTTCGCGCCTCTGAGCTCGGGTCCGTTGGGCGGCAGATCCTGCCTGATAGAATCCCCTCATGAAGTTGGTCACTGGCAGAGTCGTCGACGGAAAGGTCGCTCTTCCTGAGGGAGAGTTCGAAGAAGGTTCAGCGGTCGCGGTCATGTCGTCCGACGCAAGCGAACCGATCTCGCTGTCATGCGCCGAGGAGGCGACCCTTGTCGAATCCCTAGAGGCGATTCGCCGGGGTGAGTTCGTCGAGGGCGAAGATCTCGTAGCTAGACTCCGGTCAAGAGGTCGTTGAGCTACCGAGTTCGCGTATCGCCTCGTGCTGAGCGCCGGATCGAGGAAGTGGCCGACTGGTGGTTTGAGAACCGGTCCGGAGCCCCCGAACTCTTCTCAGAGGAACTCGAGCGCGCCTTTCTTGCCCTGCAGGTCTTTCCCAACGCTGGCCAGGCCATTGCTCATCCTCGCATCGTGAACCTACGTCGAGTTCTGCTTTCGCCGGTTCACTATCATCTCTACTACTCCGTCTCCGACGAATCCGAGACCGTGGAGATCCTCGAACTCTGGCATTCCAGCCAAAGAGATCCTGGCCTATGAAGCCGCCCAACAAGGCGCTCCAGAGGACGAGAACCCGTAGTCGCTCCGCTCCTTCGGGTTCTCGCCTCTGAGCTTGGGTCCGTTAGACGTCACGACGATCGACAATGACATTCGAAGAGATCATCAGCCGCCTGACGGGCTTCAGCATTCCGATCTTCGGCGTGTCCTGGACGCCTCCGGAGCCTGAGGTTGCTCGGGCGCGCCGCTTGATCGCTCAGCTCGAGGACCGCCGCGTTCTCTACGTGCCGTCCGAGTTAGAGCAGCCCGAACACTGCGTACAGTCGATAGTGCAGATCAGACACCTCCTCACAGCGGAACTCGCCGAGCTTGATGCCAAGAGCGAGCTGGGGGCATCCATCCGCGCCATGCGTGCGGCGTGCCGGAAGTTCCTGAATCAGGTTCAAGCTGATGATCTGGATCGGATCGTCCACTTCGCCACTCAACGCGGAAACTTCGCGAGCTGGCACTTCATGTCGGCCCTCGGTGAGCTTCGCGGCGTCTTCGGTCTTCACATTGCGAAGCTCGCCGCCGGTTACGGACTCGACGTCGAAGACGATCTGTCGGCAATACTCCCAGCCGAGGCGGGTGAGGCGTGACGTCTAACCAAGAGATGGAGCGGACGAAAACCCGTAGTCGCTGCGCTCCTTCGGGTTCTCGCCGCTCATCTCAGGGCCGTTAGACCGCATGCCCGATCGTTCACTGCCCTTCCGCCGCTCATACTTGAGGGCACCTACGTTCGCGCGACGCGCCTACGATGCTGTCGAGCGTCTCCATGCGGAGGAGCCGGTCTTTCCGAGGCCGCGCGATGTCAAGAACCTGGTCGAAGAGGTCTTACCCTTGGCACTCTTCGTCAACTCGCAGGAGCGTCAGCAGCAACGTGTCCGGTGCAAGTACTTCGGCGGCGACCACAAGTTCGATGCGAAGATCCGCATCGAAGGCCCACAGTCGCCCACCCGTACACACCACGTCGAGGTCACTGCAGCAGTCAGCTCCAGGGAACACCTCGCACGGGAGGCGCTACATCGCGACGGCATCGTCCATGCTGGCCCGAGTGTCAAGCGCGTCAAGCGAGCCGACGGCTCGAAAGCTGTGGAAAGTAGAAGCACAGCCAGATCACCGAACGCCGCCTTCAACGATCTCGTCTCATGGGTCGTCGGCGCCGTCCGAAAGAAGTCCAACAGGAGCTACCCGGAGGGAACCATCCTCATCGTTCGCGCAGACGACTCGGAAGCCATGCTCCGTCCCGCCGAATGGTACGCGCTCGCTATTGCTGCGTCGAAACAGCTTGCCAGCTCTGCGCCGTTCGAATCCGTCTTCGTCGTCGATCCCAACCACGGCCATGTCCTTCAAATCGCATGAGCCGCATGCGGTCTAACAAGGCGCTCCAGAGGACGCGAACAGGTAGTCGCTTCGCTCCTTCCTGTTCGCGCCTCTGAGCTTGGGTCCGTTGTGCGGCTCTTGCTGAACCCAACTCATGGCACCTGATCGTAAAGACCTGCTCGCCTCGGTCCCCGGTTTCCGGACCCTAGTCGGGGGCGAGGCCCACTCTGGCTGGCTTCCTGAACACGCCGCTACGCCGCAGGAAGAGCCACTGGACGTCCTTCTCGAGCTGTGGGCCGTTCGAACCAACGACGGCGTGTCCCTCCAGTGGACCATCTCAGCTCCATCCGGCCAGAGCATTCCCTTCGCTGCTTCCGGGGACTACTGGTGCCAGAATCTCGACAGCGCCATTGAACAGGCGCAGTACACTTGGGGCGTTCCGCCATCCGAGTGGGCGCTTGAGCAATGACCGCGCCGCACAACAACACGCTTCAGAGGACGCGAACAGGTAGTCGCTTCGCTCCTTCCTGTTCACGCCTCTGAGCTCAGGTCCGTTCGGCGGCGCGGCGCCGGTCCGGTAGAATCGCTCCATGAGAGTGCTCAAAGGCAGAGTCGTGGATGGTCGTGTCGAAGTCGCCGACGGTGGTCTCGAGGACGGTGCGGCGGTGACGGTTCTCGTGGACGAGGGCGAGGCTGACTTCACGCTTTCGAAGAGCGAGGTCGAGGAACTCCAGAGATCAATCGACCAAGCGTCTCGAGGCGAAGTCGTCGATGGCTGGAGGTTGCTGGGCGAACTCAGAGGCTAGCGATTGCGCCTCAGCGTCACTCGAGTCGCGGAAGCCCAGATCCGCGAAGCAAACGACTGGTGGGTCGAGAATCGCCAGCAGGCAACTGGCCTCTTCCGCGAAGAGCTCCGACGTGCGTTCGACATGGTTACAGCATTTCCGGACGGAACTCCGACGGTCACGAACGTTGAGATATCTGGCGTCCGGCGTGTTCTGATGCGACGCTGTGGGTATCACCTCTACTACCGCGCCCTCGAAGACACCGTGGAGATCCTTGCGCTCTGGCACTCAAGGCGCGGCAAGGGCCCTCAGCTGTGAAGGCCGCCGAACAAACCGCTTCAGAGGACCGAAACAGGTCGCCGCTTCGCGCCTCGCTGTTCCGGCCTCTGAGCTTTGAACGTTAGGCGAGCAGCGCGCCATCTACACTGGCGATAGAATGGGCCGATGCCGGAAATCAGCCGTTTTCTCGGAATCGTGATCGCTATCTTCTACAACGATCATCCCCCGAGCCATTTCCACGCAGTCTACGGCGAGTACCGAATCACCGTCTCGATCGAGGAGGGCATCGTCAAGGGCGCCTTTCCCAAGCGGGCCCTCCGCCACGTCCTAGAGTGGCACGAGCTCTACAGGGATCATCTTCGTGAGAACTGGGAGCTCTCTCGTCAGCGCAAACCGCTCAAGCCCATTCCCCCGCTGGAGTAGATCATGGTCCATGTCGTTGAAGCTCGAGTTACTGGCGAACACCGACTCTTTCTCCGATTCTCGGACGGAGCCGAAGGCGAGGTCGACCTCGCGAACCACCTCGAGGGCGAAGTCTTCGAACCGCTCAAGGACCCCGCCTTCTTCTCCGAAGCGCAGCTCCACTCCGAACTGGGAACGGTGTTCTGGCCCAACGGAGCCGACTTCGCTCCCGAGTTCCTCTACGAGCAGCTCGGTGCACTCGCCTAACCAGGAGATGGAGCGGACGAAAACCCGGAGTCGCTGCGCTCCTTCGGGTTCCCGCCGCTCATCTCAGGGCCGTTCGGCGGCGTAGCAGCATTCTCGAAAGTCATTGAAATGACGAGCGTTTTCATCAGCCACAACCGAGAGGATAAGCCGTTTGCCAGACGGCTGTCTTGCGACCTTCAGAATCAAGGTGTCCGGACTTGGCTGGACGAGGCAGAGCTAAGGATAGGTGATTCCCTCATCGAGAAGCTCCGCCAAGGAATCGACGATGTGGAGTACTTGGCCGTAGTCCTTTCACCCAGCTCCGTCGCATCGGAATGGGTGAAGCGGGAAGTTGATGTTGCTATGACGCAGGAGATCCGGGGGCGAAGAGTTAAGGTGCTTCCCCTGATGTACAGGCAATGCGAGCCGCCCGGTTTCCTGATGGGCAAGGTCTACGGCGACTTCACCAATGAATCTGCCTACAATCACGAATTCAGGAAACTGCTGGAAAGTATCGGGGTTGTCTTTAACCCACAGGCTTTAGCTCCAACCGCGCCTGGAGCCAACCTCGGGAGTGCGACCGATCGAGCTTTCAAGAAGGCTATGCGCCTTCGAGCAGCACCGTTTCATCGCCCGTACCAATACGTCGGCATGACGGTAGAGCAGGCAGAGAAGGCTACGGGTCAATCGTCGAACGATGTTGGCAACATCATCATCGATGATGACTACTCTCACATGCTCTTGGAAGCCGAAGGGAACTTCATCTCCTACGTAGATATCGAGCTCAAGGAAACAGCGCCTCAGAGCCAAACCGAGCCCTTCGATCCAGAACCCGCCTTAGGCGCGTTGAGTATCAGTCCTTCGGAACTGCAATTCATTCGAGAGGCTACACACTGCCATACATATGAGGATCACCGGAAGAGACTGAGAGTCTCAGTCGCATGTCACATCGAAGGCGGGCCGCTCTCGGTCGGATTCAGCTCGAAGTACTACGGGACATGACATGCAGCAACCATGATCGCGTCGAAACGCCGCCGAACAAACGGAATGCACAAGGACGCCTACCCGTGCTCGCTTCGCTCGCTCGGGTAGTCGCCTGTGATTCCGGGGGCCGTTAGCTGCCATGTTTCGAATCTGGACCATTGTCGGACTGCTCACGGCTTCTCTGGCCTCAGGGGCGCCGGCACCGCTCGAATCCGCGAGCGCTCCTTCTCTATGGTGTGAGTACGGCGGTAGTGAGTGCGTTCCCTTGTCGCCGGAACAGGGTTCCATCACGATCTACTCTCCCGACGGCGCCGGTAGCGAGGCCATCCAGCGGAAGCTCGCCGCGCTAGGCGCGCACGAGTTCCAGTTCCGATCGTGGATAGGAACCGGAATCTCGACCGGCGACATCGTCGATTTCGCTTGGTTCACGCGCGACAGCGGGCACGTCTCGGTGGAGCGACTCGCCCGCGGAATCGCCGAAGAGACAGACTGGTTCGTAGCCCCGTCGTTCTGCTCGACGCAGTATGTTCTTCGGTGGCCAAGCCAAGCTACCGACGTGCTTCTTGAGCCGACGTTCTCGCAGTTGGATCTGGAACGCGTTCTGAAGGAAGAGGGGATCGACGGAGCGGCGCTGCCTTCATACCGCGACTACTTCTTGGTCGGCCCCAATACCCAATCCGGGTTCGAGGTGGTAGCTCAAGCGAGGCGATTGCACGAGAGGCCGGAGATTCGATCGGCCAAAGTCTGGTGGGGTGGGTTTGGAGTCGGGCCCACTCCAATGCGCCAGTGCCCGATACTTGGACCCCAGATACCGTCACAGATCCCGGCCACCACTCCTCTGGGCCTGCTGGCTTTGGGCGCGGTCCTTTCGGCGGCAGGACTCTTCCTGCTGCGTACGTAGTCATGCTCTCCGAGGAGGCAGCTAACAATAGGATCGAGCGGACAGCTACAAGTAGCTGCCGCTCATCCTTGGTCCGTTAGACGACGCCGATGCCCAATCCACCGTTCGAAGATCTCTGGCTGCGATACGGCGACAAGCCGGGGGTGTCACCCGAAGTGAGACCGCTCCTCTGCAAGCTGTATGAGGCGCTCGGCGCGGAGCCCGTTCGCTCGGAGGCAGTGGAAGACGCAACGGAGCGCTTGCTCTTGTTCCTGGCGTCTGACGTGGGTCAAACTAACGAGAACTGTACTGCCGTAGACCACTTTCTCTGCTTGGCAGAGTTCGAGTGGCCGCCGCTTCCCCAGCGGGTTCACGACGTCCTCGGCGACATGGCCGGTGCTCTCCATGACACCGTCTCGTCACCAGGCATTGCTCAGGACTTCGCGAGCACGCCAGAGCAACTCCTCGCCCGACTTCGGGATCAGCGCGAACCGACGTCTAACAACAGGATCGAGCGGACAGCTACAAGTAGCTGCCGCTCATCCTAGGTCCGTTGGGCGGCAAGGTAGCATTTCGATCCGGAGGCAACCGAGGCTATGAAGAAAGCAATCCCCTTCCTGCTCCTCGTCCTGTCTGCAAGTGGTGTCTATTCCAGCGACAGCCCCGGCCAAGTCGTCAAGGGCTACTTCGAAGGCTATGGCAACGGGCAGGACACGCAAGAGCTGGTCGGCACGTACTGGTTGCCCAGTGTCATGGTCTACGCAGCTGGCCTCCAGCCCATCCAGATTCCTGCCGCTCAGTTTGCAGGTCGCCTCGAGGCCTTTCGCACGCAGGCCCGCGAACAAGGCTGGTCGCAAGGCGAGATTGTCGAGTTGGAAGAGTGTCTGCTCCGGAGCGACATGGCTATGGTCAGCGTGCGCTACAGGAGCCAGACACCAGCCGGCGTCGAGTCTGCGAACGCCGTTCTCTACACCCTGATCCTGACGGATGCCTGGCGGATTTCCTCTGTCATGCCCACGGATTCGGGCGTGTTGGTCGGCTGTGATGGAACCAGGTGACCAGCACTACCACCCGCCCAACAAACGGATGGAGCGGACAGCTACAAGTAGCTGCCGCTCATCCTTGTTCCGTTGGGCGGCCGGGTGGTCGTAGGAGGCGAAGGCACACTGATTCGAAGCGTTCTCGGGCTCACCGCACTTCGGTGGTCAACCGTCATCCTCTTCGTGGTCATCTGGAACCTGTTCCAATGGCTCGCCAACTACCTGAACGGTGGCTGGGGCCGCTACGAGGAGCGATCCTCGTCCTTCGTCCTTGCCCTGTGTGGGATTGCGGCGTCGTTGTTCTTCTTCTCCGTCGTGATGTCGAGCCGGTTTCGAGAAACCGCAACGGCAGAGCGAAGACGAGCGCGCTACCACCCGGCGCCGTTCGTCTTCCTTGGAGCCATTACAGGCCTACTAGGGCTCGTGTCGCTAGCCGCTGCGCTCGGGGTGGTCGAACTCGCATGAGGCGCCGTTGTAGAATGGGCGTGTCATGAAGAACGCCGATGCCGTCCTCGAAGAAGCGCTCGGCCTCACCGAGGATGAGCGAGCCAGAATCGCCGATGCACTTCTGAGAAGCCTCGAACCGCCAGCGGATGACGAAGTCGAGTTGGCGTGGCGGCAGGAGATTCGCCGACGCGTTTCCGAACTCGAGAGCGGAAGAACGGAGGGCATCCCCTGGTCCCGGGTTCGTGCCGATCTCTCGGAGAAGCTGGGTGGCGTACCCGATTGAGCTCTCCCGGCATGCCGCAGGAGAGCTCAGTGCGTCTTTCGATTGGTACCTCGAACGTAGTCCCGCGGCGGCCGAGGGCTTCCTCAATGCTGTCGATACCGCTATGAGAGTGGTCGCCGAGTCGCCGGAGATCTGGCCAGAGTTTGAAGCCGGTACCCGCCGCTATGTCTTCGAACGCTACCCCTTCAGCCTGATCTTCGGCTTTGACGGGAACCGCGTCTTTGTCCACGCCATCGCTCACCAAAGCAGGAAGCCCGGTTACTGGCATGGTTAGCGCCGCGATAATCGGGCCGCCCAACAACACGCTTCAGAGGACGCAAACAGGTAGTCGCTTCGCTCCTTCCTGTCCGCGCCTCTGAGCTTGGGTCCGTTATGCGGCAGGCAGCAATTCGATAGAGAGGAAAGCCAGGCTATGACCAAGACAATCACCTTCCTGCTCCTCGTTCTGTGCGCAGCTGGTGCCCATTCCAGCGACAGTCCCGGCCAAGTCGTCAAGGGCTACTTCGAAGGGTACGTGGACGGGGAAGACGTGCAAGAGTTGGTTGGCACCTACTGGTTGTCGACTGTCACGATCTACGCAGCAGGCCTCCAGCCCATTCAAGTCCCTGCTGCTCAGTTTGCAGGTCGTCTCGAGGCCTCTAGAACACAAGCCCGCGAACAGGGCTGGTCGCGAGGCGTGATTGTGGAGCAAGAAGAGTGTCTACTCCGCGAGGACATGGCTCTCGTGAGCGTGCGCTACAAGAGCGAATCAGATGACGGCGTCGAATCTGCAAGCGCCGTTCTTTACACGTTGAGTCTGAAGGACGTTTGGCGGATTTCTTCTGTTGTGCCCACGGATGCAGACGTGTTGGTTGGCTGCAAGGGCCCCAGGTGAACGGTTACGCCCACCCAGCGCCCAACAACCGGATGGAGCGGACAGCTACAAGTAGCTGCCGCTCATCCTCGTTCCGTTAGACGGTCGAGGGACACTGTGCCTTTCCCTTTGAACGACATGGCCAGAGACATGGTCGCGGGCAACTTCAGGGGGCGAGGCTTTCAATGGGCTGAGGAGTACTTCGTTCCATTCCTCTCACCCGACGCCCACAGCTTTGACGTGTACTGCGCAGTCCTCGGCCTAAGAGACTGCGGGACGAAGAGTTCGGTTCCGCACTTGGTCCCGTTGCTCCACCACCCTGACCAGGACGTGAAGTGCACGTCCATCCTGACGATTGCGCACCTGGCTGGAGCGGAGCAGACGGAGCTCTTTGTCCGAGCTCTTCAGGATCCAACATACCGGGACAAGGCCTATGCGGCCCGGGCTATCGAAGTTGCCGCGGACGGCCGAGCCGTTGGCCCGCTTCTTGCCTACTCAGGGCAAACATGACTCGGATTCGAAGGGGCAAGATCGGAAAGGGAATCCTCCCGCATGCGCTCGGGTATCTGCAACGGTACGTTGCTGCTGAGCCAGCAGTCTTGGAGTTCTTCGCTCAGATCGACGCGTTCTGGGGCAAACTTGCGTGGCAGGATCGTGAGGAGATCGTCAGAGAGGTGGCGTACTTCAGTGGCCGCGAAACGAACTGACGCTCGGCCGTCTAACCAGCGGATGAACCGGACGCCAACAGTCCGCCGCTCCGCGCCTCACGGTCGGCGCCGCTCATCCTGGGTCCGTTCGGCGGCGAAGCACCACCCTGGAATCGCGAACGCTCCTTCGGGCTCATGGAAGGTCGGTAGACTGGCACCATGAACTGGGATTCCATAGGCGTACTAGCGGATGTCGTTGGCGCAATCGGTGTTATCGCGTCGCTGCTCTACGTCGGTTTTCAGATCAGGCAAAACACGAGGGCCACTCGAGCCGCTTCAGCACGCGAAGCGGTGTACAGATTCGCCGACTGGAACAAGGAGGTTGCTGGGAATCCCGAGTTCGAGCGCCTGTACCAGCTAGCGTTTCAGGATCCCGTTCCGGACTTCACGGATGCCGAGTGGAACCGAATGAGCGCCTATGTGAAGGCGCTCTTCCACATCTATGAGGCTCAGTACATCAACGCCAAGTTCGACGTCGGTATAGGCGACCAGGTCGAACCACAACTCCGAACTGCGCGGATGGCGATCGATACCTTTCCGGTCTTCAGGAAATTCTGGGATGAGGTCCGGTACACCGGCTTCTGGACAGAAGGCTTCGAGGAGGCTGTCGAGAACGTAAATCCGGTCGAGTCGGGCGGTGTCCGGCCTCTCTCCGATTGACGGCGCTCGCGAATGTCGAATTCAATGACCTACTCCGAAATGTGTTCACGAAAAGGGCAATGAGGGCCCATGTGGCGCCGCCGAACAACGCGAATTCACGCGGACGAGAACCTGTGCTCGCTTCGCTCGCGGCGGTTCTCGCCGGTGATCCGCTGCTCCGTTGGGCGGCTTGATATCATCTGTGCCATGCGAAAAGTCACCCACGTCGAGCCTCGCGAGGGCTTCAAGGTCTGGCTCAGATTCGACGACGACATCGAGGGCGAGGTGGATCTCTCCGACCTCGCTGGGCGAGGCGTCTTTTCCGCTTGGTCCGATCGAGCGTTCTTCGAGTCCGTCTCTCTGGGGCCAGATCGTGGCATCACCTGGCCCGGGGAACTCGATCTCTGCGCCGATAGCCTCTACTTCGGCTTGACTGGGAAGTCCCTGCGCGAAACGGAGGCCAGCAGCACCGCGGCTCATGCCTGAGCTGAGCCGTTTCTACGGCATCGTCATCAGGATGTACTTCAGCGATCATCCGCCGCCGCACTTCCACGCGAAGTACGGTGAACATGAGGTCGTGATCGCAGTCTCTGATCTCTCGGTCCTGGCAGGGTCGCTACCCGGTCGAGCGCTCGGCCTGGTCGTCGAGTGGGCCTCTCCACAAGGAAGAACTCGAGACCGCCTGGGATCATGCAGAAGCAGAGGAAGATCCGGGGCGAATCGAGCCGCTGCCATGAGCCAGCCGCCCAACAACACGCTCCAGAGGACGCGAACAGGTAGTCGCTTCGCTCCTTCCTGTTCACGCCTCTGAGCTTGGGTCCGTTAGCCGGCGTTGCGGCTCTCCTCGCATATCGCGTAGGCGGAGCGATAGGCTCGGCACATGAGGGTGACGTTCGAATGGGATGCCGCGAAGGCGCTCGAGAACATCCGAAAGCACGGCGTCGACTTCGAGGAAGCTTCCTCAGCCTTCTTCGACCCCCTTTCCCTCACTATCCCAGATCCCGAGCCTTCGGAAGGCGAGCAGCGCTTCGTTCTCATGGGTGTCTCGAGGGGCGATCGCCTCTTGGTCGTCTCGCATCTCGACTGGGGCGATAGAATACGGCTCATCAATGCTCGTACCGCGACGCGGCATGAGCGCCGCCACTACGAAGAAGCTTGACCGTGCGCGAACAGTACGATTTCTCCAAGGGCGTTCGCGGGAAGTACACGGATCGTCTGGCCAAGGGCGTCAAACTCGTTGTCCTTGATCCAGACGTTGCGGAGGCCTTCCCCACTTCCGAGCAAGTCAACGAGGCTCTGCGTCGTCTCGCCGAGGAGCAAACCGAGGCGAAACCGTCCGGTGACGCCGGCTAACAACACGCTCCAGGAGGACGAGAAACCGTTCGGCTCGCGCCTTCACGGCTTCTCGCCTCTGAGCTTGGGTCCGTTCGGCGGCGGATGACATGCGTGTGAATGAGGTGCCGTCGTCATGAGAGGGCAGATTTTCAAGTACTGGGATCGCGTTCGTTCCGGCTTCTGGTTGCTTCCGACGGTCATGGCCGGCGTGGCCGTTGCGTTGGCCTTCGTGAGCGTCGCCATTTCCGAGCCGGTGACGGAGTGGTTCACGCTCAACTTTGGCTGGACGTTCACCGGTGGAGCAGAAGGAGCGAGCGCCGTGTTGGGGATCATCGCCGGATCGATGATCACCATCGCCGGTGTGGTCTTCTCGATGACGTTGGTCGCCCTGTCGCTGGCCTCGTCCCAGCTGGGACCCCGTCTGCTGCGCAGTTTCATGCGCGATTCCGCCACACAGGTGGTCCTCGGCACGTTCATCGCCACCTTCCTGTACTGCCTGCTCGTCCTCCGCACGATCCGCCGTGCGGAGGAGGTCGCTTTCGTTCCGCACCTGTCGGTCACCCTCGGCGTTCTCCTCGCGGTGGCGAGCGTGGGGGTGTTGATCTACTTCATCCATCACGTGTCTGTTTCCATCCAGGCCAACGAGATCGCCGCACGTATCGGCAGGGAATTGATCGAGGGAATCGACCGCCTGTTCCCGGAACACGTCGGACGGGGAGCACCACGGATCCCGACGGAGCCGCCCGAGGCGGGCTTCCTCGAGGCGTTCGACCAGGAGGCTCGGCCGGTCGGCGCGGACGGGGACGGTTACCTCCAGTTCATCGACGGGGAGGCCTTGGTGGCGCTGGCGACGGAGGAGGACCTGGTCGTTCGACTGGAGCGAAGGCCTGGAAACTACGTCGTCGCCAGGTTGCCCGCTGGCGCTGGTCTGGCCCGGAAGCCGAGTGACCGACCGGCTGGCGGAGCAGGTGCGTTCCCTCTTCGTCCTGGGCCACCAGCGGACTGCCAACCAGGACATCGAGTTCGCGGTGAACCAACTGGTGGAGATCGCGGTGCGGGCCCTCTCCCCAGGGCTGAACGACCCGTTCACGGCGATCACGTGTGTGGACCACCTGGGCTCCGCGTTGTGTCGTTTGGCGACACGGGACATGCCGTCGCCTTATCGCCATGACGTCCACAATCAGCTTCGGATGATTGCCCCTGCCGATACGTTCCCGGAGATCACGGACGCGGCGTTCAACCAAATCCGACAATATGGCCGCTCCAGCGCGGCGGTGACCATCCGCCTGCTAGAAACGATCGCCGTGGTCGCGGGATTCACACATCGGCCGGAGGACCGCGCGACGCTCTTACGGCACGCTGAAATGATCGCCCGGGGGGCTCGTGAGGGACTACCCGAAGCCGAGGACCGCCGGGCGGTGGAAGAGCGCTGCCAGGCGGTAAGCCAGTTGTGCAGCGAACCCGCAGGTTCTCGCCGCTGAGACACACGTACGCGCTGGCCGCATACTTTGTGGGGACATGGGTTGGATGTTGGGCTGACCACCTTGACGGTCAGCGAAGAGGCCGCCGAACAACAGCATGCAGCGGACGGCGCTTCGCGCCGCCGCTGATGCTGAGCGTCCGGCGGTGAAATCTCTTCCCAGTCTGTAGCAGCGATGAGCCAGCAGACTCACGACGAACCGCGCCACACCAAAGTGGGCCGGTGGGCTTGCCTGGCCAGTGCCGTCTTAACGATGGGCCTCCTTCTCGCAATGCCAGCCACAGACGGCGGCGCTACAGCTTGGGAGCTGCCCTTCGCCATCGGAATGTACTTCCTGGCGCCGCTCGCTTCGGCACTCGCCGTTCTCAACGTGCCGTTCGTCTACCGTCGCCCCGTCCTGATGCTCATCCTCGCAACACTGGCATACGGCTTCGGAATCATGGCTTTCGTTACGCTTGCCATCAACATGGGCCGCGTCGGGCACTGAGGAGACCGTGCCTCACCTTCGGAACTGCCGAACGCAGCCCCGCCGGATAACCAGCGGATGAACCGGACGAGAACCCGTAGTCGCTGCGCTCCTTCGGGTTCTCGCCGCCCATCTCAGGCCCGTTGGGCGGCGCGAGCCAGTTCATCGGACCATTGGTAGAATTAGCGTCATGAGCAGAGTAGACGAGCTAGAGCGCGCTGTCCGTGATCTCCCGCCTGAGGACCTTCGCCAGTTCCGTGAGTGGTTCTTCGAGTTCGATGCCGAGCTGTGGGATCGGCAGATCGAGCGCGATGTCGCGGCCGGGAAACTCGAAGCCCTAGTCGAAGAAGCCAAGGCGGAACATCGCGAAGGTGGCACTCAGCCTCTGTGAGGCATCTCGCAACCTCGCGTTTCTGGCGGCTCTATCAGGCTCTTTCTCGTCAGGTCCGAGAGCTTGCCGACAGGAACTTCGATCTCCTCAAGGAGAATCCACGCCATCCTTCTCTCCACTTCAAGAAGGTTGGGAACCTATGGTCCGCGCGCGTTGGTCTGCAGTACCGTGCTCTCGCCGCCGAGGAGGGCGAGGACATCATCTGGTTCTGGATCGGCAATCACGATGAGTACGATCGGCTCCTCTCCTAGGGAGGCGTCGACGCGCCCGCCCAACCACTGGATGGAGCGGACAGTTACAAGTAGCTGCCGCTCATCCTCGGTCCGTTGGGCGGCGCCACGAGCCTCGTAGAATGCGATCGTGTACTTCGAGATACTCGGAGAGATCCGCTCGATCGAGGTGATCGCCACCGGCAGCTCCATCCGGGACTTGAGCGGCTTGTCGAGGCGTACGGGGCCTGGACGGTGGCGCAAGCTGAAGGGCGTCGCGGACATCCGCATTGCCGAGGAGTTGTGCGTCGCTGAGATTACACTGGTTCGAAGCTCACGGCATCGGCCGCCGCGAGTTCAAGATCAAGCGCTTCCTGGATTGACCATGCAGCCAACCTTCGTCATTTGCGTGAATCGCGAGGGCTACGAGGCCTCCCTCGAGATCCGGAAGGTCTACCGGGCCGTTCCGGACGATACCGCCTCAAGACGCTCAATGACTCGGGTGATCGACGAGTCGGGAGAGGACTACCTCTACCCCTCGAGCTTTTTCGTCCCGATCGAGGTTCCGGACGAAGCCCAAGAGGCGTTCGCAGCGGCGTCCTAGCGGCGCCCCGCCCAACCATGCGATCGGTAAGCGCTGCCACGAACTCCGTGTCCAAGATGAGAACAAGACCTGGCGGATCGTGTACCGCAGAGATTCAGACGCAGTTCTCGTTCTTGACGTCTTCGAGAAGAAGACAGCCAAGACACCCAAGCGCGTCATCCAAGCCTGCAAGGCGCGACTTCGCAACTACAATGATTGCAATCCGGTAGATCACCACGATGAAGAAGAGCAAGAAGAAAAAGCTGGAGGCGGCCGGCTGGCGAATCGGTTCGGCAGAGGACTTCCTTGAGCTCAGTCCCGAGGAAGCTGCGTTGGTGGAGATTCGTCTTCGTCTGGCGCGTTTCGTCCGAGAGCTCCGGCTTCAACAACACCTCACGCAGGAGAAGATGGCAAAGCGCATCGGCTCAAGCCAGTCGCGTGAACCGCCCCGGGAATCCCGGAGACTCCGTTAGTTGAGTCTCGCCTCCTCGAGGCAAGGCTGTTGCTGCAGATAGTAGTGGTTCTCATGCTCGACGGGCGGCACGTAGCCGATCGGCCCGAGCAGCCTCGCTGTGTTGTACCAGTGCACCCACTCGAGGGTGGCGTACTCGACATCATCCGGGTGACGCCACGGACCTCGGCGCCGGATCACCTCCGTCTTGTACAGGCCAATCACGGACTCGGCCAGCGCGTTGATGCTCCTATAGATTGTCAAGGCCGATCATGCGGCGATGTCAGCCGACGTGGTGCCGCTCGAGCTCTCCGGAAGTAGCTGGTAGATCTCTCGAGCGACGAATCGTTTGAGGCATCGAATGATGTCCTTCTTCGAGAGTCCGTCGGTGGTGCGGCGTTCGAGGTAAGCGATCGTCGGGGGATGCCAGCGCATACGGACGATCACGACCCGATAGAGCGCCGCGTTCGCTTGGCGGTTGCCACCGCGGTTGAGGCGATGACGGCCACTGGACTTGCCAGATCCGGCCGGGATGGGACAGACGCCGCACATCTTGGCGAACGCCGCCTCCGAGCGAATTCGGTCGGTGTTGTCGCCGGCGGCGATGAGGAGTTCCGCGGCGGTGTCGAATCCAACCCCAAACCGTTCGAGCATCTGTGGAGCGGTCGCCTTAACCAGGGCCTTGAGCTGGCGGCTGTGGACCTTGATCTCTTCATGGAGATCAAGCCATCGCTGAGCCAGGTGCGATAGTGCATGGCGCATTGCGGTTCCAGGGTTTGAAACGTCGCCGTTGGTGTCGAGCGCTGCACAGGCGAGAACGAGTCTGTGATCGGTGAGCGGCTCGAGCTCGCAGCGAAGCCCATCGTGGGCCGTGACCAAGGTGGCCTTGAGCGTGATCATGGCCGTAGTGTGAGCTTTCACGGCAGTATCTCTGGCGATCTTGATGACTCGGATGGCTTCGACCCGCCCGTTCGCGAGCTTGGGAATGACCGTGCCGACTCCCGACAGGACCGTCCGTGCGGCGTGCTCGGCGTCGAGGGGATCACTCTTCCCAGACAAGCGTCGCTGGCCCTTGCGGGGTGGCCTGGCAACCTCCTCGACTCTGTGGTCGTGGCGGCGCAGAAACCTCGCCAGACCAGAGCCGTAGGATCCGCAGCCTTCGACGCCGAAGGCGTAGATTGGCCCGAGCGAAGCCGCCCAGGCGAGAAGCTCGGCGTAGCCCTCCGGGCTTGCCGCAACGAGCCTTGCCTCGCCGAGGGTTCCTCCGAGGCCATCGATGGCCACGGCTACGTGCTCGTCCTTGTGGGTGTCGACGCCGACGATGACATCCGAGCGCTCGAGTGCAATGCTTGGCATTGGATTGTTGGTCCCTTCAATGGTCGATAGTCCAGCCAGCCTCGAAGGTCGGGCGAGAAGGACAGGACTGCGATGGGACCTGGTGGGTCAGGCTCCTATTAGGTCACTGCTCGCCCGGCCGGAGAGGCGCGATGCCGTTGCTCGGGTGGCCGACACGTCAACGCAAGGACACGAAGTCGGTCATAACATGGGTCAGGCCACCCGAAACAACGACCCCAGAAGCGTTCCACTTCTGGCAGCAGGATCTTCGCAGTCATACGAGTCACCTCGGCTTCCCACCGAGGGCTCGATCCCGGCCTCCGCGAGGCGCTCCGTGTAGCGAATCGAGAGGTACTGCACGCCCCGGTCCGAGTGATGGACCAGGCGACCCTCCGGTGCCTCGCCACGGTCGTACAGGGCCTGCTCCAGCGCATCCAGAGCCAGGTCCGTGCGCAGCGAGGACGACACCCGCCACCCCACGATGCTCCGGGCGTACGCGTCGATCACGAAGGCCACGTAGGCGAAGCCTCGCCACGTCGCTACGTACGTCAGGTCCGACAGCCACAGCTGGTTCGGGCGGCTCGCACCGAAGTCCCGATCTACCAGATCGAGCGGACGCCTTGCGGCCTCGTCCGGCACCGTGGTCTTGAAGCGTCGACCCCGGACCGCGCCTCGCAGCCCCTGGCGACGCATAAGGCGAGCCACCGTGCACCGAGCGACCTCGGTCCCTTCTCGCTTCAGGTGGCGCCACACCTTGCGCACGCCATACACCTCGAAGTTCTCTCGGTGTACGCGCTCGATCTCCTCGGTGAGGAGCTCGTCGCACTTCACCCGGGCCGGGCGGCGGCTCGGGTCTCGTTCTCGAGCCTTGTGCTCGTAGTACGTCGACGGGGCGATCGGCACCAGGCGGCAGATCGGCTCGACCCCGTAGCACCCTCGGTGCTCATCGACAAACGCCATCACCACTTCCCTCGGCGGTCGAGCTCCGCCTGGGCGAAATATGCCGAGGCCTTGCGTAGAATTTCGTTCGCCCGCTTCAGCTCACGGTTCTCACGCTGGAGCTCCTTGAGCTCTTCGCGCTCGGTCGTCGTCAGACCGGCCCGGCGACCCGCATCACGCTCAGCCTGCCGAACCCACTTCCTGAGGGTTTCCGCTGTGCAGCCAATCTTCGGGGCGATCGACTGCATCGCTGCCCACTGTGAGCCGTGCTGCGTCTCCTGCTCCTGGACCAGGCGCACGGCACGCTCCCTGACCTCCGGCGAGTACTTGCTTCGTCTTCCCATGACTCCGATTCTCCCAAGGAATCGAGTCTCCGGAAAACCCGGGGCGGTTCACGCGAGTCGCCAAGATGGAACGGGCAGACCCATCTGTGACCCTCGACCTGATGGTCCGCTCGATCGTCGCACTCGGGAAGAGCCCCGAAGAAGTCGGCCGCATCATCTCCTCGAAGGCCGCATAACCAGCGGATCGAGCGGACAGCTACAAGTAGCTGCCGCTCATCCTTGGTCCGTTATGCGGCCTACACCGAGGAAGCCTGCTAGCGATGGCACTCGCTGACTACGACCTCACCTTCCTCAGGCATGCCACTGCCTTGGTTGATGAGCATCTGGACCTTCTGGACGAAGAGGCCAGCAAGAGCCCGGACCCCGACTCCTTTGGAGTCTACGACCGGATCAACTACACAACGGGCTTCGGATTTGTAGCCTGTCAGACGAACATCGGAGCGATCAGCGCCCGTCAAGTGAAGAAGAAGAGCGTGGCACTCGAGGCTGGCCCGAAGCACAGCTCTGGCGCCACGATTGCGTCACTCGTGAATGCTTGCGCCAACCATTGGAAGCACAGCGGCGAATGGCCTGCGCCCGCGCTTCGAGACCATCACGCGCAGAGAACGACGTCTACGCTCGCCAAGCTCGGCGTCGATACCGAGCAATCGTACACTCTAGTCAACGCTCTCTACGCCCTCACTGACCAGGCGCCGAGTCGCTTCCGATTCTTGGTTCCAATGCTGATCCAGTGGAGAGATTCGTATGAGAACGGCCGGCCCGCATAACCAAACGCTGGAGGCGGGCGAGAAACCTCGGCTTGCGTCTTCGGTTCCTCGCCGCTCAGCTTGGGTCCGTTGGGCGGCCTTGCGGTGGCACTACATTGTAGTTACACTATGTAGGTGAGCGATCTCCGATTCGATCGGGATCCGAAGAAGGCCAAGGCCAACGTCGCCAAGCATGGCGTCACTTTCGAGGAAGCGACGACCGTCTTCTTCGATGAGAGCGGCCTCTTCATGCCCGATCCCGAGCACTCGGACTCCGAGGATCGCTTCCTTCTCCTCGGCCTCAGCCAGGCCCTCAAGCTTCTGGTTGTCTGCCACTGCTACCGGGAGAGTGAGGAGGTCATCCGCATCATCAACGCCCGAAAGGCCGACCGCTCGGAGGGCCGGCAATACGGCGAGCGCCTACCAAAATGAAGAAGAGCTACGATTTCTCCAAGGCGAAGCGTAACCCCTACGCCAAGCGTCTCAAGAAGCAGATCACTATTCGTATCGATAGCCCCACGCTCGAGTACTTCAAGGAACTATCTGAGGAGCTGGGAATCCCCTACCAGACCCTCATCAATCTCTATCTGAGCGAGTGCGCTCGATCCGAGAAGCGGCCATCCCTGAAGTGGAAAGCGTCAGCGTGATCGGCCGCCCAACCAGCGGATCGAGCGGACGAAAAACAGTTCGGCTTCGCCTTCCAGTTCTCGCCGCTCATCCTGCGTCCGTTAGCCGGCTCTAAATCAGCCATTGACCTACTCCGCCATTGGCTTAGAATAGGTCGTGCGATTCGAATGGGATGAGGCGAAGAACGTCGCCAACCAGAAGAAGCACGGCGTCTCCTTCGAGGAGGCAAGGTCGCTATTCGAGTCCGGAGTTGACTAGCTCGAGATCTTCGACGCCGAGCACTCCGTTGAGGAGGATCGCTTCTTCGCCATCGGCCCAATCGACCGTGGAGTGGTACTGGTCGTTTGGGTGGATCGTGGCGAAGGCCTGATCCGGATCATCAGCGCTCGAATGGCAACGCGCCACGAACTCAGAATACTGGAAGAACGAATGCGAGACTCTCAATGAGCGACATCCCGGAACTCACGAAGGCCGACTTCAAGTCAGCAATATCGGCGCGCCAACGTCGTCGCCTCATCCGCGGGGAGTTCGAGAGTGGCGAAGACGTCGCCGCACTTCGCCACTTCGTGGGTCTTTCCCAAGTCCGGTTTGCCGAGGCGCTCGGCATCAGCGTTCACACCCTCCGAAACTGGGAACAAGGACGAAGGTTCCCCGAGGGTCCTGCCCTTGCCCTTCTTCGCATCACTGCTCGCCACCCTCGCATCATTCGCGAGAACCTGCGTGAGGCGGCGTAGTGCAATCGTCGCCGCATAACCAGGCGCTCAAGAGGACGCAAACAGGTCGCCGCTTCGTGGCTCCCTGTCTGCGCCTTTGAGCTTGGGCCAGTTAGATGCCTCACGCCATGACTCTGTCGACAGTCCTAGCAACGCTACTGGCTCTCTGGATCCCAGCTGCTCCGCCTCAACAGGAGGTGGAACTCGCTGGTCCCGATTTTCCCGTCTACTTGCAGTACAAGGCGTTCCTCTCCGCCGCCCACGACTCAGTGGAGTCGGAGGATCCGCTGTATGAGCCCCTCGTGTCAGAGTTGGGAGTCGCCTCCAACTCCTCCGCCCTAGCTGCGTTCGCGGACGCCATCGCAGGTTTCCGCGCCAGCGCCCCGATGCATCCGTCTCCTCAAGAAGGTGAGAATTCGGCTGCTCGCCGAGCGCGGGAGTTGGAGTGGCTACGAGAGGACGTAGAGTACGTCGCCCGGGCATATCGATCCATCGTTGACGTCGTCTGTGAGTTCGGACTCGGAATCGATGCGATCGACCGATTCCTCGAGGTCCACATCCTGCCTGGCCTATCTGGCACGGCCACGCCGGAGGAGTGGGATCAGCTGAGGTCTGTCACAGACACGATGCGCCCTGTAGAAGCATGCCCTCGCTGACGGCGTCTAACAACGGAATGGAGCGGACAGCTACAAGTAGCTGCCGCTCATCCTTGGTCCGTTAGGAGGCATGGGGTGTGGCTGCTGTAACGCACATCGCCGGTTTGGTCGCTCCGCGTTTCGGAGAGGTGCGCACCCTGTTCGAGCGTAACTTTGCCGAAGGCGGCGAGATCGGCGCCGCCATCGCGGCGTACTGGAAGGGAGAGAAGGTCGTGGATCTGTGGGGCGGCCGCCGCACGCCCGAGGGTGACGCACCATGGAAGGAAGACACGATGGTCGTCGTCATGTCCACGACCAAGGGCCTCTCGGCGATGACGCTGGCGGTGGCGAATGCGCGCGGCTGGCTCGACTACGATGCCCCAGTGGCGCGCTACTGGCCCGAGTTCGCGCAGAATGGCAAGGCCGAGATTACGGTGCGCCAGCTCCTCGGGCACGAGGCAGGGCTCGTGCTGCTCGACGAGAAGCTAACGCTCGAGAAGCTGCGCGATCTCGACAACGTGGCGCACCTGCTCGCGCGCCAGCGGCCGGCGTGGCCGCCCGGTACGCGTCATGGCTATCACACGATGACGCTCGGGCTCTACATGCAGGAGCTGATTCGTCGGGTCGACCCGGCCCACCGCACGCTCGGGTGCTTCTTTCACGACGAAATCGCCGCACCGCTTGATCTCGAGTTCTATATCGGGCTGCCGCGAGAGATTCCCGACGAGCGCATCGCAAGGGTCAAGCCGCTCTCCCCGTGGCGCGGCCTGCTGGCGCTGCGCTACACCCCGATTGCGGTAACCATGAAGATGATCAGGCCGGGCTCCCTGCTTCGCAGATCGTTCATGGGGCTGGGCGTCGACCCGAACGACCGAGGCTACCTGGAGGTCGAGGTGCCCGCGGGCAACGGAGTGGGTACGGCGCGCGCGATCGCGCGAGCCTATTGCGCCTTCGCCGAAGGCGGCGCCGAACTCGGCATCACGCCGGAGGTGTTCGCTCGCATCACCGCGCCGCCCATAGTTGCGCGGCCCGTGGACGAGGTGCTCGGCGTGCCGAGCTACTTCTCGCTCGGCTTCCTGCGGCCCGGTCCCACGGTGGGGTTCGGCTCGGGCCCGCGCGCGTTCGGCTCGCCGGGTGCGGGAGGATCGTTCGCGTTCGCCGATCCCGACGTGCGGCTGGGTTATGCCTACGTGATGAACAAGCTGGACTTCTATCTGGAGAACGATCCTCGCGAAAAGGCTTTGCGCGACGCGGTATACCGCGCCATTGGGCTCGAGCACTGAAGATGACGAGCGCCACGGGTTGCGGGCGACAGGACGTGCCTCCTAACAAGCCGATGAAGCTGACGGTCGCCTGCGGCGCCCGCAGCTTATCGGCAACGCGTTGGGCGTCTGGGCGAACACTCCTCAGGCGGCGGCACTGGTAGAATCGCCGCATGAGTGAGCAAAACCGTAGCTTCACGGCAGTCGTCCAGCGCGATCTGGATACCGGGCTCTACGTGGGGTACATCCCCGGATTCCCAGGCGCACATACCCAGGCCGCAACGTTGGACGAACTGAACAGCAACCTACGTGAGGTCCTCGACATGCTTCTCGAGGACGGCGACCCCACGCTCGAAGCCGAGTTCGTCGGCATCCAACAGGTTCTTGTCGGCTAGACCGTGGGTAACATCCCGGTTCTGAAGCCGCGCGAAGTCGTCGCGGTTCTCGCGGGCTCGGTTTCGAGGAAGTGCGACAGCGCGGCTCCCACAAGCAGTTCCGGCACCCGGACGGACGGTTCACAACGGTACCGTTCCATCAGGGGCGCGACATCTCGCCCACACTGCTCAGGAAGATCGCAGCGGACATCGGCCTCACCGATGGGGAGTTCCTTCGTCACAGATAGGCCTATGCAGTCAGAATGAACGCCATCGACTCGACGCCCAACAACACGCTCTAGAGGACGCCAACAGGTAGTCGCTTCGCTCCTTCCTGTTCGCGCCTCTGAGCTCAGGTCCGTTAGACAGCCTACGATCCCAGGAGGTTGCGGTGAGTGTGAACGAGTGGAAAGAGCAGGCCCGGTCGATGATCGGGCAGGCTGTGCTAGCACCATCCAGCCACAGCACTCAGCCATGGTTCTTTCGAGTGTCAAAGTCGGCCATCGACCTGTGCGCTGACCGCACACGTGCGTTGCCAGCAAACGACCCTGAAGACCGGGAGCTTGCCACCAGCTGCGGTTGCGCGCTCATGAACCTGCGCATTGCCGCCGCCAGCGCCGGCTTGGATGTGCAGGTTCGGCTTCTGTCTGAGCCTGAAGAACCAGACCTCATAGCAAATATTTCTTTCTCGGAGCAGTCGAACGTGTCCGACGAGGACGCTCACCTTGCCGGACTTCATCGAAACTCGGCGCACCTACCGGAAACGCTTTGCGCCCCGCGAACTGAGCACACCTGCGCTCGACGAACTGGTTGAAGCGGCGAAACGAGAAGGCGGGCGCTTGGTACCGCTCGTGGCCGAAGAAGCCAGACAGCAGGCGGCACGCCTCGTCGCCGAAGGCGATGCGGCGCAGTGGGCCAATCCGAGTTGGCGGCGAGAGCTCGCCGCTTGGATGCATCCGCGACGCCGGGGTGATGGATTTAGCATTCCCGCCCTAGCGGTGCCGGTGGCCCAGATCGTTGTTCGTACGTTCGACATGGGCGGCGGAGTCGGTGCGAAGGATCGTCAGCTCGCCGAAGCCTCCCCGCTGCTAGCGGTCCTGAGCACTGAAACCGATCATCCTCGCGACTGGTTGGTGGTAGGCCAAGCGCTGCAACGTATCCTGCTCGTCGGCTGCAAGCACGGACTGCAGGCCTCCTATCTCAATCAGCCCGTCCAGGTTGCTTCACTGCGGCCCAGGCTCCAAAACTTGGTGAGGGCCGGATTCCCGCAGAGTCTTCTCCGGATTGGCTACCCGCTCGAGGAGATTCCGCCCGCGCCGAGAAGAGCAGTCTCCGATGTCATCGACTAGAAGAAGAGTACGGCTGTCTAACAACCAGATGAACCTGACACCGACATTTCGCCGCTTCGCGCCCCAACGTCGGCGCAGGTTATCCAAGGTCCGTTAGCGGCGCCACGAAGGCGATAGAATGTCCTCACGATGAGCACCGCACCCACCGACTTGGAGAAGGCAGCGCTGGACATGAAGCCTGAGCTGCGCGCCAAGCTCGCAGCTCTCCTGATCCGGAGCCTCGAAGAAGTGCCGGACGTCGATGAGCGCGAGATCGAGAAGCTGTGGCTCGATGAAGCCGAAGAGCGTTGCCGCCAGATAGATGCTGGCAAGGTGGATCTCGAGGCCGCAGATGAGGTGTTGAGGGATCTTCGAGAGCGGCGTTGAAGAACGTCCGCATCGATCCCCTCGCTCGCCGAGAGCTCGCTGATGCCGTCGACTACTACGACGAGCAGGGCCAAGGACTCGGCGACGCGTTCCTTCTCGAGATCGCCCGCGCCCTGCAGCAACTCTCGGAAGCACCGCTGTCGTGCCCTGTTGTTCGGGGCGAGCTCCGGCGTCGCCCACTCTTTCGGTTCCCGTACTCCGTGCTGTACCGCGCCTCTGGTGATCAGGTCCAAGTGGTTGCCGTCATGCATCAACGACGGGGGCCTGCCTACATCACTAGGCGCCTGCGAGGAGACGATTCTGCCGGCTAACAAGCGGATCGAGCGGACAGCTACAAGTAGCTGCCGCTCATCCTCGGTCCGTTAGGCGCCCCGGACAAGACCGCAGAATCTCGAATAGTACGCATCGCACTTTCAAGAACTCGCTGGAGTTCCTGCCGGTCGCAGAGCTTTCTCTGTTGCCGGCCGGTCGGCGAGGGCTATGCGTGCTCTACGAGCAAGGCGACGATGGCAGCATGAATGTCGTCTACGTGGGCATGGCCCGTGCGTGGAGCGAAGACAGGAATGAAGGGCCGGCTGATGTCCCATCGCTGCGAGAAGGCAGATCACTGGACGCACTTCTCCATCTACGAGGTGTGGGACAACATCTCAGCCGAGGAGATCGAAGAGCTGGAGGGCCTCTTTCGCCATATCCATCGGAGAGACTCCACGGCCAACGCTTTGAACAAGCAGCGCTCCTTCAGGCCTCTGGAACGTATCCGGCGCAAGGATGAAGGCGATTGGCTGTGAGGCTGCAGGCCGAGCGGGCGTTACAACAGCCGACGCTAGACAGATCGTGCACGGGCTCGCCCAACCAGCGGATGAACCGGGCGAGAACCCGCATTCGCTTCGCTCCGCCGGGCTCTCGCCGGTTATCCTTGGTCCGTAGACGCTCAACAAGAGTCATGTGACCTGAGGGAATGGCATGCCATCGAATGCGGTTCATCCAAAGGCAGATCAATCAGCATCCCCTCGCCATTGGCTCAGACTAGTCGTGGTGTATCTCCTAGTCCCGCTGATCCTATTTCTCTGCGGTGGCGACCTCGGCTGGTGGCAAGCATGGCTATATTCCATGCTTATCGTGGCCACTGGTATTGGTGGGCGCATGTGGGCGGAACGGCGGCATCCCGGAATAACAGCCGAAAGACAGAATATGGAGAAGGTCCAAGGTGCAAAAGGCTGGGACAAAGTGCTTGCCCCCCTCATGGCGCTGAGCGTGAGTTTTCCACTCGTCATTGTGGCCGGGCTGGATCATCGCTTTGGCTGGTCCCCCCGGTTTCCATTGTGGACCATAGTGGTCGGCTTCCTCTTGATCGCGGTCGGATACGCTTTCGCTGCGTGGGCCTTGATCGAAAATCGCTTTTTCTCCAGCGTGGTGCGGATTCAGGTGGATCGAGGGCATGTGGTGTGCGACAGTGGTCCCTATCGGATTGTGCGACATCCAGGCTATGCTGGAAATGTGTTGGCTCTCCCGGGTATGGTGCTGGGCTTGAGCTCGACCTGGACACTTATTCCGGCGGCAGTTGCGCTAATCATCGCGGTGATTAGAACGGTGCTAGAAGACCAGGCTCTGCAGAACGAGTTGCCGGGCTATCGCGACTATGCGCGACGCGTACCCTATCGGTTGATTCCGGGGATTTACTGAAGAGGTGATCAGATAGCAGCGTCTATCGTCATGTCCGAGAGCTTGCCGACAGGAACTTCGATCTCCTCAAGGAGAATCCACGCCATCCTTCTCTCCACTTCAAGAAGGTTGGGAACCTTATGGTCCGCGCGCGTTGGTCTGCAGTACCCTGCTCTCGCCGCCGAGGAGGGCGAGGACACCATCTGGTTCTGGATCGGCAATCACGATGAGTACGATCGGCTCCTCTCCTAGGGAGGCGTCGACGCGCCCGCCCAACCACTGGATGGAGCGGGCAGCTACAAGTAGCTGCCGCTCATTCCAGGTTCGTTTCGTGACCGGGAGACTCTGACAATGCCAAGGCAGCTGGAACGACACTATGCAGAGCGGATCGGTTGGCTGAGGGCAGCCGTTTTGGGCGCCAACGATGGCATCGTCTCGACAGCAAGCCTTGTCGTTGGAGTTTCGGCTGCTAGCGCCGCTCGAGGAGATGTCTTGATCGCCGGAATGGCTGGACTGGTAGCGGGTGCAATGTCAATGGCTGCAGGCGAGTACGTGTCCGTCAGTTCTCAAGCTGACACCGAGAAAGCCGACTTGGCACGCGAGCGCCAGGAGCTTGAACAGGATGAAGACTTCGAGCGCAGTGAACTAGCAGCCATCTACGTGAACAGAGGCCTCGAGAGTTCCCTTGCAGATCAAGTGGCCGAGCAGCTGATGGCTCACGATGCACTCGGGGCGCACGCTCGTGATGAACTTGGCCTGACTGAAACCCACAGCGCTCGCCCAATGCAGGCAGCTTTGGCTTCCGCAGGCATGTTCGCTGCCGGAGCTGCCTTGCCGTTATTCGTGTCAGTGATCAGCCCCTTTCCGCTAATCGTGCCTTCTGTAGCCGGGGGGTCACTTCTTTGTTTGGCAGTATTGGGTGGGCTTGCGGCACGAGTGGGAGGCGCGAACATCGCGAAAGGTGCGGTTCGAGTGACGCTTTGGGGGGCCGTGGCCATGGCTGCGACAGCCGCCATCGGCGCCCTATTCGGTGCGGTTGTATGAGCAGATCGGAGCCGGGCCGCTGCCGCTCGTCCTTGGTCATTTAGACGACGGAGAGGGTCCATGGTGGTCTATGAAGTAGCTTCGACGGGTCGGCTGGATCCAGCCGAGATCGCGACGGCTTGCATAGAGAGCGGCTCGCAATCGCTGCTTCTGGGCGAGAACGCGATCCGCGAGGAGTTCTGGGATCTGAGCACAGGTGTCGCCGGGGACCTGCTTCATCGTCTCGGCAAGTACCAGATCAGGCTGGCCGGCGTCGTTCCCGAACCCGTTGCGCTCCCACTCCGCTTTCAGGAGTTCCTCCGCGAAACCAACACCGGGAATCAGTTCCGCTTCTTTCCTACCCGGCAAGCGGCAATCGAATGGCTCGAGGCACCGTGATCGCCCACCCCGGGCCTGTCCCCCGTCTAGCAATAGGATCGAGCGGACAGCTACAAGCAGCTGCCGCTCATCTTTTGGCCCGATAGGCGTCAGAGGACTACCATCATGTCTCTAGAATTGTGGGCACTACTCTACTCTGGTCTACTTGGAATCATCCACTTATCGGCCGCGTCCTTTACCTTCAAGGCTCAGGTTGGCAACTCTTATACCGTCGGCGCGAGAGACGAGAATCTGCAGCCCGAAGGCATGGCCGCCCGAATGTATCGGGCACAACAGAACTACCTAGAAACATTTGCGATCTTCGCGGTTTTCGTGATTGTCGTTCACCTGACTGATTCGTACGGTTCTCTGAGCTATTGGGGAGCGCTCATCTACGCATCCGGCCGCACTCTGTTCCTACCGCTCTATGCGTTAGGTATCCCCTGGTTGCGCACGTTCAGCTGGAATTTCGCGACTTTCGGACTCGTGATGGTTGGCGCTCAAGCCCTTGTTGGGAATCTATGAGCCTCATCTTGATTGATGAGGAGAAGATTGACGAGTTGACGCCTGACAAGGCCATGCAGCGAACCTCCCTACGCACCCCCTTCTTTGCTTGCGCAAAGAAGCTGCCGCCCGCGATCGGCCGCTTATCGAGACGCGATGCGGCGTTCAGTGCGGCCTCGCTCGGACGGCGCTGGTGACGGCGACGCGCGTGTCGGGATTCAGGTCCCGATTCGGGTCGACTAGATGGCCGGCCGGGAAGGCGACCTGAACGGCCGGGTCGGTCGTTCCGAGGCACAGTCGGTGGTTGTTGTCACGGTCGCCGAGATCCGCGAGCGCCGCCGGGGCGATCTCGTCGCGCGAGCCGTCCGGACGCTCCACGGTCACCCGATACAGTGTGCGCTCGGCGTCGCCGGCCTCGTCGCCGTTCGGCAGGCGCACGCCGCCGGCCCAGGTCGCCCGGACCACCTGTTCCGTGCCTGCCGGGCAGGCGGAACCCCGGCCCTGCCTGGACCATTCGTCCTCGGGGACGACCTCCGCCAGCACGAGGGTGGGCCCGGCGTCGAGCGGAATGACGTGCGTCTCCGTGCCACGAAAATTCACCGGACCGCCCATCGCTCCGTCCGAGAGCAGGTCGTCGACAACGAGCACCGTAACGGGCGGGTCGGTGTCGGCTTCGCCGAACTCACCTATGAGAAGCACGGTCCTGAGCTCACCTGCGTCGCTGGCTGGCGCGAGGGTTGCGCACAAGGGCGTCCCTTCAGCCCCGGACCGTGTGAAAACCCGGAAGTCCTCAGGCTGGAGCGTTTGTGGATCTACCGTATGAGACAGCACGATCGGCATGCCGTCTCGACCGGATGCACCCTGGCAGATGCGATTCGCCCCGACCCCCAGGCCGTTGTCCAGCCCATAGAAGGCCGACAGCAGCCGCGCCGGTTCGCCGTTCGCAGACTGCGTGGCCGGCATCACAGGCGTGCAGGATACACCGTCGCGAAGCTGTAGACGATGGACACCGCCGACCGCCTTCCGGGAATCGAGGCGTCTTCCGGGCGTCTCTCAGACGTTTGAGTGGCCCGGAGGATGCCGCGAACCGGCCGGCACAACAAACGGCTGAACCGGACGAAACCCCGTAGTCGCTTCGCTCCTTCCGGTTCCCGCCGGTTATCCTTGGTCCGTTGGGCGGCACTGGTGCCAACGTAGAGAATCGCATGGAAGTCATAGTCACTCGTACCGGCGATCGTCGCTACTCCATAGAAGCGCGCGGAACTCGCCTTGGGACCCTCGAAATGAGTCCGGCCCCAGGCTATGACGATCATCTGCCCCACGACCTCGTGCACTTTGTCGTCGAAGATGAACTGGGTCTTTCGCTAGGTGTTTTCGGGCAACTTGCCGCGGGGGGTGATGCCGGCACGTTCCGCCTTCCAGCGTCGCCGAACAAGTCGCGAGAGAGAACCCGAAAGCAGCGTCGACTCAAAAGACGAGGTGAACGACTTGCTCACGAAGGCCGCTGCGACTCAGAGTTCTCGGAGAAGGCGGTGGCCATTTGCCTCGACGAGTGGCATACGCGCGCAGCGGTACTCGGACACTCCCGCCGAAGCGGGACAGGATCGGCCCATGCTCACAGGCTTCACGCAACTCTGTCGGAAGCGGAGAAGGCCGAGTTGTCGGAGGAGGCAGTTCGGCGAATCTGCAATCGGCTCACCCAGGTGAGCGAGCTCTGGTCTCAGCTGGCAGTGGGGGGATCGTTGGTCCTGCACTGGACTCAGTCTGACATGGTGCCGCCCAGCAAACCGCACCAGAAGACGGAAACAGGTCGGCGCGCCGCGCCTCGCCGTTCCCGCCTTTGAGCTCAGGTCCGTTCGGCCGACGAGGTCGCAGCCAGTGGCAGCCGATGTAGATGGAACACCCGAGAGACCCGCGCGGCGATCAACGCGCAACAACCAGGACCCGAACCATGAGTAACCCTTCTGTCCCAGGCGTCGGCGGGATCCTCAGCGCCGACATCGCCGTCCCAGAACACGATCGCGAACAGAGCTTCTACTCACGTGTCCTGACCACGGGTGAGAATCCACTTTGGCGGGATGACCTGTTGAACAACCGAGGAATGCCGATCATCGGCCTGGGCGCGCGCATTCCAGAGTACGAGAAGCTACCGCTGCAATGGATGCCGCACATTCAGGTCGCCGATGTCGCAACCAGTGCCGCGCGTGCGCTCGAGCTGGGCGGGCAGGACCTGATGCATTCCAGCGACGACGGCGGAGAGAGTCAGTGGGCTGTTCTCCTGGATCCCAATGGGGCGGCGTTCGGGGTCATCCCAGTCGTCTCATGCCGAGTCCATGCCGCCGGATGAGGGCGGCGCGTCGCGCGACGCCGCGGAGCGTGCGGGTCGCATTTCCTGGCTCAGCCTGACGGTCCCTGACGCTCTGGCAACCCGTGACTTCTATCGACAGGTCGTGGGCTGGTCGGTGCAGAGCATCGAGATGGAGGACGGGAACGAGGCCTACATCGACTTCAGCATGCTCGGTGCTGGTGGGCACTCGGCGGCGAGAGTCGGTCATGCACGCGGCGCGAACCTGGGCCTGCCGCCGGTCTGGCTGATGTACCTGCCCGTTGGCGATCTCCCCGAAAGTCTTCGTCGTGTGCGAGAGGGCGGGGGTGAGATCATCAAAGCGACACTAGAAGCAGATGGGACCTACGTATCTGCCGTTGTTCAGGACCCGGTGGGTGCGTGCCTGGCGTTGGTACCGGGATGAGGAGGTGCAGCGACCGGACAGATCATTGCAGCGGACCAAGCTCGCTTCGCGAGCTCCCTCGCGGCCGAATTTCGGCCGCTAGCCGGCGTATCACGGTATGCGTTATAATGTGACCCGTGATAGATCCTTCGCCGATCGTGGCACTGAAGACATCTTTGACGGTCGGTCGTCGAAGGCAGCCCTCCGGACGTGTCCACGAAAGCTATGGCGAGTCGCCGGTCGAAAGCTGGACCAACTCAACCGAGTCGGCGAGCTGAATGAGCTCTCGGTACCTCCTGGCATCGGCTCGAAAAGCTGAAAGGCGATCGCGAGGGTCAGCACAGCACTCGAATCAACGATCAGTACCGCATCTGTTTCATCTGGGAGGCCGGCCATGCCTGCGAAGTCGAAGTCACGGACTACCACTAGGAAGGCGAAGCGCGGCAGGAATGCCCTGGTGGAGCGTCGCCTCCCCCGAGAGCGCCCTCCAACTCACCCGGGAGAGATGCTTCTGGAGGAGTTCTTGAAGCCACTCGGCATCTCGCAGTCCGCCTTCGCAAAGAGGCTAGACGTCTCCTTTCCTCGGCTCAACGAGATCATACGTGGGAAGCGAGGCGTTACGCCCGATACGGCTTTGCGCCTGGCTCGTGTGCTCGGTCTTCCTGCCGATTTCTGGCTCGGTCTGCAGGCCGATTGGGACCTATGGCACGCCATGAGAAGTGAAGCTTCGAAGGAGATTGCAAGCCTGGAGCCACTTGTGGAAACGGCGTAGTGGAGGCGCCGGCGGACCACGGGATCGAGCGGACAGCGACACCTGGCTGCCGCTCATCCTGGTTCCGTTAGGCGAGCAAGCCATGCACAGAACCGGAACGTACCTGTCAATACTCGCGGTCTCGATTCTGGCCTACGCCGGCACGGCTGTGGCGGGACCGCAGGAGCCTCTCATCGCGCCCGGTACGCCGACGGAGGCGGCCCACTCACACATGCGGGCCCTCATGACCAGGGACCCTGGAGAGATCGGCAAGACCCTCTTCTTTCCCTTCGTTCACATCCAGCCCAACGGCCGCAAATTTCTTCTTCAGTCAATTGAGGAGTTTCCGAGCGAAGGCGTGCCGTACTACAGCGAGATCATCGCCGTCGAGGAGCTTGCCGTAGTTCGGGACCAAGCCGTCGTCAGTGTGCGACTTCAGGTTCACGACATGGATCGCAACCCGATTCGGAAGTCGAGTGCCATCTGGGGCCTGATTCGCCAAGACGGAGCCTGGCTCGTCTCTTGGCGACAACTGCTGGGGCCCGTCGATGAATAGCTCGCCTGACAAGGCGCTCCCAAGGACGAGGAACCGTTCGGCTTCCGCCTTCATGGCTCCTCGCCTCCGAGCTTGGCTCCGTTGGGCGGCAGGTGAGGTGCGAGATTGCACTTAGTACTCGACGCACTTCGGATGATCCGAGACATCGGCCGCGCGAGCCGCGCTGTCAACATCTGGGGTGCTGCCCTGAACGTCACTCAGATCGTGGGTGGCATGGCATTCATAGGTACGATCGAAGGCAAGGTGATCCTCGCGACGGTAGTGCTCACACTCGTGATCGCTGGTCAGATTCACAAGAGGGCGCCGTTCTCGCGGCTCATCGGTTTGTGTCATCTGCCGTGGCTCGCGCTACTGCCTTGGCTCGTACATCGGCTACTCACAGTCGACCACTCGATCCCACTACAGGTGTGGGGCTACTACGTCGCCCTGACCATAGGGATCAGTCTGCTCTTCGACGCCGGCGACATCTACCGCTACACCAAGGGTCAGAAGACGTTCTCCTGGTCGTCGTGACCGAACGCCGGGCCCTGCCGTGGAGCCACGATCGCGCAAGGAGAACGGCTTCGCTGCGGCGCTGTTGTGCAGACGATCGACTAGATTTAATACGCAAGGCTCCCCTAGGTGTGAAAGCTCAGTAGGTTGTTCAGGTTCATTCGGGTTCCTCTGAGATCATGAGGTTGCTAAGACCAATGACTCAGAGGAGAGACCCGAATGAGGCTCCATGGTAACGCTCGACTGACGGTTCACGGCAGAGAGCTGCTGATTCAGCGGGTACTGGAGAGAGGAGAGCAGGTGAGGGAGGCCGCGGCCTCCCTCGGCGTGAGCGAGCGTACGGCGTATCGGTGGATCCGCCGCTATCGGGAGGAAGGCGTCGAGGGTCTTCGCGACCGCAGCTCTCGACCGCATCGAAGTCCGAGTAGGACGGCACCGAGGAAAGTGAAGCGGATTCTCCGCCTGCGGCGGCGAGGCCTGGTGGCCTGGGAGATCGCCCAGCAGGCGGGAGTGCCTCGTTCGACGGTGTCTCGGATCTTGCGCCAGCAAGGCCTGGGCCGCCTGGCGAGCCTCGAGCCGAAAGAACCGGTGCGGCGCTACGAGCGGGAGCGTCCCGGCGAGCTGCTGCACCTGGACACCAAGAAACTCGCCCGGATCACGAAGGGTCCGGGCCATCGGATCCACGGAGATCGCTCTCAGCGGGTGGAGGGAGCCGGCTGGGAGCACGCTCACGCGGCCGTGGACGACCATACTCGCCTCGCCTTCGCCGAAGTCTTGCCGGACGAGAAGAAGGAGTCCGTGACCGGCTTCTTACGCCGCTGTGTGGCGTGGTACGCCGAGCAGGGTATTCGCATCGAGCGGGTGCTCACCGACCGAGGCTCCGGCTACCGATCTCATCTCTTCAACGACGCGTGCCGCGAGCTCGGCATTCGACATCTCTACACGCGACCGTACACGCCGAAGACCAACGGCAAGGTCGAGCGTTTCATTCAGACGATGGCACGCAAGTGGGCGTATGCGAAGGCCTACTCCAGCTCGAAACGGCGAACCGGTGCTCTCCCTACCTGGATCCGCTACTACAATCTCCAAAGACCTCACCACGGTCTCGGAGGGAACACCCCGTGGCAGCGACTACGAGCTGCCGACTGAACAACGTTCTGAGACGTAACACCTAGGCAGAGCGAATGCGGTCGACCGACGAGGAGTCACGGGATATGCCGCCCGCGGGTCGAAAAGAGCGTCGTACCGGCTCGAGAGAAGAATGATTGAGTCCGCTGGGCGATCGGCACAACCGAAACAAGGGCGCTCCAGAGGACGAGAACCTGTCAGGAGGCAAGGAGGATCTAGATGAACCATAGAGGCACTGTCGGACTCTTGCTCTTGTTGCTTGTCGCCACTCCTGCAATCTCCCGTGCGGGAGAACTGGAGTCGGAGTTCGCTTCCTTGCTCGAGGCCTACACGGCGATTTGGAACACACACGACGGAGATGCTCTTGCCACTTTCTTCACCGAGGACGCTGATCTGATCATGGGGAGCCTGCCGCGAATCGACGGCCGAGACGCTATCGGCGATTGGTGGGGCGACTATTTCGCCCGAATCGATGCCGCCCGGCACGGGGAATTCGAGGTGCTTTCACTGAGAGAGATCGCGCCAGGGGTTCAACTCGCGAACGTTCAATCGAGGACCTTTGGAGAAGAAACGAGAGACGAGCTCGAGACTCGACTGGCCCGCGGAACATGGTTACTCGTCAAGAGAGGTGATACTTTGCTGATCGCGGCGATGCGAGGCCTACCGGCGGAAGGCGAGCACCGCGTAGGTCCAGGCACAGATCGCTGATGGCGGGCCCACTTGCCGTCTGACAGATCATTGCAGCGGACCCGACCGGTCGCTTCGAGAGCGCCCGGGCCGCTGAATTCCAGCCGTTCGGCCACGGAGCCGAGACATTGAAGCGCACGTGGACGATCATAGGGGTAGGGGACGTACCTCGAAGCCAGGAGTGGTACCAGGCTCTTCTCGGTCTCTCGGCGGCGCCTCCTGCCCACGACTACTTCGGACAGATCGTCGACTCAGATGGAACGGTCCTGCTCTGCCTTCACGAGTGGGGCGCTCATGATCACCCTCCGTTGATGAGCCCCGAGCACGGAGTACGCGGAAACGGCCTCCTCCTCTTCTTCCGTGTCGATGATTTCGATCTCGCCCTCGAAAGGGCGCGCGAGCTCGTAGCTCGTCTCGAAGAGGAGCCGCACCTGAACCCGAACACTCAGACCAAGGAGTTCTCACTCCGAGATCCGGATGGCTACTACATCACCATCAGTGCACTCGCTACCTGACCGGAACATAATCGCATGGACGTCATTGCCACTCGGACCGGCGAACGTCGCAATTCCAGACCTCGCGCCGTCATCCGACCGCAAAAAGGGGACCCCAGTGCCTAGCGCCGAGCATGAGCAGGTCGTCGCCATGATGAGTGGGGGCCTGGCCCTCGAGGAGCTGTCGATCGACGAGCAGCGCGCCGTAATGGAAGCCTCGGCGGAGATGTTCCCGGCGGAGGCCGATGTGCACGCCTCCGAGATCGATGCCGGCGGCGTCCCCGCGGACTGGATATCGGTCGACGAGAGCGAGCCGGATCGCGTCGTGCTCTATCTCCACGGAGGTGGCTACGTGATGGGCTCACGAAGCACCCACCGCGGACTCGCCGGACGGATCGCGCGGGCGGCACGGGCTCGAGTGCTGCTGCCGGACTACCGGCTCGCACCCGAGCACCCGTTTCCCGCTGCCTTCGAGGACGCCACGGCCTCTTGGCGCTGGCTGCTCTCCGAGGGTCATGCTCCAGAATGCATGGCCATCGCCGGCGACTCTGCCGGCGGGGGTTTGACCCTGGCCACGCTGCTGGCAGCGAAGGCGGCCGGTGACCCGCTACCCGCCTGCGCCGTGGGGCTGTCTCCGTGGACAGACCTCGAAGGTCGTGGGCCGACTGCCGAGCCCGGTGCGGCCGACGACCCCATGCTCACTTCGGAAGGTCTGCGGTCCACCGGCCGCCACTACGCCGCCGCGGATCTGCGCAATCCGTTCGCGGCTCCGTTGCACGGGGATCCGGCAGGCCTGCCGCCGCTGCTCCTCCAGGTCGGTACCCGGGAGATCCTGCTGTCGGACAGCACGCGTTTCGCCGAGAAGGCCCGAGCTGCGGGCGTGGACGTGACCCTGGAAGTCGAAGAGGGATTGATTCACGTCTGGCAGTTCTTTCCCGACGTCCCGGAGGCTCGGGATGCAATCCAACGAGTCGGTGCGTTCATCGGGCGTCACTGCTCTTGATCCCCTTTTTCGTTGAGCGCCAGCTCGGAGGTGATGTGAAGTGATCGACCTCGACGACTTGTTCCGCCTCGACCGCGAGCCGGTGGACGGCGCGCGATGATCTGGCTCATTCTCTCCGCGGCGATGATGGTCGTGACCGCGCTCTACCACAGCGCCAGGGGCGAGAAGAACGTGGTCGGTCCGCTGCTGGCGCTCGATGTCCCGCTCATGCAAAACGCTCATATCCGGAAGGTCGTGCGCTGGGCCTGGCATATGACAAGCTACTTCATGGCCGTCTTTGCCGCCGTGATCCTGTGGCCGGGCACACCCCAAGGCTTGATTCTTGCCGTCGGGGCGGCATGGCTCACCCTCGGGATCGCGATCGGCATCGCCTGGCGCGGTCGCCATCGGGGCGCACCGATGCTGATGGCCGCGGGTCTCTTCGCGATTCTCGGAGTGCTGACATGAGCGAGCGAGAGTCCTCGGAGATCGCCGGCACTCGCGCATGAGAACCGCGGCCCTCGAGGATCGAGCAGACAGCTCCCAACCGATGAGCAGGATCTTCTTCTACGGCTTGTTCATGGATCGGTCTCTTCTCACCGAGAAGGGTCTTCACCCAGAGATGATCGGACCGGCAGTGCTTCCCGACTACCGCATCCACATCGGCGAGCGAGCAACCCTGCTGCGATCCGCTTCGTGTCGCGCCTATGGAATCGTGATGGAGCTCGCCGACCGGGAGGCTCGCGCGCTCTACTCGGAACCGAGTGTTCGCCAGTACGTCCGAGAGCGCGTACGGGTGAAGCTTTTGGACACCAACGAAGCGATCGAGGCGTACTGCTACAACCTGCCGCGCGACCTGGGCCTGGCCGGCGCGAATCCCGCATACGCGACCCGGCTGTCGCAGTTGGCCCGGGCGCTGCAGTTCGATTCGGCGTACGTCGAAGAAATCGCTGCGTTCTCCCAGGTGTCGTAGTTCCTCATACGCGGCGCTTCAGTCCCATCGAGAGGACAGCGCCGTCTGACAGGCGGGGCGACGGGGCGACAGCCGCGCGTTCGTGGCCTGCTAGCCTCGGGCGTCGACAGTCGCTGTGGTCGCGGTGCCAACAGCGGGCCGCGCCACTCAACAGCGAGGCCGTCGGGCCTCATGACGAATTGGAGACAACGATGGCGAAGGTGACCGGAATTGGCGGCGTCTTCTTCAAGAGCAAGGACGATAGTGCGGCTTTGGCATCCTGGTACCAACGGCACCTGGGCATGCCGCTCGAGGACTTCGGCGGCGCTGTTCTCAAATGGCCGGAGGACAAGGCCGAGGACCAGGGGCTCACGGTGTGGCATCTCGCTGCCAGGGACAGCCAGTGGTTCAGTCCCAGCGATTCCTCCTTCATGATCAACTACCGCGTCGACAGCCTCGCCGAGTTGCTGGCGCAGCTGCGCGCAGAGGGTGTGGAGATCGTGAAGGGACCCGAGTCGCACGAGAATGGGAAGTTCGCCTGGATCATGGATCCGGAGGGAAACAAGATCGAGCTCTGGGAGCCGATGCTCTGGGACGACAAGAACAAGGATGCCTAGCCTCCCGGGCGGGAGCTCGGCGCAATCGCCCTTCGCCTTCGGTCCAGGCTGACATCGGTAGAGCCACTGCTGACAAACGGCACCATAGGTGAAGCAGGGCCATTGGACGCACGAGATCGAGAACCTCGGAGACACTCCACTCCCTGATCGCCGAGCTCAAGGCCGAGCCTCGATAGCCGGCTCGCCACCGTCCGACCACAGAATCGAGCGGCCAGGCCACATGCAGCTACCGCTCATGCTCGGCCGGTGGCCGATCTCATGAGCCGAGGAAGATCATGAAGACCCACGACAAACCTGCCCGGTCCCTGACCAAGGAGAACTTTCGTGAGTATCTCGACGCGCTCGAGAGCGTTGACACGGAAGCACTGACGACACGCTTCTACCATCAGGACTTCTCGATCGAGATGGGTGAAGAGACGCTGGATCTGGCCGGACTCCTGGAATTCGAGAGGTCGATGAAGTCTCTGGTGGACTTTCACTTCCAGGTAGACCAGATCGTCGCTGATGAGTCGGGCATTGCCATCGATGCCATCGAAACGTTCTTCGTGCTGCAGGACGCGGAAGTTCCCATCATCGGCCCCGCTCACAAGGGTGAACGTTGGGAGCTTCACCTCAACGTGTTCTACACGCTCCGAGATGGACGAATCTCTGGCATCAGGGCCAACGTCTTGTCCGCGCAGAAGATCGAGTAGCTTTCGCGAGCTGCCCTGCATGGGTCTCGGAATCAGGGAGCTACGCAGGGGACCGACCCTTTCAATCTCAGCACCCAGGGTTCGCCGGCGAAGGAAGGTGAGCGTTGACCAGAACTGGATTTGTCGATCACATCGGGATTGGTGTCCCGGATCTCGCTGCCGCCAAGCGGTACTACGATGAGCTCATGCCCGTCCTCGGGCTGAAACCCTGGTTCCAGACGAGCCCGACACTCAACTACGGGCCGGATGGGGCCAAGGGCTCGCAGCTGTTCTTCTACCAGACCCGCGAGCCCGGTCGCTACTCGCGCTACTGCACGGGCCTCCACCACCTCGCCTTCCTGGTCTCGAGCCGCGCGATCGTCAGAGAAGCACATCGATGGGCTGAATCGCACGACGCCGAGATTCTGGACGAGCCAAGTGCATTTCCGGAGTACGGGACCCACTGCTACGCGACCTATTGGCTCGACCCTCACGGATTCAAACTCGAGGTCGTCTGCCACGATCCTGAGGAGACGTAGGGATGCAGAGGGCGATCCGCAGGAATGCGAACTCGATGAGCAGACCGCCGAACCAGGGCGGGGCGAATCGAACCTCGTACACCTTCGAGGCGCATCAGTACCGTGAAGGCGTGACACCGGGACGCTCCGTGCGTCTCCACGTCGCGACCGCTCCGCCTGATCCGTTCACTGGAGTACGAGAAGGGAGACTCTGATGGGTTCAACGAAGCGTCCGAAGCTGTTTCCGCATCTCTGGTATTCGCACGAAGCCGAAGAGGCGGCGAGGTTCTACGCGTCGGTGTTCCCCGACTCACGGGCGGATCGCGTTGCCACGCTCCTGAGCGACTCCCCGAGCGGCCCTCCGGGATCGGTCAAGGTCGTCGATTTCACTCTGCTCGGCCAGCGCCTTCAAGCCATCACCGCGGGGCCCCATCATGAGTTCAACGATGCGATCTCGATGGTCGTTCTCTGCGACGACCAGGCGGAGATAGACCGCTACTGGAACGCGCTCATCGAGGGAGGAGGAAGGGAGCAGGCTTGCGGATGGCTCGCGGACCGCTTCGGTCTCCGATGGCAGATCGTGCCCGCTGTCTTGGACGAGATGATGCGCGACGACGACCCGGCCCGTGCGAAGAGAGTGACCGATGAGCTCCTGAAGATGGGGAAGATCGACATCGCGGCGCTCAAGAGTGCGTACGACTCATGACAACCAACCAGCACCCGCTGGCCGGGCGCTTCGACTCGGCAGTTCGATGACCGTGGCTCGAGCAACATCCCCCACCGTACCCGCCCCAGGAGAAAGACCCCTTGCGTAACCGACTCGCCTCCCCGATCTCCCTCCTCTTGCTGACGTCGTCGCTCGCCCTGGGGCAGTCTGCTCCGAGGATCGAGCGCTTTGCGGAAAATCCCGTCATCACCCCGGACCTTTTGGTAGGCGAGGATGGAGCAAACATCAACGGGCCGTCACTGATACGGGTGCCTCCATGGGTCGAGGGTGCACTCGGTCAGTACTACCTGTACTTCGCGCATCATGCTGGCACGTACATCCGGATGGCCTATGCCGAGGACCTGAAGGGACCATGGAAGGTCTACGCACCGGGAACCCTGCGCCTCGAGAGCACGATCTGCAATGACATCACCGAAACGTCCTGGGCGGACTATCGCCACGTGGCGTCACCCGACGTCCACGTCGATCCCGAGTCTCGGCGGATCAGGATGTACTTTCATTGCCCCGTCTATATCTCCGGCCCGAAGTCCGATCCCGACAGCTACAAGCAGGTCACTCTCGTCGCTATCTCTAAAGACGGTCTGGGCTTCGAGGCGCAGGCGGAGCCCCTGGGGAACTCCTACTTTCGTGTCTTCCAGTGGGCTGATCAGTACTACGCGCTCGGCATGCCAGGCGTCTTCTACCGCTCGGCGGATGGGCTGAGCAACTTCGTCGAGGGGCCGACCCTATTCTCTTCCGACATGCGCCATTCCGCGGTCGCGGTCCGGGACGGAAAGCTGTCCGTGCTGTACACGGTCGTGGGTGACAACCCCGAGCGCATCCTGTTCTCCGAGATCGAGCTCGGTCGCGACTGGATGACGTGGTCGGCCACAGAGCCGGTCGTTGCGCTGGAGCCCGAGCTCGATTGGGAGGGCGCGAATCGAGCCCATGAGCCATCTGTGCGCGGGTTCGTGATGGAACCGGTCCGTCAGCTGAGGGATCCCGCGCTCTTTGCAGCAGGGGACCACTCGTACCTGCTCTATTCTGTCGCCGGCGAGTCTGGAATCGCGATTGCGGAGATCCACTGGCGCTGATGCTGTCGTGACCGCAGGTCTCCAGTTCCCGAATGACTCCTCGCCCCCTCCGGCTCGCCCCGGTCAGACGAGGAAGCGCCCGGCCCCGGGGCGGTAGAGTCGAGCGAGCATGAAAGCCTTGCAGTTCGTCAAGCTGACCCACACCGCGATCTGGGCATTCTTCGTCGCATGTATTCTGGCGATTCCCATCTTCACGGCCCTGTCCGAGTTTCGTCTCGCCGCACTGTTCGTGGCGATTGTCGGAATCGAGGTGCTCGTTCTCGCACTCAACCGAATGACCTGCCCGTTGACCAACGTGGCGGCTCGATACACCACGGACCGGCGCCCCAACTTCGATATCTACCTGCCCGCGTGGCTTGCTCGTTCCAACAAGAGCCTCTTCGGCACCCTGTACGTCGGCTCCGTTCTCTTTCTCCTCGCCCGCTTCGTTGCCTCGGGCTAGGTCGCTGCCCGCGTGAAACGCCGCAGCACTGACAACACCCTTCAAAGGACGAGAGCCTCCTTCTGGCCTCGGGCTCACCCGGCACCGCGCACGGGGTCGAGCGCTATGCGGTCGCACAGCGGCGCTGAAGGTCCAGCCGGGAGTCACAAGGGAAGCGCTCGGCTCTTCGAGCGTCCGTTGCTTCCCACGGGACTCTAGCGACGGCGAATCTCGAAATCGCCCCCGGCCAGGTCCCGTAGCTCGAAGCCCAGCTCGTCCAGGCGATCCCGAATCCGGTCGCTGAGCGCGAACTGCTTGAACGAGCGAGCCTCGCGGCGAACCTCTCCGAGCAGTTGGAGCAGCTCGGACTCGCTCTCCCCTCCCGCCGCAGGCCCGCCGGCACTCCTCTCCGCCGGGAAGCCGAGGGTGTGGAGCAGTCGCACCAGAGTGCCGACGACGAGCGACTGCGCAGGTACCGCCGACTCGTCGACCAGCGCGCGGCCGCCCTCGAGTAGATTCTTGTTCGCCCATGACGACAGTTCCGCCACCGCCGCCAGCGCCTCGGGTGTGTTGAAGTCGTCATCCATCCCGTGCTCGAAGCCTTCGATCGCGCGCTGCGCGACATCGAAGGCCTCCCCTTCCGTGGCCGGAGCGGCGAAGATGCCCTCGGCGCAGGCGACCTCGCGAAGCTCGTCGACCGTTGCGTAGAGCCGATCGAGCCGCGCGGTCGACTGATCGAGGAGCTCTCCCGAGAACTGGATCGGCGAGCGGTAGTGGCTCGCCAGCAGCAGCATGCGCACCGCCAGGGGGTCGTAGGGCCCCTCGGGCCACACCATCTCGCGAATCCACTTCACGTTGCCGAGCGACTTCGACATCTTCACCGTCTCACCCTCGGCATACTCGCTGTCGAGCTCTTCCTGACTCTTCGCCTTGACCGTGATGAAGCCGTTGTGCAGCCAGTAGCGGACCGGCGGCTCCCCGGCGAGCGTCTCGGCCCAACCGCAACAATTCTGCGCCCGCTCGTTCTCGTGGTGAGGGAACAGCAGATCCGCCCCTCCCCCGTGGATGTCGAAGGGCATGCCGAGATAGTGCTCGGAGAGCGCCGAGCACTCGAGGTGCCAGCCCGGGCGGCCGACACCCCAGGGGGACTCCCAGCCGGGAACCTGCTCTGGATGATCCAGGAACTCCTGCGGGTCGTTCTTGTTGAGCTTCCACAGAATGAAGTCACCGGGATTGCGCTTGACCGCCAGCTGTTCCTCCCCCAGCCGACCCGCCGCATCGGTGCGCTGCTGATCGAGATCTCGGCCCGACAGGGCCCCGTAGCCCTCGAACGAGGAGACATCGAAGTAGACATCGCCATCTGCGGCGGCGTACGCGTTGCCGCTCTCGATCAGTCGCATGCCCAGGGCCACCATCTCCTCGATGTGATCGGTGGCTCGCGGATGCACGTCAGCGGGGCGGTTGCCGAGCGCCGACGTCACGCGCCCATACTCCTCCATGTAGACCCACGTGACCTCCCGCCAATCGCGGTTCTCGCGAATCGCCCGTTTGATGATGTTGTCGTCGACATCGGTGAAGTTGGTGACGTAACGAACCTCATATCCCCGATATTCGAGATAGCGACGCATGGTGTCGGGCACGATGGCCGCTCGACCATGCCCTAGATGCAGGCTGTCGTAGACGGTCGGCCCGCAGTAGTACATTCCGACCTTGCGACCGACCGGATCGACGGGCCGGAACGGCTCCTTGCTGCGGCTCTGGGTGTTGTAGACGGTCAACATCGAAACGATCTTTCTCTGGAACGAAGCAAAGGGAAAGGGGATCGCAGGGAACTCGCGACGCGGGCTCTGGCCGAACCGATGCCCGATTCTGCCATGCTCTCGCCGGAGCGCGATCAAAGGGTTCGGCGGTTGAGACGCAGACTGTTCCCCACGACAGTCACGCTCGACATCGCCATCGCCGCTGCGGCCAGCGCTGGATGCAGATGACGCAGCGGCTCGGGCGCCCACTCGGCACCCGCCAGGACCCCCGCTGCGACCGGAATCAGCAGCACGTTGTAGACGAAAGCCCAGAAGAGGTTCTGCCGAATCGTCGACATCGTCGCCCGGGACAGACGCGTGGCCGTAGCGATGGATCGAAGGTCGTCTGACATCAGAGTCACATCCGCGGCTTCCAGCGCCACATCGGCGCCCCCCCCGATCGCGATCCCGACATCCGCCCGCGCCAGAGCGGGAGCGTCGTTGATCCCGTCGCCGACCATGGCGACTCGCGCACCCCGCTGGTGGGCGTGCTCCTGCTCGATACGCAGCAGGGCCTCTTTGTCCTCGGGAAGCACTCGTGCCTGCACGCGCTCGATGCCGACCCGCTCCGCGATCGCTCGGGCCGTGGCCTGGTCATCGCCGGTCACCATCACACACTCGACGTCGAGCTCACGCAGTTGCTTCACGGCTTCGGCCGCATGAGGTTTCTCGCGATCTTCGAGGCCGATCAATCCCTTGGCCTCGGAGTCCACCTCGACGGCAATCACGGTGCGTCCCTGTGCGCTCAGCTGCGCCAGGGGCCCCGCAACCCGGGAAAGCCCTTCCTCTCCCAGGACCCAGTCCGGCTTGCCGACTCGCACACGGTGCTCACCGATCAGTCCCGTGACCCCGTTGCCGGGGAAGCTCACGAAGTCGAGCGGTCGCATGACCCGGCTCCCGCGCTCGGTGGCCGCCCTGACCAGGGCCTTGGCGAGAGGATGCTCCGACCCCGACTCCACGGCCGCCGCCAGACGGAGCCATGGATCGGTGGCAGCCTGGTCGAAAGCCACCACATCGGTCACCTGGGGCATCCCCGCGGTCAACGTACCGGTCTTGTCGAAGAGCACCGTGCGCACCCGGTGCAGCTCCTCGAGCGCGGTGCTGTCCTTGAACAGCACACCCAGCGACGCCCCTCGCCCCATCCCGACCATGATCGCAGTGGGAGTCGCGAGGCCGAGCGCGCAGGGGCAGGCGATCACCAGCACCGCCACCATACGCACGATCGCCGCGGAGAGCTCGCCACCGATCCACCACCACGCGAGAAAGGTCACCAGCGCGATGAGCACCATCGCCGGCACGAAGACCGCGGAAACCCGGTCTGCCAGATTCTGGATGGGAGGCTTGCTGCCCTGGGCTCGCTGCACCAGCCGGACGATGCGCCCCAGCGCGGAGTCGCGTCCGACCCCGGTCACCTCCACCGTCAGCAGGCCGTCCCCGTTCACGGTACCGCCATAGACCGAGGATCCCGGCTCCTTGCCGACCGGGATGGACTCCCCCGTCAGGAGACTCTCGTCGATCGACGAAACACCCGAGAGCACGCTCCCGTCGACCGGCAGAGCCTCACCCGGCCGGATCAGAACGCGATCGCCGGGCCGGATCCGTTCGACCGGAACGAGCTGCTCCTCGGCGTCGTCGACATCCTCCCCCACCAGCAGAGTCGCCATCTTCGGGGTGAGATCCATCAGCTGGCGAATCGCGTCGGAGGTCCGCGCCTTGGCCCGGGTCTCCAGGAACTTGCCCAGCTTGACCAGGGTGATGATCACGGCGGCCGTCTCGAAGTAGACGTGGTCGCCGAGTCCGGGCACCAGGAGTACCGCCACCGAGAAGAAGAAGGCCGCGCTCGAGCCGAGGGCGACCAGCAGATCCATGTTGGCGCTCCGGTTGCGCAGCGAGCGCCACGCTCCGACGTAGAAGCCCGCCCCGGTGTAGAACTGGACCGGGAGCGCCAGCGCCATCAGGAGCCACCCGAACCAGGGTGACTCCACCACGGGCTCGAGCCGGCTCCCGGCGAACAAGCCGAAATCGGCACCCATCGAGAGAATGAAGAGCGGCACCGTGAAGACGAGCCCGACCAGGAATCGCCGACGCTCGATCGCGGCCTCGTCGCGACGCAGCTGCTCGGCCCGCTCGGAGGCTTCGATTCCCTCGTCGCTCAGGGCCGGCAGCACGACCTTGTAGCCCGCCTCCTCGACCGCCTCGGCCAGCGACTCCCGATCGGTCCGGCTCGGGTCGAAGCGCACCCGCGCGGTCTCCGTGGCGAGGTTCACGGATGCCTCGACGACACCCTCGTCTCGCGCGAGCGCCTTTTCCACCGAGGAGACACAGCCGGCACAGTGCATGCCAATGACGGGAAACTCGACCTCACGGGTCTGCGCGGTCGAGCGCTGCGGGTCTGCGTGGGCAGTCAGTGGCTCACTCATGGTCGGCACTGGGGATGGCAGCCTCGAGCTCGTCCAGGTTTGCCCGGGCCAGAGCGAGGTAGTCGTACTCGCCACCGGTCGACGGGAGGCTCACGGGATCGAGCACGACCACCGTCAACTGTTCGGGCAGCGTGTCCAGGACTTCCTCGGCCGGGGCCTCGCTCCAGAGGATCACTATCGCGCCGTCCTCGAGGGCAGCGCGAAGGTGCCCCAGATCGTGGCCCGACGGCCGTGCATTCGCCCCGAGCGCCACCGGCCGCAGCTCGACGTCGCCCAGCCGGGCCAGATACGCGAAATGTCCCGCCGTCGCCAGCACGGGCGCATCGCCGAGACGGTCGAGCACCGCCTTGTACTCGGAGGCAAGCGATTCGAGATCGGCCCGCACCGCGCCGTAGCGCTGCGCGAATCCCTCACTCTCTTCGGGTCGGATCCGGCTGAGGGCTTCGAGAACCCTGGCGCCTTGCTGGGCGAGCAGACCCGGGTCCGTGAACGTGTACGCGTCGGTCGCGGCATGACTGTGCTCCCCCCCCGCACCGTGGGAGTGCGTCTGACCCTGCGTCTCGATCAAGTCGAGCCCTTCGGCGGTGCGCACCAACCGACTCTCCGGCAGCGTCGCGGTTGCCATCCAGCCCTCGAGCCCCGCACCGTTGGCCACGATCAGTTCGGCCTCGGCGGCCTCGAGAATCTGTTCGGGGGTCGGCGCGAAGGCCTCGGGTGCCACACCGACAGGCGGCAACAACCGGCTCTCGACGGTGTCGCCGCCGATCCGACGCACCAACCACTCGAGGGGAGCCACGGTGGACACCACGTGCACCTTCGCAACGGACTCGGCCGAGGCGGTTTCCGTCTCCGCAGAGGCCGACTCTCCCGGCTCGCCCCCGGGCCCACGACACCCCAGAGACAGAGCGAGGGCGAGCGCGACCGAGAGCGCAGGTGGGGCTGCCCTGAGGACTCCCCGGGGCAGCTTGGGGAGGGTGAGTCGGAAGACGGTCATGTCGAGCTCCTCTGGATGGCGGCCTCTCGCTTCGCCGCGGGGCCTAACCGGGGATCAGGCGGGCGTCGACCAGCCACAGCCCGGCACCGGCCAACAGCGCGGCTGCCAGTGCTGCCATCAGGATGACACAGGCCACCTCTACCCCGACAATCGCACCAATTGCCGACCGACTGCAACCGATCCGCTGCATCAGCTCCAGCTCGGTGCGGCGCAGCCGTAGCGACAGCGCGAGCACGAGTACGAAGAAGGCGAACGTCGACAGCGCGACGGCGACGAAATACACCCCCAGCGCCTGCCGGGCCCGCAGCACGATGCCGAGTACGGATCGCACCACATCCAGCGGCTGGACTGCCTGCCGATCGGTCTTCAAGGCGAAGTCCCCGAGCAGCAGATCCCGGGCGCGCGCATCGGGCGGGAACACCAGCAGGGACGAGATCGGCGCCTCGTCGTCTCCGCCGTGCTGGTGGAAGCTCGCGCGGTTGTTCGCGGTGATGCGGTCGAACAGGAAGATCGCAGCGGTCGCTTCGAGGTTCTCGCCCTCCCGGGCCTCGGGGTTCAACGCCTGTTCTCGCGTCACGTCGTCGTGACCGTGAAGACGCCCGTCGACCACCCAGACGGTTCGAAGATCGGTGAAGAAGGCTTCATCGTCGGGGCCATCGGAGGGCGCGAGCACACCGACGACCTCGAGCACGACCGGGTAGGAGCCCGCCAGGTTGTAGAGGTTGGTCAAGTCAGAGCGCACCGTGTCGCCCGGGTGCAACCGCGCCTCTTCCGCGACGGTCGAGCCGGCCACCACTTCTCCGAGCTGAGCCGGCAAGCGTCCCTCACTCACGGAGAGATGCCGGGCCTCGAAGTACTCGAGCCCTGTCCCCACCAGCGGGGCACCGTCGACGGTGAACCGCACGTGCAGCGGGACGACGAGCCCGTAGTCGAGCCGCTCGACCTCGCTCCGCTCCCGGTAGGGGATGTCGTCGCCGACCTGGCCCCGGAAATACAGCGAGGCCATCGTCAGGTCGAATTCGTTGCCCTTGGCCCCGATCACGATCGGGGTGTCCTCGGCTCGCTGGAGCAGGGTCTTTTCCACGTGCCGACCCACCAGCACGGTGAAGATCGGCAGGAAGAGGGCCACCGCGGTGCCGAGCACCAGAATCGCGGTTCGCCACGGCGCAGACCGGAGATAGTGACGAGCGAGAAAGAACGCGTTCCGCATCATGTCGCGCTCCACTCCCGGACCGATCGAGTCTCGTCGAAACGAGCCAGCACCGCGGGGTCGTGGCTGACCAGAACGAGGGTCAGGGAGTGCACCTCGCAGAGTCGCTCGAGCAGTTCGAGCACGGCCATCCCCTGCTCTGGATCGAGGCCCGCGGTGGGCTCGTCTGCCAGCAGAAGCGTCGGCTCCGTGACCAACGCTCGGGCAATGGCCACTCTCTGGCGCTCTCCCTGGGAGAGCCGCCCCGGGCGTCGGTCCCCGCGCTGGGCCAGACCGAGATCCGAGAGCAGTCGGTCGGCACGCTCACGGTGAGCGGGGCCGAGCTCGAGCGCCGGATTGAGACGAAAGGGCAGCAGGACGTTCTCCCGCGCGTCGAGGTATTCGACCAGGGGGAAGTCTTGAAAAACGAAACCGAGATGACGGATGCGGTGGGCACGCAGGGCGGCCTCCGTCATCTCGGTCAGCTCTCGACCTTCCACCTGCAGACGCCCTCGCGTGGGACGACGCGCGCCGGCGAGGAGGTCGAGCACGGTGGTCTTGCCGCAGCCGGAAGGCCCGTGCAGCGCGACCCGATGGCCTCGTGGCACCCGCCACCGATCGATCCGTAGGCGAAAGGAGCCGGGCGCAGCAGCTCGTTCATGCTCGAACTCGAGCCCTTCCACCTCGATCGCATACTCGAGGTCCGTCATGGGGGCGGCTCCACAGGCCCCTCGGCGTCAGCATCGGGAGGCTCCGCCTGGCTCTCGAGGATCTCGTCCATCAGCCCCGACTCGAGCAGATCCTGCGTCGACAGGAGGCCACCGGCCGACTCCGGGAGATCGTCGAGAGGAAACCCGCCGGCGCCGTCGAAGGCGCTGCGCACGCGCTTCAGACTCCGCAAGCGGGTGTCGACGATGCGCAGTGAGTCGAGCCCCGCGGCCTCACCGACCGGCCGGAGCGTGTAGACGGCTCGATAGCGATTGATCCTCGGGTGGCGGTGGGCCTGATGATGCACCACTCCCCCGACACTCCACTCGGCCTCGATACGAGCCTCCCCGGGGGAACGCTCGACCAGCTCGATGGACTCGTAGTCGACACTGCGCACGTCGATCGCGATCTGCTCCTGCTGCATCTGCGTCAGGGTGGTGAAGTGCTCCACGTATTCGCGAGTGAGTGCCTCCCCCACGAAGCTGTCCGCCAGGAGCGAGTGCACCGCGTCGCGCTCCGGGCCGAGACGATACAGGTCGTACACCCGGCGATGCATCTCCCGAAAGCGCTCGGTCACCGCTACGTCTTCGAGGTCGCGCAGCCGGTTCTCGCTCCCGCAACCCGTCATCCACATCGTCCCGAGCAGGGCGCCCAGCGCGACGAACGCCAGCTCCAGCCGTCCAGGGCCCACTCGAGTCGGACGCTGCGCAAGGCCGCGCCTCAGATCGCGCAGAGGAATACGGTGAGAAGACATGGGATCGAGACACATCGGTCAGGGGAGCTCGTTGGACAGGGACCTCGGACGAGCGACGCACGCCTCGTCCGTGGGGCGGTCCGTGGGGCGGTCCGGGGCGCAGTCGAGGTCGAAACGGGTCGGCCGTGCGAAACTCCCCCGAATTGACACGCTCTTCGACCGGATTATAGGTTGCCGCCATGCCGATCTCCGCGGTTCGACGCCGCCTTCTCCCCGCATACCTGCTGGTGGCGGCCTGGGCGGCCTCGCCCGCGTTCCCCCACGCGTTCTGGCCCACGTTCTACTCCTCGAAGACGGCGATCTCTCTCGACGAGAACGGACTCCGCGCGGTCGTGGTCGTCGAGATCCCCACGGTCTCGCTGGTCCCGAAATTTCGCCAGCACTTCGCCGGAGTGGATCTCAAGAAGGAGATCCAGGAAGGTCGGTTCGAGGATCTCGAGGCCCGGTTTCGTGACCATCTCTTCGAAGAACTGGGGTCCGGCCTCTCGCTCGAGATCGACGGTCGAGGCACCCCGGGCCGATGGCAGCCGGTCGACACACCGGCCAATGGCCTCGCCAGTGAGGGCTTCTTCGTCTACATGCTCGAGTTCGAGCCCGACGAGCCCCTGTTGCTGGATGCGCCCGGCGAGCACCGACTCCGCGTGAGGAATGATCTGTACCCGGACAAGAACATCGTGCTCGCCAACTATGTCGAGACGAAAGAGGGCTGGCAGTTGATCGAAAGCTCCACCCCGCAACCGCCCGCCGAGAGCGACCTCACCGTGGGTTCTCCGGCCGAGATCGCGATGTGGAGTCAGGAACCGGAAATGCGGGACTTCCGGATCGTCGTGCTGCGCGCGCCCTGACGCGCTCGGCACCCCCTCTCGTCGACTCTTCCGTCGAGCCGATGACGTCTCGGACCCCGTCAATCGGGGCTTGCGGAGCTGCATTCTCCTGCGCGCCTCGGAGGGTTGACTCGATCTGCCTGCTTCATGCTAAGATAATTGCGTGTTGGGTGGAATAAGTGCTGAAACCTTAGCGTTATCCACTCATGAACGCGGCCCCGTGCTCGCGATCATGCCATTTTCACCGCTCGAATTCGAGGAGAAACACCATGAACAACCTGACCAAGAGAGACCTTCGCCCCTTCACCGGCTTGATCGAGAACTTCTTCGAGGATCCGGTCTTCGCGCCCAACCTGCGCGCCTTTCGGGGTAGCGAGCAGACGTTCGTGCCGGCCGTCGATCTGGCCCAGACCGACGAGGGCTACCTCGTCACCGCCGATCTGCCCGGGCTGGACAAGAAGGACATCCACCTCAGCATCGAGAACAACACCTTGACCCTGTCCGGCGAGCGCGCCTTCGAGCGCAAGGAAGACGGGCCGCAGTTCGATCGCATCGAGCGGGCCTACGGGAAGTTCTCGCGCACCTTCCAGCTGCCGTCCAACGTGGACAACAGCCGAGTGAAGGCGAGCTTCGAGAACGGCGTCCTCTCCATCGAGGTTCCCAAGGCCGAGGAGGCCAAGAGCCGGCAGATCGAGATCGGGTAACACGCTCTCGCGCTCGCAGCCCCGGCGGCCCTTCGGTCCGCCGGCCCCACTCGGATCTCAGGCCCTGCCATCGGCAGGGCCTGTTTCTTTCTGCTTCGCTCCCTTCCGGCGCGGGTCGGCTCTCGCGGCAATCACCAACGGAGCCAGTCACTTGGAGCGAAGCCCGATGGACGGCTGCGGTGAGACTCTGGCATCGGATAGCCGGTTGCAGTATCCTTACCCTTCCCGGCAGGCTCCGTTCCGAGTCGTCTCCCCAGAGAAGACGGCTGCGACCGAAGACGCCGACACCACAAGTGCCGACGGGCACCGAACTGCGCCCATCAGACGCAGAGAAACCGCCCCTCGCAACCATCCGAGCACGCCATGTCCAGCGACACCAAAGTCTCTGACGAGACCACCCACGATACCGAAACGACCGACATCGAAACTCCCGAGCCGGAGGCTCCGGCAGAGACCGTGACTGCCCAGGACGCCGTCACTCCTGAAGAACGGGACTCGGTCACCCTTGAAGAAGCAGTCGCTTCTGACGAGGCGCCCGAGGAGGTGTCGCTCCCGGCGGCCGCCGCGCAAGCGCCCGAGGCCCCCGCCACGGACGCCCCTGCGCAGGCCATGGCCTCTGAGAAGCCTTCTCCGGCAGAGGCGCCGGCCGCAGACTCCGTCGCCTCCGAGCCAGAGACCGCGGCGGAAGCCGTCGCTTCGGAACCGGTTGCCGCCGAGACGAGCGCCCCCGAGGCTGCGGCCCCGACGGAGCCTCCGACCGAGGCCGCGGCCTCAGCAGACGAGGCGGCCAAGCCGGAAGCCCCCGCCGAACCGCCCGAGAACCTGAAGCCTCTCTACGCCGCCCTCGAGTCGAAGGAGCGCGTCAAGGGCAAGGTCATCGGCTGGAACAAAGGGGGCTTTCACATCGGTATCGACGGCGTGCCCGCCTTCTGCCCCAAGTCACAGATGGAGCTCGGCAACCCGAAGAAGGCGGCCAGCTACGTCGACAAGGAATTCGAGTTCCGCGTCATAGAGATCCGGGACGCGGGCAAGCGAATCGTCGTGTCCCGCACCGAGATCCTCAACGAGAATCGGGCTGCCCTGCTCGCCAACCTGCGCGAGCATCAGAAGAGCGGCGAGGCCATGGAAGGACGAGTCACCTCCATCACCGACTTCGGCGCCTTCGTCGACCTGGGCGGCATCGAAGGGCTGGTTCACCTCTCGGCCCTTTCCAGACGACGTGTCGAGCACGCTCGCGAGCTGGTGCAGATCGGTCAGGACGTCAAGGTGAAGGTGTCCAAGATCGAAAAGGGCGGTGAGCGCATCTCCCTTTCGATGAAGGCCCTGGAGCCCGACCCCTGGAAGGGAGTCGACGAGCGCTACGAGACCGGCAGCAAGCACACCGGGAAGATCCTCCGGGCCGCCGACTTCGGCCTGTTCGTCGAACTGGAGCCCGGCCTCGAAGGACTTGTCCACACCTCGCAGCTTCCGATCGGCAAGACCCTGGAGGATCCCTCCCTGGCCGCAGGAACGGAGATCGACGTCTGGGTTCGCGAGGCCGACCCGCGCCGCCGGCGCCTGGCACTCGCCATGCGTGAAGTGGCACAGGGCAACCCCTGGGAGAAGCTCAACGAACGCTACGAGGAAGGGCAGAAGGTCAAGGGTACGGTCGAGCAGGTCGCCAAGTTCGGCGTCTTCGTCAACCTCGAGCCAGGCCTGACCGGCTTGCTCCCCTTCTCCGTTCTCTCGCTGCCGGGCGACATGAGCCCGCAGCGCGCGTTCCGTCTCGGCCAGGAGCTCGACGTGCAGATCGCCGAGATCGACGCCAAGCGGCGCCGGATGTCTCTGGCTCCCGTCGGAACACAGCTCGCCGGCACCAAGGCTGACCTCAAGGAGTATCAGCAGCAGGCAGGAGACGGCGGCGGGCTCAACGCCATGGCTGCCGCGTTCGCTCGACTGCAAAAGGACTGAGCCTCGTTCGCCTGAGCGCACGCTGAGGGGAATCTCCGATCCGATGACTGCCGAGGAGCACATCTACAGGGTCCTGTTCTTCAGCCAGGGGCAGGTCTACGAGGTCTACGCGCGCTCGGTGTCGCAGGGCGCGTTGTTCGGTTTCATCGAGGTCGAGGAGCTGGTCTTCGGCGAGAAGACCGAACTGGTCATCGACCCGTCGGAAGAGGCTCTGCAACGAGAGTTCGAAGGCGTCAAACGTACCTATCTTCCGATGCACGCCGTGCTGCGGATCGACGAAGTCGACAAGGAAGGAACTGGACGCATCCACGCCAGCAAGGGGGACGGTGGAACGGTCACACCCTTCCCTCTTCCGATGCCACCCAACAAGAAGTAGCTCGTTAACAACCCGCCATCTCAAGAGTACCGCCAGGCGCTCCTCGAACGACCTGCGGAACCATTGGAGAGCTGACATGTCTCACCGGCTCCGTACCCACTGTCTCGTCCTTGTTCTCTTCGTCCTCGTGATCGCCCTGCCCGCTTGGGCCGCCGCGCAAGATACTGCGCCGAAGATCGCGGTCGTCGACATCGACCAGGTCGTCGTCTCGTCGAAGGCGGGACAGGCCCTCCAGACTCGTCTGCAAACACTCGAGCAGGAGACCCAGGCCAAGCTCGAGGAAGCCACTCAGCTGATCCAGAACCTGCAGCAGAGTCTCCAGGGGAAGGACGCCGCAACCGCCCGCGAGATCCAGAAGCAGATCGAAGACGCCACTCTCCGAGGCCGGCGTCAGCGCGAAGACGCGGAGCGGCAGGCGCAGAAGATCCAGCAGGAGGAGCTCCAGCGCATCCGTGACAGTCTGCGTCCGGTCTTCGAGAAGATCCAGACCGAGTCGGCCTACGACCTGATCCTCAACTACAACCCGGCGATCGTGATCGCGGTGAGCGAAACGATCGACATCACCGACCGCGTGCTCCAGATGCTCGACGGTGGTGGGGGCTGACCGCCAGGCGACCGTGAAGCAGGCCAAGGGGATCCGCGAGCACATCGCGGACGATGAGTACGTCACCCGCTACCCGGAGGGATCCAGGTTCCGGCTGCGGATCGACAGCGCCGACCCCCAGCCGAACTGGGTGGCACGGCAAGAGGCGACCCACACCTCACCCATGCACGCGGGCACCCCGGTGCTGTTCGAGGACTCGCTGTGGGAGGTTCGTCTCGCCGGCCCGACCGAGCGACCGCCACTGCGACACATCTACTATCTGAATCCGTGGGACGACAGCGTCCCGGTGCGCCCACCGATCGAGTACTCGGCCGAAACCGTGACCGAGCTGGCGCGTCAACGCCGTCTGGCAAGCCAGCGAGAGCAGCGAAGTGCTTCGGTGCGACTCCTGACTCCCCTCATGGGGATGCTTCCCGCCGAGGATCAGGAGCGCCTGGCGCTCGCGTACGATCTCCGGCCTCGGTTCGCCACGGGGCTCTCCGCCGTCTTGCTCCTCGTCCTGAGCATCGGCACCGGACTCTGGTTCTTCTGGGCGACCGCCTCCCCCGAAGGCCCCGCCTGGGCCAAGGACTGGGCCCTGCAAGCGCGGCTGGCGGCGAGCTACTTCGCCCTCGAGTCGCTGGTGCGGATCTGGGCCTCCTTCGAAGCCCAGCTGCCGCTCGGCTCGCTGCCGGTGGCCGGACCGATCACGGTGGCTCGGACGCTGCGCCGGGAGCTCGATCCGACGCTGCGTCGGAGTGCTCGCCGCGACCACGAGATCGCGACGCAGACCGCCTCCTCGATGCTCGCCGAGCGCGACGAGATCACGTTCTTCGACGGCGATCCCCAGCGCATCGAGGTTCGATCCATGCTGGACAAGGCGCACTGGACGCTCAACCGAACCGGCATCGGCTTCGAGAACGGCTGGTGGCTCCCGCGCGAGCGTCACCCCCCCGACCGCTCTTGCGACCGCTGGCGCTTCGTGCTCGAGCAGATCGAAGAGGACGCCGGCCTACCGACCTACCTGGAGTACGTTCCCACCGAAGTGAGGCGGCTGTGGGCCGCACAGCAGCGGGATCGACGCCAGACCTGGGTCGACACCTTCGCGCCGGTTCTCGGGCTTCTCGCACCCGAAGAACAGGAGCGCCTGCGCTGGATCTATGGCTTCGACCCTCTGCGCTACACCCGATCGAGCCTGATCCTGACCTTCCTGCTCGGCGCTCCCCTGACCGCCATCGCTCTCGGCCATCTGGCTTCTGGAGACGCAACGAAGGTCGACGGGGTCGCACTCCTGGTCGGCATATTGCTGTGTTTCGACGGATTTCGTCGCTGGCAGAGCCCCGAGCCTCGGTTGGGGAGTCTGGTCGCGCCGCTGCTGCGCCCCTTCACGCGACCACTTCTCGACACGCCGCACCCGGACGAGATTCCGCTCGACGATCGAGAGCATCCACGAGGAGCCGGGAGCTGACCGACTGACACCCGGTAGGTGTTTGCATGGCCCCTTCCCCCTGAAGCAAGATATCGAGCGAACGATGCGAGGACGATGAGAGGCCCCCCATGAGCGAGACGACGCAAACCACCCAGCTCTTCCTGCGACAGGTTCCGGCCGGCCCCATGGGCAACTGCCTCTACATCCTCGCCGACGGGCAGCAGCGAAGTGCCTACCTCGTGGACCCGGCGTGGGACCCGGTCGGCTTGCTGGAGATGGCTCGGGCCGAGGGGTTCACGGTCGACGGAGTACTGCTCACTCACACTCACCAGGATCACGTCGGCGGCGAGATCTTCGGCCAGCACATTCCGGGTATCGCCGAACTGCTCGAGGTGGCCGAGCTTCCTCTCCACGTCCACGAAGCGGAGGCGCAGCGACTCGTCGAGATCACGGGAGCCCCCGAGGGGCTGGTGCGTCGCTACCGCGACGGTGACCGCCTCGCCGTTGGCAGCCTCGAGATGGAGGTCCTCCACACGCCCGGTCACTCCCCCGGCTCCAGCTGCTTTCTCGGCTACGGCGAGCTGATTGCCGGTGACACGCTGTTCGTCCAGGGATGTGGGCGAGTCGATCTTCCGGGGAGCGATCCGGACGCGATGTTCCACTCCTTGCAGAGGCTGGCGGCGCTGGCGCCAGAGACTCGCGTCTATCCCGGTCACAACTACGGCCCGACACCCTCGTCCAGCATCGGAGCGGAGCTGCAGCAGAACATGTACCTGCGAATTCCCGATCTCGATCGCTGGCGCTTCTTGATGTCGGGCGGGTAGGACTTCGCCGGTGAGTACCTCGCGTCCCGAGCTCAGGACCTTCGGGTGGGACGACGCCTGGGAACAGCGCTTCCTGGAGCTCTCCGAGAGCGTGGGCTTCTCCCTCGAGGAGCGAACTCCCGGACGCGTCGTCCTCGAGCTGCGCGGGGTGTGCTCGGTACGCACCGAATCAGGCGAAGTCGAGGCAGCGGCGACCGGCCGAATGAGACACGAGGCAGCGGGGCCCGGAGACCTTCCATCCATCGGTGACTGGGTGGTGCTCGAGCCGCCGGCGCGCGAGGGCGACGCCGGCCGCATTCATGCCGTGCTCCCTCGACGCACGCGCTTCTCACGCAAAGTGGCGGGAGCCAAGACGCAAGAGCAGGTCGTCGCCGCCAACGTCGACACACTCTTCGTCGTGATGGGGCTGGATGGCGACTTCTCCTTGCGTCGGCTCGAACGGTTCCTGGCTGCCGGACTGGAGAGTGGCGCGCAGACCGTGGTGCTGCTCAACAAGTCGGATCTGGCGGAGGACCTCCCGGAGCAGCTCGCAGAGGTCCAGGCCATCGTGCTCGACGCCGCCCCGGTCCATGTTCTGAGCGCCAAACGCGACGAGGGCACCGACGCCCTCGCTCCCTACCTGATCCCCGGTCACACGATCGCACTGGTCGGTTCTTCGGGAGTCGGCAAGTCCACCCTGATCAACCGGCTGGCCGGCACCGAGCAGATGAAGACCGGCGACGTGCGCTCCGGCGACGATCGTGGCAAGCACACGACGAGTCACCGTGAGCTGGTGCAACTCGAGAGCGGCGCGTTGCTGATCGACAACCCGGGGATCCGTGAGCTGCAGCTGTGGGATGCGGAGCAGGGACTGAGCGGGACCTTCGAAGACGTCGAGGGGCTCGCCGAGCACTGCCGTTTTCGCGACTGTCGGCACGAAGGCGAGCCGGGCTGCGCGGTCCTGGCGGGCGTCGAGAGCGGCGAGCTCGCGACCGAGCGTATCGAGAGCTATCGAGCGCTCCAGCGCGAGCTCGCGCATCTCGACCGCCGACAGAACGAGAGCGCCGCGATCGTCGAGAAGAAGAAGTGGCGCGCCATCCACAGGGCGGCGCGCAAACACAAACCCCGGGGCTGACGCTCAGCGCCCTTTCCAGAGCTTCTTCCACCACGGCTCGGACCCTTCCGCAGGTGGGCCGTCCGCCTCCCTCGAATCGAGCGCCATCCGGGTGCGGATCTCCGACAACTCCCAGCCGGTGAGATCGGCCAGCGCCCGCGCTTCGCGATCCTGGCGCCCGGCGAGTTCTCGGCGATAGACCTCGGCGGCAGAGCACTGGGCCTGTCCCCGCCAGGGGTGGCGAATCACGAATCGTCCCTGGAAGTTGGTCCGATCGGACGTCTGCTGGAAGACCAGGTCTTCGGGGAAGGACTCACGGTCGTAGCTGAGGTGCAGGCGCGTGACGAACACGTTCTGCGCTTGAATCCGGCGGCGCACGGGCAAGCTCGGATCGGAATCGACCCAGAACACGCCCAACTCGCGCAGCTGCTGGTTGCTCAGCGGATCGGCGGCACACGGATCGCACCAACCCATGTCCCACGCGTACTCGAGGATCACGCTTCGTCCGTTCTCCTTCTGCACGGCGCGTTCGAACAGGGCACGATAGACCTCTCCGAAGTCCTGCTCGACGAACTCGGGAACCTCGACATTCGAAGGCAAACGCACCGTTCGGTAGTTGGTGGTCTCCACCCTCCCCTTGCGCGTCAGCGCGTAGACGAAGAGCTCCTGGCGCCCATCGGCGTTGACGGTACCCAGCCGGATCGGCAGCATGAACTTCGGCGACTCGTATGCCACCTGGAGCGGACGCAGCAGTTCGTAACCCAGCTTGGCCTGCTCCTCCAGATTGACCCTGGCAACGAAGAATCGCATCCCCTGCCGCAGGTAGCTTCCCAACACCTTCGACGCTCCGTCGGGAATGCGGTAGTCGTTGCGTCGGAGCCAGGTCTCGAGTCCGTGGCTCTGCTCCGCGGAGAGGATCAGGATGTCGTACTCGCCCACCGTGTAGCGCGCCTCGATCGTGACACCGAGATCTCGCTCCTGCAGTGGCGAGCTCGCCGAAGGCGCGCCCCCCAGGGCCATGCTCTTGCGAGCTTCCAGCCGGTCGTAGACGGTGCAGGGATCCCCGTCGTGGTACTCGACCAGCCGTGGCGCCGTGTAGGCATCGAGGTGGTCGATCAGGCCTCGCTCGGCGACATGAATCTGCTCTCGCGAGATCGACGTCGGCACGGGAATCACCACGGCGAACTCCTTCGGGTCGCCCCGGAAGTCGTTCGACAGGGTCAACACCGCCCGATCGCCATCCCGGACCAGAACGACCTGCGAGGCCTTGTTGAACAAACGCGTATCGGCCTTGGCGACATAGAAACCGCAGAAGGCGCGGGCGGGCACCGCCGTCACGAAGATCGAGAGCAACGAGACGGTCAAGACGATCGGGACGAGATAGCGAACGGGGACGGCTCCAGGCATGATGGCGATTCCTTTCCCGGCCGGGTGGGCCGGTGTCATCGAGGGGTTGGACCAGCGGTAGCGCGGCCCGGGAAGCAGGCGGTCGAGTACCGGGACCACCGGTGCGAGCACCACCAGGGCCCACAGGTAGCCATGGTTGCGAAACAGGGCGAAGTGGACGAAGAACGCTCCCAGGGCCACCAGAGCGCCGAAGACGAGTCGGGCGGATCGCGAGTCGGGAGTCGTCTTGGGGTCGGAGATCATGAAGAACGTGAAGACGAGCAGCGCACCATTGCCGAGCTGGTGCAGCGGTATCGTCCAGGGATCGCCGAGCCAGAGCGCCCGCGCGAGCACCAGCAGCGAATAGGCACCGAGAAACGCCAGGCTGACGTCCGCCCGAGCTGCCCGATAGGCCACCAACCCACCGAGGCCGGCCAGCAGCAGCGCTCCCCAGGCCACACCGCCCCACTGGCCCGGAGAGAGCCAGCTCCAGCCCAGCATCGACCCCACCGCGAGGGCCAGCGCGGTCGGATTGAACACATGCTTGCCGCGATAGCGAATCAGGAACTTGCTGGAGATCGCGATCGTCGCCAGAGCCGCCAGCGACCACGGCGAGGCAGCCCGGGCAAGCAGGGTGAGAGACAACGCGGAGATCAGCGCCGAGCGCGGATCGAAGCCCGAACCGGGACGCCCACCGCGGCCGAGATAGCGAGTCACCAGGACGAGCAGGGTCTGTACCCCGATGGCGGTGCCGGCCAGCAGCCCGAACTCGAGCCCGCCAATGGGCAGATGCAGGCGGAGCGCGCCCCAGAGCACGAGGCAGCTCAGCACGGCGATCTGATAGTGACGAGGATCTTGCATGGTCTCCATCTCCTTCCCGCTCTTCGACACGCGAGTCGGAAGAAAGGAAACCGGGAGCTCGCCGTAGGCTCCTCCACGGGGCGCGTATACTGCTCATGATGTCCGCAGCCAGGGGCACGACGCCCCCTTCCTCTCGCAAGTCGACAGCTGGAAAGAAGACTCCCGCCACTCGCAAGAAGGCCAGGCCACGCCAGGGAGTCGACTCCGACGGTCCGTTCGAGCGCGCGACGGCACAGCGGGTGGACGCCATCGTTGCCGAGCTCCATCGCCTCTATCCCGACGCCGACTGCGAGCTCGACTGGGAGACTCCGCTGCAGCTGCTGATCGCCACCATCCTGTCGGCTCAATCGACCGACAAGCGAGTCAACCTGGTGGGTCGGGACCTCTTTCGGAAGTATCAGACCGCTCGAGACTTCGCCAACGCGGATCCGGCGGAGTTCGAGGTCGACATCCAATCGACCGGCTTCTACCGACAGAAGACAAAGAATGTCCTGGCGGCCGCGAAGAGGCTGGTCGACGAGCACGGGGGCGAGGTGCCCCAGACCCTGGAGGAGCTCGTCGAGCTCCCTGGTGTCGCCCGCAAGACTGCCAACGTCGTCCTCGGCACAGCTTTCCAGAAGGCGGTGGGCGTGGTCGTCGACACCCACGTCAAGCGGCTCGCCTTTCGACTCGGGCTGAGTGATCAGACCGATCCGGTCAAGGTCGAGCGCGATCTGATGAGCGTGCTCCCGCAGAGCGAGTGGATCTTCGCCGCTCACGCCCTCATCTGGCACGGCAGGCGGGTCTGCGACGCCCGAAAGCCGGCCTGCGAGACCTGCGGGCTGCGCTCTTCGTGCCCGAGGAACGGCCTAAGCGCCGACGCCTGAAGCACTTGGGACCCGATCCCGGAGGGCCGCCAAAAATTGGAGTTTTCCAATTGGAACGGCGTATACTCTATGCCTCCCATGACTCCGGAAACTGCTCTTTCTGGCTTCAGCGGCGTCGGTCTCGCGCCCCTTCAAGCCCTCGCCCTGGCCTCGAGCCCGCAGGCAACGAGCCTGCTGCCCATGCTCGGCACCCTGCTCCTGGTCGGCACCCTCGTCGCCGTGATCCTGCTGCGCAGGGACCGCCGCCGGGCCAACGAAGGAGATCCCACCGGGGAGGAGATCGAAAGCCCGCCCTCCGAAGGCCACGTCGAGATCCAGGTCGCCGAGCGCACTCGAGAGCTGGAGGAGCACTCGCGCGAGCTCCAGATGGTGAACATCCGGCTGGAGCGAGAGATCCGTGCCGCTCGGGCCGCAGAGAAGGCCCGGCGAGAGCTCGAAGAGCGAATGCAGGAACACCAGCGGCTGGAGAGCCTGGGGGTGCTGGCGGGCGGCCTCGCCCACGACTTCAACAATCTGCTGGTCGGGATCATGGGCAGCGCCGAGCTCGCCCGCATGGACCTGGGGCCCGACTCCCCGGTCGACGAGAACCTCAGAGACATCCTGGAGGCCGCCGAGCGAGCGGCTCACCTCTGTCGTCAGATGCTGGCCTACGCCGGAAAAGCTCCCTTTCACACCGCCAACCTCGATCTCAGCGCAGTCGTCGAGGGAGTCAGCGAGCTGCTCGACACCTCGGTATCGAAGAAGATCCGGCTGGAAATGGAGCTGGAGGCCTCGCTCTCGACCATCGGCGCCGACCGGAATCAGCTCGAGCAGGTGATCGTCAACCTGGTGATGAACGCCGCGGAGGCGATCGGCGACCACGCCGGCTCGATCCGGATCACCACCGGGGAGCGCGAGATCGGGCTTCCCTTCCTGCGTGCGCACGGCCACACCGCTGACCAGCTGCCCGGGCAGTACGTGTACCTGGAGGTGCGAGACACCGGACAGGGCATGTCGCCCGAGGTCCTGCAGAAGATCTTCGAGCCCTTCTTCACGACCAAGTTTCTCGGTCGCGGCCTCGGCCTGGCCGCGGTCTTCGGCATTCTCCGCCGCCACCACGGGTTCGTCACCGTGGACAGCGTGGCCGGAGAGGGCTCCCAGTTCCGCGCCTGGTTCCCGGTCGCTGCCGGCGCCGTCGTTCCGGCCGTGCAGCGCGAGCGACAACTGCAGCTGCTCGACCACAGCGACGTCGGCGTCGTGCTGGTGGTCGACGACGAGGAGATGGTGCGCAATCTGGTTCGCACCGCGCTCGACAAGGAGGGTTATGGCACCGTCACTGCCGACGACGGCCTGGCCGGCATCTCCACTCTCGAGGAGATGGGCGACCAGGTAGGCTGCATCCTTCTCGACATGACCATGCCTCGGATGGACGGCGAAGCCGCCCTGCGCGAGATGAAGTCGATCGCGCCCGATATCCCGGTGGTCATCATGAGTGGCCACAGCGAAAAGCAGATCTTCGAGCGCTTCACGAACGGAGAAGTGGCCGACTTCCTCCCCAAGCCGTTCACACTGGAGCAACTGCGCAACGCCGTGAAGGGTGCGATCACCGAGCACAGAGGGTCGCGTGGGGACTCGAGACACCGCCTCGGCGCCTAGCGAGCCAGGCTTTCTCCGAGACCAGTCGTCTCCCGGCCGGGCTGGAACCCATCAGGCGCGAAACAGCAGCTTCACCTGGGGCTTGACCACTTTCCCGAGCACGTTGCGCGGCAGCTCGTCGACCACCTTCAGTAGCGTCGGAACCTTGTAGGGAGCCAGTCGTTCCTTGGCCCAGGCTCGCAGCCCTTCCAGGGTGGGCCCGGGCCCCTCGCAAACCGCCGCCACAGCGATTCGCTCTCCCCAGGTGTCATCGGGAAGCCCGACGACGGCGCACTCCAGAATCGCCGGGTGCTCGCGCAGGACCTCCTCGATCTCGAGCGCGGAGACCTTGTAGCCACCGGTCTTGACGATGTCGACGCTGGTTCGCCCGAGGATCCGGTAGCTCCCCCTCTCCAGTCGAACCCGGTCTCCCGTGCGAAACCAGCCATCGGGCCCGAACGCTGCGAGGGTCGCTTCCTCCTTGCCGAAGTACTCTCGGAAGACGCCCGGGCCTCGAACCTCGAGCTCTCCTTCCAGCACCTCTTCATCGCTCTCTTCGGGGGCCGCCGCTCCGTCCCGGAGGCGGACCTCGATCCCCGGAAGCTCGACACCGACAAACCCGGGGCGACGCTCCCCGTGGAGTGGGTTCGACAAGATCATCCCGGTTTCGCTCATGCCGTAGCGCTCGAGCAAGCGCTGGCCGGCGATCTCCTCCCAGCGCTCGAGCACCGTGACCGGCAACGCTGCCGAGCCCGAGACCATCAAGCGAAGGCCGCCAGCTCCTCGGCTCCACTCCTCTCGCTCCTCCTCGGGCGCCGCTTCCCACGCATCGATCAACTTGCGATAGATGGTCGGGACGGCCATGAAGAGACTCAGGGCGCCACGGCTCCCCTGCGAGGCACCGAACGATCGCCACACACCAGAGGCGTCGAACCCGCGCATCATCCGGCAAGTCGCTCCGGACCACAGCGCGCACAGCAAGACGTTGACGATGCCGTGCACGTGGTGCAGCGGCAGAACCAGCAGGATCGAGTCTTGCGCCACCCACTCCCAGGCCGAAACCAGGCTCTCGATCTGTGCGATCAGATTGCCGTGAGTCGTCACCACTCCCTTCGGACCACCCGTGGTGCCGCTCGTGTAGACGATCATCGCCCTGCGATCGAGCGTCAACTCGGGCAGGCCGGCGCTCGACTCCCTCGCTTCGAGATCTCCCGTACCGATCCAGCGAACCCCGAGGCGTTCGGCCAACGAGCCGACCCTCGACTCGAGCTCCGGCGCGACTACGACCACAGAGGCCCCGGAGTCGCGCAGAACGTATTCGAGCTCGGGTTCCGGGTGGCTCGTGCACAGCGGCACCGCGATGCCGCCGGCCCGCCAGATGCTCCACTGAACGATCGGATAGCTCCGATCGGAAGGCACCAGGAAGGCAATACGCGCCTCCTCGAGATCGCGCCTCTGCGCCGCTCCCAGCTCGAGGAGTCGAAGCGCCCCGAGGCGGCTGCGCTCGAGCAATTCGTCATAGCCCAGCGTCCCTTCGGGATCGCACACCGCCTCCTTCGAGCCGTACGCGGCTGCTCTCGCGAAGAGCGGCAGCTCGGTCACGAGCGAGCCGTCTCGGGCCCATCGCCGCGAGGCCCTGCTGCGCGAGGCTCGGCGCCACGAGGGACCGCTCCGCGGTCGCGAGCGAAGTAGTCCCGCGTCGCCTCCATGACCCGCGGGGCCAGGATCAACGTCGCGATCATGTTGGGAATCGCCATCATCGCGAAGGCGGAATCGACTACGTTGACGACCGTTTGCGCGCTCCAGATCGCACCGACGAACAGTCCGGACAGGTAGATCCAGCTGTACAGATCGGCTCGTTCAGCCCCGAACAGGTAGGCGAAGCACTTGCGTCCATAGTACGAGTAGCTGACCATCGTGGTCACCGCGAACAGCACGACGACGAGAGTGAGCAGCGCCTGGCCGAATCCACCGAGCGAAGCCGACACGGCCTCGTTGGTGAGCGCCACCCCGGAGACCGTTGCATTGGCATAGTCGCTTCCGGTCAGCACCACCACTGCGGTCAGGGTGCACACCACCAGGGTATCGAGAAACGGGCCCAGCATCGCCACCAGTCCCTCGCGCACCGGCTCCGTGGTCTTGGCGGCGCCGTGCGCCAGCGGCGCCGTACCGATTCCCGCCTCGTTGGAGAAGGCGGCTCGCTTGACTCCGATGATGAGGACCTGACGCACACCGACACCCGTGGCGCCGCCCGCCAGAGCGCTTCCAGTGAAGGCCTCACGGAAGATGCTGCTGAAGACGCTGCCCACCTGGTCGAGGTTCATCGCCACGACCGCGATGGCCATCGCCAGGTAGATCACCACCATCGCCGGCACCGCCCTCCCCGTGACGGTGCCGATGCGCTGCACACCACCGAACGCGACGGTCGCCACCAACAGGGTACAGGCGATCCCGGTCAGCCACGGCGGCACGCTGTACGCGTCCTGGAGGATCTCGGCCATCTGATTGGTCTGGAACATCGGCAGGCAACCGATCATCCCGAACAGGCAAAAGAACAAGGCGAGAAAGCGGAATCGCTTCCCCAGACCGACTTCGATGGTGTACATCGGCCCGCCCTGCAACACTCCCAGGCTGTCGGTTCCCCGGAACAGGACCGCCAGCGTGCAGGTGAAGTACTTGGTCGCCATCCCGACCACCGCCGCCACCCACATCCAGAAGACGGCCCCGGGGCCCCCCTGGGTGATGGCGATGGAGACTCCGCCGATGTTCCCCACTCCGATCGTCGCCGCCAACGCCGTCGAGAGTGCCTGGAAGTGGGAGATCTGCCCCGGATCGTCGGCCTTGTCGTACTTTCCGAGCAGGATTTCGAGGCCGTGCTTGAGATGAAGGAGCGGAAGGAAACGGGCGTAGATGCTCAGAAACAGCCCACCGCCCACCAGGAGGACCACCAACGGCACCCCCCAGGCGAGGTCGACGACCACCTGACTCCAACGTTCGAGAGATTGCATCGGTCGAAGCTACACCAGGAAATGCAGGCGACAAAACCAGCCGCGCGGCATCTCTGGACGCCTCGTCGTCGCGCAGTTCGAGTCAATCCCGGCGCGATCGCTTCAGTCGATCCGAGATCCGCCGTATGTCATCGGGAGTCGTGCGGCAGCATCCACCGATGAGCATCGGCCCGGCCTCGAGCCAGCTCCGTACCCTGGAGATCCACTCCTCCTGAGCTCCGCTCCAACCGCGGCTCTGCCCGGCGTCTCCGACCGCGTAGCTCTCCCCTGAGTTGGGATAGGCGACGATGGGCTTCTTGCTGACGCGTGCGAAGACCGCGAGCGCGGCCTCGAGACGACTCGGCGGCACACAATTCGCGCCGACTCCGACCAGGCGTTCCCAACCGACGGGAAATCGCCCCCGCAGCTCGGGCAGTAGCTCGGCCAGTGGAGTGCCGTCGCTCAAGTGCGACTCGTCTCGCAGAGTGAACGAGAGCCAGGCCTCGCGATTCGGCTCGCCCTCGAGCAAAGCGAGCAGCGTTGCAGCTTCCCGGGCGTCGGGCACGGTCTCGAACGCGAGCAGATCGGCGCGGCTCCGCGACAGGAGACGGAACCGCTTTTCGTGAAAGTCGCGCAGCTCGGACTCGTCGAGGCCATAGGCACCGCGGTACTCGCTACCATCGGCGAGAAAGGCACCGTAGGGGCCGATACTGGCCGCAACCCAGACGCGCGACTTCCCTTCGGGGCTCGGCCGGTCGGCGGCTCGATGCGCGAGCTCGACCGCCAGCCCCATCGAGTCGGCGGCCTCACCCTCCGTCAATCCCCGCCGCGCAAGGCCCTCGAAGGTCGCCTGGTACGTCGCGGTGGTAATCACGTCGGCGCCCGCCTCGACGAACGCGCGATGAACCTCGGCGACCCGCTGCGGCTCTTCGAGCAGAACTCGCGCCGACCAGAGCGGATCGTTCAGATCCGCGCCTCCCGCCTCCAGCGTCGTAGCGAGCCCCCCATCGAGCACCACGTACCCGCGGTCGCGGACGGTCTGCATCAGGGTCTGAGGTTCACGAGTCGACGAGCTCATCACGGTGCACATCCAGTGAAGTGTCAGAACAAGAATAGCCCCGACCCATCCGAGAACCGTCGAGCGGGTTGCTCGACACCGAAGTCGAATCCGAGGAAACGGACTCGGGACTGCCTTGCGAAGCGTAGCGCCAACCGGCCCGGAATCGAGCCGCGGATCGAGGGCCGAACCGTGGCCGGTTGCTCCCCGCCGGGAATCGCACCCAGAATGTCCAGCCAGGCACCCGCGCGGGCGCGGCGGGTGATGTGGATCGGGTCGAGCCCGTACCAATCTCGCGGCGGCGCCATCGTCGGTACTCCACGACGGTCCGCGACCTCGGAGAGCCGATGATCGAGCTCGAAAGCGCTCTGCAGCGCCTCCTCGTACGACAGTGCTCGGGCCGGAAAGAAGAGACGACGCGCCGTCTCGAAGCCGACCCGGCTGAGCGAGGCCAAGCGCGCGAGGGGCGGCCGCATCAGGAGAACTGTGGCGCAGTGCACCTGCAATCGCTCGACACACTCCTCGACCCATCTCGCCAGCTGCTCGGGCGCCACGCCATAGAGAAGGTCGTTTCCCACATCGCTCACCAGAGCCAGCGTCTTCGCCTCGGCGGCTGGCTCGAGCGCCGCCCACAGATCGCAGTCGAGGATGCCAGGCAGCTGGCGACCCAGGAAGCCGCTCTCGAGACCATAGGAGCGCCCATGACCGAGCGCCGCCATGACGTCCATGGGCCGATCCCAGGCAAGGCGGGTCGCACGGACGAGATCCGGCAGCCCGCGCACCACATTGCTCGCGCCGAGCACGACCAGTCGGTTTTCGGAGTCCATCACCCGCACAACGTACACCACCCCGGAGACGCAAAGAAGCCCTTCGGGGGGCCATCCCCACCGCCACCAGGACCTTAGCCGCAGAGACTCACAAAGAGTCCTGGAGCGGTCCCCACCAGCTCCCAACGGGAAAGGGAGCACGCCAGGTCTCCTGAGAGAAGGAACATGATGGCTCTACACTCAAAAAAACTACCGAGAAAGCCTTGACATCCGCGTTCTGATCCGTATGATTAGCACTCGCCGGTGGTGAGTGCTAACAAGTTCTCCTCGAGTCGGGCTCCTGCCCGGCCCTTCCGGCAACTTCAGAGAAACAACCGGACAACTGTCCGACCTGCCAGCAGCCGCGAGCTCACGCTCCGTGCTGGCAATTCACAACCAGGAGGATTCGACGTGAAAGTCCGTCCACTCCACGACCGTGTACTGGTCAAGCGAATCGAGAACGAAGAGCAGGTTCGCGGCGGGATCATCATTCCCGACTCCGCGAAAGAGAAGCCGCAGGAGGCCGAGGTGATCGCCGTCGGCCCCGGCAAGTTCAACGAAGAGGGTGACCGCAGCCCGATGGATGTGTCCAAGGGAGACCGCATCCTGATCGGCAAGTACTCGGGCACCGACATCAAGATCGACGACGACGAGTACATCATTCTGCGCGAGGACGAGATCCTCGCCGTCCTGGGCTGATTCGGCTCCGGGCCAGCTCGCACAAGCACTGAACCGTTTCACCCAAGCAAGAACTCTCAGGAGAATCAATACAAATGGCCAAGAAGATTGTCTACTCGGAGGACGCGCGCGGCGCGATTCTCCGCGGTGTCAACAAGCTCGCGGACGCCGTCAAGGTCACCCTCGGCCCCAAGGGCCGCAACGTCGTGCTGGAGAAGTCCTTCGGCTCCCCCTCGATCACCAAGGACGGTGTGACCGTCGCGAAGGAGATCGAGCTCAGCGATCCACTCGAGAACATGGGCGCCCAGATGGTGCGCGAGGTCGCTTCCAAGACCTCCGACGTGGCCGGTGACGGCACCACCACTGCTACCGTGCTCGCCCAGGCCATCCTTCGCGAAGGCACCAAGAACGTCACCGCCGGCTCCAACCCCATGGAGCTCAAGCGGGGCATCGAGCTCGCCGTCGAAGCGGCCGTCGCCTCGATCGACGCGCTCTCGACCCCGGTCAAGGGCGGCGCCGAGATTGCCAGTGTCGGCACCATCTCCGCCAACAACGACAAGGAGATCGGCCAGATCATCGCCGAGGCGATGGACAAGGTCGGCAAGGACGGCGTGATCACGGTCGAGGAGGCCCGCGGCCTCGAGACCGAGCTCGAAGTGGTCGAAGGCATGCAGTTCGACCGCGGCTACCTGTCGCCCTACTTCGTCACCGACGCCGAGCGGATGGAGACGATTCTCGAGAACCCCGTCATCCTGCTCCACGAGAAGAAGATCTCCAACATGAAGGACCTCCTGCCGATTCTCGAGCAGGTCGCCAAGCAGGGCCGTCCCTTCGTGATCCTCGCCGAGGACGTCGAGGGCGAGGCGCTGGCCACCCTGGTGGTCAACAAGCTGCGCGGCACCCTTCAGGTTGCTGCCGTCAAAGCTCCTGGCTTCGGTGATCGCCGCAAGGCCATGCTCGAGGACATCGCGATCCTCACCGGTGGCCGGGTCATCACCGAAGATCTCGGCATCAAGCTCGAGAGCGTGACCTGGGATGACCTCGGTGCGGCGAAGAAGATCGTCATCACCAAGGACGACACCACGATCGTGACCGAGTCCGGCGACAAGAAGCGCCAGGCCGCGATCGCTGGTCGCGTGAAGCAGATTCGCAATCAGGTCGAGGAGACCTCCTCGGACTACGATCGCGAGAAGCTGCAGGAGCGCCTCGCCAAGCTCGTCGGTGGCGTCGCGGTGATCCGCGTCGGCGCCGCGACCGAGACCGAGATGAAGGAGAAGAAGGCTCGCGTCGAGGATGCGATGCACGCGACCAAGGCGGCCGTCGAAGAGGGCATCGTCCCCGGTGGCGGTGTGGCCCTGCTGCGCGCCATCCCTCACGTCCAGGAAGCTCGCAAGAAGGCGCGCGGCGACGAGAAGATCGGCGTCGACATCGTGCTGCGGGCGCTCCAGGAGCCGACCCGTCAGATCGCCACCAACGCCGGCGAAGACGGCTCGGTGATCGTGCGCGACGCCATGCTCGAGAAGGGCTCCGTTGGCTTCAACGCCGGCACCAACAAGATGGAAGACCTGGTCAAGGCCGGTGTCATCGATCCTGCCAAGGTCACCAAGACCGCCCTTCTCAACGCCTCCTCGATCAGCGGCCTGATGCTGACCACCGAGGCGCTTGTCTCCGAGATCAAGGAAGACAAGAAGGACGGCGGGATGCCCGACATGGGCGGCATGGGCGGAATGGGCGGCATGATGTAAGCCGCCCGAGGCCTTCGGGCCTCTGCGACGCGAGTCGCAACCGATTTCGCACCGACCGAGCGGTCATCGCGAATCGTTCAATATAGGAAGGGCCGGATGCCTCAGGGCAGCCGGCCCTTCGTCTTTCCGAGAGGATCTCGCACGAGCGCCGACTCCCATGGGGCCGGCGCGGTTCGAGAGCGGGACCTCGGGCATCCGATAAATTTGCCTTTCGCTATAATTCTCGGATGAGACGATTGCCGCCCCTCGTGACCGCGGTCCTGGTGACGCTCTTCCCGACGGTGGCGCTCAGCTCCGTCTCGCCCTCGCCGGCTCTCGAGTCCGAGTGGTTCGTCGCTCCCGGCGGCACGGGCGACGGATCCCGTGGCAGTGCGTTGGGCAGCATCCAGGATGCCATCGATCTCGCGGTCGCCGGGGACGTGATCCTGGTCGCACCGGGGACGTACTCCGAGAACCTCACTTCGCAACGAGACGGGACCCTCGCCGCGCCGATCGTGGTGCAGGCCGAGACCCCCGGCAGCGTCACGATCACGGCGAGTGGACGGGTGCTCGATGTCGTGCATGCTCATCAACACTTCGTCGGCTTGATCTTCGACGGCCAGTACGGCGCTTCCGACACGGTGAAGATCCGCGACGCGGCCCAGGGCACCCAACTACGCGAGGTCGAGGTGCTGCACTCCTCCCGCGACTGCGTCGACGTCGGCAGCACGACCGACGTCTTGATCGAGGACAGCCTGATCCACCACTGCCTCTACTACGTCGGCGACGTGCGCGACGATGCGCACGGCGTGGTCGCCAGAGCGGCTCGGCGACTGGTGATTCGCGGGACCGAGATTCACACCTTCTCCGGGGACGCCGTGCAGCTCGATCCCACCCGCATCGCGCCGGGGTGGGACGACATCACGATCGAGGGCTGCCTCTTCTGGCTGGCGCCGTTGGCAGCCCCCGAGAACGGCCTCCCAGCCGGGCTCCGCACCGGCGAGAACGCGGTCGACACCAAGACCTGGTCCGGCGATTTGCGCGGTCGCCTGGTGATTCGCGACACCGTGGCCTGGGGCTTCCGGGACTCGATCAACTACATGGCCGCGTTCAACCTCAAGGAGAAGGTCGACGTGCTGGCGGATGGCGTCACCGTCTTCGACTCGGAAATCGCCTTCCGGACCCGTGGCAAGGGCCTGGGTGACGACAGCGGCGCCTGGGTCCGAGTGCAGAACGCGGTCATCCACACGGTCGACCAGGCCTTCCGCTACGAAGACGAGATCCAGCACATCGACGTGTACCACACCACCCTGGGCAACGGAATCGGCGAGGCCTTTCATGAGTCCGGGACCGAGAGCACGCCGGTCGTGGCGCGTAACCTCCTGGTCCTGGGCCCCGGCCTACCGAGTGAAGCCCAGGGCGAGGCGAGCAACCTGGCGGTTGGCGAGGACGTGTTCGTCGACGCCACGCTGCACGACTATCGTCTGCGCTCCGGCTCATCGCCCATCGATGCCGGCAGCACGGTCGCGAACGTGGATCAGGATCGCCTCGGCGTGCATCGCCCGCAAGGGGCGGCGGTGGACGTAGGGGCCTTCGAGTTCACCCCAGCCCTGTTCAGCGACGATTTCGAATCCGGCGACATCAGCCGTTGGCTCTGATCGCGCGAGAACGATCCTCCTGGAGCATCTTCCCGTGGGGGCATCCCTCCTGCAGTCTCACGGGACGGACGAGGGCCTGCGATCGCGGTGCGGGGGGAGCGCAGCAGCGCTCGACTGATAGACTCATCGAAATCTTCACTAGAACTGGACCCACCGTCTGGTCGCGCTCGGTCCCCCTGTCTGGAAGGAGGCTCCGCATGATCGCTCGTTCCTCGGTGCTCGTGTCCGCCGTGCCTGGCCGCAGGGGAGCTCTTCGCACCGCTCCGTGGCTCGCCGCAGTCTTCGCCGTCGCGGCGCCGCCATTGCTCGCTCAAGACAGCTACTACCTGCATCAGGGCCGGCGGGTCCCGCTCGAACGGGCGGCGCTTCAGTTGAGCGTCGGAGCGGTCGAGCCGGGTCCAGAGCAGCGGCCATCGGTGGTGGCAGGCTCGGAGACCCGCCCACTGGGAGGGAACCGCTGGCGGGTCGATCTCGAGCCTGCGCCGGCCCCGGAGCGCAAGCCAGGGCCCACCGAGGCGAGACGTCGAGCCCTCTCCCGGCAGGAGACGATGCTCGAGCGATATCGCTCCAGGCCGGAGATCGCGTGGGCCTACCCTGCCTATCGAGCCCCCGAGACCGGCGCACTCCTCTTTCCGACGTCCCGGATCATCGTGTCGACAGCTGGTGACGAGCAGCGGCTCCGAGCGAGCCTCCCGGCGAGCCTGCGCTTGGTACGCCGCCTCCGGGTCGGATCGGGGATCTACCTGGTCGAGCTGGTGGACCCCAAGGCCGACAATCCCGTGGTCCTCGCCAACCGGCTTTCGGAGACGCAGGCCTGGGTCCAGTGGGCGGAGCCCGACTTCGTGCAGGACTGGCAGAGCGCGGACACGCCGAACGATCCGCTCTACCCCGACCAGTGGAACGCCGACAACGACGGCACTCTGGGGACCCCGCCAGGGGTGACCGGTGCCGACGCTGGCCTGGAGGCCGCCTGGGACCTCCAGACCGGCGACGGGAGTGTGGTCATCGCGATCATCGACGATGGGGTGCAGCTCGATCACCCGGACCTGGCCTCGCGCATCTTCATCAACCCCGGGGAGATTCCGAGCAACGGGATCGACGACGACTCGAACGGCTACATCGACGATGTCACCGGCTGGGACTTCCTGGAAGAGGACAACGATCCGAATCCGTACTTCTCGGTGACCTACCCGAGTCACGGTACGGCAGTGGCCGGTGTCGCGGCGGCGGCAGGCAACAACGGGATCGGAATGAGCGGCGCCTGTCGGGACTGCCTCATCCTGCCGGTGCGAGTCGCGGTAGCCAACGGCTTCATCACCGATGCCGGTCTCGCCGAAGCGATCAGCTATGCGGGGACCCTGGGACACATTCTCAACAACAGCTGGGGCGGAGGCTCCCCCTCGGGAGCGATCGATGCGGCGATCCTCGATGCCGTCACCAACGGTCGGGGAGGCCTCGGGTCGCCGACCCTGTTCGCCACAGGAAACTCGGCTTCTGCCTACTACAGGCTCACCGTCTTCCGCACCTGGACTCCGGGCACCTACACCTTCGAATGGGTGTTCTCCAAGAACGGCACCGTGTCGGTCGGCCTCGATGCCGCGTTTCTCGACAACGTGGTCTTTCCGGACGGCACGGTGGAGGATTTCGAGAACGGGGCTCGCGCAATCGACGGGCGCGGAGCCCTACCGAGCGGATGGACGTCCACGGGCGACGCCGACTGGTCGCTGCTCAGTGACGAAGCCCGGGCCTCCTCGGCTCGGGGGGGACACCACGCGCTGCGCTCCGGCGCGATCACGCACAACCAGAGCTCCGGCGTGAGGATCACCAAGACCCTGGCCACCGTCGACGTGCAGATGACCTACCGGCTGTGGTCCTCGGCCGAGATTTCCAACTCCGACGACGGGGAAGGCCCCGGCTTCAACAACCTGTGCAGCGACGGCACCCAGCTGATCATCTACGACGACGAGATGACGGAGGTCTACAGCGGTCCGGTGCGCTGCGGAACCTGGTCCAACCAGTTCCGACCGCTCGAAGACGGAACGGTCGCCTATCCGGCTTCCAATCCGAACGCGATCGCCGTGGGGGGCGCGACCAACTTCGACCGTCGAAGCGACTATTCCCAGTGGGGTCCCGAGCTCGATTTCGTCGCCCACACGAATGGCGGTAGCGTGGGAATCACGACCACCGATCTCACCGGCGAGGATGGCTATTCGGAGACCGACTATGCCGACGACTTCGGGGGCACCTCCTCCGCTACCCCCCTGGCGGCCGGCATCACGGGCCTGTTCCTGACGTCGAACCCACTGGCGACCGAAGCCCAGGTGAGGTCCGCCCTACTCGCCGCCACTCGACAGATCGGCCCCCTACCCTACGCCCGAGCCCGCAACGACTCCTACGGAAGCGGTGTTCTCGACGCCTCTCGGCTCCTCGGATCGAGTCCGACCGTCTTCTCGGACGACTTCGAGGACGGGAACCTCGACGCCTGGAGCAACCAGACCCGCTGAGTCGGGCCCCGGGAGGAATCGAGACTCCCGGGAGCTGCGACGGGACCGGGCTGTACAATGAGTCCACGACCGGCGAATCGGCAGTTCCGTTGCTCGCCATCTCGAGCACCCGCCCCCAAGGAGGTCTCCATGAGCGCTCCCACCCGTCTCCTCACCATCGTGGTCTTCGCGGCCGCACTGGCGACCACCGCCTCGTCCCACGCCACCGCCAACCCGGCCGACGACTCGATCCCGCGCATGCCGGACGGCAAGCCCGATCTCAGCGGCACCTACGACACCTCGACGCTCACCCCGCTGGTGCGTCCGTCCAAGTTCGGCGACAGCCTCTACCTGACGCCGGAGGAGGCAGAGGAGATCGAGAAGGAGGAGCGCGAGTTCCTCGAGCTCACCTCGCAGACCAGTGACCCCGACCGTGACGCTCCGGACACCGGCGGCGCGCGCTCGTTCGGACTCGAGGGCACACCGGCGAACCCGCTGGAGGCGGCCGCCGGCAACGTCGGCGGCTACAACAGCTTCTGGCTCGACCGGGGCGACTCGGTGATGGAGGTCGACGGCAAGTTCCGCACTTCGATCATCACCGAGCCGAAGAACGGTCAGCAGCCGCCACTGACCCCGGACGCGATGCGCCGACTCGGGCAGCTGCGCGATCAGTTCCATCCCAACGACGGCACGGCGTTCTGGCTCGATTGGGATCGCCCCGGGCCCTACGACGACATCGAGGTCCGGCCGCTCCCCGAGCGGTGCCTGCTGACCTACTCCACGGCAGTGCCAGCGCTGCCGTCGCTCTACAACAACACGAAGCGGATCGTGCAGACCGGCGAGGAGGTAATGATCCTCAACGAGATGGTGCACGACGCGCGCGTCGTCCGCATCGACTCGGAGCATCCCCCCGCCGAGATCAAGCTCTGGATGGGTGACTCGATCGGCCGGTGGGAAGGGGACACCCTGGTGGTCGAGACCACCAACTTCAAGGAGGAGCCGGGCGGCTACTACTACGGCCCGGTCGAGAAACTGAAGGTCGTCGAGCGCTTCACGCGCTGGGACGAGAAGACCCTTCATTACGCCTTCGAGGTCGAGAACCCGGACCGCTGGCAAGGCCCCTGGAAGGGGGACTACCTGTGGAGCTCGATCGACGACGATCCCAACGGCAGGGTCTTCGAGTACGCGTGCCACGAGGGGAACTACGCGCTGGGCAACATCATGCGCGGCGCTCGCCTGCTCGAGAAGGAGGCCCGCGAGGCCTCGAACGAGTAGGAGACCGGGCCCCCGAAGAGGTCTGGGCGTGCCTCGTCGTCCTGTGCCGTCGGATCGCTAGCGGGTCATCCAGACCGCCGCCTGCGGAGCAGGAAGGGAGTCGCTGCGGCCACGCCGAGCAGCGGCATCGACTCGGGCACCGCGCCCGGATCGCTCGCGGTGAGGATCACCCCCGCCAGAAGGAGCGATGCAGCCATGATGAGGCCGCCCACGGTCGAGGCTCGATCTCCCGTGCGCTTCGCCATGGTCGCGGCAGCGGCCACCGCCAGCGACATGACACCTGGAGCGAGCATGACCCACCAGCCGAGCTCCGACATGCTGACCGCGATTCCGGTCGAAGCGAGAATTCCAGCGGCGAGCAGCAGACTCTGTCGAATCGGGCTCATGGTCGAATCACTCCTTCGCCAATCTCCTGCGGTCCATAGGGAGCGGATCCCCGATCGCTTCTTTGCTCACGAGCTCATTCGGAGTCGAGCTCACCCCGTGCCTCCGCTTCGAGCAGCCGCGCTCCGCGCAACGTGCCGCCCATCGAGTAGTTTCCCTCGTGACAGGCATACTCGTAGACCTTCTCGTCAGCGGCGCGCCAGACGTACTCCCCGCCCCAGGGCTGAGTCCACTGGGTGTCGTCCTCCACGCGGAAAGCGTAGTGGAGATTGCCGTCGGGCTGACGGGTGAAGCGCTCAGTGATCCGAGCATGCTCGCCGCTGCCGCGCATCCTGGCCAGGGGGTGGAAGTTGGTGGTCTCGACCACCAGGGTATCGCCCTCCCACCAGCCGATCGAGTCACCGAGCCACAGGCGGACTTCCGGGCCCGGATGCTCGGAGTTCAAGCGCACGATGCGCGCGTCGTGGATCATCTCGATGAGGATCATCACGTGATCCTCGGTTTGCACGATCCGCTTGTAGTTGTTGTAGAGGCTGGGGAAGGTCGGTGCCGCGCCGGTGAAGCCGAGCAGGCAGCGCTCGCTGATCGGCAGGGACTCCGGGTCGTCGTACGGGCCGGGTCCGTCGAACTCCAGCCAGAACGCGGTACCGTCGTTGGGCCGTCGGAACCTCGCGCGCTCCGCGGCCTCCGCCTTGGCGGCTTCCGTCGGCTCCGGCATGCGTCCGTCTGCGGGCTCGGTGAGAATGGACGTGGGGTACTGGCCGTCGACCGCCAGGGCATTGTCGCCGCGGTCCACCCAGAACCAGTTGTAGCCACCCACGTTGCCGGCACCGAACTGATTGCCCTCGAGAGGATCGTCCTCGAATCCGATGACTGCGGCTCCGCCCTCCGGAGGTGCTTCGCGAGCGGCATCGGTCTGTCTCGAGGCCTTCGCCGCCAGTGCAGCCTCTTCTTCGACCAGTTTCTGGGCCTCCTCTTTGGTGAGAAAGGCGCGGTCACCGAACGCCCGGGGCCGCTGCAGCGGCGTCAGGGTCGCCGCGTTGTAGGTGCCCGAGAGATCGGGACGGCCGTCGGCCATCCGCGGAATCTTCTGAGCGGTGAGGGGCGGGACGGCGATGGTGACGAGGAGTGTGGCGGCGAGCAGCGTCGCGAGTCGCTTCATCTCGAGCTCCTGAGGGGATGGATGAGCCAAGTCTACCTGACTCCGGCACCTCCGACGACATCCGGCCTCTGGGCAGGCTTTCGGCTCCCTCCCGCGTCTGACTGAGATGGGGGACGCCTCTCGGCGATGTGCGACTGCGTGTGCAGGACCCGTTCGGACCCTTTCTCGAGACGATAGAATCCCACCATGGCTGGTATCCGAGTCCGAATCCGCCAAGCTCTCGCGCTGCTGATCCTGGTCGCCGGTCCCAGTGTGGCGGCAGAGCGGATCGTTGCGATCGGTGACGTACACGGTGCCTACGAGGAGCTCGTCGAGCTCTTGACTGCGGCACAGTTGATCGACGGGCAGCAGAACTGGGCCGGCGGCGAGACCGTGCTGGTGCAGACCGGGGACCTGCTCGATCGGGGAGCTCGCCAGAAGGACGTCGTCGAGCTCGTTCAGAAGCTGCAGCGGCAAGCCGAGCAGCAGGGAGGCCGAGTGGTAGCACTGCTCGGAAACCACGAGGCGCTGAATCTCCTCAGGATCACTCGCGATACCTCGCCCGACGCCTATGCGCCGTTCGTCACCGCCGACTCAGAGACCCGGCGCCGCGAGGCGTGGGAGGACTTCACGCGGTGGAGCCGTCAACGAGCCAAACGATTCGACGAGAAGCGTCCCGGCTTCGGGCCCGTCGAGGAGAAGGCCTGGTTGGATGCCCACCCTCCCGGCTATCTCGAGTACCTCGACGCCATGGGTCCCGGCGGAGAGATCGGCCGGTGGCTGCGCACGCTGCCGGGGATCGCCCGGGTGGGAGATGGCGTCTTTCTGCATGGCGGAATCACCCAGGCGATGACCTCGATGTCCGAAAAGCAGATCAACCAGCGAATCCTCGACGAGGTGAACCGCTTCGATCGCTGTCGGACCCAGTTGATCGCCGATGGCGTGATTCACGAGACCTCAGACACCCTGGAGATGGCGGACCAGGGAATGAAGGAAGTACGGGTGCTCGTCGAGCGCCTGCAGAACCCGCGCCTCCCGGAGGCGATGGTCGAGCAGATGAAGGAGAGCGTGCGGGTGCTCGAGGAGTGCGTCGACTACCGAGACTGGTACCTGGTCAGCCCCGAGGGGCCGCTGTGGACCCGGGAGTTCGCGCAGTGGACCGCGGAGGAGGGGGCCGAACTGGTCGAGCGAATGCTCGAGTCGAGAGCCGCACGATTCTTCGTCGTCGGTCACACACCACAGAAGACCGCCCGGATCGAGCCGCGTTTCGATTCGCGCGTGTTCCTGATCGACACCGGGATGCTCCGGTCCGTATACAACGGGAGAGCGTCCGCCCTCGAGATCCGCGACGGAGAGTTCTACGCGATCTATGTGGATGAGCGCCTGCCGCTGCCGGCTCCCGCGCCTCCGATGGAGACGGTCACGAGTGGCACCTCGGTGCGGTTCCTGGGCCCGGACGGCGAGCTTCTTCCGTTCGTCGACGACGACGAGGTCGTCGACTTCCTCGAGACGGCCGAGATCCTCAGCCAGGAAGAGATCACGACGGGCGTCACCAAGCCGTTCAAGGTCCGGCTCGATCGGGATGGGCTCGAGGCCCACGCGGTTTTTCGATACTTCGAACAAGAGAAGACGCAACATCGCACCGAGAAGGGGCGCCTTCTGCCTCGCTTCGTGGACAGCTATCGCTATGAGGTGGCGGCCTACCGGCTGAGTCGTCTCCTCGGTCTGGATCGTGTACCTCCTGCCGTGCTCCGACGGTACGACGAGCGCTCGGGGTCGATGCAGATCTGGGTCGAGAACGCGATGACCGAGGAGAAGCGTCGCGAGAACGAGATCGACCCCCCGGACCCGGTCTACTGGTCGCGGCAGCTGGTGATGATGCGCTTCTTCGACAATCTCATCCAGAACCTCGATCGGAACCAGGGCAACATCCTGATCGACAAGGACACCTTCCGGATCCACCTGATCGACCACAGCCGGGCCTTCGCAATGGTCGAAGACATTCCCGAGCTGGACACCGTCGTGAAGCTCGATCAGCGGGTATGGCGGCGCTTCAGCAGTCTCTCCGAGACCGAGGTGCGGGACACGCTCGAAGATGTTCTCAACGAGTACGAGCTGTCCATGCTGTGGAAGCGGTGGACGAAGATCCAGCAGCACATCGAGACGTTGATCGAAGAGCGCGGGGCCGCGATCGTGCTCTTCGACATCGCCGAATACGACGCCGGAGCATCGCGCTGATCACCGAGCCCTCGCGTGCCCCGCGCTCCCCTGCTCTCCTCGGGGCGACGGTCGGGGCCGCACGGCTCCTCGTGATTGCGCTCCTGGTTTCAGGGCAGGCGCTCGGGGCATCGATCCAGATCTTCCCGGCACCCAGGGAGCTCGGACAATCGAGCGGCGCGCTCTCGCTGTCGAGCGGCTGGCGGGTCGACGTGGGTAAAGAGTGTGGTTCGGGCCTCGAGCACGCGGTCGAGCGCTTTCATGAGCGGCTCGAAGCGCATACCGGCCTCTCGAGGATTCTCGGCGCGGAGTCTCGGGCGGCGGTGAACATCGACCTGGGCTGCGACAGCGCGACCCCCGAGTTCGGGTTCGACCCACGGCACGAGATGTATTCGATCGTCGCCGATGCAGCGGGGGTTTCGATTCGGGCAGCGCGTCCGGTCGGTGTGATGCGGGCCCTCGAGACCGTCGTGCAGTTGGTCGACCGCGATCACGAGGGGTTCTTTCTCGCGTTCGTCGAGATCGACGACGCCCCACGTTTTGCCTGGCGCGGCTTGCTGCTCGATCCGAGTCGGCATTGGCTGCCCGCCGAGTCGGTCCACCAGACGCTCGAAGCGATGGCAACGGTCAAGCTCAATGTGCTGCACTGGCACCTGACCGACGACCAGGGCTTCCGCATCGAGAGCAAGCGATACCCGCAGCTCCATCAGCAGGGCTCTGATGGTGACTTCTACAGTCAGGACCAGGTCCGACAGATTCTCGAACACGCGAACCGCCTCGGCATCCGGGTCGTGCCGGAGTTCGACGTTCCGGGACATACGGGATCGTGGCTGATCGGTCATCCCGAGCTGGCGGCGAAACCGGGCCCCCACCGGGCCGTTCGAGCGTACGGAGTTCAGGACACGGTCATGGATCCAACGAAGCAGGAGGTCTTCGATCTGCTCGATGGCCTGTTTGCCGAGATGGCCCAGCTGTTCCCCGATCCGGTGGTGCACATCGGTGGCGACGAAGTGAACGGTGTGTGGTGGAACAGCAGCGATTCGATTCAGGCGGAGATGAGGAGGCTGGGGCTCGCCGACCAGCACGCTCTACAGAACCGGTTCAACCACATGATCACGCCGATGCTCAACCGTCACGGCAAGCGGTTGATGGGCTGGGCCGAGATCCAGGCGTCCGGTCTGCCGGGCGATCCGATCATCCACGTCTGGAACGATACGGAAACCCTGGCCGCGGCAGTGAACAACGGGTACGACGCGGTCTTCTCCTTCGGTTACTACCTCGATCTGGCGTATCCCGCCAGCAGCTACTACGCCGTCGACCCCATGTCCTTTGCCGACGATGTCGAGGACGCCACGAAGATTCTGGGTGGCGAAGCCTGTATGTGGGGCGAGCTGGTGACTCCCGAGACCTTGAACGCCCTCCTCTGGCCCTCTGCTGCCGCGGTCGCCGAGCGTTTGTGGTCCGACCCTTCGAAGCTGTCTCCCGAGACTCTCTACCCGCGGCTCGATCGAGTGCTCTACGAGCTCGATCTGATCGGGGTCAACCCGAAGGAGGATCTGCGCCGAATGCGAGCGAGGCTCGTTTCGTCTTCGAATCGGAGTCCTCGCACTCTCGAAGCCCTCGAGCGATTCGCCAACGTCCTTCAACTGCCCCGCCACTACCTGCGTCACGTGTTACGCGACGTGAACCAACTGGCACCACTCAATACGCTGGCCGATACTCTCGCTCCCGAGTCGGCGACCGTGAGGGAGATGATGGAGAGCATCGACAGTGGGGACTTCGCGACCCTCGCTGAACGCCTGAGCTCTCTTGCGACACTCGACCACGACCTGGCCGAAACGTTTCCGGCCGGGCAGGTCGAACGCCCCATTCTCGAGTCGGTCGTGTGGTTGGCCGGAGTCGGGCAAGATGCGATCGATCATCTCGAGGCGGGATCGGAATTCTCGCGTGAAGAAAGCGATCGATTGCTGGCCGCACTCGAGGATCTACCCGGTCCCGAGGAGACGATCGTCCATGCGGCAGCTCGTGGCGAGCGAATTACCCCCGAGATGCGCGCCGAATTCGCGAAGCGGAGAGGGCAGGTCGCGATCGACATCGCTCTGGTCGATCCGGTGCGGCGCCTGATCGAGATGGCGTCCGGTGACTGAGCGAGCGTTGTTGGACCCCGGCGCAGCGTGGACTCCGGCGCAGCAGGGACTTCGGCGCAGACCGGGGCTCCCCTCCCTGCCGACGCCACTTCGGGGCCCTCCTGATACCCTCAGGGGCGTCAAATGGAACTCGGAGACCACCCAGCGGCCGTCGAGACGCGCGCGGGCCACGTAGCGTATTTCGCCTACGGCTCCAACATGCTCTCCGCCCGACTCGCCGCACGAGTGAACGGGGCCCTCCGGCTGGCCCGCGCCACGCTGTCCGGATTTCGGCTGCGCTTCGACAAGAGGGGGCTGCGTGACGGCTCGGGCAAGTGTCGAGTCCAGCCGACCGAACGCGCAGGGGACCTCGTCTGGGGCGTCTTGTGGTCGCTCCCGGAGAGCCAACTGCCGGGGCTGCACCGGGCCGAAGGAGTCGGCTACGGCTACGCGGTCGGACATTGCGCAGTGGCAGTCGCGTCCGGCTCGGGCCCTCAGCGCCGGGTCCGGGCCATCACCTATCATGCGCAGCCGTCAGCACTCTCCTCGGAGCTGAGGCCCTACGACTGGTATCTGGAGATGGTGATCGCGGGCGCCATCGAGCACCGCCTTCCAGGTCGCTACCTGGAACGACTCCGCGCCACCGAAGCGTGGCCCGATCCGCATTCCGAACATGCGCGGGCCGCCCGTGCCCTTCTCGCGAGGGCTCGACGGCCAGCCGAGCACGACTCGCTGCGCTCGCGGGACCTCTCGTGAGAGGCACCCCCGTCCAGGCCTGACTGAACCGCGGGGCCTCCGGCCGCCAGCAAGCAGAGTCGGGGTGACACAGGCAGCGATCCCGCGATTCCTGTTCCTCCAGACGAGCCGACCCACGAGCTCGGCAAAGTCCGCCGAAAGTCCTCCGTTCTACTCCGCCGCGAGGCGCCGCTTCAGGTCGCTGTATGCAGACTCGATGAGCTCGACCAGAGCCGCGGCATCGACATCGCCGTCCGGCCTCAGCTTGACGTGACGCATGTACTTGCCCGCCCCTTCTAGCAGGCCCGCCGGATCGGCGAGCTCGGCACCGTGGAAGAATCCGACGTTGACATGGGCCCGGAACGCGTTGACATAGGCGAAGGCAGCGTCGGCAATGCAAGCGGTCGGATGGCCGTCATGGAGCCGCTCACGGACATCCACCCCACTGTGGCGAATGACGTCGAACCAACGTCGTGCGATCACACCCAACTCACCTGACCGCTCGTAGAACCATGCACTGATCTCAGGATCGCGCTCGAGCGAACCGGACAGCCGAAAGATGCGCTCCACGGCGAAACTCCTCGACATCGGAGACCCGGAACGAACAGCCGACAAGGAGCGACCTCGGCCAAGCTCGTCAGCCGAGGGCCGCGTCCTCCCAGCTACTGGTTCCCGAGCGGTCTCGGGAGCCCCGGGCAGCTCAGATCAACTCGCGGTCGACCTGTGAAGTGAATTCGATGTGCACTCCGAGCTCTCGTCGAACTCTGCATCGAGCTGATCGAACGGCCGACCGTGGATCGGTCCGCTGCCTCTGACCAATTGTCGAAGTCGATCTTCTGAGTCCATTCTACTGGAGGAGCGATCCTCGCCCCTCACGGCAGGCCTGCGGTGACACGGTTCTGCTCTTCGAGACCAGAGCCCGGCAGGGGCAGAACCGCGCCCGGAGAGACTCGTCGTGTAGAAGACCCGGCCGCCAGTCTCAGTGAGCAGAGGTCACGAGCACCAGGCAGCCCTCCGGCGCGAGCGCTGTGGCGAGCATCACGTCGTTGATGTCGCGGTGATCGAGCCAGCTGGGCTCACGGCGATGCTGCGGCTGCGACCAGAAGGAGACGATTCGGTCACGCAGAGGGAGGTAGGGCTGCAGGTCCTGGATCGTCTCGACCGACTCCGGCGTCAGCCCCGGCTCTCGTGCGACTGCCACTCTCTCCGCCAGCAGCTCTGCGGCACTCAGCCCGATCGCCAGCCCGAGCTCACGAAAGGCCAGCCGGCGGGACGCCGGGAGGCCGAAACTGGCACCGGCGGCTGCAACCTCGAGTCCCTGGAGTGCAGCAAGGGACAGCCGCTCGAGCAATTTGCCATCGGCAAAGGCGCCCTGCGACATGAGCTGAGCAACGCGATCGGCGTCCATGAGCAGACCGCCGAGACCGAGCGGGTCCGTAGTCGCGAGCTCTCGCTCCCCCAGCATGGCGGCGAACGACGCAATCTCTCCGTCCAGCCGCAGTCCCTCATCCGCGTCCCTGGCTGCTCTCGCCTCGAGCTGACGATAGGTGATCAGTCCGTCGAGAGGGTCGTGGTGCCCCATCGACGACACCAGGGGGCGACTCAGGTCGACGCTCATCTTCCAGTACATGCGAGCTGGCCCCCCCTGGGGCGGTGTGTAGACGAAGGCCCCGTACGCCACCTCTGCGAGCTCTCGGGCCCAGCGGTTGTAGCGCGGACTGGCCGTCGCCCCCGCGGTGAGATCGAGCGCATGCATCCACTTCGTGAGGTAGTGGAAGTACTGGCCGTCGCGATCCCACTCCAGACTCTCGTCAAGGGGCTCGGAGGGCCCGCGCTCCGGAAGCGTCTTGCCGATGCGCAATCCGCCGCGAGTGGGATGCTCCTCGGCCTGGTCTCCGGCGAGACCACTCAGCCAACCCTGACGGGGGTCGTCCGGGCGATGGTGCCCCAGCGTTCGATGGACCTGATCGACGAGGCGCAGCGCGAGCTGCCGTTGACTGCCGTCCCCGGTCATCCGCGCGAAGCCCAGGTAGTTGCACACCGCGAAGGCGTCGGTCCAGAGATAGCGAATGGGCTCGCGGTCGGAGGTCAGTCCGGTGCGCTCGGAGAACTCGGCCATCAGCGATCTGGCGGTGTCGAGGTCGGTCTCACGGGTCTCTCGGTTCATGATGGACTCCCTGGGCTCGGTCGCGGCGGCACTACCCCACACCGGCAGCGAGGAGGCTGCAATCAGGATCGTGAGCGCTCCCACGCTGCGCCGTCGGGCTGCCCGGGACGGCGGGGCTGCGGCGGTCGGCTGCATGCTCCGAGAATAGAGCATCCAGAGTCGCCCGAGGGAAGAAACCCGAGCCCGGCTCGCTCCGGCCGAACGCCTGCCGCGCTAGTGATCAGGGGACCCTTGTTTCCTGGCCACGGCGTCAGCCAACGCCTCGTACTGATCCGTGGCAATGAAGTCGACTCCCGCTTCGATCGACGCGTGCCAGCGCTCCAGCGCCGCAGCCGCGGTGCCGAAGTTGTAGCCAGCACTCCAGCCCTGGTCGGCCGACTTCTCGGGAGCGTGGCCGTTCAGGGTGTAGAAGCGCACCCACACTCCCCTCGTGTGCGCGGTGCGCACCAGTTCTTCGAGACGTTCCCGCTCCTGCACGAGCCAGGTCGCCGCCAGGGGCTGTGGCTGCCCCTCGACGACTCGCCAGGGGTTGTTCCACCAGCGTCGATAGTTGTCGATCGGTTCGGGGAAACCGTCTTCGGCGGTCTGCACCGCGCCAAAGAGGCGAATCGGCTCGCCGACGTTCTTGCTGTCGTGAAAGCTGTGCTGCTGCTCGTCGTTCGAGCCGGTGAGTACCAGAAGCGGGCCGAGGTGCAGCGGAGCGATTCGATCGATGCTCACCGTGCGCTCGGCGACGGTGAGAAACCGATCGTAGCGGGCGAGCACGCGCTCGACCTCCTGGTGGTGAGCCGTCGAGTTGTCCTTGAAGTCGAGATTGAGTACCAGGACCGGCCAGCGCCTCGGATCCCCCCCCTCCCACTCCCGCTCGAGCAGCGCAGCGACCCGCGCGAAGAAGGACTCGTCGAGGGTCGGCTCCTCCCCAGTGAAGGGCTCTCCATGAGACACGATCGAGCGAGCCCCCTCGTCGGAGTCGAGCCAGCAGAGATCTTGCTCGATCGCGACCGGCAGACCCACGGAGAGAGCGCGATCGACCCGCTCGATGAATCGGCCGTCATAGGGATAGGCGTTGTGCGCGTCGACCATCACCCTGCCGGCATGCGGAGTGGTCCGCCAGGCCGAAGCCAACTCGGCCATGAGTGCCGTGTGATCGCTTTGCACGAAGTCGGCCCCCGCCGCCAGGGCCTCGAGGATCCGGCTGCGTCCGTCCCCCTCCCCCAGCGTGTTGACGAACGCGAGTCGACCCTGCCGATGCACCTCGACGACCAGGTCGGGAGCGAAGTTCCGCCAGTCGATGTTGACGATGGGCGGGTCGAGTGCCTCGACCAGCCGATCGAGACCGCCGGGACCATCTGGCAGAGATGGGCGTACCGAGATTCCAGGCTCGAGGGCCATCAGCCGCTCGACATCGGTCCAGTCTCGAGCGAAGACGGTCGAACCCTCGACCATCTCCAGATCGCGCAGCAGGGTGACGACTGCTTCCGGCTCGGCCGCCTTCAGATCGAGATCAGGGTGGATGCGCCCCTTCATGACTTCAAGTGCGCGGCGAAGGGTCGGAACGCCTTGGTCGGCGAAGCCATCGCCGAACCAGGAGCCGGCATCCAACCGCGCGAGCTCGGCGACATCGAACTGCTCCACCCGACCGGTGCCATCGGTCGTGCGATCGACCGTGGCGTCGTGCATCAGCACGAGCACGCCGTCTCGAGAGGTCCGAACGTCGATCTCGGCACGCGAAGCTCCGTGCTCGATCGCCGCTTCCAAGGCCGCCAGCGTGTTCTCGGGTGCCAGCGTCACACTGCCCCGGTGCGCAACCGATTCAGGCCCCGGCCACGTATAGATCGGCCGGCCGGCCTCGTGCACGGAGAGTAGACGGTGGCGGGCACGATCGAAGGCGGCGCTCAGCCGCGTTCCGGAGGACTCGAGGCGTCCCACCAGATACACCGATCCAGGCCGGAGATCGCTCGACTCGAGCTCGAACCGACTCCCGATCTCCTCCTCCACCCTGGCGAGCGCCGCAGCCTCCAGTTCCGGGTCCACCGGGACGCCCCGAGGCTGCGTCCACAAGAGGCAGAGCGCACACACCCACATCGAGCCACGAGTCATGTCTCGATTCTAGAGAAAGCGGGAAGGGTCGGGACAACCCCAACGGTCCTGCGAGGGAAAGCGTAACTCCTCAGTCACCGCGGGGTAGAGTCTCGAAGATGGAAACGCGCACCACTGGACTGGCAATTCTCGCCCTCGGCCTGCTCCTGGCCCTCGTCGGAGCGCTCGTCTGGCTCGGCGCGTTTCGTTGGTTCGGCCACCTCCCCGGCGACCTCCGGATCGTGGGAGAGCGGACTCGGCTGTTCGTACCCCTGACCTCGATGTTGATCGTCTCCCTGGTGCTGACCCTGCTGGTGAACCTGTTTCAGCGACTCTTCTGAGACTCTCGCATCGCCACGCCCCAGTGCCCACCCCCTGCAATCGGCATCGGCCGTGGACTCGAGCGGACTCGCCCATGTCTCACGCCGAACCGGGCCGCGCTCTCGAATCGTCGCGACGCTCGAAACGGCGCGCCACTCCCGCAAAAGAGAGCACGTTGCGATCCCCGACAGTCACGATTCCGCGAACGAAGCTCAGGCGGCGGGTCTGACGCAGGACTTCGGCACTCGCTTCGATGAGATCGCCATCCCGAGCGCCATCGAGGAACTCGCAGTCGAGCGAGATCGTCACGCATCGTTCTTCTTCGATCGTGTCCCAGCAACCCGCAAAACAGAGCGCGAAATCGGCAAAGGTCATCAGCATTCCTCCATGCACGCTTCCTCCGGTGTTGCAGTGCTTCGGCTGAGCCCGGAAGGCGAAACGCAGATCGCCGCCGCGGTCGTCGAGCCACAGAGGCCCGACGTAGTCCTCGAACGGATCGTGGAAGGGATGCAGACGGTAGCCGGGCGGAGGGTCGATCACCGGTCTTCAGCACCTGACGCGGCGACCCGGGCGCAGCGGGACAGGAGCGAAGCGTCGATCACGGCAGACACCTTCTCGGTCGTGTCCGCTGCGAAGAGGAGAGTGGCGCCTTCCATGGGTCTCAGAGAATACTATGCAGCTCTGCGCCCTATACTGAGCGTCCATCCACCCAGGAGGTCCGATGTCAGAAATCCGCGCCCTGCAAGGCCCGCTGCACACCCGCCGCAAAACCCTGGCCTTCCTGTCGAGCCCGCTCCTTCTTCTCGCAGCCTGCGGGGGACCAGCCGAGACGGCAACCGCGGGCGGCGAGGTCGCGACCGTCGCGGACTCCTCGAAGACCGCGCTCGAGCGCTACGTCGCAGAGCCGGATCCGGCCTACTCGTGGCGAGTCGAGACCACGATCGACGGAGACGGCTATACCGCCTCGGTGCTCGAGATGACCTCACAGTCGTGGCTCACCGAAGGCGAAGTCGACCGGCCGATCTGGAAACACTGGCTGACGATCGTACGCCCCGACGAGCTGAAATCAGACGTCGGCCTGCTCTTCATCGGCGGTGGCGACAATGACGACCCCGCTCCCACCGACGTCGACCCGACCGTTCTCCAGCCGGCGCTGGCCACCGGCACGGTGACCGCCGAGCTTCGCATGGTTCCGAATCAGCCCCTCACCTTCGTCGGCGACGACTTCGGCCCTCGAGTCGAGGATGAGCTGATCGCCTACGGGTGGGACAGGTTTCTTCGCGGAGGCGACGACCTCTGGCTGGCACGACTTCCGATGACCAAGTCGGCGGTGCGCGCGCTCGACACCATCACGGCCTTCACCGGCTCCGTCGAAGGGGGCGAGTCCCCGGTCGAGCGGTTCGTCGTGGCGGGTGGCTCGAAGCGCGGATGGACGACGTGGACGACAGCCGTGGTCGACCAGCGCGTGATCGGCATCGTGCCCATCGTCATCGATCTGCTCAACGTCGAGGCCTCGTTCGAGCACCACTGGAAGGCCTACGGCTTCTGGGCGCCGGCGGTGGGCGATTACGAGCGCGAAGGCATCATGGACTGGATGGGGACACCCGAGTACGCCAGGCTGCAGGACATCGTGGAGCCCTTCGAGTATCGCGATCGCCTCGACCTCCCCAAGTACCTGCTCAACGCGACCGGCGACCAGTTCTTCCTTCCCGATTCGTCACAGTTCTACTTCGATCAGCTGGTCGGCGACAAGCACCTGCGCTATGTGCCCAACAGCGAGCATTCGATGGGCGGCACCGACGTCGCTGTGGGCTTTCTCGCGTTCTACCAGGCTCTGGTCACCGGCGCCGATCACCCCGAGATGACATGGAGCGTCGACGGCGGCACCATTCGCGTCGCGACGCGCAACGAGCACGAACCGAGCGAAGTCCTGCTCTGGCAGGCCTACAACCCCGAGAGCCGCGACTTCCGGGTCGACACGATCGGACGCACCTGGACCAGCACCCCGCTCGAGGAAGCGAGCGACGGCGAGTGGGTCGCCTCGGTGAGCGAGCCTACCGAGGGGTGGCGCGCCTTTTTCGTCGAGCTCACCTTTCCCGGCCCGGGCGAGGCACCGTTCAAGTTCTCGACCGAGGTCCAGGTGGTGCCGGAGGAGCTGCCCTTCGAATGGCCGCCCGCGCAGCCGACGCAGAGTGCGACCGAGTCCGGAGGCTGAGACCGGAGGTCACTGGCCTTTCCGGAGCCTCTCCGCGGCCTGCGTTCTCAGCTCCCGCTTCAGGATCTTGCCCGAGGCGGTCCGCGGCAGCGGCTCTCCTCTCAGCTCGAAGTAGCGAGGAATCTCGAACGATGCGAGTCGTTCTCGGAGAAACGACTTCAGCTCCCCTTCCTCCACAGTCCCCTCGCAGTAAACGGTCGCACCGACTTCTTCGCCCAGTCGCTCGTCGGGCACCGCGTACACCGACGCCTCCAGCACGCTCGGATGCTCGAGCAACGCCGCCTCCACGTGGCCGCAGCCGATGTTCTCGCCGCCGCGAATGACCAGATCCTTGATGCGGTCGACGATGAACAAGAAGCCCTCGTCGTCGAGGTAGGCCACGTCGCCAGTGCGCAGCCACCCATCCAGCGTGAAGGTCTCGGCATTGGCATCGGGCCGATTCCAGTAGCCGCGAATCACCGAGGTGCCGCGCACCTGGAGCTCCCCTGGCTCCCCAGCCGGGAGCTCTGCGCCGTTCTCGGCAACGATCCGCAGATCGAGCACCGCTGAGCAGCGCCCGGAGCTGGCGGGACGATCGAGGTAGTCCTGCCCACCAATGCCGGTTCCGATCGCATTCGTCTCGGTCATCCCCCAACCCGTGCCGGGCAGCGCGTTGGCGAACGACTGATCGATGTGCTTGACCTGCTCGGGCGCCCGAGGCGCCCCTCCCCCACCGACCGTCACCAACGAGCTGAGATCCCGCTGCGTGGCCTTGGCGGTCTGCACCAGATCTCCGGTCATCGCCGCCGGCGCGATGAACGAAGTGATGCGCTCCTTCTCGATGAGCTCGGCAGCGAGCTCGGGGTCCCACTTGTACATCGAAACGATCTTGCGCTGAGAACGATAGGAGTTCAGATAGACGGCATGCGAACCGGTGGCGTGGAAGAGGGGCACTGCGAGAAGAGTCGCGATCTGGTGCTCGGGCTCCGGAGCCGGCTCTGCGCTGACCAGCAACGCAGCCTGCGCGTCCAGCTCCCAGGACAAGAGAGCGCTGATGATGTTGCGATGGCAGCTGACGGCCCCTTTCGGGTGCCCGGTCGAGCCGGAGGTGTAGAGAATGGTCGCGTCATCGGTGGGTGCCACCTCGACCTCGGGCATCGGCTGGGGCCCACGCCCGGAGAGCAGGACACTCAGGTCGGAGACCCCCGACGGGAGGTCCCGAGAAGCAGGTCGTACCGCGATCACGTGCACGGCCAGATCGCCCGAGCAGTCGGCGAGCCGGTCGAGCCGCTCCTGATCGGCAAACAGCACCTTGGCACCACTGTCGATGAGTCCGTACTCCAACTCCTCGGACTGCCAGAGAGCGTTCAACGCCACAGCGATGGCGCCGATCGAGGTCGCCGCCATGAAGACGGCGATCCACTCCGGATAGTTGCGCATCGAGATCGCCACTCGATCCCCCTTCGCGATACCGTACTGCTCGATCAGCAGGGAGGCGATGTCGCAGGCCCGCTGGTACATCTCCTCGAAGCTGTAGCGCTCGTCCTCGTAGACAACGAAGGTCTGGTCGCTGCGACTGTCGGTGAACAGGTCGCCGAGCGTGGCCGGAGCGTTCTTGAAGAAGCGGCACTGGCGGCCGGACTGCTCGACGGTCTCGAGCTCGAACGGCTCCCCTGGGGCGGTCAGGCGTGCAATGGCTTCGGATCTGGTCAGCATGGCTCTCTCCCTGGAACTCACCGTTCGGGGTCAGTGTCGGCCCAGTCTCTCACTGAAGGGCCCCCATCCCACGGCTCCCGCCCATCGGTCGCGGCCCGCGCCGAGCAGCCTCAAGAGTCGGGCTCCACGGGGGCATCACCGAGGGCCGCACCGAGTGCCGCCTCGTCGAGCTCCACGCGATAGCGCTGCCTGAGGAGATCGTAGTAGGCCACCCTCGCCTCCTCGCGCTTGGCCAATCGCCAGTCGACCATCACCCGATCCCGCACCGCCGACAGCTCCGGCATCGAAGCCTCGCTCCGCGCTCGTACTCGCACGAGGTGAAGTCCATAGCCGGACTCGATCGGCCCCACCCACTCGTTCAGCGGAAGGTCGACCACCGCGTCGCCGAAGGCACTACCGAAGAGCTCACCGATCTGCCGCTGGTCGAGCTCCGCATAGTCGCTCTGCAGCATGAAACGGTCGCCCAGCTCGGGAACCCGTGCACCCTGGGGTGACTTCGAGCTCAGTTGTTCGAGCGCCGCCTTCGCGTCTGCCACGGCGTCGGGACCGCGCCGATCGACACTGAAGTAGACATGACTGAAGGAGACCGCGACCGGAGTCTCGTAGTCCTGGGCGTTCTCCTCGTAGTAGGCCTCGAGCTCTCCGGGCCCCGGTTGGATGAAGTTCGCCGTGTCCTCGCTCAGAAATTCCATCTTCTGGGCCAGGCGCCGACGAACGATCGTGTCGTCGCGGTCCAGCCCCAGCGCGAGCGCCTCGCGATAGAGAATCTCTTCTCGGATATGCGCGTCGATCAAACCGCGTAGCTCCCTCTCGGTCGGCGGCCGCCGCCACTGCATCATCCAGCCCTGGCGAAGGAGATCGATCTGGGCCGCATCGACATCGACGACTTCGTCACGCTCCAGGGAAGGCCCGGCGATGCGTGCGTAGGCCCAGAGGAGGACCAGGCCCAGCAGGAGAAAGTGGACCAGGGGCGCCTTGGCGAGCCTCTTCAATCTCTCCATCGTCGGGTGAACCCTCGTCAGCTGCCACACCGTTCGCTGGCCCGAGTCGATCGGACCAGGGGCTGTCTTCGCGGCCTCGATCCGAGATCGGTGGGCGACCGCGGACAGCGTCGCTCTCGGACTCCAACGCTGTCGGTATCGCTCGGGAGCGGACCGCGAATGCTACCGCACCGGGCCAGCTGACTGCGCCACACCGGCCGGGTGCCGAGGTCCGCCCTGCCTGGCTCGGGGAGCTCTCGAGCCAGAACGTCCGAATCCTTCAGCCCTCCAACTCTTGACATAGTCTGAAATCAGATCCATAGTGAAGTCATTCCCATGGAGACCTTCTCCGATCCAGCCCACCTGCTTCGCCAGCACGGCCTTCAGGTGACGGCTCAACGACTGGCTGTCTTGCGAGCGGTATCCAGCCGCCCCCACAGTACGGCAGACGACATCGAGCTGCTCGTGCGCGCGGACATCGGTGCGATCTCGCGTCAGGCCGTGTACGACGCCCTCGGCAGCCTGACCGACAAGGGTCTGATTCGGCGCATCCAGCCCGCCCGATCGCCAGCCCGCTACGAGGATCGGGTCGATGACAATCACCACCACCTCGTGTGTCGCCTCTGCGACCGCATGGTCGACGTCGACTGCGCGGTGGGGAGCAAGCCCTGTCTGGAAGCCGCCGATGATCACGGGTTCACCATCGACGAAGCCGAGGTCATCTATTGGGGCCGCTGCCCGGCCTGCCGGGCGGCGTCCCCCGGCGACACCGCATGAAGACGAAACCCATAGAAATCCACATGAGTAGCCAAGGAGCACCATCGACATGAGTAACGAAGACACCGGCACCATTGTCACCACCGACGAGGACCATGCGCGTTCGGCGAGATGCCCGGTGATGCGCCACTCGCAAACCGCGAGCGGCTCGACGGCCAACCAGCACTGGTGGCCGAACCAACTGAACCTGAGACCGCTCAACAGGAACTCGCCGCTCATCGATCCGATGGGAGAGGAGTTCGACTACGCTGAGGAGTTCAAGAGCCTCGACCTGGCGGCCGTCAAGGCCGACCTCGAGGATCTCATGACGACCTCCCAGGAGTGGTGGCCCGCTGACTACGGCCACTACGGCCCCCTCTTCATCCGGATGGCGTGGCACAGCGCCGGCACCTACCGGATCCACGACGGCCGAGGCGGCGGCGGCACGGGCACGCAACGCTTCGCTCCCCTCAACAGCTGGCCCGACAACGCGAACCTCGACAAGGCGCGCCGCCTGCTCTGGCCGATCAAGCAGAAGTACGGTCGGAAGATCTCCTGGGCCGATTTGATGATCCTCGCCGGTAACTGCGCCCTGGAGTCGATGGGCCTCGAAACGTTCGGTTTCGGCGGCGGGCGAGAGGACGTCTGGGAGCCCGAAGAGGACATCTACTGGGGACCCGAGACCACATGGCTCGGAGACGAGCGCTACAGCGGCGATCGAGAGCTGGCGGATCCCCTCGGCGCCGTGCAGATGGGTTTGATCTACGTCAATCCCGAAGGACCGAACGGCAACCCGGATCCGGTCGCCGCGGCGCGGGACATCCGAGAGACCTTCGCCCGTATGGCCATGAACGACGAGGAGACAGTGGCCCTGATCGCCGGCGGCCACACCTTCGGCAAATGCCACGGTGCCGCCAGTGACGCGGAGTTTCTCGATCGCGAGCCCGAAGGGGCCAGCCTCGAGGAGCAAGGCCTCGGTTGGGCGAACTCCTTCGGCAGCGGCAAGGCCAGCGACACGATCACCAGCGGGTTGGAGGGCGCGTGGACCAAGACCCCGATCCAGTGGGACAACAACTACTTCGAGAACCTGTTCGGCTATGAGTGGGAACTGACGAAGAGCCCGGCAGGTGCTCATCAGTGGCGTCCCACGGACCGGGCTGCGGACGACACCGTGCCGGACGCTCACGATCCTTCGAAGCGTCACGCCCCCATGATGGCCACGACCGACATGTCGCTGAGGCTCGACCCGATCTACGAGCCGATCTCGAGGCGCTTCTTCGAGAATCCGGAAGAGCTCGCCGACGCCTTCGCCCGGGCCTGGTACAAGCTCACCCATCGCGACATGGGACCGGTCGCACGGTACCTCGGCCCCGAGGTTCCCGAGGAGGAGTTGATCTGGCAGGACCCGATCCCGGCGGCCGATCATGAACTGGTCGACGAGAAGGACGTCGCAGACCTCAAGAGCAAGATCCTCGCCTCCGGGCTCGAGATATCCCAGCTGGTCTCGGCCGCCTGGGCCTCGGCGTCGATCTACCGCGACAGCGACAAGCGCGGTGGGGCCAACGGGGCGCGTATCCGACTCGCGCCGCAAAAGGACTGGGAGGTCAACAACCCGACCGAGCTCGCAAAGGTGCTCGAGACCATGAAAGGCATTCAGGCAGACTGGAACAACTCGCAGAGCGGTGGAAAGAAGGTATCGCTCGCCGATCTGATCGTCCTCGGCGGGTGTGCCGCCGTGGAGCAGGCGGCAAAGAACGCCGGCCACGACGTGCGGGTGCCCTTTTCTCCGGGTCGAACGGACGCCACGCAGGAGCAGACCGACGTGGATTCGTTTGCCGTCCTCGAACCGACGGCGGACGGGTTCCGCAACTACTCCCGAGCCAAAGACAAGAGGAGGCCCGAAGAGCTGCTGGTCGATCGAGCGAGTCAGCTGTCGTTGACCGCTCCGGAGATGACCGTACTGCTTGGCGGCCTGCGCGTACTCGGTGCCAACGCGGGAGACACCGAGCACGGTGTCTTCACCGACCGGCCCGGAGCGCTGACCAACGACTTCTTCCTGAACCTGCTCGACATGGGCACGGAGTGGAAGCCGTCCTCCAAGGAGCACGTCTACGAGGGCCGAGACCGCGATACCGGCAAGATCAAGTGGACCGGCACCACGGTGGATCTCGTCTTCGGCTCGAACTCTCAACTGCGAGCCGTTGCCGAAGTCTACGGGTGCGAGGACGCGCAGCAGAAGTTCGTGCACGACTTCGTGGCTGCGTGGGACAAGGTCATGAACCTCGATCGCTTCGACCTGGCCTGATCTGGCGCACCGTCATCCCTCCGAGCAGTGGCCATCCGCACTCGGAGGGATGACCTTTCACGTCCCCAACACCATCTCGTTCAACATCCGCACACTCTCGAGCGCTGCACTCACCGGATCGAGAGCGGTGTCGGCGATGCCGGAGACGACCCGAGTGATGTTGTGGTCAACAGCGCCGCGCGAGGCCCAAAGAGTGACCGGGGGCGCCGTGAGGTAGACCGAGTAGGCGTGGTGGCCCGAGCCCGGGCGCTCGCCGATCACGTGAAGGATGGCGGCGCGGGAGGCAGGCTCGCGCCCGGCTCCGAAGAGAATCTCACCGATCCGATAGCCGGCACGAACACGCCCTCGCCTCACCACGATCAGCTCGGGTGCCGGCGCGAAGCCGGCGGCCCGAAGCTCCGGTCCGATGCGCTCGAGGAAGGGCTCGAGGTGTCCGGGATCGGTCAGCGAAAACGCGTTGAGGCCATCCGAGACGATGATCTGCACATCGTAGGCGTCCTCTCTCTGCCGTCGCAGACGCTCGAGCAACGCGACGGACTCGCCGGTCAACTGCTCCCCCGAGGGAGGATGCAGCACATAGTCGTTCCGATCCACCGAACGGCTCGACACCGCGACAGCACTCGACAGTCCTTCGGCGAAGCCGTCCGGTAGCTCCTCCCAGATGCACCGCTTCGAGTCTTCGTAGAGGAACCGCAACCGCTCCCGGGTCGCCGGCTCGAGCTCCCAGATCTCGTCACCGTGGCCCTCGGCGACGAACACGCCCCGATCCCTCACGGCGGCGATCTGGCGTCGGCCTTCGGCGAGAATCTCCTCCTCCGGTCTCAGGTCGCCCTTGCGGCGCCGATACTCGAGGTACACCCAGACCGGTTGCCCGAAGCGCTCGGTGGGTTGCCCCTTGGGGTCGATGACCCCGATCTCCTGAAAGAAGGACCACATCGCGTCGTTCACCCGGTAGCCGTGGACCGCCCGAATCCGCACGTGGTCCTGATACCCGGTCGTGAGGTAGCTCAGCATCGGATCGTTCTTGGTCGGTAGTGCCATCAGGTAGGCCGGGTTCGCCGGTATGATCTGATCGATACACCAGTCGAGGTCGTCGAGATCGACATCCATGTGAAGGGTCGAGCAGATGTCGAGCCCGATCGCGAGGCCGTGCAGCTTCCCCATCACCGTGTCCTCGAGGCAGCAGCGCACGAGCTGCTCGCGAGTGCGAAAAACCTCCGGACCGATGAATCCGGCCACGTCGTTGACGTGAACCCAGGGCTCGAGATCCCGGCCGGCCGCCTCCTGGGCCGCCGCCACCTCGCGCTTGAGAGCTCTCGCGAAGCCGTACTTGCGGGCCTCGTGGATCACCATGTCGAAGCCCTTGCCGTGACCGTTGGTCGCGTCGGCGCCCTGGCCGGTCTCGAAATAGAGCCCGTATTTTCCCCCTCTCGCCGCGGCGTGTGCAGCCATCTTCTGCACCGAGATGTCGAACGTTCGATTGGCGTCTTCGACCCCGGCAAGGCTCTGGAACCAGAGGGCCGTCGTCCCGGGGTGGTCCTGTTCGACCGCCGCCTGAACGTCGATGTGGGCGAGAACGCAGTGCGGAAGCACGTCCTCGAGCCCGAAGGTGGCGATGAGATCTGCCAGGGTCAGTTCGATCTCGGTCACCGAGTCCTGCTCGCTCGACACCGGATTCGTGCCCAGCAGCATGTCCCCCACGGCATAGGACCAACCGTCGAAGACCTGCCATGCGATGTCCTCGACGTCGTCCGTCGGAGAGTTCGGCTGAATTCGAGCCGAGAGATAGCCCTCGGCGCCCAGGCGCGAGCCGGGCAGCGGAGAGAAGATCTTCTGGCTCACCGCGATCAGCTCCGCGTTGCTCATCAGCTTCACGACGAAGGCGATGACGTCGCTGTCGAGCCCGGCCAGAATGGAGGAGATGGCCACCGAGTCCTCGGCCAGGAGGAACTCCGCCAGCTGACCGACGGTCCAGTCGGCGAGTCTCTCCGCCACCGATCGATCCACCACTGACGCCGCGTAGCGCGAGACTTCGTCTTCGAAGACCGGATGAGCGAGCAGGTCGCTGATCCGGGTCTTCGCGAGCAGCTCTCGCGCGATCTCGCGTGTCGAGTCGTCCGGTGCAGCGACGCCTTCGGCTTCGTCACCCTCTTTGAAGGCGTTCGCGGCGCCGAGGACCCGACGATAGGCCTCCCCGTCGAAGCCGCCGAACCGACGATCCAGATAGGCGAAGAGGTCCTCGTCGGCCGCCGACGGGGAGAGAAGCGCGTCCTCCTCCGTCGTTTCGCCGACGACCCGCTCTCCACTGTCCCCGCAGCCCAGCGTCAGAGTCGACGCTCCGAGCACCACCCCACCGAGAAACGTCCTCCTGGCGATCTCCGGAGTCCGGTCGCGCAACGACTCGGCGCTCTCCTCCTTCTCGGTTCGATCGTCTCGAGGCGAGGGCGAATCACCGAGAGCAGAGCCGTTTCGTCGAGGCCTCGGTCCTGTACTCATCTCGAAAGGCTCCCCGTCCCGTACGATCCGCGTTCCGAGTGCCGACTGGCCGGTCGGGGATCGAGTCCATGTCGGCGGCACCAGAGGCGCACCGCGGCTGATCTCGCGTGAGAGCTGCCAGGCAGCTACATGTTCTTCTTCATCTTCTCCCACTTCTGGACCATCTTGTCGAGCGCTTTCTCGAGCTTCTTGGTCGCTTTGCTGGGGTTCTCGGGGATCGTTCCAACGGCCTTCCCTCGCCAGATCACCTGCTGCTCCCTGGCATCGTAGATGTCGACGACGAGGGTGCCCTTCTGGTAGGTGCTGACACTCGACGTGGTCCCTCCCATCCCCATCCGGCGGCCCCAGAAGGGATCGTAGTACCAACCTCCGCCGTAGCCGTAGCCATAGCTCGACGTGTTGACGCTGTACTCGGTCTTCTCCTCGCCGTGGTACGTGATGTAGAGATCGGGGCTCTCGTTGTCCTCGATCAGACCACTGGCGGTCATGTAGTGCTCGAGGGCGTTCTTGATGACCGAGTGAGCCAAGGGGTCATCCACCTGGGTATCCCGGGTGTTCAGCCAGGCAAAGGACGTGTAGGAGTCGAAGTCGGCCTGCCGGTCGTAGTCGACGTAGACCTTTTGCGCGGTTGCGGGAGACGCGAGACCACAGAGCAGGACTACAGAAAGTGCCGGGAAGGAAAGCCCCCGCGACGAAAGAAAAGGAGCTAGACAGCGCATGTGAGAACCTCCGAGCCGGTCTCGGTCCGACACTCCCGGCGGACTGCGCCGCCGGTGGATGCCGGGCCAGTAGATGGACTTGCTGAGGTCCCGATTGTACAGAACGAGAATCGCCGCACTGCGCGACGTCATACGGTCGCGATGTCGCGGCGGGAGAAGGCCACGAGCGCGCCGACCCACCCGACCAGGGTCAGAAGGGACAAGACCGCCAGGTCGCCCACCATGGGCCCGCCCTGCTCCACAATGGGCTGTGGCCGATAGTAGTGAAACACCGACAGCACATCCAGAAGCTCGATTCGACTCCACAGATTGGCCAGCAGGTTGAGCAGGAACGAGACGATCACGAAGCCGAGCCCGCGCCCCAACGCCCGCCCGTAGTCCGAGGCCGTGGCCGAAAAGAAGAGTGCGACGCCCGACACGGCACAGAAGAGAGCCATGAGGTTGGCCGCGACCCAGCGCAGGCTGCCGAGGCTCTCGGGGATCTCGATCCCTCCGATCTCCAGACCCGCTCGAAACGACAGCCACAGGACCAGGGTCTGGAGCAACAGCGCCCCCAGCAGCACGACCACGCACGCCGCGACTGGCTGCCACCGGGCCACCGGATAGGAAAGCAGGAGATCGATCGTGCCTCGATCGACCTCACCGGCCAGTGACCGAGTCGCAACCGAGATCACGACCACCGAAAACAGGGTCAGGACGAAGGGATGGGTGAACAGCGTCATCATCCAGGTCTCGAGGGGAGTCAGGCTTCCGAAGAGCCCACCAAACAGGCCACTCAACAGCTCTGGCGAGACCCGAGAGAGCATGTCCATGCTGGTGTCGCCGAAGGGAGCGAAGAGATACGTGCCGAGCGTGAAGAACACCCCGAGCAGAGTGAAGCAGAAGAGGAGAACGAAGCGCTGTTCGCTCACGATCTTGCCGACCAGCACGAGGAGCATCCTCATCGAGCCCGCTCCCCCGCCAATTCGCCCCGATAGTGCTCGAAGAACACCTCCTCGAGGGTCAGCGGCTCGACGGACAGCTGATCTACGGTGTGTCGAGCCAGGGTCTTGACCAGTCGATCGATCTCACCGCGCACGGTGAGCTCGAGCACCTCACCCTCGCGTTGGACGACGAAGCCGGCCTCTTCGAGCTCTGCCTGTGCGGCGATCGCGGCGGAGTCGGCGTCGGGGCCCGACGTGAACGACGCCGTGACCCTGCGCAGCTGTAGCTCGTCGAGCAGCGCGACGCTGCGCAGCTCGAGCAGCTCCCCCGCTCGGATGATCGCGACTCGATCGCACAGCTTCTCCACCTCGGAGAGGATGTGCGACGAGAAGAAGATCGTCGATCCTCTATCCCGAGCCTCCCGCAGGATCCCGTACACCTGCTGTTGGATCAGAGGATCCAGTGCCGACGTCGGCTCGTCGAGCACGAGGAGCTCCGGCTCGTGCATCAACGCCTGCACGATGCCGAGCTTCTGGCGATTGCCTTTCGAGTACGCTCGAACGCGCTTGCCGAGGTCGAGCTCGAGGCGCTCCGCCAACTCCTCGTAGCGCCGCGCGAGCGCAGCCTGGTCACCGCCGCGCAGCCGGGCCATCAATTGCAGGAAACCCCGTCCGTCGCGTCGGGGATAGAGCCGGATCTCTCCGGGCAGATAGCCGGTTCTCCGACGGACCGAGACCGAGTCGGCCCAGCAATCGTGCCCTGCCACGTGGGCCACACCAGCACTCGGTCGCAGGAAGCCGAGGATCAATCGAATCGTGGTTGTCTTGCCGGCACCATTCGGGCCCAGATAGCCGAAGATCTCACCTCTGCGCAACTCCAGATCGAGTCCGCGCAAGGCCCGCAACGGTCCGTAGCTCTTTGCCAGGGACCGGGCCTGCAGCACCGGGGCTTCGTTCATGGGCCTAGAGCGAGGCCGCCTTCTCGAGCTGCTCCACGAAATCCTCGGCATCGAGCAAGCGAGGCTTGCCGCTCTCCTCGGTGAAGCGCTGCACTCGAGACATCGTCTTGCTCTTGCTGCTGTGCATCACGAGCACGGGAAATCCCCGGACCCGGTACATGTTCGCGATTTCGCGCTCGGCTCTCCCGTGCTCGGGATTGACTCTCACCTTGATGATCGTGTCGAGATACTCGATCACCGGCCGCTCGGTGAGCAGGACCCTCTCGAACTGCCGACAGTAGCCGCACCAGTCGGCATAGAAGTACACGAACATCGGCTTGCCGGTTGCCTGCTGCTCGGCAATGGCGTCTCGAAAGCCGTCGACGCCCTCGTACCAGCCGCTGAAGTCGGCGCGTGGCTCCTGCGCAGCAGCCAGGGTCGGCCCCCAGAAGAGGCCGACCAGGAAGACCGAGATCACAAAGACCGAGCATCGAATACGGTTGGGCTTCATTGCACTTTGCCTCGAAAGCTGGGAACGAAAGAGCGGTCGGACACCCACTGATTCGCGCCAGCGGGGCACTCGGATTGCCCGAATCTACAGATTCTAGCGCCATCGGCCCGGTTGCGCCCGGAACGGACGGCCTCCCGCTTCGAGCGACCGGTCGACGCAGATCACCCGCGTTCCGGCCTCGACACCGAGGTCAGGCCCTCTGACTCCACCCCGTCCTCCTCCGGGGCTCCGTACTCCTGGATGAGCGGCCGCGTTCGCGCCAATCGCTCCTCGGCGACTCGGATCAGCTCGCGCAGCCCTCGTCGCTCGGTAGCTGACACCGCTACGCCGTCGTAGCGGCGCCCCAGGGCCTCGGCTTCGGCCGGGGAGAGAAGATCGCTCTTGTTCAGCACCATCAACTGGGGCACGTTCTCGGTGTGCAGCTCCTCCAGCACCTTGTCGACCGCTTCGATCTTGGCCTCGAGCTCGGGATCGGAGGCGTCGACCACGTGCAACAGGAGGTCGGCGTCGGCCAGCTCTTCCATGGTCGCCCGGAACGCGGTCAACAGATCAGGCGGCAGGTCTTCGATGAACCCGACCGTGTCGGTGATGACCACCTCGCCCTCGCGCGGGAAGCGTAGTCGCCGGCTGGTCGGATCGAGAGTCATGAAGAGCTGGTCGGCCGCCTCGATGTCGCTCTTGGTCAGCGCGTTGAGCAAGGTGCTCTTTCCGGCATTGGTGTATCCGACGATCGACAGTACGGGCAGATCGCTGTCGCGGCGGCGGCGGCGGCGCACGTCTCGCTGCTGGGAGAGTTTCTCGATCTGCTTCTCGAGCTTGCGGATGCGGTCGCGGATGCGCCGACGTCCGACCTCCATCACGGTCTCACCCGGTCCTCGGCCGCCGATTCCGCCGGTCAGGCGCGAGAGGCCGGCATCCTTGTCCGTCAAGCGAGGCAAGGAGTACTTGAGCTGCGCCAACTCGACCTGGAGCTTGCCGTCACGGGACTTGGCCCGCTGCGCGAAGACGTCGAGGATCAGCTGGGTCCGGTCGATCGCTTTGAGGCCGGTGGCATCCTCGAACGCTCGCGACTGGGCCGGCTTGAGGTCGATGTCGAAGATCGCCACCGAGGCATTGCGCCGCATTCCCTCGAGCACGATGTCGGGGAGCTTGCCCTTTCCGACTACGGTGCTGGGGTGAATCCGGCCGCGCTTCTGTCTCAACTCCCCGACGACGTCGACGTTGGCAGAGCGAGCCAGCTCCAGTGTCTCTTCGAAGTGCGCATCGTCGGGCGTCACGCCGATCACCAGCACTCGCTCGCGCTCGGTCTCGCCGACCCGCACCCGCGACTGCCGAGCCAACTCGTCCTCGAGCGCTCGGATGGTGTCGTCGAAGTGGAAATCGAGACGATCGAGCGATGCGGCCTCATGATGAACGAACGGAGACTCGCCATTCTCCTGCCCCTCGGCCAGCTCGAGCTGGGAAGGAGCGAGGTGGGCGACCTCGACTCGACCCGGCCGGCCGTCGTCACGAGCCTCGATCATCGCCACACAGTCCAGGCGCAGGAGTGCCAGATCGTTGAGGTCGTCTCGGGTCAGAGGCTCCCCCTTGAGATGCGTGTGCACCAACCGGAGGCCACGGAATCGACCCAGTCCCCCGCGCAGACGACCGACATCGGGAACCTCGATCTGTCCTGCGTCTCCCACCGCCACCTTCTGCACATGCCCGTCGCGACCGATCAGCACACCGACCTGACGTCCCAGCTCTCGAGACAACCCGGTCAGGTGACGAGCCAGTTCGAGGGTGCAGACTTCGTCCGGGGGCACCCGCCTGCGGTAGGTGCGCTCCAACGCTCGCCGCTGCGAGGTCTTGATGCCGTGGAGGTTGCCGTAGAGCTGAGAAATGGTGCGGGTCTCTGAGGAGGCGAGTCTTCGTCGAGCTCTCAGCCTACACCACTGCCCCAGGATCCAGGGCACCCTGCGCTAGCATCACCGAGTCCTCTTTCGACCACTTCAACGCCCCGCACTCGTGGCTCCCCTCTGTTTGCCAACGTCCGGAGTTGCCGAGATCCCACCAGGGAGACCTGAATCGTGAATGGAGTCCACGCCGTTCTGCTCGAAGACCTCGAGCGCGCACTCGCTGGACAGCCCGTCACCGACGCATGGCAGAAGGAGCGCAGCCTGGGATTCGGCGCCTGGACGCTGGGCGGCTCCGGGTCGATGAACATCCCGCGTATGGCCAATGCCCTGGCGCTCTACGACGGGGACTCGAAGCAGATCGAGCAGAGTGCCGAATGGTGGCAGACCCTGGTCACGCGCGAGGAGGAAGGGATCGTGCTGGAGGACGGATCGGGCATCCGAACGGCATTCTCGTGGAGCACCTTCGAGTTCTTCTCACCGCTCTACGACGCCTGGATGTGGATTGCCGAGGCCTGCGGCTACCTCTTCGCCTCCGACGCCGCAACCAAGAGGGCACTGCAGGATGCGCTGCGCAGGCGAACGGCACTCTGGACCGCAGCCTCCCTGCAGTATCTCGAGTATCGCAGCGAGTCTTCGGGCAAGATCCGATGGGCCGGCCCCGGTGGCCTGCCCGCCGGACTCAGAGGATCGCGACTGCGATTCTGGGACAGCAACCTGATCGGCTCCCGCGCGGTGGGCCTGCCCGCGGTGATCGACAAGCTCGGATCCAGCAGCCAGATCAACCGGATGGCGGACGCCGTTCTCGCGCGCACCGATTGGTTGACCGAGAGCGAACAGCGAGATCTCCGAGCGATGCTCGCAGGGGCTCCAGCGGCGACCTGGATCGACGGCTTGCTCACCTCGACCGTGGCGCTGGTTCCCTACTGGCTCCGCTCGGGCACGGAGTCCGTGGCGAGCGGACTCCTCTCCTTCATGGCGGGAGGGAACACCTCGGCACTCTGGGGCACGGTGGTGACTGCGAACGAGATCGACTACTCGTTCCCCTACTCCAAGGACCGGGTGCGATCCGGCGACCCCGAGTTGGGCCGGGGATTCGCCTGGGCCCAGGGAGGCCGGCTCTACGCCCAGAATCTCACCGACGCCGAGGCGGCGAGAAACGGTGAAGAGAACCAGTACGTCGACTCGATCCCCGCCCGACCCGACGAGGAGGGGCGGCAGTTCCGGGTGCTGGATCTCGACGAGGGAGGGGGAATCGAGCCACCGCTTCCGGGGGGTGGAGCTGGCGATCTGGAAGCGTTGCGGGCCCAGATTCAAGAGGACGTTCGAGTGTCGACGAACGAGAACCTGCGTGGGGTGGTCGACGACGCGGTGCGGACGCAAACGGTGGATGACAACCGGCGCGTGATCAACCGAGCGTTCGATGAGTTCGACGGCGGCGACAAGCCGCCTCCTGCCGTGTAGCTGTGGCGTTCCCAGGGGGGGTTGAGGGGGCTCCGGCTGGGGGTGGGCACGCCCGCTCTCGGGGACGGCGGGGCTTCTCGGGCTTCGGAGGTCAGGCCCCGCCTCGGGTCGAGTCCGCGCGGTTGGCTCCTGCTCTACGAGAGCCCGTGCCCCCGCGGCCTCTCCACGCCCCGGAGCGGGCGCGACCCACCCCCAGCCTCCCCAGACTGCCAGCCTCGCGCGGTTCTGAGGAGAGAGGGAGGAAGAGGAGTGGAGTACGCTCCCGTCGACCTCCCGTCGACGGATCGCATTGAGTCCCAACGAACCTCTCCCTCTCCCCCAAAGGCGTCGATGAACGGCGCTCGCAGTCCGACGAGGCCTTTCGGGGTGTGGGCCGGGGCCGCACCCCGAAAGCCGGAGCCCCCTACCTACCCACTCCACCCACCTGCAACCAACTACGGCAACTCCTTGCGAATCACCTTCGTCAACTCCACCCCATCCTCGGCCAACAGTTCATCGACGCGTCCCTCATTCACGTGGGCCACGATGATGTGTCCCACCTCGTCCGCGACCTCGTCGAACAGGCCGTGAGACATCATCTTCTGCGTCTGGTAGTGGTTGTCTTCGGTCGGGCTGACGTAGTGCACGGACGCGACCTTGTAGCGGTGGATCAAGAACAGATGCACCAGCGTCATCAAGCGCTTCTTTCGCAGCGCGGTGTCGAAGGTGTTCTGGTCCCGCACCGAGAGAATCTTGCGCCCGCGGCGATCCTGGATCGGGGCGAACACCACGTTGGCCACCGTCTCGTCATCAGGACTGAGGACCTTCAACTCGAGCAGCTCGGAGCCCGCGGTCTGCGGACGGAGCTCGACCCGGAGGGGAGATTCGAGCTCATAGTGATCGGTCCACTTCTTGAGCCACCCTTCGAGCAGCTTGGTCGGAACTTCCGTCTGGACCAGGTGCTGGAACTGAGTCGAGCCCTTGCCCATCGCCTTGGTCGACGCGGTCCGGCCCGACGAGGCCATGAGCGCGCCATCGAGCCGCGGGCCGCCGACCAGCGACTGAGGCGTTCGATAGGGCGACTCCACGAGCCGGAACTTGCGCTGCAAGCGGGCGAGGGCGAGCATGCCGTCCTCCTTGAGTGCAGTGGCGAACTCCTCCCCTGCCAGACCGTCGATCTGGTGACCGCCATAGGTGATGAAGTTGAAGACGAACCCCATCTTCCCCAACTCCTCCGGAAAGGCCTTCATCTCCTCGTCGCTCATGCCGGTGGTGTCCCAGTTGAATGACGGGGACAGGTTGTAGGCCAGCATCTGGTCGGGGTAGACGGCATGAATCGCCTCCTGGAAGACCCGCGCGTCTTCCAGATCGGCAGTCTTCGTCTCCATCCACAGCAGGTCCGCAAAGGGAGCCGCCGCCAGGGACTTGGCAATGGCATACGGGATCCCGCTCTGCACGGGATAGTAGCCCTCCGGGGTGCGTGACAGCTCGCAGTCCCAGACGATATCGACTCCGAGGGCTCTCGCCTTCTCGCGCGCCTCGTACAGAGAGGCTCGGGCGGCGAACTCTCGCCACTGCTCGACCGTGAGATCGAAGGACTCGCCCCCAGCGAGCCGGAACTCCAACACGTCGGCAATCGCCTCGCCGTACGTCTTCAGGCCGGCCTCGGTCTGCCAGGCCTCGAGGTACTTGTTGACCACACCGTCGAGAGCCGAGCCCACCGTGACTTCGGTGTCGCTCTCGAGGGCCTTGGCGGCCTCATCCACCAGGGCCAGGACTCCGACACCGTCCAGCCAGTCGTAGGCAGCCCGGTACTCGGAATCGGAGAGCGAGAACAGGAGATGGCCTCGCATCGACTCGTTGCCGAGCTCCGCGAATCGTCGCTGAATTGCCAGATAGCCCGCCTTGTAGCTCGGCATCTCGATGTTCGTGGCACCGAGCAGGAAGGGCTGATCGCGCTCATCCGAACTGCTCTCGACGAAGGTCGCCGACTCAGCGTCGGTGCGAGCCACGATGAGGCCCGGTACCCTCATGACGTCGAGCTGGAATCGCGCCGCGTTGAGACGCTTGATCTGCTCGTCCTGAGGCACGAGCACCTTGCCTCCCTGATGACCGCACTTCTTGACGCCGGGCTTCTGATCCTCGATGTGGTACCCCGGTACCCCGACTTCGGCGAAACGGCGGACCAGGTTGCGCACATGGGCGTCACCACCGTGTCCGGTGTCGGCGTCGGCGATGATGAACGGCCTGAAGTCCACGACGGCGGCCGCCTCGCGGTCCTTCGCACTCATGCGCGAGCGAACGAAGTGCTGATTGCGATCGGCGGTCAAGAGCGCCCGCACGATCGGCGCGGCTTCGTCGGGAACCTGACTCAAGGGATAGCTGGCGAGGTCGGCACCGGGATCCTCCTGGACCGATCCCTTGGCTGAGGTCGCCCAGCCGCCGAGGTAGATTCCTTCGATGCCTTTGCGCTTCATCGAGACCGCCTGGCCGGGAGAGTAGGGGCCGAACGTGGTGATGGACCGGCGCTGCGCGAAGAGCTCGCGAAGTCGCGCGTAGAAGCCCTCGGCCGCGCCGCGCGCGATCGGGTAGTCCTGGGGGATCGTGCCCTGCTGCTCGGCCACCTGCCGAGCGGTGTACAAGCGGGTGATTCCCTCGAATCGAGGCTGTGCCATCCAGTCGCGGGCCGCTTGAACCTGGTCATCGAACGAGGTCATCGCTACTCCTTCCATCCATGGGCGTGACGCCTCCGATCATCGCAGAGGCCGAGGTGACTGCAAGACGTAGAACTGCGTACCCAGAGTCTCACGAGAGAAGCGACAGGGCAATCGAGGTCAGCGTCCACCGAGGCCTCTCCATTTCGCGGCCATTCGCAGCACTGAAGGGTCCTCGACCCCCTCGAGCCGATCGACCCGAACCCAGGCCAGGTCGTGCGATTCGTCACTCACCCGGAAGTCCTCTCCCCCGCAGGCGCGCACGGCGAAGCGAACGTCGTAATGGAAGTGCGCCGGCTCCACGGAGCCGTCGCGCCGCCGGCGCTGGGGAATCGTATGGATATCCAGGTCGAAGACCCACGGCGATTCGGCCACCAGACCGTCCAGCCCCGACTCCTCCGTGGCCTCCGCCATCGCGACCGCCAAGACATCGGCGTTGCCGTCGGCGTGCCCCCCCAACTGGAGCCAGGCACCGAGTTTCCGGTGGTGGGTGAGCAGCACTCGCGAGCCGTCGGAGCTGACCAACCAGGCCGAGCCCGTCACATGACCGATCGGCAGTTCTCTCTCGAAGCAGTCGGGGTGAGCCTGAACGAACGTGCGGAATCGCTCCACACACCTCGTCTCTTCGGGCCAGCGGACCTGGTACTCGTCGAGCAATCGAAGCAGATTGCGGCGGTGACTCATCTCGGGGACCGAGAGAGTAGCAGGTGACGCTGGTAGGATCGTGGCTCGTTCGAACATCCCTGCAGCCTTCGACGGCGAACCACCGAGGAGTCCTTTCATGCCGACATCCCGAGAAATCCGCTTGGCCTCACGACCCGAGGGCGAACCCCGCGCAAGCGACTTCGAGCTCGCCGAAGTCGAGGTGGCAGAGCCCGGAGCGGGCGAGATCCTGGTCAAGAACCACTTCATGAGCGTCGACCCGTACATGCGAGGCCGTATGCGCGACGTGAAGTCGTACGTCCCGCCCTTTCAGATCGGTCAGGTGATGGACGGTGGCTCGGTTGGCGAGGTCGTGGCATCGAAAAACGACGAGTTTTCGGTCGGCGATCATGTCGTCGGCATGCAGGGCTGGCGCGAGTTCTACGTGAGCGACGGCAGCGGCCAACGCAAAGTGGATCCGGATCTCGCGCCGCTGTCGGCCTACCTCGGGGTCCTCGGCATGCCCGGACTGACGGCCTATGTCGGCCTGCTCGACATCGGCGAGCCCAAAGAGGGTGAGACCGTCTTCGTCTCGGGCGCGGCAGGAGCCGTCGGCTCGCTGGTCGGCCAGATCGCCAGGATCAAGGGCTGCAAGGTCGCTGGCAGCGCGGGAACCGAGGAGAAGGTGGCGCACCTCACCGGCGAGCTCGGGTTCGACGCGGCCTTCAACTACAAGGGCGCCGATCTCCACGCCGAGCTCACGAAGGCCTGTCCCGAAGGCATCGACGTCTACTTCGAGAACGTCGGCGGGCCGATGCTCGAAGCCGTTCTGCTGCACATGCGCCCCTTCGGCCGCATCCCCGTGTGCGGGATGATCTCGCAGTACAACGTCACCGAGGCCCCTCCGGGGCCGAGAAGCATCATCGCGGTGATTCCCAACCGATTGAAGATCCAGGGCTTCATCGTCTCCGATCACGGAGACCGCATGCAGGACTTCATCCAGGACGTCGCCGGGTGGATCAAGGCTGGCAAGATCAAGTACGACGAGACCGTCTTCGAGGGAATCGACAAGGCCCCCGAGGCCTTTCTTGGGCTGTTCCAGGGCTCCAACACGGGCAAGATGGTCGTCAAGCTCTAGCGCGGAATCCACCGGGCTGGCCGGTCGCCGCCCGCGCCTTCCCTCGCAAGGGTCGGCTCAGAGAGCTCGGGATGCACCGTGCATGGTTCCTCCCGGCCCGGCCCCTCGAGCGCCGCGCGGGAACAGATCTGAGCGCTTTACACTCAAGGAATAACCAGGGAGCGCTGCTGGTTACCTTAGTGCGACGATGAAGATCTTCCCGGGAAGGCTCGGGAAGCTGGTCTTCTCGCGACTCCACTACAAAGGGCTGGAGCCCGGAGGAGCCTTGAATTTCATGGCAGATCTCGAGAACAACCGATACACACTCCCGCTGGTCGCCCTGCGCCAGCTGGTCATCTTCCCCGGCGTCACCATTCCGGTGGTGGCTGGGAGGCCGCGCACACTCCGAGCGATCGAAAAGGCGGTCTCGGATCCAGAGAACAACCCCGAAAAGCTCATCTTCACCGTCCTCCAGCGCGAGGACAGCGAAGAGATCGATGCGGGAGGCCTGCATACCATCGGCACGATCGCCTCGATCGATCAGCTGCAGCGTGGCCTCAGCGGCGCCCAGCTCCTGGTCACGGGCAGACAACGCGGCATCGCGCTGCGCGTGAGTGAAGAGGACGAGCACCTGGTCGCCACGGTCAGCGTAGCGGACGAGCTCGTGCCCCAGGAGTCCTCTGACCTGGCCTTCATCGCCCTGCACCGCGAAGCCCGCGAGCGGGCCGCCGAATTGGCCGACCGCACCGGACTTCCCAAGGAGGTCACGGAGCAGGTCCTCAAGTCCGTCGACGATCCGGGTCGCTTCGCCGATCTGGTCGCCGGCTATCTGGACATCTCCGCCAGCGAACGGCAAACCCTCCTCGAGACCCTCTCGATCGAGGAGCGCCTGCGCAAGATCCTCACCCTCATTCAGCGCCAGCTCGGCGTGATGGAGGCCCAGGAGGACATCAAGTCCCAGGTACAGGAAGAGCTGGGCGATCGGCAACGCGAGATGATTCTCCGCGAGCAGCTCAAGGCGATTCAGCGCGAGCTGGGCGAAGACGAGGGCCCCGAGGAGCTGAACGAGCTGCGTGAGCGGCTCGAGGCCCTCGACCTTCCGGAAGAGGCCCGCAAGGAGGTCCGGCGCGAGCTCTCCCGCCTCGAGCGGATGGGGCGCGAGGTCATGGAGTCCCAGGTGATCCGCAATTTCCTCGAAACGGTTGCCGAGCTGCCCTGGAACGAGCGTAGTGACGATCGGCTCGATCTCAAGCGAGCGGGCGAAGTCCTGGAAGAGGATCACTTCGGACTCGACGAGATGAAAGACCGGATCCTCGAGTTCCTGGCGGTCCGCCAGATGCGTACCCAGCGCGAACGGGAGGAAGACGCTTCCAGTGCGGATGCGGAGGCCGCCGAGTCGACCCCGCTCGAAGCTTCAGCCGAAACCGTCGCAGACTCGGAATCCGACGTGGGTCCTACCGTCATGGAGGAAGCGATGCAGCGCGCCCGTGAGCGGGGACGCTCACCCATTCTGCTGTTCGTCGGGCCTCCTGGCGTCGGCAAGACCTCCCTGGCCAAGTCGATCGCCCGGGCGATGGGACGAGAGTACGTGCGGATCTCACTGGGCGGCGTCCGAGACGAGGCGGACATTCGCGGCCATCGCCGCACCTACGTGGGCGCGATGCCCGGACGCATCATCAAGGGCATGAAACAGGCAGGCACGCGCAATCCGGTCTTCCTGCTCGACGAGGTCGACAAGCTCGGCGCCTCCTATCAGGGAGATCCGGCCGCTGCGTTGCTCGAGGTGCTCGACCCCGCCCAGAACGACTCGTTCACGGATCACTACCTCGGCATCCCGTTCGATCTCAGCGAAGTGTTCTTCGTCGCCACGGCGAACTTCCTGCAGAACATCCCCGAGCCGCTTCTCGACCGCATGGAGAAGATCGAGTTCTCCGGCTACACCGAGCGCGAGAAGCTGGAGATCGCCAAGCGCTACCTGGTTCCGAGGCAGCTCGAGGAAGGGGGGATCGACCCGCGGCTGCTGGAGCTCACCGATGACGGACTCCTGGGCTTGATCCAGGGGTATACCCGCGAAGCCGGCGTGCGCCAGCTCGAGCGCGAGATCGGCCGCCTGGTGCGAAAGATCGCGCGGAAGTTCGCCGAGCAGCACTCGAGCGATCCCGAAAGCGTCCTGGAGAAAGTGGTGCTGGATGCGAAGGGAGTGATCGGGCTACTCGGCCGAGAGAAGGTCCACCCAGAACGCGCCGCGGAGGAAGATGCAGTCGGTATTGCGACCGGGATGTTCTACACCCCGGTCGGAGGCGACATCCTCTTCGTCGAAGCGTCGACCATGCCGGGCAAGGGTCAGCTGACCCTCACCGGCCAGCTCGGCGACGTCATGAAGGAGTCCGCCCAGGCCGCCTGGTCCTACGCCAAGGCGAACGCGGCGGCTCTCGGGATTCCGGCCGACCGGTTCGAACAGGACATCCACGTGCACGTTCCCGCAGGTGCCATTCCCAAGGAAGGCCCTTCCGCAGGAGTCGCCATGGCCAGCGCCCTGGTCTCGGCTCTCTCCGGTCGCCCCGTCCGCCACGACCTCGCCATGACCGGCGAAATCACCTTGAGCGGCCGGGTGCTGCCGATCGGCGGAGTGAAGGAGAAGGTGCTCGGAGCGGTTCGCGCCGGGATTCACCACATCCTTCTGCCCAGGGCCAACGAGAAGGACCTCGAGGACTTGTCCGAGGAAGTGCGCTCGCAGATCGAAGTCACGCTGGCCGACACCCTCGGCGAGGCGCTGGCCCAGAGCCTGCGAGACGCCAGCTTCGAGCACGGTCGCCTGCTCTTCAAGGACACCACCGCGAGCTCACTTCGCCCCACTCCCAACTGACTGCTTTTCTGGGTCGCTACGGCGAGCCAGAACGGCGAGAATCGGTAGAGGAAGAAAAACGACGGCCGCAGCGATCGCGATCAGTACCCAGGCCTGGATCACGAGCGAGTTGCGCGCGGCTCGGGCCACGGGCCCCTGAACGTGGACCCTGACCACGGCAAGCGTGAGCTCGCGGCCGTCGATTTCCCCCGAATCGTCCACCGATGTGGCTTCGAGCTCGGCCAGAACGGGATCGAGCCAGAGCCCGTTCATCGTGTTCATGGGGAGCCGTCCCAGACGTCGCAGAAGGTGGCGCGCCAGGAAACCGGCTCGACTCTCCTCGCTGGACTCCTCTTCCAGAAAGCGCCGCGACCGCTGAGACACCCAGCGCTCGGCCGCCTCCTGTAAGACCTCCAGACGCTCCGGTACCTGCTCGAGCGGAAACCGCTCGTCTCCCTCCAGCAGGCTCGCTGCGCCCTCTCGCCAGCCAGACTCCACTGCCGCCTGCGAGTCTTCTCGATCGACGACGGCGGCTGCCGAGTCGAGCGCCAGCTCGACTGCACGCTCCAGAGCGACGGCGTCCTGGACCGCTGCGTAGACCGCTCCCGCGGCGCCCCAGGAGGCACCGGCCAGTGCCAACGAGGTCGGCACCACCGCCAGCCAGCCGAGCCACACCAGCCAGTTCGCCACGTGGCTCCCCACTCCGCGCTGGCGAGCCCCTCGCACGCACAACCACCAGAATCCGAAACCGACGATCGCGAGCCCGACCGCCAGACCCACGCCGCCACCCAGCCCTCCCCCGAGCAGGGTCCGGCCGCCATAGTGCCAGAGGTAGCCGAACGACTCACCCATCCACGAATCCGTCCACCAGCTCATGGCCCGATCCTATGCTTCGACCGATGGACCCCATCGCGCGCCAGAGGTGGAACCCAGACACTGCGGCCCCCGTAGGGGGTTGACGTAGGATGCTCGGCCCGAGACCTTCGATGAACCACGACCTTCCAGCGCCCCTCTCCCACCCGACCCCGAGCCCGAGACCCGCCACGGTACGCAGAATCGTCTGGCCGGTGCTGCCCTCGGCAGCGGCCAACCTCATCGGGGCCTATCTCTGGCTGATGACCTGCATCGGTGTGATCCTCACCGCTCCATTGCTGGTGCTCTGCCTGTTCGAGCTGTTGTACTTCTACCGGGCGCCGTCCATGAACGACGAGAAGCTCGATCGTCGAGGCCGCGTCATCGCCGCCTTCGAGATCCTGATCGGAGCCACCACGGCGCTTCTCGGTTTCGTGACCGTCGCGCACGCCTTTCTGGGCGTGGTCTCGATCGTCTGCGGCATCGTGCTGGTGATGCGGCTGAGACGGCACGCAGCTCTTTCGGCACCCTAGGCCCCAGCCGAGCTCACGGCTCCAGGACGAACTTGAGGGTGCCGGCCCTCCGCTTTGCGAAGGCACGATACGCGGCGGGACCGTCGGACAGTGCCACCCGATCCGTGACCACGCTCGCCAGATCGAACCGCCTGGACCGAACGAGGGGTACGAGCCGCTCCATCAGGGCTCGTGCCGGGCACCGACCGATGCGCAACGTGAGATTGCGATCATAGGCCTCGACGGGGCTGAAGGCGAAGGTGCTCGAAGTGTGCACTCCTACCGTCGAGAGCACTCCACCTGCACGAGTGAGGCGAAAGGCCAGCGCCGCCGCGGCAGGCGAGCCGACCGCCTCGATCACGCTCAGAAACCCGGCACCACGAGTCTCAGCGAGTAGCTCCTCGACCTCGTCCGGCGAGCGAGAATCGGCTCCGAACCGCTCCGCGGCCGCTCGACGCTCCTCGACCGGATCGATCGCCACCACCCGCTCGGCCCCCAACTCGATGGCAGACACGACCGCCATGAGCCCGACCGGGCCGCACCCGACCACGGCCACCGCCGAGCCCGGAGCGACTGCGGCCTGCTCGGAAGCATAGAAGCCGGTCGACAGCACATCCCCCAGGAGGAGAGCCTCGACCTCGTCGATCCCCTCGGGGATCGGCAGCAAGGTCGACTCCGCCAGGGGCACGAGCACCAACTCGGCCTGGCCACCGTGCAACCCCTGACCGGACTGACGCCAGCCGAACAGCGCTCCTCGAACGCACCGACTGGTCAGGCCACTTCGGCAAGGATCGCAAACGCCACAGCTGGTGGTGAAGGGAGCGTGGACGCGCTCACCGATCGCGAAGAGCTTCACGTCGCGGCCAACCTCGACGACCTCTCCCACGAACTCGTGCCCGGGGATGGTGCCGGGGTCGTAGCCGGACTCGCGGCCGAAGTACGGATGCAGGTCCGAGCCACAGATGGCACTGAGCTCGACCCGCACGATCACGTCGGTCGGTGATCCGATCGACGGATCATCGACGCGCTCGTGGCGAAGATCCTCGGTTCCGTGCAGGGTCAGGGCGCGCAATGGGAATCCCTCGTGGCGAAGACATGGCTACGGCTCGATACCCTCGCGCAGAGCGTACCTCGATCGATGGGCGGGCACCTCGCCCCTCGTCTCCGCCCCGGTCCGGATCGCTCTGTATCACATCGCGAGTCTCGGAGGGCCTTCTCCCTCGGCCCGAGTGACCGGGTATAATCACTTCTCAACCGGAGGCCTAGCGCCAGGAGAATTCATGGATTCCGATCATCCGCTGTCGAAGACCGACGGCTTCAAAGTAAAGACTGCAATGGACCTCTTCGAGGACGGCGAAGTCACCCAGGCCATCGAGATGCTCAAGCCGGTCGCCGAGAAGAACCCCAGCAAGCCGGTCCCCAACGGACTACTCGGAGGCTGCCTCAACCATCGGGAACGACACGAGGAAGCCATTCCCTACCTGGCCCGAGCCGCGGCCCTCTCCCCGCTCTCGCAGACCGCGGCGATGAACTACTTCCTGGCCCTCTATGGTACGGGAAGAGTCGAAGAGGCCATCGCCGAGCTCGATCGCTATCTGACCCGGCGAGACGACTCCGAGGTGCGGCAACTCCTCGAGACCGTTCGCAATCTGGCCAACACCCTGCTCGGTGGCACGACTCTGGGCGGAGAGATTCCTTCCTGAGTCTCTCCCTCGAGAGGACGGACGGCGCGCTCAATCGAAGATCGGCAGGCCGCTCGGCACCCTGGGTGGGATGTCCACCGTTCCCATCTGGTGGACCGCAGGATCTGTGAGCCCGATCGCGAGAAAGTCCATCAGGTCGTCGATCTGCGCTCGGGTGAGCCAAACGGCCTCGATCTCGCAGGCCTCTGCCAGCGCCTCGATCACCAGTGGATCGTCCATGGCGAGGAAGTCGACGGCATCGAGATCGGTCCGCGAGGGTAGCGTCACCTGAGTGCGATCCCACGTCGCCAAGGAGGCCAAGGCATCGAGGTGGTGCTCGACGGCGGCGCGAAGCGTCTTGAACGCGCCATCGTGCCCCCACGGACCGGTTACAGCGACGTTGCGAAGGGGCGGCGTACGAAAGCGATAGCGATCGGCAGGATTCGCCGTCACCCGCTCGCGCCCGTAGTCTTCGTAGCCGGGGCCGTCCCCCTTGCCGGGCCCGAGCTGCGGCACGGCAAGGGCATGGAACCGATGATCGGTCTGGAACTTTCCGCTGTGGCAGTCGGAGCATCCACCCCGACGGTAGAACAGCCCCATGCCCCGCTTCTGGGACTGACTCATCGCCCGGTGATCACCCCGTAGGTGACGATCGAACGGCGAGTTGTCGAAACGCCAGGCAGCCGCTTCGAAGGCAGCGATGGCATTGGCAGCGTGAGCATAGGTGATCTGCTCGGGTGCCGAGATGTCCTCGAATACCGACACGAACCGAGTCGCGTAGCCGTCGATTCCCGCGAGCCGATCAGCCAGCAGATTCCACACACCCTTCAGGTCGCTCGCGGCCGCAGCGTCGGCCACGGCGTTCTCACCGGGCTGACCGGCCATCTCGGTAGCAGACGTGACCGGAAACATCGCCTGGACCGCCAAGGCCGAATCGAGTCCGGCCGGCAGATCGTCACCGGCGGGCGAGTCGAATCCCGATGGGTGGTCGGGATTCGCCTGCACCCGTCCGTCGTGGAACATCGTCTCGAACTCGCGAGCCCCGAGGTTGAAGACCGCCGGAGCATTGCGCGGCACCCGTTCCATCACCGGCGAGCTCTCGCCTCCGGTGTCGCGCGTGGCAGCCAGTCCAGCACCTCCCTCGCCTACCGGAAGGGACAGACCGTCAGCGGTTCCGGCGAGAGGGTGGTGACAGCTCGCGCAGGAGATGTTTCGGTTGCCACTCAGGATCTTGTCGAAGAAGAGCAGGCGACCGAGCTCCACCTTCGTTTCGTCGGGAGCACCGTCGTCGAGGAAGTCGGCGTCCTTCACCGCCTCCGGATACTCCGGCGGCCATCCCTCGTGGGCCGTTGCCACGGCGCCGGACACCGAGCCGACCACGATGAGCACACAGAGAGCGGCGAGCACGAGCCCTACAGGGCGAGAGACGACCGAACACGGCATGGGAGAACACACTCCATAGTGGCATATTCGCTGAAAGCTGACATAACTAGTAATAATTCCTCGCCGTTTGCTGGTCAATGATCGATGTCATTGCGCTCGAATAGAGTCCTGTGGAGTGAGCGTTTCCGGTAGGATTCCAGTCCCCGAGCGACAATCCGAGGTGTAAGCCCCCTGACCGTGGACAAGATCGGCAAGTACGAAGTCCTGGAGGAAGTCGGCAAGGGCGGCTTCGGTGTCGTCTTCAAAGGGCGAGATCCGTTCATCCGACGGCTCGTTGCCATCAAGACGTGCTCCTCGGACAGCGACGAGATCCGTCAACGGTTCTTCCGCGAAGCCCAGATTGCGGGCAATCTGCATCACACCAACGTGGTCACCATCCACGATTTCGGGCTCGAGAACGAGACCCCGTTCATCGTCCAGGAGTACATCAAGGGCGAGGACCTCGATCAGAAGATCAAGGGGCGCCATCCGCTGACCTTCGAGCAGAAGCTGCGCTACCTGGCGGGCATTGCCGAGGGACTCGGCTACGCCCACTCGAAGGGGGTCGTGCATCGAGACATCAAGCCCTCGAACATCCGCATCACCCACGACGGCCTTCCGAAGGTGATGGACTTCGGGATCGCCAAGCTCAGCCACGTCAAGAGCCATCTGACCCAGACCGGCACCACACTGGGCACGGTCACATACCTGGCTCCCGAACAGCTGAAGGGAAGCAAGGTCGACAACCGCTGCGACATCTTCTCCTACGGAGTGATGGCCTATGAGCTGTTCGCCTACCAGCGACCCTTCGACGGCGAATCCGTCTCGCAGGTGTTCTACGAGATCCTGCACGGCGTCCCGACCCCACTTCACGAGTACGTCCCATCCTGCCCACCGCAGCTCAACACGATGGTGCTGAAGTGTCTGGAGAAGAATCCCGACGATCGCTACTCGACCTTCGAAGCCATTCTGGCGCAGATCCACGAGATCCTCGAGGAGCTCGACGACGACACACTCCAGGTCACCACCACTCGACAGATGCCGACTCCCCTGCCGCAGGTCATCGACAGCGACTCGCACAAGCAGGCCGAGCTGTTGGCGAAGATGGGAGGGCTACCGGGAGAGGGACCCGCTCCCGAGGACATGCAGAAGCTGCAGCGACTGGCAGAACGGGCGAAGGCTGCCGTCGACTCGGGCGATCTCACTGGCGCCGAAGTCTCGATCGACCTCGCTCGGCGGGACCACTCAGACACGATCGTATTTCACCAGCTGTTCGACCCGCTGGTCGAACGCCTCGCGGAGATCAAGAAGCAGCGTGAAGCCGAGATCCGGAGTCAGGAGAAGGCAGACAGCCTCCTCGACACGGCGAGGAGCGCGAGGAAGAAGGGCAACCTGAAGAAGGCCCTGGACACCGCCCGCAAGTGCCTCGAGCTCGACCCCGCGCCTCAGGAAGCCAGGGAGTTGGTCGTCGAGCTCGAGAGGGAACTGGAGGAGCAGCGAGTCCGGGAGCAGCGCGAGAAGGCGCTTCACGAGGCCATCATCGAGACCGAGTCCCTGCTCTCGAGCAACGACCCCGAAGGAGCCGCGAGACGCCTCGAGACCGCACGCAAGGAACTGGGAGAAGAGCCTCCCTTTGCCGCCCTCGCCGAAGCCATCGACTCGCAACGCCAGCAGCTGATCGTTCGGGGACTCCTTCAGCAGGCCCGTGAGGCCCTCGAAGACGGACAGCTGGAGAAGGCCCTCGGCCTCGCTCGTCGCGCCCTCGAAACGGCACCGGGCGACGCTGGTTCGAGCGCTCTGCTCCGCCAGGTCGAATCGGCCATCGAAGAGCAGCGGCGCCGGGAGGAACGGCAGCGCTCCCTCAACGAGCAGCGAGGCCAGATCGAGCAGACGCTGGCCGGAGGCGATCTCGAACGAGCCTTCGCTCTCTTCGGCGCCGCGATCCAGCAGTTCGGCGAGGACCCCGTGCTCGCCCCCCTGGGCGAACGGATCGAACAGGCCCGCCTCGAGCAGCGCCAATCGGAGCTCCGGGCACGCGCGCTGGAGGCCCTCGAGGGCGGCGATCTGGCAGGCTGCGACGTGCTGTTGCAGGAGGCACGCGGGATCGGTGACCAGAGCCAGGAACTGGGAGCGCTGCGGGCTCGTCTGGAGGAGGCGATCGAGACCCTGCGAAGGCAGGAAGAGCTCGACGAGGCCGTGCGCCAAGCGATTGCGACGATCGAGCAGGCCCTCGACGGAGGCGATCCAGACCAGGCGGCTGCGCTGCTCGAGTCGGCACGCGAACGACTGGGCGCTGACGACCGGCTCGAGCCCATCCACCTTCGGGTCGAGAAGGAACAGCGGCGCGCCCGGTTGACCGCTCGGGTCGACGACGCCACTCGTCACCTCGAGAAGGGCGAGCTCGAGGCTGGACGGGCCGCCATCGAGGAAGCCAGAGAGCTCGGCGACGATCCTCGACTCGACGAGCTCTCGGTGAGGATCGACCGCGAGCAGCGCGGCCAGCGGGCCGATGAGCTGCTTTCCGCCGCGCAAGAGGAGATCTCTGCCGGCCGCCTGGAGCGGGCCCTCGATCCGCTTCGCCAGGCGCTCGCACTCGTGCCAGATCACTCCGCCGGAGCCCTGCTCGAAGAAGCGGAGGCGGAGCTCGCGAGACGCGAGGAGGCGGAGCGTCGACGCAAGGCTTTAGAGAAAGCCGTCGCCGCAGTCGAAGCCCACCTCGACGCGGGAGAGCTCGACAACGCCGATCGCGGAGTGGCTCAGGCCCGCAAGGAGTTCGGCGACGAGCCGATCCTGGCGGACATTTCCGAGCGATTGAGCCACGCACGGCTGTCCCGACGTGTGGCCGGACTTCTGGCCGAGGTCGAAGACGCAGTCGCCGCAGCGGACCTGGAACGGGCGCGCGGTATCGCTCAGGGAGCACTCGAAGAGCTGCCGGGTCGCACCGAGTTCGAGACGAAGATCGAAGAGATCGATCGAGCCATCGCGGAGCGAACCGAGCGAGAGCGTTTGGCCGAAGAGGAGCGCAAGAAGAGGGCTCTGCACGACGCCCTCGCTGTCATCGAAGGAGCCGTTTCGGCGAACGAGCTCCGACGCGCCGAGAAGTCACTGGCAAAGGCCCGCAGCGACTTCGAACCGACACCGGAGTTCGATCGTCTCGAGCGGATGATCGAAGACGCTCGACTCGAGCAGCGCGTCGCCCAGGCTCTCGCAGAGGTCGACCGTGCGGTCGCCACCGAGGAGCTCGATCGAGCCAGGCAGCTCGCGACTGGCGCGCTCGAAGAGCTCCCTGGCCGCTCCGAGATCGAGGCCAAGCTGGCAGAGGTCGAGCGGGCCCTCGAGGAGCGCGCGGAGCGCGAGCGAGTCGAGCGCGAGCGGAAGAAGGAGGCCGAGAGACTCCAGAAGCTGACCCGGGAAGCGAGTGCTCGGGTCGAGGAGCGGCTCGGCCAGAACGATCTGGCCGGTGCCGCGAAGGCTCTGGCCAAGGCTCGCAAGGACCTCGGCGACCCGCAGGCGCTCCCCGCTCTTGCGGAGGCCCTGGACACTGCGCGCCGCCGTGATCGGGCCACAGAGATCTCCGCCGAAGCTACCCGGTTGATCGAAGCCGAGGAGTGGCACGCTGCACTGCAGAAGGCCGAGGCGGCGCTGGAGCTCGACGCAGACTCGAAGCCCGCCCGACAAGTTTCCGAGCGCGCCCGCGGCGCGATCGAAAGAGAGCGCGCCGAGCGCGAGCGCGAGGAGCAGCGCGTGCGGGCCCTCGGCCAGATCGAGCAGCTGATCGTCCGAGGCCGAGGCCGACAGGCACGAAAGCTCCTCGAGAAGACTCTCGGGACGCACGGGGCCGACGAAGCGCTCACGGCTCTCGAGCCTCGTCTCGTGACGGCCGAGAAGACCGAAGCCGAAAAGGCTGGTGTGCGGCGCAAACTGGTGCTCGCCGCCGTGGCGGCTGTCGCAGCGATCGTCGCGGCCGTCGTCCTTCTTCCGCGTCTCATCGGCAATGGCCCGGAAACGCAGCTCGCGCAGACCCAGACCCCGGCGGAGACTTCTCCCGCCGAGCTCGATCGTTCGCTGCCGACGGCCACTCCCCCGCCGAACGTCACCGACGATCCGGCCAGGTCGCCGGGGCGAGCCGCAGCTGTGCAGGACGAAGCGACGGACGCGCCGACGCAAAGACAGGAGCAAGCGAAGCCGAAGGAGCCCGAGCCAGCGGCCACTCGGCCCGCCACCCGACCGCCCGCGACCCCCGTGGCGGCTCCGACCGAATCGCCGACGGCGCGCGATTCATCGAAGGAAACTCCAGCCAGGGAAGACCCCCCGGTCGAATTGGAGCCGAAGCCCGCACCCACCGAGGACCGTCAGGTGACGCCGCCCGCGATCGACGATCAGGGAAAGACCGACGAGGCATCCACCCGCGACTCCGCTCCCGCATCTGCGTCTCCCCGCGAGACGGCGGACCGCCGAGAGCGCGAGACCGAGCCCCCGGTCACTCCGGCCGCCCGGTCTCGCCCCGAGCCGACGCCGCCGGCAGAAAGACCTACCGAGCCCGAGCCGAAGACCGCCCCAACCGTCGTCGACGAGACCCCGCTCATCCAGGCCGCACTCCGCCAGTACGAGCAGGCCTACGAGGCGCTCGATGCCGACGCGGTTCTGGCGATCAATCCCACCGCGAATCACGGCGACCTGGAAAGGAGCTTCCGCAATCTCCGCAGTTTGGCAATGGAGATGGACCTTTCCTCCTGCAGGTACCAGGTCAACGGCGACCGTGCCACTGCCCGCTGCCGAGTGGTCCGAACGATGGAGGCAAAGGCCGGAGGGCGGGAGAGAACCAATACCGCCACGGAGATCTACGAGCTCAGTAAGCGAGACGGTTCGTGGAAGATCCTCTCCTGGTCGATCTCGCAGTAGCTCCGTCCCTCCTGCGTGACTCGGGCACGGCGGAACGGGCTCCCCGTTGACGGCCCCCGTTTCAGGGCCAGCGAGCGGGTGTAGGGCACTCCCTGGATCCGACGCCTAGCGGCGCGACCAGTCACCGACCGCGGCGAAAAACTCTTCGCCCCCGTCGATGTGCACGTTGTGCCCGATCCCCTCGAGAACCGTGAGCTCTGCCTGCGGGAAGTACTGGCGCGCGACTTCCAGATCCCCGGGCTCGAAGTAGTCCGATGCCCCACCGACGATGAAGTTCGTCGGCCCGGGGTAGTGATCCCCCGGGTGAAGCGGCGAGCGAAAGATCTCCTCGACACCGTCACGCAGGATCTGGAGCGGCACGAGCCAGCGAAAACCCGCACCGTGCTGGCCACGCACGAGATTGGTCAGCAGGAAGAGGCGGGTCGGCAGATCGGGAACCGTCTGCGCCAGTTGATCTGCGGCGTCCTGTCGCCGTTCGACTCGGTCGAGATCGACCGCGAGCAGCGCATCGAGAACGCTCGGATCGAGCTCGTAGGCCCGCACTGCGATGTCGAGCACGTAGAGCCGCCTGACTCGCTGCGGCTGGTCGCATGCCACGCGCATCGCGATCTTGCCGCCCAGGCTGTGGCCCATCAGCGCCACCTCCGCGAAACCGCGCTCGTCCATGAACTCCACCACGTCTCCGGCCAGCTCGGAGAAGCTCATTCCCCGTCGAGCCGGCGAGCGTCCGTGGTTCCGAAGGTCGGGCATCACCACGTCGCCGTGGGTGGCGAGTGCTCGCCCGGCAGTCATCCAGTTGCGAGAGGACCCGAGATGGCCGTGCAACACCAGGAGGGGAACCTCGCCTTCGCGCTCGCCTTCGACCACGCGGAAGGCGAGAGCAGAGTCCTCGCCGCTGTCCCCCTCAGTAGTCACTCTCCGAGGGTCTCGGCACCCGTTCCCTGGGCGGACTCGGATCGCATCTCTCGAACGCGGCGCGACAGCATGGGGCCGAGAGGTCCACCACCGAACAGATGCAGATGCAGATGGGGGACCTCCTGATGACCGTGCTCCCCGATGTTGGCGAGCACGCGATAGCCGTTCGCCGACAGGCCCATCTCCCGGGCGACCCGGCCGGCAGCTCGCACCCAGGCAGCGATCTCATCGTCCGAAGCCTCGGCTGCGAAATGACTCCAGTCCGAGTAGGGGCCCTTCGGGATGACCAGTACGTGGACGGGCGCTTGCGGCCGGATGTCGTGGAACGCGAGGACGTAGTCGTCCTCGTACACCTTGTTGCAGGGGATCTCTCCCCGCAGGATCTTGGCGAAGATGTTGTTCTCGTCGTAACTCATGGGGTCTCCTCGACAGGGGTCACTCGCCGACCTTGCGCAGGGAGCGATCGAACGAGGTCAGCCACTCTGGCCCCGAAGCCGTCACCAGGATGTCGTCTTCGATTCTCACCCCGCCCCACCCTTCGAGATAGAGGCCTGGCTCCACCGTGATGACGGTGCCGACCCCGAGGGACTCGTGGTTGCCCTCCATCACCGAAGGGGGCTCGTGGATGTCCAGGCCCAGACCATGTCCCGTGCGATGGGTCATGAACTCGCGGAACTCGGGCACCAGCAGCGGCGCCTGCGCCGCGGTGTGCACTTCATGGCTGGTGGCCTCGGCCGAGGCAGCACGGCAGCCGGCTTCGTTGCCCGCTCGCACCGCCTCGTAGACGCTCCGAGTGCGCTCGTCGGCGTCACCGACGACGAAGGTGCGGGTGATGTCGCAGTGGTAGCCGTCGAAGCTCGTTCCGAAGTCGATCAACAGAAGGTCGCCCGTCTCCAACCGGCGATCTCCCGGAACGCCGTGCGGCAGCGCACTGTGTGGGCCGCCGAGCACGATCGGCCCGAATGAGATTCCCTCGCCCCCTCCAACCAGCAACCGACTCGAAAGCGACGCCGCGATCTGTCGTTCGCTGTGCCCGACGCGTACTTCCTTCACGGTGGCATCGAGAGCCGCCTCGGCGATCTCCGCGGCCCGCCGGATGGCAGCGCTCTCTGCTTCGTCCTTGACTCGCCGCAGCGCGTCCGTCACCGCATCGGCCGGCACGAAGCGCGCCGAGCCGAGGAAACGCTGCAGCACCGAGTACTCCATGTAGCGAAGGGCGAGCGGCTCGATCGCCACGGAACCGATCTCTCCCAGAGCCGCACAGGCATCCCGCGCCGCGCCGTCGGCACCGTCTTTGTCCTCCCACAGGAAGACCCGCTCGATGCCGGGCATCGCCGTGCGGAAGTTCACTTCTTCGAGGGCCGGCACCACCGCCACCGGGTCCCCCTTCGCCGGGACCATGAGCAAGAAGAGGCGCTCGTGAGACTCGAACTCGTTGCCGCTCACCCAGGTGAAACTCGGCGAAGGATTGAGGACCAGCAGGTCCAGCTGCTGTTCGCGCAGAGCGGTGGTGAGGCGGTCCATGCGATCGGTCATGAGATCTCCGGATAGCGAGTCGGGCGGCCAGGGGCCGACGGGGCGTTGAGTGAACATCGAGGACGAGGGATCCGACACAGCGTATCAACACCGATCGGAGAAGAAATGTCGTTTTCGCGAAGGGGATTTCTCGCCTACAGCTGGCGCCCTCTATACTCCGGCCACCGATCCAACTCAGGAGATCTCGTGCACTCGCGACCTTCCCGTTACGGTTGGCGAATTCTCGCCATCGCCTGGCTCGTCTACGGCCTCGGCATCGCTCCGGGCTACTACTCCTGGGGCATCTTCCTTCCCGAGATCCTCGTGGATCTCGATTTCGACCGCGGCCAGGGGGGGCTGGTCTTCGGTGTGTTCACCTTCTTCTACAGCTGCCTCGGGCCACTCGTGGGGTGGTCGCTGGGCCGCTTCGGGGCCCGGACGGTGATCACGGCCGGCTCTCTCACCGCAGCGCTCGGCTTCCTCGTGGTCAGCCAGGCACACTCCCTCACCCAGTGCCTGATCGGCTACTCGCTTCTGGGAGGAGCCGGCATCGGGTTCAGCACCATTCTTCCTACCCAGACCCTGGCGACCAACTGGTTCGTGCGTCAGCGCGCGCGGGCCATGGCGATCGTCATGACCGCAGGCGGAATTGTCGGTTTGCTGGTGCCCCGAGTCGACAGCTGGGTGCTCGCCCACGGCTCCTGGCGCTCCGGCTGGCTGCTCATCGCGGGTATTTCGGTCGCTGTTGCGCTGCTCTCCGCGCTGTTCGTGCGAAACCGACCCGAGGACATGGGACTCGAGCCCGACGGGGGAAGGGCGATGCCAGAGGGAACGCCCGAGGTGTCCGTGCCCGGGCAGGCGTCCCCGCCCCGGATCGTCGTCACCTCCGACTCCGACCCGAACTGGACGGCAAGCGATGCCCTGCGCACTCCTCAATTCCTGGTCCTCGTGCTGTGCGGAATCGCCTTTGCCGTCCCGTGGGGCGTCGTGGTCTCACACGGCCGTCTCCACCTGGGCGATCTCGGACTGTCCAACGAAGTGGTCGTGGCCGTGATCGGCACCATGATCCTGACTACGACGGTCGGACGACTGGCCGGTACTCTGGGAGACTTCGTCCGCGCCCAGACCGTGCTCGGCCTCGCCCTGCTGATCGAAGCTGCCGGTCTGATCGGACTGATCTACTCGAGCAGCCCGGCAGTGGCCTACGCCTCGACGATGGCCATAGCCGTGGGGTTCGGCGCGTCCTACGTGTCGGTCTCGGTCGTCTTCGGAGCGTTCTTCGGCCGGCGGGCCTTCGCCACGACCTCGGGGACCCGGATGATGATCACCGGTCTCTTCAATGCAGCGATGCCGGCGGTGGCGGGAATGCTGTTCGACCGCACCGGCACCTACACTCCGGTCTTCCTCGGCCTCGCCACGGTGACCACCCTCGGTGGGATCGCCGCTCTGCGCACGAGCCCGCCGAAGCCTCCCGAGACCGTCGCGGCGGGTTCATGAATCGGACCGCAGCGACGCCAGGACCCCCCAGGAGAGCTCCGAGAATCGACGCGTCGACACCTCGAAGCCGAGCCCCTCGAGCACCGATCGAGCCGACTCCAGACTCCAGAAGTACTCGTCTTCGATCGTCTCGACCAACTCCGTTTCGCCCTGGCTTCGCCAGCGCTCGACCAGCGCCGCTCGCGCCCCGGCGCTCTCGAACGCGAGATCTCCGAACACTGCCCTCCCGCCGGAAACGAGCACCTCGCGTATCTTCTCGAAGAAGAGCGACTTCTCGGCATCGGTGAGGTGATGCAGCGCGTAGGTCGAGACCACTCGGTCGAAGCGGCCGAGGGGCCGCTCGAAGATCTCGAGCAGATCGCCTCGGAGCCATTCGATCTCCGAGCGATGCAAAAGCTTGGCTCGAGCGATCTGGGTCATCGCGCTCGAGATGTCGACGCAGACGATCCTCCGGGCGACCGGCAGGCGGGCCGTGAGGTTCCCCGTCCCGGAGCCGAGCTCGAGCACGGTGGCGTCCTCGCCGATGGCGCTGCGCTCGACCACCCAGCGAAGCAGCTCCTCGTAGCCCGCTCGAATCGGATCGGAGGCGTTGCGCACGTCGAGATCGTAGTCGGCTGCGTCCTCGTCGTGATTGAAACGATCGACGTTGCTGCTTCTCATCTCTTCATCCCAGGCGCCCCAGTCGGTAGCCCACCCAGGCGGCTCCGATCCCGGCGACGAGGTGGAGCCCCACATAGACGAGGCTTCGCTCGAGCTCGCCCTCGTAGCCCAGCGTCAGGGCGTCGAGCGCGAAGGTCGAGTAGGTGGTGAACCCACCGAGCACGCCCACCACGAAGAACAGTCGACCGTGCACACTCAGGAAGCCCCGGGCGTCACCCAGGCCGGCGAGAAGGCCGATCAAGAGGCAGCCGAGGAGGTTCACCGTCAGGGTGCCGAAAGGAAAGTACTGCAACTCCCGTCGGCTCACCCACGTGACCACGAGGAACCGTGCCGCAGCACCGATGAAGCCACCCGCTCCGACCCACGCGGCACCGACCAGTGGATGGAGCTCCTTCATGCTCATCGGCCGCTACTCCTGGTCGTCCCGGTGCACGGTATCGGGGGAGAAGGCCGGGAGACACACCGCAACGTAGTGGGCGCCACCCGGATCGGGGCTCGAGTACCGAACCCATTCCCCGGCCTGCGCAAACACTGCCTGCCCGGCTCGCACCTCGAGTGTCTCCCGCTCGGAGTCCACACGCAGGAGACCCGAAAGGACCACGGTGATCTCATCGAACTCGGGCCGCTGCCCCGGTTCGACCCAACCCTCGGGAGAGGTCATGACGGCCACGCTGGCCCGGCCATCGCCCGTGCGCACTCGTCCGAAGAACTCTTCGATCCGTTTCGGCTTGTTGCCGGCAGCCTCGATCACCTCAGGGGCTTCGATCAGTTTCGGCATGGCTCACTTCTCTCCGGAGTCGTCCGCTGACTGAAGCAACCAGGATTCGTTGAACCAGGTGTGTTGGATCGTCTTGTGCTCACGCCCGTCCTCGTCTCTCACGTGGTAACTGTAGGTCGCGTGCAGCATGCCGTCACGCGACTCGATCACCGACGGGTAGTGGAATCGGCCCGCCTCTGCCTCGGCCTTCTCGAGGTACCGGCCGAGCCGAAAGCTGCGCCCCTCGTCCTCGCTGATCGAGACGGCGAGCCGATGGCGGCCCTGAGGCGTGTCGTTGTGCAACACGATCCAGCGCCCGCTCGACAGCACCAGAACCTCGTTGCCAGCACCCGACTCGACGAGATCGGGATGGTCTCGCGCCACGCTCCAGCTCTCTCCCCGATCCTCGGACTCGGCCACCAGCACTCGCTTCGGCGGCGGCCCGTTGTCCCGCATGAAGGCCACGACGGTGCCATCCTCGCGCTGCGCGAAGCTCGGTTGCACGGCTCCCCCACCCACGATCGGCTCCGCCATGGTCCAGGTGGCGCCGAAGTCGTCGCTGTAGGTCGCACTCGCGAAGGAAAAGCCGTCGGAGTAGAGGCCCACCAGAAGCCGGTCTCCCAACCAGTATGGATGTGCCCGCGTGAACCAACCGAGTCGCCGCGTCAGCTTGTCGGCTGCCTGCTCGAGATTGTGCTCGTACCACTGTCTGGACCCCTCGGGCCAGCTCTCCGGCCGCTCGGGATCCAGGCCCAGGGTGGCGGCATACTCCAGGGTCTTTCGGCGAACCACCGCCGGGAAGTCGTCGCCCGGCTTCATGTGAATCACGTCGGAGCGATTCCACACCGGCGCGCCGCGTCCCGTCCAGTCGCTGGCCGTCTTGTACTTGAGCAGTGCCCCTTCCCACCGATTGTCGAGGATGGTGGGCCAGATCAACCAGAGTCGCCCCTCGGGGTCGACGGTCATCGTGCAGTTGGTGTCGGGAAAGCCGGGTGTGTCGGCGAGCACGAACGGCTCGCTCCACTCGGATGCTCCCGGCTCGAGCCGCGCTCCCAGGATCAGTACATCGTCGGCTTTGCGCTCGCCCGACCCGTGAAACCAGCTCACCAGCAGCCCCCCGTCGGGGGCCTGCACCAGCGAGGAGCCGTGATTGTGCAAGGAAGACAGAGCGGTGTTCTCCAGGGAGAACACGGGACGGGATCCATGGACCGGTCCGTCGGTCCCCGGAGACTGGGCGAGCGCCGGCCCCCCGGCATGGATCGCCAGGCAGAAGCCGGCACAACGGAGAAGGGCTCTCTTCATCGTAGGGAGGCTCGAAGTCAGCGCAGCCGAGCATATCGGAGACCGTGCTCGGGGACCGGATAGCACGCGCGCGACGAAACCCGCTACAATCCCTCTCCGTAAACCTCAAGCAACCCATCGCTCTGACCACTCGATCCGTTCGAGCTCACCTGGCTTCCGTCCGACCGACGGCTTCGATGCCTGGACAGGGCTTCATGCCACCAAGGGAGAGACCCATGACCCAGATCAAATGGACCCGAGCTCTGTTCCTTCTCGTCGCCGTGCTCACATTCGTCGGCTGCGCGAGCAGCGGCGGAGTCTCCGGAGGCGACATGCCCAAGGGCCCGACCGACGAAGAGCAGATCCTCACCCTGCTCGACTCCGTGACGACCGCACTGCAGTCCGGAGACGTCGAGACCATGGCCTCGTACTACTCGGACGACTTCATGACCAACCAGGGCCAGGACAAGGCCGCCACCGTGCAGTTTCTCAACGGCGTCAAGGAGCAGGGATTCCTCGACGGAATCGAGATCGACAACACCGGCAGGAACATCACCATCGATGGCGACACCGCCGAGGTCGACGGAGTCGGACTCTCGGGTGCGTTCGGTGTCCTCAACCTGGGCTTCAAGCTCGAGAAGCGCGACGGCAGCTGGGTTGTCGTCTATCAGTCGCAGGAGTAGGTCCCGCCTCCCCCGGCGGACGATTCAGCCCGCCTCGAAGCGCAACCCCTCTTTCCTTGCGGGAAGAGGGGTTTTCGCATTCAGAGGTCAGAGATCCAGAGGCCCGAGGGGCTCAGGAACTCAGGCGCAAAGCGAGAGCGTCACTCACCGATGCAGTACAGCGCGTTGCGGCCGCGCAGGAAGATCTCGTCTCCCGCGATCACCGGTGACGCGTCGAAGTCATCGTCGAGCCGGTTGGTGGCCAGGACCTCGTAGCTGTCGGAGTCCTCGAGCACCACCGTTCCCCCCTTGCGCCCCAGAAGGTAGATCCTGCCCGCCGCCGCCACCGGAGAAGCGTACACGTTGGTCAGCCCCTCGACCCGCTGCGGTCCGTAGATCGCCTCGCCCGTCTCGGCATTCAGCACGGTCAGGATGGGATTGTTGCTCTTGAAGAAATAGAGCCGGTTCTCACTGAGCAGCGGCGAGGGCACGTAGGGCGTGTCCCGATCGTGACTCCACAGCACGTTCTCGCCGCCCGTGATGTCTCCGCTGGCCCCGTCGAGCCGGATCGCCATCAGTGCGTTGCCGCGAAAGCCGCTGGCGACGTAGACCACTCCGTCGGCATAGACGGGAGTCGGGATCACGTTGAGCGTCATTCCCGAGGCCTCCCACAGCAGCTTGCCGTCCGCCAGATCGTAGGAGCGCACCTTGTTCGTCGCGTTGGTGATCACCTGGACGCGACCCCCGTGCTCGACGATCAACGGTGTCGACCACGCGGTGGGCTCGTCTCGATCCTGCTGCCAGAGGATCTCCCCCGTGGAGGCGTCGACCGCATAGATGACCGACTGGTCCTCCTGGTCCCACGGCACCACGATGCGGTCACCGTGAAGAGCCGGCGTGGCTCCCTCGCCAAAGGACATGCGCGTGCGCATGTCGCCGAAGTCCCGCTGCCACCTGCGATTCCCGTCGAAGTCGAAGGCGTGCAGCCCATACGAGCCGAAGAAGGCATAGACGAGCTCGCCATCGGTGAACGGTGAGCCCGACGCCCATGTGCCATCGGGATGAGTCCCGGCGTGAGGACTGCCCTCCCAGGCGACGCTACGCCACACTTCCTTCCCCGAGGCTCGGTCCAGGGCGATCAGGACCCACTGGTGCACGTTGAACTCGCCGTCCCCCGCAGCTCCGGTGTCGATCGCCGTGGTGAGGTAGACGCGCTCCCCGAAGACGATCGGAGTCGAGGTCCCGAGGCCGTCGACCGAGACCTTCCACTTCACGTTTTCGGTCTCGCTCCAACGAACGGGCGGGTTCCCCGCGGGCGCGATCCCGGTGCCCTGGGGGCCACGCCACTGCGACCAGTCCGGCGACTCGGCCACCCCGGGCGATGACACCGCCCACAGAGTCAGAAGCAGCGGGGCCAGAGGCAGCGCCTGCACCCGTTTCCGCCGCGAGCTCGTCTTTGTCCAGTTCATCTCCACTCCTTGCGTCTCGTCATTGGCCGGACCGTTCCGGGAACCCTACGGTGTTTCTTCGGTGGCGGAGCCCCGAACGGATTCCCCAGGGGCCGCATCCCAGCCGTGTCAACAGCGATTCGAGGGCTCACGGCCGTCGCAACCACCGCTCGAACGACCACCAGCCCGTGTCTTGACGGACTCGAGCGCCGGAGCGACGCTCGAACCGATCTTCCAGCTCCGCCCGATCGAGGAATCGGCCACCACGCACCGAAGGAGGGATCTCGGGCTCGAGATGGGAGGACAGCAGGATCTCTTCGACCACGCCGGGGGGCTCGTAGAGACCGGAGGCGACGCTGGGTCCGGCCTCGAACGAGATTCGCCGCACTCCTCGCGAGCTGCGAAGCCAGTCGACCAGAGCTCGGGCCGACGGCTCCTCATGAGACACCAATTCGACCTTCCCGGGAAGGCTGCCCTCCAGCCTGCGAGCCCCCGCTGGGTCGGTGAACACCACCGGGCGCACCGGCGCTGCGAAGACCGAATGATCCGGGTCGAGACCCCGACCAGAAGTCAGGACCACCACCCAGGGCGGATCGACGAGGCCGAGTCGCTGTCGTCGCCAGGCGGCCAATGCGAGCGGAATGGCGCCCGGCCCCTGCAGCGAGTGCCGCAGGTCGGGCTCGTCACGCAGGATCTGGCCCGTCGTCACGATCGCCTCGGCGCGAGCCCGGGCTACATTGAGGGCGAAAAAGTCGAGCTCGCTGCGCGGCGTCTCCTCGCAGATTCGCATCACGGTGTTGTCGTCACCCGATCGCCAGACCGCCACCACCTGTGAGACCCCGACCTGTCCCGCCAGCGCCTCTCCGACCCCAGGTGCGCCATACATCTCCTCGAGCGCCCGCGACACGTCGGCAGCGATGTGGACCCCACTGAGCTTCATTGGTGCGCAGACTACAGCCAATCGGCCCCCGCCATCTCGGGAACGTTACAATCCCCCTCGGCTCGGCCCCGAAATGGAGAACCGCGTCGCGAAGGCGACCGTGAGAGGAGAAGTAACCGATGAGTAGGGACGACACCCTGTTCGGAACCGTCACCCGACGCCGACTGCTCGGCCATCTGCCCGCCGTCGGAGCCACCCTCGGCCTCTCCACCGCAGCCCTCGGTCGATCCGCGTCCACGTCGGCTTCCACCCAGACCGGGACCACGGCAAGGGTCATCACCAACGGGCGCATCCGTCAGTCGGTCTGCCGATGGTGCTACATGCAGATCCCCCTCGAGGAGCTGGCCGTGGCGGCGAAGGAAATGGGACTGGAGTCGGTCGAGATTCTCGACCCGGAGGACTTCTCCGTGCTCCAGAAGCACGGCCTCGCATGTGCCATGGTCAACAGCCACTCGATCCCCAAGGGAATCAACGACCCCGCCAACCACGAAGAGTGTCTCGAGAAGATCCGCAGGTCGATCGATGCTGCGTCCGAAGCCGGATTCCCCAACGTGATCACCTTCTCGGGCAACCGGAACGGAATGTCCGATGCGGTCGGTCTCGAAAACAGTGCGCGGGCCCTCGGGCAGATCGTCGGCTACGCCGAGAGCAAGAACGTGACCATTTGCATGGAGGCGCTCAACAGCAAGGTCGATCACCTCGACTACATGGCGGACAACATGCCGTGGTCGGTCGCGCTGGTCGAGCGGGTCGGTTCCGACCACTTCAAGATCCTCTACGACATCTACCACATGCAGATCATGGAGGGAGACGTGATCCGCACGATTCGCGACTTCCACGAGTTCATCGCTCACTACCACACGGCAGGGAATCCCGGCCGCCACGAGCTCGACGACCGTCAGGAGCTCTTCTATCCAGCCATCGTGAATGCCATCCTCGAGACCGGATACACGGGTTACCTCGGGCAGGAGTTCATCCCCACGGGAGACGATCCCCTCGCCTCCCTCGCCGCAGGGGTGCGCGTCTGTGACGTCTGAGAAGAAACGGATGAAGGCCCTTGCGCTCGGTGCGCGAATCGCCGGCCTTGCGCTGGCGCTGCTCCACACCACGCTCTCCATTCCCGTCGCAGGGGGACAGACGACCCAGTGGCCCAACTGGCGCGGCCCCGAAGGCAACGGGGTGAGCCCAGACGGAAACCCGCCGATCCATTGGAGCGAGACCGAGAACGTCCTCTTCAAGGTGGAGGTGCCGGGGAACGGCTTGTCCTCCCCGATCGTCTGGAAGGACCGCATCTACGTGACGACCTCGATCGCGGAGGATGCGCAGGCATACGCCCGCGCGGAAGAGGCCGCGCAGAAGATCATGGACGCCGGGGAATGGCCGCCAGCGGTCACCCCGGTGAAGCAGAGCTTCCGAGTGCTCGCGCTCTCGAGCGACACCGGCGAGGTGGTCTGGCAGCGAACCGCCGCCGAGCGCGTGCCTCACGAGAGCCACTACCTCGACTCCTCGTGGTCGAATGCCTCCCCCATCACCGACGGCGAGCGTCTCTACATCCACTTCGGCTCGAACGGGACCTACGCCTACGCCCTCGACGGCACACTCCTCTGGCAGGTCGACCTGGGCGACATGACCACCCGACGCGGTCACGGAGAAGGCAGCACACCGACCCTCTATGGCGACCTCCTGATCGTCAACTGGGACCACGAGGGAGATTCTTTTCTGGTCGCTCTCGACAAGAGGACCGGACAGGAGCGCTGGCGCACCGCTCGCCCGGAGGAAGTCACCTCATGGTCGACTCCGGTCGTACTGGAGGCCACCGAAGGGCCGCAGATCGTGATCTCGGCGACCGGGGCCAGTCGTGGCTACGACCTCACCGGTCAGGAGCTGTGGCGCCTCTCGGGAATGACCTTCAACGCCATACCGACTCCGGTGCATCGCGCCGGCATCGTCTATCTCGCCAGCGGCTATCGGGGCTCGATGCTGCAGGCCGTCCAACTCGATCAGGCACGCGCGACGGGTAGCGACCTCGCGGGCAGCGCGGCCGTTCGCTGGACACGGGAGAGAGACACGCCCTACGTCCCTTCCCCACTGCTCTACGACGAGCAGATCTACTTCCTGAAGCACAACGGCAACATCCTCACTTCGCTCGACGCCGACTCCGGCGAAGCCCTCTTCACCGCGCGCCTCGCTGCGATTCACAACGTCTACGCGTCTCCGCTCGGCGCCGCCGATCGCATCTACGTCTTCGGGCGCGACGGAGAGACCGTCGTGCTGAAGCACGGCCCGAAGCTCGAGGTGCTCGCCACCAACGAATTGGACGACGGCATCGATGCCACACCGGCGATCGTGGGCGACACGCTCTATGTGCGGGGGCGCCACCACTTGTACGCGCTGCGGCGCGCACGGTGATGCACGTCTCTCGATGAGCGAACGCCGATGAGCCGTCTGCTGCGCACGGCATGGGGCCTCGAGAGACGTCGACGGGAACGCTCTCTGGGAGTACCACACGGCTCTGCGCTGCCCGAGCTTCCCGACGATCGATTTCAGGCCCGTTTTGCCTTCTATCTCCACGTCGCGAACCAGGTCAGACATCGGCGGGTCCTCGAGCTCGGCTGTGGATCTGGATTCGGCACACCGGCACTCCTGCATCGCGAACCCCATGCCGTGGTCGCCCTCGAAGGGCACCTCGGCAGCATGAGACTGGCCGAGCAACGCAATCCCTCCGACGCGGTCGTCCACATCCATTGCGACTCGCCTCCCAACCGCAGCGGCCTCCCTGAAGTCGGCCTCTTCGACACCGCCCTCGGCTTCGTGGACTCGTGGCCTGCGTGGGGCGACAACCCGGAGGGCACGCTCGACTGGGTGACGCGGCGGCTATGTCGGGGCCAGCTCTACCTGGCCGTCCCCCACACCACCGCTCCTTCGCGCACCGACTGGCTCGAATGGATTCACGAGCGCTATCACTACTGCCGCACCTTGAGACACCTGGCGCCGCTCGACTACCAGCCCCGGTGGGACGACCCCGCGCCGGCCCGCGCGAGGGCCCAGGAACATCGCTTCGTCGCCGTGGCCGATCCTTCCCAGCCCGCGCCCGCGGAGTCCCTGTACGACGTCGTCATTGCCGCCGCACCCCGTTCCACCTTCCCCGACGGCGAGCTGCGACTCCATGTGGGCGCCGGACCCGAGCGCCTGACTGGCTGGGTGAATATCGACTCGCAAACCCTGCCCTCGGTGGATGTGATCGCCGACGTCACCGAGGGGCTCCCCTTCGAGAACGCCCGAGCCGTTTTCGCCGAGCACTTTCTCGAGCACCTCGACCTGGATGCGGCGATCGAGTTCATCCGCGCGGCTCACGACGCCCTCGAGGACGGTGGACAGCTCCGTCTCGTGACTCCGAACCTGGATTGGGTGGTGGCCACTCAGTATCTGCCGACCGGCACACCGGAGCAGACGATTCGCGGTGCCCTCGCCCTCAACCGCGGCTTCGCCGGGTGGGGACATCGCTTCGTGTGGAACCGGGAGCTGCTGGCACAGGTCCTGCGGGCGTGCGGATTCGAGGAGCTCCGCTGGCCGGGACGCCAGCAGAGCGACCGCGAAGAGCTGCGCGGGCTCGAGCGACACGAGGCCTACGAAGACAGTCCCGACCTACCGCATGTGCTGGTCGTCGACGCCACACGACGTTCGAGAGACGGCGCGCGGCTCGAGGCTCTCAGGAACCTGCTCGACGAAGAGTGGGAGGCCGGCCGACATCGACTCCACGAAGACTGAAGGGGCAGCGGCACAACTGTCGTTGCTGCAGGAGCCCTCGCGATCCGGACTCAGACGCGGTCTTCCTCTCCTCCTTCGACGAGGCCCAACGCCTGACTGGCCTCGATCACCGTCAGTCCCTCGACGTCGACAGTCTTCTCCCGCGCTTTCTCCCCAGCCACCAGGGTGATCTGGGAGCGACGCACACCGAGCTCCCGGGCCAGGAATCGGATGCAGGCGTCGTTGGCCTTGCCTTCGACCGGCGGCGCCTGGAGGGCGACCCGAATCCGCCCCGCCCGGACCCCTTCGATCCCGCTTCTGCGGGCCCGCGGCTGGACCCGCAGGCGGAGGCGCACACCTCCCGGAATCGCACCTACGGCCGGAAGGTCGGTGGAGGACATCCTGCGGCCCTCAGCCCGAGGCCTCCCGCGACTCGTCCCGGAAGAACAGTGCGAAACCGATGGCGGTCGCCAGCGCGACCAGGGAGAGGGTGCGCCACAGCGAGGCGTAGTCGGGCACGCCGTCGATCGCCGGGTAGATCCGACTGAGCACCGTCACCACGTAGCTGCCGAGCACCGGACCGACTCCGAGGATGATGATCCCGAACACCGTCTGGGCCGAGGCGCGCACGTCCGAAGGGGCCACCCGATCGACGTAGATGAACGCCGCCGCGAAAAAGCACGCGTAGCACAGGCCGTGTAGCGCCTGACTCGAGACGATCACCCATGCTGGAAGGGTGACGATGGAGAAGATCAGATAGCGTAGGAAGTAGGCCAGGCAACCGATCACGATCACCCACCGGAACCCCAGGCGGGTCAGCAGCCAGCCCGTCGCGACCATCACGGCGATCTCGGCGAACTGGCCGATGGTCATCGCCGGGCCGATCTGGCTGTCCTTCAGACCGACGATGTCGGAGAAGAAGGGTGCGGTCTGCATGAAATAGATCTGGTGGATGATCGAGATCGGCAGGCTCGCCAGCACGAGCACCGCGAAGGAGCGTTTGCGCAGCAGCGCAAAGGCCTTGGCGAAGGCGAGCTTCTCTACGGCGTCCGCCTTGGGTGGCGTATGAGGCAGCAGGAGGCTGAAGCCTGCATAGGCGATCGAGAGCACTCCACTCCAGATCAACGAGTCGACCAGGCGCGCCGTCACGTCGGGCACCTCCGTGCCGGTGTAGAACGGCGGCATGGGGGAGAGCCGGACGTCGCTCAACAGCCAGAACAACGGGAAGAGCCAACTGGCGAGGATCCAACCGATGGTGCCCCACACGCGCACGTACGGGAACTCCCGGCCGGGCTCTCCGAGGTTCGCGAACGCGATCGAGTTGGTCAGGGACAGGGTCGGCATGTACACGACGCTGTAGGCCACCGACAGCCAGAGCCAAGCCTGGAAGGAGGTCTGATAGGCGGTGATGATCTTGATCACTCCACCGATCACCAGGAGAGCCGCCAGGAAGCGCTCCGCGGAAAAGTAGCGGTCGGCGAACTGGCCGGCCACGAAAGGAGCCGTCACCGCACCGACCGACGCGGCCAGGCCGAGAATCAGGGCCACCTGCCCGGGAGTGAAACCGAGCCCACCGTCCACCGTGGAGGCCTGGAGATAGCGCGCCAGGATCGGAAGCCAGATGCCCCAGACCGCGTACTGGAGCACCATCATCACCGAGAGCCGAGAGTAGATTGAACGCTGCATGGGTAGGGATTGTCCTCGAAAAGTCCGCCAGATCCTACCCGAGCCCCGCTGCCCACAGTGCGACTTCGCGACCCTCTCCCAGACGGTCCCTTGGACCCGAGAACCGCCACTCTGCTATCCTTGCGACGACGCGGCAGGTGACCAACAGGACTCCCTGGCGAGGCCGACCCGCCCGCGGTAACAGCTTTGACTCGATCGACCCAACGGGGTCCAGGCCGGTGCCTGACCCATCGACGTATTCATCGATAGTCCAGGAGACGTCGCAACGACTGTTGCGTTCCCTCCCGAGACACCCAGGAGACCTTAGATCCGACCTCCCTACCCACGGTGCGGCACCCTGGCCGCACCCGGAGCCCCGCACGACCGCGGGGGTGAACGATCGAACACCGCAACGTCCGGTGTCGTGAGGCCAGCAGGCTCTGCCTGCAGCCGACTCGGCCCTGTCTGAGCCGCGTCCTTCGATCCGAGAGCCGGCCCACTCCCCTTGCGGATGCACCGGTAGCCCCCGCTGACCCTCGTGCGCGTGAGCTCTTCACATCGACAGAGGAAAACGACCCGTGACCAGAAGAATGCTCATCAACGCCCGCAATCCCACGGAATTGCGTGTAGCGATCACCAGCGACCGTACGCTCGACGACTTCAAGGTCGACGTTTCGGAGCGCGGTCTCACCCGCGGCAACATCTACTTCGGCATCATCTCGAACGTCGAGCCGAGTCTGAACGCCGCCTTCATCGACTACGGTGCCGAGCGCAACGGCTTCCTGACCATTCAGGATGTCGTGCCCGATGCCTATTACAAGGAAGCCAAGCAGGGCGCCCGGCCGAAAATCGAGGATGTTCTCGAGCAGGGGCAGCCAATCGTGGTTCAGGTGACCCGCGAGCCCGAGGGACAAAAGGGCGCGGCACTGACCACCAATCTCACCCTCGCCGGGCGCTATCTGGTACTCACACCGTTCGACTCGACCCGCGGAGTCTCGCGCAAGGTCGACGATGAGGAGACCCGCCGAAAGCTCAAGGAGATGGCTCGCGGAATGGACGTCGCCGACGGCGGGGGATTGATTCTTCGCACCAACGCACTGGGCCAGACCAAGACCACGCTCAACCGCGACCTCAACGCCCTGCAGCGATTGTGGAAACGGATCAGCCAGGAGGCACGGCGCGCCAAGGGCAAGACCCTGCTCTACAGTGACCAGGACATCGTGCTGCAGGCACTGCGTGACTATCTCGACAACACGGTGGAAGAAGTCCTGGTAGACCAGGAGGGGGCCTACAAGAAGGCGCAGGACTATATCCAGGCCTTCATGCCACGCTCGCGCACCAAGCTCACTCACTACACCGACAAGGTGCCACTGTTCTCTCGCTACGATCTCGAGACCCAGATCGAGCGCATCTACCAGCGCTCGGCACCCCTCCCCTCCGGCGGATCGATCGTGATCGACCACACCGAGGCGCTGACCGCAATCGACGTCAACTCGGGTCGATCGACCAAGGCGGCGAGCCAGGAAGAGACCGCGCTGCACACCAACATGGAAGCCGCGGAAGAGGTGGCGCGCCAACTTCGGCTGCGCGACATCGGCGGCCTGCTGGTCGTGGACTTCATCGACATGCGAAGCCGGCGCAACCAGAAGAAGGTCGAGAAGGCGCTCGCCGATGCGCTCAAAGCCGACAAAGCTCGAACCCAGATCTGTCGAACCAGTCCCAACGGGCTCATCGAGATCAACCGTCAACGCCTCCATCAGGCCATTCAGCTGCGCACCCAGCGTGTGTGCCTGACCTGCGGGGGCACAGGACGCGTGCCGAGCCCGGAAATCCTCTCTCTGCACCTCTTGCGCGAGATCCAGGCCCGTGTGCAGGACGGCTCGATCGAGCGCATCCGCATCATGCTCAACCCCGAAATCGCCAATGCATTCCAGAATCAGCGCCGCCGAGACCTGGCCGCGATCGAGACCGAGAACGATGTGCGCATCGAGGTCATCTCCTCTCCCAAATTGCAGTTGGGCGAACGAGAAATCGACTGGTACGCGCGCGCGGCACTCCGTCGCTCTCCGATCGTGAAGAAGGCCACCACGGCGGCAGTCGACCTGGCCGAAGAGGTGGCCAAGGAGGAGCCCGCCGGACGTCGCAAGCGTCCGCCTCGTCGCCGCCGCTCCAAAAGCTCCGGTGAAGAGGGGACGCCCGAGGAAACCGGTGAGGAGAGGCTCGCCCTCGACGACGAAGACGCCGACACCGATGTCGACATCGACAGCGATACCGATTCAGAAGACAAGCCGAAGCGGAGTCGGAGCCGCTCCCGCAGGCGGCGTCGCTCCGGCCGGTCGCGATCTCAAAGCGACGAGAACGGCGACGCAGACACGGCAACGGCAAAGGAACCCGTAAAGGGAGAGAACGTCGACGCTGATCGGGGGAGCTCCGACTCGTCGCCCGAAGAGGCGGTTCGAGCCGATGGCACGGACGGTGATACCGACTCGGAGGGCGCTTCCCGCCCGCGCCGACGTCGAAGCCGTCGACGTCGGCGGGGAGGACGAGGCCAGGGCGGCTCGGCGGAGGCCTCCACCGAACGGGAGGCTGCGAGTGACGGGAACACGGGCCAGGATTCCGGGCCCCCGAGAAACGCGAATTCGGAGACCGCCCGCTCCGCAGAAGCGAGCCGATCGGCGTCTCCCCCTCCGCCTCCTGCCGAGCCGCGCCGAGCGCTTCCTCCCATGACCACGCCGATCGACTCAACTGATTGACAGGATTCACCTTCCACGATCACAATGGTGACTGTCATCCCGCTCCGGTCGCAGTTTCGGCTGCGGGCGGCGCGGCGGTCCCGAACGGCACAAACCGGGCAGCCGCGGGGCTGGGTGGTGTGGGAGCCACCAATCTCGAACTTGCCCAGCAAGGAGGTGGTCCAGTGGATAATTGTAAGCACGACTCGACGGAGGTGACGATCCTCTAGAGGATCAGGCCGTGAACCCGCGAGGCTCCTGCTCCCCGAGAGCAGATTGGCCTCTGCGTGCGGTGGCGGGATGATCCCCGGAGAGGGAATCCCATCGTCACCCGGTCGAGTCTCCCTGGGCCCCGGTTTCCGATTGGAACCGGGGCCCTCTTACGTTCTGCGCCCGATCCTCGGCGGGCTGAACGGCCGCGCGACGCACGGTAGAGTAGGACGCCATCCGAGAAACGAAGCAGGCCAACAGGCCACCGAAGCCGGTGTGCCTCGACGGCACTCACGGTGCCAGGAGCACTCCGATGCGTCGATTCATCGCTCTTTCCTCCAGCTACGCCCTCACCGCTTGGATCCTCGCCAGCTCACCGACCCTCGCGGCCGGTGTCGAGGGCTACTACCGGTTTCCCGACGTCCATCGAGAGACCGTGGTCTTCGCGGCCGAAGGCGATCTGTGGACCGTTCCCCTGGCAGGCGGGCTGGCTCGGCGACTGACCACACATCCGGGAGAAGAAACCCACCCCGTGTTCTCACCGGACGGTTCGCAGCTCGCCTTCAGCGCTACCTACGAGGGACCGACCGAGGTCTACGTCATGCCGACCAGCGGTGGCTCACCGCGCCGACTCACGTGGGAGGCCGAAGCCTCGACGGCGCTGGGATGGACTCCATCCGGCGAGGTGCTCTACGCGACGAGGCACTACTCCACCCTGCCCAATCCTCTCCTGGTCAGGGTCGATCCCGACTCGCTCGAGCGCACCACCGTCCCCCTCTACCAGGCCAGTGACGGAGACTTCGACGCGACCGGCAGGATTCTCTACTTCGCCCGCCCGGCGTTTCACCGCAACAACACCAAGCGCTACCGGGGAGGCACCGCTCGCAACATCTGGCGATTTGCCAGCGGCGACACGGAAGCGATCAACCTGACCGCCGACTTTGCCGGAGAGGATCACTCCCCGATGGTGATCGGCTCGCGCATCTACTGGGTCAACGATCGCGACGGCACCATGAACGTGTGGTCGATGACTCCCGAGGGAAGCGAGCCGAGGCAGGAAACCTTCCACTCGGGCTGGGACGTCAAGTCGCCGTCGAACGACGAATCCCGGATCGTCTATCAGCTCGGAGCCGATCTGTGGCACCTCGACCTCTCTGACGGTTCGACCCGCCGCATTCCCATCAACCTGGCTTCAGACTTCGACCAGCTCAGAGAGAAATGGGAGACGGACCCTCTGGAGTACCTGACCTCGATCGATCTCCACCCGCAAGGCCGCAGCGTCGCGCTCACGGCTCGCGGGCGGGTCTTCGTCTTCCCGGCAGGCCAGGGACGATCCCGACAACTCGCCCGCAAGCCCGGAGTCCGCTACCGAGACGCCACCTTTCTTCCCGACGGCGACGTGCTGCTGCTCTCTGATGAGACCGGAGAGACCGAGTTCTATCGGCTGCCCGCCGACGGCACCGCTGCCCCCGAACAGATCACCGACGACGCCGACATTCTCCGCTTCGGTGGCGTACCGTCCCCGGACGGCCGCTGGCTCGCCTACACCGACAAGAATGCCGACCTGAACCTGCTCGATCTCTCGGACGGCAGCACTCGTCGCGTCACCGAGCTCCGTGAAGGATCCGGAGACCCGAGCTGGTCCCCCGACAGCCAGTGGCTCGCCTACTCCGAGCGAGCCCTCAACACGTACCAGCAGATCAAGCTCTTTCGAGCCGAAGACGGGCAGCGCGCGACCGTCACCTCCGACCGCACCAACAGCGAGTCACCGGTCTGGAGCCCGGACGGACAGTGGCTCTATTTCCTCTCCGACCGGAACCTGCGCTCACTGATCGGAGGACCCTGGGGACCACGGCAGCCCGAGCCCTACTTCGACCACCCGATGGAGCTCTTTCAGGTAGCGCTCCAGAGCGGACTGCGTCCCTCGTTCCGACCTGTCGACGAGCTGAGCGAAGACTCGAAGGACCCCGGCGAGAAGACACACGGCGAGGGCGATGACGGCGACACCGACGACGAAGCCGAGGCAAGACCGATCCCGGCCGTGCAGATCGACCTCGCGGGAATCCAGGGCCGACTGTGGCCGGTCCCCGTGCCCGCGGGTAACTACCGGAACCTGTCCACCGACGGAAAGAACCTCTATTGGCTGTCCCGCGACTCGGGACCCGAGGCCCAATGGCACCTGAAGGCGGTCGAGATCGGACCCGACCCCGACGAGCCCGCGACGCTGGTCAGCGACGTCCTTCAGTACATCCTCTCCGCCGACAGCAAGACGCTGATGGTGCGCAAGAAAGGTGGCCTGTTCGTCTTCCCTGCATCCGAGAAGGCGCCGGCAGAGCTGGACGAGTACAAGGTGGATCTCTCCGGCTGGTCCTTTCCGATCTCGGTGCGTGAGGATCTGCGCCAGATCTTCGTCGACGCGTGGCGGCTCGAGCGCGACTACTTCTACGACCCGGGGATGCACGGTCTCGACTGGGAGGCGGTGCGTGACAAGTACCGGCCCCTGGTGGAGCGAGCGACCACCCGCCAGGAGGTCAGCGACATCATCGGCGAAGTGGTCGGAGAGCTCTCTGCGCTCCACATCAGCGTGCGAGGGGGCGATCATCGCACCGGCCCCGACGAGGTCGTCGTGGCCTCTCTGGGCGCCCGGATGAGTCGCGACTCCGATGCCGGCGGCTACCGCATCGACCACCTCTATCTCACCGACCCTGACTATCCGTCCTGGCGGGGCCCCCTCGCCGACCCCTACCTCGAGATCGAGCCGGGCGACACGCTGCTGGCGATCAACGGCACTCCGGTGCTGTCGGTCGACGACCCCGCCGTGCTCCTGCGCAACACCCAGGAGCGGCAAGTGCGCCTGCGCCTGCTCGATCAGGGAAGTGCGACTCCGCGAGACGTGGTTGTCGTACCGACCGCCGACGAGCGGGAACTGCGCTATCAGGAGTGGGAGTACACACGACGACTCGCGGTCGAGGAGGCCGGCCAGGGACAGATCGGCTACGTCCACCTGCGCGCAATGACGGCGGCGAACCTTGCCGAGTGGTACCGCAACTTCTATCCCGTGTTCAATCGCAGGGGACTGATCGTCGACGTGCGCCACAACGGCGGCGGCAACATCGACAGCATCATTCTCGAGAAGCTGATGCGCCGCGCCTGGATGTACTGGCAGGATCGGGTCGCCGAGCCCTCATGGAACATGCAGTACGCCTTCCGCGGCCACATGGTGGTCCTGGTCGACGAGCTGACCGGCTCCGACGGTGAGGCGTTCGCCGAGGGGTTCCGCCGTCTCGGCCTCGGCAAGGTCATCGGCACCCGGACGTGGGGCGGCGAGATCTGGCTGTCGAGCAACAATCGCCTCAGTGACGGCGGACTGGCGCGAGCGCCACAGAATGGCGTGTACGGTCCCGAAGGAGAGTGGCTGATCGAAGGCTGGGGCGTCGAGCCGGACATCGTGGTGGACAATCTCCCGCACGAGACGTTTCAGGGGCGGGACGCCCAGCTCGAGGCGGCCATCGAGCATCTGCAAGCGCTGATCGCCGAGGATCCGCGCGACGTGCCTCCCCCGCCGCCGCTGCCCGACAAGTCGTTCGAGTATCCCGACCCAGCCACTCACCCGACCGGTTCCGGCGCTCGCCCCTGAGCGCGGACGGAAAGAGAGCCATGACCAGAGACAAGAACAGACTCGGCGTCGGCTTCGTGGGAAGCGGCTTCATCACGCGGTTTCACATTCGCTCCTGGCAGACCATTCGTGACGCCGACATCCTCGGTGTCTGGAGTCCGAACGCAGATCGTGCCCGCGAGGCCGCCGACCTGGCACGAGGGCTCGGCGTCGGTGAAGCAAGGGCCTTCGACTCGATCACGGCCATGGTCGAAGATCCCGCCATCGACGCCCTGTGGATCTGTGGCCCGAATCATCAACGCATCGCCAACATGGAGGAGATCGCCGAAGCCCTCGGGCGGGGCCAGGGGGAGCTCGTCGGAGTGGCCTGCGAAAAGCCGCTGGGGCGCAATCTCGCCGAAGCGAAGCGCATGCTCGAGCTCGTGCAACAGGCCGGCCTGCTCGACGGCTACCTCGAGAACCAGGTGTACGCTCCCTCGGTGGTCCGTGGTCGCGAGCTGGTGTGGCAACGCGGTGCCAGCGCCGCCGGCCGACCTTATCTGGCGCGAGCCGCCGAAGAGCACAGCGGCCCCCACAACGCCTGGTTCTGGCAGGGGGAGCTGCAAGGGGGCGGCGTGCTCAACGACATGATGTGTCACTCGGTCGAAGCCGCTCGCTTCATGCTCACAGACCCGACGAAGCCGCGCAGCAGCGTGACTCCCGTCAGGGTGAGTGCGCAGATCGCCTGCCTCAAATGGCAGCGCGACGAGTACGCCGCTCGGCTGCGCGAGCAGTACGGTAGCCAGGTGAACTACCTCGACCGCCCGTCGGAGGACTTCGCACGGGTGATGGTCGACCTGGTCGACGACGCCGGTCTCCCGCTGGTGATCGAAGCGAGCACCTCCTGGAGCTACGTCGGTGCCGGGCTGCGCCTTTCGATGGAGCTGCTCGGACCCGAGTACTCGATGCAGGCCAACAGCCTCGACACCGATCTTCGCCTCTTCTTCTCCCGCGATCTCAGTCAGGCCGAGGGCGAGGACCTGGTCGAGAAGCAGAACGCCGAGATGGGACTGATGCCCGTGCTCTCCGACGAAGCGGCCGCCTACGGCTACGACGCCGAGAACCGCCACATGGTGCAGGCCTTTCTCGCGGGGAAGCGCCCGAGCGAGACCTTCGAAGACGGTGTCGCCGTCACCGAGCTGTTGATGGCGGCGTACCTGAGTGCGGAGCGAGGAGAGACGGTGGCCTTTCCCCCCGACGGGCTCGACGAGTTCATCCCCGCCGTGGCCCAGGGGAAATGGAATCCCCGCCAGTCTCGAGGATCATGATCGGGTCGTCCTCGCTGCGTGCCGAGACCGTGGCCATCGGGCTCCTGGCAGCCTTGGCAGCGGGCTCGGCGGGCTTCGGAATCGGAGCGGCCAGGAAGCTCGAGCGCTCTGTAGTCGAGCAGGTCAACAGCGAGCGCGGAAGAAGAGGGCTCGCTCCGCTCGAGGTCGACGAGAGTCTCGCCGAGCTGGCCCGCGAGCACAGTGAGGCGATGGCGAAGGGGCGGCGCAGCTTCGGGCACCAGGGCTTCGAGAAGCGAGCACGGAAGATCGCCAGGCTGGGCGGCGAGGCCTCCGCCGAGAACGTCGCCCTCAACCTTGGCCTGGAAGAGCCGGCGAACGAAGCCGTGGCCGGATGGATCAAGAGCTCTGGACACCGCGAGAACCTGCTCGGAGACTTCACGATCACGGGGGCCGGGGCCGCCCAGGGCTCCGACGGCACCTGGTACTTCACCCAGCTCTATGCCCGAAAGCAGGACTGACCGTGTCGCGTGACCGAGATCAGGCTCCATCGCCGCGCAGTTTCTCTGCGTCGAGAATCCGAATCTTGCGGTACGAGACCTCGATGAGTTCCTGGTCGGCCAGGTGCTTCAAGTGCTCGTTGAGGCTCTGACGAGAGAGCCCCACGAGGGCGGCGAAATCCGCCTGCGAGATCCGAAGCTCGAGGTCCGAGGCCTGAGGGGCTCCATCGCTTTGATCGGCACGGCCTCGATCGGCACGACGTAGCTCGATCAGATCCACGAGTCTGCGGCGAATCAGCGTTTCGCCATCGAGCCCCAGGACCTCGCCGAAGATCCGGATGAGCTCGGCATACCTGGAGATCGGCAGTCGAGCGAAGTGCGGGAAGTGCCGAGGGTCTTCTTCGATCAATCGCTCGAATTCTCTCTTCGGCAGCAGGAGAAGCCTTCCGTCGGTCTGTGCCACGACAGTGACCGCCGGGCTCACCTCGCTCAGGAGAGCGATTTCCCCGAACCAGAAGCCGATCTCCGCGATGTGCAGGAGCGAGCGAATGTCCAGATCGGGCCAACGCGCGAACTCGACCTGGCCTTCGAGCACGGCGAAGAGTCCCTCGATCGCCTCCGACTCCGAGGACAGCACTTGCCCCTTCGTGAAGTCTCGCAGGGACGAACGCTCGACGATCGAAGCCCGAAGCGCGGTGGGGAGACTCCCGAACCAGGTACCCTTCTCCAGGACCTCGAGGACCTCGGCTCGCTGTTGCGACGACATCCTCCGAATGCGTGCGCGGATCGACATTGTCGTGATCTTGACAGACACGAGGGGGTCCGCGCACCCAACATGGCGATCCACACCGAATCGTTTCTTGGATTCGACTTCCGCGGAGGGGTCGGCCCGGTGTGTCTCGCGCGCTCGTGAGGGGCTCACCCTCAGTGGAAGAGCCGAAGGAGAGAGCTAGTACCACTTCCCGCTGAGCGGGCACTTTCACGACGGAATCGAAAGGAAAGGCCATGTCCAAAGCAACATCTCGACTAGCTCTGGCGCTCGGCTTCCAGCTTCTCCTCCTGGTCCCGGCCGGAGCCCAGGAGTCGATCAATCCCGAAGGTCTCGAGGACGCGATTGCCGGGCGACCCTACTCGCCCTACGCCGACCGCGCCTACCCCACCGACGTCTACTTCGGCGACACGCACGTCCACACCGGCCTTTCCGCGGACGCCGGCGGTGGCGGCACTCGGTTGATGCCACGCGACGCCTACCGATTCGCGCGCGGCGAGCAGGTGACGTCGAACACCGGCCAGCCCGTGAGGCTCTCACGCCCGCTCGATTTCTACATGATCACCGATCACTCCGACGCCATGGGTGCGATCACCGACATCATCGGTGGTGCTCCCAACATCCTCGCGGACCCCCAGGGCGCCGAGTTCCACGAAGCCTTCAACGCAGGAGGCGAAGTGGCTCTGCGGGCCGCACAGAAGCTGACGGCGATGTTCGCCCAGGGAGAGATCTCCCCCGCGCTCAACTATCAGCCCGGCAACCCGGCCTACGAGCGGGTCTGGGGCGACCTCCTCGCGGCCGCGGAAGAGTTCAATGATCCCGGACGGTTCACCACCTTCATCGCCTTCGAGTGGACGTCGCTGGTCAACGGCAACAACCTCCACCGCAACGTCATCTTCCGCGACGGCCCGGAGCGCGCCGGCCAGGTGGTGCCCTACACCACCACGCCGCCGTTCGGCAGTCCGAACCCCCAGGACCTCTGGAAATGGCTGCAGAACTACGAGGACACCACCGGCGGCGACGTGCTCGCCATCCCCCACAACGGCAACCTGTCGAACGGCATGATGTTCGCGCTCCAAGACGACTTCTCTAACGGCGCCGCCTACGACCGCGCCTACGCCGAGACCCGGCAGAAGTGGGAGCGGCTCTACGAAGCGACTCAGATCAAGGGCGACGGCGAAGCGCATCCGCTGCTCTCGACCGAGGACGAGTTCGCCGACTTCGAGACCTGGGACTACGGCAACCTCGATGCCAGCGAAAAGAAGACCCCCGAGATGCTACCCGGCGAGTACGTGCGCTCCGGTCTGAAGCGTGGCCTCGAGCTCGACGCCCGTCTCGGAGTCAACCCGTTCAAGTTCGGGCTGGTCGGGGCCAGCGACACCCACACCGGCCTGACGACACCCGACAACGACAACTTCTTCGGCAAGTTCACCGCCTACGAGCCCAACCCGGAGCGCGCAACCCACGTCAGCAAGAAGTACGCCGACGGGACCGTTGCCCTCGATGCCTGGCAGTACATCACCGCCGGGCTGACTGCGGTGTGGGCAACCGACAACACGCGCGGCGCCCTGTTCGACGCCATGGAGCGGCGCGAGGCCTACGCCACCACCGGCCCACGCATGCGGGTGCGCCTCTTCGGCGGCTGGGACTTCGCGGAGGGCGACGCCCTGCGCCGCGACCTTGCGCTGGTCGGCTACAGCAAGGGCGTGCCGATGGGCAGCGACCTGCCGTCGGGTACCGGCGCCCCGAGCTTCCTGGTCTACGCGCTGCGCGACCCGATGGGAGCCAACCTCGATCGCGTCCAGATCGTGAAGGGCTGGATCGACGCGGCCGGCAATGCCCAGGAGAAGATCTACGACGTGGCGGTCTCGGACGGTCGTGACATCGGGGCCGACGGTCGCTGCAGGACACCGGTGGGCAACACGGTCGACCTGTCGATTCCGAGCTGGACCAACACCATCGGCGCCTCGGAGCTGGGCGCGGTGTGGACCGACCCCGACTTCGACCCGTCGCTGCGTGCCTTCTACTACGCTCGGGTGATCGAGATTCCCACCCCGCGGTGGACCGCCTACGACGCGGTGAAGTTCAACCTCGATCTGCCCGACCAGATCCCGCTGGTCACCCAGGAGCGGGCCTACACCTCGCCGATCTGGTTCACGCCAGAGCGCTGACGGGCCGCCGGAGTTCCGCGACGGCCACTTCACAGGCAAACAGGAGCAGAACCATATGAACCGATTTCCCCTCTTCCTCGCGCTGGCCGCGATCACCTTCGTGTCTGGCCCATCGACGGCGCAGGAGTACTCGCCCTACCTGGACGACTTCCCGAACCAGGTCTTCTTCGGCGACACTCACGTGCACACCAGCTTCTCGGCCGACGCGGGTTTCGCCGGCACGACCCTGGGACCGGAAGACGCCTACCGGTTCGCCCTCGGCGAGGAGGTGACCTCCAGCACCGGCGTACGCGCCAGGCTCCAGCTCCCCCTCGACTTCCTGGTGATCGCCGATCACGCCGAGAATCTCGGCCTGGCGCCCCTCGCCGCGGCGGGGGACCCCGACGTTCTGGCGACCGACTACGGCCGCAAGATCCACGACCTGCTGCAGGCCGGCCAGGGAGTCCAGGCATTCGACGAGTGGCGGGCGTCGAAGGCGAGCGGCGTCGACCCGATGGGTGGCGACGAGGGCCTGCCGGCGGCGAGGACGGCATGGAATCTCATTATCGAGGCGGCCGAGAAGTACAACCAACCGGGTCGCTTCACCGCCTTCATCGGCTACGAGTGGACCTCGGTCCCGGGCGGCAACAACCTTCACCGCAACGTGATCTTCCGCGACGGCGGGGGACTCGCCGAACAGGTGCTGCCCTTCAGTTCCTACGACTCGGAGTCCGCCGAAGACCTGTGGCAGTGGATGGCGGACTACGAGCGCACCACGGGCGGCAAGATGCTGGCCATCCCGCACAACGGCAACCTCTCGAACGGGCTCATGTTCGACGACGTGACCTTCAAGGCCAAGGCGCCGATCGACCGCGATTACGCCGAGCGTCGCGCGCGCTGGGAGCCGATCTACGAAGTGACCCAGATGAAGGGCGACGGAGAAGCCCACCCGGCGCTGTCACCCGAAGACGAGTTCGCCGACTTCGAGACCTGGGACAAGGGCGGCATCAACTCGCCGCTGCCCAAGACTCCCGACATGCTGCCGCGCGAGTACGCGCGGGGCGCCTATGAGCGCGGTCTGCAGTACGAGGAGAAGCTGGGCGTCAATCCGTTCAAGTTCGGCATGGTGGGATCGACCGACACCCACACCGCGCTGATGACCACCGACGAGTCGCAGTACTTCGGCAAGATCACCTTGCTCGAGCCGGCTCCGAGCGAAGACCGCTTCTACGAGCTGGTGGCGGGGCGCACCAACCCCGATGATCTCGACATCGAGATCGAGGCCTGGCGGGTGCAGAGTGCCGGCCTGGCGGCGGTCTGGGCGCGCGAGAACACCCGCGAGGCGCTGTGGGACGCGCTGGCCCGCAAAGAAGTCTTCGCGACCACCGGCACCCGCATGCGGGTGCGGGTCTTCGGTGGGTGGGACTTCGATGCCGGCGACCAGGATCGGCCCGACATGGTGAAGCTCGGCTATACGCAGGGCGTCCCGATGGGAGGCGACATCCATGGCGCACCCGCCGGCAGGGCCCCGAGCTTCCTGGTTCACGCCACCAAGGATCCCAACAACGCCAACCTCGACCGCGTGCAGATCATCAAGGGCTGGCTCGACGCCAGCGGCGAGACCCACGAGCGGATCTGGGACGTCGCGGTCTCCGACGGGCGCGAGATCGGTCCGGACGGGCGCTGCCGAACGCCGGTGGGAAGCACGGTCGACGTCGAGGAGGCGAGCTATCGCAACAGTATCGGCGCTGCCCGACTAGGCGCCTTCTGGCAGGACCCGGAGTTCGACCCCACGCAGCGCGCCTTCTACTACGTGCGGGTGCTCGAGATCCCCACGCCGCGTTGGACCACCTTCGACGCCAAGATCTACGCCCGCGAGATTCCCGAGGGCGCACCCACCGAGATCCAGGAGCGCGCCTACACCTCCCCCATCTGGTACACGCCGGGGAACTGACGGAGGAGATCGAGTCATGCCGTGCTCACGACTACTCTTGCGCAGGGCCACCTGTGCTCTCACGCTGGGATTGGGAACACTGCTCTCTCTTCCGGGACTCGTCCTCGCCCAGGGGGAGGGAGCCCGGGTCTACCTGCTGGCTCCCAAGGACATCAACGCTCTGTCCTTGACCTACATGGACGCAGAGAGCAACTTCAACTTCGCGCAGGACATTCTGATCGAGGGCGCAGACCTGCGCAGCGATATCCTCGCGCTCAACTACAACCGCTTCTTCTCTCTCGGCGGGCGCCTGGCGGAAATCTGGGTGACCGGAATCTGGGGGTCGATCCGGGGCGATGTCGCTTTGGGCCCCGAAGCACCCCCCAACTCGTTCTTCGAGCCCGGAAGCAGCATCAACATCCCGAAGGAGTCAGGGATCGCGGACCCCTATCTCGCGATGCGAGTCGGACTGATCGGCTCTCCTGCGTTGAGTCCGGCCGAGTTCGTCAAGCACAGACCGGGATTCCAGATGTCCGGATTGGTCGGGGTGTACCTTCCGGCGGGGGACTACGATCGCGACCGCCCTGTCAATCTCGGCACCAATCGTTGGGGCTATCGATTCGGGCTGCCGATGATCGTACCCTTCGCGTCTCCCGCCAGTCGGACCGCGCTCGAGATCGTCCCCAGTGTCGTCTTCTACGGGGACAACACCGATCCCTTTCGCGCCGACCTTCGCGAGCAGGACCCGCTCTACGTCGTCGAGTCGCATCTCACCAGGAACTTCACACCGAAGTTCTGGGCCGGACTCGACCTGCGCTTCCAGTACGGGGCCGAGACCACCACCGACCGCGTACCCGATGGCAACCGGCTCGACTCGCTGGGTGGCGGTGCCTCTGTCGGCTATCAGTTCACGCCGTCCTTCGGGGGTTGGATGAGCTACGGCGAGATCTTCGCCAACAACGACGGCAGCGAGGGCGACATGCTTCGTTTCCGTTTCGCCTACGTGTTCTGACGAACCAACCAACGGGTAGGAGAGACGCCTTGAAGATCGGCAAGAAGGGCCTTCTCGACCGATAGGACGAAGGACCCGACCCGGCGTGTTCGCGTGATGGCGATGACGCTCCACCCTGTGCACCTGCCGTCGGGCACCGGCGCCCCGAGCTTCCTGGTCTACGCGCTGCGCAACCCGAAGAGAGCCACCTCGATCGCACGCAGGTCATCAAGCAAAGGCTGGCTCGACGCCAGCGGCGAGACCCACGAGCGGATCTGGGACGTCGCGGTCTCCGACGGGCGCGAATCGGCCCGGACGGGCGCTGCCGCACGCCGTGCGACAGAGTGACTCCGCCTCGCTCACCGGCCGACCGCGCTACCAGAGCCCGTACTTCTGGACTTCGGCTCGGCCCACCACCATGTGATGCACCTCATCCGGGCCGTCGGCGAACCGGAGGTGGCGCATGTCGGTATACAAGTCGGCCAGCGGGGTCCACTGGGAGATCCCGGTGGCCCCGTGCATCTGGATCGCGGCATCGATGATCTCGCAGCATTTCTCCGGGACCATCGCCTTGACCGCACTGACGTAGACGCGCGCTTCCTGATTGCCCAGTACGTCCATTGCCTTGGCGGCCTGCAAGACCGAGAGCCGCATCGCGTTGATCTCGATCCGGGCTCGAGAGATCACCTCCAGGTTCTTGCCCAACCGAACGATCGGCTTCCCGAAGGCCTCGCGCGTGCTGGCGCGCCGGACCATCAGCTCGAGCGCCTTCTCGGCCTTGCCGATCGACCGCATGCAGTGATGGATGCGCCCCGGGCCGAGACGCACCTGAGAGATCTCGAAGCCTCGACCCTCTCCCAACAGGATGTTCTCCTTGGGTACCCGCACGTCCTCGAACCTGATGTGCATGTGTCCGCGCGGCGCGTGGTCGTGGCCGAACACCTGCATTCCCTCCAGAATCTGCACCCCGGGAGTATCGATCGGCACCAGGATCTGAGACTGCTGCCGGCTCGGGTTGGTGGCATCCGGGCTGGTCTTGACCATGGTGATCATGATCTTGCAGCGGGGATCTCCGGCGCCGGAGATGTAGAACTTCTCGCCGTTGATCACCCACTCGTCCCCTTCGAGAACGGCACGGGTCTCGATGTTCTTGGCGTCCGAAGACGCGACTCCGGGCTCGGTCATGGCGTATGCCGAGCGGATCTCTCCGGCGAGCAACGGCTTCAGCCACTTCTCCTTCTGCTCTGGAGTCCCGACCCGTTCGAGAACCTCCATGTTGCCGGTGTCGGGAGCGCTACAGTTGAGTGTCTCCGAGGCCAGGGAGAACTTGCCGAGCTCCACCGCGATGTACGCGTAGTCGAGATTGCTCAGACCCTGACCGATCTCGGAGTCCGGCAGAAAGAAGTTCCACAGCCCCGAGGCCTTTGCCTTGTCCTTGGCGCCTTCGAGCAGCTCCAGCTGCCGCGGGTGCCACGACCAGCGATCGTCCTTCTCCTTGTCGAGCGCGAAGAACTCCTCGGTGATCGGCTCGACGTGGTCTCTGATGTGTGCTTTCACCGCCTCCATCAGAGGCTGGGCTTCCTTCGACATCGCCAGGTTGAACAGGCTGGTATCGACTTCAGTCATTCTGCGACTCCTCAGTGGGTGTTCGGGGATACACGCATGGTAGCCGAGGCCGCAATCGACACCGAAGATCCCGAGTCTCCGAACCCGTGTCGCCGCAGCGACTATCGACTGCCCTCACGAGAGGGGAAGAGAAATCGCAGCCCGTTGGTGAGAGCGCGGGGGAAGACCGAGTTGTGGGTCTCGCCGTCGAGGACTTCGAAGCGCAGCACGAGCCCGTCGTAGTCGCGGCTCTCGAGCTGCGCCCCGAAACGCTCGAGGTCCGCCACCATGTCGTGTCGGGTGTTGCGCTCGCGTGAGCCCACCGCCAGGTAGATCCTGCCGGGCAACGACCGGGTCTCCGCGGCGTAGCGTGCCTCGTTGCGGAAGCTCCAGTGGTCGTCGTACCAGAGCGAGGGGCTCACCGCCAGGATCCCAGAGAAGAGACTCGGCCTGTGGAGCTTGGCGTAGGTCACGAAGAGGCCGCCGTAGGAATGTCCCACCAGCGTACGATCTCCGGGGATCAGTCGATAGCGCTTTTCGAGCGCGGGGATCAGCTCGTCCTCGAGGAACGTCGCGAAGCTCGGTGCGCCCCCGGACTCCTTCTGATACTCCCGTCCGTACCCCGAGTCTTCGACAAAGGTCGGCGTGTAGTCGCGGGATCGATTGGCTCGGTACTCCGGGCTCGCCCGATCGACGCGGCCGGCGTAGCCGATGCCCACCACGATCATCTCCGGCAGATCTCGACGCTCGCTCAGATGATCGGTGATGTTGCGAGCGATCAGGAAACTGTAGTGCGTGTCGAGCAGGAGCAGGAGCGGATAGGGACCGCCCCCCTCGACATGGCTGTGCGGAAGAGCGACTTCGAGGCGATAGTTCACCCCGTTCGCCTCGGAGCGCAACCAGAACTGCTCCGTGCGCGGGACCTCCAGCGACTCCGTCTCTTCCCGCATCGACGAAAGCGGCTCGACCGTGCTTCCCGGTACCCCGCCGCGTGCCCCTGCCTGGCTCCGGACGGGACCGACGACCGGCAGAGACAAGAGGATCCCGATCGCCAGGATGCGATTTCGCATGGCTTCTCCCCGCTTCTTTCGAGGCGACCCTAACGGGTCGCAGAGCGAGACGGGCCCTCTCGAGTCCAGGCCCGAGAGTCCGCGAAGCCCCCTCCCTCTCTGCCGCCCGACGAAGTCGGCCGAGCTTTCGAGAATCCTAATCGCGAACCGGACGGAGCGAGCTGATCGAATCGTCGAGGCCCAGTCGACTCAGGTCGTCCTCGTCGTCATCGACCGTGCGACAATCCCGGAAGTTCGCCTCCCTGCACAGCTCCCACTCCCCCTCCACGCGAACCGAGGAGATCCGATCGTTCCAGCTGCCGTCCAGCGCGGACATGGCCCGGTCGTAGGTCGTCTTTCGGCCGTCGTAGTCGTCGTCCTCGTAGACCGTGATCTCATGGTCGTCATAGTCGTCGTCATCGTCGTTGTCACGACCGTTGCCGACCAGACGTACGGAACTGATGGAGTCGTCGAGGCCGAGCCGACTCAGATCGTCCTCGTCGTCATCGACAGTGCGGCAATCCCGGAAGTTCGCTTCCTTGCACAGCTCCCACTCCCCTTCCACGCGGACCGAAGAGATCCGGTCGTTCCAACTGCCGTCCAGGGACGACTCGGACGAATCGAAGGTCTTCTTCCGGCCATCGAAGTCATCGTCCTCGTAGACGATCAGTTCACCCTCGTCGTCGTAGTCGTTGTCGTAGTCGTCGTCGTCGATCGGACGCAGCGAGCTGATCTCGTCGTTCAAGCGGATGGTGCGCAGGTCTCTGATGTCGTCGCGCACAGTCACGCAGTCCCTGAAGTCAGCCTCCTTGCAGAGCTCCCATCGCCCCTCCACGCGAACGGACGAGATCCGATCGTTCCACCGGCTCGACAGTGCCGACTCCCCCGAATCGAACGTCTCGTCGTCGCCGGAGTAGTCATCCCCCTCGTAGACCCGGATCTCCTGGGCCATGGCGGTCCCGGCAAGACAAGCCACCAGCCAGCAGCTAGCAAGAACGATCCCGTACTGGTATCTCATTTCGATGCTCCTCGAGCGTTGTGAATCGTCACCCCACAGAACCGGTGAGGCCCCCTGGCGTTCGCGGGCCGGCCTCTGCTCGATGCCGTCGGGCTCGGCGAGGACCTTAGACGAACCCGTGACTGCGAGTTGTCGCGATGCCGACATTCTCCGCGACGCCGTTCGTGAGCGCCGGGCCACCGATTCCTGGCTCCCGGCAGCCCGGGTCCACAGCCTGTATTTCTATCTTAACTAGTATAATTGGCTCCCTGTCGCCGACCGCGGCAGGGAAGCGCTGTCCACGATCGATCCATGCCGTCTCCAGAGACCCACGACACCCTCCCTCGACTCCTGCCACAGCAGGAGACCGGGCGCAACCCGCCTCCGACCTGGCCACCGCTGGCGGTAACCGGTGGGCGTCGAGTCCTCCTCGTTCAGGCCGTTTCGGCGGTCTCTCTCTTTCTGCTCTCCCACCTCTCCCTGGTGCTCCTGCCCAGCTCCAGCGGCACTGGCCTCGTCTGGCCCCCTGCGGGCCTGGCCTGCGCTCTCGCGCTCCTGGGAGGCCGCCGACTGTGGCCCGCCATCGCCACCGGCAGCCTCGCCTTCCACCTCTCGGTCGGCACCGGCATGGGCACGGCCGTCGTGGTCGCCTCGATCGAGCTGCTCCAGGCGGCGCTGCCCGCACTGCTGCTCGAATGGATCGGCTTCCGCTACTGGCTGGAGAGCCGAAGGGACCTGATTCTCTTCGTTGGCGCCCAGATCTTCGGGAGCGGCTTCGGCGCCTTCCTGATCCCTGGTCTCGTCTACGCGCTCGGTGGCCACCAGGGGTTGCGCGACCTGCCCGTCCAACGCAATCCGCTCGAATGGTGGATGGGCGACGCCACGGGAGCCCTGGTCGTCGGCGGCACCCTGGTGCTGATCGCCTCGCGACTCGGGCGGCGCAAGAACCGGCTTTCCCACCTGAGCACGTCGCACACCACGTTCTACGTGGCGCTCAGCGTGCTGCTGGCGGCGCCGGCCTTCTTCCAGCCGCCCACGGCGGCACCCGGGGCTTCCCTGGTGCTCGCTCTGCTCGCTCTGCCCCTCGGCATCCTGGTCGCCCTGGCCCTGCGACCGGTGGAGACTGCCCTCTTCGCCTCCCTCGTCTCCGTGCTCGCCGCGACCCAGACGGCGCACGGCTTCGGCCCGTTCGCCGGCAGCGACACCTGGGCCAGCCCAGCCTGGGCCTGGATGGTTGCACTCTTCGGTGGCAGCGTGCTCACCAGCGTACGTCTGCGCGAAGAGCGCAGAGCCCATGCCCACTCACGCACCAGTCGGCTCCTGCTCCGTCGCATTGTCGACACGGTCCCTGCCGTCATCAACGTCAAGGATGCTCGCGGACGGGTGGTGTTCATCAATCAAAGCCAGCGCGAGCTCCTCGACAAGGACGCCAGCGAGATCCTGGGCCGCATGCCCTCCGAGCTCGATCACTCGTTCCTCGGCTCACGCCTCGAAGCCCTCGACCGAGAAATCCTCTCGACCGGAGCACTGCGCCCGTTCGAAGAAGTCAGGCTGGAGAATGCGGAAGGCCAGGATCGGATCTTCATCCAGACCAAGGTACCGATGAAGAGCAGCGGCTCGAGGTACGACTCCCTGCTGACGGTGGCACTCGACGTCTCGGAGCAGAAGCGCGCCGAGCGTGCGTTGCGTGAGTCCGAGGCTCGGCTGCGTTCACTGCTGGAGAACCTTCCTGGATGGGTCGTGCTCATCGACCTCGAGGGCCGTCTGCTCTTCGGCAGCCACACCTCGGGAGGCATCGCCCTCGACGACGTGATCGGAGTCCGTCACTCGATCTCGATCCCACCTGCCGCCTCCGCGAGAGCGCGCATGGTTCGCGAGCAGGTGGCCGCGACCGGCCAGGCCGCCGAGTACGAGATCCGGGTCGCAGAGCCGCGCGAGGCCTGGCTGAGCGTCGCGGTGAGCCCGGTGATCGAGGCCGACCAGGTCGTATCCCTGCTTCTGCTGCTCACCGATGTGACCGAAGGCAAGAGAGCGGGGCTCGCCCGCGATATGGAGCGCGACGAGAGGGCCAGCCTGCAACGCTTCGAGAGCCTCGGAGCGCTCGCCGGAGGCGTCGCCCATGACTTCAACAATCTGCTGGTGGGCATCCTGGGCAACGCCGCCCTCCTCTCCGAGCATCTCGGCACCCAGCCGGAAGGACTCGACATGGTGCGCCAGATTCAGCTGGCCGCCGAAAGAGCATCCGAAATGTGCGAGCAGATGCTCGCCTATGCGGGCCGAAAGACAATACGGGCCTACCCGCTGGATCTCAACGAGATCCTCGTAGAGCTGATCGGTCTCCTGCGGGGTCGCATTGGAGACGAGGTGCAGATCGACCTCGATCTCCAGCCGGACCTGCCCGCGGTGCTGGGCGATCGGGCTCAGCTGCACCGGGTGGCCATGAATCTGGTCGTCAACGCCGCCGACTCGATCTTCGACGAGCGGGGCCGCGTCGGCGTGCGTTCCTCGGTGATCGACCTCGCCAGCGTCGGTCCGACGGCGCCCGACCTGGACGCGGGCGTCTACGTCGCCCTGGAGGTCACGGACGAAGGCTGCGGCATGGACGAGGAGACGCTTCGCCACCTCTTCGAGCCCTTCTTCAGCACCAAGCGTTCGGGCCGAGGTCTCGGACTGGCAGCAGTGCAGGGAATCGTCCGCAGCCATGGTGGCGCCATCGACGTCACCAGTGCCGTCGGCGAGGGCACCACCTTCCGAGTCCTGCTGCCCATCGCTGCGGCTGGAGCCGAGACCGATCGCACGCATCTCGAGGATCACGGCAGCGCAGACTCGCCGAGGGGGATGGGACGGACGGTGTTGATCGTCGACGACGAAGAGTTGGTGCTCGCACTGGCGCGCCGCGTTCTCGAGCGCGAGGGCTTTCGACCACTGACAGCTCGCAACAGCACGGAGCTCTGGCAGGCCTTCGACGTCGAAGGAGACACCATCTCTCTGGTGCTACTGGACCTGACGATGCCCAAGACCAATCCCGAAGAGAATCTGGCGCGGCTGCATGCCAGCTGGCCGGAGGTTCCCGTGATTCTCTCGAGCGGGTATGACGCCGATCGTGCCCGCCGGCTCGCCTCTCAGCACCACGTGGCTTTTCTGCAGAAGCCGTATCACCCCGATCGACTCGCCGCCCTGGCCCGGCGAACTGCACGCCTGGCACCCGCCCCACTGGGGGATTGAGCCCCCCAGAAGTAGGTGGCCGCACAGGCCTCTCCCCGCTACGATAGGGGACCACACACATCGATTCTGCAGATCGGCATCGAGGCCGATGAAGGAGAGAACATGCCTGCCGTCACCGACATGGTGGATCTGGAGCAGCGCGGCCGGGTTGCGCTGATCTCGATCGACAATCCCCCCGTCAACGCCCTCAGCCAGGGGGTTCGAGCCGGAATCCTCGAAGGTGTCGCCCGGGCCCTCGCCGATGACGAGACCGAGGCGATCGTACTCAGTTGCCGCGGCCGGACCTTCATCGCCGGCGCCGACATCACGGAGTTCGGCAAGCCACCGCAGCCGCCAGGCCTGCACGAGGCCCTCGAAGCCATCGAGAACAGCTCCAAGCCCGTCGTGGCAGCGATTCACGGCACGGCCCTGGGCGGCGGTCTCGAGACCGCCCTGGTCTGCCATTTCCGTGTCGCGGTCGACAGTGCTCGCTTCGGACTGCCCGAAGTCAAGCTCGGCCTGCTTCCGGGCGCCGGGGGAACGCAGCGACTGCCGCGGGTGGTGGGAGTCCAGAAAGCCCTCGAAATGGTGACCAGCGGAGAGATGATCGGGGCCGCGGAGGCCCACGCCGCCGGCCTGGTCGACGAAGTGATCGATGGCGATCTCACCGACGGCGCCGTTGCTTTCGCCGAGCGCGTGCTGGACGAAGGCCGAGCGCTCACCCGCATCCGGGACCGCGACGACAAGCTCGCCGAGGCCAAGGCCGACCCCGCGATCTTCGACGAGTTCCGGCGCAAGATCGCCCGCAAGACCCGTGGCTTCCTGGCGCCGGAGTACAACATCCGATGCATCGAAGGCGCGGTGAACCAGCCCTTCGACGAGGGGATGAAGGTCGAGCGCGAGCTGTTCACCGAATTGATGACCGGAGAGCAGTCCAAGGCCCAGCGCTACTACTTCTTCGCCGAGCGGGAGGCCGCCAAGGTCCCCGACGTGCCCAGGGACACGCCGATGCGACCCGTCGAGACGGTCGGAGTCCTGGGGGCGGGAACCATGGGCGGCGGCATCTCGATGAACTTCGCCAACGTGGGTATCCCCGTGGTCATCGTCGAGCGCGAGCAGGAAGCCCTCGACCGCGGTCTCGCCACGATTCGCAAGAACTACGAACGCTCGGCCAAGCGTGGGCGCCTCACCGCCGATCAGGTCGAAGAGCGGATGTCCCTGATCACCGGATCGCTCGACAAGGGACAGTTCGCCGACCGCGATCTCGTCGTCGAGGCGGTCTTCGAGGACATGGAGCTCAAGAAGAGCATCTTCAAGGAGCTCGACGGAATCTGCAAGCAGGGGGCGATCCTGGCGACCAACACCTCGGCACTCGATGTCAACGAGATCGCGGCCCAAACGAAGCGACCCGAGGACGTGATCGGCTTGCACTTCTTCAGCCCGGCCAACGTGATGCGCCTGGTCGAGGTGGTGCGGGGAGAGAAGACCGCCAAGGACGTCATCGCCACCTCGATGGCCATGTCCAAGACGATCAAGAAGATCGCGGTCTTGGTGGGGGTGTGCCGAGGCTTCGTCGGCAACCGCATGCTCTTCCAGCGTCGCATCGAGGCCGACAAGCTGGTCCTCGAAGGCGCGACACCGTGGCAGGTGGACGACGTGATCTTCGACTTCGGGTTCCCGATGGGACCGTATGCGATGGGCGATCTCGCCGGGCTCGACATCGGGTGGAAGGCGGAGACCTCCACGTCGAGCACGTTGCGTGAGATGTTGTGTGAACGGGGCCGGCGTGGCCAGAAGACCGGCCGTGGCTACTACATCTACGACCCGGAGACCCGGCAGCGCACTCCCGATCCGGAGGTCGAGGAGATGACCGCGGAGCTCGCCGAGAAGCACGGCATCGAGCGGCGCGAGGTCACCGACGAGGAGATCCTCCAGCGCTGTCTCTACCCGATGGTCAACGAGGGTGCCAAGATCCTCGAAGAGGGTATGGCCACGCGCCCGAGCGACATCGACGTCATCTGGGTCAACGGCTATGGGTGGCCGGTGTATCGGGGCGGTCCGATGTTCTGGGCAGACAGCATCGGCCTCGACAACATCGTCGCGACCTACGCCGACTTCCGAGAGCGCTTCGGCGATCACTGGCAGCCGGCGAAACTGATGGTAGACCTCGCGAACGCCGGGCAGGGCTTCGCCGACTGGAAGCGCTAGGCGACCGACCTAGAGCCCCACGGACGGGTTGGTCTGCGGACCTTCGGGGAGCACGCACAGGCGTGCTCCCTACCTCCGCCAGGCTGGGATCGATCCAGACAGGCGCGTTCGAGGCAGGAGCATGGCCCGGCCAGGCTCGATGACCGTGGTCGGCTCCTCGGGCAGCTCGACCTTCGGAACGGCTACGTCGAGCCCTCGCTGATGTGCACCACCCGATACCCGCCCCGCGAACGGAAGTAGACGATCAGTGCGAGATAGCTCAGCAGCATGATCACGGGAAAGACCACCACGGTGCGCAGAGCCCCCTTCTTGGCGGCGGCCTCGACTCCGGCCACCGCCTCGCGATCGGCCACCGAGGCCTCCTCCAGCTCTGCTGCGTCCAGCGCCACATAGTCTCCAAACAGGCTCGTCCGCTCGTCAGTGACATAGGTTTCGTGCAGAGCGGTCTCATTGGCGAGGTCGTAGGCCAGAAGATCCCGATCGATCTGGCGGTCCTGGACGTATCCCAGCACCGCCGCCCCGAGCACACCCGAGCCCAGCATTCCGACCCCCGCAATCACGTTGAGCGTGAGAGCGCCGCCGCGCGGAAACTGCTCCGCCACCACGCCCAGGGTTGTCGGCCAGAAGAACGTCTTGCCACACGCATAGAGGGTCGCCGCTGCAAGGATTCCGAAGCCTGTCGCGGTCGCCAACCAGGACAATCCCACGATGGCGATGGCCGCCGAGAGCGCCAACAGTCCCAGCGGACCGAGGCGCTCGACGATCGGACCCGCCATGAATCTCAAGATCGCCATGATGAGCGAGGTGTAGACCAGCACCCACCCGGCCTGCAGGCCCAGTGCGGTCATCTCGGGCGTCATCAGATCGGTGATCCAGGAGTCGGTCCCCAACTCTGTCGTCGCCAACGGGATCATCAACAGCATCAGGAAGACGAACAGAGGCCTCCCGAAGGAGCGCACATACAGACCGAAGGCAATCACGACGACCGCTGTGATCAGGGTACTGACCAGCGGCGACCACCCCGCCACCGCACCGATCTGAAAGACCATCAAGCCGACGATGATCAGCGCTCCGGCGGCGCCCACTTCCGCCAGCATGTCGCGATAGGAGACCCCCGCCTGCACCCGCTCGGTCAGCGGGAAAGACCGCTTGAAGAGCATGAGTGCATAGAGGACCGTCGGGATCAAGAGCAGAAGAAACTGCGTGCGCCAGCTCACACCCGGCCCCATGGCCAACGCGAACAAGCCGCCGATCACGAGCCCTCCAGGCCACGCCGCATGAAGCGTGTTCAGCCACTTTGTCTTTTTCTCGACGAACATCGTCGCCACGACCGGATTGATCACCGCTTCGACGGTGCCGTTCCCCAGCGCAGCCACGAAGGTGGCGACATAGAGCATCGAGTAGCCCGTGGCGGTCACCGTCAGCGCGACTGCAGCGACATGGCACACGAAGGCAAAGACCATCGAGTTGCGAGCCCCGAACTTGTCGAGCACCAGGCTGAACAACACGATCGTGATGGCAAACGGCCACAGCCCGACGCCAGCCAGCTCTCCCTGCTGCGTGTTGGTGAGCCCGAACTCCTCTCCCCACACGGGAATCATGAAGGAGCGCAGGATGAAGGCGAACGCGGTCGCGATGAGAGCGACGAAGCAGCCCCAGAACAGGAACATGTCGGGAGCCTCGGGCGCAACGGCCCTGGATTCGGCAGACAAAGCAGCTCTCCTTCGGTGGGGCGCGTCTCGATCGAAGCTCGGGACGCCACCGGTCGGTGCGGGGTGACGGTAGACGCGATTCTACTCCCAGCCAGCTACTCGGCCCCGCGATCGTCGGGACCTCTCGCTCAGCTCCTCCGGCCGCGGCCACACAGCGCCGCGAGCACCGTCCCGCGCAGGGCGCCGTCCTCGCGCGCCCTGGCTCTACCGGTCACTGCACCCGATCAGTGGCAATCGACCCGCACGGACGAGACGGTATCGTTGCCCACCCGGGTGCGGGACATATCGGCCGTGTCCTCGTGCAGCACGACGTAGCTCCCCCGGAAGTCGGGATCCGCGTAGAGCGCCACCCGGCAGCCCTGCGGCACGCGCACGGAGCTCACGCGATCGTTGCCGACCTGTGTACCCCTCAGGTTGCGGGCATCGCTGTCCAGCGTATCGCTCGCCCCGCGAAACCCCCCGTCGGCGTAGAGCGTCACCCCCCAGCGGCCGCTTTCGTGCCATCCCCAGGAGTCGTCGCCACCCCCGGAGCCGGCGCTCGATCCGCGCCCACAGTCGACGCGAATGGACGCCGCGACATCGTTGCCGATGCGCGTGTCCCCCAGATAGTGCTCGCTCCGATTGAAGCGCACCCGCATGCCCTCGTAGTTCGGCCCCGAGAACAGATCCACGACGCAGCCTGAAGGAACCCGAATCGAGCTGGCCTCATAGGAACCGACAGGGGAACGGCGCAAGTCGGGCTCGTCGCCGGTGAACACCGCACTCCGGCCCCGGAAGTCGCGATCCTGAAAGAGGACCACGCCCTGACCCCGATCGCTGTCCCAATCGTCCCAATCACCCCACTCATGGGATCCAGAGGATCCACTGGAACTGCCCGTGCCCCCCGTATTCCAGGGTCGCCGATCGCCGACACAGCGGAGCTCCAGCGAAGAGGTGCGGTCGTTGCCGACGCGACTCCTACCGAGATTCGCTTCGGCGCCGCTCATCTCGGCGTATCGTCCCCGGTAGTCTTCCGCCTCGTAGAGGCGAGCTCGACACCCCGGCGCAACCTGCACCGACGAGGCCCGATCGTTGCCCACTCGGCTCCGTCGGAGGTCCGGGACATCGCCGTGAAACACCTCGCGCGTCCCACCGAAGTTGGCGCTGTCGTAGAGCACGACGCCGGCCGAGACCCGATCGGGCGCCCGGTCGCCATTCCAACTGATCCCGTCTCCACAGAGGATTCGCAGCGACGAGGCTCGATCGTTACCCACCGAGGACGAGGAGAGATTGGGCTCGTCTCGATCCAGCTCGGTGAACGCGCCTCTGAAGTTCGCGTCGTCGTAGAGCCGGACGAGGCAGCCACGACCGACCCGCACCGAAGAGGCCTGATCGTTGCCTACTGCGCTCTGCCTGAGATCGGGGATGTCGTTGTAAAAGGTCTGACTCGTGCCACGGTAGTTGCTACCGCTGAACACGGTCACGTGCGCGGACGCTGCCGACGCCCAGAGCATCACCAGGAAGAGAGGGACGATCGTGCGATTCTTCATGAAAGCCTCCGGCAAGAGGAATGGGGTCCAGGATGCATTGGCCGCAACGCCTGGCGACCCCTTGGCGTTCGCGAGCCCGAGCTCTTCGGATGCACCACCGAACGAGCTCGGCGGACGGCTGCTCGCCGCTCGTCTGACGCCCTTTGTGCGGACCGGGGCAAGGAGACGAACGACCACCGATTCGCAGGAATGCGCGGGGGGCGCCTGCCCGAACGCAGTGCCCCCCGGAGGAAGGTCCTACTCCAGATCGATATAGAAGTTGCCGCCGGTGCAACCGTTGATCTTGGCCTTGTCGTTGTTGGCACCGTCGATGGTGAACTTCACGGCACCGGTCTTCGACTGCGAAGGTCCGACATCGACCAGAACGATGGCGGGACGCGAGCCGGAGCGCACGTTCAGCGCCTTGCCGTCGCCCGTCGACGGAGACACGTTGACCGGGTGGTTCGCTCCATCGTTGAAGTTGAAGCGCAGCTTGGTGCCGCCCGGAACCTTGATGTTCTGGCCCCGCTGATCGCCGGGCTCGGCAATGGTCCAACCTTGGCCCCGGCCTTGAAGCTTGAGCACGTAGGCACCGTTGCTCCAGTTGCCGGCACTCTTGTTCACGTCGACGACGATCTGGATGTTGCTGCACGCCTGGGTCTTGTCCTGGGCACTGGCACTGACCGTGACGAGCAGTCCGAAGGAGAGAGCGATGATCGCGATCACGAACGGACGCAGGGAGTTCTTCATCTGCGGTTCCTCACTGTGTTGGAAAATACGTCGGGGAGAGATCCCCGGTGGGTAGAGGCCTTTAGTCTAACGGGTGGCGAGATCGCCCTGTCAACCGCCAGCAATCACGATAGCCTCGACGGACCAGGGAACGCTCGTGCCTCCCTGATTCCACAGAATCCCGGGGAACTCGCCGTGACGCCAGGCCCACCCGAACTGCCCAGACTCCTGGCCTTGGACCTCGACGGGACGTTGTTGCCCGCCTCGAAGGAGATCACTCCCCATACGCGGAGAGTGCTCGAGTCCATGCGAAAGCTCGGCTGCCAGATCACGGTGGCGACGGGGAAGTTCCACCATCTCGCCCTCCAGTACGGAGAGCTTCTCGAGCTGGAACTGCCTCAGATCTCCCACGACGGAGCCGTCGTGGGCGGCAACGGTCACGAGCCGGTTCATCGGCGCATCCCGCTCGAGGTCGCGCGCACGCTCGCCGATCGCTACGAGGGAGAGAGTGCTCACGCCTTTGCCGACGACGGCGAGGACCGGATGCTGCTGCGCTCGGCCACCGAGGCCTTCCAGACGGCGACCCGTGACTGGGCCAACGAGTTCGGACATGTCGACGAGCTCGGCGGACACCTGAAAGGCGACTCCGCGATCCTCAGCTTCTACGGCGAAGATCGGAGAATCGAAGAGATCTACGCCGAGGCCTCGGCCAGCGACCTTCCGCTGCGCACGACGAAGTACTGGTCCGAGCTCCTCGGCGCGAGGAGGATCTCCTTTCAGCCCAAAGGGGTCGACAAGGGAACCGGAGTGCTCGAAGTCGCCAGCCGGATCGCTGCCCAGGCCGGGGAGTGCATGGTCTTCGGTGACTGGTACAACGACCTGCCGATGTTCGGGATCGGCGCCACCAGCGTGGCCATGGCGAACGCGGTTCCCGAGGTGCGTCGCACGGCGAGCTACGTCACCGAGTACTCCAACGAAGACGACGGCGTCGCGCGGTTCCTCGAGAACCTCTTCCTCTGAGAACTCGAGGACCGTCGAGCACCCGAGCCCTACCAGAGCCCTGTCTGCTGCCCCTTCTCGGCGCGGACTCCTTCGTGCTGCAACAGCCACTGCTTGATCTCGAGACCTCCAGCGTAGCCGGTCAAGGTGCCGTCGCTCCCGATCACCCGGTGACACGGCACGACGATGGCAATCGGGTTCCGGCCATTCGCCGCGCCCACCGCCCTCGCCGCAGCCGGCTTGCCAAGCTTCTCGGCGATCTCGCCGTAGCTCAGCGTCCCTCCGAAGGGGATCTCGCACAGCGCTTGCCACACTCGAAGCTGGAAGTCGGTGCCCTCGGGATCGAGCTCGAGGTCGAACTGCTGGCGCTCGCCCTGGAAATACTGGGCGAGTTGCTCGAGTGGCTCGTGCAGTGCGACCGGATCGTGACGCCAACCCTCCTCGGGCTCGGTCGGCTCGCCGCGGCCACGGTGCACGTTCCTCGGCAGATCGATCCGTCTCAGCTTGCCGTTCTCTCCCACCAGCATCAAGCGGCCCCAGGGGGAATCGAAGTACGCGTACTCGGTCGTCTTCGAATGGCTCATCACTCGCTCTCCTCGTTGTCGGTCCAGAGCAGCATCGCGGCATAGGCCCGCCAGGGGCGCCACCGCTGCGCTCGCTCGTTCATCTGCTCTTCGTTCGGAAGCTCGTCTCCGGCAGCCAGACGCTGTCGGAGAACCAGATCCCCGGACGGGAAGGCGTCCGGGTCGTGCAAAAGGCGCATGGCCACATAGGACGCGGTCCAGGGACCGATTCCCGGCAGCTCCTGGAGCTGCTCGACGAATACCGCCGGATCCGAGCTCGGCGAGAGGTCGAGCTCGCCGTTCGCCACAGCTCGGGCCAGGGCCCGGATGCTCTTCCAACGGGACTCCGGCATCCCCCCCGAGGCTCGTGCGCCCGCGAGACGCTCCGGCGTCGGAAAGAGCCGTTCGACACCCTCTCGGCGCGCCGAAGCCGGAAGTCCCTGGCCGTAGCGTTCCGCCAGTCGTCCTGCCAGCGTGGTCGCGCCCTTGACCGAGACCTGCTGCCCCAGAACCGCCCGCACGACCAGCTCGAAGCCGTCCCAGGCTCCTGGAATCCGCAGCCCCGGATGCCTGCGCAGCCGGTCCGCCATGAGTGGGTCCGGAGCGAGCCGAGTACCGATCTCAGCGGGATCGGCATACAGGTCGAACATTCCGCGCAGTCGCTCCGCCACCTGCAGTAGCGGCCGGGGCGCGGCCAACCCGAGCCGTGTGACCAGGTGACCGGGGACTGGGGAGCGCTCGACCTCGAGCCAACCGACCTGGCCCTCGACCACGATGGACCGGAGGTAGCGCCCCGAGGTGACCCGTTCGACTCCGGGAGTGGCGCGCTTTGCGAGGAACTTCAGCAGATCGTCCCAGGCGAAAGGCTCCCGGAAGGGCAGTTGGAGCTCGAGTACCGTCCCGCTCTCTTCGAGTCCCGAGTGGGCACGGCGACGAGGCACGTTCGGCCGTGCGGCCCGGCGCAAATCGCTCGGAGTGCGCTGCCAGCTGCTCCGGACTGCGTCATTGAAGCGTCTGATGCTGCCGAATCCCGCGGCCAGCGCCACATCGCTCATCGCCAGATCGCTGTCGCTGAGCAGTCGCTTGGCCAGGTGGAGCCGCCGCGTTCGCTGCACCTGGGCCGGAGACGCCCCGACCCAGCGTGCAAACAGCCGACGCAGATGCCGCTCCCCCACCCCGAGCCGACGCGCCAGGCCCGCTACCGAATCGTGATCGAGCGCCCCTTCCTCGATCAAACGCAGAGCCCGTGTCACCGTGGCACCCGTACCGAGCCACGCCGGCGAGCCCGGGGCGCACTCGGGGCGACAGCGAAGGCAGGCGCGCAGTCCCGCCTCCTCGGCCGCCGCCGCGGTCTGAAAGAACCGCACGTTCTCGGATCTGGGCGGCTGCACCGGACAGATCGGCCGGCAATAGATCCCGGTCGTCAGGACGCCGATATAGAAGCGGCCGTCAAAGCGGGGGTCGCGGGCCCTTCGGGCGCGATCGCACGCTTCGCGATCGAGCGCCATCGGCCCTCGATCCGTCGTCTCCGCTGTTCTGTCCTCGATCATCGGGTCCTCCCCTCGTCGAGGCTCACTGTATGAACCGTGACCACTCGTGTCTGGCCACTTTCGGCCGTCATCCCTCCGGGAGGAGATCGAGCAGGAAGGCCCACTCCAGAGCGGTCTCCCGATAGGCCTCGTAGCGACCCGACGCACCGCCGTGACCGGCTTCCATGTTGGTCTGGAGGAGCAGACGACGATCTGCCATCGCCTCTCCCGCCACGGCACGCAGCTTCGCGACCCACTTGGCTGGCTCGAAGTACTGCACCTGAGAATCGTGCAATCCGGTGGTGACCAACAGGTTCGGATAGCGCTGCGCCGAAACCCGATCGTACGGCGAGTAGGACAGCATGTAGCGGTACTGCTCCTCGATCTGCGGATTCCCCCACTCGTTCCACTCGAAGGTGGTCAGGGGGATGGTGTCGTCGAGCATGGTGGTCACCACGTCGACGAAGGGCACGTGCGCCACCACCCCCTCGAACAGATCGGGCGCCATGTTCACCACCGCTCCCATCAGAAGGCCTCCAGCGCTGCCTCCGCGCGCGAACAGCCGATCTGGCGACGTGTACTCCTCCGCCACCAGGAAGCGTCCGACATCGACGAAGTCGGTGAAGGTGTTCTTCTTGTGGAACATCCTCCCGTTGTCGTACCAGCCCCGCCCCATCTCCTGGCCGCCACGGACGTGGGCGATGGCGTAGGCGAATCCCCGGTCGAGCAGCGGCAGGACGTTGACGTTGAAGCTCGGATCCATGCTGGCGCCGTACGAGCCGTAGGCGTAGAGCAGGAGCGGAGCGGTGCCGTCCTTCACGAAGCCCTTGCGGAAGACCAGCGACACCGGGACCGACACGCCGTCCCTCGCCGGCACCCACAAGCGCTCGGTCTCGTAGTCCGCAGAATCGAACCCGCCCAGGATCTCCTGCTGCTTGAGCAGGGTCCTCTCCCGAGACTCCATCTGATAGTCGAACGTGCTGCGCGGTGTGGTCAACGACGAGTAGTCGTAGCGCAGCGTGTCGGTCTCGAACTCCGGATTGTTGCCAGGAAAGACCGAGTAGGCAGGCTCGTCGAACTCGAGGTAGTGGCCGCCCTCACCGCCGGAGAGCTGCTGCCAGGGAATCACCCGGATCTGCCGGAGTCCGTCCTTGCGCTCCGCCGTCACGAGGAAGTTCTCGAAGACCTCGAACCCGTCGAGGAACACCCCGGGACGATGGGGAATGACCTCCGCCCAGTGGGCCCTCCCGGTGGCTGACACGGGAGTCGACATCAGGCGAAAATTCTCGGCCCCGTCATTGGTTCGAATATAGAAGCGGTCGCCTGCGTGATCGACGGAGTACTCGTGCGAGCCTCCGCGCGGCTCGAACACCGCGAACTCACCCTCGGGCTTCTGTGCCGAAAGGTAGCGCACCTCGCTGCGCTCGGTGTGGCTCGAGGTGATGAAGATGAAGTCCCGAGACCTACTGCGCCCCAGATCCATGGAGTAGGTCTCGTCGGGCTCTTCGTAGACCAACTCGTCCTGCGCCCAGTCGGCGCCCAGGACATGGCGGTACACGCGATAGGCACGCAGGGTCTGCAGATCCTGCCGGCTGTAGAAGATCGTCCTGTCGTCCTTCGCCCAGGCGACGTCACCGGTCACCTCCGGGATCACGTCGGCAAGCTCCTCGCCGGTCTCGAGATCTCGAAAGCGCAGCGTGTAGATCCGACGTCCGACAGGGTCCACCGAGTAGGCCATCAGGCGATGAGAGGCGCTCATCTGATAGGAGGCCGACAGGAAGTCCTGTCCCTCAGCGAGCACGTTGACGTCGAGAATCACCTCCTCGTCCGCCGCCATCGACTCCTTGCGCCGACAGTGGATCGGGTACTCCTTCCCGTCTTCGTAGCGCGTGTAGTACCAGTAGCCGCCGAGCTGATAGGGCACCGATTCATCGGTCTGCTTGATACGCCCCTTGATCTCCTCGAACAGCTCCTGCTGGAGCTCCTCGGTCGGCTTCATCACGGCCTCGGTATAGGCGTTCTCCGCTTCGAGGTACTCGATGACCTTCGGGTTCTCGCGCTCGTTCAGCCAGTAGTAGTCGTCGATTCGGGTGTCGTCGTGAATCTCGATCTCGTGAGGGATTCGCTCCGCCCTCGGAGGAGCCAGGGAGCCGTCGGACGTCGGGGTCTCGGCAGTGCTTCGGCCACACGATACCGACAGCACGCTCAACACGAGAACCAGGAGCCGGAAGGGAATGACCTTCATGGTCCAGCCTTCAGCCGAGAGAGCTCTGCTTCAGCTGCAATGAACCCGAAGGCAGGCCAGTACGGTCCCGAAACGATCTTCTCGAGAAGGGAAAACGCCCGATCGCCGTCCGAGTTGTAGAGGTGCCAGTTGGCAACTCCGTAGCCAGCGGTCGCCAGGTCGAGCGGCGAGGCGGTCTCGACATCGATCACCTGCCGCTCGGGCAGATCGCCCTTGTAGAAGCGCAGCAGATCGTAGTAGCTGCCGTTCTCGGACACCGCCATCCCTTCGCGAATCGGCTCGAGTACCTGGGCCGCGGCGGTCGCCTGGCCCGCTCGTCGAAGGGACATGTAGAGCCAGTGACTCACCGCCACCAACCCGTCGTCGTCGTCGACCGTCTCGAGGCAGCTTCGGTAGGCTCGCGCCGCCTGCTCGAACTCTCCACGCAGGTAGTGAGCGAGGCCCAGGTGGTACCAGATGTCGAAGTCGCTCTGATCGAGCTCGGCCGCACGAGCGAGATCCGCCACCGCTCGATCGAACTCACGCAGCGAGATGTACCGGTGCCCGCGCAATCGATAGGTATAGGCGTAGTCCGGGTGCGTCGCGATCACCCGATCGTACTGCTCGATCGCCTCTCGGTAGCGCCAGCTGCGCGCCAGCGCAATCCCGAGCTCGATCTGCGCGTCTCGGCTATCGGGATCGGCGGCCAGCGTCCTCTCCGCCGCTGCGATGGCGCTCGCATTCTCGCCCCCGGGATCTTCCGTGTTGGCGTGAAGCTCCCGGCCGAGGAGAGACCTGCCCTGGAGCTCACCCTCCTGGCCCAGGGCAACCGAACCCACCAGAAACAGCAGCAACCCGACCACGGCGCCGCCCAGAACGCGAATCGTCATCATCGTCCATCCTTTTTCGAAGCGGGACGTGGATCAAGCGATGAGTGATCGTATCAACCCGTTGGAGCCGTCCCCGCGGGTACACTCGGTCCGATGCCGAAACCCCTGCAGTCGCCGTACGGCCTCTCCCTGGCGCTCGTGTGCTGTCTGTTCCCGACCCAGGCCGCCTCGCGCCCCGCTCTGGGGTCGGAGCTCGAAGTCACCTACCTCGCCAACGAGGGCGTCTACCTCAGCGACGGCAGCCGCGGTGTGCTGATCGACGCCCTGTTCACCGATGGCGTCCGAGGCTACTCCACCCTTGCGCCTGAGCTGCGACGCTCCCTCGAGAGCGGTGCTCCACCGTTCGATGACGTCGTCCTGGCGCTGGCAACCCACTCCCACGCAGACCACTTCGATCCCGTCAGTGTCGCGCGATTCCTGAAGTCTCACCCTCACGCCCACTTTGCCTCGACTCCCCAGGCGATCCGACGCCTGGTTCCCGAGACCGAAGAGTCTGATCGAGATCGCATTCACTCGGCGCTGCCTTCCGAGGGGCACGTCGAGTCGCTGACGCTCGGCGGAGTCGAGATCGAACTGCTCAACCTCCACCACGGACGAGGAGGAGAACCGCCGACACAGAACCTGGGAATCGTGGTCACCCTCGCCGACCGGCGGATTCTGCACATCGGCGACACCGAGGCCCGTGAGCGCGACTTTCGGCCTTTGGCACTCGGACGGATCGACGTCGGCCTCCTGCCCTACTGGTTTCTGCTGAAGCCGCACTACCTGGAGGTCACCAGGCAAGAGATCGAGCCAACGCACGTCGTTGCCCTGCACATGCCCACCACCGGCGCGCCGAAGTCCTACTTCGACGGAGCCACCGACGTCGACGATCTGGCAAAGCGTATCCAGCACCACTGGCCCGGAGCCGAGGTCGCGGTGCAGACGCTGCAGACCTGGTTCCCGTTGCGGCTGGCCGCCGACTGAGCTCTCGAAGGGTCTGGTGGCTCGAAACCTCCCGGACGGCATCCTCGGGAGAAAACTGGCGCAGAAATCCCCCAACGGCGCTAGCATGAACTCCCATGGCTTCTCGATTCCGCCTCGTTCTCGGGCTGTTGATCGCAGCCGCCATCGCCGTTGCGTTGACGGCTCCTCAATGGCTGCGTTCCGAACGCGGGCAAGACGAAGCACCGCCGAGAGAGCGTGCCTCCGCGCCGACGCCGGTCGAGGTCTTCAGGGTCGTCCCGGGACCCTTCTCGGAAACCCTGATCACTCCCGGCAGCCTCGCCGCCAACGAGCGCATCGATGTGGTCAGCGAGATCGCCGGAACGGTCACCGAGATCTCGTTCTCCGAGGGCAGTCGGGTCGAGGCCAACGATCTGCTGCTCAAGATCGACGACCGGGAGCTGATTGCCGGGAGAGACCGGGTGAAGACACGACTCGAGCTCGCGCAGCGACGCTCGGCCCGCCAGTACGAGCTTCACGGTCAGGGTCTGATCAGCGACGACGCTCTCGAGACCGCACAGACCGAGGCCGATGCCCTGCGTGCCGATCTGGCCCAGATCGAGGTCCGGCTCGACAAGACGGAGATCCGCGCGCCCTTCGCAGGAATCGTCGGACTGCGACGAGTCAGCGAGGGTGCCTACCTCTCGCCCCAGACCCGGATCACCACCCTGGTCGACAGCGATCCGGTCAAGCTCGAGTTCGCGGTTCCAGAACGCTACTCCGAGCGTTTCGGCCCCGGCGACCGCGTCACCTTCCAGGTCGAGGGAGAGGACACCACCCGGCAGGCGACCATCTACGCCGCCGAACCGACCGTCGATCCCGAAACCCGCACCGTGCCGATGCGAGCGCGCTCTCCCAACCCAGACGGCCGACTGATTCCCGGCGGGTTCGCCGACGTCACGCTGGCCGTCCGGCAGGTCGAGAACGCCCTGGCGGTACCGAACATCGCCGTGATCCCCGAGCTCGGCGGCAAGAAGGTCTTCGTGGTCGAGGCCGATGCGGCTCAACCGCGGCAGGTCGAGACCGGAATTCGTACCGGTGATCGCGTGCAGATCACCACGGGGCTGGTCGCCGGCGATCGCGTCATCGTCACGGGACTCCAGTTCCTTCGCCCCGGCCTCGCGGTCGAGATCACGGCAGAGACCGAGGACTGGGCGGGCACCGCGCCGTGAACCTCTACACTCTCTCGATTCGGCGCCCGGTGCTGGCCTGGGTGCTGTCGATCAGCATCGTCCTCTTCGGCCTGCTGGGGTTCAGCTTCCTCGGAGTGCGTGAGTTTCCCTCGGTCGACCCCCCGATCATCAGTGTCGACACGAGCTATAGAGGCGCCAGCGCCGAGGTCATGCAGTCGCAGGTCACAGAGCCCCTCGAGGACGCGATCAACGGCATCGCCGGCATTCGCAACCTGAGCTCCTCATCGGGCGCCGGCCGATCCTCGATCCGCGCCGAGTTCGAGCTGGGCTCCGACCTCGAGGCTGCCGCCAACGACGTGCGCGACCGCGTCAACGGCGCCCTGCGCAACCTGCCCCCGGATGTCGACCCACCCGAGGTCTCGAAGCAGGACGCCGACTCGCAGCCCCTGCTCATGCTCTGGGTTCGAAGCGAGAGCCGCAGCCCGATGGAGCTGTCACGACTCGCAGACGAGCTCATCGTCGAGCGTCTGCAGACCATCCCCGGCGTCAGCCGGGTAGACATCTGGGGCGAGAAGACACCCGCAATGCGGCTGTGGCTCGATCCGCAGCGGCTTGCCGCCTACCGCCTGTCGCCGGTCGAAGTGCGCAACGCGATCGCGCGGGAGAACATCGAGCTACCCTCGGGGCGCATCGAGGGGGACACCGTGCAGCTGCCCGTTCGCACGCTGTCGCGCCTCAACACGCCAGAAGACTTCGAGTCGCTGGTGCTCAAATCCGAGGAGGGGCGGACGGTCCGACTGAGGGACGTCGGTCGGGCCGAGCTCGGCGCCCGCAACATGCTGACCCAGTCACGCGTCGAGGGACGACCCGCACTGAGCATCGTGCCTCGCCCTCAGCCGGGGTCGAACTACGTGGCGATCTCCGACGAGTTCTATCGACGAGTCGAGCAGATTCGTCCGACCCTGCCCCCGGACGTCGAGACCGGCTACGGTTTCGACACCACCCAGCACATTCGTCGCTCGATCAGCGAAGTCGAGCAGACGGTGTTCCTCGCTCTGCTGCTCGTCGTCGGCGTCATCTTCGCCTTTCTGCGCGATTGGCGCACGACTCTCATTCCCGTTCTCGCCATTCCGGTCTCCCTGATCGGCGCCTTCGGTGTCATCTGGGCCGCGGGCTTCTCGATCAACGTGCTCACCCTGCTCGCCCTCGTCCTCGCCGTCGGGCTGGTCGTCGACGACGCCATCGTCGTGCTCGAGAACATCTACGCAAAGATCGAATCGGGCTTGAATCCACTGGCGGCCGGCGTGGCGGGAACTCGTGAGATCTTCTTCGCGGTCATCGCTACCACGATCGCCCTGATCTCGGTGTTGCTGCCCCTGCTCTTTCTCGGAGGTCTGACCGGCCGACTGTTTCGCGAGTTCGGCGCCACCCTGGCGGGAGCGGTCGCGATCTCCTCGTTCGTCGCGCTGACCCTGACTCCGATGCTGTCGAGCCGCCTTCTCAAGCGTCGCGATCGACCTCAGAGGCTCTACCGGTGGACCGAACCGTTCTTCCAGGGACTCGTCTCGGGGTACCGGTGGCTGCTGACGCGCTTCCTTCGCCATCGCTGGCTGGCTTTGCCCGTGTTCGCCTCCTGTGTCCTTCTCATCGTGTCGATGCTCCAACGCCTGCCCTCCGAGCTCGCTCCCATCGAGGATCGCAGCATCATGCGGATGCAGATCACCGGTCCCGAGGGAGCGACCTTCGAGTACATGGACGATTACGTGGTAGCGGTCGGTGAGATGGTCCGCGAGGAGGTACCGGAACGCCAGTCGATCATCACGATCACGTCCCCCTCCTTCGGCTCGCGCTCGGCCAGCAACAGCGGCTACGTCAGACTGATGCTGGTCGAGCCGGACCAGCGGGAGCGCTCGCAGCAGGAGATCGCCGACGCACTGACCGAGAAGGTCTCGCGCATGACTGCTGCTCGAGCCTCTGTTCAGCAAGAGCCGACCATCGCGGTTGGCCGGCGCGGCGGACTCCCCATCCAGTTCGTCCTGGAGGCTCCGAGTATGGCAGCCCTGGAGCGCTCGCTGCCAGTGTTCCTCGATCGGGCCTCCCAGCACCCAGCCTTTTCCTTCGTCGACACCGATCTCAAGTTCACCAATCCCGAGCTGCGTGTCGAAATCGATCGGGCACGGGCGCGCGACCTGGGCATTTCCGCGATGGATGTCGCCCAGACCCTGCAGCTGGCCCTCTCCGAGCAGCGGCTCGGTTTCTTCCTGCTCGACGGCCGCCAGTACGAGATCATCGGCCAGGTCGAGCGCGGCAACCGCGACGACACCGCCGACCTGCGCAACCTCTACGTGCCCTCGAGTAACGGCGATCCGGTGCTACTCGACAAGCTCGTCACGATCACCGAGGAGAGCCGACCGCCGACCCTCTATCGCTTCGACCGCTTCGTCTCGGCCACCGTGTCAGCGGCCCTCAGTCCGGGTTTCGCCATCGCCGACGGGATCGCGGCCATGGAGGAGATCGCCGACGAGGTGCTCGACGACTCCTTTTCCACTGCTCTGGCCGGCGAGTCGAGAGACTTCGTCGAGTCCTCGAACGCCCTGCTCTTCGTCTTCCTGCTCTCGCTGATCCTGGTGTTCCTCGTGCTGTCGGCTCAGTTCGAGAGCTTCCGGGATCCGTTCGTCATCATGTTCACGGTCCCACTCGCCCTCGCCGGAGCCCTGACCGCCCTCTGGCTTACCGGCCAGACGCTCAACCTGTTCAGCCAGATCGGCATGATCATGCTGATCGGTCTGGTGACCAAGAACGGCATCTTGATCGTCGAGTTCGCCAACCAGCGGCGCACCGCCGGCCGGCCGCCGCTCGAGGCCGTCACCGAGGCCGCCACGGCGCGCTTCCGGCCGGTACTGATGACCGCACTCTCGACCATCCTCGGCATCTTGCCGATCGCGCTCGCTCTGGGCGCCGGCGCGGAGAGTCGCATGCCGATGGGTATCGCCATCATCGGAGGCATGACCGTGGGCACCGCGCTCACCCTCTTCGTGGTCCCTGCGGTCTACACGTATCTCACCGGCTCCAAGGTCGGAGGCGTCTCGCTCGAGGAGCTCGAGGAGCGCCAGGCAGCCTAGCGAGGCCGCTGCACCACTGCCTCCCCCGTCAGTGCCCTGCCCCAACGCGAGCACGGGCCGGCAGCTATCGGCTGCCGACCCGCATCCGCCTCAGAGCACTGTGCCCCTACCGCGCCCAGGGCGGGGGCCAGCTGCGGGGCTCGCCGTCCTGATCGACCACCAGGGACTCGCTGCCCTCGGGCAGCACCTGAAGGCTCTTCAGGAACTCGATGATCGAGCCCTGGTCGTAGTCGGACAGGGAGAGGAAGGCGTCGGTGGATGCCTGTGCTTCCCCGGCGTGACCCTCGATCGCCTGGCGAATCGTCGTGTACTTGCCGTGGTGGAAGTACGGCCGCGTATTGCCGACCCCCCACAAGCGCTTGGTCAGGAACCTCGAGTTGCCCTCGAAGAACTCCGGGGAGCCCGGAGCGAAGTGCATGTTCAGCAACTCACGATTCGGATCACTCGGTCCGCTGGTGATGTCGTGCAGCTTCATGTCGGTGTAGGCCGGCACCCAGGTGATCCCCCGGGAGTCGTCGTGCAGACGAGGTCCCGGCAACACGTCGGAGTTCAAATTCACCTTCCGGAGGGGGGCGTCGCCGGTCTGCAGATTGCCCGCGGGATTGTAGGGGTTGGGCTCGTAGTAGTACTCACCCCATTCCGAGAGCGGCAGCGAGTTGACGTGACACTCCGCACAACCCACCTCCATGAAGCGCTCTTCACCCAGGAGCACCGCTTCCTCGAGCGGGCGGTAGCGCGGGATCACTCGGCCCGGCACCGCCAGCGCTGCCTGGTAGATCGTGGCGGCTGTCACTTCCGCTCGACTCATCTCGTTGACGAAGCCGTCTCCGTCGGCGTCGACACCGGCTCCGAAACGCTCGGACGTCTGGATGCCGTGATGGTGGTTGAAGGCGTTGTTGGTGAACTGGCGCAGGGAGATCACCGCACCTGCCTGGTGCCACGGGCGCACGATCAGGTCGGGCGGGCTCTGGGGACCCGAGCTGGCCAGCGAGGGTGCCGGCAGACCGGTGACCTCGGAGGTGTCCCAGCTACCGTCGGCCATCCGACGGAGAACGCCGAAAGAGACTCCCTTCGAGGACAGTTCCGCGCTCTCTCCCGGGGCGAGGGAGAGTCCCTGGGCTCGGAGGTCGGCGGTCATCTCGCGGGCGAGCATCTCGATATAGCCCGAGCCGAACATACCGGTCGTGGCGCGACTGTTGGCCAACTCGTCGAGCACGGGCATCTTCCCCTCTTCGTCGACCGCGCCCCGAGTCGGGACCGGGTCGGAGGGATCGAACGACACGCTGTCGAAGCGTTGGCCGAGCACGAAGACGTTGGCCACGATGTCGCCGCCGCCGCCGGAGCGAGGGAGGTTGTGACAGCCAGCGCAGGAGTTGGCGTCGGGCGCCGAGATCCGGTTGAAGTTGCGAGGGAAGTCGAGCGGGGAGTCAGGGTCGGCGAGGTCTCCACCGGTGCCCTTGGTCAAGGGTCGGCCTCCACCCTCCTGGTTGGTCCACATGGCGTCGAACAGGAGGGCGCCGTACTCGAACAGCTCGTAGTCGGACATCGCGAACTCGTCCCCGTCCTCGAGGTGATGACCGACGGACACCTCCACACCGGGAAGGAACTCCTGGGCAAATCCCGGAGAGGCAGCGAGCAGGACCAATGCCGATACGCAACAAAGGCCGAGTAGGAAAAAGCGGTTCTGGGCACTTCGATCGATCAAGGGACTCGCCTCCAGGGTTGTCGCGGTCGCCCAACGGCACCGCATTGGCCTCGGCATCGAGCAAAGAAAGGCTCGATTACATCGTTTTCCTAGCATATCGATGTATCCTCTTATTGGCAAGTGCGCGCGCTCTTCCTACTCGAGACCGGATCCACCCGTCTCCCCCCCTTGGCTGTCGAGTCCGATCGGCCTCAGAAGCCCGGCGGCTCTGGAAGCCAGCGACTCGACGTCCGGGAGCGTCCCCATGGATCTGGGTCGAGTCTACCTCCAGCGTATCGAACCCTCACGGACGCCGGGAATTCGCTCTCCTCGGCCGCGGGGAAAGAACCGGAGAAGCATCTCCCTCCGAATCTGAGCGAGTGGGGTCACGACAGTGGGCCCGCCTCCCCCTCGGACGCTATCGCTCCGACGCACTCACCCGCGCTTCTCCGGTTCTCTCCCCTGAGGCGAGCGCACTGGGGGATGTGCTCGCCCCGATCGACACCCATCTCTCCCCGAGACTGGCCAGGGCCCCCTCTGTCGCGAACGGGCTGCTTCTCCACTGCGGGATCGACCCATTCGGCATGGCTGTCCTGCTCGCCCACAGCCGACCGCGCAAGGCCGAACAGCGACGCCCTCAGCCACAAGCCCGCGCAGCACAGTCTCGCCACACATCAGTCATTCGTCCCTGGTTCGGAGTCGGTGGCCGAGATCATGGCGCGAACCATCTCCGGCTGCAAGACTTCCGGACCCGGGTCGCTTCACGGTGCCCCGTTCCACCCAGCGCAAGCGGGACCGACGGCCGACTCCGCGAGGCTCGATGTCGCGGGCGCGACATGGCCCTGGCTGCCCCGCCGAGCTACGCTACGATCACGTGTCCCGAACCTGACCTCCGACTCCTGGACCGGACCTACGATGACGCATCTCCTTCGGAGCGGCTGGGCCGCTCTCCTGTTGCTCTCCTGGACCGACATCGCCACGGCGCAAGACATCACCTCGCCGGTGCGCTACACGGTCCGTCTCGACAAACCCCAGACCCAGGTCGTCGAGATCTCGGTCGAGCTCGACGACGTCACCGAAGACACCCTGGTCCTCCATTTGCCGGTCTGGCGTCCCGGCCGCTACGCCATCAACGACCCGGCGGGCACGGTTCGCCACCTGCGGGCCGATGCCACAGGTCGCTCGCTGCCGACGCGCAAGAGCGACAAGGCAACCTGGGAAATCGAGACCCAGGGTGCCACGCAAGTCACGGTCGACTATCAGGTCTACGCCAACGAGCTCGGCCTGCGCACCCGCCACGTCGACGACAGCCATGCCTTCCTGTCGGGCAGCTCCGTGTTCCTCTACAGCCCCGCCCGGCGGTATCACCCCGCTCGGGTGCGCATCGAGGCCCCGGAGGACTGGCGGATCGCCGGCGGACTCGAGCTCGCCACAGACGACTCCCGCACCCTCGTGGCACCGAGCTACGACGTGCTGGTGGACTCTCCGATCGAGCTCGGCCATCACGACCTCCTCGAGTTCGACGTCGACGGCACACCCCACGAGATCGTGATCTGGCCGCCGGGTCGCCGCTACGACGAGCAACGTCTGAAGGACGACTTCGCCAAAATCGTCGCCGAGCAGGCCGCCATCTTCGGTGACATGCCCTATCGACGCTACGTCTTCCTGCTGCATGTCGGACGAGGCGCCGGTGGCGGCACCGAGCACCTCAACAGCACCATCATGCAGACCGGGCTCGGCAACCTGGAGGCCAGTCTCGACGACGGCACGAGCAAGGAGTACGCCCGACTGCTCGGACTCGCCTCGCACGAGATGTTCCACACCTGGAACGTCAAACAGCTGCGCCCCGCCGGCATCCAGCCCTACGACTATCAGGGCGAGAACTACTCGACGCTCTTCTGGGTCGCGGAAGGTACCACCAGCTACTACGACGACCTGACCCTGGTACGCGCCGGGCTGATGAAGACCGAGGACTACCTGAAGGCCCTCTCGGACACGATCGACGCCCAGCGGCGCCGTCCCGGGGCGAGAGTCCAGAGCCTCGCCGACTCTTCCTTCGACGCCTGGGTGACCTTCAACCAACGCAACGCGGACAGCATCAACTCGACGGTGTCGTTCTACAGCCAGGGGGCTCTGGTCAGCCTCCTGCTCGATCTCGAGATTCGAAGGAGTACCCGTGGCGAGGCCACTCTCGACGACGTCCTGCGCACTCTCTACCAGCGCCACCCACTCGACGAGGGCGGCTACACTCCCCAGAATCTGATCGACACCGTAGAGGAAGTCGCCGGCGAGAGCTTCACGAGGTTCTTCGACGACTACGTCTACGGCACCGCTCCGCTCCCCCTGGAAGAGCTGGTGGGGGAAGTCGGCCTCGAGCTCGTACTGGAGCCAAAGAAGAGAGTCGACGAGGACGAGAACGGCCGAGCTCCCGACACCGAGACCGACGAGGGGGTGGACGAAGACAGCGTGGTGCGTCCCCGACCCGTTCTCGGGCTCGACCTCTCGGACCGGGACGGACGGACTCTCGTCACAGCCGCCTCGGCCTACGGCCCCGCCTACGAGGCGGGCGTCATCGCCGGTGACGAGATCGTGGCGCTCGACGGAATCCGACTGCGCGCCGCGGACCTGGAGGCGCGACTCGGACGATACGAGCCCGGTGACCGGGTGACTCTCCATCTGCTGCGTCACGACGATCTTCGCGAGATCACGATTCTGCTGGGGCAGGAGCCCGACGCGAAGTGGACGCTGCGCCGCGTGGAGGATCCCACCGACGCTCAGCGCCGTGGCTGGTCCTCCTGGGTGGACGCCGAATGGCCGTCCAGCGGAGGCGGAAAGAGCCAGAGCGACTGAGCGCTCTCGCTCACGTATCCAGTGCCGCGACCGCCGCGAGGTGAGCGAAGCTCGGCATGAGGAGACCGTCACGGCGGCCCTCCAGATACAGCTGATTGGCTTCACGCGCGTCGAGGTGCTCGACGACTTCGAGACCACACCGTGCCAACAGGCGATTCATCTGCTCTGGCGCGAAGAACGACAGCATGCGCTCCTCCTGCCACCGAACCGACATCCGGATCGCATCGAGAAGGGCACGATCCAGATCCGCCTGCGGGGGATCGAGTCGCCAGTAGTCGAACACCAGCTCGCTACCCGGCGCCTGTGCAGCGACGAACCGGAAGGTCTCTTCGATAGCCTCGGTCGTGAGGTAGTAGCTCACGCCCAGCCAGGAGAAGAGAGCTGGGCGGCTCGGATCGAAGGCGCTCCGCGCGAGTGATTCGGACAAGGTCTGGCGCTCGAAGTCGCACGGCACCAGCTCGAGATTGGAGGGCCAGGGCTCACCCACCGCCTCGATCCGGCCCCGCTTCCACTGCTGAGTGGCGGGATGATCGACCTCGAAGACCCGGAGCCGATCGGCCAGTTCCCGCCGACGCAGAGCAAAGCTGTCGAGACCGGCGGCGAGGATGACGAGCTGGGCTGGATCCTCTTCGTTGTCGCGCTCATTCAGCCACTGCTCGAGACGATCTTCGACATAGCGACTCCGCACCACGACCTGGGCACGAATCCGTCGGCTCCCCAGCGCGGGCCTGCGGGTACCCCACCTGCGAAGCTGACGATCGAGCAGCGGGCCCAGCAGGCGCCGGGGGCCGAGGCTCGGCACCAGCGCCCATCGCGCAGCCGGATCGAGCAGCCGGAGGGCGAAGGGGTCCTCCAAGACCCGCGGACTCTGGTCGATCACCTGATGCGCAGCGCGCAAGACCGCCGTGGCCTCGGCGGTTCGGCTGCGCCGTCCTCTTCGCATGGCTTTGCCCGGCTGCCAGCACAGGATAGCGTGAAGCTCGAAGTTACCGAATCCCTGGAGTCAAGGAGACCACGCTCATGTGCCGCTGGCTCGCCTACAACGGCAATCCGATCAGAATGCATTCCCTGCTCTTCGAACCGGAGCACTCGCTGATCGACCAGAGTCTCTCGTCCCGGATGAGTGTCTCGACCACCAATGGCGACGGCTTCGGCCTGGGCTGGTACGTCCAGGACGACGGTCGCCCCCCCGGGATGTTCAAAGACCTGCGCCCCGCCTGGAACGATGCCAACCTGGCCGATCTCACCTTCCACGTGCGAAGCGGCCTCTTCTTCGCTCACGTTCGAGCCACCACCGGTACTGCCGTCCAACGCGCCAACTGTCACCCCTTTCGTTACGGCCGGTGGCTCTTCATGCACAACGGGGAGATCCGCGGATACCTGAGCCTGAAGCGAGACCTCGTCCTCCAGATCGCACCGGAGCTCTTCCCCCTGATCGAGGGAACCACCGATTCCGAAGTGATGTTCTACCTCGCCCTCACCTTCGGCCTGGAGCACGATCCTCCCGCAGCCGTCGCCCGCATGGTCGCTGCGGTCGAGAAGACGGCAGGGAAGCACGGAGTCGAGTCCGCCGTGCAGATGAGCCTGTGTATCAGCGACGGCGAGCGGATCTGGGCGTTTCGCTACGCCACCGGCGAGGAACCGCGAACGGTCTTCTTCAGCGACAGCATGAAGGCGCTGCGGGAGTTGAATCCCATGCTCAAGGACTTCTCGGAAGAAGCCAGGGCGGTGGTGTCGGAGCCGTTCGGAAACATGAGCGAGGCGTGGATCGAGCTCCCACCTGGCTCTTCGCTTCGAATCGATCGCGGCACTGCGGTCGTCAGCTCGTTCGCGCCGGCCGGCTCAGCCTGAGTCCGGCGATGCTTGCCCTTACTTCTCGATCCGCTCGCACGCCGCTGCCAACCGCTCCAGCCGATCCTCGGGAATCGTGATCCTCCTTCGCTGGACGATCGTCTCGGCTCGGATCTGGATGTCGAGCCAAGGCTCGTACTCCTCGGCGACCAGACCACAGATCTGATCCCGCGGGTCGTAGCAGTCGAAGGTGGTGGCGCCGGCGAGATCCCCCTCCTCCTGGGCGGACACGCTCCACACCACTCCCTCGACTCGCCCCTCGAGCGGCGGTGTGGCCTGATCGGTGCGTACGAGGAAGACCTGGGGCAGGTTGAGCTCTTCGGTGGGATCGTCCAGGTTGGTGCGTGCTTCGATGTCGAGGCACAGCGATCCACCGGGGGTCACCCAACTCTTCGGGGGCTCGACGAATTCGATCGCTTTCAACTCTCCCGGCGCGGCGCTGCCGTAGACACTGCGCTCGCCCTGCTCCACCTCCTCCGTCAACTCCTCGAGGTCCTGCTTGGTCATGATCCAGAATTCGCCACTCAATGCAGGAGTCTGAGAAAAATCGAAGGCGAGACCGATCAGATAGTCGTCCGGCACCCTGCTGGGCAGCAGATCGAACCTCCTCTCCAATCGCCCTCCAGCCTTGACCCGAGGCAGCCGAGCCTCGGCTTCCGCTACGACCTCCTCGGTGTCGAGATCGACCGCGAACATCGTGACGATTCCCTTCGGTGACGCCTCCTGGTCGTGATTGCGCATCACCAGATCGACTCGAACGCCGCCTTCGATCTCGACGACCTTCTTCACCTCCACCCAGTCGTCGTCCTCCCAGTCATCGAACGGTTCGCTGTCGGGGAGGCCCGTGAGTGCTGCGTCGACGCTGTGCATCAGATTGCCGTCCTTGTCGAGCCGCAAGACCAGGGAATCCGGGATGCCCTTCTCCGGGTTGCCCGGCTCGAAATCCGCCGGCACTTTGGCATCCGGGTAGGGAGCGATGGACCGCTCGATGTAGCGCTCGATGTAGCGCTCGATGTGGGTGCGGTTCTCCTGCACGATCCGGCGGCCCTTGCGAGTGATCTTGCCGCGAAATCTGGAACGCCATCCCGGATCGCTCGTCTCCACGAGGTAGCGTCCCAGCTCGCCGAGGCGAGTCTTCTCGTAGAAGTCCACCATGGCGAAATCGGCATCGGTGAGGCCGTCGGGGGCGCGCCCGAGATGGACGCACATTTTGCCCAGATGGTCGAGGGTGGCCTGCATCATGCGATCGGTGCGGTTCTGATTCTGCGCCAGGGAGTCCGGGTCGCGGCCCATCGCCGAAGGAATCGCATGGCCGATGGTCAGCGGGTATCTGGCGTGCGACTCCCAGTCTTGAACGAAGTGCAGGAACTGGCCGAACTGGATGAGCTGCAGCTTCGGGTCGGTCTGATCGAGTGCTCGTCTCCAGAGCTCGTTGAGCCGCGCCTGATCGTGAGAAAAGGAGTGCCAGTAGCGCTTGTTGTACTGGCGTGCCGGGTTGATTTCCGCCTTGGTGATCTTGTTGCGATCCAACTGGAAGGCACCACTCGCGATCAGATGCGACTCTTCCCAGTCGAAGCACATCGAGAGGGAGAGCACGAACGTCGTGTAGTAGTGCGTGTCGAGAACGAACGCCGAGGCCGGAGCCACCGGGATGAGCAACATCGACGCGATCACCAGAACGACGACTCGATTCGCGAATTCTCGTTTCATGCTGCGGTCCCTCCTGCGCTGGGGCCCTGGTCTGTCCCCGAACCGAAGACACTCTACCGTCTCGCACTCTTACCCCGTGGCCCGCCCGGGCGACTAGAATCGCCGCAACATGCTCAATTCTCGAAAGCCCGCTCTCGTGGCACCGAAAGGCTGACATGACCCCTCTCCATCGGACCATTCCACGGGGCGGAGCCGTCCTCCTCATCGCCCTCGGCACCCTCTGCGCATTGCACTCGGCGGTGTCAGTGGCCGCCTCCTCCGCCCTCGCGCCCGCTGGGGCTTCCTCGGAGCGGGTGACGGTGATCTACCTGCTGCGTCACGCGGAAAAGGAGAAGAGCACCGATCCCGACCCCGAGCTCACCCCGCAGGGTCGTCGCCGCGCACTCCAACTGGCCGATCAGCTGGACGACGAGCCCATCACTCACATCTACTCGAGCGAGTACCGGCGCACGCTCGAAACCGTCTCTCCGTTGGCCCACCGACTCGGGCTCGAGATCGAGCGCTACGACGCTCGCGACAGCGAAGCTCTGGTCGAGCGAGTTCTCGTCGAGGCCGAGGGAGGCACCGCGGTGATCAGCGGCCACTCCAACACCGTGCCTGGCCTGGTCAACCTGTTCGGCCACCCGGAGCAGTTCGATCTTCACGATTCGGACTACGGCGATCTCTTTCGCCTGCGGATCGACGCAGGCAAGGTCGAAATGACTCGACTTCGTTTCGGCGACTGAGACCCTCTCTGTCAGAACCACAGCGCCAGAGGAGAAAGCGATGAACCGAAGAACCTTCCTGAAGGGCTCGGCGGCCGCCCTGGCTACCGGAGTCGGCAGTGGCAGCGCCAGCGCGCTGCGACCCCACCCGGCGAAAGCAAGAGTACAGGGAGCCAACGACCGGGTCCGCCTCGGCTACATCGGAACCGGACGTATGGGGAGGAGCAACATGCGCGCTCAGCTCGCCACCGGGCGCTCCGAGATCGTGGCGCTGTGTGAGGTCTACCAGCCAAATCTCGCCAAGACTCTCGAGTATCTCGAGCAAGAGCATCCCGAGGTGACGACGCCTCAGAGCTACACCGACTTCCGGCACCTGCTCGATCGCCAGGACATCGATGCCGTGGTCATCTCGACTCCCGATCACTGGCACGCCGCACAGACGGTCATGGCTTGCCAGGCCGGAAAGGACGTCTACGTCGAGAAGCCGTTGGCGACCTCGGTGGTCGAGGGACGGCGCATGGTGCAGGTCGCTCGTGAGACGGGTCGCATCGTCCAGGTCGGCACCATGCAGCGCTCTGCGGAGCACTTCCAGCGAGCGGTCGAGATCGTGCGCAGCGGAGTGTTGGGAAAGATCAGTTTCGTGCGCACCTGGAACATGAGCAACGAGTACCCCGATGGCTTCGGTCCCTCGGTCGGCGGCCCTCCGCCCGCCGACCTCGATTGGGAGATGTGGCTCGGCCCGGCGCCGAAGGTGGCCTTCGACTCCAACCGCTTCGGTGTGGCGGACGACCGTTTCTCCACCTTTCGGTACTTCTGGGACTACGCCGGTGGCATGCTCACCGACTGGGGTGTCCATCTGATCGACATCGTCCTGTGGGCCATGCAGGAGGACGCACCCCGCTCCGTGAACACCGCGGGTGGGAAATACGCCATCACGGACAACCGCGAGACACCCGACACCCTGCTCACCACCTTCGAGTTCGACGACTGGGTCCTGACCTACACCAATCAGGTGCTCAACGGCTTCGGCTTCGCCGATCGGGGCTACGGGATCCTGTTTCACGGCACCGACGCCACCCTGTTCGTCGACCGGAGCGGCTATGAGCTCACCCCGGAGTACGAGCGCGAGGAGGACGAGGAGATCGAGAGCCGCCCGCGCACCCCGTCGATCAAAGGGCGCTCGACCTCGGGCGGGAACGTCGAGCACCACGAGAACTGGCTCGACTGCCTGGCCTCACGCGAGGAGCCGATCTGCGACGTCGACATCGGCCACCGTTCGACCGTGCTGCCCCATCTCGGCAACATCGCCTACCGCACGCGCTCCTGTATCGAGTGGGACGCATCGACGGAGCGCTGTGGCGACAATGCGGCAGCCAACCAGCTCCTCGGACGTCCGTACCGAGCTCCCTGGACACTCTGAGCACCGACGATGGCAACAAGACTCGCTGTCATCACTGTCCTCGCTGTCGGCACGCTCCTCACGCTCGGCGGGTCACCCGTTGCGGCACAGGCGCCCGCCACCGACATCTTCCTCCTCCGGCTCACGCAGGACAGTGAGCTCTCGGATCCGATTCGGGTCACCCAGCGGCCCGAGTACGACAACCAGCCGATGTTCCTCCCGAGCGGCAGCCTCGCCTACACCGCGATGACCGGCGACGGCTCGACCGATCTCCTGCTCTTCGACCCCGACACGAGCACGACCAAAACCCTCGTCTCCACACCCCAGAGCGAGTACTCGGCCACCCCGGTCCCCGGTCGAGACGCCGTTTCGATGATCCGGGACTACGGCAACGAGGTGCAGCAACTCTGGAGCTTCGACCTCGATGGCACCAACGGCACGTTCTTGCTGCCCGACATCAATCCCGTCGGCTACCACGCGTGGATCGACGAGCGCCGCCTGCTGCTCTTCGTCCTGGGCGAGCCCGCGACCCTGCAGGTGGCCGTCGTGGGCAGCGGCCCCGGCAAGGTCGTGGCGCGCGACCCCGGCCGCGCGCTGGCGCGCATTCCGGGCAGCCGGCAGATGAGCTTCGTGCACAAGGCCGCCGAGGGCGAGTGGTGGCTGACCGCTCTCGACCCCGAAAGTGGTGACCTGCGGCGGCTTTTTCGCACCTTGCCGGAATGCGAGGACTACGCCTGGTCGCCCGACGGCCACGTCTGGATGGCCGACGGCAGTCGCCTCTTCCGGCGTCGTCCGGGCGACCGGGAATGGCGAGAGGTGGCCGACCTCTCGGCCCACGGCATTCGCGGAATCACCCGTCTGGCGTTCGACCACACCGGCGAGTCACTCGCCCTGGTTGCCCAGGCCGAAGCCGAAGCTCAGTAGAGCGAGGTCAGCAGCTCGATCCCCGGAGCGAGCGACTCGCGCCAGACCCCTTCGAGCTCCGGGGTGAACTCCGGGTCGAACTCGGCGACGGCGGTCATCAACGAGTCGAGCCAGAGGCCGTAGAGATCGGGACGGATGTCGAGATGCACCCGGTTGTGCCGGACTCCGAGCTTGGCCAGTCGTCGGTGTGCCAGCCCGCTGTCCCTCCCGGCGGAGACCAGCATCAGGAAGATGGACTCCGCCACCACCGTCCTCTGCCGCTCGAGGTCGGTCGACGCGAACTTGGCACCGATCTCGGGGCTCGAGGCCATCAGCAGATCGTAGAACCGCTCCATGAAGGCCGGGCTCTTCAGGCAGCGGTCCAGGCTCTTGCTGGCACGCTCGACTTCCAAGCTCATCATTCACTTCCCACCACTGAGGCGCAGTGTAGCTCAGCTCCGAGCCCGTGGCGGAATCCGCCCTCCGATGGCGTAGCTGACTATAGGAGGAGGCACCACAGCCCCTCCAGCCAGCGACCCTTCGTACCGACCCGCCACGACCAGAGAAAAAGAGGACCTCATGCCACACACTCCGATCACCGCCGACAATCCCTGCGGTTGCGCCAGCTCCGCGAGTGGTGTCACGCCGATCCCTCTCCTGGCGACAGAGGACACGAAGGTGTGCGTGCGCCCCCTCACTCCGTCCGACTCCGCCATGCTCGATGACTGGTTCGCGGCGCTGTCGCCCGAGTCTCGTCGCCTACGCTTCTTCGGCCCGAAGAACCAGCTCACGGGAGCCGACCGTCTACGCTTCCTCGACCTGGACGGCAGCTGCCGTCACTCCCTGATCGCGACCACTCGGGACGCCGTTGGAATCGAGCACGCCGTGGCTCTCGGAGGATTCGTCTGCGACCAGAGCCGAGCCGGTGAAGCCGAGATCGCGATCGCCGTGATCGACGAGCTCCAGGGGCGCGGTGTCGGGACCGCCCTGCTGCGCACGCTCGGCTGCTCGGCCGCGACGCGAGGCATCCCGATACTGATCGCAGAGGTCCTCTGGGACAACGCATCGATGCGCGGGTTGCTCAAGCGGCTGGCGCCGGGGGCTCGAGGAAGTGCGGCTGGTGGAGGCTCCATTCGCTATCGCATCCGTTCGCGCGAGTTGGCCGGGGCGCTCGACTGCTCGCAGGCCGCAGCCTGACTCGGAGCGGCCTTCTACAGATCCAGCCGTTCGAGGGCCTTCTCGTAGCCTTCCAGCGCCGCCTCGTAGCTGCGATGGCGGCCCGACTCGACCAGTGACTCTCCGGCCACAGTGACTCTGTCGACGGCCCGAGAAGTTGCCGCGAACACGACGTGATCGGCCAGCTCGGTCTCTACGACCGAGCGTGTGCCTGCGAGACAGGCCTGCGTGGCATCGAGACGCACTTCGTCGTGCTGCCACTCTGCCGACATTCCGATTGCACGGTAGCCCTCGCGAGTCCCGATCTCCAGCAACTCGGCCCCGCTCATGGCGACGACACGCCGCTCGGTTCGAGAGCGTTCGTCGAGCTCGACGGCTCGCAGCTCCTCGAACGCATCGGGTCCGCAGTGACTGTCGACTCCCACGCAGAAGCGGGCCCCCGCAAGGGCCAACTCCTCGACCGCCGGGAGCCCGTCTCCGAGGTCGCGCTCCGTGGTTCGACATAGACAGACGGTCGTTCGGGTGTTGCCCACTGCGGCAATCTCCCCCGCACTGAGATGGGTGGCATGAACGGCGACGAATCTCTCGCCGAGCACCCCCTTCTCCGCCAACAGCTCCATCGGCGAGAGCTGGTATTCGGCCCTGCACTCTTCGAGCTCCCGGCGCTGCTCGGCGACGTGCATGTGGAAGGGCATCTCGCGCTCTCGCGCAAAGGACGCGAGCTCCAGCACGCCCTCGATCGGCACCGCACGAATGCTGTGCGCCGCCAGTGCGACCTCGACTCCCGGATCGTCGCTGTACCGTTCTGAGAGAGCTTCCACATCCTCGAGCACCGTCTCGACGCAGGGGTCGAAAAAGCGCCGCTGGGCCGGAGCCAGCTCCTGGCGGTACCCTCCCCGAAGATACGCTGTGCGAATCAGTGTGATACGGACGCCACAGTCGCGCGCGGCCCGGATCACGGCGTCGGCCAACTCGAGTCGATCGATGTAGGCAGTACCGTCCGGCGTATGGTGCACGTAGTGAAACTCACCCACCGCGGTCACTCCCGACATCGCCAGCTCGGTGTAGGCAAATCGGGAGAGGCCATAGATGGTCTCCGGGTCGAGCCGCTCCACCAGGTGATACATCAGCCCGCGCCAAGACCAGAACGATTCGAGGTCCCCGCTGCGGCGATGAGTCCGGCCGCGTAGTGCGCGCTGGAAGGCGTGAGAGTGCGCCGTCGCGAGCCCCGGAAGGCGAAGGAAATCGCCGTCTCTCGTCACATCAGCCGCTGGAGTCGACGACGTCATCGCGACTCGGCCCCGCGATCCAGCTCGAGCAGAGTCGCCAGCAGGACCTTCGCCCCCACGACGCAGTCCGCCGCAGTGGTGAACTCCTTCGCCGAGTGACTGACGCCGTCCTGGCTGGGCACGAAGATCATCGACTGCGGACAGAGCGTCGCCATGTTCATGGCGTCGTGACCGGCACCACTGGTCAGCCGGATGGAGTCCTCCCCGAGCTTCGAGCATGCGGCTTCGATCGCCGCCACCACCGCTACGTCGCATTGCACCGCGGGTTTGTCGACCACCAACTCGAAGCGGCCCCTCACTCCTTCGCCAGGCGCCTCGCACACCTGCCGCTCGAGCTGCTTCGCGAACCGATCCAGCACATGACGATCGGGCCCCCTCATCTCGACGATCGCCTCGACTCGCCCCGGGATCACGTTCGGAGCCCCGGGATGGACTTCGAGGGCACCGACCGTCGCCACCACGTCGAGCTCGCGAGCCAACCGGTCGACCTCGGTCACCAGCGGCGCGGCAGCCACCAGGGCATCCCGGCGACGCGACATCCCGGTGGTGCCCGCATGGTTGGCGCTGCCCTCGAAGGTAGCCAGGTAGCGCCGGATGCCCACGAAGCCCTCGACCACGCCGATCGAGAGGCCGGCCTCGAGCAGGCGATCTCCCTGTTCGATGTGAAGCTCGAGATAAGCGGCCAGGTCGCCGGCCGGGCGAGCCGCTCGTACCAGATGCTCGGGCTCGAGGCCGGCCGCCACCAGATGCTGCCGCACCGGCACACCGTCCCAGGCCGGCCGATCCAGCAACGCCGGATCGAAGGTGCCTGCCATGGCCTGGCTTCCGGTGGTCCCCCCCGCCATGGTCGCTTCTTCGGCGGCGAAGTCGATCACCTCCACAGGATGTCGCAGATGCGTCCCGGAACGAACCAGGGCTCGGACGGCGCCGATCGCCGCCACGACGCCGAGCGCTCCGTCGAATCGTCCGCCGTGGGGCACGGTATCGGTATGAGAACCGACACCCAGGGGCCGCATTTTCTTCTCACCCGCGTAGCGGGCCAGGGTGTTCCCAGCCGTGTCGACCCGCACATCCAGTCCGAGCTCTTCGAGCTGCTCGATCACCCACCTTCGTCCGGCGCGATCGGCTTCGCTGAACGCCACGCGGTGAACCGCGCCGCCAGCCTCGGAGCCGATCTGGGCGAGCGCATCCAGATCGGCCAGAAATCGCTCCTCGTCGATCTGCGGTGTGTCGAGTGCCTCCATCGGCCACAACGATACTTGACTATGATGCGGCCCACGATCCGCCATCCCCCTCGACGACCTGCGGAGCCTCTCCATGAGCCATATCTGTTTCGAGCTGAGCATCGAAGACCGCATCGCCCACCTGGTCCTCAACCGACCCGAGAAGCGCAACAGCATGATCCCGGAGTTCTGGGACGAGCTCCCCGAGATCATCGAGGCCATCGATCGGGAGGCGCAGGCCCGGGTGATCGTGATCTCGTCGACCGGCCCCCACTTCTCCAGTGGGCTCGACGTCTCCGCCTTCGGCGGCACCTCCCCGGACGATCGCGCATCGGCCCGCCTCGCCCGCCTGCAGCACGGCCCGCGCTTCTTCGACGTCGTGCAGCGCATGCAGCGCAGCTTCTCGGTGCTCGAGGAGTGCAGGATCCCTGTGATCGCCGCGATCCAGGGTGGCTGTATCGGGGGCGGTGTCGATTTCACGACGGCGTGCGATCTGCGCTACGCCACCTCCGACGCCTTCTTCACCATCTTCGAGACCAACATCGGTATGACCGCCGACGTGGGTACCTTTCCGCGTATCGTGAAACTGATCCCGGAAGGCATCGTGCGCGAGCTGGCCTACACGGGACGCCGCATGCCCGCCGCCGAAGCGCAACAGGTGGGCCTGGTCAACCGGGTGTTCGCCGACCAACAGACGATGCTCGACGAGGTGATGGCCATCGCCCGCGACATCGCGAGCAAGGCCCCCCTCGCGGTCTTCGGCTGCAAGCGCATGATCACCTACGCCCGCGACCACTCCACCGCCGACGCCCTCGACTACGTCGGAGTCTGGAACGCATCGATGCTGCAGCGGGAAGAGATCGTCGAAGCGATGACCGCCAACGCCGAGAAGCGCCCCGGCGAGTTCGTCGACCTGCCGCCGAAGCGCACGAGACAGTCCGAGCAGGTGTGAGACCACGCGACCAGCGCGGGTTCCGGCTATTCCCGACCGAGCTCGATGGACTCGAGGCACGCGGCGCCCTCGCCGACGTTCTCGAGCCTGAGGGTGCGTCGATCCGAGATCTCCTCGGCACCTCCCGAAGGCAGATCGATCGTGGCTCGGGTCCAGTGCTTCGGCATCGGAGGCAGCACGAGCTCTCCGAGGGTCGTGTCGCCCGACGCCGTCTCGACGTGGACCCGCACACGCCCGGGCCGGCCCGGTTGTGCGACGGCACGCACCGTCAGTCGGCGAGCGCCGGGCGGTAGATCGAGCTCCACGCCTCCGCGCAGCGGCCGGCAGCCGTGCGCCGTCGGGGGCGCACCATTGGCGTCGGCGAGCACGAACGCAAAGCTCGCAGGGTCCGGCCAGGGCGGGGGGCTCCAGCGCAGTGGGGTCGCCTTCTCGCTCTCGAGGTCGGCGAGATCGACGCCCTCTCCCCGCAGTGCAGTCCCCAGCAGTCTCTCGGTGTGGAGTGGAGCGAGCAGAACCGCGTCCTCCGGTGCGCCGCTGGGAGCCACGCGGGGCGGCAACACGGGCTCTCCCACCAGCGCCGGGAGATTGAAGTTGCGCGGGGTGACCATCGCCCAGTCGGGAAGGGGACGTCTTCGGCCGAGAGTCTCGACGATCGCGCCGAGACCGTTGCGTGCCGGGCGAGCCATTTCGAAGGTCCCGAGCCCGAGGAGGTCCACCATCGAGCCGTCGTGCGCCAATGCGGGCAGTCCAGCGTCGTGAACCAGCAGGGTCGATCCGGGGGGGAGAGGCCGGTCTCGGAGAGACTCGGCGATGACCCCGTCGCCCTGGTAGAGGCCAACCACGTCGCGAAAATGAAGACGCTGCCATTCGGGCACCCGCAGCCAGAGCAGGGTCGGGAGAAGCAGGAGGAGGAGACGGCCGACCCGCAGGTCGGCGAGATCGCCGATGGGCCTGCGGAAACTTCGCAACAGCCACCCGGAGACCCGCCACAGAGCCCAGGTGGCGAGAATCCAGGCCAGCGTCAGCGCCGGATGGTGATGCCGCAGGTACTGCCAGATCAGGTAGCCGGAGAGGGGCGCCGTGAAGAGGAGTGCCCCCCAGGCCACGACCAGGGGGAGGGGCGCCGCCAGCGGCATCGGCAGATCTCGAGGACTCCGCGCCCCGTGTCGGACGACGCTCGACGCAACGCCCCAGAGCACCCCGATCGCGGCGCCGATGGCGAGAAGCCCGACCGGAGGGGGTAGGACCAACGCCCGGGCACCGAGGTAGACGGGCACGAGGAGCGAATCGACCTGAACCCAGATCTGCGCCAGCGCCCCCTGCCATCCGAGGTAGGGCGAGGAGATCGAAGACTTGGCGACCAGCCCCGCCGGCTGTACCGAGCCGGTGAGCCACCAATTGAGTCCGGCGAGCGCGACTCCGGGAAGCAGCAGCGCGGGCGCGATCAGGCGGCTCGCTCGGCGCTCCCCCGTGACCGCGGGTCCCCAGCCGAGAGCGATGGCCACGGCCCCCAGGCCGGTCAGCACCGAGAAGTCGGGACGAATCCAGGGCAGCAGGGCAGTCAGCCAGAGAGCGATGGGCACGACGCGCGGGTTCTCTTCGCACTCGGCACGAGGGATCCACCCTTCGAGGGCGAGCAACAGAAGCGCACACGCGAAGGCAGTCTCCATACCGCCGAGGGAGACGAACGCGACGGGCCCGGACCAGAGCACGAACAGCGCGCCGACCAGGGGCCACGGGGTCGGCAGACCGAGCCGCCTCAGCACCCGAGCCGTGCACCAGCCCAGCAGCCACAGGGTGAGCACACCTACCAGAGACGACCACCACGACCAGCCAGCGAAACCATCCGCCAGCCACTGTCCCGGCAGCAGCAGCACCGGGAACACCATCGAAGTGGAGCCGGTCGAGGGCTCGCCGTCGTTCCACTGCAGCGGACGACCCCGTGACAGCTGCTGTGCGAAACGTACGAAGATATAGGCGTCGTCGAAGGGCAGAAGCCAGGCCGGGGGCGTCAGCAGGGCTCGGGACCCCACCCCCACGGAGCGGTCGACCGTCTCCCCGATCCCGGGACCCGCCTGGGAGTCCATCAGGGAATCGCGCTCCTCCAGCGCCTCGCTGGTCAGCAGCGGCGCCCTCAGGACGAAGGCGAAGAGGAGCACCGCGACCAGGAGGAGCATGGCCTCGGTGAGTCGGGCGACACGGTAGGACTGCCGGCGAGTCTCGCCTCGGGAGGGTCTTGCGGCCGGTTGCGACACGATTCTGCTCGACTGCGAGGGGGTGAGAGCGACGCGAGGGCTCGCGCGACTGCGTGGAGCCTACACGAGGCGACGGGAATCTCCGGGGAACCCCGAAACAGTCGCCTCCCGCCGGAGCCCACCAACTCCCGGCCGAGCTCGCGACCGATGCATTTCGCGAGGCGGGCTCACCCCAGGGTGTCGAGGCTGACGGGCGGCCGTTCGAAGCCACTAGACTCGGTCCGCGGTCGGCTCCCCTGAGCGCCGCTTCCAGCCTCACCATGTCGAGTTCTACCAAGACGCGAGCCCGAAGCCGTCCCCGAGGGTCGGGTCGCGAGTCGATCGGGGGAACCCTTCGCACGGCATCCGGCGGGTGGATCGAGCCCCTCGCGGTCTCCCTGTCGACAGCGGCGGTTCACACCTACCTGTTGGGGGTTCGCTTTCGGTCGGGGTCCTTCGAGAAGTATGTCGATGCCGCAAGGCTGCTCAGGGAGGGCAATCTACCGGCCGAGAGACTGGTCGACTTCAGTCCGTTCTACCTGCTGTTCCACCGAATCGCAGCCGCCGTCTTCTCGCGACCCGACGCGGTGATCGTCGGATTGCAGATCGTGGCCGTGGCCACCGCAGCGGGACTCCTCGATCGGACTCTTCAGGGCGTGGTCGAGGCCAGGTGGGTCCGTTGGCTTGCCGTGGCGGCGTTCGTTCTCGATCCGTCGCTCCTCGTGTACACGGCGATTCTCGAGCCGGAGGCGCTGCTCGTCTCGCTGATCATCGTGCTGTTGTGGGTCTTTCCGCGAGCGCACGTCGGCGCGACCGCGCCGTCACGGTGGCTGCTTGCCGGACTGGTCGTGGCTCCCCTCCTCCTCCTGCGACCGACCCTGATCTCTGCGCTCCTCTTCGGGACGATCGCGGCGTGGGTCGCTCCTCGCGGGGGAAGCGGAGACCGTTCACCAGACCCCACCTCGACTCTCCGCCAGCGGTGGAGGCTCGCGTGGCGCTTCGCCGTGCCCGGACTCACGGTTCTCGGCCTGCTGGCGCTGCGCAACTTCGCGTCGATCGGCGAGCTGACGACGCAGGTGATGAACCCGGGAACGGTGTTCTTCGAGGGCAACAACCCGGTCTCCTGGGGGTCGAGTGCGACCTATCCTCCGGCGATCTACGACATCGACCCGGGACTCTACGAAGGCCAGCCGGACTACCCCCACGTGGTCTACCGCGAGTTGGCGCGGGCTTCGACCGGAGGCGAGCTGGGTGTGGGCGAGGTGAACCGTTTCTGGCGCAACAAGACACTCGACTACCTTCGCAGTGAGCCGCAGGAGATCCTCCGTCTGACCACGGTGAAGCTCGATGCCGTCTCGCGAAATCATCCCAACGACGACGTGGCGCTGGCCGCCCTCCGTCGGGAGGAGCTCGCTCACACCCCGATGCCGGTCTTCCCCTGGAGCGTGTTGATGGTGTCGGCATGGTGGGGCATGTGGTCGCAGCGCCGCGCCTGGCGCCGTTGGCTGCTTCACTATGGGCTGGCCCTGACCCAGGTCGCGGCGATGGTGCTCTTCTACGTGTCGGCCCGGCAGCGTCTCAGCCTCCTGCCGGTGGCCGTCCTCTTCGCCGCCATGGGGTGGGATCGGCTGCGCAAGGCTCCACCGGGACCCGACCGCCGGGCTCTGGTGATCGGGGCGCTGGTTCTCGCGAGCCTCCTGCTGCTGCCCAGTCCAGAGCACCTGCGCGACCGCCGCCATCTCGTGTTGGCGCGGGAGAGGGCACTCCCGTTGGCGACGCAGGCGACCATGCAAAGGGACGCAGACAATCTCGGACGCGCAGCGGAGCTCGCAGCTCTCGCTCTCGCCGAGGCGCCGACCGAGATCGACCGGATCCGACCGCTCGACCTCGCCTTCCCCGACGGCTTCGCATCGACCGCTCTGGCCCTCGGCGAGGTCGGGGGCGACGAGACCACTCCCAGGAAGTCGCCCGAGCGTCGTTTCGACGAGGTCTGGCTGCGCCAGATCGCAGGAGATCTCTCCGAGGCCAGGGAGGGTTGGGAGGCGCTTCGAGCGGAGCGCTCTCGCTTCGACAGGGGTGGACTACAGTCTTCAGAGCCGGACTACTACCTCGCCCTGCTCGAGCTGGAGCGGGGCGAACGGCGCGCGGCGATCGAGCGTCTCACCGCCCTGCTCGCGCGTCGGCCCGGTGAGCCGTTCGTGCTCGCTCTCCTGAGCGTGCTGGCACCCGAGGCGGGCACCGAAGCGAAGCTCGATCGCTGGTACGACGCGATCAGTCGAGACCTGCTGGTCGGCGAGGCCCACTGCGGGTGGGGCGACCGAGCCGAGGGCCGGCGGCGTCTGGCGACGGTCGTGAAGCGAATGCCACGGCTGCGCCATGCCTGGATCGAAAAGGCACTGTGCTACGACGCGGGGACTCTGGAGGAGAGTCGTCAAGACTACCGACATGCGATGATCCTGCTCGCCGAGCCGGTGCCCCGGGAGTCGCGGGTGATTCCACTGTTCGAACGAGTGGCCGCGGACCGACCGACAGAGCGCCTGTTCCAGGCACGGGTCCTCCGTCAGTACGGCCGGCTGCGCGATGCCCTAGCGGTGCTGGCCGAGACGAGACCGGTGCCCGACGATCTCCGAGGGGCCTACCAGCTGTCGGCGGATTGGCTGGTGGCGCGGCTCGAGGAGAACCGGCCCGACGCCTCTGCCACATCGCCTCGCCCGTGAGGCGAGGACACGACGCTCGCGGACCTTCCTCGACGGCCCCGGAAGCGTCCCGACCCCCGAGACGACCCTACCCCCCGCGTCTGAAGGTCGGTCCGTCAAGCCTCGGCTCCCCTTGCCTTCGCAGTCCGACGGTTCCCCACCACCCTCGAGGCGATCCAGCCGACCAGCAGCAGCAGTCCTTCGCTGGCTACCGTGATCAGATGCCGAGGACTCCACCACCCTTGGGACCAGTGCAGTCCGTAGAAGAGGAGAAAAGGGGGCGAGTAGCGAGCGTCGGAGAAGGGCCAGAGGACCTTGACTCCCCGGCCCCAGGTCAGGAAGTCCATCACGACATGCAGCTCGTAGCAGACGGTCGCGAGCACAGCCCACGAGAGAAAGGAGCCGAATCCGAGCCACGCGGCGATCAGGCCGACCGCCGGTCCGACCAGCAGACCCACCGCCAGGCTGTGCTCCGGGCCGTTGTGAAACCTGCCGAAATTGCCCACGACGAGGCCGATCACGGAGGGAAGATCGGGCAGCAGCGACAGCAGCACGACGAGGGGGACCAGAAGAGCGCGGCGCACAGCACGGCCCTGGGGCGAAGCCCCTGGCGAGGAGCTCTCCACGGGCGGAAGCAGCCTGAGAGCCAGGTAGCCGGCAGCCGAATGGGCGAGGGGTGAGGGCATGGTTGCTCGAGGGTGTGGATCTCTCGATCCGAACAGAGACTAGCCGTCCTGCGAGAGCCCGTGCAAGCGAACACCCAGCCCACCGCCCGAGGGTGAGCCCTCGCGTCATCCCGGTGCGCTCCGGACGGGGGGCCTGTTCAACGTGTGACGACATCGCTCTCCGGCGATCGAACAGCGACCCTGGAGCTCGCATCCGGCGGGACGACGAAGCAGGCTGGGCACCTCGCCGACGAAGAGGTCCACGAGCGCAAGCGCCGCTTCGTCGTCGCACGTCACCTGGCTTGAGCTCCGCCGCAGTGCTCTTGCGAGACCTCTCGCTACGGCGGAGACTCGTCGAGGAGCTCAGCCGCGTGCGGACTCGTAGAAGCGATAGAGCGGCAGCATGGAGAGGGCCGCGAAGAGATGCCAGAGGGCGTGACCCTGGAGCCAGTGATTGTCCGGTCGGCACAAGGTCCGGGTCACGTCCAGGAACGAGAAGACGGCGGCGAAGGCGAGAAGCGCGAGCGCGGTCACATATCGTCCGTACCGCACACGGCCGGAAAGGCGCTGGTGGCAGGCGACCTCACTGAGCACGACGGTGAGGAGCAGCAACCCCACGATCGGCTGGATGTTGATTCCCTGCCAACGAAGGAGCGCAAGGAGAGCCACGCCTGCGAGCGCGACGGCGGGGACTACCGAAGCCGCACGGGCCACCTGCAGTCTCTCGAGGTTGATGCCCAGAGCGAGCCCGAGAACGAGGAACATGCCGACGAAGTCGAACACCTGGAAGAAGAAGGTGTAGGACGCGTGGTAGAGGAAGGAGAACGCTCCGACGAGAAGTGCACTCGGAGCGAACCAGCGCAACGGATCGGAAGCGGTCCGCTTGCGCGACCAGTGCCAGAGCACCGCGGCCACCCCCAGGAAGAACAGGTTCGACCAGGTGTTGGCGGGTTCGACGATCCAGCTGCACCGCGGCGCCTCGCACCACTTGATGTCGGGTCGCGCGAGCTCGCTCAGTGTGGACCAGGGGCAGCCCGACTCCAGGGGTGGGACGTCCATCACCGTGGCTTCCGATTCCTCGCTCCGGCTGTTCGGGTCGGTCGCGGAAGTATAGACACCCTCGTACGCCTCCGACGGCTCCGGGAGGGATTCTCAGCGCGGCGAGCCATCCCCGACCGATCTCCCTTCGGCCTTCCCAGGTCGACGGCCGGTCGACAGCACGACAGCCCCGCGTTGGAAGCCGGTCAGGAAAAGCCCGTAACACCGACGGCCCCCCTTGCATGCCAGTCGAGAGTCCGCTATAGATAAACGAGAATTCGGCTATTTACCGGATTCGTGCTCTCCCCGACCACCCACCACGAGGATCCCCAGTGACGCCTCGCGCCGCTTCTCCGCTCCGGTCACCGATCTGGGTTCTGTGTGCGGTGCTCTCGGCACAGGCGTCCGCAGCCGGTACGGGGGACAGCGAGTCGCGCACCGGGCCGGAGGCGCCGTTCGTCGACGCAACCGATCGCCTCGGTCTGGACTTTCACCATCGGGTCGGTGACCAGGGTCGGCGCCACTTCCCCGAGATCATCGGTGCGGGATGCGCGGTGCTGGACTACGACGGCGACGGCGATCTCGACTTGTACCTCGTCCAGAGCGGCTCGCTCGACCCCGCTGCACCCGCCGCAACGAAGACCGATCGACTCTGGCGTCAAGACCGGGCCCCGAACGGCGCCCCCCTCTTCGTCGACGTGACCCAGAAGAGCGGGCTGGAAGCGAGCGGCTACGGGGTCGGCGTGGCGGTGGCCGACATCGACGACGACGGAGCGCTCGATCTCTACGTCGCCAACTTCGGCGCCAATCAACTCTGGCACAACAAGGGCGACGGAACCTTCGAGAACTGGACCGAGCGCTCCGGCACCGCAGGAGCCGACTGGAGCTCGAGTGCCAGCTTCTTCGACTATGACGGCGACGGTCGCCTCGATCTCTACGTGGTCAACTTCCTCGAGTACGATCTCGACGATGCCCCGGCCTGCACGAACATGATGGGCAAGTCCGAGTACTGCGGGCCGGTGCCGTTCACCAAGGTCGCCGACCGCCTCTACCACAATCTCGGTGACGGCCGCTTCGAAGACGTATCGGCCGCAGCCGGCATCACGGGCTCTCTGGGCGCCGGCCTCTCGGCCGCCGCGCTGGACGTCGACGGGGACGGCGATCCCGACTTGATCGTGGCCAACGATCACCAGGAGAACTTCCTCTGGGCCAACCAGGGCAACGGCAGATTCGTCGACGAGGGGTTGTGGCGCGGAGTTGCTCTCAACGAGAACGGAGCACCCGAGGCCAGCATGGGGATCGCCCCAGCCGACCTCGACAACGACGGCGACCTCGACATCTTCTTGACCCACATCCGCGGCGAGACCAACACACTCTACGTCGCGAGCGAGGGCAACTACGAGGATCGAACCCGCTTCTCGAGCCTCGCGCCGCCGAGCCGCCTCGTCACCGGCTTCGGCGTCGCGTGGCTGGATTGGGACGAGGACGGTTTCCTCGACCTGCTGGTCGCCAACGGCGACGTCCGCGCGCTCGAGCCGTTGGCGCGCGCCATGGTGCACCGTCCCTTCCACCAGCCCGATCAGCTGTTCCGCAACCTCGGTAACGGACGCTTCGAGGAGGCGACCGCACGCGCCGGTGAGGCTCTGGCTCTCCCCGAGACCGGGCGCGGCATGGCCATGGGTGACCTCGACGGGGACGGCGACGACGATGTGCTGCTGAGCAACAACGACGGCCGGGCCCGACTGCTGCTCGACAGTGGAGCTCCCACCTACGGTGTCGGGGTGCGTTTGCCGAACCTCGAGGCCGCTGCCGGTACCGTGGTCGTACGTCGCCAACTCGGGCCGCGATCTCAGTGGCGCTGGCCACGCCGGGACGGGAGCTTCGCTTCGGCCATCGACTCGCGTGTGCGCTTCACCGTACCGCCCTCCTCTGCGCCGTCTCCGTCGGGGACCGTGGCCGAGGCTCGCGAGACGTTGGTGGACCGTCTCGAAGTCGCGACGCCAGGGACGCGCCCTGGCCGCCTCTACCTCGAGCATCCGCCGGAGGGCCGAGAACTGATCCTGTTCTGGCCACCCTAGAGGCCCTCTTCTTCCTGAAGCCTGTTCTCCCAGAAGCCTGTGCTCCGATGAAGCCTTCTGTTCCGCCGAGGCGCCGCGCACTCACGTATCTGTCGACGAGGCTCGTCCTGCCGACTCCCCCTGGCCGAAGCCAGGCAGCCGCGGGGGCGGCCAGCGCCTGGCTGGGGTTGCTCCTCGCCCTGTTGGTGGGCGTTGTCACTGGATCCCCGCCAGCGGTCCGGGGCCAGCAGGCCGACTTTGCGGACCCCGGCAACTCGGCGCCGGGCATCGACTACGGTGACTTGCCGGATACGGGTCCGGGAATCGGTGCCGGCAACTACCGCACGCTGGCCTCGGACGGAGGCGCGTCACACATCGTGGTCGGCAGCCGCCACCTGGGTTGGTGCGTGGACGACGATGGCGACGCCGGGGCCAATGCACAGGCTGACGGCGACGACCTGTCCCCCCAGGGCAAGACGACCCTGCACTCTGGCGGTGGCTGCGAGAAGGACGGCGACGACGAAGACGGCGTGCTGTTCGAGCCGATGGTCGAGGGCAGACTCTCGAAGATCACGGTCATCACGGCCGGCAACGACTGTCGGATCAACGCCTGGATCGATTGGAACGGCAACGGCTCCTTTCTCGATTCCGGTGAAGAGATCGCCAAGGACTTCACGGCCAGCAGCTCCGAGCTCAACCTGTTGCCGGTCGTACCTCCGCCGGGATCCGCCGGCGCGCGCTACGCTCGTTTCCGCTGTTCCTCGAGCGGCGGCCTCGGACCGGACGGCACCGCTCCCGACGGCGAAGTCGAGGACTATCTCGTCGATGTCGCCCCAGATGTCGTCACAGAGCCGAGCTACTCGATCGGCGGTCTGGTGTGGAACGATCTCGACGGCGACGGCCTGCAGGAGGCTGGCGAGCCGGGCCTGTCCGGCGCGCGAGTGGAGGTCTTCCCCAACGAAGACTGCTCGGGCACACTCGTGGCCACAGCCACCAGCGGCGGCTCGGGCGACTACCGGATCACCTCTCTGTCCAAGGGCACACACTGCGTCGCGTTCACGCCTGACCCAACGAGCCAGGGCGAGGTCTGGGCAGGTACGGTTCAGCGCGTCGGCACCGGCAACGGCTCCGACATCGATCCCGTCACCCATCGTGCGGTGCTGACCCTCGGCACCGATCGCCCCGATATCGCGGCCGGCTTCCGCACCCGACCGGGACAGTGCTCGACGACCGAGGTCGGAGGCACGGTCTACCGCGAGGTCGAGATGAACGGGGACGCTGACGGCTCGCTGCACATGACGTTCGCCAACAGCCCGCTGCAGAGCTCGTTCTCGGGCAGCAACGGAAGTGTCGAGAGCCAGGCGCCGCGGATCGAGGACTTCACCGGCGACAACCCCTATTCGTGGGTGGGCAAGGATCGGCTGCCTCTGCGCCGCGCCGAGACGGGCCAGCCCGGCGTCACGGTGGCCGTCTACGGTGACGGCGGCGCGTTGCTCGGCACCACCACGACCGATTCCGAAGGTCACTGGCGCCTCACCCCGAGCGGCGGCCTCGCGGGCACGCCGGTGATCGTCGAGTTCAGCGGGTGGCCGAGTCACATGGCCTCCGGGCCAGCCGGCAGGAACAACGGCAGCTCCGTGGTGGCCACCACCCTCGGCAGCTGCGCTGTCGACTTCACGGTCGGCAACCCCGGGGACCACTGCTCCGAGACCCCAGCCCTGGCCTTGTCCGGCTTCGTCGGACGCACCGTCGCAGAGGGCGGCATGGGCCCGATGGGTACACTCCTCGAGCTGCCGTGGACCGAAGGTGGCCCCTACGTGGCCAAGACCGGCTTCGCCGAGATCTCCCCGGGCTTCACGTGGGCCGCCCACGTCGCCGACGAGGAGTTCATGCCGCCGAGCGGCGAGCCGACGATGATCGCCGGCTGGGGTATGACCGGCAACGTCTTCGGCCTGGCGGCCGACGCTCGCCGGGAGGTGGTCTACAGCGGGGCGTTCTACCGGAACTCCGCACCGGTGGGCGACGCCGGCTACGGCGCGATCTACCGCGACTCGACACTGTGGCTCGATCTGGCGGCGCCGCCACTCGATCTGACGGTCGAGCAGGGCGAAGTCTGCAACTACGACCCCTCGCCCTCCCCGTTCCTCGATCTGCAGGAGTTCACGAGCAGCGCGTACACGCCCGGACCGGTCCAGTGCGTCAACGACGTCGGCTTCATGGGCCTCGGCGATCTCGAGATGGACGACGACTTCACGACTCTGTTCACCCTCAACCTGGCGACTCAGCAGATCGTGGCGATTCCGCTGCTGTCGAGCGGCGATCCCGACACCGCGAACGTCCGCCTCTATCCCGCACCCGTGCCGTCGGAATGCGCCGCGAACCCCGACGGCTTCAGCCGCGACCGCGCCCCGTTCGCACTCGGCTATCACGAAGAGAAGCTCTACGTCGGCGTCACCTGCACCGACACGGGGAGCGATCGCGAGGGGCCCCACGGCTTCGTCTTCTCGTTCGACCCCACCGTGCCCCCGGGCAGCGAGAGCTACACCCAGGTGCTCGCCGTCGATCTCGCCTTCGAGCGCTACGACTGGCTCTTTGGGGCGAGCTGGGATCCGCTCGTCCCCGGTTCCTGGCGGTTCACCGGGTCCTCCACCGGCTACGTCGTGTCCCAGAACGTCGACTGGGGCGAACAGACCGATCACTACTTCTTCGACGAAGACGGCTGGTACTGGGACTACCCGTCGGGATGCACGGCGAGACGCTCGGACCGCTGTCACCGCAATCAGCCCTGGCTGGTCGACATCGAGTTCGATCTGAGAACCGACGGCCGGGACGACCTGATCATCGGTGTACGAAACCGGTTGTCCGACATCTGGCGCTCTGCCCCGTCCGCCAACCAGGGCACGCTGATTCGCTTCTGCGAGACCTCGGCCGAGGCCGATGCCTGGACGCAGGAGGTGCCAGGCACCGGATTCTGCGCCGACCTGGTCCCCGGCACCGGTCGCGGCGAGACGCGGTTCGATCCACCCTTCGGCGCCGACGCACCACGATTCTTCTACCACTACGGCGCCGAGGGCGCCTTCGCCTCGGGAACGCTGGCCGCCCTGCCCGGTTTCGTCGAGCTCGCCGCGACGGGCACAGGCAATATCCACTACGAGAACACCTCGGGCGTCAGCTTCCTGAGCCAGGACGACGGCGCTCACGAGCGGGCCGTGCTCCTGTCGGGCACGCTGAGCTTCATGGCGTCAGAATTCAAGCAGGCGTCCAACTGGGGCGACATCGAGCCGGTCTGTCCGCCGGCCCCGATGGAGATCGGCAACCGGGTCTGGCTCGACAGCAATGGAAACGGCCTCCAGGATCCGGCGGAAAGCGGGATCTTCGGGGTCGCGCTGACGCTCTACGCCGACGCCAACCGTAACGGCGAGCTCGACGGGGCCGAGGGCGACCCGAGCGTTGCGGTCGCCACGACCACTACCGATGAAGACGGCCTCTATTCGTTCTCGCGAGAGGGCCACGGAGTTGGCTACGACGAGTTCTACATCGTGGCCATCGCAGCGAGCAACTTCGAGCCCCGGGGTCCGCTCGCCCATCAGGCGCCGACCCTGTCCGGGGTCGGCGGTACCGACACCCGTGACTCCGACGGTGCTGTGCTGACGGGAATCGTGCAGGCCCCGGTGCAGACGTCCGGCCCGGGGCGCAACAATCAGAGCGTCGACTTCGGCTTCACGCCGCCGATGTCCTCCGCCGATCTGGCGCTGCGGCTGACCACGACGACCCGTACTGCGGTCGAGCCGGGCGACGACGTGACCTTCACCATCCAGCTGGTCAACCAGGGCAACCAGCCCGCCGGCGATCTCCAGATCATCGACTTCGTGACCCCGGGCTCCTGGCTGGCCTTCGACCCGGCCAAGAACCCGCCCGGCACCACCGGCGGCTACGCGTCCCTGCCCTACGCCTGGATCTCGTTCGGACCTCGCGACGGTCTGGCCACGATCAGCGGCACGCTCGCCGCCGGCGACACCATTACACTGCCGGTGACCTTGACGGTTGGCGAAAGTCCGCGAGGCTCGATCGACAACCACGCCGAGATCTATCGAGACGACCTGGCCGACCGCGACTCGACACCCGAGCTCGAGCAGGGGAATTGGAGCTCCGACACCGTGGTCGACGACGTCCTCGACAACCACGGCGGCGACGAAGACGATCACGACATCGCCACCGTGCGGTCTCGAGGTCGGCGACCGTCTACCCCTTGAGCAGTTGTGATAGAACCCGCTTTCCAGCTCGGGAGGCAGGAAGCGCCACTATGTCCAGGGACCCCGACCGCACCAACTCGCTGAGCCTGCTGCGACCGATTGCACTCTCCGCATTGCTCTTGTTGGCCATCGAGGTCGGACTCGAGACCCGGGCCTACCTTCGTGGGTACGACACCCTCTTCTTCGGCATGAGAGTGCCAGTGGCCACCGATCAAGCGAACGGAGACGAGACTCGCTGGGGACCGACCGACGATTTTCCCTTTCGCAGCAAGGTTGTCGATCCCAACAAGCCAGCGGGCACCGTACGAATCTGGATCGCGTCCGCGTCGCAAGCCGAAGACCTGCGACTGCCTCCTGATGTGGTCTTCCCCTCTGTGCTCGAGCGGCTTCTCAATGAGCGGGGAATCCCGACGCAGGTGCTCAATGCCGGCCGTGCTGGCAGAACCATCGCCACCAACCTGGACGACCTGGAACGTGGTGCACCCGTATGGAAGCCCGACATCGTGGTGCTCTATCAAATGGAGTCGGGCACGCTCAACGGCAGCGGCGCTGAGTCCGCAGCCTCCGGTCCCGAGGCCACGCGTGTCGAGGGAGCGAACATGCCGACTACAGGTCAGCCGAAGCGAAGCTGGCTGACCCGCATCGTCGAAGAGCTGACGACCTACACCTTGCTGAAGACCAACGTCACGAGCCGGCTGGCGGCGGAGAAGCAGCTTCCGGAACGGCTGGACGAGAACGTGATCGACGATTTTGGATCCGCGGTGGAGCGTTTCGTGTCGGTGGCCAGGAAGATGGGTGCGACGCCTGTGATCAGCACGATCGCCATCAGCCACGAAGAAGGCAGCGTCGAGGAGATGCCCACTCAGTACCTTCTAGTGAGATTGAGATTCGATTCGAGCGTGTCCGTGGAGGGATGGGTCGACTCCATCGCCCGGTTCAATCGCCGGCTACATCTCATCGCTGGTGACGATGAGCTCCAGTTGCTCACTCTGGGAGAAGAGATCGGCGGAAGACCCAGACTCTTTCGCGATCCGGTGCACTTCACTCCCACCGGACATGCCGAAGTCGGCCGAGTTGTGGCCGAGCAACTCTTCGAGACTCTGGCTTCCAGCAGCGAACTGCCTAGCGAGTCCGTGAATTGAACTTCAACTCCCCCAGCTTTCTGATCTTCCTGCCCACGGTGGTGGCGATCTATCTCTTGATCCACCGCCGAGCTCGATCCCGCGACCTGTTCCTGCTGGCCGCGAGCTACTACTTCTATATGTCCTGGAACTGGAAGTACGCAGGACTGATCGCGTTCTCGACTCTCATCGACTACTTCGTCGGGCTACGTCTACACCGCGAAGATCGACCGGGAGCACGACGACTGCTCCTGATTGTCAGTCTGGTGGCGAACCTCGGCATGCTGGCGGTCTTCAAGTATTTCAACTTCTTCATGGAGGTATGGGAGGAGACGACCCGTCTCTTCGGATTCGAGGTCGCGTCACGCCATCTGAATGTCCTCCTGCCGGTGGGAATCTCGTTCTACACGTTTCAGACGATGAGCTACACCATCGACCTCTACCGGCGGAAGATCCCCTGCGAGAAGGACTTCATCAAGTTCGCGGTGTTCGTCTCGTTCTTCCCTCAACTGGTCGCAGGTCCGATCGTCAGGGCCAGTGAGTTTCTACCCCAACTGCATCGCCCACCCAGAATTCGTCGCGAGGAATTCAATTCCGGCATGACTCTGGTGTTCCAGGGGCTCTTCAAGAAGATCGTGTTGGCCGACCTGCTCGCCGCCCTGGCGGTCGACGATGTCTTTGCCAACCCCGGGGCATTCTCGAGCTGGGATCTCTACTTTGCGCTGGCCGGCTACGCTTTTCAGATCTACAACGATTTCTCTGGGTACAGCGACATCGCTATCGGAGCCGCTCGAATGCTCGGATTCGGGCTGCCACAGAACTTCAATCGGCCCTATATGGCATTGGGGATCCGAGAATTCTGGACCCGGTGGCACATCTCACTGTCCACCTGGCTGCGGGACTATCTCTATATTCCGCTGGGAGGCAATCGCCGCGGAGAGCGACGTACCTACGCCAACCTCCTGATCACCATGCTGCTGGGGGGACTTTGGCACGGCGCCGCCATCAATTTCGTGATCTGGGGCTTCTACCATGGAGTGCTGTTGCTGGCGGCCCACGCCATGGGCGGACGCCTGCTGTTGACCAAGTCTCCATGGGTGCAGCGGTTGGCTTGCTTTCACCTCGTTCTGTTCGGCTGGCTCTTCTTCCGAGTGGACTCGCTGGCCACGTTCTGGGCCTATTCGACCGGTCTAGCGGAGCTGTCCTTCTCGAGAGTTCTGAGTCCGGTCTTCTACGTCGTGCTTTCAGTGGCGGCAATCCTGCACATTTCACCTACTCGATGGGTCGAGCAGCTGAGGACGCGTCTCGGCGCAGCTCCCGACCTCGTCCAGGGAGGTGTCTATGCTTCTCTTCTGCTTCTGTACTGGGGCTGCACGCTCGGCACCCCCGCCTTCATCTACTTTCAGTTCTGACCACACCTCGAGGCATCCATAGCCTTGGGTCGGAGCCACTGATCGCCCGGACACTCCGATCTCGGAGTCCGAGCGTAGTCCCGGACGCTTTGATTCGAGCCTCGCGGAGCGCCGCCCAACGTGGCGGCCGCTCGACGCCGGGCCGACGTGAAGCGGCGATGACCCCGCTACCCGAGCCGCTAGGTAGACTGGTGGCGTCCTGCCATCTTCTTCTCCCTGTGAGACAACGACCGCCATGATCCGCATTTCCTCCCTCGCCCTGCCCCTCGATCACAGCGAGGACGATCTGCGCTCGGCGATCGCGAAACGCCTGGGAGTCGAAGCCACCGAGCTGGGTACCCATTCCGTGGCCAAACGGAGCCACGATGCTCGCCAGCGCCGGTCGATCAAGCTGGTCTACGTGGTCGATGTCGAGGTCCCGCGCGAAGGCGAGCTGCTCGCACGCTTCGAGAACGACCAACAGATCTGCACCACTCCCGACACCACCTATCACCTGGTCACACGGGCCCCTGGTTCGATCGAGTCTCGCCCCGTGGTCGTCGGCATGGGCCCGTGCGGTCTCTTCGCCGGCCTCACCCTGGCGCAGATGGGATTTCGTCCGATCCTGCTCGAGCGCGGGAAGGCAGTGCGGGAGCGCACCACGGACACCTTCGGTTTCTGGCGCCAACGCAAGCTCGATCCCGAGTCGAACGTCCAGTTCGGCGAGGGCGGTGCCGGCACCTTCTCCGACGGCAAGCTCTACAGTCAGGTGAAGGACCCCGGCTTCCGGGGCCGCCGCGTGCTCACCGAGTTCGTCGAGGCGGGGGCCCCGGAGGAGATCCTCACCGACGCTCGACCCCACATCGGCACCTTCAAGCTGGTCAAGATGGTCGAGCAGATGCGCGCCAAGATCCTCGGCCTCGGGGGCGAGATCCACTTCGAAACCCGTGTCGACGACTTCGAGATCGAAGACGGTCGCTTGCGCGGACTGACGCTGAGCGACGGCACCGAGCTCGACGCCGAGCGTGTGGTGCTGGCGGTCGGCCACAGCGCCCGCGACACCTTCTACAAGCTCCACGAGCGCGGAGTGCAGATCATCCCGAAGCCCTTCTCGATCGGAGTGCGGATCGAACATCCACAGTCGATGATCGACCGGTGTCGCTTCGGCAAGTTCGCCGGACACCCGGCCCTCGGAGCGGCCGACTACCGGCTGGTCTATCACGCGAAGAACGGCCGCGATGTGTACAGTTTCTGCATGTGCCCTGGCGGCACCGTAGTCGCGGCCGCCTCGGAGGAGGGGCGTGTCGTCACCAACGGGATGAGCCAGTACGACCGCAGCGAGCGCAACGCCAACAGCGGCATCGTGGTCGCAATCACTCCCGAGCAGGACTATCCCGACGGGCCGCTCGCCGGCATCGAGCTCCAGCGCTACTGGGAAGAGCAGGCCTTTCTCGCCGGGGGATCGAACTATGACGCACCTGCGCAGCGGGTCGGCGACTTTCTGGCCGGACATGCCTCGACCGAGCTCGGCGCCGTGCTCCCCTCCTACACCCCCGGCGTCAGGCTGGGGGATCTCACCACCTGCCTTCCCGACTACGTGTGGGAGGCGATTCGCGAAGCGCTCCCCGCCTTCGAGAAGCAGATCCGCGGCTTCACCATGCCCGACGCGCTGATGACCGGCGTCGAAACTCGCACCTCGTCCCCACTGCGCATCGTGCGCGGCGACGACTTCCAGAGCCTCGGTACCGCGGGCCTCTATCCGGCCGGTGAAGGAGCGGGGTACGCCGGCGGGATCTTCTCGAGCGGGATCGACGGCATCAAGGTCGCGGAGGCCGTCGCGCTCGACATCGTGGGGCGCACGGCCGAGGCGAGCTGAATCCCAGCACGCTGTCTTTCGGTATCCTTGCCTTCGCCCATCGAAGTCGAGCTCATCGAAACGAAGAAGCGCGAGGTGCTCCGTGAAGGCAGTTGTCTGCAAGGAATTCGGTCCCCCAGAGAAACTGGTCGTCGAGACCGTGGACGATCCCACCCCCGGCGAGGGCCAGGTCGTCGTGGACATGCGGGCAGCGGCGATCACCTTTCCCGATACGTTGATCATCGAAAATCGATATCAGTTCAAAGCCGAGCCTCCGTTCACTCTCGGCGGCGAAGTCGCAGGCCAGGTGAGCGCAGTCGGCCCGGGAGTCTCGAAGTTTTCGGTGGGCGACGACGTGCTCGGAGGAGGCGGCACCGGCGGCTTCGCCGAGCGGCTTCTGATTGATGCGTCCCAGCTGCGCGCTCTTCCGAAAGGGCTCGACTACGCCGAAGCGACCGGCATGGGGTACGCCTACGGCACCGGCTACTACGGACTGAAGTACCGGGGCGACCTGAAGGCCGGTGAGACGCTCCTGGTGCTCGGTGCTGCCGGAAGCGTGGGACTGGCCGCGATCGAGCTCGGCAAGATCATGGGAGCGAGGGTGATCGCAGCCGCCTCCACCGACGAGAAGCTCGCCCTGTGCCGCGAGCGCGGTGCCGACGAAACGATCAACTACGCCGACGAAGATCTCAAGACCCGGGCCAAGGAGCTGACCGGCGGCAACGGAGTCGACGTGGTGTACGACGCCGTCGGTGGCGAACGAGCCGAGGCGGCGCTTCGAGCGACCGCCTGGCGCGGGCGCTTCCTGGTGATCGGCTTCACCGCCGGGATCCCCAGCATTCCGCTCAACCTCACTCTGCTCAAGGGCTGCGATGTACGGGGGGTGTTCTGGGGTGCCTCGCGAGTCAAGGAGCCCGACATCTTCGATGCGTCCCAGCGTGAGCTCGACGAGCTGGCGGCAGCCGACCGGCTGCACCCCTACATCGCCAAGCGTTATTCGCTCGACGAGGTACCGCAGGCGCTGCGCGACATGATCGACCGCAAGGTCACCGGCAAGATCGTCGCCATCAGCTGATCCTGGCCCCGAGCCGTGGTCGCAGGCGTTGGGAGGCCCGAGGGCTCACCCGCCGGGCGAGCCGACTCGTCCTGTACCACTCCGGGCAACCGCAGGGTCGGCGGTACGGCCGCCAGGATCCCAGGTGTCTCAGAGCGCACGGTGGAATCACTCCTTCCGTGGAGAACCGAGTTCCAAGAGCCGGGCACGGATCCTGCTACATCCGCATACTGCTATCTGTAGAGACTTCTGCTGACGGCTCGCCGGCGAAAGCGAGGACCCGACCATCCGTGCGGTCCTCGACTCTGATCCGCGTGGAGCGAGACCTGGTGCCCCCGTGGGAGGGAGCAAAGAATGAATGCATCGCGGACTCGGAGACCCCTGGCTCAACGGGGATTCACCCTGATCGAGATGATGATCGTAGGTTCGATCATCGTGATCGCCGTCTCGGTCGCCTTTCCGGCCTTCACCAAGATGAAGAGAAGGGCTGAGTTGATCGGTGAGCTCAACGAAGCCACCTTCTTCCTGCGCGCAGCGCAGCGGGAGGCGGTGAAGATGGGCGTTGCCGTGGCGATCGAAGTCGATGTCGAGAGCAGGGAGCTCTTCGGCTTCGCGAACGTGGATGGAGACGAAGCCATCGAGTTCAACCCGGATCCTGCAGCCACCTTCCGCACCGTCGACTACGAGGTCGGCCGCCACGCGCTGCCGCGCGACCTGCCCATCTTCCTGAGAGGGCCCGGCAACGAGGACGCGGTAGACGGCCTCGAAAACGGTGGCAGCGGAAAGCCGATCCTCCTCTTCCTCTCCAATGGCGCCGTTCAGACTCCGGGTGCGATTCGCATCGCGGACGCCGGGCTCAACGTGTTCGAGCTTCGCCTGAATGCGACGGGAAGGATCAAGATGCTGAAGCACCACCCCGAGCCCTCCTGGGGCGGAGAACCTGGCTTCTTTCCCAATGGAGCGCACCGAGACAGCGGCGCGCGGCTATGGGAGTGGTTCTGACTCCTCTCTCGAGGGTTCCCGAATCGAGTAGAGCGCCTTCTCTCCGCGCAACAGAATCTCCCCACCGATCAACGCGGCAGAGGCGTTGAAGTGGTCGTCGAGTCGATTGACCGCGAGGAGACGAGGCGGATCGTCGGACGACATCACCAGGGTCGCGCCGTGTCGATCGGTGACGTACACCCGGCCGGCCGCAGCCACGGGTGAGGCGTAGATATCCCTCAGACCGTCGAGCCGAATCGGCCCGGGTCGTTCCGCTCCCGTCGCAGCCTCGACGCGCGTGAGAATGGGCTGGTAGTGGCGCAGGAAGAAGAGGGCGCCGTCGTAGAGCAGTGGAGAGGGCACGTAGGGCGTGCCCCGGGTTCGACTCCAGACCACTGCGTCGGTGCCGGTGAGATCACCCTTCGCCCCCTGGAGGCGGATCGCCAGAAGGGCCCGCGTGTCATAGGAGCTCGCCGCGAACAACAACCCGTCTCCTGCGACCGGAGAGGCGACGACGTTGGCCGACAACCCGCCGCACTCCCAGATCACCTCGCCGCTGGCCAGGTCGTAGCCGCGGATGCGCTCGGTCCCGCTGACCACGACTTGCGGGAGACCATCGACCTCCACGACCACGGGGGTGGCCCACGAGGTGACTTCGTCGCGCGCCACCCGCCACTTCTCCTCACCGGTCCGTTTGTCCAGGGCCACCACGAACGACTCCCCGCGATGATCCCAGTTCACCACCAGCGTGTCGCCCCACAGCACCGGAGAGGCCCCCTCCCCATGGGCGTGCTTGGTGAGCATCTCGCCGAAGTCGCGCTGCCATCTCACCGCGCCCTTCCAGTCGAGAGCGAACAGCCCGCGGGATCCGAAAAAGGCGAAGATCGACTCACCGTCCGTGACCGGTGAGTTCGAGGCCAGGCTCGCCGTGACGTGCCCTCCCTCGTGGGGGATGGACCGGCGAACCGTGCGGCGCCACACGACGCTTCCGTCATCTCGGTCGAGAGCCAGCACCACGAACTCGTGCTCCTGGGAGACCGGCACGCTGTCGTGAGCCCCGGGCGCCGAGTCGTAGCGCGGCTCGAACTTCTCGCCCACGGGCACGGCAGAGGTCACGTACACTCGATCGCCCCACACGATGGGGCTCGAGTGTCCCATTCCCGGGAGCACGGTCTTCCATTGGACATTGCGAGTCTCTGACCACTCCACGGGGGGATCCGCGAGAGGGGCGACTCCCGTCGACAGAGGCCCACGCCACTGCGGCCACTGCTCGCGGGCCGCGAGGGGGTCGTCGGCCCCGGAGCTCAGTCGAGCCACTGCCGCGCACAGGACGAAGAGGAGGGCGAAGTGTCTCATCTGGGCGCAGTGTAGTTCACTGCCTCTGGGAGGTAGAGTGTCGCCACAGATACGCGAACCCATCTCTGGAGATGAGCATGAATACAGAAGCCTGGATCATCGACGCAGTCAGAACCCCCCGCGGCATCGGCAAGCAAGGCAAGGGCTCGCTCGCTCACCTCCACCCTCAGCGCCTCGCCGCCACGGTTCTCGAGGCGGTTCAGAAGCGCAACGATCTCGACACCGCAGAGGTCGACGACGTCATCTGGGGCTGCTCCTCGCAGAGCGGCAAGCAGGGAGCCTGCATCGGACGCATGGCCGCGCTCGACGCCGGATGGAGCACCAGGGCGGCAGGCGTGACGCTCGATCGCTTCTGCGGCTCCGGCATCACTTCGGTGAACATGGGCGCCGCTTCGATCATGTGCGGCATGGAGGACTGTGTCGTGGCCGGTGGCGTCGAGATGATGTCCTACACCGCCACGCTGGGTGGCGGCCTGATGGACTGCGGCAACCTCCACCTGCGCGATCTTCATCCCCAGTGGCACCAGGGGATCTGTGCCGACGTGATCGCGACCCTCGAAGGCATCAGTCAGGACGATGTCAACCAGGTCGGCTATCTCAGTCAGCAGCGCGCCAAGGTCGCCATGGAGGAGGGCCGCTTCGACCGAAGCGTGGTTCCCGTCTACAACGACGACGGCAGCGTCGCGCTCGATCACGACGAGTACCCCAGGCCCGACACCACGCTGGAAGGCCTGGCGAGCCTCAACCCCGCATTCGCGAAGTTCATGGACGCGCCGATCGACGACACCGGCGAGACGTTCGACCAGTTGGTGCGCCGCAACTATCCCGACATCGAGATCAACCACGTTCATCATGCCGGCAACTCCTCGGGTGTGGTCGATGGCTCGGCCTGCCTGCTCCTGGCGTCACCCGAGTACGCCAAGGCCCAGGGATGGACGCCGCGAGCCCGCGTCAAGGCGATGGCCAACATGGCCGGCAGTCCGACGCTGATGCTCAACGAGCCCGGCCCCGCGGCGAGGAAGGTTCTGGCCAAGGCGGGCATGACGCTCGACGACATCGACCTGATCGAGATCAACGAGGCGTTCGCCGTCGTCGCATTCAAGTTCATGCGCGATCTCGAAGCCGATCCCGAGAAGTGCAACGTCAACGGCGGCTCGATCGCCCTCGGCCACCCCATCGCCGCCACCGGGTCGATCCTCATCGGCACCGTGCTCGACGAGTTGGAGCGCCAGGATCTCACCACCGGGCTGGTGACCATGTGCGCGGGCGGTGGCATGGCCCCCGCCATCGTCCTCGAACGGATCTGACGGCGACCCGGGAGATCCGGACCGGCGGGGCGCTTCGCGAGCGCCCCGAGTGCAACAACGCCGGGGTTTTTTGCGTAGGTTCTAGAATAGGTCACCGACACCCCCTTCGCAGATCGGTATCACCGTCGCCCCTCGGGGACGAACAGGAGATCGCAAATGCAGCTCCAGAGCCATAGAGTCCTGCTCCTCACCGCAGTCGTCCTCGTCATCGGCGCGCCCGTTCTCGCCGCCGGCACCGCCGCCGTCGACCAGCCGACGTTCGTCGACAACGTGGCACCGATCCTTCACGAGAACTGTGCCCGCTGCCACCAGCCCGGCGAGGCCGGCCCCATGCCGCTGCGCTCCTACGACGAGGTTCGCCCCTGGGCCAAGTCCATCGCGAAAGCCGTCAAGGCCCGAGACATGCCTCCCTGGGATGCCGACCCCGGCTACGGACCGTTCGCCAACGACGTCAGCCTGGCCGATCACGACATCGAGACCATCGAACGGTGGGTGGCAGCCGGAGCGCCGCGCGGCGAAGGCGACGAGCCGAAGCACGAGGTGCCCGCCCGTGAGGGCGAGTGGGCGCTGGGCGAGCCCGACTTCGTATTCGAGTTCGACAGCTTCGATGTCGCGGCCGACGGCCCCGATCGCTTCAAGGTGATCCCGATCCCGACCACCTTCGACGAGGACAAGTGGATCAAAGCGGTCGAGCTGCTCCCCGGTGACCCGAAGGTGGTGCACCACTTCATTCTCTGGCGCGCCGACGAGGCCGGTCAGGCCCAGGACGCCTGGATGTCGGGCTGGGCGGCGGGAGCTCCCCCCAACGAGTTTCCCGAGGGCACCGCGCGCCTGCTTCCCGCCGGACGAAGCCTGCTGGGCGATTTCCACTACCACCCCTACGGGGAAGCGACCACTGACAAGACCAAGATCGGGATCCACTTCGCCGAGCCCGAAGAGATCGAGAAGGAGCTGACCAACCTCTGGGTGCTCAACGCCAGCTTCGAGATCCCGGCCGGCGATCCGAACTACGAAGCCAAGGCTTCTTACGTCTTCCCGCAAGACGTGCGGATCTTCTCTCTCACTCCCCACATGCACTATCGCGGCAAGGACATGACGTACACGGCCTACTTCCCGGACGGCACCGAGCGGGAGCTCCTCTCCGTCAGTCGGTACGACTTCAACTGGCAGCTCAACTACGACTTCGCCGAACCGGTCGGGATTCCAGCCGGAACCAAGGTCGAGGTCGTCGCGCACTGGGACAACTCGACCGGCAACGCGGCCAACCCCGATCCCGCCAAGGATGTGCGTTGGGGACCCGAGTCGAACGACGAGATGTTGATCGGTTTCGTCGACTACGTGGTCAAGGACGGAGTGAGCCCCAAGGAGATCAGCCTGGTGATCGGCAAGCTCGCCGAGCTCGCCGAGGAGTTCCCCGGTGAGGTGTGGCGCTTCGACATCCAGCGCACTCCGGGCCAACCCCCCGAGCCCTCGGCGGTCCACCTGCCGAGGAACGGCGCCTCGGGAGGCTGGTACGTCCAGATGGGCAGCCTCGTCCTGCCAGCGCCGATCCAGGACGTCGTCTGGGACGGAAATCAGGTGACCGCCAAGGCCCTGATCCCCGGACAGGACCCGATGGAGGTCTCGGGCACCTTCGACGAGGCCACCGGCAAACTCGAGCTCCAGATGGGTGGCGGCACCATCCAGGGCACGCCTGCCGAGGACGAGGCGGCCGCCGCGATCCCTCAGGGCTGAGCCGTTCGGAAGCCGTTCTCGCTCCGCTGAGGCGTGGGCTCGCCTCGGCGGAGCCATTCCGCTGTTCCACGGGAGACGCCGCGGGCAGCGTCACTCCTGCTGTGGAGCCTCGAAAGGCAGGCCGGGCGTTTCCGCCTTGTTCATGCCGACTTAAGTCCACTTTCTCTATTTATCGGAGGAATCGATACTCTTAAAACGTTGAAATATTAGTTATTCGAGACTATAAATATCTACGTCTCCATGGGTGTACCACTCTTGGAGGCCTGCGCTCATCTGCCCAGATCTGGAGTCTCGAATGAAATCCGTGCCCACGCTCCACACTCGCCCGCACTTGCGACGGACCGAGTCCCCCCACCCAGGCCTCTGGGGGAAGCCTGGGGCTCTCGCCCTGGCGATCTGTGCGATCGGCCTGGCGCTCGCCGCGGGCCCGGCAGCCGGCCAAGTGACCCTGCCGTGGATCGAGAGTTTCGAGAGCGCGACCGCGGCCAGCTACCAGGGCAACGTCATCCCGACCCACACGGTGGCGGGGCTCACTGGCGTGACGTTCGAGACGGACAATCTGGGCGGACGCTTGCGCACGAACCTCTACGCCCGCACCGGTGCGCGCGGCATGACGATGGACGACAACAGTGTCGGCTCCTCGGTGAACTCGACGATCATCACGCTCGACATGAGCGGATACGACGTCTCGACCGACACCGTCTTCCTCGACTTCAGCTGGATCCATCACGGCGATGCGGACGAGCCGGGTGACGGCGTCTGGGTGCGGGGTGACGCCAACACCGACCCCTGGGTCCTACTCTACGACCTCATGACGCCTCCCCCCGCGGCTGGCTCCTGGCAAGACGTCAAGGATCAAGACGTCACGGCTGCCCTGGTGGGCGCCGGCCAGGCATTCTCGTCCAGCTTCCAGATCCGGCTCGGCCAGGAGGGGCAGAGCAGTACCTCCGCGATCACCTGCTGCGACGGCCAGACCTTCGACGATCTCTATCTGCACGAGCCGATCGAGCTGCCCTGGACCGAGGACTTCGAGGGTACCCCCGCCCTCACCCTCGTGCCCAACATCGCCAACGCTCCCTTCCGTCTCGACGGCGCCTCCGGCGTGACCTTCCAGACCAGCTACGTGGGCTCCGGCAACGAGGGCCGGGTGCGCACGGCAGCATTTCCGGGCTCCTACCACAACAGCTCCGCCAGGGGCGCCACGCTGGACCGGGTCGGAGCGGGTACCGAGCCCCAGAACCAGCTCGTCGTCACCCTCGACCTGAGCAACTTCGATGCGGCGATGGAGACGGTGCTGCTCGACTTCGCATGGATGCATCACAAGGACGAGGTCGACTCCTTCGACCGCGTCAAGGTCCGCGGCTCGAAGACCGGTGCCTGGCTCGAGATCTACGACTGGACCGGAGCCCAAGGAGGAACTGCAACCCTCACTACTCCCCCTGCCGGCCTTCCGTTCACCCAGGTGACCGACCTCGACGTCAGCGCGGCGCTGCTGGCCGGCAGCCAGAACTTCTCGTCGACCTTTCAGATCAGCTTCGGCCAGATGGACGGAGCGACCAACATCAGCCTGACCGACAACGACGGGTTCACCGTCGACGACATCGTGTTGCACGCGCCTGCGGCGGGCACGCTCCACACCTACAGCGCGACCGCTGGCGGAACCCTCAGCTACGCGGCATCCCCCTGTCCCTCGGGACCGCTGACTCGGACCTTCGTGGTGCCCGAGAGCTTCATCGTCGGCGACGTGGACCTGGGAGTGAACCTGGACCACACCTGGCGCGGTTCACTGGATGTGTTCCTGGTCTCCCCGACCGGCACGTCGGTCGAGGTCATCGACGGCAACGTCGGAGGCACTGCCGCCGACAACTTCGACGTGCTGCTCGACAGCGCTTCGGGCGCGCAGGTGCAGAACCCCACCAACGACGTCACAGCGGCCCCCTACTACGATCGGATCGCCGGTCCGCAGAACAGCCTGAACGCGTTCAACGGCCAGCAGGCCAACGGCGTCTGGACCCTTCAGATCTGCGACCGTAGCGGGCCCAACGACGGGTACTTCAACCGCGCCCAGCTCCGACTGACCGAGACCCTCCTCGCCTCCATCGGAGATCGGGTTTGGGAAGACCGCGACGGAGACGGCATCCAGGACGCCACCGAGCCGGGCCTCGAGGGCATCGTAGTCGAGCTGCGCGACGGCGTGTGCACCCCGAGCGGCAACTGCCCGACCGACACCACCGACGCGACCGGCAACTACCTCTTCGAGAACGTCGACCCCGGCAACTATACGATCGTGGTGACGAATCCGCCGAGCGATTCGAGCCAGACCCACGACGCTACGGCGCCCACCACCGACCACAGCGCAACCCTCACCGCAGTCGGCGGAAGCGACCACCTCGATCGCGACTTCGGCTACCGCTGGGCAGGCTCGATCGGGGACTACATCTGGAACGACCAGAACGGCGACGGAGTCCAGGACGGCGGTGAGCCCGCGCTCTCGGGCGTTGCCGTCGAGCTCCAATACACCGGCTGCACGCCTTCACTCGACTGCCCCGCCACCACTACCGACGGCAGCGGCGCCTACGGCTTCTCGAACCTCGGACCCCGCACCTACACGGTCGTGGTCACGCCGCCTTCTTCGATGACAGCCACGTACGACGACGACGGCGGCAACGACGATCAGTCCACCGTGACCCTCCCCGCCAACGCGGCCGTCACCGACCAGGACTTCGGCTACGCCGCCAGCGGCGCGATCTCCGGAACCATCTACTTCGACGTCGACTCCGACACCGTCGAGATCACCGACGGCCTGGCCGTCGGCGTGAAGGTAGAGCTCGACGACGGGTCCTGCACCCTCGGCGCGGACTGCGACTACCGGCTGACCGATGCCGCAGGCGAGTACGCGTTCCTCTACCTCCCCAACGGCAGCTACACGGTGGTCGTGAATCAGCCCGCAGGCTCGACCCAGACCATGGATCCCGACGAGCCGAAGCCATTCGGGGTGCTGTGCACCGTCTGCGACGATCAGTCCCCCCGGACCATCAGCTCTCGGCGTGCCTGAGACCAACGTCGATTTCGCCTACGACCTCGCTCCGACGTCGCCCTTCACCCTGCCCTTCTCCGAGGACTTCGAAGCCACCTCGGGCGAGAGCTACACGAAAGGGTACGGCGCCGTTGCAGGAATCGACCCTCACTTCTACATCCGCACCGAGTTCGACGGACGGATGCGCATGGGCGTTCCCTTCATCGGAGGCGCCGACTCGAGCGCCACGGCCATCACCGCCGACGCCACCACGACCACCGATTCGCGCGCCTATCTCTACGCCGTGCTGAACCTGGCCAGCTACGACGCGAACGACGCCGACCACGTCATGCTCGACATCACCTACATGAACCACGGTGAAAACGGTCACCCGCAGGACGTCCTCGCCATCCGGGGAAGCGGCACGGGCTTCGTGACCCTTCACGACTTCGTGGACGGCTCGTCCGGCACGTGGGTCACAGAGACCTTCGATCTCTCGGCTGAGCTGCTCGGCGGCAGCCAGAACTTCAACGACCAGTTCCAGCTTCTCATCGGCCAGAAGGACAACGGTTCGACCGTCAGCACGAATGCCGATGCCGGGCGCAGCTACGACAACATCTGCATCCGTCTCGCCTCGGAACCGAATTGCCCCAACGGGGCGACCATCGGCGATCGGGTGTGGGAGGACTATGACGGCGACGGCACCCAGGACGCCGGCGAGCCGGGTATCGCCGGGGTCACCGTGGAGCTCGCCGATGGCACCTGCACGCTGGGGGCGGACTGCGACAGCACGGTGACCGACCTCAATGGCGAATATACGTTCTTCAACGTCGAGCCGGGCACCTACGATGTCACGGTCACGCTGCCCACCGGCGCCACCCCGACCTACGATGCCGACACCGTCGGCACCCCGAACGTCTCCACCCTGACCGTGGCCGAGGGCGACTCTGACCTCACCCAGGACTTCGGCTACGTGTGGACCGGATCGATCGGAAACCTCGTCTGGCAGGACCAGGATGGAGACGGAATCAAGGATACCGGCGAGCTCGGGCTCGCCGGCGTGGGCGTCGAGCTGCAGTTCGTGGGCTGTACCCCGGCCGTCGACTGCCCGACGACGACCACCAGCGGCACGGGTGCCTACTCCTTCACCGGCATCGGGCCGCGCACCTACACGGTTTCGGTCACGACCCCCGCTGGCACCGTGCCCACCTACGACTCCGACGAGCCCGGAAGCCCCAATCAGTCGACGATCGCACTCGCGGCCAACGCCGCCAACACAGCGCAGGACTTCGGCTATCGCTACAACGGATCGATCGGAGACCTGGTGTGGGAGGACATGAACGGCGACGGCATCCGGGATGCCCACGAGCCCGGACTGGCCGGCATTCCCATCGAGCTGCAGCACACCAACTGCACTTCCGATTTCGACTGCCCGAACACGGTGACCGATGCCAATGGCGCCTACGGCTTCACCTTCCTGGGCCCCGCCACCTACACCGTGGTCGTGACCACGCCACCCGACAGCGCCACTCCCACCTGGGACTTCGACGGAACGGGCACCGCCCACACCGCCGACGTCGTGATCGGTGCGGGCAGCATGCAGGCCGGCGCCGACTTCGGCTATCGCTGGAGCGGATCGATCGGCGACTTCGTGTGGGACGACCAGAACGGTGACGGTGTGCAGGACGGCGGCGAGCCCGGCCTCTCCGGCATGCTGGTCGAGCTGCAGTACGCCGGCTGTACCCCGGCCTCGACCTGTCCCACCGACACCACGGATGGCTCGGGCCTCTATGACTTCTCCAACCTCGGCCCACGCAGTTACACCGTGGTGGTCACTCCCCTGGCAGGGCAGTTGGCGACCTTCGACGCCGACGGCGGCAACGACGATCAGTCGAGCTACGCCCTCACGGCGAACGAGACAATTACCTCTCAGGACTTCGGCTACGCCGCCACCGGCGAGGTCTCTGGCTTCATCTGGGACGACCTCGACAACGACGGCACGATCGACACGACCGACCGAGTGCTGAATGGCGTCCGGGTCGAGCTGCAGGACGGAGTCTGCTCGTCCGGCTCGACCTGCCGAACGACGACTACGGACACCAACGGACGGTACCTCTTCGAGTACTTACCCAACGCCCTCTACACGGTGGTCGTGACACCCCCCGGAGCGGTGACCCGCGATCCCGAAGCGCCCCTCGACAACGAGGCTACCGCCGACCTGCAAAGCGGCGGAACGGTCTCGCTGGGACCCTTCGCCTACAACGTGGCGTCCGGCCCAGCCTTCTCCCTTCCGCTCAACGAGCGCTTCGAGAACACCTCCGGCGAGATCTACACGGACGACACCACGCCGATCGCCGGTATCGACCCCCACTTCTATTTCCGTAGCACGGCAGGGAGCGGAAACGGTCGCATGCGCATGGGGGTCTTCACGAACGACGGCAGCAGCGGCGCCGCTACGCTCGATTCGCCGTCGGGGACCAGCACTCGCTCGTACCTGGGCCTCGAGCTCAACATGAGCAACTACAGCTACAACGACGCCGACCACGTCATCCTGGAGTTCAGCTACCTGAATCACGGCGACAACGACAACCTCGACGACAACGTGTGGCTGCGTGCCTCCGACGGCAGCTTCGACACGCTCTGGGACTGGTCTCCTACCGCCGGCCCCGAAGGGACCTGGGTCGACGTCACCGTCGATGTGACCAGCAAGCTCTCCGCCGCCAACAACTTCAACGACCGTTTCTTGATCCTGTGGGATCAGCGCTCCGTCAATCAGGCCACCCTGGACGGCGCGATCTCGGGACGGTCGATCGACGACATCTGCCTGCGTCTCGTTTCGCAGGGGTCTTGCCCCAACGGCGCCACGATCAGCGGCCGGGTATGGGACGATTTCGACAACGATGGCGCGCAGGACGGAGAGGAGCCGGGCCTCGAGAGCATGACCGTCGAGTTGCGTGACAACGGAACCGACGCCCTGGTCGACACTGCGGCGACCGACGCCAATGGGAACTACGCCTTCACCGAGGTGGCGGCCGGTACATACAAGGTCGTTGTGACCCCGATCGGAGGCACTCAGACCTTCGATCTGGACTTCCCGGCCACTCCCCACACCTCGACCCTGACTGCCGCCGCCGGCATTACCTACGACACTCACGACTTCGGCTACCACTTCACCGGGTCGATCGGAGATCGCATCTGGGACGATCGCGACGGCGACGGCGTCCAGGACGGCGGCGAGCCAGGAATCGCCGGGGGCAGCGTCGAGCTGCGCTACACCGGATGCACCCCGGCCAGCGACTGCCCCACAACCACGACCGACGGCTCTGGCCTCTACTCCTTCACAGGCCTGGGGCCGCACGACTACACCGTGGTGGTAACGCCTCCGACTGGAACCGTCCCGACCTTCGACTCCGACAGCACCGTTACACCCCACCAGTCGGCCCTGACTCTCGGCGTCGACGCCACCGACGCCGCGCAGGACTTCGGCTACCGCTACACGGGCTCGATCGGCGACCTCGTGTGGGAGGACATGGACGGGGACGGCACCAGGGATGCCGGGGAGCCGGCCCTCGACGGCGTACCCATCGAGCTGCAGCACGCCGGCTGCACGCCGGGCAGCAACTGTCCGACGGCGGTCACCGACGCGAGTGGGGCCTATGGCTTCACGTTCCTCTGGCCGGGCACCTACACCGTTGTGGTGACCACCCCACCCGCAAGCTCCGCCCAGACCCATGATCTCGACGGGCTGAGCTCCGCCCACCGCGCCACGATCAGTCTCGGTGCCGGCACCACGCAGAACGCCGCCGACTTCGGCTATCGCTGGAACGGCTCGATCGGAGACTTCGTCTGGAACGATCAGAACGGCAACGGTGTCCAGGACGGCGAACCGGGCCGCGTCGGCGTCGTGCTGGAGCTCCAGTACCTCGGTTGTACAGCCGGTGTCAGCTGCCCCACGGTGGTGACCAACGGACTGGGAGCCTACTCCTTCACCAACCTGGGACCGCGCGACTACACCGTGGTCGTGACTGCTCCCGCTGAGACCGCCCCGACCTTCGACGCGGACGGCATCGTCACCCCCGATCAGTCGACGGTCACCCTCACAGCGAACACGGCCGACAACTCTCAGGACTTCGGCTACGCCTACAGCGGCGAGATCTCCGGAACGATCTGGGAAGACATCGAGGCCACCGGCACGCGGGACACGACAGACTCCGTGATCTCCGGCGTCACGGTCGAGCTGGACAACGGCAGTTGCACCCCCGGGTCGACCTGCCCCAGCACGACCACCGATGCCACCGGTCACTACGAGTTCCTGTATCTCCCCAACGGCTCCTACACCGTGATCGTGACGCCGCCCATAACAGACGGAGGCACGGCAACCCAGACGGCGAGCCCGGCCGGCGCCTGCGGCGTCTGCAACCACCAGAGCACCCAGAGCGTCACGAACGGTACCGGGAGCGCCACCGTTCACTTCGGCTACGACCTCGCCGCGGACGCCCCGTTCACCCTCCCCTTCTGGGAAGGCTTCGAAGGGACCTCGGGCGAACAGTACGTGGTCGACACCGACCCGCTCACCGGAACGGACCCGAACCTCTTCTTCGGCACCACGGGGAATGGCCGACTGCGCATGGGGCTGGGGCCGGCCTACGCGCAGAGCGGGGTTGCCGCGGCCACTCTCGACGCTTCTGCTACGGGACCCGACTCGCGGGCCTATCTGATGCTCAAGCTCAACATGACCGCCTACGACGCCACGGTCGATCAGGTCCTGTTCGACTTCAGCTTCATCGGCCACAACGACCCGGACGACGGTACGGATCGGGTCTGGATCCGAGGCGACAGCACGGATCCCTGGTTCGAGGTCTATGACTGGTACGCCAACGCCAACGGCAGCAACTACGTCGACGTCCCCACCATCGATATCTCCTGGGAGCTGCAAAACACTCCGGGCGTGGCCCAGAACTTCGGCGACGAGTTCCAGATGCTGATCGCTCAGCGGGGCAGCGAAGTGAACGTGAGCACCAGTGCCAACGGTGGCCTCACGGTCGACAACCTATGCCTGCGCCTCGCCGGCCAGGACTGCAACGCCGGCGAGATCGGCGACCGGGTCTGGAACGACACCGACTCTGACGGTGTTCAGGACGCCGGTGAAGGCGGCATTCCCGGGATCGTCGTCGAGCTGCGCAACGGCGTATGCACTCCGGGCAGCACCTGCCCCACCGACACCACGGATGCGGCGGGCCTCTACCGGTTCGAGAACGTCGACCCGGGCTCGTACACCGTGGTCGTCACCGATCCGCCCGGCGCCGGCACCCCGACATTCGACGCCGACGGCACCGGCACTCCGCACGAGTCGGCAGTGACGCTGGTCGCGCAGCAACTGGCCGACGACCAGGACTTCGGCTACTTCGTACCGTCCGGCTCGCTGTCGATCACCAAGGCGGTCACCGGAGATACTCCGGGCTATGTCCCGGGCTCGCTCTTCTCCCTCTCACTCGATTGCGACAACGACGCCTACGACCAGAGCTTCTCCCTCGCGAACGGCGGCAACAAGCTGATCAGCGGCATCCCGGTGGCGGTGAGCTGCTCGCTCACCGAAACCGCCAAGCCCGCGCCCGCCGGCCCGAACTTCGTGTGGGGTGTCGAGAGCTACGCACCGACCGCCCCCTACCTGATCGCCTCCGACGGCCAGACCATCGCGATCACGGCGCAGACGCCGCTGATCCAGACCTCGGGGACCGAGTACAGCTACGAGACGGTGCCGAGTGCCGCGATCTCGACCTGCAACACGTTGACCACGAGCACGATCGACGTGTTCGACAACTACTCCTTCATCGACGTCAACGTGGGAATCAACGTCAGCCACACCAACCGCGGCAAGCTGCGCTTCTGGCTGACCTCCCCCGCCGGCACGAGGGTTCCGCTCAAGGACTACACGAGTAACGGGGGCGGCAGCTCGGACTCCTACGACAACTTCGACGTGGTCTTCGACAGCTCTTCGCCGAACCCGATGAACGACGGCAACAACGACAACGTCGCCTCGCCCTACTACGAGCGCTCGGTCGGCACGCACAATCCCCTCACCGCCATGAACGGCGAGAGCTCGCTCGGCACGTGGACGCTCGAGGCCTGTTCGTCGGGGAACGGCGGCACGCTCAACCGCTGGCAGCTCGAGCTGACCGAAGAGGTGCCGGCCGGCTCGACCCTGTCCTTGACGCTCAACGTGACCGGCGACACGGCCGGCTACGTCGCGGCATCGGAGTTCGCCTACAAACTCGACTGCAACGGAACCAGCGGCGACAACTTCGACCGCCTGGTGTACCTCGCCGACGGCGATACCTTCCCGATCGGTGGCCTGCTCTCCGGTGACTCCTGCACACTCGCCCCGTGGAGAGAGCCGGAGACCCTCGACCGTGGCTACCAGTGGAACCCGACCACCTACTCCCTGCCCGGGCCCTTCATCGTCAACGGCATCGCACAGACGATCTCGACGACCCTGACCCGGGAGATCGTCGAGGCCGCCGGAACCTTCGCCGTGACCCAGCGAGTGATCGGCGCCACCGCCGGCTACACGCCGGGCTCCGACTTCCAGATCAAGCTCGACTGCCCGGGGACCACCAACGATCGGACCTTCCTGATTGCCGACGGTGAGACCGAGACCAACGCCGGACTTCCGGTGATCAACCAGAGCTGCCAGGTCATCCAGCAGGTCAAACCCCTCCTCGCAGCGGGACCCTATGTCTGGGGCAAGACCACGATCACGCCCGGCGGTGGAAGAATGCTTCGCTGGGACGGCCAGGTACAGGAAATCGTGGTCGAAACCGAGATCGCGGAAGTGCCGGCTCCGATCGATCGGGACATCACCGGCGTGGTCTTCCGCGACTACGACCTCGACGGAGCGCGCGGCCCCCTCGAGCCCGGAGTGCCCGGTACGCAGGTCCTGGCCTACGACGCCACCGGCGCGGTGGTGGGCACTGCGCTCACCGTGCAGTGCGCCTCGGCCGGTTCGCCCCTACCCGCCTGCACCTCCAACAAGGACGCCGGTCGCTGGGCGATGGACGTCTCCGTACCGGCTCCTGTCCGCGTCGAGTTCCAGGTGCCGGGCGACCACGAGGACGGCGTCATGGGCGCGACCCGAGGTCCCGTCCAGTTCGTCAACGCCTTCCCGGCCACGGGTGTCGATCTCAGCATCCACATCCCGATCCAGTATTGCGAGGCGAACCCCAGGGTGGCAACCTCCTGCTACGAAGCCGGAAAGGCCACGGGCAACAGCAATCCTGCCTTCGTCAGCTTCGACTGGAACAACGACGGCGTCCCCATGGCCTACGGCGGCACCGAGCCGAACCCTCAGGGCGAGGCCACCATCGCCGAGGTGGGCTCGATCTGGGGTGCCGCCTACCAGCCGACCCACGATCGGATGTTCGTCGGTGCGTTCACCAAACGCCACGTCGGCTTCGGGCCCCGCGGCGAAGACGGTGTCTACGTCCTCGACTACACCACGACCCCGGCGAGCGTGGTCGGCGGATTCGACCTGCAGGGCAAGGTGCCAGTGAACGGCGGTGCCGCGATCGACCTCGGAACGGTACAGCGCACGGGCAGCGCCGACTTCACCCTGCCGAGCTTCCCCAACGGGCTGAGCATCGACCTCGACGCCTTCGACAAGGTCAGCCGCGTCAGCTACGGCGATCTCGAGATGACCGAGGACGGCTCCACTCTGTGGCTGGTCAACCTCCACCAGCGAGCGCTGATCTCGGTCGACGTGTCCGGAGTGCTGGCCGCCTTGCCGGGGAAGGTCTACCAGTACCGGCTCGAGGACCTTCCGGGCGGTCCCCAGTGCCGGGGAGGCAGCTTCCAGCCCTTCGCCATCCAGATGCACCAGGGGCGCGGCTACGTCGGCGGCGTCTGCACCGCCGAGTTCAGTCAGGACCCGGACGACCTGGTCGCCTACGTTCTCTCGTTCGACCCCGAAGCTCCCGAAAACGGCCTTCAGCTCGAGATCGACTTCGACCTCTACCAGGCCTCACGCGAGTTCTCGACCGTTCGCGACGACGGCACTGTGACTCGAAATGGCACCTGGCGTCCCTGGCGCCGCACCTGGGCCGAAGGCGGCATGACCGTCACCAACCCCTATCTCGGCTACTACTTCACTTCGGCCCAGCCCGTCCTCACCTCGATCGACTTCACCGCCGATGGCTCGATGGTGCTCGGGGTGCTCGACCGCATGGGTCACCAGGGCGGCAGAGCGAACGAAGCTGCAGTCCCCGACCTGTCCCAGGGCGAGGACAACTACTACGTGATTTCGGCCGGCGACATCATCCAGGTGTGCAACAACGGTGGAACCTGGGCCCTGGAGGGCGAAGCTGGATGCTCCACGGCCGACGGCGACCTCTATCCCCTGGTCACCGACGACGGCTACTTCGGCGCCGGCGAGTACTACTGGGGCGACCACTTCCGAGACGAGATCGGCATCGAGTCGAACCACGGCGAGGTGAGCCTGGGCTCGGTCGCCGTACTGCCCCGCGCAGGCGAGGTGATGAACGTCGCCTTCGATCCGGTCAACTCCGGCTTCTTGAGCAGCAACGGCGTGTGGGCCGGCGGTGTGCATCGCTACGACACCTCCGTGGGTAGCCGCAGCGCCGAGTACGTCATTTTCGACGCCACGAGCTCCCCCTTCGGCAAGGCTGCCGGCCTCGGCGACCTCGAGCGCATCTGCGCACCCGCGCCGCTCGAGATCGGCAACTACATCTGGACCGACACCGACGGTGACGGCATCATGGACCCGGGGGAGAACCCGATTGCCGGTGTCGCGCTCACGCTCTACTCCACCGCCGGCGCCACCCTCGCTCAGACCACCACCGACGCGGGCGGCTACTTCCGCTTCGCCCTCCAGCAGTCGAGCACCGCCGACCCGAACACGTCGGACTACCTCGCACTTCTGGCCGACCCGTACGAGACCACCTATCTGATGGCGGTCGACGCCAGCAACTTCAGTGGCGGAGCCCTCAACAACATGGCGGCGACCGTGCCGCGCTCGAACCGCGCACCCGCAGGCTCGCCCCGCGATTCCGACGGTGTCGACATCAACGTGCCGGGTCTCGGAGGCGCCATCGGGGCCATCGTGTACGTGGGCGCTGCCGGCGAGAACGACCACACGATCGACTTCGGCTTCCGCAACCTTCCGCCTCTGGGTACCTACGATCTGGCGCTTCGGCTGACCTCGGGCACAGGGAACGCTACCCCCGGCCAGGCCGTCTCCTTCCTGGTCGAGGTGCACAATCAGGGCACCCTGCCCGCCACCGACATCCAGGTGATCGACTACGTCGATCCGAACGGCTGGGCCGCCTTCAGCGTGGCCGCGAACCCGCCGGGCGTCACCGGAGGCACCGTCAACCTGCCCTACACCTGGTTCGACTCGGCCCCCGACGGCTACGTGCGGATCACCGGTACGATTCCGGCCGGCGGCATGGTCACGGTTCCGGTCACCCTGAATCTGCTGCCCTCGGCCCGCGGCGTGATCTCCAACCACGCCGAGATCCTGGTCGACGACGGCTTCGATATCGACTCCCAGACCGAGCTCGAGGAGGGCAATACGTTCGCCGATACCGCCGTCGACGATGTGATCGACAACTCGGGCGGAGATGTCGACGACCACGACCTGCACCAGGTCTCCGTCGCTCTGGCCTCGGTCGGCGACTACGTCTGGCTCGACGCCGACGCCGACGGCTGGCAGGACCCCGATGAGTCCGGACTGGTCAACGTGACCGTCGAGCTGCGCGACGACGGCACCAACGCGCTCCTCGCCACCACCTTCACCGACGCCAACGGCCGCTACCTCTTCGACGACGTCGCCGTCGGCACCTACCGGGTCGAGGTCGTCACCGCCACCTTGCCCAATGCGGGCGCCGGGCTCGACCTCTCGGGCGGCTCGGTCAATCCGGTAGTCGGTATCGCTCTGGCTGCCAACGATGCCGAGCGTGACGCCGACTTCGGCTACTCCCCCACTCCGGGAACCGCCGTGGTCGGCAACTTCGTCTGGCTCGACGCCGATGCGGACGGCGTCCAGGACGCCGGCGAGATCGGCCTCGCCGGAGTCACCCTCGAGCTGCGGCTCGCCTCCTCCGGTGTGGCGGTCGACACGGCAACGACCGCTTCCGACGGGTCGTACTGGTTCACATCGGTCGCCCCCGACGAGTACGTGGTCGTCGTTACCGATACCGGCACGGTGCTGACCGGGCTGAGCCCGACCGCGGGTCCGGAGAGCATCGGAGCGGCTTCGAGCGCCCCCTTCACCCTGCTCGCGGGATCGGCTATCGACACCTTCGACTTCGGCTACGACGGCGCACGCTCGACCCTGATCGACCGGGTGTGGCACGACTCCGATTCGAACGGCGCCCTGGGCGGCGGCGAGCTCGGTATCGCGGGGGTCAGTGTCGACCTGCTCGATGCCGGCAACAACGTCCTCTCGACGGTCTACTCCGACGCCGACGGCTTCGTTCGCTTCCTCGGCCTCACCGACGGCAGCTATACCTTGCGCGTCAGCGATGTGGCTGACCGCCTCGAAGCGTTCTTCGCCACCACCGCTCCCGCAGCCGCGGCGTCCCTCGCAGTGCCAATCGCAGGCACACCGACGACGGTGACCGGAACCAACTTCGGCTACAACACTCTGGGAGTGATCGGCGACACGATCTGGCTCGACGCCGACGCCGACGGCACTCACGACCCCGGCGAGATCGGGCTGGGCGGTGTCACCATCGAGCTGTACGACGGCACCGGCACCGTACTCCTCGCCGCCACGACCACCGCCGCCGACGGCACGTATCAGTTCACCGGCCTGTTCTCCGCCAGCTACAACATCGTCGTCACCGACACGGGCAACGTGCTCTCCGGCATGACCCAGACTGCGGACCCCGACGCCACCTTCGACTCCCAGGCATTCGCCACGCTGGGAGCCGGAGAGTCGAATCTCGAGATCGACTTCGGCTACGACATCGACCTCGTGTCGCTCTCCGGCACGGTGTTCCGCGATCAGAACGAGAACGCCAATCACGACGGCGGAGAATCCGGCTTCCAGTCGGTCACCGTGGCGCTCTACGACACGAGCGGCAACATCATCGCGGTGGCCTTCACAGACGGCTCGGGCGACTACTCCTTCCCGGCCGTCCCGAACGGCACCTATCAGGTCAGCGTCACCGACATCTCCGGCATCCTCGATGGCTACCACCTGACCACCAACGTAGCGGTGCTCGACGTCACCGTTGCCGGCGTGGACGTCAACGGCCTCGACTTCGGGTACAACCGTGGCGCCGTGGGAGCCTCGATCGGCGACTACGTCTGGCACGACGCCAATCGCGACGGCGTACAGAACGCCTCCGAATCCGGACTGCCCGGCATCACGATCAACCTGCACCTGGATTCCAACAACGACGGCCTGTTCGACGGCGGCGATGCACTGGTCGCCACGACGACTACCGGCGTCGACGGTCGCTACATCTTCGGCAGCCTCTCGGCGGGTCGCTACTTCGTCGATCCGGACGAAACGACCCTTCCGCCGGTCTTCGTCGCCACGGCGGGAACCGGCGACAGCTCGTCCTTGATCCAGCTGTCCGCGAACGAGTCCTACGAAGACGCCGACTTCGGCTACGCCCCTGGCGGTATCGGCAGCGCGATCGGCGACCAGATCTTCTTCGACTCCAACGGCAACGGCTTCCCCGATCCGGGCGAGCTCGGCATCCCCGGCGTCACCGTCACCGTCACCGGACCGAACGGCTACAGCCAGGCGGCCCTCACCGACTCCCGCGGTTACTACCTGGTGACGGGTGTCGTCGACTCGGGCGACTATCTCGTGACCGTCGACACCGGGACACTGCCTGCAGGCATCGATCCGGTGCCCACCCTCTACCCATCGGCGTCGCACACCTTCGGCGTCAACGCCGGCGAGGATCTGCTCTATGCAGACTTCGGTTTCCAGACGACGGGCGCCGGAGCCGGCCTCTTCGGCTCCATCGGCGACCGGGTCTTCCGCGACGCCAACGGGGACGGAGTGCAAGGCGCGGGCGAAGGCGGCATCGAGTTCGTGTCGCTGAATCTCCTCGACGGCAGCGGCAACACCCTGTCCACCACGATGACCGACGCCAACGGCGACTACGACTTCCTGGGACTGCCAGCCGGCGGCTATCGAGTGAGCGTCGACGACCCCAACCAGGTGCTGGTCGGTCTCGTGCTCTCCGCGGGAACCGATCCCACCGCTCTCATCGGTCTCGCCGCAGGAGAGGACTACAACGATGCCGACTTCGGCTACGGCCCGCAGGGCACCGGGTCGATCGGCGATCTCGTGTGGCACGATCTCGACGGCGACGGTGCGTACTCCGCGGGCGAGCCGGGACTGCAGTGGGTGACGGTCCAGCTGTGGATCGACAACAACGCCAACGGCGTCGTCGAGCCGGGCACCGACAATCTGATCCGGGTCGCCTGGACCGACGCCAATGGCGAGTACCTCTTCGCCACCATCCCCTACGGCCAGTACCTGGTCACCGTCTCCGACGCCCTCGGCGCCCTCGCGGGAATGACCGCGACGACAGGCAGCGCGGGCGTCGACAACAACTCCCAGGCGCAGCCCTACACCGTCGTCCTGTCGCAGGGCTCATCGGACAACTTCACCGCCGACTTCGGCTACGTCTCGTCGAGCCCCTTCAGCCTGAGTGGCGTCGTGTTCTTCGATGGCAACGCCAACGGCAACCGCGAAGGCACTGAGTTCGGCGTGCCGGGGGCCACCCTGTACCTCTACCGCGATCTCGACGGCGACGGTTCGCTCGACTCCAACGACCCGCTCTTCGGCACGGCCACCTCCGCGGTGGGAGGCGGCTACAGCTTCGACGACCTGCCCGACGGCTCGTCCTGGATCGTGACCGCCGACGTCGAAGGGACCTTCCTCGAAGGCGGCACGCAGACCACGCAGTCCGCCAGCAACGGAGTCGAGCCGGTCACCATCGCGAGTGCCGACTCCCCCGGGCACGACTTCGGCTTCGCGCGGCCGCCCACTGCGGCGTTCGTCAACTCCTTCGAGCTGCTCGATGCGGGCAGCCATGTGGAGCTGTCCTGGACCACCGCGTCCGAGGCCGGCACGGTCGGGTTCTGGCTCTATCGCTGGGACGGCGCCGAGTGGCGAAAGCTTCACGATTCGATGCTGATGTCCGTCCCCGGGGCGGCCCAGGGAGCCGAGTACCGCTTCCCCGACTGGGAAGCCGAGCCGACCCGGGAGCATGACTACCTGATCTACGAAGTCGAGGCCGGTGACGGCGGTCAGTGGCACGGCCCCTTCTCCACCCGGGCCCGACGATCGGCCGAAGACCCGACCACCGAGTTCCGCAGTATCCTCCGGCGCTCGGAGCTCGATCAGCGGCGTCTGACGGCTCATCGCGAGGAATCGCTGCGCTCCGTCGTCCTGCGCGGGGGAGAGCCCCAAACCGCCTCGCGGCTTCGAGTGGTGGTCGAAGAGGCCGGCATTCACCGGATCCCCGCCGGCGAGCTCAGCAGCCTCTTCGGCATCCCGATGGACGATGTCACGGCGCGACTGGTGCTGGGACGCTTCTCCCTCCGCCACGAAGGTGGATCGGTCGCCTGGTGGAGAGACGGTGTCGAAGCGCTCTTGTTCTACGCCCCGGCCCCCCAGCGGCGCTGGTCGGCGACCGACTCGTACTTCCTCACCCTGGCGGCCGGCACGACGGCGGGTGCGGTTGCAGCGGACACCGTCGGCCCGACCGACTCGGTCGCCTGGGGATCCGAACACTTCGAACAGGATGTGTTCGCCGCCACCCTGGCAGCTCAGGACCTGGAAGAGGAGCTCTGGTTCTGGCAGGCGCTCAATGCGGGCTACCCGGGCTGGAACAGCGGGAGCTTCGACTTCGACCTGCCCCAGGCGATGTCCTCGGGCCAGGCCAGCCTCAGCCTGCAGGTGAGTGGCGCGACCACCCACGCCACCAACCCGGATCACCAGCTGCTCGTGTCGATCAACGGTACGCCGGTCGACGAGGTGACCTGGAGCGGCATGGGAGTACGCCGATTCGAAGCCACTTTCGACGGCGGACTCCTCCAGGCGACGGGCAATACCCTCGAAGTGGAGGCCATCTTGCCCGTTGGGGTTCCCCAGAGCGTGGTCTACGTCGACTCGTTCGACCTCTGGTACGAACGGGCCACCCACACCGACTCCGAGGAACTGACTCTCGATGTCGGCGACCACACCACGCTCGCCCTCTCCGGATTCTCGAGCTCCGACATCACGGTGCTCGACATCAGCGATCCCTTCCGTCCGGCCCTGGTCCTCGGCCAGATCGACCTCATCGGTAGTTGGCAGGTCTCGCTTGCCACCGCCAACCTGGGCCCGCGCCTGCACGCCGCTACCCCGGCTGGCTTCCGCGCCACCCAGGTCGTGCTCGCGCCCGCGGCGGAGCCGAACCTGGAAGCCGAGTATCTGGTGCTCGCACCCGGCTCGCTGCTCGAGGGAGCTCAGCAGCTCGTCGATCTGCGTGCCAGCGGCGGCCTCACCGCGAGAGCTGTCGACGTTCGTCGGATCTGGGACGACTATGGCGCCGGCAACCCCGATCCCACCGCGATCCACGACTTCCTCGCCGATGCCTGGGAAAACTGGACCGTCAAGCCACGCTTCGTCGTCCTCGCGGGCGCCGGAACGCTCGACTACCGAGACGCGATGGGGCTGGGGACGAACCTGATTCCGCCGCGCCTCGCTCTGACGACCTACGGAGTCTTCGCTTCCGACATCCTGCTGGGTGACGTCGACGGAGACGACGGAGTTCCCGAGATCGCCGTAGGCCGTATCCCGGCACTCACCAACCAGGAGCTGCTCGACTACGTCGACCAGCTGGAAGCGTGGGAGAGAGCACCCGGGGCTCCGCTCCATTTCACGTTGCTGGCCGACGACAGCGACAGTGCCGGTGAGTTCGACGAGTCCAGCGAAGTGATCGCCGGCCTCCTCGGAGCAGGAGTGGGTGTCGAGCGGATCTATCTCGACGACATGCCGGTGAGTCAGGCTCGTCAGAAGCTCTCCGAGAGCCTGGCGAACGGCACCTCCCTGGTGAACTACTTCGGCCACGGCGGCCTCGACCGACTCGCCAGCGACTACCTCGGAAAGAGTCTGCTCACGGTCGCCGACGTGCCGGGGCTCCCGGAGTCCAGCAAGGCGCCGATCTTCGCCTCTCTCACCTGCAGCGCGGGTCGCTTCGAGCTCCCGGGCTACACCTCTCTCGCAGAAGCCCTGGTCCTCGATCCGAACCGCGGCGCCATCGCCATGTGGGCTCCCTCGGGCCTGTCGGTGAACGGGGCCGCTTTGCAGCTCGACGAGGCCTTCGTCGCTGCGCTCGCAGTCGAGGACACACTCGGCGAGGCCATCCTCAGTGCGATGCAGCAGTATGGCTCGACCGGTGTCTTCCCCGAGCTCCTCAGGCTCTACAACCTGATGGGCGATCCCGCTCTCGACGTCGACGCCTTCTCGACCGGGAGCGGTCCGGAGGTGATCTTCTCGGACGGCTTCGAGTCCGGCGGTCTTGGCAGCTGGTCCTCGATTCCATGAGCGATCTGGGCGCGAGGAGACACTCCCTGTAGACTGGAGCCTCGGGAAAACGAGACCAGGGGGCGAACGATTCTCGAGCGCGATTTCGATGCGGCGGCCGTGGGAGCGGGCCTCACTGGCCTGCGAAGGCTTTCCGCTGTGCCCATGGGCCGAGGCCGCTCGACGTTCCGTCGGGCTGGTCCGTGCTGAAGACGCTCGCGATCGCGAACTATCGGTCGCTCCGCGATCTGGTGGTGCCCCTCGAACGTCTCAACGTGGTCACCGGTCCCAACGGGAGCGGCAAGTCCAATCTCTACCGCGGCCTCAGATTCCTTTCCGACACCGCAGCCGGCACGGCGATCGAAGCGATCGCCGCCGAAGGCGGACTCGGCTCGGTCCTGTGGGCGGGCCCCGAGTCTCTCGCTCGAGGGGTGAAGCGAGGCGACCACCCGGTCGAAGGCGGCCCTCGCAAGGCTCCGGTGAGCCTGCGCCTGGGCTTCGCCGGAGACGAGTTCAGCTATGCCATCGACTTCGGATTGCCCGCGCCCGTGCCACGCACCATGTTCGGCGCGGACCCGGAGATCAAACGCGAAGTGATCTGGCACGGCGACGTGTGGCACGACCGCAGGGCCATGGTCGACCGACGAGGCGCCTTGATTCGCGCACGCGACGACGGTGGGCACTGGCAGGTCATCGACCAGGCGCTGCCCCCCTTCGACGGCATGCTGTCGCGCATGTCCGACCCGCAGAGAGCCCCCGAGGTGCTGTCGCTGCGCGAGCACATCCGCTCGTGGCGCTTCTACGACCACTTTCGCACCGATGCTTCGTCTCCAGCGCGACGATCCCAGATTGGCACCCGCACCCCCGTGCTGAGCAACGACGGACACGATCTGGCCGCGGCCTGGCAGACGATCCGAGAGATCGGCGACGAGCAGGCCCTCGAGGCCGCCGTCGAAGATGCCTTTCCCGGCGCCCGTGTCGAGGTCCGGGAGAGCCTCGGGCGATTCCACGTCGAGTTCCAGCAGCACGGTCTTCTGCGGCCTCTCGTCCAGTCGGAGCTCTCCGATGGCACGCTCCGCTATCTACTCTGGATCGCCGCCCTGCTCACTCCGCGCCCCCCCGGACTGATGGTGCTGAACGAGCCGGAAACGAGCCTGCACCCCGAGCTGCTGCCGGCCCTCGGCCGGTTGATGAAGGGCTGCGCAGAGCACACGCAGCTTTGGATCACCTCTCACTCTCGAGCTCTGGTCGATTCGCTCTGCGAATCGGAGCACTGTCACCGCATCGAGCTCGACAAGGAGCTGGGCGAGACCTTCGTTCACCAGCAGAGCAGGCTCGAGCGCCCACCGTGGAACTGGCCGGCTCGCTAACGCGGCCGACCGAACGAATCCAGCACCTCGAAGCCTGAAAGATCCACCGCGGCACCCTTGCCGACAGGAAGGACCGCTCTTCACATCGGTCGCGGCAGAGGGTCCTTGGGACCACGGAACATCGCTCCCCCGAAAGCGATGACCAGATAGATCAGGTACCCGGCCGAGGACGCCACTCCGGCGACGTAGGTCATGGCCGCGGCCCGCAGTACCTGGCGGGCGCCCTCTCGGCCATCCGGCGAGACCAGACCCAGCTGGGTCAGCTGCTCCAACGCCCGCTTGCTCGCATTGAACTCCACCGGCAAGGTCAGGAAGGTGAGCAGCAGAGCACCGCCGTAGCCCAGAACGCCGAGCTGCACCATGCCCTCCGAGCCCAGGAAGGTGCCGATGATCGCGAGCGGCAGGCCGAACCGAGAGCCGAGGTTGGCGATCGGCACCAACGAGGTGCGGATCTCCATCGGGCGATAGTTGTCCGCGTCCTGGAGCGCGTGGCCGCACTCATGGGCAGAGACCGCGGTGGCTGCAACGCTGTTTCCTACGTAGTTGGCCCGCGCCAGCCGAAGCTGGTTGATGCGGGGATCGTAGTGATCGGTCAGCGTACCTTCGACCGCCTGGACCGGAACCGACTGGAGTTGATTGGCATCGAGGATCAGGCGCGCCACCTTCCCCCCGGGCGTGCCGGTCACGCTGGGCACCTGGCTCCAACGAGCGTAGGTCATCTTGAGCTTCTGCCGAACACCCATCGAGAACAGAAAGACAAGCCCCACGATCACGTAGAACAGCATCGAATTCGTCCCTTTCCCTGTCAAGAACCGCGGCTTCGAGAACTGGGGATCAGTCTACCGCGAGCGGCGAGTGGAATCCCCCCGAACGAGTCGACAGGAGCCGGTCCTCGTGAGACCACGGAGGTCACCGGCAAGGCGTCACAGCCGAGGCTCCTGGTCGTCTTCGTCGAAGGAGAGCCCCTGATCTCGACCGCCGATGGCTCACGGCTCGGCGAGGAGAAGCTCCCGCTGGCGGAGGATGAACGTCCTCACGGCCGCGACGTCCTCCGAGTTCATCCAGGCGCCCATTGCCGGCATTCCACGCTCGATGAAGCGTCCTTCCCGCACGATCTGATCGTAGTTGTCGAACACCCGTTTGGCGGAATAGCGGAGGTCTGGCAGCACGCCTTCGCCCGATCCCGCCACCCGATGGCAAACCGCACAACGCTGCTCGTACAGCTCTTCGCCGCGCGCCAGCTGCTGCGGGGTCGACTCGAACTCGATCGGGGTCAGATCGAGTCGGCTGCCGCTGGCTCGATCGGGAAGATCGGCGGAACCGGCCAGAGCGAAGGCGAGGATCCAGCCGCCGCGACCCCCCCCCACGGCATCTCCGCGCCCCAGCCCGAAGGCCCCTCCCCAACCAACCGCCAGGGCCACGTACTGGGTTTCGTCGATCGCATAGGTGCTGGGAGCGGCAATCGCACTGGTGGGTGTCGGCACCGCCCACAGCTCCTTGCCGTCGGTGGCTCGATAGGCCACGAACCTGCGATCGGAGGACGCCTGGAAGACCAGGTTGCCGGCCGTCGTGAGCACTCCACCGTTCCAGAACAGCGGATGTTCCACCCGCCACGACTCTTCCTGTTTCACGGGATCCCAGGCCAGCAGGTGTCCCCGGGCCCCACCCTCGGCTTCGATCTTCGCTTCCATCTCGGCGGGCATCACGGCACGCCCCACACCGGTGTTCCAGGCCTCGGGCACGAACTCGAAGCTCTCGGGCTGCGCCCGATAGCTGTGATTCACCTGGGCCGGAATGTAGACCAACCCGGTCTTCGGATTGAAGGCCATGGGATGCCAGTTGTGTCCACCGAGCGCACTCGGCTGGAGCAGGAACGGCTTCTCTTCGTAGCGCGCCCCCTCCACCTCGATCGGCCGGCCCGTCTCCGGATCGACCCCGCTGGCCCAGGTCACGGGGACGTAGTTGTTCGCCGAGATGAACTCTCCGGTCTCCCGGTCGAGCACGAAGAAGAAGCCGTTCTTGGGCGCCTGCATCAAGACCTTGCGCAGCCTGCCCTCGATCTCGAGATCGGCCAGCACGATGTGCTGGGTCGCGGTGAAGTCCCAGGAATCGCCTGGAGTGGTCTGGAAGTGCCAGACGTACTCGCCCGTGTCGGGGCGCAGCGCGACGATCGAGGAGAGGAACAGGTTGTCCCCGCCACCCGGGCTGCGAATCTCCCGATTCCACGGGGAGCCGTTGCCGGTCCCGATGTAGAGCAGATCGAGCTCCGGGTCGTACGCCATCGAGTCCCAGGCGGTGCCCCCACCGCCCATCGTCCACCACTCGCCGGTCCAGGTCTCGGCCGCCATCTTCATCGCGTCGTTCTCGAAGCCATCGGCCGGGTTCCCGGGCACGGTGTAGAAACGCCAGACCAGCTCGCCGGTCGCTGCGTCGTAGGCCGACACGTAGCCGCGCACTCCGTACTCCGCTCCTCCGTTGCCGATGATCACCTTGCCGTCGATCACGCGGGGGGCACCGGTGATCGTGTAGGGGTAGTTCTGATCGACCGTCACCACTTCCCAGGCGGGCTCACCCGTGTAGGCATCGAGCGCCGCCAGCCGCCCGTCGAGCACGCCGACGTAGATCTTCTCGTCGTAGTAGGCGACACCGCGATTCACCACGTCGCAGCAGGCGCGGCGCCCGTAGGCGCGGTCGATCTCGGGGTCGAACTCCCACTTCTTCTCGCCCGTCTTGGCATCGAGCGCGACCACCTGGCTCCAGGTCAGGGTCGCGTAGAGGGTACCCCCAACGACCAACGGAGTCGCTTCGAGGCCGCGAATCGTGCCGGTGTCGTAGGCCCAGGCCAGCCCCAACCTCCCGACATTCGACTCGTTGATCTGGTCGAGCTCGCTGAATCGCTGCTCGTCGTAACGACCGCCGATCGTGCGCCACTCCTCGGGATGATCTCCAGCCGAGAGAAGGAAGGCCTTTGCGCGCTCCTGGGACTCCGGTTGCTGTCCCTCGGACAACCGAGATCCGACCGACAGTGTGCCCAGGATGACGAGAGCAGCGACGGCGAGACTCCCGGCGACGGTGGACGACCTGACGAAGACGCTCATACCTACTCCTGTACGTGATTCCAGACCAACGAAGCGGCCGCGAGATCCTGACAGGCCATACCGATCGAGTCGAAGACGACCGTGGCGCCGGGCTCGAGAGATCTGCTGCCGTCGAAGATCTCTCCCACCTCGGCGAAGGGCTCGACCCCGAAGCGTCTGATGTTGCCCGAGCCCGCGGCCGTGCCTTCCCGGGAGTCGACGAGGACGACGTTCGACATCGTCTCCGCGTCGAGCTCGCCTCCCTCGCTTCCCGCCCACCCGGCGCTGGCCACGACCGCGCCGGGGCGGAGCCACCTTCCGTCGAAGACGGGCGCTGCCGATCCCGTCACTGCCACCACGACCTCGGCACCCCGCACAGCCTCCTCACACGAGGTTGCCCGGCCCCCCACTTCGCCGGCCAGCAGTTGTGCGCGCGCTGGCGTGCGATTCCAGATTCGGACCTCCTCGAAGTCGCGCACACAGCGCAGCGCTTCGATGTGACTACGCGCCTGCGCGCCTGCGCCGAGCACGGCCAGAGAATGCACCTCTCGGGGAGCCACGGCGTCGACGAAGGCCGCGGTCATGGCGGCGGTGCGCATTTCGGTGATCAAGCTCCCTGCCATCGTCGCGAGAGGCTCCCCGGTGGCGGTACGGAAGAGCACGATCTCGGCGTGGTGGGTGTGAAGGTCTCGCTCGGCGTTGCCCGGATAGTAGGTGACGAGTTTGGCCCCGCTGATCTCGGGGCCCGCCGCCGGCATGGTGACGAAGAAGCCGGTCTGAGACGAAGTGGTCTCCACCTCGATGACCGTGCGGGCCGGCTGTGTGATCCGTCCCCGGGAGTAGTCGACCATCGCCTGGCGCATCGCCGGAATGAGCTCCGGCATCCGCAGCACCTGCGCGACCTCTGCTTCGTCCACGTAGCGCATCGTTCCACCTTAGAGCCTATCGTCGATCGCGAGCGAAGAAGATCGTATGGCGGTACCCCTTCTTGCCGCGTGAGCGCACCGTCTCCGACCGCGCATCGAAGCCGTTCCTGCCCAGACGCTTGACGAACGCAGGATCGGGGCTCGACGACCAGATCGCCAACACTCCGTCCGGCGCGAGCGCACGCCTGATGTGCTCGAGCCCCGAGCGGCCATAGATCCTCCCGTTGGACTCGAGGCACCACGCGTCCGGGCCGTTGTCGACATCGAGCAGGATGGCGTCGTAGGGGGATCGGCGACGATCGGCCAACACGTCCGCGACGTCTTCTTGAACGATCCGCACACGCCGGTCGTCGATCTCTTGACCGAGGTGCCGAAGATGGGTGCGGTGCCATTCGACCACGCAGGGGAAGATCTCGGCCACCTCCACCTCGGCACTCCGCGGCAGAAGCTCCAGGGCCGCGCGCAAGGTGTAGCCCAGACCGAGACCACCGATGAGGATCCGAGGGCACTCGCACGAAGCCAGCGGTGCGCAGGTCATCTCCGCGAGGGCCCGCTCCGAGCCATGCACCCGGGTCGACATCAGCTCCTCACCGTCGAGCAGGATGTAGTAGTCCGCATCACGCCGACGCAGGGCCAGCTCTCCTCCACCCGGCGTCGGCTCCACGGCCAGTGTCTCGAACGGCTTCATCCTCCAGGCTCTGGGTCTTGCCTACCGAAACCTGTCCGGGCTGACGGGGATCGCGACCTCGCTGACCTCGTCGGTCGAACGGCCGGCACGACGCTCGATGATGTACCTGGGCATCGGAGTCCTCTGAGACGAAAAGGGGGGTCCGGGGCGGAGTGCACCACCGGGAGGGTCGGTCGATGACTGCGGATGGACTGAGCTTCTCACCATTGTATGACAGCCGTTTCGCTGTGCAGGACTGGCGGCGCAGGAGTGCCGGTGTAGGAGTGCCGGTGTAGGAGTGACGCGCAGGAGTGGCGCGCTGGGGTCGACCCTCTCGTTGTCGCAGAATGGGGAGCTCCTTCGCTACAAAGCTGTCCTGCGACGAACGCCCTGCCGGCCCGCCCTTTCCGATACCATCGCGACGAGAGCGACTGCGCCCCCGAGCCAACACCCAGAGGGTCGCGAAAGGCCCCCGCTACGATGACCACCGAGTCGCCCACCCGCCAGCGTCGCACATGGCCGCGCCGCGTGGCGAAGCTGGCTCTCCTTCTCGGCCTGGTGCTCCTGCTCGGCGCTCTGGCTCTGCGATGGCGTCTCGCACGGGGCCCGCTGTCGCTGGGATTCTTCGAGCCCCAGATCGAAAGCGCTCTGAACGGCCTGACGGATCCCCTCACGGTGGAGCTCGACCAGGCCGTGCTCGCCTACGACAGCTGGAAACAGCCCCTGAGCCTCGAGGTACGGGGACTCACCCTCCTCTCTCGGACCGGGAAGGCTCTCGTCACACTCGACGAGGCCGGAGTGCTGGTCTCGCTTCCCGCGTTGCTCCACGGCCAGCTGAGCCTCGTCGGCGTCGATCTCACCGGAGTTCGAGTCCGGGTGCACCGCTCGAAGGACGGCCGATTCGCGCTCGGCCTGGAAGACAGCGCTGCCGTCTCGAGCGACCACCCTGACCTGGCCGATCTCGTGGACCGGTGGCTCGCGGGAGACGACTCGACTGGACTCCAGCGACTTCGGCTGCGGGGAGCGGCCCTCGAGGTCGACGATCGCAGTCTCGATCTCCGGTGGGGTGCCGAAGCGCTCGAGCTCGACCTGCGACGGCACGACGACTCGAAGCTCACCGCTACCGGAGGTGCAGACCTCCTCATCGCACAGACCTCGACTCCTGCCACCGTCAGCACCACGTACGACCTCGCAGAGCGAGCGCTCACCGGCCAGATCTCGCTCCCGCAGGTCGTGCCTGCCGAGATCGGGCCCCGGCTCTACGGCTGGTCCGGCTGGTCAGCGCTGGATCGTCGGACCGCGGTCACCGTAGGCGTCACCACCCACGACGGTTTCGAGCCCCAGCGTGCGGCGCTCACCGTCGAGGAGAAGCACCTCTCCCTGCAGGCGGATGCGGACTTCGGCGGAGCCCTCGACACGCTGTGGGTCGACCTGCAGCTGCAGCGCATCGATCCGGCTTCCTTCGCGGCTCTCGACGCCCGGCTCGGCGCGCTGACCGAGCTCCATTTCCCACTGAAGGGCACCGCCCGACTGCATCTCGACCAGGGGGCCGCGAGACACCTCGAGCTCGCGCTCCGAGGCGCAGACCCCGCATCCGATCCAGGGGCGGTCTCCGCCACTCTGGACTTCGTCCCATCCACCGACGGCGAGGAGTCACCTCGAACGACGCGAGGCCACGTAGACCTCGAGCGTCTGAAGCCCTGGCTCCTCGCCTCCCTGGCCGAGCCGCTCGCGCGGCTCGAGGGGATACGCACTCCACTCGTCGGCACACTCGACTTCGAGCTGACCGGCCGCGAAATCGAGCGCGTCGACTTCGAGGTGCAGGCGGAATCCGGAGCCTTGCACCTCGAGGAGGTGTACCCGCAACCGATCGCGCTCACCTCCGCCACTCTTCGTGGCTCGGTCTCCGAAGGCTCGAGGATCTGGAGATTGGAGGAAGGCCGGTTCCGACTCGGCGAGCAGACGATCACCACCCGCATCGATGCCCACCGTAGCGAGACCGGCTATGCGATCCGCTTCCACGCCGACTCGAGCAGCGTCCCGTTCGAGCAGGCGCTGCGCTACTGGCCTCCGAAGGTGTCCGCCCCCTCACGCTCCTGGATCGAGGAGAACCTCTCGGCGGCGACCCTCGGCGCCGCCCAGGTGGCGATCGAGGCCTCGCTGGCCCTCGGAGACGAGCCGAGCCTCGCCGTCGAGACCCTCGATGCGTCGCTCCCCTTCTCGGGACTGGACCTGCAGCTGCTCTCCCCGGAAACGGTGATCGGCGGGATCGACGGCACCGCCAGGTTCACTCTCGAGCGCCTCGACTTCGCCGTCGACCGTGCGCAGCTGCGCGGGCTTTCGATCTCGGAGGCCACAGTCGTCCTCACGGACCTGGGCGGCGATGTTCCGCTGTCGGTCGACGCGACTCTCAGTGGACCCATCGAGCAGGTCGTCTCCGTTCTCGTCGAGGAGCCCCTCGCGCTGATCTCGAGCGAGCTGCTGGCCGGAGTGACCGGAGACCTGACGGGAAAGCTCGCGCTCACCCTGCCGCTTGCGGGCGACCAGGAGATCGGATGGGAGCAGATCGATCTCGACGCATCGGCCGACCTCAAGCGGGTCTCCTGGCCACAGGGGCCGCTCGATCTCGACCTCGAGAACGGCAACCTCCACCTCGAGCTCGCGGAGCGTACGATCGACGTTCGGGGGACCGTCGAAACGGCCGGGGCGATCGCCCAGGTCGAGTTCAGGCAAGGCCTGGAGACGCCTCCGACGCCCTTCGAGGTCCGGGTCGCCACACGAATCGACGAGCAGGCCGCCAGAGCCCTGGGGCTCCCGGATCAGGACTACGTCTCGGGGGCGATCCAGCTCGAGGCGAGCTACCGCGGCCAGGCCGAGGGCTCCGGTCAGCTGAAGCTCCACGGCGATCTGACGCCACTGATCGTCACCATCCCCGAGATCGACTGGAGCAAGAGTGCGGGTCAGACAGGAGCGCTGGAGGTCGACGCCACCTTCGACGGCCAGGGTCGGCTGTCGATCGGGGGCTTGCGTCTGACTGCCGCGGACCTCGAGGCAACAGGGCACGCCGAGCTCGGCGGAACGCCCCTGGTGCTCGAGCGCGCCGAGCTGAGCACCCTGCGCTGGGGAAAGAGCCGGCTCGACACCACGATCACACGGGAGCTCGACCGCGACTACACCGTCGTCCTCGGCGGAGACAACCTCGATCTCACCCCCGTGGTCGAGTCCATGAAGAACCGCAAGCCTGCCGTCTCCGAGCCGGCAGGAGCCCGACCCTCGAGCCTGGAGGCCGCCGGCTCCGGAAACGCCACGCCCGGCCCGATCGCCGTAACGGTGAAGGCGGCGCTCGAGCAGGTCGAGCTGAAGCGCGCCTCGCTCCAGACGGTGCTCGCCAACCTGCGCTACGACAGCGGGAGCCTCCAACACTTCAACGTCGTCAGCACGGTGGGCCCCAAGGGCATGATCGCGGCCGACCTCCGCTCCGTCGACTCCGCACAGGAGCTCGACCTCGAGGTCATCGACGCAGCCTCGATTCTCCACTCGTTACAGGACCAGGCGCACTTCACTGGAGGCAACGTCGACCTTCATCTTCGCCGCGAGAGCCCCGACTCGACCTGGCAAGGCCACTTCGAAGTCACCGACATCGTCCTTCTGCATCTGCCGACGGTGACCAAGATCCTGAGCCTGGCCTCTCTGCGGGGACTGGGAGAGGCCTTCCGCAGCTCGGGCCTCGAGGTGAAGAGCTTCGCGACCGATCTCCAGCTCGGGAAGGGCGAGATCGCGATGAGCAAAGCGCTCGCCTTCGGCCCCGCCTTTTATCTCACCCTCGAAGGACAGCTGAATCTCCCCGAGGATCGAGTCGAGCTCGAAGGCTCCCTCGCACCTGCCAGCACCCTGCAGCGCGTGCTCGGCAAGATCCCTGCTGTGAAGTGGGTGCTCATGGGACGCAACCAACAGGGCATCCTCGCCACCGACTTCACCCTGAACGGCCCCCTCGAAGACCCCGAGGTGAAGGTCCAACCCTTCTCCACCCTGACGCCCGGCATCACCCGTGACATCCTCGAGGCGTTTCGTCCCGAAGACAAGGAGCCCCCATGACCACTCGGAAGGCGGCGGCCGGCCTCTCCACCACCGCGGTTCTCGTTTCCGCAGCTCTCGCCTGGGCCGTTGTTCACGCGGCTCCCGCTCGCGCCCAGCGCGTCGTCGCGGTCACGATCGATGACCTCCCGGTCAACTCCCTTCACCATGACCTCGAGACCTGGCAGGCCATCACGGGGGATCTCCTCCGGGCACTGATCGCACATGGCGTGCCGGCCACCGGCTTCGTCAACGAGGGCAAGCTCTACGTCGACGGCGAGCTCGAGTCCGGAAGACGCGCGCTGCTCGAGTCCTGGATCGAGGCGGGCCTCGACCTCGGCAACCACGGCTACTCCCACCTCGACCTCAACCGCACCCCACTGGAGGAGTACCAGGCCGACCTGCTGCGCGGAGAGGAGGTGACTCGACCTCTCCTCGAGCAGGCCGGGAAAGAGCTGCGCTACTTTCGCCACCCCTTCCTCCACGCCGGAACCGACCTCGAGACCAGGGACGCACTGCTCGCCTTTCTCGACCGCCACGGGTATCGAGAGGCCCCGGTCACGATCGACAACTCGGAGTGGATCTTCGCCCGCGCCTACGAGAACGCACTGGACGAGAAGAACGAAGCCATGGCGACGCGAATCGGAGCCGAGTACGTGCCCTACATGGAGCGCATGTTCGAGCACCTCGAGAGGCAGGCGCGCGAGCTCTTTGGCCGCGACATCCCGCAGGTGCTGCTGCTCCACGCCAACCGCCTGAACGCCGACTACTTCGGCGTCCTGGCGGAGAGTCTCGTCGAGCGCGGCTACCGCTTCGCGCCCCTCGACGAAGTGCTCGGGGATCCAGCCTACGAGAGCCCGGATCGGTGGGTCGGCCGAGGCGGCATCACCTGGCTGCACCGCTGGGCGCTCACATCGGGAGTCGACCGCGAGTTCTTCGCCGGTGAGCCGACGGCCCCGGCCTTCGTACTGGACGTAGCCGGAATCGAGACCGAGTGATCGCCATCGAGGCGAGCCGAGCGCCAGGCCCCACGGCGCTCGGCTCCCGCGAGTCGTCGGATGGAGGACTCGAAGATCAGCGGCTCTCGCGTACGACCAGGCGCGTCCCCGACTCGAGCCCCGTGGTCCTCGTCTGCTCGCCGCCACCGGGCCAGGTCACGGTGAGGCGATCGGCAGCTGCCGACTCTCCGAGTCCGAAGTAGAGCGGCAGCACACCCTGGGAGAGGTATCCGGACTTGCCGTCGTTGAGCTTGGTCTGGGTGAGCCCGCCCGCCTCCAGAGTGACCACCGCACCGATACCGTCGCGATTGGACCGCGTGCCCTCGAGCCGCACCTCCAGAAACCGCACCGCGCGTCGCTGTGCCAGATCGCTGACCAGCACCTGAGGATAGCCGTTGAATTCTCCCGCGACGATATCCAGATCACCGTCGCCATCGAGGTCGAAGATCACCGAGCCGCGACTTCCCTGATTGGCCATGATGGTGTACATCCCGGGCCCGAGCTGGTCGCAGGTCGAGAAGTGGGCATCGACTCCGTCACAGTCCAGGTCGAACCAGGGAACCTTGACCTGGTCTCGGGGCTCCACGCCGAGCAGGAACTCGCTGTCGCGGAAGACGCGCCCGTTCTCGTTGAGGAGCACACTGTTGATCCCATAGCGGAAGGGGAAGTTCATCCCTCCCGTCACGAAGAGATCTTCCCAGCCGTCCGCATTGAGGTCTCCACGACTGGTTCCCCACGGCCAGTAGGTCTCGACCCGAGTCGGGCCGGTCACCTCGACGAAGGTACCGTCTCCCTCGGATCGATACAGCGCGTTGCCGAACACGTTGTCGGCGCCCCCTTGAAGATGATCGTCGTCCCACACCATCACACCCGTCAACTTCTCGTAGCCGGGAGAGACCTCCCGGCTCATGTCGGAGTGCATGTCGGTGAGGTAGAGATCGAGACGACTGTCGTTGTCGTAGTCGAGCACCGCGACGCCCATCGTTCCCCAGGGCGTCCTCTCGAAGTACTCGGCAGTGCGCTCGACGAAGCGCTCGCCGCCCTGGTTCTCCCAGAGGTGATCGTCTCCTTGCATGTTCAGCACGTAGAGGTCCTGAAACCCGTCACCGTTCAGATCCACCGCCTGGGCATCTCCGCTCCAACCGTCGTCGACCAGCCCGACCGAGCGGCTGATCTCTTCGAAGGTGCCGTCTCCGCGATTGCGATAGAGCAGGCTGGCCTCGCTGCGCTCGGGCAGGAGGTGCCCCTCGAAAGCGCTGAGCACCCCGACCCGGTAGCCACCGGGGCCGATCTCTTCGGTGGTGTAGACCCCCACGTTGGCCAGGAACAGGTCGAGATCACCGTCGTTGTCGAAGTCGAAGAACGTCGCTGCCGAGGAGTGCCCTCGATGACTCAGACCCGCAGTCTCGGTCACGTCGGTGAACCGTCCGCTGCCGTCGTTGAGCAAGAGCGCATTGCCGTCGAGAACACTGGTGGCGAAGAGATCTGGATCTCCGTCGTTGTCGACGTCTGCGAAGGAGGCGGTGACCTGTACCCGACCCTCCAGCGCGACCCCCGACGCCTTCGTCGTGTCGCGGAACTGCCCGTTGCCGAGATTGCGCCAGAGCTGATTGGAGCCCAGCTGATTCACGAAGTAGAGATCGAGTCGCTGGTCGCCATCGACGTCCGCGATCGCGATCCCACTGCCGTGGTCGTAGTGCACTGCCTTGTAGGCTTTCCCGGCATCCTCCACCGCATGATGTTGGAACCCGATCCCACTCTGGACGCGCCGATCGTCGAAAGCGAAGTCGTGGTCGACATCGTAGTCGCGAGCCTCGGTCCGCTGTGCGAAAGCGCGCACCATCAGGTCGCGGATCCCGATATCGCCTGGAGGCCAGGGCACGGGAGTGTGCTTCACGTCCTCCTCGGCGGCCGAAGCCGAGCCCGCCGCGGCGAGGCAGGCCAGAAGCAGGGCCGGACTGAGGCCTGCGATGCGAAAGCGAGAGATTCCCAGACCAGATCTGGGCCCGGGTCTGGGCCCGGATGGACTTGCGCTACCTGACGCCACTGTTGAGCTCCTTCGTGTAGTCGATCCCGGCGAGAGAGGTGCGCCAGCGCTGCCACCCCGACCGGACGGAATTCTCTTCACGACCGCGGCAGCCAACGCTGGTACGCTTAGTCTAGACCGAGTTTTTCGTCCCACTTTCGTACCAGCGCCGAAGGACCCGACATACGGGAGCTCCTGGGAGTCCACCGATGCCTCGAACGCAGATTCTCCCCACTCGACCCCATGGCCCACACTTCTCGCCACGAGCCCTGTGCGCGGCCGCGCTCGGGGTGGCGCTGATGGCTACAGGCTGCTCGAGGGACGCGCCGACACCGGTCGGAGGTCCTGCGACGCCTCCGGAGGATGCGCCGGCGCTGGTGCTCCTCGTGGTGGTCGACCAGTTCAGGGCCGACTATCTCGAGCGCTTTCGGCCTCTGTTCACCGGCGGACTGGCCCAGCTTCTCGACGAGGGCGTGGCCTTTACCGACAGCCACCACTTCCACGCGGAAACCGTCACCGCGGCCGGTCACGCCACGATCTCCACCGGCATGCTCCCGCGTCACCACGGCGTGATCGGCAACAGCTGGTACCGGCGCGAGCTGGACGAAGAGGTGATGGCGGTCTACGACAGCGAGTACGGCCGCTCGCCAAGGGCCCTCGAGACACCGACCCTGGGCGACACACTCAAGCTGCTCTATCCCCAGTCGAAGGTCTTCGGTATCGGCGGCAAGGACCGCTCTGCCCTCTTCACCTCCGGACTGCGGGCTGACGGCGCCTACTTCTACGACCGCTCCAACGGCTCGTTCCGCACCACCAGCTACTTCGGCGAAGAGCTGCCGACCTGGCTGCAAGAGCTCAACGAGCGTGACTACACGAGCCGTTACTTCGGCAAGAACTGGGAGCCGCTCCTACCGATCGAAGAGCTGGCGCCCTACGACATCGAGCCGCTCGATTGGGGTTTCCGTGAGGACGGCTTTCCGCACGCGGTCGGCAGCCCCTCGCTCTTCCCGAATGGCTCGTTCTACTCGGCGATCTACAGCACACCCTTCCTCGACGACTACACGGTCGAGCTGGCCAAAGCGCTCATCGAAGGCGAGCGCCTCGGTCAGGACGAGTGGCCGGACATTCTCGCGGTCAACCTCGCCGCCACCGACACGATCGGTCACACGTTCGGGCCGAACAGTCCTGAGCTCGCGGATACCCTGATGCGGGTGGACCGCTCGCTCTCCGCCCTCCTCTCCTACGTCGAGCGGACCGTCGGCCTCGATCGAACGCTGGTCGTCCTCTCCTCGGATCACGGTGTCGACCCGATTCCGGAACTGCTGGCCGCCAAGGGCGTGCCCGCCCATCGCATGGGCGCACCCGAGATCAATTGCTTCCAGCGGGCCGGTGCGGCCTTGACCGAGAGGTTCGGGCCCGAAGAGTGGCTCGAGTACGGCCTCTACTTCGATCGACAGCTGATCGCCGAGAAGGGACTTGCCTTCTCAGACGTCAAGGCCCTGGTCAGCGAGACGCTGTCCGCATGTCCGGGCGTCGCGAGAGTTCACGATGTCGAGGTGCTGCAGCAGCGAGACGATCTCGATCCGATCGAGCAGCTGTACTACAACTCGGCTCACACCGATCGGGCGCCCGACCTGATCGTCCAGGCGCAGGAGCACGTTCTCTTCAGCAGGTCTACCGCGGCGTCGCACGGCAGCCCCTACCCCTACGACACGCACGTGCCCTGGCTGATGCGCCTGCCCGACGGCCGGCGCGGTCTGGTGACCGAACGCACTCACACCATCGATATCGCACCCACCATCGGGCACTTCCTGGGACTGCGGCTCCAAGGCCAGGTCGACGGCATCGATCGCAGCCCATTGATCGACTCGGCCATTCCCGGCATCGTCGAGACCCCTGGAGCCGGCCGCTAGCCCCTCCCGCCGGCGGAGTCTCCGCTGCGAAGCGCACCCAGAAGCGCAGTGATTCGCCGGAGACCTTCGGCGAACGGCTCGGCCTCCCCGCCGAGCCCGAATCGCAGATAGGACTCCATTCCCGTCCAGGCTCCGGCCACCAGCATCACCCCGGCCCGCTCGCGGACGACTTCGACCAGCTCCGCCGAGGGCAGGTCCAGGTCGTAACGCACGAACGCGTAGGCGCCGGCCTGGGGGCGCGAGTAGACGATCCTGCCCTGCTGACTCTCCACCCAGCTCTCGAAGGCTACGCGGTTGGTGCCCATGAAGCTGCGGCCTCGCTCGTAGAGGCGCTCTCGCACCCCGTCTCGCAGCGCGAACTGAGCGATGCGATCGGACAGGGCTCCGGGAGAGATCGTCGTGTAGTCGTGCTGACCCCAGCAGGCCGACACGAGCTCGGGAGGCCCCACCACCCAGCCGATCCGCGCTCCGGGGATTCCGAAGGCCTTGGAGAGCCCGGAGGTCACGACCACCCGGTCGTAGCGCCCCCAGAAATCGGGAGCCAACGTGCCGTCGTGCTCCGAGCCCCGATAGACCTGGTCGGCGAGCAGCCAGGCCCCCACCCGGTCTGCGATCTCGACGACCCGGGAGACCTCGTCTTCCCCGAGCACCCTGCCCGTCGGGTTGTTGGGGTGACTGAGGTAGATCAACTTCGTGCGTGGAGTGACTGCCGCTTCGAGCTCGGCCCAATCGGGCTCCCATCCGCGCTCCTGGCGCAGCGAGAAGGTCCGCACCTCGGCACCGAGGCCGCGCGCCACCCCAGCCACCTGGAAGTAGTTGGGAATCTGGAACACCACCTCGTCTCCGGGCTCGACCAGCACCTGGGTGACGAGGTAGTTGGCCTCGGAGGTCCCGTTGGTCACCTCGATGTGATCGGGCCCCGACCCCGGGTAGAGCTCCGCCAACGCCTCGCGCAGCTCGGCGGAGCCGTTGGTCTGCACGTAGATCAGCGGCAGGCGCTGCAGCTCAGGCAGATCGAGACCGAGCTCGCCCAGCTCCTCGAGAGAGACCGGGTGAACGCCGCTCTCGCTCAGATTGATCTCGACGACGTGCTCCCAGAGCGACTGCTCCCGCTCCAGGTCGAAGGTCTCCATCTTCACGCTCGGATTCTCCTCGGGGTACCACTCGCGGCTCGAGCGAGAACGGCTCCGCCCACTCGACCGCATCGCATAGTACCCGAGGCCGCCTCCGGGCAGACCTCCCGGTCAGAGTGGATGGTCCCGGTTCCAGATGTCTCGCTGGATCTTCCATGACCCGTCCGGCATACGGCGGCTCAGGTTGACCCACTTCCCCACGCTCTCGGTGGTGCCGCTGCCGTCGGCAAGCGTGGCTCTGACCGCCCAGGTTCCGCACAAGAAGGCAATGTCGCCCGAGAACTCGGTCTCGTCGATGTGCACCGTGATCTCGGTGTCCTGTGCGGCGAAGGTCCTCACCATGTCGGACCGGATCGCCGCCGAGCCGGAGAACGCGGGCTGGTCGGGGGGCATCCGGATGGCGTCCTCGGTGTAGAGCGCCACGAAGGCGTCGAGGTCCTCCTCCTGGTAGGCCATCACGTAGTGGCCGACGAGCTCGTTGAGGGCTGCCAGATGCGCCTCGCGCGCGAAGGTCTGCAGCTCGGTCGGCTCGACCGGCATCTCGTCTACCGTGGGGCTCGGCGGTGACGTGCAGCCGATCATCGAGAGGCCTGGCACCACCAGGGTCAAGAGTGCGAGTCTTCTCTTCATGAGGACCTCCGTTCGACGGCGGCGGGTGGTCAGCAGACTCCGCGCGGGGGCACTCCGCAGCGGGCTTCCAATCGACCCGCCCGCGCCTGTTGCCTGAGTTGTCGCTCTGCTGTGACCTACGCTGGAAAAGCGCCGCCGGTTTCCGAGAGGGCCCCGACTGGCCGGTCGGCCAGCAGCATGCAGCGCGGCGGATTGCTGAATCCGACGCCGAAGAGCGGTACGCTCCATCCGTGAGGAGACCATGATGGACTGGCGAGACTACGAACGCAGCCTGGGAGACGCTCTCTCCGTGTTTGCCGCCGAGAGCTTCCCCGACGACACCGATGTCGAATGGCGCCCCCTCGGCTACGAACACCTCGATCGGCACAGCTACGTCGAGGCCGAAGCGATCCCCCCGACGGTGGGCTATCCCCGCTTCAAGTTCGTCATCGAGCGGCCGGAGGACGTCGAAGACACGAGCGATCCACCGACTGTCGTCGGGTGCTACGTCTGGGAGAAGGACCGATGGTCTCTGCTGTTCGGCACCGACCCGGGAGATCTCCATCCCGGAATGACTCCGACCCCCAGCGCGGAGCCGACGAGCGCGGGATCGGGCTGCACCAGCGCCCTCCTTCTTCTCGCTCCTACGGGAGCCGGCCTGCTCTGGCTGCTCTCGAAGCTCTGACGCTCGCCGGATCAGCGGTCACCGTTCGGGCCTGTCGATCGGGGCCTGTCGATCGGGGCCTGTCGATCAGGGCTCGTCGATCAGGGCGGCCATCAGGGGCTCGGCGAAGTCGGAGCGGTCGACCCCGTAGTCACGGTTGACCTGCATCGCGAGGGCGATGCCCAGCTCCGGGTAGTAACGCACCCACGAGTTGTAGCCCGGGAACCACCCCGGATGGCCGTAGGCCGGTCCGAGCGGGGTGTCGTAGAGGAACACACCCAGTCCGTACCTCGCCTCGGCCTCGGCTCCCCGATAGCCCGACTCCAGCAGTGACTCGAGATACCCTCCTTCGATCGCCCGTCCCTCGTAGAGCTCGCGTGCCCACACCACGAGGTCCCGAGAGGTCGTGACCAGGCCTCCGCCGGTCCACTCGATTGCCGGATGAATCCAGAGCGCTCCCTCCCGGTCGACGATCCGTGACGGTGGCCTTCCCCCGGGTCCGACGGGATCGCTCCCCTGCAGATAGCCGACGGCCAGTCCCTCCAGCTTGCGCTGGTTCGAAGGCGAGGTCTCGTCGAGACCGAGAGGGTCGAGGAAGCGACGCTGGAGCTCTTCGTAGTAGGTCGAACCGGCAGCGCGCTCGATGACCAGCCCTGCCAGCAGGAAGCCGGTATCCGTATATGAGAAGCCCTCCCCCGGCGCAAAGAGGGGCTCACGATCGAGCACGAACGAAATCGCCTCGACCGGTCCGAGATAGCGCTCGGGGTCGGTGAGAGCGAGCGAGCCCATCTCGGCTACGGCCAGCTGGAACTCTTCTTCGTAGACGTGATCGGGCAGCCCAGCGCTGTGCGAGAGCAGCTGGCGCACGGTGATGGCACGCCCGTTGGGTAGACGCGCGTACCATCTCTCCTGTCCCAGCCAGTGGGCGACAGGGTCGTCGAGATCGAGCTTCCCTTCGCGCTCCAGATCGAGCGCCACCGCCGCCACGAAGGTCTTGCCGATCGACCCGGAGAGCAGGCGCGTGTGTGGGGTCATCGCCAGCCCCCGCTCGAGATCCGCCATGCCCGTCGCGAAGGCTCGCACCTCGCCGCCCTGCAGACTGTAGGCCGCCGTGGCGCCGACGAATCCGTGCTCCTCGCGCAGCTCGTCCAGGGCACGCTGGAAGCGCCGCGCCCGCTGCTCCGTTCGCGGCTCGGCCCGCGCCTCCGCCATCGGGGGAGTCGGGGTCTGGGGGAGCGCCCCGCCTTGCGCGAGGCTCGAAACCGAGCCGATCACGAAACCGGCTCCCCCCAGACACCGCACGAAGCAGATCGCCGCGAAGTGCCTCCGACGCGCAGCTCCTTCTCGTCTCGTAACGGCCATGGGCACCACTGTAGCCGAACGGCCCGAGCCCCCTGAGGACTCTCCCGTGTCGGGGTCAGCTGGCGCTTTCCACCTTGACGCTGCCGTTGGTCGTCTGGACCCGGACCGTGGGTCCACCGGAGCCCAGGGTGGCTCGGATCTCTTTACCGATCTTTCCCTGCACCGTGACCGGCATGTCGAACTCGAGACGCCCGTTGACGGTCCCCGTGACCAGCTCAGCCGAGTAGTTCTCGGGAAGGCGCAGCTTCACACCCCCGTTGCTGGTCGACACGTCGAGCCCTTCGCCATACCAGGTGTCGCCAGCCAGGGTGACCGAAAGACCTCCGTTCGAGGTCCGTCCTTTGACGTCGCCACCGACGTCGGCGAGAGAGATCCCACCGTTGCTGGTCTTCAAGCGAAGCGTGCCCTCCACTCCCTCCACGTCGAGCCCGCCGTTGGACGTGCGCAGATCGAGATCGTAGTCGCGCGGCACCTGGATGCGGAAGCTCGCCGCCCAGTTCCCTCGGCGGGGCCCACTGGCTTCGATCGAATCTGCCGTCGTGGCGATCTGTACGTCCTCCAGGTCTGCGCCCTTCGAGGCCCGGACCTTCACCTGCACCAGCACCTCGGATCCGTCGTACCCCTCGACGGAGATGCCGCCGTTGCCACCGGCGTCGACCAGCAGCGACGATCCCGCAGGAAGAGTGGTGCTGCGGACTTCGCAGTCCCCCTTCGGGTCGCCCCGATCGCACCAATCCTGAGAAGCCGAAGGGCTCCACTGCTGGGACCAGGCGGGCACGGTGAGGAGAGCGAGGCCGCTCACCATCGTGGTGAATCGAGCCATCGAGCGGGGAATCGCGAACATGACAGGGCTCCTGTGGTGCATTGTGGCGTCTTCCAGGTACGGAATACGGTCTCCCCGCCGATTCGTTGCACTCATACGGGGTGAATCGTACTCCGACTCATCCCTGGCAGACCGGTATCATGAGCCGGAGCCGTCCGTCGTTCCTCGGTTCGTCTCATCCTTCCTCCACCGGAGACTTGCTTGCAGCGTCAACTGATCGCCGCCGTCGTGGCCCTCGCCTTGTTGATCTTCGGAGTCCTCGCCCTCGCGCGGTGGATGAACGGCATGAGCTCCACCCTCGCCTCGGTGGACACTCAGCTGGTCTCCCTCGCCGCCCGCGTCGACGAAGCCGAAGAGCGTGCCTCCACCGCCGAACGACGGGCCCAGCAGGCCGAAGCCGAGGCCGCCGCGGCCCGGCGGGAGGCCGAGCTCGCCGCGTTCGGCGCAGAGCGAGCCGCGGAGGAGGCTGGAGTGGCCGCATGGTCGCGAGAAGAGGCGCTCGATGCGCGAGAGCACGCCGAGGAAATCGCCGAGGGCGCCACGGCAGAGGCCGAGAGCGCTCGGCTGCTGGCGGACCAGGCCCAGGCGGAGGCCGAGGAGCTCCGTCGCCAGCGCGAGCGCGAGCTCGCACGACTGGAGAGCGCCCTGGGCGCACTGGCGGAGACCCGCCGCACGGCTCTCGGATTGGTGATGAACCTCGGCAACAGCGTCGAGTTCGACTTCGACAAGGCCGAGCTTCGTCCGGAGAACCGCGAGCTGCTGAGTCGCATCGCCGGAGTCCTGCTGACAGCGAGTGACCTCCGCATCCAGGTCTTCGGCCACACCGACGACGTAGGCTCCGACAGCTACAACGAAGAGCTGTCGCTCGAACGAGCGCGCGCGGTGAGCGAGTACCTGATCGGAGCCGGTCTGCCGGCAGACATCGTCACCGTGCGCGGCTTCGGCAAGAGCCAGCCGCTGGTGGAGGGTACGGACGACGCCGCTCGCCAGCGCAATCGCCGGGTCGAGATCGCCGTCGTGCAGACCCTGGAGGAATTTCGTCCCGTCGTGCCGCCGGGACCGTAGCCGCCGGGACCGTAGCCGCAGGCGCCGTAGCCGCACAGTTCCTGGGAATTCTCGAAAAGCGCTAGACTCCGACTACCCAAGCCGAGTCCAGGTTCTTCGATCCGGGGCTCCGGTGTCCCCCGTTTCCCGTCCCCCGACCGGAGGCCTTCCATGTCGCGCTACGCAGTTCCCATTGTCGTCCTCTGCTCGGCAGTCCTCGCCTGTGGCGGCGCAGACTCTCCGAGCGAGCAAGCGGTCACGACGGCCGATCCGGAGGCCGCTCGCACGTCGGCGCCCGCGCACGCCAAGCCACTGCCCGACATCTGCACTCTGTTGACCCACGACGAGATCGAAGCGGCCATTGGCGGGCCCTCGGGTCCCGGCACCCTTCCGCAAGAGCCGGGCCCCCCACAGTGCGTCTGGCTTCACTCGGATGGTGTGACCACCCAGGTCCACCTGATGGTCACCCCCGCACCGGCCCCGACCCTCGAGAGCTACCTCACCGAGGCTCGCGAATCCCTGGGGGAGAACGCGGAGAGCTGGACCCTCGAGAGCGTGGACGGAATCGGTGAGTTCGCAGTCGTCATGGGACCCCCGAACTATCCGGTTTTTCAAGTGGTCGATCGCGGTGTGATGCTCCAGGTCACGGCTCAGGCCGGCAACGGGCGCTCGATCATCGAAAACGAGCAGAGGCTCGCAGAGGTGGCTCTGCCCCGACTGTTCGCAGCGAGCGCGGACGACTCGGAAGGCGAGTAGCGCTCGGCCCCCGTTCCAGAGAGCGCCGCTACTCGATCTCGACGATCATCTCGATCTCGACCGCGGCACCGACCGGCAGCGAAGCCATTCCGACGGCGGCACGGGCGTGCTTGGCACGCTCGCCGAACACCTCGACGAGGAAATCGGAGCAGCCGTTGATCACCTGCGACTGCTCGGTGAAGTCTGGCGCCGAGTTCACCATCCCGGTGACCTTGACGATTCGGTTGACGCGATTCAGATCGCCGATCTCTCCGCGCAGCGAGGCCAACAGCGCCACGCAGCTGCGCTGGGCCGCCTCGTACCCTTCTTCCACGGTCATCGTGTCTCCGAGCTTGCCCGTGATGCGCTCGCCCTCCGGCGTCGAGGGGATGTGTCCCGCGAGGAAGACCAGGTTGCCCGTGGTGACCGCCCGGACATAGTTCGCGACGGGCTTGGACGGCACCGGAAGCTCGATCCCGAGAGCGGCCAAGCGGGCTTCCGCGTCGACCCGCGGCAGATCGGCGGAGGCACTCTGGTGAGCCCCCGACGCCCCGCTGCCCTCGTCCTGAGCCGTCACCGTGGGCTGGCATCCCGCACCCGCCAGCATCCACCCGAAGACCGTGAGTAGACCCAGCGTTCGCGACGTGTGAAAGGCGCTCGTTCGCTTCACTCTGACACCTCCAACATCCCAGTCATGACGGCAGAAGGGGATCGTAGCACGCTCTCGAGAGGGCATCGCGCACCGAGAGGCGGAGCCGTGAAGGGTCGGCGAACACCGGCCGGCCGACCGTCTCCGACGGTGCTACGCTGCCTGCCGATCTTCCCGATCCCCTTCCCACTCCGACACCAGCGAGAGTCACGTGCGTACCGTCACCCTGATCACCACCGGTGGAACGATCGAGAAAACCTACGACGAGCAGAGCGGCGAGCTGACCAACCGTCGGACCCTGGTGCGCCGCATGCTGGGCGAGCTCCGCCTCGAAGACACCGAAGTCCGAGTTCTCGAACTGATGAGCAAGGACAGTCTCGATCTCACCGAAGCCGATCGCCAACGAATTCTCGACGCCGTGCGTCTGGCCGGCGCCACCGGCAGCGATTCCACCAACACGCAGTGCGACGGCGTCGTCGTGCTTCACGGCACCGACACTCTCAGTGCCACGGGAGAGTTGCTGTTCGGGTCGCTCGAAGAGCTTCGCGTCCCGGTCGTACTCACCGGTGCGATCCGCCCCTTCGAGATGAAGCGAAGCGACGCACTCCAGAATCTCACCGAAGCCATCTTCGCCACGGGACTCCTGGAGCCTGGGGTCTACTGCGTCGCCCATGGCAGGGCTCTGCCCTTCCCCGGGGTGCACAAAGACCGCGAGCGAGGCACGTTCTTCCGCGACGCGTGATCGCGTAGCCGCTGCGCGAATCCGGCACCCTTTCTGCGATTGGCGCCAAGCGTGGCGCCCATCCCGACTCTCCCGGCCTTCGGCGCTCTTCTACTCCTCCAACGCCGCCTGGCCGCGCGCTGCGAGGCGGTACTTCTGTTGGTCGCGGCACATGTACCGACCCATGATGAGCTCGCGTCGGATGGTGCAGAAATCCGGGTGGTGTTTCTCGATCATGCGGTTGAGATCGCGCTCGCGGTAGATCTCGCGTCGCGGAAGACGGCGCAGGAGCTCCTCGAACACGATCTCCTTCTTGCGTCGCTGGGCCGGGATGCTCAACAGCCGGTCGCCCTCGAAGAAGGTCTCGAGCACCTTTCGTTTCTCGTCCGACAAACCGGGTCCCGCAGCCAGCCGCTGCACCTCCTTCTTGTCTGCCACGGCCAGCACCGACGCACGCAATGCCTCGTGGTCGAGCTGGTAGAGGACGTACGGCCGCTCCCGGTGCTCGGTGACCAGACCGGCCTCGCGCAGCCGACGCAGATGATGGGAGACGGTTGCGGGTGCGAGCCCCAACTCCCGGGCGAGCTCCTGCCCGCACCGCGGCTGGTCGACGATCAGACCGATCAGCCGTAGGCGCGTCGGATCGGCCAGGGACTTGAAGACGGCGGCGAGTTGGTTCGACATTTCACGATTCTATATGTATCGAATCGACGGCTGTCAATCCGCCCGCAGGGTGGATCCTCCACCCGCGTCAGAGCGCACTCGAGCCCCCGAGACCCAGGCACCTTCCCTCCCCACCCCCTCACATCGAGTGACGCCGCGCCGTCCTGAAGGCGGGGGCTCCATCGCGCCCCCGGCCGGACTCCCTCCCACCCGCTCGCATCGAGTAGGCCACGCAGTGCGACGAGGCCGGGGGGCGGTGGACCCCCGCCGGAAGGGATGTGGAGGCGGCATCGAGAAACCCCCTGCAGACCCCACCGCTGGATGCCGCCGGAGCTCAGGCGCGGCATGCCCGCCCGAAGGACTCCGAAGCCGCGCCGTCCTGAAGGCGGGGGCTCCATCGCGCCCCCGGCCGGACTCCCTCCCACCCGCTCGCATCGAGTAGGCCACGCAGTGCGACGAGGCCGGGGGTGCGGTGGGGCCCCGCCGGAAGGGATGTGGAGGCGGCATCGAGAAACCCCCTGCAGACCCCCACCGCTGGATGCCGCCGGAGCTCAGGCGCGGCATGCCCGCCCGAAGGACTCCGAAGCCGCGCCGTCCTGAAGGCGGGGGCTCCATCGCGCCCCCGGCCGGACTCCCTCCCACCCGCTCGCATCGAGTAGGCCACGCAGTGCGACGAGGCCGGGGGTGCGGTGGGGCCCCGCCGGAAGGGATGTGGAGGCGGCATCGAGAAACCCCCTGCAGACCCCACCGCTGGATGCCGCCGGAGCTCAGGCGCGGCATGCCCGCCCGAAGGACTCCGAAGCCGCGCCGTCCTGAAGGCGGGGGCTCCATCGTGCACTCCCCCCCTCCCCACCCCCTCGCATCGAGTAGGCCACGCAGTGCGACGAGGCCGGGGGGGGCGGTGGGGCCCCGCCGGAAGGGATGTGGAGGCGGCATCGAGAAACCCCGCGCAGGCCCCGCCGACGGAAGCCGCCGGAGCTCAGGCGCGGCATGCGCGCCCGAAGGACTCCGACGCCGCGCCGTCCTGAAGGCGGGGGCTCCATCGCGCCCCCCGGCCGGATTCCCCGGGCCCCCAGGATCCCGGCAACCGGCAACCCGACAACCCGACAACCGGCAAACCAGCAGGCCTACTCGATCGTCACCTTCCGCATCGCATCTCCCTGTGCAATCGCATCCACCACATCCTGCCCCTCCACCACGCGGCCAAACACGCTGTGCTTGCCATCGAGCCACGGCGTCGCCACGTGCGTGATGAAGAACTGGGAGCCGTTGGTGTTCGGCCCCGAGTTGGCCATCGAGAGCACGCCCGGGCCGTCGTGCCTGAGGTCGTCGTGGAACTCGTCCTCGAAGGTGTAGCCCGGCCCGCCCGTCCCCGTCCCCTGAGGGCAACCGCCCTGGATCATGAAGTCGTCGATGACGCGATGGAAGACGAGCCCATCGTAGAAGCCCTGTCCGATCAACTTCTCGAAATTGGCGACCGTGTTCGGAACCTTGTCGTCATACAACTCGAGTTTGATCGTTCCCTTGTCGGTATCGAAGGTGACCGTCTTCATTTCTATCTCCTGTTCTCGATCGAGAGTCGTTTCTCCCAGGCATCGGATCTGAGGCCAAAGTATCCGAAAAACCGGGTTTCACAATGGCGATCCGCCGAAAAAGCGGCTTCCAGATTCGCGACGCCGGCTCCCCCGATCCCTCTGAACTCGGCACTCTGTCAACGGGGTCGCTCCACTCGATCTTGGCACTCCGGTTGCAAATACCTGCTTCCGGAGGAATTTGTTTTGTTGCATACCGGTATATTGACAAAAACTGGCATTTCCCGGCGCTGGCGCCGCCCACTCGTGCCCCTCCTCCTCGCCGCGCTCGCTGCCCTCCGGGTCGCGCCGGCAACCAGTCAGTCCTCCGCACAGGCGCCCTCGGAAGAGAGCCTCTGGATGGTCACCTTCGTTGAGCCTCCTCTCGCCACCTACCGAGGCGACGATCGATGGACTGCCCGCCCCGGGCCGAGCCGCACAGGGAGCGAAGCTCGATGCCCGGTCCTGGCAGAGCCGCGCCTACCTCGATCACCTGAACGGCGCTGATCTCGAGGCGCATGAGCGACTTCGAAGACCGCATCGGTCGAGAGCTCGAGGAGCGCCATCGGCTTCGCACCGTGACCCATGGCGTGACGCTTCGTCTGACCGCCGAAGAAGCGGACCGGCTGAGAGTCTTGCCGTACGTCTCCTCGATCGAGCCCGATCGCATCGTTCCCGTCACCACGGATGCCAGCCCGCGCATGATCGGGGCTCTCGACGTGTGGGATGGCTCCGCCACCGGCGGACTCGGCGGTAGCGCAGGGCGAAGGCGTCATCATCGGTATCCTCGACACCGGCATCAACGCGGATCATCCCGTCGTTCTCCGACAGCCCTTCGGACGGACACACCTATACGAATCCCCTCGGCGCCGGCAACTACGTCGGCGTCTGCGATCCGGAAGACCCCTCCTACGACGCGACCTTCCCCTGCAACGAGAAGCTGATCGGCGGCTGGGACTTCGTCGACGCCGTCACCGCCTGGGCGCGAAGCGGACGGCCCGCGCGACGGCGAGGGCCACGGTAGTCACACCGCCTCGATCGCCGCCGGCAACACGCTCACCGCCCCCCCGATCTCCGGTGTCGCACCGCACGCCAACCTGATCGCCTACGACGTGTGCGTGGTACGAAGCGCCTCCCCCGTGGGGGCAGTGCTCGGGTGGCTTTCAGTCGGGTGTGCTCGCAGGTCGCCATGATCGCGGCGGCGAACCAGGCCGTCCTCGACGGGGTCGACGTGCTGAGCATCTCGATTCTCGGCGGCTGGTCTCCCTGGGGTGACAGCTTCGACCAGGCTGTGATGCTCGCCGAGTCGGCCGGAGTGAGCATCGTAGCCAGCGCCGGCAACAACGGACCGAGCGCCGCCACCGTAACGCATCTCGCGCCCTGGACCTTGACCGTCGGCGGCAGCACCCACGACCGGGTCTCCAACACCGCGGAGCTCGGCAGCCTCACTGGCGGCAGCACCACGGCCCCCGGGGATCTGACCGGCGCGAGCCTCAACACCGTCGCCTACGGGCCGGCCACCATCGTGCTGGCCAGCGCCCACGGCGACTCGCAGTGCGTCAACCCGTTCACCCCGGGGACGTTCTCGGGTGAGATCGTCGCCTGTGAGTACGGAACCAACGGCTACCAGTTGAAGGGCCAGAACGTGCTCGCCGGAGGAGCCGGCGGGATCATCGTCATCAACGAGCCCTCAGCCTGGAACTACGCCTTTGCTTTTCCCCAGCCGCTCCCGGCGATCCAACTCGACACGACCGACTCGGCGGGACTGGTCGCATGGCTCTCCTCGGGCAGCGGCCATCAAGGCACGATCGGCAGCTACAGCGCGAACCTCGACCCGGCGGTCGGCGACGAGATGTGGCCCCAGAGCTCCCGTGGCCCCGCTCAATCCTTCGACCTGATCAAGCCCGACATCGCGGCGCCCGCGTTCAACGTTCTCGCGGCGGTGTCGGACGCCTTCCTCGCCGGATCGAGCCATCCCGAATTCGGCTGGCTGTCCGGTACCTCCATGGCGACCCCCATGGTCGCGGGTGGCGCCGCTCTGGTGAAGGCCCTCCATCCTGGCTGGTCCCCGTCCGAGATCAAATCGGCACTCATGACCACAGCCTTCGACCGGAGTCGTCAAGGAGGACGGCACGACGCCGGCCGATCCCTTCGACATGGGCTCGGGCCGCCTCGACCTCACCAAGGCGACCCGCGCACCCCTGGTGCTGCACGAGACGATGGACAACTACTCCACCGCCGTGCGCTCCGTGGGTGACCCGAGTGGACTCAACGTTCCCTCGATGGCCCAGAACGCGTGCCAGGGCGACTGCGCCTGGAATCGCCGAGTGCGCAACACGACGGCCAACAGCGTCACCTGGACCGCCTCGACGTCGATGCCCGCCGGCTTCGAGCTCGACGCCTACCCACCTGTGTTCTCTCTCGGTCCCGAGGCCTCTCGCGGAATCACGGTGCGGGTGCGCGTCACGGACGCCGGCGTCGTCAACGACGGCTGGTACTTCGGCACCGTCACGCTCACTCCCGACGACCCCCAGCTTCCCGCTCAGCACATGCCCGTCGCCGTGATCGGTACGGCACTGGCCAACCCCGGCAGCATCGACGTCACCCTGACCGTGCTCGGCGACGCGGCCGAGGAGGACTGGGAGCTCACGCTCACCGCCGAGACTCCCGGATGCTCCTCCGCCGGCGTGACGCCCAACCCGGCGTATGTGAGTCGGAGCGGAGGGACGACGACCTTCGAGAACGTCATGATCGACAACCATCTCGGCAGCACGTGCCTCTACTCGATCGCCGAGAACGACCAGCAGCACTACGAATTGGACCCGAGCTCCGACGCACTCCAGGGCATCAGCGTCAGTGCCGGTGCCTCGACCCAGATCTCGATCGTGAACCAGGGACCGGAGACCTTCTTCTTCGACGGGTTCGAGGCCGGCACCACCGGTCAGTGGAGCCAACAGGTCGAGGAGCCCTAGCCCCTCCGGTTGGCCCTCCGATGCCGCTGGCGATCAGTCGTCGCTGTCGCTGCCTTCGGGCTCTGGCTCCTCGTTGACCGGCCCCCCGAAGTGCTCTGCCAGCACCTTCTCCACGGTCAGCGGCTCCGGATCGGACTTCGAGAAGGTCACATAGCCGAGCATCATCTCGTCCCAGGTCTCCGGACCCCAATCGATCGCCACCGTCGGATCGGGATTGGCCGGATTCTCGTCCGAGTTGTCGTAGAACGCGACGTACTCGAGCCGGGTACCTGCCGGGAGTTTCTTGGGCTGCGCGAATGAGTAGTCCGTCTGCCAGTTGAAGTCCCATTCGGGCACGCTGAGAATCTCTTCGCTCGAGCCGTCCGGATAGTACGCCACGTACTTGGCGCTACGACCCCGCACGTGCATGTGGGGATGCATCGCGATCAGGGTGGTGTCCTCTTCGAAGACCCGGGCCGCGCCGACCCGCCAGTTCGGATGGCCAGGCGGAATGTCGAACCAGCGAAAGCCGATTGCGTTGTGCTCGACGAAGTGGTTGATCTCGGCATCGTCGTCGTAGAACTTGAAGGCCACCTGGGAGGCGTCCCACTTCCCCGTTCCCGGCCCCTTCTCCTTGTGGTAGTGCATCGAGAAGACCACCGTGGAGCCCTTGATCAGCAGCTTGGCGTAGCCCGGCGGAAAGTGCATGGGCTCCTCGCCCGGAGCGATCGATCCCAGTCCGTAGGCCTTGGTGCGATCCTCCTCCGCGCCAGGCTGGAAGCCGTAGCCGACGATGTGGTGAACGACGTCGCTGCCGCCCTTCCACTCGATCGCCTGGACCCAGCGGCTTTCGGGCAGCATGTCCTCGGTGAGCACCACCTTGTGGTTGACGTAGTGGGTGTCGGCGTCGTCGGGCACGAAGTACGGCTCGGCGGTCACCACCAGATCGGGCTTGCCGATGCGCCAGCCGCCCGTGTCTTCGAACACCAAAGGCTCGGGCGCGTCGGCCGGATCTCCCGCCGGAGCTCCCGCCTTCGCCCACTGGACGATCGTCTCGATCTCTTCCTCGGTCAGCGTCCGCTCGTTCTTGAAGACGCCGTGATAAGCGGGATCGGCCTGCCAGGGAGGCATGTCTCGAGCCATCACCTGCTTCGCGATCGCACGCGCCCAGGGGCGGACCTCGGCGTAGCTGGTGAACGACATCGGCGCCACCATGCCGGTGTAGTTGTCTCCATCCTGACGATGACAGGTCTGGCAGTTGCGCTGCAGGATCGGCTCCACGTCGCGATGGAACGAAACGGCGGTGTCGACCGCAGACGAGCTCCCCAACGCCATAGCGGGCGCGAGCACGCTGGTAGCGGACAGTGCAAGGACCAGGAGAGGGAGCGGTGAGACTCGGTTCTGGCTCATGGGTGTCTCCGGCATGGCGGTCGGGAATCGGTGGAAAGTCCCGATATTGTAGCCCATCGCCCTGTCACCGCCACTCCGAGGTCGCCTCAGGGCGCGCGGCCGCACCCCTTGCGCTCACTGCCAGCGATAGACCGCGATCGCCTCGAGCTCCCTCACGAACAGCTCGTCGTCGCTCACCGCGAGGTGTGCCCAGCTCGAGCTTTCCGACACCTCTCTGGAGTCGAGGATCTCCAATTCGGCCGGATTGGCGCGGAGGAGGTAGAGCTCGCCGCTCTCGTCCAGGGCCAGGATCTTCTCTCCCTGCGCCACCATGCTCCAGTAGTCGCCGAACGACTGGGAGGTCCAGGTGTCCTGCCCGGTCTCGAGATCGAGGCAGGTCAAACGGCCGTTCCCCAGATGGAGGTACAGATGATCGTCGATCACCACGGGGGTCGACATGTACCCGGTCACCTTGCTGTCCCATTGCTGGCTCGTCTGCCAGCCGGACTCTGCCTCCTCGACCGAGAAGAGGAAGGAGCGCTGCTTGTAGGGGCTGGTGAACACCCGGTCTCGCCAGACCACCGGGGTGAGAATGTGCATCCCGCGGAAGCTCGGGACCTCTCGCTCCCACAGAACCACTCCTGTGTCTGGCTCGAGGCCGAACATCGCCTTTCTGGTCAGCACGAGCAACTGGCGAAGCCCGCCGATCTCGGCCAGCACGGGAGACGAGAAGGCTCCGCTGCTCATGATGGTCACGTCCTCGTCGAGCGCACGCCACACCGTCTCGCCCGTTTGCCGGTCGAGCTTGACGATCGAGTTGGCCGCCTGCACATACAGATGATCTCCGTCGATCATCGGTGAGCTGGCAAAGCCGAAGTCCGGATTCGAAGTCCCGAATCTCGCGCGAAAATCGACCGACCAGAGCACCTCTCCGGTCTCTCCGCTGAGCTTGTGCAGCACTTCCTCCATACTGGCGACGTAGAGAGCCTCCCCGTCCCAGGCCGGAGTCGACCGGATCCAGTCTCCGTTCCTGCGCGCGAAGAACGGCACCTCCATGGCCCCCGTCCACTCCGTCTTCCACAGTTCGCGTCCATCGGAGCGCGCCAGTGCGCGAGCCGCTTCCCGCCCACCCTCGAGAGCCTCGGTCACGAACACCTTGTCCGAGGTCACGACCGGTCCTGAGTAGCTCTTTCCCAGGGGGACCCGCCAGGCCGACTCGAGACCGCTCAAGTCCGCTGGCCACGGCGGACCTTGCGCGGTCCCGTCCCTGCGGGGACCGCGCCACTGGGACCATTCTTCCCCCTGCGACGTCGGGAGATCCGTGTCCGCCACCGCCTCCCCGGCCACCGCCTCCCCGGGCACCGCCTCCCCGGCCGAGGTCTCCCCTGCCAACGCCTCGCCTGCGGGCGAGAGGGCGGAGCATACGGTCGACAGAGAGAAGAGCGCGATCAGTCCGAGCGCTGCGTGCGAGAGTCGAGTTGGCGAGAGTCGTGGGATCATGGCAGGGGCCTCCTTGGCATCTCCTTCGCCGCGGGCGATGATTCGGATGCCCTCGCGAGACGACCGCGGACGCGGCTAGGATTCAAGGCGATATGAGCGCCTTCCACGACGACTCGGCTCTGGAGCGCCTCGCCTCCGAGCTGGTCAGAGCCCCGAGCGTGCTCGGCAACGAGGGAGAGGCCGCTCGAGTGGTGGCCGCAGCGATGCGGAAGCTGGACTACGACCGGGTGGAGATCGACTCCGTGGGCAACGCGATCGGGGTCTTCGAAGGCAGACGCCCGGGGCCGACCGTCCTCCTCGATGCCCACCTCGACACCGTCGACGTGCATCCCCGAGGGGAATGGAGCCGCGACCCGTGGAGCGGCGAGATCGACGGCACGCGGCTCTGGGGACGTGGCAGCTCCGACATGAAGGGGGCACTCGCCGCGATGATTCACGGAATCGCTCGCTGCGACCGCGAGACGCTCTCGGGAAGGGCGGTGGTCTGCGGCTCGGTCGGCGAGGAGCTGGTCGAGGGAGCGGCGCTGCGCATCCTGATGGAGCGGTTCCAACCCACCGTGGTGATCATCGGCGAGGCGTCCGACCTGCAGCTGGTTCGAGCCGGACGCGGCCGAGCGGAGCTCGTGATCGAAACCCTCGGGCGACCCTCTCACGCCTCCTCCCCCGCGCAAGGGATCAACGCCGTGCACCGCATGCGCAGAGTGGTGGAGGAGATCGAGCAGCTCGAGATGCCGACCCACCCCGCCGTCGGGTCGGGCGTGATGTGTCTCACCGACATCATCTCGGTCCCCTATCCCGCCCATTCCGTCGTACCCAGCGGCTGCCGAGCGACCTACGAGCGGCGCCTGGTTCCGGGAGAGACGCTCCCGGGCCTGCTCGACGAGGTCCGTGCAGCCTGCGAGCGTGCCCGAGCGCCCGACACGGTCGTGACCCTCGCGCGCAGCGAGTACACCAGCTACACGGGTCGGAGCTTCACGCAGGACAAGTGGTTCCCGCCCTGGGCGCTGGGAGACGACCACCCGGTGGTCGTGCGCGGACTGGCCGCGCTGCGATCGATCGGTCTCGACCCGAGGCTCGAGGCCTATCAGTTCTGTACCAATGCCGCCTGGAGCGCCGGCGAAGCGGGTGTGCCGACCCTGGGCTTCGGTCCGTCTCGAGAAGACCTCGCTCACATCGTGGACGAGTATCTGGAGCTCGATCAGCTCCACGGCGCCGCAGCCGGCTACCAGAGCCTGGTGCGCGCGCTGCTCAGCTCGACTGACGACACAACCGCTTCGGGTCGCGGCCGCACCGAGATCCATGGTGGAGCCTGAGACCACGCTCGCAGGAGGATTCGATTTGACCGTCATCACGAAGGCCCTGTTCGCCGTCTGCCTGGTCGCCAGCTGCCTGGTCGCCACTGCCCTGGTCTGGCCGCGACCGCTCGGTGCCGCCTCCTCCCCGGAGGATCTCGAACCGCTCCGGTTCCTGGCCGGTGCCTGGGGCTCGGAGGACACCGTCGTCGAGTACTGGATGCCACCGCTGCGCGGACTGATGGTCGGGGTCAACCGGGAGACCGCAGGAGAAGGCCTGCCCTTCTTCGAGTACCTGCGCATCGAAGCGAGAGAGGACGGAGTGTTCTACGTCGCTGCTCCGCGTGGGGGCCGCACCACGGACTTCGAGCTCACCGAGTCCTCGGCGGCGAGGGCGGTGTTCGAGAACCCCGAACACGACTTCCCACAGAAGATCATCTACACGCGCACCGACGACCGGCTCGAAGTCGAGGTCGGCGGCGAGCGGGACGGCCGAACGTGGAGCTCCTTCACCCTCCGCTGGCAGCTACTCCACTGAGACCCGCGGCCACTCCGGTCGCCGTGGTCTCCGTGGACGAATCCGACGCGGATGGCTAGAGCGTTCGTCTGACGAAGTCGGTCATCAGCCTCTGCAGGTGGAGAGCGAGGTCTTCGTCACGCACACCGTGGCGGCTCTTCGGGTAGATCATCATCTCGAAGTCCTTGCCCGCCTTCTGCAGCTCGTAGACGAACTGCACGGTGTTTTGCAGATGCACGTTGTCGTCCATCGTTCCGTGGATCAGCAGCAGCTTGCCATGGAGGTTCTCTGCCGCCTGGACGACCGACGTTTCGTCGTAGCCCTCTTCGTTGTTCTGCGGCATCGTCATATAGCGCTCGGTATAGACCGTATCGTAGAGCCGCCAGTCCGTGACTGGCGCTCCGGCGATGCCCATGCGGAAGCTCTCGCTGTGGGTGAGGGCATAGGACGCCATGAATCCACCGTAGCTCCATCCCCAGATGCCGATGCGCTCGGGGTCCACCCAGGATTGTTTCTTCAACCAGGCGACTCCGTCCTCGATGTCCCGGAGCTCGATCACACCCATCCGGCGATAGGCCTCCCAGGTCGGCGCGATGCCCTTGCCCGAAGCCGACCGGTTGTCGCACATCCAGATGACGTAGCCCTCCTGCGCCAACATCTGATGCCAGAGGTAGCGGCTCCCTCCCCAGCGGTTCTTGACCACCGGCGAATGAGGGCCACCGTAGTTGTACTGCAGAACCGGATGGCGCTTCGCCGGATCGAAATCCGGCGGCTTGATCACCATCGCCTCCATCGGGAATCCGTCCCGGGTGTCGACTCGAAGGAACTCGACCGAGCCGAGGCGATAGTCGCCGAGCGTCTCGGCACTCTCGGCCAGCGTGCGAATCGTGGCGCCCGACGAGCTCCTCAGCGAGAGCTCCGGCGGTGTACGGACATCCGAGAAGCTGTCGAACCAGAAGTCGCGACCGGGGCTGAAGGTGGCCACGTGGGTTCCCGCGCGCTCGGTCAGCCTCTCGATGTCGCCGCCGGTCAAGGACACCCGATACACGTGCTGCTCGGTCGGACCGTCGGCGGTTCCCGAAAAGTAGACCCGGCCGCCGTTCTCGTCGACGCCCTCGACGTTCGCGATCTCCCACTCGCCTCGGGTGAGCTGGCGGAGGAGCTCGCCGTTGGCCTCGTAGTGATAGAGGTGTTTGAATCCGCTGCGCTCGGAAAGCCAGAGGAACGTGCCGTCATCGAGCCAGATCGGCTCGCCGTTCACCTGAACGAAGGCCGGCGACTCCTCACGAAGCACGACCTCGGTCTCTCCGGTCGCGGGATCTGCCGAAATGAGCTCGAGCCAGCGTTGCTCGCGGTCCTGCAATTGGAAGTAGAGACGCTCCCCGTCAGGGTGCCAGGCCACCCTGACGATCAGATGCTCGATCGGCTCCCAGCGTCGCGTGTCGAGCCAGACCGTCTCACCGCCCGCTGCCGGAATCACCCCCAGCGCGACCTTGGGGTTCGGACTCCCCGCCTTCGGGTAGTTGGTGACCTCTCGCTCCAGCTCGGTGGGAATGTGATCGATGACGGTGAATTCGCGCACCGGCGACTCGTCCAGTCGAAGCAGCGCGATGTGGCTCGAGTCCGGGCTCCACCAGTAACCCTTGAAGTTGCCACGGCCATAGATCTCCTCCTGGTAGACCCAGTCGAGGCGCCCGTACAGCAGCTCGCTGTTGCCCCCCTCGGTGAGCCGACGTTCTCGCCCCGAGCCCACGTCGACGAGGTACACGTCGTGCCCTCTCACGAAACTCACGAAACGCCGATCGGGACTCCACTCGGCACCGACCTCGGGATCGGGGTCGTGGGTGATTCGAGCCGCACGCTCCTTCTCGAGGTCGTAGACGAAGAGATCATTGGCATGGTTGAGCAGGAGCGACTGGCCGTCCTCGGTCAGTTCGAGGCTGGTCGAGAGAGAAAGGGCCTTCGCATCCTCGTCCGCGATTCCCGGCAACTCGAGCAGCGCCTTCTCCATCGCGGCACTGCCGAAAAAGACCCGGCGCTCGCCGCTCTTCGCGTCGACGACGTACCACGGTTCGCTCTCCCCCTCGGCCCGCTCGAGGTAGCGGGCCTCGTCGAGCCAGCGCACCTGGGGAGGACTGCCGTCGAAGTCGACGCGAGCCTCCCGGTCGGGGCTGTAGATCTCCTCCAGGGAGAGCTTCTTCTGCTGGGCCGTGGCGAGACCGGACAGCAGCACCGCCCCGCCGATGAACAGTGTCTGGGCCAGCACGGACCCGGATCGCGTCGCTGCAATGGAAGACATATCGATACTCCTCGGAGACTCTGAAGCTCTCCGATCGTGCAATCGCTGGATTCGAGGGGAACGGGCGGACGCTAGCACAGCAGAGCGGCGATCTTCGTATGATACGAATGCCTTCCGGGCTTTGACCCGTGGCTTTCCAGAGACGAGCAAAGAGTGAAGCGATGACCGAGAAGAAGCGCTCCCCGGCCTTTTGGGTCGGCTGTGGATGCCTGGGATGCCTGGGACTCCTGCTCGCGGCCCTGGCCGTCGTCTCTCTCCTGGGCTTCAGCGCAGCACGCAGCATCGGTTCCGGCTTCGGCGACCCGGAGACCCGCCAACGCAGGGTAGAAAAGCTGCTCGGAACCGACACCCCAGAGGGCTACTACCCACTCGGAGGCATCGGGGTGCCCTTCTTCATCGATGCTGCAATGCTGGTCGACCGCCCCCAGCCCGAAGGCGAGCCCGATCTCGAGGCGGGCGACTCACTCTTCGTCTTCTTTCAGGCTTCTCGATGGCTCAGCAACACCTTCGTCGAGGACAAGGACGTCCTCAGCGTGAGCGAGGTCGACATCGACGAGAAGGAGCTTCTGGGCGAAGGCGAGATCCAGCTCGCCCACTACCGCTTCGACTATCGAGCGACGCGTGGCGAGCTGCGAGTCGAGAACGAGCCCTTCGACGGCATCATGTCGCTGATGGAGATCGAGTGCTTTGCCGGCACCGATCGGTTCCGGTTCGCTCTCTGGATGACTCCGCCGCCCGACTCCGCGGTGACGCAGGAAGGCGAGACTCCGGCCCCTCCCGACTACTCGGGCACCCCCGCCGACGAAGCCACCCTGGCAGCCTTCATGCAGCACTTCGACCCCTGTCGTTAACGGAGCCCTCGTTAACGGAGCCCTCGTAACGGAGCTGTCGCTAGCGGAGCCGCCAGAAGGTCCGAGCCCGAACCCTCTCCTCCCCTTCCGGCCCGTCGATGCGGTGCAGCCAACCCACTGCGCCCTCGGGACCGTCTCCCCGCCAGGCCCGATGGCTCAGGGTTTCCCCGCGCAAGCTCTCGCGCTGGAACTGGATGTCGATCTCGACCAGCCGATGGCTCGCCAGGAACGCCTCCTCGAGAGGCTCCTGGAGCCACTCGACGTACTGGCTGTTGGTGACGTGCCCGAGCACGTCGATCGCCGCGTGCGGCACCCTCGCGGCGAGGGTGCGCACGTCGTCGCCCTCGCCCGGATCGACCTTGCCCAGAGTTCGACCTTCGAACTCGAGGGCACTGCCCTGCTGAGGCACCCGCAGCTGCCGTACCCATTCCGGAATCCGAGCGACGCTTCGCCGGGTGAGGTCGACCATCACCCACTCGCTCACCGCGCGAACCAACTCTGCACCGTCGCTGTCGCGCACGATGAAGTGTCGGTGCGCCACGATGCGATCGAAGCGGCTCGGCCACGTCTGGACCTCGATCTGCGTGCCTCGCCCTACCGGATCCGGCTGTCGGACTCGCAGCCGGCGCAGGACCCAGGCCAGTCCGTCGAGTCCCAAGCGCTCCATCGAGACGCCCAGGAGCCGGGCGTGCGTTCCCGCGGCCTCCTGGAGGTAGTTGCACAGAGCCCTCGCGGTCAGCTGATCGTCGGCGCCGACCTGGTAGGAGTGCACCTTGAACGGGGCGCGCAGCTCCATCGGCGCTCGCGCTCCAGGATCCTCCGTCATGGCGATGCCTCCCGTTTCGGGCCCTCTGCGGACAAGATCTCACAATCCGAGAACAGCGCCCGCCAGGCCTCGTCGTGGCGCCTCACGGCAGCGCGCAACGACGCCAGCACGCCCGGCTCCTCCCTCGTGAGCCACTGGGCTCGATACTGCTCGACGGCCTCCGGCGCCTCAGCCGACTGCCCCTTCCAGGCGCGATCGACCGCCCGCAGCCAGCGCTCGGTCCGCAGCGACAGCGCCTCGGTGCGCCCGCGCAGATCACCGCTCCAGAATCGCTCCTCGATGGCACGCAGCGCCTCGACCTGCTCGCGCTCTCCGCAACCGTCGACGGCTCGGGCTTCCAGCAGCCCGGACACTTCGTCGAGGCGGGAGGCCAGCAGGGCCAAGGCTCTCAGCGTCCCTCCTCGGGTCTGGTCGCGCAGTGCTTCGAGCGTCCTGCCGAGCTCCTCGTCCTCGAGTCGATCGGACAGCTGGCGCCAGGGCCGAGCCTCTCCCCCGCCACCGGCCAGGATCGACTCGGCCATCTCCGCGAGGGTTTGCCAGGCCGCCAGGAGTGCCTCGTCGTCGGCCGCCTGGAGCTCCATCGCGGCGCCGGCTCCGCCGGCTCCGAAGTGCCGGGCCACCTCGTTCGCACCGAACGTCGCGTTCCAGAAGACGGCGGGCAGATCGCGCGCCTTGGTCTCGACGATCTCCCGCAGCTGTCGGGCGAGCGCACCGTCGCCGCGCCCTTCTTGCTCCTCGGCAGCGACGCACTCGACAGCGTTCGCGAGGAACGCCACCTCGTAGCGGAGCCGGCCACTCGACGACTGGATCCGACCCAGAACGCTGTTGCGCTCGCCCACCAGCCCGAGCAGTGAACAGCGACGCAGCGACAGCGCGCTCAGGGGCCCGACCCGAATCTCCTCGACCTGGAGACGGCGCTCGCGGGGCTCCGGGTAGAGCGGCTCGGCGGAGCGCTCACCCGAAGACGATGGCCCGACCCTCGTGCCCGCGAGCTCCCGAACGGAGTGGGCATAGTCGTCGAGCGCTCGCTCCAGCTCCCCTCCGCCGGTGCAGCCCGACAGCGCCGCACCAACGGCCCCGATCGCCACGATCATCGCCAAAGGCAAGACGGGTGATAATGAGCCCATGGACAGACTCGACGCTCCACTTCGCATCTCTCTCCGCACTGCTTTTCTCGCCGCGCTCCTGGTGGTGCTGCCCGCGTCTGTCGCGGGCGCCGCGAAGGCCCGTTCCGAGCGAGACGTCATGGTGCCGATGCGCGATGGTGTACGCCTCGCCACCGACATCCACCTCCCGGCGGGCGACGGCCCGTTCTCCACGATTCTGCAGCGCACACCGTACAGCAAACCGAGCTCCGGCGCCGAACGCTACACCGATCGTGGCTACGTGCTGGTACTGCAGGACCAGCGCGGCCGCTTCGGCTCCGAGGGCACCTACATCCCTCACGAGCACGAGATGGAAGACGGGTACGACACGATCGAGTGGATCGCCAGCCAGCCGTGGTCCAACGGCAAGGTCGGCATGTCCGGCGCCTCCGCCCTCGGCATCGCGGCCAACCTCGCGGCGGCTGCGCGCCCTCCCCACCTGGTCGCCGCCTACGTGACGGTCGCTCCGGAGAGCCTCTTCTTCGAAGGCCGGTTCATCGGCGGCCTGTTCAAGGAGGCGGACACGGGTAACTGGATGCGCGGCCAGGGAGTGTCCGAGGAGGCGATCGCGGCCTACAAGAAGCGGGTCGTGCTCGACGAGCGCTGGGAAGAGAAGGACTTCATCTTCGTTCGCCCCGAGGTCGAGATCCCGATCTACAACGTCGGCGGCTGGTACGACCTCTTCCTCAAGGGAACGATCGACAACTACCGATACCTGCAGGAATGGGGACGCCCCGGTGCACGCGGTCATCAGAAGGTCCGGGTCGGCCCCTTCGGCCACGGTCAGCTGCGCGGCGACCTCGAGTACCCCGACCCCTTCGACCGGCGTTCGGTCGAGGAGCAGCTGCGCTGGTTCGACTACTGGCTCGAAGGGATCGACAACGGGATCATGGATGAGCCGCCGGTGAGCTACTACATGCGTGCCTCCGCTCGCCGTGGCGAGGCGTCAGCGAAGAACGGCTGGCGCACTGCCGAACAGTGGCCACCCCTGGGCTCGAAGCCGGTGCGTCTGTACCTGCAGCCCGACCGAAGCCTCGGCTGGACGGCTCCCTCGCAGAACGCGGCGCCGACTGCCTATCGCTTCGATCCGGCGAACCCCGTGCCAACCGTAGGAGGACTCAATCTCACCCTTCCCCTCGGCCCGATGGACCAGCGCAAGATCCCCGAGCGCGACGACTACCTGCGCTTCGAGAGCGCGCCGCTCGAGCAGGACCTGGTCCTGGCCGGCAAGCTCGACGCGGAGCTCTGGGCCGCCACCGACGGCCCCGATACCGACTTCATCGTCAAGCTCGTCGATGTCTACCCCGATGGCTACGAAGCCCTGATCCTCGACACCGGACTGCGCACGCGGTATCGCCATGGACGCCGCAGCCAGGACGTGGTCTTCATGGAGCCCGGGCTGGCCGAGCGACTGGAGATCGATCTCTGGCACACCGCGATCACGATCGAGAAAGGCCACCGACTCGCGGTCCACGTCACATCGAGCAACCACCCCCGTTTCGAGGTCAACCCCAACACCGGTGCCCCTCCCGGAGAGACGACCACCCCGAGAGTGGCCACCAACACGATCTACCACGACGCCGAGCATCCGTCCGCGATCGTGCTTCCCCTGCTCGAAGAGGAATGAAGCTCTCTGCCCCGGCGCTGGCGAGGAGTCTCGCTCTGGGGGCTCTCGCGCTGACCGTCTCGCCCGGGGCTCATGGGGCAGCCGAGGAGTGGCGCCACTGGGCAGGGGACACCGGCGCCCAGCGCTACTCGCCGCTCAGCGAGATCGACTCCACGAACGTCGAACGGCTCGAGGTTCTGTGGAGCTGGACGGTCGCCGACGCCCGACTGCCGGAGTATCGAGGCACCCTGGAGCGGGCCACCAACTTCGAGAGCACACCGCTCTACGTCGACGGCACGCTCTACGTCACCACTCCCCTGTCTCAAGTGGTGGCACTCGATCCGGCGACCGGAGAGGAGCGCTGGCGCTTCGATCCCGGTGGAGAGCGCGAGCGGCCACCGAATCTGGGTTTCGTTCACCGCGGGGCGACCTTTCATTCCAGTGAGAAGACAGGGCCGCGACTGTTCATGGGCACCGGCGACGGATACCTGCTGGCGATCGACCCCCGTACCGGAGAACCGGTCGGAGAGTTCGGTGAGCTGGGCCGAGTCGACCTGACGCGAGGTCTCGGTCGCCCGGTCGTGCGACACCAGTACGCCGTCACCGCTCCCCCCGTCGTGTGTGGCGAGGTGGTCGTGGTGGGTGCGTCGATCTCGGAGGGCGCCCAGATGGGGAGCGCGCCGCCGGGCCACGTGCGCGCCTTCGATCTCGCGACCGGTGCCCTGCGCTGGACCTTTCACACGATTCCCCAGGAAGGAGAGCCCGGGGTCGAGAGCTGGCAGAACGGTGCCTGGCGGGAGGCGGGCCATGCCAACGTCTGGACCACGATGACGGTCGACCCGCAGCTCGAGCGGGTCTATCTACCCACCAGCACGCCGACCAACGACTTCTACGGCGGTCAGCGCCTCGGTCACAACCTCTTCGCGGAGAGCCTGGTCAGTCTCGACTGTGCGAGCGGGAAACGGGTCTGGCACTTCCAGATCACCCATCACGGCCTGTGGGACTACGATCTGCCGGCCGCACCGATGTTGGTCGACCTGGAGATCGAGACCGAAGCCGGTGGCCGCCGCGAGGTGCCTGCGGTGGTCCAGTTGACCAAGCAGGGCTTCGTGTTCGTTTTCGACCGGCGCGACGGGACTCCGGTGTGGCCGATCGAAGAGCGGCCGGTGCCGGCCTCCCGGGTCCCCGGCGAGCAGGCGGCCGCGACCCAACCGTTTCCGACCCGCCCTCCCCCCTTCGAGCGACAGGGGCTGGTCGAGGACGATCTGATCGACTTCACCCCCGAGCTGCGAACCGAGGCGAAGCGCATCGTCGAGACGCTCGGCATCGAGCTCGGCCCCCTCTATGCACCGCCCTCGCTGGAAGGCACCACGATCATGCCCGGCTACGGAGGCGGAGCGAACTGGCCCGGTGGAGCCTTCGATCCAGAGAGCCATCGCCTGTACGTGCCCTCGATGGCGAGTCCGATGCTCGCGGCGCTGGGCCCTCCCGACCCGTCGCGCTCCAGCCATCGCTACGTTCGCCGGCACGTCGAGGGCTTCGCCGGGCCCGACGGGCTCCCTTTGATCGGCCCTCCCTACTCGCAGCTCACCGCCTACGATCTCGATCGAGGCGAGATCCTGTGGCAGGTTGCCAACGGCCGCGGCCCCAGGGACCACCCCCGCCTGGCGGCTCTCGATCTGCCCGACCTGGGCTCCAAGGGCCGGGGAGCCGTGCTCCTCACCAGGACGCTGCTCTTCTTGACCGAAGGCTCGGGGCGCACCGGGTCGAGCCGCGGCGGTGGAGGACCCCTTCTCCGTGCCCTCGACAAACAGACCGGCGAGGTGATTCGGGTGATCGAGCTACCCGGCGAGACGACCGGCGCCCCGATGACCTATCGACACGCCGGGCGCCAGTACATCGCGGTCGCGCTGGGCTCCACGCCACCGCGGCTCATCGCGCTCGGCCTGCCTCCCGAGTGAGCTCGGCCTCACTCGGCCACTCCACGGGCGACGGCCAGCAGCTCGTAGGGGCGATAGACCCCGCTCGACATCAAGCCGAAGAACCCGAGCGCTCGGAGCACCTCGACCTCGCTCTCGTCATCACTACGCAGGCGCAGTCGAAGACTGTCACCGGCATCCTCGGATTCGAGCTGCCAACCGCGAAACGACTCGGGCCCGGCCCCGAGTCGATCCACATGGAGCGGCACCAGACGACGCACCGAGGCCATCGTCGACGCATCGCCGGTCACCGTGACGTCGATTCCCCCGTCCACCGCGAGCTCCGAGACCTCCGCGTCGAGCATCAGCCGGTTCCAATCGACCAGCCACTCCCGCAACCGCGCCACGTTCACCCGCGACCAGTCGGTGCTCTCGTCGGTGAGCAGCAGTGCGGTCACCTGCTGCATCGCCATCAACGCTTCCTGGCCGCCGGTGGTCGGCACCGGAGAGGCGCGATCGGGATGGATGTGATGCTGCCACCCCCACTCGGGATAGCAGCAGTCTCGAAGTCGATACGTCGTCTGCCCGTCGACGGTCGCGACGACCAACAGCACGAGGACCAGGGCGCCCATGAGCATGGTCCACGGAGAAATCTTCGGCATGGCGTCCTCCTGGGTCTGTGGGGCCGAGAGATCATTCTACGGCCGGCGTGGCTCGAGGCCCCTTCGCTCGAAACGACCGTCCACGGTAGGCTGATCCTTCCACCAGCCGTCACGAGATCGAGAGGACAGACCCATGCAGTACGAATTCCGGAGCCGCACCCTCGCCTCTCTCGCCCTCGGAGGAGCCCTGCTCCTGCAATGCGCCGGCGCCTCGCTGGGCGCTACCGAGGTCGAGATGATCCCCGCCACGGGAGACCCCGAGGCGACCTGGCCGCGATGGCGCGGGCCCTCCGGACAGGGATTCGTCGCCGGAGACGGCTACGTCGATCGCTGGTCGGCCACCGAGAACGTACGCTGGCGGGTGGACGTCCCCGGCAGTGGCAACTCCTCCCCGATCGTCTGGGGAGACCGCCTCTTCCTGACCACCTCCTACGACGGCGGCAAACGGCGCTCCGTGCTCGCCTACTCGATCGCCGACGGCACCCAGCTGTGGGAGACCTTCGTTCCCGATCGCGCGGCGCCTGAGAAGGCCTACCCGAAGAACGGGCACGCCTCCTCCACCCCGTCCACCGATGGAGAGCGCGTCTACGCCTACTTCGGCAACCAGGGCCTCGTCGCGGTCGACTTCGACGGCCGCGTCGACTGGCACGTATCCCTGGGTCCGTTCGAGGCCTACCACGGTACCGCCGCCTCACCGTTGCTCTACCAGGACCGCGTGATCCTGGTGCAGGACCAGAACGGCGGCGGCTTCATCGCGGCCTTCGACAAGCAGAGCGGCAGACAGCTCTGGAAGACGGCCCGCGATGCCAAGGTGGGTTGGAACTCCCCAGTGGCGATTCGCGCCACCGACTCGGAGGGACGCCGGCGAGACGAGATCATCTTCAGCGGCCAACAACAGGTCACCGCCTATGACCCGGCCACCGGCCGCGAGCTGTGGCTGGCCACGGGCAACACCTTCGAGGTGATTCCCACTCCCGTGGTGGCGCACGACATGGTGTTCTGCTCCTCGGGACGAGCCGGCCCGACCCTGGCCATCCGTCCTGGCGGTTCGGGAGACGTGACCGAGAGTCGCGTCGTATGGTCCTCTCCCAAGGGATCTCCCTTTGTCGTCGCTCCCCTGGTTCAGGGCGACTATCTGTACATGGTCAACGACATGGCCAGCGTGCTCACGGTCCACGAAGCTCGAAGCGGCGAAGTGGTCTTCCAGGAGCGTCTCGGCAAAGCCACGCGCGAAGGCTTCTCCGGCGCCCCGGTCGCCACCGGAGGCAAGGTCTTCTTCACCAACGACGAAGGGGAGACCTTCGTCATCCGGCAGGGTCCCGAGTTCGAGATCCTGCACGTGAATCGCCTCGCCGAGCGGGTGATCGCATCGCCGGCGCTGGCGGGCGGCGTGTGGTACTTCCGGACCGCAGGCTCCCTGCTCGCGATCGCCGGGGAGGCCCGATGAGCACTCACGACCTCCGTGTGCTCGCCATCTCCGGGAGTCTGCGCCAGGATTCGATCAACACGGCACTGCTGCGCGCCGCCGCACAGATGGCCCCCGAAGGGATGACCATCGAGCGGCACGACCTGCGGGGGATCCCCCTCTTCGACCAGGATCTGGAGAACGGCAACGAGCCCGAGAGCGTGCTCCGGTTTCGCGACGCGATCTCGCGCGCCGATGCCCTGTTGATCGGCGTGCCGGAGTACAACTCCGGCATCACCGGCGTTCTCAAGAACGCCCTCGACTGGGCCTCGCGTCCATCCGGCAAATCGACGCTGCCGAACAAGACCGCCGCTCTGGTGGGTGCCACACCGGGAGCGGGAGGCACCCGGCTCGCCCAGCAGATGACCCGCCAGATTCTCTCGCAACTGCGAGTGCTCCTGCTTCCCTCACCGGCCTTCTATCTCGCCGGTGCGGGCAGCAAGTTCGAGAAGGACGATTCGGGCACGGTCACCCTCACCGACGAGGCGAGCCGCGACTTCCTCCGGGCTGTGCTCGAGGGGCTCGCAGAGTGGACCCTGCGCGTGAGCTCCGACTAGCCGGCTGGCACTGCCGGAGCTCCCTTTTCAGTCGAGCATCAGCTCGAGTCCGAAGACCCGGCTCTGGCGCACCGCCGGGCGCGAGAGAATGTCCTTCGTCAAGGAGTCGTCTCCCTCGCTCCGGGCGGCGACGGCCAGCAGGAGCAGACCCTCCGTCGACGGCTCGTTGACCGCGCCGACGCGGTCGCGGCCCTGGAAGTACACCTCGGCGCTGCGTCCCTGGGCCAACCACAGCCGCCACTGCTGCTCCTCGATCACTTCGTCGAGGATTCCCTTCAGCCACCCCGGTGCCCCATCGGCCCGTCGGCGCCCGGCCTCCAGGTATTCCTCGGCCGCTCCCTCTCGGCCTCGATCGATCGCGAGGCGAGCGAGCTCGGCCTGAGATCTCACGTCGAGAATCCGACGCGCCTCGTCGAAGGCGCCGGGCTCTTCCCACACCGCCACGTCGATCGAGGCCAGCGACTTCTGCAGGAGCACCTCGGCCGCGTCATCGTCCTCCGCGGCGCGAGCCCGCAACGCGGCTTCGAGCAGGGCCCGTTTGCGATTGTCCGAGGCGTTGTCGAAGCGCGCCGGCAGCTCGGCTCCGGGATCGAGGACCAAACGCCGCAGATCGTGGCGCAGCTCGAGCGTGAGCTCGCTCGTGCCCGGACCGATCTCGACCCAGCCGACCTCGCGTACGTTGCCGGAGCGACGAGCCTGCTCGATCGCATCTCGCCAGCGTCGCCCGCGGGCAGCCGGCGGCAGGGTCGCCTCGTCGAGCAGCCACAGCTCGAAGGGAACCTCCAGCGACTGACCCGACAACAGGAGCGGCTTCGAGGCCAGGGAGCGCCGCACGTCCAGTTCTCCCGCATCGGTTGCGCGCACCCGGAACTCCGACTCGAGCTCGGGCACCTCCTGCACCGTCACCTCGATCCGAGCGCCCTGAGCCGGGAAGACGGGACGGATCGAGTACTCGAAGCGAGGAATGCCGGTGCCATAGACGAGCGCCTGAGCGAGCTGCTCCAGGGAGCGGCCCGCCACAGCGGTCATCGCCGCCAACAGCTCGCCGGTCTCGACCACGCGCGCCGGCCCATCGACGGCGAGGCCCCGCAGCAGGCCGAGCATGGCCGGCTCGCCGATCTCTCGCGCCAGCAGATCGAGCACCAACGGTCCCTTCAGATAGGCCACCGGAACCCAGGCGCGCGCGCGACTGCTGTTCAGCCGATCGCCCAGCACGAGGGGGCCCATGGCCTCGACCGTCCTCCCACCGGCGGTCGGCTCGAGCAGCTCACCCTCCCAGCCCGTCACCGGGCCCGCCCACGGCCCCAGGTTCTCGATACCACGTCGCGCGTAGAGCAGCGCGCTGTAGCTGGCCAGCGCCTCGCTCAGCCACAGGTCCCGGTACGAGTCCCAGGTCACCGTGTGTCCCCACCACTGATGAGCGAGCTCGTGAGCGATCACGGTCCGCGGGTCCTCTCCGCCGGCGAGGGCCATCGACACGTCGTCGACCATCATCGAAGTCGACAGCGTGACGAAGCCGAGCAGGGACTGCGAGAAGGGGCGCGGGGCGGTCACCACGGTCAGCCGTCGCCAGGGCAGCTTCCCGAAACGCTCTTCGAGGAAGCGCAGGGCGTCGGTCACGTGTCGAAGCAGGGCCTCCTCATCGTTCAGCACCGCTCCGGAGAGACGATCGCGAGCCAGCACGATCTCGAGACCGTCGACTCTCGTCTCGATGACATCGAAGCGACCGATCTCGAAGCTCACTGCCTTGGTCGGAATATCGATCCGGTGCCGCAGCCAACGCTGTGGGCCCCTCAACCCGCCGTCGAGGGGCGTCCCGGGCGCGAAGAGCTCGAAGCGTCGCGGCCAGCTCAGTTCGAGCTCGTAGGTCGCCAGGTCGCGCTCGCCGACGTGCGGGTACCAGTAGAGCGTATCCACCAGCACGAAGGCCCGCCTCCCCGGAGTGGTACGCGTCTCCAGCGCCGTGCCGCCGTACTCGATCTCCAGGGTGGTTCTCTCACCGGGCTCCAGAGCCACCGGCAAGACCGTGACGGTGCGATCGAGTACCCGTCGAAGCGGCAGTGCCGACCCGTCTCGCGCGAGAATCGACCGCACCTCGAGATCGGGATGCAGATACAGCTCGAGCATTCGCCGGCCTCCAGCGACCGCTTCCAGCTCGATCTTCACGCGCCCGTCGATCCGACCGTTGCGCGGCTGCACCTCGGCCTCCAGCGAGTAGTGACGCGCTTCGAACGAGGGTTGCCCCGAGTCGCCGCCGGCGGCGGTCGAGACCCAGCTGTCCCAGGTGCCCAGGCCCTCGAGGGTCACCTCTCTGAGTCGGCCGCGACGCTGTGCCCGGTCGAGCTCGCGACGGGCCCTCTTCTGCTCGCCCTCGGTCAGATCGAAGGGTACGAACTGTCCTACCGTCAGGGGCTCGCGATGCGCCCGATCGAGCTCGACCACGACCCAACCGTGTCGTTCGATGTGCAGCCAGGCCACCCGATGGTGCTCGGCACCCGCATCCCCGAGCGCCCTCGCCAGGAGAGACGCATCGAGACCTCCGAGCCGGTGCTCGGCGCTCGCTCGCCACTGCTCGTGCAGCTGGCCGACGAGCTCTGACTCCCGGGCATCGAGCACGCGCGACATCCCCGATAGATCCTCTCGATCGAAGCCCACCAGCACAGCCTGGTCGAACCATGCGACCCAGGGCTGTTCACCACCGAAGAGCCACAGCTGCCGCGCCTCCACGGTGTCTTCTTCGATCGACAGCTCGACCCGACCCCGACCGAGAAACAGCCACTCGACGCGGCGAGCCGCCCGGGTGACGGTCTCGACCACGACGCCGTCCAGCAGTCGCAGCCGGGCCGCTCCGAGGGAGAGCTCCGCACCGTCCATCTGGGTCCCGTTCTCGGCGAGCGTGGTGCTCTCCAGATCGCGCCAGATCGCGTCGACTTCGATCTCGGCCGGCTCCCCCTGGGCGCGCGCGGTGTCTCCCGCGCCCAGCCAGGCCAGCAGCGCGGCACCGAGCAGCCAGCGGCCGCGCCCACGCACGGCCATCGACATCACGGTCCCGACCCGGTCAGCGGGCCTCACGGGCCAGGCGCCCAAGGGTGTCCAGGAGACGATCGATTTCCTGCACGGTGTTGTAGTGGACGAAGCCGATCCTCACCAGCCCGCCAGAGTCCAGGACACCCAGCCGCCGCATGACCTCCACAGCGTAGTAGTGGCCGTGCCAGACGAAGAAACCCTGCTCGCCCAGGCGCACGGCGAGCGACTCGGGAGTCCACCCTTCCAGAGACACCGCGAAGGTCGGCGTGCGTTCCGAGAGGCGAGCCGCATCGGTGATCCCCGTCACCTTCAGTCCTGGCACCGTGGCGGCCCCGACCAGGAAGCGCTCGCTCAGCGAAGCCTCGTAGCGCTCGATCCGCTCCATGGCATCGACCAGCCGCTCGCGCCGCCCGCGCTGTAGCGGGGAGAGCTCGACCAGATAGTCGATCGCCGCGTGGATGCCGGCGAGCGACTCGAAGCTCTGGGTGCCGGTCTCCCACTTCCCCGGCGACTCTGAGGGAGCCGGGCGCACCTTGTACGCCTCCAGCCCCTCGAGATGCTCCAACTTCCCGTACAGCACCCCCGAGTGCGGACCGAAGTACTTGTAGGGAGACGACACGAGAAAGTCGCAGTCCAGCGCCCGCACGTCGATCGAGCGATGAGGCGCGGCATGGACCGCGTCGACGAACACCCAGGCGCCAGCCCCGTGGGCGATGCGCACCGCCTCGGCCACGTCGTTGACGGTTCCGACCGCGTTGGACGCCATCCCGACCGCGAGCAATCGCGTACGCTCGTCGAGCAGCGAGCCGAGAGAGTCGAGATCGAGTACGCAGTCGCCGGGATCGAAGTCGAGCCAGCGGACCTCCACTCCCCGATCCATCGCGGCCAGGAGCCATGGAGAGACGTTCGCGTCGTGATCGAGTCGACTCAGGACGATCGAGTCGCCCTTCTCCCAGGTACGCGCGATCGACCGGCTGAGCGAAAGCGTGAGCGTGGTCATGTTCGCCCCGAACACCACCTCCGACGGCTCGGCGGCATGGTAGAAGTCCGCCATCGACTGGCGCGCCGAATCGACGATCTCGTCGGTGTGCCGGCTGGTGGAGAACGGCCCTCCGACATTCGCGTTGTCCGACGCGAGGTAGGCCGCCATCGCCTCGATGACGTCGAGCGGCACCTGCGTCCCCCCCGGCCCATCGAAGAAGGCGGCCGGATACTCACCCACCCGCTGCTGCAGCGACGGAAACCGGGATCGCACGAACTCGAAATCGAAAGTCGGCTCGGTGGCCTCCAACATCATGACGATCCCCCGTTGTTGCGACAAACGTTAGCGCTGGACTGCACCGCCCGGCGAACCGACTCGCCGGTCGAGGCCGGGCGACGCCAGGAGAGAGCCTATCCTCCCCCTGCGGTCACCACCGTCGACCAGGCCTCCCGTTCGGGCACCGGTTCGTCGGCGACTTCCGACAGGGCGTCGAGCAGCCGGTAGGTGGCATTGTAGGCCGCCCTGCGGACTCTCTTCGAAGTTCGGTGGTGAGTCAGCCGAAGGGAGAACGAGTAGCGCGGGTCCGGCCACGGCGCGATGCCGATGTAATTGACGTGGAAGCCATTGGCTGCCTCGCTCGCAGTCCCGGTCTTCATCGCGACCGGAAAGGTCTTCGGCGCCACCCCGGCCACCGTGCCGTACGAGGCGACTGCGCCCATGGCCTGCTGCAGCTCGGGCAGCCAGTCCGGATCGTGGATGCGCTTCGCATCCGGGCGCCCCAACACCCTGGGAGACCGCCCGGTCACGCCATCGGTGGCACTGACCCAGCGCGGCTGGAACAGAAGGCCCTCCGCGAAGGTCGCCGCCATCACCGCCGCGTGCATCGGCGTGATCTCGACGAAGTTGAGACCGACCGAGAGCTCGGCGAGCTCCCGCCGCCGATCGATCGGCGCCAGCAGCGAGCCCTGCCACGCATCGTGGGTGCGCGCGCCGAGCTGACCGAATCCATAGCGCTCGTACTCGGCAACCATCCGCTCGCGACCCAGTCCCAGTCCGAGCTCGGCGAACGTGCTGTTGCAGCTGCGAGCCAGGGCCTGCGCCAGGCTCCGATTGCGCCCGGACACGACCGGACAGTAGAGATGGCCATCCTCCACCTCGACGGAACCCCGACAGACCTGCGACGAAATCTCGCGATCGATGTCGAGGCCGGCCCGCAGCACGGCGCTGCTGGTGATCAGCTTGGCGATCGACGCGGGTTCTCTCCGCTGCTCGAGAACCACCGCGGCCCCCTCTCGCTCCATGGTCCGCTCATCGCTGATCGCTACCACCACCTCGCCGGTCCGGGCATCGAGGATGACTATGCTTCCTCGCTCGCGGCCGAGGGCTCGACGTGCGCGGCGTGTCCACTCCACATCCAGAGACAGTCGGATGCCGTCGCTCTTCGGTAGCTCCCCGGCCTGCTCGAGCCACAGCTCGACATCGAGGCCCTCGGCGATCTCGGTGGGATGCCACTGACCGGCATGATCGAGCGAGCCCAGCATCCGACCTCGACGGTCGAACACCATCGGAGTGTGTCCTTCTCTGATCCGCAAGGCGACTTCTTCGAGTCGCCGGTCGAAGGGCAGGCCTCCCGAGTACGTGGAGTCGAAGGCTCGTCCCAGATCCCGGTCCTCGTCGATGTCGAGATCGAGCTCGAGCCGCGCCATCCGCCGATAGCGAGCGAATCCGACCTGCGCGGACTCGTCTCCGAGCCGGACCAGATCGAGGGTCGTGCGAAAACAGCCTGCGCGGACGGTGCGTTCGAGCAACGGGCCCAGGCTCGCCTGGGCTTCGGCCGGAAGCAGTCCGGTCGCAGCGGCATCGACGTGCTGCGCCGTGTCGCAGCGGGCGAGACGTTGCGTGAGGACGAGGCCGTCGATCGCCCTTTCCCGTCCCAGCGGGCGTTGGCCCAGGCGACGGAACATCACCTGAGCGGTCTCATCCTGGCCAGCCCCCAACAAGCTGTAGGCCAGTCGCGTCTCCGAGCGCTGCAGCGCACTCAGGGCGAGCAGCGACGGTACGGCCAGGGCCAGCACCAGGGTCACGAAGGAGAGCAGCGCAGTGCCCAACCGTCTCGTCACGATAGAAAGCCTACCCGAGGATCGGCAATCACACCACCGCCCCGAGCCGGCTTTCTTCGTCCCAAATCACTCCAATCCTTGACCTTACGCGCCACCTCTTGGGATCATCGAAGCTTCATGGGCCACTCCGAGCTGCCGATCCCCCAGAGCCCGCACCGAGTGGTCCTACAGCCCTCGCAGCGACTGCTCCTGGCGAGCCTCCTCCTCGTCCTCTCGTTCTCGAGCGTCGAGGGAGGGTCGGCCTCGATTCGTGACCCCGCAGAGCCTCCGCTGTACCGCATTCCACGGCTCGACGCGGACGTCACGATCGACGGCGTGCTCGACGAGCCCGTCTGGCAGGACGCCCTGGTCTTCGACATCCCCTGGGAGACCCAGCCCGGCGAGAACGTACCCGCCACGGTCGATACCGAGTGCCGGCTCTTCTATACGACGACTCACCTCTACTACGGCTGTCACGCGTACGACCCCGAGCCCGAGACGATTCGTGCCCGCTATCGCGACCGCGACACCTCCTCGTTCAGCGACGACACGGTCGGCATTTCGCTCGATCCGTTCGACGCCCAGAATCGCTCGTACGTGCTGGACGTCAATCCCCTGGGCGCCCAGAACGACCGCCTCTACACCGAGGCAACGAGTCAGTCTGACGAGACCTGGGACGCGATCTGGACCTCCAAGGGTCGGCTGGTCGACGACGGCTTCGTGGTCGAGGTCGAGATTCCCTTCGTCTCCCTGCGCTTTCCCCGCTCACTCGAGGAACAGGTCTGGGGGTTCAACTTCCGGCGCTACCGCCCCCGCGACGTCCGGTACCGCTTTGCGATCGTGCCTTACGACCGCAGCAACTCCTGCCGCCTCTGCCAGAGTGCCGAGCTGGTCGGCTTCCAGGGAATCAATCCGGGGAAGAACCTCGAGATCAATCCGACCTTGACCGGCATCCAGAGCAGCACGCTCGACGACCAGGACCAGCTGATGACCGAGGACCCCAGCGTCGAGCCCGGACTCAACGTGCGCTGGGGCTTCACACCGAACCTCAGCCTCAACGCCGCCCTCAATCCCGACTTCTCCCAGATCGAAGCCGACGACGCACAGCTCGATATCAACCGGCAGTTCGCCCTCTTCTTCCCCGAGCGGCGACCGTTCTTTCTCGAAGGAAGGGACTATTTCGCGACCCCGATCCAGGCGGTGTACACGCGGTCGGTCGCCGACCCGGCCTGGGCAGCCAAGGTCTCTGGCAAGGAAGGCAAGAACGCCCTCGGCGCTTTCGGCGCCCAGGACGAGCAGACCAACCTCCTCTTGCCCGGCCCCCAGGGCTCCGAGGTCACCGAGCTCACGGAGGACTCCCTCGACGCGGTGCTGCGCTACCGCCGCGACGTCGCGCAGTCCTCCACCGCGGGGATTCTCTACACCGACCGGAGCGCCGGCGACTATCTCAACCGGGTCGCGGGAGTGGACACCCAGCTGCGCCTGACCTCGACCGATCAGCTGTCGGTCCAGCTGCTCGGATCCCAGACTCGCTACACCCAGGAGATCATCGACGAGTTCGAACAGCCCGAAGGACAGATCGGCGGCTACGCCGCAGAGGGCAACTACCGTCACAACACTCGCGACTGGGTTCTCGAAGCGGGCTACAAGGACATCAGCGACGACTTCCGAGCCGATCTGGGATTCGTCCCCCAGGTCGGCTTTCGCGAATGGGAGGTCGAGGGCGGCTACCGCTGGTACGGCGACGCCGACCACTGGTTCACCAACCTCGCCACCGAGCTCTCGCTCGAGCGCAGCACCGACCAGAAGGGCGGACTGCTCGAGGAAGAGATCCAGCTCTCGGGGACCTACCAGGGCCCCTTCCAGTCTCGCATCGAGACCGGAGCCACGCTCGGCAACCAGGTGTACGAAGGGCAGGAGTTCCCGCGCAACCGGGTGCGGCTCGAGCTCGGCATCCAGCCCACGAGCTCAGTCGGCTTCGGCGGCTTCGGTTCGGTCGGCAAATCGATCGACTTCGCCAACGTCCGCCCGGGCGACTCCCTGCAGGGTGGACCCTGGATCCAGCTTCAGCTGGGCCGACATCTCGATTTCCAGGCCTGGCACAACTACAGCCAGCTGGACGTCCAGGGAGGCATCCTCTTTCGGGCAGGCCAGAGCGAGTCGCGTCTCCTCTACCAGCTCAACACGCGCACTCTCTTCCGGGCCATCGTCCAGTACACCACCATCGACCGCAATCCCGACCTCTACCTCGACGAGGTCAACAAGACCGAGAGGGACCTCTTCACCCAGCTGCTCTTCTCCTACCGGCTCAACGCCAGCTCGGCCGTCTACGTCGGCTACAGCGGAGCCTGGAGCGACGTCGACCAGACCGGACGGATGGAGACCGGCAACACCCTCTTCGCCAAGCTCAGCTACAACTGGCGACCCTGATCTCCCGTCTCTCTCGAGCCACCGCGAGCTCCCTCTCCCAGCAAGACTCCTCTCCCAAAACACTCCTCTCCCAACACACTCTTCCTCCCAAAGCACTCTTCTCCTTCTCCCTCACCACCCCCCGCCGTGCGGGCCGAAGTCCGGAGAGGCCGGGAGGGGGCGCGCGCCCGATCCGGGGCGTAGAGAGTCCGCGAGCGCAAGAGCCCGACGCAGTGCCCGAGCGATCCAACGCGGACTCGACCCGAGGCGGGGCCACCTCCAGAAGTCCAGAAAGCCCCGCCGTCCCCGAGAGCGGGCGCGCGCCCCCTCCCGGCCGGAGCCCCCTACCGCCAGCCCCCTACCTCCACCGACCCCCCCTCCAGCGTCCCGTCCTCAAGCCCTCAGCCCGCCAACGGCAGCTCGAACACCGCCGCCTCTTCATGATTGCGTACCAGAAGGTAGCTCCCCGCCAGCGCCGGAGAGTTCCACGCCTTGCGATCGAGCGCACGGAAGCGCCCCAGCTCCCGAAGCTCCTCCGGAGACGCCTCCACCAACACGACCTCGCCGTCCTCCGACTGAACCAGCAGCAGGTCGCCCACCAGGATCACCTGGCCGTGTCCGTAGCGGCCGCGCTTCCACATCCGAGCCCCGGTCTCGGGATCGAGACAGGTGAGCACGCCGTCGTCGAGGCCGTAGACGTAGCCTTCGTGCAACACCACATTGGTGAACTTCGCCTTCAGCCGAGGGGAGCGCCACAGCGCGCTGACCGAGTAGGTGCGCTGTCGTTCCAGCTCGCCCTCGGAGTCCCTCTCGGCCTCGGCCGCGTCAGGGGACTGATCGGCCTCGTGGGCCTCGATCTCCAACAGCTCGCTACCCACGCCGTACCCCGCCGAGACCAGCACGCGGTTCTCCCCCACCTGGACCGGCTGCGCCACCTTGGGCTGCACTCCCGGCCAGGGGTGACTCCAAAGCACCGCCCCGTCAGAGGGCGAATGCCCGGTCACGCTCTCCCGGTCGATCATCACGATCTGGCGGACACCAGCCAACTCCATCAACACCGGAGACGCGTAGGACACCCCGCCATCGCCTCCCGACCACGCCAGCTCTCCCTCGTCCCGCGTGTAGGCCACCAGCGAACGACCTCCGCCCGCTCCCGTGTTGAGCACCACCACCTCGTCGAGCACCAGCGGAGACCCACTCACTCCCCACTCCGGAACCCGTGCGTCGTTCTCACGGTAGACGTCGCGCGACCACACCACAGAGCCGTCGTCCAGGTCGAGGACATCCAATCGACCGAGTGAGGAGACGGCGTAGACGCGGTCCTCGACCACCGTCGGGGTCGAACGCGGCCCGTCTCCCGCGAGCGCCGCCCCGAACGTTCCGGGCGCCGAATAGCTCCAGAGCTCCTCTCCGCTCGACAGGGCATAGGCAACCACGCGCTCCTGCTCTCCGGCCTGTTCCTGGGTGATCGCTCGATTGCCCACCACCGCGAATCCGGACCATCCCGCGCCGACCGGACGCCTCCACACCTGTGACGGAGACTCGGTCTCCCAGTCGCGCTCCAGGGCCAACGCGGCTCCCTGCCCATTTCGCCGAGGTCCTAGAAACTGAGGCCAGTCTCCTTCGCGCGAGCGCTCGGCCGCCGCGTCGACAGCCAGTGCAGACGCCTGGTGCCAACGCGGCACGAGAATGGGAGCGACGTCGCCGGTGAACCCCTCGAAACGGAACAAGGCCACCGAGAGCAAAGCCGCACCCACCAGGGCCCCCCAGCACTGAAGGCGGCGGCGCCACGTCAGCCCCGAGAAGAAGGTCAGCCAGAGAAGCAGGGCAACCGCGGTCGCCGCTACGACGCCGGCACGAGCCATGACCCGCGTCTGTCCTTCGAGGCCCGGACCGATCGCCAGGTAGAGGAGGGCGAGCGCACTCAGCACCAGGATGGCGAGAGCGGTGCGGTACCGAAGGCGGCGGGTCTGGCGGGACATCATCACTCCGTACTTCTCGACCCTCTGATGGAGACAACTCTACAAAGGGACTCGGACGTTCGCATGCGAACCGAGGTTATCGCGACTCCTCGTGCACGCGGCCCGTCCGAACGAGATATCGTCGGCTCCGACTTCCGATCACTCGATCTTTCTCGCATCCGTCCCTCGAGGAGACCTCCGATGGTACGCCGCTCGTTCGTCCGCTCGCCGTTTCGCCGCGCTCCCGCCCTGCTCTCCGCCCTCCTGGTCGTGGCAGCCGCCCTTGCATCCGCGCTTCCCGGCACGGCCCAGGACGAAGCCGAGCCCAGTCTGCTCGACGTCGTCGACCGGCTCGAGCGCCAGGCCGAGTCGATGCGCCACCAGATGGATCGTCTCTCCAGACAGGTCGACGACCTGATGTTCTTTCAGCGCCTCGGCGACGTCGCCGAGATCGACATCGTCTGGCTCACCGGACCACCCCTGCGCCACCAGCCCAACGAGACGGCACAGGGCGCTGGCAATCCCTTCCGCTTCTGGTCCTACGTGTTCGTTCCGCGTGACCTCGACCGCTCGAAGAAGCAGCCTCTGCTGGTCTTCCCCCACGGCGGAGTCCACGGCCACTTCGACACCCGCTACGCCACCATCCTGCGCGAGCTGATGCAGCAGGGCTACACCGTGGTCGCGCCCGAGTATCGCGGCAGCATCGGCTACGGTGCCGGCACCTATCGAGCGATCGACTACGGAGGGCTCGAGATCGAGGACACCTACGCCGCGCGCAACTACATGATCGACAGCTACGACTTTCTCGACGAGAAACGAGTCGGCATCCTGGGCTGGAGCCACGGCGGACTCCACACCCTGATGAACATCTTCGAGCACCCAGACGACTATGCCTGCGCCTACGCCGGGGTCCCGGTCTCGGATCTGATTGCACGCATGGGCTACAAGACGCAGGGCTACCGTGAGCTCTACTCGGCCGAGCACCACATCGGAAAGAGCGCCTACGAAGACGTCGAGGAGTACCGCAAGCGATCGCCCTCCTGGAACACCCACAAGTACGACGGCACCCCGCTGCTGATCCACACCAACACCAACGACGAAGACGTCAACGTGCTCGAGGTGGAGCGCTTGATCCAGGCACTGAAGGCCGAAGGTAAGCAGGGCTTCGAGTACGAGATCTTCGAAGACATTCCGGGCGGGCACGCTTTCGATCGGATGGACTTCCCACAGGCTCGGGAAATCCGGCAGAAGGTCTGGCGCTTTCTCGGCAACTGCCTCTCCCCCGACAATCCCGTGCCTTGACCGGGACTTGCCGCCCCGTCTCTTCGGGACGAAGGTGGGCGAGCCTGCGGGGTTCCCGTGCAGTTGGATACACTCGCCCTTCCCTCTGCCAGGAGCCTGCATATGATCCGCATCCTTCGCCGCCAACCGGGCCTCGGCCTGTGCTTCCTTCTCGCGTGGATCACTTTTCCGGTCTTCGGAAGTGGCGCCGACACACCGGCCGACACCGACAATCAGCTCTTCGACCCTTCCCTCTTCGAGGGACTCGACTGGCGGATGATCGGCCCCCATCGCGGCGGCCGTGTCACCGCGGTGGCCGGCGTCAACCAGGACAAGCAGACCTTCTACATGGGCGCCTCCGGCGGCGGCGTGTGGAAGACCACCGACCTCGGGATGAGCTGGAAGAACCTCACCGACCACGTCTTCGCCACCGGCTCGATCGGAGCCATCGACGTGGCCGACTCCGATCCCAACGTGATCTTCGTCGGCACCGGCTCGGCCTGCATCCGCAGCAACGTGATCACGGGACGCGGCGTCTACCGCTCGACCGACGCCGGTGAGAGCTGGGCCTTCGTCGGCCTGCCCGAATCGGGGGCGATCGGGGACGTCGTGATCTCGCCACGCGATCCGGACACCGTCTTCGTGGCCGCCCTCGGCCACCCCTTCGGCCCCAACCCGGAGCGCGGGGTCTATCGCAGCAAGAACGGTGGGGAGAGCTGGGAGCAGGTGCTCTTCGTTTCCGCGCAGACCGGTGCCGTCGACCTCACGATCGACCCCCACAACCCTCGTCATCTGCTGGTCGCCATGTGGCAGGCGGAGCGCAAGCCCTGGACGATCAAGAGCGGCGGCGAGGAAGGCGGGGTGTGGCGCAGCACCGACGGGGGCGACAGCTGGAAAAGGGTCGAGCGCGGCCTGCCCAGCGGACTGATCGGCAAGATCGCGGTCGAGATCTCGCCCGCCGACCCGAGTCGGGTCTGGGCGCTGGTCGAGGCGCCGGGCGACGGACGCGGCCTCTACCGCTCCGAAGACGGGGGAGCGAGCTTCCGCAAGATCAACGATCAGACCAGCCTCACCTATCGGCCCTTCTACTACACCCACCTCACTGCCGACCCGCTCGATCGCAACAGGATCTACGTCAACAACGAGACCTTCTGGCTGTCGATCGACGGCGGAGAGACCTTCGAGCGACGCTCGACCCCGCACGGCGACAACCACGCGCTGTGGATCCATCCCGACGACCCGCTGCGCATGGTGCAGGGCAACGATGGCGGCGCCAACGTCTCGTGGGACGGGGGTGCCACCTGGTCACCGCAGTGGAACCAGCCCACCGCCGAGCTCTACCAGGTGGAAGTGGACGATCGCTTCCCCTACCGGGTCTATGGCGCGCAACAGGACAACACCACGATCTCCGTTCCGAGCAAGATCTCTCGCCGACCGCTCGACCCGAAACAGGACTGGCTCGAAGTCTCGGGCTGCGAGACCGGGCCGGTGGTCGTGCACCCCGAGAAGCAGAACCTGGTCTACGGCGGCTGCAAGGGCCGCCACAGCGTGTTCGACTTCGACACCGGCCAGACCCAGGAGTACTGGGTCTATCCCCACTTCAACTACGGTCACGACACGCGGGAGATGCCGTTTCGCTTTCAGCGCACCGCACCGATGATCATCTCGCGACACGACCCCGACGTGATCTACCACGGCTCCCACGTGCTGCATCGCAGCGACGACGGCGGACGCAGCTGGAAGACGATCTCCCCCGATCTCACCGCCTTCGAAGACGAAACGCAGGGGTACTCGGGAGAGCCGATCACTCGCGACATCACGGGTGAGGAGGTCTACTCCACGATCTACGCCATCGCCGAATCGCCGCACACCGAAGGCGTACTCTGGGTCGGCTCCAACGACGGCCCGATCCACCTTTCCAGAGACGGCGGCGAGAGCTGGAACGAGGTCACGCCGGAGGGGCTGCCCAAGGGTGGCCGGGTCAACCGCATCGAGCCCTCTCCTCACGCTCCCGGCCGTGCCTATGTGGCCCTCTATCGCTTCCAACTCGACGACTGGCAGCCCTACGTCTACCGGACCGACGACTGGGGGGCGAGCTGGCAGCGGCTCACGACGGGGAGCAACGGCATCCCCGCCGACACTCCGGTGCGCGTCGTGCGCGAAGACCCGGATCGCGAAGACCTGCTCTACGCCGGCACCGAGTTCGGCATCTTCGTCTCCTTCGACGGCGGCGCGCACTGGCAGTCGCTCCAACTCGATCTGGCGATCACGCCGGTGACCGACATCAAGGTGCACCGCCAGGATCTGGTGATCTCGACCATGGGGCGCTCCTTCTGGATTCTCGACGATGTGACTCCGCTGCATCAGCTGAGCGCGGAGATCGCCGGAGCGGATCGATACCTGTTCGAGCCGAGAGCGGCCGATCGCGCCCGCTGGGTCGGCAACCTCGACCGCTCCTTTCCAGGATACGCGCCGGAGTACCCCGACACCGGGGCGGCCCTTCACTACTGGCTCGCCGAGGACGACGAGGATCTCACCCTCGAGATCCTCGCCCCCGCCGGCGAGGTCCTGCGCGCCTTCGAGGTTGCCGCCAAAGAAACCGACGGAACCGACGGGACGGAGGCGCCCCAGGGAATGCGCGGTCCCCGCTCCCGACGGACCAGTGCCACTCTCGACGGATCCGCGGGCATGCACCGCTTCGTCTGGGACCTGCGCATCGAGGGGGCTCGAAGCCTGGGCAGTGACGGTTTCTTCGGGCGCGGCGGACCGTTGGTGGTCCCCGGCGTGTACCGCGTGCGTCTGTCGAGTGGTGATTGGCAGCAGACCCATTCGCTCGATCTGCGCATCGACCCGCGCATCGCCGAGGCCGGCGTGACGCAGGACGATCTGCAGGCCCAGTACGATCTCGCCGCCAAGATCACCGACGACCTCGATCGGCTCCGAGCCTCGGTCCTGCAGATTCGGGATCTGCGCGAGCAGCTCGATGCGGTGACCGAGCGGCTTCCCGAAGCCGACCGCGACTCTCTGGAAGAGAAGATCTCGACCCTGGCCGAGCAGCTGACCGCGGTCGAAGAGCTGCTGGTGCAGCGCGAAGAAGGCAAGGTGGGTGCGGAGCTCGAGCCCCAGCTCGAGGACCAGTACACCTACCTCTACGGCATGGTGCAAGGCGCCGACCAGCGGCCGGGAGCCGATGCGTACGAGCGCTACGAAGACGTTCGAGCCGAGCTCGACGGGCATCTCGAGACGCTGGAGCGACTCCTCCAGGACCGGGTTCCCGCCCTCGATCGGGAGCTGCGCGAGCAGCAGATCCCCTACATCTCGGGCGACGACGGCGACTGACTCGACGTCTCGACGGTGGTGCCCCAGGGTCAGTCCACAGGACCACGAAAGACCAGCGCATGCCAGCCTTCACCCCTCGCGCAGCATTTCGTCTCCTGGCGCTCTGGGCACTGGCCTCCGGCTCGACCGCCTGCACCCCGAGCCCACCGCAGGCAACCCCACCCCGGGCGGCCAGCGTCGAGCAACTCGTCGCCGCGGCCGCTGGCGAGGACTGGCCGACCTACCTCGGTGACCCGGCCTCCACGCAGTTCTCGCGTCTCGATCAGATTCGCCCCGACAACGTGAACGCTCTCGAGGTCGCCTGGACCTATCGCAGCGGTGACGCCGATCCCGACGACCGAAGTCAGGTGCAGTGCAGCCCGATCATCCTCGACGGAGTTCTCTACGGCACCTCGGCGGGAATGAAGCTGTTCGCACTCGACGCGGCGAGCGGGGAAGAGCTGTGGCGCTTCGATCCCTTCGGCGGCGACTACCGTCTCTTCGGCGCTGGAGTGAACCGCGGCCTGATGGTGCATGGAGAGGGCGAGCAGCGCAGGCTCTTCTACGGAGCGGGCGATCGGCTGTGGGCCGTGCACGCCTCCGACGGAACGCCCGATGCCGACTTCGGCGAAGGCGGCTCCATCGATCTGCACAGCGGCCTCCCCGAGTCGGCGCGGCATCTCTTCGTGGCGGCCAACAGCCCCGGGGTGGTGTGGGAGGCGCCGGGCGAGACCGCGCCGAGCCCGGACTTCCTGATCCTGGGTCATCGAACGGCCGAGAGCCTGCCGGCGGCACCGGGCACCATCCGAGCCTTCGACGCGCGCAGCGGAGAGTTGGTCTGGACCTTCGAGACCCTCCCGGCACCTGAGGAGCCCTTCGGCGACACCTGGCCCCCGAGCGCACGGTCTCACTCGGGCGGCGTCAACAGCTGGGCCGGAATGGCCCTCGACGTCGATCGGGGCCTGGTCTACATCCCCACCGGCTCGGCCGCCTTCGACTTCTACGGCGGCGATCGCGCGGGAGCGAACCTGTTCGCCAACTCGCTGCTGGCTCTCGACGTGCGCACCGGGGACCTGCGCTGGCACTACCAGATCGTCCACCACGACCTCTGGGATCGGGATCTGCCCGCCCCCCCCAACCTGGTCACGGTCACGCATCGGGGCCGACGCATCGACGCCGTCGCGCAGATCACGAAATCGGGCCATGTCTTCCTGTTCGATCGAGACACCGGCGAACCGCTCTTCCCGGTCGAAGAAGTCGAGGTGGATACCGACGGCGTCGAAGGGGAAGCACCCTGGCCGACCCAGCCGCTGCCCACTCGTCCACCCCCCTTCGCACGCCAGCGCCTCGACTCGGAGAACCTCAACACCCTCACCCCGGAGCTGGCACAGTGGGCTCGCGACCAGTTCCGCTTCCTTCGCTCCGGCGAGCAGTTCTCCCCGCCCAGCCTCGAAGGCACCGTGATCCTGCCCGGTCTCGACGGCGGCGGCGAGTGGGGCGGCGCCGCGCTCGACCCGAACACCGCGATCCTCTACGTCAACAGCAGCGAAATGCCCTGGCTGCTGCGCCTCTACGAAGTGCAGCCCGGAGGGAGCCGCACCACCGCCGATCGGGGTCGGCGCACCTACGCGGCCCACTGCATGTCCTGCCACGGCCTCGAGGGTGGAGGAGACCCGGGCGCCGGCATTCCCGATCTCGCGGCGCTCGCCGACTCGAGGTCCGAGAGTTGGACACGTCGCCTGCTGCGACAGGGAAGAGGCCGCATGCCGGCCTACGACTTCCTCGCCGAAGAGGACGTCGCCTTCCTGATGGACTTCCTCTATGACCGCTCCGAGATCCCTCTCCCCGACAACGCGAAGGCCGAAGGGGGCGAGGACCCGGTGCTGCCGTACAGTCTGGTCGCCTACACGCGGCTGGCGAACGACCAGGGGTATCCCCTCGTCGAGCCCCCCTGGGGCACTCTGAGCGCGATCGACCTGAACCGTGGCGAAATCCTGTGGCAGGTGCCCCATGGAGACTTCCCCGAGATCGATCGCGATGCCCTGCGTGCCTACGGGCTCGAGCGCACCGGCACAGAACAATACGGCGGCCCGATCGTCACTGCCGGAGGCCTGATCTTCATCGCCGCCACGCGCGACGAGCACATCCATGCCTACGATCGGGAAACCGGGGCCCTGCTGTGGCGGGATCGACTGCCGGCGGGCGGCTACGCGACTCCGGCCACCTATGCCGTCGACGGCCGACAGTTCGTGGTCGTGGCTGCCGGAGGCGGCAAGATGGGAACTCCGTCCAGCGATTCCTGGGTCGCGTACGCGCTGCCCGAGGCCGCCGCCCCGCCGGCGGACTGAGCCGACCTGCAGCTCCACCGCTCGCCTCCCACAGGAGCTTAGAAAAACGAGTTTTCTGCTATTATCTAGCGTTCGGGCCCCCCTCGCGGCCCCCGCCCTCTCTCTTCGTCTGTCCGTAGCCAGGAGGCACGACATGACCGCCCGAACTCGCCGACCCAGGGCCCTCTCCCGCGGCCTCCGGAGCTTGCTGCTCGGCACTCTGGTCCTCGTCGCGGTCGGCACCCCAGCCGACGCAGCCAAGAAGCGGGACCCGAAGTCTCCTGACGACCTGCTGATCGTCGACTGCCTCCTGCGGCCGCAGATTCGTCGCATCGGAAGCCACGCCAGCTACATGGCTCCCCGCCTTCCCGTGCGCACCACCGCCATCGACTGTCGGATTCGCGGCGGGGAGTACACCGAGCCCGACCAGGCCTCCTACGCCACGGCTCTGCGGGTCTGGCTCCCCGAAGCTCGCGGCGGAGACGCCGAGGCGCAGTACTTCGTCGGTCAGATCTACGAGCGCGGCCTCGGCACCGAGCCCGACTTCGCCGCCGCGGTCGAGTGGTACCAGCAGTCCGCCGAACGGGACTTCGCCCCCGCAATGGTCAACCTCGGCTACCTCTACGAAGCTGGACTCGGGGTCGAACGAGACAAAGAACGGGCGCTGTCGCTCTATCGCCGGGCAGCCGGCGGCAACGGCGACCTGGTGGTGATGCAGGAAGAGGAGCTGAGTCGACTGCGCGGCGAGCTCGACCAGCGCACCGCGGAGGTCGAGAGCCTCCAGGCCAGGGTCACGGAGCTGGGCCACCGGGTCGAAGAGCTCGAGGCCGAGGTGCAGCGGGGAGACCAGAGCCACGCCGACGAGCTGGCCCGGCTCCGCGACCAGCTGAAGAAGGAGAAGGAGAGGCTCACGGCCACACAGCTGAAGGTGGTCGAGCTCGAAGCGAATCGCGAGCCGAAGGGCATCGTGAGCAGCGAGATCGACTTCGGGCGCTACTTCGCTCTGGTGATCGGAAACCGTGCCTACCAGTTTCTCGATCCCATCGAGACCGCCCGGGACGACGCCGAGCGAGTGGCCACGACCCTCGAAAGGCTCTACGGCTACGAGACCGACGTCGTGCTCGACGCCACCCGCTTCGACATCATGCAGGCGCTCAACCGCACCCGTGCACGGCTGAAGGAAGACGACAACCTGCTGATCTACTACGCCGGCCACAGCCTGCGCGACGCGGAGCGCAACACCGCCTATTGGCAGCCGGTCGACGCCAAGGGCGACGACCCGGCGAACTGGATCCCCAGCGGGGTCCTCGCCGATCACCTCGACCTGATGTCGGCCAAGCACGTCCTGGTGGTCGCCGACTCGGCCTTTTCGGGGATGCGCACCCGGTCTTCGGTGGCCAAGCTCCCGACCGGACAGAGCGACGAGCGACGCGCACACGTCATCCGTCGCCTGCTCGATCGACGCGCACGACTGATCCTCGCCTCTGGCGACGTCGATCCGGTCGAAGAGACGGAGGCGCGCTTCGTCGACGCCTTCCTCGATGTGCTCGAGAGCAACGAAGAGATCCTCGAAGCCTCCGAGCTCTACCTCGACATGAACGACATGCTGGCCGAACAGCAGGCTCACCAGCGTCCCGAGTTCGCCACGCTGCGATGGACCAGGAACGACGTGGCCGACTTCTTCTTCGTGCGTCAGGACTAGAGGCCCTCGGCTGCCGATGTTCGAGAACATCCCAGAGATCGCGGACAAGTACGACTCGTTCGAGCTCCTTTCCGAAGGCGGACAGGGCTCGGTGTACCGAGCGCGTCACAGATTCCTCGACGAAGTCCGGGTCATCAAGACCATTCACGAGTACAGCGCCTTCGAGCACGCCCACCAGCGCTTCCTCAACGAGGCCCGGATCGCCGCCAAACTGCGCCACCCCAACATCGCCACCGTGCACGACTTCATCGTCACGACCGACGAGCAGAGCTTTCTCGTCATGGAGTACATCGAGGGGGACAACCTCTGGGACCTGTTCGAGAAAGGACAACGATTCTCCCAACCCTTGATCGGACTCTGGGCCCAGCAGACCCTCGACGCCCTCGACTACCTGCATAGTGAGAACTTCGTGCACCGCGACATGGCGCTCGACAACGTCATGATGACCTCCGACCGGCGGGGCAACGTGCAGTTCAAGCTGATCGATCTGGGAATCGCCAAGTCTCTCGACGGGGTCGACTACAAGACCTCGACCGGTGTCGCACTCGGCAAGGTCCTCTACATCTCCCCCGAAGCCCTGCGTCACGGCTCCGGATCGACCGAGGTCGATCACCGTTCCGATCTCTACTCCTTCGGTGTCGTCCTCTACAAGCTGCTCACCGGCCAGCTCCCGATCAGTGGCTCAGATCAGCCCTCACTCATTGCCGGCCATCTCTACCAGCCTCCGCGATCGTTCGACGAGACCGATCCCGAGGGCCGGCTCGCCGACCCCCTGCGGGCCGTTCTGATGCAGGCCGTCGACAAGGACAAGCTGAAGCGCCCACAGTCCGCCAGTGAGCTCGCCCGGGAGCTGGCACGAGTGCTCCCTCCCGCACCTCCCGGGCCGCTGCAGGTGGACTCGGTGCTCGACGCACCCACGCGCCAGATCGAAGCGGGCGAGACGGGGAGCGCTCCGGCACACAGTTTCGTCACGGTCGCTCCCGGCGCGCCCGAGCGTTCTGGGCCGGCGGCCCCGATCCCGGAGCCGGACACCCCGGAGACGGCCGCGCCGCCCGCCGCGGCCAGGAAGGCCAGCCGCACCCGGCCGAACTGGCCTCTCGCTCTCGCCGGCGTCGCCATCGCTGCCGCTGCGATGCTCGCCGCGCCCTTCGTCGTGCCTCTGATCACGTCGGAGGCGGCCACCGGGCCCGCCGTCTCGGATGCCTCGAGAACGGCGGCCCGCGATCCCGCCGCCGAATCGCTGGCCCCGATGATCCTCGGCGAGTTTCACGCGTTGATCATCGGCAACGACCACTACGAGAAACTGCCTCCCCTCGAGACCGCCATCAACGACGCCCGCTCGGTTGCCGAGGTACTCGAGAACCGCTACCGATTCAAGGTCACCCTGGTCGAAGACGCCAGCCGATCCGACCTGCTCGAGGCGATCCGGGAGCTCGAAACGCGCCTTTCGGCACGCGACAATCTCCTCGTCTACTACGCCGGACATGGCGACCTTCTCGCCCAGCGCGAGTACTGGCAACCGATCGACGCCGACCCGCGAGACCCGACCAACTGGGTGTCCACAGAGCACGACATCTCCGCTCGCCTCGACGAGCTTCCGGTACGTCACCTGCTGATCGTCGCCGACTCCTGCTACGCCGGATCCGTAGGTCGCCTCGACGCCACCGACGGCGCGATCGACGAGCTGGTGCGTCGACAGTCGCGCCTGCTCATGACCTCGGGGAGCAACAGCCCCATCGTCGACGACTCGGGCGGCCGGCATTCCATCTTCGCCAGGGTGATGCTCGACACACTGCGCTCGAACGACCGAGCCCTCCAGGCCGATCAACTCTTCGCCACCCTCGCGGACCGGGTTCCCGCAGAGGCTGCGCGTCTCGAGCTCGAGCAGATCCCCACCTTCGCCGCCATGCCGCAGAGCCTCGACGAGGGGGGGATGTTCTTCTTCGTACCGCGGTTCCAGGAGTCAGCGGGGTACTGAGCCCTCCCGCCACGACGAGCCCGCCGAACGCTGTGGCGAGCTACTTCCTGGGGTAGGTCAGGCGTGCCAGCTCCGCGGCTTTCGAGACATCGGGCACGTCGAGGAAATCGGGATCCTCGAAGGTGGGATTCGGGTAGCTGTAGTAGCCCTGCCCGGTCTGCAGCCCCATCGACCCCTTGTCGATGAAGTGTTCCTTCAGGTACTGCGCATTCGCCACCATCTGCTCGTCGCCGTTCTCGCTGCCCCAGTAGTTCAGCACGTCGTACGCGGTCTTCATGCCCACGACGTCGATGATCCCGAAGGGGCCACGCTCGCAGCCGCGATTCATGATCATGTAGGTGCGGTCGACGGTCTCGGGGTCGGAGATCCGGTTGGTGATCAGCGTCTGCGCCGCATTGAGGAGCGGCACCAGCATCGTGTTGATGACGTAGCCGTTCTGCTCTTTCTGGATCGGTACCGGAACCATCCCGATCTCGATCGCATACCTCGTGATGGCCTCCAGCGTCTCTTCGGAGGACCCCGGGTGCGCCATGATCTCCGCCAGATTCATCGCCCAGATCAGATTCGCGAAGTGCAACGCGCAGAACTTCTCCGGCCTCCCGGTGGCCTCCGCGAACTGACTGGCCAGGAAGGTGGACGAGTTGGTGGCGAGAATCGTGGTCTCGGGCAGCAGCGGGGCCATCTGCCGATACACCTCGATCTTGATCTCGGGGACCTCGGGAACCGCTTCGATCACCAGGTCGGCTCCGGCCACCGACTCGGCCAGATCCAGGGAATAGGAGATGCGCTCCTGCGTGGCGGCAACCTGCTCCGGCGTCGCACCGAGGTCTTGCTGGTAGATCGCGGCGTAGGTCTGGTGCGCGACCCGGCAGTTCTCGAGCCCCTGCTCGAAGGCGTCGTATACGGTCGTGTGCTTGCCGTGGAAGGCACTGTGCCAGGCGATCTGCCCACCGAGAACGCCACCGCCGAGAACCGTCAATCGATCGAGCTGCTGGGACATTCGAGCCTCTCCTTCTGACAAGCGTGCCCAGCGAACCTACCACTGGAGGGCACTAGTCGTGGCGCAGCGCGATCAGCGGATCGGTGCGACTCGCTCGAGAGGCGGGCACCCAGCTGGCGAACAGAGTCACTCCGAGCAGGACCAGGGGTACGAGAACGAAGGTCGGCGGATCGAATCGGCCCACCCCGAACAGGATGCTCTCGAGCCAGCGGGTCGCGAAGAACGCGAGCACCAGGCCGAGCATCATTCCACCGATCGAAACGACCAGTCCGTCACGCAAGACCAGCTGGCTCACCAAGCGCCGGTCGGCCCCGAGCGCCATGCGCACACCGATCTCGTGGCGCCGCAGACTGACCAGGTAGGACACCACGCCGTAGAGTCCAACCGCCGCGATCAGCAGCGCCATGAGCGAAGCGACCATCAGGACGACGACGGTGAAGTTCATGCGGGCGCGCGACGCCTCCACCAGCCTGTCGATGGTCTGGAGCTGCGAGATCGGAACGTCAGGGTCCAGTCCCCACACCTCCGAGCGCACCGCGGTCGAGAGAGACGCGGGGTCACCCTCGGTCCGCACCACGAACGCCATCGCCACGTCGACATCCTGACCGTCCTCGGGCGGGCCCAGAAACCCGCGAAACACGGTGGGCGGAGCCTCCTGGTCGAGTCCGTCGTTGTAGACGTGGTCGATCACGCCGACGATCTCCGACCACTTCTCCTCGTCGAGCTCTCCGGGTTGGATGCGCTTGCCGAGCGCCGAGCCCTCCGGCCAGACCTTGTCGGCGAGCGCCTTGCTCACGACCACGGCTCCGGTCCGCTGCTCGATGTCCCTGCGCTCGAGGAATCGACCTTCGAGCAGGCGCATCCCCATCGATTCCATGTAGCCGGCAGTCACGTGGTTGGTCATGAACACCTGCGGCAGATCGCCCTCCTGGAGCGGAAACTCTTCGACGTTGTAGCCCGAGCCACTGGACGAGCTCGTCAGCGGAAGATAGGCGGCTCCTCCGACTCCTTCCACGCCCGGCAGACCGCTCAGGCGCTCCATCACGAGATCGGCGAAACGAGCCCGATCCTCACCCTCCGGGTACTTCACTCGCGGCAGGGTCAGGTGAAAGGTCAGGGCTCCTTCGGTGCGAAACCCGGGGTCGACGGAGCGTAGCTCGAAGAGACTGCGCAAGAGGAGGCCACAGCCCACCAGCAGCACCAGACCCAGCGCCACCTGTGCCATCACCAGGCCGCTGCGCAGGCGGTGACGCCCGAGTCCCGTGGTCGAGGACCGCCCTCCCTCCTTGAGCGCACCCACCAGATCGCTTCGGCTGCCGCGGATCGCCGGCAGGAGTCCGAGAACGACCCCGGCGATCAGGGAGATGGACAACCCGAACAGCAGCACCCGGGAGTCGATCCCGACCGAGCCGAGGCGAGGGATGTCCCCCGGACCCAGGTTCTTGATTGCAGCCACGGCCAGCGAGGCAAGTCCGAGCCCCAGCGCTCCTGCCAGCAGGCACACCACCATCGTCTCGGCCATCATCCCTCGGACCAGATGAGCACGGCTGGCTCCGAGCGCACTGCGGACCGCGACCTCGTTGACTCGCTCCTCCACTCGCACCAGGAACAGGTTGGTGACGTTGGCACAGGCGATCAGGAGGATCACCCCCACGGTGCCGAGCAGGATCCACATCACGGAGCGCACGTTGCCCACCTTGAACTCGAGCAGCGACTGGACGTCCGCCATGAAGCCCGCTCGCTGGAGGATCCCAGAGGCCCCGTCCTGGTCTTCGGGAAAGATCTCCGCCAGGTTGTCGGTATAGGTCGCCAGGTTCGCCCGCGCCGATTCGATGGACTCCCCCCGGGCCAGCCGTACGACCGCGAAGTCACCGAAGTTGCCGAGCTGAGCATTCGCCTCGTCGACCTGGCGCACCAGCCAGATGCGCGTCTCGTCGTGGGGCAGATCGAGCTCCGGGGGCATGACGCCGACCACCTCGTGCGGCACGCCCTTGACCTGGATCTTCTGCCCGAGCACCGACGCACTGGCGCCGAAGCGCTCCCGCCACAGTCCGTCGCTCAACACCGCGACGTCTGGCGCACCCAGGGCACCCTCCTCCTCCGAGAACGTGCGTCCCAGGGCGGCCGGCATCTGCAGGGCCCGAAAGAACGACGGCGTCACGTTGGCAGCGCGAATGCGCTCCGGCTCCCCCTCCCCGGTGATCGTCACCTGGGTGTCGTTCATGAGCGCGACCTCGTCGAAGACCCGTGCATTGTCGCGGTAATACATGTAGAGCTTGGGCGAGATCCCCATCGTCTCGAGCCCCAGGGTCGGCGCCTTGTGATTGATCGTCAGCAGGCCGTCCGGTTCGGGATACGGCAGCTGCTCGAGCAGCACTCCGTCGACCAGGGAGAAGATCGTGATCACCGCCCCCAGCCCGAGGCCCAGGGTCAGAACGGTGATGGCGGTGAAGCCCGGCTCGCGCAGGAGCTTGGTCAAACTACGAAGTGTGGAGGTCATCGGGAGCCCTTCTGCGGCGACGAACATCGTCCGCCAACGAATCGTTTTCCAGAAGTACGCCCCGGCTCGGCGAATTGTTTCGCAGCTCCGCGGGTCGAAGCCCCCTCGAAACCGCGGGAACGCCGCCTACGACGCCCGAACGCGCCAGATCGCGTCGGTACGTCTGCGCACCGTCGCCACGAGCTCGGCGAAGTCGGGGTGGGCGCGGAGCTCGTCGAGCGCCGGACACCGCTCCATCCAATCGGTGTCGACGAAGGCCGGAAGCCCCACCGCGACGCGCAGCTGGACCAGCGCATTGTCCAGGTCACCGAGCGGAACGAGACTCTCGATCGCCAGCTGGTGCGTGAACGCGTCCAGACGAGGCCCCGCACCGGTGAGCAGGACCGATTCCAGGTGCTCGAGCAGCTTGGCCGAGGACCCTTCTCCCAGCAGGCCGGCCCGCTGCGCCTCCAGGAAGCGATAGTACTCGTGCTCGGGCGGGATGAAGGCCGAGGGCCGGGATCGCCGGACGGTCTCGAGATCGCCGAACCAACCGGCGACGCGCAGCTCGAGCGACTCGATCATGAACCGGGACACCGCCGGGGTCGCCTTCAGTTCGGCAACGATCTTGGCGTAGCCCTCGAGATCTCCTGCCAGGGCGCGGCGTCGAGCGATCTCCGGTCGCGCGGGGATCGTGGGATCGATGTGGCGGGCCAGCAGAATGTGCCGCTCACCCTCGTCGCCGCGGCCGGCCTCGCACTGGAGCATTCCCAGATAGTCGTGCGCCGGAGCGAAGGTCGGCGCCATCGAAAGGGCGAGCCCGAGCTCGCTGGCAGCGTCGTCGAATCGACCGTCGCTGACCGCCAGACGTGCAGCCGCCAGATGGGTGAGCGGCAACTCCGGCGCCTCCCGCAGAGCTCGCTCCACGGACTCGTGGGCCTGCCGGGACACCGTTTCGTCTGCCCCGCCGGAGGGGGTGAACCACCGTCGCACCGCGTAGTCGGCATGGGCCGCCATCGCGAGAGCGAAGTCCGCCTCCATCTCGATGGCCCGGTCGAGGAGGCCGATAGCGAGCTCGAAGCTGTCGTCTCCCAGTCTCATGGACTCCGCCCTCTGTCGCGCCTCGAGCAGCAGCTCGATGGCTTCTTCGGGCACACGGTGGCGCGCGCTCAAGAGCTCGAGCTCCCGGCGCAGGCCTTCGGCGATGCGCTGATGAGCCGTTTCCTGGAGCAGAGCGTCATCCAGCGCCCCCTCGAAACGGTCGACCCAGAGTTGTTCCCCGGTACCGACGTCGACCAGCCTGGCCGAGACGCGCAGCCGATCGCTGAGCACTCGCAGGGTGCCGTCGACGATCGCGTCGACTCCGAGCTCTCTCCCTGCCTCGCGCGGGTCGACGGACTGCCCCTCGTACTTGGCCGTCGCACTGCTGGAACTGACTCGAAGACTTCGCGTCGTAGTGAGGATGTCGACCAGGTCCTCGCCGAGCACTTCGGCGAGGTGAGCGTGCTCGTCGGGTCCGCGCAGGCGAAACGGCAGCACTGCCAGAGTGCGCTCCTCCGGCGCGATCGACACGAACGTGCTGCCCGATCCCCTCGTCCCGGCGCTTCCTGGATTGACACGCCGAATCGGCGCCGTGCCGGCGAAGCTCCCGATGCTCGACGTCGCGAGCAGGGTCGCGGTGGAATCGCCGCTCTGCGCGCGGCTCGCGACAACCGCCAGGGCCTCGGCCACTGCGGCCGCAGATTCGGGGCGGCGATCCGGAGATCGTTCCATCAGCCGGAGGACGAGAGACGCCACGTCTTCGGGCATCGCCACGTACTGACGCGGATCGACCGGATCGCTCTCGAGCCGTGCCATCGCCGTAGCGACGACGCTGTCGGCCACGAAGGGAACCCGACCCGTCAGCATCTCGTAGAGCATGGCCCCGAGGGCATAGAGGTCGGTCCTGGGCCCGACCGTCTCACCTCGCACCTGCTCCGGAGCCATGTACGAGGGGGTGCCGATCATCGCCGCTCCCATCGTCACCCGCGCCTCGTCGGCGGTCGCGCGAGCCACACCGAAGTCGGTCAGCACGACCCGGCCCGTCGACTCGAGCAACACGTTGGCCGGCTTGATGTCCCGGTGAATGACCGACACCTCGTGTGCCGCCGCCAGCCCCAGTGCGATCTGGTTCCCGATCTGGGCGGTGCGTGCAATCGAGAGCGGTCCCTCCCTCGAGAGCAGGTCGTCCAGGCTCTCGCCGTCCACCAGCTCCATGGTCAGATAGAGCACGCCCCCCTGGGCGCCGAGGTCGAAGATTCGCGCTGCGTTGCGATGGGTCACTCGCCGCGCGAGTCGCACCTCACGCCGGAAGCGCTCGATCGCGTCGTCGGGCCCCGCATGGAGCAGTTTGAGCGCCACCCGGTCGCCGACCTCTTCGTCGAGCGCCGCCCAGACCGCGCCGGCCGCCCCGCGGCCGAGCAGTGCCTCGATGCGGTACCGCTGTGCGAACCGCTCTCCCGGTTCCGGCTCGTACGCCACGGGTCGCGGCGACCTGTCGCTGGGGGATTTCTCTCGCTCGGCCATGGTTTCGGCACCATACTCTCAAAGTTCCTCGAAATGAACGCACCGCGCAGAGCCCCCGAGCTCGAGCCGCTCGGTCCCTCACCGGCCAGACCCCTGCATTCGCGGCTCCTCTTGGCCGCTCAGGACCGGGCATGCGGGCGGGCTCGAGCCTGGGCGACGAGCGCCCCGAACAGCGACAAGAAGGGCGGCCCCTCTCGCCAGAAACACTCGGGATGCCACTGGACACCGAGCACGAAGTCAGGGCCTCGCATCTCGACTGCCTCCACCACGCCGTCGTCCGCTCGCGCGGTCACCGTCAGACCGTCTCCCAATCGGTCCACCGACTGATGGTGAAAGCTGTTCACGGCCAGGCGCGAGCGACCGAGCAGTCGAAGCAGCCGGGTGCCGGGATCGAGCGACACCTCGTGGGCCAGCTGGTGGCGGGGTCGCTCGAGATCGTCGTGCACGATGGCTTCGCCGATTCGGCTCGGCAGATCCTGAATCAAGGTACCGCCCAGTGCGACGTTCAACACCTGCAGGCCACGACAGATCGCGAGTACCGGCACCCCCGAGGCGATCGCTCGCTGAGCCAATCCGAGCTCGAACTCGTCTCGCTCGGCGCTGGGCGAGCGCAGGGTCTCGTGCGGCTCCTGGCCGTATCTCTCGGGACTGATGTCGCTGCCTCCCGAAAGTACCAGCCCGTCGAAGCTCTCGAGATAGCTCGGATGCTCGGCTGCCTTTCCGGGTGCCAGGATGACCGGGACTCCGCCGACCTCGGAGACGCTGTACACGTAGTCCCAACGCAGGACGTAGTGCTCTGGCATGTGGGGGTCATTGCCCGCCGTGATGCCGATCAGGGGTGGACGCGACATCCAGGGGACCTTCCCTCATGCATGTCGCTTCACCAGCGGTACGAACGCGACCGGCAGCACCGGGCGGCAGTCGACACCCCCGTCGTGGCGCTTCACCAGCAGCATCAGCTCCTGCGCGCCCCGGCCCCGCTCGAGCGGAATGACCATCTTGCCTCCTTCGCGGAGCTGTGCCACCAGCGCGCGAGGCACCTCGGAAGCCGCCGCCGTGACGATGATCGCGTCGAACGGGGCGTGCTCGAGCCACCCCTCGTTGCCGTCGGCGCACCGCACCTCGACGTTGCGGTAGCCCAGCCGGCGAAGCGTCTCCCGAGCGCTCTCCGCGAGGGACTCGATCACCTCGACACTGTAGACCCGGCGCACCAGCTCGGCCAGCACTGCGGCCTGGTAGCCCGAGCCGGTACCGATCTCGAGCACGACGTCCGTCTCGTGAAGGTCGAGCAGCTCGGTCATCAAGGCAACGATGTACGGCTGGGAAATCGTCTGGCCCTGCCCGATCGGAAGCGGGTGGTTGGCGTAGGCTTCGCCGCGCCGACTCTCTGGAACGAACAGGTGTCTCGGGACCCTCTCCAGAGCGGCCAGCACCCGGGCGTCGAGACCCTCGCGGCCGTGGTAGGACGTCGTCTCTCGGGCTTCTCGAGAGACCACGCCCACCAGTCTGTGGCGCCGCTCCGCGAGATCGTCCTGAGGCTTCACGTGACCTCCTCTTCCCTCGACTGTCGAATCAAACAGTCATCAGCACCCCGCGTGCCGAACGGCCCGTCATCCGCTCGAGGGCGAACAGATACCAGGCCAGCTGACGCTCATAGTGCTCTCGTCGCTCTTCGAGATCGGCGTCGGTCTTGAAGTCGATCACGACCAGCTCGTCATCTGCCTCCGGCGTAGAGCCCGCACGGGTCGGATCCAGAACCAGATCCATCGAGCCCTCGATGATCCACCCGCCCTCCAGCTCGAGGGCGAACGGAAGCTCGCGCAAGGCGCCCTCGTCTCCCATCTCCGCCGCGCGCACGAGCAACGGATGCCCGAGCGCAGCGACCACGGAATCGGTCGCCGCGGCGACCTCGTCGTCGGTCGCCTCGAGCAGCCGCCCCTGCAACTGGGCCATCGCTGCCACCTCCTCTCGCTCGACGCCCCATTCGACGTCGCGCAGCAAGGTATGCACCAGTGTACCGAAACGAGCGCCGGAAGGCCTGTCGCCGCTGCGCTCCACCCCGGTCGTCTCGATCCGAACGGGAGAAGCCGCGACCTCGGGCGGCGCCTCCTCCAGATCGGTCACCGCCTGGACCGTGAACCGCGGCATCGCGCCTTCTTCCAGAACCTCCTGGCGCAGCTCCCGCCAACGCTCGTACTGCTCCATCCCTTGGCGTGCAACCTCGCCGCCGTCGTCCTCCGCCAGGATCTCCTCCTGGCGCAGCCCGAAATTGTCGTCGGGCTGCGCGGGGAGCGTGGCCGGATCCCACCACACCACCGCGTACTCCTGGGCGCCGCCTCTCACCTTCTTGCCGTCGACCGTCGTCTGGGGAAATCGATGCAGTCCCGGGCGCACCGACGACTCGACCTGACCGTCCTTGTGAGAAGGCCGCCAGAGCACGCTGCTCTCCCCGAAGGGCGGGCACCCCGGAGCCTCGTCACTGCGTCGACGGGTTTCGGCAAAGCTCGGAAAGATCGCATCGTTGAGCGGCTCCAGCCAGCCCTTGCGTGGCTCCTCACCCACTGCCGGAATCACCAGAAGGTCCCGGGCCCGGGTCGCCGCCACGTAGGCGATGCGCAGCCCTTCGGCGCGATCGCGCTCGAGCTCGACGTCGCGCTGTTCGTGCAGCTCGATCGGAACCCAACCCAGCAGCGTCTGGGCGCACAGCTCCCGCTTCGGATCGAGTGTGCGCTGTGGGTTCTTGCTGGCGAGATTGCAGGTCATGTCCGCGAGCAGAACGACCGGAAACTCGAGCCCCTTGGCGTTGTGGACCGTCATCAGCCGCACACCCTCGGCATCGTCCTCCGTCATCGACGACTCCGACGTCCCCGGGCGTTCCGACTCGGCATTCAGTTGCTCGACGAAGCCGCGGAACGAGCGGCCGCCTCCGAGCTCGTAACCACGGGCCAGATCGAGCACCCGCTCGACGTTGGCCAGCACCTGGTGTCCGGCCGGGCGCAGCGCGAAACCGGCGTGGGCCCGCGTTCGATCGAGCAACTGATGCAGCGTCTGGACGATCGCCCGCCGATTGCGCCGATGGTGAAGGTCGGCGAGCAGATCGAGGGCCTCCCGCACCGGGCGCAGTGCCTCTGGGATCTCGGCGACATCGCCTTCGTCTCGACGGAACGGATGCAGCGTACCCACCTCATGGCGGTAGAGCCACAGCGTCTCGTCGTCGAAGCTGAAGAGCGAGCCGCGCAGGGTCGACCACATCGCCAACTCGTCGTCCGGCCACTCGATCGCGATCAGCGCGGCACGCAGCGACTCGACCTCCTCGCGCTGGTGAAAGGTACGCGAGCCGATCAGCAGGTGCGCGACCCCGTGCCTCTCGAGCGCACTGATGTAGGGCCGGGTCACGTCGTTCCCCCAGCTGAGGAAGCGCCGGAACAACAGACAGATGTGACGGGGCCGGATCGGAACGCGCTCGCCGCTCTCGGGATCTTGCACCGTCCAGCCGCTGTCCTGCAGCAACCACGCGACGTAGGCCGCCGCGGCGTCCGGCCACGACGCCTCGATCTCCTTGTTGGTGATCGAGCGATCGCTCCAGGGGCGCGGCACCGGCAGCACGACGACGGACGGCTGACCCTCGACATCCTCACGCTCGCCCTTGCGCAGAGCCACGTACTCGGGATTTCCCGCCTCCCGATCGCCATCCATGACCGGCTCGAAGGCAGCGTTGATCATGCGCTGCAGCGAAGGCACCGCGCGGAAGCTCCGACTGAGGTAGAGCACTTCCACTCCAGCCTTCCCGAGCTGTTCCTTGATCTCCTCGTACAGTCGCACGTCGGCTCGACGGAAGCGATAGATCGACTGCTTGGGATCGCCGACCAGGAACAGCTTGCCGCCGACCGGGCGCACCCGGGTCCAGTCCGACTGGTCGGGATCGTCGGATGCGAGCAGCATCAGGATCTCCGACTGCAGCGGATCGGTGTCCTGGAACTCGTCGACGAAGAGGTGGGTGAAGCGCTGTTGCAGATGCTCGCGAACCTCTCGGTTCGAGCGCAGCAGGTTGCGCGTCTCGATGAGCAGATCGGTGAAATCGAGCTTCCCGACCCGCCGTTTCAGCTCTTCGTAGTCGGCCGCCGCGGTGCGCAGCTCCGCCTGCAACAGAGCGACCAGGTTGGCGTTCGCGGCGGCTTCGAACTTGTCCAGCACCTCGCGCAGCGAGTCTCGCTCCGCCACCACCTGCTCGCGAGGCACGCCCTCGGCGAACGATCCCCGGCCGGACTTCTTTCGCCAGTACGCGTTGAGATCGCGTTTGAGCCGAATCAGCCGGGCCTCGAGCTCGTCGTAGTCGCGCTCTCCCGGTTGCGCCGCTTCGCCATTCGAATGGGAGCGCAACTCCTCCGCCCGCTCGATCCAGGTGGCCAGCAGAGCGACCGGCTCGAGGGCTCTCACCAGCTCGTCCCGGGACGACCCCTGCGCCAGCAGCCCGGCCAGCTTCTGTACCTTCTTGACCACTTCGTCGATGCCCCACTCGCGGTCGAACTCCGCGACCCGCCACGGCGCCGGAAAGTCGCGCCACTCGACCAGGTTCCAACCGGCGCCCGCCAATCGCTCGAGCGCTCCACCGAAGGCGAAGGGGTTGTCGAGCGCGAGACGCGACAGCGCGCGGCGCAGCGCCGGCGAGAGATCCTCCAGCCGCTCCTGGATGAAGCGATCGAACGCCTGCTGGTAGAGCTGCGGCGCCTCGCCGTCCGCCACCTCCTCGAATCCCGGATCGATTCCCGCTTCGACCGGACGCTCTCTCAGGATGTCCGCGCAGAACGAGTGGATCGTTCCGATCCGCGCTTCCTCGAGTCGAGCGATCGCCGCCTCGAGGTTCTCCAGCTCCTCACGGCACGAAATCATCTCGTCCTCGTCGCCGCTCGTTTCGACGCCCTCCAGCCGATCGCGCGCCTGCGTACGGGCCCGATCGAGCTCCTGGCGCAGTCTCAGCTTGAGCTCGCCTGCAGCCTTGCGCGTAAAGGTCACGGCGACCAGGCTCTCGACCTTCGCCTCTCCGGCGCGGAGCATCGCCACCACCCGCGCCACCAGCACGGTGGTCTTGCCCGTGCCGGCCGCGGCCTCGACCAGCAGACTCTCCCCGAGCGACGTCTCGATCCGTCGACGCGCCTCTTCGTCCTCGCGCGAGCCGCGATCGAAGGGCAGCACGTTGTCGATCTGCTCGGTCACGGGACGATCGGCTCCATCGGCTTCATCGCGTTCGCCTCAACTCGACCAGCGGATCGAGCTCTCGCGGGGGCTTGCGGCTCGTGCGCAACTCCTCGCTCGGTCCGCAGACCAACCGGTAGTCGCACCACTTGCATTCGCCCTGGGCGGGAGCGGCCGGCAGGAACCCGCTGTCGAGTGCCCCTTCGACGGTGCTGATGACCCGCGACACCGAGGCACGACTGTACTGGTCGAGCCGGACCGTGATGGGCTGGTAGCCGCCCTTCTGCGTGCAGTAGAACAGACGGCCCGACTCGACGATCCGCCCACCGCCCTCGGGCGAGGCACCCTCCCCATGGCTTTGCCCGCTCCCGCTCAGCATCTCTTCGGCGGCCAGCGCATAGAGCAGGGGCTGCAGCACCTTGCCCCCGGCAGTGACGACGCCACCCTCACGGAGCTCCTTGCCGTCCCAGTCGCGGGCGACCCGGCCCGTCTTGTGATCGGTGACGCGGAGGCGCTCACCGTCTTCGTGCACCTCCACCAGATCGATCGAGCCACGAAGCTGAATGGACCCGGGCTCGCCGACACGCCCGAGCACGGTGACCGGCTCGACGCGACTCTCTGGATCTCGCCCCTCGCCCAGCGGCCCCGCGAGCGGAAGCCCGAACGCGAGCTCCGACCAGCGAGGCTGCCAGTGCCGGTCTTCGCTCGCCGTGTGGCGCAACCAGCCCCGCAGATCGCTGCGCAGGTTCTCGATCTCGGACTCCCAGATGCGTGGGATCGCGGGCGCCAGGCGCTCGGCGTAGTCGGCAGCGCACCGATCGAGCACCAGGTCGAGTACGTCGAGGGCTGCACCGAGATTGCTCTCGGTGACCGGCAGCAGGGCTTCGTCGGTGAGTGCGGAGAACAACTGATGCTGAGTCTCGTGGAACAGACTGCCCCGGGTGAGCGGATCGAGCTGTTCGAGAGTCTCGAGGGCATCGCGCGGGCGCAGGCGAACGATCGCCTGCAGGAAGAATCGGTAGGGACAGGCCGCGAAGTGCTGCAGGGCGGTCGGCGAGTAGGGTCGAGCGTTGGGGCGATGATCGGCCAGCAGGGCCGCCGCCTCGGCATTCGGTTCGACCAGCCCGTCGACCCGGCTCCACATCTTGCGCCAGCGCCGACCGCGCGCCCGCAGGGAGCGCGCCAGGCACTGATTGGCATGGAGCAGGAACTGCCCCTGCCCGCGACTCTCGTGGGCCGGCCGACGCAGCAACGGCTGGAGCAGGGCCAGGTCGTACTCCGCGTCGTCGATCGCTGACTCGGGCCTCTCCGGCGCGGGCCATCCGACTCCGGTCGCAGAGGCGAGCACGGCGCGCTGGCGCAGCTCACGCAGCTCCGGCAGCGCACCCTCGGCCGCGCGCAGGAGATCGAGCGCATAGAACGAGGGAACCCGCTGGCGGCCCGCCGCGACGTCGACCCGCGGGTACGACGCCACGAGTTGGCGCACCGCAGCGCCCACCCCCAGGTGAAGCAGCCGGCGCTCCGCCTCGATGCGCTGGCGCTGGTGCGGCAGCCGTAGCGCCTTCGGCGACAGCTGCGCGAGGTGCTCACGCTGGGCGTCGAGCAACAGCGGATCTTCGAGGGTCCGACGGGGAAACACTCCCTCGGCCAGACCGGGCACGAACACGACCTCGAAGCTGCGTCCGAGAGCTTCTTCGAGCAGGCCGACGAAGACCCTGCCGAATCGCCGACGTGGAGGGTCGGTGCGCAGCAGGGTCAGACGCTCGGCGAGGACCCGCTGCACCTGCTCCAACGCGACCGGCCCGACCTCGGCCATCGGCCGCAGCTCGGCGAGCACCTGGAGCACCGTGGCCGGGCGACGCAACGCCATGGTGGCGAGGCGCTCGAGTCGATCGAGCCACTCCCCCCACGTCGCCTGCTCGGGGAAGGCAGCCAGGAAGTCGATCAAGGGCAGCGCGAAGCGTTCGAGGGTGCGCAGCTGCTCCAGGCGAGCCTCGATGCCGAGGCGCCGATGCTCGTCTTCGGGGTCGACCTCGCGCGCACGGAGCTCGAGCTCGTGCTCCAGCCCGGCCAGACGGCGACGCCAGCGGTCAGTGCCTCCGACCACCGAGGCGTCGACCAGCAGCCGTTCCCAACGGTACGGCACCGGCAGGGTGCCAGCGAACACGGGGCCCTCGCCGTCCTCCTCGGGGTCGTAGGCCTCTTCCGCCGGGTCGACCGCCACTTCGACCACACTCTTGAAGACGAACTGACCTCCGTCGTCGCTCGCTTCCACCCACGGGACCTCCTGGTGCCGTGCGTGGCCGTCGGCCTCCAGGCCGGGCACCTGTCCCAGAGAGAGGTACTCCGCGAACGCCGTGGCCGAGAGGCGCTGATCGGCACACGCCAGGAGGGAGAGAAACGCTCGCCCCGCCGGGTCGGGTCGCGACGTGCCTCGGCTGAACCAGGCCGGAATCTCGGCGCGTCGCAGGGCGGCCTCGAGCAGCGGCAGATAGGTGGTCGGGCTGCGCAACAGCACCGCCATCCGGTCGAAGCTCACTCCCTCGGCGGCGTGATCACGGAGCCGACGGGCGATCTCCACGCACTCCTGCCCTTCGCTCGAGGCCGAGAAGAACTCGACACTGCGATCCTCGGGATCCGTCTCTTCGAGGGGAGGCACATCCTGTGAGAACACGAAGCTCTGGGCACGCATCAGGCGATCGACCGGGTGTGACTCCGACTCGCCGTCCTTCCCCGCGCTCGGCCAATCGAGCCCATCCAGGTCCACCGCAACGGCGCCGAGCATCGCTTCGAGGCGCCGTCGTCGCAGACCTTCGCCGTGCTCCGAGGGCACGGTGGCCAACAGGCGGGGCGTGCTCGCTGCCAGAGCCCGCAGGAAGTGCTCCTCCGCCGGCCAGTCGATCGGCAGGTCGAGCCACAGATTCGGCCACCTCGCCGCCGCCGGCGGCCGGTGCTCGATCGCCTTGGTGGCGGTTTCCAGCACCGCCGCCCGGTCGGCGAGCTGCCACGCGTCGAGCTGGGAACGATAGTGATCGAGCAGCCGGGCCAGATCGCGCCCGTTGCGCGGCATCTCGTCGAGCGCAGAGGAGACCACGCCGCACAGGCGCAGCTCCTGCAACGTCACCGCCAGGGCCCGCGGGAACCCCGGCAGTCGTGCGACGTCGGCGAAGCGCTCGAGCTGTCCCGCCTCGAGCGCTTCGTGCACACTGCGAACCACCAGGGCCTGGTAGCCCAGCCCGGCAACGGGCGCACGGCCCAGAGCTGCCAGAGCCGAGGAGGCGAGCTCGTTGGCAAACCGCAGCGGCGTGCTCGACTGAATGCCGACCTGGCCGGTCTTGCCGAGACCACTGCGCACGAGATCGTCCCCCGCCCGTCGGCTCGGGGCCAACAACGTGGTTCGCTCCCCGAACTCGCGCCGAGCGAGCCACCGCTGAGCGAGCTCCAGACGTCGCGAGGCACGGCTCGAGACCACGACCGCGCGCGCCGGCAGCTGATCCAGCAGCGAGTCGAGGAAATCCGAGGGGCCGGCGTGCTCGAAGTTCTGGGACATAGTGGTGCTGTCGCGTCCAAGGCAGTGTAGCGTCAATCGAGCGTCGGCGCGCTTGCCTTGCCCGGCCGCTCGCATCGATCCCGACACCGCAGCTGAGCTGAACACCATGAAACCCGACCGCATCGGCACCCTCGAGCTCCACCAGGTCTCGCACGGATACCCGGAGGGAAGCGAGCTGCATCCGGTCCTCGAGCGCGTCGACCTGTCGATTGCTCGAGGCGAGCTGGTGGTCATCGTCGGGCGGTCCGGGTCGGGCAAGACCACCCTGCTCAACCTGATGAGTGGCATCGATCTCCCCACCGACGGTCGGGTCTCGATCGAAGGGGTCGACCTCGGCCGGCTCGACGAAGAGGAGCGCACTCGACTCCGTCGCCATCGCATCGGATTCGTCTTCCAGTTCTTTCACCTCATCCCTACCCTGACCGCGGCCGAGAACATCGAGCTGCCGATGGAGCTGGTCGGCGTCCCTCCGGCGCAGCGCAGAGAGCGGGTCGCCGAGCTGCTGGCCGAGGTCGAGCTGACCCGGCACCGCGATCGTTTTCCCGACACCCTCTCGGGGGGTGAGCAACAGCGGGTCGCCATCGCCCGCGCCCTGGCGCACGATCCGCCCATCCTGCTCGCCGACGAGCCGACCGGCAACCTCGATCTGGAAACGGGCCTGCAGGTGCTCGACCTGCTCGACCGCATGGTGCGCGCGCACGGCAAGACCATGATCATGGTGACTCACTCCCGCGAAGTGGTGGGGCTGGCCGACCGCGTGTTCTCGGCCGGCGGTGGCTCTTTGCGGGAGCTCTCCTCCGCAGAGGAGGCTCAGCGACTCACGGTCTCCTGAGCGCAGAGCGCCCCCCCCGGAGCACCACCATGAGCCGCCTCCTTCGCATGTCCAGCCGACGCTGGGCGCTGCAGCATCCACTCCAGCTGGGACTGGCGGTGCTCGGCGTCGCCCTCGGCATTGCAGTGGTCCTCGGGGTCGATCTGGCACTCGAGAGCGCCCGCACCGGCTTTCGCCTCTCGACCGAGTCGGTCATGGGCCCAGTGACCCATCAGGTCCTGGGCGGACCGCGAGGCTTGTCTTCCCAGAGCTGGGACGTCGTCGAGGAGATCTTCCCGGAGGCGGCGACCCCCGTGGCCGAGGGGCCCATCGTGCTGCGCGACGTGCCACTTCGGCTGTTCGGCGTCGCCATACCCGCGGACGCCGCGGCGAGCCGCACCGCGCGCGACGATCTTCCCTTCGAGCTCGAGCTCGATCCGGCCGCCCTGCTCGATCCGAGTCGGGTCGCCCTGGTGCTCACGGTGGAGCGAGCCCAGCGCCTCGGCCTCTCCCTCGGCGACCCCCTGGCGCCCACGACCTCCACCGGGCAGCATCCGGCACGCCTGGCTGGCCTGGCGACGATCGCTGACGAGCTGCAGCGTCGAGCGCTCGACGACCGCGTGCTGACCGACCTCGAAACCGCGACCCGTCTGCTCGGCCATCCCGGACGCCTGACTCGCATCGACCTGACCCTGCCCGCCCCACCGGACGCGGCCACGCTCGAGCGACTCGACGACCTTCGCGCCTCCCTTCCCGCGGGAGCACGGCTGATCTCGGCGCAGGCCCGGCGCGAGAGCGCGCTGCGCATGACCCAGGCCTTCGAGCTCAATCTGCGTGCCCTCGCTCTGCTCGCACTGCTGTGCGGATCGTTCCTGGTCTACGGAACGATCACCTTCTCGGTGGTGGAGCGCCGCCCTCAGATCGGTCTGCTGCGGGCGCTCGGAGTGTCGCGACGCGCGGTGCTCACCCGGGTCCTGGTCGACGTTGCCACTCTGGCTGCGCTGGGCACTGCGCTCGGCGCCCTGGGCGGCATCGGGCTGGCCCACGGCCTGGTGCGACTGGTGACACGCACCGTCTCCGATCTCTACTTCGCCACCTCGGTGCGTCGGATCGACCTCGATCCCTGGTCGCTGCTCCAGGCCCTCGGTCTCGGCCTGGGACTCGCGATCGTCGCCGGCCTGCGCCCGGCTCTCGAGGCCACGCGGGTCGCTCCGCGGCTCTCGCTGCGCTCTGCAGACTCAGAGAGCGCGGGCTCCCGTCGGGCCCTCGCGGCCGCGGTCGGCGCCACGATGCTAGCGGCCGGCGCACTCGGACTCGCCCTCGCCGGGCGCAACCTGGTGGCGAGCTTCGGAACCCTGTTCGTCGCCATCCTCGGGTTCTCACTCCTGGTGCCCACCTGCGTGGCACTGGTGGCCAGAGCCCTCGAGCCGCTGGTTCGGGGTCGGGGGATCGCGACCCGCATGGCGGCCCGAGGGATGGCGCATTCGCTCGGGCGCACCGGCGTCGCGCTGTCGGCGCTCACCCTCGCCGTGGCCACCACGATCGGGATCGGCGTCATGGTCAGCAGCTTCCGAGACTCGGTGTCCGTGTGGCTGGGCGACACGCTGCGCCAGGATCTCTACGTGAGCGCGGCCCTCCCGTCCCCCGACGGCGGTGGGGGCGAGCGCGTGCCGTGGGACCCCGCCCTGCTCGCCACCGTGAGAGCGCTGCCCGGGGTGGCGAGCATCCACACCGTGCGTCGCGTCACCGTCGACAGTGTCGTCGAGGGCTCCCGCGGCTCCACGCCTGAAGCGGAGGTCTCGAGCCTGCCCACCGAGGTCACCGCGCTCGACACCGACCGTTCGGGCTTCGACGGCTACCGTCTCCTCGGTGCCGAGAAGGGCGCCCACGATCGGCTCTGGACGGCCTTCTCCTCGCAAGGCGCCGCGCTGATCTCGGAGCCGCTCGCCTATCACCGAGAGCTGGCGGTCGGCGACCCGGTGACCCTCGAAACCGATCGGGGCCCGATCACCCTGGCGATCGTCGGGATCTATCGTGATTACTCCACCGACCGGGGCGAGGTGTTGCTGCATCGCGCGACCTGGGACCGCTACTTCGACGACCCACGGATCGACGGCGCCTCCATCCAGGCGGCCGAGGGGATGAGCGACGCGGACCTGGAAGAGCTCCGCGACCGGGTCGCAGCGGCGCTTCCCGCCAGTCCGCCGTTCGACGTCCGCTCGGCGCGCGGCCTGCGCAGCGCGGCGCTGGACGTCTTCGACCGGACCTTCCTGATCACCGGCGTGTTACGGCTCCTGGCCGGGATCATCGCCTTTCTGGGCGTACTCTCCGCTCTGCTCGCCCTGCTTCTGGAGCGGCGCCGACATCACGCCGTGCTGCGCGCCCTCGGACTCTCCGGTCGCGAGCTGCGCAACCTCCTCCTGCTCGAGACCTCGGCGCTCGGCGTGATCGCCGGCCTGCTCGCCGTCCCCCTCGGCCTCGGCCTGGCCTGGGCGATGATCCACATCCTCAACCGGCGCTCCTTCGGCTGGTCGATGGAGATGAGTCTCTCACCGGAGCTGTTGGTCCAGGGAGTCGGGCTGGCCTGGCTCGCGGCCTTTCTGGCCGGCCTCCTCCCGGCGAGGCAGCTGCTTCGCAGCTCGCCGGCGCCGGCGTTGCGAGCCGACTGAAAGACTCGGGGTAACTCTCCGGGGCCCTCTTCACGCCGGCTGCGAATCCCCGGCGCTCGCCGCCGAGGCGGCCTCCGAGTGGGATTCAGGGGCGTGAGTCCTCGGCAGGGGGTTCATCACGGCCCCCAAACCGAGTAGCGTGGCCCCCTCCCGCCGAAGTATCCGAGAGAGGCCCGCCCATGGACATCCTCAAAGACGCGCTCTCCGCCGACCGACCGAAGGGCTTCCTCACCCGGTACCCCGTGGAGATCTTCCACGAGGAGCCGCCGGTGCTGGAATCGGCGTCGCTGCACACCGCGCTGGCCCGACACGCGCCCGAGATGGAGTTGATCTCTCTCGTCGACGGCAAGGTCACGCTCGGGTTGAAAGAGCCCGGCGAGGGGATGGCGCCGGAGTGGACGGTGACCCGCTCGGCCCGCCTGATCGATCCCGAGTCCTTCTTCACCGTCCTCGAGCAGTCCTGGTCCTGGCCGGAGGGGGCTTCGGTGCTGCCGCGGGTGCGGCACGTACTGCGCATCCGGGACGGCTCCGTGCATGGGTTGTCCCACGCCAGGCGCATCGAGCTCATGCAGCGTCTGGTCGCTTCCCTGCTCGACTCGTCGTCGGCTTCCACCCCGGCGGTCGCGCTGCACTGGGCCCCGACCCAACAACTGCTCGATCCCGCCGCGGCATACCGGAGCTGGGTCGAGGACGCATACACCTCTCCCCTGCCTGGCGCGATCAACGTCCGGTTCTACCGCGTCGACACCGAGAGCGGTGTGCCCGGCGAGGTCGACTTCTTGATGGACACGCTCGGGATGTGTGCGGTGGGATTGAACGACCTGCAGTGTCACTTTCGCGGCCTCGACCCCGACGGCGTCGGACCGGTGCTCTACAACGCGGCTCTCTACCAGTGGGACAAGGGAGCCGTCCTCGAGAGCGGCCACACCGTCCAGGGAATCCGCGACGACGACGAGTGGCTCTGCCAGCACGAAGTCTCGATCGCCCCGCCGGAGCGGGATGTCGTCGACTTCGACCCGGGATTCCCCTTCGCCGCCGGCCAGACCGAGAGCGACGGCGAGGAGCCGAGCTAGAGGTCGTGGCCCGGCTAGACTGTCGACCGAATCAACCCGTGGGAGCGACGATGGATACACTGACTCTGGAGCGCGATGACAGCGGCGTGGTGACCGTCACGCTCGACCGACCCGAACGCAAGAACGCCATCAACGGGACGATGTGGGACGAGCTGCGGGAGGTGTTCTCCGAGGTCGGCACCCGGTCCGAGGATCGGGTGATGGTGCTGACCGGTGCCGGCGGGGACTTCTGCTCCGGGGCCGATCTCACTCCGGTGGAGGGCGGCCGCAAGAAGCACCAGCTACACAGCATGCACGACGTCGCCCAGGTAGCGATCGCACTGCGCCAGATCCAGATCCCGGTGATCGCCAAGGTCGACGGGGTCGCCGTGGGCGCGGGCTGCAACATGGCGCTGGGTTGTGACCTGATCGTGGCCTCCGATCGAGCCCGCTTTTCCGAGATCTTCGCGCGTCGCGGACTCACCATCGACTTCGGCGGCTCCTGGTTGCTGCCGCGGCTCGTCGGGATCCACAAGGCCAAGGAGATGGCGCTCTTCGGCGACATCCTCTCGGCCCAGGAAGCCGAGCGCCTGGGCATCGTCAACCGGGTCGTGCCGGTGGACCGACTCGACTCCACCGTCGACGACTGGGCCCATCGTCTCGCCCAGGGCCCCCCGCTCGCCCTCAAGATGACCAAGCGCCTGCTCGACGACGGACTCACCTCCAGCCTCGACCAGGCCCTGCAGGCCGAAGGCATGGCGCAGACCGTCAATTTCGCCTCCGCCGACACGGCCGAAGCCATGCAGGCCTTCCTGGAAAAGCGCGAGCCCCACTTCAAAGGCCACTGACAAAACCAGGGACAGGCACTCCGCCGGAGGAAAACGAGTTCCGTCCCCGAACTGTCGTCGCGGCAGCGACGCAAGACGGCGGGGTGCGTGCGATGGTCTTGCCAATGGTCGCCTCGAACCTCGGTTTCCTCCGGCGGAGTGCCTGTCCCTAGTTTCCGTCCTTGCAGGTCTGCATTCCAACGACAACGCCGTGATCTGCTGCTCCTCCCGGGGTATGATTCGCGGGTTCACTTCCTCTCGCGGAGCGCCCCCTCTCATGATCGGAACTCATCTCGCCCACTACCGAATCCTGGGAAAGCTCGGCGAGGGGGGTATGGGAGACGTTTTCTCCGCCGAAGACACGACTCTGGGACGAAAGGTCGCGCTCAAGGTGCTTCACGAGGAGATGGCCGAGGACTCCGAGCGCCTGATGCGCTTCGAGCGCGAAGCCAAGGCGATCGCGGCGCTCAACCACCCCAACATCGTCACGATCTACTCGGTCGAAGAGGCCGACGGCAAACGCTTCATCACCATGGAGCTGGTCCAGGGGGAGCCGCTCGCGCGAGTGATTCTCGGGAATCGACTCGAGAGCGATCGGTTCCTGAGGTTCGCCAAGCCGTTGATCGAGGCGCTCGTCTCGGCTCACGAGAACGGCATCGTTCACCGCGACCTGAAGCCCGCCAACATCATGGTGACCGACGACGGTCGCATCAAGGTCCTCGATTTCGGTCTGGCCAAGCTCCAGTCCGACTCCGGCATCAGCACCGTCTCCCAGATGGCCACCGAAGCGCGCACCCAGGTCGGCATGGTGATGGGTACCATGCCCTACATGTCGCCCGAGCAGGTACAGGGCCAGCCGGTCGACCACCGTACCGACATCTTTGCCGTCGGCGTGATCTTCCACGAGATGCTCACCGGCGAGCGACCGTTCAGCGGCGCCTCCTCGGCCGAGCTGGTCTCCGCGATCCTGCGCGACCCTCCCCCACGTCTCACTGAGCTTCGCCCCGATCTTCCCGGACACCTGGGACGCATCGTGGCCAGGTGCCTGGAGAAGGACCCTGCGCGGCGCTACCAGACCGCCCGAGACATCGGCCTCGAGCTGGAGGCCGTCGAACAAGAACGAATTGCGACCGCCCCCTCGGAGACGAAGACGGAGGCGGCCCCCTCCATCGCGGTCCTGCCCTTCGCCGACATGAGCGCAGAAAAGGACCAGGACTACTTCTGTGAAGGTCTCGCCGAGGAGCTGATCAACGGCCTGGGCAGAATCGAGCACCTGCGGGTGGCTTCGCGCACCAGTGCCTTCCAGTTCAAGGACACCTCGCTCGACATCCGTCAGATCGGCCAGCGCCTCAACGTCGCGACCGTTCTCGAAGGAAGCGTACGCAAGGCCGGCGATCGGCTCCGCGTCACGGCCCAGCTGGTCGACGTCAAGGACGGCTACCGCCTCTGGTCGGAGCGCTTCGACCGTGAGCTCAAGGACGTGTTCGCGATCCAGGACGAGATCGCCGAGAGCATCGTCGAGGCGCTCGAGATGCAGCTCAGTCCAAGGGAGCGTCGCGCCATCCAGAACGTCGCCACCCGTGACGTGGAGGCCTTCGATTGCTACTTGAGGGGGCGCAAGTTCTTCTACCAGATGAATCGTCGCAGCTTCGAGTTCGCCCGCCAGATGTACTCGCGGGCCATCGAGATCGACCCCAACTACGCCCTTGCATTCGCCGGAATCGCCGACTGCAGCTCCTTCGTCTTCATGTACGCCGACAGTTCCGAGGCCAATCGCAACCAGGCCAACGAGGCGAGTCGCAAGGCGCTCGAGCTCGACCCGGAGCTGGCCGAGGCCCACGCCTCTCGCGCCCTCGCCTTGTCGATCAGCGAACGATACGAAGAGGCCGAGGCCGAATTCGAAGCCGCGATCGAGCGCAATCCCAAGCTGTTCGAGGCCTACTATTTCTACGCACGAGCGTGCCTCGCCCAGGGAAAGCTCCAGCAGGCAGCCGACCTCTTCCGCAAGGCCTCCGAAGTCCGTCCCGAGGACTACCAGGCTCCCCAGCTGCTCACGCAGGTGCTCGAGGGAATGGGTGCCCCTGCCGAGGTCATTGCCGAGGCCGATCGCAAAGCACTCGAGCTGCTCGAAGCGCACATTCAGCTCAATCCCGACGACGCGCGCGCGCTCTACCTCTGCGGAAGCTCTGTCGTGAAGACCGGCGACAAGGAGCGCGGGCTGCGCATGGCTCGCAAGGCCCTCGCCATCGACCCGGGCGAGCCCGCCATCCTCTACAACGTCGCCTGTACCTACGCCACCGCCGACGAGAAGGACGAGGCGATCGACCTGCTCGGACGTGCCATCGACGCCGGCTTCGGCTACCGCGCCTGGCTCGAGCACGACAGTGACTTCGACGAGCTCCGAGACGACCCTCGCTTTCAGGCGTTGGTCGAGCGCCTGGGCTGAGATCTCCCGCGCGCATCCCTCGCGCCGCGGCCGAATAGCCCACCCACCCCTCGCGTAGGGCTGAAAAGAGACCCTGCCCCCCGGCAGGGGTCGACGCCATGAAAGCGCTGCAAACCCTCGGACTCCTCCTCTGGCGCAGCGGGCTGATGCTCGCCGGCGGCTGGACCACCTACGAGGGGCTGCGTCGGGTCCTGCGCTACTTCGCCCTGCCGCGCCTGGCAGAAGCTGGAATCGCCATGATTCTCACCGGCGCCACCTTCGTCGTCGCCTCGCTGATTCTGGAGCGCATCGCGGACGCCCGAGAGGAAGGAGACCTCACGCAATGACCCGACTTGTGCGCATCATCGGATTCCTGCTCATCCTGATCGGCGCTCTCGTGCTCGCCAGCTACCTGATCGAGCCGCTCCAACAGGCCTGGCCCCAGTTGTGGAGCGCCTTCCGCGACTTCCCCATTCCGATTCAGATCGGACTGACCATCGCCGCTTTCGGGTTCGTGCTGCTGTTCGGCTCGGTGATCTGGGAGCGACTCGAAGACCGAGAGCACGACCACGATCTTCTGAACGACTGAACCGCAGTCTCCGTCACCTGAACGTTCGACTGGAGGAGAGAGACAAGCATGCAGATCTACAACACCGACTTCGTCCCGGGCCACGAGATCGATCAGGCTCTCGGCCTGGTCCGCGGCAGCACGATCCGCGCGAAGCACATCGGCAAGGACATCGTCGCGGGACTGCGAACCCTGGTGGGCGGCGAGATCAAGGAGTACACCGAGATGCTCACCGAGGCCCGCAACGAGAGCGTGCGCCGCATGCTGACCGAGGCCCAACAGCTCGACGCCGACGCGATCATCAACGTGCGCTTCACGACCTCGCAGGTCATGGCCGGGGCGGCCGAGCTCCTGGTCTATGGCACGGCGGTGAAGCTGCGTCCTTCCGAGGCCTCGTCGTAGCTCTCCGCCTCGGCGACGACGACCTGCTCGAGCAGCCGATCCCGGCGCTCGAGCAGGGCATCGATCTGAGCCATCGAGAGCAGGTCCTGGAGGTCCCGTACCAGGGACTCCCGATCGAGGTCCCGAAGCGCGGCGGCAAAGCCCGGACCGATCGGCGACGCGTGGTGGTCCCACTGCAGATCCCAGGACAGCGAGAAGGCTCTGGAGTGATCGATCAGGAAGATCCGATCGCTGCCGTCCAGCACGAGGACCTCGTCCGCCGGCTTGCGATCGGTGTTGCCGATCAACGCATCGAAGACCTCGCCGCGCGCCAGCTGACGTGCCGCACGCTCGGCTCCGTTCATCTCGAGACCGTAGGCAGACGCCGTCTCCAGATCGACCGCGTTCTCCACCCAGGATTGCAGCGAGCCCTCGTCGCCGTCGATCTTGCGGGTCACCGTCACCGGCACCATCCCCAGATCGAGCTGCCGGTCGAGCAGGTACGCCGCCACTTCGTGCTGATAGCGGTCCGGGTCGCTCCCCGCCGGTGAGACCTCGACCGTCTTGAAGAGGCCTCGACGCCGCTCGCCTTTGCGCTCCATGACGACGACCTGTGGGCGCGTCCTTCCGCTCCCCAGCTCCCGGGTTTCGACCACTCGGGCGTGCCTCAGGAACTCGCGCTCCTGCTCGTCGGAGAGGCTCCCCGACCACGCCCTCGGGCCTCCCACGGGCAGCTCGCGCACGGGGGCCGACATTTCGCCCGTTGCGGTGTCGAGCACCATCATCTCGCCTCGCTCTGCCACCAGCGCCAGCGGATCTTCACTGCGTTGAATCCCGTGGTCGACCCGGAACACCTGACCGTGAAAGCGCGACGTGATGCGATCGCCCGAGGTGGGACTGTGAGCGATCACCAGCGCCTGGGCTCCGAGGCTGTCGAGCGATCGCTCGATATCCGCTCGCTCGATGCGCTCGTCTTCGAACGAGTTGCCGCGGTACCAGAGAGGCCCCCGCGATCCCAGGATCGGCGCATCGTTCGACGCGATCAGCTCCCGGGCGGCCACCTGGGTCTCGTGCAAGCGCTTGCCATGGGTGCGCTCGAGGCTCTTCTCGGCGACCTCGACGATCTTCGACAGGCCCATCACGGGAGTGACCACGCCGAGCCGCTCGAGCTCCTGGCGAGCGGCGAGATGGCGTTCCAGCTCACCGGTGGTCGTGCGGTTGATGCCCGCGATCCCGAGGCTCGCGAACTCGGGGTTCATCCCGCCGTGCACGTAGACCACGTCGTTGATCTTGACCACCGCCGGCAGCGTCAGGAGCCAGCTACCGTACTCGCCATCCGGGTCGAACGCCCGCTGGCGAGCGAAGAACCCCTTCGGGAAGTGGCGATTGAAGGCGGTGAGATCGCCGGGGCGGCGAGGGTCGATGCCATCGGGAGAGTATTGGCGCAGCGCCGCGATGCGCTGGCTTTCCGTTTCTTCCTCGACGAACGCACGGTAGGACGCGCGCGCCACGTAGCGAGTCTCTCGCAGGAGGTTCATCACCTCGTGATTGCCCAGCAGGACGTGGACATAGCCTCCCGACGCGACGCTCTCCGCTTCGAGTCGACGGAGCAGGTCCATCAGCTTGCGCTCTTCACTGCCCCGATCGAGGAAGTCACCGATCACCACGAGGTGGTCGCTCCCCCCGATCCACTGCCCTCGATCGCCCAGCAGCGACGCCGCCTCGAGCAAACGGACCAATTTCTCATAGCTGCCGTGCAGGTCGCCGATCGCGACGACCCGGCTCACCTGGCTCCACTCCCACGGCGCCTCTGGCGACTCCCCCGCGGCGGCGATTGGAGCGCTCGGCCCCAGGCAAAGGGCGGCGGTGAGGAGGTATGGAAGGCTGCGCAGCATGAATGGAGGGGCCGTCGGTCCGGGGACCATCCTACTCCCGTCCGCAGGCTCGGACCGGGACGAATGGTACCTTTCGAGGGATAACAAGCCGGAATCCGGTTCTGTTCCCTCCCCTCCCGGGACCGATCCTCGCCGAGTCCGGGAGTGAACCACGATTCCCGCCCCGCTTCTCTCGGCGAGGCCACAGCCCCGGAGTCCGCATCATGAGAGCCGCTCGATCCGCCGTCGTTCCAGCCTTGTGCGTCCTGTGCGGACTCGCACTGTCCGACCCTGCCGCGACCCAGGAGCAGACTCCACAGCGACCCGGCCCGCAGCCCCCCGGCCAGGAGGAGTCGGCCCAGACCCTCGTCGGGCGCTATCTCGAGGCCTGGCAGCGTTTCTACCCCTCCACCGCGCTGCGGCGCGGCATCTCCGACGCCATCTGGAGCTTCGACGACGTGTCTCCCGGGCCGATCGGTGTCCGCCAGCGATCCCTGCGCGGCACCCTGCAGCAGGTCGAGCGCCTCCTGGGCGACCCGGCACTCTCGGCCGACGAGCGAGTCGACCTGCGGCTCCTGCGCCGAGCGATCCGTACCGAGCTCCTGCTCTGGCAGGAAGAGCGTCCCCATCGCGACTCGCTCGCGTGGTACGTCGACCGGCTCGAGAACGCCCTTCCCCCCGTCGTCGAGTCTGCGCTTCTCTCCCCCATCGAACGCAGCGCGCTGATCGACCAGCGCCTCGACGCGATGACCTTGATCGCCGACAGTGCCCGCGCACAGCTTCAGAACGGACGCCCGGCCGACACCCGGCGAGCACGCAACCGAATCAGCGCCTTGAAGGATTCGCTCGCGAGAGAACGAGGTTCCGCCGCCGCCGCCACGATCGAGGCCCTCGAGCGGCTCGAGAGCTTCGTCGACGAGCAGCTGACGCCTCGCCTCGACCTGCCCGACGAACCGATCCTGGGGCGCGAGCTCTACGCCGAGCGCCTCGCCATCTACACCGATCGGGAGCTCACCCCGGAGGCCCTCGCCGCGGCCGCCCGCCAGGAGATCGACGACGCCAAGCGCTCGATGCTCGAGCTGGCCCGCGAGCACTGGCGCGAGAGTCGCCCCGGCCAGCCGCTGCCCGACGACGCCACCGTGCTCACCCAGGCCCTCGACGACGTCGAGAGCGATCGGCCGGCCAACAACGCCGAATACCTGCTCACCCTGCGCCGCTACTCCGACGAGGTCGAACAGTTCGTGCGCGAGAACGAGATCGCCACGGTGCCCGAGCGCAACACCCTGAGTCTCGAGCTGGCGCCCGAGAGCTCCGGACCGATGGCGCGTATCGGCTATGTCAGCAGCGCCCCGCCCTTCGCGCCCAACCCCTGGACCACCTGGAATCTGGCGACCATTCCCGACACCCATCCCGCTCCGGAGCGAGAAGACTTCTGGCGCTCCTTCAACTACCCCTTCAAGAAGTTCATCGTCATCCACGAGCTCTATCCGGGGCACTACCTGCAGCAGAAACTGCTGCGCGAGAACCTGCATCCGGTGCGCATTCTCTTTCCCTACGATCCCTTCACCGAGGGATGGGCGACCTTCACCGAGCGCATCGTCCTCGACGCCGGCTATGCGCCGGGCGACCGACTCACCCGCCTCGCCCAGCTGCGCAAGCGCATCGAGAACGCGAACCGGGCCTACACCAGCGTCATGGCGCACTGCGAAGGCTGGAGCGAAGAACAGGTCACCCGCTTCTCCATCGAGACCTCGCTGCTGGCGCCGCAGTTCGCCAAGAGCCTGTGGGGGCGCCTGATGCGCTCGCCGATGCAGATCATCACCTACATGCTCGGCGGCCTGGAGCTGCGGGAGCTGTACGAGCAGGAGAGGGCACGGCTCGGAGACGACTTCGTCACCCGGGAGTTCATGGACTCCGTGCTGCGCGCCGGACCGGTCCCGACCGACGGCCTCGCCGAGCTGCTTCGAAGCGGCGAGTGAGACTCGCCTCCTATCGACCGCCCGGTCGACGCGCCGCCCGCGGGAACGGCGGCGGCACGACCACCTCTTCCTCAGCCGGAAGCAGCTGCAGCAGCTCCTCCACTCCCCGTTCCAGCTGCACATCGCGTCCGTCGGTGGCCGAGCGTGCGTCCACCAGCACCTCGATGTCCGGAGGGATGCCCTCGTTCTCGCCGACCCACTCTCCCTCGATCGGGTCGAACACCGCGTTGTCCGGAGCGGTCAGAGCACCGCCGTCGATCAAGGCGTAGTGCACCGACGACTTGACCAGACCACCCCAGGTACGGGCACCGATGAGCGGCCCGGCCTCCTGCTGACGGAAGATCCAGGGGAAGAAGTCACCGCCCGACCCGGCGAACTCGTTGATCAACAGGACCTTGGGCCCGAGAATGCCGGCGGGGAGTCGAAAGGGGCGGCCGCCGGGCACCTCGTTGGTGATGGCGGCGCGAAGACGGCGGGTCATCAGGTCGACCATGTAGTCGTCGAGAAAGCCGCCACCGTTGAAGCGCTCGTCGATCACCGCCCCCCACTTGTCCTGCTGGGCGAAGAAATAGCGGTCGAACGACACCACGCCCGGAGTCGACGTGTTGGGGACCCAGACGTAGGCCAGCCGACCCTCGGAGAGATCGTCGACCTTGCGCCGATTGTCCTCCACCCAGGCGCGCTGACGAAGCGCTCCTTCGCTGTCGACCGGCTTCACCGTGATCTCCCACGCCCCGTCCATCGAAGGCGCATCGTTGACGAGCAGGACCGTCTGCCGGCCGACGGCACCGTCGAGCAGACGGTACGGATCGTCGCGATCGGTCAGCTCGAGGCCGTTGATCTCCAGCAGGAAGTGCCCTTCGTCGACCTTCAGACCCGGCTCGGCCAGCGGAGCGGTGAGCTCGGGATTCCAGCTCTCGAAGGTGTAGATGCGCGAGATCCGCCAGCGCCCCTGCTCCGCCACCAGATCGGCACCCAGAAGTCCGACCACCGACTCCTCCACCTCGGGCAGATCGCCGCCGAAGACGAAGCTGTGCCCGACCGACATCTCACCGCTGACCCGGTCCATCAACTCGCTGAGGTCGGCCCGGTGGCGCACCCAGGGGAGAAGCGGCGCATAGCGACGGTAGACGGCATCCCAGTCGCGGCCGTGCATCTCGGGGTCGTAGAAGTAGTCGCGCAGATAGCGCCACGACTCGTCGAAGATCTGTCGCCACTCGGCCTGGCGGTCGAGCCGCATCCGTAGCGACAGCTCGAGGGCCCCCTCTCCCTCCTTCGGAGGCGACTTCGTGTCTACGATGCGCCACTGATCACCGGAGCGCAGGAGCATCTTGTTGCCATCGGCCGAGACCGCCGCCTGGCGAACGCCGCTGGCGAACACCTCGGCCTTTCGATCCTCGAGAGAGAATTGATGCAGCGTCATCCCCGGACCGTCCGGCATGGCCTCGCCGACGAAGAGCTTGCCCTCCGGGCCGGCCAGGGCGATGCGGTACCGCGCCACCGGCATCGGCACCGCTACGATTCGGTGCTCGAGGCCCTCGAAGTCGAGGCGCACCTCGACCTCGTCCGCCTCCGGTTTCGCGTCGTCCTCCTCCTCGTCCTCGGCCTCGTCCTTGTCCTCGTTCTTGGCCTCGTCCGTGCCCACCGCGCCTTCGCCGTCAGCTCCCTTCTCGCCCTCCTCCTCGTCACTCTCCAGCGTGAACGGCGTCGAGCTGTCGGCTCGAAGCACGGCGACGTAGACCCCGTAGCGTGGATCGGCCTTGGTGGTGCTGGTGTTGGCCCAGCCCGAGCCCAGCGCGACATCGGTACTGGCGAGAAAGAACAGATGGAGCCCCGACCGGTCCCAGGCCGGTGACGCGGCGTCGGCCATGGGATCGGTCAGTGAGGTGACATCGCCCGTGTCTCGAGACCAGACGACGATGCGCCGAAGATGGTTCGGATACGTCTTGGCCCAGGCCAGCCACTTCGAGTCGGGCGACCACGTGAGCCCCATCTGGCCTCGCTCGACGTTGACGCCGCCCACGTCGATGGTCTGGATGTCTCCGGATTCCACATCGACGACTCGCACCCGGACATCGTCGTCCACGAACGCGATCCGGCTGCCGTCGGGCGACCAGACCGGCTCCCATCCCATCTTCGAGGGGCCGATCGGCAGGCGCCGGGGCTCGGAACGACCCTCCTGCGCGGCAATCACCAGTTGATAGCCCGCGCCGGGGGAGCTGCCCTCCGAGACGCTGTTGTCGGAGAACCTGTCATCTGAGAACCAGGCAATCTCGCCACCGTCCGGCGACCAGACCGGCGCGCGATCCGCCGCTCCCGAGCTCTGCGAGAGGTTTCGGGCGTCTCCCTTCTCTGCCGGAACGGTGAAGATCTCGCCGCGTGCTTCGAACAAGGCTCGCTTGCCGCTCGGAGACAACGAAGCCGAGCCTGCACGCTCTGAGACGTCCTCCCACTGCACCTCGGCCCACGGAAAATCGCCCCGCACGAGAATCTCCAGCTGACGAAGCTCGCCCGTGGAGGGGTCGAGGAGGTGGACGAACCCGTCCTGCTCGAGCGCCAGCATCGAGCCGTGTCCTGCCAGCGACCTGGCCTCCGCCCCGGTGAAGTATGTGATCTGCCTCAGCTCGCCCGAGGACGAATCGTAGGACCATACGTTCATCGCCCAATCCCGATCGGACAGAAAGTAGATCTTCCCGTTCAGCCACACCGGGTCGATGTCGGTCGTGCGCTCGTTGGGCAGGCGAACCTCGTCGAGATCGTCCAGGTCGAGAATCACCAACGGTGTGTTCTGACCCCCACGGTACCCGCGCCACTCGGTGTCCCAGCGCCCGACCCGCTCGACCACGATGCGCCGCGCCGCGCCGTCGAACGATCCGGCGAAGCCGAACGGCGCCGGGATCCGTTCGGACGGCCCGCCCTCCGGCGAGACCGTCCACAGGCGTGCGAACCCCACCGGAGCGGTTTCTCGCTCGGAGGTGTAGAGCACCCGGGTGCCGTCCGGCGTCCAGCCCCGGGCAAGCGACTCGCTCGGATACCAGGTGAGGCGCCTCGGGGTTCCCCCTTCGACCGGGACCACATACACCGCCGCCACGCCCGAGCGATTCGAGGTGAAGGCGATCTGCCGACCATCGGGAGAGAAGTGCGGATCGCTCTCTACCGCCGGGGTACTGGTGAGCCGACGAGCCAGACCGCCCTCTCTGGAAGCGACCCAGAGGTCGGAACCGTGGGTGAACGCCACGTGCTCCGCGCTGAGCGTCGGCTGGCGCAGAAAGCGGCTGCCCTGCGAAGAGAGCGGGGAAACGGCGAACAGGAGCACCAGCGCGCCCACCGGCACTGCGTTCGAGAATCGCTGCGAGACCATCGGGTCGACTCCTCATCGGGCTCGTGACGGGCCTCGAGGCCCTTCGGCAATCGGACACCGCCAGGGATGAGGCAAGAGCATAGCCCAGCGCCTCCGCACCCCACGACGGCTCGGGGCAGAGCGATATGCTCTCTCCAGATCCCCCGAAAGGAGCCCCATGAACCTGCTCTCCCCGGCCGTCGCGCAGACCGTCCTCGCCACCTCGCTTCTCGCCATTCTCGCGACCGTCGCCCTCCCGGTCGCCAGCCTCGGCGCGCCGATCGGCCTCATCGTGCACGCCGACGACCTCGGAGTCAGCCACTCGACCAACCGAGCGTTCGTCGACGCCTGGGAGAAGGGACTGGTCAACTCGGGCAGCATCATGGTGCCCACACCCTGGTTTCCCGAGATCGCCGCCTTCGCCCGGGCTCACCCCGAAGCCGATCTCGGACTGCACCTCACCTTCACCGCCGAATGGAAGCACCTCAAGTGGGGACCGGTGCTCGGCGGTGACGCTGCGCCGTCGCTGGTCGACGCCCGGGGATTCCAGCCGGCCTCGGTCGCCGAGATCGTCGCCAGTGCCGACCTCGCCGAGGTCGAGGCCGAGATCGAGGCACAGATCGCACGCGCTCGAGAGTTCGGAATCGAGCCCACCCATCTCGACTCCCACATGGGAGTGCTCTTCCAGAACGCCGAGCTCCTCCAGGTCCTGCTTCGGGTCGCCGACCGCCACTCGCTCCCGGTCATGGTGCCGCCGCGCCTCGAGACCATGCCCTGGATCGGCCAGGTCGATCTGGGGCGCAACGCCTTCTGGCTCGAGTCCGTTTCGATGGCGACCCCGGAGATTCCCGCCGAAGAGTGGGCCGCCTACTACGAGAAGGCGATCGCGGGCATGGGAGACGGACTGCACGAGATCATCATCCATCTCGCCTACGACGACTCGGAGATGCAGGCCGTGACGATCGATCACCCCGACTACGGTTCGGCATGGCGTCAGCGCGATCTCGAGGTCTTCACCGCCGAGCGCACCCGATCGTGGATCGAAGACCGGGGCATCGACCTCGTCACCTGGCGCGACATCGGCCAACGCATGAAGCACGATGGGTAGATCCAGAGGAGGGACGCCGACTTCTCTCGCCTGCATCCCGATCGTGCTGGTGGCGGTCAGTTGCGGTCTCCCCTGGGGCCGGCCCGACCCCGACGGACCGGGGCCGTGCAGCGAGGGGGCCACGGCGATCTTCACCATCCAGGGCACCTCCGGCACGTCTCCCCTCGCCGGCGAGGTGCACACCATCGAAGGAGTGGTCATCGCCGACTTCCAGAGGAGTGAGGAGTTGAACGGCTTCTTCGTTCAGGAGGAGGCCCACGACGCCGACGGCGACCCCGCCACTTCCGACGCCATCTTCGTCTTCGAAGGCCCGAGCGAGCTCGAGCTCCAGGTGGCAGATCTGGTCCGGGTCACCGGCACGGTCCAGGAGTTCTCCGGCCAGACCCAGATCACCGACGTCACGACGGTGCTGCTGTGCGCTTCGGGTGTCGAGCTGCCCGAGGAGACAGCGATCCTCTTTCCGCTGCCCGAGGGGGAGCGTGACCTCGAGGCCCTCGAAGGGATGCGGGTCGTCCTGCCACAGACGATGTCGGTCACCGGCACCTTCGAGCTGGGCCGCTACGGAGAGGTCCTCGTTTCCCGCTCGGAGGGCGAGCCCTTCCAGTTCCAGGGCACCGAGCGCGAGGCTCCCGGATCCGCCGCCCTGAGAGAGCGCGATTCCAGGAACCTGCGCAGCCGCATCGTCATCGACGACGCCAGTACGAGGCGCAGCCCCGACCCGGTACCGATCCTGGGCGCCTTCGATCCGAAGACCCTGCGCCGCGGCGACACCACCGACCAGCCCCTGCGCGGCGTCGTCGCGAACTTCTTCGACAGCTATCGCCTCGAGCCCACGAGTCGCCCGAGCTTGGTCCGAGCTCGCCCGAGACCCGAAAGCCCTCCCGAGGTCGGCGGCGACCTGAGGGTGGCCTCGTTCAACCTGTTCAACTACTTCGCCACCCTCGACGACGGTCTCGGAGGAGACGACGGGGGGCCCCGAGGCGCCGACTCGGCCAACGAACTGGCTCGCCAGGAGCGCAAGCTGGTGGCTGCGCTGTGCGCGCTGGACGCCGACATCGTGGCTCTGCAAGAGCTCGAGAACACCGGCGACCGGGGATCGGAGTCGGCGATTGCCACACTCGTTGCGGCCCTCGATCCGCAGTGTCCCGGATACCGCTGGGTCGACACCGGCACCACCGGCCAGCTCGGTGTGATCGGCGCCGACGCGATCACGGTCGGCCTGCTCTATCGCAGTGCCGTGGTCGAGCCGGTGGGCGGACCCGCGCTGCTCGAATCAGGCTCCTTCGACGGTCTCAGTCGCCCCCCCGTCGCCCAGACCTTCCGCTCCCGCGCCCGACCGGACGCTCCTGCGCTCACCGTGGTGGCCAACCACTTCAAGTCGAAAGGCTGCACCGGCGCCGAGGAAGCCGACCTCGACCAGGGGGACGGGCAGGCTTGTTTCAACCACACGCGAGTGGCATCGGCACGAGAGATGATCGCCTGGCTCGCCACCGACCCGACCGGATCGGGCAGCTCGGATCTTCTCGTCATGGGCGACTTCAACGCCTACACCGAGGAAGATCCGATCCGCACCCTCGAGAGCTCTGGCCTGGTCAACCTGGTCCGTCGTGAAGTGGACGAGCCGGAGCGCTACAGCTACGTCTACGGCGGCATGGCCGGGCTGATCGACCACGCCTTTGCCAGCCCCGGGCTCGCCGAGAGAGTGAGTGGAGTCGGGATCTGGCACATCAACGCCGACGAGCCCCGGGTCCTCGACTACAACGACTCGGTCCAAGACCCGGGCGACTCCTCCAGCGAAGCCAACCCCGACGACAGTCTCTACATCCCCGATCCGTTTCGCTCCTCCGATCACGATCCGGTGATCGTCGGGATTCGATGGGGCCGGAACTGATCCCGAGAGCTCCGAGGCCGGTGTGACCCGATCGAGCGCCACCCCATCCAGCGCCACCCCATCCAGCGCCACCCTATCCAGCGCCACCCTATGGAGCGCCACCCTGCTCCTCGCCGTCCTGGTGGGACTCGCCGGCGCGCCCTCGGCTCTCTCGGCCCAGGTGCGCATGCTGACCCCGAAGAACGGATCGATCCTGCTCGGCCCGACGACCTTTTCCTTCGACACCAGTGCGGCCGTCGGTACCGTCAATCACATCGACGTCCTGGTCGACGGCCGCAAGGTCGGCACGGCACGCGCGCCCGACTGGTCCTTCGAGTGGGACGCACCCTCGGGACTGGTGGAGGTCCCCGTGGTGGCCGCGGTGTTCGTCGATGGTGCGCTGATGCAGAAGATCCGGATTCGCAGCTCCGACGTGGTGGTCCACGATGCGATCGAAGTCATGGCTGTGGAGCTGTTTCCGGTGGTGACGGATCGGCGCGGCCGCTACGTCGGCGATCTGGAGGCGGAGGACTTCGTGATCTTCGATCGCGGCGAACCGGTCGAGCTGCGCGGCTTCGCCAAGCAGTCGGCCTCCCTGAGCGTGTCCGTGGTGGTCGACACCAGCGCCAGCATGAAGGATCGCCTGCCTGCGGTTCGCATGGCGATTCGCGGCTTCATCGGTTCGCTGGCGCACGACGACGTGCTCTCGATCTACGCCTTCAACCACGAAGTCTCGCAGGTCACCTCGTGGACCGCCGACCACGACTCGGCGCTGGCGGCGATCCGCACGCTGCGAGCCAGCGGCAGCACCTCGCTCTACGACGCCGTGGTGCGCCTCGGCAGCGACATGCGAGAGCTGAGCGGACGCAAGGTCGCGGTGCTCTTCTCCGACGGACGCGACGAGCTGAGCGAGGCGACGCTCACCCACGCCGTCGCGGCCGCGCGCGTGGGCCATGCCATCCTCTACACCGTCGCGTCGGGCCAGGGCCGCCGAGACCTCGAGGCGCGTCCCGATCTCCGGCAGCTGGCCGAGGAGACCGGCGGTCAGGCCTACGAGATCTCCCAGCTCGCCGAGCTACCGCAGGTCTTCGCGGAGATCCTCGAGGATATTCGATCGCAGTACAGTCTCTCCTTCACACCCCGCGACCGGCAGGCAGGAACCCACCCGGTGCGAATCGAGGTGCTCGGCGACGACTACTTCGTGCGCTGCCGAAGGAGCTACGTCATCGACGAGAATCGCTAGCGAGCCCTATCCGGCGAGCTCCTCCAGCTCGGCCCAGCGCTCGTAGCAACTTTCGAGCTCGGCCCCGAGCTCCGCCATTCGAGCCTGCACCTTCGCGATCGCCTCGCCGTCGCCCTGCCGATAGAACTCGGGGTCCGCGGCCCGCGCGTGGAGCTCGGCCTGCTCCTGCTCGAGCTGCTCGATCCGTCCCGGCAGCTCCTCGAGGTCTCGCTTCTCCCGAAAGCCGAGCTTGCGCTTGCCGGCGCGAGGCCGCTGCGCCGTCGCGGGCTCCTGGATACGGCGGGGCTCGGGGCGGGCATCGGGAGCCGGGGCCAGCTTCGGTCGCTGCACCAGCCAGTCGGAGTAGCCCCCCGCGTACTCCCCGACTCGCCCGTTTCCCTCCATCACCAGGGTACTGGTCACCACATCGTCGAGAAAGGCACGGTCGTGACTCACCAGCAGCAGCGTGCCCTCGAACTCGACCAGCTTCGCCTCGAGCAGCTCGAGAGTCTCCACGTCGAGGTCGTTGGTCGGCTCGTCCATCACCAGGAGATTGAAGGGGCGCGTGAACAGTCGCGCCAGCAGCAGCCGATTGCGCTCCCCGCCCGAGAGCGACTTCACCGGGCTGCGCACCTGCTCGGGAGGGAAGAGAAAGCTCTGCAGATAGCCGATGACGTGCATCGACTTTCCGGCCACCGTCACGCGGTCGTTGCCGTCGGCGAGGTTGTCGACCACCGAGCGCTCTTCGTCGAGCTGCTCGCGATGCTGGTCGTAGTAGGCGACCTCGATCCGGGCACCCCGGCGAATGCTGCCACGGGTCGGCTCGAGCTTGCCGAGCAGCAGCTTGAGCAGAGTCGACTTGCCCGAGCCGTTGGGCCCGAGCAGACCGATCTTGTCGCCCCGACAGATGAGCGTCGTCAGGTCGTCCACGATCGGCGTCGGCTCGGCCCCCTCGGCGCACGGGTACGCAAAGCCCAGACCCTCGGTCTCGATCACGATCTTGCCCGACATCTCGGCACGGTCCATGCGCAGATGGGCCTTGCCCTGTTGACGCCGCCGCGCGCGCACCTCGTCTCGGAGCCGCTCGAGCGCCCGCACCCGACCTTCGTCACGAGTTCGTCGGGCCTTGATGCCCTGACGGATCCAGGTCTCCTCGCGCGCCAGGAGCTTGTCCTGGCGACGCACCTGACCCTCCTCTGCGGCCAGCTCCGACTCGCGCCGCTCGAGGTAGGTCTGGTAGTCCCCTGGATAGCTGCGCAGCGTTCCCCGATCGAGCTCCAGGATGCGAGTCGCGAGTCGACGCAGAAAGGCCCGATCGTGGGTCACCATCAGAAGAGTGCTGTCGAGCCCCAGCAGGAACTCTTCGAGCCACTCGATCGCCTCGATGTCGAGGTGGTTGGTGGGCTCGTCCAGCAGCAGGAGGTCGGGCTCGGCGACCAGCGCACGCGCCAGCAGCACCCGTCGCTTGAGGCCGCCCGAGAGCGTCTCGAAGCGACTCTCCTCCGGCAGGGAGAGCCGACTCATCGCGGTCTCGACCCGATTGTGCAGCTGCCAGCCTCCGGCCGCCTCCAACCGGCTCTGCACCGCCTCGAGCGCAGAGAGCTCGACCTCTCCCGCCGCCACGCGAGACGTCAGATGGTGATACTCGGCCACCAGGGCTCCCAGCTGGGGCACGCCTTGCGCCACGACGTCGAACACCTCCCCGGTCAGCTCGACCGGAGCCTCCTGGGCGAGGCGAGACACGCGCGTGCCCGGAGAGATCACCACCTCGCCTCGATCGGGCTCCACCTCGCCCGCGATGGTGCGCAGCAGCGTCGATTTCCCACTGCCGTTGCGGCCGACCAGCGCGACCCGCTCCCCGGCCTCGATCTGCAGACCGACTCCGTCGAGCAGCAGCGGGCCGCCGAAGGCAACGGTGACGTCGTGAAGTCCGAGCAGCGCCATACCGAAGAAATTCGAAAAGGGAAATCAGCGGACCGGGGAAAGAGACTTCTCGATCCACCGACGGTAGGAGGCCGTCGGCTGAGCGCCCATGACCACGCCGAAGCCGTCTGCCAGACGGACCGCGGGGACCCCCGAGGCGCCGTGCTGGGTCGCCTCCTGATGATCGGCGATGATCTCCTCGACCAGCTCGCGCTGCAGCTCGAAGTCGGCTGCGCTCAGCGGATTGGCCGTCTCGGGATAGCCCTCGGCCTCCCAGAGCTCGTCGAGAACGCCGCGATTCGTGATGTCGCGATTGTCGCGGAAGTAGGCCTCGAGCAGGCTCCAGTGGAGCGACTCCCAGCCATCGGTTCCCTGCTCGCGATCGAACCGGGCAGCAGCCTTCGAGATCAGATGCGGCGGAACGCTGTGGCTCGGCGGTCCCTCCTCACTCGACCAGACGCGGAACTGCGCCCGCGGCTCCTCGGCCTGGGGCGTCAGCCAGGACTCCGTATAGCTGCGGAACTGCTCGAGAGTGCGCGGCGGATCCGACGGGCGCGGCCGCAACAGAAAGCTCCGCCACTCGAGGCTCAGCCCCTCACCCATCTCCACTTCGAGCTCTCGCAGCCGGACCGCCGCGACGTAGCACCACGGTCAGAGATAGTCGGAGTAGACGATCAGACGCACGGTCGATGGACCCGTCGGCGTTTCGCTCATGGACGCCAGCGTAGCAGCAGTGAGGTCCCTCCGAACGATAGGATGTCGCCATGCTCGATCGCTTGCATCACGTCACCCTGGCCACCTCGGACCTGGCCTCGTCTGCCGCGAGCTACGAGCGCCTGTTCGGGCGTGCGGCCGATCTCGAGACCGAGGGCGACCGGGCAACGAGCGCCTGGCTCCCGCTCGGCAACGCGGCGCTCGAGCTGCGCGTGGGCGAGACCGAGCTCCCCGATATCGACCGCCCGGTCGAGCTCGGATTTGCCGTGAGCGATCTCGACGCCGCCGAGGGCTGGGCCCATCATCACGGGCTCGCGCCGACTCGGCGGGGCACTGCCGTCGCCCTGTCTCCTGAGCGGACCGGCGGCGTGCCGATGGCCCTCGTGCTGCAGACCGTGCCCCGCCCCGAGGGCCCCTTCGATCCGAGCTCGGTCTACGGCCTCGACCATGCCGTGGTGCGCACCACCGACGGTGACGCCGCCCGCTCCCTCTACGAGCAGGAGCTGGGAATTCGGGTCGCGCTCGACCGGGCCTTCGAGAAGTGGGGCGTGCGTCTCATCTTCTGTCGGATTGCCGGCGTCACTCTCGAGCTCGCCGCCGCGCTGGGCGAAGACCCTGCCTCGCAAGGCCCTCCGACCCGAGACACTCTGTGGGGCTTCACCTGGCAGATCGCGGACGCCGACGCCGCTCGGGCACGACTGGCCGAGTCGGGCTTCGACGTCTCCGAAGTCCGAGACGGCCGCAAGCCCGGGACCCGGGTGTTCACCGTCCGCGACGGGACGCGGGGCGTTCCCACTTTGATGATCCAGCCGGTCGAGCCGCGAGAGCCGCGGGGCACGAAGCGCTAGAGGCCCGGCCCGGACGAGCCAGGGGCGACCCTGGGGACGAGCCGGGGACGAGCCGGGGACGAGCGTCCGGGGGAATTATCGTTGTATTGTAAAATTACGATCTATGGGATTCCTCACCCCCCTCCGCGCACCCACCCTGCCCTGGCGCGCGGCAGCCTGCCGCCTCTCGGTCGCCCTCTTCCTGGCGCTGGGAATCGTGACCCTGGGCGTCGCGACGCTGGCCGCGACCCCCGCTGCCGCGCAGCCCCCTCGAGTCGAAGCACTGCTCGACGCCAACGACGTCGACGGTCTGCGCGAGCTCGGACCTTCGGTCGTGAGCGAGGTCGTCGCCCGCTACCGGGTCGCCGACGAAGACGGCCGAGCTCACCTCGCCTGGGTGCTCTACCGGCTCGGCTTCCGGTCTCGCGAAGCCAAGGACGCGCTGATGGAGGACGTCCACACCTCGCACCAGAACCTGCGCATCTGGTCGCAGTACGCCCTCGGCCGAGTCTCGAACGACGACGACGTCGTCGATGTCCTGTTCGAGAACATGACTCGGGGCGAGAGCTGGCTGTTCCGCGACAAGGCGGCCTGCAGCCTGGCCAACGACCAGATCCACCTCACCGAGAAACAGCGCTTGCGTCTGCTCGCGAGACTGATCAGCGCGCTCGATGACCAGGACGCCCAGCAGCGCGACCTCGCCATTCGCGTGCTCGAGACCCAGACCGGGCAGCGCCGCGGCTACGATCCGAACGCCCAGCGCGACGAGCGGCTTCCCCGGATCGAGGACTGGTGGCGCTGGTGGAACGTCTACAAGGTCGAGAACGCCGCACTCGAGGACGGATCGTGAAGCGTGCCCTGCGGCGCGCCGCGGCAGCCGCCGCCCTGTGGCTCGCCGCCGCGGTACTCCCCGCCAGTGACGAGCCCCCGTTCCCGGGCTGGCTCGCCGGCTTCAGCTTCGAGGCCGACGAGGACCTCGACACCGGCCCCGACAGTCTCAGGGTCTTCGAGCGCGGCCGCGGCGAGGTTGCGCTCGGCCAGGAGTTTCGCATCAGCGGCACCACGGCAGTCGTGCTCCGTGACGTCGCCGACGACGGCGACTTCCCCGAGCTCCTGGTCTTCTTCGACGAGCAGCGCAGCGGCAAGATCTGGCTGCACTTCGCGTTTCTGCTCACCAGCACCGAGCACGAGCTGAACATCGGCCTCGCCGGTCCCGCCGGCTTCGGGCTCGGTCGCGACGGCCTGAGCTTCTGGCTGGCTCTGCGCCCGGGGGAAGGGGGTACACCCGGTTGGCTGGTCCACCTCTCCGACTCCATCCCGCGAAAGCTCTTTCGACCCCGCCCCTTCACCTGGTCGATCGTCGACGTCGTGCTCGATCTCGACGCCGGAACCTACGACCTGGTCATCCAGGAAGAGGGCCGGGCCTCGCAGGATCGCGAGCCCCTGGTCGAGCTCCACGATCAGCCCACGGTGGCGGGCCATCGCCGGGTCGGCATCGACAAGTTCTCCTTCATCGGGGATCGCGGCAGTGACGAATCGGCGGTCGAGTACTGGATCGACGACGTCGTCGTGGCGACCGAGAGGCCCGTCGAGCTCCCCGACTTTCTGGCTCCGGGTCGCCGGCGCCTCTTCGTCGAGCGACTCAGTGCCCTGGTCGAGATCCCGGCCCGCACGTGCCCGCCCGTGCTCGGCCCCCAGGACTTCGCTCCCCGGCGCGCGACCGGCGAGAGCTACGAGCCGGAGCAGCTCGGACGCGCCTGGGAGAGCTGGAGCCGCGGCTGCGCGGCCCTCGAGCGTGGCGACTTCGAAGAGGCTCTCCCGCAGCTCGCGGACGCCGCGTCGAGGGTCCCCGAATCGATGGCCTACACGGCAGCGACCGTGCTGGCGTCGATGGCCAGCGGCCGGGTCGCCGACGCGGAGGCGGCCCTGGTCGAGGTCGCGAACCGATTCCAGACCGATCCGCGCTACCCCCTGTTGGTCGCCTCCGTCGCCGAAGCGCACCAGGAGCTCGACCTGGCCGCCGAGTGGCTGCGCCTTTCCTCGGACGACGCCGATCCCGGAAGACCCCCGACCGAGCGCGACCTCTCCCTGGCCGGCTACTACGGTCTCCTGCTGCGCACCGGGGAGTACGAAGAGGCCTGGGACGTCGCCGACGCACTCGCGCGCCGCTTCGCCGCGGGGCCGAACGTGCTCGCGGAGACCCTCTGGTGGGAGCGCGCCGGCGACGCCGCCTACCTCGCGGGCTCGATCGGCCGAGCCCAGGAGCTCTATCGATTCGCTCTCGACTCGATCGAGACCCCGGGCGGCGATCCGGCCGCACAGAGACTGTGGCTCAAGCTCTCCGACGTGCTGTGGAGCCTGGGCGACCTCGAGGGCGAGCGGGAGCTGCGCGAGCGGATCTACGGCCGTCTCGACTGAGCGCCCCGATTGGGCGCCTCGACTGAGCCTGGTCCAGCCCCTCCGGCGCTCAGACGTCGATCGGCACCCGCGCCGGGGCCACCGGCAGGCCAGGCACCTCGACCGGCATCCGATAGACCGTGCCGGCGAGCGCGCTCTCGGCTCCGTCCGAGCCGGTCACGACGAAGAGCTCCCGCAGCTCGGGCCCGCCGAAACAGACACTGGTCACCATCGGGCGCGGCACCTCGATGCGCGGGCGCTCCTCCCCGTCCGGTGCGAAGACCCGCACGCACGAGTCCCCCGCCACCGCCACGTAGACCGCTCCGTCTTCGGCCACGGCGAGCCCGTCCGGGACCCCCCGGTCGATGGTCGCGAACGGCCGCCGCTCGCTCACACCACCGTCGTCGAGCACGTCGTACATGCCCACCATTCCGGCTCGGCTGTCCGAGTGGTAGAGCCGCCGACCATCGGGGGAGAACCCCAGGCCATTGGTCAGTCGAATGCCGTCGGCGAGGACCCGAGTCCCTCCGTCGAGGTCGATCAGGTGGAGACAACCCGTGCGCGGCTCGGCATCGGGCTCGAAGGGACTCACCCCGAGAGAGCCGACGTAGATCCGGCCGGCGGCGTCGGTGGTGAGGTCGTTGAACCCCACCCCACCCGCTCGCTCCTGGTCGAGCAGCACGACGGTTCCGTCGGCGGCCGGCCCCTTGTAGGCGATGTTGCGCCCGCCCACCACCAGGCCCCCCTGCTCGTGCAGCGCGATGCCGCCGATGCCGCGGCGATGCTCGATGACCACCGAGACCTGGCCGGTCGAGGACAGACCGAAGACGCCTCCCTGATGAACGTCGCTGAACAGAAGGCCGTGTGTGGGGTGCCAGACCGGTCCCTCGATCAGGGCGTAGCCGGTGACCAGCTCTTCCAACATGGGGAGGCTCCTTCAGGGGAAGGGGAACTTCAGATCTGGGCGCACACAGATCCGGGCGCACCATCGACGGTCGTTCGAAGCTACCAGAGTGCGAGCCGTTGCGCCTGCGCCCCCGGAGCACCCGCAGAGCACTCCGAGCGCACCCCGAGCGCACCCCGGAGGATCCGAAACTCGGGTCTCGCCAAAGTCCCCTGACCTGCTATACGATCCGCGTTCCCGGCGCGCTGGCGGGCCCCCCACGCGTCCACCCACCCACCGAAGTCCCTCTCCGGCGGACTCTTTCCAACAAGGATCGACCGGGCCATGCGAACGCGACTGCTCGCTGCCTTTGCAGCGGTGTATCTGATCTGGGGATCGACCTATCTGGCGGTCCACTTCGCCCTCGAAACCCTACCCCCCTTCCTCTTGATGGGGGTTCGCTTCCTCATCGCGGGGAGCATTCTCTATCTGTGGGGGCGCCGGCGCTCCTCGCAGCGTCCCACACCGCAGCAGTGGCTGGCGTCGGCCACCGCCGGCCTCCTGCTGATCGTCGGCGGGATGGGTGCCGTCGCCTGGGCCCAACAGTACGTCGCCTCGGGCACTGCGGCGCTGATCGCCGCGCTCACGCCGTGCCTCATGGTCATCCTCCAGTGGCTGATGGTGAAGGACGCCAGTCCCACGATGGCGACCTGGGCAGGAGTCGGGCTGGGCTTCCTCGGGATGGTGGTGCTGATCGGCCCGGGGCAGATGTCCGGCAACGGAGTCCATCTCGGAGGCGCCATCGCACTCATCCTCGGCTGCGTCAGCTGGGCCCTGGGCTCCCTCTACGGGCGCCGCGCCCCGGTGCATCCCGAGACCCGGCTGGCCACCGGCATGGAGCTGCTCACCGGGGGCGTCATCCTGACCGCGATTGCCGCCGCCCGAGGAGAGCTCCACTCGGTGGCACTGACCGACATCTCTGCGAAGTCGATTGCCGCTCTGCTCTACCTGACCGTCTTCGGTTCCCTGATCGCCTACAGTGCCTACACCTGGCTACTCAAGGAGTCGACCCCGGCGAGGGTCTCCACCCACGCCTACATCAATCCGATCGTCGCGGTACTGCTGGGCTGGCTGATCGCCGGCGAAGCGATCACCGCCCGGGTCGTCCTGGCCGGCGCGCTGGGACTGCTCGGCGTGATCTTCATCATCCTCCCCGACTACCTCCGCGAGCGTGCCCCCCGCTCCGTCCCCGGACCGAGCCCCGCCACCTCCGGTCTCAAACGCACTCGAGCGCTCGGCGGACCGGGAAGAAAGGCCGCCTGGCCCAAACCCTGGCCCACCCCCGAAGACAAAGAAGTGGGGACAGGCCCCGCACCCCACTTTTCCCAGTCTTGACCGAAAATGGGGACAGGCACCGCACACTAGGTTTCCCGGTCTTGCACGGGGAAAATGGGGACAGGCACCGCACACTAGGTTTCCCGGTCTTGACACAAGCGGGGGACTGACCGGAGTCGGGCCGAGGGGTAGCTGAGGACAGGTCACCGTTCTCGAGACAAAGTGGGGACAGGCACGACCCTGGGGTTTCTGCAGTCTGCTCTGCACCGCAAATCAACGAATTCGCGGGTGTGGTGCCTGTCCCTACTTCCGGCTCAATTCGACGAAGTCTCGGGAGTGGTGCCTGTCCCTTTCTCGAGGTACTTGTCGTACCAGTCGATCATTCTTTCCAGGCGATCCTGGATGTAGCTCGGCTTGGAGAGACCGTGGAATTGCCCCGGGTAGATCACGAGCTGCGTCGGGACCTCGAGACTGCGCAGCGCCTGGTACATCTGCTCCGAGTTGATCACTGGAACGTTGTAGTCCTTCTCGCCACACATGAAGAGGGTCGGCGTCACGATCCGGTTGGCGTGGAAGAACGGAAAGGAGATCTTGAGGTAGTCGTCGATCCCCTCCCACGGCAGGCCGAGCTCGTTCTCGTACTGCACGATGTACTGGTCGGTGCCGTAGCCGGTGATCATGTTGGAGATCGCGGCACCGGAGACCGCGGCGCTGAAGCGCGTGTCGGTCGCGATGGCGTAGTTCGTATTCATGCCGCCGTAGCTCCATCCGCCGATGCCGAGTCGCTCCGGATCGGACAGGCCCTGCTCGACCAGGTTGTCCATCACCGCGTGAATGTCCTGGATCTCGAGGTTTCCCCAGTCGGCGTAGATGGCACGCGAGAACTCACGCCCACGACCGGCGCTGCCGCGATAGTTCGGATTGACCACCAGGTAGCCGGCCGCGGCCAGGACCTGAGACGTGGCGTCGAAGTCGTAGCCGTCCTGCGACACCGGACCCCCGTGCACGTAGGCGATGGTCGGGTACGCCTTTCCTTCCTCGTATCCGGGCGGCCGGAGCAACATCGAGCCGACGCTCACACCGTCCTCGCTCACGCTGTCGAAACCCTCGACCTCCGCCCACTCGATCTGCTCGCGCAGCTCGGCGTTGTGATCGGTCATCGCCGTGCCGTCGCTGAGGCGGTAGATCTCGGCGGGCATCTGCGCGAACGACGCGAGCGCGACCGGACCCTCGAGTCCGATCTCGACTTCGCGCACAACGCCCCGGAGATCCGGCGTCGGGTAGAGACGCTCGACCTTGCCGCCTTCGGCCGGTACGCTCTCGACGGCCCGAATCCGATCGTCGGCCACCAGAAAGTAGATCGTCTTGCCGTCGAGGGACCAACGCGGCGCAGCCATGTTGCGATCGATCTCCTCGGTCGGCAGCCTCGACTGACCCCCGTTGATCCCGATCACCGCCACCTGCGCAGGATCGTAGCCCGAGTACTTGGGCGGGCCACCCTGCAGATACGCGATCTCGAGACCGTTGGGACTGAAGCTCGGCGAGGAGTCCGGCCCTTCCCAGGTGGTCACCTGACGCGCCGCCGCGCCCTCCTTCGCGTCGACGACGTAGATGTCGGTGTTGTTGTGACGATCGGGGTCTCCCTGCCGCTTGCTGGTGAACGCGATCACATCTCCACGCGGCCCCCACACCGGCTGCGTGCTGTCGAAGGCCCCCTTGGTCAGGACCGTCGACGTGCGCTCGGCGACGTCGAAGAGATAGAGCCGCTGATAGCGGTCGCCGAGATAGCCCTGGCCGTCCCGCTTGAACTGGTAGCGATCGATGACGATCGGATCCGGAGTGTCATGCTTCTTCTCAGGCTCGTCGGACGCTTCGTCGGACGCTCCGTCGCCCGCAGCGTCCTCACCGTCCGGGTCGTCGTCCTTCTTCTCGGGATCTCGCGACACCAGCACCAGCCGGGTACTGTCGGGCGACCACTCGAAGCCGGACACCCCGCCCGCCAGTTCGGTCAAACGCTCCGCCTCGCCCCCGGCCCGATTCAGCAGCCACACCTGGCTCTTCCCCTTCGGATCGTCCGACTCCCCGTCGCCTCCCTGCGTACCGTCCCCGCGCGCCGCCAGAAACGCCAGGTACTTGCCGTCGGGACTGAAACGCGGATGCCCTTCGCTGCTGTCCTCGGTGTGGGTCAACTGGAGTCGGGTCGAGCCCTCCCAGTTGACCATCCACAGGTCCGACATGCGCCGGTCCTTCTCCACGTCCGTCGTGCGCACGCTGTACGCCACCCACTGCCCGTTCGGCGAAATCGCGATGTCGCTGACCTCTTTCACGCGGTGCACGTCTTCCGGCTGGAAGGGGCGCCGCGGTGCCTTCTTCTCCCCCGAGTCCTGGGCCGCCGCCGCCGCGCACAACGCCAGCAGTCCGCACATCCCCATCCACCCGCAGGACGTCCACCCTCTTCTCACACTGGTTCCATCCGAGCTGAACTCTCGCACTTGGTCGTCTCTCTCTCGGTCAGTTGTATTTTCGGTGCAGAATCTTACGTCGGGTCCCCGCCGATCTGACGACCGATCTGGCGACCGATCTGACGACCGATCTGACGACCGACTCGTGTGTCTCCTCGGAGTCCGAACGCAGGCCTCGGTGTTCGCAGACCGCTGGAGGCCGACCGCTCCTCGGCGGCCACCGCCGCGAGGCGACTCGGCGGACCTACCCGCTGCCTTCTTCCGCCAGCGTGAGGTCTCCCAGTCCACTCGTGCCCGGCTCCTCGGGCACGATCTCCGTCTCGAGCACCACTTCGGGAGGAATCGTGTTCACCCCCAGCTTCTGGCCGAGCCGCACCACCCACACGTACACCGCGGGCACGATGAGCAGCGTGAACACCGTCGAGAACAGCAGCCCCCCCATCACCGCCGCACCGATCGGCTGCCGCGACTCGGCGCCGGCGCCGGTGGCGAACATCAGCGGCAGCGCGCCCAGGATCGAAGTGATGCTGGTCATCAGGATCGGCCGGAAGCGCGTGCGCCCCGCGAGGCGCACCGCCGGCAGCAGTCGCTCGCCGCGGGCACGCGCCTGGTTGGCGAAGTCGACCAGGAGAATCGAGTTCTTGGTCACCAGGCCGACCAGCAGCACAATGCCGATCGCACTGTAGATGTTCAGCGAGTGGCCGAGGAGCTTCAGAGTCAACAGCGCACCGAACAAGGCGAGCGGCACCGACAGCATCACGGTCAGCGGGTGCAGAAAACTCTCGAACTGCGCCGAGAGCACCAGGAAGATGATCAGCAGTGCCACACCGAAGGTCAGATACATCGCTCGACCCGACTCGACGAACTCACGAGACGCTCCGAGCAGATCGGTGGTGAACCCCTCGGGCAACACCTCGTCGGCGGCGGCCAGCACCTGCGGCATGACATCGCCCAGAGTGGCCCCCGGCATCAGGTTGGCCGTCAGCGTCGTCGAGCGCTGCAGCCCGAAGTGGTTGAGTGAGGCGGGCGCGACACTCGGCCGCAGCTCGACGATCGCCGAGAGCGGCACCATGCTGCCGTCGTCGGCACGCACGTGGATCTCGTCGAGACGCTGCGGCATGCTCGAGTAGTCGCGCTCCAGCGCCATCACCACGTCGTACTGCTTGCTGCGCAGCACGAACTCGTCGGCCCGCCCCTCGGAGACCAGCAAGCGCACCGCATCCGCCACCGACGCCGCCGTGATCCCGAGATCGGCCGCGGTCTCGCGATCGATGTCGACGTCGAGTTGCGGGTTGTCGAGGCGCAGATCGGTATCCGGGTTGACGATCCCGGGAATCTCCCGCACCCGCTCGAGCAGCGCATCACCCACCTCCTGCAGTTCCTCGAGCGTGGCGCCGGTGCTCTTGATCGCCACCTCCACATCCGAGGTGCGCGGGCTGCCGAACGAGGGCGGCACCATCGGAAAGACCAACGCCTCGGGAATCGCCATGAAGCGGGGAAAGAGCTCACCGACGATCTCCTGCGCGCTGCGCTCACGCTCGTCCCAGGGTTTGAGGCTGACGAACACGATCCCTCCCGACGTGTCGGCGGGGCCCCCCATCGACATCGCGATCGCGGCCCAGACGCTCTCCACCTCGGGAACGGTCGACAGGTCCGCCTCGACCTGACGCAAAGCCCGGTCCGTGTAGGCCGCGGTCGATCCCTGCGGGGCGCGGATCACCGTGAACACCTCGCCCATGTCTTCCGAGGGCGTCAGCGTCGTCGGCACGGTGCGAAACAGGAACCCCGTGCCAGCCATCGTGCCGACCAGAAAGAGCGCCACGAACCAGGGGTGCGCCAGCGAGAACCGCAGCGCCGCCCGATAACCCCGGGTCATCCCCTCGAGCACGCCCTCGATCAGTTTCCAAAGCGTGCCGTGCTGCTTCTTCGTGCGCAGAAAAATCGAGCACGCCATCGGCACGGCGGTCAGCGCCACGAAGGTCGAGATCACGACCGCCGCCGCCATCGTCCAGGCGAATTCGCGGAACAGCCGCCCCGTGTTGCCCGGAATCGATGCGAGCGGCACCAGCACCGCCAGCAGTGCCGTGGTCGTGGCGATCACCGGGAAGGCCACCTCGCGCGTGCCGTTGAGGGCGGCGCGGATTCGGCTCTCCCCCAGCTCCTGGCGGCGATAGATGTTCTCGAGCACCACGATCGAATCGTCGACCAGCAGTCCGATCGCCAGAATCAGTCCCAGCACCGTGAGCACGTTGATCGAGAACCCGAGCACGTACATCGCCGCCAACGCGCCGATCAAGGACACCGGAACCGCAACGCCCGCAATCATCGTCGACACCGGCGAGCGCAGAAAGAGCAGGTTGACCAACATCACGATGATGAACACGAGCACGAGGGTCTGGGCCGCCTGGCGCAACGACGCGCGCACGAACAGGCTCGAATCGACCGCCGTCGTGATCTCCATTCCCTCGGGCAAGCCGGCCTCGATCTCGGCAAGCGCCTCTGTCACGCGGGCACTCACCTCGAGCTGGTTGGCCGTCGACAGCGGAATGATGCCGAAGCCCACCGTCTGGCGACCGTCGACCCGCGTCACGCTGTCGTAGTTGCTCGCTCCGACCTCCACCCAGCCGACGTCCTCGATCCGCACCACGCTGTCACCCTCGCGCCGGATGACCAGGCGCTCGAACAGCTTCGGGTCGGCGAGCTGCGCATCGACGTTGACCGTGAACCTGCGCCCGCTCCCCTCTACCCGTCCGGCCGGCACCTGCAGGTTGTTCTCGCGGATCGCCCGTCGCACATCGGCCGGCTCCACCCCCCGGGAGGCCATGCGAGCCGGGTCCAGCCACACCCTCATGGCGTAGCGCCGGCCACCCACCATCATCACCCGGGCCACCCCCGGGATCAGCTGCAGGGGAGTCTTCACCATCCGGTCGACCAGGTCGGTGAGGTCGACCGCCGTCCAGCTGTCGTCGGCCGACACCGCGTTCCACGACAGCGCACTGGTGCCGCCCGAGAACGCCTTCGAGATCACCGGCGGCTCCGCTTCCGGCGGCAGCTGCCCGACGACCGCCTGCACGGCATTCGAGACGTCGCTGGCCGCCACGTCGAGATCTCTCCCCGCTTCGAACTCGATATTGATCATCGACGTCGAGAAGGCGCTCGACGAGGAGACACTCTTGATGCCTTCAATGCCGCTCAGCCCCTGCTCGAGCGGCTCGGTGAGCGACGTCTCCACGGTTTCGGGAGAGGCACCGAACCACACCGCCGAGATCGAGACCACGGGAAGCTCGACATCGGGATAGTGACGAATCGGCAGGGCAGGGAAGGCGGCAAGACCCAGCACCAGAATCAATACGTTGAGCACAGTCGCGAGCACCGGGCGTCGAACGGCGACGTCGGAGAGACGCATCGCTCTAGCCGCCGTCACCCGTCGTCCCGGGCGGGGACGAGGCCGGAGCCGTTTCGGAATCCGTGCAGTCCGAGAACCGGGAGCGCCCGAGATCGAGCAGCGGATTGTCCGTCGGTTGCCACGGCATCGCCTGCACCGGTGCGCCCGGACGCAGCTTCTGCCACCCCGCAGCCACCACCCGCTCCCCGGACTGGAGCCCGCTCGCGATCTCGACCTTGTCGGGGAGATAGCGACCCGGCACCACCGGGCGCGGCGCCACCGTGTCGTCCTCCTGGACCACCCAGACCAGGTACCGCGTGCCCTGGACGGCGAGCGCCTCCTGCGGCACGAACAGCGCCTCCTGACCCGTGTCCACGATCAGGGAGACGCGAGCCGACATGCCCGGGCGCAGCACCCGCTCCGGGTTGGGGACCCGCGCCTGCACCTGCAGCGTGCGGGTCGCAATGTCGAGCGAGGGGTCGATCGCCTCCACCGTGCCCTCGAACATCTGCCCGCAGCGACCGACGCGCCCACGCACCGTCTGCCCCAGACGCACCTGCGTCGCCTCCTCTTCCGGCACCGCGAAGATCAACTCCAGCGGATCGACCCGGGTGAGCTGGACGATCGGATCGCCGCTCGACAGGTACTGTCCGGTCTGCGCGGTCTGGATGCCGATCACCCCGTCGAACGGCGCGAACACCTCGGCCTTCCCCTTGCGCGTCTTCGCCTCCTCCACCAGCCCCAGAGCCGTGTCGCGCTCGGCCACGGCGTCGTCGTAGTCCTGGCGCGACAGCACGCCTTGTTTCCAGAGGGGCTCGATGCGCTCGAGCACCGCCTCGGCGTTGGTCAGGCGCGCCTCCATCACCTTGAGCGTGGCGGTCGCGGTCGTGTCGTCGAGGCGAGCGAGCAGTCGGCCCTTCTTCACCGGGCGCCCTTCCGGAGCGTCGAGGTAGGTCAGCAGCCCTTGCGCGTCGGCCGCGATCACCGTGGTCTCCGGACTGCGCAGCGCCCCGACCGCGTCGATGGTGTCCTCGAAGGGCACCCGCTCGGCCACAGCCACCTGCACGGGCAGGGCTGGCGGCGCGCCACCCGGGCCGCCGGGTCCGCCCGCACCCGGGGATCCCGCGCCTGCGTCGGACCCGGAGTCGCACCCCGCCAACACCGTCAGCATCAGCCCCGGCGCAACCGCAGCCAGTAGGAAGATTCTCGACATGTACACCGATCCTACAGTGGTCGAGCCGGGCGCGACCCGGAACTTCACCTGAGCTTCACTCTCAGTCCAGCTCGACGATCGAGATCGGATCACCCTTCTTCGTGCCGAACAGCGCCGACAGCACCCGCGCGGCCTGCTTGACGGCGGTTCGCGGCGCGTTCCCCAGATCGATCAGGGGGAACTCGGGATGCCCGGTGTCGCGCCAGTCGACCTCGAGCTCCGCCTGGGCGAGTTTGCGGCGGACCTCGCCGAGATCGCCCGCGTGCCCGGTGGGGAAGACATTGAGCGCGAAGGATTCGGCGCCCGGCTCGTCCCAGGTCAGTAGCTGCACCTGCGCGCCACTGTCGAGCCGAAGATCGATCAGGTTGAGCGGGCCCAGGCCGATCAGACGCTCGAGCTCTCGCCCCAGCTCGTCGAGCTTCAGCTCTCTCGGGGGTGAGCCCGCACCGAAGGCTTCCGGATGGCTCGGCCGATCGTCGCGTCGCCGGTGCGCCAGGCTCTTCGAAGCCCCGCGACGCGGCAGCAGGTAGTAGAAGCCGGCGACCACCAGGCCTGCAACCACCAGCATGAAAAGTGCCATCGCGATGTCGGCAACGTTCATCTCGGTCCCTTCGACTCCGGACCCTGCGAACCCGTCCAGCCACCCATTCTTCCACCAGAGTCCCATCGAGCGTACTCAGGGCACTTCCTGATGGGAAGCGCCGGCTGATTCCTGGCAATTTCATCCTTCCTTCACATACACTTCACACAGCTCTGCCTCGCGGTTCTGTGCGGTCGACCGCAGCTTCTGTACACACTGGTACGGTTTCGTTTTCGTCAGCCCATCGAAAACCGATTCACTCCAACTCTGCTCGGGCTTTCTCCTGAGCCGGACTGCCAGCAACAACCCGCCATGAGCCATCTCCACTCCTCAGCGAAGTCCCCTGCCCCCGCAACCCTGCTCCCGGTCGCCCATCTCAATTGGGTCGCTCCCTTCCGTTCGGTACTCGACGAGGTCGGCGCGCCTTGCGACCGCCTGATGCGCGACTCCAAGCTCCCCACCCAGGCCTACGGAGAGCCGTGGGCGATGGCGCCGGCATCCCACATCTACGGTTTCATGCGCCGCTGTGCCGAAAGCGAGGGCATGCCGGATCTCGGTTTCCGTGCCGCCAAGCGAGTCCCCGCCACCATGCTCGGCTTGCACCGTCAACCCGAGCGCCCCAGGCTGCTCGCTTCGATCCTCCAGTCCTACTTCGACACCATGCGCCGCTGCTCCCCGCACGCCCGCGTCTGGCTCACTCCCACCACGCAGGGCCAGATCGAGCTCGGCTTTCTCTGCAGCACCCCGTGCTCTCCGGGAAGCCTGTGGGGCGAGCAGTTCGCCATCGGAGTCCACGTGGCGCTGATCCGAGCCGCCGCGGGCAAGGACTGGACCCCCGACTACATCCGAGTGCAGAAGACCCGGCGCCAGGTCCTCGCCGAGTCGGGGCTGGTCGATCCCAACCACATCTACACCGACCAGCGGGTCACCGCGATCGGCATGTCGAGAGATATCCTCGCCCTGGAGGTGCTCGAGCTCGTCCTCGACGGCTACGACCAGGAGGAGGACGCCCCCACACCGGACCCGCCGCCCGCTCCGGACACCTTCGGCGAAGCGCTCGGGCAATCGCTGCGTCCCTTCCTGGTCGAAGGCAACGCCAAGATCCAACTCGCCGCCGAGCTCTCGGGCATGTCCGTGCGCACCCTCCAGAGAGCCCTCGAGACCGAAGACCTCACCTATTCGAAGCTCCTCACCGGCGTGCGTCGCGAGATCGCTCACGATCTCCTGCTCAACCCGGACATCCCGATCCGCGCCATCGCCCAGGAGCTCGGCTATGCCGAGCCGGCGGTGTTCACGCGGGCCTTCTATCGGTGGACCGGAGTGACGCCGACTCGGTTTCGCGCGCTGCACTGTGCCGATCGGAAAGACAGGTCGGATTCGAACGACAAGTCGGATTCCGACAGGGGTGGGCCTGTCCCCAGTTGATCCCGACAACGCGGATTCCTTGTTGGGCGGGCCTGTCCCCCAGGGGGATCGATTCCTAGTATTTCTATCCGATCGGGCCTAGAATCAGGGGTCGGCCGTCTCGCGGGGAGAGGGCCACGACCTTGACCCGAGGCTAGGCCCATGAGTCGCTCCGTCCGCCTGTTCGACCTCACCAACATGCTTGCGGGTCGCCGCGCGCGCACCCTGAGCGAGATCGTCGAGCGCTTCGACGTGTCCGAGCGCACGGCCTACCGGGACCTGGCCGAGCTCGGTCGCATGGTCCCGCTGGTCCGGACCGACCACGGCTACCAGCTGATGGACGGGGCCACCCTCCGGCCCCTCAATCTCACCGTCGCCGAGCACGCCCTGCTGCGCGTCGCTCTCGAGAACCCGGCGCTTCGTCGCCACCCCGAGATCGCCACGGCGGTCGAGAGTCTCCACGCCAAGCTCGACGCGGCCACTCGTCATCTGGAAGAAAGCCCCCTCGCCCTCCAACTCGCCGGCCCCGACCGTTCGGGCGCGCTGCGTCCGGGTGTGCTCGAGATCCTGCAGCAGGCCATTCTCGAGCAGCGCGAGGCCGAGATCCGCTACACCTCCCTCTCGGGGCTCCCCGCCGACCCCCGCAAGCGCTGGCGCACACTCGAACCCCTGCGTCTCTTCGAGCGCAGCGGAGCCTGGTACCTCGCCGCCCACTGCCACGTGCACGACGAAGTGCGGCTCTTTCGCCTGGATCGGATCGAAGAGGCAAAGCCCCGGACCCAGCGTGCCGAACGGCGCGCCGCCGACTTCGATCTCGACGCGCATCTCGCCGGTGCGTGGGGAGCGTTCGTCGGCGACCGGGAGCTCGAGATCGAGCTCGTGTTCGACGCAGCGCTCGCCCCGCTGTTCACCTGCGCCTGCCACCACCGCGGCGAACGCGTCGACGTGCGAGACGACGGAAAGATCGCGTACCGGGTCACGCTGACCAGTCTCGAGGAAATCGCCCGCTGGGTGCTGGGCTTCGGCAGCCGAGTCGAAGTCGTGGCACCCGACGAGCTGCGCGAGCGGGTCGTGGAGTTGGCGCGGGGCGCCCTCGAAGCAGCCGGTTCGCGCGCGCCGACCGGCTCGGTCGCCACCGCCCGGTCGTGAAGCGCGAGCCGCGAGGCTCGGTCCAGAAACGGCGAACGGCGGCGCCGAAGCGCCGCCGTCGATTTCGTTGCAAAAGCCTCTCTGCCGCCTGACTGTCGACCGACCACCGACCGACAGGAGGCGGGAACCGTCGGGAAGAGACTGCGGAGTCGCTAGGCTCCGGGCCGCTCCTGCGGACGGATGGGCCGCGGCGGCTCCTCTCCGGAAGCCACACCGGCAAACGCCGGCGTGACCGCGAGGGTCACCACAGCGGGCACGATCCACGCGCCCGCCTTGACGATGTCGCGGCGAGTGGTCGAAGGCTGCGTGGCGGGCTCTGGATCTCGTGGGTCGGGCATCTCGATGGACTCCATGATGTCGGGCATTTCAGTGGGCACTGCAGGGCTATCTCGTCTTATAACAGATAAATACGTATTAGTCAAACAAGGCTATGTCGCTATGGGAGCTCGGCCGACCAGAGGGTCGTGTCGCCGGTCTCGAAGTCGTCGCTGAAGATGAGAACCCCGCCCGGGCCGTTGCCGGCCCACGCGTCGAGGGTGCCATCCTCGAAGTTGTCGGCGAAGATCACGTCGAAGCACCCGTCGAAGACGAGCGAGGCAACCCAGGTACTCCAGATGCCACTGAGGTTGTACTCCCCCGTGTACCAGAAGTGGCAGCCGCCCGGCTCGAGCGACATCGACGTGTAGTCACCGTAGCGCTGGCTGGTGTTGGCTGCGACGCCCGTCTTCAGTTCGACCTCGGGCATGTCCATCACCCGCAGGGGAGCCTCCGCACTGCGTCCCGTGTAGCGCAGCCCCGGGAACACACCGGCCCCGCTGGCCACGTTGTAGCCCAGCGCCACGTTCCCCTCTCGGTCCATGCCGATGCTGCTCATCCATCGACTCGTGCCGTCGTCAGGACCATAGGTCCCCTCCTGATGCAGACTCCACGCACCTCCCATTCTGCGCAGCTCGAACCACCGGCTGGCCGCGACATCGGTGCCGTCGACGTCCACCGAGAAGGTCCCGAGCAGCGTCTCGTAGCTTCCGAAGTTGCGGTACTGGGCGGGGAACATCACCACCTCGCGCACCGCGTCGAGTCGCTGGGGCGAAGGCTGAACGATGCACTGGAAGGGACTGATCGCCGGGGGGCCCGGGTCCGCGTTCGAGTCACACAGATCCGAATCGAACTCCGTCAGAGCGATGGAGAACGGCCCCGTCAGCGTCGTGTTGCCGGGCGTCTCCCAATCGACCGCGAGCTCGAAGACCTCCACGAAGTCCTCCGTGGCGTTGGCCGAGCCCGGGTCGTGCAGCTCGTCGTCGTTGTGACGCAGGAAGAAGGCCGGGGAGCCCACGGGCGGAGCCTGGAAGCCGTCCATATCGGCGGGGGTGATCATCTCGAAGTTGAAGCCCGAGAGTTGGTCGGCGAAGGGAATCACGAGGCGCTGATAGGTCGCCGGATCTCCCTTCAGCATGGCGGCGCGATCGAACACATAGACTGCCGGGTCGTTCTCGTTGGTCCCGGCGTAGTAGCCGTCCGACCACGCGGCGAACTTCGGGTAGTCGGGAAAATCGGGGGCCGTGAACTCGTAGACCCAGTAGGAGCCCGTTGCGTCCGAGGTCGTGGAGACGTAGATGCACAGCTTGTCGCCCGTCCAGGTGAACTCGGTCAACAGCCAACGCCCGGCAAGATTGTCGAAGACCACGTTCGGGTCGCCACCGCCGTCGTCTCGGCAGCTGGTGGCTTCCGGTGCGAGGTCGGCCAGGAGGAAGCTGATCTGAGGCGTGCCATCGAGGTTCCAGATCTGCACGGAGGTTCCGTCGAAATCATTGACCGCTTGCACGTAGTGGCGACTGCTCGCACCCCCCACCGTGTCGGGAGGAATCGAGCCGGTGAAGCCCTGGCCGGCGAAGGTGGCCACCGGCGTGGTGAACCCGTTCACCACCGGGCCGCGATTCGCGGCGGCCTCGCTCTGGAGCCCGGCGAGGGCGTCGCGACCGATCTGGACTCGAGGAGAGCGCTCGACTCTCGGCGCATCCCGGCCCTGTTCGCGCCGCGGGATCTCCCGGATCGGGTCTCCCGGCTGCCAGAGTGGACGGCGCTGCGCCGCGGCTTGCGCAGGCCGGATCGAGCGCACCGGGACGACGGGCTCGGAGAGCTGTGCTCCCTTCACCTCGATCGGCTCCTGCGCATGCGCCGCGCCGGCTCCGACCAGAGGGAACGAAATCGACACGATCAGTGCGAGGACGGCGAAGAAGAACCGGCGGGCGGGCTTCAAGGGATTGAGGGCAACGGTCATGGGGAGCGCCTTTCCTGAGGAAGGGAATACAGAATCTTGATGGGACCGCTTTCACTGCTGAGTGTGATTTCCGAAGTGGCGTCACCGATGCGAGCCTGCGCTCGCTCGAGGCCACCTTCACCGGCGCGCTCGATCTCGATCGAGTCGTCGGCGGTGACGTCTCCGCGCGTCGAAGCGCGCACGAGCACGTCGGGGGCTGGGGGCAACCAGAGAACGATCTCTCCGCTGCGCGTCTCGATGCGTGACGGAGTCGCGGCATCGATCTCGTCGAGAACGACCGCCGCGCGACCCGAGTCGGTCGTCACTGCGAACGGACCGCCGGTGGCGAGACGGATCTCGCCGCTCGTCGAATGGAGCTCGATGGCACCCGAGTGCCCCTTGGCTTCGATCAGGCCGTCCGCCGTGGAGATGTCGAGTCGCGCTCCGGGAGGGATGCGCAGCGACACATCGACCTGAGGGTGCGGTGTCTTCGCCCCTTCGAGCTCGACCCAGAGGCGGAAGCCGGCTGATGTGGTCTCGGTGCGCACCCGAGCCTCGGCGGCGCCGGCGTGCTCCTGCACGTTGGCGAGCATCACCACCTCGCCTTCGTTGCCGGGGCGCGTGCGCACCGTGCCGTGCGGATTCTCGATCCGCACCGCGGCGCCTGCCGCCAGCGCCTCTCGTCCCTCGACTCGGCGAAGCGTCCAGGCGTCTTCGTCGACGAGGACAAGAAGGAGAAGAAGGAACAAGGGCATAGAGAGTCGAAACCCCCGGCTAGGAAAACAAGGAATCGGAACTCACGGAGATCCGCAACAAGGCAATATGAGCATAGCTCTACACGGCTTGACCCCAGTATAGACAAGAGCGTACCGCCCGCCAACTAAATTTTCGGTTCCGCCTTTAACGAGGATTCAAAGCTCAGGCACCGATCGCGAGGTCGTCTCACGAACGGGAGCGCAAGAGCCCTCGCACCGCCTCCACCGCCGGCAGGTCGGCCACCGCCCAGTCGAGGTCGTCGAGCTCTTCGGCATCGACCCAACGGATCTCTCGGTGCTCGTCGAGATGGAGTGCGCCTCCCACCAGCTCGGCCCGGTAGACCTGCAGCACGACCGCGGGCTCGCCCCGGTCGTCGCGCCCCTCGGCCAGCCATTCGCCGACGCGAATCTCGAGGCCGAGCTCTTCCGCGATCTCGCGCACCAGAGCGTCTTCGGGAGACTCTCCCTCGGCCACCTTGCCGCCCGGAAACTCCCACTGCAACGGCAGCGCCATGTTCGCGCTGCGCAGAGCGGCCAGGCAGCGGGAGCCGAGCACGATCGCAGCGCCCACCACATCGATGCGGTCCGCCTCGACGCCCTCGCCGTCAGGACGCTCTGTCTCCCCGTCCCGGGTCTCCGCGTCTTTCGGCATCGTCCTGTGCTTCCTGCTCCTGCAACTTCTCGACGTCTCGCGCGAGACTGTACCCCACCATCGTGAGCACGTTACCGAACAAGGAGTAGCCGAACCATTGCGCCATCGGCACCTCGGCGATCGCCAACTGCACCGCGAACGCGATCATGCCGAGCCCGAGCACCATCACCATCTTGAAGCCGTTCATGCCTGCTTTCTCCTGGGCGAGATCTGTTTCCTGTCCATGCTTCTTTTGCATGCTTCCTGTCCATGCACCCGACTCTCGGGCGCACGGGTGTCAGGGAGTGACAGTCGCCGCTCCGGATCTCTCCTTCCTCGAGCCCGACCGATCGGCGCGAGCGCCCGGCTCAGCGCTCGGATTCGCCCTCGGCCTCGATCTCCTCGCACGTCCCGATGATCGGGAGCAACCGCAAGACCTTCATCTCCGGGTCGACGATCACTCGCGCCTCCGCTGCGATCGGGAGGAACCCCTCGCCCTCGGGCATCTCCACCCCATGCATCGTGCCGTCCACGCGCACCGGCACGGGCATCGGGAAGTCGCGCTCTCCCGGCACCTGCCACTCGAGCTGCAGCCCACCCTCGACGCGACGCTCGAGCAGCGTGGGCAGCTCCGCCGCGCGCAGGTAGACGTCGAACATCCAACCCACGTCGCGCCCCGACTCCTCGAAGACGATCTGCTCGAAGTCATCCGTCGAGCGGTAGATCGGCTCGATCGGGTACTCCAGATCCCAGGGCTCCGCCGTGTCGTAGAGCAGCCGACGCGTCGCGCGCCAGAAGGGCTCCTCCCCGATCCGCCAGCGCAGCGTGTGCAGGAACCAGGCGCCCTTGCCATAGATGTCGCCGATGAAGGCCTCGTCCGACGTCACGTCGCCCTCGGGCACCACGGGCGCGCAGTTCTCGAGCCCCAGGTAGGCCTCGTAGAGGCGGTGATGATAGGCCGCCTCCCCGTGGCGATCGAGCGAGTAGGCGAGCTGCATGTACATGCCGAACCCCTCGTGCAGCCACGCATGGTTCGAGCGCTCATGAGTCATCAGGTTGCCGAACCACTCGTGCGTCAGCTCGTGATGCAGCAGCCAGTCGTAGGCGTGCGGGTCGCGCTTGAACTCGTTGCCGTAGGCATTGATCGTCTGGTGCTCCATCCCGAGGTGGGGCGTCTCCACGAAGCCCAGCTTCTCGCCCCCCCAGGGATAGGGACCGAGCCTCCACTCGAACCACTCCAGCTCGTCGCGCAGCTCCTCCTCGAGGAGCGCCCGCGCGTCGTCGGCGTGCGGCTCGAGCACCCAGAACTCGATCGGGACCCGAGCGCCGTTGACGGCTTCGTACGACGTCTCGATGCGCTCGAACGGCCCGACGTTGAGCGACACGTTGTAGTCGCTGATCGGCACCCCGAGGTGCCAGTGAAAGACCCGGCGCCCGTCTGGCAGCGGCTCGATCGACTGGAGCACCCCGTTCATGGCCACGCTCAGTCCCTCCGGCACCGTGACGTGCAGGTCCATGCTCTCGGGCTTGTCGGCGAAGTGGTCCTTGCACGGCCACCAGAGATCACACCCGCTCCCCTGCACCGCCGTCGCGATCCACGGCCGATCGCCCTCGGGCGTGCGGCTCCACACGAACCCCCCGTCCCAGGGCGCCCGCTCGGCCACGTGGGGCCGGCCCTCGTAGCGCACCGCCACCGAGGCCTCGTCGCCGGGGGCGAGCGGCCGCGGCAACGCCACCGCGAGCACGCCCCCCGCGTGCTCGAACGTGGTCTCCTGCCCGTTGACCCGCACCGGCCCCACCGCGAAGCGGGTGTCGAGCCGAAGCTCGACCGTCTCGATGGGCTCCAGCGCCCGGATCACCGCCACCCCCTCGCCCGCGATCGACTCCCGCTCGGGAAACACCTCGAGAGTGAGCTCGTAGCGCACCACGTCGGTGGCCAGGTCGTTGGCGCTGCGCACCCCACCGCTCGCGGCCGTGTTCGGGTCCAGAGGCTCGCGAGAGTCGCAGCCCATCAGGGCAAGCAGAGCCATGGCCGCCCCAATGCAAGCTGTCTGACGAATCCTCGCTGGAGGCCGACTCCGATCAGAGCTTCTCCGATCACTCCCGAGATTCATCGATCAGCTCATCCATAGAGCAGTTCAAGACATCGCGCTTCGGCAGATCCTCGAGCTTCCGAATCACGGGTGCCGCCGGAGGGTCATCAACCTCACACGCTCTTCAGGATCCTCGAAGGTGACGGCGCCCACCGAGAACGCCTCAGGATCGAACGCCCCACCGACCCACTCGAGCATCGACTCATGCTCCTCGTGCTTCGGATCGCCGATCGCCTGGAGAAAGCTCGCATAGCCCGGCGGGCCTCCGCAGTCCTCGGGCGGACACGCGCGCTCGCCATCGACCATCACCGGGTAGCTTTGCTCGGCATCTACCGGCACCCACGCCTCCACCTCGACCCGGTGACGCCAACCGTCGCCGAAGTCGTACTCGTAGTGGCACCGTGGCGAGGCCGGGGTCAGGAAGTTGCCGACCAGTACTTCGAAACCGGAAGCGACCTCCTGAGTCAGGAAGTCGTCCTCCTCGTCGCCGGGAGGAATCCCGATCTCCAGGAAACCCTCCACCGGATCCCAGCACTCGAACGAGTGGAGATGCGAACCCGTCCAGCCCATCGCGTTTTGAATGGCGCAGTGCAGCTCGAAGAAGGTGGCATTCGCCGGCAGCAGGAAGCGCCGCCAGATCGCAGGCTCCACATCCTCGAGCTCGACGTGGATGCCGCAGGCGAAGCGAGCGAGATTGGCCTCGACCTCGGCTTCGATCGCCTCGGGCAGGGTCTCGAGCGGCTCTGGTCCGTCTGGATCCATGTCAAGGTCGTGCGCCATGGCGTCTCTCCCGTTTTCGGCAGAGCAGGTCTCCCAGCCGCACCGTCTGCCATCTGAGCCTCTACTCTGACAGACGGAGCCTCCAGCTTCGAGCGGTCACCCGACTCGACTCCGCAGCGCTGCGGCTAGCCCTCGGGACTCTCGAGCGGACTCCGGAGCAACTGGCACGGCAGCCCCTCGACGCGGCGGAAGTGCGCCTCGTCCTCGGGCCCAATCAGGACCGCGAAGCCCAGATGCATGGCCGTCGCCGCCACAGCCAGGTCATTCGCGGGGATCAAGCCTCCCCGTCGGCTCAGCTGCGCGAAGAGGTCAGCCCAGACGTGCGCAATTTCACGACTGAACTCCACCACCGGGCACCGCGACACCATGGCCTCGATGCGCGCCAACCGACTCGCGGCCCGCGACTCCGAATCGGCCAGTCGCACACCCACCAGCAGTTCGGTGAAGACAATCGCCGGTACCACTGCGGGTTTGGAGGCACGCTCTCCCAGCGCCTCCCCAAGGTCCGCGCTCGATCTTTCGAGAGCGATCAGCGCACTCGTGTCGAGCACCAGGCCAGGAGACGAATCGGTGCTCACTCCGGGTCCCACGGGTTCTGCGGCGGCTGGTCGGCGCGGTTCACCCGTTCCAGGTCGTCCGCCAGCCCCGGATCGCTCGGCGAGGCTTCGCGCCAGGCTCGCAGGCCCTCGATCGCACTTCCCGCCGTTCCGGCCGCCAGTGGGCCGAGGCGGGCGACGGGCTCGCCGTTGCGCTCCACCACGAACGACTCTCCACGATAGCGAATGCGACCCAGCACATCGCCCAGTTTGCGCGCCAATTCCGTGGCGCTGATCGTAGATTCCATAATTACGTAAAATACAGAACTCTGTAACATCGGTCAATCACCCGCCCGATCCACTCGCGCTCAGGCACCGCTAGAAATGGGCTGTCCTCTGCCAAGTCATTCATCTCCATTCGCCGCCGGGCGAGTGGCTGCTATCTGGTCGGAAACGGCTGTTGCGGCGGTGTTCTCGGCCTGATTCTAGGGCGGCCCGGCACTAGCGCCCGCGAAGCACACCATTAGGGCCGAGATCAAGATGCCGACACCAGGCTCGCCGACTCCACCCGCGACCTCCTGCTCGCCGAGCTCCATAGCGCTCTCGAAGTTGCCCTGGCCGACGAAGGCCGGAGAAGCTCCGGCGCGAGCGCGCGAAGCGTCAAAAAGTGCAGCGCTCCGCCCCTCGTCGCATGGAGTGGACCGTTGGCCGCGCGACCACACCCTTCACGGGCAAGGAGACGAGCGAGGCCGGGGCCTCACTCCGATATTCCACCGGCCGGGCCAGACCCTTCAGAAACCCCCTGCTGACGGGCCAGGCAGAAGGGAATGTGTCGCAGAAAAGAGGAAAACGCGACACATCCTCTCGACGTGTCGCCCTCGACGACATATCCAATTCGAGGCCATTCACCCGTTCACAGACGGCAACGGGCGCACCGGCCGCGTGCTCAACATCCTCTTCCTCGTCGAGCGAGAGCTCCTCCCCCTCCCCATCCTATATCTGAGCCGCTACATCATCGCCAACAAGCCCGACCACTACCGACTGCTTCGCCGCGTGACCAGTCACCATGACTGGGAACCGTGGCTGCTCTACATGCTGGCGGGAGTCGAAGAGACCGCCCTCTGGACCACCGCGAAGATCGAGGCCATCCGAGAGCTCTCGCTGCACACAGCCAATCACGTTCGCCAGGAGCTGCCGAAGATCTACAGCCGGGAGCTCATCGACGTCATCTTCGAGCAGCCGTACTGTCGCATCGCGAACGTGGTCGACAGGGGAATCGCTGGCCGCCAGGCCGCCTCGCGGTACCTGCATGCCCTGAGCGGCATCGGAGTGCTCGAGGAGCGAAAGTCGGGGCGTGAGAAGCTCTTCCTGCACCCCACCCTGCTCAGGCTCTTGACTCGGGACTCGAACGAGTAGGCCCCGTACAGTTAACCGGAACCCACCTGATCAGACGACGCCCAGGAATCGAATTCCACACCGCCAGAGCCAGCTGCGTCACCGCCGGCCGCAGAGCCTCGTTGTCAGCCTCCGGATCCCCACCCAGGGCCGTGCCCTTCGGGCGCCGGAGCAGGCACCGGATCGCCACGATCAACCGCGCGGAATCCTCGTGCGCCAGCGCCTAAGGTACTCCCACCTCGAGCAGTACGTCGAGGGGGCAGCGATCCTCCCCAGGGAGCGCGGCGCACTCCCGAAGAGCTGGGGCTCACCACACCGCTTCGGCAAAGTTCTCCCGAATCCGCCGGTCCCGGGTCACCAGCGGCGCTCCATGGAGCATGGCCGTCGCCACCAGCAACCGGTCGATGGTGTCCCGCGTCCAGCTCAGCTCCAGGCTCTTCGCAACGACATCGGCGACCGACTCGTGCGACACGGCAAGCCCGACCTCCGCCCCGAGAGCTCCAAGAACGGAGTCAGCATCCTGCTTGAGCCGCCCGATCTCGGTGAGCACTCGGAGCTCGAGCCGAACGAAGGGCGACACGAAGAGGGCACTTCGATCCAGCAGGTCCCGCGAGCGCACGCCCAGATCACCGACTCGACCCGAGTAGAGAAGCACCGCCACGTGCGTGTCGAGGAACGCCTTCACAGCCCCGACTCCGGGTCGTGCTCCCAGATCCCGTAGATCAGCTCATCAATCGAACAGTCAAAGACATCCCTCTTCGGGAGCTTGTCGAGATTCCGCTCGAGGGGAGTCGCAGGCAGGATCAGCAGGATCTGATCGCCGCGCTTCACCTCCCGCGGCACTCCCGTCTGTGCAACTTCATCGAGCACCTTGTAGAGATTCGCCCGCAGCTCGGTCGGTGTGAGTGGCGTCTTCATGCGTACGTACTGTATCAACCTGCGTACGTACGGTCTCATTGTCTCCACACGAGTTCCTTTCCCTGCTTTCTACCTCTCCAAGACGTCAACTACCTCTCTCACCTGTCGGGATAAGATGAAAAAGAGAAATCTAAGTTACACTCGGTCGTTCGCGCGCTGACGCGCCACCTGGGGGAGGGTTTTGACCCCAATGGGGAACAGCAGAGACGAAGGACACGTCGATCGACTCGTCGACGAAGTCCTGAACCGCGCCGACGCCGACCCGAAGCTCGACGACCCCACCCGCGATCTCCTCCTCGCCGCCCTCCTCAACGAGCTCGAGGGCGCCCTCACCGATCTAGGCAGCGCCACCCTCGAGCGCCCCGAGCCCGCCACCTCCGACGAAGACGCCGACCCCGCCGTCGCCTACGTCGAACAGATCTCCGTTCAGGGCTTCCGCGGCATCGGCGAGAAGGCCACCCTCTCGCTCACCCCCGGCCCCGGCCTCACCCTGATCGTGGGCCGCAACGGCTCCGGCAAGTCGAGCTTCGCCGAAGGGCTCGAGCTCCTCCTCACCGGCGACAACCCGCGCTGGAGCTCGCGCAAGGGCAAGCACTGGAAAGACGGCTGGCGCAACCTCCACTTCCCCGGCGAGACCGCCCTCGAAGCCAAGCTCCTCATCGAAGGCCAGAAGGGCCCCACCGTCATTCGCCGCCGCTGGCCCACCGACGCCGACCTCGATCACCTCGCGACCTCGGTCTCCTGCCCGAGCGGCGACCTGGCGAGCGTCACCGACCTCGGCTGGGACACCCCCCTCGCGACCTTCCGCCCCTTCCTCTCCTACAACGAGCTCGCCTCCATGCTCGAGGACGGCCCGTCGAAGCTCTTCGACGCCCTCTCCTCCCTGCTCGGCCTGCAAGATCTCCCCGAAGCCGCCGAGCGCCTCAAAGCCGCCCGCCTCGCCCTCGAGACACTGCCCAAGACCGCGAAGAAAGAGCTCGACTCTCTACTCCCGATGCTCGACGAGCTCACCCAGGCCGACCCGCCCGACGAGCGAGCCACCCAGGCCTTCGCGGCCCTGCAGGGACGCACCTGGAAGCTCGACGACGTCGACGCCGTGCTCGGCAGCGCTCCCCTCGGAGACGACAGCGACCTCGAGCTCCTGCGCCAACTCGCCGCCCTCACCGCGCCCGACGCCGAAACCGTGAACGCCCAGGCCGCCGAGCTGCGCGAAGCCCTCGAAGAAGCCGAAGGCCTCGCCGGCACCGACGCCGAGCAAGCCCACCGCCTCGCCACCCTCCTGCGCCAGGCAACTGATTTCTACGACACAGGGCACTACGACGAGGCCCACGCCGACGGAGCCGCCGACCAGGACTGCCCCGTCTGCGGCACCGAGTCCAAACTCACCGCCGAGTGGCGCGCCACCACCGCCACCGAGATCGAGCAGCTCGAACAACAAGCCGCCACCGTGAACGCCAGCCGGCAAAGACTCACCAACGCCGAGCGAGCCCTGCGCGCCCACCCCGGCGCACCGCCCTCCATCCTGCAAGCGGCCCTCGACCGCCAACTCCTCGACGCCGCCCAACTCACCGACCTCCACCAGACCTGGCAAGCCTGGGCCACGTCAGCCACCAACAAAGACACCGCCCTCCCCGACCTCCTCGCCCAGGCGGAAGCCCACGCCGCCCCCCTGGCCCAGGCCACCGCCGAGATCACCACCCAAGCGACGGCCACCTACACCGAGCGCCAAGACACCTGGCGCCCCGTCGCCGACCGCCTCACCCCCTGGCTCGCCAACGCCCGCAAAGCCGAAGCCTCCAAGCCCACCGTCAAGGCGCTCAAAGCCGCCGAAGCCTGGCTGCGCGAAACCGCCACCACCCTGCGCAACGAGCGCTTCGCCCCGATCAAAGACCAGGTCCAGTCGCACTGGAACCAGCTGCGCACCCACAGCAACGTCCAGCTCGAAGACGTCCAGTTCAAAGGCAAGACCACCACCCGCAACGTCGCCATCGACATCACCGTCGACGACACCCCCGGCGCCGCCCTCTCCGTCATGAGCCAGGGCGAGCTCAACGCCCTCGCCCTGTGCCTCTTCCTCCCCCGCGCCACCATGGAAGAGAGCCCCTTCCGCTTCCTCTTCATCGACGACCCGGTCCAGGCCATGGACCCCGCCCGCGTCGACGGCCTCGCCCGCACCCTCGAGACCGTCGCCCAGCACCGCCAGGTCGTCGTCTTCACCCACGACAACCGCCTCCCCGAAGCCGTGCGCCGCCTGCGCATCGACGCCACCATCCAGGAAGTCCACCGCGACCCGAACTCCAAAGTCACCCTCGAGCCCGGCCTCGCCCCACCCGAGCGCCACCTCGACGACGCCCGCGCCCTCGCCCTCTCCGACCACGTCCCCCACCACGTGCGCGACCGCGTCATCCCCGGCATCTGCCGGCTGGCGATCGAGTCGGCGTGCAATGAGACCTATCGGCGGCGTCGGCTCGAGGCGGGCGATCGGCACAGGGACATCGAAGACCAGCTCGATCGCAACGGCAAGTTGCTCGAGCGTCTCGCGCTGGCGCTCTTCGACGACGCCGACCGCGCCGGCGACGTGCTCGGAAGGCTCAACAGCAAGAAGAAGCGCTACGCCGACATCGCCCAGGCGTGCAACAAGGGAGCGCACGGCGGCGCCAGCGCCGTCGAGATCGGCTTCGTCAACGACGCCGCAGCACCTGGTCGACTACATCCGGACCGCCACCCCATGACCGAGCCCACCACTCAAGCCCCGCAGCACCTCGCCACCCAGCTGCTCGAGCAGAGCCGCCTCCTCGCCGAGCAGGCCAAGGGGCCTGACCATCGCTCGTGGACCCGGGCCGCAGCCCTGCTCCAGCGCCAGGCACTCGAGAGTCTGCTCTACGAGCTGTGGCGCAAGCGGGAGCCCGAGATGCTCGAGGCGACGACGCGGGCACAGCTGCTTTGCCTGCGGGAGTACCTCCAAGGGAACGAGGAACTGGCGCGGGAGGTGCACTTCCTGTGGTCGGTGCTGAGCGAGGCGGCCCATGCCCGAGAACTGAATCTCGCGCCGTCACGAAACGAACTCGGGGCCTGGGAGGCGGCGATTGCTCATCTCGCACTCCATCCCGCTATCGGAATTGACGCCAACTCCCCTTCTATCGCCTGAGGGCCCAGAACGCCCTCGAGAGAGACTCTATGTGGTACCCCACCAACGACCAGATCCGTGCCCTTCGACCGAAGCTCAAGAAGCTCGAGCCCAAGAAGGCGGCTGCGCAGGCCGACATTCCTGAGCTCCTCAAGAGGGCTGCCGATCATCTTCGGCTGCTCAGCAAGAGCAACACTCTGCCGGAACCACATCTTCTCGCCTGGATCTGGATTGGCAGTCAGCTCCGGATCCACGGGTATGACAACCAAGAGGTCTTTCGCCTGGCGTACCGAGCGCTCTCATTCCTCACCGACTCCGAGCTGATCAACACAAGAGGGAGGACACCAGCGCTCCACTGGGTGAAACACACGACACAGTCACAGATTCGAGAACTCCTGGGCTGGGAAGCGGTACGAACCTATCTCGCCCCCGCAGAACTCGAGCACGTAGAAGAGCTCTGGCACCAGCTTGCTGACGGGCCAAAGACTCTCGAGCCAGAGGTTGGAGAGTCGCTGGCAGAGTATGCCGACCACCTGAATCGACCCACAAGCACCACCTACCTCCCAGGCGTCTCGAGAATGATTGAGCGGCTCCAGGAGATCGAGGCCGAGCGCGGCGAGGAAGCAAGTGTCGTTCGAGGCGCCCTGCGCTACCTGGTACGCAAGCATGACGTCGTCGACGACGCCCTTGGGTATTTCGGGCTTGTTGACGACATTCACGTCATCGAAAGGCATACGGTCTTGCTTCCGGCGAATGCCGTTGGACCCCAATACTCCAGAGCTTTCTCAAACAGTGGCCCCAGATCGAGGATCTCGCTTTCGAGGACGGCAGAGTCCTGCGTGGCCTATCTCCTCACCTCGAATACGCAATCGGAGCCGCGTTGGACATTGCGCAGTCCGGTGCACACCGCTACATCGTTCTCTCGGAGAAGGGCCCGGTCGCGCTTCTGGCAGCCCTCATGGCGGCCATCGAGTCCATCCGGACGAGCGACCAGGCTCAAGCCGACGTGCTGAGCAGTCTGGAGCCCGGCGAAGACATCATTCTCAGCGTCTTCGACCCGGCCGGCTTCGTGCCAAGTTCGATGGCTTCGAGAACGAGATGGGCTGCTTCCGAATCCGCACCAAAGATGGCGTCGTGTTCCTTCGAGAGGAACTTTCCACAGCCATCAGGCAGGCCCAAGCCTCACAACACTCTCTCGGGAGGGGGCGAGATCTCCGCCTGGCAGAAGAACTACACCCCGACTCCTCTGCGTCATCTTGTCGGCTTCAAAGTGAACCTCGATAGCGTCCGCCCGCGCGTGCTTCTTGTCTCGAGAAAGACCGATCTTGACCAGGCCTCCCAGCTGATACGCCCGCTTGGTTACACGGTTCCACAACTCATCGGAACACGGTTCTTCACCAGCGCCGGGCGAATACACGACCTCCCAGGCAGCGACCTCGCAGAACCCCTGCTCTGGTGCTGCGGCGACGCCCTCGTTGCCAGAGACATCCTGGAAGAGGAGGGCTTCGCCTTCAAATACGTCCTGGTGGACGACGACGGCCGCCTGGCGAGGCCGTCGTTGAAGAGCTCAAGAATGTCCGCGGCGCACCCAACCCCGTGGTCGTGACGTCCGACTATCAGGCCGAGACCATTCGCGCCCTCGGGCGGAATGGGTACGAGCCCTGGTTTGCCCGTCGCCGCCATGTCTCCCCGGCCCGCAACGTCAGGGCCGCAAGCGCCCGTGCGGAGGGCCCCCTGACCAGGTTCATGATCCGCCAATTGGTGCGCGGAACTGCAGAGGTGCGGGAGGTGCCGTGCCGGCACCACCTCCTCGAAGACCTCCTCCGCGCAGAATCACAGTTGCGCCTACGGATTCGAGAAGAAAGCGACAGCGGCCTCTCCGCCCTCGCTCTGAGAGCCTGCCACCTCTCCCGCCGACTCAAATCACTCACTCTCCCCGCACTCGAACTCGAGGAGGCTGAGATCCGCAGCCAGATCAAGCGACTTAGCAACTATTGCGACGAGGTTCGGCGCTACGAGCAAGCCGCCGAGGATCTCTATCAAGTCCTCACAAAGCTGGCCGAGCCTGAAACGCCGCTGCCGTCCAGGATGCCAGCACTTCTCGACCTCCTGGAACAACAACATGGCCAGCCCTTTCTTCTCGCCCATTCGACGCGCGCCGCTCGAGCGCTCGCGGAACGGCTGCCCAGTTGTGACCGATTGAAGGCGCTCCGAGTCGTCACCGCTCGCGAACTACGCATCAAGGCGCCTGTCGAGACTCTGATCGTGCCAGGGTGGGGCAACCGCGAACTCATGCGCGAACTCACCGCCACCGGCCTCGCGGAAGAACAGCACTGGCTCTTCTACCCATTCGAGACAAGATGGGCCAGCAAGTCCCGCGAAGCCAGCGAACGACGGACGCGCTACCTCGAAACGAACACCCAGAAAGCCAGACGAGATCTCGGCCTGGCGTTCTCGGGGCACTGGCAGCCTGCACCGCTACCGCAGACCGAAGACACCACCGCCGCCCGCCTCGACGACATTCGAGAGCCAACCCTCGACGAAATGCCCCAGGAGGACTGGCTCTCGGAAAACGAGGAACAACTCGCTACCCAACTTCTTCGCACCAGACCAACCACAATTCGAGACAGCGCCACGAAAGCCATCCTTGTTTTCTTCGAAGAACCGGGCTGTTACGCACTGCTGCCGAAGGACGGCAAAGCCATTGATCTCTGCGGCCATCTGGAAGGCTACGATTCCCTGAGACCCGATAAAAAGACATCCAGCCTCGAGGTAAAGGTCGCAGACATTCGAGCTGGAGCACTCCTAGCGTTCCCCGAGAAGCGCTCCGGCGACGTCCTCGACGCCCTCATGGAAGAGCTCTTTCCAGATCAAACCAAGTTGCGTCGAAGCGCCTCTCACTGGAGAACGGCAATTGTGCAGCTCTACGAGAGATTCAACCGCGACGCCAAGGCACTGGCTCGCCACCTCGAAGGACACGGAATCAAGCGCAAGCCCTCAACCATCCCTGCAATGGGTCTACAACACCAAGACCGTAGCACCGAAGAACTGGAAACGGCATCTCCCAGCCTTGGCCGAGGCCTGCCCTGACTCGCCACTCAAGACTGATCTCGACGCGTGCCGCCGAGCCATCCAGAAGATCTACACCCGGCGACGCAAGGCTGCAGAGAAGCTCGTCGAGACACTGCCGTCAGGCCAATTCCACCCCGAGGAAGGCACGCTCACGCTCAAGGTGGGAGAGCGGGAGATTCGGTACCGAATCGGCAGAGTGCGATCAGTCTCGGCGCAGACCGTCGAAACCACCTACGACGAGCTCGGCTTCATCCAGCAGCTCGACGCCGACATGGTGGCGTAGACCATGTCCCGTCCTGAGTTCCCCGCAGATTCATCGCGAGCGCTGTTTCGTGAACGGCTCACTCGAAGCCTCCGGCTGGAGCTTCGCGGGCCCTTGCCCGAGGACCCGGAGGAAATCACCACGGGGAAGATCCGCCGCAAGCCCCCTGGCCATGTTCCTGACAGGAGTTCTTTTCCCACAATCCCGCACAGGCCTCGAGATCGATGAGGACGAGCAAGAAGAACTCGAGCTCACCGAAAGCCCTGATCCAGATCTAGCGAGCACCGGAAGAGTGACCGGAACCGAGGAAGACGAAGAGGAGGAGGAAGACTTCGTACCCAAACGTGCGTTCCTTGGCCCCTCCTCCATAGGCCTGACCGCGCGAGTGACCCTGCCAGCGGACCTAGTCGTTCGCTCCACCTTCGCGACGTATCGCAAGGTCACGGAAGACGTCGAAGAGAGCCCCGAGTCGGGCCAGCAACACGCGGCTCCA
>CAWKPF010000004.1:0-57034 GCA_963851415.1 uncultured Acidobacteriota bacterium
CGTGTGCACCTCTTCATCCCTGCATAACATTGCCGCCCAACAGACCTGCTGCTAGCGTTCTCCCAGTCCCTATCTCTTTCAGCTTCTGAAGTCGCCTCTTGGCGCCCCCTCGATGAGGTGGATCCGCTTGTTCCGGACATGCCCTACGCTGTGCACCCGCCGTTCCTCCGTTGTCGCTTTGCGGCAGCGCTTCCGCTGGCTTCGCCCGGCGATCCCAGCGCCCACCGGGCGGACTTCGCCGAATGGGCGCCCTCTCGATCAGGGGCGGGCCTTGCGACCCCTGCAGTCAAGACCCTGCTCCCCGGCAGGTGACAGGAAAGCGAGCAGGAACCCGTCTACTCAAGTGAAGACGAAACCTGGACTGCCAAGGAGGTCGACGCGCCCATGAACAGCCCCATCGCCTACCTAGCCCTCGGCCTGATGCTCGTATCGGCCGTTCGTTTCTTCAAAGGGCGCGAGCCTTTGGCCCTGCTGCTCGCCCTCTTCTGGTTGGCAGTCTTGCTGTCCAACACCACCGGGAACCGTCTTTTCACCTCAGCGGCCGGCCTGCTCCTCGTGGCGACTCTGGTCACGCTGTTCCTCGCCCGCCGCGGAAGAGATCCGATGGTGAAGCAGGTCGACCAGGCGTATCTATCGATCTGGCAGGATGCGCCGACTCCTCTCCAGATCTTGTTCGCGGACGACACCGAGTATCGCGATCGCTTCATTGCGCTCGGCCCCGACGCTCTGCCCGCTCTGACGGCGAAGGTGACGGGCCAGCTGAAGACGCGCTCTGACTATGTGCAGGCGACGGTGATTCAAGCGCTCGGCGAAATGGGCAACTCCGAGACAGCGTCGCGCCTCGAAGCCGTGCTCGAGGATCCGGCCACGGAGAGTCTGTTGAAGAAGTACCTCCTTGCGGCGTTGGTCACGCTCGATCCAGGTCGGGGCCTGCCTCGGCTGCGCTCGGTCTTCTCGGAAGGCCTTCAGGTGACACTCGAGGAAGACGAGCCTAGCGACGAGGCGAAGGAGGCGGCCCAAGAGAGGGCGCAGCTTCTGAAGTCGGCGAGCTCGGTGCTCGCGAAAGTGGCAGAGTCGCCACCGGAGGAGGCGAAAGACGAGATTCTCGATCTGCTGATCTCCTGTCTCGACTCGAACGTCGACGCGGTTCGAGGAAACGCCTTGGGAGGACTTCGGCGAATGCGCGACGAGAGCTCCCGGCCGAGACTGGCCGCAGCCCTCGTTGACGACGGCTTCGAAGAACAAGCGGGCCAGGTCGCCGGTGCGCTGCTGGCGGTTCCCGGAGGGCTCGACCAAGTGATCTCCGCCTGGCCTCGGTTGTCGCTCAACGCGAAACAGAGAGTCGTTCGGGAGCTGGCCGATCAGGAGGTTCTCGTGCGAGGCGCGCTTCTTGGCCTTCTGGAACAGGCGGCATCGGAGGACGACGAGGACCTTCGCGACCTGGCGGTGGCGGCGACGAAGGACCTCAGGGACGAGCGAGTCACTCAACTCCTCATGGGTGTTCTCGCACGGTGCGAGGACTTCGAGAACGTCAAGAGGCCGTTCGATGCGCTTCTCGAGCGGGGAGAAGCCGACCGACTTCTTGCCGCCTGGCCGGACCTTGATCAGGTCGTCCGAGCGAGCCTTGTGCGCCTCATGAGCGAGGGGCACGAAGGGGAGCAGCGGGCACAGCGAGTCGAGCTGCTTCGTCGGGCACTGGTCGGCGATGACGACGTCGTGGCCATGATGGCCGCCGACACGGTCGCGGAGATCAACGAGCTCGAGCTGCTCCCCGAGGTCGAAGCCGCTCTGCCTCGACTCGAACGGGCTCAGCAGCGTCTACAAGGCGAACGGGAAGAAGCAGCACTCGCCAACCTTCCCAAGATGGCAGAGGTACACGTGCTCACCGCGCAGAACACGTTCGGCAAGACCCTTGCCTATGACGAAGCGAGCTTCGCGGCTCTAGACGAAATGGTCCAAGAGGGTTGGCCCGAAGGGGGCGGGCCGATGCTCATGCAGACCTACGGCCTCTTCGCCGCCTACTTCGGCGAGACCGTCCGGAAGCTCCATGGCGGCCAGTGGGAAGTGCAGGGCGACGAGGAGCTGGTTCTGGTCGGCATCGGAGGCGAGGAGATCGAGCTTCGCCCGCTACCGATTGCTGCGCGCTGCTTTGAGAAGCTCAGCAGGCGAGAGCTTCGTGGCCAGCTACCAGAGGGTGAGGGAGGCGATGGAGAGCAGAGGAAAGGCAGAGTTCAAGTGATGAGAGGGCATAGCTCGTGGGTTCTCGGTGTCGCGGTGGCCGTGTGGCGATGCTCTGAGAGAGACGGCCGTGAGATTGGCGATGCTGGCTCCTGATCGTCGCAGCCAGCGATTCTCGACTGGCATAGCATGGGGATGTCTTGAGACGCTGGAAATGTCCTGCGGGATCCCATCATGACAGCCGACACCATGCGCACCGTCGTGGGTAGCCAGGGGCAGACAGTTGTCCCCGCGTCGATCCGCTATCGTCACGGCATCCAGGAGGGTGATGCCCTGGTCTGGTTGGATGGCGGCGACGTCATCCGGTTGATCCACGTGCGCGGTGATGCGATCGATGCGTTGCGGGGTTCGGGACGAGGCGAGGCGGTGCGGCAGAAGCTCCTGGTCGAGCGCACGACTGACCGGAAGCGGAACTCGTGACCGGGCCGCGCCCGATGCTTCGGCGCTCCTGACGAGGTCGCTCTCCAGGCCGCTGCCAAGCCTTGATCGACGACAGGCCACTGCTCACTCTTCGGCGAGCCGGAGAACCTCACTCCTCAGCTCCTGTGAGAGGTGATACCCCGAGTCGTCCAGTTGGTCGATCAGAGGCCGAACAGTTTCGACAAAGCCGCGATGTTTGGCTCGCAGGAGAACACCGAGAGTACCCAGAACTCGAACGCCCTCCTTTCGAGCCACCCGGCGCGCGAGGCGGTCGTCGATCAGTGGGAGGGCGGCTTGCTCTCGTGCGAGAGTGATCGCGGCGAGCTCCCAGCTACCGAGTGTGGGCCCCAGCGTCCGCTTGAGGTCTGGCTCGATCACTGCGACATGCACGTCGTCTCGGTCGCTGAACGCCAGGATCTTTCGAGCCCCTGGGAGTGAACGATCGTGGCAACATTCCTCGAGAACGACAGCCGGAATCCAGACGTTGTCGAACATCGAGTCGAGAAGCCCGAGTAGGTCGAGCTTTGCGAAGGCGATCAGGGGGCCGGAGTCGCAGACGACAGCGTCAGCCAAGGTGACCCAGCTCTGCCTCCAACTCCTCGGCCGGGTAGCTCACGGCATCGACTCCAGCCGCAGCAAGGAGCTGCAGAAACCGCTCGACGGGGACATCCGCGACGCGTGCGGCCTTCCCGAGGCTGAGGATGCCTTGCTCGTAGAGATGGATGGCGAAGGCCTGGTGGATCCCGCCTTCGAGCAGCTGATCCGACAAGGGGAGTGCCACAAAGACCGGTCGCCCGTGCTTCGTGACCATCGAGATACCGCCTTGTTCGGCCTCCTTGACCAGGCTCTCGGTTCGCTGACGGAGCTCTCGGATGGTGAAGATCTTCATTGTTGAGGTGCCCGAGAATTGTGCTCACATATGCTAGCGCTAGTCATGAGGAAGAAGAGTTCGGAGGACACCAGAGCGCTCGGGTAGGCAGCCGGTTCAGCCATCGGCTGGCCGGCAACAGCTAGGGTATTGTGACCATGGTCGTGCGCGTATCGAAAACCCAGCTCGAGGCCAAGGCTCTGGAGTACTTCCGCCTTGTCGAGCGCACCGGCGAGGTGCTGGTGATCACGGATCGTGGGCGCCCGGTCCTCCAGATCTCCCCCTTCCAGGATCCCTCGACGCAGAGCCTGAGCGAATTGCGCGAGTGCGCGGTGCGCTACGACCACGCCACCGATCCAGTCGGCCTGCCGGATTGGGAGATGCTCGCCGACACCGCCGAGAAGCCGAACGATCGTTGATCCTGCGAGATACCCACGCGTGGGGTGGTGGCTCTCCGATCGCAGAAGGTTGTCGCAGCGCGAAGCTGACGCCATCGAAGAGGCCGTCTCGCGCAAGGTGGCTTCTGCCGGCGCGGAGATGGCTCAACAAGAATCGGGGGGGATTTCGCTCGTGACCAGGGGTGCGGACCTTCAGCGATTGGCGATCGTGAAGACGGTCTGGTAGGCCGACGCAGGAACTCCTTGCTTTCGCGCTGATCTGAGAGCGAGGCCAGGTAGCCGCGGGCGTCCGGCTCGCCAGAGCGGCTCACTTGGACCTAGACGGCGCTCAAGCGAGCGCCACGCCTGGGATGTCGTCGAAGTCCTCGGGGTTGAGCGTCCAGATACTGGCTTCACGGACCCGCGCATGAGCAGCGATGGCGATGTCGATCTCCCTCCCGCGTGCTCGCGGCAGGGTTTTGTACAGCTCAGCGGCCAGCCGAGCCTCCGCGACCTCGAAGCTGAGCCAGGTTTCGGGCGGGAAGAGCGCAGCCTGTGCTCGGAGCTCGCTCTCGAGTCGGGGCCCGCGCAGCCATTCGTACACGACGAGAGTGGGGAGGGCGAGTCGTTCGCCCTGCTCGATCCATCCTCGAAGCACGGTGGCCGATCGCCGCGGACCCGTCAAAGAGTCGATCAAGGCCGAGGTGTCGACCAGAATCAACTCAGAGGCTCCTCGGATTGCGAAGCTCGTCCGCCGCCACGGCGAGCGGCTCGGACGGCGCGGATCTCCTCGTCGACGTCCTCGGCGTCTTTGCCGTGGATCTGAGGAACGAGATCGTCGAAGAGAGCGAGAAGCCGACTTCGCTCCTCCTCGCTCAGGCGGTCGGCGCGGGCGGCATAGTCGCGAATGGCCTCGCGTACCACGTGACTCTGCGGCAGGGAGAGTCGCTGCGCAGTTGCCTTGAGTCTCTTGGCCGTTGGCTCGTCCAGGGAGAATGTCATCTTGACTGTTGCCATAGTAAGGCCATACTACCATAAGACGACGCCTCGGATCCATGGGTGGCGGATCTCTCCGGAGGGGTTTCTGGCGACTCATCGAGTCACGGGCCTCAGATGAGGGCAGTACCCCGGTATCACCGATCTGACTCGTTCACCGGATGGAAAGCATGGAGAGAATCGGCGGTTCGTCGTGTCTCTGCGGCATGAAGAAGGGGATCCGAAGCCGACGAGGCTTAGGTCCGTGACGGGGTGGTTCGAGGAGTTGCGGAGGTTGACGGAACCGGGTGGGTGCAGGTAGTAGTTGGTCTACATGGCGGACAACATCGTCTACAGATCGTCGAGGTCCATGAGCCTGCCGGAGCTGGAGGCGTGTCTCGAGAAAGCTTTTCCCGGCGGGAAGCAGGAGTTTCAGATCGCCGACGGCGATCTCTATTTCGAGAGGACGTATCCAGCCCTGCCTGAGCTTCCCGACGGCGCTCGGCTTGGTCGAGTGAGGGTCGAGGGCAGACTGAAGACCGTAGAGGAGCTGGAAGCAGAGTTCGACCGCCTCTCGAAAGCTCTTGCGCCTCATCTTGGCCGGTGGCGGCACTTGGGCGGGACGGCCATCTTCGAGCTGAGGGGATTCCAGCAGAACCTCAGGCAGGCCGCCAGTTTCAGGCTCTCTTTGACTGGTGAGCCAAGGGTCAACGTCGGCTTCGAGCCAGGAGGGTTGGGAGGCGGCCGGAAGAACGTCGCTGCATTGCACGACCTCTTCAAGAGAGTCGAGTCCTGGGGGCGATTCCCCTTCGTGTTCGTGGACGAGGGCAAGTCCTACCGAATCGAGCCCAAGAACGGCGTCAAACTGCGCCTCGGCTCTTCCGAGCTTCGTGATCGGAACCCGCGAGGCTTCAGCTATCCGCTTTCAGAACCAAGCGTCGCGGAGGGCTTCGACCTCATGAAGAGCTTCGTCCTGGAGTTCGGCTCGGGGAGAGTTTTCAGGACGGAGTGGGTCGCGAGTACCGACATCTCGCAGGGCGATCCTGGTGCACTGGAGTTCTATCGCCGGATCCGCGCAGGGCGCTTTCGGGCGAAGTCATACAGCTTGTTCGCTGTGTTGCGAGCCTCGAACCTCGAGGAGCTCGAGGGAGCGCGGACTCTCTGCAGAGGCAAGGCAAGACTAGTGTGCGAGATCGGTTCGATCCCTCTAAAGGAAGACAACTACGCCACGGTCGAAGTCGTCGCTCGCGAGTCAGGATACCTGCTTCAGCTCAACTGCCGCTACCCGATCGACGTCGCGAAGCTGAGCAGCGAGCTCGGTCTTGAGCTAGTGGAATCCGGTCTAGCGTAGCCAGCCACCGAATTGTCAGGAGCGGTCGCCCCAATCCTGAAGCAGTCGTACCAAAGAGGGCTCCGAGATCACCGTTGGTCTTGCTCGACAGGCCCTGACACCCCGAACTGCACTTCCAGATAGCGCCGCTCTTCGGGCTGCAGGGCGTTCCAGACGGGTGCGACTCGATACTCGTCCAAGAGACGGATGACTTCCTCTCGGCTTGCAAAGCCCGCGGCGGCGAAGTAGCCGAAGCCATGGGCGACGTAGGGTAGGAATCCCTCGGGCCCGTGCCCATGTCGACGAATCTCCCGAGGCAGTTTCTTCATCGTCTCCAGCACGTCCTCGTAGGCCTCAGGGGGCGCCAGCCGCTCCAGGATAGGGAGACAGCTGGCCCTTGTTTCCCTGCGGAACTTGAGCAACTCGCGGCGCAGCGTGGGCACTGCTCTTTCGTCTGCACACTTGGCGAGCGCTTCGAGAACCCATACTCGTGTCATGTAGTCGTCATCCTTTCGGTAGCCCATCTCCTCGTTGTCGAGCAGCGCGCACAGCGGAAGCGTGCCTTCCGGAAACGGCTGGTCCTTGAGGTTCATCATCGCTATGTTGCGGTGGATGGCGGAGGCATTCAGTATTCCGTTCAGGATCTGGACGAAGAGTTCTGGCTGAGGGTCCTTCTTGTAGAGGTGCTGGACCTCCCAGTCGATTGCGCGCAGCTTCTCCTCCTCGAGCCATTCGGCCACTCTCCTGCGGCCGTCGGCGCCGATGAGGTAGGCCTCGAGGGCGAGAGCCTGACAGTCGCCCTTGCGCAGCCGGGGACGATCGAAGAGCGTGCGAAGCACCTCCAGAGCCTCCGGGGATTCGGCATTTTCGGCCAGTCGAGCCGCGACGTAGACCACGTCGCGAAACGCAGCGGCTCTCAACTTGGTCTGAAGAGGCCGTTCGATCTCGGGTAGTCGCGAAAGTTCGGTCAGTCGGCGGGCCTCTGCTCGCGCCCTTCCCGACGCCGACCGCGTACTCGATCCTGCCCACGGCTCGTCGGCCTCGCCACTCATTCTCCGGATGAGGTCCTCGACGTAAGTGGGTTCGGAGGGGTCTTGCTCCCGTGCGACGGCGGCCTCGATTCGGCGGATCGAGTCGTCGACATTGTGCTGCCACTGTTTCTTGTCGGACTTGAATTGGAACTCGAAGCGCTCTCGCGCACTTCGGAGAGCAGGAATCGCCTCCGCAGCAGGTGCTCCGATCAGGCCAAGAGCCGCGACGACGCCGTACTCGTGGCGGCGCTCGAGGATCTCCAGCAGCAAGGGCACCGACTCGGCCGACGCTCGAGGAAAGGCTCCGAGTGAAGCTATCCGCACCCATTGGTCGCTGGGCTTGTAGCGACTCCCCTCTCCGGCTTGGATCGCCCTGATCAGTACCGGCATAGCCTTCTCTGCGGGCGGACGGAGCCAGGCAACGAGGACGACTGCCGCACGGGAGACCGCTTCTCGCTCGTTCCCTACGAGTGCAAGTAGCGCGTCCGTGGCGGGCTCGAGTGCGCTGGGGCCATCGTCGCCGAGCTCATCCTGCAGTTTCTCGCAGAAGACCAACAGCTGACGGAGGCCTCTCAGTTGCGAGTCTTGTTCGGGGTCCGCGAGCAGTTCGATAGCTCGCTCGAGCTCGCGAGGGGGTAGGAAACTGTGCTGCAGTCTTGTGGTCTCCCGGGAGACGTCGAGTCTCTTCTAGGCTGTTCAGAGTGCCGCAAGAGTATAGCCACCGTGGCAACGGGCATCCCTGAAAGTCAGCTCGTCGCGGCCTCGAAGGGGCTCGGAAAGTGCGAAACCGGAAGCGGCTCGGAGCCCGTCGCCGCTCGCGTATCGGGCGGCGAATCGAGTGCCTGCAAGCGGCTTCTCAGATAAGGCGCGATCACTCGATCGTTGGCCAAGGCGGCCCGCGCGAGGTGTCCTGCCAGCTCTCGGTCGAAGGTCGCCGTCAGTCGCGCCATCCGAAGCAGATCGGCCGGCTCGAGCTCTGCTGCCCGCTCCACCATCTCTCTCGCCAGCATATCGACCGTGCCCCAGACGCGGGCCGACGCGATGGCGACGGCGAACCGGACCAAGCGGTCCGGTGACAGTCGCAGTCCGTCGGGAAGCGAGGCGCGAAGATCTTCCAGCAGCTCAATCGCAGAATACACATCGCCCTCGTGCAGCTCCCTCTCGAGAGCGGGGAGCACGAGCTCACTGATCTCCTGTGCGCGCGTTCGCCCCCTCTCGAGCCTCCACAGCGCGTGGGCGAGATCGAAGTTGGTCGGCCAGCGACGCAGGGCTTCGGTGAGCAGCTCCCAGGCCACCTGGCGCTGTCCGATCTCCTCGTGGCGTCGAGCCTTCTCGATCACGTTGTACTCGGGTGCGTCGATGTCGTCGCCATACGCCTGTCGGAGCTTGGTGTCCAGGCCCGTTCGCACGAGCGCGATCGCCACGAGCAGCCGGAAACCCATGCCGCCGAGGTGGGCCCAGTGGCCGATGCCGCTGTCGCGTCCCAGAACGTGCACGGAGTAGACCCCGAATAGGTCTCGCGACATCCACAGAACGATCGGAATCCAGGCCGGCAGCCAGAACACGAAGCCGGTAAAGGGCCATTGCCAGAAGAGCAGAGCCAGTCTCGATCGACCGAACAGCACGAGGAACGCCCCCATCGTTGCAGCGATGGCTCCGGAGGCGCCGAGTGAAGGAATGAACGAGCGAGGGCCGAACGTGAAGGCAGCCGTCACGGAGCCCGCCGCCACCAGGGCGATCAGATAGAAGAAGAGGAAGGGCAGTCGGCCCCAGCGGTTCTCGAGCGGCACCCCGAACAAGACCAGGAAGAGCATGTTGAATCCGAGATGCCACCAGTTCGCGTGGGCGAAGCCGCTCCACACCATGTCCGAGGCGCCTTCCCCGGCTCCGGGGATGAAGGTGAACTGGTCGAGGGGACCGTCGAGGAAGTGCTCGTTGAATCGAGCGACGAGATCGGCGAGCTCCGCCTCGGCTCGCTCTCGCGACCGGCAGTGCGAGCCCTCTCCCAAAGCACGGGCGTACGCGACCGCCGGCTCGAACCGCTCGGCGATCACGAGGCGACCGATCACCTCCCCCTCCGAGTCGATCGACGGACAGCTCTGGTAGAGCCCGAAGATCCGGTACGCCATCGTCTCGAGCTGCTGGTCGTAGCCGGCTCGTTTCGGAGCGCTGTCCAGGTGGACGATCAAGCAAAGAGAGATCAGACAGAAGGTGGCGAGAGGAAAACGGCGAACTTCGTTCTGATCGTGACCGATCGGGATGAACATGGGGCGGGATCCTCAGGACAAGAGAGAGACTCGGTCGGGTGTCGCGGGTGCAGGCAGAGCCATACCCGACATGGAGTCTCGTCCGCTGGGCTGACAGTCCTTGTCAGTGGACAGGTCGAAAGTGCCAGCGCCAAGCTCGTGAGCCCGCGCGGCACCGAGGCCTGCGGACCTCAAGGGCTGACAGCGTTCCGAGGTGCAACCCCCATGCCTCGGGAACTCACTCGCCCCGAAACGGGTTAACGACGACCACCGAGCCATACAACTGCCCATCACTCTGATCCTCGCTCAACACTCGCTCCGCCGGCTTCTGCGGCGGCGAGAATGGCACCGTCCCAATAGCTGATCTGATAGCGCTGACTGATCTCGGCTCCGATCGTCACGAGGCTGGGCTCGATAGCCTGGCACGGGAAGGCCTCCAGCTGCTCGATCCACTCGAGAGCCTCGGCCGGGGAGAGTGGGACCTACGTAGAGACGACCGGGCTCGAGTCCGACCGCAGGACCTCGAACACCGCATGATGGGGCTGACCATTGGCTGGGAAGAAGAGCTCGAAGCCAACTGCCGGTGGACGGAGGTCGGAGGCGACTTCGGCAACCTCATCCCGGTTCGCGCCGGTGGCGTAGACCAGGATGACGGCCCGTCCCGACTTGCGCAGTCGTCTCAGGAGCTTGTTCTTCGACGCGTTGGCAGGGAGCTTCTCCGCGATGTACTCCGCGACATCGCGATGATGAGGTTCACCCAGGACCTTGACCCTGCCTGTCGCGCTGCGGGCCCTGGCCCTGACCGGAAGATGAATGTTGCCAATAGGGGTCGTGTTCGTGCGCCCTTTGGTGAGCGGAAGAAGAACCAGGACGTCTTCGATCCTGGGATCGACGTCGGTACCGCCCTCCAAATATTGCTGTTCCCAGTAGACCGGCGTCTTGTCCTGCGTCCACTGGAAGTCTTTGAGTAGCCTCAGGAGGCTCTCTAGTGACGTTGATCCCCAGAAGGCGGAGACGGAGGTGACCTCGGATCGGGCCGAGCTCTTCATCTGGAAAGAGCCCTCCTTCAGCTCACTCGGGAGCAACCGGTTGATCGCATTGAGATTGGCACGGAGCTTCTCGAAGTCCGAGGGTTCGGGAAGCCAGGTGGGCATGGACCAGGTTTCACCCAGGTTCTTCACCCTCAGCTTGGCATTGAACATCTTGTTCGGTGCGGTAGGTGACAGAGTGGGAAGGTGGCTGGTAACCAGGGGTGGTACCTGGAAAGGCTTGATCGGCGGGTCATCCTCGGCGTACCTGGCGAGTTCGGCGCGGAAAGCTTCTTCGTCCCTGCAGGCCGCCTCAAAGGCGAGCAGTGTGTCGTAGCCGGAGCCGCTCCGCGTCTCCGACCTGGAGACGTAGAGCCGGACCAGGTCAGCGTAGTACTGGCGGAAGCCGAACCAGCGGCCCATCTGCATGAGCGTGTCCTGGGCCCCAGGCGTCTTCGTGAAGTAGCTGACCGTGAGACCTTCGACGGTGTAACCGCGTGAGAGCTTTGCGCCCCCCACCAGGATCCGCCAAGTCGGTTGCATGGAGAAATCAGGTTCGGTTCCAAGGTCCGAGGCGTTGACGATGAGGACTGGGTTGGCGCCGCTCCGGTGGATCAGGTCCAGGCATCGGCCCACTGCCGAGGTGAGTTGGGCCTTGGACTGAGGCCGAGGGGCCTCAGGGTCTCTGGCTGCCGTCACGGGGCCGTGGTCGCGCGTGTACAGGTCCCAGAGTCGCTGGATGCCGCCACGGTAGTCCGCGAACTCGTAGAGCGACCTGACCCGGTCTGCCACGGTCTTGTGCTCAGCAGTGAGGTGCGATGTATGCACCAGCATCGTGTGATGCCTGAAGCTTCCGTAGCCCTGGGTGTGACGGAAACACTTCAGTGCTCCGCTGAGGACGAAGGAATCGATGGCCTCTGCGAGACTCTCTTCGTCATCCGAGTCTGTGACGGCGCGAACGAAGGCTCGCTCATTGCTGACCGCGGGATCTTCATCGAGCCCCTCTGGCACACCCTCGAGGTCGTGGAAGGCCGCGGCCCCGACGTAACCCTCGGGGCGTGGCAGGGAGATGATGAAGTCCCGCGGGAAGAGGTCTTCGGCGTTGTCCGGGTCGATGAAGACGTTCGCAAAGGGAGTCGCGGTGTAGCCGATGTACTGAGCCCGGTCGAGCTTCTGCTTGAGCTCGACTATCCGACGGTTGATGGCCGTCCTTCTCTTGCTTCCGCGGCTGGTGTCGATCGAAGCGTGATCGGATTCGTCGTCGATGATGAGCGTGGGAACGTTCTTCGCTGAGGTGTCATCGACCGCCTTTACCACGCGTCGCAGCGGTGCTGTGTTCTTCTTGATGACGAGTAGCGAGATCGAGGTCGGATCGGCGAGTCCGGAAAGTGCGGCGTAGCTCTGGGGCTTGAAGTCATCCCTGTAGTTCGTGAAACGGAGCCACTTCGGAGTGCCAGACGCCTCGGGATCAGGCCGAAGGTCGTTGAAGTCGGCCCAGTCTGGATCGTCCTTGTACGAATGATCCGGCATGAGTGCCCTCTTGCCGACCAGCTCCTTGTCGATCCGCCGCTGGGTCTGAGCTCGGAGAAGGTTGGTGGTACCCGACATGACAATGATGAGCCGGTACCCCTCGTCGACTGCCTTGGCAATCAGACCTGTGATGTTCGCGGTCTTTCCGCTCTGCACGTAACCTACGACGAGGCCCGTTCGCTTCTCGGGGGTTGCTCGCGGGTCCGCAAGCCGGGAGAGTATCTCGTCGGTGGTCTGATCGAGGGAAGCGATGGAGGCGCTCGGCCATCCTCCATCCCGGAGATAGGTCTTGTAGCTGTCCCAGTGAACCTGGGTGTTGTTGGCCGATGGGTACCAGTCGTCATGACTCACTGCGACGACGATCGGGTCCTCCGGCCGAGACGGCGGGAGGTACTGTGCGAGGTAGTCTCGGAGATCGGACGGTACGTCGAGTCTCTTGAGGATGAGCTGGCGACGCTCGTCGCTGTAGCGGGCGGTGCGCTGAGTCCAGGCGGCGTCGGGATCTGCGTGGTCCCAGGCGGCGAGTCGTGACCGCAGCTCGTGGTGGAGACTGCCCGAGGGTGCCGGTTCCTGTTGGAGGCCCACGAAAACCTCTTTCCAGCTGAACGGCTCGATGGCGCCGGAGACGTCCTCCGCGTCTTCGATCAACCGGCGGAGGGCGCGTGGCACATTCGTCTCCGTCAGCACGGCGCGGAGAGTGGCGGGGTCCGGAATGGTCATTTCACCGAGGTCTCCCGAAGAAAGACGAGCTCTTCCGCGAAGCGGTCGTCGGCCGGTGCCAATCCTTCTCCCGTCACGTCGAGTCGGTAGGAGATGTCGCTGATCGTTCCGACTCCATTGATCTGAGAGAGCACGGCCTCGTCGATCCTCAGGAGCGAAGACGCCTCGATCAGTCGTGGCTCGTCCAGAAGCCTCAGGCGCTCCCGACTGCGCTCGAGTGCCGACATGCTGGGGACGGCCCTTGCGACCCTGGTTTCGAAGCCCTCCGCGGCGTTGCCGGCAGTGAGTAGAGGGCGAATCGTAGCCACCCTCTCGGCAAGTGTACGGCCGTCGTTCGCTCCTCCCATGCGGAGGGAGAGGAGGTGGAGAACAGAACTGGGGCTGGCCGTAAGCTGCTTGATACCGTGAATGATGTGGTTGCGATTCTGGCCACTGGTTGTCTTCACTTCGAGCTCGAGCGCGCCAAATCGGAAATCATGAGACTCACGGCCCGGTCCAGTCCAGGTCTCAATCGCTTCCTCGCCGCGTGCACGTATCAGGGCTTCAAGAAACCAGAGCTCCCCGGACAATCCAAGAACGAGCTCTCTGGGGAGGGCGGCTTTCTGCTCGAGGAGTGCCCGCCACTCCACCATGGTCTTGCGAACCGCGTCGATGGGGCAGGAGGGGTCAGCGTCGATCCGGAGCGCGATCTCCGACACCAGTTGATGAAAGCTCTCGAAAAGGTCGGGGTTCGCGACCCGCATCTGAAGCTCGTTGGAGGACAGAGAAAGGTCGATCTGGGCCAGGTCGGGGAGGGCCGGTTCTTTCGTGGTGTTCCCCTTCACGACGAATCGAAGCGCCGGGGCGGACGGGTCGACCTCGATGCGTGCATCTCCTGCGACCGCCAGAGCTACCGACACCGGGTTGCTCCCCTCGAGGTAGGACTGAATCTGTGTCCAGTCGCTGAGCGCCATCAGTCCTTCACCGCTAGTCGAGAATGTCGGCGAGGGCTCTCGCCTGTTTGTCGAGCAATGCCGCACGATCCTTGGAGAGTCGCGTCATTCGAAGATCGTCGCCGAACTCGAAGGCGATTAGGGAAAGGACGACTCCGAGGGCACGCTGGCTGTGCGCCAGCCGCTTCTGATAGCGCTCGTTCAGGAGGATGCGCCCTTGGTCGCGGTCCAACTCGAAGAGTCGCTTGGCACGGATGCTGCGCCACTCGAAGGCAATTGGATCGAGGTCGACGTGCTCTGTTCTCAGTCGCTTCTTGACCGCTTGACCGGCTTTCTTCGGTGCTCCCTTTCCTGGTACAGGAACGACTTGCCGACGGGCCTCTTGTGTGGCTGTTCTGTAGACTTCCTCTGCGCGCTTGACGAAGGTCTGGAACGTAGGCTTCTCCCGAATCGTGTTGCGAAAGCCAGGCGGCGGATCGACGGAGGACTTCTGGACATCGAGATGGAACTGTGAGTCCAGTCGCGAAGGGATGTCGATGGACACACGTGCGAGGCTCATGTGGGGTTCGCTGTCGTTTCGGAGTCCACACCAGCCTCCGGCCTGGATCAGGCGGTCGTTGCGGTAGAAGTAGAAACCCTGGCGGTTGGCGACCTGCCCGCCTCCGAGGCGATAGCTGGAGTGCCTGCTGTTCTTTTGGAGGATGTGGTAGGTGGCCTTCACGTTCCGAGGCCTTCCATTCTTAGAGTCTGTCGCTTCGGAAACCCGGGTGATCCCGTGGGCCCTCCAAATGGATCGAGGGGGATGACCTCTTGCGGCGGACCCCACTCGTTCTTGTCGTTGTTGAGAACTGCGAGACGGATGGAAAGACCGTTCTCGAGGAAGCGGTGGAAGTGCAGACCCAGGTGCTGGGAAATGTCGGAGAACAGCTCCTGGGTCTTGCCCTTGATGTGGCTTGCCGCAACGCGGAATTCATCGAGTTCGTCGAGCTGAATGACGGTGCCGTGTTGGGCGAGGTCGACATCGATGTAGGGGTAATCGAGCACCTTGCGGGCGGTGGGGCGACTGAACTTGTCGCATCTCCAACCCTTCTCCACGCCTGCGGCGGTCCAGCGCCGACCAACAGCCTTGCCGGGCGCGGAGCGGGAGGCCACAGTCAAGCAGTCGGCTTGCGAGAAGGCCGCGGCCTTGAGGCCCAGACCATACTTGCCGAGCTCGGTGCCTGAAGTTTTGAGGACCTTGCCGAACCCCATGGCGCGGTCGATGCGCCGGGGGGTGATCCCCAGTCCGTCGTCGACGACCAGTAGCGTGGTGAGCTTCTTGTTCGTTCTGACGAAGGCGATCAGGACGTTCTCGGCCTGGGCATCAATGCTGTTGTCCACGATGTCGGCAAGTGCCTGGTGCACGGTGTAGCCGATCTTCTGGATGGCTCGCAGGATCCCGGTCGGATCGGGCTCCAGAATCGTCGTCCCTGAAGCCGGGAGGCTCTTTCCTTCTTTGATCGGAGCCTTGGACATGGAATTCTGGAGTTGCCCTCTTCCACTCGATTCTGTGCCTGGCGCGGTGGTGCCTCGCTACCTCCTCAAAACTAGCCGCTGTCTGGAATATTGTAAAGCTAGTTTTTCTAGTTTAGACTCACCAAGCCGAGGTTTTGCCCCGTGGCGAGCCACGGCTTCAACCTCGAGAATCAGGAACACGCCCTCGCTGGAGCCTCGGGGCTGGGCACAGGGAACAATCCCACGTCGCTGCTGGCGACGATGTGTTGACCTCAGGGGAGTAAATGCCCGCCGAATGGATCTTCGACCCTGCGCCGCCTAGCGGGAAGAGAACCGGTGGAAGTGCCGCCGAGTACAGCTTCGAGGGCGAGGTGGACACACTCGTGCGTGAGGTCGTCCAGAACTCTCTCGACGCACGTCAGAGCGCGGAGACCGCGGTAGAGATTCGGTTTCGGCTGATCGAGCTCAACAACTCCGCCCTCGACCGGTTCCTCGAGGGAATGCGTTGGGGCGGTCTTCAGGACAATCTGCTTGCGGTTCCAGAGAATCGAGGTGGAAGGAGTATTCGCAAGGCGATCGAGGAGATGGAGGCTGATCTGCGTCTACGGATTCTCGTGATCGAGGACCGGGGAACGAGGGGACTCGAGGGAACCGAGAGGCGACGATCAGACAACGAGAAGAACAGTTTCTGTGCCCTGGTCCGCGACGAGCTCTATAGCGACAAAGAAGGAGAGGATGCCGGAGGCAGCTTTGGTCTCGGGAAGTCGGTCCTCTGGGCTTACTCGTCCATCAACACGGTGCTCTTCGCATCCGTTCCGCTCAATCCGCCGCCCGAGAAGGATGGTCTCAGGCTGATTGGCCGCACGTCTCTTCCGTACCACGAGACTGAGGATGATGGGGCATGTACCGGTGATGGGTGGTTCGGGATCCCACGGGACGCGGAGACGGTCAAGCGACGGGCCGAGTCTATCTGGGGAGAGGACGCGCGACGTTTCGCAGGGATGACCTGCTGCGATCGGCCCGAGACCCAGCCCGGCCTCTCCTCGGTCATTGTCGGATTCGCAGAGCCCGGTGGCGAGGATCGAGAGGCCTCCGAGGTCGTTGAGCGGATCGTCGCTGCTTCGCATGAGTCATTCTGGCCGGCAATGGTTCGTGGCTCCTTGAAGATCGAGGTGCGTCACGAGATCAACGACGACGTGATCGCCGCGCGCGACGCTGACCCCATCCAGAACCCGGATTACCGCCCTCTGATCGAGCTGATTCAGTCCTTCGACGCGGGGAGGCTCGAGATCACCGATGTCTTGGAGACCGGAGAGTCGGCCGTGGAGTGGGTGGAGATCGAAGTGCCGCAGCGAATCGAAGAAGGGAAGCACGAGGCGCTCAAGGGGCGTGTTGCCGTGCTCGTCACCCTGTTGGAATCAGAGAACCAGATGGTGATTCGCGACCGGATCTATCGCTTCCGCCGGCCGGGCATGGTGGTGCTCGGAGAGCGGAAGCGTAATCTCTCGATCGGAGCGCGGCCTTTCTCGGCCGTCGTAGTTGCCGGCGAGGCGTGCGGCTCGGGCGAGGAGTTTCAGCGAGTCGAGCACTTCCTTCGCTCAGCCGAGCCGCCCGAGCACAATGTCTGGACTCATAACACTCGCAGCATCAAGCAGCTCTACAAGGTTCACGGAGCCAAGGCGATGCTCGATCGATTCGAGGGCAACGTGCTGGCGGCGATTCGGAAGCTCGTTTCGGTTCCGGAGCAGAAGGGGGGTGCGCTGCCCAAAGCGATCCTCAGTCATCTGCGATTTGGAGACTCTGGGGGCGGCGGCAATCCGAGATTCCTGTCTGTGACCCACGAGAAGGCCTGGCCGGACCAAGGCCTCTGGAAGTTCAAGGCTCAGTGCCGGAGAGTCAGGCCGGATGGCGAGCCGTGGCACGTTCGAGTCCGGCTCAAGTACGCGGTCGACGGCGGTGGTGGTGACGACGTTCATGCGATCAGTGACGTCGAGGCGGAGGGAGCGCTTCGCGCGGAGGTGCGAGATGGGGTGGGCTGGATCGAGCTGCCGGGAAGTGTTGGGCAGGTTCTGATTGCTGGCCAGACCAGCTCGGACCTGCTTCCCAGCATCGGTACCCGAGCAGCGGTGCAGCTGAGAGTTGACGGCGCCAAGGGAGAGCTGCCCGATGCCTGAACAGACTTTCCTTCCCTATCGAGCCGCCGACTCGGCACTGGAGACGGTGATCGACACGCTAATGCTCGACGGCGACCTCGTTGCCGTCGATGAGTACGCAGACCTGGCACGTCACCAGATTCTGCTTTCGGCCTCTGGCAATTGGCGGACCGCGTCTCTGAGGCTGACCGTCAAGGATCCGAACGAGAGTCTCGAGTCGGTGGTGCACGATGGGGAGGATCCCAGGTCCGTTCTTCGCCTTCTAGCTGTTTCCAGGGGAGGCGATGGCCGCATCCGGTGTGGAGTAGAGCTCGAGCCCCAGGGGCCGGGCTGGATTGGTGAGGTCGTTGTGGAACGGCCCGATCACCGTGGGGTCGTCCATCTGGAGTGTGTGGCGGTGCGCCGGCTCGAGACCGAGCCGCGGAGCGGTCTAGCCGCTCGATTCGGTGAAAAGGTCGCCTGGGCGCCACGGTGGTCGATCTACCTCGACGATCGGGCTGCAATCCCGGGTGGCGCAATCGAGGGGGAATGGAAGGACTTCAGTTCTGGCGATGCACCCGCCGCACTGAGGCAAAGACAGGACTGCCTCTGGCATCTCGACCTGGGGAATAGTGAGAAGCCCAGGCTCTACCTCAATGAGGGCGTCGAAGGCTTTCGCCGTGCCCTCGAGGCTCCGCAGAGAACGGGGCGAGCCGCTCGCATTCGCGATTCGCTGGCTCACTCCGTGCTGCAGCCGGTCCTCACGAGTATGGCGGTCACAGCCATCACTTCGGCAGAGTCCACCGAGTTCGAGGACTTGGAAGGTTGGCGGCAGGATTTGCTGCGCTCACTGGGTCGCAGCTCCGAGCACAAGACCGAAGAACAGCAGGTGGAGGAATGGCTCGAAGCCTGGCGTGCGAAGGACGCCGCCGGGGTCATGGGAGAGCTGGCAACCGCGGTACAGAAGCACCTCAAAGTGGGCAGGGCCGCGTCTTACCTGGTCAAGGAGCTGGAAGGAGGAAACGTTGGCTGATCTGCGAAGGATCGAGGACGGTGTGGCCTTCACGGCGATCGGTGACGACGTGCTCTCCGCGGAAGACCCGCGATCGCTGGTATCCATTTCCGAGAGCGACACCGAGGTCGTCAGAGGCGACATCGATCTCGATGGGCTCGATGAGTTGGTGGTGGAGACGCTTTCCCGCTTCGAGCGGTTCGATACGACCATGGATCGCCATTTCGCGGTTCCACTGCACCAGGTACTTCCACTGTCGAGGAGACAGGCCGCAGACCGGAACTTGTGGGCGTGGCTCGGTCTCGTGCGCTATCCGCAACTGGTAGCACATCGGTGGAAGCCCAGTGGAAACCTGCGTTCGGCGGAGCGGTTTGTCGGCAATCGAGTTCGCCAGACGTTTGCACGGCTCTGGTGGGCCAGTGAGCTGACCGTGGGAGAGGGTGGCGACTACGGCCTGACGCACCGCATGCTGAAGCTCAGCGGCTTTCAGGATGTCTACGAGGCCCTCTTCGGCCGAGCCTTCAGCCAGTATCGCCCGGCTCTGTCAGCTTTCGTGCTTGCCGTTGGGCATCGCCCCGAGGCTGTCGTTCGGGAGACAGCCAAGGAGCTCGGGTATCTACTGACGACAGTGGTGCTGGAAGCGCTTGACGAGAGCCAGTTGTGTCTTCTTCTGGAGCAGGTGGCAGACCGGGTCGAGGAGAGAGTGGTAGCAGCCAGGCCAGCTTGAGGGCGGGACGCAGCAGGCGATGGGCTGCCCGAGTCACCACTTCGCGGTGCTTCGGATTCTCTCCTCGACGATTGGATGGTCGAGATCTCGCAGATCGACCAGCGTCCATCGCTCGAGCCGCTGCTCGGGATCCAGCGACTCCGCTTCGATGACGCGAGGCTCTGCGGTATCTGCGACGGTTTCAGCGGCGAGAATCTGTTCGATCCGCAGGATGCAGCGTTCGAGATCAGTGAAGATCTCGTGCTCCCAGAAGCGCAACACCGCCCAGCCCTCACGCTCGAGCTTGAGAGTCTGTCGATAGTCGCGTTCTACGTTCTCCCTCAGCTTCCTGGACCAGAACTCCGTGCTGCTGTTCGGTCGCACGTAGTGGTCTGGGCAGCCATGCCAGAAGCAGCCGTCCACGAAGACGGCGAGCTTCGGGCGGGGAAGACGAGGTCTGGCCGGCCGGCCGGAGTCTTGTGGTGAAGTCGGTAGCGATGACCTCGCTGCCACAGCCCGGAGCGCAGCAGCTGTTCTGGCTTTGTGTCCTTGCCCCGGATGCGGGACATTTGTTCCGAGCGCGACAGGCTCACGACCCGACTCTTGCCAGCCTCTCTTCGCGGTCTGCCGCCGAGCGTCCCAGCTGCTCGAGCTGGTGAAGGAGACTCTCCGCCAGTGCCCTTGCGAGCAGCGGCGGAACCGCGTTACCGATTTGTCGAAACTGGTCGCCGTAGTTCCCCGAGAACACGAAGGAATCCGGAAAGGACTGGAGCCGGGCGGCCTCACGAATTGTGATGGTCCGAGCCTGGGAGCTCTGATAGTGAATATGTGAGTAGGTGTCCCGAGACAAGTGCGCGGTCAGGGTCCATGCTGGTTCGGAGGGGACAAGCTTGTGCCACTTGTCGTGGAAGGCATCGTTTCGGTAAGGGGGCATGATCTCCCGGCGGAGCCTCTTCCAGGCCTTCCCCCCCCGGGGTTGGTGCGCGACCTTCGCACTTCAATTCGGCAAGGCGTTCGTGGAAGAGGTCCTCGGCAATCACCAGCGCCTCGGGGTATCGGTCGCCGTGCGCCATCCTCCGAAAGATCGGGAAGTCTCGCGGGTTGAAGCGGTACCAGTTCCCGGAAACCGTGTCGCTCGCGGCTCTTCCAGGCCATGTTCGAAGTGCTGAAGCCCACTCCGATGGTTCCCGGCGCAGCGGCAGCTTGGCGTCTCTTGCCTCGATTCCCTGAAGGTGTGAGGTGAGTTTCGGGAGGTCGGCCAAGGCCTCCCTGGTCGTGACGGCCGATTGAGGCTGCGGGACCACTGGTATGCCGTCGCCCCAAAGCATCCACGGGTCTTCAGGGATGGTGACTCCCTCGGGTTTCTTGAGCTGGGCGCCCGCCATCTCATCAGTGGTGATGTGGGTTCGAGCCGGGGGCTCGGGGACGGCAGCGGGCCCAAGATCCCGGCGAAGCCCGACAAAGAAGATGCGCCACCGTTGCTGCGGTACCCCATACCAGGCTGCGTTCAGCAGAAAGTAGCGCACGTTGTACCCGCAGTGCGCAGCCTCGCGTGCGATCCGGGCAGCGATGTCGGTGCCGACGATCTCCCGCATGCCCGGAACGTTCTCCATTACGAAAGCAAGAGGCTTCGCTTCCTCGAGGACCGCAATAAACGTCTTGTACAGGAGGTTTCGGCTCGGGTCTCGAACACCGCCGTGCAGCGTTCGTTCGGAGACGGCGAGGAGGCTGGCCTGTTTGGCGCGTCCAACGCGGGAAAATCCTTGGCAGGGAGGTCCACCCACGAGCAGATCTGGTTCATCGCCAAGCCGATCCAGCAGCGATGCGGGCTCGAGGAGGGTCATGTCCCCCTCCTGCGGACCGCCGAAGACCCTCGGGTCTTCGCGCGCGAACATCCTTGCGAAGGTTTCAGCCGAAGGTGAGTCGATCTCCACGGCCCCAGCTGCTCGACAACCTGCGGCTTCAAAGCCGAGGGCCATGCCTCCGGCGCCGGAGAATAGGTCTAGAACCTTGAGGGGGGAGCGGGTCATGGGCAGGTAGAGCCACGAGGCTGTTGAATCGGTACTATAAGCCACGCTTGTCGTCGGGCCAGTCCGGCGAGAGTTCATCCATAAGATTCCGAGGGCAGGAGGCTCAGTGGCTAGGGACGGCAAGACCGGTAGGGTCCTGGACTCAGGGACCGGGCAGATCCGGCCACGGGCACGCCTCATCCGCACGATCGGAGCGGAGCTGATCTCCAGCGAAGTCGTTGCGGTGCTTGAGCTCGTGCGCAACAGCTTTGACGCTGACGCCAGGCGCGTCGACATCCGGTTCCGGAATCCCCATCGACCGGAGCAGGCCAGCCTCGAGATTGTTGATGACGGTCACGGAATGCCCAAGGAGGTGTTGCTGGGTCCATGGCTCGAGCCAGCCACCGACTTCAAGGCCGAATCGGGCGAGGCAGGTTCGCTGGGAGGCGAGCGTTCGCCCGCGGGCCGGCGTCGCCTCGGCTCAAAAGGGGTCGGTCGGTTTGCGGCCCAGAGGCTGGGCCACCGCCTCATCGTCCGAAGTCGGACGGCGGCGGAAAGACCGAGCTCGCCGCTGAATTTGATTGGAAGGAGCTCGATCGGAGTGATCGCTACCTGGACGAGCTCGAGATTCCCTGGCGCGAGACCGAGCGTGACAAGCGCGCGAAGCACAGCGGGACGGCCTTGGAGATCAGTCGCCTGCGGGATGAGTGGAACCACGATCGGATTGACCGGCTGAGACTGGGTCTCGAGCGACTGATCGGTCCCGGCCTCGACGATGAGTTTCGGATTTTCCTCGACGTCGATGGGGTCCCAGAGGAGGTCACGCCCCGTCTCGACGCGGCGGGAGCAATGTATTCGCTCGAAGGCAGAGTCGGGTCCGACGGAGTCTGTGAGATTCGCTACTCCGACATCACTGATAGCGAGGAGATCTGGGAGCGATCAGTAGTCTGGCCCCGACAGGAAGAAAAGACCTGCGGGCCACTCGAGTTCCGTATCAACGCATGGGACCTGGATCGCGATGCGTTGCAGTTCTTCTTCGAGAAGAAGGGTCTTTCTATGGGGCTGCGGGATTTTAGACGGATGGTCCGCGACCATTCGGGCATCAGTCTCTACCGGGACAGCTTCCGAATCCTCCCCTATGGCGAGCCGGACAACGACTGGTTGAGGCTCGATCGGAGGAGGGTCAACAACCCGACGCTCCGCCTGTCCAACAACCAGATTCTGGGATGGATCCACCTGACGGCGGATGAAAACCCGGGGCTCAAAGACCAGACCAATCGCGAAGGTCTCGTGGCCAACGAAGCCTACGAGCACCTGCAGCAGGTTGTCTTGGAGCTGCTCGGCTATCTCGAGGCGCGCCGTTCTTCGGCTCGTCGGCTGCTTGGACTTGGGCCGCGAAACGACAGCAGGGCGCTGCCGCACGTGGATGAATCGGCGTACTCGGAGATCGAGGCGTTGGTCGAACGACTCGACAAGCCCCTCTTGGCGGCGGAAGTCGGTCCGCGTCTACGGGACGCGCTGGCGCGTCATCAAGAAGCGTCGCAGGAAGCGATTCGGCAGTATGCCGGTCTGGCCGCGCAGGGCCAGATCGCAGGACTCGTGATGCAGCAGCTCGATCTGGCTCTGCGCCAGTTGTCGACAGAGCTCGAGAATCTCGGCGACGAGCTCGAGGATGCCGACCTGTCGGAGGAGGTCGAAGACACCATAGCCGAGAGTCGCAGCCGACTAGGCACGTTGGTGCGGGAGATGCGGACGAGGGTCGAGAAGATCGACCCGTTGGCGGTGACACGTCGTCGAACCGACGAGGTCGTCCTCGACGAGTGCGTACGAGATGTGCTGATCAGTTTCAGAAGCGTGTTCGCTCAGGGCCAGATTGATGCCAGGATCAGAACTGGCGATGGGCCGCTTGTCGTACGGACCGATCCAACAACGGTCAGGAGCGCCCTTGCCCTCGTCTTCGACAACGCCTGCTACTGGGCTGCCCAGGCTCCAAGAAACACTCAGCGGGTGATCTCGACAAAGGTCGAGGGCGCTGCGATCGCGATCGAAAACACGGGGCCGCTGATCTCGAAGGAGGTCATCGGCCAGTTGTTCGAGCCACATTTCACCACCCGCGATGAGGCGGCCGGAATGGGGCTCACGTTGGCCAGAGATCTGCTCGGGTCCGTGGGCGCGACAATCGAAGTCGACAAGCGCAAGAGGAAAGGCGCCCGGTTTGTTGTGCGGTTCTAAGTTGGTCTACTGGCCCAGTGTCTTGGGAGGTTGCTCTCAATCGATTCCGAGCCGCTACCTCAACAACCTACACAGCAATCACGCCTAGAACCAGATCGCAGTGCGATAACCCTGCTCATCGAGTTCCGGCGGGTCTGGCAGGCTGCTCTCGTCGCCATCGAGAATCCGTCTTGCGGACCAGGGTGCTACTGCAGCGTCGAGCACATCATCCGTCGGAATCCCACCCGCCTCGCCCTCGAGAACCTCTGGAAGCTCTAGACCAGCAGAGGCGAGTAACCGCTTTCGTTCCTGAAATCCACTCCAAGCACGCTTAGCGTACTCGAGCGGACGCCCCGCGAGCGCAGCGAAAGAGACCTCCGGGTGCACCTCCCTGATCCTGCCGTCAGATCTGGCCAGGGCGTCGACTTCGAGAATCTTCTTGCGCAGAGCGTAGCTCTGCCGGGAGATTCCCTTGCCAAAGCGTTCCTTCGCGATGCGGTTGGCCGATTGGTAGTCCTGTGCCTCCAGCACGGCCCTGGGTGGCGTCGTGAACACGCTGGAACCCCGCTTGCGGACGAAACGGCGGGCCTCTGAGTCGGTCGTCGAGGTGATGATCGATGTCCACCGGGTGTTCGAGAAGGTGCTCATCACTTGCTACGACACGAGGGGCCGGATCGTCTGGAAGAAGAAGACCGAGATCAACTTCGGTGGTAGCGAGGATGCGATGGCCCGCAAGATGTTGGAGCGGGTGTTGAAGAAGCCGGAGTGCGGAGCGTGACGATCCCACTTTGGTGGGGTTCGGCCAGGATGGTTGTGGTTTGGAGTCAGAATCGGGTTTGCATCGAGCCGGAGGCAATACTCGCTCCTACGCGGGTCGCAGCGGCCTGCGGCAGAGGGATTGTCAAGAGCGATGGATGGGGGCCTGATCAGACGGCTTCCTCCTACTGGTCTTGGCCCATGCTCGGTCGAGCCCCTGCTAGGCTTCCTGAGATGAGTAGCCTAGAAGACACCGTATCGGTGGTGCATTGCGACCCTGAGATCATGCACGGGACCCCCCGTGTTCGTTGGCACCCGTGTGCCCGTCAAGAATCTGTTCGACTATCTCGGGGCGGGAGGCACGATGGAGGACTTTCTGGACGATTTCCCAGGAGTGTCCAGGGCCCAAGCGATCGCCGCCGTTCACGAGGCTGCTGAGGTGCTCGTTCGTAGTGCGACTCCTGCTTGATGAGTTGCTGCCGAGAAGGTTGGCCCACGAGCTTCCTGGTCACGAAGTAGAAAACGTCCGGGCCATTAGGTGGGGGGCTCTCGAGAACGGTCGGCGGCTTGAAGTGGCAGCGAACGCGGGGTTCGATGCGCTGCTCACTTCCGATCGCGGTTTCGAGTTCGAGCAGAACCTCGACACCCTGCCGCTCAGTGTCGTGATCGTTCGCGCCGCGACGAACTCGCCGGCAGATCTATCGCCCCTGATGCCACTGGTGTCGGAGACCTTGCTCGAGAATCGGGCAAAGATCTCGCTCCTCAAGGTCGGTGGATAAGCAGTCCGCGGGGAGGAACCGATCGTCGAACCGAGACGACGCTGCCCTCCAGGTCCGGTGGCGTGACCGCCAGGCGCCCGTTGGTTTCCCAGGCTCGGCGCGAAGGCCCACAGGACTGCGATGGCGACCGCACCGACGAGGGCGAGATCGAAGCAGACGAGAACGTCGAGCCGCACTATGCAGCGACTGGCTTCACCCGATCGACAACGGTCCGTAGCTCGACTCCCAGCGCTTCGACGATTCGGCTCGCTCGCGCCAGCGTGATGTTGAAGTACTCGTTCCTCTCGTCGCGAGACACTTGGCTCTCGTGGACTCCGAGACGCTCCGCGAGAGCGCGCTGGCTAAGCCCCTGGGCGATTCGGAGGGCAATCAACAGCTGCCCCAGCCCCTCGAAGTTCCGGATCTCATTGAACTCCCCCCGCTTGAGTCGCTCATAGCAGGAGACCTCTTCAGCCAGTTGAAGGTGAAACGACTCCAGAGGATCCACGACTCGCTCGATCTCGCTCGCGTCGAGTCCTTCCTCACGCAGCTGAGTGCGCACGCTTTCGAGTCGCTTCTTCTCTTCCTTGAGCCGGGCCACCGCCTCGTTGGACTCACTGTCGTTGCGAATCATGTGAGGTCTCCTTGCACGATCTTGACGATGCCTCTCGGGCGGCCATCACGCCTCGACTGCCGAAACGCAGAGGGAAACTCCAACTCGTTGCCGTGCTTGTGGAGAATTCCTGAGAACGGACCCGGCACGTGGGGGTAGAGCTCCACTCGGTACTGGTGCCCCATGGGAAGCTGTCGTTTTGGGTACCCTCGATAGGGTCGTCGTGAGGCTGGCTTCCAGGTCCAGATCTTGTGCGGGTCGATCAGGTTGAGCTCTCGTTCCAGGGGTCGACGAACGCCTTCATGATCGGGTCTTGCTCGCCGTTGCCTTCTTGTTCGAAACGCCAGAGGTTCGAGTTGTAGGTCAGCACGAACCGGTAGCCGAAGCCGTCTCGAAGGGGGTACTCGATGCCCAGAGGGACGACCAGGGTAAGGCTGCCGTTGAACAGGTTGACGCTGTCGAGTTGATCGGCGACGGAGACCGGTGGTTCCTTCGGGTATCACCAGTTCCTCCAGGGCTATGTTTGGACGCCGCTGGGCCAGCCGGCTGAGGAGATCTACCCCCGCCGCGACGGACCCTGTGCGACCGCGCCCCTGCGTTCCATTCCACGGACCTACAGCAACGGTTTTCTCACGGCCATGCCGGGTTGGGCCCGTGAGATCACCTACCACGGCAACCAGGCTCTGCGCTCGATCGAGCATACGAACGAGATCGTCTACTGGCAGGGGAAAGACGCTCACGATCAGCGGCGCCCCTCCTTCATCGCGCTCAACGACGACCCAGAGACAGAGCCGTCCTCCGGGCTCGCGTTCGAGTACGACGGCGCCGGCAACGTGAAGCGGTGGCACGAGAATCTCTACAGCTACGACGGTGCCAACCGAGTCGCATGGATGACTTTGGGCTCGGGCGAAGAACAGTCCTACTTGTACGACGACTTCGGCAACCTCTTCGACATCGAGCGACGGGGCACACGCACCTATTCGCGTTCACTACCTGTAGACAGAAAGACGAATCGGCTCGCGAGCGCGAGCTACGACGAAGCGGGCAACATGATCTCGCCGCCTGGCGGCGGAATCCGTTTCAGTTGGTCAACGCTCGGGACCCTGACCTCCAGAAGCACCCAGCTCGGCGAGGAGATCTCTCAGTATCTCTACACCGCCGACGGCGAGCGAATCGGCATCTTCCACCACCCGAGCCGAGAGTGGACCTGGCGCCTTCGCGACCTCGAGGGCAAGCTCCTGCGCGAGTGGAAAGGCGGGGCTGACGGGCCCCTCATCTTCTTCGACGGTTTCGAGGCGGGAACCCTCGATCTCTGGAGCGCCGGGCGTGCTCCAGGCTGTGACGATCTGGTCTGGGTCCGCGACTACGTTCATCGTGGCGGCACTGTCCTCGCCTCTTTCCACTGGTCGACCGGAGTCATCCACCACCACCCTGACCATCTGGGCAGCCCCATCGGCTCCACGAACCAGCAGGGCGACCTGGATGACACCGCCTTCTTTGCGTTCGGCGAAGAGCTCGATAAGGAGGAGGGCTTCGGCTCGCTGTCGTCGCTTCGTTTCACGGGCCACGAGCGGGATCGATACGAGGAAGGTGCCTCCGATGCCTGGGAGGACGACCTCGACTATATGCACGCGAGGTACCACTCGCCGGTGTGGGGCCGGTTTGTGTCGGTCGATCCGGTGGACTCCTCGAGATCTACAGTCCCCCAAACGTGGAACAAGTACTCGTATTCACGCAACAACCCCGTCAATCGGTTCGATCCAGATGGGCGAAGCGATCTCTATGCGCCGGAGGATGCAAGCAGATACTCAGCACAGCTCAATGCGGGAGGTGCCGAGAGGCAGCAGGCCTTCGCTGAGATGAGGGCGGGGGCGTTGCCAGGTTTGGCGATTGCGACAATGGCAGTGCCTGGTCCCGAAGACATCGCGCTCACCGCGCTCGCCACATCGAGAATCGGTACGGCCGCTGCGAGGGCCACTGGGTGGATACGCAGGCTCTTTAGGGGCGGTGGCGACGCTGTGGATGTCAGTGTGGATATGGTGAGATACCCTCAATCTGCCAGGCATATCGAGGACGCGCAGGCAGCAGGTCATCCAGATGTTCTCACGGTCAATCGCGGCGGCGGCCCTGCTAGACGGCGCGAGGCACTACGAAAGACGCCAACTCGTTCCGGGTACGACCGCGACGAGTATCCACCTGCGATGACTCAAGAAGGAGGTGGGGGTGCGAGTGTGCGGTACATTGACCCCTCGGACAATCGTGGGGCCGGTGCTTGCATAGGCAACCAATGCCGCGACCTCCCGGATGGCACGAAGATACGAATTAGGGTGGAACCAGACTAGCAATGAGCACTAACTGTATTGAGTTGCTTGCCGGCGCTAGCGCGGCGGTTGGCACGGCACTTTCCAGAACTGCAGCTTGGCTACGAATGCCGGAGAGTCTCTACGGGCTTCTCGCCGAGAGAAACGGGTTCACCGCGTTCGACGATGCTCTCTTGGTTCTTCCGGTTGGTGATTCTGAGTACCCGGACCTGTTGGGGTTCAAGAAGCTGATGGATGAAGGTCCCTATGCGTCGTGGAAGACGACATGGTGGCCCTTTGCCTTGGACGTCTTCGGAATGCCGTTCGTGCTCGACGAGACCGAAGCTGTACTGCGGTTCGATGCGGAGACAGGCGCCGTGGAGACCTGCAGTGGTGACTTGAGATCATGGTGTCGCCTGATGATCGAAGATTCTAACTACCAGACAGGACACTCGCTGCTGGTTACATGGACGCGAGAGTACGAGCGTCTCTTGCCGGTGCAGAGACTGGGGCCCAAGCGCCCCTTCTTCCTGGGTGGCGACTACTCCGTGGAGAACCTCTACGCTGCGGATCTCTTCGAGCTGACCGAGTTCCGGCAGGATGTCTATCGCCAGACGGTTGATCTGCCAGACGGTGCGAAGATCCGCTTCGTTATTGATGGCGATCCGTAGGTTTTGCATTGCAGTTCGGGCCACCGGAACCAAAGAAGTTGACCGACAACCACGAAGCTGGTGGCGCGCTATGACGCCAAACCTCCGGCTGACCAAAGGTCTGGTACCTTGCCAAGCGCCCTTGGACTCCGGCGGAGAGAGCCCCGAACCGCTCCGGGTGCCCGGAGCGTTCACTGGCACGTCGGAGTCAGATCCTCGCTGGTAGTTGCGAGATTCGGTGCCCTGGCAGTCATCCATCAGCCTCGGCCGGACGAGGCCAACACTGACGTCAACGCTCACTAATTGAACGAGGACACTGTCTCAAAGTCCTTGACAGCTACCGCTTGCGCGAGCATCCGGTCACAGCACCATCAGGCTCTGGTTCGCTGACGCGGAGGAGGTGCCGCGAGTCAGAGCAAAGCTGCGAGAGATGGGATGCTCCTCCGAACTCAGTGAACTGCCAAGACTCGTGGCCGTCGACATACCAGCAGATGTTGAGTACCGCGGGGTTAGAGAGTTCCTCGAGCAGGGCGAAGCCGATGGTGAGTTCGAGTACGAGGAGGGATGTCTCGGTTTCGTGGGATGACCAACGGAGACGGGCATGGCCTGCCCTGCCCAGGGCGCCGCCTGTCAGGCGAACCTGGTTAGCTGCTCAAACAGGGCCCGGGATTTAGCCACCCCATGAATCAACACTTCAGCATGTCGGCTCCTGACTGTGGCGCCCACTTCTTCTCTGAGGCTGATCCAGGCCTCTTCTGCGACCACTGTGGCACGCACCTCGGAGCGACATACACACCGACCCACCTTGACCTTCCCGGGTGCGGTCTCGACTTCTGCTTCACGTACGATGGCCTCTTGCTCGTTTCGGATCGAGGGCGAGAGGCCCTCGCGCAGACAGACTCGGTGGAGTTTGCTCGTGTCTCCAAAGAGACCGGCCGCTACCTACTCACAGCTCGTGACGTAGTTGAGTTCGATTCAGAGCGCCGACATACCCGGTTCGAGGAAGTGTCGGTTGCACGGCAGTTCTATGCTCCACCAGGGCCGTCGAGTGGTTCAATGCGAGCCGCACGCCGTCGCGAAGGGGGGAGCTCTTCGCGGAGGGAATCGACGCGGAGGGGTGGGTAGTGGAGGTGCGGGTGGCCATGGGCGCTTCGGCCTACGACGATCAGCTGGTGGGCAAGGGCCTCATTCGCACGCTGGCTTCCTCTACCACTGAGAAGTGACCCTCCCAGTCCTCTCGCGACTCCAGAATGTCAGCCATGAGCTTCGCGACCGATTCCGGTGTCGACATTGGGAGACGAAACAGGACGACTCCGGCGACGCTGTCGGCGTTGATGCACAGCCCCGGTACGTTCTCGTCTGCGCACAGAAGCACAGAGTCCTCACGTGGAGACGGGGTAGACCTTCTCGTCTCCTAGGCGGACGCTTGAATAGGCGAGACAGGCACGGATGTTCTCGCGCGTCAGAACCGGGTAGTTCTCGATGATGTCGTCTTCGCTCCACCCGTCGGCCAGGAGGCGGAGAATGAAGTCAACGGCCAGGCGCGTCCCGCGGACGACCGGCTTCCCGACGAGGACCGCTGGATCGACGGCGATGTGCTCTGCCCAGTCCATGCTGTTGATTCTATCTCGGACGACACCTTCGCGGCCCCGTAGTCAGGTACTTCAGATCGGGGGATATCCTGTTGGCAGCTTCTCCGATCACTGGACTCACGTGTTCCGCACGGTGTGGAACAAGCGGTTTCTCGGAACAGACGCCTGGAGAAATACTGGCACCTCGGCGATGAAACGAGTCACCCCGGAGCTCCCGACCAGCTCAGGGCCAATCGCAGGGAGTAGGGATTGGCGGGGGAGAGGAGAGCGCGCTGGTTGTAGCGGTTCTCGGTCACGTCGCCAGCGTACTGCTGGGCTCGGGTCGGGGTCGCCGCGAGCGAGAGTGCGACGATCGCGATCGTGGCGAGAGTCGAGGTGGCTTCAGGCATGGGAACTCCTTCTCGAAGGGACCTGTGTCGAGCAGGCCCAGGGTTGTGAACGACGACCAGTTTCGAACGGGGACCTGTCAGATGCTGACAGTGGCACTTTGACAAAGGGCGAGTCGTTCGACTCACCGATCTTCTCGCCCACCGATTGGTCGATCGATCTCCCCGAAAGTCTGCACTTTTTGTATCGGTTTTCTCGCCTTTTTCTGATACCTGTCCGTCCTGCACGGCAGCCTCCGGAGACTTCTGCTAGGTTCGAGCCCTTCTTCCTCTTCTATCTGGTCGTAGGAGGTCTGCCATGGCCCACTCCCTCCTGTGGCTGGCTGCCGCGCTGCTTCCCGTGGCGGCGGCCTTGCCTGTTCAGGCTTCGGCACAGCCTGCTCTCGAAATCCGCTTCGACCACGAGCGTGTTCTGATCGACGGTGTCGCCGAGGAAGGCCGCGTGCTCCTGCACGGACTGACCCGCGAGCGGGTCGAGAACTCCTTCATGCGTCTCGACACCTTCGAAGCAGAGTTGTCGGACGACGACGGCGACGGTTCGGTCGAGTACGACGTCGGTCGGGAGCTGCCGTGGCGTTCCCTCTGGGTCGCCGTCGAGCTCGAGAGCGGCCGCGTGGCGACAGCTTCGCCGAACGAGCCGCTTCGCGAGCTCAGCCCTGGGAAGGCACGAACGCCCAGCGACGACCGGATCGCCGTCGACTCGATCTGGTTCGACCTGTTGGTGGTTCGCCCATCGGGCGGCGCCTGGAAGCGACGCATCGATGAAGGCGGCTCGGGAGACGACGACGGCTCCCCCGACGGGACCGCTCGAGTGCGCTTCGATGCCTTGCCGGCAGCGTCGGACGCGACCCGAGAAGCGGCGAGCCAGGCGCGGACCGGTGACGTGATCGTGATCATCGATCTTCGCACCCTGGCTCATGCGAGCTATCGGTACGAGGGCGACGCGTGATGACTGGATCCCGCGCTCTCTTCCCGACCCTTCTTCTCCTGGTCGTGGCGACCCTCACCGTCTCTCCTGTCTCAGCCCAGGTCGAGGACGGCGACGACGGTCGAGTCGCTCGAGGCCTGTCCTCCCCGACGGCCTACGAGTTCGATCAACTCGACAGCATCAACCTGTTCAACGGCAGCCTTACCCTGGTCGTCCCTCTGGGCATCGAGTACCCCCTTCGAGACGGCTTCGGCTACCGGTTCGTGCTGACCTACAACTCGAACCTCTGGCGTTTCGAACAAGAAGGCAACGGCGAGCAAGACCCGATCATGAAGGCGTTCGTCGACCCACGCTCGAACGCGGGGCTCGGTTGGCGGTTGTCGTTCGGCGAGCTCAGGGACGGGACCGGAACAGGCGACACCCCCAACCGATGGGCTCTGTGGGAGGGAGACGGTTCGAAGCGGTTCTTCGCTCCCGTGAGCGGTATGGGAACGAACGGAGTCCAGTACACCCAGGACGGCTCGTTCCTGCGGCTCGATACCGCGACCTCGCCGCGGCGGGTGGAGTCTCCAGACGGAACGTATCGGCTGTTCGACGACGACGGTCGGCTGACCGAGATGGGTGACCCCTTCGGTAACTTCATGCGCATCACCTACGACGCGACGGGCTGGAGGGTGACGGACAGTCACGGTCGCACGCATCGAGTGGACGTGGTCGACGACGATCGGACCGAATCGGGCTACCGGATTGAGAAGGTCACCCTATCGGCCTTTGGCGGTCGGCAAGCGGTGTACGACCTGCGCTATGCGACCCGGCAGATCACGTTGCCCAAGCAGAACGTAGCGCCGCTGTCCCGCCCCTACCCGACGCTGTGCTCGGTCGTCCTGCCTCAGTCGGGAGACACCTCGAGCGCGTGCCTCACCGAGCAGGCGTTCTCGATGGCGTACCAGGACATCGGCGGCGAGCTCACGAGGCTCACCTTGCCGACCCTGGGCGGGTATGCCTTCACGTGGACCGAGTACAAGGTCTCCGAGGGGTCGATCCGCCAGAACCCGATGGCCTTCCAGACCGGCCTCGCCTCGAAGACGGCGTTCCTGGCGGGTGGCGAGGAGCTGGGGCGATGGGAGTACACGCCGAACATTCAGCGGCCCCCCGACATCCAGGCCGAGTTCGGCGCCGACCCAGCGGCAGGCGAATATCTGCGTCGCGTCACGGATCCCGAGGGCAACGACACGGTCCATTTCTTCCACTACCCGAGCGAGGGATCTCCGGGCGGCTACCCCCTCGGCCCACCGCTCGTCGATGGCGAAGGTCTGCGGCTCTCGCGCCGGGAGTACGAAGGAACGTCGACCGGGGGGCAGCCGCTGGCGCTGCGCTCCCACTACGTCGAGTACAACCGCACCCCGAGCGGTCCGATCCGCGGGAACCCCAGAATCGTGGGGGAGAAGACGGTCTTTCATCGGCGACCGGGAGTAGGCGAAGAAGAGCGTTGGCTCGCGGTGAGCCGCTCGGACTACGACGGCCTTGGCCACTTCCGACGCCAGGAGACCTCCGGCAACTTCGCCGGGGAGAACCGTCGCGTCAGCTTCACGAACTACAACCCGGGATCGGGAAGCCTCGACTGTGACGGCGGTGTCCTGGGAGACGAGACGTGCACGGGCGCGATCACGATTCCCGAGGAGACCGACGAGTGGCTGCTCGAGATGTGGGACCTGCGTCGCAGCCTGGAGGGGCCGGGCAATACGTGGCAGTTCGAGCAGCTGCGCTGCTGGGACGAAGAGACCGGGTTCCTGACCCGCGTCCGTGTGCCGACGACCGCCGGGAGTCGCTCCACCACGGATCTCGTGACCGTACGAGCTCGGGACGCCTTCGGCAATCCTGCGCGCGAGAAGTTCTTCGGTGGCGACTTCGAGAAGAGCGCGCCGGCAGCCCACGCCTGTGGACAGGCCGTGACCGGGGCTCCGGACTACGAGCTCGTGCACACCTGGGACGACGGCGTCCTCGCCACGAGCCGCTACCCGAATGCCCCGCATCTCGAAACGGATCGCGATATCGACGCCTCGACCGGCCTGGTCGAAGCGAGTCGCGACCGCTCCGGGTTCGAGACGACCTACCGCTACGATCTGCTCGGCCGGATCACCCGCGCCCAGCCGCAGGAGGACCAGGGCGCCCGCACCGAGCTCGACTACGGAGACGCCGAAGGCACCACCCCGACCCGGATCACCACCACGAAGATGACGGGACTCGGCGGGATCGCCCTCGCCCAGAGTCGGGTCGTCTTCGACGGACTGGGCCGGCTGTCGCGCGAGCGCGTGATGCTACCCAGCGGCGAATGGTCGACCCGCCGGACGCTCTACAACGCCCTCGGCTGGACGACGAGTGTCTCGGAGTGGGCGGAGGGGGGGCCGTCGTCTCACTCGACCGAGTACCAGGACTTCGACGCCTTCGGCCGGGCGGGGAAGATCACACCGCCCGATGGCGCCGCTCACGCCGTCGAGCTGGACTACGAAGGGGTCGAGCGTCTCACCCGAAGCGTCCGCCTCGCGATGCGCGACCCACCCGACCAGGTCTCGGAGAAGGCGGTCGACACCGTCGAGACCTACGACCGCTTCGGGCGCCTGCACTCGGTCTCCGAGCGGTCCGGCACCGGGGAACGAGAGGTCACGACGAGCTACGTCTACGACGGTCGAGACCGGTTGGTCAGCGTGAGGGTCCATCCGGCGGGGACGAACCCGAACGACGATCAGGTACGAACGTTCAGCTACGACAACCGCGGCTTCCTGACCCGGGAGACCCACCCCGAGTCGGGCGTGACCCGCTACTGCGACTACGACGCGCGCGGGCACGCCCGTCGAGTGCACGAGTCGAACGCCGGCTGTTCGAGGGCGCTCGTGCAGGAGTTCGATCTGGTCTACGACTACGACCCGTTCGAGCGCCTGGTCGCGGTGTCGGAGCGCCGCTGGGTTTCCAGCAAGATCGAGGAAGTGCCGCTCCTCGAGTACGACCACTGGGCAGTCAACGCCCCCGATCCCGAGTCTGACGATCCCGGGTCCGTCCAGTGGAGCCTCGGCAAACTGCGTACGGCGACGCGCTTCAACGAGTCGAGCGTCGGTGCCGGCCTCGAGACGGTGATCGTCACCGAGCACTACGCCTACGGAGGCCTCGGAGGTCGGACCTCCACGCGCACCACGTCGATGGAGGGATCCTTCGGTTTCCAGGCCTTCACCCAGGCTTGGGAGTGGTCGCTCCTGGGGGAGCCCACGGAGATCGTGTACCCGAGGAGGGCCGGGCCCTGCGCGACGGCGCCTCCGATCTCGGTCCCCCGCCGCTACACGAACGGTTTCCTCACGTCGATGCCCGGGTGGGCGAGGGAGATCACCTACTGGGGCAATCAATCGCTGCGCTCCGTGCACCACGGCAACGACCGGGTCTACTGGCTCGGCCTCGACGAGCACGATCAGCGTCGCCCCCGGTACATCGCACTGAACTCCGATCCATTGGCGCCGCCCGCCACCGTCTTCGACTTCGAGTACGACGGTGCGGGCAACGTCAAGCGCTGGTTCGCCAATCGCTACGCCTACGACCGCGCGAACCGGATCGAGTGGATGACCCTCGGCTCGACCGAGAAGCAGACCTACGAGTACGACGACTTCGGCAATCTGGTCGACATCGAGCGTGACGGGCAGGTGAGGTATGCGCGTCGCATTCCCGTCGACAAGAAGACGAATCGTCTGACGAGCGCCAGCTACGACGCGGCAGGAAACGTAGTCGTGCCGCCGGGTGGCGGTACGATCTTCGATTGGTCGGGCCTCGGGACGATGTCCTGGCGCAACGACCCGCACGGCAACGGCAGGACCGAGTATCTCTACACCGCCGACGGCGAGCGGATCGGGATCTACGACCACGGCCAGCGTCAGTGGACCTGGCGCTTGCGCGATCTCGACGGCAAGCTCCTGCGCGAGTGGCGAGGAGGGAGCGAGAGCCCGCTCGTCTTCTTGGACGGCTTCGAGTCCGGGAACCTCGATCTCTGGACCCAGGACAGGTCACCCGCCTGCGACGATCTCCACTGGGTGCGCGACTCCGTGCATCGCGGTGGAGCGCTGCTCGCGTCGTACCACTGGAGCACGGGAGTCCTGCATCACCATCCCGACCATCTCGGCAGCCCCATCCTCACGACGAGAGGGCCGATCGAGGAGGACTACACGGCCTTCTTCGCCTACGGAGAGGAGCTCGATCGCGATCCCGGTATCGGGTCGGTTTCGGTGTTGCGCTTCACGGGGCACGAGCGAGACCCGAATCAGGAGGGGGCTGAGGACGCCTGGGAGGACGACCTCGACTACATGCATGCCAGGTATCACTCGCCGGTGTGGGGGCGGTTCATGTCGGTGGATCCGGCGCGGAGTGCTAAGGCTGACGAACCGCAGAGCTGGAATCGCTATCAGTATGCGAGGAACAACCCGGTCGCCTACGTAGACCCCGATGGTCGAGTCGCTGGCCTAGTGAAGAAGGGAGTGAAACTCCTGATCAAGGGCGGGGATGTGGGTGCCACGTTCGGCGGGATGGTCACCGACGCTCGCGTCCTGCTCGGGAAGAACGTTGGCCTTGGCTCTCGTCTGGGGGCAGGCGTTTCTCTGATAAGCGAGATCTGGTCTCCGGTGAGTGTGCGGGATGGCAAGGCCATCGCGCGTGTGGTCACCAGTGCAAGAAAGACGGACATCGTCGAACACGGTGCTCGGGGTCGCCTTTCGGAAGCACGTGTGCTCGACGAGATGGGACTCCAGGGACAGAAGGGCCGGGTCAGTACAGCCGAGGGCACGTCTATTCCCGATGCACTGACGGACGATCTGCTAGTGGAAGTCAAGGACACCAAGGCGGTGTACCGGAGCAAGCAAGCGAGGATTCAGACCGAAGCGGCAGCAGAGTCAGGGCGCACGTCAGTGCTGGTAACCGGTAGGAACACCTGCGTGAGTGGCCCGTGCGAGAATGCTTACGATGTTGTGATTCGTCGAGATGACTTGGGGCCGCCGTAGATGGTCAAGGGACAGCTTCAATGGGATATCGCCGACTGGAGCAGAGTTCTCCGCGCAATGGAGCCTGTTCCGAGTGGGTACAGGCCGAACACGTACTCACCCGCCGAGGATGAATCCGGGCAGACCTTCGACCCCGCTGAGTGCCGGGACTTGTTGCGAGAAACCGGTCTACATCTGAGGGCGGATTGTGCCCGCTACGACTTCTCGCCCCGCGGCGCTGGAGGAACGCTCTACTTTGAGCTCGTGGGAGATGATGACACCCTGGTTGACGTCTTTCAGCAACTCTCGAGGAGCTTGCCGACCTTTGCGCACTGCTCGGCCGAGGGAGAGTGGTATCACAGAAACCGTGTCAGCTTTGCCGTGGCTGGCTCGACTGCGGATATCTGGGTGGGTAGAGACCACAGTCGCTACGTCCCCGGGCTCTATTGGCTGACCTGCCTTTCAGAGGAGCTTGTGGTCCGGCACGGGATCGACGCTAGCGCTTTGGAGGCTGCTGCTTTGAGCACCAGCCGCGGCGCGAGCTCGCTGCTCTTTCGGTTCTTCGAGAGGTCGTCTCAGTGGGAGGCTGAAGAGAAGAGAATGGACGACTTGTGCGAGTCGTTAGTCGGGGTCTTCTCGATTCGAGAGCCTCGGAAGGCCGTTCTCTCCTGCGGCAGCATGCTTCAGGCCATTTCTCGGGCGCGGGAGTGGAAGTGAGACAACCTAGCGTGGTCGCCGCGGAGTGATCCGTTGGCGTGCCCCGGCGAGACGGAAATGTCAGCGTCGATGCGGTGCGATACCTCAGTCAGTCCGGCATCTCGGAGACGCCCAGGCCGCGGGGCAGCCAGAAGTCCTCACGATCAACCGGTCAGCTGGTCCGGCAATCGCCGCGAGGCGCTACATTGACCCGTCAGACAACCGTGGCCAGGCGCGTGTATCGGCAACCAAGGCCGCGAGCTCCCAGATTGGACGAAAATCCGAACTGGGGTTGAACGAGAGTAACGGATGGCTGATTGCGCTGAGTTGCTAGCCAACGCCACTGCGGCGGTCGGACGACCTCTGACCAGAAGCGTGGCCTGGCTGCGGCTGCCCCAGGGTCTGTCCCGGCTCCTCGCCGACAGGAACGGATTCACCGCGTTCGACGGCGCACTCCTCGTCCTGCCGTTGGGCGACTCGGCACATCCGGACCTACTAGCCTTCAAAAGGGTGCTGGACGAGGGTCCCTACTCATCGTGGAAGGCGACATTCTGGCCTTTCGCATTGGATGCGTTCGGGTTGCCGTTCGTGATCGACGAAACCGAGGCGGTCTCTCGGTTCGATCCCGAGACTGGCATGGTGGAGAGCAGCGGGGACAGCATTGAGGAATGGTGTCGCCTTGTGCTCGAGGACTCGGACTACCAGACGGGCCACTCCTTGTTCGCAACGTGGCAGGAGAACAATGGTCAGTTGGAGCCAGGGCAGAGGCTGGGTCCGAAGCGACCCTTTTTCCTGGGGGGCGAGTACTCGATCGAGAATCTCTACGTGGCTGATCTCTTCGAGTTGACGGGTTTTCGTCAGGATATCTACCAGCAGACGGTTGATCTTCCAGACGGTGCCAAGATCCGCTTCGTCTTCGACAGCGATCGCGAGTAGCAAGCAAGTGATCGGCGAGAATCAGCGTAGCCAGAAGAGTGCCGGGCATGTCCCCGAGGAGCCGTGAAGCGTCGGGTTCGGGACTCTGCGTTGGTGGCTCCATCGATTCTCCGAGAGCCATCTTCGTTGGCGTTCAGAACGAGGCTCGACTTTCTCGAGGAGCGATCGAAGGTCCAGGCCCGGACGATCGCGATCCGTCCTCGTCGAGCGTTGTCTAGGTAGCCAGGTGGTGTCGCGTCGACACCGAGTTTCGGAATCGCTTCCTCGCTCTCGGGCCCGGGGCCGTTCCTGCCCTGACAGCGAAAAGCGACGGGGAAGCTGAAGACGCGTTCCGACTCCGAAGTTCGATGAGTGGGTCGGGTCTCGGGGTCGGTCGCCACCGCCAGGAGTCGGTTTGCCCAGCCTCGAGGATTGTCTCGAGCGCAGCAATGTAGTAACGTTGCTACAAAGAGGTAGATCAGTGGCCCCAAAGACCATCAGCAGTCGAGACTTCAACCAGGACACCGGCGGCGCCAAGCGCGCCGCCGAGGCAGGACCCGTTTACATCACCGATCGCGGGCGTCCGTCTCACGTGCTCTTGACCTTCGCCGACTACCAACGGCTGGCGGCGAACCAGCCTGGCATCATCGAGCTCCTCGGTGAACCGGCCGGGATCGAGGACATCGAATTCGAGGCTCCCGTCTCTCGGGAGACGCCGCGTCCGGCGGTCCTCGACTGATGTTCGTTCTAGACACCAACGTCATCTCAGAACTGCGCAAGGCCAAGGCCGGGAAGGCCAACACGGGCGTTGCCGAGTGGGCGGCGCAGGTTCCAGCCTCTCTCCTGTTCCTCTCCGCCATCACCCTTCATGAGCTCGAGCACGGAGTTCTGCTCGTGGAGAGGCGCGACTCTGCCCAGGGCCGGATCCTTCGACGATGGCTGGACAAGAGCGTCGTCACGGCCTTTGGCGGCCGAGTTCTCCCTGTTGACGAGCAAGTGGCAATTCGCGCCGCAGCGCTACACGTGCCCGATCCCGCCCCCTTCAGGGACGCTTTCATCGCGGCAACGGCCCAGGTTCACGGAATGGCGGTGGTGACGAGGAACGTGAGTGACTTCGGTCGCTTCGATCCACTGGAGGTGCACGACCCGTGGAGCTGAGAGGCCCGCGACCGCTTCCGAGTTGTGCCAGGAGAGAAACAACGGCCAGAGTATTCTAGGCACCACTACGACCGTACCCGCCTCGGCCAGATCAAAGCCGACGAGGCCGTCGAGCCGCTCTATGCGGCGACTGGATTCACCCGATCGACAACGGTCCGTAGCTCGACTCCCAGCGCTTCCACGATTCGGCTTGCGCGCGCCAGCGTGATGTTGAAGTACTCGTTCCTCTCGTCGCGAGACACCTGGCTCTCGTGGACCCCCAGACGCTCCGCGAGAGCGCGCTGACTGAGCCCCTGAGCGATTCGGAGGGCAATCAACAGCTGCCCGAGCCCCTCGAAGTTCCGGATCTCATTGAACTCCCCTCGCTTGAGCCGCTCATAGGAGGAGACCTCTTCAGCCAGTTGAAGGTGAAACGACTCCAGAGGATCCACGACTCGCTCGATCTCGCTCGCGTCGAGTCCTTCGTCACGCAGCTGAGTGCGCACGCTTTCGAGTCGCTTCTTCTCTTCCTTCAGCCGCGCCACCGCCTCGTTGTACTCACTGTCGTTGCGAATCATGGGAGGTCTCCTTGCACGATCTTGACGATGCCTCTCGGGCGGCCATCACGCCTCGACTGCCGAAACGCAGAGGGAAACTCCAACTCGTTGCCGTGCTTGTCGAGGATTCCTGAGAACAGACCGGGCACGTGGGGGTAGAGCTCCACTCGGTATTGGTGCCCCATGGGAAGCTGTCGTTTGGGTACCCTCGGTAGGGTCGTCGTGAGGCTGGCTTCCAGGTCCAGATCTTGTGCGGGTCGATCAGGTTGAGCTCTCGTTCCAGGTCCCCGCTGCTCAGGAAGTCCCGGTCGCAAACGAAGTAGCCGTCGATGTCGTTCGGATGGTCCTTGTCTTCCACGAAGGAACCGTCCACGAAGATCTCGGTGATTCCACGTCCCAGAGCTGCCTGACCACTAGGGCGAGGTTGTCGACCAATTGCCCGCGCCAATCAGGTCCCAGTGTTCTGAAGTCCCTGCACCCTCGACGAGTGTGGTGGCCCTCAGCTCCTCGAGGGTCAGCTCGTAGTCTCCGGGGGGCAACAGGCCGTCGGCGTCCAAGGGCTGGATTGTCGCCACCGCTGATCTCCTTGGAGACATTGTTGTCTAACTTGACTTGAATGTCAAGACCTGTCTCGATTGTGCTCGGATGCTGCGGAAGTGGCTCAGTCACCCCAGCACGGTCTCCCGCACCGCCTCGTGCGTCGTCGTCAACCCGCTGCGCAGCTTGGCCAACTCCGACTGACGCAGGGTGACCATTCCCTGTCTGACTAGACACTGCGCCGAAAGACCGTGGTTTCTCCCCCGTAGCGGAGTGTCAGAGTGCTCCGGTGGACTTTGAACGCTGTGCGTTCGACGTCACTCTGAGGTCCCTGCCGTGTCACGATGAAACCGTCCTCAACGTGGTACTGAAGATCGATGATCTGAATCGACCCTTGTGATGTCTGGATCTCATACTTCAGTGCACCACCCTCACCGAAGTGAATGCGGGTAGGCTCATCGTCGAAGACACCAACCCAAACGCCACGAAGAGCCTCGGCGCTCTGTTCTTCGATTCCCACTACGATCCTGTCGGGGAGGAAGTCGACGCCAAGGGGGTGGGTGGCGGAGGTCTGGGTGGTCATGGTCTGAGCTCGTTGAGCCTCCCTACCAAGTCACCGAAGCCGACGGCTTCGATCCCCTCGGCCATCGGCCAGGAGTGCTCGCCGGGGTGCACGACCCACAGCGAGTCGAGAGCGAGATCGTCGAAGCAGATCCGCATCGAACGACTGAGGCGCGGCGCATCGGAGAACTTCACTTCGAAGCCGAGCCGGCGGCCGCGATGAAAAACCAACAGATCGAGCTCAGCGCCCTGGTGCGTGGCCCAGAAGTAGGCCTCCCTGCCGCCGATCCGAGCCAGGATGTGCTCGAGGACGAAGCCCTCCCAGCTCGAGGCGAGCTTTGGATGGCCCAGCAGTTGATCACGATCGGCAATGCCGAGCAGGGAGTGTAGAAGACCGCTGTCGCGAAGGTAGACCTTCGGTGACTTCACCTGGCGCTTCTTCAGGTTCTCGAACCACGGCGGCAGCGTGCGCACCATGTACGCGCCGGACAGGATGTCGAGGTAGCGTCTCGCGGTCTTCTCGTTGACCCCGAGCGATCGGCCGATGGCCGAGCCGTTCCAGAGCTCGGAGTGGAGGTGAGCGAGCATCATCCAGAAGCGGCGCAGCGTCTCCGCCGGGATCGACAGTCCGAGTGCGGGGATGTCGCGTTCGAGAAACGTACGTGTGAAGTCCTCGCGCCAGGCCAGGCTGGCCTCGTCGTCTTCAGCGAGGAACGAGCGCGGGAAGCCTCCGCGCAGCCAGAGCCTGGACACCTCGTCGAGGCCGACTTCATCGGTACTGAAGCCCCCGAGATCCACGAACGTGACCCTGCCGGCGAGGGATTCCGAGACACCCCGCACGAGATCCGGTGACGCACTGCCGAGAATCAGGAAGGGCCCGGGGGTCTTCGGATCGTCGGCGAGCACTCGCAAGATCTCGAACAGTTCGGGCCGTCGTTGGATCTCGTCGATGACGATCAACCCGGCCCGCCCCTCGAGCGCTTGCATGGGCGCCCCGAGGCGCTCTCGGTCCGCGGGCCTCTCCAGGTCGAGGTAGAAGCTCCCTTCCTCGGCTGCGATCTGGCGCGCCAGAGTGGTCTTGCCACACTGCCGAGGCCCGAGGAGGGCGACCACGGGGGAACGCTCGAGGCCGTGACGGAGTTGGGAGAGGCGGCGGGGGCGGTCGATCATGCAATGGAGAATAACATGAAATTTCGGAATTCAATTCCGGTTTTTCATGGTAAATAGGAGACGGGTCTATCCGAGCTCACCCCAGGACGGTCTCGCGCACTACCTCCTCCGACGTGGTCACCCCCGTTCGCAGCTTCGCCAAGCCCGACTGCCTCAGCGTCACCATCCCCTTCCGGATCGCCGCCTGCCGCACCTCGAACGAGCTGCCTCCCGAGAGCACGAGCTCGCGGACCTCATCGTCGATCGCCATCACTTCGTAGAGGCCAATGCGGCCCTTGTAGCCGGTGTTGCTGCAGTGCTCACAGCCGCGGCCCTTGAAGAGCTGGATCGACGGGGCCTCCTCCTCGCTGAAGCCGAGACTGGTCAGCAGGTGCGGCGGGGCCTCGAAGGGCTGCTTGCAGTGCGTGCAGATGCGACGCACCAACCGCTGCGCCACGACCAGATGCACCGAGGTCGCCACCAGGAAGGGCTCGACCCCCATGTTCATGAGGCGGTTGATGGTCGACGGCGCATCGTTGGTGTGCAGCGTCGAGAGCACGAGGTGGCCGGTCATGGCGGCCTTGATGGCGACCTCGGCGGTCTCGAAGTCGCGGATCTCACCCACCAGGACGATGTTGGGGTCCTGCCTCAGGAAGGAGCGCAGGGCGGTCGCGAAGTTGAGGCCGATCGACTCCTTCATCTGCACCTGGTTGATGCCTTGGAGATTGAACTCCACGGGGTCTTCGGCCGTCATGATGTTGATGTCGGGCGTGTTCACCCGCTGGAGAGCCGAGTAGAGCGTGTTCGTCTTGCCCGACCCGGTCGGCCCCGTCACCAGCACCATGCCGTAGGGCTGCGCGATGGCGTGCTCGAGCAGACGCAGCGGCTCGGGCTCGAAGCCGAGCCTGCCGAGATCGAGCATGAGGTTGTCTCGGTCGAGCAGGCGCAGCACGATCTTCTCGCCGAAGAGCGTGGGCAGCACCGAGACGCGGTAGTCGAGGTCCTTGCGCCGGCCCTGGATCTTGGTCTTGATCTTGATGCGGCCGTCCTGGGGCAGGCGGCGCTCGGCGATGTCGAGCTTGGCCAGGATCTTGATGCGCGAGGTGATCGCTTCCTTCAAGCGGATGGGGGGCGACATCACCTCGTAGAGCACGCCGTCGATGCGGTAGCGCACCCGGTAGTTGTCCTCATAGGGCTCGATGTGGATGTCGGAGGCGCTGCGCTTGATGGCGTCGGTGAGGATGACGTTGACCAGGCGCACTACGGGTGCGTCGTCGGTCGCGGACTCGAGCTCCTCGAGATCGATCTCCTCCTCGTTGTCGAGCACCTCGAGCTCGGGGTCGGTGTCGACGAGGCTCTCAGGTGTCTGCTCCCAGACTTCGACCGCTTGCGACGAGCCGTAGTGGCGATCGATGGCACGTTGCAACGCCGCCTCACTGGCCACGACCGGCTGCACCTGGTAGCCGGTGCTGAACCGGATGGCATCGAGCGTGAACATGTTCGACGGGTCTGACAGGGCGATCGTGAGGCGAGAGCCCTCCTTGGCCACCGGCAGCGCCATGAACTTGCGCGCCGTCTCCGCCGAGAGCACCCCGGTCACCGCGTCGTCGATGCCGATGGACTCGAGATTGATCGCCGGCACCCCGTGGTGCTGGGAGAGAAAGGAGACCAGCTGCGCCTCGTCGATCTGACCGAGTCGCACCAGGTTCGCGCCGAGGCGTCCACCCTGCTCGCGCTGCGCCTCGAGGGCCTGCTGCAGTTGTGCTTCGTCGATGTGGCCGGCACGAACGAGGAGCTCACCGAGTCGGTTGTCCATCAGCAGGCCTCCTGCTCGAGGTGGGTGGAAGGGGAAGGGAAGGGCACGTCATTGGCGGGCATGGGAACCTCCTGTGGGCATTCATGGGAAACGAGAAGGAAAGAAGAAGGGGCGCAACGCTCGAGCCGAGCGCGGAGATAGGGTGCGGGCGACGGGCTGTGTTCGAGAGCGACGCGGGCCAGCTTCGCGGCGAGCCCGCAGTCGAAGGCGGTCGCCACGCCCGCGAGCCGAGTCATGAGGGGCAGCGGCATCTCGCCAGCGCGCTCGAGCGCTGCCTGAAGGAGCGGTTCGACCACCTCCCAGGCCCGGTGGGGCACCAGTGCCCGAACGAGACGGCCGAGTCGAGCTGGAGAGGCGGGAAGACGCTGCCCGAGCGAGCTCTGGATCTCAGCGAGCAGCTCGATCGCCGACACCGCGTCGCCACTCTCGAGCTCCGACTCGATGGCCGGAAGAGCGAGCGCCGCGGCCTGGACCTGCCTCGGCCGCCCCTTCTCCAGCCGCCACAGCGCGAGGGCGTAGTCGAGATTCTTCGGGCGCCGCTCGAGGGCGTCGCGGAGCAGTTGCCAGGCCACCTGGCGGTGGCCGAGCTGCTCGTGGAAGAGAGCCCGCTCGATCGGAGCGAGCTCGGCCGAGTCCACGTCGTCGCCGAAGCGCCAGCGAAGCTGCCGATCCGCCCCGGTCCGCACCAGCGCGAGCGCGAAGAGGACGCCGAAGCCCATGCCGCCGAGGTGGGCCCAGTGCGCTACGCCCGTGCTCTCCCCGGTGATGTGCTCACCCCACGCGGCCAGGGCGTCCTTGGCGACCCAGAAGGCCATGATCAACCAGGCCGGCACGCGGAGAACGAATCCGAACACTGGCCAGCTCAGGAGCAACAAACGCACCTTCGAGCTCGCGAAGAGCACGAGATAGGCGCCCATCGCCGCCGAGATCGCTCCCGACGCGCCGAGGTGGGGGTAGGACGGGAACTCGGTGTAGCGCACCACGACGTTGCCTTCGGCCACGATCGCGAGCAGATAGAAGCCCAGGAAGGGGAGATGCCCCCACCGGTTCTCGAGCGGAAACGCAAAGAGAAAGAGAAAGAGCATGTTGAAGAGAACGTGACTCCAGTCGGCGTGAACGAAGGCGCTGCGCACCATCGGCACGAGGCCGCCCGTACTCGGAACGAAGCCGAGGCGCCAGGTCGGATGGTTCCCGGCCATCGCTCGCCACCTCGACTCGAGCACCGAGACTCGGCCCCGAGCGCGCTCCGGAGACTCGCAAACAGCAGCTCGGCCAGCGACGGCGCGCTCCCTTGCGATTCTCGACTCGAGAGCCTCCGCCACTTCGAGCTCGACCGAGGGGCACCGCACGAGCTCCATGACGATCTCGTCCTCGATCATGGCCAACCCGCGGTCGTACTGTGCCTGCTCCGGAGCGAGCCCGGCGTGCACCAGAACGCACACGACGATGATGGTGATCGTCACGAGGGGCCAGACCCGCACCTCGTTCCGATCGTGTCCGATGGGAATGAGCATCGCCGACGGACCTCAGTTCACCCCGTGATCCGAGGGCGCGGCCTCGACGCCGCCGTCGAGGTCGTGCTCGAGCGCGTAGATCCGCTGCAGCCTACGAAGCGCATCGTGCACAGCAGCCGTGGTGTCTCGCACGCCTGCGTCGGCTGGCGCCGCACTCGCCCCTTCCCTCAGGGCCTTCGCAAGACGCAGGTGGGCTTCCCGAATCAGGCGCATCTCTTCGGTCACCTCGCTGACCTCCTCGACGCGGCCGTCGTCCAGGCTCAGCACCAGGGCACGCCGGAACTTCCACGGCTCCGGAAAGCCGCCGTGCCGGTAGAGCTCCTCGATGAAGTCACGCCCGAGCGCGAGCTTGCCGCTGAAGCGAATCAACACCGCTGGATGTCCCGACGCGAGGTGCTCCACCTCGGGAGGATTCGCTGGGACCGAGGGCTCGGGCGGCTTCTCGATGCGAGGGGTGCCGTCGTCGTTCCAGTGCAGCTGGAGTCGGTTCGCGTTCGGTCCCTGGAAGGCGCTGACGTCTCCTGCGCGCCACGCCTCGAGCACCGTCTCGAGCGAGTGGGGGTGGACCAGAAGCCACAGCCGGTCACGCTCCACGCGATAGTCCGCGACGAAGCCGCGCCAGCAGTCGGTCGAGTGGTGCGTCGGAAGCAGCCGTCCGTAGCGCTCCGGGGTGTAGAGGCCATGGCCGTGGGCTTCGGCCAGGGTCCAGGAGTCGTGCTCGCCGGCATGAGTGAGGGACACGGAATCGGGAATCTGGGCAGTCATGAGAGTCCTCCGAGAGAAGAGAAGTGGGCACGATCGCAGGGTCGGGCACGGTCAAGAGTGCCAGCGGGCACTGTCAATGGCTGTCAGTGAGGCTGAATGGAATCGAGCGTTTCGCTCGTCGACGACGTCAGTACCGGCTGTCGTCGTCCTCGGACTCGAGGACCGACTCGACGTCCACCGCCGGAAGGGCTCGCTGCAGCGCCTCCTCACCGAGGTCCACCCCGGCGAGCCGGAAGCCGACGAGCAGGCCGAGACACGCCGCTTCGGTGAGCAGGGCCGAGGCAGACGTCGGCACAAGCCCGGGCTGCGGCATGGAGCGTCAGCGCCTCGATGCGCTCGGTCAAGTCGAGCCGCGATCCCGGAAGGCTCCCGGTCGCCGCCGAGGGAGTCCGCGATCTCCTCGGCAAGGAGCCGAGCGATACCCGGCAGTGCATCCAGCCCAGAGCGTAGAGCGCGAGCTCGGCTGTCACCGCTGTGTCGCGGTCAGCCTTTGCCAGGCCCCGATTCGATGGCCAGCTCGAGCGTGGCGGCGAAGTTGCCGAGGCTTCCCCTCGTCGAGGTGACGCTGCGCTCGAGAATGTCGATCAGGACCGAGCCCGAGTCGGTCGTGGCCGACGGGATCTTTCACCTCCGCCTTCGCCACGCCGAGCAGCGGATGGAAGAACGAAGCGATCCCGGGAAACGATCTCGGGGCCGGATGCCGAAGGCGGGGAAGGCAGGAGGCCGCTTCGCGACGGTTTGCGCCGTGGCCGTGCCTAGCGCCTCGTACCACTCCCGGGTCTGGACGCGCAACTGCGGGGAGAAACGAACCGGTGCGTGCAGCCCTCGTGACGAGCGCCCAGGCAAGCACGAAGTCGAGCACGCTCTCGCGAGCCTGGGTGTCGAGCGTCTCCGGGCAGATCGCTGAGGACGGGTGAGGTGGTTTGCGGTAGGTATCGCGGGGCCCAGCCTCCTGCGGCCAGACCTCGATCGGACAGGGTAGCGGCGAAGTGTCGTCCTCTTCGCAACGCCGTCGGTATTCACTCTCGGCGGCCTCGAGATCGTCGAGACTGGCCACCCTAGCCAGATGGGCGTGATCGGCGTCGGCCAGCTCACCGATGAAACCCCAGCTGTGCAACCGGGCGAGCCATCGGTTCACCGCGTCGTGGTCGGCGGCGCCGAGCTCCGCCCCGCTTCTCCACCGGGACGATGCCGAAGCCGTCGTCGCCGCCGTCGGGCTCGTGGTGGTAGTAGAAGCGGAAGCTCCCGATGGAGTACGCCTTGAAGTAGAAGTTGCCCCAGAAGCGCTCGAAGAAGCCGAGCTCCTCGTCTTCGATCTGGTCTGCGGCGCTACACCAGCTCTCCACGAGCGAGTCGTAGAGCTCGGTCTCCGACTCGGTCAGCAGAGAGGTGAAGTCACAGTCACTCTCCGGGTCGCCGGCCACGCGCCAGAGCTCCTCGAATCGAGCGTCGTCGAGGACTCCGTAGAAAAGTGCCAGCCCCGACTCGGCGAAACCGTCGCGAAGGTGGAGTGCCCAATCGAGGCGCAGCTCGGCTGGCAGGTTGTCGTCATCGAACTCGCCGTGCTCGCGCACGATCGCGCGTGCCGCCTCGAGGAGACGACGGTCACGGGCTTCGAAAGAGTGGTCGTCGTCAAAGGTCAGAAGGGGATCGAGGGAACGAGAATCGTCGCGGTCGTGAATCATGAAGAAACCTCCCTGGCGGCCCGGAGTGAAAGGAGGAACTCCCTGGGCGGAGCCGCAGTCACGCCGGAGCAGAAGGAGTCGGATCCCCTCCGTGACACACAGACGCTCGATCTCAGAAAGCGCGGTAGGAGCGTCGGCGGAAGGAAGGATCAGGGCGAGTGCGGGGCGCTTGCCCGTCGCCTGTGCGTAGTAGAGGCTCTGCCCGACCCCCTCCTTCCACTTCGTTAGTCGCTCGACTTCGATGGCGAAGCGCTCGGTCACGACGTCGGCTCGCCCGGCTGGGAGCTGCACCTCGACGCGACCGCCGAGGCGATGAGCGAGCGCAGCCGACCAGGTCTTCTCGGCCGCGTCCTCTTCCACGCACATCGGGAGTTGCGGCAGCAAGAGCTCGGTATCGGGGAGCGGCGGGAGAGACACGGGTCGTTCCACTGCGCTTTCCGCGGAGGGAGAAGCGCTGCCTCGGACGCCGCGTCCCGAGTAGCGATGGGCCGTGGCCACCAGCACCGTAGTCGCCAGCGCGAAGAGCACGATTCCCGCTCTCCGGCTCGAGCCCTGGCGGATCCTGAGGGATGTCGGCATCATGATTGCCTCAAAGCAGAATCACCAGGAACAGCACCGCGAGCACCACCGCCACGATCACGACCGTCCGGCTCGTCGACTTCGAGATCTGGAGCTCGGTGCGACCGCTGGCCGTTCGATACTCGCCCTTGAGGCTGTAGTCATCGCGGCCGCGCTGAAGGCGCTCGGCCTGGGCCACGTCGCGAGCCATGTCTTGCGAGCTGTCGAAGAAACGGCGCTCGGCTGCGGCGGCTTCCTGGTCGAGCCCCAGCTTGACCTGGATCGCTTGTCTGCGAATCTCGCGTGCTTCGTCAGCAGTGAGTCCTTCGACAGCCACGTCGAGGAGGTTGGAGGGGGTCCTCCGTTTGTCCAGAGCGCCAGCTCCGATTCTGGCCAACTCTTCACTTGCAGTGTCGTTCGTGGGCATGAAGGCCTCCTTGAGATGCTCTGTCAGTGACTTGCGGGGTGGGAGGAACCGAACGTGAATCTCCCCTTGGGGAAGGACGATGCGATGAGCCAGCTGTCTGGCACCTGCGACGTTGCGGGCGATCGCCTCGAGCCGAGCCAGCTCGGACGGCACGCGGTCCGTCAGAGTCCTGGCCTCTTCCTCTTCCGCTCTTCGAAGCAGCGACTGGGCAGCTCGGGAGTCTTCGGCCGTCAGCCATTGCGCGGTCGAGGCGAGATGTGCCGGTAATGCTTGGCTGCGCCTCTCGTTCAGCACGCTCTCTATCTCTGTTTGCACCTTCTTCCGCCAGTCCTCGGGAGTCACCGAGATCGCGCGTCGCGGGCGGTGCAGGCACTCCCGACGCAGCTTCTGGATGAGGGCGAAGCGCTCAGCGGACGAGAGTCGCGGCGGAAGGAGACTGAGGAGGCGCTCTGCGGTCTGCCCCGACATCGTGACCGCTCCTGAGCGCCACCGGGGAAGAGTCTGCCGTGCGTAGCTCGCGGCCTTCTGTCCGAAGCGCTGGCCGTATTCCTCGAGCAGGCTCTCCATCTCGTCGGGGGCCAGATCGTAGAACCGCTGCTCCACATCGCGATCGATGCCCGCGAAGCGCTCGGTGAGACGGCGGCGGGCTGCGACGTGCTGCCGGGCCCGATTGAAGCCCGGCTTGTACCGGTGGCGATATCCATTGACCGCGGAGTGCGCCATCAGCAAGACCTCCTTTGTGTCGCCGAAGACGCTCTTCACCCCTGCAGTCTCGCGGCTACCGGTGTCAGAAGCCGTCACCAGGGCCACGCCGGCGAGAAGGCAAGATATTTGCATTCGCATATGTCTGGTTCCGGCGGTTGGAACCGCCTCCAACGCAGGTGGGCAGGCCCTTGAGTTGGCCTTGCTGGCGTCGCTGGAGGTAGGAAGAATGGTCCTTGTCATTGTGTTGTGTGTAGTATACACTACACGAAATGGTTGAGTCAAACCCCAACGCCGAGTTCGGCCAGTACCTGAGAAAGACCCGCCTCGAAAAGAGGGAGGAGTCTCGCGAGTTCTCGCTGCGCCAGATCGCGCACCGCGTAGGAGTCGAGCCGTCGTACCTGAGCAAGATCGAGCGGGGACTCGAAGCTCCGCCGTCCGAGGAAACGATCCGAGCGCTCGCCGAGGAACTCGACTTGAACCCGGATTTCCTGCTGGCGCTGGCCGGAAAGGTCTCCCAGGAGCTCCAGCGGATCATCCGCAAGCGGCCCGAGCTTTTCGCGCAGCTACTGCGCGAGCTCGGCGCCATGCCCGATCACGCCATCCTTCGCATTGTCCGTGAAGTTCGCGACGGGGACTGGTAATGCCCCTTCGTTCATTCCGTTGCCCGAAAGGAGCCCAAAGATGATTGAGCTACGAGACCACACTCTCCACATCTCCTTCCCAGAGGTCCATGAAGCCGCCGCGGTCACGATCGGTTTCCAGCGTACGCTGCGAATCCCCGATGACGACCGGACCTACAATCTGCCACCGGGTCTCGGGAAGTTCCCTCTCCTCCATGTCGACGACTTCGCCGACAACCTGCCCGCATCCTGGAAGAGGCGGGGTGGAGTCATGCTCCCCCTCTACCAGTCAGAGGCGCTTTGGCTCGCCTTCGGGCAGGCAATCGCAGGCGGTTTCCCGATGCCATGGACCTTACCGGGGCCAAACTCCTACCCCTGTGCGATCAAGATCGGGGCAGGCAAGATCAACGCGGTGAATGGGGAGGCGTGGACGCCTGGTCTCGACCTTCAGGAGCAAGGCTACCTCGTCTATCCGAGCCAGTGTTGGCTGGATGGTTTCGCGATTGAGCGTGGCACGATACGCCAATTCGTGGCGATGCCACTCGGCAGCGGCTACAGCGCCGAAGAGCAGATCACAGGTGAAGCACGTTGGGGCGGTCTTCAGGTCGAGGTGTTTCCGCTGAGGGCTAGCGCCTACGAGCGGTTGGCCGCAGAGCGGTGGGAACAGCGCGAGGACCCTGCCCATGGGTATTGCGAGCGCTGCTCCGTCGATCCTTCCGCGGTTCCTGAAATGACCCTTTCTCCAGGTGGCCGGATGCGTCAAGAGATCTACCGCGACCCCTACCAGGCCAGCGACTGGGATCTCGACCACGGGGCCCGCTGCTTCGTCCACCTCGCCAACAGCCAGGTCTGGCGACAAATCACCGGGAGCGAGCCACCGCCGACTCCTGTGACGGCGGCCGAGTATGAGAAGGCCGGTCTTCCCTGGTTCGACTACTACGACGACGCTCCGGCGCTCGAAGGCTCCGAGAAGCTCGCAGACTTGACGTCGGTGGCGAGTCTCGGCAAGACGAAAGGGGAGGTGCCGCTCGCGGACAACACGACTGTCGAGACCCCTAACATTGTGCAAGTCGGCCCGAAACGGCGGAGCGACCTGGTGAGGGTAGGGAAGTGGTGAATCGGACCCCCGGGCAACATTCGAGTCGCGAGAACACGCCCATGAGTAAGTCCAAGCCGAAGAAGAACCCGTTGGGCCCCCTCAAACAGATTTCGCCTGGCACGTTTTCGGTCTATCCGCGGAGCTACAAACGGGTGGCTCGCCTGATGGCCCTCTACGGCGAGTTCTCCTTCCGAGCGCGTCGGGGTGGATATTCCTTCGTCATAGCCTCGCTCGATGGGCGTCTCGAGTACGTCTACCCTGCAAAGGGGCGGAACTCTGCCACCGTCACCGGCTTCCGGCTCCTCCGGTATCTCATCCACCGGTTGGACCTGCCGCAGCCGGAGCCTTGGGAGGGCGAGGGTGAGCCGCCCACTGTCGAGGCACTGGTGGAAGAGGCAGAGGCACTACGACTCGTGCTGCTTGAGAAGATGAGGCTCGAGATCGAGGAAGAGAAGCGGCGATGGACGTCCGTCTTCACCAGATCGAAATCTCACGAAGGCCAGTGGTTCGTTAGAAAGGAGTATCAAAGCGGCGTGGCCGGCCGGGTCAAGGAGATCGCAACCGGGGATTCGTGGAACTACCGCGGGAACATGGTGGCCTATCTCGGGGAGACGTTCGTGTGGCCTGCGCTGGATGGGTGCCTCGTCTACACGAGGGGCGTGCCTCCGCAAAGCGGTGGGCCTGCCAACGGCATGTGGATCTCGGGCTTCAGACTCCTTCGCTACTTGCTCTATGAAATGGACAAGACACAGCCCAGGAAGCTCAAAGGAGAGGAACGGATTCCCTGCCGAGCGGAGCTCTGCCAGGAGGTGGCTGATCGGGAGCGGCAGGCAAGGCTCAAGAAGCAGCTGTCGGCTGCCATCGCCGAAGGCAATGCGGAGGGCGTGGGAGAAGTCCTGAGCCGGGGAGCGTGTCAGTCTCCCGCCGGACTTCTTGATGTAGCCGGCGATGCGATCCGAGCTGGGAGCCCCGAAGTCCTGGAGGTCGTGATTGAGCATGGCATGACGGTGTGGAGCGATCTCGTTTCTTCGTGCCCCGAACACCTCGTGTCTCGAGTCTTGATCGAGGCAGTTCGTGGGAGGAGCGTCGGGTCCCTGGAGGTGCTCCTACGAGCCGGCATGTCTCCCAACGTAGCGAGCGAAGAAGGAGAGACACCGCTCATTGCCGCCGCTCGCTACAAGCAGACTGCCATGGTTGAGACTTTGGCCCGGGCTGGCGCTGATCCTCACTTTCGAGACCAACTAGCTGAAGCCCGGCTATTTGCGAAGGCGCCGGGAAGGCCGATTCCCGGTCTGCCCGGTCTTGGATTCCTCGCTGCGAAGCACGCTCCAGCTGGCAGCAAGGCGATCTCGGTAGCTTTCTCGGAGGAGCTCGAGAAGTGGTTCGGGAAAGAGTTAGTCAACTGAGTGGAGCCTCGATATGGTCGGACCGATGCGTCCTTTGTCAGAACCGTCGCTCGAGATCGCCTATGCATCTCGAAGCCAACGCCCGTTCCCGATCGACGCCCTCATTCTCGAAGACGACACCTACCATGTCCTGAGCTCCGACCCGTCCTTTCGCTGGGCAGAGGACCATCCGCTCCGCGTTCACACCGCTGCACATTCGGCAGAGCCAGCCGCTCCTGGAACTGTGGTCAAGCAAGGTGGGCACCCGACCCGGGTGCTGGCCGTGGTGCGCGATCTATCGTGCTCTCCGACCTGGCGGCCGGATTGGGTTCTACAGGCGGTCGAAGGTGTTCTCGAGCTGGCACAGCGGTACCGGTGGAACGCCCTCGGCATTGAGCCCCTTGGCTGTCGATTCTCCGATGGCGCTGCCCCCGAAACGTTCAGTGATTTCCTTCGGCAAGCTCTCGCTGACCATGGCGGAGCTCATCCTCAGCGGATCTGGATGATCACGAGCGAAGAAGACGAACCCCGGGATCGGGCGAAGAGCAGCTGAAGACCTGGGATTCCCTGCTGCCTGTCGCCAGGGAGGGATTTGACTGCTCGAGGTCGAAAAGCGAGCCGTGATCGCCGCAGCGCCTCTCAGGGTGCGGTCAATGGAACTTGCCGTCGCTCCCGTTCGAGTTGCCTGCACCGACGGAATCCGGTCAGCGATTCCGATCGATTCCGGTCGGTGATTCCGATCGAAAGCGGTCACCGAATCCGAGGGAATCCGGTCAGTCGGTCCGGATCAGTCGGAACGGGTGACCGGAATGGATCGGAATCTTGTGATCGAGCAAGGTTGACGCAGCGGTGACCCTCGAAACGGTGTATCTCTGGCTCCGAAAGGAGCCGGGATGCCACGAGCGAGGACATCGACTGGCGAGCCCGCCGTGGACTCGACAAGCGTCAGGTCCTCACCCTGGCTTCGTGCCGGTGGATCGCCGAGCACCTGAATGTGCTGATCAGCGGCAAGGCGGGCGTGGGCAAGACCTTCCTCGCCTGCGCCCTCGCCCACAAGGCCTGTCGTGAAGGCGCTCTACCTGCGCGTGCCCCGGCTGTTTCGCGACCGTTGCTCGCGGCGACGGCAGCTACGAGAAGCTCCTGCGGCGCTACGCCCGAACCGATCTGCTTGGAAGCAGTCCTGGACGGTTGGTGTGAAGCTAGAAGAGGCCGGCGTGTGGTCGGATCAGCGATCCCGCGAAGGGCGCATCTTGCTGGCGGCGACGGCGCTCGAGATGGCAGCCCCCTTTGTCAATGAGCAGCCTCCGCCAGAACTTCTGGCGTCATGGACAGGTTGTGTGTCAGAGCAATGGTCAAGACTTCCTCTATCACCGGCATCGACTCGGAACCCGATAGGAGCTCTCTAGCGGCGAGGGGTGCGATGGCCGTGGCTGTCTCCTCAACCGTGTGTCGGTCGGGCAGCTGCACCTGGGCCCGGTAGTAGTCTCGGAACGCTTTGCCGCTTCCCGGCACAATGGCACTCATGTTCGAGCAGATCTCGTCGATGAGCGACGTGTTGCCTCCTGTCCGGATCTGTTCCGCCGTGAGTTCCACCTCCATACAACAAAGGCCGATGGCCGGAGCCACGGCACGAACCCACGGCTGTGGCTCAGGAAACATGAATTGGAACTGTGGAGCGTGCTTGATGAGCGACCGAAGCATGCCCACAGACAGGGCCGCCGAACGGCGGGCGAGGTGGCCCGCATACCCCTTGGCGTCCAGATGACCAGCGCTGGGAGACGGCTGCTCTGCTGCAGACCGAGCGGCGGGCCGATCTCTCCGCGGCCCGGGGCTGGCAGAACGACCGGCATGGATCATGAGACTCGGGGTCTCCGAAAGCGGGATTCCCATGGCCTTGACCTCCTCGGCCGAGAGAATGCGAGGGCCCGAGGATGGCACCTGGCCGGACTTGGCCGCCTGGCCGGTCCTGTTGCGTGGCATGGAAGAACCTCCGTTAAATCTATTCGGATGGGAGTGCGAAATGCCCCAGGCCTGAAGTACAGCTGGCATGACACGCGGGCTCGTTTCTATCGCCGCAAGAGATCTAAGTTGGGGCGCGAGGACTCGTGCTGCCTCGAGGATCGGCCATCGCCGTACCCCCTCATCGCGGCTCGACCCAGACCAACTTGGTATGGGCCGGTCGCCGTCGAGGATCACGGAAACTGTTCCGGGGATCTTTGCCAAGGCTCCGGCGATAGCGCCATAGGTCCAGGGGTCGACAGGCTCATTCATGCGATCGATCAGGAACTGGACTCCCGACATCCAGGCAACCTGCGCACGAAGATCGGCAAACTGAGCGCGACCCGTCGCATCGAGGTCGTCCCAGATGGTTCTCACAAACTTGAGGATCTCTGGGTGCCCCGTCATGAAGAGCCCCTGAGCCATGGCGATCTCTCGGTCCCCGAGCTCCGTTGAGTCGACCTCCAGGGTCTGATCGAAGATCCACTGAGCCCCCTTGAAGGGCTCGTCGTCATCTGCCGGCATCAACAGCGCAATTTCGAGGCTGGCGGTGGCGATGACGACGGGGTCTGGATCGAGCAGTAAGAAGGGGATCAGCGCCGTCCAGCTGCAACCGCGCTCCCGTTCGATCCGCTCAGCCAGCGGCGAGAGCCGTTCGAGTCTTTCCGCCGGACCTGTCCGGCACGCCCACTCGGCGTAGAGAAGCGAGAGGCCTTCCAGGGGTGGCAACGGGTCCCAGTTTGCGTACTTCCTGCACTGGTCGTGGACAAGGTCCCCGAGTGTGGTCTCTTCTAGGCGGTGCCAGACGCTTGGACTCGGGACGCTCTTCCTGTACTGATTGTCGAACGGGTGGGCTCCTCGCACCATCTGCACGGGTCTCCTCTGAGCGGCGCTCGCACGGTGTGAGCACTGTGCGAAGCCTAAGGATTCCAGGGTTTCTTTGATTTGTAAATAGGTATTGGTGCATGCGGGTGCCCTGTGCTTGCTCGGGAAATTGGCGTAAGCACGGTATCCCAAGGGCCTTGGGCAGAGTCGAGCCCGCAAGACATCGAGAAGAAGTGCCGGGGCCGTTGCAGGCAGGTCTGCCGCAGCTCTTGAAGGAGGGCGAGCGCTCGTTGCCAGAGAGCCGAGGAGGAAGCGTGAGCTCGCAGCGAAGACCCTCATGCAGGCAGTTTGCCGGCCGATGGTGTCAGAAACCGTCAGCGGGTTCGGTCAAAGTGTGGACAGGGCCGAGGTCCCACTTGCCGCATGCCTCGCTCTGGAGCCGAAATGACGAAGAAGAAAGGAACCCATGGATGTCTCGCCCTGCTGCTTCTCGCAGCTCCGGCGCTCTGGGCGTTCTCCGGCGCGGCGAACTTTCTTGACGGCGCGATCGTCGCTGTCATCTTGTATGTCCTCCTTGCCCTGGTGGCTCTTCCACTCGCCATGCTGTACTCCGTCGCTGAGCTCTGGATGCTGTTCGAGGACGAGGACGAGGACGAGGACGAGGATGATGAGTGATGCCGCATCCATGAAAGGGCGGTGAGGAGGTCGGGTCCTTTTCCGGAGCCGACCCTGAATCGCGGCTGGGCCTGGCCGAAGGGAGGCAGAAACATTGAAGATCGTGCAGAATTGAGATGGCGATCTGAGCCACCCCCAGATCGCAGCAGGGAACGAAAGGCATGGCCGAGATCCTCATCGAGAAGGGCGACATCACCCGGCTGGAGGTCGATGCCATCGTCAATGCCGCCAACGAGCGCATGCTGGGAGGCGGAGGAGTGGATGGCGCCATTCATCGTGCCGCCGGCCCCGAGCTGCTCGAGGCGTGCCGAGAGGTGCCCGAGGTGAGGCCCGGCGTCCGGTGCCCCACGGGCGAGGCGAGGATCACCCCCGGCTTTCGGCTACCGGCGCGCCACGTCATTCACACGGTGGGGCCGGTGTACCGCGGCGCCCCTCGTGACGCGGAGCTCCTCGCGAGTGCCTTCCGGTCCTCTTTGTGCCTTGCCATGGAGCACGACCTCGCGAGCATCGCCTTCCCGGCCATTTCCTGCGGCGTCTACGGCTACCCCGTGGACGAGGCGGCGACGCTCGCGTTGGGGGTCGCGCGCTCGCCCGAGTGGACACTCCAGACCATCCGTTTCGTTCTCTTCTCGGAAGCAGATCTGACGACGTTTCGCGCCGCGGCGAGGACATGAGCAACGCCGAGACTCTGAGGATGCTCCTCGAGTCGGGTGATCTTCGCCTTCAGCCTTCGCCTTTCCTCGAATCGGTGCCGGCACGTCACACGCTCGACGTCTGGCCGAAGGTCGAGGGCATGCTCTTGGGCCTTGCTATCGGCGACGCACTGGGAAGTCCATCCGAGTCGATGCTGCCGGGCCGTCGACGCCAGAGGTTCGGGGAGATTCGTGACTACCTGCCAGATCCTGGTTGCCCCGGCGGAGTGAGGGCCTTTCCTTCGGACGATACCCAGCTCGCCTTCTGGACGCTCGAACAACTGCTGAAGGATGACGGACTCGTGCCCGAGAACCTCGCGCGAGCTTTCACCGGGCGGACGATCTACGGCCTGGGGAGCACGGTGCGTCGGTTCCTGGCCAATCACGCTGCGGGGCTGCCTTGGCAGGAGTGCGGGGTCGCTTCGGCCGGCAACGGCTCACTCATGCGAATTGCGCCGATGCTCGTG
>CAWKPF010000005.1:0-38517 GCA_963851415.1 uncultured Acidobacteriota bacterium
ACGTGTAGTAGATCGCTTTTCCGGCCCTGGGCCTACGGCAGCGTCGCAGGGGGTCTGAGGAGGGTTGCGGCGGCCGGCCAGCGAACGACGGAGCAGAATGGGTCGCCCGAGAAGGTGCCGCCAAGCCCGAGGAGCCTCCCGGAGCTCGAAGCGGCCTCCCATCACCGCAACGGCCCACAGCTCCGCCAGGGGCCGACCCGACGCTGGCCCCGGCTCAGCCCTCCACGGCCTCGTACACCAGCTCCCCCTCGCCCGGAGGCGCCCGAGGCAAAGGCTCGGCCTCCTGAGGACCCAGCCCCACCCCCAAAAGCAACCGCCGCAACGAGGACGCCTCCACCACGAAGGCCACGATCCTCATCTCGGCGCCGCAGTACGGGCACAACAGCGGGTCCGACTCATAGACCTTCTTGATCAGCCGTACCCAGGAGAGATGGCGGCGCCTCCGCGACGGCGGATCCCTGTCGACCGAGGCCGCCACGTTCTGAGACCCTTCCGGTCCGAGGGCGGCCCTGCGGCGCTTGCCCCGAGCCGCATTCGAGTACCAACCCCAGTACCGAACCTGCTGCTGACGAGGCTCCGGCACGTGATCGAGAACGCGAGCTAGAAAGCTCAGCACATCAAGACGCTCGGACTCCCCAAACGGTCCACCCCGACGAGACGGTCGCGGGTGAACCAGCACCTCGTCCCGGTCCCCATCCCACTCCAGACGATCCAGGACGATCGGGCACCGAGCCATATACCGGCCCAGCCGAGCGGCCGCCGCCTTCTCCTCCACCCGCACCCCCGCATGCACCGAGAACCCGCTGTGGCGCCACGATAAGAGTGACTCCACCACCTCCTGGCCGATCTTGCCCCGCTCCACCAGCAGCCGCAGCACCTCCGCTCGCCACAACCGCTCCAGAGCCTCCCCATCCACCCACAGCAGGTGCCGGAAACTCCCGTCCGCCAGGAAGCCACCGTCGGTCACCAGCAGGTGCACATGCGGATGCCAACCCAGCAGCTCCCCTGCCGTCTGCACGAACCCGACCCCACCCGGCTCGAACGACTCGTCCAACGAAGCCTCCAGGCACAGCCGCCACGCCCGCCAAGCACAACCCAGCAGATCCCCCAACAACCGACGATCGAACCGAAAGAAGATCCGCAAACGCTTCGGGATCGTCAGCACCACCTGCCGATGAGGCACCTCCGCTAGCAGCTCCTCCTCGGCCCACTCCGCCCACAAAAGCTCCCGCTTCTGGTGACACGACGGACACAGGCACCGCTGCTTGCACGAGAACGCCACCAGGTAGTCGTGGCCGCACTCCTCGCAGTGCACTCGGGCCGCACCCTGGGCGAAGATCCCACAGTCGAGGTACCGATGAGCCGCCCTCTCCACACATCGGCGGAGCCGACCGTGGGTACGCTCGAAACGCTCCTCGTAGACCTGGAGGAAGCGATCCAGATGATGAACCAGCGCCCGGTACAGGACCGTGCGCTCCGGGTGCCGGGCTCGGTAGGCCCGGGCTCCACCGACGGGCGCCCTCGAGGACGCAGCCGAAGCAAGCGACATCTCCCCTCCGAAGAAGGAAGACGCGAACAGGTCCCCTCACCTGCCTGGCTCGTGCGGCGACCGACCGTATCGGGCAACGCGATCCAGCCTGGTCCTCCAACTGCCTCTCTCGGCCTTCGTGATCCCATCGCGATACAGAGCGCTTCCAGGGGTTCCAGCTCGAGTTCAAGCCCGAAGGGCGGCTCCTGGTGGTCCGCAATCGCGATGTTCCGGGTGTTGTCGGCAAGCTTGGCACCGCAGTGGGCGCGGCCGGAATCAACATCGCCGAGATCCACCTCGCTCGCAAGGGCGCCGAGAACGCCATGGCGGTGTTACGCCTCGACGAGCCGCCTTCGAAGCGTTGATCGACAGCCTCGAGAAACTCGACGTGGTGCAATCGACGACGTTCGTCGACCTCGCCTGGTAGGCACAGTCACGCACCACTCGATTCCATGTCGCTCGATCCACGGGGCGCCAGCCTGAACGGCGCCGAACAGTCCAGGGAAATCGACATCCCGAGGTTTCTGTTCCTGTGGTTCCAGCTGGGGCTGTGTGGTTCTTGGCATCCGAGGTGCTGCGCATCTATGTCAGCGTCGCCCTCTCGCACTCGCCGTTCTACGGCTCACTCGGGGGGGTGGTCATGCTGCTGTTCTGGTTCTACTTGTCATCCCTGGCGATCCTCGCCGGGATCCGCCTCAACCAGGTGCTCGAGGAAGAGACCGCCGTTGGATCGTAGACTCGCTCAGGCCACCACTACTGCTTCTGGGCCATTTCCTTTTCCACGATCAGCTTGTAGGCGATGTAGTACTTGGCGATGTTGCTGACGTAGGTCACCGGCTCTCTGCCGACCTTCTGGGCCACGATCACTTCGACGTTGTCGAACCAGACGTTGGGGTCATAGCCAGCAGCCTTGGCCTCCGCGCGCAGCTTGTTGATGCGATTCGGGCCAGCGTTGTAGCCGGCAAACGAGAACAGCATCTGGTTGAGTGGGTCGATTCCTGGGATCGTTGAAATAGGTGTCGATCAGGTGTCGCAGATACTTGCTGCCGGCGTGAATGTTGTTTTCGAGGATCTCGATGTTCGGGACGTTCACCGACTTGTCGGCGGCGGTGCTCGGCATCACCTGCATGACGCCGATGGCCCCGACTCGGCTGCGCACGTTCTGGTCGAGTCCCGATTCCTCGATATCCCTGGGCGGCCAACAACAGGGCTTCGAACTCGAACTCCTGGCCGTACTTCTGAAAGAGGTCGACCATGCTGAGGAACCGTTCCTGGGCTTTCTCCTCGGTGGCACTCTTCAGATACTCGGCTGACTTGAAGTACCGATTGATCATCATGTTGCCGAGCATGGTTCCCTGCTTGCTCTTCTTTACATAGCCGTCGACGCGTTGCTTGAGGCCGGGAGCGTCTTTGCGCAGGGCCCAGGCGAGGTTTGCCCGCTGGCCACCGCGAGGTCTTCGTGCTTGACCAGGTTGGAGAGACCTGGCCCCAGAGGTTCGCCAGGTAGTCATCGGCGATGGTGATCGGGATCAACTCCGCGTTGACCATTTCCAGCAGGTCTTCCGTTTCGAGATACTCGGGGACGAGCTCGATCTCGACTGGCGCAAGCCCTTTGTCCTTGAAGACTTCGTTGAGATTCTGCAGGCTCTCGAAGTAGCTGCTCGACTTTCGTATGTGAATCTCGCGGCCCGAGAGGTCGCTCAGCTGGCTGAGAGTGGGGCCGTGGGCGTGGGTGACCACGATCTCCGAGATGTTCTGTGCCGTCGGGATCGAGAAATCGACCTCGGTCGCACGCTCGGGAGTCATCGTCAGATTGGCGGCCGCGATGTCGGCTTTTCCCTGGGCGAGATACGGAATGAGGTGGTCTCGGGTCACGGGGATGGCCGCGACTCGCATCGGACGGCTGCCCAGCTCGAGGTCGGCGTTGAGCTGCTTCTCCCACTCCAGAAGCACGTCAGCAGTGATACCTCGGGCCCGGCCGCCGTCGATGTAGTAGAGCTGCTCGACGGTGCCAAGGCCAAGGCCAAGGCTCGGGGCTGTGGAATTTCTTCTGCCGGACTCCGAAATCGGCGAAGGACTCACCAACCTCGACTATGCCTACATCGCAGCCGAGCTCGGAAAATACTCGCTGGCCTCCGAAACCCTCAACTGCAGCGCGCCGGACACGGGCAACATGGAAGTGCTGGAACGCGTCGGCACCCCGGAGCAGAAAGAGCAGTGGCTGAAGCCGCTGCTGAACGGCGAAATCCGCTCGGCCTACGCGATGACCGAGCCCGGCCTGCCGTCGTCGGATGCGAAGAACATATCAACGAGCGCCGTGCTCGACGGCGACGAGTGGGTGATCAACGGCGAGAAGTTCTACATCTCCGGTGCCGGGGATCCGCGCTGCAAGATCATGATCACCATGGTGAAGACCAGCCCGAATGCAGCCCCCAGCAAGCAGCAGTCGCAGATTCTGGTACCCAGGGACACCCCCGGCGTCGAGATCCTGGGGGCATGGAGGTGTTCGGTCACGATCACGCCCCGCGTGGTCATATGCACATCAGGTTCAACAACGTGCGGGTGCCCAAGGAGAACATCCTGCTCGGTGAAGGACGCGGTTTCGAAATCTCCCAGCTGCGGCTCGGGCCCGGTCGTATCCATCACTGCATGCGCTCCATCGGCAAGGCCGAACAGGCGCTGGAGCTGATGGTGAAGCGGGCGTCTACCCGGGAAGCCTTCGGCAAGCCGATCGTGAAACTCGGCAAAAACCTCGAAGTCATCTCCCGCGCCCGGATCGAGATCAACGCCATGCGCCTGGCCGTGCTGCAGGCGGCCAAAGCCATGGACGTGCTCGGCAATAAGGAAGCCCGCGTTTCGTTAGCGCGGTGAAGGCCATGGTGCCGGAGAGGGTCTGCACCATCATCGACGAGGCCATCCAGATGCATGGCGCCGCCGGCGTCTTCCCAGTGGACCCCGCTGGCCGGGCTGTACACCGACATGCGCACTCTGCGATTTGCCGATGGCCCGGACGAAGTGCACCACATGGTCGTCGGTCGAGCCGAGCTGCGCAGGTATCGGGAGGAATAGACGAGCTCCAGTTCTTACCCCACGAGCAGGGCTCGGGCGAGCCCTGCACGCAAGTGACCGAAGCCCCGCGCCAGGTGCAACAGCGCCACCTGGAAGAGGAGGGCGATCAGCCAGAAGAAGGGGAACAGCCACCACTGCACCTCCCACTCGAAGGAACCGATCTGAATCACCGCGTCTTCAAGGAACAGCTGTGCGAACGGGATCGCAAAGAAGCTGAGTGAGAGACTCAGGAAGGTGATCGCGATCGAGAACGAGAGCACGCCGAGCGGTAGCGCGAGGATCAGGTAGAGCAGGGTGCTCCAGGTGCGGGCATCGGTCAGCCAGTACATCACCCGGGCGAGCCAGCCCTTCTGTGACGGAACAGTCGGCGGACGGCGCGGCATGCGCACACCGAGCAACCCCTCGATCAGCCGTCCCTCCATCAGACTGAACATACGCAACGACGCGGCGAGAATGATGAACGGGATGCCGATGATCAGAACGGCGAATCCGATCGCCATCGAGACTCCGGTCACGGCCCAGGTGAAGTAGAGGATTCCGGTCAGCAGACTGATCACCATCAAGAACAGGGCACCGTAGGCACGCGGATCGACCAGCACACCGAAGATCCCCACACCGAGTCTCTCCCCGAGCGCCGGCGTCGCGAGTGCCTTCGCGACCTGACGGTCGGTCTCCAGGTAACGTAGCGGCCACTTCGGCGGGCTCACCGAAGTTCTCCAGAGCTCGCTCGGCGAGCTGCTCTTCGGAGAGACCGTCTTGTGTTGCGGCGCGCTCGGAGCGCAGGAACTCGTCGACGTCGTAGAGGGCATCCTGGACCAGCGCCGGGTCACTGCCCTCGAGCGCTGAGCGGATGGCGTCCCTGTATTGCTGGTGCCGTCTCGATCTGGGCGGGTCTTGATCGTGCTCATCTCAATCCTCTCCTCGAACGCCCAAAGCGGCGTGGATCTGTTCCTCTCCGTCGAGCACCCGGTCGACGAAGTCGCGGGTATCGCGCCAGGCGCCCCTCGAGCAGGGTCAGCGCCTCGTGGCCGTCCACGGTCACGAGGTAGTAGCGGCGGGCGGGCCCCGAGTCCGACGGCTCGAGCGAGCTCGACAGCAGGCCTTCTCGCTCCGAAGGAGCGCAGCACCGGATAGAGCGTGCCCTGTTTCATCGGCAAAGACGCGCCGGTGACCCGTTCGAGGATCTTGGACAGCTGGTAGCCGTACATCGGCTCCCCTGCCCGGTCGAGCAGGGCCAGGAGGGCCACACTCGACCGAGCCGGGGCTTTTCCAGCTGACGTTGGATCTTGGCCACCGCTGCCGGGCTCGCCTCGATCCCTGCCTCGTCGTCGTGAAAAGCCATCCGTTGATCTCCTTCGCCTTCTATTAGGCCCTACTAGTGAAAGTTTCTACTAGTTTGTCGCTAATAGCAAGAACCATCGACACCTCCCCCAATCAGGTAGCGTGACGGGAGAGACCCATGCCGACCCTCTACACCACGGCTCTTTCCCCGCCAACGGCCGCAAGCCGCTGCTGCTCGACCACCGACTCGGCCTGGGGCTCGAAGTCGAGACGGTGAACGTCTACCTCGGCGAAGGGCAGACCGCCGAATACCGGGCGATCAACCCCTGGGGCAAGGTCCCGACCCTGGTCGACGGCGAGCTCACGCTCTGGGAGTCGAACGCGATTCTGGTCTACCTGGCCGAGACCTACGGTGGCGACGCGCTGTGGTCGCGGCAGCCGCGGGGGCGGGCCGCGATCGGGCGCTGGCTGTTCTGGGAGAGCTCCAGCTGGCAACCGGCGCTGGTCGCGGTGCTGAGTGAGCCGGTCGGTCGCTTGCTGCGATCACCCGGGAGCGCCGGGCAGATCCTCCGCTGACTGGAACGACCCTCGACTTCTACCCCTGCTGCAGCACCTGGACCACCACTTCTCCACCGTGTCCTACCTGGTCGGCGAGGAGCTGACCCTGGCCGATCTCTCGGTCTCGGCGATGACCATGTACCTCGCTCCGCTTGGGCTTTTCCTCGAGCGTTTTGCCGCATTCTCGAATTGGTGTCGACGCGTCGAGAGCACCGCGGAGTGGCGGGCGACGGCGGTCGAGCCCTGGAAAACCTGAACCGAGTCACGGCCATGGAGAAGCGACGTGGGATAATGCTGGCATGAGCACACCGAGGGAACGCATCGAAGCCGATCTCAAAGCGGCGATGAAACAACGAGACACGGCACGCCTGAGCACGCTCCGCCTGCTCCTCACGGCAGTCAAGAACCGGGGCATCGAGCTCAAGGGAGACGTCGACGACGACGAGTTCACAGCCATCGTGCGCAAGCAGATCAAGCAGCGCCAGGACTCGATCCAGCAGTATCGCGAGGGCGGCCGCGACGAACTGGCGGCCAAGGAGGAGGCGGAGATCGGCTTGCTCGAGGCCTATATGCCGGAGCAGATCGGAGGACGAGATCGGTGCCGCCGTTGTGGCCCTGGTCGCCGAAGAGGGGCTCGAGGGTCCCAAGGCGATGGGCCAGGTGATGAAAGCGATGATGGCCAAGTACGGAGTTTCCGCCGACGGCAGTGTCATTTCCAGGGTCGCCAAAGAGATCCTGCTCGGTTGATTCGGTTGCCAACGCCTCCGAGCTTCTGATGCGGCGCCTCATCGTCGGGGTACTGCCGGCCATGTCGACCATGGCAAGACGAGCCTGGTGGAGGCTCTGACCGGCATCGACTGCGATCGCTGGCAAGAGGAGAAGGACCGCGGCATCACCATCGACCTCGGCTTCGCCCACCTGACTCGGCAAACCGAGGAGGGCACGCTGCAGATCGGCTTCGTCGACGTACCCGGGCACGAGCGCTTCGTGCACAACGCTCTCGCCGGGCTCGGCGGCGTGCGGTTGATGATGCTGGTGGTCGCTGCAGACGAAGGGGTCGCCCCCCAGACCCGCGAGCATCTCGATATCTGCTCGCTGCTCGACGTGCCCGCGGGCCTGGTGGCGCTGACCAAGATCGATCTGGTCGACGAGGAAACCCGAGAGCTGGCCCTGCTCGAGCTCGAAGAGTCGCTCGCCGGCACGCCCTTCGAGAGTGCACCGATTCTCCCCGTCTCTTCCTCGACCCGCGAAGGTCTGCCCGAGCTCGAGGCCAAGCTGCTCGAGCTCGGCTCGGCCCTGCCGATCGACGACACCCTCTTCGAGCAGCCGGCGCGCCTTCCGGTTGACCGGGTCTTCGTGCTCAAAGGGCTCGGCCTGGTCACCACCGGCACGCTGATGAGCGGCCACATCGCCGTCGGCGACACCCTCGAGCGCCTGCCCGACGCGGCGCCGGCACGCGTGCGAGCGATCCAGGTGCACGGCGAGGAGCGAAAAGAAGCGTGGGCCGGCGAACGCACGTCGCTCCAACTGACCGGCCTATCTCTCGAAGAGCTCGGACGGGGGCATCAGTTGGTCGAGCCCGAGGCCTTTCGCGCCTCGCGCTCGCTGCTCGGACGGATGCGGCTGTTGCCGTCGGCACCCAAGCCGATCAGCGGCTTCGTGCCGATCCGGTTCCATCTGACCTCCGCCGAGGCTGTGGGGAAACTCCGCCCCCTGGACCGCGAGCAACTCCTCCCAGGCGAAGAGGCGCTGGTCGAGATCCGTCTCGATCGACCCCTGGTAGCGATCCGGGGCGACGCGTTCATCGTGCGACGCCCCTCCCCCCAGACCACTCTCGGTGGCGGCCACTTGCTCGATCCGCTCTGGCTGCGGCGGCGCGGCGCCTCACTGGCGCGAGCGCTCGAGGGGCTCGCCGGCACCGGCGAGCAAGCCCTGCTGTACTGGGTCGAAGCCGGCGGCGAGGCCGGCGCAGCCACCGCCGATCTGGCGCGCCGCCTGGGCAGCCGCACCCCTCCGGTCGAGGCAGCGCTCGAAGCCCTGGTCGCCCAACAGAAGCTGCTCGAGGTGCCGGCTCGTGGCAGCCAGCCGCGACGTTGGCTGCTCCCCGCCGCCTACCGAAGGGTCACCGAGCGAGCCAAGGAGGTGGTCGAGCGCTACTTCGAGGAGAACCGTCTCGCCCACGGAATGCCCAAGGCCGAGGCGCTGCGCCGCATCGCACCCGGGCGGGGACGACTGCTCGCCGAGGTCTATCTCGACTGGCTCGCTCGGCAAAAACTGATCGGGGTCGCGGGCGACCAGGTCACTCTGCCCGGCCGAGGCAGCGGACTCTCGGACGAGGAGGACAAACTCTCCTCTCGCATCACAACCGCTTTCGAGGAGGCCGGACTGACGCCGCCGTCGCCCCCTGACATCTGCCGCGCGCTCGGAGCCAAGCCGCAGATCTTTGCCGGCCTGGTCAAGCACCTGCTCACCGGCAAGCAGCTGGTGCGCATTCCCGGCGACCTGATCCTCTCGCGCGCCGCGCTCGACGACCTGGTGGGCCAGCTACGCGCCACCGGTTGGTCGGAGTTCACAGTAGGGCAGTTCAAGGATCGTTTCGGACTGACCCGCAAGTGGGCCATCCCACTGCTCGAATCTCTCGATCAACAGCGGGTCACCCAGCGGGACGGAGACAAGCGACGGGTTCTGCCTGCGCCGACTGCCAGGAACTGACAGTCGAGGGTGAGATGCCGTGAGCTCCACATCCAGCCAGAAGCTGCCCTCCCGCCGACGGAAGGTCCTGGTCTGGGCCACCGTGGGCTTGGCGCTGGCGTTCTTGATCTACGTCGCGGCTGCCAACTGGCTGCTGCGCAGCGAGACGGGCCAGAACTGGATCGCCTCCCTCTCGAAACGAACTCGCTTCCACTGGCAGGGCGCCTGGACCGTGGTGCCGGGAGTCGTGCACCTCGATGCCCTGACCGTGGCCGGGGGCAACCGCCAGAGTTGGACCATCGAGGCCGAGGATGTCGATGCCACGGTCTCGTTGTTTTCTCTCATCAGCCGCCAGTTCGCCACGCGCCGGGTCTCGGTGGGCAGCCTCTTCGTTCGAGTAGAGCCCGCCGACAAGGCGGAGACCCGTGTTTCCTCGGGGTCCCCACCCGCGACTGCGCCGACTTCGAGGGGTCCGGGGCGCTGGCGGATTCACCTTCGCGGCGCCGAGGTCGCCCACTTCCGCGGCCTGCAGCTCGGCACCACCCAGCTCACCGGCGATGGACAGGTGAAGGGGGCGTTCCACTACAGGGTCCGCGGCCCCATGCAATTCAGCGATCTCGTCCTCGACATGCCCGAGGCCACCCTCCGGCAGGGAGAGCGCCTCATCGCTGAGATCCCGGTGCTCCGCCTGCAAGGAGACCTTGCGGAGTTCTCTCCCCGCGGCGCCGATCTTCGGGAAGTTCTCGAGGGGCTCACTGCACAGGTCGAGCTCGAGGCGCACACCCGCAGCCTCGGCTTCTTGAACGGCTATGTCGGCAAGGCGACTTGGCTCCACTTCGAGGGCGGCACCGGGGATCTCGAGGCGCGGCTCACCCTCGATCGGGGCACCGCCCTGCCCGGCTCGAGCCTCGGCTTCGACGGCAGCGAGCTCGCCGCCCAGGTGCTCGACTACCGCATCGCCGGCACTCCCACCCTGATCGGCCAGGTCGATGACCACGGGGTCCAGCTCGAGTTTCGCTTCGACGACTACGGCCTCCGCGCCGACGAGACCGAGAGCCCCTACCTGACCGGAGAGACTCTCACGCTCCAGCTCACCACTTCCGACGCGAGCCTCACGGCAGCGCCCGATCTCGATGTCGTGCTCGACCTCGAGGACGGGTACGTGCCGGACTTCCGGGCCTTCAACGGCTTCTTCGGGTCGCTCGAGGCCCTCGAGCTGGTCTCGGGCAGCGCCACCATCGACACTCACCTCGCCCTGACGACCCGCGAGCAGGCGACCCCCGAGGAAAGCGTCATCTCGATCGAAGGTGAAGACATCGAGCTGCGCTACGGCAACCTCGACATCCACACCCAGCTGCTGGTCACCTCCCGAATTTCGGCCATCAAGCCCAGCGAGCGCAGCTTCGACATCGGCCATGTGGCGGTGGTGATCGATGATGCGACCTTGTACCAGCTGAACGAGCCGGTGGCCGAGGACTGGCACGGCGAATTCTTCCTGCTCGATGGTGAGCTCGCCCTGACTCGTCCGTTGCATGCGGACGCCTCGCTCGAGCTCGCCATGACCGACGCACGGCCGATTCTGGCGTTCTTCTCCGAGAAGAGGCCCCGGGTCGATCTGATCGGCCGGGTGCTTCGACTCACCGACGTCACCGGCTCCGCCGCTCTCGCCATCGACGACCACTCGATCGTGCTCGACAACGTCGCGATCGACGCGAAGGACCTCGAGATCGAAGGACGGATCTGCCTCGAGAACAAGCGGCGGCGGGGCATCCTCCACGCCGTGGTGCGCGGCATCGGGGTGGCGGCGAGCTTCGAAGGCGCGGACCGGAGCCTGGCGCTCCTACGCTCCCGACGCTGGTACGAAGAACGCCTCCCCGGCCTGGTGTGCGCTCGCAACTGAGATCTGTTTCGAATCTCGGCCGGGAATCTCCGGCGTGCGTGAGAGAATCGGCGGCGAACTGGCCCGAGCCGGATCGAACTGCCGCCACCGAAGGGAGCATGGTCACCGATGGCTTCTGACCCGATATCGCCCGAGGTCGTGCTGGCTCGCACGAAAGCGGCCCGCCGCCAGCTCGGGCGACTGTCGAACCTCACCGACTGCGTCTACGCGTTCGCCCTGCTCATGATCATGCGCTGGCTACCGCTCCCGGAAGAAAGCACGATCGCTGCGGGGGGCGGGCTCTGGATAGGACAGCTTTGGGCCGAGTACTGGGTGAACCTGGTCGCGGTCGGCATCGCGACGTTCTTCTTGATCACCCTCTGGCTGCGCAACAACCTGCTCTCGGCATACCTCGATCGCACCGACTGGGCACACACGACCTTGAGCATCGTGGGACTGTGCTTCGCACTGCTCCTGATCTACATCGTGCGCATCAACTCCGAGGTCGCCGTGACCAGCGGCGAGATCGGGGAGAGTGTCGCGGTGGCGCTGGCGGGATTCAGCCTCGCCGCGGGGTGGTCGCGGGCCAGGCGCAAGGGCCTGCTCGACGAAGCGGTCCCCGAAGGAGAAAGGGCGCGGGTTCAGGTAGAGGCCTTCACCGAACCGATCACAGCAACGCTGACGCTACCCTTCGCCTTCGTCGGCCCACTGGCCTGGAACCTCTCCTGGCTACTCTTCATCCCGGTCAGCGCCTGGTTGAAGAGAGCCGGCCGCCGGGCGGGCCGGGAGGCCGAGTCGGCCGAGTGACTCGCCCCTTCGCAGCCTGATCGTCGAGTGGCGCACCCTCAAGGCGGCGGGTCCTTCGTCGGGCCTTCGATCACGTCTTCGATCAGCTCGTCGGGCTGGGTGAGGTAGTGACCCGGGCGCCACTTGTTCTTCTCCACCTTGCCGGCGAACAGGTCGACGCAAGCGTCGCTGCCATCGGCGGGCAAGGGGCGTTTGAGCACCTCGAGGGCGAGGGTGTAGACGTAGGCCCCGATGCGCACGAATGTCCAGACCACGCCGCTGGAGGTGACTCGTACGTCGAACTCGCCGTTTTGCCCTCGGATCCGCACCGGCGTCGCCAGACTGAGGAGCGATCGGCGCTTGGGTCGGGGCTTCAGTTTCAGGTCCAGAGACCGCTCGCCGAGGTCGATCTCTCCGCGGCCGTTCACGCGCACCCGCGTCGTGTCCATGATCGCCCGCACGTCGTCGGCAACCCCCTCTTCGAAGCGGGCAAAGGCCGCCAGGCAGTTGACCGTCGAGGGTGAGGAGGCCCAACCCAGCTTGGGGATGAGCGACGTCGCTAGATCGGCCGCCCAGAGATCGACCGAAGCGGCCTCGAAGTGAGTGGGATTGACCAGGAATGCCAGGGTCCCGTCCATCCGAGCCATCAAGGGAGCTCCCCACGCCGCTTCGGTGTCGAGATCGATATAGAAGCCGATGCGCCCCTCCTCCGCGCCATAGCCCTCGATGCGATCGGCGAGGTTCGAGTAATCGAAGCCGTCGAGGCTCGCTTCGAGCTTCAGCCTCGCGCTCTCCTCACCCGGCTCGAAGCGGAGATGACCGGCGCCCGAGCCTCCGCGGGTATCGACGCCCTGAATATCGACCTGGAGCCCCGCCGTGTCCAGATCCAGCGTCAGATCTGCCTGCGACGTCACCCCATCCGGCAGCTCGATCCGCTCGAGGTCCACCTCGAGCGCGAGATCGATCGAGGGAAGAGGATCGCTCTCGAGGGTCCAGGGCTCCATCGAGACTCGCACATTCCCCTCCACCGCGGACGCCTCCTCCGCGTTCCATTCGGGGCTCTCGGTGACGTTCTCGGCGAGCACCTCGGGAAACAGATCCACCAGTCGAAGTCGGGGGGCTCGCAGAGCCCCGGTGAGCCTCGGACGCTCCGACCCGAAATCGACCTCGAGCTCGCCCTCGACCCGGGACTCGGCCCATTCCAGCGCGAGCTCGGTGGCCGACCAGTGGTCCTCGAGGCCCTCGAGCCGACCCGAGATCACGAATGGCGGGCTCGCCGGCAACTCGGCGTCGAGCAGCCAACCGAGTCCCGAGAGACCGTCCGCGCCCGTGACCTCCAGCTGCACCTCGTAGGGCTCTCCCTCGCGCGGCGTTTCTCCGCTGGCCACGAGCTCGGCACCGGGCGAGGCCAGTCGCAGCTCGAAGGGCACCCGCTCTCCCTTCGATGCCTCCACCAGACTCACTGTCTCGAGAGTGAGCTCGAGCGGTGTCTCGCGAAAGGCGCCGGCACCGGTGGCTATCAACCCGCCGCGCGCCGAGCCCTCCAAGGTCGCAGCGGTTAGCACAAACGGCTCCCGTCGCTCCCCCGCCTCGTCGGAGAGCCAGTACACGGCGTCTTCGATCTCGGCACGATTGCGCGCGCTGTCGACCAGCTCACCGAGGGTCTGGCCGCGGGCACGGGTCTCCCACCCCAGCCGCCCGATCTGGAGGTCCAGGCCGTCGGCCACATCCTCGGCCTCGAGAAGAGAGCCCAGATCGAGATCTCGCGTGTCAGCAGTCACCCGGAGCTCGGGCGTGTCTCCCTGCTGGTCCACCGACCACGCGCCGTGAAAGGGTGCCGAGGCGATCTCGAACTCCACCGAAGAATCGGTCACGAGGTTCTCGTCGACCTCGAGATGAAGGGCCAGCTCGTCGACGTCGACACCGTAGCGCCTCAGCTGCTCGACGCGGAGGTCGATCGACGCCTGCCAACCTTCGAGCGACTTGGGGACCAGGGGAATCTCCCGCCAGTTCGCGAGCCCTGAGTCCGTCGGCTCGTTGGGCCCTGGGCTCTCGCCCGCGCTCTGGCCACCGTCCGTCAGCTCGTCGAGATCGACCAGCGGCGACTCGCCCCGGATCGACAGGCGGCGGCGCTGGGCGTCCAGCTGCGCGGATAGCGAGCCGCTCGAGCTGCCCACCTGCAAAAGGGCAGCCTCCACCGACACGACGCGGTCCTCGTCGATCGCCAACCGACCCTGCGCTCGAGCCGGCAGCTCCAGCTGCTCGGAGACGCCGATCCAATCGGCAAACCTGCCGAGGCGATCCACGTCGAGATCCACCTCGAGCTCGGTGCCACGCCCTCCGTCAGTGCCCCAACGCCCCAGCGCGGAAGCCCGACCATGCTCGCCCGCGATATGGGCGCGCAGCGGAACCGTGGGCTCTCGCCCGAACAGGGTAGCGAGCCTGGAAGTCGAGAGCTCGAGCCGGAGCGGCCTGTCGAAAAACTTGGCCGAAGACGAGAGCGTGAGCTCTCCCTGCTGGGTCGCGTGCAGCTCTTCCACGGTCAGGGAAACCGGCGGCTTGTCGGGGTTCCGACGTAGATCTGCCAGGGTGAGTCCCTCGAGAGAGGCGTCGCCGCGCAACGAATCCAGCCACTCGCCCAGGGTCGATCCCTTGGCCGCAAGCTCCACCTCGAGACGCGTCACATGGTCGCTCGGCGCCGCCTCACCCCACCACCGGGTGAGCTCGATCTTGCCCGCACGAGCCGAGAGCTGCACCTCGGGCGGTGTTTCGGTGAGAGCGATCAGGGTGCCCTCGAGCGGGCTTCCTTCGAGCGTCGCTTCGAACGGTAATTCGATCCGCCCCTTGGTCCACTCGACTCTCGCCTCGATGCCGGCGAGCTGGAATCGAGGGTCGAAGACCTCTTCGACGCTCAACCCGATCTCGATGTCGAGACCGAGATCGTAGAGAGCCTCGGCCACGGAGTCGACGGCAACCTCCCGCCAATCGAGCTCTTGCTCGGAGGACCCGGTCTCAGGGGCAGGCGGCAGCCAGGGCACGAGAGCGAGGCTCTCGGTGCGCAGTGCACCACTCAGAAGCAGGCGCTCTTCTCGGTCAGCCAGCTGCAGATCGCCTATCACGGTCGTTCCGGCAACCCTGGCAACGACGGCGGAGTCAAGAACGGCGGTGTCAAGAACGGCGGTGTCAAGAGCGGCGGTGGCGAGTCGCTTCTGGTGCCAGCGCCCTTCGAGGGAAAGCTCGGCGGCCTGCGCCAGTCCCGCGACACCTTCCCTCGGCACGGAGACCCCCAGGGTCTGGAGCAGAATCCCGAGGCTCTCGGCCCGCAGCTCCACGCTTCCGTCGATCGCACCATGGCCTTCGATCGCACCAGAGCCCCCGGGCGAACCCGATCCCAGCGCCGGGATCTGCGCCTCGAGATCGAGCTCGATTCCCGGGCTTCGAAGGCCGAGTCGGAGCGGCCACGCACCGTCCCCCTGAGCCTCCAGGAGGGAGCCCCCGGCGCCCTCGAGCTCGATCGACTCGAGGGCTACTCGCGGGCCCCGGAACCCGCCGGTTAGCGAGAGCTCGAGCGGCTCTCCCTCGGCTCCGGTGAGCTCGAGATGGGCCACTCGGATTCGTCGAGGGGCCTCTGTGTCGGGCAAGACGATCTCGATGTCTTCGAGACCGAGCTCACGCAACTCGAGCACCCGCAGCCTCGGATCTCGCGTGTCCGGAGCACGCGCCGGCGGGCGCGGCGGCTCTCGGGTCAAGTCGAGCACCACGCCGGCCGCGCGCACCCGGGAGATGCGCAACTCGCGACGCCGGAGCAGAGGAAACAGGGCCACCTCCGTTTCGGCGCTGCCGACGCGCAGCCACTCGGCACCCCCTGCGCCGATCCGGGCGTCCCTCAGCCACAGCTCGGGCCATGGGGCGATTCGGATCCGCGCCTCGCCCAGTCGCACCGGCGCTCCGATCTGTTCCCCGAGCGCCTGCTCGATGCGGGGTCGAAACCGTTCCAGATCGAAGGTGACACCGTAGCGGAAGAGCAGCAACGCACCGACCAGCAGTGCCAGGACGACGGCCGCAGGGACGCCCAGACGACGAAGTCGCGAGCGCCACCTCGGGCTGCGACGCGGACGGGCTCGATTTGCCATTTCAGGTCGTTCGTCGCTGATCGACTCTGGGCGGTCGCCTGCCCCGTCTCTAGGGGAGCTCGTGGCAGAGGTCGAGGGCCATGCGGTACTCCACCAGGCACGATAGCATCCGAGCTGGACAACTCCAGACGACGACCCCCGCAGAGGTTCCGACATGAAGAAGACCCTGATCTGTCTCACCTTGTTGCTTCTCGCTTCTCCGTCGATCACCGCCCTCCAGGGAAGCGGCGCCGGCCGCGGCGCCAAGCGGGGTGCAGTTTCAGGAGCCATCTGGGGGCTGCTCCTCGGCCGAGACATCGGAGACGTCGCCGCGGGTGCGGCGGCGGGAGCCGCTGCCGGAGCCGCCACCGGAGCGATGGCGGACTCGCACCGCCGAAAGCAGCAGTCGCGGGCCGAACTGCAGCGTCTGCGCAGGCAGGAAGCCGAGGCGCTGAGGCAAGCGCGCGCGGCCCAGGAGGCCACCGAGCGGCAACGCCTCGAAGACGAGCAGCGGCGGCTCGAAACCGAACGGAAGGCTGCCGAAGAATCCTACGACACCCTCATCGGGCCCGAGGAGGAAGCGGCCTGGATCGAGGAAATCGGCGAGGACAACGTCAACGGGCTCTATGCCCTGATCGACTGCCAACACGAACGGGCCCTCTTCCTGGCCCAGGCCGGAGGCACTTCCGAGAAGCCCGACTTTCGCCTCGCCGCCCGCTGGCTTCAAGCCCTGGTCGAGGTCGACCGCCAGAGTCCCGACGCCACCCAATCGATCTTCGAGGAACTGGTCATCCTCGACGGCGACATCGACACCATTCAGCAGGCTAGCATTCAGGCCGACCTGACCATACTGGAGGTGCGCCAGGCCCGACGCGAAGAAGGCATCACCTGTTCGCGCTAGCGAACGCTGTTGATTCCGGCGCCATCGGCCAGCGACTCTGGCCGAAAAGAAGCCGGCGGAGGTAACTCAGGCAGGGCTCAGGCGGTCCCTGAGGGTCTGCTGCCAGAAGCGCACGGTCGTCACGGTCGGCGCACCGAGAAGGGTGAGCAGTTCGACGTTGTTCAGGTGGGATCCGAAGTCCCGATTGAACGGACCCGCGAACGCCCGGCGTGGCCAGTCCTTGAGCAGCTGGCGGATGACGGAGAGCGCCAACACCAGGTCGCGGGGCAGGTCCTCACTGACATCCTCGATGACTCCGCCCAGGGTCATTAGGCTCTTGCGGAAGAGCAGCAGATGGCTCGGGAAGTGTGCGGCCGACGCGATCACCAGGCGGTCGAGCAGGCGCGAGACCCAATCGAAGCCGGGCACGGTACCTCGCCTCACCTCGGCCAGAGCCTCGTCGATCACCGGCTGCACATCGGCCCAGCGCGCCTCGGCGCGACTGAGGCGCTCCACGGCTTGCGCGATCCGTTTTCGATCGAGGGTGAAGGCACCGACGACGATCTGGGCCATTTGCACACGATCGCTCTTGCTCAAGCGGCCGACCAGGCTCCAGTCGACAATTCCCAGACGCCCGTCTTCGGTGGCGAGCAGGTTGCCGGCGTGGGGGTCGGCGTGGAACAGAGAGGCCCCACGGGGTGCCAGCATGGGACGCGCCACCATCGCCTCGACCACCGCCGCAGCGAGGCGCGCCCGGCGGGCCCGCCCGGCTGCCAGCTCGGTGACCCGTGTGCCGGGCACCCGGGTCATCGCCGTGATGCGCGGAGTACAAGGCTCGAGCCGGTGGGGAATGATCACCCGGGGGTCGTCGGCGTAGAACTCGCCCGCTTCATCCAGGTGGCCTTGTTCGGCGTCGAGGTGGACCTCGGTGCCGAGCAGCACCGCCACCTGCTCGAGGGCGTCACGCCAGTCCGGAGTGGCGAGCTGGCGGCGACGGCACTGGGCTTCGAGCCGGTCTCCGACCTCCGGCCAGAGGGCCAGCTCCTCGTCGAGCTTCTCCTCGACTCCCGGTTTGACGATCTTCAAGACGCCGTCGTGGTGCGCGTGGGCCCCACCACCCAGCCGCCGGAAAGGCACCACGGCGCAAACGCTCCCCTCGGCCATCGGCGGATCGATCTCCAGGCTGGCGGCCTCTTTGCCGAGCTCCTCATGGAGCACCCGCTGGAGGGTCTCGATCGGAGTGAAACCGGGTAGCGACTCGAGCTCGATCAGGCGATGACGCAAGGCCTCGTCCAAGCGGCGATCTCGAGCCACCACCTGGCCGAGCTTGTGCAGCGACGGACAAGCGTGCAGCAGCGCCATGATGCGCTCGATCGGCGGCGTATCACCGGGTAGAGCTGCCTGAAGCGCGAAGATCTCACGACGATGCCGCTCGCTCAGCGAGTCGAGGAAGAACACCAGGCAGTCGCGCAACGGGTCGCGACGTGTAGTAGATCGCTTTTCCGGCCCTGGGCCTGGGGCAGCGTCGCAGGGGGTCTGAGGAGGGTTGCGGCGGCCGGCCAGCGAACGACGGAGCAGAATGGGTCGCCCGAGAAGGTGCCGCCAAGCCCGAGGAGCCTCCCGGAGCTCGAAGCGGCCTCCCATCACCGCAACGGCCCACAGCTCCGCCAGGGGCCGAACCCGACGCTGGCCCCGGCTCAGCCCTCCACGGCCTCGTACACCAGCTCCCCCTCGCCCGGAGGCGCCCGAGGCAAAGGCTCGGCCTCCTGAGGACCCAGCCCCACCCCCAAAAGCAACCGCCGCAACGAGGACGCCTCCACCACGCAGGCCACGATCCTCATCTCGGCGCCGCAGTACGGGCACAACAGCGGGTCCGACTCATAGACCTTCTTGATCAGCCGTACCCAGGAGAGATGGCGGCGCCTCCGCGACGGCGGATCCCTGTCGACCGAGGCCGCCACGTTCTGAGACCCTTCCGGTCCGAGGGCGGCCCTGCGGCGCTTGCCCCGAGCCGCATTCGAGTACCAACCCCAGTACCGAACCTGCTGCTGACGAGGCTCCGGCACGTGATCGAGAACGCGAGCTAGAAAGCTCAGCACATCAAGACGCTCGGACTCCCCAAACGGTCCACCCCGACGAGACGGTCGCGGGTGAACCAGCACCTCGTCCCGGTCCCCATCCCACTCCAGACGATCCAGGACGATCGGGCACCGAGCCATATACCGGCCCAGCCGAGCGGCCGCCGCCTTCTCCTCCACCCGCACCCCCGCATGCACCGAGAACCCGCTGTGGCGCCACGATAAGAGTGACTCCACCACCTCCTGGCCGATCTTGCCCCGCTCCACCAGCAGCCGCAGCACCTCCGCTCGCCACAACCGCTCCAGAGCCTCCCCATCCACCCACAGCAGGTGCCGGAAACTCCCGTCCGCCAGGAAGCCACCGTCGGTCACCAGCAGGTGCACATGCGGATGCCAACCCAGCAGCTCCCCTGCCGTCTGCACGAACCCGACCCCACCCGGCTCGAACGACTCGTCCAACGAAGCCTCCAGGCACAGCCGCCACGCCCGCCAAGCACAACCCAGCAGATCCCCCAACAACCGACGATCGAACCGAAAGAAGATCCGCAAACGCTTCGGGATCGTCAGCACCACCTGCCGATGAGGCACCTCCGCTAGCAGCTCCTCCTCGGCCCACTCCGCCCACAAAAGCTCCCGCTTCTGGTGACACGACGGACACAGGCACCGCTGCTTGCACGAGAACGCCACCAGGTAGTCGTGGCCGCACTCCTCGCAGTGCACTCGGGCCGCACCCTGGGCGAAGATCCCACAGTCGAGGTACCGATGAGCCGCCCTCTCCACACATCGGCGGAGCCGACCGTGGGTACGCTCGAAACGCTCCTCGTAGACCTGGAGGAAGCGATCCAGATGATGAACCAGCGCCCGGTACAGGACCGTGCGCTCCGGGTGCCGGGCTCGGTAGGCCCGGGCTCCACCGACGGGCGCCCTCGAGGACGCAGCCGAAGCAAGCGACATCTCCCCTCCGAAGAAGGAAGACGCGAACAGGTCCCCTCACCTGCCTGGCTCGTGCGGCGACCGACCGTATCGGGCAACGCGATCCAGCCTGGTCCTCCAACTGCCTCTCTCGGCCTTCGTGATCCCATCGCGATACAGAGCGCAGCAGTTTGCGAAGCAAACTGCAAACGCACCCAAAGGGTGCGCGTCGAGTAGGCTTGCGGCAGCGTTGGTGATCGGGGCTTTCGGAGCGGAAGGCGTTTTACGAGGACGTTGACGTCGGGGAGGATCATCCGCCTTCCATCACATCGAGGAGGTCGGCGGAGCGGTTGAGATCGACCCCTGGGCGCAGCCCACCCCTGGCCTTCGAAACAGGGAGTGGCGGCGAAGCGGTCGCCATCTTCAACCAGGAGATCCGCTTCCCTCTGTGGTGGAAACTGCGGGGTGGAGTGTTCTTCGACGCCGGCAATGTGTTCGGGGAAGCGCAAGACCTCGACCTGGGCGATCTGCGCACCAGCGCCGGGATCGGGATTCGCTTCCAACTGCCCATCGGGATCATCCGCGCCGACTACGGTTGGGTGCTCGATCGGCGGGAGGGCGAGGCCGCGGGACGCTTCCACTTCGCCTTCGGTCAGGCGTTCTGATCACGCTTTGCGTCCGCTCAGTTGGTACGATATCCCTCGTACCCATCACGGCAAGATCGGTCCATACGCCTGGGACGAGGCGACCGGACTCGCCCGACTCCCGAGGAGCTCGCCATGACGAGACGCGAAAGAAGATTCCTTCTCCCCCTTCTCTGCCTTCTGAGCAGCGCGCTGGTCGGCTGCGGCGCCAGCGACTCCGAGGCAGCCGGCTCTCCTGCGCCGGGGCAGGAGGAGGGCACGGAAACGCACGAGGTGACCCCGCCCGAGATCCTGGGAGGCCTACTCGATCCGTTTACGGGAGACTGGGACGCCCTCGTGGAAGCGCGAGTCATTCGCGTGTTGGTGGTCGCCAGCAAGACGAACTACTACATCGACGGCGGCCGGGCCCGAGGTATCACTGCTGACGTGCTTCTGGAGTGGGAGAAGCAGCTCAACGCCGACCTCGAGCTGGGCAGCCGTCCGATGCGAGTCGCGGCCATCCCCGTGACCCGAGACCACCTCATTCCGTATCTCGCCCAGGGAAAAGCCGACATCGCGGCCGCCAATCTGACGATGACTCCCGAGCGTGCGACCGAGGTCGATTTCTCGATCCCGACGGCACAGAACATCTCGGAGATCGTGGTCACCCACGCCCACGGCCCCACTCTCAGCCAGCTGAGCGACCTCTCGGGCCGCGAGATTCACATACGAAAGTCGAGCAGCTACTTCGAGAGCCTGCAGAATCTCAACGAAGTCTTCAAGGACAAAGGGCTTGCGCCAGTCGAGATCGAGCTCGTCCCCGAGTATCTCGAAACGGAAGACCTGCTGGAAATGGTCAACGCGGAGTTGATCCCGATCACCATCGCCGATGACTACCTGGCGAACCTCTGGGGCCAGGTCTACTCCAACCTGGTCAAGCACGAAGACCTCGCGGTGGCCAGCGGGCGAAACCTCGCCTGGGCCCTGCGCAAAGACGCTCCCGGCCTCAAGCAACGCGTCGACGGCTATGTAAAGAAGAGCAAGCAGGGAACCATGCTCGGCAACATGATGATCAATCGGTACTTCAAGTCAGCCGAGTATCTGAAGAGTGCCACCGAGGAGAAAGCCCAGGAACGGTTCCTCAGCATGGTCGACCTCTTTCAGAAGTACGGCCAGGAGTTCGAGTTCGAAGCCCTGTTGTTGGCCGCCCAGGGATATCAGGAATCGGGACTCGACCAGAACGTGCGCAGCCGAGTCGGGGCCATCGGCGTCATGCAGGTGATGCCGAGCACCGCCGCCGACAAGTCGGTGAACGTCCCGAACATCGAGATCCTCGAAAACAACATTCACGCCGGCAGCAAGTATCTGCGACACCTGATCGACACCTATTTCAACGATCCAGGAATCGACCCACTCAACCAGATGCTGTTCTCGTTTGCCGGCTACAACGCTGGCCCGAATCGCATCAACAAGCTGCGCGCGGAGGCCAAGGCTGCTGGCTATGACCCCAACGTCTGGTTCGACAACGTCGAAGTGATCGTGGCCCAGAAGGTCGGCAGAGAGCCGGTGACCTACGTCAGCAACATCGCCAAGTACTACATCGCCTACAAGCTGATCGTGGAAAAGGAAATGGCCCAGAAGCAGTAGTGGTGGCCTGAGCGAGTCTACGATCCAACGGCGGTCTCTTCCTCGAGCACCTGGTTGAGGCGGATCCCGGCGAGGATCGCCAGGGATGACAAGTAGAACCAGAACAGCAGCATGACCACCCCCCCGAGTGAGCCGTAGAACGGCGAGTGCGAGAGGGCGACGCTGACATAGATGCGCAGCACCTCGGATGCCAAGAACCACAATCCGAGGGCCAATACGGCTCCCGGGCTGAGCCAATGATTGCGGCACCCCCAACGCGAAGGCGAGGTGTTGAAGGCGAGATCGAAACTGGTGAGCAAAGCGACGATCAACGTAGGCCAGCGCAACCACGGCCAGATCGTAGAGAAGGCCTGATCGAGATCGAGCTCCGAGGCGAGTCCTCGGCCGATCAAACCGCCGTAGAAATGCAGAGTGACGGCCGCGACCAGAGGCGCCGCCACCAACACGGTCAACGGAATCGCGGCGATCCGGCGCCGTACCTGAGCCAGCAAGCCCGCCTCGGCCTGCCATTCGTGGTCCCCACGGTCGACCGCCCGCTGCACCTGATTCAGAGCGTTCGATCCCGCCCACAGAGTGATCAACATCCCGATCACCAGCTTCTCGTCGGGCCCCTGTTGGAGGTCCTCGAGCACCCGATGCACGAGTTTCGCGACCCGGTCGTCGGGGGCGATCTGGTCGAACCACTCGAGCAGCGAGTCCTCGAGTCCAACTCGCGACTCGATCACCCGACCGAAGATCCCGAACAGGGCGAGGAGGAGCGGGAAGAATGAGAACAGGAACCAGAACGCCAGCGTGGCCGCCTGGTCGAACAAGTCCTGCTCGGAGAGCTCGTGCAACAGACGACGCGCCACTCTCTTCGGCGCCCGCGCCAGCCGCGCCCAAGCCCGCGACGAGAGTTGAGGGGCGATCTCGGCATCGGCTTCCGACGCGAGGGGTCCTGTTCCCTGAAGTCTGCTCATCCCGGATATCGTAGCTGCACACTCAGGCACCCGAGAGAGAGATTTCAATGAAACGAGACTCGGCACTCCTTCTGACCGTGCTCTCACTGGCCTTCGCGGCCGGCTGTGCCAGCGAGAACGGGGACGAGGACGCCTTCCTCAGCGACTGGACAAACACCACGGATCGCGTCTGGACGGGTGCCGACTACTGGGCAAATCCCCTCGAGGACTGGTTGTTGCGAGACGGACGACTCGAGAACGTCGCCGCAGGGGGCGATCGCAACGTCTTTCTCTTGACCCGCGAAGTGGCCAATCGGGCAGGCGACCTCGAGCTCAGCGTCCGACTGGGACCCCTCCAAGGCAGAACGATTGCACACGGTGAGGGCTGGGTCGGCTTCCGAGTCGGCATCCGGGGGGCGCTCGGCGACTACCGCGACAGTGCCGTGCGCGGAGTCGGAACCGACGTCGGCGTGGCCACCGAGGACGGACGCCTGTTCATCGGCACCCTCGAGGAGAATGCGCCCACGGTCCCGGTTTCCTTGTCCGAGCTCGACCTCGTGTTTCGCGTCGAACCGATCGGCGAGAGGATCCACGCCGTGCTCGAGGCTCGCAATCTCGACCAGGAGCTGGTGGCCTCGATCGAACGCACCGATCTCGATCCCGCCTGGCTCACTGGCGGCCTCGCCCTGGTCTCGAGCTCGGGGACCCTTCGCGAGACGCCCGGGCCGACGCCTGTTCTGGTCGAGACCGGGTGGAGTGGCAAAGAGGGCACCCAACGCGGTGGAGCAGTGCGTTTCTGGTTCCGCCACTGGAAGGTTTCCGGGAGCCGGGTCGAGGCGCATCCGGGGCGCAGCTGGGGGCCGATCCTCTTCGCGATGCACACTCTCGATCGCGGCCGCTTGAAGCTCACGGCACAGTTGGCGCCGATCACCCCTTCAGGCCCACTGGCCCTCGAGGTGCAGTCTGGCTCGCGAGGGGAAGGACAGGAATGGACCGAAGTCCCCCAGGCCCCGATCGAAACAGACAGCCGCACCGCCACGTTCTCGGTAGAAGAGTGGGACGCCTCGGCTGATGTGCCCTACCGTGTGGTCTACACAGACACCCAAGGGCCAACGCTCGACCTACGAAGGACGTGTAGTAGATCGCTTTTCCGGCCCTGGGCCTGGGGCAGCGTCGCAGGGTGTCCGAGGAGGGTTGCGGCGGCCGGCCAGCGAACGACGGAGCAGAATGGGTCGCCCGAGAAGGTGCCGCCAAGCCCGAGGAGCCTCCCGGAGCTCGAAGCGGCCTCCCATCACCGCAACGGCCCACAGCTCCGCCAGGGGCCGAACCCGACGCTGGCCCCGGCTCAGCCCTCCACGGCCTCGTACACCAGCTCCCCCTCGCCCGGAGGCGCCCGAGGCAAAGGCTCGGCCTCCTGAGGACCCAGCCCCACCCCCAAAAGCAACCGCCGCAACGAGGACGCCTCCACCACGAAGGCCACGATCCTCATCTCGGCGCCGCAGTACGGGCACAACAGCGGGTCCGACTCATAGACCTTCTTGATCAGCCGTACCCAGGAGAGATGGCGGCGCCTCCGCGACGGCGGATCCCTGTCGACCGAGGCCGCCACGTTCTGAGCCCTCCGGTCCAGGGCGGCCCTGCGGCGCTTGCCCGAGCCGCGTTCGAGTCCCAACCCCAGTACCGAACCTCTGCTGACGAGGCTCCGGCGCGGGATCGAGAGCGCGAGCTGGAAGCCGCACGTGGCGAGACGCTCGGACTCCCGACGGTCCACCCCGCGGACGGTCGCGGGTGGACCAGCACCTCGTCCCGGTCCCGTCCCACTCCAGACGATCCAGGACGATCGGGCTCCAGCCGTGTACCGGCCCAGCGAGCGGCCGCCCGCCTTCTCCTCCACCCGCCCCCCGCATGCACCGGGAGCCCGCTGTGGCGCCACGATAAGAGTCACTCCACCACCTCCTGGCCGATCTTGCCCCGCTCCACCGCGCCGCAGCGCCTCCGCTCGCCGCGCCCGCTCCAGAGCCTCCCCATCACCCGCGGCAGGTCCCGGGACTCCCGTCCGCCAGGAGCCACCGTCGGTCGCCGCCAGGTGCACGTGCGGATGCCGACCCAGCAGCTCCCCTACCGTCTCACGACCCCGACCCCACCCGGCTCGAACGACTCGTCCGACGAGCCCCCAGGCGCCACCGCCACGCCCGCCAAGCACAACCCAGCAGATCCCCCAACAACCGACGATCGAACCGAAAGAAGATGTGTGGTCATCGAGGGCAACAGCAAGCTGCACCTCGTCGGGGCTCATGATCGCGCTATGCACATAGGCTGGGAACTCCCGTTCGAAGACGATGGTCTCGGTCTCGACATGCCAGAGTTTGACGACCTTTCCGGCGGTGATGACCAGGTGTTCACCGCTGGGCGCGAAAGCCAGCGTGAGGGAGTGCGGCGCCTCCTGACGTTTCGCCAGCACTACGACGTCGGCCCCATCCCAGATGCTGGCCGCTGTCTCGTCGGGCTCCACCCTGGCGGGCTCGCCCTGCGGCACCTCCGGCGGACAGGCGCGATCGACCAGGTGCTCCACTCCCAGCCACGGAGGCGCTCGGGGGTACGCCGCAGCGACTCCCGAGCCAGGACGTTCTTCCTCTGTTCCAGGGCGGCACGCGCGAACTGGACGCTGGCCACGTACTGGATCTGCTCAGCCGCTCTGCGCTGGACCGACTCGCGCCAGGCCACCAGGGCCACCAGGATGCTGAGCGCCAGGCCAGCCAGTGAAGTCACTGCCAGCAGGCGGCGCCGGCGCCTGGCCCGCTCGTGTTCCTCTCGGGTCCGAGCCTCCAACTGGTCGAGCTCGGCCCGTCGTTCGTCCAGGCTGCGCAGGCGTCGTGCGAGATCGCCCGCCGAGCCGAGCCTTCGCTCGGGATCCCCGTCGACGCACGCCGCGATGTCCTCGCGCAGCAGCTCGTCTTCGACTCCCCGCTCCCAGCCCGGAGCCACGACGCGGGAGAAGTCACCGCTCACGAGCTGGTAGAGCACCACACCCAGGGAATAGATGTCCGACTGGGTCGTTGCCGGCCTCCCCTCGAGGACCTCGGGCGCCATCTGGAGTCCCGGTGCCCGAGCCCGAACTGCTCGAGATCAGGGTCTTCGTGAAACCGGCGACAGTGATCCCAGCGCCAGGGCGTCGCGATCGGTCACCAGCCCGATGCCGAAATCGGTGAGCACTGCGTGGGGCTCTCGCGGTTCTCGGTGGGTGCTTCGTGGGATCAGGATGTTCCGCCGGCTTCACGTCTTTGTGCAGGACACCGACACCGTGCGCCGCGCGCAACGCGCCGGCGACCTGGGCGGCGATGTTCGAGGCGGGGTTTCGAGGGGCACCTCGCTCGAGCCCACCGCGAGCGGCCCACCCCACTGGGGCGAGATCGCCGCCCTCGGTGTGCTCGACCTCGAGGAAGTAAGGGGGCTCGTCGAACTGCCAGTCGAGGATCTGGGCGATGTCTTCGCGCTCGCCGAGGTTCTCCTTGAGCAGCCGGAAGAGCACGACTTCTCGCTGCAGTCCCCGCACGCGCTGCGGCTCGAAGCAGAACTTGAAGGCACGCTTGGCCTTCGTCTTCTCGTGACGGGCGCGCCAGACCTCGCCGAAGCCGCCTTCGCCGAGACGCTCTTCGAGAATCCAGTTCGGTCGGTTCGGTACCGGGAGGCCGCGCGCCGGGCGCCAGCCCAGCGTCTCCGTTTCACCAGGGGCAACCGCGCGCCACGCGGCTTTCGTGTCGTGTGGCGGTCGCAGAAGCGACAGCCCCTCGACTCCAACCTCGAAGACCTGGATGGGCGAGTCGCGCCCCTCGAAGAGATAGGGGCCATGGGCCAGCCAGTCCACCGTCGACCCGTCGGCGGGCGCGGTCTCCTCCTGCCGCCCGGCGTCGAAGGCGACCTCGGTGATCAGGATGTGACCGGCCTCGGCCAGACCCAGCATGCGCGTACCGATCTCCATCGCAGCGCCTTCGAGGCGCCCGGCATCGGTGCCCTTCGCCGCGATCTCTCCACGTGCACCGCCATGCCGACCGACAGAGGCCACCCGATATCGCCTCGGAGAGGCCGAGCTGGAAGTCGAGAGCGCAGCGCAGGGCTTCGGAAGGCAGAGCGAAGCTGGCGACGAAGCCGTCGCCTCCCGTGCTCTTCTTCCAGGCCGCGATAGCGCACCAGACAGCGGCGGAACAGATCGTCGTGTTCGGCGAGTGCTGCGCCGGCCTTCGCCACTCCGAGGCGCTGCTTGAGCTCGGGCGAGTCGAGAAGCTGGGTGAGAAGGATCGCCCGGAAGCCCTCGGGGGCCGGCGATGTGGCGCCTGCGTCGGCCGGGACAGTGAGTGCCTCCTGGATCTCGATGCGAGCGTCGCCGATGTCCTGCAAACGGTCGTGCGGCTCGCGTTCGAGGCAGCGCCGACCCGGCGCCTCACTCCCTCGGGCACCTCCTTCGGGAGTTCGCCCCAGTCGGGCGTGGCGTTGAGGATGCGGGTCAGCACCTCGGCGGCCGTCTTGCCACGGAACGGGCGGCGTCCGGTCAGGCATTCGTAGAGCAGGCATCCAAAGGCCCAGATATCGGCGCGTTGATCGACGGTCTGGCCCCGGGCCTGCTCGGGGCTCATGTAGGGGATCGTTCCGACCAGGGCACCGTCGGCGGTCTGGGGCGCAGCGTCGTCGCCCCGCGCCAGGGTCGGCGTGCTCTCGCCGGTGTCCAGGGCCTTGGCGATGCCGAAGTCGAGTACCTTCACCTGGCCTCGGCCGTCGGCGGTCAGCTTGACGTTGGCTGGCTTCAGATCCCGGTGGCGGAATGCCTTGCGCGTGGGCATGTACCAGGGCCTCCGCCAGCTGCGCGAAGAGCGGCAGGGCTTCGCCCAATGGCAGTGAGCCGCGCTCAAGTCGCTCGGCCAGCGTCTCGCCGGGCACCAGCTACCATCACCAGGAAGCGGGTGCCGTCGTCCACGCCCAGTTCGAACAGCGTCGCGATGTGCGGGTGGTTGAGGGCCGCCAGCAGTCGGGCCTCCTGCTCGAATCGCGCCAGACGTCCCGAGTCTCCGGATAGCCCGTCGGGCAAGACCTTGATCGCGACTTCGCGGCCCAGCTTCAGGTCCCGGGCACGGTAGACCTCCCCCATGGCGCCCGAGCCGAGAAGCTCGTGAACCTGAAAGGACCCGAGGCGGTTACCCTCAGTCAGTGCCATCATCTCCTCCAGATGGTCGGACACGGGACCCGTCACGGTCCGGCGAGCCCCGTGTCCGCCGGCGACTCACCCGCTCCTCGAGATCGAGCGAGCTCCCGCCGAGGTCCCGCAGCTCGGGCCAGGGAATGGAATCCCAAAGCTGGACTTCACCAGTCTGATATCCACCAGCGATGGTTCGCCCGTTCGGGCTCCAGCGCGCCTGGAAGCCTGCCGCTTTCAAGGTGACGAGCAGGTTGCCTTCCAGATCGAACAGATCGCCGTTGTTCTTGAGAATCCGCGTACCGTCGGGGCTGACATTGGCGTACTGATAGGGGCCTGGCGCGCCTTCGATCTCGGCGAGGAGGAGCTCACCCGTCGACACGCTCCAGAGCCTGGTGTTTCCTCCCCAGGAGTGTGTCAGTGCCCGGGTGCCCGTCGCATCGAACGCCGCGAAGAGACTGGTCTCGTCGGCCTGGATGGCATGGACTTCGGAACCGGTCTCCACATCCCAGAGATGCAGGACACCGTCGAGTGAGCCGGCCAGCACGAGTGTGCCGTCGGGCTCGCTTCCGACCCGACTGAAGGAGCTGGGTGCTTCGAGCACTCGAAGTCTCTCGCCGTCGTCCGCATCCCACACGGTGACCGACATTCGTTTCTCTGAGACGGTGAAGATGTGAGCGCCCCGGGGGCCGTACAGCTGACCGTCGAAGTCGTGAACGCCGGGGAGCCTAAGAAGCGTCTCACCCGTGGCCGCGTCGAGCACGCGCGCTTCGGTCGTGAAAGGCAAGACGAGGCGCGTGCCGTCGGGGCTGAAACGGCGATCTGAACCGTAGATCAGCGGGTACACGACGTATGCACCGCGGGGGCTCCTCGGCGCCGGGAAGCCGGTTGCCTGCTCGAGCTCAAGCTCGCCGGTCCTCGCGTTCCAGATGCGGTGGTGGGCGAAGGTCGACGTCCAGATCCACTCGCCGGTTGGACTGAACTCGGCCCAGTAGACCGGCTGAGGGTGATCGAGGGTGGTCACTGGGGTGCGGGCCGGCACATCCCAGATCACCACGCTGTGATCGACCGAGGCAGTGGCGAGGCGAGCACTGTCGCGGCTCCAAACGACCTGGGCGACCCAGTCGGAGTGACCCACGAGTACATCTCTCGGCGCTGGAGGAGTCGCCGTCGGGGCCAGCACGAACACCGTTCCGTCGAACTGAGCGACTGCAAGGCGTGCGCCGTCTGGGCTCCAGGCATGCCAGCGGCCATTCTCGAACATGTCGGTCAACGTGGTGAGGGCCCGCCCGCTCTCGACCTCGAAGAAGTGGAGGGTGCCGTCCTCTTCGAACAGGAGGGCCATGGCGCTGTCGTCCTGGCTGAAATAGCCCAAGCCCCGTCCATGGTCACCGGAAGGCATCGGTATGGTGTGAGCGCCTGACCGGTCTCGGCGCTCCAGATCAAGGCTCCATCGAGAACCTTGTGCCACGACGTGGAGAGCACGTCTTGCCCCCCGGGCTGATCTGTTCAGGAATGGCTCCAGCTCGCTGGCCCCTGAAGCACGGACTCCGGTTTGCCCGTCTGGAGGTTCCACACCCTCACACTCTGGTTGCTCGAGGGTAGGAGCACTCGGTTCTCGTCGAGGTAGACGACCTGAAGGACGGGAATGTTGTCCCTCGTCTCGTCGAGGGTGCGCAGATGAGCGCCGGTCTCGGCGTCCCAGACCCGCTGAGTGTAGTCGTGACTCACCGTCACCAGTGAGAGAGTCGTCGGGACCGAAGAAAGGGGCATCCACCGATCCTTGGTGACCGGTGAGCAAGTGCCGACTCTCCCCAGTCTCGACCTCCCAGACGGCGGTGGTCCGGTCGGCAACTCCGACAGCGAGCAGCGTGTCGTCCGCGCTCATCAGAGCCAAGGTGATGTACGCGGGCATCTTGCGCTCGAAGACGATGGCTCCGGCTTCGATGTCCCAGAGCTTGACGGTGTTGCCTGCGGTGATGAGAAGGCGCTTGCCACTACGGTCGAAGTTGAGAGTCAGCGAGTGCGCATCTTCCTTGCGCTTCGCCACGACCACCGCACCTGCACCGTCCCAGATCTCGGCGGCGCTCTCACCCGGCGATATCTCTTTGGGCTCGCCGGAAGGGGGCTCCTCCGGCCAGGCTTGATCGACCAGGTGCTCCCACTCCCAGCCCCGGAGCCTCTGGGGCGTTCGTTTGAGAGCCCCCCGGGCGAGGGCGAACTTTCTTCTTTCCAGGGCTGCACCGGCGAACTGGACGCTGGCCACATACTGGATCTCCTCCGCCTGTCTCCGCTGCGCGGACTCACGCCAGGCCACCAAGGCAACCAGGACGCTCAGAAGCAGGGCCGGCCAGCGAAGATGATCGCCAATACTCGAGGACGCCCGACGCTTGGCGCGCACGGCCTCCTCCCGGGCCCGAGCCTCCGACTCTTGCTCGGCCCGCCGCTCGTCGAGGTTGCGCAACCGGCGCACCAGGTCCCCGGCGCCTACGAGGCGGCGCTCGGGATCCCCGTCGACGCACGCCGCGATGTCCTCGCGCAGCAGCTCATCTTCGACTCCTCGTTCCCAACCCGGCGCCACCACCCGGCTGAAGTCGCCCGCGAGCAGTTGGTAGAGCACCCCACACCGAGGGAGTAGATGTCGGATTGGATCGTCGCCGGCCTTCCCTCCAAGACCTCGGGCGCCATGTAGACGGGGGTTCCGGTACCCGAGCCCGAACTGCTCGACACCAGGGTCTTGGTGAAGCCGGCGATGGTGACTCCCGAATCGACCAGTGCATCTCGATCGGTGACCAGGCCAATGCCGAAGTCGGTCAGCACGGCGTGGGGCTCCCCGGTGTCGGCGTTCTCGCTGATCAGGATGTTCGCCGGCTTGACGTCCTTGTGCAGCACGCCGACCCCGTGGGCGGCAGCCAATGCGGTGGCGATCTCGGCCGCGATCTCGAGTCGGGTCTCGAGGGGAACTTCGGTCAGACCACCGTGCTCCTGCGCCCAATGGGCGAGGTCGCCGCCTTCAGTGTGCTCGACCTCGAGAAAGTAGGGCGCTTCGTCGAACTGCCAATCGAGGATCTGGGCGATGTCGTCGCGCGCTCCGAGGGTCTCCTTGAGTAGGCGGAAGAGCACCACCTCGCGTTGCAGACCTCGCACCCGTTGCGGATCGAAGCAGAACTTGAAGGCGCGTTTCTCTTTCGTCTTCTCATGGCTGGCTCGCCACACTTCGCCGAAGCCACCTTCACCGAGACGCTCTTCGAGCAGCCAGTGGGGCCGTCCAGGAACCGGTAGCCCGCGCGCTGGTCGCCAACCCAGGGTCTCGTCTTCGCCCGGGACGACCGAGCGACGCGCCATATCGGTGTCCTGAGGTGGGCGCAGCAGAGAGAGCTCGGCCACCCCCACTTCGAAGACGGGCAGCGGCGACTCGAGTCCCTCGAAGAGATACGGACCGTGAGCCAACCACTCGAGTGGGGGCTGGTCCGGAGGGGCCGCCGCCTCCTGGCGCCCGGCGTCGAAGGCCACTTCGGTGAGTAGGATCTGACTGGCCTCCGCGAGGCCGAGCACTCGTTCCGCCGTCTCGAGCGCGGGGCATTGGAGGCGACCGGCCTCGGTGTCCTTCCCGACGATCTCCCCGACGTGGATCGCCATGCCTACCGACAGCGGCTGCACCAGGTCGACTTCCGCGAGGCCCTGCTGAAAGTCGAGAGCGCAGCGCAGCGCCTGGGACGGCAAGGCGAAGGAGGCCACGAAGCCATCCCCCTCACGCTCTTCCCCGTAGCCCTGACAGCGCTCCAGACACCGGCTGAACAGTTCGTCGTGCAGCCCGAGCGCAGCCGCGGCCTGGGTCACGCCCAGGCGTTGTCTCAAGTCCGAGCCGACCCGCGTGAGCAGGATCGCGCGGAAGCCTTCGGGGCTGAGGGGCGCATCGGTCTGCGGCCTCGTCGCTTCGTCGAGGACGAGGCGAGCCTCGCCGATGTCCTGAAGGCGGTCTAGCTGGGTCCGCTCAAGACAATGGCGAATCAAGTCTCGAATGCCAACCGGGATCTCTTCGGGGAGCGCACTCCAATCAGGAGTCGCACTCAGGATCCGTGCGATGACGTCGGCCGCAGTGTCTCCCGGGAACGGATGGCGCCCGGTGAGGCACTCGTAGAGCAGGCAACCGAACGCCCAGATGTCGGATTGCTTGTCCACGGCCTGGCCGCGAGCCTGCTCCGGACTCATGTAGGGGACCGTCCCCAAGACGGCCCCTTGGACCGTGTGCAGGGTGTCGCGGTCGCCGGGTGCCAGCGTCGGCGCCTCCGGATCGGCAGCGACCGCACTGAGCGCCTTGGCGAGTCCGAAGTCCAGGACCTTGACCTGGCCCTCGTCGGTGATCTTGATGTTCGCGGGCTTCAGGTCCCGATGCACGATGCCGAGAGCGTGGGCATGACTGAGCGCGCCGGCGAGCTGTTGGAACAGGCGAAGGGTCTTGCTCGCGGAAGGCGGGCCGCGCTCGAGGTGCTGGGCCAGGGTCTTTCCCGACACGAGCTCCATGACCAGGAAGCGAGTCCCGTTGTCCTCTGCCAGGTCGTGGAGGGTGGCGATGTGCGGGTGATTGAGAGCTGCGAGCAGGCGCGCCTCCCGTTCGAAGCGAGCCAGGAGATCCCTCGTACCCGAGAGACGCTCCGGCAGCAGCTTGATCGCCACCTCGCGCCCCAGCTTCAGGTCGCGGGCCCGGTAAACCTCCCCCATAGCGCCCGAGCCGAGAAGCTCGTGAACCTGAAAGGAACCCAACCGTCGACCAGACCTGCGGATCACGCTGGTGTTACCTCCACGACAGCCGCAGGCTCAAGCGGTAGACCCGCGGCGCCATCGCGTCCAGCAGGTAGTTGGTCGTGCCCGCGGTCACATCGAGGCTGCGAGCCAACCCGGTGCCCGCGTTCAGAACGTTGAAGCAATCGATGCCGAAGGTGAGACTGATCGGGTCCTTGAGGCTGAGCTCCTTCTCCAGACGCAGGTCGACCTGGTGGAGGTCCTCGAGCCGGAAGTCGTCGACCTCGTCGACCACGGTCACCGTCGCGATCTGACCGCGCTCGGTGAGGAATCTCCCCCAATAGGGCAAAGCGAAGCCCTCACGCCCCTGCAGATTGCCGGAGACGTTGAATCCCCAGGGACGATCGGCGAAGAACTGATAGAGCCCGTTGAGATTGAACGACCAGCTCGACTGTACGAATCGCTCGCCTCGGTTCGATCCACCCGTTCCCGGGATGTAGAGATCGCCGTCGCGATCGCCAGGAGTGCGATTCGGCGAATCGATCAGGTGGTACTCGAGCGGCACGTTCCACCGGGTCTGGTCGTAGTGCACGTAGCCCCGCGCCATCCATCGATCGGCGAGACGCTTGGTGACCGTCAGGCTGGCTCCCTCGTGGGTGCGGCTTCGTGGCCCATTGAACATGCGGGAACCGCCAGTCGGGACGAGGTTGCTGGTGAAGTCGAACAAGGGCACACGATACGAGTAGTCGGTGCCCGGGATCGTGCCGGTAGCGACGCCCCCCAGCTGATAGTCCTCGAGCCCCGCCATTCGGACTTCACCGGTGTCGAGATCGCGCAGCAGATCCACCTCCTCGAGCACGCCGTCGATGTCGCGGTAGGTGAGCTGGAGTCCCACCACCAACTCGGGGAGAAGGGCGTGCTCGACGCCGATCAACAGCTCCGTGGTGAGCGGAGCGTCGAGGCCAGGGTCGGTGACGTTGGGACTCTCGAGCGCCGCCGGATCGGCCGGGTCGAAGCCCTCGGCGAAGAACACCTGGCTGGGATCGTCGAACTCCGACCAGTCTTCCTGGGGTGGCCCCTCGACGTAGTCTCCGATGAAGTAGGCGTAGGCAGTGCCGGCAGGATTGGTGCGGCGAACCGTTGCCTGGCCGAGCTGGTCGGCGAACTGCGAGAGACTGGCGCGAATCAAGGTGTCGCGCCCGGAGCCCAGGGCGTAGGTGAAGCCGATCCGGGGCAGGACGTTGCGCCAATGAAACTCCTCGCTGGCTCCCCCGAACTCGAGCGCCGGCAACACATGAGGCACCGCGGGGTTGGCAGGCACGACTCCAGCCCGGTTGGTCCCCGACTGCTCGTCATAGCGCACGCCCAGGTTGACCGTCGCCCTGCCTGCAGTGAGGGTGTCCTGCAGCCACAGCGACAGATACTCCATCTCGACAGGGAGTCCGGTGCCCCGCATGGCGGCCTGGAAGCTGACCACGCCGGTGTTGTAGCGAAAGACGTTGCGCCCCGGCCAGGTAAAGTCTTCCCGGCGTTCGATCTGCCGGAGTCGGCCGCCGATGCGCAGTTCGTGGCTCAGCGCGCCCCTGTGGAAGAAGTAGTTGGTGTCCAGGGTGACCGAGTTGGTAGGCCCCGTCACGCTGCCGCTCTGGTAGTTGTCGCGCCACACTCCGTCGGTACCACGCCATGCTTCGAGAGCCTCGGGACCCACACCTCCCCTGGCAGCCAGCTCGAACTTGGGTTCCTGATATGCGAACGTGCCGCTCACGAACAAGCTCGGCGAGACCAGGTGCGTGTCTTCGAACCGAAGCACCGAGGCAGGACCCCGTTGATCCCAGGTCGCCGGACCTGGCTTGAGGATTCCCCCGATCCAATCGAGACCGATCGGGTCGCTGTCATTGAAAGAGGCCACGGCGCTGTTCGCCTCGGTCAGCTGCGCGTTGAGTTTGAGCGCGGTGTGCTCTTCGTCCCCTTCGACCAGCACATTGTTGTGGTCGTACAGTCGCTCTTGCGACGACCACGAGCCCCAAAGCCATAGGCGGCTCCGGATCAATGCACCACCGGCCTCGAAGCCGTATTCCCTGGTCTCGCGGATGCTCTGCACCTGGAATTCCTCCTGTCCCGGTGCCAGATCGTCGGGCCCGATATCAGGCTGGGCCTGGCTCAGAAGGCCTCCGAAGAATCCTTCGGCCTTGGCGCGATAGAAACGGGCTGAGCCGCGGAACTCGTCAGAACCCCTCTTGGTGGCCAGGTTGACGGTGACCCCGGGCGTCGCCTGCGCGACGTCGGTGCCCCCGATGGCAATCGCGATTTCCGTGAACTGATCCATGTCGTAAAGCATCCTCGAAGCGCCGTTGTTCGGATCGGTGACCGAGACGCCGTCGAGCACCCAGTCGTTCTGCCGGAAGCTGGCACCGCCAGCGAAAGGCACCCCGAAGCGATCGCTTCCGCCGACAGTCTGCCGATCCATCAGCACCCCCGAGGCCTGGTTGAGAAGAGCGTAGGCATCGCGGCCGGCCGGGATGCTCGCGATCTCCTGCTGACTGATCTGGGTGCCGGTCTGGACCTCGCGTGAATCGAGCACAGGCGACTCTGAGCTCACCGTGAGGGTCTCCGAGAACTGGGCCGGGCTCAGCTGGAGCGCGAGGTTGGAGCTTCGATTGAGCTGGACCGTGATGTTGCCGTGCTCGAGTACGGAAAAGCCGGCGAGTCGCGCCTCGATCTCGTAGCGATCGCCCGGGTCGAGGCCGAGGAAGCGGAACTGCCCCCGATTGTCGGTGAGCTGGGTGCGAGCCGCGCCGACACCCGTGAGGGTCACGGTGACGCCGGCCAGGGGTGTCCCGCTGGGGTCGGCCACCGTGCCTACCAGACTCCCTGTGCGCGATTGGGCGGTGGTCGGCGAGACGCCGAGGAGCGCCAGCAGCACCGCCGCGGCGAGGCTGGTTCTTCCACGTGGGAGGTGCTCGAGCATCACGTTCTCCTCTCCTCTAAGGGTGATCGGCTTGGTGTCGATCCTGTTGGTCACGCCACAGCTGGACTCGGTCTTCGAAGGTGAGCGAGTCGTCGCCGAGGGCCGCGAGCTCTGGCCAGGGGATCGAGTCCCAGAGCTGGACGCTGCCGTCGTCGAGAGGCGCGGCGATCGTTCGGCCGTCGGGGCTCCACCGAGCTTGGTTCTCATCTGCCCCGGCTCGGAGGCTTACCAGTGCGTTGCCATGGAGGTCCCAGATGATCGTGCCACCCGAGCCCATGGTGAGAACGCGGTCAGCGTCGGGACTGAACTCTGCATGGCCGAGTTGGTAGCCCGCGAGGGTGGCGAGGGGCTCACCCGTTGTCGCATTCCACACTCTCGCGCTGCGATCGCGCGCGGCCGACACAAGCAGCTCGCCCGTGTGATCGAAACGAACGCTTCGAACCGTGGCCTGGTGCCCAGTGATCAACAGGAGCTCGGAGCCGTCAGCCGCATCCCAGGTCTTCACCTTGCCGGCGTACGTGCCCGCGGCGATGCGCCGACCGTCGGGACTGAATCGGGGGACTCCCAGGGCGCTCTCTGCGTCCAGGCTGTAGAGCCTCTGGCCGGACTCGGCATCCCAGACGATCGCACTCGGACTGTTCTGAGCGACCGTCAGAATGCGTGCACCTCGAGGGCCGTAGACGATCCCCGTGTTCGGAGCGTCGGTAGGAAGGGAGAGGATCTCCCTTCTCGATGTGCTGTCCAACACCAGGACTCCCACGTCGGCGAAGGCGAGTGCGATGCGGCTTCCGTCCGGGCTGAAGTGACTCGTCGACCATGGCCCTAGCCAAGGCCCAAAGAAGGGGTTTCGAGTGTCTTCCGGCCGGGAGTGGCCACTGAGCCACTCGAAGAGCAGCTCTCCGGCGACCGAGTCCCACACGCGATATCGAGCGATGGTACTGGTGAAGAGGAGCTTCCCATCGGGACTGAACTCCGCATCCAGTGGCTCGGCGTCGTGCGGAAGGTCGTGGATGGCTTGCCGGGTCGTCACGTCCCAGATTCGCACCCTACCGTCGTAAGAGACGCTGGCGAGACGATCGCCGTCGGAGCTCCAGACGGCCTGGAGGACGGCGTCCTCGTGACCCAGGAGACGATCACGGCTCTGGGTCCGACGTGCCGGTGCGAGAACCACGATCGTGCCATCCTGTTGGGCCACCGCCAGCCGATCACCGCTCGGGTTCCACGCGATGCTGTTGCCCGATTCGGCCGGGCCGCTCAAGTAGGCGAGCGGTATCCCAGATCCGACTTCCAGAAGTTGCACCTCGCCGCGAGGAGAGAGGATCGCCAGGCAGCAACCGTCAGGGCTGAAGGCGAAGCCGACGTGGTGGCCGCCCGGGAAGTGCGGGGGGGAGTACTGGACCTCGCCGTCCGTGCTCCACACTAGAAGACTCTCCAAGATGTCCGGGACCTTTGCCGAGAGCACGTGAACACCGTCGGGGTTGAGCTCGATCGGCGCCATGTCGGAGCGTTTCGGGCCAGGGATGGACGCAGTCCACCGCCCTGTCGAAAGGTCCCACACGCTCAGGCGGTTGCCGCGACTCGGCACCAGGAGGCGGGAACCCGAGAGGAACCTGACGTCGAGGACGGGGTACACCTCTGGGCCCTCGAGAAGGACGTGGAGGAGCCGACCCGAGAGGGCATCCCAGACTCGCAGGGTCAGATCGTTCGAGGACGTCACCAACAGGCTGTCGTCTGGGCTGAAAAAGGCTGCCATCACCGGCAGTGAGTGCCCCTCGAGGATTCGGATAGGACTGCCGGTCGTGGCATCCCACAACCCCGCGGTGCCGTCGAGGTGGGTGGTGGCGAGCACCTGCCCGTCGTGGCTCAGAACCGCGTCATGGACCTCTGTCGTGTGCTCGACCGTGACGAGCGACTCACTCTGTGGGGGGGCCCAGATCTTCGCCTCGGTACCGGCCCGTGAAAGTAGCCGGCCGTCGGGTCCGTAGCGAATCCATGTCTTCTGGGTGTGCTCGGAGAGTCTCGCGACCACGATGGCCTCGGCTCCGCGCCAGCTCTCCGCTACCGAAGAGTTGGCCTGCGGCGGCAAGGGCTCCAAGCCGACGTCAGCGACCCGCCAAGCCCTGTCGACCAGGTGGCCCCACTCCCAGCCACGAAGGTGCGGCGGCGTTCGAAGGAGAGCCTCGCGGGCCAGAGAGACGTTGGTCATTGCGAGTTGGGATCCCGCCAATTGGATTGCCGAAACGTACTGCAGCGCCTCGGCCTGCCGCCTCACGCGGTTCTCTCGCAGCGCGGCGAGCGTCACGAGGATGGACACCGCCCCTGCGGTGACAGCGATCGTGGACAGAACCCGGCGACGCCCCTTCGCTTTCTCGGCGTCCAGGCGCAGGCGCTGCGCCTCGGCGCGTCGCTGGGCCTCGGCAACCCGCTCGGCGCGACGTTCCTGCAGGCCGCGCAGTCGTTGCGACAGTTCGCCGGCGCTGGCCAGCCGTTGCTCCGGCTCACCGTCGACACAGGCAGCGATGTCCTCGCGCAGGAGCTCGTCCTCGACCCCTCGCTCCCACCCCGGAGCCACTACGCGGGAGAAGTCTCCGGTGACCAGTTGATAGAGCACCACGCCGAGGGAGTAGAGGTCCGAATGC
>CAWKPF010000006.1:0-5540 GCA_963851415.1 uncultured Acidobacteriota bacterium
CCGCTGCGAGTCCCGCTCGTCCTTCCCTGGTCCCCTTCGTCCCGTGTGACGCTCGCTTCGGCGTGGCCGGCTCCTATACTGGCTCGGTGGATCGCCATGCTCGCTCTCTCGAGTCTGCTGCACTGCTGCGGGAGCCTCCCCCCGCACCCGCCACCAGCCTGCCTACGCGCCGGGGGGCGTTCGTCGCGCTGTGGCTGGGGTTGGTGGTCAGCATCAGTCTGCTCTTGTTCCTCTACAAGTACCTCGACGAGAGACTGGATGGCAGCCTCGACCCCCTGCTCGAACCCCTGATCACCGAGTTCACCGGGGGCATCGGAGCCGGGCTGCTGTTCATCCCCCTCGCCTGGATGATCCGGCGCTTCCCGCTCGACACCGGCCGTGCCTTCCGCCGCTTGCCGATGTATCTGGGCGCACTCGTCCTGTTCGGGATCCTGCACACCAGCTTCATGTGGGGAGCGCGGGTCGTGCTCTTTCCCCTCGCAGGGCTGGGGCACTTCGACTACGGCAAGATGCCGCTGCGCTACCTGATGGAGTTTCCGGTCCAGACCCTGATCTTCACCATCATGGTGTTCTCGGTGCACGCAGTACGTCACTTGCGCCGAGCCCGCGAGCGAGAAGTGGTCACCGCCCAGCTCGAGTCGAGCCTGGCCCAGGCCGAGCTACGTAACCTTCGGCTTCAGCTTCAGCCTCACTTCTTGTTCAACACGCTGAACACGATCTCTGCCACCATGTATGACGATCCGGCAGGGGCCGACGAGATGCTCGACCGGCTCAGCGAGTTGCTGCGCATCTCCTTGAGTACCGCCCAGACCGACGAGGTGCCCCTGGCCACCGAGCTCGCGACCCTGGATTGCTACCTCTCGATCATGGACGCCCGGTTTCAGGATCGTCTCGACGTTCAGCGGAGCATCCCCGCGAGTGTCGGCAATCCGTTGGTGCCTTCAATGTTCCTCCAGCCCCTGGTGGAGAATGCCATTCGGCACGGTCGGGTCGAGTGCGAGGGCAAGGGACGGATCGAGATCCGAGTGGCCCGTCACGGCGACCAGATCGAGATCGAGATCGAGGACGACGGCCCGGGAACGGCCCAGGAGAGCTCAGCTGCCGGTGGGTCGTCTCCAGGGCAGGGGGTCGGGCTCGCGGCGACGGCGGCGCGCTTGCAGAGCCTGTTCGGCGAACAGGCCCGATTCGAAGCCGGCCACGTGCCGGGTGGCTACCGGGTGAGCGCACGCTTCCCCTATCGCTCCTCCTCGGGAGACCAGACGTGATCCGGGTCCTGATCGTCGACGACGAGGCTCCAGCGCGTGCCAAGTTGCGCCAACTCGTGGCGCGCGAGACGGATCTCGACCTGGTGGGCGAGGCGAAGGACGGTGACGAGGCGGTCGAGCTGCTGCGCTCGCTGTCGCCGGATCTGGTCTTTCTCGACGTGCAGATGCCGCGTCGCGACGGCTTCGAGGTGATCGAGGAGATCGGGGTGGCGGAGATGCCCACCGTGGTGTTCGTCACAGCCTACGACGAGCACGCGCTGCGCGCCTTCGAGGTCCAGGCCCTGGACTACCTGCTCAAGCCCTTCTCCCCGAGTCGTTTCCGGGGACTGCTCGAACGGGTGCGTGAGCGACTCGCCGAGTCCGGGCCCTCTGAGGATCTCGTTCGGCGAATGGAAGAGCTGCTCGAGGCCGCGGCCCCATCGGCGCGTCCGTTGCAGCGGCTCCTGGTCGAGAAGAGTGAAGGGCGGGAGATCCTGTTGTCGGTCGAGCGAATCGACATCGTGAGGGCCGATCGAAACCACCTTCACTTCATCGGGCCCGACGGCGAGTTCACCCGCCGTGGCACGCTCAAGGAGATGGTCGAGCGACTCGACCCGGAGCGCTTCCTGCAGATCAACCGCTCCGAGATCGTCAGGCTCGACGCCATTCGCGAGCTCCAACCGTGGTCTCACGGCGACTATCGGGTGGTTCTCCAGAACGGGACGGTGCTGTCCTGGAGCCGACGCTTCCGAGCCCGGGTCAGAGACGAGCTCTAGCGGCCCGTGGGACTTTCACCACGGGCTGCTAGGGACGCCCCCCGGCCCCCCCCTGGCTCCCCTGACCCGCTCGTCCCGCCGCTGCTCCGCTGGTCCCGCTGCGCTTTGCCGTTCCGGTCGCTCGCGATCTGCTAGGTGCGAACAGGCAAAGGAGAGACGCCATGACCCAGACTCTGACTCGAAGCGATCGACTCCCCTTCGACGACTCCCTCGAGGAGGTAGCGTCGGAGACCCGGAGAGCCTCGGCAGTCCTGTCGGGGGTGTGGATTCTCGGGGTCCTGGTCTCGATCAAACTGGCACTTCACTTGATCCCTGTCGGCCTGCTGTCGTACGGCTACTTCATCGACGAGCTCTACTACCTCGCCGCCTCGCAGCATCTGGCGTGGGGCTATGTCGACATGCCCCCACTGGTGCCGATGGTGACCGCGCTCCTGCGAGCGACCCTGGGCGACTCGCTGCTCGCCGTGAGGCTCCTGCCGACGCTCGCGGGTGCGCTCACCCTGGGATTGACCTGGCTGCTGACTCGGCGCCTCGGTGGGAGCCCGGCCGCCTGCACGTTGGCTGCTATCGCCGTTCTGGTCTCCCCGATCCGGCTCGTGATCGACAGTTTTCACTCGATGAATGCCTTCGAGCCCGTCTTCTGGATGGGCTGCGCCCTCGTGCTGCTCCACCTGCTCGACTCGTCGGACCCGGGCGACTCGAAGGGTTGGCTCGTGTTCGGTGCCCTGGCAGGAGTGGGGCTGCTCAACAAGCACTCCATGGCGCTGTTCGGTTTCTCGATCGTGGTCGGTCTGTTGGCTGTGGGGCAGTGGCGCGTCTTCACCCGGCGCTGGATCTGGCTCGGTGGTCTGGTGGCACTGACGATTGCCCTGCCGAACCTGATCTGGGTGGTGAGCCACGGTTTTCCGCACCTCGAAATGCTCGGCAACATCCAGAGCGACGGCCGCAACGTCGAGTTGGCGCCCCTCGTCTTCGTGGGCCAGCAGATTCTCGCCAATCATCCCCTCGCGCTTCCGCTGTGGGCGGGAGGACTGATGTGGCTCCTCTTCAGTGAGGGCGGCCGCAGGTATCGGAGCGTTGGTGTGGCGTATCTCGTCGTGCTGGGGGCGATGCTCTTGTTCGACGGACGCATCTATTACCCTGCGCCTTTCTATCCGGTCCTCTTCGCTACCGGCGCGGTCGCCCTGGAGGCCTGGATCGCAGGGCGCGGCCCTTCGTTACGAAGGCACTGGCGCGGAGCCGCCGTCGCCTACGCCGCCGTGCTCTTCGTGGTGGGGGCGCTGCTGGCGCCGATTTCCGCGCCCCTTCTGTCTCCCGAGGCGCTTCAGCGCTATTCAGAGGCACTTCACTTCGAGCAACCCCGCATCGAGAACCACGAGCTCGGCCCCCTGCCTCAGCTGTTCGCCGATCGCTTCGGTTGGCCGGAGATGGCCGAAGAGGCCGCCCAGATCTTCCACTCGCTACCCGAGGCGGAGCAGGCGGGCGCGCGAGTCTTCGGGCAGAACTACGGGCAGGCGGGAGCGATCGACCTCTACGGCCCCGAGCTCGGACTGCCGCCGGCGATCTCCGGCCATCTGGCGTACCACGACTGGGGACCGGGTGACTACCAGGACGGGACCCTGATCGTGCTCGATGACGACCGCGAGACGCTCGAGGAGTACTTCGAGAGCGTGGAGTACGGCGGTCGAGTCGAGCATCCGTACTCGATGCCGTACGAGCACTTCGACGTCTGGATCTGTCGTCGGCCCAAGGTGAGCCTGCACGAGATCTGGCCGGCTCTACGGGAGCTGAGGTGAGGATAGGGACGGTTTCGTACGCTACTCTTGATCGTTCACGAACGGGCGGGACTCTCCCCGCGCGTCGACCGCGAGAAGCGGCGACGAATCGTGCAACGAGGCTCCTGAAACAGATCATCGACTCCCATCCGTCCCGCCCGTCCCTGGTTGATCGACTCGGTCCACGTGCCAAGAAGCGCTTGCTCGAGTTCGTTCGTCAATCGGACCCTGCGCTTCGAGACCATTGGCTGCATCGGCTTCGATCTCGACTGGACGTTGGCTCCCTACCGTCGTCTGCCTCTTGAGAAGCTGGTGTTCGACCTCACCGTCGAGCGCCTGATCGATCATCACGGCTATCCAGAGGCGGCACGGCGGGTCACGTTCCGACCGGAGTTCCCGCGCCGCGGCCTGCTGATCGACAAGGAAGTCGGCACGGTGCTCGGCATGAGCCGTCGCCGCTGTGTCAATCTGGCTTTCGCTGGCGACCAAGTTGGATCGCGAGGAGCTCAAGCGCCTCTATCGCTACGAGCCGATCCGGCCTAGTGACGAGCGCTTCTACCATCTCGACAGCCTCTTCGAGCTGCCCGAGGCGAACCTGTATGCCGAGCTCACCGAGTTGTCGAAAGAGGTGGACGGTATACCGACGTCGTCGCGCCAGCTGTTCGACGATGTCCGTGCGGCCATCGAAGGAGTGCACCGCGTCGGTACCCTCGAGAGCTGGATACCGTTCTCTACGTCGGAGATCACATCTACGGTGGGGTCGTCTCCACCAAGCGGGGGTCCACCTGGCGCACGGCCCTGATCGTGCACGAGCTCGAGGAGGAGATCCAGACGCGAGAGCACCTCTGGGCCCTGCTCGACGAGCAGGCCGCTGTCTCAACGCGACTCAGCGAAGTGGGCAAGCGCCTCGATCACCTTCGTGATCTGGTGACGCTCGAGGCGGCCAACGGGGAGGAAGACACCGAGGCGCCCCGCCGCTTCGCTCAGGCAGCGCGCGAGCTTCGGCAGGTGCTGCGTCGTTCGGTGCACCTGGCCGAGGAGCTGGGCGATCGGTTCAATCCCGACTGGGGCTCCTTCTTCAAGCAGGGCTCGAGCAAGACCCGCTTCGCGAGCCAGCTCGAGACCTAGGCGCCGGTGTCGACGCCCCAACCGAAGGCGCGCAGGAAGTTGCCGGAGGCATCGAAGACCTGAACGCCATAGCCGAACTCCGTCGTCACGTAGATGTCCCCGTTACTGCCAACCGCGACTCCGGCTGTGCCGGCAAACTGACCCGCTCCGCAGCCGAAGGTGCCGCTCTGGCAGGCCTCGCTCGCCGGCGTGCAGATCTCGAAGGCATCGGCGCCGGTGTCGACACCCCAGCCGAACTTGCGCAGAAAGTTGCCGTCGCTGTCCAGGACCACGACGCTGTAGTTGTCGTAATCAGCGATGTAGAGATTCCCCGAGGCATCGAGATCGAGGTCGTAGGGTGTGCTGAACGTCTGGCCGGCCCCGTAGGTGTCCCAGGTCGCGACCGGGTAACCGGCCTTGTCGAAGACCTTGATTTCCCTGTTTAACCGGTTGACCACGAAGACCCTGTTCAGTGCGTCGTTGACGACCACACCGGATGGGTTGCTGAACGTAGAGCCGTTGCCTCAGGTGCGAACGAAGGTTCCGGAGCTGTCGAGCACCTGAACCCGTTCTTCACCCCAGCCGACAGCGTAGAGATTGCCGGCACCGTCTACGTCAAGGCCTGTCGGGAAAAAGAA
>CAWKPF010000007.1:0-9665 GCA_963851415.1 uncultured Acidobacteriota bacterium
GACACGAATCCTCTCGCCGAGGGCTGGGTGGGCTTCCGGCTCGGCATCCGAGGCGCCATCGACGACTACCGAGACAGCGCGGTCCTCGGAGTCGGCCTCGACGTTCGAACGCTCCCATCTCGACCCCGCTGGCTCACCGGCGGGCCTCGTGTCGAGCTCCGGGCCGCTACGGGAGACCCCGGGCCCTGAGCCCCAGCTCGTCGAGACGGGCTGGCAAGGATAAGGAAGGAACCCAACGGGACGGACCGGCGCGCTTCTGGTAGCGACGACTAGGTGTTACGTCTCAGGACGTTGTTCAGGCTGCTGCGCGTAGTCGCTGCCAAGGGGTTCTTCCTCCGAGACCGTGGTGAGGTCTTTCGAGATTGTAGTAGCGAACCCAGGTAGGGAGGGCCCGGGTTCGCCGCTTCGAGCTGGAGTAGGACTTCGCGTAGGCCCACTTGCGGGCGAGGGTCTGGATGAAGCGTTCGACCTTGCCGTTGGTCTTGGGCGTGTAGGGCCGCGTGTAGAGGTGGCGGATGCCGAGCTCGCGACAGGCGTCGTTGAAGAGACGAGATCGGTAGCCCGAGCCGCGGTCCGTGAGCACCCGTTCGATGCGAAGGCCCTGCTCGGCGTACCAGGCGACGCTGTGACGGAGGAACTCCGTGACCGAGTGCTGGCCCTCGTCCGGGAAGACCTCGACGAAGGCCAGCCGGGTGTGATCGTCCACGGCTGCGTGAGCGTTCTCCCAGCCAGCCCCCTTCACCCGGCGGGAGCGATCGCCATGGATCCGGTGACCTGGACCCTTCGTGATCCGGGCGAGCTTCTTGGTGTCCAGGTGCAGCAGCTCGCCCGGACGCTCTCGCTCGTAGCGCCGGACCGGCTCTTTTGGCTCGAGGCTGCTCAGGCGACCCAGGCCCTGGTGGCGCAGGATCCGAGACACCGTCGAACGGGGCACCTTCACTTGCTCCGCGATCTCCCAGGCCACCTTGCCGCAGCGACGCAGGCGCAGGATGCGCTGGACCTTCCTCCCCGGCGTCTCCCCGGGGCTCCGGTGGGGCCGAGAGCTTCGATCCTGCAGACCCGCGAGGCCCTCCTCGCGATAGCGACGGATCCAACGGTAGGCCATGCTCTCGCTGATGCCGGCGCAGGCCGCAGCCTGCGCCACCCGCTCTCCTCTCTCCACAACCCGCTGAACCAACAGCAATCTGCCGTGAATCGTCAGACGGGCGTTAGCATGAAGCTTCATTCGGGTCTCTCCTCTGAGTCATTTGGCTGTAGCAACCTCATGATCTCAGAGGAACCCGAATGAACCTGAACAACCTACTGAGCTTTCACAACTAGGCCGTTTCGCTGGTCGTGAACCGAGGTCTCGGAAGCCATCCCATCATTCCAATCCAGGAGGCTACTCGCCCTCGAGGCGCGCGTTTACTACTATAGCGGCAGCCCACAGCGGGACACGTCCTTCTCCTTCAGTGTTGTTTCACGCGAATAGAGTCACCCGTTCTGGCGTCTCGCCCTTTCTCCAGTGAAATCTTGTGATCCAGCCCGACTTTCCGCACCTTCAGCAGGAGCCCCCATGAGAATTCTCGTCACCGGCGCCGGTGGCTTCATCGGCCACCATCTCGTCTCTCAACTCCGAAGCGACGGCCACTGGGTTCGTGGAGTCGACCTCCACCCTCCGTGCTTCGAGGAGTCGAAGGCAGACGAGTTCGAAATCCTCGACCTGCGTCGTTGGGCCTCGTGTCTCCAAGCCACGCGGGGGGTGGACCGGGTCTTCGCCCTGGCCGCCGACATGGGAGGAATGGGCTTCATCTCCGGCAACCACTCCCAGATTCTGCACAACAACATCCTGATCAACACCCATACACTGGAAGCCGCTCGCCTCAACGGAGTGGAGCGGTATCTCTATACGTCCTCGGCCTGCATCTACCCCGAGTTCCGCCAGACCGACAGCGAGGTCACTCCGCTGCGTGAGGAGGACGCCTACCCCGCACAGCCTCAGGATGCCTATGGCTGGGAGAAGCTGATCACGGAGCGACTCTGCACTCACTATCGAGAAGATCACGGCATCGAGACCCGGATCGTGCGGTTCCACAACATCTTCGGTCCGCTCGGAACCTGGGAAGGGGGCCGCGAAAAGGCACCTGCCGCCATGTGTCGCAAGATTGCCTGGGCCAAGCTCTCCGGCGACCCCAGGATCGAGATCTGGGGGGACGGCGAACAGACCCGCTCCTTCTGCTACATCGACGACTGCGTCGACGGACTACGTCGACTGATGGACTCCGACCACACCGAGCCGCTCAACCTCGGCCAGGACCGCCTGATCTCGATCAACGGGCTCGCCGATCTGGTTGCTGCAGCAGCGGGCCTGGAGATCGAGAAGGTTCATGTCGACGGCCCTCAGGGCGTCCGAGGGCGCAACTCTGACAATTCGCAGCTACGCAAGGTCCTCGGCTGGGAGCCCCAGATCTCTCTGGAAGACGGGCTCGCCCGCACCTACCGGTGGATCGAGCGAGAGGTGTCAGCGAAGTACTTCGCCGAGGCCGAAGCCACCGTGGCCGGCGCCTCGGTCCCCGGGTGACGAAGGAGCGCACCAACGTCCTGGGCGTCGGCGTGAGTGCGGTCGACATCCCCGCGACGCTCGATGTACTGCGCACCTGGCGCAGCAAGGGCGAAAGCCACTATGTGACCGTGACCGGCGTGCATGGCGTCATGGAATCGCAACGCGACCCGAAACTTCGCCGGATCCACAACGAGGCTGGACTCGTTGTTCCCGACGGCATGCCCCTCGTTTGGCTACACTGGCTTCATGGTCGGCGCCAGGCCGATCGCGTTTACGGGCCCGACCTTTTTCTGTCGGCCTGCGAAGCTTCTGGAGAGGAAGGGTGGCGTCACTTCTTCTACGGGGGTGCAGACGGGGTTGCCCCTCTCCTCGAGCAGCGTATGGTCGAGCGCTTTCCCGGACTGCAGGTCGTCGGCACGTGGACGCCTCCCTTCCGCCCACTGACCGACGACGAAGACCGCGAGGTCTGCACCCGCATTCTCGATTCCGGAGCCGACTTCGTGTGGATCGGGCTGAGCACTCCCAAGCAGGAGCGCTTCATGGCCGAGCACGTCGACAAGCTACCTGGTACGGTCCAGATCGGGGTCGGAGCGGCCTTCGACTTCCACGCCGGACTCAAGCCGCAAGCACCCCACCGGATCCAGCGTGCCGGTCTGGAGTGGCTGTTCCGACTGGCCACGGAGCCCCGCCGACTGACAGGACGCTACCTACGCAACAACCCAGCGTTCCTGTGGCATCTGGCCCTCCAGCTCACCGGCCTCAAACGCTACCCGCTCGAGTGACCACCGGGAGTCGAGCGATCCACTCCGGCACGGCGATGTACTTCTAGCAACAGCGCGAGGTTCGCCTGCGGCGCCTAGCGCTGCTCGTAGTCAATTCGGGCCTCGCGGTATCGCTTGCACTGCCGACATGGCGGGCCGTATTCAGCCCAGGTCGCGAATAACGCCGAGACCGATCGCCAGCATCAGACCGAGCAGTGCTGCGATGGCGGCTCGACCCGGCAGGTTGCGGCTGGTCGGAGTGGTCGACGCGACTGCTTCCGCGGCGACTTGGATCGGCGTGTCCCCCTGTGCACGAACCGAGAGCAACGCGTCGCGGTACCGGGTCGCTACAGAGTCACGATAGTGCAGGGCCTGATCGAACTCTCGCCTCAGCTGTTCGTCGTCCAGTTCGAACTCTCGCTGCAAAGCCTCCTCTGCCACGCGCCGACGCTTCTCCTCGAGTTGAAGATCACTGAATCGAGCGTACTCGTGCCGGCTCAGTTGCTCTACGCTGCTTTCCTGTGCCGTAGCCACGTCTACCAGCAAGAGCCGCATCGTCTCATCCTCGCTGGCGATTCGATGCAGTGCCTTCTCGGCCTCGTCCAGTTCGGCACTGAGCTCGAGAAAGCGAGGATTGAGCTCCTCGGAGAAGGCGAAAACGCTCTCCTGCTCGGTCTCGCCGAGTCGGCGGGGGTCTTGGATGACAGCGATGCGGTCGGGGACCACGGTGGAGACCAGTACGAGGCGTTGCGGGGTATCAGCGAGTTTCCGACGAACGGACACGACCCGCTCGAGACCGCGCTGAGTCGCCGGGCTCAGCCCTTCCCGATACTCTCGAAGGGGTACCAGCGCGTCTTCGAAGCGCTTCTTCGATTCGGAACGGAGTCCAGCCAGTAAGCCGTCGTGTCGAGCCAGCACCTTCGAAGTCTCTGCCCTCCCGGTAGTGGCCAGTCGAACGGTATCCTGCTCGTACTTCTTGCGCCTCTCGTCCCTCGACAGCTCGACCGCGCGAAGATCCGTTTCCGCTTCGACCAGGGCCCCCTTCATCACCTCGAGGACTGACCCCAATTCGACCTCGCGCATACGGTCCAGGTGCTCAGTGAAGGCCTCGCTCCAGGAATTGGCGATCAGGACCGCCAACTCGGCCGACTCGGCACGAGTCGTCAACTCGATCATCGGTGCGAGCGCGCTCTCTTCCCGACGCCGCAGCCGCATCTCGCTCTCGATGTTTTTTCCGACAGTGAGGTCGATCGCCTCGCCGTCCCTGGCGAACGCGACTCTCTCTTCGGTCGCCCTCACCACAGGCGGCGACTCGAGAAGCCACTGAAGACCGTGAATCGGCAGCGGCTGGCCCTCGATGTCCGACTCCAACTCCAGTTGCGAGACCAACAGGGTCGCGGTCGCCTTATAGCGTGCGGGAATCAAGCGAGTCGCCAGAAGGGTCGTCGCGATGGCAAGCACCGGTAGGCCCAGAAGCGGCCACCGATGGCGCACCACGAAGTCCCGCAGCTGCGCGAGCCCCACTTCTCGCGTCACTGGCTTCGAATCGGGCTCGAAGCGAGGCTCTGGCGGTCCGGGAAGCTCGTTAAGAGAAGCAGTCATGAGAGGGGGTCCAGACTCTCGATGGGCCGGCAACAAAGGGGTCGGCATGAACTTCAGATCCTACACCAGCGGAATGGGAACCCTGTTCCCCAGCGCTCCGAGCCACGGTGCAAGGCGCTATCAGTGATACCCTCGCACGGTCCCCACCCGAGACACGATTCCGGGATCGGACAGTGAGATCCCTTTCGCATGTCCACTCTCAGTGACCCAAGTCCGTGGCCCGAGCGCAGCGCCACCCTGTCGGTCGCCGCACTCGCCCTCGGGCCCTTCCTCACGCTGTCCCTGACGCCGAGCCAACGCCTCCCGACTCAGGCGGCACTCCTGGGAGTGCTGCTGCTGGCCCAGGCCCCCTGGCTGACCCGAGCGGCGCCGAGAATGCCCACTCTGGTCCGCCTCGGGATCAGCGCGTGGATCGTCGCCGCTGCGTGGGGCACCGCAGTGGGCTCGCTCTCGGGGAACCCCTTACGCTATGTGGTCGGACAATCGCTCTCGATGTTTCTGCTCCCCCTGGGGGCGCTGGCCTTCTGGCGCCGCGCAGGCTTCGGAGCGCGACCGCTGGCCCGGGGTCTTGCCGCGGCTGCACTGATCGCGTTGGCGCTTCATCTGGTCCTCCCACACTTCGGCCTGGACGGAGTGGGTAGCGGGCCGATGGCGGAGAAACGTCTGAGACTCGTGCCGGGCGTCTCGTTCGTCGGAACGGCTCTGCTCACGGGTCTCGTGTGCCTGGGCGCACTCCTCGACGCCACGACCGGGCGCTGGCTGATCGGAGCAGGTGCTCTCGCTTCCGGGATTCTGGTGATCGGCGGGTTCTCGAGAGGACAGTGGCTGGCCGGACTCCTCGGCCTTGGCGTCCTCGCGACCTCCCTCCTCGAACGACGCTGGCGCGTGCGCGCGATAGCCCTCGCGCTCGCCATGCTCACACTCGGGATGGCAGCCGTGATCTACACGGGGTTCGTCACGTCCCCGCTCGACCCAGAGTCGAGTAGTGGCCCCTCACTGCATATCGGTAGCGGGTCCTCTCCGACCAACCAGGAGCTCGCTGCGGTCGACTGGGCCGGAGAGCCCGGCCTCGAGGTCACGGTCCGCGTCCAGGGTCCCTCGGCAGAGAGGTTGCAGCTCTGGACCGAGGCTCGCCCGGGAGACGGTACACGATTCCAACGCACCTACACCCGGGCGGCGGGAGGCGGCGAATCGCCTTCGCTGGTGCGAGCAACCGTGTCGATGCCGGCGAGTGCGCAGCAGCTGCGAGTGGGGGTATGGGCGAGCGGCGGCGAGTGGGCGATCGACGATCTTCGCCTGCAGGTCATCGACTCGGGGGCAGCGACCTGGATTCACTCGTGGGCTTCGCGACCAACCACTGTGCGCGGAGTCGACCCCAGCTGGTTCGCGGTGGCGCAACGGAGAGCGCAACAACTGACCTGGGCGTTGCTAGATCCGTCCGGAGACGACACGATGCGATATCGCGCGGACGAGAGCGCCGCCGTCATCGAGGCATGGAGAGCAGAGAGCTGGGTGCGGCGAGGGATCGGTGCTGGGCTCGGCGCCACTGTCGGACACGCAATTCCCTCCTTCGACGACCACGGCGAGAGAATCGTCCTCGAAAGAACCAACTACCTGCACAACTTCTACCTCTTCCTGGTGCTCAAGCTCGGGATCTTCGGGCTTCTCCCGTTCGCGGCCATTCTGGTCTTCATCGTCCAGGCGCGGCAACTCGGACAGAAGGGCGCATGGCTGGGTCGAGCCACCACGGCAACTTGGCTCGCCTACGCGCTCTGGAGCGTGACGTCGCCGGAAATCCTCGACTTCCGGCGTGCGGTCCTTTGGGGACTGCTGATTGCTGCGTGCGCGCGCGAAGAGATCCAGATCGGACGCGGGGGTGAGGACGGCTGATCGCCGCCCACACTGCCCCGAGATCGGATAAACGTCGACGGCTTCGGGAACCGCCCACCGAGACCGACCCCCAACGCTTGGCAAAGGAAGCCTCCAAGCACCGTCGACAGGAAAAGCGTGGCCTGGCTCCACGCGACGAGCGCCCCTCTGCCTCGCGGCCGGGCGGCCGCGGCTAACACCGCAGCCAACCCGAGACGTCCGGCGAGTGAGTCCATCTTCATCCAGGAACCGGCTCAGCCGCTCTTCGACGGAGAGCGGCTACGGGTCGTCCCGAAGTTCAAATATTGAATCTCCGCGGATTGTAATAAATCAACATAATCTGGTAAAATTCTCCCCGCCGACGCCGGCCCTACATCCCGAAGCCTGAGGAGAATCCGAGACCATGACCAAGTGCCCCCGTTCCCTTTCCCTGGCGCTCCGCCTGACCGCCTGCCTGGTCGCCCTCCCCGTAGGAGCGCTCGTCGCCCAGGCACCCCACGCCCACTTCGACGCCACCAGCGCCACCGCCACCTGGACGACCTCGAGCGACCATGGCGGAGCGCTGCTGCGGGTGTCGGGTCCGGCGGGCATCATCGAGCGTCGTCTCGAGGCCGGTACCAGTCTGACCCTCGGCATCGAGGACTTCCTCGATCTGGCCAACGGCGCCGCCAGCGACGGTGCCTACAACTGGGAGCTTTCCTTCCAGCGCGTCAGCGGAAACGAGAGCGTTGTCAAGACCCGGGCCACCGACGGCGGGGACCGGCCGTCGCGCACCCGCAACGAGAGCGAGGACTCGGTGCTGACCGGTGTCTTCTCCTTCCGCGACGGCGCGTTCCTCGCCCCGACCGAGGAAGCGGAAGCAGGCCCCCTGGTCACGAAGGCCGCGATCGCGGACCAGGACGAGCCGAGGCGCGACCAGGTGATCAACGACGATCTGATCGTCGACGGCAGCGCCTGCGTCGGCTCCGACTGCGTCAACGGCGAGAGCTTCGGCTTCGACACCCTTCGCTTGAAGGAGAACAACCTCCGCATCAAGTTCCAGGACACCAGCAACTCCGCGAGTTTCCCGAGCACCGACTGGCAGATCACGGCCAACGACTCGGCCAACGGCGGAGCCAACAAGTTCTCGATCGACGACATCGACGCGGGGCGCACTCCTTTCACGATCGAGGCCAGTGCACCGTCGCACTCCCTGTACGTCGACGACGCGGGACGCATCGGGCTCGGCACCTCGACACCGGTCGTCAGAGGCCCACATCAAGGACGGTGACACGCCGACCCTTCGCCTCGAGCAGGACGGCTCTTCCGGTTTCGCTCCGCAGACGTGGGACGTGGCGGGCAACGAGACCAACTTCTTCGTCCGCGATGTGACCAACGGCAGCACGCTGCCCTTGCGTATCCGCCCCGGTGCCCCGACCAGCAGCCTCGACGTCGACACCAACGGCGACGTCGGCGCGGGCACCTCGAGCCCGGCCGCGAGTCTTCACGTCAGGCGTACCGACGGTTCGGCCGCCCTGCTCGTCCAGGAGACCAACGCCGCCTCCGAGAAGCGCAATCTGCTCACACTCGAAAACAGCGCGGGCGGTGTCCAGTTCGCCCTCGTCGACGCCGCCAATGCCCGCCGCTGGAACTTCGCGGTACTCAACAGCGGCAGCTTCTCTACCTCCCTCGACGGGAGCGGCGGCCCGGAGCTGGAGATCAAGTTGGACGGACGGGTCAAGATGGGTCCCGGTGGAGCGGGCGTCTTCGATCTCGCACCGAACGGAAACCTGGCGATCTCCGGCACTCTGAGCCAAGGCTCGAGCCGCGCCATCAAGGACGTCGTGGCTTCGGTATCGCCCCTCGACATCCTCTCGAGAGTGGCGGCCCTCCCCTTGTCGAAGTGGACCTACAAGAACGACACCACAAAGTCGGTTCATCTCGGGCCGATGGCCGAGGACTTCTACGCCGCGTTCGAGCTCGGCGCGGACGCTCTGCACATTGCGCCGGGCGATCTCGCGGCCGTCGCCCTCGCGGCGATCAAGGGACTCCAGGCCGAGGTCGACGAGCGAGAGGCTCGGATCGAAGAGCTGGAACAGCGCCTGCTGCGGCTCGAAGCGCTGCTTCCGGCGGCTGGAACCCCCTGACCGTCTGAGCGGAGTCACCGCGGGCCCACCCTGTATCTTCCTCGACGCCCCCGTCTCGCGACGGGGGCGCTTTCGGGATGGGGCCCTCTCGGCCAGCCCGGGTGGCGCCCTGGACGACGTTTGATCCGAATAGATAATCTAGATTTCATCGAAATTGAAGCTTGCAGGGTGAACTTCGTTCCCCGATTCCATTACGATACCGCCACAAATTCCAGCTCGATCCTCGCTTCCCGGACCGAGCGCGTAGCAGTCCAGAGTGCGGGACGGCTTGCCGGGCCTTGGTGGACTCGCTCATATATGTAACAATCTGCATTTCTATAGATCGGCTGATCTTCATCCTAGGAGAGTCCATGAGCACTCAAGAAACAAGACGCAGAGAGCGCCGCTACGGAGACGTCGCGGCAGAGCGCCGGGAGTTGCAGTGGTCGCGCGACGCCACCCGGCGCATGAGAGACCTGTCCGACACTCGGACGATGACCCGATCGGCGGTATCGACGCCGCCCTTTTTCGTGCGTGCGGCGACTCGCATGGCATTCGGCCCCACCCCCTCGTTCAAGAGCGAGTTCCTCGCACTCGGTGGAAGTCCTGAGGAGCGATTCCAGGCGTATGTCGACCAGCAACTCGCGCCGGGTACCATCGACGACAGCGCATTCGACGCCCGCCTTGCAGCTGCCGGGCTCGGCACTCTCAACAAGAGTCACACGCAACTCTGGAACGATCACGTCGTGGGCAACGGAGGCCGCTACACTCCGATGGAGCAGGTCG
>CAWKPF010000008.1:0-20547 GCA_963851415.1 uncultured Acidobacteriota bacterium
GTCGGCCTCGACCTCGGGGTGTCGACCCAGGACGGTCGACTCTTCATCGGCGCGGTGGACGAGGAGACACTCTCCGTCTCCGGAGCTCTCGAGAGCATGGAGCTCGTTCTTCGTGTCGAGTCCACCGAACTGCAAGCACGAGGCGTGCTCGAGGCACGCTCCCCAGGCCAGGGCCTGATCGCCTCGATCGAACGCTCCGATCTCGATCCCCGCTGGCTCACCGGCGGGATCGCCCTCGTGTCGAGCTCCGGACCGCTGCGCGAGACCCCGGGCCCCGAGCCCCAGCTCGTCGAGACGGGCTGGCAAGGAAAGGAAGGAACCCAGCGGGGCGGAACGGTGCGCTTCTGGTTCCGTGACTGGAAGGTCTCCGGAAGCCGGGTGCAGGTTCATCCCGAGCGGGCCTGGGGACCGATCCTCTTCGCCATGCACACCCTCGATCGCGGTCGCCTGAAACTCACCGCGCAGCTGGCGCCGATCGAAGACACCGCACCGCTGACTCTCGAGGTCAAGCGAGGCTCCGAGTGGCACGAGGCGATGACCGCTCCGATCGATCCCGACAGTCGCACGGCGACCTTCTCCCTCGCGAAGTGGGACGCTACCGAAGATGTCTCCTACCGCTTGGTGCACCGCGACGCAAAGGGCGAGCGATCCACCTACGAGGGAACGATCCGTCGAGACCCGGTCGAGCAGGACCAGATCGTGGTCGCAGCCTTTACCGGCAACAACGACCTCGGTTTTCCTCACGCCGACGTGGTTCGGAACGTGCGTCACCTCGACCCGGACTTTCTCGCCTTCTCCGGCGATCAGATTTACGAGAGTGGTCTGGCGGGTATCATTCGCGAGCCGGCGGAGCTGGCGTGCATTGATTATCTGTACAAGTGGTACCGCTGGTGTTGGGCGTTTGGTGATCTGGCCAGGGATGTGCCGACGATGCCTGTATCCCGGACGACCACGACGTCTATCACGGCAACCTCTGGGGCGCCGGTGGCAGGGCGGCGGCAAGGGTTCGGCAAGGAGGGTCAGGACAAGGGCGGCTACACGATGCCGGCGCGTTTCGTGCGGCGGTCGAGCGCACCCAGACCTCGCCACCTGCCGGACTCTCCCGACCCACGACCAGTGGAACAGGGCCTCGGGGTCTACTTCACGTCGATCCTCTACGGCGGCGTGAGCTTCGCGGTCATCGAGGACCGCAAATGGAAGTCGGCACCCAGCGTCGTCGTTCCTGCGGGGGAGATCGTGAACGGGTGGCCGCAAGCTGAGGGCTACGACGCGGCGCGGGACTGGCGACGTACCCGGGGCGCTGCTGCTGGGAGAGCGCCAGGAGGCGTTCCTCGAGGATGGGTCTTCCGACTGGTCGGGTGGGGCGTGGATGAAGGTGGCGATCTCTCAGACCCTGTTCGCCAATGTGGCCACGCTGCCCCGAGGAACCAGATCGGGCGAGGTCATTCCCACCCTGCCTGTCATGGCACCGGGTGAGTACGCCCTCGATGAATCGCCAGTCGCCGACGACGACTCGAACGGCTGGCCGCAGACGCCGCGCGACCGGGCTCTGCGCTTGTTACGCAAGGGGTTCGCCTTGCACATCGCGGGCGACCAGCACCTCGGCTCGACCATCCAGTACGGCATCGACGAGTACCGCGATGCTTCGTGGGCTCTGTGCGTGCCCTCGGTCGCCAACGTCTGGCCGCGGCGATGGTTTCCGGCCCGCCCGGAGGCAATCACCAGCCCGGCATGGCGCGTTACACCGGCGACTACCTCGACGGCTTCGGCAACCGCATGACGGTGTACGCGGTGTCGAACCCCAGCCGTGTCGGCATCGAGCCAATCGCGATCAACCATCGGGCTCCCGGCTTCGGTCTGGTGATCCTCGAGCGCTCCACGCGGGAGATCACTCTCAGCAACTGGCCGCGCTGGGTCGACACGTCGGCGCAGGACGCCGCACCCTATCCCGGCTGGCCGATCACGCTTCATCAGCTGGACAACGGCTATCCCCGCGAGGGGCTGAGCCTCGGCGAGATCAGCGCGCAGGTCGGCTCACCGATCGACCAGCCCGTGCTACAGGTCGCCAACGATGCAGGAGAGATCGTCTACACCGTGCGCATCAGCTCTCTCCCCTTCACGCCGCGCGTACGTCTCCCCGGCCGCTACACGATCAGACTGTTCGACCCGGACGGAGACTGGGAGGTCGCTCTCGAGCGCACCGCATATCTCCAATGAAGCTCGCGAGGGCCCCGGGGAGGACACCCTGTCTCTGAAACGCAAAACAGCGCGACCCCCCGGTCGCGCTGCCTCACTCGATCGAGTTAGAGCCTCAGAAACGAGTCGTGACGTAGTCGTCCAGATAGAAGTTCCCGTTGGCGTTGGACGAAACGGCGCCGTAGATGAACCCGAAGGCCATGTTGTCGACGTCCAGCTCGTTGCTGATTCCGGTCGCCGTGCCCTGGAGAACGTCGTCCTTGTAGTAGCGAACCTCGCCGTCGCTGCCGTTATTGGAAGAAGCGCTCCACGCGACCGTGATCTTGGCTTCGGAGGTCGCACCGATGAAGATGGGATCCGGCATCTGCTCCCAGTAGGCAGGATTGACCGAGTTCCAGTCGCGATACCAGACGATCACGCGGTAACCGGGACCGCTTCTGCGGAGTCCAACGCGGAAGGATTCGTAGAAGGTCGGCAGACCCCCCGGCGCGTTCGGACCCTTGGCGTTGCCGATCGCACGGCTGAAGAAAACCCTCGACTGCGTGGTGGTTCCCATCGACAGGCTGTTCGGATTGATCCGGAAACTGAGCGAGATCGCTCCCTCATCCGAAGGATGCTGGCTGATGACCATCGCCTTGTTGGCCGAGGCATCCACGGCGACGTCGAGTCCGAAGTTCGATCCGTTCAGGGCGGCGCCTTCGGTGACGCTGATCGTGTTGGCGGCGAATGCGGGCATGCCCACGAGAAGTGCGGCGGCTGCGGCCACGGCCATGTATCGAGTGGTTTTCATCACGAACTCCTTTGTTCCTCTCTCGGGCGGCGACTCATGGCCGCATTTGAATAAACAAGTATCGGGCAACTCCTCGAGCCTGTCAAGCCACCAGCCGAAGAGACTTGCGACCCGACCCTGCATGGGAATCGAGCACGACGATCATAGCAGTTCCTCACAAGAACCGCGGGGACCTTGTCTTCGTGTGGGGTTAGGAGCCCCCCGGCTTCCTCGGAGCGGCCACACGCCGCAGCGAAACCCGGCTTCGAAGGACCTGCGACAGCATCAGGGCGAAGAACGCCGGGTTGTTCCAGGCGTAGCGGCGCCACAGGCGTCGCGGCTCGCTGGCGAGGCGAAACAGCCACTCCAGGCCCATCTCCTGAACCCAGGCCGGTGCTTGTGGCTTCGTGCCGGCGATGAAGTCGAATGCAGCTCCGACTCCAAGAATCGTGACTCCGGGTAGCTTCTCGCGGACCTTCCAGATCCACAGTTCCTGTTTGGGCATCCCCAGTCCCACCCAGAGCAGGGTCGCACCGCTCGCCCGGATCTCCTCGAGAGCGCTCTCTTCCTCCTCAGCGGTCAGCGGTCGGAACGGAGGAGAGTGCGAGCCGACGATCGAGATGCCGGGGGCTAGCTCCGAAGCGGCCGCCTCCAGTCGGGCGAGCGCCGCGGGGCTACCACCGAAGAAGTAGTGTTTCCATCCCCGATCGACCCCGTGAACGAGCGCACGCTTCATGAGCTCTGGCCCATAGACCCGGCTCTGGCTCGAGTCCGCGGTCATGCGCAGGGTCCAGACCAGAGGCATCCCATCGGGAGTCGCGATATCGGACCCATCGAGGGCCTCCCGCAAAGCCGGGTCTCGTCGAGCCGACATCACCGAGTGAACGTTGCACACTGAGACGAGGGTGGCGCGCTCGGCCAGCGGCCGGTCGAGGATCTCGAGCATCTCGTCGTAGCTGGTCAGCGAGATCGGGGTGCCGACCACATCGTGACGGGGAGGAAACTGCTGGGACAACTCTCGTTCTCTCCTGCCTCTGAGCGCGTCGTCGCTGTCTCCGGCGCGACTCCCCTGCCCGATCGTCGCCACCGCGCCAGCCGCGATCATCGAGCCGAGCAGGGGTGCACACCGGAAGTCGACGATCTCCGGCGAGCTCAGACCCCAGAGCGAGTAGCCGACCCACACCGAGATCGCCCCTGCACCGTACCAGCCGTTCGGGCCGGACCGCCGAGCCAAGAACCAGGCGTCGACGACAAACAGCGCCAACGCGAGGAGCACCAGGAGCCCGACCGCTCCCAGTTTGTAGGACAGGAACAGATAGAAGTTGTGTACGTAGTTTGACCGCTCGACCATGATCGGTCGCCCGTTGCTGTCGAAGGAGCGATTGCGGTGCGGGAACGACGCCCCCAATCCCGCCCCGATCAGCCGACGTGGCCAACTGGAGCGCGCCAACTCGTCGATCACGGCCCGCGACTCGGCGATCCTGTACATCGTGGTGGGGTCACTCGTCGGCTCGCGCAGCGACCAGATCAGTCGCTGGCTCCGACGCAGCAAGGCGTGCCCGATCGTCGACCGTCTCTCCCCATCGCCACCCAGTACCGTGGTCGGTCGTGACCAGGACGAGCGAAGCCAGGCGGCGAGACGGCCCGAGCAGAGGTAGCTCTCCACCTCACCCAACCTCCACGACCCGCCGGTGACGAAGGCAGCCACCTGGACCCGCTCGGCTGCGGTCGGCAGCGGCACCACGGCCCGTAGATGGCTCCACTGGTCGCCGCTCCCGAGCACCAGCGTGTTCGAGCGTTGCAGGACGGTGCCGTCAGCGTCGCGACCGACAGTCCACAGGTTGAGGCGTTCTCCGATCGGGCCGCGGGCTTCGAGACGGACCTCGAGAGCACCTTCCCGTGACCAGTCGATCTCCGCCAGCTGGACACTGCCGCGGCCGTTGATCTCCACTTCGGCCAACTCGAGCCCGGGCAGCGGCTCGGTCGACAGCAGGGCGAACCCTTGAAAGCCGGCCACGGCCAGGGCGACGAGCCCAGTGGACCAGACGAGGCGGGCACGGAGTCGAGCCGAGGAGCGAAGCCAGATCAACAGACAGCAACTGACTCCGGCACACAGCCACAAACCGCGTGACATCCCGCCGAGTAGAAGGAGCACGGCGGCAAGAGCGCCCGGACCGGCGATGCGGCGTACCGGCCGGGGGCCGGCCCCCAGCGCGGCCAGACAGATCATGAGTGCCAGAAGGGAGATTCCGGTGAAGCTGACACCTTCCGCGATACGAAACCTCGCCGCCAATCGCTCGCCCAGACCCAGCTCTTCTCCGAGCCACCAGGGGAGAGCGAACTGGAGCGCCAGGGCGGCTGCCGCCGCCGCTCCGAGACCCACAGCCAGAGAAGCGAACCCATGGCTGCGCCGCCGAAAGAACACGAAGGCCGAGAGGGGAAGCAGTCCCATCGAGAGCGCCTGCCCGAGGACCGCCGACGGGGCATTGCCCGAGACCAGTCCGACCACGCTTCCCCAGACGGTGGCGAGAGCGTAGCTCGCCAGGCCGACCCGCAGACCCAGGGGCAGCGGACCCGCCGTCGGCCGACGCCACAGCAGCTGGATAGCGATCAGCCCGAGGAGCAGACCAGCCTGGGCATGGAGACGCAGCGGAAGGGCAACCGTGGCCGCAGCGAACGGAGCCAACGCGAGTGCACACACCGACCACCACGCGTGGGCCGACCCGAAGGAGTCGGCGGCGAACCGTGCAGCGGTTGACTCCCTCATCACGACAGAGCCATGCGATAGATCTCGAGCAGCTGAGCGAGGTTGGTCTCGGGCGTGTAGCGCTGTTCGAAGTCCAGTCGGGCCTCCTCACCAGCCGCGACCGCAGCCTCGGGGTGACGTGCAAGCCATTCGACTCGCTCCCTGAGAGACGCGGCATCTCCCGGCTCGAAGAGCCACCCGTTGCGACCCGGCTCGATGACCTCGGCCATCGCACCGAGCCGAGACCCCAACACCGGCAGACCGCAGGCGAACGCCTCGATCATCGTCATCGGGAAGCCCTCGTACCACTGCGATGGGAACACCAGGAAGCTGGCCTCCTTCATCTCCTCGACCACTCGATCATTGTCGAGTCGTCCGAGGTACTCGATCGAACGGTGATCGATCGCCGCACGCCGGCACTCCTCCTGGTAAGGACCGTCGCCGACGATCCGCAGCGGCATCTCCATGTCGCGCAGGCATCGAGCAACGTAGCGATCCCCTTCTCCAACGACAGCCTGCCGACGAACAGGGCCACACGGGAGCGCTCCCGGCCTACCCCCGGATCCTTCATTCGGAAGTTCGGCTTGCAGACCACCCGCTGCTGCGGGAGCCCGCCCTCGATCAGCTTGCGCCGGGAGAACTCGGTGGCTGCCACGTACACCTGCACCTCGTCGCGATAGGTGCCGAGCAGCCGATGAACCGCCTGCATCGAGGCCACGACCGCGGTCTGGAGGCGGGAATCGTGGTAGCAGGCATGGACCACGCCAGGCCAGGCCACGCGGCGGCCCAGGCAAAGCTCGCAGACGGCCCCCTGGCGAAACAGGGTCGCCCTGGGACAGACCAGGCGGTAGTTCTGTACCACCTGCACGACCGGCACCCCGGCCTCGCGGCACGCATAGTAGATCGAGGGCGACAGCCGTGGGAAGAGGTTGTAGACGTGGACCACATCGGGGCGAACCGCCGACAGGATGGCCTTCATCCGGCGACGCCATTGCTGCGACCAGACGGTCTGCGCCGCGAATCGACCTCGCTCGAGCACTCCACTCGGAACTTCGGTGCGAACGGTGAGAGGAGTCACTTCGTGTCCTGCCGAGAGCAACAACGCGACTTCGGACTCGAAGACCTCGTCTTCGCCTCCCCGATTGAGGTAACGATTGTAGACCGAGAGAATGCGCACTTGCCGCACGACCCTCAGTCACGCAGGAAGAGGGCATCCTGCTGCAGAGGCCTCCCCATCTTGGGGTCGAAAAGCTGCGCAGCGCTACCGAAGTAGCGAAAGCCCCGATCACGGAGGAAGGCGTACACGTCGTGAAACGACGGTTCCCCTTCGTACATCGTTTCGAGCGACGTCTCGACCAACACGATGCGGACGTGACCCAGGACGTCGGCTCCTCCCTCGAGCACTTCGAGCTCCGAGCCTTGCACGTCGATCTTCAGCAGCACCTGCGGAGTGAGCTCGAGGTCGGTGGCGACATCGTCGAGCCGTCGCACTTCGACCTCGATCTCCTCGACATCGCGAGTCCAGGGAAACGCCTCCTCGTGCTGCTGCGCCATGGGCAACAGGGAGCTACTCTTGCTGAAGGCGCTGCGAAAGAAGCTGGCCTTTCGATCCTCTCGACCGAGGGCAAAGGGAAAAACACGAATCGAGCCTCCGACTCGCTCCTCTATCTCTTTCGCCCGATCCTTCTGTGGCTCGAAAGCATAGATCTGAGCCTTCGGCAAGAGCACTCGAATCGCCGAGGAGAACTCCCCCTGGTGCGCTCCCGCATCGATCACGGTAGCGATCTCCAGCGATCGTAGCCAGGGTTCGAGCGGTTGAAGACGAAGCAGTTCGCCGGCATGCACGCCGCGCAGCGCGATCTCGCTGGCCAGTCTCGGGGCGCGCACCGGGTGACGGACCAGATCGAGCCCCATCGCCCACGACTTCGAGAGGAGGTCCTTGATTCTCTCCGCATTCATCGTCGATCTCACACGCGCTCTGGGAGGTCGAATGCTGACGTCATGTGTAGCCGTACTCCTGCATTTCGGCGCCGAAACTCTGGCGACACTCTTCCTCGAGATCAGAGCCTTCGAAGTGACGACGATATCCTCCGATCCGTCCGGCCCGGAACGTCGGGCTGACCTCACTGAAGGTCTCCTCGCACAAACGCTCGAGAAGCTCCTCCGAGTAGCCCACCTCGAGGTGATCGAGAATCGCGGCCACGACCTCTTTCTGCCGGTCCGAGCCCCCGCCTCCGCGCGCGCCAATCAGGTCTTCGAACCGCACGGTCATCATCTGACCCCCGGGGCCACCGAGCCACCCTCGATACTCCCGCAACCGCTGCGCCATCGAGGGATATCCCTCTTCGACGCTGCCGTGGATGGCGAGTCGAATGCGCTCCTCGACACTCGGTTGGCGCTGGAACAGCTCATGGAAGGGATGCTCCTGCTCGCGCACGAGGTAGAAGGCGAGGGAAACGGCAATGTCGCGCGGATCGCGGATCATGAAGACACCGCGCGGTCCTCCCTCGGTCACCAGCCGCGAGTAGTCCTCGAGGTGAGCCAGATGCGCCATCAGGAGCTGGCCAGGACGGGTCGTCGCCAGGACCTGCTCGAGTCCGCCGTAGCGAGCGATATTGGAGTCGTGCAACGTTGGCAGCAGGCGCCGATGGAGGCTGGGATGGCGACAGAGCAGCCGCTCCAGGAGATGCGTACCCGCCTTGGGCAGGGTCACGCACAGGATCCGGGGCAGATCGGGGGCCGGACGCATCCGCCTGAGGAGATCGTTCGGCCCGAGTCCGAATCGCTGCAGGTCCCAGGTCCAGCGCCGCATTCGCTGGACGGCACCCCCATCAGACATCGGATTCGCGTCCCTTGTGGGGTTGCAGGCAATATGCCGAGGCAATGAGCAGGAACACCGGGCCCGTCACCGTCGTGTAGTGCAGCGTGTTGTCCGCGAGAGAGTTGACGATGATCACCACCATACCCAACACCACCGCGAGGTGAGCCGAGGCCAGGCCAGCGTCGCGTCCCTCAGCCACCGACCATCGACGGTAGTGCCAGAGGAGCGGCGTCGCGAGTGCCAACAGCAGCAGGCCGAGCCCGACAACACCCTCGTCGTGTAGCGCCTGAAGGTACTCGTTGTGCGGCGGATACTCCTGCGGAGGTATGTCGAAAGAGGGCCAGTCCTTCGACTCCGCCAGCGCCGGACGCAGTCTTCCGGGCCCCAGACCGAACCACGGATGCTCGCGCCACTGAGCGAGAGTCGTACTCCAGAGCACATCCCGCCCCGAGACGTTGAGCGTCTCGGGGACCTCGTCCAGGCTCTCGGGCGGTCGCACGAACATTCGATCCCTGACGCCGGGGAGGCTGAACAGCAACGGCGATGCGACCGCTCCTGCGAGCGTGAGACGAAGCGTTGCACCCGCCGCCGCGCGGGCTTCATGATCCCGATCAGGAGCAACAGCGGTGCGGCGGCGAGCGCCAACCGCGACAAGGTGAACAACACGAGCCCGAGGACCAGCATCGAGACGATCCTCGCCACCCTCCAGCCGGCCAGGCGATAACGCCAGCGGGGCAGCGCTACACAGAGAATGACCAGAGCGTGAGTCGCCACGGGACGTCGACCGAGGATCCCTTTGGCCCGTTCGACGTGAGATCGACCAGGCCGAGAGGAATCGTGATGGCGTGTCGCGAAAGGAACCGCCAGACTCGCCATCAGAAGGCGATCGAGGTGCTCTCGGGACCGCACCGGATCGTCCTCGAACACCGCGACTGCCACGACCGCGATGCCGACCGGCAGGGCGTAGAACGCGACGTCCTTGAGCCCCGATCGCTCGGCTCCCGTGATCAACCACCAGAAAGCACACCAGGCCGAAAACACGGTCCAGGGAACCAGCGCCGTCGGGAGGCGCACCTGCCGTGCTCGCACGAGGCCGATCGCACCCAGCGTCCCGGCGACCGCTACCAGCGGCCCCGGGCCGAAAGCCCCCGGCGACGTCGGCGACGGCTCCTCGCAGCAACCCGGAGAGCGCCGAAGTCAGGACGACGAGTAGATCAGCGCCCACGGCCAGCGAACCATCCCGAGAGCGACACGTACGCCCACCGCGGGCCCGAGAAGAGGTAGCAGGCCCACGATCGGCACCGCCGCCACGACTGCACCCGCAGCACCCGCGAGCAGCGATACCGACGGTACCGGCGCTGGAGGCGAGCCGTCGTCGTTGGTCGCCCGCTCCAGTCGTCGGCACTCCGGCCCACGTTCGAGAGACACTGCACCTGCTCCTCGGAGAGCGTCTCGCGCCACCCGCGGGCTCGCCCCGATTGACGAACGGAAATCCCGATCGGCTCCACGATGAAACAATCTCGCTCGCTGTCCTCTCGCTCACGAAGTCGCTCGACACTGTGTCGTCGATCACTTCGCGCAATCGGGCCTCCGTTACCGACGACCGAGAAAGTCGACGATACAGCCGAGCTCCTTGACGGGTCGCTCGAAGCTCCTCGTAGCGCCACGACGGCGGATCTCGCCGTGCCGCCAGCGTGCTTCGCGCCACGAGCGTAGTGGTCCGACCAGGTGCCGTACGGGTTCACTTCCCACGACGAAGTGGTCCAGGAACTCGTCCATCTCACCCCGGTCGAAGCCCCGCCAACGCAGGAACTTGTACTCCGACACGGCCACCGCACGCACGTCTCGCGACAGCGGCACGGCTCTTCGGTACTCCGGGCGAATGGGCTCGTGCGTCTTGAGCAGCCTACCGCCCTCGGGAAGTGAAGGCGGACCGCGGCGGCGACCTCTAGGTGTCCCGACACCGAGTCCGGCGCGTCGAGCTCGGCGGAACTCGCTCGGCGGCCGACGAGGAGCTGGTAGAGGAGGACCGAAGGCGGTCTTCTCCGACCGCGGTACGAGGCCAACATGACATCGTGCTCGCCCAGCTCGCGGTGTCGCCGCCAGGTGAGCGGCCGTACTGAGCGGGGTCCGAGCGAGGCGATTACGCGCCCGTCGTATGGGTGAGCTGCTCACGACTGTCCAACCATCACGGTTTCACCGAGAGGATAGCCGTAGCGCTTCCTCAATGGGGCGCAGAGCACGCGGCGGCCCATCGACTCGCGTCGGGTGGTCCTTCGGGGGCCGCAGCTCGGTTCACCCCACGGCGGAGCGCTCCGGGTTAACGGCCAGGCATCAACCGGCTCGAGGTACAGGTGACCCTCTCTCTGCGAGAGCGGCTCCGCTCTCTCCCTCGACGGCGCCGCACGCTCGATCCCGAGCCCGGCCTCGATCGTCGCGACGGTGGCGCGAGCGCGGCGAGAAAACCTCGAAGACGAACGCGAGTGCACGCTGGGCGCCGCGACCTGCTCGGCGCCAGATCTGGGCCACCCAGCGCCGCCGACCGAGAGGCGTTGTGAGCCTGGAGATAGCCTGGCTCGGCTCCAGCTCTCGATGATCGCCAGACCGTCTACGAGATGCACGCCGACCTCGAGCTCCGGGCCGCCGAAGAACGGCCGCGGTGGCCTGGGTCTGGAGCTGCTACGACGGTCGGCTCCGGGCTCGATCGGCAACATCCTGAAGGGTTTGTGTCATCTCGCTGCAAACGTCTATCTCGACCGTTTCTAGTCGCTGAGCAACTGGTAGGTGCCGGTACGCAGATAACGATCTGTTGGGCAGTGCTCGGATCGATATCGTGTACCAGCGGACGCCGAGATCGAGCTGATCATGTTGGTGCCGCATGAACAGGGGACCAGGCGCTCCTGCATCGCCTCGTCGAACAGGTATCGGCCGCTTCGCCATGAAACCGAGCGAGCCACGCTGGCCCAGCAGCCTCCTGATCAGCGTGGCGCCGCTGCGACCTGCTCCGCCAAGAAGGACCGCAAGGGGATCGTTCACCAACGCGACCTGCTGGCCCCGAGGCGAAGGCGAGCCTTCAGCATGCGCCCGACAGTCGGCACCGAGGCGTCGAACCGTAGCCGCCAGAGCGCAGCACCGAAGACGACGACGGCGCCGATCCCTCCGACATGATCATCGGCCAGGACGACTGGTCCGAAGCGCAACGCCACACCGGACCATCGAAGCCAGCAACGCAAACGACAAGGGTCCAGAGAGAGCGAGATCGTAGGGGTGCATCCGGACGACGAATCGCCACTGGTCGCGCCGCCGAAGGACGGCAACGTCAGCCGAGTGGCGACGAAGGGCTCCGCGACGCCGAACGAAGGAACGAGCAGGGATGTTGAGAACGAAGACGAGTACGGCATCCGCCGCCGAGAGAAACGAAACCACGATGCTCTTCGACCCCGTCATCATGAGCAGTTGTCTGACTGGGCTGGTCGCGGCGTTCACGAATGGCTGAGCAACTGAGCAACGACGAGGGCGGCGCTCGCCGGCGCGCCGCTGTCGAAGCACCGCCCGAAGGAGTTGCTCAGGCAGGGCCAGGATCAGCACCAGGATGGGCACCGAAAGACAGAGACACCATCCACACCGATGCGAAAGAGATCTTCACCGGGTCCCGCTGCCCTGGAGCCAGAGTCGCGCGACGACGGTGAAGGATCGCCGAGATCGAGCCGACGATGAGCACGAAGGCGACGTCAGTTCGACCGCCGCCTGGTACAGACCGACGGAGCGCTGCCGAGAAAGAAGCCCACCATCAACTTGTCCAGCCAGAACAAGAGCAGTACGAATGAGGTGCTGCTCAGCGCATGGAGGGCATAGACGAAGATCGCGACCCGTGGGAACCTCAGGCGCACTCGGAGCCAGCGAGGCCTCCCGACCCGGCGCGATGCCCGCGTCCTTGCCTGGTGTCCGTAGAGAGCGGAACACTGCCGCTGTGCCGAGCAGCGCTGCGACGGCAAAGGACACCGTCACCACGAGCGCGGTCGCGCCGACCGCCGCGGTGGAGGCCAGCGCCAGGGGCAGCAGGACGAGCGCCAGTGCTGGTTGACACAGATCCTGAATCCAGGACGCGCCGAGGGCTCTCCCGCGGACCCGAAGAGCGGCGGCGACCATCGCGAGCAGGGCCGCGAGCGGAACTGCCAGCGCGAGAATGCGCAGCGGAGACGTGATCGCGGGCGCACCGAGAGCGCCGGCCAGCAGCGGCGCAACGATCAGGAGTCCGCCCGCGACAACCACCGAAGTCGAAAGGCCCCAGGCGAGAATCCGGGCCGACAGGGTTGCCGTTGCGCCACCGTGCCGGGCGGCTTCTGCGCTCCCTGAAGCGAATCGGGGTCATCGCCTTGTCGAAACCGGCCGTGCCCAGGATCGAAGCCAGACGAAACAGAGTCCAGGCCAGGGTGAAGACTCCGAACTGGAGTGGGCCGAGTGCGCGCGCGAGAAACACCTGAGTGAGCAGCTGAAATCCTCGACCCAGAAACTTGCCGAGCACGGTGGTGGCGGACCCGCCGGCAAGCCGGGCTACCGTAGCGGGGGCCACGCCGCTCGGCATCGATGGTTCGACGGTCATGGGCGAGTGCCCTCAACCCAATTCGCGGAGAGCAGCGAAGCCGACCGCGAACAACAGACCCATCAGCGCGGCGATCGCGACACGACGGGGCAGATTCCGATCCATCGGGTCACTCGGGGCTACGGCTTCTGCGACGGTTCGAATCGGCGGAAGCCCGTCCTGGGCCTGTGCGGAGACCAGGGCAGCGCGGTGTCGGGTCGCGACCTCCTCCCGATACTGCGCCGCTTCCGTTTCCTGCCGAGCGAGCTGAGCGTCGAGCAGTTCGAACTCGGCTCGCAGCGATTCCGCCTCGAGCCGCCAGCGTCGCTCTTCGAGTTGAAGATCGCTGAAGCGAGCGAACTCCTGACTGCGCCGTGCGGCAGCGAGCCGCTCGTGCATCGCCGCCAGCTCGACCAACAGTCGCTCGACCTGCGGATCTGCTCCCACCAGGGACCGGAGCCGGTCTTCCGCGTCGAGGACCTCCCCACGAATCCCGGGATGGCGGGGATGGGCTCCCTCGGGGAGGGTAATGGAACGGGGTTCGGGCTCGACCCCCTCGGGCCCCGGTTAAAGGGAAGCCCACCGTTCCGCCACACCGGGGGCGATCCGGTCCGCACCACGGTTGGGGTTAGGACCGGGGGGTTCGGGGGTTCCGGCCCGACAAGGAGAGTGAGCGCGAGGAGGGGGGCGCGCGCGGCGGGGCGCGCCCGACCCCACCTCGCGGGGTGTCCCGCGCGCCACGCGCGGAGTGTCCATCTCCCCTCTGGCCTCGACGCCCAGGCTCGCGAGCCGCTCCTCGTGTCGTTTCAGGACCTTGCCGAAACTCTCGCGCCACCCACTCGCCAGTCGGAGCTGCCTCTTCGCGAACTCCTCGCGGTTGACGCTACGCGCCATTTCGGCTTCGCGCTGCAAGCTCTCGGCCTCGGCCAACGCTTCGCTCATCTTGTCGACTACTTCGGTGAACTCGGCTTCCCGAAGTCGCCCGAGATGCTCCTGGAAAGCCTCGTTCCAGGCGTTGGCCATCAGGACCGCCAACTCGGCCGACTCCGCGCGGGCCGCCAGCTCGATGATTGGCGCGAGTGCACTCTGCTCCCTTCGACGCAGGAGCATTTCGGTCTCGATGTTGGCGCCGACTTCGAGCGGGACCTCTCGACCGTCGGTCGCGAGCGCGATGCGTTGCTCTGCGGCGCGAAGGACTGGCGGAGATTCGAGAATCCACTGAAAACCCTGAACCGGGAGCGGTTGCCCCTCGATGCTCGACTCGAGCTCCAGTTGAGACACGAGAAGCGTGACCGTGGCCTCGTAGCGCGAGGGCAGCAGGCGATCGACGACGATCATGACCACCACCGCTACGATCGGCGCCAGAATCAACAAGAGCAGGTGTCGACGCACGAAGTCTCTCAGCTCCGCCACGCCGAGCCCCCCCCGCGAGCCCGACTCACTCGGGGCACTCGGCGACTCGGACCGTGATGCAGGTACTTCGGGATGCTCGTTCAGGGGGGCCGTCACGGACAAGGACGCTCCGCTTCGATCGAAGAGGCACAGGGGCGTAGAAACCATCGGGATCCTACACGACGACCCAGGATCACCGAAGCAGCGGCCTTCTCAAAGCAGGCGGCCGCGCCGACGATCGCATGGCTCGAGCGCGCAGGACCGTTCTCGCCTCCCGTCGACAGCCGATGGGCTCGGCGCGTTCGAGCACGAGAAGTCGGCTGGAAACCAGGGCCGCCACGACCCGGTCAGTTCGACCAGGCGCTGGTGCCCCCGCTTTCGAAACCGTCGCTGAAGATGTCGGCTGTGCCGACAGCGCCCTCGGAGGCACCCTGATCCCAGGCCGTGCCCTCGCGGCTCTCTGCGATGCCGAAGAGTCCGAGCAGGGAATCGAGACCGCCGGGCAAGACCGAGCTGCCTGCATCGACCGCCGCGCTTCCGATCGCCAGACGGAAGTCCGGCCACGATCCGTCAAAGGGGTCGTGATCGGCCTCGTCGTAGTCGACGAAACCGGCAGCTGCGTCTTGGCCGGAGCTCTCGAAGACGGTGTTGGTGCGGATCTCGGCCACGGTCTGGTGGAACTCCTGCGAACCGGAATGAACGATGTTCATGTCCCCAGCCTTGAATGCCAGACCGCGCCAGCCATTGTCCTGATAGAGGTTGTGGTCGATGACCGTATTCGTGTAGTTGCTGTCGAGGTCTTCGACCACCAGAGCGTACGCCGCGTTGTTGACCAGCACGTTGTTGCGCAGCTTGGTGTCGACGTTGACGTGGGTGTCGTTGTTCAGTCCGCCGAGCCGAATCCCGATGGCGTTGTTGGCCAGGACATTGTTGTAGAGCACCATCTTTCCGTCCCGCCAGTGGCGGATCAGATAGAAACCGGCATTGCCGTTGTTGTAGACGAGGTTGCGGTAGAGGTGCATCCCGGTGGTGCCGTCCATGTAGAAGCCACTGCCGCCAGCGCCCGACACCACGCCGTTCTCGTAGAGACCACGCTGCTGTGCCGCCCAGCTCCAACCGAGGGTGTCGCGAAAGACGTTTCCGGTGACCAGGAAATCGCGAAAGACGTGACTGTCCGGCTGCAGGCCCCAGACCCGGATCGCTCCGCAGTCGCTCTTCATCTGGCAGCTGCGCTCGAAAAGATTGTTCCGCAAGAGGATCTCGCCCAGTTTGATCTCGGCGGCCGAGAAGCCGTACTCCGATGGAGACTGGACGACGCTCTCGGTGAGCAGTAGCCCCTCGGTAGCCGTGTCGTGGACCCAGTTGTCTTCGAAGGTGAGACGATCGGCGTGCCGAAACGCGACGCCACCGGTGGAGGAGCCTCCTTCCTCCGACATCCGAAACCCGAGGTGGTGCAGTTCGTTGCCTCGGATCACGGTGTCGAACATCCCCGAACGCGTCCAGCTGTCGGCGTCACCACCGGTCCACCGCTGGGTGAGCTTGATCCCCCACGTGTCCATCTGTCCGATGTCGTTGTCTTCGATGAGCAGCGACTCGATGCGCTTGTCCAGGTGAGAGCCTGCCTCGACCTGTTGCTCGGCCACGATTCCGATGTCGGCCCAGTGGAGGGAGGAGCCCCGAATCGCGTTGCCGACCGAGAGATGATTGATCCAGTTCGCCATCGACACCACACGACCGTTGTAGAGCTCCATGTCGAGATCGCGCAATTCGATCCATGATCGATCCATCAGATCGAACGCCGTGTCGTAGCGTGGGATCTCGAGCAACTGAGACGCAGGATTGCCCGGCGTCGGCGGCCACAGGTACAGCTGATCCGTGGCGTCGTCGAACCACCACTCGCCGGCTGTGTCCAGCAGGGCCGGATGTGACTCGACGAAGTACTTCGTGCCCCAGCCGAGTCCCGGATCGGTGCCGACTCGATGACACGCGTCGTCGACGGTGATCCGTCCCGCCGCGACGTTGTGCGCGGTGATCTTTCGAAGGTACTGGAAGTGGGCACGGTAGTGGTCCTGCGCCCGAAGGACGGCTCCAGTGAGGTCACCCAAGGTGCTCAGGTTGCCGGCCTCGACTCCTGGCTCGCCGTCGTCAGCAGCATCGGTGAGTTTGGTGGCCGAGCGCGTCGAGGTGTCGCAATCCGCAACCGCGGCAGGATCACAGGCGGTCGCCGAGCTGCCTCCCTGCGCCGTCCACCACCGCTCGGTGTGTTTCCAATCTTCGGCCACGGTCCAGTCCGGTTCGCGCGCCAGGGGCAGGCGTTCGGACACGTCGCCCTGTGGGTCGAGGCGCACGATCAACCGCGGCGGGCCGTCCAGTTGCCACGCCGAGAGATCGGCCCGCCAGACGTTGCTGGCAGGCACGCTGGCCGGAAGCCCGATGGTATTCGAGCTCAGCTGCGTCCACGAAAGTGACGAGCTGGGCAACGAGCCGCGCAACGTCACCGTACCCGCTCCCGCCTCGGCCCTGTAGATCGCCCGGTCTGCACTGGCTCCGCTCTGCGCCGGCACGATCGCCTCACGGTAGAGGCCCGGCTGGATGTGCACCGTGGTCCCGGCTCCGGCCAGGTCCGAGGCACGCCCGATGGTGGCGAAAGCGCTTCCGGGAGCGAGCCCGTCGTTACTGTCGCTTCCCGAGCTCGCATCGACCCACAGATCTTCGATGCGCGGCGTCTCGAAGGCGACTTCGTCGAATCGCAAGGTGCCGACCGGGGAGATCAGGGGACTCGCGACCGTTTTGCCGACCTCGATGAGGGAGCCGTGCTCTTCGTAGTGAGTCACGTTGGTGATCGAGCGGACGTTCGTGCCGTCGACCCAGGCCGCGACCCATTCGTCGAGCCGGTAGCCGATGGTGATCTCCTGCCAGCGATCCGGCAGAACGAAGGTCGAGCCATAGTCCCACTGGGCTGTGTCGTTGCCGTCCCGCCACTCGATCCAGCCGAGATACTGCCCCTGACTCTCGTAGAAGCGCATCGCCACCAGGATCTTGAAGCTGTCGCCCTTGATGGCAGCGATCTGGACGGAACGGGCGCCCAGAAAGCCGCTGCCGGGGTCGTTGAGCACCACGCTGTTGGGGTCGAACCAGAAGGACAGGTAGGCTTCCTCGGCCCTGGCGATGGCACGTGCCCCACCCGCCACGAGGTGACTCTCCTCGGAGTCGATGGTCACCTGGAGGCCCTTCGATCCCGCGTGGGCGGCACCGGCCGTCGTGGTCAGGGTGCTGCCCGGAGCCGTGATCCAGTTCTCGAGGGTGCCCTCGAACTCCTCTTCGAACACCGAGACGGTGGTCGGCACCGTGGTCTGGGCCCCGAGCCAGGACGGGGCCAGTGCCAGAAGGAGGCAGATTCGCGAGCGAAGGAGCACAGGAGTGGCCATCCCGAGACAATACTTCGAAACATTCCGATACTCAAATTTATCGGGCGCGTGTGACATTTTCTGACTCCTGGACTCGATATCTCTCCGGATTCTTAGCACCCGGTGCGCCGGGGGTCCACGCTCCTGAGTGTTTCTCCACATCTGAAACTACTAATTCTATAAAAACTCTACATTTGGAACAATTATTGCTAGATTTACCAATCTCACGGCAAACCGTGGTTCCCCGCGCGTTCCCTCTCGACCCAAGGAGCAAAGATTCATGACCAAGTGCCTCCGTTGTCCACTCTTCGTCCCTGCGCTGGCACTCCTGTCGGTTGCCATGGTCAGCGCCCAGACCCCCGTGACCCGCTTCGACGCCACCGCTGCCAGCGTGACCTGGACGACCTCGAACGACCACGGCGGCGCCGTACTCCGGATCTCGGGACCCGGCGGCACCCTCGAGCGTCGGATCGAGCCCGCGGACACCGTCACCTTCGGTGTCGAGGACTTCATGGAGCTCTCCCCGGGGCACGAGGACGAGATCGACGGCGCCTACAACTGGGAGCTGTGGTTCGAGAAGGGAACGTTCGACCAGGGGGGCCTGATCGAGAGGACGAGACATGCCGACGGCGCGGACCGGCCGTCGCGCGATCGCAACGACAGTGAAGATGCCGTGGCGAGAGGCGTGTTCTCCCTGAGAGGCGGGGCCTTTCTGGCACCGACCGACGAGCCCGAGTCGACACCGTCACGAGCGCTGATCACCAAGGCCGGAGCGTCCGACGCAGATGTACCTACGCGCGACCAGGTGATCGCCGACGACCTGATCGTCGAGGCGAGCGCCTGCATCGGCACCGACTGCAACAACGGCGAGAGCTTCGGCTTCGACACCGTCCGCCTGAAAGAGAACAACCTCCGCCTCAAGTTCGACGACACCAGCAGCTCCGCCAGCTTCCCGAGCAACGACTGGCAGCTCACCGCGAACGACTCCGCGAACGGCGGTGCCAACCGGTTCTCGATCGACGATATCTCCGGCGGCCGCACGCCCTTCACCATCGAGGCGAGCGCGCCTTCGCACTCGCTCTATGTCGATGACGGCGGACGCGTCGGCTTCGGTACGTCGACCCCCGTGGTCGAAGCCCACATCGTGGACGGCGACACCCCCACCCTGCGACTCGAGCAGAATGGCTCTTCGGGGTTCAACCCGCAGACCTGGGACGTCGCCGGCAACGAGACCAACTTCTTCGTTCGGGACGTCAGCAACGGCAGCCGGCTGCCGTTCAGAATCTTCCCGAGTGCCCCCACCAACAGTCTCACGTTGGGTACGGCCGGCATCGGTATGGGCGTTACCACCCCTGCGGCGAGTCTCCACGTGCAGCGCAGCGACGGAACTGCCTCGATGTTGGTCAAGGAGACCAGCGCCAGTTCGGAAAAGCGCACTCTGCTGAAGCTCGAGAACAGCGCCGGCGGGGTGCAGTTCTCCTTCGTCGACACGGCCAACGCCCGTCAGTGGAACTTCGAGCTGCTGAACAGCGGCAGCTTCTCGGTGTCGCGTGACCAGACCGGAGGCCCCGAGATGGAGATCCTCGAGAACGGGCGAGTCCGGATGGGACCGGGGAGCGCGGTCAACTTCGACCTCGCCACCAACGGCGACCTGACCTTGGCCGGGACCCTGACGCAGGGCTCGAGCCGCACGATCAAGGACGTCGTGGCTTCGGTGTCCGCCCAGCAGGTTCTCGACCAGGTGGCCGAGCTGCCCCTGGCCAGGTGGACCTACAAGCAGGACGAAGACCGCAGCGTCCACATGGGCCCGATGGCCGAGGATTTCTACGAGACCTTCGGGCTCGGCTCCGACGCGCAGCACATCGCTCCGGCCGACCTGGCCGCCGTGGCTCTCGCCGCGGTCAAGGGACTCCAGGCCGAGGTCGAGCAGCGCGACGCGCGCATCGAGCAACTGGAGCAGCGGCTGCTCCAGATCGAGGCCCGGCTCGAGAAGCCCTGATCCGGCCTCCCGCAGAAGGGACTGCCCCGCCAGGCCCGTTCCCAGTTCGTTTTTCGCCCCCGAGCCGCTCCGCTGCCGGGGGCGTTTCTGCGTTCGCGGCCCCGTTGGGCGGCCAACTCTGACCATTTTCATCTTGGCCCGGGAGCAGATATATGCAACAATCTGTATTTTAGTACTGACTTTTTCTTCAAGGAGAGCTCCAATGTCCACAAGGGAATCGAGTCGTCGAGGCCGCCGCTATGGCGACGGCGAGCCTGAGCCGAGATCCTGGAATTGGTCGCGCACGGCCACTCGCTACATGCGCGACTTCGATCGACAGGCCGCCGCCACCGAGCGGGCCCTGACTCCCAGAGCCGCCGTTTCGGTCCCACCGAGCTTCGTGCTGCTGGCGACTCGGATGGGATTCGGACTGAATCCCGCCTTTCTCAACGAATACCTGAGTCTCGGCGCAAACAACGAGGATCGGTTTCAGGCCTATATCGACCAGCAGCTCGACCCCGGCAGTATCGACGACAGCGCCTTCGACGCGCGTCTGGCGGCAGCCGGGCTCGGCACGCTCAACAAGAGTCACGAGCAGCTCTGGACCGACCACGTCGAGGGCAACTCCGGCCGCTTCACCCCGATTGCGCAGCTGG
>CAWKPF010000009.1:0-26925 GCA_963851415.1 uncultured Acidobacteriota bacterium
CGCTGGCTGCGACGATCAGGAGCCAGCATCGCCAATCTCACGGCCGTCTCTCTCAGAGCATCGCCACACGGCCACCGCGAACCGAAGCCCACGTGACACGTCCTCTCATCACTTGAACTCTGCCTTTCCGCTGCTCTCCATCGCCTCTCTCACCCTCTGGTAGCTGGCCACGAAGCTCTCCCCTGAAGAGCCCTCTAGGCAGCGCTCTGCAATCGGTAGCGGGCGAAGCTCGATCTCCTCGCCTCCGATGCCGACGAGGACCAGCTCCTCGTCGCCCTGCACGTCCCACTGGCCGCCATGGAGCTTCCGGATGGTCTCGCCGAAGTAGGCGGCGAAGAGGCCGTAGGTCTGCATGAGCATCGGCCCGCCCCCTTCGGGCCAACCCTCTTGGACCATTTCGTCTAGAGCCGCGAAGCTCGCTTCGTCATAGGCAAGGGTCTTGCCGAACGTGTTCTGCGCGGTGAGCACGTGCACCTCTGCCATCTTGGGAAGGTTGGCGATTGCTGCCTCTTGCCGTTCGCCTTGCAGCCGCTGCTGAGCCCGTTCGAGTCGAGGCAGCGCGGCTTCGACCTCGGGGAGCAGCTCGAGCTCGTTGATCTCCGCGACCGTGTCGGCGGCCATCATCGCCACGACGTCGTCATCGCCGACCAGTGCCCGACGCAGGAGCTCGACTCGCTGTGCCCGCTGCTCCCCTTCGTGCCCCTCGCTCATGAGGCGTACGAGGCTCGCTCGGACGACCTGATCCAGGTCCGGCCAGGCGGCAAGAAGTCGGTCGGCTTCTCCCCGCTCGAGAAGCGCATCGAACGGCCTCTTGACGTTCTCATAGCTCTCGCACCGTGCGAGGACACCCATGAGGAGTTGAGTGACTCGCTCGTCGCTGAGGTCCTTCGTCGCCGCCACCGCCAGGTCGCGAAGGTCCTCGTCGTCCTCCGATGCAGCCTGTTCCAGAAGGCCAAGAAGCGCGCCGCGCACGAGAACCTCCTGATCGGCCAGCTCGCGAACGACTCTCTGTTTGGCGTTGAGCGACAACCGAGGCCATGCGGAGATCACTTCGTCGAGCCCTCCGGGAACCGCCAGCAGCGCACCGGCGACCTGGCCCGCTTGTCCTTCGAAGCCGTCGTCGACGAGGGCTGCGGCCAGTCTCGGCCGGGAGCTCTCGTCGCGCATTCGCCGAAGTCCTCCCACGGCGTTTCCTCGAACCGCGTCGATATTCGAGTCGAGACAGGAGATCAGCAGATCGAGAATCTCGTCTTTCGCCTCCTCCGGTGGCGACTCTGCCACCTTCGCGAGCACCGAGCTCGCCGACTTCAGAAGCTGTGCCCTCTCCTGGGCCGCCTCCTTTGCCTCGTCGCTCGGCTCGTCTTCCTCGAGTGTCACCTGAAGGCCTTCCGAGAAGACCGAGCGCAGTCGAGGCAGGCCCCGTCCTGGATCGAGCGTGACCAACGCCGCAAGGAGGTACTTCTTCAACAGACTCTCGGTGTCCGGATCCTCGAGCACGGCTTCGAGGTGCGACGCTGTCTCGGAGTTGCCCATTTCGCCGAGCGCTTGAATCACCGTCGCCTGCACGTAGTCAGAGCGCGTCTTCAGCTGGCCCGTGACCTTCGCCGTCAATGCGGGCAGCGCCTCGGGGCCGAGCGCGAGGAAGCGATCTCGATACTCGGTGTCGTCCGCGAACAGAATCTGAAGAGGAGTCGGCGCATCCTGCCAGATCGAGAAATACGCCTGGTCGACCTGCTTCACCATCGGATCTCTTCCGCGGCGGGCGAGGAACAGCGTGACCAGAGTCGCCACGAGGAGCAGGCCAGCCACTGCGGTGAAGAGCCGGTTCCCGGTGGTGTTGGACAGCAACACCGCCAACCAGAAGAGCGTGAGCAGCAGGGCCGAAAGCTGGCGTCCTTTGAAGAAACGCACGGCCGATACGAGCATCAGGCCGAGGGCGAGGTAGGCGATGGGGCTGTTCATGAGCGCGTCGATCTCCTTGGCAGTCCAGGTTTCGTCTTCACTTGAGTAGACGGGTTCCTGCTCGCTTTCCTGTCACCTCCCGCGGAGTAGGGTCTTGCCTGCAGGGGTCGCAAGAGGCCGCCCCGATCGAGAGGGCCCATTCGGCGAAGTCCGCCCGGTGGGCGCTGGAGTCGCCGGGCGAAGCCAGCGGAAGCGCTGCCGCAAAGCGACAACAGAGGAGCGGCGGGTGCACAGCGTAGGGCATGTTCGAACAAGCAGATCCACCTCATCGAGGGGGCGCCAAGAGGCGACTTCAGAAGCTGAAAGAGATAGGGACTGGGGGAACGCTAGCAGCAGGTCTGGAGGGTGGCAATGTTATGCAGGGATGAAGAGGTGCACACGTGAGGTGGGTACTGGGGAGGCTGAGCCGCCCAGGGTCTTCCGAAGGCTTTCGGTTGGACGCGACGGAACTCAGTCGCGGACTTCGTTCCCGATTGCCAGCAGTTCAACAACAGCCTCTATGTCTCGGCTCGGCGCTGCGATCCTCAGGGTCCAATCGTCATCTCGAACCTTGAGGACAAGCTTCGCAGCTCCCGCGCCTCTCAGGCTCACCTTTCCCGTCTGCAAGGAGAACTCTCGTGCAGCAGGCAAGAGGGCGTTCACAAGCGTCCAAGTTGAACCCTGGCCCGACAGGCTCGCCATATCGAAGCCAAGGCCCCTCGCAGGCCACGCGCTTCTAGGAATGCGGCAAAGCATGTCTTGGATGTGGGCCGAGTTCCTCGGTTTGCTCAGCCGACAACTCCAGTTCCAGCGGCGCCATTCAGAGCCGAACTCCTCAATCCACCTCTCCAGCTGGCCGAGTGCCCTCTCGCCGGACCATTGCAGAGGCCCAAGCACGAACGCTGATGGGTTCAAGTAGCCCTCTTGCGCGATAGGGAACCTGATCTTGTGGCCCTCCTCCGACTCGAGTCGAAAACCCCCGACCTCGTCTACAAATCGCAGTGGCAGTTCTTCGAAGGAGCCCACACGCTGAAAGAACTCTCGCCGGTACTCCTGGTCTCTCGAGACCCGAGATGCGCCAGCCGAATACCAGAAGCTCGGAGCACCTGACTCAAAGACGATCCCTACGGTGTCCGGCCTCCGCTTGTGGTCTTCGCTACCCCTCTCGCAATACGAAGCGTCGAGGCGCGCCCTACACAGGCCTGGCATCTCCTTCTCCAGAGTCTCCAGCCATGTGGCCGCAGCACAAACAGCCTTCGCCGAAACGTTGGCGCTGACCACAAAATCGAAGACCTGGCCCTCGACATCGCGAGTCTGTGGCACTTCGGCCAACCGGCCGCGTAGAGATGCCAGGTCACCCTCCCTTACGCTGCTGGCGGATCTAGTTAGCGCCTCCAGCAGTCGCGCTGGCACGGCGAATCCGACGCCACCGAATTCAGCGGTGCGAGTCACAAGAGAAGGCTTTCAACGCCTGCAAGTGCGCTTTGAGTGGGGCCGCGCCAGTCCCCTAGAGGTTCGCGCGTCAAGCCACTCGGCCGCACACTAGACCTACGCACCGAAGTGCACTCCGAGTAGTTCTTGAAACGCAGCTCTTGCTTCTTGCTTCCCAGCCGCCACCTTCATTTCCCAGCATTCCCTCGTTCTGGACGCCTTGATTCGAACGGGTTCTCGAAGGCCTTCGATCTTCAATCGACCGCTATCGATCTTGAGAGAGCCTCGGGACGATAAGAACTCCGACATCAGACCGAATCGGCCAGCTACGGAGTTCGGAACCGCAAGGTGGACATCTGCCGGGAGGACAAGCGGATGGTCGGCGAAGAAGCCCATGATCGCCCTCACAGCCGTGTCCGTCTTGGGGTCCGTAGCGGACAGCCGCCAAGTCCACTTCTCCGCGCCGTCTGAGAACAGGTCCACCCAGTGATCCAGCAAGGCGACAAGTTGCGGCGGCTCCTGCGATGGAAGCTCGATTGTAAAGGCTGAAGGATTGGAGCCACCGGGTCCAGCGATCGGTGTGCGAATCGGTTCGCCACCTGCGTCGACAAGGAAGAAGGAGTCCATGCGCTTGCGAACTATGAAGGGGAGATCCATCTTCTTTCTCGCCTCCTCGAAGAAGCTCCTCATGGCCGACGAGCCGACTTTCGATGTCGGACTCCCCGAGCGAAACGCCAGGAACGCTTGCGACTGATTGCAGCGCACGGCGAGCGAGTCGAGTCTTCGGCTTGCCGAATCGAATGGGCTCTGATACTCAACTCCAACGAGTACCTGTGCCAGCCCCTTGAGCGGTTTCACAAAACGGTCCAGTACTGCAGGGCGCCAATCCTCACCAATGGCGGGGGAAGAACCCTCCACATTGAAGTCGAAAACCTCAATCCCCAGGGGATCGCGCAGCAGGGACATTGGCTGCTGGATTCGCCCCTGCAGGAAGGCAAGTTCGCCCGAAGCTTCGGCAGGTGCACCGATAGCGTCGTCCAATCTCGCCAGGATCTGCACGAGCTCCTTGTTCTCCATGGGCCCCGCTCTCATGACGTTTCCCGCACTCATGGAATCCCAGGGACCCCGAGTTGGCTTGCGGGCAGCGGCAGCAGGCCTATGCTGAACCGCTCCGGAATCCCGGAGCGGTTCAGTTCTCTACTCCCGGCAACACCTGTGCTGATCAAAACCATATCGTCCCCGACGCGCGGTCGCAGTCGTCCCAGCTTCGAAAACACGCCCGCGGCGGCGCCGTCTCCATCGAAGGTGCTCTCCAAGAGCATAGAGGAAGAGATATCCATCGCGTCCGCTAGCGCCTGGGAGGCAACGCGTGAAACAGGCGTGCGGAGTCGGAGCTGGCGACCACTCTCGGCAAGGCCGCTCCTGCTCTCATCCAGCGCGAAACCGGAGTCTCCAACAACAAACAAGAAGACCGAGATCAACGCCACACTTCTTCCCAAGTTCAGCATCCGATCCACTCCCTCAAGGGTAGTGAAAGCCTCAGTAGCTCCATTGATAGATGGTCGCCTCGCCGGCGCTGTCTAGAGCTAGACCAAGGGCAAGCCGCTGGGTGGGATGCCAGGCCAACGGTCCAGACATGGGGTCGGCCAACAGGCGAGGACTGCCGGGTTCAGCGCCCGAAACATCCAACAGGAATCCGCGAGACTGAGCGACGAAGGTTCCACCACGAAGTGCGTGCACCACGTAGGCCAGGTGACTTCCATCCGGCGAGCGAGTTACGCGCAGAATGTCGGCACGACCCTCGTTGAGACCCAGTATCCGATGATTCGCCAGGGTCCTTGGAGGTTCAACGATGGTCTCCAAACGAACCCTTCTGTCTGAAACCTTCACGACTCGCAATCCCAGCTCCCCAGGCTCCGGTTCGGAGGGCAGGGCGGGAAAGTTCTCCTCGCGAGGAACTCGAACAAACTCCAACGGCCTCGCTGTTGTGTCCAGTTTCCATGCGAGGCGCTCGACCGACCAAGCGATTCGTCCGTCCATGCTCCAACGTGTCCGCCGTAGTCGCGGGCCCAGGCCCTGTTGGGTTGGATCCTTGTCGGCCTCCGGATTCCTCACCGACAATCCCGTTCTGGCGGCGAGATCGTAGAGAACGAAGTGCGGCTCGAAGTCGGTTCCAGACTCAAAGAGCAGCCATTCGCCACTCGGAGACATCAGGAATCCGGGCTGGCTAGAGTCGATCCTGTCGATCCCGGGAAGCCGCTCGCCGCCTGTGTCCTCGGGGACCTTTCTGGAGGAGCAGCTCACCAGCGAAACGGTTGCCAGGGCGAATGCCACACTGACTGGAAACACACTCAAGCGGTTCATGCCCAAAGCCCCCTTACTCCAGCAAGAGGGATCGCCAGCTGTTTCACGTTCACTTGTTCACTCCCTCGGCTCGCCGGCAAACGCCGGTCAGTAGCTCCAACGGTAAATGGCATACCGGCCGTCTTTGCCCTTGGCCTCAGCAAAGAGAATCCGCTCCCGTGGATGGAAGACAGGATCGGACATCGGATCCGCCAGGAGCCGTGGCTTGCTTTCACCGTGAAGGTCCAGGAGAAAGCCACGACTCTGGGCTGTGAAGGTGCCCCCACGGAGAGCCACAACGAGATAGGCCGCAAAGCTACCGTCAGGTGAAACAGTGACTCCCTCGAGGTTGATCGAGCCTTCGTTGACGCCCCTGACTCGGTGCACGGCGAGCACTCGCGAGGGGGCGAGGGTCTCCAGCCGCACTTCTCGACCCGATACCCGCACCACTCGGAGCCCGAGATCGGCCGGCTCAGGTCCAACGGGGCGAGGCGGGATATCTTCTCGATCCGGTATCCGAACGAACTCCAGGGGGCGCCTCCGCGTGTCGAGCTTGAATCCCGAACCGCCGACCGACCAGGCCACCGTCCCATCCTCGCTCCAGCGCGTCGAGGTCAGCCGAGGGCCTGAACCGCCTCGAGCTTCGAGATTCTCTACCGCTAGTGGCGACTCATCGAGGAGACTGTAGAGAACGAAATCGGCGAGCAAAGGCGTTCCCTCCTCTTCGAACAGGAGCCACTGTCCGTTTGGCGAGATCAGGAAAACAGGTTGAGTCGAGCGAATCCTGTCTGTGTGGGGCAGACGCTCACCCCCGGTGTCCTCCGGCAGCTTGCGGGTTGAACAACCCACCACCAGCAAGACCGTGGCACAGGCGAGCGCCAGCTCGCGGCATGGTAGGCACAACGTTCGACTGTAACCAGCCTGGGAGCCGCGCCGCCCAGGCCCGAAGTCGCCTCCGGTTTCAAGCGTCATCACGGTTCCTCCACAATGATCAAGATCTCATCCGAAGCAGACTCCACCCCAGGGGACCCCTCACACCTTGCCACAACGCTCACCCAGTGCAACCCGCCCTCCTCGAACACATGGACGGCCGACGAACTCTCACTGGCGTTCCATCGTCGCAATTCCACTCGTACAGGGCTCTTGGCTTCCTACTGCTCGTCACGCACCTCGACCGTGACACTGTCGTGCACGTCACCGTGGCGGCCAACGATGGTCGCCGCGCCCAAGGAGCGGGCCGTGATCGTAGAGCCTGACACTTCGACTACTGACTCGTTGGAGGTCCGATACTCAGTGCCCGTGCGGGGATCCGAAATGTCTCGGGTCACTCCATCGGCATAGGTCCCATACGCCCTGAGCTCGAGCGTAGCCCCCACACCTCGCAGAACCGGGCGCTGAGGCTCGATGCGCACTGCCTCGACCGGTGATCGGGGCTCTACGATCAAGGTGATCGGCTCAGCCATCATGATCAGCCCCCCTGAGGTCTTGCCGCTGGCGAGCAGTTCGATCGGTCCGACCAGCTCCTCGGGAATGGCGATCTCGAGCTCCCATCGTGTCCTTGACGCCTTCAGCCGTCATGGGCATGACGACCACTAGCTCGGCCAGATCCAGGCCTGAGCTGTGTCTGGCAACCACGACCACTGTTTCACCTGGCGCGTAGACAGACTGGTTCTCAGGAGAGGTGATCGTCAATGAACCCGCCCCTGGTTGGCCCATGGCTTTCAGGCGGCCACGGCTCGCAGCCTTCGCAGGTGGTAGGCCTTCATCGTCGAGGACCAGCGCGGGGGCTTCGGCCCAGAGAGTTCCCGCCCGAGGCTCAGACTCAAGAACAGGTTCGCTCGGCTTCGAAGCGGCTTCGGTCGCGAGGCGGCTCGCCTCGAGGTCGACATTCTCGAGTCGGATCACCGACCTGATGCCCGTTTCACCTTCATAGATCAGGCGTCTTCCTTCGATGGTCCAGGGACCGCGGGTGTGGATCTCCGATCCGTCGACCAGCACGAGGATGTCTGCGGACGACGGAAAAGCGATCAACAGACACAGCAACGCTGCTCTCGATGTCATGGTCCAGACCTCCTAAAGCAACCGGCCCGCCTCGGATGGGGTCGGCCGTATCACGGCGTTGAAACTCCCGAGCTCCAAGTAGCCAGATCACCGGACTCGAAGTCGTCCGCGAAGATGTAGAACAACGAGTCGCTCAAAGGCCGGACCTCTACCGTCACACTGTCGTGGACGTCTGCGTTGCGGGCGACTACCGTGGCAGCACCCTCCGAAAGGGCTTCGATTCTCGATCCGGAAAGGCGAAGGACCGCCGGATCGGATAGCAGGTATTCCGTGCCCGTCGCGGGGCTCGAAATGTCCCGAACGACTTCATCGGCGTACGAGCCCTCAACCACGAGATCCAGGGACGATCCGACTCCGACAAGAATCGGCCTTTGCGGCTCGATTCGGATGGCCTCCAACCCCGCCCCCGGTTGCACGTAGAGAGTAGTTGGCGCAGAGAGGACGAGATCTCCGGCCGGGGTCTTTCCCGCCGCGAGGACATTGACCGGGCCAACGGAACGCTCGGGCACCACGACCTCGAGGTCCAGCCCGCCGACGACACGTGCCGCTGTTCCTGGGAGCACCACGACAACCTCAGCCAGCTCGAGACCGACGCTTGGTGCCACCGTAACCGTAACGGTCTGGCCCGGCTCGACGATGGTCCCGTCCTCTGGGAAGGTGATTACCAGCGTCCCATCGGCGATTCCTCTGACAGCAGATTCAAAGGGCGTCCGGCTCAGATCGGGAGCTCTCAACGACGACGGCGCAGGGAAGTTCGAGAAGAGTGGACTCGTCGCAGGCGTATCGATCAAGGCGGACAGCAATTCACTGTAGACGATGCTGCCGGTATTGCCCGGAATCGATCCACCGCCGATGTGGATGCCGTCGCCTCCGCCGACCACAGTGTAGGCTGGCGCCGTCGCGCCTCCCTCCTGGCTCTCCCGCGCCACGATCACATCATGCTCGAGACCTGCGTACAGGTCGTCGATACCCGTCGTCGAAAAAAGATCCACGAGGAAAGCCAGCTGCGTAAGAATTGGCGTCACCTGAGGGAACAGCTCCGAGCCACCGACTCCTACCACGGCGTGGGTAGGAACCCCCGTTTCTTCAATGCCGGCAATTGCAGTGCTTCCGACCGACAGGTCCTCGATGGCTCCCTGATCGATGACTAAGTCCATGGCTTCAAAGAGCCGGGCCGCCACGAAGCCCACAAGCGGGGTCGTCCAAATGGACTGCAACAAGTTGGCCAGAGGCGAACCCGTGTGCGGCGTGTCCAACGTGAAGAACTTGTTTACGTCCCCGCTATAGAAATTGTCGACACGTCGGTGATTCCTGTTTTGAATCCACAAGCGCGTCAAGAGTCCTCCCATGCTGTGACCGATGACGTCGACCTGCGTCACGGCAATGCCAGCATCGCGCATCTCGGAACGCAGCACCGCCAGGTCGCCCGGAACGATCGCGGAGTTCTGGTGAAAGTGAGCTGCATTGGTTTCGCCGTAGTCCGTGGGGAGTCTCCTGAAACGGCGATCGGAGGCCAACGGAAACGACCACGTACTGCGTCTTGACCAGAGGCCGTGGACGAACAGTAAAGGAGGTCTGAACAGACCGATCTCCGCCTCGCTCCTCACTACCTCACCAGCGCCAGGTTGATAGCTCGCCTCGATCCCGATCAGCCGCACCACCAGCGCCTCGTCGCCACCTCGGTTGAACTCCTCGGGCGTGCGGTAGATGCAGGTCGCAAAGAAGCCCGCTTCGGTCTCGAAAACGGGAACCGTCACCGTGGGAAGGCGGTCGCCGTTGTCACGCCACGAGAGCCCGCCGTCCTCGGGCGAATCGCCATCCAGGGTGAAAGTGACGTATCCCGGCCCTGCGACCGAGGCACGGAGCACCAATCGGGTGACCCCATCGGCCACAGCGCCCGACCGCGGCGTTCCTGCGGTTGCCAGAGCCTGCTCATCCGTGGTGACCCGGCCCCCTCCCTGTGCCTCGGGCCCAGGCCGGAGAAGGATTTCATTCGGATCGAGAACCTCGAGAGAAGAGACCCTGACATCGTCGATCAGGACAGCGGAATCGAGAATGCCGTCCCCCGCGTCCTCGATTGAGAACACGACAACGACCTCGCCATTCGAACGCACATCCTCTTCCGCCGAGAGGAAGCCAATGAACCCGGCGTCGGGGAGTCCGCTGCCGAATTCCCTGTCGACATGCTCGGGATCCTCGGCGAGCATGTCGAATCCCGTGCCCCCGACCCTCGCATTCGAGCCCTGTGAGAAGCGCGAGTTGTTCACGGTGATTTCGAGCATCTCTCGCTCGCCAAGGGCATCGGCGACGGTCACGGTGAAGGCGTCGTCGAACTCGTCATCGCCGAACTCCGGCCACTCCGCACTCAGGAAGAAATACTCGAAGCTGAGAGTGGCTGGCCCTGGTGGCACCGCCAGCCTCACGGTCAGCACGGCTGAGTCTTGCTCGACGCCGATCGGAACGAAATCCGTACCAGGCTCGGGCTCCAGGCTCCCCGCAATACCGGTGCTGAGCAGGACCATGTCCTCCCCAGCCCGCGGGCGCAAGACCCCCAGCTCGGAATAGACCCCGGCAGAGGCCGGGTCGCCCTCAAAACCGCTGTCGAGCACCATGAAAGAGGGCATGTCCAGAGCCTGCACCAGCGTCGCTGCGCTTCCTCTGGGCGCAGGTGTGCTTTGCCGAAGCTGCCGACCGCTCGCGGCGAGCTCCGCTCTCTCTCGAGCCGGCTGTTGCAAGCACACTGTGGGCTCGCTGAATAGGATCAGCGAGACTCCAGCAAGAGGGATCGCCAGCTGTCTCACGTTCATTCGTGCACCTCGGCTCGCCGGCAAACGCCGGTCAGTAGCTCCAACGGTAAATGGCATACCGGCCGTCTTTGCCTTTTGCCTCAGCAAAGAGAATCCGCTCCCGTGGATGGAAGACAGGATCGGACATCGGATCCGCCAGGAGCCGTGGCTTGCTCTCACCGTGAAGATCCAGGAGAAACCCGCGACTCTGGGCTGTGAACGTACCCCCACGGAGAGCCACAACGAGATAGGACGCAAAGCTCCCGTCAGGTGAAACGGTGACTCCCTCGAGGTTGATCCAGCCTTCGTTCACGCCCCTGACTCGGTGCACGGCGAGCACTCTGGATGGGGCGAGGGTCTCCAACCGCACCTCTCGACTCGATGCCCGCACCACTCGGAGCCCGAAATCGGCCGGCTCCGGTCCGACAGGCCAAGGCGGGAGATCTTCTCGATCGGGAATCCGAACGAACTCCAGGGGGCGCCTTCGAGTGTCGAGCTCGAATACGACGCCGCCGAGCGACCAGGCGACCGCCCCATCCTCGCTCCAGCGTGTCGCGCCCAGCAGAGGAACGTGACTGCCTCGAGCATCGGGATTCCCTATAGGAGTTGGCGACTCATCGAGGAGACTGTAGAGGACGAGCTCCGGCTGCAAAGGCGTGCCCTCCTCTTCGAAGAGGAGCCACTGTCCGTTTGGCGAGATCAGGAAAACAGGTTGAGTCGAGCGAATCCTGTCTGTGTGGGGCAGACGCTCACCCCCGGTGTCCTCCGGCAGCTTGCGGGTTGAACAACCCACCACCAGCAAGACCGTGGCACAGGCGAGCGCCAGCTCGCGGCATGGTAGGCACAACGTTCGACTGTAACCAGCCTGGGAGCCGCGCCGCCCAGGCCCGAAGTCGCCTCCGGTTTCAAGCGTCATCACGGTTCCTCCACAATGATCAAGATCTCATCCGAAGCAGACTCCACCCCAGGGGACCCCCTCACACCTTGCCACAACGCTCACCCAGTGCAACCCGCCCTCCTCGAACACATGGACGGCCGACGAACACTCACTGGCGTTCCATCGTCGCAATTCCACTCGTACAGGGCTCTTGGCTTCCTACTGCTCGTCACGCACCTCGACCGTGACACTGTCGTGCACGTCACCGTGGCGGCCGACGATGGTCGCCGCGCCCAAGGAGCGGGCCGTGATCGTAGAGCCTGACACTTCGACTACTGACTCGTTGGAGGTCCGATACTCAGTGCCCGTGCGGGGATCCGAAATGTCTCGGGTCACTCCATCGGCATAGGTCCCATACGCCCTGAGCTCGAGCGTAGCCCCCACACCTCGCAGAACCGGGCGCTGAGGCTCGATGCGCACTGCCTCGACCGGTGATCGGGGCTCTACGATCAAGGTGATCGGCTCAGCCATCATGATCAGCCCCCCTGAGGTCTTGCCGCTGGCGAGCAGTTCGATCGGTCCGACCAGCTCCTCGGGAATGGCGATCTCGAGCTCCCATCGTGTCCTTGACGCCTTCAGCCGTCATGGGCATGACGACCACTAGCTCGGCCAGATCCAGGCCTGAGCTGTGTCTGGCAACCACGACCACTGTTTCACCTGGCGCGTAGACAGACTGGTTCTCAGGAGAGGTGATCGTCAATGAACCCGCCCCTGGTTGGCCCATGGCTTTCAGGCGGCCACGGCTCGCAGCCTTCGCAGGTGGTAGGCCTTCATCGTCGAGGACCAGCGCGGGGGCTTCGGCCCAGAGAGTTCCCGCCCGAGGCTCAGACTCAAGAACAGGTTCGCTCGGCTTCGAAGCGGCTTCGGTCGCGAGGCGGCTTGCCTCGAGGTCGACATTCTCGAGACGGAGCACCGACTTGATGCCCGTTTCGCCTTCATAGATCAGGCGTCTTCCTTCGATGGTCCAGGGACCGCGAGTGTGAATCTCCGATCCGTCGATCAGCACCAGGATGTCTGCGGACGACGGAAAGGCGATCAGCAGAAACAGCAACGCTACTCTCGATGTCATGGTCCAGAGCTCCTACAGCAACCAGCCCGCCTCGGATGGGTTCGGCCCTATCACGGCGCTGGGACTCCCAAACTCCAAGTAATCAGATCACCGGACTCGAAGTCGTCAGCGAAGATGTAGAACACCGACTCACTAGCGTCCAGGACTTCGACGGTGACGCTGTCCTGGAGGCCACTGTGTCGGCCGACGACGGTCGCCGCTCCTACAGACAGCGCGTTGACCGTGGAGCCGGAAACTTCGAGCACCGTAGGGTCAGAGACCAGGTACTCGGTACCTAGCACGGGGTCTGTGAGGTCTCGCGTCACGCCGTCGGCGAATGAGCCCTCGAGACTCAGCTCGAGGGTCTGGCCCTTCCCGAACAGAATCGGTCGACGGGGGTGGAGGCGCACTGCCTCGAGAGACGAGGTGGGCTCCACCGTCAGCGTGATCCGATCGGAGAGAACAACGTCACCTTCTGGGGTCTTCCCTACGGCCCGCACCTCGATCGGGCCGATCAGTTCTTCGGGCACGGTCACCTCGATCTCCAGCGCCCCTTCCGTGCTCGCTGCTGTATTGGCGAGCACCACCATCAGCTCTGCGATCTCGAGCCCCTCGCTGGGCAGAACTGCGATCGAAAGAATCTGGCCGGGTTGGACCAAAGACTGATCCTCGGGAAAGGTAATCGAGAGTGCCCCCTGGGCGAGCCCTCTCGCCGAGATAGGAAAGGCGTTCCGCGTGGGAGGCGAGACTCTCAGCGTGGACGGCGCGGGAAAGTTCCAGAAGAAGGGGCTCGTTGCTGGCGTGTCGATGAGCTCAGTGAGAATCTCGCTGTAGACGATGCTTCCGGTGTTACCAACGATGGAACCCCCACCGATATGAATCCCATCGTCCCCGCCCACCACCGTGTAGGCCGGCGCGATCGCGCCGCCCTCCTGGCTCTCTCGCGGGACGACCACGTCATGCTCGACGCCTTGAAAAAGATCCTCGAGGCCGGTATCGGAGAAGAAGTCCACAACCACCGACAGAAGCTTGAGAGGAGGGTTGAGAGACGGCAAGAGCTGGGATCCGCCCACGCCGACCAAGGCGTGGCCAGGGACACTGGTTCGCTGGATTTCTGCTATCGCTGGGCTGCCGACCGAGAGATCGTCAACTGCCCCCGGGTCGATTGAGTAGTTCTCGCGAACAATACCGGCCGCCAGTGAGCCAAGAATGGGGGTCTCTCGAATCGCAACAAGAAGATTTGCCAGAGGGGAGCCCGAATGGGGAGTGTCCAGAGTGAACAGCTTGCGGATATCGCCCTCAAAGAAATTGGTAACCCGCCGGTAGTTTCGGTTCTGGATCCAGAGTCGACTCAAGATTCCGCCCATACTGTGGCCGATAACGTCAGCCTGCGTCGCAGCAATGCCGTCCTCTCTGAGTCCGATGAGAGCCGACACGATTTCCCCCGCGACAGCCCCATCGTTGTCCCGAAAGTAGCCAGCGTGAGTCTCGCTGTAGTCGGCCGGCTGCCCTCGGAACCGAGGGTCGGCAACCAGGGGAAAGCGCCAGGTCTGGGGCCTCGACCAGAGGCCATGGACAAGAACCAAGGGAGGCCTCAGCAATACAACATCCCTATGGTTCTCGACGAGATTGCCGGTCTCGGGTTGAAAAGCAGCGCGGAATCTGACTTGTCTTTCCACGGATGCCCCGTCAGAACCACGATCGAACTCATCTGGCGCGCGGTAGATGCAAGTCGCAAAGAAGCCCTCTGCAGTCTCGAACACAGGTGCGGTCACGGAAGGCAAACGCTCACCCGTGTCAAAGGGGGCGAAACCCCCATCTTCAGGCGCAGTGCCATTGGAATCAAACGTCACTGTCCCTGGGCCTGCGACAGAAGCCCTCAGTACGAGCCGCGTAACACCGTCTGCAACGATTCCCCGCACGGGGTCTCCCTGGGTCGCCAGGACGTCTTCGTCGGTTGTCACCCTTCCACCGCCACGAGACTCAACCCCGTCCTCGAGCATCGTCTCGTTCGGATCCAGTACTTCCAAACTTGAAACGTGTAGGTTGTCGATCAAGACGGCCGAATCGAGGATGCCGTCGGCCTCATCCCGGATGGAGAACTCGACGACAATCTCTCCGTCAGACTGAACCTCCCCCTGCGCTCGCTGGAACGGGGTATAGCCGGCGTCGGGTAGTCCCGTCCCGAAGAACCTATCTACGTCTTCCGGATCTGCAGAAAAGATGTCGAAGCCGGTTCCGCCGAGGAGGGCATCCGAAGCTTCGATGAAGGACGAGTTGTTTACTGAGGCTGTGACAACCCTTCGTTCGCCGTCGGCGTCCCTGACGCTCGCAGTGAAGGCATCGTTGAACTCCTCGCCGACGAACTCCGGAGACTCTGCGCTTAGAAACAGATACTCGAACGAGATCGTCGTCCGTCCTTGAGGAACGGCAATCCTCAACGTAAGCGTTGCAGTGTCCTCCGCAACGCCAATCGGTTCGAAGTCCGAGCCTGGTTCCGGCTCGAGGCTACCCGCAATGCCCGTACTAAGTAGCGTCATGTCGCTGCCAACTCTCGGTGTCAAGACGCCGATTTCTGAAAGGATTGCGGCTGCGGCCGGGTTCCCCTCAAACTCAGCGCCAAGCAATAGGGATCCGTCGACGTCCATTGCCTCAGCGAGCGCTTGCGCATTGACCGACGAACTCAGTGGCGACACAAGATGGACACCGCTTTCTGCCGCTCTTGCTCGGTCCGAAACACGGCTGAGTCCCTCTGGCAGCTGCACCTGCATGACCATCAGGCTCAGCGGAAACGCGTACATCATTCGCCGCAGCATTTCGTATATCCTCGCGAGTCGCGTCAGTAGGCCCACCGGAAGATCGCAATTTGACCGTCTTCTGCCTCGGCCACCGCATAGAGGAGCCGATCAGTCGGGTGCCACCGGACCGGCCCGTACAAGGGATCGGCCAGAAGGAGCGGTTCCCTTGTGCGGCCGGAGGTGTCGAGAAGGAACCCTCGAGACTGAGCAGCGAACGTGCCACCAGCCAGCGCGACCACGGTATAGGCCAAGTGAGTGCCATCTGGAGAGCGAGTGAGCCGAGAGATATCAATGTCTCCCTCGTTGAGTCCCAGTACCCGGTGAACAGCCAGAACCTCTTCGGGTGTTGTCGCTGTTTCCAGGCGTACCTCTTGGCTTGACACTCTGACAACACGCAGCCCGTAGTCGGTAGCCTCGTGCGCCCTCGGCAGGCCTGGAAGGTCCGGGCGAAAGGGTACCCGCACGAACTGGGGAGAGGCCGTAGAGGTATCCAGTTCGAAGACCTTTCGCCTCGCGATCGACCATGCCACCCTCCCATCAGCACGCCAGCGGATCATCTCCAAGCGAGGCCCCACGCCCTGTTGCGCCTCATCGCGCGCAGAATCTGACAGCCCTATTGTCCTAGCCGATGCTGTGGCCAGGTCATACAGGACGAAGTTCGGCGCCAGGGGTGAATCGCCCTTGGACTCAAAGAGAAGCCAGTTCCCGTCTGGCGAGATCTGAAAGCCCTTCCTGCTAGGTTGCAGGATGACCTCGGTTCCGGGAAGGCGCTCGCCGCCAGAGGCCTCGGGTGACTTGCCCGTGGAGCAACCCGCTGGCAAGACGGCTGAAAGCACCAGCAACAACGGGAACGTCTTGCACCTGAGACTTGTCATGTCTGCCTCCAAGGCCGATGCGGCCGCGAGACGGATAGTTGAGCAGCCATCATGGCGACTCCACAATGATGAGCATCTCGTCAGGAGCTGTACCTGCCCCTGAGCACCCCTCACACCTTGCCACAACGCTCACCCAGTGCAACCCGTCCTCCTCGAAAACATGGACAGCCGACGCACCCTCGCCGGTTGTTCCATCGGCGTAGTTCCACTCGTAGACCGTCCGCGAGCCGCAGTCGCCGTCGATTTCGGCCCTGAGGTAGACCTCGTCGCCGCGAACGGCAGTGAGGCGATCGCCCTGCCAGTCCTTCTGCTCCGTACGAGCCTGGATCTCGACCTCCCCGACAGTGCGAGGCTCGCACGAGTCCCCCTTGCACACTTCGCATTCGTCGCACCTCGAGATCGTCTTCTTCGTGCCCGGAACACAGATCTGACACGTCCCGGCACGACATGTGTCCGCCGTCGGCGGCGGCGGCGGCAAACACCCATGCCACCCCGACTTGACGACACCGAAACCCGGATCCGAAGCCAGCTGAGTGCCGTCCTCCGACACCGTCGCCGTTCCGATCGACAGGAACTCTCCCAGGTCGTGATCGAAGGAGTAGATGTCGACCACGGTTCCAGGGGGATCACCGAAGTTGGGGATGGCGATGCGAGCCGGGGGATCGAACTTCACCCCTGGCGGTTGGATGGTCCAGGCGAGCATGAAGCTCGAGCCCAGGGGTGGCACCATCGGCACCTTGTCGGAGTGGACCTGGGTGACCGAGAGCTCTCCGGTCGGTGAACCGTCGGGGAACGTCACCGAGTTCGCCCGCACGGTGAGCTCGGCTCCGGGCACTCCTTCGAGGCTCAGCGTGACGTCTTTGTCGCCGCCCACGATCTTGCGACTGTCGCTCGACTCGGAGAGGGGCAAGAGGCGGATCGGCATGCCCAGGTCGTTGTCGATCCCGGGCACGGTGCTCATCTCGAAGGCGAGTCGGGCCCAGATGCCCTCGCGATCGGTTGTGGTTCCGTTCACCAGGAGATGGACTTCGCCCACGGGAGCGCTGTCGATTCGGAAGCGGCCGTCGGGCCCGGTCTCGGCCCACAGGGCGGTGTTCTCCACCTCGACTCGTACCTTGTTCATCGGCTCGTCTTGGTTGTCGGTGACGAAACCGACGATCGCGGTCTGCGCTTCGGAGCCGGCGTTCTTGGCGGTCGCGACGAAGATCGCTGGCGACTCGTCGAGACCCGCGAAGGAGGCGATCACTTGCTGCCCATTGACCTCGGTGTCGGGGCCGAGCACCCAGGTCATGGTGGCTTTGCCTTCGGCATCGGTACGACTGGTCGCGATGGGGGTCCCGTTCTTCAGAGTGCCGCCACCCTCCACCACTTCCCAGCTGACCAGCAGATCGGGCACCGGGTTGCCGTTCTCGTCGAACACCTGGGCGTAGAGCGGCCTCGGCAGGGGCTGGCCGACCTCGCCGGTGGTCGCACCGCTGTGGTCGTTGCCGGGGATGGGTTTGATGCGCTCGGGCAACGCGGCTGCGGCGGAGGCACAGAAGACCACTGTGCCGGCGAAGCCCTCGGCCTCGGCGGCGACTTCCTGGTTGCCCACGCCGGAACGTCGCCCGAGGGCAAAGCGCACCTGGGCGAGGCCCCGCTCGTCGGAGAGCACCACCAACTGCTCGTCGGCTTTCGGGTACGCCACCACGGCCCCGTCACCACGGGTGACCCGGAAGGTCACGGGGCGATTCGGCAAGGGGTTGCCGATGCGATCGACGAGGCGCACCACCAGGGGTTGGCCAAGCGTCTCCCCCACTACGCCGCGCTGCGCGTTGCCTTGCACTTCTTCGATCTTTCTCAGGGCGTCGGGGTCGTGCTGGACGACCAATTCGGTACGCCCCACGTTGCCGGCCGAGTCCTGTGCGGTGGCGACGATGCGGTTCTCGCCTCGCTGCAGCAGGAAGTTCTCGACCAGGAAGCTCTTGTGCTCCACCTCGGCCTCGATCCCGTTGACCGTGACCTTGGGAGCCTGGGCGACGAAGCTGCTCGACACCGGATCGGCCACTTCTCCCGGTGACCAGCACCGTGCTCTGGGTGACGACCGTTCCGGCTCCCGGGGTGCGCAGAACGATCCGAGGCGCTTCGGTGTCTTTCACCACCGTCACGACCGCCGTGCCCACTCCCCCGGTGCCGACTCCCCCGATGACCCTTCGCGCCGTGGCGGAGAACGGGTTGGCACCTTCTCTGAGCGGAAGGCCATTCACCTCCCAGCCGCCGGCGCCGTCGAGCGTCGCCGAGGACTCCGGCAACCAACACCTCGGTGGCCTCGGGCCCGACCGAGCCGCGCAAGGTCACAGTGTCGTCGCGCGTCAGGTGGCCGTTCTCTGGCGACTCGATGGTGACCTGAATGCCGAGCTGAAGTTCGAAGAGGACGAGCGCAGAGCCGGCGACTCCTGCGCTGTTGCGAATCTCGGCGCGCAGTTCGTGCTCGCCACTGGCCAGGGGCATCGGTTCGCAAAGGGCGGAGCCGCTCGACACCGTGCAGCTCGCGGAGAGATCCGATCCGTCCAGCTCGACCGAAAGGGTGTCCGAGAGGCCATTGCTCCAGGCCACTTCGATCTCGGGTGTCGCATCCCCGACGACGGAGAGCCCCGGTCGTACGATGGTGATCCGAGGCCGCGGGACCAGGGAGTCGGCCACCACCGTGAACGCGAAGCTCAGCTCGGCCGGGTTGCCTGCCCGGTCGCTCAGGGCCACCGCCAACGAGTGGCCACCCAGCGCGAGCGCCGGCATGGGGCAGCTCGCCTGCTCGGAGCCGATCGTGCAGGTGGAGGTCACATCGCTCGCGTCCACTTCGACTCGGAGTGACTCGGTGTCGACCCCACTGCCAGGATCGGAATAGGCCAGCATGATCGCGGGCAGGGAGCCTTCTGCGAGCTCCGAGAGGACAGGTGACACGAGCTCGAGTGCCGGCGCTTCGGTGTCGGGCTCGTAGCCGACGTCGGCGCTCCACTTCGAGATATCGCCACTCTCGAAGTCGTCGGCGAAGATCTCCTGGGCTGCCGCGACGCTCGGCCCGAAGACTGAGGCGAGGGCAACCACGGCGAGCCCCATCGTCGCGAGAGGCGACTTCTCAGGACTGCTGGGCATCTGTCGTTCGTTCTTGCATGGAATCAGCTCGTCACGTCGTCGGAGGAGTCGAGAGGATCGGTGCCGTCGGTGAGCTCCTGGCCATCGCTCGCACCGCCGCCGTCGGTGTCGGGGTTCCCCGGATCGGTGCCGCCGATCTGTTCGTCCCCGTCGTCGACTCCGTCCCCATCGGTGTCGGCGAGGGTCGGATCGGTGCCCAGAGTCTGTTCCTCCAGTGTGGTGAGCCCGTCGCCGTCGGGGTCCGACGGCCCTTCGCCGGGCTGGTCGAGATCGAAGCCATACCGTTGCTCGAAGCCATCGAGGAGCCCGTCGCTGTCGCGATCGCGCTCGAGTGCGGCACTCGCACTGCTGGCCACTTCCATCGCGTCGCCGAGGCCGTCGTAGTCGGTGTCGACTCGAGTGGGAGCGGTGTCGTGATCTCGTACCTCGGCGTCGTCGGCCAGACCGTCACCGTCGCTGTCGAAGGCTCGGGGGTCGGTACCGAGGCCGGCCTCTTCCAGGTTGTCGAGGGTGTCGGCATCGGGATCGTCACCACTGTCGCCCGGGACGAGGGGGTCGAGGTCGTGGCGCACTTCGAAACCGTCGGCCATGCCGTCGTCGTCGGTGTCAGGGTCTTGGGCGTCGGTGCCGGCGTCTTGTTCCCCTCGAATCGCCAGCCCGTCTCCGTCGCGATCGGGATTCAGCACCGCGAGCGCAGCTCGTGTGCCGTCTGCCCAGGCGACGTAGACACTGCCGTTGCCGGTAGCAATGGGACGGGGGTAGCCGAGCCAGTAGATGTCCGGAGGCGCCAGGAAGCGCTGGCTGGCCAGTTCCAGAAGCTGAGTGGCCAGGGTCTCGGCAACGTGCGCCAGCCGATAGCGCGGCTCAAACAAACCGACCGCTCGAGCCCCCTGTTCCGGAACATGGAGATAGCTGAGAAGCAACTGACCCTCGTCATCCGTCGCGAGCTCGGGAGAGCGGCCTCGATCCAAGGAGCTCCACGAGAACGAGAAGTCACCTTCGTCGCCATCCTGGTCGTCGTCGCCCGGGACCAGGCTCGTGGCCCAGAGCTCCTCACCAACCTCCGCCACGACGGCGACGCTCCCCGCCCCCAGCCGCTCGACGGCCGTGCCGAAGATCCACGGGAAGTCGAAGAGCTGAGTCGGTGCGATGCGCGGAAGGAGAGTCTCGGTATCGAGAAGAGCGTAGAGGATCTCTGCATCCGTACCGACAACGACGTGAAGCGCGCCGTCGATCTCATCCAACGAGAGGTCGCTCGAGGCGATCTGGCCCGGCAGCGTCCAGGACCGAAGCCGCGTGCCCGCCTCGTCGATCCGAGTGATCGTCAGACCGGCTCCGTTGACCGCGAGATAGACATCGCCCGACGAACCCGCCACGACCCTGGTGTCGAAGCCGACCCGGTCGAACGAGTGTTCGGACAGGAGCATCTGCGAGAGGTCGGCCTGGTCGCCGTCTCGATCATCGAGCGCAGGATCGAGGGTTCGCAGCTCGGGTTGGTACTCGTCGAGCCAGGCGACGTGCACTCGCCCCTGGCTGTCCACGGCGGCACTCAGTTCGACCGGATTGCCGCACTCTGCCAGTGGCGTCGGGGCGATGACCTCGGCCCCGTTGGGCTTGCGCATCGAGTAGTGGAAAGTGAGACAGCCCTGGGTGGAGTCTCTCTGGAACAGGTGAAGGTCGCCGTGTGGATCGGTCACGACCACGAACTCGGTCTCGGCCGTCTCGTTTTCGATCTCGAGCGTCCACAGGTCGTCGGCCGGATCGAGCGGAGCGCCCTCGCGCGCCACCTCGTCACCGTCGCTCTCACCGCCACCGTCGGTGTCGGGGTCGAGCGGGTCGGTGCCGTGCTCCTGAGATCTCCGCTCCGTCGCTCAGGCCATCGCCGTCGGAGTCGTCCGAGTCCGGGTCCGTGCCCAAGGCCTCCTCTTCTTCGTCGGTGAGACCGTCTCTGTCGCTGTCGAGGCCGAATCCGATCTCGTTCGACGTCAGCTCCGTCGACGGTGACGGTGACCGCGACACTCGAAAGGATGGCCGGCACCGTCGCCCGGATGCGGAACTTGTCGATCGTTCCGAGGACGGCCAGATCCTCGCCAAAGCGCACCTCCACCGGGCCTCCGAGGTCCCCCGGGCCCAGGTGCCTCCCGACAAGCTCGACGGTGTCTCCGGGCCGCCCCATTCCCGGGAACGAGCTGGAGAGGCTATCGATCTGTTGGACGAGCGGCGGCGGGAGGGGCGCGTCGACGCCAGGGCACTCGTCAGCTTCCAGCGCACAGTCGACCACGGTCTCGTTGCCGGCCGGATCCGTGGCCCGGGCCACCATTCCGAGTGGAGTGAGGAGACCTGCGGCCGGGTCGAAGAGAGCAGGCTCGGAGAGGACGCCGACAAAGGGGGCCTCGTTCCACAGGCGCTGCATGAGCTCGGTGCCGGTATCGAAGCTCACGCCCACGGTGGCGACCCGAGCGTTGTCGGTGGCATCGAAGTGCACGGGTGCCCGGAAGTCACCCAGTAGCTCGTGAGCTTGCGAGGCGACACCGCCGACGGCACCGTAGGCGCGGTACGTTCCACCCGTGCCCTCGGCCAGCTCCTCCAGGTGCGTGGAGTCGGAGATCGGGCCGATGCCGATCACGTGCACCGCCACGCCCTTCTCACTGAGGTCAGCGACCACACTCGAGCCAGCTGGATCGCTCTGGTCATTGACGAAGGCGAAGATCAGAGGCGCCGCGCGACGGCGAGCCGGGGAGTCGTCGAGCAGGCGCAGTGCCGAGTCGAGACCCGACCACAGCGTCTGATCGAAGGCGGTGTCGGGACCGAAGTTCGCCAGGTCGTCGTCGACCGAACTCCAGGTCGCCATCGAGGGCGACCGACGAGGGGTTCCTGCCGAGTCTGTAGATCCCGACCTTGTCGATCGCGCCGTTCAACTCGGCGAGCAACTCCCGGGCTGCGGCTGCCGCGGCCAGGGGCACCACGTCCTCCAGGCCGTCTCCGTCGACGTCGAGACCGGAGCCGATCGCTGCGTCCGAGGTGGCATCGAGGAGGAAGATCGCGTCGATCCAGTAGGCCTCGCTCACGCCCTTCGGGAGATTCCAGCTCAACGTGGGAGGCTCGGTGTCGTCGACGCGGGTGATCGAGATCGCGTGCTCCCGCGTCTGCCCCTGATCGTCGGTCGCACGGGCGATCAGCTCCACCGGCCCGGCGTCACCGACGGGAAGAAACGTTCGGGTCGTGAACGGTCGCTCGCTGTCCAAGGCGACCGACTCTCCGCCGACCAGGAACTCCACGGAAACCACTTCGCCATCGTCGGAGGCGGAGGCCGACAGCTTCATTTCCGAGCCCTCCACCAGCTCCGCCCCGTTGCCCGGCTCGAACAACGTGACCTGAGGCAGGGTGTCGGCGTCGACGGTGACGGTGATCGGCCCGAACACGTGGCTCTGTTGGAGGCGATCGATCGAGTGCACTTCGAGGGAGACGACGCTGTTCTGAAGCGCCAGCGGTACGACGAAGTCAAGATCGAAGGCGGTGACCTGCGAGCGCTGACTCACCAAGGACCCATTGACCCGCAGCTGCACAGAGTTGGGCGTCTCATCGTCGACAGTGCCCACGAAGCGCAGCACGTCACCGGTGCGCACCACCGTGCCGTCGCTCGGAGCGTCGCTCACCGTGAGGATGGGCGGATCGTCGGGCAACACGGTGTAGGTCACCGAGCCGTCGCTGAGATTGCCGGCGCCATCGAAGGCGCGAACCTCGATGGTGAGCGGTCGCGGCCCGTCGGGCGCGTAGTCGGGCGGGATGACGTAGCCCGCCGCGAAGCCGCCCTCGGGGCGATCGTCCCAATTGAGGAGCTGGACCTCGCCTCCGGCCACCGGACCCCAGAACTCGACATGCTCCACCCGGACGTCGTCTTCCACTGAGGCGAGAAGCCACAGCCAGCGTCCTTCGAAGTACTCGGCGGGATCGGGGCCCACGGCGGTGATCGTGGGCGGCACGGTGTCTTCGAGAATCGCAATGGCAGCCGGCGCGCTCGCTGCACGCTGCCCGGCGCCATCGATCACTTCGAGGTGAACGGCCACATCACCGCGCGGCCCGTCAGCCGCGAGAACGATGTCGAAGTCGACGGTGCGATTCGTCGCGAGGGTCAGTGGGCGACTCGCCACGCGTTCACCGTTCAGGAACAGCTCGCCTCGCACCAACCCGAAGTCGTCACTCGCCTGCCCGCGCACGGCCAGCACCCCTCCTACCCAGGCGATGGCACCGGCTGCAGGCTCCTGCAACACGACCTGTGGCGCGACGTCGATCGGCAACTCGATGACCGCAGCCACTTCCTCCCCCGCCACCGGGATCTCACCAACGACATCCTCGAAGAGACGGGAGTTGAGCGGGTGCGTGACTCGCAGCAGGAACTCTCCGGCCGGCACGTTGCCGACTCTCAGGAGTCCATCGGACCCGGTCGTGCCTCGAGGCTGGAATCGGTTGTCCAGGAACAACGCTACCGAGGCGCCAGATGCCGGTTGGCCGCCGACGAAGCTGACTCGCAACACAACCGTGCCCTCTCCGGAGAACTGGAGGTCCTGCACGAGCGACTCTCCCTCGGCGAGATCGAGCTCCACGGACACCTCACGCCCGATGTCGAGCTCGAATCCACGGAGGGTGTAGCGTCCGGCCACGAGATCGACGAGCTGGAACTCGCCTCCGCTGCCGGTTCTGGTCTTGCGCCGGAAGCCGCGTTCGCCCACGATCTCGACCGGAGCTCCTGCGACGACGGCACCGTTGGAAAAGGTGATCGTTCCGCTGATCTGTCCCATGGGCGGAAACCTGACGTCGACGGCGTCTGCGGGCTCGCCACTCTCTACCGAGACCGTGCGTGAGGTCTGGATCGGCGAGCCCTGGGGATGATCCTGCGAAGCGACCAGGACGTATTCGCCGGGTGGCACGCCGTCGAGGCGATAGCGACCTTCGGAGTCGATCGTTCCCTCGAGCCAGAGCAGAGCATCGATTCCCTGCAAGGCAACACTCCCCGAGTCGAGCACCTCCTCATCGGAGCGGCTCACCGTACCCTCGACCCGGACGGTGTCGACAAAGAGAACGTTTTGCTGAGCGGAGCTCGAAACCGCCGGGAACTCACCCAGGTAGGGCGGCGACATCACGAAGCTGCGGGGGTGATCCGCCTCCACCACGAACGGGAAGACCGGAACCGCCACGTTGCCACCGACAAGGCCGATCCGACCCGCCACGGAGAAGGCACCACCACCGTCGGATCGCAGTTCCTGCAGCCGTTGGAAGATCGGGTGCTCACTGCGGATCCGAATCGGAGCATCCACGACCAGGGTCTCGCCATCCCCCTCGAACACCCGGCCGCCGATCTCACCGAGAAGAGAGGGAAGCGGCTCGAGCCCGCTCGTTCCTCCGGCGGGGATCGTGAAGTTGCGGATCCGATCGAGCACGAACGGCTCGAGGCCGAGGAGCGCCTCCGGCGGAAGCTGCTCGAGACGCTCGGCCGAGGCTCGGGACGCCTCGACATCACTCTGCTGCAGACCGAAGTGCAGCACCGCCACACTCTCCCCTGCCGGCACCGTCACGCTCGACCAGGCCGCCCGCACTCTGGATGTCTCGACGCCTGGGGCGGCGCGCAGGGAGTACGAGACCTCCGACGGCGCGCCGGAGTCTTCGTCCGACCAGAGGTGCCCGGTGGCTGGAATGGCTCCTCGGGTGCGGGTGAGGAGCGGGTTGGTCTCGAGGAAGCTGCCAGGGCCGATCACCGCCCAGCGGTCGCGACTGGCTCCAGCGCTGTCGAGCAAGGTGTCGCCGCTCGAGGTCCAGAGGATCTCGGCGGGCTCCTGAAACAGGACGCCGTCTTCGCCCACGTTTCGCAGATAGGCGAGGTAGGTGTCGATGGAGAGATCCACCGTGACGGGCGCCCCGGTCGGGTTGCTGAGGAGCTCGACATAGCGAACGAAGTAGCCGTTCTCCGCCACCCGTACCCGCCGCTCGACCTGCAGGCCACTCGCGTGAACACCCGAGAGCACGACTTCCCTGCCATCGACGGACAGCTGATTCGAGTCCGATTCGAACCGGAGCGGAGTGCCGCCCTCCGGAGCCAGCGACAGATGCCAACCGCCCCGCAGCGGATCGAGGGCGCGCCCGAAGACCCGGCCACTCCCTTCGAGGATGTTGCCGCCGGGGACCTCGACCGGATAACGATAGTCGTTGGCATCGTAGAGATCGGCGGCGATCAGCTCGCCTTCGAGCTCGACGTCGACGCGGGCGACCCCTCCCTCCTCCGTGAGGAGGCCTTCGGATTCGCCGGTCAGCGAGAGGCCCTCGCTGGCCCGGACCAGCAGATCGCCGATCGGTACCTGTCGCACCCGATAGAAACCCTCTGGATCTGCGGTGGTCGCGTCGAACTCCTGGCCTTCGCGCAGGATCCGCACGTAGGCATTGGGCGAGGGCTGACCGTCCGGACGAGTCACCGAACCCTCGACGACTCCCAGGGGTGGCAGCACGAGAAGCGGCGAAACGACCTCGCCGTGTTGGCTCAGCTGGGTGGACAGCTCGAGCAACGGGCCACCCGTCGCGGAGCGCACGTCGAGCAGATAGGGCGACGCCACCTTGCACGCGAAGGCGACCCGGCCCGCGGTATCGGTCGTCTGCGAGTCATTCCCTCGCTCGGAGGTGAGTCCCACTCGAACCCCTGGAACGCTCGTCTCGCCGTCGCTGCCTACCACTCGCGGTTCGAACCGTCCCCAGGCCTCGAAGGTGAAGAGCTCTTCGCGGGTCTCCCCCGGGAACACCGGGACCCAGCGCCTCTCGAAGACGAATCCGCAAGAGGGCTCCGTGACTCGAACCCGGTAGAACTGCGCCTTGACGTCGAGAAAACGGTGGACCCCCTGGGCGTCCGTCGTCTCGGCCTGGCTCCCGCAGGCTCCGACCTCGGGAATCAACTCGACGATCGCTCCCCCGATCGGGGTCCCGTCGGCGTGTTCGGCGATCACGGTCATGGCGCCGAACCCCGAGAACTCGAAATCGAGCTCATAGAGCCGATTCGGTTCGATGATCACGATCTCCTTCGAGCCGCAGTTCTCAGTGACCGGATCGAAGAAGCTGACGAGCACGGGCCAGGTGGACGTCGGAATCCCGTCGATGCGGTACACGCCCCGGTCATCGGCCACGTCGCGAAGGCCGGCAGCCGTGACGACGGCGCCCTCGACCTCCTCCTGCCCGCCGTACCGATAGACCGTTCCGGTCAGGTTCGCCACGGGGACGACATCGATCCAGATCGTCAGGTCAACAGAGTGACCGTCGTAGTCGATGTCGCCGGAAGCGCTGCCTGTGCCGTCGGTCGCGTGCGAGGCGCGAGCCGAGAAGCTGCCCACCCAGACCCCGTCCACAGAGAACAACCCATCGGTGGCGGTCAACTCGAAGGTGCGCTCGAGATCGCCGGCGCGGGTGGTCAACTCGACTGCGGCACCCGACACCAGATCGCCGGTGGCCACGCTCCGCACCTCGCCGTTCACCCGGCCCTTCCCGAGATAGGTGACGTTGCGCTCGACCACCTGTGAGGTGAACGTCACCGCGGCAA